>NZ_CP166774.1:122500-4922500 GCF_059695565.1 Pseudomonas sp. LBUM1679
GAGGCGTAGCGAAAGCGAGTCTTAATAGGGCGTCTAGTCGCTGGGAATAGACCCGAAACCGGGCGATCTATCCATGGGCAGGTTGAAGGTTGGGTAACACTAACTGGAGGACCGAACCGACTACCGTTGAAAAGTTAGCGGATGACCTGTGGATCGGAGTGAAAGGCTAATCAAGCTCGGAGATAGCTGGTTCTCCTCGAAAGCTATTTAGGTAGCGCCTCATGTATCACTGTAGGGGGTAGAGCACTGTTTCGGCTAGGGGGTCATCCCGACTTACCAAACCGATGCAAACTCCGAATACCTACAAGTGCCGAGCATGGGAGACACACGGCGGGTGCTAACGTCCGTCGTGAAAAGGGAAACAACCCAGACCGTCAGCTAAGGTCCCAAAGTTATGGTTAAGTGGGAAACGATGTGGGAAGGCTTAGACAGCTAGGAGGTTGGCTTAGAAGCAGCCACCCTTTAAAGAAAGCGTAATAGCTCACTAGTCGAGTCGGCCTGCGCGGAAGATGTAACGGGGCTCAAACCATACACCGAAGCTACGGGTATCACTTAGGTGATGCGGTAGAGGAGCGTTCTGTAAGCCTGTGAAGGTGAGTTGAGAAGCTTGCTGGAGGTATCAGAAGTGCGAATGCTGACATGAGTAACGACAATGGGTGTGAAAAACACCCACGCCGAAAGACCAAGGTTTCCTGCGCAACGTTAATCGACGCAGGGTTAGTCGGTCCCTAAGGCGAGGCTGAAAAGCGTAGTCGATGGAAAACAGGTTAATATTCCTGTACTTCTGGTTATTGCGATGGAGGGACGGAGAAGGCTAGGCCAGCTTGGCGTTGGTTGTCCAAGTTTAAGGTGGTAGGCTGGAATCTTAGGTAAATCCGGGATTCTAAGGCCGAGAGCTGATGACGAGTGTTCTTTTAGAACACGAAGTGGTTGATGCCATGCTTCCAAGAAAAGCTTCTAAGCTTCAGGTAACCAGGAACCGTACCCCAAACCGACACAGGTGGTTGGGTAGAGAATACCAAGGCGCTTGAGAGAACTCGGGTGAAGGAACTAGGCAAAATGGCACCGTAACTTCGGGAGAAGGTGCGCCGGTGAGGGTGAAGCATTTACTGCGTAAGCCCATGCCGGTCGAAGATACCAGGCCGCTGCGACTGTTTATTAAAAACACAGCACTCTGCAAACACGAAAGTGGACGTATAGGGTGTGACGCCTGCCCGGTGCCGGAAGGTTAATTGATGGGGTTAGCTAACGCGAAGCTCTTGATCGAAGCCCCGGTAAACGGCGGCCGTAACTATAACGGTCCTAAGGTAGCGAAATTCCTTGTCGGGTAAGTTCCGACCTGCACGAATGGCGTAACGATGGCGGCGCTGTCTCCACCCGAGACTCAGTGAAATTGAAATCGCTGTGAAGATGCAGTGTATCCGCGGCTAGACGGAAAGACCCCGTGAACCTTTACTATAGCTTTGCACTGGACTTTGAATTTGCTTGTGTAGGATAGGTGGGAGGCTTTGAAGCGTGGACGCCAGTTCGCGTGGAGCCAACCTTGAAATACCACCCTGGCAACTTTGAGGTTCTAACTCAGGTCCGTTATCCGGATCGAGGACAGTGTATGGTGGGTAGTTTGACTGGGGCGGTCTCCTCCTAAAGAGTAACGGAGGAGTACGAAGGTGCGCTCAGACCGGTCGGAAATCGGTCGTAGAGTATAAAGGCAAAAGCGCGCTTGACTGCGAGACAGACACGTCGAGCAGGTACGAAAGTAGGTCTTAGTGATCCGGTGGTTCTGTATGGAAGGGCCATCGCTCAACGGATAAAAGGTACTCCGGGGATAACAGGCTGATACCGCCCAAGAGTTCATATCGACGGCGGTGTTTGGCACCTCGATGTCGGCTCATCACATCCTGGGGCTGAAGCCGGTCCCAAGGGTATGGCTGTTCGCCATTTAAAGTGGTACGCGAGCTGGGTTTAGAACGTCGTGAGACAGTTCGGTCCCTATCTGCCGTGGACGTTTGAGATTTGAGAGGGGCTGCTCCTAGTACGAGAGGACCGGAGTGGACGAACCTCTGGTGTTCCGGTTGTCACGCCAGTGGCATTGCCGGGTAGCTATGTTCGGAATAGATAACCGCTGAAAGCATCTAAGCGGGAAACTAGCCTCAAGATGAGATCTCACTGGGACCTTGAGTCCCCTGAAGGGCCGTCGAAGACTACGACGTTGATAGGTTGGGTGTGTAAGCGCTGTGAGGCGTTGAGCTAACCAATACTAATTGCCCGTGAGGCTTGACCATATAACACCCAAGCAATTTGCTGACCTGAAAAGGCACCAGATTGCGGTGTGTGAAGACGAAACGAACCGAAAGTTCGATCTCACAAAACACCGAAAACTATCACATACCCACTTTGCTGAAGCGAGGCCATCAGGCCGCGACTCGGTACCCGAATTTCTTGACGACCATAGAGCATTGGAACCACCTGATCCCATCCCGAACTCAGCAGTGAAACGATGCATCGCCGATGGTAGTGTGGGGTTTCCCCATGTGAGAGTAGGTCATCGTCAAGATTAAATTCCGAAACCCCTATCTGCGCATGCAGGTAGGGGTTTTGTTTTAGTAGAAGTCACTATTTTTTGCTGGCACGTTACAGCGTAACGGGCTGGTCACAGAATTTCTTGACGACCATAGAGCATTGGAACCACCTGATCCCATCCCGAACTCAGCAGTGAAACGATGCATCGCCGATGGTAGTGTGGGGTTTCCCCATGTGAGAGTAGGTCATCGTCAAGATTGAATTCCAGAACCCCTGTCTGCTAACGCAGACAGGGGTTTTGTTTTTGTCCGCTGTTTGTGTAGGCGCGAGTCACCCGCTGCTCCACCAGAGATGGATTCCCCTCCCCGCCAGGAAATTAGTTCAGGCCTTTCGCTCCAGTGTCACCCACCAGCGAGTGCGATAGCGCAGTTGCACGGGCAGGGTTTGCGGCAGGATGGCCAGCAGCTTGTCGGTGTCTTCAAGATGGAAAACCCCGGACAGGCGCAAGTCGGCGATGTCTGCCGAGCACTCCAGATAACCGTGCCGGTAGCGCGCGACTTCATTGAGAAAATCCTCCAGGCGCATATTGCGGGTCACAATCAGGCCGTCGACCCAGGCGCCTGCATCCATGTTCAGCGGCAGTACCGGTTTCGCCAGGTGATGATTGATCAAATAGCTTTGCCCGGCGGCCACCTGGATCGGCACACTGTCGGCAGCCAGCGGCGTATGAATCGCGACGATGCCACTGGTGACACTGAGTCGAGTGCAGTCGGCTTCCTGGCGCAGGATGTAACGTGCACCCACCCCTTCATACACGCCGTGGTGACTGTGCACCCGTAACGGTCGATCAAATGAAGAGCCTTCGTCGATTCCGCCACAGGTCACGATAATTTCCCCGCGAGTCAGTTTGATCTGCCGCTGCTGCGCGGTGTAATCCAGATCCACCGCACTGGCAGTGTTGAGCTCCAGGCGCGTGCCATCGGGTAACTGGAAGCCACGTCGCTCGCCGGTGGCGGTGGCGAAGTCAGCGGTCCATTGTTGCCAGCCCACTGCATCTTTGCCCAGCCATGCAGCAGAGCCTATCAGCAACACACCCGACAGCAGCTTCAGCGCCTGCCGTCTTCCCCGTCCCTGAGTGCTGTTTTCCAACGTATTGATGGCAACCTGCGCGCCAGGTACCGCTCGCGGGTTGCCGCTCAGTTCGGCATGCAGGGATTGCACTCGTTGCCAGGCCCGTTCGTGCTCAGGGTGTTCTGCCCGCCAGCTATCGCATTGCTGGCGCAGCCTGGGATTGGCTGCGTTGTTGCGCAGCCGCAGCAACCAATTGATCGCTTGCTGGACTATCTGCTGATGCGGCTCGCCGCGGGGATTCAACACTGAACTATCCATCGGAGCCCGAACGTCACAAATGATAATTAGTCGCAGTGTTATCAAGGGCTGGGGAATTTGCAACTGCTGCTGGGCGGAACGTCAGTGGGACCGCGTTATCGTTCTTCGCGAGGCTCGCGCGCCCATTAGATCTACGGCGAACACAGCATTTGTGTACGACGCAGATCCAGTGTGGGAGCGAGCTTGCTCGCGAAAGCGGTGGAGCATTCACCGCTAACTAATAGCCCTATACAAAAAGCTTCAACACATTGTTCATCGCATCATCGGCAAACCCCTGCACGAACGCCTCGAACCCCGCCGAGGTCCCGCCCTGCACCGGTTCGGCAATGATGGTCCAGGTCGCCCGGGCCTTGTCCGCACCCAACGCTTCAACACTCATCGCCGCCCACAAGTGGGCCACGCCCAACGTGTTGTAAATCGTGGTCCAGGTCATGTTAAGCGCCTGCTCATCCCGGGAATTGAGTTGTTCGACCACCAGATTGCCGTCCCTGAAGAATTTCTTGCGCAGGGACGACACGCCTTCGCCGGTCATCTCGATGTGCGACAGCGCCGGAATGAAGCGATCAAAGCCTGCAAAATTGCCGACCACGGCCCAGACTTGCGCGGCATCGGCCGGTACTTCTACCGAAGACAGGATCTGGCAGCCTTGAGGGTTTTTGATCAGGGTATCGGGTTGCAGAGTGCTCATGGTATTGCTCCGTTCTTGGTTGGGATGATCAGATGAAATTGATTTGTTTGAGGTAGTCGCAGCCACGACGCAGCAGCGCCGGGGATTTTTCCGGGTAGTGCGCGCCCATCTGGCGTACGCCGGCCTGGGCGTTGGCATGGCCAATCATGGAGATATCGCCGATGTCCTCTTCGAAGCCGTTGAGGTAGAAACCGAGTACACCGAACAGCGCGTTGTCGCTGTCGACCCGGCCCAGTTGCCGCTGCCAGTCGGCGACGCTGACCATCGAAAACGCCTGGCCGGCCTCGCGAAATGACGCGACGTAGGCGTCCCAGCTCAAAGGCTCGGGGTTGTGCAGGTTGAACACCGCTGTGTCGATCTGATAACGACTGGCGTGAAAGGCGATGAAGCGGGCGAGAAAATCCACCGGCATCAGGTCGAAATTCAGGGCGAATTCCGGTACCTGACCGAGCTGGATCGAGCCCTTGAGCATCAGCATCAAACGATTCTTGTGCGGTTGGCAGACCCCGGTGAGGCTGTTGAAACTGATGTTGCCGGGGCGATACAGATTGACCCGGACCCCACGCTCGCGAGCCCGCTCGAGGATGCGTTCAGCGACCCATTTCGACAGGTTGTAACCGTTCCTGATGTAGATCGGCGGGGTCTGTGCAGCGGGCACCTCAAGCACCCGGCCATCGGCGGAAAGGGTGCTGGAAGCCGAAAGCGTGGAGACGAAGTTGAAGATCTTTTTGCTGCGCCCTTCGCACAATCGCAGGCACTCGAAAATCGGCTCGACGTTGTCCCGGGCCAATGACTCGTAATCGAGGACGTGATTGACGTTGGCGGCGTTATGCACCAGTGCACCGAACTCCCGGTCCAGTCGCTCGTAGACAGCCTTGGCGAGCCCCAGTTCGGGACGGGTAATGTCCGCCGCATAAATCTGCACCCGGCTCAGGTCCAGATGCTCCAGACGGTTCTCTCGCAATGCGTGAGTGAAACGTTCGGTCGCCGATTGACCGCCTCCCTCGCGCACCAGACAGGCGACTTCGCTGGCGCCCCAGGCGAGCAGTGCCTCGACGATGTGCACACCGACAAAACTGTTGGCGCCGGTGACGATTACCTTGTGTACATCGCCCATGGAGCTCACCGGCAAGGGCTGCACATCCAGCTCGCGGAGGGCGTCGGCCATGGCCCGTTCGCTCAACACTGCTTCCGTGCCGCAGCCACGAACCAGTGTCGCCAGTTTGCTGATGGTCGGCAGTTCGATGAAGCGGTTGATCGAGATGCTGCGACCGAATTCCTCACGCAATCGCAGGAGCATGCGCGACAACAGGATCGAGTGGCCGCCCAGGTTGAAGAAGCTTTCGTCGGTGCAAATATCACTGGCCGGCAGCTCCAGCAACTCGGCCCAGATCGCCAGTAACAAGGCTTCATCGGCACTGACGGGCAACCGCCGCGGGTGGTTCTCAATAATGCTGACGGGCAGTTCCAGCAGCGCCTTGCGGTCGACCTTGCCGTTGCTGGCGAACGGCATGCTAGCCAGTTCGGTCCAGGCCGTGGGCTGCATGTAATCCGGCAGGCACCCAATGGCGTGTGCTTTGAGCGCTTCACGAGCAGTGCCGGGCTGGTCTTCCTGAGGCTGCGCGAGGAAGGCCAGGATGCGCCGCTGGCTGTCGATGACCACTGCCACCTGCCGGTACAGCCGACTGTCGCGCAGGCAGCGTTCGATCTCTTCCGGCTCGACCCGAAAACCGCGGATCTTCACCTGGTTGTCCTGGCGTCCGCACAGCTCGATGCCTTCGCCGGTCCACTTGGCCATGTCGCCGGTGCGGTAGGCGCGCAGGCGCTCACCATTGGCCAGGCGCACATTCAGATAGCGTTCGGCGGTCTGCTGCGGGTTATTCAAATAACCCATGCACACCCCCGGGCCGACGATGTACAGCTCGCCCGGGGTCTGTTCAGTCACCGGTTGCAACGCCTCATCGAGAATCAGCACCTGGCTGTTCGCAATCGGCGCACCGAGGGTGCGATTGCTGTCGCCGCTGCGCAGTTGTCGCGCGGTGATCAGCACCGTGGCTTCGGTCGGGCCATAGAGGTTGTAGAGCTTGCCCTGGCGAGTCAGTTGCTCGATGACCCAGGGCTCGCAGACATCGCCGCCAGTCATGACATGATCCAGGCACTGCAATTGATCCAGCGGCAGGATGCTCAACAGCGCCGGCGGCAAAAAGGCGTGGCTCAGTCGTTGGTGGCGGATCAGTTCCACCAGTTGCAACGGGTCGCGACGCTGATCGTCGCTGGGCACGATCAGCTCGGCACCCTGCAGCAGGGTCGGGAAAATATCGATCAGCGACGAGTCGAAACCCAGCGATGAAAACTGCAACACCCGGCTCTGTTCGGTCAGTTGCACGTAGTCGGCGTACCACGCGGTGAAGTGGGCGAGGTTGGCCTGGCTGAGCAATACGCCTTTGGGATGGCCGGTGGTGCCCGAGGTGTAGAGCGCCATGCAGGGCGCATCGAGATCGGGTCGCTGGCGTATCAAGGCTTGATCGACATCTGCATCGCAGATGTCGAGCCGGCTGATATCCAGACCGTGCATTTCGGCCGCGAGCGGGTGTTGCCCGTCGTGCAGCAGCAACACCGCCCCGGCATTCGACAGGATGTACTGCTGGCGTTGCAGCGGATGGCTGGGCTCCAGTGGCAGATACACCGCGCCGCTGCCAAGAATCGCCAGAATCCCCGCATACAGTGCGCTGCATTTCGCCAGGCAGATCCCGACCACCGCGGGTGCCGGGTGCTGATCGAGCAAGGGTTGCAAACGCTGCGCAATGGCGCGGCTCAGGGCATGCAGTTCGCGATAACTCAGTGACGTGCCGGCGACGTTCAGCGCCGGACGTTCGGCGCACTGAATGAAGCGCTGCTCGAGGCGCTCGATCATCGGCGTTTGCGCCCGTTGCAGCAGCCAGGGTTCTGCTGTGGTGTTGAGCCGATGGACAAAGGCCAGGCTCTCCAGAAACTGCAGATTTTCCACTCGCTCGAACGAGGTGCAGGTGCCAGGCGGGGCGAGCCGAAAATAATCGGCATCCCGGGAATAGCGGCTGATCAACAGCGCCACGTGGTCCACCAGTTCTGCCACTGCTCGCACACGCAACGCCTGACCGTTACCCGAAGGCTCATCGGCAATCGGTACGCGAGTCAGCCGTGTCGAGCCGTACAGGCACAGCAGGTCCAGCGGCGGCAGGCCTGAGGCTCCCGGCGTACCGACGCCCAGTTGCAGCGTCAGTCGCGGTACGTCGCCAAAGGAATCAACGGGCAGGCTGGCGTCGTCGATCAACACATCGACGGGCCCCGTGGGCTGCTCGTCGAGGGACGTCAGCCGCCTCGGCGCATGCCCCTGTTGTTCGAGTTCCAGCGCCAGGTCGATCAAGGCCTGGCTGCCTCCAATGAGCAGAATGTCGAGACGTCTCATGATGTGCTCCTCGTTAAGCCAGGTAGTCGCCCAGGGCGTCTTGCACGCACGGCGAATCAAGCAGCGAACTGCTGCGAAAAAACCGTACGATGTTGGCGACCAGCGGGTGATGGCGATTGATCGGGAAGGCCAGCCCCGAGACTTCGCCCTTGAGTGCGCGGCGTGCGCCATCGCTGATCGGCAACGACTCGATCAGGCGCAAGTCAAAGGACTGCTGGATGTCGTTGGTCAGGTACTGGCCGATGAACACCGGCAGGATGTGCGCAATGCATTGACGGTCGTCTTCGCTGGCGGTGTGCCAGTAGATGCGTACCAGCCGCGTCCAGAAGCCGGAGTGGCGGCCCTCGTCGAGCAAATGGTCGGCCATCAAACCCTTGATCGACTGCTTGACCGTGTCGTCCTTGGCGAACGCCGCGACATCTCCAGTGACGGTGTTCTCGGCGATGGCCACACAGATCAGTTCCACGGCGCTGCGCAGGTGGTGCGGTGCGAGTGCGACGGCCGCTGGAATGGCCCGACTCAATTCGATTTCATCCGGTAGCCCGATCGGCGTGATACCGGTCATGGCGATGGTCTGCTGCATGAAGTCCATGGCTACCAGCGCGTGGTAATCCTCGTCCACCACCACCGTCATGGCGTCGTAGCGGCAGGCGAACGGGAAGGCCAATGGGAAACGGTTTTTCGCGATGCTGCGGGCGGTCTTGTCGACGATCTCGGTTTCGAAGATCACCACGTCGTTGATGAACTTGTAGAGCGTCTGTACCAAGGCGAAATCGCGCTGCCCGGGGCACTCGCGCAGGAAGGTTTCGTTCAGCACCAGCGGCTGACGGCTCAAGGGATAGATCAGCTTGTCGTCGTTCTCCAGCACGCGGCGTGGGCGGGTGCGGATGGTGGCGCGGCTCTCCCAGGCGTCGGCGAAGGATTGGTAGTCGGCGACGTTCATGCGTTCACCTCGGCCACTGCTTCGCTAATGCTCAGGCGCAGGCCATCCCACAAGGCGATGCGGCTTTCCACGGCAGCGATGGCGCTGGCATAAACGTCTTCTTCACGCTGCGGATCGCCATTGACCCACCGCGCGAGCAGTGTTTCTGCCGCCGGGCCGTGGTCCTCGGAATCGACTTCGATGTGCCGCTGCAGGTAATAACGAAAGGTCGGTGCTTGCTCGATGCCGATGCCCCAGTCGTCGAGAATGCGCTGGAACATCTGCGGGATGACGCTTTCGCGACCGTGCAGAAAGGCCGCCGCGACACAATGGCCCGGCGCGTGCAGCGCGGTGTGCAAGGTGTGACGCACGAACTGCGCGGCCGCCGGATCGACCTCGACACTTCGCAACGCCACGTCATAGCTGACACCTTCGCGTTGCAGCGCCACGAAGCGTTCCACCGCGGCCGTACTTGCACCGACTTCGCGCATGGCATCCAGGTACAACTCGAAGTGGCTGTAATGACCCCGTGCCGGACGGTCATCGGACTCCTCGCCCAACACGATCTCGTTGATCAGCCGCGCGGCCTGCGGATCTCGTGGCGGTAGCCAGGGCAGTTGGACGCAGGTCAGCTCCTGTTGCAGGCGCTTGGTCAGCGACATGAAATCCCACACCGCAAATACATGGGATTCCATGAAACGTTGAAGTACCGGGAGCGACTGTATTTCAGCAAAGATCGGGTGCGCGCCAAGTTCTGCTTTCTTTAGATTAAGACGGTCTTTAGTGGATGTCATGGGTGAGCCTGTCAGTAGTGTGATCAATAAGTAACGGACACCTGAAGTTCTTAATGGCGAGCGAACGCCTCAAACTAATTGATACCGGATGGGTGTCTGTCATGCGTCTGGTTACGGCCGGCCAGTCAATATTCAATGGCGGCGGAGAAAAACTAATACATAAATAAAGTGCTGGGCAAGATGTTTCTAAACTATTTTAAAGTTCGGCTTTTTCAGATATGACAAGTTCCAATAAAACTTTTGAGCAAGGTTTTATTTGGATGCAGTTACTCCTTCCGGCTTATATAAGTCAGAATCGAATAAAGAGTGAATGCCTCACTCGAAGTAACTTTTTAATTAATTGCGTCGAAGTAATCCGAGGGGGTGGAAGTGGGCTGGGAATGCCGCCGATTCTTCCTTTCCCGTGACAAGACTCCTTCCGTTGGTCCTGGGTGCGAGGACGGCTCCGCTTCGTGCGGTGCGTCACCTGTTCATTATTCGTCGTCAGCCCAAGAGTGAGCGTAATTCGAGGCAGCCGCCATCATCGACGCGTGAAGGTTGTCGGTGCAATTATCGGGCGGGAGGGGGTGCGGATCGAAGAAAGGGGGCTTTGTGGAGGCGGGTGCATTCGCGGCAAACGAGGACGAGCAGTTCGATGTGCTTGCCCAGGCCTGCCGCAGGCGTTACTTCAAGGTTTTCCTGTTTTTTGCTTCAGGGCTGTCGAGGTAACGGGTGATGACCTCGACCGCGCGATTAAGGTGTTGTTCGAGCATCTTCACCGAGCGTTCGATGTCGCGGTCTTCCACGGCCCGTAACATCGCCCGGTGATCTTCCTGGGACAGTTTGCCCAGGCCCATGGCTTCCAGGTTGAAGCGCAGGAAGCGTTCTTCCTCATTCAGGCCGTCTTCCACCAGCTTCAATAGCCGCCGGTTCGGCGCCTTGCTGTACAGCGACATGTGGAACAGACGGTTGAGCCGGCCGATTTCGGTGTAGTCGTGTTGCGTTTCCAGTTCATCGATGTAGCGGGCGGCCTGCTGAAAATCCTCGTGGGTCAGCAACGGGATCGACAAGCGCAGGGCTTCGGATTCCAACAGGATCCGCAGCGCGTAGGTTTCAACGGCATCGCCCTGAACCAGCGGTGCGACCACCGCACCTTTATGCGCGGTCACGTTGAGCAGCGATTGGGCTTCGAGCTGGCGCAAGGCTTCGCGAACCGGCATGCGGCTGACGCCGAACAGGTCAGCCAGGTCCTGCTGGCGAAGGGCGGCGCCGCACGGGATGCGACCGTCGAGTATGGCAGCACGCAGGGTTTCTTCGATCACCGAGCGGGCCAGATGAGCAGGAATCGGCCCGTTGACCTTGATGCTGCTGAGAGGGTTGGGCTTCTGTGTCACTACAACGCACCCTGATTGACTGAGATAAATTTTGGATCCAATGGACACTAGTTAGTGTTGTACAAGATGTCAAACCATGTAGAAGACTGTATCAACAGTTTAGCGCGTCACCAGTGATCTCACCGTGCCATTGTCTTTTGCCGGGCCAGCCTTCACCATCAATCGACTCTATCTGCCCAACCTGGAAGCCTCGCCTTGGCAGCATGTTTCGCGATTCCACGGACGTTGCGCTGGCTATGCGGCGCGTTGCTGCTGGCTGGCGTCATGCCGGGCGGTCTGCACGCTGACTGGAACTTTTCCCTGATCAGTCGTCGGGCGCAGGCATTATACGGACCGCTGGGCGAAGGTCAGCAACGCATCGATGCCTGGCAGCAGTTATTGGCCACGCAGAAGCAGATCAGCGAGCCGGAACAGCTCAACGTGGTCAACCAGTTCTTCAACCGACAGCTGCATTACGAAGAGGACATCGACCTGTGGCGTCTGGTCGATTATTGGCAAACCCCGATCGAAGCCTTGTGGAAAGGCGCCGGCGATTGCGAGGACTTCGCTATCGCCAAATATTTCAGCCTGCGCCATCTCGGTGTTTCCAGTGACAAGTTACGCATCACCTACGTCAAGGCCGTGAGCCTGAACCGCGCCCATATGGTGTTGACCTATTACTCGAGTCCCGAGGCTGTGCCGCTGGTGCTCGACAGCCTGATTGATGGGATCAGGCCCGCCAGCCAACGAACCGACCTGCTGCCGGTCTACGCTTTCAATGCCGAAGGCGTGTGGCTACCGGGTGCCAAGGGCAGCAAACAGGTGGGTGACACCAAACATCTGTCCCGTTGGCAGGAGGTGCTGAAGAAGATGCAGGCAGAAGGTTTTCCTGTCGAGACGACCCACTAGGAACGCGCCCTCAGATGTCTCTGTTCAAACAACTGTTGATCGCTATCTGTCTGTTCCTCGTGGTCGCCTTCACCGGCAACTTTCAGTGGCGGTTGTTCGGGGAGCCCAAGCCTTGGGAGTAAGGCTTTCGACTTTGCGTCGTCAGTGAGTCCGCCTTCGCGAGCAAGCTCGCTCCCACATTGATTCTCGATCGAGCACAGAACTTCATTCACTGGAGATCCCTTGTGGGAGCGAGCTTGCTCGCGAAGACGTCAGCGCAGGCAATACCAAAGCTGGCGTAGGATCGGAGAGGGGGACAGCGGCGTCGGAGATTTCCTTCAAGTTGTAGCGGTATTGGTGAACTTGTCCGGCTTCAGGCCCGTGGTTAGTCTGGGATTGTCACTGAAAAAACGGTGACACGGATGTGCAAGTCCGACCAAACTGTTTAGGTATGCGCTCTGCCATTTTTTCGAGCATTTCGATGCTCGTTGCTTTATGGCGGCTGCGCGCAGGAGATCCTTGGATCTGCTGGGTGTCCTAAACAGTCCCGGTCTTGCACACCTGCGCACGGCCGCCACCCTATTCGCGTGCAAGCGAACGGTGACGGCCCCAACTTACTGTTTAGGGAAAATGGCCGATGGGGTTCATTTGTTGGTGGAACGGGCGCTGGATCACCTTGAATCGCCGGAGATGAGGTAGTCTCAGGCCAAGATTTAGCAGGGCAAACCTCGCGGTGAATTAAAAATCGCTTTCGCGAGCGGGCTCGCTCCCACATTTGATCGGGGTGATCACTGGATGTTGTACCGCACCAATTCAATGTGGGAGCGAGCCTGCTCGCGAAGGCGTCAGTGCAGGCAACGAAGCAGGTCGGCAGGTCAGATCAACCCCGCCTCATCCTCATCGACCAAACGACAACCCACCCAGCGCCTCACGGGCCTGGGACCGGTCCATGAGCTTGGCTTGCGCGGCGGCCGGAAGGTCGGTCACGCGAATCACCCCTTTGCTGGTCAATACCTGGATCAAGTCGTCGAGTACCCGGATCATGTCCAAGTCGCTTTGCTGGAGCTGCTGGCGGCCATGCCACGCCTGAATTTCCGGGTGATCGGCGGTCAGGCTTTCAGTTGCCTCGGCATAGGGCACAGCTTCCACGCGGACCAATTGACCCTGGGCATCTCGTTGCACATAGAACATGGCACTTCCCTCGAGCGTTGATTCCATGACTGCCAAGACCAGCATAGGCCAATCGCCGGCCGTGCACTCTATCGCACGGGCAGGTCGCCGGCGTACGGCGTCTGCAAATCACGCTCCGGAATTTCCCATATCAGCACCTTGGGTGGTGTCTGCAGATAGGCGGGGCGGGCGAAATAGTCTTTGGCAGCTCCCGAGAACTCGCCGCCGTCCTTGCCGAAATTGCCGATGGACGCACCCAGCGCCTCTTCCAGGAACCCGGCAAAGTTGGAGTTGCGCGAAAACGATGTGCCGATCAGTGCGGTGTTGGGCAGGTTGGCATCGCCGAATAGATCGTCCAGCGAATCAGCCTCCTCGGTGGGCGCGGCCAGCGCTTCACTGATCACCGATTGCACCGTCTGCTCGCCTGGTGGTTGCAGTGTCTGCGGCAGCCAATCGAGCCCGGCCAGACGAATCAGATCACCCGCTCGCGGCCGAGCCTCAGGTGAGTTCACCGAAAAGCGCTTTCGAGGCGACGCTTGCAACCCCATGTACCGAACCTGCGCTGCCACTGCCTGGGCGGCGGCTCTTGCGCCTGGTTCGCTCCAGTGGGTGTCGGTGCGCAGAAACGCCTGCTCGCCCAATGGCTGCAAGGTGCTCGTCAAGTCGAGCGCTGCGACGCCAGCAGCCTGCAAGGCGGCGGTCCATTGTTGTATGCGTTGTTGCAACACCTGCGGGCGATGCAGATCGCACAGCGCGGAGGTGGCGATGCGGCTTTTGTCCGGCACTACGCTCACCAGCAAGGTAATGCCTCGGGTGGCCAACTGCTTGTTCAGGCTGATCACCGCGTCCGCCTTGGCGTTGGCATTTCGCTCGGCGTGGCGATTGAGTTTCAGTTCGTCGATCAGGAACAGCCAGCCGGGGCAGCCTTGTCGAACCCGAGGGCCTGAGTCTTCAAGCAACAACCAGCTGGCGCCGCGTTCCAGATTGGCAGCGCCCACTGGCAGGGGCGCCTTGGACAATTCCCTGGCGATCCGGTGGGTGACGTCTCCCTCCAGAATGGCCTCGGTGGTGAGCGTGGGTGGTAGCAGTTCGACGTGTTGATGCCAGACCAGCCAGCTGCTGGACGCCAGGCCACCGATCATGAACATCAGCAATGCCACGCCCGCGACCGGGCTCGCACGGAGCGCCAGAGCGCTGGGCGGCACCGGTGCGGTGGAAGGCGAGGGCTCGGTCGTCGTCATCAGAATTGAAAGTACAGGAAGGGCACGGATTCACGGCTCGCGATCAGCGCGAACGAGAGCATGAAACCTGCCACGGGCCAAAGGGCCGCAGACACCGTGAGTAGCGCGGTGCCTGCGAATCGTCTTTCAACATAAGGCTGTAGCAACGGAGCGACAACACACAGCACCCCCAGCAAGGCCGCCAGGCTGTGATCCGGACGCAATGCCACACCCAAGGCATCGCCCAGAGCCAGGCCATGCAGGCCGAATTGGCCGGCGTACATGTTCAGCGCCGAGGCGAAGTCCGGGGCGCGGAACAGCGTCCATCCCAGGCACACGAACAACAGCGTCAGGGTGTGCGAGAGCACAGGGGGCAGGCTCGGCAGGTTGGACCTCACCCAGGCGCGATCAATGCACAGGGCCATGCCGTGGGCCGCTCCCCACAGCAGGTAGTTCCAGCTATCGCCACCGTGCCAGAGGCCGGCGATGGCCATGGTCAGAAACAGGTTGCGGTAGGTTTTCCAGGTGCCGCCACGGTTGCCGCCCAACGCAATGTACAGATAGTCACGCAGCCAACTGGACAGCGACAGATGCCAGCGCCGCCAGAAGTCCTGGATGCTGCTCGCAAGATAGGGGCGGTTGAAGTTCTCGGGGAAGTGAAAGCCCAGCATCAGGCCCAGGCCGATGGCCATGGCGCTGTAGCCGGCGAAGTCAAAGAACAGTTGCAGCGAATACGCAAGGCAGCCGATCCAGGCATCGACGAACGAAGGGTGCTCCAGGTGGAAGGCGATGTCGACGATGGGCGACAGGGTGTCGGCCACCAGCACCTTCATCGACATGCCGATCATGAACCGACGTGCGCCCAGCGAGAAGTTCTGCCAGCTGGCCGACCGTTGCACCAACTCGCGCCGGACCCAGTCGTAGCGGATGATCGGCCCGGCAATGGAGTGGCCGAACATGGAAATGTAGGTGGCGTAATTGATGAAGTTACGCTCCACCGGGACGGTGTGGCGGTGCACATCGACCAGGTAGGAAATCGCCTGCAGCACAATAAACGACAGCCCCGCCGGCAGCGCCACCCGCTGCCAATCAAGCGGCATGGCGCCGTACCAGGTGATCAGGTCACTCCAGGTGTAGGCCAGGATATTGGCGTATTTGTACCAGCAGAGCACGGCGGTGTTGAACACGATCAGTGCAATCAGCAGCCGTACCCGCAGCAGCGATTGCTCGCGGGTCCGGTCGATGACCAGGCCACCGACCCAGGCGACCATCGTCAGCAGCACATGCAACGCCAAAAACAGCGGGCTCAACCAGCCATAGAAGAACCAGCTGCCCAGCAGCAGGACGATGTTGCGCCAGGCCGGGCTGGCCAGCGCATAGACCAGCAGAAATGCCGGCAGGAACAGTGTCAGGAATTCAAGCGAGGCGAAAACCATGTCTGCGTCGCGATCCGGTCAGTGGGTCAGAGAATCCGTGATGGCCAGCAGTTTTGCGCCAGGCAGCAAGAATACGCTGTAGCGTTCCCCGGCCTTGAGTTCGCCAAGATCCAGGGTTGAGCCTGCATTGCTGTTGGCACACACCAGTTGCACGGACAACTTGACCGGATTGATGGATCTGCGTTGCACGCTTCCCAGGCTGACGGCTTTGAAAATATCGGCATTTCGCCCGGCAGGGCGCAGGCTTGCATCGCGGCAGCTGGCGTCCGTATTGAAAAACGCCAGCGAAGCCTTGAGGCCATTGAAGTCATCTGGCGTTTCACGAATAGTTGTCTGCGCAAGGCCCGCATTGGCATCGGGCAGGGCGACGATCGTCACAAACTCGCCGGGCGAAAAGCCAAGGGCCAGGGGTACGCTCTGCCCTTCAGCGTTCATCGTGCCCTCCAGCGATCTGCCCGGCTGGACGGGAAGGTAACCGGACACGGAATACAGCCCACCCAGTTCAACGCGCGTCGAGGCCGCGTCAACCGCCAGTGGCGCAGTCCCGGGCAGGGCATTTACAAAACGCACAAAGGCCGAGTCTTCGCTCGGCCCGGTGCTGTACAGCGGGATATCCGCACACGTGGCGGTGGTGCTCAGAAAAGCGCAAGCCAGGCCACCCGCCCTTGGGCGCCAGCCCTTCACTTATAGGCCCCTTTCACCGCCTCTTTGGGCAGATTGCCCAGGGCGGTGCCAATCGCATTCGCCCAGGATTTGTACCCGGCAATAGTGAAATGCTGGCCATCGATCGTGACCCACTCGCCGGGTTTGGAAAAACTCAGGGAGTCGATAAAGGTGCACGGCGCTACGTTGGTGGCGAGGAAATTCGACATCAATTGCGTGCGCGCATCATTCTTCTGATAAGGCCCGCCCGCCTTGCCCCACGCTGGACCGACCCAGGCGCACTTGGCACCGGTGGCGGCGATTTCCTTGGTCAGGCTGGTGACGTTTTGCCAGGCCCAGGCCTTGGGAAAGGCCGGTTTATCGTAGGACGCCATGGTGTCGGCAATGATGATCACCACCAGGTCCGGTTTTTCCGCGGCAATCAGCGTCGTGATGGGTGTGGTGCTGGCCTCGCGGCCTTTGATCACTTGCTTGCCGTTGATTTTATGTTCAGCGCCACAGTCGGCTTTCTTGGTAATCAGCCAATCGGCGGCATTCGCGCCGCAAGCGCCAATGGAGTGAACGAGTGCACCTTGGCGTGTCAGGTTATCGTTCAACGGCTCCATCAGCGTGTCTACGAGGCTCATGTGGCTCTCGCCCAAAACGAGAAGCGTCAGGCCGGCAATGGCTGAGGCAGGCATTGAGTGTTCCTTCGATCAATTGGAATAAGGAGATTGATAGGGGCTGACGGGCAAGGTCATCGGGCCTGTCATGTCCTCGAACATGTAGCGAAGGTACATGGCCCCCGAAAATTGTCGGTAATCTCGAGCGTTATCCAGGCCCATGTTGCCGCCCAGGAAGAAGTTGCTGCCCATGCGGTATTCACCCGAGGCGGCCAGGTTGTAGCCAACGCCGGTCTTGTTCATGCCAGGGTACTGGGCATCTCCGGCCGAGGCTTGCAGGGCCGAGTCGGTCGGAAAATAGTCGGCACGGTCCTGTTCGAAGTGCTGCACGCCCACCGAGCCTTTGAGCTGGTAAGAAAAGTTGGCCGTGCGCTGGCTCCAGGTGACCGGCATACCGATGGCAAAGAAGCTCTGCGGGCTGAAATAGCCGCCGTGGCCATAGGTATAGAAGCTTTGGTTGTTTTCATAGGACAGCGCGGTGGCGCTGACACCCAGGGTCAACGTGCTGTCAGGATCGTCATTACCCAGATACCAGTAGGCGCCGCTGCCGATCTCGCTACGGGCGTTGGATTCCACGTTGTTGCCTTCAAGCTTGTGCCAGGAAGCGAAACCATAGACGCCCACTTGCTGGTTGTCATAGCTCAGCTGACCGCGTGCACCATTGGCTGTTACACCCCCCCAGCTCTGGCCGGTACGTGCATCGCTGGTGCCTGCAAACGACGTCACACTGTCGGTGACCGGACGGCGTGAAGCATTCACCCCGTAACGGAAGTTGGGGTTAGCCTCGAAGGGGCGATCGACACGGACGCCACCCGCAGCGGTTGTGTAACGAAAGCCCATGGGTGTCGTGCCGATATCGGCCTTGATCCCGTGCTCGGGGTTCTCGATCGCAACGGACAGACCCACGCCGGTGTCTTTCTGTGAACCGGTAGAGTCCTCTGCCGCGACGGTCGGCCCGCCGCCAAAGCGTTGCGCCGAGTTCGAATTGGCACTGCCGGCGTTCACCGTCACCGGGGTCACACGAACGGCCAGACGGTTGTTGCCGGCCGGGAAGGTGGCTTCAAAGGGCGTTTCGACGGCCGTCATCTTGCTCAGGCCATCTTCGCTGTCGTTGCTGCGCACGCTCACGCCCTGCGCCACGTAGGCGCTGCGCTCTTGCAGAATGTCGTTGAGTGCCAGCTGCGCGGGCGTCATGTCGCTGCGTGGGTCGCTGGACGTTGTTGGTGCTGCGAAGGGGTTGTCCGAAGGGCCCTGTCCTGAAGACGGTCGACCATAGCCTTGCTGTACATAACCGGCAGTCTGCTGCACATGACCTTGCTGCACATAACCAGCAGGCTGCTGCGCATAGCCTTGCTGCGTATAACCGGCAGTCTGCTGCACATAACCTTGCTGCACATAACCAGCAGGTTGTTGAGCATAGGTCGGGGCTGCCTGGGGAGCACGGGCAGGCTGGGCGTACCCTGCGGGCGCTTGCCCGTAAGCCTGCGCCGGTGCCTGGTAGCTCTCGGCCACCGGGGCGGGAATGCCGTCCATCGAGCTCGCATAGCCTTGCGATTGTCCCGACTGACCGGGGTAGGCATCCGGCACCACTTGCGCCACGGGGTCAGTTGCGCTGGGGATCGATTCGGCCGGCAACGGAACGACTGCCCCCGCCGCCAGGGTAGTCGCACGGCGACGTTGACCGGGCATCCCGGCAAAAGGATTAGCCCCGGCATTTGCAGCATAACCTTGCGCCGGTGCGGGTGGATCGATTGCGTCCCGCTCTACGGCGACGGCTTTGCGCAGCAGTGTCGCGGCGTCTCCCGAACGGCCCATGCTGTTATAGATCCGTGCTGCCGTGGTCAGCAGTTGGGGGTCGCCGGGCGCGAGCTTCACCGCACGATCCACGGCTTTTTCCGCGAACGAGCGGTCCTGCGCCTGTAGCGCGGCATCGGCCGCACTGATCAGCAGCTGGGCGTTGTTGGCGTCTCGCTGGACCAGTGGGCGATAGAGCTCGAAGGCTTTTTTCCGATTGCCGCTGGCGGTGTACATCCGTGCCAGGGCGGAGACGGCGACACTGTCGCCCGGGCGCTGGGCCAAGGCTGGAGACAGGGTGTCATAGGCGGCTACCAGATCGCCGCGCTCGCGCAGGCGGTCAGCCTGACGAACACGATAGACATACAGCAGATCATCGTACTGGGCGCGTGCCTGCGTGCCCATCGGTTGCCCCTGCAAGTCATGCAGGATGCCGCTGACTTCCGCATCTTCGCCGCTCTTGAGCAATACGCCGGCGTATTGCAGCAACAGCTCCGCTGACGGTCTTGGCGTCTGGGACAGCAGGCTGCGCATCAACACCAGGCCACGGGCCGGGTCGCCGGCATCGACATAGGCCATCGCCAGGGATGCCAGGCGGGCCGGTCGCATTTGCCCGCTCAAGGACGATGTCAGCGGTTCGCTGCGCTCAAGCAGCGCCAGCGCTTCTTGTTTTTGCCCGCGCCTGGACACTTCAAGTGCCTTGCGGATCTGCACGTTGAGCTCGACGTCGGCGGCCAGCTCCTTGATGTCCGGGGTGCGTTCGGCGACGGGAATGCGCGAGAGCGCCGCCTGGGCTTTTTCCCATTCCTGCATCTGGGCGGACAACAATGCGCTGGTGTAAAGCGCATCGGGAAGGTCCGGCCGGGTTTTCAGCAGCTCATCGACGAGTTTACGAGCGGTTTGCGTCTCGCCGTTGCGAAGGTGGATGCGCGCCAGGGCGAATCGTGTCCAGGCGTCGTTCGGGTCTGCGCGCAGGGCCTCGCGATAAGCCTGCTGGGCGCCGGCCCAATCTCCCCGCTGCTCGGCAGCCTTGGCCTGTTGCGTAGCACGCAGGCCTCGCAAGCGGTTGGCATCGCCAAAACCGGCTTGCTCGGTGGGGGACAGTTTGTCCAGCCACTTGAGCGCTTCGTCAGCCTTGCCGGCCTGGGTCAACACACCAAGCAGACCGCTGCGCGCGTCGGCATTGGCAGGATACCGCGCCAGTACCTGGCGATATGTCGTTTCGGCGACATCCAGCTTGCCATCCTGAGCCTCAAGCCCTGCCAGTGCTACCAGCCCTGCCGGCTCGTTGGGCTGTTTTTGAATGGCTTGCTGGAACAATTGACGCGCCTGGTTCACGCGGCCCAGGCGTTGTGTTTCACGGGCGCGTTCCAACAACACCCAATACCGCACATTTTCCAATGCCGGTTGCCAGCGATTGCCGCCCGGTTGCCGGGTGGCCTGCTCAAGGTGCTTTTCGGCTTCGCCCAAACGGTTGAGTTGCTGGTACACCACGCCCATGCCACCGAGGGCGTCGACGTCATTGGATTTCTGTTGCAGGCGCGCCTGAAATTCTTTTTCAGCCGTGCGTTTGTCACCCGCATCGAGCGCCTTCAGGCCGCGGGCCACATGGGGGTCCTGTTGCCAGGCGGGGGCTTCTTTCGCCGTGACATTGGCCTTATTCATCCGCGCCCGAATGTCCTCATCGTCCGGGTGGACTTTGAGGAACTCTTCGAACAACGGCTTTTGTGCGGCTGTCGGCGTGTCGATCCAGGTCAGTGCCAGGCGCCAGCTTTCATCCGCATCACCACCGATATCGGCGCGGGTCGACAGTTTGGCCAGGGCACGAACACCTTCGGCACGACTGTCTTCGCGGCGCACCAACTGTTTGGCGAAAAACAGCGGTACGTACGGGTCGCTGGTTTTTTCCCGGATCAGCCGCTCAAAACCACGACGGGCCTCGGGCCAGCCGGCATCGGTATAGGCCAGGTTGTTGTAGTACTCACGCGCGAACAGGCCCTGCGGCTCGCGCCCACCCAGCACCTTGCGGTACTGCACAGCGGCGCCTTCGTGGTCACCGGCATCGACCAGGCGGCGAGCTTCCTGAAGCTGTTTCTGGCCCACGGCCGAGGCCATGGCGATCTCCTGCTCCAGGCGTTCGGCTTGCGGCGCAACTGGCTTCAACGCCTTGAGCCGGGTCAGATACGGCTGGGCCTGATCGGGCTTTTTCTGCTGGACAGCAACCATGCCGAGGCCAAAAAGCGCATCGGGTTGATTGGGCGAAAGACGCAGCAACTTCTCCCAGATCTCCGTGGCCCGTTGCGGGTTCTGGCGAGACTGCCAATAGTTGCCCTGCTCGATCAGCAGTGCTTGTGGATCGGTGGTCTCGGCCGGAGCGGAGGTACAGACCAGCGCAGCCAGGATTGCGACGGCTAGTGTGTGGCGGCGCGGGTACATGCGGACTCCCAGGATAGCTTCAGTGTTCCGTCGTTGAGGAACTGATAACGTTGTTCTGCCCAGCCCAGCCCGAACAGGCTGAGCATGTAGTGGTAATACATCGGTTGCACAGTGCCGGTGCGCATCTGCTCCTGCACCTTCTTCAAGGCCTGCTCGACAATGCGCTGCTGCTGCTCGGCCAGCCAGGGTTGCCCCTTGGCCAGAAAATACGGGATCAAGGCCGCCGAAAACCCGTACGGGCCATTGCCTTCGGTGCTGGCGCTGATGACTTGAACCTTTTCCGGCGGCATCCCGCTTGAGGCGGTAGCCGCGGCCATGCCGTCCAGGCGAGCGAGGATCGAGGCCGCCAGCGGGTCGCTCTTGGGCGTCATGCCGGCCCAGAGATAGACACGTATGGCGTCATAGCTGCCGAGCTGGCCTTTGAACGGATCGATGACAAACAGCCCCGAGGTGGCCGAGGTCCCGCGGTAGCCGACCCAGTCGGCGACAAAGCCATTGGGGCTGGAATCACGCAGCAGTCTGGCGGTGTTCTCAGCCACCTCTTGCCAAGGTCCGGCAGGTGTTTCCTTGGCCAGTCGGCGCAAGAGTGGAATGGGCAGGTAACTGGCATTCAAGCGCCACAGGTGGTCTGGCTGCACAAAGCCTTCCGGGCCTGGCAACACCATTTTGCCCAGGCCCGGCAAGTCGACCAGCAGGCGCGACTCGATAGTGGCCAGCAGGCGCTTGGCGTCCTCGCGGTAATCCGGGCGCTGCCAGATCCGAGCGGCTTCCAGCAGCGCGTAGACGAACCACAGGTCGGCATCGGCTGCGGAGTTCGCGTCCTGAATCGCCCACTTTCCGTCTTTACCCTGGCCCCACAACCAGCCCGGCAGATGCGTGCCGATGTCGCTGGAGGCCATGTTGGCCGCGGTCCAGCGCCAGAGTCGGTCGAAGGTCTGCGGATCGTTGCCGATCAGGGCGAAGAGCATTCCATAGGATTGCCCCTCTGATGTGCTTTGCTGTGGGTTCAGGCTGGAGCCGAGCATCCGCCCGTCTTCCTGTATGTAGCGCTGTGCAAAGTCCTGCCAAAGCGGCCAGTTCGAAGCGCTGCAAGCCTGGGCGTGAGCAGCGCCGGGCAGCAACACCAGGCCGCCGATCATGCCCAGCACTGTCCGCCGATACCCGCCCGTGCTCACACGCAGCACGCCGGTGAAGGCTTTAACGATCTCGCCAAGGCGCATCTCAGTGTTTCCCGACATCGGCATCGTCGGCCAGACGATGACGTGCGCGCGCGCGCAGCGACAGATAGGCCAGCACACTGACCAATGGAATGCACAGCGCGGTGATCAGCACCAGCAGAAACACATGCTGCGAGAGCATCCATTGCACGTACTTGAAGGGCCCGAGGTGACCGACGTAATACTGCTCGTCTGCGACCAGCGACTTGATGTGCTTGCCCTGAATCACGGCGAGGCTGCCTTGCAGCGCCTGGGTGTAGTCTTCACCGCCGATCAGCGCATCCGTTGCCTCAATCAAGCCTTCCGGCCGTGCACTGGCGATCAGTACCACGCTGCGCCCGCTTTTCAGGGGGGATTCGAAACCGGTCAGGTAAGTGCTGCTGCTCGTGCCCTTGAAGGTGAAAGTGCTGCGGGCCTGGCGCCGATTGGCGACCGGGTCGGGACTGATCCATTCGCGGATCCGCAGCGGCAGATCGGACAGATCAAACCGCTGGCGGTCACCGTCGACGCTGGCCGGCAAGTAGCTTGCCCATTGCTCCAGCAGCGGTTGGTTGGCGCCTGAAGCCAGGACAAGCAAGTCTTTATCCGCAAGCTCGCTGATCTGATCGGCCTGGGCTACGGTAACGGCAGTGGCGGGGTAACCGGTCGACTCGCCGAAGCGGCCCATCACCGTCAGGTAGGCCGCCAGTTCGGTGGTGCCGGCATTGTCCGGCAGGATGACCGCCGATTCGGACAGGTCCGCCATACGGGTGAACGGGAAGCCGCCGTCCTTGAAGACGCCCAGGTTGGGCATCGCCATGAAGTGCTCGTATTGACGCAGGTCCAGGGTCGATTCCGGATCGATCATGCCCCGCATGTTGTCGAGGATGATGTCGCGGCATTCGCCTTGTTTGGTGTAGTCGTAGACGAAGCGGATCTGCAAGCGTGACTGCAAGGCGACCGAGGTCAGCGGCAGCAACACATTGGTTTCCTGAGCCAGGCTCGGGTCTTTTTTCAGCATGGCCAAAAGGCTGGCGCCGCCGCCCAATTGCGCCACCGACGGCAAGGAAACGGACTTCATGAAGCTGTCGTTGAAGCTCACCATCAAACTCGATCCCGACACGCTCGGTGGTGGGGTGTAGCGATATTTGAGGTTCAGCTTGGCGCCGTCTTCCAGCCAGTTGAACAAGTCCGGTGGCAGGCGCATGGGCACGGTGACTGCGCCTGGGTTGATGCCCGAAACATTCAACACTTTGGGGCCAACCAGTTCACCGAGCTTGATCAGGCGATCGGTAGGCAGCCAGTTCGGCGCGTCATAGGGCTTGCGTGGTACCAGCGTATCCATCTGGTCGATTTCCACGTGGTTGCCGGTGAGTGCCTGGCTGCCCAGCGTCAGTGCAGCCGCAGCGCGCTTGAGCGCTTGCGAATCGGCACCCGAAATCACCAGCAGTTTGCCGAACGGGTCATTGGGGTTGGCAACCATGGACAGGCTCGGATCATCGGCCGTCGGCACCTGCAAGCCGGGGATCTGCGAGCCATCGGCACTGCTGATGAAGACGATCGCGTTACCTTTCTGCGGAATCTGGCTCAGGTTGGCCGTAAAGCGCGCGCCGCGATAGCTCGCCAACGCGCCCAGCCAGGAGGCCACCGTGCCAGCGGCTTCCAGGGTGGCGTTATCGGGCGCCTGGGCAAACACAAAGGGCATGTTCAGCACGCGGGCGTCGCGGCGATCGAAAAATGGCAGCGGCAGCGACGATAGATCATCGGGCAAGTCGATTTTCGACACGTTCAGGCTCAGGCGGCTTTCGTTGCTGATCTTCGCCCACAGGCTGGAGTGCATCGGGTCTTCGCATGCCATGGAGTAGTGGCCGATAAACTGCAAACCAAGGCGGTTGAATTCAGTGATCAGGTGCGCAGGGATATCAACGGTGGTCTTTTGCAGCGTGCCGGCGTTTTCCTTGGGCAGCGGCAGGCTGGCGGCGACTTCGTCGTTGACCATGACGTTGAGCTGCGAAAGTTCGCTCAGCAAGGCGGGCGAATAGGTGTACTGCAAGGTCACCTTGGCGCCTGTCACTACCTCATCGGCGCGCACGTCGAAGTTGACGCTGTCGGTCGCCTCCAGGCCGCGCAAGGTCATGGTGTAGTTTTTACCCAGCTCCTTGAGCGTCAGGTCGTAACGATCGCCGTTCGCGGTGCCCGCTGCAGGACTGGTTTCAGTGACCCCCCAGGCAGTCGAAGTCATGAGGCCGGCGCTGAGCAGCGAAGCGGCCATCAACATCCACGGGTAAGGTCGTGCATCGGCACGACGAAAGTGCTTGAGAGTCAT
The DNA here is from genome assembly GCF_059695565.1 of Pseudomonas sp. LBUM1679. Taxonomy (NCBI): domain Bacteria; kingdom Pseudomonadati; phylum Pseudomonadota; class Gammaproteobacteria; order Pseudomonadales; family Pseudomonadaceae; genus Pseudomonas; species Pseudomonas sp. LBUM1679. Next base: position 147,402 of record NZ_CP166774.1, read on the forward strand.
TACTGATCCAGGAGAGGTTCGACGGCCTGAGGCACAGCACGTCGGCGCTTGAAAAGAAGACCGGTTTCTTTTGCAGTAGCTTTGAACAGTTCGATAATGCCTCGGACACCAATCAGGCTGATGTCTCGCAAGGCCCCCAGCGGGGTATCGACCTCGCCATTGCCCCAGGTCGAAGCCCAGGTATCGGCGCGCGAGAAGGTCAGACGCACCAACTCACTTTGCTGACGCAAGGTCATATGATCGAATTGGGCGCCGATCATCGTTTCGTTGCTGAACGCTACGGTGGCCGGGAACAGGCTGGTTTGAGTATTGCGAATGAGGGCGACCTGGATCTGCTCGCCACTGGCGAACCGGCTGCCATCGGACACGTGGATACCCAGCCCTTTCTGCGAGAAGTCCTGGGTCACGCCGTCGATTTCACTGCCGTCGGCACGCAGAATCTTGACCGGCAGATCGGCGCGTACCCGCGGCTCGGAGCGAATCTGCCGGGTTTCGCTGGCGACGGCCACCGATGCGCTGGTGATGATGATGTTGTAGACCGTCCAGGCCAGGTTGATCAGAACGGTGATGAGGGTATCGCCTGTACCCCAGATCAGTTCGTAAGTACCGAAGGCCAAGCCGGTCAAGTTCAGCAGCAACAGGATGATATAGGGGCGTGCCAGCTTCCATTCGAAGTATTCCTTGTCGATGATCCCGCCTTTGTCGGTCACGTTGAAACCACCGAACTTGGGATTCACCAAGGCCATCAGCACAGGCCGCATGATGTACCAGGCCAGTACCGTCTCGTAGACCTCGTTCCAGAACGAGTGACGGAATCGACCCTGAATGCGTGAGTTGGTCACGCTGGCATGGACGATATGCGGCAACACGTAGGCCATGATCATCAGCGCCGAGGCATGGTAAATCTGGGCGTCGAAGACCAGATAGGCCAAGGGCGCGGTCAGGAACACCAGACGCGGCAAGCCATAGAAAAAGTGCAGCATGGCGTTCGAATAGCAGATGCGCTGCCCCAGGCTCAGGCCCTTGCCGAGCAGTGGGTTGTCGGTCCGGAAAATCTGCGCCATGCCTCGGGCCCAGCGGATCCGCTGGCTGATGTGACGCGACAGGCTTTCGGTTGCAAGCCCGGCAGCCTGCGGGATGGCCAGGTAGGCGGTGTTATAGCCGGCGCGGTTGAGCTTGAGTGCCGTGTGGGCGTCCTCGGTCACGGTCTCGATGGCCACGCCGCCGACTTCTTCCAGAGGGGCCCGGCGGATGACTGCGCAGGAGCCGCAGAAGAAGGTCGCATTCCACAAGTCGTTGCCGTCCTGGACCAAACCGTAGAACAACTCGCCTTCGTTGGGGACGGTACGGAAGGTGTCCAGGTTTTTTTCGAACGGGTCCGGCGAGAAGAAAAAGTGCGGCGTCTGCAGCATTGCCAGCTTCGGATCCTTCAGGAACCAACCGAGGCTGATTTGCAGGAAAGAGCGGGTGGGCACGTGGTCGGCGTCGAAAATGGCAATGTACTCGCCACTGGTGACCTTCAGCGCTTCGTTCAGGTTGCCGGCCTTGGCGTGACGGTTGTTGTCGCGAACGATGTAGTTCACCCCGATCTGCTGGCAAAACACTTTGAAGTCTTCACGGCGGCCGTCATCGAGCACGTGCACGCGCAGCTTGTCCTTGGGCCAGTCGATGGCCTGGGCGGCAAAGATCGTCAGCTTCACGATGCCGAGGGATTCGTTGTACGAGGGGATGAACACATCGACCACCGGCCATTCAGCCGGAGGGGCGGTCAGCAGTATGGGTTTGCGCTGCAGGGGCCAGGCGGTTTGCAGGTAGCCGAACAACAGCACCACCAGGGCATACAGCTCGGCCAGGACCAGGCCGTAGCCGAAGAACATGTCCAGCCAGGTTTCAAACCCCAGGGTCGACGTCAACCGCCAGTACATATAGCGCAAGGACGCCACCACCGAGAACACGATCATTGCCAGCACTGGCAGGCGACCCGGGATCTTGCGGATCACCAGGATCGAGCCGAAGCACAGCAGGGCAAATACGACCTGGCTTTCCAGGTCCAGCGGCGCACAAATCATTGCGATCAATAACAGGCCGGCCACCAGGCAGGCACCGGCCTTGAGCAGCAGGCTCGCGGTGGGCGGCAGCTTTTCCACGCGCGCAAAAAGTGTGTCGAGCCACTGCTCTGAATTCAGATTGCTCATGAAAGTGACGACTCTTGAACCTGTGCGTGTGAAAGCAGGCCTGAAAGCGCCTTGGCAATCTCTTGAATGTCGTGACAACCCTGGCTGAGGGGCACTAGGTCCATCGGGTTACATTCGTAAGCCAGGGCTTCTCGGATACTGCGGTCCAGATGAACTACGCCTAGCAGGCTTATGCCCATGCGCTGCTTCAACACTTCGACCATGTCCATGCTGAAGCCATGAGTAGGGTCCAGCTGATTGATGATGCAGTGCAGCGTCGGGGGATGAAGTTTGCCCAGGCAAGGTTCGAGCCTGCGCTTCATTTGATCCAGTGCTCGATAAGATGCGGCATCAGGCAGCATAACGAGCACCAGGTGATCGGCGATATCCAGCGCTTGCTGCAAACTCTCGTCAATGCCGACGGGCAGATCCAGGATCACCACGTCTTTGTCGCTCAATTCCATGCGCTGCAGTTGTTGGAACAACCAGCGGCCATCTTTGGCCACGTTTTGCTGTACGCGCTGCAAGTCGGTGACAGCGGTCTTGCCATAAGGCACAAGCTGGCAATTACCAACGCCTGGCAGGCAAACATCGCGCCAGTTGTTGTCTCCCAGGCACGCCTGAGCAATGCCCGGTACGGTGTCCTGAATGCCGAAATGGAATTGCAGTGCATTCTGCGGGTCCAGATCGACCGCAAACACCTGACCGCCCTTTTGGGGGTGCAGGGTGCTGGCCAACATCGACGTCAACGTACTTCTGCCCACGCCCCCCTTGGCTGACACCACGGCCACTATCTGCGCTTTGATCCGCGCAGGGGCCACCGGGACTGCCTGGTCTTGAGCGCTCAGGCGCGCTTGAGCGGCTTTTTCCAGCAAGCTGCGCAAGGACCCAGGGGGCGATGCTTGAGTGGACGGGGCAAGGCTTGTCTCAGGCGCAGGCTTCCTGACAACGGGCTCGGCCGGCAACGGTGCCAGGGCCGTCGGAATGTTGACAGCAGCGTCGAGCACGGCGTCGATGGCCGCCTGTATTATGACAGATGCCTCAAGCGTCGTTTCAACGGTTGGAACGGAGGGCGGGATCGGCGTAGGCGTGGTGTCCGAAACCAGTACCGGGGCAGCAGGCTTTATCGGCAGGCGCACCGGTGGCACGAGCGGCAGTTCCTGATAGTCGTAGTGGGGCTCTATTTCTTTATAGCTATCCGCACTTGCCCCGAATGAGCTGAACAATGTTGCAATGTCATCTGCGCGATTCATGGAGTAGCCCCGTTCCTGCCTTCGGCGATCTGAAAATTTTCTTAGGCAGATTCGACCTAAATCACACACACACACAAAAACCCATATTCACGGCGGAATCTGGGAAAGAGGTGATGTCAGAGTGATGGTGTCAATAATTTGCTGTCAGGGCTACTTTTTTTTCAGATAAGCGCTAGAGTCAATTTTTTTGTGTCAAAAAAATGTCGATTCGTTCGCTGTTTGATGCACTGATCAGGAAAATCATTTTTCCGAAACCGTCGCTATATGCTTTATCGCGAGCCCTTCTAAGAGGGCGGCATCTTACTGCCTGGCGCGATTGAATGGCTGAGGTGCGTCAGCATTTTTACTTGTTCTGAAGAAATTTCCGACACAAGGAAGCGACCACGAGCTCTATATTCCCTATTGGAATTTAAGTCAATTCTATTATTCCAATATCTTGTAATCCTGCGCGCATGCGCAAAGCAATCCTTGCAGGAGCGAGGCTTGCCCGCGAAGACGGCCTAAAATACACCCCATCTTTAAGGCCATATCGTTATTCGCTAACGGTATTTAAATTTTAATTCTTATATCTATAAAGTCACTCTCCTGCGTACCTGCCGACCAATCGGCGCGCCGCACGACACGAACCAACACGGGACCTCCGTGAGTTTCTGATCGACGCGCGCCCTTGAGCGCCGTGCGTGGGAGTGATTTATGTCTGCAGCTACCGCTAGCCCAAGCGCCGCGACCATCGCGCCGCAAACCTTTGAAATTCGCCCGTTCAGTGGCGCCGTCGGTGCCGAAATCATCGGCCTCGATCTGTCCCGCCCGATCAATGACCAGGACTTCGCTCGCATTCACCGCGCACACCTGGATCATCACGTGGTGGTGTTCCGCGACCAGCGCATCACCCCGGAGCAGCAAATTGCCTTCAGCCGCCGGTTTGGTGTGTTGCAGATCCACGTACTCAAGCAGTTCCTGCTGGCCGGGCACCCGGAAATTCTCATCGTTTCCAACATCATCGAAAACGGCCAGTCCATCGGCCTCGGCGATGCCGGCAAGTTCTGGCACTCCGACCTTTCCTATAAAGAACTGCCGAGCCTGGGCTCGATGCTGCACGCCCAGGAACTGCCCGCCGAAGGCGGCGATACCTTGTTCGCCGACATGCACAAAGCCTGGGACAACTTGCCCGAGGCACTGCGCAAAGCCGTCGAAGGTCGCTCGGCCGCGCACTCCTACACGGCGCGCTACAGCGAAACCAAATTCGAAGGCAACTGGCGCCCGACCCTGACGCCCGAGCAGCTTGCTCAGGTCGCAGAAGTGGTGCACCCGATCGTGCGCACTCACCCGGAAAACGGCCGCAAGGCATTGTTCGTCAGCGAAGGTTTCACCACCCGCATCGTCGGTTTGCCGGAAGACGAGAGTCAGCAATTGCTCGCCGAGCTCTACGCTCACAGCGTGCTGGCGCAGAACATCTATCGCCATCAATGGCAGCCCCACGACCTGGTGTTCTGGGATAACCGTTCGCTGATCCACCTCGCCGCCGGATGCCCCAGTCATCTGCGCCGCAAGCTGTATCGCACCACCATCCAGGGCGACGCGCCTTTCTGATCTGTCGGAGAATTGCCATGTCCAAACGACTTCCATTTGCACCCTTGGCCGCGGCCATCGGCCTGGGTTTGAGCCTGATCGCCGGCAGCCTGGTGGCGCCGAGCGTGGCCCAGGCCGAAGGTGAAATCCGCATCGCCGAACAGTTCGGCATTGTTTACCTGTTGCTCAACGTCGTGCGCGATCAGAACCTGATCGAGAAATACGGCAAGCAGGAAGGCATCGACATCAAGGTCGACTGGACCCAGCTCTCCGGTGGCGCGGCGGTCAACGATGCGTTGCTCTCCGGTTCCATCGACATTGCCGGTGCTGGCGTCGGTCCGCTGCTGACCATCTGGGACCGCACCCACGGTAAGCAGAACGTCAAAGCCGTGGCTTCTCTGGGCAATTTCCCTTATTACCTGGTGAGCAACAATCCCAAGGTCAAGACCATCGCCGACTTCACCGAAAAGGACCGCATCGCGGTGCCGGCGGTAGGGGTCTCGGTGCAGTCGCGCTTCCTGCAATATGCCGCTGCCAAGCAGTGGGGCGACAAGGAATTCAATCGCCTCGACAAGTACACCATCGCCGTCCCGCACCCCGACGCCACGGCGGCGCTGATCGCGGGCGGCACCGAATTGAGCGGGCACTTCTCCAACCCGCCATTCCAGGATCAGGCGTTGGCCAATCCCAACGTGCATGTGGTGTTGAACACCTACGACCTGCTCGGCCCGAACTCGCCGACGGTGCTGTTCGCCACCGAGAAATTCCGTAACGAGAACCCGAAAACCTACAAGGCCTTCGTTGAGGCGCTGACTGAAGCGGCGCAGTTTGCCCAGAACGATAAAGGCGCGGCGGCCGACACTTACATCCGTGTCACCAAGGCAAAAATCGATCGCGCTGCGCTGTTGAAAATCATCGACAACCCGCAGTTCGAATTCAGCGTCACGCCGAAAAATACCTATCCGCTGGCTGAGTTCCTCTACCGCGTCGGCGCGATCAAGAACAAACCGGATTCGTGGAAGGACTACTTCTTCCAGGATGCCAAACCACTGCAAGGGAGCTGATCGAGATGAACGCCCCTTTGCAAGGCCACACGGCCAGCAACCCGATCGTGGCAGCCCAGGCGTTGCTGTCGGTCGACAAGGTCAGCCTGGAATACCGCACGCCGCAACGTGTGGTTCGGGCAACCCATCAGGTCAGTTTCGAAATCGATCCGGCGGACCGTTTTGTGCTGCTCGGTCCGTCCGGTTGCGGTAAATCGACATTGCTTAAAGCAGTCGCCGGATTCATCCAGCCCTGCGAGGGCGAAATTCGGCTGCAGGGGCAAACCGTCACTGCGCCGGGCCCCGACCGGATTGTGGTGTTTCAGGAGTTTGATCAGCTGCCGCCATGGAAAACCGTCAAACAGAACGTGATGTTCCCGCTGCTGGCCTCCCGAACCCTGAAGAAAAAGGAAGCCGAAGAACGGGCGCTGCACTATCTGGACAAGGTCGGGCTGGCGGCGTTTGCCGATGCCTACCCACATACCTTGTCCGGCGGGATGAAGGCCCGGGTAGCCATCGCCCGGGCATTGGCGATGCAGCCGAAAATCCTGCTGATGGACGAACCCTTCGCCGCGCTCGATGCGCTGACCCGACGCAAGATGCAGGAAGAATTACTGCTGCTTTGGGAAGAAGTGCGCTTCACGTTGCTGTTCGTCACTCACTCCATCGAAGAAGCGCTGGTGGTGGGCAATCGGATTTTGTTGCTGTCACCCCATCCGGGTCGCGTGCGGGCCGAAGTTCACAGCCATCAGTACGATTTGCACAGTCTCGGTGGCGTGGCTTTTCAGGCGTCAGCGCGACGCATTCATCGCTTGTTGTTCGATGAAGGCCAGTCACCGGAAACCGAGCGCGAGCTGGATTTTTCCGACATCCGCATCGCTTACTGAGCCATTGAGAGGAGTGCCCGATGAGCCAGTTTTCATCTGCGCGACAAGAATTCGAAACCGTTTTGCAGCCCCTGACGAGCGTGCCGCTGGAGCGTGAATTACCCCTTGGTCAGCGTTTGTGGCAACAGGGCTGGATTCGTAAAAGCCTGATCCTGATATTGCTGGCGGTGCTGTGGGAAGTGGTTGCCCGCATTCAGAACAACGACCTGCTGCTGCCGAGTTTCGTGCAAACCAGTCATGCGCTGTACGACGGCCTGCTCAGTGGCGAGTTGTTGGGCAAGGTGTGGATTTCCCTGGTGGTGCTGCTCAAGGGATACCTGATCGGCATCGTACTGGCATTTGCCTTGACCACCTTGGCAGTGTCGACGCAGTTCGGTCGCGACCTGTTGAGTACGCTCACCTCGATGTTCAACCCGCTGCCGGCGATTGCTCTATTGCCATTGGCGCTGCTGTGGTTCGGGCTGGGGCAGAACAGCCTGATTTTCGTGTTGGTGCATTCGGTGCTCTGGGCCTTGGCGCTGAACACCTATGCCGGGTTCCTCGGCGTCTCGGAAACCCTGCGCATGGCCGGGCGTAATTATGGATTGAAGGGCATGCGTTTCGTGCTGTTCATTCTGATCCCGGCGGCGCTGCCGTCGATCCTCGCCGGGCTGAAAATCGGCTGGGCTTTTGCCTGGCGCACGCTGATCGCGGCTGAATTGGTGTTTGGTGCTACCAGTGGTAAGGGTGGCTTGGGTTGGTACATTTTTCAGAATCGTAATGAGCTGTATACCGACAAGGTGTTTGCCGGGTTGGCGGTGGTGATTTTGATCGGGTTGCTGGTGGAGAATCTGGTGTTCGATACGTTGGAACGGGTGACGGTGAAGCGGTGGGGGATGCAACGGTGAGGCGGGAGCCGACGGCTAGCAACCGAAGAACGTTGCGGAGATTGTCCCAGATATTTCAAAGTATCCGACAATTTCGGTTGGCCTGCCGAAGCTGAGCAGCATCTCTTTGAACGTTGTCCAAAGCCGCTAACGCAGCCTGAAATTGAGCTTGCTGAGCTGCATGTTGCGCTGCCATTTGCGCTTGATGTTGCTCGAGGGCTCTCTGTTGGGCTGTAGGTACGCGCGGAACTGAGTTACCTGGATCATATGTACGAGGCGTGTGCATGCTATTAACCACATAGGTTTGAGGTTGTTGCGATCTGGCAAAAGTGTCAGCATTCGACAGAGCCATTGCTTCAGCATAAGACGGTGGCGGTGTATCAGTCGTTGGCAGTGAGTTTCTCCTGGTTACTCGCTGAGTGGAAGAACTTGCGCCTGAGCTTCTAAATCCACCTGCATTGGAAAAATCAGCGAATAACGCTCCGGGCCCTGTCAGCGCTGGACTCGGTGTAGAGACAACCTCTTGAACGTTGCTTGCACTCGAATGGCCGGATACCGTGCCCGTCCATTTACTGGTTTTCATGTTAACTAACAGTCCCCCAGCTGCCCTACCTAATTTCCTTCCTCCCCCTGAGACCCTGAATCCGGGGTCCCCAGACAAAAATCTTTTCACGCCGAAGATGAAGTCAAGCAGAGAATTGTGCCCCGTGGGGTCTGAGCGATTAATCGGATCCCCCACGCAATACATATACGGATTCAACCCACCCCGCCCAAACGGACTCCAGCTGTCCGGGCTATGGAAACGCATCAATCGCGGGTTGTACGCACGGTAGCCGTTGCCCAGCAAATACCAGCAGGTGTGCGCCTCGCGCAATTCGCCGTTGAAGCCCAGCCGCGTGGCGACTGCCTGTCGCGCGGACTGATGGCCGTAGGCGGAATAAGCCAGGCAATGGGTTGCGTTGCCAGCCACTTCGGCGAGTACCGAGTTTTGGTTATCAGTCGCCAGCAACACCGTGCGTTGCGTGTTCGATGGCTGTTGATCAACCGGATCTGTTGGCGGCATGGAACGGCTTCCTGGGTAAATGAGCGAAGTCAGTGCAATCCTTTGGTTTTACGCGCTTGCGCCAAGCTTGAGAACTATCAGAACTGCTAGGGTGTAGCATCGCAACCCGAACACGTTCACCCGTAGGAGCGAAGCTTGCTCGCGATGGGGGCGACTCGGTCACTGGGTAGACCGCGTTATCGTTCTTCGCGAGCAAGCTTGCTCCTACAGGGGGGGTAGGCTGTTAGCATTGCGTTTGAATCAATCCTGGTTAGATACGAGTGCTCAACATGCAGCTCCCGGACATGAACCTTCTGGTCGCCCTCGATGCGTTGCTCGACGAAGGCAGTGTGGTGGGCGCGGCGCGGCGGATGAATCTCAGCCCGGCGGCCATGAGCCGCACGCTGACGCGGATTCGCGAGGCCATTGGCGATCCGATCCTGGTGCGTGCCGGACGTGGCCTGGTACCGACGCCCAAGGCATTGGCCTTGCGCGAGCAGGTGCGGGATGTGGTCGAGCAGGCGGCGTTGCTGTTTCGCTCCGCCGATGAAGTGGAGTTGGGGAGCTTGCGCCGGCGGTTCAGTATTCGCGCCAACGATTTCTTCGTGGGTGTCTACGGCGGCAAGTTGTTCGACACGATGGAACGCCAGGCGCCGCTCTGTGAATTGCGTTTTGTCCCGGAGGGCGACGGGGATGACGAAGCGTTGCGTGAAGGACGTATCGATTTAAGCGTCAGCAACAACCGGCCGCTGATGCCGGAGGTGAAGGTGCAGAACCTGTTCTCCACGCATTTTGTCGGGTTGGTGCGCGAGGACCACCCACTGTTCGATGAAGAGATCACGGCGGAGCGCTATGCCGGTTTTTCCCACATCAGCATGTCCCGCCGCGGCATCGCCCGTGGCCCGATCGACACGGCGCTCAATGCCCTGGGGCTGGAACGGCGGGTGGCGGTGATTGCGCCGAGTTTCCATGCGGCCATGTTTGCGTTGCCTGATTCCGATCTGATTCTGCCGGTGCCCAAGGAGGCGTTGCTGAGTGTGCGGCGTCTGGGGTTGAAGCTGCGTTCATTCACCCTGCCGATTCCGCTGCCGACCCTCATGCTGACCCAGGCGTGGCACCCTCGTTTCGACAAGGATCCGGCGCATCGGTGGATGCGTGAGACGCTCAAGGCATGTTGCGATGCGACATGGCTGGCCGCACAACCCACCTCCAACTGAACGCCGACCCCTGTAGGAGCGAGCTTGCTCGCGATGAACCCGAGAGCACCGCGGGGTGTCAGGCTTGCAACGTTATCGTTGACGACCATCGCTGGCAAGCCAGCTCCTACAGGGGGTTTGTATTGCTGCATCCGACGCACTTATAACCTGCCAATAAGTTGATTTTCGTCAGCTACCACGTTTCTTAAAATGCTCTGGTAATCAAATCACCGGAGCTTGCAGTCAATGACTTCCCTCACGGTCACGGCACCTCTGGCCGCGGCCAGCCCGATTGCCGCCGTTACGCCACCGGTGTTCGGTCCGCGAATCATCATCGGCCTGCTGGGTGTGTTGCTGGCGGTGCTGGTGTCGGGCCTCAACGAGATGGTGACCAAGGTTGCCCTGGCCGACATTCGCGGCGCGTTGGCCATTGGCTACGACGAAGGCACCTGGCTGGTTGCCAGCTACACCGCGACCTCGGTGGCCGCCATGGCGTTCGCCCCCTGGTGTTCGGTGACGTTTTCGTTGCGGCGGTTCACCCTCTGCGCGATCAGTGCGTTCACCCTGTTGGGTGTGTTGTGCCCGTTCGCCCCGAATTACGAAAGCCTGCTGCTCCTGCGGACCCTGCAGGGCCTGGCCGGCGGCGCGTTGCCACCGATGCTGATGACCGTCGCGCTGCGTTTTTTGCCGGCCAGCGTGAAGCTCTATGGCCTGGCCGGTTACGCCTTGACGGCCACCTTCGGTCCCGGCCTTGGCACTCCGTTGGCCGGGTTATGGACCGAACATGTCGGCTGGCAATGGACCTTCTGGCAAATCATCGCACCCTGCCTGATTGCCATGGTCGCGGTGGCCTACGGCTTGCCCCAGGACCCTCTGCGCCTGGAGCGTTTCAAGCAATTCAACTGGCGCGGTTTGCTGCTGGGTTTTCCGGCGATCTGCATGCTGGTGATCGGCATCCTGCAGGGCAATCGGCTGGACTGGTTCGAGTCGAGCCTGATCTGCGGATTGCTCGGTGGCGGGCTATTGCTGTTGGTGCTGTTCCTGATCAACGAATGGTCGCAGCCGATCCCGTTTTTCAAGATGCAGATGCTCGGCATCCGCAACCTGTCGTTCGCCTTGCTGACACTGGCCGGGGTGCTGGTGGTGCTGTTGGCGGTGATCATCATTCCGTCCAGCTACCTGGCGCAGGTCCAGGGTTATCGCCCGGTGCAGACCGCGCCGATCATGCTGCTCGCGGCATTGCCACAGCTGATCGCACTGCCCTTGGTAGCGGCGCTGTGCAACCTGCGCTGGGTCGATTGTCGCTGGGTGCTGGGAATTGGCCTGAGCATGCTGGTGCTGTCGTGCATCGGCGGTTCGCAGCTGACGTCGGTGTGGATTCGCGACGATTTCTATGCGCTGCAACTATTGCAGATCTTCGGTCAGCCCATGGCGGTGTTGCCGCTGTTGATGCTCTCCACCGGTAGCATCAGCCCGCTGGAAGGGCCGTTCGCCTCGGCCTGGTTCAATACCGTGAAAGGCCTGTCGGCGGTGATCGCCACCGGTGTGATCGAAGCGCTGACCACGTCCAGGCTGCACTTTCATTCGACCATGCTGGTGGACAGCCTCGGTAACTCACCCCTGGCCGACAGCGACAGCGCGAGCCTTGCCCATCGATTGCACGAACAGGCCGTGGTGCTGACCGCTTCGGATCTTTATCTGTGCATGGCCGGCGTCGCCCTGGCGCTGATCCTGCTGATTTTCTGGCTGCCGACGCGGATCTATCCACCGCGCGCGCCGACTTGAATGCTCCACTGAAACAGAAGGTTTTTATGACGACTCAAGCAAAGCAAAAAGTGGCCGTTGGCGCCGTCGCGGTGGTGGCGGTCGGCGTGCTGGTTTATCTGCTGGTGCCGGGGATTTTCGGCCAGCGTACGCAACAGAGCACCAATGATGCCTTTGTCTCGGCGGACTTCACCCTGGTGGCGCCGCGCGTGGCCGGGTTTATCAAGGACGTGCTGGTGGAAGACAACCAGCAGGTCAAGGCCGGGCAGTTGCTGGCGGTCATCGATGACCGCGATCTGCGCGCCGCCGCCCAGGCCGCCGACGCCGAGACGCTGGTGGCGAGGGCGCAACTGCAAAATGCGCGGGCGACCCTCGAGCGTCAGACTTCGGTGATCGCCCAGGCCCAGGCCACCGTCGTTTCCGCCAAAGCCGAGGTGGCCTTCGCCGAGCATGAATTGAACCGCTACAACCACCTCGCCGGCGTCGGTGCCGGTACGGTGCAGAACGCTCAGCAAGCACGCACGCGCATCGATCAGGCCAGCGCGGGGTTAGCCAACGCCACGGCGGTACTGGCCGCGGAACGCAAGCAAGTGGAGATCCTTACCGCCCAGCGCGACGCGGCCGACGGTGGATTGAAACGGGCGCAAGCGGCGCTGGAAATGGCCAGTTATGAGCTGTCCTATACACGCATCGTTGCGCCTCAGGACGGCATGGTCGGCGAGCGTGCGGTGCGCGTCGGTGCCTATGTCACGCCCGGGAGCAAGATTCTGGCGGTGGTACCGCTCGCTCAGGCTTATGTGATCGCCAATTTTCAGGAAACCCAATTGACCGACGTACAGCCGGGACAGATCGTGCAGGTAAGCGTCGACAGCCTTGGCGGCGAAACCTTGCGTGGACGTGTCGAAAGCATCGCCCCGGCCACCGGGGTGACCTTTGCGTCGATCAAGCCGGACAATGCCACCGGCAATTTCACCAAGGTTGTGCAGCGGATTCCGGTGAAGATCGTGCTGGATGCCGGTCAGCCGCTGACTGAGCGGTTGCGGGTGGGGATGTCGGTGGAGGCGAGGATCGATACGGCGAGCGCTGGCGAGCATGAGGTTGCTCAAAGATGAAGATTTTTGTCGACTGTTCGGGCGCCTTCGCGAGCAAGTCGGATCGCCGCACCGCCGCTCCCACATTGGATCTGCTGAGTGCCCAAGCTTCATGCACAAAAGGAGATCCAGTGTGGGAGCGGGCTTGCTCGCGAAGAGGCCGGCTGCCTCAGCTAACCCTGTGCGCCTTACTCGTCATGAGCCTTTCAGCCTGCACCGTCGGCCCGGACTTCCAGAAACCTCAGGCGCAACAAGTCGCCGAGTGGTCGAAGCCGTCAAAAGCCGCCGCCAGTCAAGCCGTCACCGAAACCATGGGCGAACGCTGGTGGGAGGTGTTCCACGACCCGAAACTCTCGGCCCTGATCCAACGCGCCCAGATCGACAACCTCGACCTGAAACTCGCCAGCAGCCGCTTGCAGCAAAATCGCGCTGCACGTCAGGTAATTACTGCTGAGCGTTACCCAAATACCGCCGCCACGGGCAGCTACGGGCGTAAACGCAACAGCGGCAAAGGCCTGAACGATCCGTCGGGCAACAACGGCGACTCGGCATTCAATCTGTGGGACGCCGGCTTCTCCGCGTCCTGGGAGCTGGACTTCTGGGGCCGGGTGCGCCGCGAAACCGAGGCCGCCGATGCCACCCTGGAAGTCGCGGAAAATGACCGCCGCGGCGTGCTGCTATCAGTCCTCGCCGAAACCGCCCAGGACTACATACAGCTACGCGGTGTGCAAAGTACCCGAGTCGTCACCGAGCAGAACCTCGACGTCGCCCGCCATAGCCTGAAGCTCTCGCAGCTGCGCCTGGCCGACGGCGTCGCCACCGATCTGGATGTCGCCGAGGCCGCTGCGCAGGTCGCCGCCATCGAATCGCGCCTGCCGGCACTGGAGCAACGTCAGTCGCAACTGATCAACGCCCTCAGCCTGCTGATGGGCGAACCACCGCAAGCACTGCATGCCGAGTTATCTACAGAAGCCCCGGTACCGCAAACGCCGCGTCAGGTCGCCATCGGCCTGCCGTCGCAATTGGCCGAACGCCGCCCGGACATCCGCCAGGCCGAAGCCCGCCTGCATGCCGCCACCGCCAGCATCGGCGTGGCCAAGGGCGATTTCTATCCGCGGATCACCCTGTCGGGCAATGTCGGCGCCCAAGCCATGCAGCTGAGCGATTTTGGTTCCTGGGGCTCGCGCTCATTCGGTATAGGTCCGCAGTTCAGCCTGCCGCTGTTCGATGGCGGACGCTTGCGCGGCATGCTGCATCTGCGTGAAGCACAACAGCAGGAAGCGGCACTGGCTTATCAGCAAACCGTACTGCGCGCCTGGCATGAGATCGATGATCAACTGTCCGCCTACAACGCCAGCCAGCTGCGCCGCGACCGCCTTGCCGAAGCGGTACGCCAGAACCGGATCGCCCTGCGCACCGCGCAGCAGCAATATGTGGAAGGGGTGGTGGATTTCGTCAACGTTCTTACCGTGCAGGGTGAGTTGCTGGCGACTCAACAACAAAGGGTCGAAAGCTCGACCGGGGTTTCGCTGGCGATGGTCGGGTTGTACAAGGCGTTGGGCGGGGGATGGGAGTCGGTGTACCCGGCGGTAGAGACGGTGCAGCGTTAAGGTTTGGTACGGCCAAAAGATCGCAGCCTTCGGCAGCGCCTATAAAGGCTGCGATCTTTTGAGGCCGTCACGTTCAACTCATTCCTTCGCCGACAAATTCGCCATGCCCTTGAGCAACTCGATCGGCAGCGGGAAGACGATGGTCGAGCTCTTGTCTCCGGCGATCGAACTCAGCGTCTGCATGTACCGCAGCTGCATGGCACCCGGCTGGCGGCCGAGCATTTCGGCAGCCTGCATCAGTTTTTCCGAAGCTTGCAGTTCGCCTTCGGCATGGATCACTTTGGCCCGACGTTCCCGTTCGGCTTCGGCCTGTTTGGCAATCGCGCGAACCATCGATTCGTTGAGGTCCACGTGCTTGATCTCGACGTTGGCGACCTTGATGCCCCAGGCGTCGGTCTGGGCATCAAGCACTTGCTGGATATCGACGTTCAAGCGCTCGCGTTCGGCCAGCAGTTCATCCAGTTCATGTTTACCGAGCACCGCCCGCAACGTGGTTTGGGCCAGTTGGCTGGTGGCCATGAGGAAGTCTTCAACCTGGATGATCGCCTTCTGCGGATCGAGCACGCGGAAATACAGCACCGCATTGACCTTGACCGAGACGTTGTCGCGGGTGATCACGTCTTGCGGCGGCACGTCGAGGACCACGGTACGCAAGTCGACGCGAACCATCTGCTGGACCACTGGAATCAGCAGGATCAGGCCGGGGCCCTTGACCTGCCAGAAGCGCCCGAGCTGGAACACCACCCCGCGCTCGTATTCGCGCAGGATACGAAAGGTCGACCCCGCCAGTGCAATCAGCAGTAACAGCAGCGCGGCAAAACCCAGTTGCAGGCCCATGGTTATTCTCCACCCGGCGCCGCGTCAGCCGCGGCCACTTCCAACAGTAGTCCCTTGCGTGCCACCACCCGGACTCGTTGCCCGGGTTGCAGCGGCGTGGTGCTGAGTACCTGCCACTGCTCTCCTTGCAGGTGCACCCAGCCGTTACAGGCATTGCCGGCCTGCAACGACATCACTGCGGTCACGCTGCCAACCAGTCCTGCATCCCCACTGACGGTGTGGCGCGGCCGGGTTTTCAGGGCGTGGATCAGCAGGAAGATCAACAACAGGGCACTGATCAGTCCCAGGCCGATCATCAGCGGCACTGGCACCTCGGTATTGGTCAGGATCACCGCGCCGATCACGAACAACACAATGCCGCCCAAACCGATCACGCCGTAATTGGGCAGTGCCGCCTCGGCAATCAGAAACGCGATGCCAAACGTGATCAGCCAGATCCCGATGGGGTTGGGAGTCAGCAGGACCACCGTGTCCGCGGCGAAGACCGATCCGCTCAAGGCCAACAACAGCGCAACCGCACAGCAACGAATGTTCACTTGACCCTCCCTGCAGGAGCGAGCTTGTTCCGGGCGGCGTTCCGACGATGAACCTGAGAGCACCGTGCTGATTCAGGCAGTGCGCGTTGGCTCATCACTTCATACAGTCTAGTCGAGCTATTAATTGTACGAATTTTGATCAGTTGTTGACGTTGTCCGGTGGGCAGATTTCCCTCTTGTTTGCAGCAGCGGGCCTAGACTTTCAGTACAGAGAAAAAGCGTTAACCATCGTCCACCAGACACTGTCTGCGGACATCGAGGTGCATCATGCGTATGGCAAGAACCGTGCAGAGAAGCCTGGAAAAGGCTCAATGCGAATATGACATCGTCACCCACCCACACTCGGCCAGCAGCCTCGAAACGGCGCGGGTCGCGGGCATTCCTGCCGAACGGGTGGCGAAATCAGTCATTCTCGACGATCACCATGGTCATTACCTGATGGCCGTGCTCCCCGCCAGCCGCCACCTGGACCTGAGCAAAGTTCGCAGCAGTGGCGAATGGCAGGTCTCACGGGAAAGCAATCTGCCGCACCTGTTTGATGATTGCGAACGCGGCGCTGTGCCCGCCTTGGGTGAGGCCTATGGGCTCGATGTGGTTATCGATCCGCTGCTGACCCGGCAGAAAGATATTTATCTGGAAGCCGGCAACCACACCAACCTGCTGCACATGAACATGCCGGAGTTTCTGAAAATGGTGCCGCATGCCGAGGTGCGGGAGTTGAGTAGTTGAGTGTTGCAGCGCCCGTCGTATCGCCATCGCGGGCAAGCCGCTCCCACAGGTGATCACATATCCCTGTGGGAGCGGGCTTGCCCGCGATTGACCGCGCAGCGGTCATCCCATCATCAAGTCATAACGAAGGAACCCGACATGGAATCCCCAACCCACAGCCTCCCCTCGCTCTTCAAACAACTCGGCCTGCCTGATGACGCCGAAAGCATCGATAAATTCATCGCCACGCATTCACCGCTTAAACCGGAACTGCATCTGGCGGACGCTTTTTTCTGGAACGAGAGCCAGGCGGAGCTTTTACGGGACGAGATTCTGGATGACGCGGATTGGGCGGAAGTGGTGGATCAGTTGGACGTGCTGCTGAGGAAGGGGCGGGGGGTTTAAACCTGACCGGATGTAGGCTTGATGGTCGATACAAATTTGTTACAAAACTTGACCGGCTTTCCCTGCAGATGTCATATTGATAGTTAGCAAACTAACAGTGTGTATTGTCCTTCGTGCCGAAAACCCTCGACGCTCTCCAGATGAACATCAGCAGCTCCATGGTGGTGGCCGCCCGGCATTGGCGCAAAATCTGCCAGACCACGCTGGTCAACTATGGCATCTCTGAAGCCTGCGCCGTCCCGTTGTTGATGATCGGGCGTCTGGGCGAGGGTGTGCGGCAGGTGACGGTCGCGCAGGCAGCGGGGATGGAGAGCCCGTCCCTGGTGCGTCTGCTGGATCAACTGTGTCATGCCGGCTACGTCTGCCGTACCGCAGACGCCCATGACCGGCGCGCCAAATGCCTGAGCCTGACCGAGACCGGTCGGGAGTTGGTACAGGCCGTCGAAATCGAATTGGTGCGCTTGCGTCACGAAGTGCTCGAAGGCATCGAGCAGAGTGATCTGGAAGCGGCACTGCGGGTTCTCAAAGCCTTTGAATCGGCCAATCATTCACCGGTGGCCAATTCTTGAACGGTTTTTTCACCGGCATGCCCCCGGCCCGGGACTGGTTCTACGGTGTGCGTACGTTCGCGGCATCGATGATCGCGCTGTACATCGCCATGCTCATGCAAATGCCCCGTCCCTATTGGGCAATGGCCACGGTCTACATCGTTTCCAGTCCATTCGTCGGCCCCACCAGCTCCAAGGCGCTGTACCGCGCTGTCGGCACCCTGCTTGGCGCCGCCGCCGCGGTTTTTTTCGTGCCGATGTTTGTCCAGAGTCCGTATGTGTTGGTGGTGGTCATCGCGCTGTGGACCGGGACGCTGCTGTTTTTGTCCCTGCACCTGCGCACGGCCAACAGTTACGCCCTGATGCTGGCGGGTTACACCTTGCCGCTGATCGCCTTGCCGGTGGTGGATAATCCGCTGGCGGTATGGGACGTGGCGGAAGCGCGCACTGAAGAAATCTTTCTCGGTATCGCCGTTGCGGCGGTGGTGGGTGCGATGTTCTGGCCAAGGCGGCTGGCGCCGGTGTTCAACGATTCGGTGAGCAAATGGTTTACCGATGCTTCGACCTACAGCCTGCGATTCCTCAGCCGCAGCGTGCAGCCGGACGAGGTCAGCGCCCTGCGTTCATCGATGGTCGCGACATTCAATACCCTGGAATTGATGATCGGCCAGTTGCCCCATGAAGGTGCGCGGCCGCAAACCGTGCGCAACACCAAGGAACTGCGCGGGCGCATGATTCACCTGTTGCCGGTGATCGACGCGCTCGACGACGCGCTCTATGCCCTTGAACGGCGCACCCCCGAGCTGGTGGCCAGGTTTTCGCCGCTGCTGACTGCAACCACCGAGTGGCTTGGGCAGCAGAATGCCGACCTCGGCCGTTGGCAGGCACTGAAAAACCAGCTCGAAGCCCTGCAACCCTCCGCGGAGGCCTTGGACGATCGCAAGCAGTTGCTGTTTTCCAATGCCCTGTACCGTCTGGGTGAGTGGATCGATTTGTGGCAGGACTGCCGCAGCCTGCAATACGCCATCCAGTGCGAAAGCCAGGACAGCTGGCGGGCGGTGTATCGGCACTGGCGGCTCGGGCGGTTGTCGCCGTTTCTCGACCGTGGGCTGATGCTCTATTCGGCGGCGTCCACGGTCACTGCGATCATTGTCGCGTCGGTGCTGTGGATTCTGCTCGGCTGGACCGACGGTGGCTCCGCGGTGATTCTGGCGGCGGTGGCGTGCAGCTTCTTTGCCTCGATGGACGATCCGGCACCGCAGATCTACCGGTTCTTTTTCTGGACGGCGATGTCGGTGCTGTTCGCCAGCCTCTACCTGTTCTTGATCCTGCCTAACCTGCATGACTTCCCGATGCTGGTGCTGGCATTCGCCGTACCCTTCATCTGCATCGGCACCCTCACGGTAAAGCCCCAGTTCTACCTGGGCATGCTGCTGACCCTCGTCAATACCTCGTCTTTCATCAGCATTCAGGGGGCCTACGACGCGGACTTCCTCAGCTTCGCCAATTCCAACCTTGCCGGCCCCGTGGGTTTGCTGTTCGCCTTTGTCTGGACCCTGATCGCGCGGCCGTTCGGTGCGGAACTGGCGGCCAAGCGCCTGACCCGTTTCAGTTGGCGCGACATTGTCAGCCTCACCGAGCCGGCCTCGTTGGCCGAACACCGGCAGTTGGGCGTGCACATCCTCGATCGCCTGATGCAGCATCTGCCGCGGCTGGCCATGACCGGCCAGGACACGGGCATCGCGCTGCGCGAAGTACGTGTGGCGCTGAATCTGCTCGACCTGCTGGCCTATACACCGCGAGTGATCGGCGTACCACAAGTGCTGTTGCATCAAGTGGTGGCCGAAGTCGGCGAATACTTCAAGGCGTGCCTCAAGGCCGGCGAACGCTTGCCAGCGCCGAGCCCATTGTTGATGACTCTGGACCGCACCCGTCGCGCCCTTGACACCGAGTGCGATGAGGGCGCCCGTCTGCATTTGCTGCACGCCCTGAGCGGCTTGCGCCTGGCATTGCTGCCGGGTGTGGAGTTCGTCAGCGCAGGCGAACCTGAAGAACCGCTGCCCCATGGCATCGATGGAGCGCCTTTATGATCGGTGATCTGGATCTCAGCGGGGTGTTCCTGCCGACGCTGCTGGTGCTGATGGGTATTACGTACATGTTGTACCTGTTGGTGCACGGGTTGCTCACGCGCCTGCACTTTTACCGTCTGGTCTGGCACCGGGCATTGTTCAACGTGGCTCTCTACGCTTTGCTGCTCGGCGCCGTGGACTCACTCAGTCGATACCTGATGACATGAAAAAACCGTTTTTGACCCTCGGTCGCGTGGTGCTGACCCTGCTGATCGTGACCTTTGCCGTTGTCGTGGTCTGGCGCATGGTGATGTATTACATGTTTGCGCCCTGGACCCGTGACGGGCACATCCGTGCCGACATCGTGCAGATCGCTCCGGATGTCTCCGGGCTGATCCAGCAGGTTGCGGTGCGCGACAACCAATTGGTGAAACGTGGCCAGGTGCTGTTCAGCATCGACCAGGACCGCTTCAAACTGGCCCTGCGCCAGGCCAAGGCCGCAGTTGCAGACCGTCAGGAGACCCTGGCTCAGGCGCAACGGGAAGCCAAACGCAACCGTGGCCTCGGCAATCTGGTGCCGGGCGAGCAACTGGAAGAAAGCCAATCCCGGGTGGCTCGTGCGGAAGTGGCGCTGATGGAAGCCCAGGTTGCCGTGGATAGCGCCCAGCTCAACCTCGACCGCTCGACCATCCGCAGCCCGGTGGATGGCTACGTCAATGACCGTGCGCCGCGCAATCAGGAATTCGTCACCGCCGGACGCCCGGTGTTGTCGGTGGTGGACAGCAATTCCTTTCACATCGATGGCTATTTCGAAGAGACCAAGCTGGATGGCATTCATGTCGGTCAGCGCGTCGACATTCGGGTGATCGGTGACCGTGCACGCCTGCGCGGGCACGTGGAAAGTATCGTCGCCGGCATCGAAGACCGCGATCGCAGCAGCGGCAGCAACCTGTTGCCCAACGTCAACCCGGCGTTCAGCTGGGTGCGGCTGGCCCAGCGGATTCCGGTGCGGATCGCCTTCGACGAGGTGCCTGCGGACTTCCGCATGATTGCCGGCCGCACGGCCACGGTGTCGATTATTGACGATCAGACCGAGGAGCCCGCGAGATGAGCAAGGCTTCGGGTTGGGTGGTCGTCGGATTAGGCTTGCTGCTGTCGGCCTGTCAGGTGGTCGGGCCGGATTATCACCTGCCGGATGAAGCTGCCGTACACCGTGAAGATTTTCAGGGCGAGTTGGCGATGGATGGCAAAAATGTCGTTTCGGCACCGGTGCCCGGGGATTGGTGGCGCCTGTATCGGGATCCACGTCTTGATCAGCTGGTCCAGCAAGCCATGGCCTCCAACACCGATTTGCGCGTGGCGGCGGCGAACCTGTCCCGGGCCCGCGCTCTGGTCGACGAGGCTCAGGCTGCCGGTGGCTGGAGCGGTGGGGTGAAAATGGGGGCCCAGCGTTTACAGGAGTCCGGCGAAGCGTTCCTGCTGGCGGATAAAGTGCCGGTGGCCAACGTAGGTGACATCGGTATTACTACCTCGTATCAGTTTGACCTGTTCGGTACGTTGCAGCGCGGGATCGAAGCGGCCAAGGCCAATGCCGATGCGACTCAGGCCGCGGCGGATACTGCCCGAATCACCCTGGTGGCCGACGTCGTTCGGGCTTACACCCAAGTCTGCGCGGCCAACGAAGAGCGAGAAATCGCCCAGCACTCTCTCGACCTGCAAGCCCAGAGCACCACGCTGACACAACGGTTGCGTGACGCCGGGCGTGGCGATGAAACCCAGGTCACCCGCTCGCAAACCCAATTCAAGTCTTTGCGCGCCGACATGCCTCGCTATGAAGCGGCGCGCCAGGCTGGCCTGTTCCGCTTGTCGATGCTGCTGGCTAAACCGCTGGATCAGCTACCGGCCGGTACCGCCAGCTGCGCCGAGCTGCCGAAAATCGCGCAATTGTTGCCTGTGGGTGACGGCGTCACCTTGCTCAAACGCCGTCCCGACGTGCGGCAGGCCGAGCGCCGACTGGCTGCCGCGACGGCCGGCATTGGTATCGCCACCGGTGAGTTGTACCCGGACATCAGCATCGGCGCGACGGTCGGTACCGTCGGCATTCTGGAGAACCTCGGCAAACCGGCGACCAATCGCTGGGGCTTCGGCCCATTGCTGACCTGGACCGTTCCATCCAACGGCTCCCGGGCGCGAATCCGCGAGGCCGAAGCGACGACCCAGGGCGCGCTGGCGCATTTCGACGGCGTGGTGCTCAACGCCATCCGCGAAACCCAGACCGGCCTGGCCCAGTACTCCGCCTTGCTGCAGCGCCGCGACGCCTTGGCGGACGCAGAGCAGTCAGCGCAACTGGCCGCGGACCAGACCCACCGCTTTTTCACCGCCGGTCGCGCCTCGTTCCTGGCCGATCTGCAAGCCACGCGCACTTATACCGACGTACGGGCGCAATTGGCCGCCGCCAACACCCAGGTTGCCATGAGCCAGATCGATTTGTTCCTGGCGTTGGGCGGTGGCTGGGAAAGCGGACGAACGCAAGCCTCGAACCCCGGCAAACCCTGAGGCCGTTGCTATGCTTTGACTTGATGAGATCGCTTGCCGAGCTCATCGATCCAGGCACGCGTTGGTCATGGGGATACCAATAATGAAAAACCCTTATGCTCCCGGCTTCTGGTGCGCTATTGCGGCGTTGGTGCTGCTCTCGGCCACTTATTTCTACGGCATCATGCTGGCCCATCAAATCGACAAGGCACTGATTTTCCTCGACAGCGCCACTGCGCTGATTGCCGTGATGGCTATCGTGGTAGTGGCCTGGGCGTCGGTCCAGAGTCAGCGCATAAAAAAAAGACAATGTGAACAAGGCAAGACCCTGGTGCTGATCTGGGACACCAAGGTGGCGTTGCGTCGCGTCGAAACGGTGTTTGACCGGTATTTCTGGGGCAGTTACTGGCAACCGGGGCGCACGTTCCAGGAGGTCATGGGCGAACTCACCGGCACACCGCTGGAAAAAAGCCTCGAAGCGTTGAAAAAGCAATGTCTGGAGCTGGACAAGCAGATCGCCGAAGACGGCCGGCACTGGCTCAATAACGCCCGTGAACTCGCCGATGTCGCCACCGCCATGGCCCGAGAGCGCTATCAACTGGACTTCTGCGACCCGCGCGCGCAAGTGACGGGCGGGGCGGTGATCAATCGCGATTTTGAGGTGCTGGTTTATACGTGGACGGCGCGGCTCAAGAGCTTTGATCATCAGCTGGATGAGATTGAGGTCCAATATTCCTGACTTATGTCGCTTGCACTGACGCTATCGCGGGCAAGCCCGCTCCCACAGGTTGAGCGCAATCCCTGTGGGAGCGGGCTTGCCCGCGATGGCGATCTCATGACCACCGAAACTCTTACCCCCCACGCATGGTCCATAGACACTCTTTAACCTTTAATCATTGGGGCGCCCGGTGCGCCTGATGCTAATCTGCATTCCACTTTTCAGCGGAGTCGAGCCGTAACCCGTCAAGGGTTCAGGGAAGACGACCACACCTTCAACAACGGACATTGACTGGGTAACTCATGAATAAATCAGCAGGCGTGCTTCTGGGAATTGTCGTCGCCATCGGTGTCATCAGTGCCGGCGGTGCCTGGTACACCGGTACCAAGCTCGAAGGCGTGCTCAACACCTCGATCGCCGACGCCAACAAGGAATTGCAGGCCGCGCTGGTGGGTTCCAACGGCACGGCGTCCCTGGAATTGGTGTCGCTGGAGCGCAATGTATTCAGCAGCACCGCGCATTATCGTCTCAAGGGCGAAGGCGAAATGTTCGGCGAAGCACCGGTAGAACTGTTATTCGTCGATCACATCGAACATGGTCCGCTGCCGTTTTCACGCCTGGTATCGCTGAAGTGGCTGCCGGTCATGGCCACCAGTCACTACGAACTGGAAAGAACCCCGACCACCGAAAAATGGTTCGTCGCGGCCAAGGACAAATCCCCGCTCACTGGCTTGGTCAACATCGGCTACGACAATTCCACCAACGGCACCCTGCAAATGCTGCCGCTGGACGTGGCCCTGGATGACAAGTCCAACCTGAAGTTTTCCGGCCTCAACCTCGACGTCGCTGCCAGCGCCCAGGCGCAGAAGGTCAAGGCCAACGGCTACATGGATAGCCTGACGCTGACCACAGTGGCTGAAGACCAGACGCCGGTGAAGGTTGAGCTGAACGGCCTGACGTTTGCCAGCAACCTGGAAAAAAGCACCTACGGCTACTACACCGGCGAGAACACCCTTGAGCTGACCGACAGCCAAACCACCTTCGGCGCCCGGCAGTCGATACTGGGTTTCAAGAAATTTGAAATGAAGAACAAGACCGAGGAATCGGGCACCAGCGCTTCAGGGCGTGCCGATTACAAGGTGGGCGAAGTGTCCTTCAACGGCAAGACGGTCGGCTCTGCGCAGATGGCCATGAGCCTGAAGAACCTCGACATCCCGGCGACTCAGTCGCTGGTGCAGATTTACCAGACCAAACTGCAACCGTACGAGAAAGCCGCCGCTGAGGCCGCTGCCGCCGGTGAACCCGTGCCAGAGCTGGTCCTGACCCCGGCCGAAGAGGCCCAGGTCAAGACCGGTCTGGAGAAATTGCTGGCTGCCGGTCCGCAGATTGCTCTGGAGAATCTGTCGTTCCACACCACCAACGGTGAAAGCCGCGCCAATCTGGTGCTCGACCTGACCAAGCCCAAGTCGATGGACTTGCCACCGGATCAACTGACCCGGCAACTGATCGCCCTGCTGGACGTCAATCTGCAGGTGTCCAAGCCCATGCTCGTTGATTTGCTTAGCGTCCAGGGGCAGATCGACGGTCAGACCGATGCCAAGCTGATTGCCGACCAGGCCACCGCCACCGCCGACATGTTCAGCAGCATGGCGGTCGGTGCCCAGCTCGCAAAACTCGAAGGCAGTAGCATCGTCACCAAACTGCACTACGCTAACAATCAGGTGGAGTTCAACGGCCAGAAAATGACGGTCGAAGAATTTGCCGGCTTCGTGATGAGTAAGCTTGGGGGGGCTGGAAACATCCAGTAAAACCGGGGCTTACACACCGCACGCCCGGCCTCTGCTCCCAAGCAGACGTCGGGCGTTTTGCTGTCTGGCATTTGAGACGGGACGATGGATGACGCCTGCAGTTTCACGAATCTGAACAATTATTGTGTTCCCAATTACCCAGCGAGTTCGCATGCAAGACTGCCCTCAATAAAGTTTGGCTGGGTCACCTGGACCAGCTTTCCGTTACGAAAGGGCGAAGAGGGCATTGCGGCCCGGCTGGCCATGTAAGGATGCTGACGTATGCCGAGTATTGTTGCCCCTTTTGTTCAACGTGGTATGCGACCGCTGTTTCGCGTCGCGTTGTGCAGCCAGTTGATCTGGCCGATGTTAGCGTTTGCAAACACCCCTTACGATGAAATGGTGCTCGATGCCCGAGCCGGTCACTACACGCCCGCGCTCACCGCGCTGCGTCAGGTGCCACCGGACCAGGCCACCACCGATCAGATCAGCGATCACTTGCAGATCGCCAGTTGGGCCGGCCTGGACGCCGAAGTGATCAAGGTTTATGAAACCCAGGGGCGCACCCTGGACCTGCCCATTGCGGCCTTGACCGCGACTGCACGGGCTTACCGCAACCAGAAGCGCTGGGACGATGCGAGCCGGGTCTACAACAAAGCCTTGGCCATCGCACCGGACAACCAGGAGTTGCAACTGGGGCTGGCATTGACCCAGGCCGACTCCAGCAAGCCCGACCAGGCGGTAACGCGAGCCAGAGCGCTGGTGGCGGCTCAACCCAATGACGTTTCCCGCCGGATGGCCCTGGGCTACGCCTTGAATCGTGCCGGCAATCAATACGATTCGTTGTTCGAATACGATCAGGCCTTTGTCCGTTCCGGTAACGATCCACAAGTCGCCAGGGAGTATGTGGGTGCGATGCAACGTGCTCACCTGCCGGAACCGGCCTTGCGCCTGGCCCGTCAGCGCCCCGGGTTGATCGATCCGGTCACGATACGTCACCTCGAAGGCGACCTGGCCGCAGAACGTGTGCGGCTGGCTGAAATGCCTACCCGCAGCGAATCGGAGCGTTATGTGATCGCTGATCGCGCCCTGGCCGATTACGACAAATTGATTTCCACCTGGTCCGCGGATCCGCAGGCTAAAGATGACGTCATCCGCTGGCGCATCGACCGCATGGGTGCCCTCAAGGCCCGTTCGCGCACCGCCGAGGTCATCAGCGAACACCACAAGCTGCAGGCCGAAGGTGTGGAAGTGCCGACCTATGCCCAGCGCTGGGTGGCCGCGTCCTACCTGGACCAGCGCGAACCGGAAATCGCCACCGATATGTATCGTGCGATCCTGCTCACGCCGGATGCCGATCCTGGCAACCGTTTGCTAGACACCACCGCGCTTTACTACGCCTTGCTCGAAAGCGGCGAGGCCACCGAGGCGCGCGCAGTCGCCGAGGAGCTGGCCAAAACCCAGAGACCACGGGTCGAGCTCAAGGGCTTGCCTGGAGGCAACCCCAACGACGAATGGATGGACGCGCAACAACTCGCTGCCCAGGCCGGGACCTACAGTTCCGATCTGCCCCATGGCGAGGAGCGTCTGCAGGCCTTGGTCGAACAGGCGCCGGGCAACGTGAGCTTGCGTGTGTCTCAGGCCGACCTGTACCTGGCGCGGGGCTGGCCACGGCTTGCCGAGAGCAAGCTCAAGGAAGCCGAAAGCATGGCCCCGCGGGACATTAACCTGGAAATCGCCCAGGCCCACACCGCCACGGACCTGCAGGAATGGCGGCAGGTGGATGCCCTGACCGACGACGTGGTCGCGCGTTCCCCCGACAATCGTCAGGTCCAGCGCCTGCAACGTCAGCGTGAGGTCCATGACAAGTTCGAGTTGCGGGTAGAAGCGTTCGGCGGCAAGACTTATGGCGGCGATGACGACAACGTCGGCGCGGTCAACGGCAGTAAAGATTTCGGCATCGAAACCGTCCTGTACAGCCCGCCCATCGGTGAAGACTGGCGTGTGTTCGCCGGTGCCGGTTATGCCGAAGGCGACTTCCAGGAAGGAACCGGTAACCATAACTTCCAGCGCGTCGGGCTCGAACGCCGGACCCGCGACTTGACCCTGGAAGCGGAAGTCTCCAACCACTCCTATGGCTTCGGTTCCAAACAGGGCGCGCGTCTGGCGTTCGCCCATGACATCAACGATTACTGGCAGTACGGCGCCAGCCTGGAATACTTCGCCGCGGCGACACCGTTGCGGGCCTTGAACAGCGACATCACGGCCAATGGCGGCAGCGGTTTCATTCGCTGGCGGGCCAATGAAAGTCGCGAGTGGAAATTCGCGGTCAGTCCGTCTCACTTCAGCGACGGCAACGACCGCGTCGAAGCCTTGCTCACCGGGCGCGAAGGCATCTACAGCGCACCGACCGTGCAAGTCGATCTGGGATTGGAAGTCGGCGCCAGCCACAACTCCCTGTCTGACGACGTGCCGTATTTCAATCCCAAGTCCGATCTCAGCGTCCTGCCGAT
Organism: Pseudomonas sp. LBUM1679; assembly: GCF_059695565.1. NCBI lineage: Bacteria > Pseudomonadati > Pseudomonadota > Gammaproteobacteria > Pseudomonadales > Pseudomonadaceae > Pseudomonas > Pseudomonas sp. LBUM1679. The sequence goes on from NZ_CP166774.1 coordinate 174,553, forward strand.
GGTCAGCGTCAATCACATGCTCTACGAGCGCTATGAAACTCGATGGAGTCAGCAGTTCCAGGCCGGCGCGGGTACTTACACCCAGCAATATCACTCCACCGGAGGCATGGCGCTGTTGGGCTATGGCCAGCGTTACAGCTGGAACGACGTGGTGGAGGTCGGCGGTATGTTAAGCGCAATCAACCGGCCATATGACGGAGAGCGGGAAACCGATCTGCGTCTGATGGTCGATCTTACTTTCCGCTTCTAGAGGGGTTTGAAAATGGCCTTGATGTCGCGTTTCTTCCTCCTGCTGGGAGTGCTGTTGATCAGCGCCTGCGCCCAGCAAGCACCGGCATTTGCGCCGCCGACCGAAAGGCCGGTGGTGACCAGCGAAGCCCCGTGGCCGAAAAACCATGTACTCGGCATCGCCTATCACGATGTCGATGACAAAGACCCCGACCAGGCGGTGGTGGCCGTGCGCACCGAGCGCCTGATCGAGCAGCTGGCCTGGTTGCGGGAGAACGGCTACCAGCCGGTCTCCGTCGACCAGGTCCTGGCGGCACGCAAAAAAGGAGGCCCCGACCTGCCTCCCAAAGCGGTCATGCTCAGTTTCGACGACGGTTATTCGAGCTTCTATACCCGGGTGATGCCGGTGCTGCGTGCCTATAAATGGCCTGCATTGCTGGCGCCGGTCGGAACCTGGGTCGACACCCCGCTGGACAAACCGGTGGATTTCGCCGGCATGCCGCGCAAGCGCTCGGAATTCCTGACCTGGGATCAGGTAAGGGAGGTTTCCCAATCCGGACTGGTGGAAATCGCTGCGCACACCGATGCCAATCACAAGGGCATCCTGGCTAACCCTCAGGGCAACCTGGAGCCGGCCGCCACGACCCGGCGTTACGATCCAGTCGCCAAACGCTATGAAACCGAAGCCGAGTTCCAGGCCCGTCAACGCGTGGATATCTTGGCGATCTCGGAGAAAATCCACAAAGTCACGGGTAAAAAGCCGCGAGTCTGGGTCTGGCCGTACGGCGCGGCGAGCGGCACCACGCTGCAAATCGTCAATGATCAGGATTACGAGATGGCCTTGACCCTGGAAGACGGGCTCGACACTCTGGATACCCTGATGAACAGCCCGCGTTACCTTGTTTCTTCTGACCCGGAAGGCGCGCGCTTCGCCAACAGCGTCGTCTCGGTGCAGTCGAAGAACGCAATGCGCGTCGTGCACGTAGACCTGGATAACGTCTACGACCCGGACCCGGCCCAGCAGGAAAGAAACCTGGGTAAATTGATCCAGCGCATGTCCGACATGGGCGCCAATACGGTGTTCCTGCAGGCCTTCGCCGATCCGAAGGGTGATGGCCTGGTGCGTTCGCTGTACTTCCCCAACCGTCACCTGCCGATGGCCGCCGACATTTTTGACCGCGTGGCCTGGCAGTTGCGCACCCGGGCCCATGTCAAAGTCTACGCCTGGATGCCAGTGCTGAGCTTTGCCCTGGATTCGAAGCTGCCGCGCGTGACGCGCTGGGACCCGGAAACCGGCACGACGGCGGTCGATCCGAACCAGTACAAACGCTTGTCGCCCTTCGATCCGAACGTACGGCGCATCATTGGTGAAATCTACGAAGACCTGGCGCGCATGTCATCGGTGCACGGCATCCTGTTTCACGATGACGCGCTGCTGTCGGACTTCGAAGACGCAGGCCCCGATGCCCTCAAGGTTTACGCCGCCAACGGTCTACCCGGCTCGATTTCCGCGCTGCGTGCCGATCCTGCAGTGCTGCAGCGCTGGACGCGCTTCAAGAGCCGCTACCTGATCGATTTCACCAAGGAACTGACCGCCAAGGTCCGCGCGATTCGTGGCCCGCAACTGGATACGGCGCGCAACATTTTCGCCGAACCAATGCTCAACCCCGAAAGTGAAGCCTGGTACGCGCAGAACCTTGATGACTTCCTCGTCACATACGACTGGACGGCGCCGATGGCCATGCCGTTGATGGAAAAACAGTCTTATGAAGACTCCGAAGCCTGGCTCGAGAAACTGGTCGCCACGGTCAAGGCTCGCCCAGGCGCGCTTGATCGCACCGTGTTCGAATTGCAGGCACGGGACTGGACGAAACAGGACCAGGCAGACATCGAAGGCGAACAATTGGCCGAGTGGATGCGAGTTCTGCAGCGTCAGGGCGTGACCAGTTTTGGCTACTACCCCGACAACTTCCTCGACAATCTGCCCGACCTGAAATCCGTACGGCCGGCCCTCTCCAACAAGTGGAATCCATAACATGCTGGATAGACTTCTGGCTTTACTGGTTCTGGCGATCGTCCTCGGGATTCCTCTGGGGCTGATCTTTCTGCTCACCGGACAATTCCTGATGGACTTCGTGTTCTTCTATCCACTGTTCATGTCGGGACTGTGGATCGCGGGGGGGCTCTATTTCTGGCTGCACTGGGAGCGGCACTGGCCGTGGAACGAAGACACCTTGCCGCCACCGCTGGCCGGCGAGCCGCTGATTTCAATCCTCGTCCCTTGCTTCAACGAAGGTGACAACGTCACTGAAACCATCCATGCGGCGCTGGGCCAGCAGTACCCGAACATCGAAGTCATCGCGATCAACGATGGTTCGAAAGACAACACGGGCGCGATACTCGACGCCTTGGCCGTGCAGGATCCGCGTTTGCGGGTACTGCACCTGGCGGAGAACCAGGGCAAGGCCGTGGCCCTGCGCATGGGCGCCATTGCAGCGCGTAGCGAGTACCTGGTGTGCATCGACGGTGATGCGCTGCTGGCACCCCATACCGCGGCTTACCTGGTTGCGCCGTTGCTCGAGAACCCGCGCCTCGGCGCGGTGACCGGCAACCCGCGGATCCGTACCCGTTCGACCCTGGTCGGCCGGGTGCAGGTTGGCGAGTTCTCCTCGATCATCGGTCTGATCAAACGTACCCAGCGCGTGTTCGGGCGGATCTTTACCGTCTCCGGCGTGGTCGTTGCTTTCCGTCGTACGGCCCTGCACCGGGTCGGCTACTGGAGCACGGACATGATCACCGAAGACATTGATATCAGCTGGAAGCTGCAACTGGACCACTGGAGCATTTTCTACGAGCCCCGTGCGCTGTGCTGGATCCTGATGCCGGAAACCCTGGGTGGTCTATGGAAGCAGCGTCTGCGCTGGGCCCAGGGCGGTGCGGAAGTGCTGTTCAAGAACATTCGCGGCATCTGGCAGTACCGTCATCGTTACCTCTGGCCGTTGCTGTTCGAATATTGCCTGTCCACCGGTTGGGCGTTCACCTTCCTGCTGTCGATAGTTTTATGGCTGGTGGGTCTGTACATCGCGTTGCCGGAAGTCATCGCGGTGCCCCGTATGTGGCCACCGGCGTTCACCGGCTTGCTGCTGGCAGTGGTCTGCCTGATGCAGTTCGGGGTCAGCCTTCTGATCGATCGGCGCTACGAAAAAGGTTTGGGCAAGACGATGTTCTGGGTGATCTGGTACCCGCTGGTGTTCTGGTTGGTCAGTCTGCTCACCACACTGGTCAGTTTTCCCAAAGTGCTGTTCCGTTTACGTCAGAAACGTGCGCGCTGGGTCAGTCCAGATCGCGGCATTCGGCCGCCTGGTGCCGATGAAGAGGAGATCGTCAAATGAAAATCATCACAACCCGGCAGCGGCCAGTGCTTATCGTGGTCGATACCTTGTTCACCGTCCTGGCCTGGGCCGGATTCCTGTATTTATTGTTTCTGGGTATCTGGCCATTGATCGGCAGCCACGACGGTCCGCGGATTGGCGCTTCAGCGTACGACGCCCTCGGCACCCTGCAGATTTATTTGTGGGTGGCGGTGTTCAACGCGGTGGTTCTGATCGGTTGGGCACGTTATCAACAACGTAAAAGCAAAAGCTACGCCCAGCGTCGACTCCCGGCCCCGGTCGTCGACGATCAGAGCTTGAGCAAAAGCTTCAAACTGTCCCGCGAACGGCTGCACAAATTGCGCAGCCCAGGTTCGATGACCATTCACAACGATCACGATGGCGATATCTCGCACGTGGTCAGCCACTTCTTTACTATCGATCCCCGGCAGCCGCTCTCCCTGCATCCTCTGGAGAATCCAAAAGTGGTCCGTCGTCCATCCGACGATGACGAAGGCAAAGAGCCGGTAAACCGCGCCTGAGCCTGACACGTACGCCCGTGTAGGAGCTGCCGCAGGCTGCGATCTTTTGATCTTGCTCTTTAAAGATCAAAAGATCGCAGCCTGCGGCAGCTCCTACACCGGTTATGCGAGGCTCATGGTCAGCCAACGTCCCGAATCAAGCGCCACGCCTCGTCCACCGGCAGTGGTTGTTTCATCCGTTCAGCGAGCATCGCCATCGCCCGTTCTTCATCGCAGGCGACGGCGGCTGCCACCACACCGTTCTTGCAGAACAGGCCGATAAAGGGCGGATGGTCGGGGTCACCCTTGAATTCGACTTCGTCCCAGGCCTCGGCATGGCCCAGGTAGTCGTAGTTTTTGCCGAAGTGCCAGGTCCAGAAAAACGGCACGTCGAGGTAATGCTCGTCGCCGCCGAGCATGTTCGCTGCCGCGATCCGTGCCTGTTGCTGGGCCAGGCGCCAATGCTCGATGCGCTGAGGCTGGCCATTGAGCGGGAAGGTCGCGATATCACCGGCGGCCCAGAGCCCAGCGGTCACGCGCATACCGCCGTCGACCGTCAGTGACTGATCTTTTTCCTTGGGTAAATCGGCAAACGGTGCGGTTGCCGGGCTGACGCCAATGCCGACCAGCACCAGGTCCGCTGGCAAACGTTGACCGTTGTCCAGTTTCACCGCTTCGACCTTGTCGGTGCCTTCTATCTGCGCGGCTTCGCTATCGGTGTGGAAGACCACGCCGTGGGCCACATGCCGGGCACGAATGGCCTTGCCGACCGCGTCGCCGAATTGCTTGGCGAAGGGTACGGCGTGGCGAGCCAGAACGGTGACGTCCAGACCGTATTCGCGCAGGGCCGAAGCAGACTCCAGGGCAATGAAACTGTCGCCGATGATCACCGCTCGCTGGCCAGGTTGCGCAGCGGCCAGAATCCGCTGCGCCTGATCCTTCGAGCGCAGCACGAAGACCTGCGGCAAGTCGGCACCGGGCAGAGTGAGCGGGTTGGGCGTGCCGCCGGTAGCGAGCAGGGCGGCGTCATACGTCAGCGACTGACCGTCAGCCAGTCGCAGGGTTTTATTCGCCGCATCCAGGCTGGCCACTTCACCCTTGATTCGCTCGATTCGCTGCTCGTGGTAGAAGCTTTCATCCCGCAGCGGTGGGACGTCCTCCGGCGGCATTTCACCGGCGATCACGAATTTGCTCAGCACCGTGCGGTCGTAGCCGGCGTCGGCTTCGCGGTCGATCAGCAGCACGCGGCCGCCAAAGCCTTTTTCGCGCAGCGCCGCCGCAGCTGCCGTGCCCGCGGCACCGGCACCGATGATCACGAACGTGCGCTCATCGTCAGCCGGCGGTGTGCTGCCAGCCGGCAGTGGCCGGTCGTCGACCCAAACCTCGTCTTCGCGCAGTTCTAGCGGGTAGCGCTTCAGGCTGTCCAGGGACGGCGGTTCACAGAGCGCACCGTCTTCGATCCGGTACGCGGCCTTGTGCCAGGGACAGATCAGCCGTCCGTTACACAGCGCGCCCTCGGCCAGCGGCGCCCCGGCATGGGGGCATTCACCCTGATAGGCGCGCAATTGATCGCCGACTCGCAGCAGGACGATTTTAGTGTCCGCGATCCGGACTTCCAGGCCACGGTTCTCGGGCACATCGGCGAAACGGGCGACGCGGTGCAGGGCCATGATCGCTTTCCTGACGGACGTTTCAGTTAAGAGTCCGGGGTTTCTTCCGAGGTTCAGCCAATTGCCGCTGCCAAGGCACGAACGGTCCGGCTATAGTTTGCACGCCGTCCATGGCCCCACCCGCACAAGGTGCTCCGGTATGACCCGATTGACCTCCCTGAACCCTTGGCTGGCGGCCGTTGCAGTCGCCCTTTGCGTGCAATATCCGGCGCAGGCCCAGGAGCGCTTCACCCTCAGTATCCCCGGTGTTACGGACAATCGCCTGTTCACGGCGGCAGCGGCCAGCGATGCTGCCGGTTGTGGCGGCAAGAATCAGTCACCGGCCCTGAGCTGGAACGCCGGCCCCCTGGGCACTTTGAGCTACGCCATTGTGATGCACGACCCCGATGGCCAGAAAGGCCTGGGCGTCGACCACTGGATTCACTATGGAATCAAGGCCGCGACCCACCAGATCCCGGCCGGAGTCGGCGCCAAATCCGCCCTCGAGGGCGTGGGCGGCAGCAACAGCAAAGGCACCACCGGCTACGTGGGTCCCTGCCCACCGGTCGGCGACAGCTCCCATCACTACATCATCCAGCTCTATGCCCTGGACCTGGCACCAGACGCCTTGCCCGCCGGCCTGAGCCGCGCGCAGCTGATGGAAAAGATCAAAGGCCATGTGTTGAAAAACAGCAGCGTGGTGCGGCGTTATCACCGCTGAAGTTTTTTCACTTCGGTTTAACCCGAACCGGTCGGGCTGCCCGTCTCAGAGGATGTATGGATCAATTTCCTCCTGAGGTCAGCCCCCATGTCCCTCCCTCTGCATTTCCTCCGCCCGGCCGCTCAGGGTTTCACCGTCGGGTTATTGCTGGCCGTGGCCGGTTGCGGTGTTTCGTCCAAGCCTGAATCCGCCTCGGTCTCGCCGCCGGCTCAAGGTGCGCTCAAAACAGAGGCGGTACGTAGCGAGGCGGTCATGGCGGACGCCACGATGGCCAAGCGCAGCGTGCGACCGGCACCCATGGCGGGCTTTGCGCCGATGCCTGAATCCGCTCCGGGAGGTTATCGAGACGAGCAGCGTGAGCAGTATCAAGCGCTGGCTGACAACCCGATTCATAGCGTGACCGAATCGCCGGTATCGACGTTCAGCGCCGACGTCGACACCGGCGCCTATGCCAACGTCCGCCGCTTGCTCAATCAAGGGCGCTTGCCGCCCGAAGGCGCGGTGCGCCTGGAGGAAATGGTCAATTACTTTCCCTACGATTACGCCTTGCCCGCCGATGGCTCGCCGTTTGGCGTAACCACTGAATTGGCGCCGTCACCGTGGAACCCGCATACCCGTTTGCTGCGCATCGGCATCAAGGCGTCCGACCGCACGGTGGCCGAACTGGCACCGGCAAACCTGGTGTTTCTGGTGGACGTGTCCGGCTCTATGGACCGTCGCGAAGGTTTGCCGTTGGTCAAAAGCACCCTGAAACTGCTGGTCGATCAGTTACGCGAGCAGGATCGGGTGTCATTGGTGGTCTACGCCGGCGATTCGCGCGTGGTCCTGGAACCGACTTCCGGACGGGAAAGAGCGAAAATTCGTACAGCTATCGATCAATTGACTGCAGGCGGCGCCACCGCTGGGGCGTCGGGGATCGAGCTGGCTTACCAAATGGCACAACAGGCGTTTATCCCCCAGGGTATCAACCGCATCCTGTTGGCCACCGACGGCGACTTCAACGTCGGCATCAGCGACTTCGACAGTCTCAAGCAAATGGCGGTGGATAAACGCAAGACCGGCGTGTCCCTGACCACCCTGGGGTTTGGTGTGGATAACTACAATGAACACCTGATGGAACAACTGGCCGATGCCGGCGACGGCAACTACGCCTACATCGACAACCTGCGCGAGGCGCGCAAGGTGCTGGTGGATCAGCTCGGTTCGACCCTCGCTGTCGTGGCAAAGAACGTAAAGCTGCAAGTGGAATTCAACCCGGCGCAGGTCAGCGAATACCGGTTGTTGGGGTACGAGAATCGCGCGCTGAAACGTGAGGATTTCAGCAATGACAAAATCGATGCGGGTGAAATCGGTGCAGGACATACCGTAACCGCGTTGTATGAAATTGTGCCCAAGGGTGAGAAGGGCTGGCTGGAGCCGTTGCGGTATGGCAAATCCGTGGCCGATGTTTCCGGGAACACCGGGGAATTGGCGATGTTGCGAGTGCGATATCAGTTGCCTGAGGGTGGGAATAGTCGCTTGATCGAGCGGTCGATCGTCGACAGTGAGGCCGGCAAAGCCAGTGATGACCTGCGATTTGCGGCGGCCGTGGCGGCGTTTTCCCAGCAGCTCAAGGATGGGCGTTATACCGGCGACTTCAGCCTGAAAGACACCGAAGCCTTGGCCCGCGGTGCTCGGGGTAATGATCAATTTGGTCTGCGGGCAGAGTTTGTGCAATTGGTGGAGTTGGCGCAGAGCCTGCGAATCTCGACCGCATCGAACCAACAGCCCAATGACCACCGGAAAGAGTGAAAGAGGCCAGCGCTGACATGTCCGATCCTGAAATCAGCTCAGCCGCCGGCAGCGACGAATCGCTGCTGGCCCGCTACCGTTCGGGCGACGGGCCGGCGTTCGAGATCTTGTACGCCCGCCATCGCCAGGGGCTTTATCGCTTCCTGGTCGGCCTGAGCGGCAAAGCCGAACTGGCCGAAGAGGTCTACCAGGAAACCTGGCTGAGCCTGATCCGCAGCAGCAGTCAGCCACAAGGTCGAGCGAATTTTCGTACCTGGCTCTACCAGATTGCCCGCAACCGCCTGATCGATCACTGGCGCAAACACGGCATCCACAACCCCTTGCACGACAGCTATGACGAACAACTTCACGCCCTGAGCGACGAGGCGGCCGATCCCGAACAACTGCTGAGCCTGAGTCGCGACAACCAGCGTCTCGAAGCCGCCCTGCAAAACCTGCCCGCCAACCAGCGTGAAGTGTTCCTGCTGCGAGCCCACGGTGACCTAGACCTGCCGCAAATCGCCACCCTCACCGAAACACCGCTGGAAACCGTCAAAAGCCGCTTGCGCTACGCCCAGCAAAAACTGCGTCGGCTGCTGGCCGAGGAGGTACTGACATGACTGACGCCCGTCCTACACCGGAAGAGGAAGTGGTGAAGCACTTTCGTGAACATGCTGCTGATGAACCACCGGCGCATCTCGACGCCTTCATCCTGGCCACCGCGCACCGCGGAGTCCCTGCGCCGAAACCCAGCCTGTGGCAACGCTGGGTTCAGGCATGCCAGAAGCCTCGTTGGCAGGTCGCATTTGCCAGCCTGGTCGGCGTGGCGCTGATGCTTGCTTTGGTGCAGCGCACGCCGGAACAAACGCCGAGCTACGACTTCGCCCCAGCGCCAAAAATATCCGCGCCGGTCGCTAAAAAAGAAACCGCACAAGCACCACCGTCGGCTGCACGCTCTCTGGCTGCCCCGGCCGGCGCTATGTCCGCACCTGCGCCCGCGGCGCCAATGGCCGATTTTGCCGCCCCTGCGCAGAGCGAATCGATCAACGCTGAAATGGCCGATGAAGCGAAGGTCAGCAAACGTGCAGCGGCTCCGGGGAAAACACTGGATGAACAGCTGCATGAGGTCCTGCGCCTGCAAAATGCCGGTCAGCAACAGGCCGCCGATGCGCTGTTGAAAACATTGCACAAGCGTTTCCCTGGAGAAAACCTCAAAGCCCGACTGAAGGAGCTACAGAAAAACTGAGGTACACAGCGGCCGCCAATTTGGCATCGACACCCGAAAGCGCGCACTATCGACCCATAGCCGATGCGTTGGAGGATGCCGTGGCAAAAAAAATCGACCGCATCGCCCAAATGCTCAACTGCCCGGTGAAGGGCGAAGAACTGCGGCGAGCAGTGACTGAGAGTCGTAAGGAGTTTCTGCTGGCCAAGCAGGAAGAGGGGGCTCCTGAAGAAGACGTCCCTGATGATGAGTTGATCGAGGACGAAGAAGACGATGATGAATACGACGAGTTCGACTGGACGACCGAGTGAAAGCCGCACACAAAGCACTACTCTTTCAAATTGCAGACCCCGACAAATCAGGACCCGCAATTTGAATGGTGGGTGGCGGCTATGTCTTACAAAAAACCGGAAGCTATGCCTGGTGCATCGCCGAGAGGCACACCGCGAGTGACTTGAAACACCGCCTGATCTGAGCAGTAGATGGCAGGCGTTAAGCCGATCGTTCCGGTCGGTCAGTATTACCGAACTCAAGCGTAGTCCCAGCACTGTGATCGAGCAGGCAGGCTCAGAGCCTATTGCTGTTCTCAACCACAATCGTCCCGCCGCTTATCTCCTGCCGCAGGCTGCTTATCAGCAATTGCTGGATCGATTACAGGCAGCAGAAATCCGTGAGGCCATTGCTGCCAGTCGCAATGATCCACGTCCGGCCATTGCGGCCGACACGGTGTTTGCTGAGCTCGATGCGTTTATAGATGAGGTCGCAGCTGAGCAGGGGCGTCCATGAGGCAACTGCTTTCTCTCCGCACATGCACGAGATGATTTGCAGCAAATCGCGAAATACATCGCCCGGGACAATCCTGGCCGTGCCAGGTCGTTCGTTGGTGAATTGCGAGCGCAATGTTCACGGCTGAATACGCAACCGCTGCTTGGGATTTCTCGGGATGACTACGCCAAGGGCGTGCAAATGATTACTCATGGCTGATATCTGATCTTTTACAGCGTGATCGCAAACGATGTTCACATTGAGCGCGTACTGCATAGCGCGAGAGACATCGGTCGACTGTTTGAATCAAGCAGCGTTGATCATTAGGCAAAACCACCCGGTTTAACAGCTAGATCGCCAGCGCCTACCGGTGGTTGACTAGAGACGCTCAGTTTACAATCGGCCTCAACAAGACCCCTGTCGGTTGATGCGCTAAGGCGCTGAGATTGCTCAGGGGTTTTTTATTGTCTGGTTTTTTGCGTTACCAGTCGTGTGTTGTCGATCGTGAGGGCTTTCCTGTTTATCAGCCTCCCTAAAGAGTGCACCCACAAAAAAGCCCCAGACCCTAAGGTCTGAGGCTTTCTCGTTGCTACGTATGGTGCACCAGGCGGGATTCGAACCCACGACCACTGCCTTCGGAGGGCAGTACTCTATCCAGCTGAGCTACTGGTGCAATGCGGGCGCCATGATACTCATAAGCGGTGCGGGCGTCCATGCTGCTGAATCGCCTGTGTTTTTAAGCGCCAAACGACCGTTCGCTACGCTGATCAGAAAAAACACGCAAATGCGCCGTTTTCGTTCTTTTTTTCGAACAGGCTATTGTCCTTTACCCCCTTTGATCCTAGGATTCGTTTGAGATTTCAAACGCTCTTGTCTGGGTGCTGAACCGCACGAGTCCAATCCGTGCGCTATTTATGTGCTTCAGCCCGGTGAATGATTTCCCTGACGGCAGCCTTCGAGGCGCCTTTCTACAATCATAATTCGCTCCGCGCTGGTCGCGGTGCTGTTAAGGAAAGCCGACATGCAGCTTAAAGACACCCAGTTGTTCCGCCAGCAAGCCTTTATCGATGGCGCTTGGGTCGATGCGGACAATGGTCAGACGATCAAGGTCAACAACCCGGCAACGGGCGAAATTCTGGGTACTGTGCCGAAAATGGGCGCTGCCGAAACCCGCCGTGCGATCGAAGCCGCTGACAAGGCGCTGCCGGCCTGGCGTGCACTGACCGCCAAGGATCGCGCGAACAAGCTGCGTCGCTGGTTCGAACTGATCATCGAGAACCAGGACGACCTCGCTCGCCTGATGACCCTGGAACAGGGCAAGCCATTGGCCGAAGCCAAGGGCGAGATCGTTTACGCCGCTTCCTTTATCGAGTGGTTCGCCGAAGAAGCCAAGCGCATCTACGGTGACGTGATTCCGGGCCACCAGCCCGACAAGCGCCTGATCGTGATCAAGCAGCCAATCGGCGTGACCGCTGCAATCACTCCGTGGAACTTCCCGGCCGCGATGATCACCCGTAAGGCGGGTCCAGCGCTGGCTGCCGGTTGCACCATGGTGCTCAAGCCTGCTTCGCAAACGCCATTCTCGGCATTCGCTTTGGCTGAACTGGCCCAGCGTGCCGGCATCCCGAACGGTGTGTTCAGCGTTGTTTCCGGCAGCGCCGGCGACATCGGCAGCGAGCTGACCAGCAACCCGATCGTGCGCAAACTGTCCTTCACTGGCTCGACCGAAATTGGTCGTCAGCTGATGGCTGAATGCGCCAAGGACATCAAGAAAGTGTCCCTGGAGCTGGGTGGCAACGCGCCGTTCATCGTGTTCGACGACGCGGACCTGGATAAGGCTGTCGAAGGCGCGATCATTTCCAAGTACCGCAACAACGGCCAGACCTGTGTCTGCGCCAACCGTCTGTACATCCAGGATTCGGTCTACGACGCGTTCGCCGAGAAGCTGAAAGTGGCCGTGGCCAAGCTCAAGATCGGTAACGGTCTGGAAGACGGCACCACCACTGGCCCGCTGATCGATGAAAAAGCCGTGGCCAAGGTTCAAGAGCACATCGCTGATGCCGTCAGCAAAGGCGCAACCGTGCTGGCCGGTGGCAAGGTCATGGAAGGCAACTTCTTCGAGCCGACCATCCTGACCAACGTGCCGAAGAACGCTGCCGTGGCCAAGGAAGAAACCTTCGGTCCATTGGCGCCGCTGTTCCGTTTCAAAGACGAAGCCGAAGTGATCGCGATGTCCAACGACACCGAGTTCGGCCTGGCTTCGTACTTCTATGCCCGCGACCTGGGTCGTGTGTTCCGTGTGGCTGAAGCCCTGGAATACGGCATGGTCGGCGTCAACACCGGGTTGATCTCCAACGAAGTCGCGCCGTTCGGCGGCATCAAGGCGTCGGGCCTGGGCCGTGAAGGCTCCAAGTACGGCATCGAAGATTACCTGGAAATCAAATACCTCTGCCTGGGCATCTAAGCTCGCAAGACAAGAGCCGGGCAAGGCATTGCTTCAAGCGGAAAGGGCACGAGAGCGCTGTCCCTTTCTGCGCTTCAAATGGAATTTTCTCTGTGGCTGGGAACGCTGCGGCAGTCGATCATCGCATGCTGCCGCAGTTGCCTCCCCGCCGCATTTTCCTTGAGCCACGCCGCCCGATGAGCGGCGAATGAGGACTGTATGAGCAAGACTAACGCATCTCTGATGAAACGCCGCGAAGCCGCTGTACCACGCGGTGTTGGCCAGATTCACCCGATCTTCGCCGAGTCCGCGAAGAACGCCACCGTGACCGACGTTGAAGGTCGCGAGTTCATCGACTTCGCCGGCGGTATCGCCGTGCTGAACACCGGCCACGTGCACCCGAAAATCATCGCCGCCGTGACCGAGCAGCTGAACAAGCTGACCCACACGTGCTTCCAGGTGCTGGCTTACGAGCCGTACGTAGAAGTGTGCGAAAAAATCAACGCCAAGGTGCCGGGTGATTTCGCCAAGAAAACCCTGCTGGTGACCACCGGTTCCGAAGCCGTGGAAAACTCGATCAAGATCGCCCGTGCCGCCACTGGCCGTGCCGGCGTGATCGCGTTCACCGGCGCTTACCACGGTCGCACCATGATGACCCTGGGCCTGACCGGTAAAGTCGTGCCTTACTCGGCCGGCATGGGCCTGATGCCAGGCGGCATCTTCCGCGCGCTGTACCCGAACGAACTGCACGGTGTGAGCATCGACGATTCGATCGCCAGCATCGAACGCATCTTCAAGAACGACGCCGAGCCGCGTGACATCGCCGCGATCATCATCGAGCCGGTTCAGGGCGAAGGTGGTTTCTACGTCGCGCCGAAAGAATTCATGAAGCGTCTGCGCGCACTGTGCGACCAGCACGGCATCCTGCTGATCGCTGACGAAGTACAGACTGGCGCTGGCCGTACCGGTACTTTCTTCGCCATGGAACAGATGGGCGTTGCCGCCGACCTGACCACCTTCGCCAAATCCATCGCTGGCGGCTTCCCGCTGGCCGGTGTCTGCGGCAAGGCCGAATACATGGACGCCATTGCTCCAGGCGGCCTGGGCGGCACCTACGCCGGTAGCCCGATCGCTTGCGCCGCAGCCCTGGCCGTGATGGAAGTGTTCGAAGAAGAGCACCTGCTGGACCGCTGCAAGGCGGTCGGCGAGCGTCTGGTGACTGGTCTGAAAGCCATCCAGGCCAAATACCCGGTGATCGGCGAAGTGCGTGCCCTGGGCGCGATGATCGCGGTCGAGCTGTTCGTCGACGGCGACAGCCACAAGCCGAATGCTCCAGCGGTAGCCGCGGTTGTGGCCAAGGCTCGCGACAAGGGCCTGATCCTGCTGTCCTGCGGCACTTACGGCAACGTTCTGCGTGTGCTGGTACCGCTGACTTCGCCGGATGAGCAACTGGACAAAGGCTTGGCGATCATCGAAGAGTGCTTTTCGGAGCTCTGATCGATTTGTGAGCTGATCGACAAAAAACCCGCTTCGGCGGGTTTTTTTACGTCCCCGGAACACCTCGTACTGTTTCCAGCGACCCGCATTGATTAAGGTGCACGCCTTGCCAATGGGGTGTGCAGATGACTGCTATGGTTTTACCCGCTGTACCGCGTGTGCTGATTGCCGAGGCCGACCCCTGGGCTCGTGACCTGCTCAAGCAAGTGCTGTTGAGCGTGCGCTGCGACGTACGGCTGGATCTGTGTGCCGATGGTCAGGACGCACTGCGCTTGCTCGCGGAATATCCCTACGACCTGGTGATCGCTGACTGGGCGTTGCCCGGCATCGATGGCTTGAATGTGTTGCGCAGTGTTCGCCAGCGCAAACGCAATCCGCCACTACCGTTCATTCTGATGAGCAGCCGTAACGACAGTGCCAGCGTGCGCCAAGCTTTGCCCCTGGCGCCTGCGGCCTATCTGACCAAACCCCTGAACATGGAAAGCCTGACCCGGCGTCTGCGGGGTTTACTGCTCAATGCTGGCGAGCAAGTGTTGTGCGATGGGCCGACGCTGGCGCCGGGCATGACCTTGTCGGTTTTCCTGGAGCGCCGACGCGAACTAGCTGATGGCGCATCCCTGATGACCGACGTGCAGTTGGCGCTCAAGCGCAGCCTCAATCCCGACAGCATCGATCTGACGCTGCTGCATGACGAGATCCGTACCGATCCGCAGATCACCGCCGTGCTGATCGCCGCCGCCAACAGCGCGGCCCAATATCAGGGTGTTGCCGTACAAACCCTGTCCCAGGCGCTGCACCGTCTTGGCATCGAACAAAGCATGAACCTGGTTCTGGGTTTGGCCCTCAAGCGCAGTGCGCGGTTCAGCGATCCATGCCTGGCGGACTACGCCGAGCGTTATTGTGAGCTGTCGCGGCACACCGCCGAATATGCGCGGTCCCTGGCGCGCTTGCTGGATCTGGATCAGGAGCGCTGTTATTGCGCCGGCATGCTGCATCGACTGGGCGAACTGGCGTTATTGCGGTCGTTGCAGGAATGGAAGCAAGCCGGGGGTGAGCTGGATGAGTGGGAGGAGGTAGGAAACGCGCTGGCGCAATTCGGTGCGGCGTATGGTTCGGCATTGCGCACCCGCTGGCGTTTGCCGCTGGAGTTGCGAGGCTTGATTGCGGCGGTCTACGAGCTCGGTGGCGGCGTTTACTCCCGTGAAGCGCTGGTGATGAACATGGCTGCTCAGTTGGCGCGTCTGCCCGGGCATGAGGGTGTTGAGGCGCTGGCGAAGAGCCGGACGGCTCGGTTGCTCAAGATCGGAGTGCCGGAATTGACGCGTCTGCGCCAAAGGCAAGCCTAGCCGGAGAGGATGCGGTTCTTGCCCTGGCGCTTCGCCTCGTACATCGCCGCATCGGCGCGGGCGAACAGGGCGTCGATGTTTTCATCCTCGGCCGTGAGGGCGGTCAGGCCTTGGCTGATAGTGATGCCGAACGTCTGGTCGTCATGGCAGAAGCTCAACCGCTGAATCTCCCGCTGCAGGCGCTCGGCCACTTGCATGGCCATGTCCGGTGCACAACCGGGAAATACCGCCGCGAACTCCTCACCGCCGATCCGCCCGAATACATCACCACGCCGCAAGGACCCACGACCGCTCTCGGCGATCCGTTGCAGCACGCTATCGCCCACCTGGTGGCCATAGGTGTCATTGATCACTTTGAAATCATCGATGTCCAGCAGCAGGAACGACAGAGGCGTGCCTTGATTTCGCGCCTGTTCGAATTCGTGGTTGGCGCATTCGAAGAAGTGCCGGCGGTTGCTGCTCTGGGTCAGTCCGTCCGTGGTAGCCAGGCGCTGCAGTTCGGTTTCCATGTGCTTCTTGTCGGTGATGTCTTCGGCAAATCCGACGATGATCACTGGCTGTCCCGGCTCGGCCAGACGGTTGATGAAGCACTTGTCACTCAGCCAGCGCACCTGGCCGTCGGCGGCGATGATGCGGTACTCACGGTCTTCAACGGCGCCTTTGACCAATACGTCGGCCAGGCTGCGCTCGGCATAGTCCAGGTCGTCGGGGTAAATGCTGTCGCGCCACTGGTTGTAGTCGGACAGTAAAAGGCCGACGGGACGGCCAAAAATCCGCTCATAGGCAGGGCTCACATAGAGCATCTGGCGGGCTTCCCAGTCGAATGCCCAGAGCACCGCGTTGACGCTCACCAGCAGGGAGCTGAACAGTTGTTCGCGTTCGCTCAGGCGCGCCACTTCGCCTTGGGCATGTATCAGCGCCATTAGCGTTTGCGCGGCCTCAGGCCACTGCGGAGGGGATGAGTCTTGTAGGTTTCTATTGACCATCGGAACGAAGTCTCAAAGGGCGTGTGCCGCTCGAGGTTCGAAAGCGGCCACCACAAAGCCCGCCTGGATGGCGAAGTGTCTTTGAGATAGGGGATTTGAAATGAAGTTCCCGCCTTTTGTGGCCAGGGAGCTTGCTCCCGCCGGGCGGTACACCGCAACAATCTGGCGATTGCGTTTTGTCCGTTAAAACGCATCGCCAGTGTTGCGGCTGCTTCGCAACCGAGCGGGAGCAAACTCCCTCGCCACAGGCGAGCCCCGCAGTAGTCGGTCAGGTGGTGGCAGGGCGCAGGGAGTAGGTTTTCAACTGGTCGGCGAAGTCGCGCAGAGACTGGATGCCGCTGGCTTCGGCTTCGTGTACCCAATCCTTGATGGCGGCCAGCATGTCGTGACCATTCGAGCTGGTCTTGAGCCAGATCTGTTGCAAGGCCAGGCGTTTCTCGTAGATGACCTTCAGCGCCTGACTGTGCTCGAGCATGGTCTGGATACGAAGGTGGTGTTTTTCATCCAGAAGGCTGGTTTCCCGCGAGAGCAGGCGTTTGGCCCGGTGGAACTGGTGACGGACCGAGTGATCGACCTTTTCCAGCTCTTGCTTGACCAGCGGGGCGATCACCAGCTTGCGGTACTGGGCCATGATCTGGAAGCGATTGTTGAGGATAGCCATGGCAGTGTCCATGTCCAGGTTGCCTTTACCTTCGACGCGGTGGGCAATCGGCGCGACGCGCTGGACCTTGGCCAAACGGAAGAAACTGAAGACTTGTATCCAGGCCCAGCCGAGATCGAATTCCCACTTCTTCACCGACAATTTCGCCGAGTTCGGGTAAGTGTGATGGTTGTTATGCAGTTCTTCGCCGCCGATCAGGATGCCCCATGGCACCAGATTGGTCGCCGCATCGCGGCATTCGAAGTTGCGGTAGCCGATGGCATGGCCCAGGCCGTTGACCACGCCGGCAGCCCAGACCGGGATCCACATCATCTGGATGGCCCAGATGGTGATACCGATGGTGCCGAACAGCAGCAGGTCGATAACGCCCATGATCGCGACGCCCAGCAGCGGGAAACGGCTGTACAGGTTGCGTTCGATCCAGTCATCCGGGCAGTTCTTGCCGTAGATGCGCAGGGTCTCGGGGTTTTCCGCTTCGGCGCGGTACAGCTCGGCACCTTTGCGCAGGACAGTGGACAACCCCTTGATGACCGGGCTGTGCGGGTCATCTTCGGTTTCGCATTTGGCGTGATGCTTGCGGTGGATAGCGGTCCACTCGCGGGTGTTCTGGGCTGTGGTCAACCACAGCCAGAAGCGGAAAAAATGTTTCAGGCCGGCATTGAGCTCAAGCGAGCGATGGGCTGAATAACGATGCAGATAGACCGTGACGCCAACGATCGTCACGTGGGTCATCAGCAGGGTGACTGCCACCAGTGACCAGGGCGACAAGCCGAGAAAACCTTCGTACCACATAGGCTATTGGGCCCTCGATAAAGAAAAAAACAGCCGTTGCATTATCACTGAGCCTACAGATAAAACCAGTCACCCTTTCAGATAAGAGTGGCTGGATGTTTCTTTAACCGATAATCCCATCCTTTTTGAAGGGGCATGGATGGCCGAATGTCCGCTACCTATCGCGATGCTCTGCGTGCCGCGCTGCTCTACCCTCTGGTTTCAATGGGCTGGCTGCAATCGAGTGGTCATTTATTGAGCAGTTTCTTCGATAGCTCCGAGGCGTTGCAGCGAGGACAACTGATCAACGGTTAGGCGGCCTCGAGCCTTGCAGCGTCCTTGAAGACGCCTTCGCCAGCAAGCCGGCTCCTACAGGGGCTGGGCAGGCCCATATTTTATTTTAGTTATATAAACATTCTTAAATAGTCTTTTTAAGAATATCCGCGCTTATCTACTATTGCTCTCACGCCGCAAGCAGTGCCGCCCACTGCCAGGCAACCTCTCAGTCGAAGGAGCAGCACCATGAGCGCATCCCTGCGTAGCGTTGACGGTCAAGACGAAGCCACCATCTTGCGTGAGATCCAGAGTGCCTTGCGCGACCTGCGGTTCGGCGCCGTGGAAATCACCGTGCACAACGCTCAGGTGGTCCAGATCGAACGCAAGGAAAAATTCCGTTTGCAGAACCCGGGCAATAAACCGAGCTGAAACAAAGATCAAAAGATCGCAGCCTGCGGCAGCTCCTACGGGGGATCGATGTAGGAACTGGCGAAGGCTGCGATGTTTTAACCGGCAACCGCGATTCCAACAAAACCATAAGAAAAGCCATTACCCACAGAATTCCAGGAGCTTTCACCATGTCGTCGATTCGTCATTTCGCTTTGGCCGCCCTGGCCAGCGCCCTATTTGCTGGTTCCGCGGTCGCCAAGGATTACGAACTGCTCAACGTGTCGTACGACCCGACCCGTGAGCTGTATCAGGATTACAACACCGAGTTCACCAGTTTCTGGAAGAAAGCACATCCGGGCGACAATGTGAAAATCCAGCAATCCCATGGTGGCTCGGGCAAACAGGGCCGGGCGGTGATCGACGGTCTGCGCGCCGACGTGGTGACGCTGGCCCTGGCGGGTGACATCGATGAAATCGCCAAGCTGGGCAAGACCCTGCCGGCCGACTGGCAGAAGCGTCTGCCAGAGGCGAGCACGCCGTACACCTCGACCATCGTGTTCCTGGTGCGCAAGGGCAATCCCAAAGGCATCAAGGATTGGGGCGACTTGACCAAGAGTGGTGTGGAAGTCATCACCCCGAACCCGAAAACCTCTGGCGGTGCACGCTGGAACTTCCTGGCAGCCTGGGCCTATGGCCTGAAAGCCAACGGCGGTGACGAAGCCAAGGCCAAGGAATACGTGCAGACCCTGTTCAAGCACGTTCCCGTTCTGGATACCGGTGCTCGCGGTTCGACCATCACCTTCGTCAACAACGGTCAGGGCGACGTGTTGCTGGCCTGGGAAAACGAAGCCTTCCTGGCGCTGAAAGAAGATGGTGGCGCCGACAAGTTCGACATCGTGGTGCCTTCGCTGTCGATCCTCGCCGAGCCTCCAGTGGCCGTAGTCGACAAAAACGCCGAGAAAAAGGGCAACACCGAAATTGCCGAAGCCTATTTGAAACACCTGTACAGCCCTGCGGGTCAGGAAATCGCGGCGAAAAACTTCTATCGTCCACGTGACAAGG
Organism: Pseudomonas sp. LBUM1679; assembly: GCF_059695565.1. Taxonomy (NCBI): domain Bacteria; kingdom Pseudomonadati; phylum Pseudomonadota; class Gammaproteobacteria; order Pseudomonadales; family Pseudomonadaceae; genus Pseudomonas; species Pseudomonas sp. LBUM1679. Next base: position 194,235 of record NZ_CP166774.1, read on the forward strand.
ACGTCGCAGCCAAGTATGCCAAACAGTTCCCGACCCTGGACCTGGTGACCATCGACAAGGACTTCGGCGGCTGGAAAACCGCGCAACCGAAATTTTTCAATGACGGTGGCGTGTTCGACCAGATTTACCAGGCGCAGTAATCTGCACCAGGTCATAAATGAGCCCCGATTTAACCGTCGGGGCTTTGCGCGTTCTCAACCAAGGACTTTTATGTCGCGTCGTATCTCCCCCGTCATACCCGGCTTCGGGCTGACGCTGGGCTACACCTTGGTGTACCTCAGCCTGATTGTGCTCATTCCACTGGCGGCGATGTTCGTGCATGCCGCTCAACTCACCTGGGATCAGTTCTGGGCGATTATCTCGGCGCCGCGGGTGCTGGCGGCGTTGAAGCTGAGCTTCGGCACCGCCCTCTACGCCGCGATCATCAACGGCATCATCGGCACATTGCTGGCCTGGGTGCTGGTGCGCTACACCTTCCCGGGACGAAAAATCATCGATGCGATGATCGATCTTCCGTTCGCATTGCCCACTGCCGTTGCCGGTATCGCGTTGACCGCGCTCTACGCGCCGAACGGCTGGGTGGGGCAGTTCGCGGCCGACCTGGGGTTCAAGATCGCGTATACCCCCCTCGGCATTACGCTGGCCCTGACTTTCGTAACGCTTCCATTCGTGGTACGTACAGTACAGCCAGTATTGGCCGATATCCCGCGTGAAGTCGAAGAGGCGGCAGCGTGTCTCGGTGCGAAACCGTTGCAGGTTTTCCGCCATATTCTGGTGCCGGCATTGCTGCCAGCCTGGTTGACTGGCTTCGCTTTGGCCTTTGCCCGCGGGGTTGGCGAGTATGGATCGGTGATTTTCATCGCCGGCAACATGCCGATGAAAACCGAGATCCTCCCGCTGCTGATCATGGTCAAGCTCGACCAGTACGATTACACCGGCGCTACCTCCATTGGTGTACTGATGCTGGTGGTTTCCTTCATCCTGTTGCTGCTGATCAACTTGCTGCAGCGGCGCATCGAAACCCCATAAGGAGGCGCACACATGTCCCAATCGTCTATTGCTGCTGCTTCCTCGAACGCCTCCCGCCGTGGCAGCGCCTCATCGCGGCGACTGCTGATCGGCCTAGGCTGGCTGATTTTTGCCCTGTTCCTGTTGTTGCCCCTGGTTATCGTGGTGTCCCAGGGCCTGAAGCTCGGAATCGGTGCGTTCTTCACCGCGATTTTTGAACCGGATGCGTTGTCGGCCCTGAAACTCACGATGATCGCCGTGCTGATTTCGGTGCCGCTGAACCTGGTGTTCGGCGTCAGTGCGGCGTGGTGCGTGAGCAAGTACTCGTTCCGCGGCAAAAGTATCCTCGTGACTCTGATCGACCTGCCGTTCTCGGTGTCGCCGGTGATCGCCGGCCTGGTCTATGTGCTGATGTTCGGCGCCCAGGGCTTGTTCGGGCCATGGTTGCAGGACCACGACATCCAGATCGTCTTCGCTTTGCCGGGCATCGTGCTGGCAACGATTTTCGTCACCGTGCCGTTCGTGGCCCGCGAGCTGATTCCGCTGATGCAGGAACAAGGCACCCAGGAAGAAGAGGCCGCCCGCCTGCTCGGCGCCAATGGCTGGCAGATGTTCTGGCATGTCACCGTACCCAACATCAAATGGGGCCTGATCTACGGCGTGGTGCTGTGTACCGCGCGGGCCATGGGTGAATTCGGTGCGGTGTCGGTGGTTTCCGGGCACATTCGCGGGGTGACCAACACCCTGCCGCTGCACGTCGAGATCCTCTACAACGAATACAACCACGTGGCCGCGTTCGCCGTGGCGAGCCTGTTGCTGATCCTGGCGCTCTTCATCCTGCTGCTCAAGCAGTGGAGCGAAAACCGTATTAACCGCCTGCGCGCCAGCGCCGCGGAGGAATAAGTCATGTCGATCGAAGTGCGTAACGTCAGCAAGAATTTCAACGCGTTCAAGGCGCTGGACAACATCAGCCTGGACATCCAAAGCGGCGAACTGGTCGCGCTGCTCGGCCCCTCTGGTTGCGGCAAGACCACGCTGTTACGGATCATCGCCGGCCTGGAAACGCCGGATCAGGGCAGCATCGTGTTTCACGGTGAAGATGTTTCCGGTCACGACGTGCGTGATCGCAACGTCGGCTTCGTGTTCCAGCACTACGCCCTGTTCCGCCACATGACCGTGTTCGACAACGTCGCGTTCGGCCTGCGCATGAAACCGAAAAACCAGCGCCCCAGCGAGAGCCAGATCGCGGTGAAAGTCCACGAATTGCTGAACATGGTGCAGCTGGACTGGTTGGCGGATCGCTATCCGGAACAGCTGTCCGGCGGTCAGCGTCAACGGATTGCCTTGGCCCGCGCCCTGGCGGTAGAGCCGAAGGTCCTGCTGCTCGACGAGCCGTTTGGCGCCCTCGACGCCAAGGTTCGTAAAGAACTGCGCCGCTGGCTCGCACGGCTGCACGAAGACATCAACCTGACCTCGGTCTTCGTGACCCACGACCAGGAAGAAGCCATGGAAGTCGCCGACCGCATCGTGGTGATGAACAAGGGTGTGATCGAGCAGATCGGCTCACCGGGCGACGTCTACGAAAACCCCGCCAGCGATTTCGTCTACCACTTCCTCGGCGACTCGAACCGTCTGCATTTGGGCGAAGACAACCATGTGCTGTTCCGTCCTCACGAAGTGTCGCTGTCGCGCCATGAACTGGAAGACCATCACGCCGCCGAGGTGCGGGATATCCGTCCATTGGGCGCGACGACCCGGGTAACGCTGAAGGTTGAAGGCCAGAGCGATTTGATCGAAGCGGAAGTGGTGAAGGATCACGACAGCCTGGTCGGGTTGGCGAAGGGCGAGACACTGTTCTTCAAGCCGAAGGTCTGGCAGAAAGTCGCCAACATCTAACCATTGTAGGAGCCGGCTTGCCGGCGATAGCGGTGTGTCTGACACACCGCGTTATCGTTGATCGCTGGCAAGCCAGCTCCTACAGGTCACCATTGTGTTCATGAATGACGAAAATCCTGTGGGAGCGGGCTTGCCCGCGAAGGCGTCCTACGCCGCAGCGTTTTTCTGGCGCAGACGCACACCCCCCGCCCGCGCCTCGATCTGCTCTTTGAGCTCCCGCCGCAGCCCCAGCAAAAACGCCAGCTCAACCACCACAAACAAGGGCCCGACAATCAACCCCGTCACATCATCGACAAACGCCGGCTTGCGTCCTTCATAGTGATGACCGACAAACTGAATCGCCCAGCCGATCACAAACATCCCGACGCCGCTCACCAACCAGACCAGCGTGATTTGCTGCGCCAGTACTTGACCTGCCCAAAGGCACAACCCGAGCAACACGGTCATCAACACCCCGAGGCGCAACTCCAGGCGCAAGTAAAACCACGCCGCCGCCAGCGCTACCAACACGGCCGGGGACAGCCAGCCCCCGGCCCATTGCGGACGGGACAGCAACACCGCCACCGCCACGACAATCAGCGGAATACCCCCCAAATGGGTAGCAATATTGCGCGGGTCACGATGGTAGGTGGCGTATTGACTGAGGTGGTCGACGAGGCTTTTCATTGTTGTTCCTCCTGTAGGGTAATGGATCATGCCATACGGCCCGGAGCAAGCTCGCTCCTGCAATTGCCTTAACTGAACAGCATTAAGGCGTTAGTGGTGGGCTTTGCGCGCGAACGCGCCTAGCCTGTGATGACGACAATTGAGGTGTGCCATGCGTGTGTTGTTAGTGGAAGACGAACCCGAACTCGCCAAGCTTCTGGCCAAGGGCCTGAGCGAGGCGAGTTATGCGGTGGATGTGGCCGTCAACGGGATGGCAGGCCGACGGTTTATCGAGTCCGGCGAGTACGAGCTGATCATCCTCGACGTGATGCTGCCGGGGCTCAACGGCTGGCAGTTGCTGCAACAGATCCGCAAGCTCGGCGAGACGCCGGTGCTGTTTCTCACGACTAAAGATGGCATCGAGGATCGCCTGCGCGGGCTGGAGCTGCATGAGGATGATTACCTGCTCAAGCCGTTTGCCGTGAGCGAGCTGGTGGCGCGGGTGCGCAAGTTGCTGCGGCGGGATCGGGGGCGCTGAGGCGTTTCTGTAGTGCCTGGTCTGGCCTCATCGCGAGCAAGCTCGCTCCCACATGGGTTCTGTGGTGTTTACCGATTTTCGTATCCGTTGGAGATCAAATGTGGGAGCGAGCTTGCTCGCGATGAGGCCTGACCAGGCAACACACCTTCCAGATCAGCGCAAACCCTCCCGAAACTGCCCCGGCGTCATCCCCGTCCAGCGCTTGAACGCGCGACTGAAGCTGCTGGTATCGGCAAACCCCAACAAATAGCTTATCTCACTCAACGAACACTGCGGATCACGCAGGTGCAGCAGCGCCAGGTTTTCGCGACTTTCATTGAGCAGCGTATCGAACCGACAGCCCTCGTCCGCCAGATGCCGTTGCAGGCTACGCAAGCTTAGGTGCAGGGCCTGGGCGATGCGTTCGGCGCTGGGCTCGCCTTCGGGTAATTGCTCTTCAATGGCGTCGCGGACCTTGCGCTCCCAGGTCAGGGGCTGGAGTTGCGCGAGGGTGCGCTTGAGCACCGTTTCGTTGTGCTCGGCCAGTTCCGGGTTGGCGTCATCCAGGTGGCTGTCGAAATCCACCAGGGCGAATTCCAATCGGTCTTCATCGGCGGCGAAGTACACCGGCGAGCGAAAGACTTTGTGCCATTGATGTGAATCGCTGGGTTCCGGACGCCGCAGATACACCGCCAGTGGCGCGTAGTCGCGCCCGAGACGATTGCGGCAGGTGCGTACGTAAATCGCCGCGAAGGCATCGATGGCTTCGAAAGCCGGGGCCGGATTGCCGGGCGGGATTTTCAGGCGGAAGCGGTAGCGGTCTTCGGTGCGGATCAGTTCCAGTTCCAGGGCATCGCTGACCACCTGGTGATAACGCACGATGCGCTCGAATACTTCCCGCAGACTGCCGCTGGCCACCAGCGCATAACCGAGCGCATGAAACGTGGTCGGGCTGACAAAGCGCGACACCCGCAAGCCGATCGCCGGGTCGCCGCTGACCTGCACCGCGATTTCCCACAGGCGCGTCGTTCCGGACAACGGGTAACGGGCGTTCGGGTCGTCCATCAGTTGCGGGTCGAGCCCCGCCTGCTGGCACAGGGCGGTGCTGTCGAGGCCCAGCGCATCGAGTTGCTTGCGCAGGGCACGGGTCCAGCTGGCGAGGGAGGTCGGTTCAGTCATGCTGATTGGCGCTTCCGGTCAACAGGTTGGCGTTCACGGCTACCAGCTTGCGAGGGTTCACAAGGCAGGATGCGAGCATCAATAACCAGAGGATGGAAGCATGGACGGTACTTCTGCAAGTCCCCAGCGACTGAATGCAGCACAGCGCGCGGCGCATATTCGTGAGGTGGTGCTGGCCAAGGGCGTCGAGCTGCGTCGGCGCTACCCGATTCTCAACCATCAGGATGCCTTGGGCGCGGGCATTCTGGCCTTCGCCCTGGCCGGGATGATCGGCTCGGCGACGCTCTACGTCACAGGGCACATGGCCTGGTGGGTGTGCCTGCTGCTCAACGCGTTCTTGGCCTCGCTGACCCACGAGCTGGAACACGACTTGATACATAGCATGTACTTTCGTAAACAACGTGTACCGCACAATCTAATGATGACGCTGGTTTGGCTGGCGCGGCCGAGCACGATCAACCCGTGGATTCGTCGGCATCTGCACCTCAATCATCATAAGGTCTCCGGTACGGAAACCGACCTGGAAGAGCGGGCGATCACCAACGGCGAACCCTGGGGATTTGCGCGCCTGCTGATGGTTGGCGACAACGTGATGTCGGCGCTCATCCGCATGTTGCGAGCCAGGACCTGGGCTCATAAATTCAGCATCATCAAGCGCACCCTGAAGGTTTACGCGCCACTGGCGCTGGTGCATTGGAGCGCGTGGTACGTGTTTCTCGGTTTTCACGCGGCAAACGGCATCGCGTCGCTGATGGGAACTTCTATCGAATGGTCGGCGACAACGCTGTCGGTGATGCAAGTGATCGACATCGCGGCGGTCGTGATCATCGGCCCGAATGTATTACGTACCTTTTGCCTGCATTTCGTCAGCTCGAACATGCACTACTACGGTGACGTGGAGCCGGGGAACGTGATCCAGCAGACGCAGGTGTTGAACCCATGGTGGATGTGGCCGATGCAGGCGTTCTGCTTCAATTTCGGCAGCAGCCACGGCATCCATCACTTTGTGGTGAAGGCGCCGTTTTACATCCGACAGATGACCGTGCCGGTGGCGCATAAGGTCATGCGCGAGATGGGTGTGCGGTTCAATGATTTCGGCACGTTCGGGCGGGCGAACCGGTTTGTGCGCAAGGAACGGCAGACAACTGAGGGCGTCCGATCAGCACAGGCCTAGGCTGTTCCCGCGCTCTGCGTGGGAACAGGATTTTTGCAGGTGCTGTTCACAGAAACGCCCGCTCAGTTGCCTGTGATCAGCACGCAGGTTTGTGCTTTGCAGCCCTTGGCATTGCTCAGCGTAACGAACTTGATCGCGGCGTCGGGGGTGGACGTGGAGATTGTGATGGTGGCGTTTTTGTAGTCCTGGGTTTGAAAGCTTTTATCCGGCAATACGACTCCTCTCCACTGCCCTTGATAAACCTGCAGAGGAAAGCTGGTTTTGTTTTTGATCTCAAGCTCAACCTTGGCTGCGTCGCCTGGTGACGCAGCCAAGGGCGCCAACGGCGCTGACAGCAATGCCGTGTAAACCAGCGGCTTGATAATTGAATGCATAAGTACTCTTCCTGAGTAGTTGAAGTGCGGGCTGCACTGTCCTGATCAAACGCTGAAGATGTAATGCGTCTATCGCGCCTACTGCAAGGATGTTGTTGTAAGTGGGAATGTATTTAATTACTTTTTGATCTATAAATAATTATAAATATTCTTTTAAAGAATAATGGTTTTGGTCAATAATTCATTCAGCGGCAGTATTCATCAAACCGAAACCTCTGCGCGCTAAAACGTTTACACAGAGCTCACCGCACTACCTTGCGAGTGTCTCCACAGAATTTATCGATTTTCCGGGGCCGTCTCCTTGGCAGGGTGCGGCCCCTTTTTTTGTTCTTTTGCCGCAAGCGACTGGTTCAACCGCAGGCGCCTAGCGTGCCGGCCTTTTTGATTTCTTGCCGCCATGGGTCGCGGCCTGTAGCAGCCACAGGGTGCGATTCCTATATTCTTTATAGGTCTTAATAAATAGCTTCTTATTCCTTAACGAATATAACTCTCCTCCCTATACTTGCGCAGGAACAGACACGCAGCAGGAGAGCTCCCCCATGCGCAACGAATCAATTCGCTACCTGATTGTGCCGGGCTGGCAAGGATCGCCAGATGATCATTGGCAAAGCCACTGGCAGAACAGCCTGCCGAATAGCGCACGGGTGGAGCAGGCCGACTGGCTGACTCCGCGTCGTGAAGATTGGGTCGCGGCGCTGGCCGAGGCGGTTGCCGCCGACAGCACGCCGGTGATCCTGATCGCCCATAGCCTGGGTTGCATCACCGTTGCCCACTGGGCGGCCACTGCTCCCTTGCAGTTCTTGCGTCAGGTTCGTGGTGCCTTGCTGGTCGCGCCCGCGGACGTCGAACGTCCGGCCTGCGCGCCGGCGCTGCGCAATTTCGCCCCCATTCCGACCCACCTTTTGCCATTCCCGAGCCAGGTCGTCAGTTCCGATAACGACAGCGCCGTGAGTGCGCCGCGTGCTTTGGAGCTGGCACGCAACTGGGGGGCCGAGGCGGGGATTTTGTCGGGGGCAGGGCATATCAATGTGAAGTCCGGTCACCAGCGCTGGGAGCAGGGTTTTGCTTATCTCTATCGCCTGCAAAACCGCATGGAACATCACGCCCTGCGCCGCGCCTGAATTTTCTTTTTTTAAACGCCCCCGTCTCCCGGCGGTTTTGGGCGGGAGTCTGCCATGAGTTTTGAAACGTTCGGTCAGCCGCTGCTGACCTTCCCCGATGCAGAAAAGAGTCCTCTGAGCATTCGCGCCAAGGCGTTGGTGTTCGTCGATCCGCGCTCGCGACAGTTGCGCCAGGAACTGGAGCAACTGGCGCCGCGTTCGATCTCCGTGTTGATCCGTGGCGAAACCGGTAGCGGGAAAGAATTGCTGGCGCGGCACATTCATCGGGCCAGTGATCGCGGCGGCTTGTTCGTTTCGGTGAATTGCGGCGCGATCAGCCCCACTTACGCCGATGCCGAATTGTTCGGCTATGCCGCCGGCAGCTATAGCGGTTCGGCCAGCAGCCGCGCCGGCTGGTTCGGTTCGGCCAATGGCGGGACGCTCTATCTGGACGAGATCGGCGACCTGCCGCTGCCGATCCAGATCAAACTGCTCGCCGCCCTGGAAAACCACGAAGTCACCCGCGTCGGTGCTCTGCAACCGAGTCCGGTGGACGTGCGCCTGGTGGCTGCCACCAGCATCGATCTGGCGCAGGCGGTCGCCGCCGGTAAATTTCACGAGCGGCTCTATCACTACCTGAGCGAAGGCCAGCTCGAACTGCCGGCCTTGCGCGAACGGGTAGGCGATATCCTGTCGCTGTCCGAATACTTCCTCGGTATCTACAGCCAGCGCCTGGACTTGCCCGTGCCGCTGATCAGCGAGGCTGCGCAGCATGTGCTGGAACAGCACAGTTGGCCGGGCAACACTCGAGAGCTGGAAAACGTCATTCACTTTGCGTTGCTGGTGAGCACGGGTGACGAGATTTTGCCGGAGCATCTGAATTTGCCTGAAGTACCTGCCACGCTGGGGGCGATCGAGCGGCAACTGAAGCACATCCTCACCAAAGGCACCGCCAGCGAGCAAGCAGCGCTGAAACAACTCTTGAAAGACACGGCGCTCTCGTAGGAGCAAGCTTGCTCGCGAACCAGACGCCGTGGTGTGTCAGGAAGGACGCCTTCGCTGGCAAGCCAGCTCCTACAAGTCATGCTGCGCTCCTGTAGGAGCAAGCTTGCTCGCGAACCAGACGACGCGGTGTGTCAGGAAGGACGCCTTCGCTGGCAAGCCAGCTCCTACAGGTCATGCGGCGCTCCTGTAGGAGCAAGCTTGCTCGCGAACCAGGCGCCGCGGTTTATCAGTTAGGACGCCTTCGCTGCAGTGCGGCGATCCGACAAGCCAGCGCCTACAGGTCAATGCGGTGGAATGCGGGCGCAGCGTGAATCAGCGCTGTATGAACAAAATGGAATATGAAAGTGAATAAAAGATATTGTTCGGGAATAAAAAATCCCGGTATTGTCCGCGTCATACCAGCGATAGCACTTCACTGGCACCTGTATTAATAGCCGTCGTCGATGACGACCGCGATTTTCGATAAGGACACTGCATGAAAAAGGTTCTGTTGTTCACCGCACTGGCGGCTGCCCTGACGGCGAGCCTGGCCCAGGCTGGCGAGAAACTGGTGGTGGCGGCGACCCCGGTCCCGCACGCCGAGATTCTGGAACTGATCAAGCCAACCCTCGCCAAAGAAGGCGTGGACCTGGAGATCAAAGTCTTCACCGACTACGTTCAGCCCAACGTACAGGTCGATCAGAAGCGTCTGGACGCCAACTACTTCCAGACCCTGCCGTACCTGAATAGCTTCAACGAAGGCAAAGGCACTAACCTGGTGACCGTGATCGGCGTACACGTCGAACCGTTCGGTGGTTATTCGAAGAAAGTCAAAACCCTGGCTGAGCTGAAAGACGGCGCCACCATCGCCATCCCGAACGAAGGCAGCAACAGTGGCCGCGCCCTGATCCTGCTGCAGAAGGCAGGCCTGATCGAGTTGAAAGACCCGAAAAACGCCCTGGCTACCCCGAAAGACATCGCCAAGAACCCGCACAACTTCAAGTTCAAGGAACTGGAGTCGGCCATGCTGCCGCGTGTTCTCGATCAGGTCGACCTGGACATGATCAACACCAACTACGCACTGGAAGCAGGTCTGAACCCGGCTAAAGACGCGCTGGTGATCGAAGGTGCCGACTCGCCTTACGTGAACTTCCTGGTGGCTCGTCCGGACAACAAGGACAGCGTCGCCATCCAGAAACTGGCCAAGGCGTTGACCAGTCCTGAAGTGAAAGCATTCATCGAGAAGAAATACAGCGGCGCGGTACTGCCGGCGTTCTGATTCGCGAGGTAAACCCCTTCAAGGTTTCAACGCCGACGGCTTTCGATAGCGTCGGCGTTTTTTTATGCAGAAGATCAAAAGATCGCAGCCTTCGGCAGCGCCTGCAGGCGTACCCAAAAACCCTGTAGGAGCTGCCGAAGGCTGCGATCTTTTGATATTGACGAATTGCGATGACACCAGACCGCAAGGCGTGATGGCAAACGGGTGATTGACCTGACTGCATAGTGATTCTGCACCACGCTACCTAGCAGTTCTGCTAGGTGGCGTGGTGCCGTCGTTGGTGCACACTAAGCGCCTGACGATGAGGAGTTTTGCAATGGAAACGCTCAATTCCGGCTCGTGTCGTTATCACTACAACGCACTGGATCAACTGACTGGGCTTGAGCCTTTCGGGCAAGCAACGTTGCAAAGGTTTTATCGTCTCGAGCATCTGGCAACCGAGCTTGGAGATCAGGTCAGCCGAAGCGTTTTCCAGCACGGCTCGTATTTGCTCGCGCTGCTTTCGCGGCAGGGGAATGTCACCAATACTCAACTGCTGGGTACCGATCAACAACGTTCCGTTTTGCAGGTCTCTGACCCCGCAGGACCGATGAATCGCGTCTACACGCCTTACGGCCATCGACCTGCCGGGCCCGGACCTGGCGACCTCTTGGGGTTTAATGGCGAAGCGATTGATCCCACTACCGGCCATTACCTGCTGGGCAATGGCCATCGGGCCTTCAACCCGATACTGATGCGTTTCAATAGCCCGGACAGATTGAGTCCGTTTGGTCGGGGTGGGTTGAATCCGTATGCGTATTGTCAGGGCGATCCGGTGAATTTCACTGATCCTACGGGACGAGAAGCCTGGCTACCCTGGATGGTCGTTGGAATGAACGTCGTGGGGTTTCTTTCGGGTGGTGTCGGGCTTGTCGCTGGAGGGCTCTCTGTCGCGGGTTTAAGAACCGCGGGTGTGGCGGCGTCTAAATCCCTCGTGAAAAAATCCGCGTACCTGGGGGTGGTAGGGGCGGTGTCAGGCTTTATCGGTGGCGGGGTCGGGATTACAAGATCCATCATGAACGCCACGGATCCGGATAATTCCGCACAGGATCCACTGCTTATCGTAATGGCCGCGTTCAGCGTGCTGTCTTTTGCTGCCTCAGGCACTTCGGTGGCTTATGCCTATCGTGCTCACAAGTTGAACAGGGCCGGTGCGTGGGACGTTGCTCGCAGCGCGCCGAAACCCCTGGAGTACAAAAATCCCCTGACGAATCTGCCGTCAGCTCCTCCTCCGACGCCCGGCACACCTCAAGCATCAGCTACATTGCCACCCGAGCCGATTGGTTTTGAGGCGTTCGGCTTTCCGGGGGGTGGTAACAAGAGGGTCGACCTTTCGAACAGACCACAGAACAGGCAGCCTCGCATTGTGTCGAACGCCCAAGACATTCGTCGCCACTCCAGATAGCGCCGCACGCAATACAGGTCCTTCAATCCGGCCAATACCACGCCGGCTCATCCAGTACCCGCTGCCCGACTATCCCGGTCTGACCCAGCGTCTTCTCGAGCACGATGCAATTGCATTCCTCATCCTCTTGCAGCGCCGAGATCAACCGCCGCGCATGGGACACCACCCACACCTGGCACTGCTCAGACGCCCGGATAATCAACCGCGCCAAGGCCGGCAACAGGTCAGGGTGCAGGCTGGTTTCCGGCTCGTTCAGCACCATCAGCGACGGGGGGCGGGGCGTCAGCAGTGCGGCAACCAGCAGCAAGTAGCGCAACGTCCCATCGGACAACTCGGCTGCCGATAACGGTCGCAACAACCCTTCCTGATAAAACTCAATGGCAAACCGTCCGCCCTGCAACGGCGCGATGCTCAATCGCGCGCCAGGGAACGCGTCACTGATCGCAGTCTGTAACGCTTCGGGATCACCGATTTCGCGAATGGTCTGCAACGCCGCCGCCAGATCACGACCGTCGTGGTGCAGCACCGGCGTGCGGGTGCCTAATTGCGGTTGACGCACCGGCGCATCGGCGTCGCTGCGAAAGTGATCGTAGAAACGCCAGCGGCGGATGAACTCACGCAGCTGCATGACTTCCGGCGAGGTGCGAAAGCTGCCGACCTGATCGAACAGGCTGTCGAAATTCGGCGTGTGCTGGGCCAGCACTTCCCAGCTGCGACCTTCACGGGTGCGAATCATCGGGCCGTCGCGATCCACCAGCAGGCTGGCCGGGCGGTAGAACGGACCGCTCCAGATGCATTCCTTTTTTATTTCCGGGTCCAGGGAAAACGCTGAAAGGCTCGGTTCTGGCAGACCCAATGCGATCGAGTAGCTGAAGTCCTCCCCGGCAAACCCCAGGCGCAGGCGTTTGGCGCCGTGCCGCACAGTCGCCTCGATCGGGACTTCGCCGTTGCGCATGCGTCGGCTGATGTTTTCCGGGCCGGCCCAGAAGGTCGAATCCAGCCCACCCTCGCGAGCCAAGGCATTGACCACGCCACCCTGGGCAGTTTCGGCCAACAGGCGCAAGGCGCGGTAGAGGTTGGATTTGCCACTGCCGTTGGGGCCAGTGATCAGGTTCAACCGGCCCAGCGGGATCACCAGTTTATTGATCGAGCGGTAGTTGGCTACCGCGAGCGTTTTGAGCATAAAGGACTTTCCATGTGGTCCCGAAACGGCATCAGGATAACCGCGTTGGCGAATTTGACTTGTAGGATCTATCTGCATCCCCTATAGGAGGAAGTGCCTATCAGCGTAGGCGAAGGTTGAACCCTGCTCTAAGCTCACAGTCGTATCGAACTGGCACGCCCGTACAACGCAAAGGAGTCTGCATGGCTGGTCCCGGATTGAAAACAGTGGTTGGCCTGAGTTTCCTGGCGTTGCTGACCGCCTGCGGCGAGAAGCCCCAGGTCGAAAAGGAGCGTCCGCGGGTTTTCGTGCAGGAGGTCAAGTCGGCTGACTACGCGGCTTCGGTGACCCTCACGGGTGATGTCCAGGCGCGGGTGCAGACGGAACTGTCGTTTCGCGTCGGCGGCAAGATCATCCAGCGCACCGTCGATGTTGGTGACCGGGTGTCGGCCAGGCAAGTGCTCGCCAGGCTCGATCCCAAGGACCTGCAAACCAGCGTCGATTCGGCCCAGGCGCAGGTGGTTGCCGAGCAGGCGCGGGTCAAACAGACCGCCGCCGCGTTCGTGCGCCAGCAAAAACTCCTGCCCAAGGGCTACACCAGCCAAAGCGAATACGATTCCGCCCAGGCCGCCTTGCGCAGCAGTCAAAGCGCCCTGGCGGCCGCCCAGGCACAATTGGCCAATGCCCGCGAACAACTGAGCTACACCGCGTTGATTGCCGACGCGCCGGGGGTGATTACCGCTCGCCAGGCCGAAGTCGGCCAAGTGGTGCAGGCCACGGTGCCGATTTTCAGCCTGGCCCGGGACGGTGAGCGCGACGCGGTGTTCAACGTCTATGAGTCGCTGTTGGCCGAACCGCCGTCGGATAAATCGGTGGTGGTCAGCTTGCTCGAAAACCCGGCGATCAAAACTACTGGCACCGTGCGTGAAATCACTCCGGCGGTGTCCGCGCAAACCGGTACGGTGCAGGTCAAAGTCAGCCTCAACGGCCTGCCGCAAGGCATGCAGCTCGGCTCCGTAGTGAGCGTCACGGCCAGGACGCCGGGCAAATCCGCCGTGGAATTGCCCTGGTCGGCGTTGACCAAAAACCTCAGCGACCCGGCCGTGTGGTTGGTGGACGACGAAGGCGTAGCGCAGCTGCACACGGTCACCGTCGGCCGGTACCTTACGGGCAAAGTCATTATCAGCGCCGGCCTTAAAGGTGGCGAAAAAGTGGTCATCGCCGGTGGTCAATTGCTGCACCCCGGCGTGAAGGTGGAGATCGCCGAAAACACCTATAAGGATTTAGCGGCGGGAGCCCAGCCATGAAGCGTCTGTTACTGGTTCTCGGTGGAGTGCTGCTGGTGGCCTGCTCGAAAAAAGAGCCACCGCCGGAGCCGGTACGCCCAGTGCTGTCGATCAAGGTCCAGGCGCTGGATGAGGAAAATCTCGGCCGCTTCGCCGGCAGCATCCAGGCCCGTTATGAAAGTAATATCGGTTTCCGCGTGCCGGGACGCATCGCCAGCCGCAATGTCGATGTCGGCGCCGAAGTCGAGAAGGGCGCCTTGCTCGCCACGCTTGACCCCACTGACCAGCAAAACCAGTTGCGCTCGGCCCAGGGCGATCTGGCTCGCATCCAGGCGCAGTTGATCAACGCCCAGGCCAACGCCCGCCGCCAGCAGGAACTGTTCGATCGCGGGGTCGGTGCGCAGGCCCAACTGGACATCGCGCAGACCGACCTCAAAACCACCCAGGCTTCCCTCGACCAGGCCAGGGCGGCCGTCGATCAGGCCAAGGATCAGCTCGATTACGTCCAACTGCGCACCGACCACAAAGCCATCGTCACGGCATGGAGCGCCGAAGCCGGGCAAGTGGTGACCGCCGGCCAGCAAGTGGTGACCCTGGCGCAGCCAGATATCAAGGAAGCCGTGATCGACCTGCCCGACACCCTGGTCGATCAATTGCCGACGGACGTGGTATTTCAGGTTGCCGCGCAATTGGACCCGAACATCACCACCACCGCCATCGTTCGCGAAATCGAACCCCAGGCGCAAAGTGCGACCCGTACCCGTCGCGCCCGCCTGAGCCTGACCGACACGCCACCGGGTTTGCGCCTCGGTACGGCCATCAGCGTGACCATCAGCTCCGCGATCAAACCGCGCATCGAACTGCCGCTGAGCGTGCTGCAAGAGGTGGATGGCAAATTGCGGATCTGGGTCGTCGATCCACAGACGCACACCGTTTCCCCGCGGGACGTCAGCCTCGTCAGCCGGACTGACAGCACCGTGGTCCTGACCAACAGCGTGAAGTCCGGCGAGCGGGTCGTCAGTGCGGGAGTGAACAGCCTCAAACCGGGGCAGAAAGTGAAAATCGACGAGGACAGCCCGCAATGAAAGGGAGTTTCAACTTATCCGAATGGGCCCTCAAACATCAGTCGTTTGTCTGGTATTTGATGTTCGTCGCGCTGCTGATGGGCGTGTTCTCGTACATGAACCTCGGTCGCGAAGAAGACCCGTCGTTCACCATCAAGACCATGGTGATCCAGACGCGCTGGCCGGGTGCGACCCAGGAAGAAACCCTCAAGCAGGTCACGGACCGCATCGAGAAAAAACTCGAAGAACTCGACTCTCTCGACTACGTGAAAAGCTACACCCGGCCTGGCGAATCGACAGTCTTCGTGTACCTGCGCGACACCACCAGTGCCAAGGATATTCCGCAAATCTGGTACCAGGTGCGCAAGAAGATCGACGACATTCGCGGCGAGTTCCCCAAGGGCTTGCAAGGGCCGGGGTTCAACGACGAATTCGGTGATGTGTTCGGCTCGGTCTACGCCTTTACTGCCGACGGGTTGTCGATGCGCCAGTTGCGCGATTACGTCGAACAGGTCCGTGCCGAGATCCGCGAAGTGCCGGGGCTGGGCAAGGTCGAGATGGTCGGTGAGCAGGATGAAGTACTCTATCTGAATTTCTCCACCCGCAAACTGGCGGCGCTAGGCATTGATCAGCGCCAGGTGGTGCAAAGCCTGCAATCGCAAAACGCGGTGACCCCGGCCGGGGTGATCGAGGCCGGGCCGGAGCGGATCTCCGTGCGCACATCCGGTCAGTTCGAGTCCGAGAAAGACCTGGCCAACGTCAATTTAAGGCTCAACGATCGTTTCTATCGTCTGGCCGACATCGCTGACATCTGTCGTGGCTATGTCGACCCGGCAACGCCGCAATTTCGCTTCAATGGTCAACCCGCCATCGGCCTGGCCATCGCCATGAAAAAAGGCGGCAACATTCAGGAATTCGGCAAGGCCCTGCACCAGCGCATGAATGACCTGACCGCCGACCTGCCGGTGGGCGTCGGCGTGCACACCGTTTCCGACCAGGCGGAGGTGGTGGAAAAAGCGGTCGGCGGCTTCACCAGCGCCTTGTTCGAGGCGGTGGTCATCGTGCTGGTCGTCAGCTTCATCAGCCTTGGCGTACGTGCCGGGCTGGTGGTGGCGTGCTCGATTCCGCTGGTGTTGGCGATGGTCTTCATCTTCATGGAATACAGCGGCATCACCATGCAGCGGATTTCCCTTGGCGCGCTGATCATCGCCCTCGGCCTGCTGGTGGACGACGCCATGATCACGGTGGAGATGATGGTCACCCGGCTGGAGATGGGGGAAACCAAGGAGCAGGCGGCCACGTTCGCCTATACCTCGACCGCGTTCCCGATGCTCACTGGTACCTTGGTGACAGTGGCCGGTTTTGTGCCTATTGGCCTGAACGCCAGCTCGGCGGGTGAGTACACCTTCACCCTGTTTGCGGTGATCGCCGTAGCGATGCTGGTGTCATGGGTGGTCGCGGTGTTGTTTGCGCCGGTGATCGGCGTGCACATCCTCAGTGCCAACGTGAAACCCCATGACGCGGAGCCCGGTCGCATCGGCCGCGCGTTCAATTACGGCATGCTCTGGGCCATGCGCAACCGCTGGTGGGCCATCGGCATCACCATTGCGCTGTTCGCGGCGTCGGTGTTCTCCATGCAGTTTGTGCAGAACCAGTTCTTCCCGTCCTCCGACAGGCCGGAAATCCTCGTCGACCTGAACCTGCCGCAAAACGCCTCGATCGCCGAAACCCGCAAGGCGGTGGACAAGCTCGAAGCGACCCTCAAGGACGATCCGGACATTGTGCGCTGGAGCACCTACATCGGCGAAGGTGCGATCCGTTTCTACCTGCCGCTGGATCAGCAATTGCAGAACCCGTACTACGCGCAATTGATCATTGTCAGCAAAGGCCTGGAGTCGCGCGAGGCCTTGAGCCAGCGCTTGCGTGAACGGCTGCGCAAAGACTTCGTCGGCATCGGCAGCTACGTCCAGGCCCTGGAAATGGGCCCGCCGGTGGGGCGGCCGATTCAGTACCGGGTCAGCGGCAAGGACATCGATCAGGTGCGCAAGCACGCGATCGCCCTGGCCACCGAGCTGGATAAAAACTCGCACATCGGCGAGATCATTTTCGACTGGAACGAGCCGGGCAAAGTCCTGCGCATCGACATCGCCCAGGACAAGGCGCGGCAACTGGGTCTGTCGTCGGAAGACGTGGCCAACCTGATGAACAGCATCGTGGTCGGCGCGCCCGTGACCCAGGTCGATGACGATATCTATCTGATCAATGTCGTGGGGCGCGCGATCGACGCGGAACGCGGTACGCCGGAAACCCTGCAGAATCTGCAGATCGTCACGCCGGGCGGCACCTCGATTCCGCTGCTGGCGTTCGCCACCGTGCGCTATGAACTTGAGCAACCGCTGGTGTGGCGCCGTGACCGCAAGCCGACCATCACCATCAAGGCCGCGGTGCATGACGAGATCCAGCCGACCGATCTGGTGAAACAGCTGAAACCGGACATCGAAAAATTCGCCGCCAGTTTGCCGGTGGGCTACAAGGTCGCCACCGGTGGTACGGTCGAGGAAAGCGGCAAGGCGCAGGGGCCGATCGCCAAGGTGGTGCCGTTGATGCTGTTCTTGATGGCGACCTTCCTGATGATCCAGTTGCACAGCGTGCAGAAGCTGTTCCTGGTGGCCAGCGTCGCACCGCTGGGCTTGATCGGCGTGGTGCTGGCGCTGATCCCGACCGGCACGCCCATGGGCTTCGTGGCGATCCTCGGCATCCTGGCACTGATCGGCATCATCATCCGCAACTCGGTGATCCTGGTGACCCAGATCGAGGCGTTCGAGAAGGACGGCTACGCACCGTGGGACGCGGTGCTGCAGGCGACCGAGCATCGGCGCCGACCGATTCTGCTGACCGCGGCAGCGGCGAGCCTGGGGATGATCCCGATCGCCCGGGAAGTGTTCTGGGGGCCGATGGCGTACGCGATGATTGGCGGGATCATCATCGCCACCTTGCTGACGCTGCTGTTTTTGCCGGCGCTGTATGTGGCCTGGTACAAGATTCGCGAGCCGAAGAAAGAGGTGCAGTAAGGCGAGCGCTACGCGCTCATCGCGGGCAAGCCCGCTCCCACAGTTGACCGAGTCGTACACAAGTTTTGTGTCCACTGAAGATCAAATGTGGGAGCGAGCTTGCTCGCGAAGAGGGCCTGACTGACTACGCCGTCTTACGCCAAACACTGGCCAACCAAGGCTGCTGCTCCCGCGGCAGCCCCGCCGGCCGATAGTAATGCTCCAGCTCGACAAACCCCGCTTCAGTCAACAACTTTTGCCACGCCTGAAGATCGTGATACGCCCCATAACGCGGCCCGTTCCACCCCTCCTGATTCTCCCCACGCGGATTGGAACTGAACAACACGCCACCTGGTTTCAACGCCCCACGCAGTTCTTTCAACACCCGAGGCAACTCCTGACGCGGGATGTGGAACAGCACAGCATTGGCAAAAATCCCGTCGAATCGCTCGGCGGGCAGATCGAGTTTCAGAAAGTCCTGCTGCCAGACCTCGCACCCGCTGTCCTCACGCGCCATCTGCGCGAACTTCTGCGACCCATCAAGCCCGACCGCGGTATGGCCCATGCGCGTGAAGGTCTGCAAATCACGCCCCGGCCCACAGCCAAAGTCAAGAATGTCGAACGGTGCCTCACCCTGGATATGCCGCAACAGGGCATCGATGTTCTGGCTGACATCGTGATCGCGGGTACCCTCGCGAAACCCTTCGGCCACCGAGTTGTAATGGCCCAGGGTGGTGGCGGTAATCTGCTCGAGGTCGGCGGGAGTCTGTTTCATGGTCGGCTGCGCAGGCAATGTGGATACGCCGAATATACGCCATCAGGCCTGGGGCTGCTGCGCAGCCATTCCCTGTAGGAGCAGCCGGTCGACGCTCGATTGCTCGCGAAAAACCTGAAAGCGCCGCGGGGTGTCAGGTTAACAGCGTTATCGTTGACGACCATCGCGAGCAAGCTCGCTCCCACAAGGGATCGCATCGTACACAAATGATGTGTTCTCTGAAGATCAAGTGTGGGAGCGAGACCGGCTTGCCGGCGAAGGCGATTTCACTGGCGCCTAATGACTTGGATCAGACTCGGCTTTCTTCATCCCCAGACAATCAATCGACCGATCAACCATGGCCTTGGCGATCTCCAGCAGATGCCAGATGGAAAACACCATGGCCCTGTCGGCGCCCTTGAGGTGGTCGCCACATTGATAGGCGGTGACCGACGCACAGCGCAGCAAATCGGCGATGTAGAGTTGGGTGTCTTCGAAGCTTATGTCGTCGCTGACGTTGTAGAACCGTAGCTCATCCGGTGCCGACGGTTGTTCGCCGGTCAGGTAGAAATCGATGGCTCGGTAGAGTGCGGAGCGGTCTCTGAGTAGATCGTCGTTTCTGGTTGAATTGGAGGGTGGATCGGGGACTGGTTTTTTCATCTGTGTTGCTCCTATTGCTACATGGGAGCCGACACTTCTCGCCTACTAAACGAGGGGTGGCAGCTGTGCGCAGGTTAGTAGGCCGGTCAATAGGAAACCCGGTGCATCCGAAGATGCCCCACGCACAGCCACCATATTCAATACCCGGCAGAGTTGCCGGGCATGAGCATGAAAACGCTATGCACCTATTGATTCGGGCTACTAAACCCGATCACTGATGAGCAGTGACGGACGAAGACTAGGCACGGAAATCTGTCGGCGCAAGCGTGCGGAATGATCTAGGAAATGTCCTGCAAAAGAAAGGGATTAGCCCTGTAGGAGAGCCGCTTTTCCTGTAGGAAAATTTACCTTTCAACGGGTAAATGACTTGTGGCGAGGGAGCTTGCTCCCGCTGGGTTGCGAAGCAGCCCCCAAACCATTCAATCAGGTGCGTCAGGCAAAACCGGTCGTCAGGGTTTGCGATTGCTGCGCAATCGAGCGGGACGGTGCGGCGTTCCGAGAAGCTCCCTCGCCACAAAAGTCCCGCAACGCCATCAACCTCAGCGTTTGTTGAGGCCTCGCGCCAATCTATCGCCACCCAGTTGAATGATCGCCACCAACACCACCAGCAACACAATCACCGTCAACATGATCTGGCTGTCGAACCGCTGATAGCCATACCGATAAGCAATATCCCCCAACCCACCGGCCCCAATCGCCCCGGCCATGGCCGAGGAGTTGATCATGGTCACCAAGGTAATCGTGAACCCCCCGACAATCCCCGGCAATGCCTCAGGCAACAGCACATGCCAGACGATGTGCCAACGCCGGCACCCCATCGCCTGTGCCGCTTCGATCAGCCCATGGTCGACCTCGCGCAGGCTGACTTCCGCGATGCGCGCAAAGAACGGTGTGGCGGCAATGGTCAGTGGCACGACAGCGGCCCAGACACCGTAAGTGGTGCCGACAATCAGCCGGGTAAACGGAATCAGCGCCACCATCAAAATCAAAAACGGAATCGAGCGAAACAGGTTCACGAATGCGCCCAGCGCGCGGTTCAGTGCCGGCGCTTCGTAGATGCCACCCTTGGAACTGGTGACCAGAATCACCGCCAGCGGTATACCCGCCAGCAGTGCGATCAGCGACGACACGCCGACCATCAGGAAGGTATCGATGAAACCTTGCAGCAAGCGATCAAACCACATAACCCAACACCTCCACCTGTTGCGCCCAATGGCCGGCGCGCTGACGTAATTCTTCGGCGCCGAGGGACGAACCGGTTACCGCCAGCAGCAGTTGCCCGAGGGCATGGCCCTGAATCCGTTCGACGCCACCTTGCAGCAAGCGCACGCGGCCACCGAGGGCGGCGAACAGCGCCGCCAGATCTGGTTCATCCGTGGCGCTGCCGGTGAATTGCAAGCGCAGTACAACAGCGGCATCTGAAGATTGCGGCTGCGAGCGCAACCGGGTTTGCAATTCTTCCGGCAGCGCGTATCGCAACGGTGCGAGCAAGGTCTTGCTGACCTCATGCTGCGGGTTGCCGAACACTTCCCACACCGGCCCTTGCTCGACGATTCGTCCGTGCTCCAGCACCACGACCCGGTCGCAGATATCGCGAATCACCGCCATCTCATGCGTGATCAGCACAATGGTCAAACCCAGGCGCTGATTGATCTCGCGCAGCAGGCCGAGGATCGATTGCGTGGTCTCCGGATCCAGCGCCGAAGTCGCTTCGTCGCACAGCAAGATCGCCGGGTCATGCACCAGCGCCCGGGCGATGCCGACGCGCTGTTTCTGCCCGCCGGACAGCTGCGCCGGATAGGCCTTGTGCTTCTCTTGCAAGCCCACCAATTCCAGCAGCTCGCGGACTTTCCGTTCGCGTTTTTCCTTCGGCACCCCGGCCACTTTCAGCGGCAGCTCGACGTTCTGCCAGACGGTCTTGGCCGACATCAGGTTGAAGTGCTGGAAGATCATGCCGATGCGTCGACGCAACGCTACCAGACGGTCTTCATCGAACTCGCCAATATCGACTTGGTCGATCAGCACGCGCCCGGTGCTCGGTTGTTCGAGACGATTGATAGTACGGATCAGCGACGACTTGCCGGCACCGCTACGGCCGATGATGCCGAACACTTCACCGCGCTGGATCGCCAGGTCGATGCCGTGCAATGCCGCCACGGGACCTTGTTGACCCTTGTAGGTTTTGCCCAGGCCGATAAAGCGCACGTGGGCGCAATTGAGGTCCGGGTGCAGTTCGGTCTGTTCGACATGCTCCGGGACAGGGCGGGGCTCTGGAATTTCCAGTCGCCGTTGGATCGCGGCCGTCATGCTCAGCTTTCCCAGCCGGCTTGGTAGAGCTTGCCATGGGCTTTATCCAGGGCTGCGCGAACGGCGGGTGAGTGCTGGTAGATGTCGACGAACTTGATCAGGCGCGGGTCGGTTTTGCTTGTCGGCTGGATCACGAACTGAATCACGTATTCCTTGTGATCGAGGCCGTCGAACAGCAGGGCAGAGCCGGCATCGAAGGTCTTCGACAGGCGGATGTAGGCCGGGTAGCCCTGGACCAGGTCGGCGTCATCGTAGGCGCGCACCAGTTGCACGGCTTCGACCTGAAGGATTTTGATTTTCTTCGGATTGGCGACGATGTCTTCTTCGGTGGCCTTGTAGCCGACCCCTGGTTTGAGCGTGATCAGCCCGGCCTTGGCCAGCAGCTGCAAGCCGCGCCCGCTGTTGATCGGATCGTTGGCGATGGCCACGCTGGCGCCTTCGGGCAGCTCGTCGAAGCTTTTGTATTTCTTCGAGTAGAGGCCAACGTTGTTGATGATCCCCGGGGCGAATGGCACCAGGTCAAAACCGGCGGCGGCCTTGGCGTTTTCCAGGAATGGGATGTGCTGGAAGTAGTTCACGTCGATGTCGCCGGCGGCGAGGCTGACGTTGGGGGCGATCCAATCGCTGAATTCCACCAGGTCGACTTGCAGGCCTTGTTTTTTGGCTTCTTCGACGGCGGCCTCCAGGGGGATGGCGAAGGCGGCGGTGGTGCCGACTTTCAGCGGCGCGTCGGCGGCGAAGAGGGTGGAGCTGAAGAGGCCTAGGGCCAGGGCCAGTGCTTTGACTGGGTGAGAGAGGTAGTTCTTGGTCATGGTGGGGTTTCCAGTCAGTGCATTAAATTTTTGGTGTCTGTTCGGGCCTCATCGCGGGCAAGCCCGCTCCCACAGGGATTGTGTGAACCCGAGAACACTGTGGGAGCGGGCTTGCCCGCGATGCTTTTAGCGGCGGTACGTCGAGCCTGTGTGTTGCTCAGGCAGATGCGCCCCTTCGTGAAACAACTTTTCGCGCAAAGAGCCGTTGTCGTAAGCCGTCTTGTACGACCCTCGACGCTGCAACTCCGGAACCACCAGCTCAATGAAATCGACATAGCTTTCCGGTGTGACGATCCGCGTCAGGTTGAAGCCATCGAGCCCGGTTTCGGCGATCCACGATTCCAGCTCATCGGCCACTTGCTCAGGCGAGCCAACTACGGTGATGTAGCGCCCGCCGAGGGCGTGTTGTTCGAGCAATTTGCGCCGGGTCCAGTCGTTGTTTTGCAGGTTTTTGGTGGCGGACTGGATGGCGTTGCTCTTCACGTACTGGATCGGCTCATCGATCTCGTATTCGGAAAAATCAATCCCGGTGGACGCCGAGAAATGCGCCACCCCGGCTTCGGCGCTGGCATAGCTCAGGTACTCGGCATGCTTGGCCCAGGCTTGTTCTTCAGTGGCGCCGACAATCACATTCAGTCCCATGAACACCTTGATGTCCTCGGGGTTGCGTCCGGCCTCGACCGCGCTGGCGCGAACCTTGTCCACTTGAGTCTTGGTCGACGGTTTGTTCTGGCCGCTGATGAACACGCACTCGGCATGGCGCCCGGCGAACTGCAAACCGCGATCGGAACTCCCCGCCTGGAACAGCACCGGCGTGCGTTGCGGCGACGGCTCGCAGAGGTGATAGCCCTCGACCTGATAGAACTCGCCCTTGTGCTCGACCTTGTGCACTTTCTCCGGTTGGGCATAGATCCGTTGCTTTGGGTCGTTGAGCACCGCGCCGTCTTCCCAGCTGCCTTCCCAGAGTTTGTAGAGCACTTGCAGGTATTCGTCAGCCTGGTCGTAGCGGCGGTCGTGCTCGACCTGTTCGCTCAGGCCCATGGCCTTGGCGGCGCTGTCGAGGTAGCCGGTGACGATGTTCCAGCCGACCCGGCCACGGCTCAGGTGATCGAGGGTCGACATACGCCGGGCGAACAGGTACGGCGCTTCGTAGGTCAGGTTGGCGGTCAGGCCGAAGCCGAGGTTTCTGGTGACGGCGGCCATGGCCGAGACCAGGAGCAGTGGATCGTTGACCGGCAACTGAATCGACTCTTTCAGCGTCACGTCCACTGAGTGCTGGTAGACGTCGTACACCCCGACGATGTCGGCGATGAACAGTCCGTCGAACAGCCCACGCTCCAACAGTTGTGCCAGTTCGGTCCAGTATTCGATGGTTTTGTACTGGGTGGAGTTGTCCCGTGGATGCGTCCACAGGCCGTGGTTGATGTGCCCGATGCAATTCATGTTGAAGGCATTGAGCAGGATCTTTTTCTTCGCCATCAGATGGTCCCCCGCAGCGGCGGGTTTTCATCGTTGAGGTAGTAATTGCCGACCGCGTGATACTTCCAGCGCACCGGGTCGTGCAGCGTGTGCACCCGCGCGTTGCGCCAGTGCCGATCCAGACCATGCTCGATCAACGTTGACTGACTGCCGGCGAGTTCGAACAGCGTGCTGCCTGCGGCGAGAGAGATTTCGGTGCTGATGGCCCGGGCTTCGGCGACGGCAATCGATGCGGCGGCGACGGTTTCGGCACTGGTCTCGACCTGAGCCTTGTCGAGGAATTCGCCGGCGCGCTCCAGCAAGGCTTCGGCGGCGTGCAGACGGATGCTCAAGTGGCCGAAGCTCTTGAGGGTCAGGGGGTCTTCGGTGGCTTTGTCGTTGCCGGAATCGATCCATGGCCGGGTCTTGGTGCGTACGAAATTCAGCGCATCTTCATAGGCGGCGCGGGCGATGCCGGTGTCGATAGCGGCGTGAAGAATCTGCGCCAGCGGGCCGACGGTAGTCGGACGCTCGAAAGCGCTCTGAAACGGGATCACGTCTTCGGCGGCGACGAAGACGTCTTCGAATACCACCGAACCGCTGCCGGTGGTGCGTTGGCCGAAACCGCTCCAGTCGTCGATGACCGTCAGGCCTTTGCTGTTGCGGGGTACGAAAGCCAGTTGCTGCACGCCGTGTTCATCCACCACCGAGGTCGGGATGCGCTGGGCGTAGATGGCGCCGGTGGCGTAGAACTTGCGGCCGTTGATGCGGTAACCCTCACCGTCGCGAGTGAGACGGGTGACGCGGTCGTGGGCGGTTTTTGTGCCGAGTTCGGCAAGTGCATTGCCGAAGCGTTGGCCTGCCAATACTTCGGCGTACAGACGTTTTTTCTGCTCGGCGCTGCCATTCACGCGCAACACTTCGAGGGCATAGAAATGGTTCTGCGGAATTTGTCCAAGAGAGCCGTCAGCCTGCGCGATCAGCGCGATCACCTTGGCCAGCGTGACATTGGAAACGCCGGCACCGCCATATTCCTTTGGCACGCTGATGCCCCACAGACCCGAGCGAGAAAACACTTCCAGTTCCGGGTGTGGCAGACGACGTTCACGGTCGCGCAAGGCGCTATCGCGTTTGAAATCTTCCGCCAGATCACTGGCGACAATAAGGGCTTGCTCATCGCTGGTTATGACCGCGACGTGGTGAGAAAGAGTCATGTGTTTCTCCAGAGATCTGGTCAAAAGGGTTCTGGTCGTCAAATCCAGGAGTGGCGAGCGGGCAACGTGCCGTTGAGGTGATAGGTGCCAACCGCGTGATATTTCCAACGCACCGGGTCATGCAGCGTGTGCACGCGAGCATTGCGCCAGTGGCGATCGAGGTTGAATTCGGCGAGGGTCGCGCGGCTGCCGGCCAGCTCGAAGAGTTTTTCGCTGGCCAGCAGCGAGATCTCGGTGGTCAGTACTTTGGCTTCGGCCACGGCAATCGAGGCACGCGCGGCGGACTCGGCAGTGAGCGGCGCGGCGTTGACCTGATCAAGCACCCGCCCGGCCTTGCGCAACAAGGCTTCGGCGGCGTGCAGTTCGATTTTCAGTTTGCCGATGTCGGCGATCACGTAGAGGTCATCGCTGGCCCTTTCGACCTTGGCATCGATCCATGGCCGGGCTCGGTTTTTCACGAACTCGATGGCGTCGTCGATGGCGCCCCGGGCGATACCGGCATCGATGGCCGCTTGAATCAACTGCGAGACTGCGCCCTGGATGTTCGGCTTGTCGTTGATCTTCCAGGTCTCCACCACCAGCTCGGCGTCGACCCGCACGTTGTTGAGCAAAATCGTGCCGCTGGCGGTGGTGCGCTGACCGAAACCGGACCAGTCATCCACGATGCGCAGGCCCGGTGTGCCGCGACGGACGAAGGCCAGCACTTGCCTGCCATCGTCGTTCAGCGCCTTGACCGCGACCCAATGGGCGAACAGGGCGCCGGTTGAATAGAACTTCTGGCCGTTGATGACAAAACCATCGCCATCGGCGGTGATCCGCGCTTTCAATTCAAGTGTGTTTTTGGTGCCGCGTTCCGGTCCGGCATTACCAATCCGCCAGCCTTCGAGCACGCTTTTGAACAGCTGCTTTTTCTGTGATTCGGTGGCGCTGCCGAGCACCAGATTGAGAATGCCGAACTGGTTCTGCGGGATTTGCCCGAGTGCCGGATCCGCCGCGGAAATGATCGCGAACACATCGGCGACAGTAACGAACGAAACCTGCGGGCCTCCGTACTCGCGAGGGATGGCAATGCTGCCCAGGCCGCTGCGGGTGAACTGTTCGATTTCCGACCACGGCAGCTTGCGCAGCTGGTCACGCTTGGCTGCCTGCAGGCGGGCGACCTGCGCCAGTTCATGGGCGGCCTTGATGGCTTGTGCATCGTTGCGCAAAACCTGCGCGGGCAACAACAGGGGGGCGATATCCAGATCACTCTGGAGGGTTGCTTCTGCCAGATTGGACATCAGTGCCGCTCCTTGGCTGCACGCAATGCCCTGGCGATCTGCACTGGGGTGATTGTGTTCCGGATCATACCTACCTCACATCTCATGGAACGCCGCGATGGTTGCGGCGAAGTAAAAACAAGAATGTCCGGTGGTCCGGTTCATATACCCTAAGCGCGTATAAATAATAAATAAACTAACTTTTAGGAATATACATAGAAGGCTGGGGCTATCGCGGTCCCTGTGGCGAGGGAGCTTGCTCCCGCTGGGGTGCGAAGCGCCCCCAAAATCTGTAGTCGCACGCTTTCGGTCAAGGCATAACGGTGATTTTTGCGACTGCTGCGCAGTCGAGCGGGAGCAAGCTCCCTCGCCACATCATCTCGTGCGGGGCTCCGCCGCTTTCAGTTCTTCCTTGAGCGGGACTTTGAGGTAGGGATTGGCGCAGCCGATTCTCAGCATGCGAGCCGGTGCCCAGCGCGAGTTGTTACCGACTCGATCGAGGATGCAGTAAGTCACTTCCAGCCGAAGGTCTTCCCCGGCTTCGAGAATGATTGCCGGCGGCACCCAGACCTGGATCGGCTGGCCGACGTCGCACGCCCTGAGCCTTGGCAGGTCCATGCGTACATCACCCCAGCGCAGGGTGATTTCGTCGTCGGCGGCCATATTCAGGTACGGCTCGATGGTCACCGGAACGCCACGCTTGATCTGATTCGCATTGACCCCCTGGCGGCGAATGGTCTCGGGGAGGCTCACTGGCGCCAGGCTCTGGTTTTCGTCGGTGAACATTGCAGGCGGTTGGCCACCGGGGCAGTCGAGTTTGATCTGGACGCGCACGGCGGGTGACAGGGCTGCCCCCTGCCCGACTTGCATGATCCGGTAGTGGATGCGTGAAGCACCGTTGGCAATAAAGCTTTCCGGCACTCGCAGACTGACGGTGTTGCCGACATCATGGGCACTCAGCACCCTGGAGGCCACGTAGCAGTTGTCCCAGAACAGTTCGATCAGGTCACCTTCATCCATGCCGGGATAGGGTGCCACGTCGACCAGCAGGTGAGCCGCCGAGGTGATGTTGATGCCGTTCTTGTGTGATTGCGCCAGGGAGGGCACAGCCAGTTCGGGTTTGTTCGAGATGCTTTTCATGGGTTCTCCTTGAAGTCTTGCAACGAAGTCCATTTCTGAAAATCAAAAATGCTGATTCCGAACAGCAAAACTGTTCATTACTTGAATTGAAATAATGATTGGGCGTGATGAAAATCAATTGTTGGGGACTAGATAAGAGTGCGCTTGAATACGTGTCAATAGAGCGGATTAGTCAAATACCAAATCCCGAGTAATTCAGAAAGTTCCTACGCATTGAAGTTAATAAGCCATGTCAATCCGTCGAACATACCTGTCAAGGTTCCCGGTTTATTGAGGTGAGGTGTGGCTGTACGACTGTCAGCCAATTCGGTTTTCAGAGTATTAGAGGGGGTCAATCTGTGACAGGGCATATATTTGTAT
Organism: Pseudomonas sp. LBUM1679; assembly: GCF_059695565.1. Lineage (NCBI taxonomy): Bacteria > Pseudomonadati > Pseudomonadota > Gammaproteobacteria > Pseudomonadales > Pseudomonadaceae > Pseudomonas > Pseudomonas sp. LBUM1679. The sequence continues at coordinate 222,361 of NZ_CP166774.1, forward strand.
CGCGCACGCTGACAAGAAACTATAGGTCGTGCGGACGTTAAGTACGGGGGGGTTGATCGAAGGGGAAAGGGACTTCCATCCATGGAAGTGACCCGTATTGCGCGGGTGTTTCAGGAGTGAGCGTTATTCAGAAACTTGCTGAGAAACTGTTTCGTCCGTTCTTCTTTCGGGTTGGCAAACAATGCCTTGGCTTCGCCTTGCTCGACGATCACCCCTTTATCGAAAAATACCACCCGGTTGGCCACGTCCCGGGCGAACCCCATTTCGTGGGTAACGATGACCATGGTGCGTCGCTCTTCGGCCAGGCTGCGGATGGTCGCCAGTACTTCGCCCACCAACTCGGGGTCGAGGGCCGAGGTGGGTTCGTCGAACAGAATCACTTCCGGCTCCATCGCCAGCGCACGGGCAATGGCCACACGCTGTTGCTGACCACCGGACAGGCGACGCGGGTAAGCGTCTTCCTTGCCCGCCAGACCGACCCTGGCCATCAGCTTTTTACCCAAGGCAATGGCGTCGGCCCGTGGGATTTTTTTCACGATGATCGGGCCTTCGATGACGTTTTCCAGGGCGGTCCGATGGGGGAACAGGTTGAAGTTCTGGAACACGAAGCCCACGTGCTGACGCAGGCGACGCACCAGGCTCTGCTGCTGGTTCAAAGGGCGGCTGCCATCGATCTCGATGTCACCGACCTTGATCCGGCCGCTGGTGGGTTCCTCCAGGAAGTTCAGGCAACGCAGGAACGTGGTCTTGCCCGAGCCACTGGGCCCGATGATCGCCACCACCTCACCTTCCTTCACTTCCAGATCGATGCCGTTGAGCACCACTTGACCCTTGAACTGCTTTGTCAGTTTTTCCACGACAATCATTGGGTCAGGACTCCTGGTCGTGCCGATTGACCCGCTCTTCCAACTTGTTCTGCAGGTGCGAGAGCACCGTGGCCAGAATCCAGTAGATCAGCGCGGCGGCAAGGTACATGGTGAACACTTCGAAGGTGCGTGCTGTAATCAGCTGCGCTTGGCGGAACAGCTCCGGCACCTGGATGGTGGCGGCCAGCGCGGTGTCCTTGACCAGCGAGATGAAGCTGTTGCCCAGCGGTGGCAATGCGGTGCGCATCGCTTGCGGGATGATGGCCCGGCGCAGGGTCTGCGCGCGGGTCATGCCGATACTGGCCGCAGCTTCCCACTGACCGCGCTCGATGGAGCTGATCGCGGAACGCAGGATTTCACAGGCATACGCGGCCATGTTCAGGGAGAAGCCGATCAGGGCCGCCGGCAGCGGATCGAGTTCCATGCCCAATTGCGGCAAGCCGTAATAGATCACGAACAGTTGCACCAGCAACGGCGTGCCGCGAAAGAACGACACGTAGATGCGGGCGATCCAGCTCACCAGCTTGAAGCGCGACAGGCGCATCAGTGCCAGGCCGAAGCCCAGCATGAGGCCGAAGAACATCCCGCCCAGGCTCAAGATGACCGTGTAGTAGGCCCCCTTGAGCAGGAAGGGCAGGGAGTCCAGTGCGAGTTGGAAAGCTTCTTCCATTATTTGGTGACGTCAGCGCTGAAGTATTTTTCCGAAAGCTTTTTCAGCGTACCGTCGGCACGCAGCTTGTCGATGGCTTTGTTCACCGCAGCCAGCAACTCAGGCTCGCCTTTGCGCAGGGCAATACCGGCTTCCTGACGGGAGAACGCTTCGCCGGCGGCGACAGTGTCCTTGGCCTTCTTGGCGTATTCCAGTGCGGCGAGGCGGTCGATCAGAATGGCGTCGATGCGGCCGACGCGCAGATCCTGGAACTTGGTCGGATCATCGTCATAGGTCTTGATGATGGCTTTAGGCTGATTGTCCTTGAGCCATTGTTCGTAGTTGGTGCCCAGGCCTACACCGACTTTTTTGCCGTCCAGATCGGCGGCGGTCTTGATGGTGTCTTTGTTCTTGGTCAGAACCAGCGCCTGAATCCCGGAAACGGTGTACGGCTCGGAGAAGTCATACTTCTTCTTGCGCTCTTCGGAGATGGTCACCTGGTTGATCACGGCGTCCAGACGCTTGGATTCCAGGGCTGCGAGGATACCGTCCCATTTGGTCGGTTGCAGTTTGACCTTCACGCCCAGCTCTTTGGCCAGGGCTTCGGAGAACTCGACTTCGAAGCCGGCCAGTTTGCCGTCGGCGTCGACGAAACTGAACGGTGGGTAGGTGCCTTCCAGGCCGACGTTGATCACGCCAGCGTCTTTGATTTTTTGCAGTTGCTCACCGGCAACCGCTTGCCCCAACAGGCCGGCGCTGAGTGCCAGGCCGAGCGAACCTACCAGCAGATTTCGACGTAGTGCGGAAAAATTCATGACAAGCCCCTGTGTTTTCTTATGAAGACGCTTTTAGGAAAGTTGGCAAATTCGGGATTTTAACGACTGCGATATCCTGCCCTAAAGCAGTCTATGCGTCTTGTTTCAAATTCGCCTGCGGCGCGACTATATGATGGGGTCTTTAGATTGGAAAATAATAAATATAACTTTTGTTATTCTTTTTTAGAATATACGTCTACTTCTTAAAGATCGCAGCCTGCGGCAGCTCCTACATGGATCGGCGTACTCGCGTAGGAGCTGCCGCAGGCTGCGATCTTTTGATCTTAAGCTTCGTTTACAGAAAATCCTTATAGGCAAACAACGCCGGCGCGCCACCCGTATGCAGGAAGATAATCGGCCCCTCATCAAAACGCTGGCGTCCAATCCCGTCCAACAATCCGGCCATGGCTTTACCGGTATAAACCGGGTCGAGCAGCAAACCTTCCTGGCTCGCCACCAGCTTTACCGCCGCCAGTGTCCCGGCATTCGGCTCGCCATAGCGCGGGCCGAAATATTCGTCCCACAGCTCGACTTTGAAACTCGCAGGCAAGCGCACTTCCAACAACTTCGCCGTCCGCTCGGCGAGGCCCTGGACCTTCGGTCGCTGATCTTCATCGCTGCGCGAAACCGTGACGCCAATCACCGGCAATTGCGGCAGTGCTTCGCTCAATGCCAGTGCCAGGCCACTGTGCGTGCCAGCGCTGCCCGAGGCCAGCACCACAGCGGCGAATGTGATGCCGGTGTCCTTGATCTGCTCGGCCAGTTCCAACCCGGCGCGCACATAACCCAAAGCGCCCAACGCATTCGAGCCGCCAATCGGCACCAGGTACGGCTTTTTGCCGTTGCTGCGCAGCCGTGCGGCCAACGCCTCCAACTGTTCGTCGGCGTTATCCAGGTTTTCTACCAACTCCACCTTGGCATCGAACAGATCCAGCAACAGCCGATTGCCGTTGCCGACATAGTTGGCGTCGTCGGTGCCAAGGGGGTTTTCCAGCAGTGCCACGCAGCCCAGACCCAGCCTGGCCGCAACGGCGGCGGTTTGGCGCACATGGTTGGACTGAAGCGCACCCGCGGTAATCAACGTGTCTGCGCCTTGTGCCAGGGCATCGGCCGCCAGGTATTCGAGTTTGCGCAGCTTGTTGCCACCCATGGCCAGCGGCGTCAGGTCATCGCGTTTGACGTAGAGATCGCGGCCCAGCCAGGTCGACAGGCGTTCGAGTTTTTCCAGTGGCGTGGGGTGGCCGAGCAGATCGAGGCGGTCAAAACGGGCGAGCTGTTGTTTGATCATGGTTTCCGTACTGGCGCAAGAATGTAGGAGCGAGCTTGCTCGCGATGGTCGCTAACGATAACGCGATAAGCCTGACACCCCGCGTCGGGTTCGGGTTTTTCGCGAGCAAGCTCGCTCCTACAGGGAGAGATCTCAGGACTATAGGCACGCCTATTTATCGGGGCAACCGCCAATCGCTTATAGCCAAAAGTGTTTGATTCAGCACAATTGGTTCTTAATCGCCGTCCAGACCTTGCGTAAAGTAATCGCCGTCAGCGCGGCCAGACAGTCCGGCCGCCCATGAGGAGTTTTTACCGTGAGCGAGCGTTCCAGCCATTGGCAATTGCAGACCATCGTCAGTCAGCTGCGTTCGGCGCGTGACGAATGGCGTGCCCAAAACGGCCGCGCCAGCGGCGAGCAGGGCGGTCGGGAGTTGCCTTCCCGAGCGGCCATGGCGGAGATTCTTGAAGCCTTGTGTGGTGCGTTGTTTCCGATGCGCCTGGGCCCGGTGGACCTGCGCGAAGAGAGTGAAGACTTCTATGTCGGCCACACGCTGGACGTGGCATTGAATGCGTTGCTAGCTCAGGCGCGACTGGAACTGCGCTACGCCGCCCGCCACGGCGCCACGGCCGAGACTGAAGTCGAAGCCAGGACCATTCAGATCATTCAGGACTTCGCCCTGGCCCTGCCAGGCTTGCGCAGTCTGTTGGACACCGACGTGCTGGCGGCCTACCACGGCGACCCGGCAGCGCGCAGCGTCGATGAAGTGTTGCTCTGCTACCCGGGCATCCTGGCAGTGATTCACCATCGCCTTGCCCATCACTTGTATCGCGCCGGGCTGCCGCTGCTCGCGCGGATCAGCGCGGAAATCGCCCATTCCGCCACCGGTATCGACATCCATCCGGGAGCGCAGATCGGTCGCAGCTTCTTCATCGATCATGGGACGGGCGTGGTGATCGGCGAGACCGCCATCATCGGCGAGCGTGTGCGGATTTATCAGGCCGTGACCCTGGGCGCCAAGCGCTTCCCGGCGGATGAGGACGGTCAGTTGCAGAAGGGGCAGCCGCGCCATCCGATTGTCGAGGATGATGTGGTGATCTATGCCGGGGCGACAATCCTGGGTCGGATCACCATCGGCAAGGGCTCGACCATTGGCGGTAACGTCTGGCTGACCCGCAGCGTACCGGCGGGGAGCAACCTGACTCAGGCGAATCTGCAACATGATGACGGGACGCAGAAGTAAATCCCCCGGTTTCTTGGTAACAGATAATCAGTCTTCGCTGGCTGTAGGACCTGTGTAGGAGCTGTGTAGGAGCTGTCTCGTGAAACGAGGCTGCGATCTTTTGATCTTGTTTCTTGAAAGCAAAATCAAAAGATCGCAGCCTCGTTTCACTCGACAGCTCCTACAAAACCCCCCAACCCCCGCGTCATACCCATCCTTGAGCTAGCGTACAAACAGCACCGCCGAGCCCTGCGATTAGTCCTTAGCACCCTATTTATGTTTAACTTGAACGCTCATTCAAGTTAAACCGCCGGTTTGCTGCCCGCTCACAACAGGAGGCTTGCCTTTGCCGAGTCCGTTACTGATTGCCCTGCTCCACCCCCGAGAGGTGCACCTTTCATGAGTGCATCGTCCCTCCCTCCAAGCGGCCAGGTCCGCATGAATCCGCCGGTGTTCTACTTTGCGGCGAGTTTCATTCTGTTGTTCGGCATTGTCGTGATCGCCATGCCCGAACAAGCCGGTGCCTGGTTACTGGCGGCGCAAAACTGGGCGGCCAACACGGTCGGCTGGTACTACATGCTCGCGATGACCCTGTATCTGGTCTTCGTGGTGGTCACCGCCTTGTCCGGCTACGGCAAGATCAAGCTCGGTGCCGACCACGACGAACCCGAATTCAGTTACCTGTCCTGGGCCGGCATGTTGTTCGCCGCCGGCATCAGCATCACGCTGTTTTTCTTTTGTGTGTCCGAACCGCTGACCCACTTGGCGCAACCGCCTCAGGGTGAGGCGGGTACGGCGGACGCGGCGCGTCAGGCGATGCAGATTCTGTTTTTGCACTGGGGCCTGCACGGTTGGGGCGTGTTCGCCTTCGTCGGCATGGCGCTGGCTTACTTCGCCTATCGTCACAACCTGCCGCTGGCTCTGCGCTCGGCGCTCTATCCGCTGATCGGCAAGCGCATCAACGGCCCGATCGGTTACGCGGTGGACGGCTTCGGCATCATCGCCACGGTATTCGGCCTCGGCGCCGACATGGGCTTTGGCGTATTGCACCTCAACTCGGGACTGGACTACCTGTTCGGCATCGCTCACACCCAGTGGATTCAGGTCGGCCTGATCACGCTGATGATGGGCGCGGCGATCCTGGTGGCCGTGTCCGGCGTCGATAAAGGCGTGCGGGTGATGTCCGACATCAACATGCTGCTGGCCTGCGCGCTGCTGCTGTTCGTGTTGTTTGCCGGGCCTACCCAGCACTTGCTCAACACGCTGATCCAGAACATCGGCGACTACCTCGGCGCCTTGCCGATGAAGAGTTTCGACCTTTACGCCTACGACAAACCCAGTGACTGGCTGGGCGGCTGGACGGTGTTCTACTGGGCCTGGTGGATTGCATGGTCGCCGTTCGTGGGCCTGTTTATCGCGCGGATTTCCCGGGGCCGGACCATCCGTGAATTTGTCTTCGGCGTGCTGCTGATTCCGCTGGGTTTCACCCTGGCCTGGATGTCGATCTTCGGCAACAGCGCCATCGATCAAGTGCTCAATCACGGGATGAGCGCGTTGGGCATGTCGGCCATCGACAATCCATCGATGACGCTTTACCTGCTGCTGGAAACCTATCCGTGGAGCAAAACCGTGATCGCGGTCACGGTGTTCATCAGCTTCGTGTTCTTCGTCACCTCGGCCGACTCCGGCACCGTGGTGCTGTCGACGCTGTCCGCCAAGGGCGGCAATCCGGATGAAGACGGGCCGAAATGGTTGCGGGTGTTCTGGGGCGCCATGACCGCACTGGTGACCAGTGCGCTGCTGTTTTCCGGCAGCATCGATGCACTGAAGTCAGCGGTGGTGCTGACCTCGTTGCCGTTCTCGTTGATTCTGCTGTTGATGATGTGGGGGCTGCACAAGGCGTTCTATCTGGAATCGCAGAAGCAGATCGCGCAGCTGCATTCCCTGGCCCCGGTCTCCGGCTCGCGCCGTGGCGGTTGGCGTCAGCGCTTGAGTCAGGCGGTGCATTTCCCGTCGCGGGATGAGGTTTACCGTTTCCTCGAAACGACGGTGCGTCCGGCGATTGAAGAAGTGACTGCGGTGTTCGTCGAGAAAGGGTTGAGCGTCGTCGCCCAGCCCGATCCGGCCAATGACAGCGTCAGCTTGGAAATCGGCCATGGCGAGCAACATCCGTTCATCTATCAGGTGCAGATGCGTGGCTACTTTACGCCGTCTTTCGCCCGTGGCGGCATGGGCTCCAAGGAACTCAACAACCGTCGTTACTACCGGGCCGAAGTGCATTTGAGCGAGGGCAGCCAGGACTACGATCTGGTGGGTTACACCAAGGAGCAGGTCATCAACGACATCCTCGACCAGTACGAGCGGCACATGCAGTTTTTGCATTTGGTGCGTTGATTCCCCAGGCGGCGGGGCTGGATTGTTCAGGTATCGGTGCTCAACACCATGAACAACACCAGCGCCGCCACTGGCACGCCAAACACAATGCTGCCAACCACCATTTCCGTGGTGACGGACTGGCCGGCCGTGACCACGCCGATGGCGCCGTTGATCATCGTCAGCGCCAGCCATAGCACGATGAAGCTGTAGGTCAGGGTCTGGCGGCTGAAGCCGATCTGTTCGCCGATGAACAGCATCAGCGCCAGCAGGACGAGGCCGAAGAAGATGATGATGGTGGTGTGCATGGTGAGTTTCCTCCCTGCGGATGTGTGGTGCCGGTCGAACCTGCCTACACCTCAGCTTAAACCAACCCACCATTGACCCGCAGAATTTGCCCGTTGACCCAGCCCGAGCCGGGACCCGCCAGGAAGGAAACGACGCGGGCGATGTCTTCCGGCTGTCCCAACCGTTCCAGTGGGGCCATCCTGGCGAAAGTCTGGATCTGCTCTTCGCTCTTGCCGTGCAGGAACAGCTCGGTGGCCACCGGTCCCGGGGCCACGGCATTGACGGTAATGTGGCGACCGCGCATTTCCTTGGCGAATACCTGGGTCAGGGATTCCACCGCTGCCTTGCTGGCGATGTACACCGCGTAACCTGGCAGGTTCATGCCGACGGTGCTGCTGGAGAAATTGATGATCCTGCCGCCGCTGTTCAGCCGGGTGGCGGCTTCACGCAGGGTGTTGAACGTGCCGCGGGCGTGAATGTTGAAGGTCTGGTCGAACAGTTCGTCCGTGTGTTCGGCCAGCGGCATCACGTTGAGAACGCCGGCGATGTTGACCAGCACATCGACCTTGCCCAGTTGGGTTTCGGTTTCGTCGAACATCCGGCGTACGTCATCGGCATTGGCTACGTCGGCCTTGATCGCTATGGCCTGGTGGCCGGCCTGGCGCAGTTCGACGACCAGCTTCGAGGCTTCAGTGGCGCTGCTGGCGTAGTTGATGGCGACGGCGAAACCTTCGCTGGCCAGTTGTTTGGCGATGACTGCACCGATGCCGCGGGAGGCGCCGGTCACGAGGGCAACTATCGACGTTGGGGTGGTCATGGTAGTAATTCCTTTGCATGTGTTTGCTTTGGGTGAGGCCAGATTCACATGTTTACTCGGGCCGATAAATGCACGAAAGTTGCCTTGACTGTTCAATAATTACCAACAATCGAAGACCAGGAGCGGGGCGTGGATCAAGTCAAGGCGATGAAGGTTTTCGTGCGGATCTACGAGCGCAGCAGCTTTACCCAGGCGGCCGATGACCTGAATCTGCCCCGGGCAACGCTGACCCACACCCTGAATCAGTTCGAAGCCTGGCTCGGCACGCGATTGCTCGAGCGCAGCACGCGCAAGGTGCGCCCGACGCTGGATGGCGAGGCCTACTACCAACGTTGCGTGCAGTTGCTGGCGGAACTGGAAGAAGCCGAACTGGCCTTTCGCAGCGTGGCGCCCAAGGGTCGATTGCGCGTGGATTTGCACGGCACGCTGGCCAGGCACTTTGTGATCCCGGCATTGCCGCAATTCATGGCCCGGTACCCGGATATCGAACTGTCCATCAGCGAGGCGGACCGCTTTGTCGACCTGATCGCCGAGGGTGTCGATTGTGTACTGCGTGCGGGCACCCTCGGCGACTCGGCGCTGATCGGCAAACGCGTCGCCAACCTGCGCCAGATCACCTGCGCCAGCCCTGCCTACCTGCGTCAATACGGCGAACCGAAAAACCTTGAAGACCTGAAGAACCATCGCGCGGTGAACTACGTTTCGCGCACCACCGCCAAGTTGTTTCCGTTTGAATTCATGGTCGATGGCCAGTTGCAGGAAGTCGCCATCGATGGCGCGATCTCGGTGTTCGGCGCGGAGATTTATGCCGCTTGCGCCATTGCCGGTCTGGGCTTGATCCAGTGTCCGCATTACCGGATGGAGACCCTGATTTCACAGGGCATGGTGCAGGAAATCCTGATCGATACGCCGCCACCGCCGATGCCGGTTTCAGTGTTGTATCCGCACAACCGACACATGTCGCCACGGGTTCGGGTGTTTGTGGATTGGCTGGGTGAGGTGTTTGCGCAGGCGGAGTAAAGATCAAAAGATCGCAGCCTTCGGCAGCTACATCTACAGGCATACGCCGACCCTGTAGGAGCCGGCTTGCTGGCGAAAGGGGTTCAAGCCATACGGTGCTCCAAGGGACGCCTTCGCTGCGGCGCGGCGATCCGACAAGCCAGCGCCTACAAAAACGTTTCAGCTTTTTCTCGAGTCCGAGGTTTATCGGCGTTTGTCTGGGCGTATGCTGGGCAACTTGCGAAGCAGTCGATACCAACTTCAAGACACACAAGAGAGGATTCGATGACCTACACCGCTGCCGAAAACCGCTACGATTCCATTCCTTACCGCCGCGTGGGGCGCAGCGGGCTGGTGCTGCCTGCACTGTCCCTGGGCCTGTGGCACAACTTCGGCGACAGCACGCCGATCGACACCCAGCGCGCCTTGTTGCGCACGGCCTTCGACCTGGGCATCAACCACTTCGACCTGGCCAACAACTACGGCCCGCCGTACGGCAGCGCCGAGATCAATTTCGGTCGTTTGCTGCGTGAAGACTTCAAGCAGTACCGTGACGAGCTGATCATCTCGAGCAAGGCCGGTTGGGACATGTGGGCCGGCCCTTATGGCCAGGGCGGCGGCTCGCGCAAGTACATGCTGGCCAGCCTGGATCAGAGCCTGCAGCGCCTGGGCCTGGACTACGTGGATATTTTCTATTCCCACCGCTTCGACCCGGACACCCCGCTGGAAGAAACCGCCAGCGCATTGGCCACCGCCGTGCAACAGGGCAAGGCGCTGTACATCGGCATCTCGTCGTATTCCGGGGTGAAAACCCGTGAAATGGCGGCCCTGCTCAAAGAGTGGAAAGTACCGTTGCTGATTCACCAGCCCGCTTACAACCTGCTCAACCGCTGGGTTGAAAAGGACCTGTTGGACACCACCGATGAGCTCGGCACGGGCGTGATCGCCTTTACTCCGCTTGCTCAGGGATTACTGACCGACAAGTACCTCAATGGCGTGCCCGCCGATGCGCGGGTCAACCGACCGGGCGGTGGTTCGTTGCAGGCGTCGCACTTGTCCGAAGCCAATATTGCTCACGTGCGTGCATTGAATGAAATCGCCCAGCGTCGTGGCCAGAGTCTGGCGCAGTTGGCGTTGGCCTGGACTTTACGCGACCCACGAGTGACCTCGGCACTGATCGGCGCGAGCCGGCCGGAACAGATTATCGAGAATGTCGGGGCGTTGCAGAATCTGAGCTTCAGTTCGCAGGAATTGGCGGAGATTGACGGGTTTGCCCAGGAGGGCGGGGTCAATCTTTGGGAGAAGCCTTCGACGGCTGAATAAGTGTTCGGCGCCGGGTTTTCCGGCGTCGGAAATACCGCTATCGCGGGCAAGCCCGCTCCCACAGGTTTTGTAGTTTGGCCAAAGATTTATGGTCAACCAGATCAACTGTGGGAGCGGGCTTGCTCGCGATGGGGCCATCAAATTCAGTAAAGAGACTGGGTGTTCACCTGAAAAACGGCACATCCCCCAACACTGTCGCCCGCTGCATCACCCGCCGCGCCGGCCGGTAATCATCGACCGCATAGTGCTGCGTCACACGGTTATCCCAGAACGCCACGTCATCCTTCTGCCAGCGCCAGCGAATGGTGAATTCCGGCCGGGTCGAATGGGCGAACAAAAATTTCAGGATCGTCTCGCTTTCGGTGTCCGACAGTTCGTTGATCTTCGACGTGAAACCTTCATTGACGAACAACGACCGCCGCCCGCTCACCGGGTGCGTACGAATCACCGGGTGTGACAGCGGCGGATTCTTCCTGCGCGTTTCTTCCCATTGGGCCAGCGCTTCAGGCGTGTTGCCGTAACGCTCCAGCGGGAACGAGCGGGTGAAGTCGTGGGTGGCGGTCAATCCTTCGAGCAAGCTTTTCAGCGGCGCAGAAAGTGCTTCATAGGCCGCAATGCCGCTGGCCCATAGCGTGTCGCCACCAAACTGCGGCAACAGCTTGGCGCTGAGCACGGCGCCCATGGCCGGGGTTGGCAAGAAGGTCACGTCGGTGTGCCAGATCGCGTTGTCACGCACGTCGGTGACGGCGGTGTCGAGGATCAGCACTTCGGGCTGTTCCGGTACATTCGGGTAGATCGGGTGTATATGCAGGTCACCGAAACAGGCAGCGAAACGCGCCTGCTGCTGCGGCTCGATCGGCTGGTCACGGAAAAACAGCACCTGATGTTTGAGCAGCGCCTGCTCGATGGCGTCGCGCTGTTCAAGGTTCAGCGGCTGACTGATGTCGACGCCGCTGATTTGGGCGCCGAGGGCCGAGCTAAGGGGGACGATTGTCAGGTTGCTCATGGTCTTTCTCTTTAAAAGTGGTGATCACTACTGGGTTAACGCCTAGTCGAATGCGTAGCGCAGACCGAAATTTGCCCCCCAGGGTTGTTCGATGCACTGCCCCTTCATGTAATCGAAATCCGCGTGCAATTGCAGATTGCCGGATAGGGCAAGTGCCAAGCCGGCACCCAGCTCTCCTCGGGTGCCATGAAGGTCATTCTTGAAGCGATGGCCATTGACCCTGACTTCGTTATCGCGGGCAAACTCTTGAGCCAGGGCGACTTTGATGTAAGGACGCAACAGATCAAAACGGTGCTCAACGGTCATGCCCAATTTGCCAAGCAATGAGCGTGTCGCCGCATTACGGGCCTGCAACTCGCTGTCCAGACTAAAACTTTGCCCCTGCACAACGACTGCCGAGAGCTGAGCAAAAGGCTCAGCGAACACTCGCTCGCTCAATTGAATCTGCCGTCCGGCCTCCAGCGATGCACCCAAGCCATAGTTACGATAATTACCCTTGGCTTTGCTGAAGTCACTCATCACCACATCAGCCCGGTTCTGAAACTGATTGAGCTTGAGCACACCATCTACGTAATACCCATCGTCATCCATCCAGGTGCCGTAGGTTCCCACATAGAAGCTATCTACGGTGCCCGACGAACCTCGCGCCAACGACAGGTCCGACTTGCTGTAACCAGCGAATACTCCCACTAACAGTGTTCCATCGACGCTGGACAGCGGTGTGTCTGCTCCTAGTGAAATACCGTACTGGTTTTGCTGATAGCCCAACCCGGAACTGCCCGAAACCTGGTACTTGTTGCCATAGCTACGCATCCAGCCGCCTCCCTGACCGTTTCCTCGAACCTCGCCCATCCGGCTACGCAAAGTACTCATTTCGCCGTACCAGACGGTCGGTGCGCTATTGAACAAGGCCTGGACACTTCGGGTGCCGGGACTTACCTCCTGTCCATTGCTGGTGAGGAACCAGTCGTCTCCCTGCTGCTCAAGACCGTAAGAAAACGCACCGAGGTCAACGCGACTCCCGAGCAAGGCAAACTTCGCACCGCCGCCGCCCGTGTGTACAACCTGCAATGGATCGAAGCCTGGCACCGGCTCGGCCCCGCTGTTTTGAATACTCAGCAGGTGACTGCCACTGGCCTGGCCGGCGACGTCGAGAAAATCGATCTGGCGGTTATTCATGTCCAGCTTCAGGCCAAAGGTGCCGCTACCGGTCAACTCGCCCACTGATAACCGGTGAAACTCAACGGACTGGCCAAAACTGATCAGGCCACCGTTAAGCGCCAACGACTTAATCCGACTGTCGCCATTGATGTCCCAGCGCACACCTTGATCGAGCTGGAGTCGCGTGACATCGGTCATGTGTCCAGTAAAGCGACTTCCGTTTTGCAGGTGCACATTGACCAGCTTGTTATCAGGAATGTTCAAGTTGCCATGCAGCACGCTGTTATCGACCACCAAATCGAGCTCACTGTCGGGCGCCAGGTCGAGCAATTCACCCTTGCCATTGCCGGCAGACAGCGTCGAACCGTTACGCACAATAATGTTTGCCGCTGCGCCAGCCTCGAGCTTGATCGCAGGCCCTGTGTGACTGCTCACATAACCTGAATCAATGACAGCACTATTGCCTTGGCCGCGAATATTCAACGCTGCAGCATCCTGCGCCTGTAATGAGCCGCCAACGAGTGCCAGGCTGCCACCATTGAGGTGTGCGCCGACAGCACCGGCACCATGAGCCTGGACATGTGAATTGTTGAGTTCGACCCTTCCACCGTGCTCCACCATCACGCCCGCGGAACCTTCGCCGAAGGTTTCGACATGGCTGTCCGTCAGTCTCACCAGGCTGGCGCTTCCCGAGGCGTGTACGCCATGGGCCTCCTTTCCGCGGGTGGTAATCGAAGAATGACTGCGCAGGTCAATAGACGAACCGCTCAATGCACTGACTCCATAGGATCGATCACCAGAGGTGGCGATGGAGCTGCCACTTAGCTCGATAGATGCTTTGCTGCCTGCATGAACGCCATGGGAACCGAGTCCCTCGGTCGTCACGACAAGGTCGCGTCCAATCAGGTTGCCGTATTGCCAACCCCAGATTCCGGCACTTCGATCCCCCAAGGTGGTAATCGATCCGCTCCCCAGGTTGACCTTGCCGGAGCTGGCGACAGAGAGCCCGTAGGCTTCATTGCCACTGGTGAAGATATCGGCCCGTTGCACATTCGCCTGGCCATGAAGACCGATTCGCAGTCCTCTTGCGCCGTCGCCCGAAGTGGCGATGGAAAGCCCACCGGTGGAGGTAAATTCACTGCCATAACCGTGCACATACACGCCATTGGCACCTTTGCCGGACGTCGCGACACTCATGTTTGACGCCTGGATTTTACCGCCGGTACGAGCATGCATAGCCGAGACACCGTCACCTGTGGTCTCGATCTCTCGATCATTGACACTGATTTGCGCACCATCCTCTACCAACACCTGATCACTGTCGGCCGCCAGTAGATTGCCACTCGAAAACAACAACGCCTGACTGATGGCGAACATGAGAAGAGCCTGACGGTTTAATCGGAAATGGGGCATCTAGATTGTTTCCATGTCATTGGATCTCGTAACGAGCCAATGACATCGCCAGGCCCACTTACTCGAAAGGGCGCTCAGCATGGGAACAATCATCTACAGTTGATATCGGACGAATCGGATAGCCTTGTGGGAGTTTTCAGCTTTCACCAAAACCGCGACCCAATATTCAGTGAGCCTGGCCGTGCCACGGCACCAGCTTGCGCTGCAGGGCGCGCAGGCCCATTTCCATGGTGAAGGCGATCAGGGCGATGACCAGAATCCCCAGCACCACCACATCGGTGACCAGGAACTGTGCGGCCGACTGCACCATGAAGCCCAGGCCACTGGTGGCAGCGATCAGCTCAGCGGCGACCAGGGTCGACCAACCCACACCCAGACCAATGCGCACACCGGTCAAGATGTCCGGCAACGCGCTCGGCAGAATCACATGGCGAATCAATTGCGCCCGGGTCGCGCCCAACGACTGCGCGGCCCGCAACCTGGCCGGGTCGACGGTGCGCACGCCGGTGGCAGTAGCGATGGCGATCGGGGCGAAGATCGCCAGGTAGATCAGCAACACTTTCGACAACTCACCGATGCCGCACCAGATCACGATCAGCGGCAAGTAGGCCAGTGGCGGGATAGGGCGGTAGAACTCGATCAGCGGATCGAGAATGCCTCGAGCGATGCGGTTGTGGCCGATGGCAATGCCAACGGGTACAGCGGTCAACACCGCGAAACCCAGGCCCAGACCGATACGACTCAGACTTGCGCCCAAGTGCTGCCATAAGGTGGAATCCATGTAGCCGGTGGTCACCAGCAGCCAGCCCTTTTGTAATACGGCAGACGGCGGCGGCAGGAACAGCGGCTCGATCATTCCAGTAGCGGTGACGGCCCACCAGATGGCCACGAGCGCGACCAGCGTCAGCACGCTGATCCAGCGCGTACTCAGGCTGCGGCGCAGCGCAATCACCGTCGAACCCGGTTTCACCGCCGCGGCGGGAATTTCATAGCTGCTCATGCGCGCTCCTGCCGCGTGGCGGCGCTGCGTTGGGAGAACACTTTGGCGAGCACGTGTTCGCGGGTTTCGATAAAACGCGGGTCGGATTTGATCGATCGTGCGGACTCACCGGCGGCGTAGCGCTGGCCGAAATCCAGGCTCAGGCGCTCGACGATCTGTCCAGGATCGGGCGCCAGCAGAATCAGATCCGTGGCGAGGAACACCGCTTCTTCGATGTCGTGGGTAATCAGAAAAACCGGTTTGGCGGTGCGCTGCCAGACTTGCAGCAGCAGCTCCTGCATCTGTTCGCGAGTGAAGGCATCGAGGGCGCCGAAGGGCTCGTCCATCAGCAATACGCGCGGGTCGGCGGCAAGCGCACGAGCCAGGCCGACGCGTTGCTTCTGCCCACCGGACAGCTGCCAGATGCGCCGGTTTTCGAAGCCGCAAAGGTCCACCAGCGCGAGCATTTCCCGGGCGCGGATTTCGCGTTTTTCCCGGGAAACACCCGCCAGCTCCAGGCCGAAGCCGACGTTGGCCAGCACGTCCTGCCAGGGCAGCAGGGCGTCGTCCTGGAACACTACGCCACGTTCGGCACTCGGGCCTTTGACCGGTACGCCATCAAGGGTGATGCGCCCGGCGCTGGGCTCGACGAACCCGGCAATCAGATTCAACAGCGAAGTCTTGCCACTGCCGGACGGGCCGAGGGCGACCAGCAATTGCCGGGGGCCCAGACTCAGGGAAATATCCGCCAGCACCGGTTCCGGGCTGCCCGGGTACTGTGCGCTGATGCGCTCCAGCTGTAGCAAAGCCATTGCGGTCAACTCCCGATCAATTGGTGATGAACTTGGCGCTGACGTACGGGGCGTAGTCCGGCAGCACGGCCTCGACCTTGCCTTGCTCCTTGAGGAACACAGCGGTATCGGTGATGGCCTTGGTGGTCGGCGCGCCGAGGGTGATCACCTGATCAGCTGCCAGCGGGAAGACGTTGCCTTGCAGCAGCAATGGAATATCGTTGGCCTTGGCACCGGACAGTTTCACCAGCTTGTCGACGTTGCTTTGATTGGCGAGCCAGGCTTTCGGGTCCTTGCGGTAATCGGCGTAGGCATCCAGGGTCACTTTGGCGAATGCGGTGACGATTTCCGGGTGCTTCTCGGCGAAATCCTTGCGCACGATCCAGGCATCAAATGTTGGCGCGCCGAACTTGGCCAGTTCGCCGGAGGTGATCAGCACTTTGCCGTTTTCCTTGGCCACACCGAGCGCGGGGTCCCACACGTAGGTGGCGTCGATGTCACCGCGTTTCCATGCAGCGATGATCGCGGGCGGTGCGAGATTGAGCACGGTGACTTTCGACGGGTCGATGTTCCAGTGCTTCAGCGCGGCGAGCAGGCTGTAGTGGCCGGTGGAAACGAAGGGCACGGCGATTTTCTTGCCGATCAGGTCCTGCGGGGTCTTGATCCCGGAACCGTCGCGGGCGACCAGGGCTTCGGCGGCGCCGATCTGGGTGGCGATGAGGAAGGTTTCCACCGGGACTTTGCGGGTGATTGCCGCTGTCAGGGGGCTGGAGCCGAGGTAGCCGATCTGTACGTCGCCGGACGCGATGGCGGCGATAATGTCGGCCCCGTTGTCGAATTTGCGCCAATCGATTTTGGCGTTGGTGGCTTTTTCGTAGGCGCCGTCGGCCTGGGCGACTTTGGCCGGGTCAACGGTGGTCTGATAGGCGACAGTGACGTCGGCGGCCTGGGCAAAGAAACTCACCGCAGCCAGCGATGCGGCCGCCAGGAGGCGAAAGGGGAAATTCAGTTTCATTGAGAAGCTCCTTGTCAGGCGACCGAGTGTCGGCGTGAAAGGAGACTAAATGATCTAAGAACTCGAAAATAAATAACTTTTTCGAATGAGCTTATGAGCGGAAAATTCTAAGAGCCACTACCGCGCGGTTCCCTGTAGGAGCCGGCTTGCTGGCGAAGGCGCCTTCAGGCTTGCGGTGAATTCCAGGCCGCCTTCGCTGGCAAGCCAGCTCCTACAGGGGGTTGTGTGGGGCCGCGATTGTTGCGGGATCCCGGATCTGTAGGAGCCGGCTTGCTGGCGAAGAGGTCCGCAGGACCTTCGGAGATTAGTTGCTGATGGCTAAAATACTGGCCTGATACGACCCGACAAACACATCGAAATCGCCGACTTCGTTCTGCTCCAGCTCCACCTGCTGCGCCAGAGACGAACGCGCCCGCTCTTCAAACTTCGCCTGGTCTTCGCTGCTCAACGGCTCGCTGCGGAAATATTCCGCATGCACCTGGCTCTGACGCAGGGAGAACTGAGCAAAACTTTCCTTGTGTTCAGCCATCGCCGCCAGCACTTGGGCCGATGGCGTCAGGGACGGATCCCGGACCTTGGCCAGTTGCGCATCCAAGGCCTTGCTATGGGCCTCGCCGCCGTGGCTCTGATCCAGCAGCGCCGCCAGCGGCGCAATCTTCTCCAGCAACTCGCTGGCCCACTCTTTCATATCCACCGGCTGACCATCGCGTTGCAGTTGCAGGCCCGGACGGCGACCCTCCTTGACCACGCTGAGGAAGTTCGAGGTCGCGTTCCCGCATGAGGTGTTGGTCAGCAGCGGGCTGTCGTTCAGCGCGCAGTACAGCAGGAATGCGTCGAGGAACCGCGACTCCGGCAGGTCGATGCCCATCGGCAGGAACGGGTTGATGTCCAGGCAGCGCACCTCGACGTACTGAATGCCACGGGCCACCAGGGCCTGGATCGGCCGTTCACCGGTGTAGGTCACGCGTTTGGGGCGGATGTTGGAGTAGTACTCGTTTTCGATCTGCAGGATATTGGTGTTGAGCTGGACCCACTCACCATCCTTGTGCGTGCCGATCTCGACATAGGGTGCATAGGGCGTGGCCACCGCTTTGCGCAGGCTGTCGGTGTAGCTGGCCAGATCGTTGTAGCAGGGCGTCAGGCCGGCCTGGGCATTGCTCTGGTAGCCCAGGTCGCTCATGCGCAAGCTGGTGGCATACGGCAGGTACAGGGTATCCGGGTCCAGTTGTTCCAACTGGTGCGAACGGCCGCGCAAGAAGCCGGCGTCCAGCGCTGGCGAAGCGCCGAACAGGTACATCAGCAACCAGCTATAGCGACGGAAGTTACGAATCAGCGCGATATAGGCCGACGACTGATAGTCGCGGTCGGTGCCGACAAAGCCTTCAGACGCTTTGAGCAGCGGCCAGAGCTTCTCCGGCAGGGAAAAGTTGTAATGGATCCCGGCGATGCACTGCATGGTCTTGCCGTAGCGCAGGGCCAGGCCCTTGCGGTAGACGTACTTGAGCTGACCGATGTTGGAGGTGCCGTAATAGGCGATCGGGATATCTTCCTCGGCCGGCAGCGGGCACGGCATCGATGGACTCCACAGGTACTCGTTGCCGAGCTTGCTGTAGGCAAAACGGTGAATGCTGTCCAGGCTCGCCAAGGTGTCCGCGGGATCGGGCAGGGCCGGGGTGATGAACTCCAGCAGCGACTCGGAATAGTCGGTGGTGATTTGTTCGTTGGTCAGCGCGGAACCCAATTCTTCCGGGTGCGGCGTTTGCGCCAGGCGACCTTCGCCGGTCACGCGCAGGCATTCACGTTCGATGCCGTGAAGACACTGCTCGAGCAGAGAGAGGTTAGCGCGCTCGCCGAGCAGAGCCAGGCGGCGGTTGAGAAGTTCGCTCAAGTTGGATTCCTTCACGCGTCAGTCGCCCCAATATGGGGGTGGGCAAGACGGTCTACAAGGGTGAAGTTGAAACTGGCGTTTTCGCCTGGTTTTTGAGCCGGTCAGACCAGTGTCAGTCAGCCAAGTCGCCACAATCCCTGTGGGAGCAGCCGGTCGACGCTCGATTGCTCGCGATGGCGGTGTATCAGACGACATGGAAGTTGACTGACACGCCCTCATCGCGAGCAAGCTCGCTCCCACAGGTTTTCTTAGCGCTGAAATTACCTCAAATGGAGGACATCTAGCTACAGGACAGCGAACGTGCCCTGTGCTTTTGCGACAAGTTTTTCGCCTTGCATCACGTCGGCTTCGACCACCAGTGTGCGGCGGCCCGGGTGAATGACCCGTGCCGTGCACATCACTGCACCGTCAGAAACGGCGCGAATGTAGTTGATCTTGCATTCGATGGTCACGCTCTGCTGGTCAAAGCCATGGCTGCTGGAACAGGCCAGCCCCATGGCAATGTCCACCAGGCTGAACAAGGCCCCGCCGTGCAGCTTGCCGCCGCGATTGCGCAGCGCTGGCTCAAGCGCCAGGGCGACTTGCGCCACCCCGGTTTCCAGGCTGTGCAAGCGACACCCCAGCAGCTTGAAAAACGCGCTTTCGGTCAGGCCGGCAGGCAGTTCCATCAGCGTTTCTTCAGCTGCTTGGCGTTGGCGAACAGCGAAGCCATGGCATTGTTGGCCGGAGCCGCTGCCGTGGTTTCCTTGCGCGGTGCGTTGTTCTGCGACTGGCGCGGAGCCGAACCAGGACGCGCGCCACGGGCACCGTCGATTTTCTCGCCCGGGGTGTCGCTCATGCGCATCGACAGGCCCACGCGTTTACGCGGGATGTCCACTTCCATGACCTTTACTTTCACCACGTCACCGGCTTTCACCGCTTCGCGGGGGTCCTTGATGAACTTCTCCGAAAGCGCAGAGATGTGCACCAAACCGTCCTGATGCACGCCGATGTCGACGAATGCGCCGAAGTTCGTCACGTTAGTCACCACGCCTTCGAGGATCATGCCCGGTTGCAGGTCCTTGAGGTCTTCGACGCCTTCCTGAAACTCGGCGGTCTTGAACCCGGGACGCGGGTCGCGACCCGGTTTTTCCAGCTCTTGCAGAATGTCGGTGACTGTTGGCAGACCGAACGTCTCGTCAGTGTACTTCTTCGGGTCAAGACGCTTGAGGAACGTGGCGTCGCCGATCAGCGAACGGATGTCGCGGTCGGTCTCGGCGGCGATGCGCTGAACCAGCGGATAGGCTTCAGGGTGAACCGCAGACGAATCCAGCGGGTTGTCGCCGTTCATCACGCGCAGGAAGCCGGCGGCCTGTTCGAAGGTTTTTTCGCCCAGGCGCGCGACTTTCTTCAATGCCGCACGGGTCTTGAATGCGCCATGCTCGTCGCGATGGCTGACGATGTTCTGCGCCAATGTCGCGTTGAGGCCGGAGATACGGGCCAGCAGCGCCACGGAAGCGGTGTTGACGTCGACGCCCACGGCGTTCACGCAGTCCTCGACCACGGCGTCCAGGCCGCGCGCGAGTTTCAGCTGCGATACGTCGTGCTGGTACTGGCCGACACCGATGGACTTCGGATCGATTTTCACCAGTTCGGCCAGCGGATCCTGGAGGCGGCGAGCGATCGACACCGCGCCACGGATCGACACGTCGAGGTCCGGGAATTCCTTGGAAGCCAGTTCCGACGCCGAGTAAACCGATGCACCGGCCTCGGACACCATGACCTTGGTCATCTTCATCGCTGGGTATTTTTTAATCAGTTCAGCCGCCAGCTTGTCGGTTTCGCGGCTGGCAGTGCCGTTGCCGATGGCGATCAGGTCCACCGCATGCTTGGCGCACAGGGCCGCGAGTATCGCGAGGGTCTGGTCCCACTTGTTATGCGGCACATGCGGGTACACCGTGGCGTGATCCAACAGCTTGCCGGTGGCATCGACCACGGCGACCTTGCAACCGGTGCGCAGGCCCGGGTCGAGGCCCAGGGTGGCGCGCGGGCCGGCTGGGGCCGACAGCAGCAAGTCGTGCAGGTTGTGTGCGAACACGTTGATCGCTTCGGTTTCCGCGCCATCGCGCAGTTCGCCCAGCAGGTCGGTTTCCAGGTGGGTGTAGAGCTTGACCTTCCAGGTCCAGCGCACCACTTCACCCAGCCATTTGTCGGCGGCGCGGTTCTGGTTCTGGATGCCGAATTGCTGGCCGATCATGCCTTCGCAGGGGTGCATGGTCCCCGGCAGCTCGTCGCCGACTTTCAACGCAGAGCTGAGGATGCCTTCGTTGCGGCCACGGAAAATCGCCAGGGCGCGGTGCGATGGCATGCTTTTCAGCGGTTCGTCGTGTTCGAAGTAGTCGCGGAACTTGGCGCCTGCCTCTTCCTTGCCGGCGATCACGCGGGCACTGAGGGTGGCTTCCTGCTTGAGGTAGCTGCGCAGCTTGTCCAGGAGGCCGGCGTTTTCGGCGAAGCGCTCCATCAGGATGTACTTGGCGCCTTCGAGGGCTGCCTTCACGTCCGCGACGCCTTTTTCGGCGTCGATGAAGCGCGCTGCTTCGGTTTCAGGGCTCAGGGTCGGGTCGTTGAACAAGCCGTCCGCCAGCTCACCGAGGCCGGCTTCCAGGGCGATCTGGCCCTTGGTGCGGCGTTTTTGCTTGTACGGCAGGTACAAGTCTTCGAGGCGGGTCTTGGTGTCGGCGAGCTTGATGTCGCGTTCAAGCTGCGGGGTCAGCTTGCCTTGCTCCTGGATGCTGGAGAGGATACTGATACGCCGTTCGTCGAGTTCTCGCAGGTAGCGCAGACGCTCTTCCAGATGACGCAGCTGGATGTCATCGAGGCTGCCGGTCACTTCTTTCCGGTAGCGGGCGATAAAGGGCACCGTGGAGCCTTCATCGAGTAGCGCGACGGCCGCTTCGACCTGTTGTGGGCGTACACCGAGTTCCTCGGCGATGCGGCTGTTGATGCTGTCCATAAAACCACCTGACAAATTGTGAAAGCAGGCTCGCAGGCACAGGGTAAAAGGCTCGGCGAGTCTGGTTGAGCGGCCTGGCCTGCGCCGCTACCTGGATCAACAGGCTTCCCGTTGACCCGTGAAATCGAACAATTACTGCCGATGCCGTGAAAATAAAAAAGCAGCCACCGCAGTAATGATCAGACGTTGCCTGACACAAAAGGCCGCGCATTATAACCAGCGTTCGGTCATTCGGGGGCATCAGAGGCTGTAGGCACAATGCCCGGATTCCTGGCGGAGAAGGAAAAATCTGCTAACAATGCACACGGTGCGTATAACGGCAGCTACGCCATAATGCGCGCCGAGATCAAAGGAGCATCCAATGAGCAGCACTGCAAACATTGCTGAAGGCGAAAAAATTCTTATCGTTGACGACGATCCTGGGCTCAGCAGCCTGCTGGAACGCTTTTTCGTCAGCAAGGGCTACCGCGCCCGCGCCGTCCCGAACACCGAGCAAATGGACCGCCTGCTGGCGCGTGAAGTGTTCAACCTGGTCGTCCTCGACCTGATGTTGCCCGGCGAAGACGGCTTGACCGCCTGCCGCCGCCTGCGCGGTGCGAACAATCAGATTCCAATCATCATGCTCACCGCCAAGGGCGATGAGCTGAGCCGCATCAAGGGCCTCGAGCTGGGCGCCGACGATTACCTGGCCAAACCATTCAACCCGGACGAGCTGATGGCTCGGGTCAAAGCGGTCCTGCGCCGTCAGGCAGCACCGGTGCCAGGCGCGCCGGGCAGCGAAGACGAAAGCGTGACCTTTGGTGACTACGAGCTGTCCCTGGCTACCCGCGAACTCAAGCGCGGCGACGAAGTGCACATGCTCACCACCGGGGAGTTCGCAGTGCTCAAGGCACTGGTGATGAACGCGCGCCAGCCACTGACCCGCGATAAACTGATGAATCTGGCCCGTGGTCGCGAGTGGGATGCGCTGGAGCGTTCCATCGACGTGCAGATTTCCCGTCTGCGCCGGATGATCGAACCTGATCCATCCAAGCCACGCTACATCCAGACGGTATGGGGCGTGGGTTACGTGTTCGTTCCGGATGGCGCTGCCACCAAGTGATCGGAAATTTGTAGGAGCGGGTCTTGCGGATGATTTGTCCGCAGACTCGCCAACCGCAATGTGCGAGCATCGCTCGCTCCTGCAAGTGTTAACGGTTATTCATGAAAACCCCGGTCTGGTTCCCCCAAAGCTTCTTCGCCCGCACCCTGTGGCTGGTACTGATTGTCGTCCTGTTTTCCAAGGCGCTGACCCTGGTTTATCTGTTGATGAACGAGGACGTGCTGGTGGACCGCCAATACAGCCACGGCGTCGCCCTGACGCTTCGCGCCTACTGGGCAGCGGATGAAGAAAACCGCGAGAAGATCGCCGATGCCGCCACCCTGATCAGGGTGGTGGGTGCCGGTGTGCCGGAAGGTGAACAGCACTGGCCGTACAGCGAGATCTACCAGCGACAGATGCAGGCCGAACTGGGAGCCGATACCGAAGTGCGATTACGCATGCACTCGCCGCCGGCGCTGTGGGTTCGGGCTCCCAGCCTGGGCGATGGCTGGCTGAAAGTGCCGCTTTACCCGCATCCGTTGCGGGGCCAGAAAATCTGGAATGTCCTCGGCTGGTTCCTCGCCATCGGCCTGCTGTCCACCGCCTCGGCGTGGATCTTCGTCAGCCAGCTAAACCAACCCTTGAAACGTCTGGTCTATGCCGCTCGGCAACTCGGCCAGGGTCGCAGCGTGCGCCTGCCGATCAGCGACACGCCCAGTGAAATGACCGAGGTGTACCGTGCCTTCAACCAGATGGCCGAAGACGTCGAACAGGCTGGGCGCGAGCGCGAATTGATGCTGGCCGGGGTGTCCCACGACCTGCGCACACCGCTGACCCGTTTGCGGCTGTCCCTGGAGTTGATGGGCGACCATAGCGACCTCACGGACGACATGGTGCGCGATATTGAAGACATGGACGCGATTCTCGACCAGTTCCTGGCCTTCATCCGCGATGGCCGTGACGAGTCGGTGGAAGAGGTGGACTTGACTGACCTGGTGCGCGAAGTTGCCGCGCCGTACAACCAGAATGAAGAAAAAGTCCAGCTACGCCTGGAGCCGATTCAACCCTTTCCCTTGCGTCGGGTGTCGATGAAGCGGCTGCTGAATAACCTGATAGGCAACGCGCTGCATCACGCTGGCAGCGGGGTCGAAGTGGCGGCTTATGTGTCCGGGGATGTCAGCGCACCCTATGTGGTGCTGAGTGTCATGGACCGGGGAGCGGGGATTGATCCGTCGGAGCTGGAAGCGATCTTCAATCCGTTCACCCGCGGTGATCGTGCCCGGGGCGGGAAGGGGACCGGGTTGGGATTGGCAATCGTGAAGCGGATTGCTTCGATGCATGGCGGCAATGTCGAACTGCGCAACCGGTCCGGTGGCGGGCTGGAAGCGCGGGTGCGGTTGCCGTTGGGGTTGATGTTGCCGCGGGATGCGGTCTGACGACAGCTACAAGCCTCAAGCCTCAAGCGAAAAGCAGGTCCAGCGTTAGACCGCCGTCGCTTTTCCCTTGCAGCTTGAAGCTTGCCACTTAAAGCTGCCTTTATCCTTTGCCTTTGGTGCGCGTCATATTCGGCCCACCATTCTTCTCCAGATGCTCGATGATGATCCCCGCGACATTCTTGCTGGTGGTGGTTTCAATCCCCTCCAGCCCCGGCGACGAGTTCACTTCCATCACCAGCGGACCATGATTGGAACGCAGGATATCCACGCCGGCCACGGCCAACCCCATCACCTTTGCCGCCCGCAATGCCGTCATGCGCTCTTCCGGCGTGATCTTGATCAGGCTGGCGCTGCCGCCCCGGTGCAGGTTGGAGCGAAACTCCCCGGGCTTGGCCTGGCGTTTCATCGCCGCAATCACCTTGTCGCCGACCACGAAGCAGCGAATGTCCGCACCGCCGGCTTCCTTGATGTATTCCTGAACCATGATGTTCTGCTTGAGGCCCATGAACGCCTCGATCACCGACTCCGCCGCGGTCGCAGTTTCACACAGCACCACGCCGATACCCTGGGTACCTTCCAGCACCTTGATCACCAGCGGCGCGCCGTTGACCATCGCGATCAAATCGGGAATGTCATCCGGGGAGTGGGCAAAACCGGTGACCGGCAAACCGATCCCGCGGCGCGACAGCAATTGCAGCGAACGCAGTTTGTCCCGCGAGCGGGCGATGGCCACCGATTCGTTGAGCGGAAACACGCCCATCATTTCGAACTGGCGCAACACCGCGCAGCCATAAAACGTCACCGACGCACCGATCCGTGGAATCACCGCGTCGAAACCTTCCAGCGGCTTGCCGCGGTAGTGGATCTGCGGCTTGTGGCTGGCAATGTTCATGTAGGCGCGCAAGGTGTCGATCACCACCATTTCATGGCCACGCTCAGTCCCGGCTTCAACCAGACGACGAGTGGAATACAGACGCGGGTTTCGCGACAGCACAGCGATCTTCATGCAACACCTGTGGAGGAGGTAGATACCGGGAACACCGGCTTGTCTTGTACGTATTTAATGCCCGGATTGACCACCAGCTGGCCGTCGATCAGGGCTTTGGAACCGAGTAACAGGCGATACCGCATGGACTTGCGGCAGGCGAGCGTGAACTCGACCCGCCAGACCCGATCACCGAGGGCCAGTGTAGTGCTGACCACGTAGCGCATCTGCGCGTGGCCGTTGGAGCTTTTGATGGTTTTGCGCGTCACCAGCGGTGCTTCGCAGCGCCGGTGGCGCAGTTGCACCACCGTGCCCAGGTGCGCAGTAAAGCGCACCCACTGTTCGCCCTCGCGCTCGAATGGCTCGATGTCGGTGGCGTGCAGACTGGAGGTGCTGGCGCCGGTGTCGATTTTTGCCCGCAGGCCTGCGACTCCCAAATCCGGGAGCGCCACCCACTCGCGCAGACCGACAACGGTCAAATGGTCAAATGTCTTCAATAGGAAAAAACCGGCGATTAACGCGTCCAGGCGCCAGGTGAGACCTGGGCCAACGCTTTGAATGCGGGCCTGGCGAACCAGTAACCCTGCATCAGAAATATTCCACAGTCCGCCAGGAAATCCCGTTCTCCAGCGCTTTCAATGCCTTCGGCAATGACTGTAACGTCCAACTCCGCACAGATTGTGACAATCCCTCGAACGATAGCCTGACGAACACGATCGCGGTCGACATCGCGGATCAGTGCCATGTCGAGTTTGATCAGGTCCGGTTGGAAATCAGCCAGCAGATTGAGCCCCGAGTAGCCCGCGCCGAAATCGTCGATGGCGGTCTTGAAGCCGAATTCGCGGTATTCACGCAGAATATTAGTCAAATGGCGATAGTTATCTACGTGCTGGCTTTCCAGGGTTTCGAAAATCAGCCGCTCGATGGGGAAATCGTGTTTTTTTGCCGCCTCCAGGGTGCTGCGAATACACAGCTCCGGACGGTAAACGGCGTTAGGCATGAAGTTGATCGACAAGTGTGTCTGCATATTTAAATTTGCCGCGCCTTCAATGGCCCGGGTCCGGCAGAGCTGGTCGAAACGGTAGCGGTTGTCGTCGGTGATCCGGTCGAGCACCGACAGCGCACCCTCTCCGGCAACGCCTCGTACCAATGCTTCATGGGCGAAAATGGACTGGTCGCGCAGATCGACGATCGGTTGATAGGCGAAGGCAAAGTCGAAGCCCAGTGGCTTGCTCTGTTGGCAACCCTGGCAATCGACCTTGGGCGAAGTCAATGAAGTCGGAAATATAGTCACTCGATCACTCCATGCCGGTGAACCGGCCTTGATCACATTCTATCTGGAGGGCCGGGTTCTTGCGCCCGACAGAAACGGTAGTACAGTTCCGACTATGGGCTGAAAGAGGAATTCAAGTGACACAAAAACAGGAAGAGGACGACAAGGTCCGTCTCGATAAGTGGTTGTGGGCCGCGCGTTTTTATAAAACACGTGCCTTGGCCAAGGCGGCGATAGAAGGCGGCAAGGTGCATTGCCGGGGCGAGCGCTGCAAACCGGGCAAGGAACCGAGGATCGGCGACGAGTTTCAGATTCGCCAAGGTTTCGAGGAACGCACGGTGGTGGTCCAGGCGTTATCCATTGTGCGCCGTGGCGCGCCGCAGGCTCAGGCGCTCTATGCCGAAACCGAAGGCAGCGTCGCCAAACGCGAAGCGGCGGCGGCCATGCGCAAGGCCGGGGCGCTGGGCGTGAGCACCGATGGCAAGCCCAGCAAGAAACAGCGACGGGATTTGTTCAAGTTTCGTGGCAGTAGCAATGACGAGTAGAGCTGTTGAACCTATGTCGTCCGGGCGAAATTGCACGAAGCTGACCGGCGCGGGTTTCACCTTGCTTGGAACAAACGCCGGATTGTCCATAAAATGCCTCCCTTGGTTGAACGTTGCGCACCACATCGGTGCGACAGAAGCAATTCAACGCTTGTAACCCTATTGCCATTACTTCAGATACCCAGACCTATGACCGACCTGACGGATACCGACTACACCCAACGCTTCATCTTCGATGACAGCGACACCCGCGGCGAGCTGGTTACGTTGGAGCGAAGCTATGCCGAAGCTCTTGCCAAACATCCCTATCCGGAGCCGGTGGCACAACTGCTTGGCGAACTGATGGCGGCAGCGTCGTTGCTGGTCGGCACCTTGAAGTTCGATGGCTTGCTGATTCTTCAGGCCCGCTCCGATGGCCCGGTGCCGCTGCTGATGATCGAATGTTCCAGCGAACGTGAGATCCGCGGGCTGGCCCGTTATGAGGCCGACAGGATTGCACCTGATGCGACCCTCGCCGACCTGATGCCCAACGGCGTATTGGCACTGACCGTCGATCCGGCCCAGGGCCAGCGCTACCAGGGCATCGTCGATCTTGACGGTGAAACCCTGTCGGATTGTTTCACCAACTATTTCGTCATGTCGCAGCAGGTGAATACGCGTTTCTGGCTGTACGCCGATGGCCGTCGTGCCCGCGGCCTGTTGCTGCAGCAATTACCCGCCGACCGTCTGAAAGATGCAGAAGAACGCGCCGCCAGCTGGCAGCACATCACCGCGCTGGCCAGCACCCTGACCGCCGATGAATTGCTTGGTCTAGACAACGAAACCGTACTTCATCGCCTCTACCACGAAGAGCAAGTCCGTCTGTTCGATGTGCAAAAACTGCGCTTCCGTTGCAGCTGCTCGCGCGAACGATCTGCCAATGCTCTGGTCAGTTTGGGACTTGAAGATGCGCAGGCACTGGTCATCGAACACGGTGGCAACATCGAGATCGACTGCCAGTTCTGCAACGAGCGCTACCTGTTCGACGCCGCCGATATCGTTCAATTATTCGCCGGTGCGGGCGTCGAGACGCCGTCAGATACCCGTCACTAAAACGGTTCAGCGCAGGTAAATTCACTGGTTAGTGCCGGATTTACGCCGTAACGACGGGAGGGCCCTACTATTTTTGGGCTTTTCTGGCATAATCCGGCCCACTTTTTTCGCGGTAGTAGTGCACGACTTTCTACTACAAAACGTTTGGAGCACACTCGGCCAATGGCCGACGGGGAACCTCATGACGCAAGCCAATAACGCCGTGTACACCGATCTGAGTGTTGATGATCTGGTTAAAGAAGCCCTCAATCGCGGTGAAGGCGAGCTTGCCGATACCGGCGCGCTGGTTGTTCGCACCGGTCACCGTACCGGCCGCTCGCCAGTCGATCGTTTCATCGTTGAAGAACCGACCACCCAGGACGCCATCGCCTGGGGCCCGATCAACCGCAAGTTCCCGGCCGACAAGTTCGATGCCCTGTGGGCTCGCGTCGAGGCATTCAACAACGCGCAAGAGCATTTCGTTTCCCATGTGCATGTAGGTGCGTCGGAAGATCACTACCTGGCCGTGAAGATGACCACCCAGACTGCCTGGCAGAACCTGTTCGGTCGTTGCCTGTTCATCAATCCGGCCCAGTACAACCCGGCTGGCCGTGACGAGTGGCAGGTGCTCAACGTTGCCAACTTCGAATGCGTTCCAGAACGTGACGGCACCAACTCCGACGGTTGCGTGATCCTCAACTTCGCACAGAAGAAAGTGCTGATCGCCGGCATGCGTTACGCCGGTGAAATGAAGAAAGCCATGTTCTCGGTGCAGAACTTCCTGCTGCCGGCCGCCGACGTGCTGCCGATGCACTGCGCCGCCAACATCGGCGAAGCGGGCGACGTGACGCTGTTCTTCGGTCTGTCCGGCACCGGCAAGACCACCCTGTCCGCCGATGAAAGCCGTTACCTGATCGGTGACGACGAGCACGGCTGGGGTGAAGGCGTTGTCTTCAACATCGAAGGCGGCTGCTACGCCAAGTGCATCGACCTGTCCGAGAAGAACGAGCCGGTCATCTGGAAAGCCATCAAGCACGGCGCAGTCCTGGAAAACGTCGTTATCGATGACGCCAAGCACGCCGATTACGCTGATGTCAGCCTGACCCAGAACAGCCGCGCCGCCTACCCGCTGGAGCATGTTGCCAAGCGTTCCGAGAAAAACCTCGGTGGCGAGCCAAACGCTGTGATCTTCCTGACCTGCGACCTGACCGGCGTCCTGCCGCCAGTCTCGATCCTCAGCGAAGAACAAGCGGCCTACCACTTCCTGTCCGGCTACACCGCGCTGGTGGGCTCGACCGAAATGGGTTCCGGCAGCGGCATCAAGTCGACCTTCTCCACCTGCTTCGGCGCACCGTTCTTCCCGCGTCCGGCCGGCGAATACGCAGAGCTGCTGATCAAGCGCATCCGCGGCTTCGGCTCCAAGGTCTACCTGGTCAACACCGGCTGGACCGGCGGCGGCTACGGCGTCGGCAAACGCTTCAACATCCCGACCACTCGCGGCGTGATCGCAGCGATCCAGAGCGGCGCGTTGATCGGTGCCGAAACCGAACACCTCGACACCATCAACCTCGACGTGCCACTGGCCGTACCGGGCGTTGAGACTGGCCTGTTGAACCCACGTAACACCTGGGCCGACAAGGCTGCTTACGATGAAGCCGCCAAGGCATTGGCTGGGTTGTTCGTTGAGAACTTCAAGAAGTTCGACGTGAGCGACGCAATCAAGGCTGCTGGGCCGAAGTTGTAAGGGTTGGTTTGATGTAATGAAAAAGCCGCCTTTAAGGCGGCTTTTTTGTGGGTGCTAGAAGGGCATACAGGAGATCAGTGTCATTGATTGCCCGTATTAGGTTTAGTGTTTTTCTTGGTTAACAAATTGGATAAAGAGTGAGTGTTCCAAGGGAAATCAGCAGTAATGTCCGATTTGGAGGTGGGGCTTTCAAATGCTCCCGTTTCCCTGTCGCGAACAGGTGACGATACCTTCACTGGAGTAACGCTACGTGCTCGTTGGCGTTTACTGGCTGCGAGGTTTGCTTTTGAGGTTAATTGGGCGTCTTGCAGGTGACGCCCCAACTCATCCACCGCGGCGAGCTTGCTCAAGTCTTTTTCCAAGCCCAGCACCTGCATCACTGACACATAAGCTCCCACTGTCACACCTGACCCGCCTGACTCTAGAGAGCGCAGTGTTGTCAGTGACATGCCAGCCCTTTCGGCAACCCGCTTGGCTGTCAGTTTACGGCGCAGCCGAGCGAGTTTGAGTCGCTCGCCAAACTCAGAGAGCAGCTTGGATGCTGCTGGCAAGAGCGGCGCTGTTTTCTTAGCCATGTACCATTATTCCTTCATTTTGAAGCCTGAACAGCCAGAATAATGGCACTTGTGTGTTCGGCCAGATGCTTTCCAAGGCCCGTGTTTCCCACCGTTGCACCTTGATCGCTCTGTAGAGCATGCCGATGGTCAGTGGGACTTTTTCGCCGCGACCCTTGGCCCTGCGTTTAAGGAACACATCAATTCCTTCAGGCTGGAAGTAGCGATAGCCGTCGTAGTCGATGAAGTCGATTGCGAATTGTTCTTCGAGCGCTTCCATCAGGTGTCGTGCATCAGCGTCGTCGCAACCCAGATCGAAGTTGATCGAGGTGGTGACGCTGATGGTTTTGCGTTCAGGCAGGCCGAGTTCTTCGTGCAGCAACTGCATTAGCAGATGCATGGTGTGGTCGTTGGGGAAATTGGGGGCGAGGTTCATTGGGGGTATCCGAAACACAGAGAGCAGCGGTCAACTCATTGGTGGTGGCGTATCCAACTGGTCACCAATGCAATGCTCGAAGATAGCTTCGAGACCACGATAATCACAGGTTACCGCATCGATATTCGCCGGAACCCATGCAGTGTCTTTGATCAGCCACCAGTCCACAGCAAACCCTGCATTGATGATGATCTGCTCAAACAAGATTCGCTGAGCTCGACCGTTACCTTCGCGAAAAGGGTGAATTACATTTAGGTCACCGTAGGTTTCCGCAATATTAGCAACGAGCTCCGCCTTACTGACGCCTACGAACCAAGCAGCACTTTCCATGAAGCGAAAAATTTTCTGGGCTTCCGGAGCGATTCGTTCTGCTGTGCAGAAAAGCGTGTCTCCTTTCCGAATATTCACTGTCCTTAGCAGTCCCGCCCATTCGTAGACATCGGAAAACAAGGATTTATGAATATGTTGAAAAACGCTGAGGTCGAACGGAGGGGGGATGAGACGGAATTTGCTGACGGCGATTTCTGAGAGTTCTCGTTCCGCTTTTTGTAGTTGCTCTTCATCATGAATGTTGAGCAGATTACGCAAAACGTCACTTTCAGGGTAGCAATAGGGGTCTTGACCGACCCCGTATTTGTCCACCATTAACGTGGATTCTGACGATATTTATTGAGTACCGACTCTCGCGTAGGGAGCGGCTTATCAGCATCGGCACGAGAAGTTTCGAAGCCTTCAAGGCGCAAGCTCGCCAAGTAATTTGAACGGCGCACCCTGTCGTAATAATCCTGTTTTTGCTGAAAAGTCAGTTCACTCATGACATCTGCCTCTTGGTGCAATGAGTAAGTGTAGCTCAAACGATCTGGTCGATAGACCGATATTTTTGATGTTTTGCGAGAAGGCCAGCGCTCGCCCCGAACGATCTCGTCCATTTGTTGCACACTTTCCATCAGCTCATCAAAAAACATGCTCATGGTTATCTCCGCTGTTTGATGCCAGCTTTCTACGCTGTTTGATCGTTCTCACGCAGAACGTGAGAACGACTTTTTCACTCAATTTCAGGCCGGGGCTTTCCAGTTCAGCATGCGTTGCTGGGCGACTTTGAGCAGGTCACAGCCGTCCTGGGTCAGGAGGTAGAGCGCGTGGGTGATGTGGGGAATGTCTTCGACGTCGCCTTGCTCGAAGCATTGGCAGTGCAGGGTTCGGAGCAATTCGCTGGAGGCTCGGATGCACTGGAGGGCGGCTTCCAGGATGTCATGGGGGTTGGCTTGTGTGTCGATGATCAGGGGCGGGGAATCGGTGAGGTTGGTTTGGAGTGGGCGGTATCGGTTTACGAACGGGTTTAATGTGGTCACTGAGGGACACCTCTATCTAATTGAAAAAATGTGCGTCTCTTTTTCGAGTGACCAAACTCGAGTCGCTGATTTGGCAGCGACTGTTCGACTATAAAAGCGAGCTCCCCGGCTGCGATAGAGGACGAGGTACTTTCAGTTGTAGGACCCAGATGAAGATTTCGTGGGGCGATGCCTACAGGTTTATTCAGCGCGATATTTTTTGCGATTGAGATCAGGCGCACCGCGTTATCGTTCTTCGCGGGCAAGCCTCGCTCCTACAGGAGATCGTGGTAGGTATCAGCCTGCGGTGGTTTTGGGTAATCGCTGTCGGGCCACCTCGAGCAGTTCGTGGCCGTCCTGGGTCAGCAGGTACAGCGCGCTGACGATGTTGGGAATGTCGCTCGCGTCCGCCTGTTTGAAACACAGGCAATACAGTGTTTCGAGCAGGTCGCTGGCGGCGCGGATGCGTTGGCGGGCGGCGTCGAGGATTTCGTGAGGATCGGCTTCGGTGTCGATGACCAGCACGGGGGTGTCGCTGTAGCTTGTTCTGAGCGGGCGGTAGCGGTCTTTGAGCGGATCGGTGTTGTTCATCGAGGTCAGTCCTGTGGGAAGTCGGGCAGTCTCGCCGGCAGGCCGACACACTGTTTCAGCCTCGCCGGAAACTATAGAAGGGGGACGCGCCACAGGACAAGACGGCCGCGATGGACAGGTTTTGTAGGGGTTTTCCAGCCCTTGGGATTCGACCTACAGGTTTGCGCGGTTTTTTACAGCAGATTCCCTGGAGGTAAAAAATCCCACGGGTTTGTCAGGCGGAGCGCGACACCCCTCGGTACGATGCGCGCCAGAATGTGTAAGACTTTTCTAAAGTGTCTGGTCGTGATGGCTGGCCGGAGGCTGGCGCGAGGCCGCTTCAAGGTCCATCAAACCTCTACCGTACGCTTCACTGTTGGCATAGATGCCAGTCCGGTTCGCCGTTGCCAGCAGGCGTTCGCGCACTTGCTGCGCGGTAAGCTCGGGATAGCGGCTGTGCAAGGCCGCCAGGGCACCGCTGACCAGCGCGGCAGCAGGTGAGGTGCCTGCGGTCTGTACGTATTCCCCATCCTTGCCGGTGGTCAGCAGGCCTTGCCCTGCGCCGGAATCGCCACCCGGTACGGCGATGCACCAGGCTGCCGCCACGCCGCAGTAGTTGGACTTGGCATTGATGCCGCTGCCGTCGCTTTTCAATGCCACCACGGCGATCCAGCCCTGTTCCAGTTCGGGCAGGGCGAGTGGCAAGCCGGGTTCGGCCAGCGGTTCACGTTTCAGTTCATTTCCGGTCGGGAACACAAATACCGCGCCTTCCCGGACCAGTTTTCGCGCGGTCACCAACGACTCCGGCATGACCTGGTTGTAGCGTGCCTCGTTGATCTCGGTCGCCGGGATGGCATTGGCCCACGAGTTGTTGAGAATGCGCGCGCCCTTGTCGAAACCGGCTTGCCAGGATTGTGCAATCTCACTGTCAAAGAAAAATGGCTCGTTGTCGTCGCCGAAACGAAAGGGGATCAGTTGTGCGTTGAACGCAACACCGTGCATGCCATGGTCATCCTTGTTGGCCGCGAGAATGCCGGCCATCTGGGTGCCGTGACCGATCCGGTCGAGGGTGCCGACCTTGTTCTCGACATAATCGAAGCCCGGATCACGGAGTCTTCCCTGAAAGGCCGGCAGGCTGCTGTTCAGGCCTGAGTCGACCAAAGCTACGGCCACGCCCTGGCCGGTACCGCCGCGGGCATACAGGGTTGAAGCGTGAATGACTGCCAGGCCCTTCTGGGCTCGATACTCCGGTGTTTCGAACCGGGTCGGATCGGTGACGGGTTGCACAGGGGTTGCGAGGCAGCCACTTAACAGCAATGGCAGCGCCAGCGCAGGGGCGAGTGAAAAAGCGGAGGGTTGAAGCATGGTCGTTCCTTGAGGAATATCCGCGCGCATCGGATGTCCTGCCGTGATGAAGTGTCGCGCAGAGTGGTTTATTCGAAGGTGAACCTTACCGGTGGAATTGGGCGCACGGGATGGAGGCAAAGTGCCCCGATTGTTTCGACCTATGGCGAAGGTTGACCCAATGGACGCTGTATCATCCCGTATCGTTTTTGCCCCAGACCTTTTCTCGACTCGCAGCGATCGCCGGCTAGGCTTTTGGCATCGCCGCAGTCAACGGAGTGACAGCTTATGCACAACACCCTGGAACAGGTTTTCGGTTATCCACAGTTTCGGCCCGGCCAGGAAGCGGCGGTCAGCGCGGTGTTGGCCGGGCGCTCGGCGGCGGCGATTTTTCCGACGGGCTCCGGCAAGTCGCTTTGCTACCAATTGCCAGCCTTGTTGCTGCCGCACCTGACGTTGGTGGTCTCGCCGTTGCTGGCGCTGATGCAGGATCAATTGGCCTTCCTGCAACGCCACGGCATTGCGGCGGGCAGTATCGATTCGGCCCAGAGCCGCGAGGATGCCAACGATGTGATGGCCCGGGCGAAGTCCGGCGAGCTGAAGATTTTGATGATTTCCGTGGAGCGCCTGAAAAACGAACGTTTCCGCAATTTCCTGCAGCAGGTGCCGATCTCGCTGCTGGTGGTGGACGAGGCCCACTGTATTTCCGAGTGGGGCCACAACTTCCGCCCCGACTATCTCAAGCTCCCCGACTACCAGCGCCAGTTCAACATCCCTCAGGCACTGCTGCTGACCGCCACGGCGACGCCCAGGGTGATCGCCGATATGGAAGCCAAATTCGCCATCGCCCCGGACGATGTGGTGACCACCGGCTTCTATCGGCCCAACCTCAATCTATTGGTGGAGCCGGTGCGCGGGCAGGACAAACGCCGGCGTCTCGTCGAGTGGATGAGCCAGCGTCCCGGCCAGCCGAGCATCGTCTATGTCACCCTGCAGAAAACCGCCGAGCACATCGCCGAACACCTGGGCCGCAACGGCATTCAGGCCGAGGCCTACCACGCCGGCCTGCCACATGAGCAGCGGGAAGCGATACAGAAGCGATTCATGGGCGGACAGTCCAATTGCATCGTCGCCACCATCGCCTTCGGCATGGGCATCGACAAGAGTGACATCCGCAACGTGGTGCATTTCGACCTGCCCAAATCCATCGAAAACTACAGCCAGGAAATCGGCCGCGCCGGGCGTGACGGACAGCCGTCCGACTGCCTGGTATTGGCCAACCGCGACAGCCTCAATGTGCTGGAAAACTTCGTCTACGGCGACACGCCGGAACTGGACGGCATCCGTTGCGTGCTGGATGAGTTGCAAGCCGCCGCGCCCGAGGGGCAGTGGGAGTTTCTGCTGGGGCCGTTGGCGGATCAGAGCAACATTCGCCAGTTGCCGCTCAAGACCTTGCTGGTGCAGCTGGAGCTGCGCGGGATCATCGCACCGCGTTATGCCTATTACGCCGAATACCGCTTCAAGTATCTGCAGGAGCCCGAGTTTTTGCTGGCGCGTTTCGAGGGTGAGCGCAGGGACTTCGTCGCGGCGATCATCCAGACCTCCACCCGTGCGCGGAGCTGGGCCACGGTGAATTTCGATGCGCTGTACCAGCAGTATCAAGCCGAGCGCAATCGAGTGGTCAAGGCGCTGGATTATTTCCAGGAGAAGGGTTGGGTCGAGCTTGAAAGCAAGCAGATGACCGATGTCTACAGCCTGCTGCAAACGGATTTCGACAGCGAAGCCCTGAGCGCCGAGCTGCACGCGTGTTTCACCCAGCATGAACGCACGGAAATCGCGCGGATTCACGCCATGCTCGAGCTGTTCGCCACCGACCATTGCCTGGGTTATCGCCTGGCGGCGTACTTCGGTGACGAGAATGCGCCGCGCCAATGCGGACATTGTTCGGTGTGTCACGGGCAGGTGGCGCGACTGCCGGCACCACCCGAGCTGCCGGCGCTTGTGGATAAAAACTTCGAAGCGTTGTGCGGCAATTTTATCCTCAGGCATGAGCAGCACACCGCCAGCGTGCCATCGGCCGAGCGTGTGACGCGGTTTTTGTGCGGGATCAGCGTACCGCTGTTTACCAAGCTCAAGGCGCGGTCGATTTCGGGGTTTGCGGCGCTGGAGGATTATCCCTATGGCCAAGTGCGGGAATGGGCCGAGATGCACTTCTGACCTGTTTTCGCCTTAAACTCGCCATCCAACTCCAGGAACCGACATAGATGTCCACCCCGATGCCCCAACGCACCGACTATCTCCACTTCCAACCCATCACCACGCGCTGGCATGACAACGATGCCTATGGCCACATCAACAACGTCACCTACTACAGTTTCTTCGACACGGCGGTGAATACCTATCTGATCGAAGTCGGCGGCCTGGATATCCATGACGGTGAAGTCGTGGGTTTTGTCGTGAGTTCGGCTTGCGATTACTTTGCCTCCATCGCCTTTCCTGACCGGATCGAGGTCGGTTTGCGCGTGGGCAAGCTGGGCAACAGTTCGGTTCAGTATGAGCTGGCGGTGTTCAAGGCCGGGGAGGCGGAGGCGTGTGCGGCGGGGCGTTTTGTTCATGTGTTCGTGGATCGGGCATCGAATCTGCCGGTGGCGATCCCTGCCGCGTTGCGCGGGTCGCTGGAGCAGTTGGTGGTTTGACGGGCAAAAAAATCGCAGCCCTCGGGCTGCGATTTTTTATCTGCCTGTCTGAAGCCATGCAGGCCTCAGTGACGGCGGTACTTCTTGTGATGATGCTTGCGATGGCCGTAGTGGTTACCACGATCATGGTTGTCGCCACGGTAGCGACGATCACCACGGCTGCGACGATCATCATCGTCGTCATCGCTCTTGTTGCCCATGTAGTTACCCAGCGCGCCACCGGCGCCGCCACCTGCTGCGGAGCCGATCAGGCTGCCGGTGGTGCCGCCCATGCTGCGGCCGACCACGTTACCGCCTGCTGCGCCCAACGCACCGCCAATGGCGGCTTCGCCACGGCTGCGTTTGTCTGCGCCAACTGCGCTACCACCCGCGCCGCCCAGGGCCGCGCCAATGGTGGAACCTGTACTGCCGCCTAACGACTGACCGACGACCGAGCCCAGAACCCCGCCCAATGCGCCGCCCACACCTGCTTCGGTGGTGCCGCCGGCAGAAGCGAAGCCACTGACCAGGCCAAGGGACAACAAGAGAATCGAGGAGAACTTCATAGAGAAACCTCAAGGGGATGACGGCGCGATCCTGAGGCTGTGTCATGGTTGTTACAATCGAAATCCGACGAGTAACACGACTTCAACACAATTCTATAAGTTACTGTTTTTTAGGCGGAACTTAACTGATTTTCGCCGGTCTTTAGTTACTTCGGAATGGCCGTTTTTGTGAAAATACGGCCTTTTTTGTGGGCGATTGGAAAGTAATTGATCCGGAAGATCCAGTGAATGTTCGACCGCTTTCGCGAGCAAGCTCGCTCCCACATTTCGATCGCGTTCCTTCTGGATGAACTCGGTCAACTGTGGGAGCGAGCTTGCTCGCGAATAGGCCGGCTCAGACGCCGCGTTAAGCCGACCTGGCCATGATGAGCCCAGTCTCACTCGCCGCTTCCAACCGGATTGCCACAAACTTCGACGTCGGCGTATGGCTGCCATCCCCGACGCTTTCCAGCGGTACCAGCGGATTGACTTCCGGATAATAAGCCGCTGCTTGCCCGGCAGGGATATCAAACGCCAGCAGTGTAAAGCCTTTCACCCGGCGCTCGCGGCCATCATCCCAGATCGAAACAATGTCCGCCTTCTGCCCTGGTTTGAACCCCAGGCGGATGATGTCGGCCTCGTTCACAAACAAGACGTCCCGTTGACCTTTCACTCCGCGATAACGGTCGTTGAGGCCATAAATGGTGGTGTTGTACTGATCGTGGGAACGCATTGACTGCATGATCAGGTCCGGCAACACCCCAGTGGCTCGAGTGCGTTCGTGCACCAGATCCCTGGGCAGGATGTTCGGGCGGAAATTCGCCCGCCCGGATGGCGTATTCCAGCGACGGGCAGCGGCGCTGTTGCCCAGGTAGAAACCGCCTGGAGTGCGGATCTTCTCGTTGAAATCGCGAAAGCCTGGAATGGTGTCGGCGATCAGGTCGCGGATACGGCTGTAATCGGCCACGAGCCAGTGCCAGTCCACCGGTTTGCTGCCCAGGGTCGCGGCTGCGATACCGGCGATGATCGCCGGCTCCGAGCGCATCTGGTTCGACAGCGGCTGCAACTGACCGTTTGAAGAGTGGACCATGCTGAACGAGTCTTCCACGGTCACCGCTTGCGGGCCTTCGGTCTGGATGTCGATGTCGGTGCGGCCCAGGCACGGCAGGATCAGCGCGTCTTTACCATGAGCCAGATGGCTACGATTGAGCTTGGTGCTGATCTGCACGGTCAGGTCGCAATTGGACAGAGCCTGGAAGGTGCGGGTGCTGTCCGGGGTGGCTTGGGCGAAGTTGCCGCCCAGGCCGATGAACACTTTCGCACGGCCATCGGCCATGGCGTGGATCGCCTCGACCACGTTGTGGCCGTTTTCCCGCGGCACCTTGAACTGGAAGCGACGCTCCAGCGAGTCGAGGAACGCCACCGGCGGGCATTCATTGATGCCCATGGTCCGGTCGCCCTGCACGTTACTGTGGCCGCGCACCGGGCACAGTCCGGCGCCCGGCCGGCCGATGTTGCCGCGCAGCAGCATCAGGTTGGCAATTTCCTGGATGGTCGCCACCGAATGGCGATGCTGGGTGATGCCCATGGCCCAGCACATGATCACGTTCTTGCCCTTGGCATACATGCGAGCGACTTGCTCGATCTCCACCAGTGTCAGGCCGGACTGCTCGACGACTTGCGCCCAGGATGTGTCGTCGATGACACCGAGGTATTCCAGCACGTTGACGCTGTGTTCATTGAGGAAGTCGTGATCAAACACTGCGGGTTCGCCAGCCTTCTGGGCGTCGCGCTCCCATTGCAGCAGGAATTTGGCCATGCCACGCAGGATCGCCATGTCGCCGCCCAGCGCCGGGCGGAAGTAGGCGGTGTTGGTCGGCTTGTCGCCGTTGGTGAGCATTTCGATCGGGTGCTGCGGGTGCTGGAAGCGCTCCAGTCCCCGCTCTTTCAACGGGTTGATGCAGACCACTTGAGCGCCGCGTTTCACGGCTTCGCGCAAAGGTTCGAGCATCCGCGGGTGGTTGGTGCCCGGGTTCTGGCCCCATACAAAAATCGCATCGGCGTGTTCGAAGTCGTTGAAGGTCACGGTGCCTTTGCCGACGCCGACACTTTGCGCCAACGCCACACCGCTGGCCTCGTGGCACATGTTCGAGCAGTCGGGAAAATTGTTGGTGCCGTAGGCGCGCACGAACAGCTGATACAAATACGCCGCTTCGTTGCTGGCTCGGCCCGAGGTGTAGAACTCGGCCTGATCCGGGCTCGACAGCCCTTGCAAGTGTTTACCGATCAGCGCGAACGCCGCTTCCCAACTGATCGGCTTGTAGCGATCGGTCTCGGCGTCGTAGCTCATCGGCTCGGTCAGACGGCCCTGATATTCCAGCCAATAGTC
The DNA here is from genome assembly GCF_059695565.1 of Pseudomonas sp. LBUM1679. NCBI lineage: Bacteria > Pseudomonadati > Pseudomonadota > Gammaproteobacteria > Pseudomonadales > Pseudomonadaceae > Pseudomonas > Pseudomonas sp. LBUM1679. The sequence continues at coordinate 262,204 of NZ_CP166774.1, forward strand.
GCTCTGTTCCAGCAACGAACTGACGCTGTGCTTCGCGAAGAACGCACCATCGACCCGCCGTTTGGTCGCTTCCCAGTTCACCGCTTTGGCGCCGTTCTCGCAGAACATCACCAGGCCCTTTTCCGGAGAATCGCCCCACGCGCAACCGGGGCAGTCGAAGCCGCCGTTCTGGTTGGTCTTGAGCATGATGCGCAGGTTTTTCAGCGCGTTGTCGCTGGTCAACCAGGCCTGGGCCACGCTGATCAGTGCGCCCCAGCCACCGGCCGGGCCTTTGTAGGGCTTATAGCGGGGGACGGGTTTCTGGTCGGCTTGACGATGTTGACTCACGCTTGATTCTCCAATGCCGGGCTGTAGACCCGCGGCGCATTTTTCTGGGGCAGATGGATGAGATTGAGGTTGTGGCGGCGGGCCCATTGCACGGCAAGGCCCGTGGGCGACGACAGGCTGACCAGGGTCTGGATACCCGCGCGCAATACTTTCTGGATCAATTCAAGGCTGCAACGGCTGGTGACAATAGCCAGGCCGCCTTCAGTCGGGATCTTCTGGCGGATCAGCCCGCCGATCAGCTTGTCGAGGGCGTTGTGCCGGCCGATGTCTTCGCGGCCCAGCAGCAATTCACCCTTGGCGTCCATGAACACCGCCGCATGCACCGCGCCGCTGTACTGGCCGAGGGGCTGGAACGCGCCGATGCGCTGGCGCAGACCGTCGAGCCACTCCGCAGGCGGCAGGGGGGCGCCGGGCAATACTTTGAGGTCAGGCAACGCCTGTTCGACCGCTTCTACACCACAGAGCCCGCAACCGCTGGTGCCCGCCAGTTGCCGACGTTGCTGCTTGAGGTTCCAGAAGGCGCGGTTGGCGATGGTCACTTGCGCGTATTGCGCCGAGCCCGAGCCGCTGAGTTGCATGTCGTAGATGTCGCAGACGTCTTCGATGATGCCGCTGCCGAGGCTGAAGCCGACGATGAAATCCTCGAGATCCGTCGGCGTCACCAGCATCACTGCCTGGCTGATGCCGTTGTAGGCAATCGCCAGCGCGACTTCCTCGGCCAGCGCGGTGCTGTCCGATTCGGCGCTTTGCGTTTCGGTTTGGCGAAGGTTGCTGTAGCTGTAGGTCTGGCTGGCAGCGGGCGCGGGCGTTTCGAGGGCAGGCGCCGCGCAGACAGGACGCTTGGCGTTCATGGCATCACCGACGGTTTGATCAGCTTCAAGCCTATGCGCGTCAACGTGTCGCGTCTAATCGCTATTACTGATCTACCGATAGATGCCGTCGATCAAGAACCTGTCGGCGATTTCTGGTAGATCGCGAAACACGCTTCGGCCAATGCCGAACGTGGCGCGCTGCGACGCATGATCAACCCCAATTTGCCCAGGGTCTGTGCGTTTTCAATCGGCTGCAGGCGCAAATGATCCGTGAGGTTTTCCAGACCGCCCTCCAACGGCATTACGGCGCAACACAGCCCCCCGTGCACGGCTTGTATCAGTTGATGCACGGCGTCGGTCTGTAACAAGGGCTGCGGGGTCAGGCCGCGGCTGTGAAAGTTGTGGTCGATGGACTGGCGAAAATGCATGCCGCTGGTGAGCATGCCCAGCGGCAATTCGATCAACGATTCCCAGCTCAACGCTGCTTCGCCGAAGGTGTAGAAGCGTTGATCGTAGAGCAGGCCCATGCGGGTTTCGCTGAACGCCAGGGAATCGAAGCGCTCACCGTCCAGGCGTTCCAGGTATGAGACGCCGATGTCCAGGCGATTGTTCGCCAGTTGTTCGAGGATCTGTTCGGAACTCAGGGACGAAAGTTCGAAGCGCAGGTTCGGGTGATCGGCGTGCAGCCGTTGCATCAGTGGCAGCGGATCGAAGCTCGACAGCGGCACGACGCCCAGGCGCAGGGTGCCGACCAGGTTGCCGCGACAGGCGGCGGCTTCGGCCTGCAAACCATCGCAGGCGGCCAGTACGGTGCGTGCCCAGGCCAGCACTCGCTCGCCTGGTGCCGTGAAGCCTTCGAAGCGCTGGCCACGGTTGACCAATGGCAATTCGAGTTCTTCTTCGAGGCTGCGCAGGCGCATGGACAGGGTCGGCTGGGTGATGTGGCAGCGCGCGGCGGCCTGGCCGAAATGTCGGGTTTCGTCGAGGGCGATGAGGAATTTCAGCTGCTTGATGTCCATCTTCGCTCCAGAGCGCGGTGAAGCCCCCGATTCTAGCAAGCGGCGTCATTGGTCGGGTGGCAATCGCGGACTGCCGGCGTGGTCTAATCTTTTGCCTCTGGACCCCACTCCCAAGGAGAGAACACGATGAGCCTTTTCAGCTTTTTGAAAGATGCCGGTGAAAAAATCCTCGATGCGCTGACGCCGGACAAGGCCGAGGCCAACAGCGAGAAGTTGACCCAGCATGTGAAGGATGCACTGACGGGAATCGACACGTCTAAAATTCAGGTGAAAGTCGAGGGCGAGAAAATCATTGCCACCGGCGAGGCCGCCAGTCAGGAAGAGAAGGAAAAAATTCTTCTGGCACTGGGTAATGTGGCCGGTATCAGCGGTGTGGATGACCAGATCACGGTGACGGGACCTGTGGCCACACCGGCGAAGTTTGTCACGGTCGAGAAAGGCGACACGCTCAGTGCCATTTCCAAGCGTGTGTATGGCGATCCAAACAAATATCAAAAGATCTTCGAGGCCAACAAGCCGATGCTCAAGGATCCGAACAAGATTTATCCGGGGCAGTCGTTGCGGATTCCCGATTAAGGCTCAAGTCCGTGTGATGGCCTTCGCGGGCAAGCCACGCTCCCACAGGATCTGTGTCGTTCACGAAGGATGCGAACGACACAGATCCTGTGGGAGCGGGCTTGCCCGCGATACAGGCGACTCGGTCTAAAGCCCTGCGATGAGCTCCCGATAATCCCCCACCGCCGCAAACTCCGCCGTGTCCTTGGGCCCCTTACGACTGTCCGGCTCACTCACCGCCAACAAATGCGCCACGCCAAAATCCCGTGCACTGCGCAGGATCGGCAAGGTGTCGTCGATAAACAGGCTGCGCGCCGGATCAAAACCGATGTCCGCCTGCAAGGCATCCCAGAACTGCGGGTTTTCCTTGGCGAAACCGTAATCGTGAGAACTGATCAAACGCTCGAAGTACGGCGCCAGTTCGATTCTTTCCAGCTTCAGTGACAGTGAGTCGCGGTGGGCGTTGGTGATCAGCACCACGCGCTTGCCGGCCTGTTTGATCGCTGCCAGGAACGTGTCCGCATCCGGGCGCAGGGCGATCAGGTGAGCGGTTTCCAGTTTCAGCTCGCGCACCGACAGCTTCAGCTCGGCGCTCCAGAAATCCAGGCAATACCACTGCAACTGCCCGGCATTACGCTCGAACAGAGGCTGCAATTCCATCTCGGCCATGGCCCGGCTTACGCCATGCAACTCGGCATAACGCTGGGGCAGGTGCTCCATCCAGAAATGGTTGTCGAAGTGCAGGTCCAGCAGCGTACCGTCCATGTCCAGCAGAACGGTGTCGATGTCGTGCCAGGGCAGCAGGGACATAAAAAACTTCTCCAGCGGTAAAAAAGATATCCGGGGTAAACAATCAGGATAGGCCGGGTATAGTAACCCGCTATCACCCAGGAGCCGCTCATGCGCCAGAAACCCACCATCCTTGCCCGCGAGATCGTCGCCACCAGTCGTTTATTCTGCGTCGAAGCGTTGCAGTTGCGCTTTTCCAACGGTGTGGAGCGCACGTATGAGCGACTGGTCGGCAAGGGCGCCGGGTATGGCGCGGTGATGATCGTAGCGATGCTGGATGCGGACCACGCGATACTGGTCGAAGAGTACTGCGGTGGCACCGATGAATATGAGTTGTCCCTGCCCAAGGGCTTGATCGAGCCGGGCGAGGACGTGCTGGCGGCGGCCGAGCGTGAGCTCAAGGAAGAGGCCGGGTATGGCGCGCGGCAACTGGAACATCTGACCGAATTGTCGTTGTCACCCGGTTACATGAGCCAGAAAATTCAGGTGGTGCTGGCCACCGATCTGTACGAAGAACGTCTTGAAGGTGACGAGCCTGAGCCAATGGGCGTGGACAAGATCAACCTGCGTGAATTGTCGGCGTTGGCGCAGAACCCGCGGTTCACTGAGGGTCGTGCCTTGGCGTCGCTGTATCTGGTCCGTGATCTGCTGACTCAGCGCGGGGTATTTCTGCCATGAACTTCCCTCATCCGTTGATGGCGCCGGTGGTCGAGCTGGCATTGAAGGCGGGGGAATCGATCCTGCCGTTCTGGCGCATCGGCACCGCCGTGACCGCCAAGGCTGACGACTCTCCGGTCACTGCCGCAGACCTGGCCGCCCACCATGCGATTCTGGCCGGGCTGACCGCGCTGGACCCGACTATCCCGGTGTTGTCTGAAGAGGACGCCAACATCCCGCTGAGCGTCCGCGCTGGCTGGCAGCGCTGGTGGCTGGTGGACCCGCTGGACGGGACCAAGGAATTCATCGCCGGCAGCGAAGAGTTTACCGTCAACATCGCGTTGATCGAGCAGGGACGGGTGGTGTTTGGCGTGGTGTCGATGCCGACCAACGGCCGCTTTTATGTCGGTGGCGCGGGGCTGGGCGCCTGGCGGGGCGACCAGGGTAGCGAGCCGTCGCCGATTCAGGTGCGTGAGGTTCCAGCGATGGGCGAAGCGTTCACGGTCGTGGCCAGTCGTCGGCATTCGAGTCCGGAGCAGGAGCGGTTGCTGGCCGGCTTGAGCGACAGCCTGGGTGAGCTGCACTTGGCCAATATCGGCAGTTCGCTGAAGTTTTGTTTGTTGGCGGAAGGGGCCGCGGATTGCTATCCGCGCCTGGCGCCGACTTCGCAGTGGGACACGGCCGCGGCTCAGGGTGTGTTGGAAGGGGCTGGGGGCGAGGTACTGGACTTGAGCGGTCAGCCGTTCTGCTATCCGACGCGGGAGTCGTTGTTGAATGAATATTTCCTGGCGCTGCCGGCCAAGGCTGCGTGGCGGGAGAAGCTGTTGGCGTTGGCTCGGGCCTGAAGATCAAAAGATCGCAGCCTGCGGCAGCTCCTACAAGGATCGTTGTGAATCCGGATATCCGGTCGCTACGAAACCCTGTAGGAGCTGCCGAAGGCTGCGATCTTTTGCTTTACCGGTGCAGCACGTACTGCCCGGTAAACTTCACCGCGTCCTCCTCACTCCCCGCATTCACAATCCGTGAATGCAACGTCAACCGCGCCCGACCATAGCGTTCATACATCGTCAAAAACTTGTTCCAGACCGCCGCACTCGGCGCCTGGCAAATCGCCGTGGCATCGCCGGTCACCGGCAACGGATAGCTGATGTGCCCTTCCTGGATCACGATATGCCCGTCCTCGACGCCGGCTTCACGCAAACGTAAATGCAGCCAGCCCCAACCGGCCAGCACCGCGCCGCAATACAGGCTGCCGCCGAACATGGTGCTCTTGTGGTTGACGTTGGCTTCCAGCGGCAAGTGCAGGCGCAGTTGCTGGTCGTGCCAGTCGAGTACTGTGAGACCCATGTCCCGCGTCAGGGGAATGTCGTGGTGAAGGATCGATTCCAGGTGACGGCTGTCGCGGTTCATTAACGGGCCTCAGGCATGACGATGATGGTTTGACGATAGTTCAGTCGAGCTCGTCGTTGGTGGTGTGGGCTGCACTGTCGGCGAAGTTCAGCCCATGCTTGCGCAGTTTGTCGTGCAGGGTTTTACGCGGAATGCCCAAGGCTTCGGCGAGGCTGCGCACGGAACTGTGAGAGCGCGCCAGTTCCGCGGCAATCAGGCTCTTTTCAAAGTTTTCGACTTGCTCGCTGAGGCCGCCGCTGACCATCTCTACCGTACTGCCAGCCGCCGCGTCAGGCGCGCTGTTGTCCAGCGCCAGTTCCAGGCCCAGGGCAAAGCGTTCGGCAGCGTTCTGCAGTTCACGCACATTGCCTGGCCAGGTGTGGCGCAGCAGCAGGGCGCGTTGCCCCGGTTGCAGTTCATGGGGGGGTAAACCATGGCGGGCGCTGGCTTCGTCGGCGAAATGCTGGAACAGCATCAGCGCATCTTCGCCGCGCTCACGCAGGGGCGGAATGCGCAGCGGCGCGACGTTCAGGCGGTAATACAAGTCGGCACGGAAGCGCCCCTGATCGGCGGACTGGCGCAGGTCTTCCTTGGTCGCGGCGATGATGCGGATGTCCAGCGGGATCAACTGGTTGCCGCCCAGGCGCTCGACCACGCGCTCCTGCAGCAAGCGCAGCAACTTTACCTGCACGTCCAGGCTCATGCTTTCAATTTCATCGAGGAACAAGGTGCCGCCGTTGGCGAATTCGAACTTGCCGATGCGACGCTTCTGCGCGCCGGTAAAGGCGCCAGGCTCGTGGCCGAACAGCTCGCTTTCAACCACCGATTCGGCCAGGGCCCCGGCGTTGATCGCCACGAACGGACCGTTACGCCGGCTCGACAGGTCATGCAGCGCCCTGGCCACCACTTCTTTGCCGGCACCGGTTTCGCCGAGGATCAGCACGTCGGCCCTGGTCGCTGCCAATGCCCCGATCTGTTCGCGCAGGCGCAGCATCGGCGCCGATTGCCCGACCAGTCGTGCGCTCAGCGCATTACGATCACTCAGGGCCAGACGCAGGCTACGGTTGTCCAGCACCAATCGGCGCAGGGCCAGCGCGCGGCGTACGCTGTCGAGCAGCGCGTCACTGGCGAAGGGTTTTTCCAGAAAATCATAAGCCCCGGCGCGCATGGCCTGCACCGCCAGCGGCACATCGCCGTGACCGGTGATCAGCAGCACCGGCAGCTCCGGGTCCTGGGCGTGAAGTTCGGTCAGCAGTTCGATCCCGTCCATGCCGGGCATCCGGATGTCACTGACGACCACGCCGGGCCAGTCGCGCTCCAGTTGCCCGGCCAGGCCCTTGGCTTCGGCGAGCGGCAAGATCTTCAGCCCGGCCAGATCCAGGGTCTGGCTCAGGGCCTGGCGCAAGTGGGGATCGTCGTCGATCAACACCACCTGGATGCGGTTGTCGATGGTCATGCACTTCGGTCCTCGGACGGTTGCAGGCTCACGCCCGGTGCGCCTGGGCGCAACTTCAGGGTAATCAGGGCGCCGCCTTCCTTGTGGTTGGAGAACGACAGTTCACCGCCAAAGGCGCGCATCAGGGTTTCGCAGATCGCCAGCCCCAACCCAAGGCCCTGAGTCCGGGTCTTGGTGGTGTAGAACGGCTCGCTGGCGCGACCCAGTGCCTCCAGGCAGAACCCGGGGCCATTGTCGCGAATGTACAGCGTGACGCCGTCAACGGTGGATTGGGCACTCAACCAGAGTTTACGCGGCGGGCCTTTTTCCGTCAGGGCATCGAGGGCATTGGCCAATAGATTGCCCAGCACCTGGCGCAGACGGGTTTCCCCGGCCTCGACCCACAGGGTGGCGGCCGGCAAATCGCGGATCAGTTCGACTTCCATGCTGCGTCGGCGCTTGGCCAGCAGTGCCAGGGCATCGTCCAGCGCCGGTTGCAGGGCGACACTTTCCGGGGCGTGGCGATCACGCCGGGCGAAGGCGCGCAGGTGAGCAATGATCGAGGCCATGCGCCCGGTCAGTTCGCTGATCAACTTGAGGTTGCCGCGGGCATCGTCGGTGCGCTGATGATCCAACAGTACTTCGGCGTTCTCCGCGTAACTGCGGATGGCGGCGAGCGGTTGATTGAGTTCGTGGCTGATGCTCGCCGACATCGTGCCCAGCGCCGACAACTTGCCGGCCTGCACCAGATCGTCCTGGGCGCGAACCAGTTCCTGTTGGGCCTGTTCGCGTTCGAGCACTTCCTCTTTCAATCGCCGGTTGAGGCCTTCCAGGTCGCTGGTCCGCTCGGCGACCCGACCTTCCAGTTCGCGCCGGGCCTTGGCTTCGAAAGCGATCCGTTCCAGGTAGTGGCGCCGGCGCTGCATCATCAGGCCGAGCAACAGCATCAACACCAACAGTGTCGCGCCAGCGATGGCGACCACAGTGCGCACCGGGCGATCGATCAGGGTTCGGGGGGCGAGGATGCTGACGTTCCAACCGATTTCGTCAATCTGTTGGGTCTGAGTCAGCCAGGCGTCGGGGTTGAGATTCAACGGTTTTGGATCGCGGGTCGGGTAGGGCTGAATCGCAATGATGGCCTTGCGCTCTTCTTCACTCAATGGACGGGTCGAACGGAATCGCCACTCAGGCCGTGAAGTGAGAATGACTACGCCGTTATGGTCCGTCAGCAGCAGTTGTTCCGGGGTTTTGCCCCAGAGGCTTTCGGTATGGTCCAGGTCAACCTTGACCACCAGCACGCCGCGAATGTTCTCGCGATCGCGCACTGCGGCGGCGAAGAAGTAACCGCGTTTGGCCGACGTGGTGCCCAACCCGAAAAAGCGTCCGAGCCGTCCTTCCATGGCTTCGCTGAAATAGGGCCGGAAGGAAAAATTTCGTCCGACGAAACTGTCGTGTTTATCCCAGTTGGATGCGGCCAGGGTCTTGCCTGTGGCGTCCATCAGGTACATGACTTCGGCGCCGGTCTGGGCGCTGATGTTTTTCAATAAACGGTTGGCGTTGCCCTGGGTGACGCTATCGTCCGGTGCGCCAAGGACGGCTCGCAGGGCCGGCAGCTCACCGAGGATCTGCGGCAGTACTTCATAGCGGTGCAGGGTGCCCAGCAGGTTGGCGACGTAGAGATCGAGGGTCTGACGGTTCTGTCCGGCCAGTTCGCTGCGGTAATAGCGCTCGGCCAGATGCTCCAGCGGCCACAACAATGGCGCCAGGCACAGTGCGAGCAGGGCCAGGCTGCGCCAGCGGGGTCTGCGAGGAAGGGTCGAAGTCATGAGCATCCAGCGCCTGTGGGTACAGGCGCATTATGCCTAGGCTTGCGGGCGCAGTCTGCGCGCCGTGGGGGTTGCGTATCGTCTCCGGCAGTGGCGATATAAGCGCCTAATAACATTTCAGGGGTCGTTGTATGCCGCTCGCCACGTTGATTCATCGCGCCAGTCTGCCCGCTCCGCAAGTGTCTATGGCGCAAGCTCTGCAGCTGCTCGAAGGGCATTATGGGCTGAGCGGCAGGTTGCAGGCCCTCGGCAGTCAGCAGGACCTCAACTATCGTGTTGACAGTGATCAAGGGCAATTCGTCCTGAAAATCTGCCGTGGCGATTATTCAGCGCTGGAGCTGCAAGCCCAGCATGCAGGGCTCAGGCATTTGGCTGAACATCCCGAGGTGCAGGTGCCACGGGTGATTCCGGCGAACAATGGTGCAGACCTGCTGACCCTGGAAGTCGGCGGCCAAGCGGTGCATGTGCGCCTGCTCGATTACATCGAAGGCCGGTCGCTCACGCACCTGGATCACCTGCCCGGTTCAGTGGTGGCCGGGTTCGGTCGACTGTGTGGCGAAATGGATCTGGCACTGGCCGGTTTCGATCATCCGGGCCTCGAACGCACGCTGCAATGGGATGCCCGCCATGCCAGCGCGTTAATCGCCCATTTGCTGCCTGTCATCAAGGACGATCGGCAACGCGCGCTGATCGCCGGTGTGGCCGAACGTGCGGAGCGCCATTTACAGCCGCTTGTGGATAAGTTGCCGATGCAGGCCATCCACATGGACATCACCGACGACAATGTGGTCTGGCAGCGCGATTCGCAGCGCCAATGGCAATTGCAGGGGGTGATCGATTTCGGCGACCTGGTTCGCACCTGGCGCATCACCGATCTGTCGGTGACGTGCGCGGCGTTGTTGCATCACGCCGGCGGTGATCCTTTCTACATCTTGCCGGCAGTCCAGGCCTATCACGCGCTCAATCCGTTGCAGCCTGCCGAATTGCTGGCGCTCTGGCCGCTGATCGTCGCGCGGGCGGCGGTGCTGGTGCTCAGCGGCGAGCAACAGGTCAGTATCGATCCGGGTAACGCATACAGTCGCGACAACCTGACCCATGAGTGGGAAATTTTCCGTGTTGCCACCTCGGTGCCGTTGGCGTTGATGGAGGCGGCAATTCTTGCCGCGGTCGGTCAGGGCCTGGCGACTATCGACAGCGAAGGTTTTGCCCCGCTGCTGCCGGGGCTGGTGGGACGAGAGTTTGCCTTGATCGATTTGGGCGTGCTCAGCCCGCATTTCGACGCGGGTAACTGGGAGCAGGCAGGCATCGACCAGCGTCTATTGGCCGAAGCAGCTGCGACTCACGGTCTGGCGGCCAGCCGTTATGGGCAATACCGGCTGTCCCGTACCCGGCCGGACAGCGCCATTGAACCGGACACTTTCCCGTTGCACGTCGAGTTGCGAGTGCCCCATGGCACGGCTGTGGAATCGCCGTTTGCCGGTGTGGTGCATCAGCCGGCGCCTAACGTGTTGCAACTGGACGGCCCGCAATTGAGCGTGCGGTTATGGGGCGTGACGCCGTCGCTGCTCACCGGCGCGGCGCTGGTCAAAGGCCAGGTGCTGGGTTCGGTCAGCGGGCCGTTGGTGGTGCAGTTGTGCCGAGGTACATCGTTCGATGCGCCGCTGTTTTGCACGCCATCTCGCGCCGCTGCCTGGCAAGCGTTGTGCCCCTCGCCCGCGGCGTTGCTCGGGCTGGCCTGCGATGCACAAGAGGAGCTTGATTCGGCGACATTGCTGGCGCGCCGCGACGCCAGTTTCGCCCGCACGCAAAAACACTATTACCTCGACCCGCCGCGCATCGAACGCGGCTGGCGCAATCACCTGATCGACATGCAGGGTCGGTCTTACCTCGACATGCTCAACAACGTCGCGGTGCTTGGCCATGGTCATCCGCGCATGGCCGCGGTCGCCAGCCGCCAGTGGTCGCTGCTCAACACCAACTCGCGGTTCAACTACGCGGCGATCGCCGAGTTCTCCGAGCGCCTGCTGAAGTTGTCGCCGGACTCCATGGACCGCGTATTCCTGGTCAACAGCGGCAGCGAGGCCAATGACCTGGCGATTCGCCTGGCGTGGGCCTACAGCGGCGGGCGCGATATGCTCAGCGTACTGGAGGCCTATCACGGCTGGACAGTGGGCGCGGACGCAGTCTCGACCTCGATCGCCGACAACCCCAAGGCGTTGAGCAGCCGCCCGGACTGGGTACATCCGGTGACCGCGCCGAACACCTATCGCGGCGAATTCCGCGGCGCCGGCAGCGCACCGGACTACGTGCGCAGTGTCGAACACAACCTGGCAAAAATTGCCGGGCAGCAACGTCAACTCGCCGGTTTCATCTGCGAACCGGTGTACGGCAACGCCGGCGGCATCTCGCTGCCGCCGGGCTATTTGAAACAGGTCTACGCGCTGGTTCGCGCCCAGGGCGGCGTGTGCATCGCCGACGAAGTGCAGGTCGGTTACGGGCGCATGGGCAACTTCTTCTGGGGCTTTGAAGAGCAGGGCGTGGTGCCGGACATCATCACCATGGCCAAGGGCATGGGTAATGGCCAGCCGCTGGGCGCAGTCATCACCCGCAAGGAAATCGCCGAAGCGCTGGAGGCCGAGGGGTACTTCTTCTCGTCAGCTGGCGGCAGCCCGGTCAGTTGCCAGATCGGCATGGCGGTGCTGGATGTGATGGAGGAAGAAAAGCTCTGGGAAAACGCGCAGGTCGTGGGCGGGTATTTCAAGCAGCGTCTTGAGGCGCTGATCGATCTTCACCCGCTGGTGGGCGCGGTGCATGGTTCCGGCTTTTATCTGGGCGTCGAGCTGATTCGCAACCGTGAAACCCTGGAACCGGCGACGCAAGAAACCACAGCGCTGTGTGATCGGCTCCGTGAGCTGGGCATTTTCATGCAGCCGACCGGCGATTACCTGAACATCCTCAAGATCAAACCGCCGATGGTCACCTCACGCCAGAGTGTGGATTTCTTTGTCGACATGTTGGCGAAGGTGCTCGCCGAAGGTCTGTAGGTATTGCCGCTCAACCCCTGTAGGAGCTGCCGAAGGCTGCGATCTTTTGATCTTGCTGTTAAAAGCGAAGATCAAGAGATCGCAGCCTTCGGCAGCTCCTACATTGGGCTGTGTAATTTCGATTATTATCGGTTTTCTGCGCAAAAAATAAGACGGATGGAAGGATGATTGCTTTTAAAGCCGATATTTATCGGATATAAAGTCGTCGTCGCCCACGGTGTGGCCTCACCACACCCGGTGCGTCCCGTTTCTGTCATCGGTCGATGCCACACTCGACCCTCAAGCACTTGCTCAGGAGCCGATTCATGAGCCGTATCGTTACCGTCGCCGCTACCCAGATGGCTTGTTCCTGGGACCTTGAAGCCAACATCGAGACCGCCGAGAAGCTGGTCCGTGAGGCCGCGGCCAAAGGCGCGCAGATCATTTTGATCCAGGAGCTGTTCGAGGCTCCCTACTTCTGCCAGAAGCCGAACCCGGATTACCTGCAGCTGGCGACGACCGTGGAAGACAACGTCGCTATCAAGCATTTCCAGAAAGTCGCCAAGGAACTGCAGGTGGTGCTGCCGATCAGCTTCTATGAATTGGCTGGCCGCGCTCGTTTCAACAGCATCGCGATCATCGATGCCGACGGCAGCAACCTCGGGATTTATCGTAAAAGCCACATCCCGGACGGCCCTGGCTATCACGAAAAGTATTACTTCAACCCGGGTGATACCGGCTTCAAAGTCTGGAACACCCGTTACGCGAAAATCGGTGTGGGCATCTGCTGGGACCAGTGGTTCCCTGAGTGCGCGCGCAGCATGGCGCTGCAAGGCGCAGAAATCCTGTTCTATCCGACCGCCATCGGCAGCGAGCCACATGACAAGACCATTTCGTCCCGTGACCACTGGCAGCGTGTGCAACAAGGCCATGCCGGCGCCAACCTGATGCCGCTGATCGCCAGCAACCGCATCGGCAACGAAGAACAGGACGGCTACGACATCACGTTCTACGGCTCGTCGTTCATCGCCAACCAGTTCGGCGAGAAGGTTCAGGAACTCGACAAGACCGAAGAAGGCGTGCTGGTCCAGAGTTTCGACCTTGATGAGCTGGAGCACATCCGCAGCGCGTGGGGTACGTTCCGTGATCGTCGCCCGAACCTGTATGGCACACTGAAGACCCTCGACGGTTCCCTGGAGTCCTGATCGCTATGACCACTTTGAACAGCACCCCTCGCACTGACGGCTTTTACATGCCGGCCGAATGGGCGCCACACACCCAGACCTGGATGATCTGGCCCGAGCGCCCGGACAACTGGCGCCTGGGTGGCAAACCGGCGCAAGCCGCGCACGTGGCGGTTGCAAGAGCCATCGCCCGTTTCGAGCCGGTGACCGTGGCGGTATCCGCCGGTCAATACGAAAACGCTCGCGCCCGTCTCGACGTGCCGAATATTCGTGTCGTCGAAATGTCCAGTGATGACGCCTGGGTCCGCGACACCGGCCCGACGTTCGTGATCAATAACAGTGGCGAAGTCCGTGGTGTGAATTGGGACTTCAACGCGTGGGGCGGTTTCGATGGAGGCCTGTATTCGCCGTGGAACCGTGATTCGCAGGTGGGCGGCAAGATCCTCGAGATCGAACGTAGCCAGCGCTACCGCACCGAGGGCTTCGTGCTCGAAGGCGGCTCGATTCACGTCGATGGCGAAGGCACGCTGATCACCACTGAAGAATGCCTGCTTAACCGCAATCGCAATCCGCACATGAACCGGGCAGAAATAGAAGCGGTGCTCAGCGCGAATCTGGCTGTGGATAAAATCATCTGGCTGCCGGACGGGTTATTCAACGACGAAACCGATGGCCATGTGGATAACTTCTGCTGCTACGTGCGCCCGGGTGAAGTGCTGTTGGCCTGGACCGATGATCCGCAAGACCCGAACTACCCGCGCTGCCAGGCCGCAATGAAAGTGTTGCAAGGCAGCACCGACGCCAAGGGTCGCCCCTTCACGGTGCACAAGATGCCGATTCCGGGGCCGTTGTATGCGACCGAAGAGGAGTGCGCAGGTGTCGACCCGGTGGACGGCACTCAGGAGCGTAATCCGACGGTTCGTCTGGCCGGTTCCTACGTGAACTTCCTGATCGTCAACGGTGGCCTCATCGCGCCGAGTTTCGACGATCCATTGGACGGTCCGGCAAAAGAGATTCTGCAGGCGCTGTTCCCGCAGCACGAAGTGGTGATGGTACCGGGGCGCGAACTGTTACTGGGTGGCGGCAATATCCACTGCCTTACCCAACAACAGCCTGCGCCACACCAGGAATGAGTGCAGTTGTAACAGCTTGAGTTACAAGCAAAATCGACCAGGCAAGGTTTTCTCCTCAGAGCCTTGCAAGAGCCCGCAGCCCATCAGGATTGCGGGCTTTTTTGTCTCCGTCCGTCGACGATTCCGTTTCCTTGGCACAGCTCTTGTATCTGTCCTGGTGGTGAAGCAGGGAGGGGAGAACTGTGGTGTTCTGTCATAAACCCTGGATAAGTTAGCCGCTCACGAACCTGGAGAGAGCGTGGAAATGAACGCCGAAGTGAATGAAGTGAGCGAGCGGGCGTTGCATCCCCTGGTAGTAAACAGCGAATCGCTCCAGATCCTGCCGCACTGGTTGAAGTCCGATGGAACGCATCCGATCAAAGACACTTATCCGCGCCGGACGATGATCGAGCGCTATCCCGCCGGTTTATTCAGCGAAGCGGAGCTGCAAGCCTTGTGGGATGTGATGGAAGGATGCCAAATGAAATATTCTCAAACAGATAATTCGTAAGCCTTTATGCAGCTCATTGGCCCATTTTCGCTGCAGGTAAAATGGTTTGAGTTGAGCTGCGTGCGAACACAGATAAATCTTTTCTTAGACGATTTCGACCTATTCACAGACGATTCATGAAATTGACACACAGTTAACGGCGCGGCTACGATTCGCCCAACGCCTGTGGCTAACCGCCATGACTCATAAAATTACAATAAGGCCCGCCACGACTTCCTCGTGGGCGGGCCTTATTGTTTTAAGGTGAAAAAAGAGCGCAAAAGCGCCGTTTCAGCCGTTGGACACAGCGCGTATCAACCCGTAATAAGGAAAAGAACAAAATGTTGAACAAGCGAATCAGCCTGATCGCTCTGGGGATGTTGAGTGCCACACAGGCCATGGCTAACGACCAGGCCGAATCCAAGGGTTTTGTTGAAGACAGCAGCCTCAAAGTGCTGCTGCGCAATGCCTATATCAATCGCGACTACAAGGACGGCAACCCGGACAAAGCCGAGTGGGGCCAAGCGGCCATCGGCACCTTCTCGTCCGGTTTCACCCAAGGCACCGTCGGTGTGGGTGTAGATGCCTTCGGTCTGTACGCATTGCGGCTGGATGGCGGCAAAGGTCGCACCGGCGCACAAGGTATCGACTTCTTTAAAAAGGGCGACAGCGGCAGCGCGGCAGATGACCTGTCCAAGGGCGGCGCAGCGGTCAAATTCCGTCTCTCCAGCACCACGCTGACCTACGGCGACCAGATGCCGGTGTTGCCGGTGCTGAGTTACGACAACTCGCGCCTTCTGCCGGAAAGCTACACCGGCACCCTGATCACCTCCAAGGAGATCAAAGGCCTGGAGCTGAACGCCGGTCGCTTCACCGCCGAATCGCGCAAAAGCGCGGAAGGCCGTGACAGCGGTGGCTTGAAATCGATCAACGTGTTGGGCGGTAGCTACCAGTTCACTGA
The DNA here is from genome assembly GCF_059695565.1 of Pseudomonas sp. LBUM1679. Classification (NCBI taxonomy): domain Bacteria; kingdom Pseudomonadati; phylum Pseudomonadota; class Gammaproteobacteria; order Pseudomonadales; family Pseudomonadaceae; genus Pseudomonas; species Pseudomonas sp. LBUM1679. Next base: position 277,783 of record NZ_CP166774.1, read on the forward strand.
GCAGTTCAAGGCTGCGCTGTACGCCTCCGACGTCGAAGACGTGCTGAAGAAGCAATACGTGAACGCCAACTACGCGATCCCGATCGACAAGGATCAGTCCCTGACCCTGGACTTCAACGGCTACCGCACCAAGCTGGACGATTCCTACGTTCGCGAAAGCGGTGCCACCGGGGATGACAACAAGATCTGGAGCCTGGCCGCCACCTTCGCCACCGGTCCGCACTCGTTCACCCTCGCGCATCAGCGCAGCACGGGCGACAGCAACCTGGGCTACGCCTATGGCGGCTACCAGAAGGATCAAGGTCGTGTCGGCGACGGCGGCAACACCATCTACCTGGCGAACTCCTACTGGTCCGACTTCAACGCCGAAGACGAACGCAGCTGGCAGCTGGGCTACGGCCTCGACTTCACCACGTTTGGTGTTCCAGGCCTGACCTACAACGTCGCCTATGTGCGTGGCGACAACATCACCACGTCCACCAGCGAAGGCGGCACCGAGCGCGAAATTTTCAACCAGTTCAAGTACGTCGTGCAAAGCGGCGCGGCCAAAGACCTGAGCGTGAGACTGCGCAGCTCGGTCCTGCGCGTGTCGCAGAAATCCAGCGAATATAACGTCAGCGGCAACGAAGTACGGGTGTTCGTGGATTACCCGATCAACGTTTTCTGATGATCGGTTGCGGTATGCAGGCCTGATGCAAGGCTGAGGAAGAAAAAGCCCCGACTGGTTCGGGGCTTTTTTGTAGGTGCGATTCAGAGCTCGGCGCAGTCAGAAATTTCCTCCATTGAATCGGGACGGTTCGGAGCGCGAAAGGGATCAGGCTGATATTTAATGTGTGCTTGAACGATTGAAAATGCTGGACCAGAAATCCAACTGATGGTGGTTATTACTATGGTTGTATTGTTGAAATCCACATATGTGTGTTGTCGAATTGATAAGGATTTGAAGGCGTGTGCAGCTGAAGTCTTGAACGCCAGCGGTCTGAGTATCAGTGACGCCATGCATCTTTTTCTTCGTCAGGTCGTAGCAACTCAGGGGCTTCCGTTCGAACCGCGACAACCATCGGAGAAGACGGCCAGTGCCATGATGGAAGCACGAGATATTCGCCAGCGATTTTGCTCGAAAAAGGACGAGATTTCTGATGAGTGCGGATAGCGCTGTATCACTGTGCAAACCGTGATCGTCGATTAGATCACCGAACTCTGTAGGAGCCAGGCTTGCCGGCGAAGACATCCTCAGGATCGCTATCACGGGCAAGCCTGGCTCGCCTACCAAAAGCGATCACAGAGCTCATGTCGTCAAAATCCCGTTTCGGTAACACGTGTCGCCAACATGTCGTCCGCGGCGACATGTTTCCAGGACGTGTCGCAAAAAGTGGAAAATTGCGACACGTTAAGGCCTCATGTCTACACTGGCGACATGAGTGAAGCCTCTCTCTGCTCAAAAAACATACAAAATGATCAGGAACGCATCCATGACCGAACCGCTGCTGCCGTGGCAGGCCGACAGGCCCTACAACCAACTGCCGCTGCTACCGCCAGCAATCGAGCTGGAAACACGTGCAGTCCTCAAAAAATGCATTGAGGCACGCACCGCGCTGGCCGAGTTGAAACAGGCCGCAGAGCTGATTCCGAATCAAACGGTCCTGATCAATACCATTCCCCTGCTGGAAGCGAAAGACAGCTCGGAAATAGAAAGTATCGTCACTACCACGGACTTACTGTTCCAGCATGCCCAAGACACTGAAAACCATGCGGACCCGGCGACCAAGGAAGCGTTGCGTTATCGAACAGCGCTGAACCAAGGCTTTCTATCCTTGGCCCAAAGACCGTTGTCCACCAACACCGCAGTAGAAATCTGTCGCACCCTGAAAGGCGTGAAACTGGATATCCGCCGCACGCCAGGCACTCAGCTCGCGAATGACCGCACCGGTGAAGTCATCTACACCCCGCCCGAAGGGGAGGAACACGTGCGCGACCTTCTCGCCAACTGGGAGCGTTTTCTGCACAACGAAATCGAGCTCGATCCGCTGGTTCGCATGGCTGTCGGGCATTATCAGTTTGAGGCGATCCATCCCTTTATCGACGGGAACGGTCGTACCGGCCGGGTCCTCAACACCCTTTTTTTGATCCAGGAAGGCCTCCTGAACTTGCCTATCCTCTACCTCAGCCGCTACATCATTGCCTACCGTGCCGATTACTACCGGCTCTTGCTGGAAGTCACGACCAAACAAGCCTGGGAACCTTGGCTGTTGTTCATGCTGAGTGCCGTAGAAGAGACCGCTCGCTGGACCACGGCCAAGATTGCGGCCATCCGTGCATTGTCCGAACACACCATGCAGTTTGTACGTGAGCAACTGCCGAAAACCTATACACGCGAACTGGTGGATGTGATTTTCGAGCAGCCTTACTGCCGTATCAGCAATGTGGTCGAGAAGAAAATTGCTCAGCGCCAGGCTGCGTCACGGTATCTGAAAGAGCTGGTGGGGATTGGCGTATTGGAAGAGGTTCAGGTGGGCAAGGAGAAGCTATTTATTCATCCGAAGCTGATGCAATTACTCATTCGCGACAGCAACGAATTCAGGCGTTACGTTGGTTGAGAGGTGGTTTGTTGAAACTCAGAAAGCCCCGATCAATTCGGGGCTTTTTCATACATGCGATTCGCTTATGACGCGAGATTACTGCCTCGGTTGTTACACGGTGCGTCGAGCACCTTCACCACATCATCGATGATCGCCTTACTCATATCCTGCAAATAATGAGACGCCCAGGCATGCCGGTCGGTGTCGCGAACCATGGCGGCGTCTGATGCCAGAAGCTTGGCGATGTGGAGCAGATCGGAGGCGTGAGAGAGGGCTTGGATCACCGGGACACCGGCGTTGATGCGGAACAGCGGTTCGTTAGCGTGGAAGGAGAAGTGGGTGAGGCCGATGGTTTTCAGGTCTTGGGGGTTGGTCATTGTGCACCTCCGCTGTTTGGGCGGTTGTGGACGTGAGCCTGCGTAGCAGTAGCGAGAATTTGCAGTGGGTTGCAGATATTCATAAGGAGAACTCCGATTGGTTCCTGCATCGATTCGAGTTCTCAGGCCCGGTCGCTGAATTGGCAGCGACGGACTGAAAGTAGCTTGAGGGAAACGGATGCGCAATCGTGGCTAGGTGGTGGCGTGGGTTAGAGACCTTAGTGATTTTTATGGCTGGGCAATAATTTGCATAATATAAAGGCCTGCTGATGGCCGACGACTTGCTGAAGGAGATATCAGGAATGGACGTTGAACTGGATCAGTTTCAAAAGGATTTACTGGAATCTGTACGCGACATGAATCAGAGGCAAGACATTCCTATCGCTGAGGTTAGGTTGTTCATGCAGGAGCGCTTCGATTCACACATGTCGTGGTCAGCGACACGTTTTCAAAACGTGTCGCTGACACTGAAAAAATGCGACACGTAACAAGACGGACTACACCAAAAGAGGCTGAGTCCTACTGCAGAAAAAGCCAGCGATAACTACCAAGCAGCCCCCATCAATCGTCTACTGAGACGTTCGGAGGGCATCGGCTGTTCCAGGTAGGAATCCATCTTTTGAAGAAATTTGCTTTTGTAAGTGAGGCTGCAACACGGGAGTACAGGGACTTACCTGGCTGGGTGCAGGATGACTTCGGGAAAGACTTGATGCGTTTGCAGTACAGCGCGAATCCAGAGCTGGCAATAAAGCAGCTGAGTTCTGTGGGGGCAGGCGCTATTGAGTTGATCATCAATGGCAGCCCGGCCTACCGATGCATCTACATTGCGAAGTATGCGGACACGATATTTGTCCTTCATTCGTTCGTGAAAACGACGAACAGAACCGATCGTCACGCGATGGCGGTTGCGGAAGACCGGTTGAAGGAGCTGAAGAGAGAGCTTCGAAAAATGGGGCACAACGTCTAACAGGTGTGAGCTTGTGAAATGACGATCCGAGGCAAGGCACCGGCGTCGTTGGACGCCAATGTAAAGGTGGTGCGGAAGCCGAGTTTATCAAGCATGTCCATCATTGCATCGATCGTAAATTTCTCGATCTTGCCAGTGGTGAGCTCTGAGATGCGCGATTGGGTCACGTTCAACCGGGCTGCGGCTTCACTCTGTTTGAGGCCCAGTTTTTTTATGCAGTCAGTGATGAAGATTGATAGCTCCATTTTCAAAGCCATTTTGCTGGCGACTTCCTCGTCATGTGTGACATGGAAGGGGCTGTCGAAGAATTGAATTGTCATGGACGATGACCCTCTCGGGGGGATATCTAAAATTTAAGATAAATGAAGGTTAGCTGATTGATCATTTGATGCAAACGTTTTTCTGTCTGCACGACAAACTCATTACACTGCGTAACTAATGATGTTCCCCTCCCCATCTTTATCCCCCGCAGCCAACCTCATACATTGAGCTCCAACACCTACCCATCACCTCGATGAGCAGGTCACTGGAGATTCCTCATGCCTTTCGTAAGCGTACGCATCACCCGCGATGGCGTTACCTCTGAGCAGAAAGCTCAGGTGATCGCCGAAATCACTGAAACACTGGAGCGTGTCCTCAAGAAGGACCCGCACCTGACCCACATCGTGATCGAAGAAGTCGACACCGATAACTGGGGCTATGCCGGTATCACCACCACCCAGTACCGAAAACAATTGGCTGAAGAGGAGGGGAAGTCGTGACGCCGTCGGTCTCCATCGATTTCATCTCCGACGTGGTGTGCCCGTGGTGCGCCTTGGGTGCGACGGCGCTGGAACAAGCGATCGGGAACGTGGCGGGTGAAGTCTCGGTCGAGCTGACCTACAAGCCGTTCGAGTTGAACCCGGACATGCCGGCGGAAGGCGAGAAGGCGGTAGAGCACTTGATGCGCAAATACGGGCGCACCGCCGAGGACGTCGCAGCCGGTAAAGCGATGCAGATCGCTCGCGGTGAGGCCATCGGCTTCCAGTTCGATCTGGAGAAACGCAGCCACTTCTACAACACCTTCGATGCGCACCGTCTGCTGACGTGGGCGTTGCAGGAAGGGCGGCAGATCGAACTGAAGAAGATCCTGCTGCGCGCCTACTTCACTGACGGCCGGAACCCGAGCGATCACCAGACGCTGGTGAACCTGGCGGAGGAAGCGGGGTTGGATACGGACAGTGCACGTGAAGTGCTGGCATCCGGAGCGTTTAGCAACGAAGTGCGTGAGCTTGAAGCGTTTTACCGGCAACACGGCATCAATTCGGTACCGGCCATGGTCCTCAACGGTCGTCACCTGGTGTCCGGTTCGCAGTCGGTCGAGTACTACGAACAGATGTTGAGACAAATGGCGAAGATCCCCGCCGAAGCCTGATTACTTGTTTTTCAAACCATCATTTATGAGTAGAGGTTCATCATGAGCAATTCAAAAAAAGTCATCGTTATCACTGGCGCCTCTCAAGGTCTCGGCGCAGGCATGGTCAAGGCCTTCCGTGATCTGGATTACAAAGTCGTCGCCACATCGCGTTCGATCAAACCGTCCACCGACCCGGACATCCTCACCGTGGCAGGCGACATCGGCAACCCGGAGGTCGCCCAGCAAGTGATCCGTGAAACGATCGAACGTTTCGGCCGTATCGACACCCTGGTCAACAACGCCGGGATCTTCGTCGCCAAACCATTCACCGCATACACCGCTGAAGACTACGCCAATGTGCTCTCGGTGAACCTGAATGGCTTCTTCTACATCACCCAGCTCGCGATTACCGAAATGGAGAAACAAGGTAGCGGCCACGTCGTCAACATCACCACCAGCCTGGTGGACCATGCCATCGACGGTGTGCCGTCGGTACTGGCTTCGCTGACCAAGGGAGGCCTGAACGCGGCGACCAAATCCTTGGCCATCGAGTACGCCAAGCGCGGGATTCGGGTGAATGCGGTTTCCCCTGGCATCATCAAGACCCCGATGCATGGCGAGGAAACGCACGAAGCGCTGGGGAATTTGCACCCGGTTGGGCATATGGGGGAGATCAGCGACATTTCTCAGGCGGTTGTGTATCTGGACAGCGCCAATTTTGTCACTGGTGAAATCTTACATGTCGATGGTGGGCAGAGCGCGGGTCACTAATCTGACTTTTTCCAAACGGCATAAACAACAAAGCCCTCGTATTTTCATGAGGGCTTCGTTTGTAGGGTGCCGAATCACTACGCCCCTGCATTGTCTCTGAGCCTACCCGCCAAGTTTGATAACTCCAGGTACTTAGTGGTACGCCAAAAAAATCTAAATCCATCCTGTTGTTTCTACGACGTTTAAGAATTCATTGCTGAAGTCGTCCTGCTGCTTGCTCTGGTATGGCCGCCAGCGAACTAAACTGGTTGTATCTCTGGAGCAGATGTCTCTATAGAGGCAGGAGGTGTCAAATGGCGATTCAAGATACCTATCGGGAAATTGAACAGACCCTAGGTCAGGTACCAGAGTGGATTAAGCAGATGCCGGAAGGCGGAGCGAGCGGATTCTGGGGCGTGGCCCGGGACTTCTGGCTGGCGGATACCAAGATTCCTAATAAATACAAGGAGTTGATAGGTCTGGCGGTGTCCGGGGCGACCCGTTGTAAGTACTGCGCCCTGTTCCATACCGAAGCCGCGCGCTTGTTTGGCGCGAGCGACGAGGAAATTTCCGAAGCCGGCTTTATGGGGGCGTTGACCATGATGGGCAGCACCTTTATTAACGCCCAGCAGATCGACTACGAGCAGTTCCGGCAGGAAACGCTGAGTATCACCCGGTATGTCAAAGATCACTCGCAATCCAAAGCCGCTTAAGCCATTGCGGGAACCAGCCCTTCGCCAGCTGACGAAGGATAGTTTGATTGCAATCACCAGCGATGGTCCGAGGACCACCGCTCGGTGGCAAGCGGCTGTGCTGAGAGCCATCGGCGAACTAATGCAATACAGCGATACCGCCCGCGAAGAAAACCAAGACCTGCGCATTCCCTTCGCCAAAGCACTCCATGACCTCTATGCGGGGCAGAAGTCCGACGCCGAGTTGACGGAAATGGTGTTGCTGATGCTGGAAGTGGAAACCGCCCCCTTTCTCGGCGAAGGGCCACAGGCAGGAGCGGTATCTGCACCCCATCTGCGCCGCAGGATCAACCCCGGAAAGGATCCAGACTCCTGCTAGCTCTCGCTGGTGACGGCCGGTTGTGAAATTGTAACGGGGGGCAACCTGGACAAACAGAGGATTTGGGATCGGGCATATCTGGGCAGGATGGAGGGTGGCGCAGCCTGCAATCTTTTCAGGGGGCAATCGGATTCGCGGTTTGGAAGATCTGAAGATCAAAAGATCGCAGCCTTCGGCAGCTCCTACAGGGGGTATGTGCAACCGTAGGGTTTCTGGATTCCAGAAACAACAAAGGCCCGCATTTCTGCGAGCCTTTGTTTTGTATGGTGCCGGCACCAGGAGTCGAACCCGGGACCTACTGATTACAAGTCAGTTGCTCTACCAACTGAGCTATACCGGCGTGTTGGGCGACGATTATAGCGATTGGATTGGTTCTGTAAACCCCTGAATTCAGACTATTTTTGCGCGGGCGTCAGGCCAGTCCGGCGGACCCTTCTGCGGGACTGGCCTGCGCGATTGCTTTAGCGCCTTACACGCCGTTCTTGACGGCGTTGATCAGGTCCTGGCTCAGCACCTGCGCAGGCGCCACTTGCACGCTTTGGGTGTAGAACGGCGGCATGTTCTGGGCCAGTGTCGACAAGGCCTGTGCGGTGGTGGCGCCCGGTAGCAGCACGTATTGCAGGTTGGACGGATAGCTCTGCGGCACGGGGCCTTCCATGGTCGAGCCGTAGGCACCGAAGGTCATCACGGCCTGCGGTGTGGTGGGGTCGGGGGCGTAGAGGAAGACGAAGGTGCCGTACTTGGGGTGTGTCAGGTATTGCTCGGCCTGGGCGCGAACGGCCGGGTCGGGGTCGTTCATCAGGGTCCAGCGCATGACCGCGTAGCTGCGGGTGGTTTCCATGAAGGCGGTGCGAATCGGGGATTGGTTCTCGACGCCTGCCAGGCACACCAGCAGGTTGCCGAACGGGTCGATGAGGGCGACCGAGTTGAAGACCGTGCCTTGCTGCGCGGTCTTCAGCAGCGGCGGCGCGAGTTCTGCGCCGGGGTCGCGGGGGTTGGTCGATTGGACGGTCAGGGCGAACGGGCTGAGTGCGGTCAGTGCCTGGCGCACTTTGCTGTTGGCCGCAAGGTTTGCCGGGTTTTGCAGTTGGTCCGGCGGCAGGCCGCTGTTGTTGCTGGCCTCGCGCACGGTGTTGACGCTGGCGGAGAAGATGGAGCTGGTGAGGAAGTAGGCCGCCGAATCGATGGTCTCGCCACCGAACACCGGACTGTTCGAGCCCTGATAGGCGCGGCTGACCGGCGCTGCAATCGCGTAATAGCCCCAGGTGTCTTGCGCCTGTTGGCGGATCTGCGGCGGTAGCGAAGGGAAGTTGAATTGGCTGTTGTAGTTGATACCGGCGTAGTCATCGATTGCGCTGACGGCGACGTTGAAGCCTGCGGTCAATAGCGAACCGGCACACATGGCGCACGGGTCCAGCGTGGTGACGACGGTCAGTTGGCTGGGTGGCGGCAGGTTCAGCGGCGCGACGTTTTCGTAGTACCAGTCCACCAGCTGTCGTTCACCGTGGGCGGTCGGGTCATGGGGCAGGAAGTACGAGGTGCCACTGCCGGGAAAGGGCATTAGCACGTTGTTATGCAGCGCGGCGATGACTTCGCCGGTGGCGTTGTTGATGATCGCGCCGCCCACGGCGAAGGTTTGCTGCAGCGCAGCCTCGATGGCCTGGTTGGCGACGGTGTCGACGGCTTCCTGTGCACTGTTCAATGTGCTCATGATTTTCCCAGCTCCTTGCTGATTGAGCGTCAGACAATTCTGGCGCTTGGCAAAGATAGTTGAGGATTTGCGGGGGGGTTATGTTCATTTGGCGTAGCGCTTATGCACAACGGGATCTTTCCCACACCTGCTTAGAGGCAAAATTGCGGATCCGTTCTCATGTGCTCGCAAATGCCTGTTTTTCCGGTTTTTTTACAGGTGTACGAAATTTGAACAGTTGTGTTTCAGCGCCGAAACAGCTGGATATATTGGATCCAGGAAAATTTAATCAACAGAGTTATCCACAGGCTGAGGCGTTTTAGCGACGCTCGGCCAGGAGCAGGAAATTACGTGGCGTGAGCGGCGTTTCACAGAAGGTGCCGAGGTGAACGGTGTAATTCTGCTCGGAGAGGAAAAGCGACCGGTCGAGGTTCAGCCACAGCTCCAATGGGCGTCGGAAAAGTCCGCGCAGCAGCTCCAGGTTGCGCACTTCGGCCAGCCGCTGCCATCCGGCCGCTTCCAGGGCTGACCAGTCCTGCGCAGCGCTTGTGGATAAGTCTTTAAGCGCGGCCAAATGATGGCAGTAATCGGCGAAGGATTTATCCAGCCAGGCACTGGGCAGGGAAGGGGTGGGCAGGTATTCGTCACTGCCGCGCAGTTGCCGTTGCAGCAGGTCGAAGCCCAGGCGCCGGGCCATGGAGGTGTCGCGCTGGCGTCGGACGCGGGCGCCGGCGGTGACGGTTTCGCTCATCGGGAGCGAGAGATCATCGAGGGACAGCTGCAAGTCGGACCCCTTGGCCGCGAGGGAAAGCGCCTGATAGTCACTGGCACTGATCCGGTTGTAGCAGCAGGGCGCGATGGCCATCTGTTTGCAACCTGCCGTGCTGGCGAGTTGCATCAGGCGTACATGCAGATCACCGCAGGCGTGCAGCGCTACAGGCGTGTGCTCAGCCTTCAATAAGGCGGCGACACCCGGCGCGAGTACGTCTTGCTCGACATGCAGCGCATGCAATTGATGACGCTGGCTGAGGGTCTGGCCGCTGGCGACCAGTGCCCGGTCATATTCCAGGCAAGTGAGCTGCTGACCGGTTCGCAGCAAGCGTCGCCCCAAATGGCCTTTGCCCGAACACCAATCCAGCCAATGGTTGGGCACAGAAGTAAACGCCAGCCGACTGGCGAACGCTTCAATCTGCTGCCATTTGCGCCCTGGCACATCGACATTCAAGCGATGCCCGGGCGCTTCAAGCGCGTGCGCCGGCAATTCACCCACTGCGCTTAACTCAAGCGACAGCGCCGCCAGTGAAGCATAAGGCTGCGGCGCATCCAGCAAGCAAGGGTGGTTATGGCTGTTTTCCGCCTGTTCCAGCGACCGCGCCCGCAACCAAAGCGCCAACTCCGGGTAGGACGTTTCCCAGGGAAGTTGCAGATGGGTGAACGGTCGCGGCTTCCACAGCGCCTGATGCTCGAACAGAAAAGCATCCAGCGCGGCGAAACGGGCGAGCAAGTCCTCGCCCGTCAGCACGCGACCCTCAGCGCCCCTGGCAGGCATCGACGCGCAGCCAGCGCTCCAGCAGCTTGAAGCCGCGAACCAGCACGTAAGCCATCAGCAGGTAGAACATGCCCGCGGCGAAGAAGATCTCCACCGGCAGGTAGGTCCGGGCGATGATGGTGCGGGCCATGCCGGTGAGTTCCAGTAGGGTCACGGTGCTCGCCAGCGCGCTGGCCTTGAGCATCAGGATCACTTCGTTGCTGTAGGCCGGCAGGCCGATGCGCGCGGCTCGGGGCAGGATGATGTAGAACAGCGCCTTGGGCCGGGACATGCCCAGCGCCCGCGCCGCTTCGATCTCACCCGGGGGAATCGCCTGGATTGCACCGCGCAGGATCTCGGCGATGTAGGCCGCCGTGTGCAGGGTCATGGTCGCGGTGGCGCACCAGAACGGATCGCGCAGGTACGGCCACATCGAGCTGTTACGAATCGCGTCGAACTGTGCCAGGCCGTAATAGACCAGGAACAGCTGAACCAGCAGCGGCGTGCCACGGAAAAAGAAGATGTAGCCGTAGGGCAATGCCCGCACGTACCAGAGGCGCGACGAGCGGGCGATGCCCAACGGGATCGCCAGGAGCAACCCGGCGATTACGGCAATGGCCACCAGTTCCAGGGTCAGTGTCGCGCCCTGGGCCAGTTTCGGCAGCCATTTGATGATGACTTCCCAGTTCATTGGGTGCTCCTCGCGAAGCCGCGAGCGGCGCGTCGTTCCATAAAGTACATACCGGTCATGGCCAGAACGGTCAGGCCCAGGTACATGAAGGCGGCCACCATATAGAAGGTGAACGGTTGCTTGGACACGGTCACGCCGATTTGCGCGTGACGCATGATTTCTTCCAGGCCGATCACCGACACCAGCGCGGTGTCCTTCATCAGGATCATGAACAGGTTGCCCAGGCCCGGCAGGGCGATGCGCCACATCTGTGGCATGATCAACCGGGTGAAGATGCGAAATTTCGACAGGCCCAACGCTACGCCAGCTTCACGATGCCCCTTTGGGATCGCCAGGATCGCGCCACGAAACACTTCCGTGGCGTAGGCGCCGAAGCACAGGCCCAGCGCAATCACGCCAGCGGCGAACGCATTGAGTTCGAGGTCGGGGTTGCCGAAGAACTCGCCCAGGGCGCGCATCAGGTTGACCGTGCCGAAGTAGATCAACAGCACCCAGAGCAATTCCGGGATGCCGCGCACCAGGGTCGAATAAGTGCCGCCAAGCCATTGCAATGGTTTGTACGGCGAAGTTTTGGCCAGGGCGCCGAGCAGACCGAGCACCAGCCCCACGCACAAGGCCGAGAGTGCCAGTTTCACAGTCATCAGCGCGCCAGCGGCGAGCGCCGGGCCGAATCCGTAGAGATCGATAGTCATGGATGTCTTTTCAAGTCGCGGCAGGCAATGCCAGGGACGGGCGCCGTCAGCGAACGACGCCCGTCAGGCCAGTCAGAATCAATAGATGCTGAACGGGAAGTACTTGTCGTTGATCTTCTTGTAGGTGCCGTCAGCGACGATTTCTTTCAGTGCGGTATTCAGCTTGTCGCGAATCGCGTCGCCTTTACGTACTGCGATACCGATCTTGTCGCTTTCTTCCACCGGGTCGCCCTTGAATTCGTAAGCGCGGCCGGCGTCGCTTTTCAGCCATTCGTAGTTGACGTACTTGTCGGCCAGGATGCCGTCCAGGCGACCGGAAGTCAGGTCGAGGTAGGCGTTTTCCTGGGTGTCGTAGAGTTTGACTTCAACGCCTTCCATGTTGTCTTCCAGCCAGGTACCGGCGAGGGTCGCACGTTGGGCGCCGATCACTTTGCCTTGCAGGGAGTCCTTGTCGGTTTTGAAGTCGACGTTTTTCGGCGCGATGAATTGCAGCTTGTTGGAGTAGTACGGGTCGGTGAAGTCCACGGCTTGCTTGCGCTCGTCGGTGATCGACATCGAGGAGATCAGGAAGTCGAACTTCTTGGCGTTCAGGGCCGGAATGATGCCGTCCCAGTCGGACGTGACCACGGTGCATTCGACTTTCATCTTGGCGCACAGGGCGTCACCGATTTCCTTGTCGAAGCCGACGACATTGCCACTGGCATCTTTGTTGTTGAACGGCGGGTAGGCCGCTTCGATGCCCATCTTCAAGGTCTCGGCGGCGGCACCGGCGCTGAAGGCCAGGGTGACGGCAGCAGCCAGGAAGATTTTCTTGTAGTTCTGCATGCGGGTAGCTCCGTTAGCGGTTGCTGGACATGAATTGTTTGCAGCGCGCCGAAAGCGGGTTTTCGAACACCTGCTGTGGCGATCCTTGCTCTTCTACCAGGCCTTGGTGGAGGAACACCACTTCGCTGGAAACCTGACGGGCGAACCCCATTTCATGGGTGACCAGCAACATGGTGCGGCCTTCTTCGGCCAATGCACGGATGACATTAAGTACTTCCTGGACCATTTCCGGGTCAAGGGCAGAGGTGGGTTCGTCGAACAGAATCACCTTGGGCTGCATCGCCAGAGTGCGGGCGATAGCGGCGCGTTGCTGTTGACCGCCGGAAAGTTGCGACGGGTAGGCGTGGCGCTTGTCGGCGATGCCGACCTTGGCCAGCAGGGCTTCGGCGACTTCGATGGCCTCGGCCTTGCTCTGACCGAGCACGCGGCGCGGGGCTTCGATGATGTTGTCGAGCACGCTCATGTGCGGCCACAGATTAAAGTTTTGAAACACAAAACCGATCTCGCTGCGCAGGCGGTTGATCTGCCTGCCGTCGGCAGCGACCAGTTCACCGTTCTTCGCCACTTTGAGCTTGAGTTCTTCACCGGCCACCAGGATCTGGCCCTGGTGCGGGTTTTCCAGCAGGTTGATGCAGCGAAGGAACGTGGACTTGCCGGAACCGGAGGAACCCAGGATCGAGATCACATCGCCGTCGCGGGCGGTCAGCGAGATGCCTTTGAGCACCTCAAGCGAACCGTAGCGTTTGTGCAAGTTGCGGATTTCAAGCGCGGGCGTGGCCTCAGCCATGTGCGTTTCCTCATAGTGTTTCGCTCCTGCTGTTGGTTGGCCTTCCTGGCGAGGCGGCCAAGCTAGCATAGCGTCTGAATGGCAGCCAACAGCGCTACAGGTGGTAAACGGGTGGCGTGTGGCAGGTTGTCGCATCGGTACAGCAGACTGTCGCGCTGCTATCAACCGAACAACCGTTTGAACCCTGCTTTTACTTGAAAAGCGTGGTGGGTTTCACAAAAAGGGCGCGATGTTGCCAGCTTTGGCAGGGAGGTGGAAGCGCTAACCGCCCAAACATTGCGGATCTGCACTTTTATTGTGCGTCAAGAATTTTTCAGGTGTGTTTCTGGTGCGCGATTTCGTTCTTGTAGTGAGTCGCAGGGTAACGTTCTGGCGAAGTGCCATTAATTTCAATGACTTGCGATGATTGTCAGGTCACGCTACAAGCCCCGGATTTGAGGCGCCTGTAACATTTTGGCGCAATTATTGCGTGCAGAATAAGGAACGCCCCGTTGGTTTCTTTTTACGAGAAGGAATGCCAAGCGGGATGCACGCATTCGCTTTTCCTTACAAAGGTAGTTTCAATGAGCAGTACCCCAAGCTCCAATGGCCTCGAACAGGGGCTCAAACCGCGTCATGTGACCATGCTGTCGATCGCCGGGGTTATCGGTGCCGGCCTGTTCGTCGGCTCCGGCCACGCTATCGCTGCAGCAGGTCCGGCTGTGCTGTTGGCCTATGCTGCCGCAGGTACCCTGGTGGTGCTGGTGATGCGCATGCTCGGCGAAATGGCCGTTGCCTCGCCGGACACCGGCTCCTTCTCAACCTACGCCGATCGCGCGATCGGTCACTGGGCCGGTTTTACCATCGGCTGGCTCTACTGGTGGTTCTGGGTGCTGGTCATCCCGCTGGAGGCCAACGCCGCCGCAACCATCCTGCATGCCTGGTTCCCCAACGTGGCGATCTGGGCGTTCACCCTGGTCATCACCTTGCTGCTGACGGTGACCAACCTGTTCAGCGTGAAGAACTACGGTGAATTCGAATTCTGGTTCGCCCTGGTCAAAGTCCTGGCGATCATCGGTTTCATTGTCCTCGGCGTTCTGGCGATTTTCGGCTTCCTGCCAACCAGCCAGGTCAGCGGTGTGTCCCACTTGTTCGACACCCAAGGCTTCCTGCCAAACGGCATGGGCGCTGTACTCGCTGCCATGTTGACGACCATGTTCTCGTTCATGGGCACCGAAATCGTAACCATCGCGGCTGCGGAATCGAAGAACCCGGGCCAGCAAATCTCCAAGGCCACCAATTCGGTGATCTGGCGGATTGGCTTGTTCTACCTTGTATCGATCTTCATCGTCGTGGCGCTGGTGCCCTGGAATGACCCGGTGCTGGCAGCTGTCGGTTCCTACCAGACCGTGCTTGAGCGCATGGGTATCCCGAACGCCAAGCTGATCGTCGACATCGTTGTCTTGGTTGCCGTGACCAGCTGCCTGAATTCGGCGCTCTACACCGCGTCTCGCATGCTGTTCTCCCTCGGCAAGCGCGGCGATGCACCGGCCGTGTCCACGCGCACCAATGGCAGCGGCACGCCGTATTGGGCCGTGATCCTGTCCACCGCCGCCGCCTTCCTCGCGGTATTCGCCAACTACGTGGCGCCTGCCGCGGTGTTCGAATTCCTGCTGGCCAGCTCCGGCGCCATCGCGTTGCTGGTGTACCTGGTGATTGCGGTGTCCCAGCTGCGCATGCGCCAGAAGCGCGTGATTGCCGGTGAGAAGATTGCCTTCCGGATGTGGCTGTTCCCTGGCCTGACCTATGCGGTGATCGTGTTCATCGTCGGCATCCTGACAATCATGCTGTTCCAGGAAGCCCACCGCGTGGAGATCCTGGCGACCGGTCTGCTGAGCCTGTTGGTAGTGGCTACCGGTTTGCTTGTGGCTCGCCGTCGCAAGCTGCAGAAGCTGGGTGCGGTGGTGCTGAACTGATTCGTACCCTGTGACGCAAAACGGCCGCTGTCAGTGATGACAAGCGGCCGTTTTTGTTTTTGAAGGGGGAGCGGTTACTCGCCCTTTTCTTCCTGCGCATCCAGCGACTGACGATAGGTGTCCAGCGCTTTGCCAAAGTCGCTGATGAACTGCGGATCGGTCAGCCAGGCCTGGGCCGCATCGCGATCCATGCCGTCGGCCCACATGCGGTAGTCGATCAGCATGTCGGCAGCCAGGTGGGTGGCGGCCATGGCTTCGTTGTCGGCGTTTTCCATGTCCAGCAGGTCTGGATGGTCGCTGATGATGTCGGCGAGGTTCGACAGCAAGGTCTGCAGCATGACGTCGCGGCTGGTGGCTTCCGCGTCGCGCATTTTGCTGAACATCGCCAGGGTGTATTCCGGGATCGGCTCGCCGATGTCGCCCAGGTCATCGTCCAGTGCGGCGGGTTTTCTGCCGTGGATGTTGATTTGTTTGGCTTTGATCTTGGCGCGTTTGGCGCGTTTCTGTTGCTTGTTCAGGGAGGCCATGGGAACTCAGTTCGGTTGCTGTTGGTTTTGGGCTGCGATGATGTCGGACGCGGCCACGTAATCTGCCTGGAAGGCCGGGGATTCGATCCACGCCAGGGCGCCGGCTTCGTCCACTTCGGTGGACCATTGGCGGTACTCGATCAGCGCGCCGATGATGAAGTCGGTCGCTGTTTCTTCGCCTTCCTGCTCGAGCACCAGCGCGAGCAGCGGGTGTTCAAGAAAGGCCGCGCACATGGCTTGCTGGCTGATCTTTTGCGCCTCGATCATTTCTTTGAACAGGTCGGTCAGGTCCACCGAGTCGAAGTCGATGCGATCGTCGTTCGGGTCCAGTTCGACCGGCGCGGCGGCCCGTTGGCTGCGGTTCTGTTTGGCTTTGGCCTTGGCGCGGGTGGCGCGTTTTTGCTGCTTGTTGGCGGAGGCCATGGGCGTCGTTCCGTATTTCGTTGAGTGGGCAAGCCGATCAGCTGCGCGGCAATCGCCGCCCGGGGGCATCGGGGGCCAGTTCGCCGCTTTGCAGCCAGGACAATGCAATGGGCCATAGTGTGGCTTGGTATGGGCTGCGAAAAAAGGCGAAATGTCCGACTTCTTCTTCGCCGATGTCTTCGGGAGTGATTCGCAGGTGGGTGTTCGTGCTGTTGCTGAAGTAGCCGAGCAGGCGTTCTATGGCCGGGATCGTGCCGTAAGGATCGTCGCTGATGCTGATGGCCAGGGTTTTGGCTGTCACTGAGGTGAAGGGCAGCCCGCCAGCGTTAGCGATGATCACACGACCGCTGGGGCGCGTTTCGTATTGCGCAGTGGGCATGCACCAGTCGCGAACCACGCCGGCGGGCGTGTCTTCCAGCCAGCCGAGGCGTTTTCCGGGGAAGTAGCCATAGATCATCGTTAGCAGTGGCATCACCACATGCCACTTGCCGAACATCCGCCAGCGATGAGCGGGCGCATAGTCGCGCCAGTAGGCAAATTGCGCGCCCACCGTCACCAGGCGCCGGATCAGATGCCCAGAGGCTCCCAGGCCCGCTGCACAGCCTCCAAAGCTGTGCCCGACGACATCGATGGGCTGGCCGGGGAACTCGCGCTGAGCGCGCTTGAGCATCGCCTCGAAGTCCAGAGTGCCCCAGTCGGACCATGAAGCTTGCAGGCCTTTCAGCGATGAGGGGCGCGACTCGCCGATGCCGCGGTAGTCATAGGTGATGACGTCGAAGCCGTTGGCGAACAGGTAATCGGCAAACCGTGAGTAATGCCGGCAGCGAACCGAAGTGGCGGCGTTGATGATGACGATCGGACGCGCGATGTCCAAAGAGGCGTGCCGCCAAGTGAAGCCGCCGAGGATGAACCCGTCTGCGGCGGGCTCCCTGAACGCTTCGCCAGCAGTGGCGGTGTACGGTGGCAACTTGATTCGAGAGGGCGCCAGTGGTGGCATGTCCTGCAAATTCATCGGCTTCGGACCTTTGCGGGTAGCTGCCAACGATAATCCTCGCGCAGCTTATGGACAATCCATCCGTAGGGATCCGGGTGCCTGATTCAACAGTCGCTCTTCAATTGCGGCGGCTTCGTCCATGTACCATTTGCGTGCCTTGTCACTGTCGACTCGTAGCAGTCTGCGGTAGTAGGTCCAGCTCAATTCGAGACGCAGTGCGTCTCGAATTGAAATCGATCCGACGGCAGTCCCTGCTTGAGCAGTACAGCCTGTAGTCCATTTCGCAGTGTGTTCAAGGCCGAATCATTCTAAAACCGGCCAGGCACAGGGAAATCAAAGATAGGTAACGATTGGGTTCTGCGGAATCCGGGAGTACCCATGATGAAACATGTCCATGCGTTCATTTTGCCGCTCGCTGCCGTGGGGTTGGCTACAACCTGCACATGACGTTCGCTATCGGGCCAGAAAACAAATACACCCCCGATGTGGATGTGGTCATTCACAAAGCCCAGGGGCAAGCCGTGCTGACCCTGAGTCAGGCCGGCCCGCTGGTTTACGTTCAGCTGCCGCCCGGTCACTACACCGTCGTTGCGACTCGCAATGGTGAGGAGCGGCGTGACACAGCGGATGTTGGCAGTGGTGGCGCGCGCAATCTGGTTTTTCACTGGAGTGGTGATGAATAGTCGCGTCGTAGAAACAACGGGATTTCGTTAGCTTCAAATCCGCAAACAGCTGGCTGTTTGCGGATTGCCACGCGCCAGGGTTAGCGGTTTGCCAAAGCGCGATGGATGGTTTGCTGAAGAATCACCTTGGGGAGGAGGTATCAGCGGATGCTGCGGATGTTGCCTTTGTTGCCTTTGTTGCCTTTTACGGTGACGGAAACCTTTTTGAAGAAGAAGTAGTTTTCTTCGTTCACTTCATATCGAGGGGCGACGATCAGGTCAGCGCCGGAAGATTTGACCGCTTTGTAAGCCGCTGCCGATTTGACTGCGCTGACGGGATCCAGGCCAAGGCTGCCCAAGCCACCGCTCTGGCCACCATAGCTGACGCCTTCGGCGAACTGGGAATCGCCGCCAAACTTGAGGAAGCCGAACAGGACGTTGACCGAAGACTGACCGGAGATGGTGTCACCGACAGCGATGTCCGCTTTCAGATCTGCCTTGACGGTACTGTCGATCGGCGAAGATGGCTGGCTGTTGTTGTAGCTGACGCAGCCGCTGGCTGTGGCAATGATGGTCGACAGGGCGAGGAACTTCAAAAGCGTATTCAAGAACTGTTTCCTTACTTTGAAACGTTGAATGCAGGCAAATTTGCTGCTGCATTAGTTTCACTTTGTAAGGGCGCACACTCCATGAGACACATCCTAAAGCGATGTATGAAGGCTTGGTACAGCTGGAAGGAAAAGGGCGTGGTGGATGTAGGAATATTCAGCGGAGCTAGGGTTTGCTAAATCCCGGGCATAAAAAAACCCTGAATCTTGCGATTCAGGGTTTTCGGTATTTGGTGCCCAGAGACGGAATCGAACCGCCGACACGGGGATTTTCAATCCCCTGCTCTACCGACTGAGCTATCTGGGCAACGGGGCGCATTAAACGGGTTTTTCGGGGGGTCGTCAAGCAAGTTTTCAAAAAATATTTAATTATTACCGTCGCTTACGATCCGACCCCCGAGAAAGCGGGGTTATTCAGCCGGCGGAACGTAGCCGTCAGCCTTGGCGTAATCCTCGCCGGAAAAGAACTTGTCCATCTCGCCCTGAAGATATTTGCGGTCTTCGGCGTTCATCATGTTCAGGCGCTTTTCGTTGATCAGCAGGGTCTGGTGCTTTTGCCAGTCAGCCCAGGCCTTGGCCGAGACGTGGTCAAAAATGTCCTGGCCTTTGGCGCCCGGGAATGGAGCGCGCTCCAGGGCGGGCAATTCTTCTTTGTACTTGCGGCACATGATGGTGCGGGTCATGACGACTCTCCTGCGTTCAATACGGCGGCCGCGCGTTCGAGCAAGGTTTTGACCGGGGCGGCAAGGCCCAGGCGCGGCGGGGTGGCGAGGTTATACCAGAGCCAGTCGGCCTCGGCCACGTGATGGCCGGCTTCCTGGACCTGAACCAGCCAGGGTTCGATGGCCAGCTGGAAATGGCTGAAGGTGTGGATCAGGCTCGGCAATGCCTGTTGGCTGCCCAGTTCCAGCGAGTGCTGCGATGCCAGATGTTGCAGGTCGTCGAGGTCGTCGAGTTCCGGCAGGCTCCAGAGACCGCCCCAGAGGCCCGTGGAAGGGCGCCGGTAAAGCAGGATCGCGCCTTCGCCGTTGGCGAGCATCGGCATCAGCGTGCGCTTCTGTGGAATGGCCTTGCGCGGCTTGGGGATCGGGTAGCGGGTCTCGAGGCCGAGCATATGCGCTTCGCAGCCCTTTTCCAGCGGGCAGAGCAGGCAGCTCGGCTTGCTGCGGGTGCAGAGCGTGGCGCCCAGATCCATCATCGCCTGGGTGTAGGCATTGACCCGATCATGCGGCGTAAAGCGCTCGGCGTTGGCCCACAGCTGTTTGGCGACCTTGGGCTCGCCCGGATAACCCTCTTGCGCAGTAAAGCGCGCCAGCACCCGTTTGACGTTGCCGTCGAGGATCGGCGCCCGCAGGCCCATGCTCAGGCTGGCGATGGCGCCCGCCGTGGACAGGCCGATACCCGGCAGGTCCGTCAGCTTTTCCACATCCTGCGGAAACTCGCCGCCATAGTCGGCAACGACGATCTTCGCGGTCTTCTGCAAGTTGCGCGCGCGGGTGTAGTAACCGAGGCCGGTCCACAGGTGCAGGACTTCGTCCTCCGGCGCGGCGGCCAGGGCTTCGACCGTCGGCAACGACGCCATGAAGCGGTCGAAGTAATTCAGCACAGTGCTGACCTGGGTTTGCTGCAACATGATTTCCGAGACCCACACCCGATAGGGGGTGATGCCCTGTTGCCAGGGCAGATCGTGGCGGCCGTGGCGGTCATACCAGTCCAGTACCGCTGAAGAGAACTGCTCGGCTCTCATCGCTTGAACAGCCCCTTCAGTGCGTCTTTCAATTCAGGACTGACCTTGTCGCCAAGCTTCTCATCGATTTTTTCGCTGATTTTGTCGCCGGCCATTTTGCCCGCGACCTGGCCCATGCGTTCGTTATCGAGGCGGCAAGCCTTGGCGCCCAGTTCCAGCGGGCCACGGCAACGCAGCGGCCATTCGATGCCGACGAATTTCTCGCCGACCTGGCAGGCCGGGTCCGGCATGTCGCTCTTGTCGCCTTCGACGATGATGCCCACGCGGTAATCCATGCCCAGCACCCGCAGATCGACATCGCCGTCGCCGTTGACGGTCATGCCCGGGATGCGCACTTTTAGGTCCGGGTTACTGGCCACGCCATTACGGAAGGTCAGGTTGCCCTTGAGCTCCTGGAACGGCGTGTCCTTGCCCCTTGGCTCGCCGCTGAGGGTTTTGCGGTTCAGGGTGGCGATGCCTTTGCACAGTTGCTGTTCGAGATTGGCATTGAGCAACACGCCGTTGTTGATGACGAAGCTGGCGTTGCCGTTGAGGCTGTCGACCAGCGCGCTCTGGCTGTTGCCGCTGCCGGTCAGGTTGCTGTTGAGCGTGACCAGACCTTTGACCGGCGGATTTTTACCCTGGCTTTCGAGGATTTTTTCCACCGGGACCCGGCTGATGCGCGTCTGCATGTTCAGCGCCGGCACCGGCTGGCGCACGTCAAGGGTGCCCTTGGCTTCAAAGTTGCCGTCGTACAGGTCGCCGCGCAGGTTCTCCAGCGTCAGCAGGCCGCCCACGCCGGTGGCCTTGAGTGCAGCGTTGTGGATCGGCAGCTTGTCGAGGGTCAGTTGACCGAAGGTCAGGTCGGCGTCCACATCGAGTTTGCTCAGGCGTTCCACCGGCAGTAGCCGCGCAGTGCTCCACGGGCCTTTGGTCGGTGATGGTGGCAGTGGGGTGCTGCCCGCACCGGCCATGGCATTGGCCTCGGTGTTGGCGACTTCGGCCTCGCGTACCTGTTTTGCGCTGTTGGCTTCGGCGGATTTTGGCGGCAAGTAACGATCAACGTTGAAGGTGTCAGCCTTGAGGTTCGCCCGCAGCGATTGTTTGGCGAAGTCTTCGACGGCGATACGACCGCTGAAGGTGCTGTCGTCGACCTTCAGGTTGATGTCGTCGAACGACACGCTGGTCGGTGTACCGGAAAGACGGCTGGCCAGTTCGACTTTGCTCAGGCTGCCTTCAGCCATGGCCGGGAGTTTCTGGCCGATGCTGTCGACGAATTTCGCCAGGTCGAACTGGGCAATCGACAGGCCGCCGCTGATTTGCGGGGTCTTGTCGAGGTCGTTGACCTTCAGTTCACCCAAAGCGCGCAGTTGGTTGGCAGACAGCTTGATGCCGGTCCATTCGGCGACGTTAGCTGCTTTATCCAGCAACAACTGGCCCTGGGCGGCGAAGGTGATGGTTTTGCCTTGCAAAGGATCGCCGGCGATTTCACCGGAAAGTTTCATGTCTTCGAATTTGTAGCGTTGCAGCGCACGCTCGAAGCGCAGTTCGCCATTGAGCTCGGTACGGACTCGCAGAACCGGTTGGTTGGTGCCGAGAAACGCGGTGAGCTTGATCGGAATATTGGTCGAGTCGTGGACCGGCCCGGTGCTGAGCTGGATGCTTTCGGCGCTGAACAGCTTGCCGGTTTTTTCGTCGCTGTATTCAACGCGGGCGTTGTTGACGGTCAGGCTGTCGATGTCCAGGCGGATCGGCTGGGCCGGTTTTTCCGCTTGGGCGGTAGTCTGCGGTGCTGCAGCTTCGCTGGTGGCGGGCGGTGTGGCCGGGGTGGCAGGCGCCGGGACCTTGCCGATGTCTTCCCAGTTGCCGTGGCCGTCCTTGTCGCGATTCAGACGCAGGTTCAAGCCTTCGACACGCACGTCGCTCATCTGCACTTCACGGCGCAGCAGCGGCAGCACGCGAACCGAGAGGCCCAGCATCTGCAAGTCAGCGAACGGCTCGGTGGGCTTGGCCAGGGTCGCGACACTGGCTTCGTGCAATTCCAGGCCCAGCCAGGGAAACAGGCTCCAGCCGATATCGCCCGTGAGCGTCAGCTCGATGTGGGCCTTGTCGCGGGCAATCTGGCGAATCTCGTCTTTATAGTCGTTGGGATCGAAGAGGTGGGTCAGGGCAAAGCCCAGCGCCACAATGATCAGCAACAGCCCGAGAAGTACCAGACCCAGGATTTTGCCGAACGCTTTCATGGGCGAGTCCTTGTAGTTAGTCGAATTCGAAATTTAGCCGGGGAGTATAGCGCTCCGAAGCGGATGATCGGTCAGCGATCATGTAGGCAGTAGATCCAGCGGCTGGGTGGGTTCGCCAGCAAGCCGGCTCCTACATGTCATTACAGGTATAGCTACGGGGCTGTTGAATTCAGTCCGTCAGTGATATCACCTCTCGTGTTTCTGTTTCCGGCCCGCGCCCCTATAATGGTTGCCTTTTTCGCCCAATGATTTTGCGGAGCTGGTGATGGCCGAACGTAAGGCGTCAGTCGAGCGCGACACTCTGGAAACCCAGATCAAAGCCTCGATCAACCTGGATGGCACCGGAAAGGCCCGATTTGATATCGGTGTTCCTTTTCTTGAGCACATGCTGGACCAGATCGCCCGTCACGGGCTGATCGACCTGGATATTGTCAGCAAGGGCGACCTGCATATCGACGACCACCACACCGTGGAGGATGTCGGTATCACTCTGGGTCAGGCCTTTGCCAAAGCCATCGGCGACAAGAAAGGCATCCGTCGCTACGGCCACGCCTACGTGCCGCTCGATGAAGCGTTGTCGCGCGTGGTGATCGACTTCTCCGGCCGTCCTGGCCTGCAGATGCACGTTCCCTATACCCGCGCGACCGTCGGCGGTTTCGATGTTGACCTGTTCCAGGAATTCTTCCAGGGCTTCGTCAACCACGCCAACGTCAGCCTGCACATCGACAATCTGCGTGGGCACAACACCCACCACCAGATCGAAACCGTGTTCAAGGCTTTCGGCCGCGCCCTGCGCATGGCGGTAGAGCTGGATGACCGCATGGCCGGTCAGATGCCGTCGACCAAAGGCGTTCTGTAATGCAGACGGTCGCGGTTATCGATTACGGCATGGGCAACCTGCACTCGGTGGCCAAGGCCCTCGAGCACGTCGGTGCCGGCAAGGTCCTGATCACCAGCGATGCAGACGTGATTCGCGAAGCCGACCGGGTGGTATTCCCCGGCGTCGGCGCGATTCGCGACTGCATGGCGGAGATCCGTCGCCTGGGCTTCGATTCGCTGGTGCGTGAAGTCAGCCAGGACCGTCCGTTCCTCGGCATCTGCGTCGGCATGCAAGCCTTGCTCGACAGCAGTGAAGAGAACGACGGCGTCGACTGCATCGGCCTGTTTCCAGGCCAGGTGAAGTTCTTCGGCAAGGATTTGCACGAAGACGGCGAGCACTTGAAAGTGCCGCACATGGGCTGGAACGAAGTGAAACAGACGGTCTCGCACCCGCTGTGGCACAACATTCCCGACCTGGCGCGATTCTACTTCGTACACAGCTACTACATCGCCGCCGATAACCCTCGGCAAGTGGTGGGTGGCGGTCACTACGGCGTCGATTTTGCCGCTGCGCTGGCCGACGGCTCGCGTTTCGCCGTGCAGTTCCACCCGGAAAAGAGCCATACCCATGGCCTGCAATTGCTGCAGAACTTCGCCGCGTGGGATGGTCGCTGGTAAATGGCCGCCAAGAAGAAGCCACCGATCCTGACCCTCACTCCTGAACAGGAGAACGAGGCCAACCAGAAGATCAAACGCTTCATGGAGGATCGCTTCGAGCTCGACCTGGGTTCGTTCGAAGCGGCCGAAATCCTTGAGCTGTTTACCCGTGAAATTGCGCCGCACTATTACAACAGGGCGATTTTCGATGTGCAGACGCACCTTAAAGAGAGGTTCGAAAGCATCGAAAGCGACCTGTGGGCGCTCGAGAAAAACTGATTTTCGAGCGAAGCTGAACAATCGAATTTGAAGGTTTGCCAGATGCTGATTATTCCCGCTATCGATCTCAAAGACGGTGCCTGTGTTCGTCTGCGCCAGGGCCGCATGGAAGATTCCACAGTGTTCTCCGATGACCCGGTGAGCATGGCTGCCAAGTGGGTGGAGGGCGGTTGCCGCCGTCTGCATCTGGTCGACCTGAACGGTGCCTTCGAAGGCCAGCCGGTCAACGGCGAAGTGGTTACCGCCATTGCCAAGCGCTACCCGAACCTGCCGATCCAGATCGGCGGCGGTATCCGCTCCCTGGAAACCATCGAGCACTACGTCAAAGCGGGCGTGAGCTACGTGATCATCGGCACCAAAGCCGTGAAAGATCCGGCCTTCGTTGCCGAAGCCTGCCGCGCGTTCCCGGGCAAGGTGATTGTCGGCCTCGACGCCAAGGACGGTTTTGTCGCCACCGACGGCTGGGCTGAAATCAGCACGATTCAGGTGATCGACCTGGCCAAGCAGTTCGAAGCCGACGGCGTGTCCGCGATCGTTTATACCGACATTGCCAAAGACGGCATGATGCAAGGTTGCAATGTACCGTTCACCGCTGCGCTGGCCGCCGCGACGAAGATTCCGGTCATCGCTTCCGGCGGTATCCACAATCTGGGTGACATCAAGTCGCTGCTCGACGCCAGGGCACCAGGCATCATCGGCGCCATCACAGGCCGCGCGATTTATGAGGGCACGCTGGATGTGGCTGAAGCTCAGGCTTTCTGTGATAGCTACGCGGCCAGCTCCAAGCCATAAGCTGCAAGCTGCAAGCTGCAAGTTAGAAGCGCGACCGTGATCCGCTCTTTCTTGCAGCTTGTAGCTTGAAGCTTGCAACTCTTAATCGGAGATTAAGCTCATGGCGTTAGCCAAGCGCATCATCCCTTGCCTGGACGTGGAAAACGGCCGGGTGGTCAAGGGCGTCAAGTTCGAGAACATCCGCGATGCCGGCGATCCGGTGGAAATCGCCCGTCGCTACGACGAGCAGGGTGCCGACGAGATTACCTTTCTCGACATCACCGCCAGCGTCGACGGTCGCGACACCACGCTGCACACCGTCGAGCGCATGGCCAGCCAGGTGTTCATCCCGCTGACCGTGGGGGGTGGCGTGCGCACCGTGCAGGACATTCGCAATCTGCTGAATGCCGGCGCGGACAAGGTCTCGATCAATACCGCGGCGGTATTCAATCCGGAATTCGTTGGCGAAGCGGCGCAGCATTTCGGTTCGCAGTGCATTGTCGTCGCCATCGACGCCAAGAAGGTCTCCGGCCCGGGCGAAACCCCGCGCTGGGAAATCTTCACCCATGGCGGCCGCAAACCTACCGGTCTCGACGCGGTGGAGTGGGCGAAAAAAATGGAAGGCCTGGGCGCCGGTGAAATCCTGCTGACCAGCATGGACCAGGACGGCATGAAAAACGGCTTCGACCTGGGCGTCACCCGTGCCATCAGCGATGCGCTGGGCATTCCGGTCATCGCTTCCGGCGGCGTCGGTAACCTGCAGCATTTGGCCGACGGCATTCTCGAAGGCCACGCGAGTGCGGTGTTGGCGGCGAGTATTTTCCACTTTGGCGAATACACGGTGCAGGAAGCCAAGGCCTACATGGCCCATCGCGGCATCGTCATGCGCTAAAACAAATCGAAGCAGGCCAGTGGACAGCATGGCGGGCTCAAGGCACTCTTGAGCACGCCATGGATTTCGGTAGCCAGACATGCTTAGACGCCTTCTCCTCGCCCTCGCCAGCACTTCTGTGTTGCTCCTCAACGGGGCTCATGCGGTAGAAAGTCTCGACACCGATATGGTGCTGCTGACGGAAAATTTCCCGCCCTACAACATGGCAAAGAACGGCAAGAATTTCGCTCAGGACGAGAACATCAATGGCATCGCCGTGGACATCGTCCGCGAGATGTTCAAGCGCGCCGACATCACCTACAGCCTGACGCTACGTTTCCCCTGGGAGCGGATCTACAAGATCGCCCTCGAGAAACCCGGTTATGGCGTGTTCGTCATGGCACGGTTGCCGGACCGCGAGAAACTCTTCAAGTGGGTCGGCCCGATCGGCCCTGATGACTGGATCATGCTGGCCAGGGCTGACAGCAGGATCACCCTCGAGACGCTGGATCAGGCACGCAAATACAAGATTGGCGCCTACAAGGGTGATGCGATCGCCGTATCGCTGGCCAAGCTAGGGTTGAGGCCGATTGTCGTGCTGCGGGATCAGGACAATGCGAAGAAACTCACCAGCGGCCAGATTGACCTGTGGGCCACAGGCGACCCGGCCGGGCGGTATCTGGCGCGCCAGGAAGGCGTGAGCGGGCTCAAGACGGTGTTGCGTTTCAACAGTGCCGAGTTGTACCTGGCATTGAACAGGAATGTGCCGGACGAGGTGGTGGCCAGGCTTCAGGCCGCGCTGGATCAACTGCGCAAGGAAGGCGTGGTGGATGACATTATGGCGCGGTATCTCTAAGGCTATCAGCGAAACCTGACCCGACTCAAAACACTGTGGGAGCAGCCGGTCGACGCTCGATTGCTCGCGATAGCGGTCTAGCAGTCAACATATGAGTCGACTGTTATGGCCTCATCGCGAGCAATCGAGCGTCGACCGGCTGCTCCCACATTGGTTTTGTGGTGGAGCAAATTAGCGGTACACGCCATCCTTGCCATGTGCAGCGGTAGCGCGGTTGCCACGCACGCTGATCATCTGCTCGATATCGATCCAGTCAACTCCCTGGGCCTTGAGCTTGGGCAATTCACGCTCCAGCACCGCCAATGTCTGCGGGTAAGGATGCCCGATCATCACGGCCGAGCCCTGCTTGCGCGCCAGGCTGATGGCTGTCTGCAGCTGTGTGAAGATCGCCGCTTCCGTGGGCTCGTCATCCAGAAACACATCCCGCGAAACGCTCGCCAATGCAATCTTCTGCGCTTGGGCCGCCGCGACGGTCTGGGCGCTGGTGCGGCTGTCGACGAAAAACTTGTGCCGACGCTGCAAGTCAGCCATCAACCAGGCCATGGCAGCCGGTTGAGCGGTCATGCGGCTGCCCATGTGATTGTTGATGCCGGCGGTATGGGGCACCACCTTGAACGCCGCATTCAGGCGCTTCTCGAGTTCTTCGATCGGCAGCTCGGGATGCCAGGCGAATGGTCCGGTGGCTGGGGCCATGGGCATGTGCAGAATGACGATCTTGCCGGCGCGATGGGCTTCGCGAGCGAACTCGGTGGCGTGGGGTGTATCGGGCATGATCGCTGCGGTGACCGGGCCGGGCAGGGCCAGCACGCGGCGATCCTGGGGCAGGTTTTGCCCCAGGTCATCGATGATCAGGCTTAAATAGGCCTTTTGAGGCGGCGTCGCGACGGGCGTTGCGTGAGCAGCACCCGCCAGGCAGCACATCAGTGCGAGGATGAACCGCAAGCGCATCTCAGCGGCCAGAGGTGATGCTCAGCCCTTTGAGCAGGCTCAAGGCCTGGGCCAACTGATAATCGTCATCCTGCGGCATCGCCTTGGCTTTGCCGCTGGAGCCGGTAGGCTTGTCGGCGCCGCCGTTGCCATTGCCCAAGTGGCCTTGCAGGTCGGCTTCCTTGAAGTACTCGCCGTCCTGCTCGTTGGTGATCTTGGCCCTGCGCACTTCGATGTCCGGCACGATGCCCTGCGCCTGGATCGAGCGGCCGTTCGGCGTGTAGTACAGCGCCGTGGTGATTTTCAGTGCGCGCTCGTTATTGAGCGGCAGCACGGTCTGGACCGAGCCTTTGCCGAAACTGGTGGTGCCCATCACTACCGCACGCTTTTGATCCTGCAAGGCGCCGGCGACGATCTCCGAAGCCGAAGCGCTGCCGCCGTTGATCAATGCGACCATGGGCACGGCTTCGCTTTCGTCTTTGCCGGTGGCGGAGAAGCGCAGTTCGGAGTTGGCGATACGGCCCTTGGTGTAAACGATCAAGCCCTTGGTGATGAAGTGGTCGACCACTTCCACCGCCGCTTGCAGCACGCCGCCGGGGTTGTTGCGCAGGTCGAGGATGATGCCGTTGAGCTTCTTGCCATTGTCCTTGCGCAGCTTGGCCAGGGCCTTGGAAACCTCTTCGCCGGTCTTGACCTGGAACTGGGTGATGCGGATGTAGCCGTAGCCGGACTCCAGCAGCTGGCTCTTCACGCTCTTCACTTGAATGATGGCGCGAGCCAGGGTCACGTCGAACGGCGTGCCGCCGTCGCGCACCAGGGTCAGGGTGATCTTCTGGCCGATCTTGCCACGCATTTTGTCCACGGCTTCGGTCATGCTCTGGCCGCGGGTCGGTTGGCCGTTGATCTTGACGATGAAGTCGCCGGCCTGAATGCCAGCCTTGGACGCCGGGGTGTCATCGATCGGCGAGACCACCTTGATGAAACCGTCTTCGGCGCCGACTTCGATGCCCAGGCCGCCGAATTCGCCGCTGGTGCTTTCCTGCAGTTCAGCGAAGTCTTCCGGGCCCAGGTAGGCGGAATGCGGGTCGAGGTTGCTGAGCATGCCTTTGATGGCGTTTTCCAGCAGGGTTTTGTCGTCCACCGGTTCGACATAGGCCGCCTTGATCCGGTCCATGACCTCGGCGAAGGTGCGCAACTCTTCCAAAGGCAATGGCGCCTTGGTGGTCGCAGCAGTGCCCGCAGGTGCAACCGCCGGAGCAGGTTGAGCGGCGAACGCCAGAGGCGCGCCGATCACCAGGGCGATCGTCAGGGCTAGCGAGGTAAGGCGGGGCAAATGCAGCATGTCGAACGAACTCCTAATGTAGGTGATTCAGCGCCTATCCTTGCGCGCGGCACCATTGCGCGGGATCACTTGGGTGACCCTGCTGACGAATAGCGAAATACAGCGCTGGTGTGTCCTGACCGCCACTGTTGCCGACGGTGGAAATGGACTCGCCGGCTTTTACCACGTCACCTGCAGACTTGAGCAGCGTCTGGTTGTGACCATAAAGACTCAAGAAACCGTTGCCGTGGTCGAGAATCACCAGCAGCCCGGCGCCACGCAGCCAGTCGGCGAACACCACGCGACCGCCATGCACGGCGTGTACCTGGCTGCCGGCGGAGGCGCTGATCATCACGCCGTCCCACTTGGTGCGGGCGTCGTCGCCACGGGATTCGCCAAAGCGTGCAAGCAGTCGACCATCAACAGGCCAGGGAAGTTTTCCCCGGCTTGAAGCAAAAGGGCCACCAAAGGTTTCGCCTGAACTGGAAACCAGTGCGCCGGGGGTCGGTCTGACAGGTTTGCGTGGGGCGTCAGTGGCATCTGCTTGTGCCTGAGCCTCACGTAAACGCTTTTTTTCGGCTTCCTGCTGGGCGATCAGCGCTTTTTGCCGCGCTTCCTCTGCCTCGCGAGCCTGGCGGGCCAGGGTTTCCTCGATGGTTTTAAGGACTTTAGACAGGTCCGCCTGCTCTTGCTCGCGGGCGGCCAGTTTCTGATCGCGCGCCTTTACGTCGGTGTTGAGCTTGGCCAGTACTTGCTGGCGCTCCTCGCGGACTTTGTCGAGTTCGTCGCGCTGGCTGTCGAGGCTGCTTTTCTGCACGAGCAGTTGCGCCTGCTGCATGGCGATGTCTTTTTCGACATTGGCCAGTTGGCGCAAGGTTTCGTTGAAATTCTTCAGCTGCTCCAGGCGAGCCTGGCTCAGGTAGTCGTAATAGGTGAGGGTGCGGGCGAATTTTTCCGGGTTCTGCTGGTTCAGCAGCAGCTTCAGGTACTCCTGGCGGCCGTTCTGATAGGCCGCACGGGCCTGAATGGCGATCAGTCGTTGCTGTTCAATGCGCGCGCTCTGGAGTTTTTTTTTCTCTGCATCGAGTCGCTGCAACTCGGATTCGCTTTTCTGCAGCTCTTTTTGCAGGGCCTCGACCTGCTTCTCGAGCTTGCCCATCTCGGTCTCGGTGCCCTTGAGATCTTTCTGTACCCCGGACTTTTCTTCCTGCAATTTGCCCAGCAGTTTTTTCAGCTCGGCAATGTCCTGACGCGTGGCGTCCAACTGTTGTTGGGTTTGCGCGCGCTCGTCAGCAAAGGCCGGTTGGAGCAGGCAAGTCAGGGCAAGGGCTATCAGGACGCGAAGCATAGAGGCGGGTGATACCAGGGAAAGGGACGCCCTAGTATGCCCGCCAAGCGCTGCAAAAAAAACGCCCAATTGGGGCTGTGTGATGACTGGAGCGGGGTGCGGGGGTAATTAGCCTTCGAAACCACCACAAACCACTGTGGGAGCGAGCTTGCTCGCGATGGCGTCCTGACATTCAACATGGATGTTGGCTGTCAGATTGCTATCGCGAGCAAGCTCGCTCCCACAGGGTTTGGCTGTGTTTGTGCGACCGGGTTACACCAGAATCGAAGTCCCGGTCATTTCGGCTGGCTTTTCGAGGCCCAGCAACATCAACATGGTCGGCGCCACGTCTGCCAGCACGCCGCCTTCGCGAACCTTCAGGTCCCGCTTGCCGACATAAATGAACGGCACCGGCTCGGTGGTGTGGGCGGTGTGCGCCTGGCCAGTGGACTCGTCGGACATTTGCTCGACGTTACCGTGGTCGGCAGTGATCAGCGCTTCGCCGCCGACTTTTTCCAGGGCGTCGACGATGCGGCCGACGCACAGGTCCAGGCATTCAACGGCTTTGACGGCCGCGTCGAACACGCCGCTGTGGCCGACCATGTCGCCGTTGGCGTAGTTGACCACGATCACGTCATAACGCTGGTTGTCGATAGCGTCGACGATGCGGTCGGTGACTTCCGGGGCGCTCATCTCAGGCTGCAAGTCATACGTGGCGACTTTTGGCGACGGGATCAGGATGCGTTCCTCGCCCGGGAACGGTTCTTCACGACCGCCGGAGAAGAAGAAGGTCACGTGGGCGTATTTCTCTGTTTCGGCAATGCGTAGCTGGGTCTTGCCGTTTTTCGCCAGGTAGTCGCCCAGCACGTTGTCCAGGCTGCCGGCGGCGAAGGCCGAGGGCGCAGGGATGCTGGCGGCGTATTGGGTCAGCATGACGAATCCGGCCAGTTTTGGCTGGCGCGCACGCTCGAACTCATTGAAATCGTCTTCGACGAACACGCGGGTCAGTTCGCGGGCGCGGTCAGCACGGAAGTTCATGAACACCACGGCGTCGCCGTCTTCGACTTTGACCGGCTCACCGATGGACGTGGCCTTGACGAATTCGTCGCTCTCGCCACGTTCGTAGGCGGCTTGCAGGCCTTCCTGGGCGGTGGCGGCATTGAATTGGCCATTGCCGTCAACGATCAGGTTGTAGGCCTGGGACACGCGGTCCCAGCGGTTGTCGCGGTCCATGGCGAAGTAACGGCCGACAATGCTGGCGATCCGGCCTTTGCCGAGGGCCTGGAAGGTCGCGTCGAGCAGTTCGATGGACGACTGAGCGCTTTTCGGCGGCGTGTCGCGACCGTCGAGGAAGGCGTGCAGGTAGATTTTTTCGGCGCCGCGCTTGTAGGCCAGTTCAGCCATGGCCACCAGATGATCCTGGTGGCTGTGAACGCCGCCATCGGACAGCAGGCCCATGAAGTGCACGGCTTTGCCGGCGGCAACGGCTTTATCCACCGCGGCGCAGATGGTCGGGTTCTCGAAGAACTCGCCATCGCGGATCGATTTGGTCACGCGGGTGAAGTCCTGATACACCACGCGGCCGGCGCCGAGGTTCATGTGGCCGACTTCGGAGTTGCCCATCTGGCCATCCGGCAGGCCGACGTCCATGCCGCTGCCCGAAATCAGGCCGTTCGGCACGGTGGCCCACAGGCGGTCCAGCACGGGCTTTTTCGCCGCAAAGATGGCGTTGGATTCAGGGCTCTCACTGTGACCGAAGCCGTCGAGAATAATCAGGACCAAAGGTTTAGGCGTGGTAGTCATGGATTCCACTCGTGGCTGAGTTAAAAAGAGGGCGATGGAAAAGGGAGTGGCAGTTTAAAGCGAAGTTCCGACCGCGTCACCGCCGGACGGGGTTTGGCCCACCATAGTGGCTGTGTATACTGGCCGACATTTTAACGCCCTGGAACCTCCTTCGATGGTTGCTCACCTGATTGAATTTGCCACTAACCACTATCTGCTCGTCGGTATCTTCGTCGTACTGCTGGCGTTGCTGATTGCCTATCAGATGCAAGGCGGCGGCCGTAGTCTGAGCACCGGTGAACTGACCGGGCTGGTCAACAAGGACGCCGGCGTCGTCATCGACATTCGTTCGAACAAGGATTTTGCCGCCGGTCACATTGTGGGTGCGTTGAACATTCCCCACGACAAACTGGCTGCTCGTGTTGGTGAGCTGGAAAAGCACAAGGCCAAGACCATCATCCTGGTCGACGCTGTGGGCCAGACGGCCGGCACCCATGCCCGCGAACTGGTGAAAGCCGGCTTCACCGCCGCCAAGCTGTCCGGCGGTATTTCCAGCTGGAAAGGCGACAACTTGCCGTTGGTGAAGTGATATGAGCAACGTCGTCGTCTACTCCAGCGATTACTGCGGTTATTGCTCGCGAGCCAAGTACCTGCTCGAGAACAAAGGCGTGGCCTTCGAAGAGATCAAGGTCGATGGCAAGCCGCAGGTGCGCGCCGCCATGGCCCAGAAAGCGGGGCGTACGTCCGTGCCGCAGATCTGGATCGGTGAGCGCCACATTGGCGGCTGTGATGATTTGTTTGCCCTTGAGCGCACCGGTAAGCTCGACGAACTGCTCAAGGCCTGAACGCCTTCCCTATAAGACCCCAAGATCAGAAAGGATCTGAGATGACTGACCAACAGAACACTGCAGCTAGCGAAGAAGAAACCGCACCGCAATTCTCCTTGCAGCGCATCTACGTACGTGACTTGTCCTTCGAAGCCCCGAAAAGCCCGGCGATTTTCCGCCAGCAGTGGGAACCGAGCGTCGGTCTGGATCTGAACACCCGTCAAAAGGCGCTGGAAGGCGATTTCCATGAAGTCGTGCTGACCTTGTCGGTTACCGTGAAGAACGGTGAAAGCGGAGAAGTGGCGTTCATCGCTGAAGTGCAACAGGCCGGGATCTTCCTGATCAAGAACCTGGACGATGCTTCGATGAGTCACACCCTGGGCGCGTTCTGCCCGAACATCCTGTTCCCGTACGCGCGCGAAACCCTGGACAGCCTGGTGACCCGCGGTTCGTTCCCGGCACTGATGCTGGCTCCAGTGAACTTCGACGCGCTGTATGCACAAGAGCTGCAACGCATGCAGGCGGCTGGCGAGACTCCGACCGTTCAATAAGCTGCGCTGCTGAAAATCGCGGGCAAGCCCGCTCCCACAGGATTGTGCAAAACCTGTGGGAGCGGGCTTGCCCGCGATTGTTTCTGTCAGCCGAAAATGATCTTCGAGTTACTTGAACCCGAGCTGGCGCCAGCCTTCGTAGACGGCGACCGCCACGGTATTCGACAGGTTCAGGCTGCGGCAGCCTTCACGCATTGGTAGACGCAGGCGTTGTTCGCCGGGCAGGGCATCGAGCACTTCCGCCGGCAGGCCCCTACTTTCAGGGCCGAACAGGAACGCATCGCCCTCGGCGAAGCTGGCATCGTGGAACGGCCGTGAACCCTTTGTCGTGAAGGCGAACAGCCGTGGATGGCCAAGGCTCTCCAGGCAGCTGGCAAGGTCTGCGTGACGCTGCAGGGTGGCATACTCGTGGTAATCGAGGCCGGCCCGGCGCAGGCGCTTGTCGTCCATCTCGAAGCCCAGCGGCTCGATCAAATGCAGGTGGCAGCCGCTGTTGGCGCACAGCCTGATAACGTTGCCGGTATTCGGCGGAATTTCTGGTTGGAAAAGGATGACGTGAAACATGCACGGCTCCGAAGGTAAAGATGACCGGCATTCTACGCCGCCCGTGGACAAGCGATCGAAACTATTCCCGCGGGTGATGGCTTCGCTGGCGATTGTCGGGGTGATGGTGGGGTTGATGATCGGTCGCTTGACCACCCCCGACCCCAGCGAATTGCAGCAGATCGAGGTGACGGGCGACGGACTGGTGGTGTGGTTCAACAATGAACCCAAGACCCACGGCGAGTTCGTCGACGGCAGCCTCGCGCTGCTGTTCGAGGCCGAAGGCAAGGCACAGAAAGGTCAACTCAAGCTCAACGACAAGCGTGTGAACTGGCGAGTGCGTTCAAGTGATGGGGGGTTGTTGCTGACAGTGGTGGCGGCCCGGCCGCTGCGGGGCGAGTGGGCCGGTAGCGAAGTCGATGACCGCTGGCGGCTGGAGATCCATCTCCGAGAGTAATAAAAGAGGGAATCCCCGGCCTGCCTGTACCAAGGTTCCCGAAACGGGAGGGCTCATCGCTAGTGCGTTGTGAGCCCGGTGTAAAGAAGGAATCCCCGGCCTGCCTGTACCAAGGACCCCAAACTGGAAGGGCTCGTCGCATGTGCGGTGTGAGCCTGGTGTAAAGAAGGAATCCCCGGCCTGCCTGTACCAGGGTTCCCGAAACGGGAGGGCTCATCGCTAGTGCGTTGTGAGCCCTGTGTAAAGAAGGAACCCCTGACCTGCCTGTATCAAGGGCCCCAAAACTGCAGGGCTCGTCGCTTGTGCGGTGTGAGCCCGGTGTAAAGAGGGGAATCCCCGGCCTGCCTGTACCAAGGTCCCCGAAACCGGTGAGTGAAGTGAATCACTGAATGGACTATTGCAGGGGGCGTGCCAGGTTTTAACAAGTCGAAACAGAAACGCTCTCCGAAACGCTGAAAGCCCCGTATTTCGGGGCTTTCGTGTTTTTTCGATAGGGGTTCGATTGCGAAAGTCGGCGAGGTTTTGAATGAGTTTTTGTGCGCGATCGCGGTTCACCATGCATTGCGGCGGTGCACTCGCCCCTAAAAGCATCGCGGGCAAGCCCGCTCCCACAGGGTTCAATGGTGCTCACGCAATCGTGAAACACCACAATCCACTGTGGGAGCGGGCTTGCCCGCGATTGGATCTAACTGTCAGCGAAGTACTAACGGCCGGTTAACCCTCTTCCCCTTCATCATCATCCCCGCCATCCACCTTCATCCCCAATTCCTTGATCTTGCGCGTCAGGGTATTACGCCCCCAACCCAGCAACACCGCGGCATCGCGGCGGCGGCCAGCGGTGTGTTTGAGGGCGGTTTCGATCATGATCCGTTCGAAAGCCGGCACAGCGCTGTCGAGCAGGTTCGACTGGCCACGGGCCAGTGCCTGGTCAGCCCACTGCCGCAGCGCTTGCTCCCAGTTGGTCACTGGCGCCGAATCCTGCGGCAGGCTCAGCAGCTCCGGCGGCAGGTCACTGATGTGCACTTCGCGTCCTGAAGCCATCACCGTGATCCAGCGGCAGGTGTTCTCCAGCTGGCGCACGTTGCCGCCCCACGGCAGGTTCTTCAGGTATTCCTCGGTTTCGCTTTTCAGCAACTTGGGCTCCACCGCCAGTTCTTGCGCGGCGCGGCTGAGGAAGTGCTTGGCCAGGGTCGGGATGTCTTCGCGACGGTCCGACAGCCGTGGGATATGAATGCGGATCACGTTGAGGCGGTGGAACAAGTCTTCGCGGAATTTTCCGCCGTGCACCAGGGTTTCCAGATTCTGGTGCGTCGCGGCGATGATTCGCACATCGACCTTCACCGGCACATGACCGCCGACGCGGTAAAACTCACCGTCCGCCAGTACCCGCAACAAGCGAGTCTGAGTGTCCGCTGGCATGTCGCCGATCTCATCGAGGAACAGCGTACCGCCATCAGCTTGTTCAAAACGCCCGCGACGCAGGTTGGCCGCACCGGTGAACGCACCTTTCTCATGGCCAAACAGCTCGGACTCCATCAGGTCTTTCGGGATCGCTGCCATGTTCAGCGCGATGAACGGCGAAGACGCCCGAGGGCTGTGACGGTGCAGGGCATGGGCCACCAGTTCTTTACCGGTGCCGGATTCGCCGTTGATCAACACGGTGATGTTGGAATGGCTCAAGCGCCCGATGGCGCGAAACACTTCCTGCATCGCCGGCGCTTCACCGATGATTTCCGGGGTGCGGGTCAGAGCGACCGGGACTTCCAGGCCTTGTTGTTCCTGGGCGTGCTGGTTGGCGCGCTTGACCAGGGAAACCGCTTCGTCGACATCAAACGGCTTGGGCAGGTATTCAAACGCGCCGCCCTGATAGGACGCGACAGCGCTGTCCAGGTCGGAGTGCGCAGTCATGATGATCACTGGCAGCCGTGGGTGTTGTTCGCGAATCCGCGCCAGAAGGTCCAGGCCGCTGGCGCCGGGCATGCGGATGTCGGAAATGATCACGTCCGGCTGCTGACGCGCCAGGCGGCTCATCACACCATCGGCGCTGTCGAAGCTTTGCGTGGTCATGCCTTCTTGCTGCAGGGCTTTTTCCAGGACCCAACGGATAGAACGGTCGTCATCGACGATCCACACGGTTTCACTACGGCTCATGTCGATGTGGCTCCTTGTTCCAGTGGCAGAAAGATCGAGAAGGTGGTGTGGCCTGGATGGCTGTCACATTCGATCAGGCCCTGGTGCTGGCTGATGATGTTCTGGGTAATGGCCAGGCCCAGCCCGGTACCGTCCGGGCGCCCGCTGACCATGGGAAAGAAGATGGTTTCCTGCAGCTCGGCGGGAATGCCCGGACCGTTATCGATGATTTCGATCTTGGTCACCAGGCGATGGCGCACGTGGCCAATGGTGAACTGGCGCATGGCGCGGGTGCGCAAACTGATGCGGCCCAGGCGCAGCTCGTTCTGGGTGCTGATGGCCTGCATCGCGTTGCGCACGATGTTCAGCACGGCCTGGATCATTTGTTCGCGGTCGATCAACACGTCGGGAATGCTGGGGTCGTAGTCGCGCACCAAAGTGATGCAACCCTGGCTTTCAGCCTCGACCAGTTGGCCGACGCGCTCGAGCACTTCATGAATATTGCACATGGCCAGGGACGGTAGCTTGTTGGAGCCGAGCATGCGATCGACCAGGTTACGCAGGCGGTCGGCTTCTTCAATGATGACGTTGGTGTAGTCACGCAAGCTTTCTTCCGGCAATTCCCGGGCGAGCAATTGCGCCGCGCCGCGGATCCCGCCCAGCGGATTCTTGATTTCGTGAGCGAGACCGCGCACCAGCATCTTGCTGGTTTCCTGCTTCGACAGCTGGGCCTCTTCCTTGGTGATCCGCAGCAAACGGTCCCGGGGGTGGACTTCCAGCAGCAGCATGGTAGCGCCGTTGGCCAGGATCGGTGTCACCGCGTAATCCACGGTGAGGGTCTGGCCGGTGAGGGCGGTGAGCATCGCTTCGCGCTTGGTGAACGGGTGCGCCTGCTCGACCGCCTGGCGCAGGGAATTCAGCGCTTCGGGGGATTCGGTGAACAATTCACTGATGAACTGCCCATGGCTGCGCTGTCCACTGACGGCCAGGAGCATCTCCGCCGCCGGGTTCATGTACTCAAGACGCAGTTCGGCATCGAGCAGGATGGTGGCGGTGGTCAGGTTGTCGAGTAGCAAACGGTGTAGTGCGTCGCTTATGGTCATCAGGACCTCTTTTGGAGCGGAGCGTGCGCAAGAAACAAGCGTTGGTACAAGGAAAATGCAAAAACCAAACCAAGGCTCCGAAAAGAAGCGTTTGAGGCCTGAAACAGACGTTTGACGCTCGGTTGCGTGGCGTTCTGCCAGCTTTGACGGGTATTTTCGAACCAAAATGGGGTGGCGAGTGGATATGGGGCAGCATGTCGCCCCAATATAGTGCGCAAAGCTGAGCGAGGTTAGAAGAAAGGCAGGAAGGAATTTTTCTCTTCTTCGGGTTTGTCCTTGAGTGGACATTCCGGTCGTTGGCCGTAGTCATCGAGCGCACAGGGTGTGACCTGGCGTTTCTGCGCGAGGGATATGCGCAGCATGTGGAATGGCTGATTGGCCGTGCGTTCCACGGTGCGGCCCTGTTCGTCGAGGATCTCCACGGACAGGTGATGACTGCCGCGGTCGACGTTGCTTAGGGGGAAGACCGGGCTGGGGCCGGGTTCGGCAACGGGTTGGCCGTCCAGCAGCAGGCGGAAGCGGTGACCGCGTTGCAGGCCGGGCTCGCTGGTGACGCTGACGATCAATTCGCCGGCGCTGCTGCGGACAGTGGCGTCGGGCTCCGGTACCAGCACTCGCAGCATGTCATAGTGGAAAAGTGCCTTGGCTTCGGTCTTTTTACCTGCAGCGACAGGGGCTGCGGCGGTCGGGTTGGCTGACATGCGATTACTCGGGGCTATCGGCACTCGCTTGGCGTTGTCGGCGCCTGGTCGGTCGGTGAAGACCCGATTGCCCTGAGCGTCGACGTAGGTGAACACGTCGGCCGCTACGGGCAGGGCGATCCAGCATGCGATCAACAGCCAGCGCCTCACGGCTTATGCACCCGTTGTACGGTGAAGGTCACGCTCGGACTCTGCTGGACGATGTTTTCCCCGTCGATGACCTGCACCGCGAGGCTGTGCAAGCCGCGATCAATGTTCACCAGCTGCAGGATCGGCACGTTGCCGGGTTGGCCGTAGGGTTGGTCGTCCAGCAACAGCCTGAACAGATGCGGACCTTGCAGGCGAGGCTTGATCAATACGTTGACGGTGAAGGTGCCGTTGTTGGCGCGCAGGGCTTCGGTGGTCGGCAGGCCGGTCAACTCCAGCACCTCGTAGGCGCTGCGAGGCTGCTCGCGATCAATGGCGTCGGCAGGTGGCGCGGGTGCGCTTGGCGTCAGGGGCTCGACACTGTTGAGCGGCGGCAACTCGACCGGCTGCGCCTTCACGCCGTCGGGCGGTTGGTTGCTGTAGGCGGTGTTGCCGTTGGCGTCGGTGTACTTATAGATCTGCGCTGCGGCAGGCAGGGCGATCAGCAGCAACATCAGTAGCAAACCACGACCCATAAAATCGACCAGAAAATGAAAGCGTTGGGGGGCAGCATAGGTCAGGGGTGGTGGTTGACCCAAGTTGTTAATACTTGGGCATGATTTACCGAAGTCTCCCAAACACTGCAGTTCCCTGTGGGAGCGGGCTTGCCCGCGAAGGCGTCGGCACATCCAACAGTAATATTGACTGGTACAACGTTATCGCGGGCAAGCCCGCTCCCACAGGGTTCTTCATCGGTTGTGGAATCGTGTCAACAAAAAAGGCCTCCCGAAGGAGGCCTCTTTGTCACGCCGCTTGCGCAGGCGCTACCGGATCAGCAGCTGTAGTACAGCTCGTATTCCAGTGGGTGTACGAAGGTACGTACCTTGATTTCTTCTTCGCTTTTCAGGGCGATGTAAGCGTCGATGAAGTCGTCGCTGAAAACGCCGCCTTTGGTCAGGAACGCACGACCTTTGTCCAGCTCTTCCAGGGCTTCTTTCAGGCTGCCGCAAACTTGTGGGATCTCTTTCGCCTCTTCAGGCGGCAGGTCATACAGGTTTTTGTCAGCAGCGTCGCCAGGGTGGGTCTTGTTCTGGATACCGTCCAGGCCGGCCATTACCAGGGCAGCGAAGGCCAGGTACGGGTTGGCTGCCGGATCCGGGAAGCGAGCTTCGATACGGCGAGCGCGAGGGCTGGACACGTAAGGAATACGGATCGAAGCGGAACGGTTGCGAGCCGAGTAGGCCAGCATCACTGGAGCTTCGAAACCTGGGACCAGACGCTTGTAGGAGTTGGTCGACGGGTTGGTGAAGCCGTTCAGGGCCTTACCGTGCTTGATGATGCCGCCGATGAAGTACAGGGCGGTGTCGGACAGGCCGGCATAGCCTTCGCCAGCGAAGGTGTTCTTGCCATCTTTGGCGATGGACAGGTGAACGTGCATACCCGAACCGTTGTCGCCGTACAGCGGCTTAGGCATGAAGGTCGCGGTGCGGCCGTATGCGTCGGCAACGTTGTGTACGCAGTACTTCAGGGTCTGAACTTCGTCAGCCTTGGCCACCAGGGTGTTGAACTTCACACCGATTTCGTTCTGGCCGGCAGTCGCCACTTCGTGGTGGTGAACTTCGATGACCAGGCCCATTTCTTCCATGGCGTTGCACATGGAGGTACGGATTTCGTGGTCGTGGTCGAACGGCGGAACAGGGAAGTAGCCGCCTTTGACGCCTGGACGGTGGCCACGGTTGCCGCCTTCCACGTCCTGGTCGGACATCCACGAACCTTGTTCGGAGAAGATTTTGAACATGGAACCGGAGATGTCGGACTTGAACTTCACTTCGTCGAAGATGAAGAATTCAGGCTCTGGACCAACGAATACGGTGTCGCCGATACCGGTCGACTTCAGGTATTCCTCGGCACGCTTGGCGATCGCACGTGGGTCACGGTCGTAGCCTTGCATGGTCGAAGGCTCGATCACGTCGCAGACCAGGATCAGGGTCGGCTCTTCGGTGAACGGGTCGAGAACGGCAGTGCTGTCGTCCGGCATCAGGATCATGTCGGAGGCTTCGATGCCTTTCCAGCCAGCGATGGAGGAACCGTCGAACATTTTGCCTTCTTCGAAGAAAGCGTCATCCAGCGCGTCGCGAGCCGGCATGGTCACGTGATGCTGAGTGCCTTTGGTGTCTGTGAAGCGCAGATCAATCCACTTGACGTCATGATCTTTGATGAGTTGAACCGACTTCGACATAGTGTCCTCCGGGTGGATTCGGGCTTGGGTAGTGGAAGGCCCTTGGAATGTGGGTGATGCCGGCGCGAATACTCTGCCAAGGCAACCTGCCTCACAAGGGAGCAAATTGCATGCCAGTGCCCCATCATGGTTTTTTTGCCCCAATATCACGCTTATAAAGGCGCAATCAGTCATAAAGAACAAATTCACGCCCTGTAATGTGGCGCTCAATTCAATAAATGACCTGTTTTGGTGCGCGCGAAACCTTCTGTACATTAACTGGTTAAACCTTGAGCAATTTCCGCTATAATCCGCGCCCCCCTTTTTCGGCTGGCCCAGCGCGCGCTGTTTTCATGAAACTAATCGTAAAAGTCTTTCCCGAGATCACCATCAAGAGCCGCCCTGTACGGATGCGTTTCATCCGCCAGTTGGCCAAAAACATCCGTACCGTGCTCCGCGACCTGGACCCGGCTGTGGTGGTGAACGGTGTGTGGGACAATCTCGAGCTGGAAACCCGCGTCAGCGAGCCCAAGGCCCTGAAGGAGATGACCGAGCGCCTGAGCTGCATGCCGGGCATCGCGCATTTCCTGCAGGTCGATGAATACCCGCTGGGTGATTTCGACGACATCGTCGCCAAGTGCAAGCAGCACTTCGGCGAGGCGTTGGCCGGGAAGATCTTTTCGGTGCGCTGCAAACGTGCCGGCAAGCATGAATTCAGCTCGATGGACGTCGAGAAATACGTCGGCAGCCAGCTGCGTCGTCAGTGCGGCGCCGCCGGAATTTCGCTGAAAGAGCCTGAAATCGAAGTTCGCATCGAAATTCGCGACAAACGGTTGTTCGTGATCCACAACCAGCACAACAGCATCGGTGGTTATCCGTTGGGGGCCCTGGAACAGACGCTTGTACTGATGTCCGGCGGCTTCGATTCCACCGTTGCCGCTTACCAGATCATGCGCCGCGGGCTGATGAGCCATTTCTGCTTCTTCAATCTTGGCGGGCGTGCCCATGAGCTGGGCGTCATGGAGGTCGCGCATTTCATCTGGAAGAAGTACGGCAGCTCCCAACGCGTGTTATTTGTCAGTGTGCCGTTCGAGGAAGTACTGGGAGAAATTCTCGGGAAAGTCGATAACAGTCATATGGGTGTAGTTTTGAAGCGTATGATGTTGCGCGCTGCTTCCCGTATTGCCGATCGGCTGGAAATCGAAGCGCTGGTCACCGGCGAAGCGATTTCCCAGGTATCGAGCCAGACGCTGCCGAACCTGTCCGTGATCGACTGCGTGACCGACAAGCTGGTCTTGCGTCCGCTGATTGCCAGTCACAAGCAGGACATCATCGACCTGGCCAACGAAATCGGTACCGCCGACTTCGCCAAGCACATGCCGGAATACTGCGGGGTCATCTCGGTGAACCCCAAGACCCACGCCAAGCGTCCGCGCGTGGAGCATGAAGAGAAAGAATTCGACATGGCGGTACTCGAGCGTGCGCTCGAGAACGCCAAACTGGTGCCGATCGATCGCGTGATCGACGAATTGGGCCAGGACTTGCAGATCGAAGAAGTCAGCGAAGCACTGGCGGGCCAGATCATCATCGACATCCGTCACCCGGATGCCGCTGATGACGAGCCGTTGGAACTCGCTGGCATTGAGGTACAGACGATGCCGTTTTATGCATTGAACGCTCGTTTCAAGGAACTGGACCCTACTCGCCAGTACCTGCTGTATTGCGACAAAGGCGTGATGAGTCGCCTGCATGCCCACCATTTGCTCAGTGAGGGGCATGCCAATGTGCGCGTTTATCGACCGAGCTAAGAGCCCGGGGCTGTTTGCCTGTGGCCTGCGTCACCGGCCCCCCGACGCCGCCGTCAAGCTGTAACGGCAAGGCCTGACTCTACTGTTAATCGCTGCCAAGACTTGTCAGCGCACCGAATCCTCTGATCGAGATACACAAGTGATCGAAAATCTACGCAACATCGCCATCATTGCTCACGTTGACCATGGTAAAACCACCCTGGTAGACAAACTCTTGCGTCAATCCGGCACCCTGGAGCGCAACGAGCTCAACGACGAGCGCGTGATGGACTCCAACGACCAGGAGAAAGAACGCGGTATTACCATTCTGGCGAAAAACACCGCCATCAACTGGAACGGCTACCACATCAACATCGTGGACACCCCGGGCCACGCCGACTTCGGCGGCGAAGTTGAACGCGTAATGTCGATGGTTGACTCCGTTCTGCTGCTGGTTGACGCTCAAGACGGCCCTATGCCGCAAACCCGTTTCGTGACCAAGAAGGCTTTCGAAGCCGGCCTGCGTCCAATCGTGGTCATCAACAAGGTTGACCGTCCAGGCGCGCGTCCGGACTGGGTTCTGGACCAGATCTTCGACCTGTTCGACAACCTCGGTGCTACCGAAGAACAGCTGGACTTCAAAGTCGTCTACGCCTCGGCCCTGAACGGCATTGCCGGTCTGGAACACACCGACATGGCTGAAGACATGACCCCGCTGTACCAGTCGATCGTCGACAACGTACCAGCACCGAAAGTCGACCGTGACGGTCCGTTCCAGATGCAAATCTCGGCACTGGACTACAACAGCTTCCTGGGCATCATCGGCGTTGGCCGTATCGCTCGTGGTCGCGTCAAGCCGAACACCCAGGTTGTTGCGATCGATGCCGACGGCAAGCGCCGCAACGGCCGTATCCTGAAGCTGATGGGTCACCACGGTCTGCACCGCGTTGACGTTGAAGAAGCAGCTGCCGGCGACATCGTCTGCATCAGCGGCTTCGAGTCGCTTTTCATCTCCGACACTCTGTGCGATCCACAGAACGTTGAAGCGATGAAGCCGCTGACCGTTGACGAGCCAACCGTTTCGATGACCTTCCAGGTTAACGATTCGCCGTTCTGCGGCCGTGAAGGCAAGTTCGTCACCAGCCGTAACATCAAAGAGCGTCTGGACAAGGAACTGCTCTACAACGTTGCCCTGCGCGTTGAAGAAGGCGACACCGCCGACAAGTTCAAAGTGTCTGGCCGTGGTGAGCTGCACTTGTCCGTACTGATCGAAACCATGCGTCGCGAAGGCTTCGAAATGGGTGTTGGTCGTCCGGAAGTGATCATCCGTATGGTTGACGGCGTGAAGCACGAACCGTACGAAAACGTGACCATCGACCTGCCGGAAGAATCGCAAGGTTCGATCATGGAACAGATCGGTATCCGTAAAGGCGACCTGACCAACATGGTTCCGGATGGCAAGGGCCGTGTGCGCCTTGAGTACAACATCCCGGCTCGTGGCTTGATCGGTTTCCGTAACGAGTTCCTG
Organism: Pseudomonas sp. LBUM1679; assembly: GCF_059695565.1. Classification (NCBI taxonomy): domain Bacteria; kingdom Pseudomonadati; phylum Pseudomonadota; class Gammaproteobacteria; order Pseudomonadales; family Pseudomonadaceae; genus Pseudomonas; species Pseudomonas sp. LBUM1679. Next base: position 321,855 of record NZ_CP166774.1, read on the forward strand.
ACCCTGACCTCCGGTGCAGGCATCCTGACCTCGATCTTCGACCGTTACGACGTGATGAAGTCCGGCGACATGTCCGGCCGTCAGAACGGCGTGCTGGTGTCGGTGGCTACCGGTAAGGCGCTGACTTACTCGCTGGAAACCCTGCAAGCTCGCGGCAAACTGTTCCTGGGTCACGGCGAAGACGTGTACGAAGGTCAAATCGTCGGCATCAACAGCCGCGACAACGACCTGGGCGTCAACCCAACCAAAGGCAAGAAGCTCGACAACATGCGTGCTTCGGGTAAAGACGAAACCATCGCTCTGGTTCCGCCTATCCGTTTCACCCTGGAACAAGCGCTGGAATTCGTTCAAGAAGACGAATTGTGCGAAGTCACTCCTAAGTCCATCCGTCTTCGCAAGAAGATCCTGGGCGAAAGCGAGCGTACCCGCGCTGCCAAGAAGTCCGGTAACTAAGTCATTTAGTTAGCTGGCAAAAAAACGCCCCCGACCGCAAGGTCGGGGGCGTTTTTGTTTGTCTGGGTTTTTTGTGTTGCCTGAGCTGGCGCCATCGCGGGCAAGCCCGCTCCCACAGTGGTTTGGGGGGGGCACATAACCTGCGTTCAGCGCCGAACCCTGTGGGAGCGGGCTTGCCCGCGATGGGGTCCGGTTAGGCAGCGAGATTCTGGATCAGAACTTCTCGAGGGTCCGACGGCTCTCGCTGGTCTCACGCGCCACTTCTTTAGGTTTGTAAGCGCAATACCCCGGCCGAGGCCCGATTTTCGGGTGATTACGGCAAGTATCCGGGCGCTTTTCATAAATAGTGCACAGACGGCTCTTACGATCCAGGTACAGGCAATCGTTGTTGCTCATGCGCTGGAGGGTGAAGATCTCGGACTTCTGGTTGTAGCGCTCGACGATCCCTTCCTTCTGCAAGCGCTTGGCGATGTTCTTCGCTGGCTCGCCGCGCTCGAATTCGTCGACAATACCGATACGGATCAGATCCTTGATCTTGACCTCGACTGGCAGCGTGCAGCAGCTGGACACGCAGGAACCGCACATCGGCGCAGAGTACTTGGCCCAGGTATCGAGGCGATCGATCTCCGCGGCGGCGATCAGGTTGGACTTCATCATCGATTGTTACCAGCGTGTGCATCAGGGCGCGCGATCATACCGGGACTGGTGGATTTTTGAACAACCTTTCGCCAGATTTTTTCATGAATTGCCCAATGACCGCTGTATTCCGGCACGGGCCCTGCATTCTTTCCGGTGCGCGACAAGGTAATGTGGATCTATCTCACACTAACGGGAAAAACTGCCGAACCAGAGTTCCAACGACCTGTCTGACCGTCTAGGCTCAACTATTCCACGCTCGCCCGAGGTCCTATCGATGACTCAAGAACCACTTGTTCGCGAAGCCGAGGTGGCCGCATTTCGCGACGCCGTCTTGACCAAGCTCACCTATGCGGTGGGCAAAGACCCGGATCACGCCTTCGACCACGACTGGTTCGAGGCCATAGCCCTGGCAGCGCGCGATCACATGGTCGAGCACTGGATGGATCACACCCGGCAGATCTACCGCAAAGGTCAGAAACGGGTTTATTACCTCTCCCTGGAATTTCTCATCGGCCGGCTGCTCTACGACAGCCTGAGCAACCTCGGCCTGCTGGACGTGGCCCGCGAGGCCATGACCGAACTCGGCGTCGACCTTGAGCGCATCCGCCTGCTGGAGCCCGATGCGGCCCTTGGCAACGGTGGCCTCGGTCGTCTGGCCGCGTGCTTCATGGAAAGCATGTCGACCCTCGGCATCGCCGGGCACGGCTACGGCATTCGTTACGAGCACGGCTTGTTCCGTCAGGCCATCGTCGATGGCTGGCAGCAGGAACAGACCGAACACTGGCTGGATTTCGGCAACCCGTGGGAGTTCGAGCGGCCGGAGGTGGTTTATCCGATCGGTTTTGGCGGCAGCGTCGAAACCGTCACCGACGAAACGGGCAAATCCAAGCAAGTCTGGACCCCGGCGGAAACCGTGCGCGCGATTGCCTACGACACCCCGGTGGTCGGCTGGCGCGGGGCGAGCGTCAACACGCTGCGCCTGTGGCGTGCCCGTGCCATGGAAGATTTGCACCTGGAGCGCTTCAACGCCGGTGACCACTTGGGCGCCGTGGCGGAAGTCGCCCGGGCCGAAAGTATTTCCCGCGTACTCTACCCGGCCGACAGCACCGAAGCCGGCCAGGAGCTGCGCCTGCGCCAGGAATATTTCTTCGTCGCCGCGTCCTTGCAGGACTTGCTGCGCCGCCATCGCAACATGCACACCTCGGTCCTGACCCTGGGCGACCACGCGGCCATCCAGCTCAACGATACTCATCCCTCGATCGCCGTGGCCGAGCTGATGCGTCAGCTGGTTGATGTGTACGACGTGGCGTGGGACGCCGCCTGGCAGGTCACTGTCGACACGCTGTCCTACACCAACCACACGCTGTTGCCGGAAGCGCTGGAAACCTGGCCGGTCGGGTTGATGGAGCGCATGCTGCCGCGGCACATGCAGATCATTTACCTGATCAATGCCCAGCACATCGACTCGCTGAGGGCCAAGGGCGTCCATGACTTCGAAGTGCTGCGGGCGGTATCGCTGATCGAAGAAGACAACGGCCGTCGTGTGCGCATGGGTAACCTGGCATTCCTCGGTTCCCACAGTGTCAACGGCGTGTCCGCGCTGCACACGCAACTGATGCGCAAAACCGTGTTCTCCGAGTTGCACAAGCTCTATCCGGAGCGGATCAACAACAAGACCAACGGCATTACCTTCCGCCGCTGGCTCTACCAGGCCAACCCCGAACTGACCTCGATGATGGTCGATGCCCTCGGTCCGGATCTGCTCAATAACCCTGAAGAACGCTTGCGCGACCTGGAACCCTTTGCCGAGAAAGCCGCGTTCCGCAAGGCGTTCGCCGAGCAGCGCCTGCACAGCAAGAAAGCCTTGGCGTACATCATCCACGAGCGACTGGGGGTGGCGGTCAATCCGGCGGCGATGTTCGACGTACAGGTCAAACGGATCCACGAATACAAACGTCAGTTGCTGAACCTGCTGCACACCGTCGCGCTGTATCAGGCGATTCGTGCCGAGCCGGAAATCGACTGGGTGCCGCGGGTGAAGATTTTCGCCGGCAAGGCCGCAGCCAGTTATCACCAGGCCAAGCTCATCATCAAGTTGACCAACGACATCGCCCGGGTAGTGAACAACGACCCGACCGTGCGCGGCTTGCTCAAAGTGGTGTTCCTGCCTAACTACAACGTCAGCCTGGCGGAAAGCATCATTCCGGCAGCGGATTTGTCGGAGCAGATTTCTACCGCTGGCTTCGAGGCGTCGGGCACCAGCAACATGAAGTTCGGTCTAAACGGCGCGTTGACCATCGGCACGCTGGACGGGGCCAACGTGGAAATGTGCGAGTTCATCGGTGCCGAACACATGTTCATCTTCGGCCTCAGCGCCCAGCAGGTCGAGGCGCGCAAGCAGAACCACGAGTTCAATGCGACGCCGGATATTGCCGCGTCCCACCGCCTTAATGACGTGCTGCAGGCCATTCGCGGCGGCGTGTTCTCGCCGGATGATCCGTCTCGTTATACCGGGCTGATCGACTCGCTGATCGACTACGACCGTTTCCTGGTCTGCGCCGATTTCGATTCTTACTGGGACGCGCAGATGCGCGTTGAAGCCCATTGGCACGATTCCCAGGCATGGTGGCGTTCGGCGGTATTGAACACCTCCCGGATGGGCTGGTTCTCTTCCGACCGGACCATTCGCGAGTACGCCACGGATATCTGGAAGGCGCTGGAATAACTTTTAACGATAATTGCTAGCCAGGGTCCGACGGGTGTTGGGCCTGATCGATATACTAAGCGCCGGTTACAACGGGGCAAAGTATGGCTAGGCTCAGTCAAAGGCAATCCAATGTGGGAGCGAGCTTGCTCGCGATAGCGGACATGCATTCAGCATCAATGGTGAATGTACGGGCCCCATCGCGAGCAAGCTCGCTCCCACAAGGTTTGTGTTGTTTCAAAGCAGACTGAAGCCCAGATGCTGCATTGCTCGGATTTACCCATCGCGGGGCCGCTTAGGGATATCGACCATGCAATGGATGTTCATGCTGATTGGCCTGGTGCTGGGCTGGATGCTCGACGAGTCGTTCAGCGATGCGCTGTTGGGCGCACTGCTCGGGTTGGGGATCGGCCAGGCCATCCGCATCGGCCGTCTGGATTCCCAGGCTGCCGAGCAACGCTTGCAGATTGAGCAGGCACGGGTTGCGCTGCATGTGGTCGAGCAACGACTGGCATTGCTGGAGGTGTCAGGCGTCAAATCGGCTGAAGCCTGCGAACCCGCTCCGTCCGCTGAAATCATTGTCGACGAAGTGTCTGCCCACCCCCCCGAATTGATCTGGGAACTCCCGCCCGAACTCGAACCGATAACGGTTGCGGCCACCGAAACCAGTCCCCCGCGCCCTGTCGATGCCTGGAAACCCGGGCCGGTTGCCCGCAAACCGCATCAATCGGCCGTCCCTCTCGATCCCGATTTGATCGAACGCGCTATCAGCGTCGCCCGCGCCTGGCTGTTCGGCGGCAACACCGTCCTGCGAGTCGGCGTGGTGCTGTTGTTCCTTGGCCTGGCATTTCTACTGCGCTATGCCACCGAAGGCATGGTTGTGCCGATTGAGTTGCGTTACGCCGGCGTCGCGACGGCGGCATGGGTGCTTCTGGGGTTGGGTTGGTGGCTCAGAGCACGCAATAGCCATTACGCACGGGTGCTGCAAGGCACCGGGATCGCGGTGTTGTACCTGACCGTGTTTGCCGCGATGCGTCTGCATCTGCTGCTCGATCCAACGACGGCGTTGGGTCTGCTGGTCGCGGTGACAGTGTTCTCGGCGATTCTGGCCATTTCCCAGGACGCTTTGGGGTTGGCTGCCGCTGCGGCACTCGGCGGTTTCGCGGCGCCTATCCTGACCTCCACCGGCGCCGGCAATCACGTCGTGCTGTTCAGTTACTTCGCCTTGCTCAACGCCGGCATCCTCGCCATCGCCTGGTTCAAGGCCTGGCGTTTGCTCAACCTGATCGGTTTTGTCGGCACCTTCGGCATCGGTTTCGCCTGGGGCCTGCGCGCCTATGCGCCGGACCTGTTGTGGAGCACCGAGCCATTCCTGATCCTGTTCTTCCTGATGTACCTGGCCATCGGCCTGCTATTTGCCCGGCGCAAGCTGCTGGAGAGGGCCGACGAGGCCAAGGATGACAGCCGTGAGGCGCTGCCGCGCTGGTCGTCGCGCAAGGGTGACTATGTCGACGGCACCCTGCTGTTCGGCCCACCGCTGGTGGGCTTCGGCTTGCAGTTCGCGCTGGTCCGGCACCTGGATTTCGCCGCGGCGTTCAGTGCGTTGGTGCTGGGCGTGATTTATATGGGGCTCGCTCGATTGCTGACCGGGGGGCGGACCTTGCTGCTGGCGCAAACCTGTCTGGCGCTGGGCGTGATCTTCGCCAGCCTGGCGATTCCGCTGGGGCTCGACGCCCGCTGGACGGCTGCCGCCTGGGCAGTGGAAGGCGCGGGGATTTTCTGGCTCGGCCTGCGTCAGCAACGACCGCTGGCCCGGGCCTTTGCCTTGCTGCTGCAACTGGGTTCGGCGCTGGCGTTCCTCGGTGAACTGCGAATGGGCGCGAGCAGCCTGCTGGACGGGGCGCCTCTGGGTGCGTTGATGCTCGGCGGGGCGTTGTTGTTCAGCTTCTATCAATTGCGCAGCGCTTTGCCTGAACAGGCGTCGCAGTGGGAGCGTAAAGGGTTGCCAGTGCTGGCCAGCCTCGGTCTGGCCTTCCTTTACTTGCTGGCACCGCTGTTCTTCTTCACCCAAGGTACGGCGATCAGTTGGGCGCTGGCTGGGTTGGCGACGCTGTTTGTCGGTGTGCGTGTGCAATCGCGGACGTTCCTGTTCAGCGCTTTTGCCGTGCAATTACTGGGCGGCGCGGGGTTCCTGCTGGCCGGACCTGATCTGTTCGGGCCGTTGGCCAGCGAAGGTCTGCGCCCCTTGGCGCATGGCGGTTTCTGGACCCCGTTGGTGCTGGGACTGGCCGCGATGGTCGGGGCCTGGCGGTTGCAGCTCGGCAACCCTGCCTCGGCGCTCGATACATTGAGTTTGCAGCGTTTGTCCGACGTGTTGCTGGTGTGGGGCGCGCTCTGGTGGGCGCTGGCGTGGATCAGTGAAGTGCTGCGTTTTGCCCCTGTGAATGTGCAAGCGACGTTATTGCTGTGGGTCGCGGCGATCAGTGTCGCCTTGTGGGCAATATTGGCGCTGCGTCTGAGATGGCCGTCCCTGGGGTTGCTCTGCACCTTGCTGATGGCCGCCGCCGGTCTGGTATTGCTGGCGGCTTGGCATTCGCGTTATCACCCGGCTGCCCATTTCGCCTGGCTAGCCTGGACGGCGGTGTTCGTTGTGCATTTCATTTCCCTGCGGCGTCTGGCGCCAATGTTGCCGGCGCGTTCCCTGGGCACCGCCCATGTCCTCGGCTGTTGGCTGCTGATCGGTGTACTGGCGCTGGAGTTGCGCTACGGCTTGATGGTGTTGTCCGGGCACTACAACGCCTGGCGCTGGTTGGGTTGGGCAATGCTGCCGAGCCTGTATCTGCTGCTCGCGGCTGCGCCCCGTGTCTGGCCTTGGCCGGTGTCGGCTTATTCCCGGGAATACCGTCTGTACGCGGCAGCCCCCCTGGCATTGTTGATGCTCGGCTGGTTCTGGCTGGCGAACATCGTCAGTGATGGCACTGCCGAGCCGCTGCCCTATGTGCCGTTGATCAACCCGCTGGAGTCAGGCCTGCTGTTCACGCTGTTCGGCCTATACGTCTGGTCCCGCAGCGCGGTGACGCAATGGGCGATTCGCAAGGATTGCGCCGCGCATGCCGCGCAGCTGATCGCCGGGGTCTCGCTGTTTGCATTCTTTACTGCGCTGGTGATGCGCACCGCCCACCACTGGGGCGATGTGCCGTTCGAGCTGGATGCCTTGCTCGACTCCATGCGGGTTCAGGCCGGCCTTTCCATCGTCTGGACCTTGATCGCCCTGAGCCTGATGATCGGCGGTCATCTGCGCCATCGCCGTGAGGTCTGGCTGATCGGTGCGGCGCTGATCGGCGTAGTGGTGGCCAAGCTGTTCTTTGTCGAATTGAGTAACCGCGGCGGGCTGGCGCGGATCGTGTCGTTTATCGGCGTCGGTGTCTTGCTGTTGGTTGTCGGTTATTTCACCCCGTTGCCTCCCAAGCGTGATGCTGTGCCTGATCCTGCAAAGCCGGCCCCGCAAACCGAAGGCGTGTCGTCTTGAATCGACAAATGCACGCATTCCAATGGGGGAGCGAGCCTGCTCGCGAAGGCGATTTATCTGTCGGTAAAGACGCCGGTTTCGAACTACGCTCATCCGGGTGCATGAACTCTATTGGGTGTAACACGTCTGATAGGAGGAAATGCGCCCCGACTCGCGCTAAACTGCGCGGGTTTTCAGCCCCCCCATTCCACCGGAGCCTTCCATGTCCCGCGTTACCCTGAGTCGCTATTTGATTGAGCAGACCCGTAGCAACAACACCCCTGCCGATCTGCGTTTCCTGATCGAAGTGGTGGCGCGTGCTTGCAAAGAGATCAACCACGCCGTGTCCAAAGGCGCCCTCGGTGGTGTTCTGGGCAGCATGGGCACTGAAAACGTTCAAGGTGAAGTGCAGAAAAAACTCGACGTGATCTCCAACGAGATCCTGCTCGAAGCCAACGAATGGGGCGGTCACCTGGCCGGCATGGCGTCCGAAGAAATGGACAACGCCTACCAGATCCCGGGCAAATACCCGAAAGGCGCGTACCTGCTGGTTTTCGACCCACTGGACGGTTCCTCGAACATCGATATCAACGCGCCGGTCGGTACGATCTTCTCGGTGCTGCGTTGCCCGAACGAATACCTGAGCCAGAACGAGCCCTTGAACGAAAAGGCTTTCCTGCAGCCAGGCACCGAACAAGTGGCTGCCGGTTACGCGATCTACGGTCCACAGACCATGTTGATCCTGACCCTGGGCGATGGCGTGAAAGGCTTCACCCTGGACCGTGAAATGGGCAGCTTCGTGCTGACTCACGAAGACATCAAGATCCCGGAAACCACCCAGGAATTCGCGATCAACTCGTCCAACCAGCGTCACTGGGAGGCGCCGGTACAACGCTACGTCGGCGAATTGCTGGCTGGCGAAGAAGGCCCGCTGAAAAAGAACTACAACATGCGCTGGGTAGCCGCGATGGTTGCCGATGTGCACCGCATCCTGACCCGTGGCGGCTTGTTCATGTACCCGCGCGACAGCCGCGAGCCGTCCAAGCCGGGCAAGCTGCGTCTGATGTACGAAGCCAACCCGATGTCGTTCCTGGTTGAACAGGCCGGCGGCGCGTCCACCGATGGCCATCAGCGCATTCTCGACATCAAGCCTGACGGCTTGCACCAGCGTGTCGCGGTGTTCCTCGGCTCGAAAGAAGAAGTGGCACGCGTCACGGCTTACCATAAGGAATAAACCATGCCCGCGCCCTGGCAGCCGTTGCTCGAGTGGTGGTTCGGTACGTTCGAATCCCCCAGCGAAATAGCGGCTGACAAGGGCAGGTTATGGTTTGGCAAACGCGACAGCCAGGACCTCGAAGCGCGAACGCGTTTCGGGGGCTGGGTCGAGCAGGCACTGGCCGGCGGTTTGACCGAGTGGGCGCAACGTCCCGAAGGTTGGCTGGCCCTGGTGTTGTTGCTCGATCAACTGCCGCGGATGATCTTTCGCGACGCTCCCCAATCCTTTGCCGGCGATCTCAGGGCCCAGGCGCTGGTGGCGCAAGGCATTGCTGCGGATTTTGATCGGCAGTTGCGGCCTATCGAGCGGGTGTTTATCTATCTGGTGTTCGAGCACTGCGAGAATCTGGCGGTGCAGAATGAAGCGGTCTCAAGGTACATCGATCTGGTTGCCCAACAGCCGGAGGCCGATCGGACACTGTTTACCGATTATCTGAGCTATGCCGAGAAGCACCAGCAGGTGATTGCGCGGTTTGGACGGTTTCCGCATCGCAACGCGGTGTTGGGGCGCGAGTCTACGGCTGAGGAGTTGGCGTTTCTTTCGGGGCCTGGGTCTCGGTTCTAGCGTTTCGGTGTTGCTGATGCCGCCATCGCGGGCAAGTCGGATCGCCGCACCGCCGCTCCCACAGTGATTTCTGTCGTACACAAAATTTGTGTCCGCCGAAGATCATTGTGGGAGCGGCGGTGCGGCGATCCGACTTGCCCGCGATGAGGCCGGTAAAAGCGACTTAGATCCTGAAACTGCCCACCAACTGTTTAAGCCGCGCCGCCTGCTGCTCAAGATCAGCACACGCACGCAAGGTCGACTGCAAGTTCTCCACCCCTTCCTGGTTCAGCGTGTTGATCTCGGTAATGTCGACGTTGATCGACTCCACCACTGCCGTCTGTTCTTCCGTCGCCGTCGCCACCGACTGGTTCATCCCGTCGATCTCGCCGATACGCTGAGTGACACTGCCCAGGCGCTCGCCAGCCTGATTGGCAATGCCGACGCTGCTTTCGCTCTGGCGCTGGCTGTCGGTCATGATGCTCACCGCTTCCCGGGCGCCCACTTGCAGTTCTTCGATCATCTTCTGCACTTGCTGCGCCGAATCCTGAGTGCGGTGGGCGAGGTTGCGCACTTCATCGGCGACCACGGCAAACCCGCGTCCGGCTTCGCCCGCACGCGCCGCTTCAATGGCTGCGTTGAGCGCCAACAGGTTGGTCTGCTGCGAGATGCTGGTGATCACTTCCAGAATCTGCCCGATGTTGACCGTGTTGCTGTTGAGCGTCTCGATGTTGCCGCACGAATCGCTGATCTTCGCCGAGAGCTGTTGCATCGCCGCGATGGTTTTATCCACCACTTGCTGACCGTCCTCGGCCAGGCTGCGGGCATCGCTCGAGTGCTGGGAGGCGAGGGCGGCGTTCTGGGCGATTTCCTGGGCGGCAGCGCCCAGTTCGTTGATGGCTGCGGCGACGCTGCTGGTGCGCGAGGCTTGCTGATCGGAGTTGAACATCGACGAGTTCGACGCGGCCACCACACGCAAGGCCACTTCGTTGACCTGACCGGTGGCCGAGGCCACTTCCCGAATCGAGCTGTGGATACGTTCGACAAAGCGGTTGAACGAGGTGCCCAGTGCGCCGAATTCGTCGTGGCCGTGGATGGTCAGGCGTTTGGTCAGGTCACCTTCGCCTTCGGCGATGTCATGCATCGCGCGACCCATGGTCAACAGCGGCTGCATCAGGAAGCTGATCAACATACCCAGCAGCGCGATGATGATCACCACCGCGATCACCATGGCAATGATCGCCGAGGTGCGCAATTCGCTGAGCATCGCGAAGGCGGTTTCCTGGTCCAGGACCAGCGCGACATACCAGTCCGCCGATGGCACCCCGTTGACGTGGGTGAAGGAGATGAACTGGCGCTTGCCGTCGACCTCGACTTCTTTCATGCCAGGGCTGACTTTCGGCGCGCCGCTGGGGTAAGCGTCGACCAGGCTCTTGAGCACCAGTTTGCTGTCCGGGTGGATCAGGATCTTGCCGTCGGCGCTGACGATGAACGCTTGGCCGTGACCGCCGAAATTCAGCGAGTTAATGATGGCGCTGACACTGGACAGGTCGATGTCTGCGCCGACGACGCCAATCATCTGGTTCTGATGCTTCACCGGGGTGGCGACGGTGATCACCAGTTTGCCTGACGAGGCCGCGATGTAGGGTTCGGTAACGATAGTCTGCTGCGCACTATTGGCCGCCGTGTACCAGCCGCGGGTGCGGGGATCATAGTCCGCGGCGCGATTGCCGGCCGGAATCGAGAACATCACGCCATCGGTGCCGCCGAAGTAACTCAGTTGAAAGTTGCTGGTGTAGGCCGGCAGGTCGATGGCGCGCTTGAGGCTGGCCTGGGCGCTGCCATCGACGGCGAGTTGCTGGGACAGCGATTGCAGCAGCTGAATGCGACTTTCCAGCCAAGTCTGGATATTGCTGGTGGTCAGGCTGCCGAGTTCCTGCATCGAGGCTTCAGTACTGCTGCGCAAGGTCTGGCGCTGACGGTAGTCGTTGAACAGGATGAAACAAGCGAATGCAACGGCCACCACGAGGGCGGCAGCCAACAAGATCTTGTGGCTGAATTTCATGTTTCTGGTCATTAAATGATCTACCGCGGAGGGGGCTTGTGTAGGAGCGAGCTTGCTCCGGGCGGCGTTCCGGCGATGGATTTCAGGGCGCCGCGTGAAGTCAGCAAGCACGCGTTATCGTTGACGCCCATCGTCGGAGCGCCGTCTGGAGCAAGCTCGCTCCTACCTGTGTCGACTGGCCGGCGCCAAAGATTAGGCGTCTTTTGTCAAAATCGACGAAATATCCAACAGCAAAAGAAAGGGGCTGATTTTGCGCAAATTACCCAGACCAATGGCGAAACAAATAGCCGAACGGTCGGGGAACCACATGAGGGATTTCTCTTCTAAGCTTCTGCTTGGCAGACATGCCATTCCCCTTCGCCCCAGGAGCTACACCATGTCGCTGCGTTCTATCGCCCTGCTTTCGTTCTGCGTGTTGTTGGCTGCGTGCAGCAAGGTCAATCAGGAAAACTATTCGAAACTGTCGGCAGGCATGCCCAAGGCCGAGGTTGAAACCTTGCTGGGTAAACCCGCCGACTGCTCGGGCGCGCTCGGCATGTCCAGTTGCACCTGGGGCGACAAAAACAGCTTTATCAGCGTGCAGTACGCCGGTGACAAAGTACTGATGTTTTCCGGCCAAGGTCTGAAGTAATCCGGGGCGATACGCCCACGGGAGAAAAACAATGAAGCGGTTACTGATTTTACTTTTTGCCGGCCTGATACTAGCCGGCTGCGCCACTTCCGGCGAAGACCCGTTGGCGCCCAAGACCGTCGACAGTGTCAACCTCAAGCGTTACCAGGGCACCTGGTACGAGCTGGCTCGTCTGCCCATGTACTTCCAGCGCAACTGCGCGCAGTCCGAAGCCCATTACACCCTCAAGCCTGACGGCAACGTGCTGGTGTTGAACCGCTGCCTGACGTCGGACTGGCAATGGGAAGAGATCAAGGGCACGGCGTCTCCGCAGATCCCAGGCAAGACTGACAAGCTGTTGGTCGAATTCGACACCTGGGTCTCGCGTTTGCTGCCAGGTATGGTAAAGGGAGAATACTGGGTGTTGTACGTCAGCGAAGACTATAAGACGGCAATCGTTGGCGACTCGAGCCGCAAATATCTGTGGCTGTTGTCGCGGACTCCGACGGTTAACGGTGTAGTGCGCGAAGAACTGCTGAGCAAGGCGCGCCAGCAGGGCTACGACACCACGCGTCTGATCTGGCGCGCGTCGGATACGCAGATGGCCAAGACCTCGAACTGATCACATATATCCCCCTGTAGGAGCTGGCTTGCCAGCGAAGGCGGCCTATCAGTCAACATCATCGTTGAATCTGATGGCCTCTTCGCTGGCAAGCCAGCTCCTACAGGAGGTTTGCGTCAACCAGGGGATTTGCGTCAGCCGAGGAGATCGCGCAAGACCTGGGTGAACGCGCGATTGCTCTCTTCTTCGTCGGCATGACGCCCATCACGCACAACCCACTGGCCATTGACCAGCACATCGCGCACCTGTCGATCACCACCGGCAAACAACCACCGGTTCAAAATCCCGTCGCCACTGGCCGTCGCCAGGTACGGATCATTGCCGTCCAGCACCAGCCAATCCGCACGCTTGCCAACTTCCAGTGCACCGATCGGCTGCCCCAGCGCCTGAGCCCCGCCCTCCAGCGCAGCGTCGTACAGCGTGCGGCCAACCATTGGCTGATCCGCGCCATACAACCGGTTACGCCGCTGATCACGCAGCCGCTGGCCGTATTCCAGCCAACGCAATTCTTCCACCACGCTGAGCGACACATGGCTGTCGGAACCGATGCCCATGCGCCCGCCCTGGGCAAGGAAATCCACCGCCGGGAAAATCCCGTCGCCGAGGTTGGCTTCGGTGGTCAGGCACAGGCCGGCAATGGCGCGGCTCTTGGCCATCAGCGTGACTTCTTCCGGGTTGGCGTGGGTGGCGTGGACCAGGCACCAGCGTTGATCGACTTCGGTATTTTCGTACAGCCATTGCAGCGGACGCCGGCCACTCCAGCCCAGGCAGTCATCGACTTCCTTCTGCTGTTCGGCGATGTGAATGTGTACCGGGCACTGTTGGTCGCTGGCTGCCAGCACTTCGCTGATCTGCTGCGGTGTGACTGCACGCAACGAGTGGAAACACAGACCCAGCGACTGTGCCGGCTGTTGCGCCAGGATCGGCTGCAAGCGCGACTGCAGCTTGAGATAGTTTTCGGTGCTGTTGATAAAGCGCCGCTGGCCATCGTTCGGGGCCTGGCCGCCGAAACCGGAATGGCTGTACAGCACAGGCAGCAGCGTCAGGCCGATGCCGGCGGCACTGGCAGCCTGGCTGATGCGCAGGGCCAGTTCGGCCGGGTCTGCGTAAGGTTGGCCATTGCTGTCGTGGTGCACGTAATGAAATTCCGCGACCGAGGTGTAACCGGCCTTGAGCATTTCGATGTACAGCTGACGGGCGATGACGCCGAGTTGATCCGGGCTGATTTTTCCGACGAGGCGATACATCAAATCGCGCCAGGTCCAGAAACTGTCGTTCGGATTACCCGCCACTTCCGCCAGCCCGGCCATGGCCCGCTGGAAGGCGTGGGAGTGCAGATTGGGCATCCCCGGCAGCAGCGGACCGCTGAGCCGTTCGGCGCCATCTGCGTGAGAATCGGCCTGGATATGGGTCAGTATGCCCTCGGCATTGACCTCAAGACGTACATTGTTGGCCCATCCACTAGGCAGCAGCGCGCGATCGGCAAAGAAGGCGGACATGGTTCAGCACCCCATCGTGTGTTATTTGTATATACATATACAGACGTTTGCCTGCCCGGTAAACTCCGGCAAGCTAGCAACCTCTAACAAATGACCAAGGATTAACCGTGCCGACTCCGCCTGCCACATTGCCGCCGAATGCCAATCTGAGCGCCAATCTGGGCGACAGTCCGGCGCCCTTGTATGCCCGCGTCAAACAAATGATCACCCAGCAGATCGACAGTGGAAACTGGCCGCCGCACTACCGCGTTCCGTCGGAAAGCGAGCTGGTCAGTCAGCTGGGTTTCAGTCGCATGACCATCAACCGCGCCCTGCGCGAGATGACCGCCGACGGTCTGCTGGTGCGCATGCAGGGCGTCGGGACCTTCGTTGCCGAGCCGAAAAGCCAGTCCGCGCTGTTTGAAGTGCACAACATCGCCGACGAGATCGCCTCCCGTGGCCATCGCCACGCCTGCAAGGTGATCATCCTTGAAGAAGAAGCCGCCGGATCCGAGCGGGCGCTGGCGCTGGACATGCGTGAAGGCCAGAAGGTGTTTCACTCGCTGATCGTGCATTACGAAAACGATATCCCGGTGCAAATCGAAGACCGTTTCGTCAACGCACTGGTGGCGCCGGACTACCTCAAGCAGGATTTCACCCTGCAAACGCCATACGCCTATCTGAATCAGGTGGCACCGCTGACTGAAGGCGAACACGTGGTCGAGGCGATTCTGGCCGAGCCGACCGAATGCAAATTGCTGCAGATTGAAAAAGGCGAGCCGTGCCTGCTGATTCGTCGCCGGACCTGGTCCGGCCGTCAGCCGGTGACGGCCGCCCGTTTGATCCACCCAGGTTCGCGCCATCGTCTGGAAGGGCGCTTTCATAAGTAAGGGGCAAAGATGAGTCAGTTGAAAGTCTTGCGCGCGGCCGATTACCCGCGCATGCCGTGGAAGAACGGCGGCGGCAGCACTGAAGAAATTACCCGTGATGCAGGCGCCGGTCTTGATGGCTTCGGTTGGCGTCTTTCGATTGCCGATATCGGCGAATCGGGCGGCTTCTCGACGTTCGCCGGTTATGAGCGGGTGATCACCGTGCTGCAGGGCGAGGGCATGACCTTGTGCGTTGACGGCCAGGACACTCGGTCATTGTTACCGCTGGACCCGTTCGCCTTCAGCGGCGAGAGCCAGGTGTCCTGCGCGCTGCTCGGCGGGCCGATTCGCGATTTCAACCTGATTTATGCGCCGCAGCGCTACAGCGCGCGGTTGCAGTGGCTGGCGGGCGAGCAGCGGTTTTTCAGCTCGGCCGGGACGGTGTTGGTGTTCAGCGTGGCCGACGCGCAGGAAGTGAAGGTTGGTAACGACGCCTCACAACTGGGGCGGCATGACTGCCTGCAGCTCGACGGTAACGTCGGCCTGCTGGAAGTCTCCAGCAATGGCCAGTGCTGCGTGATTGAACTGACTGCACGCTGATTCAAGATTTTTAAAAGATCGCAGCCTCGTTTCACTCGACAGCTCCTACAGGATGAACACCATTCTCTGTAGGAGCTGTCGAGTGAAAACGAGGCTGCGATCTTTTGGTTTCCAGCGTTCCCCATTGCGCACCAACTTGTTACCGAACGCCCCAACGTGGCGCAAAACCACGCTCAAGTAACAGCGTTACCCCTTCCGAAAAATCCTCCCCGAAAAATTTCATCTTTGTCAGAGCCCTTGATTCAGGCGCTTTTCAGCCCTCTCAAACCTTTTCTTTAACACCCATCCAACAAGTTGGCCGCATGATTGCATATGCTTGTATGTACAAGTAAAGACGTATGCGTATGAGTCACGAAGACTCGACCGGCGTCCACTGATTCGCTGGTGTGCCTTTCTGCTCACCGGCTTGCTCGCCCACTGGGTTGGTTTGGATTGATTGCTGAGGAGTTCTTTTCGTGACTGAGAATAAACCTACTAAGTTTCGTGACGTTGAAATCCGCGCTGCCCGCGGTAACAAGCTGACCGCCAAAAGCTGGCTGACCGAAGCGCCGCTGCGCATGCTGATGAACAACCTCGACCCGGAAGTGGCCGAAAACCCTAAGGAATTGGTGGTTTACGGTGGTATCGGTCGTGCGGCACGTAACTGGGAATGCTACGACAAGATCGTCGAAAGCCTGACCAACCTGAACGACGACGAGACCCTGCTGGTGCAATCCGGCAAGCCGGTCGGCGTGTTCAAGACCCACACCAACGCCCCTCGCGTACTGATCGCCAACTCCAACCTGGTGCCACACTGGGCGAGCTGGGAACACTTCAACGAACTCGACGCCAAAGGCCTGGCCATGTACGGCCAGATGACCGCCGGCAGCTGGATCTACATCGGCAGCCAGGGCATCGTTCAAGGTACCTACGAAACTTTCGTCGAAGCCGGTCGCCAACACTACAACGATGACCTCAAAGGTCGTTGGGTCCTGACCGCAGGCCTCGGCGGCATGGGCGGCGCTCAACCTCTGGCGGCTACATTGGCCGGCGCGTGCTCGCTGAACATCGAATGCCAGCAGGTCAGCATCGATTTCCGCCTCAACAGCCGTTATGTCGATGAACAAGCCACCGACCTCGACGACGCGCTGGCCCGTATCGCCAAGTACACCAAGGAAGGCAAGGCGATCTCCATCGCACTGCTGGGCAACGCGGCGGAAATCCTGCCGGAACTGGTCAAGCGCGGCGTGCGCCCGGACATGGTCACCGACCAGACCAGCGCCCACGACCCGCTCAACGGTTACCTGCCGGCCGGCTGGACCTGGGAAGAGTACCGCGCTCGCGCCAAGACCGAGCCTGCTGCCGTGGTCAAAGCCGCCAAGCAATCGATGGCTGTGCACGTCAAAGCCATGCTCGAATTCCAGAAAATGGGCATTCCGACCTTCGACTACGGCAACAACATCCGTCAGATGGCCCAGGAAGAAGGCGTGGAAAACGCATTCGACTTCCCGGGCTTCGTACCGGCTTACATCCGTCCGCTGTTCTGCCGTGGCATCGGTCCATTCCGTTGGGCTGCACTGTCCGGCAACGCTGAAGACATCTACAAGACCGACGCCAAGGTCAAAGAACTGATCCCGGACGACGCCCACCTGCACAACTGGCTGGACATGGCGCGCGAGCGCATCAGCTTCCAGGGTCTGCCGGCACGTATCTGCTGGGTTGGCCTGGGCCTGCGCGCCAAGCTCGGCCTGGCGTTCAACGAAATGGTGCGCAGCGGTGAATTGTCCGCGCCAATCGTGATCGGTCGTGACCACCTGGACTCCGGTTCCGTAGCCAGCCCGAACCGCGAAACCGAGTCGATGCAGGACGGTTCCGATGCCGTGTCCGACTGGCCACTGCTCAACGCCCTGCTCAATACCGCGAGCGGCGCGACCTGGGTTTCCCTGCACCACGGCGGCGGCGTCGGCATGGGCTTCTCCCAGCACTCGGGCATGGTGATTGTCTGCGACGGTACTGACGAAGCGGCCGAGCGTATCGCTCGCGTACTGCACAACGACCCGGCGACCGGTGTCATGCGTCATGCCGATGCGGGTTATCAGATCGCGATCGACTGCGCCAAGGAGCAGGGGCTGAACCTGCCGATGATTACCGGCAAGTAACACAGGCCTTGGCCTGATGCAAAACCTGTAGGAGCGAGCGATGCGGCGCCCCGGCTTGCCCGCGAAGGCGTCTTTTCTGACACACCGCGGTTCGCGGGCAAGCCTCGCTCCTACAGGGGATCACCAACATCGACCAACAATCCACAGAGGTTGAATCATGGCTGTTAACAGCGATCGTGCAGGCAGTAAACCGTTGATCGAGAAGCGTTCGATCGACTACATCCCGGAAGCGGAGAGACACGGTCGTCTGTTGAGCCAGTTCACCCTGTGGATGGGTGCCAACCTGCAAATCACCGCGATTGTCACCGGGGCCCTGGCCGTGGTGCTGGGCGGTGACGTGTTCTGGTCGTTGATCGGTCTGTTGATCGGTCAACTGCTCGGCGGTGGCGTAATGGCGCTGCATGCGGCGCAAGGGCCCAAGCTTGGCCTGCCGCAGATGATCTCCAGCCGGGTACAGTTCGGCGTGTATGGCGCTGCCATCCCGATCGTGCTGGTCTGCCTGATGTACCTCGGTTTCACCGCAACGGGCACCGTGCTTTCCGGCCAGGCGCTGGGCCAGTTGTTTGGCGTCAGCGACAGCGTCGGTATCCTCATCTTCGCCAGTGTCATCGTGCTGGTCACGGTGCTTGGTTATCGGGTGATTCATTTCATCGGCCGTGTCGCCAGCGTCATTGGCGTGATTGCCTTCGTTTACCTGTTCAGTCGTCTGATGAGCCAGACTGACGTTGGCGCACTCCTGCAAATCCGCCACTTCAGCTGGACCAGCTTTCTGCTCGCGGTGTCGCTCGCGGCGTCCTGGCAGATCGCCTTTGGCCCCTACGTGGCTGACTATTCACGCTACCTGCCGAGCAAGACTTCCTCGGTGAAGACCTTTTTCGCCGCAGGCGCGGGTTCGGTCATTGGCGCACAGGTGGCGATGATCCTCGGCGTGCTTGCCGCTGCCTCGGCCAACGGGCAGTTCGCCGGCCACGAAGTGGCTTACATCGTGGGTCTGGGCGGTACCGGTGCCACCGCTGCGCTGCTGTACTTCAGCATCGCGTTCGGCAAGGTCACCATCTCCACGCTGAACTCCTACGGCAGCTTCATGTGCATTGCGACCGTCATCAGCGGTTTCCGTGGCGACCTGCGGGTCACGCGCTTGCAGCGTCTGGTCTTCGTGCTGGTCATCGTCGGCACTGCGACCCTGATCGCGTTGCTCGGTCAGCACTCGTTCCTCGGTGCGTTCAAGTCCTTCATCCTGTTCTTGCTGGCTTTCTTTACGCCATGGAGCGCGATCAACCTGGTGGACTACTACTGCATCACTCGCGAGCGCTATGACGTGCCGGCGCTGGCCGATCCGAACGGTCGCTACGGCCGTTGGAACCCCCTCGGTATCAGCGTCTATGTCTTCGGTGTGCTGGTGCAACTGCCGTTCATCTCCACCAAGTTCTATACCGGTCCGCTGGTGGAAGCCTTGGGTGGTGTGGATATTTCCTGGATCATCGGTCTGGTGCTTCCCGCAGCCCTGTATTACCTGTGTGCGAAACGATGGCACGGCGCAGTACCCGATCAACTGATCCTGCCTATCGAGCAGGACAGCGTTGTACAACCCAAAACAAGCGGGGCCGGTCGCGCTGCGGCGCAGGCCTGATTGGACGTGGACAGGGCTGGATGCCTCTTGACTGCCGTAAGCCAATTCATGATTAGGAGCGTCACACAATGAAATCGAACAAGACCCTGCTGACCACATTACTTTCCATGGGCCTGCTCGCCAGTGCCGGCGCCACTCAGGCCGCCGGTTGGTGCGAGTCGGGCAAACCGGTGAAATTCGCCGGCCTGAACTGGGAAAGCGGCATGCTGCTGACCGACGTGATGCAAATCGTGTTGGAGAAGGGCTACGACTGCAAGACCGACAGCCTGCCAGGCAACTCCATCACCATGGAAAACGCCCTGAGCAGTAACGACATTCAGGTGTTCGCCGAAGAATGGGTCGGCCGTAGTGAAGTCTGGAACAAGGCCGAGAAGGCCGGCAAGGTGGTGGGTATCGGCGCTCCGGTCGTTGGCGCGGTCGAAGGCTGGTATGTGCCGCGTTACGTGATCGAAGGCGACGCCAAGCGCAAGCTGGAGCCAAAAGCCCCGGACCTGAAAGCCATCGCCGATCTGGGCAAATACGCCACCGTGTTCAAGGACCAGGAAGAGCCAGCCAAGGGCCGTTTCTATAACTGCCCGGCTGGCTGGACCTGTGAGCTGGACAACAGCGAAATGCTCAAAAGCTACGGCCTGGAAAGCACCTACACCAACTTCCGCCCAGGCACCGGCCCGGCGCTGGACGCAGCGGTGCTGTCGAGCTACAAGCGTGGCGAGCCGATCCTGTTCTACTACTGGTCGCCCACCCCGCTGATGGGCCAGGTCGACCTGGTCAAGCTTGAAGAAAAACCGGGCGTGGACAAGAGCGTGACCATCAAGGTCGGCCTGTCCAAAACCTTCCACGAGCAAGCCCCGGAACTGGTGGCCGTACTGGAAAAGGTCAATCTGCCGATCGACCTGCTGAACCAGAACCTCGGGCGCATGGCCAAAGAGCGGATCGAGTCACCAAAACTGGCGAAAATCTTCCTCAAGGAACATCCTGAAGTCTGGCACGCGTGGGTGAGCGAAGACGCAGCCAAAAAGATCGACGCGGCCTTGTAGGTTGAGCTTCACCGGCTGCCGTCAGCGGCAGTCGGATGCTTGATTGCAACCCTTGATTGAGAGTCTCTTATGTTTCCCGAAAACTTTACCTTTTCCATCGCCGACTGGGTCAACAGTTGGGTCGATTCGCTGGTCACCAACTACGGCGACGTGTTCCGGCAAATCTCCGACACCCTGTTGTGGGCCATCGTCAATCTTGAAGGGCTGCTGCGTGCGGCCCCCTGGTGGCTGATGCTGGCGATCGTGGCGGGCGTTGCCTGGCACGCGACCCGCAAAGTCGTGACCACTGCCGTCATCGTTGGCCTGCTGTTCCTGGTGGGGGCGGTCGGCCTCTGGGACAAGCTGATGCAGACCCTGGCACTGATGATGGTGGCGACGGTCATTTCGGTGCTGATCGGCATTCCGCTGGGCATTCTCTCGGCGCGTAGCAATCGCCTGCGTTCGGTGCTGATGCCGCTGCTGGACATCATGCAGACCATGCCGAGTTTCGTGTACCTGATCCCGGTGCTGATGCTGTTCGGCCTGGGCAAGGTCCCGGCGATTTTCGCCACCGTCATCTACGCGGCGCCACCGCTGATCCGTCTGACCGACCTGGGCATTCGCCAGGTCGACGGTGAAGTGATGGAAGCGATCAATGCCTTCGGTGCCAACCGCTGGCAGCAACTGTTTGGCGTGCAACTGCCGCTGGCCCTGCCGAGCATCATGGCCGGGATCAACCAGACCACCATGATGGCCCTGTCGATGGTAGTGATTGCCTCGATGATCGGTGCCCGTGGCCTGGGCGAAGATGTGTTGGTGGGGATTCAGACCCTCAACGTCGGACGAGGCCTTGAAGCCGGTCTGGCGATCGTGATTCTGGCAGTGGTCATCGACCGCATTACTCAGGCGTATGGTCGGCCACGGCATGAGGTGAGCAAATGAGCAACGAAGCCATCAGCAAGATTGAAGTCAAGAACGTCTTCAAGATTTTCGGCAACCGTTCCAAGGAAGCACTGGCCATGGTCGGCCAGGGCAAGACCAAGGACCAGGTATTGGCCGAAACCGGCTGCGTGGTCGGCGTGAACGACCTGTCGCTGAGTATCGGCACGGGTGAGATCTTCGTGATCATGGGCCTGTCGGGTTCCGGCAAGTCGACGCTGGTGCGCCACTTCAATCGCCTGATCGACCCGACCAGTGGCGCGATCCTGGTGGACGGCGTGGACATCCTGCAATACGACATGGAAGCCCTGCGCGAATTTCGCCGACACAAGATCAGCATGGTGTTCCAGAGCTTCGGCCTGTTGCCGCACAAAACCGTGGTGGATAACGTCGCCTACGGCCTGAAAGTGCGTGGCGAGAGCAAGCAGATGTGCACCGAGCGCGCGCTGCACTGGATCAACACCGTGGGCCTCAAGGGCTATGAAAACAAATACCCGCATCAGTTGTCGGGCGGCATGCGCCAGCGTGTGGGCCTGGCCCGCGCATTGGCGGCGGACACCGACATCATCCTGATGGACGAAGCGTTCAGCGCCCTTGATCCACTCATCCGCGCAGAGATGCAGGACCAGTTGCTGGAACTGCAAAAGACCCTGCACAAGACCATCGTCTTCATCACCCACGACCTCGACGAGGCCGTGCGGATCGGCAACCGCATTGCGATCCTCAAGGATGGCCGCCTGATTCAGGTCGGTACGCCAAGAGAGATCCTGCATTCGCCGGCGGATGAGTATGTGGACCGGTTCGTGCAGCGGCGGGCGGCGGTGGTTTAAAGGTTTGCGGTGATCGGACGGGCCCCATCGCGGGCAAGCCCGCTCCCACAGGGATAGGTTGTGTTATGCAAATTGTGTTCACACCTCAGAACACTGTGGGAGCGGGCTTGCCCGCGATGAGGCCAGTAAAGCTGCATCAATTTTCAGGATGTACGGTTGAGGTTTAATGATGTCCCAGGCTGAAAAAATCGTAATCGCCGACGCCCCGTTGCGTTGGCAGGATGTCGTTGCCGTAGCCCGCCATGGCGCACAGCTGGAGCTGTCGACCCAGGCCTGGGCGCGGATCGAAAACGCCCAGGCCATCGTCCAGCGCATCGTCGCCAGCGGCGAACGCGCCTATGGCGTCAACACCGGTCTGGGGGCGTTGTGCAACGTCTCGCTCAAAGACGAGCAACTCAGCCAACTGTCGCGCAACACCTTGCTCAGTCACGCCTGCGGCGTTGGCGCTCCGTTGGCCGACGGGCAGACCCGCGCGATCATGTGTGCGGCCGTCCGCAATTACAGCCATGGCAAATCCGGCATTCATCGCCAAGTCGTCGAAGCCCTGCTGGCGCTGCTCAACCGCGGCATCACCCCGCAAGTGCCATCCCAGGGTTCGGTCGGTTACCTGACCCACATGGCCCACATCGGCATCGCGCTGCTGGGTGTCGGCAATGTGAGCTATCGCGGACAGATCGTTTCTGCGCAGCAGGCGCTGGCCGAAGAAGGTCTGCAACCGGTACAGCTCGGCGCCAAAGACGGTTTGTGCCTGGTCAACGGCACGCCGTGCATGACCGGTCTCAGCTGCCTGGCGATTGCCGACGCCACGCATCTGCTGCAGTGGGCTGACGTGATCGGGGCGATGAGCTTCGAAGCCCAGCGCGGTCAAATCGCAGCGTTCGATGCCGAAATCATCGCGCTTAAACCGCATCCGGGCATGCAACAGGTCGGGATCAACCTGCGCGCCTTGCTCGATGGCAGTGAAGTGATCGCCAGCAGTAAAGGCATTCGCACTCAGGACGCGTTGAGCATCCGCTCGATCCCGCAAGTCCACGGCGCCGCACGGGATCAACTGGCGCACGCGGTTCAACAGATCGAAACCGAACTCAACTCTGTCACTGACAACCCGATGTTGCTGGGCACGCCGGACAATTTCCGTATCGTGTCCCAGGCCAACCCGCACGGTCAGTCCGTGGCAATGGCTGCCGATCTGCTGGCCATCGCCATGGCAGAAATCGGCTCCATCGCCGAGCGGCGCCTGGATCGTTTGATCAACCCGCACGTCAGCGGTCTGCCAGCGTTTCTGGTAGCCAACCCGGGGGTGAACTCCGGGATGATGATCGTCCAGTACGTCGCCGCTTCGCTGTGCGCGGAAAACCGCCAATTGGCGCAACCGGCGGTGCTCGACAACTACGTCACCTCGGGCCTGCAGGAAGACCACCTGAGCCTGGGCACCAACGCGGCGTTGAAGCTGCACCGCGCGCTGGAAAACTGCACGCAGATCCTCGCCATCGAATATCTTCTGGCGGCCCAGGCGTTTGAATTCCTCAAGGAACAACGCTTTGGCGCCGGCACCGATGCCGCATGGCGTCTGCTGCGCGAACGGGTTCCGGCCTACGATCAGGACCGCTGGCTGGCGCCGGACATCGCCGCTGCGGCGGGCGTTTTGAAAGACCCGGTCTTGCTGCAAAAAGCCTTGCCGAATGTGAACTGATTTCCATACAAAACCAGCGTGCCAAGGCGCCAGCCCCCTCAAAAAGGCGGGAAGCGACGGACAACGGAAATCTCCGGAGCGTCTGGTAGTTAATAACACTCTCAAAAGGAGCAAAAAATGACTGCGCTTAATTTGATTCCCGGCCAACTGAGCCTTGCCCAACTGCGTGATGTCTATCAGCAGCCGGTGAAACTGACCCTCGACAACAGCGCCTCGGCGCAAATCGAAGCCAGCGTCGCCTGCGTGGAACAGATCCTCGCCGAGAACCGCACTGCCTACGGCATCAATACCGGTTTCGGCCTGCTGGCCTCGACCCGCATCGCCAGCGAAGACCTGGAAAACCTCCAGCGCTCGCTGGTGCTGTCCCACGCCGCCGGTGTCGGCGAGCCGATCAGCGACGCCCTGGTGCGCCTGGTCATGGTGCTCAAGGTCAACAGCCTGAGCCGTGGCTTCTCCGGCATTCGCCGAGTGGTGATCGACGCGTTGATCGCGCTGATCAACGCCGAGGTTTACCCGCACATTCCGTTGAAAGGTTCGGTCGGTGCCTCCGGTGACCTGGCGCCGTTGGCCCATATGTCGCTGGTGCTGCTTGGCGAAGGCAAGGCGCGCTACAAAGGCGAATGGATGGAAGCGACCGAAGCGCTGAAAGTCGCCGGTCTGACGCCGTTGACGCTGGCCGCGAAAGAAGGCCTGGCGTTGCTCAACGGCACTCAGGTGTCCACCGCTTACGCGTTGCGCGGTCTGTTTGAAGGTGAAGACCTGTTCGCTGGCGCCGTAGCGCTGGGGGCCCTGACCGTCGAAGCGGTATTGGGCTCGCGTTCGCCGTTCGATGCGCGCATCCACGCTGCGCGCGGCCAGAAAGGCCAGATCGACGCCGCTGCCGCTTACCGTGATTTGCTGGGCGAGCGCAGTGAAGTCTCCGACTCGCACCAGAACTGCGACAAGGTTCAGGACCCGTACTCCCTGCGCTGCCAGCCACAAGTCATGGGGGCGTGCCTGACTCAGTTCCGTCAGGCTGCCGAAGTGCTTGCAGTCGAGGCGAACGCGGTCTCCGACAACCCGCTGGTATTCGCCGCAGAAGGCGACGTGATCTCAGGCGGTAACTTCCACGCCGAACCGGTGGCCATGGCCGCCGACAACATGGCCCTGGCCATCGCTGAAATCGGCTCCCTGAGCGAGCGCCGTATCTCGCTGATGATGGACAAGCACATGTCGCAACTGCCGCCGTTCCTGGTGGCCAATGGCGGCGTGAACTCCGGCTTCATGATCGCCCAGGTGACGGCGGCGGCACTGGCGAGCGAGAACAAGGCGTTGTCCCACCCGCACTCGGTGGACAGCCTGCCGACTTCCGCGAACCAGGAAGACCACGTGTCGATGGCGCCGGCGGCAGGCAAGCGTTTGTGGGAAATGGCGGAAAATACTCGCGGGGTGCTCGCCGTGGAATGGTTGGCGGCGTGCCAGGGGCTGGATTTGCGTGAAGGTTTGAAGACTTCGCCGAAGCTGGAAAAGGCCCGGTCGATCCTGCGTAAAGAAGTGCCGTTTTATGAGAAAGACCGGTTCTTTGCGCCGGACATTAATGCTGCCAGCGAGTTGTTGGCGACGCGCTGCCTGAACGAACTGGTTTCGGCGAAGTTGCTGCCGAGCCTGTAAGGGCCTCTTCGCTGGCAAGCCAGCTCCTACGGGTATTGTGTCGTGTGCATGTTATGTATCCAACACCACCCCTGTGGGAGCGAGCTTGCTCGCGATTCGATTTTGAATTTGATGGAGATTCGGGATGAAAACTCTCTGGCAACACTGCCACGTCGCAACCATGGCGCAAGGCGTCTACTCGATTATCGAGGATGCGGCCATCGTGACGTCCGGTGCGCACATTGAGTGGATCGGCCCACGCGCTGAACTGCCGTCCGGTGAATACCCGGCCGTCAACGATTTGAACGGGGCCTGGGTCACGCCGGGCCTGATCGACTGCCACACCCATACGGTGTTCGGCGGTAACCGCAGCGGTGAATTCGAACAGCGGCTGCAAGGCGTCAGCTACTCGGAAATCGCGGCGGCCGGCGGCGGCATCGCCAGCACCGTGCGTGCCACTCGCGCGGCGACCGAGGACGAACTGTTCGCCAGTGCCGCCAAGCGTCTGAAAAGCCTGATCCGCGACGGGGTGACCACGGTCGAGATGAAGTCCGGCTACGGTCTGGACCTGGCCAGCGAGCGCAAGATTCTGCGGGTGATCCGCCGCCTCGGCGCCGAACTGCCGGTCAGCGTGCGCAGCACCTGCCTGGCCGCCCACGCCTTGCCACCGGAGTACGCCGATCGCGCCGACGACTACATCGATCACATCTGCGCTGAAATGCTACCGGCCCTGGCTGCCGAAGGGCTGGTGGATGCGGTGGATGCGTTCTGCGAATACCTGGCGTTCTCACCAGCGCAGGTCGAGCGCGTGTTCATCACTGCACAGGAGCTGGGCCTGCCGGTGAAGCTGCATGCCGAGCAACTGTCGTCCCTGCACGGTTCGAGTCTGGCGGCGCGTTACCATGCACTGTCAGCCGATCACCTGGAATTCATGACCGAAGACGACGCCATCGCCATGGCCGAGTCCGGCACCGTCGCGGTATTGCTGCCAGGGGCGTTCTACTTCCTGCGGGAAACCCAATTGCCGCCGATGGACGCCCTGCGCAAACACGGGGTGAAAATCGCCATCGCCAGCGACCTCAACCCCGGCACTTCGCCAGCGCTGTCGCTGCGCCTGATGCTGAACATGGCGTGCACCTGTTTCCGCATGACCCCGGAAGAAGCCCTGGCGGGCGCGACGATTCATGCCGCCACCGCGTTGGGCATGGCTCAAACCCATGGTTCGCTGGAGGCCGGCAAGGTCGCGGACTTCGTCGCCTGGCAAATTGATCGTCCCGCCGACCTGGCGTATTGGCTGGGCGGCGACCTGGAAAAACGCGTCGTGCGTCACGGCGTCGAAACTGGCATTCAGGAGAACAGTCGTGGATAAGGTTCTGAACTTCAAACAAGGCCGCGTGCCGCTGCTGATCAGCATGCCCCACGCCGGTCTGCGCCTGACCCCGGTGGTCGAAGCGGGGTTGATTGCCGATGCGAAAAGCCTGCCGGACACTGACTGGCATATACCCCGGCTTTACGAATTCGCCGCAGAGCTGGGCGCCAGCACGCTGGCAGCCGAGTACTCGCGGTTTGTAATCGACCTGAACCGACCGTCGGATGACAAGCCTTTGTACGTGGGCGCTACCACCGGACTGTATCCAGCGACGCTGTTCGATGGCATTCCATTGTTCCGCGAGGGCATGGAGCCGTCGGCGGCAGAACGGGCGACTTATCTTGAGCAGATCTGGACGCCGTATCACAGTACCTTGCAGAACGAGCTGGCGCGGCTCAAGGCCGAGTTTGGCTACGCATTGCTGTTCGATGCGCACTCGATTCGCTCGATCATCCCGCATCTGTTCGACGGCAAGCTGCCGGACTTCAACCTCGGCACCTTCAACGGCGCCAGTTGCGATCCGCAGTTGGCCAGTCAACTGGAAGCCATTTGCGCACGCCACGGCGAATACAGCCATGTGCTGAACGGTCGCTTCAAGGGCGGCCACATCACCCGGCATTACGGCAACCCGGCCGAGAACATCCATGCGGTGCAACTGGAGCTGGGCCAGTGCACCTACATGGAAGAGTTCGAGCCGTTCCGTTACCGCCCGGATCTGGCAGAGCCGACTCAGGTTGTGCTCAAGGAATTGTTGCAAGGGTTGTTGGCCTGGGGTGAAAAGCACTACGGATAATACGGTCCGGCGTGACCACCGATCCCTGTAGGAGCGAGCTTGCTCGCGAAGAACCTGAGAACGCCGCGGGGTGTCTGACTTGACGCGTTATCGTTGACGACCATCGCGAGCAATCGAGCGTCGACCGGCTGCTCCTACAGGGGATCGTGCTCTGACGTAATTCGGGTTTATGATGCCGGACGGCAGAATAATAGAAGTCCCCCCAGGGATGACCTCGACCCCTTACGGAGCGCGCAATGCAGACTTTGTACCCGCAGATCAAACCCCACGCCCGGCACGATCTGGCTGTCGATGCAACCCACACGCTCTATGTCGACGAAAGCGGTTCACCGGAAGGTTTGCCGGTAGTGTTCATCCACGGCGGCCCAGGCGCAGGGTGTGATGCCCAGAGCCGCCGTTATTTCGATCCGAACCTGTATCGCATCGTGACGTTCGACCAGCGCGGTTGCGGTCGCTCCACCCCCCACGCCAACCTGGAAAACAACACCACTTGGGATCTGGTCGCCGACCTTGAGCGCATCCGCAAACACCTGGGCATCGACAAATGGGTGTTGTTCGGTGGTTCGTGGGGTTCGACCCTGGCCCTTGCCTATGCGCAAAGCCACCCGGAGCGTGTCCATGGCCTGATTCTGCGCGGGATTTTTCTCTGCCGTCCGCAGGAAATCGAGTGGTTCTACCAGGCGGGTGCCAGCCGACTGTTTCCCGACTACTGGCAAGACTACATCGCGCCGATCCCGCAGGATGAGCGCGACGATTTGCTCTCGGCTTTCCACAAGCGCCTGGTCGGTACCGACCAGATCGCCCAGATGCACGCGGCCAAGGCCTGGTCCATGTGGGAAGGACGGACGGCGACCCTGCGTCCGAACCCGCTGGTGGTCGACCGTTTTTCCGAGCCACAGCGCGCGTTGTCCATCGCCCGTATCGAATGTCATTACTTCACCAACAACGCGTTCCTTGAACCGAACCAGCTGATCCGCGACATGGGCAAGATCGCCCATCTGCCTGGGGTCATCGTCCACGGTCGCTACGACGTGATCTGCCCGCTGGATAATGCCTGGGAACTGCATCAGAACTGGCCGAACAGTGAATTGCAGGTGATCCGTGACGCTGGCCATGCCGCTTCCGAGCCCGGCATTACCGATGCGCTGGTGCGTGCCGCCGATCTGATGGCCCGGCGTCTGCTCGATCTGGCGCCTGAAGAAGCATGAAGGCTCTGCTGCAACGCGTGCGAGGCGCGCGAGTCGAGGTAGCGGGGGAGGTGGTTGGCGCAGTGGACCAGGGTTTGCTGGTGCTGGTGGCCGTCGAGCCAGAGGATACTCGGGCCAGTGCCGACAAACTTCTGCATAAGCTGCTTAACTATCGAGTATTCAGCGATGCCGAGGGCAAGATGAATCTGTCCCTGGCGGATGTCGACGGCGGGTTGCTGCTGGTCTCTCAGTTCACCCTGGCCGCCGATACCCGAAGCGGGTTGCGTCCGGGCTTTTCGACCGCTGCCCCTCCGGCCCTGGGAGAGGAGCTTTTCGACTATCTTTTAGACAAGGCAAAACAGGTGCATGGCACTGTGGCATCAGGTAGATTCGGCGCGGATATGCAGGTGCACCTGGTCAACGATGGCCCGGTCACCTTTCTGTTACAGACGTGAAAGCGCTAGAAACAGGTTTTTAAGCTCTTTTCGACTGAAAACAGGGTTTTTTCGCGAGAAATACTGGGTTGCCCCTGATGTGTTGTAACGCGGCATACTAGATAATCGCGCGTTACGGGGATCAGCGTTCGTTGGCCCATTTTGACTTAGGTAGAGACTTGTCCGATACCTGTTGGGGAATCATTTAGCCCCAGAGGAGTCGGAACAATGCTCGCCAACTTGGCAAGAGTGTTTCGCAGGGTCGGTTTTTTACACCGCACACCGTGCTGGCGCTTTAACTGGCCGTTGGTTTTTTGATCTGTTTTCGGCGAGGGTTGCTCGTGATTGTTAGTCCCTGTAATGCACCAAAATTGTCTGCCAAACGGTTACGAAGCGCTCTGGTAGCGGGCTCTGCACTGCTTTGCCTGCTCAGCGCCGGCCAGCTTTGGGCATTCAATCTGGATGATGTATCGGTCAAGGCAAAAGAGCTGGCCGGGCAGAAATACGAAGCCCCGCGCAGTAACCTGCCGAACGAATTCCGCGAGATGAAATTCGCGGACTATCAGAAAATTCGTTTCCGCACCGAGAAAGCCGAGTGGGCCGATCAGAAAACCCCGTTCAAGCTGTCGTTCTATCACCAGGGCATGCACTTCGATACTCCGGTGAAAATCAACGAAATCACGGCTAACACCGTCGAAGAGATCAAATACGACCCTGAGCGATTTGATTTTGGCGACGTCAAGTTCGACCCTAAAGCCACCGAACAACTGGGTTATGCCGGTTTCCGTGTGCTGTACCCGATCAACAAGGCCGACAAGCAAGACGAGATCATGACGATGCTCGGTGCGAGCTACTTCCGTGTGGTCGGCAAGGGGCACACCTATGGCTTGTCCGCCCGCGGCATGGCGATCGATACCGCGTTGCCGTCCGGCGAAGAGTTCCCGCGTTTCACTGAGTTCTGGATTCAACAGCCGAAACCGGGTGACAAGCACCTGGTCATCTTCGCCCTGCTGGATTCGCCACGTGCCACCGGTGCTTACCGCCTGACCCTGCGTCCGGGCAGCGACACCGTGGTCGACGTCAAGGCCAAGATGTTCCTGCGTGACAAGGTCACCAAGCTTGGCGTTGCGCCATTGACCAGCATGTTCCTGTTCGGCGCCAACCAGCCGTCGAAGGTGCTGAACTACCGTCGCGAGCTGCATGACTCCAGCGGCCTGTCGATCCATGCCGGCAACGGCGAGTGGATCTGGCGCCCGCTGAACAACCCGAAACACCTGGCTGTCAGCAACTTCTCCATCGAAAACCCGCGCGGTTTCGGTCTGCTGCAACGTGGCCGTGACTTCAGCCATTACGAAGACCTCGATGACCGCTACGACAAGCGCCCAAGTGCCTGGATCGAGCCAAAAGGCGATTGGGGCAAGGGTTCTGTAGACCTGGTCGAGATTCCGACCGCCGACGAAACCAACGACAACATCGTGGCGTTCTGGAGCCCGGAAAAGCTGCCTGAGCCTGGCCAGCCGCTCGACGTTGCCTACCGCATGCACTGGACCATCGACGAAGCCGCCCTTCATGCGCCGGACAGCGCCTGGGTGCAACAGACCCTGCGTTCCACCGGTGACGTGAAACAGTCCAACCTGATTCGTCAGCCGGATGGCAGCGTTGCCTACCTGGTGGACTTCGAAGGCCCGTCGCTTTTGGCATTGCCTGCAGATACGGAAGTTCGCAGCCAGGTCAGCGTTGGCGAAAATGCCGAGCTGGTCGAGAACAGCGTGCGCTACAACCCTGAAACCAAGGGCTGGCGCCTGACCCTGCGCATGAAGATCAAGGACCCGAGCAAGGCCACGGAAATGCGTGCCGCACTGGTCAAGAACATCGTGACCGCCGACCTGGCCAAGCCCGTACCTGCCTCCAACTCTTCCGTTGCCAAGGCCGACAAGGTCGCCGCCAAACAGCAGGAGAAGCTGGACAAGGAAGCCAAGGACGCCAAGCAAGCTGAAGCCAAACAGGCCGAAGCCAAGCCTGTCGCGGATTCCAAGGATCAGGACAACAAAGACGCCAAGCAGCCTGCAGCTGCCGACGCGGCCCCAGCCACACCGGAATCGGCGCCGACTGAAGAAGTCCTGACCGAGACCTGGAGCTACCAGTTGCCTGCCGATGAGTAATTCTCAAGTACAGCCAGAGACGCTTGCCGAGTATCTGGCGCATCTGCCGATGACCGACGAGCAGCGCGCGGAACTCGCGGGCTGTCAGTCCTTCAGCGAATTGCACGAACGCCTGTCGTCTTCGACGTTCGACGCACCGACCGAGGCTGCCCAAGCCTCGGTCGGTCGTCGCCTGACCCTGAACACCGCCGAAGAACTGGCGGACGCCGAAATGCTGATGCTCGACGCCAGCGGCCGGGTCTGCCTGCGGGCGACCCCGCCGATTCGTCGGACCAAAGTCGTGCCGGAGCCGTGGCGCACCAATATTCTGGTGCGTGGCTGGCGTCGCCTGACCGGCCGCACCAACCCGCCGAAGCCACCGAAAGACGAAAACGTGCTGCCGGCGGCTCGCTGGCGCACCGTCGGTTCGATCCGGCGTTACATTCTGTTGGTACTGATGCTCGGTCAGACCATCGTCGCCGGTTGGTACATGAAGGGCATCATGCCGTACCAGGGCTGGTCGTTCGTCGATCTGGATGAAGTCCTGCACCAACCGTTGATGCAAACCGTCACGCAAGTGCTGCCGTATGCGTTGCAGACCAGCATCCTGATACTGTTCGGGATACTGTTCTGCTGGGTATCGGCCGGTTTCTGGACCGCATTGATGGGCTTCCTCGAGTTGCTCACCGGCCATGACAAATACCGGATTTCCGGTAAAAGCGCCGGTAACGAGCCGATCCCCAAGGACGCGCGCACCGCACTGGTCATGCCCATCTGCAACGAAGACGTGCCGCGGGTGTTTGCCGGTTTGCGAGCGACGTTCGAGTCGGTCGCCGCCACGGGTAACCTTGATCGCTTCGACTTCTTCGTGCTCAGCGACAGTAACGAAGCCGACATCTGCGTTGCCGAGCAACAAGCCTGGCTGGACGTCTGCCGCGAAGCCAAGGGCTTTGGCAAGATCTTCTATCGCCGCCGTCGCCGCCGCGTGAAACGTAAAAGCGGCAACCTCGACGACTTCTGCCGTCGTTGGGGCGGTGATTACAAATACATGGTGGTGCTCGACGCTGACTCGGTGATGAGCGGCGAATGCCTGACCAGTCTGGTGCGCTTGATGGAAGCCACGCCGGACGCCGGGATCATCCAGACCGCGCCGCGTGCGTCGGGCATGGATACGCTGTATGCGCGCATGCAGCAGTTCGCGACCCGGGTATACGGTCCATTGTTTACCGCCGGTCTGCACTTCTGGCAGTTGGGCGAATCCCATTACTGGGGCCACAACGCGATCATCCGCATGAAGCCGTTCATCGAGCACTGCGCCTTGGCGCCGTTGCCCGGTAAAGGCGCGTTCGCCGGTGCGATTCTGTCCCACGACTTCGTCGAAGCTGCGCTGATGCGCCGTGCCGGCTGGGGTGTGTGGATTGCCTACGACTTGCCGGGCAGCTACGAAGAACTGCCGCCGAACCTGCTGGACGAACTCAAGCGTGACCGTCGCTGGTGCCACGGCAACCTTATGAACTTCCGGCTGTTCCTGGTCAAGGGCATGCACCCGGTTCACCGGGCAGTGTTCCTGACCGGCGTGATGTCGTATCTGTCGGCGCCGTTGTGGTTCTTCTTCCTGGTCTTGTCGACGGCGCTGCTGGCGGTCAACACGCTGATGGAGCCGCAGTACTTCCTCGAACCACGCCAGCTTTATCCACTGTGGCCGCAATGGCACCCGGACAAGGCGATCGCGCTGTTCTCGACGACCATCGTGCTGCTGTTCCTGCCGAAGTTGCTGAGCATCATCCTGATCTGGGCCAAGGGCGCGAAAGAGTTCGGTGGCAAGTTCAAGGTGACGCTGTCGATGCTGCTGGAGATGTTGTTCTCCATGCTGCTGGCGCCGGTGCGGATGATCTTCCATACCCGTTTCGTGCTCGCCGCGTTCCTCGGTTGGGCCGCGACCTGGAACTCGCCGCAACGTGACGATGACTCCACACCCTGGAGCGAAGCGGTCAAACGCCACGGTCCGCAAACCTTGCTGGGCTTTTTCTGGGCGCTGTTGGTGATCTGGCTGAACCCGAGCTTCCTCTGGTGGCTGGTGCCGATCGTCGGTTCGCTGATGCTGTCGATCCCGGTGTCGGTGATTTCCAGTCGTGTCGGCCTGGGCCTAAAGTCCCGAGACGAAAGCCTGTTCCTGATCCCTGAGGAATACAATCCGCCACAGGCGTTGCTGGCAACCGACCAGTACACCCACGAAAACCGTTGGCATGCGCTGAATGACGGCTTTGTCCGGGCAGTGGTCGATCCACAGCAGAACGCCTTGGCTTGCTCGCTGGCGACTTCGCGCCATCTTCAGGCCGAGCCGATCGAATGGCTGCGCATCGAACGGGTGCGCCATGCAATGAAAGTCGGGCCAGAGGGGCTGACCAACAAAGAGCGTGTGGAGTTGCTGAGTGATCCGGTGGCATTGGGTCGCTTGCATGAGCAGATCTGGGACGAAAGTCACCCTGAATGGCTGCAAGCATGGCGAAAATCGGTCAGTGCCGATCCCCATGCGCCACTGTTGCCGCTCAAACCGCTGAGCGCGCAGCCTCAGTTGGCGTGATCAAAAGCCCCCGCTTCTGAAACGAAGCGGGGGGCTTTAAAAGATCGCAGCCTTCGGCAGCTCCTACAGGATCCGGTTTACACGCGGACAATGTAGGAGCTGCCGAAGGCTGCGATCTTTTGCTTTTCCGACCCTGCACGAACCAACAAATCCTGTGTAAACCCTTGTGCAAACGCCCGAGTGCGTTAGCATCCGTCCCCGAATTGGTGCGCCCGGGCAATTTCTGTCCGTATCTGCCGGTTTCCCAAGGGAAACCCGCCGTTTGCGCGCCTCACAACGCAATGGTTTTGGGGACTTGATGATGAAGAAGTATCTCTCGATGCTGCTGGTCGGCGTTACGGCACTGGTGGCAGTCAGCACGGCGCAGGCCGGTGCCATCGACGATGCGGTCAAGCGCGGCACGTTGAAAGTCGGGATGGACCCGACCTACATGCCGTTCGAAATGACCAACAAACGCGGCGAGATCATCGGTTTTGAAGTCGATATCCTCAAAGCCATGACCAAAGCCATGGGCGTCAAGCTGGAGCTGGTGTCCACCGGTTATGACGGCATCATCCCGGCGTTGCTCACCGACAAGTTCGACATGATCGGCAGCGGCATGACCCTGACCCAGGAACGCAACCTGCGCCTGAACTTCAGCGAACCCTTCATCGTGGTCGGTCAGACCCTGCTGATCCGCAAGGAGCTGGAAGGCACCATCAAGTCGTACAAAGACCTGAACACCGCCGATTACCGCATCACCTCCAAGCTCGGCACCACCGGCGAGATGGTCGCCCGCAAGCTGATCTCGAAAGCCCAATACCACGGCTACGACAACGAGCAGGAAGCGGTGCTCGACGTGGTCAACGGCAAGGCCGACGCGTTCATCTACGATGCGCCCTACAACGTTGTCGCCGTGAACAAGGTCGGTGCCGGCAAGCTGGTGTTCCTCGACAAGCCGTTCACCTACGAGCCGCTCGCCTTCGGTCTGAAGAAGGGGGATTACGACAGCATCAATTTCATCAACAACTTCCTGCACCAGATCCACGAAGACGGCACCTACGATCGCATCCATGACAAGTGGTTCAAAGACACCGCTTGGCTCAAGGACATGGAATAAGGCTAACCGCGGCAGGGTGTCAGTAGCGCCGCGCCGCCCCAATCGCGGGCAAGCCCGCTCCCACAGTTATCTGGGTGAACACAAATTTTGTGTCCGGCGCAGAACCTTGTGGGAGCGGGCTTGCCCGCGATGGCGGCATCCCTGGCGACATAGAATTCGGAACCTTCAGAGCAAATGAAACAGAAAAAAGCCCAATGGCCCTGGCACGTCTTGACCGTGCTGGTGTTGATCGGCCTGGCCGGCGC
This sequence comes from Pseudomonas sp. LBUM1679, assembly GCF_059695565.1. Lineage (NCBI taxonomy): Bacteria > Pseudomonadati > Pseudomonadota > Gammaproteobacteria > Pseudomonadales > Pseudomonadaceae > Pseudomonas > Pseudomonas sp. LBUM1679. The sequence continues at coordinate 356,949 of NZ_CP166774.1, forward strand.
CTTGTACTACGCCACCTCGCTGATGTCTTACGAATGGCGTTGGAACCGCGTGCCGCAATACTTCGCCTACCACGCCGAAGAATCCCAACGCGCCGCCGACATCTCCACCGTCAGCGAACTGGTGCGCAACGGCGACAAGGCTGAAGTCACCCTGCGCAACGATGCTGGCGACGAGCAACGCCTGATCGTCGACGACAACAGCCTGCAAGTCGCCCAGGGCGATGATGTGGCCGAAGGCGATGTCATTGGTGTCACCCGCCATTGGGCCGCAGGACCACTGATGTGGGGCCTTTGGACCACCTTGTGGTTGTCCGTGGTGTCCGGCGTGCTCGGTCTCCTGATCGGCCTCGCCACCGGCCTGTGCCGGCTGTCGAACAACCCGACCCTGCGCGACCTCTCGACGATTTACGTCGAACTGGTACGCGGCACGCCGCTGTTGGTGCAGATCTTCATTTTCTACTTCTTCATCGGCACCGTGATGAACCTGTCCCGGGAATTCGCCGGGATCGCCGCACTGTCGTTGTTCACCGGCGCCTACGTGGCGGAGATTATCCGTTCCGGCGTGCAGTCGATCGCCCGCGGCCAGAACGAAGCGGCGCGCTCCCTGGGCCTGAGCGCTGGCCAGTCGATGCGTCATGTGGTGCTGCCGCAAGCCTTCAAGCGCGTATTGCCTCCGCTGGCCGGGCAATTCATCAGCCTGGTCAAGGACACCTCGCTGGTGTCGGTGATCGCGATTACCGAACTGCTCAAAAGCGGTCGCGAAGTTATCACCACCTCGTTCTCGCCGTTCGAAATCCTGTTCTGCGTGGCCGGGTTGTACCTGTTGATCAACCTGCCGCTGTCGAAAATCGCCAGCCGGCTTGAGCGGAGGCTCGCGCAAAGTGATTGAAGTCCGCGATCTGGTAAAAGTCTTCGACACCCGCGGCCAGGTGGTTCGCGCGGTGGATAACGTCACCACGCAAGTGGCCAAGGGTGAAGTGCTGGTGGTGATCGGCCCGTCCGGTTCCGGCAAGTCGACCTTCCTGCGTTGCCTCAATGGCCTGGAAGAATTCGACTCGGGTTCGGTCAGCATTGACGGCCTGCAACTGGCCGACCCGAAAACTGACGTCAACGCCTACCGCCGCGAAGTCGGCATGGTGTTCCAGCACTTCAACCTGTTCCCGCACATGACCGTGCTGGAAAACCTCTGCCTGGCGCAAAAGGTCGTACGCAAGCGCGGCAAGAAAGAGCGCGAGGCCAAGGCCTTGGCGTTGCTGGAGAAGGTCGGTATTGCGCAAAAGGCCAACGAGTTTCCGTCACGGCTGTCTGGCGGTCAGCAACAGCGTGTGGCCATCGCGCGGGCACTGGCTATGGAACCGAAGGTCATGCTGTTCGATGAGCCGACTTCGGCGCTTGATCCAGAAATGGTCGGTGAAGTGCTGGACGTAATGAAAACCCTGGCCTTGGAAGGCATGACCATGGTCTGCGTGACCCACGAAATGGGCTTCGCGCGGGAAGTGGCGGATCGGGTGTTGTTCTTCGATCACGGGAAATTGCTGGAGGACGCTTCGCCCGCGGAGTTCTTCGATTCGCCAAAGGATCCCAGGGCTCAAGCGTTTTTGCGGCAGGTTCTATAACCGCCACTTACTGATTGTGCCGGCGGTGCCCAAGGGGTTGCTGCCGTCAAGGTGAACCCGGCGCAGGACATTCGCCGTGATGGCGTTTTTCGAGGTATAAGCCTTGGGCCCGTCTCCGGCCCCAAGGCAACTTGCTACAACGCTGAAACTATGTGCTTTCGACGCCTATGGCGCTTGTCGCTGGGTCTGAGTCGACATAGTCCACTCCAATATTGCGTGCCCGCACCACGATTGACCAGGGAGTAACCAAGTTTTTAGTCACAAAGCCTTGCGCCCCGTGCTGCGTGGGTTGGTGGTCGACCTTGGCCAGCAGATGGCCGTTTCGGTAAATCTCATAGAAGAGGCCGATATTGTCCGTTGAGCCGTTCCACGTAATATAGACAGTGCCAACAAGGTTCGTGACTCTGAGTTGGGTTGGTTTGGAGGGTAGTGGCGCGCCAAGTCTGAACGTCAGCTCGTCGGAGTTGGTAGTGTTTCTACTCGTATCCACCGCGCGCACCATATAAGTGTAGGTGCCGGCGCTGAGGGTTTCGCTGAAAAAGTTACTGTCAACCATTTGAATCCATTTATTGTTACGGTGAATCTGGTAGCCGGCGAGTGCAACGTTATCATTGGATGGATCCCATTCCAGAATGACGGTATTATCGTACTTCGCAGAGGCTTTAAGGTTGGCAGGTTTGCTGGGTGGTGTAAAGTCGCCGCTCGCTATCAGCGGATCAGAGTCAGCATAGTTGTTGCTGGTATCCACAGCGCGAACTACATATGTAACGTTAGTAATTTCTTCGATTTTAAAGACAGCATGACTGCTTGTACCTATTGGTGAGGGTTCGTCGTTACGATAAATCTCGTAGTGACTGAGGGCGACGTTATCAGTCGACCTTGCCCACACAAGGAGCGAATGTTCGGGGCCCCAAGTTTCAATTCTGAGCTGATAGGGTCTGCTGGGGTTTGTGATGTCTGGAATTGATATTGTAGCTTCAGCAGTAGCACCGTCTCCGTCGGTGAAGTGGGCGATAATTTGGAAGCGATACGTTCTTCCATCGACTAATCCTGTGACCGGATATCCTATGGCGTCTGAGGAAAGGCTAGCAAGATATGTGTCGTTCTGGAAAATTGTGTAGCCGGAAAGGTTTCCAGCTTCGCCTGACCGCTTCCACATTAATTGCGCGTTATGGTGGTCTGTTTTGCTGATGATAAAGCCCTCGACGACACTTTCCGCGGCTTTAATTGCCCTGTTTCGTGTGGCATTGATGCATCTGTCGACGGCACCAGTTCCAGCGAAAAAATCAATGTTAATCAAATTGCCCCTGGTGGGCTGGCGATATTTATCCGATCCCACGCGGCTAAAAAAACGATCCCAGAAAACCGCTGAAGAATCAAATCGCATAGGGCCCGAAAGCCCATCGTAGCCGCATGCAAACATGGACCAAAGTCCGGTTGGCAGCGGCTCGCTCCAGATTTTGTCCATGTGGTGGGCAATCCCGCCTGCGGAGTTGAGAGAGTTTCCAGTCCATGTCTGATGGACTTTTCTCCAGCAGAGTGGATGTGAATAGGTCCACGCGACAACAATGTTTTTGCCAGAGTATCGGCTGCGTATTTGTTTGATCGTCAGGTTGTGTGCGTCGGCGGGGATGCAACGATTCCCGATTCTTAGTAGCATTATGTCTAATGCGTGCTTCTCCTGACTGCCCAAGAATACTTCATGGAAGTCTAATATCACTAATTCACCAGGATTCTGCTCTGTGAAATTAAGGACTGCGCTTTCGAGATCTCTTAGGTAACGACTTGCGTGATAACCATTGTGTTCAAACCTGTTGTCACCGCCCGCTCTGTACAAGCGCAGGTCAATCGCTCGAATACCATTATTCAGCTGATAGGTAAAAGAGTCATCCTGACAAGCCGCCCACCAATCAGCCGGCCACCCCGCCCCTTTCTGGTCGACGCCCGCATTATGGGCTTCGGGTAGTATCAGGTCACGTATTTTCAAGTGTTCCAGGGAAGTGCCGATATCTGTCATCCAGCGGCTGTAATTGGTCAGGGTTGTAGGGTGTTGAAACATCAGGTTGTAGCGGATAGTGCTGAGGGATTGTTTATCCAGTGTGCCATCGTTACTGACCATCAGGATGATGGCAATGTTTGAGTTGTCGCCCAACTCGGCCAGCACATCAAGTGGCAGTTCACAGGAGAATGTTGATCCGCCTGTCGCATCGCCCACGGGTACGGCTTCTGCCAATTCAATAACTCCGCCTCGCCCATCGGCGTAAGTGCATTCGCAATGTAGCCATAATTTTGATTGGCTGTTGACTCCAATCCAGGGCTGAACTTTTACGATTGGGCTGGTCGTGAGGTTGTTGTAGTTCAACACATCATTTTCTGTGTCAGACACAGTGGGAGGTAATAAAAAAGAGTCAGGCGTTTGCGGTTCGTGGTTTTGTTGTTGGATTGACATGATGGCACCTGTTCATGCGTTGGTATCAGGGTTGATTTAACGCTCGCAAAGGCCCATTGACTACTATCAGAACTGTTAGTGGAGAGAGTGATTGAAGTGGTCTACCCTCCAACATTTTAATTTTTCCGTTGTCTCCCTGGAGGACGAACTGTGGGCTTTGATCAGGTTAGTTCGCCGCTGCGATCTTTTGATTCTGGCGACTGTGGGCCGTCGAAGATCAAGAGCAAAAGATCGCAGCCTGCGGCAGCTCCTACAGGGGAGTGTGCGGTCTGAAGAAGTTGGGGTAGTCGTGAAAAGCAGCGTGGTCTGGGGCCGAGGGGCAGGGCACGCAGTTATTGACGACTCGGTCTAATGTGGGAGCGAGACCGGCTTGCCGGCGAAGACGGCCTCATTCGCGACTCGGCGGGAGCGGGGCTCCCTCGCCACAAGCCTATTGTTATGCCCTTTAAACCTTGAACCGCCCCACCAGCATCTGCAGATGGGTGCCAAGCCGCGCCAGCTCCACACTGGAGGCCGCGGTCTCTTCACTGGCGGCCGAAGTCTGTTCGGACACATCGCGCACGTTGAGCACGCTGCGGTTGATCTCTTCGGCCACGGCGCTTTGCTGCTCGGCGGCAGCGGCGATCTGCTGGTTCATCGACTGGATCGCCGACACGGTGCGGGTGATGTTGGCCAGCGACCCACCCGCGCGGCGGGTCAGTTCGACGCTGCTGTCGGTCAGGCTGCGGCTGTTGTCCATGATGGTCGCCACTTGCTGGGTGCCGGTTTGCAGGCCGACGATCAGCTCTTCGATTTCTTCGGTAGACTTCTGGGTCCGCTGGGCGAGGCTGCGGACTTCGTCGGCAACCACGGCGAAACCGCGTCCGGCCTCACCGGCACGGGCGGCTTCGATGGCGGCGTTGAGGGCCAGCAGGTTGGTTTGCTGGGCCACGGATTTGATCACGTCGAGCACGCTGCCGATCTTGTCGCTTTCGCGTTTGAGATGGCCCATGGCCTCGGTTGAGTGACCTACTTCGATGGCCAGGCGCTCGATCTGGGCGATGGCTTCGCCGACCACTTTGTCACCTTCGCGGGCTTGCTGGTCGGCAGCGACAGCGGCCTCGGAGGCTTCTTCAGCGTTGCGTGCGACCTCCTGAACCGTGGCGGTCATCTCGTTCATGGCGGTCGCAACCTGGTCGGTCTCGACCTTCTGGCTGTTGACTCCGGCGCTGGTCTGCTCGGTGACAGCGGATAGCTCTTCAGCAGCGCTGGCGATTTGCGTGACGCTATCGCTGATGCCACCGATCAGTTCGCGCAGGCCTTGGGTCATGCTCTGAATGGTGCGCTGCAGCTGGCCGAGTTCGTCCTGGCGCTGCGAAACGAGATTGTGCGTCAGATCACCCGCGGCGATACGCTCGGCGACTTTGAGTGTCTGGTTGAGGGGAACCACGATCTGACGGGTGATGGCCCAAGCCGCGAGCAAGCCAAAAGCCAGGGCCAGCAGGGCCGCCAGCAACAGCATGTTTTTGGCATGCGCGGCATCGGTGTCACGCACCACGGTCTGCGACGCCGTCAGCTTTTTGCTCAGGTCGATGAGGATGTCGCCTTGTGCAGCCATGTGCTTCAGGGCGGTGGCGTTCGCCATCTGCGAGTCACGGAACTGGCTGACGGCAGCGCGATAACCTTTTAGCGATTCGCTGGCTTGATGCAGATTGGCGAGGTGCTGTTCCGGCACCTTGGACGGCAGGTTTGCCAGGCTTTGCAGCGCCATTTCGATAGCGTCCAGCGCCGGTTGTTCGGCTTCGGCCTTGCCGCTGTAGGTATAACCGCGAACCTGATAACGCGCTTGCTGGAGCAGTTTGCTCAGCTCGGTCACGTTGTTGTAGTCGGCGACGCTGTCGCCTTGCAGCAAGGATTGCTCCACGGCGGCGACCTGGGCCACGGCGTTGTCGGCGGTCGCTCCCAGCTTGCTGCGGGCGTCTTCGCGAGTGACGGTGGCCTGGGTCATGTCGGCAAAGGCGCGCTTGTACTCAGCGACGGCAGCCAGTTGCTGGTCGACCATGGCGGCGTCGGCGGGTTGTTCGATCAGCGTACGGGCGGTTTTCAAGCCGGTATCGAGCTGACCCAGCAGGTCATTGACCGCGCCCGGCCCCTGTTCGCCGCGACGCATGTCGTAGTCCTGGCGGGCAATGCGCAGGTCTTTGGTCAGCTCATTGAGGCTGGAAATGAACCCGAGTTTGTCGCCACGGCTTGTCACATCGTTCAGGCCGGTCCAGCCGGTGAAGGTGATTAACAACGTCAGCAGGAGCACCAGACCGAAGCCGACACCCAGTTTGCGATTGACGCTGACGTTCCCCAGTTTCTCGGCTAGCCATTGGTACATGCTGCAACTCCCCAGAACCAAACGTTGGTTTTATGGGAGCTGTATCGGCAGGCATGCGACATTCTGTAGGAGCGAGCTTGCTCGCGAAAAACGTGAGGACAACGCGTTTATCCAGATAACACGCGTCATCGTTAACGTCCATCGCGAGCAGGCTCGCTCCCACAGGGATAGCGGCGTGTTTAGAAGAGTCGTGAAAGCAGCGCGGTGACGGCGGTTTCGACCCGCAGGATGCGTTCGCCGAGCTGCACCGGTTGCAGGCCGGACTTGCCCAGCAGGTCGATTTCGTAGGGGATCCAGCCACCTTCGGGGCCGATGGCCAGGGTCACCGGTTCATCCAGGCCACGAGGGCAGGGCGGGTAGTTGCCAGGGTGGCCAACGAGGCCGAGGGTGCCGTCGGTCATCGCTGGCAGGCGATCTTCGACAAAGGGCTTGAAGCGCTTCTCGATGACGATCTGCGGCAACACACTGTCCCGCGCCTGTTCGAGGCCGAGGATCAGTTGCTCGCGAATCGCCTCGGGCTCCAGAAAGGGTGTTTGCCAGAAGCTCTTCTCGACGCGGTAGCTGTTCACCAGCACGATGCGCGGCACGCCCATGGCCGCCACGGTCTGGAACACCCTGCGCAGCATTTTCGGGCGTGGCAGGGCCAGTATCAGGGTCAATGGCAGCTTGGCGGGTGGGGGTTGGTCGAGGGTAACGCGCAACTCTGCTTCATCGGCGTCCAGGCGCAGCAATTCGGCCGTGCCCATCAACCCGTCGATCCGCCCGACACGCAGGCTGTCGCCGACGACCGAACGATGGACTTCCTGCATGTGAGTCAACCGGCGATCGCGCAGGATCGCGCGGTCGGCCGCAATGAAGTCGGCCTCTTCGAGGAGCAGCAGGTTCACGGTTGGGTCGCTGGCGGCTGGTCGTTGTGATCGTCAACCGGTTGATCGTCCGGGTGCTCGCCGCGCTTGCTGATCAGGCCGCCGAACAGGATGCCGATCTCGAACAGCAGCCACATCGGTATGGCCAGCAGGGTCTGCGAGAAGATGTCCGGCGGTGTGAGGATCATGCCGACCACGAAGCAGCCGATGATCACGTACGGACGGATCTTCTTCAGGTAGGCGACGTTGACCACGCCGATCCACACCAGCAGCACCACGGCGACCGGGATTTCGAACGCCACGCCAAAGGCGAAGAACAGCGTCATGACAAAATCGAGGTAGCTGCTGATGTCAGTCATCATTTCCACGCCGGCCGGGGTGGCGGCGGCGAAGAATTTGAAGATCAGCGGGAACACCAGGTAATAGGCGAACGCCATGCCGGTGTAGAACAGCAGGATGCTGGACACCAGCAAAGGCACCGCGATGCGCTTCTCATGCTTGTACAGCCCCGGCGCGATGAAGCCCCAGATCTGATGCAGGATCACCGGGATGGCCAGGAACAGCGACACCATCATGGTCAGCTTCAGCGGCGTGAGGAACGGCGAGGACACGTCGGTGGCGATCATCGTCGCGCCGACCGGCAGGTACTGGCGCAGCGGCGTGGAGACGAAGGTGTAGATCTGCTGGGTGAACGCGAACAACCCGGCGAAGATGATGAAAATCGCCGCTACACAGCGCAGCAGGCGGGTACGCAACTCGGTGAGGTGCGAAACCAGCGGCATGTGCTGGTCGTTTTCAGGAAGATCGCTCATGGGGCTCGCGGCGGCAATGTGGGGTCATGAGGGGCCGGCGCAACAGGCGCAGCCGCAGGTGTAACGGGTTCTACGGGCGCGGCAACCGGCGGCGGTTCGGCGGCGGTCACCGTATCGGTTGGGGTAGCACCAGGCGTAGCGACTGCCGTCGGAGAATGAAGGGGCTGCTCCGCCACCGGCTGAACGGGGGTTGGCTCCTGCTGAGTCGGGGTGAAAATCTTCCGCGCCTCCTGCTCCAGCGACAGAATGTGCTCGTTGTGCAGTTGCCGACGAATCTCGTCGGCACCGATTTCACGTTCAACTTCCTGTTTGATCGCGTTGAAGCTGCGCTTCAGGCGCCCGACCCACAGGCCGGCGGTGCGCGCAGCACCCGGCAGACGCTCGGGGCCCAGCACCAGCAGGGCCACAAGGCCGACGAGCAGCAGTTCAGAGAAGCTGATACCAAACATTAGTCAGTGCTCACACGTCTTTGCGGATCGGCTCTTCGACTTTTTGCGCCTGCACGTCGATGGTGTGCGGCTGGTTCACGGACTGCGTGGTCTGCGGCTGAACCGGTGGCACCGGTTGTGCAGGGGTCACGGTCGGATCGGCCGGTTTTTCGTCATCGTTCATGGCTTTCTTGAAGCCCTTGATCGACTCGCCCACGTCGGTGCCGAGGTTTTTCAGCTTTTTGGTGCCGAACACCAGCACCACGACAACCAGGATGACGATCCAGTGTTTCCAGTCAAAAATGCCCATGTTGCTGCTCCTCTCTAATAGTTGTTCAGGCGGACGGGCGCGAGGCTTTCTCGACGTGTCCGGACAGACCGAAGCGACGGTCCAGTTCATCGAGCACAGCCTGTGGATGTTGCCCCAGTTGGGCGAGCATGACCATGCTGTGGAACCACAAATCGGCGGTCTCGTAGATCACATCGCTGCAGTCGCCGCTGATGGCGGCATCCTTGGCGGCAATGATGGTTTCGACCGACTCTTCGCCGACTTTTTCCAGAATCTTGTTCAAGCCCTTGTGGTACAGGCTGGCGACATACGAGCTGTCGGCGGCGGCGCCTTTGCGCTCTTCCAGTACCTGGGCCAGACGGGTCAACGTATCACTCATGGGTGTGTCCTGCGCTGTAGATGGCGTGCGGGTCTTTCAGGACCGGGTCGACGGTTTTCCAGTCGCCGTTCTCGAAGACACGGTAGAAGCAGCTCTGGCGGCCGGTATGGCAAGCGATGTCGCCGATCTGCTCGACCATCAGGATGATCACGTCGGCATCACAGTCCAGACGCATTTCATGCAGTGTTTGCACGTGCCCGGATTCTTCGCCCTTGCGCCACAACTTGCCACGCGAGCGTGACCAGTAAATGGCGCGGTTCTCGGCAGCGCTCAGTTCCAGCGCTTCCCGGTTCATCCAGGCCATCATCAGGACGCGTCCGGTTTTGTGATCCTGGGCAATCGCCGGCACCAGGCCGTCGGCGTCCCACTTGATCTCGTCCAGCCAGTTTTTCATCATCGACTCCGACAGCGGGCCCGACACTTCATTAGTCGGGCACAGGCGTTGAAACAGTGTGCCAGCGTGCGGGGGCGCTGGCTATCGACGAACGACCAGATACAAGCCGACGGCCACCATGATGCCGGCCGGCCAATGGCCCATTTCGTTCAATGGTCCACCTGCGGCGAGTATCGTGCCGCCGGCCAGGTGCGCACAACCGAGCAGGCGCAGGAGCCAGTCGTCCTTGCGTCGATGCCACGGCGGTGGAGGATCATAGGCGTGGGGCTGGGACATGCGCTCGAGCAGATCGCGGGCCATGTTCGCCAGGTGCGGCAACTGTTCGAACTGGCTCTGCACATTGCCGAGCAAGGCTTTGGGGCTGACCCGCTCGCGCATCCAGCGTTCGAGGAACGGCTGGGCGGTGTTCCACAGATCAAGGTCCGGGTACAGCTGACGGCCCAGGCCTTCGATGTTCAACAGGGTTTTTTGCAGCAGCACGAGCTGCGGTTGCACTTCCATGTTGAAGCGTCGAGCGGTCTGGAACAGGCGCATCAGCACCTGGCCGAAGGAAATATCTTTTAACGGTTTTTCGAAAATCGGCTCGCACACGGTGCGGATCGCCGCTTCGAATTCGTTGAGTTTGGTTTCCGCCGGCACCCAGCCCGAATCGATGTGCAATTGCGCCACGCGACGATAATCGCGCTTGAAGAACGCGAACAGGTTGCGCGCCAGATAGTCCTGGTCTTCCGGGGTCAGGCTGCCGACAATGCCGCAGTCGATCGCAATGTACTGCGGGCTCCATGGATTGACCGTGCTGACGAAAATGTTGCCCGGGTGCATGTCGGCGTGGAAGAAGCTGTCGCGGAACACCTGGGTGAAGAAGATCTCCACGCCGCGCTCGGCGAGCATTTTCATGTCGGTGCGTTGATCGGCGAGGGTCGCGAGGTCGGTGACCTGGATCCCGTAGATACGCTCCATCACCAGCACTTTCGGCCGGCACCAGTCCCAATAGACTTGCGGTACGTAGAGCAGCTCCGAGCCATCGAAGTTGCGTTTCAACTGGCTGGCGTTGGCCGCTTCGCGCAACAGGTCGAGTTCGTCGTAGATGGTTTTTTCGTAGTCCAGGACCACGTCCACCGGGTGCAGCAGGCGGGCATCGGCCGAGAGCTTTTCGGCGGCGCGGGCGAGGATGAACAGCCACGCCAGGTCCTGAGCAATAATCGGTTTCAGGCCCGGGCGGATGACCTTGACCACCACTTCTTCGCCGGTTTTCAGTTGCGCGGCATGCACCTGCGCCACCGAGGCCGAGGCCAGCGGTTCGACGTCGAAGCGGCTGAACACTTCACTGATCTTTTTGCCGAGCTGTTCTTCGATCAGCTTGATCGACACTTGCGAGTCGAACGGCGGCACCCGGTCCTGCAGCTTCATCAGCTCATCGGCGATGTCTTCCGGCAGCAGGTCGCGGCGCGTGGAGAGAATCTGCCCGAACTTGATGAAAATCGGTCCCAGGTCCTGCAACGCCAGACGCAATCGCGCGCCGCGGCTCAGGTCCAGGGCCTTGCGCGGGAACCAGCGCCACGGCAAGGCATAGCGCAGCGCCAACAGAAACCAGGGCAGCGGCAGGGCAAACAGCAGGTCATCGAGGCGGTAGCGGATCACGACGCGCTGGATGCGCAACAAACGGCGGACGGCAAGCAGCTTCATGCGTTATCGCTTGGGTCGAGGGATCGGGAAAGGCGCTCGAAGCGCGCCTCGAGACGTTCCAGATCGAGCTTGATCTGGTCCAGTTCACTGAAACGGCCTTCAGCTTCGCGCTGACCGACGAGGGTGCGCGATTCTTCGGCCAGGTATTCGCCCAGGTTCTGATTCAGGCTGGCGAACCCTTGCTGATACCAGCGTGCGCGGCTGCGCAGGTGACCGCCGACCAGGTACGTGGCCACCGGACCGAGCCAGCGCGAGAGTTCGTACTCCCAGTCCAGTTCGAGGTCCTGAAGGATCGCCGCCAGTTCCAGCAGCACGCCGCTGTCGCCGTCGAGTTCAACTTGAGGGTCATGCAGGACCGAGCTCTTGTCCTTGCTCATCGCCAGTTTCAGCAGGCTTGAGGCCGGTGCGCGCAAGGTGCAGTCGGCGCCGGTTTCCCAGTGGGAGGCAAGCATCAGGCCTTCATCGCTGGGCAGGATGAACAGCTGCAATGCCGGGCTGCGACAATCGACAGCGATCACCTTGCCACTCAAATGCGCCAGCCGCGGCAGCGCCGTGCTGTCGAGCCGCAGCACCCGGTTCAGACCAAGTTCGACGCTGGCGAGCAGACCGGCCAGCAACATCAGGGTTTGATGCCGCGGTGCAGGGCCACGATGCCTGCGGTCATGTTGTGATAGGTCACGCGGTCGAAACCGGCCTCGACCATCATCGACTTCAAGGTTTCCTGATTCGGGTGCATGCGGATCGATTCGGCCAGGTAGCGATAGCTCTCCGAGTCGTTGGTGATCAGCTTGCCCATCAGTGGCATGAAGGCGAACGAGTAGGCGTCGTAGGCCTTGGACATCAGCGCGTTGGTTGGCTTGGAGAACTCCAGCACCAGCAAACGGCCACCCGGTTTCAGCACCCGCAGCATCGAGCGCAGCGCGTCTTCTTTGTGAGTGACGTTGCGCAGGCCGAAGGCGATGGTCACGCAGTCGAAATGGTTGTCCGGGAACGGCAGCTTTTCCGCATCGGCCTGGACGAATTCGACGTTGCCGGCCACACCCAGATCCAGCAGGCGGTCACGACCGACCTTGAGCATCGATTCGTTGATGTCGGCCAGCACGACCTGGCCGGTGGGGCCCACGAGGTGCGAGAATTTTTTGGTCAGATCGCCCGTGCCGCCGGCGATATCCAGCACTCGGTTGCCGGTGCGAACGCCCGACAGTTCGATCGCAAAACGCTTCCACAAACGGTGCATGCCGCCCGACAGGAGGTCGTTCATCAAGTCGTACTTGGCCGCTACCGAGTGGAAAACCTCAGCGACTTTTTCCGCCTTCTGGCTTTCCGGGACGTTTTTGAAGCCGAAGTGAGTGGTGGGTTCGGCATCGCTGCCTTTGCGCTGATCAGTCATATCGCTGTCACCAAAAGAGAATGCGGGACATTCTAATCCCGGTGGCCTGCTTTGTCTTGGCAAGGCTGAAGGTAAGATAGGCAATCGCCGGGACGTTTTGCCGCAGTAGCGGTCAAGATGCTTCAGGAAAGTATCCATAAAGCAGGAGTCATTCGATGGCCCGTATTAGTGTTGAGCGTGCCCACGGCCTGGGCAGGGAAGCGGCCCGCGAGAAGGCCGACAAGTTGGCGCAGAAGCTGTCCGAGCAATATGGCCTGGAGCCGCAATGGTCCGGCGATACACTGAACCTCAGACGTTCAGGTGTGAAAGGCGAGGTTCATGTGGGTGAGGATTGGATCAGGGTCGATGTCGAGTTGGGTCTGTTGATGTCGGCCATGAGCGGCACCATCAAATCGGAAATCGAGAAGGCCCTCGATAAAGCGTTGGTCTGACCCGATTCTTTCTGTGGAATGCGATACCTGTGGGAGCGGGCTTGCCCGCGATGACGGAGTGTCAGTCAACATCAATGTTGAATGATGTAACGCTATCGCGGGCAAGCCCGCTCCCACAGGTTTGGTGGGATGGCCACTTGTCTGTGTCAGTTGTTAGGGTGCCGTTTCTAATTATTCTCACTACTTTGTGCCTGAGCCCGACGCTTTCGCGGGCAGTTCCTCAAACCTTCTGCGCGTGAGGTGCACCATGGCCAAAGTTATTTTGAAGAAAAAAATCGACGCTTCGACAACGGCTCTGAGCGACGTCAAATCCTATGCTCGCAAAATCTGGCTGGCAGGCCTGGGGGCTTACGCCAGGGTCGGCCAAGAGGGTAGCGAGTACTTTCAAGAGCTGATCGTTGCCGGTCAAGCTGTTGAAAAGAAAGGCAAAGAAGCCGTTGCCGAGAAGCTGGAAGCGGCTAATGCCGAGATCGATGAAGCCAAGACTGAAGTCAGCTCTTTCAAAGGCAAGGTCGAAGTTCAACTCGACAAAGTCGAGAAGGCTTTTGACTCGCGTGTCGCAAGTACCTTGAATCGTATCGGCATTCCGTCTAAACATGACGTGGAGACACTCTCTGCCAAGCTCGATGAGCTGACGGCATTGCTCGAACGCGTCGCGCATAAATCTTAAGGAGAACGGGATGGCTGGTAAAAAGAACACCGATAAAGAAGGCAGCTCGTGGATCGGGAAGGTCGAAGACTACTCCCGCAAAATCTGGCTGGCTGGTTTGGGCGTGTACTCGAAGATCGACACTGACGGCAGCAAGCTCTTCGATGCATTGGTTAAAGATGGCGAGAAAGCCGAGAAGCTCACCAAGAGCGCTGTCGATAAGAAAGTCGATGCCGCCAAGGATTCCGCTTCGTCGGCCAAGTCGCGTATCAGCGGCGTGAAAGATCGTGCAATGGGCAAGTGGGATGAACTGGAAGGGGCTTTCGACAAGCGTCTGAACAGCGCCATTTCGCGCCTGGGCGTACCCAGCCGCAATGAGGTCAAGGCACTGCACAGCAAGGTCGATACCCTGACCAAGCAAATCGAAAAACTCACCGGTGCCAAGGTTGCGCCTGTTGCGGCCAAAACCGCAGCAGCGAAACCGGCTGCCAAGCCGCTGGCCAAGGCTGGCGCTAAACCAGTCGCTAAACCAGCCGCCAAGACAGCCGCCGCTAAACCTGCAGCAGCCAAGCCCGTCGCCGCCAAAGCGGCGGCTAAACCAGCAGCCAAGCCTGCAGCGAAAACCGCAGCAGCCAAACCGGCCACCAAAGCAGCGGCAAAACCTGCCGCCGCGAAGAAGCCGGCAGTGAAAAAACCGGCAGCGCCGAAAGCCGCTGCACCAAAACCAGCAGTGGCTGCCGCCACCCCGGCAACCCCGGTCAGCACATCGAACTCCGCTGCTGCACCGACCCCTGCTGCAACCCCGACTGCCGCGCCAGCCCCATCGACGCCAACCAGTCAGTCCTGATTTTCCCGGGACTCAAGAAAACGCCCGGCCTGCAAAGGTCGGGCGTTTTTGTTTGTGCACGGTTCAATGAACACTGCGTTCCCCTGTAGGAGCTGGCTTGCCAGCGAAGGGGCCGTCACATTCAACATTGATTTCGTTTGACAGTCCGCCTTCGCTGGCAAGCCAGCTCCTACAGGGGGGTTATTCGTGTTCTTCGAGGTATTGGAGTGCCAGCTGTTCGGTCGCCACCTTGATCGGTGGCAGCAGATGCGGCGCCACCAGCATCATGATCTGATACACCACCAGCCTCACCTCACCCCCACGATCAAGAATCCGCTGGTAGTCCAGCGAGAACAACAATGTCATGGTGATCTGCTCCACCAACTGACCCAGCGCCTGGGTGTCGCTGACCAACTGCCCCTGAGCTTTCAACTGCGCCAGCAATGAAGCCAGCGTGCGCTTGAGCGCGTTGAGCAGGTTGCGGATGCCCTTGGCCAGCTTCGGCAGGCGCCCGGCCAGGTTCGACAGGTCCTGGAACAGAAACCGGTAGTGCGCCAGGCGCTCGACGATCAGGTGCAGGAACAGCCAGTAATCTTCAGGGGCCAGTTCGACATCGGCCGGCGGATCGAGCAGTGGCGCAAGTTCAGCCTGGAAGCGCTCGAACAAGCCGAGTATCAGCGGTTCCTTGCCGTGAAAGTGGTAGTAAAGATTACCCGGGCTAATCCCCATTTCATTGGCAACTTCCATGGTGGAGACATTCGGTTCGCCCTTCTGATTGAACAACTGCAGGGCACATTCGAGGATCCGGTCGCGGGTTTTCATCCAGTCTTCTTATTGATCGAGTCATGCCACAGCCAACGCCTGTCCCTGTAGGAGCGAGCTTGCTCCGGGCGGCATTCCGACGAAAAACGAAAGGAGCACGCGGTTGACCAGGCAGCACGCGTTATCGTTAACGTCCATCGTCGGAACGCCGCCCGGAGCAAGCTCGCTCCTACAGGATTGAAGGCTGGCTGCAGCGTTTTAAGGTTCAGCGCACGCGCACGTAGGTGCCGGGCGCTGCCTCCATCGGGGGATAATTCTGGTTGCCCAGCGTCATCCGGGTTTCTTTCAGTGCGCCTGAACGCTCCTGGATCCAGGCCAGCCACTGAGTCCACCAGCTGCCGTCGACTTGCTTGGCGTCGTAATACCAGGCCCGTGGGTCGCCGCTCAGCTTCGTGCTTTCGACGAAATTGGCTTTCGGGTTGGAGGGCGGGTTGAGAATGCTCTGCACATGCCCGCTGTTGGAGAGTACGAAGCGACGCTCGCCACCCAGCAGCAGGGTGGAGCGATACACCGCGTCCCAGGGGGTGATGTGGTCATTGATGCCGGCCACGCTGAAGCTGTCGACCGTGACTTTCTGCAAGTCGATCGGCGTACCGCACACTTCAAGGCCGCCCGGATGACTCAGCGGATTGTGCTTGAAGAAGTCCAGCAGGTCGCCATGGAGGGCCGCTGGCAGGCGCGTGCTGTCGTTGTTCCAGTAGAGAATGTCGAACGCCGACGGTTCCTTGCCCAACAGGTAGTTGTTGACGAAGTAACTCCAGATCAAATCGTTGGGGCGCATCCAGGCAAAAACCTTGGCCATGTCTCGACCGTCCAGCACGCCTTTCTGATAGGACCGGCGCTTGGCCGCCTCGAGGGTTTGCTCATCGGCGAACAGGGTCGCGGGCGTGTCCATCTGACTGTCGAGCAGGCTTACCAGGTAGGTCGCGCTGGATACCCTGCGCAGTTGTCGCTTGGCCTGCAAATGCCCTTGCAGGGCGGCGATGGTCAGGCCGCCGGCACAGGCGCCCATCAGGTTGACCTCGCGGGCACCGGTGATCGCCCGGCAAACGTTCATCGCTTCTTCCACGGCTTCAACGTAGGTCGACAGCCCCCATTCGCGATGGCGCACATCAGGATTGCGCCAACTGATCATGAAGGTTTGCAGGCCGTTTTTCAGCGCAAACTGGACGAAGCTGTTGTGGGGGCTCAGGTCGAAAATGTAGTACTTGTTGATCTGCGGCGGCACCACCAGCAAGGGTTTGGAATACTGCTTTTCGCTCATTGGCTTGTACTGGATCAGCTCCAGCAACTCATTGCGAAACACCACGGAGCCGGTGGTGGTGGCGACCGTTTTGCCGACTTCGAAAGCTTGTTTGGTGACCTGTCTGGGCAGGCCGTCGTTGTGCAGGAAGTCGTCGACCAGGTGGCTGATACCGCGCACCAGACTATTGCCGCCGGAGTTGAAGATCTCCTTGATAGCCAGTGGATTGAGCAAGGTATTGGACGGGGCCAGGGCGTCGTTGAGCAACGCGAACGCGAAGTGGGCACGGGCGCGATCGTCCGGGCTCATGTTGCTGTCGTCGATCCAGTTTCTGACTTGCTTTTGCCAGCTCAGATAAGCCTGCAGGCTGCGGCGATAAAAAGGGTTGAGGCTCCATGCGGGGTCGGCAAAGCGATTGTCCTGCGGGTTGGTCGGGTGCAGGGTTTCACCCAGCAGCACTCGACCCAACTGGCCGCCCAGTTTCAAGGCGTGTCGGGCGGTGTGCACCGGGTTGCGCAAACCATGGGCGGCAACGCTGCGCAGGGTTGAAAACAGATCCCGCCCCCGCAGGCCGGTAATCGCACTCTGTGCGTTGATGAACGCGGCGGGAGTCGGTGAAAACTCCCTCGCTGGTTTATCGCGCATGACTCAACACTCCTTGGTCTTCAGGCCTAAAACAAATACGTCGAACCAGAACACCATAGTCGCTGTTACGGGTTGTTGCGCGCAGCGGCACCCTGCCGACCGACAATGGGCCGGTTAACCGCCCAATGGCGCCGGATGCGGATGCATGACCGCGCGCTGTCTTTCTTCCTCAAGGAATTTCATGATGATCGGTGCCACTGCTTCGGCCCGGGTAATCAGGAACAGATGCCCGTCATCGATGATGTGCAACTGAGCATTGGGAATCCGCCACGCCAGCACGCGCATGTTGATCAGCGGGATCAGCGGATCGTCGTCGCCGGCCAGCACCAGGGTGGGCTGATGGATCTTGTGCAGCCAGTGAATGCTGGTCCAGCCGACGCCCGCGAACAACTGCCAGTAGTAACCGAGCTTGCCCGCGGAACGCACCTTGGCGGCGTGGCTGGCGGCGAGGGTTGGATCGCGCCGGAACGCACCGCCGTAAATCATTGGCGCAATGCGGATGACATGAGACGGCTGGATATAGCGCCGTGGGCTGGCCATCAGCCATAGCACTTTTGGCTTGCCCGGCACCATCACCATGCCAGCCGCCGTGGCCGCCAGAACGAGTTTCTTGCACCGCTCGGGATAGTCGAAAGCGAACTGCTGGGCGAGGGCACCACCCCAGGACACGCCGATCACGTTGACTTGTCCATAGTCGAGATAGTCGAGCATCCGCGCCGTGAGTTTCGCAAGGCCCGGAAAACGATACGGTCGGTTTGGCGTCGACGAGCCGCCGACGCCAGGTACATCGAAGGCGATGACTTCCAGGTCCGGGTCCAGCGCCGCGATGAACGGAAACACCAGCTCCAGGTTGGCGCCGATGCCGTTGAAAATCAGCAAGGGCGTCAAGTGAGGCTTGCCGGGGCGTACCGCCGTGCGGAGGGTTTGGCCATCCAGGTCGACGGTACGAAATATGAACTGTTGCGGCATGCTTCAGACCCTGTGGGTGAATTCATCCCCGCCCCCCCTGTAGGAGCGAGCTTGCTCGCGATGGACGTCAACGATAACGCGTGCTGCCTGGTTAACGCGTTGCCCTCACGTTTTTCGCGAGCAAGCTCGCTCCTACAGGGGAGCGAGGTATGTCAGTTACCGCTCGTGTACGTAAGTGCCTGGTGCCGCCTCGCCTGGCGGATACGCCTTGTTGCCCAGTTTCGCCGGAGCCTTTTTCAGGTTGCCCGAACGCTCGGCCTGCCAGGCCTGCCAATGCAACCACCAGGAGTCAGTGTGCTTGGTGGAGTTTTCCTGCCAGTCCTCAGCCGTGCCCGGCATTTCGCTGCTGGTCATGTAGCGCGATTTCGGATTGCCCGGCGGGTTCAGAATGCTCTGGATATGCCCGCTGCTGGACAGCACGAACTCGACCTTGCCGCCGAACAGTTGCGCCGATTTGTAGCAGGACTTCCACGGCGTAATGTGATCGTTGGTCCCGGCCAGGGAGAAGATGTCGACAGTGACCTGCTTCAGATCGATCGGCGTACCGCACACTTCCAGTGCATCGGGGCGAATCAACGGGTTGTTTTTGAACAGTTCGATCAGGTCGCCATGGAATGCCGCAGGCAACCGTGTGGTGTCGTTGTTCCAGAACAGGATGTCGAACACCGGCGGCTCGTTGCCCAGCAGGTAGTTGTTGACCCAGTAGTTCCAGATCAGATCATTGGGGCGCATCCAGGCGAAGACTTTCGCCATGTCGCGGCCTTCCAGCACACCGGCCTGATAAGAGTGGCGCTTGGCGGATTCGAGGGTTTGTTCGTTGACGAATAGCGCCACGTCGCTGTCCAGCGTGGTATCCAGCACGCTGACCAGCAAGGTGAGCGCATTGACCTTGGTCTCGCCGAGCGCCGCATAGTGGCCCAGCAGCGCGGTGCAGGTGATGCCGCCGGAGCAGGCGCCGAGCATGTTCACGTCTTTGCTGCCAGTGATCGCGGTGACCACGTCGACCGCTTCCTTGAGCGCCTCGATGTAGGTCGACAGCCCCCACTCGCGCTGCTCCTTGGTCGGGTTGCGCCAGCTGACGATGAAGGTCTGCACGTTGTTGCGCAGGCAGAACCGCGCCAGGCTCTTGTCCGGACTCAGGTCGAACACGTAGAACTTGTTGATCTGCGGCGGCACTACCAGCAAGGGACGCTCGTGCACCTGCTCGGTGGTCGGCCGGTACTGGATCAACTCCAGCACGTCGTTGCGGAAAACGACGGCGCCTTCGGTAACGCCCAGGCTTTTGCCGACTTCAAATGCGCCCATGTTGACCTGGCTCGGCATGCCGCCGTTGTGCACCAGATCCTTGGCCAGATGCGAGAGGCCGTCGAGCAGGCTTTTTCCGCCGGTTTCGAAGAAGCGTTTGACCGCCGCCGGGTTGGCCGCGCTGTTGGTCGGCGCCATGGCTTCGGTCATGAGGTTGATCACGAAATGCCCGCGACTGGCATCATTGGGCGACAGATTGCTCTCGTCGATCCAGTCGTGGAGTTCCTTGCGCCACGCCAGATAAGTTTGCAGATAACGTTTGTAGAGCGGGTTCTGGCTCCAGGCCGGATCCGCGAAGCGACGGTCATCGCTTGCCGGTTGCAGCCCGGACTTGCCGAGCAGCACGTGGGTGAGCTCACGACCAAAATGGGCGACATGCCTGGCACTGTGAATAGGTTGTTTGATGGCTTGCCTGAGCACCATCCGGGCAGAAGCCAGCAGATCCTTACCACGCAACCCAACGACAGGATTCAGTCCCAAGGTGTTTTCCGAGGCCTGATACTTCAAGTCATCGTTATTCTTGTTACTCATCTACGACGCTCCATTGTCCCGACGAATACCCGGGCCGGCTGCGCAGTCTCACAGCCAATGCCAGGTACTACTGCTCGGGTGACCGTTTAATTCTGCATCGCTGCTTTTCAGTTCAGCGAGCACTGCAGGGACCTTGCCAGTTCCATTGGTTACCCGAGTTTAATTTTTTTCGCAAGCAGGCCAATCGTCGGCCTGTAAGCCGAGCATTCAAACAGATGAAATTAGAAAATGCCCTCTAAAGAACGAGAGGCCCGACCTAGAGCATCAGCTTGACGATGGATTCGCTCGGATCACGGGTCTTTCCGGCCGCTTTGAGCTCGGCAAGATAATCGTTCCAGAGATCCTCTTGGCGCATGCCCAGCTGGTAGAGATATTCCCAGGTGAACAGGCCGCTGTCGTGGCCGTCGTCGAAGGTCAGTTTCAGTGCGTACTGGCCGGCCGGTTCGACCTTGACCAGGCCTACGCCGATCTTGCCAAATTGCAGGATGGGTTTGCCGTGGCCCTGGACCTCGGCGGAGGGAGAGTGCACGCGAAGGAATTCGGCGGGCAGGTGAAATTCCTCGCCGGACGCGTATTTCAGCGACAGGGTTTTCGAGGCTTTGTGCAGTTTGATGTCGGTGGGGAGTTGGGTCATGGCCTGAGTTCCGTTATGGGTGGAACCCTGTAGGAGCGAGCTTGCTCGCGATGGACGTTAACGATAACGCGTGTTTTCTGAATAAACGCGTCGCACTCAGGTTCATCGCGAGCAAGCTCGCTCCTACAAGTATGGCTTACAGGATATAACGGGACAGGTCTTCGTTCTGCGCCAATTCGCCCAGGTGGTTGTTGACGTAGTCGGCGTCGATCAGGATCGCCTTCTCATCGTGGGCACTGGCCAGATCGCCGGCGCTGAACGACACCTCTTCAAGCAGGCGCTCGAGCAGGGTGTGCAGGCGACGGGCACCGATGTTCTCGGTCTTCTCGTTGACCTGCCAGGCGATCTCGGCGATTCGCTTGATGCCGTCCGGCTGGAACTCGATGACCAGGCCTTCGGTTTTCAGCAGGGCGCAATACTGCTCGGTGAGCGAGGCGTGCGGTTCGCTGAGAATGCGTTCGAAGTCTTCAGGCGTCAGCGCCTTCAGCTCGACGCGAATCGGCAGACGACCTTGCAGCTCAGGCACCAGATCGCTCGGCTTGCTCAGGTGGAACGCACCGGAGGCGATGAACAGGATGTGGTCGGTCTTGACCATGCCCAGTTTGGTGTTGACGGTGCAGCCTTCGATCAGCGGCAGCAAATCGCGCTGCACGCCTTCACGGGACACGTCGACGCCACCGGTGTTGCCGCGCTTGGCGACCTTGTCGATTTCGTCGATGAACACGATGCCGTGCTGCTCGACCGCTTCCAGGGCCTTGGCCTTCAACTCTTCTTCGTTGACCAGGCGACCGGCTTCTTCGTCACGCACCAGTTTCAGCGCTTCCTTGACCTTGATCTTGCGGCTCTTGCGTTTGCCCTTGCCCATGTTGGCGAACAGGCTCTGCAGCTGGTTGGTCATTTCTTCCATGCCCGGCGGCGCGGAGATATCGACGCCGACCACTTCGGCGACTTCGATTTCGATCTCCTTGTCGTCCAGCTGACCTTCGCGCAGGCGCTTGCGGAACAGCTGGCGGGTGTTGGAATCGGCCGACGGCGCGGCGTCTTCGTTGAAACCCATGCGTGCCGGTGGCAACAGGGCGTCAAGGATGCGTTCTTCGGCGGCGTCTTCGGCGCGATGGCGAACCTTGGTCATTTCCTGTTCGCGCAGCAGTTTGATGGCCGCGTCAGCCAGGTCACGAATGATCGATTCGACGTCGCGACCGACATAACCGACTTCGGTGAACTTGGTCGCTTCGACTTTGATGAACGGGGCGTTGGCCAGTTTGGCCAGGCGCCGGGCGATCTCGGTTTTACCGACGCCGGTCGGTCCGATCATCAGGATGTTCTTGGGGGTCACTTCAACGCGCAGTTCTTCAGGCAACTGCATCCGACGCCAGCGGTTACGCAGCGCGATGGCGACGGCGCGCTTGGCATCGTCCTGGCCGATGATATGGCGATTGAGTTCGTGGACGATTTCACGGGGAGTCATGGACATAGTATTTGGCGGACCTCAAGCAAGAATGAGCCGTGGCACAAAGGCCTGAACAGGCTTACTCGGCGCAGTCCTGCTCCTCAATGGTCTGGGTGTGGTTGGTGAATACACAGATGTCGCCGGCGATGCCGAGTGCGGTTTCGACGATTTCCCGGGCGGACAGATCGGTTTTCTTCAGCAGCGCGCTGGCGGCGGCCTGGGCATAACCACCCCCTGAACCCATGGCGATCAACCCTTCTTCGGGTTCGACCACGTCGCCGTTGCCGGTAATGATCAGGGACGCGTCTTTGTTGGCGACCGCGAGCATGGCTTCGAGGCGGCTGAGGGTACGGTCAGTGCGCCACTCTTTGGCGAGTTCGACGGCGGCGCGAACCAGATGACCCTGGTGTTTCTCGAGTTGGCCTTCGAAACGCTCAAACAGGGTGAAGGCGTCAGCAGTGGCGCCGGCAAAGCCGGCGATCACCTGGCCGTGGTACAGGCGGCGAACTTTCTTCGCGTTGCCTTTCATCACGGTATTGCCCAGAGAAACCTGGCCGTCGCCGCCCATGACGACTTTGCCGTGGCGGCGAACTGAAACGATGGTGGTCAAGGGAGAGTCTCCACGCAGTGGGGCGAAAATGCCTTATGCCAACTCATATGGGGGTGGTGATGCGTTTTTCAACTGTAGGGAGGGAGAGGGGACGAGCGGTGTTAGGCAGGGAAGGGTGTGTTGTTTGTTCTGGCGCCTTCGCGGGCAAGCCTCGCTCCTACAGGGAAATGCGTAAATCCTGTAGGAGCGAGGCTTGCCCGCGAAGA
This sequence comes from Pseudomonas sp. LBUM1679, assembly GCF_059695565.1. NCBI lineage: Bacteria > Pseudomonadati > Pseudomonadota > Gammaproteobacteria > Pseudomonadales > Pseudomonadaceae > Pseudomonas > Pseudomonas sp. LBUM1679. The sequence goes on from NZ_CP166774.1 coordinate 379,941, forward strand.
ACGATGACGCGGTGTTGCTGGCGGAATCAGCGGCTCTGGCGTTGTTGTAACAACAGATTGCTGAAACCGCTGCCGGCCAGTTGTTTCTGGGCGGTGGTCAGCTGCTCGCGGTTGCTGAACGGTCCGACCAATACCCGGTACCAGGTCTCGTCCTTCACCGTGCCGGACTCTACCGCCACAGCCTGACCCAGCAGGATGATCTGCGCGCGAACCTTGTCCGCGTCAGCCTCTTTGCGGAACGAACCGGCCTGCAGGAAGAACCTGGTCACCGGCGCCGCTTTGGAAACCGGCGGCGCTGGCGGCGGAGTAATCCCGGCCAGTGCTGCCTGAGCCCGCGCGGTATCGATCTTCGCCGCTTGCTCCGGCGTCACCGGCGTGGTCGGAATGGCCGGCACTTGCGGCGTCGGCAGCGTTTTCTCCGGCACCGCGTCCGGCGGCACGATCACTTCCGATTCCGGCAGCAAGGTATAGAAGTCGTATTTCGGCTTCACCGGCTGTGTCGGGCTCGGCGGGGTCTTGTTGGCCTCGGCGATCCGGGTGGCTTTCTGCTGCTCGATTTTCTCGCGCTTGACGCTCTCGCTGCCCTTGCCCGGTTCCAGCTTCATCAGGAACACGATAAACGCCCCGACCGTGAGGCCGATGGCCATCCACAGCCAGCCCGGAATCGGTTGCTTTGCAGGAGCTTGGTAACGGCTGGCGCCACGCTTGGGTGCAGGTTTTTTCTTGGCGGCCAACTTACATACGCTCCAGAGTTTCCAGACCCAAGAGTTCCAGGCCTTGCTTGAGAGTGCGGCCGGTCAGCGCGGCGAGGCGCAGACGGCTCTGCATTTGCGCCGGGGTGTCGGCGCCGAGGATCGGGCAGTTCTCGTAGAAACTGGAGAACAGGCCGGCGACATCGTACAGGTAGGTGCACAGAATGTGCGGCGTACCTTTATCGGACACGTTATTCAACACTTCACCGAACTGCGCCAGTTTCGCGGCCAGTTCGTGTTCGTGTGCCGCCTCGAGGACGATCGGGCCTTCGACTTCGCTGAAATCCTTGCCGAGTTTGCGGAACACCCCGGCCACGCGGGTGTAGGCGTACAGCAGGTACGGTGCGGTGTTGCCTTCGAAGTTCAGCATCAGGTCGAAGTTGAAGCTGTAGTCGCTGGTGCGATGCTTGGACAGATCGGCGTATTTCACCGCGCCAATGCCCACGACCCTGGCGATGTTGCGCAGTTCGTCCTCAGCCAGTTCCGGATTCTTTTCTTTCACCAGGTTATAGGCACGATCCTGGGCTTCGGTCAGCAGGTCGATCAGCTTCACGGTGCCGCCGTCACGGGTCTTGAACGGACGGCCATCGGCGCCGTTCATGGTGCCGAAGCCCATGTGTTCCATTTCCATCGGGTGCGTCACGAAGCCGGCCTTGCGGGCCACCGCGAACACTTGCTGGAAGTGCAGGGCCTGACGCTGGTCGACGAAGTACAGCGCGCGATCGGCATTCAGTTTGCCGCTGCGGTAACGCACGGCCGCCAAGTCGGTGGTGGCATAGAGGTAGCCGCCGTCGGCCTTGACGATGATCACCGGCAGCGGGTCGCCATCGGCGTTCTTGAACTCGTCGAGGAACACGCACTGGGCGCCGTTACTTTCGACCAGCATGCCGGCGGCCTTGAGGTCGTTGACCACGTTGATCAGGTCGTCGTTGTAGGCGCTTTCGCCCATCACGTCGGCCATGGTCAGTTTGACGTTCAGCAGATCGTAGATTTTCTGGCAGTGGGACAGCGAGATGTCCTTGAACTTGGTCCACAGCGCCAGGCAGTCCGGGTCACCGGCTTGCAGCTTGACCACCAGGCCACGAGCGCGGTCGGCGAATTCTTCGGATTCATCGAAACGCTGCTTGGCCGCGCGGTAGAAATTTTCCAGGTCCGACAGCTCGTCGCTGGTGACCGGGTTTTCCTGAAGGTACGCCATCAGCATGCCGAACTGGGTGCCCCAGTCGCCGACGTGGTTCTGACGGATCACTTCGTCGCCGAGGAACTCGAGGACCCGCGCCACGCCGTCGCCAATGATGGTCGAGCGCAAGTGGCCGACGTGCATCTCTTTGGCCAGGTTCGGCGCCGACAGGTCGACCACGGTGCGCTGCGCCGGACCTGTCTTGCGCACGCCGATGTGAGCGTCGGCCAGGGCGGCATCCAGGCGAGTGGCCAGGGCTTGGGTGTTCTGGAAGAAATTGAGGAAACCCGGGCCGGCGATTTCGGCTTTGGAGACGTTTTCGTCAGCCGGCAGCGCGGCGATGATTTTCTCGGCCAGGTCGCGCGGCTTCATGCCGGCCGGTTTGGCCAACATCATCGCGATGTTGCTGGCGAAATCGCCGTGAGTCTTGTCACGGGAGTTTTCCACCTGAATCGCCGGCGACAGGCCTTCAGGCAACACACCTTCGTTGACGAGTTGGGTGATGGCTTGTTGGATCAGCTGGCGAATGGTGTCTTTCATGGTGTTCTCTTTCGACCGCAAGCGCGGCGGCGCCTGGATGCGCTAGTGGAAAAACTGGGCATTATCCGTTGCGAAGACGGGCTTGCCAACTATAGCGGGCAGGTTGTGGATATGTGGTGACTATTCGGGCCCCTTCACTGTAGGAGCGAGCTTGCTCGCGATGGAGGTTAACGATGACGCGTTTTTGCTGATTGAGCGCGGCGCCCTCCGGCTCATCGCGAGCAAGCTCGCTCCTACAGGTTCAAAGTTGATCTTGGAATCAATACAAATCCACAGGATCGACATCCAGCGACCAGCGTACCGCCCGCCCACTCGGCATCTGCTCCAACACCAGCAGCCAGCTGCTTAATAGTCGATGCAGCGGCGCCCGGGCTGTCGCTTGCAGCAACAACTGCGCCCGATAACGCCCGGCCCGCCGTTCCATCGGTGCCGGCACCGGCCCGAGCAACTCAATCCCGCTCAGATTCTGTTCAGCCAGCAAACGCTCGGCCTCGCTGCACGCTTCATCGAGAAACCCTTCGGCCTGCCCGGGCTTGTGCGCTTCGGCCCGCAGCAGCGCCAAGTGCGCAAACGGTGGTAGACCCGCCGAGCGACGTTCGCTCAAGGCCTGTTCGGCAAACGCGAAATAACCCTGTTCGGTCAATTGCACCAGCAGCGGATGGTCTGCAAGGTGGGTTTGAATGATCACCTTGCCCGGCTCTTCAGCCCGGCCCGCGCGGCCTGCGACCTGGACGATCAGCTGGGCCATGCGTTCGCTGGCGCGGAAGTCGCCGGAGAACAGGCCGCCATCGGCATCGAGTATCGACACCAGGGTCACCCGTGGGAAGTGGTGCCCTTTGGCAAGCATCTGCGTGCCCACCAGAATGCATGGATGGCCTTTCTGGATCGTGGCGAACAGCTGGTTCATCGCGTCCTTGCGTGAAGTGCTGTCGCGGTCGACCCGCAGCACCGGGACGTCGGGGAACAAAATCGCCAGTCGTTCCTCGGCGCGCTCGGTGCCGGCACCTACAGGGCGCAGGTCGACTTTGCCGCACTTGGGGCAATGCCGGGGCACGCGTTCGACGTAGCCGCAATGGTGGCAGCGCAACTCGCCGGAGCGCTGGTGCACGGTCATCCGTGCATCGCAGCGTTGGCACTCGGACATCCAGCCGCAGTCGTGACACAGCAGCGTCGGCGCAAAACCGCGGCGGTTGAGAAAAACCAACACCTGCTGACCCGCCGCCAGCGTCTGGCCGATGGCCTGCTGCATCGGCCCGGAAATGCCGCTGTCCAGGGGGCGACTTTTCACGTCCAGACGCAGAAAGCGCGGTTGCTTGGCGCCACCGGCGCGTTCATTCAGGCGCAGGAGTCCGTACCGACCGGTGTAGGCGTTGTGCAGGCTTTCCAGTGACGGCGTGGCGGAGCCGAGGACAATCGGAATGTTTTCCTGCCGTGCACGCACCAACGCCAGGTCTCGAGCGTGATAGCGCAGGCCCTCCTGCTGTTTATAGGAGCTGTCGTGCTCTTCGTCGATGATGATCAGGCCGGGGTTCTTCATCGGGGTGAACAGTGCCGAGCGGGTGCCGATAATGATGTCGGCCTCGCCGTCCCGCGCGGCAAGCCAGGCGTCCAGGCGCTCACGATCATTGACCGCCGAGTGGATCAGCGCGATGCGTGCATTGAAGCGCTGCTCGAAGCGCGCCAGGGTCTGCGGGCCGAGGTTGATCTCCGGGATCAGTACCAGTGCTTGCTTGCCCGCTTCGAGGGTTTCGCGAATGAGCTGCAGATACACTTCGGTCTTGCCGCTGCCGGTGACGCCGGCCAGCAAAAACGCGTGATAACTGTCGAAACCGGCGCGAATCGCTTCATAAGCCGCACGCTGCTCGGGATTGAGCGGCAGCTCCGGTTGCGCCAGCCAGCGTTCGTGGCGCGCACCGGGGGCGTGCCTGCGGATTTCCACCTGTACCAGGTCTTTGGCCAGCAACAGGTCGAGGCTGTCCTTGCTCAACATCAGTTTGCTCAGCAACTGATGGGCGACGCCGTGGGGATGCTGGGCCAGGGTCGCCAGGGCCTCACGCTGGCGCGGGGCGCGGGCGATACGTGGGTCATCAAGGCTGGCGCCCGGTGCGGCGGACCAGAAGCGCTCCTGACGCGCTTCGGCCAGTTCGCCCTGGCGCAACAACACCGGCAGCGCCCAGCTCAAGGTATCGCCGAGGCTGTGTTGATAATACTGGGAGGTCCACAAGCACAGCTTGAACAGTGCTGGCGGCAGGGGCGGCGTCGCGTCGAGAAGGGCCAGGGCCGGCTTGAGCTTTTCTGCCGGGACTTCGCTGGTGTCGGTGATCTCCACCAGAATCCCGATCATCTCCCGTCGGCCGAACGGCACCCGCAGGCGCATGCCCGGATGCAACTGGGCGCGCAGGACGCCGGCCGGGGCACGGTAATCGAACAGGCGGCGCAGGGGCGAGGGCAGGGCGAGGCGCAGTATGGCGTCGGGCACGCGGGGGGATCTCGATCAACAGGCTATAAAAGCGGGGTCGTACATCCCTTGTAGGAGCAAGCTTGCTCGCGATAGCGGTGTGCCAGACGATATAAATGTTGACTGACACGCCGTCATCGCGAGCAAGCTTGCTCCTACAAGGGATCGCGTATTGGACCGGGAGCCTAGCAGACGGTCGGTGAGAGGGACAGCTTGCGTGATTTGAAACCTCTGGTAGAATCCGCGGCCTAATTACGTGCGGTATTCAACAATGGTGTTGAGTGGCGGCACGCTAGCCTGAGGAATACACCATGAAAGCCGATATCCATCCAGCATACGAAACCATCGAAGTAACTTGCAGCTGCGGCAACAAGTTCGAAACCCGTTCGAACCTGTGCAAGCCACTGGGTACTGACGTATGCAACGAGTGCCACCCGTTCTACACCGGTAAGCAGAAGACTCTGGATACTGGCGGCCGTGTACAGCGCTTCGCAGACCGTTTCGGTGCGTTTGGCAAAGCCAAGGCTCCTGCTGCGGCAGAGTAAGGTTACAAAGCCCCATGGGCTTTACCTTGCTGATGAAAAAGGCGTCCCTTGCGGGCGCCTTTTTTGTGTCTGCGTTTTGGCTATGTGCTGCCCAGGCCTTCTGCCCGGCGCCGGACGGCCTGGCCTCGGTCGCGGTGCAGCGGGTGGTGGATGGCGACACGCTGCGCCTGAGCGACGGCCGCAGTGTGCGCATGATCGGTTTGAATACCCCGGAACTGGGCAAGAAAGGCCGTGCCGACGAGCCGTTTGCCGTGACGGCACGCAAACGCCTGGAAGCGCTGGTTGCAGCCAGCGGCGGACGGCTCGCAGTGCTGCCAGGCAAGGAAAGCAAGGATAACTACGGCCGTACCCTGGCTCATCTCTACGGCGCGGATGGCGCCAATCTCGAAGCGCAAATGCTTGCTGAGGGCCTGGGATTCCAGGTGGCCGTTGCGCCGAATGTCGATCTGGTCGCCTGTCAGCAAGCCGCGGAGCGCAGTGCCCGTCAGGCCGGGCTTGGCGTGTGGCGACAATCACCGGTACTGAAAGCGGAGCAGATCAACACGTCCGGTTTTGCCGTGCTCAGCGGTCGAGTGAGCAAGGTTCAACGCAATCGCGGCGGGGTTTGGATCGAGTTGCAGGATTCAGTTGTATTGCGCGTTGCACCCAATATGCTGGGTCAGTTCGATGTCGCGGCGCTTGAGCGACTCAAGGGCAAGCAGGTCGAGGCGCGTGGCTGGGTAGTGGATCGTTCGCGCCGTGGTGGGCGCAAAGACGGGCAGGCGCGCTGGTTATTGCCGCTGACCCACCCGATGATGCTGCAAGCGCTACCCTGATAAAAAATTGTAGACATTTTTTATGTCGATTGTGGACAGTCTATCCCTTGTGTTCCGTGGCTCTTGGCCCAAAGTCGTAGGGCAGGCCGCTTGACAGGGGTGACTGGTCAGTCTTGTCGGGACTTTGCGACACGCGTATCCTCGGCGATCCGTCTGTCCAACAGTAAAAGCGGAATGCCCACATGTCTGATTTGAAAACTGCCGCTCTCGAATATCACGCCCATCCTCGTCCAGGTAAGCTGAGTGTCGAGCTCACCAAGGCCACCGCTACCGCCCGCGACCTGTCGCTGGCCTACAGCCCCGGCGTAGCCGAACCAGTGCGCGAAATTGCCCGCGATCCTGAGCTGGCCTACAAATACACCGGCAAGGGCAACCTGGTTGCAGTCATTTCCGATGGCACCGCGATTCTCGGCCTGGGTAACCTCGGCCCATTGGCTTCCAAGCCAGTGATGGAAGGTAAAGGCGTGCTGTTCAAGCGCTTCGCCGGCATCGACGTTTTCGACATCGAAGTCGACTCCGAAAGCCCGCAAGCCTTCATCGACACCGTCAAGCGCATCTCCATCACTTTCGGTGGCATCAACCTGGAAGACATCAAGGCCCCCGAGTGCTTTGAGATCGAACGCGCCCTGATCGAACAGTGCGACATTCCGGTCTTCCACGATGACCAGCACGGCACCGCGATCGTTACCGCGGCCGGCATGATCAACGCCCTGGAAATCGCTGGCAAAACCCTGGCTGACGCCAAGATCGTCTGCCTGGGTGCCGGTGCTGCCGCCATCTCCTGCATGAAACTGCTGGTGAGCATGGGCGCCAACATCGAAAACATCTACATGGTTGACCGCACCGGCGTGATCCATTCCGGCCGTGACGACCTGAACCAGTACAAGGCTGTCTTCGCTCATGCGACCGAGAAACGCACCCTGGCTGACGCGCTGGAAGGCGCCGACGTGTTCGTTGGCCTGTCCGGTCCGAACCTGCTGAGCGCTGAAGGCCTGAAATCCATGGCGGCCAACCCGATCGTGTTCGCGTGCTCGAACCCGGATCCGGAAATCTCCCCGGAACTGGCGCATGCCACCCGCGACGACGTGATCATGGCCACCGGCCGTTCGGACTACCCGAACCAGGTCAACAACGTACTGGGCTTCCCGTTCATCTTCCGCGGTGCCCTGGACGTTCGCGCCAAGCGCATCAACGAAGAAATGAAAGTGGCTGCAGCCAATGCCCTGCGTGAACTGGCCAAGCTGCCAGTGCCTCAGGAAGTGTGCGACGCCTATGGCGGCATCAAGCTGGAATTCGGACGTGAGTACATCATTCCGAAACCAATGGATGCTCGCCTGATCACCCTGATCTCCGATGCCGTGGCCAAGGCTGCGATCGAGACCGGTGTGGCGACCCTGCCGTATCCGAAGAACTACCCGCTGAAAAGCGTGGATGATGTGTTCAACGGCTAAGCCGTAGTCGCATCAAGCAAAAAGCCCTGGCTCTTGTGAGTCGGGGCTTTTTTTTGTCTGTGGGTTTTTGTGGTGTTTGTGCGGGCCTCTTCGCTGGCAAGCCAGCTCCTACAGGGGGCCGTTGCACGCCTAAGATCCCCTGTAGGAGCTGGCTTGCCAGCGAAGGCGACCTGACAGGCGACGGGCCTAATCAGTCTGCACCAAAAATCCAAATGCAAAAAAAGCCCCGCGCTTCTCTCGAAGGCGGGGCTTTTTGGTGTAGCGACCCAATCAGAACAAATCGATCGGCGCCCCTTCATCCGCTGGCAGCGGGCTGCCCGGCGCATTGCCGTTGCCCAGCTCGTTGGCCGACGGTGGCGTGTCCTCGGCCTTGAACAGTTCGAAGTAGGCGCCCGGCGTGCCTGGGGAGGCTGCACGGCCACTGATCGGGTCGACGCGCAGGCTGAGGATGCCTTCCGGTTCTCGCTGCGTATGGGGCGGCTTGTCCTTGAGCGCGGCGCCCATGTAGCTCATCCAGATCGGCAGCGCGACAGTGCCGCCGAACTCCCGGCGACCCAGGCTTTCAGGCTGGTCGAAGCCGGTCCAGACGGTGGTCACGTAGTCAGCGTTGTAGCCGGAGAACCAGGCGTCCTTGGATTCGTTGGTGGTGCCGGTCTTGCCCGCAATGTCGCTGCGCCCCAATGCCAGGGCGCGGCGTCCGGTGCCGCGTTTGATGACGTCCTCAAGCATGCTGTTGAGGATGAACGTGGTGCGGCCATCGACAATGCGTTCGGCCACGGCCGGGGTTGGCGGCACTGGCTGGGCAGTCAGGGTGTCGCCTGGCGTTGCGCTGACGGTGATAGCGTCGGCAGCCGGGGCCGGGGCCGCGATACCGGCGCTGACCACATCGCCTTTCGGAACGCTTGGCGGGTTGGCGACGAACAGCGTGTCGCCGTTGCGGCTTTCGATCTTGTCGATAATGTACGGGGTGATCTTGTAGCCGCCGTTGGCGAAGGTACTCCAGCCGGTGGCGATTTCCATGGGCGTCAGGGTGGCAGTGCCCAGGGCCAGGGACAGGTTGCGCGGCAGGTCCTGTTTGTTGAAGCCGAACTTGCTGATGTAGTCGATGGTGCGGTCCACGCCCAGCGCTTGCAGCAGGCGGATCGACACCAGGTTGCGCGACTTGTAGAGCGCCTCACGCATGCGGATCGGACCGAGGAAGGTGTTGGTGTCGTTCTTTGGGCGCCAGACCTTGTCCAGGTATTCGTCGACAAACACGATCGGGGCGTCGTTCACCAGGCTGGCGGCGGTGTAGCCGTTATCCAGTGCGGCGCTGTAGACGAACGGTTTGAAGCTCGAGCCCGGTTGACGCTTGGCCTGCAGAGCGCGGTTGTAGTTGCTCTGCTCGAACGCAAAGCCGCCGACCAGCGAGCGAATGGCGCCGTTCTGCGGGTCGAGGGACACCAGTGCGCCCTGGGCTTGCGGGATCTGGCTGAACTTCAGTGAGTTGTCGGGCTGGCGCTGGACGCGAACCAGGTCGCCGACATGAGCCACATCCGACGGCTGCTTCGGATTGGCGCCCATGCTGTTGGTGTTCAAGAATGGACGCGCCCATTTCATGGTGTCCCAGCCGACGTGTTCTTCCCCGGTGCGGGTCAGCACTTGCAGGCCGGTCTTGTCGACCTGAATGACGATGGCCGGCTCAAGGCTGCTGATGGTGCGCTGTTTAGTCAGTTCGGTAGCCCAGGCCTCGCGGGTCTTGCCCGGCAGGCGTGACTCGGGGCCACGATAGCCATGACGCTGATCGTAGGTCATCAAGCCTTCGTGAACCGCGGTGTTGGCCATTTCCTGCAGGTTGCTCGGCACCGTGGTGGTCACGCGAAAGCCTTCGGTGTAGGCATCGCTGCCATAGCGCCCGACCATTTCGGCGCGGGCCATTTCCGCGATGTACGGCGCATTCACCTCCGGAGTCGGTACGTGATAACTGGCGTTGAGCGGCTCGTTGATCGCCGTGGTGTAGTCGGCTTCGGTGATTTTGCCCAGCTTGTACATGCGCCCCAGGATCCAGTCGCGACGCTCTTTGCTGCGGGCGGGGTTGGCCAGCGGATTGAAGCGCGACGGCGCCTTGGGCAGGCCGGCGATCATCGCCATTTGTGCCAGGCTGACGTCTCGGATCGACTTGCCGTAATAGACTTGCGCCGCGGCCTCGATGCCGTAGGCGCGGTTGCCCAGGTAGATTTTGTTCACGTATAACTCAAGGATTTCGTCCTTGGTCAGTTGCCGTTCGATCTGCAGGGCCAGGAGGATTTCGGTGGTCTTGCGCGAGAAACTGCGTTCGCTGGTAAGGAAAAAATTCTTCGCAACCTGCATAGTGATGGTGCTGCCGCCGGACTGGATATGTCCGCTCTTGATCAGCTGAGTGGCGGCGCGCATCAGGCTGCCGGGATCGACGCCGTAGTGGTTGGCGAAATTGTCGTCTTCGGCGCTGAGCAAGGCATTGATGAAATTGGGCGGGATGTCGGCGAAACGGATCGGCGTGCGGCGCATTTCGCCAAATTCCGCGATCAATTTGTCGTCGCTGCTATACACCCGCAATGGAATCTGCAACTGAATGCTTCTCAGTGCCTCCACGGATGGCAATCCGGGGCTAAGGTATAAAAACGCGCCGCTCAGACCAAGGAGCAGTCCGCAGAAGACGGCGACGATGGACCACCCGAAAAATTTCAGCAGACGAATCAAGGCTTTTGGATATCCAGGCAAAGAATGAATTAGGCTCAGGGTTCAGGTAAACAGGGAACGACCCGCGCTTGAAGTAAATGTGGAAAAAAACGCTGGGCATTATAAGCATTTTTCCGTCGAGGGCGTCATTTGCGCTGCTGTCAAGACGGGTGGTGTGAACGCAATGCGTATTATGGAGTCCGTAACTCACGGAAAGTCATAGGGAATTGTTAGTGCTAGGACTCTTCAATAAAAAGGCCAATACGCTGCTGGGGATCGACATCAGTTCCACGTCGGTCAAGCTTCTGGAACTGAGCCGTCAGGGCGATCGCTACCGGGTCGAGGCCTATGCGGTCGAGCCGCTGCCCCCCAGTGCGGTGGTCGAGAAAAATATCGCCGAGCTCGAAGGCGTGGGTCAGGCCCTCGCACGCGTGCTGCTCAAGGCCAAGACCAGCCTCAGGAACGTCGCCGTGGCCGTGGCCGGTTCGGCAGTGATCACCAAGACCATCGAGATGGATGCCGGCCTTTCCGACGACGAGATGGAAAACCAGCTGAAGATCGAGGCCGATCAATACATCCCTTATCCATTGGACGAAGTCGCCATCGACTTTGAAGTCCAGGGCGTGTCGGCGCGCAGCCCCGAGCGGGTCAATGTGCTGCTGGCGGCTTGTCGCAAGGAGAACGTCGAAGTCCGTGAAGCCGCCTTGGCGCTGGCCGGCCTGACCGCTCGGGTAGTCGACGTCGAGGCCTACGCGCTGGAGCGGTCGTATGGCCTGCTGACGCGTCATCTGGCGGCCTCTCAGGAGGGGCTGACGGTGGCGGTGGTCGACATCGGCGCCACCATGACCACGCTGAGCGTGCTGCATAACGGGCGCATCATCTATACCCGCGAGCAATTGTTCGGCGGTCGTCAGCTGACGGAAGAAATCCAGCGGCGATATGGGCTGACCCTCGAGCAGGCGGGGCTGGCGAAGAAACAGGGCGGTCTGCCGGACGACTACGTCAGCGAGGTGCTGCAGCCATTTCGCGATGCGCTGGTGCAGCAGGTGTCCCGCTCGTTACAGTTTTTCTTCGCCTCCGGTCAGTACAACGCGGTCGATCACATTCTGCTGGCCGGCGGTACCGCGTCGGTCTCGGGGCTGGAGCGGTTGATCGAGCAGCGGCTGGGCACTCCCACACAAGTGGCCAATCCCTTCTCCGATATGAGCCTGAGCAGCAAGGTCAACGCCGGTGCCCTGGCCAGTGATGCCCCGGCCTTGATGATTGCCTGCGGGCTGGCCCTCAGGAGTTTCGACTGATGGCGCGGATCAATCTTTTACCCTGGCGCGAGGAGCTGCGTGAAACACGTCGCAAGCGCTTTTTGCTGGCGTTGGTCGGTGTGCTGGTGGGTTCGGTGGGGGCGGTGCTGATTGCGGACCAGGTCATCAACGGCGCCATCGATCGACAAGTCGCCCGTAACGACTACATCGGCAAGCAGATTGCCGTGGTCGATGAGCGGATCAAGCAGATCAGCGACCTCAAGGCCCGTCGCCAGCAACTGGTCGAGCGCATGCGCATCATCCAGGACCTGCAAGGCAATCGTCCCATCAGCGGGCGCATCTTCGATCAGTTGGCGCGTACCTTGCCGGATGGCGTTTACTTCACCGAAGTGAAAATGACCGGCAAAACCCTGTCCATTGCAGGCGCGGCAGAATCCAACAATCGCGTGTCAGACCTGATGCGCAATCTGGATGCGTCCGACTGGTTCGATGCGCCCAACCTCACTGAAGTCAAAGCGACCACCGCCGGTCAGCTCGATCAGGCCAATGTTTTTCAATTGACTGTTCGTCAGACTCAACCGGCTGTGGAGAGCGCCAAATGAGGCTGTCCGAATGGTTCGAAGGCCTGCGCAAGATCGATATCAACGATCTGGATACCAACAACATGGGCTCCTGGCCGCCGGCGATCAAGGCATTGGCGGGTGCCCTGCTGATGGTATTGGTGCTGGCGCTGGGGTACAACTTTTACGTCAGCGATCTGGAGGATCACCTCGACCTCAAGCGCGAGGAAGAGTCGACACTCAAGGAGCAATTCGCCAGCAAAGCCCACATGGCGGCGAATCTGGAGCTGTATACCCAGCAGATGAAGGAAATGGAGAACTCTTTCGGCGTGCTGCTGCGCCAATTGCCCAGTGACACCGAGGTGCCCGGCCTGCTGGAGGACATCACGCGCACCGGCTTGGGCAGTGGCCTGGAGTTCGAAGAGATCAAGTTGTTGCCGGAGGCCTCCCGGCAGTTCTACATCGAGCTGCCGATCCAGATCACCGCCACCGGTGCTTACCATGACCTGGCCACCTTCGTCAGTGGCGTAGCGGGACTGCCACGCATTGTCACCCTGCATGACTTCGATATTGCGCCGGCCAACCCCGAAGTCGGGTCGAGGTTGCGCATGAGCATCCTGGCCAAGACTTACCGCTACAACGACAAGGGGCTGCAAAAATGAGCCCGATTCGTTGTGTCTCGATGATGGTAATCATCGCCGGCCTGGCCGGTTGTGGCAGCGGCAATGACGTCAGTGACCTCGATGCCTACATGAACGAAGTGCGCCTGCGGCCGCCGGGCAAGATTGAACCCACCCCGGTATTCCAGTCATACCCGACATTCACCTACAGCGCCGCCAACCTGAGAAGCCCGTTTTCCAGGCAGGTCAGAGTCGATCTGACGGGTCAGAAACACGGCTCGCGCAACGTCAAGCCCGACCCTGGTCGGGTCAAGCAATACCTCGAAGGTTTCAACATCGAGCAGTTTGAAATGGTCGGCACCCTCTCCAATGCGACGGGTTCCTTTGCGCTGCTGCGCGGAGCGGGCGGTGTGCATCGGCTGAAAGTCGGCGATTACCTGGGACGTAACGATGGACGGATCGTCGCCATCAGCGGCTCGCAGGTCGATGTGGTCGAAATCGTTCCGGACGGCGAAGGCGCCTGGCTGGAGCGGCCGCGGACCATTCCTTTGAAAGAGCACTCATAGTGGAACTCGAACAATGAACAGGATTTTCTCCACCCTCGGTATTTCGCTATGGATAGCGCTGCTGTCGCCGATGGTACTAGCGGCCAACCTCAAGACGCTGGATGTCGCGGCGTTACCGGGAGACCGCGTCGAGTTGAAGTTGTCCTTCGATGGACCGCCCCCGACGCCCCGTGGTTACACCACGGAATCGCCGGCACGGATTGCGCTGGATCTACCCGGGGTAGTCAGTCAGCTGAAGAGCAAGAATCGTGAGCTGGGGGGTGGCAATGCCCGCAGCGCCACGGTGGTGGAGGCCAAGGACCGCACGCGGCTGATCATCAACCTCACTCAGTTGACCCCGTATGACGCGCGGGTCGAAGGCAACACCCTGTTCGTGGTGGTCGGGCAAGGCGCCGCGAAGGCCGCGCCCCGGCCCGCCAATGCGCCTCGCGCTGCCACTGCAACGCCAGCCCCGGCCAGGACGTATGCGCCGGTGGGCAAGGCCATCCGGGGCGTGGATTTCCAGCGCGGCACCCAGGGCGAAGGCAATGTGGTCATCGATCTGTCGGACCCCGCCATCGCCCCGGATATCCAGGAGCGCGACGGCAAGATCATTCTCGGTTTCGCCAGGACACAACTGCCCGAGCCATTGCGGGTACGCCTGGACGTCAAGGATTTCGCCACGCCAGTGCAGTTCGTCAATGCCAGCGCCACGGGCGATCGGGCCACCATCAGCATCGAGCCCAGCGGCGCTTTTGACTATTCGACCTATCAGACTGACAACAAGCTGACGGTCAGCATCCGGCCGATGACCGTCGACGACCTGCAAAAACGCAACGCAGAGCGTTTCGCCTACACCGGTGAAAAGCTCTCGCTGAATTTCCAGGACATCGATGTGCGCTCGGTGCTGCAACTGATCGCCGATTTCACCAACCTCAACCTGGTGGCCAGCGACACGGTGCAGGGCGGCATCACCCTGCGTTTGCAGAACGTGCCGTGGGACCAGGCGCTGGACCTGGTGCTGAAAACCAAAGGCCTGGATAAACGCAAGATCGGCAACGTGCTGCTGGTAGCGCCCGCCGATGAGATCGCTGCGCGCGAACGCCAGGAGCTCGAATCGCAAAAGCAGATCGCCGAACTGGCGCCTTTGCGTCGCGAGCTGCTGCAGGTCAATTACGCCAAGGCCGCGGATATCGCCAAGCTGTTCCAGTCGGTGACCAGTGCCGAAGCGAAAATCGACGAACGGGGCTCGATCACGGTCGATGAGCGTACCAACAACATCATTGCCTACCAGACCCAGGACCGCCTTGACGAGCTGCGTCGTATCGTTGCGCAACTGGATATTCCGGTACGGCAGGTGATGATCGAGGCGCGAATCGTCGAAGCCAATGTCGACTACGACAAAAGCCTCGGTGTGCGCTGGGGCGGTTCGGTGCAGAACAAAGGCAACTGGAACACGTCCGGGGTCAGCAACGGCTCGTCGACCACCATTGGTACGCCGGGCAGTACCAGCACCAACTCGCCGTTTGTCGACATGGGCACCGCCGGCAACACCTCGGGACTGGGCATCGCGTTCATCACCGACAATGTGTTGCTGGACCTGGAGCTGACTGCGATGGAGAAGACCGGCAACGGCGAAATCGTCTCGCAGCCCAAGGTGGTCACGTCCGACAAGGAAACCGCGAAAATCCTCAAAGGCACTGAAATTCCCTATCAGGAAGCCAGTTCCAGCGGCGCCACATCGGTGTCGTTCAAGGAGGCCTCGCTGTCCCTTGAGGTAACGCCGCAAATCACCCCGGACAACCGGATCATCATGGAGGTCAAGGTCACCAAGGACGAGCCGGACTACTTGAACAAAGTCCAGGATGTACCGCCGATCAAGAAAAACGAGGTCAATGCCAAGGTGCTGGTCAATGACGGCGAGACCATCGTGATCGGCGGGGTTTTCTCAAATACTCAGAGCAAGGTTGTAGATAAGGTGCCATTTCTCGGTGATGTGCCGTATCTTGGCCGCCTTTTCCGGCGTGACGTGGTTTCGGAGAAAAAATCCGAGCTGCTGGTATTTCTCACTCCGCGTATCATGAACAATCAGGCGATTGCTGTGAGTCATTGATTCTGTGCGAAATTTGATTCTTGTTGGACCGATGGGGGCTGGAAAAAGCACCATCGGCCGTTTGCTGGCCAAAGAGCTGCGCCTGCCGTTCAAAGATTCCGACAAGGAAATTGAATTGCGCACCGGCGCCAATATCCCGTGGATTTTCGATAAGGAAGGCGAACCGGGCTTTCGTGACCGCGAGCAGGCGATGATTGCCGAGCTGTGCGGCTGCGATGGCGTGGTGCTGGCCACCGGTGGCGGCGCGGTCATGCGCGAAGCCAATCGTCGAGCGCTGCATGCCGGTGGTCGGGTGGTTTACCTGCATGCCTCCGTCGAGCAGCAGGTAGGTCGCACCTCGCGTGACCGCAATCGACCCCTGCTGCGCACTGCCGATCCGGCCAAGACCCTTCGGGACCTGCTGGCGATTCGCGATCCGCTTTATAGGGAAATCGCCGATCTGGTGGTGGAAACCGATGAGCGACCGCCGCGAATGGTCGTGCTTGATATTCTCGAGCGCTTGCAACAGCTGCCTCCCCGTTAAAGCGCAGCGCGAAATGCGCTATCCTCGGGCGCTGTCATGGCCGCTCAAGGTTGTGGCGCATGGCTACCGAACGGCGTCACACCAGCAGACGCCGTAGACATCGGTTAACTCAAGGCAGGACGCCTGATTCCATCTTTACTGTGGGGACACATGCAGACACTCAAGGTCGATCTAGGCGAGCGCAGCTACCCGATTCATATTGGCGAAGGTTTGTTGGATCAGCCTGAGCTGCTGGCCCCGCATATCCGCGGACGGCAAGTGGCGATTATCTCCAACGAGACCGTGGCGCCGCTCTATCTCGAGCGTCTGACCCGCAGCCTCGCACCGTTCTCGGTTATCAGCGTGATACTGCCCGACGGCGAGGCCTTCAAGACCTGGGAAACCCTGCAGCTTATATTCGACGGCCTGCTGACCGCGCGCCACGACCGGCGCACCACGGTGATTGCCCTGGGTGGCGGCGTCATCGGTGACATGGCCGGTTTTGCTGCCGCCTGCTACCAGCGCGGCGTCGATTTCATCCAGGTCCCGACCACGTTGCTGTCGCAAGTCGACTCGTCGGTGGGCGGCAAGACCGGGATCAATCATCCGCTGGGCAAGAACATGGTCGGCGCCTTCTATCAGCCGAACGTGGTGCTGATCGATACCGCCACCCTCAACACCCTGCCGGCCCGCGAGCTGTCCGCCGGGTTGGCGGAAGTCATCAAATACGGGCTGATCTGCGACGAGCCGTTCCTGACCTGGCTTGAAGAAAACGTCGATCGCCTGCGCGCCCTGGATCAGGTCGCCCTGACCTACGCCATCGAGCGTTCCTGCGCGGCCAAGGCGGCAGTCGTCGGTGCCGACGAGAAGGAAACCGGCGTGCGTGCCACGTTGAACCTGGGACACACCTTCGGCCACGCCATCGAAACCCATATGGGCTATGGTGTCTGGCTGCATGGTGAAGCGGTCGCTGCTGGCACCGTAATGGCTTTGCACATGTCCGCACTGCTGGGCTGGATCAGCGAGCAGGAGCGCGATCGCGGCATCCGCCTGTTCCAGCGCGCCGGCCTGCCGGTCATCCCGCCTGAAGAGATGACTGAAGCCGATTTCCTCGAACACATGGCAATTGACAAGAAAGTGATCGACGGTCGTTTACGCCTGGTGCTGCTGCGCCACATGGGCGAAGCGGTGGTGACCGACGATTATCCGAAAGAGGTTCTACAGGCCACGCTGGGAGCGGATTACCGCGCCCTGGCTCAGCTTAAAGGTTAATAAGATCCCGATGACTAGTTTGCATGCCGACGAGGCGTTCCTCGGCCATTACCAGTTGAACCATGACCCTTTCGCTCCACGGGTGCCTGGCTTCAAATTTTTCCCTGCCCAGCGCAAGCCGGTGCTGGGCCAGCTGCATCACCTTGCACGCTATAGCCAGATGCTGCTGGTGGTCACCGGCCCGCAAGGCAGTGGCAAGACCCTGTTGCGTCAGGCCCTGGTGGCCAGTACCAACAAGCAGACGGTGCAGAGTGTGGTGGTTTCCGCCCGGGGTGCCGGTGATGCAGCCGGTGTGCTGCAGCAGGTGGCTCAGGCGCTGAACGTTGCGCAGCCGCAAATTGGTGCGATTCTGGCTCAAGTGGTGCAATTGGCGCTCACGGGGCAGGAAGTCTACCTGCTGGTGGATGATGCCGAGCACCTCGACGAGTCGGCGCTGGAGGCCTTGATGGCCCTGGCCGCGGGTGCGCCGGAAGGTCGTCCCCATGTGTTCCTGTTTGGCGAGTCCTCGCTGATTGCGCAGCTGGATGCGTTGAGCCTTGAGGAAGAGCGTTTCCACGTCATCGAGTTGCAGCCTTACACCGAAGAGGAAACCCGCGAATATCTGGACCAGCGGCTCGAGGGCGCGGGTCGTGGGATCGAACTTTTCAGCGCAAAACAGATCTCTGATATTCACGAAAGCTCCGACGGTTGGCCTGGCACCATCAACCAGGTTGCCCGCGATGCCATGATCGAAGCCATGATTGCCAGCCGCTCAGCGGTCAAGCGTCCAAGTATGGGGTTCAATATGCCGAAGAAACACGTATTGGCGATATCCGCCGTTGTCGTGGTCGCGGTAGCCGCCGCCTGGTTGATGCCGGGTCGCAGCAAAGCACCGACCACTGGCGCACCTGCCAACGAGCAGGCGCAACAGCAGCCAGGCCAGGGCGCGCCGCAATCTGACGGCAACGGTGCTCCGGCCATGGAGTTCAACGGTAATTCGCAACCGATGCCGTTGCCGCTGGTCGGCAACTCGCAGCCGGTCATGCGCGGTCCCCTGGCCGAAGCGGCCGGCGGCATTACCGAGGGCGACGACGGCGTGCCGGTAGAAGGTTCCAGCGCTACGCCGCCGACCGTGACCACGACTGCGCCACCTGCTGGCATCCAGCCAGGTCCGGCGCCGACATCGGCGGCCAAGCCAACGCCTGCTCCGACTCAAGTCGCGACGGCCAAGCCTGCCCCGGCGCCTGCTGCGAAACCGGCCCCTGTGCCTGCCAAACCCGCTGCGGCGGCCGCCAAGCCTGCCGACAAGCCAGTCACCGTGGCTAAAGCCGCGGGTGGCACCTGGTACGCAGGACAAGCGCCGGGCAACTACGTGGTGCAGATCCTCGGCACCAGCTCCGAAGCGTCCGCGCAAAACTTCGTGAAAGAGCAGGGCGGCGAGTACCGTTATTTCAAGAAAGTGCTTAACGGCAAACCGCTTTACGTCATCACTTACGGCAGTTTCGCCAACCGCGATGCAGCCCTGAGCGCCATCAAGGCCTTGCCAGCGAAGGTTCAGGCTGGTAAACCTTGGCCTCGCACTGTCGCCAGCGTCCAACAGGAACTGGCAGCAACTCGCTGAAGATTCGGCGGCCTTACCCAGGCCGCCTCTCCAGGCACCTCAAAATTTCCGCAAGTGCGCGCTGCCTAAAGGGTCTGCTGGCGCTTGCTGACGACCGCGTTGCGCGCCAACATGCGCGAGGCTGCGTTGCGGGATTTGCCAAGGGAAGAGCCATTGGCAGCATCCCGCGCCTTGCCTCGCACATGTTGGCATCGCAACGCGGTTCGTCAGCAAGCACCAGCAGACCCTGGGCCGCGTGCCTTGTGGTGTCTGCGTCACAGTAGTCTTTTGAGTCGTAGCGGTCAAAATTAAAAAAGTTTTGACTAGCACAGTAGATAGCTTTAAACCTTTCATAAATGCGACATAGATTTGCGACATTTCGTCGTCAAATTTGTGAGCTTCTGTGACGGTGTGTACAATGACCTCCCTTTTGCCCCCGCAAAGCTGGCGTACGTTCGGCGCGGATGGCAAGTGGTTGAATTGAAAAGAAATTTGCCCTGATAAGGGGCAGCCTGGTGAGAAAGTGTCTATGAAAGCAGGTCTGTACCAACCAGATGAATTCAAGGATAACTGCGGTTTCGGCCTGATAGCCCATATGCAGGGCGAGCCCAGTCATACCCTTTTGCAAACGGCCGTCGAGGCCCTGACCTGCATGACCCACCGCGGTGGGATCAACGCCGACGGCAAGACCGGTGACGGTTGCGGTCTGCTGATTCAAAAGCCGGACGCGTTCCTGCGAGCCATCGCCCAGGAAACCTTCGGCGTCGAACTGCCCAAGCAATATGCGGTGGGCATGGTCTTCTTCAACCAGGACCCGGTCAAAGCCGAAGCCGCTCGCGAGAATATGAACCGCGAGCTCCTGGCTGAAGGCCTGACCCTGGTCGGCTGGCGCAAAGTGCCGATCGACACCAGCGTCCTCGGCCGCCTGGCTCTCGAGCGCCTGCCGCAGATCGAGCAGGTGTACATCGGCGGTGAAGGCCTGAGCGACCAGGACATGGCGATCAAGCTGTTCAGCGCGCGTCGTCGTTCGTCCGTGGCCAACGCCGCCGACGTCGATCACTACATCTGCAGCTTTTCCCACAAGACCATCATTTACAAAGGCCTGATGATGCCGGCGGATTTGACCGCCTTCTATCCAGACCTCAGCGACCAGCGCCTGCAAACCTCGATTTGCGTGTTCCACCAGCGCTTCTCCACCAACACCCTGCCGAAATGGCCGCTGGCCCAGCCGTTCCGCTTCCTCGCCCACAACGGCGAGATCAACACCATCACCGGCAACCGCAACTGGGCCCAGGCCCGGCGCACCAAGTTCACCAACGATCTGATGGATCTGGAAGAACTCGGCCCGCTGGTGAACCGCGTCGGCTCCGACTCCTCGAGCATGGACAACATGCTCGAGCTGATGGTCACCGGTGGCATCGACCTGTTCCGCGGCGTGCGGATGATCATTCCGCCTGCGTGGCAGAACGTCGAAACCATGGACCCGGATCTGCGGGCGTTCTACGAATACAACTCGATGCACATGGAACCGTGGGACGGCCCGGCCGGCGTGGTCATGACCGATGGTCGCTACGCGGTGTGCCTGCTCGACCGTAACGGTCTGCGCCCGGCGCGCTGGGTGACCACCAAGAACGGTTTCATCACCCTGGCCTCGGAAATCGGTGTCTGGAACTACCAGCCTGAAGACGTGATCGCCAAGGGCCGCGTTGGCCCGGGCCAGATCTTTGCCGTGGACACCGAAACCGGTCAGATCCTCGACACCGATGCCATCGACAACCGCTTGAAGTCCCGTCATCCGTACAAGCAATGGCTGCGCAAGAATGCCCTGCGCATCCAGGCGACCATGGAAGATAACGACCACGGTTCGGCTTTCTATGATGTCGACCAGCTCAAGCAGTACATGAAGATGTACCAGGTCACGTTCGAAGAGCGCGACCAGGTGCTGCGCCCGCTTGGCGAGCAAGGTTACGAAGCCGTAGGCTCCATGGGCGACGATACGCCGATGGCCGTGCTGTCCCAGCGCGTGCGCACGCCGTACGACTATTTCCGCCAGCAGTTCGCGCAGGTCACCAACCCGCCGATCGACCCGCTGCGTGAAGCCATCGTCATGTCGCTGGAGATCTGCCTCGGTGCCGAGCGCAACATCTTCCAGGAGTCGCCGGAACATGCTTCGCGCGTGATCCTCAGCTCGCCGGTCATTTCCCCGGCCAAGTGGCGCTCGCTGATGAACCTCGATCGTCCGGGCTTCGAACGCCAGGTCATCGACCTCAACTACGACGAGAGCGTCGGCCTCGAAGCCGCAGTGCGCAACGTCGCCGATCAGGCTGAAGAAGCCGTGCGCGCCGGCCGTACCCTGATCGTGTTGAGTGACCGTCACATTGCCCCGGGCAAGTTGCCGATCCACGCTTCGCTCGCCACCGGAGCGGTGCACCACCGCCTGACCGAGAAAGGCCTGCGTTGCGACTCCAACATCCTGGTGGAAACCGCTACTGCCCGAGATCCGCACCACTTTGCAGTGCTGATCGGTTTCGGTGCCTCGGCGGTCTATCCGTTCCTGGCCTACGAAGTGCTGGGCGACCTGATCCGCACCGGTGAAGTGCTGGGCGACCTCTATGAGGTGTTCAAGAACTACCGTAAAGGCATTACCAAAGGCCTGCTGAAGATCCTGTCGAAGATGGGCATTTCCACCATCGCTTCCTACCGCGGAGCACAACTGTTCGAAGCGATCGGCCTGTCCGAGGAAGTCTGCGACTTGAGCTTCCGTGGTGTGCCAAGCCGGATCAAGGGTGCGCGTTTCGTCGACATCGAAGCCGAACAGAAAGCCCTGGCCGCCGAAGCCTGGAGTCCGCGCAAGCCGATCCAGCAAGGCGGCCTGCTGAAGTTCGTCCACGGTGGCGAATACCACGCCTACAACCCGGACGTGGTCAACACCCTGCAAGCCGCTGTGCAGCAGGGCGACTACAGCAAGTTCAAGGAATACACGGCGCTGGTGGATAACCGCCCGGTGTCGATGATCCGCGACCTGTTCAAGGTCAAGACCCTGGACACGCCGCTGGACATCAGCGAGATCGAACCGCTGGAGTCGGTGCTCAAGCGCTTCGACTCCGCGGGCATCTCGCTCGGTGCGCTGTCGCCAGAAGCCCACGAAGCCCTGGCCGAAGCCATGAACCGCCTCGGTGCGCGTTCCAACTCCGGCGAAGGCGGCGAAGACCCGGCGCGTTACGGCACCATCAAGAGCTCGAAAATCAAGCAAGTCGCGACCGGCCGTTTCGGGGTGACCCCGGAATACCTGGTCAACGCTGAAGTGCTGCAGATCAAAGTCGCCCAGGGCGCCAAGCCCGGCGAAGGCGGTCAGCTGCCGGGCGGCAAGGTCAATGGCCTGATCGCCAAGCTGCGTTACGCAGTGCCGGGCGTGACCCTGATCTCGCCGCCGCCGCACCATGACATCTATTCGATCGAAGACTTGTCGCAGCTGATTTTCGACCTGAAACAAGTCAACCCGAAGGCGCTGGTCTCGGTGAAGCTGGTCGCAGAAGCAGGCGTCGGCACCATCGCCGCCGGTGTGGCCAAGGCTTATGCGGACTTGATCACCATCTCCGGCTACGACGGCGGCACCGGTGCATCGCCGCTGACCTCGATCAAATACGCCGGCGCACCGTGGGAGCTCGGCCTGGCCGAAACCCACCAGACCCTGCGCGGCAACGACCTGCGCGGCAAAGTCCGGGTGCAGACCGACGGCGGCTTGAAAACCGGCCTCGACGTGATCAAGGCGGCGATTCTCGGCGCTGAAAGCTTCGGCTTCGGCACCGCGCCAATGATCGCGCTGGGCTGCAAATACCTGCGCATCTGCCACCTGAACAACTGCGCCACCGGCGTCGCGACTCAGAACGAGAAGCTGCGCAAGGATCACTACATCGGTACCGTCGACATGGTGGTGAATTTCTTCACCTACGTCGCCGAAGAAACCCGTGAGTGGCTGGCGAAGTTGGGCGTGCGCTCCCTTGAAGAGCTGATCGGCCGTACCGATCTGCTGGACATCCTCGAAGGCCAGACCGCCAAGCAGCAACACCTGGACTTGACGCCGCTGCTGGGCAGCGATCACATCCCGGCAGACAAACCTCAGTTCTGCCAGGTGGAGCGCAACCCGCCGTTCGACAAAGGCCTGCTGGCCGAGAAAATGGTCGACCTGGCCACCTCGGCAATCAACGACATGAGCGGCGCCGATTTTGCCTTGGATATCTGCAACTGCGACCGTTCCATCGGTGCGCGGATCTCCGGTGAAATCGCTCGCAAGCATGGCAACCAAGGCATGGCGAATGCGCCGATAACCTTCCGCTTCAACGGGACGGCCGGTCAGAGCTTCGGTGTGTGGAACGCCGGCGGCTTGAACAT
Source organism: Pseudomonas sp. LBUM1679 (assembly GCF_059695565.1). Taxonomy (NCBI): domain Bacteria; kingdom Pseudomonadati; phylum Pseudomonadota; class Gammaproteobacteria; order Pseudomonadales; family Pseudomonadaceae; genus Pseudomonas; species Pseudomonas sp. LBUM1679. The sequence continues at coordinate 403,221 of NZ_CP166774.1, forward strand.
GTATCTGGAAGGCGATGCCAACGACTACGTCGGCAAAGGCATGACCGGCGGCAAACTGGTCATCGTTCCGCCCAAGGGTAGCGTCTACAAGACTCAGGACAGTGCCATCATCGGCAACACCTGCCTGTACGGCGCCACCGGTGGCAAACTGTTCGCCGCCGGGACTGCGGGCGAGCGCTTCGCGGTGCGCAACTCCGGTGCTCACACCGTGGTGGAAGGCACAGGCGATCACTGCTGCGAATACATGACCGGTGGTTTCGTCTGCGTCCTGGGCAAGACCGGTTACAACTTCGGCTCAGGCATGACCGGCGGTTTCGCCTACGTACTCGACCAGGACAACTCTTTCGTTGACCGGGTCAACCACGAACTGGTGGAAATCCAGCGGATCAGCGGTGAGGCGATGGAAGCCTATCGCAGCCACTTGCAACGCGTGCTGAACGAATACGTCGAGGAAACCGACAGCGAGTGGGGTCGTAACCTCGCTGAAAACCTCGATGACTATTTGCGTCGTTTTTGGCTCGTCAAACCTAAGGCGGCGAGCTTGAAATCTTTGCTCTCCAGTACTCGTGCGAGTCCGCAGTAACGACGCAGCTGCAAGCGGCAAGCTTCAAAGCCGCAAGTTAACAGCAGTGCGCGATGTGCCTGCCACCGTGATTGTCTTGCAGCTTGAAGCGTGTAGCTTCGAGCTGCTGTTGAGGGGTTTTAACAATGGCTGAACGTCTGAATAACGACTTCCAGTTCATCGATGTCGGGCGCAAAGATCCGAAGAAGAAACTGTTGCGTCAACGCAAGAAAGAGTTCGTGGAAATCTACGAACCCTTCAAACCCCAGCATTCGGCCGATCAGGCCCACCGCTGCCTGGGTTGCGGTAACCCGTATTGCGAATGGAAGTGCCCGGTGCACAACTTCATTCCGAACTGGCTGAAACTGGTGGCCGAGGGCAACATCCTCCAGGCCGCCGAGCTGTCGCACCAGACCAACACCCTGCCGGAAGTCTGCGGCCGGGTGTGCCCGCAGGACCGTCTGTGCGAGGGTGCCTGCACCCTCAACGACGGTTTTGGCGCGGTGACCATCGGTTCGGTCGAGAAGTACATCACCGACACCGCGTTCGCCATGGGCTGGCGCCCGGACATGTCCAAGGTCATACCGACCGGCAAGCGTGTTGCCGTGATCGGCGCCGGCCCGGCAGGTCTGGGCTGTGCCGACGTGCTGGTCCGCGGCGGCGTGACCCCGGTGGTGTTCGACAAGAACCCGGAAATCGGCGGTCTGCTGACCTTCGGCATCCCTGAGTTCAAGCTGGAAAAGACCGTGTTGAGCAATCGCCGCGAAGTCTTCACCGGCATGGGCATCGAGTTCCGCCTGAACACCGAAGTGGGCAAGGACGTGACCGTCGAACAACTGCTCGAAGAATACGATGCCGTGTTCATGGGCATGGGCACATACACCTACATGAAGGGTGGCTTTGCCGGTGAGGACCTGCCGGGCGTGCATGACGCTTTGGATTACCTGATCGCCAACGTCAACCGCAACCTGGGCTTTGAAAAGTCGCCGGAAGATTTCGTCGACATGAAAGGCAAGAAGGTTGTGGTACTGGGCGGCGGCGACACGGCGATGGACTGCAATCGCACGTCGATCCGCCAGGGCGCCAAGTCGGTGACCTGTGCGTATCGACGCGACGAAGCGAACATGCCGGGCTCGCGCAAAGAGGTGAAGAACGCCAAGGAAGAAGGGGTGAAATTCCTCTACAACCGCCAGCCGATTGCCATCGTTGGTGAAGACCGTGTCGAAGGCGTGAAAGTGGTCGAGACCCGTCTCGGCGAACCGGATGCCCGTGGCCGTCGCAGCCCTGAGCCGATTCCGGGTTCCGAAGAGATCATCCCGGCCGACGCCGTGGTTATCGCGTTCGGTTTCCGCCCAAGCCCGGCGCCGTGGTTCGAACAGTTCAGCATCCAGACCGACAGCCAGGGCCGCGTCGTGGCACCGGAGCAAGGTCAGTACAAGCACCAGACCAGCAACCCGAAAATCTTCGCCGGTGGCGACATGGTGCGCGGGTCCGACCTGGTGGTGACGGCGATCTTCGAAGGCCGTAATGCCGCCGAAGGGATCCTGGATTACCTGGGCGTCTGATCAAAAGCTTCGCTGGCAAGCCAGCTCCTACAGGATTGCGCATAACCTGTAGGAGCCGGCTTGCCGGCGAAGAGGCCGGTCGAATCAACACAGATTTAGCGCGTGCAGACCGCGACAAATTGACCCGATAGACAAAAGGTTCGGCGCTTGCCGTGCCTTTTGCGTCGCGCTCTGAGAAAATGCCCGCACTTTTTTTCCGGATGCCGACATGACTGCCCTGAAGAACGACCGTTTCCTTCGCGCCCTGCTCAAGCAACCCGTAGACGTCACCCCTGTGTGGATGATGCGTCAGGCCGGTCGCTACCTGCCTGAATACCGCGCCAGCCGTGCCAAGGCCGGTGACTTCATGAGCCTGTGCATGAACCCGGAGTTCGCCTGCGAAGTCACGATGCAACCGCTCGACCGCTATCCGCAACTGGACGCGGCGATCCTGTTCTCCGATATCCTCACCATCCCGGACGCCATGGGCCAAGGCCTGTACTTCGAAACCGGTGAAGGTCCGCGCTTCAAGAAAGTCGTCAGCACCCTGGCTGACATCGAAGCCCTGCCGATTCCTGATCCGCACAAAGACCTCGGCTACGTCATGGACGCGGTCAGCACCATTCGCCGTGAGCTGAACGGCCGCGTGCCACTGATCGGCTTTGCCGGCAGCCCATGGACCCTGGCCACCTACATGGTTGAAGGCGGCTCGTCGAAAGACTACCGCAAGACCAAAACCATGCTCTACGACAACCCGCAAGCCTTGCACCTGTTGCTGGACAAGCTCGCGCAGACGGTCACCAGCTACCTCAACGGCCAGATCATGGCTGGTGCGCAAGCGGTGCAGATCTTCGACAGCTGGGGTGGCAGCCTCTCGGCGGCGGCGTACCAGGAATTCTCTCTGGCTTACATGCGCAAAATCGTCAGCGGCCTGATCCGCGAACACGAAGGTCGCAAAGTGCCGGTAATCCTGTTCACCAAGAACGGCGGTCTGTGGCTGGAAAGCATCGCCGACGCTGGCGCTGATGCATTGGGCCTGGACTGGACCTGCGACATCGGCAGCGCCCGTTCTCGCGTTGGCGACAAAGTCGCGCTGCAAGGCAACATGGACCCGACCGTGCTCTACGCGAAACCAGAAGCCATTCGCACCGAAGTCGGCCGCATCCTCGCCAGCTACGGCAAGGGCAGTGGCCACGTGTTCAACCTCGGCCATGGCATCACCCCCGAAGTCGATCCGGAACACGCCGGTGCATTCTTGCGCGCGGTGCATGAGTTGTCGGCGCAGTATCACGAGTGATCGTGACCCAATAGAAAACGCCCGGCTTATGCCGGGCGTTTTTGTATCAAGATCAAAAGATCGCAGCCTTCGGCAGCTCCTACATAGATCGGCGTACACCCGTAGGAGCTGCCGAAGGCTGCGATCTTTTGCTTTTAAGCTTTCACATTTTCCAGTGGCGGCAACTTCGCCAGCTTCAACGCCACAAGCAGCGCCACCACCAGCAACCCGCCAATGAATAACCCAATCCCGTTCCACCCGCCTAAATGCCAGAACACCCCACCCGCCGTGCCGGCAATGCTCGACCCGGCGTAATAGCTGAACAGGTACAGCGACGAAGCCTGCCCCTTGGCCTTGAGTGCGCGGCGGCCGATCCAGCTGCTGGCCACCGAATGGGCGCCGAAGAAGCCGAAGGTAAAAATCAGCATGCCGACGATCACCAGCGGCAACGGCGTGAACAGGGTCAGGGCCAGGCCGGCGATCATCAGCACGATGGTGGCCCAGAGCATTTTGCGCCGGCCGAGTTTATCGGCCAGGGCGCCGACTTTCGCCGAGCTGTAGATGCCCGACAGGTACACCACCGAGAGCAGCCCGACAAAGGCCTGATCCAGGTGATACGGCTCGGCCAGCAAGCGGTAACCGATGTAGTTGAACAGGGTGACGAACGCGCCCATCAGCACAAAGGCTTCGAGGAACAACAGCGGCAGGCCGGCATCGCGAAAGTGCATGGTGAAGCCGTCCAGCAAGCTGCGCGGGTGCAATGAGCGAGGGCGGAAGTTGCGCGACTCGGGGAGAATCTTCCAGAACACCGCCGCCGCGATCAGGGCCAGGCCGCCGATCACCAGCATGGCCGTGTGCCAGCTGACGAAGTCGATCAACACCCCGGTAATCAAGCGTCCGCTCATCCCGCCGATGGCGTTGCCGCCGATGTACAGGCCCATGGCCAGGCCAATGTGCCGCGGGTGAATCTCTTCGCTCAGGTAAGTCATGGCGACCGCTGCCAGGCCGCTCAACGACAACCCGATCAGCGCGCGCATGAGCAACACGCCGTGCCAGCTCGGCATCATGGAACTGGCGATGGTGCACAGCGCCGCCGCGAACAACGCCGCAACCATGACCGGTTTACGCCCTATGCGGTCAGAGAGGGGACCGGTGATCAGCAGGCCGATGGCGAGCATGCCAGTGGCCACCGACAGAATCAGGCTGCTCTGGGCCGCGTTGATGGCGTACTCGTGGGACAGCAGCGGCATCATCGGTTGCACGCAGTAAAGCAGGGCGAAAGTCGCGAAGCCGCCGCAGAACAGCGCGAGCACCGTGCGCATGAACAGTGGCGTGCCTTTTTCGATGAAAATGTCCTGCACCTGGGCGACGACATCGTCCTGCACGGCGGGCGGAATTTCATGGGCGAGTGGAGCGACAGCAGTTTTCACTTCGGACCTCGGAGGGTGCGGCCAGTCAGGCAATGGAAAAAGCATATAGCTAGCTAATGATTCAATCCAATATATTGTTCGACCTGTTTGAGAGGTTTTACGACCTAATGAGGTTTTCATGGAATTGCGTCACCTGCGCTACTTCATCGCCGTTGCCGAAGAACTCCATTTCGGCCGCGCCGCCCAGGTGCTGGGCATTTCGCAACCGCCGCTGAGCCAGCAAATCCAGGCGCTGGAGGAGGAAGTGGGGGCGCGGCTGTTCGAACGGACCAATCGTCGGGTCGAGCTGAGTGAGGCCGGTCGATTGTTTCTGGAAGAGGCGCGGCTGGTGTTGGCACAGGTGGATAAAGCGGCGGATGTTGCACGGCGGGCGCAGCTGGGTGAGTTGGGTGAGTTGAAGATTGGCTTTACCTCGTCTGCGCCCTTCAACTCGACCATCCCTCAGGCCATCTTTTCGTTTCGCCAGCGCTTTCCGGCAGTGCACTTGAATCTGCGGGAAATGAGCAGCACCCAGGTGGCCGTCGCCCTGGCGGACGGGTCGATCGAGGTTGGCATCATGCGGCCGCTGAGCCTGCCGGACTCACTCAGCGTGGTGGAACTGATGCGCGAGCCACTGGTGGCGGTCCTCAGTTCCAAGCATCCGTTGGTGGCCGGTAGCGAAGAAGGATTATTCCTCTCGGCCCTGGCCCTGGAACCCTTCGTATTTTTCCCGCGCAGCTATGGCAGCGGTCTGTACGCACAACTGCTCAGCCTGGCCCGGGATGCCGGCTTCAGTCCGCACTTTGCGCAAGAGGCGGGGGAGGCGATGACCATCATCGGTTTGGTCGCGGCGGGATTGGGGGTGTCGGTACTGCCGGCGTCTTATCAACGGATGCGCATCGACGGCGTGGTGTATCGGCCGTTGCTGGATCCAGCGGCTGTGTCGGCGGTGTGGCTGGTGCAGCGCAAGGATCAGAAGTCGCCGATGGCCAAGGCGTTTGTTGAATTGCTGACGCGCAAGGTTGAACCGCTCAAGCCATGACGGCTTCGTCCGGACGCGGCCCGTGTCAATCGCGGGCAAGCCCGCTCCCACAGTGTTTGATCGTTCCCACGCTCCTGCGTGGGAATGCTTCAACGGACGTTCCTCGGTCGGCATCTGGATGGGGCGCAGAGCGTCCCGGGCTGTATTCCCATACAGCGCGTGGGAACGTTCTTGGGGCTACTGTTTGCCGTGGCATTTCCGAATTGTACCGGTGGACTTGTCGATCTGGCGGCACGCTAGTTTGCGCGCACATCCGGCGATCAATTCATATGTATCGTCACCGGATTTACTGCTGTCAGATGCGCCTAGGAGGCCGTCGCATGAAGTCAGGTCCCCGAGTCGGATACCTGCCCCACTTGAGCTCTCACCCCAAACAACCGGTCGGCTATCTGCCGACCTCGCTCCAGCCCTTCCGTCGTCAACCAGATCGATTTGTTCTTGTTCACCGGATTACTGATGAAACCCTGTTCATGCAATCGGTTCATGGTCTCGAAGTCGTACCCTTTCCAGGCATTGCCGTCGTCGAAACTGAAGGTTGCCAACAGGGCAAGCACAGCTTCTTCAATCAATTTGTCGTCGTATTCCATGATCGTTGCTCCGCTCGTATGCTGGGCCAGTGCGGGATAACCTGGCCGAAGACTGAGCAAAAAAATCAGCTCACCAGTATTCTGGTTTATCGATTGGTTTTTTGCGGGTTGGTATACGAGGCGGGAATTGATTTGCGGCCAGCTCGACGTTCGTCACCACATGCCGCATCCAGTGCGCGTACTGCTTCAACGATCCTGGCACCGTTCGCTGAATGCCTTCCCGGTGAGGCAGGATCACCCCTAGGTGTAGCTCAGGGAGATCCTCACGGAGCGCTCGCAAAGCCGGGGTCAAATCGGTATCAGCGGACACCAGAACCAGCTGCTCGATGCGCTGTTCAGGGGGCAATGCCGCCTGGCGAGTCGCAAGCCGGTACATGCTGATCGCGATGTGTACGTCCGTCTCTTTCTCTTCAAGCTTCCAGATATCGACCTGGTCGGCCCTGGATGCCGGCGTATCCTTGTTGATAAAACGCGGAGCCTTGCCCGATTCGAGCTGGTGACGTCCATAAAACACGGTCACGCCGCGCGCGATCAGCGCACGAACGTACGTGTCCTGGGCTTCCTTTGAAGCAATGCCGCGGGTGGCCAGGGACGGTTTGACGCCGGAGGTGAAAAAACTGACGGCCTCGAGCGTGCTGTCGGGGTGATCGACACGGATGACGTGAGCCAGCAGGGCCGGAAGATCAAGCCACTTATACTGGGTGCCTGCCAGGAGGCCATAGAACAGGTTGTAGCCATCGACAAAGCACGCGGTACGCAAGATTTCCCATCCCTAGAAACGAAAAAACCGGCTCAGGGCCGGTTTTTTCACCCCAACGGCCAGCGAACTGAATCGCTGCGTACGGGGCTGAGTAGTGAGTTAATAGTCCACTATTTGTGGAATAGGTTCAAGGGTTTTTGATCAATTTTGATTATGCGCACCTATCCTGGCTCACGCTGGATCATCGCGCCTCGTGCGCTCAAAGCTCGCTGCCCCTTAGAGGTTGTATTGACCTCTATAGGAAGATGTATCGCATGCTGTAGGACGTTTCCGAAGTAAATTGGAGAGGCTACAGCACCTTGCGGCATTGCCTACAACTACGCCAGAATCCGCCGGCTTGTGCGCCTTGGACGCCGTCGGTAACTTGATTCGTGTCACTGATTCCCAGTGATCGGGTTTAGTAGCCCGTGGTTACCCGAGGCGTATAGCGCATCAGAAAGGCAGGTATCCCCATCCCTGCGATTTATGGTGGCTGTGCGTAGGGCGCTTTCGGGCGCGCCGGTCTCTCGGGTCCCCGGTCTACTAACCTGCGCGCAGCTACCACCTCATCTTATTAGTAGAGAAGTGGTGGTAGCTCTAATCTCGAGGACCCAAATGATGCGTAAATCTAAACCGTATTCGCCGGACACCGATCCGGACGCTCCACGCCAACCGAACGAAATGTTCTCCATCGCCCCCGATATCGACAACCAAACCTTGCTGGAATACGCCTCTGAGTCGCTGGCATCAGCGAATGTCATGGCGAGTGATTTCGCGAGATACTTGAAAGGGTCGCAGTGCAACACACTGCTGGGGATTCAGCAGTCGATCATGCTGGGAGAGCTGGCCGTGAATCGGGTGCTGGATAACCTTGATCCACGCTAATAGGCCATGACCGAACAATTCACTCGCTGGGATTCTGCCGAGTACCTCAAGACCGAAGAGGACATGGCTAATTATCTGGACGCTTGCCTGGAAGAGGCGGGAGATGATCCCGCGTTCATCGCCAAGGCTCTAGGGACCATTGCACGTGCTCGCGGCATGACTCAGGTTGCTAGGGATGCAGGTCTTTCTCGGGAAAGTCTCTACCGCGCCTTGTCAGGTGAGGGAAATCCCGAGTTCGGCACCATCCTGAAAGTCGTCAAGGCGTTAGGATTGAAATTACACGCCAGTACCTGACTTGCCGAAACAAAAATGGCAAAAGGGTAGTTGTGGAGGGGCGCCGAAAGGCGCCCCTTTTCTTTTTTACGCCGAACCCTGTTTCTGCAGACGTCGACCGACGACGTCCATCAAATCACAGCCATCGCGCAATGAAGTCACCAGTACCCGCGCCAGGTCGCTGTGAACACCTTCTTCGAACGCGAAGCTTTCCAGTAGTTGGGTCGCCGTGCGAATGCGGTACGCCGCGGTTTCGTGTAACACATCCAGTGGTGCTTCGGTGTCGATCACCAACGATGCGATGGTGCAGTCGATGCCGGTGATAGGCATATATCGATCCATGATAAAAAACCTCCATTTGGTGCAGAACGCAACTACTTCAAGGGTGATGGGGGAACGGAGCCTCAGGCAACCCCTTCGGGTGGGTCCAGATTATCCAGCGCTCGATTGACCAATAACTCGCCCATTGCGGCCAGTTGCTGGATCGCTAACGCCACATTGCGACGAGAGCCCTCCAGGTCACAGGCGAGATCGGTGCTCATGACATTCAGGGAGGCCAGGGTTTCACAGGCATGACAGAGCAGGGATTCCGTGTCGACATTCGGGATGATGGTAAAGACATGGCTGACAGGGTCGGGGCGGTTTGGATTGCGCAGGCGTGCACTGACGAGGGGCTCAGTGATCTCGGAGAGCTTGGATATATCGATAGTGTCGAAGGCCGATGTGTCGGGCGAATTCGAAGAATTGGGATTGGATTTTGTCATGCCGGAGTTCCTTGCAAGGTTGAGTAAGTGCAAGCCCCATTCCGTCAATGGGGACTTGTTGACCACTTTTACGCAAGTTGGCGGGGCGGTAAAGTTATTAGTTGAAAATTTAGTTTATTGATCATAAAAGTTAACATTCGTGCAATTAAATGATTAATTTATACTGGCTGAATGAGTTTCTCATGGAAAGCTGCGCTTGCAGAAAGTAAGCGATGTCGGTCAATCGGATTTGGTCCTGCATAGCTAATGTACTTCCTGGTGTCTGTAAGAATTTTTTCCGGATTCACAAAAAGTTTAATTTAGAAATATTAGCTAACGATTTTTTGGTGTGTCTGAGGCATTGTTTTTTGTACAGAGTCTTAATGTGGATGCTGGGCTCGTAAAAAAGGGCTGTCATCGGTACCTTGTTAAGGTGAGTGATTTTTTGCAACCATAAAAATGGTAAATGTTTATGTATAAGAAAGAAAAATCAGAAACATTGAAAAATAACATCAGGTACTTAATAAGAAGTCGTGGAGAAACCCAGCTGTCTTTATGTAATTCAAGTGGTTTGACTAGAACAACGGTGTACAATATTTTGGAAGGGCGAGTGGTAAATGTACAGCAGTCCACAATTCGCAAAATTTCTGATTTTTTCGGTGTTTCGTGTAAAGAAATAGAAAATGTGAATTTTGAGGAAAAAGAAATAATAGAAAGCAGTGTTTCCCTACACGGAAATATGAATCCAGCGGCAGTCCCTATAGTTAGAGAGAGTTTGCTAATTCAGAGTCTGGATAAAAAAATTGGTGAGCTCGCTACAATTTGTCCTTTGACATATTATTTTGGCACGGCTTGCAATTTAATAGGTGTGCTTCTGGAAAGCGAAATCAGCGGCGCCAACGAGCCAGGCGATTTGTTAATAGTGAAAAAAGGTTTGTCCAATAATGATAGAGAAAAACTGACGTATGACAAAATAACAAAAAAGCTATTTATAAGTAATGAGTGTTATTTGGACTCTGAGGACATTTGTGTCGTTGGAGAAATAATAGAGGAAAGGTTTAATGGTTAATAGTGGGGTTGAAAATAGCAAATACAAGTTATTGGGTTTTGAAAATAGCAAGGGCCTTGCTGTAATCATGATAATTTCCTCTGGGAAAGTTGTTAAGGTAAAGCTGGGCGAGCTGTTGAGGAGCGAAATATTAGATGATTTAAGTAAAGCCGAAATAAAAGATATATATAGAAAATTTTATTCGCGCGAGACTGTATTGACCGCCTACGAAATAACTGACCGTCATGAAGGGTCGTGGATGGTTTATGTAGTGTTGAATTTGTTGCTTTTTACTCTTTATATTTTTACAAATGTTGCTGCGGCAAAGCTTGTTTATTTGGAACGGCTTGATATTGTTGTTCCTCCGAGCGTCTTTCTTTATCCGCTGACATTTTTAATAGTTGATTTGTTAAACGAATTTTATGGGTTTAGGCTTGCAAGAAAAGCTATATTGTTCGCTTTTGTAAGTAATGCTTTTATAGTTCTTTTATTAAGCGCTACTAGTTACCTCCCAGGGCTGCCTGGCTGGAAATTTGATATGCCCTACGGAGAGGTCATTACTCATGTCTCGTCTGTATTAGTTGCCTCGTCCGTCGCTTTCCTTTTTTCAGAACACGTCAATTCTTATTTGCTTTGTAAAATTAAAGAACTGACAAGCTCAAGATTTTTGTTTCTGAGAGTGTTCTTCAGTACTTTTTTTGCGGTGATCATAGATAGCTTTGTTTTTTGTTTTATTGCGTTTTACGGAACCATGCAAAACAGCGCCATACTAAATATAATTTACGTTCAAATAGCCATAAAAATGTGTTTCGCTGTTTTCAATATTTTGCCTGCCTACGGAGTCAGGTCTTTGTTTAAAAGGTACATGGGGGGAACTCAAACTGCATAACAATGGGGGCGGGTAATGCCCGCACCCTCTGCAATGCTAGTCTTTTAAAGTTTTAATTTGCTTCTTAGGCTATTCATAGTCTCCATTCGGTTGCCCAAGAATTCCTCCAGGCCTTTTGCGCGAAGATTACAAGCATCACAGGTGGCGCAACCACTGCCCTTTATTCCGTTGTAACAAGATAGTGTGTGGTGACGAATCAATTCTAACTGTTTGTGATAGTCGGCCAGGGCCCAGGTTTCCGCTTTGTTTAACCACATAAGCGGAGTTTCAATGCGTAGTTTATAATCCATGCCCACTTCAATGGCCTTGTTCAGAGCCTTAACAAACTCATCCCGACAATCCGGATAACCAGAGAAATCCGTTTCACAAACACCGGTGATTACCGTTTGAGCGCCTACTTGATATGCATAAATGGAGGCTAAGGTTAGAAATAGAATGTTTCGACCGGGTACGAAAGTACTCGGCAGCGTATCGCTAGCACTATTTGCACTGGGTACGGGGATGTTATCCCGCGTCAGGCTGCTGATGGCCAACTCATTCAGCAGAGAGGTATCTAGTACTTTATGAACCACCACGCCTAGCTTTTTGGAAAGCTGTTGCGCGACTTCAATTTCCGCTCGATGTCGCTGGCCATAATCAAAGGTGATGCAATGAATTTCATCGTACATCGGCAATGCATGGATCAGGCAGGTGGTTGAGTCTTGTCCGCCGCTGAAAACGATAACTGCTTTTGTGGTCATGTTTTTTCATCCCTGGGGTGGCCCACTATGGAGTAGCGAGCATTGACCCTACCGGGAAGCCAAGGGTCTCGCTGTGGGAAATTTCCGAAATGACCTGCTCCGTTTTCCTTTTTTGAACTGCACCTAACCGAAAAGCGAAGAAGAACTGCGCAAGCCCAGCTAACCAGAGCTCGGTAATGCCCGCCACCCGTTCGGACAAATGCTGCAAAACACCGTTCGTTGCTAGGTGTGTCGCCCCTCTCGAGAATGGTCTGCATGAACAAGGAGAGAGGATCGTATGCGCTTAATAAAGCGTGGTGACAGGATGTTCCAAAAAACCGAAAACCCGGAGATTGCTGCCAGTTTGGTGAGTGAGGCCCTGCGTCACGGTGACCGCACGATATTAGGGACTGATCAGCTGAGAATCAGTTCCGGTCACGGCTCCGACAGCGAAATTATCGCGGCTGTCCGCAGAGGCGAATTGCTCTTGGTAAGAGATCAGTTCACCAGCTTCGGAGGCAGTTTCGTGGGCGATCCAGCGCCAACGCCAGAACCGGTCTACATTGCTCCCAAAGAGCAGTGGCCTCCCCCCAAGCCCCGTGACGATCAGGTGTTTGCCAAATCCTGCGTTCCGGGTAACTGGTGCCAAACAGACGCTGGGACGACCAGCGAGCCCGCTTCGAACTTCGGAAACGTGATGGTGGCGGGCGCGATGCTCTTTCCGTCGGCCAGCACCGCTGTCGCGACGGCGCTCGGTGCCGATCTGGCACTGGGGCGCATGGCTGGTGGCGGCATCATGCAACAGGGCTTCAATTGGGTGCTACGCGGCGCAGGCGGACCCGCCAGCGTTTTTATACTGGGCATGCTCCCGGCCAAGATGGGTGACGGCACGCTGTACACAGACGATCAGTTGCGCAGCCTGGGCCGCGCCCCGACACGGGTGCGCTTTCAGTTCCGCCACGATGCCGAGGGCGCATTACAGGTCTACGGCATTCACAGCAGCCCGTCAGGTGACGATACGGTACGTACGGTGCCGGTCATCTGGAACGCCGATAAAACCGCCATGGAGGCCAAGCTGAATGGCATCACCATTATCTGGACACCCAGGCGCGGGCCACTGGGGGAAATACCGCCACTGATCTACCCTGACGACAGCGGCGCGCGCCTGGGCACCATCCTCGTGCACCCGATTCCGGACAACACCGACAGCCAAATCGAAGGCCTACCCGGTGAGGACATCACCACCGACGACTGTATTCTGGTGTTCCCAGCTGGGACGGGCCTGAAGTCGCTGTATGTGGTGTTTGCTAAGCCTGCTGGCGGTGGTGATATTAAGTACCACACGCCACCGCTAACACTCCCTGCGTTCCCCGATGCTATTCGGGTTCGTCGAAAAGGAAATCGGTCGCGCTGGGAAAGTAAAAAACGAATCTATGAATGGGATTATCAGCACGGGGCTGTAGAGGTGTACGACGGGCAAGGTAACCACCTGGGCGAGTTCGACGCGAATACCGGCGAACAAACCGGCAAGGCCAAGCCAGAAAGACAAACAACGACAAAGTGACCTAAGAGAGACCCATGACATTTATCGTAATCAGTGGTTTTTATCCTGAGCCCAATCCGGACAGCTCGTTGCAGTACGAGCGGACTGTACCGCAAGACTTGGAGCGGGCAGTGCTCGCTTCGATGGGGTGGACGTCTCTGGCGGATGTCCCCATGGGGGAAATCGATCTAACGCAAGATCAAACCGTGGCGGTTATGGCGGTACTCGGCGACTCCATCAAAGAGGATTTGATGTATTGCCTGGGGCTTTACAGCTAGCCGTAGCAACCAATCTTTGGCATGGGTGGCCAGTTGACACCAGGTCGGAACAAGCCAGCGCGGAAGGTAATCACGGCGCCTGATCTGGCGGATCACCATTATCTGGACACTCAGGCGCGGGCCACTGGGGGAAATACCGCCACTGATCTACCCTGAGGACAGCGGCGCGCGCCTGGACACCATCCTCGTGCAGCACCGACAGCCACCTCGAAAGTCTCCCAAAGATGCGGACAATACCTGCGAGGTGAAACCTTGAAACACATCATTGAAGCTTTCGATAAAAAAACCGAGTTTTTGGCTTTTGAAATTGAGCTACCTGAAGGTTGCGATTCGCACATCGCAGAAATCATGAGGTGGTCCATGCCTCCACGTGGCGATGAGGGCTATAACCTGAGCGCCAGCCAAATTGCGGCGATTGAGGCTTTAACCAGCAGGCAGTTTTATGATAACGACCATATTTTCCAGCTCACCTGCAACATTGATTAACGGAGACTCGTACTTCGGGACATCACCACCGGCGACTGTATTCTGGTGAGGCGGCATTATGTTTTTATGGGTTAGTGGCTTTTTAAAAGGCAACGATGAGGATGACTCGTTGCAATACGACCTCAGCGTTAAGCCTGAACATGAAGCGGTTTTAATGCGAACTCTTGGCTGGAAAAGTCTGGACGAGAGCCCGGATGGAGAGTGGCTGCTAACCAGCGAACAAATACAGCAGATAGCCGCAGCAACCAATGAAAAGTTGCCGACGGAACTAGACCTGTTCATCTCCGTACGGATGTAGCTGAGACGAATGCCGCAAGGTTGACCAGGTGCGATGCAAGTGATTTGCCTTGGTCGAGTAGCGTTAGCCTACTCCAAGTCGGAACAAGCCAGCGCGGAAGGCAATCACAGCGCCTGATCTGGCGGATGCGGTGCGTAAGGCGCTACGTCTGTAATGGGGCCGATTGCAACACAGACAGGCGAGTTGCCACCTGTTGTCCATCACTCCAATCCGGGCAATACTATCCATGTTCCCGAAAGGGGCTGGCGAGACTCTGAGGATCCTGGGCAACCAGCCATCGCAGAGCCAGGCAGGTTAAGGGCGATGACAAGCCGACCTGTTTGTGAAGGGGCGCCGAAAGGCGCCCTTTGTCGTTCTGGTGTGACTGAAAACGTTGAACGACCCGGCTACGACCACCGCCGAAAAATCAGCGACGTATTAACCCCGCCAAATGCAAAGTTGTTGTTCATCACATACTGATTGCTCATCTGCCTAAACTCGCCGCGCAGGTAGTCGAGCTTGCCGCACTTCGGGTCGACCTCGTCGAGGTTGAAGGTGTGGACGTACAGGTCGCGGTTGAGCATTTCGATGCTGAACCAGGACTCCAGCGCACCGCAGGCGCCCAGGGTGTGGCCAAGGAAGCTTTTTTGCGAGCTGATCGGCATGTGTTCGCCGAACAGGCTGCTGGTGGCCAGTGTTTCAGCAATGTCGCCCTGTTCGGTTGCCGTGCCATGACCATTCACGTAGCCGATGTCCGAAGGCTGCAGCCCGGCGTCTTCCAGGGCCAGTTCCATGGCCCGGCGCATGGTGGACTGCTCTGGACGGGTGGCGTGCTGGCCGTCGGCATTGCTGCCGAAACCGACGAGTTCGGCATGGATATGCGCGCCGCGGGCCAGGGCGTGTTCCAGTTCCTCGAGGACCAGCATGCCAGCGCCTTCGCCGATCACCAGGCCATCGCGTCCGGTGTCATACGGGCGAGGGCTGGTTTGCGGGGCATCGTTTTTCAGGCTGGTGGCGTAGAGCGCGTCGAATACCATGGCCTCGGTGGGGCACAGCTCTTCGGCACCGCCGGCGAGCATCAGCGGCAGGCGCCCGAATTTGACCGACTCGTAGGCATAGCCGATGCCCTGGCTGCCGCTGGTGCAGGCGCTGGAGGTCGGAATCAGGCGCCCGGTCAGGCCGAAGAAGATGCTGATGTTCGCCGCGGTGGTGTGCGGCATCATGCGCACGTAGGAGTTGGCGTTCAGGCCCTCGGCCACCGAGTTGAGCAACATGTTGCCGAAGGCCTTGATCTCGTCGGTGCTACCGGTGGAGGAGCCACAGGCCACACCCATGCGCCCGTCCTTGATCAACGGGTTGCCGAGCAATCCGGCATCGGCCAACGCTTGCTCGGCAGCACCCACAGCAAGCCGCGAGACGCGGCCCATGCTGCGCAGTTGCTTGCGGGTCCAGTGCCCTGGCACCTTGAAGTCATCGATGGGCCCGGCCAGGCGCGTGTTGAGTTCGGTGAAGCGATCCCACTCGTCCATCCGACGGATGCCGCTGCGGTTGGCTGCGAAGTTGCCGGCGATGGTTGCCCAATCGCTGCCCAGTGAAGTGATGCCGGCCATGCCGGTGACGACGACGCGCTTCATCAGCACAGGCCTCCATTGACGGCCAGTACTTGCCGGGTGATGTACGAGGCTTCCGCCGACATCAGGAAATTCACCGCGCCGGCCACTTCTTCAGGCGTGCCCATGCGTTGTGCGGGGATCATTTTCATCAGTTCTTCCACCGGCACGTGTTCGTCGAGCATCGCGGTGTCGATCAGGCCGGGTGCGACACAGTTGACGGTAATCTTGCGCTTGCCAAGTTCGATCGCCAATGCCTTCGCCGCGCCGATCAATCCGGCCTTGGAGGCGCTGTAGTTGACCTGGCCACGGTTGCCGATCAAGCCGGACACCGAGGTGATACAGACAATGCGCCCGGCGGCGCGACGACGAATCATCGGCATCATCACCGGGTGCAGCACGTTGTAGAAACCGTCGAGGTTGGTGCGCATCACCACATCCCAATCATCCTCGCTCAGGGCCGGAAAAGCACCGTCGCGGGTCAGGCCGGCGTTCAACACCACGCCGTAATAGGCGCCGTAGGTGTCCACGTCGGCCTCAAGCATGGCTTTGCAATGGGCGCGGTCGGACACGTCGAATTGCAGGATGCGCGCAGTGCGCCCCAAGGCCTCGACCTCGGCTTGCACCGCGATGGCGTCCGCCAGGCCGCTGCGGCAATGCAGCACGATGTCATGCCCGGCCCGGGCCAGGCGCAACGCGATGGCGCGGCCGATGCCACGGCTGGAACCGGTGACCAGTACGGATTCAGTCATGACTGGACTCCTTGGGATTCATGAAGATAGTGGGCGGCCTGTGGCGGGCGGAATACGTTCAGACGGGCGGTAGCGTGGATGCCGGGAGCGTTGATGTGGCATTCGAACACGCCCATGCCGTTGTCGTCCTCCAGCGAGCGCAACCCATGGATGGTCAGCTCGGTGCCGGCGGGAAAGTGTTCGACGTTGCACTCGAATTTACGCGTGCCGAGCAAGAACCCCAGCGCTACCGCATCGCCGCGCTGGCGCGCATGGCAGCCGGCATAGGCGGCAACGCTCTGGGCCATCAATTCGATACCGACCCACGCCGGCAGGCTGCCGTCGGGACGGCTGAACAGGCCATCGGGCCTGACGGTGAGGCGGGTGTGAATCTGCTCGTCATCGAACGACAGGATCTGTTCGATCAGGATCATGTCGCCAGCATGCGGCAGCAGTTCGGCGAGCGGCCAGTCAATCATGGGGCGTCTCCGATAATCAGGCTGACGTTATTGCCACCGAAGGCGAAGGAGTTGCTCATCAGGTAGCGAGGTGCAATGGACGTCAGGCGATCGGTCGGGGTCACCCACTTCAGGGCCGGCAGGTCGGGGTCGGGCTGGCCGTCCCAGATATGGGGCGGCAGGGCATGCTCGTGGTTTTCCGTGCTCAGGCTCAGCCAGCAGAACGCCGCTTCCAGGGCGCCGGCAGCGCCCAGGGTATGGCCGGTCATCGGTTTGGTCGAGGAGCAGGGTACGCCATGGGGGAACAGCGCCGTCACCGCCAGGCTTTCCATGGCGTCGTTGTGTTGGGTGGCGGTGCCGTGCAGGTTCAGGTAATCGATCTGCCCGGGTTCCAGGTGTGCGCGGCTCAGGGCCTTGCGCATGGCTTGCAAGGCACCACGGCCGGTCGGTTCCGGCGCGGAGATGTGGTGCGCGTCGGAGCTGGCGCCGCTGCCCAGCAGGGCAATCGGCTGGCCGTGTCCAACACTTTTAGTCATCAGGAACAGCACCGCCGCTTCGCCGATGTTGATGCCGTTACGGTTGACCGAGAACGGGTTGCAGCGTTGCCCGGATACCGCTTCCAGCGCCGAGAACCCGTTGAGGGTCAGCTTGCACAACGTGTCGACACCGCCGCACAACACGGCATCGCAAAGGCCCAGGTCCAACAGGCGCTGGGCACTCATCAGCGCCCGGGCGCTGGAGGTGCAGGCCGTGGAAATTACATAGGCCGGGCCACTCAGTTGCAGCCAGTCGGCGAGGAAGTTCGCCGGCGCGCCGAGTTCCTGCTGTTGATAGTCGTAATCGGCCGGGAACTCATGCTCACGAATGTAATGAGCCAACCCGCGACTGGCTTCATCGATGCCCGAGGTGCTGGTGCCCAGAACCACACCGATACGATCGCGGCCACAGGTCTGGATCGCCTGGTCGATGGCTTCGCGAATTTGCAGCGCCGCTTGCATCAGCAATTGATTGTTGCGACTGCTTTGCTCGGACAGCTCAGGTGGAATCGGCGGCAACTCAGCGTGTACAGCCGCCACTGGCAGTGAGCGCTCCGCCACCCAACCCGCCTCGTGGCGCATGCCGGAGCAGTCGCCGGCAAACAGGTTGCGGGCAACTTCGTGCTTGTCACGGCCCAAGGCACAGATCACCCCGAGGGCGTTCAGATAAGCCGTCATGGCGCCTCCCCGTTGAGGGGTGTGACTTGATAATTCGGGCCTTTGGGCTGGTTCAATTCAAAGCTCATCGGTTGTGAATAACGGACGTCCCAGCGCGAGGGCAGGGATCGTTGCGAACCATGCTGCCAGGCCGTGGGGTAGTTGCCCGAGAGTTCTTCCTTGGGTGTCAGCGCAAACAGCAGCGCAGCGAACAGTTCCCGCGCTTGCGGATTGGGTGGCAGCAGACCATCGGACTGCCAATCGCCGTCGACCAGTTTCTGCCGTGCCTGCGGAATGCCCAGCAAGTCCATCATCGACCAGCGAATGCCAGGGCCTTCACGTTGGATCACCAGCACCCAGTCCTGACGTTGGCCGGCCTCGAGCCGCTGGATGTGCAATTGCAGCGGCAGCGCCAGGTTCGGGGTTTGCTCGGGCAGTGGCGCCCGGCTGGCGCAGGCGCTCAGCAACAGGGCACACGCCAGGAGCAAAAAACGCATCATCAGGGAATACCTTCAAGGAGGTTGCGCCGCAAGCAGGCGTTCAAGTCACTCATTTGACCTCCCTTGCACAGAGTTCCGACAACATCCGCAGCCGGCGCTTGGGTTCGGCGACGAACGGATTTCGCTCGTCCCAGGCATAACCGGCGAGGATCGAGCTGATCATGCGGCGGATGTCCGGTGAGCCGCCCTCATGATAAATCACATCCTGGAAGGTGCCGGCGTACCAGCCTTCGACATAGCAACGGAATGTGTCGACGCCACGCTTGAGTGGTGCAGCGAACTCGGTTTGCCAATCGACGTTTTCGCCTTGCAGTTGGCGGTGCAGAACTGCCGCGGCCATGCTTGCCGAGCGCATGGCGATGGTCACGCCGGAGGAAAACACCGGGTCGAGGAATTCCGCTGCATTGCCCAGCAGCGCAAAACCGGGTCCGTGAAGGGTTTTGACGTTGGCCGAATAGCCGCCGATGGTTCGCGCAGGCGTATCCCACACGGCGTTATTCAGCACACCAGACAGGCTTGGGGTTTGCGCGATGAACCCGCGCAGGCAGTCGTCGAGATTCTCGGTACGGCCTGCGAAATGTTCGGCGGCCGCGACCACGCCCACCGAGCAACGGCCATTGCTGAACGGAATGGTCCAGAACCAGATGTCGCGATGGGTCGGATGGGTGGTGATGAGGATTTTTTCCCGCTCGAAAGCCGGGTTGTCGATATGGTCTTCGACATGGGTGAACACCGCCTGGCGCACAGGGAAATTCGACGGCGCCTCAAGGTCGAGCAAGCGCGGCAGCACGCGACCGTAGCCGCTGGCGTCGAGCACGAAATCCGCTTCGACGCGGTACTGGCTGCCGTCTTCGCGCTGCACATCGAGTTGCGGTTTGGCCAAGGTGAAATCGGCACTGACGATCGCTTCGCCGTAGCGCACTTCCACGCCCTGGAGTGCCGCCTGATCGGCCAGCAGTTTGTCGAAGTCGGCGCGCTGGACCTGAAAGGTGGTCGGCTTGCCGTTGCCGAAGGTGTCACCGAAATCGAAGGCGCTGTAGTGCTCGCCCCAGGCGAATGCCGCACCGTTTTTCAGCTGGAACCCGGCGGCGTTCACCGCCTCGAGCATGCCGGCTTCCTCGACGAAATCCAGGCAGTGGGACAGCAGGCTTTCACCGATGGAAAACCGCGGGAAATGCTGGCGTTCGATCATCAGCACGTCGTGGCCTTTGCGCTTGAGCAGCGCGGCGGCGATGGCGCCCGAGGGCCCCGCGCCGATCACCACAACCTGGCGACGTTCCATTTCAACTGTTGGCACTGGAGCTCCTTGCCGGGACGGCGATGTTCAAGCGGGTTCGGTGCATGCCGGCAAGCGCCGGCAGCAGTGTGGCGATCAGGCCCATCACCATCAGCGCAAAATACAGCGCCGGGCTGATGAGGTGTTGTTGCAGCAGCAGGTTGAGAAAGACGATCTCACTCAAACCACGGATATTGAGCAGGATACTTTCCCGCCAGCGGCTGGCGCCTTCAAACGAGGCGCCGGCCCAACCGAGGCCCAGCCAGTTGCCCAGCAGTTTGCTGATGATCGGCAACAGCAGCAGCGCAGTCAGTTGCACCCAGCCGAGGCTGGCCATGGCCGCGTGGACGTTGATCTGCACGATGCCGAACGTGAGGATCAGCGGGATCGCGATATACGTCTGCACGTGACTCAGCCAGATCACCGGCAGCGGCAGCACCAGCGGCACCTTGAGCACGGCCATGCACAACAGATAGCCAATGCCGACAATCAGTGCATTGAGCTTGAAGTGCTCCGCCGCTACCAATAGCGCAAAGAAGCAGACGCTGTGCAACAACGGTTGGCGCAGACGCAGCAGGCGCAGCAGTAACGGCAGGCAGGCTGCAGCCAGCGGCACCAGCAGGCTGCTCAGGTGCAGGCTGCCCTGGGCGATGGCGAACAGGGTCCAGCAGGTGAGGTCGATCAGGATGGCAGTCTGTACCAGGCGCCGGGTGGCGGCAGGCGGGTAGTGGATGTGCCGCAGGTACAGATACAACACCGGAATGGCGGTGATGGCGAACAGCAGGCCGACCGCCAGGGAACTGATCCAGGGTTGCGGCGGTAACAGCCAGACCGCTGTCGCGAGCCCGCAGGTGAACGGAATGCAGAAGCTTGGCAGGGCGATTTTCAGGCTCTGGCGGTCGAGTCGCAGGTCGATCACGTCGCTGAGAATATGCCCCAGGAGCAAGGCAAAGCTCAGGCTGTAGAGATTTTTCAGCCACACCGGCGCCACCAGCGCGGCACCGCTCAGTAGCCACTGGGGTTCGATCCAGAAGTACATCAGCAACGGCAGGCCGAAGGTGGCCAGCAGCAACTGGCTGACGATCGGGATCACGCCGAAATGACGACCGACACGGGTGGCCACGGCGAACAGTGCCAGGGCCATGAACCAGAACAGGACGACCATCATGCTGCCGGCTCCGTAATCGCGCCAACATGGACGTGTCGTCCAGCCCAGGGTGCGAGGATGAAGCTGAAGGCCAGGCCGAGGCTCACCGACAGACCGAAGTTGCTCACCGCCGGCGTACTGGACACCGCCAGAAGCCCGAACGACAGCCAGGTGGTCAGCGCCGCCAGCAGGGTGCCCAGCAGGCTCACGGCGGCGCCGCCGACCTGTTCGCGCATCAGGATCGCGTAGTCGACGCTGATGGCCGTGACCAGCAGCAGGCCGAACAGACTGAACAGCGTCAACGGTTGCCCGAGCCAGCCGAGACTGGCCAGGCTGCACAGCGCCGCCAGCAGTGGCAGGGCGACGATGCGCAGCGCGCCACCCAGGCCGAACGGCAGGATCAGTACCAGCACGATCAACACACAGGAGGCGAGTTTCAGTTCCGCGGCACTGACTTGAGTATGGGCGAAGACCTCGTTCAATTCGCCGAGGCGATCCACCAGTTCCACGCCGGGCAAATCCATGGCCTGGACCCGCAACAAGGAAGGGTTGTTCAGGCCTTGCAGGCTGACCAGCGCCGCTACGCCGTCATCGATGGGGCCTAGCCACAGGCCGCGATAAGGTTCGGCCAAAGGACCGACCAACGCGGCGTCGATGTCTTCGATCGGCAGCGCCTGCAACCTTGCCAGTTCAGCTTGCAGCGCGGCGGCCGGCACGCCGAGGTCGAGCAACGGTTGCCAGAATTGCGGCAGCTGGTTCAACGCCTCACGCACCCGCCGCTGTTCGCTCGGCTGGCTGACCAGTTGATTGAGTGACAGATAACCCTGGAGCTTTTCCAGATTGACTAACTGATCCAGCCGCTCGCTCAACGCCGTCTGGCGTTCGAGCAGTTGCTGTTGATCGGCCGCGCGCACCAGGAAGAACTGGCTGGTGGGTTGATAGCCGGTGATGCGCGCGATGGTCTGGGCTTCGTCAGTCAATTGCTGCGGTGCGCCGACCCACTGGCGAATATCGTTGCGGGTGTCGAGCTGCAACAGTCCGCCCACACAAAAGGCAATCAGCAGCGCCAGCAACACCGGGGTGCGCGCAATGTTCAGCAGCGCTTCACGGCGATCCAGCAAATATTCGGCGACCCGCAGCGGCCACTGCGCCGGACGCAGCTCGACGCCTTTGAGCAGCGCCGGCAACAGGCACACCGCGCACAGGTAGGCACCGAGCAGCCCGGCGGCAGAGAACACGGCAATCTGGGTCAGTGCCGGGAATGGCGTCCAGGCCAGGGCCAGGTAGCCGATGCAGCTGGTGATCAGGCTCAGCGTCAGGCCCGGCAGGGTCAGGCGCAATGCCGGCCAGCTGTGCCAGGGTTTCAGGCTCCAGCTCTTGGACAGGTAATGCAGCGGGTAATCGACAGCGACGCCGATCAGGCTGGAGCCGAGCACCAGGGTCATCACGTGCATGTGCCCGAACATCGCCACGCAGGCCACGGCACCGAACAGCATGCCCACCAGGACCGGCACAAACGCCAGCAACACCCGCCAGCGCCGGAAGGCCAGCAACAGCAGCAACAGAATGCCCGCCGTGGCGCCGCCGCCGACCCAGGTCATTTCCCGGGTGGCTTGCCGTTGCCCGCTGGCGGCGTAGAGCAAGCCACTGGCGGCCAGCAATTGCACGTCGGCCTGTGCGGCTTGTTCCCGGCCCTGCTGGAGCAGATCGGCCACTTGCAGCGGCAGGTTCATGTCGAAGGCGTTGCCGGTGGTCCGCGCCCGCAGCAGCACCCAGCTTTTGCCGTCGGCGTCGGCGTCGGCATCGGCGACCAGCGCACCGCTGCCGAGGTCCAGTTGCACTGAACCGTGTTGCGGCTGGCTGTTCTGGATGCGTCCGGTCAGGCCCAGCCAGTCATCCTCGCTCGGCACCAGGCTGAAACCGGTGAAGGGGTCGAACAGTGCTTGGACCCGTTGCTGGATAAACGCGTCGGGGTGCTCGATCAGCTGTTGCCGATCCGTCGCCGAGAGCATCGCCAGGCGGCCTTGCAGCAATTGCGTGCGCAACGCCGGCAAATCCGCTTGCAGGTTCCACTGGACCTTTTCGAACAAGCCGCTGGCCTGCCACTGCTCACCCAGTGTCTGCGCCATGGCGATGGCTTGCGGGCGATCCTTGTGGCCGACCAGCACCAGCATTTCGCGGTTCAGCGGTTCTTGCATGCGTTGTTCGGCGCGCAGTTCCAGCGCATCCGGCGCCGTGCCCGGCACCAGTTCCATCAGATTGGCCGACAGCGGTGCGCCGTCACGCCATTGCCAACCGGCGAGCGCGAGCACCGTCAGCAGCAGGAGCAGAAACAGCCACGGCAGCCTGCGTTCACTCGGCAAAGTCATGTTGCTCCGCTTCGCTCAACGGTTGGGTGCCGGTGCTTTCCTGCATGCGCAACAGCGTGCTGTCACCCTGGGTTTCCAACAGCTGGATGCTGTGCACCAGTTCACCGCCGGTGATATTGATCTGATTGAACACCTGCTTGAGCAGCATCGAGCGCGGCACCAGGGTCAGGGTCCAGTTCTGTGCGTCGCCGCTCAGGGATAGCTCGAAGTCCCGTTGCAGTCCGCTGCTGTCGCCTTGCAGTACGGCGAGGAACAAGCGGTTCTGCTCGGCGCCGGCACTCTTGCCCGGGAGCATTTGCCAACCGTTGGCGTCGCGCCGGGCAATGCCCTTGGCACTGATGCGGTAATCCTGTTGCAGCGGGGTTTTCAGCAGCCAGAGCAGGCCGTGATTTTTCGCCAGGACAAAGGTGCCCTTGCTGGTCAGCGGCTGCGGCAGGGCGCGCAAGTGTTTTTCCTGGATGAAGTTGCCGTGGACCACCTCGGGCCTGGCCAGTTGATCGCTGAGCTGTTGCAGGTCGAAGGCGTTGGCCAACCCCGGAGTACCCAGTAACACGCAAAACACTGTAGGAGCGAGCTTGCTCGCGAAAAACCTGAGAGCGCCGCGAAGTGTCAGGTGCCCAGCGTCATCGTTAACGACCATCGCTGCGGTGCGGCGATCCGACAAGCCCGCTCCCACAGGGGGGCGGGGGTGGCAGTAAATCATGGCAGGGCCCTCTCTACGGCGTCGGTGAAGACCTTGGGCGAAGCCAACAGCATTTCACGACTGCCCATGTCGACGGCAACCTGCACGGAACTGGCACGGGTCAGGCGTTCACCGGTGTGCAGATCGCTGATCAGGTAGCTGATCTTCAGACGGTTCTCCCACTCCACCAGATTGGCCCGCACATTCAGCTTCTGACCGAACACGGCACCGCGCACATAGCGCAACTGCAAGTCGATCACCGGCCAGGCGTAACCCGACGCAACCATGGCGTCGTAGTTGTGGCCGATCTTGTCCAGCAACGCACAGCGGGCGACTTCCAGGTATTTGACGTAATGGCCGTGCCAGACGACGTTCATGGTGTCGACGTCAAAGAACGGCACCAGGATTTCCGTATCGGCATGAAGCACGCCCTTGCTACGCATGCAGCCTCCAGTGTTGTTCGGCGATACGCTTCAGGCACAGGCGCAATTCGCCCTCCAGGGCACGGTCTTCGATGACCGGCGCAAAGTCCTTGGCCAGTTCCTCGTGCATGGCGGCCAGGGCGGGTGGCAAGGGGCGCGCCTCTTCAGCCATGCCGCGCAGCCAGACGCCCTGGTTGGCCGCCAGCAGCGTGGCGGCGGCGACCTGTTCGGTCAGCTCCAGCACGCGGATCGCGTCCCGGGCGGCAATGGTGCCCATGCTGACCTTGTCCTGGTTGTGGCATTCGGTGGAGCGCGAGAAGACGCTGGCCGGCATGGTGTTTTTCAGCGCTTCGGCCGTCCAGGCGCTGGTGCCGATCTGCACCGCCTTGAAACCGTGGTTGAGCATCGCCCGGTCGGCTGTGGCGCCGGACAGGTTGCTCGGCAAGCCGTGGTTGTAACGCTCGTCCACCAGCAGGGCGAGTTGACGGTCGAGCAGGTCGGCGACGTTGGCCACCAGGTTTTTCAGGCTGTCCATGGCGAACGCGATGTGGCCGCCATAGAAGTGCCCGCCGTGCAGCACGCGTTCGGCTTCGGCGTCGATGATCGGGTTGTCGTTGGCGCTGTTGAGCTCGATCTCGATGAACGAGCGCAACCAGTTCAGGCTGTCGGCCAATACGCCGAGGACGTGGGGCGCGCAACGCAGGGAATAACGGTCTTGCAGGCGATGCAACGGCGCGGTCGGCGCGTCGATCGCCAGATCCTTGCGCAGCCAGGCGGCGACTTGCATCTGCCCCGGGTGCGGTTTGGTGGCGAACAGGCGCTCGTCGAAATGTTCCGGGTTGCCTTGCAGTGCGACCACGTTCAGCGCGGTGATGCGGGTCGCCAGTTGTAGCAGGTAATCGGCGCGGGCAAAGGCCAGGCACGCCAGGCCGGTCATGACCGCGGTGCCGTTCATCAGCGCCAGGGCCTCTTTCGGGCGCAGTACCAGCGGTTGCCAACCGAGTTCGCGGTGCACGTCGGCAGCTTGTCGGCGTTCACCGCGAAACAGCACTTCGCGCTCGCCGGACAGGGTCGCGGCCACATAGGACAGCGGCGTCAGATCACCGCTGGCGCCCACCGAGCCTTCTTCCGGGATCAGCGGCAGGATGTCGTGTTCGAGGAAGGCGTGCAGGCGTTCCAACAGTTCTACGCGAACCCCGGAGACGCCTTGGCATAGCGACTGCAGCCGCGCTGCGAGCACCGCGCGCGTAGCCTGGGCGTCAAGCAGCTTGCCCAGGCCGCAGCCGTGGAAGGTGTACAGATGACGGGGCAGGGCCTCGACGTGATGCAGCGGCACCGCAACCACGCAGGAATCGCCGTAACCGGTGGTCACGCCGTAGATCACCCCTTCCTTGTCCAGCAGGGAGTCGAGGAATCGCGCACCCTTGGCGATACGCTCGCGGTATGCGGGGTCGCTTTGCAACTGCGTCGGCACCTGACGGTTGGCCAGGGCCAGCACGTCTTCGATGCGCAGAGGGAGTTCGCCGAAGGTTACCGGCTCAAGCGTTGACGTCGTCATCGGTCTTCCAGAAAGGGTAAAAGTTGAACCATTGTTGGGGCGCTTGCAGGCAATAGTGACCCAGGCGTTCGGCGTAGCGGGTCGCCCACTGATGAATGACCTGCTCGCGGTCGCTGCGCTTCCACACCACGGCCTCGGTGAACGGCTCGAGGGTCACCCGATATTGGCCCGTCGGCTTCTTCAGGCACATCAGCAGATTGATCGGGCATTTGAGCAAACCGGCCAGCAACCATGGGCCTTGAGGAAACGCGGCTTGATGGCCGAGAAAATCCACGGTCACGCTCCGCCCGCCGTGCAGCGGCACGCGGTCGCCGGCGATCGCCAGCCACTCGCCGCGCTCCAGGCGCTCATGCAGTTGCAACATGATGACCGGGTCGAGTTCACTGACCTGGATCAGCCGCAGGTTGGTCGCGCCCGCTTCACCCAGCAGGCGATTGAATTGCTCGGCGTGCTTGGTGTGCACCAGTACGTTCATGGTGACCTTCTCACCGATCTCCGCCAATGCGCGGCAGACCTCGAGGTTACCCAGATGCGCACCCACCAGCATCTGCCCGCGTGTGCCGCGCAATTGATTGCGCAGCAGCGCCGGGTCGATGATTTCTATCTGCTCGATGCTCAGCTTGCCATTCCACACATCGAGCTTGTCGAGCATGGAGTCGGCGAACGCCATGAACTGGCCGAACACTCGCCAATGGGTCGGGCGCAATTCGGTGCGACCGCTCCAGTCGGCGAGCCGTTGCTGGTAGTGCCAGGCACTGTGGCGGGCGCTGCGACCGAACAGAAAAAAGTACAGGACGATGCCGTACAACAGCGGGCTCAACAGTCGGCGGCCAAGCACCTTGGCGCCGAATGCAGTGAGCTTCATCAGCCAGAAACTGCCGCGTTCCTGGCGGTCGGCCCAGTGTTGCCGATCTGCGCTCATGCTCGCCACCGCCGCCAGAGGATCACCGGGGCCTGCCATAGCATGCCGAAGAACAGGCGGGTGTGCATGCTCGTTATCAGCACGTTGTCGCGGAACATGCGGAAATGCGAGACGCCGTCCAGCGGGTAGTGAACCCGGGTTTGCAGCCACTGCATCGGCTGGTTGCGCCAGGCCAGGCGCACCAGGATGTCCGAGTCGAAGTCCATGCGCTTGCCAATTTTTGCGGTGTCGATCAGTGCCAGAGTCGGCGCCAACGGATAGAGACGAAAGCCGCACATGGAATCGCGGATCTGCAGCGACAAGGTGTTGATCCAGACCATGACGTGAGTCAGGTAGCGGGCGTACAAGCGACCTTTGGGCACGCTGGCATCGTACTTCGGATAACCGCAGATCACCGCCTCGGGATGCAGGCGCGATTGTTCGATGAAGGTCGCGACGTCCTGCAGGTCGTGCTGGCCGTCGGCATCGACCTGCAAGGCATGACTGAAACCCAGGCGCGAAGCTTCGCGAAAGCCGGTCATGACGGCGGCGCCCTTGCCCTGGTTGGAGGCCAGGCGGATCAGGAACACCTTGTCGCGCCGGGCCAGTCGATCGAGCACTTTTGCGCAGGATTGATCGCTGGCGTCGTCCACCAGCAGGCACGGCAAGCCGCTGGCGAGCACGGCATCGACCACTGTGGTGATGGCGGTTTCGTGGTTGTAGACCGGGATGACGGCGCAGGGGTTATGCATCCGCTGAGGCCTCCAGCAATATCCGCCCACTGGAACAGGTAGCGGTCTCATTGCGATAGGCGAAATACAACTTGCCGCGTGCCGGGTCAAAGCGCAGGTGCAGTTGGACTTCATCCCCCGGGCGCACCAATTGCTGGAATTTCAGCACTTCCATGCCGGCGAATTTTGCCGGCAGGCCCATCAATCGCTGACCCAGCATAAGCGCCCACTCCACCTGCACCACGCCGGGCAATACCGGGGCCTGGGGGAAATGGCCACTGAAGTAGGCGAGGTCCGGTGGCACCGCCAGTTGCAGGCTCCACTCGCCATCGACTTCGAGCTGTTCCAGCACCTCTGGCACCTTTGGCCGCGGCGCCAGCAGCAGGGCTTCAACGTCGGCCTGAGGCAGCTTGCCTTGGGCGTTCAGCGGCAGTTGCCGCAGCAGGCGCCAACGGCGTGGCAGGGCGAGGGCTTCGCAATGCAGGCTCAGATGCTGACGCAATGCTTGCGTGAGGGTGCGGCGGCCCTGATTGCGCAAGGCATGCAAGCCCTGTTCGCTCAGCACCGCCAGCACGCCCAATGACGCACGATTTTCCTGAACCACGCCAAGGCGCGCTTCGGCAACCCACTCGTGGTCCGTCAACGCCTTTTCCAGCATCGGCAGCGAGATGCGTTTCTCTTCCAGCTTGACGATCCGGTCCAGTCGCCCGAGCAATTCGAAGCGGCCATCGGCTGCGATTCGTGCGGCATCCGCGGTGTGTTCGATATGACTGGGCGGCAAGTAAGGCGAGGCAACAAGCAGCGCACCGTCGCTGTCCTGGCTCAACTCGATACCGGCAAAGGGCTGCCAGAGATCCTGTCCCTGCCGCCAGGCAATGCCGCCGGTTTCCGAGCTGCCAAAGATTTCCGTCGGCCATTGGTTCAGGCGGTCGTGCAAGCGTTGAGCAGCCTCGGCCGGTAACGCACCGCCGGAGGAAAACACCCGTCGAACCGCACTCAAGGCCGGCCAGTCGAGATTGTCGCCCATGCGCTTGAGCAGCGCCGGGCTGGCGACCCAGGCGAACGCCGGGTGTTCACGGCTGGCGCGCTGCAAATCTTCCGGAAACGCCAGTTGCCTGCGCACGAACGGGCGTCCGGCGCACAACGGCCACAACACCCGGAACAGCAGGCCGTAGATATGCTGGGTGGCAACGCTGCCGATGAGGCAGGCCTCACCCAGGTCGGCGCCCCACAGACGCTCCAGCGCTTCGACTTCATTGGCCAGCTGGCGCAGGCTTTTGTCGATGCGCTTGGGTTCACCGCTGGAGCCGGACGTGCACAAGCTCAGCTGGCAGCGATCCACATCCAGCGTGGCGACGCTCAGTGGCGAATGCCGATAATCACTCAGGTGCGCGTCATCGGCCTGATCGGTCAGCCATAGATCGACTTCCATCGACCAGCGCTGGCGAGTCTGGGCTTGCACGTCGGCAGGCAGCAGCACGCTGACCCCGGCACGCCAGGCGCCGAGCAGGGTAATCGCCAGCTCGGCGGCGTCTTCGAGGTGCACGGCAATGCGCTGCACGCCCTGGGCCTGCAGGCCGGCGGCCAGGCTCAATGCCTGCTCGCACAGTTGCGCGTGACTCAGCGCCGGCCCTGCCGTCACGGCACGTTCCGGCTGAGCCTTGAGCAACAGGTGCTCAAGTTTTGTCCAATTCATGGGTGGCCTCGTACCCGTTGTCGAATGAGCCATTCAATTGCAAACAGCAGGCCCATCAATCCGTAGGAAATCAGACCGGTGTACAACATCCACCAACTCAGCGGCGCCCACAGGGTCAGGGCGGCGGCCAGCACACCGTTACAGAGGAAGAACACACTCCAGGCGATCGTCACCTGACGGGTATAGACAATCGCCTTGGCCGGCAGTTGCGGTTCACGCATGCGCGCCAGCCGTTCGACCATCGGCGGGCCGTATTTCAGGCTCAACCCAAATAGCCCGAGCATGAACGCGCTGATCAGTACCGGGTACCAGCGCAGCAACAGCGGGCTGTCCGACAGCGCCAGCAGCAGGCAAAAAGCGATCGCGCCGATCGCTATCCACAGACTGCCTGGCTTGCGCGCACTGAACACGGCTCGGGCCAGCCACAGGCCGCCCAGCAGCAGACCGAACTGCCACGGGGCAAAATGCTCCATGCCGAAATACACCGCAAAGGGGTACAGCAGGCCCGCCAGCAGCAGGCCAAGGCCGATCAATCGACTCATGCGGCCGGATGAACCAGACGGTAGACCGCCTCGACCACGTCGCTGACGGTACGCACCGATTTGAATTCTTCGGCGGCGATTTTCTTGCCAGTCTGGCGTTTGATGTGATCGATCAGGTCGACGGCGTCGATGCTGTCGATTTCCAGGTCCTGATACAGGTTGGATTCGAGGCTCACACGCTCGGGGTCCAACTCGAAGAGTTCGACCATGGCATCGCGCAGGGTGTTGAAAATGTCGTCACGAGTTTGCATGGTCCGGTCTCAAGCTGCCTGTTTTGCAGTGACGAACGCCGCAAGGCTCGCCACGTTGCTGAAGTGATTGCGCGTGTCCTTGGCGTCGGCGTCGATCTTGATGCCGTATTTTTTCTGGATGGCCAGGCCGAGTTCCAGGGCGTCGACCGAATCCAGGCCCAGGCCTTCGCCAAATAGCGTCTGGTCATCGCCGATGTCGTCGGCGCTGATGTCCTCAAGGCCCAGGGCGTCGATGATCAGTTCTTTGATTTCCTGCTTGAGACTAAGAGTGTGTAGTTCGCTCATCTTCGGCGAGCTCCTTGATAAAGTAATGATGCAGATAATCGTTGAGCTTGCGTGACGCCTGAGGAGCAGGGCCCAGCGCAGCGAAGGCTTGTGGGTCTATATCGGCCCCGACACGGAAACTGAAGTGCACGCGACGTTTGGGGATCCGATACCAGGGCTCGGCCTTGGTCAATGTGGTGGGGCTGACCTTGATGATCACCGGGGTGAGGATTTTCGCACCGCGCAGCGCGATCGCCGCGGCACCCCGATGAAAGGCCGGCGCGTGGCCTGGCCGGGTGCGCGTGCCTTCGGGAAAGATGATCAGGGTCTGGCCACTTTTCAGGGCATCGGCAGCGGCATCGAGCATGTCCATACTGCCATCGTTGCTGATGTATTCAGTGCGGCGTAGCGGATCGCGGGTAAAGGGGTTCTCCCAGAGGCTTTGCTTGACCACGCAGTTGGCATGGCGCACCAGGCCGATCAGGAACACGACATCGATCAGCGACGGGTGATTGGCGATGATCATCTGTCCCGGTCGACCGAGCTTTTCAGCCCCCTGAATGTCGTAGGTCAGCACGCCGGTGCGGGCCATGAACCGGACGAAAAACCAGAAACAGCGACTGACGGTTTGCCGCGCCCGCAACCGATGCGTCTGGGCATCGCCCGGCAGGCAGCTCAGCAGCGGGAAAATCACCAGGCGCAGGCACACCCCGCCCAACCCGAACAGGGTGAAGCTTGCGGCGGTAGCCAGCAGGCGCCAGTAATAGGCGTCGCGGTTTTTATCTGTTACGGGTTGCGTTGCCAGGTCCATACACGATTTTTCCAGGCATGTTGGCAGGTAGTCTGCTGGCCGAGCAGGGTACGCAAGAGATCCAGGGCATGGGGCCAGCGAGCTTTGGACAACTCATCCGGGTTGCTGTTCAGGGACAGCTGCCAGTCATTGCCCGGGGTCATCAGCAGGCCGACCGCATAAGGGAACGGCACATCGTCGATCCAGGTGGAATAGGCTTCGGGTGGCTGCTCTTCGGTGACCACCAGCAGGACTGCCGTCGCACCTTCGGCGAGCAATGCCGCGGCCTCTAGCATGCCGTGTTCCAGGCCGTCGCCGGCGGCCGCGAGGGCCGTCATCTCACTGGTTTCGCCCCGCATGATCGACCACAGGCCGATGACCGCGTTGTGCACCGACAGGCTGAACTGGGTAGGGGACAGCGGTTGCTCGGCGGCCAGCTCGCTGAGGATTTCAAAGGTTCGCGGGGTTTCGCCGTGGCGGGAAATAAAGACCAACGGTAAGTCCGGACGCCCCTCGGCCAATGGCCAGCCAACACTGAATGCCATCCGCGCCAGGCGGCTGAGTCGCCGGCGCTGCATGGCCGGTAAAAAAGAGACGTCGGGGGCGGCATCGCTGCCCTGGAGCACGACCGGCTGTCGGCACCAGGCTTGCCAATCGTCCACGCTTTCGAGCCCGGGGGCCCACGCGCGCCATTGGGCGATGTTGAAGTTAATCACAGACATTCATCCCGCCCCTGCGGGCTTCCTTGACGCGGTGAATCGCAAAAGCAGCGATAGACGCTACGTAGCGCTTTGCGCCAGTGGCGCGCATTATCGCGGTGCGGCGAGCCCGTAGCAAATGCTGGTTACATTTTGCTCAACAGTAGCGGTGACTACGCTCGAGCCTTCGTATGACCATTATCCATAGTGCGCCTGCCATGTCTGTCGGCTCATTTTGCGATCAATGGATGACTTTGCAGCTTTTTCATCAAGAGATCGCCCCTGACTGTGTAGTCCCTTTCCGGCGAGGTAGCTAAGCAGCGCCTTGGACTACTACACTCGGTCATTCTTTGATACACGGAGGTTTTGACATGCGGCGCGTGGTGTTCAATCAGAAAGGTGGCGTAGGCAAATCGAGCATTGCCTGCAATCTGGCGGCGGTCAGCGCCAGCGAGGGTTATCGCACCTTATTGGTGGATCTCGATGCCCAGGCCAACTCCACTCAGTACCTGACAGGGCTCACCGGCAATGACATCCCGATGGGCATTGCCGATTTCTTCAAGCAGACGCTGTCTTCCGGGCCGTTCTCGAAAAAAAGCCAGGTCGATATCTACGAAACCCCGTTCGACAACCTGCATGTCATCACCGCCACGGCCGAGTTGGCTGACTTGCAGCCCAAGCTTGAGGCCAAGCACAAGATCAACAAGCTGCGTAAATTGCTCGAGGAGTTGGACGGCGAATACGACCGCATCTATCTCGATACGCCGCCGGCACTGAATTTTTATGCGGTTTCGGCATTGATCGCCGCTGACCGCGTGCTGATCCCCTTCGATTGCGACAGTTTCTCGCGTCAGGCGTTATATGGCCTGCTGGCGGAGATCGAAGAATTGAAGGATGACCACAATGAAGGCCTGGAGGTCGAAGGCATCGTCGTCAACCAGTTCCAGGCCCGTGCCAGCCTGCCCCAGCAAATTCTCGACGAACTGATCGCTGAAGGATTGCCGGTGCTGCCGGTGTACCTGGGTAGCTCGGTGCGCATGCGTGAGTCGCATCAGGCCAACACGCCGCTGATTCATCTCGATCCGCGGCACAAGCTGACCCAGCAGTTTGTCGATCTGCACAACTTGCTGGAAAGAACCTGAAGATCAAAAGATCGCAGCCTGCGGCAGCTCCTACAGGGATGTGTGTTCACCCCGGTCAATGTAGGAGCTGCCGCAGGCTGCGATCTTTTGGGGCCGCTACGATACCCCCTGGCTGCGCAACCAGCCCATCAACTGCGGCAACGGGAAGGCCCCGCTCTGGCGCGCCACTTCCCGGCCGTTCTTGAATAGAATCAGACTCGGAATCGAGCGAATCCCCAACTGCGCCGACAACTGCTGATTCGCCTCGCTGTCCAGTTTCGCCAACCGACACTTGCCTGCCAATTGACTGGCGGCTTGCTCGAACACCGGCGCAAACGACTTGCACGGTCCGCACCAATCCGCCCACACATCCACCAGAAATGGCAGGTCACCCTTGATCTGACTGGCGTAATCGCTTTGTTTCAATTCAAACGGTTTGTCGAGCAGGACTTCGGCCTTGCAACGACCACATTTGGGATGGTCATTGAGGCGTTCCGCGGGGATACGGTTGAGGCCGTTGCAGTGAGGGCAGGGGATAAGGAGTGGGTCAGACATGGTCGTCTCTTCGAAAATTGGCAGTGAATGCGATGGATCTGGAGGCGAAAGTCTCGGTTATCAAGACAGATATATGTTCGCAGGGGCCTTGTCAGCCCTCACGACGAACAACTGATCTCCAGATGCTTGCCCCACTCCGGTGGTCGCTCGGCGTAGCGCTCCATTCCAGGCTGTTCCTCGAATGGATTGCTCAGCACCGCATGCAGGCGACGAACTTCTGAATAGTCGCCACTTTCCGCCGCATCGATGGCTTTCTGCGCCAGGTAGTTGCGCAGAATGTAGATTGGATTGACCGCGTGCATCCGTTTGCGGCGTTGCTCCTGATCAATCTCCCCGTCACGGGCAACCCGAGCGACATAGAGCTCGCCCCAGGCATCAAAGCCCTTGATGTCGACGAAGTCATCGCGCAAACGGGTGAGCGCCTGCTCAGGAGACTCATCCCCCAGGCGGCGGAAGAACAGGCTGTAATCGACGCCGCTGTTTTGCATCAGTTGCAGCAGGTGCTCCAGCAATTTCTGGTCATCTTCCTCGGCGGTGGTGAAGCCGAGACGACGGCGCATCAGGTCCAGGTAGTGGGCCTGGTACAGCGGCAGGTACAGGCCGAGGGTTTCGCGCAGGGCCTCGACGCTGATGAATGGCGTCAGGGCCTGGGCCAGGGCGCTGAGGTTCCACTGGCCGATCGGCACCTGGTTGCTGAAGGAATAACGCCCCTGGTCATCGGAGTGGTTGCAGATGAAGTGGGCGTCGAAGTCGTCGAGGAAGGCGAATGGGCCATAGTCGAAGGTGATGCCCAGGATTGACATGTTGTCGGTGTTCATCACTCCGTGGCAGAAGCCATAGGCTTGCCACTTGGCGATCAGTTCGGCATTGCGCTCGACGATTTCGCGGAACATCGCCAGGTACGGTTCGGGTTGTTCCAGGCATTGCGGGAAGTGCATGGCCAGCACGTAGTCGCCGAGTTCTTTCTGCTTCTCCGGGCGTTTGGTGTAATAGAAATACTCGAAATGCCCGAAACGCACATGGCTCGGTGCCAGGCGCAGGACCATGGCCGCGCGTTCCTGCTTCTCGCGCCAGACCGGGGTGTCGGAGCCGATCACGCACAGCGCGCGGGTGGTCGCAATGTTCAGGGCATGCAGTGCTTCGGAGGCGAGAAATTCGCGGATCGATGAGCGCAGCACCGCGCGTCCGTCGCCCATGCGCGAAAAGGGTGTCTGGCCAGCACCCTTGAGGTGCAGGTCCCAATGCTCGCCGGCCTCGTTGTACACCTCACCCAGCAACAAGCCGCGACCGTCGCCCAACTGGGGGTTGTAGGAACCGAACTGATGACCGGAATAGACCATTGCCCTCGGAACCGCGTCGGCCCAGAGCTTGTGGCCGCTGAACAGCTCGGCGAACTCCGGGGTTTCGGCCTCGGCCGGGTCGAGGTCGAGCAGGGCCATGGCGGCGGGGCTGGCCACCACCAGGCGCGGATTGTTGATGGGCTCGGGCAGCACATGGGCGGAAAACGTATCGCCCAGGCGGGCGAAGCGGTTATCGAAGGTCAGTTCGTCGAGGGCTTTCAAGGGCCTTCTCCAGCAGAATGTCCGAGCATTCTGCTAGGGATAGGCCGGTTAGTCGAGCTTGGCGGCCGGCGGCGCTTGAGGCACTTGATCTTCTACCTTGGGCACAATGGTCTTGGCTTCCGGATCGACCGGCACCATCCTGTATTCCTGACCCTGGATGTTCTTGAGGTAAACCTCCATCTGCCGGAACGAAATGTTGATGTGCTGCTTCTTGAATTCGCGGTTGATGAAGCGGTTGACCTCGTCGAGCACCGGGTTGCGGTCACCGAGGTCGCGCACATGCATGCGCAGCTCGTGGTCGAGGGTGCTTTCGCCGAAGTTCAGGAAGTACACATGGGGTTCAGGTTCTTTGAGGACCCGCGGGTTTTCCCGCGCGGCCTTGAGCAGCAATTCCTTGACCAGATCCAGGTCCGAACCGTAATCGACGCCGAGCTTGAGGGTTACTCGAGTGATGGTGTCGGTCAGGGACCAGTTGATCAATTGCCCGGTGATGAACGTCTTGTTCGGGACGATGATGTCCTTGCGGTCGAAGTCGGTGATGGTCGTCGCCCGGATCCGAATCTTGCTCACCGTGCCCGACAGGTTGCCGATGGTGATGGTGTCGCCGATTCGCACCGGGCGTTCGAACAGGATCATGATCCCGGAGATGAAGTTGGCGAAGATCTCCTGCATGCCGAAACCCAGGCCCACCGAGAGTGCTGCCACCAGCCATTGCAACTTGTCCCAGCTCACGCCGAGGGTGGACAAGGTCGAGACGAAACCGACACCGGCGATCACGTACGACAACAATGTCGTTGTTGCATAGGCACTGCCCTGAGCCAGGTTCAGCTTCGACAGCACAAACACTTCCAGCAAACCCGGCAGGTTGCGTGCAAGCGCAAAGGTGATGCCGATAATGATCAGTGCGCCGAGCATGTCGCCGATGCTGATCGGCACCATGCTCATGTTGGCGCCGGTGCCGCTGGTGTATTCGTACAGGGTGATGTTGTCCAGGTACGAGAACACCGAGATCAGGTCGGACCAGACCCAGTACAGTGCCGCCATGAACCCGCCGAGCAGCGCCAGACGGATCAGGCGCAGGGACTGCTCGTTGACCTTCTCGATGTCCAGGGTCGGCTCTTCGATCACTGCTTCGCCGTCACCTGCCTCTTTGGCGGCCTGGCGTTTGGCCAGAGCGCGCTGATAAGCCAGGCGTCGGGCTGCAACGCTGAGACCGCGGACGAAGGTGGCTTCGATCACCAGCCAGAACATCAGCAGGTAAAGGGTATTGATCAATCGGTCGCTGAGTTTCAGTGCGGTGTAGTAGTAGCCGAAGCACACCGCCACGAACAATGCGATCGGCAGGGCGGTGAACAGGATGGCCACGGCCTTGCGGAACAGCGAGGCGTTTTCGTGGGTCGGGCTGCTGATCAGCAGGCGGCTGAGCAACCAGGTCATCAGGGCGTAGCAAGTCAGTACCACCGGCATGCCAAGCACGTCGTCAGCCAGCGCCGCCGGTTGCAGTTCGGCGACGGCCACCACCGCGACCAGGGCCATCACCACCAGCCCGAGTCGGCGAATCCAGCCCTGGAGGAATTCGACCTGGGGCTTTTCCCAGCGGAAATGCAATTCGGCCACGCCGCCGGGTGCGAGGATCCGGTAGGCGGTGTAGAACACCAGCCAGGCCTGGGCCATCTGCAGCAGCGCCGCGCCCATGTTGGCGTTCTGCCCGCGCGCGTCGATCTGCAAGGCCAGGCCGCACAAGGCCAGGCCCAGGGCGACCGGCATCGCCAGCAGAATATTGATCAGGATCGCTTGAGGGGTGTGCCACTGGCTGTCGCGCTTGAAGTGGCCGATGTCCTGGTGAACCTTGTTCAGACGGGCGTACAGGCTCGTACGCCGCCACAGCAACGCTCCGATCAGCAGCGCCAGCGGCAGGAACAGCAGCGGCCGCTGGGTCAGGCCGTCGGTCAGTTCGCTCAGGCTCGAGGCCCACGGCAGGGTGGTGACCTGGCGCTGCAGGCGTTCCGGCACGCCGTGCATCCACTCAAAGTCCAACGGCTTGTTGCTGGGAATCCAGAACATCTGCTCGTCCAGCGTAGCCCTGAGACTTTGCGCGGTGCTGAGCAGTTGCTTCTGATTGAGCTGCAGGGTGATGGATTCGTTGAGCACCGCGCTCAGTTCGCGGTTCAGCCGCTCCAGCAGGTCGGCGCGAGTGAGGGCCAGTTCCATCAGGCTCTTGCGCAGCTGCGGCGTCACTTGCTCGGGCGGCTGGGCCGCCAGCAGGTTATCGACGTACGTTGCCGGGTTGCTCAGCAGTTCCCGCTGCTGGCTGACTTCGAACTGATACAGGCGAATGTCGGCGATCTGGTCGGCCAGGTCGCGGTCGACCTTGAGGTGCGGCAGGCCCTGTTTCTGCTTATAGAGAATCTTGGAGAGCAGCAGGCTGCCCTTGAGCACGTTGATTTGCTCCTCCAGGGCCGAATCGCTCTGGGTCACGTTGTCCAGCTGCTGTTTGGTCTGCAGGTTCTGTTGGGTGACTTCGTTGAGGCGGTCGGTGCTTTTGAGCAGGTAGTCCGAGAGTTTCAGGTTGGCCGCACTTTCGGTGGCCAGCAGCACGCTGCCCCCGGATTTCTGCGCTTCGATGGACTGCTGGGTCACCGTCTCCTGGGACTGGGCCAGGCGTTTCTGGCTGATCAGGTTTTGCAGTTCCTGGATTTCGCGTTCCAGACGGTCGGATTTCTCCGAGAGCAAATCATGCTGGCTGTTGCCCAGATCCTGCAGCTGACTGTTGCCGGCCAGTTCCTGGCGACGCAGGGGAATCAGGGAATTGAGCGCCGCAAGTTCGGCATTGAGCTGGTCGCGCTGTTCGCCGCTCAGGGTCTTGCCGTTGTCTTTGCCGGCCTTGAGGATGTTGTTGATCTGCTGGATGCGTGTCTGGCTGGCAGAAATTTCCGCCTGGGCGCGCTCGGGGCGGGTTTGGGCGGTAATGACCAGGCTGTTGGCGTCGGCCAGGGCTTTTTGCAGATCGCTTTGCTGGGTCGAGCGCTCGGTCAGCAACTGCTCTAGCTGCTGAATCGACTCTTTGGCATAGCGCTGCGCCACCGGCACCACGCTGGTGGCCTTGAGGCGAGTCAGTTCACGCTGATTCTCGATGTTCTGCTTTGGCGCGGTGGCCAGTTGTTGCTTGAGCTCAACCAGCTTCTGTTCGTAATCACGCTTGTTGGTGAGCTGTGTCAGCGTGCTTTGCAGAATGCTCTGCAGGGCTTTTTGATCGGCCTCCGGCAGTTTGCGCTCGGCGATCTTGTCCAGGTTGGCCTGCACGGCTTCGCTGGACGGCGGCTCGGCCGCTTGCAACGTACCGACAGAAAGGCTCAAGCCCAGCAGGGCCATGACGAAAAAAGTGCGCAGGGTTGACATAGAGACCGATCGAAAACAAGGCGAAGAATGGAGTTTAGAGGAAGAGTCCGGGACCCGGGCGACTTCCTTCGGGGAATCTGACGCCCACTTTGCCGATCTTGTTCCCTTCCATGACCGCGACGGTCCAGATGGTGTTGTTCCACTCCACCTGGTCACCGACGACTGGCGCACCCCCCACTTTATGGGCAATGAAACTGGCCAGGGTCATGTCCGGATCGATGCCTTCGACTTTCAACCCGTACAGGGCCGCAACCGCAGCCAGCTGGGCGTCTCCTTCAAGTACGAAGTCGCCAAAAAAGCGCAGATCGAGGCCCCGTTGCGGCGCCTGACTGAAGAGTTTTCCGAGGGCCGGAAGATTGTGCTCATGACCGATGACACAGAGCAAATCATCGACTTCGAGCACTGTACTACCCGACGGATGGAGCAGTTGCTGCCCCCGAAACAGTGCCGCGATCCGCGTACCTTCGGGCATTTTCAGTTCGCGAAGGGGCGAGCCGATGCACCATTTTTCGGCACCGAGGCGATAAACGAACAGTTCCCACTCGCTGGTGACGTGGACTTCCAGGGCTGATCGGGAAATCGGCAAGGGCTCAGGCGGGACGGTCACTTTCAAAAGTTTCGCCACCCAGGGCAGGCTGGTGCCTTGCACCAGCAGCGACACCAGCACGATAAAGAAGGCGAGGTTGAAGTAAAGCTGGGCGTTCGGCAGGCCCGCCATCAGCGGGAACACCGCCAGAATGATCGGGACCGCGCCACGCAAACCTACCCAGGAGATGAACGCTTTTTCGCGGCCATGGAACGCCTTGAACGGCAACAGACCGACCACGACCGACAACGGCCGGGCAAACAGAATCATCCACAGCGCCAGGCCCAGGGCGGGCAAGGCGATCGGCAACAAGTCGTGGGGCGTCACCAAAAGGCCCAGCACCAGGAACATTCCGATCTGGGCCAGCCAGGCCATGCCGTCGAGCATATGCAGGATGCCATGGCGGCTGCGCACCGGGCGGTTGCCGATCACCAGGCCGCACAGGTACACCGCGAGGAAGCCGCTGCCGTGCAGGGCGTTGGTCAGGGCGAAGACCACCAGGCCGCCGGCAATCACCAGGATCGGGTAGAGACCGTTGGCCAGATTGATGCGATTGACCAGTTGCAGCATGACCCAGCCGCCGCCCAACCCGATCACGCCCCCGATACCGAACTCGCGCACCAGATGCCCGAGCAGGCTCCAGTGCAGCCCGGTCTCGCCGCTGGCGAGCAT
The DNA here is from genome assembly GCF_059695565.1 of Pseudomonas sp. LBUM1679. NCBI lineage: Bacteria > Pseudomonadati > Pseudomonadota > Gammaproteobacteria > Pseudomonadales > Pseudomonadaceae > Pseudomonas > Pseudomonas sp. LBUM1679. Next base: position 443,235 of record NZ_CP166774.1, read on the forward strand.
GTCGATCAGGGTCACGGTCAGGAACACGGCCATCGGGTCGTTGCTGCCGGACTCGATCTCGAGGCTGGCGGTCACCCGTTCGTTCAGGCCTTTGCCTCCCAGCAGGGAGAACACCGCTGCAGCATCGGTGGAGCCGACGATGGCGCCGATCAGCAGGCCCTGAATCAGGTTCAGATCGAACAGCCAGGCGGCGGCCATGCCGGTCAGCCCCGTGGTAATCAACACCCCGACCGTGGCCAGGGACAGCGCGGGCCATAACGCCACCCGGAAACTGGATACCCGAGTGCGCAAACCGCCATCGAGCAGGATCACAGCCAACGCGAGGTTGCCCACCAGATACGCCGTTGGATAGTTATCAAAGATGATGCCGCCGCCATCGACGCCGGCCGCCATGCCCACCGCCAGGATAATCACCAGAATCGGGATGCCGAGGCGCGATGAAAGTGAACTCACCAGAATGCTCGCACCTACCAGCAACGCGCCGATCAAGAACAGGCTGTTGATGGTGGACGCATTCAAAGGCAGTACTCCAGAAAGCTGAAAGGCGGGCACAAACTGACCATGCAGTCTGCGTGCCAGCGATTCTAACCTGTTGAAATGTGATGCTGTCAAAAAGCTTTTGCGGCAGGAGAGGCTCTAGGCGTTCCGGCGTTTTTATCGTACAACTGTCTCGGCGACGAAGTGCAGGAACCAGATTGGCCAATCAGAGTCTCTACAATTCGCAAGAAAGGTCGTCCGCCAGCAAAATCAAGGCCTTGCGCCCGGATAACCCTGGCATCCGTGGTGACTTTTCTTTATCGTACGCGCCCTTTGAAAATGCCTGGAAAATCAAAATGTTGGAATCATCCCTAAGCCAATTGGAACAGCTGGTCAGCGATCTGGTGCAACAGAACCAGACCCTGCTTGCCACCAACCAGTCCCTGAGCGCAGAACTGGCCCAGTCCAAGGACGAAAACGAAAGCCTGCAGTTGACCCTGATGGAACAGGAAGAGAAACAAGGCGCCACCACGGCCCGCATCCAGGCTTTGGTTGAGCGCGTCAGCGCCGGCCCTGTCAGCGCATGAATCACGGCGCCGCAGGGGTAAAAGTCGTCTCGATCCTGGGGGAGGACTATTCGATCAGGGCGCCGGCCGGGGAAGAGCAAACCCTGCTGGACGCCGCGCTGATGTTGAAGGCCGCTCTGGCCGACACTAAAAAGAAATACCCGACACTGATCGGTGACCGCTTGTTGGTACTGGCCGCAATGAATCTGTGCTCCCAGCAGATTGAAATGAAGAAACAGCACCAGCAGGAACTCGACCGTTACCAAGAGCAAGTCAGCGCCACGGTTGAAGTGATCTCCAAGACGATCAATCAGGCCTGATCGGTTTTGCGCACTGAGTTGAATCAGGCGGTGTCTGGACTGACGCCATCGCGGGCAAGCCCGCTCCCACAGGGTTGGCGTGAACCACAATCCTGTGTTCACCGCAAACCCTGTGGGAGCGGGCTTGCCCGCGAATGGATTTCAGCTGCACCGCAAGGCTCTGGCTAAAACCACTCATCCTGCATCGCCAGACACACATCATCCCGCGCCTCGAGAATCGCCAGCTCATGGTGGCAACCCGGCACTTCCCACGTCAGGAAATACCGCGCCGCTTGCAGCTTGCCTTTATAGAAGTTCACATCTGCCGCATTGCCTTTGGCCAGTCCTTCCTCGGCGCGAATCGCCTGTTCCAGCCAGCGCCAGCCAATCACCGTGTGCCCGAACACTTTCAGGTACAGCGCCGAGTTCGCCAGGCTGCTGTTGACCTTGCCCTGGCCGAGATCCGTCAGCAGGCCGATGGTCACGGTTTGCAGGCGTGCCACCAGTTGCTCCAATGGCTCACGCAGTGCAGTTAACGATGGGTATGCCTGGGCGCGTTCGGCCGTGTCGGCGATCAGGCGGATCAATTGCTTGAGCCCCGCACCACCGTTCTGCGCCAGTTTGCGCCCCAGCAAGTCCAGCGACTGAATGCCGTGAGTGCCCTCATGGATCGGATTCAGGCGGTTGTCGCGGTAATACTGCTCCACCGGATATTCACGGGTGTAACCGTGACCGCCAAGAATCTGGATCGCCAGTTCGTTGGCCTTCAGACAAAACTCCGACGGCCAGGATTTGACGATAGGGGTTAGCAAATCCAGCAGTTCGTGAGCCTGTTTGCGCTCGGTTTCAGTCTCAAGGGTCGTTGTGTCATCGAACAGCCGCGCCGCATACAACCCGAGATCGAACGAGCCTTCTACGTAAGCTTTCTGGGTCAGCAGCATGCGTTTGACGTCGGCGTGCTGAATGATCGCCACCGGTGAGGTGTTCGGGTCTTTGCTGTCCGGAACGCGACCTTGCGGACGCTCGCGGGCGTATTCCAGCGAGTACAGATAACCGGCATAACCCAGCATTACCGCGCCCATGCCGACGCCGATCCGCGCCTCGTTCATCATCTGGAACATGTAGCTCAGACCGTGGTGCGGCTTGCCCACCAGGTAGCCGACGCACTCGCCGTTGTCGCCGAAGTTCAGCGCGGTGGAGGTCGTGCCGCGCCAGCCCATCTTGTGGAACAGCCCGGCCAGCAGCACGTCGTTGCGTTTGCCCAGGCTGCCGTCATCGTTGACCAAAAACTTGGGTACGATAAACAGAGAGATTCCCTTCACGCCGGCCGGTGCATCCGGCAACTTGGCCAGGACCATGTGCACGATGTTTTCCGACAGCGGGTGATCGCCACCGGAGATGAAGATCTTGTTGCCCTTGAGTCGATAGGTGCCGTCGGACGCCGGCTCGGCACGTGTACGAATATCCGACAACGACGAGCCGGCATGGGGTTCGGTCAGGGCCATGGTGCCGAAGAAGCGGCCGTCGATCATCGGCTGCAAGAAGCGCTGCTTCTGCTCATCGGTGCCGAAACTTTCAATCAGGTTGGCTGCGCCCATGGTCAGGAATGGGTATGAGGTCGATGCCGCGTTCGCCGATTGAAAGTGCGCGAAACAGGCCTGGGACAACAGGGTAGGGAGCTGCATGCCGCCCGCATCGAAACTGCGCGCCGCATTGAGGAAGCCGGCTTCGAGAAAAGCATCCACCGCCGGTTTCACCTCCGGAATCAGAATCGCCTGACCGTCTTCGTAGCGCGGCTCGTTCTCGTCACCCTTGCGGTTATGCGGGGCAAAGAACTTTTCGGCGATGTGGCGGGCAGTGCCGATGGCGGCGTCGAACGTCTCGCGATTGTGCTCGGCGAAACGCACACGCTGGGTCAGGCCCTCGGCATCGAGGACTTCATACAGCTCGAAAGCCAGATTGCGGGAACTGAGCAACGTCTCGGACATGGCGGCCTACCTTTTTTTGGAATGGGCCGAGTCTAGGCGTGGGGAGGGCGGGGTGAACAGGATGATTGATGAGCGTGATGGTGGAGCAGGGCGACGACTTAGCAGACGCCACAAAACAACTGTGGGAGCGAGCTTGCTCGCGATGGCGGTGTGTCAGTCACATCTATGTTGGATGTGCTGCCGTCATCGCGAGCAAGCTCGCTCCCACAGGGGGTTTTGCGAACCGGGCTGCCATTGCGGGCGCCCGGTCTTGTTACGGTTTAGCCGATCGTCATCAAGCTCGCATTACCACCTGCCGCAGCCGTGTTAACGCTCAACGCCCGCTCAATCACCAGCCGCTCCAACGCAATGTTGGTCTCGCCTTGCGACAAACCATGAACCCCAACGATCGCACCGGCACGCTTGGCCACTTGCTGGCACACCGCACGCAACTGATCGGAATGGCCATGATGCAGAACCGCATCAAACACCACTTCGTCCTTGTTCCAGTCAGCCACCAGCTTGATCCGTGCCTGAATTTCCTTGGGCAGGCGTGCAAACAAGGCCTTGGTCAAGTCAGCTTCCGGCCATACCGCCGAACCGCCCACCGCCAACACCGCTGCCAGTTGGGTCAGCAGATCGCCTTCGACTTCCGCCAGGCACAGCACGTGTTCGCGTGGCAGGATCGCATAGCTGTTGCGCTCGCCGGTCGGGCCCGCCAGAACACGGGTGATCCCGCTTTGCGATTGCGCCGCGAACTGCACGCACAGGGTGCTCAGGTCAGCGAACTTGTTACTGTCGGCCCAAGCCTTCAGGGCCGACAGCGGTTTGCTCATGGCATCGCGCAGACGAACATCCGGCGCAGTGATGGCGTCGCCACGAGCGAAGGATTGTTCGATTGCATCGGTAGGACGCGTCGACAGCAGACGGTACAGGTACAGCGGACCACCGGCTTTCGGGCCAGTCCCCGACAAACCTTCGCCGCCGAACGGTTGCACGCCCACCACGGCACCCACAATGTTGCGGTTCACATAGACGTTACCGGCGTTGACGTTGTCGATCACCTTGGCGATGGTCTCGTCGATACGGGTGTGCACGCCCAGCGTCAGGCCATAGCCGGAAGCATTGATTTGAGCGATCAGCTGGTCGATGTCTTTGCGCTTGTAGCGAACCACGTGCAGCACCGGACCGAAGATCTCCCGTTGCAGCTCGTCGAAGCTTTCCAGTTCGATCAAGGTTGGCATCACGAAGGTGCCGCGTTTGACTTCTTCGGTATTGGCGATGGCCACCTGGTACACGCTGCGACCTTTGTCGCGCATGGCCTGGATGTGCTTGTCGATGCCTGCCTTGGCTTCGGCATCGATCACCGGGCCGATGTCCACGGACAAGCGCTCCGGGTTGCCGAGACGGCATTCAGCCATGGCGCCCTTGAGCATTTCGATCACACGGTCAGCGGAATCTTCCTGCAGGCACAGTACGCGCAGCGCCGAGCAACGTTGACCGGCGCTGTCGAAGGCCGACGACACCACGTCGATCACAACCTGTTCGGTCAGTGCTGAGGAGTCGACGATCATCGCGTTCTGGCCACCGGTTTCGGCGATCAGCGGAATCGGGCGGCCCTGAGCATCCAGACGACCGGCGACGTTGCGTTGCAGCAAGCGAGCGACTTCGGTCGAACCGGTAAACATCACGCCTTTAACGCGATCGTCACCGACCAGGCGAGCGCCAACGGTTTCGCCACGGCCCGGCAGCAGTTGCAGCACGCCTTGCGGAATCCCGGCTTCGAGCAGCAAACGCACGGCTTGGGCCGCCACCAGCGGGGTTTGTTCCGCAGGCTTGGCCAGCACCGGGTTACCGGCAGCCAATGCCGCAGCCACCTGGCCGCTGAAAATCGCCAGCGGGAAGTTCCACGGGCTGATGCAGACCACCGGACCCAACGGGCGGTGGGCGTCGTTGCTGAAATCGTTGCGTGCCTGCACCGCGTAATAACGCAGGAAGTCCACGGCTTCGCGCACTTCGGCGATGGCGTTGGCGAAGGTCTTGCCGGCTTCGCGCGCCAGCAGGCCCATCAGCGGCTGAATCTCGCCTTCCATCAAATCGGCGGCACGTTCCAGGATCGCAGCGCGTTCTGCGGGCGGGGTGGCCTGCCAGATTGGCGCAGCATTCAGGGCGCACTGGATCGCGTTGTCGACGTCGTCGACGGTGGCTTCCTGCACATGGCCGACTACGTCACGCAGATCGGACGGGTTCAGCACCGGCGCAGGGGTTTCAATGCTGGAGACGCAACCGAGCATCGGCGCGGCTTTCCAGTTGTTATGAGCGGTGGCCAGCAGGGCGCAGGACAGCGAAGCCAAACGATGTTCGTTGGCCATGTCGATGCCGCTGGAGTTGGCGCGCTCGGCACCATAAAGATCACGCGGCAGCGGGATACGCGGGTGCGGCAGGCCGAAGCCGCCTTCCAGCGTCGCCATCTGCTCGATGCTGGCCACTGGATCGGCCACCAGCTCCTGAATCGAGATGGACTGGTCGGCGATACGGTTCACGAACGAGGTGTTTGCGCCGTTTTCCAGCAGGCGACGGACCAGGTACGCCAACAGTGTTTCGTGGGTGCCGACTGGAGCGTACACGCGGCAAGGACGGTTCAGCTTGCCTTCGGAAACCTTGCCTACAACCTGTTCGTACAGCGGTTCACCCATGCCGTGCAGGCACTGGAACTCGTACTGACCGGGGTAATAGTTCTGACCGGCAATGTGGTAAATGGCCGACAGGGTGTGGGCGTTGTGCGTAGCGAACTGCGGGTAGATGACTTCCGGTACCGACAGCAATTTGCGTGCACAGGCGATGTAGGACACGTCGGTGTACACCTTGCGGGTGTAGACCGGATAGCCTTCCAGGCCTTCGACCTGGGCGCGCTTGATTTCGCTGTCCCAGTACGCGCCTTTCACCAGGCGGATCATCAGGCGATGACGGCTGCGGCGAGCCAGGTCTATCACGTAGTCGATCACGTACGGGCAACGTTTCTGGTACGCCTGGATCACGAAACCGATGCCGTTCCAGCCGGTCAGTTGCGGCTCGAAGCACAGGCGCTCCAGCAGATCCAGGGAGAGTTCGAGGCGGTCGGCTTCTTCGGCGTCGATGTTCAGGCCGATGTCGTACTGCTTGGCCAACAGCGTCAGCGACAGCAGGCGCGGATACAGCTCCTCCATCACGCGCTCGTACTGCGCACGGCTGTAACGCGGGTGCAGTGCCGACAGCTTGATGGAAATGCCCGGGCCTTCATAAATCCCACGACCGTGGGACGCTTTGCCGATCGAATGGATGGCTTGTTCGTACGAGGCCAGGTATTTCTGGGCGTCGTGCTCGGTGAGTGCGGCTTCACCCAGCATGTCGTAGGAATAGCGGAAGCCTTTGGCTTCGAACTTGCTGGCGTTGGCCAGGGCTTCGGCGATGGTTTCGCCGGTCACGAACTGCTCGCCCATCAGGCGCATGGCCATGTCGACGCCCTTGCGGATCATCGGCTCGCCGCTCTTGCCGATGATGCGGCTCAAGGACGAAGTCAGGCCGGCTTCATTGTGGGTGGCGACCAGTTTGCCGGTCAGCAGCAAGCCCCAGGTGGCGGCGTTGACGAACAGCGACGGGCTATTGCCCAGGTGCGGGTGCCAGTTGCCGGTGCTGATCTTGTCGCGAATCAGTGCGTCGCGGGTGCCTTTGTCCGGGATACGCAGCAGCGCTTCGGCCAGGCACATCAGTGCCACGCCTTCCTGGGACGACAGGGAAAACTCCTGCAACAAGCCCTGAACGATACCGGCACGGCCGCCAGCGCTCTTCTGATTGCGCAGTTTTTCGGCAATCGAGGCGGCGAGTTTGTGGGTGGCTTCGGCCATCGCAGCCGGCAGGCGAGCCTGTTCGATCAGCATCGGCACCACTTCCGGTTCCGGGCGACGGTAGGCGGCGGTGATCGAAGCGCGCAGCACCGATTGCGGCAGGATGCTTTCGGCGAACTCCAGGAAGCACTGGTGCGCGTGATCGACGTGGATCTCGCCCGCTTCGTCGACTTCCTTGCCGTTCAATCCGCTCAGCTCGGACAGGGTTGCACCACCCTCGAGTTTTTCCAGGTAATTGAAAATTGCCTGCTTGATCAGCCAGTGCGGCGTGCGATCAATCGAGGTCGCGGCGGCCTTGAGGCGCTCGCGGGTCGGGTCGTCAAGTTTGACCCCAAGGGTAGTGGTCGCCATATTTTTATCCTCATGTTTGCCACGACCGCGTGGCATCAGCTGGCGCAAGATTAGCTGCGCAACTGGCGAGGTGCAACCGGGTGCAACCCTTTTTTTCTCGGAAGGGCATGCAGCTCGTCAGGAAATAAATGCCGGTACGTTCGTATGGTTACTGTTGGACGCTTTTACATCTGGTAATGAGCATTGACTGCCCTAAAAGGGCGCAAAAATAGGGCATTTGTCGATAAATCCGACTGGGTGCAACTTATTCGGGAAAAACTGGTTGCACCTTATTTGCTTTGTTGAATAGCATTCGCGCCCAAGGTGCAACCGGGCATAAAAGTCAGGTGTGCCGGCTGATGGCTTTCCTGGGGAAACATCAGTCATAAATGCGCGGGATCCAGAATCGTCTGTCGAACGTCGTCGTTTGCGTGCGGTTCACCAGCCGCCGCTACATAAAAACAAAGCCAGGGCGTAACTTAATGAGCGTTAGCAATCCAACCCTGATCACGTTCGTGATCTACATTGCAGCAATGGTGCTGATCGGCTTCATGGCCTATCGCTCCACCAACAACCTTTCTGACTACATTCTGGGCGGTCGTAGCCTGGGCAGTGTCGTGACGGCATTGTCCGCCGGCGCCTCCGACATGAGCGGCTGGTTGTTGATGGGCCTGCCGGGCGCCATTTACATGTCCGGCCTTTCCGAAAGCTGGATCGCCATCGGGCTGATCGTCGGTGCTTACCTGAACTGGCTGTTCGTTGCCGGTCGTCTGCGAGTGCAGACCGAGCACAACGGCGACGCACTGACCCTGCCGGATTACTTCTCCAGCCGTTTTGAAGACAAAAGCGGCTTGCTGCGGATCATCTCCGCGGTCGTGATCCTGGTGTTCTTCACCATCTACTGCGCCTCCGGCATCGTGGCCGGTGCCCGTCTGTTCGAAAGCACCTTCGGCATGTCCTACGAGACGGCGTTGTGGGCCGGTGCTGCGGCGACGATCGCCTACACCTTTGTCGGTGGTTTCCTGGCTGTCAGCTGGACTGACACCGTACAAGCCACGCTGATGATCTTCGCCCTGTTGCTGACGCCGATCATCGTGCTGCTGGCCACCGGTGGCATCGACACCACGTTCCTGGCCATCGAAGCGCAAGACCCAAGCAACTTCGACATGCTGAAAAACACCACCTTCATCGGCATCATCTCGCTGATGGGCTGGGGCCTGGGCTACTTCGGCCAGCCGCACATCCTGGCGCGCTTCATGGCGGCGGATTCGGTGAAGTCGATTGCCAAAGCTCGCCGCATCTCCATGACCTGGATGATCCTGTGCCTGGGCGGCACCGTGGCGGTAGGCTTTTTTGGTATTGCTTACTTCTCGGCGAACCCTGACCTGGCCGGTCCTGTGACCGAAAACCACGAACGTGTGTTCATCGAACTGGCGAAAATCCTGTTCAACCCATGGATTGCCGGTATCTTGCTGTCGGCCATTCTGGCGGCAGTAATGAGCACCCTGAGCTGTCAATTGCTGGTGTGCTCGAGCGCCCTGACCGAAGACTTCTACAAGACCTTCCTGCGTAAAAGCGCTTCCCAGGTTGAACTGGTCTGGGTCGGTCGCGCCATGGTGCTGCTGGTTGCCCTGATCGCCATCGCGATGGCGGCAAATCCGGAAAACCGCGTACTGGGTCTGGTCAGCTACGCCTGGGCTGGTTTCGGTGCGGCGTTCGGCCCTGTCGTCCTGATCTCTGTGATCTGGAAAGACATGACCCGCAACGGCGCACTGGCCGGTATCCTGGTCGGCGCGATCACCGTGATCGTGTGGAAACACTTCGAGCTGCTGGGTCTGTACGAAATCATCCCGGGCTTCATCTTCGCCAGCCTGGCGATCTACATCGTCAGCAAACTGGGCGCGCCGACTGCCGGCATGCTGCAGCGCTTTGCTGCGGCCGAGGCAGATTTCCGCCTGAACAAGTGATCGGAATGAGCTGAGGCTCATACCGTTCAGAAACAAGAAAAACGGCCCGCTTCCTGTTGGAGGCGGGCCGTTTTTTATTGGCTCAGGGCAATGTCAGTAGTCATTTGTCCCGATTGTTGTAGGAGGGCGCCCTAAAAAAGCAGGACAAATCTGAATTTCCTGGTGGCTCCTCAACATCCGTTATCGCTCATGCAGAATCGCTCGTCTTCACTCTGCAGAGACACATCGGATGTTCGTTCCTGCTAATCAACTGCCTTTCACGTCAGCGGTCGACAGCCTCGACCTCACCGATGCTACCGAGCTCGACAGCCCTGGCAGCGACTATCGCTATGATGAAAATGGTCGATTGCTGTCGATCCGCTACCCGGACAACAGCCAGCATGTGTTCGTCTGGAAGGGGCCGGCCCAATTGGTTGAAGAAACGCTGCCGGACGGCGGTCAGCGGCGTTTTACCTACGATGCGTTGGGGCGGCAGGTAAGTCGGCAGGATGAGCATGGTGCCGTCACCCGGTACCAGTGGGACGCCGACGGCCGTCTGATTCAGACGACGCTTGCCAACGGCGCCAGTCGTGAGTTCAGCTATGACGCCGATGGCAGGATCAGCGCCGAACGCGATGAGCTCGGCCACGTCACGCGCTACGAATACGCCGACGATGGCCAGCTCATCAGTCGCCGGATCAATCCCGACGGTACGCAGCAGTGTTATCGCTACGACAACGCGCAGCGTTTGCTCACGGCAATCGAAAACGAATCGGGCGAACAGTATCGGCTGGAGTACACGCCCAGCGGTCTGATCCGCCAGGAAACCGGCTTCGACGGTCGTCGCACCACGTACCTCTACGACCCCAATGGCCACCTGTTGGAAAAAACCGAGTTCGGCGATGGGGGCTTGCAACTGATCACCCGCTATCAACGCAGCGCAGCAGGGCAGTTGCTGGTCAAGACCTTGCCCGACGGCAATACGGTCGAATATCGCTACGATCACCTCGGCCGACTGGTCCGCGTCGATGACGGTCAGGCTCATTCGCTTGAGCTGGAGTACGACCAGCAGGGCCGCCTGATCACCGAGCGCCAAGGCCGGGACACACTACGCTATGGCTACGACGCCTGCGGCCAGCTCAATCACCTGCGCCTGCCTGGCAACAGCCAAATCGATTACCAACACGCCAAGGGCGGTGCGCTGACAGCCATCGACCTCAACGGCGCACGGCTCACCACCCACGAATTCGTCTTTGGCCGTGAACAGCAACGCCAGCAAGGTCAGCTAAGCAGTCAATACCACTACGATGAGCAGGGTCGGTTGCAAGCCCACGCGATCAACCGGCCAGCCCGCCCCCTGTACATGCGTCATTACTGCTACACCGTTAACGGTAACCTCGCCTCGATCGCCGACAGCCGTCATGGGCAACGCAGCTTTTATTACGACGCGCGTAATCGTCTGACCCGGGTGCGCCACACCCGAGGCGACCCGGCGCAACGCTTCGTCCATGACCCTGCCGATAACCTTCTGATCCAGGATCGTCAAGGTCCGGCCACCGTCAAAGGCAACCGCTTGCTCATGCATGGCGATCGCCATTATGACTATGACACCTTCGGTAACCTCATCCGCGAACGTCGCGGCATCGGGCAAAAAATCGTCACCGAATACCGTTACGACTGCCAGCACCGGCTGATCGGCATCACACTCCCGGATGGCCGTAGCGCCAGCTACCGCTACGATGCCTTCGGTCGTCGCATCGGCAAAACCGTCGACGGCAACACCACCGAGTTCTTCTGGCAGGGTGACCACCTCGTCGCCGAATGTAGCCAGAATCATTACCGTAGCTACCTTTACGAACCCGGCAGCTTCCGCCCGCTGGCCTTGCTTGACGGCAAAGGTCCGTACCAGACCTGCGCGTTTTACTACCAGCTTGATCACCTCGGGACGCCGCAGGAACTGACGAGTTGCGCCGGTGAGATTATCTGGTCGGCCAGGTACGACGCCTTCGGCAAAATCACCCACCTGGCGTTGGCAGGGGTAGATCGGTTCGACCAGCCCTTGCGTTTCCAGGGGCAGTACTTCGATGCCGAGAGCGGCCTGCATTACAGTCGGCATCGTTACTACAACCCGGATACCGGACGCTACCTGACGCCCAACCCGGGCAACCTGGCGAGTGGTTTGAACCCGTACCGGTACGCCGAATCCGACGGGCTGGATTGATCCATTGGGGGTGGCTTGCCAGCCGTGGCCCGCAGAGAAGGGGCGGCGAAATGTCCGGGCGAGACCGCCGGACGTTTCCTTAAAGTCCCGCTCGGCTGCGAACCCCTGACGTCCAGCCCCGTACAAGGTAAACTTGCCGCCCTTCGCAGGAGCAGCCATGAATTATCGCCACGCCTTCCATGCCGGCAATCACGCCGATGTGTTCAAACACCTGACCTTGACCCGCCTCATCGCCTTGATGTCGCGCAAGGAGCAGCCGTTTGCCTATCTCGACACTCACGCCGGCATTGGTCTGTACGACCTTCAAGGCGATCAGGCCAGCCGTACCGGCGAGTACCTGGAAGGCATTGCGCGTTTGTGGGATCAGCCGGATCTGCCGATCCTGACGGCTGATTACATGCAGGTCCTGCACGAGATGAACCCGGATGGCCAGTTGCGCTATTACCCGGGGTCGCCGGAGTTGGCGCGGCGCCTGACCCGTCCGCAGGATCGGGTGTTGCTGAACGAGAAACACCCCGAAGATGGTGTGTTGCTCAAGGACAACATGAAGGGCGATCGTCGGGTAAAGGTGCATCTGGGCGAAGGCTGGCACGTGCCGCGGGCGATGTTGCCGGTGCCGGAGAAACGCGCGGTGATGTTGATTGATCCGCCGTTCGAGCAGCTCGATGAGATGCAGCGTTGCGCGGCGTCGTTGAAAGAGGCGATTGGTCGGATGCGCCAGACCGTGGCGGCGATCTGGTATCCGGTGAAGGACCAGCGCCTGTTGCGGCGCTTTTATCAGGATCTGGCGGGAACCGGCGCGCCGAAGTTGTTGCGGGTGGAGTTGCTGGTGCATCCGCTGGATACGCCGAACAGCCTGAATGGCTCGGGGTTGGCGATTGCCAATCCGCCGTGGGGGCTGGAAGAGGAATTGCGTGAGTTGCTGCCGTGGTTGTCCAAGAAGCTTGGGCAGACCCAGGGTGGGTGGCAGATGGATTGGTTGATTGCCGAGAGTTGATGGTTGATCAGATGGATTGAGGGCGTCTGATCGTACGCCTTCGCGGGCAAGCCCGCTCCCACAGGGTTTATGTCAATCACGAGAGAGGGGTCAGACATAGATCCTGTGGGAGCGGGCTTGCCCGCGATGCTTTTAGGGTCTGAAAAATCAGATCGGGCAGGTCACGCCTGTACCGCCAATCCCGCAGTAGCCTTCAGGGTTCTTGGCCAGGTACTGCTGGTGATACGCCTCGGCGAAGTAGACCGTCGGGGCTTCGTCGATTTCGGTGGTGATGGTGCCTTTGCCGGCCTTGGTCAGTTCGGCCTGGAACACCTGCGCGCTGCGCTTGGCGGCTGCCAGTTGGTCTGGGTGGGTGGCGTAGATCACCGAGCGATACTGCGTGCCGATGTCGTTGCCCTGGCGCATGCCCTGGGTCGGGTTGTGCAGTTCCCAGAACATCTTCAGTAGCTCGTCGTAGCTAACTTTTTCCGGCTCGTAGACCACGAGCACGACTTCGCTGTGCCCGGTCAGGCCCGAGCAGACTTCTTCATAGGTCGGGTTCGGCGTGAAACCACCGGCATACCCCACCACGGTGCTGACTACGCCTTCACGCTGCCAGAAGCGACGTTCCGCACCCCAAAAGCAACCCAGGCCGAAGATTGCAAAGTCGACATTGGTGGCGAACGGGCCCAGTAGCGGGGCGTCGTGGACGAAATGTTTTTCCGGCAGGGACATTGGCGTTTCGCGGCCGGGCAGAGCTTGTTCTTTAGTCGGGAGCACGTTTTTGTTTACCAGGATTTCCGAGCGCAGAACCATTATCAGTCCTCTCAATCAGGTTGGAATGTTGATACGCAGACCACCAGTGTGCCCAATGCCGTCCAGTTACGCACTACCCTTGTGGGAGCGAGCTTGCTCGCGATAGCGGAGTGTTAGTGACGTGGATACTGACTGACACACCGCTATCGCGAGCAAGCTCGCTCCCACAGGGATTGTGGTGTGTTGTCAGGCGATCGGACCGCGCGGGTAGCGTTTGAGTTTTTCGATCAGATCGCTGCCCGGAATCGGTCGGTCGAACAGGTAACCCTGGCCGACGTCGCAGCGGTGGCGGCGCAGGAAGGCCAACTGCTCGGCCGTCTCGATGCCTTCAGCCACGACCTTGAGTTTCAGGTTGTGGGCCATGGCGATCACCGCGGAGGTGATTTCCATGTCGTCCTGATTGTCCGGGATTTCGTGAATGAAGCTGCGATCGATCTTGATGATGTCGATCGGGAATTTTTTCAAGTAACTGAGCGACGAGTAACCGGTGCCGAAGTCGTCCATGGCCAGGGTCAGGCCCAGACGCTTGAGTTGGTCGAGCTGCAGGTGGGTGTCTTCGGTGGCCTCCAGCAGCAGGCCCTCCGTCAACTCAAGCTCCAGCAGGTTCGCCGGCAGCGCTTCTTCCTTGAGGATGCTGGCGATGGACGCCACCAGGTCCGGGTCAGAGAACTGTTTGGGCGACAGGTTGATCGCCACCTGAAGATTGCCCAGGCCAGCGGCCGTCAGGTCTTTGCTCATGCGGCAGGCCTGGCGGGCGATCCACTTGCCGATCGGAATGATCAGGCCGGTTTCTTCGGCGACGCTGATGAACTGATCCGGGCGGATCATGCCTTTTTCCGGATGGTTCCAGCGCAGCAAGGCTTCCATGCCCAGCAGGCGACCGCTGCGCAGGCAGAGCTTGGGTTGATAAAACACGTCCAGTTCGTTCTGGGTCAGGGCGCGGCGCAGGTTGTTTTCGACGAACAGCTTGTAGCTGGCCTCAGCGTTCAACGCTTCGGTGAACACCTGAACCTGATTTTTACCGTTGGCCTTGGCCTTGTGCAGCGCCAGCCCGGCGTTGCGCATCAGGGTCTGCGGGTCGCGCCCGTGCAGCGGCGCGCAGGCCAGGCCCACGGAACCGGTGACGCTGATCAATTGGTTGTCGACGAACATCGGCTTGTCGAGGGTCGCCAGTAGCTGGTTGGCGACTTGCTGGCCAGCCGAGATGTCGGTGTTGTCCAGCAGCACCGCGAATTCGTTACTGGCAAAGCGCGCCAGGCTGCCGCTCGGGCTCAGGCTGTTGCGCAGCCGCCGGGCCAGGCTGATCAGCAACTTGTCACCGGTTTGATGGCCAAGGCTGTCGTTGATCCGCTTGAAGTTGTCGATGTCCACCAGCAACAGGCTGATCGGCGTATCGCTGTCTCGGGCGAAGCGTTCATCGAGGTTGCGGATGAACGCCGGGCGGTTGCCGAGGTTGGTCAGGTTGTCGGTGTAGGCCAGGCGCTCGATGCGCTGCTGGGCAAGCTTGGTCTGGGTGATGTCTTCATAGATGCCGATGTAATGGGTCAGCTCGCGGTTGTCACCGTAGACTTTGGAAATCGACAACTGACCCCAGTAGGGTTCGAGGTTTTTGCGCCGGCTTTTGAATTCGCCCTGCCAGCTATTGCTCATGGTCAGCGCCGAGGGCGCGTCAAACAGCAGTTCGCTGAGATTTGCCAGCGCTGGCAGTTCCGACAGCCGCTGGCCGTGAACTTCATCGGTGGTGTACTGGGTGATCGCCGTGAAGCTCGGGTTGACGTACTCCACCACACCGTCGCAATTGACCAGCAGGAAGGCGTTGGCGCTTTGTTCCACCGCACGCTGGAACAGGTGCAAAGCGCTGGTGGCGGTGCGGCGCTTGTGGTTGTTGATGACTTGGGCGAACTGATCCGCCAGCTCGCCGGCGAAGGCGATTTCATCCGACTGCCAGGCACGGGTCGTACCGGTCTGTTCAAGGCAGAGCACGCCGACCACCTGGCCATCGACACGGATACTGGCGTCGAGCATGGCATTCACATCGCGCGGGCGCAGGCTTTCGGCCATTACCCGAGTGCGCGGGTCATGCATCGCGTTGTGGGCGTCGATGGCGCGGCTGCTATGCAGGGCTTCCATGTAATCGGGGAAGTCACTGACGTCGATCGACTCCGGCAGTTGATATTGCTGGGTGGCACGGTGATAGGCCGAGATGGGCGATAGCCGCGAACCTTCGAGGTTCCACAGGCTGGCGCTGTCAATTTCGTAGATGTCGCAGGCGCTGCGGGTGATCAGTTCGGCAGCTTCATGCAGGGAGTTGTTGGCGCTGTAGCGTTGACGGGTCAGCAGCAGAATCAGGTCTTGCTGGGCGCGCACCCGGTCCAGGTGCAGGAGCTGTTCCTGCTGGGCGCGTTGATTGAGTTCCAGGGCGAATTGCAGGCGCGAGTTCTGGGTTTCCAGGTCCAGCGTCGGCAGCAGTTGTGCGCCCTCGAATAATCCGTCCACGACCATCAGGTAGCCGCGCAGCAGGTGTCGATTGTGTTGTCGGTAGGCTTCGCCCAGCTCAAGCAGGCTCAGGGCGCCTTTGGCGGTGTGCAGGGTGTAGCGGATCAGGTAATTCGGGCTGCCGCTGAGTTGCTGCTGAATCGTGTCGTGCAGTTGATAGCGCGCTTCGGGCTCCATCAGGCTGGCGTAGGGTGAGTCGACCAGGGCACAAAGCTCCATGGCCGGCAGACCGAACTGTCGTTCGCAATTGGGATCGAGATACAGCAGCGCCCAGCTCGGTTCGTTCAGCCGTTCGAAACGCAGCATGCCGAGCCGCGATGGCACAGGCAACTGCGTCACTACCTCGGCCACCATACGGCTGGTGGCATCGGGTTGGCTTTTCATAGGGAGGGAAACTCGCTTCGAATATGCTGATCGCGCCGGGCTCTCGCCCTCTTTACTGTTGCCTGCGGCAAGGTTGCATCATTGCGACACCGACTGACAAGAGACGTGAAGGCCAAGTGCTATAAGGCTATGTCGGCAGGAGAGAGGATTTCTCCAGCCGAAGGTGGAAAGTCATGCGTCAAGCCGAAAAAACATCGCAGCCAGGGAAACCCGATCGGCGAGCTGCCGCAGGCTGCGATATTTTCTGGCTTAACGCAATCTGATATGTGTCGATTGCAGCAGATTGCCGTCCCGGTCGTGATAACTGACGCGGATCTGTTCTGTGTCGACGATCAGGTGGGCGAAGTTGTCCTGGCTGATGACCTCGCTGGTCAGTTCGTGGCGATAGTCTCCCGTGGCTGTTCGAGCCAGTGGTTGATCAAGGATGAAGGTGGACGCTTTGGCATAGGGCAGCATTTTGCTGTTGCACAGCGGCGAAGACACGATGGTGTGAACCTCGAAGCCCGGGTCTTCGCTGTGGGTCAGTCGACTGGTCAGGGAGCCGTGGACATCGCCGGAAATGAAGAAGACGTTCCGGATGCCGTGTTTGCGAATAGTCTCCAGCAACCGTAGCCGTTGCTCGGGAAAGGCTTGCCAGGCGTCATCGCCCTGGCGTTTGCGGTCGGGGTAGAACATCACGCTGGTCACTATGAATTTGACCCGGGCCGGGCTGTGAATCAACCAGTCGCGTAAAGCCTGTTCCTGGGCGTCGTCGAGGATGCGCCGGTCATTGTTCGAGAGATTGCGTCGGGTTCGAGTGTCGGTGACAAACCATTCGATATCACCTTCGGTAAACTGATACCAATACCTGTCCAGTTGTTTGTTTATCTGTCCGTTGCTGCACAACTCATGTGCCGGGCTATGGCTGGCCTGATATAACTCATACGCGCCTATTGCGTTGGTATATAAAATATCATCGGTCTTGCGTCTGTTGGCGGGCCAGTTGTCTTCGATCTCATGATCATCAAGGATCATATAAACAGGAAGGTTGGACATCAAGTTGGCAATGTTGGGTTGCGAAAAAGCCGTGCGGTACTTGCTCAGAATCTCCTTGAGTTCGCGGTCAGGGGCAATGAAGTTCAAGTCATCGACATAGATCTGGTCGCCTGTCATCAGCATGGCGCTGACAGGCGGGTCGGCCTGCTCCATCAGGCGTGAAATGGCAGCGAAGATCCTGTCGCCCTGATGAGGCGCGGCCGCAACGCCCGCGGTCAGGCGCAAATAACGGCAAGACCCTGTGATGTAAGCCCTCGGCAGTGTGGCCTGGCTGGAACGGGTGCGAAAGCGATGGATCTGGGGCGGCCATTGCAGTGCCAGCTCCTGGGCTGGGTGCGTGGTAGGCTCCGGACTTATCGCGCTGAACCAGGCGGCCTGATATTCGTAATGGGTTTCGGCTGCAAGGTCGTTGAGTACGATGACTTCAGACATGTCGCGCCTGCTCTCGAGTTTTGCAAAAAAACCGGTGGACCAGTGTGCTTCACCCCTGCGTCTGAAACGAACACCGGCAAATACCGAAACATCTTTCTGATATTCGCCACGCAAGAAGATGCGCACATGGTTAGTTGTAGTATGGCCAATAATAGGGCCGACTGTTGGCGTTGGCATGATCGAATCCATTCGGCATTTAATTAATCAGGGATGTTCAGTTTCAATCGGTGTATTGAAAAACACCGCCTAACTGATGCTAGTTATTTGACCCTGAAAAATATCGAGCTGAAATGGATTCGAGTTGTGGGCGATGTCATCTACAAATGTAGGAAAGAGGTTTCACCAGGCAAAAAAAGCCCCGCCAAATGGGCGGGGTTGAGGTACGAGCGTGGCGCTCGGAAACGTGGAACGCAACGGGCCCTCCCGTGAAGGAGGGCCGGTCGGTGTTACAGCAGGATGGTGCGGATGTCCGCCAGCAGGTCGCTCAGACGCTTGGTGAAGCGTGCGGCAGCGGCGCCGTTGATCACACGGTGATCGTAGGACAGCGACAGTGGCAGCATCAGTTTCGGCTGGAAGGCTTTGCCGTCCCAGACTGGCTGGATGGTTGCCTTGGAAACACCGAGGATCGCCACTTCCGGCGCGTTGACGATCGGCGTGAAGCCGGTGCCGCCAATGTGGCCGAGGCTGGAAATGGTGAAGCAGGCGCCTTGCATGTCGTCAGCGGTGAGCTTCTTGTCGCGGGCTTTGGCAGCCAGAACCGCCGCTTCAGCCGCAAGCTGCAGCAGGCTTTTCTGGTCGACGTTCTTGATGACCGGTACCAGCAGGCCATCCGGGGTGTCGACCGCGAAGCCGATGTTCACGTACTTCTTGCGGATGATCGCCTTGCCGCTTGGTGCCAGCGAACTGTTGAAGTCCGGCAGTTCCTTGAGCAGGTGTGCGCAGGACTTGAGCAGCAGCGGCAGGATGGTCAGCTTGACGCCAGCCTTTTCTGCAACGGCTTTCTGAGCGACACGGAACGCTTCCAGCTCGGTGATATCCGCCGAGTCGAACTGAGTCACGTGCGGGATGTTCAACCAGCTGCGGTGCAGGCTCGACGCGCCGATTTGCATCAGGCGAGTCATCGGCACTTCTTCGATTTCGCCGAAGCGGCTGAAGTCCACGACCGGAATCGGCGGGATGCCCGCGCCACCGGTTGCACCAGCGGCGGCGGCCGGTGCTTCCTTGGCCTTCTGCATCATGGCTTTGACGTAAACCTGCACGTCTTCTTTCAGGATGCGACCGTGTGGACCGCTCGCGCCGACTGCGTTCAGCTCGACGCCGAATTCACGGGCCAGTTGGCGTACCGCCGGGCCTGCGTGAACCTTGGCGCCCGGCTTGGCCGGTGCAGCAGGTGCCGCAGCAGCGGCCGCCGGAGCGGCTTCAGCCTTGGCAGCAGCAGGTGCAGGTGCAGGTGCTGCTGCGGCTGGAGCCGGAGCAGCAGCCGGAGCAGCGCCTTTGACTTTCAGCTTCAGGATCAGGTCGCCGGTACCGACTTCGTCATCCAGCTTGATGGAAATGCTTTCCACCACACCAGCGGCAGGCGATGGAATTTCCATGCTCGCCTTGTCGGATTCCAGGGTGATCAGCGACTGGTCGGCTTCAACGGTGTCGCCGGCCTTGACCAGGACTTCGATGATCTTGGCCTTACCTGCCGAACCGATGTCCGGGACGTGAATGTCCTGAACACTGTCGGCAACCGGTGCCGCCGGGGCCGCAGCGGCAGGCGCCGGAGCAGCGGTAGCAGGCGCAGCGGCTTGAGCTGGCGCGGCCGCAGCCGGTGCCGCGGCACCTGCCACTTCCAGATCCAGAATCAGATCGCCGGTGCCGACTTCGTCGTTGAGCTTGACGCTGATGCTCTTGACTACGCCAGCGGCGGGCGAAGGGATTTCCATGCTGGCCTTGTCGGATTCCAGGGTGATCAGCGACTGATCAGCCTCGACGGTGTCGCCGACCTTGACCTGGATCTCGATGATCTGGGCCTTGCCCGACGAACCGATGTCCGGGACGTGCACTTGCTGAACCGAAGCGGCAGCAGGCGCAGCAGCTGGCGCTGGAGCTGGAGCAGCAGCGGCTGGGGCGGCCGCCGGTTTTGCTTCAGCCTTGGCAGCTGGCGCAGCGGCCGCCGCAGGGGCAGCAGCAGCTCCACCTTCGATTTCCAGCTCGAGCAGTTCGTCGCCTTCTTTCAGGCGGTCGCCCAGCTTCACTTTCAGGCTTTTGACGACGCCGGCCTTGGGAGCAGGAATCTCCATGCTCGCCTTGTCCGACTCAAGCGTCAGGATGCTCTGGTCAGCTTCGACACGGTCGCCGACCTTCACAAATATTTCGATTACTTCACCTTCACCGCTGCCGATGTCAGGTACGCGAATGAGTTCGCTCACAGAGTGTCTCCTCAGCAGTCCAGTGGGTTGCGTTTTTCCGGGTTGATCCCGAACTTGGCGATGGCTTCAGACACCACCTTGGGTTCGATATCACCACGGTCAGCCAAGGCTTCCAGGGCTGCCAACACCACGAAATGACGGTCGACTTCGAAGAAGTGACGCAGCTTCTTGCGGCTGTCACTGCGGCCGAAACCGTCGGTGCCCAGGACTTTGAATTCCTTGGACGGGACCCACTGACGAATTTGCTCAGCGAACAGCTTCATGTAGTCGGTGGAGGCGATGACCGGACCTTTACGGCCGTTCAGGCACTCTTCGACGTAGCTCAGTTTAGGCTTCTGGCCCGGGTGCAGGCGGTTGCTGCGCTCGACGGCCAGGCCATCGCGACGCAGTTCGTTGAAGCTGGTAACGCTCCAGACGTCAGCGCCGACGTTGAACTGTTCACGCAGAATCTTCGCCGCTTCACGGACTTCACGCAGGATGGTGCCGGAGCCCATCAGCTGAACGTGGTGCGCGGCTTCGCGGGTGTCTTCCTCGAGCAGGTACATGCCCTTGATGATGCCTTCCTCTACACCGGCCGGCATGGCTGGCTGCTGGTAAGACTCGTTCATCACGGTGATGTAGTAGAAGACGTCCTGCTGCTGTTCGGTCATCTTCTTCATGCCGTCTTGGATGATCACCGCCAGCTCGTAGCCGTAGGTTGGATCAAAGGTGCGGCAGTTCGGGATGGTGGCAGCCAGGATGTGGCTGTGACCGTCTTCGTGTTGCAGGCCTTCGCCGTTCAGCGTGGTTCTGCCTGCGGTACCGCCGATCAGGAAGCCACGGGTACGGCTGTCGCCAGCGGCCCAGGCGAGGTCGCCGATACGCTGGAAACCGAACATCGAATAGAAGATGTAGAACGGCAGCATTGGCTGGTTGTGGCTGGAGTACGAAGTACCGGCGGCGATGAAGGAGCTCATGGCGCCCGCTTCGTTGATGCCTTCTTCGAGGATCTGGCCCTTCTTGTCTTCCTTGTAGAACATCACCTGGTCTTTATCGACTGGCTCGTAGAGCTGGCCGACGGAGGAGTAGATGCCCAACTGACGGAACATGCCTTCCATGCCGAAGGTACGGGCTTCGTCCGGGATGATCGGGACGATGCGCGAACCGATTTCCTTGTCCTTGACCAGCTGCGCGAGGATCCGCACGAACGCCATGGTGGTGGAGATTTCACGGTCGCCCGAGCCGTCCAGGATAGCCTTGAGGGTATCGAGTGCCGGGGTCGGAATGTTGAAGCTCTTGGCGCGACGCTGTGGCACGAAACCGCCCAGGGCAGTGCGGCGCTCGCTCAGGTAGCGGGCTTCGGCGCTGTTCGGTTCCGGCTTGAAGAACGGCAGGTTTTCCAGTTCTTCGTCCTTGACCGGAATGTCGAAGCGATCGCGGAACAACTTCAGGCTGTCGACATCGACTTTCTTGGTGTTGTGCGCGGTGTTTTTCGCTTCGCCGGCACCGGTGCCATAACCCTTGATGGTCTTGGCCAGGATGACGGTCGGTTGTTCTTTGTGGTTGACCGCTTCGTGGTACGCCGCGTAGACCTTGTACGGGTCGTGGCCGCCACGGTTAAGCTTCCAGATCTCGTCGTCGGACAGATCAGCAACCATCGCCTTGAGTTCTGGCGAGTTGAAGAAGTGTTCACGCACGAACGCGCCGTCTTTGGCTTTGTAGTTCTGGTACTCGCCGTCGATGACTTCGTCCATGCGGCGTTGCAGGATACCGTCGACGTCTTTGGCCAGCAGTGGGTCCCAGAAACGGCCCCAGATGACTTTGGTCACGTTCCACTGAGCACCGCGGAACACGCCTTCGAGTTCCTGGATGATCTTGCCGTTGCCGCGAACCGGGCCATCGAGGCGCTGCAGGTTGCAGTTGATGACGAAGATCAGGTTATCGAGCTTCTCGCGGCCAGCCAGCGAGATCGCGCCCAGGGATTCCGGCTCGTCGCACTCGCCGTCGCCCAGGAAACACCAGACTTTCTGCTTGCCTTCAGGGATGAAGCCACGGGCTTCCAGGTACTTCATGAAGCGTGCCTGGTAGATCGCCTGGATCGGGCCCAGACCCATGGATACGGTCGGGAACTGCCAGAAGTCAGGCATCAGCCAAGGGTGCGGGTAGGACGACAGGCCCTGGCCGTCGACTTCCTGGCGGAAGTTGTTCATCTGGTCTTCGGTGATGCGGCCTTCCATGAACGCACGGGCGTAGACGCCTGGCGAGGTGTGGCCCTGGAAGTAGATCAGGTCGCCGCCGTGTTCGTCGGTCGGGGCCTGGAAGAAGTAGTTGAAGCCGATGTCATACAGGGTCGCACTGGAAGCGAAGCTGGAGATGTGACCACCCAGGTCAGAATCTTTCAGGTTCGTACGCATTACCATGGCCATCGCGTTCCAGCGTACCAACGAGCGAATGCGGCGTTCCATGAACAGGTCGCCAGGCATGCGTGCTTCGTGGGTAACGGGGATGGTGTTGCGGTACGGCGTGGTGATGGCGTAAGGCAACTGCGAACCGCTGCGGGTCGCGAGTTCACCCATACGGGTCATCAGATAGTGAGCACGGTCTTCGCCTTCTTTGTCGAGAACCGATTCCAGGGCGTCCAGCCATTCCTGGGTTTCGACGGGATCGAGGTCTTGCATGGCTTGCTCCAGGGCGGAAAGGCTTCCAGAATCGGTTGCCTGAGTTTGCGACTGGCCTTGTGGGCAGACGATATAAATTCTTGGATTGCCGAGAGGTTGTTCCGGCGGCGTGTAGTTTTACTACAAATCATCGGGCATTTCAGCCTTTCGAATGTATAGACGAGTAGTAAAACTACAGATGAGCGGCTTGTGGCCTCCAGCTGCGTTGTGAGAATAATCGTTAAGGTTGGTCTTTTGCCAACCGTAAAAGGTGAAAGCTTGATGCTGTCTGCCAAAAATATAGAAATTTCAGCTATTTCTAACCTTTGTTCGACAGTCGATCAGGTAGTGTGTTTTCGCAAATCACTACATGCAGCCCTCTACACGCCGATCAAGGATAGACCATGAGCCTCCCTGCGCTTGCCGAACTGCCCGCCATCCTCCTGCCGTTTGTCAGCCGCGCCGAGCAGTCGCTCCGTACGGCCGCGGCGGAGCTGGACGACGACCGGGGGCTGTCCGACTGGACGCCTGAACGCTGGGCCCAATTCGCCCGGGTCACCGCTGCCAGCGACTTCGTGATTGAACAGAGCGCGCGCGACCCTTCCATGTTGCTGGAGCTGGTGCAGTCCGGCGAACTGGACCGCCATTTTGCGCCCGGTGAGTTGTGCGGGCAGATTGCGGCAGCGGTGAGCGCGGTGGACACCGACGATGAACTCGGTCGCGCCCTGCGCCGCCAGCGTAATCGCCACCAGGTGCGAATCATCTGGCGCGACCTGACCCGTCAGGCCGATCTGGTCCAGACCTGCCGCGACCTCTCGGACATGGCCGATGCCAGCATCGATCAGGCCTATCAGTGGTTGTACTCGCGGCATTGTCAGCAATTCGGCGTGCCGACCGGCCGACGCAGTGGCGAACCACAACAGATGGTCATCCTCGGCATGGGCAAGCTCGGCGCGGTGGAGCTCAACCTGTCGTCGGACATCGACCTGATCTTTGCCTACCCCGAGGGTGGAGAAACCGTCGGTGTGAAGCGATCGCTGGATAACCAGGAATTTTTCATTCGCCTCGGCCAGCGTCTGATCAAGGCGCTGGACCCGATGACGGTCGATGGCTTCGTGTTCCGTGTCGACATGCGCCTGCGGCCCTACGGCTCGGCGGGCGCATTGGTGCTGAGTTTCAACGCGCTGGAGCAGTATTACCAGGACCAGGGCCGCGACTGGGAGCGCTATGCCATGATCAAGGCGCGGGTGGTGGCCGGCGATCAAGTGGCCGGCGCGCAGTTGCTCGACCTGTTGCGGCCGTTCGTCTACCGGCGTTATCTGGACTTTTCGGCCATCGAAGCGCTGCGCACCATGAAGCAGCTGATCCAGCAGGAAGTCCGGCGCAAGGGCATGGCCGACAATATCAAGCTCGGCTCCGGCGGGATCCGGGAAGTCGAGTTTATCGCCCAGGCCTTTCAGCTGATTCACGGTGGTCGCGACCTGAGCCTGCAGCAACGTCCTCTGTTGAAGGTACTGAGCACGCTGCAAGACCAGGGTTACCTGCCGCCGGCGGTGATCAGCGAACTGCGCGAAGGTTACGAATTCCTGCGTTACACCGAGCACGCCATCCAGGCGATTGCCGACCGCCAGACCCAGATGCTGCCGGACGGCGCGCAAGACCAGGCGCGCATTGCGTTTATGCTGGGCTTCGCCGATTGGCCAGCTTTCCATGAGCAGCTCATGTATTGGCGCGGCCGGGTGGCATGGCACTTCGGCCAGGTGATCGCCGACCCCGACGAAGAAGAAGGCAGCGAAAGCGAAGTGGTGGTCGGCGGTGAATGGCTGCCGCTGTGGGAAGAAGCCCAGAACGAAGAAGCGGCATGCCGTCAATTGGAAGAGGGCGGTTTCACCAATGCCGCCAAGGCGCTGAAAGCCTTGGCCAGCCTGCGCGGCAGCCCGCAGTTGCGCGCCATGCAGCGCCTGGGGCGCGAGCGCCTGGATGCCTTCATCCCGCGATTGCTGGCTCAAGCCGTGGAGCACGCCAACCCCGACCTGGTGTTGGAACGGGTGCTGCCATTGGTTGAAGCCGTGGCCCGCCGTTCTGCGTACCTGGTGTTGCTGACCGAGAACCCCGGCGCGCTGCGACGCTTGCTGACCCTGTGCGCCGCGAGCCCGTGGATCGCCGAACAAATCACGCGCTTCCCGCTGCTGCTCGATGAATTACTCAATGAAGGCCGGCTGTTCAAGCCGCCCTTGGCGCCGGAACTGGCCGCCGAGTTGCGCGAGCGCCTGACGCGGATTCCCGAGGACGACCTCGAACAGCAGATGGAGGCCCTGCGGCATTTCAAACTGGCGCACCGCTTGCGGGTGGCGGCCTCGGAAATCGCCGGCAGCCTGCCATTGATGAAAGTCAGCGATTACCTGACCTGGCTCGCCGAAGCGATTCTCGAACAGGTATTGGCCCTGGCCTGGCGCCAGACCGTGGCCAAGTACGGCACGCCACTGCGCACCGACGGCACGGTGTGCGATCCCGGCTTTATCATTGTCGGTTACGGGAAAGTCGGTGGGCTGGAATTGGGGCATGGTTCGGACCTGGACCTGGTGTTTATCCACGACGGTGATCCGCAGGCGGAAACCGACGGGCCCAAGCCTATCGATGGCGCCCAGTTCTTCACTCGGCTCGGGCAGCGGATCATTCACTTGCTGACGACCCAGACCAACTCCGGTCAGCTCTACGAAGTGGATATGCGCCTGCGTCCGTCCGGTGCTTCGGGGTTGTTGGTGAGTTCCCTGGGGGCGTTTGCCCGCTATCAGGAAAACGAAGCCTGGACCTGGGAACACCAGGCATTGGTGCGGGCGCGGGTACTGGTGGGCAGTGAGGATGTCGGCCAGGCGTTCGAGAAAGTCCGTGCCGCGGTGTTGGGCAAATCACGAGACCTGGCGACCTTGCGTCAAGAGGTCAGCGAGATGCGCGCCAAGATGCGCGATAACCTCGGTAGCAAGAGCACTGCGGCAGGCACCGGGGCAAATGCCTTCGAGGCCACGGCGCCATTCGATCTCAAGCAGGACGCCGGAGGTATCGTCGATATTGAATTTATGGTGCAATACGCGGCTCTGGCATGGTCGCAAACGCACCCGTCATTGCTGCGCTGGACCGATAACATCCGCATTCTGGAGGGGTTGGAGGAGGAAGGGTTGATGCCCGCCGAAGACGCCAGCCTGTTGCGTGAGGCCTATAAAGCCTACCGCTCCGCCGCCCACCGGCAGGCCTTGCAGAAGGACCCCGGGGTGATTCCCGGCGATCAGTTCGCGGACGAACGACGGCAGGTATTGCGGATCTGGCGCGAGTTGGGACTAAGCTGATTCTCGAACGGGGAGGCGTATGCCTCCCCGGTTCGTTTATGGAAACCACATGAAAATTCTGATCGTTGGGCCCAGTTGGGTCGGTGACATGGTGATGGCGCAGACACTTTTTCAGTGTCTCAAGCAACGACACCCGCACTGCGAAATCGACGTGCTGGCCCCCGAGTGGAGCCGGCCGATTCTCGAGCGCATGCCCGAAGTGCGCCAGGCCTTGAGCTTTCCGCTCGGCCACGGTGTCCTGGAACTGGCGACCCGTCGACGCATCGGCAAATCCCTGGCCGGCCAGTATGACCAGGCGATCCTGTTGCCCAATTCCCTGAAGTCGGCGCTGGTGCCGTTCTTCGCCGGCATCCCGAAACGCACCGGCTGGCGTGGCGAGTTCCGTTATGGCCTGCTCAATGACGTGCGCACGCTGGACAAAGAACGTTACCCGCTGATGATCGAGCGCTTCATGGCCCTGGCTTACGAGCCCGGCCTTGAGCTGCCCAAGCCCTATCCACGACCGAGCCTGCAAATCGATCCGGTCAGCCGGGAAGCGGCACTGGCCAAGTTCGGCCTGACCCTCGACCGTCCGGTGTTGGCGCTGTGCCCCGGTGCCGAGTTCGGCGAATCCAAGCGCTGGCCTTCCGAGCACTACGCCAAGGTCGCCGAAGCGAAAATTCGTGAAGGCTGGCAGGTCTGGCTGTTCGGTTCGAAGAACGATCATGCCGTCGGTGAAGACATCCGGTCGCGGCTGATTCCCGGCTTGCGTGAAGAGTCGGTGAACCTCAGTGGCGACACGTCGCTGGCCGAAGCCATCGACCTGATGTCCTGCGCCGACTCGGTAGTCTCCAATGACTCCGGCCTGATGCATGTCGCTGCCGCGCTGAATCGCCCGTTGGTGGCGGTCTACGGCTCGACCTCGCCAAGCTTCACGCCGCCATTGGCCGAACACGTCGAGATCGTGCGCCTGGGCATCGAATGCAGTCCGTGCTTCGATCGCACGTGCCGCTTCGGCCATTACAACTGCCTGCGCCAGCTCATGCCGCAAGCGGTGAACGAAGCCTTGCAGCGGTTGCAGGGCACTGTGGTCGAGGTCAAATAATTTGCGGGTTCTGTTGATCAAGACGTCTTCGCTGGGCGACGTGATTCATGCGTTGCCAGCGCTGACCGACGCGGCGCGAGCGATCCCCGGCATCCAGTTCGACTGGGTGGTGGAAGAGGGTTTTGCCGAAATTCCGACCTGGCACCCGGCCGTGGGCAAGGTGATTCCAGTGGCGATTCGTCGCTGGCGCAAGAATATCTGGCAGACCATCAAGAGTGGCGAGTGGAAGCGCTTCAAGCAAAGCGTTCGCGCCACGCAATATGACTTGGTGATCGATGCCCAGGGCCTGCTGAAAAGCGCGTTGCTGACACGGTACGTCAAAGCCCCGGTGGCCGGGCTGGACAAGCATTCGGCGCGCGAGCCGATCGCCGCGCGTTTTTATTCCCGGTGTCTGTCCGTGGCCCGGGGGCAACACGCGGTGGAGCGGGTGCGTCAGTTATTCGCCGTGGCGTTGGGTTACGACTTGCCCAAAGGTCTGGGCGACTACGGCCTGAATGTCGACCGACTGGTGGAATTGCCGCGCAAGAATCCTTACGTGGTGTTCCTGCACGGCACCACCTGGGACACCAAGCACTGGCCTGAAGCCTACTGGCGTGAGCTGGCCGAGCGTGTCGGCTACCTCGGCGTGGCGGTGAAACTGCCTTGGGGCAATGCGCTGGAGAAGGCCCGTGCCGAGCGCATCGCCAAAGACATGAAACACGTCGAAGTGCTGCCCAAGCTGAACCTGGCGGGTGTCGGCAAGGTGCTGGCCGGTGCACAAGCCTGCGTCGCGGTGGACACCGGTCTCGGGCACCTCGCCGCGGCGCTGGATGTGCCGACGCTGTCGTTGTTCGGTCCGACCAATCCGGGTCTGACCGGCGCCTATGGCAAGTCGCAGATTCACCTGGCGAGCGACTTCCCTTGCGCGCCGTGTCTGCAAAAGAGATGCACCTATCAACCGACGGCGGAAGATCTGCGCCGGTTTGACCTGAAACGCGAGTGGCCCCTGTGCTTCACGCGTCTGAACCCCGAGCGTGTCGCGAGCCGATTGAGCACGTTGTTACTGGCTGAGGAGCTGCGCTGATGCAATTGGCATTTGTCTTGTACAAGTACTTTCCCTTTGGTGGCTTGCAGCGTGATTTCATGCGCATCGCCCTGGAATGCCAGCAGCGAGGCCATCAGATTCGCGTCTACACGCTGATCTGGGAAGGCGACATTCCACCGGGCTTCGAAGTGCTGGTGGCGCCGGTCAAGGCGTTGTTCAACCATCGGCGCAATGAAAAGCTCAGCGAGTGGATGCAAGCGGATCTGGCCAAGCGTCCGGTAGACCGCTTGATCGGTTTCAACAAGATGCCGGGCCTGGACGTTTACTACGCCGCTGACGGTTGCTTCGAAGACAAGGCGCAGAATCTGCGCAACTCGCTGTACCGTCGTTGGGGGCGCTACCGGCACTTCGCCGAGTACGAGCGCGCCGTGTTCGCCAAGGACGCCAAGACCGAAGTGCTGATGATCTCCGAAGTCCAGCAGCCGCTGTTCATCAAGCATTACGACACGCCGCTGGAACGTTTTCATTTACTGCCGCCGGGTATCTCTCAGGACCGACGCGCGCCGGCCAATGCCACCGAAATCCGTGCCGGTTTCCGTCGCGAATTCAACCTGAAGGACGATGAGCTGTTGCTGGTGCAGATCGGCTCCGGGTTCAAGACCAAGGGCGTGGATCGCAGCCTCAAGGCGCTGGCCGCCTTGCCCGCCGATCTGAAGAAACGCACCCGGCTGTTTGTAATTGGCCAGGACGACCCCAAATTATTCCAGATGCAGAGCGCCGCATTGGGGCTTGGCGACAACGTGACGTTCCTCAAGGGCCGCAGCGATATCCCGCGTTTCCTGCTCGGTGCCGACCTGTTGATTCACCCGGCGTATAACGAAAACACCGGGACCGTGTTGCTCGAAGCCCTGGTGGCCGGGTTGCCGGTGCTGGTGAGTGCGGTGTGTGGTTATGCCCATTACATCGCCGAGGCCGACGCCGGCCTGGTGCTGGACGAACCTTTCGATCAGGCACAGCTGACCCGCTACCTGACCGGTATGTTGAACGATGCTCAAGCACGGGCGGCCTGGAGTCGCAACGGTCTGGCCTTCGCCGAGACGGCCGACCTCTATAGCATGCCGCAGCACGCGGCCGATGTGATTCTGGCGGAGCACGCGCAATGAAGTTGATGCTGGCTGAACCGTTCAAGAGCCTATGGGCCGGACGCGACCCGTTCGCCGAAGTCGAGAAGCTCGAGGGCGAGGTGTACCGCGAGCTTGAAGCACGCCGGACCCTGCGTACCGTGGTGGATGGCAAAGGATTTTTCGTGAAGATCCACCGGGGCATCGGCTGGGGCGAGATCGTCAAGAATCTGATCACCGCCAAGCTGCCGGTACTCGGTGCCGGCCAGGAGTGGAAGGCCATTCAACGCCTGCAGGAAGTCGGCGTGCCGACCATGACCGCTGTCGCTTACGGCGAGAAGGGCAGCAACCCGGCGGATCAGCACTCGTTCATCATTACCGAAGAACTGGCACCCACCGTCAGCCTCGAAGATTTCAGCATCAATTGGGTCAAGCAGCCGCCGTTGCCCAAGCTCAAGCATGCGCTGATCGCTGAAGTCGCGCGCATGACCGGCATGATGCATCGCGCCGGCGTCAATCACCGCGACTGTTACATCTGCCACTTCCTGCTGCACACCGACAGACCGGTCACGGCTGAAGACTTGAAGCTGTCGATAATCGACCTGCACCGCGCCCACACCCGCCCGACGATTACCCAGCGCTGGCGTAACAAGGACCTGGCGGCGCTGTATTTTTCGGCGCTGGACATCGGCCTGACCCGTCGCGACAAACTGCGTTTCCTCAAGGGTTATTTCCAGCAGCCCCTGCGCCAGATCCTTGGCGAAGAGAATGGGTTGCTCAGCTGGCTCGAAGGCAAGGCCAACAAGCTCTATGAGCGTAAACAGCGATACGGGGACGCGCTCTGATGTCGGGTTGGAAACTGGAACCTGCTTACAGCGATCTGGCAGAAGATTTCGGCAGCCTCGAGGCGGTGTTTGCGCTTGAGGGTGAGCGTTTGACCCACGACCCGTTGTCCGAGGTCATTCGCGTCAAGCGCAATGGCGTCAACTATTACGTCAAGCGCTACGTCGGTGCGGGCAAAGGTCTGCGTCGTTACCTGGGCAAACCCCGGGTCAAAGCCGAGTGGCAGAACCTCAAGCGCTTCGCCAAATGGGGCATTCCCACGGCCGAGGTGGTGGCCTGGGGCCTGGAGCGGCGCGGTGCGGCTTATGATCGCGGTGCGATGATCACCCGTGAGCTGCCCAATACCGAAGATCTATCCGTCCTGGCGGAACGGCATGATCCGAAGCTGGCGGACCGCGCCTGGGTCGACACCGTCAGTCGACAGCTGGCCGCCTACACCCGGACCATGCACGATCATCGCTTCACCCATAACGATTTGAAGTGGCGCAACCTGTTGGTCGACGACCAGCCCCGGCTGTTTCTGATCGACTGCCCCAACGGCGATTTCTGGCGCGGCTTCTGGCTCAAATACCGCATCACCAAGGATCTGGCCTGCCTGGACAAGGTGGCCAAGTATCAACTGTCGGCCACCCAGCGCCTGCGCTTTTACCTGCAATACCGCCAACGGCCCCGGCTCGATGCCGCCGACAAAAAACGGATCCGCCACGTGGTGAGATTTTTCGAGGGGCGCGAATGACTGATTTTATCGCCGCTGAAGACCGGGCGCTGCTCGCGCGGCACGGCCTCGACACCTTCGATGCACTCTGGGCCAGGCAACTCGAGGCTGTGGATGAGCCCAACACCGCGCGCGGTGGCTGGAGCAGCGTGTATCGGCTGGATCTGGAAGGTCATGGCTACTACCTCAAGCGTCAGAGCAACTATCAGATGCGCACCTTGCATGCCCCGTTTGGCGAGCCGAGTTTTGCCCGTGAATTTCGCAACATCAGCCGCTATGAGCGCTTTGGGATTCCCGCATTGAAGGCGGCGTTTTTCGGTGAGCGCAAAGTCGACGGCGAGGTTCGGGCGATTCTGTTGACCCGTGCCCTCGACGGCTGGGATGACCTGGATTCGCTGTTGCAGCGTTGGTCGCAGTTGAGCGCGGCGCAGCACTCGATGATTCTGCAGGCCTGTGGGCAATTGGCCCGACGCCTGCATGGCGCGCGCCAGGTTCATGGCTGCTTCTACCCCAAGCATATTTTTCTCCAGGCCACCGGCGACGGTTATCAGGCCCAACTGATCGACCTGGAAAAGACCCGGCCGCTACTGTTCGGTTCGCGTGACCGGGCCAAAGACCTGGAGCCGTTGCTGCGCCGGGCGCCGGAGTGGAACGAAGCGCAGTTGCGCGAGTTGCTGGCTGCCTATCTGGATCAATCCCGGGACAGCACGCTGATCGACAGCTGGCTCGCGCGACTGACCGCGCGGCGCAGCCATAAGGAGACCCGCTGATGCGTTTGTCCGAGCTGAAAAAGGCTGGCCGCAGCCCTGGCCTGCCATTGAGCATTCCACTGGCCGATGCCGCCGGCCCTGCCGAGTTGCAGCTACTGAGCTTGTTGCGGGTCTTGCCCGGGCAGCGTTATGTCGGCGCCGGTGTCTGGCGCGGTCGACCGGTACTGGCCAAATTGTTGGTCGGTAGCAAGGCGGCGCGGCACTTTCAGCGTGAACTGGATGGCGTGCGTTTGCTCGCCGCCCAGGGCCTGACCACGCCGCAGCTGTTGGCCGACGGCCTGAAAGAAGGCGAGGGCGGTTGGCTGCTGTTTGATTATCTTGAAGGCGCCGAGAGCCTGGGGGAGGCCTGGAAGCAGGTCGAACAGTTACCCCTGTTGGCGGATGAGCAATCGGCGGTCCTGGCCGATGCGCTGGGCGCGATTGGTCAGCTGCACCGCAAAGGCCTGTGGCAGGAAGACCTGCATCTGGACAATCTGCTGCGCCAGAGCGGCCGGCTGTATTTGATCGATGGCGCGGGCATCCGTGTCGAGACGGCCGGCAAACCGCTGTCGCGCCAGAAAGTGTTGGAAAACCTCGGGGTGTTTTTTGCCCAGTTGCCCAAGTCGCTGGAGCCCTTCACCGAAGAATTGCTGGTGTATTACCTGCTGAGCAACGGCGAGCATGCCTTGCCCATGGAAGCCTTGCAGCAACAGATCGACAAGGTTCGACGCTGGCGCCTCAAGGATTTTCTGATCAAGGTCGGTCGCGAATGCACGCTGTTCAGTGTCCAGCGCGGGGCGTTCGGTTTGCGGGCGATTCGCCGCGAGGAAGAGGCGGCGATGCTGCCGGTGCTGGAGCAGGCCGACGCGTTGCTCGATCAGGGCCACCTGTACAAGACCGGCGGTGCGGCGAGCGTCGGCAAGGTCGAGGTGGCTGGCCGTACGCTGGTGATCAAACGCTACAACATCAAAGGGTTTGCCCACTGGCTCAAACGCTTCTGGCGTCCGAGCCGTGCCTGGCACTCCTGGCGCGAAGGTAATCGGTTGGCGTTTCTCGGTATCGCCACGCCCAAGCCCCTGGCGTTGCTGGAGAAGCGTTTTCTGTGGCTGCGCAGTCGGGCTTATCTGATCACCGAGCATCTGTCGGGGCCGGACATCATTGAGCGCTTTGCGCCGTACGTTGAAAGTGGTGACGCGCCCGAGGCTGAGTTGGTTGCGCTGGATCATTTGTTTGCGCAGTTGATTCGCGAGCGGATCAGCCATGGGGACTTCAAGGGGCATAACCTGTTCTGGCAGGAGGATCGCTGGGCGCTGATCGACCTGGATTCGATGTGTCAGCATGGCTCTGTGGGCAGCTTCGCCCCGGCGTATGCGCGGGATCGGGCAAGGTTCATGCGTAACTGGCCGGAGGGCAGTGCGCTTTATCAAGTCATTGATCAGCGTCTGCCCAGGGAAATCTCCAGCGCTGCCTGAATCGCCATCGCGGGCAAGCCCGCTCCCACAGGTATTGTGAGTGACGCAGGATTTGAGCAAGACGCGGACACTGTGGGAGCGGGCTTGTCGGATCGCCGCACCGCCGCGATGGCGCCAGATCGGTCCCCCGAGATCTAGAAGACAAGTTCTTATGAAATGTCCTACATGATCTGCAGACCCCGTGAACTATGCCCTGAATAGTCACGATGCTAGCTTGCCTGATGTTCTTGGAGGCAGGTCGTGACTATAAAAAAGATTGTTGTAATCGGTGCTTTCTCACTGATTTTATCCGGCTGCGGGACCGCCGTTACGGTACTGCAGGATGACGCCGAAACGGCAAAGGATCTGCGGCAGAGGCAGACCTACTGTCAATCCATCCCTCGTGCCTACAGCGGTCTGGCCTACGATTTCTGCATACTCAACTCGCCGCCCAGTCAGACGGCAGGTGGAGCACAAGTGGGCTTTATTCCACTGATTTTTTTCGACCTCGTCGCCTCCGGGTTGCTGGACACGGTCCTCCTGCCTTACACAATTTATCGCCAGAGCGAGGACGGGAGCCTCTGGATCAAGTGAAGGCACCGCAATGCGATGCGTTCTGTCGCGACAGACCGGTGTAAACAACCGCAGGGTCATTCCCGCCATGTTTACGCTATAATCCCGCCCTTTAGCTGTCTCTCGCCCCTTGCGAGGGGCACATCAATTTTCGAGGCGCGTTGCGCCTGCATGCAGACTAAAGAGGCTAGACCCCTGTGGCATTGACGATTCTTGGCCTGTCCGGCGCCCTTAGCCATGATCCTTCCGCCGCCCTGTACATCGACGGCAAGCTGGTCGCGGCGGCTGAAGAAGAGCGCTTTGTTCGCGATAAACATGCAAAGAACCGCATGCCTTACGAATCGGCGAAATTCTGTCTCGAGCAGGCCGGCATCAAGCCGTCCGATGTTGACGTGGTAGCGATTCCATTCGCGCCGATCAGCCTGTTCGGCAAGGCCCGCTGGCAGTACGCCAAGCGTTACTGGTACGCCCCGGACCGCGCCCTTGACGCCATCCTGATGGGCAACCGTCGCTACAAGCGCTACCGCAACAAGATTGTCTGGTGCCTCGAGCAACTGGGCTTCGATCCGAAGAAGATCAAGATCGAGCCGGTCGAACACCACCTGGCCCACGCCTCCAGTGCATACCACTGCTCCGGCTTCAAAGAGAAAACCGCGATCCTGGGGATCGACGGCAAGGGTGAGTACGCCACGACCTTCTTCGGTTACGGCGAAAACGGCAAGATCCACAAGATCAAGGAGTTCTTCGATCCGGACTCCCTCGGCGGCCTGTATGGCGCGATCACCGAGTTCCTCGGTTTCGAGATGCTCGATGGCGAGTTCAAGGTCATGGGCATGGCGCCGTACGGCGATGCCAGCAAATACGATTTTTCGCGGCTGGCCTCGTTCGAGAACGGCGAGCTGGTGATCAACACCGAGTACGCCAACGTCATCGGCCTGCGTCGTTATAAGGAAAAGGGCAAGGGCTTCTATTTCTCGCCGAAGCTGATCGAGTGGCTGGGTCCCAAACGCGAAGGCGACATCGCCGACGAGCCGTACATCCACTACGCTGCGAGCATGCAGGCGCTGTTCGAAAAGCTGGCGTTGCAGATGATCGACCATTACCTGGGCGATGTGCTCAAGGAAACCGGCAAGCTGGCCTACGCTGGCGGCTGTGCGTTGAACGTCAAGCTCAACCAGAAAATCATCGCGCGCGATGACGTCAAGGAACTGTTCGTCCAGCCTGCGTCCGGCGATGCCGGCACCGCGGTCGGCGCGGCGGCTTACGTGTCCCACGCCCGTGGGGTACCGGTCGAGAAGATGGAACACGTCTACCTCGGTCCGTCCTACAGCAACGAAGACGTGATCGCCGCCTGCGCCCGTCACCCGAGCAAGCCTGAATGGCGCAAGCTCGAGAACATGCCGGAAAACATCGCCAAAATCATGGTCGATGGCAACCCGGTGGCCTGGTTCCAGGGGCGCATGGAGTTCGGTCCGCGTGCCCTGGGCGGTCGCTCGATCATCGGCTGCCCGAGCGCCGTTGGCGTGGCTGACCGGATCAACCACCAGATCAAGTTCCGCGAGCGCTGGAGGCCTTTCTGCCCGTCGATGCTCGACACCGTCGCACCACAGATGATCAAGATCGATCACCCGGCGCCCTTCATGACCTTCACCTTTGAAGTGGCTGAAGAGTGGAAGACCCGCGTGCCCGAAGTCGTTCACGAAGACGGCACCTCCCGGGCCCAGGTGCTCAAGCGCGAATACAACCCGCGCTACTACGACATGATGAAGGCGCTGGAAGTGCTGACCGGTAACGGCGTCTCGCTGAACACCTCGCTCAACCGTCGTGGCGAACCGATGATCTGCTCGCCGACCGATGCCCTGAACATGTTCTACGGTTCCGATCTACAGTATTTGATCATGGAAGACATCCTGGTGGTCAAAGAGGGCGCGAACGCATATGACACGCTCGGCTGAACGCCATGTGCTGCAGTTCTGTCACGGCTATGACGGGCCGTTCCTGGACTGCGCCCGGCAGTACGCCAGCCTGTTCGCGGGGACCGGTTATCGGGTGACCACGGTGTTTCTGACCGGGGTTGCCGATGCCGAAGTCGCCGCGGGTTGCGCTTCCGATGAAGTGCTGTTCATGGAATACAGCTCCAAGGCCATTCGCGGCCTGAAGCTGGGCGCCATCGGCGATCTGCGCAAGATCGCCGCCTCGCGCAATTTCAGTTTCTGTATTGCGCACCGATTCAAGCCGATTTATATCGCCTTGCTCGGCACGTCGTTGCCGGTGATTGGCGTGCATCATGCGTTTGACGATTACAAGCGCGGCACACGCAAACTCTTCGCCAATTTTTTCCGCAAGCGCCTGAGCCTGCTTGGCGTTTCCGATGCGGTGCGTGACGACATGCGCAGTTGCCTGCCGAAATGGCCGGCCGCGCGGATACAAACGCTCTACAACCGGATCGATGTCCAGGCCTTGCAGGAGCGCCAGGTGTCGGTTCGCGAAGCTCGTGAAGTCCTCGGTCTGTCGATGGATGCCTGGATCGTCGGCAACGTCGGGCGACTGCACCCTGACAAGGATCAGGACACGCTGCTGCAAGGTTTTGCCACAGCGTTGCCGGGTTTGCCGGTCAACAGCCAACTGGTGATTCTCGGTGCCGGTCGACTGGAACAGGACCTCAAGGCCCTGGCGCGTGAGCTGGGCATCGGCGACCGCGTGCTGTTCCTCGGTCAGGTGCCCGAGGCCCGGCGTTATTTCCGTGCCTTCGATGCATTTGCCCTGAGCTCCGATCACGAACCGTTCGGCATGGTGTTGCTGGAGGCCATGGCCGCCGGTGTGCCGCTGCTCGCCACGGCGTGTGGCGGCGCGAAGGAAGTGGTCGAAGGCGTAGGCATTCTGTTCCCGCTGGGCGATGCCGGGCGTTTGGCCCAAGGGCTGCAACATCTGGCCGCAATGGACGAGCAGCAACGTCACCAGTGTGCCGAGCTGATGCTCGACCGCTTGCAAGAGCGCTTCTCCGACCGCGCGGTGCGTGACGCCTTCTGGCGTTTGCCGCCTGTTACCGAACTGGCACCGAGGGGCTGATGCTCAACCGATTTCAAGGCTGGCGCGAACGTGGCTGGACGGCAGTCGACGCCTCGACTTACGCCGAGGCCTGGCAACGTTATGGCGGCAGCGTCGCCACTCATCCCATGGTGGTCGAGCGGCTGGCGCAGTTGGCTGACATCCCGGTGCGTTACCTGGCCTGGGAGCAGCACGGCGAAGTCAAAGCCGCGATCCCGACCTGGGGTCGCGACCTGGCCTTATCCAAGGATGTGCTCAAGCGCCAAGGCAAAAAGGGCTTGTTCGACCTCGGCAATGCCGAATTCATTCTGCCGGCCGCTGCCGATGCCCAGGCCCCGCTGCGTCATCGCGGGCGCTATCTGTCGGCGCTGAATGAAGGCCGCTTTACCGGCATCAGGTTGCAGGCCGAACAACTGGCCATGGCCCGCACTCCCGAAGAACTGTCGAAGAAGTTCCGCTACAACCAGCGCCGCGAATTGCGTTTGCTGGAAGAGGCGGGCGGGGTGGTGCGGCCGGTTACCGAGTTTTCCAGCAGCGAACTGGCGGCCATCTATTGCGACCTGTTCCAGCGTCGTTGGGGGTTCCCGGCGACGGGCGCCGAACGCATGGCCGAGGTCATCGAGTTGCTGCGTGACCTTTTGATCGGCTCGGTGATTTTCCTCAACGATGCGCCGATAGCTATTCAACTGGTCTACCGTGTGGAGACACCCCAGTGGATCAGCGTCGAGTACATCAACGGCGGCGTCGATCCCGAAACCCGTGAGTTCAGTCCCGGCAGCGTCTTGAGTTTTCTCAACACCCAGAGCGCCT
Organism: Pseudomonas sp. LBUM1679; assembly: GCF_059695565.1. Lineage (NCBI taxonomy): Bacteria > Pseudomonadati > Pseudomonadota > Gammaproteobacteria > Pseudomonadales > Pseudomonadaceae > Pseudomonas > Pseudomonas sp. LBUM1679. The sequence continues at coordinate 480,879 of NZ_CP166774.1, forward strand.
GGGAGCATGCCCGGGCGCTGGACAAACCCCTGCGCTTTTCTTTCGGGCGCGCCGACCGTGAATACAAGGATCGCTGGTGCAACCCTGTGCCGGTGTTCACCGTATGAGCCAGCCCATGAATCGCAAACAGCAACTGCTCAAGCGCCATCGGCGCAACAAACGCATCGGCCTGTTGATTGCACTGGTGCTGTTGATTGCCTGCGGCGTGCTGGTGGTCTGGTGGCTGCCGGTGGTGCTCGCGGTTCTGGGCTGGATTGCCCACGAGGCCTGGTTTGCCGACCATCTGTTTTATTCACCCACAGACGATTATCAGTACAGCTTCCCACCGTACACCCAGCAGCCCAAGGTGCACCTGGACGGGGACCGGTTGCGGCTGGACGAGGGCGTGATGCTGGTCGACAACGCCACCCTGATATTGGCACTGCGGATAAAAAGCACCTGGCTGGGACGCTTTATCGATCCCGTTGTCGAGCTCGCGGGTGGTGCTGATCCGGACCGTCAGACCTTTGAGCGTGGCGTCGATGGTTTGCGTTACCTCAATCTTACGGGGCAGGCCTCTGTGCTCTCGCAAGGTGAGTTGCGTCTGCGCGGACGTTTCTGCCGATTGCTCGGCGAGCCGGTGCTCTCGGCGTTTGAACATCCGGATTACAGCCGTCAGCGGGTAATGGTGATCGCGCCCCACGCCGACGACGCCGAGCTGGCCGCATTCGGCTTGTACAGCGGCGCCGAACAAAGCTGGATCGTGACCATCACCGCCGGTGAAATCGAGGCCGGGCACTACCGGCAGATGGGGCTTGATGGCGTCGAAGCGTCTCGACTGAAGGGCTCGCTGCGCGCCTGGGACAGTGTCAGCGTGCCGTTGTGGGGCGGCGTGCCTCAGCAGCGCTGTATTCAACTGGGCTACTTCTGCCTGCAGTTGCCTGCCATGCAGAGCGCACCGACCGAGGCCGTAGCGTCCCGTGAGGCACAGCTGGGCGATACCCGATATTTCCGCCGATTCAATCCATTTGCCTTGGGCAGTGACGTTGATGGCGTGCCGTCCTGGAATAATCTACTGGCTGATCTGCGTGAGTTGATCGAACGCATCGAGCCTCAGATCATTGTCTTGCCGCACCCGCGCTTCGATCCCCATCCGGACCACCTGTGTTCGCAGCAGGCGGTGATGCAGGCATTGAGCGGCACGGCGTGGCAGCCCGAAACATTGCTGCATTACGCCAATCACCTGCACGACAACGATCGCTGGCCAATGGGCGACGCGGGCACGGGTGTGGCACTGCCGCCACAGATCGGGGCACATGAATCGTTGCGTCCCTGGACGCTGTGTCTGTCGACCGACAGCCAGTGGCGCAAGGCTATGTCGCTGGGCATGATGCACGACCTTCAGCCCCGGCCTCCCTTCAAGCGCCTGCTGCGCCGAGCGATACAACGTTACCTGGCGGCTCGCCGCTGGCGGGCGTTCGGCGAAAACGATTTTCTGCGTAAAACGGTACGACGCCACGAGTTGTTCTGGGTCCAAGAGTTGTCTGGAAAGAGAGAGTCCAATTGAAAGTCCTGTTTCTGGTGCAGAAAGAGCAGCGGGCGATTCTCGATCGTCTGTATGACGGCATCGCCGAGCATTGCGAGTGCGACAAGCGCGAACTGTCCAGTGAAGAGCAGGACGACTTGCGTGGGTATTTCCGCAAGCATGTCGATGTGACCCGTTATGACCGTATCGTGTTTTTTCTGCGCTTCAAAAAAGAAATCAGGCAGGTAAGGTTCATCCAGACCGTGCCCAACCTGGTCATTCTTGAGCACGATGCCTACCAGAATTACATTCCGTGCAAATACACCGGCAAGTTCAGCGCCCATTACCGCAAGCTGCCCTGGGCGCGGGTGATCAGCTCCGGTTTCATGGTCAGCGAGCGCTTGCGCGCAGAGGGCTTTGACGCAGTATTCGTTCCGAAGGGCTACGACCAGACGTTGCTGCAGGACCAGGGTCGTGAACGGGATATCGAGCTGGCGTTTGTCGGCAGCACCAACAGTGTCGCCTACAGTGGCCGCAAGGCGCTGCTCGATGAGTTGGGGCGAGTCGAATCGATGGTCGTGACGCGCACCAAATCCGGTGAAGAGTACTGTGACACACTCAACCGCATTCGCTTCTTCGTCAGCGCCGATGTCGGTATGGGCGAGTTCATGATCAAGAACTTCGAGGCCATGGCGTGCGGCTGTGTGTTGCTGGCCTACGATCAGGGCTCGGCGGAAAGCAGCGCGCTGGGTTTGCAGGACATGCATAATGTGGTGCTCTATCAAGATGTCCCGCAGCTCCAGCAGAAGCTGGCCATATTGCGAGCCGACCCGGAGCGTGCGCAGCGCATCGCCGCCAATGGTCGAGAACTGGCGATCAGCCAGTTCAGTTTTGCGCGGATTGGCCAGCGTATCGTCGAAGCGCTCGAGCCTGCACTGCGCCCTGGTGCGCCGCTGGGACTGCTGGAAAAAGTGCGCCTGAAACTGGGCGTTTGACAAGGGTTGGTCAGCCATTGAGATGGTTGGCACTTTGACTTTTAATCGGGAATCAGGTGCACTTTTCTAAAGAAAGTAACATCACATTAGTGGTCACCAGCTGTGGCCGCCTGGACCTGCTCAAAATAACTCTCGAGAGTTTTGACCGGTTCAATACAGCCGCCATCCGCGAAGTCTTCATCACTGAAGATGCAGGGGATGATCAGGTGCACTCGGTTATTCCCGCCCATTGGAAAGATCACTGCACGGTGTTCGTCAATCGCCCGAAGCTCGGCCAGTTGGCGTCGATCGATCTGGCGTACGAACACGTCAGCACGCCCTACATCTTTCATTGCGAAGATGACTGGGAGTTCTATCGCCCGGGGTTTGTGGAAGACTCCATAACCATCCTCGAGTTGCGCCCGGAAATTCTCCAGGTGTGGTTGCGTAACTATATTTACGATCTGTGTGTTCACAGCCCCTACATTCACCTCGGCGCACGTGAAATTATCGGTGGGGTGCCGTGTTACCCGCTAATCTCCGATAAACCCGAATGGCAGAGTTTTTCGCTGAATCCCGGGCTGCGTCGCATGAAGGAATATCGACTCTGCGCCCCATTTGCCGAACACGGTGGGGAAAAGGCGTTGTCGCAGCGTTATGCACAGCTCGATCTGACTGCCGTGACGCTGGAAGGGGATGCCGTTCGGCATACCGGATTTGGCCTCCATGTACAGACGTCGGTTGAACGTCGGCGCAAGGTGCGCCGCAGTCGACGTGACCATGTGAAGTCCGGATTGTTTCTATTGCTGGGAGTCTGCATTGGCTGGTTCATCAACTAAGTGCACCGCTTGTCACCCGGGACCCTTGCATTGGCTTGTTGCTCTATGAATATCCTTAACGTCATGTGGTCCGGTGGTGCTCCCTACGCATCGATTCACAAGGTTCATCAGCAAATTCTCTCGCAGGCTGGCCCCACTGCATCAGTGAAGACCTGGTTGCTGCAAGGCAGCATGTCCGAGTGCGGGCAGAGCGTTGGCGACGCCCGGGAATGGAAACTGTCCTCTGCCCGCTTGAAAGGGCGGCATTTCTGGCGGCTGACGAAGCCCTGGATGCAGGCCGGTTTTCAGAAGGCGCTCATGCAGAGCGAGGCGCGCCTGCTGCTGCTCGATGGTTTGGGCGTCGCGCGCACGCTGTTGCCGCTTCTCAAAACACTGCCACATATCCGCGCGGTGGTGATTTTTCATGGTTCTACGCGTCTGCGTGCTGCGGATCGAGCGCTCTTTGAGCAGCTCACTGCGTCTTCCCGGCTGACCTTGGTTGCAGTGTCCAATACCTTGGCCACCCAGTTGAGCGGCGACCTCCAATTGCCCGTGATGACCCTGCGCAGTGCGTTCGACCCCGCCTCCTTCCGTTCGGCAGTGCTCCCGCGAGAGCAGGCCCGTGCCCGGTTGGGATTGCCCCTGGATAATACGCCGGTGCTTGGTGCGGTCGGACGATTCGAGGACAAGAAGGGTTTTGCGTGTCTGTTCGAGGCCTTTACTTCGGCCTTGCAGCAACGACCCGATCTGCGCCTGGTGATCATTGGCGAAGGATCGACCCGAGCAGCGCTGCAGGCTCGCATCGACCACCTGGGATTGAATGCCCGTGTCTCGTTGCCAGGTCACCTCAACGAGGCTGCGCAGCTTTACAGCGCCTTCGACTGGGTCGCAATCCCTTCACTCAGCGAGGGGCTGGGGTTGATCATGCAAGAGGCCGTGATGGCGGGCGTGCCGGTCATGTCCAGCGAATTGGCGGTGTTCCGCGAGCAGTTGGCTCATACGGGCTGGTACGCCCCCGTCGATGATGTCAGTGCCTGGCGCGATGCCATCGTGCGCGCGTTCAGCGTCTGCGGGAAAAACGTCGCCGCGGAGCAATACCTGGAACTGGCGCCGGACCAGGCCTGGTCGGATTTCAGTCAAGTCGCCCGCCGATTGCTCTCATGACGGCAGAACGGCTTGCTCCAGCGCTTGCATTGGAAAGCTGCCGTTCAGGTTCTCTCGTGCAATATAGCGGGCGAAGTGTTGCAGGTTGCGCTTGATCAGATGCCTGGGCAGCGGTGCCCGCATGAAACGCATGTCCGCCACATCGATCAGGCCCATTCGATTGTCCGGTGTCACCACGATGTTTCCCAGGTGCAATGAACGAAAGTAGATCCCCGACGAATGAAGACTGCGTATCAGGCCCGCCAGAGCAGGTAGGGCCTCCTGCCAGTTGAAACCGTCCTTGTCGGCAATCTGGCGCAGAGTTTCTCCGGGCAGAGGCCGGTAAAGCACAGCCGTCATGCCTGGGGCTTGCAGTCGGAAGAACTGCAGGACCTCAAAGGTGGGCACACCCAGTTTTTGCAGTTCGATGGCATTGTCGATGAAGCGCTTCGAATACGGACGAAACATGGCGGAGGAAAAAATACGCTTGCGCCGGAACAGTTTGAGGATATTCCCGTCCTGCAACAGGTAGACTTTCGGGCCGAAGCTATCGGCCTCCAGTATTCTGGCGCCTTCAATCATTCGATTTAAAGCGTCTTGCGCAAGTCGGGAGCATTGCATCGTAGGAAGCCTTGTTGGAATAGCGGGGCACAGTGGCGGGCAATGATGCCGAAAAGTTTCAGTTTTAACCATGCCGGGTTAGGCGGGGCGAACCAATCAAGGAGCACATTGATGCAGGAAACACGCTGGGCGCAAGCATGGATGACGATCGGTCTGCTGTGGTTCCTGTTGGCCATCGCCGTTGCGCCTACCAATAAACTCTATCAGCAGGGCCTGGTCGCAACGCTCTGGCTGCCGGCCATAATGTTCGCCTGGTCATCACGGGCCAGGCTCGCAGAACTGCTCGATAAACAGCGCTGGGTCTACCTGCCATTGCTCGGTCTGATGGTCTGGTCATTGATCAGCCTTTCATGGACCAACGCCGAGGACGCGGGTCGCGAAGCCAAGCGTTTGTTGTATATCAGTGTGTTTCTGCTGTTCTTCCCGGTCTTTGCCAATGCCCGACCCGAGCGGGTCATACGCGTCATGCAATGGGGCGGCTTGGGGTTGGCGTTGACTGCGTTGGCGGCGATGGTCAGGTTTTACATGATCAATGGCAACGTCTGGTATGCGCGCGTCGAGGGGTTGGGCGAGTTGGCTCATCCGATTCTGGGGGGGTATGTCATCGGGCTGGCGGCCGTGTGGCTTGTGCATTGGGTCCCACGGGATCGCTGGCTGCAAGCGGTCTGGGCGCTCGCGCTAGGGTTGCTGGGGGTATTTGTAGTGCTTAGCCAGAGCCGTGGTGCGGCGTTGGCGTTGTTTCTGACGTTGCTCGCCATGCCCATCTGGTGCCGTGATCGTCGCAGCCGGATCATTGCCGTGTCGGCATTGACAGTCGCGATGCTGGCTTTCTGGTTTCTCGAGCCTTTGGTGTTGGCCCGTGGTGTTTCCTATCGTCCGCAAATCCTGATGGCAAGCCTGCAAATGATCGCCGAACATCCGTGGCAGGGGTTGGGGCTGGGTGGCGCCTACAGAGTGTTCGCCGACGGCATCTACTTTGACCATGCCCATAACCTGTTCACCCATGTCGCTATCGAGCTGGGCCTGCCGGGCCTGTTATTGTGGTGCGCGGCATGGATTGCAATCCTGTATCAAGCCTGGAAGGCCCGGGAAACACTCTATGGCCAAGGTGTCATCGGCATCTGGCTATTTTCGTCCCTGGCCATGCAATTCGACGCGGCCAGTCTGACCGGAACGCCAAGGGCAGAGTGGTTCATCAGTTGGTTGCCCGTAGGTCTGGCCGGTGTTTTGGTATGGGCGCGGGCCGATTCCGGCGCTTGTGATAAAATTTCGCGTTCTTCCTAATCAGTGAGCTCTACGATGAGTGACGCACCGCCCAAAGCGGGACAGGATTCCAGCTTGAAAATCTATTTTCGGCTGTTGGGGTATGTAAAACCCTATACCGGCCTTTTCCTGCTGAGTATCGTGGGCTTCGTGATATTTGCCTCCACTCAGCCCATGCTGGCGGGGATCCTCAAATATTTCGTCGATGGCCTGAGCAATCCTGAAGCGGTGCTCTTCCCCAACGTCCCCTACCTGAAAGACTTGCAGTTGCTGATGGCCGTGCCGTTGCTGATCATCCTGATCGCCGCGTGGCAAGGCCTGGGGTCATTCCTGGGCAACTACTTCCTGGCAAAGGTTTCCCTGGGCCTGGTCCACGACCTGCGTGTCGAGTTGTTCAACAAGCTGCTGGTACTGCCCAATCGCTATTTCGATACCCACAACTCCGGGCATCTGATCTCGCGCATCACCTTCAACGTGACCATGGTGACCGGCGCAGCCACGGACGCCATCAAGGTGGTCATCCGTGAAGGCCTGACCGTGGTGTTCCTGTTTGCCTATCTGGTGTGGATGAACTGGAAACTGACGATCGTGATGCTGGCGATCTTGCCGGTCATCGCGTTCATGGTTGGCAATACCAGCAAGAAATTTCGCAAGCAGAGCAAGAAGATCCAGGTGGCGATGGGCGACGTGACTCACGTGGCCTCGGAGACCATCCAGGGATATCGCGTAGTGCGCAGCTTCGGTGGCGAGAACTATGAAAAGCGTCGCTTTGCCGAGGCCAGCCAGGGCAACACCGACAAACAATTGCGCATGACCAAGACCGGTGCGGTGTACACGCCCATGCTGCAGTTGGTGATCTATACCGCCATGGCGGTGCTGATGTTCCTGGTGCTGTTTCTGCGCGGCGACGCCTCCGCCGGTGATCTGGTGGCCTACATCACCGCGGCGGGTCTGTTGCCCAAGCCGATTCGACAGCTGTCGGAAGTCAGTTCGACCATCCAGAAAGGCGTCGCCGGTGCCGAAAGCATTTTCGAGCAACTGGACGTCGAACCTGAGGTCGACAACGGCACCGTCGAACGTGATCGCGTGAGCGGCCACCTGGAAGTGCGCAACCTGAGTTTCACCTACCCGGGGACCGAGCGTGAGGTGCTGAAAAACATCAACTTCACCGCGGCGCCGGGGCAAATGATCGCCCTGGTCGGTCGGTCGGGGAGCGGCAAGTCGACCCTGGCCAGCCTGATTCCGCGTTTCTATCACCACGACGTCGGCGAAATCATGCTTGATGACGTGGAAATCGAAGACTATCGCCTGCGCAACCTGCGTCGGCATGTGGCGCAAGTCACGCAGCATGTGACCCTGTTCAACGACACGATTGCCAACAACATCGCCTACGGCGACCTGGCCGATGCACCGCGTGCCGATATCGAGAAGGCCGCCACGGATGCCTACGCGATGGACTTCATCTCGGAAATGCCGCAGGGGCTGGACACTCAGGTCGGGGAAAACGGCGTATTGCTGTCCGGCGGACAGCGTCAACGTCTGGCGATTGCCCGTGCCCTGTTGAAGAATGCACCCTTGCTGATTCTCGACGAAGCGACGTCGGCGCTCGATACCGAGTCCGAGCGGCATATTCAGGCGGCCCTGGATCATGTCATGAAAGGTCGCACCACCCTGGTGATCGCGCACCGCTTGTCGACCATCGAGAAAGCCGATCTGATCCTGGTCATGGACCATGGGGAAATCGTCGAGCGTGGCACCCACGCCCAGCTGCTGGCGCAAAATGGCTACTATTCGCGCCTGCATGCGATGGGGCTGGACGAGCCGGTATCGGCCGGCATCGCCTGAACCGGCGAGAGGGTGGGCCTGGCTCACCCTCTCGCACGCCCGACGTGCAATGCGTCCGGCCAGTTCTCATGATCGGAAAACCCAGCCGAATCATCCCGTTGCAGCCGTCACACAAGCCCACGCCAAGCCTGTGTTAATATCGCGCCCCTGTTCATTTTGTATGTGGGTTGCACCATGAAGTTGTCCATGCCGCGATTCGATCAAGCCCCTGTCTTGGTGGTCGGCGATGTCATGCTCGACCGTTACTGGCATGGTGGTACCTCACGGATTTCCCCTGAGGCGCCGGTACCGGTAGTCAAGGTCGAGCAAATCGAGGACCGCCCGGGCGGTGCCGCCAACGTTGCGTTGAACATTGCCGCCCTCGGTGCCCCGGCGTCGCTGGTCGGCGTCACTGGCGACGATGAAGCCGCCGACAGCCTGGTCAATAGCCTCAAGGGCGCAGGCGTGCGGGCATTGTTCCAGCGCATCGCGCACCAGCCGACCATCGTCAAGCTGCGGGTCATGAGTCGTCACCAGCAACTGCTGCGTATCGACTTTGAAGAACCCTTCGCCACCGACGCCCTGGCGTTGGGCGAGCAGGTCGACGAACTGCTCGAAGGCATCAAGGTGCTGGTACTGTCGGACTATGGCAAAGGCGCGCTGAAAAACCATCAGGTGCTGATCCAGGCCGCCCGTGCCCGTGGCATTCCGGTGCTGGCCGACCCCAAGGGTAAGGATTTCTCCATCTACCGTGGTGCGAGCCTGATCACGCCGAACCTCAGCGAGTTCGAAGCCATCGTCGGTGGCTGCGCCGATGAGCACGAGTTGGTGAGCAAGGGCGCGCAGTTGATGCATGACCTGGACCTCGGCGCATTGCTGGTGACCCGTGGCGAACACGGCATGACCTTGCTGCGTCCGGATCATCCGGCGTTGCACCTGCCGGCCCGTGCCCGTGAAGTGTTCGACGTGACCGGTGCCGGCGACACGGTGATTTCCACCCTGGCGGCAGCGATTGCCGCCGGTGAAGAACTGCCCCACGCGGTGGCCCTGGCCAACCTGGCGGCGGGCATCGTGGTCGGCAAGCTCGGTACGGCGGCCATCAGCGCCCCGGAACTGCGGCGGGCCATCCAGCGTGAAGAAGGTTCCGAGCGCGGCGTGTTGGGTCTCGAGCAGCTGTTGCTGGCGGTCGACGATGCGCGTGCGCACAACGAGAAGATCGTCTTCACCAATGGTTGTTTCGACATTCTGCACGCCGGCCATGTGACCTACCTCGAACAGGCGCGGGCCCAGGGCGATCGTCTGATCGTGGCGGTCAACGACGATGCGTCGGTGAGCCGGCTGAAAGGGCCGGGTCGTCCGATCAACAGCGTCGACCGGCGCATGGCCGTACTGGCGGGTCTGGGCGCTGTGGACTGGGTGATCAGCTTCGCTGAAGGCACTCCGGAAAACCTGCTGCGCGAAGTCAAGCCGGACGTGCTGGTCAAGGGCGGTGATTACGGGATCGAGCAGGTGGTTGGTGCAGACATCGTGACCACGTATGGTGGCATCGTGAAAGTGCTGGGGCTGGTTGAAAACAGCTCGACCACGGCGATTGTCGAGAAGATCCGCAAGTCCGAATGATCGCCCCCTGTAGGAGCTGGCTTGTCGGATCGCCGCACCGCAGCGAAGGTCGTCAACGATAACGCGTGTTTACTGAATCAACGCGGTGTCCTCGAGTCCTTCGCTGGCAAGCCAGCTCCTACAGAGCGGTGTCCTTGAGTCCTTCGCTGCGGTGCGGCGATCCGACAAGCCAGCTCCTACAGGCTGACTTTTTTACGCGGCACGATCTTCTTCAGCAGTTGCTTGGCCTTCCCACGCAACCGCGCCAGACCGGAATCCTTCCCCGGCGGGTTCAACCCCTGCTCCCGCACCCAATCCTTCCAGCGAATCCGCTCATCACGTACCAGCCAGCCTTCCTGTCGGGCGAAGCTTTCTGCCAGGTACAACCCGCGAGTACTCGCCGGGTACAACTGATCCTTTTTCAAAGTAAAGAGCTCAGCCATCGGCTGGCCGTCTTGCAGTGGCATCAAATAAAGGTCGGGACGCTTGCGGTCGAGCCGGGCCACCAGGTGATCGCCTTCCAGTCGCTCGTCGACATGAAACAGGCTCAGGGATTTGGCTTCTTTGGGCACTTCCAGGCGCAGGTCATAGATCAGTTGCAACGACGCCGTCGGCAAGTGCACGTAAGCCCGCGGACGTTCGATCAGTTGCAGGTTGGCGCAACGCACCGGTCGCGCCGCGCCTGACAACGGGGTGAGGCGAAAAGGCATGGCTTCACGGTAATGCAGGGCTGAAGCGTAGGGCGCCGGCAACCACGTGTCGTTGAAGCGTCCGCCCAGCCAGCCTTCCGGCGTTTCCAGCAGGCACTCTTCGGCAATCTCCTGGATCGCGGTGTGCAGCGGCAGGTTCAGTTCGTGGGCCGGCACGTAGCCGGAGATCAACTTGAGCACCACATCGCCGCGATCCTGCCGCCGTTGACGCACCAACACCCAGTAATCGCGATTCTGCCAATGCAGGGTCAAGCGCACCGAGACGCCGAGATTGGCCAGCTCCAGCGCGAAACGTTCGGTGTTGGCTACGGTCACCGGGCGGCGACGTTGCAGGGTCTGGGAAAAATTGAGCGGCATCCCGACGCTCTGATAACTCAAGCCTTCGGGGGTCGCTTCGACGAATAACGGCAGGGTCTTGAAGTTGCTCGGGTTCTTTCTTATGAGCGTACGCGGCATGTCGGCTCCTGCTTAAGGCCGCGTCGGCGGCGTCAGTTTCTACGTAGGACCTGGGCAGCGGTCGCGACGTTGTGGGCGAGGTGCAGCGGATTGATGGTCCCGACAATAGCACTGGCGACACCCGGATGTTCAAACAACAATTCGAAGCTGGCGCGCACCGGGTCCACGCCTGGGCTCAGGCAGACGTGACCGCTGGCGAGGGCTTTTTTAACCAGGATGGCTTTGCCGTGGGCAGCAGCATAGTCAATGACCGGCTTCTCGTTCTGTTCATTCAGATTGTAGGTGACCATGGCGCAATCACCTTGTTCCAGAGCCTTCAAACCGCCTTCGACGGTTTTTCCGGAAAAGCCGAAACCGCGAATCTTGCCTTGGCGCTTGAGCTCGGCAAGGGTTGCATAGGCTTCGCTGTCATTGAGGATCGCCAGGTCGTTGCCATCAGAGTGCACCAGCACCAGGTCAATAAAATCCGTTTCCAGACGTTGCAGGCTGCGTTCCACCGAGAGTCGGGTATGGGCGGCACTGAAATCGTGTCGGGACTGACCGTCGGCAAACTCTTCGCCGACCTTGCTGACGATCACCCAGTCCTGACGCTGGCCACGCAATAACGGGCCAAGGCGTTCTTCGCTGCGGCCATAGGCCGGGGCCGTATCGATCAGGTTGATGCCCAGGTCGCGAGCGAGTTTGAGCAGCATGCGCGCTTCGTCATCGCCGGGGATCTGGAAACCGTTGGGGTACTTCACACCTTGGTCGCGGCCAAGTTTTACCGTGCCCAGGCCCAGGGGCGAAACCAGCAGGCCGGTGCTACCCAGAGGGCGATGCAGATCGTGCAGGGTGGGTTGGCTCATGGCAGCAGTTGTTCCCAGGCTGGAATGCCCATCGGCGGTTTTGGCAGTTCGGGCAGCGGTGCCGGATGGCCTGGCTGGATGCCGTCCCGTTGCAATGAACTGATGACGCGGTCGGCGAAGTCTGGCGCGAGTGCCAGTTTGGTGGGCCAACCGACCAGCAGCCGGCCCTCTTCGGCAAGAAACGCGTTGTCGGGGCGGGTCAATCCGGATTGTAGCGGCTCGGCGCGATCCACGCGCAAGGTCGCCCACTGCGCCGTGCTCAGGTCGATCCATGGCAACAACTGGCCGAGTTCTTTGCGGGCCGTGGCAATTTGCGCGGCGGGATCGCGCGCGACACCTTCGGCTTCGGCAATATCGCCACCCAGGTACCAGACCCATTGTCCGTCGGCAGCCGGGTGCGTGGTCACGGTAATACGCGGTTTGGTACCACCGCCCAGGCAGTGGGCATACAGCGGCTTGAGCCCCGGGCCTTTGGCGATGATCATGTGCAACGGTCGGCGTTGCATGGCGGGATGGGTCAGTCCCAGTGTCTCAAGCAAGGTCGCGGTGCCGGCGCCGGCGCTCAAGACGATGCGCTGGGCGCGGATCTCGCGCTCGTCCACCTTCAGGCCGATCAGCTTCCCACCCTCCAGCAACGGCTCGATCTTCTGCCCGGCGAGCAAGCTGTCTCCCGCCAGATCGGCCAGGCGCTGGATCAGGCTGGGTACGTCGATCACCAGTTCCGCCAGCCGATAGACCTTGCCTTTGAAGCGCTTGTCTTGCAGGGCCGGAGGCAATTGCTCACCGGTGACCTGATCGACGCGACCGCGCACGGCTTTGCTGGCGAAGAAACTGGTGAGATTGCCGGCGAGGGTGCCGGGAGACCAGAGGTAATGCGCTTCGGACAGCAGGCGCACGCCGGACAGGTCCAGCTCACCGTCCCCGGTCAGCGCTTCACGCCAGCGCCGCGGCATGTCGGCGATGGCTTCCGAGGCGCCGGTCAGGGCGCCATGCAGTGCGTACTTGGCGCCGCCGTGGATGATGCCCTGGGATTTCACAGTCTGCCCGCCACCGAGGCTGGCGCTTTCCACCAGCACGGTCGAAAACCCCTGGCGGCGCAGGCGCGCATTCAGCCAGAGCCCGGCGACTCCAGCGCCGACAATCAGAACGTCGGTGGAAATAACGGATGGCATGCAGCGACCTCAGTGTTCAAGACGAGGGCGCAGTATACAGGCTCGACGAAGAGGGGATTTGGTGGTGATCTTTGGGAGGACGCAAAACCTGTGGGAGCGAGCTTGCTCGCGATGGCGTCGGGTCAGTCAACATTGATGTTGAATGCGCTGCCGCTATCGCGAGCAAGCTCGCTCCCACAATTAGATCTCAGTGACCGGCAGTTTTGGAGAACAGTTGGATCACTACGACACCCAGTACGATAAGCGCCATCCCCAGCATCGCCGGCACATCCAGTTTCTGCCCGTAAATAAACAACGCCGCAACGCTGACCATCACGATGCCCATGCCGGCCCAGACGGCGTAGGCCACGCCCACCGGCACGCTGCGCACCACCAGGGTCAGCATCCAGAAGGCGATGCCGTAGCCGACGATCACCAGGATCAGCGGCAACGGCGTGCTGAATCCTTTGACCGCTTTCATCGAAACAGTGGCGATCACTTCGGCGCAGATGGCAATGGCCAGGTAGTAGTAAGCGGTCATAGGTGCATCCTCATGTGAAGTGTTGCTTTGCGAGTTCGGCATTCTAGAGATTCTTCAGATGCGGTAAAGTCATTACCTATCTGTTATTGCGATGGGTTTAGCCATGAACATGCAATGGAATCTGGACCAGTTGCGGTTGTTTGTCAGCGTGGCGGAGCAGCGGTCGTTCTCCGCCGTGGCGCGGGACCAGCGCAAGGCGCAGTCGGCGGTCAGCAGCTCGATTGCGCTGCTGGAAGAGGACTTGGGCGTCAGCCTGTTCGATCGCAGCAGTGGCCGCCAGCCGAAACTCACCGAGGCCGGCAATGCCTTGCTGGACGAGGCGCGGGAAGTGCTGCGTCAATGTGAACGCCTCAACGGCCGGGCGCTGGCGATGATGCGCGGCCAGGAGGCTCGTCTGCGCGTGGCTCAGGATGAAGCCATGCCCTACCAACCGATCATCGAAAGCTTCGAGGCCCTGGCGGAAAAATTTCCCAGTCTTGAAGTGCAGTTGACCAGCGCAGCCCAGGGCGATGTGGCGCGCAAACTGGTAGAGCGTCGAGCTGATCTGGGCTTGCTGTTTTATCACGATCAGATCCCCGAAGCACTCGAGCGGCGGGTGTTGGGCAGTGTTGAAATGGTCACGGTATGCGGCGTCGGGCATCCACTGGCGGAGCAGTCTCGTGTCGACTGCCAGCAACTGGCACGGCATCGGCAGTTGCTGATGTCCACCCAGTCCAGCGTCTATCCCGGCAGTGAACCCGCCAGTCCGCAAGTCTGGCGGGCTGACAGCTTCTACGTGATGGCCGAATGGCTGGTGCGCGGCCTCGGTTGGGCCTGGCTACCGCGACACGTGGTGCAATATCCGGCTTATCAAGGGCTGATGGTCGAACTGGACAGCGAATGGACCCCGCCAGCGTTGATCGTGGAACTGGTCTGGCGCCGCGACGAACCCCTCGGTCCGGCCGCCCGTTGGCTGGCGGAACGTTTTGCCGTGCACTTGCAGGCGATTGGCGAAAAACCCGATAAACTCCGCCGCCATGAATAGAACTCTCTACACCGCGCTGTTTTACCTGGGGCTGCCATTGGTAGCGATTCGGCTGTGGCTGCGGGCGCGCAAGGCGCCGGCCTATGCCAAGCGCATCGGCGAACGTTTCTCCCTCGCACTGCCGGCGATGAAACCGGGCGGTATCTGGGTGCACGCGGTATCCGTGGGCGAAAGCATTGCCGCCGCGCCGATGATTCGCGCCTTGCTGCAGCGTTATCCGACACTGCCGATTACCGTGACCTGCATGACCCCGACCGGTTCGGAGCGCATCCAGGCACTGTTCGCCAATGAACCGCGCATTCAGCACTGCTATCTTCCATACGACTTGCCCTGCGCCGCTGCGCGATTTCTTGATCGGGTCCGGCCGACACTGGCAGTGATCATGGAAACCGAGCTCTGGCCCAACCATATTCATCAGTGCGCCAAGCGCGGGATTCCCGTGGCGCTGGCCAATGCGCGCCTGTCCGAGCGTTCGGCCAAGGGGTATGGTCGTTTCAGGAAATTGACCCGGCCGATGCTCACCGAGATGAGCCTGTTCGCGGTGCAGACCGAGGCCGAGGCCCAGCGCTTCCGTGACTTGGGTGCGCGTCCGGAAACGGTCGAAGTGACCGGTTCGATCAAGTTCGACCTGACCATCGACCCGGCATTGCTCCAGCGTGCCGCCGCGTTGCGCGCGCAATGGCAGGCGCAAGAGCGTCCGGTATGGATCGCCGCCAGCACCCATGAAGGTGAAGACGAAGTGGTGCTGGCGGCTCATCGCCAATTGCTCACCCGTCATCCCGATGCGTTGCTGATTCTGGTGCCGCGCCATCCGGAGCGGTTCAATGCAGTGTTCGAGTTGTGCCGGCAGCAGGGTTTCGCGACGGTGCGCCGTTCCACGGGCGAGCCGGTGACCGCGGGTACTTCGGTGTTGCTGGGCGACACCATGGGCGAATTGCTGTTTCTTTATGCCCTGGCCGACAGTGCTTTCGTCGGCGGCAGCCTGGTGCCGAACGGCGGGCACAATCTGCTGGAACCGGCAGCGCTGGCCAAACCGGTGCTCAGCGGGCCGCACCTGTTCAACTTTCTCGAGATCGCCGCGCAGTTGCGCAGTGCCGGGGCGTTGCAGGAAGTGGAGGATGCCGAAGGCTTGGCGGTGGCGGTGCAGCGGCTGTTCGAATTACCGAGGGATGCGCAGCGGATGGCGGAGGCGGGGTTGAACGTGATGCGCAGCAACCAGGGGGCGTTGCAGCGGTTGCTGGATGGGTTGGGGCGGTTGATTGAGCGTTAGACCGCGTTGCCTGAACCAAAAAAGATCATAGGTGCTTCCCTTGTAGGAGCGAGGCTTGCCCGCGAACAGGCATGACGCGGTGCAACAGATACACCGCGGTGCTTCCTTCGCGGGCAAGCCTCGCTCCTACAGGGGGGGATTTTCAAGGTCTGGCTTTGAGCTGATCCGCCGCAGCCTTGGCCAGGTCCGGTGGCAGGAAGTCCTTGTCCGGGTTGTAGTCAGGTTTGAGATAGCGCTTGAGGTCCTGCAGATCCCCCGGGTTCAACGTGCCGGCCGCTTGTTTGAGGCGCAGGTTGTCGAGGATGTAGTCGTAGCGGGTGTTGTTGTAGTTGCGTACCGAGGTGTACAGCTGACGCTGGGCATCCAGCACGTCAACGATGTTGCGCGTACCTACCTGATAACCGATTTCGGTCGCTTCGACGGCGCTCTGGTTGGAGATGATCGACTGCTTGCGCGCCTGCACCTGCTCGACGTCGGTGTTCACCGCGCGGTGCAGGTTGCGGGTGTTTTCCACCACTTGCCGGCGCAGGGATTCGCGCTGTTGTTCGGTCTGATTCAGGCGTGAATAAGACTCGCGAACCTGTGAGGTGGTGAGGCCGCCACTGTAGATCGGGATATTCAATTGCAGGGCCAGCGTGCGTTGCTCGATAGGGCCGCCATAAGGCTGGGGGAATGCATTCGGATTACTTAAGCCGAAAGCGTCGTTGTCACCTTTTTCGTATTTCGCCACCGCATCTACCGTCGGTGCATGACCCGCCTTGCGCTGCTTGAGGGTTTCTTCAGCGGCGCTGACCGCATAATTACTGGCCAGCAGATTCAGGTTCTGTCTGGCGGCGGTGTCGACCCAGGCCTTGGCATCGTTCGGTGCCGGCGGCAGGATCGGCAAGGTGTGGACAATACCCTGGATCGAGTTGTACTGCCGGTTGGTCAGGGTGATCAACGCTTCGAACGCGTCGTCCACCTGGCGTTGCGCAACGATCCGGTTGGCCCGTGCCGTGTCGTAGCTGGCCTGGGATTGCAGCACATCGGTCTTGTCCGAGAGGCCGACGTCGAAGCGTTCGTTGGACTGATCGAGCTGGCGCTTGAAGGCGGCTTCTTCGGCCTTGGTCGAGGCCAGGTTGTCCTGGCTGCGCAATACGTTGAAGTAGCTTTCTGCCGTTTGCAGAATCAGGTTCTGCTCGGTCGCCGAGAGTTGCAGTGCCGCCTGTTCGTTGACGTCCTTCGCGGCCTGGTACTGGAACCAGCGATCGGCGCGGAACAGTGGCTGGGCCAGGGTCGCCTGATAGGAATTGGCGCTGCGGTTGGCAACGGCCGCCGGTTGATCGATATCGGTACGCACGTTGGCGATCTGGGCGCCGCCGGAGAGGTTTGGCAACAAGCCGGCGCGGGCCTGGGGCACGACTTCTTTCTGGGCGCCGTACTGGGCCCGGGCGGCGGCCAGGTCGGCGTTGTTATCCACCGCTTCCTGATAGACGCTGACCAGGTCGGTGTTGGTCGATAAGGGCGCTTCTGCTGCCCAGGCCATTCCATTGGACGCACAAGACACGGCAAGGGCCAGTGAGAGTTTGCGCAGCATGAGGCCATCCCTAAAAAATTACGCTGATAATTTGAGCGCCAAGGCTACGGCGCAGCGCACTGCAGCGTCAAGGCAGAGCGTCAAGGCGCGGTATGGCGTAGCGAGTGTAGTTGCGCACACGTTCGGCAACAATCCTGTAATTGCGCCATTCATCATGGTGTTTAAAGCGGGGTTGGCGTTCTTTGCCAGTTGTGTCTAGACTGGCCACGTTCTTGTCGGGGTGCCTTGCTATGAGGCTGAGATCGAATAATTTCGGATCCCGTTGAACCTGATCAGGTTAACGCCTGCGTAGGGAACAAGATTTCTCGTCACCCGGCGAGTCCTCTTGTGCTTCGTCCGGGATGTTGTTCGACAATCGAACAGCCCTCGTGCACTGAGCACAGCACAGCTGGTTTTTCCAGCGCCCGTGCGTCCATTCGTTTACAGGTTCGCTCCGACAAAAAATCCACTGCCTGGATGTGTTCGGAGAGCCCGTGATGACGATAAAACTAAAAGACAATACGAACCTGAGTGACTCGGCCAAGGTCGATCAACAATCGGTTCAGCCGTTTACCCGCTCGCAAAAAATCTACGTTCAAGGCTCGCGCCCGGACATTCTCGTGCCGATGCGCGAAGTCAGCCTCGATGTGACCCCGACCGAATTCGGCGGCGAGATCAATGCGCCGGTGGTGGTGTATGACACCTCGGGCCCGTACACCGACCCCAACGTCATCATCGACGTACGCAAAGGCCTGGCCGATGTACGTTCGCCGTGGATCGAAGCTCGTGGCGACACCGAGCGTCTGCCCGGCCTGAGCTCCAACTTTGGCCGCGAACGCCTCGCTGATGCGGAGCTGACCAAACTGCGTTTTGCCCACGTGAACAACCCGCGCCGCGCCAAGGCCGGGGGCAACGTCACCCAGATGCACTACGCCCGCCAAGGCATTATCACCCCCGAGATGGAATACGTCGCCATCCGCGAAAACATGAAGCTCGAAGTGGCCCGCGCTGCCGGGCTGCTGGACCAGCAACACGCCGGTTACAGCTTCGGCGCCAGCGTGCCGAAAATCATCACCCCCGAATTTGTCCGTGAAGAGATTGCCCGCGGCCGCGCAATCATCCCGGCCAACATCAACCACACCGAACTGGAACCGATGATCATCGGCCGTAACTTCCTGGTGAAGATCAACGGCAACATCGGCAACAGTGCACTGGGTTCGTCCATCGAAGAAGAAGTGGCGAAACTGACCTGGGGCATTCGCTGGGGCGCGGACAACATCATGGACTTGTCCACCGGCAAGCATATTCACGAAACCCGCGAGTGGATCATCCGTAACTCGCCGGTGCCGATCGGTACCGTGCCGATCTATCAGGCCCTGGAAAAAGTCGGCGGCGCTGCCGAGGACCTGACCTGGGAGCTGTTCCGCGACACGCTGATCGAGCAGGCCGAGCAGGGCGTCGACTACTTCACCATCCACGCCGGCGTGCTGTTGCGTTACGTACCGCTGACCGCCAAGCGCGTGACCGGCATCGTCTCCCGGGGTGGTTCGATCATGGCCAAGTGGTGCCTGGCGCACCACAAAGAGAACTTCGCCTATACGCATTTCGAAGAAATCTGCGAAATCATGAAGGCCTACGACGTCAGCTTCTCGCTGGGCGATGGCCTGCGTCCGGGTTCGATTGCCGATGCCAACGACGCGGCCCAATTCGGCGAGCTGGAAACCCTCGGCGAACTGACCAAGATCGCCTGGAAGCACGACGTACAAACCATGATCGAAGGCCCGGGCCACGTGCCGATGCAGTTGATCAAGGAAAACATGGACAAGCAGCTCGAGTGCTGCGACGAAGCGCCGTTCTACACTCTCGGCCCGCTGACCACCGACATCGCACCCGGCTACGACCACATCACCTCCGGCATCGGTGCGGCGATGATCGGCTGGTTCGGCTGCGCCATGCTTTGCTATGTGACGCCGAAGGAACACTTGGGCCTGCCGAACAAGGATGACGTGAAGACCGGGATCATCACGTACAAGATCGCCGCGCATGCCGCCGATCTCGCGAAGGGACATCCGGGCGCACAGATACGCGACAATGCCTTGAGCAAGGCGCGTTTCGAATTCCGTTGGGAGGACCAGTTCAACCTCGGCCTTGATCCGGACACCGCTCGTTCGTATCACGATGAGACCCTGCCGAAGGATTCGGCCAAGGTCGCGCACTTCTGCTCTATGTGCGGGCCGAAATTCTGTTCGATGAAGATCACCCAGGAAGTCCGTGAATACGCGGCCAACCAGCGGATCGAAACGATCGATGCCGAAGTCGCCAAGGGACTGGCGGAACAGGCTGAGCGGTTCAAGCGGGAAGGCAGTCAGCTGTACAAAAAGGTTTGATCTGAGCTGGAAAGGTGGGGCCCGAAAGGGCCCCATCGCCAGCAGGCTGGCTCCCACACTGGATTTGTGGTGTTCACCAGTCCCCTGTGGGAGCCAGCCTGCTGGCGATAGCGATCCACATAACAACAAATGTCCCTCTGAGATAACACCCTTGAGCATTCAACCCAGCACTTATTCCCCCGACATCGCGGTGCCCACCGACAAACGCGTCTTCGGCGGTCGCGATCTGTTTTCCCTGTGGTTTTCCCTCGGTATCGGCCTGATGGTGCTGCAGACCGGTGCCCTGCTCGCGCCAGGCCTGGGCCTGTCCGGCTCGCTGCTGGCGATTTTCCTCGGTACGCTGGTCGGCGTTTTGCTGCTGGCCGCCGTCGGCGTGATCGGCAGTGACACCGGCCTGTCGTCGATGGCCGCGCTCAAGCTCAGCCTCGGCAAACATGGTGCGAGCCTGCCAGCGGTGCTGAACCTGCTGCAACTGATCGGTTGGGGCTCGTTCGAAATCATCGTGATGCGCGACGCCGCCAGCCTGCTGGGTGCGCGCGCCTTCAGTGAAGGTAGCCTGCTGTCCAGTCCGCTACTGTGGACCTTGTTTTTCGGTGGACTGGCGACCTTGCTGGCCGTCAGCGGCCCGCTGACGTTCGTGCGACAGATCCTGCGCAAGTGGGGCATCTGGCTGCTGCTGGCCGCGTGCATCTGGCTGACCTGGAACCTGTTCGCCAAGGCCGATCTGGCGACGCTGTGGGCACAGGCCGGTGACGGTTCGATGCCGTTCGCCGTGGGCTTCGACATTGCCATCGCCATGCCGCTCTCGTGGCTGCCGCTGATTGCCGACTACTCGCGTTTCGGCAAGCGGGCGAAAAATGTGTTCGGCGGTACCGCGATTGGCTTCTTTATCGGTAACTTCTGGCTGATGAGCCTGGGCGTGGCCTACACCCTGGCGTTCGCGCCGAGCGGTGAAGTCAATGCCTTGCTGTTGGCGCTGGCCGGTGCCGGCCTGGGGATTCCGCTGCTGCTGATTCTGTTGGACGAGTCGGAGAACGCCTTTGCCGATATTCACTCGGCCGCAGTGTCGAGCGGGATTCTGTTGCGCCTGAAGGTCGAGCATCTGGCGCTGGCCATTGGCGTGATCTGCACCTTGATCGCCTGCCTGGCGCCATTGGCCCAGTACCAGAACTTCCTGCTGTTGATCGGCTCGGTGTTTGCGCCGCTGTTCGGCGTAGTGCTGGTGGATCACTTCATCTTGCGCAAACGTTCTGCTCAAGTGACGGCAACCGCATTGCGCTGGCCGGCGCTGCTCGCCTGGCTGGGCGGGGTGAGCACCTATCACTTGCTGGCCAATCTGTACCCGGATGTCGGCGCAACCCTGCCGGCGCTGGTCCTGGCAGGGCTGCTACAACTGGTACTGGGCCGGGCTTTCAGCTACGGCCGGGAAACAGCTCGGGCTTGAGAATGCCGTTCAGGCGAGGGTAGGGGATCTTCAATTCGACGTGGCCCAGTGCGTAAGGCGCAATGGTGCTCACTTCGTACTTGAGGATCACCCCGCCATACGTCAGTGCCACGTTCTGGGTTTTGACGAAGGGCCAGCTCTTCACGAACTCCTGTTCCTGATCGAGCTTGGTGCTGATCAGCCAGCTGTTGTGCGCAACTTGCGCGGCTTTCCAGAACGCTTCTTCCTGCCCCGGGACCAGCATGTCCGACAGAGTCAGCACCTTGTGCTGCTGGCGCGAGTAGTTGATGAAGCTACGGCCCGGCGTGCCATGGGCGCCGCCGGTGTCCAGGTAGCTGGAAAACTCGACGATCACCAAGCCGTCATGCTGCTCACGTACCTTGGCTTGCAGGTAGCTGCTGTGACGCGGGCCTGCACTGCTCAAAAATTGCTCGCGATACGCAGCCAGCGTCGGCGCCACCGGGGCGTCGGGCGAGGTGCGGGTCATTTGCAGCAAACGTTTTTCGATGATGCCATCCAGTGCCGGTTCGGCAGGGAAGCGCAGGGTGTCGATGTTCACCAACGGGCAGTCCTGATTGGTGCAGCCCGGTTTCAGCTGTTCGGAGGCATCGCGGGTGGTTTCCAGCGGTGCCCGGTAGCTGGGCTGGAACAGACTCTGGCAGGCGCCCAGGGTCAGGGCGATTGCAGCCACGGAGGCGATTTTAAAAAGCGACATGGGCGTCCTTCATAAAACAGGGAAAGGCGAAAAGTTACCCGCTTCGACTCTCGGCGCAGGAATCAGTTCGCCACTAAGCTAATTAGAGTTGGTTTCGCCCTCACCGTCTATCCCGCTAGCTGGAAAGGGGCTGCATCAAAGGTCGCGGGCGCGTTAGGATGGCGCGAAGTCGAGGCTGGAGCCTCGGTGTAGAAACGAGGATTGCCATGACTGATTTTGCCAACGCCATTCCGACCGCCGTTGAGATCGTTCGGCGCGAAAAGTGCTTCGAGGGCTTTTACAAGCTCGACCGCGTGCACTTGCGCCACGAATTGTTCGCTGGCGGCATGAGCCGCGAGATCAGCCGTGAAGTGTTTGTGCGCCACGATGCGGTGTGCGTGCTGCCTTACGATCCGCAGCGCGACGAAGTGGTGTTGATCGAGCAGTTTCGCGTCGGCGCCATGGGCAAGATCGGCAATCCATGGCTGGTCGAACTGGTCGCTGGTCTGATCGATAAGGATGAAGAACCGGAAGAAGTTGCTCACCGCGAAGCGCAGGAGGAAGCTGGGCTTGTATTCGGGGCGCTTTGGCCGATGACCCAATATTTTCCATCGCCGGGCGGCAGCAATGAATTCGTGCATTTGTACCTGGGGCGTTGCGACACTACCGGGGTCGGCGGCCTGCATGGGCTGGAGGAAGAAGCAGAAGATATCCGCGTCACGGTCTGGGCCTTCGAAGATGCCCTGCAGGCCGTACGCGACGGGCAAATTGCCAACGCGGCCAGCATCATTGCCTTGCAATGGTTAGCTTTGAACCGCGCTGAAGTGAGGGGGTTATGGTCGTAAACAAGCTGCGCGATCGCTATCGGGTGGACCTCGTGGGGCTGCAAGCGTCCTGCGAGGCCAACTACGCGCGCCTCATGCGACTGTTGCCGGACATGCGCAACGAGCCCGCGGCGCGGCGCATTGCCGTGACCCACGGGGACCAGATGCTCGGCGTACTGGCCCTGGAAGTGCTGCAGGTCTGTCCGTACACCACGACCCTGCAAGTGCGCCAGGAACACAGCCTGCCCTGGCTGCCGGTGCCACAACTGGAAGTTCAGGTCTATCACGATGCGTGCATGGCCGAAGTGGTCAGCGCCGAACATGCACGACGCTTTCGCGGCATCTATCCTTACCCGAACGCCGCCATGCACCAGCCTGACGAAAAAGCCCAGCTGAATATGTTTCTGGGTGAGTGGCTGAGCCATTGTCTGGCCTGCGGACACGAGTATGCGGTTGTGCGCTGATGTGAACTGCGTCAGGTTTACAGTTTCCCCTTTTGGTCGTCCCCCAGCATAATTGCGGCACTCATCCATCCCCGTGATCTCGCCCCGGGAGAACGCCTTGCCACGCGTATCCACATTGACCACCGCCGATCCTGCGTTGCTGGTGCAACTCTCCGACAGTCATCTGTTTGCCGAGGCGGATGGCACGTTGCTAGGCATGAACACGCGTGACAGCCTGCAACACGTCATCGAACTGGTACGGTTGCAACAGCCACGGATCGATCTGATCATTGCCAGTGGCGATATCTCCCAGGACGGGACGCTGGAGTCCTATCAGCAGTTCCGCGACCTGACCCGCCAGCTCGATGCGCCGGCACGCTGGATTCCCGGCAATCACGACGAGCCCCGGATCATGGCTGAGGCTGCCGTGCAGAGTGCATTGCTCGAGCCCGTGGTGGATATCGGTAACTGGCGAGTCACGTTGCTGGATTCGGCAGTGCCGGGCTCGGTGCCGGGGTATCTGGAAGTCGAACAGTTGCAGTTGCTGGCCCGCTCGCTGAGCGAGGCGCCGGAGCGGCATCATCTGGTGTGCTTCCACCATCATCCGGTGTCAATTGGCTGTGCGTGGATGGAGCCCATTGGATTGCGCAATCCGGAGGCTCTGTTTGCGGTGCTGGACCGGTTTCCACAGGTGCGAGCGGTGCTGTGGGGGCATGTGCATCAAGAGATCGACCGGGAGCGCAATGGCGTACGGCTGATTGCCTCGCCGTCGACTTGCATTCAGTTCGAACCGGGGAGTGAGGATTTCAAGGTGGGGGATCAGGCGCCGGGGTATCGCTGGTTGCGGCTGTTGCCGGATGGCGAGCTCGAAACTGGCGTGGAGCGCGTCACCGGATTCGATTTTCAGGTCGACTACGGCTCCGACGGCTACTGACTTTTTAGTCACTTGGTAAGACCGAGGCGCGGCCATCGCGGGCAAGCCCGCTCCCACAGGTATTTGCGAGCGCCTCAGGTCCCTGTGGGAGCGGGCTTGCCCGCGATGGCGTCCGCTAAGACGACATGAATTCTGCGGATATCCCCGATTCCCCCTAGTCCCTGTAAACTGCGCCTCTTTACCGACGCACAGGGAGCTCAAATGTCCGGTTCGATCCTTTATATCCACGGTTTCAACAGCGCGCCGGCGTCGAACAAGGCCACTCGGTTGATCCAGGTGATGGACCAACTGGGCTTGAGCGATCAGTTGCGCGTGCCGTACTTGCATCACCATCCCCGTGAAGCCATCGGTCAGCTGGAGCAGGCGATTGAGGAGCTCGGGCGGCCATTGCTGGTCGGCAGCTCACTCGGCGGCTACTATGCGACTCACCTGGCCGAGCGCCATGGCCTCAAGGCCCTGTTGATCAACCCCGCCGTCAGTCCGCATCGGATGTTCGACGGGTATCTGGGGGCGCAGAAAAACCTGTATACCGATGAGGCCTGGGAGTTGACCCACGACCACGTGACGGCCCTGGCCGAGCTGGAAGTGCCGGCGCCCCAGGATCCGCAGCGGTTTCAGGTGTGGTTGCAGACCGGCGACGAAACGCTGGACTATCGCCTCGCCCAGCAGTATTACCGCGCCTGTGCCTTGCGCATCCAGGCCGGCGGCGACCATGGTTTCCAGGGTTTTTCCGCGCAACTTCCGGCGATGCTGAGTTTTGCCGGCATCGGCGCAGATTTGTATCAGGCGATTGATTTCACTGCACTGTGACGCCTTGCCCCCTTTTTACTGAGCACTTTTTTCACTGAAGGACGACGAGACCCCATGGCCACTCCCAGCGCTAGCTCCTATAACGCAGACGCCATCGAAGTCCTCTCGGGCCTCGACCCGGTGCGCAAACGCCCCGGCATGTACACCGACACCAGTCGGCCGAACCACCTCGCCCAGGAAGTCATCGACAACAGCGTCGACGAAGCCTTGGCCGGGCACGCGACCTCGGTGCAGGTCATCCTGCATGCCGATCACTCTGTGGAAGTCAGCGACGACGGCCGTGGCATGCCGGTCGACATTCACGCTGAAGAGGGCGTGTCTGGCGTTGAGCTGATCCTCACCAAGCTCCATGCCGGCGGTAAATTTTCCAACAAGAACTACCAGTTCTCCGGCGGTTTGCACGGGGTGGGTATTTCCGTGGTCAACGCCTTGTCGACTGAAGTCCGGGTGCGTGTAAAGCGTGACGGCAACGAATACCAGATGACTTTTGCCGATGGTTACAAAAAAACCGAACTGGAAGTCATTGGCACCGTCGGCAAACGCAACACCGGCACCAGCGTGTTCTTCGCGCCGGACCCGAAGTACTTCGATTCGCCGAAATTCTCCATCAGCCGCCTCAAGCACGTGCTCAAGGCCAAGGCCGTTCTGTGCCCGGGGCTGCTGGTCAGTTTTGAAGACAAGGCCACCGGCGAGAAAGTCGAATGGCATTACGAGGACGGCCTGCGTTCCTACCTGGTGGACGCGGTCAGCGAATTCGAGCGCCTGCCCGACGAGCCGTTTTGCGGCAGCCTGGCCGGTAACAAAGAAGCGGTCGACTGGGCGTTGCTGTGGTTGCCGGAAGGCGGCGACAGCGTCCAGGAAAGCTACGTCAACCTGATCCCGACGGCGCAGGGCGGTACTCACGTCAACGGACTGCGTCAGGGCTTGCTCGACGCCATGCGCGAGTTCTGTGAATTTCGCAGCCTGCTGCCGCGGGGCGTGAAGCTGGCGCCGGAAGATGTCTGGGAGCGCATCGCCTTCGTCCTGTCGATGAAAATGCAGGAGCCACAATTTTCCGGCCAGACCAAGGAGCGCCTGTCGTCCCGTGAAGCGGCGGCGTTCGTTTCCGGCGTGGTCAAGGACGCCTTCAGCCTGTGGCTCAATGCCCACCCTGAAACCGGCATGCTCCTGGCAGAGCTGGCGATCAACAACGCCGGCCGTCGCCTGAAGGCCAGCAAGAAGGTCGAGCGCAAGCGCATTACCCAGGGGCCGGCGCTGCCGGGCAAGCTCGCCGACTGCGCCGGGCAGGACCCGATGCGTTCCGAGCTGTTTCTGGTGGAAGGTGATTCCGCCGGCGGTTCGGCCAAGCAGGCGCGGGACAAAGAGTTCCAGGCGATCCTGCCGTTGCGCGGCAAGATCCTGAACACCTGGGAAGTCGACGGCAGCGAAGTGCTGGCCAGCCAGGAAGTGCACAACATCGCCGTGGCCATCGGTGTCGATCCAGGCTCGGCGGATATCGCCCAGCTGCGTTACGGCAAAATCTGCATCCTCGCCGACGCCGACTCCGACGGCCTGCACATCGCCACCTTGTTGTGTGCGTTGTTTGTCCAGCATTTCCGCCCGTTGGTGGATGCCGGTCACGTCTACGTCGCGATGCCGCCGCTGTACCGCATCGACCTGGGCAAAGAGATCTACTACGCCCTGGACGAAGCCGAGCGCGATGGCATCCTCGATCGCCTGGTGGCCGAGAAGAAACGCGGCAAGCCCCAGGTCACCCGATTCAAGGGGCTGGGTGAAATGAACCCGCCACAGCTGCGCGAAACCACCATGGATCCGAACACCCGGCGCCTGGTGCAGCTGACGCTGGACGATTTCGAAGCGACCTCGGAAATGATGGACATGCTGCTGGCGAAGAAACGCGCCGGCGACCGTAAATCCTGGCTGGAGTCCAAAGGCAACCTGGCCGAGGTTCTGGGCTGATGCGCCGAGGCTTTGCCTTGGTGTGTGCGTTGCTGCTGACCTCGATGACGGTTGCTGCGCAGTCGGCGCCAGAATTGCGCCTGGTATCCGCACATGCCGTCGATGGCATGCGCGGCGGCAACCTGTCCGGGCTGGCCCGGTGCGGCAAGGATTTGTGGGCCGTATCCGACCGGGATGACGATCAGATTTACCGGCTCGATACCCGTGACCCTGTCTGGCAAGCCGAAGCCGTCCACATCGATGTACCTGCGGTGCCTGATAGCGGATTGCCTTGGGGGCTGCGTTCGCGGACGTGGGCGGCCTCATTTGCCCGTGGCGGGGATCTGGATTTCGAAGGCATTGCCTGCGACAGCGCCGGTCATCGCTACATTGTCAGCGAGTCTCATGCGGCGGTGCTGCAAGTGCCGCCAACGGGACCCGCATCCTGGCTCAAGATCTCGCCGATCCTGGTGCGGGAGGCACGGGCCAGCGGCATGTTGCTGAAGTTCAATGCGTTGTTCGAAGGCTTGGCGATCAGCCCCGAAGGCGACAAATTGTGGCTGGCCGCCGAGCGTGAAAGCCGCGGGCTGCTGTTGATCAAGCGCCAGCAAACCGTCTGGGACTGTGATGGCGGCTGTGTGCTGCTGAGCGAGGTCGGAATGGAAATGCAGCCACCTCAATTTCCCGGCGCCCGGGCGATGCCGCGGGACTTTGCCGATCTGTCATTGTTCAATGGCAAGCTGTTTACCCTCGAACGCAATGTCTTCGAGATCTGCCGCCGTGATGCGCAGACGGCCAAGGTCGAGCGCTGCTGGTCGTATGCCGCAGAAGCGTTACAGGAAAACCGGCGCTATCCACAGGCCTATGCCCTGGAAGAGGCGTTGATCGTGGACGCTGACGGTGCCTGGATCGGTATCGACAACAACAACGGTATCCGCGCCGACGGTGAGGTACGCCCGATCATCATGCGCTTTGCCGCACCTGAAGGTGGTTGGAGTGCCAGGTTATGAGTCAGCAACCACCAGGCAAGCGCATTGGCCGGGTGTTGATGGTGCTGGCCTGGTGCGCCGCGCTGTTTCTGGCCACGCGGTTTTTCGGGCAGTGGGAGCAGCGCCAGCAGAATCCGAACGCCGTTGTCAGCTCGGAACAGGGCGAAGGTTTTGTCGAAGTGAAGCTTGCCAGCAACAATCAGGGACATTTTGTTGCCAGCGGCCAGATCAACGGTCAACCGGTGGATTTCATGCTGGATACCGGGGCAACCGACGTGGCGATCCCCGGCGGTATGGCCGAACGGCTGAAACTGGAGCAGGGCTTCCCGGTGACTTTGAGCACGGCCAGCGGTCGTGCCGAGGGCTACCGGACCCGTATCGAGCGCCTGCAACTGGGCGACATTGTGTTGCGTGATGTGCGCGCCCTCGTCGTGCCAGGCCTGGACGGCAATCAAGTGCTGCTCGGGATGAGCGCGCTGAACAAACTTGAATTTACCCAGCGCGGTGGCACCATGCTGCTGCGCCAGACAACGAACCGATGAGGCCCGCATGAGCGACTCCCTTGATCTCAGCCTGGACGGTGTAGAACGCCGGTCACTGGCTGACTTCACCGAAAATGCCTACCTCAACTACTCCATGTACGTGATCATGGACCGTGCCTTGCCGCATATCGGCGACGGCCTGAAGCCGGTACAGCGGCGCATCATCTACGCGATGAGCGAGTTGGGGCTGGACGCCGATTCCAAGCACAAGAAATCGGCGCGTACCGTCGGTGACGTGCTCGGTAAATTCCACCCGCACGGCGACTCGGCCTGCTACGAAGCCATGGTCCTGATGGCCCAGCCGTTCAGCTACCGCTACACACTGGTCGACGGCCAGGGTAACTGGGGTGCGCCGGATGATCCCAAATCCTTCGCCGCCATGCGGTACACCGAAGCGCGGCTGTCGCGTTATTCCGAAGTGCTGCTCAGTGAGCTGGGCCAAGGCACGGCGGACTGGGGCCCGAACTTCGACGGTACCCTCGACGAGCCCCTGGTGTTGCCAGCGCGGTTGCCGAATATCCTGCTCAATGGCACCACCGGCATCGCCGTGGGCATGGCGACCGACGTCCCGCCGCACAACCTGCGCGAAGTCGCCACCGCCTGCGTGCGTTTGCTCGATGAGCCCAAGGCCACGGTCGAACAGCTCTGCGAACATATCCAGGGCCCGGATTACCCGACCGAAGCGGAAATCATCACCCCCCGCGCCGATTTGCTGAAAATGTACGAAACCGGCAAGGGCTCGGTCCGCATGCGTGCGGTGTACCACATCGAAGACGGCGACATCATCGTCACCGCGCTGCCGCATCAGGTCTCCGGTGCCAAGGTGCTGGAGCAGATCGCGGGCATGATGCAGGCCAAGCCGTCCAAGGCGCCGCAGATTGCTGACCTGCGCGACGAATCCGACCACGAAAACCCGTGCCGGATCGTGATCATCCCGGGCGCACGCAAAAACTTTGACCACGATGCCCTGATGCAACACCTGTTCGCCAGCACCGAGCTGGAGTCGAGCTACCGGGTCAACATCAACATCATCGGCCTGGACGGCAAGCCGCAGCTGAAAAACCTGCGCGCGTTGCTGGTCGAGTGGCTGCAATTCCGGGTTCAGACCGTGCGTCGCCGCCTGCAATTCCGCCTGGACAAGGTCGAGCGTCGCCTGCACCTGTTGGACGGTTTGTTGATCGCCTACCTCAACCTGGATGAAGTGATCCACATCATCCGTACCGAGGAGCACCCGAAAGCGGCACTGATCGAGCGTTTCGCCTTGAGTGAAATCCAGGCCGACTACATTCTCGATACGCGCTTGCGTCAGTTGGCGCGACTGGAAGAAATGAAGCTGCGTGCCGAGCAGGATGAACTGCTCAAGGAACAGGCCAAGCTGCAAGCCCTGCTGGGCAGCGAAGCCAAGCTGAAAAAACTGGTACGCACCGAGCTGATCAAGGACGCCGAAACCTACGGCGACGACCGTCGTTCGCCAATCGTCGAGCGCGCCGAGGCCAAGGCCTTGACCGAACACGATCTGTTGCCGAACGAGAAGGTGACCGTTGTGCTGTCGGAAAAAGGCTGGGTGCGCTCTGCCAAGGGCCACGAAATCGATGCCACCGGGCTTTCCTACAAGGCGGGGGATGGTTTCAAGGCCTTGGCACCCGGACGTTCCAACCAGTTTGCGGTGTTTATCGACTCCACTGGCCGCAGTTATTCGGTGGCCGCGCACACCTTGCCATCGGCCCGTGGCCAGGGCGAGCCGTTGACCGGCCGTCTGACGCCGCCACCAGGGGCGAGTTTTGAATGCGTGCTGATGCCGGAAGACGATTCGCTGTACGTGATCGCCTCCGACGCCGGTTACGGTTTCGTGGTCAAGGGTGAAGACCTGCAAGCCAAGAACAAGGCGGGCAAGGCATTATTGAGCCTGCCGAACAACGCCAAGGTGATCCTGCCGCGACCGGTGGCCGATCGTGAACAGAACTGGCTGGCCTCGGTGACCACCGAAGGTCGCCTGCTGATCTTCAAGATCAGCGATCTGCCACAATTAAGTAAAGGTAAAGGCAATAAGATCATCGGTATTTCCGGTGAGCGCGTTGCCAGTCGCGAAGAATATGTCACGGACATCGCCGTTCTACCGGAAGGCGCCACTTTGGTGCTGCAAGCCGGAAAACGTACCTTGTCGCTGAAAGCGGACGACCTCGAACACTACAAAGGTGAACGTGGGCGTCGTGGTAACAAATTGCCACGTGGCTTTCAGAGGGTGGATGCGCTGCTCGTCGAAAACCTCAATTAAGCGTCCTAGAGCGCTCGATCTACGATTTAACGCGTAGATCGACGCATTGGCGCTGGAGTCGGAACGCATATTCACGGATGATATGGCCTTTCAAGCGCCGGCGTGGTCGAGCGTTCTTCATATTTTTTGAGTATTTTCACTGTGGTTAGCCGTGTGGCAACCACCTGGATGGGACGATGACTGCTCTGCGCCTTCCGTTTATTTTGATGCTCGCCGGGGTCTTTGGCCTGGCGGGTTGCAGCGTTCACCAGCCGGTGTCGCTGTATCAGCTGGACAGCGGAAGTCCGGCTCAGCCTGCGCAAAGCGCGGGCATGGCGGTATTGCTGGGTCCGGTGACCGTTGCCGATTATCTGCAACGCGAAACCCTGTTGCAGCGTCAGCTGGATGGGAGCCTTCAGGCTGCCACGGATGGCCGATGGGCTGGTAGCCTTTCGTCCGATATCGATCAACTGTTGCTGCGTCAGGTAGCCGGGCATCTGGACAGCCAGCGCGTGGTGCTGGCGCCAGCGACGGTGGGTTTCACGCCGGATGTCCAGGTTCTGCTGACTATCACCCGCCTGGACTCGGGCGAGTCGCAACCGGCGATCCTCGATGCGCAATGGCGTCTGATCGACCGTCGTGGTCAGGTTCGCGATAACCGCATCATTCATCTGCAGGAACAGCATGCCGGCGGTACGGCGTCGCAGGTTCAGGCTCAGGGTGTGTTGCTGCAGCGTCTGGCGGAGCAATTGTCGGTGGCGCTCAAGCCGCTGGCCAACCAGCCGCCGATTGCCGAAGCCGCTAAAAAGCCGGCTGCCAAGCCTGTGGCGCCTGCGGCAGAGCAGGACAAGCAGCCGAAGATCCCGATGGCTTCGCCGATCCGGACGGATATGGAAGTGTTCAGGTTCTAGGCCTGGAATGATTCGATGCAAAGCCCGCCATGGATGCGGGCTTTGTTGTTTTTGCGGGTTGGGGATCTCTGGTGCTGCTGCCGGCCTCATCGCGGGCAAGCCCGCTCCCACAGGGCGCTCGGTCGTACACAAACCTTGTATTCACAGAGGTCACTGTGGGAGCGGGCTTGCCCGCGAAGAGGCCGGCACAGGCCACAAAAAAGCCCGCAGACGATCACTCATCTGCGGGCTTCTTCACATCAGGGCTAGATCTTAAGCCCGGCGCTCATGCATCCGCGCCAATTGTCGCTCGAGCATCGACGGATAAGGCTCCATCAGCCGCTCTACACAGCACGCGCCTTCCGGGCTGGCAATCGGCCGGATCCGTGCACGCTGACGTATCAGTGCGTCGTCACTGATCTTGCGCTCCACCAGCAGCAGGTTGCGGCTGTGTTGCGACAGGGCCAGGGCGTCCTGGGCCGTTTCGGTCAACAGCAGATCAATCTGGCTCAAGCCGAACAATTCGTTGCCCAGGGTCAGGCCCAACTGCAATTGCAGGGTGATGCCGCTGTCCGCGACTTCGATCTGCAACTGATGGCCCAGAGCCCGCAACAACTCACCGCAGCAAATGGCATTGGTCAGGTAATCGTCACCGCTGTCTTCGCTGTGGAACAGCATCAGCGTGCTGCCGTCGTTCAGGGTATGCAGTTCACTCTGGTAGAGCGACGCGGCCTGATCGAGGCAATCGCGATAGCGTTTGAGCAGTTCTTCCAGGCGTGCCCGGGGCAGGCGGCGCAGCTGATCCTGTGCGCCCAGTTGGACGGCGAGCACGGCACTGTGTTGCGGCACATTCGATGGCTTTGGTTTTACCAGCACTTTCGGCGCACTGTCCGCAGAGACATCACGCAGATCGGCAAACGGGTCTTCGTCGTCATCGTCATCCTCGACGGTGCTGACAATGCGCCGCGGCGCAGGCTTCAAGGCGGCTACCGGGCGACTTTCGTCAAAGCTGGGGTCGCGCAGGTTGCGCACTTCAAAGGCAGGATCGGCCTCTTCGTCGTCATCGGCATCGTCGAACTCAGGCTCCGGCTCAGGTTCCGGTTCAACCGGTTCCGGTGCGAAGTCCGCGTGCAACTGGCGAGCCAGGTCGCCGATCTCGTCCTGACGATCGGTGCCCGGCGTGTATTCGTCGATATTGCGCAACCACACGCGCAATTGCATCAGCGGTGTGGAGAGGTTGCGTCCCAGGCGCAGACTCAGGGCCAACGACAAGGCCAGCAGAATGGCACTGAGAATGCCCATGCTTTGCAGACTGATGGTCATCGGCTGCTGGAATTGATCCATGTCCAGGCTGATGCGCAGTTGCCCGGCGGTCACGTCCTGAAAGGTGATCTTGCTCTGGTACATGCCCTCGGCTTCGCCCAGCAGGCTGTGCTTGGGGCGCTGACCGGCTTCGGCGAGGATGCGGTTATCCACGCTGTAGATGGCGGCGTGGGCCACCAGCTTGTTTTTGGTCAGGTTGTTGAGCAACACGTTAAGGCTGAGGATGTCGTTGGACACCAACAGCTCCGTGGCCGACGTGGCGGTCTGGGTGGTCAGGCTTTCGCCCAGCGCATCCGCCTGCTCATGCATGGCCTGCTTGAACTGCAAACCCATCACGCAGGCGTAGATCACCAGAGCCAGAGCGACCAGGATCACGTTATGGCTGGCGATGCGCAATGCAATCGGTACACGGCGGTGGCGCAGTGCACGGAAGATCAGCAGAAAGAAGTTATCGGTTTTTATTGGCGTGGGCCGGTTCACTTGAGCTCGGCTCTTTGTCCGTGAAGTTGACGCGCAGTATAGCGACAGGCCCTAGACCGGCAAAGCGCTGACGGTGCCCGATGGTCACTGAATGTGGGTAGAATGCGGTTTTTTTCCACCTGCGGGGGTGCGCCTTGCGCGAAATCGTCCTGATAAACATCACGGGAGTCGACCGACCGGGTCTGACTGCGGCCATTACCGGCGTTCTGGCCCAGGGTGGTGTGAACATTCTCGACATCGGTCAGGCGGTGATCCACGACACCCTGTCGTTCGGCATCCTGGTTGAAATTCCTGACACCGAACAAGGCAAGTCGGTGCTCAAGGACATCCTGTTCACGGCTTACAAGCTCGATCAACAAGTGCGTTTCACGCCGGTGTCCGAAGAGGATTACCAGCAATGGGTGGGCAATCAGGGCAAGAAACGCCACATCGTGACGCTATTGACCCGCAAAGTGACTGCCGAGCAATTGCAGCGAGTCAGTTCGATCACTGCCAAGTACGGCCTGAACATCGACCACATCGACCGACTGTCCGGGCGTATGCCGCTGGATACCCCGGCCGATAAAGGTAAGGGTTGCATCGAGTTTTCCGTGCGTGGCGAGGCGGCTGACCCGCAAGCGTTGCGGGCGGAATTCTTAAGCGTTGCCCAGGAACTGAACGTCGACATCGCCTTTCAGGAAGATTCGCTGTTCCGCCGCAACCGACGCCTGGCTGTGTTCGACATGGACTCGACGCTGATAGAAGCCGAAGTCATCGACGAACTGGCCAAGGCCGCCGGTGTCGGTGACCAGGTCTCCGCCATCACCGAGCGGGCGATGGCTGGCGAGCTGGATTTCCGCGCCAGCTTCAAAGAGCGCCTGGCCTTGCTGCAGGGGCTGGACGTTAGCGTACTGGACTCGATCGGCGCCTCTTTGCGCCTGACCGAAGGCGCGGAAACACTCTTCGCCGAACTCAAGCGTCTGGGCTACAAGACGGCGATCCTGTCGGGTGGCTTCACTTATTTTGCCAAGCAGTTGCAAGCCAAGCTGGGCATCGACTATGTGTTTGCCAACGAGCTGGAAGTGGTCGATGGCAAAGTCACCGGCGTGGCAGTTGAACCGATCGTCGACGCACAGCGCAAGGCGGATCTGCTGAAGGAACTGGCGCACAAGGAAGGTTTGCGTCTGGAGCAGACCATAGCAGTCGGCGACGGCGCCAATGATTTGCCGATGCTGGCGATTGCCGGGCTGGGCGTGGCGTTCCGCGCCAAGCCGCTGGTCAAGCAGTCGGCGAAGCAGGCGATTTCCACCCTTGGGCTGGATGGTGTGCTGTATCTGCTGGGCTTCCGGGATCGCGACGGGCAGCTCTGATATCTCGGTTGCCTGATCGGGCCTCATCGCGGGCAAGCCCGCTCCCACAGGGATCTCCTTTGTGTGACAGATCGTGTGCACACCGAAGAACCTGTGGGAGCGGGCTTGCCCGCGATGGCGGCGCCGCGGTCTTACAGATTCACCCTCAAAGCGTCTTCCACAACGAATCGAATTCCTGCTCGATACGAACCTCACCGCTCCCTCCGGCGTTGACGTTTGCGGCTGTCTCCAGCAAGCGATAGGCAAACTGATTGAAGCTGTGGGTGCTCGCCAGTCGCCGATCCAGCGCGACCCGGCGTTCTTCTCCGTGGGTATTGATCACCACCTTGTGGCCTTCCTGAAAGGGCAGGCGCGGAGCGAGCAACGTCGGCGGCAGGTCTATCGCGCTGATGGCCGGCAATAACAAACCGCGCAGGTATTGGCTGTGACCGTCATGGTCACGCAGCAATTGCAGCCCGCAAGGTTCGGCGTAAGGCGCGACCTGCTCGATCCCCATTTGCGTACCACCGCCACGCACCTGCCGGATCCAGCGCACCACTGCGATGCTCCAGCCTTGTCCTGCAGAATCCTCGAGGCCCACCATTTCGCCCGCCTGTAGCTCGGCGGGCACTGCGCCTGGCCAGGCCAGGCAATAACCGCCAGGACTGTGATTGATCACCGGCAGGGCATAAGTCGCAAAGTGTTGATTGCGGTCGGATGCCTCATGGCTGTCGTCATTGCGAAGTTGCGGGTACTCGATTTCTTCGTAGGGCAACAGATCGCCCACGTTGCCCTGGTGCGCGACAGGGCTCCACAGGTCTTTTACTCGATCTGGCGATATTGCCGAGAATTGCGCCTGTCGGGAGCCCGAGTGTTTCAGGATGTCGCTGAACGAACGTTGCCCACCCAGATAGAAGTGCAGTGCGCTCATGCCGATGCACAGGGTCAAGGTGCCTTGGCCGACAGTGCGCTGGAAGCCGCGCTCGGCCGTCTGGCCCCAGGCTGCATGCAGGTGTTGCAGCGTATCGAGGCTCAGCCCTGCAGGGACCGGCAGGGGTGTCGAGCTGTCGGTTTTTTGCAAATGAGCTTCGATGGCTGCGACCAGCGGCAGCGGATCGATCGCGAGAACGCTTTCCTGCTGCTCCGGGCGAAACCGGGCGCTATAACGAGGCCCGGTGTCGCTGTCCGATGCGATGGCAAACAGTCCATCGGACCGTTTACCGGGTTGCAGTTTGATCCATTTACTCCAGGGCTCCAGCACCTCGGCGACCCGGGCAATCTGGTTCTGCCGCAGTTGGTTGCAACGGGAGGCACCCAGCAGCAACGCGACGACGTAGGTCTGTTCGATGCTCAGCGTTTGCGTCTGGCTGGCCAGCTCGTCGCGCAGGCTCAGGTGCTGCAGCTGGTGCAGACAAGCGATCCGATACAGCTGGTGCAACTCCAGCCACAGCCCTTCCGGTACCGGGCAATAAAGCTCGGTGGCGCGGATCAACGGCCCGTTCAGGCAATGGATCGCACGTTGCAACGCCTGGGTCAGCAGCGGCGCACGGTCCTTGCTGAATCGCGGAGTGATGCGCACGACAATCTGTTTATAGCCAATCGCCAGGTGATTTTGCAGCGCCTGGCAGAGGTTGGCGATCTTGCGCGAACGTTCGTCGAGGACAATCGACTGATGCAGGAAATGCCGCTCCAGGTGTTTGCAGACGTAATACACCTCGGGCCTTAGCAGCTCGAGCATTTGCAGGCGGTTATCGCTGGGCGTCAGGAGCTGATTGAGTTCACTCAAGCCTTGATAGAGCTGGCGCGCGGTTTCGCCGATGCTGGCTTTAGGCAGTTTGGCAATCCAGCGCTTGAGGTCGCGCGGGGTGGCTTCACAGAACGTCAGGCGCAACTGCCTGGGGGTGGGCGCGCGTAGCAAGAGGTGGGGAAGAGTTTCATTCATGCCGTGGACAAACTCCGACAGGGAAAATGGGCAGTGAATGGCATGACTGTAACATGCAGAAGTACCCTCGACCCCGTGTAGGAGCTGCCGAAGGCTGCGATCTTTTGATTTTCGGCGACAGTGATGACGCTAAAGATCAAAAGATCGTCCGAACGCGGCCCGAACCTTCGGCAGCTCCTACAAGGGGAGTGTCGGCAGGCAGGGGATTACCGTTTGTCTGTCAGTCTGGTGCCGTTCGGGTGTGCTACTAATCTGACAGTCGTGCGACTGGATACGCACAGTCGCACGGCCTGCTGCAGACGCAGGGCAGGTCTCTTCGTAACTTCAAGGAGATGAGGTTCATGTCTAAATACGTAGTGGCAAATCAATGGGGCGGTAGTTCGGCACCCTGGCATCCAGGTGGAGACTGGGTACTGGGCGCGCGGGACAACCAGAAGGTTGTCGCGATCGACATCAAATCGGGCGATGGCGGCAAGAGCTTCACCGGCACCATGACTTACGCCGGCGAGGGTCCCATTGGTTTCAAGGCTCAACGCACGGGCCAGAACCAGTACAA
The DNA here is from genome assembly GCF_059695565.1 of Pseudomonas sp. LBUM1679. Classification (NCBI taxonomy): domain Bacteria; kingdom Pseudomonadati; phylum Pseudomonadota; class Gammaproteobacteria; order Pseudomonadales; family Pseudomonadaceae; genus Pseudomonas; species Pseudomonas sp. LBUM1679. Next base: position 517,955 of record NZ_CP166774.1, read on the forward strand.
CGTTGAAAATCAGTGGGGCGGTAACGATGCCCCATGGCATCCAGGTGGCAAGTGGGTCATCGGCGGCCGCGATAATCAGAACGTTGTCGCGTTGAGTGTGACCTCCAGTGATGGAGGGAAAAACCTCAGTGGCACCAATACCTACGCCAATGAAGGACCGATCGGCTTCCGTGGACAGATAGAGTAGCGGCACCACCGACGTGTCCGGCCCCGCGAAGACGTTCGCGGGGTTCGGATCAGGCATCAGGCTGTTGGCAGACCCATGCCCTGGCCCATCTGCACCGGCGAACCGGCCGCCAGTTCTTCAGCCCATTTCACCTGGTCCGGCCCGAATAGCACCACGGCTGTCGAACCCAGTTTGAAGCGACCCAGTTCCGCACCTTTTTCCAGGTGGATCGGCGCACGTGCTGCTTCGTCGTAGCGGAAGGTTTTCAGCTCGCGCTTCGGTGGTGTGACCAATCCGGCCCAGACCGTTTCGATCGATGCCACAATCATGGCACCCACCAGCACCACGGCCATTGGCCCGCGCTCAGTGTCGAAAATGCACGCCACACGCTCGTTGCGGGCGAACAGTTCCGGCACGTTTTCGGCGGTGGTCTGGTTGACAGAGAAAATCCGCCCAGGAATGTAGACCATCTCGCGCAGCGTGCCCGCCAATGGCATGTGCACGCGGTGATAGTCCTTCGGCGACAAATAAATGGTGGCGAAATCGCCGCCCATGAATGGCGCGGCATTGGCCGCGTCACCACCGAGCAACTCCAGGACGCTGAAGCTGTGGCCCTTGGCCTGGAACACGCGGCCGTGTTCGATCGGGCCGAGTTGGCTGACGGCACCGTCGGCGGGGCTGAGGATGGCCCCCGGCGTCTGGTCCAGCGGGCGCGCACCCTCTTTCAAGGCGCGCGTGAAGAACGCATTGAAGTGCTCGTACGCGGTGAGGTCTTCGACCAGCGCCTGGGACATGTCCACCTGATAGCGCTTGGCGAACCACGCCGTAAAGGCGTTCTTGAACCAGCGCACGCGGCATTCGGCAATGCAGCCGGCCAGTCGCGACAGCAAATGGTGGGGCAGCAGGTATTGGCTGAGGATAAACAAACGCTTATTCATTGATGGTCCTTAGAAACCTTATTTCTCTACCGGGGTATCGGGATGGTTGCCCCATTCGCCCCATGAGCCGGCGTAGCCTTTGACCCGCGGATAACCGAGGGATTTGGCCACCAGATAGGTGAAGCCAGAGCGATGGTGGGTCTGGCAGTGGGTGATCACTTCTTTGTCTTTGCTGATCCCGAGTTGCTCCAGGATCTGCGGCATGTCCGTGCGAATGCGCAGGTGACGTGCCGGATCCATGCCCGCGGTCCATTCGAAATTGACCGCGCCGGGGATGTGTCCTGCCTTGGCCGCCAGGACTTTCTCGCCGGAGTACTCCAGCGGTCCGCGGGCGTCCCAGATCGCCAGGTCGGCTGCGCCGAGACGGCTTTGCAGGTACTCGCGGGTGGCGATGGGTTCGTCGTGCAAGGTCAGAGGGACCGGGCCGCCGACCGCCGCCGGGATCTGGATCGACATGGGCAAACCTTCCGCCAGCCAGGCTTGCAGACCGCCGTCGACATAGTGGTAGTGGCGATGGCCGATAACGTCCAGCAGCCAGATAAAGCGTCCGGCCCAGCCGCCGCCTTCATCGTCATAGACGACGTAGACCGCATCGGGGTTATGTCCCAGTTCGCCGAACAATGCTTCAAGCGCCCCCTGGGTCGGCAGCAGGCCCGGCGCAGGCGCCTGGCCCAGTTGCGTACGCTTGGGATCGACAAAGCGTGCGCCGGGAATATGCCCTTCGGTGTAACGGGCGCTGCTGGTCAGGTCCACCAGGATAAGTTCGCGGGCTTCGAGGCGGGCGAGCAGGTCGCTCGGCTCGATCACCAGGGTCAAGCCAGAGAAGTCAGGCATGTGAGGTCTCCAGAGCACAAAGGGTTGGATTGTAGCGCAGCCTTCAGTGGCCGCGGTGGCTAAAGCTGTGCAGGGCTTTTTCGATGCACTGCGCGGTTTTGCCGAAGGCTTGCACGGTGATCTCCGAGAACGGCCCGCCGCCCTGATCCGCCACCACAAGCATGATCACCCGGCCGTTGCTGACCAGTGAGCGCAGTAACAGGTGTTCACCCGCGAATTGCGAGCGCAGGTCGGCGGGCAGAAGGGCCGAGAGTCGCGCATGGTTGGCCGGGCTCAGGCGCAACTGCGCCTGTTGCGAGAGCAGGCGTTGCAGCACGGTGCTTTGGCTGACAGGGAAACTCAGGGCGGCGGCTGCCTTTGGCAGGCCGAAGGCCTGGTGCACCCGCAAATGGGCGTGAGTGCGGTCGGCCATTAAAATCATCACCCGTTGCATGCCGCACGCGACCAGGGCGTCGCAAGCAGAGGTGGTCAAGTGCATGGCATTGGCGAAGCGACTGGGCTGCATCAGCAATTCGGCGCACTGCCTGCGCCATTCCACCAGGTCTTCGGCGGTCGGCGCCGGGGTCGGCAGCCCATCCACGTGAATGTTCTTCCTCCCCCATGGCCAGATCAGCGAAACGGCCGGGTGCCACAGGTCTGGCATGGCGTGATGACGGGCGCTGGTGACGGCCTGTCGGTGCAACTGCTGCTGCACATCGGCCATCGGCATTTGCAGGTAAAGGCAGGTCAGGTAGCGCCAGCGCTCAGCGTGCGGACTGTCCCAGGCCTGTTGCACCGACAGCGCCAGACCGTTGGCCAGCAACACGGTGTTGGCCGGTTGATTGAGCCAGCGGCGCAGGGTCGGATCGTCATCGAGGCGGTTCTGCTGGCGCAACGGGTGATTACTGTCGCGAGCGATGCGCAGGACCTTGACCAGTTCCCGTTGCTCGTTGAGCAGCAGCCGGTAACCTTGCTGCACCCAGAATGGCAGGTGCCAGAGGTCCACCAGGGCCTGACCGATTTGCAGCAGGCGTACGCCGAACAGCTGCTTCTCGACGTCGCGCGCCGATTCGCCTTTATGGATGACCCGCTGCTCCCACTCTTCAAGCAACTGCGGATGGGTCAACGCCATCGGCCACAACGGCGAGAGAAACAGCAGGCTGCCCCAATGGATGTCCTGCCACAGCCGCGCCAGGCGACTGGCGAAAAAACCGTTGGCCTGTTGGGTCGCGTGCTGGCTGATCAACTGCAGCTGGCGCAGGGCGACGGGGATCTGCGACAGCGGCTCGGCGGGCAGCCGGCCGAGGAGCTCTTCGATGCGCTTCAACCCGAGGCGATTGAGCGCTACCTCCAGGTTTTCAGCGGGCGTGGACAGGCGGCCATGGGCATGCCGGTTGGCTTCGCGAATCACGCTCAAGGCCAGGGCAGGGCTGTCCTGCATCATTTCGGCGATATCGCGCAGCGAACTTCGCTTGTCGCGGATGGCTTTGCAAACCCGATCATGACTGGCTTGCGGAACGGGCAGGCGCACGCCATCGAGCAGCTTGACCCAGCCATCGAGTGTGCTCGGCGGCGTTGGAACGTTCGTTTGGTTAGCCATGTCTGGACGCGATCATCGTCTGCATTTATCTATGCCCCAAGCGTATGCCCGGAGCGGGCCACATTGGCTTTTCAACTGAACGGGCTATAGTCTGGCGCAGTTTTGCCGATAAGGAGAAGAAGAGATTTTTCAACTTCCGAATATGACCTTGAACCCGACTCAGTAAGTGCTCCCCATCCTATGGCTAAAATAATCGGCATCATCGTCGTATTCGCGAGCGTGCTCGGCGGCTACGTGCTCTCCCACGGTAAAATTGCCGCGCTGATTCAGCCCTTCGAGGTGATGATTATCGGTGGAGCGGCCCTGGGTGCATTCCTGCAGGCCAACCCCAGTCACATGACGATGCGCGTGTTCAAGAAGTCCTTGGGCATGTTCAGCTCGCGTTTCACCCACATCTTCTACCTTGAGGTGCTGGGGCTGATCTACGAGATCCTCAACAAGAGCCGCCGCGAAGGCATGATGGCCATCGAAGGCGACATTGAAGATGCCGCCGCGAGCCCGATCTTCGCCAAGTACCCGGCGGTTCTGAAAGATGAGCGCATGACGGCGTACATCTGTGATTACCTGCGCATCATGTCGTCCGGCAACATGGCGCCCCACGAGCTTGAAGGCCTGTTCGACATGGAGCTGTACAGCCTCAAGGAAGACCTGGATCACCCCTCCCACGCCGTGAACGGCATCGCCGACGCCATGCCCGGCTTCGGTATCGTCGCGGCGGTATTGGGTATCGTGGTGACCATGGCGTCCCTGGGTGATGGCGATCAGCAATCCATTGGCTTGCACGTCGGTGCGGCGCTGGTCGGTACCTTCTTCGGTATTCTTGCAGCCTATGGTTTCTTCGGCCCGCTGGCCCACTCCCTGGCCCACGATGCCAAGGAAGAACTGAACGTCTACGAGGCCATCAAGGCCTCGCTGGTCGCTTCCGCTTCCGGCATGCCGCCATCGCTGGCGGTGGAGTTCGGCCGCAAGGTGCTGTACCCGGCGCACCGCCCCAGCTTCGCCGAGCTGGAACAAGCGGTTCGCGGTCGCTGAGTCATGGAGAATAACCAGCCGATCATCATCAAGCGCGTCAAGCGCTACGCCGCCGGGCATCATGGGGGCGCCTGGAAAATCGCCTTCGCCGACTTCGCGACGGCGATGATGGCGTTCTTCCTGGTGCTGTGGCTGCTGTCCAACGCAACGCCTGAGCAGAAGATCGCCATCGCCGGTTACTTCAAGGACCCGATCGGCTTTACCGAAAGCGGCACGCCCTACATCATCGACCTGGGTGGTACGCCGACCCTGGCACCGGATATCACGCTCAATCCCGAGGTCAAATCCCAACCGCAGCCGGACAAAGTGACCATCGGTACCGAACAGGCCGAAGGCATGGCCGAGCAGGTCGAGAAGGAGCGGCTGGAGCTGCTGTTGCAAGAACTGCAGAGCAAGGTGGATGAAAATCCTCAGTTGCACAAATTCAAGGACCAGATCCAGTTCGAGATCATTGCCAATGGTTTGCGCATCCAGATCATGGACGCGGAAAACCGGCCGATGTTTGACTCGGGCAGTGCCCGCCTGAAACCGTACTTCGAAGATATTTTGCTGGCCATGGCCGACACCATCAAAGCCGTGCCGAACAAGATCAGCATCAGCGGCCACACCGATGCCACACCCTATTCGGGTACCGGTGATTTCGGTAACTGGGAGCTGTCAGCCAACCGTGCCAACGCGGCCCGCCGTGCGCTGGTAGCCGGCAGCTACCCGGAATCGCAAGTGGCGCGAGTCGTCGGGTATGCCTCTTCGACACTGTTTGATCGGGGTAACCCGTTCAACCCGGTCAATCGCCGTATCGACATCGTGGTGCTGACCAAAAAAGCCCAGCGTGCCATTGAAGGCGCGCAAGGTGCCGAACCAGCGCCGGAGTCGATGCCAGGGCAGGGCGCCCCGGGTGAAGTGCCGGCCACGCCCGTCGACCCGAATGCGTTGCCGGCCGATAAAGAGCCATTGCCGGCGCATGAGCTTCGCGAGCGCTTGAATCTGTTCGATGACCCGGCGCCGAAGCCGGGTGAGCCATCGAAACAGTGACCCACAAAAAAGCCGACAGTGATGTCGGCTTTTTTATTTCTGCTGCCTTCTGCGGATCATTTTCGTGGCATCACGAAAATGATCCAGGCTACTTAATAGCTGCTTTCCGGCAGACTGGCGATGATCGAGCGATAGCTGTTCATCCGTTGCTGCTGCACGCGGCCTTCTTCCAGGGCCTTGAGCAGGGCGCAACCCGGTTCGCGGTCGTGCTTGCAGTCGCGGAAGCGGCAGGTGCCGATCAGGTCGTTGAACTCGATGAAGCCGGCTTCGACGTCGGCTCGGCTGACGTGACCCAGGCCGAATTCGCGGATACCCGGGGAGTCGATCAACTCACCGCCACCGGGGAAGTGGAACAAGCGCGCGGTGGTGGTGGTGTGGGTGCCCTGGCCGGACAGTTCGGAGAGCGGGCCGACGCGGGTTTCGACTTCCGGCAGCAGGCTGTTGACCAGCGACGACTTGCCGACGCCGGACTGGCCGACGAACACGCTGATGCGCCCGTCCAGTTGCTCCTGCAGTTGCTCCATGCCGTTGCCGTGGTGCGCCGACACTTCCAGCACCGGATAGCCCAGCGTGCGGTAGACCGCCAGCAAGGCATTCAACGCCGGGGCGTTGTGTTCGTCGATCAGGTCGAATTTGTTGAGCAGCAGCAGCGGACGAATCCCCGCGTGCTCTGCCGCGACCAGATAACGGTCGATCAGGTTGGCGTGGGGCTCAGGCAGTGGCGCGAAGACAATGACGATCATGTCGACGTTGGCCGCCACCGGCTTGAGCTGGCCACGGCTGTCCGGACGGCAGAGTTCGGTTTTACGCGGCAGTTGCGCCACGATCACGCCGATCCCCTGGTTGCCGGCACGCCAGACCACCTGATCGCCGGTCACCAGCGCCGGGAGGTTGGCGCGCAAGTGGCAGCGGAACACCTGGCCGGCCAACTCGCCATCGAGCGCTTCGACTTCGACCTGCACACCGAAGTGCGCGATCACCAGGCCCGTCTGTTCCGGACCCAGGTCGCCACCCTCGAGTGCCTCGACAGCCGAGGACTCGCGTTTGGCGGCGCGGGCAGCGCGTTCGCCCTGAATCTTTTCGATGCGCCAGTTTTGACGACGATTGAGTTGGCGTTTGGCCATGGGTGTTCCGTATCAAGAATGCAGCGATTAGGTAAAACGGCGGCGAGTTTAGCACGCCCGGCCACGTCCCTAGGCTAAACTGCGCAGCATTGCCTAGGAGTCGACACATGCAAAACCCGCAGAATCTGATCTGGATCGACCTGGAAATGACCGGTCTGAACCCCGATACCGACGTCATCATCGAGATGGCCACCATCGTCACCGACAGTGATCTGAACACCCTGGCCGAAGGGCCGGTGATCGCCATTCATCACAGCGATGAAATTCTTGCCGGCATGGACGAGTGGAACACCCGTCAACACGGCGGCTCGGGCCTGACCCAACGGGTTCGCGACAGCCGCATCAGCATGGCCGAAGCCGAAGCCGAGACCATCGCCTTTCTGGAAAAATGGGTGCCGAAGGGCAAGTCGCCGATCTGCGGCAACAGCATCTGCCAGGACCGTCGCTTCCTTTATACCCATATGAAGTCCCTGGAAAGCTATTTCCATTACCGCAACCTCGACGTGTCGACCCTTAAAGAGCTGGCCGCACGCTGGGCGCCGGACGTACGCGACAGCTTCCAGAAAGGCAGCACCCACCTGGCCCTGGACGACATCCGCGAATCGATCGCCGAGCTGCAGCACTACCGCAAGAACTTCATCAAGTTCTGAATCGGCGGTGTCCGCACTGGCCTCATCGCGGGCAAGCCCGCTCCCACAGGAATCTCCTTATGGCAGAGATCCCTGTGGGAGCGGGCTTGCCCGCGATGGCGTCCCCCCAGTCACCCTTTGACCGGGCAAGGGGAAAGTTCTTGAGTGCGCTCTTTTGGTGCTTCGGCGAAGTGAGTAGACTGCGCGCCTTTCTGCAAGGACCGCCGCCATGTTGCTGATGCTCTACCTGATCGCCATTACCGCCGAAGCCATGACCGGTGCCTTGTCTGCCGGTCGTCGCGGCATGGATTGGTTTGGCGTGGTACTGATCGCGTGCGTGACTGCCCTCGGGGGTGGGTCGGTGCGCGACGTGCTGCTTGGCCATTACCCGCTGACCTGGGTCAAACACCCGGAATACCTGGTGTTGACCTCGATCGCAGCGATGTTCACCGTGTTTGCCGCCCGCTGGATGCGCCACCTGCGTTCGCTGTTTCTGGTACTCGACGCCGTAGGGTTGGTGGCCTTTACCCTGATCGGCTGCATGACTGCGCTGGAAATGGGCCATGGCATGCTGGTGGCTTCGGTCAGCGGGGTGATCACCGGAGTGTTCGGCGGCATCCTGCGGGATATCTTCTGTAACGACATCCCGCTGATCTTCCGCCGCGAGCTCTACGCCAGCGTCTCGTTCGCGGCGGCGTGGTGCTACATGCTCTGCATATATCTGGAACTACCCGGGGAGCAGGCGATTCTGATTACCCTGTTCGGCGGCTTTCTGCTGCGTCTGCTGGCGATCCGTTTCCATTGGGAAATGCCGAAGTTCGTCTACAACGACGAAGCCTGAAGTAGCCCCCGTAGGACTGTAGGACTGTAGGACTGTAGGAGCTGTCGAGTGAAACGAGGCTGCGATCATTTGATTTTGTTTTTTGACAAGCAAGATCAAAAGATCGCAGCCTCGTTTCACTCGACAGCTCCTACAGTTCAGCGGTTCAGCGGTTCAGCGGTTCAGCGGTTCAGCGGTCCAACAGTCCAAGGTCCAATGTCCAATGTCCAATGTCCAATGTCCAATGTCCAATGTCCAATGTCCAATGTCCAATGTCCAATGTCCAAGGTCCAAGGTCCAGCAGTCCTACGCCAGGCCATGCTGTTTCAGGGCCCATTCCACGTGTTCGCGGACCAGTTCCGAGGGGTATTCGCGTCGCGCCTTCAAGGCTTCCAGCACCGGAATGCTCGACGGCGCATTACCCAGGCCCACCGCGAGATTGCGCAGCCAGCGCTCATAGCCGGCACGGCGCAGCGGCGAACCTTCGGTGCTACTGAGGAATTTGTCTTCGTCCCACATAAACAATTCGGCCAGTTCGGCATTGTCCAGATTGTGCCGCGGCTTGAAGTCGCTTTCGCCGGACGGGCGGGCAAAGCGGTTCCACGGGCAGACGATCTGGCAGTCATCGCAACCAAACACCCGATTGCCGATCAACGGCCGCAAATCTTCCGGAATCGCACTTTTCAACTCGATGGTCAGATAGGAAATGCAGCGTCGGGCGTCCAGTACATAAGGACCGACGAAGGCATTGGTCGGGCAGATGTCCAGGCACGCGGTGCAGCGACCGCAGTGTTCGGTCGCGTGGGGTGGGTCCACGGGCAATGGCAGGTCGACAAACAGTTCGCTGAGAAAGAAGTAACTGCCGGCCTTGCGATTCAACACCAGGGTATTTTTGCCGATCCAGCCCAGGCCGGCTTTTTCGGCGATGGCCTTTTCCAGTACCGGTGCGCTGTCGACGAACGCGCGGTAGCCGAACGGGCCGATGACCGCCTGGATTTTTTCTGCCAGTTGTTGCACGCGTTTACGGATCAATTTGTGGTAATCGCGGCCCAAGGCATAGCGCGAAACGTAGGCTTTTTCCGGTTGGGCCAGGCGTTGGGCCATTTCTGTGTCGCCGGGGAGGTAGTCCATGCGCAGGGAAACCACCCGTAACGTGCCCGGCACCAGCTCTTCCGGGTGCGAGCGTTTGCTGCCGTGGGCACCCATGTACTCCATTTCACCGTGGTAGCCGGCTTCGAGCCAGCGCTGCAGGTGCTGCTCATGCTCGGCCAGGTCCAGGCCGCTGATGCCGACTTGCTGAAAGCCCAGCTCGCGGCCCCAATCCTTGATGGATTGGGCGAGGGCGGGCAGGTCTGTGGTAATAGCAGGCATGAGACGAGAGAAACCGGAGCTGAGGTGCGTATAATTCTGCCAGACATCGGAGCCAGAAGACGCATGCCGCACACTAAAGATGATTTACCCGACGCGCTGTACAGTGCCGCGCAAGTGCGAGGGCTCGAGGCGAGCCTGATCGCGGCCGGCACATCGGGCTTCGAATTGATGCAGCGGGCGGCGCGCGCAACCTGGCGTGCGCTGGTCCGTCATTGGCCGACGGCGAACGAGCTGAGTGTGGTGGCCGGTCATGGTAACAACGCCGGCGATGGCTATTTAGTAGCTGTTTTGGCCCGGCGTGCAGGCTGGCACGTGCGCGTCCTGGCAGCCGGTGATCCTCAGCGGTTGCAAGGCGATGCAGGCTTGGCCCACGCCGAGGCCGTGGCCGAAGGCATTGCCGTCCAAGCCTGGAGCGCGCAGTCCGAGTTGCGGGGTGTCGTGGTCGACGCCTTGCTCGGCACCGGGTTGACGGGAGAAGTGCGAGAACCCTATGCCAACGTTATCGCTGCGATCAATGCCAGTGGTTTGCCGGTGGCGGCAGTGGATATCCCATCGGGTCTTAGCGCCGATACTGGACGTATGCTCGGCGCGAGCGTCCGGGCTGACCTGACCGTGACCTTCATCGGTTTGAAAGTGGGGCTGTTCACTGGCGACGCGGCGGATGTGGTCGGCGAGTTGGTATTCAATGATCTGCAAGCCTCCCCTGAGTCATTTAATGGCGTCGACATCAGTGCGCGTCGCCTGACGGCCGGTAATGTGCCGCGTCTGGCCAACCGTGCTCCCACTGCCCACAAAGGTAAGTTCGGTCACGTGCTGTTGATCGGCGGTGATCGAGGTTTTGGCGGCGCGATCCTGTTGAGTGCGCAAGCGGCGCTGCGCAGTGGCGCGGGCATGGTGTCCGTATCGACGCGCAGTGAACACGTTCCCGCCGCACTGGCGAGAATTCCCGAAGCCATGGTGTTGGGCACTTCGTCGGCTAACCAACTGATGGGATTGCTTGAAAAAGTTTCCGTACTGGTCGTCGGTCCAGGCCTGGGACAGGCGTCCTGGGGGCGCAGTCTGTTGTCGGCGGCAGCCAACGCACCAATTGCGCAAGTCTGGGACGCCGATGCCTTGAATCTGTTGGCCGAAGAACAGGCGAGCTTGCCCAGGGATTGTGTGATCACACCCCATCCGGGCGAAGCGGCGCGGTTACTGGGCCTGTCGACTGCCGAGGTCCAGGCCGATCGTCCTGGTGCTGCTCATGCATTGAGCAAAAAATATACAGCGGTTGTGGTCCTGAAAGGCGCCGGCAGCCTGATCGCCAGTCCCGATGGGCGTCTGGCGGTATGCGATCAGGGGCACCCGGCGATGGCTACCGCCGGATTGGGCGATGTGCTGGCTGGATTGTTGGGCGCCTTGTTGGCCCAGGGCATGAACGCCTTCGACGCCGCTTGCCTCGCGGTCTGGCTGCACGCCAATGCCGGTGCGCAACAAGGTAAATCGGGCCGTGGGCTGGCGGCCAGTGATCTGATTCCAGCCATTCGTCAGTTGTTGGAGGAGCAAGCACCGTGTCTGAAGTAACCCTGTACCTGGCCGATGAACAGGCCATGACCGACTTTGGCGCGCGTATCGCCCATACCACCAAGGGCCATGGCCTGATCTTTCTTGAAGGCGACCTCGGTGCGGGGAAAACCACGCTGTCCCGAGGCATCATCCGGGGCTTGGGGCATGTGGGCGCGGTAAAAAGTCCGACCTTCACCCTGGTCGAACCTTACGAGATCGGCGACATCCGGGCCTTCCATTTCGACCTGTATCGGCTGGTCGATCCGGAAGAGCTGGAGTACCTCGGCATCCGTGATTACTTCGACGACGATGCGCTGTGCCTGATCGAATGGCCCCGCAAGGGTGCAGGCTTTTTGCCAAAGCCCGACCTGACCATTACCATTAGCCCGCAAGACAGCGGGCGTTCGCTGAAAATTTTGTCCCAAGGCTCGCGTGGCGAGTCGTGGTGTGCCGCTTTGGCATTGGAATCCAATTAAATGATGGGGTCAGGTATGCGCTTTCGCGCGATGGTAGCTGCCGTAGGGTTGTTGTTTTTGGCGGTGACCGTCGACGCTGTGGCCGAGACGAAGGTCAACAGCGTTCGCCTGTGGCGGGCTCCGGACAACACACGGTTGGTGTTCGACCTGACGGGGCCTGTCCAGCACAGTGTCTTTACCCTGACCGCGCCGGACCGCCTGGTGATCGACATCAATGGTGCGAGCCTTGGGGCGCCATTGAATGTCAATAGCTCGAACACCCCGATCACCGCCATGCGCTCGGCCCAACGCACGCCGACCGACCTGCGGGTGGTCATCGACCTGAAAAAAGCCGTCACGCCGAAAAGCTTTACCCTGGCGCCAAACGCCCAGTACGGTAACCGACTGGTGGTCGATCTGTTCGATAACCCTGCCGACGCCGCGCCGATTCCGGCGCCGACCAACGTCGCGACAGTGGCCCCGGTGCCGGTCACCCCGATCGATCCACCAGTCAAATTGCCGCCAGCCCCGGCCGGCAAGCGCGACATCGTCGTGGTTATCGATGCCGGCCACGGCGGCGAAGACCCGGGCGCTTCGGGGTCTCGCGGTCAGCGCGAGAAAGACGTGGTGCTGGCCATTGCTCGCGAACTGCAGCGCCAGGTCAACGGCATGAAAGGCTTCCGTGCCGAACTGACCCGTACCGGCGACTACTTCATTCCCTTGCGCGGCCGTACCGAGATCGCCCGCAAGAAGGGCGCCGACCTGTTCGTCTCGATCCACGCCGATGCCGCACCTTCAGCCGCTGCCTTCGGTGCGTCGGTATTTGCCCTGTCCGATCGCGGCGCCACGTCCGAGACGGCGCGCTGGCTGGCCGACAGTGAAAACCGTTCCGACCTGATCGGCGGTGCCGGCAACGTCAGCCTCGACGACAAGGACCGCATGTTGGCGGGCGTACTGCTCGACCTGTCGATGACCGCCTCCCTGACGTCCAGCCTGAACGTCGGCCAGAAGGTCCTGAGCAACATCGGCCGGGTCACCCCGCTGCATAAACAACGGGTGGAGCAGGCCGGGTTTATGGTACTGAAGTCGCCGGACATCCCGTCGATTCTGGTGGAAACCGGGTTTATCTCCAACGCCAACGAAGCCTCCAAGCTTGCCGCCGCGAACCACCAGCAGGCGCTGGCGCGTTCGATCAGCAGCGGCGTGCGCCAGTTCTTCCAGCAGAATCCACCGCCAGGCACCTACGTCGCCTGGCTGCGTGATTCCGGCAAGATCGCCCAGGGCCCGCGCGACCACCGGGTGAATCCAGGCGAGACACTGGCGATGATCGCCGTTCGCTATCAGGTGTCTCCCGCCACGCTGCGCAGCGCCAACAACCTGTCGAGTGATGAGCTCAAGATCGGTCAGCACTTGACCATCCCTGGCACTGAGTTGGCGGCCAAAGAATGAACCAGGTGCTGACCAACACCGCTCGCATCGAGCTGCTCAGCCCCCGGCTGGCAAACCAGATTGCCGCCGGCGAGGTGGTCGAGCGCCCGGCTTCGGTGATCAAGGAGTTGCTGGAAAACAGCCTCGACTCCGGCGCCCGGCGCATCGATGTCGATGTCGAGCAGGGTGGTGTCAAATTGCTGCGGGTGCGCGACGATGGCAGCGGCATTTCTGCCGATGACTTGCCGCTGGCCCTGGCCCGTCACGCCACCAGCAAGATCCGCAACCTGGAAGACCTCGAGCAGGTCATGAGTCTCGGGTTTCGTGGGGAGGCCCTGGCGTCGATCAGTTCCGTGGCACGGCTGACGCTGACGTCCCGGACTAAAGAGGCCGATCAGGCCTGGCAAGTCGAAACCGAAGGCCGGGACATGGCGCCGCGGGTACAGCCGGCCGCTCATCCGGTCGGTACCTCGGTCGAAGTTCGCGACCTGTTCTTCAATACCCCGGCACGCCGCAAATTTCTCAAGACTGAAAAAACCGAGTTCGATCACCTGCAAGAAGTGATCAAGCGCCTGGCATTGGCGCGTTTCGACGTGGCATTCCATCTGCGCCATAACGGCAAGACCATCCTCAGCCTGCATGAGGCCCACGATGATGCGGCCCGTGCCCGGCGCGTAGCGGCCATCTGCGGCCCGGGCTTCCTGGAGCAGGCGCTGCCGATCGAAATCGAGCGCAATGGCCTGCATCTTTGGGGCTGGGTCGGCTTGCCGACATTCAATCGCAGCCAGGCGGACTTGCAGTATTTCTTTGTGAATGGCCGTGCCGTGCGCGACAAACTGGTGGCCCACGCGGTCCGTCAGGCTTATCGCGATGTGCTGTTCAACGGCCGTCACCCGACCTTCGTGCTGTTTTTCGAAGTCGATCCGGCGGGCGTCGACGTCAACGTGCACCCGACCAAACACGAAGTGCGCTTCCGTGACGGGCGCATGGTCCACGACTTCCTCTATGGCACCTTGCACCGCGCCCTGGGCGATGTGCGCCCGGAAGATCAACTGGCTGCGCCTGTGGCGACAGCCATCGTCCGACCGACCGGGATCGATGCCGGCGAGTTCGGTCCCCAGGGTGAAATGCGTCTGGCGGCCAATGCGTTGCTGGAGCAGCCCCAGGCTCAGCCGGCCTTCAATGCAACGGCTGGCTCGGGCGCCGGCGCCGGTTATCAATACACGCCACGGCCGCAGTCCGGCGTTCCCGCCGCTGAAGCCCAGGCGGCCTACCGCGAGTTCTTTGCGCCGTTGCCCGAGGCCAACGCGGTCGCGCTACCGGCCGGGCAGGACGATATTCCGCCGCTGGGTTACGCGTTGGCGCAGCTCAAGGGCATCTATATTCTGTCGGAGAACGCCCAGGGGCTGGTGTTGGTGGACATGCATGCCGCCCATGAGCGGATCATGTACGAACGCCTGAAAATCGCCATGGCCAGCGAAGGCCTCAGTGGCCAGCCGCTGTTGGTGCCCGAGTCCCTGGCGGTCAGTCAGCGTGAAGCCGATTGCGCCGAAGAGCATGTCGCCTGGTTTCTGCGGCTGGGCTTCGAGTTGCAGCGTCTGGGCCCGGAATCCCTGGCCATCCGGCAGATTCCGGCCTTGCTCAAGCAGGCTGAAGCCAATCGACTGGTCAGTGACGTATTGGCAGACCTGATGGAGTACGGCACCAGCGACCGGATCCAGGCGCACCTGAACGAGCTGCTCGGGACCATGGCCTGCCACGGCGCGATCCGAGCGAATCGGCGTCTGGCCCTGCCGGAAATGAACGGTCTGCTGCGCGACATGGAAAACACCGAGCGCAGCGGTCAATGCAACCATGGCCGACCGACCTGGACCCAATTGGGACTGGACGATCTGGACAAACTGTTCTTGCGCGGTCGTTGATGAGCCAGCTCCCTCCTGCAATTTTCCTGATGGGGCCGACCGCCGCCGGCAAGACCGACCTGGCCATCGAACTCAGCAAAGTCTTGCCCTGCGAGCTGATCAGCGTTGATTCGGCGCTGGTCTATCGTGGCATGGACATCGGCACCGCCAAGCCTTCCAAAGCGCTTTTGGCCGAATTTCCCCATCGTCTGATCGATATTCTCGACCCGGCAGAGAGCTATTCGGCCGCGGATTTCCGACGTGATGCCCTCGACGCCATGGCCGACATCACTGCGCGGGGAAAAATTCCGCTGCTGGTGGGCGGCACAATGCTCTATTACAAAGCGTTGGTCGAAGGTCTGGCGGACATGCCCGCCGCCGATCCCGATGTCCGCGCACAGATCGAAGAAGAAGCTGCACGCCTTGGCTGGCAAGCCCTGCACGATCAATTGGCAGTGATTGATCCGGAATCTGCTGCGCGCATTCATCCGAACGATCCCCAGCGACTCAGTCGAGCGCTGGAGGTTTATCGTGTCAGCGGTCAAAGCATGACTGAGTTGCGCTTGCGACAATCTGCGCAAAGTACTGAAGCAGCCGCTTCGGGACAGCAACAATTGCCCTATACTGTCGCGAACTTGGCGATTGCTCCGGCAAATCGCCAGGTACTGCATGAGCGAATTAAACAAAGATTTACTTTAATGTTGGAACAGGGATTCATTGACGAGGTCGTAGCCCTGCGTAAGCGAAGTGACCTGCATGCCGGGTTGCCGTCTATACGTGCAGTAGGCTACCGACAAGTCTGGGACTACCTGGATGGCAAGCTGACGCAAGCCGAGATGCAGGAGCGTGGAATCATTGCCACGCGCCAGCTGGCGAAGCGCCAGTTCACCTGGTTGCGCAGCTGGGCTGATTTACACTGGTTGGACAGCCTGGATTGCGACAATCTGCCGCGCGCCTTGAAATACCTGGGGACCATCTCCATATTGAGCTGAGTCCTTGCAAATTGCCGTCTATCCTCGGGGGTGTGACGGCCACAAGCCATCTGTTTACCTATTTTTTATATTGAATCCTTAAAGGAGTGCGGCACATGTCAAAAGGGCATTCGCTACAAGACCCTTACTTGAATACTTTACGTAAAGAGAAAGTGGGGGTCTCCATCTACCTGGTCAACGGGATCAAGCTGCAAGGCACGATCGAGTCTTTCGACCAGTTCGTTATCCTGCTGAAAAACACCGTTAGCCAGATGGTTTACAAACACGCTATCTCTACAGTGGTGCCGGTTCGTCCAATTCGTCTGCCAAGTGCCGCCGAAAGTGAACAGGGCGACGCTGAGCCTGCTCCGGGTAACGCCTGATAGGAGTCTCCTTTGTTCTTTGAGCGCCACGGTGGTGGTGAACGGGCCATTCTCGTTCACTTGGATGGTCAGGACCCTGAGGCGCGCGAAGATCCGCAGGAGTTTCAGGAATTGGCAATGTCGGCTGGCGCCGAGACCGTCGCGTTTTTCAACGTGCCGCGTCATCGGCCAACCGCCAAATACCTGATTGGCAGCGGCAAGGTCGAGGAATTGCGCGACCTGGTCAACGCCGAACAGGTAGATCTGGTGATTTTCAATCACATCCTCACGCCCAGTCAGGAACGTAACCTCGAACGTGTTTTCGAGTGTCGCGTGATCGACCGTACGGGTCTGATTCTGGATATTTTCGCCCAGCGCGCCCGCACCCATGAAGGCAAGCTCCAGGTCGAACTGGCCCAGCTTGAGCACATGAGTACGCGGCTGGTTCGTGGCTGGACTCACCTTGAGCGGCAGAAGGGTGGTATCGGTCTGCGCGGCCCGGGTGAAACCCAACTGGAAACCGACCGGCGCCTGCTGCGGGTTCGCCTGCGCCAGATCAAGGGGCGGCTGGAAAAGGTTCGCAGCCAGCGCGAGCAATCTCGACGCGGGCGCAAACGTGCTGACATTCCGACGGTTTCACTGGTGGGTTATACCAACGCCGGCAAATCGACGCTGTTCAACTCGGTGACCGATTCCGATGTCTTCGCCGCCGACCAGCTCTTCGCCACCCTCGACCCGACCCTGCGCCGACTCGAACTCGACGACCTCGGGCCGATCGTGCTGGCCGATACCGTGGGCTTCATTCGCCACCTGCCGCACAAACTGGTCGAGGCATTTCGGGCTACGCTCGAAGAGTCGAGCAACTCCGACTTGCTGCTGCATGTGATCGACGCCCATGAACCCGAGCGTATGGCCCAGATTGAACAGGTCATGGTGGTGCTCGGGGAGATCGGTGCTCAAGACTTGCCGATCCTCGAGGTATACAACAAACTCGATTTGCTCGAAGGTGTGGAGCCGCAGATCCAGCGCGATGCCGATGGCAAGCCGCAGCGGGTCTGGTTGTCGGCCAAGGACGGTACGGGTCTGGATTTGCTCAAGCAGGCTGTGGCCGAACTGCTCGGCGACGATTTGTTTGTTGGCACCTTGCGCTTGCCGCAACGTTTTGCTCGACTGCGTGCGCAGTTTTTCGAAATCGGTGCGGTACAGAAAGAAGAGCACGACGAAGAAGGCATCTGCCTGCTGGCCGTTCGTTTGCCACGAATCGAGTTGAATCGACTGGTGAGCCGCGAAGGATTGCAGCCGATGGATTTCATCGAGCAACACACTTTGCAATAAAAGCCTGAAAAAGCGGTTGTGCCGCGGTGACAGGCATTCTGTAGCATTGGTCGGCGCGCCGTGGGTGCGTCTTTGCTTTATCAGATGGAGAGCGCTATGGCTTGGAATGAGCCGGGTGGCAACTCGAATAATCAGGATCCTTGGGGTGGCAAGCGCCGCAATAACGGCGACCGCAAGGGACCACCGGATCTCGACGAGGCCTTCCGAAAGCTGCAGGAAAGCCTGAACGGGTTGTTCGGTGGTGGTAAGAAACGCGGTGATGACGGCGGCGGTTCGGGCAGGAGTGGCGGCTTCGGCGGCATTCTTGGCATCGGCCTGGTCGTGTTGGCGGCCGTGTGGCTGTACAGCGCGGTCTACGTAGTCGACGAGCAGGAGCAAGCCGTGGTGCTGCGCTTCGGCAAGTACTACGAAACCGTCGGCCCGGGCCTGAACATCTATTTCCCGCCGATCGATCAAAAGTACCTGGAAAACGTCACGCGTGAGCGTGCCTATACCAAGCAGGGTCAAATGCTGACTGAAGACGAAAACATCGTCGAAGTGCCGCTGACCGTGCAGTACAAGATCAGCAACCTGCAGGACTTCGTGCTGAGCGTCGATCAGCCGGAAATCAGCCTGCAGCACGCGACCGAAAGCGCCTTGCGCCATGTGGTGGGTTCCACCGCGATGGATCAGGTGTTGACCGAAGGTCGTGAATTGATGGCCAGCGAAATCAAGGAGCGTCTGCAACGCTTCATGGATACCTATCGCACCGGTATCACCGTCACTCAGGTCAACGTTCAGAACGCAGCGGCACCGCGTGAAGTCCAGGAAGCCTTCGATGACGTGATCCGCGCCCGTGAAGACGAGCAGCGTTCGCGCAACCAGGCGGAAACCTATGCCAACGGCGTCGTGCCGGAAGCCCGTGGTCAGGCCCAGCGCATCATCGAAGATGCCAATGGTTACCGTGACGAAACCGTCTCGCGCGCCAAGGGTGAGGCCGATCGCTTCACCAAGCTGGTCAGCGAATATCGCAAGGCACCTGAAGTCACCCGCGAGCGTCTGTACCTGGACACCATGCAGGAAGTCTTCAGCAACACCAGCAAGGTTCTTGTCACCGGCAACAAGAATGGCCAGAGCAATCTGCTCTACTTGCCGCTCGACAAGATGGTCGAAAGTGGTCGCAACACCAGCACTCCGGTGACCGGCGCCGCAGCCACCAGCAATGAAGCGAATGCACGTGCCGCAGCTGATCTGCAGCAACAGCAGACACGTACCAGGGAGAGTCGCTGATGAGCAATAAATCGCTGATCGCCCTAATTGTCGTGGTCGTCGTGGCGATCGCCGCCTGGAACTGCTTCTACATCGTGGCTCAGACCGAGCGTGCGGTGTTGCTGCAGTTCGGACGTGTGGTCCAGGCCGACGTTCAGCCAGGCTTGCACGTGAAAGTGCCCTACGTGAACAAGGTGCGTAAATTCGATGCGCGCCTGATGACGCTGGATGCACCGACACAGCGCTTCCTGACGCTGGAAAAGAAAGCCGTCATGGTCGATGCCTATGCCAAGTGGCGTGTGAAAGATGCCGAGCGCTTCTACACCGCGACTTCCGGTCTCAAGCAGATTGCCGATGAGCGTCTTTCCCGTCGTCTGGAATCGGGCCTGCGTGACCAATTCGGCAAGCGCACGCTGCACGAGGTGGTTTCTGGTGAGCGTGATGCTTTAATGTCCGATATCACCGCTTCGTTGAACTCGATGGCGGAAAAAGAACTGGGCATCGAAGTGGTCGATGTTCGGGTCAAGGCCATCGATCTGCCGAAAGAAGTGAACCGCAGCGTGTTCGAGCGCATGAGCTCCGAGCGTGAGCGTGAAGCTCGCGAGCACCGCGCCAAGGGTAACGAGCTGGCAGAAGGCATTCGTGCCGATGCCGATCGTCAACGCCGGGTGCTGCTGGCTGAAGCCTATCGTGAATCCGAAGAGGTTCGCGGTGACGGTGATGCCCAGGCGGCTGCGATCTACTCCAAGGCCTACGGCCAGGATCAGGAGTTCTACGGTTTCTACCGTAGCCTGCGCGCCTACCGTGAAAGCTTCGCGAACAAATCCGACGTCATGGTCCTGGACCCAAGCAGCGACTTCTTCCGTTACCTGGAAAAAGCCAAGCCTTGATACGGCGTTGACCTGAATCATCCCCCGCCTGGCGGCTAAAGCCTCGGGCGGGGTGATCCTTTGGGAAAACGTGTGTATGATGCGGCAGCCGGGAAATTCCCGGCTTTTTTGCGTCTGCACGTTTGATTGCTGTTTTTATGCAGGCGCCGGGTTAAAAGACTCGGCAGGTTTTTCGAGGAAAGTGGTTGGCGAAGCCGATTTCAGGCTTTTTGCCACGTTGTTTATGCGCGTGGTTTGCATATGGGCCGATCATTTTCTGCTTCACTCAAGGCTCGCCCAACGGCTTGCCGCCCGGATCATAGGGGAATGGCGTAATGGCAACGGTAGACCGCTGGCTGCTGCCAGATGGCATCGAAGAAGTACTGCCACCAGAAGCGGCGCGCATCGAAGTAGCGCGTCGCCAGGTGTTGGATCTGTTCCAGAGCTGGGGTTACGAGTTTGTCGTGACTCCCCATATCGAGTACCTGGAATCCCTGCTGACCGGTGCGGGTTCGGACCTCGATCTGCGTACCTTCAAGGTCATCGACCCGCAATCGGGCCGGCAGATGGGGTTCCGTGCCGATATCACGCCGCAAGTGGCGCGTATCGATGCGCACACCCTGCGTCGCGAAGGCCCGAGCCGTCTGTGCTATGCCGGGAGTGTGCTGCATGCTCTACCGCGCGCATTGTCGTCTTCGCGCAGCCCGATTCAGTTGGGTGCCGAGTTGTATGGCGATGGCAGCCCTAGCAGCGACGTGGAAGTCATCAGCCTGATGCTGGCCATGCTGCAATTGGCCGACGTGCCTGATGTGCACATGGATCTCGGCCATGTCGGCATCTATCGCGGCCTGGCCCGCGCCGCCGGTTTGTCCGGTGAAGTCGAGCAACAGTTGTTCGATGCGCTGCAACGCAAGGCCATCGACGAGGTCATTAGCTTGACCGAAGGCTTGCCTGCCGATCTGTCGGGCATGCTGCGAGCGCTGGTCGACCTGTGTGGCGGCCGTGAAGTATTGAGCGCTGCCCGCGAGCGTCTGGCGAATGCGCCGGCGCCAGTGCTGGCGGCGCTGGACGACTTGCTGGCGATTGCCGAGCGTCTGTCCGCGCGTTTCCCGCAATTACCGCTGTACTTCGACCTGGGCGAGTTGCGCGGCTACCACTACCACACGGGTGTGGTGTTTGCGGTGTTCGTGCCGGGTGTTGGCCAGTCCATTGCCCAGGGCGGTCGTTACGACGACATCGGCGCCGACTTCGGTCGCGCCCGTCCGGCAACCGGCTTTTCTACCGATTTGAAAACCCTGGTGACCCTGGGGCGTGCTGATATCGAGTTACCGTCTGGCGGTATCTGGATGCCGGACAGTACGGATGCGGCACTCTGGCAGCAGGTTTGCCAGTTGCGCAGTGAGGGTCAGCGTGTCGTTCAGGCATTGCCTGGACAACCTTTGGCCGCCGCCCGTGAAGCGGACTGCGACCGGCAATTGATTCAGCAGAACGGGCTTTGGCAAGTATCGCCACTGGCTTCTTGAGTTTTCCCGCCGGCTGCCGCCGGCACCAAGTTTGCGCGAATGAGGACAAGTGTTATGGGTAAGAATGTCGTAGTCCTGGGCACCCAATGGGGTGATGAGGGCAAAGGCAAGATCGTTGATCTGCTGACCGAACATGCTGCCGCCGTAGTGCGCTACCAAGGCGGCCACAACGCTGGTCACACCCTGGTGATCGACGGCGAAAAAACCGTCTTGCACCTGATCCCGTCGGGCGTGCTGCGCGAAGGCGTGCAGTGCCTGATCGGCAACGGCGTGGTGGTTGCACCTGATGCCCTGCTGCGCGAGATCACCAAGCTGGAAGAGAAAGGCGTACCGGTGCGCGAACGCCTGCGTATCAGCCCGTCCTGCCCGCTGATCCTGTCCTTCCACGTTGCGCTGGACCAGGCCCGTGAAAAGGCCCGTGGCGAGCTGAAGATCGGTACTACCGGTCGCGGTATCGGCCCGGCTTACGAAGACAAGGTTGCACGTCGTGGCCTGCGTGTTGGCGACCTGCTCAACATGCCGCGCTTTGAAGACAAGCTGCGTGAACTGGTGGAGTACCACAACTTCATGCTGGTTGGTTACTACAAAGAGCCAGCCATCGACTTCGACAAGACCCTGGCCGAGTGCAAAGAATACGCTGAACTGCTCAAGCCGCTGATGCTCGACGTGACTGCCGAGCTGCACGACCTGCGTCGCGCTGGCAAAGACATCATGTTCGAAGGTGCCCAAGGCTCGTTGCTGGACATCGACCACGGCACCTACCCGTACGTGACCAGCTCTAACACCACTGCTGGCGGCGTTGCTACCGGTTCGGGTGTTGGTCCTATGTTCCTGGACTACATTCTGGGCATTACCAAGGCTTACACAACGCGTGTAGGTTCGGGTCCATTCCCGACTGAACTGTTCGACGAAGTCGGTGCACACTTGGCTAAACAAGGTCACGAGTTCGGCGCGACGACCGGCCGTGCCCGTCGTTGTGGCTGGTTCGACGCCGTTATCCTGCGTCGCGCTATCGATGTGAACAGCATCTCCGGCATCTGCCTGACCAAGCTGGACGTACTCGACGGTCTGGAAACCATCAACATTTGCGTCGGCTACAAAGATGCCGAAGGTAACGATGTTGCCCCGACTGACGCTGACAGCTACGTGGGCCTGCAGCCTGTGTACGAAGAAGTGCCGGGCTGGACCGAGTCGACCGTGGGCGCCAAAACCCTGGAAGAGCTGCCAGCCAACGCACGTGCCTACATCAAACGCGTCGAAGCGCTGATCGGTGCGCCGATCGACATTATTTCGACGGGCCCGGACCGCAACGAAACCATCGTTCTGCGTCATCCGTTCGCTTAATAAGCCGTTGATGTAAAACACAAAGGGTCCTTCATTGGGCCCTTTGTCGTTTGTGTCTGTCGGGCGGCATGACCTTTGCTGTGATCTTCATTAAGTGCATCCTTTCCGGGGTGCCATCAATTTAATGGCGTCAAAGCAGAAGGATTTCCTGTGTCGGCCGTTCTCTCTCTGTTACAAAGCCGTTTATTGCGGCCCGTGTTCGTTACCTTGGGTATCGCTCTTCTGGTGCAAGTGCTGGTGGCTGTCGCCTTGACGCGGAGCACGGTGACTGCGCTGGAGGCCGATCTGGCCTCGCGCCTGGATGCCGACAGCCAAAAGCTCTCCAGCGAACTGGAGCAGGCAGGGCGTGAAGTCACGTCGAGCCTTGATAGCCTGTCGACCAACACGCGTCAGCGCCTTACGGCCGGCTTGTCCTCGCGATTGAAGGACGAGCAGGCGCAACTGCGTGCGACGCTGGAGAAGGATCTGAAGGACTCCGCCAATGATATGGCGCAGCTTCTGGCCTCGGTCGCACCTCGCGCCATGTGGGACAGCGACGTTCCAACCCTGTCCGAATTCGCCCGCCGGGCCCAGCGCAATCCCAACGTGCTGTTCGTGGTCTATGACGACGCCACGGGCCAGCACCTGACGCGCTACCTCAACAGGGAAAACCCGATCAACAAGGCCTTGCTGGAAAAAGGCCAGGGCGAGCGGGCGCTGGACAAGGTGCTGGATGCGGCGAAGAACGATCCGTCGGTCTACTACCTCGAAGCCTCGATCAACCCCAATGGCGTGGAAATCGGCAAAGTCCTGATGGGGGTCTCGACGGCCTCGGTAGAGGCCGATGCGGCGGCGCTGGACAAGCGTTTTCTCGCGTTGATCGCCAGCAGCGATGAACTGGTGGGCGACAGCCTGAAAGGAGCGGCGGCTGATAGCGCCACCGCAATGCGTGCGCGGCTGCAGTCGGCGCAGTCCACCGCGTCCGAGATGAAAACCAACACCACTGACACGGTGCAGGAAGCGGCGACAACGTTGCGCTGGCGCATTGGCATGGGCCTGGCTGTCGTAGGCTTCGCTGTGCTGTTGCTGCTCGCGGTGGTGCTGGGTCGTCGAGTGGTCAATCGCTTGAAAATGCTCATCGCCGCCATGGACGACCTGGCTGCGGGTGAGGGCGACCTGACCAAGCGCGTGCAGATCAACAGCAAGGACGAAATCGGCGACATGGCCTCGGCGGTCAATCGTTTTGTGGATAAGTTGCAGCCGATCGTGCGTGAGGCGGGTGATGTGGCCCAGCGCACCGGTGTGGAAATTGGCGCCATGACCTTGCGCAATGCCGGCGCCGATGCGGCGGCCGGCCTGCAGCGTGATGAAGTGGCGGAGAGCTTGCGTGCGTTGTCGCAGATGGCGGATGACGCTCAATCTGAAAGCGATGCCATGCAGGCGGCCCTGCAGCAGGTGGTGGACATTCGCTCGGCCACCGATGAAAACACCCGCACCTCGGCCAGGGTCGGCAGCCTGATCGAGGCGTTGGCCGGGCAGGTCGATACCGGCGCGAAGGTCATCGAGCGGCTGGCGCGGCAGAGTGAACAGATTGAGGTGGTGCTGACAGTGATTCACGGGATCGCCGAGCAGACCAACTTGCTGGCGCTGAACGCGGCCATCGAAGCGGCGCGAGCCGGCGAGACCGGTCGCGGATTTGCAGTGGTGGCTGACGAAGTGCGGGCGTTGGCGAGCAAGACCCAGAGCTCCACGGGCGACATCCAGGCGCATATCGTCGCGCTGCAAGAGGGCGCGCGTGAGGCGGTGGCTGCGATCGGTCAGGCCGGGCGTCAGGCCAGTGAAGGTCTGCTGGTGTTGCGTGACAGTGCGCGGTTGCAGCAGTCGGTGCAGGCGTCGGTCGAACAGGTGCATGCGGCGATAGGTCTGGCGACTCAGGCGGCGGCCCATCAGGCGCGGGGTGCGCAAGCCGTGCGTGGGCGGGTCGAGACCATCCATGTGCAGGCCGAGAAGGCGGCCCAGGCGGTGGTGGAGACCACGGCCAGCGGTAAGGTTCTGGATGGGTTGGCGGCGCAGTTGAAAGCGAGCCTGGGGCAGTTCAGGGCATAGGATTTATGTTGATTGGTCTGACGTCATCGCGAGCAAGCTCGCTCCCACATTGGAATGCGTTCCCCTGTGGGAGCGAGCTTGCTCGCGATGGCGGCCTTAGCGGCTCAGATACATCCGCGTCGTAAGCAAGTAAACCGGCAATCCCGACACCACTATCAACAACGCCGCATAAGGCGCCGCCGCCGCAAACTCCACATTCGCGGTATGCGCCCAGACCTCAGTTGCCAGCGTATTAAGCCCGGTCGGACTCAGCAACAGCGTCGCCGTCAGCTCCTTCATCGCATCCAGAAACACCAGTGCAAACGCGGCGCCCAGCGCCGGGAAGATGATCGGCAGGGTCACCCGGCAAAACGCACTGAAGGACGATGCCCCCAGCGTGCGTGCGGCCTCTTCCAGTTGCGGCGCAGCCTTGTTCAGTGCCGTACGGATCGGCGCTTGGGCCAGCGGCAGAAACAGCAGCGCATAAGCGATCAGCAACAACGCCGAAGTCTGGTACAGCACCGGCACATAGTGCAGCGCGAAGTACACCAGTGTCAGGGCAATCACCAGTCCTGGCAGTGCGTGCAGCAGATACGGCAGGCGCTCGGCCCAGATCGCCAGTCGACCTTTGTGACGCACCACCAGCAATCCCACTGGAACGGCCAGCACCAGGCACAGCGCTGCGCCACCGAGGGACAGCGCCAGAGACGAGAGCAATGCCTCGCTGATCGCGGCTACCGGGAACGCCGCTGACGAACCCACCGCCAACCAGTACGCCAGCATTCCCAGCGGGATGCCGCTGCCGATGATCGCCAGCGTCAAGCAATAGAGCTGTCCGACAGTCGCCCAGGGGCCGAGGCGAACCTGTTCTGCCCGGCGTGCCGCGCCCTGGCCGGTGCGCACGTGTCGTCCTTTGCCGCGCACTCGCAACTCCAGCCACAGCAGTACCAGACACAGTCCCAACAGCACCGCCGAAAGCATCGCCGCGTTGGCGTTGCTGAATTCCAGCTCGAACTGTTGGTAGATGGCGGTAGTGAAAGTCTGCAGGCCGATAATCGATAGCGCGCCGAACTCCACCAGCATGTGCAGCGCTATCAGTAGAGCCCCGGCCAGCAGTGATGGCCAGAGTAGGGGCAGGGTGATCTTGAAGAAGACGCCCAGGCGATTCTGCCCCAGTGTGCGGGCGGACTCTTCCAGTGACGGGTCAAGATTGCGCAGTGTCGCCGCCACCGGCAGGAATATCAGCGGATACTTGGACAGGGTCATCACCAGAATTGCCCCGCCCAGGCCTTCGAAGTGAGCGCTCAGGGAAACCCAGGTAAAACTGCTGACGAACGCCGGCACCGCGAACGGCAAGCACAGGATGACACCCCACAAGCGTCGCCCCGGCAGATTGCTGCGTTCCAGCAGCCAGGCCAGTGACAGGCCGATCACACCGCAGGCCAGGGTGACACCGATCATCAGTGCCAGGGTGTTGCGCAACAGGCCGAACACATACGGCCGCCACAGCAGGTGCAGCGCTTCGGCCCAGCCCGCTTGCCAGGTCTTGAGCCCGACATAAGCCAGCGGCAGCAGGCTGAGCACAACCAGCAACAGAACCGGCAACAGCAACCAGATCGATGGCCGTTTGCGCCGTGGCACATACCCCGCGCGCGAGGCGGGGGCGGATAACGATGCGTTCATCAGTTCAAGCCAACGTCACGTTCCAGGTCCAGGGCTTCTTCGGCATTGCCGAGGTCGGCCGGAGTGACGTTCGGCGCTTGCAGTTCGCTGAACGGTTTCAGGCCGCGATCCGATTCCATGCCTTTGTGCAGCGGGTACTCGGCGGTGGTCTGAGTAATCACCCGCTGGCCTTCTTCACTGGCCATGTAGGCGAGCAATTGCTGGGCTTCTTTTGGATGCTGGCTGGATTTCAACACGGCCGCGCTGGAAACCGTGATCAACCCGCCGACGTCGCCGCGGGTGAAATAATGCAGTTTCGAATCGAGTTGGCCTTTTTCACGCTGCAAGGCGAACCAGTAGTAGTTGTTCACCAGAACGGTCGCAACTTCGCCGTTTTCCACAGCTTTCAGCGCAACCATGTTGTTGCTGTATGTTTTGCCGAATGCACGCAGGCCGGTCAGCCATTCTTCGGCCGCGTCCATGCCGTGCACCTTGATGATCGCCACGGCCTGTTCCTGGAACGCGCCGCTGGTAGGCACGAAGCCGACCTTGCCTTGCCATTTCGGGTCGGAGAATTCCATCACCGACGTGGGCAGGTCTTTTTCGTCGATCAGTTTCGGGTTGAAAGCGACGACACGGACCCGCGCCGTGATGCCGATCCAGGTGCCATTGCCGGCGACGTAGTCCTTTGGCAGAACGGCGAGGGTGGCGGCATCGGTCGGCGCCAGCAAGCCCTGTTCGCCGAGCTTGTTCAGCGGTGGTGATTCTTCGGTGTAGATCACGTCGGCGGGAGAGCGATCGCCTTCTTCGACGACCTGGCTGGCGAGCTGGTTGCTGCTGCCTTTGCGCACGTTGACGTGAATCCCGGACTTGGCTTCAAAGGCTTTGGCGATGGCGTCGCCGACTTCCTTGTGTTGCCCGTTATAGAGCGTCAGGGAAACTGGATCGGCGGCCTGGGTGAGGGGAGTGGCGAGTGCCAGGCCGAGCAGGGTCATGGTCAGGCCGCGGCGCAGGGTATTTCGAAACATCATTCGCAGGGTTCCTCACTGTCGCATTGCAAAATCTTGCAACAATGATAAACGATATTGTTTCTCAAGTGCGCCTTGCGGGGCTGGCATGCGTTTGGTAAAGGGACACATTACCTGTGGGAGCGAGCTTGCTCGCGATGGTCGTGAACGATAACGCTGTGAGCCTGACACCCTGCGGCGCTCTCAGGTTTTTCGCGAGCAAGCTCGCTCCTACAGGGGGGGGTGTTGATTTTTTGAAAGCCGGAAACGCAAAAACCCGCTTTCGCGGGTTTCTGTGAAATTCAAGATCGTGACCTTGAATTTGAATTGGTGCCCAGAAGAAGACTCGAACTTCCACGACCTTGCGGTCACCAGCACCTGAAGCTGGCGTGTCTACCAATTTCACCATCTGGGCATAATCTTCAGCGTCGCCGCTGTTGATGTGGCGCACTATACGGAGAGCTTTTTGATCTGTAAACCCCTGATTTGATTTTGATAAATCAAAAAGCCCCAAATGCAAAAAACCCGCTTTCGCGGGTTTTTGTGCAAGCCTTGAAATTGATCTAATCTCAAGCTCGAAATTGGTGCCCAGAAGAAGACTCGAACTTCCACGACCTTGCGGTCACCAGCACCTGAAGCTGGCGTGTCTACCAATTTCACCATCTGGGCAGTATCGGCAACGCTAGTGCGTCGTCGATGGCGCGCACTATACGGAGCGTCGTTTTAACTGTAAACCCCTGGCTTCAAAAAAACCTGGAATTTTTTACCAGTGGCATTGAAATCAGCTTTGCGGTGTCGATTAAGGGCTTTAGATGGGCTGTCATAGCCTGAAATTTCCCGTTTCATTACGCCTATGCCAAACTAACCCGCATATAGACAAGGTGAAAACTCTCTAATGGCCGATTGGCAGTCCCTCGATCCCGAGGCCGCTCGTGAAGCGGAAAAATATGAAAACCCTATTCCTAGCCGCGAACTGATCCTTCAGCACCTTGCTGATCGGGGTTCGCCTGCTAACCGCGAGCAGCTGGTCGAAGAGTTTGGTCTGACCACAGAAGACCAGGTCGAAGCCCTGCGCCGCCGCCTGCGCGCCATGGAGCGCGATGCTCAACTCATCTATACGCGTCGCGGCACGTATGCGCCGGTGGACAAGCTCGACCTGATCCTGGGCCGCATCAGCGGTCACCGTGACGGCTTCGGCTTCCTGGTCCCGGACGACGGCAGTGACGACCTGTTCATGAGCCCGGCGCAAATGCGCCTGGTGTTCGACGGCGACCGTGCCCTGGCCCGTGTTTCCGGCCTGGATCGCCGTGGTCGCCGCGAAGGCATGATCGTCGAAGTGGTCTCCCGCGCTCACGAAACCATCGTTGGTCGCTACTTCGAAGAGGGCGGTATCGGTTTCGTGGTGGCGGACAATCCGAAGATCCAGCAGGAAGTGCTGGTGACGCCGGGCCGCAATGCCAGCGCCAAGATCGGTCAGTTCGTCGAAGTGAAGATCACTCACTGGCCGACGCCGCGCTTCCAGCCGCAAGGCGATGTGGTCGAGGTCGTGGGCAACTACATGGCGCCGGGCATGGAAATCGACGTCGCCCTGCGTGCGTACGATATCCCGCACGTCTGGCCTGAAGCGGTGTTGAAAGAAGCCGCCAAGCTCAAGCCTGAAGTCGAAGAGAAAGACAAAGAGAAGCGCATAGACCTGCGCCATCTGCCGTTCGTCACCATTGACGGTGAGGACGCGCGCGACTTCGATGATGCCGTTTACTGTGAAGCCAAGCCGGGCAAGCTGCGCCTGTTCTCCGGCGGCTGGAAGTTGTACGTGGCAATTGCCGACGTCTCCAGCTACGTGAAAATCGGCTCGGCCCTGGATAACGAATCCCAGGTTCGGGGCAACTCGGTGTACTTCCCCGAGCGCGTGATTCCGATGCTGCCGGAGCAGCTGTCCAACGGCCTGTGCTCGCTGAACCCGCACGTCGATCGCCTGGCCATGGTTTGCGAGATGACCATCTCCAAAACCGGCGAGATGACTGACTACTGCTTCTACGAGGCCGTGATCCACTCCCACGCCCGCCTGACCTACAACAAGGTCAGCGCGATGCTGGAAACGCCGAAACTCACCGAGGCGCGTCAGCTTCGCGGCGAGTACAACGATGTCCTGCCGCACCTCAAGCAGCTTTACGCGCTTTACAAAGTGCTGCTGGGCGCGCGTCACGTGCGTGGCGCGATCGATTTCGAAACCCAGGAAACCCGGATTATCTTCGGCACCGAGCGCAAGATTGCCGAAATCCGTCCGACCGTTCGTAACGATGCGCACAAGCTGATCGAGGAGTGCATGTTGGCCGCCAACGTGGCCACCGCAGAGTTCCTCAAGAAGCACGAAATTCCGGCTCTGTATCGAGTTCACAACGGTCCGCCACCGGAGCGTCTGGAAAAACTGCGCGCGTTCCTGGGTGAGCTCGGCCTGTCCCTGCACAAAGGCAAGGATGGCCCGTCGCCGAAGGATTACCAGGCGTTGCTGGCCAGCATCAAGGACCGTCCGGATTTCCACCTGATCCAGACCGTCATGCTGCGTTCCCTGAGTCAGGCGGTGTACAGCGCTGATAACCAGGGCCACTTCGGCCTGAATTACGAAGCCTATACCCACTTCACTTCGCCGATCCGCCGCTACCCGGACTTGCTCACGCACCGGGCGATCCGCAGCGTCATCCATTCGAAAATGGACACCCCGCACGTTCGCCGTGCCGGTGCGATGACCATTCCGAAGGCGCGCATCTATCCGTATGACGAAGCGATCCTGGAGCAGCTCGGCGAGCAGTGCTCGATGAGCGAGCGCCGTGCCGACGAAGCCACCCGTGACGTGGTGAACTGGCTCAAGTGCGAGTTCATGAAAGATCGCGTGGGCGAGTCGTTCCCGGGTGTGATTACCGCCGTGACCGGTTTCGGCCTGTTCGTCGAGCTGACCGATATCTACGTCGAAGGCCTGGTGCACGTCACCGCGCTGCCGGGCGATTACTACCACTTCGATCCTGTGCATCACCGCCTCGCCGGTGAGCGTACCGGTCGCAGCTTCCGCCTGGGCGATACCGTTGAAGTGCGCGTGATGCGCGTCGACCTCGACGAACGCAAGATCGACTTCGAGATGGCTGAAAAAACCATCAGCGCGCCGATCGGTCGCAAGAAGCGCGGGACGGAAAAAACCGAGCCAGCCGCCAAGACTGCTGCTAAAACCGCGGCAGAGCCGGCCCCGGCGAAAACCACTGGTCGTCGTCCTGCCAAGGAAAAGGCTGTCGAAGCCTATCGCCCAAGTGATGCCGCGGCGAAAAACGCCGAATTGCGCAAAAGTCGTGAACTGAAGCAGGCATTGCTGTCTGAAGCGAAGAGCGGCGGTAAAGCGGCGTCTGGGGGAAAGACCGGACGGTCGGCGCCTGACAAGGCTCCCGGCGGCAAGCCAGCCAAACCAAGCAAACACCGTAAAGGCCCGCCCAAAGCGGGTTCTGCTCCAGCTGCCAAAAGCGGCGGAGTGCGTAAACCTAAGGCCAAGTCATGAGTCAGTTGGAAAAGATCTACGGCGTGCATGCGGTAGAAGCGTTGCTGCGTCACCACCCAAAACGCGTCAAGCAGATCTGGCTGGCTGAAGGCCGCAGCGATCCGCGGGTTCAGACGCTGATCGAGCTGGCTGCGGAAAATCGCGTTGCCGTGGGCAATGCCGAGCGTCGTGAGCTGGATGCATGGGTTGAAGGCGTGCATCAGGGCGTGGTGGCGGAAGTGAGTCCGAGCCAGGTCTGGGGCGAGGCGATGCTCGATGAGCTGCTCGACCGCACCGAAGGTGCACCGCTGTTGCTGGTGCTCGACGGCGTGACCGACCCGCACAACCTGGGCGCTTGCCTGCGTTCAGCCGATGCGGCCGGTGCGCTGGCGGTGATCGTGCCCAAGGACAAGTCGGCGACCCTGACCCCGACGGTACGCAAGGTGGCTTGCGGTGCGGCGGAAGTGATTCCGTTGGTTGCCGTGACCAACCTGGCGCGCACCCTGGAAAAACTCAAGCAGCGTGGCTTGTGGGTCGTCGGTACCGCGGGCGAGGCCGAGCAGAGTCTGTATCAGCAGGACATGACCGGCCCGACCATCCTGATCATGGGTGCGGAAGGCAGTGGCATGCGTCGCCTGACCCGTGATCTTTGCGACTACCTGGTACACCTGCCGATGGCCGGCAGCGTCAGCAGTCTCAACGTGTCCGTGGCGACTGGAGTGTGCCTGTTCGAGGCAAAGCGCCAGCGCAGCGTCAAAGCCGCCGGAACCGCCAAGAAGTCCTGAGCCAGTTGTAATCCCTGTGGGAGCGAGCTTGCTCCGGGCGGCGTTCCGACGATAGCGGAGTAACATTCAGCATTAATGTCGAATGTTATGCCCTCATCGCGAGCAAGCTCGCTCCCACAGTGGTTTGTGGTGGGGCAAAAAATGGTGGGCGAACGAACTGTTCAAATAATCACCAATTGCCTTGCACCTCTCCCGTCCCTTCTCTACAATTGCGCCCCTTGCTGTGACGGCAGGCACGCATGTGTCTATCGCAAGCAAGTCCATAAGTGTCATTCACTCCTTGTCTGACCGCTTTTGAGCGGCAGGCTACAACCCGTAAGGAGCATTCATGCGTCATTACGAAATCATCTTTTTGGTCCACCCGGATCAAAGCGAGCAAGTCGGCGGCATGGTTGAGCGTTACACCAAGCTGATCGAAGAAGACGGCGGCAAAATCCACCGTCTGGAAGATTGGGGCCGTCGTCAACTGGCCTACGCAATCAACAATGTTCACAAGGCTCACTACGTGATGCTGAACGTTGAGTGCACTGGCAAGGCCCTGGCCGAGCTGGAAGACAACTTCCGCTACAACGATGCAGTGATCCGTAACCTGGTCATCCGTCGCGAAGAAGCCGTTACCGGCCAATCCGAGATGCTCAAGGCTGAAGAAAACCGCAGTGAGCGCCGTGAGCGTCGCGACCGTCCTGAGCACGAAGGCGCTGAAAGCGCTGATAGTGATGACAGCGACAACAGCGATAACGCTGACGAGTAATCCACGGACCTTTTGAGGAGCCTATTACATGGCACGTTTCTTCCGTCGTCGTAAATTCTGCCGCTTCACCGCTGAAGACGTGAAAGAGATCGATTACAAAGATCTCAACACCCTGAAAGCTTATGTTTCCGAGACCGGCAAAATCGTTCCAAGCCGTATCACCGGTACCAAAGCACGTTATCAGCGTCAGCTGGCCACCGCTATCAAGCGCGCCCGCTTCCTGGCCCTGCTGGCCTACACCGACAGCCACGGCCGCTGAGACCGGGCAGTCGACACGTAGCAAAGGATTGAAAGCATGCGTGCCTTAGCTGAGTTCATCATGCGCGGCCGTATGCAGGCCACTCTGGTAGTGGCTGGATGCGCAGCATTGCCGTTGTTGTATTGGTTGGGTGCTGCCGCTGGATGCTTCGTGCTCCTGCGGCGCGGATTGAAGGACGCCTCGAGCGTTCTTGCTCTGGGATTGCTGCCGGCATTGATCTGGTGGCTTTACGCCGATGACCCACGCTCACTTCTGGTGCTGCTGGGGTCTTGGAGCCTTGCGTTGGTTTTGCGCGCAAGCGAGTCCTGGAACCGCGTGCTGCTGGTCAGCATAGCGATGGGAGTGGTGTTTTCAGTGGTGCTGGGGACGGCTTTTGGTCCGCAGATCGAGATGCTGGCGCAGGCTTTGATAAAAGTCATGCCGTCGCTACTCGGTGATGTCTACCAGAAGTTGTCGGTAGACGAGCAAGCGCATTTTGCGTCCCTGATTGCACCGGTCCTGACCGGCCTGATTGCGGCTTTGTTGCAAATCGTCAGTGTGCTGAGCCTGATTGTCGGGCGCTACTGGCAGGCGTTGTTGTACAACCCGGGTGGTTTTGGTCGCGAGTTTCGCGCCATCCGATTCCCGCTTGGGCCGGCGATGTTGCTGCTGGCGTTCATGCTTCTGGGGCCGAACATCGGTCCGCAGATGGCCATGTTGACGCCGTTGTGCAGCGTACCGCTGGTATTCGCCGGGCTGGCCCTGATTCACGGGCTGGTGGCGCAAAAGCGACTGGCCAGGTTCTGGCTGGTGGGGTTGTACGTCACGCTGTTGCTGTTCATGCAGCTGATCTATCCGTTGCTGGTGGTCTTGGCCATCGTCGACAGCCTGATTGATTTTCGCGGTCGTTCGACGCCGAAAGACGTCGATAGCGCGAACGGTGAAGGTTAAAAGTTAAGAGGATTTTCACATGCAACTGATCCTTCTGGAAAAAGTCACCAATCTGGGCAACCTGGGTGACAAAGTGAACGTTAAGGCTGGTTACGGTCGTAACTACCTGCTGCCTTACGGCAAAGCTACCGCTGCGACCGCTGCCAACCTGGCTGCGTTCGAAGAGCGTCGCGCCGAGCTGGAAAAAGCCGCAGCAGACCGTAAAACTTCGGCTGAAAGCCGTGCCGCCCAACTGGCTGAGCTGGAAGTGACTATCACTGCCACCGCCGGTGACGAAGGCAAGCTGTTCGGTTCGATCGGCACCCACGACATCGCTGATGCACTGACCGCCTCTGGCGTTGAAGTTGCAAAAAGCGAAGTTCGTCTGCCGAACGGCACTATCCGCAACGTAGGCGAATTCGACGTGGCCGTGCACCTGCACGCCGAAGTTGAAGCCACCGTACGCGTTGTCGTGGTAGCAGCTTAAGCAGCACTTGTCGGCTGGCACCCTCGGGTGCTTGCCGGTAACATCGGGCACGATCCTGTTTACAGGTCGTGCCCTTTGTCTTTCTGCAGTTCCTGATTTTCACAAACCTATTCAAGTGGCCATGAACGATATCTCCGCTCCTGAGCAATATGACCTGCAAACCGCGTCCCTGAAGGTGCCTCCGCATTCCATCGAGGCCGAACAGGCCGTGCTCGGTGGTCTGATGCTGGACAACAACGCCTGGGAACGCGTGCTCGATCAAGTCTCGGACGGCGATTTCTATCGGCATGACCACCGTTTGATCTTCCGTGCAATCGCCAAACTGGCCGACCGGAACTCGCCGATCGACGTCGTGACCCTTGCCGAGCAATTGGACAAGGAAGGTCAGACCTCGCAAGTCGGTGGGCTTGGTTACCTTGGCGAACTGGCAAAAAACACGCCGTCCGTCGCCAACATCAAGGCCTATGCGCAGATCGTTCGCGCGCGGGCGACCCTGCGGCAACTGATCGGCATTGCTACCGAGATCGCCGACAGCGCCTTCAACCCGGAAGGCCGCACGGCGGAAGAGATTCTCGACGAAGCAGAGCGGCAGATCTTCCAGATCGCCGAGGCCCGGCCAAAAACCGGCGGCCCGGTGAGCGTGAATGACCTGCTGACCAAGGCCATCGACCGCATCGACACCTTGTTCAACACCGACAACGCCATTACCGGCCTGTCCACCGGTTATACCGATCTCGACGGGATGACCAGCGGCCTGCAGCCGTCCGACCTGATCATCGTCGCCGGCCGTCCTTCCATGGGTAAAACCACCTTTGCGATGAACCTGGTGGAAAACGCCGTGTTGCGCAGCGACAAGTGCGTACTGGTCTACTCGCTGGAGATGCCAGGCGAATCGCTGATCATGCGTATGTTGTCGTCCCTCGGCCGGATCGACCAGACCAAGGTCCGGGCCGGTCGCCTGGACGACGACGATTGGCCGCGCCTGACCTCGGCGGTCAACCTGCTCAACGATCGCAAGCTGTTCATCGACGATACGGCCGGTATCAGCCCCTCGGAAATGCGTGCGCGGACCCGACGGCTGGTGCGTGAACACGGCGATGTGGCCCTGATCATGATCGACTACCTGCAATTGATGCAGATCCCGGGCTCCGGTGGCGACAACCGGACCAACGAAATTTCCGAAATCTCCCGTTCCTTGAAAGCCCTGGCCAAGGAATTCAACTGCCCGGTGGTGGCGCTCTCGCAGCTCAACCGCTCCCTGGAGCAACGGCCGAACAAACGCCCTATCAACTCCGACTTGCGCGAGTCCGGAGCGATCGAGCAGGATGCTGACGTGATCATGTTCGTGTACCGGGACGAGGTGTACCACCCGGAAACCGAGCATAAAGGCATCGCCGAGATCATCATCGGCAAGCAGCGGAACGGTCCGATCGGCACGTCACGACTGGCGTTCATCGGCAAGTACACCCGCTTCGAAAACCTCGCGCCGGGCAGCTACAACTTCGACGACGAGTAAAAACTGGCCGAAAACATTCGGCCAGCCGCACTCTTGCCGCTTTAAATCGTCATTGCGTACGTGGCGCTCCCGAAGGGCCGGCAAGCGGCACATCAACAAGGGGGTGCTCGTTCAGTTCTTGCCTGGTCAGCGTTTCGATCAGTACGGTTTCAGCTTTCGCAAGCTCTGCTTGCACGTCTATGGCTTGCGCCTCATGCGCCTGGCCCGATAGCTGCCTTGCCTCAAGAGCCGCGTCGAGCGTCGCCATCCGATCCTGAAACGGCTGGCGGTGTTCTTCGAATCGCAATTGGTATTTGTTGGCCAGGTATTCCTGCCAGAACTCTCTTGACGCCAGTGCCTGGAATTCTTCAGGCGAATTGTCCAGCGCCACAACTTTTTTGTAAGCAGCCTCCAACATTGCGTTGGACACGTTCGCCATGCCAATGAAGGCAGCTTTCTCGGGTTGCCCCGGTAATTGCAGCCTGTCCTTGAGTTTGAAACGATAGGCGAGCCTGATCTCCACTTCCTCGGCCAATCGATTCCGGTGATGGCGTTTCTCCGCTTCCGGGATCTTCGGATCGTTGACGATCGCCTCGCTCTGAGCGATGTCGGCCGATGCGATTTCATCAACTGTGTGCAAGCGGAACAGACCTCTGGAGAACGTCGACAGTTGCAGGCCTTCAGTCTGATCTTTCACCCTGGAGCGGGCGCTGTGCATCATTGCCCTGGTTTCCAGATTAGAGAATGTGAACGCTGCGCGATCACAACAGGCGGCTTCGCCCGCCCGATTAAACAATTCCCGACGCAAGTTGTGGGAGTCCGCATTATTTTCGGTAATGGTATCGATCATCGCCCAAACCCGTCGCTGGAGATCTGCATGGGTGTTGCTGTCGTAAAGAAGTCTCGAAAGCGTGCTGAACAGACCATCTGAACCAGCTTGCTGGCGTAATTCATTCCATTGAATGCGTCTGGCTGAAACTTCACTGGCTGATAACCCCTGGATCCAGCGCGCGAATCGTTCTTCTGCTATTGGTGCTCGGGGAGCGCCGTTTTGCAGAGAGCGTGTAGAGGTAATGAATAAATTGTTCGGTCCGGTCATGGGTGTTTCGGCTTCAATCAAGCGGGCGACATAATTTATCAACTGCGTCATGGTGCGATTGGATAGGGGATTGCCGGATACATTGGTTACGTTATTGGCACGTGATGTCAGCGCAAGACGATCGTCGGGCGGTGCGATCACGGAGTCGGGAATTGTGCTGATCCGGTTATTGCTCAGATTTATCACGTCCAGCAATGGCTGTTCGGCAAGGCCGGTCGGAAAATTTTCTATGCCTGTATTGGACAGATAGAGCGAACGCATGTCTGTTATCCGACTGAAGTCCGGTGTAATGCCGAGCTCTGGATTTCCATGCAGCAATAACGCTCTGAGCGTTGTCCGCCCGGACAGGTCGCGAGCTGTTTCCGGGGTCAGGCGAATCTCGTTGTTGTTCAGAACGAGACGGGTCAGGCCGTTCATTTCACCCAACGCCGGAGGCAATTCACGCAATTGATTGTTCGACATATCCAGCCATCGCACATGCCGGTATCGGGTAAGGAAACCCTCTGGCGAAGCACTCAGGTTCATGTTGTTCAGTTTGAGTGACCCGACATGGCTGAAGTCCACGTCAAGATCCGGCAGGTTCGGCAGCCTCAGACCACTGAGATCCAGTTCCAGACCAATAGGTGTGCCGTCATTGGCCAGTTTTTGCGGTGTCTCACGCCTCCAGCAACTGAGAATTCGATCCCGGGCCGTATTTCGATCATTTCGAGTGACCGCATTGATCTGCAACTGGTTGGCGCGGATGTATCCTCTGCCGGCACCACCACCGGAAAACGCCCAATTGTCCAGCTGACTTTTGAGTGTGTTGAATTCCTGTTCGAGGGCGTTCAGTTTTGTAGCGACGGTTCCACTCTCAAGGCCCCAGAGGTATTCCCTGCACTCCTTGATGCTCTTGGCCGGGTATATCCGCCGGTATCGTTGGGCCCTGGAGTTGTCGCTGTCAAATGCCGCGGGATGTGCAGGGCTCATCAGTTCGGGGTGAGTCGCGTTCAGGCGCCGCCAATAGCCGTCGAATGTTCTCCAGTAGTCGGCAGGAAATTCGTTGCCTTCAAGCAGCGTGGCCCCGTTGATCCTGGCAATTGATGGCAACTGTTCGGGAGTAGGGTCGAGGAATGCCTGCGGCACCTCACTCAATTGGTTGTTGCGCAAATCAAGGCTCGTCAAAGCTGCCTTGTCCTGCAATCCTGTCGGCCACTGACTGATCCCGGTATTACTCAACGCCAGGGTCGTCAGCCCGGACATGGCGCTGAAGTCGGGGGTTGTCTTGAGTGGGTTATGGGCAAGATTGACCGTCGTCAGCTGGCTCATGGCGCTCAGTTTTGCAGCACTTCGCTCATCCAGTTCAATGCGGTTCGTGCTCAAACCCAGATAGCTCAGCTTGTCCATTTCACCAATCTTGGCGGGTACTTTCTCAACCCTGGAGTGGGTGATGGATAAGTGTTCCAGATTGGGGAAATTGGACAGGAATGTGTCGGCAGCGTCCGACCAGGTAATGGTGTCGAGGCTGAGTAATCTGACATGGCTGAAATCCACGGTCAGGGCCGGGAGTGACCCGTTTACAGATGGCAGCCTTAACATTTCCCCCGAGTCCTGGAGCCAGCAGCCCTTGATTATTCTGGCAACACGTTGCGCCTGTATTTTTGCAGGGGTGTTGATGGTGGATGAACCGGGTTGACTGGCGCCTATGTAGGCGTCCAGCTGCGTTTCCAGTACATCCAGATCCTGAGCGCGTCGGGCCAGTGTCGCTTCTGCGTCATCACCCAATCCGATGAAAAACTCCCTGGCCTCTTGCGCGTTCTTGTTCGGGTACACCCGCTGCACGCTGGCGACCTCGGGCATACCACCCTCTAGCCTGAACGCGCCGGCCAAGGCGTTGGTCCTCAGTTCGGGACGATCGGCAGTCACGCGTCGCCAATACACTTCAAGCGTTTTCCAATAGCCGGCTGGGAATGGATTGCCTTCAAACAGCGTGACGCTGTTGATCCGGGCGATCGCTTCGAACTGAGGGGCCGAGGGATTGAGGATTGCCGGCGGAACCTCTCGCAATCGGTTGTTGCGCAAGTCGACGAGTTTCAGTCTGGTCTGATTCTGCAAGCCTGTTGGCCATTGATCCAGTTGCGTATTACTCAGCTTCAGCACTTCCAACTCGGACATGCCGGCGAAATCGGGCGTTTTCCCCAGTGGATTTTCCGACAGGTCAATGCGCTTGAGTTTGCTGAGTGCGCTCAGTTTTCCGGCCGTTTGCTCATTGAGCTGAATACGGTTCGAACTCAGATCCAATTCCCTCAGATTGGACATTTCGGCAACGGCGGCGGGCAGTTTATCCAGCGTGGAGCGGGTCACGGTCAAATGTTCCAGGCCGGAGAATCCGGCAAGGAATGTGTTAGCGGTGTCTGACCAGGTGACGGAGTCTAGTTCCAACCTCCGGACATGGCTGAAATCCGCATTCAACGCCGGAAGAGTGCCTGTCCCGGGCTCAAGCCTCAGCGTTGTCCCGGTCTGCTGACGCCAACAGCGTTTTATCTCATCGGCGATCCCTTGCGCCCAGCCTTTGGCTGTTCCGGGAGTCGATGCAGTGGAGGGCTGTTTGACCCAGGATTTCAGTTCGGCCTTGAGCGTTTTGTACTCGGCTTCGCGGCGGGTCAAACCGCCTTCGACGTCGGCTCCAAGCGACCGGATAAATACGGTGATCTGTTCTTTGCTGTGGTCCGGAAACAATTTTCCGGCGCGGGACTCTGGACTGCGCAGTCGATTGAAGGCCGAGGAAAGCCTGTCTAGCAGTCCTTGACGAACAGGGCCATCGCCTTCACCACGCATCATCCCGCCTGCGCCGGCCACCCCGGTTCCCACCCAGCCTTGCACGGCATCGAACACAATCGGTTCCGACCTTCCTGGTCGTGTGGAGACATAAATATTGGCGTTGTCGTCGGCCACGGGATCCTCGCTGCGGACGATGCGCATCACGGCCGCTAGCGGGGTCGACGCGTCAGGATCGTACAGCACCTCATAGGCGTGGTTTTCGATCACCGCGTAGAGTTTGCCATCGAACCGATGGAGCCCATCGCTGCCGGGCTCTGCGTCGCTGAAGTCCAGCTTCGTGCGGAAAGCCCCCAGGCGAGTATCGGTCAACGGGAAGGTGATCGGCTCGAAGTCTTCCAGCGGGTGCCAGAGTCCGCTGTCGGTGTCGCGCAGCAGCACCGGCCCGGAGGCGGTCAATTCGCTAGGTAGTCTGGCCCGGTACAGACCGGTCTCCGCATCCGTTGCGACATGAACGATGCCGCCGCCGGACACGTCGACGTACTGGCGGCCTTTGAAGACTCTGAAACCCTCGGCATTGGCATCCGGGAAATGGGCCGCAGCGGTGACCCAGTAATGCTCCAGCGGGCGTTGCGCAGGCGTCGGGTTCGTTTCAGACACGGAGGATGTCTCGCTGACCGTGACGGGCGGCGCCGGTGTGATTGCATCAAGGTCAATGTCCCCCGGTACTCTGCCCGGCTCCGCGGGATTTCGCGGATGTGTTCCGATGGATGGGCCGAAGTCGACACGGGGTGGAATGTCGGGGCGTGGTGTGGACCCGTCCAATGGTGTTGTCGGACGTGTATGGACATCGACTGTGATGGTGCCTCTCGAAGGCGGTTTTGGTGACATGAGTTTTCATCCTTGAAAGGTTGCCGCATCAGCACCTGAAAACGAGAGGCTGATACGGCGCTTGGCTTCATTGCCGGTTTATGTGTCTTAGGGTTCTCAGCACTTGGTCGGGGAGGACATAGTAGAGAGCCCGCCGCCGCAGCCTTACGCCGCCAGCTCGAAAATTTTCTGCGCCGTCTTGCCATCAAGGGTTTCACGCCAGATGGCTACGTGCGGCAAACCGGCCTGCTCATCCCGGCGCTGGGATGAAACGCCCCGTCCGCTCTGTTCGAGCGTCTTGAGATGGCCGCCCTTTTCCTTGAAGTTCAGGTCGAGGCTGTCCTTTCTTTCGTATTTGAAATGGACGTGCCACAACGGCTCCCGAGTCTTGATATCGGACAGGACATAGATATCGAGAAAGTATTTGTCCTTGCTCTTGCCTCGCTCCAGTCGGGTATGGGTTTTCACGGCGCTGATTTGCCCTTGGCTGATCAGATACGCCACGCGATCAACACTCAGATAGGATTTGTCCTTGTAGAGCCGGATGCGGATGTCTTCGCATTCGTTGCGCAGGCGTTGACTATCTTGCCTCAGGCGCTGGACGAGGCTGATGTTGTCCGCGGCCGGATTCGCCGTTCGTTCGAGCTGTCGGGCAATGTCGTCGAGCGCTTCGGCCTTGCCACCGAGAAACTCGACGATATTGGTGGCGTTGCGTTTTGCCCGTTCATCCTGCCAGGCACTGCCCAGGTGCGAGTCGGACTGATCCAGCCGCTGAGTGGCTTGCGTCATCAGCTCGGGCAATGTTCTGTTTTGTGCGGGTTGCACTCGGCGCCACTCTCCCTCCCTGTGTTCATAGGTTCGCAAGACCTGTGCCGAGTTGTGGGGATCGATCACATCGATCACCTCTTCGCCCGTCGCGGTGCGACGTGATTGACCGACGCTGATCTTGTAGACACCGTGGTGTTTGGCGCGGAAGACTCGTCTGGGCATGGGCGCCTGCCCGGCCCTGTCTTGAGCAGGGATGAAGGCGAAATCAATGGGCTGATCCTGTGCCGGTATTGCCGAGGTGTGTTCCAGATCTCTGTGGTACCGCGCCACCTCGGTCTCCAGGGCGGTATCGAAGCCCTGGATGGCCTCAATGATTTCGCTCCGGGAATTGGCCCGAGGTGAGCCTGGTGGCAGGTCCAGATTTTCGTACGAGGCCCTGATTGCCGCGCTTTGGTCGAGCAGACCGGTCAGCACCGAGATGCGAGCGACTTCAGGAATACTCTCGACCCTGCGGAACGCGGAAGCGACCTCGATAAAAGAGTGCGCCAGTTGCACCGCTTCGGAGTCAGTGTTGTCTGGGTCGTCCGTCAGCAGTCTGCTTCGGGCTTCGACCCAGCCGGAGACTACTTCATGAATCTCCTTTGGGTCATAACCCAGTTCGGCCAGCTCAAGCTCTGAGGAACGCGATCTTGTCTGGATGTCATTTACAACCTGTTGGCGCTTTTCCAGAATGTTCCGTTTGTTCATCAGGTGTTCAGCGACAGCTTGATAGGCCGGTGCCGGGTCATTGATTAGTTGAATCTCCAGGGATTTGCGTGCATCGCTGGCAACAATGAGACGGTTGTAGGCTGCAACTGTAAATTCCCGAAGTTCGTGCAGTTCGTTTCTATAGACGCCGTTTGCTTTAACAAGAATCAACCAATCGCGTTCGTTCACGTACTTGGTGGCCAGATCTTGCAGATGAGCGAGTTCGCGGCGAATTTGTACTTCCAGGAGTACCAGAGCCGTTCTTTCACCTTCAGTGCCGACTACTCCCTGCCAGCTAGTCGTTAGTTGAAGTCTTCTCTGTCTGGCAGACTCAAGCATGGCGGATTCTGTACGCAATAACGCTATCCGGTCGGCGAACCGATCTTGCAAGGAGATGTTTGCTCGCAGGCGCATCCCCCCCGCACCGGCCACCCCGGTTCCCACCCAGCTGTTCTGCGCATCGAGAACAATCGGCTCTGACCTTCCCGGGCGTGTCGCGACATAAACGTTGTCGGCGTCCAGGGCGACAGGATCTTCTGTCCGGACGATGCGCATCACGGAGGCTTGCGGCGACGATGCCTCAAGATCATGCAGCACCTGATAGGCGTGGTGCTCGATGACAACGTAGAGCTTGCCATCGAATGGGTACAGCCCGTCGCTGTCCGGTT
Organism: Pseudomonas sp. LBUM1679; assembly: GCF_059695565.1. Taxonomy (NCBI): domain Bacteria; kingdom Pseudomonadati; phylum Pseudomonadota; class Gammaproteobacteria; order Pseudomonadales; family Pseudomonadaceae; genus Pseudomonas; species Pseudomonas sp. LBUM1679. The sequence goes on from NZ_CP166774.1 coordinate 560,309, forward strand.
CGACGCCGGTGAGGTCCAGGTCCGTGCGGAAGGCTTCCAGGCGGGCGGCGGTCAACGGGTAGGTCGCTGGCGCAATGTCATCCAGCGGATGCCAGAACTTGCTATCGGGGTCCCGCACCAGCACCGGGCCCGAAGGTTGCAGTTCGTTCGGCAGTTTGGCCCGATACAAGCCGGTTTCGGGATCTGCAACGATGTGTACGATGCCGCCGCCAGGCACATCGGCGTATTGGCGTCCTTTGGACGTTCTGAAGCCTTGGGCGTCGGCGTCCGGTAGCCGGGCCGCAGCGGTAATCCAGTACTGCTCCAGCGGGCGTTGCTCAGGCGTAAGTGCGACGTCAGAGGCGGAAGATGTCTCGCTGACCGTGACGGACGCCGCCGGTGTGATTGCATCAAGGTCTACGTCCCCCGGTACTCTGCCCGGCTCCGCGGGATTGCGCGGATGTGTCCCGATGGTTGGGCCGAAGTCGACACGGGGTGGTATGTCGGGGTGCGGTGTGGGCCCGTCCAATGGTGTTGTCGGACGAGTATGGACATCGACTACGGTGGTGCCTCTCGGAGGCGGTTTTGGTGACATGAATTTTCATCCTTGAAAGGTTGCCGCATCAGCACCCACAAACGGGATGCTGAAGTGGCAGTTGGCTTCATTGCCGTTTTTTCGCTTCGCGGATCTGCAAAGCGCATCAGTATTCAGGTCCGGTCCGGGTTGTGTGAGGCGTCGGATCAAATAGAAACCGACCACTGTCGTCGGAATTGGTTAAATTTTGTGCTATATTCCGCGCCCGCGATTTTTCATCTCAACACCGGTCATCGACATGCAAGCAGCCAAGCCGTTATTTGACTATCCAAAATATTGGGCCGAATGTTTCGGGCCAGCGCCATTCCTGCCCATGAGCAGGGAGGAGATGGATCAGCTCGGCTGGGATTCATGCGACATCATCATCGTCACCGGTGATGCCTATGTCGATCACCCGTCGTTCGGCATGGCGATCATCGGCCGGCTGCTGGAGTCCCAGGGCTTCCGCGTCGGGATCATTGCCCAGCCAGACTGGCAGTCCAAAGACGACTTCATGAAGCTCGGCGAGCCGAACCTGTTCTTCGGTGTCGCGGCCGGCAACATGGACTCGATGATCAACCGCTACACCGCCGACAAGAAAATCCGCTCCGATGACGCCTATACCCCCGGTGGCCTGGCGGGCAAGCGTCCCGACCGCGCGAGCCTGGTCTACAGCCAGCGCTGCAAGGAAGCCTACAAGAATGTGCCGATCGTGCTGGGTGGCATCGAAGCCTCCCTGCGCCGCATCGCCCACTACGATTACTGGCAGGACCGGGTGCGTAACTCGATCCTGATCGACGCCTGCGCCGACATCCTGCTTTACGGCAACGCCGAGCGGGCAATCGTCGAAGTCGCCCAGCGTCTGTCCTACGGTCACAAGATCGAAGACATCACCGACGTGCGCGGCACCGCGTTCATCCGTCGCGACACGCCGAAAGACTGGTACGAAGTCGACTCCACGCGTATCGACCGTCCGGGCAAGGTCGACAAGATCATCAACCCGTACGTCAACACCCAAGATACCCAGGCCTGCGCCATCGAGCAGGAAAAGGGTCCGGTTGAGGACCCGAGCGAAGCCAAGGTCGTGCAGATCCTGGCCAGCCCCAAGATGACCCGCGACAAGACTGTGATTCGTCTGCCGTCTGTTGAAAAAGTCCGTGGCGATGCGGTGCTCTACGCTCACGCCAACCGCGTGCTTCACCTGGAAACCAACCCGGGCAACGCCCGCGCGCTGGTGCAGAAGCACGGCGAAGTCGACGTCTGGTTCAACCCGCCGCCGATTCCGATGACCACCGAAGAAATGGACTACGTGTTCGGCATGCCCTATGCGCGCATTCCGCACCCGGCGTACGGCAAGGAAAAAATCCCTGCCTACGACATGATCCGCTTCTCGGTGAACATCATGCGTGGCTGCTTCGGTGGCTGCACCTTCTGCTCGATCACCGAGCACGAAGGCCGGATTATCCAGAACCGTTCCGAAGAGTCGATCATTCGCGAAATCGAAGAGATCCGCGACAAGGTCCCAGGCTTCACCGGCGTCATTTCCGACCTCGGCGGCCCGACCGCGAACATGTACCGCATCGCCTGCAAGACCCCGGAAATCGAATCGGCGTGCCGCAAGCCGTCGTGCGTGTTCCCGGGCATTTGCCCGAACTTGAACACTGACCACTCGTCGCTGATCCAGCTGTATCGCAGCGCCCGTGCCTTGCCGGGTGTGAAGAAGATCCTGATCGCTTCCGGCCTGCGCTACGACCTCGCGGTCGAGTCGCCGGAATACGTCAAGGAGTTGGTGACCCACCACGTCGGTGGTTACCTGAAGATCGCCCCGGAACACACCGAGGAAGGTCCGCTCAACCAGATGATGAAACCGGGCATTGGCAGCTATGACAAGTTCAAGCGCATGTTCGAGAAGTACTCCAAGGAAGCCGGGAAAGAGCAGTACCTGATTCCGTACTTCATCGCCGCCCACCCGGGCACCACCGACGAAGACATGATGAACCTGGCCCTGTGGCTCAAGGGCAACGGCTTCCGCGCCGACCAGGTGCAGGCGTTCTACCCGTCGCCGATGGCCACCGCTACCGCGATGTACCACTCGGGCAAGAACCCGCTGCGCAAGGTCACTTACAAGAGCGACGCCGTGACCATCGTCAAGAGCGAAGAGCAGCGTCGCTTGCACAAGGCGTTCTTGCGTTATCACGACCCGAAAGGCTGGCCGATGCTGCGTGAAGCACTGACCCGAATGGGCCGCGCCGACCTGATCGGGCCGGGCAAGAACCAGTTGATCCCGCTGCATCAGCCGGCGACCGATAGCTACCAGAGCGCCCGTCGCAAGAACTCGACACCGGCCGGTAGCCATAAAGTGGCGGGGGAAAAGACCACCAAGATCCTGACCCAGCACACCGGTCTGCCACCGCGTGCCAGCGATGGTGGGAACCCGTGGGACAAGCGGGAACAGGCCAAGGCGGCGGCGTTTGCCCGTAACCAGCAGGCAGCCAAGGAGCGCAAGGATGCGGCCAAAGGTAAAGGGCCGAAGCCTGCGCGCAAGCCGGTTGTGCCGCGCTAGACTTCGCTTGAGCTGAACAATACGCCAACCTTCGGGTTGGCGTTTTGCGTTGTGCCTCAAAGTCAAAAGATCGCAGCCTTCGGCAGCTCCTACAGGTGTACGCCATACCAATTTAGGAGCTGCCGAAGGCTGCGATCTTTTGATCTTCGCCACATTTGCGTGCAATCCCCCCAAACCAATTTCCCGCATCGCCCGATTTTGGTGCTGTACTGCCTCAAGCAAACGGGGAAAGCGCCAGCGCCGCTGGATGGCATAAGTCTTGCGCCGCTTTCGATAATGTCCAGGCTCGCAGGAGGCACGCCGTGTCGATTCATGTCGCATTGCACCATGTCACGCATTACCGCTACGACCGCGCCGTCGAGCTCGGGCCGCAGATTGTTCGCCTGCGCCCGGCCGCCCACAGTCGCACGCGGATACTGTCCTACGCGCTGAAAGTCTCGCCCGAGCAGCATTTCATCAACTGGCAGCAGGACCCCCAGGGCAATTACCTGGCGCGGCTAGTGTTCCCGGAGAAAACCGATGAGTTGCGGATCGAAGTGGATCTGCTCGCCGAGATGGCAGTTTTCAATCCGTTCGACTTTTTCCTTGAGCCTTACGCGGAACGGATTCCCTTCGCCTATGCCGCCGATGAGCGCAAGGAACTGGCGCCGTACCTGGAAACCTTGCCCCTGACGCCAAAATTCAAGGCCTATCTGGACGGCATTGACCGCACTCCGTTACCGAGCGTGGATTTCCTGGTCGCGCTCAACCAGCGTCTGAGCGAAGACATTGGCTACCTGATTCGCATGGAGCCAGGCGTACAGACACCCGAACACACGCTTGAACACGCTTCGGGATCTTGCCGCGATTCCGCGTGGCTGCTCGTGCAATTGCTGCGCAACCTAGGCCTGGCCGCACGTTTTGTCTCGGGTTACCTGATTCAGCTGACGGCCGATGTGAAAAGCCTCGACGGGCCCTCGGGCACCGACGTGGATTTCACCGACCTGCATGCCTGGTGCGAAGTGTATTTGCCGGGTGCTGGCTGGATCGGCCTGGATGCGACCTCAGGACTGTTTGCCGGTGAAGGACATATTCCGTTGGCCTGTAGTCCCGATCCGGGCTCTGCGGCACCGATCAGTGGCTTGGTGGAGCCTTGCGAGTGCGAGTTCACCCACGAAATGTCGGTGGAGCGGATTTGGGAGGCACCTCGCGTCACCAAGCCCTACACCGAAGATCAATGGCTGGCGATCCAGGCGCTGGGTCGGCAAATCGATGCGGACCTGCTCGAAGGTGACGTGCGCCTGACCATGGGCGGTGAGCCGACTTTCGTTTCCATCGATGACCCGGACGGTGCCGAGTGGAACACCGCAGCGCTCGGGCCGGACAAACGTCGTCTGTCCGCTGAACTGTTCCAGCGGATGCGCAAACGCTATGCACCCAATGGCCTGGTGCATTTCGGCCAGGGCAAATGGTACCCGGGCGAACAGCTGCCGCGATGGTCACTTAACTGCTACTGGCGCCGTGACGGTGTGCCGATCTGGCGCAACAGCGCGCTGATTGCCGATGAGCAAGAGGACTACGGCGCCAATGGCGAATTGGCCGGGCGTTTTCTGGCGAGTGTCGCCGAGCGTTTGAAAATTCCGACACGCTTTGTGTTTCCAGCCTACGAAGACAATTTCTATTACCTCTGGCGCGAAGGCACGTTGCCGCAGAATGTCAGTGCTGAAGACTCACGCCTGGAAGAGCCGTTGGAGCGTGCGCGCCTGCGCAAAGTCTTCAGCCAGCGCCTGGACAAGGTGATTGGCCAGGTGCTGCCGCTTGCGCGCAATGCCAAAGGCGATCAGTGGCAAAGTGGCCGCTGGTTCCTGCGAGACGAGCATTGCCGGCTGGTGCCGGGTGATTCGCCATTGGGGTATCGCTTGCCGCTCGGCTCGCAGCCTTGGGTGAAGGCCGCCGAGTACCCGTTCATTCACCCCAACGACCCGAATCAGGACTTTGCGCCGCTGCCCGACACGGCTCAACTTCAACAACATGGCGAGCCTGCCGCGGCTGATGAGCGCGTCCCCAAGATCGACGAATCCGCTGACTGGCTGACCCGGACCGCGTTCTGCGCGGAGGCGAGGGAAGGCCGGTTATACCTGTTCATGCCGCCGCTGGAGCAGGTCGAGGATTATCTGGAACTGGTTACCGCCATCGAAGCGACCGCCGAAGAATTGCATTGCCCAGTGTTGCTGGAAGGCTATGAACCGCCGAGTGATCCACGTTTGAGCAACTTTCGTGTCACCCCCGATCCTGGTGTGATCGAAGTCAATGTTCAGCCGTCCGCGACCTGGGATGAACTGGTCGAGCGCACAGAATTTCTTTACGAGGAAGCGCGTCAAACCCGCCTCACCACCGAAAAATTCATGATAGATGGCCGGCATACCGGCACGGGGGGCGGCAACCATTTCGTCCTGGGTGGCGCGACACCGGCCGACTCGCCGTTCCTGCGACGCCCGGATTTGCTGCGCAGCCTGATCAGCTACTGGCATAACCACCCGTCGTTGTCTTACCTGTTTTCCGGACTGTTCATCGGCCCGACCTCCCAGGCGCCCCGTGTCGATGAGGCGCGCAACGATGCGCTGTACGAGCTGGAAATCGCTTTCGCGCAAATGCCCAAACCGCGCGAAGAGTGCGCGCCGTGGCTGGTGGATCGATTGCTGCGTAACCTGCTGATCGATGTGACCGGAAACACGCACCGTGCCGAGTTCTGCATCGACAAGCTGTATTCGCCGGATGGCGCGACAGGGCGTCTAGGATTGCTGGAGCTGCGAGCCTTTGAAATGCCGCCCCATGCGCGCATGAGCCTGGCTCAACAACTGCTGCTGCGGGCGTTGGTCGCGCGGTTCTGGCGCGAGCCTTATGCGCCGCCAAAACTGGCGCGCTGGGGCACCGAACTGCACGACCGGTTTTTATTGCCGCACTTTATCGAGCAGGATTTCGCAGACGTCATCGTCGACCTCAATGCTGCCGGTTATCCGGTGCGAGCCGAGTGGTTTGCGGCGCATCTGGAGTTTCGCTTCCCCAAAGTCGGTGATTACGCCGTCAGCGGCATCGAGCTGGAAGTGCGTCAGGCGCTGGAGCCGTGGCATGTGCTGGGTGAGGAGGGCGCGCCCGGTGGTACGGTGCGGTATGTGGATTCATCGCTTGAGCGCTTGCAGGTCAAACTGACCGGCCTGCCGCCGCAGCGTTATTTGCTGACGTGCAACGGTATTCCGGTGCCATTGCAGCCCACCGGGCGAGTCGGCGAATTCGTCGCTGGCGTGCGTTTCCGCGCCTGGCAACCGGCCAACTGTCTGCAACCAACCATCCCGGTGCACGCGCCCCTGGTGTTCGACTTGCTTGATACCTGGATGCAGCGGTCATTGGGCGGCTGTCAGTACCACGTCGCCCACCCGGGCGGGCGCAACTACGACAGCCTGCCGGTAAACGCCAATGAGGCTGAGAGCCGGCGGATGGCGCGGTTTTTCCGAATCGGACACACCCCCGGGAAACTTCCGGTACCGAGTGTGGAAATCAACGACGAGTTGCCGATGACGCTCGATTTGCGACGCTTCTAAACCGTATGCGACGCCCGGATTTTTCGTCTGTCCGGGCGTCATCAGCCTGCGTTAGTCTGACCGTTCCTTGCTGTCTGCCGAGCTTTCCATGCCAGATCTGCTTGACCGCTACCCGCTGACGGCGGGCACCTATCACGAACTGCTTGATGACAGTGGAGCCGTGCGCCCGCACTGGCAGCGGCTGTTCGACCAATTGCAACGCAGCACGCCAGCGCAATTGGTGCAGCGTCAGGCGCTGCTGACCCGACAGATCCAGGAAAACGGCGTGACCTACAACGTCTACGCCGATCCCAAGGGGGCTGACCGGCCGTGGGAGCTGGACCTGCTGCCCCATGTCATTGCGGCTGATGAGTGGGAGCAGTTGTCGGCGGGCATTGCACAACGGGCGCGCTTGCTCAATGCCGTGCTGGCGGACCTGTACGGTCCGCAACGCTTGATCGCCGAGGGCCTGTTGCCCGCCGAACTGGTATTCGGCCACAACAACTTCCTCTGGCCCTGTCAGGGCATTACGCCGCCCGACGGGGCCTTTCTGCATCTGTACGCCGTGGATCTGGCGCGCAGCCCCGATGGTCGCTGGTGGGTGACGGCGGATCGGACCCAGGCGCCGTCCGGAGCCGGTTATGCCCTGGAAAACCGCACCATCGTTTCTCGAGCCTTTCCGGAGTTGTACCGCGATTTGAAGGTGCAACACCTGGCCGGGTTCTTCCGCACGCTTCAGGAAACCCTGGCCCGTCAGGCGCCGAGCGATGATGAAGCGCCGCTTGTGGTGTTGCTGACGCCGGGCCGATTCAACGAAAGCTATTTCGAGCACCTGTATCTGGCGCGCCAGCTGGGTTATCCACTGGTAGAGGGCGGCGACCTCACAGTGCGCGATGCCACGGTCTATCTGAAGACCTTGAACGGTCTGCGCCGGGTCCACGCGATCATGCGGCGCCTCGACGATGATTTCTGCGATCCGCTGGAATTGCGTACCGACTCGGCCCTCGGCGTGCCGGGCTTGCTCGAAGCCGTGCGGCAAGGCCGGGTGCTGGTGGCCAACGCCCTTGGCAGTGGTGTGCTGGAGTCGCCGGGACTGCTGGGCTTTTTGCCGAAAATAAATCAGTTCCTGTTCGGCGAAGCACTGATCCTGCCCTCCATCGCCACCTGGTGGTGCGGCGAAGCGCCCGTGCTGGCCGAAGCACTGGAGAAATTGCCGGAGTTGCTGATCAAACCGGCATTTCCGTCCCAGAGCTTCGCTCCGGTGTTTGGCCGTGACTTGAGTGAAAAACAGCGCCAGGACCTGGCCGAACGGATGCAGGCCCGGCCTTATGCCTATGTGGCGCAAGAACTGGCGCAGCTTTCTCAGGCCCCGGTCTGGCAGGCTGAAGGCGGACAACTGCAGCCGCGGGCCATCGGCATGCGTGTGTATGCCGTAGCCAGCCGCAATGGTTATCGGGTACTGCCCGGTGGCCTGACCCGGGTGGCCGCCGAAGCCGACGCCGAAGTGGTATCGATGCAACGCGGCGGTGCGAGCAAGGACACTTGGGTGTTGGGGGATCGCCCACCGAGCGGCGAACAATGGAAAGCCCGTCGCAACATAGGGGTGCGCGATCTGGTGCGGCGCGATCCGTACCTGCCGTCACGGGTGGTGGAAAACCTGTACTGGTTCGGCCGTTACTGCGAGCGTTGCGATGACAGCGCACGGTTGCTGCGGATCATGCTGGCGCGCTATGTCGACGGTGACGATCCGCAGGCCTTGCAGGCGGCTGTCGATCTGGGCGAGCGCCTGAATCTGTTGCCGGATGAAGGCGAGTTGCCGGAGCGCTTGTTGGCCGCGCTGCTCGGCGATGACTGGCCGTTCAGCCTGCGCTCCAACCTGCAGCGTTTGCAGTGGGCGGCCTCCCAGGTGCGAGGCAAGCTGTCGCGGGAGAATTGGCAGGCGCTGGTAGAGTTGCAGCGCGAAGCCATGGCGCTGGAAACCGATGAAGCGGATTTTGGCGAACTGCTGGATTTTCTCAACCGTCTGGTGATGTCCCTGGCGGCGTTGTCCGGTTTCGCCTTGGACGATATGACCCGGGACGAAGGTTGGCGCTTCCTGATGATCGGCCGACGGATCGAGCGACTGCAATTTCTAAGCAGCAGTCTCGCCGCATTTCTGCGGGGTGCCGGTGCCTTCGATCAGGCCGGGCTGGAATGGCTGCTGGAACTGGGGAACAGCAGCATCACTTACCGTTCGCGGTATCTGGCGGTGGCGCAATTGATACCGGTTCTGGACCTGTTGCTGCTCGATGAACAGAACCCTCATGCGGTGCTGTTTCAGTTGAAGCTGGTGACCCGCACACTCAAGCGTTTGAACGACGACTTTGGCGCGCCGCGCGAAGCAGGCCTGCCGTTGTTGGTGGCGCAACTGGCGCGTTTCGATCTTGGCTGCCTGGAAAACCCGCTGTTCGGTGAGGCCAGTGTTCGCGCCGCGATCGAGGGGCTGGCCGATCTGCTGCAACAGATCGCCGACGCCAGCGGGCAAGTGTCGGATCGTCTGGCCTTGCGCCATTTTGCCCATGTCGATGATGTCAGCCAGCGCACGGTGTCCGTCTGATGAACGCCCATTACCAGATTCTCCACGACACCCATTACCACTACGACAGCCCGGTGTCCCTGGCCCAGCAACTGGCGCACCTGTGGCCGCGGGCCTGTGCCTGGCAGCGCTGCACCGAGCAGCAATTGCAGATCAGCCCGGACCCGACTTCACGCCGGGACGAACTGGATGTATTCGGCAATCCCCTGACCCGGCTGGCGTTCGAGCGGCCCCATGATGAATTGCTGGTCAATGCCCGGCTCACCGTTGAAGTGCTGGCCCGGCCTGCGCTCGATTTCAATCAATCTCCCCCATGGGAGCAAACGCGCAATGCGCTGACCTACAGCAGTCAGCCGCTATCCCCTGAATTGCTGGATGCCTGCCGTTTCCGTTTTGAATCGCCTTACGTGCATTTGAAACGCAACTTCGTCGAGTTTTCAGAGAGTTGCTTTCCGGCGGGCCGCCCACTGCTTTTGGGCGTCCAGGCATTGATGGAAAAAATCTTCAATGAGTTCACCTTCGATGCCGAAGCAACCCAGGTGGCGACACCTTTGGTGGAAGTGCTGGAGCGGCGGCGCGGGGTATGCCAGGACTTCGCTCACCTGATGCTCGCCTGCGTACGCTCCCGTGGTTTGGCAGCGCGGTACATCAGCGGCTATTTGCTGACCCAGCCACCACCGGGGCAGCCGCGATTGATCGGCGCCGATGCGTCCCATGCCTGGATCTCGGTGTTTTGCCCGGTGCTGGGCTGGGTCGATTTCGATCCGACCAACAACGTGCAACCGGCGCTGGAGCACATCACCCTGGCCTGGGGCCGGGATTTTTCCGATGTCTCTCCGTTGCGTGGAGTGATTCTGGGCGGCGGTAATCACGACCCGGAGGTCCGCGTCACCGTAATGCCACTGGAGTAATACAAAACCCTTGTGGGAGCGAGCTTGCTCGCGATGACGTTGGCACATCCAACATCAATATGACTGGTAGATTGCTATCGTCGGAACGCCGCCCGGAGCAAGCTCGCTCCCACAGGGAGATGTGCAAGTGGTTTGTGAACTTGGATGTTTCAGAGTGGCCTGTGAGGGTTAGCAGCAGCGCTGCCAACCCTGGACACAGATCCGGTGGGCCTGATCAGATCATCGGGCCCTGAGGGTCTCAGGCGTCGGGCGCCTGATCTTTCGGTGCTTCAGTTTCGTCTGTAGCCACTTCGCCTTCGGCATCCGGGTTCAGTGCTGCTGCTTCTTCTTCAGCGGTAGCTTTCTTGCGCTGAAGCTTTTCCTCTTTCTTCTGCTCCTTGGCCAAGTCTCTCTGACGTTTGGCGAAGGAATAATTGGGTTTAGCCATGGGCGATCCTCTGGGGTCGAAGGTGAGGTTGAGCGGCGCGTATTCTGCCTTGTATAGATGCCTAGCCGTTAGCTGGGTTTTTGCTCTGTCCACTTTGGCACCACTGTCGGCTGCCAGGTATCCAGGGCATCAAGCAGGGTTTGCGGCGATTCGCTCACTTGCAGCATGTCACGGTGCGCCTCGCGAACGAAGCCTTCGCCGACGATATGATCAAGAAAGCCGGTCAATTTGCTGTAGAAACCGTTCACTTCCAGCAGCCCCAGCGGTTTGCCATGGTAGCCGAGTTGGCCCCAGGTCCAGACTTCGAACAATTCCTCCAGCGTGCCCAGGCCGCCAGGCAGGGCGATAAAGGCGTCGCTGAGCTCGGCCATCCGCGCCTTGCGCGCATGCATGCCGTCGACCACTTCCAGGCGGGTCAGGCCGCTATGGCCGATTTCCTTGTCCTTGAGGCTTTGCGGGATGATCCCGATTACTTCACCACCGGCCGCCAGCGCAGCATCGGCGACGATTCCCATCAGTCCGACGGCACCACCGCCATAGACCAGGGTCAGCTTGCGCTCGGCCAATGCCCGCCCCAGGGCGACAGCCGCTTCACGATAAGCCGGGTTGGTGCCGGTACTGGCACCGCAAAATACACAAACAGACGCTAAAGACATGCCTTGCTCCATGGTCAGATGGCCACAGAGTAAAGGCAGGCAAGCGCCAGTCCAAGGTCTAAACGTCGCGCTTGGGTGTTTCACAGGTGCCGCTGGCGCCACAGGCGTATGCGGCGAGCAAGCTGCACAACAGGCTATTGATGGACATGACAGACGCTCCAGAATGATGACGACCTGATGATAGGGCCGTCCTTGACCGCTGGCTGGTAGATTGTCTCGATAGGTGTCATAGCTCGAAAGTTGTATACAATTTTTGATTCAGGTCATAGGAACTTGCGAAGTTTTCAGGCAGTCTTCTGTCCATTCGCACTTTGTTAACCCTGCCTTGGAGATTCACCATGTTTGCCAAACTTGTTGCGGTATCCCTGCTGACACTGGCCAGCAGCCAATTGATGGCTGCCGAGTGCAAGGTCACTGTCGACTCCACTGATCAGATGTCCTTCAACACCAAGGCCATTGAAATCGACAAGAGCTGCAAGACGTTCACCGTTGAGCTGACTCATTCCGGCAGCTTGCCGAAAAACGTCATGGGCCATAACTGGGTGCTGAGCAAAGAGGCTGACATGCAGCCGATCGCCACCGACGGTCTGACGGCTGGCATCGACAAGGATTACCTGAAAGAAGGTGATGCCCGCATCATCGCCCACACCAAACTCATCGGTGCCAAGGAAAAAGACTCGGTGACCTTCGACGTGTCCAAGCTGGCTGCTGGTGAGAAGTACGGGTTCTTCTGCTCGTTCCCGGGCCATATCTCGATGATGAAAGGGACTGTTACCCTGAAGTAAGCGATTCGGGTCATAAAAAAAGCGTCCACTCGGGACGCTTTTTTTGTGCCTGCTCGTAGGCCAACCACAATCCCTGTAGGAGCTGCCGAGTGAAACGAGGCTGCGATCTTTTGATCTTGCTTTTAAAAAACAAAGTCGAAAGATCGCAGCCTCGTTGCACTCGACAGCTCCTACCAGCTCCTACAAGGTTCCACATGGGCCGAGTCAAGGGGCGAACGGCATCACTCGCTTGTGATGGGTCTTTTTGTACGTAGCACAAATGATCTTGAACGCTTCCTCACGCACCGGCTCGCCGTGCAGGAATGCATCGATCTCGGCATAGGTCACGCCATGGGACGCTTCGTCCGGTTTGCCCGGCGACAAGTCCTCAAGGTCGGCCGTCGGGATTTTTTCCACTAACGACTCCGGCGCGCCGAAGCTGCGGGCGATGTCCCGAACCTGATTTTTCACCAGGCCACTCAAAGGCGCCAAGTCACACGCGCCGTCACCGAACTTGGTGAAAAAGCCCATCACCGCTTCCGCCGCGTGATCGGTGCCGATCACCAGCCCATGCGCTGCGCCGGCAATGGTGTATTGGGCGACCATGCGCATCCGCGCCTTGGTGTTGCCGAGCACGAAATCCACCGATACCGCCTGCTTGCCTTCGAACGCTGCCACTTCACTGGCCAGGGCTTTGACCGCCGGACCGATGTTGACCGTGTGACGCTCGTCCGGGGCAATGAAGTCCACCGAGGCCTGGGCGTCGTGTTCATCGAACTGGGTTTCGTAGGGCAAGCGCACGGCGATGAACTTGTAGTTGTTGTCACCGGTGCGTGTGCGCAGCTCGCGCATGGCGCGTTGGGCCAGCAGGCCGGCGGTCAGGGAATCGACGCCGCCACTGATGCCGAGCACCAGGCTCTTGAGCCCGGAATTGACCAGGCAATCCTGGATGAAGGTGATCCGTCGGGCGACTTCGGCCTCAAGGGCGGCCTGGTCGGCGAACGGCGGTTGAACCTTGAGCTGCTCAGCAATCTCACGCTGTACGGCTTGCATGAATTCACTCCTTGCTAGGTTGACTTGATGTACTGGAAAGGGTGGCAGGTACTTGGAAAACGTGTCGCAAATAGGCGACGAAATTCGGGTCTTTGCAATGCGTCTTGCCCGGCTCGTCGGAGATCTTTGCCACCGGCTGGCCGTTGCAGGCGGTCATTTTAAGCACGATGCTCATCGGTTCGACACCCGGAATATCGCACGTCAGGTTGGTACCGATACCGAAGCTGACATTGATCCGACCACGCAGCGCCCGGAAAATCTCAAGGGCCTTGGGCAGCGTCAGGCTGTCGGAGAACACCAGCGTCTTGCTCATCGGGTCGATGCCAAGCTGGTGATAGTGAGCGATGGCTTTTTCCGCCCAGAGCACCGGATCACCGGAATCGTGGCGCAAGCCGTCGAAGAGTTTGGCGAAATACAGGTCGAAATCACTGAGGAAAGCATCGGTGGTGATGCAGTCGGTCAGGGCGATCCCGAGCAAACCGCGATATTCGCGGACCCAGCAATCGAGGGCGGCGATCTGGCTGTCGATCAGGCGCGGGCCGAGTTGCTGATGGGCCATGATCCACTCGTGGGCCATGGTGCCCAGCGGTTTGATGTCCAGCTCACGTGCCAGGTGCACGTTACTGGTGCCGACGAAGCGCCCGGGGAAATCGTGCTTGAGCACGTTCACCACTTCTTCCTGCACGCGGAACGAGAAGCGACGGCGAGTACCGAAATCGGCGACCTGCAATTCGGATAATTCATCGCTGCCGGCATTGGCGGTCAGCCAGTCGAACTTGCGATAGAGCTGTTCTCGCGCCTGCTCCAGGACGATTTCCCGGTAGCGATAGCGGTTGCGCACTTCGCTGACAATCGCCAGCAGCGGCACTTCGAACAGAATCACATGCAGCCATGGCCCGCGCAGGCGAATGAACAGCTCGCCGTTTTCGATCCCGGTATGGACGTAGCGCAAGTTGAAGCGAAACAAGCCGAGAAAACGCAGGAAATCCGGTTTCATGAAGCTGATGCGCTCCATGAAACCCAACTGATCGGCACTCAGGCTCAACTCGGCCAGACGCTCGATCTGGAAGCGGATCTCCGCCAGGTACGGGCGCAGATCCTCACTGTTTCGGCAACGGAACTCCCATTCGACTTCCACGTTCGGGTAGTTGTGCAGCACCGCCTGCATCATCGTCAGTTTGTAGAAGTCGGTGTCGAGCAGGTTCTGCACGATACGATCGGCAAACACACTCTCGCTCATAACGGGGGTTCTCCAGGCTGGCCGCGGCCCGTGGCAGCGACGTTGCAGCTGTTTCAATGAATGGGGCTAGTGGCGCATATCGGTGGTGGGTAATGCCAGCGTTTTTTGTATCGACGAATCACCTTGTAGGAGCTGCCGAGTGAAACGAGGCTGCGATCTTTTGACTTTGCTTTTTTAAGATCAAAAGATCGCAGCCTCGTTGCACTCGACAGCTCCTACAGGGAGTTAGTCGTTAGATGCGGGGTTATCCAGTTGCTCCAGCATCCACTTCACAAAATCCCGCACTTTCGGCACTTCCGCCGAATGCTCCGGGTACGCCAGGTAGTAGGCGTCGGTGCTGGGCATCGCATGCTGCCAGGGTATGACCAGTTTGCCGTCGGCCAATTCCTCTTCCACCAGAAACTTCGGCAACAGCGCCACGCCGCAGCCGACCTGGGCGGCGCGGATGCACATGTAGAAGGTTTCGAACCGCGGGCCGTGGTAACTGTGCTCGGTGTGATAACCCTGGTTGTCGAACCAGTCATGCCACGCCTGAGGGCGAGAGGCGTTTTGCAGCAGGACCAGGTCAGCGAGTTGCGTCGGATCGGTGAACGGCGTATCCGGCAGGCTGCCCGGTGCGCAAACCGGCACCAGCTCTTCGCTGAACAGCTTCAGGCATTCGGTGCCGGGGCGCGAACCCTGGCCAAAATAGAAGGCCAGGTCGCTACGACCTTGCAGCAGATCGTCGGCTTCCTGTTCGCTGCACAGGTCCAGGTGGATCGATGGGTGGCGCAGGCGCCAGCCTTTCAGACGTGGCACCAGCCAACGAGCGCCAAAGGTCGGGGGCGTGGAGACGCGCAAGACTTCGGTTTCACCACCGTAGGAACGCAGGTAATGGGTCGACATCTCGACCTGTGTGAGAATTTTTCGCACCTCTACCAGGTACAAATCTCCGGCCGGGGTCATTTGCAGACGTCGGCGCACCCGACGGAACAGCAGGTGCTGCAATAACTCTTCGAGTTGTGCGACTTGTTTGCTCACCGCACTCTGGGTCAGGTTCAGCTCTTCGGCGGCCCGGGTGAAACTCAAATGCCGGGTCACAGCCTCGAAACACTGCAGGGCGGTGATCGACGGCAGATAGCGTTTGTTCAGCATGGGCGGTCCTTTGTTCTTGTCTCTTATTGCCAGCAATGCACAGCATGAATAAACGGAATGATATCTCTCTTAAAGGTCGTTTGTTGAGTAACCTCGGGGGCGCTAAAACTACAGGTCTGATCAGTCGTGATTTTCCGGCTGCCCACATTCTGTTTTTTGCTTGAGGAGTGACCCATGGTTGCCGCATTGCTTGATCGTCTTGGTGTGAACCCGGCCCTGTATCAGAACGGCAAAGTGCCGGTGCATTCGCCCATCGATGGCAGCCGGATCGCCGCCGTGAACTGGGAAGGCGCCGCCGAAGTCGAACAGCACATCAGTCGCGCAGATCATGCGTTCGAACTGTGGCGCAAAGTCCCGGCGCCGCGCCGTGGCGAACTGGTGCGACAGCTGGGCGATATCCTGCGCGAATACAAGGCCGACCTCGGCGAGCTGGTGTCCTGGGAAGCCGGCAAGATCACCCAGGAAGGCCTGGGTGAAGTTCAGGAAATGATCGACATCTGCGACTTCGCCGTGGGTCTTTCCCGTCAGCTGTACGGCTTGACCATCGCCTCCGAGCGCCCTGGCCACCATATGCGTGAAACCTGGCACCCACTGGGCGTTGTCGGCGTGATCAGCGCGTTCAATTTCCCGGTGGCGGTCTGGGCCTGGAATACCACGCTGGCGCTGGTCTGCGGCAACCCGGTGATCTGGAAACCGTCGGAAAAAACCCCGCTGACCGCCCTGGCCTGCCAGGCGCTGTTCGACCGTGTACTGAAAAACTTCAGCGATGCGCCACCGCACCTGAGCCAAGTCATCATCGGCGGCCGCGATGCCGGTGAAGCCCTGGTCGATGACCCGCGTGTTGCGCTGGTCAGCGCCACCGGCAGCACCCGCATGGGTCGCGAAGTGGCACCGAAAATCGCTGCACGCTTCGCCCGCAGTATTCTCGAACTGGGCGGCAATAACGCGATGATCCTCGGCCCAAGCGCCGACCTGGACATGGCCGTGCGTGCGATTTTGTTCAGCGCCGTTGGTACTGCGGGCCAGCGTTGCACCACGCTGCGTCGCCTGATTGCCCATGAATCGGTGAAGGAAGAAATCGTCACCCGCCTCAAAGCCGCATATTCCAAAGTGCGTATCGGCCATCCGCTGGAAGGCAACCTGGTCGGCCCACTGATCGACAAGCACAGTTTCGAAAACATGCAGGACGCACTGGAACAAGCGTTGAGCGAAGGTGGCCGGGTATTCGGCGGCAAGCGTCAACTGGAAGACCAATTCCCCAACGCTTACTACGTCTCGCCGGCGATCGTTGAAATGCCGGAGCAGAGCGATGTGGTGTGCAGCGAAACCTTCGCACCGATCCTGTACGTGATCGGTTACAACGATTTCGACGAAGCACTGCGCCTGAACAACGCCGTGCCACAGGGCCTGTCATCGTGCATCTTCACCACTGACGTGCGTGAAGCCGAACAGTTCATGTCGGCCGTGGGCAGCGACTGCGGCATCGCCAACGTCAATATCGGCCCGAGCGGCGCGGAAATCGGCGGCGCATTCGGAGGCGAAAAAGAAACCGGCGGTGGTCGTGAATCGGGCTCCGATGCATGGCGCGGGTACATGCGCCGTCAGACCAACACCGTGAACTATTCGCTGGAGTTGCCGTTGGCTCAGGGCATTACTTTTGATTAAACACACTTCTTGAACCCATGAAGAACCCTGTGGGAGCGAGCTTGCTCGCGATGAGGGCCTGTCAGCCGACATCGATGTCGACTGACAGATAGCAATCGCGAGCAAGCTCGCTCCCACATTTGAACTGTGTGTTGGTTAGGTTTCTGTTGGAGTCTGGCAATGCCGTTACGCGAAGAGTGTCTGTGGGAAAAACTGACGCCGCAAAGGCCGGACAATTCGGCGCTCAAGGGCGAGGTGAAAGTGGATGTCTGCGTCATCGGCGCCGGTTTCACCGGTCTGTCGGCGGCGGTGCATTTGCTGGAACAAGGTAAAAGTGTCTGCGTGCTGGAAGCCCATCGTGCCGGTCATGGCGGTTCCGGGCGCAATGTCGGGCTGGTCAACGCCGGGATGTGGATTCCACCGGACGAGATCGAAGAAGGGTTTGGCGAAGCGGTCGGCAGTCAGCTCAATCGTATGCTCGGTGCGGCGCCGTCCCTGGTGTTCAGCCTGGTCGACAAATACAACATCGATTGCCAACTGCGCCGCGAAGGCACGTTGCACATGGCGCACAACGCCAATGGCGAAGCGGATCTGCGCAGTCGAGAGCAACAATGGAAGCGTCGCGGAGCGCCGGTCGAGCTGCTGACCGGGCAGGCGTGCGAACAAGCAACGGGCACGAAAAAGATTGCCGCCGCGCTGCTTGATCGACGTGCTGGCACGATCAACCCGATGGCTTATACGACAGGATTGGCCAAAGCGGCTATCAGCCTTGGCGGTCAGCTGTTCGATCATTCCCCGGTGACCCGACTTGAACGTCAGGGCCAACGCTGGTCGGTGCAAACGGCTCAGGGTTCGGTACTGGCCGAGCAAGTGGTCATCGCCTCCAACGCTTACACCGAAGGCGATTGGACGGAGTTGCGGCGCAATTTCTTCCCCGGTTATTACTATCAGGTGGCGTCGGTCCCGCTGACCGAAGAGGCTGCGCAGCAAATCCTGCCCGGCGGCCAGGGTTCCTGGGATACCCGCCAGGTACTCAGCAGCATTCGTCGGGATAAAGACGGACGCCTGCTGCTTGGCAGTCTGGGTAACGGCAATAAGAAGCCGACCTGGTTCCTCAAGGCCTGGGCCGACCGGGTTCAGCAGCACTACTTCCCTTACTTGAAACCGGTGGAGTGGGAGTGCACCTGGACCGGTTGCATCGCGTTCACGCCTGACCATCTAATGCGTCTGTTCGAACCCGCACCCGGATTAGTGGCAGTCACCGGTTACAACGGCCGGGGCGTGACGACCGGCACCGTGGTCGGCAAAGCCTTTGCCGATTATTTGTGTAAGGGAAATCCTCAAGCTTTGCCGATTCCCTTCGCCCCCATGCAGCCATTGGTAGGGGCAGGATTGCGCAGCTGTTTATACGAAGCCGGTTTTTCGCTGTATCACGCAGGCCAGTGCCTGCGGATCGTTATTTGATTGTTGAAATATGTTGCGGAAAGCGGCGCTTTTACGCGTAACGACTAGCCTGTAGTGGTGCGGGTTTGTAGCAGTCTCGCACCAGCAGTGTGCACTTCGGTGACGCACGTTGTTACAGGCTGGTTGCACGTCGTTTGGTGCCGCGGTTGCAATGATGGCGCATACGGGTTGCGCCTTTAAAAATAAATGGTTTTACCTTCCGCGGTTTAGACGGTTGCACGCCCAATGAAAATGGGCTCGAAACAGTCGAAAGAACAATAAGGTAGCGACTTTTCTCAGAATAAAAAACCGATGGCACGGCCCTTGCTCTGAGCATTCAGAGAAGTCGCAGTGCCAACTAAAAAAACCATGGAGCACCACCTCATGTCCCAGACGTTTTACAAGAAAGGCTTTCTGGCCCTCGCAGTGGCAGCTGCGTTGGGTGTTTCTGCGTTTGCCCAGGCTGACGTAAAAATTGGTGTGGCGGGTCCAATGACAGGTGCCAACGCGGCATTTGGCGAGCAGTACATGAAGGGTGCACAAGCGGCGGCCGATGCGGTCAACGCGGCGGGCGGCGTCAACGGGGAAAAAATCGTCCTGGTCAAGGGCGATGACGCCTGCGAACCGAAACAGGCTGTGACAGTCGCCAAGGACCTGACCAACCAGAAAGTTGCGGGCGTGGTCGGTCACTTCTGCTCTTCGTCGACCATCCCGGCTTCCGAGATCTACGATGAAGCGGGCATCATTGCGATCACTCCCGGCTCCACCAACCCGGCGGTTACCGAGCGCGGCCTGAGTGCCATGTTCCGTATGTGCGGGCGTGACGACCAGCAAGGTATCGTGGCCGGCGACTACATTGTCGACGTGCTCAAGGGCAAGAAAGTCGTGGTCCTGCACGACAAGGATACCTACGGCCAAGGCCTGGCGGACGCTACCAAGGCCCAGCTGGAAAAACGCGGCGTGAAGCCGGTGTTGTATGAAGGCCTGACCCGTGGCGAGAAAGATTTCAGCACCATCGTCACCAAGATCCGCGGCGCTGGCGCCGACGTCGTCTACTTCGGTGGTCTGCACCCGGAAGCCGGTCCTCTGGTGCGTCAACTGCGTGAGCAAGGTCTCAAAGACGTCAAGTTCATGTCCGACGACGGCATCGTGACCGACGAACTGGTGACCACCGCTGGCGGTCCGCAATTCGTTGACGGCGTGCTGATGACCTTCGGTGCCGACCCACGCATGCTGCCAGAAAGCAAGACCGTAGTGGACGAGTTCCGCAAGAAAGGCACCGAGCCTGAAGGCTACACCCTGTACGCCTATGCTTCGGTCCAGACCCTGGCCGCAGCCTTCAATGGCGCCAAATCCAACAGTGGCGAGAAAGCCGCCGAGTGGCTGAAGAAAAACCCGGTCAAAACCGTGATGGGCGAGAAGACCTGGGACGCCAAGGGCGACCTGAAAGTCTCCGACTACGTGGTTTACCAGTGGGACAAGGACGGCAAATACCACCAGCTGGAAAAACAGAAGTGACATGACCTGCTGATCGGCCTGTGGCGAGGGAGCTTGCTCCCGCTGGACTGCGTAGCAGTCCTTTACAGGGACGCTTTGCGACCCAGCGGGAGCAAGCTCCCTCGCCACAGAAATAGCGTTCAACCTCAGCTGACTGGCATCAACCAGAAAGCCCGTCTGTCTTTTCTCGTAGAGCTGCACACAACCCTGTTGTACGGGTGGCTGAACCCCAGCCCGTCGCACCTGGCTTCTGTGCAGTCTCTCAAATGCGTGAGATTGCGTTATGGATGGTATTTTCCTGCAGCAACTGGTCAACGGCCTGACCCTCGGGTCGGTCTATGGCCTGATCGCCATCGGCTACACAATGGTCTATGGCATCATCGGCATGATCAACTTCGCCCACGGCGAGGTTTACATGATTTCCGCTTACCTCGCGGCAATCAGTCTGGCTCTGCTGGCATACTTCGGTATTGAATCCTTCCCCCTGCTGATGCTCGGCACACTGATCTTCACCATCATCGTCACGGCGGTGTATGGCTGGGTCATCGAGCGCGTCGCCTACAAACCGCTGCGCAACTCCACCCGACTGGCCCCGCTGATCAGCGCCATCGGTATTTCCCTGATCCTGCAGAACTATGCACAGATCGCCCAGGGTGCCCGCCAACAAGGCGTGCCGACACTGCTCACCGGTGCATGGCGAGTTGAAGTCGGGACCGGCTTCGTCCAGCTCACCTACACCAAGATCTTCATCCTGATCGCAGCGTTTGTCGGGATGGCCCTGCTGACCTACGTCATCAAGTACACCAAGCTCGGCCGCATGTGCCGCGCCACCCAGCAAGACCGCAAGATGGCCTCGATCCTGGGGATCAACACCGACCGGGTGATTTCCTACGTGTTCATCATCGGTGCCGCAATGGCGGCCCTGGCCGGTGTGCTGATCACCATGAACTACGGCACATTCGACTTCTACGCGGGCTTCATCATCGGTATCAAGGCGTTTACTGCCGCGGTGCTCGGCGGGATCGGCTCGCTGCCCGGGGCGATGCTCGGCGGGATCATCCTGGGGATCTCCGAGTCGCTGTTCTCCGGCTTGGTCAACTCGGACTACAAAGACGTCTTCAGCTTCTCGCTGCTCGTTCTCGTTCTGGTCTTTCGGCCCCAAGGCCTGCTCGGCCGTCCTCTTGTGTCGAAGGTGTAAACGATGTCTTCAACCACTAAAAAAACCATTGATCTCAAAAGAAGCCTGGTTGACGCGATTCTTGCCGGCCTTGTCGCCCTGATTGTGTTCGGCCCGATTGTCGGCGTGGTCCTCGACGGCTACGGCTTCAACCTGGAAACGACCCGGGTGGCATGGATTGTCGCCATCGTCATGGCGGGCCGCTTCGCCCTGAGCCTGTTCCTGCAAACCCCCAAGGGCCTGAGCATTCTCGAAGGCTTCGAAAGCACCGGCTCCGGGGTGCATGTACTGCCGCCTGACTACAAGTCCCGGTTGCGCTGGATCATTCCGGTGTTGATTGTCGTCGCCGTGGTGTTCCCGTTTTTCTCCAACTCCTACCTGCTGGGCGTGGTCATCCTCGGGCTGATCTACGTGCTGCTGGGCCTGGGGCTGAACATCGTGGTCGGCCTGGCCGGCCTGCTCGACCTGGGGTACGTGGCGTTCTACGCCATCGGTGCCTATGGACTGGCGCTCGGTTACCAATACCTGGGGCTGGGTTTCTGGACGGTGCTGCCACTGGCGGCGATCATTGCCGGCCTGGCCGGTTGCATCCTGGGTTTCCCGGTGCTGCGCCTGCACGGTGACTACCTGGCGATCGTGACCCTGGGCTTTGGTGAAATCATCCGCTTGATCCTCAATAACTGGCTGTCCCTGACCGGCGGCCCGAACGGCATGGCGGCGCCGTTGCCGACCTTTTTCGGCCTTGAGTTCGGTAAACGAGCGAAGGAGGGGGGTGTTCCGTTCCATGAGTTTTTCGGCATCGCCTATAACCCGGACGTGAAGTACTACTTCATTTATGCGGTGTTGTTCCTGGTTGTTTTGGCTGTGCTGTACGTCAAGCATCGCTTGACCCGCATGCCGGTCGGTCGCGCCTGGGAAGCCTTGCGCGAAGACGAAATCGCCTGCCGATCCATGGGCCTGAACCACGTATTGGTCAAGCTTTCCGCGTTCACCATCGGCGCATCGACGGCTGGCCTGGCTGGCGTGTTCTTCGCCACTTATCAAGGCTTCGTCAACCCGACCTCGTTCACCTTCTTCGAATCGGCACTGATCCTCGCCATCGTGGTACTCGGCGGCATGGGCTCGACCATCGGCGTGGTCATCGCCGCATTCGTGCTGACCGTGGCGCCGGAACTGTTGCGCGGCTTTGCCGAATACCGCGTATTGCTGTTCGGCATCCTGATGGTGTTGATGATGATCTGGCGACCGCGCGGCCTGATTCGGATCAGCCGTACCGGTGTGACCCCGCGTAAAGGTGCCATAGCGTATGAAAGAGGGCAGCGCCATGAGTGAAGTCGTGCTCCAAGTCGAGAAGCTGATGATGCACTTCGGCGGCATCAAGGCGTTGAGCGATGTCAGCCTGAAGGTGCACCGCAACTCGATCTTTGCCCTGATCGGCCCCAATGGCGCCGGCAAGACCACCGTGTTCAATTGCTTGACCGGGTTCTACAAGGCCTCCGGCGGCAAGATCGAACTCAATACCCGTGGCGAGCGCACCAACGTGATCCAGCTGTTGGGCGAATCGTTCAAAGCCGTCGATTTCGTTTCACCGAAAAACTTTATCAATCGGCTCCGCTACAAGATGTTCGGCGGTACCCACCTGGTTAACCGGGCGGGCTTGGCGCGCACGTTCCAGAACATTCGCCTGTTCAAGGAAATGTCGGTGCTGGAAAACCTGCTGGTTGCCCAGCACATGTGGGTCAATCGCAACCTGCTGGCCGGTATCCTCAACACCAAAGGCTATCGCAAGGCCGAAAGCGATGCACTGGACCACGCGTTCTACTGGCTGGAAGTGGTGGACCTGGTAGACTGCGCCAACCGTCTGGCCGGCGAACTGTCCTACGGGCAACAACGCCGCCTGGAAATCGCCCGTGCCATGTGCACCCGGCCGCAGATCATCTGCCTCGACGAACCGGCCGCCGGCCTCAACCCTCAGGAAACCGAAGCGCTGAGCGCGATGATCCGGCTGCTGCGTGACGAGCACGATCTGACCGTGGTGCTGATCGAACACGATATGGGCATGGTCATGAGCATTTCCGATCACATCGTGGTGCTGGACCACGGCATCGTCATCGCCGAGGGCGGGCCTGAAGCCATTCGCAACGATCCCAAGGTGATTGCCGCCTACCTGGGCGCCGACGAAGAGGAGGTGGTATGACTCAACCCATCCTCGAGCTCAAGGAACTGGACGTGTTTTACGGGCCGATCCAGGCCCTGAAGAAAGTCTCGCTGCAGATCAACGAAGGAGAAACCGTCAGCCTGATCGGCTCCAACGGCGCCGGCAAGTCGACCCTGCTGATGTCGATCTTCGGGCAGCCACGGGCGGCAAGCGGGGCGATCGTCTATCAAGGGGTGGACATCACCCACAAGTCGTCCCACTACATCGCCTCCCACGGCATTGCCCAGTCGCCGGAAGGTCGGCGGGTATTCCCCGACATGACAGTCGAGGAAAACCTGCTGATGGGCACCATCCCGATCGGTGACAAGTACGCCACCGAAGACATGCAGCGCATGTTCGAGCTGTTTCCACGGCTCAAGGAGCGGCGTACCCAGCGGGCTATGACGATGTCGGGTGGCGAGCAGCAAATGCTGGCCATCGCCCGGGCGCTGATGAGCCGGCCGAAATTGCTGTTGCTCGATGAACCGAGCCTGGGGTTGGCGCCGATCGTGGTGAAGCAGATTTTCGCCACCTTGCGGGAGCTGGCGAAGACCGGCATGACCATCTTCCTGGTCGAGCAGAACGCCAACCACGCCCTCAAGCTGTCGGACCGGGCCTATGTGATGGTCAACGGCGAGATCCGCATCACGGGCACCGGCAAGGAGCTGCTGGTCAACGAGGAGGTGCGTAACGCTTATCTCGGCGGGCACTAGACCGTTGAGTAAACAAACAACGCCCTGACGAACTCAGGGCGTTTTTTTATGCGTTTTGGATGGCTTGGTAAATCTGTTCACCGCTGTAACTGGTAGAACCCATAGGAGCGTAGGGAGCGTAGGAGGCGTAGGAGGCGTAGGAGCTGTCGAGTGAAACGAGGCTGCGATCTTTTGATCTACCTTTTTTAAAAGCAAAATCAAGAGATCGCAGCCTCGTTTCACTCGACAGCTCCTACAGAAAATCAAGGAAGTCACAAGCTAAAGCGAAATTGTGGAAAACAATATTCGCGACCTCTCAAAGCGCGACATAAAGCCGCTGCAAATAGTTGTTTTGTCACAGTTTTGACTTGTCCCCGTTTGCTGTGGAGCTGGCTGTGAATAACGTGGGAGTAGCTGGCTGAAAGCCTTTGAAAACGTGGCCTGTAGCGTTGTGGTTGTTTTTTGATCAGGCGTTTTTTTCGGACCGTAACCCGGTTTTGTCAACCTTTTTGTTGGCAGCAAAAACAAGTTGAAATGTGTACAGGCAGCCTGTGGATAAGTCTGTGGTTAAACTCTGGAAAGACTCCGCTGGAGGCCGTAGTTACTGGCTTGGCGCCATCGTCGATTTTACCCCGGATCGTGCAAAATGCCTTGGGGCTGCACGGCAGGACATCCAGGGTCAAGCAAAAAAATTTACAAACTGCTCGCCAAGCCTTGTACACAGCGGCTTTCAGCTTTTCCACTTGCCCCCGGAATGTGTGGATGGGGCTGTGGATAAGGTGCGCGCACATGGCTGTAAGCCACAGCGGGTAAGGCGTTCGTCGTGTTGATCGTTTTTTGCACAGAATCGCGATCGTGGAATGGTTGCCGGTAAGAGCGGGGCGGGGCATGCTGCCAGCTGATTTTGTATCCCAATGGCTGCCCGTCAGCCGAAGCAAGGAGAACACGATGTCTAACACCCTGTTTATTACCGGCGCGACCTCCGGTTTTGGTGAGGCCTGTGCCCGTCGTTTTGCCGACGCCGGCTGGAAACTGGTGCTGACAGGCCGTCGTGAAGAGCGCCTCAATGCCCTGTGCGCCGAGCTGTCGAAACAGACCGAGGTCCATGGCCTGGTGCTCGACGTGCGTGATCGCAAGGCCATGGAAGAGGCGATTGCCAATCTGCCGCCTTCGTTCGCCAAACTGCGCGGGTTGATCAACAACGCCGGCCTGGCCCTGGGGGTGGACCCGGCGCCCAAGTGCGACCTCGACGATTGGGACACCATGGTCGACACCAACATCAAAGGCTTGATGTACAGCACGCGCCTGCTGTTGCCGCGCCTGATCGCCCATGGCCGCGGTGCCAGCATCGTCAACCTCGGTTCCGTCGCCGGCAACTATCCGTACCCGGGCAGCCATGTGTATGGCGCTAGCAAGGCGTTCGTCAAACAGTTCTCCCTGAATCTGCGCTGCGACCTGCAAGGGACCGGCGTGCGCGTCAGCAACATCGAGCCGGGCATGTGCGAGAGCGAGTTTTCACTGGTGCGTTTCGCCGGTGACCAGGAGCGTTACAACGCGACCTACGCCGGTGCCGATCCGATCCAGCCACAAGACATCGCCGATACGATCTTCTGGGTACTCAACGCCCCGGCGCACATCAACATCAACAGCCTGGAGCTGATGCCGGTGAGCCAGACCTGGAGCGGGTTTGCGATTGAGCGTAATCCTGACAAGGCGTAAGACCAGGTAACGGCCCTTCGCGGGCAAGCCACGCTCCCACAGGTTTTGTGTTGAATCGCCTTTGCGCGAACGACACAAACCATGTGGGAGCGGGCTTGCCCGCGATTGCGATCTGTCAGTCAGCGCAGATAGTCGACCAGCCCGCGATAACAGGTCACCAGGTGATAAGGCGTGGTCGAAGGCATATCCTGACGACTCACTTCACCCAGCTCATCCCGACACTCATACCAGCCCTCTGCATGCAGATGGCGCTGCTGCAATGCCTGTAACTGCTGTAGCACCGCATTCTCGCTGCCCGGGCGCAGGGTCAGGGCGCGCAAGTACTCAGCCTGAGCCCAGATGCGTTGGGTGGCATCCTTGGAAAGCCCCTCCAGAGTGAGCATCGCCCGCACTGCGCCGGTCTGTTGATCGACGCCCAGTTGCTCGGTGAATGCGAAGGCGCGCTCCAGTGACGTGTGCAATGCCGAACCGCGCAGTAACGGCGAAGACTCCAGCAGGAAATACCACTCGAACTGATGCCCCGGTTCAAACCAGTTAGCCACAGCCCCCAGCGGTTTTTCCATCAACACATCGTGGTGCGGATCGATAAAACGCTCGTGCATGGCTGTACATAAATCAATGAGCGCGTGTTGCACGGCGTGGTCTTCGCGCACCGACAGCGTAGCGAGGAAGGCTTCGGCCAGGTGCATCAGAGGATTCTGCAGCGGTCCGGTGTTGAGCGATGACCAGTCACGATCAAGGCTGGCTTCGTACAGGCCGTCACCCGTGGCGAAATGCTGCGCAATCGCTTCCAGTGCCGCGTTGAGCACCGACTCCACCTGCGGTTCGCGAACTTTGTCCCAGTAATGGGCGCAGGCGAAGAGGATGAATGCGTGGGTGTAGAGGTCTTTGCGCTGATCCAGCGGCGCTCCTTGCGGGTCGATGCTATAGAACCAGCCGCCGTGCTCGGCGTCGTGAAAATGCTGTTGCAAGGAGTGGAACAACGCTGCGGCGCGCTCTTCGGCGGCCGGCACCTGACCGATCAGGCTTGAAAACAGATACAGCTGCCGTGCGCAGGCCATTGCCCGATAGCGTTGAGGAGGCAGCGGTTGATGACTGGCGTCCAGTGCTTCGTACGGCAGCGCCATACCGGGGTTCCAGCCGGGTCCTTGCCAGAGCGGCACGATCACGTCCAGAAAGTGCTGTTGCACCAGGGCGAACAGTGCGGTCAATTCAGGCTGGGA
This sequence comes from Pseudomonas sp. LBUM1679, assembly GCF_059695565.1. NCBI lineage: Bacteria > Pseudomonadati > Pseudomonadota > Gammaproteobacteria > Pseudomonadales > Pseudomonadaceae > Pseudomonas > Pseudomonas sp. LBUM1679. The sequence continues at coordinate 587,334 of NZ_CP166774.1, forward strand.
GGCGGAGCGGGGAACAGGTGGCATTGGCTGGCGTCGTCACGGCAGGTTGATTGCGCGACATGTTAGCAGGCCTGAGAGATGCGGTGTCTGTCAGACCGCTTTCGCGGGCAAGCCCGCTCCCACAGGTTATTCGTCGTCGACACAATTCCTGTGGGAGCGGGCTTGCCCCGGGCGGCGTTCCGACGATGGGGCCGGTTCAGGCGCTAGAGAATTAACCCGCCAGCAACCAGGCACCCGTCGCCGCCGAACCCGCACCCGCCAGTCGAACCAACGGTGCCGCTGCTTGAGGCAACACTCGAACCATCACATAACCCGCCGCATGCAAGGCCGCCGTCGCCACTACAAACCCCGCCGCATACGCCCAAGGACTCGACATGTCCGGCAACTCCAACCCATGCGCCACGCCATGGAACAGCGCGAACACCGCGGTCGCGCCCACCGCCAGGCTCAACGGCGGACGCACTGCCAAGGCTACCGCCAGACCCAGCGCCAACACCGATGCCGCAATCCCGCTTTCCAGCGCTGGCAGCTCCAGCCCTTCAAAGCCCAACAGTCCGCCGATCAGCATGGTGGCGACGAATGTGCAGGGCAAAACCCACCGCGCGGCGCCTTTCTGCTGCGCAGCCCACAGTCCGACTGCAACCATCGCCAGCAAATGATCGAGGCCTCCGATCGGATGGCTGATGCCAGCGATCAAACCGTTATCGCCATGACCCGGGTGGGCGAAGGCGACGGCCGGCGTCAGCAGCAGGGCCATGGCGCCCAGAATGCGTTTAAGTGTCATGGATAAGCTTCCTTGTTGATAACAGTTGAGCGAGATCAGGCCGCGGTCAGCAGGCCCTGGCGTTCGATGAAGGCGATGATTTCCTCCAGTCCCAAGCCGGTTTTCTGGTTACTGAACACAAACGGCTTGCCGTTACGCATGCGTTTGGTGTCGCTATCCATCAGTTCCAGCGACGCGCCTACCAGCGGCGCGAGATCGATTTTATTGATCACCAGCAGATCTGATTTGCAAATCCCCGGTCCGCCCTTGCGCGGTAGCTTGTCGCCAGCCGACACGTCGATCACGTAAATGGTCAGGTCGGACAGTTCCGGGCTGAACGTCGCCGAGAGGTTATCGCCCCCGGACTCAACCAGAATCAGGTCCAGCCCCGGAAAGCGACGGTTCAATTGATCCACGGCCTCCAGGTTGATCGAAGCGTCTTCGCGGATCGCCGTATGGGGGCAGCCGCCGGTTTCCACACCGATGATCCGCTCCGGCGCCAGGGCCTCATTGCGCACCAGAAAATCGGCGTCTTCGCGGGTGTAGATGTCGTTGGTCACCACCGCCAGGTTGTAGCGGTCGCGCAGGGCCAGGCACAGGGCCAGGGTCAGCGCGGTTTTGCCGGAACCGACCGGGCCGCCGATGCCGACACGCAGAGGTTGTGTGTTCATGTGATTCTCCAAATTAAAAGGCCCTAGGAACGGAACAGACGGCTGTACTGGCGCTCATGGGCCATGCACGCCAGCGACAGTCCGAAAGCGGCGCTGCCAAAGTGTTCGGGGTTGATTCGGGTGGCGTTTTGCTGGGCCTGTTGCAGCAGTGGCAGCAGTTCGCTGGTCAGGCGTTGCGCGGCTTGCTGGCCCAGGGGCAGGGTTTTCATCAACACGGCCAGTTGGTTTTCCAGCCAGCTCCAGAGCCATGCCGCCAGCGCGTCTTGCGCACTGATGTGCCAGGCGCGAGCGGCCAGCGCCCAACCGAGCGCCAAGTGCGGTTCTGGGTGTTGTTCAAGGAAGGCGCGGGCCGAGGTATCCAGTTCCGGCAAGCCATTGAGCAGTTGCTGCAGGGAATAACCCATTTGCCGGCTTTCCTGGTGCAGCTCGCGGGTTTCCCGGCTCGTGCGATGCTCCTCACAGCGCTGTAGCAGTTCGGCCCAGTTTTCCTCGGCCGCGGCCGTGCAATGGGCGAGCAGTAGCGGCGCTTCAAAGCGTGCCAGGTTCAGCAGCAGTTGATCGCTGATCCAGCGTCGCGCACTGTCGGGATCATTGACACGGCCGTTATCCACAGCCATTTCCAGGCCTTGGGAATAGCTGTAGCCACCAATCGGCAATTGCGGACTGGCCAGACGCAGCAGCGCCCAGGCCGGATTCATGGACGCACGCCGAACTGGTGCAGTTTCGGTGGGTAGTTGAACGCTTCGTCGCCATGGCGTGAGTGGTGATGGCCCCCGCCATAGGCACCGTGTTCCGGCTGAAACGGCGCTTCGCTGTTCTCGACCCTGGCCCCGAGTTGTTCGAGCATGGCCTTGAGCACATAGTCATCGAGCAGACGCAGCCAGCCATCCCCGACTTGCAGGGCCACGTGGCGGTTTCCCAGGTGATAGGCGGCGCGGGTCAGTTCGAAGGCATTGGCGCAGGTGACGTGCAGCAATTGCTCGGCTCGGGCGCGGACGCGAACGATGCGCCCGTCTTCGGCTTGCAGACATTCGCCGTCATACAACGGCGGTTGACCGCGCTCCAGAAACAATCCGACATCTTCACCCTCGGCACTGAAACAGCGCAGACGGCTTTTGCTCCGGGCTTCGAAGGTCAGGTGCAACTCGGCGGCCCAGACGGGTTGAGGGTCGATTCTGCGATGAATCACCAGCATCGGAAGGCTTCCAGCAATGAACAATAGTCAGGCTAGAGCAAGGGGCTTGCCAATGAAGCGATGTGTAGGAAATAGGCGTTGAAGCCTGTAGGACATTTGGCTGTGAAACAGAAAACTGAGTTAATTTGGTGCGAGGACGAGTGCGGTGCACCAATTTGCGCCGCACACAAAACTCGTCCACATACGGTCGGAGCTACTCGGACGTAGCTACTCGGTACTTCCGAGCCCCTGCCAATGCTTCAATCCGATAAAGATGAACCGCAGCTGCTGGGTAATCTTCGCCTGCGGTGTCAGGTGTTCGGGCAGCGCCTGCGCCGGCGGATCAATGATATCTGGCAAGGTCGCAAACACGCTCTTGACGATCAGATCGGCCATCACGCTGAGCGCAGCGATATCGAGGTGTTGCAGTTTCGGCATCAGCGACAGATCAGCGGCCAGGTCCGAGCTGATGTCTTCGCGCAAACGACCGATGGCCAGGCGCACCGGCAGCGAGCCACCGTATTGCTCGCGGGCCAGAAACAGGAATTGCGAACGATTGGCCGACACCACGTCGAGAAAGATTCGTACAGAGGCGTCGATGATGCCGCCCATGACGAACTCGTTGTGGCGCACCAGGCGGATGGTTTCGCGGAAGGTCTGACCGACTTCGCTGACCAGCACCAGGCCCAGTTCATCCATGTCGGCGAAATGCCGGTAGAAGCCGGTAGGAACGATGCCGGCGGTCCTCGCCACTTCGCGCAGGCTCAGGCTGCCGAATCCTCGGCCGCACTCCATCAAGTGGCGGGCAGCGTCCATCAGGGCGTTGCGGGTCTGTTGTTTCTGTTCGGCGCGGGGCAGCATCGCAAGGGTGTTTTTCTGGAGAGGGACAGCGGCGCACTCTAGCAAATAGGCTTTGCCGGCGTCGAACGTCTATCGGGGGATCTTGCGGGGAAGTACGGCGTGTATAAAGAGAAATGCCATAAAGTCAAAAGCCCAATCCGTGGATTGGGCTTTTTTTCAAGGCCGCCATGGGCTTAGCTCAAGGCGCTGTTGCGTTCGATGACGCGGTCACCACCACCTTCAGCCAGGGTTTGACCTTGTGGGGTGCGATCGGAGCCGTCAGCCGCCAGGGTTTGACCTTGTGGGGTGCGATCGGAGCCGTCAGCCGCCAGGGTTTGACCTTGTGGGGTGCGATCGGAGCCGTCAGCCGCCAGGGTCTGACCTTGTGGGGTGCGATCGGAACCGTCAGCCGCCAGGGTTTGACCTTGTGGGGTGCGATCGGAGCCGTCGGCAGCCAGGGTCTGACCTTGTGGAGTACGGTCCGAGCCATCCTGAGTGATCAGGCCTTTTTCTTTCAGGCGATCATTGCCACCTTCGGCAATGGTTTGACTGAACACAGAGTGGCTGGATTTGACTTGCGGAGTGGCCTGGTCAGCAGCCGGCAGGGCAAAAGCAGTGCTGGCCAGCATTGAGAGAGTAAGGCTAAGCAGTAATTGGCGTTTCATGATTGGATGCTCCGTAGGAGGGCGATAAAGTGGGTACGAGGGCAATGTTACTCTCGATAAGTCGATATAAAAGTTCATAAACGCAATGGTAATAATCAACGGAATTGATTGTTCGCTAAGAAGGCTCTAGAACGGGTGTTTCCGAAGGACCGTTTTGCACGGATGTGGGTATTTTCGACTCACATTCGCCACACAAACGTGCGTGTGCGGTAACGCTGGAGTGGAGGGTAAGCCCGCGATCGAGCGGCTATTTGTGTGCGGATCAATCTTTCTATTAAACCTGCGACCGTTTTTTCAGTCGTAGATTTCAGGGCAGGCCGCTTCTGGCCTAACGTTTCATACGTGCGTCGCAGTCAGGGCGCTCAGTCGTATCAGGAGCTCTGTGCAATGACGCGCACTCGTAAAATTCTACTCTGGACGGTCGCCAGCCTGGTTGTTCTGCTGGCCGTACTGGTTCTGGTCATCGCGTTCTTCGATTGGAACCGGATCAAACCGCCACTCAATGCCAAAGTGTCTGAAGAGCTGCACCGTCCGTTCGCCATCAATGGCAACCTGGCGGTCATCTGGCAGCGCGACCCCGACGAAGGTGGCTGGCGGGCCTGGGTACCGTGGCCGCATGTAGTGGCCGAGGACCTGAGCCTGGGCAACCCGGACTGGTCGAAGCAGCCGCAGATGGTCACCCTCAAACGCGTCGAACTGCGTATTTCACCTTTGGCCTTGCTGGCCCAACGCGTGGTGATCCCGCGCATCGACCTCACCGAACCCAATGCCGAGCTGCAGCGTCTGGCTGATGGCCGCGCCAACTGGGCATTCAAGTTCGATCCCAAGGATCGGGATGCCGAGCCTTCGAACTGGGTGGTAGACATTGGCGCGATCGGCTTTGACAAGGGCCACGTCACCCTCGACGACCAGAGCCTCAAGACACAACTTGACCTGATCATCGACCCGCTGGGCAAACCGATTCCATTTAGCGATATCGTCGGCGACAAGGCGGCGAAAACCGCGCAGGAGCAGGGCGCCACCCCCCAGGATTACGCGTTCGCCCTGAAGGTCAAAGGCCAATACCACAATCAGAGACTGGCAGGCGAAGGCAAGATTGGCGGCCTGCTGGCCTTGCAGGATGCGGCCAGGCCGTTTCCGCTCCAGGCCCAGGTCAAGATCGCCGACACCCGTGTCGAGCTGGCTGGCACCCTGACCGATCCGCTGAACCTCGGTGCGTTGGACTTACAGCTGAAACTGGCCGGTACCAGCCTCGGCAATCTCTACCCGTTGACCGGCGTGACCCTGCCGGATACGCCACCCTATGCCACCGACGGTCATTTGATCGCCAAGCTGCATGAGCCCGGTGGCGCCGTGTTCCGCTACGAAGCGTTCAACGGCAAGATCGGCGCGAGCGACATCCATGGCAGCCTGGCCTATGTCGCCAGCCAGCCACGGCCGAAACTCAGCGGCTCGCTGGTGTCCAATCAATTGCTGTTTGCCGACCTGGCGCCATTGATCGGCGCCGACTCGAACGCCAAGCAAAAAGCCCGTGGCGGCGAAAGCAAGCAACCGGCGGACAAAGTATTGCCGGTCGAAGCGTTCAAGACCGAGCGCTGGCGCGATATGGATGCCGACGTCGAATTCACCGGCAAACGCATCGTCCACAGCGAAAAACTGCCGTTCAACGACCTTTATACCCATGTGGTGCTGACCGACGGCGTGCTCAGCCTGGAACCGCTGCGCTTTGGTGTGGCCGGTGGCAAGCTGGATGCGCAGATTCGCCTGAACGGTCACACCGAGCCGTTGGAAGGCCGGGCTCAGCTCACTGCGCGCGGCTTCAAGCTCAAGCAATTGTTCCCGACGTTCGAACCGATGAAAACCAGTTTCGGTGAGCTCAATGGCGACGCCGACATCACTGGGCGTGGCAACTCGGTGGCCAAATTGCTGGGCAGCGCCAATGGCAACCTGAAGCTGCTGATCAACGACGGCGCCATCAGTCGCGAGTTGATGGAGCTGGCCGGGCTGAACGTCGGCAACTATGTGGTCGGCAAGATCTTCGGCGACAAGGAGGTGAAGATCAATTGCGCGGCGGCCGACTTTGACATCAAGACCGGTCTGGCGACCACGCGACTGTTCGTCTTCGATACCGAGAATGCCATCATCTACATCGATGGCACTGCAAACATGGCGACTGAGCAACTGGACCTGACCATTTCTCCGGAATCCAAGGGTTGGCGTTTGATCTCGTTGCGTTCGCCACTGTACGTGCGGGGCAAGTTCATCAAGCCGGATGCTGGCGTGAAAGCCGTACCGCTGTTACTGCGTGGTGCCGGGATGGTTGCGCTGGGTGTCATTGCCGCGCCAGCGGCAGGACTGCTGGCGTTAATAGCACCGAGTGGGGGCGAGCCTAACCAGTGTGCACCGTTGCTGGAGCAGATGAAGGCGGGCAAGGCGCCGAAAACGGTAAAAGGATAAAAAGGCTCAAGCAATGATCTGTAGCAGGCGTGATCGCTCGCTATAGATCGTTGCAGGAGGCATTTCCAAGGTCGCCAATCAGCAGATGTTCTGAAGTGCCTCGGGCGCAGGGTTCTATTAGTATTTTTAATATTAAACATAGAGGCGCGATGGCAGGGGTGGCTTGGTAATAACATGTCACGCATGAACGGTGGAAAGTACAGCTCGGGATGATAAGTTGTAGTGGTCGGCCATTCGGCTGATCCCGAATAATATTTACATGGAAGTTTATATGACTATTTTAGTACCCAATGCTGAAGAGAGCATGGCTTTTTTTGCCGGCGTACAACTCGCGCCGATGGTTAACAAACGAAACCAGATCAGATCCTTTGCCGCGCTGGACGGTGAGGAAGTTGCCAAATCTGATCTTCTAGTAGGTGATAATACACCGGTAGCGATTGGATTTACCGATAATCTTGACGAAGAAAAAAAGAGTGCGGCGGCGGACAGTATTCATTTTGCTGAGCGCTATGCTGATACATACTCCGATAGGAAAAAGTTACCTATTGAATGGCACACGAAATACGCTGAGGCATTGAAACATTGTGGCTGGTCGCTGACTAATTCCAAGTATCAGGAACAGGAGGTCAAGCAAACGAATATCACAATGGATTCCATCGTTCTGGGTCTGGTCAAGGCGGTTGCTGGCCGGAACGCACCGGCGATGCTGGAATTATTGGGAGGCGCTTTTGAAAAAATGAAATCCGATGACGAGCTTGTCACTTTATTCGACAGTAATAGCAAAAGCGGCAGCGACACAGACTTTAGGATCCTGCCCTGTCTGCAAACTCCCGGAGGGACAGCAATTGCTGCCTTCGTGGCTGTCGATTGTAAACTTTCAACGTCGCAGGGCGGAGCCTGGTTTTGGAAGTGGAATTTGTCAAATTTGAAAATGAAAAGAGTCGCTACTGTGATGGAACTCAATTTGCGCATGCATGAGCGCAAGAAGGATCAAATCATGGCGCTCCTTGATATCAGTTCGGACGAATTTTTCAAAGGTATCAAGCTCAAGTGATAGAAGCGCTATTGGGCTGCGGGGTGAGCAGCTCGGTTTAAAATAGGCGGTTTGGAGAGCTAGTATGATCAAGGATGATGTTGTTGTAGTGGCGGGTAATGTGTTGTCCGTTTCAAGCGATGTTGTTGATCCTTGGAGAAAAGAGGTGATCAGCTCGCTGATGTTCTCTCGGTTGCATGCAAATTCACAAGCTGACAGGTTTGCCGAAGCGCAGCAATGGTATAAAGATTACGATAATGCCTTGGGGCGCTTGAGGTGGGAGCTTCGAGCTAGTAAGAGTAATGATTTTGAGCCAATGGATGGCAGCATCATCGTGGTGAAAGATCTGATTAGAACCCAATTGGTGGATGTTCTAAGCTCAGCTCAAGCTGAGCAGTTTGAGCGACTGATGCGCAGTATTGAACTCGCCTCGAGCGCGGAGATGCTCGCCGCGCAGGTTGGGGAGCATGCAGTGGTCAAGGTGGCTGTGCATGACATTCATGAGGCTTCATGTTTGGCCCTACAGCTGAGTTTGGTGGGGCAGGGGCCCGTCATTTGCTCGGTGTTTGTTCGCTTTGACACCACTCAAGAGGTTGATTTTGATTTTTTCAATCAGAATTTCATGAGTGAACATATTGCAGGCAAGGTCAGTGTGGACGTTTCGCTGCGAGTGCTTAACAAAGTGAGTTATGAAAAAAGTCGAATGCGAGAGATTATTGCAAGCAAACTTCCTGAAGCAGAAGGGCTCGCAGATGCTTGATCTCTCTGAATAACTGTTTTTTTGGTTATTTATTGCCGAGCACTATTTGCCCTTGCTTTACCTGTCAGAGGTTGGGGCTTCGCAATAACCCAACCTCTTACGTGCCTCGACCTGAATTCAGTACGGTGATATGGAATGACAGGGTTACAATTTGTTGTCGGACTTTTAATGATTTGCTTTTGTTTCTTTGGTTTTCTGTTGTCATGAATGGGAGCGGCCTTACTGCGTTACTTGTGCGCAATAAGGCTGCTTTTTTCGTTATAGATCTTTCAGGATATCGGCCATGTCATCCGCATGCACTTCTTCCTGAGCCAGGATGTCTTCGAAGATACGGCGGGTAGTAGGGGCTTGTTTGCCAATGTACTGAATGATCTCGCGGTAGCTGTCGATGGCGATGCGCTCGACGACCAGGTCTTCGCAGTAGTTGCATTCGCGCGTCGTTGGTGTGCGGGGCATGATGGCCCATTCTGAAAAGCCCATGGTGCTGTATTACACCAAGGCCTTCTCGTGTGCCGTTTGGCTTGTTTGGGTTAGGGGGCGGGGGGAGTTCGAAAGGTGGGCCGCTGGTGGTTGGAAAACGATTATGTTGCCGCTGGCAAAAGTAAGCGTCGGTTTCATGTTTTGAGAGGGCTTGAACAAAGACTGATAAGTGCTGGCAATTGAAATCGGCTGTGGCTGGCCGATTTCAATTGATCCATTAGCTATATGCCATGAATTAGATGTCGAAGTCGGGCAGGTCTTGAATATATTTTTTGGCGGAGGAATCGTATTTCTCAACAAGGGTGCCACGAATTTTGGAGAATATTGTATTATCCAGATAAGTAAGCACCGCACCGCTTTTTACCGTCGTCGACCGTTCAGTCGACTTCCAGGACAGGACGTCGGTTATGTGTTCGCGGGATTCAATGATGACGCAGTTGACCAGCATAGTCGGTTGCCCACGGTCATCAAGCCAGACTGACCCGAGGTCGAATTTCCCCTTTTTCTTCGCTTCCCTCTTGGAGTGAAAGGCTTCGAGAGCTTCAGGTGTGTTGTTAGCGAGCATCACTGCCTGTTTGGAACAGGCCGCGATGACATCAGCCTTGTCGCCAATCAGAGCATTCGAGAGTTTCTGGCTCAAGTTATCAATGGTCAGTCCGACTTCCTGAATAACCTTGGTGTCGATGTCTTTGGTCTGCAGTACCCAGCCTAAATTCCCCAGGCCGTTAGTGTAGTATTGATACCACTCATAGAGTTGTTCGTCGGCCGGAAATTTTTTGTCGGCAGCGTGTCGCATGATCAGTTTGCAGAGGTTTACATCATCCAGGATCTGTTTTGATACACCTGGAACTCGTGCAGTTATAGTGTCAAAAAAAACACTCGCGGATGCCTTCGCGACACTGTGTGTCAATTTGGGTCTGGGCTTGGAGCTGAACATGGATCGTTGCGCAGGTAATGCAAGTGTTGGTAATGAATTAATAAAATCGATGCGTTCTTCCATATACATTGCGGTATTCCTTTACGCTGCATTTAAACAACCGATTAGTTGTTTGTTTCGAGTATAAAAGAATGCCGGGTGCTGTCTATTTTGCTTTTGTTTCTTCGGTTTTCCAGCGTGATGAAATTTGGTGCAGCCTTATCGCGTTATTTTTGCGCAATAAGGCTGCGTTTGCGCTATAGATCTTTCAGAATATCGGCCATGTCATCCGCATGCTCTTCTTCCTGGGCCAGGATGTCTTCGAAGATACGCCGGGTAGTAGGGTCTTGTTCGCCGATGTACTGGATGATCTCGCGGTAGCTGTCGATGGCGATGCGCTCGGCGACCAGGTCTTCGTAGACCATTTCCTTGAGCGAATTGCCGGCCACGTACTGGGCGTGGGAGTTTTTCGACAGCAGGTCGGGGTTGAACTCGGGTTCACCACCCAGCTGCACGATGCGTTCGGCCAGACGGTCGGCGTGTTGGGCTTCCTGGGTCGCGTGCTCGAGGAATTCGTCGGCGGCGACCTGGGCCTTGAGCCCGTTGGCCATGAAGTAGTGGCGCTTGTAGCGCAACACGCAGACCAGTTCGGTGGCAAGCGATTCGTTGAGCAAGCGCAGGACTTCTTCACGGTCGGCGCTGTAGCTTTCGGTCACTGCGCCGTTTTCGACGTTCTTGCGGGCACGTTCGCGCAGGGTGGTTACATCAGACAAATGCATGTCGCTCATCTCGATCTCCTGGAGGCTAATCCGGTTTGCGTCACGCCTCTGAGGACGTGATCGCTACTTAAGGTGTGAGTGACGGGCGCGGCGAAAAGTTTTATGCAAATGATCAATCGCAAAAAATCGAAGCGGGCGGATGTCATAGACTGGTCGTCGAGTTGTCACCTTCGATGTCGAAGCTTGGCGGATGTATTGCATCGCGCCTTGCTTCATTTCACCGATCACAAGGATGTTTGCCCATGTCGCAAGGTTCTGCCACGCGCTATCCGTTGGTCCTGGTTCCGGGAATGCTCGGGTTTATCCGCCTGCTGCTCTATCCGTACTGGTACGGGATTGTTTCGGCGCTGCGCCGGGATGGGGCGACGGTGATTGCGGTGCAGGTCTCGCCGCTCAACTCGACCGAGGTGCGCGGTGAGCAATTGCTGGCGCGGATCGAGGAGATTGTGCGGGAGACCGGGGCTGAGAAAGTCAACCTGATCGGCCATAGCCAGGGCTCGCTCACCGCCCGTTATGCCGCCGCCAAACGCCCGGATCGAGTCGCCTCGGTCACGTCGGTGGCCGGGCCCAATCACGGTTCGGAGCTGGCGGATTACCTGCACAAACATTACCCGGCAGACAGCGCCAAGGGTCGCCTGCTCGGTGTTTTGCTGCGGCTGATCGGCGCGTTGATGAGCCTGCTGGAAACCGGCTATCGCGGGCCGAAACTGCCAGTGGATGTCCCGGCCTCGCATCAATCGCTGACCACTGAAGGCGTGGCGCTGTTCAATCAGCGTTATCCACAGGGGTTGCCGCTAACCTGGGGCGGGCAGGGGCCGGAAGAGGTCAACGGCGTGCGTTATTACTCCTGGTCCGGGACCTTGCAACCGGGGAAAACCGATCGGGGGCGCAATCTGTTTGACGGGACTAACCGCAGTTGCCGGTTATTTGCCAGGACCTTCGTGCGCGAAGTCGGGCATTGCGACGGGATGGTCGGGCGGTACAGCTCGCACCTCGGGACGGTGATTGGCGATGAGTACCCGCTGGATCACTTCGACATCGTCAATCAATCGCTGGGATTGGTCGGCAAAGGGGCGGATCCGGTACGGTTGTTTGTCGAGCATGCGGCGCGGCTGAAAGCGGCCGGGGTTTAGCAGGTCGACCGAGTCATCGTTCATCGCGGGCAAGCCCGCTCCCACAGGGACCGCGCGTGACTTGTGGGAGCGGGCTTGCCCGCGATGGCGCCAGATCAGGCAATGCTGACCTTACGGCCCAACACGGTGGTCCAACGTTCCGACAGAATCACCCCACCCAAGGTCAACACCCCACCCACCAGGTGATATGTCGCCAATTGCTCGTGCAGCACCACCGCCGCAATCAACGCCGTGATCAACGGCAGCAGATTGAAAAACAGCGTAGTCCGGCTCGGTCCCAGGCGTACCACGGCCTGCATCCACGCCAGTGGCGCAATCATCGAGGCGAGCAGGCAGGCATATAACACCAGCGGAATGTTATGCAGAGTCAGGCCGATTTTCGGCGAGGCGAGGAACAGCGGAAACAGCACCACCACCGCCACCAGCACCTGCAAATACAGCAAGACCAGCGGCGGCAAGCGCAATTGCCACTTTTTCAGCAGGGTGCTGTAGATCGCATAGGCCAGGGTGGCGATCAGCATCATCGCGTCGCCCAGATTGACGCCGTGTTCCAGCAAGGCTCCGAGGCTGCCGGAGGAGATCACCACCAGCACACCGGCAAACGACAGCACCGCACCCGCCAATGCCCCGGCAGTCAGGCGCTGGCCCAGGCTGAAGATGGCCATGGCCAGTGACATCAGCGGCATCAGTGACAGGATGATCCCCATGTTTGTGGCCGAGGTCAGCGTCGCGGCGAAATACGCCAGGCTTTGATAGACCGCCATGCCCAGCACGCCGAGGATGAAGATCTTGCCCAGATTCGGGCGGATCGCCGGCCAATGGGTGATTACCGGTTTGAGCATGAACGGCGTGAACAGGATCCCGGCCAGCAGCCAGCGGTAGAAGCCGATCTCGGCGGGGAAGATCGCTCCGGCCGACATTTTGGTGATCACGGTGTTGCCGGCCCAGATGAAAATGGCCAGCAGGGGATAAGCGTATTGCATTGGGAAAAACCAGAACGTTAATGAGGGGTGATTATCGCCTGTCTGGATTCATGGCTATACTGCGATCCAGACAACCTGCCACTGATTCCGGACAGCATGAACAGTAAACACATTGATCTGCTGGATTTCAGCGTGCTACCAGCCCCGGTCTATTTCCGCTACGCCGACTTCGACTCCCACGAGTACGCCTTGGCCCACCGTCATCCGTGGGGTACCCTCGAGTATTCGGCCAACGGTGTCATGCACATGGAGATCGGCTGCACCCGCTTCATGTCACCCCCGCAGTACGCAGTGTGGGTGCCGCCGCAGATCGAGCACAGTTTCTACATCAATCAGCCGATCAACTACCGCGCGGTCTGTCTGGCACCCCTGCTGTGTCGTGATCTGCCACAACAGGCCTGCACCCTGGCGATCAGCGATATTTTGAAGGCGATTCTCAAGGACTTCGCCGCGCGGGATGTGAAGATTCCCGAGTGTGACGCCGACAAACGTCTGGCTCAGGTGCTGGTGGATCAACTGCAACTGGCACCGGTGCATGAGTGCTATTTGCCCTACGCCAGCAGCCCGGGGTTGCTCGGCATTCTGGAAGCCATGCACGCCGAACCTGGAGATCATCGCCCCCTTGCAGACTGGGCCGCGCAAATCCATGTCAGTGAACGCACGCTGGCGCGGCAGTTCGTGCGCGAGTTGGGCATGAGTTTTGGCGAGTGGCGCCAGCGGTTGCGGTTTCTGGCGGCGATTGAAGCGCTGGACAGCCATCGCAGCATTCAGGAAATCGCTTTCGATATGGGCTACAGCACTGGGTCGGCGTTTATCGCGATGTTTCAACGCCAGTCCGGATGCACGCCGGAACAGTATCGACGCAGCCACCTGGAGAGCCGATGAAGGTGTAACAGGAGTTGTCTACACTGCAGAACGAGGCCGCGCCCCTCGCTGCGGCAACAAGGAGAAAACTCCATGAAGATGTTGCATGTCCCTTTGTTGATGATCGGTGTACTGATGTGCGCCCAGGGTTTCGCCGCCACTGACCAACAGAACAAGATGACCACCTGCAACGCCGGCGCCACCGCAAAGAGCCTCAAGGGCGATGAGCGCAAGGCCTTCATGAGCACTTGCCTCAAAGCTGCGCCGGCAGCGGAGGCCGCCAAACCCATGACTCCCCAGCAAGAAAAGATGAAAACCTGCAACGCCGATGCCGCGACCCAGGCGCTCAAGGGCGATGCGCGCAAGGCGTTCATGAGTGAGTGCCTGAAGAAAAAATAAGTCATCGGCTAGGGGCGAGATATGTGCGGTGACCATGCTGGCCTCATCGCGGGCAAGCCGGATCGCCGCACCGCCGCTCCCACAGGTATCTGTGCTGCACAAAGAATGTGCAGGCATCGAGATCCCTGTGGGAGCTTGCCCGCGATGAGGCCTGAAAGAACGCTGAAAGTCCGACAATGGTCGACCTACACAATCCCTAGTGCTGTCACCGGAACGCTGGCAGACTGCCAATCCTTTTACGCCGTTCGTTTTGAGGCTGTATGCCAACGTTTTCTCAACGCCAAGTCTTGCTGATAATCAGTTGGGTCATCATCTTTGGTGGTTTGCTGCTGGTGATCCCGTTGCGACTGCTGCCCAGCCTGCTGGCCGGGCTGCTGGTGTTCGAACTGGTCAACATGCTCACCCCGCAGTTACAGCGGCTGATCGAAGGCCGGCGCGCGCGCTGGCTGGCGGTGGCGTTGCTGGGCACATTAGTGGTGAGTGTGCTGGCGTTGATCTTTGCCGGCGCCATCAGCTTTCTGCTGCACGAGGCGGAAAACCCCGGCGCTTCCCTCGACAAATTCATGGGCGTGGTCGACCGGGCGCGCGGGCAACTGCCGCCGTTCATCGATGCCTATTTGCCTGCCAGTGCCGCCGAATTCCGTGTGGCGATCGGCGAGTGGATGAGCAAGCACCTGAGTGATTTGCAACTGGTGGGCAAGGACGCGGCGCACATGTTCGTGACGCTGCTGATCGGCATGGTGCTGGGGGCGATCATTGCCTTGCAGCGGGTGCCGGACGTGACCAAGCGCAAGCCTTTGGCCGCCGCCCTGTTCGATCGTTTGCACCTGCTGGTCCAGGCGTTTCGCAACATCGTGTTCGCCCAGATCAAGATATCCCTGCTCAATACCTTCTTTACCGGGATTTTTCTGGCGGTGGTCCTGCCGATGTTCGGCATCAAGCTGCCGCTGACCAAGACCCTGATCGTGCTGACCTTTCTGCTCGGCTTGTTGCCGGTGATCGGCAACCTGATGTCGAATACCCTGATCACGATTGTCGGTTTGTCGCTGTCGATCTGGGTGGCGGTGGCGGCGCTGGGTTACCTGATCGTTATCCACAAGCTCGAATACTTCCTCAATGCGCGCATTGTTGGCGGGCAGATCAGTGCCAAGTCGTGGGAGTTGCTGCTGGCAATGCTGGTGTTCGAGGCCGCGTTCGGCCTGCCGGGGGTGGTGGCGGGGCCGATTTATTATGCGTATCTGAAGAGTGAGTTGAAGCAGGTGGGGATGGTTTGATACCAGAGAGATGTATCGCCTGATCTGACGCCATCGCGGGCAAGCCCGCTCCCACAAGGACAGCGCATGACCTGTGGGAGCGGGCTTGCCCGCGATGGGGGCGCCTCGGTTTTGGATCAGTCCATCGTGCCGTAACGCTTGGCCGCCTCAATCGCCAACCCGCTGCCGATGCTGCCAAAAATGTTCCCTTCCACATGCCGCGCATTCGGCAACATCGCCGAAACACTGTTGCGCAGCGCCGGAATCCCGCTCGAACCACCGGTGAAGAACACCGTATCCACCTGATCGACCCGCACATTGGCGTCGTTCAGCAGCTTGGTCACGCTGTTGCGCACGCGCTCGAGCAGGTTGTCGATGGCCGATTCGAACAGCGCCCGGCTCAATTCCACGCTCAGTCCCGGCTCGATCCGATCCAGCGGCACATGGCGGCTGTCGGCGCTGGTCAGCTGGATCTTGGTTTCTTCCACTTCCATGGCCAGCCAATGCCCGGCGCGCTGGTCGATCAGCTTGAACAGTCGGTCGATGCCACCCGTGTCTTCGATGTCGTAACGCATGCTGCCCAAGGCCAGGGTGGACTTCTGCGAGTACACCGAGTTGATGGTGTGCCAGGTCGCCAGGTTCATGTGGTGGCTGGTGGGCATGTAGGCGCCACTCTTCATGCGGCTGCCGTAGCCGAACAGCGGCATCAGGCCCTGCAGGCTCAGTTGCTTGTCGAAATCCGTCCCGCCGATGTGCACGCCACCCGTGGCGAGGATGTCATCGTGACGGTTGTCGTGGTTGCGGCGCTCGGGCGACAGGCGAACCAGCGAGAAGTCGGACGTACCACCGCCGATGTCGACGATCAGGACCAGCTCTTCCTTTTCGATGGTCGATTCATAGTCGAACGCGGCGGCAATCGGTTCGTACTGGAACGACACATCCTTGAAACCGATGGCGCGGGCCACATCCACCAGGGTGTTTTCCGCTTCCTGGTCGGCCATCTCATCGTCGTCGACGAAGAACACCGGACGACCCAGCACCACTTCATCGAACTCCCGACCGGCGGCCGTTTCAGCGCGCTTCTTCAATTGGCCGATGAACAGCCCGAGCAGGTCCTTGAACGGCATCGCGGTGCCGAGGACGCTGGTGTCGTGCTTGATCAGCTTGGAGCCCAGCAGGCTCTTGAGCGAGCGCATCAGGCGGCCTTCGTAGCCTTCGAGATACTCGTGCAGCGCCAGCCGGCCGTACACCGGGCGGCGTTCTTCCATGTTGAAGAACACCACTGACGGCAAGGTGATCTTGTCGTCCTCCAGCGCGATCAGCGTTTCCATGCCGGGGCGCAGCCAGCCGACGGTGGAGTTGGACGTGCCGAAGTCGATACCACAGGCACGGGCTGGAGATGCGTTTTTCATGTCTTTCAGGTTCCGGTTAAAAAACGGCCGCGCAGTGTATGTCACTGCGGCACAGATTCGAAGGCCGACTATCCGCTAAATCTCAGCTATTAGCGCCTTGAAAGACTATCCTTTGCCCCAAACTTGTCTGCATTGGGCCTGGCAGCCACAGGACGGTCGCAAGAACCGCCCCTGCTGCCGATAAACTTCTGATGCGCCGCCCGGTCACAACCTTGAGATTGGTCAAACCCTGTGCTGCAAATAAGTGCATGCTCTGGCAGGTGGCGCGATATCGATAACGGATGGTGATTCCCACGATGGACTTCAAAGATTATTACAAGATTCTCGGCGTGGAACCGACTGCGGACGATAAGACGATCAAGGCCGCTTATCGCAAGCTGGCGCGCAAATACCACCCCGATGTCAGCAAGGAAAAGGACGCCGAGGCCAAGTTCAAGGATGCGTCGGAAGCCTATGAGGCGCTGAAAAGCGCCGACAAGCGCGCCGAATACGACGACTTGCGCAAATACGGCCAGCACGGCCAACCGTTCCAGGGGCCGCCGGGTTGGCAGGGGCGAGGCGCGGGCGGTTTCGGTGGTGGTCAGGACACGGGCGATTTTTCGGACTTCTTCAGTTCGATCTTCGGCGGCCGTGGCCCTGGTTTTAATGGTGGACAGTCGCGTCGCAGCACCGGACGTCGAGGGCAAGACGTGGAAATGGAACTACCGGTTTTTCTGGAAGAAACCCTCTCGAACGAGTCGAAGAAGGTCACCTTCCAGGTACCGCAGTACAACGCTGCGGGCCAGCATGTCAGCAATACCAGCAAAAGCCTGAACGTGAAGATCCCGGCCGGCGTGGCCGACGGCGAGCGTATCCGCCTCAAGGGCCAGGGTGCACCAGGTGTCGGTGGCGGCGCCAATGGCGACCTGTATCTGATCATCCGTTTTGCGCCGCACCCGAAATACGATGTAGAAGGCGAAAACCTGATCATCACGCTGCCACTGGCTCCTTGGGAGCTGGCACTGGGCACTGAAGTCGCGGTGCCGACCCTGACCGGCAGGATCAACCTCAAGGTCCCGGCCGGCAGCCAGAACGGTCAGCGCATGCGCGCCAAAGGCCATGGCCTGATGAATAAGGCCGGCGAGCGCG
Organism: Pseudomonas sp. LBUM1679; assembly: GCF_059695565.1. NCBI lineage: Bacteria > Pseudomonadati > Pseudomonadota > Gammaproteobacteria > Pseudomonadales > Pseudomonadaceae > Pseudomonas > Pseudomonas sp. LBUM1679. The sequence goes on from NZ_CP166774.1 coordinate 605,044, forward strand.
GTTACCTGTTCGTGCAACTCAAGGCCGTCATGCCTAAAACCTCGGACGACGAGGTCAAGGCGCTGTGGCAGGAACTGGCGAAAAAAGCCGCTTTCAATCCGCGAGAAAACTTCTGATCCAAGAGACGGAGTAGCCCATCATGAGCAACCCCCTGATCGTTCAACTGGACATGGCAGAATTCTGTGAGGCGACCGACCTGTCGGACGTCTACGTGATCGAAATCGTCGAACACGGCATCCTCGAACCTCAGGGCACGCAGCCCAAGGATTGGCGTTTCAACGATTATGAACTGGCGCTGGCCAAGCGTGCCGCCAAGCTGCGACACGATCTTGAGCTGGAGTGGGAAGGTGTTGCCCTGGCGCTGGACCTGCTTGAAGAGGTCCAGCAGCTAAGGGCGGAAAACCGGATGCTCAAGCAGCGGTTGGGGCGGTTGGTGGTTGAATGACCCACGATCCCCTGTAGGAGCTGCCGCAGGCTGCGATCTTTTGATTTTGATCGGCCGGAGAGGGCGCCATATTTCAACGGCAAGATCAAAAGATCGCAGCCTGCGGCAGCTCCTACACAAGCTCTTGTTTCAGATGTGGCGGGGCAACACCACGGTAAACAGCGTGCCATCGGCTTCATTGGAGCTGACCTCGATCGTCCCTGCGTGGGCGTTGACCACTTCCTTGACGATAAACAGGCCCAGGCCGAGGCTGGTGGAGGGCTGGCCGAGTTCTTCGTCGGCACTGCGCACCAAAGGATCGAAGAGGGTGGCAATGGCATTCTCGGGAATCGGCGTGCCGTAGTTATGCACCGTGAGACGAACCGTATCTGGCTCGCCAGTGAGGCTTATCGTCACATCCCGCTTGTTCGAACCATGCTGTAACGCGTTGCCGATCAGGTTTTGCAGGAGTTGATCCAGGCGCCCGGCATCCCAGACGCCTCGGGTGTCTCCCGATGTGTTCAGTGTCGGATCGCACTCCGGGTTACCGGCACAGGCTTCGGCAATCGCGGCATGGGCTGCGTCGGCCAGGTCCATGGGCACGGGTTGGATCGGCAGGCTCTTGCCCAGGCGACTGCGCACCAGCTCCAGCAAATCGCCGACCATCACCGCCATGTGCCGCGCACCGCGCTTGATGTTGATCGCGCACTTCAGCGCATCGCCCTCGAGCGTCGCCTTGCGCAGCAGCAGTTCGGTGGACATGCTCACCGCTTGCAGCGGCGCACGCAGGTCATGGCCGAGGATTGCCAGAAAGATGTCCCGCGAGCGATTGACCTGTTCGGCATAAGCCGCGGTGGACTCGGCGAGGGCTTCGTCGATGGCTTCATTGAAGCGGATCATGTCCTGGAAATAGGTCATGTCCGGCGACTCCAGGCTGTCGACCCACAGACGAATCACGCAGGCACGCAAATGACGGAACTCGGCCGTCATTTGCACCAGGTCGAAACCGACGGTGTGGCGCAACTCCCCATGACAGGAAGCCGCCTCGTCCAGATCAGGCGTTTTTTCCGGGCCTTCGCCTTTGGCTTTGGCTTCCTGCTCGCGGGTGGTCTGTGCCGTACGCATATCGGCCGCCGAGGCCAGCAGGATCGACTTCGCGTGATCGCGCAATGTCGGGCGATCCAGCGACTCGCCGGCGCTGATGGCTTCGGCGAACGTTTCCCATTCGTCAACGATGCGATCTACGTGCTGCTCGATGAATTCAGATAAACGCATGGCTGGGCGTCTGCTTGGCAATGATAGCCATGGAGTGTGGCGCATCCTGGCGCCTTTGTCGTGTTCCTGCTGCAAGCGTCGATGAACAGGTGTGATGTGTGTATAGGTGTTATTCAGTTATTTTTTAATGCTGTTTATTGAATGATATTGGCGGTTTGCGCAGACGTTGGCCGGTGGATTTTCGATTTGTTGTTTTGGATCTGTAGTGAGTAAATTGAACGTTCAATTGAATGGCATAAGGATTATGCGACATGTCTGAACCTTTAAAGGAAGAAACTACAGTTGATGAGCCTGGCGATCTTGAAAAAGGCCGCCACTTCGACTTCATAAAAAGCACTATTCCCGAATGCCTGCTCCAGGCCTCGCCGCTACGGCGCAAAGTGCTCAAGGACACTAAGCCAACTCCTCCGCAATGGTATGAAAATAGTTCGCCGGATCAGCGCAGTGTACTCAAGGCATTGATTGAAGCTGACTGTCACGCGCAAAATAAATGGGACAAGACGATTGCTGCCGTGGACAGTGTCACCACCTATGCCAAGCCCCTGTTGATCAAGGCTCTGGCCGAAGCGGACATCGAGCTGGATGTCGAAAGCACCTGGGTGCGACTTTATTACCCGGTAGATTACAAGTTCTTCGGTATTCCGACGGGCGTGAACACTGGTGATGTGCGCAGCAGAACCTTTTCACTGTTGCAGGCGGCATTACACAATTTCGAAGCTTTCGAGGCTGAAGAAAGTTACTTCGACAACGACTCTTCATTTATTACGGCGCCCGATGTGCAGGGACGATTCGAGGTTCTGCAGCTCGCCCTGAAAATACCGCAGTTCGTGACAATCTGCCGAAACCTGGATATCGGTGGCCAGTATGGAAAATACATCAAGGATTTTCTTTATGAGGGTCAAGCCGCACATCAGCAGGCGTTGAGTCGGGCCTTCATTGATAGCAAAAAAACAGCAATGAAAGCTGCGGCATATGCAGCTTTCGTGAAGAAGGATATTGGACTTAAAGATTACGAAATATTGGTCGAGCTGATCAATGAACAGGATATCGTCAAGGATAAAGACAGCAGACGGCCCATCAGCTATAGCCCGCTTCAGCTGATGGGTTACGAAATCGCCGAGTGCGCAGTGTTCTTTCCAACCCACGCCAATCGTTACGACGGCAGCTATGTCATTGCCTATATTCCGGACGATCCCGAGCACGCGATAAAAAAATACGCGTCGTTCGCTGACTTCGAAGAGCAGCTGACCCATCAACTGATGTACCGACCCGCGGGCAGCAGAATCGATAGCGCCAAGGACGCGCTCACCGACTATCAACGCTTCTTCAGCCGTTTCATTAGTGAAAAGGACCGGGGCCGTTTTTTTCTTAGGTTTACCCAGAAGCTTCTGGATGCACCGTCCGGTACTTACTGGAAAGACCAGGTACGTGGTTATCTGAAGTACTTGAGCCCGGTTTCGAGACTGGTCGGTCCCAGAGATGATCGGCACTGGCGGCGAGACCCACTGGAGAATATCGATTTGCATGCCGAACTTTCGCTGAATTTTCAGTGGGTCGGCATGGCGGGCATCTGGACTGAGATGTTCCGCCAGAAGCGTCGGCATATGCGTGAGGATGCGCAGGTGCTTGCCGTTTCAACCGCCGCCGAGGATGACATTACCCGCGAACGCAGGCTCTCCAACTACCTGAATATCGGCTTGTCTGTCATCGGTATCGCCGCGTTCTTCGTGCCGCCGGTAGGCGCCGCCATGATGCTGGTCACCGCGGATCAGTTGTTGTTCGAGACAATCGAGGGTGCGCGCGAATTGAGCCAGGGCGACAAGGAAGCGGGCTGGGCACACATCACCGATGTCGTGGAGAACCTGGCGACGATGGTGGCACTGGCGCCAGTGTTTCACTACACGGTTTCACCTTTCATCGAAGGTTTGAAGTCCGTCACTCTGCCCAATGGCAAGACGCGTTTATGGAAGCCCGATCTCAAGCCCTACGAACGAAACATCAGGTTGCCAGCAAACTCCAGGCCCAACGAATTGGGGCTGCATCGACAGGGCGGTGAGGATATTTTGCCGCTGGAGGGAAAGCACTACTCATTGAAAAAGCAAGCAGACTCCGGGAAGTACCGGATGCAGCATCCTGCTCGGGAGGATGCCTACCAACCGCAGCTGAACCATAACGGCAGCGGGGCCTGGAATCACGAGGTGGACGCGCCACTGGAGTGGCCGAAAAACACCTTGTTACGGCGTCTTGGACATTCGGTGGACGCCTTCACCGAGATTGAACGCGAAAATATCCTCAAGGTCAGCGGCACTCATGAAGAAGTGTTGCGCAGAATGCATGTCGAGGGTGAGCCGGCGCCGGCCTTGCTGGCCGACACTATCACGCGGTTTCAAGCCTATGCCGATGCCGGCAAAGTGGGGGCGCAGATTCGTGCCGGGCAGCTCCAGGATGATCTTTGCGGCTATGCCGCTTCCTTGATGGTCGAGTTGCCAGGATGGCCTCGTACCAAAGCGATAGAGGCGTTCGAGGGCTCTGACTTGAGCGGCAAGGCCGTCAAGTATGGGGATGTCGCCACACCGGCTGCAGACGTCATCAACGTCAGCCGGGCCGAGCTTAAAGCGGGGCAATTGCCGGAGCGTGTCCTGCCCTTCCTCAGCGAGGAGCAAATCAAACGTCTGGTCGGCCAACATGTCGTCCCGGACAGGCGGGTTCAGACCTTGCGAGACCGACTGGCCGACCATGCGGATCAGGCCAGGGCGCGGATCTTCCAGAGCTTGTCCCAAGACCGGGCGCAAGCGGGTAATCCCCGGACTCAACTGCTCCAGCGCAACTTTTCCTCGGTGCCGACCCGGCTCGCCAGCGAGCTGCTGGAGGATGCGACGCCCAGCGAGCTGAGCCGAATGAACACCACCCTGCGCTTACCGTTGCGGCTGGCGCAAAAAGCGCGTCTGGCACAGCAAGAGGTGCGCTTGTCGCGCGCTTATGAGGGGCTTTTCCTGGAGGCGCTGGCAGCGCCGGACACTGAAAGCCTGGTCGTGCATACACTGGGAAAATTGCTCAGCGATCCTGGCGATTTGCGCATCGAAGTCCGCGATGGTTCGTTCACTGGCGCGATACGAGCCAGCGTCGGCCCAGAGGATGCCCTTGAACAAAAAGTGCTGGTTCGCACCGGTGATAGGCAGTACGAAGCGCGCGATGCCAGCGACAATCATCTGCACGGAAGGGACGACCTGTATGCCGCCCTTCAGCACGCCTTGCCGGATGCTCAACGTCGGGCGCTGGGTTTGCCCCATGTGAGTCAGGGCGCCGATCTCAAGGCACTGATCCATCAAAAGGCGCTCACGCGTGAAGAGCTGCGCCCGGTCCTGAAGATGCAGGCGCAGCGTCAACCGTTCTTCAAGCCGCCGACGGTGTTGCCTGACGGTCGGCGCGGCTACCCGTTGAGCGGGCACGGTCAGAGTGTATGGGAGCGTATTGTCGAGGAGCGGGTCAGAACGCTTTATCCCGATTTTACCCTTGAGGAGGTCGATGAATTCGTCGCGGCCCTGAATGCCCAAGATGACTCGCCAGAACGCCAGCTCAAGCGCCTCGAGCGGGAGTACAAGCAACTGGATCACCGCCTGCAAACCTGGTTGAGGGCGCCTAACAAGTGGTCAGGCATAAGAGACAGCCCGCAGTACGTCAGGGAGTGGGGCGCGAGGATCAAGATCGTCAAAGCCCTCAAACAGGCCTGGCAAAGGACCGGTCCGAAAGACTATGACGCCTATGGCAACTATCGCGGCCAGAGCATTGATTTGAGCGATATCTCGTTGCAATACCAGTTGCTCAGCTTGCCGCAGCTGGAGGCGAATTTCGATCATGTCACCCGGCTGAGATTGGGGCGTTCGGGATTCAACAATGAGGTGGATGGTTTTCTTGACCATTTTCCCAAACTTCGCGCCCTGGATCTTTCCGGCAACCAGCTGACCCGTCTTCCTGCCGCGATTGACGACATGCCGCATCTGCTTGAGTTGCACTTGAATAATAACCAGATCACGTTGACCGGGCCGGCCATCGAGAGCATCAAGAACCTGACCCGGTTAAAAATTCTCGGGATGTCAAACAATCCACTGGCCTTACCGCCCGATGTCAGCCGAATGCCTGACCTGCACATACTGAACTTGTCGAGCACCGGTATCGCCACCTGGCCTGACGGAATCTTTTCCCTGCCCCGCCCACGGCACTTCGACTTGAGGTTGGTTAATAACCCGATCACCCGGATACCCGTGGTAGCCCCGGGTTCCTTCCGGGCCGAAATAGTGGCGCGCACGCTGATCAGTCGTGATCCGCAATGGCTTTCATCGGAAAGTCTCACAACGCTTAGAACTTACATCGAGTCGGTCGGGCTCGATCCTGACCGGCGAACGCCCAATGCGGTGATGTTCGATAGCCGTTACTGGATCAATGCGTTGCCGCCGGAGGCGCGAGCGACTCCTGAATTGCGAGCGTTGAAACGTAACCTCTGGGGGGCGGTCGCGGACGAGTTCGGTTCCGAAGCATTTTTTGATGAAATCCAGAAACTCGCCGGCTCCGCGGATGCTTCTCCCGAGTATAGAAGCGACCTTGCCGACAAGGTCTGGAGAATGCTGGAAGCGGCGGCTGAAAGCACCGAACTGCGCGAGAAGCTCTTCAAAGATGCGTTCGTGCCCTCCACGTGCGTCGATTCCAGCACGCAGGTTTTTAACGCCATGGGCCTCGAAGTACTGATTTATGAGGCCTATGCCCTTGTCAACAAGGGCCTGGTGGAATCGGACCTGGTGAGCCTGGCCAGAGGCAAGTCGCGTCTGAATGAACTGGGCAAGATCGCCCGAGGGAGAGTCAAGGAACTGCTGGAGCAAGGCCGAAAATTTCCTGAATATGATCGCAACGGCGACCTGATCAGTCAGATGGATGAGGAGGGAAACTACGTCAGGTCTATTGATGAAGTGGAAATTCATCTTGCCTATGTCTGCGCCCTGGCTGAGCGCCTGGATTTGCCCTGGCAGTCGCGCAGCATGAAGTTCGAGGAGCCGGATGTCACGCTGCCAATGATAGAGGCCGCCTGCAAGCGAGTACTCGCGCTTGAAGAAGGAGATCTTCTGCGAGATTCAATTATCGAGCAGGATTTCTGGAGCCGGTATATCCAGGGTGCCAACCGCAAAGCGTTCAACAATTTGCGGCGTAAAATCGACGCTTTGTTAGACCTGCAAGTCGCACAAGAACAGTGGACGCAAACCACCGATTTATCAGCGCGTACTCTGCTGCGCGAAAAAATCACGACACTTGCCGCGCAACTCGGCAAACAGCCAGCCGATGTCTTGCCTGGTCGCGTGATGACGGATGATGAGTACACGGCGGAGCTGGTTTTGATCAATACCGAAAAGAACGAGCTGCTGAAGAAACTGACCCAGGACGCGATGGACAGGGCCAAACTTCAAAGAGTCGAAATCCCTTTCACGGTGCAGCCGGATAACCGTTGAATCGTCTTTTAATCGACGGCCTGGGTGCGGATTTTTGCACTCAGGCCTTTTTTTGCCCGGCGTTTCAGAACAGGAAATACCGCTGGGCCATCGGCAGCACATCTGCGGGTTCGCACCACAACAGCACGCCGTCGGCCTTGACCTGATAAGTCTGCGGATCGACGTCGATGTTCGGCAGATAATCATTGTGAATCAAGTCAGTTTTTTGCACGTCGCGACAGCCTTTGACCACGGCAATTTTCTTCTTCAAACCCAGTGCTTCAGGTAATCCTGCCTGCTGCGCAGCCTGGCTGATAAAGGTCAGGCTGGTAGCGTGCAGCGAGCCGCCGTAGCTGGCGAACATCGGACGATAGTGCACCGGTTGTGGCGTCGGGATCGAGGCGTTGGCATCGCCCATCAGGCTGGCCGCGATGGCGCCGCCCTTGAGGATCAGCGTCGGTTTCACGCCAAAAAAGGCCGGACGCCAGAGCACCAGATCCGCCCATTTGCCGACTTCCACCGAACCCACTTCATGGCTGATGCCGTGGGTGATCGCCGGGTTGATGGTGTACTTGGCGATGTAGCGTTTGGCGCGGAAGTTGTCGTTGCCTTCGCCATCACCGGGCAACGGCCCGCGTTGTTTTTTCATCTTGTCGGCGGTCTGCCAGGTGCGCGTGATGACTTCGCCGACCCGGCCCATGGCCTGGCTGTCGGAGCTGATCATCGAGAACGCGCCGAGGTCGTGCAGGATGTCTTCGGCGGCAATGGTTTCGCGGCGGATGCGGCTTTCGGCGAAGGCCACGTCCTCGGCGATGCTCGGGTCCAGGTGGTGGCAGACCATCAGCATGTCGAGGTGTTCGTCGATGGTGTTGCGGGTGAATGGCCGGGTCGGGTTGGTCGAGCTCGGCAGTACGTTGGGGAAACCGCAGGCCTTGATGATGTCCGGCGCATGACCGCCGCCCGCGCCTTCGGTGTGGTAGGTATGAATGGTTCGACCCTTGAAAGCGGCGAGGGTGGTCTCGACGAAGCCTGATTCGTTTAGGGTGTCGGTGTGGATCGCCACCTGCACGTCGTATTGGTCGGCGACGTTCAGGCAGTTGTCGATGCTCGCCGGCGTGGTGCCCCAGTCTTCGTGCAGCTTGAGGCCGATGGCGCCAGCCTTGACCTGTTCGATCAAGGGCTCCGGCAGGCTGGCGTTGCCCTTGCCGGTGAAACCGATGTTCATCGGGAAGGCATCGGCGGCCTGAAGCATGCGCGCCAGGTGCCACGGCCCGGAGGTGCACGTAGTGGCGTTGGTGCCGGTGGCCGGGCCGGTGCCGCCGCCGATCATGGTGGTCACGCCACTCATCAGGGCTTCTTCGATCTGCTGCGGGCAGATGAAGTGGATATGGGTATCGATACCGCCAGCGGTGAGGATCATGCCTTCACCGGCGATCACTTCGGTGCTGGCACCGACCGCGATGGTGACGCCGGGCTGGATGTCCGGGTTACCGGCCTTGCCGATTCCGGCGATGCGCCCGTCCTTGAGGCCGACGTCGGCTTTGACGATGCCCCAGTGATCGACGATCAGTGCGTTGGTGATCAGGGTGTCGACGACTTCGGCGGCCAATAATTGACTTTGGCCCTGGCCGTCGCGGATGACTTTGCCGCCGCCGAATTTCACTTCTTCGCCGTAGGTGGTGAAGTCCTTTTCCACTTCGATCCACAGCTCGGTGTCGGCCAGACGGACTTTGTCGCCGAGGGTGGGGCCGAACATGTCGGCGTAGGCTTGTCTTGAAATCTTCATGTGCTTGCCTTGGGATTCAATGGTTTTCGAGACCGCTCGCGTTACTCGCTATCGCTGGCAAGCCAGCTCCTACAGGATTGCATTCCAAGCCGATATGCCGGCGAACGCGATTGCATTCCAACGCCGATATGCCGGTGAATGCGATTTCCCTTGTAGGAGCCGGCTTGCTGGCGAAGGGGCCGGTGCAGGCACTACATAACTTAAAGGTCACCCATGATCCTGCCGGCAAACCCGAACACCCGGCGATGCCCGGCCAGGTCGACCAGCTCGACTTCGCGACTCTGCCCCGGTTCGAAGCGCACGGCGGTGCTGGCGGGGATGTTCAGGCGCATGCCGCGGCTGGCGGCGCGGTCGAAGGTCAGGGCGTCGTTGGTTTCGAAAAAATGGTAATGCGAGCCGACCTGGATTGGCCGGTCGCCGCTGTTGGCCACCTTCAGGCTGAGGGTGCGGCGGCCGACGTTGAGTTCGATGTCGCCAGGCTGGATCTGGTATTCACCGGGAATCATCAATGGGCTCCCTGGAGAATTTTGTAGTAGAGCGCAGTGGGTTTGTAGCGGCCGCTCGGGTCGCAGGCGTAATCGGGGATTTCACCGGCGCGGGTGTAACCCAGGGCCTTGTAGAAATCCTCGGCGGGGGAGCCGGCTTCGGTGTCGAGGTAGAGCATGCCGCGCTTGTGCTGGAGGGCGGCCGCTTCCAGTGCGCTCATCAACTGCTGGCCCAGACCCCGGCGACGCGCATGTTCGCGCACCAGCAATTTCTGCACTTCGGCGCGGTTCAGCCCGTTGGCTTTCTGGCACAGGGTCAGTTGCACGCAGGCCTGCACCTGCTCGTCCTTGACCACCACCCACAGCAGCACGTTGCCTTTGTTCAGGTTCTCTTGAACGTCATCGAAGTAGGCGCGTGCCTCAGTGGCGTCCAGATTGGCCATGAACCCGACGCTGGCGCCATAGCCCACGGCATCGAGCAGCAGATCAATCAAACCCTGGCGATAGTGCGCAAAGCTTTCAACATTGACGCGGCGCAGTTGGGCGGCGTTCATCGGGCGTTACTCCTTATTGGCGGCAGGTGGTTCTGCGCCAGGATTGAGGGTCAGCTGCATGAAGGTCAGGTCCAGCCAGCGGCCGAACTTGGTGCCTACCTGGGGCATCTGCCCGCTGCTCACGAAACCGGCTCGTTCGTGCAAACGAATTGATGCGGCGTTACCGCTTTCGATGGCGGCAACCATCACATGCTTGTCGCAGCCTTTGGCGCGCTCGATCAGCACGTCCATCAGTTGCGGGCCCAGACCATTGCCGCGCTGATCGCTGCGTACGTAAACCGAGTGCTCGACGGTGTGGCGGAAACCGTCGAACGGCCGCCAGTCACCGAATGACGCGTAACCCAGCACCCTGTTATCGCTGTCGACGATCACCAGAATCGGATAACCCTGGGATTGTCGGGCGCTGAACCAGGCCTGGCGGTTGTCCAGGTCGACGATCTTCTCGTTCCAGATCGCCGTGGTATTGAGTACGGCATCGTTGTAGATGTCGCGGATCGCCGGCAGATCGGCCTGCACTGCATCGCGGATGTGGTAAGTCATGGCGCGACCTCAGGCGATCGGTTGGTGAACGGTGACCAGTTTGGTGCCGTCGGGGAACGTCGCCTCGACCTGGATTTCCGGGATCATTTCCGGGATGCCTTCCATCACTTGTTCGCGGCTGAGCAGGGTAGTACCGAAGTGCATCAGGTCGGCCACGGTCTGCCCGTCACGGGCGCCTTCGAGCAGCGCCGCGGAGATGTAGGCCATGGCTTCCGGGTAGTTGAGTTTCACGCCGCGAGCCAAACGCCGCTCGGCCACGAGGCCGGCGGTGAAGATCAGCAGCTTGTCTTTTTCGCGTGGGGTCAGGTCCATCGTTTGGAATCCATAATCGGCAGTTAAAAAATTTGGAACTGTTAATACGGCCCCACTGTAGGAGCTGGCTTGCCAGCGAAGGCGGTGGGTCAGTCGACATATTTATCGCCTGAAAGGACGCCTTCGCTGGCAAGCCAGCTCCTACAGGGGGGGCGGTGTTCAGGTGGCCCATATTCGTGGTGGGACGGCTTCTCGTCCGAGCAACGCAGGCCTGAGCAAACGCCACACATCAATCAACCACCCCCGCGCCAACAATGCTTCACTGGCCAGGCACCGGGCAACCAGAATTCCCGGCAACTGCGTCAAATCCCCGCGCACGTCATGAGTCAGTGAGCGGCACTTCTCCAGCAATCCACTATCAACTTCGCCGGTCACCAGCAAGGTCGCAAACACCGGTTGCCCATCCAGGCCAATCGGCGAATCCAGCAAACCGTCACCCCCGACAATGCGCTGGCGTTCGTGCCAGAGCAACCGGCCGTCGCGACGGATGTCGAGTTGCGCCTGAAAGTGCCCGAGGTCGAAGCGCTCGCCGCTGGCCGGTCGGCCCAGCGCCACCACGTCCCAGTAAAACAACCGGGCATCGCCTTCAAGGTCGACGCAGGTGCTGAGTTCGGCCTGTGCAGCACTGAAAATGATGGTCTCCTGCGGCAACCATTCCAGTGTCGCACCGCTCGCCACTTTCAAGGCCAGCTGCTGATAAGCGGGTCCGGCTGCGCGATACCATTTGGCCGCGCCAGGGCTGGTGATTTGCGCCCAGGCATCGCGACCGACGCTGGCCGAGATGTCCAGCCGGTCACCCCCCGCAATCCCGCCCGGCGGATGAACGATGATGTGCTGGCAGACGTGCGGTCCTTCGGCATACAGATGCTTCTGCACCCGCAGCGGGCCTTTGTGCCGGCGCTGGACCGGGCGAGTGCTGTCACCGAAACGGGCGTAGCCGAGTTCCAGCTCAGCGTGCCAGCTCGGGGTAAACAGGACAGTAGAGGCAGGTAGATTCATGGTTTTCCGTTATGTCAGAACGCTGCAGACTAGATCGCAGCCTTATATGGTAACCAGGCCGCGCACACCTTCGGCTTCCATATTGTCTCCACGGCCCTGCTGCACGATTTCGCCCCGGGACATCACCAGGTACTGATCGGCCAGTTCGGCGGCGAAGTCGTAGAACTGCTCGACCAGTAGAATCGCCATGTCTCCACGGGCTGCAAGTGTCTTGATGACTGCACCGATCTCCTTGATCACCGAGGGCTGAATGCCTTCGGTGGGCTCGTCGAGAATCAACAACCGTGGACGGCTGGCCAACGCCCGGCCAATCGCCAGTTGCTGCTGTTGACCCCCGGACAAGTCACCGCCGCGCCGTTGCTTCATCTGCAGCAGTACCGGGAACAACTCGTAGATGAACGCCGGGACTTCCCTGGCCTCGGAGCCGGGAAATCGCGACAGGCCCATCAGCAGGTTTTCTTCCACGGTCAGGCGGCCGAAGATTTCCCGACCCTGGGGTACGTAGGCAATCCCTGCGTGAACCCGTTGGTGCGGCTTGAACGTGGTGATCGGCTTGCCTTCCCAATTCACCGCGCCTTCCTTGGCCGGCAACAGGCCCATCAGGCACTTGAGCAGGGTGGTCTTGCCGACCCCGTTGCGCCCCAACAGGCACGTGACTTCACCCACCTTAACCTCAAACGTCAGGCCCCGCAGGATGTGACTACCGCCGTAGTATTGGTGCAGCTTGTCGACTTGCAGCATCCTAAAATTCTCCTCAATCCCTGTGGGAGCGGGCTTGCCCGCGATAGCGGTGTGTCAGTCAACAAAGATGTTGAATGTGTCGCCGTCATCGCGGGCAAGCCCGCTCCCACAGGGTTCTTTGTTCACAGGTTCAACGGCCGAGATAAACCTCGATCACCCGCTCGTTGTCCTGCACCTGTTCCAGCGACCCTTCGGCCAGCACGCTGCCCTGATGCAACACGGTGACGTGGTCGGCAATCGACCCGACAAAGCCCATGTCATGCTCCACTACCATCAGCGAATGCTTGCCGGCCAGACGCTTGAACAGTTCGGCGGTGAATTCGGTTTCGGCATCGGTCATGCCCGCCACTGGCTCATCGAGCAGGAGCAGTTGCGGGTCTTGCATCAACAGCATGCCGATCTCCAGAAACTGCTTCTGACCATGGGACAACAAGCCCGCCGGGCGATTGACCGAGGTGGTCAGGCGAATGGTGTCCAGCACCTCGCTGATGCGATCTTTTTGTTCGCCGTTCAGGCGCGCCCGCAGGCTGGCCCAGACCGACTTGTCGGTTTTCTGTGCCAGCTCGAGGTTTTCGAACACGCTCAGCGCTTCGAACACCGTCGGCTTCTGGAACTTGCGACCGATGCCGGCCTGGGCGATCTGCACTTCGCTCATCTGCGTCAGGTCCAGGGTTTCGCCGAACCAGGCCTTGCCGTGACTGGGCCGGGTCTTGCCGGTGATGACGTCCATCAGCGTGGTCTTGCCCGCGCCGTTGGGGCCGATGATGCAGCGCAGTTCACCGACGCCGATGTACAGGTTCAGCGTGTTCAGCGCCTTGAAACCATCGAAGCTGACGCTGATGTCTTCCAGGGTCAGGATGGTGCCGTGGCGGGTGTTCAGGCCGGGCCCTGCGCGTTGCCCGAGGCCGATGGCGTCGCGGCTGCTGCCGGCGTCCTTGTTGGGCTCCACCGGGAAAAACGCCGGTTCGAGCATGAATTCAGCCGTCGCTGTCACTCTCATTGATCACCCCTTTTTTTCAGCAGACCAATCACACCTTTGGGCAGATACAAGGTCACGACGATGAACAGCGCGCCGAGGAAGAACAGCCAGTACTCGGGGAACGCCACGGTGAACCAGCTCTTCATGCCGTTGACCACACCCGCGCCGAGCAGCGGACCGATCAAGGTGCCGCGACCACCCAGTGCGACCCAGACGGCAGCCTCGATGGAGTTGGTCGGCGACATTTCACTCGGGTTGATGATGCCGACTTGCGGCACGTACAGCGCGCCGGCCAGGCCACACAGCACTGCGCTCAAGACCCAGACAAACAGCTTGAAGCCCCGCGGATCGTAACCGCAGAACATCAGGCGATTTTCCGCATCGCGCAGGGCGGTCAATACCCGGCCAAACTTGCTCTGCGCCAGACGCCAGCCGATCAACAGGCTCGCCACCAGCAACACCACCGTGGCAAAAAACAGCACGGCGCGAGTGCCGGGTTCAGTGATGCCGAAACCGAGAATGGTGCGGAAATTGGTGAAGCCATTATTGCCGCCAAACCCGGTTTCGTTGCGAAAGAACAGCAGCATTCCGGCGAAGGTCAGGGCCTGGGTCATGATCGAGAAATACACGCCCTTGATCCGCGAACGGAAGGCGAAGAAGCCGAACACCAACGCCAATAATCCCGGGGCCAAAACCACCAGGCACATCGACCAGAGGAAGCTGCCGGTGCCGGCCCAGTACCACGGCAATTCGGTCCACGACAGGAAGGTCATGAACGCTGGCAAGCCATCGCCCGAGGCCTGGCGCATCAGGTACATGCCCATCGCGTAACCGCCGAGGGCGAAGAACAGGCCATGGCCCAGAGACAGCAGGCCGGCGTAACCCCAGACCAGATCCAGCGCCAGGGCGACGATGGCATAGCACAGAATCTTGCCCACCAGCGTCAGCGTATAAGCCGAAACGTGAAACGCACTGTCGGGTGACAGCAGCGAGAGCAGCGGCAACGTCAGCAGCAAAACGAGGACCACCGCGCCGACAGCGATAGTGACCTTTGGGCCGGCCTTTTGGCTGGCGGTAAGCATCAGAGGCTGGTTCATCAGTCGATCACCCGTCCTTTCAGTGCGAAGAGGCCTTGCGGACGTTTCTGGATGAACAGAATGATCAGCGCGAGGATCAGGATCTTGCCGAGCACCGCACCGATCTGCGGTTCGAGAATCTTGTTGGCTATCCCCAGGCCGAAGGCGGCCAGGACACTACCGGCCAACTGACCGACACCGCCGAGTACCACCACCAGGAACGAGTCGATGATGTAGCTCTGGCCGAGGTCCGGGCCGACGTTACCGATCTGGCTGAGGGCCACGCCACCGAGACCGGCAATACCCGAACCGAGACCGAAGGCGAGCATGTCGACGCGCCCGGTGGGCACTCCGCAGCAGGCGGCCATGTTGCGGTTCTGGGTGACGGCGCGCACGTTCAAACCGAGGCGCGTCCTGTTCAGCAGCAGCCAGGTCAGCAGCACCACAAACAGCGCGAAGGCGATGATGACGATGCGGTTGTAGGGCAGCACCAGATTCGGCAGAACCTGAATCCCACCGGATAACCACGCCGGGTTGGCCACTTCAACGTTCTGCGCGCCGAACACCAGTCGCACCAGCTGGATCAGCATCAGGCTGATACCCCAGGTGGCGAGCAGGGTTTCCAGCGGGCGGCCGTAGAGGTGGCGAATCACCGTGCGCTCCAGCGCCATGCCTATCGCGGCGGTGACGAAAAATGCCACTGGCAAGGCAATCAATGGATAAAACTCGATGGCTTGCGGAGCGAAACGCTGAAACATCAACTGCACGACATAGGTCGAGTAGGCGCCGAGCATCAGCATCTCGCCGTGGGCCATGTTGATCACGCCGAGCAGGCCGAAGGTGATCGCCAGGCCGAGGGCCGCGAGCAGCAGGATCGAACCCAGCGACATGCCGCTGAAGGCTTGGCCAAGCATCTCGCCGATCAGCAGTTTGCGCTTGACCTGGGCCAGGCTGGTTTCGGCGGCGGTGCGTACCGTGGCATCGCCTTCGACGCCGGGTTCGAGCAAACCTTCCAGGCGGGTGCGGGCCAGCGGGTCACCGGTTTCGCCGAGCAGCCGGACGGCGGCGAGGCGTACGGTCGGGTTGGTATCGACCAGTTGCAGGTTGGCCAACGCCAGGCTTAACGCCGCGTGAACGCTTTCATCTTTTTCGCCCGCCAGTTGCTGGTCGAGGAACGTCAGCTGCGCCGGTTTGGCGCTTTTCTGTAATTGCTGCGCGGCGGCCAACCGGACTTTGGCGTCGACGGCGAGCAATTGGTGACTGGCCAGCGCGGTGTCGATCAGACTTCGCAGGCGGTTGTTCAGGCGCAGTGTTTTCGGTTGGCCATCGATGGTCAGTTCGCCTTGTTGCAGGGCGTTGATCAGTTCGACACGAGCCGGATCGGGCTGCGCGGCCCAGGTTTCGAGAAGCTTGGCTTGCTGCACGGGATTGGCCGCGACGAAGTCTTCGGCGTCGCCGGCGTGGGCAGCCATCGGCAACAGCAATGCGATGGCGAGCATGAAGCGATAAAGGGCGGTGGGCATGGAAAGTCGCCTTGCACGGACTTTGTGGGAGCTGGCTTGCCTGCGATGCAGACGACTCGATGTATCTGATGCACCGAGGTGATGCCATCGCAGGCAAGCCAGCTCCCACAGGGATTTGTGTCGGTCCTGAACGAAGTGCCCAGGCCCCGACATCCAGTGGCTTAGTTGCTCTTCACCGCATACTCCGGCTTCTTGTCGTTGCCCGGAATGAACGGGCTCCACGGCTGGGCACGGATCGGCCCTTCGGTCTGCCACACCACGTTGAACTGACCATCAGCCTGAATCTCGCCGATCATCACCGGCTTGTGCAGGTGGTGGTTGGTCTTGTCCATGGTCAGGGTGTAGCCGGACGGCGCGGCAAAGGTCTGGCCGGCGAGGGCTTCGCGGACTTTGTCGACGTCGGTGGACTTGGCTTTTTCGGCCGCTTGCGCCCACATGTGGATGCCGACGTAGGTGGCTTCCATCGGGTCGTTGGTCACCGCTTTGTCGGCGCCCGGCAGGTTGTGTTTCTTGGCGTAGGCTTTCCAGTCGGCGACGAACTTCTTGTTCGCCGGGTTCTCCACCGACTCAAAGTAGTTCCACGCCGCCAGGTTACCCACCAGCGGTTTGGTGTCGATGCCGCGCAGTTCTTCTTCACCGACCGAGAACGCCACGACCGGAACGTCGGTGGCTTTCAGGCCCTGGTTGGCCAGCTCTTTATAGAACGGCACGTTGGAGTCGCCGTTGACGGTGGAGATCACCGCCGTCTTGCCCCCGGCGGAGAATTTCTTGATGTTGGCCACGATAGTCTGGTAATCGCTATGGCCGAACGGGGTGTAGACCTCTTCGATGTCCTTGTCTGCCACCCCTTTGGCGTGCAGGAACGAGCGCAGGATCTTGTTGGTGGTGCGCGGGTAGACGTAGTCGGTGCCCAGCAGGAAGTAGCGCTTGGCACTGCCGCCTTCTTCGCTCATCAGGTATTCCACTGCCGGGATCGCTTGCTGGTTTGGTGCGGCGCCGGTGTAGAACACGTTCGGCGACATCTCTTCGCCTTCGTATTGCACCGGGTAGAACAGCAGGCCGTTGAGTTCTTCGAACACTGGCAATACCGATTTGCGTGACACCGAGGTCCAGCAACCGAACACCACGGCCACTTTGTCCTGGGTCAGCAACTGCCGGCCTTTTTCGGCGAACAGCGGCCAGTTCGATGCCGGGTCGACTACCACGGGTTCGAGCATCTTGCCGTTCACGCCGCCCTTGGCGTTGATCTCGTCGATGGTCATCAACGCCATGTCCTTGAGCGAGGTTTCGGAGATCGCCATGGTGCCGGACAACGAATGCAGGATACCGACCTTGATGGTCTCGGCGGCCTGGACAGTCCAGGCCATGCCCATCGCGGCAATGCTTGCCGATAGAGTGAAAGCCTTGATCAAGCTGCGACGCTTCATTGTGCGATCTCCATGAACGTAGATAATTTTTTTGGTTGGCAGATGCGGACTACTGAAGGGTCTTTAGCAAGGGCTGTGCCTGGTCGGCAAAAGGTAGGGAAATATCGTGCTAGAGCGGTCGCGCCATTTTATGGCGCACCATGCAGGATCGCGTCTGGCGCGTTGGTGCGAAGCGGTGCGCCAGATTGGGGCGCAGCAATCGCCATCCCTGATCCCCTGTAGGAGCTGGCTTGTCGGATCGCCGCACCGCAGCGAAGGCGGTATAACAGCCAACATAGATGTTGAATGTTATGGCCCCTTCGCTGGCAAGCCAGCTCCTACAGGGGGGGCGGGGGTTTTTCAGGAAGAAGCGGATTCGGTTTGCCGGATGAAGCGCGATAGCAACAGCCGATCCAGCAGCCACACCCCCACCAGCGAAGCACCTACCAATGGAAACGCAACCGCCAGCCCGAACATGATGACCATCGCGGTTTTCCATTTCGGCAGGTCGTGACGCAAGGGTGGAACCCCGAGCTTGCCTTGCGGGCGACGCTTCCACCAGATCACCACGCCGCTGACGGCACTGAGCAGGATCATCAGGCAGATCAGCAGCACGATGATCTGGTTGAACACACCGAACATCTTGCCTTCGTGCAGCATCACGCCCATTTCCGTGGCGCGGGCGACGTTGCCGTAATGCTCCCAGCGTACGTCGGCGAGGACGTCGCCGGTGTATTGGTCGACGTGCAGGGTGGCATCGTTGCGCGGGTCGTCGGCGAAGACGGCGATGGTGAAAACGCCGGTGGCCGTAGTCGGGAAGGTGATGCTGTAGCCCGGCTCGACCTTGCGTTGTTCGGCGATATCCTGCACGTCTTGCAGGCTGATGGTGGGTGCGGCGGGACCGGCTTGGGCAGTACCGTGGGCCATGTGTTCGGCGTGGTCGCCGGACATCGGCATCGGCGTGTTTTCCATGGCCCATGGCACGGTCTGGCGTGTGGCGCTGTTGAGGCTGCGCGCCTCGACATCGGACTTGGGCATGTCATTCCACATCGCATCCGGGAACACGTTCCACACGCCGGCGTATTGCTTGCCCCAGAATCCGGTCCAGGTCATGCCGCTGAGCAGCATCACCAGCAGAAACGCCGCGCCCCAGAACCCGGTGACCGCGTGCAAGTCACGCCAGAGCACTCGACCGCGACTGCTCAGGCGCGGCCACAGGACGCCGGCGGCCTGGCCTCGTGGCCACCACAAAAATACCCCGGAAACCACCAGCACGATACCCCAGCCGGCGGCGAGTTCGACCAGTCGATCGCCGAGGGTGCCGATCATCAATTCGCCGTGAATCGCACGCGCCACCGCTTGCAGATTCTTCTTGGCATCTTGCTCGCCGAGGATGTCGCCGTGGTAGGGGTCGAGGAACACGTTCAGTTCGTTGCCGGCATCGAGTACGACAAACTGGGCACTGCGTTCGGCGTTCACCGGTGGCAGGTACTGCTTGATCGTTGCTTGTGGATAAGCCTCTTTGACCCGCTTGAGCAGCTCGTCGGCCGGCACGCTGTGCTGACCGGCAGGGACGTTCAACAAGCTGCCGTACATCAACGGATCGAGTTGCGGTTTGAACAGGTAGATGACGCCGGTCAGGGCCAGCATCACCATGAAGGGCGCGACGAACAGACCGGCATAGAAATGCCAGCGCCAGGCCAGGTTGTAGAAATTCGGTTTGGGCTGTTTCATTGGTCGTGCTCCGCTTGGCGAATCAATTGCCTGTAAAAGATCGCAGCCTCGTTTCACTCGACAGCCCCTACCGGACGTACGCGTTCCAATGTAGGCGCTGGTGCAGCCTGCGATCTTTTGACTTTTCTTGTCAGATACTCATTTCCAATGCCGCACGACACGGCCGGCAGCCGGCGGCTGTCTTCTGAGCGGTGTGAGATCGGAGGCGGGTGTTTACGCGACGATGGGCGGAGCGCGGGTGCGGGCGCCGGGGAAGACGGTTGCCCGGGCATGGCCCATACGGGGGGAGGGGGTGGTGTAGGTTGTGGCTTTGGGTGTGTCGAATGCGACGAAGGACTGGCCGCCGGTGAGTGCCGGGCAGTTGAACAGCAGGCTGCAATAGCCGCACTTTTCCCAGAGTGCGTGATGGTCGGCCTGGGGTGGGCAGTGCTCGGCATCGGGTTGCTTGCCGTGGTCGGCGTGCGCCATTGCCGAGCTGTCCATGCCCATGCCCATGTTCATCGACAGGCTCATGGGTGCTTTCATCAGTGCAGAGGCGCGTTGATTCATCGGCATCGACTGAGAAATCAGTGGGCCGATAAAGATCATCAACGTGGCGAACAGGCTGATCCAGCTGCCGCGGGTCAGGCTCAATGGCTGACGACGGTTTGCGGGCAACGTGGCGCTAAGCGGGCGCATGGACGTGTTCAGCTCTGCCGGTTACTGGACGTGCGCGTGCGCTTGCAGGCCATCCGGGGCCTTTTTCTGCACCGTGACTTCGACGGTCACGTCACCCGCCTTTTCGAAATGCATCGTCAGCGGGAATCGTTTGCCATCGCTCAGCAGGCTGCGGTCTTTGAGCTCCAGCAGCATCACGTGATAGGCCATGGGGGCGAAAGTGACTTCGCCACCCGCGGGGATTTCGACGCTCGGCACCTGCTGCATTTTCATCAGGTCGTTCTGCTTCACGTGTTCATGCAACTGGGCAATGCCGGCAATCGGCGAGTCGACGCTGAGCAGCCGGTCAGCGGATTTGCCGCTGTTGTGGATCACGAAGTAAGCCGCGACGGTCGGCGCATTGGGCGGCAACTCCTGCGACCAGGGGTGAGCGATTTCCAACTCTGCGGCCTTGTATTCGTGGGCATTGGCAAAGCAGGCAGGCAGCAGCAACGCAGCCAGAACGATGAGCTTGTTCAACATGGCAGTTCTCCGGAACGATTCAAGACGCAGGGCAATTGCGAGAAAGAATCACACCCGAGGAGAAGCGCGGGGGTTGAGGCTCGGCCATTGCTGGCGCGGAGTGGGCGTTTCAAGTGTGGCGGCGGGCTGGCTTCGATTGGCCTCGAAACGCGTGTAATACAGCTGCGACACATGCCCGGGCAACGCCACCAGTGGTGCCGAGCCGGAGCAGCACCAGCAATGCTGCATGGTGGAATGATCGTCGCCCTGGGGGGCTGTCTGCTCGACATCGCCCAGGGAAATCGCCACCATTTTCGTGCCGCTGGACGAGCAGAAACTGCCCCACAACACCTGTTCGGCTGGCGATTTTGCCGTCTGCGCCATCGCTCCGGTCATCGGCATGGCGAGCATGTTGAACAGCACTGCGAAGCAGGCGATCCAGGCAATTGCGAGCCGTTGTCGGGACATGGGACGGATCCGGTGGGTGGGCGATCAGGCGCGGCTATTTAGCCTGATCAGGGCCGATAAGTAAAAAAGCGGCGTGCGGTGTGGTGTCGCAGCGCCGTCAGATAGCGATGGCATGCAAGCGCAAGCCCAAGGCTTTCATCACCTTCATGATAGTCGCGAATTCAGGATTGCCGGTACTGCTCAACGCTTTGTACAGACTTTCACGACCCAGGCCCGTATCTCGGGCAATCTGTGTCATGCCCTGTGCTCGGGCTATGTCGTTAAGTGCCGCGCGTATCAGAACACCGTCGCCTGCATCTTCTTCAAAGCAAGCGTCCAGATAAGCGGCCATTTCTTCTGGCGTTTTGAGAAAATCGGCGGCATCGAAACGGGTGAATTGTTCGGTCATGATTTACTCCTCATTACCGATGTTTTGCGCCATTTGAATAGCGCGTTTGATATCGCGTTTTTGAGTCGACTTGTCGCCCCCCACCAGTAGCAGGTAAACAACTTCGCCTCGGCGGGTGAAGTACATTCTGTAGCCTGGACCGTAGTGGACACGCATTTCATAAACAGCTCCGCCTACGGATTCGCAATCGCCAAAATTTCCGTGTTCGGCAGCTCGGAGTCTAGCGATGATCCGAGCTTTGCCAATGGTGTCTCTTAATGAGTCGAGCCAGTCGGCGAACGCCCGGGAACGTTCGAAATTGAACATATTTGATCGTATTCCTTGGGATACAGATTGGCAAGCAGCACTTTCCTCCGGTCGAGTTTGATCGCCCCTGGGATGCTGGGTTGGTGTACTTGATTAGTGCAGAGAACCCAAACTGTAGAAGCCAAGGCACAGAGTAGATAGTCGGCTCCGTCCGAGAGTGATGCCGGCAAAGTCGCGATGTTATGTAGGCTTCAGGAATCGTCTTATGCTGACAGGACTTTTAGCAGTTCACCTACCGAACCAAACTCCCGATCAACCCTCGGCAGCACCGGCCGCTTCAGAACAATCACCGGCACCCCGCGCTCCCGCGCCACTTCCAGCTTCGGCTCGGTGGCCGTGCTGCCGCTGTTCTTGCTGATCAGCACATCAATCTGCCGACGTTCAAACAGCTCGCGTTCATCCTCGATCAGAAACGGTCCACGTGCGCCGATCACTTCGCAGCGCTCGTTGCCCGGGTACACCTCCAGCGCGCGCAAGGTCCAGAATTGCTCCGGCGGGATTTCATCCAGGTGCTGCAAGGGTTCGCGGCCGAGGGTGAACAGCGGTCGCCGGAAGGGTTCGAGTGCTTCGATCAGCTCGGCCCAGTCGCTGACTTCGCGCCAGTCGTCTCCGGCTTGTGGTTGCCAGGAAGGACGTCTCAGGGCCCAGCAGGGAATCGCGCTCAAACTGGCAGCGGTCGCAGCGTTCTGACTGATTTGTGCGGCGTAGGGGTGAGTCGCGTCCAACAGCAGATCGATCCCTTCATCGCGGATGAACTGCGCCAGGCCGTCGGCTCCGCCATAGCCACCGACGCGAACCTGGCAGGTCAGATCGGTCGGTACGCGACCGACCCCGGCCAGGCTGTAGATGTGTTCCGGTCCAAGGGTTCGGGCGATGGCCAGGGCCTCCGTCACACCGCCCAGCAATAAAATGCGTTTCATCGAAAGGCTCCTGCGTGGCCGACAATCCCGCCCTGGCGATCGATGGCAAATACTTCGACCTGAACCTGCGCCGGCACCACGCTGCGGGCAAAGTCCAGGGCGTGCCGACATACCGCGTCGCCGAGGGCGATCCCGGCGGCGCTGGCCATGGCCAGGGCTTGCTGGCTGGTGTTGGCCTCGCGGATTGCCTGTTGCAACGCCACATCGGCACCAACCGCTGCGGCCCACTCGGCCAGTTGCGGCAGGTCGATGCTCGAATGCCGACTGTGTAAATCCATATGCCCGGCCGCCAGCTTGCTGATCTTGCCGAAGCCGCCGCACAGGCTGAGCTTGTCCACCGGCACCTTGCGCAGGTGCTTGAGCACCGCACCCACAAAGTCGCCCATTTCGATCAGGGCGATTTCCGGCAGGTCATAGACCCGGCGCATGGTGTCTTCACTGGCGTTGCCGGTACAGGCGGCGATGTGCAGGTAACCGTTGGTTTTGGCCACATCGATACCCTGATGGATCGAGGCAATGTAGGCGGCGCAGGAGAATGGCCGAACGATGCCGCTGGTGCCGAGAATCGACAGCCCACCCAGAATTCCCAGGCGCGGGTTCATGGTTTTCAACGCCAGCGCTTCGCCGCCCTCGACGTTCACCGTGACCTCGAAACCGCCGCGGTAATCGAGTTCCTCGGCGAGCTGGGTCAGGTGGTCGCTGATCATCTTGCGTGGCACCGGGTTGATCGCCGGCTCGCCGACGCCCAGCACCAGTCCTGGCCGGGTGACGGTACCGACGCCACGGCCGGCATTGAAGCGAATGCCCGGCGCGGCATCGAGGCGTACCTGCGAATACAGCAGGGCGCCGTGGGTGACGTCCGGATCGTCCCCGGCATCCTTGAGGGTTCCGGCTTCGGCGCCCTCATCCAGCAGCCGACAGAATTCCAGACGCATCTGTACCTGCTTGCCTTTGGGCAAAACGATTTGCACCGCATCCGCGCTCACGCCGCAGAGCAGCAGGCGAGCAGCCGCGAGGCTAGTGGCGGTGGCGCAGCTGCCAGTGGTCAGGCCGCTGCGCAGCGGTGCGGGTTGTTCGGCGGTTTCGTCACGCATCGAAGGACTTGACCACGTCCAGCAAGGTGATCGGCAACGCCTGGCGCCAAGTATCGAAGTCGCCCAACGGTTGCGCCTGGGCGATATGAATTCGCGTCAGCTCCCCGCCGTGCTGCTCGCGCCAGGCCATGAGGGTCATTTCGCTCTGCAGCGTGACCGCGTTGGCGATCAGTCGTCCGCCAGGTTTCAACTGGGTCCAACAGCGGTCCAGCACGCCGTCGCGGGTCACGCCGCCACCGATGAAAATCGCATCCGGGCGTTCGAGTCCGTCCAGCGCTTGCGGCGCACTGCCGCGAATCAGTTGCAGGCCGGGCACGCCGAGGGCATCGCGGTTGTGCTCGATCAATTGCTGACGCCCTCCATCGGCTTCAATCGCCAGTGCGCGGCAGCTGGGGTGCGCGCGCATCCACTCGATGCCGATCGATCCACTGCCGGCGCCGACGTCCCACAACAGTTCGCCGGGAACCGGGGCGAGACGGGCGAGGGTGATGGCGCGTACGTCGCGCTTG
Source organism: Pseudomonas sp. LBUM1679 (assembly GCF_059695565.1). Classification (NCBI taxonomy): domain Bacteria; kingdom Pseudomonadati; phylum Pseudomonadota; class Gammaproteobacteria; order Pseudomonadales; family Pseudomonadaceae; genus Pseudomonas; species Pseudomonas sp. LBUM1679. The sequence continues at coordinate 629,195 of NZ_CP166774.1, forward strand.
GTCAATTGACCGTCGTGCCTGAAGGCTGAATCCGGCAGGCCGGCCAGTCGTGACAGGCGCGGCGTGGTTGATTCGGCGATGCATTCGATGGCGATCAGGTTCAAGTCGGCGATTGCCGGATCGGTCCAGTCGTTGGCAACTCCGTCGATGCGTCGCTCGGCTGCACCGCCCAGATGTTCCAGCACGCTCAGGCGACTGGGCCCGAACCCGCGCTCGCGCAACAGCGCAGCGATTGCGCCAGGGCTTCGGCCGTCATTACTCAGTACCAGCAGGCGAACGCCGCTGAATAATTGTGCGTTGAGCGCGGCGACAGGACGGGCGACCACCGACAGCGTCACCACATCTTGTAATGGCCAGCCCATTCGCGCCGCCGCCAGGGAGCAGGAAGAGGACGTCGGCAAGATCAACATTTCATTGCTCGGCAATTGCCGGGCGAGGCTGGCGCCGACGCCGAAGAACATCGGATCGCCACTGGCCAGCACGCAAACCGGCTCGCCTCGCATGGCCAGCAACGCATCAAGGGAGAACGGACTAGGCCAGGTGTGGCGCTCCCCGCGGATGCAGGGTGGCAACAGGTCCAACTGTCGTTGGCTGCCGAAGATTTTCGACGCGGCCAGCAACGCATGCCGGGCAGACTTGCCCAAACCTGTGAAGCCGTCCTCACCTATACCTGTCACGGTCAGCCAGCGAGCCATATGTGTTCTCTATTCGTCTGTATAAAGCGGCACATGATAACGCGGCGCAAGTGAATTCGAGAGTCAGACTTATTTGAGCAGGATCGCAGCGATGAACAGCCAGATGGCAAAAGTTACCCAAGAAATTTTTGAAACGCTATTGGTTAATACTTCTGGAGTCCGGAGCATTTGCGACACGCGGACTTATGATACCGCGCGGTAAAGCAGGCATAATACGGCTCGCCTCCGTCAGGAGGTGTGTCCACTTCTGATCCGGTCATCCCTTTGAACAAACTCCCTGTCTCCCGCGCTTTACGCCCCTCGGCTTGTCCGGGGTTGCTGCGTATCGTACAGGCCAGAGATGGTGGTATCTGCCGGATAAAACTCGCAGGCGGCGCCATCAGTGCAGTGCAGGCCAATGCCGTTGCCGAGGGTGCGCAGCGTTATGCCCGTTCAGTGATCGAGGCAACCAACCGGGCTAACCTGCAGATTCGCGGCATCGCCAATGAGCAGGCAGCGTTGATCGAAAGTCTGCTCGCCGCGGGACTTGGCCCTGCGAATGCAGCGGGCGACGATGTGCGTAATCTGATGCTGAGTCCGAGCGCGGGAATTGATCGCCAGATGCTGTTCGATACACGCGACCTGGCCCGGCGGATCCTCGCCACCCTGCAAGGGCATGCACCCTTTCACGAACTCAGCGCCAAATTCGCGGTGCAACTCGATGGCGGCGAAAGTCTGGCGATGCTCGAGCATCCCCATGATCTGTGGTTGTCCGCTGTCGAGCATGAGGGCGAACGGCGGTTGGCTTTCGGCCTGGCGGGATGTCCCACGGATCGGCCGGCGGGTTCTGTTGCACTCGAAGATGGCCATGCGCTGGTGTTCACAGTGCTCGAATTGTTCCTGGAGCTGGCGGCTCCCGATCAAACGCGGATGCGGCATTTGCTGAGCAGCGTGCAGGTCGCCGAGTTCCTCGCCCGACTGGCCGAGCGTGTGCCCTTCGAACCTGTTGCAAACTGGCAGCGTTCATTGAGTTCAAGGGTTTTGCACATTGGCGCTCATCCGCAGGCGCAAGCCGGTCATGTCTATGTCGGCGCCGTGCCGCCGCTGGGCCGGCTCGATTGCGCCATGCTCCGAGGCGCCGCTCGACTGGCGCAGGAATACGGTGATGCAACGCTGCGGTTCACGCCCTGGCAAAGCCTGCTGTTGCCGAACATTCGCAGCGAAAACGCAGCCGAAGTCATCCGCCGCCTGCATCAGTTGGGCCTGTTGTGCGAAGCCGATCAAGCCTTGTCGCGGTTGATCGCCTGCACCGGTTCGACAGGGTGCGACAAGGGCCTGGCCGACACCAAGGGTGATGCCCTGCAACTGGCGGCTCTGCTGCACGGCCATGCTCAAGTCTTAAACGTTCATCTGTCCGGTTGCTCGCGCTCCTGTGCCGCTGCGCATGTGGCTCCGGTCACGCTGCTGGCTGCCGGCCCCGGTCACTACGACCTCTATTTTCGCGATGCGCGGCAGCCGGGTTTCGGCGCCCTGCACGCACGCAACCTTACTATTGAAGCGGTCGGCGCCTTGCTCGACGCCCGTTCACGGAGCCCCCTTGATGCTTGATTACATTCGCGACGGTCAGGAGATCTATCGCAATTCCTTCGCGATTATTCGCGCCGAGGCCAATCTCGACCGGATTCCGGCCGATCTGGAGAAACTCGCGGTACGGGTGATCCACGCCTGCGGCATGGTCGATGCGATAGACGGCCTGCAGTTTTCCGCAGGCGCGGGCAAGGCCGGACGTGAGGCGCTGGCCGCCGGCGCACCGATTCTGTGTGATGCGCGGATGGTGTCTGAAGGCGTGACCCGCACTCGTTTGCCAGCGAACAACCAGGTCATCTGCACCCTGCGCGATGACAGCGTCCCCGAACTGGCCCGCGAGTTGGGCAACACTCGATCCGCCGCTGCGCTCGAACTGTGGCGACCGCACCTGGAGGGCAGCGTGGTGGTGATCGGCAATGCACCGACCGCGCTGTTTTATCTGTTGGAAATGCTCGACGCCGGCGCCCCGAAACCCGCGCTGATCCTTGGCTTTCCAGTGGGCTTCGTCGGCGCCGCCGAATCCAAGGCAGCGCTGGCGGCGGACAGTCGTGGTGTGCCTTTTGTCATCATGCAAGGCCGGCTGGGCGGTAGCGCCATGGCCGCCGCCGCCGTCAATGCCCTCGCCACGGAGATCGAATGATGCAGGCACCTGGACGATTGATCGGCCTTGGCGTCGGCCCCGGTGATCCGGAGTTGATTACTGTCAAAGCCCTGCGTCTGCTGTGCGAATCGCCAGTGGTGGCGTACTTCGTTGCCAAGGGCAAGAAGGGCAACGCGTTCGGGATTATCGAAGCGCATCTGCAGGACGCTCAAACCTTGCTGCCGCTGGTGTATCCGGTGACCACCGAAGCGTTACCGGCCCCGCTGTCTTATGAGCAAGTGATCAGCGATTTCTACGATGCGGCCGGCCAGCAACTGGCCGCGCATCTCGACGCCGGCCGTGACGTCGCGGTGATCTGTGAAGGTGATCCGTTCTTTTACGGTTCCTACATGTACCTGCACGATCGTCTGGCCGAGCGTTACGAGGCTGAAGTCGTGCCGGGTGTCTGTTCGATGCTCGGCGGCGCTTCGGTACTCGGTGCGCCTTTGGTCTATCGAAATCAGAGCCTGTCGGTGCTGTCCGGCGTGTTGCCGCACGATGATCTCAAGCGACGCCTGGCTGATGCCGATGCGGCGGTGATCATGAAGCTGGGGCGCAACTTCCCGAAAGTCCGTCAGGTATTGAAAGAGCTCGGCTTGGCCGACCGTGCGCTGTACGTCGAACGCGCGACCATGGCCAATCAGAAGATCGTGCCGCTGGATCAGGTCGAGCCGATGTCGTCCCCGTACTTCTCGCTGATCATCGTCCCTGGTGAAAGGTGGCAAGGCTGATGACTCGTCCAGCTCCGGCGATTGTCATTCTCGGCAATGGCAGCCTCGCGACCGCGCGTAAAATTCAGCAGAGTTACCCCGGCGCGTTGATCCACGGTCTGGCCGAGCGGGTCGAGGGTGCGGATCGTGTGTATCACGAATTTGGCACCACCCTGCGCGAACTCTATCAGCAGGACACACCCATCATTGCCCTGTGCGCAGCCGGCATCGTGATCCGCACCCTGGCGCCGCTGCTGCTTGAAAAGGGCGCCGAGCCGCCGGTGCTGGCCGTTGCCGAAGATGGCAGCGCGGTGGTGCCGCTGCTCGGTGGTCTGGGCGGCGTGAATATCCTGGCGCGAGAAATTGCGACTGTGCTGGACGTGGCGGCGGCCATCACCACCAGTGGTGAATTGCGTTTCGGCACGTGCCTGCTCAATCCGCCAAGCGGTTATGCCCTCGGCGATCTGGAACTGGGCAAACGCTTCGTTTCCGATTTGCTGGCGGGTGAAACGGTGCGCATCGAGGGTGCTGCGCCATGGTTGGCGCAAGCACAGTTGCCTGAAAATCCGCGAGCACGGCTGGCGGTGCATGTCGGTCATGCCGAGCGCGAGCCTGCGGCCAACGAGCTGCTGATCTATCCGCGTAACGTCGTGGTTGCGGTGAGCGCCCGTGCAGTCAGTGTGCCCGGCGCCGTTCGCGACGCGTTGCATCGGGCAAAGATCGCCGTGCAATCGGTGACCTGTCTGCTGGCTACCGACACCGAAATGGCCAGTCCGACGTTGCGTGAAGCGGCGCTTGAGCTGGGTGTGCCGTTGCGCTTTGCCGACGATGTCGGTCCACTCAGCGCGCTGGCAAGCAACGCCATCGAGCAGCCTGTATCGATCCTGGGTGATGAAGCCATTGCCATCGCGGTAGCCGGGAAACCTTTGGATCCCTTGGCGATTGGCCGTCTGCGCGGCCGACTGGCGGTGATCGGTCTTGGCCCTGGCGCTGCCGAACTGATGGTCCCGGCGGTCAAGGCCGAGCTGGCTCGCGCCAATGACGTGCTGGGTTACGAAACCTATGTGCGCATGGCCGGCCCATTCCGCGCTGACCAGGTGATGCACTGCACCGACAATCGTGAAGAGATGCAGCGTGCGCGTCACGCTTTCGCGCTGGCGGCGCAAGGGCGTTCAGTGGTGGTGGTTTCGTCGGGCGACCCGGGTGTTTTTGCCATGGCTGCGGCGGTGCTGGAAGCACTGCACGAGTCCACCGATCCGGCGTGGCACAGCGTCGATCTGGAAATCTTGCCGGGCGTTTCCGCGTCCCTGGCAACAGCCGCCCAGGCCGGTGCACCCTTGGGTCATGACTTCTGTGTGCTGTCGCTGTCTGACAACCTCAAGCCGTGGGACATTATCGAGAAGCGCCTCGATCTGGCGTCACAGGCTGACCTGGCGCTGGCGTTCTACAACCCGATTTCGCGCTCCCGTCCATGGCAGCTTGGCCGGGCGCTGGAAATCGTCGCTCGACATCGTACGCCTCAGACGCCGGTCGTCCTGGGGCGCGACATCGGTCGCCCAGGACAGACGCTGCGAGTGACGACGCTTGGCCAGTTGACCCCGGAGCAGGTGGATATGCGCACCATGGTCCTGGTGGGATCGTCTACTACCTGCGTATTTGCACGTCCGGGTGGCGGCGATTGGGTGTACACCCCGCGCTGGTACGGAGAGAAACCCACCTCCTGAGCCTTGCTCGTTGTTAAAAAAGCCATGGCAGACGAGTGTTTACTCCAGTTGCTGTGGCTTTTTCTTTTTGGTCTCGTGAAAAATGCGCCAGAGTATGTAGGTTGATTCCTGTCTGGCCAGGGATATTTTACTCGCAAGTTATCTTGGTGATTTGGATTGTTTGCCTTTGCGTGCAGGTCGACTTCTCGTTTTTGTATTAAGTTGTGCTGAGGCGTGCCTGGTTGTTAGGTTGTGCTTCTTTTTTGAAGTGTTTTTTTTTGTGGGTATTTGTTAGGGGTTGTTACGAGTAAGTTAATGTTTTGGTCTTTTAATTGGGTAGTGTTGAAGTTCTCATACAGTATCTCGACGATCCTGGAGAAGTTGTTTTCAAGGCGTTCGCGCCGGTTTGAATGAAGTTCAGTTGCCAGAGGTGTCGGGCTCGGGCCTCCGGCTTTCAGGCGCGGCTGCCGCTAAGGCACCAGATACCCTTTCACCCCGGTAAAAATAATCTGCGCTGCCAACGCACACACAAACAACCCCATCAACCGACTGACAATCTGCAATCCCTGGTCACCCAGAATACGTTCGATGCGATTGGATAAATAAAGCACCACGCCGACGGTGAAACTGGCCAGGGCAATACTGACAATGGCCATGAGCTTGTCGTCCCAGTGTGGCTGGCTCACGCCCATCACCAGCAGGGCGCCGATGGTGCCGGGGCCGACCGTCAGGGGAATGGTCAGCGGAACGATGGTCACGTCCTGTTGCACGTTGTCGGTCTGCACCGCGGACTTGCCCTGCGCCATGCCCAATGCCGAGATGAACAGCACGCTGCCGGCGCCGATGCGGAAGGCGTCCACGGTGATGCCGAAGACATTGAAAATCACTCTTCCGAACAGATACAGCAGGACGCTGGACACCAGCGTGGCAGTCGCCACTTTCCAGGCCAGCCGGCGTTGTTCCTTGCGCGAATAACCGCGGGTCAGACTGATGAAGCAGGACAATACGAAGAACGGGCTGTAGAGCACCAGCATCTTCAGATAAACGCTGAACAACACGTGGAGCATGGTACGAACTCACTGGCGGAGGAAGTTTTGAGAGTCTATCAGCCTGTCAATGACCTGTCGGCACCTGATTTTAAATAGTCGAATTTTGTGTGCGTGAGTACGATTTTAATGAGTTGATTACTTTGTTACAGCTCAAGGGTTGTCAGTGGTCGGGGTGTTTGAGTAGGGTAGTTGTCGCAGTTATGGAGTGTTTTTTTAAATAAGGAAATAATGATGAGTGTAAATATGATCGAGCAAGCGACAATTGCTGCTTCTGTCCGGTGTCTGGAAAATTACGAAATCGATACCGTGGCCGTTGTGCGCCCCCGTGCCTTTGCTGATGTTATAGAAGAGCCTTCGAAAGCGGCCGTTGTGGGTGAAGGTATCTTGTCTTTTACCGGCGATCTGTCCGAGCAAAACAGGGAGGATGCACTTCATTCCTTTCTTTTTGCCAGTCTAGTTGCGAATAAAGATTTCCCTCGCGAGTCTCAAGGCAAGGAATGGTATTTAAAGTTTGTTGAAGTCATGCAGTCTAACGGTTGGCTGAGTAGTCAAAAGTTTTACAGCGACCTGAACCTGGGAAGCACGAGTTTCAAGATCGATGAGGTGGTATAGCAGATTCTTGCTTCGCTCGTGGCAGGGCTCGCTGTTCCCGGCCCTGCTGCTGCCCTGATGCTGAAGGTTGCCGGAGACGCCATGACTGTCTTGAAGAAAAAGGAAAAGGCGTTGACGCTGTTTGAAAGGAACATGCTGGGTAATGGGGTAGGCGGTATGGCTGTCGGCACCTGTACCGAAATCAAGGGCGAGGTGACGATGGCGCTTGGGACAGTACGTTTTATCAGGAAAAATACAGGGACAGAAGTACTGGGCACGGATTGGAGTAGTCGTGAAGTAAAACTGTATAAGGGGGAAACCGTTTTCAGGAAAGTTCCCTATATTGCGGATGCAACCCGAGAAATCGTTCGAGCCAAACTGGGTATCAATGCTGTCAGTAAAATAGAAAGCTACGAGATCTGATGTCCGGTTTTTGTTGGGGTGGTCGCTTGTCGGCTACCCCTTCCTGCTGATGGAGCTGTCTATGAACACGGAAAGTCATGTATTTGTTAATGCGGGCGCAATAGTCGTGATTCCGCAGGCGTTGTCGCAGGCGCGAACCAATGATCTGATGAACTCGCTCCTGCTGGCGCAATTGGTCGCTAGTAAACGCTTGCAAGCTACCCCACGCCTCAATTGGTATGACTCTTATGTGAAGGTACTAAGTGATTTCTGGATTGCAAGTGTCAAGGCTCAACGGGGCTGGCAGCCGGAAGAGCACAGCGCCGATTCGCCGCTTGAATGGATAGCGGGTGCGTTGGCCAGTGAACTCGACGATCAGGGGCGAGCGGCCCTGGCATCGTTGGACAGTGTCGCCCGGCTCGCGGATTCGCTGCCGGCCATGGGGGTGCTGCATAAGCAAGTGCAAACAAAATCAAAGAACTCCCGGCAGTCGAATGCTGTGCGCTTGCTCGTGATTCTCGCGCAAGCGCCATCCTCGATGAGCTGTATTTTCCTGCAATTCAATACAAGGCAAGCGGTTAAACCCAATCCATGGGGGCAGAAATTTCATACCAGGGATATGGACGGAGATGTTTCGGCGCACTATTTCCAGGCCTGCCTGGCCGAGACATTGTTCGCGCCTGCCCGTGCAGCGATCGCCCGTAAGGTTTCGGGCGTTTTCGGCGACAACGTCGCGGATATCACTGAGGCGATCAAGGCCTTGTCCGTCGAGGAGATTGGCACATGATGAGTTCCATTCCACAAGCAGCGGTGGTGGGCGGCAGTGTCGTTGCATTTGCCGAGGGCTTGCCCGAGTCCCACAGGGAAGATATCTACTTGAGCACGATGTACGCGCAAAGGGCCACCCGTGCGGCCTGGAACGACGGTTTGTCGGGAGACTGGTTCGACTATTATTGCAAGACGCTCAGGTTCATCGGCTGGGACGTACCGCGTCCGCAGGGGCTCTCGCCCATTAAAGGCGGGTCGATGAAGACAGCCGTGTCGCAACACATTGCTACTCGCCTTGGCGAGGTTTTTTCCGACCCGGCCGATCGTGCACTGGCCGCTCTGGAAAGGAATGGAGTGGCGCTTGATCTGTTCGAGTCGACAAGTCTTTCGCGGGATGCAGGTTTCTTCCAGATGATCCCCTGTGTAATGAAAGACGCTCACCGGGTTCAAATGGGGATCTACCACCAGCAATTTCAGCTGCGCAAAGAGATATCGCGATTCCTGTTCATCAATCGGGACACGCTGGTAAAGAGCAGTAAAGAGCAGATGGCCGTCATTACTTTCAATGCCCTCTACTACGGGGCATTCCGGGACAAGGTCAGAAAATCGGTGTTGTCCGGGACATTCAAGTATCTGAGTTCACTGGACATCTGACTGTCGATCACGGGGTCGCAATAAGCTTCAGAATGTCGATGCCGTCCGGTTCTGCTGATCGCGCTGGGCAACCCAATGTTCGATCAGTTCACGCAACTGCGACAGCTCGACCGGTTTGGCCATGTGCCCGTCCATGCCGGCCTGGCGCGCGCGCTCCTTGTGCTCGGCGAGGATGTGCGCGGTCAACGCGACCACGGGGGTGCGGGTTCGCTGGTTGCCGACTTCCCAGGCGCGCAATTGCTGGGTGGCGGAGAAGCCGTCGAGGATCGGCATTTCACAATCCATCAATACCAGGTCGTAACGTTGCGCTTTCATCGCCTGCAAGGCTTCTTCGCCATTGCTGGCGGTATCGGGTTGCAGATTGAGTTTGCCCAGCATGCCGCGGATCACCTTGGTCGAAATGCTGTTGTCTTCGGCCACCAGAATGCGGAAGTCGCTGGGCACCTTGACCGGCAGGGCAGGGCCGGGAGGCAGCTGATGCGAAGCGACGAGGCCCTTGTCACGCTGGTTCAGTTCATCCGCCAGTGTCGTCTTGAGGGTGTAGCCGGCCACGGGCTTGGCGAGGATGCGCTTGATCCCGGAATTGCGCGCGATGATCTTGCTCGGCGCATTGCTGATGCCGGTGAGCATGATCAGCAGGATGTCGTGGTTGAGGCTCGGGTCCTCCTTGATCTTGGCCGCCAGTTGCATGCCGGTCATGCCGGGCATGTTCTGGTCGAGCAGGACCACGTCGAAGTAATCGCGCAAGTGGGCCTTGGTGCGCAGCAGCGCGAGGGCCTCCTTGCCGGAGGGTACGGCGCTGACGTTCAGGCCCCAGGCGCTGCACTGCTGCACCAACACCTTGCGACAGGTGTCGTTGTCGTCCACCACCAGCACCCTTGCGCCCTGCAGCGGACCATCGAGATCGGAGGTCGGGTGTTCGAGGCGGTCAGGGTCCAGCGGCAAGGTCAGCCACAAGGTGCTGCCCTGGGTGCTGCCGCTCTTGATGCCGAACTCCCCGTGCATCAAACGGATCAGCTGACGGGCGATCACCAGGCCCAGGTTGCCCCCCAGGCGGGGGGCCGAGAGAAAGTTTTTGCTGTGCAGTTCGGCGTGCATCAGCGCGTCGCGTTCTTCGGTGTCCATGGGCTCGCCGCTGTCCTGCACGGCAATGCGCAAACGCGGTTTGGCGCTGCGCTCGTCGAGGGCGACGACGATCAGGATTTCGCCTTCATCGGTTTTCTTCAGGGCGTTTTCCAGCAGACTCAGCAGGGTCTGGCGCAGGCGCGTCGGGTCACCGCTGATCACCCGTGGTACTTGCGGCTGGATAAAGCTGATCAACTCGACGTTCTGCTGCTCGGCCTTGGCGCGGAAGATGCTCAGGCAGTCTTCGATCAGCGCGTTGAGATCGAACTGAACGTCATCCAGCTCGATCTGCCCGGATTCGAGCTTGGAGATGTCGAGGATCTCGTTGATCAGCGTCAGCAGTTCGTTGCCGGCACTGTGGATGGTTTGCACGTAGTCGCGTTGCTTGACCGAGAGGGGCGTACCCAGCAGCAGTTCGGTCATGCCCAGCACGCCATTCATCGGGGTGCGGATCTCGTGGCTGATTTTCGCCAGGAATTCAGCCTTGGCGTTGATCTCGGCATTGCTGGCGGCCAGATCGCGACTGAGGCTGAAACGGTCTTCGGTGATGCTGCGCTGGCGTTCACTCAGGGCAATGCCCATCAGCAGGCCGCTGATGCAGATGAACACCAGCAGGGCGGTGATCAGGCCTTGCGGCTCGACCAGGGTCAGCCCCAGCAGGGCGGGCAGGATAATCAGCGTGCCGACGTTGAATACCACCATCGCCACCACGAACAGGCGTGCGGGACGATAGCCTTTTTGCCAGTGATGGGCGCTGACGAACAACATGCTCAGGCCCGCCAGTGCGACCAGGGCGTAGGTGATGATGTTCAGTGGCAGCGTGTTGACGAACAACAGCAGCAGGCCGCAGGCAATGATGACCACGATGTCGCCCAGCAGCAGTTTGTTCAGCGGGTGCGGGCCGAGCGGGGCGAAAAAGCGATAGGCGAACATCAGGCCGCACGGGGCGGTCAGCAGCAGGGCCAGGTAAGCGCCAGGCGTCTGGATCGCATGCCAGTCCGGCAACCAGGGCCCTGCGAGGTTCAACAGCAACACGAGGCTGAGCATCAACAACGCTTCACAGCCAGACAGCCACAGGCAGCTGCGCGACCGGGTGTACGCGTAGCGGATCAGGTTGTGCAGGATCAGCATCCCGAGGCAGCCGAACAGCAGGCCGTAGATCAGGGTCTGGTTCTGATTGGCCGCAGTCATGATGGCCGACTGCAGGGTGATGTAAGGCCGCATCTGGTGTTCGGACACCAGGCGCAGGTAAACGTCGAGGGGTTTGTCGCTTTGGGGTAACGGCAACATGAAGTCGCTGTTGGGCAGTGGCCGCTCAGCCCGAGGCTGATCCGCGCCGCCGTCCAGCTCCTCGATCAGGCTGTCGCCTTCCAGCACATACAGATCGAGATCGGAAAGGTCGGGAGCGAATACCCGCAGCAACTGTTCGTGCTTGCCGGGCGCAAGCCTGAAACGCAGCCACATTGCACCATCGGGCTCGGCCGCGGTGAGGTGATCGAGTTCGATGGGGCTGAATTGATTGGTGTAGCGAGCGGAACGGATGTCGCTCAGTTGCAGGTCGCCCTGTTCATCGAGCAATACCGCCCAGCCACTGCCTTGCGCGGCCTGGGCCGGTAGCATGCAGAGCAGCGTCAGCAGCGTGACAGTGAAACCTATGGCAATCCTGAGCCAGCGCACGGCGAAATCCCTTCGTAGGTTGATGCCAGAATATAACTATGCGCGGCGCCGGAATAGCCCGGCAAGGGCCTGAGGCCCTTGCCCTGCCGAATGGATGGCTTATTCCTGATTTTCGCCACGCTCGCGGGCAATGGCGCGGTAGCCAATGTCCTTGCGATAGAAACAGCCTTCCCAGTTGATCTCGGCCGCCAGCTTGTAAGCCTGCTGTTGAGCAGCATCGACGCTGGCACCCATGGCGGTGGCACAGAGTACCCGACCACCGGCCGTCATCACTTGACCGTCCTTGAGTGCAGTACCGGCGTGGAAGACTTTGCCTTCCAGTGTCGCGGCGGCATCCAGACCGTTGATGGCCGCGCCTTTGGCGTAGTCACCAGGATAGCCACCAGCGGCCAGCACGATGCCGACGCTCGGACGTGGATCCCATTGTGCTTCGACCTTGTCCAGGGCTTGCGCCAGGGCAGCTTCGACCAGCAACACCAGGCTCGACTGCAGACGCAGCATGACCGGTTGGGTCTCGGGGTCGCCGAAACGGCAGTTGAATTCGATGACCTTCGGGTTACCTGCCTTATCGATCATCAGGCCGGCGTACAGGAAGCCGGTGTAAACGTTGCCTTCCTCGGCCATGCCGCGCACGGTAGGCCAGATCACCAGGTCCATGACGCGCTGGTGCACTTCGCTGGTGACGACCGGTGCAGGGGAGTAAGCACCCATGCCGCCGGTGTTCGGGCCGGTGTCGCCGTCGCCGACGCGTTTGTGGTCCTGGCTGGTGGCCATTGGCAATACATTCTTGCCGTCGACCATGACGATGAAGCTGGCTTCTTCGCCGTCCAGGAACTCTTCGATGACCACGCGCGAACCGGCGTCGCCGAAGGCGTTTCCGGCCAGCATGTCACGCACGGCGTCTTCGGCTTCGGCCAACGTCATGGCCACGATCACGCCTTTGCCGGCGGCCAGGCCATCGGCCTTGATCACGATCGGTGCGCCTTTTTCACGCAGATAAGCCAGGGCTGGTTCGATCTCGGTGAAGTTCTGGTAGTCGGCCGTCGGGATTTTGTGACGGGCCAGGAAATCCTTGGTGAAGGCTTTCGAACCTTCCAGCTGCGCAGCGCCAGCGGTCGGACCGAAGCAATCCAGGTCGCGGGAACGGAACAGATCGACGACGCCGGCGACCAGCGGCACTTCCGGGCCGACGATGGTCAGGGAAACGTTCTTCTCGGCGAAGTCGGCCAGCTGTTCGAGGGCCAGCACGTCGATAGCGACGTTTTCGCACTTGGCTTCAATGGCGGTGCCGGCGTTGCCAGGCGCCACGAACACCTTCTGCACGCGCGGATCCTGAGCCACTTTCCAGGCCAGGGCGTGTTCACGGCCACCGCTGCCAATGATCAAAACATTCATTTCAAAAACCTCGGGATGACGCTAATTCTGTGGAGCAGCCTCGGCTGCCTGGCGAACGGTACACGGCATCTGCCATACACCGAACCTGTAGGAGCGAGGATTGCCCGCGAAGGCATCACCTCGTTATTGCTGTTGCACCGCGGCGTCCCCTTCGCGGGCGAGCCTCGCTCCTACAAGAGCAACAATTAGTGACGGAAGTGGCGCATGCCGGTGAAGACCATCGCGATACCGGCCTCATCAGCCGCAGCAATCACTTCGTTGTCACGCATCGAGCCGCCTGGCTGGATCACCGCAGTGATACCCACCTTGGCCGCGTTGTCGATGCCGTCGCGGAATGGGAAGAATGCGTCCGATGCCATGACCGCGCCTTGCACCTGCAAGCCGGCGTGTTCAGCCTTGATCGCAGCAATGCGCGCGGAGTTCACGCGGCTCATCTGGCCGGCGCCGACACCAATGGTCTGGCGGTTCTTGGCGTAGACAATGGCGTTGGACTTGACGTACTTGGCCACTTTCCAGGCGAAGATCAAGTCGTGGATTTCCTGTTCGGTCGGAGCACGCTTGGTCACGACTTTCAGGTCATCGGCGCCGATCATGCCGATGTCGCGGCTCTGCACCAGCAGGCCACCGTTGACGCGTTTGTAGTCCCAGGCAGCGGCGCGGTCAGCCGACCACTCGCCGCAGGCCAGCAGGCGTACGTTGGCTTTTGCCGCCACGATGGCACGGGCTTCTGCGCTGACGCTTGGGGCGATGATCACTTCGACGAACTGACGCTCGACGATGGCCTTGGCGGTCTCGGCATCCAGCTCGCGGTTAAAGGCGATGATGCCGCCGAACGCCGATTCGGTGTCGGTGGCGTAGGCCAGTTCGTAGGCCTGACGGATGCCGCCCTCGGCGTCCGGGCTGACAGCCACGCCGCACGGGTTGGCATGCTTGACGATGACGCAAGCCGGCTTGACGAAGCTCTTCACGCATTCCAGCGCGGCGTCGGTGTCGGCCACGTTGTTGTACGACAGCTCTTTGCCTTGCAGTTGGGTCGCGGTGGCGATGCCAACTTCGGCAGGCTTGGTTTCCACGTAGAACGCCGCGCTCTGGTGCGGGTTCTCGCCGTAGCGCATTTCCTGAGCCTTGACGAACTGGCTGTTGAAGGTGCGCGGGAATTCGCTGCGACCTTCGGTGGTGAGCCTGTCAGCCGACTGGTTCACGGTGCCCAGGTAGTTGGCGATCATGCCGTCGTAGGCCGCGGTGTGCTCGAAGGCCTTGAGCATCAGGTCGAAACGCTGGGCGTAGGTCAGGCCACCGGCCTTGAGGCTTTCCAGGACATTGGCATAGTCGCTGGCGTTGACCACGATGGCCACGTCTTTGTGGTTCTTGGCGGCCGAACGGACCATGGTCGGACCGCCGATGTCGATGTTCTCGATCGCGGTCGGCAGGTCGCAGCCTGGCTTGTTGATGGTGGCTTCGAACGGGTACAGGTTGACCGCTACCAGGTCGATCGGCTTGATGCCGTGCTCGTTCATGATGGCGTCGTCGATACCGCGACGACCGAGGATCCCGCCGTGGATTTTCGGGTGCAGGGTTTTCACCCGACCGTCCATCATTTCTGCGAAACCGGTGTAATCCGCGACTTCCACCGCGGCAACACCGTTGTCACGCAGCAGCTTGAACGTCCCGCCGGTGGAGAGGATCTCGACGCCCAGGGCTTCGAGCTCCTTGGCAAATTCGAGGATCCCGGTCTTGTCGGAAACGCTGATCAAAGCGCGGCGGATCGGCAGGCGGGTAGTCTGGTCGGTCATTTCAATTTCCATCAAAAGCAAAGGAGTCAGCAAAAAAGGCGACCGTTTTTACGCGGGCGCCTTTCTGGTTTGATTGAATGCTTACAGCAAATCGTACTGCTTGAGTTTCTTGCGCAGGGTGCCTCGGTTCAGTCCGAGCAGCTCGCTGGCCTTGGTCTGGTTGCCCTTGACGTAGTTCATCACGCACTCGAGCAGAGGCGCCTCGACTTCGGACAGCACGAGGTTGTACACATCCGTGACGGCAGCGCCCTCAAGGTGGGCGAAATAATTGTGCAGCGCCTTCTCGACACTCCCGCGAAGGGTCTGGCCTTCTTCGCTCGGCGTGTTGAGGTGCTGTTTCAAATTCACGTTGTCGCTCACGGGTGTTGTTCCACTCACTAAAGTCTCGGTCATCATCGTCATGCGGCCACCTCGTCTCCGTCCCCTGTCAGGCTCTTGTAACGTTCGGCGAAGAAGCCCTGAACGTTGGCGCATTGTGCTTCCGTATCTTCCAAACGATTGAAGTGGGCGCGAAATTCCCTGGCGCCCGGCAAGGTTGCGAGATACCAGCCCACATGCTTTCGAGCGATGCGAACGCCCATGACGTCTCCGTAGAAAACGTGCAGCGCGGCCAGATGCTCAAGCAGAATGCGTTCCACCTCGATCAGGTCCAGTGCCGGGAGTTTCTCGCCGGTACGCAGAAAATGATCGATCTCACGAAAAATCCATGGCCGCCCCTGGGCAGCCCGGCCTACCAGCAGGCCATCGGCACCGGTCGCGTCGAGCACGTACCGGGCCTTCTCGGGTGAATCGATATCGCCGTTGGCGAAGACCGGGATCGACACCGCCTGCTTGATTGCGGCGATGGTGTCGTACTCGGCAAAACCGGTGTACAGATCGGCACGGGTGCGGCCATGAACCGCCAACGCCGTGATGCCCGCCTGCTCGGCGATCTTCGCCACCGTCAGGCCGTTCTTGTTGTCCCGGTCCCAGCCAGTGCGGATCTTCAGGGTGACCGGCACATCAACCGCAGCCACCACGGCCTGCAGGATCTCGGTTACCAGTGCTTCATCTTTCAACAGGGCGGAACCGGCGGCCTTGTTGCAGACCTTCTTGGCCGGACAGCCCATGTTGATATCAATAATCTGCGCGCCCAGTTCGACGTTGGCCCGGGCCGCATTCGCCAGCATCTGTGCATCACCACCGGCGATCTGTACCGAGCGTGGCTCGGGATCACCTTCGTGGATCATGCGCATGCGCGATTTGCGGGTGTTCCACAAACTCATGTCGCTGGTGACCATTTCCGAGACTACTAGCCCCGCGCCCAGCCGCTTGCACAGCTGACGAAAGGGCTGGTCCGTGACACCCGCCATCGGGGCGAGAATCAAGCCGTTGTGTAATGTGTATGGACCGATGCGTACCGCCGACATAGGGCTTCCCTGTTGTGGGGCCGGATCATGAGACTTCGAAAAAGGGTTGGCATGATACCCGCTCTCGATGACTGGATAAAGGCTGAATTGAACAAAATCTGAACAGCGATTCTGTTATTGCCAGCGGTTTGGTACGAGCGGTCAAAGTCAGAAATATGCCGTCAAAGCCGTAACACTGAACCGTTTCACTCGGGCGAGTGGAAGCTCAGGCTGTAGTTCACTGCTTTGGGGCCAGGATCGAGAATATCCAGCGCGATGTGGATCGGCGTCTGCGGAGGCATTTCCAGCAGGCCTTCGAGATCACCGTTAAGGTACTCGCCCGGCTTGAAGCGCCGGCTGGCGATCAGGTGACCGTTGAGGTCGGCAAAGCGCAACTCCAGCAGCGGGAACGGCTGGGAGAAGGGTGCGCGGTTGTAGATGATCGCGTCGACCACCAGTGCACCGCTGAAATCCGGATGGCTGCGCACCACCAGGTTGCTGCTCTTGATTTTTGCGATGTCGACTTTGGATGGCACGGTGCAGCCGATTTGCGGGCATACCTGCTGGAACCACGGCCGGTACTGGTCCTGGCGCGCCAGCTCATCGAAGTGGTAGGCAATGTATTGGCCGGCGAGGGCGGCAGCACCAAACAGGACCAGCAGCAGCCAGAAAAGCCGGCGGCCCCGGGGGGAGCGACGTTTCTGCCAATCCAGTTGCAGCGGATCGTCGGTCAGGTCCTGCAAGGCGTCGACACGTTCGGTCGACTCGCTGCGTTCGTGTCGTTTGCGCAGGGGGGCAATCGGGGGCAGGTCGTCGTCAGGTGCATCGGTTGCCGACAGACGATCATGGCGCAGGGGCATGTCGAGCGGATCATTCAGGCGCAGTTGCGGCACCTGGGGCTCGTCGTCCAGATCAACCGGTTCCAGCGAGAACGAAGGTTCGGTGCGCGAGTGCTTGCCCGGTTCTGGCTGCGTTTCCCGTTGGTCGGCTTCGACCGCTTGGGCGCGATCGGCGGCCGATTCGCTGAACAGACTGTCGGACCACTGAGCTTCGTCGTGCTCGGCAGTATCCCGGCGCGCGCTCAGGCTGTCTTCGCGGTGCCGCACAAACTCCGTGGTCGGCTGGATTTCCCGCTGTTCGAGCCGGGCGAGTTCTTCGTCCAGGTCGAGGCTGTCCAGATCGAGCTCGGCGGCGCTCCACTGCTTGCGGCTGATGACCCGCGGCGGTGGCGTCTCGATGATTGCCGGGGCCACCGGCGCGACCGCTTCTTTGCCGGCCCGTTGCTCCAGCAACTGCTTGGCGGCGTTGAACACCTGCAGGCACGAGCCGCAACGAACCACTCCGCGGGCGACACTCAATTGAGAATGGCTGACGCGGAAGCTGGTTTGGCAATGCGGGCACTGAGTGACGAAACTGTCGGTCATGCGGCGGTCCGGTTTATGCAGAGGCTCATTCTAGCGCCGACGGCCGGTAATGCGCACCCAACCATCGCGATTGGCGATCGGGTCCAGGTCGAAGTCCCGGGCGTAGGCGTTAGCCACGTCTTCACCTTGCTCGGCGAGGATGCCCGACAGCGCCAGGCGCCCACCGGGCTTGACCAGGCTGGACAGTTGCGGCGCCAGGGCAACCAGCGGGCCGGCGAGGATATTGGCCACCAGTACGTCGGCCTGCACTTGCGGCAGATCTTGCGGCAGATACAGCGGGAACAGCGCTTCGGCAATGTTGTTGCGCCCGGCGTTATCGCGGGAGGCTTCCAGCGCTTGCACGTCGATGTCGGTGCCGACGGCTTCCCTGGCGCCCAGCAGCAGGGCGGCAATGGCGAGAATCCCCGAGCCGCAACCGAAGTCCAGCACGTTGCAATCCTTGAGGTCCTGACCGTCGAGCCATTCCAGGCACAGCGCGGTGGTCGGGTGTGTGCCGGTGCCGAACGCCAGGCCCGGGTCCAGCAGCAGATTGACGGCGTCGGGTTCCGGCGCGGCGTGCCAGCTCGGGACGATCCACAGGCGCTGACCGAAACGCATCGGCTGGAAACCGTCCATCCAGCTGCGCTCCCAGTCCTGGTCTTCGATGATTTCGCTGTGATGCTCGGGCAGCGGGCTGCCGGTCAGCAATTCCAGATGAGCCAGCACGCTGGCGGCTTCGGTGCCGTCTTCGAACAGGGCCAGCAGGTGCGTGTGCGACCACAATGGCGTGGTGTTGAGTTCCGGTTCGAAGATCGGCTGGTCTTCGGCGTCCATGAAGGTCACCGACACGGCGCCCACTTCGAGGAACGCGTCTTCGTAGGTTTCGGCTTGTTCTGGGCTGATGGCGAGACGGACTTGCAGCCAAGGCATGGCGGGCACCTTTGAAAAATATTGATTGCAGCCTGGCGGGCTGCTAGAAGCGCGCAAGTTTACGCGAGCGCGCAGGTTTTGTGGGAGTCCACTGTACTTGTGGGAGCGGGCTTGCCCGCGAAGGCGTCGGCAAATCCAACCACAATATGACAGACAGTCTGCCTTCGCGGGCAAGCCCGCTCCCACAGGGACCGTGCAGGATTGCAAATTGATGAAATGTCCAGAAACAACAAAGCCGCCCGAAGGCGGCTTTGTTGTTCGGGCTAAAGCTTAATGCTTTTCGCCAGCCAGCTTGTGTTCCAGGTAGTGGATGTTGATCCCGCCTTTGCAGAAGCCTTCATCACGGACCAGGTCGCGGTGCAGCGGGATGTTGGTCTTGATCCCGTCGACAACGATTTCGTCCAGCGCATTGCGCATGCGCGCCAACGCTTCGTCACGGGTTGCGCCGTAGGTGATCAGCTTGCCGATCAGCGAATCGTAGTTCGGCGGAACCGCATAACCACTGTACAGGTGCGAATCGACGCGAACGCCGTTGCCGCCTGGCGCGTGGAAATGCTTGACCGTGCCTGGGCTCGGCATGAAGGTTTTCGGGTCTTCGGCGTTGATTCGGCATTCCAGCGCGTGACCGCGGATGACCACGTCCTCCTGGGTGTACGACAGCTTGTTGCCAGCGGCGATGCTGAGCATCTCCTTGACGATGTCGATGCCGGTGACCATTTCCGAAACCGGGTGCTCAACCTGAACGCGGGTGTTCATTTCGATGAAATAGAACGCGCCGTTCTCGTACAGGAACTCGAAAGTACCCGCGCCACGGTAGTTGATGTCGATGCAGGCCTTGACGCAGCGAGCGAGGACTTCAGCGCGTGCTTTCTCGTCGATGCCCGGTGCCGGCGCTTCTTCCAGAACCTTCTGGTGACGACGTTGCAGCGAGCAATCGCGGTCGCCCAGATGGATGGCTTGGCCCTGGCCGTCGGACAGCACCTGGACTTCCACGTGACGTGGGTTGGTCAGGAATTTTTCCAGGTAGACCATCGGGTTGCCGAACGCCGCGCCTGCTTCGGTGCGGGTCAGTTTTGCGAAGGAGATCAGGTCTTCTTCTTTATGCACGACGCGCATGCCGCGACCACCACCGCCGCCAGCGGCTTTGATGATCACCGGGTAACCGACTTCGCGACCGATGCGCAGCGCGGTTTCTTCGTCTTCAGGCAGCGGGCCGTCGGAACCCGGAACGGTTGGAACGCCCGCAGCGATCATGGCGTGCTTGGCCGATACCTTGTCGCCCATCAGGCGAATGGTGTCGGCTTTCGGGCCGATGAAGGCGAAGCCGGAGTTTTCCACCTGTTCGGCGAAGTCGGCGTTTTCCGCAAGGAAGCCGTAGCCTGGGTGAATGGCGGTAGCGCCGGTCACTTCAGCCGCGGCGATGATTGCCGGAATGTGCAGGTAAGAATGAGCGGCCGATGCCGGACCGATGCAGACGGATTCGTCTGCCAGGCCCAGGTGCATCAGTTCCTTGTCGGCCTTGGAGTAAACGGCGACAGTCTTGATGCCCATTTCTTTGCAGGCGCGCAGGATCCGCAGGGCGATCTCACCGCGGTTGGCGATCAGAACTTTTTCCAACTTCGCAGTCATCAAAGGCTCTCCGCGGTTCAAACGATGGTGAACAGCGGTTGGTCGTACTCAACCGGCTGGCCGTCTTCGACGAGGATGGATTCGATCACACCGCTGGTTTCAGCTTCGATGTGGTTCATCATCTTCATGGCTTCAACAATGCACAGGGTGTCGCCTTTCTTCACGGTCTGGCCGACTTCAACGAAGGACGGCGAGCTTGGCGAAGACTTGCGATAGAAGGTGCCGACCATAGGCGAACGGGCAACGGTGCCGTTCAGCACTGGCGCGGCCGGAGCAGCAGGTGCTGCAGCGGCAACCGGAGCAGCAGCAACAGGCGCAGGCGCCGGAGCATGCATTGGAGCGGGTGCGTAATACTGCTGAGCCGGAGTCTTGCTGTGGCGGCTGATGCGTACGGACTCTTCGCCTTCCTTGATCTCAAGCTCGTCGATGCCGGACTCTTCCAGCAATTCGATCAGTTTCTTAACTTTACGGATATCCATGAATCATCAACTCCCAAGGGTCGGTCAGGGGCGTATAACGCTTGTTGTTCAAGCCGTTGCCTGTCTTTCAAGCTGTTCCAGGGCGGCCTCCAGGGCCAGTCGATAACCGCTGGCGCCAAGGCCGCAGATCACTCCCACCGCTACATCGGAGAAGTAAGAGTGATGGCGGAAAGGTTCGCGTTTGTGCACGTTAGACAAATGCACTTCGATGAATGGGATGCTCACCGCCAGCAGCGCGTCACGTAATGCGACACTGGTGTGCGTAAAAGCTGCCGGGTTGATCAGAATGAAGTCCACACCCTCGCTGCGGGCAGCGTGGATGCGGTCGATCAATTCGTACTCGGCGTTGCTTTGCAGGTGCAGCAAATGGTGGCCGGCTTCACGGGCACGGCGTTCCAGGTCCTGGTTGATCTGCGCCAGTGTCGTAGCGCCGTAGGTGCCCGGTTCACGGGTGCCGAGCATGTTCAGGTTGGGTCCGTGCAGAACCAATAGCGTCGCCATCTGCTGTTCCTTGTGATCTGTGTGCAATTGTCAGAACCCGGCGACTATGCCGCAAAGCCTTTGTGACTGTCCAGTTCTATGCAATAGCCCGCACGATGGCCGATGTTTGCGCGAAATAAATGACCGGGCGATTAAGTACGGTCATTTGCTTTTGTAACACGTTCGGCGAAGTCCGCTGCGTTGATCTCGCCGATCACCCGCACATCGGCCTGTTCGGTGCCGTCTTTGCCGAAAAACATCAGCGCCGGCGGGCCGAACAGTTTGTAGCGGTCGAGCAGGGCACGTTGTTCGGCATTACTTTCGGTGATGTCGAAGCGAATCAATCGATAGCCCTTGAGCCGTTCCATGACCGTGGCATCGTTGAGCACTTGGTGTTCGATGACTTTGCAACTGATGCACCAGTCGGCGTACCAGTCCAGCAGCAACGGGATGCCGGAGGATCTGGCGTCGGCGAGCACGCGATCGAGCTCTGCCGGGGTGCTGATGGTTTGCCAGGCGCTGCTGTCCTGCGCTTGCTCAGTGTTCGTGACAATGTGCGGCTGGCCGATCGGATTGAGCGGATCGGTCTGGCCACTGAATGCGCCGTACCAGCAGGCCAGCGCGTAAAACAGCAGGAACATCCCGAGTAATTGGCCCAGGCGTTTTCGAGGCGGTTTGTAGACGAACTCCAGCGCGCCCATGAACAAACCGACACCGCCGGCGAGCAAACCGATCAGCAGCAAAGTGATCTGGCCCGGCAATACCCGACTGAGCAGGCCTATCGCCAACCCCAGCAACAAAACCCCGATCGCGTTTTTTACATAGATCAGCCATGGCCCGCTTTTCGGCAGCCAGGCAGCGCCTCCGGTAGCCACCAGCACTAACGGTGCGCCCATGCCGAGGCCAAGCATGAGCAGTTTCAAGCCGCCGCCGAGTGCATCGCCGCTGGCACTGATGTACAGCAGCGCACCGGCCAGTGGTGCCGATACGCAAGGCGAGACCAGCAGGCTGGAGACTACGCCAAGCACCGCCGCGCCCCACAGCGAGCCGCCTTCGGTGCGGCCGGCGATTCGGTCGAGTCGACTGCTGATGGCGTGCGGCAGCTTGAGTTCGAAGACCCCGAACATGGCCAGGGCAAACAGCGCAAAGAACGTCGCAAACGGCACCAGCACCCAGGCCGATTGCAGACGCGCCTGGAGATTGAGCTGCGCGCCAAACATGCCCATCAACGCGCCGAGCAGGGCGAAACAGATGGCCATTGGCAACACGTAGGCCAGCGACAGGCTGAAGCCGCGTAAACCGCCGACCTGGCCGCGCAACACCACGCCGGAAAGGATCGGCAGCATGGGCAGTACGCAGGGCGTGAACGTCAGGCCCACACCGGCGAGGAAGAACAGGGCGAGCTCCCGCCAGCCCCAGCTCGTGGCGCCGGCGACGCCCTCTATGTCCAGGCGCTCGGTCTCGGGCGGATAGCACAGGCCTTTATCGGCGCAGCCCTGATAGGTGACGGCCAGGGTGAAGGCGCGTTGATCGGTGCGCGGCACCTCTACCTCGAGAATGCCGTGGTAGACCTCGACATCGCCGAAATACTCATCGTGCTTCTGTTCGCCCTGGGGCAGTTGCGCTGCGCCGAGGCCGACATCGGCGGGTTCGGCGCGAAACTGGAAGCGATGCCGGTAGAGGTAGTAACCCTCGGTGGCGACAAAACGCAGTTTGATCGACTGCGGCGTGCTGTCTGCCAGGCTCAGCTGAAAGGCTTCGCGTACCGGCAGGAAGTCGGCGCTGTTGTTGATCGAGCCCAGGGTGGAACTGGGCCGACTCTCCAGCAAACCGGCGGCGGAGGCCGGCAGGGCGAGCACAAAAAACAGCAGGCAAAGCAAACGGCGCATGACAGTCTCGCGTGTGGAAAGTGAGGGCATGATAGCGGACAGTCGCGCAGATTGCCCCGTACCCGTAGGAGCGAGGCTTGCCCGCGAATCAGGCGACGCGGTCTTTCAAGCAGACCGCGTTATCGTTCTTCGCGGGCAAGCCTCGTTCCTACAGGTATGGGGCGGTTTGTCAGACGCGGAAGGCCTGAACGGCGGTATGCAGCCGCCCACCCAACACCAACAAACGCTCCCCTTGCTCACGCCCCTGGCCAATGCGCAGCAAGTTATCCCCACCCAACTGGTGAATCCGCTCACTGTGATCGCGGATTTCGCTGACGGCGCCGCTCTGCTGGGCGGTGACGTCGGCGATGCGCACGGCGGTGTCGGAAATGGTCTGGATCGCCCCGACGATTTTATCCAGCGCGCCGTCAGCTGCTTGCGCCTGATTGGCGGTGGCTTCGGCGTGTTCGACCTGGGCGCGCATACCTTCCACCGATTGCCGCGCGGCGGTTTGCAGGCCGGCGATTAGTGTTTGAATCTCTGCGGTCGCCCGGGCAGTGCGTTGCGCCAGCGAGCGAACCTCTTCGGCCACCACCGCAAACCCACGACCCATTTCTCCGGCACGGGCCGCTTCGATGGCGGCGTTAAGGGCCAGCAGGTTGGTCTGGTCGGCAATCGAGCGGATCACTGTCAGCACGCCACCGATGGTGGCCGATTCCTCGGCCAGGTGTTCGATCATCTGCGCGTTGCCCTGCACTTCACCCACCAATTCATGCAGCCCGGTGAGGCTGAGGCCGATGACTTTCTGCCCGTGCTCCACCGCCAGTCCGGCATGTCGACTGGCGTCGGCGGCCTGGCTGGCATCGCCGGCCACTTGTTGGATGGTCGCCTCCAGTTCACCGAGGGAATCGCGGATCATCGCGGTATCGCCGGCCTGATGCTCGGCGCCGCTGTGCAGGTCGTTGCTCAACTCCGCCAAGGTGCGGCTGCTGCCCGCGACCTGCTCGGCGTTGAGGCGAATGGTGCCCACCAGATCCACCAGATAAGCCCGCAGGCGATTGAGCGAGGCTTGAATGTCATGCAATTCGCGATTGGTCTTGCCCAATTCAATGTCCTGGCTGAAGTCGCCCTCGGCCCAGGTCGACAGGGCCGGCGCCAGATTGGTCAGGGTCCGGGCGAGGCGCCGTTGCAGGGTATCGATCAGCAGCGCGATCAGCAGAATCAGGCCGATCATTAGCCCCTGCATCAGTCGCACTTCGCTCTGGATCTGCCCGTGCTGGGCGCGGACCACCGGTTCCAGCCCGGCGATGGCCTGCTGCACGGCGGCGATTTTCAGGTGAGTGGCGGCGCTGAGGTCGGCGCGTTGGCGAATCTGTTCGCGGGTGCGGGCAAGTTCCGAAGGATAGCGGGTCAACAGGTTATTGAGTTCACGCTTGAGGCCGACACCCGCGTCTTCGGCGACCGCTTTCTCGGTGTTCTCCAGGCCCATCATGGCGGCGAAATCATCGGTGTTCGATTGACTGTTGTTGGTGATGCCCAGCAGTGGCAAGGCCTCCAGTTGTTCGGCTTGAATGCGCAGGTTGCCGACTTCGCGCTCGACATCGGCGGCCAGTTCGCTGCGACCGCTGCTGACCAGCTTGTCCCGGGCCAGCGACAGTTTGCCCAAGTGCCGGGACGCGGCGAGTAATGGCGTCAGGTAAGCCGCATTAACGCTGGCGTACTGGCTGAGCTGATCAAGGCTGGCCGCCAATTCGCGTTCGGCTTGCAGCAGCAGCGCCTGTGGATCGCCCGCGAGCTTACCGGCAGCCAACAGGTCGGTTTTGCTGAATTCCTCCAGATTCGACAGGCTCGGGCGCAAGGTATCGGCCAGTGCCGGCGGCAAGTCACCCAGTTCCTGTTGCAGGCGGTCGATGGCCTGGCTGGCGCTGCTCAGGCGCAGCGCATCACCGCTGGCAAGGTAATCCTCGATGTTGCGCGCGACGTCATCCTGAAATTGCCGGGACAGGCCCAGGTAGCGCTCCATCAATAGATAGGGGCGTTCCAGGGCCTTTTGCGACCACCACAGGGTGGCGCCAAGAGCCACGCACACGGCGACTAACAGGAGGGTATTGAGATTGGTCAGCAACTTCAGGCGCATCGCGGGACTACCAACGGCAGAATCGTAAGTGCCTGAAGTTATTGCGTTTGTATTACAGGGTTATGACCGGTCGGTCGATTCCGCTGAAAAGGTGGCACTTTGCTTTTATGTTCGCGCTGCCTGTACGCAGTTGCGTCCGGCATGTTTGGCGCGGTACAGCGCCTCGTCAGCCTGGCTCGCTATCATCAGGCCGTCGGAATTTTCATCCAGCTCGGCTACTCCGGCACTGAAGGTGCACCGCAGGTCCTGGGGCTGGGCCGGGTAATGAATTTCGGCAAAACGCTGACGGATTTCTTCAAGCACTTTGTAAGCCGATTCGAGGTCGGTGTCCGGCATGACGATGGCGAACTCTTCACCCCCATAGCGGCCGATGAAGTCGGTCTTGCGCAAGCGTTGCTTGAGGAACAGTGCCAGGCTTTTGATCACACGGTCGCCCATGGGGTGACCGTGGCTGTCGTTGACCCGTTTGAAGTGGTCGATGTCGAGCATTGCAAAGCTCAGGGGCTTGCTTTCACGGCGGGCGCGGAAGCTGCAGTCTTCGAGCAATTGCAGGATGTGGGTGTGGTTGTAGAGGCCGGTGAGGCTGTCGCGAACCATCCGCGCCTTGAGGTTGCGCGCCCGCGCCGCACGATTACGCACGGTGGTGATCAGGTGTCGGGGCTTGATCGGTTTGGTCAGAAAATCGTCACCGCCCTCGCTCATGGCGTCGAGTTGCTTGTCCAGATCGTCTTCGGCGGACAGGTAAATGATCGGCACGCTGACGTAACGATCATTGTGGCGGATCACCTTGGCCAGTTCGGTCCCGGTGCAGGCCGGCATATACATGTCGAGGATGATCAGGTCCGGTTGGAAGTCTGCCAGCTCGGCCATCGCCTGAATCGGCTCGATCAGCGTCCGGGTGACGATCCCGGCGCTGTTGAGCAAGCGTTCGGTATGCAGTGCCTGGGCGCGGGAGTCATCGATGATCAGCACTTTATAAGGTTCGTACTGGGCGACGCAGGTCAGGACTTCGATTTTCTCCAGCAGGCTCGACGCCTCGAGCGTACCGGTCAGGAACTCCTGGCCACCGGCGCGCACCGCGGCGAGGCGGGTAGGCGTGTCGGTTTCCTGCAGGCTGAAAAACAGCAGCGGTAACGGTTCGTCCAGCCCGATCTGGGCTTCGGCGGCCAGTTTCAGGCCGATGCCGGCACCACTGAAGTCCACGTCCATGACGATCGCCGCGGGCAAGCGCTCGACCATCGACGAGCGAAACGCCGCCACGCTGTCCAGGGATTGGGCGCTGAGCCCGAAAAACTCCAGCTGCTTGGCCAGACGCTCGGCGCGGTTGTGATCCTGCAACATCACATAGATTGGCTTGCGCAACGGCGGCAGGTAGGTTTGTTCGAGCTGATCGCCATGGCGCAGGCCGGTGCGCGACAAGTGCTGCATCAAGCGATTGAGGTCATTGATCAGATCGCTGTTCAGGCGTCCGCGGTTGGCGTCGACCGCCTGCAGCGACTGGCCGATGTGGTGCGCCAGCCGGGTGTGTTCCGGTTGTTCGAAACGCTCGGCGAAACGCAGCAGACGCAGGTTGGCCTCGCTCAGTTCCGATAAGTCGGTGTTGGACCACTCGCTGTGTTGCAGGCGCTGCCATATTTCAAGAATTTGACGTGCCTGATGAATCACCCGCTGGGCAAAGTGGTGCTTGAGGCGCTCACGGCTGGGGTCTTCTGGCTCGGTCATATCCTGACTACTAGTGAGGGTGCATGCTGAGGTCGACTGGTGGCGCTATGCTAGCACCACTTTTCATGTGCATGAGTGTCGCACGTCAATAATCAGCAAAGCGACCTCATTCAGTTGCTGACCGACTGGCCCGATAGGCTCGCGGCTGTGCTTCATTTATAGTGGCCGCTCGATCGCGCCCGTTGCGCGGCTCGTCCCTTGCACCGGATTTAATGCGCGGCAAACGAGGCACGATGGCGTAGGGTTGTGGTCGAACCGATGAACTCAAGTGATTGAAAGGATATCGCCATGCTGGACTGGAAGAACCGCGCGGGCAGCGCGCCTGAACGTGCCGCTGAACCGAAATCGGCCACCCGCAGTTATGTTGGCGGCCTGTTGTTCAGCCGGGCGCTGGCCACCCTGATCGGCCTTTACCTGCTGGTGGTGATTGCGCTGGGCTGGTACTGGAGCCAGGAACCCGCGCTGTTCCCGGTTCAACAGAACGCCCAGGTGGCTGCCGAGAAAGAAGGCAAGCAGATGGTCATCGGCTATACCACGGTGGAAACGCTCAAGACCGTCGCCGATACCTTGCTGACCAAACCGGGCGGTTATATTTCGAACGACCGTTTCCCGCCGGGCCTGTGGATGGATAACACGCCGAGCTGGGAGTATGGCGTGCTGGTCCAGGTCCGTGACCTGAGCCGTGCGCTGCGCAAGGACTTCGCCCGCTCCCAGTCGCAGTCCACCGAAGACGCTGACCTGGCCAAGGCCGAGCCGCGTTTCAACTTCGACAATAGAAGCTGGGTGCTGCCCTCCAGTGAGTCTGAATATCAGGAAGGGATCAAGTCCCTGAGCCGTTATCAGGCGCGCTTGTCCGACCCGAGTCAGAAAAGCGCATTGTTTTATGCGCGTGCCGACAACCTGAACAACTGGCTGGGCGATGTCGGCACCCGCCTGGGTTCGTTGTCGCAACGGCTGTCGGCCAGCGTTGGCCGCGTCAAGCTCAATACCGCGTTGAAAACCGAAGTCGTCGCGCCAGGTCAGGTACCGCAGGTCGACGAAGAAATCGTCGAAACCCCGTGGATGCAGATCGACAACGTGTTCTACGAAGCCCGTGGCCAGGCCTGGGCGCTGTCCCATCTGCTGCGCGCCATCGAAGTCGACTTCGCCGATGTGCTGGCCAAGAAGAACGCCACGGTCAGCGTGCGCCAGATCATTCGTGAGCTGGAAGCCTCGCAGGAACCGGTCTGGAGCCCGATGATCCTTAACGGCAGCGGCTTCGGGGTGCTGGCCAATCACTCGCTGGTCATGGCCAACTACATCTCCCGGGCCAACGCCGCAGTCATTGATTTGCGTCAGTTGCTCAATCAGGGCTGAGTCATGGTCGATAGCTCCATCGATAGCCTGCGCGAGGCCGCCCATCGAGCGGCCTCGGATGCCGAACAGATCGCCTGGGTCGACGAGCAGGACAACCTGCTCGGCGCCCTGGTCCGTTCCGACTTGCGCGAGCGCGGCCTGATCGGGCGCGGCACTTACATCATGCTGTTCAACTGCGCCGGTGAACTCTGCGTGCATCGGCGCACGTTGAGCAAAGCGATTTATCCGGGCTACTGGGACGTGGCGGCCGGTGGCATGGTACTGGCCACCGAGACTTACGCCGAATCGGCGGCCCGCGAGCTGGAAGAAGAGCTTGGGGTGAGCGGCGTGGAGCTGATTGCTCATGACCACTTTTACTTCGAGGACACTGGCAATCGGCTCTGGTGTTCAGCCTTTTCGGCGGTGTGGGATGGCCCCTTGATCCTGCAACCGGAAGAAGTGCTCGAAGCGCGCTTCATGCCCATCGATCAGGTCATGCTGGAAATCCAGCAAAAGCCTTACTGCCCGGACTCTCTGGCGGCCTTGCAGCGCTATCTTCGGGCTCGTGGGCCGGACGTCGCATAAGCGGCATAAATTGGCGCCGATTGGCTCTTAGCAAGTCGGCTTTTTGCCGTTACACTGCGCGACCTTTTCAAACTGAACCGGTATTGCTCTTCTGTAGGAGCGAAGCTTGCTCGCGAAGGACGTTAACGATAACGCGTGCATTCAGATTGTCCGCATCGTCCTTGCGTTCTTCGCGAGCAAGCTTCGCTCCTACAGGATTGTACCGTTTCAGTAGCGCTGCCCCTGCCTGAGTGGGGCTTCGCGGTCGATGGCACACCCGCCGCGACCAGTCTTTGTCCTCCCAAGAGGATTGCCGGTGGCCAAAAAAGCCGCATCCTTCGCCGCCCTTGGTGGCCTGGTATTTTCCACCGACGCAGGTCGTCATTGCCCGGATTGCAGTAAACCGGTGGATGCCTGCATCTGCAAACAGACCGTTATCCCGGCCGGCGACGGCATCGCTCGCGTGCGTCGCGAAAGCAAGGGGCGTGGCGGCAAGACGGTGACCACCATCACCGGCGTGCCGTTGGCCGAAGACGCGCTCAAGGACCTGGCGACCACGTTGAAGAAACGTTGCGGGACCGGCGGGGCATTGAAAGACGGAATCATTGAAATCCAGGGCGATCATGTCGAGCTACTCTTGGCCGAGTTGATCAAACACGGTTTCAAGGCGAAGAAGTCCGGCGGCTAGCAGCTTCTGTGAAAACCACCCTCGGCTAGATCCGGTCCTGACAGCAGGCCTGGCATCGTCTACATGGTTTTCACAGAGCCTGTTCTGACCGGTTTCTAAACTCACTGCGGTCAGCGAGGTCTATCCCCTCGTTGACGAACCGTCATTTTCATTCTTTAGACTGCGCCAGCCTGAACCCAGGCGACGCTCTATGACTTCTTTATAGGGGACTTCAATGTCCGTAAGACGCACACGCAAAGACGATGGCAGCCAATGGACAGTTGCGGACAGCCGCAGTGTTTACGGGATTCGCCATTGGGGGGCCGGGTATTTCGCGATCAATGACGCCGGTCGCGTCGAAGTTCGTCCGAACGGTCCCGCCAGTTCGCCTATCGACCTGTTCGAGCAAGTCGACCAGCTGCGCCAAAGCGGCCTGTCCTTGCCGTTGCTGGTGCGTTTCCCTGACATTCTGCAAGACCGCGTGCGTCAGCTGACCGGCGCCTTCGACGCCAATATCGAACGCCTGGAGTACCAGAGCAAATACACCGCGCTGTACCCGATCAAAGTGAACCAGCAGGAAGCGGTGATCGAGAACATCATCGCGACCCAAGACGTGTCCATCGGCCTGGAAGCCGGCTCCAAGCCGGAGCTGCTGGCCGTACTGGCCCTGGCGCCGAAGGGTGGCACCATCGTTTGCAACGGTTACAAGGATCGCGAGTTCATCCGTCTGGCGCTGATCGGTCAGAAACTTGGCCACAACGTGTTCATCGTGATCGAGAAAGAATCCGAAGTTGCCCTGGTGATCGAAGAAGCCGCCTCGCTGAAGGTCAAGCCTCAGGTCGGTCTGCGCGTGCGCCTGTCATCCCTGGCGTCGTCCAAATGGGCAGATACCGGTGGCGAGAAGTCCAAGTTCGGTCTGTCGGCGGCGCAATTGCTATCGGTGGTCGAGCGTTTCCGCGCTGCCGGCCTGGATCAGGGCATTCGCCTGCTGCACTTCCACATGGGTTCGCAGATCGCCAACCTGGCGGACTACCAGCACGGCTTCAAGGAGGCGATTCGCTACTACGGCGAACTGCGCAACCTCGGCCTGCCGGTTGACCACATCGACGTCGGCGGCGGTTTGGGCGTGGACTACGACGGTACCCACTCGCGCAACGCCAGCTCGATCAACTACGACATGGACGATTACGCCGGTGTCGTGGTCGGGATGCTCAAGGAATTCTGCGACGCGCAAAGCCTGCCACACCCGAACATCTTCTCCGAGAGCGGCCGTTCCCTGACCGCACACCACGCCATGCTGGTGGTGCAGGTGACCGACGTCGAGAAACACAACGACGACGTGCCGCAGATCGAGAACAAGGAAGCGCTGCCGGAAACCGTGCAGTGGCTGGTTGACCTGCTGGGTCCGACCGACATCGAGATGGTCACCGAAACCTACTGGCGCGCCACGCACTACATGAGCGACGTGGCCACCCAGTACGCTGACGGCAAGCTGACCCTGGCCGAGAAAGCTCTGGCCGAGCAATGCTACTTCGCCGTGTGCCGCCGCCTGCACAACTCGCTGAAGGCCCGTCAGCGTTCGCACCGCCAGGTGCTCGACGAACTCAACGACAAGCTGGCCGACAAGTACATCTGCAACTTCTCGGTCTTCCAAAGCCTGCCGGACACCTGGGCCATCGGCCAGGTGTTGCCGATCCTGCCGTTACATCGTCTCGACGAAGAGCCTCTGCGTCGGGCGGTGCTGCAGGATCTGACCTGCGACTCCGACGGCAAGATCAAGCAATACGTCGACGAGCAGAGCATCGAGACCAGCCTGCCGGTTCACGGTTTGAACGAAGGCGAAGACTACCTGCTGGGTATCTTCCTGGTGGGCGCCTATCAGGAAATTCTCGGCGACATGCACAACCTGTTCGGTGACACCGACTCGGTGAACATCTACCAGAATGCCGACGGCAGCGTGTACCACGCGGGTATCGAAACCCACGACACCATCGAAGACATGCTGCGTTACGTGCACTTGTCGCCGGAAGAGTTGATGACCCACTACCGCGACAAGTGCGCCAGCGCCCGCATCACTGCCGCCGAGCGCACTCAGTTCCTCGACGCACTGCGACTGGGTCTGACCCGTTCGTCTTACCTGTCCTCTTGAGGTAAGTCGTCGTTCTCACCAGGTTGTCTGAAAATGTTCCGCGCACAGCAGAAGTTTCGGATGACCTGGTAGGACGTTTCTCCATTTTCAAAGGAAATTTCCCCGCTTTCGGCTATTAAAGCCATTCGGTCCTCTTTTCGCGTAGGCCATTTCCTAAGTTGTATTTCGGCACTCTACTCGGCCATGTCTCTCGGCGAGAATCCCCGGCCGCCCCTCCTGTAGAGAATCGCCGATGTTCGATCCAGTCAACGAGCCTTCATTTCGTCTGGACGTAGCAGGTATGTCCGACGCCTTCGAAGTCTTGGCCTTTGCCGGTAGAGAAGCCATCAGCGAGCCTTTTGTGTTCGATGTGGACCTGCTGATAGATGACCCGACGCTCGACCTTGCCAGCCTGCTGTACCAACCGGTCTCTCTGCACTTCGGGCCGGCGGGACATGCGATTCATGGACAACTGCACGAACTCGTCCAGCATGACCAGGGTCCGACTGCCCGGCTCTGCCGCGTGCGGCTGGGGCCGAAGCTGGCCTGCCTTTCCCAGCGCTTCAGCCAGCGAATCTTCAATGCCTGCTCGGTGCCGCAGATCCTCAGTCAAGTACTCAGGGAACATGGCATTGCCGACAAGGATCGGCGCTTCGAGCTGAGCGGCGATTACCCGCCCCGTGATTTCTGTACCCAGTACCGGGAATCGGACCTGCAGTTTCTCCAGCGCCTGTGCGCTCAGGAGCGGCTTAACTACCATTTCGCGCACCAGGCAGACGGGCACTGCGTGGTCTTTGGTGATGGCCAGGCGCATTTTCGCTTGGGCGAACTGGCGGATTTTCGCGTCGACAGCGAGCAACCGGCCGTGCGGCAGTTTCAGCTTCAGGGGCAACGAACCGCGCAGAGTGCCCAAGGCCGTACGGACCTGGCGACGCTGCGCAGTGGTCAACTGATGTCGCTATCCGGCCATCCGACCGCCAACTGGAATCAACTGTGGCTGTTGACCCATATTGAACATCAGGGGAGCCAGGATCCCCTGGCCCCCTACAGCAATCAGATCCGCGCGATTCACTGGGAAGCGCCCCTGGTGTCGCCCCATTGCGCAACGAAACCTCGCATGCACAGCCTGCAACGGGCCTGGGTCGTCAATGTCGAAGAGTCTCGACCTGATCCATCCAGGCCGGTTGCCGTGCAGTTCGATTGGCTTTACCAGGGCGAGGGCGCGATCCCTACCCACTGTTGGCTGCCCTTGGCAACTGAGTTGGGCAGCGCAGCGGATACGCCGCTGAATGAGGGCGCCGAGGTGGTGGTGAGCTTTATCGAGGGCGATCCGGATCAGCCGCTGATTACCGGTTTTCTACACCAGCCAAAGACTGTCGAAGAGGCTGAGGAGCCCCGCGCGACAGACGACTGTCCGCCCGACGAAGGCGTGCTCCGAATGCTGCGCTCCGGCGAGCCCTTGATGCTGCTGTGCCTGCTGCCGGGTGGCGGCAGTTTCACTCATTGTGCTGAGGTTTTCTGCACCTGCCGGGCGGCGACGCGGTTTGGCCGGAGCGGTGCGGCATGATTGCCGCGAGCCCGCAATGGCTATTGCTGGATGTGCCGGGTGCGCCACTGGCGGGGGCGACACTGCGGCAGACGTTTGCCCATGCGCAGTGGTTCTGGTTGTTCGAAGATACCGAGCTGCATGCGTTGCGCGAACAGGGTCCGGTTCTGGTCGACCTGGGCTCATGCCCGGCGCTGGCCGAGTTGTGCTACAGCGAAGCGCAACACTGGCGTGGACTGTTGGTCTTCAGCGGGGCGCCGCCGTCGCCGTTGCTGGCGCATATGCGCCGTATGCTCACGGTCACGGTCGGCGTGCATCACCGCGCTTTGTTGAACTACTACAACCCCAACACGGCCAGTTACTTTTTTGATGCCTGCGACGCCCGGGAGCTGAGTCGCTGGCTGGGGCCGATCAGTCAGTTGCACTGGTTTGGCGGAACCTGGGCGGATCGCGCGATCGGCTGTCAGGGTTGGCAACAGCTGCACAACCCGGGGCTTGCCGTCAGCCCGTTAGCTGTCGAAGAAAGTCTCAGCCCCGGTCAACAGGAAAAGTTGCAAACCTGTCTGCTGGAACAGCACGCCTGGCACTGGAGCCATTCCACCGGGAGCGATTACCACAGCCTGTGGGCGCATATGCAGGAAGGGCTGGCGCTGGGTTTCCACGAACGTTCGGTGCTTGATGACTGGTTATGGCTGCGCTTGCAATACCCGCGCGCTGCGCTGGTGCTGCCTTTGTCGGGACTGACCCAGCAGGAGCGGCTAGACCACCTGCGCGACCGATGGCAGACCGATTGACACTGACCCCGGCGTTCGTCACGGCCGCGCCGGATCAGTGAGCCCGGCCTGTAAACCAGCCGTCGTTCTTGCGCAGAAACCAGGCAAAAGCACCAAGGGTCAAACTGCGCAGGGCCATGAACCACAGGAACGTTATCCACAGGCCATGGTTGCCCAAGCCTCGCAGTGCCCAGGCGAACGGCAATACCAGAATCATCGTCAACAGCATGCCGTTACGCATTTCGCGGGCGCGCGTGGCGCCGATGAACAGACCGTCGAGCAGGTAACTCCAGACCGCAATCAGCGGCAGGGCGGCGAGGTAAGGCAGGTAGATGAATGCGGTGTCGCGTACGCTTTGAATGTCGGTCTGCATCTCGATGAACAGATGGCCGGCGAACAGAAACAGCGCGGCAAAGCCCAGACTCGCCAGCAACGACCAACCACAGGCCACCACCAACGAGCGGCGCAGGGCGTCCCGGTCGCGAGCGCCGATGGCGTGCCCGCAAAGGGCCTCTACGGCGTGGGCCAGGCCATCGAGCGCATGGGCCGTCAGCAGCAGGCCGTTGAGCAGTAACGCGTTGGCGGCGACAGTGGCATCGCCCAGTCGCGCGCCTTGCACGGTAATGAAAAAAAACACCGATTGCAGGACCAGGCTGCGGATGAAGATGTCGCGGTTGACCGCCAACAGCGGTCGCCAGCTCTGCCACAGCGCCAGTGCAGCCCAGGCGATATGGCCAGGGTAGGCGCGCAGGGCGTTTCGGGTCATCAGCAGACCGATCAGTGCGCCGGTCCATTCGGCAATCACCGACGCGCGGGCAGCGCCGACCACGCCCCATTCCAGCCCGAGGACGAACCACAGGTTCAAGGCAATGTTGACCAGGTTGGTGCTCAGCAGAATCGCCAGTGGCGCCCGGGCGTTCTGGGTGCCGAGGAACCAGCCGACCAGGGCATAACTGGCCAGTGCCGCCGGCAGGCCGAACAGGCGCGTGTGGAAAAATTCGCGGGTCAGTTGATCCAGTTCGGCCGAGGGTTGCATGAAGTGCAGCGCGACGCCGCTCAACGGCACGCCCAGCGCTCCCAGGACAATGGCCAAGCCCATGGCCAGCAGCAAGCCCTGCAACAAAATCTGCCGCAACGCCGCGCCATCCCCGCGTCCCGCCGCCTGGGCGGCAAAGCCGGTGGAGCCCATGCGCAGAAAGCCCATGGCCCAGGCGAGAAAGGTATACAGGCTGGCCCCGACCGCGACGGCGCCCAACTGATGGGCGTGGGGCAGGTGACCGATGACCGTACTGTCGACCAGCGCCACCAGCGGTACGGAAATGTTCGACAGAATCATGGGGGCGGCGAGCGCCCAGACCCGGCGGTGAGTAGGGCGGTCGCGCCAGTCGGCGATCAGGTTGGGCATGCGGGCTCCTTGGGGGAGCGGGCATTGTAGCGATACATTCGGAGTCTGCCGCGATCCATTGTAGGAGCAGCCGGTCGACGCTCGATTGCTCGCGAAGGACGTCAACGAAAACGCGTGCTGTCTGGATAAACGCGTTGCCCTTGCGTTTTTCGCGAGCAAGCTCGCTCCTACAGGGGGAATGGTGGTGTTAGTGGATGATCCAGCTCAACAACCAAAGCCCCAGCAGCAACCAGATAATCCCCATGATGATCGACGCGCTCATGAAGGCGCGAATCGCCGCCCACAACAGCATCAACCCCACGATCAACGCGATGATGCTGACGATCGAAGCGTCCATGCCCAGCGCCCGGGACAGTCCTTCGACAAAGTTGCTGCCGGCATGGCTCAACAGATTGAACAGCCCGCTGAGGGCGTCAACGATGAACCGGATGATCGAACCGAGTACCTGGCCGAGCCATTCGAAAAAGCTTTCTACCTGCATGGGGTGAACGTCCTGTTGAAGTGGTTGAGCCTTGGGCCAATGATCACCGTGGCGAGTTCCCTGATGCCGGGATCGTTTGAGTATGACGCAAAGATACCTGTCTGTTGAGGAACCCTGTAGGAGCGAGCTTGCTCGCGAAGGACGTTAACGATAACGCGTTCATCCTGGATAAACGTGTCGCTCTCAAGCCCTTCGCGAGCAAGCTCGCTCCTACAGGGGGGCTAACGCCCCTTGCCATCCCCGGCCATCCCCCCGAAGCTATACGCCTTCAGGAGAGCCCGATGAACCTTGTTGAACTGACCGAACGCCTGCACGCCATCCGTGACCGCAATGACTGGCGGCAATTTCACAGCCCGAAAAACCTGGCCATGGCCGCGAGCGTGGAGATGTCTGAGCTGGTGGAAATCTTCCAGTGGCTGACCGAAGACCAGTCGCGTCAGCTGCCGGCGGACAAACTGGCCCACGCCGGGCAGGAAGTCGGCGATATCGTGCTGTATCTATTGCTGCTGTGCAGCGAGTTGGGGCTGGACATGAATCAGGTGGTGAGCAGCAAGCTCGCCGACAGCGAGCGGAGGTTCAGCTGATGAGCGACCGTCATTTCGATCAACTGGCGACCCGCTTCGCCGAAAAAATCTATGGCGGTGCCAAAGGCGCGATCCGTCTGGCCGTGCTTCAGGCGGACCTGACCGAGATCCTGCCGGACCGGCCATTACGGGTACTCGACATCGGTGCCGGCCTGGGGCACATGTCGTTGTGGCTGGCGCAGCGCGGTCATCAGGTCACGCTTGCCGAACCCGCCGAGCCGATGCTCGAAGGCGCCCGCCAGCGCTTCGCCGACGCCGGGCAGACCGCGACCTTCATTCAGGCACCCTGGCAGGCGCTGCCAGGTCAACTCACCGAGCCCTACGACCTGGTGCTGTGTCACGCCGTGCTGGAGTGGCTTGCCGAACCCTACACGATCCTGCCGGTGCTGCATCAGCTGACTCGACCCGAAGGTTGGTTATCCCTGGCTTTCTACAACCGCGATGCGCTGATCTACCGCAATCTGCTCAAGGGGCACTTTCGCAAGATGCGCAAGAACGACATGGCTGGCGAGAAGCAGAGCCTGACCCCGCAGCAGCCCCTTGATCCGCGTGAACTGGCGGCGCAACTTGAGGGCCTGTGGCGGGTCGAAACTCAGAGCGGGGTTCGGGTTTTTCACGACTACATGCCGGTGGAGTTCCAGGCCCGCGCTGAACTGGTGGACTTGCTGGAGATGGAGCTGGCCCACCGTCGCCACCCAAGCTTCGCCGGGCTTGGGCGCTACTTGCACTGGATCTGTCGGCCGGTCTGATCGGAGCGTGAAATGAAAAGTCGTTCAGGTTTACTGGTGATCTGTCTGGGGTTGGCGGCCTGTCAGGGCAGCAATCCTTATGTGGCGACATCCAACCCCTTGCCGCCGGCACCGCCTCAGGCGGCCAACACCTTCGACCGCAGCGCCTACCCGGCGCCACCGCGTGACTATGGGCGCTACCGCAGCTGGGCCTGGCTCGATGGGCGACTGCCGCCCGGTACCGCCTGGGCGGACTCGGCGCAAGTCGCCGAAGCCGTCAGCAATGCGCTGGACCAGCGCGGCTTGCGCCCGCTGCATGACAATCGGCCGGCGGACCTGTTTGTCAGCGCCGACCTGCGTCTGGAAACCCGCTTGCGCCAGGTCCGCGATGATTATGGGTATGGCGGCGGGTACTACGGCGGCGGGTACGGTGGGTACAACCGCTATGGCAGCGGTTATGGCATGTACAACACGGTGCCGATCGTTCGAACGTATCAGGAGCAAGTCGTGGTGGTGCGGGTGGATCTGTTCGATGCCAAAAGCGGTCAACCGGTGTGGAGTTCCAGTGCCGAAACCAGCCAACGGGGCAGCCAGGGCGCGCAGACCGACGCGATACGGGAGGCTGTGGAAAAGGCAATGTCGGCGTATCCTCCTAATTAGCTTCATCATCAGGAAGCCTTGCGCAGGTTCATGTCTTCTACCGGAGAAATATCATGTTCCGCCGTCTCGCTTTACTGACCTTGGCCGCGCTGCTTAGCGCCTGCGCGACCCAGGTCAATCATGACTTCGATGCCAGCCGCGACTTCTCCGCCTATCGCAGCTGGAGCTGGAAAGAGCCCGCCCTGCAATATCGACCCGATGACCCGCGGATCAAGAGCGACCTGACTGAACAGCGCGTGCGCCAATCGGTTGCCGATCAGCTCGATCAGCGCGGCTTGCGACCGGCCGCTGCCGGTACCCGGGGCGACTTGAGCGTGCAGACCTACCTGATCGTCGAGGAGCGTCAGCAACAGGTGACCACCAACTATGGCGGCGCTTGGGGCAACCCATGGAATGGCTACTGGGGCGGGCCGATGTACAACGAAACCCGCAACGTCAGCTACAAGGTGGCGACCATCCAGATCGACCTGCTCGATGGCAAGGACGGCAAACTGGTGTGGCGCGGCAGTGATGAACAAATGCTCAGCCGCACACCGAATCCCGCTGATCGCAGCGCGGCGATACGCGAAACGGTTGGACGGGTACTGGCCAACTATCCACCCAAATAACCATCTGTGGGAGCGAGACCGGCTTGCCGGCGAAGGCGGCCGACCAGACACCACCGACGGCGTTTCATTGTCTTGAGCGGCGTATTGCCATCCCCCCAGGCCAGTCGGCGGGAGACCCTTCGACGACGAGGCCCGCTGTGGGGAGAAGGACATTGCTGGCAGTGACGATCAGGCGACAGGCCGCCAATGCCCCACCATATGCTCAAGATCCCCCGCACCCATCAACTGAAAATCGCCACTGGATCCAGCCGCGCTGGACAGCAATGTCACCTCGCTCGGCAACCGCACCGGCTTCCTGAACTGCACCGCAAGCTCGACATTCGCCGCCGGCAGGTGCTCACTCAGCGCCGCCAGTGTCCGGGCCTTGTTCCACAGCCCATGGGCAATCGCTGTCGGGAAGCTGAACAGCCTGGCGCTGACGGCACTCAGGTGAATCGGGTTGTAGTCGCCCGACACTTTGGCGTACTGCCGGCCAATGTCCGCCGGCGCGTGCCAGCGGGTCACCTCCGTCAGCTCCAGCGTCGATGCCAGCACTTCCTCGATAGGCTCGCCGTCCAGTTTTACGCCCCGGCACAGCATCTGACTTTCAGCTTCCCACAACACGCCCAATTGATCGTCGAGGGTGGTCACCAGGTCGAACGTTGCCCCCTTGGCATGGGGTTGCAGGTTCTGCACCTGCACGCTGACCCGCGCGCGATTGACCCCGCCCATCGGCCGCAGGATGCGAATGCGGTTGCTCAGGTGGATCAACCCCAGCAGCGGAAACGGAAACGCCTTGGCCGTGAGCAATTGCATTTGCAAGGCAAACGCCAGGATGTGCGGATAGGTGGGTGGCAGCAAGCCGTTGTCGGCAAAGCCGCAGACCTTGCGATAGCCCGCCAGGCGCTGCGGATCGACATCGATCCAGCAGCGCAAGCCTGAATCGGGCAGCGTGGTGCCGCTGATTTTGCGTCGCGTCGCGGCCTTGGCATAGAGTGCCGGCAGGCTCGGTTCGCGGTTGAGTGTGTGCCAATCGATGATCATGCCTAAGCCCCCAAAACACTTTGTCCACAGACGCGCAATGCTTGCCCGGTGAACGCCCCGGTGCCGGGTTGCGCCAGCCAGGCCACCGCTTCGGCGACGTCTTGCGGCAGGCCCCCCTGGCCAAGGGAACTCATGCGGCGCCCGGCTTCACGCAGGCCGAAGGGCAGGTGCGCGGTCATCTGGGTTTCAATGAATCCTGGCGCCACCGCGTTGATGCTGATACCGCGCTCCTTCAACAGTGGCGCCCAGGCCTGAGCCAGGCCGATCAGCCCCGCCTTGCTCGCCGCGTAGTTGGTTTGCCCGCGATTGCCGGCGATGCCGCTGATGGAGGCCAACAGAATCACCCGGCCGTTGTCCTGCAAGGTGCCGCTGTCGAGCAGTGCCTTGGTCAGCACCTGCGGTGCATTGAGATTGACCGCCAGCACCGCGTCCCAGAATTCCGGGGTCATGTTGGCCAGGGTTTTGTCCCGAGTGATGCCGGCGTTGTGCACGACAATGTCGATGCCGTCGGGCAATTGCTCGATCAGCTGCGCGGCGGCGTCATCGGCGCAGATGTCCAGCGTGATGCCGCGCCCGCCGAGGCGGGCGGCCAGGGCCTCGAGGTCGGTCTTGGCCGGGGGTACGTCCAGCAGGATCACGTCGGCGCCGTCACGGGCAAGGGTTTCGGCGATGGCCGCGCCGATGCCGCGCGCCGCGCCGGTGACCAGAGCCTTGCGACCTGACAGCGGGCGAGTCCAGTCCGTCACCTGCGTATTGCAGGCGTTCAAGCCAATCACTTGTCCGGAAACGAAAGCGCTTTTGGGCGAGAGGAAAAACCGCAACGGGCCTTCCAGTTGATCCTCGGCACCTTCACCGACATGGATCAGCTGCAAGGTACCACCGCTGCGCAATTCCTTGGCCAGCGACCGGCTGAAACCTTCCAGGGCCCGCTGGGTGCTGGCGGCGAACGGGTCGCTCAAGGCCTGCGGTGCCCGCCCCAGGATCACCACATGAGCACTGTGATCAAGGTTTTTCATCAGCGGCTGGAAGAATTCGCGCAGCTGTTTGAGCTGGTCGGTCTGCACCAGATTGCTGGCATCGAACACCACGGCCTTGAGTTTCGGTCCATGACCGGGAATCCACGCCGTGGCCATTGAAGGGGCGGTGCCGTAGCTGTAAATCGCGTCGGTCAGGCGGTTGGCGAAAGCGCTGACTTTTTCCGCCAGCGGTCCGCCGCCGATCAGCAACGCCCCCTCGACCGGGCGCAGCCGCCCGGCTTGCCAGCGCTCCAATCGTACCGGCGTCGGCAGACCCAGGGCCCCGACCAGACGATGGCCGATGGACGAATTGGCGAACTCGATATAGCGGTCAGACATGGAACGCGCTCCAGCAGCTGGGGTTCAAAGTGTGGACCACGAATGGCAATCAGTCGTTCGATCCACGGGATTAGGCCTACGCTTGATCACAGCAGAATAGTTTGTCCCCGACCTTTGTGTGCACCGCTGACCGTGTGGGAGCGGGCTTGCCCGCGATGGCGGCGGCACATCCAACGATGATGTGACTGACACACCGCCATCGCGGGCAAGCCCGCTCCCACAGGGATTGGGTTAACGTTCAAATATTCGATCAGGAGCTTTTCATGACTCAACCGCGCCGCGTCGCGATTATCGGCGGTAACCGTATCCCTTTCGCCCGCTCCAACGGGCCATACGCCACTGCCAGTAACCAGGCGATGCTCACCGCCGCGCTCGAGGGCCTGATCGAACGCTACAACCTGCACGGCCTGCGCATCGGTGAAGTGGCCGCCGGGGCAGTGCTCAAGCATTCCCGGGATTTCAACCTGACTCGCGAGTGCGTACTCGGCTCGCGGCTGTCACCGACCACCCCGGCCTACGACATCCAGCAAGCCTGCGGCACCGGGCTTGAGGCGGCGCTGCTGGTGGCGAACAAGATCGCCCTTGGCCAGATCGAGTGCGGCATTGCCGGTGGCGTCGACACCACATCCGACGCACCGATCGGCGTCAACGAAGGCTTGCGCAAAATTCTGCTGCAAGCCAATCGCGCCAGGACCACCGGCGACAAACTGAAAACCTTCCTGCAACTGCGCCCCGGGCACCTGATCCCGGAACTGCCGCGCAACGGCGAACCGCGTACCGGCCTGTCCATGGGCGAACACTGCGAGCTGATGGCCCAGACCTGGGATATTCCCCGGGACGAGCAGGATCAACTGGCCCTCGAAAGCCACCAGAAAATGGCCGCGTCCTACACCGAGGGCTGGCACAACGATCTGATGACACCGTTCCTCGGCCTGACTCGCGACAACAACCTGCGCCCGGACCTGACCCTGGAAAAACTCGCCTCGCTCAAACCGGCATTCGAGAAAAGTGCCAAGGGCACCCTGACCGCGGGCAACTCCACGCCGCTCACCGATGGCGCGTCGCTGGTGCTGTTGGGCAGCGAGGAATGGGCGAAGGAACGTGGCCTGCCGATCCTCGCTTACCTGCGCGATGGCGAAGCGGCGGCGGTGGATTTCGTCAACGGTGCCGAAGGGCTGTTGATGGCGCCGGTCTATGCCGTGCCGCGCTTGCTGGCGCGCAA
Source organism: Pseudomonas sp. LBUM1679 (assembly GCF_059695565.1). Classification (NCBI taxonomy): domain Bacteria; kingdom Pseudomonadati; phylum Pseudomonadota; class Gammaproteobacteria; order Pseudomonadales; family Pseudomonadaceae; genus Pseudomonas; species Pseudomonas sp. LBUM1679. The sequence goes on from NZ_CP166774.1 coordinate 671,078, forward strand.
TGGCCTGACTTTGCAGGACTTCGATTACTACGAAATCCACGAAGCCTTCGCCGCGCAGGTGCTCTGCACCTTGAAGGCCTGGGAAGATCCTCACTATTGCCAAACCCGCCTTGGCCTCGCTGCGCCGCTCGGTGCCATCGACCGCAGCCGGCTCAACGTCAAAGGCAGCTCTCTGGCGGCCGGGCATCCGTTCGCTGCCACCGGCGGGCGCATTGTCGCCAACCTGGCGAAGTTACTCGATGCCGCAGGCAAGGGACGGGGCTTGATTTCGATCTGCGCCGCGGGCGGCCAGGGCGTGACCGCGATTGTCGAGCGCTAAAGGATGCTTTGGGTGACACCCCGAACCTGTGGGAGCGGCGGTGCGACGATTCGACTTGCCCGCGATTGGGACGGCACATTCAGCATTTCTGTTGCCTGAAACACCGCTATCGCGGGCAAGCCCGCTCCCACAGGGATCACCGACATTGAATATATGAGTGACATGGCCTAACGTCGGAGTCATTGATCATCTTGCAACATTAGGTCGTTCAATGCCGACTAACGGACAACTTACCCTCGAACGGACGATTCCGACGCTGACGGCATTGCCGCGTCCGCTGTTCGCCCGGGCGGAAAGCCTCAATGCGGGTTCCTGGACACCGTCTCATCGCCACGACTGGGTGCAGTTTTCCTACGCCATCAGCGGCGTTCTTGGCGTACACACCGCCGAGGGCAGTTTCTTTGCTCCGCCGCAGTGGGGCATCTGGATTCCAGCGGATCTCGAACACCAGGTGGTGACTTCGATGCGCGCCGAAATGCGCAGCCTCTATGTGCGGCGCGAGGATTGCGCATGGGCGGACGGGCGTTGCCGGGTGCTCGAGGTGACGCCGCTGGCCCGGGAGCTGATCAAGCATTTTTGCCTGCTGCCGGTGGAATATCCACAGGGTGACAGCCAGGAAACGCGGTTGGTGAATGTGCTGCTGGACCAGTTGGCGAGTCTGCCGGAGGTGGCGTTTTCCCTGCCGTTACCGCGTCATGAGCGGTTGCTGGGGTTGTGCAACGAGCTGCTCGAAAGCCCTGAGCAGAACGTGACCTTGCAGGCGTGGGCGCAGCGGTTGGGTACGTCGGAGAAAACCCTGATGCGCCTGTTTCAGCGGGAAACCGGGTTGAGCTTTCGAGGGTGGCGTCAGCGGATGCGGCTGCTGTCGTCGTTGAGTTTGCTGGAGGAGGGGAACAGCGTGACCAACGCCGCGCTGTCTTGCGGGTATGACTCGACGTCGGCGTTTATTGCGGCGTTCAAGGGGTTGTTCGGATTTACCCCTGGCGAGCTCTTCAAGCAGTGACGGTCTGTCGAGCTTACTCAGCAGGCAACGACAATCGTTGTCCCGCCATCAACAACGACAACCGACTCAAACTCATCCACGGTGAACCCGCGGCCTGGCCCTTGATCTGCGCATCAATGCGCTGCGCTTCCAGCAACAACTGTGCCCAGCGTGGCGCCGAGTAGCGTTGCAGGGCTTTGCTCATCAGCGGTTTGCGTTTGTCCCAGATCGGCGGTCGCGCAGCGCTGAAGGCCTTGTCCAGCGGCACGCCCTGGCTGTACTGCAATGCCAGGTTGGCCAACAGGCGCAGCTCCCGGGCCAGGGCCCAGAGAATCACCGGTGGCTCGACGCCTTCACCGCGTAATCCTTCAAGCATGCGCAGGGCATGCGCCGCTTCGCCGTTGAGAATGGCATCGGTCAGCCCGAAGACATCGAAGCGCGCACTGTCGGCCACCGCCGCTTGCACGGTTTCAACGCTGATCTGCCCACCCTCGGCCATCAGCTTGAGTTTTTCGATTTCCTGGGCGGCAGCCAGCAAGTTGCCCTCGACCCGGGCAGCGATCAGTTCCACGGCGTCCTGGCTGGCGGACAGTCCGGCCTGGGACAGGCGTTGACGGATCCAGCTCGGCAACTGGTTGGCATCCACCGGCCAGATTTGCACGAACTGGGTGTGCTGGCCTTCAACCAGTGCCTTGCCCCACTTGGTTTTCTGCGCGCTGCCATCCAGCTTGGGCAGGCTGATCAACAACACCGTGTCTTCGGGCGGACGCGAGCAGTACTCGATGAACGCGCCAGCCCCTTTGTCACCGGGTTTACCTGACGGCAGACGCAATTCCAGCAGGCGTTTTTCGGCGAACAACGACATGCTCGCGCCAGCCTGCAACAACGTCCCCCAATCGAAACTGGCATCGGCGGCGAAGACCTGGCGTTCGTCGAAGCCCTGTTGACGAGCGGCGGCACGAATGGCGTCGGCGGCTTCCTGACACAGCAATGGGTCATCGCCACTGATGATGTAGACAGGCGCGAGGGTGCCTTGCAGGTGCTTGGCGAGTTGGGCGGGAGCGAGTTTCATAGGAGAGGGCGAACGGGGCGCCGAGGCGCCCCGCAACGCTTACTGGCGCGGCAGTTCGACAGGCGACTGACGCGGCGTTTGCGCTTCAGCCTTCTGCGCCGCTTCCAATGCCGCGGCTTCAGCCCTGGCGCGGGCCTCGGCGGTCTGCTGCAGCTGCTCCAGCTGAGTCGGGGTCAATTGCTGCAGGCGCAGCATCATGCGTTGCACCAGTTCACGACGCATTTCCTTGCGCGCGTCGTTGGCTTCCTGGTCGGAGCCCACCAGGTTGTTGCCGTCGTGGATAAAGACTTTCTGCACTTCGAGCTTGTCGCTCAACAGTGGCAAGTTGCCCTGGCCATTGATGTCATAGCTGAGTACGGTACTGATCTGATACTCGCCAGTGCGGCCGGCACCGGCGTAGCTGAGAATGCGCTGGCTTTCCTGTTCGCCGGTCAGCACCAGTTTGTAAGGGGCGCCGCTGTAGAGCTTGACGCCGCTGCTTTCCAGCACCTGACGCATTTGGGTCACGGTCGGGCCGTAGGCATCACGGGCGCTCAGGTCGAGTTCCTTGATCGCCAGCTCGGTGGTGCCGGTGCCACGCAGCTGGAAACCGCAGGCGCTCAGCAGAACGGCGAGGCCCATCACCAGCAGATTGCGTTTGATCATCTTGTTGTTCCCCTTGAAACCAGGTGGGCCGATCATGCGACCCGAAAGGTTTTACTCGGCGCCAGGCTGGACCTGGCGCCTGGTCCACTTAGCTGGCGACGATATTGACCAGTTTCCCGGGCACTACGATCACTTTACGAATAGTCAGGCCGTCGACAAAGCGCAACACGTTCTCGTTGGCCCGTGCGGCGGCTTCGACGTCTTCGCGGCTGGCGCTGGCCGGCATTTCGATGTGGCCGCGCAATTTGCCATTCACTTGAATGACCAACTGCAGGCTGTCCTGTACCAGGGCACTTTCGTCCAGCACCGGCCAACCGGCGTCGATCACCGGACCGGCGTGACCCAGGCGATGCCACAGCTCATGGCTGATGTGCGGAGTGATCGGTGCCAGCAGCAGGACCACGGTTTCCAGGCCTTCGTGAATCAGTGCACGATCCTGTTCGGTGCCTTGCGGGGCTTTTTCCAGCACGTTCATCAGCGTCATCACCTGGGCAATGGCGGTGTTGAATTTGTGGTTCTGGCCGACGTCGTGGCTGGCCTGCTTGATGGCCTGGTGGATCGAACGGCGAATGGCTTTCTGCCCGTCGTTCAGGCCGGCGACGTCCAGTTTGCCCGGCAGGCCTTGAGTGACGTGCGCTTGAGCCAGGCGCCAGACGCGCTTGAGGAAGCGGTGCGAACCTTCTACGCCGGAGTCGGACCATTCCGCGCTCATGTCAGGCGGCGAAGCGAACATCATGAACAGACGGCAGGTGTCTGCGCCGAACTGGTCAATCATCGACTGTGGGTCGACGCCGTTGTTCTTGGACTTGGCCATCTTCTCGGTGCCGCCGATTTCCACCGGCAGGCCGTCTGCGATCAGCTTGGCGCTGATGACCTTGGCCTTGCTGTCGCGCTCGAGTTCGACGTCCGCCGGGTTGAACCAGGTGTAGGCACCGTTGGCTTCGCGACGATAGTAGGTCTCGGCGATCACCATGCCCTGGGTCAGCAGGTTCTTGAACGGCTCGTTGGAGCTCACCAGGCCTTCGTCGCGCATCAGCTTGTGGAAGAAGCGCGCATAGAGCAGGTGCAGGATCGCGTGTTCGATACCGCCGATGTATTGATCCACCGGCAACCAATGGTCGGCCGCCGATTTCTCGACCAGGCCGCCTGCATAGTGCGGCGAGGCGTAACGGGCGTAGTACCACGAGGACTCGACGAAGGTGTCCATGGTGTCGGTTTCACGCTTGGCAGGCTGGCCGCATTTCGGGCAGCTGCACTCGTAGAACTCGGGCATGCGCGCCAGTGGCGAGCCCGCACCGTCCGGTACCACGTCTTCCGGCAGTACCACAGGCAATTGATCTTCCGGGACCGGCACATCACCGCAGGTGGTGCAGTGGATGATCGGGATCGGGCAGCCCCAGTAGCGCTGACGGCTGATGCCCCAGTCGCGCAGGCGGAACTGGGTGCGCGAGGCGCCGAGGTTTTTCTTGATCAGCGCCACTTCGATGGCATCGAAGGCACCCGCGAAATCGAGACCGTCAAACTCGCCGGAATTGATCAGCGTGCCGTGTTCGCCGTAGGCGTCCTGCCAAGGGGCCGGGTTGGTGTCACCGGAACTGGTACGCACCACGGACTTGATCGGCAGGTTGTATTTGGTGGCGAATTCGAAATCGCGCTCGTCGTGCGCCGGAACAGCCATGACCGCGCCGTCGCCGTAATGCATCAGCACGTAGTTGGCGACCCATACCGGGAGTTTCTCACCGGTCAGTGGGTGCTCGACGAACAGCGAAGTCGGCAGGCCTTTCTTCTCCTGGGTGGCGACGTCGGCTTCTGCGACGCTGCCGCCCTTGCATTCAGCGATGAACGCTTGCAGCTCAGGGTTGTTCTGCGCGGCCAGGGTGGCCAAGTGGTGCTCGGCGGCCACGGCAACGTAGGTCGCGCCCATCAAGGTGTCCGGACGGGTGGTGAAGACTTTCAGTGCGCCGGTTTCGCCAATCGAATCGACGTTGTACGGGAACTGCACTTCCATGCCGCGGGATTTGCCGATCCAGTTGCGCTGCATGGTCTTGACCTGTTCCGGCCAGCCAGTCAGTTCGTCGAGGCTCTCCAGCAGCTCATCCGCGTAGGCGGTGATTTTGAAGTAGTACATCGGGATTTCGCGCTTTTCAATCAGCGCGCCGGAACGCCAGCCGCGACCGTCGATTACCTGTTCGTTGGCCAGCACGGTCTGGTCGACCGGGTCCCAGTTCACAGTGCCGCTTTTTTTGTAGATCACGCCTTTTTCGAACAGGCGAGTGAACAGCCATTGTTCCCAGCGGTAGTAATCCGGCTTGCAAGTGGTGACTTCGCGGGACCAGTCCACCGCCAGGCCCAGGCTGCGCAGCTGGTTTTTCATGTAGGCGATGTTTTCGTAGGTCCATTTGGCGGGTGCTACGTTGTTCTTCATCGCGGCGTTTTCCGCCGGCATGCCGAAGGCGTCCCAACCCATGGGTTGCAGGACGTTCTTGCCTTGCATGCGCTGGTAGCGGGAGATCACGTCGCCGATGGTGTAGTTGCGCACGTGCCCCATGTGTAGCTTGCCGCTGGGGTAAGGGAACATCGACAGGCAGTAGAAAGTCTCCTTGCCTGGCTGTTCACTGACTTCAAAGGACTTTTGCTCGTCCCAGAACGACTGGGCGGCGGCTTCGATTTCACGGGGCTGATATTGTTCGTGCATGGCTACTTTTGAACTGAATAGGGGTGGCCTAGTCCTCTTCGATACACGCTGGACGGTGATTGCGCCAGATCGGCGCTTCGGTGTCCAGACGAGCTGGAAGTGGAGTTACAGGAAGCGTCGTAGCATACATGACCGCACTCTACCGAGGGAAACCCTGATTACTGCCCAAGGCCTGGCAAAAACCGCTGCGAGGGCCGTTGGTCGCGGCACCCAGCCGGTTTGTTCATGGAAGCTAAGCTCTAAAAGGGGAGCGAGTCTTATCTTCAATGAGGTGAGGGATGGTTGAGTCACGGCAAAAAGTTACAAAACCGGAGCTGTATGAAAGACTGATCGATCGTCTGGGGATTGCCCTGGACGCGGCAAAAACCGCTGACCGGCTGCGCGATGAGCGTCCCTTGGAGCTGGAACTGCGCGGCCTGAGCCCCGCAGAGTTTGCACTGGTCAAAGCGTATCTGGATCGCAGTGAACGTGAATCACATGGATACTTGTCAGAGGCAGTGAAGCAACTCGACGCACCACGTTCGGCCAAGATCATCTGGCTCAAGGACAAGGTACCTGGCAGGGACGCGGTAAAGGTCCGGTCTCTGCAATTCAAGTAAGGGCACTTGAAACCATGGAATATGGTTTTTTAAAGCATAGACCTTCCGCATTTGTTGTCGCATTGCGTCAACCCACTTAGGCTTCGGGCATCTCTGGAGATGCTCGATGCCTTTTCGCTATTTCGTCAAACAACTTCTACTGCCTCCCGGCGTTCTATTGCTGCTGTTGCTGCTTGCCTGGTGGTTGCGCCGCTCAAGGCCGCGACTGGCGGCCCTGTGCTTTGCCTTGGGCGTAGGCGGCTTTTGGCTGATGAGCCTGCCAATAGTGGTGGAGTGGAGCGCCAGGGCGCTTGAGCGTGAACCGCCGCTGGCTCTCAATGAGTGGGCAACACTGGGTCGGCAGGCGGATGCGATCGTGGTACTGGGTTCGGGGCGCGAGCGTGGCGATCCGGCCTGGGGCGCCGACCAGCCGACCGGTATCGGCCTGGAGCGCCAACGCTATGCGGCCCGGCTGGCCAAGGCGTCGGGCTTGCCGATCCTCACCAGTGGTGGCCTGCATTACGGTACCCCGCCGACCGAAGCCAAGTTGATGGCGGACTCGTTGCTCGATGATTTCGACGTGACCGTGCGCTGGCAGGAAGGGCGCAGCCGCACCACTTGGGAGAACGCGCAGTTCAGCGCTGAAGTGTTGCTGCCCCAAGGCATCAAACGCGTCGTGCTCGTGACGCACGCCTCGCACATGCCGCGAGCGGTCTGGAGTTTCCAGCAGGCGGGGTTCGAGGTGGTGCCGGCACCTATGGGGTTTCTAGGGGTGGACAACGCCCGGCCACTGGGTGGCTGGCTGCCGGAGTTCAAGGCGCTCTGGCAGAGTGGGCAGTTGATGAATGAGGCGGTGGGACAGATCGGGTATTCGGTGTTCTACCGCTGAAGAGCAAAAGATCGCAGCCTCGTTGCACTCGACAGCTCCTACAGGAGATTGCGTACGTACTTTGTAGGAGCTGTCGAGTGCAACGAGGCTGCGATCTTTTTACAGACGCCGCGACACACCGCGATACTTAAACGGTTTTGGCCATCCGGCTAGCCACCAGCGCCCAGCCAAACAACAACACGCAAACAATGACCAGCGGCCACGAACGCCATTGCAGGTAAGGCGTCAGGTTGTGCATCGGCACCACTTCGCCGTACAAAATGCCGCGTTCGAACTGCGGGATCTGCACCGTGATCTGCCCGAACGGGTTGATCAGGCCGGTCACGCCGTTGTTGGTGGCGCGGATCATCCAGCGTCCGGCTTCCAGTGCGCGCATCTGCGCCATCTGCAAATGTTGCAGCGGGCCGATGGAGGTGCCAAACCAGGTGTCGTTGCTGATAGTCAGCAGCAAATCGCTACGGGCTGCGAGGCTGGCGGCGAATTCCGGATAGACCACTTCGTAGCAGATGTACGGCGCGATCTGGTACCCCTTGGCTTGCAGCATCGGCTGATCGGCAGGGCCACGGGCAAAGTCCGACATCGGCAAGTCGAAAAAGGCGATCAGCCCGCGCAACACCTCCTGCAACGGCACATATTCGCCAAACGGCACCAGTTTCTGCTTGAGGTAAGTGCCATCGCCTTCGCCCACGACGGTGATGCCGTTGAAAAAGCGTTTCTGTTGATGCACTTCCTGACGGATCGGCACGCCGGTAATCAGTGCGGATTTACGCTCTGCGGCGAAGTCTCCCATCATGTTCAGGAAGCCCTCGGCGGACTCCTTGAGCACCGGGACCGCGGTTTCCGGCCAGATCAACAGGTCGACCGGTCTGGAGCTGAAGCTCATGTCGCGGTACAGCGCCAGCTGCGCGTTGAGCTGTGCCGGGTCCCACTTCATGCTCTGTTCGACATTGCCCTGGATCGCCGCGACGCTCAGCGGTGCGCCCGCCGGGCTGGTCCAGGCATGCTCCTTGAGCGCCATGCCAGCCACCCATGGGCCGATCAGCAGCAGCACGCCAGCGGCGATGAAGCCTTTACGAGCGGTTTTCGCCAAAGGCAACGCGTTGTAGATCAGCGCTGCCGTCAGGGCCAGGGTAAACGAAATCAGCCACATCCCGCCGACGGGTGCGAGCCCGGAAAGCGGGCCATCGAGTTGGCTGTAACCGGAATAGAGCCATGGGAAGCCGGTAAGAAACCAGCCACGAAAGGCTTCCTGGGCGACCCACAGCGCGGCGAACGCCAAGGCATCGGCCAGTGGCGCTTCGTTGCGGCGCAGCCAGCGCACCCAGATCCAGGCGGGCAGGGCGAAGAACCAGGCAATCGCCGCCGTGAAGATCAGCATCAGGAAGCCGGCCAGTAGCACCGAAGCGCCACCGAAGTGGTGGATGCTGTAGTAAATCCAGCTGGTACCGGCGCCAAACAGACCAAAACCGAAGCACCAGCCGCGGCCCAAGGCCTGGCGAGGGTTCAGTTGACGTAAGCCGGCATAGAACAAGCCGACCGCCAGCAATGCCAGCGGCCAGATATCGTACGGCGCCAGGGCCAGGGTGGTGATTGCACCGGCCGCCACGGCCAGCAGGTTACCGGGCCAGCCGGGGCGGGTGATCCAGAGCATTTCTATCCTTAGTGGTTACCGGGCAATAGGCGTCAGGCGCAGCAAGTGAATCCGACGGCTGTCGGCGTTCAGGATGCGAAAGCGATAAGGGCCGATTTCAGTGATTTCGTTGCGTTTTGGCAGGTGCCCGAATGCGCTCATCACCAGACCGCCCACCGTGTCGAATTCGTCATCGGAGAATTGGCTGTCGAAGAACTCGTTGAAGTTCTCGATCGGCGTGAGGGCCTTGATCAGGAAGTCACCGCTGGGCAGCGGCTTGATGTAGCTGTCTTCTTCGACGTCGTGCTCGTCTTCGATGTCGCCGACGATCTGTTCCAGCACGTCTTCGATGGTCACCAGGCCTGCCACACCGCCGTACTCGTCAATGACGATGGCCATGTGGTTATGGTTGGCGCGGAACTCGCGCAGCAGCACATTCAGGCGCTTGGACTCGGGCACAAAGGTGGCCGGACGCAACAGATCCTTGATGTTGAAGTTGTCGCCGTTCTCCTTGAGGATCAACGGCAGCAAGTCCTTGGCCAGCAGCACGCCCATCACGTCATCATGGCTTTCGCCGATGACCGGATAGCGGGAGTGGGCCGAGTCGACCACGGCAGGCAGGAACTCGCGGGGGGTCTGGGTCGCCTTGATGCTGATCATCTGCGAGCGCGGGACCATGATGTCCCGTACTTGCAGGTCTGCAACCTGGATGGCGCCTTCGACGATGGCCAGCGCTTCGCTGTCCAGCAGTTTGTTCTGGTGTGCATCGCGCAGCAGCTCCAGCAGCTCCTGGCGGTTCTTCGGCTCGTGGGCAAAAGCCTGGGTGAGCTTACCCAGCCATGACTTTTGCCCGTTGCTCGATCGATCTTCGCTCATAGCGATTACTCTGAATCCTTTGTTGTAACGATAGGGGGTTCGTCTGTTTCGTCGTCCGCATACGGGTCCGGGTGACCCAGCTCTGCAAGCAACGTTCGTTCCAGTGCTTCCATTTCTTCAGCCTCGTCGTCATCTATATGGTCGTAACCCAGCAGATGCAAGCAGCCGTGGATGACCAGATGCGCCCAGTGGGCGTCGAGCGCCTTGCCCTGTTCGGCGGCTTCGCGCTCGACCACGGCCACGCAGATCACCAGATCGCCGAGCAGCGGGATGTCGAGAAACTCGTCGGGCACATCGGCAGGAAACGACAGGACGTTGGTGGCGTAATCCTTTTGCCGCCAGGTGCTGTTCAGTTCGCGGGCCTCGTCTTCATCGACCAGACGGATGGTCATTTCGGAGTCGGCAGTACGCTGGCGCAGGGCCAGCTCGCACCATTGGCGGAATTTGGCAACGCTGGGGGCGGTTCCCCGGCTTTCAAGCTGCAGATCAAGCTCAAGCATCGTGGCGATTGTCCCTGTAAGAGAACTTCGCCGGTTCTTCGGCCACGCGATTCTCGAAGCGCTCGTAGGCTTCGACGATACGCTGCACCAGTGGATGGCGCACGACGTCCTTGGACTGGAAGTGGGTGAAACTGATGCCCGGCACGTCCTTGAGCACCTCGATCACGTGGTGCAGCCCGGACTTGGTGCCTTTCGGCAGGTCGACCTGGGTGATGTCGCCGGTGATGACCGCCGTGGAACCGAAGCCGATCCGGGTCAGGAACATTTTCATCTGCTCGACCGTGGTGTTCTGGCTTTCGTCGAGGATGATGAAGCTGTTGTTCAGCGTCCGGCCGCGCATGTAGGCCAGCGGCGCGACTTCAATGACCTGGCGCTCGATCAGCTTGGCCACGTGTTCGAAGCCGAGCATTTCATAGAGTGCGTCGTAGAGCGGGCGCAGGTACGGGTCGATCTTCTGCGACAGGTCGCCGGGCAGGAAGCCGAGCTTTTCGCCCGCCTCCACTGCCGGACGTACCAGCAGGATGCGGCGAACCTGCTCGCGTTCCAGCGCGTCTACCGCGCAGGCAACGGCCAGATAGGTCTTGCCGGTACCGGCCGGGCCGATGCCGAAATTGATGTCGTTTCCGAGGATTTCCTTCACATAGCGCAACTGATTCAAGCCGCGAGGGCGAATCATGCCTTTCTTGGTGCGCAGAGCGACGGACGGTTCGGCGGGGGAGTGGTTGTCCAGCTCTTCGACGGCCGATTCCTGCAGGAACAGGTGAACCATGTCCGGCGACAGCTCGGTACCCTTGGTTTCCCGATACAGGCGACGCAGCAGGTTTTCCGCGGAGGTGGTGTGCTTGGGTTCGCCGATCAGTTCGAACTGGTTTCCGCGGTTGCGGATCTCGATGGTCAGGCGCTGTTCGATCAAGCGCAGATGCTCGTCGAATTGCCCGCACAGATTGGCGAAGCGGCGAGCTTCAAAGGGCTCGAGGATGAAACGATGTGGTTCTATGGGTGCGTTCAAGGTCGTATTTAGCCGCCCTGGGGCAATTGAGATGAAATCAAGGATAACGCCAGTGGGCTGGGTGCGAAAGCTCTTAAATATCTCGACCCCTAACACGTCCCCTGTGGGAGCCGGGCTTGCCCGCGATGAACGATAACGCGGTTAGTCAGACGGACCGCGGTGTGGCCATCGCGGGCAAGCCCGGCTCCCACAGGGTTGCTCAGTGTCAGGAGACCAGCGACCCCCGCAGCGAGTGCGGCTGGGCGGCATCGATGTGCACGTCGGCGAACTGCCCGATCAAGGTTGGCGTGTCGCAGCGGAAGTTGACGATACGGTTATTCTCGGTACGTCCCTGCAGTTCGCCGGGGTCCTTTTTCGAATAATCGGTGACCAGGATCCGCTGAATGGAGCCCACCATTTGTCGGCTGATTTCGAAACCTTGCTGGTTCAGGCGATGTTGCAGCGCATTCAGGCGCTCTTTTTTCAGCGCTTCCGGCGTGTCGTCGGCCAGATCGGCCGCCGGAGTCCCCGGACGCTGGCTGTAGACGAACGAGTAGGAGAAGTCGAAACCGACGTCTTCGATCAACTTCATGGTCTGTTCGAAATCTTTTTCGGTCTCGCCCGGGAAGCCGACGATGAAGTCCGAGCTGATGCAAATCCCTGGCACGGCAGCCCGCAGCTTGCGCAGTTTGGATTTGTATTCCAGCGCGGTGTGGTTGCGCTTCATTGCCGACAGAATGCGGTCAGAGCCCGATTGCACCGGCAAGTGCAGGTGTTTCACCAATTCCGGCACGTCGGCGTGAGCCTGGATCAGACTGTCGGAGAACTCCAGCGGGTGCGAGGTGGTGTAGCGGATGCGGTCGATGCCATCGACGGCGGCGACCACCCGGATCAGTTCGGCCAGATCCGCCAGACGACCATCGTGAGTGGCGCCGCGATAACCGTTGACGTTCTGCCCCAGCAAGGTCACTTCACGCACGCCGTTTTCGGCCAGGTGAATGATCTCGGCAATCACGTCGTCGAACGGGCGGCTGACTTCTTCACCACGGGTGTAGGGCACCACGCAGAACGTGCAGTACTTGCTGCAACCTTCCATCACCGACACATAGGCGCTCGGGCCATCGATGCGCGGCTCGGGCAGGTGGTCGAATTTTTCGATTTCCGGGAACGAGACGTCCACTTGCGGCAACTTGGTGGCGCGGGCGGCGTCGATCATTTCCGGGAGGCGGTGCAGGGTTTGCGGGCCGAACACCACGTCGACATACGGCGCCCGGTCACGGATGGCGGCGCCTTCCTGGCTGGCCACGCAACCGCCGACGGCGATCACCATGTCCGGGTTGGCCAGTTTCAGTTCGCGCCAGCGGCCGAGCTGTGAGTACACCCGGTCCTGGGCGCGTTCGCGAATGGAACAGGTGTTGAGCAGGATCACGTCGGCGTCTTCGGCGCGGGCGGTGACTTCCAGGGCCTGGTGTTCACCCAGCAGATCGACCATGCGCGAGCTGTCGTACTCGTTCATCTGGCAACCGTGGGTTTCGATGTAAAGCTTCTTGGCCATGGATAGAGTCATCACGTGATTCAAAGAACCGCGCATTATAGGGAACATGGCCCAAGGTTCCTACCGCTGTGCGTCCGGTGGCTATGCTATAGTTCGCGCCCTAATTTTTATCCCCCGATGTGTTGCTCGCCCACCATGACCAAACGTGAAGCTCCAATCTACAAGGTGATTTTTCTCAATCAGGGCCAGGTGTACGAAATGTACGCCAAGCAGATCTATCAAAGTGATCTGTGGGGCTTCCTGGAAGTGGAAGAGTTCGTCTTTGGCGAGCGCACCCAGGTAGTCGTCGATCCTAGTGAAGAGAAGCTCAAGGCTCAGTTCGAAGGCGTTGTGCGCAGCTTTGTGCCGATGCATTCGATCGTGCGCATCGACGAAGTCGAACGCCTTGGCACACCGAAAATCAGCGAAGCCCGCGGCGCGGTCGGCAATGTCATGCCGTTTCCGATGCCGATGCCTGAGAAGTAGGTTTCAAGACCGAGTCGCACCCTTCGCGGGCAAGCCTCGCTCCTGCAGGTACAGCGTCGCTCTTAAGCACGATGCAAATCCTGTAGGAGCGAGGCTTGCCCGCGAAGGGGCCAGAAAATTCGACGCAGAAATCAGGGAAGAGGCGAAAAAGGCGTACGCCCATCGGCGCTCTGCAATTCCATCAAATATTTGCGGAAAATTTGCCCGAGCACCTGCGTCGCCACCTCAAGTTCTTCCCGAGGCATCTTCTCGGCCACTTCATCCGCCGTATCCAGCGCATCTTCAGCGCCGTTGACCGCGGCCATTTTCAGCACGATATACGCCTGAACGTTATTGGCCGGCACGCCCTCGCCGTGGAAAAACATGGTGCCGAGTTTGAATTGTGCCTGGGCATGGCCTTGCAGCGAGGCCTTTTCGAAGTAGCTCAGGGCTTTATTGAGGTCGCGCGGCGCATTTTTACCGTCGTAGTAGAACTCGCCCAGCTCGTATTGCGCTTGCGCATCCCCTTCATCCGACGCTTTCTGGCAGGCCGCGAGTGCCTGTGCCAGATCTTGCGGCTGAGTATTGAGGGTGCAGCGACCCATCGCTGGGATTAACAACGAGTTGCCGCCTGCCTGTGCGAGCGCGAGCAGGGGCTGAAGGAGCAACAGGCAGCCCAATGCAAGGGTGCGGCCGGTGCGGTTCATGGGAATCGACTTACCTCTGGAGGGCGCGCGGACCCATCGAGGGGGATCCAATAAGCGCGCATTATGAAATAAGCAGGGCCAACCTTACAAAGTCTTTACTCGTTTTTCTGCTGCGCGGGGAATATATCGCCCACTTTGCCGGGGATTATTCGCAGATCAGCAGGAAAAGGACGCAAGTGTAGGTAAAAGCTGACGCTGGCAATGGCCAACGTCAGCGCCCCCGGGTTATTTCAAGGCGGCGAATGCGCGCTCGGCAGCATCCAGCGTCAATTTCAGCTCGGTGTCGCCATGGGCGATCGACGTGAAGCCGGCTTCGAAAGCGCTCGGCGCCAGGTACACGCCACCTTCCAGCATCAGGTGGAAGAAGCGCTTGAACAGATTGGCGTCGCTGGACATCACATCATCGAAGGTCACGATGTCATCGGCGCCGCTGAAATACAGACCGAACATGCCACCGGCCTGGGTGGTCACGAACGGGATGCCTGCTGCATCGGCGCGTTGTTGCAGGCCGTCGAGCAGGCGGCTGGTGTAGTCGGTCAGTTCATCGTGGAAGCCAGGACGGCTGATCAGGCGCAGCGTCGTCAGGCCGGCAGCCATCGCCAGCGGATTACCCGACAAGGTGCCCGCCTGGTAGACCGGGCCCAGCGGCGCGATGTGCGACATGATTTCGCGTTTGCCGCCGAAGCAACCGACCGGCATGCCGCCACCGATGATCTTGCCAAAGGTGCTCAGGTCGGGCGTTACGCCGTAATGGGCCTGGGCGCCGCCGAGGGCGACACGAAAGCCGGTCATCACTTCGTCGAAAATCAGCACCACGCCGTGCTTGTCGCACAGGGTCCGCAGGCCTTCGAGGAAACCCGGTGCCGGCGGTACGCAGTTCATGTTGCCGGCCACGGGTTCGACGATGATGCAGGCCACGTCCTGGCCAACATCGGCGAGCATGGTTTCTACCGCTTCGATGTCGTTGAACGGCAGGGTCAGCGTATGTTTGGCGAAGGCCGCCGGCACACCGGCCGAACTCGGCACGCCCTGGGTCAGCGCGCCGGAGCCGGCCTTGACCAGCAGGCTGTCGGAGTGACCGTGGTAGCAACCTTCGAACTTGATGATGCTGTCGCGACCGGTGAAACCACGGGCCAGGCGAATGGCGCTCATGGTCGCTTCGGTACCGGAACTGACCATGCGCACCATTTCCATCGATGGCACGATCGAGCAGACCAGGTCGGCCATCTCGGTTTCCATCTCGGTCGGGGCGCCGTAGGACAGGCCGTGTTCAAGCTGTTTACGCACCGCGTCCAGTACGTCCGGGTGGCTGTGACCGAGAATCATCGGCCCCCAGGAACCGACGTAATCCACATAACGCTTGTCGTCTTCGTCCGTGACGTAGGCGCCTTCAGCGTGTTTGAAGAACAACGGCGTGCCGCCAACACTCTTGAATGCACGAACAGGCGAGTTCACGCCACCGGGAATGTGTTTCTGGGCGTTGGCAAACAGCGTTTCGGAACGAGACATGATCGGGCTCTCAAATCAGACTTTAAGCTACTTAAATAGACAGCAGTTGGTTAAATGCGCGGGCGCGGCGGGTCACTTCAGCCGTGCTTTCGGCGCCAAACAGGCCATGGACCACCGCCAGCAGATCGACCCCATGGGCCACCAGCGGGGCGGCGTTATCCAGGGTGATGCCGCCAATCGCGCAGATCGGCAGGTGCAATTTGCTGCGGGCCTGGTCGAGCAGGTCGAGGCTGCAGGTCGGTGCGCCGGGTTTGGTCGTGGAGTTGAAGAAGCGGCCGAAGGCGACATAACTGGCGCCTTCCCTGGCCGCTTGTTCGGCGAGTTCGAGTTGCGCGTGGCAGGTCGAACCGATGATCGCCTGGCGACCGAGCAGCGCGCGGGCCGGGGTCAGCGGCCCATCGGTCTGGCCCAGGTGCACCCCGACGTTCAGGCGTGCGGCCAGTTCGGCGTCATCATTGATGATCAGTCGGGTCTTGTAGCGCTCGCACAGATCGCGCAGGGCTTCGGCCTCGCGCAGGCGGCGGGCCTCGTCGCTGCTCTTGTCGCGGTATTGCAGCAGGGTGACGCCGCCTTCCAGCGCCGCCTCCACGTATGACAGAAATTTACCTGCCAGCAACTGGCTGTCGGTAATGGCGTAAAGGCCACGTAGTTTCATCGGACAAGCCTCTGCGCTTCACGCATCAAAAGTTACGAACAGAAATCCAGCGGCAGGCGGCGCGGTACGAACTGGCCTTTGCCCAGTTGCTCTGCGTCCCGCAGGGTACGCCAAGTGTAGTCAAGCGCGCTGCGCACGGCGCTGGCAAGGTTTTCACCCAGGGCCAGGCGACCGGCCAGGGCGCTGGCCAAGGTGCAGCCGGAGCCGTGATAACTGCCGGGCAAACGCTGGCAGGTGAAGGTTTCACGGCTGCCGTCACGGCTGTACAGGCGATTGTGTATTTCATCTTCATCGCCATGACCGCCGGTGATCAGCAGGTGCTTGACGTACGGCAAGAGTTTTTCAGCGCACTGGTCCGCGGTGCCCTCTGGCAGTTCGGCGAGAATGCGCGCTTCGGGAAGGTTAGGGGTGGCAATGATGGCCAGGGGCAGAAGACGTTCGCGCATGGCATAACCGACTTCATCCTTGCCCAGTCGTCCGCCGCCACCGGCGCGCAGCACCGGGTCGCAGACCATCGGCAAATGCGGGTGCGCCTGCAGCAGTTCGACCACGGTGTCGACCATTTCCAGGGAACCGAGCATGCCCAGTTTGACGGCCGCGACTTCGGAATCGTTGAGCACGGCATTGGCCTGGGCCAACACCCACTCACGGTCGAGGACGCGGAAGTCAGTGACGTTGACAGTGTCTTGCACGGTCAGGGCGGTGACGGCCGGGGCCGCATGACAACCCTGAGCGAGCAGGGCTTCGATATCTGCCTGCAAGCCGGCGCCACCACTTGGGTCGTGGCCGGAGAGACAGAGGACAACGGGGCGAGAGCTGTAGATATTCATGGTGCGCGAGCTTACCACCAAACATCGTTTTTCGGGTGCCGTCCGATCAACCTTGCAGGAGGAAAACCCAGGCACGTTCACGCCATTGTCACAATCTGACCGGGGAAACAGCTCTAACTCAAGGTGTACAGCCGGAACGCCCGTGCTAGAGCCTTTGTAGGATAAATTTCCATGGTGCTCAATGGCCACCTACGGCTATGCTAGTGTGGATCCAAACCAATACAGGTAATACCGGTTTTACGTCTGCTCAAAAGGAATGAGGGGCTTCCTGAGATAACCGGACAGGCCACGCTGGGGCTTAAATGCGCTATTTGCTGATGTTGCTGTTGTGTTTGCCCCTCATGGCGAGCGCCGTCGAGTTCGATGAATTCACCCAAAGCCTTGCGCTTGGCCGGACCCTGCAAGTGTTCGAAGACGCCAGTGGTCAGGCGAGCATTGCCGATGTCCGCGCGCAAGCCGCAGCAGGGCATTTCAAAACCCACGATAACGACACCCTCAACGCCGGTTATTCACGTTCGGCGTTCTGGCTGAAAATCGATCTGCATTACCGGCCCACCCACCCGTTGGCGCAACGGACATGGCTGCTGGAACTGGCCTATCCGCCCCTTGATCACCTTGATCTGTACGTGCCCGATACGGCCGGGGGCTACCGGTTGGCCCGGCAGACCGGCGATGCGCTGCCGTTCGCCAGTCGCGAGATTCGCCAGAACAATTACTTGTTCAATCTGGGTTTCATGCCTGATCAATCGCAAACCGTCTATCTACGCCTGGAAAGCGAAGGCTCGATCCAGGCGCCGGTGACGTTGTGGTCGAGCACCGCTTACCTCGAAGACCAGCCGGTGCGCCTTTATGTGCTGGGCGTGATCTATGGTGTGTTACTGGGAATGCTGGTCTACAACCTGTTCATCTACCTCAGCGTACGTGACACCAGTTACCTGTATTACATCTTCTATATCGCCTCATTTGGTTTGTACCAGCTGTCGGTGAATGGCGCGGCCGTGGAGTATTTCTGGCCGGACAATCCCTGGTGGGCCAACGCGGCGACGCCCTTCTTCATCGGTTGTGCAGGGCTGTTCGGCAGCCAGTTCGCCCGCAGCTTCCTGCAGACCGCGACCCACAGTCGCTGGCTCGATCGCTTGCTGTTGGCGCTGATTGCGTTTGGCGCTGTGGTGGTCGGGTTGTCGTTGATGACCAGTTATGCCCTGGCCCTGCGTCTGGCGACGGCCCTGGCGCTGACGTTCACCCTGGTGATTTTTGCCGCGGGGGTTTTCGCCTGGTTGCGCGGCCTGCGGGTGGCGCGGTATTTCATCATTGCCTGGTCGGCGTTTTTACTCGGGGGGATCATCAATACGCTGATGGTGCTGGGGTATCTGCCGAACGTGTTCCTGACCATGTATTCCAGCCAGATCGGCGCGGCGATTGAAGTGGCGCTGCTGTCGCTGGCCCTGGCCGACCGCATCAATGCCATGCGCGAACAGCAGGCGCAGACGTTGCTTGACGCCGGGCACAAGCTCGAAGTGCTGAACCAGCAACTGGCGCACGGCAACCAGCTCAAGGATGAATTCCTGGCGACCCTGACCCACGAACTGCGCACGCCCATGAACGGTGTGATCGGTTCGCTGGAACTGATGCAGACCGTCGAGATGGACGCCGAGCTGGAGCAATACCAGCAAACGGCGGCGGGCTCGGCGCGCGAGATGATGCGCATGGTCAATGGCATCCTGACCCTGACCGAACTGCAGGCCGGCAAGCTCAAGGCCGTTGCGGCCCTCTGCAGTTTGCGCGGCGTGGTCGACGCCTTGCGAGTGCAGTTCGAGGGCAATGCCTCGGGCAAGTCGCTGGATTTCAAGGTCGACGTGGCGTCGGGGCTGCCGGATCGTCTGCACGGTGACAGTGCCAAGTTGGCGCAATGCCTGGAATGCCTGCTGGATAACGCCATCAAATTCACCCGGATCGGCGGGGTGGCGCTGCGGGTGACGGGTGAACCCGTGGGGTCCGACCGACTGGCACTGTCCTTTGTGGTGATCGACACCGGCATCGGTTTCACCGACCTGGGAGAGGCGACCCTGTATCAGCGGTTTTTCCAGCTCGACGGTTCGATGACCCGTGAGTACGGTGGCCTGGGCATCGGCCTGGCGATCTGTCGGCAACTGATCGAATTGCTGGGCGGGCGTCTGACTCACCGCTCCGAGCCCGGGCGCGGCAGCCGCTTTCAGCTCGACGTCGAATTCGAACTGCCCGTGGTGGAACGCTTATCAGTGCCTTCGATGACTCGGGCGCACCCTCGCCTGCGACTGCCCCAAGACTGCACCGTGCTGTTGATCGATGACAACAGCCTCAATCAACTGGTGATGCGTGGCATGTTGCTCAAGTTGGGATTCCGGGTGCGCACGGCCGACAACAGCAGCGCTGCGCTCGATCATTTGCAGCGTGAAGCCTTTGACGCCGTATTGCTCGATAGTCAGTTGCCGTTGCTGGATGGCCTGTCCGTGCACTGCCGGATCCGCACAGTGCCGGGTTGCGCCGAACTGCCGGTATTCGTGGTTGCCCTGGGCGCTGATCGGGAACGTTGCCCGAACGGCGCGGCGATCGATTACCTGAGCAAACCGGTGAAATTTGAAGACCTGCAAGCCGCGCTCTATCGGCGGGTGCTGTGTCCGGGGCAAGGCGAAAGTGCCGATATTTAGGCAGATATGACACTTTGATCGGCCGTGGGGCGGTGCTTAACTGAAAATCCCTCGGCTGACCAAAGGAGCCCCGTCATGAACCTGCATCAGTTCGCCGAAACCCACGAAGTAGCCAACCAGCCACCCTCGCTGGACGGTACCAACCTGTATCGCATCGACCTGCCCCTGCAGGAGTGGTCGCGGCGTTTTGGCGCCGGTTGGGCCGAGTCGCGGATCGACGCCTACGGCGCACTGGCCGGGGGGCCGCTGATGGAAGCGGGTTTTTTGGCGAATCAGTACAAACCGGTGTTCAGCAGTCACGACCGTTACGGGCATCGCGTCGATCTGGTGGAATTTCACCCGGCGTACCACCAGCTGATGCGCACGGCGGTCGAGCACGGCTTGACCTCATTGCCCTGGGCGCATCCGCAGTCCGGCGCCCACGTCGCCCGCGCCTCGATGACGTATCTGCACAGCCAGGCCGAAGCCGGCAGTGGCTGCCCGTTGACCATGACGTTTGCCAGTGTCCCGGCGATGCGCCTGCAGCCGGATCTGGCGCAGCTGTGGCTGCCGAAAATCCTCGCCACCGAATACGACCCGCGCAACGTCGGCATGGCCCACAAGGCCGGTGTCACCATTGGTATGGCCATGACCGAGAAGCAGGGCGGCACCGATGTGCGGGCCAATACCACCAAAGCCTATCCGGTCGGCGCCAGCGGTCCGGGCCAGGCCTATGAACTGGTGGGCCACAAGTGGTTCTGTTCGGCACCGATGTGCGATGCCTTCCTGACGCTCGCCCAGACTGACAAGGGTTTGACCTGTTTCCTGCTGCCGCGCCATCGCCCGGACGACACGCGCAACCAGCTCTATATCCAGCGTCTGAAGAACAAACTGGGCAATTGCTCCAACGCCTCCAGCGAAGTGGAGTTCCGTGGCGCCCTGGCCTGGATGGTGGGCGAAGAAGGCCGAGGGGTGCCCACCATCATCGAAATGGTCGCCATGACCCGCTTCGATTGCATGGTCGGCTCCAGCGCCTTGATGCGCCAGGCATTGACCCAGGCCAGCCATCACTGTGCTCATCGCCGGGTGGGTGGCAAGCTGCTCAGCGAACAACCCTTGATGCAAAACGTATTGGCCGACCTGGCGCTGGAAAGCGAGGCGGCCCTGGCCTTGAGCCTGCGCATGGGCCTGGCGCTGGATCATCTGGATGACAGCCACGAAGCGAAGTTCGCCCGGCTGGTCACGGCGGTGGGCAAGTACTGGATCTGCAAGCGCGCGCCCGCAATGATCAACGAAGCCGCCGAATGCATGGGCGGCGCCGGCTATGTCGAAGACAGCATCCTGCCGCGGTTGTACCGTGAGGCGCCGGTCAACTCGACGTGGGAAGGTTCCGGCAACGTGCAATGCCTCGACGTCCTGCGCGCGTTGTCCAAGGAGCCGGGTGTGCTTGATGTGTTGTTCAGCGAATTGGGTGATGGTCATGGTGACAAGCGCCTGGCGGCGCACATCAGCCAATTGCAGGCGGCGTTCAAGGACACGGACGACATCCAGTACCGCGCCCGGCAGTTGACCGAAGACATCGCGTTGGGGCTTCAAGCCAAGCTGTTGCTGGAGGCGGGCAATGCTACGGTCAGCGACGCCTTCATCGCCAGCCGCCTGGGTTCGGCCGGTCGGGTGTATGGCGCATTGCCACGCGGGCTGGATGTTGAAGCGATTGTGGCTCGGTCGACCCCGCAAGGGTTCTGACCACAATTGGATGAACGCCATTAAACCCTGTGGGAGCGGCGGTGCGGCGATCCGACTTGCCCGCGATTGCGATTCAACATTCAACATTAATGTGGTCTGACACACCGCTATCGCGGGCAAGCCCGCTCCCACAGGGTTCCCGTGAAGCAATGTTGCAGGCAAGATGAAGGCCTGCAAGTCAGAACACAGGATGCTGATCGTGACCGAAGCTTTTATTGTCGTTCAAACCGCCGAGCAAGCCGTGGATCGGCTTGCGCTCTTGCACAATCGTGCAACCACCGCGCTGACCCAGGCGCTCAAGCGTTACCTCAAGGATCGAGTCGAACCGGACGCCGAACAGCGTGCAATGTTTCGTTATCCCGAACTGCGTCTGACCTACCACTGCCAGGGCGAAGTCCCGCAGACCACGCGCGCTTATGCCAAGGTTCAGCTGCCCGGAACCTACAGCGTCACCGTCACCCACCCGGCCGCTTTCCGCAAATACCTGCTGGAACAACTCGTTCCGCTGATGCACGACTTCACCGTGACCGTGGAAGTGGGCATCAGCCAGCAGAACATTCCTTATCCCTACGTGGTCGAGCAGGGCGATGAGTTGGCCGGCTCCGGCGTCACCGCCGCCGTGCTGGCGCGAGTCTTCCCCAGTACCGACCTGTCGGCCGCGACCGATGGCATTGCCGATGGTCTGTACGATTGGGAAAACACCGACCCGCTGCCGCTGGCGCTGTTCGATGCCGCGCGGGTGGATTTCTCCCTGCGGCGCCTGGTGCATTACACCGGCAGCGACTGGCGTCATGTGCAGCCGTGGATTCTGCTGACCAACTACCACCGCTACGTCGACCAGTTCATCGTCCATGGCCTGGAGCAATTGCGCAGTGATCCGCGTTTCGTACGCATGGTCTTGCCGGGCAACGTGATCATCGAAAAGAGCATGGACCACGGCGAAGCCTCGGCGATTGCCGCGGGTGTGGTCTGGCACCGTTACCAGATGCCGGCCTATCACCTGATCGCCAGCGATGGCCACGGCGTGACCCTGGTGAACATCGGCGTCGGCCCGTCCAACGCCAAGAACATCACCGACCACCTGGCCGTATTGCGCCCGCATTGCTGGCTGATGATCGGTCACTGCGGCGGCCTGCGTCAGTCCCAGACCATTGGCGACTACGTGCTGGCTCACGCTTACATGCGCCGCGACGGGATTCTCGACCGTGTGGTGCCGCCGAACATTCCGATCCCGGCCCTCGCGGAAGTGCAGATGGCCTTGCAGCAAGCCGCGGCGAACATCACGGGCGAGAAGGGCGACGAGCTGAAGAAGCGCCTGCGCACCGGCACCGTCCTGACCTATGACGACCGGAACTGGGAATTGCGCTGGGCCCAGGAGCGGCCGCTGATCAACCTGTCCCGCGCGGTGGCGGTGGACATGGAAAGCGGCACCATTGCTGCCCAGGGTTATCGCTTGCGGGTGCCGTACGGCACGTTGCTCTGCGTGTCCGACAAACCCTTGCACAGTGAAATCAAACTGCCGGGCTCGGCCAACGCCTTTTATGAGCGTGCGGTCAGCCAGCACTTGAAGATCGGCATCGAGGCGGTGGATCTGTTGCGCACCGAACTCAACTCGCTGCACTCGCGCAAACTGCGCAGCTTCGACGAGCCGCCGTTCCGCTGATAGCGCGTGGTCATGGTCATTTGGCGGTCAGGGCACTAGCATTAGCAGCCCTGACCGTTAGATGTTCCCTTGCCCATGTCTCGTCCTCCACGTCCTGTCTCTCGCCGCCCTGGCGCGAATAACCCGCCATCAGCCCCGCGCCGTGTCGCCAAAGCGCCGCCGGCCGAGCCGAAGCTGATTCTGTTCAATAAACCCTTCGATGTGCTGACGCAGTTCAGCGATGGCGAAGGGCGGGCGACGCTCAAGGATTTCATCGATATCCCCGGGATTTACCCGGCAGGACGACTGGACCGCGACAGCGAAGGCCTGTTGCTATTGACCAACGACGGACAGCTGCAGGCGCGAATCGCCGACCCGAAACACAAACTGGCCAAGACCTATTGGGTGCAGGTGGAAGGCGAGCCGGGCCCCGGGCAATTGCAGCGTTTGCGCGATGGCGTCGAGTTGAACGACGGCATGACCTTGCCCGCCGAAGCGCGACAGCTTGAAGAGCCGACATTATGGCCGCGCAATCCGCCGGTGCGCTTTCGCAAGAGCGTGCCCACCAGCTGGCTTGAGCTGGTGATTCGCGAGGGCCGCAACCGCCAGGTGCGGCGCATGACCGCGGCGGTCGGCTTGCCGACGTTGCGCCTGGTGCGGGTCAGAATCGGCGACTGGTCGATCGAAGGGCTCGATCAGGGCCAGTGGAAAGAAGTGCCGGCGCGTTTAAATTGAGCCGGACTCGATCAGGCCGATGACCACACTTTTGATCACGAACGCGGCCACGCCCAGGCCGAGCACGAAGAACAGGATGAACGAACCAAAGCGCCCGGCCTTGGATTTTTTCGCCAGGTCCCAGACAATGAAACCCATGAAAATGATCAGAATGCTGACCAGTCCGGTCATCATCCACTCTTCGAATACTGCAGGATCCATCGGACATCTCCAGTGCGGGCGGGGCTAAAAGGCGCTGGAGTATACGTCATGGGGGAGTGGTGGGGGATTGACCTGCGGCAGTGTGTCGCAGCTATTCGTCGCCTGTTCCGGCCCCATCGCGAGCAAGCTCGCTCCCACAGGTCATGTGGCGTTCTTGAGTCCTGAGGCCGACACAAATCCTGTGGGAGCGGGCTTGCCCGCGATAGCGTCCTCAGCTACGCAGATGAGTCAGCGGCAGTTCGGTGCTATTGAGCACCTGATTCAACACAAAACTCGACCGTACACTGGTCACCCCTTCAATCCGGGTCAGATGCCCCAGCAGCAGTTTCTGATAGTGATCCATATCCGGCACCACCACCTTGAGCTGATAGTCCGCATCCATCCCCGTCACCAGACTGCATTCCAGCACCTGAGGCAATGTCCGGATCGCCGCTTCGAAGTTCTCGAAACGCTCCGGCGTATGCCGGTCCATGCCGATCAGTACATAAGCCGTCAGGCTCAGACCGAGCATTTTTCGGTCCAGCAGCGCCACCTGGCGGGAGATGTAGCCGTCGTCTTCCAGTTGCTTGACCCGGCGCGAGCAAGGCGAGGGTGACAGGCCGATGCGTTCGGCCAGCTCCTGGTTGGAAATGCGCGCGTCGCGCTGCAATTCCGCCAAAATGCTCAGGTCGTATCGGTCGAGTTTGCTCATCAATCAGGCCTTTGTCATATCAATTGCGGCAGATTATCTATCCAGGGTTAAAAATTGCGCAAGTCATGTTTATTTGAGCAATCTTCGCAATCCTCTGCCAAGGCCTCCAGCCTATTCTTATCACCAGAATCACTGCTCGGACAAACAGTCCACAGCGGCTCGCCCAATCAGGCCAGCTGCGGTCGCCACTCCCCACAGGGGATGAGCCGGCCCCCGAGCTGCACACTGTCCAGAAGACGGCGTGAGGTGAGCCGACGTCAAAAGCGTCGAGCACGGACGAAGTTCTCAAAGGGAGGCCGACGGGTCTCCCTTTTCTTTTGCCCGCGATTTACCTTCCGTCCCGCCCCCCCTGTAGGAGCTGGCTTGCCAGCGAAAGCACCCTAAAGATCGATACAAATCCCCAAGCCCCCTTCGCCCGCAAGCCGGCAAATAAGTTGCGCGACTGATAACCTGTTGCAGAACCGGCCGCCGCTTTTCCAGTCTCATGTACAGGCCCTGACCCGCAGTGAGGAAAAGCATGAAGTCGCGCATCTGGCATTTGGCCGGAGTTGGTTTGCTGTGTGTCAGTGTCACCGCGCAAGCGCTGGCCGATGAACCGCAAAACCGGGGTCCCGACGGCGGACAACGGGGTTCGGATGGCCATCAGGGAAACAATCAGGGCCATGGCGGCAATAATCAGCCGCGCCCGCAGAACAACGACGTCATTCGAGGCGACAACAGTCGTCAGTTCGAGCACAACGGCCAGAATCAATCAAACCGTCAGCCGCCCGACTACAACAGCCCGGTGCGGCCGCCGCCACCACCACCGCAACTACCGGCCAATGACCTGCCGATCCAGGGCCGGCCCGACACCGTGCGCCAGACCCAGCAACCGCAGCGCGGCTACTATCAGGGTGCTCCGCGGTACAACGACAACAACCAACATTGGCAAAATAACGCTCCGCGCCCCGATGACCGTCGCTGGCCAGGCCGTCCGGACGGTCATGGCAACGGCTGGGCCCCCGGCCCGCAATATCGCCCCGGTCATGTGATCGATCGCTTCCCGGACCGCGACTACCGCGTGCCTTATGGTGGTCGGGAGTATTACTACTCCGGTGGCTACTGGTATCGCCCGCAGGGGCCGCGTTATGTCGTGGTGCAACCGCCGCGCGGCATTCGTGTCAGCTACCTGCCCGATTACGCCCGTGAAGTGTGGATCGGCGGTGCGCTGCTGTTCCTGGCGGCCGGTTCCTACTATGCCTATCAGGAAACCACCCAGGATTACGTAGTGGTCGAACCACCTGTGCAGCCGCAACCGCAACCGGTAAGCAATGGTTACGACGTGGAGGCCTATCCCGCCAACGGCCAGTCGCCGGAGCAGGTCAACCAGGACGGTTACGAGTGCTATCAATACGCAGTGCAGCAGAGTGGCTTCGATCCGCGAACGGCCACCTACCAGCCGGCCCCGTCGGTGGTGCAAATCTACCGCCAGGCCCAGGGCAACTGCCTGGGCAGCCGCGGTTATCAGGTGTCTTATTGAGCCCTGGCTGCCAGCACCACTTCCTGCGGGTCGGCGTGCACCAGCACTTCGGCTCGCGGATAAGCCGCGTGAATCGCGTCGGCGGCTTGATCACTGATGCCGTGGGCGACTGACAGCGTCAGGTCGCCGGGCAATTCCAGGTGCAATTGCACAAACCACTGGTTGCCGGAAACCCGCGTGCGCAGGTCATGCGCACCCAATACGCCCGGCACGCTGCAGGCCAGTTCGAGCATGCGCTGGCTGACATCCGGCGGCAGTTCTTCATCCATCAGCACCGTAAAACTTTCCCGGGCGATCTGGATTGCGCTCCAGAGAATGTAGGCGGCGATCCCCAGGCCGAACCAGGGGTCGACCTGATGCCAGCCAAACCCGGCCAGCACCAACGCCACCAGAATGCTGCCGTTGAGCAACATGTCCGAGCGGTAATGCAGGGAGTCGGCACGCACCGCGTTGGAACCCGTGGCCTTGACCACCCGATGTTGCAGCATCAGCAGCGCCAGGGTCAGCGCGAGGGAAAATACGATGACCCCGATGCTGATCCATGGCGCTCCCACCGGTTCCGGATGCTTCAACCGGTCGACGGCCTGCAAGGCGATCAGCACCGCGCTGCCGCCAATGAACAGGGCCTGCGCCATCCCCGCCAGCGATTCGGCCTTGCCATGCCCGTAGCGGTGATCCTCATCGGCGGGGCGCAAGGCGTAATGCACTGCCAGCAGATTGAGCAGCGAAGTGACGCCGTCGAGTGTCGAGTCGGTCAGCCCGGCGAGCATGCTCACCGAACCGCTCAACCACCAGGCGATGCCTTTGGCGACGATCAACGTACAGGCCACCGCCACCGAGGCACGGGTCGCAAGCCGCAGCAAGCGGGCGTGTTCGGAGCTGGAGATCATAGGGGCGGCGTGTCCTTTCAGGGCGCGAATTACGCGGCGGGTTGCAGGCCGAACATGGCCAATTGCTGAGCGCTGCCCTTGTGCTGGATCAGGCGCGGGTCGTCCAGCGGGAAGCTGCGGCCCAATTCGGTTTCGAGAATAGTCTGCAACTTGTGGTTATCGACCTTGCCGTCGGCACCGATGGCTTCCTGGAGTTTTTCCGGGGCCACCTGGGCCGTCTTGCCTGGCTCGAAGTAAATCGCGCCAGTGGCGAAGTCCACGGCAAAGGCGATCAGGCCGGGGATGATGTAAAACAGCAGGCCCACGGCATCCAGCGCGGCGATGGCCGGGTCGATCTTGCCGTCGATCTGGCCACGACGGTCAGGATAGAAAATCGAACCGCAGGCGGTGACCTGGGTCAGCAACGTCGCGATCAGTACACCGCCAATCAAGCGAAAGGGAGCACGCATAAGGAAATCTCCTGGGTAATTTCAAAACGAAAAGGCGCCTATATGAATTAGGACCCTGATAAACGCCGAGCAGTTCGCCGTTATACTCGCGCTGGCAGGGCGTGCCCACAGTAAA
Organism: Pseudomonas sp. LBUM1679; assembly: GCF_059695565.1. Classification (NCBI taxonomy): domain Bacteria; kingdom Pseudomonadati; phylum Pseudomonadota; class Gammaproteobacteria; order Pseudomonadales; family Pseudomonadaceae; genus Pseudomonas; species Pseudomonas sp. LBUM1679. Next base: position 698,606 of record NZ_CP166774.1, read on the forward strand.
TTGCGGCCGCGTCTCACCCCCACTGGAATAGCTGAGGATTGATGTTGTTTTTTCCAGATCGACAACGCGTAACGGCTGATGGATGTTATCGGGGTTCGGCCCTCCGGGCTGAAGCTGTGGACGCGCCATGCTGCGTTGCGGGACTTGGCAAGGAAACGACCCTTACCGGCGTCCCGCGCCTTGCCTGGCACGTCCACAGCTTCAACGCGACTCGCAATTTACTGTGGGCACGCCCTGGGGAGCCAGCATGATTTCTTTGCCGATCGATGAAGTTTTACCCGCCCTGCGTGAAGCCTTGGCTACACGCCACGAAGCCGTGCTCGAAGCACCGCCCGGTGCCGGTAAAACCACCCGCGTGCCCCTGGCCTTGCTCAACGAGCCCTGGCTGGCCGGGCAGACCATTCTGATGCTGGAACCGCGTCGGTTGGCCGCGCGGGCGGCGGCGGAGCGGCTGGCCAGTGAGCTCGGTGAGAAAGTCGGCGAAACCGTCGGCTATCGCATTCGTCTCGACAGCAAAGTCGGCCCCAACACCCGCATTGAAGTGGTCACCGAAGGCATTCTCACCCGCCGTTTGCAGGACGACCCGGCGCTCGAAGGCGTGGGCTTGCTGATCTTCGACGAATTCCACGAGCGCAGTCTCGATGCCGATCTGGCGCTGGCCTTGAGCCTGAATGGGCGCGAGTTGTTTCGTGACGATCAACCGCTGAAAATCCTGTTGATGTCGGCAACCCTGGAAGGCGAACGCCTGGCCGGGTTGCTCGATGACGCGCCGATCCTGCGCAGCGAAGGCCGCATGTACCCGGTGGCGATGCGCTGGGGCCGGCCGTTCCAGCCCGGTGAATTCATTGAGCCGCGGCTGGTGCAAACCATTCTTGATGCCTTGAACGACGAAACCGGCAGTGTGCTGGTGTTTCTGCCGGGGCAGGCGGAAATCCGTCGCGTGCATCAACAACTGGCCGATGCGCTGGGTGAGAGCACGCAGGTGTTGCTCTGCCCCTTGCACGGTGAACTGGACCTGGCGGCCCAACGCGCCGCAATCGATCCGGCCCCCGCAGGCCAACGCAAAGTGGTGCTGGCGACCAACATCGCCGAGACCAGCCTGACCATCGATGGCGTGCGCGTGGTGATCGATGCCGGGCTGGCGCGAGTGCCGCGTTTCGATCCCGGCAGCGGCATGACCCGGCTCGACACCCAGCGCATCTCCCGTGCCAGTGCCACGCAACGCGCGGGCCGGGCGGGGCGGTTGGAGCCGGGCGTGTGTTATCGGTTGTGGTCGCAGGATCAGCACGAGCAACTGGCGGCGTATGCCAGTGCGGAAATTCTCTCGGCGGACCTCGCCGGCCTGGCCTTGCAACTGGGGCGTTGGGGCGTGACACCGGGGCAACTGGTGTGGCTCGACAGGCCGCCAGCCGCCGCTTATGCACAGGCTCAGGACTTGCTCGATCGCTTGGGCGCCCTGGACGGTGAAGTGCTGACCCGTCACGGCCAGACCATGGCCGAACTGCCGGCGCATCCGCGCATCGCGCATTTGCTGTTGCGCGGTCAGGCACTCGGCCTGGCCGACATGGCGTGCGATGTCGCGGCCCTGCTCGGCGAGCGGGATATCTTGCGCGGCGCCGGGGCGGATCTGCACAGCCGGTTGGCGCTGTTGTCCGGCGAAGAACGCGCTGCACGCGGCGCTCAGGGCGGGGTGCAACGGGCTCGGCAACTGGCGCGGCAATATCGCGGTTATCTGCGCGGCAAAGCAGCGGAACCGGTCAGCGATCCCGATCATCCGCGCTGGCTCGGCGCGCTGCTGGCGCTGGCTTATCCGGATCGGGTCGCGCAACAGCGACGGGCCGGTGGCGCGGAGTATCGTCTGGCCAACGGTCGTGCGGCGCTGTTCGCCGAAGCCGACAGCTTGATGAAGCAGCCCTGGCTGGTAATCGCCGATCTCGGCAGTCGTCAGGGCCAGCGTGAGGAACGGATTTATCTGGCGGCGGATTTCGATCCAGGGCTGTTCGACTCGGTGTTGGCGGAGCAGGTGCGCTGTGTCGATCAACTGGATTGGGATGAGCGCGAAGGCGTGTTGCGCGCCGAGCGCCAACGCAAGGTTGGGGAACTGATCCTCAGCCGTGAACCCCTGACCGGCCTCGATGACAGCGCCCGCAGTCAGGCGCTGGTGAATCTGGTGCGACGTAAAGGCCTGGAGCTGTTGCCGTGGACGCCGGAGCTGCGGCAGTGGCAGGCGCGCGTCGCGTTGTTGCGTCAGCTGGATTTGGCCGGCAAGGGCGAAAGCGAATGGCCGGATGTCAGCGACGCCGCGTTGCTCAAAAGCCTTGAACACTGGTTGATGCCGTACCTGGGCAAAGTTTCGCGGCTCAGTCACTTCGCCAATCTCGACCTCTCGAGCATCGTCCACAACCTGCTGCCGTGGCCGCTGCCGCAACGGCTCGACGAGCTGGCACCGCATCACTTGAGCGTGCCGTCGGGCTCGTCGATTCGTCTGGACTACAGCGAGCAGCCGCCGATCCTCGCGGTGCGGTTGCAGGAATTGTTCGGCCTGGCTGAAACCCCGCGCATCGCCGGTGGCCGGCAAGTGGTCAAACTGCACCTGCTGTCCCCGGCGCGACGCCCGGTGCAAGTGACCCAGGACCTGGCGAACTTCTGGCGCAGCACCTACGCCGAAGTGAAGAAGGATTTGAAGGGGCGCTACCCGAAGCACTATTGGCCGGATGACCCGCTGGTGGCGGAGGCCACGGCGCGGATCAAACCGCGTAAGTAAACCATCGCCCCCTGTAGGAGCGAGCCTGCTCGCGAAGGTCGTGAACGAAAACGCGTAAAACCGGATGCTCAGCGGTGGCCTTGAGCCTTTCGCGAGCAGGCTCGCTCCTACAGTTTTTAACCTTTTGTGGGAGGCATGCGTCAGCCCGTTAAACAGTGGCGGAGAGCGCGTGTTTAAAGGCGTTTAAGGATACTTCCTGCAAGCTACAAGACCTTGCGCCGTTGCCTACGGGTACGCCAGAATCCGCCGGCTTGTGCGCTTTGGGGGCCATCGGTAACTTGATTCGTGTCACTGCTCATCAGTGATCGGGTTTAGTCGCTCGAGGGTATATCAACGCGCATATGCGATCAGACAGTCAGGTCATTTCATGCCTGCACTCCATGGTAGCTGTGCGCAGGGCGCCTTCGGGCGCGCCGGTTTGATACTCCCCCGGTCGACTAACCTGCGTACAGCTGCCACCCCCCTGTTTAGTCGCAGATCGGTGACGGCTCCATATATTTGGGAGTTTCAATCTATGATCAAACCTTCACCTAATCCGCCGGACACCGATCCCACCTCCCCATACGAACCCGATTCAAAAAAACTCAACGAGGCCGCCGAACGCGCCCTCAACTTCCACTTCCCCACGACAGCCGACATCAAAGCTGCGCCGCGCAAACCCGGTCATCTGTTTACCGTCGACCCGGAGGTGAAGACCGAAACCCTGATGGTGTATCTGGTCGAAACGCTGGCCTCGGTCGATGTGATGGTCCATCAATTGGTCGATCACCTCGACGGCGGATCGCGCAATGCGCTGCTGGGGATTTCCAACAGCGTGATGCTGGCGGAGATCACGGCGAATCGGGTGCTGGATCAGATTGATCCACCCGGGTAAGCCTGCGGGGCTGACCAGTTTTTTCCTTTCCCAAAGCCACAAAAAACCTGCTTTCTCCGATTCCAGTGCATGCACAGAATGCAATGGCGCGTGCATTGGAATTTTAAGGAGTGAGTCATGACGTTCTCGATTATCGGACGCTGCCCTGAAACCGGTCAGCTCGGTATTGCCATCAGTTCTTCCAGCATTGCGGTCGGCGCACGCTGCCCTTGGGCACGGGCAGGAGTGGGTGCGGTTTCCACGCAGAACATTACGCTGCCGGCGTTAGGGCCGCAGATCCTGGACCTGCTGGAGCACCAGCATCTGGAGCCTGACGCGGCACTGGACAAGGCACTCACGTCCAATGGCTGGAGCCAGTACCGACAGGTCACGGTGATCGATGCGTCAGGCCGGATTGCGCTGTTCAGCGGTAAAGAGTCGTTGGGCGTGCATAACGCAGTGAAAGGCGAGCAATGTGTCGCGGCGGGTAACCTGCTGAGCGATGTGCGGGTCATCGAGGCCATGGTCGAGGCGTTCGAGGCCGAGCCGGGTCAGTTGGCGGACCGTTTGCTGGCGGCTATGCACGCAGCCATGACGGCCGGTGGCGAAGCGGGGCCGGTGCACTCCGCCGCGCTGAAAGTGGTGGGTGACCACACCTGGCCGATCATCGACTTGCGGGTGGACTGGGCCGAGGAAGATCCCATCGGGCAGCTTGATGGTCTCTGGCAAGCCTATCGACCACAAATGCAGGACTACCTGACTCGCGCGCTCAACCCGACGACGGCGCCGAGCTACGGAGTGCCCGGGGATGAGTGATGCATCCAGTCGCGAGCTGCTGGAGCGCCTGATTGGCTTTGCCACTGTCAGCCGCGATTCCAACCTCGAGTTGATTCGTTTCATCGAGGCCTATCTGGCCGAACACGGGGTTCAGAGTGAGCTCTTCTTCAACGAAGAAGGCACCAAGGCGAATCTGTTTGCGACCATCGGCCCGCTTGCGTCGGGTGGGGTGGTGCTCTCCGGTCACACCGATGTGGTGCCGGTTGACGGACAGGCGTGGACGGTCGATCCGTTCCGGCTGACTGAAAAGGATGGGCGCCTGTACGGGCGCGGCACCGCAGACATGAAAGGCTTCATCGCCTCAGTCCTCGCGGCGGTCCCGACCTTCGTGCAGCGTCCGCTTCTGACGCCGGTGCACCTGGCCTTTTCCTATGATGAAGAAGTGGGTTGCCTGGGCGTCAGGCCGATGCTGGCCGAGCTGGAGAAACGGCCATTTAAACCCCGACTTTGCCTGATCGGCGAACCGACAGAACTCAAACCTGTGCTCGGCCACAAGGGCAAACTCGCGATGCGTTGCGAAGTGCGCGGTGCGGCGTGCCATTCGGCGTATGCGCCTTACGGGGTGAACGCGATCGAATATGCGGCACAGTTGATTGGACGGCTCGGCGTGATCGGTGAGCAGCTGGCACATCCCGACAACCACGATCAGCGTTTTGATCCGCCGTTTTCTACGGTGCAAACGGGTGTGATCAAGGGTGGCCGGGCGCTGAACATTGTTCCCGCTGAATGTGAGTTCGATTTCGAGGTCAGGGCGTTGCCGGACTTCGATGCTCAGGAAGTGGCGGACCAGTTGCAAGCGTTCGCCCACGAACATGTGTTGCCCAAGATGCGCGCAGTGCAGGCGGACACCGACATTCGCCTGCGGCCGCTGAGCGCTTATCCCGGATTGGCAACCCCGCCCGAGAGTGAAGCGGCGCGGCTGCTTGCGCTGTTGAGCAACTCTTCAGCGTTTGGAACGGTCGCGTTTGGCACCGAGGGCGGGCTGTTTGATCAGGCTGGCATTCCCACGGTGGTCTGTGGTCCCGGCAGCATGGATCAAGGGCACAAGCCTGACGAGTTCATTGCGCTGGATCAGTTGAGCGGTTGCGATGGGATGCTGCTGCGCTTGGCTGACTACCTGTGTGGCGACATTTAACTGTAGGAGCGAGCTTGCTCCGGGCGGCGTTCCGACGATGGTCGTTAACGATGACGCGTGCTGTCTGAATGAACGCGGCGCCTGCAGGTTTTTCGCGAGCAAGCTCGCTCCTACAGGGGGCTTGCGACTTTCTGGCTCAGTTGTTCGCGGCAGAAGTCCACGAACAATTGTGCAGGCTTGGTCAGTTGGCTGCGTTTCAAATGGGCAGACGCCAGGCCGGACAGGGTGACCGGCTCTTTGATGTTCACCGAGATCACCTTCTTGCCATCGTAAGTGCATTCCGAGTGCGGGCGGGTGACCAGGATCGAGAAGCCGAACCCCTGACCGACCATACCGCGCACCATCTCGATCGAGGGCGAGCTGAACACGATGTTGGGCGTCAATTCCAGCTCGTGGAACAGGCTGACAAAGTAGGTCCGGCTCGGTTGCACATCGAGAAGAATCATCGGCTCGCTGCACAGGTCCCGTAGCGACACTTCCTTCTGGTCGGCAAAGCGGTGCCCTTCTGGCAACAGGACGTAAGGCTTTTGCGGTGGCATCAGCGGCGTGGTCTGGATGGTGCCGTCCAGTCCGTGGTCGTAGAGGAATGCCACGTCGAAAGTGCCTGCGGTCAAGCCCTGCACCAGCTCTTGTTGCTCGCCATCGCGAATGCGTATGTCCACGCCCGGGTAAAGCTTGCGAAAGCCTGCAATCAGTTGCGGCAGGTACAGCGGGGCGACGGTCTCGAAGCAGCCGATGTCGATCTGTCCGGACACCGTGTCGTTATCGGCCAGCGCGTTCTGTTCAAACTCCCTGGCCATGCGCAGCAGTTCTTGCGCCTTGTGATAGAAACGCGTGCCGGTGGGCGTCAGCGAAACGCCCTGGGCGTGGTGGCGGATGAACAGCTGGACGTTGAACGACTCTTCCAGACTCTTGATCGCCGTCGACACCGAGGGCTGCGCGATATACAGCTGCCGCGAGGCCTCAGCGACGCTGCCGGCTTCAACCGTTGTGACGAAATACTTGAGTTGCCGCAATGTATAGGAAGCCACACGCACCTCGTTCTGCTCTGTTTTGCGGTGAAAGCCCGGATGGCCGTCGCACAGATTATTGACTGAACCTTACCCTATGCGGGTTCCGGACTGGGTCTGCGCTTACCTAGTTTTTTCTTATACCCCGAGCACATTTTTAATAATTTTCCTCTTCGCACGGTTGACGCACTATCTCTACAACCTCTGATAACAACCCCGACCACCCTGGCGGTCGTAAAGGGAGCGTAGCGTGTTCGACCTCGACTATTGGCAGCAACGAGCTGCCCGGCAAACCTTCTCTGACAAAGCCTTGATCGATGGCCGGCAGGTGGCTGCGTCTTCGGGCGCAACATTCGATTCGATCAACCCGGCGACGAATCAGTTGCTTGCCCGTGTCGCCGCGTGTGGCGAAGTGGAAGTGGAACTCGCCGTGCGCAGTGCGCGCCGTGCTTTCAACGAAGGCCCTTGGGCGCGGATGGCACCGGTTGAGCGCAAGCGGGTGATGCTGCGTTTGTCTGAGCTGGTGCTGGCCCATCGCGAAGAGCTGGCCTTGCTCGACTCGCTGAACATGGGCAAACCGGTGATGGATGCCTACAACATCGACGTCCCCGGCGCCGCCCATGTGTTCGCCTGGTACGGCGAGTCGCTGGACAAGCTTTACGATCAGGTCGCGCCGACGGCGTCATCGGCACTGGCGACCATCACCCGTGAAGCGCTGGGCGTGGTGGCGGCCGTGGTGCCGTGGAACTTCCCGCTCGACATGGCGGCCTGGAAACTGGCACCGGCCCTGGCGGCCGGCAATAGCGTGGTGCTCAAGCCCGCCGAGCAATCACCGTTTTCAGCCCTGCGTCTGGCCGAGTTGGCCCTGGAAGCCGGTTTGCCGCCGGGCGTGCTGAACGTGCTGCCTGGGCTGGGCGAGTCTGCCGGGAAGGCGCTGGGCCTGCATCCGGATGTCGATTGCCTGGTGTTCACCGGCTCGACTCAGGTGGGCAAATACTTCATGCAGTACGCCGCGCAATCGAACCTCAAGCAGGTCTGGCTTGAGTGCGGGGGCAAGAGCCCGAGCCTGGTGTTCGACGACTGCCGTGATCTTGATCTGGCGGCGGAGAAAGCGGCATTCGGCATCTTCTTCAATCAGGGCGAGGTGTGCTCGGCCAACTCGCGACTGTATGTGCAAAGTTCGATCAAGAATGAGTTTATCGAGCGTCTGTTGGAAAAAGCCAAAGCCTGGATGCCCGGCGATCCACTGAATCCTGCGAGCGCCGCTGGCGCCATTGTCGATTCGGCACAGGCATCGCGTGTGATGAGCTTTATCGAACGCGCCCACGAAGACGGGGCCCGACTGCTCACCGGCGGCCGTCGCTTGAGCTTCAACGGTTCCGACAACTTTATCGAGCCGACCATTTTTGCCGACGTCGCCCATGAGTCGCACCTGTCCCGCGAAGAGGTTTTCGGCCCGGTGCTGGCGATTTCCACGTTCGATACCGAAGAGCAAGCGGTGCGGCTGGCCAACGACAGCATCTATGGGCTGGCCGCCTCAGTGTGGAGCGATGACCTGAATCGCGCGCACCGGGTTGCACGGGCGCTGAAGGCCGGCACCGTTTCGGTAAACACCGTGGATGCCCTCGATGTCAGCGTGCCATTCGGTGGCGGCAAGCAATCGGGTTTCGGCCGGGACCTGTCGTTGCACTCGTTCGATAAATACACCCAATTGAAAACAACCTGGTTTCAATTGCGTTGAGCGTCTCCTGAACAATTAACCGCACGCTGATTGTGTGCGGTTTAAAGAATAAAAAGATGTCATCGCGCGGAGAGTCATCCGTGTACTTGCGGCTGCGTGGCCGTGACTGCCTCAGTAACTAACCACAATTAAAAAGTGAGGGAGCTTTCATGTTCAGATATTCGTCTTCGAGCGTTACAGCAGCGGCGGGTTTAACGGCGCTTCTGGTAGTTACGGTGCCTGTTGTTGCGCACTCCGAAAGTCTTACGGTCATTTCGTTCGGCGGTGCCACCAAGGCAGCGCAAGAGGGGGCTTATTTCAAACCCTTCGAACAAAGTGGCGCTGGCAAAGTTGTCGTTGGCGAGTACAGCGGAGAACTGTCCAAAGTCAAAGCCATGGTCGATGTGGGCCAGGTCAGTTGGGATGTGGTCGAAGTCGAAAGCCCTGAACTGCTGCGAGGCTGTGAAGAAGGGCTGTTTGAACGGCTGAATCCGGCACTGATCGGCGATTCAAAAAACTACCTGCCTGGCGCAGTCAGCGAGTGCGGCGTGGCCAGTTATGTCTGGTCGATGGTGCTCGCCTACAACTCGAACAAGGTGAGCACGGCGCCAACCTCCTGGGCGGACATGTGGAACCTGCAGCAATTCCCTGGCAAGCGCGGCCTGCGCAAGGGCGCCAAGTACACGCTGGAAGTGGCGCTGCTCGCCGACGGGGTCAAACAGGATGACCTGTACACAGTGCTGGGCACCAAGGCAGGCGTGGATCGGGCGTTTCACAAGCTCGACCAGATCAAGCCCTCGATCCAGTGGTGGGAAGCCGGAGCGCAACCCCCGCAATGGCTCGCGGCAGGCGACGTCGTGATGTCGGCGGCCTACAACGGCCGGATTGCCGTGGCGCAAAAGGAAGGCTCGAAACTGGCCATTTCATGGAACGGTCACCTCTACGATCCCGATCACTGGGCCATCGTTCGCGGCAGTCCGAACAAGGCGCTGGCCGAGCGGTTCATCGTGTTTGCCAGCCAGGCGAGTGGGCAGAAGTCCTTCTCCACGCAGATTCCCTACGGCCCGATCCGCAAGGATGTGCTGGCGCAGCTACCGGCCGACACGCTTGCCCAGTTGCCCACCGCTCAGGCCAATCTTTCTGAAGGCCAGTTGGTCGATGCCACGTTCTGGGTCGATCACGGCGAAGAACTCGAGGAACGTTTCAACGCTTGGGCGGCCCGCTAAGCCGCTGCTGTCGTCAATCGCCACTCAAGGATGAGTCGCGATGTATATCCCTGCCTTCCACATGAAGGCGATCAACAACAAGAAAACACGGGGAGTTTGTCATGAGTTCAAGTACAACCACGTCCATCCAGGGACAGTCCGGCGGATTGCGCCGGGTCCTGGGGCTGGGCTCGTTGCTGGCCGTTGCGGTGGGCGTCGTGGTCTCGCAGGGCGTCATGGTGCTGATGCTGCAAGGTGCGGGCATTGCCGGTTTCGGTTTCATCATTCCGCTGGCCATCGCGTATGTGCTGGCAATCACCTACGCCTGGTCGTTTTCCGAATTGGCCTTGATGATTCCGAAGGCAGGCAGCCTCAGCAGTTACACGGAAGTGGCGATCGGGCATTTCCCAGCGATTCTGGCGACCTTCTCGGGGTACATGGTGGTGGCGATGTTCGCGCTCTCCGCCGAGCTGCTGTTGCTGGATCTGGTGATCAGCAAGGTCTACCCGGATGTCATTCCGCACATGGTGGTGGCCTACGGGGTGTTGGGGCTGTTCACCGTTTTGAACCTGTTTGGCATTGATGTATTTGCCAAGCTGCAAAACGTGCTGGCGCTGGTGATGGTGGTGATCCTCGTCGCCATGGGCCTGGCTTCGCTGAGTAACGGTCAGGCCAGTCTGCAGTTGCCGCTCGATCAGGGTTGGAACCCGTTGGAATTCGGCGCAATCACCCTGGCGGCCATGGCGGTGTGGGGCTTTGTCGGGGCTGAATTCGTCTGCCCGCTGGTGGAAGAAACCCGCAATCCCGAGCGCAATATTCCGCGTTCGATGACCATCGGTTTGACCGTGATCTTCGGCGTGATCGCGTTGTACTGCTTTGGCGCGCTGCTGTGCATTCCACGTGAGCAACTGGCCAGTGATGCGCTGCCTCACTACCTGCTCGCCACCACCGTTTTCGGTGAGGCAGGCAAGCTGTTCCTGGTGGTCGCGGCCATTACCGCCACTTGCAGCACCGTGAATTCGTCCCTGGCTGCTTTACCCCGCATGCTGTACGGCATGGCGCAAAACGGCCAGGCCTTCCCGCAATTCAAGCGACTCACGGAGCGCGGTCGCACGCCATGGGTGGCGGTGCTGTTTGTTGCCGCGATCACTGGTCTGCCGATCCTCATTCTGGGGCACGACGCTGCCGCGATCAGCTTGCTGCTTCTGGCTGCCGCGCTTGCCTGGCTGCTGGCCTACATCATCGTGCACATCGATGTGATCGCCTTGCGCCGCCGCTATCCCCATCTGGCCCGTCCATTCCGCTCACCCTTCTATCCTTGGCCACAAGTCATTGGCATCGCCGGCATGCTGTTTGCGATCTACCACGTGTCGCCCACGCCGGAGATGACCGCCAGTATTTTTGGCTGTGCCGGTGTGGTGCTGGGCGTGATTTCGCTGATTGCCGTGGTATGGGTCAAGTTCGTGATGCGCAAACCGCTGTTTACGCCCGAGCCACTCATTCAAAACGAATCCCAGGGCAACGACGTGCCGAAGATGACGCCGATCGTTACGGTGTCCGGGAACTGAACCTTTTTTCACTTCAGGAGAATAAAAAATGACAACAGACTACAAACCTCAGCGCGAAACCAAGGACTACCAAGCGGCCGATGCCGCCCACCACATCCACGCATTCCTCGATCAGAAGGCGCTGAACGAAGAAGGCCCACGCGTGATCGTTGGTGGCGAGCGCCTGCATCTGTGGGACAACGACGGCAATCGTTACCTCGATGGCATGTCCGGTTTGTGGTGCACCAACCTCGGTTACGGACGCAAGGATCTGGCCGCGGCGGCGACCCGTCAGCTGGAGCAATTGCCGTACTACAACATGTTCTTCCACACCACTCACCCGGCAGTGGTCGAGCTGTCCGAGCTGCTGTTCAGCCTGCTGCCCAAGCACTACAGCCACGCGATCTACACCAACTCCGGTTCTGAAGCCAACGAGGTACTGATCCGTACGGTGCGCCGTTACTGGCAGGTGCTCGGCAAGCCGCAGAAGAAGGTCATGATTGGTCGCTGGAACGGTTATCACGGCTCTACCTTGGCCGCCAGCGCGATGGGCGGCATGAAGTTCATGCACGAAATGGGCGGTGTGATTCCGGATGTCGCGCACATCGATGAACCGTACTGGTTTGGCCATGAAGGTGATCTGACGCCCGCCGAGTTTGGCTTGCGCGCGGCCCGGCAACTGGAGACCAAGATTCTCGAGCTGGGCGCGGAGAACGTCGCTGCCTTCATCGCCGAGCCGTTCCAGGGCGCTGGCGGCATGATCTTCCCGCCAGAGAGCTACTGGCCGGAAATCCAGCGCATCTGCCGCAAGTACGACGTGCTGCTGTGTGCGGACGAGGTGATCGGTGGCTTCGGGCGTACCGGTGAATGGTTTGCGCACCAACACTTTGATTTCGAGCCGGACACCCTGTCGATTGCCAAGGGCCTGACCTCTGGCTACATCCCTATGGGCGGCCTGATTCTCAGCCGGCGCATCGCCGAGGTGCTGGTCGAGCGGGGCGGTGTATTTGCCCATGGCCTGACCTATTCCGGTCACCCGGTGGCGGCCGCGGTTGCTATTGCCAACCTCACGGCGCTGCGCGATGAGGGTGTCGTCACCCAAGTGAAAAACGACACCGGCCCGTACCTGCAACAGTGTCTGCGCGAGGTATTTGGCAATCACCCGCTGGTGGGTGAGATCCAGGGTGTCGGCCTGGTGGCGGCGTTGCAGTTTGCCGAGGACAAGGCGACCCGCAAGCGCTTCGCCAACGAAGGCGACATCGCCTGGCGCTGCCGCACGATCGGTTTTGAGGAAGGGGTGATCATTCGCTCGACGTTGGGCCGCATGATCATGGCGCCAGCACTGATCGCCACGCGTGCTGAAATTGATGAGCTGGTTGGCAAGACGAAGATTGCTGTTGATAGAACTGCTAAAGAAATTGGCGTGCTTTAAGTAACTATTCTTTCACGCCTTAAATTTGTAGGAGCGAGCTTGCTCGCGAAAAACCAGAGGACGCCACTGGATGTCTGGTTTACGCGTTATCGCTCGCTCCTACAGTTTTTGCATTTATTCAGTGAATACCGAAGTTGGTTGTTAGTTAGTTTTTTCATGGGCAACAACTACAAAAATCATATTTTCGCTATTGGCATTCGCTAAGCACAATAAAACTACCCCGCCAGCAAAGTGATCTACGCGGAATTTAATTGTTTAAACAGCTGATCTGTCGCGACTTGCCGCGCCATAGTCGCCTCTCTGAAGGACACAAGCATGAATGATAAAAAGATAGAAATAGATACGCTTGTCGTTGGGGCCGGCCAGGCTGGCGTCGCCATGAGCGAACACCTGAGCAAACTCGGTGTACCGCACCTGGTGCTGGAGCGTAACCGCATCGCTGAAGCGTGGCGCACCGGGCGTTGGGATTCGTTGGTGGCCAACGGTCCGGTTTGGCATGACCGCTTCCCCGGTCTGGCCTTCGAAGACCTGGAGCCCGATGCCTTTGCCTCTAAAGATCGCGTAGCGGCTTACTTCGAAGCCTACGCCGAGAAGTTCGAAGCGCCGATTCGTACCGGTGTAGAAGTCAAGAAAGTGGTGCGCAACAGCGATCGTCCAGGCTTCACCATAGAAACCTCCGATGGCGTGATTCAGGCCAATCGCGTGGTGGCGGCGACCGGTCCTTTCCAGCGTCCGGTCATCCCACCGATTGCGCCGAAAGACGGCACGATCACGCAGATTCACTCGGCCGAGTATTTCAACCCGCAGCAGCTGCCAGAGGGCGGTGTGCTGGTGGTCGGTGCGGGCTCTTCCGGTGTGCAGATCGCCGATGAATTGCAGCGTGCCGGTAAACACGTCTACCTGTCGGTCGGCCAGCATGACCGTCCGCCTCGTGCCTATCGCAACCGTGACTTCTGCTGGTGGCTGGGGGTGCTTGGGCTTTGGGATGCCGAAGTGATGGAGCCGGGTCGTGAGCACGTCACCATCGCGGTGAGCGGTGCGCGTGGCGGGCAGACCGTCGATTTCCGTGGGCTCGCCAAACAAGGCGTGACGCTGGTAGGGCTGACCCAATCGTTCAACGACGGCGTGGTGACGTTCCAGCAGGATCTGGCGCGCAACATCGCTGCGGGCGACGCGAATTACCTGTCGCTGCTGGACGCGGCGGATGCCTACATCGCACGCAACGGACTCGACCTCCCGGAAGAACCCGAAGCCAGGTTCATGCTTCCCGAACCAGCGTGCGTCAGCAACCCGATTCTCGAACTGGATCTGGCCGAGGCGGGCATCACCTCGATTATTTGGGCCACCGGCTACGCTGTCGATTACAGCTGGCTGCAGGTCGACACCTTTGACGAGAAGGGCAAGCCGCGTCATCAGCGTGGGGTCTCGAACGAGCCAGGTGTCTACTTTGTGGGGCTGCCGTGGCTGTCGCGTCGCGGATCGAGCTTTATCTGGGGCGTTTGGCATGACGCCAAACATGTCGCTGGCCACATTGCCACCCAGCGCCAGTACCTCGAATACCGCGACCCGTCGCAGCGTTAAGAATCGATCGAGGGAAGGGTCCATGGGCCCTTCCCGATCTACACCTTCATCACTCAAGTTTCAGGGGAGTCAGTTGATGCCTACTCACACACGCATTCGCATGTTCAATACCAAGGACACCTATCCCAACCAGTCGCTGGACAATGATCTTTGCCAGGCTGTACGGGCCGGCAACACGGTTTATGTGCGCGGCCAGATCGGCACCGATTTCGATGGCAACCTGGTGGGTCTTGGCGACCCGGGTGCACAAGCCGAGCAGGCGATGAAAAACGTCAAGCAGCTGCTGGAAGAGGCGGGGAGCGATCTTTCCCATATCGTCAAAACCACCACTTACATCATCGACCCGCGTTACCGCGAGCCGGTTTATCAGGTTGTGGGCAAGTGGTTGAAGGGCGTGTTCCCGATCTCGACGGGGCTGGTCATTTCCGGGCTGGGTCAACCGCAGTGGCTGATGGAAATCGATGTGATCGCCGTCATCCCGGACGACTGGCAAGCGAAGTAAACCCCGATCCCTGTGGGAGCGAGCCTGCTCGCGAAAAACGTCCAGGCAACGCGTTCATTCAGACAGGGCACGTATTCGTTGACGACCATCGTCGGAACGCCGCCCGGAGCAGGCTCGCTCCCACAGGTTATGAGGCGGACGCTAAGGCGCGGCGGGGAGGAGGAACCGCGCTATCACCGGCAAATGATCGGAAATGCGCAACGTATCATCCTGCCTCACCGTTGCCTCGACCCGTTTGAGCCGCGGGCTGTAGAACAGGTAATCGACCGTCCGGTCCGGGCCGTTCAAGCCCGGATCATTCGGATAATGGGTCAGCCAGCGCGCCCGGTCGACACCGCTGGCTTCGTTGTTGGTCGGGATCATCGGGTACTTGTCCCACAACACATGCAGCGCGCTGTCGGCGGAGTAGACCGTGCGTTGCGCGTCGGGCAGGCGTCGGTATTGCCCCAGCGGCAGCAGATCGAAGTCGCCGCCGATCAGCCACGGTGTTCCGCGGCTTTCGAGCTTGTCGAGGACTTTGGCCACGGCGCTTACCTGGGCTTGCAGCGTATCGTCGAGAGGGATGACGCGATCCAGATGGGTATTGAGCACTGCGACCTGAGCGCCGTCGCTCAACGGCAGGTAGGTGACCAACAAGGCGTTTTTCGGTTTGAACTGACGGCTGACCAGGTTGGCCGGCGCCACCGGCAATTGCAGGCGTTCGGCGTGTCCGATCCGGTAGCGGCTGAGGGTCGCCAGTTGCCGGCCGACGCTGCCGAAGATATGCGGTTCAGGCACGAAGTCGGCCTTCCAGTCGAAGGCGTGAGCGCTGCACGGATACAGATCGGTGAGCCGTTCCTGGAGCAGTTTGAGCTGGTTCTGGTAGTCGGTGGCCTTGGCGCCGTCGTCGAGTTCTTGCAACAGCACGATGTCCGGCTGTTCGTCACGGATCACCCGTGCCACTTCATCGAGACTGAAGGCCATGTCTTCGGCGGTGGGGCTTTCGTCGTTGCCGGCGGCCAGGTCATTCCAGAACACGTAGCGTTTGCCCGCCAGAAACTGAACGTTCCAGGTCATCACCTTCAACGCCTGGCCGGGGACCAGGGTTGGCGCCTGGGCGCTGCAACTGACCGGCAGCGCCTCCCTGGCTTCGGGGCGCCAGGTCAGGCTGTAGATCAGCACGCCCATCAGGCAGACGATCAGCAGGGCCAGCAGGGTGTAGCGCAGTAGACGGGTCATGGCTCGGCTTATCGCGTTACAAAAGTTGCCCCGAGCATAACCGAGAGCCGAGCCCAAGCCCATGGGGTAGAGCGGTCAGAGTGATCCGTCGGTTTTCTCTGGCACGGCGCTGATCAGCATGAACAAGCGGAACAGCACCACGCTGGTGAACAGTTGCAAAAAGCTGTGGGCACTGTCGATCAGCACGGCAACCACCGGGTTCTGCGGTTCCGGATACGCCTGCAGGGTCACGCCCTTGAGCAACCACAACGGGGCCATCACACACAGAATGCACACCAGGATGCGCAGGAAGTTGCCGCGGGTCAGGCGCAGGCTTTCCTTCATCGCCGCCAGCGGGGCCATACCGCGCAACACCAGCAGGTATTCGCCGAACGCCAGCGTCACCATCAGCCAGATGCCCGGCAGGAAATACAGCGACAGGCCGATCAATATCAGCAGGGTATTGAGCGCGGTGAGCAGGGCGAAACGCGGCCACAAGGTCGCGGACATGGCCAGCAGGTCACGGTTGCGCGGTGACTCGCCACGGCTGCGGGCATCGAGAAACAGAATCAGCGCGGCGGTGTACAGCGGGTAGACCAGCAAACCGACCATCACGCTGATGCCGGGGAAACCGTCCGGCTCGGTGGAGTGGTCGACGACTTGTTGCAGCAGCGCTTCGAAAATCACCAGCGGCAGGCACAGTTGAACGATCTGGCCCAGATTGCGCTTGAAGAAATACAGGGAGTCACGCAGTACATCTAACGGATTCATCAGTCGGTATCGCAGGTTGAAAGCAGTGCTCCACTTTAACCGATGAAGCCCTTCGGGGCGCAAACGTAAACGTTCGGTAAAGGTCATTGAAACATCCTGTATCAGCCTCCATTACGGAGGGGCACCTTTTCCGTCGTGGAAAAGGGTGACGATATTCCCGGCAATCTGCGAGGTCGCCATGAACAGCGAAGAACAAACCCTGATCGATGGACTGTTTTCCCGGCTGCAACAAGCCGAAACGGACTCAGCCCCGCGCGACGCCCAGGCCGAGGCGCGGATCAAGGAACACCTGACTCGCCAGCCAGCGGCAGGCTATTTCATGACCCAGGCGATTCTGGTGCAAGAGGCAGCGCTCAAAAGCCTCGATGAGCAGAACAAACAACTGGCCCGGCAAGTCCAGCAATTGCAGGCTGAACTGCAATCGGCCAAGACTCAGGCAGTAGCTCCGGCACCGGCCAGTGGTGGCTTTTTGTCGAGTATCTTCGGCGGCGGCCCCCGTGATCCGCAGCCGGCACCGACTCAAAGTGCACCCGTATCGAGCGGGGGCGGCTGGCGTGAACCGGCGCGGCCCTCGTTCAATTCGCAACCGCCTCAGCAAAGCTTTGGTGCCGCGCCACCTCAGCAGAACTACGCGCCGCAACAACAGGCTGGCAGCGGTTTTCTCGGCGGGGCACTGAAAACGGCGGCTGGCGTGGCCGGTGGCGTGATGCTGGCACAAGGCATCAGCAGCCTGTTCCACCACAATCAGCAGCCGGAAGTGGTTGAGGTCATCAAGGAAGAACCGGCTCAGGTCAACGATCAGGGCGACAGCGGCAATGGCTGGGGCGATGACCAGCGAGTGGCTGACAACGCCAGTGATCAGGGCGGATTCGCCGACGCGGACTACAGTGACGACAGCTCATCGTTCTTCGGCGGCGACGACGATTCCTTCGTCTGACACTCATCCGTGGCGAGGGAGCTTGCTCCCGCTGGACTGCACAGCAGGCCCCTCGAGTTCTAAAGGGGACGCCATACGCCGTAGCGCCATCCCGGCCCAGCGGGGGCAAGCTCCCTCGCCACAGGGCCGATTATTCGCGGAACACGCCTTCAGGCTGGCATACTGGGCCACTTTTCGGGCCTGGTGCCTGATCCTGTCCGCGCGCCAGCGCCCCAATGAGGATGCACGGTGAAAAAGATCGCAGTATTCGCCGATGTCCAGAACCTCTATTACACCGTGCGTCAGGCCTATGGTTGTCACTTCAACTATGCCGCGCTGTGGGCTGACATCAGCAAGCAGGGTGAGATTGTCGAGGCCTATGCCTACGCGATCGATCGCGGCGACAGCAAACAACAACAGTTCCAGCAGATCCTGCGCAATCTCGGTTTCACCGTGAAGCTCAAGCCCTACATCCAGCGCAGCGACGGCTCGGCCAAGGGCGACTGGGATGTGGGCATCACCCTCGATATCATGGACGCCGCCGATCATGTCGATGAAGTGGTGCTGGCCTCCGGCGACGGTGATTTCGACATGCTGCTGGAGCGCATCATCGCCAAGCACGGCGTGCAAGCGGTGGCCTACGGCGTGCCGGGCCTGACGGCCAACTCGCTGATCCGTGCCGCCAGCCGCTACGTGCCGATCGAAGGCGCGTTGTTGCTCAAGAATTGATTTTTACGGAGTTGAAACAGGTTTGGAACGCATAGCAGTCATCGACTTTGAAACCACCGGAATCTCCCCGAGCAGCAGCTGCCGGGCCACGGAAATCGCCGTGGTGATCCTTGAACAGGGGCGCATCGTCGAGCGATACCAAAGCCTGATGAACGCCGGCGTGCGCGTGCCGGCCTTCATCGAACAACTCACCGGCATCAGCAATGCCATGTTGCGCACCGCGCCATCGGCCGAGCAGGTGATGAACGAAGTCAACGAGTTCGTCGGCATCACCCCGCTGCTGGCTCACAACGCCGCGTTCGACCAGAAGTTCTGGGACTTCGAGCTGGGGCGGATCAAACGTACGCGCCTGCAGAACTTCGCGTGCTCGCTGCTCCTCGCCCGCCGCCTGATGCCCGCTGCGCCGAACCACAAACTCGGGACCCTCACCACCTTCGCCAAACTGCCCCACACCGGCCAGGCTCACCGGGCCATGGCCGATGCCGAAATGGCGGCCAACCTGACCGCGCACCTGGCTCAGGAACTGCGGCAGAAGCACGGGTTGCGGGAGTTGTCCCATGATCTGCTGGTCAGTTTGCAGAAAGTGCCGGCGGCGAAGATCAATGAGCATCTCAAGCGCCATCGCGGATTCTGACTGAAATACCGCAATTCCCCTGTAGGAGCCGGCTTGCTGGCGAAAGCGGTTCATCATTCAACAGTGATGTCGACTGATACACCGCTTTCGCCAGCAAGCCGGCTCCTACAAGGTCGGTGTTCAATCTCAAACCTTGTGTTTAACCACTCCTCAAAATCGACGATTGCTCCTACAAAATATTGGGAATTTGTCCCTCTTGCCCCGTACCTGCGGCATCGATAACCTCTGGGACGTCGCTGCCAATTCAGCGACCGGGACTGCAAGCCCGCCGATAGTTTGGTAGACGCCTAACGGCACACCTATAATCGCGTCGCTTTATTTGTGACCATCGATTTTATGGTAGCTGTGTGCGGGAGACCTTCGGGTCTGCCGGGGTTGTCTACTGACTCGGTCTTGCAGACCCGCACATAGCTGCCACCCATCATCTGCAAGTGATGTTGGCGGCTCCAACTTTCAGTAGGAAATTCGCCATGATCAAAGTCACCCCCAATCCCCCCGAAGACTCTGCGCAATCAGCCGCGTACGAAGCTCACTACCTCCCTAAAACATTCATCCGTCACCACATCCAGCTACGTGCGCTTTTATTGCACGCGGAACCCTGGTTCTGCGCCCGTGATATCGGCCGGTTGATGGGTGTGGATATAAACGGCAGACAAGCGCTCAAGCTCGATGCTGATCAGCGGCGGATGATGCGTTTGTCTGAAAACGATGACTTGCAAGAGACCTTGATGCTGAGTGAGTCAGGCGTTTACGCGATGCTGGTCTATCACTACTGCCCGGAAAACCGCCATTTGCGGCGTTGGCTGACCCACCATGTGGTGCCGATGTTGCGGGAGGAGGCGGGGGCCGTTTCGACTCAAGCGCCGCATATGCGGGCGATGGAGTGGGCCGGTGGGACGCTGAGGCTGCTGCATTGGCGCAAAGAACCTTGGGTTCGCCTGCGCGATTTGCCCGGTTTGTTGTCTGCCAGTTATAGCGGCGTTTGATAGATCGCTTCGCCAGCAAGCCGGCTCCTAAAGGATGGCATCGTACCTGTGGGAGCGGGCTTGCCCGCGATAGCGGAGTGTCAGTCAACAAAGATGTTGAATGTGATGGCCTCATCGCGGGCAAGCCCGCTCCCACATGGGCCGTGTTCCATCACGCCTTGCCATTCCCGTCCAGCTGTCTCAGCGGTACACGCTTCTCTATCGCGCTCGACAACACGATCGACGTCTTGCTGAACCCGAATTTGGCAATCTTGTTGATCAACTCCTCCAGTTCCGGCATCGAACCCACCGCCGCCTGCATGATCACGCACGGATCACCCGTCACCCGATGGCACTCCGTCAGTTGCGGGATTTTGATCAGGTCGTCGTAGGCCTTCTGGTTGCCGTGCTGGTTCAGGCGCAGTTCAATGACGCACTGGATCGGCAGACCGAGTTTGGCCATGTCGACTTTCGCCTGATAACCGGTAATCACCCCGCAGGCTTCAAGTTTGGCCACGCGCTCGGCCACGGCCGGGGCCGACAGGTTGACCTTGCGGGCCAGGTCGGCGTAGGACGCACGACCGTTTTCCAACAGGGCGCCGAGGAGCATGCGGTCGTATTTATCCATCGTCTTACTCCTGAAAAATACCCGACTTTCGAAAGCACGGTTTATAGCCCTGATCTCCGTGTTTTGAAAAGTGTACCGGCGCTATAAACAGGTTTTGTAACTTATTTTCTGCTGTTCGCCTTTCTAGAATAGCTGTTCACTTGTCTTGCCTGCGAGTCGCCCAATGCCTGGCCTACGTCGTTTCCCTTTACCGTTGATCGCCGCCTTTTTTGCGTTGTACGTGATTTGGGGTTCGACTTACCTGGTGATTCGCATCGGTGTGGAGTACTGGCCGCCGTTGCTGCTTGCCGGTATTCGCTTCGTGATCGCCGGATCGCTGATGTACGCCTTCCTGCGCTGGCGCGGGGCACCGGCACCGACCTGGGCACAGTGGAAAGCCGCGGGGATCATCGGGATTTTGCTGCTGACGTGCGGCAACGGTGCGGTCAGTGTGGCCGAACATACGGGCGTGGCCTCTGGCGTGGCCGCGCTGGCAGTGGCGACAGTGCCGCTGTTTACCTTGCTCTGCGGCTATTTCTGGGGCGCGCGTAATACCCGTCTCGAATGGGCGGGGATTGCGCTCGGGCTGATTGGCATCGCTATGCTCAACCTTGGCTCGAACTTGCAATCGAGCCCGCTGGGCGCGGGATTGCTGATCTTCGCGGCAGCTTCCTGGGCCTTCGGCTCGGTGTGGAGCAAACACTTGCCGTTGCCCCAGGGCGCGATGGCCAGTGCCGTGGAAATGCTGGTGGGCGGCGTAGCCCTGCTGATCGGCAGTGCGCTGAGCGGTGAGCATCTGGAGGCCATGCCGCCGATCGAAGGTTGGGCAGCCCTGGCCTACCTGACGTTCTTCGGCTCGATCATCGCCTTCAACGCTTACATGTACCTGTTGAAAAACGTGCGTCCGGCGGCGGCCACCAGTTATGCCTACGTCAACCCGGCGGTGGCGGTGTTGCTGGGGATCGTGTTTGTGGGCGAGACCATTGGTATCGAAGAAGCGTTGGCCATGTTGGTGATCATCAGTGCCGTGGTGCTGATCGGTTTGCCGCAGTGGCGCCGGGCTCCCAAACGACCTGCTGCCGTGGTACGGACAGAATCGAGCGTGAATTAGGGTAAACTGCGCGCCATTGCATCTTGTTTTGCACACTTGTTTTGAAAAACCCGCGCTGAATTTTCCTACGGTAATCCCATGACTTTCGCCTCCCTTGGCCTGATCGAACCCTTGCTGCGCTCTCTCGAGACGCTCGGCTACCAGACCCCGACGCCGGTTCAGGCGCAAGCCATTCCGGCAGTGCTGGACGGTCGCGACCTGATGGCCGCCGCCCAGACCGGCACTGGCAAGACCGCCGGTTTCGCGTTGCCGCTCCTGCAATTGCTGGCCATGGAAGGTCCGAAAGTCACCGCCAATTCGGTGCGTGCCCTGATCCTGGTGCCCACTCGCGAACTGGCTGAACAGGTTCACGAGGCGGTGCGTCAGTACGCCGAGAACCTGCCGTTGAGCACCTATGCGGTGTACGGCGGCGTCAGCATCAACCCGCAAATGATGAAACTGCGCAAAGGCGTCGACCTGTTGGTGGCGACGCCGGGGCGCTTGCTTGACCTGTTCCGGCAGAACGCGCTGAAGTTCAACCAGCTGCAAACCCTGGTGCTGGACGAAGCCGATCGCATGCTCGACCTGGGCTTTTCCGAGGAACTGGGGAACATTTACCGGGTGCTGCCGAAGAAGCGTCAGACGCTGTTGTTCTCCGCGACATTCTCCGACGCGATCCGCCTGCTGGCCGGGCAAATGCTCAACGATCCGCTGAGCATTGAAGTCAGCCCGCGCAACGTGGCTGCCAACACTGTTAAACAGTGGGTGGTAACGGTGGACAAGAAGCGCAAGCCGGAGCTGTTCGTGCACTTGATGCGCAAGGGCAAGTGGAAGCAGGTGCTGGTGTTCGCCAAGACCCGTAACGGCGTGGACGCTCTGGTGGAAAAACTCCAGGGCCTGGGCATCAATGCCGATGGCATCCATGGCGACAAACCCCAGGCAACCCGCCAGCGCGCTCTGGACCGTTTCAAACTCAGCGAAGTGCAGATCCTGGTAGCCACCGACGTCGCGGCCCGTGGCCTGGATATCGAAGACTTGCCGTTGGTGGTCAATTTCGACCTGCCGATCGTGGCCGAAGACTATATCCACCGGATCGGCCGTACTGGCCGTGCGGGTGCAACCGGCGAGGCCATTTCCCTGGTGTGCGCCGATGAAGTGAACCTGCTGTCGGCCATCGAGACCTTGACCCGTCAGACGCTGACTCGCCAGATGGAACAGGATTTCGAACCCGAGCACCGGGTGCCGGATACCGATGCCAGCGGTCAGGTGGTCAAGAAGCCGAAAAAACCGAAAAAGCCGAAGACCTCGGGCGGCGGCAAGCGCAACCTGGGTAAATGGGTCGAGAGCGGTGACGCGTCGGCGCCGGAACCTTCGATCAAGCCTGTGCGAAAAGTGCCGGTGTTCAACACTGGGCCGCGCAAGCGTAAGCCTTGATTATCTGCGGCGTCTGCTAAGCCCTCATCGTCGGAACGCCGCCCGGAGCAAGCTCGCTCCCACAGGTGACCGAATTCTCTATGGAAGAACTCGGTCACCTGTGGGAGCGAGCTTGCTCGCGATGGGCGCGGCGCGGTCTCCCACAATGACCGAATTCTCTCTGGAAGAATTCGGTCACTTGTGTGAGCGAGCCTGCTCGCGAAGGGCGCGGCGCGGTCTTCAGCCCTTGCGCTTCAACCACTCCACCATCCCCAACCCAGCCGCCCGCCCACTGGCGAAACACGCGGTCAGCAGATAGCCGCCCGTCGGCGCTTCCCAATCCAGCATCTCTCCGGCACAGAACACGCCAGGCAGTTGCTTGAGCATCAAACGTTGATCCATCGACTCGAACATTACGCCACCGGCGCTGCTGATGGCCTCGTCCAGTGGACGGGTTTTCACCAAAGTCAGTGGCAATGCCTTGATCGCTCTGGCCAGCGACGCGGGATCAGCAAAGCACTCGGCCGCGGTCACCTCTCGCAGCAACGCCGCTTTTACACCCTCGAGCCCAAGCTGACTGTGCAGGTGTTTAGCCATGGAGCGCGAACCCCGTGGCTTGCTCAGCGCCGCCTGGACTTTATCCACAGGCCTGCCCGGCAGCAGGTCGAGATGAACAGTCGCCGAGCCCTGCAGGTTGATGGCTTCGCGGATCGGTGCAGACAGGGCGTAGATCAAGCTGCCTTCAACCCCCGTCGCTGTAATCACACATTCCCCGAGCCTCGGGACGTCGTCATTAACACCGATCGCGATATTTTTCAGTGGCGCGCCGGCGAATTTACTGACCATCAACTCGCTCCAGGCCTGCACTTCGAAGCCGCAATTGCTCGGTTGCAACGGCGCCAGTTCCACGCCGCGCTGTTCCAGCGGCAGCATCCAGGCGCCGTCCGAACCGAGGCGCGACCAACTGCCGCCGCCGAGGGCCAACAAGGTTGCGTCGGCTTGAAGGGTTTTTTCGCCATCGGGGCAAGACACTTTCAGACTGCCATCGCTGTTCCAGCCGAGCCAGCGGTGGCGGGTGTGGATAACGACCCCGGCGTCTCGCAGGCGTTTGAGCCAGGCGCGCAACAGCGGCGCGGCTTTCATGTCGGTTGGAAACACTCGGCCGGAGCTGCCGACGAAGGTGTCGATGCCCAGGTCATGAATCCATTGGCACAGTGCGTCGGCGCCGAATGAGCGCACCAGCGGTGCAATCTGCGGCGCCCGTTCGGCATAGCGTGAAAGGAATGCCGGGTAGGCTTCGGAGTGGGTGATGTTCATGCCCCCGACTCCGGCCAGCAGGAATTTTCGCCCAACCGAAGGCATGCCGTCGTACAGGTCGACCTTGATCCCGGCCTGGCTCAACACTTCAGCCGCCATCAGGCCGGCGGGGCCGCCGCCGATGATGGCGACGTGAGGGGGGAGGGTAGAGGAGGATTGGGTCATGGAATGCGCTGCGGTTCGGCGGAATGAAGCCGGGCATTCTATCAGCACAGATCCCTGTGGGAGCGAGCTTGCTCGCGATGAGGCAGGCACATTCAGCATCTTTGTTGACTGACAGTCCGCTATCGCGGGCAAGCCCGCTCCCACAGGGATTATTGGTGCGCTCAAGATGTGATCAAAAAACAACCACCGCTCTGAAGGCTATACCCCGCATGGCCTGCAGCCCCTTTCACTCAGGTTATCCACAGGCGGTTCCACAGCCATTGTGGGTAAAGACCCACATCTCAATGACAACCTGATGACTGCCAGACCCTTTGGGCGCTGTGATGCAGGATCCCATGACGACGCGCCAGGGCCTTGCGGTCCTTGCTGTAGCCGCCGCCGATCACCCCCATCAGCGGAATATCCCGGCCCAGGCAATGCCGCATCACGCTTTCATCGCGAGCGGCGACGCCTTCGTCCGTCAGTTTCAGGTAGCCGAGTGCGTCATCCTTATGCACATCGACACCCGCGTCATACAGCACCAGGTCAGGCTGGTAGAGCGGCAGCAAATAGTTGAGCGCATCGTCCACGACCTTCAGGTAATCGGCATCGCCCATGCCCATCGGCAGGGGAATATCCCAGTCGCTTTCGGCCTTGCGTGCAGGAAAATTCTTTTCGCAGTGAAGGGAAACGGTTATGGCCTCCGGGGTGTTGTGCAGGATTCGTGCAGTCCCGTCACCCTGATGCACATCGCAATCGAAGATCAGCACCCGATTCACACGGCCACTTTCCAGCAGGAAGTGGCTGATCACCGCCAGGTCATTGAAAATGCAGAACCCGGCGGGATGGTCGTAGTGCGCATGGTGGGTGCCGCCCGCCAGATGGCAGGCCAGACCATGTTCCAGCGCCTGCTCGGCCGCCAGCAGGGACCCGCCAACCGCCCGCACCGTACGCCGGGCCAGGGCTTCGCTCCAGGGCAGGCCGAGACGCCGCTGGTCTTCGCGGGACAACTCGCCGCCCATGTAGCGTTCGATATACGCAGGGTCATGAGCGAGGGCGAGAATCTCTGGCGGGCAGAGCGCCGGGCGCAGCAGGTCGGTGTCTCGGGTCAGTCCGCTGTCCACCAGGTGATCGCGCAGCAGGCGAAACTTGTCCATGGGGAAGCGGTGATCCGCCGGGAACTCGGGACTGTAGTCTTCGTGGTAGATCAACGGCAGGGGCATGACTGATTTATCGAGGAAGGCATGTAGGAATGAATCAAGGATCCTACCAGCGATCTAGACTTGCGGCATGGGAAAGGGGGATACGATGGAGCCGATACAGGAACTCGAGAGCGCGCGACTGCTGTTGCGGCAGTGGCGTGATGAGGATTTGCCGGCGTTTGCGGCGATGTGCGCCGATCCGCAGGTGATGCGCTATTTTCCGGCGCCCTTGAGTCGGCTGGAAAGTGCTGCGCTGATCGGGCGGGTTCGTGGCCACTTTGCCGAGCATGGCTTCGGTCTCTGGGCGCTGGAGCGCAAGGACACCGGCGCATTCATCGGGTTTACCGGATTGGGTGAGGTCGGCTTCGATGCGCCGTTCACCCCGGCCACCGAAATCGGCTGGCGCCTGGCCCGCGAGCATTGGGGCCTGGGCTACGCCAGTGAAGCGGCGTGGACCGCTCTGCGCTGTGGCTTTGACCGGTTGGCGCTGAATGAGGTCGTGTCTTTCACCACCGCCACCAACATGCCTTCGCAGAAAGTCATGCAGGCGATCGGCATGCACCATGATTCAGCTGATGATTTTGAACACCCCAGGCTCGCGATCGGTCATCCCCTGCGTCACCATGTGCTGTACCGCATCACTCGTGAACAATGGCTGCAAACCTTGCATGGATAAGCTGGCACGGACGTTTACAATGGCTCTCATGGGCCCTGGCCGGAAATTGAATCGACCGCCGCAGCCAAGACTGCGCGGCATTGCGTTATGTGAGGAGCGTCTGAATGAGCCAAGTGTTGGATGATCTGGTCGACTTGCTGACCCTGGAGCCGATCGAAGAAAACCTGTTCCGTGGTCGTAGCCAGGACCTGGGTTTTCGTCAGCTGTTCGGTGGACAGGTGCTCGGTCAGTCCCTGTCCGCAGCCAGCCAGACCGTCGAAGAAGCGCGCCATGTGCATTCGATGCACGGTTATTTCCTGCGTCCGGGCGATGCCGGGCTGCCGGTGGTCTATCAGGTCGACCGGGTGCGGGACGGCGGCAGCTTCAGTACACGTCGGGTGACGGCGATCCAGAAGGGCAACCCGATCTTCACCTGCAGCGCGTCGTTTCAGTACGACGAAGAAGGTTTCCAGCACCAGAGCGTGATGCCGACAGTGGTCGGTCCGGAAAACCTGCCGTCAGAACTGGAACTCTTCCAGCAGCGCGCGCACCTGATCCCGGAACACATGCGCGAAAAATTGCTGTGCCCGAAACCGATCGAATTCCGACCGGTGACCGAGGACGATCCCTACAACCCGCATCCGTCCGATCCGATCAAGTACGTCTGGTTTCGCACCGACGGTGCCTTGGCCGATTCCCCGGCGCTGCATAAATACCTGTTGGCCTACGCCTCGGACTTCGGTCTGTTGACCACCTCGATGCAGCCCCATGGCAAATCGGTCTGGCACAAGGACATGCAGGTGGCCAGCCTCGACCACGCCCTTTGGTTCCATGCCGATCTGCGCGCCGATGACTGGTTGCTGTACGCGATGGACAGCCCATGGGCCGGCAATTCCCGTGGCTTCTCCCGCGGCAGCGTGTTCAATCGTGCCGGGCAACTGGTGGCTTCGGTCACTCAGGAAGGCCTGATTCGTCACCGCAAGGATTGGGCATGAGCCTGGCCGAGGTGCGGCACTGGGTGTTCGACATGGACGGCACCCTGACCGTGGCTGTGCATGACTTTGCGGCAATCCGCGTGGCGTTGGCGATCCCTGCCGAAGACGACATCCTGACCCACCTCGCCGCGCTACCGGCCGATGAAGCGGCGGCCAAGCACGCCTGGTTGCTGGAACACGAACGCGACCTGGCGCTGGGTTCGACAGCGGCGCCGGGTGCGGTGGCGCTGGTGCGTGAGCTGGCCGGACGGGGATATCGCCTGGGCATTCTCACGCGCAATGCCCGGGAGCTGGCGCACGTCACGCTGGAGGCGATCGGTCTGGCCGACTGCTTCGCGGTGGAGGATGTGTTGGGCCGTGATGAAGCGCCGCCCAAACCTCATCCGGGCGGTTTGCTGAAACTGGCCGAGGCCTGGAACGTACCGGCGAGCGAGATGGTGATGGTCGGTGATTACCGCTTCGATCTGGATTGCGGTCGCGCGGCCGGGGCGCGGACGGTGCTGGTGAATCTGCCGGACAATCCGTGGCCGGAGTTGACTGACTGGCATGCGGCGGATTGTGTGGCGTTGCGGGATATGTTGTTCACATGAGGCCCCTTCGCGGGCAAGCCTCGCTCCTACGGGATTTGAGTCGCTCCTGTAGGAGCGAGGCTTGCCCGCGAAGGCGTCAGATCAGACACCACAAAAACTCACTGACCAAACAACGCTTTCTGCCCCTCAGGCGAATTGAACATCCCGTCCCCGTCATGCCCGACCCCAGGCACTTCGATCAGTTGTTGATTCATCCCTTGAGGATACAGCCGCTTCAGGTATTCAAAATAATTGCGCCCACGCGCCAAACGATTCGCCCCTTGGGCTTTAGCCTCACAACGTTTATCCAGCGCCGGATGATTCGGGTCGGTGTCCTGCTGCCCCAGTAGGTAAACGATGTCACGCTGGGCGTAGTTTTCCTGCAACTGCGCGGGCGTTTGTCCCTCGGCATAGGCGGGTAGATCCGTCAGCCCGTACTTCCAGCGATTGAAGTCCGGACAGCCGGCGTGACTGAATGCCACGGGCCGACGTTCATCGAAATACGCATAAGAAGACGGATTGGCGACGACGTAACGCACCGGCACGCCGGCCGCCTTGAGCTCGGGCTGATCGTGACCCAGCAACGCATAGCGCTGTACCACCTGGGCGCCACCGGAGTGACCGGCGATGACGACCTGCTTCACATCGGGAAACTGTCGACGATCGCCGATTCGGGCGACGACTTCGTCGAGTGCAGCGTAAGAGCTCAGGTTAAACGGTGCCGTGGACACGCCGCCTGCCATCCAGTCATTGCCTTGCCAGCGCAATACGCTGTCAGCCACTGGATGGAGCGCGATGTCGGACTCATTGAGAAATTGCGGCGCAATCACCAGGGTGGTCGCGCTTTGTCCTGCCTGTTCAGCCGCGTGTTCTGCACTCTGGCGATAGGTTTCGGCATTGCGCAGGCGGCCGTGGATGATGATCAGCACCCGTTCGATTTTCGTCGGTGCCGGGCCGATGCCCACCGCAATCTCACCCGAGGTCAACAGCAGGCGACCGGGGCTGAGTTCCTTGACCCCATGCTCGGCAGCCTGGGTGCTTGCGCAGGTGAACAGCAGAGCCAGCAACCACGTGTTCATCACAGGTTTTTCGCCGCAAAGGTATCGCACTGGCCGACCTGGCCCTGTGCGAATCCGGTTTTGAACCAGCGCACCCTTTGCGCCGACGTACCATGGGTAAACGAGTCCGGCACCACGCGACCCTGGCCTTGCTGTTGCAGGCGGTCGTCGCCAATGGCGTTGGCGGCGTTCAAGGCTTCTTCGATGTCACCCGGTTCCAGCCAGTTCAGGCGTTGCTGGGCATTATGGGCCCAGACCCCGGCCAGGCAATCGGCCTGGAGTTCCTGGCGCACCAGCAAGCCACCTTCGCCTTCCATTTGCCGGCCTTGTTGGCGCGCGGTCTGAATTTTCGCCGATACGCCGAGCAAGGTCTGCACGTGATGCCCGACTTCGTGAGCGATCACATAGGCCTGCGCGAAATCGCCCGCAGCGGCAAAGCGTTGGGACATCTCCTGGAAGAAACTCATGTCCAGGTAGACTTTCTGGTCCGCCGGGCAATAGAACGGACCGGTGGCCGACGTCGCCAGGCCGCATGCCGAGTTGACGCGGTTGCTGAACAGCACCAGGGTCGGGTCCTTATATTGACGGTCGGCCTGTTGGAAAATCTGCCGCCAGGTGTCTTCGGTATCGCCCAGGATCGAGCGCACGAATTCGGCCCCTTCATCATTGGCCGGCGGCGCCTTGCGGGTTTGCGTCGAAGCCGGTGCCGATGGCTCGCTCATCTGCCCGGTGAGTTGCCCGAGGATCTGCAAGGGGTCCTGGCCAGTGAGCCAGCCGATCCCGACGATCAGCACGATCGCCGTCAGGCTCAGGCCCTTGCCGCCACCGAAACGCATCCCGCCACCGCCGCCGCCATCATCGCCCCGGGCATCGACCACGTTGTCGCTGCGTCGGCCTTTTTTCCATAGCATGGGGGATCCTCTTTACTGGCTTGATGAAGAAGCGTGGTGGTGAGTGTTGCTGCTGAGTGAAAGCGGCGCCAGTCCGGTCGTCAGACAGCCTGGAGCGGCGCCGGTTCTGTGCAGGCGGTGACTTTGACCTCTTCGTTGACGGATGGGTTAAAGGTCGCCGGCGGCGAAGGTGTCGCAAGCGTCGGTCCGGCCTGTGGCGAAACCGGATCTGAACCAGTTCGCGCGCTGCTGCGAAGTGCCGTGACTGAACGTCTCTGGTCGAACTGTATGGTCTCGGGAGCGTTGCAGGCTGTCGTCACCGAAGGCGGCCGCGGCCTGCAAGGCGGCCTCGATATCGCCAGGCTCCAGCCAGTCCAGGCGCTCCTGCGCATGGTGCGCCCAGACGCCGGCCAGGCAATCGGCCTGCAACTCCGCACGCACCTCCAGGCCGCCATCGCCGGTGACGGGTTGCTGGTCCAGCAAGGCCTTCTCGAAGGGTTCGGAAAGCCCCAGCTCGAGTTGCACGTGATGGCTGACTTCGTGAGCGATGATGTAAGCCCGTGCGAAGTCACCGACCACTGAAAACTGCTGCTCCAGCTTGGCGAAGAACGCCAGATCGAGGTACAGCTGCCGGTCGCCCGGGCAGTAGAACGGGCCACTGGCGGAGCTGGCGTAGCCGCATCCCGAGACCACGCCATTGTTGAACAGCGTCAGTGTGGGTTGCGGGTAGTGCCGCCCGGTTTGCGCAAAAAGTTGTTTCCAGGTGTCTTCGGTATCGCCCAGTACTGACTGTACAAACCTCAGTTGCAGGTCTTCTGTGTCTATTGAAAGGGCGGCGTCGGGTGGGTTGAGGGTGTTCGAGGAGATGAGGGGAGCCTCGTCCGGTGTCGTCCCCAGTGTCGAATAAAGTCCTGCGCTTGCCAGTGCGACGACGGCCAGTCCGGCACCCAGCGTTTTCCCTGTGAGTGAGCGGGCATCCTTGCCCTTGCGAGTGTCGTTCACGTTGTCGCTGCGTCTTGCCTTGTTCCATAACATGGTTGTGGTCTCTCATGGATGATGGGCGTGTATCGCCGAATCCATGAATAACTGCACAAGCAAAGAAGTGTGGGTGAATTGTGTAAGGATTAGTAAGTGCGGTCGATCACCTGTTCGTAAGCGGTGATACCTGCGATATGTCGTGCGGCGATGTAGCCGAACGTCAGCGCCGGGCCGAGATTAATGCCGCCGGCGGGGTAGTGCCCACCCATGATGCTGGCCATGTCGCCACCCGCGGCGTATAGCCCGGTGATGGGCCGTCCTGATGAATCGAGGACCTGGGCGTGTTCGTTGACCTTCAGGCCGGCGAAGGTGCCGAAGCAGCCGGGCTGGACCTTCACGGCATAGAACGGGCCTTGTTCGATCGGTGCGAGGCAAGGGTTGGGGTGCTGCAACGCATCCCCCTGCTTGCGGTTGTAGGGTGTCGAACCGCGACCGAACGAGGGATCCTCACCGTTGCGCGCGTGGTGGTTGTATTCCGCCACGGTGCTGCACAGGCCGTTCGAGTCGATGCCGCAGGCCCGCGCCAATTCCTCCAGGGTCTTGCCGGTTTTCAGATAGCCGCTGCGGATAAAGGGTGACAGAGGCACCGGAAAAGGCCGGGAAATTCCGAGGCCATAGCGTCGCTGAAAACCATGGCTGCAGATCAGCCAGGAGGCGACTTCCTCGCCCTGCGGTGCGGCGGCGACCATGGCCGTCACGTAGTCGTAGTAGCCGTTGGCTTCGTTGACGAAGCGCTGGCCGTTACTCAATACCCCGATGATCCCCGGTTTACCGCGCTCAATGATGTGCGGGAAGTGGCCGATGCTGCCGTCTTTGTGTGGTACTTGCGAAACCGGTGCCCAGGCTACGGGCGATGCCATGTTGGTGTTGACCCGGGCGCCGGCGCTTTCGCCCAGGCGCAGACCATCGCCACTGACGCTCAAGGGCGGCAATGCCAAATGTTCATGACCTGTGGGTGTGCGCGGGAACAATGCCTTGCGCCGCTCGATGTCATTGGCGAAACCGCCGGCGGCGAGCACCACTGCCTTGCGCGCATGGATGCGGATCTTGCTCTGCGCGGTACTGATCACCGCGCCCCGGACCTGATCGCCCTCTTGCAATAACTCGGTCACCGGCGCCGATTCCCAGAGCAATACGCCAAGGTCTTCGGCGGACTTTGCCAGCCGAGCCACCAGCGCCACGCCGTTGACCAGTTGCATCGCCCGGCCATGAATGGCGAGGTCGAGCAGGTGACGGGTAAAACGCCGGGTCACATGCCAGGCTGCCGACACCGAGCGTGTGAGGTTGAGAAACGCGCCAAGGTCCGCGCCCGCCATGATCGGCATGCCCATGAACGAAGTTTCGCGCATGGTTTTGCGCAGACGCTTGAGCAGCTTGCCGACTTTTCGTCCGTCATAAGGCGCAGCGATCACCGAGCGCCCGCCGGTGCCCGCTCCCGGGGTATCGCCATGAATGTCGGCAATGGCGTTGCCGTCGGCAAATTGCAGTGAGGTGTGCTGTTCGAAGAACGCGACCATTCGCGGGCCGGCCTCAAGGAACGCATTGATCATCGCTGGCTCGTAACGCTCGCCCAGTTCATGTTTCAGGTAAGTGCGCGGTTGGTCGACGTCTTCGACGATACCCGCGCGACGGGCCAGGGGGTTGCAGGGCACCCACGCCCATCCACCGGACCAGGCCGTGGCGCCGCCAAACACCGAATCCTTCTCGACCACAATGACGTTCAGGCCGTGCCACGCAGCAGTGACTGCAGCAGAGAGTCCGGCTGCACCGGAACCAATAATCAGCACGTCGCAGTCAATATCCGGAGCGTTGTGTGGTTCGGCAGGCATGTTTGAAACTCGTGTTTTTAGAATTTGATTCCAGAAAATATATGAGCATGCTCTGATTCGGCAACCATCGACCGTGCAAAGCGGGCGGTTATCGGACGGCGGTTTCCAGATTTCGTATTGGGCAGTTTGTCTTTTAGAATCGGACACATTTTGCGGGAGCCTCTCATGGCCGGCAGTCAGATCGAACGTGTTTTCAATGTGCTCGAAAGCCTCACCAGCGACCCGCGCGGTCTGCCGATGCAAACGCTGGCAGAGCAACTGGATATCCCCAAAAGCGCGACCCATCGCCTGCTCGCCGAACTGATTCGGCTGGGTTACGTGCGGCAGAATCCGGAGAATTTGCGTTATCACCTGTCCACCAAGCTGGTGGCCATGGGATTTCGTTATCTGTCGAGCAGCGGCGCCGATATCGTGCAGCCGGTGCTCGATCGCCTGGCTCGGGAAACCGGTGAGCTGGTGCGACTTGGGGTGATCGAAGGCGAGCGACAGACCTGGATCGCCAAATCCCAGGGCGCCCGCTCCGGTCTGCGCTACGACCCGGATATGGGCCGTGATGCGCCGCTGTTCTTTACCGCCTCGGGGCATGCGTGGCTGGCGAGCATGAGCGATGCCAAAGCCTTGTCGCTGGTGGAGCGCCAGGGCAGTGACCGCCCGAAAGACCTGGGGCCGAATGCACCGCGCTCCAACATCGAGTTGCTGGAACGGCTGCGTCTGGCGCGGGATCAGGGTTACGCCTGGGTCGAGGAGAGTTCGGCCGTGGGGACTTCGGCGATTGCGGCGGTGGTACGGCATCCGGGTAATGGCCGGGTGATCGGAGTACTCAGTATCGCCGGCCCGAGCGCGCGGATGCCGGGGGCGAGGTTGCATGAGTTGGCGCCGTTATTGTTGAAGTACACCGAGGAGTTGTCCGCGGCGAGTCAGGCTTCGGAGTTGTTCAGTTAATCCAGGCGCCATAAATCCAGTGTGGGAGCGAGCCCCCTCACCACAGGGCTCGCACACAGTGATCCCTGCTCGCCTGGAAAGATGTGCGTTGTTCGCACACTTTTGTGGTTCATCTGTGTAAGAATCTGGAACCTGGTTCTAAATTGTTGAAAGTCATTCCTTCCAACAATAAGCACAAGAGGACCCCCCTTGAACTCTCCCCTTCGTATTGCCCTGATCGGCGCTGGCAACATGGGCCAGCAGCATTACCTGCATTTGAAAGCCCTGACTGAAGCAACCTTGTGTGCAGTGGCCGACCCCGGGTCCCAGGCGGCGGCTCTTGCGGCGCAATGGGGCGTGGCGTATTTCGCCGAACACCGTCAGATGCTGGAGCAGGTGCAGCCGGACGCAGTGATTGTTGCCAACCCGAACACCCTGCACGTCAGCACCGCACTGGATTGCCTCGCGGCTGGCGTGCCGGTGCTGCTGGAAAAACCGGTGGGCGTGCAACTGGACGAAGTTCGCCAGCTGGTGAACGCTTCGAAAGCCACGGGCGTGCCGGTGTTGGTGGGGCATCATCGCCGCCACAATCCACTGATCGTCCGTGCCCACGAACTGATCCAGAGTGGCGCCTTGGGTCGATTGACCACGGTCACGGCGCTCTGGCAGTTGCGCAAACCCGACAGTTATTTCGAGACAGACTGGCGCCGCGAACCCGGTGCGGGAATGTTGCTGACCAACCTGATTCACGATCTCGATTTGCTCCGGCACCTGTGCGGCGAAGTGCGGCAAGTGCAGGCAATCACCAGCAATGCGGTGCGTGGCTTTGCCAACGAAGATTGCGCGGCGGTACTGCTGCAATTCGACAGTGGCGCACTGGGCAGCCTGACCGGTTCCGATGCGGTGGCGGCACCCTGGAGTTGGGAGCTCGATTCCGGCGAGAACCCGGTGTATCCGCGTCAGGCCGATCAGCCCTGTTATTTGCTGGCCGGGACGGGCGGGGCATTGAGCATTCCGCAACTCAAGCGCTGGCACTACGCTGATGTTGACGGAGGGTGGCATCAACCGTTGTTGCTGGAGCGGGAAAGTTTCAGTGCCGATGAGGCGTTGCGTTTGCAGTTGCAACATTTCGTGCGCGTTGTTCGTCGGGAGGCCGAGCCATTGGTGAGCGTCGCCGATGCTGCCCGTACGCTGGCACTGATTGACGCGATTCGCGAAGCCGCCGAAACCGGTCGCGCCTGCGCTCCTTCATTGATTGAGGATTGAACATGAGTGAACGGATCCTTTCCCTGGCGAGTCTGACGGTACTGGAGTTGTCACCGCCAGAAATGGTCGAGGTCGCGGCGCGAGCAGGCTACAGTCATGTCGGACTACGGCTGGTACCGGCGACACCTGAAGAACATCACTTTGCGCTGGTAGCCGATGATGATTTACGGCGCAGGACGTTGGAGCGTTTGCGCGATACCGGCATTCGTGTGCTGGATGTGGAAATCCTGCGGCTCAAGCCGGACACGGTCGTCGCTGATTTCGATAGGACTTTGGCCGTAGGCGCCGAATTCGGTGCGACTGAATTACTGGTAGCGGGTAACGATTCTGACGAGCAGCGGCTCACCGAAAACTTCGCAAGACTCTGTGATCTGGCGGCACCTTACGGCCTTCATCCGCACCTGGAATTCATGCCATGGACCGATGCACGTAATCTCGAACAAGCGGTGCGTATCGTCGAAAATGCCGGTCGAGCAAACGGCGGGGTGTTGGTGGACGCGTTCCATTTCGATCGTTCGCAGTCGCGGCTGGAAGATTTGGCCAGGGTTGCCCCGTCACGGTTACGGTATGCCCAGTTGTGCGACGTCGCGGGGCCGCGGCCGACGGACATGACGGAGATTCTGCGCCAGGCACGAAATGAGCGGCGTTTTCCGGGGGACGGTGATTGTGATCTGGCGGGGTTGTTGCAGTGTCTACCCGTCAATGTTCCGTTGAGCCTTGAGATACCCACCCTGAAGTTGATGGAGCAAGGTGTGAGCGGGTTGTGCCGGGCGCAGATGGCGTTGGATAAGACCCGTGATTTGATGGCGCGGCTGTAAGCGGTGCTGCGCACCTATCGCGGGCAAGTCGGATCGCCGCACCGCACGCTCCCACAGGG
Organism: Pseudomonas sp. LBUM1679; assembly: GCF_059695565.1. Taxonomy (NCBI): domain Bacteria; kingdom Pseudomonadati; phylum Pseudomonadota; class Gammaproteobacteria; order Pseudomonadales; family Pseudomonadaceae; genus Pseudomonas; species Pseudomonas sp. LBUM1679. Next base: position 734,275 of record NZ_CP166774.1, read on the forward strand.
TTTGCAGCAACCCTGTGGGAGCGTGCGGTGCGGCGATCCGACTCGCCCGCGAAGCTTTTGACTTTAAGCAAGGAAACCCAATGACCATCAGCACCCCGCTTTCCGGCGTCAATCAGCCCTTCAAGGGGATCATGCTGATCGTTGTCGCGACCTTTCTGTTTTCCAGCCATGACGCGTTGTCGAAATTTCTTTCAGGGTTCTACCCGATCATCATGGTGGTCTGGGCCCGATACCTGGTTCACACCTTGTTGATGGCCGGGATTTTTCTGCCGCAATCCGGGCTGAGTGTCCTGCGGACCAGGCGGCCTTTACTGCAGTTGCTCAGGGCGTTGTGCCTGCTGGGCACCAGCTTGTTTTTCACCACCGGTCTGCAGTACATCCCGTTGGCCGAAGCCACGGCAGTCAACTTTCTTGCCCCGGTCCTGGTGACCGCACTGTCGGTGCCACTGCTGGGCGAGCGCGTCACCCGTGGCCAATGGATCGCAGTGATTTGCGGATTTATCGGCGTAGTGATCATTGTCCACCCCGGCGGCGACCTGTTCACGCCAGCCGTGTTGTTGCCGCTCTGCTCGGCATTGTTTTTCTGCTTCTATCAATTGCTCACCCGCAAACTCAGCAAGATCGACAGCCCGACCACCAGCAACTTCTTCGCCGGCCTGTGCAACACCTTGGTGATGAGCGCGCTGGTGCCGTTCTTCTGGCAAGTGCCCAGCCTTGGGCATGGTTTGATGATGGTGGCACTGGGGGCTTGCGGGATGACGGCGCACCTGTTTTTGACCCAGGCTTTCCGTCACGCCGCACCCGCTCTGCTGGCGCCGTTCGGCTATTGTCAGATTGTCTTTGCCGGTTTGCTGGGCTGGTTGCTGTTTGCCCACACGCCGACCCTGACCACAGTGGTCGGGATCGCGGTGATTTGCTGCAGCGGGTTGGCGGCGGCCTGGCAACAAAGCCGTCGGTGAAACGGTGAACGACCTGTGGGGGCCCCTGTGGCGAGGGAGCTTGCTCCCGTTGGACTGCGCAGCAGTCCCACCTTCTGTGGCCGCTTCGCAACCCAACGGGGCGATGCGGCGTTCCGACAAGCCCCCTCGCCACATGGCTCGCTCTCACAGGGGGACTGCGTCGGACTTTTAAGCAATAACGGTAGGAATCTTGCGCGGTGCCATGAAGTACATCCAGATCAGCGCGATGAAGTACATCGCCGGAATCATGGTGAACAGCACGGTGTAATTGTTGTTGGTGATGGTCAGAATGTGGCCGACCAACTGGGTCATGAACATCCCGCCGATGGCGGCGCACATGCCGCCGAAACCGAACACCGTACTCATCATGTGCTTGGGCGTGTAGTCCATCACCAGGCTCCAGATGTTCGCCGTCCAGGCCTGGTGCGCACCGATGGCCAGGGAGATGGCGGCCACGGCAACCCACAGATTGCTCGAGCCTGCTGCCATGATCACGCCGATGATGCAGCAGGCGAACAGGAACATGGACATCAGTCGCGCCTTGATCGGGTTCATTCCGCGGCCGATCAGGAACGAGGACAGGATCCCGCCGCCGACGCTGCCGAAGTCGGCCGTCAGGTAGATGATGATCAGCGGAATACCCATCTGGGTCACGTTGATCCCCAGGTTGTATTGCTGATTGAGGAACGGTGGCAGCCAGTAGAGGTAGAACCAGAACACGGGCGCGGTCATCGAGTAGGCGAGGGCGAAGGCCCAGGTGCCACGCATGCGCAGGATTGTCGAGAACGGCACGCGGGCCTGTTCCGGTTCGACTTCATTCTGGATGTAGTCCAGTTCCGATTGTTTGACGCTTGGGTGATCCTCCGGGTTGAAATATTTCAAGCCCCAGAACAGCAACCAGATCCCGCCCAGTGCCGACATGCACAGGAACGCTGCTTGCCAGCCCCACACATGGAGGATCAGCGGCAGCAGCATCGGCGTGAACATTGCACCGACGTTGGTGCCGGCATTGAAGATGCCGGTGGCCACGGCACGTTCGCCGGCCGGGAACCACAACCGCGTGGTTTTCACGCAGGCCGGGTAGTTGGCGGCTTCGGTCAGGCCCAGGATGAAGCGGCAGACCATGAAACCGACCGCCGATGTGGCCAGGCCGTGGGCACCCGTGGCCAGGCTCCAGAGCAGGACCGCGCAGAAGAACACGCGTTTCACGCCGACCCGGTCGATCAACCGGCCTTGCAGCACGAAACCGATGGCGTAGCCGACCTGGAACCAGAAGTTGATGTTGGCGTAGTCCATCGCCGTCCAGCTCATTTCCTTGGCCAGGATCGGCTGCATCACGCCCAGTGCGGCGCGGTCGATGTAATTCAGGGTGGTGGCGAAAAACACCAGCGCCAGCATGCCCCAACGGGTTTTGCCGACCGCCATGGCGCCGCGGATCTTGTCGCCGATGCCGCCAGTGGCGGTGCTCATGGCCGGAGCCATGCGTGAACTCTGAGAAGGAATCATCTGTGCCATCCGTTCAATGACTGACAAGCGAAGCTCGTCGGGACTTCAAGGGCGCGTGATCAATCGGTGGCGATAGACGCGGGGCGATTGATCGGCTGAGGTGCTTGGGTCAGCTGACGAAAGCGCGTTATTCAGCGAGCTGCACGGTTCGGCCTGAGGCGCAAGACAATCGGATGGACGCCAGGCAGGGCGTGTGAGCATTCGAGCGAGGGAGCAAGGCGTTGAATGAGTGCATGAGCGTGTACCCGTTTTTTGAAATTTTTATGTGGTGTTCAGGGTCTTTTGGTGACTGAGACCGGGTTCATGCCGGACTCAATGTGAGGTCGATGTTGCGCATTGGACAAAAAATCGTCAATTCGCTAACAGTCATTTTGTTCGATAATCGCACGGAAAACTAACTGGGTAGTACACTTTGAATTGCTGTGCGGGATTACGCAGCCAATAATTCACTCAAAGCTAAACGCGATCCCTGTAGGAGCCAGGCTTGCCGGCGATAGCGGCCGCGAGATCGCCATCGCCGGCAAGCCGGGCTCCTACAAAAAGCGTGTCATGCACTAACAATATTGCCTCCACCACCGGGAGTCGAAATATGCAGCGTTCCATTGCCACCGTGTCCTTGAGCGGTACCCTGCCGGAAAAACTCGAAGCCATTGCCGCCGCCGGTTTTGATGGTGTGGAGATTTTCGAGAACGACCTTCTCTACTACGACGGCAGCCCGCGGGAAATCAGACAGATGTGCGCCGATCTCGGGATCGCCATCACCCTGTTTCAACCCTTCCGGGACTTCGAAGGCTGCCGCCGCGACCGTCTGCCACGTAACCTGGAAAGGGCCGAGCGCAAGTTCGACCTGATGCAGGAACTGGGTACCGACCTGGTGCTGGTGTGCAGCAACGCCTCGGCCGACGCCATCGGTGATGAACAGATTCTCGTCGACGACTTGCGCCTGCTGGCTGAACACGCCGGCGCCCGTGGCCTGCGGATCGGTTACGAAGCGCTGGCCTGGGGCCGGCATGTGAACACTTGGCAACAAGTGTGGAACATCGTCCGTCAGGCGGACCACCCGAATCTGGGTGTGTTGCTGGACAGCTTTCACACGCTGTCGCTCAAAGGCGATCCGAGCGCCATCGCCGACATCCCCGGCGACAAGATTTTCTTTGTGCAAATGGCCGACGCACCGATCCTGGCCATGGACGTGCTGGAGTGGAGCCGGCATTTCCGTTGTTTCCCGGGCCAGGGCGAATTCGACTTGCCGGGCTTCCTCGCCCCGATCATCAAGAGTGGCTACACCGGGCCGCTGTCGCTGGAGATCTTCAACGATGGTTTTCGTGCGGCACCGCCCCGGGCCAACGCCGCCGACGGTCTGCGTTCGTTGCTGTACCTGGAGGAGAAAACCCGCGAGCGTCTGGCGCAGGAAGCCAAACCCCCGGCCAACCTCGATATCCTGTTCGAGACACCCACAGCCTGCGAATACAACGGCATCGAATTTCTCGAGTTCGCCGTGGACGAAAGCCTTGGCGCCAAGCTATCCCATTGGCTGGAGCGACTCGGTTTCGTCAAGGCCGGGCAACACCGCTCCAAGAGTGTGAGCCTGTTGCGCCAGGGCGATATCAACCTGATCCTCAACTCCGAGCCTTATTCGTTCGCCCACAGCTTTTTTGAATCTCATGGACCCTCGCTGTGCGCCACCGCGGTGCGCGTCAAGGACAGCGCCAGCGCGCTGGCCCGGGCCGTGGCTTACAAAGGTCAGCCGTATCGCGGACTGGTCGGCCCCAATGAACTGGAGCTGGCCGCCGTACGCGCACCGGATGGGAGTCTGATTTATCTGGTAGACCAGGATGCCGACGTTTATGGCACCGATTTCAATCTGCAGCCAACAGCCGTGGCCAGTGGCGGTCTCAAGCGCATCGACCACATGGCCATGGCATTGCCGGCCGACAGCCTCGACAGTTGGGTGCTGTTCTACAAGAGCCTGCTGGATTTCGAAGCGGATGATGAAGTGGTGCTGCCCGACCCGTATGGCTTGGTGAAGAGCCGGGCGTTGCGCAGCCGCTGCAGCTCGATCCGCTTGCCGCTGAATATTTCCGAGAACCGCAACACCGCGATTTCACACGCGCTCTCGAGTTATCGCGGCTCGGGCGTGCACCATATCGCGTTTGATTGCGACGATATCTTTGCCGAGGTCAGTCGTGCGAAGGAGGCAGGCGTACCGCTGCTGGATATCCCCCTCAATTATTACGATGACCTGGCTGCGCGCTTCGATTTCGACGACGAGTTCCTCAGCGAGCTGGCGTATTACAACGTGCTTTACGATCGCGATGCCCAGGGCGGTGAGCTGTTCCATGTGTACACCGAACCGTTTGAAGGACGGTTCTTCTTTGAGATCATCCAGCGCAAGAATGGCTACGCCGGTTACGGTGCGGCCAACGTGGCGGTTCGGCTGGCAGCCATGGCTAAATCGCGCAGTGGTGCCATCCGTCAGGCAAAGTTGTAGGAAATTCGTAAATGCGGGGTTAAACCGCTGCCGCGCGGCTTCCTTCACTGTGCGGCGCGGCCCATAATCGCCAGCCTGTGCAGTGATGGCCGTGAGCCCGCAATGACAATAACTTCAGAACTCTCAGCAGCGCCCGACGAACCAATTGCAGAGCCTCGCAAGAGTCGCAAGAACAATCCGGAAAAAACCCGCGAGAACATTCTGCAAGAAGCCATTGTAGAGTTCGTCCAGCAGGGGCTTTCCGGCGCTCGCGTCGATGCGATCGCCGAGCGTATCCACACCTCCAAGCGCATGATCTATTACTACTTCGGCAGTAAGGAACAGCTCTACGTCGAGGTGTTGGAGAAACTCTACGGCGATATTCGCAGCACCGAAAGCCGTTTGCACCTGGCTGAACTGGCGCCGGTGGAGGCGATTCGGCGGCTGGTCGAGTTCACCTTCGATCACCATGATCGCAACGTCGATTTCGTGCGTATCGTCAGCATCGAGAACATTCACAACGCCGACTATGTGAAGCGCTCCGATGCGATCAAGGCGATGAACAACACCATCCTCGATTCACTGGGCGAGATCTTGCGTCGCGGTGCCGAGGAGGGCGTGTTCCGTGCAGGGCTCGAGCCATTGGATGTGCACCTGCTGATCAGTTCGTTCTGCTTCTATCGCGTGTCGAACCGCCATACCTTCGGTGAGATTTTTCAGATCGACTTGCCGGACGAAAGCATCAAGCAGCGTCATCGGGAGATGATCTGCGAGTCGGTGTTGCGATACCTGCAGGCCTGACCTGTGGCGAGCGAGCTTGCTCGCGCTGGGCTGCGCAGCGGCCCCAAAATGCTGGGAGCGATCAGCTATTTTGTGAGTGCTGCGCACTCAAGCGTCGGATCGCCGCCCGGAGCAAGCTCGCTCGCCACAGAATAGTTTCTGTCTCAGGTCTCAACCCTTCATGCTCTGAAAGTGCGCCAGCATCCGCTGCGCATCCGGCACTACGCCGCTGAACAATTCAAACGCCTTCACCGCCTGAAACACCGCCATGTTGCCGCCATCCAGCGTCCGGCAGCCCAAGGCGCGGGCGTTGCGCAGCAGTTCGGTTTCCAACGGGAAATAAACGATTTCCGCCACCCACAGCTCACCGCGCAACAGCTCCACAGGCACCGGCGTGCCGGGCAGTTTTTTCATGCCCATGGGCGTGGTGTTCACCAGGCCGTCGGCCTGGGCCAGGGTGCCCTGCAAATCCTGCCCGGCGACCGCGCGGCCAGCACCGAAGTGTTGATTGAGGTTGTTCGCCAGCGACTGCGCGCTGCTGGTATTCACATCAAAAATGCTGAGCAGCTGTACGCCTTCGCTCAATAACGCATGGGCCACCGCTGCGCCTGCACCACCAGCGCCCATTTGCACCACGTGTTCAAGCGCCACGCCCTGCAAGCCACGGCGAAAACCTTCGGCAAAGCCCAGGCAATCGGTGTTGTGACCAATTCGTTTGCCGTCCTTGAGTACCACTGTGTTGACTGCGCCGATGCCGCGGGCTTCCGGCGACAGTTCGTCGAGCAGCGGGATGATTGCCTGTTTGCACGGAAAAGTGATGTTCAGCCCGGTGAAATTCATTCGCTCGGCTGCCAATAACAGGTCGGGCAAGGCGCTGCTGTCGAGTTGCAACGGATCGAGATCGATCAGGCGATAGAGATAGCGCAAACCTTGGGCATCGCCTTCATGCTCGTGCAGTGCCGGGGTGCGGGAAGCCTGGATGCCGGCACCGATCAGTCCGGCCAGTACGGTAGTGTTCTGGATCATGGCGTTCACCCCTTCAACCGCAGGCTGAAATGTTCCAGCGCCAGCCGATAACCGTGGCTGCCGAAGCCAGCCATTACTGCGGTGGCAATGGCTGAAACGAAGCTGTGGTGCCGGAATGGCTCGCGGGCATGGACGTTGGAGAGGTGGACTTCGATCACCGGCAGTTCGCTGGCGACCAGGGCATCGCGGATCGCAACCGAGGTGTGTGTCCAGGCAGCCGGGTTGATGACGATTCCAGCGCAACGGCCGCGGGCGGCGTGAATCCAGTCGAGCAGTTCGCCTTCATGATTGGTCTGGCGAAATTCCACTTCCAAGCCGAACTCTTCGGCGGCGCGGCCGCACAAAGCGGAAATGTCAGCCAGGGTTTCATGGCCGTAAGTCGCCGGTTCGCGAGTACCGAGCAGGTTCAGATTGGGGCCGTTGAGCACCAGGACGATAGGGGCCATCGCTTTTCTCCACTTATTATTTTTGGAACCGACCGAGCGTTTCGGCCTGTGGAGATAAAATGTACTGAATGGTTAATTTGGTCAATTGGAGAGGAGACGTCTGCAGTTTTTGTGTGCGGTGATCGAACATACGCAAAAGATCGCAGCTTGCGGCAGCTCCCTTGGAATGCGTTCTCTTGTAGGAGCTGGCTTGTCGGATCGCCGCATCGCAGCGAAGGCGTCCGTTCAGCGATAACTATGTCGACTGACCCGCCGCTTTCGCTGGCAAGCCAGCTCCTACAGGTCTTGCGCCAGACGTCAATCCCGAACACCCCCGCGATTCAGTGCGGAAGCTGCTCGACCAGGAAATCGATGAAAGCCCTCAATCGCAGCGGCACATGGCGACTCTGCGGGTAGAGCAGAGTGAACGGCCGGGAGCGCCCGCCATAAGGCTTGAGCACTTCCACCAGCGAACCATCGGCCAGTTCGTTTTCGACGATGAAGCGATAAGTCTGAAACACCCCCGCCCCATGTTTGGCCAGGGTCACGCCACCGAGCACGTCGTCGGAACAACTGAGGCTACCCTCGGCGAGAATCTCTCGTTGCACGCCATCGTCGTTGAACAACCAGGCAATACGCCGACCGCTGCTGGGCAGTTCGTACTGAATGCATTCATGCTGTTGGAGGTCGTCCAGGGTTTGCGGGATGCCGGTACGTTTCAGGTAGTCGGGACTGGCGATCATCACCAACGCTGCGTCTTCCAGGTGCCGGGCGATGAGGCCGGAATCGGGAATCGCCCGCACGCGGATGGCCATGTCATAGCCTTCGCCAACAAAATCGATGTTGCGATTGCTGATGTGCGACTCGACTTTCACCGCCGGGAAGCGTTCCCGAAACGCTGGCAGCAGCGGCAGGATGCGGTGATGGGCATAAGTGGTTGGGATACTGATGCGCAAGGTGCCGGAAGGCTCCTGCTGCTGGCCCATGACCTCGCGCTGGGCCTCGACCAGTTGCGCCAGCGCCGGGCGACACTCTTCGTAATACCGCCGGCCACTGTCGGTCAGCTTTACGCTGCGCGTGGTGCGTGCGAACAGGCGCACGCCCAGGCGTTCTTCCATGCGCGACACCGATCGGCTCACGGCTGCCGGAGTCACGCCGGCCACCAGCGCGGCAGCGGTGAAGCTACCAGCCTCGGCGGCCAGGCAAAACAGTTCGATGCTGCCCAACTGAAGATCGTCGAACTGTCGCTGCATGATTGATTACACCAGGGATCGAATGGAGTGGATGGCTCTGTGTTTATCAAATTCCGCCACACAAATACAGGGCGTCTGGACTGGCAGCCCGGTTCGGGAAAATCGGCACGTTGAGCGCCCACAAAAAAGCCGTCGTGATGACGGCTGATTCGTAGGCGGCAATTGCGATCAACGACGGGTCAACAACACCCCGGATTCCATGTGATGGGTCCACGGGAACTGATCGAACATCGCGCAGCGAGTGATGCGATGGGTGTCGTGCAGTTGGGCGATGTTGGCCGCCAGCGTTTGCGGATTGCAGGAAATATACAGAATGTTGTCGAAGCGTCGGGTGAGCTCGCAGGTGTCCGGATCCATGCCCGCACGAGGCGGGTCGACGAAGACGCTACCGAATTCGTAGCTCTTCAGGTCGATGCCGTGCAGGCGACGGAACGGGCGCACTTCGTTCAACGCCTCGGTCAGCTCCTCGGCGGACAGGCGCACCAGGGTGACGTTATCCACCGCGTTATCGCTGAGATTGCTCAGTGCCGCATTGACCGAAGACTTGCTGATTTCGGTGGCCAGCACTTTGCGTACGCGAGTCGCGAGCGGCAGGGTGAAGTTGCCGTTGCCGCAGTACAGCTCCAGCAAATCGTCAGTTCGATCACCCAGCGCGTCATACGCCCAGTTGAGCATCTTCTGGTTCACCGTGCCGTTGGGCTGGGTAAACGCACCTTCCGGCTGGCGGTAGCTGAACGTGCGGCCACCGACCTCCAGTTTCTCGATCACGTAATCATGACCGATGACTTCGCGCTTGCCCTTGGAGCGGCCGATGACGCTGACATTCAGCTCGGCTGCCAGTTTCGAGGCGGCTGCGTGCCAATGTTCGTCCAGCGGACGGTGGTAGCACAGCGTGATCATTGCATCGCCGGCCAGGGTGGTCAGGAACTCCACCTGGAACAGCTTGTGACTCAGCGCCGCACTGCCTTGCCAGGCCGCTTTGAGCTGCGGCATCAACTGATTGATGCGCAGGCTGGCGATCGGAAACTCTTCGATCAGGATCGGCGTGCGTTTGTCTTCCTGGGAAAACATCGCGTAGTGACGCTCGCCGGCTTCGCGCCACAGGCGAAATTCTGCGCGCAGGCGGAAGTTCTGCAGCGGCGAGTCGAACACGGCAGGTTCTGGCGCATCGAACGGGGCCAGGAGATCACGCAGGCGCGTGACCTTTTCTTCGAGTTGAACGGCGTAAGCCTGGGTATCAAAAGTCATGCGTTGAACCAACCCAACTTGATCACGAACAGAATCGACAGGATCACCAGCGCCGAATTCAACTCACGGCCGCGACCGGAGAGCAGCTTGATCGCGGTCCAGGAAATGAAACCGAAGGCGATGCCATTGGCGATGGAATAAGTGAATGGCATGGCCAGGGCGGTGACCACGACCGGTGCAGCAACGGTAATGTCGTCCCAGTCTATTTCGGCCAGGCCGGATGTCATCAGTACCGCGACGAACAGCAGGGCAGGTGCCGTGGCGAACGCCGGAACGCTGGCGGCCAATGGCGAGAAAAACAACGCCAGCAGGAACAGAATTGCAACCACGACAGCGGTCAGGCCGGTGCGGCCACCGGCACTCACGCCGGCGGCGGATTCGATGTAGCTGGTCGTCGTTGAAGTCCCCAGCAAGGAACCGGCCATGGCCGCGGTACTGTCGGCGATCAGGGCGCGCCCCATTTTTGGCATGTGGCCATCCTTGCTCATCAGGCCGGCGCGCTTGGCCACACCGATCAGGGTGCCGGAGTTATCGAACAGGTCGACGAACAGGAACGCGAAAATCACGCTGACCAGACCGATGTCCAGCGCGCCTTTGATGTCCAGTTGCAGGAAGGTCGGCGCCAGCGACGGTGGCATCGACATGACGCCGCCGAACGGGGTAAAGCCCATTGCGATTGAGGTGATGGTCACCGCCAGAATGCCGATCAGCACCGCGCCGCGAATCTTCAGGGCTTCGAGGGCGACGATCAGGGCAAAGCCCAGGGTGGCGAGGATCGGTGCCGGTTGCTTGAGGTCGCCAAGGCCAACCATGGTTGCCGGGTTACTGACCACAATGCCGGCGTTGTGCAGGGCGATCAGGGCCAGAAACAGGCCGATACCGGCCGCAATGGCCGAGCGCAGCGGCAACGGGATGCTGTTGATGATCCACTCCCGGATACGGAAGATCGACAACAGGAAGAACAGCACGGCCGAAATGAACACCGCGCCCAGTGCCACTTGCCAGGTGTGGCCCATGTGCAGGACGACGGTATAGGTGAAGAAGGCGTTCAAGCCCATGCCCGGCGCGAGGGCGATCGGGTAGTTGGCGATCAGGCCCATCACGGTAGAGCCGATGGCGGCTGCCAGGCAGGTCGCGACAAACACCGCGCCCTTGTCCATGCCGGTCTCGCCGAGGATGCTCGGGTTGACAAACAGAATGTAGGCCATGGCCAAAAAGGTCGTGAGACCCGCCAGAATCTCGGTCCGCACATTGGTGTCATGTGCCTTGAGTTGAAACAGCCTTTCCAGCATGTCTGCTCCCCGTGGCGCGCCAGGCGCCGTGAATGTATCGACTTCAACAGCAAAGCACAGACCACCGCAGGCGCCCGATAATTTGCTGTAGGTCGGAAAAAGCCGCGCATCATACCAGCAGCGTGGGGTTATGACTGCTTATGGCTGCGATCGTCGTCGAAGTTTTGCGCTAAAGCCAAGTGAGCCATACTGCGCGCTGGTTTGGGGGGACTTATGTATTGCATGAGAAAAGGGCTGGTTGTCGGATCCGCGCTACGGATGGCCCTGTTTGCGGGGGCGCAAATCGCCTCGGCTGCCTCGGCGCCGCCGTTGAGTCAGGTGAAAGTGCTCAAGGTCGAGTCGCCGGGCTGTGGTTTTGAAAACATTGCACAGGGACAGGAGCAGACACGCTGCGATCATAGTGGCGCGAACATCCGGGTCTACGTGCTGGAAGTCGGCTACGGTCGTGGGGCGCATGTCGGGCTGGACGGTTTTGAGGTGAACGGCACCCGGACCCCGATCTGTGCGTTTGATAATGGCAACCTGACCGAATGCACCGTAGGGAAAAAAACGGTCGGCTATTTGTATGTCTTCGATCTGGCAGGCAAACAGGAGGGTACGTTCACCTTCAGCAATACCTCGATCAACGCCCCGGGCAACACCGTGTCGACGCAGCTTTACATCAAGTAGCGCCAGGCCGAACGAGAGCCGGGAAAGCTGACTACGCTTTAAAGATCATCCAGCGGACTGCGCCCATGACCTCAAGAGCACTAATTACCCTCGCCGAGGGCATCGATGACCTGCAAACAGTGACCCTGATCGATGTGCTGCGCCGTGCCAACGTCGAAGTGGTGGTGGCCAGCATCGAGGGGCGGCGCATGCTCACCTGTGCCCGTGGCACCCGGGTGACATCCGATGCGATGCTGGTGGACTTGCTGGCCCAGCCGTTCGATCTGATCGTGCTCCCCGGTGGGGCCGTGGGTGCGCAACATCTGGCGGCGCATCAACCCTTGCAACAATTGGTCAAGGATCAGGCGGCTGCCGGGCGCCTGTTCGCCGGCATCGCCGAGGCCCCGGCGCTCGCATTGCAAGCCTTTGGCGTCCTGCGCCAACGGCGTATGACCTGCCTGCCATCGGCCAGCCATCAACTGTCGGGTTGCAACTTCGTCGACCAGCCAGTGGTGGTCGACGGCAACTGCATCACCGCCCAGGGCTCGGGTGGCGCACTGGAGTTTGCCCTGACGCTGGTGGAACAGCTCTGCGGCAAAGCCACGCGGACCATGGTCGAAGCGGAATTGGTGGTGTAGCACCGCATGTGTGGCGAGGGAGCTTGCTCCCGCTGGCCTGCGTAGCAGGCTCCAACCACTCACTCCTGTTATGTATCGTGTCCCTATGTTTGCGGCTGCTGCGCAGCCGAGCGGGAGCAAGCTCCCTCGCCACAAATCAATTCCCTTGAACACTCTCACCTTCCCGAAGTCGTACCCCTATGACGGCGGTTTGCGAAAACGCCGCGAATGTACGACCAACCGTGAGGTGTTTATGAGCGCGACCACTCCCGACGCTGCGCAGCCGTCATTCGCCCGTCTCCCGCTGGATCTGACCCTCAATGGTCAGCATCGTCAGCTCGAGGTCCTGCCCTGGACCACATTGCTGGACTTGCTGCGTGAGCAACTGGACCTGGTTGGCACAAAAAAAGGCTGCGACCACGGCCAATGTGGCGCCTGCACGGTGTTGCTCAATGGCAAGCGAGTGAACGCCTGCCTGACGCTGGCGGTGATGTGCGATGGTGCCGAGCTGGTCACGGTCGAAGGCCTGGCCGACGGCGATGACTTGCATCCGATGCAGCGTGCCTTCATCAAGCATGATGCCTTTCAATGCGGGTATTGCACGCCAGGGCAGATTTGCTCCGCAGTGGGACTGGCTAATGAAGGACGGGCGCAGACCTGCGAGCAGATTAAGGAAGGGATGAGCGGTAACCTCTGCCGCTGTGGCGCCTACAACAACATCCGCGATGCCATCGAAGAGGCGCTTCCCGCTTGCCGGCAGGATGTCGGTCAAGGAGGTGGCCTATGAACCCTTTCCACTACAGCAAGCCGGATTCGGTGCAGGATGCCGTGCATCTCGCAGGTCCCGCTTCGCGTTTCATCGCAGGCGGTACCAATCTGCTGGATCTGATGAAGGAAAACGTTACCCGCCCCGAGCACCTGATCGATATCACTGGCCTGCCCCTGCGTGAAGTCAACGAAACGGCCCAGGGCGGATTGATGATCGGCGCCCTGGTCAGCAACGCCGACCTGGCCTGGCACCCCTTGATCGAGCAGCGTTACCCGCTGTTGTCCCAGGCCATCCTGGCGGGCGCCTCGCCGCAATTGCGCAATATGGCGAGCACTGGCGGCAATCTGTTGCAGCGCACCCGTTGTTATTATTTTTACGACGCCAGCGTGCCGTGCAACAAACGTGAGCCCGGCAGCGGTTGCCCGGCTCGGGATGGTCTGAATCGAATCCACGCCATCTTTGGCGCCAGTGCGCAGTGTGTCGCCACGCATCCATCAGACATGTGCGTGGCCCTGGCTGCGCTGGAGGCGGTGGTCCATGTCCAGGGTCGTGGTGGTGCGCGCAGCATCGAGTTTGCCGACTTTCACCGTTTGCCCGGCGAGGCTCCGGAGCGTGACAACCAACTGGCCGACGATGAGTTGATCACCGCCATCGAACTGCCCGCCGCCGGTTTCGCCGAGTACAGTCATTACCTGAAGATCCGCGATCGCGCATCCTATGCCTTTGCGCTGGTATCGGTAGCCGCAGCGCTCGAGATGACCGGCCCCATCATTCGTGAAGCGCGGCTGGTCCTCGGTGGCGTGGCACACAAACCCTGGCGCGACAAGGCCGTCGAAAGCTGGCTGACGGGCAAGGCGCCCAGCCGTGAAACCTTCACCGCCGCCGCCGATACCCTGCTGCAAGACGCCGAACCGCTCGAGCACAACGCGTTTAAAGTCAAACTGGCGCGGCGGGCCATTGTCCGCGCCCTGAGCGATGCCGCGCGGGGAGGGCAGTCCGATGAATAATTTCACGCAACCCATGGGCCTGCCGCTGGATCGGGTCGACGGCCAGCTGAAAGTGACCGGTCAGGCACGTTATGCCGGCGAGTTTCCCAAGGAGGGCCTGTTTCACGGCAGCGTCGTTTCCAGCACCATCGCCAAGGGGCGGGTAGTGCGGATTGATGCATCGAAGGCATTGGCGCTGCCTGGTGTGATCGCGGTCATCGATCACACGAACCGGCCGAAAATCGCCAGTTACGACGAGCCCTACGAGGACGCCGACTCGGCCGAAGGCTCGCCGTTCCGCCCCTTGTACAACGACCGGGTGCTGTACAGCGGCCAACCGCTGGCGCTGGTGGTAGCCGATAACCTTGAACTGGCGCGCCATGCCGGTTCACTGGTGGTGATCGAATACGAAACCGAAGAGCATCAGACCGATCTGCTGAAGCTACAAGGCGAAGCTCGCGAAGCCCCCGCCGAACTGCCCAAACCCCGTGGGCATTTTCAGGAGGAGTTTGCTGGTGCGGCCATCAGCCTGGACCTGGACTACAGCACGCCGATCGAACATCACAACCCGATGGAGCCGCATGCCAGCACAGTCCTGTATCAGGCCGATGGCAGCCTGCATATCCACGACAAGACCCAGGGCACGCAAAACTGTCAGTCCTATGTACAAAAGGTCTTTGGACTGGAGAAACAGCAAGTCAGAATTTTCGCGGCTTATGTCGGCGGTGCGTTCGGCTCGGGCTTGCGCCCGCAATATCAACTCGTGCTGGCGGTCATGGCGGCGCTGTCGCTCAAGCGCTCGGTGCGTGTGACGCTGACCCGGCAGCAGATGTTCACCTTCGGCTACCGACCCCGCACGTTGCAGCGCCTGCAAATAGGGGCGGCGGCCAATGGTCGTCTGCTGGCGGTTGCCCATACCGCCATTGGCCAGACCTCGAGATTCGAAGATTTCACCGAGCATGTGGTGGAGTGGAGCGGCATGCTCTATCACTGCGACAACGTGCAGCTGACCTACAAATTACTGCCGCTGGATGTGTTCACGCCCTTGGACATGCGCGCCCCGGGAGCGGCGCTGGGGCTGATCGGCCTGGAGTGTGCCATGGATGAGTTGGCTTGCGCCCTGGCGATCGATCCCCTGCAATTGCGCCTGATCAACTACGCCGAGCGCAATCAGAACGAAGACAAGCCGTATTCCAGCAAAGAACTGCGCGAGTGTTATGCCCAGGGCGCCAAGCGTTTCGGCTGGGAACAGCGCAATGCCGAACCCCGCAGCATGCGCCAGGGCCGGCAGCTGGTTGGCTGGGGCATGGCCGGTGGCGTCTGGGAGGCCATGCAGCAGAAGGCCAGTGCCAAAGCCAGGCTCGATCACCATGGCAAACTGACGGTCAGCAGCGCAACGACAGACATCGGCACCGGTACTTATACCGTGATGACGCAAATCGCCGCGCAGGCGTCAGGCGTTTCGATGAAAGATGTCACCTTTATCCTTGGCGACTCCTCATTACCCACCGCGCCGTTGCAGGGAGGATCGTTCACAGTCTCATCAGTGGGCACTGCGGTGCAGCAAGCCTGTGAAGCATTAAAGGAAAAACTGCTCGCCGTCGCCCGGCAGACGTCTGCGGCGTTCGCTGGCGTGACCGCTGAACAGGCCGTTTTCGAAGAAGGGCAGTTGACCTTCGGCGAGGCGCGGGTGGCATTGGCCGACCTGGCCCGGAACAGCGGGGAAGAGGCGATCGAGGTTCAGGTGGACGCCGAGCCCGACAAGAAACGAGAAGCCTATGCCACCGCGACTCACTCGGCGGTGTTCGTCGAGGTACTGGTCGACGAAGACTTGGGCATCGTCAAGGTCAACCGGGTCGTCAGTGCGATCGCCGCAGGCCGGGTGGTCAATCCGAAAATGGCCCGCAGCCAGATCCTTGGCGGTGTTGTCTGGGGCATCGGCATGGCCTTGCACGAAGAGACTCAAACCGACCACGCGCTGGGCCGCCACATGAACCACAGCCTGGCCGAGTATCACATCCCGGTAAACGCCGACATCGGCGACATTGACGTACTGTTTGTCGAAGAACACGACGAGATCGTCAACGCTCTGGGTTCCAAGGGCGTCGGCGAAATCGGCATCGTCGGGGTGGCGGCAGCCGTGGCCAATGCCATTTACCACGCCACCGGTATACGGGTGCGGGATTTTCCGATCACCCTGGACAAGCTGCTTTAGGCCTTGGCTTCTTCCGCCGGCACATGCATGCGGTCGCGGTGGGCCAGGGTCGGGAACAGTTTGATCCAGACCCCGGTCACCACCAGCGTGCCGATGCCGCCCATGACCACCGCCGGCACAGTGCCGAACCAATGGGCGGTCAGGCCGGATTCAAACTCGCCCAACTGGTTCGAGGCCCCGATGAACAGACCGTTCACAGCGCTGACCCGGCCGCGCATTTCGTCCGGGGTTTCCAGTTGCACGAACGAGGCACGGATCACCATGCTGATCATGTCCGCTGCGCCCAACACCACCAAGACCGCGAGGGAAAACCAGAAGGAGGTCGACAGGCCGAACGCAATCGTCGCCACGCCAAACACGCCGACGGCGGTGAACATCACTCGCCCGACCTTGCGATCCACGGAAAACCGCGCCAGCCAGAGCGACATCAGCAACGCCCCCACCGCCGGGGCCGAACGCAACAGGCCCAGGCCCCAAGGGCCCGTCAATAGAATGTCCTTGGCGAACACGGGCAGCAACGCCGTCGCGCCGCCGAGCAGGACCGCAAACAGATCCAGGGAAATCGCCCCGAGGATATCCGGACGGCTACGAATGAAGCGGATGCCTGCCAGCAACGAATCCAGGGTGGCCTTGCCCTTGTTCAGCGGTGTCTGCCGGCCGGGCAGGTTGAGCATCAGCGCACAGGCGATGACGTAGAGGATTACGGTCGGGCCATACACCCAGACACTGCCGAAGGCGTAGAGCAAGCCGCCGAGGGCCGGGGCGACGATGGTCGCCGATTGTTGGGCTGACTGAGCGGCGGCGACGGCGCGCGGAAACAGTGCACTGGGCACGATGCTCGGCAGCAAGGCCTGGGTGGTCGGCATTTCGAAAGAGCGTGCGGCACCCAGCAGGAACGCGAGGATGAAGATCATTTCCCGGGTGACATGGTCGGTCGCACTGCCGATGGCCAGTGACAGGGCGATAAGGGCTTGCAGGGATTGGCAGATTGCCGCGACCTTGCGCCGGTCATAACGGTCCGCGACATGCCCGGTGTGCAGCATGAACAGCACCCGCGGGGCAAATTCCACCAGACCGACCAGTCCCAGGTCGAGCACATTGCCGGTCAGCTGATACAGGTTCCAGCCGATGGCCACGGTGAGCATCTGAAAGCCGCTGGCGGTAAATACCCGAGCCAGCCAGAACGCGATGAAAGGGCGGTGATGACGTAACAGCAAGGGGGCTTGGCTGGGCATCGGAGGGCAAATCTGAACAAAGGGAAGGGCGAGATTATCACCAACCTGTAACCAGAAGTTGCAGTCCTGGGGAATTTAGTTAGCTTGGTATCGATACAGCGAGGATCTCCTCGCCACAGGACGTTGCTCACCCTGCAAATGTGTTGCGGTTCATGACCAGCGCTATGAGGCAACCTGTCACGCGGCAAAAGACCACACCGTCCATCGCCGAAAACCGGACTACTCTTTCACCCATGCTTGATCCAGATCAAGACCCTTGTGGAATTGATCCGGCGGCCAGTTGGCCAGACTCCCTACGATGTGATGTTTGCAAAAAAAGAACGAATTCCAATTCGCCACACTCCATATCCCTGGGAGCAGTGGGTGCAGGCCGCAGGCCTTCAGCCGGTATCACCTGACAGAGGAAGACTTATGTTCGGTTTGGAGGCACTTGATCTCGCCCGAATTCAATTCGCGTTCACTATCTCGTTCCACATTCTGTTCCCGGCCATCACCATCGGCCTGGCGAGTTATCTGGCGGTGCTCGAAGGGCTGTGGCTGAAGACCAACAACGACACTTACCGCGATCTGTACCATTTCTGGTCGAAGATCTTTGCCGTCAACTTCGGCATGGGCGTGGTCTCGGGGCTGGTCATGGCCTATCAGTTCGGCACCAACTGGAGCCGTTTCTCGGACTTCGCCGGTTCTGTGACCGGGCCGTTGCTGACGTACGAAGTGCTGACGGCGTTCTTCCTCGAAGCCGGTTTCCTGGGGGTCATGCTGTTCGGCTGGAACAAGGTGGGGCGCAATCTGCACTTCTTCGCCACGGTGATGGTCGCCATCGGCACCCTGATCTCGACTTTCTGGATTCTTGCCTCCAACAGCTGGATGCAGACGCCGCAGGGCTATGAAATCGTCAATGGCCAGGTGATTCCGGTGGACTGGCTGGCGGTGATCTTCAACCCGTCGTTCCCGTATCGCCTGTTGCACATGTCGACAGCGGCGTTCGTCGCAACCGCCTTCTTCGTCGGTTCCTCGGCGGCCTGGCACTTGCTGCGCGGCAAGGACAACCCGGCGATTCGCACCATGCTTTCGATGGCGATGTGGATGGCCTTGATCGTGGCGCCGATTCAAGCCGTCATCGGTGACTTCCACGGTCTCAATACCCTCAAGCATCAGCCGGCGAAAATCGCCGCGATTGAAGGCCATTGGGAGAACCATGGCGATGAACCGACCCCGCTGATCCTGTTCGGCTGGCCGGACATGAAAGAAGAGCGGACCAAATTTGCGGTCGAGATTCCCTACCTGGGCAGCCTGATCCTCACGCACTCGCTGGACAAACAGGTGCCGGCGCTCAAGGATTTCCCACCTGAAGACCGGCCGAACTCGACCATCGTGTTCTGGTCGTTCCGGGTCATGGTGGGGCTGGGCATGCTGATGATCTTTACCGGTCTGTGGAGCCTGTGGCTGCGCAAAAGCGACAAGCTGTACACCTCGCGGCCGTTCCTGTACCTGGCGTTGTGGATGGGCCCGTCCGGCCTGATCGCGATCCTCGCCGGTTGGTTCACCACTGAAATCGGCCGTCAGCCGTGGGTGGTCTACGGCCTGATGCGTACGGCGGATGCATCCTCCAACCACAGTTTCATGCAGATGAGCATCACGCTGGTCCTGTTCGTCGTGGTGTATTTCGCGCTGTTCGGTGCCGGTCTGGGCTACATGATGCGCCTGGTGCGCAAAGGGCCGAAGATCGACGAAGGCAAGGAAACGCCCGAGGGTGGTCCAGGCAAGAAACGCACACCGGCTCGTCCGCTTTCCGCTGCCGACGATGACGCCGACGCTGATAGCAGCGCCAGCCTGACCAAGGAGATTTGAATCATGGGTATCGATCTTCCGCTGATCTGGGCCGTGATCATCATCTTCGGCATCATGATGTACGTGGTCATGGACGGCTTCGATCTGGGCATCGGCATTCTCTTCCCGTTCATCAAGGGCAAGACCGACCGTGACGTCATGATGAACACCGTCGCGCCAGTCTGGGACGGCAACGAAACCTGGCTGGTACTGGGCGGCGCGGCATTGTTCGGCGCGTTCCCGCTGGCCTATTCGGTGGTGCTCTCGGCGTTGTACCTGCCGCTGATATTCATGTTGATCGGGTTGATTTTCCGTGGCGTGGCTTTCGAGTTCCGCTTCAAGGCCAAGGACGACAAGCGCCACCTCTGGGACAAGGCATTCATCGGTGGCTCGATTGCCGCCACGTTCTTCCAGGGCGTGGCGCTGGGTGCTTTCATCGATGGGTTGCCGGTCGTCAACCGCCAGTTCGCCGGTGGCTCGCTGGACTGGCTGACGCCATTCACCCTGTTCTGTGGCGCGGCGCTGGTGGTGGCTTATGCGCTGCTCGGGTGCACCTGGCTGATCATGAAAACCGAAGGCAAGTTGCAAGAGCAGATGCATGACCTGGCGCGGCCATTGGCATTTGTGGTGCTGGCAGTGATCGGTATCGTCAGCATCTGGACGCCTTTGGCTCACGCCGAGATCGCCGCTCGGTGGTTCACCCTGCCAAACCTGTTCTGGTTCCTGCCGGTGCCGATTCTGGTGCTGGTGACCATGTACGGACTGATTCGCGCCGTGGCCCGCAATGCGCATTACACGCCGTTCCTGCTGACCCTGGTCCTGATTTTCCTCGGCTACAGCGGTCTGGGCATCAGCTTGTGGCCGAACATCGTGCCTCCCTCGATCTCGATCTGGGACGCCGCGGCACCGCCGCAAAGCCAGGGCTTCATGCTGGTAGGGACGTTGTTCATCATCCCGTTCATCCTGGGTTACACCTTCTGGAGCTACTACGTATTCCGCGGCAAGGTCACCCACGAAGATGGCTACCACTAGAGCACAGGATAAGGGTGCAGGCACTGATACCTGCGCCGTTTCAGAGGAGATCGCGATGATGGCTGGCAAACATTCCTTGCAGGAAATCGAAGCAGCAGAGAAAAAGCCGCTGTGGCAGCGACTGGGCTGGCTGGCGATGATCTGGACCGGCAGCGTGGTGGCGCTGTTCATCGTCGCGAGCCTGATGCGCATGTTCATGAACGCCGCGGGCTTGTCGACTCACTGATTTCGCCACATCTCATCCCGTTGCCTTGCGGCACGGATTTACAACCCTCCTGTACCGGAGGGTTTTTTTTGCCTGAGATTATTTTCGGGCTTTGAGGATCACGAACTTGGGTGTGGCGGCCACCTGTTCGACACCGCGGAACAGGCGCGCGAGCTTGCTGTGATAACCCAGGTGACGGTTGCCGACGATGTACAACGCGCCGCCCACCACCAGGGCTTCACGTGCCTGCTGAAACATCCGCCAGGCCAGGAAGTCGCCGACCACTTGTTGCTGGTGAAACGGTGGGTTGCACAGCACCACGTCCAGAGACTGGGCTTCCTGCCCGGCCAAACCATCGCCGGCACGCACGATGACTGGCCGATCACCCAGCGCCTTGTGCCAGTTTTCGGTCGCCGATTGCACGGCCATGAACGACTCGTCCACCAGCGTGTAATGGGCTTCAGGGTTTTGCAGAGCGCTGGCGATGGCCAGGACACCGTTACCGCAACCGAGGTCGGCAACCCGCGCCGCGCCGAGGTTCCTGGGCAAGTGCGGCAGAAATGCCCGTGTGCCGATATCCAGCCCTTCGCGGCAGAATACGTTGGCATGGTTGAGCAGTTCGATCGCAGGCTCGTCGAGTCGATAGCGAGTCGGGTAGGGAGAGAGCGCGGGAACTTTGGCTTCAACGTCAGCGATCAACAGCCGGGCTTTCTTCACCGCCAGCGAGGCGTGGACCGGCCCGATGTAACGCTCCAGCAGATCGCCCGCAGCGCGGGGCAGGTGCTTGATCATGGCGCCGGCAATCACTTGGGCGCCCGGTGCCAACTGACCTTGCAGACGGATCAGTTGCTCCTCCAGCAAGGCCAGGGTTTTTGGCACCCGGACCAATACCCGGTCAAACGGACCCGTCAGCGCTTCGCTGGCAGGGACGCTCTGCACCGCATCAAATGCCTGGCCGTTACGGATCAGGTTCTTCTCCAGCCCTTGAAAGGCCAGGAACGAATCGCCGCTGCTGATCACCCGGACCTTGCCCCGCAGACTGGCGGCCAATGCGCCGAAGCTGTCGTTAAGCACCAACACTCGAGAGTCCCCGCTCGGCTGCTGTTCGGCCAGATAAGTGAGCAGGTATTCATCCGCAGCATCAAACGCCTGCAGCGGTTCGTTCTGCTGTTCGGGCTGGCGAATCAGGTCAAGTCGGGCAAAGGGTGTTTCGAGCAAGGGCATGGCGCGGGGACTCTGGGAAATCAACAGGGGTAATCAACAGGTCTCCCGCGGCCTGGTAGGCTTTTGATGCGCGCGAGACCCTCCGAGCGTACTGCGGCGTGTAGCTTCACACGTCATCACTCAGGAAGGACCGCAAATGGTACGTTTTTTTCTTTTGGATTACTCGCAGGTTTTATCGATCAACGCATCGCATTGCTGTTGAGATAGCCGCCCCTGGCTGCGGTAATGACCGCCGCAATCTTGTTGTTGACGCCGAATTTCACAATCGCGCTCTGCACATGGAAATTGATGGTGCGCGGGCTGAGGTTGAGAATTCTGGCGCTCTCATACGCAGTCTTGCCATCGGCTGCCAGTTTCAATACGTTGATTTCCCTGTCGGTTAAATGCAGAGCGGGCGGTGTCTCGGCTTTTTTTGGCAAGGTCTGCGCGATCAAGGCATGCAGATGGCGCCCCATGAATACTGCAAAGCCCAGTTTTTCATACAGCTCGAACGCAGTGATCGCACAGTGGCTTCTAGCCAAACTAAGAATGCTGCAATACCCTCTTTCTTCATCATGAATGGCGTGTGACCAGCCGTGCTGCAGGCCTTGGTTTTCAAGCGCTTCCCACAGTGTTGGAGCGTGAGTGAAGAGTGCTTCATTCCATAGAATAGGCAATATAGAGTGATTGCAATGAGCCACTACCGGGTCGATAACGCTCATTTGCTTCTGTTCATATTCCCTGTTCCAGGCCGCAGGGTAATTATTCAGCTTGATAGTGTCGTATTGGTCGAACTCCGTTTGATAAGTTGTTGAAAATGCGAAAAATTTGAATCCTATATTTTTCGCGAAGCCAAGTGCGATACGGTAGGCGGTATCAATCTCCGTTGTGCACGACAGTTGGTTTAATTGTGACTCCATCCACCTTTCCATCATGGGTCTCCATTACCTTACGTTGGGTGCCAAATTGGATCCGAGATCCGGCACGCCTCGAGTGTAGGACGAATCCTACGGCGTGGTGAGAAAATTTAGCTTGGCCGGGGCATTAAAAACTAAATATCAAGTTCTAATAATAGGGTGTTGAATGTCGTGTTTAATATGATTTGCCTGTTGCTGAGGGAATGCAGGTAGTTGTAGAAGAAATGTGAAATTGTGTAATCGACTTATCCGTGAAAAAAGGCACTACAAATCGTCGGTGTTTAAGTGCCTTGCTTTGCGGGACACTGGACGCTATCAGTTGTATGGAGCGACCCATGACCGCCAGTGTAGAAAAATTCACGCGCCAGAACTTGCTCGACGTTCAGCCGTTGACCCCGAACCTGTTTACCCTGCGGACCACCCGGGATCCGGGGTTTCGCTTCCGCGCCGGGCAATTCGCCCGTTTAGGCGTGACCAAGGCTGACGGCAGCACGGTATGGCGCGCTTACTCCATGGTTTCGTCACCCTATGACGAATTCCTCGAGTTCTTCTCAATCGTGGTGCCGGGGGGTGAATTCACCAGTGAACTGAGCCGGCTGGAAGTCGGCGATACGCTGCTGGTCGACCGTCAGGCCTTTGGCTATCTGACGTTGGATCGCTTTATCGACGGGCGTGACCTCTGGTTGTTGTCTACAGGCACCGGCCTGGCACCGTTCCTGTCGATTCTGCAGGACTTCGAGGTCTGGGAAAAATTCGAGCGAATCATCCTGGTCTACAGCGTGCGCGAAGCTCGGGAACTGGCTTATCAGGAGCTGATTGCGGGCCTGGCGCAGCGTGACTATTTAGCGGAGCACGCTCACAAGTTGCAGTTCATCGCCACGGTCACGCGCGAGCAGCATCCTGGCGCCTTGAGTGGCCGGATCACCACGCTGATTGAAAAGGGTGAGCTGGAACAAGCGGCCGGGGTGGCGCTGACGCCCGAGCATTCGCGGGTCATGCTCTGCGGCAACCCGCAGATGATCGATGACACGCGAACATTGCTTAAACAGCGTCACATGCACTTGAGTCTCAGCCGGCGACCCGGACAAGTTGCGGTGGAAAATTATTGGTAAAAAAACGGCGCCCGAAGGCGCCATTGTTGAAAGCATACTCACGAAGGTCGATTGTTCTGGGCCTTCAGCAGGTCGCGGATCTCGCTCAGCAGCTCTTCTTCCTTGGTGGGAACCGGCGGCAGGGTTGGCGCAACGGCTTCTTCGCGCTTCAGGCGGTTGATGGCTTTGACGCCCATGAAGATCGCGAAGGCGACGATGATGAAGTCGATCGTGCTCTGGATGAATTTACCATACGCCAGCACCACCGCCGGGATGTCCCCGTTGGCGGCCTTGAGCGTGATGGCCAGGTCGCTGAAATCGACCCCGCCGATCAACAGGCCGATGGGTGGCATGATCACATCGCCGACGAATGACGAAACGATCTTGCCGAAGGCGGCGCCGATGATGATACCGACGGCCATGTCGACCACATTGCCTTTGACCGCGAAGGCCTTGAACTCATTGATCACGCCCATGGGGTTATTTCCTTGTTCCAGATGAGGTAAGTGCCAGCAGTGTAATTCAGCAAAATGCTTCTTGCTCGAAACACCAGCTTACTGTGCTCGCCTGCTATCGACCGGACCGTCGGTAAAAAGTTTACAAAAAGCCATCACTTATGAGCCGGCTGAACCCGTGGAGCGGATCATCCCGGGTGGTTTTCGTTATCCCTTTCGGTCATTTTTTTCCGTCGTTCAATGGCTTCTACTGGTCGCAGTGGAGCGCTTGATAGAGCCAGACGAACAACGGCATCTGATTATGTCAGGGTAAGTTCAAGTGATGTTTCACCGATGGGTTTGCGCGGATTAGATATAGGGTCCTTGGCAATATTCACGGGCCGAGGTCAAGGTTACTGTCCTGTGCCGAGTAACGTTTAATAATTCGACTTGTTGTGGCGAGATTGTACGTTCAGAAGTCCGGGTGTAAGGGTCTGTATAAGTTTGATTGGTGTTTTATGGTTGAGGCCTGCTGTTTGTATGAGCGTAGCGCACGCTGTGTATAAGTATTGCTAAGTTGTAATATGGTGCCTGTATCCTGAATACCTGCAACTTGGTGTAGCAGATCCGCTGGGCAACTGCGTCGCGCTGATCCGGTCCGACTGAGCTATCATCGCGGTTTTTGCCGGGAGTTCAGATGGCCAAGGCCAAGCGCATGTACGGCTGCACCGAGTGCGGCTCAACCTTTCCCAAGTGGGCCGGCCAGTGCGGTGAGTGCGGTGCCTGGAACACCCTGACGGAAACCATGGTCGAGAGCGGCGGCGCCGCAGCTCCCAGCGGTCGCACCGGCTGGACGGGGCAGCAGGCGCAGATCAGGACCCTGGCCGAAGTCAGTGTCGAAGAAATCCCGCGCTTCTCCACCGCCTCCGGCGAACTTGATCGCGTCCTGGGTGGGGGCCTGGTGGATGGTTCAGTGGTATTGATCGGCGGCGACCCCGGCATCGGCAAATCGACCATTCTGTTGCAGACCTTGTGCAATCTCGCCAAGAGCATGCCGGCCCTGTACGTCACAGGCGAAGAGTCCCAGCAACAAGTGGCCATGCGCGCCCGACGTCTGGGCTTGCCTCAGGATCAATTGCGGGTCATGACCGAAACCTGCATCGAAACCATCATCGCCACGGCCCGGCAGGAAAAGCCCAAGGTCATGGTGATCGATTCGATCCAGACGATCTTCACTGAACAACTGCAATCGGCGCCGGGTGGTGTCTCCCAGGTTCGCGAAAGCGCAGCGTTGCTGGTGCGTTATGCCAAGCAGAGCGGTACGGCGATTTTCCTGGTCG
The DNA here is from genome assembly GCF_059695565.1 of Pseudomonas sp. LBUM1679. Lineage (NCBI taxonomy): Bacteria > Pseudomonadati > Pseudomonadota > Gammaproteobacteria > Pseudomonadales > Pseudomonadaceae > Pseudomonas > Pseudomonas sp. LBUM1679. The sequence goes on from NZ_CP166774.1 coordinate 759,756, forward strand.
GCCACGTGACCAAGGAAGGCGCATTGGCCGGGCCGCGGGTGCTGGAACATATGGTCGACACTGTGTTGTATTTCGAAGGCGAATCCGATGGGCGCTTGCGTCTGCTGCGGGCAGTGAAGAACCGGTTCGGCGCGGTCAACGAGCTGGGGGTGTTCGGCATGACCGACAAGGGTTTGAAAGAAGTTTCCAACCCGTCGGCGATTTTCCTCACCCGTGCCCAGGAAGAAGTGCCCGGCAGTGTGGTCATGGCGACTTGGGAAGGGACCCGGCCGATGTTGGTGGAAGTCCAGGCCCTGGTGGATGACAGCCACCTGGCTAACCCGCGTCGGGTAACGCTGGGGCTGGATCAGAATCGCCTGGCGATGTTACTGGCGGTGCTGCACCGTCACGGCGGCATTCCGACCCACGACCAGGACGTGTTCCTCAATGTGGTCGGTGGGGTGAAGGTGCTGGAAACGGCCTCCGACCTGGCGCTGATGGCGGCAGTCATGTCCAGTTTGCGCAATCGGCCACTGCCGCATGATTTGCTGGTGTTCGGTGAAGTCGGGCTATCGGGCGAAGTGCGTCCGGTGCCGAGCGGCCAGGAGCGCTTGAAAGAAGCGGCCAAGCACGGCTTCAAGCGTGCCATCGTGCCCAAGGGCAATGCGCCGAAGGAGGCACCGCCAGGGTTGCAGATTATTGCCGTGACACGTCTGGAACAGGCCCTCGACGCTCTATTTGAATAAACACAATCCCCTGTAGGAGCTGCCGCAGGCTGCGATCTTTTGATCTTGGCGCCTTCAAGGGCGCTGAAGATCAAGATCAAAAGATCGCAGCCTGCGGCAGCTCCTACGAAAGGCGCGTTCAGATTTCGATCAATGCGCCCAATTCCCGCTCCAGCTCCTGCGGATCACCCAGATTGAGCTCGATCAACCGCCGCAGACGCTCGATGGATTCCAGGCTGATGTGAAGGCAGACGAAACCGAGCTGGCCGTGATCGTCGTGGATCAGGCGCAGGTCCATGGTGATGTCGATTTCATCGGTCAGATGAATGCCGACGAAAAAATCCTGTTGCCGATTTCCCAGCCACGGCTCGGGTTTTTCGATCAACAGCCCCTTGAGTGACAAGTCGATCAACGTCACCGGCCAGATGAATGCCCCCTGGCCCAATTCGGTTCGGGCATCGAACGCGATACGTTTGAAGCGGCGGCGATCAGGGTGCTCGCTCATGGCGCAATCCTCGAAATGTTCGCTGACTATAGACCTGTCACGGCAAAGCCTGCGAGCCAGGCAGGCGTCCAGACCACTATCGGGGTATGGCCTTTGTTGTCAGGCGAGCTAAACTCGGGATGGCTGTCTTTCTTGTCCACCCTGGCTGGAATCATAAAATGAAAAATAATAATGGCCTGCTACGCCACCTACCCTGGCTGCTGCTGGCAATCGTGGGCGCGTGTGCGCTTGGCGTCGTGGCATTGCGCCGAGGCGAGCCGATCAACGCCCTGTGGATCGTGGTCGCCGCCGTGGCCATTTATCTGGTTGCGTACCGTTACTACAGTCTGTTCATCGCTAACAATGTGATGCAACTCGATCCGCGCCGGGCCACCCCCGCCGTGCTCAACAATGACGGTCTGGACTACGTGCCGACCAACAAACACATCCTTTTCGGTCACCACTTCGCCGCCATCGCCGGTGCGGGGCCCTTGGTCGGTCCGGTTCTGGCCGCGCAGATGGGTTATCTGCCCGGTACGCTGTGGCTGATCGCCGGCGTGGTGCTGGCCGGTGCGGTCCAGGACTTCATGGTCCTGTTCATGTCCACCCGCCGCAACGGCCGCTCCCTGGGTGACATGGTCCGTGAAGAAATGGGCCGCATCCCGGGCACCATTGCGCTGTTTGGCTGCTTCCTGATCATGATCATCATCCTCGCGGTGCTGGCGCTGATCGTGGTCAAGGCCCTGGCCGAAAGCCCGTGGGGCATTTTCACGGTGATGGCGACCATCCCGATCGCGATGTTCATGGGCATCTACATGCGCTACATCCGTCCGGGTCGCATCGGTGAAATCTCCGTGGTCGGCGTGTTGCTGCTGCTCGGTTCGATCTGGCTCGGTGGGCAGATTGCCGCCGATCCGGTCTGGGCCAAGGCGTTCAGCTTCACTGGCGTGCAGATTACCTGGATGCTGGTCGGTTACGGTTTCGTGGCCGCCTCGTTACCGGTCTGGTTGATTCTGGCGCCGCGCGACTACCTGTCGACCTTCCTCAAGATCGGTACCATCGTGGCGCTGGCGATCGGCATCCTGGTCACCATGCCCGAGCTGAAAATGCCGGCATTGACCCAGTTCACCGACGGCACGGGGCCGGTGTGGAAGGGCGGTCTGTTCCCGTTCCTGTTCATCACCATCGCCTGTGGCGCGGTTTCCGGTTTCCACGCGTTGATCTCCTCCGGCACCACACCGAAATTGCTGGATAACGAGGTCAACTCCCGTTACATCGGTTACGGCGCCATGCTGATGGAATCCTTCGTCGCCATCATGGCGATGGTGGCTGCTTCGGTGATCGAGCCAGGCGTGTACTTCGCCATGAACAGCCCGGCGGCAGTCGTCGGTGGTGACGTGGTGGCTGTGGCACAAACCGTCAGCAGCTGGGGTTTTGCAATCACCCCGGAGGCGCTGCAAGCGGTGGCCAAGGACATCGGTGAAACCACCATCCTGGCCCGTGCCGGCGGTGCGCCGACCCTGGCGGTCGGTATCGCGCAGATCCTGCACAGTGTCCTGCCGGGTGAAAACACCATGGCATTCTGGTATCACTTCGCGATCCTGTTCGAAGCGCTGTTCATCCTGACCGCTGTCGACGCCGGTACCCGTGCCGGCCGCTTCATGCTGCAGGACTTGCTGGGTTCCTTCGTGCCGGCACTGAAACGCACCGAGTCCTGGACCGCCAACCTGATCGCCACCGCCGGTTGCGTGGCCATGTGGGGTTGGTTGCTGTATCAGGGCGTGATCGATCCACTGGGCGGCATCAACACCTTGTGGCCGCTGTTCGGTATCTCCAACCAGATGCTGGCCGGGATCGCATTGATGCTGGCGACCGTGGTGCTGATCAAGATGAAGCGCCAGCGCTACGTCTGGGTCACCATGCTGCCAGCGGTCTGGCTGCTGATCTGTACCACCACCGCCGGCTTCATCAAGCTGTTCGACGCCAACCCGGCGATCGGCTTCCTGTCGCTGGCGAAGAAATACAGCGATGCCCTGGCCAACGGCCAGATCCTCGCCCCGGCCAAGGACATCACCCAAATGCAGCACGTGATCTTCAATGCCTACACCAACGCCACGCTGACGGCGCTGTTCCTGTTCGTGGTATTCAGCATCCTGTTCTATGCGCTCAAGGTCGGTATTGCCGCCTGGGGCACCAAGGAACGTACGGATAAAGAAGCACCGTTCCAGGCCCTGCCGGATGCTTGATCGAGGATTGCAAACATGTTCAATGACCTGAGTCGCCTGGGTAAATACCTCGGTCAGGCCGCGCGCCTGATGGTCGGCATGCCCGACTACGACAACTACGTGGAGCATATGCAGAACAAACACCCGGACAAGCCGGTGATGAGCTACGAGATGTTCTTCCGCGAACGTCAGGAAGCGCGTTACGGTGGCAAGGGTGGGCCCAAGTGCTGCTAATGCAGCACTAGGCAACACAAACCTGTAGGAGCCGGCTTGCTGGCGATAGCGATCTCACGGACGCCATCGCCGGCAAGCCGGGCTCCTACAGTTTTTTTAGCGTATGGGAGATTTCTGTTTTGCTCACACCAATCCCGGTCACGATCCTCAGCGGCTTCCTCGGCGCGGGAAAAACCACACTGCTGCGCCACCTGCTCAAAGCCGAACACGGCCTGAAAATCGCCGTGATCGAAAACGAATTCAGCGATGCCGGCATCGACACCCAACTATTGGGCGATGAACCGGTACAAGTGATGACGCTGTCCAACGGCTGCGTCTGTTGCACCATCCACACCGACCTGACCAAAGCGCTGTACCTGTTGCTGGAACGCCTGGACAGCGGTGAAATCGCCTTCGACCGCCTGGTGATCGAATGCACTGGCCTGGCCGATCCGGCTCCGGTGGCGCAAACCTTCTTCATCGACGAAGAGCTGCGCGAGCGTTACATCCTCGATGGCATCATCACCCTGGTGGACGCGGCGCACGCCGACACGCACCTGACCCAGACCATCGCCCAGGCACAGATCGGTTTTGCCGACCGCCTGCTGGTGAGCAAGCGCGATCTGGTGGACGAGGCGACCTTCACTGCATTAAGTGAGCGCCTGACCCGGATCAACCGTCGCGCGCCGATCCGCGTGGTCGACCACGGGAAGATCGACCTGGCCGAGTTGCTCGATGTACGCGGATTCAATCTCAACGCCGACCTCGGAGGCGGCGTGAGTTTGCGGCCCGTCAGCAAGGCGCCTTCCATCGACCGCATTTCCAGCCTGGTGCTGCGTACCGACAAGCCGCTGGATATCGACAGGCTCAGCGAGTTCATGAACCAATTGCTGGAAGAGCATGGCAAGCAATTGCTTCGCTACAAAGGCGTATTGAATATCCTTGGTGAGTCGCGGCGCATGGTGTTTCAGGGGGTATTGAAGTTGTACGGCTTCGATTGGGATACTGAATGGGCGGACGATGAAGCGCGGGAAAGTGTGATCGTGTTTATTGCCGATGATTTGCCGGAAGAGAAGATTCGTGAGGGGTTTGCGCGGGTGGCGGCTGGCTAAAATGATATCTGCGCCAGGTATGACGCCATCGCGGGCAAGCCCGCTCCCACAGTGATCTTGGGTGTTCACAGATTTTGTGCCCAACAAAAAACCTGTGGGAGCGGGCTTGCCCGCGATGGCGATCTAACCGGCAACACGATTCTGGCTAAGAGCCGGTCCTGTGTTCAGCAATCTCTCTTCAAGAAAATCCAGGTGTTGGTTCAGCAATGCCTCGGCCTTCTGAGCATCCCCGCGCTCAACCGCATCCACAATTCCTTCGTGTACCTGCCACGCGCAATAACCCTCCCCCTGTGCATCAAATTGCGCAATCGCCAACGAAGTCAGCGGCACCAGACTGCCGAGAAAATGCGCTAACGGTGCATTCCCCGCCATCTCAGCCAACTTCAGATGAAACTCTCCCGACAACCGAATCGCCGGGCCACGCGCCCTGCATTGGCGCTCGCTGTCGATGAAGTCGCGAAGGCTCTTCAAAGGTTGCCGGCAAGATTGCTGGCAGGCCAGTCGCACCAGCGTAAGTTCCGTCAGCCGCCGGGCATGGAGCGTCTGCCGGGTCTGTTCGGCATCGAGCGCAGTCACGCGGGGCCGATGGTTGGGCCGAAGTACAATGATCTGCTGGTGGGACAGTTGCGTCAGCACGCCACGAATGTCACTGCGTCGAACACTGAACATCTGCGCCAGGCTTTCTTCGGTAAAGCGACTGGTCGCCTTGATGCGCTGTTCGAGAATGGCATCGAAGACCCGCGAGTAGAGATCAACCACGGGTGGTTTCCCGGTGCTTGTTCGGGGAAAGGGCAGGGCGCTGAGTGTTTGCGGTGAAGCGAAGCTGTTCATGGCCTGTCTCCAGTTCGAAGCGTGGGTCAACTGACGAGATTATCGTCCGGGATGTTCAATTCGATGCCCATCCGCTGGCCTTCACGAAGGATGTGCCGACGCATTTCGGCGCTGGCTTGAGCGCTGTTTTTGCTGCGAATGGCCCGCACCACGGCTTCGTTTTCTTCGAGCCGTTCCGCCAGATGCTCCGGAGAATTGCGCAGCACCTCGGCGCTTTGCTTGAGGGCATTACTGGTTTGCTGCACCACGCTCTGGAAGATCGGGTTCGAGGTCAGGGTGAACAGTTCTTCGTGGAACGCGATGTAGGCGTTCACCCCGGCTTCGCTGTCGTTGGCCTCCAGGGCTTCGCGCATATCCATCAGTGTCAGGCGCAGTTGCCCGATTTCCTTGCTGCTGATGGACTGTGCCACCAGGCCGACAATGAATGGCTCGAGGGTATAACGCAGTTGCAGCACGTCTTCCAGGCTCGCCCCGGCCACCGCGCTGTCGTGACTTTGGCTGTCGCTCAGATTGGCCTCCAGCACTACCACGCCTTTGCCAGGCATGGAGCGCACCAGTCCGAGGGTCTCCAGCACGATCACGGCTTCGCGCAGGCTCGGGCGGCTGATGCCCAGTTGTTCGGCCAATTCCCTTTGCCCCGGCAGCATTTCACCGGAGCGCCACTGACCACGGGCCAGAGCGGCCCGAAGTTTTTCTACGACTGAATTCACAACGGTCGACGAGGTGATCACTGTTGGCTCCATGAACATCCATAACGATTGATGGCCGTGCCTGCCCGCGGGCAGGCACGGCGATTATTCAAAATTCCTGCTGATGCGCCGGGCCCACTGGCTTTCTGGGCTGGAAGGTATAGCCCAGCTGACCGGAAAGTACTTTGTTTGCCCGTTCGATATCGATGTCTTTTTCCCAGCGCGCGATGGCCACCGTCGCGACGCAGTTGCCGATCAGGTTGGTCAGCGCCCGACCGATGCCCATGAACCAGTCCACTGCCAGCACCAGTACCAGGCCCACGACCGGAATGGCCGGGATTGCCGTCAGAGTCGCCGCGAGAATCACCAGCGCCGAGCCGGGAATGCCATGGGCGCCTTTGGAGGTGATCAGCGACACCAGCAGAATCGTCAGCAAGTCGGTCATGGCCAGTGGTGTGCCGGTGGCGTTGGCGATGAACACGATAGCCAGGGTCAGATAGATCGAGAAACCGTCCAGGTTGAACGAGTAACCCGTAGGAATCACCAGGCCGACTGTCGAGCTGCCGATGCCGAGGTGCTCAAGCTTGCGCATGATTTGTGGCAGCACGGCATCGGACGAGGCGGTGCCCATGACAATCAGCAATTCTTCGCGCAGGTACTTGAGCAATGGCCACATCCGCAGGCCGGACAGGCGCATCACCAGGCCGAGAATCAACGCCACGAACGCCGCGCAAGTCAGGTAAAACAGGCCGACCAGGCTGCCCAGATGCTGCAGCGAGTCCAGGCCGTATTTGCTGGTAGTAAAAGCGATCGCTCCGAACACACCGATCGGCGCCAGGCGCACGATCATGCCCATGATGCGGAAGATGACGTGGCTCAGCTCATTGATCAGCCGTGAAATGCCGGAAGCCGCTTCACCCACCAGGTTCAGCGCGCTGCCGAACAACACGGAAAACAGCAGGACCTGCAAAATGTTGTTGTCGGCAAAGGCGCCGATCACCGAGGTCGGGATCAGGTCCATCAGGAACTGCGTGGTGGTGTGCATGTGCTGACCGCGCTGGGCGATATCGCCCATGTCGGCGGCGGAGAGCTGATCCAGATGAATGTTCGCGCCGCTGCCAATGCCGGTGCTGAAGGCGAAGACCAGGCCGATCACCAGGGCGATGGTGGTCAGGACTTCAAAGTAGATCACTGATTTCAGGCCGATGCGTCCGACCTTCTTCAGGTCGCCGGCACCGCTGATGCCGCTGACCACCACGCAAAACACGATCAGACCGATGAGCATCTTGATCAGTTTGATGAAGCCATCGCCGAGCGGTTTGAGCTGGGCGGAGTATTCCGGAAGGGTCAGTCCGCAGACGATGCCGAGCACCAGTCCGAGAACCACTTGGAGGAAGATTGAGCGCGAGCACCATCTGAGCATGGGAGGAGTCCTGATCGGTGTCCTGGCTGCCGACGCTTACGCGCATCAGATTCAGGACTTAATTATTGTGGTCTTACCGGTATGTCCAGTGCAGGCTCAGTCTACGCCGGGTTTTTTCGGTATTACAAGCGGAAAAAGAAAAATCGGCATGACCGGTCTGACCGGTGGCGCCGGTCCCTGTAGGAGCTGCCGAAGGCTGCGATCTTTTGACCTTGATTTTGGCGCCCAGGAAGGGGATGCAGATCAAGATCAAGATCAAGATCAAAAGATCGCAGCCTGCGGCAGCTCCTACCCAGGATCGCGTCCAGCCGTCATATCGAGAGGAATTTCAGACGAAAAAAAACCGGCCATTCACTGGCCGGTTTTTTCATTGCTGCGGTCTGGCGGGCTTATTAAGCGCCGTACACCGGCAGCTTCTTGCAGATGGCCTTGACCTTCTCGCGAACGGCGTCGATCACTGCTTCGTTGTTCAGGTCCGCCAGGATGTCGCAGATCCAGCCTGCCAGCTCTTTGCACTCTGCTTCCTTGAAGCCACGAGTGGTCACGGCCGGAGTACCGAAGCGCAGGCCGGAGGTGACGAACGGCGAGCGTGGATCGTTTGGCACGGAGTTTTTGTTCACGGTGATGAACGCCTTGCCCAGCGCGGCGTCGGCGTCCTTACCGGAGATTTCCTGCTTGATCAGCGACAGCAGGAACAGGTGGTTTTCAGTACCGCCGGAGACCACGTCGAAACCGCGTTCGATGAACACGCTGGCCATGGCCTGGGCGTTTTTCACCACTTGTTGCTGGTAAGTCTTGAACTCAGGCTGCAGTGCTTCCTTGAAGCAGATCGCTTTAGCGGCGATCACGTGCTCCAGCGGGCCGCCCTGGGCGCCCGGGAATACCGCGGAGTTCAGCTTCTTCTCGATGTCGGCGTTGGCGCGAGCCAGGATCAGGCCACCACGTGGACCGCGCAGGGTCTTGTGGGTGGTGGTGGTCACGACGTCAGCGAATGGCACCGGGTTCGGGTAGACGCCCGCGGCGACCAGACCGGCTACGTGAGCCATGTCGACGAACAAGTAGGCGCCAACCTTGTCGGCGATTTCACGGAAGCGCGGGAAGTCCAGGATCTGCGAGTAGGCAGAGAAACCGGCCACGATCATTTTCGGCTTGTGCTCGACCGCCAGGCGCTCGACTTCGTCGTAGTCGATCAGGCCGTTGGCATCGATACCGTACTGCACGGCGTTGTACAGCTTGCCGGAAGACGAAACGCTGGCACCGTGGGTCAGGTGACCGCCGTGGGCCAGGCTCATGCCCAGGATGGTGTCGCCCGCTTGCAGCAGGGCCAGGTACACGGCGCTGTTGGCTTGGGAACCGGCGTGCGGCTGAACGTTGGCGTAATCGGCGCCGAACAGTTCCTTGGCGCGGTCGATCGCGAGCTGCTCGACCACGTCGACGAACTCGCAACCACCGTAGTAGCGCTTGCCCGGGTAGCCTTCGGCGTACTTGTTGGTCAGTACCGAGCCTTGAGCTTCCATCACCGCAGGGCTGGTGTAGTTTTCCGAAGCGATCAGCTCAATGTGCTCTTCCTGGCGCTGAGCTTCTTGCTCCATGGCGGCAAAGAGATCGGCGTCGTACTTGGCAATAGTCAAATCACGGCTGAACATGGCGGTCCTCAAGGATCGGGGGCGGAAAAGGGGGGCATTCTAACCTAATGGGTTTTAGATGGCATATGAAAGGACATCATGTCGCAGACAAGTGGGCTTCATGACGGGATATTCGGTGTCTGTGCCGGCCCCATCGCGGGCAAGCCCGCTCCCACAGTGATCTCCAGTGTCCACAAGTTTCGTGTACACCTGAGAAACTTGTGGGAACGGGCTTGCCCGCGATGAGGCCCGCGGCCTCACCACAAAACGTCAGTCGGACATGAACAGCGCATTATTGCTGAACTGCGCCTCAAACCGGCTCGCCGGCATCGGACGCCCGAACAGGTACCCCTGAACCTCATCGCACCCATGTTCACGCAAGAACTCGAGTTGCTCGTGGGTTTCCACACCCTCGGCGATCACCGCCAGGTTGAGGCTGTGGGCCATGGCGATGATCGCCCGGGCGATCTGCGCATCCTGCTCGCCCGACGGCAGGCCATCGACGAAGGTGCGGTCGATTTTGAGTACGTCGATCGGGAATTGCTTGAGGTAGTTGAGCGATGAGTAACCGGTGCCGAAGTCGTCGACCGCAATGCTCAGGCCGAGGTTTTTCAGCCCGGCGAGAATCTGCATCGCTTCGCTGACTTCGCGCATCAGGATGCTTTCGGTCAGTTCCAGCTCCAGGCACGCCGGTGGCAGGCCGGTTTCCTTGAGGATGGTGGCAATGCGCGTGCCGAGCTGGCCATCGGAGAACTGCCGGGCGGAAATGTTCACCGAGACCTTTGGCACCCGAACCCTGGCCTGATGCCAGGTCTTGAGCTGGCGGCAGGCCTCGCCGATCACCCAGTCGCCGACATCCACCACCAGACCCAGCTCTTCGAGCACCGGAATGAAGTCCCCCGGCGGTACCAGGCCGCGACGCGGGTGACGCCAGCGCAGCAGTGCTTCGGCGCCGGTCAGGCGCTTGCCTTCGCCGCTGAACTGCGGTTGGTAATACAAAATGAATTCGTTTTGCTCCAGGGCGTGGCGCAAGTCGCTTTCCAGTTCCAGACGCTCCAGGGCGCTGGCGTTCATGTCCGCCTGATAAAACTGGAAGTTGTTCTTGCCGCGCTCCTTGGCGTGGTACATCGCGGTGTCGGCGTTTTTCATCAGCTGACTGAGCTCGTTGCCATCCTGCGGGCTCAAGGCGATGCCGATACTGGCCGTGACGAAGAACTCGCGGCCTTCGAGGACGAAGGGTTTCACCAGGCTGGCGAGAATCTGTTCCGCCACATGAATCGCCCGGTTCAGTGCGGTTTCGCGGTTGACGCGCGGCTGCAGCAGCAAGGTGAACTCATCGCCACCCATGCGCGCCACGGTGTCGTCATCGTCGACGCAATCGAGCAAGCGCGTGGCCATGTCCTTGAGCATGCGATCGCCAGCGGCGTGGCCCAGGGAGTCGTTGATCGGCTTGAAGCGGTCGAGGTCGAGGAACATCAGCACCACCCAGGACTTCTGTCGCTCGGCCGATTGCAGCGCCGTGTGCAGGCGATCCTGGAACAGCGTGCGGTTGGGCAGATGGGTCAGGGCGTCGTAATAGGCGAGGCGGTGAATCCGCTGTTCACTGGCCTTGCGCTCGCTGATGTCGCTGAAGAAGCACACATAGCTGGCCAGATCGCCTTCGTCGTCCAGCACCGCCGTAATCCCGACCCAGGCGGGGTAGTGTTCGCCATTGCGTCGCTTGAGCCAGACTTCACCTTCCCAGGTGCTGTGCTGGTGCAATTGCTTGAGCACATAGCGCAGATGGGCTTCCTGCTGCTCGTCGACGGTCAGCATGTTCGGCAACTGATCCAGCACCTGCTCCACGGCATACCCGCTGACGCGAGTGAACGCTTCATTGGCCTGGACGATATAGCCGGCCGGATCGGTGATCAGGATCGCCGAAGTCGAGTGCTCGAATACCGTCGCAGCCATGCGCAGGTCTTTCTCGGCACGGCGTTGCTGGCTGATGTCGCGACCGACGCCCAGCACGCCTTCGAACCCACCGAGTTCATCCCAGACCAGCACCAGCCTCAGTTCGATCGGAATCTTGCGCCCGTCGGCCCGCAGGCAATCGAACAGGAACAATTGGGTCTGCACCTGGTTGCGCAACAAGGTCAGCTGCTCGGGTTGGTCCAGCGCCCTGCCGATCCGGTCCATCAGGCTGTAAATGCCGCTCAGCTGTTGCGGGTTGGCCAGGGTCGATTGCCAGCCGTTCTGGAGAATCCAGTCGACGTCGTAACCCAGCACGACCTGTACCGACGGGCTGACGTAATTGAGGGCCAGCTTGCTGTCGGTGGAGAGAATCACGTCGCTGATGCTTTCAGCGAGCATCCGGTAGCGCTGCTCGCTGTCGTGCAGGGATTCGCTGGCTTCGATCTGCTCGGTGATGTCCTTGGCGACGCCTATGATTCGGGTGACCTGACCCTGCGCATCCCGCGCCAGGGCCTGTTCGCGAATCTCGAAGCGTCGCCATTTGCCGTCCCGGTGGCGGAAGCGCAGTTGGCACTGCAGCAATTGTCTGTAACCGGCCTGACGCTGGGTTTGACGCGAGCGGTGATAGAGGTCGGCATCTTCGGCGTGCAGCAGAATCTCCCAGAAGTATTCGCCCATCTGCTGCAATTCAGTACGGTTGTAACCGAGTGTCTGCCCCAGGTGGTGGTTGCTGAAGATCATCCGCTGGCTGATCACGTCCTGGACGTACAGGTGGTCCGGCACGGTGCGCACCACGTCGGACCAGAAGCCTTCGCGCTCCAGCAGCGACAGTTCAACGAGCTTGCGGCGGGTGATGTCGGTGATGCTCAGGATCACCGCGTTGCAGTCGTCCCGGTCTTCCGGCAGGCGCAGCACCAGCCACAGGTGTTGGTCGCGACCATTGGCGTCCTGGAGCTTGATTTCCAGTTCAAGCTGCTGGTGCTGATTGAGCACTGCTTCGAGCACTTGAGTGCCAACGGCATTACCGTCCTGCGGATGGCCGTCGATCAGCAGTTTCCAGGCGTGTTCGGTGGAGTTTACGTCGAGCAGTTGCAGGGCGACCTGATTGACCTCGGTGATGCGCAGCTCCCGCAGCAGTTGCTGACGTTGCTCCGGGATCTCCAGCCAGGCCTGCAAGTGTTCGGTGCTGTGCAGCCGGGCCTTGTCGAAGCAGCGCTTGAGTCCGGACACATCCAGTACGCACAGGGCGACCCCGGTGCCTTCGAAAATATTCTGATAGCGTCGGCGGCCTTCATGCAGCTCGCGCTGGCGGCGGCGCATGTTCAGCAGCGCGATCAATGGCAGCAGAGAGAGGGCCAGGCCCAGCAGGCATTTGCCAATGAACGCCGGCAGCAGTTGTTCAATCACTCGTTGCCGGTCGAACAGCCCGCGCAGCTGCCAATCGCTGCTGCTCAGGGGCACCGTTAACACGCTGTTGGCCAGCTCGTCCCGGGTCAACGCGCCTGGCTTGGTCATGGGCAGCGTCTGATCGCGGCTGATGATCTGGTGATTGACGCGGTTTTCCACCAGCCAGAGAGGGCGGATACCGGCTTCGTTGTGTTTGGTCAGTGCTGCGAAAAACGTCGGCGCCAGGCGCAGGACCCAGTAGCCACGAGAACTGCCACTTGCTTGATGCAACAGCAGATGCACCACTGAGCCATCATTGGCATTACTGAAGTAGTGCGCCTGGGCACGGCTGCGCCGGACCAGCTCGCTCAGGTGGTCGGCGTCCTGACTGTCGGCGGCACTGTCGCTGAGGATTTTCCCGGAGGGGCTGAGCAATGCCACGCTGCGCAGGTCGGGTAAGGACAGTTGCAGTTTGCGCAGCAAGGCCTGCTGCTCGTCGGCGCTTTGCGGTTGTTCGACGATCGGTAGCAGGTTGAGGGCCATCCGGGCGTTCAGCGCCATGTTCAGGCTGACCTGCGAAGCCAGGTCAGCGGTGTAGTCGATGGTGTATTGACGCTGGTTTTCCCGGGATTCGCGAAGTTGATCCAGCAATTGCCAGAACAGCAGTGCGAGCAGCAGTAGAACCAGGGTCGCCAGTGCGCCTTTCAGGGTTCCGCGCAGGGGCGATCCGGTCGCAGGATCGAGTGCGCTCACGGACGCTGGCGGGGTGGCATTAGGCAAACTGTAATCCTGCGGTTGGGCTGGACTGACGTGACGCGCACTATAAGCCGGACGCCCGAAGGGCGGCTAGCATGCCTTGAGTTATGGCAAAGTGCCAGCCCTGCCCGGCTGGACTGCCTTCCGTCATTAAGGTAGCTTTGCCGGTTACGCGGGAGCGTTCCAGCTCCTAGAATCAGACTTTTTCAGCGCGCACGCATTGGTCCACATCAAGCGGTCAACGCGCACAGTCTGGCCGGGCATCGCCCGCGCTCCAATCATTCATCAGTCACTGACCCAAGGTTCTCCATGGCTCAATACGTCTTCACCATGCATCGGCTGGGTAAAGTTGTTCCGCCGAAGCGGGAAATCCTGAAAAACATTTCGCTGTCGTTCTTCCCGGGCGCCAAGATTGGCGTGCTCGGCCTCAACGGTTCGGGTAAATCCACGCTGTTGAAAATCATGGCCGGCGTCGACACCGAGTTCGACGGTGAAGCCCGTCCGATGCCGGACCTGAACATCGGCTACCTGCCGCAGGAACCGATCCTGGACCCGACCAAGACCGTACGTGAAGTGGTCGAGGAAGCGGTCAGCGTGATCAAGAACGCCCAGGCGCGCCTGGACGAGGTCTACGCGGCTTACGCCGATGAAGACGCCGACTTCGACAAACTGGCGGCAGAACAGGCCAAGCTCGAAGCCATCCTGCAAGCCAGCGACGGTCACAACCTGGATCGCCAACTGGAAGTCGCCGCCGATGCGCTGCGCCTGCCGGCGTGGGATGCCAAGGTCGAATTCCTGTCCGGTGGTGAAAAGCGTCGTGTGGCCCTGTGCCGCCTGCTGCTGTCCGCCCCCGACATGCTGCTGCTCGACGAACCAACCAACCACCTGGACGCCGATTCCGTCGCCTGGCTGGAGCACTTCCTGCACGACTTCCCCGGTACCGTGGTCGCGATCACGCACGACCGTTACTTCCTGGACAACGTCGCCGGCTGGATCCTCGAGCTCGACCGCGGCGCCGGTATCCCGTACGAGGGTAACTATTCGGGTTGGCTCGAAGCCAAGTCCAATCGTCTGGCTGCCGAGTCCAAGCAGCAGTCGGCCCATGAAAAAGCCATGAAGGAAGAACTGGAGTGGGTGCGCAAAGGCGCCAAGGCCCGCCAGTCCAAATCCAAGGCTCGTCTGCAACGCTTCGAAGAAATGCAATCGCAGGAATTCCAGAAGCGCAGCGAAACCAACGAGATCTACATTCCGGCCGGCCCACGCCTGGGCGACAAGGTCATCGAGTTCAAGAACGTTTCCAAGGGCTATGGCGATCGCGTACTGATCGACAACCTGTCGTTCTCCATGCCTAAAGGCGCCATCGTTGGCGTGATCGGCGGTAACGGTGCCGGTAAGTCCACGCTGTTCCGCATGCTGATGGGCAAGGAAACACCGGATTCGGGCAGCATCGAAGTCGGCGATACCGTGCAGCTTGCTTGTGTGGATCAGAGCCGCGAAGACCTGGATGGCAGCAAGACTGTGTTCCAGCAAATCTCCGACGGTTCCGATCAGATCCGCATCGGCAACTACGAAATCCCGTCGCGCACCTACGTGGGTCGCTTCAACTTCAAGGGCGGCGATCAGCAGAAGTTCGTCAAGGACCTGTCCGGTGGTGAGCGCGGTCGCTTGCACCTGGCCCTGACCCTGAAAGAAGGCGGCAACGTCCTGCTGCTCGACGAACCGTCCAACGACCTCGACGTTGAAACCCTGCGTTCCCTGGAAGAAGCCCTGCTGGACTTCCCGGGCGCCGCCATTGTGATCTCTCACGATCGGTGGTTCCTTGACCGCGTCGCGACGCACATCCTGGCGTACGAAGACGACTCGCAAGCCGTGTTCTTCGAAGGCAACTACACCGAGTACGAAGCCGATCGTCGCAAGCGCCTTGGCGAAGCGGCTACCCAGCCACATCGTGTACGGCACAAGAAACTGGCCTGATTCGGGGTTGGTTGCATGAAAAGCGGAGCCTTCGGGGCTCCGTTTTTTTTGTTCTTTTTACTGTTACACCGCGGTGCATTCATCGCAGGCAAGCCAGCTCCCACAGGATCTTCAGTGAACGCCGGATTTGCGAATACTGCAGACCCTGTGGGAGCGGGCTTGCCCGCGAAAGCGATCTCCATAGCAGTGCGAATCTCAATCTGAGAATCCCTATACAGGTGCGCAATCGCGCTGAAAACCCGATTAATTTATATCCTGTGCACCATTTAATTTCACATTAGCGACATTTGGCGCTGTCATGGTGCGCAATCAGTTTGTTAAAGTCCGGCCCAATCTCTCCCAACGACAACAAATTTGCCGAGACTTTTCCATGATCGAATCCGTCGAATCCTTCCTTGCCCGCCTGAAAAAGCGCGATCCTGACCAACCCGAATTCCATCAGGCCGTGGAAGAAGTCCTGCGCAGCCTCTGGCCGTTTCTTGAAGCCCATCCGCACTATCTGACTTCCGGCATCCTGGAGCGCATGTGCGAGCCGGAGCGAGCGATTGTGTTCAGGGTGTCCTGGGTCGATGATCAAGGCAAAGTCCGGGTCAATCGCGGTTTCCGTATCCAGATGAACAGCGCCATCGGCCCTTACAAGGGCGGTTTGCGCTTCCATCCTTCAGTGAACCTCGGCGTATTGAAGTTCCTCGCATTCGAACAGACCTTCAAAAACTCGCTGACCTCATTGCCCATGGGGGGCGGCAAGGGCGGTTCGGACTTCGACCCGAAAGGCAAAAGCGACGCTGAAGTCATGCGTTTCTGCCAGGCCTTCATGAGCGAGTTGTATCGTCACATCGGCGCTGACGTTGACGTTCCCGCCGGTGATATCGGCGTCGGTGCCCGGGAGATCGGTTTCCTGTTCGGCCAGTACAAGCGCCTGAGCAACCAGTTCACCAGCGTGCTGACCGGCAAGGGCCCGAGCTACGGTGGCAGCCTGGTTCGCCCGGAAGCCACCGGTTTTGGCTGTGTGTACTTCGCTGAAGAAATGCTCAAACGCAGCGGCGAAACCGTGGAAGGCAAGCGTGTCGCCATCTCCGGCTCCGGCAACGTTGCCCAATACGCAGCACGCAAGGTCATGGACCTGGGCGGCAAAGTGATCTCCCTGTCGGACTCCGAAGGCACCTTGTACTGCGAGGCGGGTTTGACCGAAGAGCAATGGTTGGCGTTGCTGGAGTTGAAGAACGTCCAGCGTGGGCGGATCAGCGAGCTGGCCAGCGGTTTTGGCCTGGAGTTCCGTGCCGGCCAGGGCCCGTGGGAATTGCCCTGCGATATCGCGCTGCCGTGCGCCACCCAGAACGAGCTCGACCTCGAGGCCGCTCGTGCGCTGTTGCGCAACGGTTGTGTCTGTGTGGCGGAAGGGGCGAACATGCCGACCACCCTGGAAGCGGTGGATCTGTTCATCGAGGCGGGTATTTTGTTCGCGCCGGGCAAGGCCTCCAACGCCGGTGGTGTTGCGGTGAGCGGACTGGAGATGTCACAAAACGCCATGCGCCTGCTGTGGACCGGTGGTGAAGTGGACAGCAAGCTCCACGCCATCATGCAATCGATCCACCACGCTTGCGTGCATTACGGCGAAGAAAACGGCCGGATCAACTACGTCAAAGGCGCGAATATCGCCGGCTTCGTCAAAGTCGCCGACGCCATGCTCGCCCAAGGCGTGGTTTAAGCCGGTTCGATGCGGATGATCTCGATCAGCTGATCGCCGGCCGGGCGTTGCCACAGCACCTCGTCACCGAGTTGCGCCCCGAGCAACGCCCGGCCCAGCGGCGAGCCCCAGTTGATCAGGCCTGCCGCGGCGTCGGCCTGATCCTCACCGACCAGTTGTACCCTTTGCTCGCTATCGTGTTCATTGGCGAACGTCACTCGGCTGCCAATCTGCACTTTTTGGGTCGAACTGGCGGCGGTCACCACCTGAGCGCTTTGCAGCCGCTGGTTGAAATACCTCAGATCCCGCTCAAGGTCGGCCAGGCGCTGTTTGTCTGCCCGCTCACCATTGGCCGTTTGCTCATTGTGCAGCTGTTGCAGTTCAGCGACTTTCGCCTGCAGCTGGGCAAGGCCCGTGGGGGTGACGTAATTGGGCTGATCACTGACCTGCCGTTCGACCGGCTGGTCGGCTTGCGCGGCGGCGTTATCTTCATTGACGAAGGCACGACTCATGGTTTTCTCCCGTTATAGGGTTTGGGCCATGGTCGCAGGCTTTTAGTTTCGACGGATGCCTGTCAGCGACTTATTGCGAGCGATAGGCACGGGCGGCGTCCTGATCTTTTTGCTGCTGCCAGGCTTTTTCCCGCTCATCCCAATGATGGCTGCGATAGTCCTCGCGGTCCTCGCTTTCGCGCATGGCCTGGCACTGGCGGAAGCCATCGCTCCAGCCTTCGGCGTAGTGCTTGTCCTTGAGGTAGCGCGGGACGTTCTTGCGGAACTCGCCGGTGATGGCCCCGGCGGCTTGCCGACCACTGCTGCAACCGTCATCGAAGCCATCGGCGAATGCCGGCGGGTAACCTTTGGCGATCAGATCTTCATGGGTCGTCTGGCAACCTGCGATCAACAGCAACAAACCCGCCACACCCACGCAACGCCACATCTCATACTCCCTGGCCGTTCAACGGCCTATAGGAGAAGTCTAGGAGTGGATTCGTGAGGCGTTTGTGAAAGGTCCGTGATTAATCCGTTGGGGAGCGCAAATCCCCTGTGGGAGCGAGCTTGCTCGCGATGAGGGACTCACATTCAACAACTGTATCGGCTGACAGTCAGCTATCGCGAGCAAGCTCGCTCCCACAGGGATGGTGGTCTGTCAGGTCAGTAGTGATACCACTTCAGCTCAAGCATCACTTCGTTCTCGGGTGAGGCCAGGTGGCTGAATTCGCGCTGTGCGCTCAGACGAAGCCCCAGGTTGCGCGACAACTCCCATTGTTGATTCAGACTGACGCTGCGGCGCACTTCACCATTGGTGAAGAAATCGCCCTTGGCCTCCAGGCTGAAGTTGCCCAGCGGGTTTTTCCACAACAGGCCGCTGTTGAAACCGGCCGCCGGGGCAATGAAGCCTGCAAAGTCATTGTTGTGCTCCACCCGAACGGTGCCCAAGGCGAAACCGAGCATGTCGTCGCCCAGTTGCCAGGTACCACCGCCACCGCCGTTGACGTGGCTGACCAGGGTTTCGTCGTCGTGTTTGCCCGGCACGCGCTCCAGGCCTCCGGTGACTTGCCACGAGAGCGGTTGCAACAGCTCATTGCGCGGGGTCAGGGAGCGGATGGTCGCCAGATCCAGTTGCTGCAACTGCCACTGATTGCCTTCGTACTGGCGCAGTTTCATCTGCAGGATTTCAATCTGCGCACCGAGCGGGAAACTCTCAGCGTTGTCGTTGAGGTCGTGATAGGCCATGCGCAGGCCGTATTCGCCGAAAGCCTTGTCGCCACGAGTGCCAATACCCGCCTGCCAGGTGCGGGATTCATGGCCGTCCTCGGGCAGGCCGGGTTGCGGGATGTCCAGCTCCGGTGCCGGATTCTGGTTGATCGCCCGCAGCAGTTCGAAACTGCGCTGTGCCCGTTGTGGGTCGCGTTCCTGGCCATTGGCGCGGTAGCGCTCCAGTCGGTACGCGGCATCGATGATCAGCGCCTGGCGGTCGCGGGCTTGAGCCTGGAACGCCGGGGTTTGCAATTGCTGCTGGTCGGCGCTGACTTTCAACACCCACTGCTGCTCTTCATCGGTCAAGGGTTCGGCGCGGCTGAGCAGTTCACGCTCGCGCGACGGACGATACTCTATGGATTCGACCAGTCCTGCCTCTTTCACGGCTTTGACGGTGTCGGTGGGAATCGCGGTCAGTGGGAATTGTTCGGTCAGTCGCAGGCTCGGGCGGGCCACCTGCAGCAGTTCCAGCAGGCGATAAGAGCAGTTTTCGTCGAAGAAGAAATAGTCGAACTGGATCTGTTTCAGTTCCCAGACATGCTCGACCATGCGCTCGGTTTCTTGTTGAGTCAGATTCAACCGGTATTCCCACAGGTCACGATTTTCGAGACTGCGGTACTCCGAGAGTTTCTCCTGGTAAGGCACCAGCGCAAACAGGCCCGGATAACCGCCCATCAAGCCCTTCCAGGCATACAGGATGCTGTTGTCCGAGCCTTCGATGTAGGCACCGAAGTTGATCGCGTAACTGAGCAGGGCGGTTTGATCGCGCTGCACGTCAGCCTGATCGATGCGCAGCAGGGTATGGCCGAACATCGATGAGGGGCTGTTCAGATAGGCCGCCGGGAAAATCATTACTGCGCTGTGGGGCGAGACATCCTTGAACCATTGCTTGAATTCGCTGCAGTCCAGCACCGGCAGATCGTTCAGGTCGAGCTGCGCCTTCAGCCAGCGGGTGCGGGCGGGATAGACGCATTGGGCGTGTTGTTCGCCGGCACTCGCGGGGGCGTACAGCGCCTGGACCGTCGCTGCCAGCTCACGCTCGGGGTGTTCGTTGCCGTCGGGAGCGAGAAAGAAATTTTTATCACTGACATAGCTGCGCCAGCCACCGAGCTTGGCCGTTTCGTAATGGCCCAGGGATATCCAGAAAGGGTCGTTGGCCAGTTGCTGCAAACGTTGATTGTCGATGTGTGGCGCGGCGGACAGCGGGGCACAGACACAGAGCGCCAGCCAGGCAAGGCGTTTGAGCATAGTGGGCAACTTAATCTGATAAAAACAAAGACCCGGCGCGGTTTATGCCGTTTGATTGGCATTACCCAAAGAGGGGCAGGTCCAAAAAATAAAGCCCGCTCCCCGAAAGGAGCGGGCGGGTGGAGCTTAAGCTTGAGTGGCGTACTTGACCAGACGAGGATCGTTTTTCAGCACGGCCAGGGTGTTGGTATGCACGTCTTCAGCGGTCACGTCAGCCTTGCTGAAGATCTGCTGGAAGTGCTCGTGAGTCACGGCGGCGAAGTGCGCACGGTCTTCCGGCGCCACGCCCAGTACCACGGCGTAAGTCGTCAGCGCTTCGCCCTGACCTTTAGCCATGTCTTCGGACAGCTCGTTCATCATGCCATTCATGGCCAACCAGGATTTGCCGCCATAGGTCAGCGACGCATTAGTCGAGCAACCGTTGGTACCGGAGGTCATACCGAAAGTTGCGTTGCCGGAAGTGCCGTTGGTGGTGGATGCCAGGAAGTGCGCCGGGGTGCCACGCTGACCTTCGAACAGCATGTTGCCCCAGCCGCAATCCGGGCCGCCTGGCGCCTGAGCCATGGCGTTGATGGATACAACGGTGAAGAGAGTACCGAGAAGAATCCGTTTCATAGCTATGTTCTCTTTGTGTGCATACCAATGGACAGGGTCTGGCCCGATCTGGCGCCAGTGGGCCGGTTATTGTTCCAGCCGCGCAGTTTGGAGTTTAGGCACGATCCAGGGGTTCCGTGATTTTTTGCAATACATTCGTTGAAAACATTGATTTAGACCCGGCCCGCCGGGAGATGTCACTTTGACTATGCTTTGGCTTGAGGCGCGCCTTGCAAGTGATGCATGGGCAGCGCCAGAATGCCGCTATCTGCCCCGCCTGATGTAAGGAAGCCCGATGCCTGATCCTGTTGCTGCCAGCTTGCGTCTAGCGCCCGAAGCGCTGACCCGTCCGTTTTCCGCTGAACAGTTCAGCTTCTCTACCACCAATGATCTGGAGCCCTTCCGCGGAGTGCTTGGCCAGGAACGTGCGGTCGAAGCCTTGCAGTTCGGTGTGGCCATGCCACGCCCCGGTTACAACGTATTCGTCATGGGCGAGCCCGGAACTGGCCGCTTTTCGTTCGTCAAACGCTACCTGAAGGCCGAAGGCAAACGCCTGCAGACCCCGGCGGACTGGGTCTACGTCAACAATTTCGAGGATCCTCGCGAGCCTCGCGCCCTGGAGTTGCCGTCAGGCACCGCCGGGGCCTTCATCGATGACATCAACGGTCTGATCGATAACCTGCTGGCAACGTTTCCGGCCGTGTTCGAGCACCCGTCGTACCAGCAGAAGAAAAGCGCCATCGACCGCGCCTTCAATCAACGCTATGACCGCGCGCTGGATGTGATCGAGCGCCTGGCGCTCGAGAAAGACGTCGCGCTGTATCGCGACAGCAGCAACATCGCATTCACCCCGATGTTTGAAGGCAAGGCCGTGGACGAAGCGGAATTCGCCCAGTTGCCGGAAGCCGATCGCGAGCGATTCCACGATGACATTTCGTGGCTGGAAGAGCGGCTGAACGAAGAACTCGCCAGCCTGGCGCAGTGGAAGCGCGAGTCGAGCAATCAACTGCGTCAGCTCAACGAAGAAACCATCACCCTGGCCTTGCAGCCACTGCTAGCGCCGCTGTCGGAAAAGTATGCGGAAAACGCCGGTGTTTGCGGCTACCTGCAAGCGATGCAGGTGTACCTGCTCAAGACCGTGGTCGAGCAACTGGTGGATGACAGCAAGCCTGACGCGGTCGCGCGCAAACTGCTGGAAGAGCAATACGCCCCGAGTCTGGTGGTCGGTCATCCGTTCAGCGGCGGTGCGCCAGTGGTCTTTGAGCCGCACCCGACTTACGAAAACCTGTTCGGCCGCATCGAGTACACCACCGATCAGGGCGCGCTTTACACCACGTATCGCCAGTTGCGTCCGGGTGCGCTGCACCGCGCCAACGGTGGCTTCCTGATTCTCGAAGCGGAAAAAATGCTCAGCGAGCCGTTCGTGTGGGATGCGCTCAAACGCGCTCTGCAATCGCGCAAACTGAAAATGGAATCGCCGCTGGGCGAGATGGGCCGTTTCGCCACCGTAACCCTTACGCCGCAACACATTCCGTTGCAGGTCAAAGTCATCATCATCGGCGCCCGGCAGCTGTACTACACGCTGCAAGACCTCGATCCGGACTTCCAGGAGATGTTCCGCGTCCTGGTGGATTTCGACGAAGACATTCCAATGGTCGACGAAAGCCTGGAGCAGTTCGCCCAGTTGCTGAAGACCCGCACCTCCGAAGAGGGCATGGCACCGCTGACCGCCGATGCGGTGGCGCGCCTGGCGACTTACAGCGCGCGTCTGGCTGAACACCAGGGGCGTTTGTCGGCACGGATCGGTGATCTGTTCCAACTGGTCAGCGAGGCGGATTTCATTCGCAACCTGGCGGCTGACGAGATGACCGACGCCGGGCACATCGAGCGTGCTCTCAAAGCCAAGGCCACCCGCACCGGGCGCGTTTCGGCGCGGATTCTCGATGACATGCTGGCCGGCATCATCCTCATCGACACGGACGGTGCCGCCGTTGGCAAATGCAACGGGCTGACGGTACTGGAAGTGGGTGACTCGGCCTTCGGGGTGCCGGCGCGGATTTCCGCCACGGTGTATCCGGGTGGCAGCGGCATCGTCGACATCGAGCGCGAGGTCAACCTCGGCCAGCCGATTCACTCCAAGGGCGTGATGATCCTCACCGGGTATCTGGGCAGCCGTTATGCCCAGGAATTCCCCCTGGCGATTTCCGCCAGTATCGCCCTGGAGCAATCCTACGGTTACGTCGATGGCGACAGTGCATCGCTGGGCGAGGCTTGCACCCTGATCTCGGCCCTGTCGAAAACCCCGCTCAAGCAGTGCTTTGCGATCACCGGCTCGATCAACCAGTTCGGTGAAGTGCAGGCGGTGGGCGGGGTCAACGAGAAAATCGAAGGCTTCTTCCGGCTCTGCGAAGCCCGCGGATTGACCGGTGAGCAGGGAGCGATCATTCCGCAGGCCAACGTTGCCACGTTGATGCTCGATGAGAAGGTGCTGGCCGCGGTGCGCGCGGGGCAGTTCCATGTCTACGCGGTACGCCAGGCCGACGAGGCGCTGAGCCTGTTGGTCGGTGAACCGGCGGGTGCACCGGATGAGCATGGCGAATTCCCTGAAGGCAGCGTAAACGCGCGGGTGGTGGAGCGATTGCGCGTGATCGCGGAAATGATCAGCGACGAAGATCTCAAGGAGGCCGAGAAGGAGGCTGCGCAGGAAGCATTGGTCGAAGCCAAACCGGCCTGACATAGGGCCCCTGTAGGAGCGAGGCTTGCCCGCGAAGAACGATAGCGCGGTTAAACAGGCAAACCTCGTCGCGGCCTTCGCGGGCAAGCCTCGCTCCTACAAGTGCCATCAGTCTGGCGTCAACGTTCGCACAATGACCATTCGGCGCCTTGTGGTCTTACTTGACGTGTTAGTCAGACTTTTCTTCTATGATCAGCTCAAGGATATCGACAGTAATCACTGGATCGAGACAGCCTTCCCATGGGGGCTGAATACCGGATCTACCGAGGGTCGCCGCCATGTCGCGCAACCTCTGCCTCACCCGTCAATGCCTGGGTCTTGTGACCCGTATCGAATGTGCCATCCGCCCATTGGCGGGGGATACGGGCATGTGGACCTTGCTTTTCGCCGCCGGAATGGCCGGCGAACAACCTTCAGCCATCAAAGCCCAGGGCCCGTTTCATGGTCCCTTTGTGGCTGAATCGATCCTCGACACCATTGTTGAAAGCTTGACCCTGCATGGTTACGAGCTGGCTGATGACCCGCAAATCTGGTGCCTGCACCTGCAAGCCCAGCTGCGGGAAATCAATGGTGGCCGTTCGCGCAATCTCGGCTTCGAGTTCCGGCCCGACCACTGAGATGACTATTGGGCAAGGTCAGCCTTGTCCAGTTTGACCTCGAAACCATATTGCACGGTGACGAGGTCAGTGCGCTGGTAGGTTTCCAGTTGGGTGGGCTGGCCGTAGAAGTAATGCACCTCGAATATTGCCGGGCCTTCTGCGCTCGCATCGTGACTGACCGACAGGATCTCCTTCAGATAATGGCCGCTACCGTCCCTGGCGAAAAAACGCCAGTCCTGGGCGGGGAACGATTTCGAGTCAACCACCAGTGTGTTGCCTTTGATCTTCAGCCCTTTGGGTAATTGGTGGGCGTCGATGGTTTTCTTGTCGACGGTGGCCATGAACAGGGGGAAGGAGCCGACCACGTAGGCCGGTGTTTCCGGAAACAGGTTCAGGTCATAAGTGATCGTGCCGTGCGGGGGGTCGACCTGATAGGCCTGCGGCGGCAATTCGATCGGCCCATCGCGTTTGCCGCCAGCGTCTTCGGTAAAGAAAGTGACCGGGCTATTCCTGGCGTTCAAGACGGTGCCGAGCAGTTCATCATTGAAGCTTCTGGGATGATCGAACTCAATGCGCGCGGCACTCGGGTCATCGACGGATTGACTGATGCTGACACTCTTTTTCAGTTGTTCCTCGCCCAGCGTGGCCCCCTGGAGCCAGGCAGGGGCCTGGTCGTCGTACACCACCACCGGCAACGTCAGCGGCTGGATGGATTTAGCCGTGGTGTGCCGGTCGAAGCGGCGTACCGGCAAGTTCAGGTTCTTGCGGGTCACCGTGGCAGCCGAAAAATCCAGCACGCTGACTTCCAGCGTCTCGATCGGCCCGTTGAAGTACACCTTGGCGTAATGCTGTTTCTGTTGCTGCTCAAAGGCGCGTTGCTCGTCATCGAGCTGTTTTTCGAATGTCTCGCTCCAGGCCTTCTGCTGTTGCATATTCGCCAATTGCTTTTGATAGAAGGCTATCTGCGCAGCGGTTTCATTGATCGAGCCTGCGCGCGAGAGAAATTGCCCGGTGCTGTCTCTGGCCTGGACGATCAGCGGGTTCAACGCTGTGTCGCTGAGCTCGGCGGCCAGGGGCGCGCTGTTGCTGAATTCGATTTCGGCGTAGTTGTTGTCCAGTTTCAGGAGGGTGACGCTGAGGTTGTCGTTGGTACGGGTCTGACCAACGTCCTTTTGCGTCAGGTCGAAGCTGTAGAGCCGGCGCGGCACAATGACTTCCACTTTGCCCTGCAGACTCACCGGTTGTGGCTGGTTCTTGTTTTCGACGTCCAGGCCATCAATGAACGGGTAGGTTACCGTCAGGTCATCGGGGTTGGTCAGGCTGGAGCTCGACGGACTCAGCTGAATGCCGGGATCGGTTTCCGACCATTCCGGCTGGAACGGGATGACGCGCTTGTTGCTCAAGGTCACCGACTGCCATTCCAGGCCATGGGGAAAGAGAAACGCCGCTGGAATGTTGAAGTTGAAGGGGAACACCGGCTGCAGATCGGTCAGGTAGTCGGAGCTGGAGTCTCTGTGCAGCACGAACAGACCGTTGATGTAGGTGTCGACCAGATCCTGTGGCGTAGGGTAGTGCTTGAGCACGGCGAGGACGTCTTCGTCGTATCCGGTTTCCACAGGTTTGCTCTCGAGCTTGAGCTGAGCACGCTCGAGCAACAACAGTGAACCGCCGAGTTCGGCCACGGCATTCTTGAGTTTCGGATCCTGAATCGCGTCCAGAGACTTCTCGAACTGCGCCGTCTTTTCCTCGAGGCTGACCGGGAGCTTGGCATCGCTGGGTGAGCACCCGCTCAGCAGCAGAGCCAGGCAAATACCGGCGCTCGTTAAAGGCAATCGCACATCCATTTTCCCGTTTTCCTGTCCGATGTCGCTAAGCTGTCAATAGTTTGGACACTAGCAGAAAAACCTTGTCACACACGCGCAGGTTACGGATTTTTCGGTTGTTTCTGGGTGTAACAGGTGGCTGGTATACTCGCGTCCATTTCCAGCCCAACTGTGAGATTCAATGGAACGCTTTATCGAAAATGCAATGTATGCCTCCCGCTGGCTGCTGGCGCCGATCTATTTCGGTCTGTCCCTTGGGCTGTTGGCCCTGGCGCTGAAATTCTTTCAGGAAGTGTTTCACGTCATCCCCAACGTGTTCTCGATGGTCGAATCAGAGTTGATTCTGGTGCTGCTGTCGCTGATCGATATGGCGCTCGTTGGCGGTTTGCTGGTGATGGTGATGATTTCCGGCTACGAGAACTTCGTGTCTCAACTGGATATCGACGACCACAAGGAAAAGCTCAACTGGCTGGGCACCATGGATTCGTCTTCGTTGAAGATGAAAGTGGCGGCCTCCATCGTGGCGATTTCCTCCATCCATCTGCTGCGGATCTTCATGGATGCCAAGAACGTCGATCCCGAGCACTTGAAGTGGTACGTGATCATTCACATGACCTTCGTGGTCTCCGCGTTTGCCATGGGTTACCTGGACAAGCTGACCAAGCACTGATCGGCTTTTTTGCATTCCATACCGCCCGTCTGTTGCGAAACAGACGGGCGGTATGGTTTGTGGCTTGTGCTTTGAAGCGCCGAAGCCTATCCCTGTAAGAATCCTGGCTCGCCACAGTGTGAGGTGTGTTCATGAACCTGCAAGAATTGAGTGCTTATGCCATTGCCGGCAAAGTCGATGAGCTCAACCTGATCTCGATGGAAGGGGGGATCTATCTGCTGGAAGCGCGCATGCACGGCGCGGCCTATCCCCTGAGCAATGCGCGAGGCGAGGCCTTTCATTTGCGTTCGGTCGAGCATGCCCGTGAAGTGCTTCATGCCTTTCCCACCTTGCCGTTCAACCTTGTGCACACCTCGGTTCATGATGAAATGTGCGGGCTCGTTGCCAGTTCGGAAGAAAGCCTGAAGGTACCGATCGCCTTCCGTACCGGGTGGCAGCACTGACCCCCTGATCAACGCGATGGCATCTGTGCTAGTCTGCTGGCCCTTTTTTGTGAAGGGCTTTTCTGAAAGTGCTATATGAAAATTCACCTTTCAGGATGCCCCCCAGCGGAGCAGTGTCATGTCCGAAGTAAATCTGTCCACCGACGAAACCCGCGTCAGCTACGGTATCGGCCGTCAGCTGGGTGACCAACTGCGCGACAACCCGCCACCGGGCGTCAGCCTGGATGCGATCCTGGCAGGTCTGACCGACGCTTTCGCCGGCAAGCCAAGCCGTGTGGGTCAGGAAGAAATGTCCGCCAGCTTCAAAGTCATCCGCGAAATCATGCAAGCCGACGCGGCAGCCAAGGCTGAAGCAGCGGCAGGCGAAGGCCTGGCCTTCCTGGCTGAAAACGCCAAGCGCGATGGCATCACTACCCTGGCTTCCGGCCTGCAATTTGAAGTGTTGACCGCAGGTGAAGGCGCCAAGCCATCCCGTGAAGACAGCGTGCGCACCCACTACCACGGCACGCTGATCGACGGCACTGTGTTCGACAGCTCCTACGATCGTGGCCAGCCTGCAGAATTCCCGGTTGGCGGCGTGATCGCTGGCTGGACCGAAGCCCTGCAACTGATGAACGCCGGCAGCAAATGGCGTCTGTACGTGCCGAGCGAACTGGCTTACGGCGCTCAAGGCGTTGGCAGCATTCCCCCGCACAGCGTACTGGTATTCGACGTCGAACTGCTCGACGTTCTGTAACATTCGCTTATTACCTGTAGGAGCGAGCTTGCTCGCGATGGGCGTCAACGATAACGCGGGCATTCTGAATGAACGCGGTGTCTTTGAGTTTTTCGCGAGCAAGCTCGCTCCTACAGGGTTTTGTGGTGTTACTCATATTTCGATCTTATGGTTCAGATCGCTGGTCGGGCGCAACGCCCTGGCATAGCAGAACAGAAACAGATTGCGCACCAGCTCCTTGAGCACCACCGGCTCACTGGAACTCAAGCCATTGACGTCCAGATCACCCTGATCCTGCAGCTCGTTCAAGGCTTCCTCTTCAAGCACTGCACACACTTCCCCGGTTTCCCGATGCAGAATCCTGAGGTAAGGGTGCGGGCGGTCCAGCCAGGCGTCGATCAAATAAGTCATGGTTCTCATCTCCATTGAAAGGTTTCAATGAGAATAATTCTTATTCATCAAATAGCAAGGGCCTATTGGCGGTTTGTGCTTTTTTCCGGGTGTAACCTGTAGGAGCCGGCCCGCTGGCGACAGGGTTCAGACTTGAAACCGAGTGGATGCCATTCGCCAGCAAGCCGGCTCCTGCGATCATGAGGCGAGGAGGGTGAAGCACCATCCCACGCAGGGCGCGGGACGGTAATACAGCAGGATCAGACTTTTCTGACGAACTCGGATTTGAGTTTCATCGGGCCGATGCCGTCGATCTTGCAGTCGATGTCGTGATCGCCCTCGCACAGGCGGATGTTCTTGACCTTGGTGCCGACCTTGACCACCAGCGACGTGCCCTTGACCTTGAGGTCCTTGATCACGGTGATGGTGTCGCCATCCTGCAGGACGTTACCGACCGAATCCTTTTTCACGGTGTCATCGGACGCTGCTTCCACTTCGCCACCAGCGGACCACTCGTGGGCGCACTCGGGGCAGATCAGCTGTGCGCCGTCTTCGTAGGTGTATTCGGAATTGCATTTCGGGCAGGGTGGCAACGTGCTCACTAAAGCTCCTTGGATTCAGGATCGCTAAAAAGCGCACATTGTATAGGGTTTTAGATGGGAGAGGGCGGAGCGCTGAAAAACCTGTGGGAGCGGGCTTGCCCCCGATGCAGGCGCCTCGGTGTATCAGAGGCACCGCCGTGATGCCATCGCAGGCAAGCCAGCTCCCACAGGAGCCGGTCCTGCCAATAGGATGTCAGTGCGTGCGGGCGACCGCAAACTCGCTCAACTCGACCAATGCATCCCGGTACTCGCTGGCAGGCAGCGCATCGAGGCACTTGATCGCGCGGGTCACGTAGTCGCGGGCCAGCTGCGCGGTGTACTCGAGGGAGCCGGAGGCTTCAACGGCCTCGCGGATGCTTTCCAGGTCTTCGATGCCACCTTTCTGGATCGCCTTGCGCACCAGGGCAGCCTGTTCCGGCGTACCTTCGCGCATGGTGTAGATCAGCGGCAGGGTCGGCTTGCCTTCGGCCAGGTCATCACCGACGTTTTTACCGAGGGTCTCTGCGTCCCCTTTATAGTCCAGCAGGTCATCGACCAGCTGGAAGGCGACACCCAGGTGATCGCCGAAGGTGCGCAGCGCTTCACTCTGTTCCGATGTGGCACCGGCCAGGGCCGCGGCACTGTGGGTCGAGGCTTCGAAGAGCATCGCCGTTTTGCCGCGGATGACTTCCATGTAGGTTTCTTCAGTGGTGCTGGCGTCTCGGACCTTCGACAGCTGCAACACTTCGCCTTCAGCGATGATCCGCGTGGCTTGCGAAAGGATCTTCATCACCGGCATGGAGCCCAGTTCGACCATCATTTCGAAGGAGCGCGAATACAGGAAGTCGCCGACCAACACGCTCGGAGCGTTGCCCCACATGGCGTTGGCAGTCGAGCGGCCTCGGCGCATGCCGGACATGTCGACCACGTCGTCATGCAGCAGGGTAGCGGTGTGCAGGAACTCGATAGTCGCGGCCAGCAGGCGCAGGTCATCGCCTTCGCGCCCCAGGGCCTTGCCACACAGCAACACCAATAATGGGCGCAGGCGTTTACCGCCGGCCGAGGTAATGTAGTCGCCGATTTTCGACACCAGCGGCACTCGGGAAGTCAGCTGCTTCTTGATGATGCCGTCGACGGCTTTGAAATCGTCCGCCACCGCGCGGTAGAAAGCTTGGGGTTGCATCAGAGACAGTTGCTCCAGAAGGGTTGCGCGGCATGCTAGGACCCACGTCGGCGGGTGTCAAGGCGCGATGGACGGCCTCTTGCATCGCCCTGTCAGCTTGCGTACAATCGCGCACCCTGAACTTCCTGGGCAGCACCTGCCTTACGCAATTGCAAATGGGCCTTCCAGCCTTATGCAGCCATGCCAGCCAATACCTCTTCTTATAAAGAGCTGGGTGAGCAGGATTATCGGAGAAATACCATGTCGTACGCAGTAATTGTTACTGGTGGCAAGCAATACAAGGTCGCCCCAGGTGAATACCTGAAGATCGAAAAACTGGAAATCGCTACCGGCGAATCCGTTACTTTTGATCGCGTTCTGTTGGTCGCCAATGGCGATGACGTGAACATCGGCGCTCCAGTTGTTGCTGGCGCTACCGTTGTGGCTGAAGTGATCTCCCAAGGTCGTCACGATAAAGTCCGCATCATCAAGTTCCGTCGTCGTAAGCACCACATGAAGCGTATGGGCCACCGCCAGTGGTACACCGAGATCAAAATCACCGGTATTCAGGCTTAATTTCAGCCTAATTCCTCACTAGGAGAATTGACTCATGGCACACAAAAAAGCTGGTGGTAGTACCCGTAACGGTCGCGACTCAGAAGCCAAACGCCTTGGCGTGAAGATGTATGGCGGCCAGGTTATCATTCCGGGCAACATCATCGTGCGTCAGCGCGGCACCCAATTCCACGCCGGTTACGGTGTTGGCATGGGTAAAGATCACACTCTGTTCGCTAAAATCGACGGCGTGATCAAGTTTGAAGTAAAAGGCGCTTTCAATCGCCGTTACGTAAGCATTGTCCCGAAGACTGACGTCGTCGCGGCATAATTACGTGGTTGCTGGAAAAGCCCTGTCTTGCGACGGGGCTTTTTCGTTTGTGGGGTGAGTCTCTTGCAAAGCTGTTTGTAATGGGCTCCAGCGCTGGCTTTGCGGTCGTTGATTGAGGTCGCTGCGCTCATTTTTGCAAGAGTCTTATGTCTAGATTTTTTCGGCTCGTCCGTATGGCGAGAGGCGTTTTGTTATGAAGTTTGTTGATGAAGTATCGATTCGAGTAAAGGCCGGTGACGGCGGCAACGGTTGCATGAGCTTCCGTCGCGAGAAATTCATTGAAAATGGCGGCCCAAACGGTGGCGACGGTGGTGATGGCGGCTCGGTCTACATGATCGCCGACGAAAACCTCAACACCCTGGTGGACTACCGTTACACCCGGCACTTCGATGCCGAGCGTGGTTCCAACGGCGGCAGCACCGACTGCACCGGCAAGAAAGGTGAGGAGCTGGTGCTGCGTGTACCGGTCGGCACCACTGTTATCGATGCTGGCACCCAGGAAGTGATCGGCGACCTGACCAAGGCTGGCCAGAAACTGCTGGTGGCTCATGGCGGCTGGCACGGTCTGGGCAACACCCGTTTCAAGTCCAGTACCAACCGCGCTCCGCGTCAGACCACTCCGGGTAAGCCGGGTGAGGCGCGTGACCTCAAGCTGGAAATGAAGGTGTTGGCTGACGTCGGCCTGCTGGGCTTGCCGAATGCTGGCAAAAGTACCTTCATTCGTTCGGTGTCGGCTGCCAAGCCGAAAGTCGCCGACTACCCGTTCACCACGCTGGTGCCAAACCTGGGCGTGGTCAGCGTCGATCGCTGGAAGAGCTTCGTGGTCGCGGATATTCCGGGTCTGATCGAGGGTGCTTCCGACGGCGCAGGCCTGGGGATTCGCTTCCTCAAGCACTTGTCGCGTACCCGTTTGCTGCTGCATCTCGTGGACATGGCGCCGCTCGATGACGCCAGCGCACCGGATGCCGCTGAAGTGATCGTCAGCGAGCTGACCAAGTTCAGCCCGTCCCTGGCTGAGCGTGATCGTTGGTTGGTACTGAACAAGTGCGACCAGATTCTTGAAGAAGAGCACGATGAGCGCGTCAAGGAAATCGTCGATCGCCTGGAGTGGACGGGTCCGGTCTATGTGATTTCGGCCATCTCCAAGCTGGGCACCGAGCGTCTGTGCCACGACATCATGCGTTACATGGAAGATCGTGCCGATCGCCTGGCCAACGACCCCGCCTACAAGGAAGAGCTGGCCGATCTCGATCAGCGCATCGAAGACGAAGCCCGTGCCCAGTTGCAGGCTCTGGATGACCAGCGCGCCCTGCGCCGCAGCGGCGTGAAGTCGGTCCATGACATCGGCGACGATGATTGGGACGAAGAAGATGTGGATGACGAAGACGGTCCGGAAATCATTTACGTGCGTGACTGATTCGTTGCGATAAACTTAAGCGCCGCTCACTGGAGCGGCGTTTTAGTATCTGGAAATCGATCGTTGGTCACGAATAACCACGATTAACGTCACGGGCAGTGCCAGGTCGCGCTGTCCTCAAGCTAAGGTTGAAGATGATGCGGAGCAAGGTGGCAGGTGCGCAGCGTTGGGTCGTGAAAATCGGCAGCGCGTTGCTGACGGCGGACGGCAAGGGCCTGGATCGCGCGGCAATGGGTGTCTGGGTCGAGCAGATGGTGGCGTTGCATGAGGCTGGCGTCGAACTGGTGCTGGTGTCCTCCGGGGCGGTAGCGGCAGGCATGAGCCGTCTGGGCTGGACCGTGCGACCCAGTGCGATGCACGAGTTGCAGGCGGCTGCCGCCATCGGCCAGATGGGCCTGGTGCAGGCCTGGGAGTCGAGCTTTGCCGAGCATGGCCGGCATACCGCGCAGATTCTCCTGACGCACGATGACCTGTCTGACCGCAAACGCTACCTGAATGCCCGCAGTACCTTGCGTGCGCTGGTCGAACTCAAGGTTATCCCGGTGATCAACGAGAACGACACCGTGGTCACCGATGAGATTCGTTTTGGCGACAACGATACCCTCGCGGCGCTGGTGGCCAATCTGGTCGAAGCTGACTTGCTGGTGATCCTCACCGATCGCGATGGCATGTTCGACGCCGACCCGCGTAACAATCCCGACGCCAGCCTGATTTACGAAGCCCGTGCCGATGATCCGGCGCTGGATGCGGTGGCCGGTAGTACCGGTGGTGCGTTGGGGCGCGGCGGCATGCAGACCAAATTGCGGGCTGCACGACTGGCGGCCCGCTCCGGTGCGCACACGATCATTGTGGGTGGGCGCCTTGAGCGGGTGCTGGATCGCCTCAAGGCGGGCGAGCGCATCGGCACCTTGCTTTCGCCTGAGCGGGGCATGCTGGCGGCGCGCAAGCAATGGCTGGCCGGGCACCTGCAGACCCGCGGCACGCTGGTGCTGGATGCTGGTGCGGTGACGGCGTTGTCCCAAGGCAACAAAAGTTTGCTGCCGGTGGGCGTCAAGCTGGTCCAGGGTAGCTTCCGGCGTGGCGAAATGGTGGTCTGCGTCGCGCCGGATGGTCGTGAAATCGCTCGTGGCCTGGCCAACTACAGCGCGCTGGAGGCACAAAAAATCATCGGTCAGTCGTCTGAGGCGATTGTCGGTCTGTTGGGTTACATGGCGGAACCGGAACTGGTTCATCGCGATAACCTGATCCTGGTCTGAAGGAATACCTGAATGCGCGTGGCAAAAGGATGGTTGGGTCTGCTGTTGGCGATGCCGCTGCTGGCCTCGGCCGAGGAGATCGGTCAGGTGTCGACGGTGTTCAAGTTCGTCGGCCCGAACGATCGTATCGTCGTCGAGGCATTTGACGACCCGAAGGTGGAGGGCGTGACCTGCTACCTGTCGCGCGCCAAGACGGGTGGTGTGAAGGGCGGTCTGGGGCTGGCTGAAGATCGCGCCGAGGCGTCCATCGCTTGTCGTCAGGTCGGGCCGATCAGTTTCAGGGGTGAACTGAAGGATGGTGACGAGGTGTTCAAGGAGCGTACTTCGCTGGTGTTCAAGACCATGCAGGTGGTGCGCTTCCTCGACAAGAAGCGCAATACGCTGGTGTATCTGGTGTACAGCGATCGTTTGATTGAAGGCAGTCCGCAGAATGCGGTGACAGCCATTCCTATCCTGCCATGGGCGCACGTTCAATAAGCTGACGCAAATCGAAATGTGGGAGCGGGCTTGCTCGCGAAGAGGGAGTGTCAGTTGGCATAAATGTCGCCTGACACACCGCCTTCGCGAGCAAGACCGCTCCCACATTTTTTTGCGGTGTGCCTGGTAAATCGCAGGCAATAAAAAACCGACCCTGAGGTCGGTTTTTTAACAAGCTTGTCGCTTATGCGGCAACAGCAAGGTTCAGAGCCTTGACGTGACCGTTCAGGCGGCTCTTATGGCGAGCGGCCTTGTTCTTGTGGATGATGCCTTTATCGGCCATACGGTCGATAACTGGCACGGCCAGAACGTAAGCAGCTTGGGCTTTTTCAGCGTCTTTTGCGTCAATGGCCTTAACTACATTCTTGATGTAGGTACGAACCATGGAACGCAGGCTGGCGTTGTGGCTGCGACGCTTCTCAGCCTGTTTTGCACGTTTTTTGGCGGAAGGTGTGTTGGCCACCGTCGAGCTCCTCGAAAGACTTTTTAGGAAATAGCAAACAAAATAGGCCGCGAATCATGCCGATGAGTTGATGTCTTGTCAAGGGCGGTTGAGACGTTCCGCTAAGTGGTAGGTATAAAGAGGCGGGATATTTATTTCCGGCGCTTGACCTGTAAACTCGCGAGCTTTGGCTCTGTGCTGCTGCGGCGCGGAGTATCGCATAAGTGGGCGCTTTGTTCGCCTGCTGTTTATCGACAGGCACAAACTCTTTCAATGAATCTGCTCAAATCGTTGGCCGCTGTCAGCTCTATCACCATGGTTTCCCGGGTTTTGGGGTTCGTTCGTGACACGCTTATCGCGCGTGCATTTGGCGCGGGGATGGCGACTGATGCCTTCTTCATCGCCTTCAAACTGCCCAACCTGCTGCGGCGAATCTTCGCCGAGGGGGCTTTTTCCCAAGCCTTCGTGCCGATTCTGGCCGAATACAAAAACCAGAAGGGCGAGGAGGCGACGCGAACCTTTATTGCCTATGTCTGCGGCCTGCTGACGCTGGTGCTGGCGCTGGTGACCGTGCTGGGGATGATTGCTGCGCCGTGGGTCATCTGGGCGACTGCGCCGGGTTTCACCGATACCCCGGAAAAGTTCGAGCTGACCGTGAGTCTGCTGCGGGTGACTTTTCCCTATATATTGCTGATCTCCCTGTCTTCATTGGCCGGTGCGATCCTCAATACGTATAACCGCTTCTCGGTGCCGGCCTTTGTGCCAACGCTGCTCAACGTCAGCATGATCATCTTTGCGGTGTTCCTGACGCCGTACTTCGATCCGCCGGTCATGGCCCTGGGTTGGGCGGTACTGGTCGGTGGCCTGGCGCAGTTGCTCTATCAATTGCCGCACCTGAAAAAGATCGGCATGCTGGTGCTGCCGCGCCTGAACCTGCGCGACAGCGGGGTCTGGCGGGTGTTGAAGCAGATGGCACCGGCGATTCTCGGTGTTTCGGTGAGCCAGATTTCGCTGATCATCAACACCATCTTCGCCTCCTTTCTGGTCGCCGGTTCCGTGTCCTGGATGTATTACGCCGACCGCTTGATGGAATTGCCGTCCGGTGTGCTGGGCGTGGCTTTGGGCACGATCTTGCTGCCGACCCTGGCCAAGTCCTACGCCAGCAAGGATCGCCACGAATATTCGCGAATCCTCGACTGGGGCCTGCGCCTGTGCTTCATACTGGTGTTGCCGTGCTCGCTGGCGCTGGGGATTCTGGCGGAGCCGCTGACGGTTTCACTGTTCCAGTACGGGCAGTTCAGTGCATTTGATGCGGCCATGACGCAGCGTGCACTGGTCGCCTATTCGGTCGGTCTGCTGGGGATTATTGTCATCAAGGTGTTGGCGCCGGGCTTTTATGCGCAACAGAACATCCGCACCCCGGTAAAAATCGCGATTTTCACTTTGATCGTTACTCAGCTGTTCAACCTGGTGCTGATCGGACCGCTGGCCCATGCTGGCCTGGCCTTGGCCATCAGCGCCGGTGCCTGCCTCAATGCCGGCCTGTTGTTCTATCAACTGCGCAAGCAGCAGATGTACCAGCCGCAGCCCGGCTGGGCGAAGTTCGGGGTTAAACTGGTGATCGCGGTGCTGGTGATGTCCGCGGTCTTGCTGGGTGCGATGCATTTCATGCCGGCCTGGGATCAGGGGCACATGCTCGAACGATTCCTGCGTCTGGGCGCGCTGGTGGCGGCTGGCGTGGTGGCGTATTTCGGCATGTTGCTGTTGATGGGCTTCCGTTTGCGCGACTTTAATCGCAAGGCGCTGAGCTGAGGTTGCGACCTCGATAAACATGGGCGGGCCGGCGGTTTTGTCGGTTCGATTACTTTGGGTTACGGTGTTGCCTGTCGTCGGCCGCCGTGTGTGGTTATAATCGACCACTTTATGAGCAAGAAGCGCGTTATGCAGCTGGTTCGAGGCCTCCACAACCTGCGCCCCCAGCATCGGGGCTGTGTCGCCACTATTGGCAACTTTGACGGTGTTCACCGTGGTCACCAGGCAATCCTGGCGAGGCTGCGTGAGCGAGCGCTCGAGTTGGGCGTGCCCAGCTGCGTGGTGATTTTCGAGCCGCAGCCGCGAGAATTCTTCGCCCCGGATACGGCTCCCGCCCGTCTGGCCCGCCTGCGAGACAAATTGCAGCTGCTGGCAGTCGAAGGTGTCGACCGGGTGTTGTGCCTGGCGTTCAACCAGCGTCTGAGCAAACTCAGCGCCAGCGAATTCGTCGATACCATCCTGGTGGACGGTCTCGGTGTGCAGCATCTGGAGGTCGGTGATGACTTCCGGTTCGGCTGTGACCGGGTAGGGGATTTTGTTTTCCTGCAGCAGGCCGGCGTCCTGCAAGGCTTTACCGTCGAAGCCGCGCAGACGGTCGAGCTGGACGGCATACGCGTCAGCAGCACCCAGGTCCGCAATGCCCTGGCCGCTGCCGATTTTGCCTTGGCCGAACAGTTGCTCGGTCGCCCGTTCCGGATTGCCGGACGGGTCTTGCACGGCCAGAAGCTGGCCCGCCAGTTGGGTACGCCCACGGCCAACATACAACTCAAGCGTCGTCGCGTGCCGTTGACCGGGGTTTACCTGGTCAATGTCGACATCGACGGCAAGACCTGGCCAGGCGTCGCCAATATCGGCGTGCGGCCAACGGTCCAGGGGGATGGCAAAGCCCATCTCGAAGTGCATCTTTTAGATTTTGCCGGCGATCTGTATGACCGGCGTTTGACGGTGGTTTTCCACCACAAGCTGCGTGAAGAGCAGCGTTTCGCCTCTCTGGAGGCGCTTAAGACGGCGATCAATGCGGATGTTGCCGCCGCCCGTGCCCTGTCGCACCTAGCGCCAATCGCTAATGAAGAGCCTTAAATGACCGACTATAAAGCCACGCTAAACCTTCCGGACACCGCCTTCCCTATGAAGGCCGGCCTGCCTCAGCGCGAACCGCAGATTCTGCAGCGCTGGGACAGCATTGGCCTGTACGGTAAGTTGCGCGAGATTGGCAAGGATCGTCCGAAGTTCGTCCTGCACGACGGTCCTCCGTACGCCAACGGCACGATTCACATCGGTCATGCACTGAACAAGATTCTCAAGGACATGATCATCCGCTCGAAAACCCTGTCGGGTTTCGACGCGCCTTATGTTCCGGGCTGGGACTGCCACGGTCTGCCGATCGAGCACAAAGTCGAAGTGACCCACGGTAAAAACCTGGGCGCGGACAAAACCCGCGAACTGTGCCGTGCCTACGCGACAGAGCAGATCGAAGGCCAGAAGTCCGAATTCATCCGTCTGGGCGTGTTGGGCGACTTTGCCAACCCGTACAAGACCATGGATTTCAAAAACGAGGCCGGTGAAATCCGCGCCTTGGCCGAAATCGTCAAGGGCGGTTTCGTGTTCAAGGGCCTCAAGCCTGTGAACTGGTGCTTCGACTGCGGTTCGGCCCTGGCTGAAGCGGAAGTCGAGTACGAGAACAAGAAGTCTTCGACCATCGACGTGGCCTTCCCGATTGCCGATGAAGCCAAACTGGCTGCCGCTTTCGGTCTGCCGTCGCTGGGCAAACCCGCTTCGATCGTGATCTGGACCACCACCCCGTGGACCATCCCGGCCAACCAGGCGTTGAACGTCCATCCGGAATTCAACTACGCCCTGGTCGACGTCGGCGACAAACTGCTGGTCCTGGCGGAAGAGCTGGTCGAGTCGTGCCTGGCCCGTTACAGCCTGGAAGGTTCGGTCATCGCGACCACCACCGGTAAAGAACTGGAACTGATCAACTTCCGTCACCCGTTCTACGATCGCCTGTCGCCGGTTTACCTGGCCGACTACGTTGAACTGGGCGCAGGCACTGGCGTGGTTCACTCCTCGCCGGCTTACGGCGTGGACGACTTCGTGACCTGCAAGAAGTACGGCATGGTCAACGATGACATCATCAATCCGGTACAGAGCAACGGCGTTTACGTACCGTCGCTGGAGTTCTTCGGCGGCCAGTTCATCTGGAAAGCCAACCCGGCCATCGTCGACAAGCTGACTGAAGTCGGCGCACTGCTGCACACCACCGTCATCGAACACAGCTACATGCACTGCTGGCGTCACAAGACCCCGCTGATCTACCGCGCCACCGCGCAGTGGTTCATCGGCATGGACAAAGAACCGGCCACCGGCGAAACCCTGCGCAAGCGGGCGATCAAAGCCATCGAAGACACCAAGTTCGTCCCGACCTGGGGCCAGGCGCGCCTGCACTCGATGATTGCCAATCGTCCGGACTGGTGCATCTCCCGTCAGCGCAACTGGGGCGTGCCGATCCCGTTTTTCCTGAACAAGGAAAGCGGCGAACTGCACCCACGCACCGCCGAACTGATGGAAGAAGTCGCCAAGCGCGTCGAAGTCGAAGGCATCGAAGCCTGGTTCAAGATGGACGCCGCCGAGCTGCTCGGTGAGGAAGCGCCGCAGTACGACAAGATCAGCGACACCCTGGACGTCTGGTTCGATTCGGGCACCACGCACTGGCATGTCCTGCGCGGTTCGCACCCGATGGGCCACGAGACCGGTCCACGCGCCGACCTGTACCTGGAAGGTTCCGATCAACACCGCGGCTGGTTCCACTCGTCGCTGCTGACCGGTTGCGCCATCGACAACCACGCGCCGTACCGCGAACTGTTGACCCACGGCTTCACCGTCGACGAGTCTGGCCGCAAGATGTCCAAGTCTTTGGGCAACGTGATCGCGCCGCAAAAGGTCAACGACACCCTGGGCGCCGACATCATGCGTCTGTGGGTGGCTTCCACCGATTACTCGGGTGAAATGGCGGTTTCCGAGCAGATTCTGCAACGCAGTGCGGACGCCTACCGGCGTATCCGTAACACCGCGCGCTTCCTGCTCTCGAACCTGACCGGCTTCAACCCGGCCACCGACATCCTGCCGGCCGAAGAAATGCTGGCCCTGGACCGTTGGGCCGTGGACCGCACGCTGCTGCTGCAACGCGAGTTGCAAGAGCACTACGGCGAATACCGCTTCTGGAACGTCTACTCCAAGATCCACAACTTCTGCGTGCAGGAGCTGGGCGGTTTCTATCTGGACATCATCAAGGACCGTCAGTACACCACTGGCGCCAACAGCAAGGCCCGCCGTTCGGCGCAAACCGCGCTGTATCACATCTCCGAGGCGCTGGTGCGCTGGATCGCGCCGATCCTCGCGTTCACCGCTGATGAACTGTGGCAATACCTGCCGGGCGAGCGCAACGAGTCCGTGATGCTCAACACCTGGTACGAAGGCCTGAGCGAGCTGCCGGAAGGCATCGAGCTGGACCGCGCCTACTGGGAGCGGATCATGGCGGTGAAGGTCGCGGTCAACAAGGAAATGGAAATCCAGCGTGCGGCCAAGGCCGTCGGTGGCAACCTGCAAGCCGAAGTGACGCTGTTCGCCGAAGACGCGCTGAGCGCCGACCTGGCCAAGCTGAGCAACGAGCTGCGCTTCGTGCTGATCACCTCGACGGCGACTGTTGCACCCTTCGTGCAAGCTCCAGCCGATGCCGTGGTCACCGAAGTCACCGGTTTGAAGCTGCAAGTGGTCAAGTCGAGCCACGCCAAGTGCGCCCGTTGCTGGCACTGCCGTGAAGACGTCGGCGTGAACCCGGAACATCCGGAAATCTGCGGTCGTTGCGTCGACAATATCAGCGGCGCCGGCGAGGTTCGTCACTATGCCTAATGGCGTTGGCCGTTTCGGACGGCTGAGCTGGCTCTGGTTGAGTTTGCTGGTCCTGGTCATTGACCAGGCCAGCAAGATCTACTTCGAAGGCAGGCTCGAAATGTTCCAGCAGATCGTGGTGATCCCCGATCTGTTCAGCTGGACACTGGCCTACAACACCGGTGCGGCGTTCAGCTTCCTGGCCGACAGCTCCGGCTGGCAGCGCTGGCTGTTCGCATTAATCGCGGTCGTGGTCAGTGTGGTGCTGGTCGTCTGGCTCAAGCGTCTTGGGCGCAATGAAACCTGGTTGGCTGTCGCCCTGGCTCTGGTATTGGGTGGCGCGCTGGGCAATCTGTATGACCGCATTGCCTATGGCCATGTGATCGATTTCATCCTGGTGCATTGGCAGAACCGCTGGTATTTCCCTGCGTTCAACTTTGCCGACAGTGCAATTACTGTCGGTGCCGTGATGCTGGCGCTGGATATGTTCAAAACCAAGAAAACCGGAGAAGCCGTTCATGACTGAACAGGTATTGGCTGAGCAACGCATCCGCCAGAACACGGAAGTCACCTTGCACTTTGCATTGCGCCTGGACAATGGCGACACGGTCGACAGCACCTTCGACAAAGCCCCGGCGACCTTCAAGGTCGGCGACGGTAACCTGTTGCCAGGTTTCGAAGCGGCGCTGTTCGGCTTCAAGGCGGGTGACAAGCGTACGCTGACGATTGCGCCGGAAAACGCTTTTGGCCAGCCGAATCCGCAAAACGTACAGATCATCCCGCGCTCGCAGTTCAAGGACATGGAACTGTCGTCGGGTTTGCTGGTGATCTTCAACGATGCGGCCAATACTGAGTTGCCGGGCGTGGTAAAGGAATTCGATGACGAGCAGGTGACCATCGACTTCAACCATCCGTTGGCTGGCAAGACATTGACCTTTGACGTCGAGATCATCGACGTCAAATCGCTGTAACTGACCTAACCGGCTCGATAACATACGTTCTTTCTGAATCTACGCGGTGTCCTGTAGGAGCGAGCTTGCTCGCGATGGGCGTCAACGATGACGCGAACATCCTGGAGAAACGAGTCGTCTGATCGTTTTTCGCGAGCAAGCTCGCTCCTACACAGGGCAAGACACGAGGCACAGCATGCAAATCAAACTCGCCAACCCCCGTGGCTTCTGCGCCGGTGTGGACCGCGCGATCGAAATCGTCAACCGCGCCCTGGAAGTCTTCGGGCCGCCGATCTATGTGCGTCACGAAGTGGTCCACAACAAATTCGTCGTCGAAGACCTGCGTGCTCGCGGCGCGATTTTCGTTGAAGAACTGGATCAGGTGCCGGACGACGTCATCGTGATCTTCAGTGCCCACGGTGTTTCCCAGGCTGTACGTACCGAAGCGGCCGGCCGCGGCCTGAAGGTATTCGACGCGACCTGCCCGCTGGTGACCAAGGTGCATATCGAGGTCGCGCGCTACAGCCGCGACGGCCGTGAATGCATCCTTATCGGCCACGCCGGTCACCCGGAAGTCGAAGGCACCATGGGCCAATACGATGGTAGCAATGGTGGCGCGATCTACCTGGTCGAAGACGAAAAAGACGTCGCTGCGTTGCAAGTGACCAATCCCGACAAACTGGCGTTCGTGACCCAGACCACGCTGTCCATGGATGACACCAGTCGCGTCATCGATGCCCTGCGCGCGCGCTTCCCGGCGATCGGCGGTCCGCGCAAGGACGACATCTGCTACGCCACGCAAAACCGTCAAGACGCGGTCAAGCAACTGGCCGACGAATGCGACGTGGTGTTGGTGGTCGGCAGCCCGAACAGCTCCAACTCCAATCGCCTGCGTGAGCTTGCCGAACGCATGGCGACTCCGGCTTACCTGATCGACGGCGCCGAAGATCTGCAGAAGAGCTGGTTCGAAGGTGTCGAGCGCATCGGCATCACCGCTGGCGCTTCCGCACCGGAAGTCCTGGTGCGTGGCGTGATCCAGCAGTTGCAGGCGTGGGGCGCTACCGGAGCCGATGAACTGGCGGGTCGCGAGGAGAACATCACGTTCTCCATGCCTAAAGAATTACGCGTCCGCTCTTTGCTCTGAGTCTGTTCCTCCCGCGCACAATGCCTGCCCGGTTTTTTGACTGCGCAGGCTGACACGACCGTTCGAGGCCAGCACCACCTGGTGTTGGCTAACCGGCTCGCGGACCGCGCAAACATGCAATGTGCCTGCTTGAAAGCCATTGTGCAGCGGTTCGCCCAGATTGCTGAAGCGTATGGACGTCCTGACATATTGATTGCCGAAAATCGGCACCCGGGTGCCACTCCGGCGTTCGACCAGCAACGGATTGCTGCTGTCCTCGTATCCCTTGCCATTAACATCCACAATGATCCGCCAGCCTTGGCTCCAGTCGCCGTCGATGGCGTGAATCATGACGGTCTGGCTGCGCGTGATCGCTTCGCTCCTGGCGCTGCGCAGGCCAGCGACCAGCGAGTTCGCCGCTTCCTCGCGATGGTTCGCCTCGGTGAGTGCCGCTAAAGCCGGACTGACCAATGACAGAACAATCCCCGTAATCGTCAGTCCCATGAGCAGTTCGATCAGGCTGAAACCTTGCTGACGCATGACAACTCCCTCCCTGGAGTGGTACCCCGCGCGATCCTTGCGCAAGTAATGGCAAATCAACCGAACATCTGCCGGTCGAATGTTCTAGCGTGTAGAAGCAGGTATAGCCGAAGGCTACGGAGGGCAACGATGGATCATCGTACAAAAGGTTTCACGCTGATCGAGTTGCTGGTCGCGCTCGCGGTTTTTCTGATCCTGATCACGATGGCCGTTCCGGCGTTTACCCGTTCGGTGCAAAGTACCAAGGCCGATACCGAAATGGGTGATCTGCAACGCGCTCTGAATTTCGCGAGACTGGAAGCCATCGACCGGGGCATTACCACCCGGCTTCGTCCGACAGAAACAGGCAAAGTCTGGACCGGTGAGCTGGCTGTTTACGACGCTAGTGTCAATCCGCCCATTGTATTGCGGGTTGTTCCGGCAATGAGCAGCGGCGCGAGTCTGACGCTAACCTCAGGCGTGACCGCGATCGATTTCAACAATCTGGGCGGGTTGGCGGCGCCCTCTGCGTCGGCGGTGATCAGCTACGTATTGGGGGCGCAAAGCAGGACGCTGAATGTGTGTTTGAATGGACGAATTCTATTGGGTGGAAGTTGCGGATGAGGGGATGGAGCAAGCGTGCACAGGAAGGCATGACGCTGATCGAGGTCCTGGTGGCGTTGCTGATTCTGAGCGTTGGCCTGTTGGGGGCGGCGGCGATTCAGCTCAACGCGCTGAAATAC
Organism: Pseudomonas sp. LBUM1679; assembly: GCF_059695565.1. Lineage (NCBI taxonomy): Bacteria > Pseudomonadati > Pseudomonadota > Gammaproteobacteria > Pseudomonadales > Pseudomonadaceae > Pseudomonas > Pseudomonas sp. LBUM1679. Next base: position 803,053 of record NZ_CP166774.1, read on the forward strand.
ACGGACAGCGCGCGGATGACCAGCCAGGCCAGTTTTATCGCCTACGACCTGATGGACCGCATTCGCGCCAACTCCGGTGCTGATTACACCGTCACGCCACCAACCTCGGGCAACCTCGGCGTCGCCCGGGATCAGGACTTGTACGACTTCACCTCCAACATCGTCAACGCCCTCGGCACCACCGCGACAGGCAGCGTCACGCGCAATCAGCGGGTATACACCATCACCATCACCTGGGACGACTCACGAGCGGCCAATACTGCCAACTCGCGGCGCAGCTATGTGCTGAGCAGTCGAGCCACCGTCGACCCGGTGTCGACGCCATGAATAAAGCCAGCAAAGGTTTCGGCCTGATCGAATTGTTGATCGCCCTGGCGTTGAGCCTGATCGTGGTGCTGGGCGTCGCCCAGGTGTTTATCGCCGCCAAGAACACGTATCTCAGCCAGAACGCCGCGGCCAACATGCAGGAAGACGCACGATTCGTGTTGAGCAAGATGATTCAGGAAATTCGCATGGTCGGCATGTTCGGTTGCCTGGGAACGATCACCGACGCCAGTTCGGCGGGCGACTTCAACACCAGTCAGATCACTCCGATCAGTTGGGACAATGCAAACCAGAAATTGACCCTGGTGACGGCCGATGTCGTGCGCAGTGGAGGGACGCCAACCTGGACGGTGGTATCCAGGTGTGGGCCAGCCGCCGGCACCGGCATCGAGACCGGATTCGCTTACACGGGTGTACGAGCCCCTGGTGAGGGGCAGATGGCATTTCCAATCCGGCGGCTGATCTACAGCCTCAAGAATAACCAGCTGACCATGGGCGTCGGCAGTGGTACACCGACTCAGGCGGTGCTGGTCGACAACGTCAGTGCCTTCAATGTGAGCTTCGGCATCGAGGGTTCGACCGGAGGCTTGAGTTACAGCAGCAACCCGTCCGATACGAGCTTGATTCGCAGCGTACGCCTGGCGTTGACCCTCAGAGACCCGAACGCTCGGGTGCGTGATCAAACCTTCAACGTGGTTGCCGCTTTGCGCAACCGGTTGCCATGAGGGGAGGGACGATGAATTTTTCTCCCGTGACCCCTCACTCCCAGCGCGGCATGGCGCTGTTGGTCAGCCTGGTGTTTCTGCTGCTGCTGACATTGATTGGCATTTCATCGATGCAGAATGCCACTCTTCAGGAAAAGATGGCCGGCAGCGTTACCTTGCGCAATCAATCGTTCCAGGCCGCCGAAGCCGCGCTACGCGTGGGCGAAAGTGCCGTGCAGCTGGAGACGTATTCACTGCCGGTTTGCACCACTGTTCCTCAGTGCGCACCGCCGGGGGAGTCGTCGCTGATCACTGCCGCCGGGTTCTACTCCTCCTCGGGTGTGACCTGGATCGCCTCCGGTAACGGCTTTTACGGCGTGCAGTACCTCGGCACTACCCGGGGGGCGGTGAAACTGCCGACGGATGACACAGTGAAGCTGTACCGGGTGACCGCAGTGGGCATCGCCGGTAATTCGCGCAGTGTGGTGGAGAGTATCTATGCGAAATACTGAGCGGCGCGCCGGATTGTGGCAATTGATGTGTGGCGTGCTGTCGGGGCTTTACTTGTCAGCACCGGCCTATGCATTCACGCCTTCGGACTCACCGCTGTTGAGTGCCGCCGCCGTCCCACCAAACGTGATGCTGCTGATCGATGACTCGGGGAGCATGAACAACATCATTTGGGCGCCAGGGTTCGATCCAGCGGTCAACCGCGCGCAGATCGCCAATTGCAGTTCCAACACCTCATGCTCCAGCGGCCAGAATCTGGACATGAGCAACACCAACATCCTCTTGTCGAGCCTCAACCGGGGAGGGTGCTCAACCAGCGGTAATTGGTACGGTTTTTATCGCGGCTTTTTGGGACTGTCATCCATATGCCTGAAGCTGCCCGACCCGGTGGGCAACGAAAATACCCGCTACACCGCCGACTACTTGTCTTATCTGGTGGGCCTGGCCAATGGTTCTAACAGGGATTTCACCAGTGGCACCGGCGCGATCCCCAATGATTACCGGATCAGCGTGGCACAGGATGTGTCGACAAACCTGGTCAGCAGCAATCGCGCGCTGCGTATCGGCCTGGCGACGTTTAACCCGCCCACCAGCAGCAACTCCGGCCCCGGCGGTTTTATTGCCCGTCCGGTCAGTGACCTGGCTCCCGTCAGCGGCAGCGTCACCCAGGCCCAGGCCAACACCAACTACAGCGCCCTGATCGCCTCGATCAGTGGCTTGAGTGCCATTGCCAATACCCCATTGGCGGAATCCTATTACGAGATAACCCGGTACATGCGCGGCATGGCGCCGTACTACAACTCGACACCGACCACCTACACCAGCCCGATCCAGTATCGCTGCCAGAAAAACTACGGCGTGGTGATCACCGATGGCCTGCCCACCTTCGACCGGACCTTCCCCACCAATGACCCGCTCGGCGGCAGCCGTTTGCCGAACTGGGACGGCATCAGCACCAACGATGGCGACAACCTTTTCGGTGATGCAGAGGGCGATACCCTGTACCTGGACGACATCGCCAAATTCGCCTTTGACATCGACATGCGCTCCATCGGTACCGACGCCGCGGGCAAAAACTGGAACGCGGAAGACTTCCCCAAGCAGAACATGAACACCTACACCGTGGGTTTCACCGCAGCCAACCAGATGTTGTCGGACGCCGCCAGGTACGGGCAGGGCAAGTACTACCAGGCGACCGACAGTGCCGGCCTTAATACCGCATTGTCGTCGGCCTTGAGCGACATCACGTCCAAGGCCGGTTCCGGAGGCAGCGGCATCACCAGCAGCTCGATCGTCGGGGTCGGCGCCTCCTATTACCAGACCAGCTATGACCCCAAGGACTGGCGCGGCACGATCAAGTCCTATGGCTTCAGCTCCAACGGCGAAGTCAATACCGCCTCGGTACTCTGGACGACCGACACGGCCATCGTGCCCGGGGCCACGGCGCCGACCTATCAGTCGTGGAACACCCTGACCAATGCGCCCGTGACCCTGGCATATGCCAGCTTCTCGCCGGCGCAGCAGACGATCCTCAGTCAGGGTTTGCCTACCAGCATTACCGGAAGCGATCTGGTGGAGTGGAGCAAGGGCATCAACAAAACCGGGTTGAAAGTGCGCAGCGTATTACTCGGCGACATTATCAATTCACCCTTGGTCCTGGCGTCGCCTTCGGACAAGACCGCCGCCGATCTGGTGGGCGATACCAGTTACAGCACCTACCTCGCCACCAAAGCCGCGAACATGACCGCCAGTCTGGTGGTCAACGCCAATGACGGCTTTGTGAGCGTCATCAACCCGGCCAACGGCACCCGGCGTTATGCCTACATGCCGTCGAGTGTGCTGCCATCGCTGCGCACTATCGCCGACACCGCCTACCTCAACGGAGTCGGTCACGAGTTTCTGGTCGATGGTCAGCTCGGGGTGTTCGATGCCCAGCTCAACAGTGCCTGGAAAACCCTCGCACTGGGCGGTACCGGCGCAGGCGGCAAGACGTTTTACGCCGTGCAGCTGTACGACGCTTCGGCCGGCAACGTGACCAAGGCATTATGGGAAATCAGTGCACCGGCCACGGCCAATACCGCGAACGTGTTCAATGACCTGGGGTATGCCTACGCCCGTCCGGAAGTGGCACGCCTGGCCGATGGGCGTTGGGCGGCGTTCATCTCCAACGGCTATGGCAGCAGTTCAGGGGTGGCGGCGTTGTACGTGGTGGACATTCGTGATGGGTCGCTGATCAAGAAGATCGTCATCGACAGCACCGAAACCACCAATGGCCTGTCCTCGGTGAAGCTCAAGGTCAATTCGCAGAATGTGGTGCAGGCCGCCTACGGCGGTGACCTGAAAGGGCGTTTGTGGAAGTTTGACCTGAGCGGAGCTACCACAGACACCTGGGGCGTGGCGTTTGCCGGCAAGCCGTTGTTTACCACCGCTGGCGGCGCCACTCAGCCGATCACTGCGCAACCGCTGCTGGCGGACAATACCCTGGGTGGCAAGGTGGTATTTTTCGGCACCGGAAAATTCAACGAGACAGCCGACAAGACCAACAAGGATCTCCAGGCGTTCTATGCGGTGTGGGACGCGAACGGTGGCACCGGGCAAATCACCACCTCCAGTTTGCAGGCCCAAGCGGTGACGGGCGTGTTTTCCGCAAGCTCGGGGCAGTTCATAACCACCAGCCAGAACGAGGTGACTTATCCGGCCGAGAAGGGCTGGTACCTGCCACTGGTCTACAACAGCGTGTTGAACGGGGAGCGGGTGATCAACCAGGCGGCTTTGATTCTGGGACGAATCGTCTTTACCACCGCCAGCGTCGACACCACGGACCCTTGTGCCAGTTTCGGCACCGGCAAACTGATCGAACTGGATGCATTCAGCGGTAAAATGTTCAACTACGCGGTGCTCGATACCAATGGCGATAACCTGGTCGACAGCAGCGACACGATTTCCAGCGGGGTGATTTTCACCGGCGGGATGCCGGTGTTGAACGCCATCGTCAACGGCGGCACCGCCAAGATCGTGGGCGATTCCAGTGCAACGGTGACCCGGCTGACGGAAAAGGGCGGCGGCGGTGACAGTCGTCGCATCATGTGGCGGCAAATACAGTAAATGAGAGTTGAGGCATGCGCAGAACCAACCGAGGTTTTACCCTGATTGAAATCATGATCGTGATTGCGATCATCGGGATCGTCATCACCATTGGCTACCCGAGCCTCACCGAGTACGTGAAGAAAGGTCGCCGGACTGAAGTGGCGGGTTTGCTCTCCGAGCAGGCGCAGATTCTCGAACGGTTTTATTCGAAGTCGAATGTCTACACCGGTGCAACCGGCCTGAGCGCCGGCAATGATTTTTACACGATCACTCCGGCCTTGACCGATCAGGCCTTCAAGTTGACGGCTGTGCGCAAGGCGGGCAGCGCCATGGCGACGGACAAGTGTGGGGATTTCACTATCACCAACACCGGCGTCAGAAGCATGGAGAATGCTGCGGCCGGCCTGACCACCAAGGATTGCTGGGGTCGCTGAATTCCTTTTCGGGCGCCTTTTCGCCCTCTGTCTATTTAACGGTTGGATCAGAACATGACCAGGCAACAGCAAGTGGTGATTGTCGGTGGCGGCGTAATAGGTTTGCTGACGGCATTCAATCTCGCCTCCGAAGTGCAGAGCGTTGTATTGCTGGATCGCTCGAATGTCGGTCAGGAGTCTTCCTGGGCCGGTGGCGGGATCGTGTCGCCGCTCTATCCATGGCGCTACAGCCCGGCGGTCACCGCGTTGGCCCATTGGTCCCAGGATTTTTATCCGCAGCTGGGCGAGCGCTTGTTCGCGGCGACCGGGATTGATCCTGAGGTGCACACCACCGGTTTGTATTGGCTGGATCTCGATGACGAAGCCGAAGCGCTGGCCTGGGCCGAGCGTGAAAACCGGCCGTTGCGGGCTGTGGATATCTCGGCGGCCCACGATGCGGTGCCGGTGCTCGGTGCCGGTTTTTCCCGGGCGATCTACATGGCCGATGTGGCTAATGTGCGCAATCCGCGGTTGGTGAAATCCCTCAAGGCTGCGTTGCTGGCGTTGCCGAACGTGACGATTCATGAGCACTGCGAAGTCAGCGGGTTCATCCATGAAGGCACTGCTGTAGTCGGGGTGCAAACCTCGGCGGGCGCCATTCGTGGCGATCAGGTGGTGCTGACGGCTGGCGCCTGGAGTGGTGATTTGCTCAAGAGCCTGGGTCTGGACCTGCCGGTCGAACCGGTCAAAGGACAGATGATTCTTTACAAGTGCGCGGCGGACTTTCTGCCGAGCATGGTACTGGCCAAGGGGCGTTATGCGATTCCCCGGCGCGACGGGCACATTCTGATTGGCAGTACGCTGGAGCATGAAGGTTTCGACAAGACACCGACCGAGTCTGCCCTGGAAAGCCTGAAGGCGTCGGCGGTGGAGTTGATTCCGGCATTGGCGGAGGCCGAAGTGGTCGGGCATTGGGCCGGGTTGCGGCCGGGTTCACCGGAGGGCATTCCTTACATTGGCCGGGTGCCCGGGTTTGAGGGCCTGTGGCTCAACTGCGGGCATTACCGCAATGGGCTGGTGTTGGCGCCGGCGTCGTGTCAGTTGTTTGCGGATGTGATGGTAGGGCGTGAGCCGATTATCGATCCGGCGCCGTATGCGCCAGAAGGGCGAATTTAGCCACGGATTTTTCGGCGCCTGTCAGATCGCTATCGTCGGAACGCCGCCCGGAGCAAGCCCGCTCCCACAGTGTTCCAGGTTGCCTGCGGTTCTGTGTTCACAGCAGATCCCTGTGGGAGCAGGCTTGCCCGCGATAGGGCCCTCAATCCAGTCCCAATTTCTTCAGCCGGTAACGCATCGACCGAAACGAAAGATTCAACCGCTGTGCCGCCGCCGTACGGTTCCAGCGGGTTTCCTCCAGCGCCTGGAGGATCAGTTTGCGCTCAACGTTTTCCAGATAATCCTCCAGGTTGTCGATCTGCGTCAGGTCCGGCACACCGCCCTGCGCGACACAGTTGCCTTCGGCCAATCGTAGGTCGCCGGCTTCGATCTGTTGGTTTTCACACAGCGTGTGAGCCCGTTCGAGCATGTTCTCCAGTTCCCGCACATTGCCCGGAAAACGATAGCTTTTCAGCGCGTCGAGGGCGTGTGGGTGGAGTCTGGCGGCGGGCTGGCCACTGCCGGCTGCCAGGCGTTTGAGAACATGGATGGCCAGAGTCTCTATATCGTCGCGACGTTCGCGCAAGGACGGAACCCGCAACTCGATCACGTTCAGCCGGTAGTACAAATCCTGGCGGAAGCGCTCGGCGGCGACTTCTGCGTCGAGGTCTTTGTGGGTGGCGCAGAGGATGCGCACATCGACCACGGTTTCCTGCTGGCCACCGACACTGCGCACGGCTTTTTCCTGAATCGCCCGCAGCAGTTTGACCTGCATCGCCAGTGGCAAATCAGCCACTTCGTCGAGGAACAGCGTACCGCCATGGGCCGCCTGGAACAGGCCGGGCTTGTCCTCGATGGCACCGCTGAAGCTGCCTTTGCGGTGGCCGAAAAACTCGCTTTCCATCAATTCCGAGGGAATCGCCCCGCAGTTCACCGGGATAAAGGGGCGGTTGGCCCGCGGCCCCTGCTCGTGGATCAGTCGCGCGACCAGTTCCTTGCCGCTGCCAGACTCGCCGCTGATGTACACCGGGGCCTGACTGCGGGCCAGTTTGTCGATGTGTTTGCGCAGGCTGCGCATGGGCAATGAGTCACCCAGCAACTGCCGATCGACGGTGCTGCTGGCACCGCCCGGCGCGGTCAGGCGCAGGGCGCTGGTGACCAGTTCCCGCAGACGGGAAAGGTCTACCGGTTTGGTCAGGAAGTCGAAGGCCCCGGCCTTGAGTGCGTTGATCGCTGTTTCAAGGCTGCCAAAGGCCGTAATCATTGCCACCGGTACCTGTGGATGCCGTTGCTGGATGTAGTGCACCAGCTCCAGGCCGGTGCCGTCCGGCAGGCGCATGTCGGTCAGGCACAGGTCGAATGTCTCGCGCGTCAGCAGAGCCTGGGCTGCGTCAACGTTGCGGGCACTGAAGGTGTCGAGATTCATCCGTCCCAGAGTGATTTCCAGGAGTTCGCGGATGTCCGGCTCGTCGTCGACGATCAGGACTTTTTGCCGTGGGCTTGTGTTCAACTTTGTTTCCGTCCGTGAGCAAAGGTGATACGAAAGCAGCCGCCGCCTTGGCGTGGTTTGAAGTCTAGGCGGGCCTGGTTGCTTTCGCACAGCTCACGGGACAGATAAAGTCCAAGCCCCGTCCCTTGGGTGCTGGTGGTGAAGAACGGTTCGAACAGCTGTGCCTGATGGTCCGGCGCCACGCCGGTTCCATCGTCCCGGACCTCGAGAATCGGCAGCTGGCTGTCGCGGTCGATAAACAATTGGAGCCAGACCTGCGCCTGATCGTGGACCTGGATGCTATGGCGCCAGCCGTTGCGCACCAGATTGTCGAGTATCTGGATCAGCTGGTTCGGGTCCATCAGGGTTTTGAAGTCGCCCGACCCTATGTGCAGGTGAATCTGCTGACGCTCGGTCGCGCGCTCGCGGGTTTCGGCGACGAACTGTTCCAGCCACGGCTTCAGGTCGAGCCGATGCGCCACGGTTTGTTGGCGACGGGACAGTTGCAGGACGTTTTCGATTACCCGATTCATTCGCTGAGAGTGGTCTTGAATAATCTGGGTCAGACGTCGATCCGCGCCATTGAGTTCCTCTGATTCCTGTAATAGCTGCGCGGCGTGACTGATGGCGCCCAGTGGATTGCGTACTTCATGGGCAATGCCAGCTGTCAGGCGGCCGAGGGCGGCGAGTTTCAATTGTTGGGCCTGTTGGGCGATCTGGGCGAGGTCTTCGAGAAACACCAGAATCTGGTAATGGGGGCTTTGGTCCAGGGCGATAAAGCTCGGTTGCAGCTCCAGGCCACTTCCATCGACTTTAATGCTCTGGGGGCGCAGCGTCGGATTGTTGCGCCACAGTTGCAGGCGTTCGACCAGGGTGGGCGAGTAATCATCGATCAGTTGGCCTTCAAGCCCGTCCAGCCCCAGCAGTGTCAACGCGCCGTGATTGGCCAGTTGCACCCGTCGCTGGTCGTCGAGTACCAGGATGCCGGTGCGCATGCGTTGCAGGATCAGCGCATTGAGGGCTTCGAGGCCGACCACTTCGCTGGCCCGTTGCTCGGCCAGGCTTTCACTGACTTCCAGGCGCCGGGTCAGGCCTTGTACCAACAGTGCTGCGGCGAAGCACAGGGCGCCCAGCGTGCCGACTTGCAGGTAGTCGTTGGGGCTGGTCGGATGGCTGAAGCTTATCAGCAGGCTCAGCCCGACGATGCCGAGCGCGCCGACAGCGGCAATCAGCAAGCCGATACGCCGCCGCAACAAGGTGTTGCTGATTGCCACCGAGACGATCAGCAGATTGCCGATGGCGCTGGCCACGCCGCCGCCGGCGTAGAACAGGCCGCACAGCAGCAGCACGTCGGTCAGCGCCAGACTGAACAACTGCGCCGGGCGGCGGGTGTTCTCAAGAAACACCACCAGCAGAATATTGAGTACCAGGTACAGCCAGCTGCCAGTGCGCAACAAGTCGTCATTGGCGAACTTCAGCAACTGGTTGTCCATGTTGCTGGAGATCAACAACACCAGGGTGAGGCCAACGCTTAAACGGTAAAGATGATAGAGACGCAGCAGTCGCTGGGCCTGTTTGCTGCCGGGACTGGACGTCTCAGCGATCACTTGAACCCGGGCCTTGCTCAAGGTGAGCCTGGCTGCAATACCACTGTTGTTGGAGGTTCAGCGCGCGGTCGCGGGGCAGGTGGACGCCGCAATGCGCGCAGCGGACCATCGGTGCTGCTTCCAGCTCGGCGGAGGACTTGGGTGCGGAGGAAGAAGCCTTGAACTTGCGCCAGAACCATACCGCAGCGGCAATCAGGGCGATCCAGAACAATAAACGAAGCATGGCGAGCTGCTTTATTAGCTAATGATCAGGCAGTTTAGCAAGGACATGACCTGCGCACAGCCTGTAGGAGCAGCCGGTCGACGCTCGATTGCTCGCGATTGACGTCAACGATAACGCGTTTCTTCTGAATAAACGCGTCGTCTGGACGTTTTTCGCGAGCAATCGAGCGTCGACCGGCTGCTCCTACACTGACTCGCCGTATATCAGTCGAACACGCCGAAGGTCATGTAGCTGAACCACGAGCGGTCGCTGTTGTTGGCTTCGGACTCGTGTTCCTCTTCTTCGATCACGTCGCCATCTGCATCTTTAGGCTTGAGGTCGCTTGGGATCGCATCCTTGGCTTCCTGGAACTGCTTCTGCACGTCCTGGTTGGCGCGGGTTTCGCCCGGCGGCAGCGGCGGACGGGATTCGATCAGGCCCAGGGTGGCCTTGCTCAACCACGAACGGTTGTCGGCTTCGTCGACCGACGGCGTGAACTGACCGTCGACCAGGCTTGGATGGTTCGGGTAGTTGAGCTTCAGGGTTTCGAGGCTGGTGTTGGCCAGTTCGTCCAGGTGCAGACGCTGGTAGGCCTCGGTCATCACCGCCAGGCCGTCGCCGACCGATGGGGTTTCCTGAAAGTTTTCCACCACGTAGCGCCCACGGTTCGCGGCGGCGACATAGGCCTGACGGGTCAGGTAATAGTCGGCAACGTGAATCTCGTAAGCGGCCAGCAGGTTGCGCAGGTAGATCATGCGCTGCTTGGCGTCCGGCGAGTAGCGGCTGTTCGGGAAGCGGCTGGTCAGCTGGGCGAACTCGTTGTACGAGTCGCGAGCGGCACCCGGGTCACGCTTGGTCATGTCCAGCGGCAGGAAGCGCGACAGCAGGCCGACGTCCTGGTCGAAAGAAGTCAGACCCTTGAGGTAGTAGGCGTAATCGACGTTCGGGTGCTGTGGGTGCAGACGAATGAAACGCTCGGCGGCGGACTTCGCAGCCTCGGGCTCGGTGTTCTTGTAGTTGGCGTAGATGAGCTCGAGTTGAGCCTGATCAGCGTAGCGGCCGAACGGATAACGCGACTCCAGGGCCTTCAGCTTGGCTGTGGCGCTGGTGTAGTTGCTATTGTCCAGATCGTGCTGAGCCTGCTGGTACAGCTCGACTTCGCTCAGGTTTTCATCTACGACTTCCTTCGATGAGCAAGCAGCGGTCAATGCGAGGATGGCGATCAGCAGCAGGTGTTTCACTTGCATGGCGGCTTGCGTCCCTATGACGGCCGCTGTCTTGGGCGGGGCCGTCCTGTTATGATGAGCGCCCCGTTGAATAGCTTCGGGGCAAAAGACGCCGTATTTAACCACAAGCGCGCAGCCGAAACCAAAAGCTGTGCCGACGCCTAGTCTGAGCATGTCCGATAAAATTGAACTTCGCGCAGAGGTGCCGTCCGAATTGGGCGGCCAACGCCTCGATCAAGTCGCCGCACAATTATTCGCTGAGCACTCGCGCTCGCGCCTTTCCGCCTGGATCAAAGACGGCCGCCTGACTGTGGATGGGGCGGTTATCCGCCCGCGAGACATCGTTCACGGTGGCGCCATTCTTGAACTGACTGCCGAGCAGGAAGCTCAGGGCGAATGGATCGCTCAGGACATCGAGCTGGACATTGTCTATGAAGACGACGACATTCTGGTGATCAACAAGCCTGCGGGCCTGGTGGTGCATCCGGCTGCCGGTCATGCTGATGGCACCTTGCTCAACGCCTTGCTGCACCATGTGCCGGACATTATCAATGTGCCCCGCGCCGGTATCGTGCATCGTCTGGACAAGGACACCACCGGTCTGATGGTGGTGGCCAAGACCATTCAGGCGCAGACCCAGCTGGTCACGCAACTGCAAAGTCGCAGCGTCAGCCGGATCTACGAATGCATCGTGATCGGTGTGGTCACCGCCGGCGGCAAGATCAACGCGCCGATCGGTCGTCATGGCCAGCAACGCCAGCGCATGGCCGTCATGGAAGGTGGCAAGCAGGCTGTCAGCCATTACCGCGTGCTCGAGCGTTTCCGCTCCCACACTCACGTGCGGGTCAAGCTGGAAACCGGTCGTACGCACCAGATTCGGGTACACATGGCCCACATCAACTTCCCGTTGGTCGGAGATCCTGCCTACGGCGGTCGTTTCCGCATCCCGCCGGCAGCCAGTGTGACCATGATCGAATCGTTGAAGGCTTTTCCGCGTCAGGCACTGCACGCGCGGTTCCTGGAGCTGGATCATCCGACCACCGGTAAACGCATGAGTTGGGAATCGCCACTGCCGGACGACTTCGTCTGGTTGCTGACGCTGCTCAAGCAAGACCGCGAGGCGTTCATCGGATGAGTGACTGGCTGATTCCCGACTGGCCCGCGCCGGCCGGGGTGAAAGCCTGTGTGACCACCCGTGCGGGCGGCGTCAGTCTGGCGCCGTTCGACAGCCTCAACCTCGGCGATCACGTCGACGACAGCCCCGAAGCCGTTGCCGAAAACCGCCGTCGCCTCACCGATCAATTCTCTATTCAACCGGCCTGGTTGCAGCAGGTTCACGGCATTGCCGTGGCTCATGCCGACCCGGGCCTGGTGGCGACTGCCGACGCCAGCTGGACGGCAACGCCCGGTATAGCCTGTACGGCGATGACCGCCGATTGTCTGCCAGTACTTTTTTGCGACCGTGCCGGCACTCGTGTGGCGGCGGCTCATGCCGGCTGGCGCGGGTTGGCGGCGGGGGTGCTGGAAGCCACTCTCGACAGTCTGGCTGTGCCGCCAGAAGAAGTGCTGGTCTGGCTCGGCCCGGCCATTGGCCCGCAAGCCTTTGAAGTCGGCCCGGAAGTACGCGAAACCTTCGTCGAGCAACTGCCTGAAGCCGCCAAAGCCTTTGTGCCGAGCCCAAATGCTGGCAAATTCATGGCTGATATCTATCAGCTGGCACGATTGCGTCTGGCCGTCCGCGGTATCACGGCCATCTATGGCGGCGGTTTCTGCACTGTCACAGATCCGCGCTTCTTTTCTTACCGCCGCAGTCCTCGCACTGGTCGGTTTGCCTCCCTGATCTGGCTCTAGGGGGCGTTCTCAATTAGTTTCCCCACCGCGTTGTCGCCTTAAAGCGGGCCAGGCAAGGCGCAGGCCGCTGGGAATGGTTGTTCCCTTTCCAAGGCCTGCAACGCAGCCTGGCCCGCTTTAAGGCACAACCCGAAGGGCCGGGCCTGCTGTTGTGCAGGGCTGCGTTGCTCGAAGCTTATTTGGAATGACCAAACCACGCTTCTCGCGCCTTGCCCTGCACAACAGCAGACCCGGCGCGGAGGGGAAACTAATTGAGAACGCCCCCTAGTGCCCTGTCTCACGAATACTGTTCCTTTTTGACGGTGTCTGTTGCCGTCATGCTGCGTTGCCGCTCCTCGCCATAGCGGGCTATGACTCGTCGCGGCGCCTTGCCTGACGACAACAGCCACTCGCCAAAAGAGGAACGTATTCGTGAGACAGGGCACGAACGCTAGACTTGCCTGACCTGCATCAACATCAGGACGCTTGAATCTCCCAGAATCGACCACATCTAATGAGGTATCTGGCAGGTTTCTTCATTCAGGATGTTTTATCGGTCCGGCCTGCTCAAAAGGAAGGTGAACCATGCGTATAGACCGTTTAACCAGCAAGTTGCAGTTAGCCTTGTCCGACGCCCAATCCCTGGCCGTCGGTCTCGATCATCCGGGCATTGAGCCGGCGCATTTGATGCAGGCGATGCTTGAACAGCAGGGTGGTTCGATCAAGCCGCTGCTGATGCAGGTGGGCTTCGACGTCAACAGCCTGCGTAAAGCGCTGACCAAAGAGCTCGATCAGCTGCCGAAAATCCAGAACCCGACTGGCGACGTCAATATGTCGCAGGATCTGGCGCGCCTGCTCAACCAGGCCGACCGCCTGGCCCAGCAGAAGGGCGATCAGTTCATTTCCAGCGAACTGGTGCTGCTCGCCGCCATGGACGAGAACAGCAAGCTTGGCAAGTTGTTGCTCGGCCAGGGCGTGAGCAAAAAAGCCCTGGAAAACGCGATCAACAACCTGCGTGGCGGTGAGGCCGTCAATGACGCCAACCACGAGGAGTCGCGCCAGGCCCTGGATAAGTACACCGTCGACCTGACCAAGCGCGCCGAAGAAGGCAAGCTCGATCCGGTGATCGGCCGTGACGATGAAATTCGCCGGACCATCCAGGTGCTGCAGCGTCGCACCAAGAACAACCCGGTGCTGATCGGTGAGCCTGGCGTCGGTAAAACCGCGATCGCAGAAGGCCTGGCCCAGCGCATCATCAACGGTGAAGTGCCCGATGGCCTGAAAGGCAAGCGCCTGCTGTCCCTGGACATGGGGTCGCTGATTGCCGGTGCCAAATATCGCGGCGAGTTCGAGGAACGCCTCAAATCCCTGCTCAACGAGCTGTCGAAGCAGGAAGGGCAGATCATCCTGTTCATCGATGAGCTGCATACCATGGTCGGCGCCGGCAAGGGCGAAGGCTCGATGGATGCCGGCAACATGCTCAAGCCGGCACTGGCTCGCGGTGAACTGCATTGCGTCGGCGCCACCACGCTCAACGAGTACCGCCAATATATAGAGAAGGATGCCGCCCTCGAACGGCGCTTCCAGAAAGTCCTGGTGGATGAGCCGAGCGAAGAAGACACCATTGCGATCCTGCGTGGCCTGAAAGAGCGCTACGAGGTTCACCACAAGGTGGCGATCACCGACGGCGCGATCATAGCCGCCGCCAAGCTCAGCCATCGCTACATTACCGATCGTCAGTTGCCGGACAAGGCCATCGACCTGATCGACGAAGCCGCCAGCCGCATCCGCATGGAAATCGACTCCAAGCCGGAAGTGCTGGACCGTCTGGAGCGGCGCCTGATTCAGCTGAAGGTCGAATCCCAGGCGCTGAAGAAAGAAAGTGACGACGCGGCGAAGAAACGCCTGGAAAAACTCCAGGAAGAAATCGCCCGGCTCGAACGTGAGTACTCGGACCTGGAAGAAATCTGGAATGCGGAAAAGGCCGAAGTCCAGGGCTCGGCGCAGATCCAGCAGAAAATCGAACAGTCCCGTCAGGAACTGGAAACGGCGCGCCGCAAAGGCGACCTGAACCGCATGGCCGAGCTGCAATACGGGGTGATCCCGGACCTGGAGCGCAGCCTGCAGATGGTCGACCAGCACGGCAAAAGCGAAAACCAGTTGCTGCGCAGCAAGGTGACTGAAGAAGAGATCGCCGAAGTCGTGTCGAAGTGGACCGGCATTCCGGTGTCGAAAATGCTCGAAGGCGAGCGCGACAAGCTGATGAAGATGGAAAGCCTGTTACACCAGCGTGTGATCGGCCAGGACGAAGCGGTGATTGCCGTGTCCAACGCGGTGCGGCGTTCGCGGGCCGGTTTGTCCGACCCGAATCGCCCGAGCGGCTCGTTCATGTTCCTCGGCCCGACCGGGGTCGGTAAAACCGAGTTGTGCAAGGCGCTGGCCGAGTTCCTCTTTGATACCGAAGAGGCGATGGTGCGCATCGACATGTCCGAATTCATGGAGAAACATTCCGTGGCTCGACTGATCGGCGCGCCACCAGGCTACGTAGGTTATGAAGAAGGCGGTTACCTGACCGAGGCGGTGCGTCGCAAGCCTTACTCGGTGATCCTCCTGGACGAGGTCGAGAAGGCCCACCCGGACGTCTTCAACATCTTGCTGCAAGTGCTTGAAGATGGCCGCCTGACCGACAGCCATGGCCGCACGGTGGATTTCAAGAATACCGTGATTGTCATGACGTCCAACCTGGGATCGGTGCAGATCCAGGAACTGGTCGGTGATCGTGAGGCGCAACGCGCGGCGGTGATGGATGCGATTTCCACTCACTTCCGGCCGGAGTTCATCAACCGGGTCGACGAAGTGGTGATCTTCGAGCCGCTGGCGCGGGATCAGATCGCGGGCATCACCGAGATCCAGTTGGGGCGTCTGCGCGCTCGTCTGACCGAACGGGAGCTGAAGCTGGAACTCAGCCCGGAGGCGATGGACAAGCTGATCGCGGTCGGTTACGACCCGGTATACGGTGCACGACCGCTCAAGCGAGCGATCCAGCGCTGGATCGAGAACCCGTTGGCGCAGCTGATTCTGTCGGGTCGTTTCATGCCCGGCGATACCGCCAAGGGTGTTGTGAAAAACGACGAAATCGTTTTCGCCTGATCCACTTTAACAACTGTAGGAGCGAGCTTGCTCGCGATGGACGTCAACGATAACGCGCGCTGTCTGGATGAACGCGTTGTTCTGAAGTTTTTCGCGAGCAAGCTCGCTCCTACAGGAGGCCTCGCATCGCGAGGCCTTTTTTTCGCCAGGCTGTTGAACTCTAAGGAAAAGGCTTGTAAAGTGCGCCCCGCAGTAAGTCACCCGCCAGGGTTTCCGCTCCCCAAGCAGGAATCTAAAATAAGTTGCAAATCATTAACTTGAAAGCAATTTAGGGGGTTGACAGAGGTTGTGAAGATTGTAGAATAGCGCGCCTCAGACACACGAACGCAGCGATGCGAACGAGTCGAAGAGAACGCTGTAAAGCTTCAAATGTTGTAATTGAAATATGTAGTTCCGTGATAGCTCAGTCGGTAGAGCAAATGACTGTTAATCATTGGGTCCCAGGTTCGAGTCCTGGTCACGGAGCCAATTTCAAACCGGGGTATAGCGCAGTCCGGTAGCGCGCCTGCTTTGGGAGCAGGATGTCAGGAGTTCGAATCCCCTTACCCCGACCATTTTTGGGTCGTTAGCTCAGTTGGTAGAGCAGTTGGCTTTTAACCAATTGGTCGTAGGTTCGAATCCCACACGACCCACCATTTTTGAAACCAGTTAACGCTGGGATCAGATCTTAAGATCAGAGGCCAAAAGCGCTGATCGAAGAAGGCGACTTGTAAAGGTCGCCTTTTTTTTACCGGGGTATAGCGCAGTCCGGTAGCGCGCCTGCTTTGGGAGCAGGATGTCAGGAGTTCGAATCCCCTTACCCCGACCATATTAAAAATCCTCGTATCGAAAGATACGGGGATTTTTTTTGTCTGCCGAAAGCAGTGCACAAACAAAACCCCGCGTTTCCTGGAAGAAAGGCGGGGCGGGTTCGTTGCTTCAGGACTTAACTGTTGTCTTTCAGGTGCTCGAACAAGCCTTTTGGCATTTTTTTGCCATTGGCTTCGTAGTTGGCCTTCACGTTATCAAAAGCCTCTTGTTCGTCGATCTGGCCATCATGGTTGGTGTCGATCTTGTCGAAGTCAGCCTTGGGGGCCACTTTCAGGAATTCCGCGCGGGATACCTTGCCGTCACCATCGGTATCGGTCCGGGCCATCGATTCATCGCCACACTTGCCTTCGCCACATTTGCCTTCCGGGGTTTTCACCACCTGTTCAGCCGAGGCCAGCAGATAGCCCTGGGTCAGAGGCTGAGAAGCGAACACGGAACCGGACAACATCATGCCGCCGGCCAAAACGACACCAAGCAGGCCAAGGGTGTTCTTGCCGGGAGTAGGGGTACGGGACATTTAGATTCTCCTGGGTTGCACGACACAACCGTTCGATAAAGGACGCCAAGGTGCGGCGATAACCCTGTGCAGGCGGCGTGCCTTGCTCGGGTGTGGCCATTTAGCGGGGCTGGTGTATCGCTACTGTGTCGCGCAAGGGGGGAGTTTGTAAGCGAGCGGGCTGGATCGGGGGGAGAGATACAGTGAGACACAGACCTGCAGGCCAATGAGGAAAAAATGTGGGAGCGAGCTTGCTCGCGATAGCGGCGTGTCTGGCGACTTTGATGTCGACTGTACGGACGCTATCGCGAGCAAGCTCGCTCCCACAGGTCTGGTGTCGGACCCTGATTCGAAGGTCGACGAATAACCTGTGGGAGCGGGCTTGCACCGAGATGACGCCTTAGCAGACGCTGAAGATCTTAATGCAACTTGAGCCGAGGCTCAGTCCCGCGCCCGATCTTGCTGCCCAGCATCAGCATCGCCGTGCGGAACGCGCCATACAGTGCCATCTGGTGCATGCGGTACAGCGACACATAAAACATCCGGGCCAACCAACCTTCGAGCATGACGCTGCCGGTCAGGTTGCCCATCAAGTTACCCACAGCCGAAAAACGCGACAGCGAGATCAAGGAGCCGTAGTCGGTGTACTTGTACTCTGGCAGTGCCTTGCCTTCGATCCGCAATTTCAGCGATTTGGCCAGCAACGACGCCTGCTGATGCGCAGCCTGGGCCCGTGGCGGTACGTTGCGATCGGTGCCCGGCTGCGGGCAGGCCGCGCAGTCACCGAAGGCGAAGATGTTTTCGTCGCGGGTGGTTTGCAGGGTCGGCAGCACTTGCAGCTGATTGATGCGGTTGGTCTCCAGGCCATCGATGTCCTTGAGAAAACCCGGAGCGCGAATCCCGGCCGCCCAGACTTTCAGGCTGGCGTTGATCACTTTGCCATCGGCGGTGATCAGGCTGTCAGCGGTCACTTCGCTGACTGCGGCATTGGTCATGACATTGACCCCGAGTTTTTCCAGGGTTTTATGCACCGGCCCGCCAATCCGTTCCGGCAGCGCAGGCAGCACCCGCGGCCCGGCTTCGATCAGTGTGATGTGCATGTTTTCCGGCTTGATCCGGTCGAGGCCATAGGCCGCCAGCTCATGGGCGGCGTTGTGCAGCTCGGCGGCCAGTTCGACCCCGGTGGCACCGGCACCGACGATGGCGACGCTGATCTGCTCGACCGTGTCGGTCTGCCCGGCGTGGGCGCGCAGGTAATGGTTGAGCAATTGCTGATGAAAGCGCTCGGCCTGCTTGCGGGTGTCGAGGAACAGGCAATGCTGCGCCGCGCCCTGGGTGCCGAAATCGTTGGTGGTGCTGCCAACGGCAATGACCAGCGAGTCGTAGCCCACTTCACGGGCCGGGACCAGCTCCACGCCGGCTTCGTCATAGGTCGCGGCCAGCTGGATTTTCTTCCGGGCGCGATCAAGCCCGCTCATGCGCCCCAGCTGGAACTCGAAGTGGTTCCATTTTGCCTGGGCAACATAGTTGAGTTCGTCTTCGGAAGAATTCAGGGAGCCGGCCGCCACTTCGTGCAACAGCGGTTTCCAGATGTGGGTCAGGTTCGCGTCGACCAGCATCACACTGGCCGTGCCGCGCTTGCCCAGAGTCTTACCCAGACGGGTAGCCAACTCCAGACCGCCGGCGCCGCCGCCAACGATGACAATACGATGAGTCATGGGGATATCTCGCAAGGCTAAAAGAAATCGGTGCAATTACCCGAGCGAGCGCAAGGCAGCTCATAGCGTCAGGTAACTGATAAATCGGCTCAACAGGCCCAGGCCAATGGTCACTGCCAATACCACTACCAGGAGCATCCACGGCCGAAAAGGCCGGCGCTCGACTCGGTGCTGGGACAGGTGCAGGTACTCTTCGACATGCTTCTGGTCTTCGGGTTTCAGGCGGCTGGTCATTTTCGGGCCTCGTCAGGTAGACGTTGCTGAATGTCTGGAAGCTACAAGCGGGTTTTAGCCCGCGTTGAACGGAGCATAGCCGCTGTCCGGGACAGGCTCGACGCGCACCGTATCGTCCAGGCGAATGATTCCACTTTGTAACACCCGGGCGGTGATTCCGCCATGTCCGCGCACGGCCTGAAAGGTCCCGGGGCCGAGGTTGGTTTGCAGGCGGGCACAGGGCTGACACCAGCCGGTGGTTTCGAAAATCGCCTGGCCGATCCTGAAGCGTCGGCCTTTGAGGCTGAACAGATTGATGCCGCTGACGACTATATTGCGCCGCAGGTCCTGAGGTAGCACCGGGTGGTCATCCGCGCGGCCCATCAGCGAACTGATCACCGCCAGGTGTTCCCACTGAATCAGCGTCACCTGGCGCGCATTGCGTATGCCCGGGCGGGCGCGGTCGCCGGTCAAGCCAGCCTCGAGACGTGCTTCCACGGCATCGAGCTCGATCATTGGCGCATGACGCTCCGGTCGCACGCCGATCCAGCGAACGCGACCCTGTTGCGGCACTTCGGCAATCAATTCCTGCAATGGACTCACAGGCTGATCCCGACGTCGAACACAATGCTGCGACCCAGGTTGCTGCGCAGGAAATCCGGTGCATCCGGGTGCGCGAACAACACCCGTGCGAACGTCGGGCCTACCAGCGACAACGAACGCCAGCCCTGACGCAGGTACTCGGTAGGCGGTGGGAAATGACTGTTGAGATCGAGCACTTCGCGCTTGAGGCTGGCGAAGGCGATGATGTCCAGCTCCCCCAGGTCCATGCCGCGTTCTTTGTAGTTATGCGCTTTTTTGCGCAAGGTCGGTGCCAGTCTCAGCAAGAATTCATTGGCCGGAATGCGCCTGGGCTTGGCCTCGCGGCGCACCAGCTGGCTCAGAGAGAATGCGCTGCGCCGTCGTTGCAGTTCATCGCGCCACTCGTCGTTGAGGCGCCGGCCTTCGTCGAGGACGAAGAACACCTCGAAACTGGCGTCACGGAACAGCACGTCCGGCGGCTCACCGGCCGGTGCGAACTCGTCGGCGCGATAGGGGATGTTCAGGCCCTGCAACAGGCGCTGGCACACCCAACGCTCACGCTCCCATTTGCGGGCATTGGAGAGAAACGCGTTGGCTTGCTCGGCCGCAATGGTCAGCAGGCGTAAGTAATCTGAATCATCCATAGGCCCAAGCTTAGCGTTCAAATGCGATCGCAAAGAAGACAGTTTATCGGAGAGGGTCAGAAATCTGCCGGATCTACCGCGCGTCATCCTCGCAACACATGCATCCCGCGCCCGGTTCGGGCATTGCACAAAACGGATAGTGATCTGCGTAAAGCGGATATTTGCGCGTGCCTGGCAGCTTTACCCTCGGCTTTACGGGACGTTAGCCGCGTTAACGACGCTCTTAAAACAACAACAAGAGACAGATGCCATGCGCAAGATCGACGTACATGAGGTGATCGACAACGCACGATTCAACCGTTTTCACTGGATGGTGCTGTTCTGGTGTGCCCTGATCATCATCTTCGATGGTTACGATCTGGTGATCTACGGCGTCGTGCTGCCGATGCTGATGAAAGAATGGGGGCTCAGTCCCCTGCAGGCGGGCGCACTGGGCAGTTATGCACTGTTCGGAATGATGTTCGGCGCGCTGTTTTTCGGGCCGCTGTCGGACAGGATCGGCCGCAAAAAGGCCATCACGATCTGCGTGATGCTCTTCAGCGGTTTTACCGTGCTCAACGGATTTGCCCGCAACCCCACCGAGTTTGGTGTGTGCCGATTTATTGCCGGGCTTGGCATAGGCGGGGTGATGCCCAACGTCGTGGCACTGATGAACGAGTACGCGCCGAAGAAAATCCGCAGCACGCTGGTGGCGATCATGTTCAGCGGCTACTCGGTGGGCGGCATGCTTTCGGCGGGGCTCGGTATCGTGCTGATCCCCAGTTTTGGCTGGCAGTCAGTGTTCTACGTGGCGGTGCTGCCGTTGCTGTTGTTGCCGTTGATCATGTACTTCCTGCCCGAGTCGGTGGGTTTCATGCTGCGCCAAGGGCGCAATGAAGAGGCGCGCACCATCCTGCAACGGATTGATCCGGCTTACGTCGCGCAAGCCGGCGATCAACTGCACATGAGCGACGTGAAAGGGACTGGCACTCCGGTACTGCAACTGTTCCGCGAGGGTCGGGCGCTGCGTACGCTGATGCTGTGGCTGGCGTTTTTCTGCTGCCTGCTGATGGTCTACGCCTTGAGTTCCTGGCTGCCGAAACTGATGGCCAACGCCGGTTACAGCCTGGGCTCGAGTCTGTCGTTCCTGCTGGTACTCAACTTCGGTGCCATTTTCGGCGCGGTTGGCGGTGGTGTGTTGGGTGACAAGCTCAACTTGCCGCGGGTGTTGGCGGTGTTCTTCGCCGGTGCAGCCGTTTCGATCACCTTGCTGGGATTCAACAGCCCGATGCCGGTGCTGTACCTGCTGATCGCCGTTGCCGGCGCCACGACCATCGGCTCGCAGATCCTGTTGTACGCCTGCGCCGCGCAGTTCTATTCCATGACCATTCGCTCCACCGGTCTGGGCTGGGCGTCGGGCATCGGGCGCAACGGCGCCATCGTCGGACCGCTGCTGGGCGGTGCCTTGCTCGGGATCAACCTGCCGCTGCAGCTGAACTTCATGGCCTTTGCCTTGCCCGGTGCAGTGGCCGCGATCGCCATGACCGTGTTCGCCATCAGCAGTCGGCGCAGTGCCCGGCAACCGCTACCGGGCGCGCAGCAAGGATCGCCTGACGGGGCTGTCGGCGAGGTTTCATGAAAGCGTTATTCCAGGACTTTTCCCTGTCGGCGGCAGTCGCCGGATTTATCGCCACGGTGATTTCCTACGCCGGCCCGTTGGTGATCATCTTCCAGGCGGCCGAGACCGCGCACCTCTCGCGAGAAGTGTTGTCGTCCTGGGTCTGGGCGATTTCCATCGGCAGCGCCGTACTCGGCATAGGTCTGAGCCTGCGTTACCGGGTACCGGTGATCATCGCGTGGTCGGCACCGGGTTCGGCGCTGCTGGTGGCGCTGTTGCCCGGGATCTCCATGCCGGAGGCGGTGGGGGCTTACCTGGTCAGCAGCCTGATCATCTTTCTGGTCGGGGTGTCCGGGGCGTTTGACCGGATCATCGGCAAACTGCCCGCGGCCATTGCGGCAGCGATGCTGGCGGGGATTCTGTTCAGCTTCGGCACCGGGTTGTTCGTCTCTTTGCAGGGCAAGCCGTTGCTGGTGCTGGCGATGTTTGCCACCTACCTGATCTGCAAGCGGGTGATGCCGCGTTATTCGGTGTTGATGGTGCTGCTGGTGGGGTGTTCGCTCGCCTTTGTTGGCGGGGATCTGCACCGCGAAGCGCTGGTGATCGGTTTTGCCACGCCGGTGTGGATCACCCCGACGTTCAGCCTGAGCGCGACCCTGAACATTGCCTTGCCGCTGGTGATGGTGGCGCTGACCGGCCAGTTTGTTCCCGGCATGGCAGTGCTGCGCGCCAGCGGTTACTCGACGCCGGCCGGCCCGATCATCGCCAGCAGTGCGTTGGGCACGGCGCTGTTGGCACCGTTCGGTTGTCACGGGCTGAATCTGGCGGCGATCACCGCGGCCATTTGCACCGGCCGCGAGGCCCATGAAAATCCCGGCAAGCGCTATGTGGCCGGCGTCGTGGGCGGCCTGTGTTACCTGGTGCTGGGGATCTTCGGCGCCACCCTGGTTTCACTGTTTTCGGCGTTCCCCAAAGAACTGATCGCAGCCCTGGCCGGGCTGGCGCTGTTCGCCGCGATTGCCGGGGCGTTGGCCGGCGCCATGGCCGTGCCGAGGGATCGCGAAGCGGCGCTGGTGACCTTTCTCACCACTGCCTCGGGCATGTCGTTGTTGGGGTTGTCCGCTGCATTTTGGGGGCTGATTTTCGGCATGGTCACCCACGTGCTGTTAAAAGCCCGTCGTCCTGTTCCACGTAGCGAAACCGCTGCGGCTGAAGCACTTCAACCTGTCGATCAATAAAAACAAGAGAACAACGATGAAACAGATTCTTCCAGCAACCGGTTCCGTGTTGTCCATGGCTGTCGTCTCGAGTTTCTCCGCCGGTGCGATGGCCACCGAGGGCGGCTTCATCGAAGACACCACGGCGACCTTGCAAGCGCGCAATTACTACTTCAGCCGGGACTTTTCCGACATCGTCGGCGCCAACCGGCAATCGAAGGCCGAGGAGTGGGCGCAGGGCTTCATCCTCAACGTCAAGTCCGGTTACACCCAGGGCCCGGTCGGTTTTGGTGTGGATGTGATCGGCCTGCTCGGCCTCAAACTCGACAGCAGCCCGGATCGGGTCAATACCGGTTTGCTGCCGGTGCAGGATGACGGCCGTGCGGCGAATGATTACAGCCGACTGGAAGGCGCATTGAAGGTGCGTTACTCCAAGACCGAACTGAAGGTGGGTGAATTGCAACCCAACGTGCCGGTGCTGGCCTTCAGCGATATCCGTCTGCTGCCGCCCAGCTATCAGGGCGCAAGCATCAGCTCGAACGAGATCAATGGCCTGACCCTGCAAGGCGGCCACTTGAAATCAACCAGCCTGCGCAACGAGGCCGGCGACGAAAAGATGCAAGCCATGCTCGGTCATGTACCGCAGCGCCAGGTCAGCAGTGATGGCTTCAACTTCGCCGGCGCCGATTACGCCTTCAATGATAAACGCAGCTCGGTCAGCGCCTGGTTCGGGCAACTGGAAGACATCTACAACCAGCGCTTTCTCGGCCTCAAGCACAGCCAGCCGCTGGGCAACTGGACCCTGGGCGCCAACCTCGGTTATTACGATTCGCGCGAAGACGGCAAACAGCTGCTGGGCAATATCGACAACCAGGCGTTCTTCTCCCTGCTATCGGCCAAGCGCGGCGGCCATACGGTTTATCTGGGTTATCAGGGCATGTTCGGCGACAGCGCCTTCCCGCGGGTTTTTGCCAATATCAGTCCGCTGGGCAACGAGGTGCCGACCTACGAGTTCGCCTCCACCGATGAGCGCTCCTGGCAGGCACGTTACGACTATGATTTCGCGGCCCTCGGCGTTCCGGGGCTGACCAGCACTGTGCGCTACATCACCGGCAACAATGTCGACACCGGCCTGGGTTTTGAAGGCAAGGATCGCGAACGTGATCTCGATCTCGGCTATGTGCTGCAGAGCGGCAGCCTCAAGGGGCTCGGCATCCGCGTGCGCAATGTGATGGCGCGTTCCAACTACCGCAGTGACATCGATGAGAACCGTTTGATCCTCAGCTATACGTGGACGTTGCTATGAAGCGGCGATCACAGATTGCTCATGCAGTTGCCCATCACCTGATACGTCACGCGATGGGTCTGGCCCTGATGGTCGATGTAGACCATAGTCGCTGGCACAACGTCGCAGGCGGTTGCGGTGTCGGACACTGAAACCACTTCGGCGATGTCCAGTGGCTGCGCCGGGTTGTACGGGGTGGCGGGCGGCTCGTTGCCCGCGGCCATGGCCGAGGTGGCGACAAGGGTCAGAAACAGGCTGATCAGGGTTTTCATTTTTCCGTGCTCCGTGTTGATTCCGATACCTGAATTCTAGTCTTTGTCCCGGCCTGATAAAGAGGCCTGCGTCTGATGCAGCCTTACAGGAAACGTAACAATCTTCGCACTTGGAGGGCCCATGGACCTGCTCAATAACTTGCGGGTGTTCGTCCGCGTGGTGGACTGCGCAAGTTTTACCGCTGCCGCCGATGCGCTGGACCTGTCGACCGCGCAAGTGTCGCGACTGGTGGCGGATCTGGAGCAGCATGTGCAGGCGCGCTTGCTGCAACGCACCACGCGACGGTTGAGCCTGACCGAGGCCGGTGAGCGCTTCCTGTTGCGCAGTCGGCAAATTCTTGAAGAAATGGAAGAGGCAACGGCAGAGGCGCGCGGCGCCCATCTCAAGCCGAGTGGACGGCTGCGGGTGCACAGCATGAATGGCCTGGGCGTATTGATTACGCCATTGATCGCCCGTTACAGCGAGCTTTACCCTGATGTGGTGTTCGAACTGACCCTGTCGCAGCGCAATCCCGATCCACTGGAGGAAGGGCACGACGTGGTGATTTCGATCGCCCATGAACTGGCCGATTCGCAATTGGTCGCCCAGACCATCGGGCAGATCTACAGCGTGCCCTGCGCCTCCCCGGCGTACCTGCAACGGCGTGGCGTGCCCCATACACCGCTGGCACTGAACGAGCATCAGTGCCTGCGCATGCTCGACCCGTTGTACGGCGATGAATGGGTCTTCCAGGACGAGCATGGCGAACAGGCGGTCAGCCCGGCGAAGACCTTTCAGTGCAACGTCGCCGAATCGATGGTCAAGGCGTCGGAGGCCGGCATGGGCGTCAGCCTGATTCCGTTCTATATCGCATCGCGCCCCTTGAGCGATGGCACCTTGTTGCGTTTGCTGCCGGCCTGGCGCCCCCGGCAACGCAAGGTGTATGCGCTGTATCCGTCACGGCGTTTTCTCGATGCCAAGGTCCGGACCTGGGTGGACTTTCTCAAGGCCGAATTACCCAAATTGTTCGCCGAGCACGAGGCGGTGATGGACGATCCACGGCATTGGGCCTGAAGTCGAAGGGTGCGGAAGGGCGGTGTAGACTGAGGGCCTGTTCTCTTTCGGCAAGACAAGGGAGTGCGCTCAGCCATGATCGGCGCCGAGTTACTGTCACCCGAAACCCTCACGGTGGGGTGGTTGATCTATGTACCGGCGCTGATCTGGGCAGTTGCGCGGGCGCCGTGGGTCGAGTTGTTCAGCGATAGCCGGCGCCAGCATCTGTTGTTCGGTACGGTATTCGCGCTGTTCATGCTGTGGCTGGTGCGACGGGACTTCGATACCGGCGTGTCCTACCACTTCATTGGCATGACCGCCGTGACCCTGTTGCTTGACTGGCCGTTGGCGATTGTCGGCGGGTTGGTCGCGCAAGCGGGATTGGTGCTGCTCGGCCGCCAGGATCTGGCGGCGATGGGGGTCAATGGCGCGCTGCTGATTCTGCTACCAGTGCTGATCACCGAGTGCTGCGCGATCCTGGTGGAGCGAGCGCAGCCGCGAAATCCCTTTGTGTATATCTTCGTGTCCGGTTTTTTTGCGGCGGCGCTCTCGGCGTTGCTGTGTCTGCTGCTGGCGCTGTGGTTGCTGTGGTTCGACGAACGTTTTGCCATGCCCTATTGGCTGGAAGACTTTGTCGGGTACCTGTGGCTGATCATTTTTCCTGAGGCCTTTATCAACGGCATGGTGGTCAGCGCGCTGGTGGTGTTCTGTCCCGAGTGGCTGGAGACCTTCAACCGCACGCGCTACCTTTCGGCGCCGTGGAAAGACGACGATCCCAAGTCCTGAGCCCGCTCAAGCCTGGACTCGTCGAGCTCTGAACAGGTCAGTGACGCGGCTCGAAATCTTCGCTGAACAGGTCGTCTTCGGCATCCGGGCTCACCGGAATCTTGTGTTCTTCCGATGCCCAAGCGCCCAGGTCGATTAGTTTGCAACGATCCGAACAGAACGGCCGGTACTTGCTTTCGGGGCTCCACTCGACAGGGGCGCCGCAGGTTGGGCAATCGACGGTTGGGGTTTGGCTCATGACTGGCCTCCACGCAAAGTAAGGTAAAAGTGATGCAGGCGTTCGACCTCGCTGTGCAGCCAGGCGAGGTCGCGGTCGTTGACCACCACATCGTCGGCATGGCTCAGGCGATCCTGGCGGCTGGACTGGGCCTTGAGGATCGCCTGGACCTGTTGTTCGCTGGTCTGGTCACGCTGCAGGGTGCGTTCGATCTGTAGCTGTTCGGGTGCATCGATCACCAGCACCCGTTGGGTCATGGCGTACTGACCCGACTCGATCAGCAGCGGCGAAACCAGAATCGCGTAAGGCGATTGTGCCTTGGCCAGATGATGGACGATTTCTTCGGCGATCAGCGGATGCAACAGTGCTTCGAGCCAGCGGCGTTCATCCGCCACCTCGAAGATCAGTTTGCGCAACGCCGCGCGATCCAGCTGCCCGTCGGGTTGCAGTACGCCGGGGCCGAAGTGTTCGGCGATCTTCGCCAGGGCCGGGCGCCCCGGTTCCACCACCCAACGCGCCGCGTGGTCGGCGTCCACCAGGTGCACGCCCAGGCCGATGAAGTGCTGGGCCGCCGCGCTTTTGCCGCTGCCGATGCCGCCGGTCAGGCCGAGAATCCAGGGTTTTTCCACAAGGGTATTCATTTCAAACCGACAAACTGCCAATAGAAGTCGGTTATTTGACCACCCCAGAGCAAGGCAATCCAGCCGGCAATCGCCAGATAGGGGCCGAAAGGGATCGGCGTTGAGGTTTTCGCGTTGCGCATGCGCAGCAAGATCACGCCGATAACGGCGCCCACCAGGGATGACAACAGGATGGTCAGAGGCAGGATCTGCCAGCCGCCCCAGGCCCCGAGCATCGCCAACAACTTGAAATCTCCGTGGCCGATGCCGTCCTTGCCGGTGATCAGTTTGAACAGCCAGAACACCGACCACAGCGCCGTGTAGCCGGCTATTGCGCCCCACAACGCCTCCTGCAACGGCACGAACAGGCCGAAACTGTTGACGATCAATCCGAGCCACATCAGCGGTAGCACCAGCACATCCGGTAATAGCTGGTGCTCGGCGTCGATCAGGCTCATGGCCAACAGGCCCCAGGTCAGGACCAGTGTCATGCACGCAGGCCAACCGAACCCGAAGTGCCAGGCGATGAACGCCGACAGCAGACCGCAGGCCAGTTCGGTCAACGGGTAGCGTGTGCTGATCGGCGTCTTGCAGCTTGAACAGCGCCCTCGCAGCAACGCAAAGCTGAGTACCGGAATGTTTTCCCAGGCCCGGATCCGGTGGCTACAGTGCGGGCACTGAGAGGGGGGCAGCAGCAGGTTGTAAACCGGCTGGGGCGTTTCCTCGGGCAACCCCAGAATGTCATGAGCCTGCCCTCGCCACTCACGCTCGAGCATTTTGGGCAGGCGCCAGATGACTACATTGAGAAAGCTGCCGACCAGCAGGCCGACCACTGCGGCAATGACGACGAAGGCCAGCGGATAGACAATCAGAATTTCGCTCAAGGGCATGTCAGATCGCAGCGCCGAGTTGGAAGATGGGCAGGTACATCGCAACCACCAGGCCACCGACGACGACCCCCAGTACCACCATGATGAACGGTTCCATCAGGCTGGTGAGGTTATCGACCATGTTGTCCACTTCGTCCTCGTAGAAGCTCGCGACCTTGTCGAGCATGTCGTCCAGTGCCCCGGACTCTTCGCCAATCGCTGTCATCTGGATCGCCATGTTCGGAAAAATGCCGGAGGAGCGCATGGAGAAATTCAGCTGCATCCCGGTCGAAACGTCCTGCCTGATGCGCAGCACCGCACGCTTGAACACGATATTGCCGGTCGCGCCAGCCACTGACTCCAAGGCTTCGACCAACGGCACGCCGGCGGCGAAGGTGGTCGACAGGGTACGGGCATAACGGGCCACCGCGGACTTGTACATCAACGTGCCAACCAACGGCAGTTTCAGCAGCCAGGTATCCGTCCGGTCCCGAAAGCCTTGCGACGTCTTGAACGCGTGTCGCAGGCCGAAGACCGCCGCGATCAGCATGCCGAGCATCACCCACCACCAGTCCTGCATGAATTCCGACAGGCCGATGACCATCACGGTGAAGGCCGGCAGTTCGGCACCAAATCCCTTGAACACCGACTCGAACTGCGGCACCACCTTGACCAGCAGAATCCCGGTCACGATGATCGCGACGAACACCACGGCGAGCGGATAGGTCATGGCTTTCTTGATCTTGGCCTTGAGGCTTTCGCTCTTTTCCTTGTAGGTCGCGACCCGTTCCAACAGGGTGTCCAGGGCACCGGCCTGCTCGCCGGCATCGACCAGGTTGCAGTAAAGCTCATCGAAATACTGCGGCTTTTTGCGCAACGCCGCGGCGAAGCTGTTCCCCGCCGCGACTTCCTGTTTCACCTCGTCCACCAGTTTGCGCATGGCCGGGTTATCGAAGCCTTCGCCGATGATGTCGAACGATTGCAACAGCGGCACGCCGGCTTTCATCATGGTTGCCATCTGCCGGGTGAACAGGGCAATGTCCTGGGCCTTGATGCGCTTGCCAAGATTGAAAATCGAGGCGGATTTCTTGCGCACCTTGCCGGGATTGATCCCTTGTTTGCGCAACTGCGCCTTGATCAGCGCCGGGTTCTGACCGCTGAGTTCGCCGGTCATTTTCGAGCCTTTCCTGTCCGTGCCTTCCCAGGCATACACGCTGATTTTTGCTGCTTTGACCGCCATGTTCAATCCTTGGTGACCCGGTTGATTTCTTCAAGGCTGGTGATGCCCTGCATGGCCTTGATCAACCCGGACGTGCGCAGGTCGTTGAACCCGTCTTTACGCATCTGGGTATCGATTTCCAGCGAATTGCCCTCGGCCATGATCAGCCGTTGCAACGCGGGTGTGTTCCTGACCACTTCATAAATCCCTACGCGCCCTTTATAACCGCCGTTGCAGTGATCGCAACCGACCGGTTCATAGATCGTGAACGAGCCGATGCGTTCCGCGGGGAAACCCTCCTTGAGTAGTGCCTCCCGGGGAATCTCGATCGGTCTCTTGCAATGGCTGCACAATTTGCGCGCCAGGCGCTGGGCAATGATCAGGCTCACCGAGGTGGCGATATTGAAGCCCTGGATGCCCATGTTGTGCAGACGGGTCAGGGTTTCCGCGGCGCTGTTGGTGTGCAGGGTCGATAGCACCAGGTGCCCGGTCTGGGCGGCCTTGATGGCGATTTCCGCCGTTTCCAGGTCGCGGATTTCGCCGACCATGATCACGTCCGGATCCTGACGCAGAAACGAGCGCAGCGCCTGGGCAAATCCCAGGCCCTGCTTGGGATTGACGTTGACCTGATTGATGCCTTCCATGTTGATCTCCACCGGGTCTTCGGCGGTGGAGATGTTGATGTCCACGGTGTTGAGGATATTCAGGCCGGTGTAGAGCGACACGGTCTTGCCTGAACCGGTGGGTCCGGTGACCAGAATCATCCCCTGTGGCTGCTTGAGCGCGGCCATGTACAAGTCTTTCTGGTCGGGTTCGTAGCCGAGGGCATCGATGCCCATTTGCGCGCTGGACGGATCGAGGATCCGGATCACCACTTTCTCGCCCCACAGGGTCGGCAGGGTGTTGACCCGAAAGTCGATGGACTTGCTCTTGGACAGGCGCATCTTGATCCGCCCGTCCTGGGGCCGGCGTCGTTCGGAGATGTCGAGGCTGGCCATGACTTTCAGCCGCGAAGCGATACGGTTGGCCAGTTGAATTGGCGGTTTGGCGACTTCACGCAGCATGCCGTCGGTGCGCATCCGCACGCGGTAGGTTTTTTCGTAGGGCTCGAAATGCAGGTCGGAAGAACCGCTCTTGATCGCATCGAGCAACATCTTGTGAACGAAGCGCACCACGGGCGCATCATCGGCATCCTGGCCGGCGATGGCGTCCTGATTGTTGTCGTCGACCGACTCGATGTCCACGCCATCGAGGTCAATGTCGGCCATGTCTTCGAGGCCGGTACTGTGGCTGTCGAAGAATTTCTCGATGGCGTCCGTGAGTTTTTCGTCTTCGACCAGAATGGCTTCGGTGCTGAGCCCGGTGCTGAACTGGATATCGTTGATGGCCTGATGATTGGTTGGATCGGAAACCCCCACGAACAGCTTGTTGCCACGTCGCCAGAGGGGCAGGGCGTGGTGCTGGCGGATCAATTTCTCGCTGACCAGGCCCCTGGGTTGGGTTTCCTTGTCCAGGCAATTGAGGTCCAGCAGAGCCATGCCAAAGTGCTCCGAGGCAATTTCGGCAACCTGACGGCTTTTCACCAGTTTGTTTTGCACCAGGTAGCTGACCAGAGTAATCCGGTTGCGCTGGGCTTGCTGATACGCCTGTTGCGCGCTTTTGTCAGTGAGCAGTTCGGCCAGGACCAATTGCTTGGCCAGGCCGCTAAGGGCGATGTCATTCATGGGGATACCGACGCAAACAATGCATGACTTATAGCCTAGTCAAGCGGCGGAGCCAAACCCGTGGGACTGAGGTGACAATAATTGTCAGATAGTGCGGATCCTGGGGGTAGGAAAAGGCGTTGCGTTGCTCTCATTCCCCCGACAACAGGAGATGACGTGATTGGCATAGGCTGTACTGTGGCTAATTCAATCATGAAATTTCGACTCATGCATGGAGCTTGTCTATGAATTCACAGAAAGGTTTTACGCTTATCGAATTGCTGATCGTGGTGGCGATCATCGGGATTTTGGCGACGTTTGCGATTCCGGCTTACTCGAAGTATCAGGCTCGGGCGAAAGTGACGGCGGGGTTGGCGGAGATTTCGGCGCTTAAAGTGAATTATGAGGATCAGGTTAATTCGGGTGTTGGATCTCCTGCAGTCACTGCAATAACTGGGAACGCCAGCACAACACACTGCACAATTACCGTCGGTGCAAGCACTACTAACAGCATTATTTGCACACTCAAAGATGCGCCAGCTCCAGTGACTAGCGCAACTGTTACCCTCACACGCGACGCCACTTCTGGCTGGTCTTGCAAAACCAGTGTCGCCGCCGACTACGCGCCAAAGGGTTGCCCTACCGGTACTTGATTGTTGCTGATCAACCATGCCCCGCCTCTTACGACGCGGGGTTTTTTTGTCTGATTTTTCGAATATTGGACTAGCCAGTTGCCAATTTGGAAAACCCTCTGTAATTCATGGCCTTAGGCCCACGCCAAAACCCGCAACTTGCATGTAGATAATTTCGAAGTCATGCATTTTGCATGATTCCGAAAATTGAGTGAATTTTTAAGTTATTGATTTATAACGATTTATTAGCTGTCTCAAAGTTGGCACAGCGTTCGCAATATACCCAGTAACCCTGCTGACAAGACACGCAGCAGACTTTATGAAAAAACAGGAGTTACTCGTATGAAGAAGTTCGCTATCGCTGCCGCTACTGCTACCGCGCTGACCCTGGCCAACGCTGCATTTGCCCAGACTCAAGCCACTCAAGCGCCAATGGTGCTGGCTGCCGGTGAAGTCACCGAAGCCAAAGAAGCTACTTCCGATACCTGGATCACCACCAAAGTCAAAGCAGACCTGGTCACCGAAAAAGGCATTCCTGGTACTGACATCAAGGTTGAAACCAACAAAGGTGTTGTTTCCCTGTCGTCTACCGTTGCCGTGACTGATTCTCAGAAAGACGTCGCCGTGGCTATCGCCAAGAAAATCAAAGGCGTCAAAGCGGTCTCCGCTGACGGCCTGAAAGCCGAGTAAGGCAAGACTTCTCGCCTGGACCGGGAGAAGGCGCGGCAGACGAGCCGAGTCATACGTCTGCCGCAACTTGAGAGTTCATGCGAAAGGCCACAAGGACGTGGCCGTTACAGGCCTCGGACATTCGTGTTCGGGGCCTGTTCTATTGTGAGCGACACGCAACAACTGTAGGAGCAAGCTTGCTCGCGATAGCGGTGTAACAGTCAATGCAAATGTTGAATGTTATTGCCTCATCGCGAGCAAGCTTGCTCCTACAACGATTTATGTCGTGCCTAATTACCGCGTTTGCTGGTGATCTGCTTCAAGCGATTACCTTCAAACCGCAAGTACTGGTACATCCCGCCGTTGGGCCCGTAGGTCCATTCCTCGACCTGGAACTCCTCCCGTCGATCGGCGCTGCGTTTGTAGCCCAACACATCGCGGCTGACCGGTTCACCGCATTTGTGCAGCACCTCGCCGGACCTGTCCCCGACGCTGATCAATTGACTGCCGCAGCGCAGGGTCTCCGCGGCGCAGGCGTGACTCGCGGCCAGCGCCAGGGCCAGGCCTGTCAGCAATCGTCTGAGCATCATTCGGCGTCCAGGTGCAGTGGCGTAATCACCCGACCGTCACTTTCCGCCTGACCCAGGCTGGCGTCGACGAAGTACACGCGCTCGTCGGCCAGTTGAGCCTTGTCGACCAGATAATCCTTGATGCTGCTGGCGCGATCCTGACCCAGTTGCCGCAACAACACGTCGCTGGAACTCCAGAATTTGATCACGCCCTCACGCATTTTCGCGGTGCGTTCTTCCTTGCCCAGATCCTTCCATTCGGCGGGGGGCTGAGTCTTCAGGCGTGTACGGTAAATACCTTCCAGCAACGGACCTTTCTCGCTGTCCGGTACTTCCACCAGCGCGGCGTTAGCTGGCACCTTGTCACCACGGCGCTGCAGCATTTTGTAGTAGTTGTACTTGTATTCCCGTTCCAGGCGTTGCTCGGCAATCAGCGGGCCATCGCTGCTTTGCGCAGCAGTCCCTTCGATCTCCAGGCGCAGGGCCGGACGTTCCTTGAGCGCCTGGGAGAGTTTGATCAACGAGCCCTCGGCCTCCTTGCTCAGGTCGCTGGAACCCGGTGCAAACGAGACAGTGCCCAAATCTTGCGAACCACCGCCACTGACCAGACCACCAATCATTTTGAAGGGTGCGGCGGCCGCCTTGACGATCAGGTTGCGCAGGGTCTGCCAGATGATAGGCATGACGCTGAACTGTGGATTGTTCAGGTCACCGGTCACCGGCAGCTCGATGGAAATCTTGCCGTCGACGTCCTTGAGCAACGCGATGGCGAGTTTCAAGGGCAGGCTTACCGCATCCGGACTGTCGACCTTTTCACCCAGTTGCAGCTGCTCGACCACCACCTTGTTGTCGGCCTTGAGCTGGCCTTTGGTGATCAGGTAATGCAAGTCGAGATTGAGCCGGCCCTTGCGGATGCGGTAGCCGGCGAATTTACCGGAGTAGGGTGTCAGGGTCGTCAGTTCCACCCGTTTGAAACTGGTGGCGATGTCGAGGCTGGCCATCGGGTCGAACGGATTGACCGAACCCTTGATGGTCACAGGTGCATAGCGGTCGACCTTGCCTTTGATGTCGACACTGGCCGGTTTCGCCTGGCGACTGTCGATGGTGCCGATCTGGCCATTGAGCTGTTGAATGGCGGTGGCGAAGTTCGGCGTCAGGCTGAAGTCGGCGAAGTTGGCCGAGCCGTCGTTGATGGCAATGCCGCCAATGTGGATGCCCAGTGGTTTGTCCTTGGCGACGGGTTTGGCGGCGGCGGTTTTGGCACTGGCGTCAGGCGGTTGCGGGATCAGCAGGTCATCGACGTTAGTGGTGCGGTCGTCGTTGATCATGAAGCGCGCATAGGGCTGGAACAGGTTGACCTTGTCGATCGACAGGCTGTCGCCGTGCTGATAGTTCAGGCCTTCGAGCACCAGTTGCTGCCACTTGAGGAAGTCGCGGGTTTTCAGGGTGTCGAGGGTATGCAACTGATCGACCTGAGCGCGGCCAGTGACGCTGAACGCCAGCGGCTCGGTGCTT
Organism: Pseudomonas sp. LBUM1679; assembly: GCF_059695565.1. NCBI lineage: Bacteria > Pseudomonadati > Pseudomonadota > Gammaproteobacteria > Pseudomonadales > Pseudomonadaceae > Pseudomonas > Pseudomonas sp. LBUM1679. The sequence goes on from NZ_CP166774.1 coordinate 837,416, forward strand.
TTCAAGTCGACTGCCAGATCGCTGCCGAGCATGCCGCTGCGCAGTTCGAGGCGAATGAACGGGTTGATGTAGGACTGCGCGACGCGCAGGTCGATGTCCTTGGTTTGCACCTTCAGTCTGGCGCTGACCGGAGCCAGGTTGACCACGCCGTCCGCCATGATCTTGCCTTGCTTGCCCACGCCCGTATCGAGCTTGAGGTTGAAGGGCGAGCCATTGAGGCTGTCGAAGTTCTGCAGGTCCAGGTTCAGCGGGCCGACGTCCAGGGCCACGGGCGGTTGTGCCTTGCGGTCGGTCAGATGCACCTGGTAATCGCGCAGTTGCACGTCTTTGAGCAGCACCTGCCACGGCTTGCTCGGCGGAGCAGGTTCAGGTTTGGGGGAATCGGCGGCGGCTGGCGTACTCGCCGGTTCGGCTTTGGCTTTGACCGCCGCTTTGGACGGTTGGCTGGCAAACAGCTTCTGCCAATCGAGTTGCCCGTCCGCTTCCAGGGCCGCCCAGGTCTCCAGTTTATTGCTGCGGATCTTGCCGACCACTACTTGCTGCCTGGCCAGGTCCACCGTGGTGTCGCTGACGTCCAGGCGCGCCAGTTTCGCCAGCGGCCGACCGTCCGGTGCCTTGATGGCAAATGGCGCGATACTGACCGCGACATTGCTCAGCAGCAGTTGGGTTTCCTTGGACAAGTTGAGTTTATAGTCGGTGCTGAGGTTGACGGCGCCGTCTTCGAGCACCAGTGGCACCGCGTCACGCACATAGGGCCAAAAGGCTTTCATCTTGCCGTCGGTGATCTTCAGCTTACCTTCGGAGGCAATCGGGATCAGGCTGAAGTTGCCGGTCCAGTCGATTTGCCCGCCTGACGGCCCGACAGCGACCAGGGTCATGTCGGCGTTATCCTCCGGCAGCGTGCTTAGGTTCTTCAGCTCGAAGTCGAGTTTGTCGTAGAGGAATTCGATGGGCTCGCTCGGCCGTGCGTCCTGGAAGTGCACGTAACCGTCAGCCAGTCTGATGCGCTCGACCCGCAAGGGGAAGGGTTTGGCATCCGGGTCAGTCGGCGTCGGCTCGCTGGCGGGCAGCTTGAACAATCCCAGCAGGTTGAGCTTGCCGTCCTTGCCGAAGAGGATTTCGGTCTTGGGTTTGTCCAGTTCGATATCGGACAGGTGCAGCGCCTTGGTCCAGAGGCTGTCGATCTGCAGATTGGCGTACAGCCGCTCGAAGCCGACCTGTTCCTTGCCCGGCTCACCAATGATCAGGCCCCAGAGGGTGACTTCAAGGCTGAACGGGTTGAGCTCGATCCGCGTAAGCGTGGCGGGCGTCGTGGCGTAGTTGGCCAACTGCTGGTTGGCCACTCGCAACGCGATGCCCGGCAAAATCAGAAACCCCAGCAGGCTGTAGAGGGCCAGCGCGGTCAACAGAGCGCCAATGGCGCGAATCAATCCTTTGGACATGTGCGGCTTCATTTGTCTGAATCGGAGTGCCTTGGAGTATGGCACGCGATTCTGGTTCCGAAGGCACTGCGCTTTGGGGATTTGTTTTACGCTGTTGCTGAATGTCAGAGCTGCAGGATCAGCGTTTTCAGCGGCGGCTGTTGATCCATGGACGGAAAATCGCCGCCCGGTTTCATCACTGTCCACTCACGCACCGGACGCCCGGCTTTCTCGGCACACCGCAAAACCTGTTCGCGCCAGTCGTCCATGCTGACTTTTGCCAGGTTGTTGCAGCAGATCAGCACGCCATCGTCGGCGGTGGTCAATAATGCCGGTTTCAGCAGGCTCTGGTAGTCGCGCAACAGGTCGACCGTGCCGAATGCGCTCTTGGCCCAGGCCGGCGGATCCAGCAACACCAGATCGTACTGGCGCGGTTCCAGACGCGGATAACTCGGCAATTTCTGCCCGCGACGCTGGCTGATGGGCAGGCCGGCCAACTGCCGGATCGCCGGGAAGTAGTCGGACTGGATGAACTGCATGCCTGGCAGCTGCGGATTGAGCAGGCCGTTCTCGCGACCGACCGCCAGGTTGCCTTCGGCAAAGTCCAGGTTGCACACCTCGCTGGCGCCACCGGCTGCGGCGCTCAAACCGACGCCGCAGGTGTAGGCGAACAGGTTCAGCACTGTTTTGTCCTGGCTGTGCGCCTTGACCCAGCCCCGGGTGTTGCGCAGGTCCAGGAACAGCAGTGGGTCCTGGCCTGCATGGCGACCGCGAACCCTATAGTTCAGGCCCCATTCATGGCCGATCAGGTCTTGCAGGGCGGCTTCATCGGCACGATAGACCGTGTCTTCGCGGTCGATGCGCGAGTTGCCCCCGGAGCGGTCGTTGTACACCAGCAGGGTGTCGAGGCCGAGGTGCTGATTGACAGTGTCGTGCAGTTGCAGCAGGGCATCCCGCTCCAGGGACTGGTGAAAGCTTTGCACCAACAGTTGCGGGCCGTAGCGGTCGATTGTCAGGCCGCCAGCACCTTCCTGGCTGCCATGGAACAGCCGATAGCAATCGGTGCCTTGCTGGTGCAGCTCGGCGAGCAGGTCCTGGCGATGATCGAGGGCGGCGCGCAGCGCCTGATTCAAGGAAGACATGCTGGGCGCCTTGCAGGAGGGAATTTGGCGCGGGAGTTTAACACTGTGGCGAGGGGGATTGCCTGTGGCGAGGGAGCTTGCTCCCGCTCGAGTGCGAAGCGCTCGCAAAATTTTCGCCATGGGCTGAGCTTGTGGGGCCGCTTCGCAGCCCAGCGGGAGCAAGCTCCCTCGCCACAGAAGCCGGCATTCAGTGTTTTTGTGTTTGGTCTGAGCTCAGTTCAGCAACCCCATCCGTCGCCTGGCCCGCTGCACTGACCCATTACGCACCGCCCAGCGCAACATCGGCGCACTGCGATTGACGCTGGCGCGGATCAGCTGGCGTTGCAGCGGGCCCTGGTTCACGCCCAGCATGTCGCTGGCCCAGTCCGGCAGCAGGTCGATCCCGGCCTGCATCATCAAGCCGCCGAAGGGCTTGGCCAGGCGGCTGGGGGCGGGGGCGTTCAACAGCAGTCGCAACACTTCTCGACTGCGCTCGTCGCACAGTAGTTGTGGGCGCATTCGCTCAAGGTAATCGGCAATGGCCTGTCGTGACCGGGGTACATCACGTGCGCCCAGACGCTCTGCAACCATGGCGATTTCGGCGTAATAGCGATCCTGATCGGCCAGCGACAGCTTCGGGTTGCGGTAGCGCAGGTGCGCGGCGAGGAAGTGACTGACTTCGGCCACGTGCACCCAGGTCAGCAGCTCGGGGTCGCTGGCAGCATAAGGCCGGCCATCAGGGGCCGTGCCGGTCACTTGCAGGTGGATGGTGCGGACTTTCTCGATCAGCCAGTCGGCGTCCTTTCGTGAACCGAACGTGGTGCCGGAAATGAATTGCCCGGTGCGGCGCAAGCGGCCGAGCATGTCCTGGCGAAAATTCGAATGGTCCCAGACCCCGGCCAGGGCCAGTGGATGCAGGGCTTGCAGCATCAGGGCGCTGATGCCGCCGATCAGCATGCTGCTGAAGTCGCCATGCACTTGCCAGCTCACCGATTCGGGTCCGAACAGGCCGGGATCGCCCTTGGGGTTTTCCAGGTCGAGCTTGCCCAGGGACAGACCTGTCAGGCTCATGATCTGGGTTTCGATGCGGCTGCGGATGAATTCCATGGCGACTCAGTGGTGAAAAAAAATGCGCGTGACCCTGGCCCAATGCCCCCTGTAGGAGCTGGCTTGCCAGCGAAGGCGGTGGGTCAGTTAATACATGTGTCGACTGACACACCGCTTTCGCTGGCAAGCCAGGCTCCTACAGGGGGGCCGCGCACACCTTACTGGTTCAGGCGTTTATCGACCAGCTCCTGAACCACGCTGGGATCAGCCAGGGTCGAAGTGTCGCCCAGCGTGTCCAGCTCGTTGCAGGCGATTTTGCGCAGAATCCGCCGCATGATCTTGCCTGAACGGGTTTTCGGCAACGCCGGGGCCCACTGGATCAAGTCCGGTTTGGCGAAACTGCCGATTTCCTTGCTGACATGCGCCAGCAATTCTTTCTTCAGTTCGTCATTGGGTTCGGTGCCGTTCATGGGGGTGACGAAGGCATAGATGCCCTGACCCTTGACGTCGTGGGGATAGCCGACCACCGCCGCTTCGGCGATGCTGTCATGCAGCACCAGGGCGCTTTCCACTTCGGCGGTGCCGATGCGGTGCCCGGAAACATTGATCACGTCGTCGATACGGCCGGTGATCCAGTAGTCGCCGTCTTCGTCGCGCCGCGCGCCGTCGCCGGTGAAATAATAGCCGGGGTACGGCTTGAAGTAAGTGTCGACCATCCGTTGCGCGTCCCCGTAGACACTGCGAATCTGCGCCGGCCAGCTGGATTTGATCGCCAGCACGCCGCTGCCGGCACCCTTGATCTCTTTGCCCACTTCATCCAGCAGCACCGGCTGCACGCCGAACATCGGTTGCGTGGCGCAGCCGGGTTTGATTCGTTGGGCGCTGACCAGAGGGCTGAGCATGATGCCGCCGGTTTCGGTCTGCCACCAGGTGTCGACGATCGGGCAACGCTGCTCGCCGACGGCATTGAAGTACCATTCCCAGGCTTCCGGGTTGATCGGCTCGCCGACACTGCCGAGTAATCTGAGGCTCGCGCGGGACGTTTCTTTTAGGGGGTCGAGGCCTTCGCGCATCAGCGAGCGCAGGGCAGTCGGTGCGGTGTAGAAGATGTTCACGTGGTGCTTGTCGATGACCTGCCAGAAGCGCGAGCTGCTCGGGTAGCTGGGTACGCCTTCGAAAATCAGGGTGGTGGCGCCGTTGGCCAGCGGACCGTAGACGATGTAGCTGTGGCCGGTGACCCAGCCGACATCGGCGGTGCACCAGAACACCTCGTCGTCGCGGTAGTCGAGCACGTACTTGAAGGTCATTGCCACCTGCAGCAGATAGCCACCTGTGGTGTGCAGCACGCCTTTGGGTTTACCTGTGCTGCCGGAGGTGTAGAGGATGAACAGCGGGTCTTCAGCGTCCATCGGTTCAGGCGGGCAATCGTCACTGACCTCGCGCAGCGCCTGGTGATACCAGAGATCGCGACCTTCGACCCAGTCAACCTCGCCCTGGGTGCGCTCGACCACGATGACCGTGCTGACGTTCGGGCAACTTTGCAGCGCCTTGTCGACCTTCTGCTTGAGCGGCACGACTTTACCGCCGCGCACGCCTTCATCGGCGGTGATCACGGTACGGCAGTCGGCGTCGAGAATACGGTCGCGTACAGAGTCCGGGGAGAAACCACCAAACACCACCGAATGCACCGCACCGATCCGGGTGCAGGCGAGCATGGCATAAGCCGCTTCGGGGATCATCGGCATGTAAATGCAGACCCGATCGCCTTTTTTCACGCCACGGCTTTTGAGCACGTTGGCCAGGCGACAGACGTTGTGATGCAGTTTTTTATAGGTGATCTGTGTGGATTCAGCGGGGTCGTCGCCTTCCCAGATGATTGCGATCTGATCGCCGCGCTTTTCCAGATGGCGGTCGATGCAGTTGTAACTGACATTCAACTTCGCGCCGGCGAACCAGCTGGCCTCACCGGTTTTCAGGTTGTAACGCTGGACGGTGTCCCAGGGCGTACTCCAGTCAAGAAAACGAGTGGCCTGTTCGGCCCAGAAGGTGCTGGGATGTTCGATGGATTGGCGGTACAGGCGCTTATAGTCGTCTTGACTTAATTGAGCAGCCCGGCGGACGGCATCGGCTTTGGGGAACGTGCTGATATCGAACATGACGGTTCCTTATTCTTGTTTTGAGACAAGAGGGGAGCTACACGACCCTCGTAGGAGCTGGCTTGCCAGCGAAGGCGGCGTATCAGTCGACACACAGGTTGAATGACACACCGCATTCGCTGGCAAGCCAGCTCCTACAAGGTTAGCTTGCCAGCGAAGGCGGTGTGTCATTCAACAAATGTGTCGACTGATACGCCGCTTTCGCTGGCAAGCCAGCTCCTACAGGGAGTGGCGTCAGATCACCCGCGGTGACGACCGCGGAAGTAGTTGATCAGGCCTTGGGTGGAAGCATCGTCAGCCGGGGTTTCTTCTTTGCCGACCAGGCGGTTGTAGACGCCTTTGCCCAGCTCCTTGCCCAGCTCCACACCCCACTGGTCGAAGGCGTTGATGCCCCAGACCACGCTTTGCACGAAGACTTTGTGTTCGTACATCGCCACCAGCGCGCCGAGACGACGCGGGCTGATGCGTTCGACCACCAGGGTGTTGCTCGGACGGTTGCCCGGAATCACCTTGTGCGGTGCGATTTTCTGCACGTCTTCTTCGCTCACGCCCTTGTCCCGCAATTCGGCTTCTGCCTCGGTGCGGTTCTTGCCGAGCATCAGCGCCTGGCTTTGCGACAGGCAGTTGGCGTACAGCCACTGATGGTGGTCGGACACCGGGTTGAAGCTGACGATCGGCACGATGAAGTCGGCCGGGATCAGTTGGGTGCCCTGGTGCAATAACTGGTGATAGGCGTGCTGGCCGTTGCAACCCACGCCACCCCAGATCACCGGACCGGTGTCGGTGGACACGGGAGTGCCGTCCTGACGCACGCTCTTGCCGTTGGACTCCATGTCCAGCTGTTGCAGGTGTTTGGTGATGTTACGCAGATAGTGGTCGTACGGCAGGATCGCATGACTCTGCGCGCCCCAGAAGTTGCCGTACCAGACGCCGAGCAAAGCCAGCAGCACCGGCATGTTCTGATCGAATGGCGCACTCTGGAAGTGCTGGTCCATGGTGTAGGCACCGGACAGCAGTTCCTTGAAGTTCGACATGCCGATGGCCAGGGCAATCGGCAGGCCGATGGCCGACCACAGCGAGTAACGCCCGCCGACCCAATCCCACATCGGGAAGATGTTTTCTTCGCGGATACCGAACGCCACGGCCGCAGCGTTGTTGCTGGAGACGGCGATGAAGTGACGATACAGCTCGGCCTCCGAGCCACCTTGAGCCAGGTACCAGGCACGCGCGGCCTGAGCATTCTTCAGGGTTTCGAGGGTGTTGAAGGATTTCGACGAGACAATGAACAGCGTGGTCTCGGCGCGCAGCTTCATGGTCAGCTCGTGGAACTCGCTGCCATCGATGTTTGCCAGGTAATGGCAGCGCACACCTTTCTGCGCGTAGGACAGCAGCGCTTCGGAGACCAGCTCCGGGCCGAGGAAGGAGCCACCGATGCCGATGTTCACGACGTCAGTGATCGGTTTCTCGGTGTAACCGCGCCACAGACCATCGTGAATACGGCCCACGAGGTCGGTGATCTGGTTCAGTACCTTGTGCACTTCCGGCATCACGTTGACGCCGTTGACCGACAGCTTGTCGCCCACCGGGCGGCGCAGGGCGGTGTGCAAGGCCGGACGACCTTCCGAGGAGTTGACGATTTCGCCGTCGAACAGCGCTTTGATCGCGCCCTGGAGGTCGACTTCGTTGGCCAGGCCCACCAGCAGATTGCGGGTCTCGGCGTTGATCAGGTTCTTCGAATAGTCGAGGAACAGACCACAGCTGCTGAGGGTGAATTGAGTAAAGCGCTGCGGATCGGCATTAAAGGCTTCGCGCATGCTGAAATCCTGCATGGCTTGGCGGTGGTCATTCAACGCTTGCCAGGCGGGCAGAGCGGTCACATCGTGAGGAGTGCGGTAGTACGCCATCGCTGCGGGTTTCCTTTTTACTTGAACGGCCTTTTGAACACTAAAAATCGCGGAACGCTGTGGGTGGGCGGTCCGGTCAACTGCGTCGACACGATTTCATGGCGCAGGGCGAATACAGTAACTCCCGCGCGGTGATCTGTCTTGACTTTGTCGGACCTGTTTCCGGTACTTTTTTAACATCTGACCGAGGAACAGTCCGACAGACGGAGGGGAGGAAGCACTACGTTATGGATATAGCCGCAGATCTAATGTGGGAGCGGGCTTGCTCGCGAATGCGGTGTATCAGTCAACATTTATGCTGAATGACACACCGCATTCGCGAGCAAGCCCGCTCCCACAGGGGGATGGTGGTGGTTCAGGCGGAGGCGTCGAGGTTCAGATGCAGGTTGTCGATCAACCGCGTGGTGCCGAGGAAAGCCGCCACCAGAATCACCAGGTCCCGATCCTGTGCAGTCGCCGGGCGCAACGTCTGGGCGTGGCGAATCTCCAGGTAATCAGGACGCAGGCCAGCCGCTTCGAGCTGCTTGAGCTGAACATCGATCAACACCGGGAAATCCCGGTCGCCTTGTTTGATGGCTTCGGCAATCGACGACAGCGTGCGATACACAACAGGCGCAACGGCCCGCTGCTCTTCACTGAGAAAGCCATTACGCGACGACAGCGCGAGGCCGTCGGCCGCACGCACGGTCGGTTCACCAATGATCTGGATCGGCATGTTCAGGTCATGGACCAGGGATTTGATCACCGCCAGTTGCTGGAAGTCTTTCTGGCCGAAAATCGCCAGGTCCGGCTGGACCATGTTGAACAACTTGCTGACGACCGTCGCCACCCCTTCGAAATGCCCGGGACGGCTGGCACCGCACAAACCTTCAGAGAGTTGCGGAACACTGACTCGGGTCTGGCCGGCGATACCATCGGGGTACATTTCTTCGACGGATGGCGTGAACAGCAAATGGCACCCGGCCTGGAGCAATTTTTCCTGGTCGGCGGCGAGGGTCCGGGGGTATTTGTCGAGGTCTTCGCCCGCGCCGAATTGCAACGGATTGACGAAAATGCTTGCGACCACGAAATCCACCCGTTGGGTGGCTTTGGTAATCAGCGCGACATGACCGCTGTGCAGGTTGCCCATGGTCGGCACGAAGCCGATGCGCTTGCCCTCGCTGCGGGCACGGGCCACGGCGGCCCGCAGTTCGCGTACGGTTTTGACGGTGTTCATGCAGAAAATCCGTGTTCGATACCTGGGAAAGAGGCCGCTTTGACTTCAGCGACGTAAGCGCTCAAGGCCGCGTGAATGCTGGTTTGGCCAGTCATGAAGTTCTTCACGAACTTTGGCACGCGGCCGGTGATGGACAGCCCCAGCATGTCGTGCAGAACCAATACCTGGCCATCGGTGCCGCTGCCGGCGCCAATGCCGATCACCGGGATCTTCACCGCCTGGGTAATTTCTTCGGCCAGTTCACTCGGCACGCATTCGAGCAGCAGCATTGCTGCGCCAGCCTGTTCGAGGGAGATCGCGTCGGCACGCATCTGCCGCGCCTGATTTTCGTTGCGGCCCTGGACTTTGTAACCGCCAAGGATGTTCACCGACTGCGGCGTCAGCCCCATGTGTGCGCATACCGGAATGCCGCGCTCGGCCAGCAGGCGGATCGAGTCTGCCAGCCATAAGGCACCTTCGACCTTGACCATGTGCGCACCGGCCTGCATCAATAGCGCGCTGTTGGTCATGGCTTGTTCGGTGGTGGCGTAGGCCATGAAGGGCAGGTCGGCAAGAATCAACGCATCGGCGTTGCCGCGTTTGACGGCTGCCACGTGATAAGCCATTTCAGCGGTGGTGACCGGCAGGGTGCTGTCGTGACCCTGCAAAACCATGCCGAGGGAGTCGCCCACCAACAGCACTTCGACACCCGCTTCATTGCAAGCGTGGGCGAAAGTGGCGTCATAGCAGGTCAGCATGGTGATCTTTTCACCTTTTTGCTTGAGACCTTGCAGCGTGGTCAGGGTGATGGCTGGCATGAAAAGTTCCTCATTCAGGCGCTGTGGAAACTACTGCGAGTAACGCGCGTGATTCTTCGTTAAATACAGGCGCACGGTCTGTTGTCGTGCTTTGAAGGCCTGGATTGCGCCCTTTAACGTCGTATTGGCGGCAGCGGGACGCCTATAGTCGTGAGGAGAACTCGGGAAGTCAATTGGGTGTGTTACCGCGTTGTTACGTGTCGGGTGTTACCGGGGTAACTGATGCGTTTCAGCAACTACCGATCTCATGTTCGACACAAAACCAATGTGGGAGCGAGCTTGCTCGCGATAGCGGTGGATCAGCCAGCATCAATGTTGAATAACAGGCCGCTATCGCGAGCAAGCTCGCTCCCACAGGGGGGGTGTCAGTTTTGGGAGAGGCGTTCCAGGCCGACGAACGGGCAGTTGGCGAGCAATTCCGAAAGTGCGCGGCCATCGGCCAGGCGCAAATCCGCCGGCGCCAACTCGGCCAGTGGATACAGCACGAAGGCCCGTTCTTGCAGGTGGTAGTGAGGCACCTTGAGGCGAGGCTCGTCGATCAGCCGATCACCGAACAGAACAATGTCGAGGTCCAGTGTACGGGGCCCCCAACGCTCCAGGCGCTCGCGGCCCTGTTCGTTTTCGATCGCTTGCAACGCATCCAGCAGCTCCAGTGGAGGAAGCGTGCTGTCGAGGGCGGCAACCGCGTTGGTGTATCGCGGTTGCCCGGGCAGCAGCGAATCACTTTGATAAAACGCGGAAACCCCGACCAGTTCGGTCTGCGGCAACTGCGCCAACCCATCGATCGCGCTGCGCAACTGTTCGGCGGGGTCAGCCAGATTGCTGCCCATGCCGATGTAGATGCGTTCCATGGCTTACTCGCCCGTGGCACTCGGTGCGCCAGCGGCGCGTTTGCGCTTGGCGCCGCCGCTGCGGCGACGTTTGCGCGGGGCGCCGGTGCCGTCATCCTTGCCGCTGAGGTCGCGGATCATGTCCCGACGCTCGCTGTCGTTGGCGTCCTGATAATCGGTCCACCATTCGCCCAGGCCATCGGTCTGCTCGCCGGCGCTTTCGCGCAGCAGCAGGAAGTCGTAACCGGCGCGGAAGCGTGGATTGTCCAGCAACAGGTCGGCACGTTTGCCGCTGCGGCGGGGCAGGCGCTCCTGCATGTCCCAGATCTCGCGGATCGGCATAGTGAAGCGTTTCGGGATCGCGATCCGCTGGCACTGTTCGGCAATCAGCTCATGGGCCGCTTCCTGCATGGCCGGAATGGGCGGCATGCCACGTTCCTGCAAACGCAGGACGCGCGCCGGCAGGGCCGGCCAGAGCAAGGCTGCGAAGAGGAACGCCGGGGTCACCGGTTTGTTCTGCTTGATCCTCAGGTCCGTGTTGGTCAAGGCGTCACTGATCAGCGTATGGGTGTACGTCGGGTTGTATTCCAGCGCTTCGGCACTGGCCGGGAACAGCGGATCGAACAACTGCAGGTCGACCAGCATCTCGAAGGTGTCCGCGGCATGACCGGAGAGGAACAACTTGAGTACTTCTTCGAACAGACGGGCCGACGGAATCTCGCGCAGCATCGGCGCCAGTTCACGAATGGGCGCGGCGCTGTGTTTTTCGATGCCGAAATTCAGCTTGGCGGCAAATCGCACGGCCCGCAACATCCGCACCGGGTCTTCCTGGTAGCGTTGCTTCGGATCGCCGATCAGGCGGATCAAATGATTGCGAATGTCGTGTACGCCATTGGCGTAATCGAGAATGCGCTCGCTGACAGGGTCGTAGTACAGGGCGTTGATGGTGAAGTCGCGACGTTGCGCGTCCTCTTCCAGCGTGCCGTAGACGTTGTCGCGCAGGATGCGTCCGCTCTCGTTGCGAGAAGACTGGTTGCTGTCTTCTTCTTCGTCGTTTTGCGGATGATTGGCGCGGAAGGTCGCGACTTCGATGATTTCGCGGCCAAAGTGGATGTGCACCAATTTGAACCGGCGCCCGATGATCCGCGCGTTACGGAATTCGGCCCGGACCTGTTCCGGTGTGGCACTGGTGGCGACGTCGAAGTCTTTTGGCGTGATGCCCAGCAGCATGTCGCGCACACAACCACCGACCAGGTAAGCCTGGTAACCAGCGTTCTGCAGGCGTTCGACGATATTCACCGCGTAACGGCTGAACTGCGCCTTTTGCAGCGAATGTTGGCCGCTGTTGAGCACTTCAGGCGTGCTGCGGATGTGTTGCGTATGACGCTTGGGAGAACGGAATGACTGGAACAGCTTCTTCAGCATGGGATGCACTGTTTGAAGGAATGTTCGGCCATAACGAAGAATGACCGCATGATGGGCGGGGATTCTAGCATTTAGTCGGGGGATGGTGTAGGAGACAGCAGATGTAGGAGCGAGCTTGCTCGCGAAAAACGTGAACGATAACGCGTTAAATCAGATACCCAGTGGTGCCCTTGGGGTTTTCGCGAGCAATCGAGCGTCGACCGGCTGCTCCTACAGTTAGCAGGTTTGAGCGCGAATCGCGGAAACTACAAGGGGAGCCGAAGCTCCCCAAGAAAGTAGTTGCATGCTCTATTTTTATTTTTGATTCGGGCTTCTTGTTTTTGTTGAGTGCCCTCGCCATGAAGATTTTCCTTCATGACCCTCCCAATCGGGAGCCAAGAGCAAACGGATTGCTTTGGTCGCTGTGTTGCAGTGATCTTGCGATCCAACCAGTTCAGGTACTGTCTGAGGACAGTTTTTATTGTTCTCGGCCTGGTCGTGGGGCACGCCCCAAATACAACGCCTCTCCAAAAGAATCAGTTAGCTGCGCCTCTCGCCGTCTTGTTTTTATTGTGCGTGAGTCGATTCGTCTTATTTTTATTGTCTTGTGCATTGCTTGTTATTGTTCTTGTACCAAACATATAGCAGGGTGCGTGCCAACTTTTGTGAAGCCCAGCAAAACAGGGGGTTACGTGCCCCGGGCGGGTTTTTCGAGGCCCAAAAAACCGGGGCTACGTTACCGTAAGCCCCGGCTTCTGTTACGTGAGAAAGCTGAGGTAACAGTTTCTTCACGTTTGTCAGGTGTTACCCGCGCATCGGACAGCTGCGGTTCAGCTCTCGCTGGCCACACCGGTCTTGCGCCGCGGAATGCCCAGGCGCTGGCGGCGTTCCCACAGGCATTTGCGACTGACCCCGAGTTTGCGGGCCAGCTCGGTTTCGGTCATGTGGTCCTGATGTTCGAGAACGAAGTGCTGGAAGTAGTCCTCCAGTGACAGGTCTTCGGTCGGCTCGTGGCTGCTGTTCCCGGCGCTGTTACCCTGTTGCGGCGCCAGGCCGATGAAGTCGTCTTCTTCCAGATCGCTTAGCTCGATGTCGATACCCAGCAGTTCGGCGGATATCTCCGGGCTCTCGCACAGGATGACCGCGCGCTCGACGGCATTTTCCAGCTCGCGAACGTTACCCGGCCAGGAGTAGTGACGAATCGCCTGCTCGGCGTCCGCGGCAAACCTCAGATCGGTGCGGTTGACTCGCGCGCTCTGCCGCGCCAGGAAGGCATTGGCAATTTCATTGACGTCCGCACCGCGCTCGCGCAAGGCCGGCAGTTTCAAGGCGATCACGTGCAGGCGGTAATAAAGGTCTTCACGGAACTGGCCGATCTTCGCCAGGCTCTTGAGGTCCCGGTGAGTCGCGGCGATCAGGCGTACATCGACCTTCTGCGACTGCACCGAGCCGACCCGGCGAATTTCGCCTTCCTGCAGCACGCGCAGCAGGCGGGCCTGGGCTTCCAGTGGCAGTTCGCCGATTTCGTCAAGGAACAGGGTGCCGCCATCGGCCGCTTCTACCAGGCCGGCACGCCCGGCGCTGGCGCCGGTGAACGCGCCTTTTTCGTGGCCGAACAGTTCGGACTCGATCAGGCTTTCCGGAATGGCTGCGCAGTTCACCGAAATCATCGGCGCCTTGGCGCGTCTGGACAGGTTGTGCAGGGCACGCGCCACCAGTTCTTTACCGGTACCGGACTCGCCCTGGATCAGGACATTGGAGTCGGTCGGCGCGACTTTGCGGATCTTGCTGTACAGATCCTGCATGGGCGGACACGAGCCAATGATGCCGATTTCACCGTTGCTGTTGTCGACACCCGGTTTTGCCGCGCCATTGGTGGCTTTGCCGGCGACCGGTTCGCCGCTGACTTGCGCAGATTGCCGGTCACGCAGGATGCGCGCGACGGCCTGGAGCATTTCGTCATGATCGAAAGGCTTGGCGATGTAATCCACCGCGCCCATCTTCATCGAGTCGACCGCCGAACGCAGGCTGGCGTAGCTGGTCATGATCAGCACCGGCGTGCCCTGGCCAAGCTTGATCAGCTCGGTACCCGGGGCGCCAGGCAGGCGCAGGTCACTGACGATCAGGTCGAACGTGGGAATAGTGAAGCGTTCTTGTGCTTCCTGCACTGAACCGGCTTCGCTGACCTGGTACTGGTTACGTTCCAGCAGGCGGCGCAAGGCGGAGCGGATAATTGTTTCGTCTTCGACGATCAAAATGTGCGGCATTGATTCGATACTCTCGACGGTCTCAGTTCACAGCGGACGTCGCTTCGACATGACGCGGCAATGTCACCCGGATTCGGGTGCCGCGTTGGCTTTGTACATCAGCCGGGCTGTCGATGGTGATTTGTCCATAATGCTCTTCAACGATGGAATAGACCAGTGCAAGGCCCAGACCGGTGCCTTCGCCAGGATCCTTGGTGGTGAAGAAAGGTTCGAACAGTCGGTCCATGATGCTCGAGGGAATGCCGCTGCCTTCGTCTTCGACGATCAAATCGACCGTGTGTTCGCCGGCTTCGCTCTTGACCCGCACCGCGCTGCCGGGAGGCGAGGCGTCACGGGCGTTCGAGAGCAGGTTGATCAGCACTTGCGCCAGGCGCTGAGGGTCGCCTTCGACCCAGTGGTCGGGGTCGCACAGGTTGTAGAACTGCACTTCGAAATTGCGTCGGTTCAGGGCCAGCAGGCCGATGGCATCCTGAGCCACTTCGGCCAGACAGACGGGCTCGTCACTGTGCTGGTGACTGCCAGCGTGGGCAAAGCTCATCAGCGACTGAACGATGCGTGACACGCGTTTGGTCTGTTCGAGGATCTGCCCGCTGATTTCCTTCAGTTCGCTGTCTTCTTCGCGCTCTTCGCGCAGGTTCTGCGCCAGACAGGCGATGCCGGTGATCGGGTTGCCGATTTCATGGGCCACGCCGGCGGCCAGGCGGCCGATGCTGGCCAGTCGCTCGGAGTGCACCAGCTTGTCTTCGAGCATCTGGGTTTCGGTCAGGTCTTCCACCAGCAGCACCAGGCCACTGTTACCCGGCGCCAGGGGTTCGTCGATCGCCGCTTTGTGCAGGTTCAGCCAGCGGGTCTGGCCATCGAGGGCCAGGTGCTGTTTGTGCAAGTGCTCGTCGGGCAGATTGATGAAGCCTTGCAGCAGCGCTTTCCACGGATCGGCGATGGTACTCAGGCGCGAACCGACCACACGTTGTGCGGCAATCCCGGTCAATTCCTCCATGGCTTTGTTCCACATGAGGATTTCCTGATCCTTGGCCAGCGAGCAGACGCCCATCGGCAATTCCTGCAAGGTCTGGCGGTGATAGCGGCGCAGGGCATCGAGTTCGGCGGCAAGGCCGGTGAGGCGCGAATGGTAATCCTCGAGCCGGCTTTCGATGAAGTGGATGTCTTCAGTCACGTAGTTTTCGCCGCCGGCCTTATAGGGCAGGAAGGTTTCGACCATGTCCTGGGCCACGCTCGGCCCCATCAGGCCGGACAGGTTGGCTTCGATGCGGTCACGCAAACGGCGCAGGGCGTAAGGCCGGCGCTCGTCAAATGGCAGATAAAGGTCGCGCAGGGCTTGTTCGACTTCTTTCTGTGCAGCCTTGGCGCCCAAGGGTTTTGCCAGCTGCGTGGCGAACTCCTGGGGCGAGGCGGCGTGCAGTTCCCGGCGTTGCGGGCGGCGCACGTTGTCCACGGCGCAGGCTTCGGCGGCGCTGGCCTCTTCGGCGCTGGCGTTGGTGAACAGCGAAATCAGGGTGAACATCAGCACGTTGGCTGCCAGCGAGGCGATGGCGGCCATATGCCAACTGGTGTCGTCCAGCACGTAGATCATGTTCAGCAGCGGAATGTAGAAACCCTGCAGATTGCCCACCAGCGGCAGCAGCATGGTGACCAGCCACACCAGGATCCCGGCGAGCAGACCAGCGATGAAACCGCGGCGGTTGGCGGTCGGCCAGTACAGGACCGACAGCACACCTGGCAGGAATTGCAGGGTGGCGACAAAGGCGACGATGCCGAGGTTGGCCAAGTCTTGCTCGGCACCCAGCAACAGGTAGAAGCCGTAACCGGCCATGATGATCGCGACGATCAGCGCCCGCCGCGTCCACTTCAGCCAGCGGTAGATATTGCCTTCGGCCGGCGGCTGGTAGAGCGGCAACACCAGGTGGTTCAGCGCCATCCCGGACAGCGCCAGCGTGGTGACGATGATCAGCCCGCTGGCCGCCGACAAGCCACCGATGTAGGCCAGGAGCGCCAGGGCTTTGCTGTTGGCGGCGATACCGATGCCGAGGGTGAAGTATTCCGGGTTGGTGGTGGCGCCGAGTTTCAAGCCCGCCCAGAGAATCAACGGCACGGCCAGGCTCATCAGCAGCAGGAACAGCGGCAGGCCCCAGCTGGCGCTCACCAGGGAGCGCGGGTTGAGGTTTTCGGTAAAGGTCATGTGATACATGTGCGGCATCACGATCGCCGAAGCGAAGAACACCAGCAGCAGCGTGCGCCATGGCCCTTCCTGGAGCGGCGTATGCAGGGCGGCGAGGGCGGTCTGGTTTTGCAGCAGCCACAATTCCAGCTGTTGCGGGCCGTCGAACACGCCATACAGCGCGTACAGGCCGACGCCGCCAATGGCGATCAACTTGATCACCGATTCGAAGGCAATCGCGAACACCAGGCCTTCATGCTTCTCGCGGGTGGCGATATGGCGCGAACCGAAGAAGATCGTGAATAAGGTGATCAGCGCACAGAAGCTCAAGGCCACGCGATGCTGCACCGGTTCCCGGGTGAGAATGCCGATGGAGTCGGCCACCGCCTGAATCTGCAAGGCCAGCAACGGCAGTACGCCGATCAGCATGAAGATGGTCGTCAGCGCCCCGGCCCAGGTGCTGCGGAAGCGGAACGCGAACAAATCGGCCAGGGAAGACAGCTGATAGGTGCGGGTAATCTTCAGGATCGGATACAGCAACACCGGCGCCAGCAAAAACGCCCCGGAGACCCCGAGGTAACTGGACAGAAAACCATAGCCGTACTGGTAGGCCAGGCCCACCGTGCCGTAAAACGCCCAGGCACTGGCGTAGACGCCCAGCGACAGGGTGTAGGTCAGCGGGTGGCGAATGATCGCCCGGGGAATCATGCCCCGTTCGCTGACCCAGGCGACGCCGAACAGCACCGCCAGGTAGGCGGCGCTGATCAGGATCATCTGGGTCAGGCTAAAGCTCATCGGCATCTTTTTGGCTCTGCAGGATGAAGGTCACGACGATCAGGATCAGCCAGAGCAGATAGGGGCGATACCAGGCGCCAGTAGCGTCGATCCACCAATCCATGATGGCCGGGGAGAACAGATAAATCCCCACTACCAGGAGCAGGACCAAGCGATAGATGTACATCCCGGCCTCTCTTCTTTATGCGCGTGCCCGAAAACGTGCGGCGATGGTAACGGATGGGCGCGCCACTGCAAGTGTGATCACTGTAGTTGCGCTTCGGGCAGGTTGAGTGTGCGCGGGATCTTCAGTGCATCCCAGTGGGCAATGCCCCAGTCCAGCACTTCCCGTGGTGTGGCGTAAGCCAGTTCCGCGCCGGGGTTTTGTCCGAGTGCGCGCAACGCACGCAGCAACAAGGGCGTGGCCTGATCTTCGCTCAACGGCGGCGAACGGTACGACTTGCCGAGCTTGTGACCGTCGGGCTGGGTAATCAGCGGGATATGCAGGTAACGCGGTTGCGGCAGACCAAGCAGTTCTTGCAGGTAGAGCTGGCGCGGGGTGGAGTCCAGCAGGTCGGCGCCACGGACAATATCGGTGATGCCTTGCCAGGCATCGTCCAGCACCACCGCCAGTTGATAGGCGTAGAACCCGTCGCGGCGGCGGATCACGAAATCGCCGACTTCCCGCCCCAGGTGCTGGCGGAATTCACCCTGGACCCGGTCGATGAAGTGGTATTCCAGCTCGGGAACTCGCAGGCGAATCGCGGCATCTTCGATGCCGTGACCGGCATTGCGGCACAGGCCCGGATAAATCCCATGATACCGCTCGAGCTGTTTTCGCGAACAGGTGCAGGCATAAGCCAGGCCAAGCTTGAACAGGCGATCGATGACTTCGGCGTAGGCAGCGTGCCGGTCGCTCTGTCGGACCATCTCGCCATCCCACTCGAAACCGTAGCTTTCCAGTGCCTTGAGAATGGCCGCCTGGGCGCCGGGTTCTTCCCGCGGCGGATCGAGGTCTTCCATACGCATCAGCCAGCGGCCACCCACCGCGCGCGCGTCGAGGTACGAAGCCAGCGCGGCGACCAGCGAACCGAAATGCAGGTGTCCACTGGGCGTGGGGGCGAAGCGTCCGATGTAGGTAGGGGAGACGATGGCAGTCATGGCAGGATTATTACTTTTTTTGGCGCTAGTTAAGCGCACGGCGTGATGCCGCCATCGCGAGCAAGCTCGCTCCCACACTGGATTTGTGAACGCCGCAGATCCAATGTGGGAGCGAGCTTGCTCGCGATGGCGATTTTAAAGACACAACTGCTACCGGCAAATATCAGAAACAAAAACGGAGCGTTCGCACGCTCCGTTCTTCATTCAACCCGACATTACTTGCCGACTTGTTTTTCCTTGATTTCCGCCAAGGTCTTGCAGTCGACACACATGTCGGCGGTAGGACGGGCTTCCAGTCGTTTGACGCCGATTTCGACGCCGCAGGACTCGCACCAGCCATACTCTTCGTCTTCGATCAATTGCAGGGTCTTGTCGATTTTCTTGATCAACTTGCGCTCGCGATCACGGGCGCGCAATTCGAGGCTGAATTCTTCTTCCTGGCTGGCACGGTCTGCCGGGTCCGGGAAGTTGGCCGCTTCGTCTTTCATGTGATCAACCGTGCGGTCGACTTCCTGCATCAAGTCCTGTTTCCACTTATTCAGGATCTTGGTGAAATGAGCGCGCATGGGCTTGCCCATGTATTCCTCGCCCTTCACTTCTTTGTAGGGTTCGAAGCCGCTGATCGACTGATTGTGTTGCTTTGCTTGGGTGGGCATGAAATGGACCGCCTCTACT
This sequence comes from Pseudomonas sp. LBUM1679, assembly GCF_059695565.1. NCBI lineage: Bacteria > Pseudomonadati > Pseudomonadota > Gammaproteobacteria > Pseudomonadales > Pseudomonadaceae > Pseudomonas > Pseudomonas sp. LBUM1679. Next base: position 856,365 of record NZ_CP166774.1, read on the forward strand.
CTTGTAATCCATTGCGCAGGATTGCTCCATCACCGACACCTGCCGGCCCTGCGGCTGCAAGCGGGCGAACTTACCAGATCAAATCGGACCGCGCTACTCCCGGATGTCGAGGTAGTGGCCTTCGGTGCTTGCAAATGCTTGCAAAGCCTTGTCTGGTGGTGCTGGAGACCTGATCAAATATTGATTTTAGTCAAACCTGGGGCACACGCTTGAGTCGTTTGAGACCAGAGTTATACGGCTCTGACCGCTTTAGGTTCTCGCTCGTTCCTGCGCTTGGGTAGAATCGATTTTTTTCCCTGTTGAAGGAAGGCCAATGGCTCAGCCCTACAGTGCCCGCAGTCGCGCGATCGAACCTTTCCACGTCATGGCGCTGCTGGCGCGGGCCAACGAACTGCAAGCCGCCGGCCACGACGTGATCCACCTGGAAATCGGCGAGCCGGACTTCACCACCGCCGAGCCGATCATCCAGGCCGGCCAGGCGGCACTGACGGCGGGCAAGACCCGCTACACCGCTGCGCGCGGCATCCCTGAGTTGCGCGAGGCCATTTCAGGCTTCTATCAGCAGCGTTACGGGTTGAATATCGATCCACAGCGCATTCTCATCACTCCCGGCGGCTCCGGTGCGCTGTTGTTGGCCAGCGCCCTGCTGGTGGACCCGGGCAAGCACTGGCTGCTGGCGGACCCGGGGTACCCATGCAACCGGCATTTCCTGCGGCTGGTGGAAGGCGCGGCGCAGCTTGTTCCAGTAGGTCCGGACGTGCGTTATCAGCTGACGCCGGACCTGGTGGCCCGTCATTGGGATCACGACAGCGTCGGTGCACTGGTGGCGTCGCCGGCTAATCCAACCGGGACCATCCTGACTCGCGACGAGTTGGCGGGCCTGTCCGCCGCGATCAAAGAGCGCCACGGTCATCTGGTGGTGGACGAGATCTACCACGGCCTGACCTACGGCACCGACGCGGCCAGCGTGCTGGAAGTCGATGACAGTGCCTTTGTCCTGAATAGTTTTTCAAAATATTTCGGCATGACCGGCTGGCGACTCGGCTGGCTGGTGGCACCCGAAGCCGCGGTCGGTGAGCTGGAAAAGCTCGCCCAGAACCTCTACATCAGCGCCCCAAGCATGGCCCAACACGCCGCACTGGCCTGCTTTGAGCCAGCAACCATCAGCATCCTGGAAGAGCGTCGCGCCGAATTTGGCCGGCGTCGGGACTTCTTGCTACCGGCCTTGCGGGAATTGGGCTTCGGTATCGCCGTGGAGCCGGAAGGGGCTTTTTACTTGTACGCCGATATCAGCAAGTTTGGCGGCGATGCCTTCGCGTTCTGCCGACATTTCCTCGAAACCGAGCATGTGGCGATCACCCCTGGACTGGATTTCGGCCGTTATCAGGCCGGGCATCATGTGCGGTTTGCCTACACCCAAAGCCTGCCGCGCTTGCAGGAAGCGGTCGAGCGGATTGCGCGCGGTTTGCGGAGCTGGCAAGGCTGATGCGCTTTCATCCTCCACTTGAAGAAGGTCGCCTGATCCGTCGCTACAAGCGCTTTCTCGCGGATATCGAGACCGTTGACGGCGAGTTGCTGACCATTCACTGTCCGAACACCGGGTCCATGCTCAATTGCCAGGTTGAGGGCGGGCAGGTCTGGTTCAGTCGTTCCAATGATCCGAAACGCAAATTGCCCGGCACTTGGGAAGTAGGCGAAACCCCCCAGGGGCGGCTGTTTTGCGTGAACACCGGGCGGGCCAACGGTTTGATCGAGGAGGCGTTGCGGGCCGGCGTCATCAGCGAGCTGAACGGCTTTACCGGACTGAAGCGTGAAGTGGCCTATGGTCAGGAAAGCAGCCGCATCGATTTCCGCCTCGATTACCCGAGCGGCCCGGCCTATGTGGAAGTCAAAAGTGTCACCCTGGGTTACGACGGCTCATTGGTGGCGGCCTTTCCCGATGCGGTGACGCAGCGAGGGGCCAAGCATTTGCGGGAGCTGGCCCATCTGGCCCGGGACGGGATTCGCGCGGTGCAGTTGTATTGCGTGAACCTCAGCGGAATCGATGCGGTACGTCCTGCCGAAGAAATCGATTCAGCCTACGCCGCTGCACTGCGTGAGGCGGTGGCCTGTGGGGTCGAGGTATTGGCCTACGGCGTTCGGTTGAGCCACGAAGAGATGGTGGTCGATCGACGACTGGACGTGTTGCTCAACAGTTAAAGACTGACCCAGATCCCTTGGTCGTCCTCGCGGCAGGCAACGCTGGCCAAGGATTGCCCGGCGCACGGGCCGGCAACGCATTCGCCGTCTTCGATCAGAAACAGTGCGCCATGGGTGGCGCACTGGATCAGGCTGTTGCTGGGGTCGAGAAACTGGTTGGGGGTCCATTCCAGCCCCACGCCACGGTGCGGACAGCGATTGATATAGACGTAGGCCTGACCGCCCCGGCGCACGGCAAAGAGTTTCTGGCCGTCGAGGTCGAAACCGCGGCTGCTGTTATCCGCCAGCTCGACGCCAGTACAAAGAAACTTCATGTCTATCCTCAAGTGCCGCGTCTGGTGACCGGATATGTCCGAGCTTGACGTTCAAATGCAAACAATTATCAAATGACCGCTTCGCCCATCGGCTGGGCAGGTAACGGAAGCCGAGGATACTTGGCCTGTCATCTCGATGCCTGGGAAAAACTTTCAAGGAAGCTGTTTATGCGCCTGAGTACCCGCGTTGCTGCGCTCTGTGTCGGACTTCTCGTCAGTTGTCACGGCGCAGCGACCGAGTTGCCACAACGTTGGGTCAGTGCCGGTGGCGCGCTGTCGGAGTGGGTCAGCGCCCTGGGTGGGGAATCGAAACTGGTGGGTGTCGATACCACGAGCCAACACCCGCAATCCCTGAAGGCCCTACCCAGTATCGGTTATCAACGGCAATTGTCGGCGGAGGGTATTTTGAGTTTGCGCCCGCAGATTCTGATAGGCACCGAAGAAATGGGGCCGCCGCCGGTGCTTTCGCAGGTTCGCAGTGCCGGCGTGCAAGTCGAACTGTTTTCCGCCCAGCCGGATCTGCCGACCTTGCAGGCTAATCTGCAGCACTTGGGCAAATTGCTTGGCGCGCAAGACCGGGCGGCGCAATTGCTGCAGGCGTATCAGCAGCAACTCGAGCAGCAAAAGGTCCGGGTCACCCGGGCGCAGTTGAAGGAAAAGTCGCCGGGCGTGCTGTTGCTGCTCGGTCACGCCGGTGGCAAACCGCTGATCGCCGGCAAGGACACCGCCGCCGACTGGTTGCTGCAAAAGGCCGGTGGGCACAACCTGGCAACACATTCCGGCTACAAACCTTTTTCTGTCGAATCGTTGGTCAGTCTGGATCCTGACGTGCTGGTGTTCGCCGATCGTGCGCTCACCGGCGCCGCCGCGCGCGCAGCACTGTTCAAGGAAAATCCGATCCTGTCCTCGACCCGCGCGGCCAAGGACGGGCGAGTGATGGAGCTCGATCCAACCTTGCTGGTGGGTGGTCTCGGGCCGCGGTTGCCCGACGCGTTGAAATCACTGGCTGACGGCTTCTTCCCCGGTTCTGCCGGCCAATGACCATCCTGGTTAACCCTCGTGCTTTGTTTATTGGCCTGAGCCTGCTGTGTTTGCTGGCGGTCTGGCTATCGTTGGCGCTGGGCCCCGTCAGCTTGCCGCTGTTCGATACCTTGCGCGCGGCGTTGCGGCTGATCGGCTTGCCCATAGCGCCCGACGGTCTCGAGCAGGCCGAACTGATCCTCGGCCAGATTCGCCTGCCGCGCACGCTGTTGGGTTTGGCGGTGGGGGGCGTTTTGGCATTGTCCGGCGTGGCAATGCAGGGGCTGTTTCGTAACCCGCTGGCAGATCCGGGGTTGGTCGGGGTTTCCAGCGGCGCGGCGCTGGGCGCGGCGATCGCCATTGTCGGCGGTTCGCTATTCGGCGGCCTGCCGGAAGCCTTCGGGCCTTACCTGTTGTCGCTGTGCGCTTTTTTAGGCGGGCTCGGCGTCACGGCGCTGGTGTATCGACTGGGCCGGCGCAACGGGCAGACCCATGTCGCAACCATGCTGTTGGCGGGTATCGCATTGACGGCGCTGGCCGGTTCCGCCGTGGGGCTGTTTACCTACCTGGCCGACGACGCGACCCTGCGTACGCTGACATTCTGGAACCTGGGCAGCCTGAACGGCGCCAGCTATGCGCGACTCTGGCCGTTGTTGCTGATCACGGTGGGCGTGGCGCTGTGGCTGCCGCGCCGGGCCAAGGCGCTGAATGCGTTACTGCTGGGAGAGTCGGAGGCCGGTCACCTGGGCATCGATGTCGAAAGGCTCAAGCGCGAGCTGGTGTTCTGCACCGCGCTGGGGGTCGGCGCGGCAGTCGCGGCGGCAGGGATGATCGGCTTTGTCGGTCTGGTGGTGCCGCACTTGGTGCGACTGCTGGCGGGTCCTGATCATCGCGTGCTGTTGCCGGCCTCGGTGCTGGCCGGTGGCAGTCTCTTGTTGTTTGCCGATCTGGTCGCACGACTGGCGCTGGCGCCTGCCGAGTTGCCCATCGGGATCGTCACGGCCTTCATCGGTGCGCCGTTCTTTCTGTATTTACTGCTCCGAGGGCGTGCCTGATGTTGCGAACGCAAAATCTGCAGATCCGTCGGGGACGAAAAATCGTACTGACCGACATCACGCTCGAGCTTAAACCGGGCGAAGTCCTGGGTGTGCTGGGGCCGAACGGTGCCGGGAAAAGCACCTTGCTCGGCGCCTTGTGCGGCGAGTTGCAGGCTGATCAGGGCAATGTCTGGCTCGATGAGCGCGAGTTGAGCCACTGGACCGGGGCACTGCGCGCCCAGCGCCTGGCCGTGCTGCCGCAGGTATCGACCCTGGACTTCGCCTTTCGCGTCGAAGAAGTGGTTGGCATGGGCCGCTTGCCCCATCAGAGCGGCCGGGTCCGCGATGATGAAATCGTCACCGCCGCGTTGCAGGCTGCCGATGCCGGGCATTTGATCGGCCGCAGCTACCTGGCCTTGTCTGGCGGCGAACGTCAGCGGGTGCATCTGGCGCGGGTACTGGCACAACTCTGGCCGGGCGAGGCGGGGCAAACCCTGTTGCTCGATGAGCCGACCTCGATGCTCGACCCGCTGCATCAGCACACCACCCTGCAAGCGGTGCGCGAGTTTGCCGATCGCGGCGCGGCGGTATTGGTGATCCTGCATGATCTGAACCTGGCGGCGCGCTATTGTGATCGCCTGCTACTGCTCGAAGGCGGGCACCCGGTGGCACTCGATACCCCGGAGCAGGTGTTGCGTCCGGAACCGCTCAAGGCGGTCTTCGGCCTGGAAGTGCTGGTGCAACAGCATCCGGAGCGTGGGCATCCGCTGATCATCGCCCGCTGAGTGTCTGAAAGGGATGAGCCCATGCGTGTAATGTTGATTCTGGCAGTCCTGTTGCTGAGTGCTTGTCAGCATGTTTCGACACCGCCCCCGATCGCCGGTGAGATCCGCGACTTGCGCAGCGGCCGGAGCCTGACGCCGCAGGAACTGGTTGCGCAATTGGCCAAGCCTTCGCGGCTGATCATCGGCGAGCAGCATGACAATCGCGATCACCATGCACTGCAACTGTGGCTGTTGCAGTCGCTGGGTGAGCGCCGACCGCAAGGCAGCCTGCTGCTGGAGATGCTCACGCCGGACCAGCAGCCACGCGTCGATGAAGTTCGCCACGCTTCGGCACCCCCGGCGGACTTGCCCGCTGCCTTGGCCTGGCAGGAGGGGTGGAATTGGGATTTGTATGGGCCGATCGTTCGTTTCGCCCTGAGCCAACCGTATCCGCTGCTGTCCGCGAACCTGACCATGCCGGAAGTCCGGGCCATCTATACCAACCCTCCCACTTTGAGCGGCTCGCGCTCCAACGCGTCTTCGGTCAAGGACGAACTGCTGCAGCAAGTCAGCGATTCCCATTGCGGCCTGCTGCCCCCTTCGCAAATGCCGGCGATGCTGGCGGTTCAGCAGCAGCGTGACCGGCGCATGGCCGAGCGTCTGCTCGCCGCACCTGATCCTTCAGTGCTTTTTTCCGGGGCTTACCATGCGCGCAAGGACGTCGGCGTGCCGATTCACCTGCTGGATCTGGGAGCACCCGAGGCGCCGACGGTACTGATGCTGGCTCAACAGGGCAGTGAGGTCGCACCGGCGATGGCCGATTACGTCTGGTACACGCCGGCTATGCCAACGCCGGATTACTGTGAGCAGATGCGTAAGCAGTTCGGCAAGCAACGAGGCCCCGTAGGAGCTGTCGAGTGAAACGAGGCTGCGATCTTTTGATCCTGCGGTGGCCGATTGGCTGAAATTGTAGGATTGCTCTGACGATGACTTCCTGAAAGCTACAGCACCTTGCGTCGTTGCCTACAGGTACGCCAGAATCCGCCGGCTTGTGCGCCTCGAGCCTGCTCGGTAACTTGATTCGCGTCACTGATCGTCAGTGATCGGGTTTAGTAGCCCGTGGTATTTGAAGAGTGCACAAGCGACTACCAGACAGGTATTTCCATACCTGAATTTGATGGTGGTTGTGCGCAGGGCGTCTTCGGGCGCGCCGGCTTTCTTCATTTCCCCGGTCTACTAACCTGCGTACAGCCGCCACCCCTTGTATTAGTAGCGAGGCGTGGCTGCACAATCAGGAAATGAAAATATGTCCAAGGTAACGCCTGATCCGCCGGACGCTGATTCGGCCTTCAACATCATGTCTACCCCGCGAACCCCCTGCGGCTTCTTCACCGTCAACCCTGAGCTCGATACCGAAACACTGCTGGCCTATGCGAGTGAGTCGCTGGCGTCGGCGAATGTCATGGCCACAGACCTGGTAGATCATCTGCAGGGGACGTCGCGCAACGCTTTGCTGGGCATTGCGCAGGTCATCATGCTGGGTGAGCTAGCGGTAAATCGGGCGTTGGATCGGATCGAGTCGCCTGGATAGCGACTGTCCTGTAACAATAAAGAGATCAAAAGATCGCAGCCTTCGGCAGCTCCTACCGGAGAATGCGTTCAGTTGAAGACAGGTTGGCCGGTACAAATCTTTCGGCCAAAAAAAGACCCGGCAAGAGCCGGGTCAAATAACCGTGATTAGCCTGATGAGGAGATATCTGACAGTCCGAACCAAGGGCTTTTCAAATATCGACCAGTCTCGCGACCAGCTGTGATAATCATAGCGATTCTCATTACCATGTCAACAGCTGATTTTTCATTTACTTGAAATCGGCCACCAGCTCATTGGAAAGCCCCGTCATCATGGGGCCGGGCGGCTTTCAGTTTTTGTGTCGCGAAGAAATGGCGTCCAGCTGTTTGTTCAGGGCTTCCTTGCGCTCGGCAGGAATGTCGTTCCAGTGCACGTCCATCAAGGCGCCTTCGATCGCATACAACAACACCTTGGACGCCCGGAACCCGCGCGTGCGCACGGCCCGGTAAGCGTCCACCGCCCCCAGGCGACGCAAGTCCGAGGCGCTGTGGATGCCCACGGCATGCAGCCACTGCGCCGATGTCTTGCCAAGATTCTTCAGGTGCTGCAGTTCATCATTCATCAAGCCTCCTTGCGACGGCCGAACGGTGCGTGGACGAGCCTCTCAGCAGTGTAGCCATCAGTAGGAAAAGCGTGATTGTTTGCTTGGTTTCAATGCAAATGCTTCTAAGAGGCGGGACGCTTGGCGCTGAAGGGATGTCTGCGAAAGCAGTAGAGGAGGGCTACGCAAAACCCTGTGGGAGCGAGCTTGCTCCGGGCGGCGTTCCGACGAAAGCGGTGTGTCAGGCAACATCATCATTGACTGACACGCCCTCTTCGTCGGAACGCCGCCCGGAGCAAGCTCGCTCCCACAGTGAATTGCGTCGTGTCAGGGAAGTGAAGTGGTGTCAGCGGGTGCGATAGCGCAGGCGTGTCCCGAAATTCATCGACATCAGGATTTCATCCGCACTCAGCTCTGGCGGAAAGTAGGCCCCGGAGATTTGCGCATGGGCCAGGCTTGCGCCTTCCAGGATCGAATGGCTGAAGTCGATGCCTCGCAAGTCGGCGGAGCGGAAATAGCCGTTGGTGAAGTCGATGCCATCGGCATTCAGCTCACGCAGGTCGAGCCCTCGGAAATCGCCACCGACCATGTCGATGATCCCTTCCTGGGGACGTTCGTTGTTGAAACCTGCGATGTCGTCTTTGTGCAGCAAGGCATAAAGCGGCGTGTCGAGAAGTCTGGGCTGGCTCATGTCACATCACCTCTTGGTGTTATGACGCCAGTGTAGTGCCACTAATTGACGACCGTGAAGCCGGTGAGGGCTTCACGGTCGAAACGCAATCTTACAATCCGGGCAGGCGTTGGCGGATTTGCGCGACAACGGTGTCGAGGGTTCCGCTTTCGTTGGTCTGCACGCGTTTGCTGCAAAGAATCTCTGCGGGCGTCAACGGTTCGCGATTGGCTTGCTGCGCTTCGATAATGGCCAGGTTGGCGTCGGACGGGTCATTCTTGTCAGCCTGACGCAGCGCCAGCCAACTCTCGATCACCGCTTGCGGTGCATTGCAATCCAGGATCAGGAATGGCGCACCGGTGCCTTCGGCGATTTTCGCTGCGCTGTCGCGCTGTTCGCGTTTGAGGTAGGTGGCATCGACCACTACCGGAAAGCCGGCATGCAGGATCACCGCGGCAATTTCATGCAGGCGGCGGTAGGTCGCGACGCTGGCGTCGGCACTATAGATGCCGGCCTGCGGGTCATTGACCACGATTTGTTCGCCGAACAGGCGTTTACGCTCTACGTCCGAGCGCAAGCGAATGGCGCCCAGTGCTTCCACCAGGCGCATGGCCACTCGGCTCTTGCCGACCGCGGACACGCCGTGGGTAATCGCCATGAAGCGCGAAGGAATGGTGCTGTAGCTTTCCGCCAGGTTCGCGTAGTTGCGGTACTGGCGCAGGGTGGTGGCGCGATGCACCGGGTCGGCCTCGGCCGGCATGCTGAACAGGCTGACCTTGGCGCGTACCAGTGCGCGATAGGCTTTGTAGAAGTTCAGCAGCTCAAGGCCCTGGTAATCACCGGTCAGCTCCAGGTATTGGCTGATGAAACGACGCGCCAGGCTCTTCAGGCCGCGGTCTTCGAGGTCCATCGCCAGGAAACCGATGTCGGCATAGACGTCGGTGAAACGGAACGGTTCGTTGAACTCGATGCAGTCGAAGATCACGACCTTGCCGTCGATTTCCGTGGCGTTGCCCAGGTGGATGTCACCGTGGCATTCGCGGGTGAAACCGTCTGCCTTGCGCTGGGCGAACAGCGGTTTGAGGCGTTCGAAGCTGCTTTCGGCCCAGGCCTGCAGGGCATCGAGTTGCAGCAGGTCGGCCTTGTCGCTGAGGAACGGACGGATCTGTTCGAAGTTCTGGCGCACCGGCGCCATGACGCTGTCCGGGGTGCCGGCGTCGTGTTCGGCGGGCACTTTCGGCGCGTTGAGGTGGAATTGCGCGATCTGTGCGGCCATCTCGTCGATGTGCGTGGTGGTCAGTTCGCCGTTGGCCTGCAGGGTGCTGAGCAAACCGGATTGCGGGAACTGGCGCATTTTCAGCGCATATTCAATGACCGGGCCGTCGCCGCCCAGTTGTGGCGCTTCCGGGCTGCCGGTAATCGGTAACACTTCGAGATACAAATCATTGGTCAGGCGCTGGTTGAGACGCAGCTCCTCGCCGCAGAAATGCTCACGAGCGTCGAGACTGGTGAAGTCGAGAAAGCCGAAGTTCATCGGTTTCTTCACTTTATAAGCAAAGGGGCCTGTGAGAATGACCCAGGAGATGTGGGTCTCGATGACCTGGAACCCATCCACGGGATGCGGGTAGAGGGCGGGGTTTTGCAGGGCAGCGATCAGGGACTGGCTCACAGGCATTCCTTCAAAGTCTGGGGAAAATTCACGGCCGTCATTATGGCCGCAAGTCCGCCGGACGCAAACCTCCGAGGGCTTCTGTCGAGTATCGATAAAGTGCGTATAATCCGCCGCCATGACTCGTACTCGATCCCCCCGCACCCCCAAAAAACCACCTTCCAGAGGCCTGAGCCCCTGGCTGGGCTGGGCCCTTAAACTCAGTCTGGTCGGCCTCGTGGTGCTCGCCGGATTCGCGGTTTACCTCGACGCCGTGGTCCAGGAGAAGTTTTCCGGCAAGCGCTGGACCATCCCGGCCAAGGTGTACGCGCGCCCGCTCGAACTGTTCGTCGGACAAAAGCTCAGCAAGGCTGACTTTCTGACCGAGCTCGATGCCCTGGGCTATCGTCGCGAAGCCGTGAGCAACGGCCCCGGCGCTGCAGCGGTTAACGGCAATACCGTCGACTTGAATACCCGTGGCTTCCAGTTCTATGAAGGACTGGAAAGCGCCCAGCCCGTGCGTGTGCGATTCTCCGGCGACTATGTGGCTGAACTCTCGGGGGCCAAGGGTTCGAAGGTTTCCGTGGTGCGGCTGGAGCCGCTCCTGATCGGCGGGATTTACCCGAAGAATCTCGAAGACCGCATTCTGATCAAAATCGATCAGGTGCCGCCGTATCTGCTGGAAACCCTGGTGGCCGTGGAAGACCGGGACTTCTATAGCCATTGGGGCGTGTCGCCCAAGTCGATTGCCCGGGCCGTCTGGGTCAATACCTCTGGCGGCAAGATGACCCAGGGCGGCAGTACCCTGACGCAACAGCTGGTCAAGAATTTCTACCTGACCAGTGAGCGCAGCCTGTCCCGCAAGCTCACCGAAGCCATGATGGCGCTGTTGCTTGAGTTGCATTACGACAAACGGGAAATTCTTGAGGCTTACCTCAATGAAGTGTTCGTCGGCCAGGATGGCCAGCGCGCGGTGCACGGTTTCGGTCTGGCCAGCCAGTTCTTCTTCGGGCAGCCGTTGTCTGAATTGAAACTGCATCAAGTCGCCATGCTGGTGGCCATGGTCAAGGGGCCGTCCTATTACAATCCGCGCCGCAACCCCGAGCGGGCGCTCGAGCGCCGCAATCTGGTGCTCGATGTCCTTGAGCAACAGGGTGTCGCCACCGCCGAGCAAGTCGCGGCGGCGAAGAAAATGCCACTGGGCGTGACGACTCGCGGCAAGTTGGCCGACAGTTCGTTTCCCGGTTTCCTCGACCTGGTCAAGCGTCAGCTGCGCCAAGACTATCGCGACGAAGACTTGACCGAAGAAGGCCTGCGGATTTTCACCAGCTTCGATCCGATCCTGCAGATGAAAGCCGAGGCCTCGGTCAATGACACCTTCAAGCGCCTGTCCGGACGCAAGGGCTCGGATGAAGTCGAAGCGGCCATGGTCGTGACCAACCCGGAAACCGGCGAAGTCCAGGCCATGATCGGCAGTCGTCAGGCGGGTTTTGCCGGTTTCAACCGGGCGCTGGATGCGGTGCGACCGATCGGTTCGTTGATCAAGCCGGCGGTTTATCTGACGGCCCTCGAGAAACCGAGCCAGTACACCTTGACCAGTTGGTTGTCGGACGATTCGTTCTCGGTCAAAGGTGCGGACGGGCAGGTCTGGAAACCGCAGAACTATGATCGTCGTTCCCATGGCACGGTGTTCCTTTATCAAGGCCTGGCGCATTCCTACAACCTGTCGACCGCACGTCTCGGTTTGGCGGTGGGCGTACCCAATGTTCTCAAGACGCTGGCACGCCTGGGGGTGAGTCGCGAGTTCCCGGCCTTCCCGTCGATGTTGCTGGGTGCCGGTGGCCTGACGCCGATCGAAGTGGCGACCATGTACCAGACCTTGGCCAACGGCGGCTTCAATACGCCGATGCGCGGGATTCGCAGCGTGCTGACGGCCGAAGGCGACCCGCTCAAGCGTTACCCGTTCCAGATCCAGCAAAGCTTCGATCCGGCGTCCATTTACCTGGTCCAGAACGCAATGCAGCGGGTCATGCGTGAAGGCACCGGCAGCTCGGTCTATAACGTGTTGCCCAAGACCCTGACGCTGGCCGGCAAGACCGGTACCAGTAACGATTCGCGAGACAGCTGGTTCGCCGGTTTCAGCCAGGACTTGCTGGCCGTGGTCTGGCTGGGGCGTGATGACAACGGCAAGACGCCCTTCACCGGTGCCACCGGTGCGTTGCAGGTCTGGACCAGTTTCATGCGCAAGGCCGATCCGCTGCCGCTGGACATGCCGCAGCCGGACAACATCGTACAAGCGTGGGTCGATTCGCGTACGGGACAAGGCTCCGATGTGAACTGCCCAGGCGCGGTGCAGATGCCGTATATTCGCGGCAGTGAGCCACCTCCCGGTCCCGCCTGCGGTGGCGACAGCCCCGTATCCGGCGAAACGGTGATGGATTGGGTCAAGGGCTGGATGAATTAAGCAAAGAGGGTTTCAAGTGAACAAGTGGTTGATTCCAGCGGTTACCGCCGTGGCTTTGCTCAGCGGTTGCTCCACCGTACAGCGCGGTTCGATTCCGGTGGTGGATTCCGGCAGCGCCGTGTCCAATAGCGAACGGATTCAGGCGAATGGCGGTTACCGTCAAACGACGGTCCAGCGTCCCGCACCAAACCAGACCCAGGCGATTCCGCAGGGCGACACCGGTGTGGTCGTGATGGTGCCGGGTGGCGGTGCAGTGGCATCGGCACCGATCAGCACGACGCCGATCACTCCGGGGCCGATCACGCCCGGTCCGGTTTACTCGGCACCGGTCCAGGCCGCGCCGATCAACCAGGGCAGCTACAGCATGCCGTCGACGCCAAGCGGGATCCCGTCGACAAGCTCAGGTGGCTTGTCCGCCGACGAGCAGCTGGACGGTCCGGTATTGGCGCTGCTGACCACCGCTCAACAGCAACAGGCCAGCGGTGACCTCAATGGTGCCTCTTCCAGCCTCGAGCGCGCCCAGCGTGTCGCACCGCGTGAGCCGCAAGTGCTTTATCGCCTGGCTCAGGTGCGCATGGCCCAGGGCGATGCATCGCAAGCCGAGCAATTCGCGCGTCGCGGTCTGACCTTTGCCAATGGTCGCCCGGCACTTCAAGCCAGCTTGTGGGAGTTGATCGCCCAGGCGCGGGAGAAGCAGGGCGATTCCGCCGGTGCGGCATTGGCCCGTCAAAAGGCCAAGGTATCGTCGTGATGGATGCACGCTTTCCGAAGATCGCCGAACAGTTGCTGCTGATCGAGCGTGAACTGCGAGTTCAGGGGTGGTGGGACGATGTCCCGCCCTCCGTTGAAGCGCTGTCCAGTGTCGAGCCGTTCTCGGTCGATACGCTGGATTTCGAGCAGTGGCTGCAATGGATCTTCCTGCCGCGAATGAAGACCATCCTCGAACAGGACCTGCCATTGCCCAATGCATCGGGGATTCAGGAGATGGCCGAAATGGTCTTCGCCGCCCGCAATGTCCAGGGCAGGGACCGGCAATTGCAGGTCTTGCTCAAAGAGTTCGACCTGCTGATCACCGCCTCCCGCTAACGCCTACCCTGTAGGAGCTGGCTTGCCAGCGAAGAGGCCATCAGATTCAACGATGATGTTGACTGATAGACCGCTTTCGCTGGCAAGCCAGCTCCTACAGGGTGGTGGTACAGGTGTTATTGGCAGTTCTGCTCAATCTGTTTCTGTGCCTCGGTAATGCGCTCCTGACGTGTCTCATCGGTCAGGCGGCGCATCTCGCCGTCGATCTCTTCCCGTAGTCGTGGATTGTTCTGCAATTGAGCGAGGTTGGTCCGCGCCTGCTCGCAGAACGCTTTGAGCTGCGCCTGCTGCTCGGCGACCTGCTTTTTCACTGTCTTGTCGATGGCCTGCTGATCGCCGATCGCGTCGCTGCTCGGCAATGTGGACGGCTTGCCGGCCGGTACGCTGGGGGTGACCACGCGGGTGGCTTCCTGGCCCTGGGGTGGTTGCGCACCGAAATGAGTAACGCCCTGGGCGTCGACCCATTTGTAGATCTGTCCGGCCATGCACAAAGGGCTCACGCCGAGCAGCAGGCCGATGGCCAGGAAAAACGTTCGCATGCCATTTCCTTGTCTTGGGTTGCGCAATTGAAGCTAACACAGTGGCTGTTTAGCGGTTTTTTCTTGCTTTCTCATGTACTTGGTTCAATAAAGCACATAGACGACTTGACTTGCAGGGGACGAAACAGAAGAATCCAAAGTCCGCTGTAGAGGGACTGCCAGAAGCAGACCCACTCGGCAGATCATGAGGCGCACATCCGCGCCGACCTGTTACACCCGCAACGCGTTACCTCGCGCTGGGTGGGAAAGCCCCGCAACACTTGGGACGATCCCAATACTTGCTCAGTCAGTGCTGACGTAGTCGGCGACCACCGTCGCTCATGCTCTGCCGAGAAGTAAACCTATTAAGACCCGTCCTCTTTCATGTGGGCGGTATTCTGGCGTTTTAGAGGTGAACAACGTGGAGCTTTTATCTGGCGGTGAGATGCTCGTCCGCTTTTTGCGTGACGAAGGCGTCAAGTACATCTACGGGTACCCGGGTGGTGCTCTTCTTCATGTCTACGATGCCCTGTTCAAAGAACCGGAAGTGACCCACATCCTGGTTCGTCATGAGCAGGCTGCGACCCATATGGCTGACGGCTATGCCCGTGCCACCGGTAAAGCCGGCGTGGTACTTGTGACCTCGGGCCCGGGCGCAACCAACGCCATCACCGGTATTGCCACGGCCTACATGGACTCCATTCCGATGGTGATCATTTCCGGCCAGGTGCCTAGCACCATGGTAGGCACCGATGCGTTCCAGGAAACCGACATGATCGGTATCTCCCGGCCGATCGTGAAGCACAGCTTCATGATCAAGCACGCTTCGGAAATCCCGGAAGTCATGAAGAAAGCGTTCTACCTGGCGCAATCCGGTCGTCCTGGTCCGGTCGTTGTCGATATTCCGAAAGACATGACCAACCCGGCCGAGAAGTTCGAATACATCTTCCCGAAGAAAGCCAAGCTGCGCTCCTACAGCCCGGCCGTTCGCGGACACTCCGGGCAAATCCGCAAGGCAGCCGAAATGCTCCTGGCGGCCAAGCGTCCTGTGATGTACGCAGGCGGCGGCGTGATCCTCGGTGGTGGCTCCGCGCCACTGACCGAATTGGCGAAGTTGCTCAACCTGCCCGTGACCAATACCCTGATGGGCCTGGGTGCCTACCCGGGCACCGACCGTCAGTTCATTGGCATGCTCGGCATGCATGGCAGCTACACCGCTAACCTGGCGATGCATCACGCCGATGTGATCCTGGCAGTCGGTGCACGTTTCGATGACCGTGTGATCAACGGCCCGGCGAAGTTCTGCCCGAACGCCAAGATCATCCATATCGACATCGACCCGGCTTCGATCTCCAAGACCATCAAGGCCGACGTGCCTATCGTTGGTCCGGTCGAAAGCGTCCTGACCGAAATGGTCGCGATCCTCAAGGAAATCGGCGAGACCCCGAACAAGGAGTCCGTTGCCAGTTGGTGGAAGCAGGTTGATGAATGGCGCGGTGATCGCGGCCTGTTCCCTTACGACAAGGGAGACGGCAGCGTCATCAAGCCCCAGACCGTGGTCGAAACCCTGTGCGAAGTGACCAAGGGCGATGCCTTTGTTGCCTCGGACGTGGGCCAGCACCAGATGTTCGCTGCGCAGTACTACAAGTTCAACAAGCCAAACCGCTGGATCAACTCCGGTGGCCTGGGCACCATGGGCTTCGGTTTTCCGGCGGCCATGGGCATCAAGTTGAGCTTCCCGGATGCCGACGTAGTCTGCGTAACAGGCGAGGGCAGCATCCAGATGAACATCCAGGAGCTCTCCACCTGCCTGCAATACGGTTTGCCGGTGAAGATCGTCATCCTGAACAACGGTGTGCTGGGCATGGTTCGCCAGTGGCAGGACATGAGTTATGGCAGCCGCCACTCGCACTCATACATGGAATCGTTGCCTGACTTCGTCAAACTCGCAGAAGCTTACGGTCACGTCGGCGTGCGCATCACCGAGTCGAAAGATCTGAAGTCGAAGATGGAAGAAGCGTTCGCCATGAAAGATCGTCTGGTGATCATCGATGTTTCGGTTGATACCAGCGAGCACGTCTACCCGATGCAGATCAAAGACGGCTCCATGCGCGATATGTGGCTGAGCAAGACGGAGCGTACTTAATCATGCGGCACATTATTTCCTTGCTTCTGGAAAACGAACCGGGCGCTCTGTCTCGTGTAGTCGGCCTGTTCTCGCAGCGCAACTACAACATCGAAAGCCTGACCGTGGCGCCCACCGAAGACCCGACCCTGTCGCGTCTGACGCTGACCACGGTAGGTCACGATGAAGTCATCGAGCAGATCACCAAGAACCTGAACAAGCTGATCGAAGTGGTCAAACTGGTCGATCTGTCGGAAAGTGCTCACATCGAGCGCGAACTGATGCTGGTCAAAGTCAAGGCCACCGGCGCCCAGCGCGCCGAGATCAAGCGCACCACCGATATTTATCGTGGACAGATCGTCGATGTCAGTGCCAGCGTGTATACCGTTCAATTGACCGGTACCAGCGACAAGCTCGACAGCTTCATTCAGTCCATTGGCACCGCCTCGATCCTGGAAACCGTCCGTAGCGGCGTAACCGGTATTGCCCGCGGCGACAAAGTACTCAGCATCTAAACCAAATTAGCGAATGGCCTGAACGGCCTGGATATATAGGGGAATTTCATGAAAGTTTATTACGAAAAAGACTGCGACCTGTCGATCATCCAGGGCAAGAAAGTTGCCATCATTGGTTACGGCTCCCAGGGCCACGCTCAAGCGTGCAACCTGAAAGACTCCGGCGTTGACGTGACTGTTGGCTTGCGTAAAGGTTCGGCCACTGTTGCCAAAGCCGAAGCTCATGGCCTGAAAGTGACCGACGTTGCTTCCGCCGTAGCCGCTGCCGACCTGGTCATGATCCTGACCCCGGACGAGTTCCAGTCCGCGCTGTACAAGAACGAAATCGAGCCGAACATCAAGCAAGGCGCCACCCTGGCCTTCTCCCACGGCTTCGCGATCCACTACAACCAGGTTGTTCCGCGCGCCGACCTCGACGTGATCATGATCGCGCCGAAAGCACCGGGCCACACCGTGCGTTCCGAGTTCGTCAAAGGCGGCGGTATCCCTGACCTGATCGCTATCTACCAGGATGCTTCGGGCAACGCCAAGAACGTTGCACTGTCCTACGCCGCCGGCGTTGGTGGCGGTCGTACCGGTATCATCGAAACCACCTTCAAGGACGAGACCGAAACCGACCTGTTCGGCGAACAAGCCGTTCTGTGTGGCGGTACCGTTGAACTGGTAAAAGCCGGTTTCGAAACCCTGGTTGAAGCTGGCTACGCGCCGGAAATGGCCTACTTCGAATGCCTGCACGAACTGAAGCTGATCGTTGACCTCATGTACGAAGGCGGTATCGCCAACATGAACTACTCGATCTCCAACAACGCCGAGTACGGCGAGTACGTGACCGGTCCGGAAGTGATCAACGCCGAATCCCGTCAGGCCATGCGCAACGCCCTGAAACGTATTCAGGACGGCGAATACGCCAAGATGTTCATCAGCGAAGGCGCTACCGGCTATCCTTCGATGACCGCCAAGCGTCGTAACAACGCCGCTCACGGTATCGAAATCATCGGCGAGCAACTGCGCTCCATGATGCCGTGGATCGGTGCCAACAAGATCGTCGACAAAGCCAAAAACTAAGTCGCGCACTTGTACGGAAAACGCGGCCTAGGCCGCGTTTTTTCGTTTGGGGGTCCGGTTCTGGTATAAAGCTGCATCGTTTGCGGCCGAACCCTCGTCCCGGACGCCTGTCAAAACTCTCCACCCTGTTGCAAGGTAATGTCCATGAGCGAACGTCCCGAAGAGCCACACCAGGCTTCTGACGCCGAAAGCCTGCTGCCCATCGATGAACATATCGAGGAAGGGCATGACGCTGAAGGCCGTAAAGTCCGGCATCGTGGTATCTATCTTCTGCCGAATCTGTTCACCACTGCGAACCTGTTCGCAGGGTTTTATTCCATCATCAACTCGATGAGCGCCCAGAGCGCCTTGAGTGCCGGTGACACCCTCGGCGCGAGCAAGTATTTTGGCTTTGCCGCGATCGCGATTTTCGTCGCCATGGTGCTCGACGGCCTCGACGGTCGCGTTGCCCGGATGACCAATACCCAGAGCGCTTTCGGTGCCGAGTACGATTCGCTGTCGGACATGGTTGCCTTTGGTGTCGCGCCGGCGTTGCTGGCATTCGGCTGGGCCTTGGGCGACATGGGGAAGGTCGGCTGGATGGTTGCGTTCATCTATGTCGCAGGCGCAGCCTTGCGCCTGGCGCGTTTCAACACCCAGGTCGGCACCGCGGACAAACGCTACTTCATCGGCCTGGCCAGTCCGGCTGCCGCGGGTGTGGTCGCGGGTATCGTCTGGGCGTTCAGCGACTACGGCATCCAGGGTTCCAAGATGTCCTTCCTGGTGGCGTTGATGGTCGCGGCCGCGGGCATGCTGATGGTCAGCAACATCAAGTACAACAGCTTCAAGGAGCTGGACTTGAAGGGGCGTGTGCCGTTCGTGGCGATTCTCGCCGTGGTCCTGGTGTTTGCCGTCGTGTTCAGTGATCCGCCGCGCATTCTGCTGCTGGTTTTCCTCGCCTATGCAGCCTCTGGTCCGGTGCAATATCTGTTACGACTTCGTCGGCACAAGACTCTGTAATTTCCCCCATACTCTGCAGTCTATTGGTGCATAGGTTCTCCAATGCTGCGGAGTTGTCATGCTGATCAAAGTCCCCAAGGCGTCTGACTGTCATGAGTCGGACGTCACGCCCGAACCCTTCTATCTCTCTCGACGCAATGTGCTGACTGCTGCCGTCGCCGGTCTGGCTGTGAGCAGCCTGCCACGGTGGGCGAGCGCCGCCGATGCCGCGCGTTATCCAGGCGTAGAGCCTGGCAAGGCGCCATCCTGGTTTGCCGAAAAGCTTCCCGCTACCCAGTGGGGGGCGGTGAACGTCAAGGATGAGGCCGTCACGCCGTTCAAGGATGCAACCCACTACAATAATTTCTACGAGTTCGGCACCGATAAAGGTGATCCGGCGGCGAACGCCGGTGCGTTGAAGACCGAGCCGTGGAGTGTGGTGGTGGACGGCGAGGTGGGTAAGCCGGGACGGTATGCGCTGGAGGACTTCATGAAGCCCTATCAGCTGGAAGAGCGCATTTACCGTCTTCGCTGTGTGGAAGCCTGGTCGATGGTCATCCCGTGGATCGGCTTTCCCATCTCGGCGTTGCTCAAGGAAGTCGAGCCGACCTCCAGCGCCAGGTTTATTCGTTTCGAAACCCTGCAGGACCCCAAGACCATGCCGGGGCAGCGTTCTGGTTTTGCTTTGATCGACTGGCCTTATGTAGAAGGGTTGCGACTGGATGAGGCAATGAATCCTTTGGCCATTCTTGCAGTGGGCATGTATGGGCGTGAATTGCCTAACCAGAACGGCGCGCCACTGCGTCTGGTGGTGCCGTGGAAGTACGGCTTCAAGAGCATCAAATCCATCGTGCGGATCAGTCTGGTGAGCGAGCAGCCAAAAACCACCTGGCAGAGCATTGCCTCGGATGAATATGGCTTCTATGCGAACGTGAATCCCACGGTCGATCACCCGCGCTGGACCCAGGCCCGTGAAAGGCGGTTGCCGAGTGGTCTGTTCAAGCCCAATGTGCGTGACACGCAGATGTTCAACGGCTACTCGGATGAAGTCGCTTCTTTATATACAGGGCTCGATCTACGGAAAAACTACTGATGCGATATCCGTTCTGGCGAATCGGGGTCTTCATCGCCGCCGCGGTGTGGCCACTGCTTTGGTTGTATCAGGCGTGGGAGGATGTGCTGGGGCCTGATCCAGGCAAGGTGCTGGTTGACCGGCTAGGTTTGGGGACGCTGGTGTTGCTGCTGATAACCTTGAGCATGACGCCGCTGCAGAAACTCACGGGTTGGGCGGGGTGGATTGCTGTTCGGCGACAGCTGGGGTTGTGGTGTTTCGCCTACGTAGTGCTGCATCTGAGTGGTTATACGGCGTTCATCCTCGGCTTCGATTGGTCGCAGCTGGGTGTCGAGTTGCGCAAGCGGCCGTACATTATTGTCGGGGCGCTGGGCTTTCTCTGCTTGCTGGCGTTGGCGGTGACCTCCAATCGTTACAGTCAGCGGCGCTTGGGGGCGCGCTGGAAGAAACTGCATCGGCTGGTCTATGTGATTCTCGGGCTTGGTTTGCTGCATATGTTATGGATCGTGCGCGCCGACCTGAAGGAGTGGGCGATCTATGCCTCTATAGGTGTACTGCTATTAGTGCTGCGGTTGCCGCCCGTAGCCCGTCGAATTCCACGATTAATCGCTAAAAAGACACCTTCTGCGCGAAAGGCGTAATTAAAGGTTGACGGCAGATTCTGGAAGTCTATAATTCGCCCCACTTCCGGCGCAGTCGAAACGGGAAACTCCTTGGTAAACAAAGAGTTACGCAGTTTTCGGCAGCGAGTTGCTTCAGTTCATCGAAGCCCAGAAGGAGTTGAAAGAGCGGTGATGTTTGGCTCTTTTAGCGGTTCGATCTTCTCGGTCGAAAGCGGAGAAAAAGAGGTGTTGACAGCAGCGAGTAACGCTGTAGAATTCGCCTCCCGCTGACGAGAGATCGGAAGCGCAAGTGGTTGAAGTTGTTGAGGATTTCCAAGCGAAACTTTGAAAACTTCTGAAAATAACCGCTTGACAGCAGCAGAGGAAAGCGTAGAATGCGCGCCTCGGTTGAGACGAAAGTTCTTAACCAACCGCTCTTTAACAACTGAATCAAGCAATTCGTGTGGGTGCTTGTGGAGTCAGACTGATAGTCAACAAGATTATCAGCATCACAAGTTACTCCGCGAGAAATCAAAGATGTAACCAACGATTGCTGAGCCAAGTTTAGGGTTTCTTAAAAACCCAAAGATGTTTGAACTGAAGAGTTTGATCATGGCTCAGATTGAACGCTGGCGGCAGGCCTAACACATGCAAGTCGAGCGGTAGAGAGAAGCTTGCTTCTCTTGAGAGCGGCGGACGGGTGAGTAATGCCTAGGAATCTGCCTGGTAGTGGGGGATAACGCTCGGAAACGGACGCTAATACCGCATACGTCCTACGGGAGAAAGCAGGGGACCTTCGGGCCTTGCGCTATCAGATGAGCCTAGGTCGGATTAGCTAGTTGGTGAGGTAATGGCTCACCAAGGCGACGATCCGTAACTGGTCTGAGAGGATGATCAGTCACACTGGAACTGAGACACGGTCCAGACTCCTACGGGAGGCAGCAGTGGGGAATATTGGACAATGGGCGAAAGCCTGATCCAGCCATGCCGCGTGTGTGAAGAAGGTCTTCGGATTGTAAAGCACTTTAAGTTGGGAGGAAGGGCAGTTACCTAATACGTTGCTGTCTTGACGTTACCGACAGAATAAGCACCGGCTAACTCTGTGCCAGCAGCCGCGGTAATACAGAGGGTGCAAGCGTTAATCGGAATTACTGGGCGTAAAGCGCGCGTAGGTGGTTTGTTAAGTTGGATGTGAAATCCCCGGGCTCAACCTGGGAACTGCATTCAAAACTGACAAGCTAGAGTATGGTAGAGGGTGGTGGAATTTCCTGTGTAGCGGTGAAATGCGTAGATATAGGAAGGAACACCAGTGGCGAAGGCGACCACCTGGACTGATACTGACACTGAGGTGCGAAAGCGTGGGGAGCAAACAGGATTAGATACCCTGGTAGTCCACGCCGTAAACGATGTCAACTAGCCGTTGGGAGCCTTGAGCTCTTAGTGGCGCAGCTAACGCATTAAGTTGACCGCCTGGGGAGTACGGCCGCAAGGTTAAAACTCAAATGAATTGACGGGGGCCCGCACAAGCGGTGGAGCATGTGGTTTAATTCGAAGCAACGCGAAGAACCTTACCAGGCCTTGACATCCAATGAACTTTCCAGAGATGGATTGGTGCCTTCGGGAACATTGAGACAGGTGCTGCATGGCTGTCGTCAGCTCGTGTCGTGAGATGTTGGGTTAAGTCCCGTAACGAGCGCAACCCTTGTCCTTAGTTACCAGCACGTCATGGTGGGCACTCTAAGGAGACTGCCGGTGACAAACCGGAGGAAGGTGGGGATGACGTCAAGTCATCATGGCCCTTACGGCCTGGGCTACACACGTGCTACAATGGTCGGTACAGAGGGTTGCCAAGCCGCGAGGTGGAGCTAATCCCAGAAAACCGATCGTAGTCCGGATCGCAGTCTGCAACTCGACTGCGTGAAGTCGGAATCGCTAGTAATCGCGAATCAGAATGTCGCGGTGAATACGTTCCCGGGCCTTGTACACACCGCCCGTCACACCATGGGAGTGGGTTGCACCAGAAGTAGCTAGTCTAACCTTCGGGAGGACGGTTACCACGGTGTGATTCATGACTGGGGTGAAGTCGTAACAAGGTAGCCGTAGGGGAACCTGCGGCTGGATCACCTCCTTAATCGACGACATCAGCTGCTCCATAAGTTCCCACACGAATTGCTTGATTCATTGAAGAAGACGATTTAGAAGCAGCCCGTAATCAGGTTGTAGCTTAGTTGGTTAGAGCGCACCCCATGCTTTGTGGTAAAGAGCAGGGTGAGGTCGGCCTGAGTAGCTCGAAATTGGGTCTGTAGCTCAGTTGGTTAGAGCGCACCCCTGATAAGGGTGAGGTCGGCAGTTCGAATCTGCCCAGACCCACCAATTTTGCTTGTGTGGGAAACGCCTGTAGAAATACGGGGCCATAGCTCAGCTGGGAGAGCGCCTGCCTTGCACGCAGGAGGTCAACGGTTCGATCCCGTTTGGCTCCACCACTACTGCTTCTGTTTGTTGAAAGCTTAGAAATGAGCATTTCCTTCGTATGAAGGCTAAATGTTGATTTCTAGTCTTTGATTAGATCGTTCTTTAAAAATTTGGGTATGTGATAGAAAGATAGACTGAACAACACTTTCACTGGTGTTGGATCAGGCTAAGGTAAAATTTGTGAGTTGCTCTTAATTGAGTATTATCGAATTTTCGGCGAATGTCGTCTTCACAGTATAACCAGATTGCTTGGGGTTATATGGTCAAGTGAAGAAGCGCATACGGTGGATGCCTTGGCAGTCAGAGGCGATGAAAGACGTGGTAGCCTGCGAAAAGCTTCGGGGAGTCGGCAAACAGACTTTGATCCGGAGATGTCTGAATGGGGGAACCCACCTAACATAAGTTAGGTATCTTAAGCTGAATACATAGGCTTAAGAAGCGAACCAGGGGAACTGAAACATCTAAGTACCCTGAGGAAAAGAAATCAACCGAGATTCCCTTAGTAGTGGCGAGCGAACGGGGACTAGCCCTTAAGTGGCTTTGAGATTAGCGGAACGTTCTGGAAAGTACGGCCATAGTGGGTGATAGCCCTGTACGCGAAAATCTCTTAGTCATGAAATCGAGTAGGACGGAGCACGAGAAACTTTGTCTGAATATGGGGGGACCATCCTCCAAGGCTAAATACTACTGACTGACCGATAGTGAACTAGTACCGTGAGGGAAAGGCGAAAAGAACCCCGGAGAGGGGAGTGAAATAGATCCTGAAACCGTATGCGTACAAGCAGTGGGAGCCCACTTTGTTGGGTGACTGCGTACCTTTTGTATAATGGGTCAGCGACTTATTTTCAGTGGCGAGCTTAACCGAATAGGGGAGGCGTAGCGAAAGCGAGTCTTAATAGGGCGTCTAGTCGCTGGGAATAGACCCGAAACCGGGCGATCTATCCATGGGCAGGTTGAAGGTTGGGTAACACTAACTGGAGGACCGAACCGACTACCGTTGAAAAGTTAGCGGATGACCTGTGGATCGGAGTGAAAGGCTAATCAAGCTCGGAGATAGCTGGTTCTCCTCGAAAGCTATTTAGGTAGCGCCTCATGTATCACTGTAGGGGGTAGAGCACTGTTTCGGCTAGGGGGTCATCCCGACTTACCAAACCGATGCAAACTCCGAATACCTACAAGTGCCGAGCATGGGAGACACACGGCGGGTGCTAACGTCCGTCGTGAAAAGGGAAACAACCCAGACCGTCAGCTAAGGTCCCAAAGTTATGGTTAAGTGGGAAACGATGTGGGAAGGCTTAGACAGCTAGGAGGTTGGCTTAGAAGCAGCCACCCTTTAAAGAAAGCGTAATAGCTCACTAGTCGAGTCGGCCTGCGCGGAAGATGTAACGGGGCTCAAACCATACACCGAAGCTACGGGTATCACTTAGGTGATGCGGTAGAGGAGCGTTCTGTAAGCCTGTGAAGGTGAGTTGAGAAGCTTGCTGGAGGTATCAGAAGTGCGAATGCTGACATGAGTAACGACAATGGGTGTGAAAAACACCCACGCCGAAAGACCAAGGTTTCCTGCGCAACGTTAATCGACGCAGGGTTAGTCGGTCCCTAAGGCGAGGCTGAAAAGCGTAGTCGATGGAAAACAGGTTAATATTCCTGTACTTCTGGTTATTGCGATGGAGGGACGGAGAAGGCTAGGCCAGCTTGGCGTTGGTTGTCCAAGTTTAAGGTGGTAGGCTGGAATCTTAGGTAAATCCGGGATTCTAAGGCCGAGAGCTGATGACGAGTGTTCTTTTAGAACACGAAGTGGTTGATGCCATGCTTCCAAGAAAAGCTTCTAAGCTTCAGGTAACCAGGAACCGTACCCCAAACCGACACAGGTGGTTGGGTAGAGAATACCAAGGCGCTTGAGAGAACTCGGGTGAAGGAACTAGGCAAAATGGCACCGTAACTTCGGGAGAAGGTGCGCCGGTGAGGGTGAAGCATTTACTGCGTAAGCCCATGCCGGTCGAAGATACCAGGCCGCTGCGACTGTTTATTAAAAACACAGCACTCTGCAAACACGAAAGTGGACGTATAGGGTGTGACGCCTGCCCGGTGCCGGAAGGTTAATTGATGGGGTTAGCTAACGCGAAGCTCTTGATCGAAGCCCCGGTAAACGGCGGCCGTAACTATAACGGTCCTAAGGTAGCGAAATTCCTTGTCGGGTAAGTTCCGACCTGCACGAATGGCGTAACGATGGCGGCGCTGTCTCCACCCGAGACTCAGTGAAATTGAAATCGCTGTGAAGATGCAGTGTATCCGCGGCTAGACGGAAAGACCCCGTGAACCTTTACTATAGCTTTGCACTGGACTTTGAATTTGCTTGTGTAGGATAGGTGGGAGGCTTTGAAGCGTGGACGCCAGTTCGCGTGGAGCCAACCTTGAAATACCACCCTGGCAACTTTGAGGTTCTAACTCAGGTCCGTTATCCGGATCGAGGACAGTGTATGGTGGGTAGTTTGACTGGGGCGGTCTCCTCCTAAAGAGTAACGGAGGAGTACGAAGGTGCGCTCAGACCGGTCGGAAATCGGTCGTAGAGTATAAAGGCAAAAGCGCGCTTGACTGCGAGACAGACACGTCGAGCAGGTACGAAAGTAGGTCTTAGTGATCCGGTGGTTCTGTATGGAAGGGCCATCGCTCAACGGATAAAAGGTACTCCGGGGATAACAGGCTGATACCGCCCAAGAGTTCATATCGACGGCGGTGTTTGGCACCTCGATGTCGGCTCATCACATCCTGGGGCTGAAGCCGGTCCCAAGGGTATGGCTGTTCGCCATTTAAAGTGGTACGCGAGCTGGGTTTAGAACGTCGTGAGACAGTTCGGTCCCTATCTGCCGTGGACGTTTGAGATTTGAGAGGGGCTGCTCCTAGTACGAGAGGACCGGAGTGGACGAACCTCTGGTGTTCCGGTTGTCACGCCAGTGGCATTGCCGGGTAGCTATGTTCGGAATAGATAACCGCTGAAAGCATCTAAGCGGGAAACTAGCCTCAAGATGAGATCTCACTGGGACCTTGAGTCCCCTGAAGGGCCGTCGAAGACTACGACGTTGATAGGTTGGGTGTGTAAGCGCTGTGAGGCGTTGAGCTAACCAATACTAATTGCCCGTGAGGCTTGACCATATAACACCCAAGCAATTTGTGAGCCTGAAAAGGCACCAGATTGCGGTGTGTGAAGACGAAACGAACCGAAAGTTCGATCTCACAAAACACCGAAAACTATCACATACCCACTTTGCTGAAGCGAGGCCATCAGGCCGCGACTCGGTACCCGAATTTCTTGACGACCATAGAGCATTGGAACCACCTGATCCCATCCCGAACTCAGCAGTGAAACGATGCATCGCCGATGGTAGTGTGGGGTTTCCCCATGTGAGAGTAGGTCATCGTCAAGATTAAATTCCGAAACCCCTATCTGCGCATGCAGGTAGGGGTTTTGTTTTTGCCTGGAATAAAGCGAAATCCGCCAGTACAAATTTGCGCAGTTATTTTCGTTTCAGAACACTAGAATAGGTCCAACTTTTTCGGAGCCAGAGCCTTTATGCCAGATTCGGTTGACGCCCCCGGGCTGTCAGAATTACCGCTGGACGACTTGGTGGCCTGTCACGAGTGCGACTTGCTGATGCGCAAGCCCGAACTCGACCATGGCGAGAAAGCCCTGTGCCCTCGCTGTGGTTACGAGCTCTACGCCCATCGGCACAACGTTGTACAGCGCAGTCTGGCTTTGGTCATCGCCGCGCTGTTGTTGTTTGTCCCGGCGAACTTTTTACCCATCATGCAGCTCAATCTACTCGGACAATCGTCGAACGATACGGTCTGGAGTGGCGTTGTCGGTCTTTTTGATTCCGGCATGCAGAGTGTTTCGGTGATTGTGTTCCTGAGCAGCATGGGGATCCCCTTGCTCAAGCTGCTCTGCCAACTGGCCGTATTGCTCAGTATTCGTTTTGATGTCGGACGCAGCTACGGCTTGTTGATCTACCGCATTTATCACCATCTACGCGATTGGGGAATGCTTGAGGTCTACCTCATGGGCGTGCTGGTGGCGATCGTCAAGCTGGCAGATATGGCAGCCGTTACCGTCGGCCTTGGCCTGGCGTGCTTTATCGGTATGTTGTTGATCCAGGTCTGGTTGGAGGTGGTGATGTCGCCCCATCAGATCTGGCAGGCTTTATCAGGAGAGGATGCCCATGCGGGCGATTGATGCGGGCATTCTGATTTGCGCCGAATGCCATGAATTGAACAAGCAGGAAGCTGACACCGACGAGCAGGCCTGCACCCGTTGTGGTGCGCTGGTTCACGCCCGCCGCCCGAACAGTGTGGTGCGCACCTGGGCGCTGCTGATTACCGCGGCGGTGCTCTACATCCCGGCCAACGTACTCCCGATCATGACCGTCAGCTCCCTGGGCAAGGGCGACCCCAGTACCATCATGTCCGGTGTGATCCAACTGGTTCAGCACGGGATGATTCCAATTGCGGCGGTGGTGTTTATCGCCAGCATTCTGGTACCGACGTTCAAGTTGGTGGGCATCGCGCTGCTGTTGTTTTCGGTGCAGCGCCGCCAGCCGCTATCGGCCCGTCAACGGATCTGGATGTACCGCTTTATCGAGTTCATCGGCCGCTGGTCGATGCTGGACATCTTTGTGATCGCCATCCTGGTGGCGGTTGTGAATTTCGGACGGCTTGCCAGCATCGAAGCCAATCTTGGCGCCATCGCGTTCGCCAGTGTGGTGATTCTGACGATGCTTGCCGCCGTTACTTTCGATCCCCGACTGATTTGGGATAACACGGAGTCGGATGACGACCATGACTGATTTGCCTACAGCGAAAACCCGACCGGCCTCGAACTGGTCCGCTATCTGGGTGTTGCCCCTGATCGCCTTGATCATCGGCGGCTGGCTTGGCTGGCGTGCCTACAACGAGACCGGCATCGAGATTCAGGTGCGTTTCGAAAGTGGTGAAGGCATCCAGGCCAACAAGACCGAGGTCGTCTACAAAGGCATGTCCGTCGGTAAGGTAAAAACCCTCAAACTCGACGACGAAGGCGCCTCCAAGGGCGTCATCGCCACCGTCGAGATGAACAAGGACGTCGAGCAATACCTCAGGACCAGCACGCGCTTCTGGCTGGTCAAGCCAAGCGTGACCCTGGCCGGCATCACCGGCCTGGAAACCCTGGTGTCGGGTAACTACGTCGCGATCAGCCCGGGTGAAGGCGAACCGGCTCGCAAGTTCAAGGCGCTGGCCGAAGAACCGCCGCTGTCCGACGCGCAGCCCGGTCTGCACCTGACCATCAAGGCTGATCGTCTCGGCTCGCTGAACCGCGGCAGCCCGGTGTTCTACAAGCAGATCAGGGTCGGGCAGATCAAAAGCTACCTGCTGTCCGAGGATCAGGGCACCGTTGAACTCAAAGTCTTTATCGAACCCACCTACGCCAAGCTGGTACGCAAACACACGCGCTTCTGGAATGCCAGCGGCATCAGCATCGACGCCAACCTGTCGGGCGTGAAGGTGCGCAGCGAGTCCCTTGCCAGCATCGTCGCCGGCGGTATCGCGTTCGCCACGCCGGAGAATCGCAAGGACAGCCCGGCCACCGATCCAAGCTTGCCGTTCCGTCTCTACGAAGACTTCGATGCCGCGGCCGCCGGAATTCGGGTCAAGGTCAAACTCAGTGACTTCGAGGGCCTGCAGGCCGGTCGCACGCCCGTGATGTACAAAGGCATTCAGGTCGGCACGCTGAAAGCGCTGAAGATCGATCCGGATCTGTCCGCCGCCAGTGCCGAGTTGACCCTCGATCCCCTGGCCGAGGACTACCTGGTAGACGGCACTCAGTTCTGGGTGGTCAAGCCGTCGATCTCCCTCGCCGGTATTACCGGCCTGGAAGCCTTGGTCAAAGGCAACTACATCGCCGTACGCCCCGGCGACAAGGGCGCCGCACCGCAACGCGAGTTCGTGGCACGGCCCAAGGCGCCGCCGCTGGACCTGCGTTCGCCGGGGCTGCACCTGGTGCTGTTCACCGATAACCTGGGTTCGCTGGATGTCGGTAGCCCGATTCTCTACAAACAGGTCAAGGTCGGTTCGGTCCAGAGCTATCAGTTCTCGCGGACCAAAAAACAGTTGGTGATCGGCGTACACATCGAGAAGGAATATGAAGGCCTGGTCAACGCGTCGACCCGGTTCTGGAATGCCAGCGGCATTACGCTCACGGGTGGGCTGACCGGCGGAATCCAGGTCAAGAGTGAATCGCTGCAGAGCCTGATGGCTGGCGGCATCGCCTTCGAGACGCCGCTGGCAACAGCGCCATTGCAGAAGCGGATTCCGCGGTTCCGTCTGCACGCCAATCGTGAAGATGCCAATGAAAAAGGCACTGTGGTCACGATCAAGGTGGAGCGCGCCGATGGCTTGCGCAGCGGCACGCCGATTCGTTTCAAAGGCCTGGATGTCGGCAAGATTGAAGACGTCGACCTCAGCGATGACCTGCAATCGGTGCTGCTGACGGCGCGCATTACTGAAGTGCCGGAGCGTATTGCCCGGGCAGGCAGTCAGTTCTGGGTGGTCAAGCCTGAACTGGGCCTGATCAAGACGTCCAATCTCGAAACCCTGGTCACCGGGCAGTACATCGAAGTGCAGCCGGCGGCGAAAAACCTGGGGCCGCAAAAGAACTTCGTGGCCCTGGCCAATCCGCCGGAAACCGCCCGACAGGAAGCCGGTTTGAGCCTGGTCTTGAGCGCTGCCCGCCGTGGTTCGCTGAAAACCGGGGTGCCGGTGACGTACCGTGAAATCACCGTGGGCAAGGTGACAGGGTATGAGCTGGGCCAGACCGCTGATCGGGTGTTGGTGCGCATTTTGATCGAACCGAAATATGCACCCTTGGTGCGCAGCGGTACGCGTTTCTGGAACTCCAGTGGCTTTGGATTCGACTACGGCTTGTTCAAAGGCGCGACGATGCGCACCGAATCGCTGGAGACGCTGATTCAGGGCGGTATCGCCTTTGCCACGCCGGATGGGGAACGCATGGGCAGTCCGGCGCGACCTGAGCAGACGTTCCCGTTGTTCGACAAGTTTGAAGAGGAATGGCTGACCTGGGCGCCGAAGATCGCGATCGGCAAGTAATCCAGGTTCATTGGGCCTCTGGGAGGACGCCTTCGCGGGCAAGCCCGCTCCCACAGGTTATGTATTGAGCACAGATTTTGTGTACGACATCGATCACTGTAGGAGCGGGCTTGCCCGCGAAGAGGCCCTCAAACGCACTGAAAACCTCGAGAATGTACCCAAATAAAAAGGCCGCGATCCATTGGATCGCGGCCTTTTTAATGCCATCAGCTAACGCAGATCAGACCGCATCCAGCTCCGGTTCATCGGCTTCGACATTGACCGCTGGTTTCACCTCATCATGCCGACGAATGTACTTCCAGTCCGCCTCGTCGATATAGATCCCGTTCGGCCCGCTGCCACCTTCCAGGTCAATGGCAACACTGGCGCAGACTTGCGGCTTCACACTGGCCAGAATCGGCACGAAGCCCAGTTGCAGGCTGGTTTCCAGCAGCGCTGCCTGGTTCTTCTCATCGATGTCCGCCGCCTCGTCGAGGTAGTACGGCAGGCGCACGCGACCGGCCTGGTCGCGGTCCATCAAGTGCAGCAACAAGTACATGTTGGTCAGCGCCTTGATCGTCATCGTGGTGCCGTTGGACGCCGCACCATCGATGTCGGTGTGAATCACTGGCGATCCGTTGACCTTGGTGATCTCGAATGCCAGTTCAAACAGGTCCTTGAGGCCAAGCTGGTTGTGATTCGCCGCCACCAGCCGCGCCAGGTATTCCTTGGCTTCTTCGTTCTTGTTGTCCTGATCGGCACTCTGGTTCAGGTCGAACACCGAAAGGGTTTCGCCCTCTTCATACTGGCCGGCGCTGTGGATGATCTGGTCAATGTGCTTGAGCGCTTCCTTGTTCGGCGCGAGCACGATGCGGAAGCTCTGCAGGTTGGACACCTGACGCTTGTTGATCTCGCGGTTGAACAGCGCCAGTTGGTGTTCGAGGCTGTCGTAATCGCTGCGGATATTGCGCAGGGTCCGGGCGATGTCAGTAACGGCCGCACGGCGGGCCTTGCCGAGGGTCAGGGCTTCGTCGGTGCGGTGCGCGTAGGCATTGATCAGTAATCGCAGGCGACGTTCCATGTCGTCTTCGCTGTCGAACTTGGCCACGCCCTTGAGGCGAACCTGGGCGTAGAGCGCCTCAATCTGACCGTCGCTGCGCAGCAGGCCCTGCCAGCTGTCCTGATAGTCGTTGAGCAGCGGCAGCAGGTTGTCCATGGAATCGTCGACCGGGTCCATGAAAGGCGTGCCGAACGGCAGGTCGGCCGGTAACAGCTGACGGCGGCGCAGGGCGTCGTCGAGGGTGCGTTGCTTGGCTTCCATGTCGCCGATCTGCCGGCCAACCAATTGCAACTTGGCCGAGAGTTGCTGGACGCGCTCGGTGAAGGCATCGCTGGAACGCTTCAACTCGTCCTGCGCCGCTTCCATCTGCGCGAGTTGTTCCAGCTTGTCGCCTTCTTCGGCGCTCAAGGTTTGCGCGCGACGGAAATCTTCCAGGGCTTTCTGTGCATCCAGCACTTGCCGGTACAGGGCTTCGGTCTGGGTCTTGCTCGCGGCACGGTCGGTGGCCACCGCGGCCTGGGTTTTAAGCTGCTTGAGTTCTTTTTCCAGACGCTCTTTCTGATCGCGCAACGCGGCGCGGTCAGCCAGGGCCTGCAGGGCGGGAGGTTCGATAGACGACAGATCAATGGACAGGCCCGGTACTTCGAAGTGCTCGCCCTTGAAGCCGTCGAGGATCAGCTCCATGGATTTGACCCAGGCACCGTCCTCATCCAGCGTGATGCCATGCTCGCCCAGCGGCAGGCTGAACAAGGCGCTGTTGAACAGGCGCATCAGACGTTCGACGTCCTGTTGCGAGAACTCTTCGCGCAGACGGGCGTAGCTGTTGTTGTCGGCGTGATCGAGTTGCTGCCTGACCGACTTCAGGCGTTTTTCCAGATCCCGCAGACGCTCGTCGAGGTCTTCGGCACTGAACTGTCGCGACTGCGCCAGTGCGCCGGCGAGTTCATCGTGCGCGTCCTTGGCCGCGAGCAGTTGCTGCTCAAGGACTTTGACGTCATCGACCAGGGCGAAGCGATGCTTGAGCACCGACAATTCGCCGAGCCAGCGCTGGATGCCGGCGATTTCCCGCTCCAGGCGCATCAGTTCCTGAGTGCCGCCGCGCTGATTGTTTTGCAGGGCATCCTGCTCGTTGCGGTAGTGCTCGGCCTGGACCGTCAGCTCTTCCTTGCGCGCACCGGCGTAGTCCGACCAGGTGCCGAGCAGGGAATCGAGCAATGGCGAGATCCGGTGCAGTTTGCCGCGCAGGATGTCCCGTTGTTTCACTCCGTTGGCCAAGGCCTCGACCAAAGGGCCGGCCGCGACCAGCGAGTTGTAGTCCTGCTCCATGCGGCGTACATCGCGGAAGGCTTCTTCGCAGGCGGCAATGTAATCGACGCTGCCGGAACGCAAGCTGTGTTCGAAGGCATCGAGGAACAGCTGCTTGAGCTTGGCCGCGGTGATTTCGCGCATGTGCAACAGGTTGATGAACAGGGCGCGGAAGGTCTTCAGGCTTTGCTCGCTGGTGGAGCGCAGCGGGATCAACGTCAGGTCCAGGGGGATCGAGGTGTGACCGCCGACCAGCAAGCGACGCAGTTCATCGGGTTTGAGTTCGTAAGCTTTCAGCCCTTCGCGCTCAAGGTTGGTGAACAACTCTTTCTGGCGCAGACAGGTGTCGTTTTTCTGGTAATGGGCCAGGTCCAGCTTGCCGGCGTAGGCAAAGAACTGGTGACCGAAACCGCCCCCGGGGCCGCGACCGACGACACCGATCACATGCGGGCCATGGGGCAACGAGACTTCGACCAGAATGTAGCTGGTGTCCGAGGCAAAGTAGAAGCGCCGCGATTGTTCCAGGCTGTACTTGCCGAAACTCATGTCCGACATGCGCGCCAGAATCGGGAACTGCAACGCGTTGATCGAGGCGGATTTACCGAGGTTGTTCGCGCCGTAAACCGACAGCGGCTCTTCCAGAGGGAACAGGCCGAGGCTGTAACCGGCGGTATTCAAAAGCGCAAAGCGGCGAATGCCGTAGCGTTCCTTGCTCATGCGTCGGTCTCCTGTTCTTCGGCAATGGCGCGTGCCAGGGCGTCTTCTTCGTGTTCTTCCTCGAAGTCAGTGAGGTCCAGCGGGTCATCGGTTTCCAGCAGCTGTTCATCGCTGTCGTCGTCGATCAGCACCGGTGCCGGCAATGGCAGCACGCTGTGCAGGGCGGCCGCCAGATCACGGTCCTGCTGCACCGACAGGCAAACGTCGAGGAAGCGATGCATCGGCGGCAGGAACCGGTAGACGCCGTTTTCTTCGCCGGCGAAACCGAGTTGGGTCATGCGGCGCATGATTTTTTCTTCGAGCTCTTCGACAGTCTGCACTTCGGCCTGGATGAACAGGTCGCGGTATTTTTCCAGCAGCGACGGCAGTTCATCGCGACCAAGGCTGCCACCGTCGAGCACGGCGACCGGGTCGCGGCCCTGGTCCGCCAGGTGTTCGACCAGGATGAAGGTGAACAGCGCCAGGCGTTGCGCGGTCTTGTTCACCGCCGCCGCGGCGAGGTCCGGGACGAAATAATAGAAGCCACGGGTGTCGCAGACCAGTTCAAAACCCAAGGCCTTGAACAGCGTGCGGTACTGATCCTGGAAGTTCGACAGCTGCGCGTACAGCTCAGGATCGCGGCGGCTGACGTGGTAGCCCTTGAACAACTCGCGAAAGATCGGTGCCAGCTGAGACAGTTCGGATAGATCAAGGTGCATGGGAAGTACTTGCATAGAGGGTGCTCGCAGAATCCTCGGCGGCGTCGCGGGCCGAGAGCAGGGCGAAGGAGCGCAGGCTGACCTGATGCTCGTGAGTGTGGTAATCGCGACGTTCCAGGCGCTCGCGTTTGAAGCGTTTCTCCCGCGACAGGCGCGAGAACCAGTAGAGCAATTCGTCGGTGGCGCCGTCCGGTTCCTGCTCCAGCAGCCAGGTCATCAGGTCCGGCAGCGGCAGGGCGTCTTCGCAGCGTTCGAGCATCTCCCGAACCGTGCGAGGCGCGCGCGGCACTTCGCCTTTCTGCGTGTTGTGGGCCTTGGGGAAGCGCGCCGGCTTCGGCTCGAAACGGGCCAGGGCGTACACGTAGGCTTCGACCTGACTGGCGCTGCCGAGGAAGGTGCTTTGCGGGCGGGTGAACATCGGCATCGCCGCTTGTGGCACCGCGTCGATGCCTTTGCGCCGGATGGCCGCCAGGGCCAGCGCCGCGCCACGGGTCACGGCATTGTGCCGGCGGGCTTCTTCACGCAGCGGCAGCAGGAGTTCGCGGGCATGGCGCAGGGTCAGCTGGGCGCTGGTCTGCATTTCGAGGATGCGCGCGTGGGTGCGCAACAGCATGTCGTCATCGACCAGGTGTCCGAGACGCTGCTGATCGGTGAGCATCTTCAGCAGCACGTTTTCGACCTTGCGCACGCCTTGTTCGAAGGCGCCGTCGGCGTTCACCAACTGGATCATCGGCTCGACATATTCATCCCAGGTCGCCAGCACTTCAGCGTAACGCTGGCGCAGCGGAATCTGCCGGTCGCTGGTCTTGGCACGTTCGGCGACGGCCACCAGCGCCTGTTCGTCGTTGGCGAGCTTCTTCAATACGTCCCGCACGCGCATGTCGAGCAGGCGCAGCTGGCGTGCGAGGTCGTTGCCGTCGCGGATGTCGAAGGCGTCCTGGATGTAGCCGGCCAGACGCTCGAGATGGCGCAGATAGGCTTCGATTTCCAGGCACAGGCCCAAGCGGTGTTCACGGCGCAGGTAAGCGAGGAAATCGTGAATCTGCGCGTTGAGCTCGAAACGGTTCGGGCTTTTCGCCACCGGAACCAGAATGTCGAGGCGAATCCACACGTCCAGCAGGCTGGTGATGTCCTGCGGTGTACTGTCCAGTTGCTGGGCGGCCAACTGTGAACGCAATTCGTTGAGGCTCAGGGTGCCTTGGTCGAAGTGCTCGCACAGTGGCTCCAGAAGGGCCCAGTGTTCAGCGAGGGCGCGCAAGACGCGCTTGGGTTCGATCATCGGGATGGCCCGCTGTCTGACGATTGAAAGCCGCGATTGTACTGCATCGGGGCCAATGCAAATCACTCTCGGGATGGGCTGTCGCCTTTTTTCATAGGTGGAAAGACTATCGGTGAAGTCTATCGATCAACAGCGCGGGCGATCTTGAGCGAAGGGCGGTAGAATCCCTGCACTTTAGTTATCCACAAGTGGCCGACCTTTGCTTATCGAGTCCCGTCGCCGCGCTTATTTGGCCGCCATGCAGGTCGTCAACTGGCTGCCGCGCACCGAATTGCCCTTTGCTGCGCCTTCGCGGCCCGAGCTCCTGGAAACGCCCGAGCCCTTGGTTGTCGCCCCGGTTGCGCCGGCTCCTGTGGCTGAGCCGCCCGTGGAACTGCGGGTCAAACCTGCCGAACGGGTAAAGATCGAGGTGCCTCGGCCATCGTTGGCCAGCACGCGCACGAACGCCAAGGTCGAAGAAGCGGCCGCCCCGGTCGCGATCAGGGTGCCGGTCGTGCCGCCGCCACGTTTCGCCCTGCAATTGCTGCGGGCCGGTCGCTGCCTGTTGCTGGTGGAGTTACCCACAGGCGAAACATTCCAGGCACGCGATCCTGCCTATCTGCTGCTCAAGGACATGCTGCGCGCCGCCGGTCTGCCGGACAGCCCGCAAATCATCGGCGAGCCGGTGCGCTGGCCGTTGCTGGCCCGGGGCACTATGGACCAGGGCCCGGAAGCCGCCCGTGATTTCGTGCAAGGATTTCTTTCGGCCCGCCTGGAAGACGCCCCGTGCGTCTGCCTGTGGCTGATCGGCCTGCCAGCGATACGTTTTGCCGGTGAAGCGAATGCCGAGGCATTCAACCGTGAACTCCAGGTCGACGGCCTGGGCCCGGTCTGGGCCCTGCCGGGTCTGGAATTATTAATGGAAGAGCCACAGCGTAAGGCTGATGTCTGGCAAGCCATGCGTCGGCTGATGGCGCGCTGGAAAGAACCCAATGAGTGACGCTGTATCGTTCCGCCCGATGACCGAGGCGGACCTGGACGCCGTACTGAAAATCGAATACGCGGCCTATAGCCATCCCTGGACCCGCGGGATTTTTCTCGATGGCCTGGGCAAGTACCAGATCTGGCTGATGTTCGAAGGGCAGCAGCAGGTCGGTCATGGTGTGGTGCAGATCATTCTCGATGAAGCGCATCTGCTGAACATCACCGTCAAACCGGAGAATCAGGGCCGTGGCCTGGGTCTGACGCTGCTGGAGCACTTGATGTCGATCGCCTACAGGGCCGAGGCGCGGGAATGTTTTCTGGAAGTGCGCGACAGCAACCGGTCGGCGTTTCGGTTGTATGAGCGGTATGGGTTTAATGAAATCGGCCGTCGGCGGGATTATTACCCGGCGGTGGGTGGGCGCGAAGATGCGGTGGTCATGGCCTGCACCCTGGTCGACTGAGTTACATACTTATGAATTGAACGCCGATTCCAGTGTAGGAGCTGCCGAAGGCTGCGATCTTTTGATCTTTTGTTGCGCGACATAGAAAGATCAAAAGATCGCAGCCTTCGGCAGCTCCCACATTCAGATCCAGTCAGACAGATGAATCAACGATTACCGTCCATCGGATCCCGCCGCGCCAATTCCTCTTCATCCAACCCGTTGCCCCCACCAATGTCGTCTTCATCGACAATGCTCAAATCCCAATCCGCCTGGTCACCTTCACCGGCTTCATGA
The DNA here is from genome assembly GCF_059695565.1 of Pseudomonas sp. LBUM1679. NCBI lineage: Bacteria > Pseudomonadati > Pseudomonadota > Gammaproteobacteria > Pseudomonadales > Pseudomonadaceae > Pseudomonas > Pseudomonas sp. LBUM1679. The sequence goes on from NZ_CP166774.1 coordinate 892,960, forward strand.
GCATCCCGCGCACCGTCTTCGCGGATCAATGTTTCCGGGCTCATGTCGTCGTCGGTGGATTCATGGTCATCGGTCGAGGCCCCGGTCATGCCGGCTTCCTGCACGCGTTCACGGGGCATCAGTCGCGCGCGCTCCGCTTCCGGCAGCTCGTCGCCGATTTTGGCGCTCGGCTCTTCCTCATCGAAATCCAGCTCATGCATCGAACCCATGCGGTCTTCGTTGTCGTCAATGGGCTCGGGTTGCGCCGCATCGAACGGACGTCGTGTATCAGTCATGGTAATTCCTCATACTGTGGGCCTTACTACGGTGGACCCACTGGGCTGCTCAGAATTCCGCCAGCGTGGAACACCCGGTAATATGCATCATCTGCAATCTGCATCTCGCGCGTGACCCCGACGGGCGGTTGTCTGTCAAATCAGCGCACCATTCACGAGGCTTCATTGCATGAACGAATTACAAGATCTGATTGATAACAACGAACGCTGGGCCGAAGCGATCAAGCAGGAAGATCCGGACTTCTTCTCCAAGCTGGCTCGCCAACAGACGCCGGAATACCTGTGGATCGGCTGCTCCGATGCACGGGTGCCGGCCAACGAAATCGTGGGCATGCTGCCAGGCGATCTGTTCGTCCACCGCAACGTGGCCAATGTGGTGTTGCACACTGACCTCAACTGCCTGTCGGTGATCCAGTACGCGGTCGACGTGCTCAAGGTCAAACACATCCTCGTCACCGGCCACTACGGCTGTGGCGGTGTGCGCGCCTCGATGCAGGATCGCCAGTTGGGCCTGATCGACGGCTGGCTGCGCTCCATTCGCGATCTGTACTATGAAAAACGCGAAGAGCTGGCCGAGTTGCCCACCGAAGAAGAGCGGGTCGACCGCCTTTGCGAACTCAACGTGATCCAGCAAGTGGCGAACGTCGGGCACACCAGCATTGTGCAAAATGCCTGGCACCGCGGGCAGAAACTGTCGATCCACGGCTGCATCTATGGCATCAAGGACGGTCGCTGGAAAAGCCTGAACACGACCATCAGCGGTTTCGAGCAGTTGCCGCCGCAGTACCGTCTGCGTCCGGTCGAGGCGTTGTAAAGGCCTTCAGCCGCGACCGGGTCGGTGCACGTGTTGAAGAAACTGCTGGCCATTGTCATTGGGCGACTCGTTGTCGCCGATGATCCAGCCTCGGCAGCCGGGACAGCCGCAGCGGCAGGCAAACTGCCGCTGCCGCTTGTCGACTGACAGAGGAAAAGCGCGCTTCTGCGCGTCAGTCATGGCTTACGCGGCAGAGCCGCTCATCGTTACAGATTCGGCGCAGAATTCGCCCCCACCGGCGCAGGGACCTTGAGCTGTTTGAGCTGGGACTTGATCGGGGGCGTCGCGCATTTGGCCACGGCTTGTTCAGGCGTCAGGTTGCGGATCGAGGTGTAGAACAGCTCGCAGGTTTTTTCTTTGCGGGTCACTTGCCAGGTCTGGGTGCAGCTTTTGAGCTGAACGTTCGGGTCGCTGCCCGGTTTGCTGCCCATCCCGGCCTGCCAGCAGGCGGCGCTCAAATCCTGGCCCATGATTTTCAGCCCCGCGGTGTCGGCCTGGGCCTGGGCGTTGTCGCCGGCGTAGCTGTCCGGATTGGCGGCGTACCAGATATAACTCGGGTGGTTGGAACCCAGCACCGGCACCTTGATCCCTTCGCTGGGGCTGATGGTTGCCAGCCCCAGAACGTTCACGGTCGGGCCATATTGCTGCTTGATCCAGTTACGCACCGGCGCACCAAAGGCGACCATGGGCAATGTCGCGCCGCTGGCGTTCTGGCTGACGTCCTTGACCATGGTGGTCTGGTAGTCCTTGAAGTAGTCGTAGACGCCTTCCAGATCCTTGCCGGCGCTGGACGGCGCGGCAATCGGAGCAATGTCGATGATGGTCTGGTATCCCGGCGTCTGTTCGGCGGGGATGCCGTTGTCGGTGAGCAGCGTGGCCCAGCGATCGGTGGTGGCGGACCGGAGGTAATCCTGAGCCTGGGTCAGCGAATAGTCTGGCGGGAAGTGCAGCAATTCGACGCTCTTGCGATTTTCCAGGGCCATGCCCAACGGCAGGAACAGATTCCAGCTGAAGGCCCACTTGCCATCGGCATTCAACTTGCTGGCACCGGTGTAGGCCAGGTCGCCGGCGTCGAGCAGCGCGGCCAACGGCTTCTCATAGCCGTCGGGAACGCCGCTGATTTCGGCGTAGAGCTGATCATTATCGGTTTTTACCCGCACTTTCGCCGCGCTGTAGCCATCGCGCTGAACGCTTTGGCTCAGGTAGTGCTCGACGGTTTGCTCCAGCGTCCAGTTGCGAAAGCAGATGACGTTGCAGTTGTTAGGGTAAGCAAAAAGCCTTGTGACGCGTTCGGTACTGCCCAGCTTCAGGTCGACATCGGCATGGGCGGCGGCGCTCAGGGTGAGGGTAGCGAGGGTGAGTCCTGCGAGTTTGAACATGCTCAGATCCTTTTCAGCGTGGTCCCGTTGATGGGGACGCACAGCATAGTGGATCAGCGGCGTTACGCAGAAAAGTGGGCGTGGGCAGATTGTTGCGTCAGGTTTGTATTGTGCATTTACAAAAAATCATGGGTATGGAGTTCGACCCGCGACTGGCTGTCTGCGGGTCGGGGGAAAGGTGAGACGTTACAACAGTTTCAAGGCCAGATGAGTGCCGGCGCGCAAATACTCCACTTGAGCAACGACGGCATCCTTGACGATCGCCTCACCGGTATCGGTCAGCTTGGCTTTTTTGGCATCGATGACGGATGTCTGAACCAACTGCATCACTACATCCATGGCTTTTTGAAGTGCTGTCAGATTGTTGTGCAGACCGAACTCGCAGACGACAGCGTCCATGCGGCGGTCAGCGTCATCACGCAGCTTCTTATATTCAACGACCGAAACCCTACCATCCTGGTAAATTTCGTGAATCATCTCTTCCAGCGTTTTTGAGATTAAAGACATGTGCTTGGTCATCCTTGATCAGTGCTGTTTTGACTTTGAAAAGTGCTTGAGCCCTCGCAGTTTACTCAGCGATTTGCAAGTTGGAGATAGGAACCGGCCGGGTGTGATGTCAGGCGCAATCGAAGCTGCACGTAGGATTAATCTTTATGCTTGTCTTGTCTCGACGGGTCGCGTTCCTGGAGCAGGCTCGTCCCGTATGACCGAGAACCGTGTCGGCGATTATCTTGACCCTATGCGTCAGGCCGCTGGTGATGCGCCCGTCGATAAAACCTGATTGCACCTGCGTCGCCGCAGGCGCAATCCCCCTCGTTTACGGCATCACTGGCGGTGTGTACGTCAGCGTCGTCCCCAACGCCCACAGCAGCACCAGCACCAACGGTGTGTGCACCAGCAGCTGCACGAACGAGAATCCGATCAAGTCTCTTGCCTTCAACCCCAGCACGCCCAGCAGTGGCAGCATGTAGAACGGGTTGATCAGGTTGGGCAGGGCCTCGGCGGCGTTGTAGATCTGCACGGCCCAGCCCAGGTGGTAGTTCAGGTCATTGGCCACTTGCATCACGTAGGGCGCTTCGATGATCCACTTGCCGCCGCCGGACGGGATGAAGAAACCGAGGATCGCCGAGTACACACCCATCAATAGCGCGTAGGTGTCGTGGGACGCGATGCTGACGAAAAAGCTCGAGATGTGGTGGGCCAGGGTCTGGGCGTCCGTCCCTTTGACGGTGGTCATCAGCGCGGCGATCGAGCCGTACAAGGGGAACTGGATCAGCACGCCGGTGGTGGTCGGCACTGCGCGGGCCACGGCATCGAGGAAGCTGCGCGGGCGCCAGTGCAGCAGGGCGCCGAGCATGATGAACAGGAAGTTATAGGTGTTCAGCCCGGAAATCGCGCTGATCGCCGGTTTGGTCGAGAACTCGTGGAACAGCCATCCGGCCGCCAGCAGCACCAGCAAAATCGTCAGCAGCGGGCTGTGCTCCAGCCATTCGCCGGGGCGGGTGCGCGGTTGCAGCGGCGGCAGGTTGAAACTCGGGTCGATACCGCAGGCTTGGGCATCACGGGCGGATTTCGGGCCAGGTGCGGTGGCATAGGCAATGATCAGCGAGATCACGATCAACGCCAGCAACATCACGCCGGACTGCCAGAGAAAGATAGTCTGGGTGAACGGAATCACCCCGGTGATCGACAGAATCGACGGCGGCAGACTGCCCGGGTTGGCCTGCAATTGCGCCGCGGAGGACGACAGGCCCAGGGCCCACACCGCGCCCAGACCCAGGTAGGCGGCGGCACCGGCGGCGCGGTAATCCATTTTCAGATCGGTACGGCGGGCGAGGGCACGCACCAGCAAGCCGCCGAACACCAGCGACAGGCCCCAGTTCAGCAACGACGCGACCATGGAGATCAGCGCGACCCAGGCCACGGCGGAACGGCCGTTTTTCGGGATGCGTGCCAGGCGGTCGATCAATTTCACCGCCGGTGGCGAGCTGGCGACCACATAACCGCCGATCACCACGAAGGCCATCTGCATGGTGAACGGGATCAGGCTCCAGAAACCGTCACCGAAGGCCATGGCGGCATCGGTGGGTTTGGCGCCCATGGCCATGGTGGCCACGGCGACGATGATCACCGCCAGCGCGGCAAACACCCAGGAATCGGGGAACCAGCGCTCGGCAAAGCTTGAGCAGCGCAGGGCAAAACGGGCAGAGCGGCTATCTTCGATATCAGCGGCCATGGGAGTACCTCGGTTTTTATGTTTTTTGAGGTCTTCAGGGCCGCACAGGCCCGTCTGGACAGCTGCCAACAGTAATTCAATCGACCTTTTTTTGTGACGAAGTTTTACCAGTATTGGACTTTGGTCTAACGGGTTGTCCGCTGGCGCATTTGCGTAGACCATGGGCGCCTTGGTTTTTGACCTGTGCCAGAGTTCTGTTCATGACTGCCAACACCGATTCGCGCCCGGCGCCGTTCACCCGCTCCGACTACAAGACCCTGGGCCTTGCAGCCTTGGGTGGCGCGCTGGAAATCTACGACTTCATCATTTTCGTGTTTTTCGCGCTGACCCTCAGCCAGCTGTTCTTTCCGCCGGAAATGCCCGAATGGCTGCGCTTGCTGCAAAGCTTCGGGATTTTCGCCACCGGTTATCTGGCGCGGCCCTTGGGCGGGATATTGATGGCGCATTTCGCCGACCGGCTGGGACGCAAGAAAGTCTTCAGCCTGAGCATCCTGATGATGGCACTGCCGTGCCTGCTGATCGGCATCATGCCGACCTATGCGCAAATCGGCTATTTCGCCCCACTGCTGCTGTTGGCCCTGCGAATCCTGCAGGGGGCCGCAGTCGGCGGGGAAGTGCCGAGCGCCTGGGTGTTCGTCGCCGAGCACGCACCCGTGGGCCATCGCGGTTATGCCCTGGGCTTCCTGCAGGCCGGCCTGACCTTTGGCTACCTGATCGGCGCCCTGACGGCGACCTTTCTCGCCCAGGCGTTCACCCCGGCGGAAATCCTTGATTACGCCTGGCGTTATCCGTTCCTGCTGGGCGGCGTGTTTGGTGTGATTGGCGTCTGGCTGCGTCGCTGGCTCAGCGAGACGCCCGTGTTCATGGCCATGCAGGCCCAGCGCGATGCCGCGGTCGAGCTGCCGCTGCGCACGGTCTTGCGTGAACATCGCCTGGCCATGCTGCCGGCGATGCTCCTCACGTGCGTGCTGACCTCGGCGGTGGTGGTGTTCGTGGTCATCACCCCGACCATGATGCAGAAATCCTTTGGCATGACGGCCGGCCATACCTTCGCCCTGAGTGCGCTGGGTATCGTTTTCCTTAACATCGGCTGTGTCCTCGCCGGGCTGCTCGTCGACCGCATCGGTGCCTGGCGCACCGTGATGCTCTATAGCCTGCTGCTGCCGTTGGGCATCGGCGTGCTCTATACCTGCCTGATCGTCGGGGGCAGCTGGATCGGTCTGGCGTACGCGGTGGCCGGTCTCTGTTGCGGGGTGGTGGGTGCGGTGCCGTCGGTGATGGTCAGCCTGTTTCCGGCGCGGATTCGCGTCTCGGGCATCTCCTTCACTTACAACATTGCCTACGCCGCGTGGGCGAGTGTCACCCCGCTGCTGTTGATCGGTCTGATGCCATGGAGTCCGTGGGTCTGTGTGATTTTCAGCGCGGTGATGGGCGCCGTCGGCGTGAGCAGTGCGGCGTATTTCGGCGCGCGGATGCCGCGTACCGGAAGTTGCCCAGCCGCGAGCGTTATGTAATCGGATGGCCAATCGCTGAGGAGTCTTGAATGAGCAAGCTGCGGGTGGGGATTATTTTCGGAGGCCGTTCGGCCGAGCACGAAGTGTCGCTGCAGTCGGCGAAAAATATTGTCGATGCGCTGGATCGTTCGCGTTTCGAACCGGTGCTGATCGGTATCGACAAGCAAGGCCACTGGCACCTCAACGATCCGTCGAACTTCCTGCTCAACCAGGAAAGCCCTGCGCTGATCGCCCTCAACCAGTCCAACCGCGAACTGGCCGTCGTGCCGGGCAAGGCCAGCCAGCAATTGGTCGAAACCTCCAGTCAGGAGCTGCTGGGCCATGTCGACGTGATCTTCCCGATCGTCCACGGCACCCTGGGTGAAGACGGTTGCCTGCAAGGTTTGCTGCGCATGGCCGACCTGCCGTTCGTCGGTTCCGATGTGCTTGGTTCGGCGGTCTGCATGGACAAGGACATCAGCAAGCGCCTGCTGCGTGACGCTGGCCTGGCGGTCACGCCGTTCGTGACCCTGACCCGTGCCACGGCGGCGCGCACCGGGTTCGCCGAGGTTCAGGGCAAGCTCGGCCTGCCACTGTTCGTCAAGCCGGCGAACCAGGGCTCTTCCGTGGGCGTGAGCAAGGTGAGCGATGAAGCCGAGTACGTGGCGGCGATCGAACTGGCATTGGATTTCGATGAAAAAGTCCTGGTCGAGTCCGCCGTCAGCGGCCGCGAAATCGAGTGCGCGGTACTGGGCAACGAGGACGCCATCGCCAGCGGTTGCGGTGAGATCGTGGTGCGCAGCGGGTTCTATTCCTACGACAGCAAATACATCGACGATCAGGCGGCTGAAGTGGTGGTCCCGGCCAACATCAGCACTGAGGCCAGCGAACGCATTCGTGCCTTGGCCGTCGAGGCGTTTCAGGTGTTGGGCTGCTCCGGACTGGCGCGGGTCGATGTGTTCCTGACGGACAGCGGTGAAGTGCTGATCAACGAAATCAACTCGCTCCCCGGCTTCACCCGCATCAGCATGTACCCCAAGCTGTGGCAGGCCACCGGGATGACCTACAGCGAGCTGGTCAGCCGCCTGATCGAGCTGGCGCTGGAGAGGCACAAGGCGCGACAGACGCTGAAGATCTCGCGTTAGGATGAGTGCAGGGCCTACCTCCCGGTAAGCCCTTTCGCGTTCCAGTGTACGACTCAATCCCCCAACGCTACCCCCTCACGTCGCGGATCCGCCCCACCTGCCAACGCGGCTTTTCCCTGTGCATCCTTGACCCGCACAATCGCCTGGGTCCCGCTGGTCATGTCGATCTCGGTCACGCTGTGCCCTTTGTCCTTCAATGCCTGGATCAGTCCCGCGCTGAACTGTCCGCGTTCCAGTTCCGTCGGGCCATTGCGGCTGCCGAAGTTGGGCAGGTTGATGGCGGTTTGCGGGTCGAGGTTCCAGTCGAGCAGGCCGATGGTGGATTTGGCGACGTATTCGATGATTTGCGAACCGCCGGGGGAGCCGATGGTGGCGAGGAATTCGCCACTCTGGCGGTCGAAGATCAAGGTCGGTGCCATGGATGAGCGGGGGCGCTTGCCGGGCTCGACGCGGTTGGCGACCTTCTGGCCGTTCTCTTCGGGGATGAACGAGAAGTCGGTCATCTGGTTGTTGAGCAGGAAGCCCTGAACCATCAGGTGCGAGCCGAAGGCGGATTCGACGGTGGTGGTCATCGACACCGCACCGCCCTGGTCATCGACCGCCACCACTTGCGAGGTGGAGATGCGCAGCGGCGAACGGTCGGGCGCATAGGCGACCTGGATGCCCGGCGGTGTGCCGGGTTTGGCCATGCCCATGCTGCGGTCACCGATCAGGGCGGCGCGGCTGGCCAGGTAGGTCGGGTCTACCAGGCCTTTGACGGGGACGGGCACGAAGTCCGTGTCGGCTACATACTGCGCGCGGTCGGCGTAGGCCAGGCGCTCGGCTTCGGCAATCAGGTGCACGGCGTCAGGGGCCGGCTCGAGGCCCGCAGGCTTGTCCGTCTTGAGCGGTTTCAAGGGCGCCAGGGCCAAGCGTGGATCGCGGGTTTCCAGGGCCTGCAAGGTGCCGAGGATCTGTGCCACGGCGATCCCGCCCGACGACGGCGGCGGCATGCCGCAGACTTGCCAGCGTTTGTAGTCGGTGCACAGCGGTGCGCGTTCCTTGGCGCTATAGCCTTGAAGATCGTTCAGCGACAGGCTGCCGGGGTTGGCGTGCCCCTGAACCCTGGCGACAATCTCCTGTGCAACAGCGCCTTTGTACAGCGCATCGGGACCCTCCTGGGCGATGCGTTCGTACAAGGCGGCCAGCGCCGGGTTTTTCAGTTGCGTGCCTGCAGCTTTCGGGCTGCCGTCGGCGTTCAAAAAATACGCAGCCATCTGCGGCGAGCGTCGGATGGACGAGTCCGAGGCGATCAATCGATGCAGGCGCGGGGAGATGGCGAAGCCTTGCCCGGCGAGTTCGATCGCCGGCTCGAACAGCTGTGCCCATGGCAGGCGGCCGTGTTTGTGATGAGCCAGTTCCAGTGCGCGCAACACCCCCGGGGTGCCCACGGATCGCCCACCAATCTGTGCCTGGGTGAACGGCATCGGTTGGCCGTCGGCCTGCAGGAAAAGTCTCTCGGTGGCGCCGGCCGGCGCGGTTTCGCGACCGTCGTAAGTGCGCACGGTCTTGCCGTCCCAGAGCACGATCAACGCCCCCCCGCCGATGCCCGAGGACTGCGGCTCGACCAGGGTCAGCACCGCTTGCATCGCAATGGCGGCATCGATGGCTGAACCGCCCCGGCGCAGCATCTCCCGCCCGGCTTCGGCCGCCAGGGGATTGGCCGCTGCCGCCATGTATTTCGAGGCGTGCCGGGTGTGCAGGTCGGTGCGGTAGCCCGAGGCGGCTTCCGGTGCGATCGGCAACGTCGAAGCGGGCGGAGCATTGCACGCCGCAAGGACCAAGGCAGTGGCAATCAGCGACAGCGCTGACAGGCGATAGCGGCTCAAGTCAAAGGCTGAGAACACGCGGGGCACTCCGTCCGTGGGAAAAGATCCGAGGACTTTATCGGCCGACAGCCAGTGACGCAAACCATGGCCCACGGCAAAGACGCATTTTTCCTTCATCAGTCAGTGCATTATCTGTAGGGTCGAGGGCAACAGACAGGCCAGAAGATCAACAAGAGGCAAGCATGCACACAGACTTCCCCACCCAGCCAAGCTACCGCACCCAGCGCGAACAATTCCTCGCCGCGGCGACGGCGGCCGGCGCGACGCTGACCCACTACCCGCATCCACTCCAAGGGCCGTTTGGCGAGTCGTTGAGTACCGATGTGGCGGTGATCGGCAACCCGGCCGCCAAACGCTTGCTGATCGCGCTGAGCGGTACCCACGGGGTCGAAGGTTTCTATGGTTCGGGATGTCAGATCAAGTGGCTGCAGGAGTTGGGCAAGCGTTCTCTGCCGGCCGATGTGGCGGTGGTGTTTGTGCATCTGATCAATCCCTGGGGTACGGCCTGGTTGCGGCGGGTCAATGAAGACAATATCGATCTGAACCGCAATCACCTGAACTTCGAGCGCGCGCTGCCGGACAATCAGGCCTATGCAGCGCTGCATGAAATTTATGCGTGCAGCGAGCTGCAAGGCCCCGAACGCGATCGCGCCGATGCGCTGCTCGACCAGCAGATTCGCGAACAGGGTTGGCCGGCAGTAATGTCGATTGTCGAAGGCGGCCAGCACAGTCATGCCGATGGCCTGTTTTATGGCGGGCTGGCGCCGAGCTGGTCGAATCGCACGCTGCACCAGGTCATTGAGCAACACGTCGCCCACGCCGACGTCGCCCTGTGTTTTGACTTGCATACCGGGGCCGGGGAGTACGGTCATCCGATGTTGCTGACCATCACCGAGTCGGCCTATCCGGCACTGCAAGACGCGCAGGCGATCTACGGTCCGTGGCTCTACACGCTGCTGACCGGTGCCGACACGCTGAGCGAAACCGGGGTTGCCGCGACAGCCACCGGCTATACCTCACAGGCGCTGATCGATGCGTTGCCGCAGGTGCGGTTGATGCCCTTTGTGATCGAGTGCGGGACTTACCCGGGGGCAGAGGTTCATCGTCATTTGCGCGATGACCACTGGTTGCATCTGCATGGCAATCCGCATGATGCGGTGGGGCGCGGGATCAAGCTGAATCTGCTCGAGCAGTTCTATCCCGCCGACAAAGACTGGCAGGCGATGGTCTGGCTGCGCACCTGGCAGATCTGGGAGCGGGGGTTGTCCGCATTGGCGGCGATGCGAGTGTGACAGGTGTCTTGGTCCGACTCAGGTTCTGTGGAGCCTGTTCGGGACCCTTCGCCAGCAGGCCGGTTTTTACGGGGCATAAAAAAACGGCTTACCTTTCGGTAAGCCGTTTTTAGTACTTGGTGGCTACACAGGGACTTGAACCCCGGACCCCAGCATTATGAATGCTATGCTCTAACCAACTGAGCTATGTAGCCAAGTGGCGCGCATTATTCACCGCAAACGACAATGCGTCAAGCCTAAATATAAAATATTTCTCTGCGCTTTCAACCGCTTATCCCTCTGGGCCGAAAAGTCGGGTCGGGGGAGGGCATCAATTGAGCTGAAATCTCCCATATTCGCGCTCACGGCCTTGTTGTCCTGGCTCAGGGTGCCCGCTGCCTGATTCACGGCCCGGGCGCCTTCGAGCAAGCTTACCGATGTCGTTAGCAGGCTAAGGGGATGGCGCTGCCGCACTGAAAAATGGCACATTGACGCACCTGCCTGTGTGCACCCATCCGCTGTACGGAAATTCTCATGGCTATCAGCAACGTCCAGACCGGCGCTCAGCCGGCATCCGCGACTTCCCAAAGCAGCCCTTTGGTCATGCGCATCATCGGCGCCGTGGCCCTGGCGCACTTGATCAACGACCTGATCCAGTCGGTGCTGCCGTCGATTTACCCGATGCTCAAGGCCAACTATGGCCTGACGTTCACCCAGGTCGGCCTGATCACCCTGACCTTTCAGTTGACGGCCTCGCTGCTGCAGCCGTGGGTCGGTTATCACACCGATCGCCATCCCAAGCCCTGGCTGCTGCCGGCCGGGACGGTGTGCACGCTGATCGGCATTCTCATGATGTCGGTGGTCGGCACCTTCCCGTTGATTCTGCTGGCAGCGGGGCTGATCGGCATCGGCTCATCGACTTTCCACCCGGAAGCGTCTCGCGTGGCGCGACTGGCTTCGGGTGGGCGTTTCGGCCTGGCGCAATCGACCTTTCAGGTCGGTGGCAATGCGGGGTCGGCCTTTGGTCCGTTGCTCGCTGCAGCGATCATCATTCCTTTCGGTCAGGGCCATGTGGCCTGGTTCGGTTTGTTCGCGGTATTTGCGCTGTTCGTGCTCTATCGGATCAGTCGCTGGTACGCCAACCACTTGAGTCTGTTCAAGCTCAAGCAGGGTCAGGCGGCGACGCACGGCTTGTCGAAAAACCGGGTGATCAGTGCCTTGGTGGTGCTGGGGTTGCTGGTGTTCTCCAAGTATTTCTACATGTCCAGTCTGACCAGCTACTTCACCTTTTACCTGATCGAGAAATTCGACCTGTCGGTGGCCAGTTCACAGCTGCATCTGTTCCTGTTTCTCGGAGCGGTAGCGGCGGGGACCTTCTTCGGCGGGCCGATCGGCGACAAGATCGGGCGTAAGGCAGTGATCTGGTTCTCGATTCTTGGCGTGGCACCCTTCACCTTGATCCTGCCTCACGTCGACCTGTTCTGGACCAGCATTCTCAGCGTGGTGATCGGCTTCATCCTGGCTTCGGCATTCTCGGCCATCGTGGTGTACGCCCAGGAGCTGGTACCGGGCAATGTCGGGATGATTGCCGGGGTGTTCTTCGGGTTGATGTTCGGCTTCGGCGGGATTGGCGCTGCATTGCTGGGGTATTTGGCGGATGTTCACGGCATTGAGTACGTGTACTTCCTGTGTTCGTTCCTGCCGTTGTTTGGCGTGCTGGCGATCTTTCTGCCAAGAACCAAAAAAACCTGACCCTGCGGGACCTGTAGGAGCGAGGCTTGCCCGCGAAGGCGTCATCACTGACGCTAAAAGCTTCGCGGGCAAGCCTCGCTCCTACAGGTCGGTGGTGTTGCCCGGATTTCAGGCACAAAAAAGCCGCGTATCAAACGCGGCTTTTTGTTGTGTAGCTGTTTTTACACGTTGAAACGGAAGTGCATCACGTCGCCGTCTTTAACGATGTAATCCTTGCCTTCCAGGCGCCATTTGCCGGCTTCCTTGGTGCCGGCTTCGCCCTTGTACTGGATGAAGTCGTCATAGGCGATGACTTCGGCGCGGATGAAGCCTTTTTCGAAGTCGGTGTGGATCACGCCAGCGGCTTGTGGTGCGGTGGCACCGACTCGGACGGTCCAGGCGCGGACTTCTTCGACACCGGCGGTGAAGTAAGTCTGCAGGTGCAGCATCTCGTAGCCGGCGCGGATCACGCGGTTCAAGCCAGGCTCTTCCAGGCCCAGGGCTTCGAGGAACATGTCTTTCTCTTCGCCGTCATCCAGCTCGGCGATTTCGGCTTCGATCTTGTTGCAGACCGGAACCACCATGGCGCCTTCTTCTTCGGCGATGGCCTTGACGATGTCCAGCAGCGGGTTGTTCTCGAACCCGTCTTCCGCGACGTTGGCGATGTACATGACCGGCTTGGTGGTCAGCAGGTGGAAACCACGAACCACCGCTTTGTCGTCGGCGCCCATGGTCTTCATCAGCGTGCGCGCAGGCTTGCCGAGGGTGAAGTGAGCGATCAATTGCTCCAGCAGGCCTTTCTGGACCACGGCGTCCTTGTCGCCACCCTTGGCGTTGCGGGCGACTTTCTGCAGTTGCTTCTCGCAGCTGTCGAGGTCGGCAAAGATCAGTTCCAGGTCGATGATCTCGATGTCGCGTTTCGGGTCGACGCTGTTGGAGACGTGAATCACGTTCTCGTCTTCGAAGCAGCGGACCACGTGGGCGATGGCATCGGTTTCACGGATGTTGGCCAGGAACTTGTTGCCCAGGCCCTCACCCTTCGAGGCGCCAGCCACCAGGCCTGCGATGTCGACGAATTCCATGGTGGTCGGCAGGATGCGCTTGGGATTGACGATGGCCGCCAGGGCTTCCAGACGCGGATCCGGCATCGGCACGATACCGGTGTTCGGTTCGATGGTGCAGAAGGGGAAGTTCTCGGCCGCGATCCCGGATTTGGTCAGGGCGTTGAACAGGGTGGACTTGCCGACGTTAGGCAGGCCGACGATGCCGCAATTGAATCCCATGGTGTTTTCCCCGAGGAGTAGAGTCAGGCCTTCTGGCTGTGCAGGTTTTTCATCGCACGGTTCAATTCACCGGCGAGGATATCCGGCAGCACGCCGAGGGCAAAATCGATGCTGGCATCGAGTTTTTCCTGTTCGGCGCGTGGCGCACGACCCAGGACGAAATTTGAAACCATACTGGCAACGCCCGGGTGGCCAATGCCAAGCCGCAAGCGGTGAAAGGTATTCTGATTGCCCAGTTGCGCGATGATGTCGCGCAACCCGTTGTGACCGCCATGGCCGCCGCCCTGTTTGAGCTTGGCAACGCCCGGAGGCAGGTCGAGTTCGTCGTGCGCCACGAGGATTTCTTCGGGCTTGATGCGAAAGAAGCCAGCGAGTGCCGCTACGGCCTGGCCGCTGCGGTTCATGTACGTGGTGGGAATCAGCAGACGAACATCCTGACCCTGATGCGAATAGCGCCCGGTCAGGCCGAAATATTTGCGATCCGCCACAAGGTTTACGCCCTGTGCGTTCGCGATGCGCTCAACAAAAAGGGCCCCTGCGTTATGCCGGGTCTGTTCGTATTCAGCGCCTGGATTTCCCAAGCCAACGATCAGTTTGATGGCAGTCACGATAGGGGCCCTTCCTTGGAGTGGTGGATAACATCGCCGCGACCAGTGTGTGCGGCGAAAGTGGACGACAAGTGCTCATTTACCATTATGTAAACTCCGCGTTCTCGCCCGCTTTCTCGCTACGTTCCAGTCCGCGATGTTACTTGATCACTCCGGCATCGCAGAGTGAATTACTCTGCTGCGCCTTCTTCGGTAGCTTCTGGAGCAACACGTGGAGCGTGAACGTTGGCAACAGCCTTGTCGTCACCGTGTGCCAGAGCAACAAACTCAACGCCTTTAGGGGCTTTGAGGTCGGACAGGTGAATGATCGAGCCGATTTCGGCGTCAGCCAGGTCGACTTCGATGAATTCAGGCAAGTCTTTCGGCAGGCAGGTCACTTCGATTTCCGAAACAACGTGCGAAATTTCGCCGCCTTTCTTGATCGGAGCTTCTTCGCCGACAAAGTGTACAGGCACGATAGCGGTCAGTTTCTGACCAGCTACTACGCGTACGAAGTCAGCGTGCAACACGTGGCCTTTAGCCGGGTGACGCTGCAGAGCTTTGATGATTACGTTTTGCTTGGTGCCGCCAACGTTCAGCTCGATGATGTGGCTGTAAGCCGCGTCGTTTTCGAGCAGTTTGGCAACTTCTTTAGCCAGCATGCTGATGGATTCAGGGGCTTTTTCGCCACCGTAAACTACAGCTGGAACCAGGCTTGCGAGACGACGCAGGCGGCGGCTCGCACCTTTCCCCAGGTCGGAACGCACTTCAGCATTCAGAGTAAAATCGTTCATGTTGTATCTCCAAAATAACCACATTCGCCCCAGCGTTTGCGACCAGCGCTAAAGGCGATATGGGCAAAAAAGCCCCGCCCCGACAGGAATGCCGGGGCGGGGCGCTTTTCGTCAACGAGACATTCGAGAAGGGCAGGGCCCTTAGCGGAACATCGCGCTGATCGATTCTTCATTGCTGATGCGGCGGACCGCCTCGGCAACGACCGGCGCGATATCCAGTTGACGGATACGCGAGCAGGCTTGAGCAGCAGCGGACAACGGGATGGTGTTAGTCACCACCAGTTCGTCCAGCATGGAATTTTCAATGTTTTCGATCGCCCGACCGGACAGCACAGGGTGTGTGCAGTAGGCGAAAACCTTGGCAGCGCCATGCTCTTTCAGGGCCTTGGCCGCGTGGCACAGGGTGCCGGCGGTATCGACCATGTCATCGACCAGAATACAGGTACGCCCTTCGACATCACCGATGATATGCATCACTTCAGAGTGATTGGCTTTCTCACGGCGTTTGTCGATGATCCCGAGGTCCACGCCCAGGGATTTGGCAACGGCACGTGCACGCACGACGCCACCAATGTCCGGGGACACGATCATCAGGTTTTCGAAGCGCTGATCTTCAATGTCATCCACCAGAACCGGGGAGCCGTAGATGTTATCTACCGGAATATCGAAGAAGCCCTGGATTTGGTCAGCATGCAGATCAACCGTGAGAACACGATCGATGCCGACTACGGTAAGCATGTCAGCCACGACTTTCGCGCTGATAGCCACACGTGCGGAACGCGGACGGCGATCCTGACGGGCATAACCAAAGTAAGGAATAACAGCAGTGATACGAGTAGCCGAGGAGCGGCGGAAGGCATCAGCCATCACTACCAGTTCCATCAGGTTATCGTTGGTCGGAGCGCAAGTCGGCTGAATAATGAAGACATCTTTACCGCGGACGTTTTCATTGATCTCGGCAGTAATTTCGCCGTCGGAAAACTTGCCGACAGAGATGTCACCGAGAGGGATATGCAGCTGACGTACAACACGCCGAGCCAGATCGGGGTTAGCGTTCCCCGTAAAGACCATCATCTTGGACACGCGCAGTACCTAGAGGCTGAGGGTAACCTGGATGAGTATGGAAAATGGCAGGGGCGGCTGGATTCGAACCAACGCATGGCAGGATCAAAACCTGCTGCCTTACCGCTTGGCGACGCCCCTGTATCTGTTGCAACGATTACCCAGTAATCGGTTCCTTTAGAGCAGACTTTGCAGCTTGCGATGCAACATCGAAACGTTGCTTCCTTTTGCTACAAACCCTGTAAGGGTCTCTGTAAGAAGGGCCGAGACTTTATCAGCTTCAGCTTTGCTTGGGAAGCCCCCAAACACACAACTTCCAGTTCCGGTGAGTTTTGCTTCGGTAAATTTACCTAACAAATTCAAAGCGTTACGTACATCTGGATAACGCCTTGCTACCACCGGTAAGCAGTCATTTCGACTGTTTCCCTTGGGAACGGGGCGCACTTTAATGGGAGAAGAGTTACGTGTCAACAACGGATCTGAAAAAATTTCTGCTGTACTTACAGATACTTGCGGCACAAGCACGAGATACCAAGGTTCTTCGGGGTCTACAGGGGTCAGTTTCTCCCCCACGCCTTCGGCAAAAGCCGCGTGGCCACGCACGAAAACCGGGACGTCGGCGCCCAGCGTCAGGCCCAAAGTAGCCAGCCGATCCTCATCCCAACCCAGTTGCCAGAGATGATTCAGGCCAAGCAAAGTCGTCGCGGCATTTGAACTGCCGCCACCAATTCCACCGCCCATGGGCAGGATTTTTTCGATCCAGATGTCGATACCGAGCGAACAGCCGGATTGCTCTTGAAGTTTTTTTGCCGCCCGAACGATCAGATTACTGTCGTGCGGTACACCTTCGAATTCGGTGTGCAAACGAATCACGCCATCGTCGCGCACGGCAAAGGTGATTTCATCGCCGTAATCGAGAAACTGAAAAATGGTCTGCAGCTCGTGATAACCGTCTTCACGGCGACCGAGGATGTGCAGCATCAGATTGAGTTTGGCCGGGGAGGGCAGCGTCAAGCGAGGGGCGGTCATGGTCACTGCCCCAGTTTGCGAGGTTGCCATTCCTTGATCACCAGTGTGACGTCAAGGTCGGTGCCATGCAGTTTGATCCGCTCGGGCAGCCAATAGCCGTTTTGTTCGGCGTAGCTGAGGTACTCCACCTGCCAGCCATCCTGTTCGAGATTGGCCAGACGGCTGTCGGTGTCCAGGGTCAGGCGACTTTTGCTGTCCGGGGCCGGAAGCCCGCGCACCCACCAGGCCAGATTGGACACCGGCAACTTCCAGCCGAGCTGTTCTTCGAGCAGCGCTTCCGGAGACGTCGCTTCATAACGGCCCTGGTTGGCGACTTCCAGTGAGACTTTGCCGGGGCGACCGGTCAAGCGAGCCGCGCCGCGACCCAGGGGACCGGATAGGCGGATGTCGTAGTAATCCTGGCGCTGCAACCAGAACAAGGTGCCGCTGCCGGAGTCTTTGGGGGCGCGGATGCCGATCTTGCCGTTGATCTGCCAGCCATCAAGCCCCGTAAGCTGCTGTTTGTACTCGCGCCATTGGGCCGGGTTGCCTTGGCCCTGGACCGATTCGCGGGCACCGAAGCCCGCGCAACCGGCGAGCAGGGCGATGAAGCTGAAAACGATGATGTGGCGCATGAACATAAATTTAAAGAGTCTCTGATCCGGTCAGGCGCTTGATGGTACTGCGCAGGGTAGGGCTGTCGGGCTGCTCCTTGAGGAACTTGCCCCAGATTTGCTTGGCTTCGCGTTGCTTGCCGTTGGCCCACAGGACCTCGCCCAGGTGAGCGGCGACTTCCTGGTCGGGGAAGCGCTCCAGGGCCTGGCGCAAGTAACGTTCGGCCTCATCGAGATTGCCCAGGCGGTAATGCACCCAGCCGAGGCTGTCGAGTACCGCCGGGTCTTCCGGATTGATCTGGTGCGCCTGTTCGATCAGGGCCTTGGCTTCGGCGTAACGCGTCGTGCGGTCGGACAGGGTATAACCGAGGGCATTCAGTGCCATCGCGTTGTCCGGATCGCGCTTGATGATCAGCCGCAGGTCTTTTTCCATCTGCGCCAGGTCATTGCGTTTTTCCGCCTGCATGGCGCGGGTGTACAGCAGATTCAAGTCGTCCGGGTATTGCTGCAACGCTTGTTGCAAGACGTTCCAGGCCTTGTCCCCCTGTTTGTTGGCAGCCAGGGTTTCGGCTTCGATCAAATACAACTGAATCACGTAATCGGGCTGTTCATCGCGCTCTGCCGCCAAACGGCGTTGGGCTTCGGCGGTCTTGCCGTTATTGATCAGGATATCGGCCTGGCGCAATTGTGCCGGCAGGTAATCGTTACCCGGCTTGACCTGGGCGTACTCGATCAGTGCGCCTTGGGGGTCATTACGCTCTTCCGCGATACGGCCGAGGTTCAAGTGAGCCGAATCGACATGGCTGTCCCGGGCGATCAGGTCTTCCAGATAACCCTTGGCCTCGTCCCAGGCCTTGGCTTCCAGACACACCAGTGCCAGCGAATAACGCAGTTCGTCGTCTTCCGGGTACTGCTGAACCAGGCTCGAGAACTCGACCTTGGCATCGGCCATGCGGTCCTGTTCAACCAGCATGCGCGCGTAGGTCAGGCGCAGGCGTTTGTCGTCCGGGTACTTCTTGATGCTTTTTTTCAGCAGCGGCAAGGCTTCATCGCCACGCTCGAGCGATTGCAGCAGGCGTGCGCGCAGCAGGATCGGGGCAATTTCGCCCTCGTCCGGCGGATTGTCTTCCAGCAGGCCCAGCGCGCCCTTGGCGTCACCGTCCTGTTGCAACAGCAAGGCCTTGCCGAAAATCAGCTGGCTGTTGTTCGGGTGGCGCTGCAACAGACGGTCGAAGCTTTTCATCAAGCCGTTGCGTGTGTCCTGATCGGTATCGGCCGCAGACAGGGCGAGGAAGTCAAAATGCGTGTCGCCCTTGCCTTGCAGGACTTTCTCCATATAGAGCATCGAATCGTCATAACGTCCGGCGCGAGCCAGCTGCACCGCAGCGGCCCGTTGCGCCTCGAGGTCGTCCGGGGCGTTTTTCGCCCAGATCAGCGCGGTGTCCAGCGCGGCCTGATCAGCGCCCAGGTACTCGGCGATACGGAATGCCCGCTCGGAAATGCCCGGATCCTGGGTGTTGATCGCCTGGGTCACGTAGTTGTCCAGGGCAATGTCGAAGCGATTGCGCTGGCCAGCCAGTTCGGCGCTCAACAGGCTGAAGACGGTATCTTCGCTGAATGAGCTGTAAACCTTGGGCTTTTCAGGGGCCGGAGTGCTGTCTTCGACCGGCGGCGTACCGTCCGACGAAACGGGTGCCAAAGCCTGGCAGCCGCTGAGGAAGACAAAAGCGAGGAGCAACGCGGAGGATCTATTCATATAGGAGGAGGACGACTAACCTGCGGTCGGATCATCATGACACAAGCCTTCGGCCAAACATAACCGCCTACCCATTTTCCCCTGTTCACCGGTCCCCCCTGTAGGAGCTGGCTTGCCAGCGAAGGGGCCCTTGAGTCGTGCGCTGTCCTTGAGGACGCCTTCGCTGGCAAGCCAGCTCCTACAGGGGGCGGGCGGTGGGTCAGCCGACCCCTGTAAACGAGAAGCGCTCGCACGCCTGGCTTTCGCCTACCGGACCAATAGAGATCGAGTAGTTGTTCTCGTTGTGTCGAAGTAGGACAATTGCCGGCTTCACGTCACCATCAGCGACCTTGAATGGCCTTCCTTGCACTCGGTATCAACCACAAGACTGCTTCAGTAGACGTCCGCGAGCGCGTGGCCTTTACCCCTGAGCAGCTGGTGGAGGCCTTGCAGCAGCTCTGCCGACTCACCGACAGCCGCGAAGCTGCGATCCTCTCCACCTGCAATCGCAGCGAGCTCTATATAGAACAGGATCACCTTTCGGCTGACATCGTGTTGCGCTGGCTGGCCGATTATCACCATTTGAGCCTCGAAGAGCTGCGCGCGAGCGCTTATGTGCACGAAGATGATGCGGCAGTTCGTCACATGATGCGGGTGGCCTCCGGGCTCGATTCACTGGTATTGGGCGAACCGCAGATTCTCGGTCAGATGAAATCGGCCTACGCCGTGGCCCGCGAAGCCGGCACCATCGGTCCGTTGCTCGGGCGGCTGTTCCAGGCCACTTTCAATGCGGCCAAGCAAGTGCGCACCGACACCGCCATTGGTGAGAACCCGGTGTCCGTGGCGTTTGCCGCGGTCAGCCTGGCCAAACAGATTTTCAGCGACTTGCAACGCAGCCAGGCCTTGCTGATTGGTGCCGGCGAGACCATTACCCTGGTCGCCCGCCATCTGCATGAGTTGGGTGTAAAGCGCATCGTGGTCGCCAACCGGACGCTGGAGCGCGCGAGCATCCTGGCCGAGCAGTTCGGCGCCCATGCCGTGTTGCTCTCGGATATTCCGGCCGAACTGGTGCGCAGCGACATCGTCATCAGTTCCACGGCCAGCCAGTTGCCGATCCTGGGCAAGGGTGCGGTAGAAAGTGCCTTGAAGTTGCGCAAGCACAAGCCGATCTTCATGGTGGATATCGCCGTGCCGCGGGATATCGAGCCGGAAGTCGGCGAACTGGACGACGTTTACCTGTACAGCGTCGACGATCTCCACGAAGTGGTCGCCGAAAACCTCAAGAGCCGTCAGGGTGCAGCCCAGGCGGCGGAGGAGATGGTGTCGGTCGGTGCCGAAGACTTCATGGTCCGCCTGCGCGAACTGGCGGCGGTGGATGTGCTCAAGGCCTATCGTCAACAAAGCGAACGCCTGCGCGACGAAGAATTACTCAAGGCCCAGCGGATGCTGGCTAACGGCAGCAACGCCGAAGACGTGCTGGTGCAACTGGCACGCGGCCTGACCAATAAACTCTTGCACGCCCCGAGCGTGCAATTGAAAAAGCTCTCTGCCGAAGGTCGCCTCGATGCGCTGGCCATGGCCCAGGAACTCTTTGCCCTCGGTGAGGGCTCATCGGATAGCTTTTCGGATAAGAAACCGCAATGAAAGCGTCACTGCTCAATAAGCTGGACATCCTCCAGGACCGTTTCGAGGAATTGACTGCCTTGCTTGGCGATGGCGAGGTCATTTCCGATCAGGCCAAATTCCGCACCTATTCCAAGGAATATGCGGAAATCGAGCCGATTGTCGAAGCCTATAAACAGTTGCTCAAAGTGCAAGGCGACCTCGAAGGCGCCCAGGCTCTGCTCAAGGACAGCGACCCGGACATGCGCGAAATGGCCGTGGAAGAAGTCCGCGAAACCAAAGAGCAACTGATCGAAATCGAAGCCAGCCTGCAACGCATGCTGCTGCCCAAGGATCCGAATGACGGCCGTAACGTGTTTCTCGAAATCCGCGCCGGCACCGGCGGTGACGAGGCGGCGATTTTCTCCGGCGACCTGTTCCGCATGTATTCGCGTTACGCCGAGCGGCGTGGCTGGCGGGTAGAGATTCTCTCGGAGAACATCGGCGAACACGGCGGCTTCAAAGAAGTCATCGCCCGGGTCGAAGGCGACAACGTCTACGGCAAGCTGAAGTTCGAATCCGGTGCACACCGCGTGCAGCGGGTTCCGGCCACTGAATCCCAGGGGCGTATCCACACCTCGGCGTGCACCGTGGCGGTATTGCCCGAACCGGACGAGCAGGAAGCGATCGAGATCAACCCGTCCGATTTGCGGATCGATACCTACAAGTCCTCCGGTGCCGGCGGTCAGCACGTCAACAAGACCGATTCGGCGATCCGCATCACCCACTTGCCGTCCGGCATCGTCGTCGAGTGCCAGGAAGAACGTTCCCAGCACAAGAACCGCGCACGGGCGATGTCCTGGTTGTCGGCCAAGCTCAACGACCAGCAGACCAGCGCCGCCGCCAATGCCATCGCCAGCGAGCGCAAATTGCTGGTGGGTTCGGGAGATCGCTCCGAGCGGATCCGCACCTACAACTTTGCCCAGGGCCGGGTCACCGACCACCGGGTCAACCTGACGCTGTATTCCCTCGACGAAATCCTCGCGGGTGGTGTCGATGCGGTGATCGAGCCATTGCTCGCCGAGTACCAGGCCGATCAACTGGCGGCCATAGGTGAGTAAATGACGATCATTGCCAGTTTGTTGCGCGCCGCCGATTTGCCCGACTCGCCCACGGCGCGTCTGGATGCCGAATTGCTGCTGGCCGCGGCCTTGGGCAAATCCCGCAGCTTCCTGCACACCTGGCCGGAACGCATCGTCCCGAGCGACGCCGCATTGACCTTTGCCGGGTTTTTGCAACGTCGTCGTGGCGGAGAACCGGTGGCGTATATTCTTGGCCAGCAAGGTTTCTGGAAGCTCGATCTGGAAGTGGCGCCGCACACGCTGATCCCGCGCCCGGACACCGAGCTGCTGGTGGAAGC
Source organism: Pseudomonas sp. LBUM1679 (assembly GCF_059695565.1). Taxonomy (NCBI): domain Bacteria; kingdom Pseudomonadati; phylum Pseudomonadota; class Gammaproteobacteria; order Pseudomonadales; family Pseudomonadaceae; genus Pseudomonas; species Pseudomonas sp. LBUM1679. The sequence continues at coordinate 915,277 of NZ_CP166774.1, forward strand.
CGCGCTGGAATTGCTGCCGGCGACCCCAGCCAGTGTTCTCGATCTGGGCACCGGCAGCGGCGCCATTGCCCTGGCCCTGGCCAGCGAGCGCCCGGCGTGGAAGGTCACGGCCGTGGATCGGGTGCTCGAAGCCGTGGCCCTGGCCGAGCGCAATCGTCAGCGCCTGCACCTGAACAACGCCACGGTACTGAGCAGTCATTGGTTCAGCGCGCTGCAAGGCCAGCGCTTTCAACTGATCATCAGCAACCCGCCCTACATCGCGTCCGCCGATCCGCATCTGATCGAGGGCGACGTTCGCTTCGAACCGGCCAGTGCCCTGGTGGCCGGTGTCGACGGGCTCGACGATCTGCGTCTGATCGTCGCCCAGGCGCCGGATTATCTTGAAGCGGGTGGCTGGCTGATGCTCGAACATGGTTATGATCAAGCCGGTGCGGTGCGCGATTTGCTGTTGGCCCGCGGCTTTGAACAGGTTCACAGCCGCACCGATCTGGGCGGTCACGAACGCATCAGTCTGGGGTGCCTGCCGTGCTGAATGATCAGGAATTGTTGCGCTACAGCCGGCAGATTCTGTTGCAACATGTCGACATCGACGGTCAGTTGCGACTCAAGGAAAGCCGCGTATTGATCATCGGTCTTGGCGGTCTTGGCTCACCGGTGGCGCTGTACCTAGCCGCCGCCGGGGTCGGTGAACTGCATCTGGCAGACTTCGACAGCGTCGACCTGACCAACCTGCAACGCCAGATCATCCATGACACGGATAGCGTCGGGGTCAGCAAGGTCGATTCGGCCATCCGCCGTCTAGGCGCGATCAATCCCGAGATTCGGTTGATTGCCCACCGCGCGGCGCTGGACGAAGATTCCCTGGCCGCCGCCGTGGGCGCAGTGGATCTGGTGTTGGACTGCTCGGATAATTTTTCCACCCGTGAAGCGGTCAACGCTGCCTGCGTGGCTGCGCGCAAGCCGTTGGTCAGCGGCGCGGCGATTCGCCTCGAAGGGCAATTGTCGGTGTTCGACCCACGCCGCGCGGAAAGTCCGTGTTACCACTGTTTGTACGGGCACGGCAGCGAAGCCGAATTGACGTGCAGCGAAGCCGGCGTGCTCGGGCCTCTGGTCGGGCTGGTGGGCAGCCTCCAGGCGCTGGAAGCCATGAAACTGTTGGCGGGTTTCGGCGAGCCGCTGGTGGGGCGTCTGTTGTTGATCGATGCCTTGGGCACGCGCTTCCGTGAACTGCGGGTCAAACGTGATCCGGGTTGCAGTGTTTGTGGTACTGCCCATGCGTGAAGCGCCAATCGGCGTGTTCGATTCCGGCGTCGGAGGGCTGTCGGTGCTGGCCGAGATCCAGCGTTTACTGCCCAATGAGTCACTGCTGTACGTGGCCGATTGCGGGAATGTTCCCTACGGCGAAAAAACGCCGGAGTTCATCCGGCACCGTTGCAGTGTCATGGCCGAATTTTTTCAGCAGCAGGGTGCCAAGGCCCTGGTGCTGGCGTGCAACACAGCCACGGTCGCCGGTGTTGCGGATTTGCGGCGCGATTATCCCCAGTGGCCGATTGTCGGCATGGAGCCGGCGGTCAAACCCGCCGCAGCAGCTACCCGCAGTGGCGTGATCGGTGTCCTGGCCACCACCGGCACGTTGCAGAGTGCCAAATTTGCCGCGTTACTCGATCGCTTCGCCACGGATATCCGGGTGATCACTCAGCCTTGTCCCGGGCTGGTGGAGCTGATTGAAAACGGTGATCTGCACAGCCCTGCCCTGCGTGAGTTGCTGGCCAGGTATGTCGGGCCGCTGCTTGCCGCGGGTTGCGACACGATAATTCTCGGCTGCACGCATTACCCCTTTCTAAAGCCGTTGCTAAAGCAGATGATCCCTGAGGACATCAGCTTGATCGACACCGGCGCCGCGGTGGCACGACAACTCCAGCGTCTGTTGACCGAGCGCGAATTGCTGGCCGATGGGGCTGCTCGCGCAGCGCAGTTCTGGACGAGTGCCGATCCGGAACATTTCCGAAATATCTTGCCGATCCTGTGGAATACCTCTGGTGTTGTGCGAAGCTTCAATCAGTAGATAAATCTTGGGGGAAACGAGTAATTAGGTGAACTTCTGATTAAACGTCGACTTCTATAGGTTTAGTTCTATCGAGAGATACAAAAAAAAACCACACAATACTCGTTCGGAAAAGGATGTTTCTAATGAAGCGACTATTCTGTTTGGCCGCGATTGCGGCCGCACTGATGGGGCACAGTTTTACCGCTCAGGCGGCGGGCGTGGAGTTCGCGATCGGCCAGACCAGCGAGTCGACCATGACCTATCGGCTGGGCATGCAATTCGATTGGGACCAGAGCTGGCTGCAAAGTGACGTCGGTCGTTTGACCGGTTACTGGAGTGGCGCCTACACCTATTGGGAAGGCGACAAGAGTTCCAGCAACCACAGCCTGTCGTTTTCGCCGGTGTTGGTTTATGAGTTTGCCGGACAGAACGTCAAGCCGTACGTGGAGGTGGGCGTTGGTGTAGCGGCGTTCGCCAATACCGAAGTCGAAAACAACCAGCTCGGCAGTGCGTTCCAGTTTGAAGACCGGTTCGGCTTTGGCCTGCGCTTTGCGGGCGGACATGAAGTCGGGATTCGTGCGACGCACTATTCCAATGCCGGGATCAGCAGTCCGAACAACGGTGTGGAAAGTTACGCGCTGCACTACACGATGCCGTTGTAACCCTCGGCGCTTTACATGTAGGAGCTGGCTTGCCAGCGAAGAGGCCGTAACATTCAACATCGATGTTGGCTGTGACACCGCTTTCGCTGGCAAGCCAGCTCCTACAGGTCAGCGATACGCCGTGGTTATCCCCTGGCGCTCATCGATGCATTCCGGCGCCCCCATCTCGAACTCCCGGCAGATCAACGGGCGTTTTTCGTAGATGGTGCACATCATGGTGTTGCGATCCAGCGCGGCGCACCAGCCGTCATCCAGCCGCAGCATCACTTCACCCCCCCAATCATCGGTATCGATAAACCGCTCGGGCACGCCAGTGTCGGTGATCAGCATGACTTCGAGCTGGCAGCAGCACGCTGCGCAGGTCGAGCAAGTGACCGCCGGTTCGGCGATTTGCGTGTGGGGGATCGTCTTCATGGGGCGCAGTGTAAGGCAGCGCGGCGATGCTGTGTGAAAGGCCTGACGGACGCTTGGCTGCATGGGCGTGCAGCAGGCTGATTCACTAACGGTATTCGCGAGGCTTGGAGCTACCTCAGCAGGGCGATTCAGCTGCAGAAGCGGGCGCTGTCACCAGGCTTCCCCGAACGAGCGGGCAACGCGCAAAGCGCTGATCACGCCGTCTTCATGGGTACCACTGTTCCAATAGGCGCCGCAAAAGTAAGTGTGGTGCGCGCCGTTCAATTCTTCCCAGCGTTCTTGGGCGGCGACGGCCGTCAGGCTGAATTGCGGGTGGGCATAAGTGTATTGGGCGAGCACCTTGAACGGGCTGATGCCGGCACTTTGATTGAGGCTGACACAGAACGTCGTGTCGCTCTGGATGCCCTGGAGAATATTCATATCGTAGGTGACAGCCGCCCGTGTATGGCCAGGGCCGCCGAGGCGATAGTTACAAGCGGCCCAGGCCAGTTTTTGCTCCGGCAGCACACGCGTGTCGGTGTGCAGCACGACTTCATTGTCAGCGTAGGGCAGGGCACCGAGGATCGACTGTTCGGCGTCGCTCGGCCTGGCCAACAGTTTCAGTGCCTGATCGCTGTGACAAGCGAACACCACTTTATCGAATCGCTCGCTGCCGCCGGCACTGTGGATAATCACGCCAGCCCCATCGCGTTCGACTTGATTGACCGGGTCATTGAGCCTGATTTTCTGTTTAAAGCTCGCCGTCAACGGCGCGATATAGGCGTTCGAACCCCCTTCGATCACGCACCATGGCCGGCGATTGCCAATGGACAGCAGGCCATGATTGTTGAAGAACCTGACGAAGATCCGCATGGGGAAACCCAGGATGTCCGCCATGGACATCGACCAGATCGCGGCCCCCATCGGCACGATGTAATGCAGGATGAACCGCTCGCCGTAGCCACCGGCTTTCAAATAAGCATCCAGCGTGGTGTCTGCCGCGATTCGCCCTTCAGCCAGGTCGCGCTGTGCCATTTTATTGAAGCGCACGATGTCCCGCAGCATGCCCCAGAACCCCGGCGACAACAGATTGCGACGCTGGGCAAACAGGCTGTTGAGGGTGTTGCCGTTGTACCCGAGGCCAGTGTCCGGGTCGGTGACCGAGAAACTCATTGGCGTCGGCTTGAAAGCCACGCCAAGTTGACCCAGCAGGCGAATGAAATTCGGATAGGCCCAGTCGTTGAACGCCATGAAACCGGTGTCCACCCGGTAGCTTTGGCCATCGACAGTCACGTCTACGGTATGGGTATGCCCGCCGACCCGGTCGCTGGCCTCGAACAGGCTGATCTCGTGACTGCGATTGAGCAGGTAAGCGCTGGTCAGCCCCGAAATGCCGCTGCCGATGATGGCGATATTCACGGCTGATCCTTGATCGGCGGCTGGCCACGTATCATGCGTTTTCCGATCGCCAGTTTCCCGCTGTCGGGCATTTTCGACAGCGGCCAGAGGGCGGCCATGAACAGCGCGGGCAGGGCGATCTCCGGGGGGCGGCGCTTGAGTTCGGCGAAGAGATGCCGAGCGGCTTTATCCACAGGCCAGGAGTAGGTGGTCGGCACGTCGTTGTTCGCTGCCGGCGGTGTATCGACGAAGCCTGGGCTGACCATGGTGACTGCGATGCCGTCCGCGGCCAGATCGATGCGCAACGACTCGAACAAGTAGCGCAGGCCGGCTTTCGACGTGCCACAGGCTTCGGCCCGGGGCAGCGACAAGTAGGTTGCAGGACTGGCCATACCCACCAGATGCGGCCCGGTGCCGGCCCGCAGCAAAGGCACGGCAGCTTCGATGCAGTAACTGCTGGCGAGCAGGTTGGTGCGTACGACATGCTCAATGATTGAAGCATCCAGCTGCCTGGCGCAGACATATTCGCAAGTGCCGGCATTAATGATCACCGAATCCAGCGAACCCCAGTCCTCGGCAATCCGCTCGCCGATTTCACGCACGGTCTGACTGTTGGTCAGGTCACCGGCCACCACCATCACCTGCCCTGGATAGCGCCTGGACAAGACTTTAAGGGAGGCCGTCGAGCGTGAACTGACCGCCAGGTGGGCGCCGGTTTTCAGTATTTCTTCGGCCAACGCCGCGCCAATACCGTTGCCGGCGCCGGTCAGCCAATAGCGTCGTGGAGTTGTAAAACTCATCCCATGCTCCTTTTCAGCCAGCCACATGGCCGGCCCAAAACGGCTAGATATTCATGAAACAGTGCCCCGGCATTGAAGGAATCCCGGTGGTAATAAATCTTGTCGCGCAGAAGATCACTCATCCCTACCCCCCTTCGTTCTGTCGTGCCGGTAGATGCTTGAACGCGGCCAGTGCGCGCGCGCGGGACGTGCTCAGATCGACGATCGGGGACGGGTAGTCCACGACACCAAACAGCCCGCCGAGGTTTGCCGGGTTATGCACGTCTTTTGGGTTCAAATCGGCCAGTTCCGGCAGCCAGTGCTTGATGAATACGCCCTCTGCGTCAAATTTCACCGACTGGCTCAACGGGTTGAAAATCCGGAAATAGGGGGCCGAATCAGTGCCGGTGGACGAACTCCACTGCCAGCCGCCGTTGTTAGCCGCCAAGTCGCCATCGATGAGGTGGCGCATGAAAAAGCGTTCGCCTTCGCGCCAGTCGATCAGCAGGTTCTTGGTCAGAAACATTGCCACTACCATCCGCAGACGGTTGTGCATCCAGCCGGTTTCAAGCAATTGACGCATGGCCGCATCAATGATTGGCAGGCCCGTGCGGGCTTGCTGCCAGGCCAGGAGTTCTTCCGGCGCATCGCGCCAGGCCAGGGCCTCGGTTTCCGGGCGGAAGGCGCGGTGACGGGAAACCCGTGGGTAGCCCACCAGAATGTGTTTGTAGAACTCGCGCCACAACAACTCGTTGATCCAGGTGACGGCGCCCACGTTGCCGCTGTCGAACTCGCCCTGATTGCTGTGCAGGGCCGCATGCAGGCATTGGCGAGGGGATATCACGCCGGCAGCGAGATAGGCCGAAAGCTGACTGGTGCCCGGTTTGGCCGGGAAGTCCCGCTCGTTTTGGTAATGGTCGATCTGTGCGTCGGTGAAGGTGTCGAGACGACGCCGGGCTTCGCGTTCACCGGCAGGCCAGAGGGCGCGCAAGCTGTCGCCGGGCGTTTCGAAACCCGCGATGTGTGCGGGGATCTTGTCCGGTTCGAGGCTTAAAGAAGCTTGCACCCTTGGGGCGTTCACCAGACTCGGAAGCGCATGATGCAGGCGTTCATGGCAAACCTTGCGGAATTGACTGAACACCTGGAAATAAGTGCCGGTCCTGGTCAGGACGCTGCCGGGCTTGAACAGCAGCTGGTCGAGATAGCGGTGAAACTCGATACCCTTGGCCTTCAGCGCGTCGGCCACCGCCAGATCCCGCCGGGTTTCATGAATGCCGTATTCCTCGTTGACGTGTACTGCATCAATCGCCAACTGCCGACAAAGATCGAGCAAAACATTCGGGGCGTCATCCCAGCGTGGTGCTTTGCGGATCAGCAAGGGAATGTTCAGTTCGTTCAGCGCGCGGCTCAATTCGCTCAGGTTGCGTAGCCAGAAATCCACTTTGCACGGCGCATCGTCGTGCTCCAGCCATTGTTCCGGGCTCAGCAGAAACACCGCCACGCTCGGACCCCGGGCGGCAGCGGCCGAGAGGGCGGTGTTGTCATGTAGGCGCAAGTCGCTGCGCAGCCAGATCAATTGCATGGTGGTGTCCATGGATAATAATTAAATGAGCCCGCGCCGGACCAGATCCTGGTGAGCCGATAACGGATCTTCGGCCAGGAACACGTCGGTAAATTCGGTGGTTCTTGCGGACAACTCGGTGTGGTGGATGCACACCGTGGGTCCTGCAATCATTTTTGGGCAACTGACGCTATTCAAAAGTTTCGTCAGCTGTGAAAGGTTCATGGCTTTGCTGGAATACAGCAGCACGCCCCGTGCTTTCAGGTGATCGACCGCCAGCGCGAGTTCGCCGGCGGGCAGTGGCCAGTCGAACACCTCCACCGGGCAATCGGCGCTGCTGATCAACCAGGCGGTGAGCCACAGGTGGGGCTCCAGCGGCAGGTCCGAGTGATTGATCAACAGCAGCGGCGCGCTACGCAACTGACGGTTGTTATGGTAAATGCGTGCGCCGAATTTGCTGCGTAGCCAGGAAAAGAAAAATACCCGTTCCATCTGTGCGCCGAACTGGCCTTGCCAGCGTTGTTCCAGCTCCGCCAGCAACGGCATCAGCAGTTGTTCGCACACAATTCGCGGCGGATACAGCGCCATGGCCTGGTTGACGGTGTCGTCGAGGGTACGTTCGTTCAGTTGAGTCATTGCGTGCAGCAGGGTGTGGCGCAGCACATTCCACTCGTTTTCGACCGATTCGATCAAGGCCTGTGGGGTGTCGAGCAGTTGCTTGACCTGGCTGACGGCAACGCCGCGATCGAGCCAGGTCAGGATCGTCAGAATGCGCTGAACATGTTCGGCGCGGAACAGCCGATGACCCTTGGGCGTACGCTGCGGCACGATCAGGCCATAACGCCGTTCCCAGGCGCGCAAGGTCACGGCGTTGACGCCGGTCTGGCGGGCCACTTCACGAATGGGCAGCCAGCCTTCATCGAGGGCCTTTGCGAAGTCGGCGCCCACGTCTGCGCTGGCGCTGGCGCTGGTGTCGAGTGGGGTTTTCATCAGATCGCGTTTCGCAGGCTGAGATTTTCCGGGTGCGGTTGCAGGTAAACCTGCTGCGCGATGTACGGATCCGGATGCTGGCGAAAATAATGTTTGAGCAGGGTCAGCGGCACCACCAGCGGCACGATGCCTTGGCGGTACTGGCCGATGACGTGTTGCACTTCCTGCTTGTCTTCGGCGCTGATCGCCTGTTTCAGGTAACCACTGATGTGCTGCAGGACATTGGTGTGGGTGCGGCGCGTGGCGCATTTTTTCAAGGCGGCCATCAGTTCGCTGAAATAGCGTGGGCCCAGTTCGCGGGGATCGGTCTGGCCCATGTTGCCCAGCAGATTGCCCAAGGTTTTGTATTGCACCGGGTTGTGGGCCATCAACAGGTATTTGTAGCGCGAGTGAAAGTCTGTGAGGCCGCGGCGGGTCAGGCCTGCTTGCCGCAATTGCTGCCAGGCGCTGTAGGCGAATACGCGGGCCAGGAAGTTTTCCCGCAACACCGGATCGTTGAGCCGACCCTCTTCTTCCACCGGCAAATCCGGATGCAGGGCGCAAAAGGCCTGGGCGTAGATGCCGCGACCACCGCCGTCCGCCGGCACTCCGTTGGCGTGGTAGACCTTGACCCGTTCCAGTCCGCATGACGGGGATTTCTGCATAAAGATGTAGCCGCAGATATCGCTGAGCTCGGCCGCCATTTTCTGGCCATATTCAGCCAGTGGCCGAGTGACGTTGATAGCGGGATCGACTGTGCCGATGGCATCGGGTTGTTCGGGGCTACCCACCAGGTGGATGGGTTGGCGCGGGATGCCAAGGCCGATGGCAACTTCCGGACACACCGGGACGAAATCGAAGTAGTCGGTGAGGGTGTGGCTGCACAGCCGCGACTGCTTGTGCCCGCCGTTGAAGCGCACCTCGGCACCCATCAGGCAGGCGCTGATGGCGATTTTCGGTTTCACGGAGGGGTGGAGCATCGGGGCACCTCGAATCCAGACCTGTACAGAACTCCTGTTCTGTACAACATTACTTGATCATAGATACAAAGGTGTACAAGTCAAATTATTTGTACAGCTTTTCCGCGCTATACGCCAATCCCCCTACGGCCACGTTCCCCCTGTAGGAGCTGCCGCAGGCTGCGATCTTTTGATCTTGTTTGGGGGCCGCTGAAGAGATCAAGATCAAAAGATCGCAGCCTGCGGCAGCTCCTACTGCAGATGTGCATGTAAGCGCCTGGCGGCCTCCTGACCGCTGAGCCAGGCACCTTCGACACGCCCGGACAGGCACCAGTCGCCGCACACATAGAGGCCCAGATCGGCATCGGCCAGCACACCCCATTCATGGCTGCTGGCGGGGCGGGCGTAGAGCCAGCGATGGGCAAGGCTGAAGGTTGGAGCGGGCATGGCGTCGTGCAACAGTTCAGCGAACGCGCCATGCAACTGCTCGATCACCGCTTCCTTGGACAGGTCGATATGCTGCCGGCTCCAGGCACTGGTGGCATGCAGTACCCAGGTGTCCAGGGTGTTGTCGCGCCCGGGTTTGCTGCGATTGCGGGCCAGCCAGTCGAGTGGGCTATCCTGCACGAAACAGCCTTCCATGGGCGTATCCAGCGGCGTTTCGAAGGCCAGTGCGACAGCCCAGGTCGGGTCCATCTTCACCCCGGCGGCCGCCCCGGCGAGCTTCGGCGCGGAGGCCAGTAGCGCGGTGGCCTGCGGCGCCGGCGTGGCGATCACCACATGGCCGAACGGGCCATGGGTGAAGCCTTCGGCATCCTGCAGATGCCAGTGCTCTTCGCCACGATAGACCTCGGTGATCCGACAGGCGAACTGCACTTCCAGATCGCCAAGCAGGCCGCGGGTGATGGCGCTCATGCGTGGCGTACCGACCCAGCGGGTCTGTTCGTCCGGCGACAGGTTGAGCTGGCCGCCGTGGTAGGTGTAGAGCTGCGGCGTCCACTCGGCGACCCAGCCGTTGGCTTGCCAACGCTGGACTTCCGTGACGAAGCGGCGATCGCGCGCGGTGAAATACTGCGCGCCCATGTCCAGGGCACCCGCATCGCTGCGCTTGCTCGACATGCGTCCGCCACTGCCGCGGCTTTTATCGAAAAGTTGAACGACATGCCCGGCCTCCGTAAGGGCCTGGGCGGCTGACAATCCGGCGATGCCGGTGCCGATGATTGCGATAGGTACAGTCATAGGGGCCTCGTTTACCTTTCTGTACAGACTACGCCGGGGTTTAAACCTGTACAATATTGTTTTTTGGTATAACTTTTAGCGTTCTCGTTCTGGCAGCTTGGCCTATTGTTAAACACAGAGCCTGCCCGATACCAAAGATCCCTGCTTATAAAAATAGACTAGTGATCAGGGTAAAACGCCACGCGAGGAAGAAGTCATGCACATATTGCTGACCGGCGGTACTGGTTTGATAGGACGTCAACTCTGCCGACACTGGTTGAGTCAGGGGCATCGTTTGACTGTGTTGAGTCGCACGCCGGAAAAAGTCGCAAAAATTTGCGGGCCACAGGTGCGCGGCGTCGCACTGTTCGAAGACCTCGGACAAGAAACCGTCGATGCCGTTATCAATCTGGCGGGTGCACCGATCGCCGACCGACCATGGACCTCCAAACGCAAAGCGCTGCTCTGGAGCAGCCGGATCACGCTGACCGAAACCTTGCTGGCCTGGCTCGAAAGCCGCGAACATAAACCCCAGGTATTGATTTCGGGCTCCGCCATTGGCTGGTATGGCGACGGTGGCGAACGGGAACTGACCGAGGAATCACCCCCGGTCATCGATGATTTCGCCAGTCAGTTGTGCATAGCCTGGGAGGAGACCGCGCAGCGTGCCGAAGCCATGGGCATTCGCGTGATCCTTATTCGTACCGGGCTGGTGTTGTCGGCCGAGGGCGGCTTTTTGTCGCGGCTGCTGCTGCCGTTCAAACTGGGGCTGGGCGGGCCGATCGGCAACGGTCGCCAGTGGATGCCGTGGATCCATATCAACGATCAAATCGCCCTGATTGATTTTCTTCTGCATCGCGAAGACGCCAGCGGTCCTTATAATGCCTGCGCGCCCCAGCCGGTGCGCAATCGCGAGTTTGCCAAGGCACTGGGCAACGTGTTGCATCGCCCGACGTTCATGCCGATGCCGGCCCTGGCTTTAAAAGTGTGTCTGGGCGAGTTGTCATTGCTGTTGCTGGGTGGCCAGAAGGCCGTACCGGCTCGCTTGCTGCAAGCGGGATTCACCTTCCGGTTCACTGATTTGCGCGCGGCTCTGGACGACCTGTCCAGCCGCCTCTGAAATAGGACGTTGCATGACCGATCACGCATTGCTTATGGTCAACCTGGGCTCGCCAGCCTCCACCTCGGTGGCCGATGTGCGCAGTTACCTCAATCAATTTCTGATGGACCCTTATGTGATCGATTTGCCATGGCCGGTGCGACGGGTGCTGGTATCGCTGATCCTGTTCAAGCGCCCGGAGCAATCGGCCCACGCCTATGCCTCGATCTGGTGGGAGGAAGGCTCGCCGCTGGTAGTGCTCAGCCGTCGCCTGCAACAGGCGATGACCGCGCAATGGACCCACGGTCCGGTGGAACTGGCGATGCGCTACGGCGAGCCGTCGATCGAGTCGACGCTGGTGCGCATGGCAGGGCAGGGGGTCAAACGCATTACCTTGGCGCCTCTGTACCCGCAATTCGCCGACAGCACGGTGACCACGGTGGTCGAAGAAGCCAGACGGGTCGTGCGTGAGCACAACCTCGATGTGCAGTTCTCGATTCTTCAACCGTTCTACGACCAGCCGGAATACCTTGACGCGCTGGTAGCCAGTGCCAAGCCGCATTTGCAGCAGGATTTCGATCACTTGTTGTTGAGCTTCCATGGCTTGCCCGAGCGGCACCTGAAAAAACTCAACCCCGGCCACTGTTTCGAGGGCGGCGGCGATTGTTGCGCCGGTGCGCCACCGGAAGTGGTCGCGACCTGCTATCGCGCTCAGTGCCTGCGCACGGCGGCCGAGTTTGCCAAAAGCATGGGGCTGCCGGACGGCAAGTGGTCGGTGTCGTTCCAGTCGCGTCTGGGCCGGGCCAAGTGGATCGAACCCTACACCGAAGCGCGCCTTGATGAGTTGGCTGGCATGGGCGTGAAAAAAGTGTTGGTGATGTGCCCGGCGTTTGTCGCCGATTGCATCGAGACGCTGGAAGAAATCGGCGATCGCGGCAAGGAGCAATTCCGCGAGGCGGGGGGAGAGGAGTTGGTGCTGGTGCCGTGTCTGAACGATGATCCGCAGTGGGCGCGGGCGTTGAGCACCTTGTGCGAGCGAGCGCCGTTGGCGCTTTAAAAGCTTCGCCGGCAAGCCGGCTCCTACACAGGTCGTGTGATCGACACAAAACCTGTAGGAGCCGGCTTGCCGGCGAAGGCGTCTCAAGCAGCAACAAAAACCCCAGGCTTACAACAACGACTCATCCGCCTTCTTGCGCTTCCAGCTGTCATTGCCCGGCAGCAACAAATTCAGTGCAATCGCCGTCACCGCGCACAGCGCAATGCCTTTGAGGCCGAAGTCGTCCGGGCCAGTGCCGGTGCCGACCAGCACGCCGCCAATCCCGAACACCAGGGTTACCGAGACAATCACCAGGTTGCGCGCCTCGCCCAGGTCGATTTTATGGCGAATCAGCGTGTTCATCCCCACCGCAGCGATCGAGCCGAACAACAGGCATAGAATCCCGCCCATCACGGGCACCGGGATGCTTTGCAGCAGCGCACCGAATTTGCCGACGAACGCCAGGCTGATGGCGAAGATCGCTGCCCAGGTCATGATTTTCGGGTTGTAGTTCTTGGTCAGCATCACCGCGCCCGTCACTTCGGCGTACGTGGTGTTGGGCGGACCACCGAACAGGCCGGCTGCGGTGGTCGCGATCCCGTCACCGAGCAGGGTACGGTGCAGGCCGGGTTTCTTCAGGTAATCGCGACCGGTGACGCTACCCACGGCAATCACGCCGCCGATATGCTCGATGGCCGGGGCCAAAGCGACCGGAACGATGAACAGAATCGCTTGCCAGTTGAATTCCGGCGCGGTGAAGTGCGGAATCGCAAACCAGGGGGCTGCGGCGATCTTCGCGGTATCGACCACACCGAAATAGAAGGCCATTGCGAAGCCCACCAGCACGCCGGAGATAATCGGCACCAGGCGAAAAATGCCTTTGCCGAACACCGCGACGATCAGGGTGGTCAGCAACGCCGGCATCGAGATCAACATCGCCGTCTGGTAATGAATCAGCTCGGTGCCGTCGTCCGCCTTGCCCATCGCCATGTTCGCGGCAATCGGCGCCATGGCCAGGCCGATGGAGATGATGACCGGGCCAATGACCACCGGTGGCAGCAAGCGGTCGATGAAACCTGTGCCTTTGATTTTCACGGCCAGGCCGAGGAAGGTGTAGACGAAACCTGCCGCCATCACACCGCCCATGGTCGCCGCGAGGCCGAATTGGCCCTTGGCGAGAATGATCGGGGTGATAAAGGCAAAGCTCGACGCCAGGAACACGGGCACCTGACGGCCGGTGACGATCTGAAACAGAATCGTCCCCAGGCCTGCAGTGAACAGTGCCACGTTCGGATCGAGGCCGGTAATCAGCGGCATCAACACCAGCGCACCGAACGCCACGAACAGCATCTGCGCACCAGACAGCACCGTGCGCCAGAGCGGATCGTTGAACTCATCCTGCATGGTCAAGCGTCCTTCTGCTTGGTACCGAAGATCTTGTCACCGGCATCGCCCAGGCCTGGAATGATGTAACCGTGTTCGTTCAATTTTTGATCAATGGAGGCGGTGTAGATGGTCACGTCCGGGTGAGCCTTCTCCACGGCGGCGATGCCTTCTGGCGCCGCGACCAGCACCATGGCGCGAATGTCGCGGCAACCGGCCTTTTTCAGCAGGTCGATGGTGGCGACCATGGAACTGCCGGTGGCGAGCATCGGGTCGATGATCATCGCCAGGCGTTCGTTGATTTCCGGCACCAGCTTTTCCAGGTAGGTATGAGCCTGCAGGGTTTGTTCGTTGCGGGCCACGCCCACGGCGCTGACTTTGGCGCCCGGGATCAGGCTGAGCACGCCTTCGAGCATGCCGATACCGGCGCGCAGGATCGGCACCACGGTAATTTTCTTGCCGGCGATTTTCTCGACCGACACAGTGCCGGCCCAACCTTCGATATCGTAGGTTTCCAGCTGCAGGTCTTTGGTGGCTTCGTAAGTCAGCAGGGCACCGACTTCCTGAGCGAGCTCACGGAAATTCTTGGTGCTGATGTCGGCGCGGCGCATCAGGCCGAGTTTATGACGGATCAGCGGATGGCGGATCTCGAGGATGGGCATGGGAAAGGCTCCGGCGGCGGGCAAAAAAACCGGCCTAGATTAATCTATCCGAGGGTGTTGTCCTATAGACATAGAGTACGTTAGTCCACAAAGGCTTGATCTGGCCTCGCTTGATGCGTACCTTTGCCCGCTTTTCCGAACCCGTCCCTCCCCTCAACCTCCCCCTGGAGAGCGCCATGTCCGCTGATCTCGAGCATATCCGTCAAATCATGCGAGAGGCTGACTGCCTGTACACCGAAGCTGAAGTCGAGGCGGCCATCGCCCGCGTCGGTGCACGCATCAACGACCAGCTGGCCGAGAGCAATCCGGTGGTGTTCTGTGTGATGAACGGCGGACTGATCTTCGCCGGCAAGCTGCTCACCCATTTGCAATTCCCGTTGGAAGCGTCCTATCTGCACGCCACCCGTTATCGCAACGAAACCAGTGGCGGCGACCTGTTCTGGAAAGCCAAGCCGGAAGTCTCGTTCATCGATCGTGACGTGCTGATCATCGACGACATCCTCGACGAAGGTCACACCCTGGGCGCGATCATCGACTTCTGCAAACACGCCGGCGCGCGCAAAGTGCATACCGCCGTGCTGATCGACAAGGACCACGACCGCAAGGCTCGCCCGGACCTGAAAGCCGATTTCGTCGGCCTGCCGTGCATCGACCGTTACATCTTCGGTTACGGCATGGACTACAAAGGCTACTGGCGTAACGCCAACGGGATTTTTGCTGTCAAAGGAATGTAAGCACATGACCACGCCGAGCTTTCTTGATCAAACCCTGTTCACTGGATTGGCCGAGAAAGCGGCGGCTAATCCTCGCGGGCGTCAGCATCACAACTTCCATCAGATGGAAGAGGCCTGTCACCGCATGGCCGTAGGGCTGCAGCCGAACACCTACGTCCCGCCTCACCGCCATCTGGGCGATAACAAGGCCGAAACCTTGCTGGTCCTCAAGGGGCGGCTTGGCCTGTTGATTTTCGATGAGTCTGGCACTGTGCTGAAAAAGCAGATTCTGCAGGCCGGTGGCGACTGTGTCGGCGTGGACCTGCCAGTGGGCGTGTTCCATGGCCTGGTGGTGCTGGAAGCTGACAGCCTGATGTTCGAGTGCAAGGCCGGCCCTTATCGCCCGGTAGGTGAAGGTGAGCTTGCTCAGTGGGCGCCGCGCGAAGGTGAGCCGGGGGTTGCCGAGTATCAGGCGTGGATGCGCGCGCAGTTCGATTGAGCTTCACCCCCTGTAGGAGCGAGCTTGCTCGCGAAAAACGCAAGGGCACCGCGTTTATTCGGATTGCACGCGTTATCGTTCACGTCCTTCGCGAGCAAGCTCGCTCCTACACCCGCCCTCCGGAGCCCGTCATGAGCCTTTTGATCCGCAGCTGCGCCGGCCTGTTGCTGGCCCTCAGTATGCCCCTGGCCGCAGCGCCTGCGCCCATGCACGCGCAGTTCCTGCCTCCAGACGACCTGGCCCTGCGTGACGTCGACCCCGAGCAGCAACAACTGCTGCAGATCACCGAGTATTCGGTCGTCGTCGGCAGCCAGCGCCAGTCCAACCAACAGCCGATCCCGGTCACTTCCCCGTTGCTGATCCGCCTCAAGGGCAAACCCTTGAACAAGGGTGCGACCATCACCCAAGTGCTGGTCAACTTCGATGGCGAAAGCAAAAGCCTGAAAAAGCCGGTCTACGACGACAAGAGCAAAACCCTGACACTGTTTTACCCGATGGCCCAGTACCGCGTGGTGATCGACCTGTTGCGCAATGACACGGTGTATTGCCAGTTCCTCAGCTACGCCAACGGCCATGTCTGGGCCGATCTGCACACCGGTAGCGTTCGTCCGCGTTGAGCCCGGCGGCAAGTGGGGGGTAAACTGCCCGCCCGTGAAAATGTCTGCGAGCTGGAGTCGGCAATGCGTAAAGATAAGAAGCAAGTGATTGGTGACGAGATCGGCGATGCGCAGATCAAACTGTTCCTCGATTTTGAGCCGGTCGACGCCACTTCGCCGTCGCTGCACAAGCTGATCAAGGCTTACCGCGGCCTGCGTATCGATGATTTCGAGCGCTTTCTGACGTTCTTCGTCGAAGCCGGTCTGGATCTGGACGGCAAGGATGAACACGGTAATGACTTCGTTGCCCTGATCAAGGATCAGCGCCATGCGGCCGAGTACATCGAGTTGATCGCCAAGGCTCGCGCATAAGATCAAAAGATCGCAGCCTCGCTTCGCTCGACAGCTCCTACATGGGATCGCATACACCTGTAGGAGCTGTGTAGGAGCTGTGTAGGAGCTGTCGAGTGCAACGAGGCTGCGATCTTTAAAGCAACACAAAAAAAACGCCCCATCCTTGTAGGATCCGGCTTGCTGGCGAAAGACGCGCTGCGGTGTATCTGCAGTGACGCTTTCGCCAGGCCAGTTCCCACAAGGACGGGGCGTTTTTTGTGCAACCGAATCAAGCGTAGCTTTCGGTCTCGCTGCTGGCTTCAACCAGTTCCAGTGCGATGTTGTTCTGCACATTGATCTTGCGATACAGCGCAGCATCGGTTTCCAGAACTTTTTCCCGGGCCGGGAAGATTTCCGCCAGTTTGGCAGCCCATTCGCCGGAGGTTTTGTTCGGGAAACATTTTTCGATCAGCTCAAGCATGATCGAAACCGTCACCGACGCACCAGGCGAAGCGCCGAGCAGTGCCGCCAGGGAACCGTCCTTGGCCGCGACCAGTTCGGTACCAAACTGCAGGACGCCGCCCTTTTTCGGATCTTTCTTGATGATCTGCACCCGTTGGCCAGCCACTTCCAGGCGCCAGTCTTCGGCTTTCGCCTGAGGGTAGAAACGACGCAGGGATTCCAGGCGCTGTTCCATCGACTGCATGACTTCGCTGACCAGGTACTTGGTCAGGTCCATGTTGTTTTTCGCCACGGCCAGCATCGGGCCGATGTTGCCGGCACGAACCGACATCGGCAGGTCCATGAAGGAACCGTGCTTGAGGAACTTGGTGGTGAAACCGGCGTAAGGCCCGAACAGCAGGGACTTCTTGCCGTCGACCACACGGGTGTCCAGGTGCGGGACCGACATCGGCGGCGAACCGACTGCAGCCTGGCTGTAGACCTTGGCTTGGTGGTGCTTGACCACTTCCGGGTTGTCGCAACGCAGCCACTGGCCGCTGATCGGGAAGCCGCCGAAGCCTTTGCTTTCTTCGATGCCCGAAGCCTGCAACAGCGGCAGGGCCGCGCCACCGGCGCCGAGGAAGACGAATTTGGCATCGACTTCGCGAGTGTTGCCGCTGTTAACGTCCTTGATGCTGACGGTCCAGCCACCATTGTTACGCTTCAGGCCGGTGACGCGCTTGCAGTACTTGACCTGGGCATCGGGTGCGCTGGTCAGGTGCTTGAGCAATTGATTGGTCAGGGCGCCGAAATTGACGTCGGTGCCATTGATGACGCGGGTGGCGGCGACGACTTCGTCGGCCGGCCGGCCGGGCATCATCAGCGGCATCCACTCGGCCATGGTGGCTTTGTCTTCGGTGTATTCCATGTCCGCGAAGGCGTGATGCTTGCTCATCACCTCGAAGCGTTCCTTGAGGAAGGAAACGCCAGCGTCACCCTGGACGAAGCTCAGGTGCGGCACCGGGCTGATGAAGGTCTTGGACGAACCGAAGGTGCCCTTTTTGGTCAGGTAGGTCCAGAACTGCTTCGACACCTCGAACTGGGTATTGATGTGCACGGCTTTCTTGATGTCGACGGTGCCGTCGGCGGCCTGTGGCGTGTAGTTGAGCTCGCACAGCCCGGCGTGGCCGGTCCCGGCGTTGTTCCACGGGTTTGAACTCTCCGCGGCACCGGAATCCATCAGCTCGACGACTTCCAGCTTGATCGCGGGGTCGAGCTCTTTGAGCAGTACAGCCAGGGTGGCACTCATGATGCCGGCCCCAACCAGTACTACGTCGACTGCTTCGTTATGCGCCATTTAACGCGTCTCCAAAATCTGCAGCACCAAATTGTCGGCATGGCTGCCAGGCGTTGCGGGGCGTGTCAGTGATGCCCCAAATACCCATGGCAGGATCGCCATGTCCGAATCTTCGCAATTTTTCGCAACTTCGACGGACGCTACCGGCCGGGTCCAAAAAGAGTTACATGAACTCACTTCGACACGCGGTTGGCAATTCGACCTATGGTCGATACATCCGTTTGTGCAACCAAATCCGTAGCGGACAGGCTTCAGGCTCCGGTGTTCGAGGAATACTCGGTCCTGTGTCGTTGGGCTGTTTCAGACGCTAATGGTGCATGTTCAGACGCAAAACTATTCATTTGCTCGCCACACTCTTGTGAAGTTGTGAAAACCCGTTTTTTTCACGCTCTTTTGAAGACGTGAACCTCAAAAAGGGCTGCCCCAGCCTGGCACCGTGCCCGGATGGATGGCCGCCATGCAATACATGACAGTCAAAACGGGCAAACAGCTCAGTGACCGAGCGTAATGACAGCTCTGCAGATTCGCGAAAAGTGGGGTTTTGCTTAAGGGAACAGCAAGCACGCCAGCTTCACTCGATCTGTGTGGGCGGCTCTCTGTGGGCGGTGCGGGGTGCCAATACCTGCGTATTGACGATGCTGCGAGGCCCGATCAGGAGACGTCCTTATAATCGGGGGGAGATTGTAGCGAAGAAACGCAGGGAAATGGTCGTGTTTGATGACTTTTATTAGGCGTCTGGTCAGGTGGTCAACAGATGTTGCACCCGCGCGCGTGGTTGACGCTGGTTGATGCGGGCGCTGGCGGGCAGGGGATGGTGCAGCCAGTTGAGGCGGATTTCTTCGATTTCGATCCAACCATCGCCCATGGGCTGTAGGCTGCACTGCTTGAATGCCTGGCAGTGGCCATTGCGGTCGAGCAGGGCGAAGCAGCGATGCAGCGGGCGTGGTGCGAACAGCGAGATGAGATAACGCATGGCGAAGTACCTTGTGGGTGACTACCGACAAGTTGGCAGCAAGTCGTGACGTGCACGTGAAAGGTAGGTGAAAAATGTGTGACAGGAACCGCGCTCTGAAGGGTTTGTCAGAGATTTCAGTAATCGCCGCATGAAGCTAGTTAGCCGCAGTGGCGCACCGCTATACTGCCGGCCTGTTAGTGCCTGATTCTGGAGAGAAGAGCATGTTGCAACGCTTGTTGTTCGGTTTGATCACTGTGACCAGTTTGACCCTGGTCGGCTGCGCCCACAGCCCGCAACAACTGAACCCGGAACCCAAGCTGACGACGCAGCTGGCGCCGGTCGGCCGTGGCCAGCCGGTGGTGGTGCGCGTGGTGGACGGTCGTCCGTCGCCAACCCTGGGCACCCGTGGTGGCTTGTATCCCGAGACCAGCGCGATCACCGTGCAGGGCGCGCAGATTCTGCCGAAGTTGCAGGCCCAGGCCGAAGCGGCCGTGCGTTTGTTGGGCTTTACCCCGACATCCAACGCGCTGAATGCGCCGCAGCTGACCGTGACCCTGGCGGAGCTTAAATACCAATCGCCCAAGGAAGGCATGTACGTGACCGAGGCGACCATTGGCGCGACCTTCCGCTCCGATGTGCAGAACGCCAACCGCCGTTACAGCGGCCGCTACGGTGCATCCCTGGACCAGCGTTTCGGTATGGCACCCAATCAGGAAACCAATACCAAGCTGGTCAGTGATGTGTTGAGCGATGCGTTGACGCGTCTGTTCAAGGATCCGACGATTGGCCAGATTCTCAACGAATGATGCAATCCCCCTGTAGGAGCTGGCTTGCCAGCGATGGTCGTTAACGATGACGCGGGCTATCTGAATGCACGCGTCGCCCATACGTTTTTCGCGAGCAAGCTCGCTCCTACAGGGGGGGCGTTGGACTCGTCGTGTAGCAGGCGACAGACTGGCGAATCCAGATGACGCAGGACAGTAATCTGCCTAATGGTGGGTTATTTGTCGCAAGGACGGGGCAGCAGCGCAGCGCATTCGGTAGAATCCGCGCCGCGGTCGTCGGTTCGGCGTCTGCCACAGCTGTTTTTTCCGAGGTTTGTGATGTCGCTGCATTTGATGACGCTGTTTACCGCCCATCCCGCCAAATTGATCAACCTGCTGGCCTTGCTGTTTGCCTTCCCTGGCAGCTGGTTGCTGCATGCGACCCGTCGTCGTGAGCAACGTGCGCTGGCAAGCATCGAGACGCAGCGCCAGCGTCGTCCTGGCGAAGAGCCCAATCTGGATTGGGCGACCTTGCGCATGAACCGGTTTTTCTACCGCTTCGGTTTCGCCTGCCTGGGGTTGGCGCTGTTGGTGTCGTGGATCAGCACACAGGTCTAGGGGGCGTTCTCAATTAGTTTCCCCGCCGCGTTGTCGCCTTAAAGCGGGCCAGGCAAGGCGCAGGCCGCCGGGAATGGTTGTTCCCTTTCCAAGGCCTGCAACGCAGCCTGGCCCGCTTTAAGGCACAACCCGAAGGGCCGGGCCTGCTGTTGTGCAGGGCTGCGTTGCTCGAAGCTTATTTGGAATGACCAAACCACGCTTCTCGCGCCTTGCCCTGCACAGCAGCAGGCCCGGCGCGGTGTGGAAACTAATTGAGAACGCCCCCTAGATCGTTAAAGCAAAAGATCGCAGCCTGCGGCAGCTCCTACAGGTACCGCGTCATTACGCATTTTTTGCGTTGAGCGCGACCCCCGTAGGAGCTGCCGCAGGCGGCGATCTTTTGATCTTTTGATCTTTAAAGCGGCAATCCCGCCTTGACCCGATACTGATTACGCACCGGCATCGCATATTGCAGCACCAGGAACGGGCGATGTTCCTCCGGGCATGCCTCCAGGCGTCGCTGCCATTCCTCCTGCGCCTTGGCCAGTTCGTCGGCCGTGAACACTTCGGTGGCTTTCGGCACCTGCAATTGCGGGTCGGCGTCTTTCCACTGCGTATAGGCCAGGTAATGCACCGGGAATAACCGGTAGCCGCCGAGAATCTGCTTGTCCATCTCGATCGCCAATTGCTTGGTGTCTTCGAACAGCTGTGTGATCGGCGCGGCGAAGTTCACATGGACGCGCCCCTTGTAGCCGGTGATGCCCTTGGCGATGCTCACGTCGTCCTCGCCCGGCACTTTGGTGTAGCTGCCAGTGGTGGCGCGGATGAACAGCTCGCGAGCCTTGGCCTGGTCGCACGGGTCGTACTCGTAGCTGATCGACACCGGAGTGACGTTCAGCGAACGGATGACTTCACCGAAGGGCTCGTCCTTGCGGCTCATGTGGAACATCTTGAGGATCGCCGATTCGGTGCGATCGTCGCCGTCCTTGGCGCGACCTTCGGCCTGGGCGATCCAGATCGACGCGCAATCGTTACGGATCGAGTGGTTGATGTAGGCCGACAGCAGTTGATAGGCCGCCATCTTTTCGCGCCGACCGCTGATCGAACGGTGCACGATAAAACTCTTGTTCAGGCGCATCAGGTCGCTGACGAAGGGCTTTTGCAGCAGGTTGTCGCCAATCGCGATGCGGGGAGTCGGCAGGCCTGCGTGGTACACCGCGTAGTTGACGAAGGCCGGGTCCATCACGATGTCGCGGTGATTGGCGATGAACAGATAGGCGCTGCCTGACTTGAACTGCTCGACGCCGGTGTACGTCACGCCGTCGGTGGCTCGCTCGATGGTGTGGTCGACGTAGAACTCGACTTTGTCCTGCAGCGTGGCCACCGAATTGACGCCGGCGAACTCACGGCGCAGCCGATGAGCTATAAGAGGTTTGAGCATCCAGCCGAAGGCCCCGGCATAACGCGGGAAGCGGAAGTGGATGAGGATATCTAGAAACGCCTTGTCACCAAGCAGCCGATTCAGCACTGCTGGGACTTCGCTATCGTCGTAAGGTCGGATGGCATCGAATTCGCCCATCATGCTCTCTTGTTGGAAACGGCTAGGGTAAGTAAAGGTTTTGATCGAAAACCAACGGGGCACGGTCTGAAAAAGTAGCCAGACAAAAATAGCCCTGCAAACAGACCGGCGATTATACGCACAAGTCACCTGGGAGACCGCGATGCTGGAAACCGAGCGCTACGAATGTCCGTATTGTGGGGAAGAGGCTGAAGCTGTTCTGGACTTGTCCGGCGGCGATCAGACGTATATCGAAGATTGCCCGGTGTGTTGTCGCCCCATTACGTTTGTCCTGCAGACCGACGGTCAAGAATGGTTGCTCGAAGTTCACAGCGAAAACGAATGAAAAGGGGCACGCCATGCAGCGAATCTACGAGCCGGAAAACCTGATGGAAGGGGAGTTGCTGCAAGGCATGCTGGCCAGCGAGGGCATCGAGGCGCATCTGGTGGGTCGTGATTTGCTCGGGGGCACCGGCGAATTGCCGATCTTCGGTCTGCTGGGACTGTCGGTCGATAACGATCAGGCTGACTACGCCAGGGAACTGATCACCGCGTACAATGCAGCGCTGCCGTTGTCCGGCGATGAACCGGAGAGTTTTCCCGGCACGCTGGTCTGTTAGGCTGGTGTTCGTTTTATCTAGAGTTATGTTGCCCCATGTGTGGACGTTATGCCCTGTTTCGCTGGAACCCCGCCTTCGCGGCCCTGCCTGGCTTCCCCGCCGACCAACAGGCCCAGTGGAATATTTCTCCCAACGATTCGGTGTTGATGCTGCGCGCCGGCAGTGATGGCCAGCGTGAGTTGGCCCGTGCCCGTTGGGGGCTGACCCCGCCGTGGTTGACCGACCTGTCCCGCACCCCGGCCCATGCCCGCGCCGAAACCGTGGCCGAACAGCCGATGTTCCGCGCGGCCCTGCGTTCGCGCCGCTGCCTGCTGCCGGCCAACGGTTTCTACGAATGGCGCGGCACCACCCGCAAGCGCCCGTACTGGCTGACCCCGGCAGAGGGCTCGACGCTGTATTTTGCAGCGATCTGGGAGGCCTATCCGGTGCAGGAACAGGTATGGCTGAGTACGGCGGTGATCACCCAACCGGCGGCGAGTCAGCGTCGGCCGCTGATTCTCGACGCAGCGGGGCAGGAGGCGTGGCTCAATCCCGAGACACCGTTGCATGGGTTGCAGGCGTTGCTTGCCAGTGAGCCCTCGGCGTTGCGCGAGCGGGTGCTGGCGAACATGGTGAATGATCCGAAGCTGAATGGGCCGGAGTGTCTGACGCCGGGTTAAGGGTTGTTTGTGCTGACGCCATCGCGGGCAAGTCGAATCGTCGCACCGCCGCTCCCACAGGTTTTGTGAACGCCGCAAATCCCTGTGGGAGCGGGCTTGCCCGCGATGAGGCCCTCGGATCAGACCTTGAGCTGATTGATCTATGCCCCCCTCCTGCGGCAGTCGACTTATCCGCTGAAGCTTTTTTTTTGCTACAGCGATGAGAGCTTTATCCGAAATATCAGTCTGCATGTCTGTTGTGTCTGGCGCCGATACAAATCCACGCCTAGGATACCCGACATGTTTTCAGGGAGTTTTTTGATGAGCAAGACATTGGTTTTGTGTGCGCTGAGCGCAGGTTTGCTGCTCGCCGGTTGTCAGTCGGTCAATACCACCAGCGGTGGCGCGGTGGGCGTTGAGCGCAAGCAGTACATGTTCAGCATGTTGTCGACGGATGAGGTCAACCAGATGTACGCCCAGTCTTATCAAAAGACAGTGGGCGAGGCGACCAGCAAAGGTGTGCTGGACAAGACCAGTAACGACGCCAAGCGGGTCCAGGCGATTGCCGACCGGCTGATTGCCCAGGCGCCGAAATTTCGTCCGGACTCGGCGCAGTGGAAGTGGGAAGTCAATCTGATCAAGAGCGATGAACTCAATGCCAACTGCGGGCCTGGCGGCAAGATCATTTTCTACACCGGGCTGATTGACAGCCTGAGCCTGACCGACGATGAAATTGCCGCGATCATGGGCCATGAAATCGCCCACGCCCTGCGCGAGCACGGTCGGGAAGCGATGTCCAAGGCCTACGGTATCGAGATGGCCAAGCAGGGTGCAGGTGCCTTGTTCGGCCTGGGCCAGGACAGCCTGGCGCTGGCGGACACCGTGGCCAACTACGGCATGACCTTGCCCAACAGCCGTTCCAATGAAAACGAGGCGGACTTGATCGGGCTGGAGCTGGCCGCTCGCGCCGGTTATAACCCGAATGCCGCGATCACCCTGTGGAACAAGATGAGCAAGGCCTCGGAAGGTGCGCCACCGGAGTTCATGAGCACTCACCCGGCTTCGTCGAGTCGTATCGCTTCGTTGCAGGCGGCGATTCCGAAGGTCATGCCGCTTTACGAGCAGGCCAAGAAATCCTGATAGTCATATAGCGCAGCTGCTGATGCCTTCGCTGTAGGAGCGAGGCTTGCCCGCGAAGGGATCGATGCGGTCCGCCTGATATATCGCGTTATCGTTCTTCGCGGGCAAGCCTCGCTCCTACAGCGAAGAACGATAACGCGGTCTACCGACCTACCACGTCAAACCCACCCACTGCTCTGCATCGCCTTGTACACCGCGACAATGGCCAGGATGAGAAACGCCGACGCCGCCAGGCGACGGATCAAGGTCAGTGGCAGTTTGTCCGCGGCAAAGTTGCCCGCCAGTACCACCGGCACGTTGGCAATCAGCATGCCGAGGGTGGTGCCGATGATCACCAGCCACAGCTCCGGGTATTGCGCGGCGAGCATCACGGTGGCGACCTGGGTCTTGTCCCCCATCTCGGCCAGGAAAAACGCGATCAGCGTCGTCAGGAACGGTCCGAACTTGCGGGCGGTGCTGGCTTCATCGTCGTCCATTTTGTCCGGCACCAGGGTCCACAGCGCAGTGGCGGCGAAGCTGGCAGCAAGGATCCAGTGCAGCGTCGCATCCGAGAAGAAACTGCCGAACCAGGCGCCTACCGCACCGGCTGCCGCATGGTTGGCCAGGGTCGCGGCGACGATGCCGGCGATGATTGGCCAGGGTTTGCGAAAACGGGCAGCGAGAATGAGCGCGAGCAGTTGCGTCTTGTCGCCGATTTCGGCCAAGGCAACGATTGCGGTGGGAACGAGTAGAGAATCCAGCATCAGGGTTTTCCTAAGGGGCGGGTCGACACGGCTATGACACGTACAGCCTTCCCGCCCCGGGTAAGGTGTTCGTGTCATAGGTCTTGTCAAACCCTGCGTTCCGTCTGATGCGGACGCTGGGGTCGCATACGCCATGGTCTGTTGACCAAGTATGTTGACGTATGCCGGACGAGCATGGCGCTCGTGGGAGACTACTCCCCTAGGACGGAGCGGATTCTGCCTAGGCAAATCCGATTGGGCAAGCCTCTTTTTGTAAAAGAAGTGTCAGCCGCGCTTGGCCCGGTAGATCCTGAAACCTTGCCCTTCGGCCTTGATTGCACAGACACCCAGGTGCTCTTCGATCAGCGGTTGATACTTCAGGAAGCTGTTGGCAACCAACCGCAGTTCGCCACCATTTTTCAGATGTTTGGCCGCTTTTCGCAGCAAATTCTCCGTGGCGTGATAATCGGTATGGACCCCGACATGGAAGGGCGGGTTGCTCAGAATGGCACTTAAACCCATGGGGGCGGCATCGATTCCGTCCCCGGTAATAACGTCCGCCTCAAGACCATTGGCAGCCAAGGTCAGACGACTGCTGGCAGCGGCAAACGCATCCACATCAAGCAAAGTGACCAGGTTGTGCGGATAACGACGTTTCACCGCAGCCCCCAACACACCGGCGCCGCAACCGAAGTCCAGCAGGTGGCCGCTCGGCAATTTGTCCAGATGGTCCAGCAGCAAGGCGCTGCCGCGATCCAGTCGGCCGTGGCTGAATACACCTGGCAGGCTGATGACTTTCAATGGGCCTTCGGCCAGCGGCAGCTCATATTCCTGGGCCAGGCTTTCCAGTGATTTGGCTTGAGGCGCAGTGGCCACGGTGACCTGCCATAGTTGGCAATGCCGCGCGCTGTCGAGTTTGCGCGGTTTGCCGAAGGGATTCAGCTGCTTGGCCGCGCCCTCGATGCCGCTGCGCTTTTCGCCGACCAGGTACACTTCGCGCCCGGCCAGGCGCGAGGCGACGGCATTGAGGATGTAATCGGTCAGGTCCTTGGACTTGGGCAGAAACACCACGGCGGCGTCGAACCCACGCTCCGGCACCGTTACGCCAAAATGGCTGCGCTCGGCAAACCGCGCATCCAGCGCCGCTTGATCGCCGGCATGCCAGCACCAGCCATGGGCATCGGGCAGGCGGCCCAGCAGATCGTCGGCGGGCAAGCCGGCCAACAGGACCGAACCCTGGAATAACTCGGCCTGACGAAGCAGTACTTCACTGCGCGGATCCATACTCTGCTCCTTGAAAAAAAGTGCCGCAGTTTATCAACTGACGACCCGCAGCGCTTTACCGCTGAAATATCCCTGAGCGTTCTCGGTCAATTGGCCAACGATCCGCTGCCGCGCTTCGCGACTGCCCCAGGCATTGTGCGGGGTGACGATCAGCCTGGGGATGTCATGGGCCAGCAGCGGGTTGCCGGCGGTCGGTGGCTCGACGCTCAGCACGTCGGTGGCCGCGCCGCCCAGATGACCGTTGCGCAAGGCGTCGGCCAAGGCCTGTTCGTCGATCAGGCCACCGCGAGCGGTGTTGATCACGAAGGCGCCGGGTTTCATCGATGCCAGTTCACGGGCACCGATGAAGTGGCGGGTGTGTTCGTTGAGCGGGCAGTGCAGGGTCAGCGCGTCGATTTGCGGCAGCAGTTCATCCAGTGGCAAGCGATCCGGACGGGCCGGACGTCCCGGAATCTGCCCCAGCAACACTCGCATGCCGAACGCTTCGGCCAGCCGTGCGACCGCGCCGCCCAATTCACCGTGACCGAGCAAACCGAGGGATTTGCCTTCCAGTTCGACAATCGGATAGTCCAGCAGGCAGAACTGTTTCGCCTGCTGCCAGCGACCTTCGCCGACGGCTTTCTGGTAGTCGGCCAGGCGTGTCGCCAGATTGAGCAGCAACATGATCGTATGCTGGGCCACCGACGGCGTGCCATAACCCTGGCAGTTGCATACGGTGATGCCATGGGCACGAGCTGCCGCGAGGTCGACATTGTTGGTGCCGGTAGCGGTGATCAGGATCAGCTTCAGCTCGGGACTGGCGGCGATGGTATCGGCATCGATCAGGATTTTGTTGCTGATGGCGACGGTGGCGCCCTTCAGGCGGTCGATGACCTGGTCAGGCGTGGTTTGCGCGAACAACTGCAGTTCGCTGAAACAGGCGCGCAACGGGCTGAGGTCGAGATCGCCCAGGTCCAGGGAGGGATGGTCGAGGAAAACGGCGCGGCGAGAGTTCGTCATCAACTGTACCTTTTGTGCATTGAACTGAAGGCGTAATCTGCCGAGCCTACCAGATGAAACAAACAGTTACGCTTGCCCAAAAGGAGTCCTCATGTACTGGACAGAGTTCTTGACCGTTGCCCTGATTCATTTGCTGGCCGTCGCCAGCCCCGGCCCCGACTTTGCCGTGGTGGTACGTGAAAGCGTGACCCACGGTCGTCGGGCCGGTACCTGGACGGCGCTGGGCGTCGGCACGGCCATTTTTCTGCACGTCGGTTACTCGTTGCTCGGCATCGGCCTGATCGTGTCGCAATCGATCGTGTTGTTCAACGCCTTGAAATGGGCCGCCGCCGCTTATCTGCTGTACATCGGCTTCAAGGCTTTGCGCGCTCGGCCGGCCAGCGCGGTGACGGACGAGCTGCGCAAGGAAGCAGGCGAGCGTACGGCTCGCGGCGCCTTCACTTCCGGTTTCGTGACCAATGGCCTGAACCCGAAAGCAACGCTGTTCTTCCTCTCGTTGTTCACCGTGGTGATCAATCCACACACTCCGCTGACGGTGCAGGCTGGTTACGGCATTTATCTGGCAGTGGCCACCGCTGTATGGTTTTGCCTGGTGGCGATGCTGTTCAGCCAGCAGCGCGTGCGCGCCGGGTTCGCGCGCATGGGCCACTGGTTCGACCGGACCATGGGCGCGGTGCTGATCGCCATCGGCGTGAAACTCGCGTTTACCGAGATGCATTAGACGTTGCAAGGCGGCCGCGGCATGATCAGCCGCGGTTGAAACGCTGTTTACGTAGCGTCGATGCGGCGTTGGCGGACGTAGTCCAGAAAACCGTCCATGTTGCTGCTGCTCAGAATCCGCGACACCGCTTTGACTTCCTCCATCGGCCAGTCCCACCAGGCCGACGCCAGCAAGTCCTGGCGCACGTCCTCATCAAAACGCCAGCGAATGTGGCGGCATGGATTGCCGCCGACGATCGCATAGGGTTCGACGTCGCGGGTCACGACGGCGCCGGCTGCGACCACCGCGCCGTGGCCGATGGTCACGCCGGACAGAATCATGACGTCGGCGCAAATCCAGCAATCGCTGCCGATCACTACATCGCCTTTGGTCGGGCTACAACCGGGAATGTCCCGGGCTTCGTCAATCATCAACGGAAAGGGATAGGTGCTGATCCAGTCGGTTCGATGGCCGCCACCCAGCAAAATCTTCACACCTTCGGCCATTGAGGTGTAGGAACCGACCTTCAGAATCGTGTTGTCGCCAAACTCCATGACCTCCGGGATGCCATAGGTGCCCACGCCGACTTCGTACCTGGGGTAGCGCAGGCGTATTTTTTCTGGCGCTCTTTCGAGTTTTTCCAGGCGCTTCAGGTGCTTTCTGGTTTTACGTTGTTTGAGTTTTTCGAGAAATTTCATGCATGAGGCCTGACAGCGAAGGGAGGGCTAGCGATGCAACATCAGTCGTTTCAGGCGCTTGAAGCTGGTTCGATTCAAGTGACGCCAGGGAATCGAGCGCAACAGTCGCCAAGCTTCTTTCTTGTCTTCGACCACAGCGTATTTGAGGGCCTTGTTCACCAGTTGGGTGCGGGCGCTCTGATAGGCAGGATGGTCTGCGTACGGTGCGATGGCCTCAAGGTCGGCCTGCAGCAACACCCGGTATTTTCTCGACAGGTTGTTGGCATGGCGGCGATAGCGAGTCGTGCATACGGGTAGTTCATGGATCTCGTATCCCAACCGGGCAATCCGCAAGGTCATCTGAAAGTCTTGAACCCGCAACTGCGAGGCATAGAAGCCGGCACGTCGCATCGCGCTCATGCGATAAAGCGCGACCGGCGCACCGATCACGACGGCACCGCCGAGGACTTGATCGAAGGTGTAGCTGCGGATCTGGTCGCGTTTTTGCTGCTTGATGGTATTGCCATCGCTGTCCATGTAGGTGATCAGAGCGCCCACACAACCGACGTTCGGGTTCTTGTCCAGATAGTCGGCGCGAATGCGCAGCGATTCCGGGAGCATGATGTCGTCCAGGTCCGGCGTCGACACGTAAGCGCCTTTGGCGTAACGCAAACCGTGGTTGAGCGCCGCACTCACACCCTGGTTCGGTTGCGTAAATAGCTGGAAATCATAGGTTTGCTGCAGTTGCTTGAGCATCACGATGCTGTTGTCGCTGGACCCGTCGTCAACGATGATGACTTCGTAATTCGGGTACTCCTGGGCGAAGATGCTCTTGATGGCCTCTTCCAGGTATTTTTCCGCGTTGTAGCAGGGCGCCACGATGGAAACCAGAGGGGCTTGCGTCAAGTTGCAGGTCTCGGAGGCGGTCGCTTCAGTGCTCATTGTGTACCGGTAACGTTTTGGACGACGTGGGTGTGATGCAGAACCCGCCTTGCGAAGTCAGGCCGGGTAAGCTTCGCAGTTATTGGCTTACTTATCGATCCGTACGTTGTATCAATAATGTGACGCAAGGCTCGTTTTCACGTATCTCCTGACAAGCCTTGCGCAAATGAAATTGCAACGATAACAACTTCAATCTGTAATTCTGGCGCAGACGCAAAAATAGTGGCGTAAAGCTAGCAAATCCCCGTTGAAGCTAAATCATTCCTTTGGCTGATTTGGCACGCGCCCAAGGGCACTAGAGTGCTTACTTTCAGTCACGACCGTGCAGTCAGAAAAGGGATTCTTATGTTGCAGACTCGCGTTATCCCCCCAGCCGAAGGCGCTTATCAGTATCCGCTGTTGATCAAACGGCTGTTGATGTCCGGCGCGCGTTACGAGAAAACCCGCGAGATCATTTATCGCGACCAGTTGCGCTACAGCTATCCGACCCTGATCGAGCGGGTCGCACGGTTGGCCAACGTGCTCACGGCAGCCGGCGTCAAGGCCGGCGATACCGTGGCGGTCATGGACTGGGACAGCCATCGATACCTGGAATGCATGTTTGCCATCCCGATGATCGGCGCGGTGATCCACACCATCAACGTGCGCCTGTCGCCGGAACAGATCCTCTACACCATGAACCACGCCGAGGACCGCTTCGTGCTGGTCAACAGCGAGTTCGTCGGGCTGTACACCGCGATTGCCGGGCACCTGGCCACGGTAGAGAAAACCCTGCTGCTGACCGACCTGCCGGAAAAAACCGCCGATTTGCCGAACCTCATCGGCGAGTACGAGCAATTGCTGGCGGCCGCGAGCACCCGGTACGACTTCCAGGACTTCGACGAAAACTCGGTCGCGACCACCTTCTACACCACCGGCACCACCGGCAATCCCAAAGGCGTGTATTTCACCCACCGGCAACTGGTGCTGCACACTATGGGTGTGTCGACGATCATGGGTGCCATCGACAGCGTCAGGCTGCTGGGTACCAACGACGTGTACATGCCCATCACCCCGATGTTCCATGTGCACGCCTGGGGCCTGCCGTATGTGGCGACCATGCTTGGCCTCAAACAGGTCTATCCCGGTCGCTATGACCCGGAATACCTGGTGGAGCTGTGGCGCAAGGAGAAGGTCACCTTTTCCCACTGCGTGCCGACCATTCTGCAGATGGTCCTCAATGCCAAGGCGGCACAAGGCACGGATTTCGGTGGCTGGAAGATCGTCATCGGCGGCAGTGCGCTGAACCGTGCGCTGTACGAAGCGGCCAAGGCCAAGGGCATTCAGCTGACCGCCGCCTACGGCATGTCGGAAACCGGGCCGCTGGTGTCGTGCGCGCACCTCAACGATGAGCTGATGGCCGGTACCGAAGACGAACGCACCACGTATCGGATCAAGGCCGGTGTGCCGGGGCCCCTGGTGGAGGCGGCAATCGTCGACACCGACGGCAACTTCCTGCCCGCCGATGGCGAGACCCAGGGCGAACTGGTGCTGCGTGCACCGTGGCTCACCGAAGGTTATTTCAACGAACCGCAGAAGGGCGCCGAACTCTGGGCCGGGGGCTGGCTGCACACCGGTGACGTGGCGACCCTGGACAGCATGGGGGTGATCGACATTCGCGACCGGATCAAGGACGTGATCAAGACCGGCGGTGAGTGGATTTCTTCACTGGACCTCGAAGACCTGATCAGCCGCCACCCGGCGGTACGCGAAGTAGCAGTGGTGGGCATTGCCGATCCGCAGTGGGGCGAGCGGCCGTTTGCGTTGCTGGTGATCCGCGAAGGCCAGGTAATCGGGGCCAAGGAACTCAAGGAACACCTCAAGCCGTTTGTGGAGCAGGGGCACCTGAGCAAGTGGGCCATCCCGAGCCAGATTGCCCTTGTTACTGAAATTCCCAAGACCAGTGTCGGCAAACTCGACAAGAAGCGGATTCGCGTCGACATCACCGAATGGCAAGCCAATAACAGCACCTTCCTCTCGACGCTTTAAGCGTCCCCTGGCGTGCCCGAAAAGGCACGCCAGGCCCACCAAGCAAGCGCTTGGCTTGTGAAATCCGAATTTTCAGCCATCCTTGCCGTGCCGACAGGTGTCGGATTGGCGAAAGGACTGTTCCAGAGTGGTTGGCCGCTGCAAATCACACTTTAGAGGGATCAAGCAGTACTGCCTGCTGGCTATAGTCCGCCCAAGGATTTTTAAGAACGGAGCACACGCACACACCGGGGCGATGCAACTTTGGAATGACTTAGGGCCACCTTGGCGCCCAGTCATCCATAGCGTTTTTAAGAGTGCTAATTGCCATAACAATAATGCACATGGAGTAGCGTCGATGACATCAGTAAACCAGTTCTGGCGCAGGGCGAAACTGCCCCTGGCGGTCAGTCTTGCCTCTACGCTCGCCGGGCCAGCATTCGGCGTCAGTTTCAACGTTGGTGAAATCGAAGGTCAGTTCGACTCATCCCTGTCGATCGGCGCCAGTTGGTCTACCGAGAGTGCCAACAAGAACCTCATCGGCGTCAACAACGGTGGTCGCGGCCTGTCCCAGACCTCCGATGATGGTCACTTGAACTTCAAGAGCGGGGAAACTTTCTCGAAGATCTTCAAGGGTATCCATGACCTTGAGTTGAAATATGGCGACACCGGCGTTTTCGTCCGTGGCAAATACTGGTATGACTTCGAACTCAAGGACGAAAGTCGTCCGTTCAAGGACATCAGCGACAGCAACCGCAAGGAAGGCGCCAAGTCCGCCGGCGGGCAGATCCTCGATGCTTTCGTCTACCACAACTACTCCGTTGCCGATCAGCCGGGCTCCGTGCGTCTGGGCAAGCAGGTTGTGAGCTGGGGTGAAAGTACCTTCATCGGCGGCGGCATCAACTCGATCAACCCGATCGACGTTTCCGCTTTCCGTCGTCCAGGTGCCGAGATCAAGGAAGGCCTGATCCCGGTCAACATGTTCTACGTGTCCCAGAGCCTCACCGAGAACCTCTCGGCCGAAGCCTTCTATCAATTGGAATGGGACCAGACCGTTACCGATAACTGCGGCACTTTCTTCTCGCAACCGGACGTGATTTCCGATGGCTGCGACAACAACCTCGCGGTATTGCGCACCCGCAACGGCCTCAACGGTGCACTGACGGCTGCAGGGTTGCCGGCGGGACTGCGTAACGCCAGCATCAACACCCTCGCCGCACGTGGCGTGACTTGGGGTGACCCGGATGAAGGCGTCATCGTTCGTCGCGGTCCGGATCGCGATGCACGGGACAGCGGCCAGTTCGGCGTGTCCTTCAAGTACATGTTCGATCCGCTGGATACCGAGTTCGGCGCCTATTTCATGAACTACCACAGCCGTGCCCCGATTTTCAGTGGCCATGGCGCACCGGCGAGCGCCTACAGTGGAGCAGGTCTGGTGGGGGGGCTGGTGGGCGCCGGTGTACCGCTGGGTGTCGCCGCTGGCCTGGCTCCAACTTTGCTGCCGTTGGTGGTGGCGGGCAACTCCAGCTACTACGTCGAGTACCCTGAAGACATCCGCCTGTACGGTCTGAGTTTCTCCACCACATTGCCGACAGGTACTGC
Organism: Pseudomonas sp. LBUM1679; assembly: GCF_059695565.1. Taxonomy (NCBI): domain Bacteria; kingdom Pseudomonadati; phylum Pseudomonadota; class Gammaproteobacteria; order Pseudomonadales; family Pseudomonadaceae; genus Pseudomonas; species Pseudomonas sp. LBUM1679. Next base: position 948,587 of record NZ_CP166774.1, read on the forward strand.
GTGGAGTGGTGAAGTCAGCTACCGGCCGAATGCTCCGGTTCAGCTCAATACCACCGACATTCTCTTTTCCGGTCTGACGCCGCTGAACCCTAACGTCTCCGTGCTTCAAGGTCAGCCAGGACAGGATCAACAAGGCTATCGTCGCAAGGAAGTGACCCAGCTGCAGACCACCCTGACCCACTTCTTCGACCAGGTGATGGGCGCCGAGCGACTGACCCTGGTGGGCGAGGTCGGCTTTACTCACGTCGGCGGCCTGGAAAGCACCTCCAAGGCGCGTTACGGCCGAGACCCGAGCTATGGCCCTGGTCCGTTGAATGCTGGCCAGTGCGTGGCACTGAACACTTCTACCCTGGCAGGTGGCGCGCAAAACAACGTCAGTCGCTATTGCGAAAACGATGGTTTTACCACCGCAAACTCCTGGGGTTATCGCGGTCGTGCCATCTGGGAATACAACAGCGTATTTGCCGGGGTGAACCTCAAGCCGAACGTGGCCTGGTCCCATGACGTGGAAGGTTACTCGCCTGGCCCTGGCGGCAACTTCGAGGAAGGTCGCAAAGCGGTCAGCCTGGGCGTCGATGCCGAGTACCAGAACACCTACACCGCGAGCCTGGCATACACCAACTTCTTCGACGGCAAGTACACCACCACGGATGACCGCGACTTTGTTGCGCTCAGCTTCGGCGTGAACTTCTAAGCACTGTATTTTCAGGACGAACACACATATGAAAATAACAAAGAGTCTGTTCCACATCGGTGTTCTGGGGCTTTCGCTGCTGGCGACCGGCGTGATGGCGGCGGTCCCTGCGGCCGAAGCGGACAAGCTGGGCAAGAGCCTGACCCCGATGGGCGCCGAGATGGCGGGCAACGCCGACGGTTCGATCCCGGCCTGGAAACCCATGGCGAAAAACGCCGGTAACGTTGACGGCAAAGGCTTCCTGTCCGACCCGTTCGCCAGTGAAAAACCGCTGTTCACCATCACTGCGCAGAACGTCGACCAGTACAAGAACAAGCTTGCCCCGGGCCAGTACGCGATGTTCAAGCGCTACCCGGAAACCTTCAAGATGCCGGTCTACCCGTCCCATCGCGGCGCCACCGTGCCGGATGCCGTGTTTGCCTCCATCAGGAAAAACGCCACCAGCACCAGCCTGGTGTCCGGTGGCAACGGCCTGGAAAACTTCGAAACCGCAGTACCGTTCCCGATTCCGAAAACCGGCGTCGAAGTCATCTGGAACCACATCACCCGCTATCGCGGTGGCAGCGTGACCCGTCTGGTGACCCAGGCCACGCCGCAGCCGAACGGCTCGTACAGCCTGGTGTACTTCCAGGACCAGTTCGTGTTCCGCGACAAGATGAAGGATTACGATCCGGCAAACCCGGGCAACATCCTGTTCTACTTCAAGCAGAAAGTGACCGCGCCGGCACGTCTGGCCGGTGGTGTGCTGCTGGTGCACGAAACCCTCGACCAGGTTAAAGAGCCACGTTCGGCGTGGGTCTACAACGCCGGTCAGCGTCGCGTGCGGCGTGCGCCGCAAGTGTCCTATGACGGGCCGGGTACCGCTGCCGATGGCCTGCGTACCTCCGACAACCTGGACATGTACAACGGAGCGCCGGATCGTTACGACTGGAAGCTCGAAGGCAAGAAAGAGATGTACATCGCCTCCGACAGCTACAAGCTCGATTCGCCGCAACTGAAGTACGCCGACATCATCAAGGCCGGTCACATCAACCAGGACCTGGCTCGCTACGAGCTGCGCCGGGTCTGGCATGTGGTGGCGACCCTGAAGGAAGGTCAGCGTCACATCTACGCCAAGCGTGACTTCTACATCGACGAAGACACCTGGCAAGCCGCGGTGATCGATCACTACGACGGTCGCAATCAACTCTGGCGTGTGGCGGAAGCCCACTCCCAGAACTACTACAACGTCCAGGTGCCGTGGTACACCCTGGAAACCCTGTATGACCTGCAATCGGGTCGTTACCTGGCGCTGGGCATGAAGAACGAAGAAAAGTCGGCGTATGACTTCGGCTTCACCGCGACCACCAGCGACTTTACTCCGGCGGCATTGCGTCAGGAGGGTGTTCGCTAACGTTTACTGAAACAGAGGCCGCATCCTCGAAAAACGCCCCGACTGGTTCGGGGCGTTTTTTTTCAAGGAGCAAGCTTGCTCGCGATGGCGTCACCTGTTTGCGGACACATCGCATCACCCTGGTCGCAGGGGTGTAGTCTTTTTGTAGCCATTTGTAGCAATAACCTTCATTCCCTCTTCGTTTACCGCTAGTCTGCGGACATCTGCAACGCCGCCAACAGCATTTCAAACAAGAGCCGGCCATGACTGATCTGTCCCCACTCCAAGGCCCTGCAAGCGCTACCGTCGCAGCACTGGACGGGCGCTTTTTTCGACCGCCCTTGCCTGATGGCCACGTGCTGCGGCCGCGTTTGTGCGAGCGCCTGAGTGCCGGTCTCGGTGGCAGGCTGTTGCTGGTCAGTGCCCCGGCCGGGTTCGGCAAGAGTTCACTGGCCGTGGAGTTCTGTCAGGGGTTGCCGGCCCATTGGCAAAGCCTCTGGCTGGGGTTGAGTCCGCGCGACAGCGACCCCGGGCGTTTTCTTGAACGGTTACTTGAAGGCCTCCAGGATTACTTTGCGCAATTGGGCAGGAAGTCCCTGGGGCTGCTGAAAATGCGCCAGCGGCATCAACCCTTCGCCTTCGAAGAATGGCTGGACGGTTTGCTCGACGAGTTGGCCGTGCATGTGTCGCCGACGGCGCCGCTGCTACTGGTACTCGATGATTACCATCTGGCCCAGGGTCCGGTGCTCGATCGTTGCCTGCAATTCTTCCTCAATCATCTTCCCGATGGCCTGCTGGTGATGGTGACCAGCCGCCAGCGTCCGGACTGGCACCTGGCTCGCCTGCGGCTGTCGCGGCAACTGCTCGAGCTGCATGAGCAGGACCTGCGCCTGACCCACGACGAAGCCTTGACCCTGCTCGATCGACACAGCACCTCCTTGCGCGGTGAAGCGCTGGAGAACCTGATCCAGCGTAGCGAAGGCTGGGTCGCCGGGCTGCGCTTCTGGCTGCTGGCGGCCTCCGAAGCGGGCACCGCTGGCGAGTTACCCCAGTCCTTGCACGGCGGGGAAGGGCTGATCCGCGATTACCTGCTCGAAGAAGTCATCGATTGCCTGCCCGCCGAAGTGCAGGCATTCCTCTACGACACCGCGCCTCAGGAACGCTTTTGCAGCGAGCTGTGCGACGCCGTTCGCGAAGCCCACGACAGTGCCGAGATCCTGCGTTTTCTCTCGGCCCATCAGGTGTTCCTGGTACCGCTGGACGAACAGGGGCACTGGTTTCGCTATCACCATCTGTTTTCCGACCTGCTGCGCACGCGGCCTGCCACACCGGCGATGGTGCCGGTGGCGAGCCTGCACCTGCGCGCCTGTCGCTGGTTCAATGCCCAGGGATTGCTCGACGAGGCGGTGGAGCAGGCATTGCGGGCCGGGCATCTGGATGTCGCGGCGAACCTGGTGCAAAACCTTTCGGAAGAGCAACTGCTGGCCGAGCAGAACGTCGGCATGTTGCTGCGCTGGAAAATGGACTTGCCCGACAGCTTGCTGATAAGCACGCCACGGCTGATCGTACTGTACAGCTGGGCGTTGGGACTGGCCTGTCAGCTGGACGCCGCCGAGGAGCTGGCCAGTCATTTGAGCCGCTACCTGCCGGCCCCGTCGGCCACGGCGCAGAAATCCATGCTGGCACAATGGCTGGCCTTGAGCGGAATCATCGCCCGGGGCCGTGGCAATCGTGAGCTGACGATGCTCTATTGCGCCGAAGCACTGGAGAGTCTTCCCTCCAGGCGTTACGGCCAACGCCTGATGTGCCTCTCGACCTTGTCCAACCTGGCCATTGCCGACGGTGACCTGTGGCGTGCACGAGGCTTGAACCGTGATTCCCTGGAGTTGGCACAACGGGTCGGCAATCCGTTGTTCGAAGCGCTGGCCCACTACGACCGCGCCCGAGTGCTGCAGGCGCGGGGAGAGATCCTGCGTGCACTGGAAGAGGTCCGTCAGGGGCTGCAACGCCTGCAAGGGTTATCCCCGCAACGGCTGTTTGCCGTACGCGCCCGCCTGACATTGTATGAGGGTTTCCTGCTGGCCCTGCGCTTGCAACCACAGACTGCGCGGCTGCGATTGCAAGCGGGTTTGACCGAGGCACGCGCCTGTCGCGATATCAGCGTATTGATCGGCCATTGCGTGATCGCCAAGCTCGAAGGCAGCAGCGGCGAATTCGCGAAAGCGTTCGCCGAACTCGCCGAAGCCGAACGCCTGATGCACATCTGGGACGTGCCGCCGATCTACTACCTGGCGATGATTACCCTGGTCAAATGCGAACTGTGGCTGGCCCAGGGCCGTACCGACCTGGCCGAAGCCTGGCTGACGCGATTGGGCCAGACCTACAACGGCGAACATCCTGCCGCGCCTCCGGAATTCCATCCACAGCTGCCGCTGCACATCGAATTGCAGCAGGCCTTGCTGGAGGTGATCCAGGGGGAACCGATGCGGGCCGAAGGGCGCTTGAATGCGTTGCTCGAGAATGGCCAGCAGACCGGCCGGCAGTTGCTCAGCGTGCTGGTGTTGACTCAGAAAGTGACGTTATTGCTAGGAGGCGGGCGCGAACCCGAAGCCCGCAAGGCCTTGAGTCAGGCACTGGAAGCGGCGGCCGGAGGAGTGCTGCAACCATTTGACGGGTTATTGACTGAACAGCCGGACTGGCTGCGTGGGCAACTTCAACTCTGTGCGCCGACCCCCGTTTCATTGAGCCTTTCAGAAAAACTTCCGGCAGTGGCAGCCCGTCCCGCAGCGGAGTCATCCGCCGCCGCGGAACAACTCAGTACGCGGGAAATGGCCGTCCTGCGATTGATCGCCCAGGGTTGTTCGAATCAGGAAATCAGCGATCAGCTGTTTATCTCGCTGCACACGGTGAAAACCCATGCCAGCCATATCAACAGCAAGCTTGGGGTTGAACGACGCACACAGGCGGTAGCCAGGGCAAAAGAGTTGGGTGTATTGCAGTAATCGCCGATCGAAGACCTCCGAAACAAGGTGGGCCTTGCGATTAAAGGATTTCGGTCATTTCTCCTCTGAAACAGTCACTCCGGATGTCTGCCCCACGTCGATGGGGTGCTTCAGGAGCGACAGTAAGCCTATGGAGCAGTCATCTCCGGTTTTACTGGCAATGGATTGTTGCAGGTTGTCGCCCAACACATCCCTCATTTTTTTTCGGGGCAACGTTGCATTCCACTCCAGCAACTTTTGGATCGCAGGGGCGGGGACGCCGCTGGATTTGTGATAGACGCTTTCTGCTGTGCCGTCGCTCATGATTGCGAAGCCCGCCTTGGCTTCGATTTGCCCACGGTACAACCTGAGCCGCGACGCCGCTTTATGGTCAGTCAGAAACAGGGTGGTATTGGCGAACTCGCCATTTTCTGGATGAGAAAGGACCTGAAGTTGTCCGTCTGCATCAACGCTTGCGATGACGCCATCGCCCAAGTGGCCTGCCAGGTAGCGGCCTCGTGAGTAAGCGACGAACGACAAGGTACAGGCAAAGTCGTTGATATCGCCGCCCAGCTTTGCAGATTTGCGTTTGAACGCATCCAAGCAGCGATTAACCAGTCGCTGGGCTGCCTTCGCGTTGTGTTTGTCCATGTTTTGCCAGAGGCTTTCAAAGTTTTTGCAGACAAAGGCCAAGGTAGCCGTGACCGCTACGTGGGCGCCGATTTCGGATCTGGCTCTGGAGCCAGCCCCATCGGCCAATGAAATGCAGGTCACCTCGTTGGACTCTCTGGCCGCAACATAGTCCTGGCAAGGCGTTTGAGTCTTGAGGTGTGAGCGTCCTGCCACAAACGCGCAGGCCGTTTTGCAGCTGAGGTCTACCGGGATCTCAGGCATGGTTCAGACCTGTGCCCAGGCTTCGATACCTTTAATGTCCAGCGCCACCGCGTCACCAGGTGTCGATTGAGACGCTCGCGAAACACTTCGGCTCAGCCAGTCAAAGAACTCATTGAAGTGCAAACCTTTGAGGCGCAGGGGCGGGCGCGTAGGGGAAAACTGGGCTAGCGACTGTAAGTTCGCTGCCGCACCGATCGCGATCGGGAAAACGGTCAATTTGCGTTTGCTGATCATGCTGGCCACGCGATCGGTCGCCTCGCCAATATCATCTGTCGGTTCGCCATCGGTCATCAGGACCATCCATGGCTGGAAATAATCAACGCCGGCACGTTGATAATCTTCCTTGCGTGCTTCCAGCAAGTCCAAAGCGATGCTCACGGCGTGCCCCATCGGTGTCATGCCCGATGCCACCAACGGAGGGACGTCCTGACGACTGATGGATCCGAAATCCAGCACTTTTTGCGCCGTCCCGCCGAAGGTCACGATGCAGATTTCAGCGGCATATTGCGCCACCTCATCGTCACGAATCGCCTCGAAAAACATCTGAACGCCGGAATGCAGTTCCGCGATGGGCTCGCCTTCCATTGATCCGCTGACGTCCAGCACGAGGCACACGGGCACGCGTGTGGTCGGGTTTTCGGCGAGATCTTCCTGACGGAGGAGATAGTCTTCTTGCATGGGATTATCCTTTTGAGCTGAGCGTTACAAAAAACGCTTCAAGAGTCGTTTGAGCCAGCGCACAACGATGCTCTCTTGGTTGAGCGGGCGCGCTGGCACGGATCGGTACGGTTGCGGTTGGGCGGAAGTCGGTTGCTGCTGCGGTTTTGTCGGCGTCTGGCGCACGGGGGCAGGCGCTGGCGCAGAAGCAGGCACGGTGCGTTTAGGTACAGGTGCAGGTGCTGTCATGTTGCGTACCAGCGGCGGATTGGGGCGAGGCATGGCGGCCGCTGGAGGTGGCGCCACACGCTGCACTGCCTGCTCGGTTTTCTTTTGGCTTTCACTGGCCAGGTGCTTCAGTTTGGACGCCTTTTGACAGTCCGCGCATCGAGTCGATTTACCCGAGGCCTGCCTTTTCTTAAGCCATACCTTGGATTCGGTGTAGGTTTTTTTGCAGCTACCGCAGACAGCCTCAACCGGGTCGGTGATACGAAAAGCGGCGGGGAACAGCTCATCGCAATGCTTGCCCTTGCGCAACTCTTCGCCGTACTGAGCCAGTAGCGTCAACCAGTCACTGATCGGTCGACGCTGATTATCTTCGAATGTGTTGCTGAACGCCTGTTTGAGCAAGTACGGCAAATGACTCCAGATATTCTGCCAGGTGCCCACCGGGGTGACGCTTACCTTGCCTTTGCCGCTGTCCTTTTTGAATCGATAGGGGAAGTTCATGTTCCTGATGTTGTCGGACGCCGTTCCGCCACCTTGTTGGGAATAGGGTGGTTTGCCTGGCAGCAGGATCATGAACAGCATGCTGGCGACGGCGAATAGCTCGTGATCTTTTGTACGCAGGTATTTGCCATATTCTTTCCCCTGAATCTCAGGCGCGGTGAAAGGCACGGTGCCAACCTCGCAGGGAAAATGATCGATCTGAAAGCTGTCTGTATCGACCATCCAGACCTTGTTGCTATCCGGAGTGACGAGCAGGTTCATGGGGTTGATGTCGCCCACAATGATGTTCAGCGAGTGCAGGTATTGCACCTGTTTCAGAAACGCAATCGCGACATTCACCAGATCTCGTCGCGTCCAGTGCGGGAACGTTTTCGCCAATAACGGTTTGACGAATACCGAGGTCTGAAGGGTTTTCCCTTCCGCCCGAGGCATCACATAGCCAACAAACTCTTGATCAGCATTGAAAACCAGTTCGGTCGGCCAACAAATGCCAGGCTCAACGATACGGCGTGTCACCATGAGCTCGATCTTCTCGCGGCGCCGGATACTGAGCTTTCCGGTGTGATAGATCTTGCACACTTCAGCGTTGCCTGCCACGGCGTAAATCGTCCCTTCGCCACCGGAGCTGATGGACTTGCCAAGCGTCAATCGGCGGCGGCTTGACGTTGTTACCACCGAACCTTCTGTGATAATTGTGCCTTTATTCTGGATAAGACGATCAGCGGTGGCGAGGGGCGTCTTGGGCTGGTCGAAAGGCACGAGCGGCGCGTGGCCGACCCAGCGTATGGCTCGGGCATCAGCGGCTTTGCACTGAATGAGTTGCGCCTCATCGCAAGTCAGTAACAGCAGGTCGTAGTGACGGCACAAGTCGACGGCGTCATCCGACTTGGTCTGGTCTTGTAGTGCCGTCGTTCGCTTGAGCGCGAAGATCGGTTGGCCATCGAAAGCGCATTCGGCCAGTAAATCGCCGGGACGCAGTGCTGTACCTTTGGGGAGCGCGCGGTGCGGTCGCGAAGGCTGGCCGGCGAAAAGCTGGAAAAATTGTCGAGCGTTTTTGTGGACCTGCTCGTGTCCCTTTGTCAGGGATTGAAGCTCCAGAAGATCGGAGTGGGCGATAAAGGGCAGACCATTTTTGCCGCGAATGCGGTTGATAATGTCCGGGTCCAGAAAGAGGACGCTTTTATCGACGAGCACGTGTTCCATTGAAGGGGGCATTGGCTTCCTGCCGTCTTGTTTCAAAATAGGCGCTGCGCGAGGATAACCTATCAATTTTGCGGATCACAACCGCAGTACCCAGTCTTGGCATCAGGATTAAACCCATGCAAACCCCGAATGCAGCCCTCATCCGCGAAACCTTCCCCGTCGGCCCGTTGCAGTGCAACTGCACGATCATCGGCGATCCGATCACGAAAAAAGCCATCGTGGTCGATCCGGGCGGCAATCATGAATTGATCCTGGCACGCCTCGACGCCCTGGGCCTGAAGGTGGTCAGCATCATCCACACCCACGCGCACCTGGATCACTTCCTGGCTTCCGGGCAGTTGAAGGAGAAAACCGGCGCGACCCTACATCTGCACAAGGAGGATCAATTCCTCTGGGACAACCTGGAGATGCAATGCCAGATGTTCGGGGTGCCCTACACGCCGGTGCCGTCGCCGGATCGCTGGTTGGCAGACGATGAAGAACTGGCCTGCGGCTGCGGCGTGGCGCTGCACACGCCGGGGCATACCCCGGGTTCCATGAGCTTCTGGTTTGCCGAGGCCAAATTGCTGATTGCCGGTGACACCTTGTTTCGGCGCGGGGTCGGGCGCACGGATTTGTGGGGTGGCGATCAAGCGACCATCGTGCGTTCGATCAAGCAGCGGCTGTATACCCTCGATGAAGAAGCGACGGTGGTGGCCGGGCATGGTCCCGACACTCGCCTGGGCGAGGAAATGCGCGAGAACCCGTTTGTGCGTGCTTGATGTGATTTGTGCACAGTCCGGGTGGAATCTTTTCCCTTAAATATGATCAAACGCCCGCAAAGGCCGATGCCTTGGTCCGTTGCACCACAGAATGAAAAAAGTAGGAGCTCTGAATGTTCACCAAGCAGCGTTTGATTATTGTCGCTACGGCTGTGGCCTTGCTGTCTGGCTGCGCCTCGCCTAACCCTTACGACAATCAGGGTCAAGCTCAGGGCCAAGCCGACAGTGGTTCCACGGGCATGAGCAAAACCGCCAAATACGGCGGGCTCGGCGCTCTGGCCGGTGCGTTGGCCGGTGCGGCGATCGACCACAATAACCGTGGCAAGGGCGCGTTGATCGGCGCGGCCGTGGTGGGTGCTTCCGCTGCCGGTTATGGTTACTACGCCGACCAGCAAGAGAAAAAACTGCGGGCCAGCATGGCCAACACCGGGGTTGAAGTGCAGCGTCAGGGCGATCAGATCAAGCTGATCATGCCGGGCAACATCACGTTCGCCACTGATTCGGCGAACATCGCCTCGAGCTTCTATCAGCCGCTGAACAACCTGGCGGGTTCGCTCAAGGAGTTCAGCCAGAACCAGATCGAGATCGTCGGCTATACCGACAGCACCGGCAGCCGCCAGCACAACATGGACCTGTCCCAGCGTCGCGCCCAAAGCGTGGCGACTTACCTGACGTCGCAGGGTGTCAGCGGTACCAACTTGAGCGCCCGTGGCGCCGGTCCGGATAACCCCGTTGCCAGCAACGCCGACGTCAATGGCCGGGCGCAGAACCGTCGGGTCGAGGTCAACCTGAAGGCGATTCCGGGTCAGCAGTATGGTGCACAGCAGCAAGGCACCGTCCAGCAATACCCATAACACCTGCGTAGACCACTGTGGGAGCGAGCTTGCTCGCGAATGCGGTGTGTCAGTCGACATCAATATCGACTGACACGGCCCCATCGCGGGCAAGCCCGCTCCCACAGGATCTGTGTCTGACCACTGTCTTGTGACCGACACAGATCCTGTGGGAGCGGGCTTGCCCGCGATGAGGCCCTGACAGCCACCAGGAAAACTGGCTCAGAAACAAAAAAGCCCCCGGACAGTCACTCATCCGAGGGCTTTTTGCGTCGCGCGAAACCTGATTACTTCTTCAGGCCATAATGCTCATCCAGCATACCCGGCGCGTTCGGGGCTTTGGGCGCGTAGTCGCGAGGCGGCTCCTGATTGCGCGGTGGCGTCAGGCGTTCCCGTGGAGCCTGCGACGCGTCGGCGTGCAGGGCGGCCAGCAAGCGTTGGCGGGTCTGCTCGTCCAGGGCCAGGCGATTGGCACCCTCGGCGAGATGATCCTGCACTTCCTGATAGCTCGCAGTCAGTTTCTTGACCAGTGTTGCAGTGCTGTTGAAGTGGGTGACCACCTCGTTCTGATAACTGTCGAAACGTTCCTGAACGTCATCCAGCTGACGTTGCGTGCGGTTAGGCGCGGCAGTCGGCACCAGGCGAGCGATCAGGAATCCAATGGCGACACCCACAACCAGGGCAAGAGTCGGCAACAACCAAACTAAGAGCGAGTGTTCCACGAGTCCTTCCTCTATAAACGGCTTTGCTTTACGTTAACGGCTCGAACCTGCGCTGTATACCGCGATTCACTCGCAATAGATTGGCACAGACAATTTGCTAGACGAGTCGACCCGATTCGAGGTCACGGAGTTCCTTCCTTGCTTATGCGCGAAACCCCTGTAGTGATTGATGGCCCGGTCGGCCAACTGGAAGCACTTTACCTGGACAACGACCAGCCCCGCGGCCTGGCGCTGATCTGCCACCCAAACCCGGTGCAGGGCGGCACCATGCTCAACAAAGTGGTCTCGACCCTGCAGCGCACCGCGCGCGACGCCGGTTTGATTACCCTGCGTTTCAATTACCGTGGAGTCGGTGCCAGTGAAGGCACCCACGATATGGGCACGGGCGAAGTCGATGACGCCCAAGCCGTTGCCGAATGGCTACGAGCCAAGCACCCCGAGTTGCCGCTGACGCTGTTCGGATTCTCCTTCGGCGGTTTTGTTGCAGCAAGTCTCGGCGGACGCCTGGAAGCGAAGGGCGAACTGCTGAAACATTTGTTCATGGTCGCGCCCGCTGTCATGCGTCTGGGCGATCAGGATCAACTGCCGCAACACGGCGAGCTGACCCTGATTCAGCCAGAAACCGACGAAGTCATTGATCCGCAGCTCGTTTACGAATGGTCCGACAAGCTCGAACGCCCCCATGAGCTACTGAAAGTGGCAGAATGCGGACACTTTTTTCATGGCAAGCTGACCGATCTCAAGGATCTGATCCTGCCGCGTCTTTCGAATTGATTGCAGTCTGACAAGCGATTACCCATGACGACTCGTACCCGTATCCTCACCGGCATCACCACCACCGGCACGCCGCACCTGGGCAACTACGCCGGCGCCATCCGCCCGGCGATCCTGGCCAGCCGCGACAGCAATGCCGATTCGTTCTACTTTTTGGCCGACTACCACGCCCTGATCAAATGCGATGACCCGCTGCGCATCCAGCGCTCGCGCCTGGAAATTGCCGCGACCTGGCTGGCCGGTGGCCTGGATGTGGAGCGCGTGACCTTTTATCGCCAGTCCGACATCCCGGAAATTCCCGAACTGACCTGGCTGCTGACCTGCGTCGCGGCCAAGGGCCTGCTCAACCGCGCCCACGCCTACAAGGCCTCGGTGGACAAGAACGTCGAGACCGGCGAAGACCCGGATGCCGGCATCACCATGGGCCTGTACAGCTACCCGGTGCTGATGGCGGCGGACATCCTGATGTTCAACGCACACAAGGTGCCGGTCGGTCGCGACCAGATCCAGCACGTGGAAATGGCCCGGGACATCGGCCAGCGCTTCAACCACCTGTTTGGCCAGGGCAAAGAGTTCTTCACCATGCCCGAGGCGCTGATCGAAGAAAGCGTCGCCACGCTGCCAGGCCTCGACGGTCGAAAAATGTCGAAGAGCTACGACAACACCATTCCGTTGTTCAGCAGCGCCAAAGAGATGAAAGACGCAATCTCGCGGATCGTCACCGACTCCCGTGCCCCGGGCGAAGCCAAGGATCCGGACAATTCGCACCTGTTCACCCTGTTCCAGGCGTTCGCCACCCCGGCGCAGTCCGCCGAATTCCGCAGCGAACTGTTGCAGGGCCTGGGTTGGGGCGAGGCTAAGAATCGCCTGTTCCAGCTGCTGGACAGCGAACTGGGCGAGTCCCGTGAGCGCTATCACCAGCTGATCGAGCGCCCGGCAGACCTGGAAGACATCCTGCAAAGCGGTGCGAAAAAAGCCCGTTCGGTCGCCACTCCCTTCCTCCACGAACTGCGTGAAGCGGTTGGCCTGCGCTCTTTCGTCGCCCAGACCCAAGTCGCAGCGACTACCAAGAAGAAAGCCGCGAAAGCCGCGCGTTTCGTCAGTTTCCGCGAAGAAGACAGCAGTTTCCGTTTCCGTCTGCTGGCGGCCGATGGCGAGCAGCTGCTGCTGTCGCGCAACTTCGCCGACGGCAAGACCGCAGGCCAGGTGACCAAGCAGTTGCAAGCGGGTCAGCCGCTGGATGTGCGCAGTGAAGACCGTAGCTTCAGCGTCTGGCTGGAAGGCGAGTGCGTGGCCGACAGCCCGACCTTTGCTGACAACGCCGCTCGCGACGTCGCCATCGACGCCTTGCGCGTTGCCCTGACACCCGTTCAGGAATAATCAACGGCTCTGCCCGACCAAGGGCTGATTGCCATTCCCCCGGGCCGTCGCTACAGTGACGGCCCGTTTTTGTTGCCTTGCTAACGAATTATGACGCCCCTAGAACGATATCAAGCTGATCTGAAACGCCCGGAATTCTTCCATGACGCCGCGCAGGAAACTGCGGTGCGCCATTTGCAGCGCCTGTACGACGATCTGGTCGCTGCGTCGAACAACAAGCCGAGCCTGCTCGGCAAACTGTTTGGCAAGAAAGAACAGGCGCCGGTCAAGGGCCTGTACTTTTGGGGCGGCGTCGGTCGCGGCAAGACTTACCTGGTCGACACCTTCTTCGAAGCGTTGCCGTTCAAGGAAAAGGTCCGCACCCACTTCCACCGCTTCATGAAGCGCGTGCACGAAGAGATGAAGACCCTGGGCGGCGAAAAGAACCCGCTGACCATCATCGCCAGGCGTTTTTCCGACGAAGCGCGGGTGATCTGCTTCGATGAGTTCTTTGTGTCCGACATCACCGACGCGATGATCCTCGGCACGCTGATGGAAGAGTTGTTCAAAAACGGCGTAACGCTCGTCGCGACCTCGAACATTGTGCCGGACGGCCTGTACAAGGACGGCCTGCAGCGTGCGCGCTTCCTGCCTGCGATTGCGCTGATCAAGCAGAACACCGAGATCGTCAACGTCGACAGCGGCGTCGATTACCGTCTGCGTCACCTCGAGCAAGCGGAACTGTTCCACTTTCCGCTGGATGAAGCTGCCCAGGAAAGCCTGCGCAAGAGCTTCCGGGCCTTGACGCCGGAATGCACAGCAGCAGTCGAGAACGACGTACTGATGATCGAGAACCGTGAAATCCGTGCTGTGCGCACCTGCGACGACGTGGCCTGGTTCGACTTCCGCGAACTGTGCGACGGCCCGCGCAGCCAGAACGATTACATCGAACTGGGCAAGATCTTCCACGCCGTATTGCTCAGCGATGTCGAGCAGATGAGCGTCACCACCGACGACATCGCCCGCCGCTTCATCAACATGGTCGACGAGTTCTACGACCGCAACGTGAAACTGATCATTTCTGCCGAAGTCGAGCTGAAGGACCTGTACACCGGCGGTCGCCTGAACTTCGAGTTCCAGCGCACCCTCAGCCGTTTGCTGGAAATGCAGTCCCACGAATTCCTGTCCCGGGCGCATAAGCCATAAGCCATAAGCGTTTCAAAAGAGTAGAACGATTCGGAAAATAAAAAAGGGCCTGCGAATGCAGGCCCTTTTTTTTGCGCCGCGCAATCCCGTGGGGGCGCTGGCAGCCCAAAACTATCTGTCACACCCCATACCCTGTGGGAGCGAGCTTGCTCGCGAAAGCGGACTGACATTCAACATTGAAGTTGACTGAACCACCGCTTTCGCGAGCAGGCTCGCTCCCAAAGGTCGGTGTGTCAGTCTTGAGCGAGAAAAAATGCAAGTTCATCCTGCCGCTGACAGCCCACCAGCAACCACAGCAGGATTCTGGCTTTACGCGGACAGAGAAATCCAGTCATCAATGCGCCTCTGCGGATCAAATCCATCTCGCTGCCGACAAAACCATATGAGGATTGAGCGGTGGGGCCTGATCCGGTACGTGTCGCAATGAGGACGGGGATTTTCCTTGCGATTTTTTCGATAGCATCCGCCCATTGTTCTGATACATGGCCTGCTCCGAAACCAGCAATCACCAAGCCGTCGTAACCCAGTTCGAGGATGTTGTTCAGTAACAGGGTATCGGCCGACAGCGTGCTTTCCAGCAGGGCGATCGCCTGGGTTGTTTGCTGCGGCAGGGGCAAAAGCTTCCGTGGGGACGGCTCGCGCAAATAGCGGACGCTACCTTCCAGAAGCATGCCCGTGGGGCCAACCACCGGTGATGAAAACGCCTGTAACGCCAATGAATCGGTTTTGCGCACGGCATTCGCGTGGTGAATCTGTCCGCCCATGACCACTTGAACGCCGCGGCACCAACTGTTTTGCGCCAGCGCAACCCGGCAAGCATCCAGCAGATTCGCTGGACCGTCCGCTCCCACTTGGCCTGCCGAGCGCATGGCGCCGGTCAGGACCAGCGGCGCGTGGTGGCTCCACACGTAATCAAAAAATGCGGCGGTCTCTTCGAGGGTATCCGTGCCTTGAGTAATGACCACACCCGCCGCACCGTTCTCGACCTGAGCTTTCGCCCAGTGGAGAACACTCAACAAAAACTCGAAACTCAAAGAAGCACTCGGGTGCAGTCCCAGTGTTTCGACGGTGATCCTCGCCAGATTCTTCAGTTCCGGAACCGTGGACAGGAGGGTTTCGCCGCTGACTGTCGGGATAACGCCTGCACCGACATGGCTGGCTTGCATGCTCACGGTGCCGCCTAGCGCTGCGATGGCCAGTTTGGGCAGATCCATGTTTTACCTCGCTTGTAGATGACGAGAGCAGGCTGTTCCCGTAAGTCCAGCCTGATGGCAGTGCTTCAGTCGGCTATCAGGAGTCCGATAAACGGAATGATCAGCAGGGTACTGATGGCCATGGAGAGGACATTGCCGATGTAAGGGTGCATGTCGCCCGGCACCCGCTTGGCAAGGGCGCAGGCCAGTGGTGGGGCGATAAGTGCGCCTAACAGTGCGCTTGACGCTATGACCTGCCAACTGCCGCCATAGGTCAAAATGGCCGCAGGTACAACCGACACCAGTGGAACGTAGGTGGGATACCAGCCGAGTCGCATCCATTGGCGACGCCATATCACCACGCCCAAGGCAGACGTCAGCGCCTGCGCACCGATGAGTTGCGGCAGCAAGCCTGAGCCGTAAGCGGGGCTCATGGGATTCAAGGTGTAGGCCAGCAGTGCACCCAGCAACAGACCGATGCTGGCCAGCTCATTACCGAAGAACGGTGCTTCCGAAAAATCCGCCAATACTCGGCGCAGGCTCCAGATGATTCCGTGGTTGGTGGTTTTAGTCTTGGCCGGTTCAGCGTCGGGGGCGGATGATTCCTCGGGCTGGGTAGTGGGGCCTGACTGCACCAGGCACGGCACGTAACGGCACAGTAGAAATGCCAGGACGCTGGCAACCGCCATGCCAGCGACATTGCCGATCACTACGGGTAAGCCCAGTGGATTGCAGATGTAGTTGACGATCAGCAAACACATCGGAGTGACGAGCACGGCGCCCATGATTGCGCCATTGATCGTCACCTTCCAGCCGCCGCCAAACATCAGCACCATCGCCGCCGGCAATGAAACAAACGCGGCAAACGTGGGTTGCCAACTGTTGGCGGTGACCGTCCAGCCCCACAACAGATTGCTCAGGAGCAGTCCAAGCAGCGAACTGGTGACCAGCCACGGCCATAATCCGCTGCCGTAGGAAATGGCAAAGCCTTGCCATACTTTACCCGTTCGATTGGCCCAATAGGCCAGATAAGCTCCAGCCAGCAGCCCGATCGACGCGAACTCGTGTTTGTAGAATGCAACCTCGCTGATGTCTCCCAGGACCCAGCGCAACCAGGCACTCGGATCGGGGAGGTTCGACACCATGTGGCTGTAGTCGGGCCAATGGGCGGACCATGCTGAGCGGTGGGTGAATGAAAGCCAGGCGATCAGCAGTCCGGTGCCGATCACCAGCAAGATGATCGAGGTATCAAGCTTCCTGCTGGCAAGCGAATGCAGCCGATGGTTATCGGTAGTGGGTTCCATGGTTGGGCCTCCCGATCAGCGTGGGAGCGCAGGGTGTTGGATGTAACCGAGCATCTGATCATAGAGATCGGTGCGACGGTCACGATGCAGATCGTTCAGGTTGTTCCAGATGGGGGCACTGCGGGAGCTGGTCAGGTCAATATCGGCAAACAGGATTTCTTGTTTGTCCGCTGAAGCCACTTCGCCAATCGGCCAGCCATTGGTGCCGGCAATCAACGAGCAGCCCAGGTAACGAGCTCCTCGCTCTTCGCCGATCCGGCTGGCGGCTGCAATAAACACATTGTTGACGTGAGCGGCCGTCATTGTCAGATACGAAGCCATGCATTTGCCGGCGTCATCGAACAGCGGCGGAGGCGTCCACACCCAGTTGTTCAGGCTACAAATGATGTCCGCGCCTTGTTGACTCAGGATTCGCGGCACCTCCGGGAACCAGATGTCCCAGCAGATCAACAACCCGATGCGGCCTATCGGCGTATCAAACACCGGGAAGCCCAGGTCCCCCGGCGTGAACCACAGCTTTTCCAGGTTCCATAAATGGGCTTTGCGGTATTTCCCGATAAAACCGTCCGGACCTAGCAGGACAGCGGTATTGAAGAGCCGCATACCGTCTCGTTCAGTCAGCCCCGCAACCAGGTAAACCTTGTGTTTACTGGCGAACTCCATCCAGCTTTGGACGCACGGCCCGCCGGGAACCGCTTCGGAATGTTCGAAAGCGTCCTGTCGGCTGGTGAAGAAATAGCCTGTACTGGAAAGCTCGGGCAGCACGATGAGATTTGCACCACCGTTTACTGCCTCCAGCGCCAATTCCAGGCAGCGGCACAGATTTCCTTCACGGTTTTCCATGCCGACTTGTGGATCGAATTGCACGACTGCTACGCGAACAGGACTTGTTGACTCGCTCATACGGATGACCTCGTTTTTATTGTTCTTCAACCTGTTTAATTGCGGCTGTATTAAGCGTCGAAGAATCAAGTGCGAGGAAGTCAGCCGTTTCCTTTTCGGGTGTAGTCCTTTTCCCAAGATTGGCGAAGGCGAGCCAATGCATGGTCTGCATTGGCTCTTGAACGGAGAATCAAGATCAGGTTCTGAGCTTGTATTCGGGATAATCTGCCATGGAGAAGCCGCCATTGAAGGTGGCCTCGGTTTTGTCACAGATATGAATGACTGCATCGACCGCGCCGCGGAAGCAAGGCTCAGTCCAGCCGGCATCGACTGAAAAAGACTCTCCAGAAAGATAGAGGCCAGAGATGGCAGCGTAATCCCTGTTGTACTTCATTAAGCTCACGGCGTCGTAGTAGGTGCCAGGCCTATATAACTTTGCACATCCCAAAGCGTTTTTGTCCGTCATCCAGCGATGCACGACAGCTTGTTCGATACCGATATAAGGTGAGATTTTTTCCTGGATGTTTGCAGAGTTCATGAGTATTCGATCAAGCTCTATTACGCATTTCTTGACCAGTTCCTTGTCCGTGAACAAGGCGAGTTTGATCGCGTCGTCTTCCCATGTGTAGCTCAGGAGGATGCAGTCATAGCTATAATTTTCATTGTAGCGATAGGTATAGACGTCATGAATGAAACTGTCAGTGACAATGGCTTGCGGAATAGTGGTGTTTTTTAATAAAAATGACTTCTTAAGAGGCGCAAAGACTTTGCAGCTGGTTTCCCAGTGAGCGGTTTTATAGGCATTTATCGTTTCGAAAGGAAGCATTTCATGGTCGAAGTTTTGCAGTGTTATTCGAGTTTCGAGCAGCCAGGAGGGCAGGGTCATCATAACGGAGTCAAAATCGTCGTATAGTTCCTGAGCTTGCTCCGGGTCGCTGACGTTCCAATTGTAATAGACACGAATTTTTTTATTATCCAGTTTTTCCAGTTTGGTGACGGAGGAGTCGGTGAGAAAGGCGTCGCTTCTCTCAAGGCTGTGGTCGTAAAAGGATTTTCCGGTCACATCCGTTTTTATAAACAACAGACATTCATCCAGTGCGGCGAGGCCAATATATCGGGGTCTATCGAATCCCAGCCCCTTTGAGTCAAAAACGGCCTCGGTGTGCAGGTGAGGGGATGCAATGGGATTGCCAGTCGAGTCCACTCGACCATGAACCAGTTGCAACTGACTGCTGAATCCAAAAATGGCTGTACGCAAAGGATATAGCGAGCACACATCGTAAAAGGCGCCCCAGCTACCGTCACCAATTCCTATTGCATAAAAAATGGCAGATTCATCCGGCGTCATGCCCATCCCGCCGAAGTCACCGGGCGAGCTTTCATCCCAAGCGGTGATGACGGGCATGCTGACCAGGTCGCGAAACGAAACATTCTCGTATTTTTCGACGATGGCAGCCCAGATGGATTCCCATTTCTCGCTTGCGTAGACCTCAGAGATGTGAAGACTCATTCGGTCGGCAAAAGCTTTCCATTTGGCGTACACCTTTTGAAGTTCGTCTCCCGGAGGGGGAGTCAGGCCATCTTCATTTTTCCAGATGAGCATGCGTGGAAGCGTTTCGCCTCCCACGCTTCCTTCTCGAAGATAAATACCGGTTGACGTTACCCACTGACTGCCAGGGTTTGCGAAGTCTGAAATAGCCAACTCGAATTCACTGGCATAGTAGGCCATCAGGGAGCGGCCTTCTTTCGGTGGCTCGTCTGCTCTATTGAAAAAAGGCATTCGCATAGCACCCATCTCAAAAGGTGTATGGCCTTCTGGCGAGTTACGGCTGCCCGGTACCGTCAGGTGTCTACCGCCTATCCGTTTAGATTGTTCGATCAGTGTTACATGATTAAAACCACAGCGATAAAGCTCTCTTGCTGCGGTGAGCCCGGTTACGCCTGCGCCAACAATACATATCTTATGGTTTGGATCGGTTGCTCGGGCGATGCCACTTTCTTGTTCTACCAATGTTCGGTAGTCGAAGCATAAGTCCGGCGGGTTTGGGAAGCGAGCACGCCATTTATTTTCAGCAGTGCGCTTTGTCCGAGCGATACTCCTGGCAATTTGTGATGGGTAGTTGTAGCTGGATCCAATGGTCATTTTTTATCTTCCCTGATTGATGGTCGATCTCTAGCAGGGAAGTATGTTTGATTTTTGAATGGTTGCATGCAAGAGCAAAACGAAACTCTCTGATGCAGAGTATTCCTATTTTGTTGTGGGAAAATGATCTCGGCAGTTACTAGTGCCTGTAGGAGCAACGCTTGCCCGCAATTGTAACGACGCGGTGGATCAGGCAAATCGAGTCATCGCTCATCGCCAGCAAGCTGTGCTCCTACAGGACGGGCGCGTTCCTATGCCGCCTGCTGAAACTGCTGCCGATACTGATTCGGTGACAACTCCGTATGCTGGCGGAACAGCCGCGCGAAGAAGCTCGCGTCGTCGTAGCCCACCTCATAACTGATGGTCTTGATGCTCTTGCGGCTACCGGACAGCAAGCCCTTGGCGGTTTCGATTCGCAGGCGTTGCAGGTAATGCAGCGGTTTGTCGCCGGTGGCGGTCTGGAAGCGGCGCATGAAGTTGCGAATGCTCATGCCGTGCTCGCGGGCGACGTCTTCGAAGCGGAATTTGTCGGCGAAGTGATCTTCGAGCCAGTGCTGGATCTGCAGGATGATCACGTCCTGGTGCAGTTTCTGCCCGCCGAATCCGATGCGTCCCGGCGAGTAGCTGCGCTGCACTTCATAGAGAATGTCGCGGGCCACGGCCTGGGCCACATTGGCGCCACAGAAGCGCTCGATCAGGTAGATGTAGAGGTCGCAGGCCGAGGTGGTGCCGCCGGCGCAATACAGGTTGTCGGCGTCGGTCAGGTGTTTGTCCTGATTGAGCTGCACTTTCGGGAAGCGCTCGGCAAAGGCGTTGAAGAAGCGCCAGTAGGTGGTTGCTTCCTTGCCATCGAGCAAGCCGGCTTCGGCGAGCCAGAAGACGCCGGTGGCCTCGCCACACAGCACCGCGCCACGCGCATGTTGCTGGCGCAGCCACGGCAAGACCTGTGGATAGCGTTGGCAGAGGGTTTCGAAATCGTCCCAGAACGCAGGGAGGATGATGACGTCGGCATTTTCCAGGCCGCCGTCCACCGGCATGATCACGTCGCTGAAGCTGTTCACCGGTTTGCCGTCGGGACTGACCAGTCGCGTTTCGAACGCCGGGGTCAGGCCGTGGCCCAGTTGTTTGCCGTAACGCAGGCTGGCCAGGTGGAAGAAATCCTTGGCTTGCATGAGGGTGGAAGCGAAAACCCGGTCGATAGCCAGGATGCTGACGCGCCGCAAGGGCGTGGAGGCTCGGTTAGACATAATTCAACTTTATTCTTATAGGGGAAAGTGGTCACCAGACGGCTGGATCGTCTTATTTTTTGTCTGATGTGTCCAGTGTCCTGTATCGCAAGCGAGGCTTAGTCTCTGAAGGACAACTCCTTCCAGCAATAACGACAGGTGCCGCATGATTCCCAGAACCTTGTTCAGTCCCGAGCACGAACTGTTTCGCGACAGTGTGCGGACCTTCCTCGAAAAAGAGGCCGTGCCGTTCCATGGGCAATGGGAAAAACAAGGCTACATCG
Organism: Pseudomonas sp. LBUM1679; assembly: GCF_059695565.1. NCBI lineage: Bacteria > Pseudomonadati > Pseudomonadota > Gammaproteobacteria > Pseudomonadales > Pseudomonadaceae > Pseudomonas > Pseudomonas sp. LBUM1679. Next base: position 969,804 of record NZ_CP166774.1, read on the forward strand.
ACCGCAAACTATGGAACAAGGCGGGGGAGGCGGGGATGCTCTGTTCGCATCTGCCGGAAGAATATGGCGGGCTGGGGGCGGACTTTCTGTATAGCGCGGTGGTGATCGAAGAGGTGGGACGCCTCGGCCTGACCGGGATCGGCTTTTCTCTTCATTCGGACATTGTTGCGCCTTACATCCTGCATTACGGCAGTGAAGCGCTGAAGCATAAATACTTGCCGAAACTGGTGTCCGGCGAAATGGTCACCGCCATTGCCATGACCGAACCAGGCGCCGGTTCCGACCTGCAAGGGGTAAAGACCACGGCGGTGCTGGACGGCGATGACTATGTGATCAACGGTTCGAAAACCTTCATCACCAACGGTTTTCTGGCTGATCTGGTGATTGTCGTGGCCAAGACCGATCCGAAGGCCGGCGCGAAGGGCACCAGCCTGTTTCTGGTCGAGGCGAATACACCGGGCTTCGCCAAGGGCAAGCGCCTGGAAAAAGTCGGCATGAAGGCTCAGGACACCTCGGAGCTGTTCTTCCAGGACGTCCGGGTGCCCAAGGAAAATCTCCTGGGGCAAGCGGGGATGGGTTTTGCCTACCTGATGCAGGAGTTGCCCCAGGAGCGGCTTACCGTTGCCATCGGTGGTTTGGCCTCGGCTGAGGCGGCGCTGCAGTGGACACTGGATTACACCCGTGAGCGCAAGGCGTTTGGCAAGGCGATTGCCGATTTCCAGAACACACGTTTCAAGTTGGCGGAGATGGCGACCGAGATTCAGATCGGCCGGGTGTTTGTCGATCGCTGTCTGGAACTGCACCTGCAAGGCAAGCTCGACGTGCCGACGGCGGCGATGGCCAAGTATTGGGGCACCGACCTGCAATGCAAGGTGCTCGACGAGTGCGTGCAGTTGCATGGCGGTTACGGGTTTATGTGGGAGTACCCGATTGCGCGGGCCTGGGCGGATGCGCGGGTGCAGCGGATTTATGCCGGGACCAATGAGATCATGAAGGAGATTATTGCGCGGTCGCTGTAATGCCGCGGTGACTGTTAGATCGCCTTCGCGAGCAGGCTCGCTCCCACAGGGGGCCGGGATTGATCACCATTTTGTGATCGACACGGAACCCTTGTGGGAGCGAGACCGGCTTGCCGGCGAAGGTCGTCAACGATAACGCTGGAAGCCTGACACCCCGCAGCGCCCTCAGGTTTATCGCGAGCAAGCTCGCTCCTACAGGTGGGGGTCAGGGAGCCGGATTCGGGTGATCCTTGTGAATCGCCTCGATCCCCGCCAGCACTTCATCGGAAAGTTGCAGCTCGAAGCTCGCTATATTGCTATCAAGCTGCTCCAGCGTCGTCGCACCAATGATGTTGCTGGTGACAAACGGTTGCTGCGTCACAAATGCCAGCGCCATTTGCGCCGGGTCCAGGCCGTGTTCGCGCGCCAGTGCCACATAGCGGCTGCACGCCGCTTCCGACTGCGGATTGAAATAACGGCTGAAGCGGCTGTACAGGCTCAGGCGGCCTTTGGGCGGGCGGGCGCCACCTTCGTACTTGCCCGACAGGAATCCGAACGCCAGCGGCGAATAGGCGAGCAATCCGCACTGTTCGCGGATGGCAATTTCCGCCAGGCCGATCTCGAAGCTGCGGTTGAGCAGGTTGTAGGGGTTCTGGATCGACACCGCACGCGGCCAGCCACGGGCTTCGGCCAGGGCGAGGAAGCGCATGGTGCCCCAAGGGGTTTCGTTGGACAGGCCGATGTGACGGATCTTGCCGGCCCTGACCTGTTCGTCCAGGGCTTCGAGGGTGTCTTCCAGCGGCGTGAGGTTGGCTTCGGTCTGGTGTTTATAACCCAGCTGGCCGAAGAAGTTGGTGCTGCGCTCCGGCCAGTGCAGTTGATAGAGATCGATGTAGTCGGTCTGCAGGCGCTTGAGGCTGGCATCGACGGCTTCGGTGATGTGCTGGCGGTTGTGCCGCAGGTTTTTGTCGCGGATGTAGTCGATGGTATTGCCGGGGCCGGCGATCTTGCTGGCCAGGATCCAGTCGGCACGATCGCCGCGGCTCTTGAAATAATTGCCGATGTAGCGTTCGGTGGTGGCGTAGGTGTCGGCCTTGGGCGGCACCGGGTACATCTCGGCGGTGTCGATGAAATTGATCCCGGCGCCTTTGGCCCGTTCAATCTGGGCGAAGGCTTCAGCCTCGCTGTTTTGCTCGCCCCAGGTCATGGTTCCGAGGCAGATTGCACTCACGTTCAGATTGGTTCGGCCTAGCTGGCGATAGTCCATCGGGTGCTCCTTTGGCAAAACAATCATAAAAGCAGGTTGAATTATTTTTCGCAATCTGCATAATTGCGCACCTCTTTCTGCAGTGGAAGTGATGCGCCGCCGCCGAAGAATCTTGCCGTTGAACGGACGCGCCGACCCGAGCCCCCGAAAGCGTCTGTATCCGGCTGCCTTTGACTTGTCAAAGTACGCACTATTCAGTAAGATCCGCCGTCTAATTTACAGGGCGGCCCCTGAGGCTATAAAGAATGAAAACTTTTACTGCTAAACCGGAAACAGTACAGCGCGACTGGTTTGTCGTCGACGCTGCAGGTCAGACCCTGGGTCGTCTGGCCACCGAAATCGCGAGCCGTCTGCGTGGCAAGCATAAAGCTGAGTACACTCCTCACGTTGACACCGGCGACTACATCGTCGTTATCAATGCCGAGCAGATTCGTGTAACCGGTGCTAAAACCACCGACAAGATCTACTACTCCCACTCCGGTTTCCCGGGCGGCATCAAGTCGATCAACTTCGAAAAGCTGATCGCTAAAGCCCCTGAGCGCGTGATCGAGACTGCGGTCAAAGGCATGCTGCCTAAGAACCCGCTGGGTCGCGACATGTATCGTAAGCTGAAAGTCTATGCGGGCGCTGTACACCCTCATACTGCTCAGCAGCCCCAAGAACTGAAGTTTTAACGGAATAGTTCATTATGTCGGCGACTCAAAATTACGGCACTGGCCGTCGCAAGACCGCAACCGCACGCGTTTTCCTGCGTCCGGGTACTGGTAACATCTCGATCAACAACCGCACCCTGGAAAATTTCTTCGGCCGCGAAACTGCCCGCATGGTAGTTCGTCAGCCGCTGGAACTGACCGAGACAGTTGAAAAGTTCGACATCTACGTCACCGTGATCGGTGGCGGTGTAAGTGGTCAAGCTGGCGCAATCCGCCACGGTATCACTCGCGCACTGATGCAGTACGACGAAACCCTGCGTGGCGCTCTGCGCAAAGCTGGCTTCGTTACTCGCGATGCTCGTGAAGTTGAACGTAAGAAAGTTGGTCTGCGTAAAGCGCGTAAGCGTCCGCAGTACTCGAAGCGTTAATTCGCTTCCACGTTCAAAAAGAACGCCCAGTTTCCTCACGGAGCTGGGCGTTTTTTTGTGGGCGCGAATTCTCGAATAATTGCGCTGTGACAACTTGCCACACGCGCAGAACCCCTATACTGCAAGGCTTGGCAGTGGAGCCCTTGGGTAATTACCTTGTCAGAATTGGGGCTTTTCATTACCATTCGGCAAAATTTTTATAAGTACATAGATTTACTTAGTAGATGCCTGATTTAACAGGCCACAAAGCTGATGGGAGAGGACTGAATGAGCAATGACGGCGTGAATGCAGGCCGGCGTCGCTTCTTGGTAGCAGCCACATCCGTGGTGGGTGCTGCAGGAGCGGTGGGGGCTGCGGTCCCGTTCGTGGGGTCATGGTTTCCCAGTGCCAAGGCGAAAGCCGCAGGTGCACCGGTGAAAGTGAATGTCAGCAAAATCGAACCAGGTCAGCAGATGATTGCTGAGTGGCGCGGTCAGCCAGTATTCATTGTCCGCCGAACCGCGGAAATCCTGGGGAATCTGAAGAAGATCGAGGGCCAGTTGTCTGACCCTGCCTCCAAGAACTCGACACAACCGACCTACGTCGATCCGGAAACGCGTTCGATCAAGCCAGAGGTCCTGCTGCTGATCGGTATCTGTACGCACCTGGGTTGCTCGCCGACTTTCCGTCCGGAAGTGGCACCTGCTGATCTGGGCAAAGACTGGGTAGGTGGTTATTTCTGCCCTTGCCACGGTTCCCACTACGATCTGGCTGGCCGCGTCTACAAGTCGCAACCTGCGCCTTTGAACCTGCCAGTTCCCCCGCATTCCTATGAGACCGATGACATCATTGTCATCGGCGTCGATACGGAGAAAGCGTGATGAGCAAGTTCATGGATTGGGTTGATGCGCGCTTTCCCGCGACCAAAATGTGGGAAGACCATCTCAGCAAGTACTACGCCCCGAAGAACTTCAACTTCTTCTATTTCTTTGGCTCCCTGGCGCTGCTCGTCCTGGTCAACCAGATCGTTACCGGTGTCTGGCTGACCATGAGCTACACCCCGTCGGCGGAAGAAGCCTTTGCCTCCGTCGAATACATCATGCGCGACGTCGAGTACGGCTCGATCCTGCGTCTGCTGCACGCGGTCGGCGCTTCGATGTTCTTCATCGTGGTTTATCTGCACATGTTCCGTGGCTTGCTTTACGGTTCGTATCAGAAGCCGCGCGAGCTGGTGTGGGTCTTCGGCATGCTGATCTACCTGGCGCTGATGGCTGAGGCCTTCATGGGTTACCTGCTGCCGTGGGGCCAGATGTCCTACTGGGGCGCGCAGGTGATCATCTCGCTGTTCGGTGCGATCCCGGTCATCGGTAACGACCTGACCCAGTGGATCCGTGGTGACTACCTGATTTCCGGTATTACCCTGAACCGCTTCTTCGCCTTGCACGTCGTGGCCCTGCCGATCGTGATCCTCGGTCTGGTGGTGCTACACGTTCTGGCGCTGCACGAAGTCGGATCGAACAACCCGGACGGTGTGGACATCAAGAAACACAAAGACGAAAACGGCGTACCGCTGGACGGCATTGCCTTCCATCCGTACTACACCGTGAAAGATATCGTCGGCGTGGTGGTGTTCCTGTTCATCTTCTGCTCGATCGTATTCTTCTTCCCGGAAATGGGCGGCTACTTCCTCGAGAAGCCGAACTTTGAAGTGGCGAACGCCTTCAAGACCCCGGAGCACATTGCTCCGGTCTGGTACTTCACGCCGTTCTACGCGATTTTGCGGGCGGTTCCGGACAAGCTCCTGGGCGTGATCGCCATGGGTGCGGCCATTGCGGTGCTGTTCGTCCTGCCGTGGCTGGACCGCAGTCCGGTCAAGTCGATGCGCTACAAAGGCTGGCTGAGCAAAATCTGGCTGGTGGTGTTCTGCATATCGTTCGTGATCCTTGGCATCCTGGGTGTTCTGGCTCCGACTCCAGGGCGTACGTTGCTGTCGCAGGTGTGTACCTTCCTGTACTTCGCCTACTTCATTCTGATGCCGTTCTACACCAGGCTCGAGAAGACCAAACCGGTTCCGGAAAGGGTGACTGGCTGATGAAAAAGCTATTGGCTGTACTGATTCTTGCTGCTATGCCTGTACTGTCCTTTGCCGCTGAACACGGTGGCCCAGAGCTGGAAAAGGTCGACATCGACGTTTCCGACAAGGCCGCCTTGCAGGATGGCGCACGCACGTTCGCCAACTACTGCATGGGCTGCCACAGCGCCAAGTTCCAGCGTTACGAGCGTGTTGCCGATGACCTGGGCATCCCGCACGACCTGATGCTCTCGAACCTGGTGTTCACGGGCGCCAAGATCGGCGACCACATGAGCATCGGCATGCAACCGGCTGACGCCAAGACCTGGTTCGGTGCTGCGCCACCGGACCTGACCCTGGTGGCTCGTGTCCGGGGTGCCGATTGGCTCTACGGTTACCTGAGATCGTTCTATGAAGACCCGTCGCGTCCTTGGGGCGTGAACAACAAGGTGTTCCCGAACGTCGGGATGCCTAACGTTCTGGTCGGTCTGCAAGGTCGTCAGGTAGTCGGTTGCAAACAGGTCCAGGTCGTCGAAGACGGCAAGAAGCAATATGATCCGCTGACCGGTACGCCGCTGACTCATGAAGCGTGCGATCAGCTGACCATTGTGCCGAAAAGCGGTGCTCTGACCGAAGAGCAGTTCGATGAGAAGGTCAAGAATCTGGTAACCTTCCTCGCTTACTCGGCTAACCCGGTTAAGCTGCAACATCAGCGCATTGGTACATACGTGTTGCTGTACCTGGCGTTCTTCTTCGTATTCGCCTATTTGCTCAAGCGTGAGTACTGGAAAGACGTGCACTGATCAAGCTTCAAGCAATTGCTGTTAATCGCGCGCGCCCAAGGGCGTCTCTGAAGGTGTAACGAGCCTGGTGATCCAGGCGTTACGGGAGGCGCCCTCTGGGCGCGCTCGTTTTTCCGCTTCCGATAATTTCAACAAGCGAGGAGGACCGCCATGGGCGTGACCAATCGGTTGGCCTGTTACTCCGACCCCGCCGACCACTATTCCCACCGAGTGCGTATCGTACTTGCAGAGAAGGGTGTCAGCGCCGAGATCATTTACGTGGAAGCTGGTCGCCAGCCGCCTAAACTGATTGAAGTGAACCCTTACGGCAGCCTGCCCACCCTGGTCGATCGTGACCTGGCGTTGTGGGAGTCGACCGTGGTGATGGAATATCTGGATGAGCGTTACCCGCACCCGCCTTTATTGCCGGTGTATCCAGTGGCGCGTGCCAACAGCCGTCTGCTGATTCATCGCATTCAGCGTGACTGGTGTGGTCTGGTGGATCTGATTCTGGATTCGCGGACCAAGGAAGCAGCCCGTGTCGTGGCTCGTAAAGAGCTGCGCGAAAGCCTGACCGGCGTGTCGCCGTTGTTCGCCGACAAGCCGTTTTTCCTCAGCGAGGAACAAAGTCTGGTGGACTGCTGCCTATTGCCAATACTTTGGCGATTGCCGATTCTGGGCATTGAACTGCCGCGGCCTGCCAAGCCGCTGCTTGATTACATGGAGCGCTCGTTTGCGCGTGAGGCATTCCAGGCGAGTCTGTCTGGTGTCGAACGCGATATGCGCTAAGGCTTAAGGAGCCGCTATGAACTCCAGTCGACCTTATCTGGTCCGCGCGCTCTACGAGTGGATTGTGGACAACGATTGCACCCCGCACATGCTGGTCAATTCCGAGTATCCGTCGGTGCAGGTGCCTCAGGGTTTTGCCAGTGACGGACAAATTGTCCTGAATGTATCGCCGGCGGCCGTGCGCCATCTGCACATGGACAACGAGGCTGTCAGCTTCGAAGGGCGCTTCGGTGGCGTGCCACACACGCTGTACGTGCCTATCGCATCGATCCTGGGCATTTACGCCCGGGAGAACGGTCAAGGCATGGTGTTCGATCTGGAATCGCCTATGGATGGCGAGGAGGAGATCGAGGAGGATGATGATATCCCGCCACCCGACAGTGAACCGCCGCGTCCCAGCGGTCGACCGAGTTTGAAGGTGGTGAAGTAATAAAAAAGGCGATCCGAAAGGATCGCCTTTTTTATTACTGTAGGAGCCGGCTTGCTGGCGAAGGCGCCATTGAAATCGCCATCGCTCCTACAGGTCTGTGGCGGTCTCGAGGACGCCTTCGCCGGCAAGCCGGCTCCTACAGGGGGCTTGTCAGTCGATGTATTCGAACAATTTCACAATCTTCTGCACCCCGGAAACGCCCTGCACCAGATTGGTCGCTTGAGCGGCCTCCTGTTTGGTCAGCAAGCCCAGCAGGTAGACGATGCCGTTTTCGGTCACGACCTTGATGCGCGAGCCGGGAATGGAAGGGTCGGTGAGCATCTGGGTCTTGATCTTGGAGGTCAGCCAGGTGTCGTTCTGGCGGGCAAGGAAGCCGGAAGGTGGCAGGACTTGCAGTTCGTTGTGGACTGTCTTCACGCGCTGAACAGCCGCAGCGGCCTGTTCGGCCTTGGCCTTGAGGTCTGCACGCGGGGTTTGCCCGGCGAGCAGCACCACACCGTTGAAGCTGGTGACGACGATGTGCGAGTCGTTGTCGAGGGCTGGGTCGGCTTTGGCAATGTTCACGCCGACCTTGGTGTCGATCAGGGAGTCGTCGATCTTGCTGCCGAAGGTGCGGGTGCCGCGGTCATCATCGATCGGTGCTTCACGGCTGGCGTTAACCACCGAGGTGCAGCCGCTGATGCCGAGGCACAGGGTCAAGGCCAGTAGGCCTAGGCGATAAGGGGTCATTCTTCACTCCCGAACAGTTGGCTGTCGATCAAGTCGCAAAGGCAATGGATCGCCAGCAGGTGGACTTCCTGAATACGTGCGGTGACGTTGGCCGGTACGCGAATTTCGACGTCCTCGGGCAAAAGCAGTGACGCCATGCCGCCACCGTCACGACCCGTCAATGCTACGACAATCATTTCGCGATCATGTGCGGCCTGGATCGCTTGAATTATGTTCGCCGAGTTGCCGCTGGTGGAAATTGCCAGCAATACATCGCCCGGTTGGCCGAGGGCGCGGATCTGTTTGGAGAAAATTTCGTTGTAGCTGTAGTCATTGGCGATCGAGGTGATCGTCGAGCTGTCGGTGGTCAGCGCGATGGCTGGCAGGCTCGGGCGCTCACGTTCGAAGCGGTTGAGCAGCTCCGACGAGAAGTGCTGGGCATCGCCGGCGGAACCGCCGTTGCCGCAGGAGAGCATCTTGCCCTCGTTGAGCAGGGCGTTGACCATGACCTGGCTGGCTTGCTCGATGTGCGGTGCAAGTACTTCCATCGCCTGTTGCTTGGTGTCGATACTGGCCTGAAAAAGCTGGCGAATTCGCGATTGCATGTCCATCTGTGTGACCTTAATTAGCGCGGCTACTGGGCACATGAATGTGCAGCCCGCAAAGCAAAGAGCAAAAGTGTTGGGTAAAAGTGTCCGGTTCGCGGCACAAGCGATCAGCTGTCGAAGGCATTCTGCAACCAATTCAACTGAGCGAGGTTGCTGTCGATGGCAACCACGTCGAAGCGGCAGGGGGAATTGGCCCAACGCGACTCGCGCTGAAGAAAATACTGCGCGGCGAAAATCAGTTTCTGCCGTTTGCGCCCATCGATGCTATCGAGTGCGCCACCCCATTGGGTGTTTTTTCTGTAGCGGACTTCAACGAATACTACTGTATCGCCATCAAGCATGACCAGATCAAGCTCGCCGCGTTTACACAACCAGTTCTGCGCCAGCAGGCGCAGACCCTGTTGCTGAAGGTGCTCGAGCGCGTGGCGCTCGGCATCTTTTCCGCTTTGCTGGCGTGACCTGTCAGGCATCAGCGTGGGGTGTCCGGCAGGCGTTGAACCTGGCCATTGACGAACTGGGCCCATGGCAACTGGCGCACCACGCGTTGGTTTTGCGTCATGCCCAGGCTGCCCGACTGACCTTCGATACGGCTGTCCGGCAAGGCCTTGAGTTGCCCCAGGCGTGGCGCCAGGCGATAAGCGTCGACGCCCATCGCATACAGGCGACCCAGGCTGCCACCGGCTTGTGGCCATTGAGCGGTCACCTGGCGGCGCAGTGGATCGTTGGCGTCCAGCAACCAGGGGGTTTCGCAGAAGCGCACGCCATTCATGTCGTTGTACTGGTTCTGGTCGCCGCTGGCACTGAACACGTGGGAGGTGGCGTAGACCGGTACGTCACCCGCGTATTGGAAGTTCAGGGTCGGCTTGATCTGCTGGGCTTGCTGAGGCGTTGCCGCGAGGAAGATGAACTCGATGTCCTGGCGACGCGAAGGCTGGGCAGCGACCTGTCCGCCTACGGTGCTCTGCAGGGTCTTGGCGCGACCTTCGCTCTGGCGCAGCTGGAACATGTCGGCAATCTGTTGGGCCAGTTGCACCGGCTGATCGACGCGCTCGGTCGCGACGATGCTGCCGCCGTTGGCCTGCCAGTCCTGACTGAAAGCCCGCATGACACGGTCACCCCATTCGCCTTTCGGCACCATGATGGCGGCGCGATGCAGGCCATCGGCGCGAGCGCGACGGGATACTTCGCGGGCTTCGTCTTCGGCGGCCAGGCCGAACTGGAACAGCTGTCCCGGACCTTGTTCGCCTTCGCTGTAGTTCAGCGCCAGGGTGGTGATCGGCAATTGCGGACGGGCGCTGAGCTGCTTGACCAGCGGCTTCTCCAGCGGCCCGACGACCAGTTGCACGCCATCGGCCTGGGCCTGGCGATAGAACTCGTCCAGGGACGTCAGGCGCGAGCTGTCATAGAACTCGATGGCGGGTGGTTGCTGGCCGGCCTGTTGCGCCTGGTAGTGAGCAGCCATGAACCCTTCGCGCAATGCTTTGCCCACCGCCGCCAGCGGTCCTTCCTGCGGCAGCAACAGGGCGATCTTGCCCAGGGGCTGGCTGGCCAGTTCCTTGAGTTTGGTCAGCGGCGACGGCAGTTGAAGGGCGGCAGGGTGCTTGGGGTTCTGCGCGAGCCAGTTGTCGATCGCGGCTTGCTGCTGTTCGAGGGTGCCGGCGGTTTTCACGGCCTGGGCCAGGCGCATCCAGCCGCCGAGGTCTTCGGTGGCGGCCGGCTGCAATTGATCGATTGGCAGCGATGAGATCAGGGTCCAGATCGCTTCGTGGTTGTTGCTGGCAGCTTCACCTTCAAGCATCGGGGCGATAAAGATGCGTTGCCGTGCCGCGGCCACGGTCTGGCCATCGGCTTCAAGGGCGCGGGCATGAACGGCACTGGTACGGATTTGTTGCTCGACCGGCAGTTCGCCCAGGCGTTGCAGGCTCGGATGGCTCAGTGCCGTCAACGCCGCTTTCGGCTGATTGCGAACCATGGCCAGTTCAGCCGCCAGGGTGCTGGCGAAAACCTGCGGGCCAGGCTTGAGTTGCTCGACGGGCACTTGTTGCAGGATTTGCGCGGACTGGCCGGCATTGCCCTGGCGATAGGCCAGGTCTGCCGCATTCAAGCGCAGCAATGCAGCTTTTTCCGCGTCTTTGCTTTGAGCGGCCTGTTGGAGCAGTTGCTCGATACTGGCATCAGGGGTCCGTGGAAGTTCGCCAAGGCTGGAGGAGGGCGAGCTGGCGCAAGCCGCCAGCAAGGCAGCGAGGCAGAGGGCAGTGAACAGCCGCAGGCAAGCGATCATGTAGTGTTCCTGATACTCGATCAAATTAGCGTGGAATTGTACCCAAGCACTGGCCGGGGCGCGATGTTACTGGCGTGAATCGATCAATTTAGCTCATGCAAATGTTGCAGTATGGCAAAAAAGGCAGCAAAACCGAGGACGGCTTGCGCCTGTCGCGAACGTCGCTACGCGCTACAATGGCGGCTTTTACCGATCATGAGGTGTGCGCTTTGACTGCTCCAGGTGCTTTGAATTCCGCTGCTGGCTCGCTTTATGTGGTGGCGACGCCCATCGGCAACCTGGACGACATCAGTGCGCGGGCACTGAAGATCCTGCGCGAGGTGGCCTTGATTGCCGCCGAAGACACCCGCCACTCGCAGCGGCTGATGCAGCACTTCGGCATTCCCACGCCGCTGGCGGCCTGCCATGAACACAACGAACGGGATGAAGGTAGCCGCTTTATTACCCGCCTGCTGGCCGGTGACGATGTGGCGCTGATCTCCGATGCCGGGACGCCGCTGATTTCCGATCCGGGTTATCACCTGGTGCGTCAGGCCCGTGCCGCGGGGATCAATGTGGTGCCGGTGCCGGGCGCCTGCGCATTGATTGCGGCGTTGTCGGCCGCGGGCCTGCCGTCGGATCGTTTCATTTTCGAAGGCTTCCTCCCGGCCAAGGCCGTGGGTCGCCGTGCGCGTCTGGAGCAGGTAAAGGAAGAGCCGCGCACGCTGATTTTCTATGAGGCCCCGCACCGCATCCTTGAATGCCTGCAAGACATGGAGCTGGTCTTCGGGCCGGAGCGTCCGGCGTTGCTGGCGCGCGAACTGACCAAAACGTTTGAAACGCTCAAGGGCTTGCCATTGGCCGGGCTTCGCGAGTTCGTCGAGTCGGACAGCAATCAGCAGCGCGGCGAATGCGTGGTGTTGGTGGCGGGCTGGTCGGCGCCCGAAACCGAGGATGCCGTCAGCAGTGAAGCGATGCGTATCCTCAATCTGTTGCTCGAGGAAATGCCGCTCAAGCGGGCCGCCGCGTTGGCGGCGCAGATTACCGGCGAGCGCAAGAATGTGCTCTACCAGGTCGCGCTGGATAAACAGAAGGGCGAGTAAAACCCGACGCGAAGGCATGGCCAAAGGCGTTTAGCGCTTGTTCTTCGGCCGCTCTACCGTTAACCTTCGCGGCGGAGAGTCGATCGGACAGTCGCTGCCCTCTATGAAAATTAGGGGGGGGAGGAAAGTCCGGGCTCCATAGGGCGAAGTGCCAGGTAATGCCTGGGAGGCGTGAGCCTACGGAAAGTGCCACAGAAAATAACCGCCTAAGCGCTTCGGCGCCGGTAAGGGTGAAAAGGTGCGGTAAGAGCGCACCGCACGACTGGCAACAGTTCGTGGCTAGGTAAACCCCACTTGGAGCAAGACCAAATAGGGTCCCAAGGCGTGGCCCGCGCTGGGACCGGGTAGGTTGCTAAAGATGTCCAGTGATGGCCATCGTAGACGAATGACTGTTCAAGACAGAACCCGGCTTACAGATCGACTCTCCACCTTTTTTTCAGCCTCTGCTTAACTCTGAGCAGGGGTCTCGTGATGGCAATTTCCCTCCTTTCAGAATCGTCAGCAGAAGCCCTTTCGTAATATCGAAAAAATCTTACTCTTAACAAACTACTTTAACTTCTGGGCCCAACCTTCTGTGTTAGCTCAAGTTATTGGCCAGCTTCATCTGCCTGATCCTCGTGACCCCTTCCTTTATGTTCCTAAATCCAAGTTCTGTAAGGGTTTTCCTTTGATGTGCGCCTTGACGGTGCGGTAGCCGCATTCCTATAGTGTGCACAAGTGGCGGAAAGTGGCATGAAGTGGGTTTTTTGAGCTATAAGCGCTACAATTTGGAGAAACGCTCGTGTTTCGCGGAGCTAATGCAATCAGTCTCGATGCAAAGGGCCGTCTCGCCATGCCGAGTCGGTACCGTGACGAGCTGGTTTCGCGCAGTTCCGGTCAGTTGATCGTCACCATCGATGCCGTTGATCCATGTCTGTGTGTTTATCCCCTCGATGAGTGGGAAATTATCGAAACCAAACTGCGCGCACTGCCTTCGCTTCGCGAAGAGAACCGCCGCCTGCAACGTTTACTGATTGGTAATGCCGTCGACCTCGAGCTCGATGGCAGTGGTCGTTTTCTGGTCCCGCCGCGTCTTCGTGAATATGCCAAGTTGGATAAGCGCGCGATGCTGGTAGGCCAACTGAACAAGTTCCAATTGTGGGACGAGGATGCCTGGGATGCGGTTTCTGCCGCTGACCTGGCTGCCATTCAACAACCGGGCGCCATGCCTGATGAACTGCGTGATTTGATCCTGTGACTATTGATAGCGGCTTTAACCACATCACCGTACTGCTTGACGAAGCCGTCGAGGCTCTCGCCGTACGACCTGATGGCTGCTATCTGGACGGTACGTTCGGGCGCGGCGGACACAGCCGGTTGATCCTCAGCCAGCTCGGTCCCGATGGTCGGGTGCTCGGGTTCGATAAAGATCCTCAAGCGATTGCCACCGGGCAAACGCTAGCGGCCGAAGACGGCCGCTTTGTCGTTGTACAGCGTAGCTTTGCCGAGCTCGGTTCGGAAGTCGCCGAACGCGGCCTGGCGGGCAAGGTCAGCGGCGTCCTGCTCGATCTGGGCGTGTCTTCGCCGCAGCTCGACGACCCTGAGCGCGGCTTCAGTTTCCTCAACGATGGCCCGTTGGACATGCGCATGGACCCGTCTCGCGGGATCAGCGCTGCCGAATTCGTCAACACCGCGCCGGTGGAAGAAATTGCCCGGGTGTTCAAGGAGTACGGCGAAGAACGTTTCTCCGGTCGCATGGCTCGTGCCGTGGCCGAGCGTCGTGACATCAAGCCGTTCGAGCGCACTGCCGATCTGGCTGAAGTCCTGAAAGTCGCCAACCCTGCGTGGGAAAAGGGCAAGAACCCGGCGACCCGTGCGTTCCAGGGCCTGCGCATCCACGTCAACAACGAACTGGGCGACTTGGAGGCCGGCCTCGAAGCCGCCCTGGAATGCCTGGAAGTCGGCGGTCGTCTGGTGGTGATCAGCTTCCATTCGCTGGAAGACCGCATCGTCAAACTGTTCATGCGCAAACTGGTGAAAGGCGAAGCCGACAACCTGCCGCGCAACCTGCCGGTCCGTCACGTCGCCTTCGAACCGAAAATCAAAGTCCATGGCAAAGCGCAGTCCGCCTCCGAGGCCGAACTCAAAGCCAACCCACGTTCCCGTAGCGCCATCATGCGTGTCGCGGAGAAGTTGCGGTGAGCAGGCTTTTCGCCAAGCCACTTCCTGGCGGAAGCTTTTTCATGCTGCTGCTGTTTATTGGCGTGCTCGTGTCTGCCGTCGGCGTCTCCTACAGCGCCCACTGGAACCGTCAGCTGCTGAACACGCTGTACAACGAGTTGAGCGTGCGCGACAAGGCGCAGGCGGAATGGGGCCGGCTGATTCTCGAACAGAGCACCTGGACGGCCCACAGCCGTATCGAAGTCCTGGCCACCGAGCAACTGAAAATGCGCATTCCCGGTGCCGCTGAAGTGCAGATGGTGGCGCCATGATGAAACTCGAAGGCGCGCTCTTCCCCTGGCGTTTCCGCCTGGTGCTGGGCTTGCTCGGCATCATGGTCGCGGCCATTGCCTGGCGCATCATTGACCTGCAAGTGGTCGACCGTGCCTTTCTTAAAGGCCAGGGCGATGCGCGCAGTGTTCGACATATCCCGATTCCGGCTCACCGTGGACTGATCACCGACCGTAATGGCGAGCCTTTGGCCGTGAGTACGCCGGTCACCACCCTGTGGGCCAACGCCAAGGAAATGCAGCTGGCCAAAGAGAAGTGGCCAGCACTGGCCGCGGCGTTGGGTCAGGATCCCAAAGCCCTGGCCGAACGTCTCGAAGCCCAGGCCAATAAAGAATTCATTTACCTGGTGCGCGGGCTCACCCCCGAGCAAGGCCAGTCCGTGCTCGATCTGAAAGTGCCGGGCGTTTATGGCATTGAAGAATTCCGGCGTTTCTACCCGGCCGGTGAAGTCACCGCGCACATGGTCGGATTTACCGACATCGACGACCACGGTCGAGAAGGGGTCGAGCTGGCCTACGACGAATGGCTGGCCGGGGTGCCGGGCAAGCGACAGGTCATCAAGGACCGGCGCGGTCGACTTATCAAGGATGTCCAGGTCACCAAAAACGCCAAGGCCGGAAAGCCCTTGGCGTTGTCCATTGACCTGCGCCTGCAATATCTGGCCAACCGTGAACTGCGCAACGCGATCATCGAGAACGGCGCCAAGGCTGGCAGCCTGGTGATCATGGACGTGAAGACCGGCGAGATCCTCGCCATGGTCAACCAGCCGACCTACAACCCGAACAACCGGCGCAACCTGCAACCGGCGATGATGCGTAACCGCGCGATGATCGATGTGTTCGAGCCGGGTTCGACCATGAAAGCGATCTCCATGAGCGCCGCCATCGAAACGGGTCGCTGGAAACCCAGCGATACCGTCGAGGTTTACCCGGGCACCCTGCAGCTGGGCAAGTACACCATTCGGGACGTTTCCAAATCCGAAGGTCCGGTCCTCGACCTGACCGGGATTCTGATCAATTCCAGTAACGTGGGCATGAGTAAGGTCGCGTTCGACATCGGCGGCGAAACCATTTTCCGTCTGGCACAGAAAGTCGGTCTCGGCCAGGACACCGGTCTGGGTTTCCCGGGCGAGCGCGTCGGCAACCTGCCGAACTACCGCGAATGGCGCAAGGCTGAAACCGCCACGTTGTCCTACGGATACGGCATTTCCGTGACCGCGATCCAGCTGGTCCACGCCTTCTCGGCTCTGGCCAACAACGGTCGTCTCGCGCCGCTGACGCTGATCAAGACCGACAAGCCGCCGCAATCGAGCCAGGTGCTGCCGGAAGCGGTCGCGAAAACCATGCAGACCATGCTGCAGCAAGTGATCGAAGCCCCACGGGGTGTGTTCCGGGCGCAGGTCCCGGCGTATCACGTTGGAGGCAAGTCGGGTACCGCGCGTAAAACGTCGGTCGGGACCAAAGGCTATGCCGTGAACTCCTACCGCTCGTTGTTTGCCGGCTTCGGTCCGATGAACGATCCGCGCTACGCGATCGTCGTGGTGATCGATGAACCGACCAAGGCCGGTTACTACGGTGGCCTGGTATCGGCGCCAGTGTTCAGCAAAGTGATGTCCGGGACCCTGCGGCTGATGAACATCACCCCGGACAATCTGCCACCTGTTCAACAAGCGAACGCAACACCGGTCGTTCCGCTGAAAGCCAATGGAGGGCGCGGCTGATGTCTCTGAGCCTGAATAAGATTTTCGCCCACGCCGGTCGCGATCTGCTGATCCGCGAACTGACCCTGGACAGCCGCAATGTGCGGGCGGGCGATCTGTTCCTCGCCGTTCCTGGCGGCAAGTTCGACGGTCGCGCACACATTGCCGATGCCTTGCAGCGCGGTGCCGCGGCCGTGGCTTACGAGGTCGAAGGCGCAACAGTGCTGCCGATCACCGACGTGCCGCTGATTCCGGTCAAGGGCCTGGCGGCGCAGTTGTCGGACATCGCGGGGCGTTTTTACGGTGATCCGAGCCGCCATCTGAATCTGATCGGCGTTACCGGCACCAACGGTAAAACCAGCGTCACGCAGTTGGTCGCGCAAGCGCTGGATCTGCTCGGTCAGCATTGTGGCATCGTCGGCACTCTTGGCACCGGTTTCCACGGCGCGCTGCAAAGCGGCCTGCACACCACGCCGAACCCGATCGCCGTGCAAGCCACCCTTGCCGACCTGAAAAAGGCCGGTGCCAAAGCCGTGGCGATGGAAGTTTCTTCCCACGGTCTGGATCAGGGCCGCGTGACTGCGTTGGCGTTCGATGTGGCGGTGATGACCAACCTGTCCCGCGATCATCTGGATTACCACGGCACCATGCAGGCCTATGGCGAAGCCAAGGCCAAGCTGTTTGCCTGGAACGATCTGAAATGCCGCGTGATCAACCTGGACGACGATTTCGGCCGGCGACTGGCCAGCGAAAAACGCGAGTCGCGCCTGATCACCTACAGCCTGCAAGATTCCAGCGCCTATCTTTATTGCCGTGAAGCGCAGTTCGACGACGAAGGCGTGCGCGCCACATTGGTTACCCCGCAGGGTCAACACCATCTGCGCAGCACCTTGCTCGGTCGCTTCAACCTGAGCAACGTGCTCGCCGCCATTGGCGCCTTGCTCGGTCTGGACTACGCCCTGGACGAAATTCTCAAGGTGCTGCCGAAACTCGAAGGCCCGGCCGGTCGCATGCAGCGGCTTGGCGGGGGTTCCCAGCCGTTGGTGGTGGTCGATTACGCCCACACGCCGGACGCGCTGGAAAAAGTCTTGATGGCCCTGCGTCCACACGCCAAAGGTCGATTGCTGTGCCTGTTCGGTTGCGGCGGTGATCGCGATCGCGGCAAGCGTCCGCTGATGGCCGAAGTGGTCGAGCGCCTGGCTGACAGGGTGCTGGTGACCGACGACAACCCGCGTACCGAAGACCCGGCAGTGATTTTCGATGACATCCGCGCCGGCTTCACGGCTGTGGATAAAATCACGTTCGTCGCTGGCCGTGGCCAGGCGATCGCCCAGCTGATTGCCGGCGCTTCGGCCGATGACGTGATTGTCCTGGCCGGCAAAGGTCATGAGGACTATCAGGAAATCAACGGCCAGCGTCACCCATTCTCCGATCTGGTCGAGGCCGATCATGCCTTGACCGCGTGGGAGGTGGCCCATGCTTAAAGCGTTGAAACTGAGCGAATTGACCGGCGCGCTGAACGGCCAACTGCTCGTGGCCGATGCCACGTTCGATGGCGTCAGTATCGACAGCCGCGCCATCCAGCCCGGCCAACTGTTTATTGCCCTGACCGGTCCGCGCTTCGATGGCCATGACTATTTGAACGAGGTGGCTAGCCTGGGTGCCGCCGGTGCATTGGTCGAGCGTGAAGTCGCCGACAGCGCACTGCCGCAATTGCTGGTCAAGGATACCCGCCAGGCGCTGGGGCAACTGGGCGCGATGAATCGTGCCGCGTTCACCCATCCCGTGGCCGCCATCACCGGTTCCAGCGGCAAGACCACGGTCAAGGAAATGCTCGCCGGCATCCTGCGCACGCGCGGATCGGTACTGGCGACCCGTGGCAATCTGAACAATGACCTCGGCGTGCCGCTGACCCTGCTCGAACTCGCGCCGGAACACACCGCTGCAGTGATCGAGCTAGGCGCTTCGCGGCTCGGTGAAATTGCCTACACCGTCGCCATGACCAAGCCACATGTGGCCGTGCTCAACAACGCAGGCACGGCCCACGTCGGTGAGTTTGGCGGGCCGGAAAAAATCGTCGAGGCCAAGGGGGAGATCATTGAAGGGCTGGAAGCCGATGGCATCGCCGTGCTCAATCTCGACGACAAGGCGTTCGCCATCTGGAAGGCCCGCGCTGCCGGTCGCCAGGTGCTGACGTTCGCCCTGAGCAATGTCAGCGCCGACTTCCATGCCAGCGATCTGGACCGCGACGCTCGCGGGTGCCCGGCCTTCATTCTGCACAGTCCCGAAGGCGAGGCGCGGGTTCAACTGAACCTGCTCGGCACCCATAACGTCGCCAATGCCCTGGCCGCCGCCGCAGCAGCCCATGCGCTGGGTGTATCGCTGTCCGGCATCGTCACCGGCCTCGGCGCGGTGCAACCGGTCAAGGGCCGCACTGTTGCGCAACTGGCCAGCAATGGCATGCGCGTGATCGATGACACGTACAACGCGAACCCCACCTCCATGTGTGCCGCCGTTGATATACTGGCCGGCTTTTCCGGCCGCACCGTCCTGGTGCTCGGGGATATCGGCGAGTTGGGCAAATGGGCGGAGCAGGGGCACCGCGATGTGGGCGAATACGCCCGCGGCAAGGTATCCGCGCTCTATGCCGTAGGGCCAATGATGGCTCACGCCGTGAACGCTTTCGGTGAACAGGCCTGGCACTTCAGCACACAGGCTGAACTGATCAAGGCTCTCGACGCCGAGCAAGACACAAACACCACCATTTTGATCAAAGGCTCGCGCAGCGCTGCGATGGAAAACATCGTCGCCGCTTTGTGCGGGACCCGTCTGGAGAAACATTAATGCTGCTGCTGCTAGCGGAGTATCTGCAACAGTTCTACAAAGGCTTCGCGGTCTTCCAGTACCTGACCCTGCGCGGGATCCTCGGTGTGCTGACCGCGCTGGTTTTGTCGCTGTGCTATGGCCCGTGGATGATCCGTACTTTGCAGAACCGTCAGATCGGCCAGTCCGTTCGCAACGACGGTCCACAATCGCACCTGTCCAAGTCGGGCACCCCGACCATGGGCGGCGCGCTGATTCTTTCGTCCATCGGCGTCAGCACCTTGCTCTGGGCTGACCTGAGCAACCGTTATGTCTGGACCGTGCTGGTGGTGACCTTGCTGTTCGGCGCCATCGGCTGGGTCGACGACTACCGCAAGGTGATCGAGAAGAACTCCCGTGGTCTGCCGAGTCGCTGGAAGTATTTCTGGCAATCGGTGTTCGGCCTGGGGGCGGCGATCTTCCTGTTCATGACCGCCACAACGCCGGTGGAAACCACCCTGATCCTGCCGATGCTCAAGGACCACAGCATTGCGCTGGGCGCAGGCTTCATCGTGCTGACCTATTTCGTGATCGTCGGATCGAGCAACGCGGTCAACCTGACCGACGGCCTCGACGGCCTGGCGATCATGCCGACCGTGATGGTTGGCGGCGGTCTGGGGATCTTCTGCTACCTCTCGGGTAACGTGAAGTTCGCTGAATACCTGCTGATTCCTTATGTACCGGGCGCCGGTGAGTTGATTGTATTCTGCGGCGCGCTGATCGGCGCGGGCCTGGGCTTCCTCTGGTTCAACACCTATCCGGCACAGGTGTTCATGGGCGACGTTGGCGCACTGGCGCTGGGCGCGGCCCTGGGCACTATCGCGGTGATCGTCCGTCAGGAAATCGTCCTGTTCATCATGGGCGGCGTGTTCGTGATGGAGACCCTGTCGGTCGTCATCCAGGTTGCATCCTTCAAGCTGACCGGTCGCCGTGTGTTTCGCATGGCACCGATTCACCACCACTTTGAACTCAAGGGCTGGCCCGAGCCGCGTGTGATCGTCCGATTCTGGATCATCACGGTGATTCTGGTACTGGTCGGCCTTGCCACCCTGAAGCTGAGGTAGAACGAGTGTCTCTGATCGCTTCTGACCACTTCCGCATCGTTGTCGGCCTCGGCAAGAGCGGCATGTCCCTGGTTCGCTTCCTGGCGAACCGGGGCGTGTCGTTTGCCGTGGCCGATACGCGGGACACTCCACCGGAACTGGCCACGCTCAAGCGTGACTATCCGCACGTGGAAGTGCGTTGTGGCGAGCTGGACGTCGAGTTCCTGTGCCGTGCCGACGAGCTCTACGTGAGCCCCGGCCTGGCGCTGGCGACCCCGGCCCTGCAGGCTGCCGCCGCCCGTGGCGTGAAATTGTCCGGCGACATCGAGCTGTTCGCGCGTAACGCGAAAGCGCCGATTGTCGCCATCAGCGGTTCCAACGCGAAAAGCACTGTCACCACCCTGGTCGGCGAGATGGCGGCTGCGGCGGGCAAGCGTGTCGCTGTCGGGGGCAACCTTGGCACGCCAGCGCTGGACCTGCTCAGCGACGATGTCGAGCTGTACGTGATGGAACTGTCGAGTTTCCAGCTTGAGACCACCGATAATCTCGGCGCTGAAGTGGCGACTGTGCTCAATGTCAGCGAAGACCACATGGACCGCTACAGCGGTCTGCCGGCCTATCACCTGGCCAAGCACCGGATTTTCCGTGGCGCCAGGCAGTTCGTGGTCAACCGTCAGGATGCCCTGAGCCGTCCGTTGATGGGCGAGGGCCAGCCGTGCTGGACCTTCGGCTTGAGCAAGCCCGATTTCAAGGCGTTTGGCATTCGCGAAGAAGATGGCGAGAAGTACCTGGCCTTCGAATTCCAGAACCTGATGCCGGTGCGCGAGTTGAAAATTCGCGGTGCGCATAACCAGTCCAACGCCCTGGCCGCATTGGCGCTGGGCCATGCCGTGGGCCTGCCGTTCGACGCCATGCTGGCAAGCCTGCGCACCTTCGCCGGTCTCGAACATCGCTGCCAATGGGTCCGCGACCTGGATGGCGTGAGCTACTACAACGATTCCAAGGCCACCAACGTCGGGGCCGCACTGGCCGCCATCGAAGGCCTGGGCGCGGACATCGACGGCAAACTCGTGCTGATCGCCGGTGGCGACGGCAAGGGTGCCGAGTTCAAGGACCTGCGCGATCCGGTCGCGGCCAACTGCCGTGCCGTGATTTTGCTGGGCCGTGACGCCGACAGGATCGGTGAGGCCGTTGGCGATGCCGTGCCGCTGATTCGCGTCAGTTCGCTGGACGAAGCCGTCGCGCAATGCCGCGCTATCGCGGAAAAGGGCGACGCGGTGCTGCTGTCGCCGGCCTGCGCCAGTTTCGACATGTTCAAGAACTACGAAGACCGTGGTCACCAGTTCGTCCGCGCCGTGGAGGAACTGGCATGAGCCTGAGAAACATCATCAAGCCGTATCCATCGCCGATCATCACCGGGCGCGGTATCGACCTCGACTTCCCGATGCTCGCCGGTTGCCTGGCGCTGCTCGGCCTGGGGCTGGTCATGATCACTTCCGCGTCGTCGGAAGTGGCCGCCGTGCAATCGGGCAATACCCTGTATCACATGATCCGCCACCTGATTTACCTGGTCCTCGGCCTGGGGGCGTGCGTCGTCACCATGATGATTCCGATTGCCACCTGGCAACGCCTCGGCTGGCTGATGCTGCTCGGTGCCTTCGGTTTGCTGGTGATGGTCATCATCCCGGGGATCGGCCGTGAGGTGAACGGGTCGATGCGCTGGATCGGTTTCAGTTTCTTCAACGTACAGCCATCGGAAATCGCCAAGGTATTTGTCGTCATTTACCTCGCCGGCTACCTCGTGCGTCGCCAGAAAGAAGTGCGCGAAAGCTGGATGGGGTTCTTCAAGCCCTTCATCGTGCTGCTGCCGATGGCCGGTCTGCTGCTGATGGAGCCGGACTTCGGTGCCACGGTGGTCATGATGGGCGCGGCGGCCGCGATGCTGTTCCTCGGCGGGGTCGGGCTGTTCCGCTTCACCTTGATGGTGGCGCTGGCAGTCGGGGCGGTGACCGTCCTGGTGCAGGCGCAACCCTACCGGATGGCTCGTCTGATTACCTTCACCGACCCCTGGGCCGACCAGTTCGGTTCGGGCTACCAGCTGACCCAGGCGCTGATCGCCTTCGGTCGTGGCGAGTGGCTGGGCGTTGGCCTGGGCAATAGCGTGCAGAAGCAGTTCTACCTGCCGGAAGCTCACACTGACTTCGTGTTCTCGGTCCTGGCCGAAGAGCTCGGCATGGTGGGTTCCCTGTGCACCGTCGGCCTGTTCGTGTTCGTGTGTGTGCGCGGCATGTACATCGGCTTGTGGGCTGAGAAAGCCAAGCAGTATTTCGCGGCGTATGTGGCCTACGGCCTGTCGTTCCTGTGGATCGGTCAGTTCCTGATCAACATCGGGGTGAACGTCGGCCTGTTGCCGACCAAGGGCCTGACCCTGCCGTTCCTCAGTTATGGCGGCAGTTCGCTGGTGATCTGCTGTGCCTGTCTCGGCTTGTTGCTGCGCATCGAGTGGGAGAGTCGAACCCACCTGGGCAGTGAAGAGATGGAGTTCCAGGAGAGCGACTTCGCCGAGGAGCCGACCCATGGGCGCTAATGTCCTGATCATGGCGGGCGGCACCGGTGGCCACGTGTTCCCGGCGCTGGCCTGTGCACGCGAGTTCCAGGCCCGGGGTTATACCGTGCATTGGCTCGGGACCCCGCGCGGCATCGAGAATGAACTGGTGCCGATGGCCGGTATCGAGCTGCACCGGATCAACGCCAGTGGCCTGCGCGGCAAGGGCAAGTTGTCTCTGCTCAAGGCCCCGTTCATGGTGCTCAAGTCCATTTGGCAGGCACGGGCGATCATTCGCCAGCTGCAGCCGGTGTGTGTGGTCGGCTTTGGTGGTTTTGTGACCGGTCCTGGCGGCGTCGCGGCCAAACTGGCGGGCGTGCCGGTGATCGTTCACGAGCAGAACGCAGTGGCCGGTACCGCCAATCGGTTGCTGGTGCCGTTGGCCGCCCGGGTCTGTGAAGCGTTCCCCGACACCTTTACCCTGTCGGGCAGCCGTCGGACCACCGGTAACCCTGTGCGCACCGAGCTGTTCCTCGATACACCGCGACCCGCCCTGGCGGGGCGCAAGGCGCGTTTGCTGATCCTGGGCGGAAGCCTGGGGGCGGAACCGTTGAACAAGTTGCTGCCTGAAGCCCTGTCGCAAGTCGCCCCCGACCTGCGTCCGGACGTGTTTCATCAGGCCGGCAAAAACCACGATGAAGTGACCACAGAGCGCTATCGCGCGGCTGGCGTCGAGGCGCAAGTGCAGCCTTTCATCAAAGACATGGCCCAAGCCTATGGCTGGGCCGACCTGGTGGTGTGCCGCGCAGGCGCGCTGACCATCAGTGAACTGGCCGCCGCCGGTCTGCCCTCGATGCTGGTGCCATTGCCCCATGCGATCGACGATCACCAGACCCGCAACGCCGATTATTTGGCCCGTGAAGGCGCTGCCTTCCTGATGCCACAAAGAACGACTGGCGCAGCGGATCTTGCCGCACGCCTGACAGAGGTCCTGATGCAACCACAACGACTCGCCGACATGGCCACCGCCGCCCGCCGCCTGGCCAAACCCGATGCCACCCGTAACGTGGTCGATACCTGCCTGGAGGTGGCCCATGGTTGAGAATCAGAAAGCCATGCCACATCCTGAAATGCGCCGCATCCGTCGCATCCACTTCGTCGGTATTGGCGGCGTGGGCATGTGCGGCATCGCCGAAGTGCTGCTGAACCTGGGCTATCAAGTGTCCGGTTCCGACCTGAAGGCTTCGCCGGTGACCGAGCGTCTCGAGTCCTTCGGCGCGCAGATCTTCATCGGCCACCGTGCCGAGAACGCCGCGAACGCCGATGTACTGGTCACCTCCAGTGCCGTGAACACGTCCAACCCGGAAGTCGCCACGGCCCTGGAACGCCGGATTCCGGTGGTGCCGCGGGCAGAAATGCTCGCCGAGCTGATGCGTTATCGCCACGGCATCGCCGTCGCCGGTACCCACGGCAAAACCACCACCACCAGCCTGATCGCTTCGGTGTTCGCCGCCGGTGGCCTGGACCCGACATTCGTGATCGGTGGCCGTCTGAATGCAGCGGGCACCAATGCCCAGCTCGGCTCCAGTCGCTACCTGATTGCCGAAGCCGATGAAAGCGACGCCAGTTTCCTGCACTTGCAGCCGTTGGTGGCCGTGGTCACCAACATCGACGCCGATCACATGGCGACCTACGACGGTGACTTCAACAAGCTGAAGAAAACCTTCGTCGAGTTCCTGCACAACCTGCCGTTCTACGGTCTGGCGGTGGTGTGCCTGGACGATCCGGTGGTGCGCGAAATCCTGCCATTGGTCAAGCGTCCGACCGTCACCTACGGCTTCGACGATGACGCCGACGTGCGCGCGATCAATGTGCGCCAGCAAGGCATGCAGACCTTCTTCACTGTGCTGCGTCCTGACCGTGAACCGCTGGATGTCTCGGTAAACATGCCGGGCAACCACAACGTGCTCAACTCGCTGGCCACCATCTGCATCGCCACTGACGAGGGCGTCAGCGATGAAGCCATCGTCCAGGGCCTGTCCGGGTTTCAGGGAGTCGGTCGACGCTTCCAGGTCTACGGCGAACTGCCGGTAGAAGGCGGCAGCGTGATGCTGGTCGACGACTACGGTCACCACCCGACCGAAGTGGCCGCGGTCATCAAAGCCGTGCGCGGTGGCTGGCCGGAGCGCCGCCTGGTGATGGTTTACCAGCCGCACCGCTACAGCCGCACCCGCGACCTGTACGACGATTTCGTCAATGTATTGGCCGATGCCAACGTGCTGCTGCTGATGGAAGTCTATCCCGCCGGCGAAGAGCCGATCCCCGGGGCCGACAGCCGCAAGCTGTGCAACAGCATCCGCCAGCGCGGTCAGCTCGACCCGATCTACATCGAACGTGGCGTCGATCTCGCGCCGTTGGTCAAGCCGCTGCTGCGTGCCGGCGACATCCTGCTGTGCCAGGGCGCCGGTGACATCGGTGGTCTCGCACCGAAGCTGTTGAAGAGTCCGTTGTTCGCTGGCGCCGTTGCTGCGCCGAGCGTGGGGAAGTTGAAATGACTGCTGCTTACGCCAACCTCGTCTCCACTATTGCGCCGAAAGACTTCGGCCGCGTCGCCGTGCTCTTCGGCGGCAAGAGTGCCGAGCGTGAGGTCTCCCTGAAGTCGGGCAACGCGGTGCTCGACGCGCTGCTAAGCGCCGGTGTGGATGCGTTTGGTCTCGACGTGGGCGATGACCTTTTGCAGCGTCTGCAGAACGAAAAAATCGATCGCGCCTTCATCATCCTCCACGGTCGTGGCGGTGAAGACGGCAGCATGCAGGGCCTGCTGGAATGCCTGGGTATTCCGTACACCGGCAGCGGCATCCTGGCCTCGGCACTGGCGATGGACAAACTGCGCACCAAACAGGTCTGGCACAGCCTCGGCATTCCGACGCCCCGCCATGCCGTGCTGAGCTGTGAGGCCGATTGTATTTCGGCGGCGACGGAACTGGGCTTCCCTTTGATCGTCAAACCGGCCCATGAAGGTTCAAGTATCGGGATGGCCAAAGTGACCTCCGCGTCTGAATTGATCGACGCGTGGAAAGCGGCCAGTACCTACGATTCGCAAGTGTTGGTCGAGCAATGGATTCAAGGTCCGGAGTTCACCATCGCCACCCTGCGTGACCAGGTGTTGCCACCGATTGCCCTGGGCACGACGCACAGTTTCTACGACTACGACGCCAAGTACGTGGCATCCGATACCCAGTACCGGATCCCCTGCGGCCTGGACAGCAGTAAAGAACAAGAACTCATGGACCTCACGGCCAAAGCCTGTGAGGCGCTGGGTATCGCCGGTTGGGGCAGGGCGGACGTGATGCAGGACGCCGACGGGCAGTTCTGGTTCCTGGAAGTCAACACCGCGCCGGGCATGACCGATCACAGTCTGGTGCCGATGGCGGCCCGTGCCGCCGGCCTGGATTTCCAGCAACTGGTATTGGCGATCCTGGCAGCCAGTGTTGCCGGTAACGCTGCCAGCCACGCTGACAGTAACGAAGAGCCGCGAGGTTAAGACCATGCAAGGCGCACAGCTGAGACATCAGCCCCCCGCACCGACCGGCCGCAAGCCGGTGCCGCGGGGTGCCAGCCGAATGGTGGCCAAAGAGCCGATGTCTGCGCGCCTGCCGAAAGCCAATTTTGCTTTTATCAAAAGCCTGTTCTGGCCAGTGCTGCTGGTCGTGCTGGGTTTTGGCACCTACGAAGGCACGCAGCGTTTGCTGCCGTATGCCGATCGGCCGATCAGCAAAATCGCCGTGCAGGGCGACTTGAGTTACATCAGCCAGCAAGCGGTGCAGCAGCGGATAGCGCCATTCGTGGCGGCGAGCTTCTTCACCATCGACCTGGCGGGCATGCGCACCGAGCTGGAACAGATGCCATGGATTGCCCACGCGGAAGTGCGCAGGGTGTGGCCGGATCAAGTGGTGATCCGCCTGGAAGAGCAACTGCCGGTGGCCCGTTGGGGCGATGAATCGCTGTTGAACAACCAGGGACAGGCGTTCACCCCGCGTGAACTGGCGAACTACGAACACTTGCCACAGCTGTTCGGCCCACAACGGGCTCAACAGAAAGTGATGCAGCAATACCAGGTGCTGAGCCAGATGCTCAGGCCATTGGGCTTCTCGATTGCACGGCTGGAGTTGCGTGATCGAGGCAGCTGGTTCCTGACCACCGGCGCCGGCAGCGCGGGTCCGGGGATTGAACTGCTGCTGGGACGCGGCAACCAGGTGGAAAAGATGCGCCGCTTCATTGCCATCTATGACAAGACGCTCAAAGAACAGATTACGAACATTGCGCGCATCGATCTGCGCTACGCCAACGGCCTCGCTGTTGGCTGGCGGGAACCTGTAGCGCCCACGACGGCCCAACCCGCTGTCGCGAAGAATTAAGAAGAGGCAGGACCCATGGCAAACGTGCAAAGCGGCAAAATGATCGTCGGTCTCGATATCGGCACCTCCAAGGTGGTGGCGCTGGTCGGCGAGGTCTCGGACGACGGCACGCTGGAAATCGTCGGGATCGGTACCCATCCGTCCCGTGGCCTGAAGAAAGGCGTGGTGGTGAACATCGAGTCCACCGTGCAGTCGATCCAGCGCGCGATCGAAGAGGCGCAGCTGATGGCTGGTTGCCGCATTCACTCGGCGTTCGTCGGCGTGGCGGGCAATCACATCCGCAGCCTGAACTCCCACGGCATCGTGGCTATTCGCGATCGCGAAGTCAGCGCCGCCGACCTTGAGCGCGTGCTCGACGCCGCGCAGGCTGTGGCGATCCCGGCTGACCAGCGCGTGCTGCATACCCTGCCGCAGGATTACGTGATCGATAACCAGGAAGGCGTGCGTGAGCCGCTGGGCATGTCCGGCGTACGCCTGGAAGCCAAGGTCCACGTAGTCACCTGTGCCGTCAACGCCGCACAGAACATTGAAAAATGCGTGCGTCGCTGCGGCCTGGAAATCGACGACATCATTCTCGAACAGCTGGCTTCCGCCTATTCGGTCCTGACCGACGACGAGAAAGAGCTGGGCGTGTGCCTGGTGGACATCGGCGGCGGCACCACCGACATCGCAATCTTCACCGAAGGCGCGATCCGTCACACCGCGGTGATCCCGATTGCGGGCGACCAGGTGACCAACGACATTGCCATGGCGTTGCGCACCCCGACCCAGTACGCCGAAGAAATCAAGATTCGCTACGCCTGCGCCCTGGCCAAGCTGGCCGGTGCCGGTGAAACCATCAAGGTGCCAAGTGTCGGCGACCGTCCGCCGCGCGAGCTGTCCCGCCAGGCCCTGGCCGAAGTGGTCGAGCCGCGTTACGACGAGCTGTTCACGCTGATCCAGGCCGAACTGCGTCGCAGCGGCTACGAAGACCTGATCCCGGCCGGCATCGTGCTGACCGGCGGTACCTCGAAAATGGAAGGCGCGGTCGAACTGGCCGAAGAGATCTTCCACATGCCGGTCCGCCTGGGCGTGCCCCATGGCGTCAAGGGCCTGGACGACGTGGTCCGCAACCCGATCTACTCCACCGGCGTCGGCCTGTTGATGTACGGCCTGCAGAAGCAGTCCGACGGGATTTCGTTCTCGGGCATCAGCAGCCGCGACAGTTACAGCAATGAAGAACCGAAAGTCGCCTTGCTCGATCGCTTCAAGAGCTGGGTCCAAGGCAACTTCTAAAGATTTACCGCAGCACCGTTGTAGATACAGGCAGTAGGCGCAAAAACTAGAGAAATGAAAGGAGAGGGAAAATGTTCGAACTCGTAGACAACATCCCCGCAAGCCCGGTTATTAAAGTTATCGGTGTTGGCGGAGGCGGCGGCAACGCCGTCAACCATATGGTCAAGAGCAACATTGAAGGCGTCGAATTCATCTGCGCCAACACTGATGCCCAGGCGCTGAAAAGCATCGGCGCGCGGACCATCCTGCAACTGGGCACCGGCGTGACCAAAGGTCTCGGCGCTGGCGCCAACCCTGAAGTAGGTCGTCAGGCCGCTCTCGAAGACCGTGAGCGCATTGCCGAAGTCCTGCAGGGCACCAACATGGTGTTCATCACCACTGGCATGGGCGGCGGTACCGGTACCGGTGCTGCGCCGATCATTGCTGAAGTGGCCAAGGAAATGGGGATCCTCACCGTTGCGGTGGTGACCCGTCCGTTCCCGTTCGAAGGCCGCAAGCGCATGCAGATCGCCGACGAAGGTATCCGTCTGCTGTCTGAAAGCGTCGACTCGTTGATCACCATTCCCAACGAGAAGCTGCTGACCATCCTCGGCAAGGACGCAAGCCTCCTGTCGGCTTTCGCCAAGGCCGACGATGTACTGGCCGGTGCCGTTCGCGGTATCTCCGACATCATCAAGCGTCCGGGCATGATCAACGTCGACTTCGCCGACGTCCGTACCGTGATGAGCGAAATGGGCATGGCAATGATGGGCACTGGCTGCGCGAGCGGTCCGAACCGTGCACGCGAGGCCACCGAAGCGGCCATTCGCAACCCGTTGCTCGAAGACGTGAACCTGCAAGGTGCACGCGGCATCCTGGTGAACATCACCGCCGGTCCTGACCTGTCCCTGGGTGAGTACTCCGACGTGGGTAGCATCATCGAAGCCTTCGCTTCCGAGCACGCGATGGTCAAGGTCGGTACCGTTATCGATCCGGACATGCGCGACGAGCTGCATGTGACTGTGGTTGCCACAGGTCTGGGCGCGAAAATCGAGAAGGCTGTGAAGCTCATTGATAATACCGTTCATACCTCCATGGCTTCCCAGCCACAACAACAAGCCCCTGCACGCCATGAAGCGCCTGCGGTAAACTACCGTGACCTGGACCGTCCGACCGTCATGCGCAACCAGGCTCAGGCCGGTGCTGCGGCTGCCGCGAAGATGAATCCGCAAGACGACCTGGACTACCTGGACATTCCGGCTTTCCTGCGTCGTCAGGCCGATTGATGGAATGTATCAGGGCTATGAAGGTGATTGGTGTTCAGCAAAGGCGTGGTCTGCTATTATCGCCAGCCTTTGTTGATACCAGTTCGCAATTTGCGCTGAAGCGGCCCAAGCCATGATTAAACAACGCACACTGAAAAATATTATCCGTGCCACAGGTGTAGGCCTGCACTCCGGGGAGAAGGTATACCTGACCCTCAAGCCAGCGCCTGTCGATACCGGCATTGTGTTTTGTCGTGCCGACCTCGACCCTGTGGTGCAGATTCCTGCACGCGCGGAAAACGTTGGTGAAACCACGATGTCGACCACGTTGGTCAGTGGTGACACCAAGGTGGATACGGTAGAGCACTTGCTCTCGGCCATGGCTGGCCTGGGCATCGATAACGCCTACGTCGAGCTCTCCGCGTCCGAAGTTCCGATCATGGATGGTAGCGCTGGACCTTTCGTATTCCTGATTCAGTCGGCGGGCCTGGAAGAACAGGACGCCGCCAAGAAATTCATCCGCATCCTGCGCGAAGTGACAGTGGAAGACGGCGACAAGCGCGCCACTTTCGTCCCTTTCGAAGGCTTCAAGGTGAGTTTCGAGATCGATTTCGATCACCCGGTTTTCCGTGACCGCACCCAAAGTGCAAGCGTGGATTTTTCCAGTACTTCGTTCGTAAAAGAAGTCAGCCGCGCCCGTACCTTTGGTTTCATGAGTGACATCGAGTATCTGCGCAAGCACAACCTCGCACTCGGCGGCAGCGTTGAAAACGCTATTGTGGTCGACGCGGATGGTGTACTGAACGAAGACGGCCTTCGTTATGAAGACGAATTCGTCAAGCACAAGATCCTCGATGCAATTGGTGACCTCTACCTGTTGGGCAATAGCCTGATTGGTGAGTTCAGGGGCTTCAAGTCCGGACATGCTTTGAACAACCAGCTGCTGCGCAAGTTGATTGAGCAGACCGATGCCTGGGAAGTCGTGACTTTCGAAGACGCCAGCACTGCACCGATCTCTTACATGCGCCCAGTTGCGGCCGTGTAAGCAAAAAACCTCTCTAGTTTTTCAAGGCTGCCTTCGGGCGGCCTTTTTTTATACCCAGCGAATGAAAAGATCAAAAGATCGCAGCGACAACCCGATTACGCCCACTTTCCTTCGCCTGATACAACGCCTTGTCCGCGGCAAACAGCAATTGCTCCAGGCTGATGTCGCTCTTTGTGGTCCAGGTGCTGATCCCGATACTGACAGTCATCGGCGACTCTGCATCCGTCGTCAACGGCAACTGCTCGACCGCTGAACGGATATGTTCGGCAATCCGCTGCGCACCCTGGCTGTCGGTTTCGGCAAGAATCACCGAAAACTCCTCGCCGCCATAACGGGCAACCAGATCCGCCGGCCGTCGGACATGGGCGCTGATCACCCGGGCCACCGTGCGCAGCGCATCATCGCCAGCCTGATGCCCATGGCGATCGTTGAACGCCTTGAAGTGGTCGGCATCGATCATCAGCAGCGATAGCGGCATGCCCGAGCGTTGGGCACGAAACCATTCATGGCGCAGGACCTGATCCAGGGTTCGGCGGTTGGCCAGACCGGTCAACGAATCCGTGGCGGCCAGTTGCGCCAGTTCCTGCTCGGCGTTATGCCGCAGGCGCAATTCCCGGCTGAACAACCAGGTCAACCAGAGCAGGCTCGCGCACAGGGCCAGGGTCGCCAGGCTGACCACCAGCGCCGTGCGCTTCCACGACGCATAGACTTCGTCGCTGGACAGGGCAACGATGACGATCAACGGCAAGTCGCCCACCTTGGAGAACGTGTACAGGCGTTCATCCTGGTAGAGGCTTGAAGTGCCGGTGAAGCTGCCGTTGCCTTCTTTGACGATGCGCTGGAAGTTCGGACGGTTGCTGAAGTCCTTGCCGATCAGCTCCTCGGTCGGACGCGGTTGCAGGGCCAGGAGGATCCCGTCCTTGCTGATCAGGGTGATGGTGCTGTCCCGACCTATGTTCAAACTGTTGAACAACTGATCAAAGTAGTTCAAACGCATGGCGGCTTCGGCCACCCCCAGGAATTCGCCTTGGGCGCCGTTGATCCGGCGGCTGAAACTGATACGCCAGTCTTGTCCTGCCTCTGCGGACCTGAACGGGCGGCTGATGAACATGCCCGGGGTCCGATCATTCACATGGGACTGGAAATATTCACGGTCGGCAAAGTTGCCCTTTCTGGGTTGCACCGAGGCCGAGTCGGCCATCACGTCGCCCTGGTTGTCGAGCAACAAAATGTCGCCTTTATAGGGCGCAGCCGTGGCGCGGTCGAACAAGGCCAGGTGACGGATAAGCGGGGAGACGGATTTGAGGTCTTCACGCTGCGAGGCGGCGATCAAACCGAGCAATGACAGATCATAGAGTTGTATGTTGCGCAGGACGTCGGCGTCGATCAACTGCACGATATTGGACGCAGCGCGAGTGGCGGACAACTCGGCGTTGGCGCGTTCACGGATCAGCAGGAAGGCGACAATGCTCAGTATTGCAATCACCAGCAGTAAACTGCCGAGAGTCAGAATCCGTTCCGGTCGCGTCGAACGGATCGAGTGGTGAGGTATCGCATGGCGCACACTCATGGTTCTGACTTCTACTGATAAGGCGATAAGAGACTTCTGGTGCAAGCGCCGGGGCAGAGCGCCGGACACCGATTGCGTTTACAGCGCCTGTATAAATCCCAAGCAAAAAAAAGGCCAGCAAAACATGCTGGCCTTTTTTGTAGCGGGTGTCAGAAAAAGGTAAACGGGTCGTCGATGATCGCTCGGTTATCGTTACGGCAATTGCAACGAACCGGCGAAAAAAAGCCGCTGATAGCAGCGGCTTGAAGACAACTTTCAACGGAAAGAGCCGATGAAAGTGTCGAGGGAAACAGAGTGATGTCTAACAGTCAGCTGTCTTTCTCGAGTCCTGTCTGGGCCCGGCTGGTCGACGCCTGAGGGGTTTGCGCGGCATCCTGAGCCTTGGCCGTCATTTCGCTCTGATACTCTTCGAACGCAGCAGCTCGTGCGGTGTTGTGCGCGGCGAAAGTCTGCGACTCTTCAGCCATGGCGACCGGAGACAGGAACAACGAGGACAAAACGAAAGCGCTGGCAATACCCATGGTGTTGGACATCTTTAAAACCTTCTTGCTTGGCAAGTGCTGTTTGGTACGGCAAAGATAAGGGGCATTGAGGCGGGGAAAAAGAGCGGATTCATGAAAGGACTGTTGCGCTTAAGGCAACAGTGCTGAATTGAAGTGACCGCATTCTGTGGCGAGGGGGCTTGCCCCCGTTGGAGTGCGAAGCGCTCCCTTGCGATGTATCTGACCGGACCCATTGGGGCTGCTTCGCAGCCCAACGGGGGCAAGCCCCCTCGCCACAAGGGAGCGGTCAGACCGGCAGGTGGATACCGAAGGTATTCATGCCGTGATCACTGCGCACAAACACATCCCCGCCATGCATCAGTGCAATCGCCTTGACGATCGCCAGGCCCAGGCCGTGGTTGTTGCCACTGTTGCTGCGCGACGCATCGACCCGATAGAAGCGCTCGAACAGTCGCGGCAGATGCTCGCGGGCAATCGGCGATCCCGGGTTCGCGACACCGATGCTGACCTGATGCTCCTCGACCTCGATCCGCACCTGAATCACTTGCCCGGGTCCGGTGTGTTGCACGGCATTGCTCAGCAAGTTGATCAACGCCCGACGCAGATGAGCGATTTCGATCCGCACCTGGGCATCGCCACTGACCTGCACCTGGACCTGGGCGTCTTCGAGGATGAAATCCAGGTATTCCAGGGTCGTTGCCACTTCATCCGCGAGGGAGGTGGACGTCAGTTTGGTGGCCTTGCTGCCCTGGTCGGCACTGGCGAGAAACAGCATGTCATTGATGATCGAACGCAGCCGTTCCAGCTCTTCGAGGTTCGATTGCAGCACTTCGAAGTAGTGTTCGGCTGAACGGCCACGGGTCAGTGCCACCTGAGTCTGGCCGATCAGATTGGTCAGTGGCGAGCGCAGTTCATGGGCAACGTCGGCGTTGAATGATTCGAGGCGCGAGTAGGCCTGTTCGACGCGTTCCAGCGTGGAGTTGAACGAGTTGACGAACTGATTGAGTTCCGGCGGCAGTGAGGCCAGTCGCAACCGCCCGGAACGCAATGGCGGGGCCAGGCGCTGGGCTTCCTGAGACAGCTTGATCAATGGCTTGAGGCCGATCCTTGCCACCCAATAGCCGAGTGCCGAGGCCAGTAATACCCCGATGATCGCCAGGCTGATCAAGGCGATCAACAAATGGTGCTGAGTCTGGAAAAACGTTTCGGTGTCGATGCCGATCATGAAACGCAGCGGCGGTCGCTGGTCCTTGGCGGGAAACTGGCTGAGCAGCACCTTCAATGGATAAGGCTGATCCGGCAGTTTCAGGTCTCGCATGCCCAGCGGCCCCTGGGCAAAGGCGCGAATCTGCGGCGTCAGGTTGCCGTATTCGTAATGCGGGTCGCCGCTGATGATCCAGAAACTGATGCGCTTGTCTTCTTCACCCAGCAGCTTGAGCTTGTTGTTGATCTTCACCCAATGCTCCGGCGTGCCGTAACGGCCGACGGTGGATTCGAGCACGCTGTAGCGCGCATCCAGCTCGGCTTCGGGCAACAAACCCAGGCCTTTGTCGACTTGCTGATAGAGCGCCCAGCCGATCAACAGGAACACCAGCAGCGCGACCAGGGTGAACATCCCGCTCAAGCGCAGAGCAATCGAGTTACTGGACACCACGGCTCTCCAGCACATAACCCATGCCGCGGATGGTGTGCAGCAATTTCTCTTCGAACGGCCCGTCGAGCTTGGCCCGCAGGCGTTTGATCGCGACTTCGACGACGTTGGCGTCGCTGTCGAAATTGATGTCCCAGACCATTTCGGCAATGGCGGTTTTCGATAGGATTTCACCTTGTCGACGGGCCAGCACGCTCAGCAGCGAGAATTCCTTGGCGGTCAGGTCCAGGCGAGTACCGGCGCGGGTGGCTTTGCGGCTGATCAAATCGATCCACAGGTCGGCGATGCTCACCTGCACCGGTTCATGGCCGCCACTGCGGCGCGTCAACGCCTGTAGCCGTGCCACCAATTCGAGGAAGGAAAACGGTTTGCCAAGGTAATCATCGGCACCATCGCGCAGGCCTCTGATGCGATCTTCCACACGCTCACGGGCAGTGAGCATGATCACCGGGGTTTGCTTGCGCGCACGCAACGCGCGCAGTACGCCGAAGCCGTCCAGGCCCGGCAGCATGACGTCGAGGACGATCACCGCGTAGTCGCTTTCCAGTGCCAGGTGCAAGCCGCCGACTCCGTCGCGCGCCAGGTCCACGGTGTAACCCTGCTCCGTCAGGCCGCGATGCAAATAGTCCGCGGTTTTTTCCTCGTCTTCGATAATCAGAACGCGCATGACCCCGCCTCAGTCTGTGGTCGCCAGCACCGATAGTGGTGTGGGTTCAGGTCGATGAAATAGCCGCTCGAGCCACAAGTATATGACCGGAGTGGTGAACAGCGTCAGCGCCTGGCTCACCAGCAAGCCGCCGACGACCGCGATCCCCAAGGGCTGGCGCAGTTCGGCGCCGGTGCCATAACCGAGCATCAGCGGCAGCGCGCCGAGCAGGGCGGCGAGGGTGGTCATGATGATCGGCCGGAACCGGGTGAGACAGGCCTGGTAAATCGCCTCTTCCGGTGGCAAGCCGCCTTTGCGCTGGGCTTCGAGGGCGAAGTCGATCATCAGGATGCCGTTTTTCTTCACGATCCCGATCAACAGCACCAACCCGATCAGGGCCATGATCGAAAAGTCCTGGCCCCAGATCCACAGCATGATCACCGCGCCAAGCCCCGCCGACGGCAGGGTCGAGATGATCGTCAGCGGGTGCACGAAGCTCTCGTAGAGCACGCCGAGAATGATGTACACCGCCACCAGCGCCGCCAGAATCAGCCAGGGCTGGCTGGCCAGCGAGCTCTGGAATGCCTGGGCCGCACCCTGGAAGTTGCCGCTCATGGCGGCCGGCATGCCGATATCGGCCTTGGCCTGATTGAGCATGATCACCGCATCGCCCAAGGCCACACCGGGCGCCAGGTTGAACGACAGGTTGGCAGCCGGGAACATCCCGTCATGGGCGATGGACAACGGACCCACGGTCGGCGCATCGAATTTCGCCAGCGCCGACAGCGGCACCATCTCTCCACTCAGCGGCGAGCGCAGGTAGAAATAATTGAGGCTTTCGGCCTTGCCGCGTTGCTTGGTGTCCAGCTCCAGGATCACGTTGTACTGGTTGATCTGGGTCTGGAATTCGTTGATTTGCCGCTGACCGAAAGCGTCATACAGCGCTTCGTCGACATCGCTGGCGGTCAGGCCGAAACGTGCCGCCGCGCTACGGTCGATACTGATGTGGGTAATGCTGCCGCCCAGTTGCAGGTCGTTGGAAATGTCGCGGAAGGCCGGGTTGCTGCGCAGTTTTTCCGTCAGGCGCTGGGTCCAGGTACTGAGGGTCGCTCCGTCGTTACTCTTGAGCACGTATTGGTACTGGGCGCGGCTCGGGCCGGAACTGAGGTTGATGTCCTGGCCGGCGCGCAGGTACAGGACAATGCCCGGGACTTTCATCAGTTGCGGGCGAATCCGGTCGATGAACTGGCTGGCCGAAACGTCGCGGTCAGCGCGTTTTTTCAGGGAGATCCAGAAGCGCCCGTTGGCGATGGTCTGATTGCTGCCCGAGACGCCGACCGAGTGGGAAAACGCCTGAACCGCGGGGTCGGCGGCAACGATTTCGGCCATCGCCAGGTGTTTTTTCACCATGTCGCCGTAGGAAATATCAGCGGCCGCCTCGGTGGTGCCGAGCACGAAGCCGGTGTCCTGCACCGGGAAGAAGCCTTTCGGAATAAAAATGTAACCGGTGATGGCCAACACGAGTGACAGGCCGAATACGCCGATCATCAACTTCTGATGGGCGAGGGCGCGACGCAGGCCTTTCTCGTACCACGCCAGCAAACGCTCGCCGAAGCCGGGTTTATCGTGGGCGTGATGCACCGGCGCACGCATGAACAACGCAGCCAGGGTCGGCGCCAGCGTCAGGGACACCACCACCGAAATCATGATGGTCGAGGTCGCGGTGAGGGCGAACTCCTTGAACAGCCGCCCGACCACACCACCCATGAACAGCAGCGGAATGAACGCCGCCACCAGTGAGAAACTGATGGAGACCACGGTAAAGCCAATCTCGCCGGCGCCTTTGATCGCCGCTTCGCGCATGCCGTCGCCCGCCTCCAGATGACGGTGAATGTTCTCCACCACCACGATCGCATCGTCGACCACAAACCCCACGGCGACCACGATCGCCACCAGTGTCAGGTTGTTCAGGCTGAAGCCCATGATGTACATCAGGGCGAAGCTGGCGACCAACGACACACCAAGCACCGCCGATACGATCAAGGTCGCCGACCATTGGCGCAGGAACAGCGCCATGACCGCGACCACCAGCATGATTGCGATCAGCAGGGTGACTTCCACTTCATGCAGCGAGGCGCGGATGGTCTGGGTCCGGTCCACCAATACCTTGACCTGTACCGAGGCGGGCAGCATGGCTTCCAGGCCGGGCAGCGCCGCCTGAATGCGGTCCACGGTCTCTACGATGTTGGCCCCCGGTTGTCGGGAGATCACCAGGTTCACCCCTGGCCGATCACCGGCCCAGGCCTGCACGTAGGCATCTTCCGAACCGCTGACGACTTTGGCCACATCCTTCAGGTGAACCGGTGCGCCGTCCTTGTAGGAAACGATGAGTTGGCTGTATTCGTCCGGATGGAATAACTGGTCGTTGGTCGACAGCGTCGAGATACTCGACTCACCGTACAACGCGCCTTTGGCCAGGTTGAGGCTGGTCTGCTGGATAGCCAGGCGAATGTCCGCCAGGGTCAGGCCAATGGCTGCCAATTTGTCGGCCGAGGCCTGGACGCGGATGGCCGGACGTTGCTGACCGGTGATGTTGATCTGGCCTACACCATCGATCTGGCTGATCTGACGGGAGAGCAGGGTCTCGACCAGGTCGCTGAGTTCCGTGCCGGGCATCTGGGTCGAGTTGACGCTGAGGATCAGCACCGGGCTGTCGGCCGGGTTGACCTTGCGCCAGGTGGGCAGGGTCGGCATGTCCTTGGGCAGTTTGCCGGCGGCGGTGTTGATCGCGGCCTGGACTTCCTGGGCAGCGGTGTCGATGCTTTTGTCGAGGGTGAACTGCAGGGTCAGGTTGGTCGAGCCCAGGGCGCTGCTCGACGTCATCTGGGTCACGCCGGGAATGGCACTGAATTGCACTTCAAGCGGTGTGGCGACCGACGATGCCATGGTTTCCGGACTGGCGCCGGGCAGTTGCGCGGCCACCTGGATGGTCGGGAATTCAGCTTCCGGCAGCGGCGCGATCGGCAGTCGCGGGAAGGCGATGACACCGAGCAATACCAGGGCGAAGGTCAGCAGGATCGTCGCCACCGGGTGATCGATGCACCACGCCGAAACCGAGCCGTGCCCCTTCATGGTTGCGACTCCGATTGGACCACTTGCGGCGGCTCAGTCAGGACCTGGACGGTGGAGCCTTGCTTGAGGCGCGACTGGCCATCGCTGACGAGCACGTCGCCCGGCTTGACGCCTTTGATGATGTCCTGGCCGCTGCCTTGGTAGACCATTTGCACCTGGACGGTTTCGACCTTGTCACCGTTGACCCGGTAGACGAAATGTTGATCGAGACCGCGTTGTACGACAGTGGGTGGCACTACCAGCGCATCTTTATCCAGCGCTGTCTGAATCTTTACCGTCACCAACAGGCCCGGCCAGAGTTTTTGCCCGGTGTTGTTGAATTCGGCCTTGGCGCGGATGGTCCCGGTGTTGGCGTTGATCTGGTTGTCGATCAGGGTCAGATGGCCTTCGCCCAGCAGGTTGCCGGTTTCGCCGTCGGTGTCGGCGCCGATGTAGGCCTTGACCCGGGCGCGCTGTGGGTCGTTGATCAGGCCTTGCAGGGTCGGCAGCATTCGCTGCGGCAGGGAAAACTCAACGGCGATGGGGTCGATCTGGGTCACGGTGAACAAGCCTTGGGTGTCGCTCATGCGCAGGAAGTTGCCTTCGTCCACTGTACGAATCCCGACGCGACCGCTGACCGGGGAGCGAATCTGTGTGTAGG
Source organism: Pseudomonas sp. LBUM1679 (assembly GCF_059695565.1). Lineage (NCBI taxonomy): Bacteria > Pseudomonadati > Pseudomonadota > Gammaproteobacteria > Pseudomonadales > Pseudomonadaceae > Pseudomonas > Pseudomonas sp. LBUM1679. The sequence goes on from NZ_CP166774.1 coordinate 1,008,644, forward strand.
AAAGCTGCACCTGGGCGGCGTCGATCGAGGCCTGATTGCCCTGCGCGGTGGCCTTGAGTTGATTGACCAGGGCTTGTTGCTGGTCGTAGGTCTGCTTGGACACGCCGTCGTCGACGCTCAGCAGTTTGTAGCGCTTGAGGTTGACCAGCGCTACCTGCAACTGCGCCTGGCTTTCGCCCAGTTGCGCCCGGGCCAGGTCGAGGCTGGCGCGGATCGAGCGGTCGTCGATGGTCGCCAGCAGGTCGCCTCTGTTCACCAGTTGGCCTTCCTTGACCAGGATTTTGGTGAGAATGCCGTCGATCTGCGGGCGCACCACGACGCTGTGCAGGGACAACACCGAGCCGATGCCGCTGACGTAGCGGGGGACGTCTTTTTCGACGACGGCGACCACCCGCACCGGGATGGCGGTTGGGGCAGCCAGTTTTGCCGTGGCCGGCTTGGTCAGGTACCAGGTGCCCAGCGCTGCCAGGGCAATCAGCAGACCGGCGATCAAGGCGGGTTTTTTCTGAATTCGCATGCGAGTGGGGCGCCGGGCTGGGTGGTCGGAGTGTTGTCAGGTTTATACCTTCCTTTATAAACCTGTTCGCCCGTCAGGAAGGTGACGGCTAACTGACGGCGCTGTCAGTTTGGGTGGTGTGGTGCCTGTTCTGGCCTCTTCGCTGGCAAGCCAGCTCCCACAGGGGTTCGTGGTGTACGCCAACCCCCTGTAGGAGCTGGCTTGCCAGCGAAGGCGTCAGACCCGTCACCACAAGATCGCGCTCCTGTAGGCGCTGGCTTGCCAGCGAAGGCATCACACCCGTCACCACAAAACCCGACAGACTTCCCCGCGGCGTGAAGCTTGCCGCTCCCGAGACAGGTATACTGCCGCCTTTCGCGGCTCGCTGACCGGGCCCGACTCTTTTGCATCACCCGGAGCTTTCATGACTTCCCCGACACAACCGCCGGTTGCCGACGCCTTGAGCGACGACCAGGCAGACCTGCCAGACAGCGTCGACTCCAGCGCAGACAGCGAAACCAAAGCCGCGATTCCGGCATTCAAGTTCCCGTTCAAACCGGGTGATCTGGCTGCAGCCAAGAATGCCAGTCAACCCTGGTACAAGAATGGCGCGAAGAATGGTCACACCAAAACCCCGGGCGCAGCGCCTCCGGGCACGCGTCGTTCGATGGGCAAACGCTGACGGTTCAGTTTTTTGGGGTAACCGTTCTTTCTGAAGCCGAGACCGTTCCCACAAGGATGAGCGATTCGTCCTCTAGGAAAGTCGGTGGCCACTCGTGAAGTATTCAAGTCCCTGAATGCTTCACGAAGGTCACCGAAATGCCTCTGGTAAAAATCATCTCTGCGATGTCGCTGGTAGTCCTGACCGCCGGCTGTGCATCGACTACGGTCGAACCACAGATCCGTTTCGGCGTCGAAGCGCTGGTTCCACCCTTCGAAAGCCGTAACGACAAAGGTGAGCTGGTCGGTTTGAATATCGAGCTGGGCAACGCGTTGTGTGCCGAACTCAAGGCGCGCTGTGTCTGGGTGGATCAGGATTACGCCACCAACATCGACGCCCTCGAAGCCGGGAAATTCGATGTCATCATCCCGATGACCGCGACACCCGCGCGCCTCGAACGGCTTGAGTTTACCGACGATCTTTATCCCTTGAGCAATCACCTGGTAGCTCGCGCGGGCTCGAAGTTGCTCCCGGTTACGCAATCGCTCAAGGGCAAACGTATCGGCGTCCTGGCGGGCACCAGTCGCGAAGCCTTCGCACAAGCACGCTGGGCTCCGTCGGGAGTGACCGTGCGCAGTTTCAGCGTCAACAGCCAATTGATCGACAGCCTGCTGGCGGGTGAAATCGATGCCACGCTGCAAGACTCGATTGAAATCAACGAGGCATTGTTGAGTCAGCCCCGGGGGCAGGCGTTTGCCTTTGTCGGTCCCGCCGTCAGGGACCCGATGCTCGGTAGCGGCGTGGCCCTGGCCGTGCGCAAAACCGATACTGCGCTGCGCGACGACCTGAATGCGGCCTTTGATCGAATCATACGCAATCGCCAGTACTACACGATCATCCAGCGCTATGCGTCGCAACTGACACCGGATTCACCGCGCTACATCCCTGCTGAAGCAGGGCTGTCATTCTCCGAAGCGGTGCAAGTCGACCAGACCCTGTATTTGTCGGGCGTGCTCGGGGCCGGTGATGATGGAAAGCTGGTCAAGGGCGGCATAGTCCCGCAAATGACCCAGACCATGGAGAACCTGCGTAGCGCACTGGAACGCAGCGGTTCTTCTCTGGAACACGTGGCCAAATGCACGGTGATCCTTGCCGATATCAAGGATTTTGCCGAAATGAACGGGGTGTACCGTAGCTATTTCCCACAGAACCGGTTGCCCGCCCGCACGACTTTCGCCGCCAATAAATTGGTGCTGGACGCTCGGGTGGAAGTCGAATGCGTTGCCTACACTGCCACCTGACCCTTTCACGCGTTGCCATCGTCAAGCCGCGCGCAACGAAATGAACGCATAGTTGACTGGCGTCTCGGTGGCCACTTGCGCGCCGGCCGCCAGCACTTGCCCGGCGATATCGTCGCTCGACACGTGGAATTGCCAGTCACTGCCTGCGGCGGTCTGCGGTTGTTGAATGATCTGATCGATGACCGCGGCAAACGCGGTCATGTCCGGCAGGTACGCTGTGAATCCGTCGCCTTTCAGGGCTGTAGTCCGAATCCCCAACAATGCGCAAATTGCGTTTTTGCTCCGGATGTCATCGCGATCCGCCTGACGTGAACGCTGGATAAGTCCTGTAAGCTCCTGATCCACCAGTTCGCCACCGACGATCAGGTCCGGTCCTTTTTCCCACGACTCGGGCGGACATTCCTTCACCGCGATGTTCAAGGGAATGTGTGGATTGATTTCCATCGGGTAGATGCGGCACACCAGCGGCCGGCGTTCGTAGATGCGGCAGCGGTTGTCTTCGTCAAGATTCCGGCAGAGGCCGACGTTGTAGGCGGCAAAGGTGATCGCCACGTACGCCTCGGATTCGCCGCTTCGAACCACCACCGAACGGCGTTCGGCATGTTCGCGTTGCTGCACGGGCAAGCCCAGGCCATTGCCCAGGAAGCCTTCCACCAGCACGATGACTTGACCGCCGTCGGCCGCCCACATCCGGGTCTCGGCCAGGGTCAGGGGGACGTGGTGGTCGTTGCAGCATTTGCCACACCCTACGCAGGAAAACGTCGTATTCATTGAGCAGTCGGTCGCATGTGAGGGTATGAAATGGCGACAGAAAGCCACCGTTGAGGCGGGTGTCAAAGCAAGGAATGCGCCAGTCACTGCGCCTTGGCGGTCGGGCGGATGGAGTCCCACTCGGTCACATAAGCGGTTTTGCTTTTTTTGTTGAAGAGGCACAGCTCGGTGCCTTGCTGGCCTTTCATGTGTTTTTGCGGGTATTGGCCTTGCAGCAGCATTGCGGTGTAGCCGACCCGGTCATCGAACTGTGCGGCGTTACCGACGGGCTTGGCATTCTTCAGGCCGCTGGCCTTGGTGCAGCCGGCGAGCACGGCTTTGTCGTAGGCGGCCCAGGCGTCGGGGCTGGAGGCCTGGGCCTGGGAGGCGAGGGCGGTGAGGCAGAGGAAGGTCAGGGTTGCAGCTTTCATGGTTGAGGCATCCTTGGGCATTTGATTGGCCGAATGCCTGAAGTATGCCTGATGGTTTTGTGTTGAATGTGTCGGCCTCTTCGCGGGCAAGCCCGCTCCCACAGGGGGCACTGCTTCTGTGGGAGCGGGCTTGCCCGCGATGGCGGTGTGTCAGACCGGAACCGGCTCCCGGCGAACCACATACATCCCGGCACTTTCATACAACCGCTGTGCCCGAAGATTGCCCTCCAATACCTTCAAATCCACAAACCCTTCACGCCGCTGCTGAAACACGCTGAAAGCATGCAGCAGCAAAGCCCGCCCCAATCCCCGGCCCTGAGCCCGCGGATGCACCACCAGATTCTTGATAAAGGCGCTGGTCCAGCATTGGCACACGCCCACGATACCCTCGGCATCCAGGGCGATGAAGCACAAGGTCGGATCGTATTCGGGGTCGGTTTCAAAACGCTGTTGCCAGGCATCCAGCGCCGGCACGCGACCGCCACCCTCCTGATAGCCCCGTTGCATCAAGTGATGCACGGCGTGCGCCAGTTCGGGGCGATAGTCGCTCAGGACAATCCCTTGAGGCCAGATGATGCCGGGTAGCGCCTCGGCAAGGTTACGCCGCAGCAGAAAGCAATAATCCTCGGCCAAAACTCAATGACCTTGTTCGGCGACGGCCTTGGCCGCTTCGATCAGGCATTTGGTCAGTTCTGGCGAAGAGAACTTGGTCAGTACCGCATTGGCCCCGGCCAGTCGGGCTTTTTCGCTGTTCATGGCACTGTTCAGCGAGGTGTGCAGCAGCACATAAAGGTGCGAGAAGTCCGGTGTTTCGCGCAGGGTGCGGGTGAAGGCATAGCCGTCCATCTCCGACATTTCGATGTCCGAGACGATCAAGTTGATCTGCTGGGCGGTGCCTTGCAGGTCCAGCAGGCAGTCGATGGCTTCCCTGGCACTGCGCGCGGTGTGGCATTGCAGCCCGAGGTTGCGCAGGGTGTGCACCGATTGCTGCAGGGCGACCTGGCTGTCATCGACCACCAGGATCCGCGCATTGCCCAGGATTTCGGCGTCTTCCATGCTCAGTTCAGTCGGGGCCGTTTCGATCTGCGCCGGGGCGATGCCGTGGATAACCTTTTCGATGTCCAGCACCTGCACCAGGGTGCCGTCGACCGAGGTCACGCCGGTGATGTACGAGCGCACGCCGCCGGAGCCGAAGGGCGGCGGACGGATGTCGGTGGACAGGCAGTGGACGATCTTGCTCACCGCCTGAACGTGCAGGCCCTGCTTGGAGCGGCTGACATCGGTGACGATCAGGCAGCCACCGTTCGGGTCTTCCAGAGGGCGCTCGCCGATGGCGCGGCTGAGGTCGATCACCGACAACGCAGTTCCGCGCAGGGTGGCGATGCCTTTGACGTGGGGGTGCGATTCCGGCAACCGGGTCAGTGGCGGGCAGGGGATGATTTCGCTGACTTTCAGCAGGTTGATCGCCATCAGCTTGCCGCTGCGCAAGGTAAACAGCAAAAGCGAAAGTGAGTCTGCGCGGGCGTTGTTGGAAGACATAAAAACCTTCTGTGGAAAAGGTGGTGGGCGATCACGGGATCGCCAACAGCTATCGATGCCGGGTTATCGACTTGTCGGGGGCAGGCTTTAGCTTCAATCAATGCCGGGCAGATCAAAAGATCGTCCGAACGCGGCCCGAGCCTTCGGCAGCTCCTACAGGGGAAATGCGATCGACGTAGGAGCTGCCGAAGGCTGCGATCTTTGCTCATTTCATACCCAATCGCTTGGCCATGCGCCCTAGGTTCGCCCGGTCCAGGCCCAGCTCACGCGCCGCACTTGCCCAGTTGTCATGATGGCGTTCCAGGCATGCGCTGATCAATTGGCGCTGATAATTTTCGGTGGCCTCGCGTAAATCCCCCGACACCAATGCCACGGGAACGGCAGTCGGTTGCTCGGAGGCGACTTCAACGCTGCCATTGGGCAAATCCAGGTCCGCCGCACTCAAGCTGAGGATCTTCGGCCGTTCCTTGCAGCTACCCAACGCCTTCAGCGCACTGCGGCCGATCAAGTGCTCCAGCTCCCGCACGTTCCCTGGCCACGTATACGCCAGCAGTGCAGCCTGGGCGTCGTTGCTCAGACGCAGGCTGTTGAGCCCCATGCGCGAGCGGTTCTGTTCCAGAAAAAAGCCGCTGAGCAGCAGCACATCGCGCCCGCGATCGCGCAATGCCGGCACCAGCAAGGGGTAGACACTCAGCCGATGGTAAAAGTCGGCGCGGTAGCGACCGCTGCGCACTTCCTCGGCCAGGTCGCGGTTGGTCGCGGCAATCAATCGCACGTCGACCTGATGCTCCTTGTCCGACCCCAGGCGCTGCAACTGACCGCTTTGCAACACACGCAGCAGTTTGGCTTGCACCGTCAGGGACAGCTCGCCGACTTCATCGAGAAACAGCGTACCGCCATTGGCCAGTTCGAACTTGCCGCGCCGTTCGTTCATCGCCCCGGTAAAAGCCCCGCGGACGTGACCAAACAGTTCACTCTCCACCAACGTCTCCGGCAGTGCTGCGCAGTTGAGGCTGATGATCGGCTTGTCCGCCCGAGGCGAGGCAGCGTGGATGGCTTGGGCTACCAGCTCCTTACCGACCCCGGTTTCGCCGGTGATCAGCACGGTCAGGTCGCTGCCGCCCACCAGATTGATCTCTTCCACCAACCGTTTGTGGGCCTTGCTTTGGCCGATCATCTCGCGGTTCTGCTGACCGCTGGCCTGGCGATAGACCTCGGCACGCTGATGTTCGTCTTCGACACGATTGGCCAGGCGCTCGATGCGCTCGGCGGCGTTGACCGTGGCGGCGGCGAGGCTGGCGAAGGCTTGCAGGGCATCGAGTTCGATGGGTTCGAAGCGCTCGGGGTCGAGGGCGTCGAGGGTCAGCAACCCCCAGGGACGCTCGTCGATAAACAGCGGGCAGCCGATGCAATCGTGGACTTCCAGATGTTCTTCGAGGCCATCGACCAGCCCGTCGTAGGGATCGGGCAAGTTGCTGTCGGCGGCAAACCGGGTCGGCCCCGGGCTGCTGAGCAAGGCTTCGAATCGCGGGTGCTCGCTGATCTTGAAACGTCGACCGAGGGTGTCGGTGCTCAACCCGTCGACGGCCAGCGGCACCAGCCATTCGCCATCGATGCGCAGCAGGGCGGCGGCATCGCACGGCAGCAGGGCACGCATGGCTTCGAGCAGGCGCCGATAGCGCTCGCCTTCGGGCAATTCGCGGGACAGATCGGAAACCAGTGGCAGCAGGGCGGTCAGCAGGGATTTTGCAGTCATAGTGACTCCGTGTAGTCGATATGACTATAACCCTGGCTATGTCGTTATGACTATTTTATTTTCAAACTATTGATTTATAACGATTTAATTGTTGGCATGAAAACTGATAAGTCTAGGGCATCCAATTAGATACCCGTCGCTCAGGAGTCACTTAATGCTTAGCGTTCAAGACCGTGCAATCGTCAAGTCTACCGTGCCGTTGCTGGAAAGCGGTGGCGAAGCCTTGATCACTCACTTCTACCGCATGATGCTCTCCGAATACCCGGAGGTGCGCCCGTTGTTCAACCAGGCCCACCAGGCCAGCGGCGATCAGCCCCGTGCCCTGGCGAACGGCGTCCTGATGTACGCGCGGCACATCGACCAGCTCGACCAACTGGGCGACCTGGTGGCCAAGATCATCAACAAGCACGTGGCCCTGCAGATTCTGCCGGAACACTACCCGATCGTCGGCAGCTGCCTGCTGCGAGCCATCTCCGAAGTGCTGGGTGACGAGATCGCCACGCCGCAAGTGATGGCGGCCTGGGGCGCTGCTTACGGTCAATTGGCCGACATTCTGATCGGTGCCGAAACCAGCATCTACGATCAGAAAGAACAGGCCCCGGGCGGCTGGCGCGGGGCGCGGGAATTCATCGTGGTGGCCAAGGTTGAAGAGAGCGCGGAAATTACCTCGTTCTATTTCGAACCGGCTGACAAAGGCGCGATTCTGGCGGCAGAGCCTGGCCAGTACATCGGCATGAAGCTGATCCTCGATGGCGAAGAGATTCGCCGTAATTATTCACTGTCGGCCCTGGCCAATAAAGGCCAATACCGCATCAGCGTCAAGCGCGAAGAGGGCGGTCGCGCTTCCAACCACCTGCACGATCAACTGCACGTCGGCTCCAGCATCCAGCTGTTCCCGCCATCGGGCGAGTTCACCCTGACGGCCAGTGACAAGCCACTGGTATTGATCAGCGGCGGCGTCGGCATCACCCCGACCCTGCCGATGCTCGAAGCCGCGCTGGCCACCGAGCGCCCGGTGCACTTTATCCACTGTGCCCGCAACGGTAGCGTCCACGCCTTCCGCGACTGGATCGACGGCTTGGCCGAGCGTCATCCGCAGCTCAAGCGCTTCTATTGCTACGACGAAGATGACGGGGTCAGTCCGGCGGCGCACAAGGTCGGGCTGTTGAGCCAGGAGCAACTGGGCGAGTGGTTGCCGCAGCAGCGCGACCTGGATGCTTACTTCCTCGGGCCCAAAGGTTTCATGACGGCGGTCAAGCGCCACCTCAAAGCGCTGGGTGTGCCGGAGAAGCAAAGCCGTTACGAGTTCTTCGGGCCGGCCTCGGCATTGGAATAACCGCTGATTCTGTGGGCGGTCGGCTTGGCGGCGATGGCGATCTTGAGGCCGCCTTCGCCAGCAAGCCGGCTCCTACAGATCCGGAATCGCGTCAAATCCCGTGACATGCATGGAACCCTGTAGGAGCTGGCTTGCCAGCGAAGGCGGCCAAAAAATCACCGCAAGTCTTCAGGGCCTATTCGCCAGCAAGCCGGCTCCTACGGATTCGGGTCGCATCGAATCGCATGACCTGCGTGGAACCTGCCTATTCGTATCAGCCCTTCAATTCCTTCAAATGCTTGTACACCGTCGCCCTCCCCATGTTCAGCACGTTCGCCACATAGTTGGAGGCGCTTTTGCCTTTGAAGGCGCCCTCGGCGTGCAGGGCCAGCACCAGTTCGCGTTTGTGGTCGCGGGTCAGCAGGTTCAGGCTCAGCTGACGCTCGCGCAGCCAGGCGTGGAGGAAGGTATTGATCCGCTCCTGCCAGTCATCGCGAAACAGTGAGTCCGGCTGCGGAATCAACTTGCTTGGTGACAGGAACAGATCCAGTGCCGCCTTGGCATTCTCGAACAGCGAAATATTCAGATTGATGCACAGCACGGCCAGCGGATGACCTTCGCTGTCGCGCAGCACACTGCTGAGGCTGCGAATTTTCTGGCCATCCCAATTGAGCTTTTCGTACGGCCCGATGTTGCGTTCGCTGATGTCGTCGCTGAGCATGTCCTCCAGTGCCGAATCGTCACCGATTTCCCGTTTCGACAGGTTGTTGGCGATGTAGTCGACCTTTTGCGTGCGCAGATCGTGCAACACCACTTCGGCATGAGGGAAGAACAGCGTGGCGATGGCATCGGCAATCGCGCGGAAGTTGTCCAGCGGCGAACTTGCCGGCGCAGAGGCATCCAGGGCCGGATCTTGTTCGTGGGCGTTCATAGTGGAGCTCCAGGCAGCATCGGCACCCTGTGAAACAGGGTGCTGGAAGTTTGCCGCAATCGTGGCGAGACGTCACCCGAGGACGCAAATCAGCCCAGGCGAGCGGGGGAGAGCATGGCGGCGTTCAGGCCGAAGCGTGTGAGTGGCTCGGGCAAGGCTTCACCGCGAACCAGCGCCGCGCTCGCCTGACCCATGGCGGGCGAGGTCTGGATGCCGTAACCGCCCTGTGCCGCGACCCAGAACAGCCCGGGCACGTGCGGATCGAAACCGGACAGCAGATCACCGTCAGGTACGAAACTGCGCAGGCCGGCCCAGGTTCGGGTCGGACGGCGGATGGTCAGGGTGGTGGCCTCTTCGATCTGGTAGATGCCCATCGCGATGTCCAGCTCTTCAGGCTGCACGTCGTGGGGTTCTACCGGGTCGGCGTTGGCCGGCGAGCCGAGGAACATGCCGGCGTCGGGTTTCATGTAGAACGATTCGTCGAGACTGACCAGCATTGGCCAGTGGTGGATGTCCACGCCTTCGGGGCCAGCGAAAATGAAGGCCGCGCGTCGCTTCGGTTGCAGGCCCAGTGGCCTGGCACCTGCCAGTTCACCGATTTTGTCGGCCCAGGCGCCTGCGGCGTTGATGATGATCGGGGCGCTGAACGTCTGGCCGTTGGTTTGCACCTGCCACACGCCTTCGGCATCACGGGTCAGACTCAGGACTTCGCTGTCGGTATGCACTTCACCCTGATTGCGGCGGATACCGCGCAGGTAACCCTGGTGCAAGGCATCGGTGTCGATATCGCTGGCGGTCGGGTCGTAGATCGCGCCGTGGACTTTTTCCCGGCGCAGGATCGGCAGGCGCGCACAGGCTTCGTCGGCGCTGAGCAGTTGCATCTCGGGCACTGTGGCTTTGGCGCTCAGGTATTGATTGTTCAACTCGGCCGGATCGCCGGTGAAATCCACGGTCATCTCGCCGCGCGGGGTCAGCAGCGGGTGCTCGCAGAAACCGGCGGGTGGGGCGTCGAAGAAATCACGGCTGGCCTGGGTCAACGCCCGGACTTGAGGTGTGCCATAGGCTGCGGTGAACAAGGCAGCCGAACGTCCGGTGGAGTGGTAAGCCGGATGGGATTCGCGTTCGAGCACGATCACCCGGGCGTTCCGGGACAGCCAGAAGCCGGTGGAAGCGCCGGCAATCCCGCCGCCGATGATGATGAAGTCTGCCTGGCTCATGAACGTCTCCTGTCAAGCGCAAATGCCGAAATTGTGGAGATCCCTTGTAGGAGCTGACGAGTGCAACGAGGCTGCGATCTTTTGACTGTGCTTTTGAAGGCTGGATCAAAAGATCGCAGCCTCGTTGCACTCGTCAGCTCCTACAGGGGTTTGTGGTGTCGGGGGTTCGTGGTGTTAGTGCTGCAGGTGGTAGATGGCATTGGCCAGCGCGATGTCTTCCAGGCCCAGGCCGATCGAGCGGAAGAACACGTGACGGTCGTAGTCCGGACGCTGGACTTTTTCGCTGAGCAGATCGGGCAGATCGCCGATGATCGAGCCCTTGTCCCAGCCATGCTGTTCACCGGCAATCAGCATCTCGCCGGCCGAACCCGGAGTGGTCAGGCGATAGTCGCAGAACACCTGCATAGCATTGAGGCTTTGCGGCGGCACTTCGTGGGCACGCGGGGCGTTGGTGCTGATGGAGGTGATCAGTGCCGGTTTGCTCAAGTTTGAAGGGTCGATCACCGGGCCTGCAGACGAGGTGCAGAGCATGATGACATCGGCGTCTTGAACGGCCGCCTCGCGACTGTCGACGATGGTCAGGCGTGGGTCGAGGGCTCGCAGCGATGCCAGTGCTTGGGCATTCTTGCCGCTCAGGCCCGGCGAGTAGAGGCTGATGCTCTGCCAGTCGCGCAGACCCTTGACGTAGTGCAGATGCGCCTGGGCCACCTTGCCACTGCCGATAATCGCCAGGCGCTGCGCCTTCAGCGGCGCGAGGGCATCGACCGCTACCGCCGTCGTCGCCGCAGTGCGGGCGGTGGTCAGTTCGCCGGCATCGCACAGCAGCAGCGGCTGACCGGTCTGCATCGACATCAACAGCGTCCAGGCCGTCACCAGTGGACCTTGTTCGCGCACGATGTAAGGTGAGGTCTTGACGCCGTAAACACCCTCTGCGGCCAACACGCCCAAATAGTTGATGAAATCGCCAGCGCCCTGGGGAAACTCCACCAGTTGTTGCGCCGGTTGCACCGCTTGCCCGGCGGCCAGGTCGCAGAACAGTTTGCGCAGAATCTGTGGCACATCGACCTGTGCCAGCAGCTCGCGGGCCTGGTGTTGGGTGATCACGTAAGGCGTACTGGACATGGTCGGCTCCGAAAGCGGGTAAACTAATTTGTCCATTATGGACTTTTAGTTTCATCGGGCAATATGCAAGCGAAAAAAAAGCGCAGTCCGTTTCCGGCTGCGCCTTTTTTCAATACGCCTGGGTTACGGGCGCTTGCGCTCTACCGCCCGCAGCAAATGCGTCGGAGGCGTTTCACAGCTGATCTTGCGGCCCAGCAGCGCCTCGATGGACGGTAGCTGGTAGGAGTCGTCTTCGCCGGCAAAACTGATGGATACACCCTCGGCGCCGGCCCGACCGGTACGGCCGATGCGGTGCACGTAGTCGTCCGGGACTTCCGGCAGGGTGAAGTTGATCACATGGCTGATGCCGTCGATGTGAATGCCGCGACCGGCCACGTCGGTGGCGACCAGCACGCGAATCTTGCCTTCGCGGAAACCTTCCAGGGTCTTGATGCGTTTGTGCTGCGGCACATCGCCGGACAGCTGCGCGGCATTGACACCATCACGTACCAGACGCTCTTCGATGCGTCGCACTTCATCCTTGCGGTTGGCGAACACCATCACCCGCTCCCAACCGTTGTCGTTGACCAGGTTGTAGAGCAGTTTGTACTTGTCGGCACCGGCCACGGCGTAGATGTGCTGCTCGACGTTTTCGCTGGCCACGTTCTGCGACTCGATCTCGACGATCGACGGATCGGTGGTCCATTGCTTGGCCAGGTTCATCACGTCTTCGGTGAAGGTCGCGGAGAACAGCAGCGTCTGACGTTCGTTCTTCGGCGGCGTCTGGCGAATGATCTGACGCACTTGTGGGATGAAACCCATGTCGAGCATCCGGTCGGCTTCATCCAGGACCATGACTTCGACCATGTCCAGGTGCACGTCGCCGCGCTGGTTGAAGTCCAGCAGACGGCCCGGAGTGGCGACGAGGATGTCGCAATGACGGGCTTCGAGGTTTTTGAGTTGCTTGTCGAAGTCCATGCCGCCAACGAACGTCATGACGTTGAGGCCGGTGTACTTGGTCAGGTCGGCCGCGTCCTTGGCGATCTGCACCACCAATTCCCGGGTCGGCGCGATGATCAGCGCCCGCGGTTCGCCCATGTAGCGTTCTTTAGGCGGCGGGGTTTCCAGCAATTGGGTGATGATCGAGATCAGGAATGCAGCGGTTTTGCCGGTGCCGGTCTGGGCGCGACCGATGGCGTCTTTGCCCGCGAGGGTGAAGCCAAGCACCTGCGCCTGGATCGGCGTGCAATACGGGAAGCCCAGGTCCTGGATGGCATGCATCAGTTCGGGGGCGAGTTTGAAATCGTGGAAACGGGTTTTGCCTTCCTGGGGTTCGACGGCGAAGTCTTCGAGTTTCCAGGGAATGACCGGCGCTTTTGGCTTGGGTTCTCGACGCGGTTTTGCGGGTTTCGGCGCTTCGCTGCGCGGCTGCTCGGCGGCGATGGCCGGGGCAGAGGGGGTGGCCGATGGGGTCAGCGGCGCGTGCTTCGGTGCCGCTATGGGTGCGGTCCGGCCAGGCTGATTACCGTCGGTGCGGTGGCTGGGGATGTGAGACGGAGCGCTGGAGACTGGCGCGAGTTGCTCAGTCTCGCTTTTACCGAACATTTTCTTGAGTGCTTTGAGCACGGTCATCTCATCAATTGATTAAGGAATATACGCCGGCCAGTGTAATGCAAGAATCAGGCGCGGCGTAGTGGGATGGATCAATGGGCTGCTTTTCACCTGAACCGTTAACGCAAACGCTCGGCGAGCCAGACGCCGATGTCGCGAATCTCCTCGGGTAACACTTCGTGACCCATTGGGTATTCCTGCCATGTCACGGTGACACCACGCTGCTTCAGATGCTCGTAGGCGGTCCGGCCCATGGAATTTTGCACCACGTCGTCGTACTGGCCGTGCAGGGACAGCACGGGAGTGCGCTGCTGGCTGGCGGAAAGCTCCAGTTCGTCGCTGAAGGTCGGTGCATAAGTCGAGAGGGCAAGTACGCCACCCAACGGCCCCTGCCACTTCACAAACGCGGTGTGCAATACCACGGCACCGCCCTGGGAAAAACCTGCCAGGAATATCCGCGAGGCTTCTATACCGACGGCGCGCTGCACGTCGATCAAATTGATAACCCTCTGGGCAGACTCTTCCAGCTGCTCGCGGTTGATCGCGCGCGCGGGGCTCATGGCCAATATGTCGTACCAGCTCGGCATCTCGTAACCACCGTTGATGGTCACGGCGCAGGTCGGTGCCTGAGGGAAAACGAAGCGGGTGGTCAGCAGTGTTTCCTGTAGCGCTTCGGCCACCGGCAGGAAGTCGTAGCGGTCTGCGCCCAGGCCGTGCAGCCAGATAACGCAGGCGTCTGCGGGCTTGACGGGTTCTAGAATCAAGGGCTCGGTCATGGGTGCTCCATATATGTGCGTGCGCTCTCATTAAGTGCGAGATCTGGGGGCGCGTCTGGTTGATCAGTTAAGAAGATGTCGCAAGGCTACAAGTTTTGCTATTGACCTGTCGCTTAAGCGCTTTCCTAAGCGCTCTGGTACGGGCTTTGCTATGGGAAATCGGTACAACCGATCCCGCGCCTGGCGGTAACACTATCAGTGTACCGCTGGCTGTGGGATAGCAAAAAATCCGGTGATGGATGTTCGCCAGTGGCCGCTACGGGCTTCGCGAACGTGAAAGGGCTACCGCCCGTTCGGCCGATTGGTGAGAAGTGAGTTATCCATGCTGTGGATTTTCTCCTACTAGACTCATGGCGCAGGTCCGACGTCGGTTGACCCAAAAAAAAGCCAACATGGGTCTACAACGCCTCACAAGGGTGCGACAGGACTTACGCTCCGACACAACAAGAGCAAAACTGGAGGTTTGAATGAAGATGTTGAAATCCACCCTGGCCGTCGTGACTGCAGCCGCAGTGCTCGGCGTCAGTGGGTTCGCTCAGGCGGGTGCGACCCTGGATGCAGTGCAGAAAAAAGGTTTCGTACAGTGCGGCGTCAGTGACGGTCTGCCGGGCTTCTCGGTGCCGGATTCCACTGGCAAGATCATCGGCATCGACGCCGACGTCTGCCGTGCTGTGGCCGCTGCCGTGTTCGGCGACGCGACCAAGGTCAAATTCAGTCAACTGAACGCCAAGGAGCGCTTCACCGCGCTGCAGTCCGGCGAAATCGACGTGCTGTCGCGCAACACCACCTGGACCAGCTCCCGCGATTCGGGCATGGGCCTGGTGTTTGCCGGCGTGACTTACTACGACGGCATCGGCTTCCTGGTGAACAACAAGCTGGGCGTGAAGAGCGCCAAAGAGCTCGACGGCGCCACCATCTGCATTCAAGCCGGCACCACCACCGAGCTCAACGTTTCCGACTACTTCCGCGGCAATGGTCTGAAATACACCCCGATCACTTTCGACACCTCCGATGAAAGCGCCAAATCGCTGGAATCCGGTCGTTGCGACGTGCTGACCTCCGACAAATCCCAGCTCTACGCACAACGCAGCAAGCTGGGCACCCCGACCGACTACGTCGTTCTGCCGGAAACCATCTCCAAGGAGCCCCTGGGCCCGGTCGTGCGTAAAGGCGACGAAGAGTGGTTCAGCATCGTCAAGTGGACCCTGTTCGCCATGCTCAACGCTGAAGAAATGGGCATCACCCAGAAAAACGTCGAAGCTGAAGCCAAAGCCACCAAGAACCCGGACGTTGCTCGTCTGCTGGGCGCTGACGGTGAATACGGCAAAGACCTGAAAGTGAAGAAAGACTGGGTCGTGCAGATCGTCAAGCAAGTGGGTAACTACGGTGAAGTGTTCGAGAAAAACCTCGGCAAGAGCACGCCACTGGCCATCGACCGCGGGCTGAACGCTCTGTGGAACAACGGCGGCATTCAATACGCACCACCAGTGCGCTGATGGTTCTATCACCCGGTGGGCCAACCGCCGGGTGATGTTCTGTTCCATTCTTTGCGGGGCACTTCATGCAAAATTCAATCGGCGCACCAAAGCAGAGGCTCAGCCTCAGCGATCCAAAAGTGCGTGCGTGGCTATTCCAGATCATCACCATTGTCGCGGTGGTCTCGATGGGCTGGTACCTGTTCGACAACACGCAGACCAACCTTCAGCACCGGGGCATTACTTCCGGTTTCGACTTTCTGGAGCGCAGTGCCGGGTTCGGCATCGCTCAACACCTGATCGACTACACCGAATCGGACAGCTATGCCCGGGTGTTTGTCATCGGCCTGCTCAACACACTGCTGGTGACTTTTATCGGCGTGATCCTGGCGACGATCCTCGGGTTCATCGTCGGCGTGTCACGGCTGTCGAAGAACTGGATCATTGCCAAGCTGGCGACGGTGTATGTAGAGGTTTTCCGTAACATTCCGCCGCTGCTGCAGATCCTGTTCTGGTACTTCGCGGTGTTCCTGACCATGCCGGGACCGCGCAACAGCCATAACTTCGGTGACACCTTCTTCGTCAGCAGCCGCGGTTTGAACATGCCGGCCGCGTTGGCGGCGGACGGTTTCTGGCCGTTTGTGGCCAGCATTGTCGTGGCCATTGTCGCCATCGTGCTGGTGAACCGTTGGGCCACCAAACGCTTCGAAGCGACCGGCGTGCCGTTCCACAAGGTCTGGGCCAGCCTGGCGCTGTTTGTGCTGATCCCGGCGCTGTGCGCACTGATCTTCGGTGCGCCAGTGCACTGGGAAATGCCGCAGCTCAAGGGCTTCAACTTCGTCGGTGGCTGGGTGCTGATCCCGGAACTGCTGGCGCTGACCCTGGCCCTGACCGTGTACACCGCGGCGTTCATCGCCGAGATCGTGCGCTCGGGCATCAAGTCGGTCAGCCACGGCCAGACCGAAGCGGCGCACTCGTTGGGTTTGCGCAACGGTCCGACCCTGCGCAAGGTGATCATCCCGCAAGCCCTGCGCGTGATCATTCCGCCGCTGACCAGCCAATACCTGAACCTGGCGAAGAACTCCTCGCTGGCGGCCGGTATCGGTTATCCGGAGATGGTTTCGTTGTTTGCCGGTACGGTGCTGAACCAGACCGGGCAGGCGATCGAGGTGATTGCCATCACCATGAGCGTGTACCTGGCGATCAGTATCAGCATTTCCCTGCTGATGAACTGGTACAACAAGCGCATTGCGCTGATCGAGCGGTAAGGAAAAGCGCATGAGTACTCATACTTTCAAACCTGACATGCCACCGCCGAACCGCAGTATCGGCGTGGTGGCGTGGATGCGCGCCAACATGTTCTCCAGTTGGCTCAACACCCTGTTGACCCTGTTCGCGTTCTATCTGATCTACCTGGTGGTCCCGCCGATCCTGAGCTGGGCGATCCTCGACGCCAACTGGGTGGGCACCAGCCAGGCCGACTGCACCAAAGAAGGCGCCTGCTGGGTGTTCATCCAGCAGCGCTTCGGCCAGTTCATGTACGGCTACTACCCGGTGGACCTGCGCTGGCGCGTGGACCTGACCGTGTGGCTGGCGGTGATCGGCGTGGCCCCGTTGTTCATCTCGCGCTTCCCGCGTAAAGCGGTGTACGGGCTGAGCTTTTTGGTGCTGTACCCGATCATCGCCTGGTGCCTGCTGCACGGCGGCGTGTTCGGCCTGAGCGCCGTGGCGACCAGCCAATGGGGCGGCCTGATGCTGACCCTGGTGATCGCCACCGTCGGCATTGCCGGTGCATTGCCACTGGGAATTGTGCTGGCGCTGGGGCGGCGTTCGAACATGCCGGCGATTCGGGTGGTCTGCGTGACCTTCATCGAATTCTGGCGCGGCGTGCCGTTGATCACGGTGTTGTTCATGTCCTCGGTGATGCTGCCGTTGTTCCTGCCCGAAGGCATGAACTTCGACAAACTGCTGCGGGCGCTGATCGGCGTGATCCTGTTCCAGTCGGCCTACGTGGCCGAAGTGGTGCGCGGTGGTCTGCAAGCGATTCCCAAAGGTCAGTACGAAGCGGCCGCGGCGATGGGCCTGGGCTACTGGCGCAGCATGGGCCTGGTGATCCTGCCGCAAGCCCTGAAGCTGGTGATCCCCGGCATCGTCAACACCTTCATTGCGCTGTTCAAGGACACCAGCCTGGTGATCATCATCGGCCTGTTCGACCTGCTCAACAGCGTCAAGCAAGCCGCTGCCGATCCGAAATGGCTGGGCATGGCCACTGAAGGCTATGTGTTCGCGGCCCTGGTGTTCTGGATTTTCTGTTTTGGTATGTCCCGCTACTCCATGCATTTGGAACGTAAGCTGGACACTGGCCACAAGCGTTAGGAGCGTAGTTTATGAGTGAAGCGATCAAACAGCCTGTGAGCCCTGAAGGCATTATTCAGATGCAGGGCGTGAACAAGTGGTATGGCCAGTTCCATGTGTTGAAGGACATCAACCTGAACGTCAAGCAGGGCGAGCGAATCGTCCTGTGCGGCCCGTCGGGTTCCGGCAAATCCACCACCATCCGCTGCCTCAACCGTCTGGAAGAGCACCAGCAGGGCCGTATCGTGGTCGATGGCGTGGAGCTGACCAACGATCTCAAGCAGATCGAATCGGTCCGCCGTGAAGTCGGCATGGTATTCCAGCACTTCAACCTGTTCCCGCACCTGACCATCCTGCAGAACTGCACCCTGGCGCCTATGTGGGTGCGCAAGATGCCCAAGCGCAAGGCCGAGGAAATCGCCATGCACTATCTGGAGCGTGTGCGCATTCCGGAGCAGGCGCATAAATACCCGGGTCAACTGTCCGGCGGTCAGCAGCAGCGAGTGGCGATTGCCCGTGCGCTGTGCATGAAACCGAAAATCATGCTGTTCGACGAACCGACCTCGGCGCTCGACCCGGAGATGGTGAAAGAAGTACTGGACACCATGATCGGCCTGGCCGAAGACGGCATGACCATGCTCTGCGTGACCCACGAAATGGGCTTCGCCCGCACCGTGGCCAACCGCGTGATCTTCATGGACAAAGGGGAAATCGTCGAACAGGCGGCGCCGAACGACTTCTTCGATAACCCGCAGAATGACCGGACCAAGTTGTTCTTGAGCCAGATCTTGCATTGATCGACGCCTGGCAATGAAATAAACCCGGACCTGGTTCCGGGTTTATTTTTGCCTGAAGAAACACGCATTCCTCCTGTAGGAGCTGGCTTGCCAGCGAAAGCGGTGTGTCAGTCACCGTTAATGTGGGATGGAGTATCGCCTTCGCTGGCAAGCCAGCTCCTACAGGGGGGCCGTGAAATGCCGGGTTGCCCTCGCGGACAAAGCTGACTAATATGTCAGGAAATTCATCCTATGATTGGATGAAAGGGCGGATCCTGTGTCAGAAATTTCTCCATTAATTAAACGTTCCCTGGTCGATCAGGCCCTGGACCAGTTGCGCCAGCGCATCAATGAAGGCGTCTGGAGCATTGGCCAACGCTTGCCCACCGAGCCTGAGTTGTCTGCCGAGCTGGGCATCAGCCGCAATACCGTGCGCGAAGCCATGCGCGTGCTGGCCTTTTCCGGTTTGATCGACATCCGCCAGGGCGACGGCAGCTACCTGCGGGCAGTGTTTGACCCCCTGGACACGATGAAAGCCTTGTCCCGCTGCTCCCATGAGCAGGCGCGGGAGACCCGGCATATCCTGGAAGTCGAAGCCATCGGCCTGGCGGCGTTGCGCCGCACCGATGAAGACCTGGTGGCATTGCGCGAAGCGTTGGGCATCAGTGGCAGTCACTACCACGGTGATCTCGACACCTACATCGCCTGCGATCTGGTGTTCCACCGGCGTCTGGTGGATGCCGCGCACAACCCGACCCTCAGCGAGTTGTATCGCTATTTTTCCAGCATCGTCGGCGCGCATTTGCGCCAGACCTTGAACATCAGCCCCCGACGCCAGGCAGTGTTCGACCTGCATATCGAACTGCTCGATGCCGTCGAACAACGCGACCCGGAGCGGGCCAAAGCCTTGTCGAGGCAGCTGATCAATGAACCTTGCAACCGAGAATGCCATGTCCAGCAATAGCCACATCACCCAAGCCAGGCGCACGGCGGAACTCGAACAATTGCTGATCGACGCCGAGGCCGATGACGAAACGGTCCAGCAAAGTCACCCGATCCTGCGCCGTCCGTGGCTGTTATTGCTGGGCCTGATCCTGGTGGCGCTGAACTTGCGTCCGGCACTGTCGAGCATGGCACCCATGCTCAGCGAGGTCTCGAAGACGCTCGGGTTGTCCGCGGCCCAGGCCGGGTTATTGACGACGTTGCCGGTGCTTTGCCTTGGCTTGTTTGCCCCCCTGGCGCCCGTGCTGGCACGACGTTTTGGTGCCGAACGGGTGGTGTTGGGGATTTTGCTGATGCTCGCCGGCGGGATCATTCTGCGCAGCTCGTTGGGCGAGATCGGTCTGTTTGCCGGTAGCGTGCTGGCAGGCGCGAGCATTGGTGTGATCGGCGTATTGCTGCCGGGCATCGTCAAGCGCGACTTCCCGAAACAGGCCGGTACCATGACCGGCGTCTACACCATGGCCCTGTGCCTGGGCGCGGCCATGGCGGCTGGCGCGACCGTGCCCTTGAGCGAACATTTCGACAAAAGCTGGGCCTTGGGCCTCGGCTTCTGGGTAGTTCCAGCGTTGGTCGCGGCGATTTTCTGGTTGCCGCAAGTGGGTCAGAAACAGGGCGCGCACAACGTCGCGTATCGGGTTCGCGGTCTGTTGCGTGATCCACTGGCCTGGCAAGTGACCCTCTACATGGGCTTGCAATCTTCTCTGGCCTACATCGTGTTCGGCTGGTTGCCGTCGATTCTGATCGGTCGCGGCCTGACGCCGACCCAGGCGGGTCTGGTGCTATCAGGCTCGGTCATCGTTCAGTTGGCGAGTTCATTGGCGGCGCCATGGCTGGCGACTCGTGGCAAGGATCAGCGTCTGGCGATCGTCATCGTCATGCTGCTGACCCTTGGCGGCTTGTTCGGTTGCCTCTATGCACCGATCGAAGGCCTGTGGGGTTGGGCGATCCTGCTGGGTCTGGGGCAGGGCGGTACGTTCAGCCTGGCCTTGACCCTGATCGTGCTGCGCTCGCGGGACGCCCATGTCGCCGCCAACCTGTCGAGCATGGCCCAAGGCTTCGGTTACACCCTGGCGTCCATGGGGCCGTTCGCGGTCGGCATCGTGCATGACTGGACCGGCGGCTGGACGGCCCTGGGCTGGATTTTCGGCGTCATCGGCCTCGGCGCGATTGTCGCGGGCCTCGGTGCCGGGCGCTCGTTGTACGTTCAGGTGGTCAGCGAAAAGATCTGAAGTGCGCCATGTCGGGGGCTACGAGGTGACAACCTCCGGTCAAGGGGTTGCTCAGTAGAGTGGCGGCAATGGCCTTCAATGCGTATTTCACCAGGAACTCCTTTTGGGGTGAATGAGTATCGGTGCTGAACCGCTCAGTTTTATGAGTGAGGCGAGCGGTTCAGCGTCTGGCTTAGATGTACTTCACTTCCAGCGTCATGGAGCCGTCTATGGCGACTTCATCGTCCAGGGTCAGGCTATCGGCGCGGGCGATAAAAGTTTTCACCGCAATGTCCATTACCATTTCCTTGGCTGCAATAGGGGTAGAAGTACCGCTGATTTGAGTACCGGCCGAGTAGAGAAAGCCGACGTCCATGTAGCCATTGACAAGTGCTGTCCAATTTTTGCCGCCATCAGCCGACACCAGACGGTTCACTACCTTCCCGTCCGCCCGCGCATTTTGCATCTGTACATGGTATCCCCCGAGCTTCTGATCGCCGTTGATCAGGCCCAGACCGTACATGTCACTTCTCATCGCAGTGCCAGGCTGGTTATCGATCGGATTGAGCGCGAACTGGACTGGAGCTTCGCAATTCACGGTCAATTGCAATGTCGCGCCTTGCAGAGGGGTATCCGAACCTTGATGCAGGTCCTTCACCGAGATCTTGCCATGGTCGACCTTGCCCTCACTGGACAAACTGGGTGTGCAAGCTGACGGCGTTATTTTGCCCGTAACGCTCAGGTTAGTGCTCGAGGCCGCTAGGGCATAAGGCGCAACGCTGATCAGGGCGGTGGCGGAGAGTGCTGCAAAGTACTTTTTCATTTTTTTTTACTCACTATTACGATTGTTTTCCTAGCTGGTAACGAGGTGCTCCAGTGCACCCCGGTTTCAGCAGGATTGGGGTGGGTGTTACAGGTAAATAATCTCGATCGTCCCCGAGCCATCGAGCTCGATGGCGGTGCTCAAGTCGAGGCTGTTCAGGGGAGCGATGACGGCCTCGACCACCACGGTCGTCGTGAGGTTCTGAATCGCCACCGGTCCCGAGGTGCTGCCGGCGCTGTCGGTGAAGCCCAGGTAGCTATTTTGGCCAATCGGTATCGGGCTTGAGTTGGCTGTACTCCAGGCATTGCCGCCGGTGGTGGAGTCGGTTCGATAGAGGCGGGCGAAGTGGTCGGCGCTGACGTCGGCCGGGTCGGTGTTCAGTGAGTACAGGCCAATCTTGTTGTTGCGGTTATCGACATTCAGGCCGTAGTAAATCTCGCTGTTGACCGTTGCCGAGCCTGAGCGGTTGTCCTTCATGATCAGGGCGAATTTAGTGGGCGCATCGCAACTGACCCTAAATGTCAGGGACTTGGGCGGCAGGCGCGTGCCTTTATCGGTGTTCAGGTCATCTTTGGACAGGGTGCCGAAGTCGACCAAGCCGCCATTGGTCAGCGCCGGTTCGCAAGCTGCCGGAGCGAAACGGGCGCGCAGGGTGACTTCTCTGGTGCGCCCGACACCTACGGCATCGAATACACCTGAAGCGTCCCAAGTGACTGCGTCACGCACCTGCATCCCCTGCTCCTGAACCCAGGCGGTCAGCTCCAGCTGTGCCGAGAAACTACGACCTTGCAACGGCACACCGGCCTGCACGGGAACAACCCCGTGCTCCGGCCGCCAGATCAGGCTCGATGCCGTTTGCACAGGCGGCTGGCCGACGCGGGTAATCATCCCTATCTCCACCGAGCGGCCATCCAGTACCGCATCGCGAATACGTACCTGGTAGCTGCCGCGGTTGGCAAAGTGAAAACGTTCGGCGGTGGCGGCCATCGCCCTGTAAAACAGGCTCATGTCGACAGGTTTTGAACAGCTCAGGCTAAGGCTCAAGCGACGCTCGCCCAAGGTGCGCTCGGGTGCCGAATCGGCACGTATCGCACGGTTCATCAGCCCGTAATCGAGCACCGGCTGGCTCAGATTGAACTGACAATCATCCAAGAGCGCCCAGGTGTACGGGGTGAACCCACTCAGCATGAGGGAGACGATGGTCAGCAATAAAGATCGGGACAGGTTCATGAAGTCATCCTCAGGGAGTCAGGCACTTGGCGGGGGCAGTCTCGAAGTACGCCTCGGTGTCGGCGTCGGCCGGCAATTCGAAGCGCAGTTCGCAGCGGTCCAGTCCCGGCGCGCTGATCCACAACGCACGGGGATCGAGGACGTTAGGCAGAAACACCAGGCCGCCGTCCTGCACCAAGGTGACGAACTCGCCATCTTCGGTATTCACGGCAGCGCCGCGAGGCAGAGGTTCACCACCACTGGCTGTGGTGACCTTGAGCAAGGCACGTCGGGTCATCGTGATGCCGAACTCGATGCTGTCGACGGCACCGCGGCCGGCCGAAATGACTGCAAGGCCGTTGTGGATATCGGCGTTGCGCGGCAGGGTCTTGGTGTCGACTTCGACGGGGCTGCGACCGTAGGCGCTGACTTGAGGGACTACGGCCTGACCTTGCCAGTCAGTCCAGACCGGGCCGCTGGGCGTTGTTACTTTGATCGCGCCCATGTCACCCACCGAGAGCAGGGCAAAGGTGTCGCTCACAGGGTAAGGCGACAGCGTCAAGCCACCGCCGTGCAACACGGCGCCGCCGCGGGCGCTGGCCTGATAGCTGGTACGTTCGGCGTCGGCACGGGTGTAGTTCAGGTCCAACTGGCTGTATCGCGGTAGCAGCGAAACGCCGACGGAGGACTGCACCTGCTTGTGGCGTGTG
This sequence comes from Pseudomonas sp. LBUM1679, assembly GCF_059695565.1. NCBI lineage: Bacteria > Pseudomonadati > Pseudomonadota > Gammaproteobacteria > Pseudomonadales > Pseudomonadaceae > Pseudomonas > Pseudomonas sp. LBUM1679. Next base: position 1,032,087 of record NZ_CP166774.1, read on the forward strand.
TCGTGTTCAACGCCGACCCGGTAAGCCAGTTGATCATTGATCTGTTCACTCAAGCCGACACCACTGCGGTATTCGCCAGCAGAACTGCGCACCCAGCTGCGCACCCGGCGGTTTTCACCCAAGGGAATGCTGAGGTTCAGGTAAACGCTGTCATCGCTGCGGTTCGCGCCGCTGACCTGCCATTCGGCTGTCGCCGAGACCGACACGCCGCCGATGTTGGTGCCCCACGAAGCCAGGGCACGGCTACTGCTTTGGCCATCGAACGAGCTTGATCGGCTGAACCCGCTGCTGAAGGCGCCGAACCACGGGTGAGACCAGGACAGGCCCGCGCTTTGCTGATCGCGGTAGCGGGATTTTCTGCTATCTGAAGTGCCGTCGAACACGGCGTCTTCCAGCTCCCGATAACCCAAGGTCCGGTAAGAACTGCCTGCATTGAACGCCCATTGTTCGCTCAAGCGATGCGATGCACTGAGGTCGGCTTGGAGCCCCTGACTGGCGTCTTTGCCACTGGCGTCAGCGCCGGTCAGTGTGGCTTGAACCTGGGTGACGGGTGAGGGTAACAGGCCCACGCTTGCACCCGCCGCGCGATAGTCGGCGGCACCGGTCAGGCCTGCGCTGAGCAGGATCCGCGGGTGCAGTGCACCGCTCCAGCCGCCACTGATCACCCAGGGATCGCCGTCCTGTTCGACAGCGGTACTGCGCACCTGACCGGCCGCCAGCGAGTAACCCGGGGCTGGCAAGCCGATGCCGAGCATCGCCGCAGGGACGGTAAAGCTGCGCGCGCTGCCATCGGCCTCCTTGACCGTGACTTCAACGTCGGAGCGGGTATTGAGGCGACGCACGTTGTTGAGCGCAAACGGGCCGGCAGGCACCACAGTCGAATGAATCAATGAACCGTTCTGCCGAACTTCGATCTGCGCCTGACTGTGTGCGATCCCTTCAATGATCGCGCTTTGTCCTTCTTTCTGCAGGGCTTGCTCGGTCAGGACCTGTACGCCGGTGATCTGCGCGCCGGCCAGCACCGGGTTATAGAGGTTGATCTGACCCGCTTGCAGCACCGCTTCCAGGCTGGCGAAGGTGCGTTGGGCGTATGCCGCGATATGAGTCGTGCGTGAAACGTCGTCCTGCCAGGTTTGCACCTGACGACTGCGTACGACCCAGTCACCGGCGTTGAAACCGAGTTCGGTGTTGGCCGAGGCGTAACGACTCGATTGGTCGCCAGAGCGACTGTGCAAACCGGTAACGTCGTAATTGAGCAGACCGGCAACGCCCCCGGTTTGATAGCCAGAGAAATCCCGGCTGGTGGGGCGTATCGCATCGGTGGGTACGAACAAGGACAGGCCCAGGCTCGCCGGGTCCTGCTCAATGACGGTTTGCGGCGAGGTGTTGAGGAAGTCGTGGCAGCGGCCATCGTTCAGCGTTCGAGTGGGTACACTCAGGTTGCCCGCATCAAGCAAGGCGCGATCGAAGCACAACGCACCGTCGTGATTGAACGTGACGTCGACCCGGCCATGGCGCTGGCCATTGACCGTAAGCGTAACCGGGTGCCTTCCGGCCGTGAATTGCGGCGCTTGCATCAGCAAAATCGCCAGCGCCGGATCGATACCGCGCTGCAGCAACGTGTTTTGGTCGAACGACGTCGGAATCGAAACGTCACCGTGGGCGTCGAGCACCCTCAAAGCGTAGGTCAGCAACAACGCCACCGTGGCTCGCCGTAGCAACAGGTGAGGACGGGCATCGGGTCCAATCGCGGGCACGGCTTCGCCATCACGGTAATTCCATACTGTGTTCATGGGGAGTTCACTGGGGTTATGCCTGCGTGTTGGCCTGTTTTACTGCGGCTTCAGGCGCGCTCGTGGCAGCGCCCAAAGGGCCATCACTTGAAAAATCGGCGCTCGCGGTTCCTTTGGGGCGCAGTGGATAGTTGCGGTTTCAGAATTTGATGGGCGCCTCATAGTGCGGCACCGCGAAACCGTAGACGGTGGCCGGCTGAAAGCGCACTTGCGTGGCATTGCCTCCAGCCACCGCAATGCTGATGTGTTCGCCGGGCAACACGTAGGTTTTTGGCAGCGTCGCGTTGCCAGCTGAAGGCAGCAATTGCACTTCCTGGCCCAGGCGGACCACGTAAGGTGTTTCGTTGCGCACGGTCAGTTGACCGTCCTGCAGCGACCATTGCAGATCAGTCCAGGGCGTGCGATTAGGTGCGAGGCCCTTGGGGTGGAGGATTACCGGCAAGTTCTGGCGCGCCGTTACACCGACACGGGCATGTCCGGCTTCGGCGGCGGGCTTTCCTTGCGGTATGCCTTCAAAAATCACCCGTTTCAAGCGCTGGGTGAGCAGGGGTTTTTCCGATTGGAGAATGAACCTTACCAACTGGGTTTTCGACGCTTCGACGCGTGCCAGCGGGGGCGTTACGAACACCAGGGGTTCAGGGTCTTCAGGAATGTTTTCGATAGTGACGTGCATCAACGCCAGGGTGGCGTCGGTGTTGGTGACTGATACGGATGCTTCGCCGTCGGCCTCGTTGATAATAACCACCGAGGTGTCCGGTACCATGCCGTCAGCCTGGGCCTGCACCGTCAGCAGGAGAACGAGTGCGCCAATGCCGCAATGGAGCAAGCGGCGCGTGCCAGTTAAAAGCATCGTCATGATGTGTCTCTTGGGGTATTCGAATATGACCGAGCGAGCAACGCAAGTGACCCGGCGCTGCCCGTTAAAGACAATGGATCAGATATATTTGACTTCGAGCGTTGCATGGCCGTCGATAGGCACCTAGCACTTCTTTTGGACCGTTTTCCGTGATTGCACTGTCATACGTAAGCTCAAATCCCCCGAGCTTTTCGTTGGTGTTGATCAGGCCTAAGCCATACGTGTAGAGAGGATGAATCGCTGAATTTGGACGATTGTCTGCGAGGTGGAGCGCAAATGAAGTTGCGGCATCGCAAGCAACATTCAGTTGCAAGGCGGTGCGGCGCAGAAACGTCGGTGTGGTCTTGTTAAGATCCTTGGCCGAAATTTTCCCATAATCAATTTCACCATTGCTTGACAGACTGGGCGTGCAGGCTGCCGGAGTGATAATGCCTTTAACGGCCAGGTTCGTGCTGGAAGCGGCAAAAACGGACGTAGTACCGGCCAACAGCAACGTAGCGGTCAATAGGGGTAAATGTTTTTTCATATGTTGTATGTTCATATGCTGATTCTTCCTTGAATGATTATTGGGCGTTGACCAGTTCGGGCAGGGAGCACTCTATCGGTCTGAGTAGAGAGGTGGAATGCAACTAATACGAAAACGAACCGCCCGGCGTATGAATGTGTTGAAAAGTACTGATCGTCAGCTTCCGGCGTGATTTATGTAGTCTGTCGATGTGGGAGATATAGCTTTCAAATGTAGGGGGATTCTCTTTGTTTTGTAGGATAAAGAGCAGTGCCTTGAATACGTTGGACGAAGCAGTTTCATGATCTGAATTGGTCGTTGTGGTTGGCACAGGGCGGCGCTATTTTTCGCGCTTTCCAGTGACCAAACAGGATAAATCCGACAATGCGTGTAATTATTGCTGACGACCATCCTGTCGTTCGCATCGGGTTGCGGATGCTCATCGATCTAAGCCGGGCGTGTGTAGTTGTGGGCGAGGCCGATGGCCCGGACAGCTTGTGGAAGCTGCTGTCATCCATGCCTTGTGATCTGCTGATCACGGACTTTTCCATGCCGGGAAACCAGCAGTCCGATGGACTGAAGATGCTGAGCATGGTGCGACGTCGCTACCCTTCAACACCGATCATTCTGGTCACGATGTTTGCCAATGTGGTGACACTGAGGGCTGCGCTCGCTCAAGGCGTGATGGCAATCGTCGCTAAAGACGCGTCGGCGACGGAATTGCCCAGGGCGATCAAATCGGTGGGCGAAGGTCGACGCTTTATCAGCAAGTCCTTGCACACGGCACTGGTTGAGGCAGACACCGAGACGCAGTCACGGTCTTCGTCACTGTCAGCGAAAGAACATGAAGTGGTGAGAATGCTCGCCGGTGGAATGACGGTCAGTGAAATCGCCGAGCACATCCAACGGAGCGTTTCGACCATCAGTAAACAAAAAAAAATGGCCATGCGCAGGCTCGGCATTTCAACGGATGTGGAGCTCTTTGCTTACGCCCGTGAGATCGGCATGGTGCGCTAGTGATGTGGCGCGCCTGGTCAGTCACGGTATTCCCGCCACGAATGCCGATAGTGTTCCAGGCCTTGGCAGACTATCGTGCAGGCAATCTTTCGTCGTCAGCTTGCAAACCCCGGGAGCCTGCCCATGAGTGATGCCCATAGCGCATTGATCACCCAGTTCTACCAAGCGTTCCAGCGGCTCGATGCCGAGGCCATGAGCGCCTGCTACACCGATGACGTGGTGTTCAGTGATCCGGCGTTCGGTGAGCTGCGCGGCCGCGATGCCGGTGACATGTGGCGCATGCTCACCACGCGGGCCAGGGATTTCTCCCTGACATTCGATAACGTGCGCAGTGATGAACGCACCGGCGGTGCGCACTGGGTGGCGACTTACCTGTTCAGCCAGACCGGCAACACCGTGGTCAATGATATTCAGGCGCGTTTCGTTTTTCGCGACGGCAAGATTTGCGAGCATCACGACAGTTTCGATCTGTGGGCCTGGTCCCGACAGGCGCTGGGTTTCAAGGGGCTGCTGCTGGGCTGGACACCCGCGGTGCGCAACGCCGTTCGCGCTCAGGCCTTGAAGGGGCTGAAGGCATTCCAGGCCAGTCGCTGATAAGATCAGCGCTTGTTTACTTTCCAGCCTTGATCGTTACATGACCAGCCTCAGCGAAAATCCTGTCGACGCCGATACTCCGGAGAGCAAATCCTGGTTCGTTTACCTCGTGCGCGCGGCCAACGGTTCGCTTTACTGCGGGGTCAGCGACGACCCGGTCCGCCGCTTTGCCGCTCACCAGCGTGGCAAAGGCGCGCGGTTTTTCCTGTCCAGCCCGGCCGTGGCGTTGGTCTACACAGAAGTCTGCCGCGACAGAAGCGAAGCGTTGCGTCAGGAGCGGCTGATCAAAAAACTCAGGAAAAGCGCCAAGGAATGCCTGGTGGCGAGTGCCGCACGCGTACCCCTGTAGGAGCTGGCTTGCCAGCGAAAGCGGTGGGTCAGTCGACACATGTATCGCCTGGACGGACGCCTTCGCTGCGGTGCGGCGATCCGACAAGCCAGCTCCTACAGGTCATCAATCTGACTGATAAGTTCCCATCAGGCAGATCGGTGGGCTGCGGGTGGATTGCGCGCTAAGCTGCGAACTCCTTTCCCGTGCGGCGGAGCCGAGCATGTCCGAGTTGATTCTTCATCATTACCCGACGTCCCTTTTTGCCGAAAAGGCCCGCTTGCTGTTGGGCTTCAAGGGGCTGTCCTGGCGCTCGGTGATGATTTCGCCGGTGATGCCTAAACCCGACCTGACGGCGTTGACCGGCGGCTACCGCAAGACGCCGGTGTTGCAGATCGGCGCTGATATTTATTGCGATACCGCATTGATCGCCCGTCGTCTGGAGCAGGAAAAAGCCTTGCCGGCGTTCTTTCCGGAAGGTCAGGAAATGATCGCCGCGACGTTCGCCGCCTGGGCTGACTCGGTGGTGTTTCAACACGCGGTGAGCCTGGTGTTCCAGCCGGAATCGCTCGCCGTACGTTTCGGCAATATGCCGCCGGAAGCGATCAAGGCGTTCATTGCCGATCGCGCCGGATTGTTCAGCGGTGGCAGCGCCACGCGCTTGTCCGCCGAGCAGGCCCGGCATCAATGGCCGACACTCATGCTGCGCCTGGAGCAGCAGCTGCAGCGCGAGCAGGGCGACTTCCTGTTGGGTGAGCCATCGATAGCCGATTTTGCCTTGGCGCATCCGTTGTGGTTCCTCAAGGCGACGCCGGTGACTTCACCGTTGGTCGACACTTATCCGGCGGTTTCGGCGTGGTTGGGGCGCGTAATGGGCTTCGGTCATGGCGCGTTCAGCGAGATGACGTCTGGGGAGGCGTTGGAGATTGCGCGCAATGCCACGCCGGCGGCATTGCCGGATGAGCAATTCGATGAGCCGAACGGGTTCGAGGCTGGCCAGCAGGTAGTGATTGCCGCAACCGATTATGGGGTTGACCCGGTGGCCGGTGAGTTGATGTTTGCGGGCTGCGAAGAGTTGATTGTGCGTCGCGAAGACGAACGTGGCGGCGTAGTGCATGTGCACTTTCCGCGGCTTGGATTCCGTATCGAAGCGCAATGAGCGCCAACGTGGATCTCCGGCCCTGCACCGACCCCCTGTAGGAGCTGGCTTGCCAGCGAAAGCGGTAGGTCAGCCGACACATGTATCGCCTGGACGGACGCCTTCGCTGGCAAGCCAGCTCCTACAGAGGGTTATTTCAAGGCAGCGAGGATGGCGTCCGGGTCATACCCGCGAATCAGCGTCCCGTTCACATCGAGGATCGGAATCCCGCCGCCACCCAACGCCTCATAGGCCTTGCGCGCCTCGGCGTCCTTCTCGATATCGAATTCCTGGTAGACAACGCCTTTCTGGTCGAGAAAGCGTCGGCTCAGTTTGCAGTAGCCACACCAGTCGGTGGTATAGAGCACGACCCTGGCCTTGGCCCGGGTCTGCTCGGATACCACCTGGGTCGGATTGAATAGCCGCTCGATCTTGCCCCAGTGCTGATAGACCACCACCACCAGCAGGATCAGCAGGCACTTCTTCAGGACCCCGCTCAGCATCAGTTGCGTCGCTTGAGCTGGTCGGTGAGTTGGGTCGGCAGGCCTTTGATGATCAGCGTGCCGGCTTCTTCGTCATATTCGATCTTCGAGCCCAGCAGGTGCGCTTCGAAGCTGATCGACAGGCCCTCGGCCCGGCCCGTGAAGCGGCGGAACTGGTTCAGGGTGCGTTTATCCGCGGGTATCTCCGGTGACAGGCCGTAGTCCTTGTTGCGGATGTGATCGTAGAAGGCTTTCGGCCGTTCTTCGTCGATCAGCTCCGAGAGCTCTTCCAGGCCCATGGGTTCGCCCATTTTTGCCTGGCTGCTGGCGTAGTCGACCAGGGTTTTGGTCTTCTCGCGGGCGGACTCTTCCGGCAGGTCTTCGCTTTCGACGAAGTCGCTGAATGCCTTGAGCAAGGTGCGGGTTTCGCCCGGACCGTCGACGCCTTCCTGGCAGCCGATGAAATCGCGGAAATACTCCGAAACCTTTTTCCCGTTCTTGCCTTTGATGAACGAAATGTACTGCCTGGACTGCTTGTTGTTCTGCCACTCGGAGACGTTGATCCGCGCCGCCAGGTGCAACTGACCCAGATCCAGGTGCCGCGACGGTGTCACGTCCAGCTGTTCGGTCACTGCGACGCCTTCACTGTGGTGCAGCAAGGCGATCGCCAGGTAATCGGTCATGCCTTGCTGGTAATGCGCAAACAGCACGTGGCCGCCCACAGAGAGGTTGGACTCTTCCATCAGCTTCTGCAGATGTTCCACCGCCACCCGGCTGAACGCCGTGAAATCCTTGCCGCCATCGAGGTATTCCTTCAGCCAGCCGCTGAACGGATGTGCCCCGGACTCGGCATGGAACAGACCCCAGGCCTTGCCTTGTTTGGCGTTGTAGCTCTCGTTGAGGTCGGCAAGCATGTTCTCGATGGCGCTCGACTCGGGCAATGCTTCATTGCGGGCATGGAGAACTGCAGGTGTGCCGTCGGGTTTTTTGTCGATCAGGTGGACGATGCAATGACGGATCGGCATGGGCTTCTCGGCTGATTGAAGAGGGGAGGGCGTGCTCCCCGAAAAAGCGCTCAGTGTACCGCAATCTCTGGTTTTGGCGCTGATACCATGCCATGGCGCATCCCCCTGTAGGAGCAGCCTTCGGCAGCTCCTACAGGGGGATGGTGGGGCAATTTCGGGTCATGGGGCGCTGCTTATGCAGTTTTTTGCAGTTTTAGTGCAATAAAGCTGACCAAATGGGTAGCAAGAGGCGGATATTTCCCCGTCTCTGTGCTAGTTTTGCCCGGTCTTGCGCGAAGTCACTGCGTTAAGCGTGCATTCAGCATTTGTCAGGTCGAACCAAACCCTGATTTCGGTATCTATAACCCCGATCCCGTGGTTATTGGCCGAGGGTGCCAGATCCAGAAGATCGGGCTCGATGGCTGACACTGCACTCTGCAATCCATATGAATTTGATAGGGAAGGAACACTACATGGCTCTTACTAAAGACCAACTGATCGCCGACATCGCTGAAGCTATCGACGCGCCAAAAACCACCGCGCGTAACGCTCTGGACCAGCTGGGCCAAATCGTTGCCGATCAGCTGGAAAACGGCGGCGAAATCACCCTGCCAGGTATCGGCAAGCTGAAAGTGACCGAGCGTCCTGCCCGTACTGGCCGTAACCCTTCGACTGGCGCAGCCATCGAAATCGCTGCCAAGAAAGTGATCAAGCTGGTTGTGGCCAAAGGCCTGACTGACGCTGTCAACAAGTAAGATTTGTTAAAAAACCGTGCAACGGAGCAATCCGGGCACGGTTTTTTTGTGTCTGCGATTTACTACCAACACCGCTATGCCCATGTGGGAGCGAGCTTGCTCGCGATGAGGCCACAACATTCAACAGAAATGTTGCCTGACAGGCCGCCATCGTCGGAACGCCGCCCGGAGCAAGCTCGCTCCCACAGTTGATCAGCTCTTGCGCGCCCAGCGTTCGCGCCAGACTTGTTGCTCGGACTTGGTCTGGAAGGTCCAGGCGACGAAGCGGCTTTGCTTCTGCCCCTGAGACATCTCCACCACCTGGCTTTCCAGTACACCGGCCTTTTTCAGGGCTGTCTGTATGACTGGCAGGTTGGAGGCCTTCGACACCAGGGTGCTGAACCACAGCACCTTGTGTTGAAAATGCGCGCTTTCGGCGATCAGTTGCGTCACGAAGCGTGCTTCGCCACCTTCACACCACAATTCAGCCGACTGACCGCCAAAGTTCAGCACCGGCAGTTTGCGTTTTGGATCGGCCCGGCCCAGCGCGCGCCATTTACGCTCGCTGCCCTTGGTGGCCTCATCCATCGACGCGTGGAACGGCGGGTTGCACATGGTCAGGTCAAAGCGTTCGCCGGGTTCGAGCAGGCCCAGCAGGATGTGCTTGGGATTACTCTGCTGGCGCAACTGAATGGCTTTGTTCAGCCCGTTGGACTGCACGATGGCTTTGGCAGCGGCCACGGCCGTCGGGTCGATTTCCGAACCGAGGAAGTGCCAGCGGTAATCGCTGTAGCCGATTAACGGATAGACGCAATTGGCGCCCATGCCGATATCGAGCACCTTGACCGGCGCGCCACGAGGGATCTCGCCATCATTGACGCTGGCCAGCAGGTCGGCCAGGAAGTGCACGTAATCGGCACGGCCCGGGACCGGCGGGCAGAGGTAGTCGGCCGGGATGTCCCAATGGGCAATGCCGTAGAACGACTTGAGCAGCGCCCGGTTGAACACCCGCACCGCGTCGGGGCTGGCGAAGTCGATACTTTCCTTGCCATACGGGTTGATGATCACGAACTGCGCCAGTTCCGGCGTGGTTTTGATCAGCGCCGGGAAGTCGTAGCGACCCTGGTGGCGGTTGCGCGGGTGCAGGCTGGCCTTTTCGCGTGGTTCCACGGCTTTGGCCGGGGTCGCGGATTCGGGCTTCTTGCGCGCAGGGCGGGGTGTGCGGGGGGCGTTCATGGGCGTTGTCGATTCGGGCATGGCTAAAAGTGGCGGGTATTGTCCCACATTCACTCCATCATGATGCATATCCCCTGCAGGAGCTGCCGAAGGCTGCGATCTTTTGACTTTGCTTTTTAAAAACAAGATCCAAAGATCGCAGCCTGCGGCAGCTCCTACAGGGGGTTGTGGTGTTTGGGGGAAAGGGGCGGGCATGAAAAAGGGAGGCCATCCGGCCTCCCTTTTTCATTGCGATTTGCCGTTACAGGCTGGCAATCCGTGCATGCTGCTCCGCCAATTTGCCCAAAGCCTGTTCGGCTTCAGCCAGTTTGGCGCGTTCCTTGTCGATGACTTCGGCCGGGGCCTTGTCGACGAAACCGGCGTTGGACAGCTTGCCGCCCACGCGCTGGACTTCGCCTTGCAGACGCAGGATTTCCTTGTCCAGACGTGCCAGCTCGGCGTCCTTGTCGATCAAGCCGGCCATTGGCACCAGCACTTCCATCTCGCCCACCAGCGCGGTGGCGGACAGTGGTGCTTCTTCGCCGGCCGCCAATACGGTGATCGACTCCAGACGGGCCAGCTTTTTCAGCAAGGCTTCGTTCTCGGTGAGGCGACGCTGATCTTCGGCACTGACGTTTTTCAGGAACAGGTTCAGCGGTTTGCCTGGACCGATGTTCATTTCGCCACGAATGTTACGCGTGCCGAGCATCAGGCCCTTGAGCCATTCGATGTCGTTTTCGGCAGCCGGATCGATGCGCTCTTCATTGGCCACTGGCCACGGTTGCAGCATGATCGTCTTGCCTTCGATACCGGCCAGCGGCGCGAGGCGCTGCCAGATTTCTTCGGTGATGAACGGCATGAACGGGTGTGCCAGGCGCAGCGCGACTTCCAGCACCCGAACCAGCGTGCGACGCGTGCCGCGCTGACGTTCGACCGGCGCGTTTTCGTCCCACAGTACAGGCTTGGACAGTTCCAGGTACCAGTCGCAATACTGGTTCCAGATGAACTCGTACAAGGCTTGTGCCGCCAGGTCGAAGCGGAACTGGTCGAGCTGACGGGTCACTTCGGCTTCGGTGCGTTGCAGCTGCGAGATGATCCAGCGATCGGCCAGCGACAGCTCAAAGGCTTCGCCGTTCTGGCCGCAGTCTTCGCCCTTGTCCAGCACGTAGCGCGCAGCGTTCCAGATCTTGTTGCAGAAATTGCGATAGCCTTCGACGCGGCCCATGTCGAACTTGATGTCGCGGCCGGTGGACGCCAGCGAGCAGAAGGTGAAACGCAGGGCGTCGGTGCCGTAGCTGGCGATGCCGTCGGCGAACTCGTCGCGGGTCTGCTTTTCGATCTTCTTCGCCAGCTTCGGCTGCATCATGCCGGAGGTGCGTTTCTGCACCAGGTCTTCCAGTTCGATGCCGTCGATGATGTCCAGCGGGTCCAGGACGTTGCCCTTGGATTTGGACATCTTCTGGCCCTGGCCATCACGGACGAGACCGTGCACATAAACGGTCTTGAACGGAACCTGCGGCGTGCCGTCTTCGTTTTTCACCAAGTGCATGGTGAGCATGATCATCCGGGCAACCCAGAAGAAAATGATGTCGAAACCGGTGACCAGCACGTCGGTGGAGTGGAATTTCTTCAGGAATTCGGTCTGCTCGGGCCAGCCGAGGGTGGAGAAGGTCCACAGCCCCGAACTGAACCAGGTGTCGAGAACGTCATTGTCCTGTTGCAGCGCAACGTCCGGACCGAGGTTGTGCTTGGCACGTACTTCGGCTTCGTCGCGACCGACGTAGACTTTGCCCGACTCGTCGTACCAGGCCGGAATCCGGTGGCCCCACCACAGCTGACGGCTGATGCACCAATCCTGGATGTCGCGCATCCACGAGAAGTACATGTTTTCGTACTGCTTGGGCACGAACTGGATACGGCCGTCTTCAACGGCAGCAATCGCAGGCTCGGCCAATGGCTTGGTCGACACGTACCACTGGTCGGTCAGCCACGGCTCGATGATGGTGCCGGAGCGGTCGCCTTTCGGTACTTTCAGGCCGTGATCGTCGACGCTGACCAGCAGGCCGGCGGCTTCGAATGCAGCAACGATCTGCTTGCGCGCTTCGAAGCGGTCCAGGCCTGCGTATTCGGCCGGGATCTTGCCGTCGATGCTTTCGTTCAGCGTGCCATCGAGGTTGAACACCTGGCAGGCGGGCAACACAGCGGCGTTCTTGTCGAAGATGTTCAGCAGCGGCAGGTTGTGGCGCTTGCCGACTTCGTAGTCGTTGAAATCGTGGGCCGGGGTGATTTTCACGCAGCCGGTGCCGAATTCGGGATCGCAGTAATCGTCGGCAATGATCGGGATGCGGCGGCCGACCAGCGGCAGCTCGACAAATTGGCCGATCAGGGCTTTGTAGCGTTCATCGTTCGGGTTAACAGCCACGGCGGCGTCGCCGAGCATGGTTTCCGGGCGAGTGGTCGCGACGATCAGGTAGTCGTTGCCTTCAGCGGTCTTGGCGCCGTCGGCCAGCGGGTACTTCAGGTTCCACAGGAAGCCTTTCTCGTCGTGGTTTTCCACTTCGAGGTCGGAAATCGCCGTGTGCAACTTGGTGTCCCAGTTGACCAGGCGCTTGCCGCGATAGATCAGGCCGTCTTCGTGCAGGCGCACGAACGCTTCTTTAACCGCTTCCGAGAGGCCGTCGTCCATGGTGAAGCGCTCGCGGCTCCAGTCCACGGACGAGCCGAGGCGGCGGATCTGACGGCTGATGTTGCCGCCGGACTGATCCTTCCACTCCCAGACCTTTTCGAGAAATTTCTCACGGCCCAGGTCATGACGACTCTGGCCCTGGGCTTCGAGTTGACGTTCCACCAGCATTTGCGTGGCGATACCGGCATGGTCGGTGCCCGGCTGCCACAGGGTGTTGCGACCCTGCATGCGGCGGAAACGGATCAGGGCGTCCATGATCGCGTTATTGAAGCCGTGACCCATGTGCAGGCTGCCGGTGACGTTCGGCGGCGGGATCATGATGGTGTAGGACTCGCCCGCGCCTTGCGGGGCGAAGTAATTCTCTGACTCCCAGGTGTTGTACCAGGAAGTTTCAATGGCGTGCGGCTGGTAGGTCTTATCCATGCGCGGCGGGACCCTATTGGCATTTATTCAGGAAAAGCCGGCAAGTATAGCGGGGCATGGGGCAGAGGGCGAGCAGGTGCGGACAGGGCGCAGATCAATAACAGCGCGAATCAAATGTGGGGGCAATTTGTAGTGAGGGGGCTAACCCTGTAGGAGCTGCCGCAGGCTGCGATCTTTTGGCGTCTTCAAGAACACTGAAGATCAAAGTCAAAAGATCGCAGCCTGCGGCAGCTCCTACATTGGAATGGCGCGGGCTATTCGTACTGGCTGAGCAACCGCTCCATCCGCGCAGCGAGCCGGCGTTTGATTTCGGTTTCGATGTGCGGGGCGAAGTCGTCGATCACGTCTTGCATGATCAGCATGGCGGCGGCGCGCAGTTCGCCATCCAGGTGCAACAAGGCATCGGGACCTTTGCTCGTGGTGTCCGGAGCCGGTTCGGCGGCAGGGGTGGGCGGTGTCGGTTCGACGGTAGGCTGGGAAGCGCTGACCGTATCGAACAACATCGGAATCTGTTCCTGGTCATCGTCCTCGACCGTGTCGGTCAGCAGGGGCGGTTGCAGGTTGTCGTCTCCGAGCAGTTGCCGGATCGACTCGAGGTCGTCCAGCAGGTGCGCGGACTGTTGCTGTTTTGGAGTGTCCATCGGAATGCTCAGAGTCGCTGTAGACGGTGATCTTGCAGAGGATAGCCCTGTTCGCGGTAGAAGCGGAAACTCTCCCGCGCGGCCTGACGAATCGTCGAATCTTCCACCACCACTTCCGCTACGCGGGCGAATTGCCCGGCAAAGCTCGGGACTTTCAAGTCAAGGTTGACCAGCAGATCCTGGTGCCGACCGCAGTCATCGCCAAGGCCCAGCACGATCACCCCCTCGGGCTCGCTTTCGGCGGGACCGTGAGGCACGAAGCTTTCGCCCTTGAAGGCCCACAGGCGCGCATCGAGATCGTCACGCTGGGCGGCATCACTGCAATGCAGGTAGATGCGGTGGCCCATGCGCCAGGCTTTCTCGGTGAGCTTGCAGGCGAAATCCAGCCGCGCCGATGGATCGGCGCTGGGCAGGATGTAGAAGTCGACTTTGGTCATTGCGGTTCCTGGAATCAACTTCCGCGGAATCTGTAGGAGCGAGCTTGCTCGCGAAGGTCGTCAACGATTACGCGGGAAACCATGTTAATCGCGGTGATCTTGAGTTTTTCGCGAGCAAGCTCGCTCCTACAGTGGTCAGTGAGCGATATTTAGACTTTGGCGCGGTCCAGCAGGTATTGGGTCAGCAGTGGAACCGGACGGCCGGTGGCGCCCTTGTCCTTGCCGCCGCTGGTCCACGCCGTGCCGGCGATGTCCAGGTGCGCCCAGTTCAGGTTCTTGGTGAAGCGCGACAGGAAGCAGGCCGCGGTGATGGTGCCGGCTTTCGGGCCGCCAATGTTGGCGATGTCGGCGAACGGGCTGTCCAGCTGTTCCTGGTACTCATCGAACAACGGCAGTTGCCAGGCGCGGTCGTCGGCGGACTGGCCGGCGCTCAACAGTTGGCCGATCAGTTCGTCGTTGTTGCCCAGCAGGCCCGAGGTGTGGGAGCCCAGTGCGACGACGCAGGCGCCGGTCAGGGTGGCGATGTCGATGACCGCTTGCGGCTTGAAGCGCTCGGAGTAGGTCAGGGCATCGCACAGCACCAGACGGCCTTCGGCGTCGGTGTTGAGGATTTCCACGGTCTGGCCGCTCATGGTGGTGACGATATCGCCAGGGCGCGCAGCGTTGCCGCTCGGCATGTTCTCGGCGCAGGCCAGGATGCACACCAGGTTGATCGGCAGTTTCAGTTCGAGCACGGCTCGCAGGGTACCGAAGACGCTGGCGGCACCGCCCATGTCGTACTTCATTTCATCCATGCCGGCGCCTGGTTTCAGGCTGATGCCACCGGTGTCGAAGGTGATGCCTTTGCCGACCATTGCGTACGGCTTCTCGGATTTCTTGCCGCCGTTGTACTGCATGACGATCAGGCGCGGTGGCTGGGCACTGCCCTGGCCAACGGCATAGAACGAGCCCATGCCCAGGTCCTTGATCTTCTTCTCGTCGAGGACTTCGACTTTCAGGCTCTTGAATTCCTTGCCCAGGCTCTTCGCCTGTTCGCCGAGGAAAGTCGGGTGGCAGATGTTCGGCGGCAGGTTGCCCAGGTTGCGGGTAAACGCCATGCCATTGGCGATGGCGGTGGCATGGGCCACGGCGCGCTCGACTTCAGCCTGGGCTGCCTTGATGGTCACCAGGGTGACTTTCTTCAGGGTGCGAGGCTCGGCTTTCTGGCTCTTGAACTGATCGAAGGTGTATTCGCCGTCCACCAGGGTTTCGGCCAGCAGGCGGGTCTTGCCGTAGCTGTCACGGCCTTTGACCGCGACTTCGTCCAGGGCCAGCACGGCATCGCTGCCGCCCAGGCCTTTGAGGGTATTGAGGATGCCGGCGATGATCTTGCGGAACGGGCGGTCGCCCAGCTCTTCGTCCTTGCCCACGCCCACCAGCAGCACGCGTTCGGCCTTGAGGTTCGGCAGGCTGTGCAGCAACAGGCTCTGGCCGACCTTGCCGGCCAGGTCGCCGCGCTTGAGCACCGCGCTGATGGCGCCGCCGCTCAGTTCGTCGAGCAGGCGGGCAGTTGCGCCGAGCTTGCGGCCTTCGCCGACGGCGACTACCAGCGTGGCGGTCTTCAACGTTTCTGGGTTAACGCTTTTTACAACCAGTTCCATGTCCGGGTCCCTGAATGAATGGTCAACACGCAATGGCTCGACGAAATGCGTTCGAGCTTGCTTATAAATGGAGGACGCAAGTCAAGGCCTGCGACAAAGGCCGCAGTTTGAACCTCGCTACCGGCGCCTGACAACCCTCGGTTGTACGATCTTCAATGATTTGCCGGCCATTGGAGCTGGCTTGCCAGCGATGAACTTGAGCGCGCTGCAGGGTGTCAGACTGACAGCTTTATCGTTGACGACCATCGCGAGCAAGCTCGCTCCTACAGCCCTCATGCCAACGCATTGCGCAGTGACAGGCGCACCCAATCACAGGATAATGCGCCAACTTTTTCGGCGGCTCTGCCCTGCGGGCCGTCTGATACGTTTGCTTGTTTGGCCGCCTTAGCCTGACAACCCTGGAGTGTCTGGTTTGATTGTCTTTCGTTATCTGTCCCGAGAAGTCCTGTTGACCTTGAGCGCCGTCAGTGCGGTGCTGCTGGTCATCATCATGAGTGGACGCTTTATCAAGTACCTCGCCCAGGCGGCTGCCGGTCTGCTGGATCCGGGCTCGCTGTTTCTGATCATGGGTTTTCGCCTGCCGGGTTTTTTGCAGTTGATTCTGCCGTTGGGCCTGTTTCTCGGGATTCTGCTGGCCTACGGTCGTTTGTACCTTGAAAGCGAAATGACCGTACTGTCGGCCACCGGCATGAGCCAGCAGCGGCTGTTGGCAATGACGTTGTTCCCCGCCACCCTGGTTGCATTGGTGGTGGCGTGGCTCAGCCTGAGCCTGGCGCCGCAAGGAGCCAATCAGTTCCAGTTGCTGTTGAACAAGCAGGATGCCCTGACCGAGTTCGATACCCTTGAGCCTGGCCGTTTCCAGGCGCTGCGTGACGGAACGCGGGTGACCTATACCGAAACGTTGTCGGATAACCGCGTCAACCTCGGCGGCGTGTTCATTTCGCAGAAGAACGTCTCCTCGGACAACAAGAAGGACCGCGGGATTTCCGTGCTGGTGGCCGAGAACGGGCGCCAGGAAATCCGCGCCGACGGCAACCGCTACCTGATTCTCGAAAACGGCTATCGCTATGACGGTAATCCGGGTCAGGCCGACTACCGGGCGATCAAATATGACGAATATGGCGTATTGCTACCAAAACCGGACGTCAGCGATGAAGTCACCGACCGTGACGCGATGACCACCAGTTCGCTGCTGGGCAGTGACGACATCCGTTCCCGCACCGAATTGCAGTGGCGCCTGTCCTTGCCGTTGCTGGTGTTCATCGTGACCCTGATGGCGGTGCCGCTGTCGCGGGTCAATCCGCGCCAGGGCCGTTTCCTCAAGCTGTTGCCGGCGATTCTTCTTTATATGGCTTACCTGACGATCCTGATTGCCGCCCGCGGCGCCCTCGAGAAGGGCAAGATCCCGCCGGCGCTGGGGTTGTGGTGGGTGCACGCGATCTTCCTGGTCATCGGCCTGGGCCTGCTCTATTGGGAACCCCTGCGCTTGAAAATGGCGAGTCGCCGCAGCGCGCTGGAGGTGGCCCGTGGTTAAGCTCGATCGTTACATCGGCAGCAGTGTGTTCATGGCGATCCTGGCCGTACTGGGGATCATTCTCGGTCTGGCGACGCTGTTTGCCTTTATCGACGAGATGAGCGACGTCAGCGATACCTACACCCTGGTCGATGTGTTGAGCTACGTCCTGCTGACCGCGCCACGCCGTCTCTATGACATGTTGCCGATGGCGGCGCTGATCGGTTGCCTGATCGGCCTCGGCAGCCTGGCCAGTCACAGCGAGCTGACCATCATGCGCGCAGCAGGTGTATCGGTTGGACGGATCGTCTGGGCGGTCATGAAGCCGATGCTGGTGCTGATGGTCGTGGGACTGTTGATTGGCGAGTACGTCGCCCCGGCGACGGAAGTCACTGCCCAGGCCAATCGCTCCCTGGCTCAGGGCAGTGGCGATGCGCAAAGCGCCAAGCACGGTCTGTGGCACCGTCAGGGTGACGAGTTTATCCATGTCAACTCGGTGCAGCCCAACGGCCTGCTGTATGGCGTGACCCGTTATCGCTTCGATGATCAACGCCATATGCTGTCTTCGAGCTTCGCCAAGCGCGCGGAATTCGACAAGGATCACTGGCAGTTGAGCGAGGTCACGACCACAGTATTCCATGAAAAAAGCACGGAAGTGGTGACGGCCCCGGTCGAGCGCTGGAACGTGGCGCTGAGCCCGCAATTGCTCAGTACGGTGGTGATGTCCCCCGATTCGCTGTCGATCACCGGCCTGTGGGGTTACATCCACTACCTGGCTGACCAGGGCCTGAGCAATGGTCGTTATTGGCTGGCATTTTGGGTCAAGGTGTTGCAGCCGCTGGTCACCGCTGCCCTGGTGCTGATGGCGATTTCCTTCATCTTCGGTCCGTTGCGTTCGGTGACCCTCGGCCAGCGGGTGTTCACGGGTGTGCTGGTGGGGTTTACCTTCCGCATCGTCCAGGATCTGCTGGGGCCTTCGAGCCTGGTGTTCGGTTTTCCGCCACTCCTGGCGGTGCTGTTGCCGGCCAGTATCTGCGCCCTGGCCGGGCTCTGGATGCTGCGTCGGGCCGGTTGATCCCGGGTATTTGCGGTTCCAGTCGATGACAAAAAACGCCCCTGTCGCAAGACCGGGGCGTTTTTGTACGTGCCGTCTGACCTGTGAACGTGACGCTTGCGCCGTGGATCAGGTACAATTCCCGGCTATTTTTCGGCGGGCTATGCCTGCAGCCTTTTTGAGTGTTGATCCGTGAGTGATTTGAGTCATATCCGCAATTTCTCCATCATCGCCCACATTGACCATGGCAAGTCGACGCTGGCCGATCGCTTCATCCAGATGTGCGGCGGCCTTGCCGAGCGCGAAATGGAAGCCCAGGTCCTGGACTCCATGGACCTGGAACGTGAACGCGGGATCACCATCAAGGCCCACAGCGTCACCCTGTATTACACCGCTCGCGATGGCATCAAATATCAGCTGAACTTCATTGATACCCCGGGCCACGTCGACTTCACCTATGAAGTCAGCCGGTCGCTGGCGGCCTGTGAAGGTGCGTTGCTGGTGGTCGATGCCGGCCAGGGCGTTGAAGCGCAGTCGGTTGCCAACTGCTACACGGCGATCGAGCAGGGCCTGGAAGTCATGCCGGTCCTGAACAAGATCGACCTGCCGCAGGCCGATCCGGACCGCGTCAAGGACGAAATCGAGAAGATCATCGGCATCGACGCCACCGATGCGGTCGAGTGCTCTGCCAAGACCGGCCTGGGCGTCGACGAAGTGCTCGAGCGCCTGGTGCACACCATTCCTGCGCCGACCGGCAACTACGAAGATCCGCTGCAAGCGTTGATCATCGATTCCTGGTTCGACAACTACCTGGGCGTTGTGTCCCTGGTACGCGTGCGCCACGGCCGTGTGAAGAAGGGCGACAAGATCCTCGTCAAGTCCACCGGCAAGATCCACCTGGTGGACAGCGTCGGTGTGTTCAACCCGAAACACACCGCCACCGTTGACCTGAAGGCCGGCGAAGTGGGCTTCATCATCGCCGGCATCAAGGATATTCACGGTGCACCGGTCGGTGACACCCTGACCTTGAGCTCCACCCCCGACGTTGACGTGCTGCCCGGCTTCAAACGCATCCAGCCGCAGGTTTACGCCGGTCTGTTCCCGGTCAGCTCCGACGACTTCGAAGATTTCCGTGAAGCCCTGCAAAAGCTCACGCTCAACGACTCGTCCCTGCAGTACACCCCGGAAAGTTCCGACGCCCTGGGCTTCGGCTTCCGTTGCGGGTTCCTCGGCATGCTGCACATGGAAATCATCCAGGAGCGCCTGGAGCGCGAGTACGACCTGGACCTGATCACCACGGCGCCGACGGTTATTTTCGAGCTGTTGCTGAAAACCGGTGAAACGATTTACGTCGACAACCCGTCGAAGCTGCCGGACCTGTCCTCGATCGAAGACATGCGTGAGCCGATCGTGCGGGCCAACATTCTTGTGCCGCAAGAGCACCTGGGCAACGTCATTACCCTGTGCATTGAAAAGCGTGGCGTACAACACGACATGCTGTTCCTCGGTACCCAGGTCCAGGTGACCTACGATTTGCCGATGAACGAAGTGGTCCTCGACTTCTTCGATCGTCTGAAATCCACCAGCCGCGGCTATGCTTCGCTGGACTACCATTTCGATCGTTATCAATCGGCTAATCTGGTGAAACTGGATGTGCTGATCAACGGTGACAAGGTCGACGCCCTGGCGTTGATCGTGCACAAGGATAACGCGCACTACAAAGGTCGCCAGTTGACCGAGAAGATGAAAGAACTGATTCCGCGCCAGATGTTCGACGTCGCGATCCAGGCCGCCATTGGCGGGCAGATCATCGCGCGGACTTCGGTCAAGGCACTCAGAAAGAACGTATTGGCCAAATGCTACGGCGGTGACGTTAGCCGTAAGAAAAAACTGCTGGAGAAGCAGAAGGCCGGTAAAAAACGCATGAAGCAAGTCGGCAACGTGGAAATTCCACAAGAAGCCTTCCTTGCAGTGCTCAGGTTGGATAGTTAGGTCCTATGTCACTAAATTTCCCGCTGTTGCTGGTCATCGCCGTGTTCGTCTGCGGCCTGTTGGCGTTGCTCGATCTGGTTTTCCTGGCGCCGCGTCGGCGTGCGGCCATTGCCTCCTATCAGGGTAGCGTCAGCCAGCCTGACGGGATGGTGGTCGAGAAACTGAACAAAGAGCCGCTGCTGGTCGAATACGGCAAGTCGTTCTTCCCGGTGTTGTTCATCGTGCTGGTCCTGCGTTCGTTCCTGGTGGAACCGTTCCAGATTCCTTCCGGCTCGATGAAACCGACCCTGGAAGTTGGCGACTTCATTCTGGTGAACAAGTTTTCCTACGGGATCCGCCTGCCGGTGATCGACAGGAAAGTCATCGCAGTGGGTGATCCGCAACGCGGCGATGTGATGGTTTTCCGTTACCCGAGCGACCCGAACGTCAACTACATCAAGCGTGTCGTGGGCCTGCCGGGTGACCAGATTCGCTATACCGCCGACAAGCGCCTGTTCGTCAACGGTGAGTCGATTGCCGAACAACTGGTCGGCTCCGAGCCGGGCACGCTGGGCAGCGCCGAACTCTACAAGGAAAAACTCGGCATTGCCGAGCACCTGATCCGCAAGGAGATGAGCCGCTACCGCGCCGCTGCGGACCATACGTGGACCGTGCCCGCCGGGCACTACTTCATGATGGGCGACAACCGGGACAATTCGAACGACAGTCGCTTCTGGGATGATCCGAGCATTCCCAAGGATCTGCTGGGCATGGTTCCCGACAAGAATATCGTCGGCAAGGCCTTCGCAGTCTGGATGAGCTGGCCAGAACCCAAACTCAGTCACTTGCCGAATTTCTCGCGGGTTGGCCTGATCAAGTAATCACTCACGGCGCTGTTGAACACAGCGCCGAATGCATTTCTGGAGTCGGCACAATCGGCGCCAGAAGCATGAAAACAATGATATTCAGGACGTAATTTTTGAACACAGCGTTAATTGTCCCAAGCCTGCGCCGCACCACGGCGATGGCGGTGGAATCCAGCCACGAACTCAGCGTGGGTAAACCGTGAGCGTCTCCTTAAGCCGTCTAGAGCGTCAGCTCGGCTACACCTTCAAGGATCAGGAACTGATGGTCCTGGCCCTGACTCACCGCAGTTTTGCCGGGCGCAACAACGAACGCCTGGAATTCCTCGGTGATGCCATCCTTAACTTCGTCGCTGGCGAGGCGCTGTTCGATCGCTTCCCGCTGGCCCGCGAAGGCCAGTTGTCGCGTTTGCGTGCCCGCCTGGTGAAAGGTGAGACCCTGGCCGTGCTGGCCCGCGGTTTCGATCTGGGCGAGTACCTGCGCCTGGGTTCCGGTGAGTTGAAAAGCGGCGGTTTCCGTCGCGAGTCGATTTTGGCCGATGCCCTCGAAGCGCTGATCGGTGCGATCTACCTGGATGCCGGCATGGACATGGCGCGCGAGCGCGTGCTGGCCTGGCTGGCCGGAGAGTTCGAAGGCCTGACGCTGGTCGACACCAACAAAGATCCGAAAACCCGTCTGCAGGAATTCCTGCAGTCGCGGGGTTGTGAGCTGCCGCGTTACGAAGTGGTGGATATCCAGGGTGAGCCGCATTGCCGGACGTTCTTCGTCGAATGTGAAATCACCTTACTGAACGAAAAAAGCCGAGGTCAGGGTGTGAGTCGTCGTATTGCCGAACAGGTAGCGGCCGCCGCAGCACTGATTGCCCTGGGTGTGGAGAATGGCAATGACTGATTCAACCGCAACACGCTGTGGCTATGTTGCCATCGTCGGCCGTCCCAACGTGGGCAAGTCCACGCTGCTCAACCACATCCTCGGCCAGAAACTCGCGATCACCTCGCGCAAGCCGCAGACCACCCGCCACAACATGCTGGGCATCAAGACCGAAGGCGCCGTTCAGGCGATCTACGTCGACACCCCGGGCATGCACAAAGGGGGCGAGAAGGCGCTGAACCGCTACATGAACAAGACCGCTTCGGCGGCGTTGAAAGACGTCGACGTGGTGATCTTCGTGGTTGACCGCACCAAGTGGACCGACGAAGACCAGATGGTCCTCGAGCGCGTCCAGTACGTCACCGGCCCGCTGATCGTCGCACTGAACAAGACCGATCGCATCGAAGACAAATCCGAGCTGATGCCGCACCTGACCTGGTTGCAGGAACAGCTGCCGAACGCGCAGATCATGCCGATCTCGGCCCAGCACGGGCACAACCTCGAAGCGCTGGAGCGGGTGATTGCCGGTTACCTGCCGGAAAACGATCACTTCTTCCCCGAAGACCAGATCACCGACCGCAGCAGCCGCTTCCTCGCCGCTGAGCTGGTGCGCGAGAAGATCATGCGCCAATTGGGTGCCGAGCTGCCGTACCAGATCACCGTGGAAATCGAAGAGTTCAAGCAGCAGGGGAAAACCCTGCACATCCATGCGTTGATCCTCGTCGAACGTGACGGCCAGAAGAAAATCATCATTGGCGACAAGGGCGAGCGCATCAAGCGCATCGGCACCGAAGCGCGCAAGGACATGGAGCTGTTGTTCGACTCCAAGATCATGCTCAATCTCTGGGTCAAAGTGAAAGGCGGCTGGTCCGACGACGAACGCGCCCTGCGTTCGCTGGGTTACGGCGACTTGTAACACTGACCTGCGCTTCACCGCAGAACCCTGTGGGAGCGGGCTTGCCCGCGATGAGGATGTAACATTCAGCAGAGATGTTGAATGTAAGTCCGCCATCGCGGGCAAGCCCGCTCCCACATTGGTTTTTGTTGTTTGTAAAACTGCGCTCTTTCATTGAGAACCCTGACTTCCATGTCTTCAACCCCACCCACCGGTCAACCCGCCTTCGTCCTCCACTCCCGCGCCTACCGCGAAAACAGCGCATTGGTGGATTTCCTCACGCCGCAAGGGCGGCTGCGGGCGGTGTTGCGCAGTGCGCGGGGCAAGGCGGGGACGCTGGCGCGGCCGTTCGTGCCACTGGAAGTCGAGTTCAGGGGGAGGGGTGAGCTGAAGAACGTCGGGCGCATGGAAAGTGCCGGCGTTTCCACCTGGCTCAATGGTGAGGCGCTGTTCAGTGGCCTCTACCTCAACGAGCTGTTGATCCGTCTGCTGCCCGCCGAAGACCCGCATCCCGCTGTCTTCGATCACTATGCCGCCACTTTGCTCGCCCTGGCTGAAGGCCGTCCGCTGGAGCCGCTGCTGCGATCCTTCGAATGGCGGCTGCTGGATGACTTGGGCTACGGCTTTGCCTTGACCACCGATATCCA
Source organism: Pseudomonas sp. LBUM1679 (assembly GCF_059695565.1). Classification (NCBI taxonomy): domain Bacteria; kingdom Pseudomonadati; phylum Pseudomonadota; class Gammaproteobacteria; order Pseudomonadales; family Pseudomonadaceae; genus Pseudomonas; species Pseudomonas sp. LBUM1679. Next base: position 1,055,394 of record NZ_CP166774.1, read on the forward strand.
CGGCGAACCCATCGCGCCGGACGGTCTGTACCGCTTGCAGGTCGATGCCGGCCTGGAGCGGGTCTACCTGCTGCAACCCGGTCTGTTCAACGGTACCGAACTGCTGGCCATGGCCGACGCCGACTGGTCCGCGCCCGGCGCGTTGTCCGCTGCCAAGCGCTTGATGCGTCAGGCGCTGGCCGTACACCTGGGCGGTCGTCCGCTGGTCAGTCGCGAGTTGTTTCGCAAGCCGTAGGGCCTGTTGACGCTTGATGGTGGCCGCGACGGTGCCCGTCACGTCCACTACCAAACGTCAACAGACCCTGGCTCCCCGTGTATGCTGTGCACCGAACTTTCCCTTCTTCAGGAGCGCTTCCGTGACCACCAGCAATCGCATTCTTCTTGGCGTTAACATCGACCACGTTGCCACCCTGCGCCAGGCCCGGGGCACCCGTTACCCGGATCCGGTCAAGGCAGCACTCGACGCCGAAGAGGCGGGCGCGGATGGCATCACCGTGCACCTGCGTGAAGATCGCCGGCACATCCAGGAACGCGACGTGCTGCTGCTCAAGGACGTGCTGCAAACCCGCATGAACTTCGAAATGGGCGTCACCGAGGAAATGATGGCCTTCGCCGAGCGCATCCGCCCGGCGCACATTTGCCTGGTCCCGGAAACCCGCCAGGAACTGACCACCGAAGGTGGCCTCGACGTAGCGGGGCAGGAAGCGCGGATCAAGGCGGCGGTGGATCGCCTGGCGCAGATCGGCTGTGAAGTGTCGCTGTTCATTGATGCGGACGAGCGGCAGATCGAAGCGTCCCGTCGTGTTGGCGCGCCAGCCATCGAACTGCACACCGGTCGTTATGCGGATGCCGAGACGCCGACGCATGTGGCTGAAGAATTGAAGCGCGTCGCCGATGGCGTGGCGTTTGGCCTGGCGCAGGGTTTGATCGTCAACGCCGGCCACGGTCTGCACTATCACAACGTCGAAGCCGTGGCCGCGATCAAGGGCATCAACGAGCTGAACATCGGCCATGCGCTGGTGGCCCATGCGTTGTTTGTCGGGTTCAAGTCGGCTGTATCGGAAATGAAAGCGCTGATCCTGGCAGCAGCGTTGAAAGACTAGATCGGCGGCGCTGCCATCGCGGGCAAGCCACGCTCCCACAGGTTCGCGTGAACGACAATTGTGTGTTCGACTCGGACCTGTGGGAGCGTGGCTTGCCCGCGATGGCGTCTTTGAAAGCCGCGAAGATTTAGAGCTGTGGGGTTTCCTGATTCGGTTTGGTCTTGTCGACCCCTGGCACGTGCAGGTTGCCCTCCGCCACCTGATCGCCTTCAAGCTGCGGCTGCGTGACCCAGGTCAGGATGTCGTAGTAGCGACGGATGTTCGCCACGAAATGCACCGGCTCACCGCCCCGGGCGTAGCCGTAGCGGGTTTTGCTGTACCACTGTTTCTGCGACAGCCGCGGCAGGATCTTCTTCACGTCCAGCCACTTGTCCGGGTTGAGCCCTTCCTTGGCCGCCAGTTTGCGCGCGTCATCCAGGTGGCCGCTGCCGACGTTGTAGGCCGCCAGGGCAAACCATGTGCGATCCGGCTCCTGGATCGAATCGTCCAGCTGATCCTTCATGTAGGCCAGGTACTTGGCGCCGCCCATGATGCTCTGTTTCGGGTCGAGGCGATTGGACACGCCCATGGCCTGGGCGGTGTTCTGGGTCAGCATCATCAGCCCGCGCACACCGGTCTTGGAGGTGACGGCCGCTTGCCACAGGGATTCCTGATAACCGACCGCGGCCAGCAGGCGCCAATCGACTTTCTCTTCCTTGGCGTACGCCTTGAAGTGCTTCTCATACTTGGGCAACCGTTGCTGCAAGTGCTGGGCGAAGGTGTAAGCACCCACGTAGCCGAGCACGTCGACGTGCCCGTAATAGCGGTCCTTGAGACGTTGCAGGGTGCCGTTCTTCTTCACCTCGTCGAGGTAGCTGTTGATCTCGTTCAGCAGGCTGTTGTCGTCGCCAGGCGCTACGGCCCAGCTCTGGTTGCTGGCATTGCCGAGATCGAAGGCCACTCGCACGTTGGGGAAGTAGACCTGGTTCATTGCGACTTCGTTGGAGTCGACCAGGGTCAGGTCGATCTGATCTTCATCCACCATGCGCAGCAGGTCGACGACTTCAACGGCGTCGGACTCTTCGTATTCAATGCCGGGATATTTCTTTTTCAGTTCCGCCAGCTGCTCGGCGTGGGTGCTGCCCTTGAGCACCATGATCTTCTTGCCCACCAGATCTTTCGCATCGGTTGGCCGCGATTGGCCATTGCGATAGATGATCTGAGGGGTGACTTCCAGATAGGAGTGGGAAAACCGTACCTGCTTCTTGCGCTGCTCGCTGGCGACCAGGCCGGCGGCAGCCAGCACCGGGCCGTTGGGCTTGCCCACCTGGTTGAACAGGTCGTCGAGGTTGTCGGCGGTTTCGATCTTGAGCTCGACCCCCAGATCGTCGGCGAAGCGCTTCACCAGCTCGTATTCGAAGCCGGTTTCACCGTTGCGATCCTGAAAGTAGGTGGCAGGGCTGTTTCGGGTAACCACCCGCAGCACGCCATCCTCCTTTACGCGCTCCAGTGTGTTGGGTTTATCAACACAGCCACTGAGCATCAGGAAGAGTCCGGTTGCGATCAGCCATTTGGCGTACCGCGGACGCAAAGCCGTTGGGGAAAACATCTGCGCAGTATACGCAAAGGACCACGAGCGCCATATCTCGACAGCGAACGGCTTGTCTGTTAGAGGACGAAAAACTCGCCCGGCGCCCGCAGGAATGGGCTTGCACGGCACTTCATGACACAAAAAATAACCCCTGGCGCGCCTCCCGGAGCGCCTGGGTCACGGCACCGCGCAGGCGCTCCGACGTTCGGGTACAGCCGCGAGTACCGTTTCGAGTGATGTCGCGGCCTGTTTAGGCTAGAATGCACGGCCTCAAAGCACACCCCTTCCCGAGGCTGTCCCGAAGATGTTGATCCTGCGCGGCGCTCCTGCCCTTTCTGCCTTTCGCCACAGCAAACTCCTTGAGCAACTTCGCCGATGCGTCCCGGCTGTCAGCGGCTTGTATGCTGAATTCGCTCACTTCGCCGAAGTTACCGGCGTCCTGACCGGCGACGAACAGCAGGTGCTCGCGCGCCTTCTGAAGTACGGCCCAAGTGTTCCGGTACAAGAGCCGACCGGTCGTCTGTTCCTGGTGTTGCCGCGTTTCGGCACCATTTCGCCATGGTCCAGTAAAGCCAGCGACATCGCTCGCAACTGCGGCCTGAGCAAGATCCAGCGCCTGGAGCGCGGCATTGCGTTCTACGTCGCCGGCCAGTTCAGCGACGCCGAAGCACAGCTGATTGCTGACGTGCTGCACGACCGTATGACCCAGATCGTCCTCGGCAACCTTGAACAGGCCGCCGGCCTGTTCAGCCACGCCGAACCCAAGCCCCTGACCGCGATCGACGTGCTGGGTGGCGGCCGCGCCGCGCTGGAAAAAGCCAACACCGAGCTGGGCCTGGCCCTGGCCGAAGACGAGATCGACTACCTGGTCAACGCCTTCGTCGGCTTGAAGCGCAACCCGCACGACATCGAACTGATGATGTTCGCCCAGGCGAACTCCGAGCACTGCCGTCACAAGATCTTCAACGCCAGTTGGGACATCGACGGCCAGAGTCAGGAAAAAAGCCTGTTCGGCATGATCAAGAACACCTACGTGATGCACAGCGAAGGCGTTCTGTCGGCTTATAAGGACAACGCCTCGGTGATCGTCGGCAACGTTGCCGGCCGTTTCTTCCCGGACCCTGAAACCCGCCAGTACGGCGCGGTGCAGGAACCGGTGCACATCCTGATGAAAGTCGAGACGCACAACCACCCGACCGCGATTGCTCCGTTCCCGGGTGCAGCCACCGGTAGTGGCGGCGAGATTCGCGACGAAGGCGCCACCGGCCGTGGTGCCAAGCCAAAGGCTGGCCTGACCGGTTTCACCGTATCCAACCTGCAGATCCCGGGCTTCGAACAGCCGTGGGAAGTGCCGTACGGCAAGCCTGAGCGCATCGTTACCGCGCTGGACATCATGATCGAAGGCCCGCTCGGTGGCGCCGCGTTCAACAACGAATTCGGCCGTCCAGCCCTGACTGGTTACTTCCGTACCTTCGAACAGTCGATCACCACCCCGCGTGGCGAAGAAGTTCGCGGTTACCACAAGCCGATCATGCTGGCCGGCGGCATGGGTAACATCCGTGCCGAACACGTGCAGAAAGCCGAGATCACCGTCGGCTCCAAGCTGATCGTGCTCGGCGGCCCGGCGATGCTGATCGGCCTGGGCGGCGGCGCCGCTTCCTCCATGGCCACCGGCACCAGTTCGGCGGACCTGGACTTCGCTTCCGTACAGCGTGAAAACCCGGAGATGGAACGTCGCTGCCAGGAAGTCATCGACCGTTGCTGGCAACTGGGTGACAAGAACCCGATCAGCTTCATCCACGACGTCGGCGCGGGCGGTCTGTCCAACGCCTTCCCGGAACTGGTCAACGACGGCGACCGTGGTGGCCGCTTCGAACTGCGCAACATTCCAAACGACGAGCCGGGCATGGCCCCGCACGAAATCTGGAGTAACGAATCCCAGGAACGCTACGTTCTGGCAGTCGGCCCGGCCGACTTCGAACGCTTCCAGGCAATCTGCGAACGTGAGCGTTGCCCGTTTGCCGTGGTCGGCGAAGCCACTGCCGAGCCGCAGCTGACGGTCACGGATAGCCACTTCGGCAACAGCCCGGTGGACATGCCACTCGAAGTGCTGCTGGGCAAAGCCCCGCGCATGCACCGTTCGGCCGTTCGCGAAAACGAGCTGGGCGACGATTTCGATCCGTCGACCCTGGAGATCGCAGACTGCGTCGAGCGCGTCCTGCATCACCCGGCCGTGGCCAGCAAAAGCTTCCTGATCACCATCGGCGACCGCACCATCACCGGCCTCGTGGCCCGTGACCAAATGGTCGGCCCGTGGCAAGTTCCGGTGGCCGACGTTGCCGTCACCGCCACCAGCTTCGACGTTTACACCGGTGAAGCCATGGCCATGGGCGAGCGCACTCCGCTGGCCCTGCTGGACGCCCCGGCGTCGGGCCGCATGGCCATCGGCGAAACCCTGACCAACATTGCCGCGTCGCGCATCAACAAGATCTCCGACATCAAATTGTCGGCGAACTGGATGTCCGCGGCCGGTCACCCGGGTGAAGACGCGCGTCTGTATGACACCGTGAAAGCGGTCGGCATGGAATTGTGCCCGGACCTGGGCATCACCATTCCGGTGGGCAAGGACTCCATGTCCATGGCCACGCGCTGGAACGACGACGGCGTCGACAAGACGGTGACCTCGCCGATGTCGCTGATCGTGACCGGTTTTGCGCCTGTGGCTGACGTCCGTCAGACCCTGACGCCGGAACTGCGCATGGACAAGGGCACCACCGACCTGATCCTGATCGATCTGGGCCGTGGCCAGAACCGCATGGGCGCCTCGATCCTGGCTCAGGTTCACGGCAAGCTCGGCTCGCAAGCGCCGGACGTCGACGATGCCGAAGACCTCAAAGCCTTCTTCGCCGTGATCCAGGGCCTCAACGCCGACGGTCACCTGCTGGCGTACCACGACCGTTCCGACGGCGGTCTGCTGACCAGCGTGGTGGAAATGGCGTTCGCCGGCCACTGCGGTCTGAGCCTGAACCTCGACGGTCTGGCAGAAACGTCCGCCGACATTGCCGCGATCCTGTTCAACGAAGAGCTGGGTGCGGTGATCCAGGTTCGCCAGGATGCCACTCCGGACATCCTCGCGCAGTTCAGCGCGGCCGGTTTGGGTGACTGCGTCTCGGTGGTCGGTCAGCCGATGAACAACGGCCAGATCAACATCACCTTCAACGGCGAAACCGTGTTCGAAGGCCAGCGTCGTCTGCTGCAGCGTACATGGGCTGAAACCAGCTACCAGATCCAGCGTCTGCGTGACAACGTCGACTGCGCCGAGCAAGAGTTCGACGTGCTGCTGGAAGAAGACAACCCGGGCCTGAGTGTCAAGCTGAGCTACGACGTCAACCAGGACGTCGCCGCGCCTTACATCAAGAAAGGCATCCGCCCACAGGTTGCCGTGCTGCGTGAGCAGGGCGTCAACGGCCAGGTGGAAATGGCGGCAGCGTTCGACCGCGCCGGTTTCAACGCGATCGACGTGCACATGAGCGACATTCTGGCCGGCCGTGTCGACCTGAATGAGTTCAAGGGTCTGGTCGCTTGCGGCGGTTTCTCCTACGGCGACGTACTGGGTGCCGGCGAAGGCTGGGCCAAGTCCGCGCTGTTCAACAGCCGCGCTCGCGATGCGTTCCAGGGCTTCTTCGAACGTAACGACAGCTTCACCCTCGGCGTGTGCAACGGTTGCCAGATGATGTCCAACCTGCACGAGCTGATCCCGGGCAGCGAGTTCTGGCCGCACTTCGTGCGTAACCGCTCCGAGCAGTTCGAAGCCCGCGTGGCGATGGTTCAGGTCCAGGAGTCGAACTCGATCTTCCTGCAAGGCATGGCCGGTTCGCGCATGCCAATCGCCATCGCTCACGGTGAAGGACATGCCGAGTTCTCAAGCGAAGAAGCGTTGCTGGAAGCCGATCTGTCGGGTTGTGTGGCGATGCGTTTCGTCGACAACCACGGCAAGGTCACCGAAAGCTACCCGGCCAACCCGAACGGCTCGCCACGCGGGATCACCGGGCTGACCAGCCGCGACGGTCGCGTCACGATCATGATGCCGCACCCGGAGCGGGTGTTCCGCGCCGTGCAGAACTCGTGGCGTTCGGAAGACTGGAACGAAGATGCACCGTGGATGCGCATGTTCCGTAATGCCCGCGTGTGGGTGAACTAAGCGTCGTGTACAAGCTCAGCTTTTTTGTTCCCGACAGTCATGTCGAAGGGGTCAAGAGCGCCGTATTCGCCGCCGGTGGCGGACGGATCGGTGCTTATGACCATTGCGCCTGGCAAGTGCTGGGCCTTGGCCAGTTTCGACCATTGGATGGCAGTCAGCCGTTTATTGGGGAAACGGGACAGGTCGAGCAGGTTGAGGAATGGAAGGTTGAGCTGGTGGTGGCGGATGAGTTGATCGTGGCTGTGGTGGCTGCGTTGAAACTCAGCCACCCCTATGAAACGCCGGCTTATGAGGTGTGGCGGTTGGAGGATTTCTGATTCTGCGGCTGCTGAAAAAAAACCCGCTGAAGTGATATCAGCGGGTTTTTTATTGCCTTGAATTTGATCGCGGCCCCTGTAGGAGCTGTCGAGTGAAACGAGGCTGCGATCTTTTGATCTTGCTCTTTAAAAAACAACGTCAAAAGATCGCAGCCTCGTTTCACTCGACAGCTCCTACGCTCCACGAAGCGGTGAGATAGAATTAAGGGGCCGCTTCGCCCCTTTGCCGACACACAAGCTCCTTTGGCAGAGAGAGGGCGTCGTTACGGACGAATCTCGATCATCGTGCCATCCGGCACCAGTCCCCAGACTTCGCGCATGTCCATGTTGCGCATGGCGATGCAGCCGTCGGTCCAGTCCAGGGTGTGAAACAGGTCTTCGGGGTTGTCTTCGGTATCCGGGGTGCCGTGGATCATGATCATGCCGCCGGGCTCGACGCCTTCGCGCCGGGCGCGGGCGGCGTCGCTGATGTTCGGGTAGGAAATATGCATCGACAGGTTGAAACGGTCGCTGGTCTTGCGCCAGTCCACCCAATAAAATCCTTCAGGCGTGCGTTTGTCGCCTTCCATGAGTTTCGGGCCGACCGGTCTTTTACCCAAGGAAATGCGATAGGTCCTGAGCGGCTTGCCATCGTTGATCAGTTGCAGTTGATGGGCCGACTTGAGCACCAGGACTTTTTCGACGACTTTGCCATCCAGGGTTTCCGCCGTGGAGGCCTGGGAAATAGCGACGAACGACATGCAAAACACGGCAAGCAACCAGCGCATTGAAACGATATCCCTGAAAGGTGTCGCGACTATTTTATTTATAGATGGTTTTTTAACGGATAGCAGGTTGAGCGAGCGGCGGGATCGATTCGGACCGCACGGGGTAGGTCTCGGTCCGCCGGTCTGCGAAGTAGCATTCTAGGGTACGGCCTACCGTACGGAAAGCCAGCTCGGACCAAGGGATATCGGCCTCTTCGAACAGTGCCACCTCCAGGCTTTCGGGGCCGGCGGCAAAATCCAGGTCCACCAGCTCCGCACGAAAGAACACGTGCACCTGACTGATGTGCGGCACGTCGATCAAGGTATAGATGCACAGGTCACGCACCCGGGCGCAGGCTTCCTCGGCGGTCTCGCGAATCGCCGCCTGCTCGATGGTTTCACCGTTCTCCATGAAGCCTGCGGGCAGGGTCCAGTAACCGAGCCTTGGCTCGATGGCGCGTCGGCACAGCAATACCTTCGAGCCCCAGACCGGCACGCAACCGGCGACGATATTGGGGTTCTGGTAATGAATCGCGTGACAGCTATCGCAGACATAACGCAGGCGCGAATCGCCTTCTGGGATGCGCTGGGTGACCGGGTTGCCGCACTGACTGCAAAATTTCATGCTTGGGTTCCTGAATGCTGTGCCTATCTTGGCGTGCGGCGGTGTCAGTCGGCAAGTTGTCGTTTAGCGACATGCTGCGGTTATGGGGTTGGGCGGTCGGTTCGATTGGTGCATGATGCAAGGTAGAGAATAAGTCGAGAAGTCTCATGCTGGACGAGCTACTGCATCGAGTAAGCAACCACACCCCACGCACACTGGAAACCGATAAGCGTTTTCCTGAGGCCGCGGTCCTGGTGCCCATCACTCGCAGTGATGAACCGGAACTGGTTCTGACCCTGCGCGCCAGCGGGCTCTCGACCCATGGCGGCGAAGTCGCTTTCCCCGGTGGTCGCCGCGACCCCGAAGACCCGGACCTTGTGTTCACTGCCCTGCGCGAAGCTGAAGAAGAAATCGGCCTGCCGCCGGGGCTGGTCGAAGTGATCGGCCCGCTGAGTCCGCTGATCTCCCTGCATGGCATCAAGGTCACGCCCTATGTCGGGGTGATTCCGGACTTCGTCGACTATCAGGCCAACGATGCCGAGATTGCCGCGGTGTTCAGCGTACCCCTGGAGTTCTTCCGCAAGGATCCTCGGGAACATACCCATCGCATCGATTACCAGGGCCGCAGTTGGTACGTGCCGAGTTATCGTTATGGCGAATACAAGATCTGGGGCCTGACCGCGATCATGATCGTGGAGTTGATCAACCTGCTGTATGACGCCAAAATCAGTCTGCACCAACCGCCCAAGAGTTTTACCGACACCTGAAGCCATCGTTCGAAATGGCCGAACCTTTTTTGCAAGTGAGCCTGCCTGAGCCTCGAGGGAACAAAGATGAAATATCGCCTGGGCGACGCCCGCGTCGAAACCCATCCACAGAGCTGGGTCGCACCCAACGCCGTGCTGGTCGGCAAGGTCAAGCTGGAAGAGGGCGCCAACGTCTGGTTCAACGCCGTGCTGCGTGGCGACAATGAATTGATTCTGATCGGCAAGAACAGCAACGTGCAGGATGGCACGGTGATGCACACCGACATGGGCTACCCGCTGACCATTGGCACCGGTGTGACCATTGGCCACAACGCCATGCTCCACGGTTGCACGGTTGGTGACTACAGCCTGATCGGGATTAACGCGGTGATTCTCAACGGCGCGAAAATCGGCAAGTACTGCATCATCGGCGCCAACTCGCTGATTGGCGAAGGCAAGGAAATTCCGGACGGCTCGTTGGTCATGGGGTCGCCCGGCAAGGTGGTGCGCGAGTTGACCGAAGCGCAGAAGCAGATGCTGGAGGCCAGTGCCGCTCACTACGTGCATAACGCTCAGCGTTACGCCCGCGATCTGGCTGAGCAGGAACAATGAACACCCCCGAACGCCCGGTCCGATCGCCCTGTGTGAATATCTGCGCACTGGACGACGATGACATCTGCACCGGGTGCCAGCGCACGGTGGAAGAGATCACGCGCTGGAGCCGGATGGACAACGAGGAGCGCCGCAAGGTGTTGGGCTTGTGTCATGAGCGGGCCAAGTCGAGTGGGTTGCTCTGGATGATCGGCAAAACCCCGGGTCCATAACATCAAAAGATCGCAGCCTGCGGCAGCTCCTGCAAGGTGTACGCAATCCTATGTAGGAGCTGCCGCAGGTTCGGGCCGCGTTCGGACGATCTTTTGATCTTGGGTTTGGCTGATCGTCAGCTGAAGCCAAACCCTGCGGTTCATGTAAAATGCCGCGCTTTCTCCCCATGGGAAGCGCGCTTTCGCTGCAACCCTCGATGATCCGCTCCATAGAGGACCTGAGATGACCCGTATCGGAACTCCATTGTCGCCAACCGCGACCCGCGTCTTGCTGTGTGGCTGTGGTGAGTTGGGCAAGGAAGTGGTGATCGAGCTGCAACGCCTGGGCGTTGAAGTGATTGCCGTGGATCGCTATGCCAACGCGCCGGCCATGCAGGTTGCGCATCGCAGTCACGTGATCAACATGCTCGACGGCGCTGCCCTGCGTGCCGTGATCGAGGCCGAGAAGCCGCACTTCATCGTGCCGGAAATCGAAGCCATCGCCACCGCGACCCTGGTCGAGCTGGAAGCCGAAGGCTTCACCGTGATCCCGACTGCGCGCGCCACGCAGCTGACCATGAACCGCGAAGGCATCCGTCGCCTGGCCGCCGAAGAGCTGGATCTGCCGACCTCGCCGTACCATTTCGCCGACACCTTCGAAGATTACAGCAAGGCTATCGAAGACTTGGGTTTCCCCTGTGTGGTCAAACCGGTCATGAGTTCCTCGGGCAAGGGCCAGAGCCTGCTGCGCAGCGCCGATGACGTGAAAACCGCGTGGGATTACGCTCAAGAAGGCGGCCGTGCCGGTAAAGGTCGGGTGATCATCGAAGGCTTCATCGACTTCGACTACGAAATTACCCTGTTGACCGTGCGTCACGTTGGCGGCACGACGTTCTGCGCGCCCGTCGGCCATCGCCAGGAGAAGGGCGACTACCAGGAATCCTGGCAACCACAGGCCATGAGCCCGGTGGCCCTGGCGGAATCCGAGCGCGTGGCCAAAGCGGTTACTGAAGCCTTGGGTGGCCGTGGTCTGTTTGGTGTCGAGCTGTTCATCAAGGGCGATCAGGTGTGGTTCAGCGAAGTGTCGCCGCGCCCGCATGACACCGGTCTGGTGACCCTGATTTCCCAGGACCTGTCGCAGTTCGCCCTGCATGCACGGGCGATCCTGGGCCTGCCGATTCCGTTGATCCGTCAGTTCGGGCCTTCGGCTTCGGCGGTGATTCTGGTGGAAGGGCAATCGACCCAGACCGCTTTCGCCAACCTGGGCGCTGCGTTGAGCGAGCCGGACACGGCGTTGCGCCTGTTCGGCAAGCCTGAGGTCAATGGTCAGCGTCGGATGGGGGTGGCGTTGGCGCGGGATGAGTCGATTGAAGCGGCTCGTGCCAAGGCTACCCGCGCTTCTCAGGCTGTTGTTGTAGAGCTGTAAACCGAGGCGCGGCCATCGCGGGCAAGCCCGCTCCCACAGGGTTTTCGGGTGTGCACAAAATTTGTGACCCACCGAAGATCTTGTGGGAGCGGGCTTGCCCGCGATGGCGGCCTGTCAGGCCACCCGATTCAGATCGTTGTGACGCGTCTCCTTCAGGCACAACACCGCTATCAAGCTCAACACCGCCGCCCCCGACACATACCCGCCGACATAACTCAGCCCCCCCATCGCCACCAGTTTCTGCGCAAAGAACGGCGCCGCCGAGGCCCCGACGATCCCGCCGAGGTTGTAGGCTGCCGATGCCCCGGTATAACGCACATGAGTCGGAAACAGCTCCGGCAGCAGCGCCCCCATCGGCGCGAAGGTCACGCCCATCAGAAACAACTCGATGCACAGGAACAGCGCCACACTCCACGTTGACCCTTGGGTCAGCAGCGGTTCCATCAGGAATCCGGACAGAATCGCCAGCACGCCACCGATGATCAGCACCGGTTTGCGCCCGTAACGGTCGCTGGCCCAGGCCGACAATGGCGTAGCCGCGGCCATGAACAGGACCGCGAAGCACAACAGCGCAAGGAAGGTTTCGCGGGTGTAGCCGAGTGTCGACACGCCATAGCTCAACGAAAACACGGTCGAGATGTAGAACAGCGCGTAACACACCACCATCGACCCGGCACCCAACAGCATGGGCGCCCAGTATTGGCTTAACAGCTCCACCAGCGGAATCTTCACCCGTTCCTGGCGAGCCATGGCATTGGCGAACACCGGCGTTTCGTGGAGCTTGAGGCGCACGTACAGCCCGACCATCACCAGCGCGGCACTGAGCAGGAACGGAATCCGCCAGCCCCACGAACGAAACTGTTCGTCGTCCAGGGTCATGGCGAGGGTCAGGAACAGTCCGTTGGCCGCGAGAAAGCCGATCGAAGGGCCGAGCTGCGGGAACATGCCGAACCAGGCGCGCTTGCCTTTGGGCGCGTTCTCCGTCGCCAGTAGCGCTGCGCCGCCCCATTCACCCCCCAATCCCAGGCCCTGGCCGAAGCGCAGCAAGCAGAGCAGGATCGGCGCCCAGGCCCCGATGCTGTCGTAACCCGGCAGTACGCCGATCAGCGTGGTGCATACGCCCATCAGCAGCAGGGAGGCCACCAGGGTCGATTTGCGCCCGATGCGGTCACCGAAGTGGCCGAACAGCGCCGAACCCAGCGGTCGGGCCAGGAAGGCGATACCGAAGGTCAGGAACGCCGACAGCATCTGCGCGGTGCCGGAGGTCTGCGGAAAGAACACCGGGCCGATCACCAGCGCTGCCGCGGTGGCATAGACGTAGAAGTCGTAGAATTCGATGGCGGTACCGATGAAGCTCGCGGTGGCCACCCGGGTGGCGGAGTTCGTCGGTTGCGCAGGCGTGGTGCCGTTGTAAGTCGTGCTGGTCGTCATGCGGTTATCCCTGACAGTCATGTGCCCCAGTGGAGCGAATTATTATGGTCGAACACCCAGGGATGTGGGTTTTAACGCAGCGTGCGGATAGCACAGGGGGTGGGGCGGGGCTTGGGTAAGCGGATCGATTATAGGAAGGTGGCTAACGATTCAACAAGGGTGGGAACCCCGAAAAGATCGCAGCCTGCGGCAGCTCCTACAGGGGAACGCATTCCAGATGTAGGAGCTGCCGCAGGCTGCGATCTTTTTACAATCTAACGAATGGGCACAGTGGCTGGGAGGGTACTGGTATGCCAGATCAACACGCGCGTAACGCGGTTGTCCTCGGTTTCGAGGATTTCCAGCCGATACCGCCCGATCTTCAGGCACACCGCGCGCTCGGGAATCGTCTCCAGCGCCTCGGTGACCAAGCCGTTGAGGGTTTTCGGGCCATCACTGGGCAGGTGCCAGCCGAGGCTCTTGTTCAGATCGCGAATCGACGCCGCGCCATCGATCACCAGGCGTCCATCTGCCTGGGGATGGATATGCGGGTTATCCAGGCTGTGCTGGCTTTCGAACTCGCCGACGATTTCTTCGAGAATGTCTTCCAGGGTCACGATGCCGAGCACTTCGCCGTACTCGTCGACCACCATGCCCAGGCGTCGCTGCTGTTTGTGGAAATTAAGCAATTGCAGTTGCAGCGGTGTGCTTTCAGGCACGAAGTACGGCTCGTGACTGGCCGCCAGCAGCGATTCCAGGGTCAGGCTGCCGTCGGGCAGCAAGTGGCGGATCTGCCGGGTGTTGAGCACCGCTTCGACCTGGTTGATATCGCTATGGAACACCGGCAGGCGCGTGCGTTTGTTGTAGCGCAGTTGTTCGATGATGTCCGGGAGGGAGTCGTCGAGGTTGATCCCGTCGACGTCACTGCGCGGAACCAGAATGTCGTTGACCGTGATGTTGTCCAGCGCGTGGATACCCGAGAGCGGGTGCGGGCGGCAAACGGCGTGTTCGTGATCGTCGTGTCTATCGTTCGGCGCTTCGTCTTCGCTCTGTTGCACCACGTTGGCTTTGCGGGCGAACGGTCGCATCAGCAACTGGCTGATGCCATTGAGCAGCCAGGCGGCCGGGTAGATGATTTTCAGTGGTGCGCCAAGCAAGGTGTTGCCCAGCGCCAGGACCGCGTCCGGGTAGCGAACGGCGAGGGTGCGTGGCAGGTAGTCGGCGAACACCAGCAGGATGGCGCCGGCCCCGACGCAAGCGACCCATGGACCGTTCTCGGCCCAGGTAAAAATCGCCAGCAACGTGCTGATGACCACCACCAGCGCGCGGCACAGGGTGTTGCAGAGGATCAGGCTGTTCAGCGGGAAGTTTAGTTTCGCCACGGGTTTGTCGCTGGAGCGCGAGGCGGTGCGCTGGGCCAGCAAATATTGTTGCGCCGCTTCGATGGCGGTAAACAGCCCCGACCATAAAATCAGCAGGGCCATGACTGCAAGCATCGGCCCTATGGGCAATTCGTCCATTAATGCCGCCCGTCAGATGTGCAGGATGTATTCACGGACCAGCTTGCTGCCGAAGTACGCCAGCATCAGCAGGCAGAAACCGGCGAGGGTCCAGCGAATGGCCTTGTGTCCGCGCCAGCCCAGGCGGTTGCGGCCCCAGAGCAGCACGCTGAAGACAATCCAGGCCAGGCACGCCAGCAAGGTCTTGTGCACCAGGTGCTGGGCGAACAGGTTGTCGACGAACAGCCAGCCGGAGATCAGCGACAACGACAACAGGGTCCAGCCCGCCCAGAGGAAGCCGAACAGCAGGCTTTCCATGGTTTGCAGCGGCGGAAAGTTCTTGATCAGCCCGGACGGGTGTTTGTGCTTGAGTTGATGGTCCTGAACCAGCAACAGCAACGCCTGGAACACCGCAATGGTGAACATGCCGTAGGCGAGGATCGACAGCAGGATGTGGGCGAGGATGCCTGGCTCCTCGTCGATGATCTGCACCGTGCCGGCGGGGGCGAACTGCGCGAGCAACACGGTCGCCAGGCCCAGCGGGAACAGCAATATCAGCAGGTTCTCCACCGGAATCCGCGAGCAGGCCAGCAGGGTCAGGGCAATGACCGCCGCGGCGATCAGGCTGGCGGCGCTGAAAAAATCCAGGCCCAGGCCGATCGGCGTCAACAGATGGGTGAACAGGCTGGCGCCATGGGCCAGCACGGCCAGCACGCCGAGCGTGACCAGCAGGCGCTTGTTCGCCTTGGCGCCGGTGGCCAGACGAGTGCCCTGATAGAGGGTCGCAGCGGCATACAAGCAGGCGGCGGCGAGAGTGGTAAGCAAACTGGGTGACAAGGGGAGCATAAATCCTGTTAGGCAAGCCCGAAAGGCGCTGAGTTTGGCATAGAACCCACGCGTCACGAAAGTGCGAGGTGTCCGCCAGACGCAGTCTTCGCTATAATCCGCGACCTGCCCACGCCGCAGGCTCGCCGAGCACATGTTGATTCCGGTCTGGGCCGCCATTATCCCGGTCTACACAGGGCCTGAAAGGATCGCGCAATGTTTGAAAACTTAACCGACCGTCTCTCGCAGACGCTGCGCCATGTCACCGGCAAGGCCAAGCTGACCGAGGACAACATCAAAGACACCCTGCGTGAAGTGCGCATGGCGTTGCTCGAAGCCGACGTCGCCTTGCCGGTGGTCAAAGACTTCGTCAACTCGGTCAAGGAACGCGCCGTCGGCACCGAGGTGTCGCGCAGCCTGACGCCGGGCCAGGCCTTCGTGAAGATTGTCCAGGCCGAACTCGAAAGCCTGATGGGCGCGGCCAACGAAGATTTGAACCTGAGTGCCGTGCCGCCTGCCGTCGTGCTGATGGCCGGTTTGCAGGGGGCGGGTAAAACCACCACCGCCGGCAAACTCGCGCGCTTCCTTAAAGAGCGCAAGAAAAAGTCGGTCATGGTCGTCTCCGCGGACGTTTACCGTCCGGCGGCGATCAAACAGCTGGAAATGCTTGCCGGTGAAGTCGGTGTTACCTTCTTCCCGTCCGACCTGAGCCAGAAGCCGGTCGAGATCGCGCAAGCGGCTATTAAAGAAGCGAAACTGAAATTCATCGACGTGGTCATCGTCGATACCGCCGGTCGCCTGCACATCGATGAAGAGATGATGGGCGAGATCAAGGCGCTGCATGCCGCGATCAACCCGGTGGAAACCCTGTTCGTGGTCGACGCCATGACCGGACAGGATGCCGCCAACACGGCCAAGGCCTTTGGCGACGCGCTGCCGCTGACCGGTGTGATCCTGACCAAGGTCGACGGCGACGCCCGTGGCGGTGCCGCCCTGTCGGTCCGTGCCATCACCGGCAAGCCGATCAAGTTCATCGGTATGGGCGAGAAGAGCGAAGCCCTCGAACCGTTCCACCCTGAGCGTATCGCGTCGCGCATCCTCGGCATGGGCGACGTGCTCAGCCTGATCGAGCAGGCCGAGCAGACCCTCGACAAGGACAAGGCCGACAAGCTGGCCAAGAAGCTGAAGAAGGGCAAGGGCTTCGACCTCGAAGACTTCCGCGATCAGCTGCAACAGATGAAAAACATGGGCGGCCTCGGTGGCCTCATGGACAAACTGCCGAACATCGGCGGTGTGAACCTGGCGCAAATGGGCAATGCCCAGGGCGCGGCAGAGAAGCAATTCAAGCAGATGGAAGCCATCATCAATTCCATGACCCCGGCCGAGCGCCGCGACCCTGAGCTGATCAGCGGTTCGCGCAAACGTCGGATCGCCATGGGTTCCGGCACCCAGGTGCAGGACATCGGTCGCTTGATCAAGCAACACAAGCAGATGCAGAAGATGATGAAGAAATTCTCCGCAAAAGGCGGAATGGCCAAAATGATGCGCGGCATGGGCGGTATGTTGCCCGGCGGCGGCATGCCGAAAATGTAAAGAATCTGCGCAAGGGCTTGCTCTTGCGCTGCCCACAGCAATGTGGGAACTCCAGCAAACCCGCACTTGGCGGGAGCTGACTGGCCGTTTTCAACGACGGCTCTATAGCAAATCTGGATGACGACCGAAAGGCCGTCGGAAAAAGACATTTGCAAAAGTCCGGATATTCCTTAGAATATGCGGCCTTTCGGGCACCTATGCCCGCTGTGCCTTTAGATTTGCAGCACCGACTACAGGAACGATGTTCACATGCTAACAATCCGTCTTGCCCTTGGCGGCTCCAAAAAGCGCCCGTTTTACCACTTGACCGTAACCGACAGCCGCAACCCGCGCGACGGTTCGCACAAGGAACAGGTTGGTTTCTTCAACCCTGTTGCTCGTGGTCAAGAAGTTCGTCTGTCCGTGAACCAAGAGCGCGTAGCCTACTGGCTGAGCGTTGGTGCACAACCTTCTGAGCGCGTAGCTCAGTTGTTGAAGGATGCATCTAAGGCTGCGGCCTGAGCAATATGAACGCGACGCCAGCCATTGCTGATGATTTGATCGTTATCGGCAAGATTTATTCTGTTCATGGCGTTCGCGGCGAAGTGAAGGTTTATTCCTTTACTGATCCGACTGAAAACCTGTTGCAGTACAAAACCTGGACGCTCAAGCGCGAAGGCGATGTGAAACAGGTCGAGCTGGTCAGCGGACGCGGGAATGACAAATTCCTGGTCGCAAAGCTCAAGGGTCTTGATGATCGTGAAGAAGCTCGTCTTCTGGCCGGTTATGAGATCTGCGTGCCGCGCAACCTGTTCCCTGAATTGACCGACGGCGAGTACTACTGGTACCAGCTGGAAGGTCTGAAGGTTATTGATCAACTCGGGCAATTGCTCGGGAAAATCGATCATCTTCTGGAAACCGGCGCCAATGATGTAATGGTGGTCAAGCCTTGCGCTGGCAGCCTGGATGATCGCGAACGCCTGTTGCCCTATACGGAGCAATGCGTGTTGGCCGTCGACCTTGCCGCAGGCGAGATGAAGGTGGAATGGGATGCGGACTTCTAAACGTGGCTAACCTGCGCGTAGAAGTGATCAGTTTGTTTCCCGAGATGTTCTCCGCCATCAGCGAGTACGGCATCACCAGTCGGGCGGTGAAACAGGGGCTGTTGCAGCTCACCTGTTGGAATCCGCGAGACTACACGACGGATCGACATCACACTGTGGACGATCGCCCGTTTGGCGGTGGCCCGGGCATGGTGATGAAGATCAAGCCCCTGGAAGATGCTCTGGTTCAGGCCAAGGCAGCAGCCGGGGAGGCGGCGAAGGTGATTTACCTGTCCCCCCAAGGCCGTCAACTGACTCAGTCGGCGGTACGCGAGTTGGCGAATCTGGATGCATTGATCCTGATTGCCGGCCGCTATGAAGGCATTGACGAGCGTTTTATTGAAGCTCATGTCGATGAAGAGTGGTCGATTGGCGACTATGTACTGTCTGGCGGCGAGCTGCCGGCGATGGTCCTGATCGATGCGGTTACACGACTGCTGCCTGGAGCTTTAGGGCATGCGGACTCCGCCGAGGAAGATTCCTTTACGGATGGTTTGCTGGATTGCCCGCACTACACCCGACCGGAGGTGTATGCGGATCAGCGTGTTCCCGACGTATTGCTAAGTGGCAATCACGCGCATATCCGGCGTTGGCGTTTACAGCAGTCCCTTGGTCGGACCTTTGAACGACGCGCCGATCTTCTGGAAAGCCGCTCGCTTTCTGGAGAAGAGAAGAAGCTGCTCGAGGAATACATCCGCGAGCGGGACGATAGTTAACAACGTATCGATGGTAGATCCGACGATTTACCTTAGGAGCACAGCATGACTAACAAAATCATCCTTGCACTCGAAGCAGAGCAGATGACCAAAGAGATCCCTACCTTTGCCCCGGGCGACACCATTGTCGTTCAGGTGAAAGTGAAGGAAGGCGACCGTTCGCGTCTGCAAGCGTTCGAAGGTGTTGTTATCGCCAAGCGTAACCGCGGCGTAAACAGTGCTTTCACCGTGCGTAAAATCTCCAACGGTGTTGGCGTAGAGCGTACTTTCCAGACCTACAGCCCGCAAATCGACAGCATGGCCGTTAAACGTCGCGGTGACGTACGTAAAGCCAAGCTGTACTACCTGCGTGACCTGTCCGGTAAAGCAGCTCGCATCAAGGAAAAACTGGCTTAAGTCCAGCTTCCGATGCAGAAAAAAGCAGCCTGCGGGCTGCTTTTTTGTTGCCTGCGATTTACTTGTGGGAGCGTGGCTTGCCCGCGAATCGATCTACCAGGCAACGCGTTGACATCAGGTTCTGTAAAGCCCCAGCAGTCTATGAAAGACTTACCGACAGTTTTCCAGTCACCTGAGCCTTTATGCCCGCCATCGATCATCCCTTGATAGACCAGTTCCTCGACGCGTTATGGCTGGAAAAAGGCCTGTCCGACAACACCCGCGACGCCTATCGCAGCGACCTGGCCCTGTTCAACGGCTGGTTGCAGGAGAAAGGCCTGGAGCTGATCAATGCCGGGCGCGAGTTGATCCTCGATCACCTGGCCTGGCGTCTGGAGCAAAACTACAAACCCCGCTCCACCGCGCGATTTCTCTCTGGCGTGCGTGGCTTCTATCGCTATTTGCTGCGGGAAAAGCTGATCGCTGTCGATCCGACCTTGCGCGTCGATATGCCTCAGCTCGGCAGGCCATTGCCCAAATCCCTGTCGGAAGCCGATGTGGAGGCGCTGCTCAAGGCACCGGACTTGAGCGAAGCCATCGGCCAGCGCGACCGCGCCATGCTCGAAGTGCTGTATGCCTGCGGTTTGCGGGTGACGGAGCTGATCAGCCTGACCCTGGAGCAGGTCAATCTGCGCCAGGGCGTGCTGCGGGTGATGGGCAAGGGTAGTAAGGAGCGACTGGTGCCGATGGGCGAGGAGGCGATCGTCTGGGTCGAACGCTACCTGCGCGATGGCCGTAACGAGCTGCTGGGCGGGCGTCCGAGTGATGTCATGTTCCCCAGTCAGCGCGGCGAGCAGATGACCCGCCAGACCTTCTGGCACCGGATCAAGCACCAGGCCAAGGTCGCCGGGATCGGCAAGTCGCTGTCGCCACACACGCTGCGTCACGCCTTCGCCACGCACCTGCTCAACCACGGCGCCGACCTGCGGGTGGTGCAGATGCTGCTGGGCCACAGCGATTTGTCCACCACCCAGATCTACACCCACGTCGCCCGCGCCCGATTGCAGGACCTGCACGCCAAACACCACCCGCGCGGCTGACCTGTCTGCAATCTGCTTTTGGTGGGAGCGAGCTTGCTCGCGATTGCGGTGTGTCCGTAAAAGATGTGCCGACTGACACACCGCAATCGCGAGCAAGCTCGCTCCCACAGTGAATTGCGCTGTCCCAATGTCTTGCGTCAGGCGCATTCGGCCACAGGGGCCTTATGTGGTAGGCTTTGCCGGTTTGCACGATGGGCGATTATGACCCGGTGTTTCGGCACGGGCGTTCTGATCGTCCCATTTGTCCGCCTTCAGGAGTTCTCATGCGTCTGACCCAGATTTTCGCCGCCGCAGCCATTGCGTTGGTCAGCACCTTTGCCGTCGCCGATGACGCGGCCGACAAAGCCATTCGTAAAAGCCTGGAAAACCTCCAGCTCGAAGTCCCGGTAGAAAGCATCTCCGCCAGTCCCCTGCCAGGTCTGTACGAAGTCAGGCTTCAAGGCAGCCGCGTGCTCTACGCCAGCGCCGATGGCCAATACGTGGTTCAGGGCTACATGTTCCAGCTCAAGGACGGCAAGCCGGTCAACCTGACCGAGAAGACCGAACGCCTGGGCGTGTCCAAGCTGGTCAACGCGATTCCGGTAGCGGAAACCGTGGTTTACCCGGCGATCGGCGAAACCAAATCGCACATCACCGTGTTCACCGATACCACTTGCCCGTATTGCCACAAACTGCACGCCGAAGTGCCTGAGCTGAACAAGCGCGGCATCGAAGTGCGCTACGTGGCGTTCCCGCGCCAGGGCCTGGGGTCGCCGGGTGACGAACAGCTGCAAGCGGTCTGGTGCTCGAAAGACAAGAAGGCCGCCATGGACAAAATGGTCGATGGCAAGGAGATCAAGGCCGCCAAGTGCGATAACCCGGTTTCCAAACAGTTCGCCCTCGGTCAGTCGATCGGCGTGAACGGCACACCGGCCATCGTTTTGGCTGATGGCCAGGTCATTCCGGGCTACCAGCCAGCGCCACAAGTCGCCAAACTGGCACTGGGTGCGAAATAAAGTTCGTATCGTCACGGTCAGCCTTTGACGATCATGGTCGGGCGGTCATCCGCCTGACCATTAATAGAGAACCGCGACTATGCGGTTGTTTTCACGGCCGGCCTCGAGTCGGCCGTTTTATGGGGAGTTCACAGTGAAACCGGTCAAAGTAGGCATCTGTGGGTTAGGGACCGTCGGTGGCGGTACCTTCAACGTACTTCAGCGCAACGCCGAGGAAATTGCTCGTCGTGCCGGGCGTGGAATCGAAGTGGCACAAATTGCCATGCGCACGCCAAAGCCTCAGTTCCAAACGACCGGTATTGCGATTACCAACGATGTGTTCGAAGTGGCCACGAACCCTGAGATCGACATCGTCATAGAGCTGGTGGGCGGCTACACCGTTGCCCGTGAGCTGGTACTCAAGGCCATCGAGAATGGCAAGCATGTGGTCACCGCGAACAAGGCACTGATCGCCGTTCACGGTAATGAGATTTTCGCCAAGGCTCGCGAGAAGGGTGTGATCGTCGCGTTCGAAGCGGCCGTGGCCGGTGGCATTCCGGTGATCAAGGCGATCCGCGAAGGCCTGTCCGCCAACCGTATCAACTGGGTGGCCGGCATCATCAACGGCACCGGTAACTTCATCCTTACCGAAATGCGCGAAAAGGGCCGGACCTTCGAAGACGTACTGGCCGAGGCGCAAGCCCTGGGTTACGCTGAAGCCGATCCGACTTTCGACGTCGAAGGCATCGACGCAGCCCACAAGCTGACGATCCTCGCGTCCATCGCGTTCGGTATCCCGCTGCAATTCGACAAGGCTTACACCGAAGGCATCACCAAGTTGACCACCGCTGACGTGAACTACGCCGAAGCGCTGGGTTATCGCATCAAGCACCTCGGCGTGGCACGCAGCACTTCTGC
The DNA here is from genome assembly GCF_059695565.1 of Pseudomonas sp. LBUM1679. Lineage (NCBI taxonomy): Bacteria > Pseudomonadati > Pseudomonadota > Gammaproteobacteria > Pseudomonadales > Pseudomonadaceae > Pseudomonas > Pseudomonas sp. LBUM1679. Next base: position 1,077,402 of record NZ_CP166774.1, read on the forward strand.
CGGCATTGAACTGCGCGTGCACCCGACGCTGATCCCGGCTGATCGCCTGCTTGCCAACGTCAACGGCGTGATGAACGCGGTGATGGTCAACGGTGACGCTGCCGGTTCGACCCTGTTCTACGGCGCGGGCGCTGGCATGGAGCCGACAGCTTCGTCGGTGATCGCCGACCTGGTGGACGTGGTTCGCGCCATGACCTCCGACCCGGAAAACCGCGTGCCGCACCTGGCCTTCCAGCCGGATTCGCTGTCGGCTCACCCGATCCTGCCGATCGAAGCCTGCGAAAGCTCCTACTACCTGCGCATTCAGGCCAAGGACCATCCGGGCGTGTTGGCCCAGGTGGCGAGCATCTTGTCGGAGCGTGGCATCAACATCGAATCGATCATGCAGAAGGAAGTCGAAGAACACGACGGCCTGGTGCCGATGATTCTGTTGACTCACCGTGTGCTTGAACAGCGCATGAACGACGCGATCGCCGCCCTGGAAGCCTTGGCTGGCGTGGTCGGTCCGGTCGTACGGATCCGTGTCGAACACTTGAATTGAAACAGCGGCAAGCGGCAAGCTTCAAGCGGCAAGTTAAAGGCAGTTTGGCCGTTAACTTGTAGCTTGTAGCTTGCAACTTGTAGCTCAAACCGAAGGTTTGCCCCTATGCGCTATATCAGTACCCGCGGCCAGGCACCGGCCCTGAATTTCGAAGACGTCCTGCTGGCAGGTTTGGCCACTGACGGCGGCCTGTACGTGCCGGAAAGCCTGCCTCGTTTCACCCAGGAAGAAATCGCTTCCTGGGCTGGCCTGCCGTATCACGAACTGGCCTTTCGGGTGATGCGCCCGTTCGTGACTGGCAGCATCCCCGACGCCGATTTCAAAAAGATTCTCGAAGAGACTTACGGCGTGTTCTCGCACAACGCCGTGGCACCATTGCGTCAGCTGAACGGCAACGAATGGGTATTGGAGCTGTTCCACGGCCCGACCCTGGCGTTCAAGGACTTCGCCCTGCAACTGCTCGGTCGCCTGCTCGACTACGTGCTGGAAAAGCGCGGCGAGCGCGTGGTGATCGTCGGCGCCACCTCCGGTGATACCGGTTCGGCTGCCATCGAAGGCTGCAAGCACTGCGAAAACGTCGACATCTTCATCCTGCACCCGCACAACCGCGTGTCCGAAGTGCAGCGTCGCCAGATGACCACCATTTTCGGCGAGAACATCCACAACATCGCCATCGAAGGCAACTTCGATGACTGCCAGGAAATGGTCAAGGCCAGCTTCGCCGACCAGAGCTTCCTCAAGGGCACGCGCCTGGTAGCGGTGAACTCGATCAACTGGGCGCGGATCATGGCCCAGATCGTTTACTACTTCCACGCGGCCCTGCAGTTGGGCGGCCCAGCCCGCTCGGTATCGTTCTCGGTGCCGACCGGCAACTTCGGTGACATCTTCGCCGGCTACCTGGCACGCAACATGGGCCTGCCGATCAACCAGTTGATCGTCGCCACCAACCGCAACGACATCCTGCACCGCTTCATGAGCGGTAATCAGTACGTCAAGGAAACCCTGCACGCCACGCTGTCGCCGTCCATGGACATCATGGTCTCGTCGAACTTCGAACGTCTGTTGTTCGACCTGCACGGTCGCAACGGCGCGGCAATTGCCGGCCTGATGGACAACTTCAAGCAGGGTGGTGGTTTCAGCGTCGAACAGGAACGCTGGACCGAAGCCCGCAAGCTGTTCGACTCCCTGGCCGTGGATGACGCTCAAACCTGCGAAACCATCGCCGAAGTCTACGAGCAGACCGGTGAGCTGCTGGATCCGCACACAGCCATTGGCGTCAAGGCCGCGCGCGAATGCCGGCGCAGCCTGGATATTCCGATGGTGATCCTGGGCACGGCCCACCCGGTCAAATTCCCGGACGCCGTGGAAAAAGCCGGTGTAGGAAAAGCGCTTGAACTGCCTGTACATCTTGCTGATTTGTTTGAGCGAGATGAGCGCTGCACCGTTTTGCCGAATGACCTGAAAGCCGTGCAAGCCTTTGTCAGTCAGCATGGCAACCGCGGCAAGCCCCTGTAACCGGCATAAGCTGTCACATATAAAGCCCGTCTCCCGACGGGCTTTCGCGTTTCCGGGTGTCACACTTGCCGTGTTTCTACATGAAGAATCGCCCATCAAGGACAGGTGATTCGGTGACCAAGGAAGGGACAATGCTATTTTTCAGAGGATTGAAACCAGTCACGTGCTGGATGTTTTTGCTCAGCGCCATCGGCGTTGCGCATTGGGTGATGGCGACGCATCTGGCGACACCTGATCCCAAGGGCGCAGGCACGACGATCGGACTGAATGCTCAGGAGCGACAATGGATCGCCGAGCACCCGCGAGTCATCGTCGCGTCGAAGCACTTCCCGCTGTATCTGTTCAAGGACGAGTACGGTCAGTGGAGCGGGTTGTACAACGATGTGCTCAATCGCATCAGCGCCATGACCGGGCTGCAATTTGTGTATGAAGAGATGTTTTCCACCGAGCAAATGCTGGAGCAACTGGAAAGTGGCGCGGCGAATATGAGTACGACGCTGTCGATGAATGACGAGCGCAAGGCGTTTCTGGATTTCAGCCATGCGTTCGGTGGCGCAGGTTGGGTATTGGTCGGGCGGGTAGGGGAGCCACCGGTAGAATCTCTGCGGCAACTGTCACAGCAAGTGTTGGTGCTGCCGGCCAGGCATGCGCTTGAATCCATGATTCGCCGTGACTATCCAGCCATCGAATTGCGTTCGGTCAAGACCTACGCCGAGGCCCGGGCGCTGGTCGTAAGCGGCGAGGCCTATGCCACGATTGAAAATGAAATCGCGGCGCAGTTTTACCCGTCGGGACAGCTCGAGGTCGGGCAAGTGGTGGAAGGGCACTGGACCGCCGATTATCTGTCGGTAGGCAAAGGCCAGCCGCAGTTGTTAAGCATCCTCAACAAGGCGCTTGCAGCGTTTGCGCCTGCGGAGTTACGCGCCATTCGCCTGAAATGGTCCACTGGAAGTGCTCCGGTACAAGCGCCCACTGCCTGGCAGCGGCTCACGCAGTGGGGCTGGTGGGGCATGTTGGCGGTCGGCATATTCGCACTTTCGATATTCTGGAGTCGCCGGCGCAGGACCCTGATCCAGCAGCATCTGGAGGCCGAGACAGACCTTCGTGATCAGTTGGCCTTTCAGCATGCATTGATGGACGCCATGCCCGATCCGATGTTCGTTCGTGATCTGGAAGGACGGTTGATCATGTGCAACAAAAGTTATGAAGAAAGCTTGTCGACTCGTTTCGACCAGGTCAAGGGACGGCAATTGATCGAACTCGATACCTTGCCCAGGGAGACTGCCGAACGGCTGCATGCCGAGTTGATGGCGCAACTGGGTACTCGCAAGACGAGCTTCAGCCTGTGCCAGTTGTTATTCAAGAGTGGGCCCAGGGATATTTACCAGTGGACGGTGCCGCTTTACAGTGCAGACGGCAAGTTGCGCGGTCTGTTGGGTGGATGGAGCGATATCGGCAAGTGTAAAAAGCAGACGTGAGGCGGCTATCTTTGCACGTGCGCGCTTCTGCCCCGGCGTCCATGCGGCGACCACACCCCCCTGTAGGAGCTGTCGAGCGAAGCGAGGCTGCGATCTTTTGATCTTTTGATCTTTTGATCCTGCCGTTGCTTTGCTTCAACCATGGATCTGCGCCCTCTGTTTTGTCTTTGTCATCTTCGCCATGCATGCTCCATCAACCAGTGACGCCGATGCGTCTGCAATCGGCATCCAGAACTTTCCCCCGGGCCTAGTGGTCATTTACAGTGGACACGCCCCAGGCACTTTGTTTTCGGACTATTGAGTGGTGATCGAGATGGAAAGTATCAGTCTATTGCTCGGTGAGGCTCTGAGCCCGTATCAGGTGACGTTGACCCCATCGGGACCCCAGGGCAAATGCCTGGTGACCCTGAAAAATTCGACTGGCGCCATTGTGGTCGAACGGGAATTCAACCAGGCACAGTTGACCGATAAGCGTCAGCTGACGGATGTGGTCGACGGATTGCATCGCGATGTGCTGATTGCCGAAGGACGTCTGGAGCCCTGCGTTATCGCAGCGTTACGCAATGCTGCTCAGGGCAAGTCCCTGGCCAGCCGAAAATGAAATTGTCTTTTGTGGGAACCTTCCTGCTCCAAGGTCGGTCTGAGTATGTAACAGCAGGATCAAGCATTGTGCTCCGGTGCTTGTAGCTTGCTGTTACTGGTCTTTATGTAGGCCACGTTTAACCCCGAGTCGTCTCCCCACTTCTCGGGGTTTCTTTTTGTCCGCGATTTGTCATTGCCCGGCCTGCTGGCTGAAAAATGCCTTGCTGGCTTCCAGGTAGTCGCTGCGACTGTCCGGGTCCAGCCAGGCGGCATAGGCCTCGCTCAAGCGCTCGTGGGGCAGGTCGCGCAGCAGTTGGTTGATCTCGACGATGGCCTGGCGGCCCTGAGGGGTGTCAGTACAGCCGATGTAACCGGACAGGTATCGGCCCGTGCCGCGGATGGGGTAGAACTGCAATTCGTCTTCCGCCAGCCCCTGCTGCCGGGCCTGGTAGCGAATCTCCGAGCGGTACCCCAACAGCAGTCGCAAGCGTCCCAGGCGTTGCATCTGTAACAGGCTGCCCAACGCGTCGTTGCCGTAGTGGAGCGTCAGCGCATGGGCGGGTGCTTGTTTGAGCAGTGCATCGAGGTACTCGCCGTAGTTGCGCTCGGCAATGACTCCCAGCTTTTCGTCGCCGCTGGCCAGCAGGGCTGCCAGGTCCACTTCGCCGTCCTTGATAAAGGGCGTCAGTAGCTCCCGATCAACGCGCCGCACTGCCAGGCCATTACTGATGGCCCGAAAGACCGGGATGGAAAACGCCATCCAGCTGGCGCGTTCCTGGCTCCAGTTCAGCGCCGCATCGCACGTGAGGGCCGGCTCGCGGAGCATTTGCAAGCCGCGAGCGCGATTGACCCGCATCAGGGTGTGTTCGTATTGCGGCATGCGAGCGATCAGCAACGGCAGCAGTTGATCGATGACGCCCTGGCCTTTTTCCGGGCCTTCGAAAATCATCAGCGGTGGCAGGTCGCGCAACAGCCAGACCAGGGTTTCCTTGGGCTGCGCCCACGTCGACTGAGCCTGGCTGGCCAGCAAGAGGAAAACCGCGAATGCGCGCAGCGTTCGTCCGCCGCTCGACAGGCAGTGTTTGATGAGCCGCGCAGACAGGCGCTGTAGCTTAGATGGCGCCGTCTTCACGCAGCTTTGCGATCTGTTCCCTGTCGTAACCAAGGTCGTTCAGTACCTGCGCATTGTGTTCGCCCAGCTGCGGTCCGACCCATTCCGATGTGCCGGGTGTTTCTGAAAGTTTCGGCACGATCCCCGGCATCTTGAACTCCTTGCCGTCCGGCAGCTTGGCCTTGAGAAACATTTCCCTGGCCAGGTACTGCGGATCGCTGAACATGTCTTCGGCACTGAAGATCCTGCTGGCCGGTACATCAGCCTGATTCAACTGTTCGATGATGGCATCCAGTGGCAGCGAGTTGACCCAGCGATCAATCACCCCATAAATCTCGTCGCGACGGCTATCGCGCCCATCGTTGCTGGCCAATAGCGGGTCGTTGGCCAGGTCTTCCCGGCCAATGAGCAGCATGAAGCGTTTGAAAATGGCATCGCCATTGGCACCGATCTGCACATGTTTGCCGTCGGCGCTGGTGTGGATCGAAGAGGGGGTGATGCCGGGCATGATGTTACCGGTGCGTTCGCGGATGAAACCGAATACGTCGAACTCCGGGACCATGCTTTCCATCATGGCGAAGATCGCTTCATACAGCGCCACATCGACCACCTGGCCCAGGCCACCGTTGACTTCGCGATGACGCAGGGCCATCAGCGCGCCAATCACGCCCCAGAGTGCGGCAATCGAATCGCCGATGGAGATGCCGGTGCGCACCGGTGGTCGGTCTTCGAAACCGGTGATGTAGCGCAGGCCGCCCATGGACTCGCCGACGGCGCCAAACCCTGGTTGATCCTTCATCGGTCCGGTCTGACCGAATCCCGATAGACGCACCATCACCAGTTTCGGGTTCAGTGCGTGCAGGACTTCCCAGCCCAGGCCGAGTTTTTCCAGGACGCCGGGGCGAAAATTCTCGATCAGAATGTCCGCTTCGCCGAGCAGCTTTTTCAAAATCGCCAGACCGTCCGGATGCTTGAGGTTCAGCGTCAGGGACTTTTTGTTGCGAGCCTGGACGAACCACCACAGCGAGGTGCCTTCGTACAACTTGCGCCACTTGCGCAGGGGGTCACCACCGTCCGGGGATTCAATCTTGATCACTTCGGCACCGAATTCACCGCAGATTCGCGAGGCAAACGGCCCGGCGATCAAGGTGCCCAATTCAATGACTTTCAGACCTGAGAGCGGTTTGGCGGTGAACGGCATACTGGATCCTGTAGGACAAAGGCTTAACGGTAGAGCGTTTTAGCATAGCCCGGCGTCAGCCGCCCAAGGTTGATTCGCCTTCAATTCGTTGATTGCCTGTTGCATCGGTTAGACTTGCCGCCTTTCCACGTATCAAGAAGCCCGTTCATGGCCCAGCCGTCCACGACCTACAAGTTTGAACTGAACCTCACCGACCTCGACCGCAGCGTCTACGAGAGCGTTAAGCAGACCATCGCCCGTCACCCTTCGGAAACCGAAGAACGCATGACCGTGCGGCTGCTGGCCTACGCCTTCTGGTACAACGAGCAGCTGTCGTTTGGTCGCGGTCTGTCAGACGTCGATGAACCAGCCCTGTGGGAAAAGAGCCTGGATGACCGTGTCCTGCACTGGATCGAAGTCGGCCAGCCGGACGCCGATCGCCTGACCTGGTGCTCGCGCCGCACCGAGCGCACCAGCCTGCTGGCCTACGGCAGCCTGCGCGTCTGGGAAAGCAAAGTGATCCCGGCGATCAAGAACCTGAAAAACGTGCACATCGCCGCGGTACCCCAGGACGTCCTGGAGACCCTGGCCAAAGACATGCCACGCGTGATCAAGTGGGATGTGATGATCAGCGAAGGGACGATTTTCGTCACTGACGACCGTGGTCAGCACGAAGTGCAGTTGCAATGGCTGAGCGGCGAACGCGGCTGATCAATCTGCGCTGTACCGCATCAACCGGTTTTGTCCCACCTATCCAAGAGAAGCACCTTTCACCCCATGCGCATCGAACCTCGCCTGTTGCCCGACACCCTGCCATTCCTCGGTGATCTGCCGCCGCTGCTGACCCGTCTGTACGCAGCGCGGGGCGTACAGTCCGAAGCCGAGCTGGACAAGAGCCTGGCGCGGCTGATTCCGTTCCAGCGGCTGAAGGGCATCGAGGGCGCGGTGGATTTGCTGGTGGCGGCGCTGGAGCAGCGTCAGCGGATTCTGATCGTCGGTGACTTCGACGCCGATGGTGCCACGGCCAGTACCGTGGGCATGTTGGGGTTGCAGCTGTTGGGCGCGGCACACGTCGACTACCTGGTGCCGAACCGCTTCGAATACGGTTACGGCCTGACCCCGGAAATCGTCGAAGTCGCACTGACCCGCGAGCCTCAACTGCTGATTACCGTGGATAACGGCATCTCCAGCGTCGAAGGCGTGGCGGCGGCAAAAAAGGCCGGGCTCAAGGTGCTGGTCACTGATCACCACTTGCCTGGCGACGAGCTGCCGCTGGCCGATGCCATCGTCAATCCCAACCAGCCGGGTTGTGAGTTCCCGAGCAAGGCGCTGGCCGGTGTCGGGGTGATTTTCTATGTGTTGATGGCCTTGCGCGCGCGTTTACGCAGCCTCGGCTGGTACGCGAGCACGCCGCAGCCGAATATCGGCGAGTTACTGGATCTGGTGGCCCTCGGCAGCGTCGCCGACGTGGTGCCGCTGGATGCCAACAACCGGATTCTGGTACATCAGGGCCTGGAACGCATTCGCGCCGGACGTGCCCGACCGGGGATCAAGGCGATCCTCGAAGTGGCCAAGCGTGACCCTGCGCGCATTACCTCCACCGATCTGGGGTTCATTGTCGGGCCACGCCTGAACGCCGCCGGTCGGCTGGATGACATGAGCCTGGGCATCGAATGCCTGCTCACCGAAGACGTCGGACTTGCGCGTGAAATGGCCGCACAGCTCGACGGCATGAACCAGGATCGCAAATCCATCGAGCAGGGCATGCAGCGTGAGGCGCTGGCCCAGCTCAAGGACTTGCCGGTGGAATCGATGCCGTTCGGTTTGTGCCTGTTCGATCCCGAGTGGCACCAGGGTGTCATCGGCATCCTGGCCTCGCGAATGAAAGAACGCTATTTCCGTCCGACCATCGCCTTTGCCGATGCCGGCGATGGCCTGCTCAAGGGCTCGGGGCGTTCGGTCCAGGGGTTTCATATTCGCGACGCCTTGAGTGTGGTGGCGGCGCAGCATCCGAATCTGATCAGCAAATACGGCGGCCATGCCATGGCGGCAGGCTTGACGCTGCCGGAAGCGAATTTTCCGTTGTTCGCCGAAGCCTTCGATGCCGAAGTCCGTCGGCAATTGCGCGAAGAGGATCTGACCGGTCGGCTGCTGTCGGACGGCACCCTGGCAGTCGAGGAGTTTCACCTGGAACTGGCCCGTGCCCTGCGTCATGCCGGTCCCTGGGGGCAGCACTTTCCGGAGCCGCTGTTTCATGGGGTGTTCCAGTTGGTCGAGCAGCGCGTCGTCGGCGAGCGGCACCTCAAGGTGGTGCTGAAAAGCGAATGTGGCTCGGTGAAACTCGATGGCATTGCCTTTGGCATCGACCGCGACATCTGGCCGAATCCGACCATCAAATGGGTGGAATTGGCGTACAAGCTCGACCTGAACGAGTTTCGCGGGAATGAGACGGTGCAGCTGATGATTGCCCACATCGAACCGCGTTGACCCCATCGCGGGCAAGCCCGCTCCCACAGGGATTGCACAAGTCCTGTGGGAGCGGGCTTGCCCGCGATAGCGATCTCCCTGACACCGAATTCATCTGAACCCTCCACCATCCCCCGATGTCGACTAGGCTCTAAGCACTGCTTGATAATCCTTGTGACGTCTTGTCGAATTTTTTGCCCGCGGGGGCGGGTGCTGCAGCTTTTTTTCCTGTCACTCGTCGACTTTCAAACAGAACCCTGGAGCCTGCCCACTGATTCGAGAGGTGCCCCATGAGTCTGCTGCTTGAACCCTATACCCTTCGCCAATTGACCTTGCTCAACCGCATTGCGGTCTCGCCAATGTGCCAGTACTCAAGCGTGGATGGCCTGGCCAATGACTGGCACCTGGTCCACCTTGGCAGCCGCGCTGTCGGCGGCGCCGGCCTGGTGTTTACCGAAGCCACGGCGGTCATGGCCGACGGACGGATCACCGCCGATGACCTCGGCCTGTGGAACGACGAACAGATCGAACCCCTGCAACGCATCACCCGCTTCATCACCGCTCAGGGCGCCGTCGCCGGCATTCAGTTGGCCCATGCCGGACGCAAGGCCAGCACTTACCGACCATGGCTGGGCAAGCATGGCAGCGTCAAACCCGATGAAGGTGGCTGGGTTCCGGTCGGCCCTTCGCCAATCGCTTTCGATCCCCAGCACACCCAACCCAGACAGCTTGATGAAGGCCAGATCGCCGAGGTCATCCAGGCCTTTGTCGACTCGGCCAAAAGAGCGCTGACCGCCGGTTTCAAAGTGGTGGAAATACACGCCGCTCACGGTTATCTGTTGCACCAGTTCCTGTCGCCCCTGAGTAATCAGCGACGCGATCAATATGGCGGTTCATTCGAGAATAGAATTCGGCTGGTGCTGCAAGTCACCGAGGCGGTGCGTGCGGTATGGCCCGAGGAGCTGCCGCTGTTTGTGCGGGTATCGGCCACCGATTGGGTGGAAGACGGCTGGAACCCCGATGAAACCGTCGAACTGGCGCGGCGCCTTCAGGCGTTGGGCGTGGACCTGATCGACGTGTCGTCGGGTGGTACGGCGGTCAACGCCGAGATTCCCACAGGGCCTGGATATCAGACCCGCTTCGCCGAACGTGTGCGCAAGGAGTCGGGCATTGCCACCGGCACGGTAGGCATGATTACCGAACCCGCTCAGGCCGAGCACATATTGCGCACCTGCCAGGCCGACATCATCTTCCTGGCTCGGGAACTGTTGCGCGATCCGTATTGGCCACTGCATGCCGATGACGACCTGGGCGGGCGCAAGGCCATCTGGCCGGCTCAGTATCAGCGGGCAACCCATCGGGAGCAGCCGACTCATGAGTCGGATTTGCGTGATTGAGTGAGGCTGTAAAACCAAAAAGCCCCGGTCGAGTTGACTGGGGCTTTTGTTTTTCTGTGCCGGGATAATTGTTGCCTGTTCAGCCGTCTTCGCGGGCAAGCCCGCTCCCACAGTTGACCTCATTCATCCTGATGGAATGCGATCAAATGTGGGAGTGGGCTTGCCCGCGAAGGGGCCCGCTCAGACAACCTCCTACTGTCAGGTGTACTTACGCTTCTCCGGCGCCGGCGGGAAATACTGGTACAACCAGGTCTCGCTCAAGGTCCGGTCATTGGTGCGAATGAACAACCGCAGCTCCACCGGCGCCACGCTGTCATTGGTCGGGTACCAGTCAAACGTGATCCGATAGCCCTTGATGGCATCCAGGACCAGCACATTGAAGTCTTTCACCTCGCCGTTCGAGCAAGTGATCACAGGCTCGATCCCCGCACCTTCCGGCAAGCGATCAAGACCGCCGCCCGTGAAGTCCACGGCAAACCGTCGTGCCCAGACTTCCGGGTAATGTTCGCCAGGCGCCCAGCCTTCGATGAAGCCGCCCATGCCCGAACGGGTCGCATTGACCCGTGCCAGCGGCGTACTCACCGGTGGCAGCGCGCTCCAGTAGAGCTTGTAGCCGTAGTTCAGCGAGTCGCCGGCCGCCACCGGTTTTTTCGGGGTCCAGAAGGCGACGATGTTATCGAGGGTTTCGCCGGTCGTAGGAATTTCCAACAGATCGATCGAGCCTTCGCCCCATGCAGTCGTAGGTTCTACCCACAGGCTTGGACGTTTGCTGTACCAGTCGACGGTATCCTGATAATTGGCAAACTCGTGATCGGTCTGTACCAGGCCGAAACCTTTTGGATCGGTGTCGGCAAAGGCGTTGAATTGCAGGGTGGCCGGGTTGTTCAAGGGGCGGCAGATCCACTCGCCATTACCACGCCACATCGCCAGGCGATCGGAGTCGTGGATTTGCGGATGAATGGTGTCGCACATACGGCGCTCATGGGTGCCGCAGCTGAACATGCTGGTCATCGGCGCGATGCCCAGTTGTTCGATGGCGGTGCGGGCATTGATGTGAGCATCGATGCCCATCACCACGCGTTCGGCCTGGCAATCGATGTCGAAGCGGTAGGCACCGGTGGCGCTTGGCGAGTCCAGCAGCGCGTAGACCACGAAGCGGGTGCCGTCCTTGTCCGGCGTCTCGAACCAGAACTTGGTGAAATCCGGGAATTCCTCACGCTTTTTGGCATAGGTATCGATCGCCAGGCCGCGGGCCGACAGACCGTACTGGCCAGAGGCGTCTACCGCGCGGAAATAACTGGCGCCAAGGAAGGACAACACGTCATGCCTGTCCAGCTCCGGGGCCTTGAACAGCTTGAACCCGGAAAAGCCCAGGTCGCCGGTGAGTTGCTTGGTGTCGACCGTGGTTTTTTCATAGTTGAACAGGGACGGGCGGAAATGCACCTCGCGCGCCTGACGCGTCTTGGGGTCGACGCTGTACATGCGCACCGGCTGTTTGAAACCCATGCCGACGTGGAAGAACTGCACATCCAGTTGACCGTTCAGGTCTTTCCACAGGGAGTGGTTGCCGTCGTAGCGGATTGCGTTGAAGTTCTGCGGGGTCATGGTCGCCAGGGTCGGCGGCAACACCTGCTTGGTGTCCTGATAGCGGTTACCGGCGAGTTGCTTGGCCTGGATCTTCAGGGCTTCGAAGTCGAACGCCTGAGCCTCACCATCCGCCGCGCCGTTACCGGCCCAGGCTCGAGCGGCCAGCAGGCCGGAGGCCGAGAGACCGGTGTAAGCCGCGATGGCCATGGACGCTTTGAGCAAATTCCTGCGGTGCATAAGTACAACCTGTCGTGAACAATCCCGCACCGTTCCTGGCACATTGGATCAAAAATGGAGGTTCGGACATGCCTTCGGCCAAACGCAACGGACTTTAAACAGATGCCAAATAGCTTAAACCGTTCGGTCGCAGAGAAAAAATGATTGATGGCATGACGATTGCGCGGCAATGAAACAAGACATTTCAGAACAATTTCCCACAGAGCTTTCTGATTTACAGGGCATTTCTGCTTTTTTCGACTAATTACTCTAAAAATTGCTTTTCAGCCCGAATAACTTCCTATTCTATGGACATGACCGGTTTCTGCCCTCAGGCCGGTGGGATTCAGTTGGCACCAGGTGACCGCTGAAAAAAGGGTAGGGCGATGCGGCTTTTCAAGTTTTCTCTGACGTATAGAAGGACATCGTCCATGTCGAAAGTACAAGGCATCACCGAAATGTTGGGAATCTTTCCGTGCCTGATGACCGGGCGGAGGAGGCGTAGGCTCAATTCCGAGGAGATGAAACTGGTGGAGCGCTATCGCGAGTTGTCGGAGAGCGACCGGATTGCCATGCGCTATCTGGTGGACGCGATGAGGAGTGTTTCGCGGTTTTGAGCAGGTAATGGATATGGCCGTGGCACGGGTGCCACGGTCGGATCCTCTCATCGACCGGTTCAGGTAACTATCATGTCGACAATCAAGAGCAATAAAGGCCAAGTCACGATTCCCCAGCCAATTCAGGACGAGGAAGACAAGGTGCGCGAGACCGACGTACCTGATCGGTTCGACGCCGCTCGGGGTAAAGCAGATATCAAAGGACAAACCGACGATTGGATGACGTTGCTGCGAGGTGAAGACTGATGATGTTGGTCGACGCCGCTGTACGGTGTCTTCCTTGAACCAGCGTTGAGGCTATCGCGAGCAAGCTTGCTCCTACGGGTTGGTGGCGTTCAGATGATTGGATACACCATAAAACCTGGAGCGCGACTTGCCCGCGACGCTTTTAATGCTTGAACATCACATGCCGCACCACCGTGTAGTCCTCCAGCCCATACAAGGACATGTCCTTGCCATACCCGGACAGTTTCTGTCCGCCATGGGGCATTTCGCTGACCAGCATGAAGTGCGTGTTCACCCAGGTGCAGCCGTACTGTAAGCGGGCCGAAAGGCGATGCGCACGACCGACATCCGAGGTCCAGACCGACGATGCCAGACCGTAGTCCGAATCGTTGGCCCAGCCCAGCACCTGTGCTTCATCGCTGAATCGGGTCACCGACACCACCGGCCCGAATACTTCGCGGCGGACGATTTCGTCGTCCTGTTGCGCGTCGGCCAGTACCGTCGGCTCGAAGAAGTAGCCATCGCCTTCCACCGCCTTGCCGCCGGTGATCAAGCGGATATGCGGCTGCGCCACGGCACGCTCGACGAACCCGGCCACACGGTCGCGATGCTGCGCGGTGATCAGCGGGCCCAGTTCGGTCGATGGGTCATCCTGCACGCCGTACTTGATGCTGCTGACCGCCGCGCCGAGCTTCTCGACGAACCTGTCGTAAATGCCATCCTGCGCATAAATGCGGCACGCGGCGGTGCAGTCCTGGCCGGCGTTGTAAAAGCCGAAGGTGCGTATGCCTTCCACGGCGGCGTCGATGTCGGCGTCGTCGAAGATGATCACCGGGGCCTTGCCGCCCAGTTCCATGTGCAGGCGTTTGACGCTGTCGGCGGTGCTGGAAATGATGTTCGAGCCCGTCGCGATTGAACCGGTCAGCGACACCATGCGCACTTTCGGATGGGTGACCAGCGGGCTGCCGACCGTAGGACCACGGCCGAACACCAGGTTAAGCACACCGGCGGGGAAAATATCCGACGCCAGTTCAGCCAGGCGCAACGCGGTCAGCGGGGTCTGTTCCGACGGCTTGAGCACCACGGTATTACCGGCGGCCAGGGCCGGGGCGATTTTCCAGGCGACCATCATCAGTGGGTAGTTCCACGGTGCAATGGAGGCGATCACGCCCACGGGGTCGCGACGGATCATCGAGGTGTGCCCGGGCAGGTATTCACCGCCAGCCGAACCGCTCATGCAACGGCTGGCGCCAGCGAAGAAACGGAACACGTCGGCGATCGCGGGGATCTCGTCGTTCAGCGCGGCGCTGTAAGGTTTGCCGCAGTTGTCCGATTCCAGTTTGGCCAGCTCTTCGCCGTGAGCCTCGATGGCATCGGCGAGTTTGAGCAGCAGCAGCGAGCGTTCTTTGGGCGTGGTTTGCGACCAGCTTTGGAAGGCGTTGTCGGCGGCACGCACGGCGGCATCGACCTGGGCTTCGCTGGCTTCGTTGATCTCCACCAGCACACGACCCAGGGCCGGGTTGAACACCGGTTGGGCAGGGCCTTCGCCGTCGATCAGTTGGCCGTTGATCAAGAGTTGGGTTTGCATGGCATTGTCCTCTTCGAATCCATTATTTTTCTGCGTGGAAACCGATCCCCTGTAGGAGCTGGCTTGCCAGCGAAGGGGCCATCACTTTCGACAATGATGTCGGCTGATCCACCGCCTTCGCTGGCAAGCCAGCTCCTACATTCAGCGTGACTGCCGGTTCCGGGTCTATTTCCCGCCACTCCCCGCCACACTCTCCCCACCACGGGTCAAGTAATAGGCGCCGAGAATCGGCAGCATGGTCACCATCATCACCAGCATCGCCACGACGTTGGTCACCGGCACGTCCCGCGGGCGGCTGAGCTGGTTGAGCAGCCACAACGGCAGGGTGCGTTCATGGCCGGCGGTAAAGGTGGTGACGATGATCTCGTCGAACGACAGCGCAAAGGCGAGCATGCCGCCGGCCAGCAATGCCGAGCCGAGGTTGGGCAGGATGATGTAGCGGAAGGTCTGCCAACCGTCGGCGCCGAGGTCCATCGAGGCTTCGATCAAACTGTGCGAAGTGCGGCGTAACCGGGCGATGACGTTGTTGTAGACGATCACCACGCAGAAGGTCGCGTGACCGACGATGATGGTGAACATCCCCGGCTCGATGCCCAGCGTCTTGAACGTCGCCAACAGCGCGATACCGGTAATGATTCCCGGCAAGGCGATCGGCAGGATCAACATCAGCGAGATGCCCTGCTTGCCGAAGAAATCGCGGCGGTACAACGCCGCCGACGCCAGCGTGCCAAGGACCAGCGCAATCAGTGTAGCAACGGCCGCAATCTGCAAGGACAGCTTGATCGCTTCCAGCACGTCGGGCCGCGAGAACGCTACGCCGATCCATTTGAGGGTGAAGCCCTTGGGCGGGAAACTGAACGCCGCGTCTTCGGTGTTGAAGGCATACAGGAAGATGATCAGGATCGGGAAGTGCAAGAACACCAACCCGCCCCAGGCTGCGATGCGCAGTGCCAATGAAGCTTTTTCAGAGTGCATCGAAAGCTCCCAATCGTTTGACGATTGACAGGTAGATGGCGATCAGCACGATCGGCACCAGCGTGAAGGCCGCGGCCATCGGCATGTTGCCGATCGCGCCTTGCTGGGCATACACCATGCTCCCAACGAAGTAACCCGGCGGGCCCACCAGTTGCGGCACGATGAAATCGCCCAGGGTCAGGGAAAACGTGAAGATGGAACCAGCGGCAATGCCTGGAATCGACAGCGGCAACGTCACTTGCATGAAGGTCTGGCGTGGCGTCGCCCCGAGGTCGGCCGAGGCTTGCAACAGCGACGGCGGCAGACGTTCAAGGGAGGCCTGGATCGGCAGGATCATGAACGGCAGCCAGATGTAGACGAAGACCATGAAGCGCCCCAGGTGCGAGGTCGACAAGGTGCTGCCGCCCACCCCCGGGATGGCCAGCACCCACTGCAACACCGGCTCCAGCCCCAGGTGTTGAACGAACCACTGCGCGACGCCGCCCTTGGCCAGCAGCAAGGTCCAGGCATACGCCTTGACGATGTAGCTGGCCCACATGGGCAACATCACCGCGATGTAGAAAAACGCCTTGGTCTTGCCGCTGGTGTAGCGCGCCATGTAGTAGGCAATCGGGAAGGCCACGACGGCGCTGGCGATCGACACGACGACGGCCATGCTCAGGGTGCGCAGGATGATGTCGAAGTTCGACGGCTGGAACAGCGCGGCGAAGTTGGCCAGGGTCAGGTCGGGCGTGACCGCCATGGTGAAGTCGTCGAAGGTGTAGAAACCTTGCCACAGCAGCACCAGCAGCGAACCGAGGTAGATCGCGCCGAACCACAGCAGTGGCGGTATCAGCAGCATCGACAGATACAGGTTGGGCCGGCGATACAGCAGGTTGGAAAACCTGCGCAACGGCGAACCGCTGGCCGGGGGTTGCGGGATAGTCACGGTGCTCATTTCACACCCCGCCGACAATGTTGTCATGCAGCGCCACCATCGCCTCCCGCGCCCAGCGCGCGCTGATGCGTTGCCCGGTCTGATGCCGCGCGCCGACGTCCAGCCATTGGTTGTTGGCCTGGCTGATGTTCAGGGTCTGGCCGTTTTCCAGCTTCAGTTCATAGCGCGTGGCGCTGCCCTGGTACTGGATATCGTGCAGCAAACCGCTGACTTCGATCTCGTGGCTGGCCAGTGGACCCTCGGCGAAACGCACGTGTTCCGGACGGATCGAAAACGGCTGTGGATTGCCGCTCAACTGGCGCGCCAGGTCACCGCGAATCACATTGGAGGTGCCAACGAACTCAGCGACAAAAGTGGTCGCCGGTTTCATGTACAGGTTGCGTGGCGTGTCGACCTGCTCGATGCGCCCCTTGTTGAACACGGCCACGCGGTCTGACATCGACAGTGCTTCGGTCTGATCATGGGTGACGAAGATGAAGGTAATGCCGAGCTGGCGTTGCAGCTTCTTCAACTCGCCCTGCATTTGCTCGCGCAGCTTGAGGTCGAGCGCACCCAGGGGTTCGTCGAGCAGCAACACCCGAGGGCGATTGACCAGCGCGCGGGCCAGGGCCACACGCTGGCGTTGGCCGCCGGACAGTTGCACCGGTTTGCGCTCGCCGTAGCCGCCGAGGGCGACCATGTCGAGGGCTTCTTCGGCACGTTTGCGCCGTTCGGCCTTGCCCACCCCTTTGACTTTCAAGCCATAAGCGACGTTGTCGAGGACGTTCATGTGCGGGAACAGCGCGTAATCCTGGAATACGGTGTTGACGTCACGCTGATAGGGCGGCAGCCCGGCGGCCTCGACACCATGAATCCGAATGGAGCCTGCGCTCGGCTGTTCGAAACCGGCGATCAGGCGCAGACAGGTGGTTTTGCCCGAGCCGGAAGGGCCCAGCATGGAGAAGAACTCGCCGTCCTGGATATCGATGGAAACCCGGTCAACGGCCCTGACCTCGCCGAACTGCCGGGAAACGTTGGTGAACTGGACTGCAGGCGTCATGGTGCGGTGCTCCGAAAAGGCGCGCTTTCCAAAACTGAATCGGCTGTGCGGGCGAAAAGATCGCAGCCTGCGGCAGCGCCCACAGGCGCGTAGGAGCTGCCGAAGGCTGCGATCTTTTGATCTTGTTCCTGATCTTTCTTTTCACCTCAAGAAAGCTTAACGACCGCCCATGATCGCAATGTAATCCTGGGTCCAGCGGCTGTACGGCACGAACTTGCCACCTTCAGCCTGCGGGGTTTTCCAGAAGGCTATCTTCTCGAACTGGTCAAACCCATTGGTCTTGCAACCTTCGGCACCGAGCAATTCACTCTCATTGCACGCTGTGGGAACCGCCGGCAACGAACCGAACCATGCCGCCAGGTCGCCCTGGACTTTGGGTTGCAGCGACCAGTCCATCCACTTGTAGGCACAATTGGGATGTTTGGCCTCGGCGTGCAGCATGGTGGTGTCGGCCCAGCCCGTTGCACCTTCCTTGGGGATAACCGAGGCAACCGGCTGCTTGTCCGCCACCAGTCCATTGACCATGTAGCCCCAGGTGCTGGACGCCACGACGCCTTCGTTCTTGACGTCGCTCATCTGCACGGTCGCGTCATGCCAGTAGCGGTGGATCAGGGGCTGTTGCTTGCGCAGCAGGTCCAGTGCCGCCTTGTACTGCGCTTCGTTGAGCTGGTACGGGTCCTTGATCCCCAGTTCCGGCCGTTTCGCCTTGAGATAGAGCGCCGCGTCGGCGATATAGATCGGACCATCGTAAGCCTGAACCCGGCCCTTGTTGGACTTGCCGTCAGGCAGCGTCTGTTCCTCGAACACCACACTCCAGCTGTCAGGGGCTGTCTTGAACACGTTGGTGTTGTACATCAACACGTTCGGACCCCATTGGTACGGGGTGCCATAGGTCTTTTTATCGACGACATACCACGGTCCATCCTTGAGACGAGGGTCAATGTTCTTCCAGTTCGCAATCAACGCCGTGTTGATCGGCTGCACACGTTTTCCGGCGATCAGTCGCAGGGAAGCATCACCCGACGCGGTGACCAGGTCGTAACCGCCCTTGGTCATCAAGCTGACCATCTCGTCGGACGTGGCGGCCGTCTTGACGTTGACCTTGCACCCGGTTTCCTTCTCGAAACCGGTCACCCAGTCGTAGGCCTTGTCGCTCTCGCCACGTTCGATGTAGCCAGGCCAGGCGACGATATCCAGCTGGCCTTCGCCGGCACCGACGGCCTTCAGCGGTTCGGCCGCCTGGATGCTGGCACTGGTCAGCAGCGCGGTGGTGATTGCACTGAGCAGTGCGGTCTTGTGCACGAACATGGTGTATCCCTCTTCTTTAATTATGGTCGGGGCAGTTTCTGAACGTGGTGAAGCCAATGCCGGTACGGCTAATTGTTAGCGTAGTGCGCTTTTATAAATGCTGTCCGTGGCGAGCCGGATTGCCGCGCAGCACGTTGGCCCTGCGGCGACTCACCGGGCATGTCGTTGCGAGTCGCCCGTGCGCTTGAGGCCGCCATGGATCAAGCAACATCTGGAAGCACTCTCGCGGACGGATCTCGGGCACTTTCGATCTAGTCTGGTGGCCTTATTGATCCGGATAAGCCCTTTTTGGAGGCGGAACATGAACACCCGTGGATTGCTCGATCAGCTACTCAAGTCCGGTCAGGACCTGTTGCAGAACAAGAACGGCGGGTCGCAGAACAAATCGTCTGCCGGTGGGCTGGGCGGTCTGCTCGGCGGTGCCGGTGGCTCGGGCGGCCTGGGCGGGTTGCTCTCCGGCGCTGGCGGTGGTGCCCTGGCAGCCGGGGCCATGGGCCTGCTGCTGGGTAACAAGAAGGTGCGCAAAGTCGGCGGCAAGGTCGCGATCTACGGCGGCCTGGCGGCGCTGGGCGTGATTGCGTACAAGGCGTATGGCAACTGGCAGGCCCAGCAGGGCACCGCACCGACAACCGAACCCCAGACCATCGACCGCTTGCCGGCCGCCCAGGTCGAGCAGCACAGCCAGGCGATTCTCAAGTCACTGGTGGCGGCGGCCAAGGCTGACGGCCACGTCGATGCACGGGAGCGCGAATTGATCGAGGGCGAGTTCAGCAAGCTCGACAATGATCAGGAACTGCAACACTGGCTGCACGCCGAACTCAACAAGCCCCTGGACCCCGCCGACGTCGCACGTGCCGCCAGCACCCCGGAAATGGCCGCCGAGATGTACATCGCCAGTGTGATGCTGGTGGACGAGGAGAACTTCATGGAAAAGTCCTACCTGGATGAACTGGCGCGTCAGCTGAAGCTCGATCCGGGATTGAAGGCCGAGCTGGAGAAGCAGGTGCGCCAGGCTTCGGTTTCGGTGTAAGCCTTCAAAAAAAGGTCATCAAGACAATTGCTCCCACATTGGATCTCCATGAGACACAGGTGTTGTGTACGACAAAGATCAACTGTGGGAGCGAGCTTGCTCGCGAAGGCGTCTTCAGCCACGCCACATCCTCCAATAGCCCATTCCTTTTTAATCATCACAGGCCCCATTCTTACGGCGAAAAGCCCCATTCCAGACTCAGTCCCGGTGTTTCCTCAGCAGATGACGAGTGCGACGCATCTGTTTTAAAAATGAAACACCACCCTCGGCTATACTCCGCAGCATTTGGAAACACCCTCGAGGACTGACTGTGAAGAATTGGACGTTGCGCCAACGGATCTTGGCGAGCTTTGCGGTAATTATTGCCATCATGTTGCTGATGGTCGTCGTCTCGTATTCACGGCTGTTGAAGATCGAGGCCAGCGAAGCCAGCGTTCGAGAAGACGCACTTCCCGGGGTGTATTACAGCTCGATGATTCGTGGCGCCTGGTCCGACAGCTATCTGCGGATCCAGGAAATGCTCGGTTTGAAAGAGGGACAGGGCATCAGCGCCGAGGATGCCGTCGCCTTCAAATCGTTCGAGTCTCGTCTGCAAGAACAGATAGGTAACTATCACGGTACTGTCACTACGGATGAAGACAGGGTTGAGTTCGCCGCCTTCGAAAAACACAACGAGCATTACCACAAGGTCCTGGCGGCGGTGCTCGACTTGCATCAGCGCAATGAGGAAGCGCAAGCCATCAAGCTGTTCAACGAGCAGCTAACCCCTATCTGGACCGAGGGGCGCATGAAACTCAATGACATTCTGCGCGAAAACAAGGCCGTGGCGGACCAGGACATCATAGCCATTGACGACGCGGTGCTCACCGCAAAAGTCATCATGGGCATCTCCCTGCTGGTCGCGGTATTGGCCGCCGGCCTCTGCGGTCTGCTGTTGATGCGCGCCATCATGGCACCGATGAACCGGATCGTTGAAATACTCGAAATCATGCGCACCGGCGACCTCAGCCGTCGCCTGGACCTGGCCCGCAAGGACGAATTCGGCGCGGTGGAAACCGGCTTCAATGACATGATGGCCGAGCTGACGTCCCTGGTGTCCCAGGCCCAGCGCTCGTCGGTGCAGGTCACCACCTCGGTGACCGAGATCGCCGCCACCTCCAAGCAACAGCAAGCCACCGCCACCGAAACCGCCGCTACCACCACGGAGATCGGTGCAACGTCCCGCGAGATCGCCGCCACGTCCCGCGACCTGGTACGCACCATGACCGAAGTCTCCACCGCCGCCGATCAGGCCTCGGTGCTGGCCGGTTCCGGGCAACAAGGCCTGGCGCGGATGGAAGAGACCATGCACTCGGTCATGGGCGCAGCGGATCTGGTCAACGCCAAGCTGGCGATCCTCAATGAGAAGGCCGGCAACATCAATCAGGTGGTGGTGACCATCGTCAAAGTGGCCGACCAGACCAACCTGTTGTCGCTGAACGCCGCCATCGAAGCGGAAAAGGCCGGTGAATATGGCCGCGGGTTTGCCGTGGTGGCGACCGAAGTGCGCCGTCTGGCGGACCAGACCGCCGTCGCCACATACGACATCGAACAGATGGTGCGCGAGATCCAGTCGGCCGTGTCGGCCGGGGTCATGGGCATGGACAAGTTTTCCGAAGAAGTACGCCGCGGCATGTCCGAGGTGCAGCAGGTCGGCGAACAGCTGTCGCAGATCATCCATCAAGTCCAGGCGCTGGCGCCACGGGTGTTGATGGTCAACGAAGGCATGCAGGCGCAGGCCACCGGCGCCGAGCAGATCAACCATGCGCTGGTGCAACTGGGCGATGCCAGCAGCCAGACCGTCGAGTCCCTGCGCCAGGCCAGTTTCGCCATCGACGAATTGAGCCAGGTCGCTGTAGGGCTGCGTAGCGGCGTATCGCGATTCAAAGTCTGATGAGCGAACTCACGGTCAAGCGCACCGCCGTGAAACCGGCGGTGCAAGCGTTGTTTCTGGTATTCCGCATCGGTAACGAGCGCTATGCCTTGCAGGCCATCGAGGTGGTGGAAGTGCTGCCGCGCCTGCCGTTGAAATCGATTGCCAAGGCGCCGGCCTGGGTGGCCGGGGTGTTCGCCTATCGCGGCTCGGTCGTGCCGGTGATCGACCTCAGTGCGCTGACGTTCGGTACACCTGCCCAGGCTCGCACCAGCACCCGATTGGTATTGGTCAATTACCGTCCGGATGAGGCAGCCCAGGTGCAAGTGCTCGGGCTGGTTCTGGAACAGGCCACCGACACGTTGCGCTGCAACCCGGCAGATTTTCAGCCCTATGGCCTGGATAATCGCCAGGCCCCCTACCTCGGGCCTGTGCGTGAAGACGCACAAGGGCTGCTGCAATGGGTCCGGGTCGCCGACCTGTTGAGCGAACCGGTTCGCGCGCTGCTGTTTCCGTCACCGCCGCTGGATCCGGCGCTGCTTGAGGAGCGCCCATGAGCAGTGATCAACGGTTCTTCGATTTCCTCAAGGAACGCATCGGCCTCGACGTGACCTCGGTGGGCCCGGCGATCATCGAGCGTGCGGTGCGCCAGCGCAGCGCAGCCTCCCGAGCGCAGACGGCCGATGAGTACTGGCACACCCTGCAAGGCTCGCGGGATGAACAGCAGGCGCTGATCGAAGCGGTGATCGTTCCCGAAACCTGGTTTTTCCGGTATCCGGAGTCTTTCGTCACGCTGGCGAAACTGGCCGCCAAGCGCCTGGCCGACCTCAACCACATGCGTGCCCTGCGGATCCTCAGCCTGCCGTGTTCCACCGGTGAAGAACCCTATTCCATCGCCATGGCGTTGCTCGATGCCGGGTTGCAGCCGCATCAGTTCAAGGTCGATGGCATGGATGTCAGCCCGCTGTCGGTGGAAAAAGCCAAGCGTGCGCTGTATGGCAAAAATTCATTTCGAGGTCAGGACATCGTGTTTCGCGACCGGCATTTCACTGCCGAAAACGACGGCTATCGCCTCGGCGAGCGAGTGCTTGAACAAGTGCGGCTGCAGGTCGGCAACGTGCTCGATCCAGCCCTGGCCAATGAGCGACCCTATGACTTCGTGTTCTGCCGCAACCTGTTGATCTATTTTGACCAGTCGACCCAACAGCAAGTTTTTGAAGTGCTCAAGCAGCTCACCCATGTTGACGGCGTGCTGTTCATCGGCCCTGCGGAGGGCAGTCTGCTGGGGCGTTTCGGCATGCGCTCGATCGGCATCCCGCAGTCCTTTGCGTTCAGTCGCCAGCACGCTCCGCCGCCGGTGACAGCGACGTTCGTCCCACCCCCGCTACCCGTGCGCCAACCGGTGCGCGGTGTGACGCCACCGCCCATTCGCAGCCGCCCGTTCGCAACGGTGGCGCCGCTACCGGTCATGGCCAGAACGGCCAGCCCGGATGCTGCCGTACTGCTGGCGAACATCGCCGCACTGGCCAACGAAGGCAAAAGTGCCGAGGCCCGTGCGGCCTGTGACAGCTATTTGCGCAGTCACGAGCCGGTAGCCCAGGTGTTTTATTGGCTGGGGCTGCTCGCCGACGTCGTCGGCAGTGCCCTCGAAGCCCAAGGGTATTACCGTAAGGCGCTGTACCTCGAGCCGCAACACCCCGACGCGCTGATGCACCTGGCCGCCTTGCTGCAATCCCAGGGCGACACGGCCGGTGCCAGGCGATTGCAGGCCCGCGCCGCCCGCAGCGAGCGCGCCGCTGACAGTGAGCGTAAACGATGACCGCTAGCCTCACCCATGAAGATGCCCAGGCCATCGACGACTGCTGGAACCGCATCGGTGTCCACGGCGACAAGTCCTGCCCGCTGCTGAGCGAACACATTCACTGCCGCAACTGTGTGGTGTATTCGGCGGCCGCGACGCGCCTGCTCGACCGCTATGCATTGCAGCAGGATGATCGCGGGCAAGTGTCGACCGCGGTCGAGAGCGACGTGCAAACCCGTTCGCTGTTGATGTTCCGTCTTGGTGAAGAATGGTTGGGCCTGGCCACCCGCACTCTGGTGGAAGTGGCGCCGCTGCAAGCGATCCACTCCTTGCCGCACCAGCGTTCCCGGGCTTTGCTCGGCGTGGCCAACGTGCGCGGTGCCCTGGTGGCATGCCTGTCCCTGGTCGAACTGCTTGGCCTCGATGGGGCGGGTAGCGTGGCGTCCGGTGCGCGGGTCATGCCGCGGATGCTGATCATCGCGGCCCACGGCGGGCCGGTGGTGGTGCCGGTGGACGAGGTGGACGGGATCCATGCCATCGACGAGCGCATCCTCGAGGCGGCATCCCGCTCCGGCACCCAGGCCAGCGCCAAATACACCCGTGGTGTGTTGCAGTTCAAAGGCCGCAGTCTGCGTTGGCTGGATGAAGAACAGCTGCTGTCCGCCGTGACCCGGAGCCTCACATGACCCCAGAGCAATTGCGCGACTCCTCTTTGCTGGAGCTGTTCAGCATGGAGGCCGAAGCCCAGACCCAAGTGCTGAGTGCAGGTCTGCTGGCGCTGGAGCGCGATCCGACCCAGGCCGATCATCTCGAGTCGTGCATGCGCGCGGCGCACTCGCTCAAGGGCGCCGCGCGGATCGTCGGAGTCGATGCCGGCGTCAGCGTGGCTCATGTGATGGAAGATTGCCTGGTCAGTGCTCAGGAAGGGCGCCTGTACCTGCGACCCGAGCACATCGATGCGTTACTGCAAGGCACCGATCTGCTGATGCGCATCGCAACGCCCGACAACAATCCGGGCCCTGCGGATATCGAGGCCTATGTCGCCTTGATGGCTCGATTGCTGGATCCGCTGGCACTTGCCGCGCCGATCAGTACCCCCATCGCGCCGTTCATGGCCGAGGATCTGCTGCAAGCCACCGGGGTTGAGCTGACGATGCCGGTGCTGGAAGTCGAACCGCCATCCGGCGCACCCGTCGAGCCAGCGCCCAGGGCTAGACGTTCCACCGATAGCGGTGAGCGAGTCCTGCGGGTCACTGCCGAGCGTTTGAACAGCCTGCTCGACCTGTCGAGCAAATCCCTGGTGGAAACCCTGCGGCTCAAGCCCCACTTGGCCACCATGCAGCGGCTCAAGCGCCTGCAGAACAATGGCCTGCGGGCCCTGGAAAACCTCAACGTCCATCTCAAGGAGCATGCCTTGAGCCTGGAGGCCCGGGAAGCCCTCGACGATGCCCGTCGGCTGCTGGCCGAATCCCAGCAAATGCTGGTGGAAAAGAACGCCGAGCTGGATGAGTTCGCCTGGCAGGCCAGTCAACGGGCGCAAGTGCTGTACGACACGGCACTGGCCTGTCGCATGCGCCCGTTTGCCGATGTGTTGGGCGGGCAAGTGCGGATGGTCCGCGACCTTGGCCGTAGCCTGGGCAAGCAGGTGCGACTGGAGATCGAGGGCGAGAAAACCCAGGTCGATCGCGACGTCCTGGAAAAACTCGAAGCGCCGCTGACGCACTTGCTGCGCAATGCCGTGGACCATGGCATCGAAGCCCCGGAGCAACGGCTGCTGGCCGGTAAGCCGGCTGAAGGCTTGATCCGTCTGCGCGTCTCGCATCAGGCGGGACTGCTGGTGCTGCAGTTGAGCGATGACGGCAATGGCGTCGATCTGGAACAGGTCCGCCGCAGCATCATCGAGCGGCAATTGTCCCCGGCTGAAACGGCTGCGCAGTTGAGCGAAGAGGAACTGCTGACGTTCTTGTTCCTGCCGGGTTTCAGCTTGCGGGACACGGTCACCGAAGTGTCCGGACGCGGTGTCGGGCTGGACGCCGTGCAACACATGGTCCGGCAGTTGCGCGGCGCGGTGGTGCTGGAGCAGGCGGCGGGCGAGGGCAGCCATTTCCACCTCGAAGTGCCGCTGACCCTGTCGGTGGTGCGCAGCCTGGTGGTGGAAGTCGGTGACGAGGCGTATGCGTTTCCCCTGGCTCACATCGAGCGCATGTGCGACCTGGAACCGGCGGACATCGTCCAGGTCGAGGGCCGTCAGCACTTCTGGCACGAAGGCCGGCATGTCGGGCTGGTAGCCGCCAGCCAGCTGTTGCAGCGCCCGGCGAGCCAGCACAGTCAGCAGACCCTCAAGGTGGTGGTGATCCGTGAGCGCGAGGCGATCTACGGCGTGGCCGTCGAGCGTTTTATCGGCGAGCGGACGCTGGTGGTGTTGCCGCTGGATGAACGCCTGGGCAAGGTGCAGGACATTTCTGCCGGGGCCTTGCTTGACGACGGTTCGGTGGTGCTGATCGTCGACGTCGAAGACATGCTGCGTTCGGTCGACAAGCTGCTCAACACCGGGCGTCTGGAGCGTATCTCGCGTCAGGGTAGTCAGGTCGTCGAGGCCGCTCGCAAACGGATCCTGGTGGTCGACGATTCGCTGACCGTGCGCGAGCTGCAACGCAAGTTGTTGCTCAATCGCGGCTATGACGTCGCCGTGGCGGTGGACGGCATGGACGGCTGGAACGCCCTGCGTTCGGAGGACTTCGATCTGCTGATCACCGACATCGATATGCCGCGCATGGACGGCATCGAACTGGTGTCTTTATTGCGCCGGGACAATCGCCTGCAATCCCTGCCGGTCATGGTGGTGTCCTATAAGGATCGCGAAGAAGACCGTCGTCGTGGACTGGACGCCGGAGCCGACTATTATCTAGCCAAAGCCAGTTTTCATGACGATGCCCTGCTTGATGCGGTGGTGGAGCTCATAGGAGGAGCGCGGGCATGAAGATAGCCATCGTCAACGACATGCCCATGGCGGTGGAGGCCCTGCGCCGCGCCCTGGCGTTCGAGCCGGCACACGAGGTGGTCTGGGTCGCCGGCAATGGCGCCGAGGCGGTGCAGCGCTGTGCCGAATTCACCCCGGATCTGATTCTGATGGACCTGATCATGCCGGTGATGGACGGCGTGGAAGCCACGCGGCGAATCATGGCCGAGACCCCTTGTGCGATCGTCATCGTCACGGTCGACCGCCAGCAGAATGTGCATCGAGTGTTCGAGGCCATGGGCTACGGCGCGCTGGATGTCGTCGACACGCCGGCACTGGGTGCGGGTAACCCGCAGGATGCAGCCGCACCGCTGCTGCGCAAGATCATCAACATTGGCTGGCTGATCGGTGACCGCGGTAATCGAGAGCGAGCGGCCCCGAGCCTCTTGCGCAGTTCGGCTTCGCGGCAGCGCCTGATCGCCATTGGTTCGTCCGCGGGCGGGCCGGCGGCGCTGGAAGTCTTGCTCAAGGGCCTGCCGCGCCATTTTTCGGCGGCGATCGTGCTGGTGCAACACGTCGACCAGGTATTCGCCGCCGGCATGGCCGAATGGCTGAGCAGCGCCAGCGGCCTGAACGTGCGCCTGGCCCAGGAAGGCGAGCCGCCGCAGCCCGGCACCGTATTACTGGCCGGCACCAACCACCATATCCGCTTGTTGAAAAACGGCACGCTGGCCTACACCGCCGAACCGGTCAACGAGATCTATCGGCCCTCGATCGATGTGTTTTTCGAGAGCGTGGCCCATTACTGGAGCGGCGATGCCGTGGGTGTTTTGTTAACCGGAATGGGACGCGATGGCGCTCAGGGGCTTAAACTCATGCGCCAGCAGGGCTACCTGACCATCGCTCAGGACCAACTCAGCAGTGCGGTGTACGGCATGCCGAAGGCAGCTGCCGCCATCGACGCTGCCGTAGAAATTCGTCCACTGGACAAGATCGCGCCACGATTGCTGGAAATTTTCAGCAAATGACTCTCCTTAACAGCAATCCCGGCCCAGGCAGTACTCAGGTGACCGCACATGAATGACTTACAGCTCGACGGCTTCAAAACCGACGAAAACGCCGCCATGGTGTTGTTGGTGGACGATCAGGCGATGATCGGCGAAGCCGTGCGCCGCGGCTTGTCGAATGAAGAAAACATCGACTTTCACTTTTGCGCCGACCCGCACCAGGCCATCGCCCAGGCGATTCGCATCAAGCCGACGGTGATCCTGCAGGACCTGGTCATGCCCGGGCTCGATGGCCTGAGCCTGGTGCGCGAATACCGCAATCATCCGGCAACCAAGGATATTCCGATCATTGTCCTGTCGACCAAGGAAGACCCGCTGATCAAAAGCGCGGCGTTCGCGGCCGGGGCCAACGATTACCTGGTCAAGCTGCCGGACAACATCGAACTGGTGGCGCGCATCCGCTATCACTCGCGTTCCTACATGACCCTGCTGCAGCGTGACGCGGCGTACCGGGCGCTGCGGGTCAGCCAGCAGCAGTTGCTCGACACCAACCTGGTGCTGCAGCGCTTGATGAACTCCGACGGCCTGACCGGGCTGTCGAACCGCCGGCACTTCGATGAATACCTGGAACTGGAGTGGCGCCGCTCGCTGCGTGACCAGAGTCAGCTGTCGTTGCTGATGATCGATGTCGACTATTTCAAGTCTTTCAACGACAGCTTCGGCCACCTGGACGGCGATGAAGCCCTGCGCAAGGTGGCCACGGCAATCCGTGACGCCAGCGCCCGGCCCTCGGACCTGCCAGCCCGTTACGGCGGCGAAGAATTCGCCCTGGTCCTGCCCAACACGTCCCCGGGCGGCGCGCGGCTGGTGGCGGAAAAACTCCGCCAGTCGGTGGCCGCACTGAATATTGCGCACAATTTCCCGGTCGAAGGTTCGCACCTGACCATCAGCATCGGCCTGTCGACCATGACCCCGCAGCCGGGCGGCGACTGCCGTCAATTGATCCTGGCGGCGGACAAGGGTTTGTACCTGGCGAAGAACAATGGGCGTAATCAGGTGGGGATTGAATGAACCATAGGGTTCATTCGCCGCTAAAGCCGCCAGGCGGGCTGCCGTGACAGCCTGATTACGGTATACTCGCCGGCTTTCAAAAGTTCGCCAACGAGTGCTGCCCGCCATGGAAATCAACCCGATCCTTAACAGCATCAAGGACCTGTCCGAGCGCTCCGAAACTATTCGGGGGTATCTTTGACTACGATCAAAAGCATGAGCGTCTGACTGAAGTCAATCGCGAGCTTGAAGATCCGTCTGTCTGGAACAACCCGTCGTACGCTCAGGAACTGGGCCGCGAGCGGTCCCTGCTGGCTCAGATCGTCGAAACCCTTGACGAAATGCACAGTGGCCTGGCCGATGCCAAGGACCTGCTGCTGATGTCCGCCGAAGAAGAAGACCAGGCCGCCGTCGATGACGTCGCTGCCGAAGTCGAGCGTCTGCGCGAGTCCCTGGAAAAACTCGAATTCCGCCGTATGTTCAGCGGTGAGATGGACGCCAACAATGCCTACCTGGACATCCAGGCCGGCTCCGGCGGTACCGAGGCCCAGGACTGGGCCAACATCCTGCTGCGCATGTACCTGCGCTGGGCCGACAAGCGCGGTTTCGACGCGACCATCATGGAACTGTCCGCCGGTGAAGTCGCCGGGATCAAGGGCGCGACCGTGCACATCAAGGGCGAATACGCCTTTGGCTGGCTGCGGACCGAAATCGGCGTGCACCGTCTGGTGCGCAAGAGCCCGTTCGACTCCGGCAACCGTCGTCACACCTCGTTCTCGGCCGTGTTCGTGTCGCCGGAAATCGATGACAACATCGAAATCGACATCAACCCGTCGGACCTGCGCATCGATACCTACCGCTCCTCCGGTGCCGGTGGTCAGCACGTAAACACCACCGACTCGGCCGTACGTATCACCCACGTACCGTCCAACACCGTGGTCAGCTGCCAGAACGAACGCTCCCAGCACGCCAACAAAGACACCGCGATGAAAATGTTGCGGGCGCGCTTGTACGAGCAGGAAGTGCAGAAACGCAACGCGGCCTCGCAAGCCCTGGAAGACACCAAGTCGGATATCGGCTGGGGCCACCAGATTCGCTCCTACGTGCTCGACGCGTCGCGGATCAAGGATTTGCGCACCAACATCGAACGCAGCGACTGCGACAAGGTGCTCGACGGCGACATCGACGACTACCTGATAGCGAGCCTGAAACAAGGGCTCTAAGGCACGCGCTACAGGATCGGCGGACTCCGCGATCCTGTAGGAGCGAGGCTTGCCCGCGAACCCTGCCGCCAGGCAGGGGCAACGAACCCGTGATGGAATATTTAAAGACATGAGCGACCTAGAACTCGACCCGCAAGCCCTGCAACAGGAAGAAAACTCCCTGATCGCCCTGCGCAAGGAAAAGCTGGCTGCCGAGCGCGCCAAGGGCAATGCCTTCCCGAACGACTTCCGCCGTGAAAACTACTGCGAAGACTTGCAGAAGCAATACGCGGACAAGACCAAGGAAGAGCTGGCAGAGGCTGCAATCCCGGTCAAGGTTGCCGGTCGCATCATGCTCAACCGTGGCTCGTTCATGGTGATCCAGGACATGACCGGTCGCATCCAGGTTTACGTCAACCGTAAAACCCTGTCCGAAGAAACCCTGGCTTCGGTGAAAACCTGGGACATGGGCGACATCATCGCCGCCGAAGGTACCCTGGCCCGTTCCGGCAAAGGCGACCTGTACGTCGAAATGACCCACGTGCGCCTGCTGACCAAATCCCTGCGTCCGCTGCCGGACAAGCACCACGGCCTGACCGACACCGAGCAGCGCTATCGCCAGCGTTACGTTGACCTGATCGTCAACGAAGACGTGCGCCAGACCTTCCGCGTGCGTTCGCAAGTGATTGCGCACATCCGCAGCTTCCTGATGCAGCGTGACTTCCTCGAAGTCGAAACGCCGATGTTGCAAACCATCCCGGGTGGCGCGGCGGCCAAGCCGTTCGAAACTCACCACAATGCGCTGGACATGGAAATGTTCCTGCGTATCGCACCGGAGCTGTACCTCAAGCGCCTCGTTGTCGGCGGCTTCGAGAAAGTGTTCGAGATCAACCGCAACTTCCGTAACGAAGGCGTTTCGACTCGGCACAACCCTGAGTTCACCATGTTGGAGTTCTACCAGGCTTACGCCGACTACGAAGACAACATGGACCTGACCGAAGAGCTGTTCCGCGAACTGGCGCAGCTGGTCCTGGGCAGCACCGACGTGCCTTACGGCGACAAAGTGTTCCACTTCGGCGAACCCTTCGTGCGTCTGTCGGTGTTCGACTCGATCCTCAAGTACAACCCTGAGTTGACCGCTGACGACCTGAACGACATCGACAAGGCTCGCGCGATCGCCAAGAAGGCCGGGGCCAAGGTGCTGGGCTTCGAAGGCCTGGGCAAGCTGCAGGTGATGATTTTCGAAGAGCTGGTCGAGCACAAGCTGGAGCAGCCGCATTTCATTACCCAGTACCCGTTCGAAGTGTCGCCGCTGGCTCGCCGCAACGACGAGAACCCGAACGTCACCGACCGTTTCGAGCTGTTCATCGGCGGCCGTGAAATCGCCAACGCCTATTCCGAGTTGAACGACGCGGAAGACCAGGCCGAGCGCTTCATGGCGCAGGTGGCCGACAAGGACGCCGGCGACGACGAAGCCATGCACTACGACGCCGACTTCGTTCGCGCGCTGGAGTACGGCATGCCGCCAACGGCCGGCGAAGGGATCGGCATCGACCGCCTGGTGATGCTGCTGACCAACTCCCCGTCGATCCGCGACGTGATCCTGTTCCCGCACATGCGGCCGCAAGCGTAAGTGTTTCAATTAAAAAGCCGCCCAAAATGGGCGGCTTTTTATTGCCTGTCTGGTACAAACGTATCAATTGGTTACTTTTGAGTTGAGAGAGGAATACCTGTCGTGAACCGTGCAATGGCTCAAGAGGGTGCAGCGGGTATCGCCACTGCGGTCGCTGAAAGTGTTCAGTACCAGGGCCGCAAGGCCAGCCGGCAGGGCAGCGAGCAGCGTCGACAGGACATTCTCGATGCGGCGATGCGCATTGTCGTGCGCGATGGCGTGCGGGCCGTACGGCACCGCGCAGTGGCCGCCGAGGCCGAAGTACCGCTGTCGGCCACCACTTACTACTTCAAGGATATCGATGACCTGCTCACCGATACCTTCGCCCAATACGTGGAGCGCAGCGCGGCCTTCATGGCCAAGTTGTGGGCCAGCAATGAAGGCCTGCTGCGTGAGATGGTCGCCTATGGCGATGGCAGTCCCGAGTCGCGCTCACAACTGGCAGACGACATTGCGCGGCTGACGTCCGACTATGTTCATCGTCAATTGCAGAACCGTCGCGAACACTTGATGGCCGAGCAGGCATTCCGCCAGGAGGCGCTGTTGAACCCGCGCCTGGCGAAGTTGGTGCGCTCGCACCAGCAGATTCTGCTGCAGGGAACCTGCCACTTTTTCGAGGTATTGGGTTCCCGCGAGCCACAACAGGATGCCAAAGTGTTGACGGCGATTATCGGACGGATGGAATATCAGGGCCTGCTCAACGACGCCGAGCCTGCCGCCGAGGCCGAAATGCTCGGTATCCTCACGCGGTATATGCATTTGGTACTGGCGTCGGTGTGATCCCCTTTGGGAATCCACACCCCCTGTGGGAGCGAGCTTGCTCGCGATAGCGGAGTGTCAGGCGACATCAATGTCGAATGTTAACCCGTAATCGCGAGCAAGCTCGCTCCCACAGGGATAAGTGGCCACTTGAGGTCCGCGTGTGTTCATAGGGAGTGTTGAATGAAAGCCTGGCGTGTCGTTGTGATCGCCTTGTCGTTCCTGCTGCTCAGTGGCTGTCTGGTGACTTTCAAGGAGCCGCTGCCTGCCAGCGACCCCGCGCCCAAAGGGTTGCTCGGCAAATGGACCAGCACCAACGCCTGGGGCGAGCCGATGAACCTGGAATTGACACGCATCAGTGGCAATCGCTATCAGGCGGTCAGCTATTTCAAGGCCAAACCCCGGGAGCGCGAAGCCTATCCGTTCACGGTAACGCGCCATGGCAGCCGCTGGTATCTGTCAGCGAAGGTGCCGGCGCAGTTCGGCGGACATTTCATCATCGCCGGGTTCGAACTCACCGATAAGCAGGAACTGGTGGTCTACAGCCTCGACCTCGAGCAGATCAACCAGGCCCTGGGGCAGAAAGTCCTCAGCGGCGAAGGCTTCCAGACCGACGATGGCGATGGCGTGCTGATCAACACCGGCATGGACCAGGTGTTCGCCTACCTCGATGATCCGGCCAATTCCGATGTGTTCGTCGAGGCGGTGCGCTATCAGCGCCTGGCCAAAGCCAAAGCTACAGTCAAATAAATCCAGCACGTAACGGTTTTTCTACAGGAGTTTCGGGTGGACGATTACCAGCAGTCGATACGCATTTTATCCGATCGCATTGTGCTGGCGCAGACGCCGATTCGCGTCCTCGATGCGGTCAAGTGGGACGACACCATCCGCAAGGGTTTCCTCAAGGCCAAGGGCAAGGAAATGCCGGCAGTGGACCGCGATTATTACTTGAACCGGCCGCTGTCCTTCGACTCCAGCAAAGTGAAGCTGGAATTCCAGAACATCGAACGCGACATCACCCGTCAGCTCGGCCAGTTCAACCCGGTTGGCCAGATCATGCGCCGCATGTGCAAGGAATACCGCATGGTGGTGCGCATGCTCGAGGCACGTGGCACCGAGGATTTCGGCCTGATTTCCCAGGAACTGTACGGCGCCGCGTCCGACGCATTCCATGCTGGCGACCCGACCCTGTCCGACCTGGGCCTGATGCTCTCCGATTACCTGAACAACATCGACGGTCGCGGCGACCTGAAGGACGAACCGAAAACGCTCACCGCCAAGGATGCCGTGGATTTATTGCAAGCCCGGCTGAGCAAGGTATTTGGCGAGGCCGAGGACACCATTCGGGTGTTCGAGTCCGACGGTATCGTTGCCGATGCGGCGGCCGGCGCCGACTACATCAAGATTCGCACCGACGCGATGTTCAACGAGCGTGACGTGCGCGCCCTGGAAGTCCACGAAGGGCTGGTGCATGTGGGCACCACGCTCAATGGCCTGAACCAGCCCATCTGCACCTTCCTGTCCAAGGGGCCGCCTTCGTCGACGGTGACCCAGGAAGGCCTGGCGATCCTGATGGAAATCATCACCTTCGCCTCTTACCCGAGTCGCCTGCGCAAGCTCACCAACCGCACCCGTGCCATTCATATGGTGGAGGAAGGCGCCGACTTCCTGCAGATCTTCGAATTCTTCCGGGAGCAGGGCTTCGAAATGGCCGAAAGTTATGGCAACGCCAGCCGGGTGTTCCGCGGTTCGGTGCCGACAGGCCTGCCGTTTACCAAAGACTTGTCCTACCTCAAGGGCTTTATCATGGTCTACAACTACATTCAGTTGGCCGTGCGTAAAGGCAAGCTGGAGCAGATACCGCTGTTGTTTTGCGGCAAGACCACGCTGGAAGACATGCGCACCTTGCGCCAGCTGGTGGATGAAGGATTGGTCGTGCCGCCCAAATACTTGCCGGAGCAGTTCCGCGACATGAACGCGCTGTCGGCGTGGATGTGCTTCTCCAACTTCCTCAATCACCTGAGCCTGGACCGGATCGAGGCGGATTACTCCAACATCCTGTAAGGCTGGAGAAAATCCTTGTGGGAGCGGGCTTGCCCGCGATAGCGATGTAACATTCAACATTAATGTTGAATGTTAAGGCGTCATCGCGGGCAAGCCCGCTCCCACAGGTTAATCGTTTGCCACAGGATTTTGTTCCACCCCCATTTCTGCGAGGTTTCATCGGATGAGAATCCTCGGCATCCTCTGCCTTCTCCTGACCTTGAGCGGGTGCAGCTCATTGCTGTTCTACCCCGAGCCAGGCCAACTGTTCACCCCGGAAAAAGCCAGGCTCGAATTCCGCGACGTCACCCTCACCACCGCCGACGGCCTCAAGCTGCATGGCTGGTGGCTACCGGCGAAAAAAGGCGTCGAGGTCAAGGGCACGGTGCTGCACCTGCATGGCAACGGCGGCAATCTGCCCATGCATCTTGGGGGCAGTTGGTGGCTGCCGAAGCAGGGCTATCAAGTGCTGCTGGTGGACTATCGCGGTTATGGCCTGTCCGAAGGCGAGCCGTCGCTGCCGGCGATCTATCAGGACATCGATGCCGCGTTCAAATGGCTCGATCAGGCCCCCGAGGTCCGGGGCAAGCCGTTGATCCTGCTGG
Organism: Pseudomonas sp. LBUM1679; assembly: GCF_059695565.1. Taxonomy (NCBI): domain Bacteria; kingdom Pseudomonadati; phylum Pseudomonadota; class Gammaproteobacteria; order Pseudomonadales; family Pseudomonadaceae; genus Pseudomonas; species Pseudomonas sp. LBUM1679. The sequence goes on from NZ_CP166774.1 coordinate 1,112,204, forward strand.
GCCAGAGCCTCGGCGGTTCGATGGCGGTGCATTACCTGGTCCAGCACCCCGAACGCCAGAAGCAACTCAAGGCCGTGGTCCTCGACGGCGTGCCCGCCAGTTACCGCAGCGTGGGCCGGTTTGCCCTGAGCAACTCATGGCTATTCTGGCCATTCCAAGTGCCGCTGTCGTGGCTGGTGCCGGACGGCGACAGCGCCATTCACTCGATGGCTCAGCTCAATGGCGTGCCGAAACTGATCTACCACAGCATCGACGATCCGATCGTGCCTCTTTCCAACGGCATCCGTCTGTATCAAGCTGCGCCGCCGCCGCGGGTGCTGCAACTGACCCGTGGTGGTCATGTGCAGACGTTCGCCGACCCGGTCTGGCGCCAGGTCATGCTGCGCTATCTCGACGATCCGCAGCATTTCAACGGGTTGCGCCGCCTGGGTGAAATCCCCAATTACCCGGCAACCCCGAATTCAGAAGATGAACCACCAGAGAGCCCGCAATGAGTGAAGAACGTAACGCCATCCCGCTGATCATCACCGGTATCTGCAGCATCCTCGGCACCGTCGGCGCCCTGTGGTGGTATGGCTACCTGCACTTTGCCAAACCGGAAGACGCGCTGCTGCTCAGCGACTTCACCCTGCTCAAGACCGTGCCCGGCGAAGACTACAAGGTCTCCCTGGAACCGGCCGCGCAAGTGGCCCAATGCATCGATGGCGTGCTGGTGATGTTTGACACCGAACAGAAAGGCCTGAGCGGTGTGCTGGTCAACAACAAGAAAAAGGCCGTGCGGTGCATCGGACAGGAAACGCCGCAGAAACTCGAGCAATAACCCCGGTCTGGAGTCACAGAAGATCCAGTGTGGGAGCGAGCTTGCTCGCGATGGCGGTGTAACAGCCAGCACTGATGTTGAATGTTATGCCCTCATCGTCGGAACGCCGCCCGGAGCAAGCTCGCTCCCACAGGGGGATGAGTGATAGCCAAATAAAAGCCCCGCCTGATCAGATCAAGCGGGGCTTTTTTGCTACAGCAAGTCCAGCTTAGTTCGAACTGACCGCCGAACGCGGAATCACCGGCTGGTTGTCGTTGGAAATGGTCACTTCCACCCGACGATTCATTGCACGACCCGAGGTGCTGCTGTTTTCAGCAACCGGGTATTCCTTGCCATAACCCTGGGCAACGATGCGCGCTGGATCAACGCCCATTTTCGCCAGGGCCGTGCGCACGGAACCGGCGCGGCGCTCGGACAGCGACTGGTTGTGCGAAGCCGTACCGGTGCTGTCGGTATAACCTTCGACAATCACCTTGCGGTCCGGGTTTTCCTGAAGGAACTGCGCCAGTTTGTTGATGTTGACCAGACCGCTGGATTTCAGGTCAGCCCGGTCGGTGGCGAACAGCACATCACCGAAGGTCACCAGGGTGCCGCGATCGGTCTGCTTGGCGTTCAGGCTGTCCTGCAGCTGTTTGATCTGCTGGTCGCGGGCATCCAGGCGGGCCTGGGCACGTTGTGCAGAAGCGTCCTTCAGATTGGCTTCAGCGGTACGCAGGGCGATGGTCTGCTTCGCCACTTCAACCCGCTGGTTGGCCAAATAGGCAAGCTGGTCGACCTTGGCCTGGTCTTCCTTGTCCATGTAGGCCTTGTCGGCCTTGTCCAGGTAATCGCTGGCGTCCTTGGTTTCCAGTGCCGCAATTTTGCTGGCTTGCGGGTTGGCTTGCAGGCCGCTGTAGTTGGTGCGGGCCTGTTCCAGGTTCGCGTTGGGCGGTGTGGAGCAGGCAGCCAGTGCAACACTTGCAGCCAGCAGGGCAGGGATCATCAATTGTTTGCGCATAATGGTTTCGTCCTTTTAGTCGAGTAAGAAGTACGTCGTGCCGCGCCGCTTATTGCACGGTGCGCTGGCTTTCCTGACGCAGTTCCTGAACCCCTTTCTGAGAGTCCTTCACAGCCTGTTCGGCTTTCATCGCCTGGGCTTTGCGCTCTGCTACGCGAGCGTCCCACTCGGCCTGTTCGGCCAGAATCTTGGCCTCGGCATACTTCTTGTCGTGCATGGCGATTTCGGCTTGCTTGAGCTTGTCCTGGGCGGACTTCATTTCCACTGCAGCGAATTCGGTACCGCCGGCGCTGACGGCGCCATTCACGGCGGATTGGGTCACGGCGAATTGTTCGGACGGCGGGTTACCCGCGCAACCGGCCAGGACCAGGCTGCTGCCGATGGCCAGTGCCGCCAGTTTCAGGCCGCGCAGGTGGGTCGACGGGGATTGGGCAGTTCGGGTCTTCATGGTCTTCAACTCCATTGGAATAACTCCTGAAAAACTTAAAAATCCATCCTGGGTATGGAGCCGCAACCGTCAATTTCAGGGGTGTTTTGAAACGGCCGTCCCAGGCGTGGTTACTGGGTGTGACCCGTGGCGTTTTTCAAAAGTTCAGAGAAGATGGCTCATCGCCCGAAAAAATATTGACCGGGTGGACAAGGCTCTGGAGCGGGAACTTTGGTGATCTGTGGCGGTATTCCCCGACCTGTTGCGGGTCAGGAACACGCATTTGTAGGAGCGAGCTTGCTCGCGATGGTCCTGAGGACGACGCGTTTATTCAGCATAATCGCGTTATCGTTAACGTCCATCGCGAGCAAGCTCGCTCCTACAGGGATTCAGGTGCTGATCAGTGCTTTTGTTCGTCGTTACCGCTCGACAGATCATGCAAATGACGACGGGACAAGGCGAGAAAACGCGGCGTCGGCCCGACGTCTTCGTACAGCGGATCGCCTTCTTCGTCGGTGGCCACGACGGTCGAGCCCTTCACGTAGGGGAAGCTTTTCTCGAGCTCTTCCAGGGCGGCGCCGATCAGCTCGCCGAGCAGTTCTTCGGGATGCCGTTTGGGGTACATCTCGACGATCGCAGCCAGCCGCGCGGCAGCCTCCAAATCCAGATGAATCTTGTAGCCGGTGTCGGTCAGGCGACCCTTGGCGTTTTCTTCCCAGTGCAGGGCTAGCTCGCGGATTTTCATAGTGACCTCAGTGCGCACCTGCTCGTGGCAGGCAGGGAGAGCGCCGGCGTTGGCCGGCGGCGGCCGTTGTACGGCTTACTCTTCAGACTAGCTATAACGCCCAAGGTTTAAAGTCCCTTCGTCGTCTTGCTTGTAAGAACCTGTCTGGAGCGGCACTCTTAAAGCTCTTAGCCGCCCGGATTTCTTGCTGGAGAACTGCTGATGACCGATATCGATGCACGCTTGCGCGAGGACGTTCACCTGTTGGGTGAGCTGTTGGGCAACACCATTCGTGAACAGTACGGGGACGGCTTTCTCGACAAGATCGAGCAGATCCGCAAGGGCGCCAAGGCCGACCGTCGCGGGTCGATGGATGCCGAGCTGAGCGCCAGCCTCAACCAACTGAGCGAAGACGAGTTGCTGCCGGTTGCGCGGGCGTTCAACCAGTTTCTCAACCTGGCCAATATCGCCGAGCAATATCAGCTGATTCACCGCCGCGAAGAATCACAGCCCGCGCCGTTCGAAGCGCGGGTGCTGCCGGAGCTGCTGGCGCGCCTGCGCGCCGAAGGTCATGGCGCCGAATCCCTGGCCCGGCAACTGGGCCGGCTGGAGATCGAGCTTGTACTGACGGCGCACCCGACCGAAGTGGCGCGGCGCACGCTGATCCAGAAATACGACGCCATCGCCGCGCAACTGGCCGCCCAGGACCATCGCGACCTGACCAGTGCCGAGCGCGAGCAGATCCACGCGAAGCTGCAGCGCCTGATCGCCGAAGCCTGGCACACCGAAGAGATTCGCCGCACCCGACCGACGCCGGTGGATGAGGCTAAGTGGGGCTTCGCGGTGATCGAGCATTCGCTATGGCAGGCGATCCCCAATTATTTGCGCAAGGCCGATAAAGCCCTGCATGACGCCACTGGCCTGCACCTGCCACTGGAGGCCGCGCCGATTCGCTTTGCCTCGTGGATGGGCGGCGACCGGGACGGCAACCCCAACGTGACCGCTGCCGTGACCCGTGAAGTCCTGCTGCTGGCACGCTGGATGGCCGCTGATTTGTACGTGCGTGATATCGATCATCTGGCGGCCGAATTGTCGATGCAGCAAGCCAGCGAAGCCCTGCGAGCCAAGTCCGGGGACAGCGCCGAACCTTATCGCGCCGTGCTCAAACAGCTGCGTGAACGCCTGCGCGCCACCCGTAACTGGGCGCACGCGTCCTTGACCGCGACCACGCCGGCGCCAGCGAATGTGTTGCAAAACAACCGCGACCTGCTCGATCCGCTGGAGCTGTGTTACCAGTCGCTGCACGAGTGCGGCATGGGTGTGATCGCCGACGGGCCGTTGCTCGATTGCCTGCGCCGGGCCGTGACCTTCGGCCTGTTCCTGGTGCGCCTGGACGTGCGCCAGGACTCGTCCCGGCACTCGGCGGCGATGACCGAAATCACCGATTACCTGGGTCTCGGTCGCTACGAAGACTGGAGCGAAGAAGAGCGCATCGCCTTCCTGATGCGTGAACTGAACAACCGTCGGCCATTGCTGCCCGCGTATTTCAAGCCGTCCGCCGACACTGCCGAAGTACTGGCGACCTGCCGGGAAATCGCCCTGGCACCGGCGGCTTCACTCGGCTCCTATGTGATTTCCATGGCCGGAGCCGCTTCCGACGTGCTGGCTGTGCAACTGCTGCTCAAGGAGTCCGGCGTGTTGCGGCCCATGCGTGTGGTGCCGCTGTTCGAAACCCTGGCCGACCTCGATAACGCCGGCCCGGTGATTGAGAAACTGTTGCTGCTGCCGGGCTATCGCGCGCGCTTGCAAGGGCCGCAGGAAGTGATGATCGGTTATTCCGACTCGGCCAAGGACGCCGGCACCACCGCGGCGGCCTGGGCGCAGTATCGGGCGCAGGAGCGTCTGGTCGACATCTGCCGCGAACAACAAGTGGAGCTGCTGTTGTTCCACGGTCGCGGCGGCACCGTGGGCCGCGGGGGCGGTCCGGCCCACGCGGCCATTCTGTCGCAGCCGCCGGGTTCGGTGGCGGGGCGTTTCCGCACCACTGAGCAGGGGGAAATGATTCGTTTCAAGTTCGGCCTGCCGGACATCGCCGAGCAGAATCTCAATCTGTACCTGGCCGCCGTGCTGGAAGCGACCTTGTTGCCGCCGCCACCCCCCACACCCGAGTGGCGGCACTTGATGGACGAATTGGCCGCCGATGGCGTCAGTGCCTACCGCGCCGTGGTACGGGAAAATCCGCAGTTCGTCGAGTATTTCCGCCAGTCCACGCCGGAACAGGAACTGGGACGCTTGCCGTTGGGCAGTCGTCCGGCCAAGCGCCGCGCGGGCGGGATCGAAAGCCTGCGGGCGATCCCGTGGATCTTCGGCTGGACCCAGACGCGCCTGATGCTGCCGGCCTGGCTCGGTTGGGAAGCCGCCCTGAGCAAGGCGCTGGAACGCGGCGAAGGCGAGCTGCTGGGGCAGATGCGCGAGCAGTGGCCGTTCTTCCGGACCCGCATCGATATGCTGGAGATGGTCCTGGCCAAGGCCGACAGCGATATCGCCCGGTCCTACGATGAACGCCTGGTCGAACCGAATCTGCTGCCTTTGGGTGCGCATTTACGCGACCTATTGTCGCAGGCCTGCTCGGTGGTCCTGGGGCTGACCGGTCAGTCTCAGCTACTGGCACATAGCCCAGCCACCCTTGAATTCATCCGCTTGCGCAACACTTACCTCGACCCGCTTCATCTATTGCAGGCCGAGTTATTGGCGCGCTCCAGGCAACAGGAAGTGGAGCAGGGCAGCCCGGTGGAACAGGCGCTGCTGGTGTCTGTGGCGGGGATTGCCGCCGGATTGCGCAATACCGGCTAAGGTTTTTGCCGTGGGTCCAGGCACCCGATGCGGGCATCGGGTGCCTGCTGGCGCAGGCATGAAAAGTGCTGCCAGGCGACAGTTAATGATGGGGTTGCGACTTGGGGTACCCCGTCGCACAGGTCACGTCAGGCGCGGGTTTCTCCGACTTTTGGCGGCTTGTGTGGTCAGGGCCTGCTGTGTATCTTGATCAGCCTCTGGCCGTTTGGGCGGTCACGATCCTTTTTTTGAGGTTGGCCCCACGAGGCGAATCTGACGTTATTTATATAAAAAATTGAGGAGCACATCGATGCGCGTCATTCTGCTGGGAGCTCCCGGGGCCGGTAAAGGTACTCAGGCTAAGTTCATCACCGAGAAATTCGGCATTCCGCAAATCTCCACGGGCGACATGTTGCGTGCCGCGGTCAAGGCCGGCACCGAGCTGGGCCTGATCGCCAAGAGCGTCATGGACAGCGGTGGTCTGGTTTCCGATGACCTGATCATCAATCTGGTCAAGGAACGTATCAGCCAGGCCGATTGCGCCAACGGTTTCCTGTTCGACGGTTTCCCGCGCACCATTCCTCAGGCTGAAGCCCTGGTGAAAGCTGGCGTGGAGCTGGATCACGTGGTCGAAATCGCCGTCGACGACGAAGAGATCGTGCAGCGTATCGCCGGGCGTCGCGTCCACGAGGCCAGCGGTCGCGTGTACCACACCGTCTACAACCCGCCGAAAGTCGCAGGTCAGGACGACCTCACCGGTGAAGCACTGGTGCAGCGCAAGGACGATACCGAAGAAACCGTGCGTCATCGCCTGTCGGTCTACCATTCCCAGACCAAGCCGCTGGTAGCCTTCTACCAGAACCTGGCGAATGCCCAGGGCAAGCCGAAATACAGCCACATTACTGGCGTCGGTTCGGTTGAAGCGATCACCGGCAAGGTGCTCGAAGCGCTGAGCTGAACACCGCTTCATCTTCTACGGCCCGCTTGCGGGCCGTAGTTGTTTATACTGGCGCACTTTTTCTGACCACTCTTACGGAAACATCGATGAGCACCTTGCTGGCCCTGGACACCGCGACTGAAGCCTGCTCCGTTGCCTTGCTGCATGACGGCAAGGTCACGAGCCATTACGAGGTGATCCCGCGCCTGCATGCGCAGAAGCTGTTGCCGATGATTCAGCAATTGCTGGCCGAGGCCGGGACGACCTTGCAAGCGGTCGATGCCATCGCCTTCGGTCGCGGGCCGGGCGCTTTTACCGGCGTGCGGATCGCCATCGGCGTGGTACAGGGGCTGGCGTTTGCACTGGAGCGCCCGGTATTGCCGGTGTCGAACCTGGCGGTGCTGGCACAGCGAGCGTATCGCGAACACGGCGTCAGCCAGGTGGCGGCCGCCATCGATGCGCGGATGGATGAGGTGTATTGGGGGTGCTACCGCGAGACGGCAGGGGAGATGCGCCTGGTCGGCAATGAGGCGGTGTTGCCTCCCGAAGCGGCAGCGTTGCCGGGCGATGCCAGCGGTGACTGGTTCGGTGCGGGCACGGGTTGGGGTTATGCCGAGCGCATCGCGGTCAGTTTGGCCGGGCAGGATGCGGGCATGCTGCCTCATGCTGAAGACTTGCTGACCCTGGCGCGTTTTGCCTGGGCGCGGGGTGAGGCGATTGTGGCGGATGAGGCGCAGCCGGTGTATTTGCGCGATAAAGTGGCGACACCCAAGGCGCGGTAAGATCCGGGACCGAGTGGGTCCAATCGCGGGCAAGCCCGCCCTGTAGGAGCGAGGCTTGCCCGCGAAGCAGGCGGTACGGTTTTGCAGGTACACCGCGTTATCGTTCTTCGCGGGCAAGCCTCGCTCCTACAGGGCGAGACTGCGCAACACAGCCAACTGTCGTTTTCTGCCCAGGTTGTTAAACCTTTCATCGTTTCTGTGTTCTAGTTAGTACTCGGCTGTTTGCGAAGTGGGTTGTGCGCCACTAAACTGCCATTATCGATACCGAGCCCGCCAACATGCGTATAGACGGCCTTTCCTCTCAGTCCTACCCCATCAAGCGCCAGCCTCGCAAAGGCCGTGTGGTCGAGGACGAATCCGTCGATATCGACGGTGAGCTGGCGTTTCCGTCCGAAGAGCAGCTGGCCGCCCGCGCCGCCAAAGCCAGCGCACAACGCCTGAGCAATCTTCCCGCCCGTCAGCAAGACATGATCTACCACCGCGCCATGAGCAAAAGTGTGGCCACGGCACTCGCCAGCTACCTGAGCACCGCCGGTTTTGTCGATTGGGATGCGGATGTGCTGGGTCTCGACCTGTACATCTGATGGTGCTGCCTTACTACCTCGGTTGCCCGTCCTGGAGTGAAAACGCCTGGCGCAACTACTTCTATCCGCAAGACGCCAAGCCCGCCGAATTTCTGAATCTGTATTCCCAGGTGTTCAACGCCGTGGAAGGCAATACGACCTTCTACGCCAGCCCCTCTGCCGCCACCGTGCAGCGCTGGGCCGACAGCATGCCGGAGCACTTTCGCTTTACCGCCAAGTTTCCTGGCGACATCAGTCACAACGGCGACCTGCGGGAACAACTGACGGCTGCCGAAACCTTCCTGCAATTGCTCAGCCCCTTGGGCGAGCGGGTTTCGCCGCTGTGGCTGCAATTGTCGAAAAGCTTCACGCCGCAACGGCTGTCGGAGCTGGCCGGTTTTATCGATGCTGTGGGCCGGCCCCTGGCAGTCGAAGTGCGGCATGATGCGTTCTTCGCCAAGGGCGATGATGAGCGCAGGCTCAATCGCCTGCTGCTGGATCGCGGTGTCGAGCGCATTTGCCTCGATCCGCGTGCGCTGTTCAGCTGCACCTCGACTGATCCGTCAGTGCTCCACGCTCAATCGAAAAAGCCCCGGGTTCCGCCCCGTCCGGCGGCATTTACCCAATTTCCGCAGGTGCGCTTTATCGGCCATCCGCAACTGGAAGCGAACGATCCGTTCCTGGTGCCCTGGGTCGAGAAAATCGCCCTGTGGATCGAAGAAGGCCGCACGCCGTATATTTTCCTGCACACCGCCGACAATCTGCTGGCCGCCAGGCTTGCTCAACGGTTCCACGCACAACTGATGCTGCGTTTGCCTGGCCTGCCGTCGCTGCCTGAGCTATACAGAGAGCCCGCCGCGGAGCAACTTGGCCTGCTCTGAAGCGGATTTTTTCCTCTTCCCGGGAGCCTGCCAATGGATGCGCAAACCCTTCGAGCCCAAGCGTTCAAAGCCCTGCATGAACGCGATGGCGCTTTTGTGATTCCCAACCCATGGGATGCCGGCTCGGCGATCATGCTCGCCAGCCTTGGTTTCGAGGCACTGGCGACCACCAGTGCCGGTTATGCCTTTTCCCAGGGTCGTCCCGATGGTGGATTGACGCTGGACGAGACCTTGGCGAACGTCCAGGCGATAGTCGCGGCCACCGATCTGCCGGTCGCGGTCGATCTGGAACATGGATTCGCCGACGATCCTGCCGAATGCGCCCAGAGTATCTTGCGGGCTGCAGCAGCAGGCGCGGTCGGCGGTTCGATCGAAGATGCCACAGGACGCGAAGACGGCCCGATCTACTGCTTCGACCATGCAGTCGCCCGCATCGAAGCCGCTGTCGCCGCCGCCCGCAGTCTGCCTTTCCCGTTCACGCTGACGGCCCGGGCGGAAAACTTTCTGCATGGCATCCCCGATCTGGACGACACGATTCGCCGCTTGCAGGCGTTTGCCGAAGCCGGCGCCGACGTGGTGTATGCGCCGGGCCTGCGCAGCGCTGAGGAGGTGTTGGCGGTGGTGCGGGCGGTAGCGCCCACACCGGTCAACGTCTTGATGTCTGGCGGGCTCAAGCTGACCGTCGAGCAATTGAGGGCGATGGGCGTCAAACGGATCAGCGTGGGTTCGGCGCTGGCCCTGGCGGCGTATGGCGAGTTCTTTCGTGCCGCGCAAGAGATCCGGCAGTCGGGCACCTTCGGATTCACTGCGCGCTCCATGCCGTTCCAGCAGGCCAATCAATTGTTCAAAGGCTGACGATGCGGGCGCTGTGGGTGATGTTCGTGCTGACGTTGATCATCGGCACGGCGGCAGTGAGCGTCTGGCGTGGCTGGGTCTCGCTGCCGCCGCAATGGAACCCCTGGGCGCCGCTGGACGTGAAGGCCCAACCCAATTTTCTGACGCGCTACAAGCTGATGCGACTGCGTGATGATCCGCAGCTATGCGATCAGGTCCTGGGCAGCTCCGGATTACGTGTGTCGCGCCAGGCCGACAGCCCTGGCGCGACCTGCCCGTTGCTCAACACCTGGCGTGTGCAAGGCGGCGCAGTGGCCCTGAGCAGCAGTTTCCTCGCCAGTTGTCGCCTGGCGGTGTCCTTCGCCCTGTTCGAGCATCACGCGCTGCAACCCGCGGCACAGGCGGTCTATGGCCAGACTGTGACCCGTGTCGATCATCTCGGCAGCTTTGCCTGTCGCAACGTCTACGGTCGCGAGAACGGCAGGCGCAGCCAGCACGCCAGCGCCAATGCGCTCGATATCGCCGGTTTTCGCCTGGCCGACGGCCGCGCCGTCAATGTGCTCAAGGATTGGCCGAAGGATAATCAGGACGCACGGTTTCTGCGCCAGGTCCGCGATGGCGCCTGCGACCTGTTCAGTGGGGTATTGAGCCCGGACTACAACGCCGCCCATCGCGATCACTTTCACCTGGATGTCGGGCCGTGGCAGGTCTGTCGCTGAGACTCAGGCGGCGATACGCAGGTTCTGCAGCACGATCGGGCGCGCCCAGCCGGTATCGAAATCGAAGAGTTGCTGTTGTTCCATCAGCGCTTCGGCCGAGAACGGCGGGAAGGGCTTGTCCAGCAGATGGAGTTCGAACTCGGCGATCGGCAAGTGCAGCGCACGCGGTTGTGGCGCCGGACCGGTTTGCGGCACAGGCTGGCCTGCGGCCAGCACGATCGGGCGAACCCAGGCGCTTTCGAAGTCCTGCTGTTGCTGCTGAGCGATGATTGCCTCGTCCGGGAACGGCGGGAAGGGTTTGTCCGCCAGGTCCGTTTCGAACTCCGCAATCGGCAGGAACAACGGCTCGGGCGGGCGTACTTCGTTGTCCTTCACCTCACAGTCGCGCTGGGCAACGATGTGCGCCAGCAGATCGCTGCCAACCGTGGGTTCGACCGGGCTGTCGAGATCGACCGGTGGAAAGTTGAGCGATTGCGGCAGCACCTCACCCGACTGATCGGCCAGCGCCCGGGCAAAAAAATCCTGCCACAGGTGACTGACACCGCTCAGTGCCTGGGTATTGCGCAGGCTGAAATCGCCGTAGGGCGAGATAAAGCCGGTGATGGTGGGTTGAAAGTCTGACATTTCTCTCGGTCGACGCTCAGCTCTGGCAAAATGCTCGATAGTGTTGTTATCGGCCGTTTTTGCCGATCATTAATTTTTTGAGCGTGTTCCCATGATTGAGCAACCTGCGGTCTGCCGCATTCACGTCGAAGCTTCGACCCCGGCCTTTCAGCCACAGGCCGAACAATGGGCCGAGCGCCTGGGCTTGCCGATGCAGGTGGCGGACGCTGAGTTTGCCTTGCAGGTGGGCGAGCAGGGTTTGCAGCTGCAACAACTGGGTGCCGATGCGCCGGGCCCGGTGCGGGTGGACTTTGTCGAGGGCGGCGCGGCCCACCGTCGGTTATTCGGTGGCGGCACGGGGCAGATGATCGCCAAGGCGGTGGGCATTGGCCAAGGCGTGCGTCCACGGGTGCTGGATGCCACGGCAGGGCTGGGCAAGGACGCGTTCGTGCTGGCGAGCCTGGGCTGCGAGATGAGCCTGATCGAGCGTCAGCCGTTGATCGGCGCCTTGCTTGAAGATGGCCTGGCCCGTGGCGCGGAGGATTTCGCCGTGGCGCCGATCGTGGCGCGGATGAGGTTGCTCAAGGGCAATTCGATCGAAGTGATGCGCAACTGGGAAGGTGAGCCGCCGCAAGTGATCTACCTCGACCCGATGTTTCCCCATCGGGAGAAAACCGCGTTGGTGAAGAAGGAGATGCGTCTGTTCCGGCCGTTGGTGGGGGATGATCCGGATGCGCCGGCATTGCTCGAAGCGGCGTTGGCGCTGGCCAGCCACCGGGTGGTGGTCAAGCGCCCGCGCAAGGCGCCGTGCATTGCGGGGCCCAAGCCCAGTCATGCGCTGGATGGGAAGTCCAGTCGGTATGACATTTACCCGAAGAAAGCGTTGAAGCCCTGAGACCTGCATCGCCCCCATCGCGAGCAAGCTCGCTCCCACAGGGGATCTGTGGTGTGACATGGATCGCTCCCACAGGGGATCTGTGGTGTGACATAGATCGCTCCCACAGGGGATCTGTGGTGTGACATGGATCCCTGTGGGAGCGAGCTTGCTCGCGATAGCGTCGGCCCAGACACTACAAATCGATCAGGCTGACTCCGGTCGATAAGCCCGCATAAACAACCCCACCACTTCCCGCACATGGCTCTCGGCCGCATCCCCGGTCAACGGCTCGCCACACCCATACAACAAGCGAAAATTCCCCGCACCCTTGAGCAAGCAGAAAAAATGCTCCGCTGCATGGCGCGGCTTGTCGATGCTCAGCGCGCCGCTCTGATCCACCTTGCTCAGCAACCGTTCCATCCCGTGCAGCATGCGCTCCGGCCCGGCCTCGAAGAAAATCTGCGAGAGCTTCGGGTCCTGGCTGCCCAGGGTCATCATCAGCCGGTGCAGGTTCACCGATTCGTCGCTATTGATCAGCTGATGAAAGCCACGCGCGATGTTCAACAGCACCGTTTCCACCGCGATGCCGTCCGGCAATTCGAAAAACAGCGTTGGCAGTTGTTCTTCGCACTTGGCCATGACGGCGGCGGAGAACAGCGTCTCCTTGTCGTTGAAATGGCTGTAGACCGTCAGTTTCGACACCCCGGCCTCGGCCGCCACGGCGTCCATGCTGGTGTTGGCGTAACCATTGCTCAGAAACAGGATTTTCGCCGCTTCGAGGATCGCCTGGCGCTTGGCCAGATCCTTGGGGCGGCCCGGACCGTTGGGGGCTGAAAGATTGTTTGGCATTCTTCGCTTTAATACTGGACTGGTGAGTTTGCTATTAATAACATACTGGCCAGTATAATTATTCCAAGCACCATTAGCGAAAGGTCCTTCACCATGTTCCGCTATGCCTTGCCCCTCGCATTGCCGGTCAGTCTGGCGTTTTTATTGTCTGCGTGCGGTCATGAAGAGGCGCCTCAAGTCACCGTTCGACCGGCCATGGTGGTGCAGCCAGAGCCGTCGGCCCGAGCCCTGGAAAGCTTTCCCGGTGAAGTCCGGGCGCGCTTTGAGCCGGAGCTGGCGTTTCGCATTGGCGGCAAAGTCAGCCGACGACTGGTCGAGGAAGGGCAGCGGGTCAAGGCGGACCAACCGCTGGCGGAGCTCGATCCGCAGGACGTGCGCCTGCAACTGGAAGCCACCCGCGCCCAGGTCGCCGCTGCCGAAGCCAATCTGAACCTGGTGCGCGCCGAGCGCGATCGCTACAAGACCCTGATGGACAGGCAGATGGTCAGTCGTTCGCAGTACGACAATGCAGAAAACCTGTTCCGCTCCGGTGAAGCCCGCCTGAAGCAGATCAAGGCCGAGTTCAACGTCTCGACCAACCAGGCCAGCTACGCGGTGCTGCGCGCGCCCCAGGACGGTGTGGTGGCCAAGCGAGCGGTGGAAGTCGGGCAAGTCGTGGCGGCGGGACAAACCGTGTTTACCCTGGCCACCGATGGCGAGCGCGAGGTGTCGATCAGCCTGCCGGAACAGAGTTTCGGCCGGTTCAAGGTCGGCCAGCCGGTGTCGGTGGAACTCTGGACCCAACCCGATCAACGTTTCGCCGGGCGCATCCGTGAGTTATCCCCGGCGGCCGATCCGAAATCGCGCACCTTCGCCGCGCGCATCTCATTCACCGGTGGCAAGGTTCCCGCCGAACTCGGCCAGAGTGCCCGGGTGTTCGTCCAGGCCGCCGACGTGGTGACGCTGTCCGTACCGCTTTCCGCGCTGACCGCGGAAAACGGCGCGACCTACGTCTGGGTCGTCAGTGCCAACAACACCTTGAAGAAAACCCCGGTGCGGGTCGGTGCGTTCGGCGAGAAGACCGTGCCGGTGCTCGAAGGCCTAAACGCCAATGACTGGGTGGTGGCGGCCGGTGTCCATGTGCTTCTCGAAGGGCAGCAGGTGCGCCCCGTGGATCGCTCCAACCGTGTGGTCAATCTGGCGGACAAGGAGTAATCCCGATGGGTTTCAATCTGTCCGAATGGGCGCTGCGTAATCGCCAGATCGTCCTGTTCCTGATGCTGTTGCTGGCGGTCGTGGGAGCACTTTCCTACACCAAGCTCGGCCAAAGCGAAGACCCGCCGTTCACCTTCAAGGCCATGGTGATCCGTACTCTCTGGCCAGGGGCGACGGCGCAGGAAGTATCGCGCCAGGTCACCGAGCGCATCGAAAAGAAGCTGATGGAAACCGGTGAGTACGAGCGCATCGTGTCGTTCTCGCGCCCCGGTGAATCCCAGGTGACGTTCATTGCCCGGGACTCCATGCATTCGGTGGACATTCCCGAGCTCTGGTACCAGGTCCGCAAGAAGACCAGCGATATTCGCCACACCCTGCCACCAGGGGTTCAGGGGCCGTTTTTCAACGATGAGTTCGGCACGACATTCGGCAATATCTACGCCCTGACCGGTGAGGGCTTCGACTACGCGGTGCTCAAGGATTACGCCGACCGCATCCAGATCCAGCTGCAACGGGTCAAGGACGTGGGCAAGGTCGATCTGCTCGGGCTGCAGGACGAGAAGATCTGGATCGAACTGTCCAATGTCAAACTCGCCACCCTCGGGTTGCCCCTGGCGGTGGTGCAGCAAGCGCTCGAGGAGCAGAACGCGGTGTCCACCGCCGGCTTCTTCGAAACGTCCAGCGAGCGCTTGCAGCTACGGGTTTCGGGGAATTTTCAGACCGTCGACGAGATCAAGAACTTCCCGATCCGCGTAGGCGATCGCACCTTTCGCATTGCCGATGTAGCGAACGTGCGCCGTGGTTTCAACGATCCTCCCGCGCCGCGCATGCGCTTCATGGCCGAAGATGCCATCGGTCTGGCCGTGGCCATGAAGCAGGGTGGCGACATTCTGGTGCTGGGCAAGGCGCTGGAAGTCGAGTTCGCCAGGATCCAGAAAAACCTTCCGGCCGGCATGCAGCTGCGCAAGGTGTCCGACCAGCCGGCCGCGGTGAAAACCGGGGTTGGCGAGTTCGTTCAAGTGCTGGTGGAAGCCCTGGCCATCGTGCTGTTGGTGAGCTTCTTCTCCCTTGGTGTGCGCACCGGCATGGTGGTCGCCCTGGCGATTCCGCTGGTGTTGGCGATGACCTTTGCCTGCATGTATTACCTCGGCATCGGCCTGCACAAGATCTCTCTGGGCGCGCTGGTGCTGGCCCTGGGGTTGCTGGTGGACGACGCGATCATCGCCGTGGAAATGATGGCGATCAAAATGGAGCAGGGCTTCGACCGGATCAAGGCCGCCAGCTATGCCTGGACCAGTACCGCGTTCCCGATGCTCACCGGCACGCTGATCACCGCTGCCGGCTTCCTGCCGATTGCCACTGCGCAATCGGGCACCGGCGAATACACCCGCTCGATTTTCCAGGTGGTGACCATTGCGTTGCTGGCCTCGTGGATTGCCGCCGTGGTGTTCGTGCCCTATCTGGGGGAAAAACTCCTGCCGGACCTGGCGAAAATTCATGCGGCCAAACACGGGACCGGCGACGGCCGGACCGACCCCTACGGTACGCCGTTCTATCAACGGGTCAGGCGCCTGGTGGAGTGGTGTGTGCGCTGGCGCAAGACTGTGATCCTGCTGACCGTCGTGTTGTTCATCGGCTCCATCGTGCTGTTCCGCTTTGTTCCACAGCAGTTTTTCCCGGCGTCCGGGCGTCTTGAGTTGATGGTCGACCTGAAACTGGCCGAAGGCGCTTCCCTGAGCAACACCGCCGACGAGGTCAAGCGCCTTGAGGCCCTGCTGAAGGATCACGTCGGTATCGACAATTACGTGGCCTACGTCGGCACCGGTTCACCGCGCTTCTACCTGCCGCTGGATCAGCAACTGCCGGCGGCGAGCTTCGCCCAGTTTGTCGTCCTGGCCAAGACCATCGAGGACCGCGAACCCCTGCGTACCTGGCTGATCGACACCCTCAACGAACAGTTCCCGGCCCTGCGCTCGCGGGTCACGCGGCTGGAGAACGGCCCGCCGGTCGGCTATCCGGTGCAGTTCCGGGTCACTGGCGAGCACATCGAGGAAGTCCGTGCGCTGGCGCGCAAAGTCGCGGCCAAGGTTCGCGAGAACCCTCACGTGGTCAACGTCCACCTGGACTGGGAAGAGCCGAGCAAAGTCGTGTACCTGAACGTCGATCAGGACCGCGCCCGGGCGCTTGGCGTGAGCACGGCGAACCTGTCGAGGTTCCTGCAAAGCTCCCTGACCGGTTCCAGCGTCAGCCAGTACCGTGAAGACAACGAGTTGATCGAGATCCTGCTGCGCGGCACCGTGCACGAACGCACCGAACTGTCGTTGCTGCCCAGCCTGGCGGTGCCGACCGACAACGGCCGCAGCGTGGCGCTGTCGCAGATCGCGACCCTGGAATACGGCTTTGAAGAAGGCATCATCTGGCACCGCAACCGTTTGCCCAACGTGACGGTCCGCGCCGACATCTATGGCAAGGAGCAGCCGGCGACCCTGGTGCAACAGATCATGCCGACCCTCGATCCGATTCGCGCCGAATTGCCGGACGGCTATTTGCTGGATGTCGGCGGCACCGTGGAAGATTCGGCCCGGGGGCAGAATTCGGTGAAGGCGGGCGTGCCCTTGTTCATCGTGGTGGTGCTGACCTTGCTGATGCTGCAACTGCGCAGTTTCTCACGCACGGTGATGGTGTTTCTCACTGCGCCATTGGGGTTGATCGGGGTGACCTTGTTCCTGATGGTGTTCCGTCAGCCGTTCGGTTTCGTTGCCATGCTCGGGACTATCGCCTTGTCCGGGATGATCATGCGTAACTCGGTGATCCTGGTGGACCAGATCGAGCAGGATATCGCGGCCGGGCTCAAGCCGTGGCAGGCGATTATCGAGGCGACGGTGCGGCGTTTCCGGCCGATTGTGTTGACGGCGCTCGCGGCGGTGCTGGCGATGATTCCGCTGTCGCGCAGTGTGTTTTTCGGGCCGATGGCGGTGGCGATCATGGGGGGGTTGATTGTGGCCACTGCGTTGACGTTGCTGTTCCTTCCTGCGCTCTACGCGGCCTGGTTTCGTATCAAGAAAGACCCAGTTTGATCTTTTGATCTTGGCGGCCTTCGGGCCGACCAGGTTGTTGGTGATGGTGTACATATCCATTGTTGCGGTAACGGCCGCTTATGGTTTCGCCCTTACGGCGACTCACTTTTTTTTCAAACGCCAAAAAAAAGTAAGCAAAAAAAGGCTCGCCCCGGCGTCCGGCCCCTCGCTAAGGCTCGGCGTTCCTTCGCTCCGGTATTCATCCGGGGACACTGCCCTCCGGTCTGCTTCGCGACGACCTACATGCAGCGTGTTCGACTGCGTCGAACGGCGCTGCGCGCCACTCCCCGGATAAACACCTCCACTCAGCCTCCCGAAGGGGCGGGTGGATCAAGATCAAGCGCTGCAGGCGAGCTAACGCTCGGCCTGATGAGTGGTGAAGAGCGCAGGGTGTACGCCGATCCTTTGTAGGAGCTGGCTTGCCAGCGAAGACGGCCTGCCAGTCCACCTGATTCTGCGGATCAACCCAAACCCCTTGTAGGAGCTGGCTTGCCAGCGAAAGCGGCCTGCCAGCCAGCCAATCCCTCACAGATACACCCGATCCAATTATGGGAGCGAGACCGGCTTACCGGCGAAGGCGGCCTCAAAATCGACGATGTTTATCAATCAGTCAAAACAGCAGAACTTTCCCACAAGATTTTCAGGTTGTCCGTGGGAAGTGCGACCTCTAGCCTTTGATCGTCGCTGCAAAAAGCAGCGACCGGGTTTCGCAGCCCGGTTAAACTTCAGACGCACAGCGTCCACCATCTCGAAAGCGGGCGCTTTTTTATGACTGTGTTATGGCGGTTGTGCGCGGGATACCTTTGGGTATGCCGGGTTCCTGAAGTCCCGGTCTGCGAACCTGCGTACAGCTGCAACCTTAGCACCACCAAAAAGCCCGCTGAACCTGTGAAGGCCAGCGGGCTTTTTGTGAATGTGCGTCGTCCGATCAGGCTGACCAAGTCGTGGTCACCGCAAGCACACTTTGCTCCTACACCTATCTCAGACTTGTCTGATATTGAGATGTGGAGAGCAAAATGCTGTACTCAAGACTCAGTTTCATGAGTTTTTGAGACAGCGCCAGTGAAAAAGCCACCCATTCTGAAAGGCCGATCCGACCCGATTTTCGACCTGTTGGCGCGATCGCCGCACAAGGAGCGTCTCTCGGACTACCTCGCCCTGCTTATGCCGATGGACGATCAGGGGCGTTACCTTCCATTCGATGAGTTGCGCTACCGCTGGGCGCCGGGGCTGGATTCGAATCTGTGCTGGGCCCTGGTCAAGAAAGCCCGGACTGCCCAGTACTCAACCCTTCTGCCCTTGGGCGAGCCGATCCAGTGGGGCAAGTGTGTCCTGACGCCACTGGCGCAAAAGGCGATGTCCATCGTCGACCGACAAGCGACGACTGCCGCGTTGGAATACATGACCAGCCAGATCGGTGAGCGCGCGCACTTCAGTTATCTGCTCAACGATCTGATCGAAGACGAAGCCATCAGCAGCAGCCAGCTCGAAGGCGCGGCAACCACCACCCGGGTGGCCAAGGACATGCTCAAGCGCAAGCGCCTGCCGCGCACGCCGGATGAGCGCATGGTGATCGGCAATTACAAGATGATGAACTTCGCCTGGGAGCAGCGTTATGAACCCTTGAGTCTCGAGCTCATTACGGCGATGCATCGGGTCGGTGTGGAGGGCATTGATGACGCGCAATATTCGCCGGGGGATTTCAGGGATAACGATGACGTGGTGGTGCAGGATGGCGAAGGCAACACCGTCCATGCGCCACCCCCGGCAGCGGGGCTCGCCTCTCGATTGCAGATGTTGGCGAAGTGGATCAATCAGTCCCACAACGACCCCGATCATACGGATTACCTTCATCCGTTGATCAAAGGCATCGCGCTGCATTTTGCCCTGGGCTACGAGCACCCTTTCCGCGATGGCAACGGCCGGGTCGCGCGCGCGTTGTTTTACTGGTTCATGTTCAAGAATGACTTCTCGGCCTTTCGCTATATCGCGATCAGCATTTTGCTGCGTAACGCGCCGGTGAAGTACGGGCGCTCGTATTTGAATACCGAGGCCGATGATTTGGACCTGACCTATTTCATCGATTTCCAGTGCTCGGTCATCCTGCGGGCTGTCAGCGGTTTTACCGAGGCTTATCGGAAAGGTCTGGCCTATGCCGAAAGCTTCGATCGATGGCTGCTGGAGTCGGGCTTTTTCGACCGGCTCACCGAGAAACAGCGCGCGGTATTCCAAGTGGCCAAGAGTGGTATGGCCAAGGAGTTCACGGCGGTCAATGTGAAGGAGAATCTGGGTTGTTCCTACAACACCGCATCGGCGACTTTGAACGGATTGGTAGCGCTGAAGGTGTTCGAGAAGAGGAAGATGGGACGCGAGTGGGTGTTCTTTCTGCGGGCGGCATCAACGCCCTGAATCACTGTGGGAGCGAGCGGTCTCGCTCCCACAGGTGTTTTGAACTGCAGCCTAGAGCGTGCCGAACACTTTTTTCGCCAGGCTGGTCGCCGCAGCTGCCGGGTTCTGGCGAATGGTTTCTTCCTGTTTGCCGATCATCTCGAACAAACCGTTCAATGCCTGCTCGGTCACGTAGCTTTCGATGTTGGCATTCTTCGCATCCACTACGCCCAGCGTTGCAGCCTGGCCCACGAACGAGTTGTACTGCTTGGCCAGGCCCACCTGGTCGGTGGCTTGCTTGACGATCGGCAGGAACTTGGCGCGGATCTGTTCGCGGCTGGTTTTGCTCAGGTACTGCGTGGCCGAGTCATTGCCGCCGCTGAGAATCCCTTTGGCATCCTCCACGCTCATCTTCTTCACCGCGTCCACCAGGATCGGCTGGGCCTGGGTGACGGCGGTTTCCGCCGCCTTGTTCATGCTGGTTTCCAGTTGATCGACCTGGGCGCCCATGCCGAACTGTTTCATTTTACTGGCGACCTTGCCCAGGTTGCCCGGCAGTTCGATTTTCACCTCCGGGTTGTTGCTGAAGCCGCCAGGCGTGCCCAGCTGCTTCACGGCCAGTTGCGCGCCCTGGGTCAGGGCATCTTTCAGGCCGCCGGTGGCGTCCTTTTGCGACAGGTCGCTGAGCGACAGCGCCAGGGCGCTGGCGCAGAACATCACGCCTGCGCACAGGCCGGCGAGACGAAGGGTAGGGCGGAGCATGGTGGCTTCCTTGTTCGAAAGAATTAGCGGACGGCGTGGACGCGGACTTTCAGCGATTGTGGGTCGCTGCCATCAAGCTGTACGGCGTGTTGTTGGGTGGTGGTATACATCAGTTTGCCATCCACCTCGATCCGCGCGCTGACCGAATAACGATGGCCGGGTTGGACTTGTGCCGGATCGTAGCTCAATTGGAACGGCAGCGGCACCTGGCCTTTGACCGGGCCTTTCTGTTCGTCGAGGACCACGGCGGGGGCGTCGGCCAGGGACACGTCCTGCAGGCTGACGCTCAAGGTGGCGTTCGGCGGCAGGGCGATGCGTTGCAGGTAGAACACTTCGCCTTCGAGGCTGGGTTTAGCGGCAGGTTGTATCAACTGACAGGCACCCAGCAGGGTGGCGATGGCCAATAGAGAAAGTTTTTTCATCGTAAATCTCCGTATTTAAGGCGCCAGAAGAAGATGACGCCTGTGGGAATTTAGTCGGTCTTTGCCGGGACCGCGACCTGATCCGCCGCATCTTCACTGCGATGCAGCGCTACCTGCCGGATCGACAAGCGAATTTCCGCCGGCAACACCCTTTTTGCTGCGCCTTCGGCCAGCTCACCGAGCAGTTCGTGATAGCCCAGCTTGCCGGCTTCATCGCGCTTGAGCACGTCGAGGTCGAGCAGGGTCTGGATGAAGTGACGGAACAGGCTCTTGTCGAAGAATTCCGGGGCGTTCAGGCCATGCAGGATCGACAGGCGCTGGGCCATGACCGTGCACAGGTCTTCCAGTTCTTCGGCAGTGATGCTGTTCTGGCCGCTGTTGAGCAGCAGGGACACGGTCATGTAGAAGCGTTGCAGGGTCTGGGCGATGCTTTTCGACAGCAGCGTCAGCAGCACAAAATGCCGCGAGCTCGGTGCCGGACGCAGGTAAGCGTCATTCTCGAAACGCAGCAGGCCTTGTTCGACGAAGGCTTCGAGCCACTGATCGATCACCGCGTCCAGTTCGTCCAGCGTCCAGCGAATGAACAGCTCCGCTTGCAGGTACGGATACAACGCGTGGCTATAGCGCAGGATCTGCTCGCGGCTCATGCGCGACGCGCTCTGGAAGAAGCTCGCCAGCAATGCCGGCAGGGCGAAGATGTGCAGCACGTTGTTGCGGTAGTAGGTCATCAGGACGGCGTTCTGCTCGTCCAGATACAGAATCTTGCCCAGGGCATCGCTCTGCTCGGACAACAGGTTCATGTCCTTCACGTGTTCGATCAGCGCCCGGCCGTCCCCTTCCGGCAGGGTGGTGTGCGGCGAGTACGGGACTTTGCGCAGCAGTGCCAGGTACAGGTCGAGTACCCGCGCCATGGCGCGATCGTCCAGGGCCAGGCGGCTGGTGGACAGCAGTGCCAGGGCCACCAGGTTGACCGGGTTGATCGCCGCGGCTTCGTTCAGATGCTGCGCGACTTTCTGACCGAGACGGTGGGTGGTTGCGTTGAGCCAGGCCGGCTTGAACTGCGGGCCTAGTTCCTGCTGGCGCCAATCCGGCTGCTCGCTGTCGAGGAATTGCGCGAGTTTGATCGGCTCGCCGAAGTTCACCGCCACCTGGCCGAAACGCTGCTTGAGCGCACCGATGACGTTGAAAATGTCGAAGATCGATTCTTTCTTCTTGCTCGCGCCACGCAGTTCGCCGAGGTAGGTCCGGCCTTCCAGCACGCGCTCGTAACCGATGTACACCGGGATGAACACGATCGGCATCCGCGACGAACGCAGGAAGCTGCGCAGGGTGATCGCGAGCATCCCGGTTTTCGGCTGCAGCATGCGTCCGGTGCGCGAGCGACCGCCCTCGACGAAATACTCGACCGGGAAGCCTTTGGTGAACAGGGTGTGCAGGTATTCGTTGAACACCGCGGTGTACAGCGGGTTGCCCTTGAAGGTGCGGCGCATGAAGAACGCGCCGCCACGGCGCAGCAGGCTGCCGATCAGCGGCATGTTGAGGTTGATCCCGGCGGCAACGTGCGGTGGGGTCAGGCCGTTGCGAAACAGCAGATAGGACAGCAGCAGGTAGTCGATGTGGCTGCGATGGCACGGCACGTAGATCACTTCGTGACCCTGGGCGACGTTCTGCACACCTTCGATGTGGTTGACCTTGATCCCGTCGTAGATCTTGTTCCAGAACCAGCTCAGCACCACTTCCAGGAAGCGGATCGCGGTGTAGGTGTAGTCCGAGGCGATCTCGTTGCCGTAGCGCAGGGCCTGGGCCTTGGCTTTCTCCGGGGAGACGTTCTCGCGCTCGG
Organism: Pseudomonas sp. LBUM1679; assembly: GCF_059695565.1. Lineage (NCBI taxonomy): Bacteria > Pseudomonadati > Pseudomonadota > Gammaproteobacteria > Pseudomonadales > Pseudomonadaceae > Pseudomonas > Pseudomonas sp. LBUM1679. The sequence goes on from NZ_CP166774.1 coordinate 1,134,732, forward strand.
CTTCGTCGAGGATCGCTTGCTTGACCAGTGGCTGATTGAGCAGGCCCTTGACCAGGTTGCGCCGGTGGGAGATGTCCGGGCCGATGACCGCAGCTTTGAGGTTGCGGAAATGCACCCGCAGAATCCGCTGGGCCATGCGCACGGTGCGCTCGTGGCCCTTGTTGTGATTGATCAGCTCGCGCAGATTGATCGGCGCCGAAAACTGCACGCGGGTCTTGCGCCCGAGCACGATGATGCTGAGTAACCGGCGCAGGCGCCCGGTGACCGCCCAGCTGTCGGCGAACAGCAGTTTCCACGGGCTCGATTCGCTGTCCGGCGACTGACCCCAGAACACACTGACCGGAATGATTTGCGCGTCTTCGGCGGCGTTCTGGCTCAGGGCGCTGACCAGGCGGGTCAGGGTCGGTGGCGCCCCTCGTTTGTCCTGACGTCCAAGCCAGTCGGGCGCGGGTGTCAGGTAGAAAAACGCGGCGGGTTCCGCAAGGTTGCCCACCGAGACCGGCAGCACCGGGCGGGGCAAGCCGGCCTTGCGGCACTCGGTGTCGACCACGGCGAGGTCGGTCAGCGAAGGATTTTGCAGGACGTAGAACACCGGCCGGCTGCGGTCGAGGTTGAGGGTGAGCGACGACTGGTTGATCGTCTCCGAGCGAACCCAGAGGTACAACAGTCGGCGCAGGGTGCCAAACACAAGACGGCGGAGCGGGGAACGGGTCATACGGCTTCTGCGTGAGTGGTTGAAACCGAGCAAATGCTCGGGCGGGCGTAGGGGGCTTTCTCAATGAGTTTCCACGGCGCGGAAACTCATTGAGAAAGCCCCCTAGTGTGCCGTATTCGTCGAAAATCGGCAAAAAAGCGGCTAAGTAAAGTTGAGTTGAGAGATTTCGCGACTGTCATATACTCGGCCGCTCAACAATAAAAAGAAGGGGGTACCGATTCATGGCTACGCGCGAAACCGGCAATGTGAAGTGGTTCAATGACGCCAAGGGGTATGGCTTCATCCAGCGCGAGGACGGGGTGGACGTGTTCGTGCACTACCGCGCGATCCGCGGGGAGGGACACCGCTCGCTGGCTGAGGGTCAGCAGGTTGAATATGCAGTGGTGACGGGCGAGAAGGGCTTGCAGGCTGAGGATGTGGTGGGGCTGTAAACCGTATCTTGCGGATCACCCAAAACAACTGTGGGAGCGAGCTTGCTCGCGATGAGGCCCTTTCAGTCAACATCAATGTTGAATGTCAGTTCGCTATCGCGAGCAAGCTCGCTCCCACATGTGATCCGCGTTGTTCTTAAGTGGTTTTCCAGGTGATTTCTTCTTCACCGTCGGCGCTGATGCGCATCCAGCGGTCCGCCGTTTCTTCACCTTCTTCTTCGACCCACGTCCCCGGTGCGCAACGCACTTCGACGTTCAGCGCGGCAAACGCGGCGCGGGCGCAGGCGATGTCGTCTTCCCATGGGGTCTGGTCGCTGTCCAGGAACAGGCTGTTCCACTTGCCCACGGCTTTCGGCAGCCAGGTCACCGGTACATTGCCGGCCTTGCACTTGTAGGTCTGGCCTTTCTTGACCCATTCACTGCACTGGCCCAACGCTTCGCTAAGCCAGTCTGCGACGGCTTTGTAATCTACGTCGGCGTCTTTCAGGTAAATCTCGATATCGGGTTGGCGCATGGATGTCCTCACTGCGGTCTTGAAAAATCCATTCGCGGATTTAGCCGGCCTCAAGCTGTTGCTCAAGACCCAAAATTATTTAAGTACGAAGTAATCGTAACGCATCGACACGGTGACCTCGAACGGCTCGACCTGCTCAATGACCGCCGCCCGCCGTTCGGCACTGGCGCGCCAGCCGTGGGGCGTCATCGCCAACAGGTTGGCACGATCCTGACCGTTTGCCAGCGTCAGTTTGAATTCCAGGGTTTCGCTGTGTTGCAGCGCCATGCCTTCCGGCACCAGGGCCAGGTGCTTGTCGTCGGTGTATTCGCGCACTTCGTCGTAGAGGCTTTCGCGCAATTCCATCAGATGGCCGCGGGTCGGCCCGACCTTCATCAAGCCGCCGCCAGGGCTGAGCAGGCGTTTGGCTTCTTCCCAGTCCAGCGGGCTGAAAACGCTCGCGAGGAACTGGCAACTGCCGGACGCCAACGGCACCCGCGCCATGCTGGCGATCAACCAGGTCAGCTGCGGATTGCGTTTGCAGGCGCGCTTGACCGCTTCCCGGGAAATATCCAGTGCGTAACCATCGGCATGGGGCAAGGCTTCGGCAATTTGCGCGGTGTAGTACCCCTCGCCACAGCCGATGTCCAGCCAGCGCTGCGGCGCATACCCGGCAGCCAGCTCCGCCAGACGCTTGGCGACCGGCGCGTAATGGCCGGCGTTCAGGAAGTCGCGGCGGGCTTCGACCATCGCCAGGTTATCCCCGGGGTCGCGGCTGTTCTTGTGCTGCACCGGCAACAGGTTCAGGTAACCCTGGCGCGCGCGGTCGAATCGATGCCCGGCGGGGCAGGCCACGCCGTTGTCCACCGCGTTCAGCGGTTCGCTGCAGATCGGGCAGGCCAGCATCAGGCGAGCAACTTGATCAGGGTCTGGTAGTAGATATCGGTCAGCACGTCGAGGTCGGCGGCCAGCACGCGCTCGTTGACCTGATGGATCGTCGCGTTGACCGGGCCCAGTTCAACCACTTGAGTGCCCATGGTCGCAATGAAACGTCCGTCGGACGTGCCACCACTGGTAGAGGCTTTGGTGTCGCGACCGGTGACGTCCTTGATGCTCGACGCGACGGCATCCAGCAACGCACCCGGCTCGGTCAGGAACGGCAGGCCGGACAGCGCCCAGTCGATGTGCCAGTCCAGGCCATGCTTGTCGAGGAGGTCGGCAACACGCTTTTGCAGGCCTTCGACGGTCGACTCGGTGGAGAAGCGGAAGTTGAACACGGCCATCAGGTCACCGGGGATCACGTTGGTCGCGCCGGTGCCGGAATTGACGTTGGAGATCTGGAAGCTGGTCGGCGGGAAGAAATCGTTGCCGTGGTCCCAGTGCTCGGCGGCCAGTTCGGCCAGCGCCGGCGCGGCGAGGTGGATCGGGTTCTTCGCCAGGTGCGGATACGCCACGTGACCCTGCACACCGCGAACGGTCAATTTGGCACCGAGGGAGCCGCGACGACCGTTTTTGACTACGTCTCCGACCAGCGTGGTGCTCGACGGTTCGCCGACGATGCACCAGTCCAGGCGTTCCTTGCGGGCGGCGAGGCGTTCGACCACCGCCTTGGTGCCGTGATGTGCCGGGCCTTCTTCGTCGCTGGTGATCAGGAACGCGACCTTGCCCTTGTGATCCGGGTAGTCGGCGACGAAACGCTCGGCTGCCACCGTCATGGCGGCGAGGCTGCCTTTCATGTCCGCCGCGCCACGGCCGCAGAGCATGCCGTGTTCGTCGATCAACGCGTTGAACGGGTCGATCTGCCAGGCGGTGACCGGGCCGGTCGGCACGACATCGGTGTGGCCGGCGAAGCACAGCACCGGACCGTCGTGTTTGCCGTGGGTCGCCCAGAAGTTATCCACATCTTCGATGCGCATCGGTTCCAGCGCAAAACCGGCATCGCCCAGGCGCTGCATCATCTGCTTCTGGCAATCGGCGTCGACCGGCGTCACGGATGGACGGCGGATCAGGTCGATGGCGAGTTGAAGGGTCGGCGAAAGGTCGGCGTGGGCCGTCATGGAAAACTCCGGAAGCTCTATTTGTAGGAGCGAGGCTTGCCCGCGAAGAACGATGATGAGGTGTATCTGTTACACCGAGTCGCTTCATTCGCGGGCAAGCCTCGCTCCTACAGGGGATGAGGCAGGCGCGCAAAATGGCGGTTATCTTAAAGCAAAACGGCGACCATTGGCCGCCGTTTAGTGCATCTGTAGAGATTTAGACTGCCGGTGCCGTTTCAGCTTCGACCGAAGGTTTCGGCAGCGAAGACAGGAACGCCATGATCAGCGCCGCCAGGTAGGGCAGCGACTGCACCAGCAGCATGGTCACCCAGAAGCGCATGTCGTTGCTCGGCATACCGTTCACCAGGAAGATCCCCAGCGCCGCACCCCACAACAGCAGCATGATGAACACCTCTTCCCGCGCCTCGGAGATGGCCACCCAGAAGCCGTGGTTATCGGCGTTTTTCGGGGTGCGGAAGAACGGAATGCTGCTGGTGAAGAAACCGTACAACACCGCCTTGGCGATGGTATGCGACAACGCCAGCCCGGCCAGTGCCGCGCAGAAGGCATCCTTGAGGTTGACCCCCACCGCACGACGGTAGAGGAAGATGATCTTGCCGACCTTGAACACAAACAGTGCCAATGGCGGGATCGCGAAAATCAGCAACGGCGGATCGACCCGTTGCGGCACGATGATCATTGCCGCCGACCACAACAGCGCACCGACGGTAAAGAAGATGTTCATGCCGTCCGCCACCCATGGCAACCAGCCCGCGAGGAAGTGGTAACGCTGGCCACGGGTCAGTTCGGTGCCCTTGCCGCGCAACAGGCTGGCGGTGTGGCGCTTGATGATCTGAATCGCGCCATAGGCCCAGCGGAACCGCTGTTTCTTGAAATCGATAAAGGTATCGGGCATCAGGCCTTTGCCGTAGCTGGTGTGGTAATACGCCGCCGACAGGCCTTTTTCGAACACGCGCAGGCCCAGCTCGGCGTCTTCACAGATGCACCAGTCGGCCCAGCCGAGCTCCTCGAGCACCGAACGCCGGGTCATGGTCATGGTGCCGTGCTGGATGATCGCGTCACGGTCGTTGCGAGTGACCATGCCGATGTGGAAAAAGCCTTTGTATTCCGCGTAGCAGAGCTTCTTGAAGGTGCTTTCGTTCTGGTCGCGGTAATCCTGTGGCGACTGCACCACGGCAATTTTCGGATCGGCGAAGTGCGGCACCATGTGCTTGAGCCAGTTCGGATCGACGCAGTAGTCCGAGTCGATCACCGCAATGACTTCGGCATCCTTGGCGGTGTGCGGAATCAGGTAATTCAGCGCGCCACCCTTGAAACCGGCCAGCGGTGCGACATGGAAGAACTTGAAGCGCGGGCCGAGGGTTTCGCAGTAGTCGCGCACCGGTTCCCAGACCGCCGGGTCCTTGGTGTTGTTGTCGATGATCAGGACTTCGAAGTCCGGGTAATCGAGGTTGGCCAGGGCGTTGAGGGTCTGTTTGACCATCTCCGGCGGCTCGTTGTAGCAAGGGACGTGAATCGACACTTTCGGCCGGTAGTCCGAATCGCCCACGACCGGCAGGAATTCGCGCCGGCGTTTGTGGGTCCAGACCGCTTCGGCCAGTTCGTGGGCCTCGGTCAGCAGCACGATAAACACCCCGAGCGCGCCGAGGGCGAGCAGGAACCCCACCGTCAGGCTGAACCAGGTGCTGTATTGCAGGCTGTAGTCGTAACCGATCCACACCAGTACCGAACCGCAGAGGAATGCGATGAAGGTCAGGAAGGTACGACCGCGTTGGCGCAGGGCCGAGCCGTCGATCATCAACAGGGTCAGGGACAGCAGGGCCAATACCACCGAACCGACAGCCAGCACCCGCCATTGCGGAATCGCGACGACCGGGCCGTCGAAGTTGAATTTCTGCTGACGTGCCGCGTTGAACACACCCCAATAAGCGCCCACCGAGCCTTCATCGCTGGCCTTCCAGGGTTGGTCAAACGCTTCGATCACGAAGTAGTTGAAACCCTGGCGGTTGAGCTTGTTGACCAGTGTACGCAGGTAAATCGCCTGGTCTGCCGGTGACGCATCGGCGCCGCCGCGCATACGGCCGTTGCTCGGCCAGCCGACTTCCGACAGCAGCAGCGGTTTTTTCGGGAACATTTTCTTCAGGTCGCGGGCGCGGTCGAGTACGAACTGCCCGGACTGTTCCATCGGCACATGTTCCCAATACGGCAGGACGTGCGCGGCGATCAGGTCGACGTGCTTGGCCAGGCTGGGGTTTTCTTCCCAGACGTGCCATTGCTCGGAGGTGGTCACCGGCACTTTCACCGCCGCGCGGACGCGATCCAGAATAATGCTGAGCTCCGGGGCGGTAATTTCCTTACGGAATATCGCCTCGTTACCGACCACCACGCGTACCACGCTGCGCGAGCTGTTGGCGATCTCGATGGCGCGCGTAATCTCGCGCTCGTTACGCTCCTCATCCGGACTGATCCAGATGCCGAGGGTGACCCGCAAGCCGAATTCTTCCGCCAGTTTGGGGATGTTTTCCAGGGTGCCATCGACCGAGTAAGTACGGATGTTGTCCGTCAGCTTGCTCAGGATCTCCAGATCGCGACGCATTTCATCGTCGGTCGGGTACTGCTCTTTCTGCGGGTACTGGCCTTGCTGGAACGGCGAGTATGAAAAGCCGGAGATCTGTTCGGGCCAGTCGGGGGCGGTGACCGGGCGATTGATCAGCGCCCAGAAGCCGGTAAACAAGGCGGCGATGGCGAGCACCACTACCAGGTTGAGTCCAAATTTACGCGATGACATAGCTATTTCGGGTTCCAAAGGCTGTGGAACGAAGGACCGGTCGGCGAGCGCCAAGGGGGGCGCATCCTACACCGGGCATTCCCTGAGCGTACAGCTGACAGGGAAATGCCCTACGTTTGGCAATCCAACTCGGTTTAAGTTCTTTCGTTTGCCTTCGTAGGTTAATTCCTGGTTCTGTGTAGCCTGAATGAAGAAATCAAGACGCCGTTCATAGCCCAAAGATGCTCTTGGCCGTCTTCGGCCCTATAATGCGCGCCGGTTTTTGGGGTAATGGTCATGAGTACAGAAGATCCGCGGTTTGCTGGCATCGCCCGGTTGTATGGCATCGAAGGCCTGGAGCGCTTGCGCGCGGCCCATGTGGCGATCGTCGGTGTCGGCGGCGTCGGCTCCTGGGCGGCGGAAGCCGTTGCCCGGTGTGGCGTGGGCGAAATTTCGCTGTTCGACCTGGACGACGTCTGTGTCAGCAACGCCAATCGTCAGCTGCACGCGCTGGACAGCACCGTCGGCAAGCCCAAGGTCGAGGTGATGGCCGAGCGCCTGCGCGGGATCAACCCGGACTGCACGGTGCACGCGGTGGCGGATTTCGTCACTCGCGAGACCATGGCCGAGTACATCACGCCGAACATCGACTGCGTGATCGACTGCATCGACAGTGTGAATGCCAAGGCTGCGCTGATCGCCTGGTGCAAACGACGCAAGATCCAGATCATCACCACCGGCGGCGCGGGCGGGCAGATCGACCCGACGCTGATCCAGGTGTGCGACCTGAACCGCACCTTCAATGACCCGCTGGCATCGAAAGTACGCTCGACCCTGCGCCGCGATTACAACTTCTCGCGCACCGTGACCCGCCATTACAGCGTGCCCTGCGTGTTTTCCACCGAACAGCTGCGCTACCCGAAACCGGACGGCAGCATTTGCCTGCAGAAGAGTTTTGTCGGGGATGGCGTGAAGCTGGACTGCGCCGGCGGGTTTGGCGCGGTGATGATGGTGACGGCGACGTTCGGCATGGTCGCGGCGACCAAGGCTGTGGATAAGATTGTGGCTGGGGTGCGGCGGCCGGCGGATCGCGTTAAACCTCAGGTTTAAGGTTGCTGCTGATTGCCTCATCGCGGGCAAGCCCGCTCCCACAGGATTTCGGGTCGTACACAAATCCCATGTACATCCCGACCTCTGTGGGAGCGGGCTTGCCCGCGAAGGCGGTTAGCCTGCCAACTCATTCATTCGCTGTAACACGGCATTGAGGCCGTTGCTGCGTGACGGCGACAGTTGCCGTGACAGCCCCAGCTGATTGAACCACTCCGGCAAATCCACCTGTTGCAACTCGGCAGCAGACAATCCATTGACCCGCGCCAGCAACAACGCCACCAACCCGCGAATCAACCGCGCATCGCTGCTGGCGCTGAACTGCCAGTGACCCTCCTGCAATGCTCCGACCAACCACACCTGGCTTTCACAGCCATGCACCCGGTTGGCATCAACCTTATCCACATCGCTCAACGCTGGCAGACGGTCGCCCCACTGCATCAGCAGCCGCGCCCGCTGTTCCCAGCTTGCAGCCTGCTGAAAGGTATCCAGCGCTAAAACAGCATCGGCAGGCAAGTTCACCGCAACAACTCCAGCGCCTGATCCAGCGCGTCAAAGAACCGCTCCAGGTCTTCGGAGTCGTTGTACAGCGCCAACGACACCCGAATCGCCCCGGCCAGTTCAAAGCTTTTCAACAGCGGCATTGCACAGTGATGGCCCGCACGCACGGCAATCCCTTGTTCCGTCAGCAGATGTGCCAGATCGGAGTTATGCACACCCTCGACAACAAAACTGACCAGCGCCAACTGCGGCTTGCCCAGCAGGCGGACGCCGGTGCGCGCTTCAAGACCTTTGAGCAAATAGTCATGCAACGCCGCTTCGTGGGCGGACACGGCTTCCTGATCGAGCCCGGCCAGGTAGTCGAGGGTCGCCCCCAAGCCGATCACGCTGGCAATCGGCGGCGTACCGGCTTCAAAGCCCAGTGGCGCCGGACGAAAGCGGGCGTCGTGATAATTGGCCTCCATCACCATTTCACCGCCAAACTGCCAGTGGCGCAGATGCTCCAGCGCTTGATCGCGCCCGAACAGCACGCCGAGGCCCTCGGGGCCATAGAGCTTATGGCTGGAAAACACATAGAAGTCGCAACCCAGCGCCTGAACGTCATGTCGACCATGGACGACGCCCTGGGCGCCATCGACCACGGTCAATGCGTCGTGTGCCTGGGCTATCGCCAACAACGCGGGCAACGGCTGCCAGGCGCCGAGCACGTTGGACAGCTGACTGACTGCCACCAGGCGGGTTCGTGGATTGATCAGCCGCGCAGCGGCATCAAGATCAATCAAACCACTGGCATCCAGCGGCAGCACCACCAGCTTCAGGTCGCGACGGTGGGCCAGTTGCTGCCACGGCAGCAGATTGGCGTGATGCTCCAGGGCGCTGATGACGATTTCATCGCCCGGATTGAACAAGTGTTCCAGGCCATAAGCCAGGAGATTCAGCGCGGAAGTTGCGCCGTGGGTAAAGATGATCTGCCCGCAATCGCCGGTATTGAGCCATTGGGCGACCTTGCGGCGGCTGTCCTCGAACGCCTGGGTGGCGTGGGCGCCGGGCAAGTGTTGCGCCCGATGCACGTTGGCCGCGCCGTTGGCGTAGTAATGCGCCAGGGCATCCAGCAGGGCTTGGGGTTTTTGCGTGGTGGCGGCGTTGTCCAGATAGGTCTGGTCTTGCCGTTGCAATGCGGCGATGGCCGGAAAATCGGCGCGCCAGGGAGAGGGAATCATCATGGTGTTCGGCCCTGATAAACATGGGCGGGGGTACGCCTGACCTTTGTAGGAGCGAGCTTGCTCGCGAAGAGCGTATGGACGACACGTGCTGTCTGCTGCCACGCGTTATCGTTATCGTTAACGTCCATCGTCGGAACGCCGCCCGGAGCAAGCTCGCTCCTACAAGGTGATTGTGTGGCTTAGTTGTGAGCGTGCAGCGCTTCGTTCAGTTCGATGGCCGATTTGTGGGTTTTGCATTCCACGGCACCGGTCTGCGAATTGCGGCGGAACAGCAGATCCGATTGGCCGGCCAGTTCACGGGCTTTCACCACTTTCACCAGCGCGTTGTGCTCGTCCAGCAAGGCCACCTTGGTCCCGGCGGTGATGTACAGGCCCGATTCGACGGTGTTGCGGTCGCCCAACGGGATACCGATACCGGCGTTGGCGCCGATCAGGCAGCCTTCGCCCACCTTGATCACGATGTTACCGCCGCCCGACAGGGTGCCCATGGTCGAGCAACCGCCGCCCAGGTCCGAGCCCTTGCCGACGAATACGCCCGCGGAAACACGGCCTTCGATCATGCCCGGGCCTTCGGTGCCGGCGTTGAAGTTGACGAAACCTTCGTGCATCACGGTAGTGCCTTCGCCGACATAGGCGCCCAGGCGCAGACGTGCCGCATCAGCGATCCGCACACCGGCCGGAACCACGTAGTCGGTCATTTTCGGGAACTTGTCCACCGAGAACACTTCCAGCAGGTCGCCACGCAGGCGGGCTTCCAGTTGACGCTCGGCCAGTTCGGCCAGGTCGATGGCGCCCTGACTGGTCCACGCCACGTTTGGCAGCAACGGGAAAATCCCGGTGAGGTTCAAACCGTGCGGCTTGACCAGACGATGGGACAGCAAGTGCAGTTTGAGATAAGCCTCAGGCGTGGAAGACAGTGGCGCATCTTCGGCCAGAAGGGTTGCGACCAGCGGCTTGTGGCTTTCGGCCAGGCGGGTGAGCAGGGCGGCCTGGACAGCGTCGACGCCTTTGAGCGCGTCGGCCAGTTGCGAAGCCTGAGCGAGGGTGAAGGCGATGGCCTGGTTGCCTTCGGTGTAGCCCAGAATTGGCGCGACGGCGGAGACCAGTTCGGCCGACGGGTTGAGCAGTGGTTGCGCGTAAAACACTTCCAGCCATGCGCCTTGACGGTTTTGAGTGCCGACACCAAAGGCCAGGCTGAACAGGGTAGTGGACATGTAAATACCTCTAACAAAATTGAACGGGCTGCCTTACTTGAGCGCTGCCGCGTAGATATCTGGCTTGAAGCCAATCAGGGTTCGGTCACCGAGATCGAGCACCGGGCGCTTGATCATCGAAGGTTGTGCAAGCATCAGTTCGATGGCTTTGCGCTGGTCGAGATCGGCTTTGCGTTCGTCGTCGAGCTTGCGAAAGGTCGTGCCTGCACGGTTCAACACCACTTGCCAGCCGTGCTCGTCGCACCATTGGGTCAGGTGTTCACGGTCGATTCCGGCCGTTTTGTAATCATGGAAGTCATAGCTGACAGCGTGTTCATCGAGCCAGGTGCGCGCCTTTTTCATGGTGTCGCAGGCTTTGATGCCGAAAAGGTGCAACGTTTTACTTGAAACGGTCAAGGAATTGCCCCCTTTGCAGGTGCTGGAATTTGATGGTGACGGATTATGCCATGACGGGACGGTTTCGCGTCGGCCGTGGATGTTTTGTTGATCTGTAGGAGCGAGCTTGCTCGCGAAGGTCGTTAACGATAACGCTACAAGCCTGTCACCCCGCGGCGTTCTCAGGTTCATCGTCGGAACGCCGCCCGGAGCAAGCTCGCTCCTACAGGAGGGCGGTGTTCAGGTGTGCGACATTGGTGTAAAGGTCAGGGATCAGCCCAAGCGGCTAATATGCCACTTCAATGCTGTCGATTGTCCGGGAACCACGCTTTATGCAAACCGCCTACACCGTCCTGATCCTGTTGATGCTGGTCAGTGTTTCACGCCTTGTCGGACGAGTGATTCCGTTACCGTTGCCACTGGTGCAAATCGCCGCGGGTGCCTTGCTGGCCTGGCCGACCCTCGGGCTGCATGTGGCGCTGGATCCCGAATTGTTTCTTTTTCTGTTCCTGCCGCCGCTGCTGTTTTCCGACGGTTGGCGCATGCCCAAGCGAGAGTTGTGGCGTTTGCGCGGACCGATTCTGACCCTGGCCGTCGGCTTGGTGCTGTTCACCGTGGTCGGTGCTGGCTATTTCATTCATTGGTTATTGCCCAGTGTTCCGCTGCCGGTGGCGTTTGCCCTGGCGGCGGTGTTGTCGCCGACGGATGCCGTGGCGGTCTCGGCGATTGCCCAGAACCGCTTGCCGACGCCCCTGATGCACATGCTGCAGGGCGAAGCGCTGATGAACGATGCCTCGGGCCTGGTGACCTTCAAGTTTGCCTTGGCGGCGGCGGTGACGGGCGTGTTCTCGCTGGCCAACGCCAGTGTGACCTTTGTCCTGGTCGCGGTCGGCGGCCTGGCTGTCGGTGTGGCGCTGAGCTGGCTGGTGGGGCGCTTGCGGTCCTGGATGATCGCCCGTGGCTGGGATGACCCGGCGACGCACGTGGTGTTCATGTTGCTGCTGCCGTTTGCGGCTTATGTGCTGGCCGAGCGACTGGGGGCATCGGGCATTCTGTCGGCGGTGGCGGCGGGGATGATGCAGAGCTGGCTCGATCTGCTGCCGCGCCAGACCAGCACCCGTCTGCTCAATCGCAGCGTCTGGTCGTTGCTGGAGTTTGCCTTCAATGGCCTGATATTCCTGCTGCTGGGCCTGCAATTGCCGGACATCATCAAGGCCGTGGCCAGCCATGAAACCTCATTGTGGCCGACATTGCTCTACCGCTGCCTGGACGTGGTGGCGATTTTCCTGGTGCTGCTGGTGTTGCGGTTTATCTGGGTGCAGAGCATCTGGCGCTTGTCGATTGTGCTACGACGCTGGCGCGGCAAGGGTGCAATGACCCAGGTCCCGACGGCGCGTTCGTGCTGGTTGCTGACGGTTGGCGGCGTGCGCGGTGCGGTGACGCTGGCGGGTGTGATGTCTGTGCCGCTGGCGGGTGTGATGTCTGTGCCGCTGCTGATGGGGGCAGAGGCCTTTCCTGAGCGGGATCTGCTGATCTTTATTGCCGCCGGAGTGATTCTGTTATCGCTGATCGCCGCGTGTATCGCCTTGCCGCTGTTGCTGCGCGGCATCGAAAAAAGCCCCGACGACAAGCGTCGCAATGAAGTGCGCGACGCCTGGCGCAAAACTGCCGAGGCCGCCATCCATGCGCTCGAAGCCGAAGAAGCCAATCCCCAGGATGCGGCGCAGGCCGCGCTGGCGGTTGAACTCAAGGCGCGGATCATGTCCGAGTATCGGCATCAGCTGGAGGTGTTCAACGATTCGGCGGAAGCCCAGGCACTGGCGTTTCAGATGGACTTGCTGGAACGGCGTCTGCGACTGAAGGCGCTGCGGGCGCAACGGCTGGAGTTGTATCAGCTCAGCCGCCAGCACCAGATTGGCGATGACGTATTGCGGGAGGTGTTGGCTGACCTGGACCTGAGCGAAGCCAACCTTGGCCAGGTAAAATGACGCCTGACCCCGGTAGGAGCTGCCGCAGGCTGCGATCTTTTGATGTTAGCGTCCTTGACGACGCTAAAAGATCGCAGCCTGCGGCAGCGCCTACCGACGGTGTCGTTATCGGCGGCGCTGGATAAAGGCGCGGATCCGCTCTGCTGCTTCAACACATTCGGCCAACGGCGCAACCAGCGCCATGCGCACACGCCCGGCACCCGGATTGGTCCCCTCGACGTCGCGGGACAGATAAGAGCCCGGCACCACGGTTACGTGTTCTTCAACGAACAGATCACGGCAGAATGCCTCGTCATCGCCTGCAACGTTCGGCCACAGATAAAAGCCGCCGTCCGGGCGCTGCACATCCATCACCGGGCTGAGGATTTCCAGCACGGCGTCATATTTCTCGCGATACAGCGCACGGTTGGCGCGCACATGCACCTCATCATTCCAGGCGGCGACGCTGGCCAGTTGGGTCTGAACCGGCATCGCGCAGCCGTGGTAGGTGCGATACAGCAGGAAGCCTTTGAGAATGTCGGCATCACCGGCGACGAAGCCCGAGCGCAGGCCCGGCAGATTGGAGCGCTTGGACAGGCTGTGGAACACCACGCAGCGCTTGAAATCCTTGCGGCCCAGTTCCACACAGGCGCTGAGCAGGCCCGCCGGCGGGGTCTGTTCGTCGAAGTACAGTTCGCTGTAGCACTCGTCCGCGGCGATCACGAAGTCATGTTCGTCGGCCAGGGCGATCAGTTTTTTCAGGGTTTCGACCGGAATCAGCGCACCGGTGGGGTTGCCCGGCGAGCACAGGAACAGGATCTGGCAACGTTTCCAGATGTCCGGGGAGACGGCATCGAAATCCGGGTTGAAGCCGTTTTCATCCAGGCACGGCAGATAGTGCGGCTTGGCCCCGGCGAGGAATGCTGCGCCTTCGTAGATCTGATAGAAAGGGTTCGGGCTGACGACCAAGGCGTCGTCGCCACGGTTGACCACGGTTTGGGTGAAGGCAAACAGCGCTTCACGGGTACCGTTGACCGGCAGCACGTTGCGCGCCGGGTCGAGCCAGCCGTTCGGGACGCCGAAGCGACGCTCGCACCAGGCCGCGATAGCCTCACGCAGGGCGGGGATGCCCAGGGTGGTCGGGTAGACCGCCATTTGATCCAGGTTGCTGGCCAGGGCTTCGGCGACAAAGCTCGGCGAACGGTGCTTCGGCTCGCCGATGGACAGCGCGACAGGGCGCTTGTCAGGGTTTGGCGTGACGCTGCCGAGCAGGGCGCGGAGCTTCTCGAACGGGTAGGGCTGCAACTGGTTCAGAGCGTTGTTCATCGATGGATCTCGTTCGGTTTGGGCAAACCCCTTGTAGGAGCTGGCTTGCCAGCGAAGCGGTGGGTCAGTCGACACATTTTGTGCCTGGACCGACGTCTTCGCTGGCAAGCCAGCTCCTACACAGTGGGCAGGCAATTTGTTAATTCAGATACTGATTCGCGACAGTTTGATTTCGGATTCCTGGTTGACGGTCAGCTGTTCGACGATCGCATCCTGCAAGCGGCTGCACAGCAAGGGGTCGGACAGTGGATGGTTGTTCGCATCGGTGATGAAGAACACGTCCTCCACGCGCTCGCCCAGTGTGGCGATCTTGGCGTTCTGCAGCGACAGGTCGAATTCCAGGAAGATCGTGCCGATCCGTGCGAGCAAGCCCGGGCGATCCGGGGCGCTGAGCTCCAGCACGGTGACCGGACGCTGGGCGTCGGTGTGGATCGTTACCTGGGGCGCAAACGCGAAGTGCTTGAGCTGGCGTGGCACCCGACGCTGAATGATGGTCGGGTAGTCGTCCGGGTTGCGCAGGGCTTCGGTCAGTCCGTCACGGATCTGTTTGACCCGCGCCGGATTATCGCCGATCGAGTCGCCGTCGGTATCGAGCACGATATAGGTGTCGAGGGTGAACTGGCTGCTGGAGGTGATGACCCGGGCGTCGTGGATGTTCAGGTTGAGCTGGTCCATCGCGGCCACGGTCACGGCAAAGAAGTCGTGCTGGTCCGGGGCGTAGATGAATATCTGCGTGCCGCCCTCGAACTCGCGCTGGGTGGTTTCCTTGATCAGCACCAGTGGCCCGCCGTCGGCCGGCTGCTGGAGGATCGCATCACTGTGCCAGGCCACGTCGCCGGCGGTGTGACGCAGGAAGTAGTCGTCGCCCAGTTGCGACCAGAGTTGCTCGACGTCGTCCGGATCGGTGCCGCCGCGCACCAGGATGTCCAGGGCGGCGCTCTGGGTCTGGCGGATCTGTTCTTCGCGGTCCACCGGGTTTTCCAGGCCACGGCGCAGGGCCCGCTTGGTCTCGGTGTAGAGCTGGCGCAACAGGCTGGCGCGCCAGGAGTTCCATAGCGTCGGGTTGGTCGCGTTGATGTCGGCGACGGTCAGCACGTACAGATAATCGAGGTGGGTTTCGTCGCCGACGGTCTGCGCGAAATCGTGGATCACCTGCGGGTCGGACAAGTCCTTGCGCTGGGCAGTGGTCGACATCAGCAAATGGTTCTGCACCAGCCAGACGATCAGGCGGCTGTCCCACACCGGCAGCTGATGGCGCTGGCAAAAGGCTTCGGCATCCACCGCACCGATTTCCGAATGGTCGCCATGCCGGCCCTTGCCGATGTCGTGGTACAGGCCGGCCAGGTAGATCAGCTCCGGCTTGGGCAGCTTGCCCATGAGCTTGCTGGCCAGCGGGAATTTTTCCGACACCTGGGTGTACTGCAACTTACGCAGGTGTTTGATCAGGTTCAGGGTGTGGGCGTCGACCGTATAGATGTGAAACAGGTCGTGCTGCATCTGCCCGACAATGAAACCGAACTCCGGCAGATAACGGCCGAGGATGCCATAACGGTTCATCCGGCGCAGGTTGCGATGGATGCCGATCTTGCACTTGAACAGTTCGATGAACAGGCTGGTGTTGCGAATGTCGTTGCGAAAGTCGTCGTCGATCAGGTGCCGGTGTTCGCGCAGCAGACGAATGGTGTCGGCGCGTACGCCCTTGATTTCCGGTTGCTGCGCCATCAGCACGAAGATTTCGAGCATGGCGAAGGGCGTACGACGGAATACGTTGTCGTTGCGCGCCTCGATATAACCGTCGTGTAGCTGGAATCGCGAGTTGATCGGTTGCGGCGGCGCCTGGTCTTGCGGCGCGAGAATGACTTCTTCGAAGTGCTGGATGATCAGGTCGCTGAGCTGGGCAATGCTCATGACCACCCGATAATACTGCTGCATGAAGTTTTCGATGGCTTGCTTGGCGTCATCGCCCTGGAAGCCCAGCAGCCCGGCAATGGTGCGCTGGTGATCGAACAGCAAGCGGTCTTCGGAGCGGCCGGCGAGCATGTGCAGCGCGTAACGAACCTTCCACAGGAATTCCTGGGAGGAGGCCAGCAGGGCATTTTCGCTCTCGACCAGGAAACCTTCCCCGGCCAGCGCCCGCAGGTTCAGGGTGCCGTACTCGCGACGGGCCACCCACAGAATGGTCTGGATATCCCGCAGGCCGCCGGGCGAACCTTTGACGTTGGGTTCCAGGTTGTATTCGGTGTCGTTGTACTTGTGATGCCGGGCCTTCTGCTCGGCGCGCTTGGCCAGGAAGAAGTCCTTGCTCGGCCACATGTGCGCGGTGCTGGTGACGTCCAGCATGCGCTGGCGCAGGCGCTCGGGGCCGCAAATGGTCCGGCTTTCCATCAGGTTGGTGACGACCGTCAGGTCGGCGCGGGCCTCAACGGCACACTCGTCGACCGAGCGCACGCTCTGGCCGACCTCCAGGCCGATGTCCCACAGCAGCGTCAGAAAACGCTCGATGGAATCACGGAAAATCTCATGATCGGCGCTGTCCAGCAGGATCAGCAGGTCGATGTCGGAAAAGGGGTGCAGCTCCCCACGACCGTAGCCGCCGACCGCGACCAGCGCGATGTCGGCGTCTTCGCTCCAGTCGAACTGTTCCCAGGCCTTTTGCAGGATGTTATCGACGAACCAGGCGCGATCCTCGATCAGCCGGCGAATCTCCCGGCCGCCGCGAAAGCGCCCGTCGAGCACCTCGCGGGCTTGGCGGATCGCCTTCTTGAAGGCCGCGATCGGGCTTGCCTTCAGGGCCAGTTCCGCCTGGAACTGGCCTCGGTCGAAGAGTTCTGGATCCACCTGCGGCATCGATTGGCTTTCCTGTCTATAAAAAGGCTGGGAACTGCGCGCTCTGGATCAGGCCGAAACGCGCGGGATGGTGTCGTCGGCGCGCAAGGTGAAGATCTCGTAACCGGTTTCGGTCACCAGCAAGGTGTGTTCCCACTGCGCCGAAAGCTTGCGGTCCTTGGTGATCGCGGTCCAGCCGTCGCCCAGCACCTTGGTGTCGGCCTTGCCCTGGTTGATCATCGGCTCGATGGTGAAGGTCATGCCGGCCTTGAGTTCCATGCCGGTGCCGGCACGGCCGTAGTGCAGGATCTGCGGTTCTTCATGGAAGACCTTGCCGATGCCGTGGCCGCAGAACTCGCGAACCACCGAGAAACCGTTCTTTTCCGCGTGTTTCTGGATGATTTCACCGATGTCGCCCAGGCGGCAGCCGGGTTTGACGATTTCGATGGCTTTGTACATGCATTCCTGGGTCACTTGCGACAGGCGCTCGGCCCAGACCGGCACGGTGCCGACGTGGAACATGCGGCTGGTGTCGCCGTGAAAGCCGTCCTTGATCACGGTAACGTCGATGTTCAGGGTATCGCCATCCTTCAACGGTTTCTCGTTCGGGATGCCGTGGCAGACCACGTGGTTGATCGAGGTGCAGATCGACTTCGGGTAGCCCTTGTAATTGAGCGGGGCAGGGATGGCCTTCTGCTCGTTGACGATGTAGTCGTGGCAGATGCGGTCCAGCTCTTCGGTGGTGATGCCCGGTTTGACATGTTCGGCAATCATTTCCAGCACATCGGCGGCCAGTTTGCCGGCGACACGCATTTTGGCGATGTCCTCCGGGGTTTTGAGGGTGACGGTCATACAGGCTCTCTCTGCGCTCGATGGCGCTTGCTTAAACAAAATGGGCGTTGCGCGATCGATCCCGCGGCCCTGAAAAACCCGATTCTATCAGACGAACAGGGCAAATCTGAGCCTCTGTGCGTCGCTTCTCTCTATAGCAGGGTGCATTCCTGGCGAATTTTCGGGCGCGCAAGAAAAGCCTCGATCAGGAATTCAGAATCCGGGTTCCGTTTTTTTGCGCCTTGTGGTATAAAATGCGCCGCTTTCCGGGGATCCCCTGAAAAGCCTAAATCCACACACGTGTCGACACGATGACCTGGGTGCCTGAAGCGTAATGCTGCTGGTTGGTCATTGGGATACGTGGAGGCCAAACCCGACTTATTAAGGAACTATCATGTCCCAAGTCAACATGCGCGATATGCTGAAGGCCGGTGTGCACTTCGGTCACCAGACCCGTTACTGGAACCCGAAAATGGGTAAATACATTTTCGGCGCGCGTAACAAGATCCACATCATCAACCTTGAAAAAACCCTGCCAATGTTCAACGAAGCTCTGACTTTCGTAGAGCGCCTGGCCCAGGGCAAAAACAAGATTCTGTTCGTCGGCACCAAGCGTTCCGCTGGCAAGATCGTTGCTGAAGAAGCAGCACGTTGCGGTTCGCCGTACGTCGATCACCGCTGGTTGGGCGGCATGCTGACCAACTTCAAAACCATCCGTGCTTCCATCAAGCGTCTGCGTGACCTTGAAGTGCAAGCCGAAGACGGTACTTTCGCCAAGCTGACCAAGAAAGAAGCGCTGATGCGCACTCGCGATCTTGAGAAGCTCGATCGTTCCCTGGGTGGTATCAAGGACATGGGCGGTCTGCCAGACGCTCTGTTCGTTATCGACGTTGATCACGAGCGCATCGCGATCACCGAAGCCAACAAGCTGGGCATCCCGGTTATCGGCGTAGTCGATACCAACAGCAGCCCGGAAGGCGTTGACTACATCATCCCAGGCAACGATGACGCAATCCGCGCTATCCAGCTGTACATGGGTTCGATGGCTGACGCAGTCATCCGTGGTCGCAACCACGTTGCTGGCGGTACCGAGCAGTTCGTTGAAGAAGCTCCGGCAGCTGCAGCTGAGTAATTGACGCCTTGGCGTTGACTCAGTAAGCAAAAAGGGGGCTTGGCCCCCTTTTTGCCACCTCGAAAACCGTTTGTCGGCGCCCACTTGTGGCAGCGCAACATAGCGACTGTAACGTGCCGCGGCCTACAACGGAGATTCGGGAAGAATTGAACGCCCGTTTGATCGGGTGGAATGGTTGAAAACCTATCCAAGAGGATTTTGAAATGGCAGAGATTACTGCAGCGTTGGTCAAAGAACTGCGTGAGCGTACCGGCGAAGGCATGATGGATTGCAAAAAGGCCTTGACCAAGGCCGGCGGCGACATCGAAAAAGCCATTGATGACATGCGTGCTTCCGGCGCCATCAAGGCTGCCAAGAAAGCAGGCAACGTGGCTGCCGAAGGCGCTATCGCTCTCAAGGAAGACGGTAAATCCGCCGTTCTGCTGGAAGTGAACTCGCAGACCGACTTCCTGGCTCTGCAGGACGACTTCAAGGCATTTGTTGCTGCAAGCGTTGAAAAAGCGTTTGCTGACAAGCTGACTGACGTCGCTCCGCTGATCGAAGCTCAAGAAGCCGATCGTCTGATTCTGGTCGGCAAGGTTGGCGAAAACGTCAACATCCGTCGCCTGGCGCGCGTTGAAGGTGATGTTGTCGGTGGTTACCTGCACGGCAACAAGATCGGTGTTGCGGTTGTTCTGAAGGGCGGCAGCGTTGAGCTGGCCAAGGACATCGCTATGCACGTAGCGGCCACCAACCCTGAATTCCTGCTGCCATCGGAAGTTTCCGCTGAAGCGGTCGAGCGTGAGAAGGGCGTGTTCCTGACCCTCAACGCCGACAAGATCGCTGGCAAGCCAGAAAACATCGTTGAAAACATGGTCAAAGGCCGTATCAGCAAGTTCCTGGCTGAAGCGAGCCTGGTTGAGCAGGCGTTCGTCAAGAACCCTGAAATCAAGGTCGGCGAACTGGCCAAGAAAGCCGGTGCCGAAATCGTTTCTTTCACCTACTTCAAAGTAGGCGAAGGCATCGAGAAGCCGGTCGACAACTTCGCTGAAGAAGTTGCTGCCCAGCTGGCCGCCGCCAAGCAATAAGACAGTTTTCAACTGTCGCCCTGAAGAGGCTGCCCGCTCACGCGCGCAGCCTCTTTTCAGATGGGGTACCCAATTTTTAATTGGTTTCCCCTTGGAACTGGCTTACAAAGCCATGTTCCGATGGCGCTGAAGCAGCGCCACGCTAGAGTGAACCGCCAGCTGTAAACAGCTCGCAAAGAATTTTTTAAAATACGCCGCAGGAGAGATTCGCAATGGCTCAGCAGGGCAGTGGTTATCAGGCTCGCTATAAACGCATTCTACTCAAGCTTAGCGGCGAGGCCCTGATGGGCTCGGAAGAGTTCGGGATCGATCCGAAAGTTCTGGATCGCATGGCGCTGGAAGTCGGCCAGTTGGTCGGCATCGGTGTTCAGGTCGGTCTGGTGATCGGTGGTGGTAACCTGTTCCGCGGTGCGGCGCTGAGCGCGGCCGGCATGGATCGGGTCACTGGCGACCACATGGGCATGCTGGCCACTGTGATGAATGCCCTGGCCATGCGTGATGCGCTGGAGCGTGCCAATATCTCGGCCATCGTGATGTCGGCCATTTCCATGGTCGGTGTGACCGATCACTACGATCGCCGCAAAGCCATGCGCCACCTGAACGCCAAGGAGGTTGTGATTTTCGCGGCGGGTACGGGTAACCCGTTCTTCACCACGGATTCGGCAGCCTGCCTGCGTGCAATCGAAATCGATGCCGATGTGGTGCTCAAGGCAACCAAGGTCGATGGCGTCTACACTGCGGACCCATTCAAGGACCCGCATGCCGAGAAGTTCGATCATCTGACGTACGATGAAGTGCTGGATCGCAAGCTGGGCGTGATGGACCTGACGGCCATTTGCCTGTGCCGCGACCACAAGATGCCGTTGCGCGTATTTAACATGAACAAGCCCGGCGCCCTGCTGAATATCGTGCATGGCGGCGCTGAAGGGACCCTGATCGAGGAAGGCCAACAATGATCAACGAAATCAAGAAAGACGCTCAAGAGCGCATGAAAAAATCCGTGGAATCGCTGGCGCACAACTTCGGCCGTATTCGTACCGGCCAGGCGCACCCGAGCATTCTTGAAGGCGTGATGGTGCCGTATTACGGTTCCGACACCCCGATCAAGCAGGTGGCGAACATCACCGTCAAGGACGCCCGTACCCTGCAAGTCGTTGCCTTTGAGCGCAACATGCTGGGTGCTGTCGACAAAGCCATCGGTAGCGCAGGTCTGAACCTCAACCCGACCAACCTGGGTGAGCTGCTGCTGATCTCCATGCCGGCCCTGACCGAAGAAACCCGCAAGGGCTTCACCAAGCAGGCGCGCGATGTCGCTGAAGACGCTCGTGTTGCGGTGCGCAACATCCGTCGTGATGCGAACAGCCAGCTGAAGGACCTGGTCAAGGAAAAAGAAATCAGCGAAGACGAAGAGCGTCGCGCCACTGGCGAGATCGATGATCTGACCAAAAAGTACGTGGCTGAAATCGACGCGAATCTGGCGCAGAAAGAAAAAGACCTGATGGCCGTATAAGGGTCGCGTTGTCATGGATAAGATCAAGCAGAGTGCGCCGACCGCGGTGCCGCGCCATGTCGCGATCATCATGGATGGTAATAATCGCTGGGCGAAAAAACGCTTTATGCCGGGTGTCGCCGGTCATAAAGCGGGTGTGGATGCCGTTCGGGCAGTGATCGAGGTATGTGCCGAGGCCAAGGTCGAGGTGCTGACGCTGTTCGCCTTCTCCAGTGAGAACTGGCAGCGTCCGGCCGCCGAGGTCAGTGCCTTGATGGATCTGTTCTTCCGGGCGCTGCGACGTGAAGCCAAGCGCCTGAACGAGAACAACATCAGTTTGCGCATCATTGGCGACCGTTCTCGCTTTCATCCAGAGCTGCAGACTGCCATGCGTGAGGCCGAGGCCATGACGGTGGGCGCCAATCGCTTCATCCTGCAGATCGCCGCCAACTACGGCGGTCAGTGGGATATCGCGCAAGCCGCGCAACGTCTGGCGCGGGAAGTTCAGGCCGGGCATCTGCGGCCGGAAGACATCACGCCAGAACTGTTGCAAACCTGCCTGGTCACCGGCGACCTGCCGTTGCCGGACTTGTGCATCCGTACCGGTGGCGAGCATCGCATCAGTAACTTCCTGCTGTGGCAACTGGCTTACGCCGAGTTGTACTTTTCCGACCTGTTCTGGCCGGACTTCAAACACGATGCCATGCGTAACGCGCTGGCCGATTACGCTTCTCGCCAGCGCCGCTTCGGTAAAACGAGCGAGCAGGTCGAGGCTGGAGCCCGGGTTTAATGCTTAAACAACGAATCATCACCGCACTGATCCTGCTACCGATTGCGTTGTGCGGGTTTTTCCTGCTTGAAGGCACCGGTTTTGCCCTGTTCATCGGACTGGTCGTGACCCTCGGAGCCTGGGAATGGGCACGCCTGGCGGGCTTCACCGAGCAGCCGATCCGCGTCGCCTATGCGGCGGTGGTCGCATTGATGCTGTTTGTCATGCACATCCTGCCGGGGCTGGCGCCGTGGGTGTTGGGTGCGTCGGTGCTCTGGTGGGGGGTTGCGACCTGGCTGGTCCTGACTTACCCGCGCTCCAGCGAACATTGGGCCAGCGCCGCCTGCAAGCTGGTGATCGGTCTGCTGGTTTTGTTGCCGGCCTGGCAAGGGCTGGTCCAGATCAAGCAGGAGCCCTTGGGTAACTGGCTGATCATGGCGGTGATGGTGCTGGTCTGGGGTGCCGATATCGGTGCTTACTTTTCCGGTCGGGCGTTCGGCAAGCGCAAGCTGGCCCCCCAGGTCAGTCCCGGCAAAAGCTGGGAAGGCGTGTATGGCGGGTTGGCGGCGAGCCTCGTGATCACGGCAATCGTCGGGATCGTTCGCGACTGGAGTATCGCCCAGATGCTGATCGGTCTGATCTGTGCCGCCGTGATCGTGTTTATCTCGGTGGTGGGTGACCTCACCGAAAGCATGTTCAAGCGTCAATCCGGGATCAAGGACAGCAGCAACCTGCTGCCGGGTCACGGCGGTGTGCTCGACCGCATCGACAGTCTTACGGCGGCGATTCCAGTGTTTGCCGTATTGCTGTGGATGGCCGCACCGTGAGCCGCCCACAGCAGATTACCGTGCTGGGGGCGACCGGTTCGATCGGTTTGAGCACGCTCGACGTCATTGCGCGTCATCCGGAGCGTTATCAGGTGTTCGCCTTGAGCGGCTTCACCCGCCTGAGTGAGTTGCTGGCGCTGTGCGTGCGTCATGCGCCGCGGTTTGCCGTGGTGCCTGAGGCGAGCGCTGCCCGAGGCTTGCAGGACGACTTGCACGCGGCTGGCCTGTCGACCCGTGTGCTGGTGGGGGAGGAGGGGTTGTGCCAGGTGGCGGCCGATCCTGAAGTGGATGCCGTGATGGCGGCTATCGTCGGTGCGGCGGGCTTGCGTCCGACCCTGGCAGCCGTCGAAGCCGGCAAGAAAATCCTCCTGGCCAACAAAGAAGCATTGGTGATGTCCGGTGCGCTGTTCATGCAGGCTGTGCGTAAAAGCGGTTCGGTGCTGTTGCCGATCGACAGTGAGCACAACGCGATTTTCCAGTGCATGCCAGGGGATTTTGCCCGTGGCCTGGGGGCCGTCGGCGTGCGTCGGATTTTACTGACAGCCTCGGGTGGTCCGTTCCGACAGACACCTATGGCTGAGCTGGTGCATGTGACCCCCGATCAGGCGTGTGCCCATCCGAACTGGTCCATGGGGCGCAAGATCTCGGTGGACTCGGCCAGCATGATGAACAAGGGGCTCGAGTTGATCGAGGCCTGCTGGCTGTTCGATGCCAGGCCGTCCCAGGTCGAGGTGGTGATTCATCCGCAGAGCGTGATTCATTCGTTGGTCGATTACATCGACGGTTCGGTATTGGCCCAACTGGGCAATCCGGACATGCGAACGCCCATCGCCAATGCACTGGCCTGGCCAGAGCGGATCGACTCGGGCGTGCCGCCGCTGGACCTGTTTGCCATCGCGCGTCTGGATTTCCAGGCGCCCGATGAACATCGCTTCCCTTGCCTGCGCCTTGCGCGTCAGGCGGCCGAAGCGGGTAACAGTGCGCCGGCCATGCTCAATGCGGCGAATGAAGTGGCGGTCGCGGCCTTTCTCGACGGACGGGTTCGTTACCCGGAAATCGCGAGTATCATCGAGGAAGTGTTGAATCTCGAGCCGGTGGTTGCGGTGGATGATCTCGACGCGGTGTTTACGGCGGACACCAAGGCCCGTGTGCTGGCCGGGCAATGGTTGAGTCGTCACGGGCGGTAGATGCTGCAATACGTTGGCCCATGCAGCAACGAACAGGATTGCGGAGAAAGTAGATGAGCGCGCTCTATATGATTGTCGGCACCCTGGTAGCGCTGGGCGTGCTGGTCACCTTCCACGAATTCGGCCATTTCTGGGTCGCACGTCGCTGTGGGGTCAAAGTGCTGCGTTTTTCCGTGGGCTTCGGCATGCCCCTGCTGCGCTGGCACGACAAGCAAGGCACTGAATTCGTGGTCGCCGCCATCCCGCTGGGCGGCTATGTGAAGATGCTCGACGAGCGCGAAGGCGAAGTGCCTGCCGAGCAGATCGAGCAATCCTTCAATCGCAAATCGGTCCGTCAACGCATCGCCATCGTCGCGGCCGGCCCGATTGCCAACTTTCTGCTGGCGATGGTTTTTTTCTGGGTGCTCGCGATGCTCGGCAGCGAGCAGGTGCGCCCTGTCATCGGTGCCATCGAGTCCGGCAGTATCGCCGCCAAGGCCGGTCTGAGCGCCGGTCAGGAAATCATTGCCATCGATGGCGAGCCCACTTCCGGTTGGGCGGCGGTCAATCTGCAGCTGGTGCGTCGTCTGGGCGAAAGCGGTTCCCTGCAGTTGCTGGTTCGCGAGCAGGGCTCCACGGCCGAATCGCCTCGTGAGCTGGTGCTGGACAAATGGCTCAAGGGTGCCGATGAGCCGGACCCGATTCGCTCGCTGGGCATTCGTCCATGGCGTCCGGCCCTGCCACCGGTGCTGGCCGAACTTGATCCAAAAGGCCCGGCCCAGGCTGCCGGCCTGAAGACCGGCGATCGATTGCTTGCCCTGGATGGCAAGGCACTGGATGACTGGCAGCAAGTGGTCGATACCGTCCGCCTGCGCCCTGACAGCAAAATCATCCTGCGCATCGAGCGCGACGCTGCTCAACTCGACGTCCCGGTGACGCTGGCGGCGCGCGGCGAGAAGAAGTCGCCCAGTGGTTATCTGGGGGCAGGGGTGAAGGCAGTCGACTGGCCGCCGGAGATGATTCGCGAGGTCAGTTACGGTCCCGTGGCAGCGATCGGGGAGGGTGCTCGACGCACCTGGACCATGAGTGTGCTGACCCTCGATTCGCTGAAGAAAATGTTGTTCGGCGAGCTCTCGGTAAAAAACTTGAGTGGACCGATAACCATTGCTAAAGTGGCGGGCGCTTCTGCCCAGTCGGGTGTCGCTGATTTCCTGAATTTCCTTGCTTATCTGAGTATTAGCCTGGGTGTTCTGAATTTGTTGCCCATTCCTGTACTGGATGGGGGGCATCTGTTGTTTTATCTGATCGAGTGGGTGCGTGGTCGCCCCTTGTCGGATCGGGTGCAGGGTTGGGGGATACAGATCGGTATCAGTTTGGTGGTCGGGGTGATGTTGCTTGCTCTGGTCAATGATCTGGGTCGACTGTAACGCTTCGCTGAATTGCGAATCTGCCGCATTTTGCGGCAGTTTGTTTATTGCCAGTTGGAATAAGAAAGGACTTCATGAAACGTCTGCTGCTAACTGCGGTTCTCACCGTATTGATGATCGCCGAAGTTCACGCCGAGTCCTTCACCATCTCTGATATTCGCGTCAATGGCCTCCAGCGGGTCTCCGCGGGGAGTGTCTTTGGTGCCTTGCCGTTGAACGTCGGTGAAAAGGCGGACGATCGTCGCCTGGTGGAATCCACTCGTGCGCTGTTCAAAACCGGTTTCTTTCAAGATATCCAGTTGGGTCGCGACGGCAACGTCCTGGTCATCACGGTTGTCGAGCGTCCCTCGGTCGCCAGTATCGAGATCGAGGGCAACAAGGCGATCTCCACTGAAGACCTGATGAAGGGCCTCAAACAATCCGGTCTGGCCGAAGGCGAGATCTTCCAGCGTGCCACCCTCGAAGGTGTGCGTAACGAGCTGCAGCGCCAGTACGTCGCTCAGGGTCGCTACTCGGCCACCGTCGACACCGAAGTGGTGCCGCAGCCGCGTAACCGCGTTGCGCTGAAGGTCAACATCAACGAAGGCACCGTCGCGGCTATCCAGCACATCAACGTGGTGGGTAACACGGTCTTCGCCGACGAAGACCTGATCGACCTGTTCGAACTCAAGACCAGCAACTGGTTGTCGTTCTTCAAGAACGACGACAAGTACGCCCGTGAAAAACTGTCCGGTGACCTGGAGCGCCTGCGTTCCTACTACCTGGACCGTGGCTATATCAACATGGATATCGCTTCGACCCAGGTGTCCATCACCCCGGACAAGAAACACGTCTATATCACCGTCAACGTCAACGAAGGCGAGAAGTACACCGTTCGTGACGTCAAGCTGAGCGGCGACCTGAAAGTCCCTGAAGACCAGGTCAAGTCCCTGTTGCTGGTGCAGAAAGGCCAGGTGTTCTCGCGCAAGCTGATGACCACCACGTCGGAGCTGATCACCCGCCGCCTGGGTAACGAGGGTTACACCTTCGCCAACGTCAACGGCGTGCCTCAGCCTCACGATGACGACCACACCGTCGACATCACGTTCGCCGTCGATCCGGGCAAGCGTGCCTACGTCAACCGTATCAACTTCCGTGGCAACACCAAGTCCGAAGACGAAGTGCTGCGCCGTGAAATGCGTCAGATGGAAGGCGGCTGGGCTTCGACCTACCTGATCGACCAATCCAAGACCCGTCTTGAGCGCCTGGGGTTCTTCAAGGAAGTCAACGTCGAAACACCGGCCGTGCCGGGCGTCGACGACCAGGTCGATGTGAACTACAGCGTTGAAGAACAGGCTTCCGGTTCGATTACCGCCAGTGTCGGTTTCGCCCAGAGCGCCGGTCTGATCCTCGGTGGCTCGATCACCCAGAACAACTTCCTGGGGACCGGTAACAAGGTCAGCGTCGGTTTGACCCGCAGTGAATACCAGAGCCGTTATAACTTCGGTTATGTCGACCCGTACTGGACTGCCGATGGCGTGAGCCTGGGTTACAACGCGTTCTATCGCACCACTGACTACGACGATCTCGACGTCGACGTTGCCAGCTATGCCGTGGACAGCCTGGGTGCTGGCGTGAGCGTCGGCTACCCGATCAGCGAAACGTCGCGCCTGACCTTCGGCCTGACGGCGCAACAAGACAAGATCAAGACGGGCGTCTACACCGTTGACGAGATCTTCGACTTCGTTAACAAGGAAGGCGACAACTACCTGAACTTCAAGGCCTCGGCCGGCTGGTCCGAATCCACCCTGAACAAGGGCGTACTCGCTACCCGTGGCCGTTCCCAAAGCCTGGTGCTGGAAACCACCACCCCTGGCAGCGACCTGTCGTTCTTCAAGCTCGATTACCGTGGCCAGCTGTTCCAGCCATTGAGCGAAAACTACACCATGCGCCTGCACACCGAATTGGGTTATGGCGACGGTTACGGTTCGACCGATGGCTTGCCATTCTATGAAAACTACTATGCTGGTGGTTTCAACTCGGTTCGTGGCTTCAAGGACAGTACTTTGGGTCCGCGCAGTACGCCTAGCCGTGGTACAAACCCGGGTACATTGGCCGATCCGGACCAGGATCCGCTGCCGTTTGGTGGCAACGTCCTGATCCAGGGCGGTGTGGAGCTTCTGTTCCCGCTGCCGTTCGTCAAGGATCAACGTTCCCTGCGTACGTCGGTATTCTGGGATGTGGGTAACGTTTTCGACTCGAAGTGTGAAGACACCACCAACGCAAACGGTTCGTCGTCTAATACCAAGTGCAACGATATCAGTCTGAGCAACATGGCCAGTTCCGTCGGTGTCGGCGTGACCTGGGTCACCGCACTGGGTCCTCTGAGCTTCGCGTTGGCCATGCCGGTCAAGAAACCGGATGACGCTGAGACTCAAGTGTTCCAATTCTCCCTCGGCCAGACGTTCTAAGCGTCTGACCCAAGATAACGACAATGGATTTTGTAGGAGTACATCGTGCGTAAGTTGACTCAATTGGTTCTCCTGGCGACCGTACTGGTAGCAGGTCCGGCTTTTGCCGACATGAAAATCGCCGTTCTGAATTATCAGATGGCGCTGCTGGAATCCGACGCGGCCAAGAAATACGCCGTGGATGCGGAGAAAAAATTCGGCCCTCAACTGTCCAAGCTCAAGACCCTGGAAAGCAGTGCCAAGGGCATCCAGGATCGTCTGATGGCGGGCGGCGACAAGATGCAGCAAGGCGAGCGTGAACGCCTGGAACTCGAGTTCAAGCAAAAGGCCCGTGACTTCCAGTTCCAGTCCAAGGAACTGAACGAAGCCAAGGCCGTTGCCGACCGTGAAATGCTGAAGCAGCTCAAGCCGAAACTGGACAGCGCTGTGGAAGAAGTCATCAAGAAAGGTGCTTTTGACCTGGTCTTCGAGCGTGGCGCAGTGATTGATGTCAAGCCTCAGTACGACATCACTCGCCAGGTTATCGAGCGCATGAATCAGCTGAAGTAATCCATGACAGCGACCATAAAACTCGGCCAGCTGGCCGAGTTCCTCGACGCCACCCTGCGTGGCGACGCGGAGAAGGAAATTACTGGGCTAGCCACTTTGCAAGAGGCTGGCCCAGCTCAGTTGAGCTTTCTGGCAAATCCTCAATACCGTAAATACCTGGCTGACAGCCGGGCCGCAGCCGTGTTGCTGAAGGCCGCTGACGCTGAAGGTTTCGTCGGTGATGCACTGGTGGTGGCCGATCCGTACCTGGCCTACGCCCGGGTTTCCCACCTGTTCGATCCCAAGCCCAAAGCCGTAGCCGGGATTCACCCGACAGCGGTCGTGGCGGCGGATGCGGTGGTCGATCCGGCGGCGAGTATCGGGGCCTTTGCCGTGATCGAAAGCGCAGCCCGCATTGCAGCTGGCGTGACCGTCGGCGCCCATTGCTTTGTCGGTGCCCGCAGCGAGATTGGCGAAGGGGGTTGGCTGGCCCCGCGCGTCACGCTGTATCACGACGTGCGCATCGGCAAGCGGGTGGTGATTCAATCCGGTGCCGTGCTCGGGGGTGAAGGTTTCGGTTTTGCCAACGAGAAAGGTGTCTGGCAGAAAATCGCTCAGGTTGGTGGAGTGCTGGTCGGCGATGATGTAGAGATCGGCGTGAATACCGCTGTCGATCGCGGTGCATTGGCCGATACTGTCATCGGCAATGGCGTCAAGCTCGACAATCAGATTCAGATCGCCCACAACGTCCAGATTGGTGATCACACCGCCATGGCGGCGTGCGTGGGGATCTCCGGCAGCAGCAAAATCGGCAAGCACTGCATGCTCGCCGGTGGCGTCGGGCTGGTGGGGCATATCGAAATCTGCGACAACGTTTTCATCACCGGGATGACCATGGTGACCCATTCGATTACCGAGCCGGGTTCCTATTCTTCCGGTACGGCCATGCAGCCGGCTGCCGAATGGCGCAAAAGCGCGGCACGCCTGCGTCAGCTCGATGACATCGCGCGACGGCTGCGACAGCTGGAAAAGCGAGTAGGGGAAGTGACCCCTGACGATAATGCTTCATCAGATGGCTGATACCATTTCCATATCAAGTGTGCACAGCCGCTAGACGGCCTCCTTGATTTGCTAGAGGAATGCGCGTCAGTCGCGCGTTCCCAATCTTTACATAGGCTTCCCCCCGAAATGATGGACATCAACGAGATTCGCGAATACCTGCCTCACCGTTACCCGTTCCTGCTGGTGGACCGGGTCGTGGAACTGGATGTGGAAGGCAAGCGCATTCGCGCCTACAAGAATGTCAGCATCAACGAACCCTTTTTCAATGGCCACTTCCCCGCGCATCCAATCATGCCGGGTGTGTTGATCATCGAAGCGATGGCTCAGGCTGCCGGCATCCTTGGCTTCAAAATGCTCGACGTGAAGCCTGCCGACGGCACGCTCTACTACTTCGTCGGCTCCGACAAGCTGCGTTTTCGCCAGCCCGTCACCCCAGGCGATCAGTTGATCCTCGAAGCCCGCTTCATCAGCTGCAAGCGCCAGATCTGGAAGTTCGAGTGCCAGGCTTCGGTCGACGGCAAGCCAGTGTGCTCCGCTGAAATCATCTGCGCGGAACGCAAACTATGAGTTTGATTGACCCTCGCGCAATCATCGATCCGGCGGCCATTCTGGCCGACGACGTCGAGGTCGGCCCTTGGTCGATCATCGGCGCAGGTGTGGAAATCGGCGAGGGGACAGTGATCGGGCCGCATGTGATTCTCAAAGGCCCGACCCGGATCGGTAAGCACAACCGCATCTACCAGTTTTCTTCGGTAGGCGAGGACACACCCGATCTGAAATACAAGGGCGAAGAGACGCGCCTGGTCATCGGTGACCACAACGTCATCCGTGAAGGCGTGACGATTCACCGCGGCACCGTCCAGGACCGTTCGGAAACGACCCTGGGTGATCACAACCTGATCATGGCCTATGCCCACATCGGCCACGACAGCGTCATCGGCAATAATTGCATTCTGGTCAACAACACTGCGCTGGCAGGCCATGTGCATGTCGAGGACTGGGCGATCCTGTCCGGTTTTACCCTGGTTCACCAGTATTGCCACATCGGCGCCCACAGCTTTTCCGGCATGGGTACCGCCATCGGCAAGGACGTTCCTGCCTACGTCACGGTGTTCGGCAACCCGGCCGAAGCCCGCAGCATGAACTTCGAAGGCATGCGCCGTCGTGGTTTCAGCGAAGACGCGATCCATGCGTTGCGTCGTGCCTACAAGGTGGTTTACCGCCAGGGCCTGACGGTTGAGCAGGCGCTCGCCGAGCTGGCCGACCCCTCGGCCCAGTTTCCGGAAGTCGCGGTATTCCGTGATTCCATCCAGTCTTCGACCCGCGGCATCACTCGCTAATCATGGCTAATCTGCGTATAGCGCTGGTGGCCGGTGAGGCTTCCGGTGACATTCTCGGTGCCGGTCTGATGCGCGCGCTCAAGGCTCGGCATCCGGCGGTGGAGTTCATCGGGGTCGGTGGCCCGTTGATGCAGGCCGAAGGCCTGACCTCGTATTTCCCCATGGAACGTCTTTCCGTGATGGGCCTGGTGGAAGTGCTGGGCCGCTTGCGTGAGTTGCTCAAGCGCCGCAAGAAGCTGATCGCGGACCTGATTGCCGAGAAGCCGGACGTGTTCATCGGCATCGATGCCCCGGACTTCAACCTCAATATCGAACTCAAGCTGCGTCAGGCCGGGATCAAGACCGTGCATTACGTCAGCCCGTCAGTCTGGGCCTGGCGGCAGAAACGGGTGTTGAAGATTCGCGAAGGCTGCGACTTGATGCTGACGCTGTTGCCGTTCGAAGCAAAATTCTATGAAGAGAAGGGCGTGCCAGTGCGGTTTGTCGGGCATACACTGGCCGACACCATCCCGCTGCAGGCCGATCGTGCCGCCGCGCGGGCCGAACTAGGCTTGCCGGACGGACCATTGGTCGCATTGATGCCCGGCAGTCGCGGTGGTGAAGTGGGGCGGCTCGGCGCGTTGTTCCTCGATACTGCCCAGCGTCTGCGGGCCCTGCGCCCTGGCGTGCGCTTCGTCCTGCCTTGCGCCAGCCCCGAGCGGCGCAAGCAGCTGGAAGAGTTACTGGCGAGTCGCGATCTACCACTGACCTTGCTCGACGGCCAATCCCATCTGGCCCTGGCGGCCTGCGATGCGGTGCTGATCGCCTCGGGTACGGCGACGCTTGAAGCCTTGTTATACAAGCGGCCGATGGTGGTTGCTTATCGCCTGGCGCCACTGACGTACTGGATTCTCAAGCGGATGGTGAAAAGCCCATACATCTCCTTGCCGAATCTGCTGGCCCAGCGCCTGCTGGTGCCCGAGCTGCTGCAGGACGAGGCGACCGTCGAAGCGCTGGCCCAGACCCTGTCGCCGCTGATCGAGGGTGGTGAAGAGCAGACCCGCGGTTTTGACCAGATTCACCGGACCCTTCGTCTGGATGCCTCCAACCAGGCTGCGGATGCAGTGCTGAACCTGATCGGTCAAGTACAATGAAAAAAACAAGCATGCAAATGGGCCTGGATTTCAACTTGGTCGCTGAAGTCGAAGAATTGGTTGCCGGTGTCGACGAAGTCGGTCGTGGCCCGCTCTGTGGCGCCGTGGTGACCGCTGCGGTGATCCTCGATCCGAGCCGGCCGATTCTCGGTCTGAACGACTCGAAGAAACTGACCGAGGCCCGTCGTGAAAAGCTGTATGACGAAATCTGCGAAAAAGCCCTGAGCTGGTGCATCGCTCGCGCCGAAGTCGAAGAAATCGACCAGTTGAACATCCTCCACGCCACCATGCTGGCCATGCAGCGCGCCGTCGAGGGCCTGCACATCACGCCAAGACTGGCGATGATCGACGGCAACCGCTGCCCGAAACTGTCGATGCGCGCCGAAGCGGTGATACAGGGGGACGGCCTGGTGCCGGCCATCGCCGCGGCATCGATTCTGGCCAAGGTCAGTCGCGACCGTGAAATGGCTGCTTTCGAATTGGTTTACCCGGGGTACGGCATCGGCGGCCACAAAGGCTACCCGACCCCCGTTCATCTGGAAGCCCTGGCCCGCCTGGGTCCGACGCCGATTCACCGGCGCTCGTTCGCCCCGGTCCGCCTGGCTTACGAGGCGCGGGCACACCTGATCGTGGGTTAGTCGCAGGCTGATGTTTTCGCCAAGGCCCGGTACAATCCGGGCCTTGTTGTTTTCATGTTTACAGACAGGATCACTATGCCGGCTTCATTCGTTCACCTGCGCCTGCACACTGAATATTCCCTGGTCGACGGTCTGGTGCGGATCAAACCGCTGGTCAAGACCCTGGTCGGCATGAACATGCCTGCCGTAGCGGTCACCGACCAGAACAACATGTGTTCCCTGGTCAAATTCTATAAAGCCGCCATGGGCGCGGGGATCAAGCCGATCTGCGGCGCCGACCTGTGGCTGTCGAACAAGGATCCGGATAACGCCCTGAGCCGGATCAGCCTGCTGGCGATGAACGCCGTCGGCTATCGCAACCTGACCGAACTGATCTCCCGCGGCTTCATCGACGGCCAGCGCAATGGCTCGATCATCATCGAGCGCGAGTGGGTGGCCGAAGCCAGCGAAGGCTTGATCATGCTGTCGGCGGCGAAAGAGGGCGAGATCGGCCTGGCCATGCTCAGTGGTAACCCGGCTGAAGCGGAAAACCTGGCGCGCGAATGGATGGCGGTATTCCCGGATCGCTTCTACCTGGAGATCCAGCGCACCCATCGTCCCAACGATGAAGAACAATTGCACGGCGCCGTGGCCCTGGCCGAGAAGATCGGAGCGCCACTGGTGGCGACCAACGACGTGCGCTTCATCAAGCAGGAAGACTTCGCCGCTCACGAAACCCGTGTCTGCATCGGTGAAGGCCGCGCCCTGGACGATCCGCGACGTTCCAAGAATTACAGTGACCAGCAATACCTCAAAAGCGCCGAGGAAATGGCTGAGCTGTTCAGCGACATTCCCGAGGCACTGGCAAACACCGTCGAGATCGCCAAGCGCTGCAACATCGAAGTGAAACTGGGCAAGCACTTCCTGCCCAACTTCCCGATTCCCGATGGCATGACCATCGACGAGTATTTCCGCAAGGTTTCCTTCGATGGTCTGGAAGATCGCCTCAGCGTTCTGCTGCCCAGGGACACCACCGAAGACTACGAAGCCAAGCGTCAGGTCTATGTCGACCGGTTGAATTTCGAGCTGGATATCATCATCCAGATGGGCTTCCCCGGTTACTTCCTGATCGTGATGGACTTTATCCAGTGGGCCAAGAGCAACGGCGTGCCAGTAGGCCCGGGCCGTGGGTCGGGTGCCGGATCGCTGGTGGCCTATGTGCAGAAGATCACCGACCTCGATCCGCTGGAATATGACCTGCTGTTCGAACGTTTCCTTAACCCGGAACGGGTCTCCATGCCCGACTTCGACGTCGACTTCTGCATGGACGGTCGTGACCGCGTGATCGATTACGTGGCCGAGAAATATGGCCGCAACGCGGTAAGCCAGATCATCACCTTCGGTTCCATGGCAGCCAAGGCTGTGGTCCGCGACGTGGCGCGGGTGCAGGGCAAGTCCTACGGCCTGGCGGATCGTCTGTCGAAGATGATTCCGTTCGAAGTCGGCATGACCCTGGAAAAGGCCTACGAACAGGAAGAGATCCTGCGTGACTTCATCAAGGTCGATGAAGAAGCCGCGGAAATCTGGGAGATGGCGCGCAAGCTCGAAGGCGTTGTGCGTAACGTCGGCAAGCACGCCGGTGGTGTGGTGATCGCGCCGACCAAACTGACTGACTTCTCGCCGATTTATTGCGATGAGGCCGGTGACGGCCTGGTCACCCAGTTCGACAAGGATGACGTTGAAGCCGCCGGCCTGGTGAAGTTCGACTTCCTCGGTCTGCGAACCCTGACGGTCATCGACTGGGCGCTGAAAACCATCAATCGCGACCGCGCCAAGGTCGATGAGCCGCCGCTGGACATCGCCTTCATCCCGCTGGATGACAAGCCGACTTACCAGCTGCTGCAAAAAGCTGAAACCACCGCGGTGTTCCAGCTCGAGTCCCGCGGCATGAAGGAGCTGATCAAAAAGCTCAAGCCCGACTGCCTGGAAGACTTGATCGCACTGGTGGCCCTGTTCCGTCCAGGCCCATTGCAATCGGGCATGGTTGACGACTTCATCAACCGTAAGCACGGTCGCGCCGAACTGGCGTACCCGCACTCGGACTACCAGTACGAAGGCCTCAAGCCGGTGCTGGCACCGACTTACGGCATCATCCTGTATCAGGAACAGGTGATGCAGATTGCCCAGGTCATGGCCGGTTACACCCTCGGCGGTGCGGACATGCTGCGTCGGGCCATGGGCAAGAAAAAGCCCGAAGAAATGGCCAAGCAGCGCGGCGGCTTCATTGAAGGTTGCACCGCTAACAACATCGATCCGGACCTGGCCGGTAACATTTTCGACCTGGTAGAGAAGTTCGCCGGTTATGGCTTCAACAAATCTCACTCGGCTGCTTACGGTCTGGTGTCGTACCAAACGGCGTGGCTGAAAACGCATTACCCGGCGCCGTTCATGGCGGCGGTGCTGTCGGCGGACATGCACAACACCGACAAGGTCGTGACCTTGATCGAAGAAATTCGCACCATGAAGCTGCGTCTCGACGCGCCGGATGTGAATACGTCGGAGTTCAAGTTCACGGTGAACGACGAAGGCCGGATTATTTACGGCCTCGGCGCGATCAAGGGGGTGGGCGAAGGTCCGGTGGAGGCGATCACCGAGGCGCGCCAGGCCGGTCCGTTCAAGGATCTGTTCGACTTCTGCGCCCGGGTCGATCTCAAGCGGATCAACAAGCGTACCTTGGACGGGTTGATCCGCAGCGGCGCGCTGGATCGTCTGGGCCCTTACTTCTATGACGAGCAGAAAGCCTATCAGGCCAATATCGACCGCAACCGCGCGGTCTTGCTGAACGCCATGGAAGGGGCGATCAAGGCGGCCGAACAAACCGCGCGCACCAAGGACAGTGGTCACGTTGATCTGTTTGGCGGCTTGTTCGTCGAAGAAGACGCCGATGTCTACGTCAATCACCGCAAGGCCAAGGAACTGACCCTCAAGGAACGCCTGAAAGGCGAGAAAGATACCCTGGGCCTGTACCTGACCGGTCACCCGATCGACGAATACGAAGGCGAGATCCGCCGTTTCGCCCGTCAGCGCATCATCGACCTGAAACCGGCCCGGGATACCCAGACGGTCGCGGGCATGATCATCGCCCTGCGCGTGATGAAGAACAAAAAGGGCGACAAGATGGGGTTCATCACCCTTGATGATCGCTCTGGCCGGATCGAAGCCTCGTTGTTTGCCGACGCGTTCCATTCCGCGCAGTCGCTGTTGCAGACCGACGCGATGGTGGTGGTCGAAGGCGAAGTGAGCAACGACGACTTTTCCGGGGGCCTGCGCCTGCGGGTCAAGCGGGTGATGAGCATGGAAGATGCGCGCACCAACCTGGCCGAAAGCCTGCGCCTGAAGCTGCAGACCAAGGACCTCAAGGGCGATCAGCTGCGCTGGCTGGGGGAGCTGTTCAAGCGCCACCGCGGTGCGTGCCCGATCACCCTGGAATACACCAGCCCCGATGCGAAGGCCTTGCTGCAGTTCGGCGAGACCTGGCGAATCGACCCGGCGGATGCCTTGATTCAAGCCCTGCGTGACCAGTTCGGGCGAGACAACGTCTTCCTCCAATACCGTTGACGGTCAGGCCTCAAGAGCGTGGCCTGATCTCGACCGCATTTTTTAATCTCGACCTGAACGCGCCTGTCCCTTAAGGTAGGGCGCGAATAGACAACCGGCCGGCCCAAGTTCTCTTGGAGGTCGACCCAAGACGGACGCCTATGAACCCGAATTTTCTAGATTTCGAACAGCCGATCGCCGACCTGCAAGCCAAGATCGAAGAGTTGCGCTTGGTCGGTAATGACAATTCGCTGAATATCGGCGATGAGATCTCCCGCCTGCAGGACAAGAGCAGCACGCTGACCGAAGACATCTTCGCCAAGCTGACCAGCTGGCAGATCGCACGCCTGGCGCGTCACCCGAAACGTCCGTATACCCTGGACTACATCGAACACATCTTCACCGAGTTCGACGAACTGCACGGCGACCGTCACTTCTCCGACGACGCGGCGATCGTGGGTGGCATTGCCCGTCTGGACGACCAGCCGGTGATGATCATCGGCCACCAGAAAGGCCGGGAAGTTCGCGAGAAAGTCCGCCGCAACTTCGGCATGCCGCGCCCCGAAGGCTATCGCAAGGCGTGCCGCCTGATGGAAATGGCCGAACGCTTCAAAATGCCGATCCTGACCTTCATCGATACCCCGGGCGCCTACCCGGGCATCGACGCCGAAGAGCGCAACCAGAGCGAAGCGATCGCCTGGAACCTGCGCGTCATGGCGCGCCTGAAAACCCCAATCATCGCCACCGTGATCGGTGAGGGTGGTTCCGGTGGCGCGCTGGCGATCGGCGTGTGCGATCAGTTGAACATGCTGCAGTACTCGACCTACGCGGTGATTTCGCCGGAAGGTTGCGCCTCGATTCTGTGGAAAACCGCGGAAAAAGCCCCGGATGCCGCTGAAGCCATGGGCATCACCGCTGAGCGCCTCAAAGGCCTGGGCATCGTGGACAAAGTGATCGGCGAGCCGTTGGGTGGCGCACACCGTGATCCAGCCAAGGCGGCAGCCTCGATCCGTGCCGAGCTGAGCTCGCAACTGTCGATGCTGAAGAAGTTCGATAACGAAGCGCTGCTGGCCCGCCGTTACGAGCGTCTGATGAGCTACGGTCTCTGATCTGACCTTGCTTGACCCATGTGGGAGCGAGCTCGCTCCCACATTTGTTTTGTGTAAAGTGATCGATATGAGTCAGCCCATGATTGATCTGCCCGCCAGGCTTCTGCTGAATCTGAAGCCATGGCGCAACGCCACCACCTGGCGCATCGCCTTCTCCGGCGGCCTCGACTCCACCGTCCTGCTGCACCTGCTTGCCTACCTCGCAAAAACCGAATCCCTGCCCGCGCTAAGCGCTATCCACGTCCATCACGGCCTTCAGGCTGCGGCTGATGCGTGGCCGGCGCATTGTCAGGCGGTCTGTGATGCGCTGGGAGTGCCGCTGGCGGTGATTCATGTCCAGGTTCAGCCTGGCGCCAGCCTTGAGCGTGCCGCCCGGGATGCGCGATACGGTGCGTTCATCGAGGCCACTCAGGTCAATGAAGTGCTGCTGACAGGTCAACACCGTGACGATCAGGCGGAAACCCTGTTGTTTCGGTTGCTGCGTGGGGCAGGGGTGAGAGGGCTGTCGGGAATGCCGCGCCAACGACTGCTGGGCAAAGGGCATCTGTTGCGGCCCTTGCTCGATGTCACGCGGGCGGAATTGGAAGCCTATGCGACCGTGCACGGGCTCGGCTGGATTGAAGACCCCTCAAACCAGGACCGGCAATTCTCGCGCAATTACCTGCGTCATCAGGTATTCCCGGTATTGACCGAGCGCTGGCCGCAAGCGGTGGCAACCATGGCCCGCAGCGCCGCGCATCTGAGTGAAGCGCAGACATTGCTCGATGAGCTGGCGCAAATCGATCTTGCCCGCGCGAGCACAGTCAGTGAATTCGATTGGCTGGGATTGCCGTCCCTGGAACTGGCGCCACTGGCAACACTCTCCGCTGCTCGCCAGCGAAATGCACTGAGTCACTGGCTCGCGGGGCTGACGCGTCTGCCGGACAGCGACCATTGGTCGGGTTGGGAGGATTTGCGCGATGCTACCGGCGATGCTCGTCCGAGCTGGCGATTGGCGGACGGCGAACTCCATCGGGCGGGTGGGCGGATCTGGTGGTTGTCCGGCCACTGGTTGCGCACTTCATCCACCGCCGAAGAATGGCCTGATGCCTCGCGATCACTGGCGTTGCCGGGCAATGGCGTACTGACACTCACCGGTCAAATCCCCGCTGGCCCGCTGCATATCCGCTATCGTGAAGGCGGTGAGGTGATGAATCTGCCGGGTCGCGGACACCGTGATCTGAAGCGTTTGCTCAATGAACGCGGGGTCCCGAACTTCGCCCGTGGCAGATGGCCGCTGCTGTACCAAGGCGAGCAATTGCTGGCGGTGGCGAACCTGCGGGGCTTGAACGGCAGCGCACAGGATGGCTGGAATTTACATTGGCAGCCGCCACCTGCGATCAAGGTTTGAGCTGAAAGGGGCTTTCCGGTAGACTACGCTCCCTTCTTGATACAACTTCTGTGGATTCGCCTGAATTGCAGGAGTTGCCGATTACCAAGCAGTCTTTGCTGGGCGATTCCAAAAAATGTGTAGCGAGCAACGTACCGGTGTTTCACCTTCCGGTCTGTCCCAACGCGGCGGTTTTTTTGAAAGATGCACTGTGATCGATGCAGGTGATCGGGGGCTTCGGCCTTCCTTCGCTTTCCCCGGCGGCTCGGACCGCTTTAACGCAGACTTCTAGGGTTTTTCATGACGCGCTACATATTCGTCACGGGCGGTGTTGTTTCTTCATTGGGGAAAGGCATCGCATCGGCTTCATTGGCGGCCATCCTGGAGGCGCGGGGACTTAAGGTCACCATGCTGAAGCTGGACCCGTACATCAACGTTGACCCGGGCACCATGAGCCCGTTCCAGCACGGTGAAGTGTTCGTCACCCACGACGGCGCCGAGACCGACCTGGACCTGGGCCACTACGAGCGGTTCATCCGCACGACCATGACCCAGAACAACAACTTCACCACCGGCCGTGTCTACGAACACGTCCTGCGCAAAGAGCGCCGTGGTGATTACCTGGGCGCCACCATCCAGGTGATCCCGCACATCACCGACGAAATCAAGCGCCGGATCATCAAGGGCGCCGGCGATGCCGACGTGGCCATGGTCGAGATCGGTGGCACCGTGGGTGACATCGAATCGCAACCGTTCCTCGAAGCGATCCGTCAATTGCGTTTCGAAGTCGGCGCCAAGCGCGCGATGCTGATGCACCTGACGCTGGTGCCGTACATCGCCACCGCCGGCGAGACCAAAACCAAGCCAACCCAGCACTCGGTCAAGGAACTGCGTTCCATCGGCCTGCAGCCAGACGTGCTGGTGTGCCGTTCCGATCACCCGATCGACCTGTCCTCGCGCCGCAAGATCGCGCAGTTCACCAACGTTGAAGAGCGTGCGGTGATCGCGCTGGAAGACGCCGACACCATCTACAAGATCCCGGGCATCCTGCACGCCCAGGGCCTGGATGATTTTGTCGTCGAGCGTTTCGGCCTGCAATGTGGCGGCGCCGATCTGTCCGAGTGGGAAGCCGTGGTCGACGCCAAGCTCAACCCCGAGCACGAAGTCACCATTGCCATGGTCGGCAAGTACATGGAGCTGCTGGACGCCTACAAGTCGCTGATCGAAGCGATGAGTCACGCCGGCATCAGCAACCGCACCAAGGTCAACCTGCGCTATATCGACTCCGAAGACATCGAAAACCAGGGCACTGCGCTGCTGGAAGGTGTGGACGCGATCCTCGTACCGGGTGGTTTCGGTCTGCGTGGCGTGGAAGGCAAGATCACTGCCGTTCAATTCGCTCGCGAAAACAAGGTTCCGTACCTGGGCATCTGCCTGGGCATGCAAGTGGCCGTCATCGAGTTCGCTCGTAACGTGCTGGGCTGGAAAGACGCCAACTCCACCGAGTTCGATCGTGCCAGCGGCCATCCGGTCGTGGGGTTGATCACCGAGTGGGAAGATGCCACCGGCGCTGTTGAAGTCCGCACCGAAGCGTCCGACCTGGGCGGCACCATGCGTCTCGGCGCCCAGGATTGCCTGCTCGAAGCCGGCTCCCTGGTGCACGACTGCTACGCCAAGGACGTGATCGTCGAGCGTCACCGTCATCGCTACGAAGTGAACAACAACCTGCTGCCGCAACTGATCGAAGCCGGTCTGAAAATCTCCGGTCGTTCCGGTGATGGCGCGTTGGTTGAAGTGGTCGAAGCCCCGGATCATCCATGGTTCGTCGCTTGCCAGTTCCACCCGGAGTTCACTTCGACGCCACGCGACGGACACCCGTTGTTCAGTGGTTTCGTTAAAGCAGCTTTGGTTCAACACCAGAAGAAGGCGTAAATCCAATGGCGCAGAAGATCATCCGTGTAGGCGATATCGAGATTGCCAACGACAAGCCAATGGTGCTTTTCGGTGGCATGAACGTGCTGGAAAGCCGTGACATGGCGATGCAGGTCTGCGAAGAATACGTAAAGGTTACCCAGAAACTCGGTATCCCTTACGTGTTCAAGGCCAGCTTCGACAAGGCCAACCGTTCCTCCGTGACCTCTTACCGTGGCCCCGGCCTGGAAGAGGGCATGCGGATTTTCCAGGACATCAAGCAAGCCTTCGGCGTGCCGATCATCACCGACGTCCACGAGCCCGAGCAGGCCGCGGTCGTCGCTGAAGTCTGCGACATCATCCAGCTGCCGGCCTTTTTGTCGCGCCAGACCGACCTGGTGGTCGCGATGGCGAAGACCGGTGCGGTGATCAACATCAAGAAAGCCCAGTTCCTCGCGCCTCAGGAGATGAAACACATCCTGAACAAGTGCGTGGAAGCGGGTAACGATCAGTTGATCCTCTGCGAGCGCGGTTCGAGCTTCGGTTACAACAACCTGGTCGTCGACATGCTCGGCTTCGGCATCATGAAGCAGTTCGAATACCCGGTGTTCTTCGACGTGACCCACGCGCTGCAAATGCCCGGTGGTCGCTCCGATTCTGCCGGTGGTCGCCGCGCCCAGGTCCTCGATCTGGCGAAAGCCGGGATCAGCCAGTCACTGGCGGGTCTGTTCCTCGAAGCCCACCCGGACCCGGACAACGCCAAATGCGACGGCCCATGCGCCTTGCGTCTGGACAAACTGGAGCCATTCCTGGCCCAGCTCAAAGCGTTG
The DNA here is from genome assembly GCF_059695565.1 of Pseudomonas sp. LBUM1679. NCBI lineage: Bacteria > Pseudomonadati > Pseudomonadota > Gammaproteobacteria > Pseudomonadales > Pseudomonadaceae > Pseudomonas > Pseudomonas sp. LBUM1679. Next base: position 1,176,388 of record NZ_CP166774.1, read on the forward strand.
GACGAACTGGTGAAGAGTTTTCCTGTCGTAGAAACCGCGTAATATCGGCAAACCCGATCATGTAGGAGCTGGCTTGCCAGCGAAGGCGCCCTCAAGTCTTGCAGAGACTTCAAGGCCACCTTCGCAATCAAGCCGGCCCCCTGCAAAGCAATATGCCCCACACGTTATAAACCGAGCGGTACAGAGCGTTTTCGTCAACTTTGGAGTGTTTACAACAATGGCAAAAATCGTCGACATCAAAGGTCGTGAAGTTCTCGACTCCCGTGGCAACCCCACCGTGGAAGCGGATGTGCTTCTCGATAACGGCATCATCGGCAGTGCTTGCGCGCCGTCCGGTGCTTCCACTGGCTCGCGTGAAGCGCTCGAGCTGCGTGATGGCGACAAGAGCCGTTACCTGGGCAAGGGCGTGCTCAAAGCCGTCGCCAACATCAACGGTCCGATCCGCGACCTGTTGAAAGGCACCGACCCAAGCGACCAGAAAGCGCTGGATCACGCGATGATCAAGCTCGACGGTACTGAAAACAAAGGTTCCCTGGGCGCCAACGCGATCCTCGCCGTTTCCCTGGCTGCGGCCAAGGCAGCAGCACAGGACCAGGACCTGCCGCTGTACGCTCACATCGCCAACCTGAACGGCACCCCGGGTGTCTACTCGATGCCGGTTCCGATGATGAACATCATCAACGGTGGCGAGCACGCCGACAACAACGTCGACATCCAGGAATTCATGGTTCAGCCGGTTGGCGCCAAGTCTTTCTCGGAAGGCCTGCGCATGGGCACCGAGATTTTCCATCACCTCAAAGCCGTGCTGAAGGCCCGTGGCCTGAGCACCGCAGTGGGCGACGAAGGTGGTTTCGCACCGAACCTGGCTTCCAACGAAGACGCTTTGAAAGTGATCTCCGAAGCCGTGGCCAACGCCGGTTACAAACTGGGCACCGACGTGACCCTGGCGCTGGACTGCGCGGCCAGTGAATTCTACGAAGACGGTAAATACAACCTGTCCGGCGAAGGCCAGGTGTTCACCGCTGAAGGTTTCGCCGACTACCTGAAAGGCTTGACCGAGCGTTATCCGATCATCTCGATCGAAGACGGTCTGGACGAGTCCGACTGGGCTGGCTGGAAAATCCTCACCGATAAGATCGGCGAGAAAGTCCAACTGGTAGGCGACGACCTGTTCGTAACCAACACCAAGATCCTGAAAGAAGGCATCGATAAAAAGATCGCCAACTCGATCCTGATCAAGTTCAACCAGATCGGCACCCTGACCGAAACCCTGGAAGCCATCCAGATGGCCAAGGCCGCTGGTTACACCGCCGTGATCTCGCACCGCTCCGGCGAAACCGAAGATTCGACCATTGCCGACCTGGCTGTGGGCACCGCGGCTGGCCAGATCAAGACCGGCTCCCTGTGCCGTTCCGACCGTGTTTCCAAGTACAACCAACTGCTGCGTATCGAAGAGCAGTTGAATGGCAAAGCCAAGTACAACGGTCGCAGCGAATTCCGCGGTTAATCGTTAACGGATAAAAAGACACCGGATTGTGTCGGAAAAATCGCTACAGCGACGTTTTTGCCACTAATCTGATGCCTTAAGAGCACAAGCCTGGTCCTTCCAGGCTTCGTGCTATCAGCAGCTTCAAAGTGTTGGCATGGCTGTCTTTTTTCACTGGATACCTGATATTCGATGCGCAGTCCCAATTGGTTGTTCCTCGTCTTGCTCCTGCTGCTGGCTGGCCTGCAATACCGCCTGTGGGTGGGTAATGGCAGTCTGGCGCAAGTGGCCGAACTGACTCAGCAGATCGCAGATCAACACGCTGAGAACGAGGGCCTGCTTGAGCGCAATCGAGTGATGGACGCTGAAGTCAGTGAGTTGAAAAAGGGCATGGAGACCGTTGAAGAGCGGGCTCGTCATGAACTGGGCATGGTCAAGGATGGTGAAACCCTTTACCAGCTGGCTCAATGAACCCTTCGTTACCGGCCTTCTGGGCCGTGATTCCTGCCGCGGGCGTCGGTGCCCGAATGGCCGCGGACCGTCCCAAGCAATATTTGCAATTGGGCGGGCGCACTATTCTCGAACACAGCCTTGGCTGTTTCCTTGATCATCCTTCCCTGAAGGGGTTGGTAGTCAGTCTTGCTGTTGATGATCCTTATTGGCCGAACCTGGCGTGTGCTTGCGATCCACGAATTCAGCGGGTTGAAGGTGGTTCCGAGCGTTCCGGGTCGGTGCTCAATGCGTTGCTGCATTTGCATGCGCAAGGCGCTGACGATGAGGATTGGGTGTTGGTTCACGATGCCGCGCGGCCGAATCTGAGTCGTGATGATCTGGACAAGTTGCTGACAGAACTGGCTGACGACCCTGTTGGTGGTCTGCTGGCAGTGCCGGCACGCGATACTCTGAAGCGGGTCGACAAGCACGGTCGCGTGGTCGAAACCGTGGATCGTAGCGTGATCTGGCAGGCGTATACGCCGCAGATGTTTCGTCTTGGGGCGTTGCATCGGGCGTTGGCGGACAGTCTGGTGGCGGATGCTTTGGTGACTGATGAAGCATCGGCCATGGAGTGGGCGGGTTTGGCTCCTCGTTTGATCGAAGGTCGATCCGACAACCTCAAAGTCACACGCCCTGAAGACCTTGAATGGCTGCGACAGCGTTGGGCTAACCGCCGCTGATCCACCTTAGGATCTGTGGTGCCCCGATCGCGAGCAAGCTCGCTCCCACAGGGCTCTATGGCGTTTACAAGATTTGTGTTCGACCCCGGTCACTGTGGGAGCGAGCTTGCTCGCGATAGCGGCCGAGCAGGCAATGCATAAGTTAACTTCGGTACTCCGGCCTTTCGGCCAACCCCTCCTTCAAATAATCCACCAACTTGCGCACCTTCGGCGACAAATGCCGTTGCTGTGGATAAAGCGCCCACACGGCAGTGTTCGGCGGTTGGTGGGCTTCCAGCAGCGAAATCAATTCGCCGTTTTTCAGATGCTCCAGCACGTAGTAGTCCGGCAGCTGACACAAACCCACTCCCTGTAACGCCGCATCCAACACCGCTTGCCCACTGTTGCAGCGCCAGTTTCCCTGCACTCGCTGGGAAAATTCCCGCCCGTTCTGTTCCAGTTGCCAGATGTCCGAGCTGCCGATGAGGCAGTTGTGGCGGCTGAGTTCCGACAAGCTATGCGGGCGGCCGTAGCGTTCCAGATAGGACGGCGATGCGCACAGGTACATGCGTCGTGGCGCCAGACGTGTCGCTACCAGCCGCGAGTCCTGCAGGCGACCGAGACGGATCGCCAGGTCCAGCCCTTCGTGCACGAGGTCGAGTTGACGATTGCTCAGTTCAATGTCGATGCGCAGTTGCGGATACAACCCCATGAATCGCGTCACCAGCGGCACGATGAATCGTTCGCCGTACGCCACGGCGCAGGTCATGCGCAGCATGCCTTTGGGTTCACTGGTCAGGTCGCCGACCGCTCGCAGTGCTTCTTCGCGACCATCCTGCAGGCGCTGGCAATGTTGCAGAAAGGTTTGCCCTGCCTCGGTCAGCGTGACCCGGCGGGTGCTGCGATAAAGCAGTCGCGTCTGAAGTCGCTCTTCGAGGCGTACTATTTGTCGACTGATGTGGGAAGACGAAACCCCGAGGCGTTCCGCGGCAGCCGTGAACTGACTGCATTCGGCCACGGCGACGAACTCGTCGATACCTTCCCAGCGGTTTTCGGACATCAAGGATTATCCCTGTATGGCAATAATGTTTTGCTTTTGTCCGGATTATTCACCGTAAGGCGCTGTATTACACTCCCTGTCTCGTTTTTATTCACTGGAGAATCCACATGATCAAGTCGCGCGCTGCCGTTGCCTTCGAGGCCAAGAAACCCCTCGAGATCGTTGAAGTCGATGTCGCCATGCCCAAGGCCGGTGAAGTCCTGCTGCGTGTGGTTGCCTCCGGTGTCTGCCATACCGATGCCTACACGCTGTCGGGTGCGGACCCGGAAGGTATCTTCCCGTCGATCCTCGGTCACGAAGGTGGCGCGGTGGTCGAGGCGATCGGTGAAGGCGTAACCTCCGTCGCGGTCGGCGATCATGTGATCCCGCTGTACACCCCGGAATGCCGCCAGTGCAAATTCTGTCTGTCCGGCAAAACCAACCTGTGCCAGGCAATTCGCGCGACTCAGGGTAAAGGCCTGATGCCGGATGGCACTTCGCGCTTTTCCTACAAAGGCCAACCAATTTTCCACTACATGGGGACGTCGACGTTCTCCGAGTACACCGTGCTGCCGGAAATCTCCGTCGCCAAAATTCCAAAAGAAGCGCCACTGGAAAAAGTCTGCCTGCTGGGCTGCGGTGTCACCACCGGCATCGGTGCAGTTCTTAATACCGCCAAGGTAAAACCAGGTGATACCGTCGCCATTTTCGGCCTCGGCGGCATCGGTCTGTCGGCGGTCATCGGCGCCGTCAAAGCCAAGGCTGCGCGCATCATTGCGATCGACATCAACCCGGCCAAATTCGAGATCGCCAAGCAGTTGGGTGCAACCGATTGTGTGAACCCGAAAGATTTCGATCGTCCGATCCAGGAAGTCATCGTCGACATGACTGACGGCGGCGTCGACTTTTCCTTCGAATGTATCGGTAATGTGCAATTGATGCGCGCCGCACTTGAGTGCTGCCACAAGGGGTGGGGCGAGTCGGTCATCATCGGCGTCGCCGGTGCTGGCCAGGAAATCGCCACGCGTCCATTCCAGCTGGTGACCGGTCGCGTCTGGCGCGGTTCGGCGTTCGGCGGCGTGCGTGGCCGTACCGAGTTGCCAAGCTATGTCGAGATGGCTGAAACCGGTGAAATCCCGCTGGATACTTTCATCACCCACACCATGGGCCTGGAAGATATCAACAAGGCGTTCGACCTGATGCATGAAGGCAAGAGCATCCGTTCCGTCATCCATTTCTGAGGTCGGTCATGAGCCTGGAAAATATCTCCTGCCAGAAAAGCTTCGGCGGCTGGCACAAACGTTACCGGCACCGCTCCGATGTGCTCGGCTGCGACATGGTGTTTGCCGTGTACCTGCCGCCGCAAGCGGAGCAGGGCGGCAAGTTGCCGGTGCTGTACTGGTTGTCCGGCCTGACCTGCACCGACGAAAACTTCATGCAAAAGGCCGGCGCCATGCGTATGGCCGCCGAGCTGGGGCTGATCATCGTTGCCCCGGACACCAGCCCTCGTGGTCCTGATGTGCCGGGTGATCCGGATGGCGCCTGGGACTTCGGTCTCGGTGCCGGGTTTTATCTGAATGCCACGCAAGAACCCTGGTCCCGGCACTATCGGATGCATGACTATGTCGTGCAGGAATTGCCCGCATTGGTTGAAGCCCATTTCCCGGCGTCGGACAAGCGCGGCATCAGCGGTCACTCCATGGGTGGCCACGGCGCGCTGGTCTGCGCGTTGCGTAATCCGGGACGCTATCAGTCGGTGTCGGCATTCTCGCCGATCAACAATCCGATGGACTGTCCTTGGGGGCAGAAAGCCTTTTCCCGCTACCTGGGAGAAGACCGATCGAAATGGCGGGAGTGGGATGCTTGCGTCCTGATTGCCGAAGCGAACGAGAAGTTGCCGTTATTGGTCGACCAAGGTGATCGCGACGATTTCCTGGCCACCCAGCTCAAACCTGAAGCCTTGCAGCAGGCCGCCAAACTGGCCGGTCATCCGCTGACGTTGCGCTTGCAACCCGGCTACGACCACAGCTATTTCTTCATCGCCAGTTTCATCGACGACCACTTGCAGCATCACGGGCGCGCTCTAGGCGCCTAATGCAGGTAGAATCACGCCCTGACAAAAATCGGGGCGTTTTTTTATGCGTATTGGCCACGGCTATGATGTGCACCGTTTCGCTGAAGGCGATTTCATTACTCTGGGCGGCGTGCGGATTGCACACGGCTTCGGGCTGCTCGCTCATTCCGACGGTGACGTCCTGCTGCACGCCTTGAGCGACGCCTTGCTCGGCGCCGCTGCGTTGGGTGATATCGGCAAGCACTTCCCGGATACCGACCCGACATTCAAGGGCGCCGACAGCCGCGTGCTGTTGCGCCATGTCGTCGCACTGATCCACGCCAAGGGCTGGAAAGTCGGCAACGTCGATAACACCATCGTCGCCCAGGCGCCAAAAATGGCCCCCCATATCGAATCGATGCGCGCGCTGATTGCCGCGGATCTTCAAGTTGAGTTGGATCAAGTGAACGTAAAAGCCACCACCACCGAAAAGCTCGGCTTCGTCGGTCGCGAAGAAGGCATCGCCGTGCATGCCGTTGCTTTGTTGCTGCGCGCATGAACGACCTGCAATTGCTCGGTCCGCGGGCCTACGGTGAAGCCCTCGGCAGCGCCGTACTGAAAGCGACGGCGGAAGATTTTCAGGTCGATGAAGTCCTCGATATCCCCCTCAGTGGCGATGGCGAGCACCTGTGGATCTGGGTGGAGAAGCGCGGGCTGAATACCGAAGAAGCGGCACGGCGGATCGCCAAGGCAGCGGGTGTGCCCTTGCGCACCGTCAGCTACGCAGGCCTCAAGGATCGTCAGGCACTGACGCGTCAGTGGTTCAGCGTACAGCTGCCGGGCAAGGCCGATCCGGATTTGTCGCCGGCAGAAAACGACACGTTGAAAATCCTCAAGACCGGCCGGCACAAACGCAAGCTGCAGCGCGGTGCCCATTCGGCCAACGGCTTCACCTTGCGCCTGACACAGTTCGCGGGCGACAAGGCGGCCATTGAAGAGCGTCTGCAGCTGATTGCCAAGCAAGGTATTCCCAATTATTTCGGTGCCCAGCGCTTCGGGTTTGACGGCGGCAACGTGGTCGATGCCCGTGCCTGGGCCGCGCGCAAGGCGTTGCCGGAGCAGCGCAACGTGCGTTCGCGCCTGCTCTCAACGGCCCGTAGTTTTCTGTTTAACCAAGTGTTGGCGGCGCGTGTCGCCGATGGCACCTGGCAGCGCGCCCAGGTCGGGGATCTGCTGGCGTTTACGGACAGCCGCAGTTTCTTTCCCGCCGGCGAGGCCGAGTGCAGCGACCCGCGTCTGGCGATTCTCGACCTGCACCCGACCGGTCCGCAGTGGGGCGAAGGTGACTCGCCGGCCTCGGGCGCTGTCCATGAACTGGAGCAGGCAATCGCCGCACGCGAGGCGGATCTTCGCGATTGGTTGATTAACGCCGGAATGAGCCACGAACGTCGCATCCTGCGGCTGCCCATTGGTGGGTTGACGTGGCATTATCCCGAGCCTGACATTCTGCAACTGGAATTCGTCCTCCCGGCCGGATGCTTCGCCACCGTATTGGTGCGCGAACTCGTGGATCTGGTGCCGGTGGGGCAGACGGACAGCCCATGCGTATTCTGATTTCTAACGACGATGGGGTAACCGCACCCGGTCTAGCCGCGCTTTATGCTGCGCTGGCGGATTACACCGAGTGCGTGGTTATCGCCCCGGACCAGGACAAGAGCGGCGCCAGCAGTTCGCTGACGCTCGACCGTCCGTTGCACCCGCAAACCCTGGCCAATGGCTTTATCAGCCTTAACGGCACGCCCACCGATTGCGTACACCTGGGGCTCAACGGTTTACTGGAGCAAGCACCGGACATGGTGGTTTCCGGGATCAACCTGGGTGCCAACCTGGGGGACGACGTGCTGTATTCCGGCACCGTGGCTGCAGCCCTGGAAGGACGCTTCCTGGAACGTCCTTCGTTCGCCTTTTCGTTTGTCTCACGGCAAGTGGAGAACCTTTCCACCGCCGCTTATTTTGCGCGCAAACTGGTAGAGGCTCACGCGGACCTCGAACTGCCACCGCGCACGGTGCTGAACGTGAACATTCCCAATTTGCCGCTGGACCACATCCGCGGAATACAATTGACTCGCCTCGGCCATCGCGCCCGCGCTGCGGCACCGTTGAAAGTGGTCGATCCGCGCGGCAAATCCGGTTACTGGATCGCCGCGGCGGGGGACGCCGAAGATGGCGGTCCGGGCACCGACTTCCATGCGGTCATGCAAGGCTATGTTTCAATCACCCCACTGCAACTGGATCGCACCTTCAATGATGCCTTCAGAAGTCTTGATGGCTGGCTGGAGGGGCTGCGCTGATGGCTCGTGAACAAGACCCTATGCATCGCGGCATCGGGATGACCTCACAACGGACCCGTGAGCGCCTGATTCAGCGTTTGTATGAGGAGGGCATCTCCAACGCCAAGGTGCTGGAGGTGATTCGCCGTACGCCGCGTCACCTGTTCGTCGACGAGGCGCTGGCCCACCGTGCCTATGAAGACACGGCGTTGCCGATCGGGAACAACCAGACCATCTCCCAGCCTTACATGGTCGCTCGCATGAGCGAGCTGCTGCTGGAGGCAGGTCCTCTGGACAAGGTCATGGAAATAGGCACGGGGTCGGGTTATCAGACCGCGATCCTGTCGCAACTGGTCGAGCGGGTGTTTTCGGTCGAGCGCATCAAGGTGCTGCAGGACCGGGCCAAGGAACGCCTGGTCGAGCTCAACTTGCGCAACGTGGTGTGTCGCTGGGGCGATGGCTGGGAGGGCTGGCCGGCGCTGGCGCCGTACAACGGCATTATTGTCACCGCAGTGGCGACCGAAGTGCCCCAGGCGTTGCTCGATCAGTTGGCGCCGGGGGGGCGATTGGTGATCCCGGTCGGGTCCGGTGAGGTTCAACAATTGATGTTGATCATTCGCGAAGAACAGGGTTTCTCCAGACGCGTTCTCGGGTCTGTGCGCTTCGTTCCATTGCTCAATGGGCCTCTGGCCTGAGCATTTGTTTCGGCGCGCTGAATTCTCTTCGATTGCCCCTGTCTTACAGCGGCAACGATCCATTAACGGGATTTATCGTCAGGTAGCAAACGTGTGCCTGCGTCATTAAAGGTAAAGCCTGCACGGCCCGTTATACTTGCGACATTTCGTGCCGTAACACGGCAATCCACATTTTCAGCCACCACAAAGGGAGCGGCGGGTGAGTCTCACAGTCATTGCGCACCGAATGGGTATAACGAGCTTTCAGCGCCTGGTGACTGGCCTCGTCTTGAGCACCTTGCTGGTTGGTTGTTCCAGCAACAAGTCGAGCGATGTGCGCGTCATCGATCGCAACAATTCCGTCGCGCAGCGTCCGGCCGTGACGACGGGTCAATACGTCGTCCGCCCCAAGGACACTCTGTTCTCCATCGCCTTTCGCTATGGTTGGGACTACAAGGCGCTGGCTGCACGCAACAACATTCCTGCGCCCTACACGATCCATCCGGGTCAGACGATTCGCTTCGATGGTCGCACCGGTTCAACGCCGACCACCCTGGTCAGTTCGTCCAGTTCAACGCCTTCGTCATCGAGTAAAACCACGGTCTTCCGTCGTCCCGCTACCGGTGCGACCACCAGTACGGCGGTGGTTGTACCGTCCGTCGCGAACAAACCTGCAGCCGTTCCGATGCCCGCGGCGGGTCCCGCCCCGACAGGCTGGGGGTGGCCATCTAATGGCATTCTCATTGGTAAATTCTCTTCAAACGGGAGTTTGAATAAAGGAATTGATATCGCCGGGGATTTGGGACAGCCTGTTTTAGCTGCGTCTGATGGGACGGTGGTATACGCCGGGAGTGGCTTAAGGGGCTACGGCGAATTAGTCATCATCAAACACAGCGATACCTACGTCAGTGCCTACGGACATAACCGCAGGCTGTTGGTTCAGGAGGGGCAGCAGGTCAAGGTCGGACAGACAATTGCCGAAATGGGGTCAACGGGCACGGACCGGGTGAAACTGCACTTTGAGATTCGCCGACAAGGTAAGCCTGTAGATCCGCTGCAATTCCTGCCACGGCGTTGATCGCTATCCAGCCTGTTCCGTCACGTAGAGGGGACAGGCTCCAGCGTTGCCAAGGATAAAGGCGCCGCTTGAGCTTGGGGTCGAACTCACCAAAGGACTATAACAATGGCTCTCAGTAAAGAAGTGCCGGAGTTTGACATCGACGATGAGGTTCTCCTTATGGAGACCGGCATCGACACGGATTCGATGTCGAATGATGAAGGGGCTGCTCCACCTTCCGTTCGTGCCAAATCCAAACACTCCGCCTCGTTAAAGCAACACAAGTACATTGATTACACGCGTGCGCTCGATGCCACGCAGCTGTATCTCAATGAGATTGGTTTTTCCCCTCTGTTATCTCCCGAAGAAGAAGTTCATTTTGCGCGCCTGTCGCAAAGTGGAGATCCTGCCGGGCGCAAACGCATGATTGAAAGTAACCTGAGGCTGGTGGTGAAAATCGCCCGGCGTTACGTCAATCGTGGCCTGTCGCTGCTGGACTTGATCGAAGAGGGCAACCTCGGGCTGATCCGGGCGGTAGAGAAGTTCGACCCTGAACGTGGCTTCCGCTTTTCGACCTACGCGACCTGGTGGATTCGTCAGACCATCGAGCGCGCAATCATGAATCAGACCCGGACCATCCGGTTGCCGATCCATGTGGTCAAGGAGCTTAACGTCTACCTGCGGGCTGCACGGGAACTGACGCAAAAGCTCGATCATGAACCCTCACCCGAAGAAATCGCCAACCTGCTGGAAAAACCAGTGGCAGAGGTCAAGCGCATGCTCGGCCTTAACGAGCGGGTATCTTCGGTCGACGTCTCGCTGGGCCCGGATTCGGACAAAACCCTGCTGGACACCCTTACCGATGATCGCCCAACCGATCCATGCGAACTGTTGCAGGATGACGACCTGTCCCAGAGCATCGATCAATGGCTCTCGGAACTGACCGACAAGCAACGCGAGGTGGTCATCCGCCGCTTCGGCCTGCGCGGGCACGAGAGCAGTACCCTTGAAGATGTAGGCCTGGAAATTGGCCTGACCCGGGAACGGGTCAGACAGATTCAGGTTGAAGGCCTGAAGCGTCTTCGGGAGATTCTCGAGAAGAATGGCCTATCGAGCGAGTCGCTGTTTCAATAATAAGTAGTTGCCAGGCATGCAACAAAAGCCCCGACTGGTTCGGGGCTTTTTGTTATCTTCCAAACGGGTTTTGCCTGGTCTGCGACTTCACCTCAGCTTTGTAGTCTCGTGCTGTAAGTCTTTGCTTACCCTGTTGTAAGTGTTCGTTATTTTTACAGGGTGGCAGTCTTCCATTCTCCAGTCGCGGTCTTCTTAACCGGTTGATCCATAGACTTATTTTATTAAGTTACGAGCATATGACAGGGGATTCTGGCGTTGGCGGCTGCTTGCTCCCGGCCGGGAACGCTCTAGTATTCAGGTTGTGTCGACGGACAGACACGCCCTTCAAGGATGAGGGGAAAGGACATCGCAGGACGCGATTCATCAGGACGATGAAAAGGAACACAGGGACTAGGGAAAAAAATGTGGGCGGGTCAAACCGCCCCTTTTTTTTGCCTGCAATAATCAATGTCAAAAGATCTTCAAAAAGCAAAAAGGCCCGCAGGGGGCCTTTTCGGGAACGCGGGAGCAATCAGCGTTCGAGGTCTTTGATCTTGCCTTTGACGCCATCCCACTCTTCGGCATCGGGCAGCGATTCTTTCTTCTCGGTGATGTTGGGCCAGATTTCGGCCAGCTCAACGTTCAGCTGAATGAATTCCTGCATATCTTCCGGGACTTCATCTTCGGAGAAGATGGCCACGGCAGGGCATTCGGGTTCGCACAGTGCGCAGTCGATGCACTCATCCGGGTGAATCACCAGGAAGTTCGGGCCTTCGTAAAAGCAGTCCACCGGACAGACTTCTACGCAGTCGGTGTACTTGCACTTGATGCAGTTGTCGGTGACGACGAAGGTCATTTCTAGATTTCTCCTCAGGCGGCGGCAGCGGAGCCCCTTCACGTTGGGGTCGCCAGGTTCGGGAGCGATAGTCTGCTGGCCAGGCTATTAGCCAGCAGCATCCCAAACCGCGCGAGATTCTAACAGCTTGCAGGCAAGTGCGTTAGACCCGTGTCTTTAGTGCATAGAGCATTTCGAGCGCACGACGCGGGGTCATGTCATCCAGATCGAGCCTGGCCAGTTCGTCCAGTACCGGATGCGGCAGGCTGGCGAACATGTCGCTCTGCTGCGGCGCGGCCGGTTTGCCCTTGGTGGGCTTCGGCTTTTCATGAGGCAGGGCAGTGGCCTCCAGTCGGCCCAGATGCTCGCGAGCCCGCACGATCACTTCGCTCGGCACACCGGCCAATTGCGCAACTGCCAGGCCGTAGCTTTGGCTGGCAGGCCCCGGCAGCACGTGATGCAGGAACACGATGCGTTCGTTGTGCTCGGTGGCATTGAGGTGCACGTTGGCCACCAGCGGCTGGGCTTCCGGCAACACCGTCAACTCGAAATAGTGGGTGGCGAACAGCGTGTAGGCGCGCAGGTGCGCCAGGCGTTCGGCGGCGGCCCAGGCCAGGGACAGGCCGTCGAAGGTGCTGGTGCCGCGACCGACTTCGTCCATGAGCACCAGACTGCGCTCGGTGGCATTGTGCAGAATGTTGGCGGTTTCGCTCATTTCGACCATGAAGGTCGAACGGCCGCCCGCCAGGTCATCGCTGGAACCGATCCGGGTAAAGATCCGGTCCACCAGCGACAATTCGCAGCTGGCTGCCGGCACGAAGCTGCCAATGTGTGCCAGCAGCACAATCAAGGCGGTCTGACGCATGTAGGTGGATTTACCGCCCATGTTCGGACCCGTGATCACCAGCATGCGGGTGTTGTCGTCGAGGCTCAGGTCGTTGGCCACGAATGGCGTGGTCAACACTTGCTCGACCACCGGGTGACGTCCCTGGCTGATGCGCATGCAGGGCTCGTCGACGAAACGCGGGCAGTTCAGGTCCAGGTTCAGTGCACGCTCGGCCAGGTTGCTCAGCACGTCCAGCTCGGCCAGGGCGGCGGCGGTGTCTTGCAGAGGCGGCAGTTGGGCGATCAGGTCTTCGAGCAGTGCTTCGTAGAGCATCTTCTCGCGGGCCAGGGCGCGGCTCTTGGCCGACAGCGCCTTGTCTTCGAACGCCTTCAGTTCCGGCGTGATGAAGCGCTCGGCACCTTTGAGCGTCTGACGGCGGATGTAATCCGCGGGCGCCGATTCGGCCTGTTTGCTCGGCAATTCGATGAAGTAACCGTGAATACGGTTGTAGCCGACCTTCAGGTGCGACAGACCGGTGCGGGCCTTCTCGCGCGCTTCGAGATCGATCAGGAACTGCCCGGCGTTTTCGCTGAGCGATTGCAGTTCGTCGAGCTCGCTGTCGTAGCCGGTTTTCAACACGCCACCGTCTCGAATCACCGCGGGCGGGTTGTCGACGATGGCTTTTTCCAGCAGGGCCGCCAGTTCCGGATAGGTGCTGGTGGTCCTGGCCAGTTGAATGATGTGTGGCGCTTCAAGTTCGCTCATCGCCACTTGCAGCGCTGGCAGTGCACCGAGTGCGTCGCGCAGGCGAGCCAGGTCGCGAGGACGGGCATTGCGCAGACCGATCCGCGCCAGGATCCGCTCGATGTCACCGATTTCCTTGAGCTGCGGTTGCAGTTTCTCGAAGCGGTAACCGTCGAGCAGGCAAGTGATCGACGTCTGACGCGCCAGCAGTACGCTAAGATCGCGCAGGGGGCGGTTCAACCAGCGGGTCAGCAATCGGCTGCCCATGGCGGTCTGGCAGCGATCGACCACCGATTGCAAGGTGTTATCGCGACCGCCGGCCAGGTTGGTGTCCAGTTCCAGGTTGCGACGGCTCGCGCCGTCCAGCACGACGGTGTCGTCCAGGCGTTCATGACGCAGGCTGCGCAAGTGGGGCAGGGCGGTGCGCTGGGTTTCCTTGGCATAGCTGAGCAGGCAGCCGGCAGCGCCGATGGCCAGGGTCAGGTTCTCGCAGCCAAACCCTTTCAGGTCCTGGGTCGAGAATTGTTGGCAGAGACTTTTCAGCGCCGTGTCACGCTCGAAATCCCACGGCGCACGGCGACGAACCCCACGACGTTTCTCCGCAGGCAAATCTTTCGGCCAGTCATCCGGGATCATCAGCTCCACCGGATTGACCCGCTCCAGTTCGGCGAGCAGGTTTTCCCAACCCTTGATTTCCAGCACCGTGAAGTTGCCGCTGGTGATATCCAGCACGGCCAGACCGAACAGGCGCTCGTCACCCAGCACCGCAGCGATCAGGTTGTCCCGACGCTCATCCAGCAGCGCCTCGTCACTCACCGTGCCCGGGGTGATGATCCGCACCACCTGGCGATCCACCGGTCCTTTACTGGTAGCCGGGTCGCCGACCTGCTCACAAATCACCACCGACTCGCCGAGCTTCACCAGTTTCGCCAGGTAACCTTCGGCGGCGTGGTAAGGAATCCCACACATCGGAATCGCCTGGCCGGCCGACTGCCCACGGGCGGTCAGGGTAATGTCCAGCAATTTGGCGGCCTTCTTTGCGTCTTCATAGAAGATCTCGTAGAAGTCGCCCATGCGGTAGAACATCAGCTGGTCGGGGTGCTGGTTTTTCAGGCGCCAGTACTGCTGCATCATTGGCGTGTGGGAGGATAGATCGGAGAGCGCTTTATTCATCGGATAATCAGGCAAATTCGTTGAAAGGTGTAGGGCAAAGGAGGGGCGTCGCCCGGCTTTTGCGCGATGGGCGCAAGGTTAACATGGGCGGTCCACCCGACGCAGGCATGAAAGTCCTGTGATGGCTGGCGAGAGGTGGCGGGCGGAGTCCGGCTCACGGCAGGCGAGAACAGGCCTGGCCACTCACATTTTGATCATTTGCGAGCCTTGCAAGCGCGATCCGCTCGTGTACGGTAGTCCCATTCAGCCCCTTCAGGAGAGGACCGTGAAAGAAATCACCCAACTGGCCGCTGAACTTGGCAGGCGCCTGCAGGTTCTCAATACCCACGTCACGGCAGCCGAGTCCTGTACCGGTGGCGGGATTTGCGAGGCCATTACCCGCATTCCCGGCAGCTCGGCGTGGTTCGAGGCAGGTTATGTCACGTACTCCAACCGCCAGAAAATCGAGCAATTGAATGTCCCCGCGCAGTTGTTTGCGACGGTGGGAGCGGTCAGTCGCGAGGTGGTCGAGGCGATGGTGCGGGGCGCGCAGGAAAAAAGCCACGCGCATTTTGCCATGGCGGTCAGTGGCGTAGCTGGGCCCGATGGTGGGTCGCCCAGCAAGCCGGTGGGTACCGTATGGCTGGCCTGGGGCGTTGGCGAGCGGGTATTCAGCGAGGTGGCGCACTTCCCCGGCAACCGCGACGAGGTTCGCCGACAAACGGTGAAGGCCGCGCTAGAGGGGCTACTGCGCCATGCCGCTGGAGAAATCTCAAATCAGGGGTAGGCGATCCTCAAGCGCTGTGGAATAATACTGGCTACTTATACAGGTGTTGGCCGTCAGGCCTTATTGATTACGTGAGGACTTTAATGGACGACAACAAGAAGAAAGCCTTGGCTGCGGCCCTGGGTCAGATCGAACGTCAATTCGGCAAGGGTGCCGTAATGCGTATGGGCGATCAGGACCGTCAGGCGATCCCGGCTATCTCCACTGGCTCTCTGGGGCTGGACATCGCGCTCGGCATTGGCGGTCTGCCAAAAGGCCGTATCGTTGAAATCTACGGTCCTGAATCCTCGGGTAAAACCACGCTGACACTGTCGGTGATCGCCCAGGCTCAAAAAGCCGGCGCGACCTGCGCATTCGTCGACGCCGAACACGCCCTCGACCCTGAATATGCCGGCAAGCTGGGCGTCAACGTCGACGACCTGCTGGTTTCCCAGCCGGACACCGGCGAGCAGGCCCTGGAAATCACCGACATGCTGGTGCGTTCCAACGCGGTTGACGTGATCATCGTCGACTCCGTGGCGGCGTTGGTGCCAAAGGCTGAAATCGAAGGCGAAATGGGTGACATGCACGTGGGCCTGCAAGCCCGTCTGATGTCCCAGGCACTGCGTAAAATCACCGGTAACATCAAGAACGCCAACTGCCTGGTTATCTTCATCAACCAGATCCGCATGAAAATCGGTGTGATGTTCGGCAGCCCGGAAACCACCACCGGTGGTAACGCGCTGAAGTTCTACGCCTCGGTTCGTCTGGACATCCGTCGCACTGGCGCGGTGAAAGAAGGTGATGAAGTCGTTGGTAGCGAGACCCGCGTCAAGGTCGTGAAGAACAAGGTGGCTTCGCCGTTCCGTCAGGCCGAGTTCCAGATTCTCTATGGCAAGGGCATCTACCTCAACGGTGAGATGATCGACCTGGGTGTCCTGCACGGTTTCGTCGAGAAGTCCGGTGCCTGGTATGCGTACAACGGCACCAAGATCGGGCAGGGTAAAGCCAACTCGGCCAAGTACCTGGCAGAAAACCCGGACATCGCCGCGACCCTCGAGAAGCAATTGCGCGACAAATTGCTGTCTCCAGCACCGGACGTCAAAGCTTCGCCGGTCAAAGAGAAAGCGGATGATCTGGTAGAAGTGGACGTCTGATTGATCCGATGACTGCTGTACTCGATACACTCGTCGCAGTGCGGCGAACCGCAATGGACCTGCTCGCGCGACGCGAGCATGGTCGAGTCGAGCTGACGCGTAAACTGCGTCAGCGCGGCGCTCTTCCTGAAATGATCGACACCGCACTCGACCGCTTGACGGAAGAGGGCCTGTTGTCCGAATCCCGTTACCTCGAAAGTTTCGTTTCCTACCGTTCCCGTTCCGGTTATGGCCCTTTGCGTATTCGCGAAGAGTTGAGCCAGCGCGGACTGCAACGTACTGACATCGAACTTGCGTTACGCGAGAGCGGTATCAACTGGCAGGAACAACTGGAAGATACCTGGCGGCGCAAGTTCTCCGGACATTTACCGATAGACGCCAGGGAGCGCGCCAAACAAGGCCGATTCCTGAGTTATCGGGGATATTCCATGGAGATGATCAGCCGCTTGTTCAGCGGCCGAGGGATGGACGATTGAATGAAACGGCTCGCTATTTCGATAGCGGGCCGTTTTTTTGCCTCACGTAACCTTTGACGGTTCCCGCGTGCGTTGTTGCGCCTGGGGTTTTGACTGCGCCCAGTTTTCCGGCAGGTTGATGTAGTCCACCAGTTCCCGCAGGCGTCCATGATCACGGGCATTGAACGTGAAGGCCAGTCGCGCCAGGTGGCTGAACTGCGGTTCGTCGTGTTCCTCGCCGCTGTAGGCATGCTGGTGGAAGTGATCGCTCAGGCATAGGTCGGCGAATGCGCCTTGCATGTGTTCGAGCGCGTCGTCGCTGAGCTTGTGGTTCATGCGGATCACGAACTGATGCTTGAGCCAGCGGCTGGAGTGGAAGTTGCTGTAGAACTGATTGATCTGCTGCACCGCCTCTTCGGCGCTATAGACCAGGCTCAACAGCTTCATGTCGGTGGGCAGGATGTAACGATTCTCCTCCAGCTGCTGGTGAATGAAGTCCAGTGCGCCTTGCCAGAACTTGCCGCCCGGCGCATCCAGCAGCACCACCGGTACCAGCGGGCTCTTGCCGGTCTGAATCAGGGTCAGTACTTCCAACGCTTCATCCAGGGTGCCGAAACCACCGGGGCACAGGACCAGCGCATCGGCTTCCTTGACGAAGAACAGTTTGCGGGTGAAGAAGAAGTGGAAGGGCAGCAGGTTGGTCGTGCCATTGACGGTGGGATTGGCATGCTGCTCGAAGGGCAGGGTGATGTTGAATCCCAGACTATGTTCCAGGCCGGCACCTTCGTGGGCCGCCGCCATGATGCCGCCACCGGCACCGGTGATGACCATCAGGTCCGAGCGCGCCAGCGCCGCGCCGAGCTCTCGGGCCAAGCCATACAGCGGATGTTCTATCGGCGTTCGGGCAGAGCCGAAAACGGTGACTTTGCGTCGTCCCTTGAACTGTTCCAGCACCCGGAAGGCATGTTCCAGTTCGCGCAGGGCTTGCAGGGTGATCTTGGCATTCCAGCGGTTGTGATCTTCCTGGGCCATGCGTAGCACGGTCAGGATCATGTCGCGGTAGATGGGGATGTTCGGGCTGTTGGGTGAAACCAGGTTGAGTTGTTCTTCGACCTTGCTGGTGAGGTCGTGGCCGCTTTCTTCAAAATGACGGCTCAGGAGGTCATTCGGTTGGTAAGGCATTCAGCTTCTCCTTCTGCACAGAACCCTTGGCCCCGACAAGGTAGTCGTCGGCGCCGCGACACCTCGTGTGTCGCTGTCTGCCCAGGCCCGTGCCTGGGCGATCCACCGGACTCGAGTTGCCATCGAGTCATCCATACAGGCTCTGTTTTTTCCCTTGGATGAAAGAAACGTTCGCACAACAGGACGCATGACAGGCAGCCCCTTTTCTGCCCGGAAAATTTCAACGAGAACACTATGAATCTAGACGCTCGCGAGGATTTGCGCTTATTTGATCATTGCGCCGCAATGTCTTTCCTGGCAACCGCTTATTGACGATTTGCAAGGTGATTTCACCGCTCGTCTGAACGCAAAGCTGATTCGCCATCACTCTGATTTACTAACACACAGGTGTGACATGACAACTTTGCGTCAATGGCAGGACGCACGACACAAGCGGTTGAAGGATTTTATCGCTCACGCAGGGCGAGGCGCATGGAGCCGAAGCAATGACGAGAGTCATTCTGGAAATCGAAATCGATACGCAACTGTATCGATTGCTGAAGTCATCGGCCGAGAACCATCATTTGAGTCTCGAGGAGGAGTGTTGCCGGCGTCTTGAGGCTGCCGAGCGACGCTCTTGCTACTTGCAGGCGCTGTTGGCAGAACTGCGCGCCGAGGATGAGCAGCGGCGCGCCAATTCCCAATGATTACTTTTTCTTCGCGGGTGCGGCTTTCGGGCAATCCGATTCCTGGAAGCGCTCGCTCGCGACCGGACGGTTGGTCTTAACCTCGGTGAACTCGTAACGCATGATCGCGCCCTTGGCCATCAGCTTGCGAAAGCCCGGGTTGTTGCAGACGGTGGAGCCGAGCTGGAAATAAACCGCTTTCGGATCGGCGCGCATTTTGTCGGCGTGGCTGCTCTGGACGCTGAGGTGGTTGATCAACTCTTTACCTTCAACGGTATAGCCCTGATCGAGAATGTCTTCGTTGATCGCTCGTGGAGTGCCGACGCTGCTTTGAGCGGCAACGTTTTGCAGCATTTTGCTCAGTTCCATGTCTTTCAAGGAAGCTGCCTGGGCGTTGAAGGACGACGCCAGCAAAATGGCGGCGGTAGGAACGATAAGGCGCAGCATGAAACTCTCCTGGTTCAGTGACTGGTGGTTCGACCAGCCACATGACTGTGCGTTCAGTGGCGGCGAATTATAGGGGAGGTGGCCTGGACGGTACAGGCTTGCGCCGACCGGTCTGATAAACTGCGGGCACTTCCTGTCTTGCAGAGTGTTTTTGTGTCGATTTTCTACCCCTTCCGGTGTTGCCTGCGATGAGCCAGGCAATCAAGCCTTTTGCGTTGAATGCTGTCGCGCGCCTGCGCGACCAGCGCGAAGAGGAGGGCATCAAGCCGATTCAGGCCCGTGGTTGGCGAGCCCCGCGTTGCCGTGCCTGCCGTGTGATCGAGAGCCACTGCCTGTGTGCCTGGCGCCCGCAAGTCGAGACCCGCTCCGGGGTGTGCCTGATCATGACCAATAAGGAAGTGTTCAAGCCCAGTAATACCGGGTGGCTGATCGCCGATGTGGTGCGTGACAACCATGCGTTCATCTGGTCGCGGACCGAAGTCGACCAGCAACTGTTGCAGCTGCTGTCCGATCCGCAATGGCAACCCTATCTGGTCTTCCCGGGCGAGTACGTCGAGCCCGGGCGAGTGACCCATGGTGTCGAGGCCGATAGCAGCCGGCGGCCGTTGTTCATTCTGCTGGATGCAACCTGGACCGAAGCCCGGAAGATTTTCCGCAAAAGCCCCTATTTCGATGCGCTTCCGATCCTGAGCCTGCTGCCGGAAAAACTCTCCCGGTACCGGCTGCGCCGGTCGACCCGCAGCGAGCACCTGTGCACGGCGGAAGTGGCGGCGCTGTGTCTCGATCTGGCGGGCGATATCGAGGCCGCGTCAGCACTGGACGCTTATTTCGATGTGTTCAGTCAGCATTACCTCGATGCGAAACATCAGCTGGAGATGAACGTTGCGACACCGGCACACGCCGAGCTGATGCCCTTCGTGCAGAACGCAGCTGCGGTGAGGTGCTGAGCGTCGTCCATACTGCAAGCGACTGGAGGGGCTCCGTCGCTTGACCACCCCGGCTTCGCTGGGCATGCTTGGCGCCGATCAGGGCGCGGCCAGGTTTGATACGCCGTTTTTCTTTGCACGAATAGCTGCGTGAACAGCTACGTGATTGGCGTTGAACGCGCCCTGTCGATGCAGCTCCGTGGCTGCACCTCGTTTGAAAAACAGGATCATTTGAAAAATGGCCACATACGAAATCCTGATTGCCGATGACCATCCTCTTTTCCGTAGCGCCCTGCATCAAGCGTTGACCCTCGGCCTCGGTCCGGAGGTCCGTCTGGTGGAAGTGGCGAGCATTGCCGAACTTGAAACCCGCCTGGACGAAAAGGCCGATTGGGATCTGGTGCTGCTGGACCTGAATATGCCGGGGGCCTACGGATTTTCCGGGCTGGTGCTGTTGCGTGGTCAGTACCCGCAGATTCCGGTGGTCATGGTCTCCGCCCAGGAAGAGGCATCGATCATGGTGAAGTCCCGTGAATTCGGGGCCAGCGGTTTCATTCCCAAGTCGAGCGACCTGAGCGTCATTCAAAAAGCGGTGCGAGCGGTACTCGATGGCGACGTCTTCTGGCCACCCCAGGCGTTCGAAGCGGTAAGCGTTTCCGCTGAAGCCAAGGCCGCCAGCGCCGGGCTTGCCAGTTTGACACCGCAGCAGTTTCGGGTGTTGACCATGGTCTGCGAAGGTTTGTTGAACAAGCAGATCGCTTACGAGCTGAGCGTCTCGGAAGCGACGATCAAGGCCCACGTCACGGCGATTTTCCGTAAGCTGAATGTGCGGACCCGAACCCAGGCGGCATTGCTTCTGCAACAACTTGAGTCAATTTCGAGCCACTAAAGCGTCACCATTCACGCTTTTTTGACCCGGCTTGGTCTAGCTTTCCCACTTCTTTTCAGTCAGTTGCCTACTCTATGTCACCTTTCAAAGGCCAGACCGGCCTCAAACGTATCCTCAACGCCTCCGGTTATTCGCTGGATGGCCTGCGCGCCGCCTTCACCGGCGAAGCGGCTTTTCGGCAGCTGGTGTTGCTCAACGTCATCCTGATCCCGATTTCGTTCTTTCTGAACGTCAGCCGTGTCGAGCAGGCGCTGCTCATTGCCGTCTGTCTGTTGGCATTGATTGTCGAGTTGCTCAATTCGGCGGTCGAGGCGGCCATTGACCGCATTTCCCTTGAGCTGCACCCGCTGTCGAAGAATGCAAAAGACATGGGCAGCGCCGCGCAGTTGGTGGCGTTGACCATGATCGCACTGGTGTGGGCGGTGATCCTGCTTTAAGCGATGGTGGGCAGCACGATCTCGTCGCTGCGCTGAACCCCTGCGGTGAACGCGCGGCACAGATCGAGGAATTCGCGCATCGCCGAGGTCTGGTATTTCTGTTTGTGCCAGATGAAATAGAACTGCCGCGCCAGGTCCAGATCCGGGGTCTCCACCGGCACCAGGCTGCCGCGGCGGAAGGCATCGCGCAGTGCCAGCCGCGAAATGCAGCCAATTCCCAATCCTGATTCCACCGCGCGCTTGATCGCTTCGGTGTGTTCCAGTTCCAGGCGAATGTTCAGTCCGCTACGGTGGTGACGCATGGCCTGGTCAAACGTCAGTCGTGTGCCCGAGCCTTGTTCCCGCAGGATCCAGGCCTCGTGGCTCAGCTCATCCATGGTCGCCGTGCCACGTTGGGCCAGTGGATGCTGGGGCGCGCAGAACACCACCAGCTCATCCTCGACCCAGCTCTGCACTTCGATGTCCGGATGGCTGCAGTCGCCTTCGATCAGGCCCAGATCAATTTCATAGTGGGCGACCTGCTGCACAATGTTGGCCGTGTTCTGCACATGCAGCTTCACCTGGCTTTCCGGATGACGCTGCATGAAGCTGCCGATCAGCAGGGTGGCCAGGTAATTGCCGATGGTGAGGGTCGCGCCGACCGCCAGGGAACCAAAACCGGACTTGCCGTTGAGCAGGTCTTCGATTTCCTTGGCCTGATCGAGCAGTGCCACTGCTTGCGGCAATAGCTGTTTGCCGAGGGCGTTGAGGGCCAGCCGTTTGCCTGCGCGGTCGAAAAGCTGGCAGCTGCACTGGCGCTCGAGCTCGGTGATCGAGGTGCTCGCTGCCGATTGCGACAGGTTGAGCAGACCCGCCGCGCGGGATACGCTTTCCTGCTGGGCGACGGCGACGAATACTTGAAGTTGACGGAGAGTAAATCGCATATCTATATAACCGATAACCCTTATCTTAATAATCCAGTTAACAGATATTGTGGCTGCCATTAGAATGCGATGCAATTGCGCACAGCAGCTCATTTTTTTTCAGAGCAGGCGCAGAGCGCGCGCAGACCAATCTCCAGGAGTCCCACGTACATGAGCAACATGAACCACGAGCGTGTCCTCAGTGTTCACCACTGGAACGACACTCTGTTCAGCTTCAAGTGCACCCGCGATCCGGGCCTGCGCTTCGAGAACGGTCAGTTCGTGATGATCGGCCTGCAACAGCCCAACGGCCGCCCGCTTATGCGTGCTTACTCGATTGCCAGCCCGAACTGGGAAGAGCATCTGGAGTTCTTCAGCATCAAGGTGCCTGATGGCCCGCTGACTTCCCAGCTGCAGCACCTGAAGGAAGGCGACGAGATCATCATCAGCAAGAAGCCGACCGGCACGCTGGTGCTGGACGATTTGAAGCCTGGCAAACATCTGTACCTGCTCAGCACCGGTACCGGTCTGGCGCCGTTCATGAGCGTCATCCAGGACCCGGAAACCTACGAGCGTTTCGAAAAAGTGATCCTGTGCCACGGCGTGCGTTACGTCAACGAAGTCGCCTACCGCGAATTCATCACCGAGCACCTGCCGCAGAACGAGTTCTTCGGTGACGCCCTGCGTGACAAGTTGATCTACTACCCGACCGTGACCCGCGAGCCGTTCGAGAACGAAGGTCGCCTGACCGACCTGATGCGCAGCGGCAAGCTGTTCAGCGACATCGGTCTGCCACCGATCAACCCGCAGGACGACCGCGCCATGTTGTGTGGAAGCCCGAGCATGCTCGACGAGACCAGTGAGGTGTTGAACAGCTTCGGCCTGAAAGTCTCGCCGCGGATGCGCGAGCCGGGTGACTACCTGATCGAGCGTGCGTTCGTCGAGAAATGACCGCAGGTCATTTGTAGGAGCGAGCTTGCTCGCGATGGACTTGGATGCACCGCGTTTACCCTGTACACACGCGTTATCGTTAACGACTATCGCGAGCAAGCTCGCTCCTACAAAAGCAAAAGCCCGCATGACCTGAGAAGGTCATGCGGGCTTTTTTATGCCCGATGCAATCCCCGTAGGAGCTGCCGCAGGCTGCGATCTTTTGATCTTGATCTTCAATTGCGACCCAAGAGCAAGATCAAAAGATCGCAGCCTGCGGCAGCTCCTACAGGGATACGGGGATAACTTCGAGTACGCGGATCAGGCCTGGCTCGGGGTAATGCCACCGCACATCTACATCCCAGAACTGCGCACCGTATTCCCTTTCCGGGGCAGGTGTCTGATAGGCGGGACGCGGATCCTGCGCCAGGCATTGCTCGATCAGCTCTACCAAGGGCTCACCAAGGCGCTGAGCGTGCCCGTGCGCCTGTTGCAATGCCGAAGCCGTCCACTGCACGGGAATCATCTGCGGCGCAGCGCTGGCGATGCTGTTGGACGCTGTATCGATGATGTCGGCGTAAGGCACGTAAGGTTTGATGTCGAGGATCGGCGTGCCGTCGAGCAGGTCGATGCCGGATATCCACAGGCGACTGGCTTCGACCTTGTCCAGCTTCACCACGGATTGACCGATGCCATTGGGCCGATGGGTCGCACGCGTGGCAAACACCCCCATGGACTTGTTGCCGCCGAGGCGAGGCGGGCGGACTTTCAGCCGTGGCTTTTCTTCCAGTGCCTGATGGAACAGGAACAGCAGCCAGACGTGGCTGACCTGCTCCAGGCCCTGCACCGCGTCACCCTGATCGAACGGTGCCACCAGTTCCAGCACGCCGCGAGCGGCGGGGGCCAGTTGCGGCTGGCGCGGAATGGCGAACTTCTCCTTGAAACAGGAGCGCACGAAGCCGATGGGGGAAACGCTGTAGGTCATGGTTTGGGGTCGAAGGGGAATGAGGGTGGGCATGATAACCCGAGCCACCGCTGGGTCGGTGGCGATGGCGTATTGAAGATCGCCATCGCCAGCAAGCCGGCTCCTACAGGCGCACGCGCAGGGTCAGGCCCTTGAGGAAGTTGCGCAGCAACTGGTCGCCGCACGCACGGTAGTTGGTGTGGCCGAACTTGCGGAACAGCGCGCTCAACTCCGGCTTGGACACCGGGAATTCGGAGGCCTTGAGAATCGCGTGCATGTCGTCTTCCTTCAGTTCGAAGGCCACCCGCAGTTTCTTCAGGATGATGTTGTTGGTCACCGGCGTTTCGATCGGCTGCGGTGGACGGCTTTCGTCCTTGCCGCGCTTGAAGATCACCAGGCCATCGAGGAAATGCGCCATGACGTCGTCCGGGCAGCGTACGAAGCCTTCCTCGTCTTCCTCTTTCTTGTCGAGGTAAGTCAGCAGGTCTTCGAGGCTGACGTCCATGCCGCCGAGCTTGATGATCTCGATGACTTTCTTGTCGCTGATGTCGAGCATGTAGCGCACGCTGCGCAGTACGTCGTTATGAATCATGTGTGCAATCCTGATATTCAGCAGTGGGCGCCGCATAAGCAGCGGCGCCGAAATGTGTGGCGGCGTGAAAAGTCTTAGAACTTCTCTTTGCCGGACAGGTAGCGCCATTGCCCCAACGGCACTTTGCCGATGGACACGCCGCCAATGCGGATGCGGCGGATAGCAACGACCTTCAGGCCAACGGCCTGGCAGAACAGGGCGATCACCCCTGGTTGTGGGTTCTTCATCGCAAAACGCAGGCGGTTTTCGTTCTGCCAGCTGGCTTTGACCGGCGGCAGTTCCTTGCCCTTGTACGTCAGGCCGTGGTTCAGGCGATTGAGGCCGTGAGCCACCATGTCGCCTTCAACCTCGACCACATACTCTTGCTCGATCTTGGCGGAGTCGGCGGTGAGCTTGCGCAGGATCTTCCAGTCCTGGGTGAACACCAGCAAACCGCTGGCGTTGGCTTGCAGGTCGGTACTGGCGGTCAGGCGCAGGAAGTGGCCCTTGAGCGGACGTTTGCTGAAGCGGTGTTCTTCGCTCAGGGTCTCGGCGCTGATGGTCGCCAGGGCCGTGTCCGCATCCATGCCCGCGGGAACGTTGAACAGGATGGTCACCGGCTCGGGCGCAGTGGCTTTAGCTTCCGGATCGAGCTCGACTTTCTGGGTGTCGACCTTGAACTGCGGTTCGTCGATGACTTCACCGTCCACGGTGACCCAGCCGCCCTCGATGAACAGCTCAGCCTCCCGACGGGAACAGCCGACGAGTTCGATGAGGCGTTTGGAGAGTCGAATCGGGTCAGTCATGACAGGGCCGTAACAAAAAAGGGGTGGGCATTGTACCTGCTGGGCGCCGGTTAATCCCGGCTCCATTTGCGCTGTGTGGCTTTTCGTAGGAGCTGGCTTGCCAGCGAAGGCGGCCGATTGATCTGCGCAAGGCTTTCGGGCCCCTTCGCTGGCAAGCCAGCTCCTACAGTTTGTTCTGTATTGTGTCAGCCATTGCGCCTGCGTTGCTGTGCCTGACGCAAGCGCATATGCAAAAGCGGATAGGGCTGGCCCATGCCATCGACTTCCGAGCGGCCGATCACCTCGAACCCCTGCTTGAAGTAGAACCCCAGGGCTTGCGGGTTCTGTTCGTTGACATCCAGTTCGTTGGCATTCAGGTGCTCCAGGGCATACCGCAACAACTGCTTGCCCAGCCCCTGGCCGCGGTGCGCCGGGTCGATGAAGAGCATTTCGATCTTGCCCGCCGCGACCCCGGCAAACCCGGTGATGCGCTGTCGCGAGTCTTTGGTGCAGATCAGCATGACCGCATCCAGGTAGCGGGTCAGCACCAGGTTCTTCAGCAGTTCGATGTAACTGTCGGGCAGAAAGTCATGGGTGGCGCGCACCGAGGCTTCCCACACCTGCGTCAGTTCTTCGTAGTCGCTCTGTTTCGGCGTTTGGACGACCGAATGTTGGCGCATGGCCGAATGCCCCTTTTGGCAGTTGATCGTGCGAGTCCTTTCTCCCACAAAACGATAGACGTAAAAAAGCCCCGCATCTCGTCAAGAGCGCAGGGCTTTTCGTATTTTTTGCGTTTAGATCTGTTCAGCCCACAGATCGTATTCGTCGGCGTCGGTCACTTTGCACCAGACCTTGTCGCCCGGCTTCAGGTTGCTGCCGTTGTCGATGAATACGTTACCGTCGATTTCCGGGGCGTCGAAGAAGCAGCGACCGACCGCGCCTTGCTCGTCGACTTCATCGACCAGCACTTCGATTTCACGGCCGACGCGCATTTGCAGACGCGCCGAGCTGATGGCCTGCTGGTGTGCCATGAAGCGGTCCCAACGGTCTTGCTTGACGTCGTCCGGCACGATGGCCGCGTCCAGCAGGTTGGCCGGTGCGCCTTCGACTGGCGAGTACTGGAAGCAGCCGACACGATCGAGCTGGGCTTCGGTCAGCCAGTTCAGCAGGTACTGGAAGTCTTCTTCGGTTTCGCCAGGGAAGCCGACGATGAAGGTCGACCGGATGATCAGGTCCGGGCAGATTTCGCGCCAGTTCTTGATGCGGGCCAGGGTCTTGTCTTCGAAGGCCGGGCGTTTCATGGCCTTGAGGACTTTCGGGCTGGCGTGCTGGAACGGGATGTCCAGGTACGGCAGGATCTTCCCGGCGGCCATCAGCGGGATCAGCTCGTCGACGTGCGGGTACGGGTAAACGTAGTGCAGACGCACCCAGACGCCGAGGGTGCTCAGGGCTTCGCAGAGTTCGGTCATGCGGGTTTTCACCGGCGCGCCGTTCCAGAACCCGGTGCGGTACTTCACGTCGACGCCGTAGGCGCTGGTGTCTTGCGAGATCACCAACAGCTCCTTGACCCCGGCCTTGACCAGGCGCTGGGCTTCGTCGAGCACGTCACCGACCGGGCGGCTGACCAGTTTGCCGCGCATCGACGGGATGATGCAGAAGCTGCAGCTGTGGTTGCAGCCTTCGGAAATCTTCAGGTAGGCATAGTGGCGCGGAGTCAGCTTGATGCCTTGCGGCGGCACCAGGTCGATCAGCGGGTTGTGATCCTGGCGCGGCGGCACGGCGTCGTGCACGGCGTTGACCACTTGCTCGTACTGCTGCGGACCGGTCACGGCCAGCACGCTCGGGTGCACCTTGCGGATATTGCCTTCTTCGACGCCCATGCAGCCGGTCACGATGACCTTGCCGTTTTCCTTGATGGCTTCGCCGATCACTTCCAAAGACTCAGCCTTGGCCGAATCAATGAAGCCGCAGGTGTTGACCACCACGACGTCAGCGTCTTGATAAGTGGACACGACGTCATAGCCTTCCATGCGCAGCTGGGTAAGGATGCGCTCGGAGTCGACCAGTGCTTTGGGGCAACCCAGGGATACGAAGCCAACCTTTGGATTGGCCGGCGCAGGAGTGGTGGACATGTCTAACCTCGGTATTTGTGACGCCTCCAGCCGAAGACGGCAAGGCGACAGACGGGCGCTAGGCGTCCTGCCTCGTGAATACGCTGTTTTTTGACGAGTGACTGTTGTTGCCAGGCAAGGCGCCGCGCCGAGTCATAGCTTGCTATGGCGAGAAGCGGCAACGCAGCATGGCGACAACAGGCGCCGTCAAAAATCAGCAGTGATTCGCGAGGCAGGACGCTTAGCCTCTGGTCAAAAAGTGCGCAATTCTAGCGATGAGAGGCGCACTTGACCAGCTTTATACGGGGAAATACGACGAGTGCTGCGCTATGCTTCGCGCCGTTACGCTTTACCGATTTTTTACAGTCAACAAAACGTCTGTAACAACAAGTAAAACAGCGCATGCTGCACGGCAAAGCATAGTGCTTCTTTCAATGAAGTCCGGGTCTGGGTGTAGGGGTGGTGGATGGGTCAGGCAAGTAGTCAGGCGGCGGGCGCCGAGCATTCGGCGGCGAAGCCGATCGGCATGCTGGTCGCGGCAGTCGGGGTGGTTTATGGCGATATTGGTACTAGCCCGCTGTACACCCTCAAAGAAGTGTTTTCCGGTGGCTATGGCGTGCCCGTCAATCATGACGGGGTGCTGGGGATTCTGGCGCTTATCTTCTGGTCGCTGATCTGGGTTGTGTCGATCAAGTACATGATGTTCGTACTGCGCGCCGACAACCAGGGCGAAGGCGGGATCATGGCCTTGACCGCCCTCGCTCGGCGGGCTGCGGCCGGGCATCCGAAGTTGCGTGGTTTGCTGGTGGTTTGCGGGCTGATCGGCGCGGCGCTGTTCTATGGCGACAGCATGATCACCCCGGCGATTTCCGTGCTCTCGGCGATTGAAGGCCTGGGACTGGCTTTCGAGGGTATCGACCATTGGGTGGTGCCGCTGTCGTTGATAGTGCTGGTGGCGCTGTTCCTGATTCAGAGTCACGGTACCGCGCGGATCGGCATCCTGTTCGGGCCCATCATGGTCACTTGGTTTGTGGTGCTGGGGGCGCTGGGTGTCTACGGCATCCTGCAGCATCCGGAAGTGTTGAAAGCGATGAATCCGGTCTGGGGCGTGCGCTTCTTCATCGTGCACCCGGGCATGGGCGTGGCGATTCTCGGCGCGGTAGTGCTGGCATTGACCGGTGCCGAAGCGCTGTACGCCGACATGGGCCACTTCGGTCGCAAGCCGATTGCCCGTGCGTGGTTCATTCTGGTGCTACCGGCGCTGGTGCTGAACTACTTCGGTCAGGGTGCGTTGCTGCTCGGTGATCCGGAAGCCGCTCGCAACCCGTTCTATCTGTTGGCACCGAGCTGGGCGCTGATTCCATTGGTAGGCTTGTCGACCATGGCCACGGTGATTGCCTCCCAAGCGGTCATTTCCGGTGCGTTCTCCCTGACCCGTCAGGCGATCCAGCTCGGTTACATTCCGCGCATGCACATTCGGCACACCTCCAGCGCCGAACAAGGCCAGATCTACATCGGCGCGGTGAACTGGGCGCTGATGGTCGGTGTGATCCTGCTGGTGCTGGGTTTCGAATCCTCGGGCGCTCTGGCCTCGGCCTACGGTGTGGCGGTGACGGGCACGATGCTGATGACCACCATCCTGGTGTCGGCGGTGATATTGCTGCTGTGGAAATGGCCTCCGGTCCTCGCTGTTCCGCTGTTGCTCGGTTTCCTGTTGGTGGACGGTCTGTACTTCGCTGCCAACGTGCCGAAAATCGTTCAGGGCGGGGCGTTCCCGGTGATCGCCGGTATTGTGCTGTTCGTGCTGATGACCACCTGGAAGCGCGGCAAGCAACTGCTGGTCGACCGTATCGACGAGGGCGGATTGCCGCTGCCGATCTTCATCAGCAGCATCTCCGTCCAACCACCGCATCGCGTCCAGGGCACCGCGGTGTTCCTCACCGCGCGTCCGGATGCCGTGCCCCACGCGCTGCTGCACAACCTGTTGCATAACCAGGTATTGCACGAGCAAGTGGTGCTGCTGACGGTGGTCTACGAAGACATTCCGCGGGTGCCGCCGACGCGGCGTTTCGAGGTCGAATCCCACGGCGAAGGCTTCTTCCGGGTGATCCTGCACTTTGGTTTCGTCGATGAGCCTGACGTGCCGCTAGCGCTGAAACTGTGCCATCTCGATGACCTGGACTTCAGCCCGATGCGCACCACCTACTTCCTCAGCCGCGAGACGGTCATCGCCT
Organism: Pseudomonas sp. LBUM1679; assembly: GCF_059695565.1. Lineage (NCBI taxonomy): Bacteria > Pseudomonadati > Pseudomonadota > Gammaproteobacteria > Pseudomonadales > Pseudomonadaceae > Pseudomonas > Pseudomonas sp. LBUM1679. The sequence continues at coordinate 1,206,272 of NZ_CP166774.1, forward strand.
CCAAGCTCGAAGGCATGGCCCGCTGGCGCGAGGCGCTGTTCGCTTTCATGTTGCAGAATGCCAACGGTAATTTGCGGTTCTTCAATCTGCCGTTGAACCGGGTGATTGAGTTGGGTACTCAGGTGGAGATGTAAGCCCCATCAAAAAGCCCCCGTTGCCATGAAGGCAGCGGGGGCTTTTTTGTGGGCGAACGCAATCCTTAAAGGTAGATGACATCCCCTGTGGGAGCGAGCTTGCTCGCGATAGCGGTCTGTCAGTCGACATCAATGTTGGATGCTAGTCCGCCATCACGAGCAAGCTCGCTCCCACAGGTGACAACGGTGTCAGGTTGATCGAGTACCTATGAAAAAGCCCCTGCGACCGTATGGCTGCGGGGGCTTTTAGTGGACGTTACTCAGCTCACTCTTGAGCTGCCGTCTCTTTGGCCTGACGCTTCTCGATCACATCCACCAGCCGCTGGGCCAAGGCCGGGTAGTTCTCGTCAAAGTGATGCCCGCCAGGCAGCTTCATCGCTTCGCCAACGGCCGTCTTGTCGGTACAGCCGCTCTCATCGACTTCTTCTTCACCATAGATGCACACCACTTTCTCCGGCGGCAGCCTGGCCATTTCCGGGCCGGTGGCGGCTTCTTTGCCGGCGTTGCCGAGCCAGCCTTCGACTTCGATTTCGAAGCTGCCGGTGCGGGCGAAGGCCAGCAGGATAATGGCGTCGACCCGTTGTTGCTCCGCGGGCTCCAGGCGGTTGTAGATTGCCGGGAGGACGTCGGCGCCGAACGAGTAACCGGTGAGGATGAAGCGTTTGGTGCCCCATTTCTGCCGGTAATGCTGCATCAGTTCGGCCAGGTCCAGCGCACTTTGCTCAGGGCTCTTGTGCTGCCAGTAGTAGCGCAGGGTATCGATGCCGACCACCGGATAGCCGATCTTGGCCATCTCGCCCGCCACGTCGCGGTCCAGGTCGCGCCAGCCGCCATCACCGGAAAGGAACAGGGTGACCGTGTCCCGGGCCTGGCCGGCCGGCACTTCGACCACCGGGATCTGCAGGCCGCCAGCGGCTTTGTCGCCACCGACCAGGAGCTTGCGCAGTTCGTTGTTCAGCACTTGCGGCAGGTTGATGTCGTAGTCGCTGATGCTGGTTTCGGCGTTCGGTTGGTCGCGCACGAAGCCGGCGCTGGTGTCGTCCGGGTTGTCGTTCCAGGCCACCAGCCAGTGACCGTGGGCAGCGCTTTTGGGCAGCAGGTGGGTGCAGCCGGGTTTTTCCAGGGCCAGGTCCACCGAAACGGCCTGGGCCTTGTCGTTCTTCTGTTCTGACAGCCAGCGCCAGGCCAGCACGGCGCCCGGGCCGATGCCGCTGACCAGGGTCGCCGGGCCTTTGAGTTCTCTCAGGCCGGATTGCAGGGCACGACTTTGCAGCAGGCAATCTTTGGGCAGGATCACCTGAACGATCTGGGCCGAGCCGCTGCGGCTGAGGGTCAGCAGTTGTTTGTCGCTGAGCTTCTGCTCTGCGTTGACCGCCACCAGCACCTGGGCGCGCGGTGTGTTGCCGGGGATGACTCGAGTCATCGCTGCGCCATCGGCGGGCGTCAGCCGTTCGAGGGTCGGTTCGGGTGCCGGACGTTTGAGGTACCAGTAACCGCCACCGAGGATCAGGGCCAGCAAGACCAGTGTGCTCAGTACGTACCGCAGGGAGCGTTGAATCATCAGCGTTTCACCAATCCAGTCAAGCCGCCCGCGATCAGGGCGGCAGTGTCGGCCAGGGCTACCAGCGGATCGAGTCCGGCGGGCACGGCCATATAACGGGGTTCCCAGTCAGGCTGGAACTTGTCTTTGAAGCGGCGCAAGCCTTGGAAGTTGTAGAGCTGCTCGCCACGGCGGAACACCATCGAGCCCAGGCGCTGGGTCAGCGGAGCGCCACGCCGGGGTTGCAACCCCGACAGCGGGACCATGCCCAGGCTGAAGCGCGCGTAGCCATGATTTTTATAATGTTGGATCAGGCCGACCATCATGAACTCCATGGTCAGCTTGGGGGCCTCCGGGTGCGCGCGCATCAGGTCGAGGCTGGCCAGGTCATGGCCGAAGGTCTCGAGCAGGTTGGCGAACGCCACCGGGCGACCTTCGAAGCGAATCACTGCGATGCGGAAATGCTTGAGGTAGTCATCGCTGAAGCGCCCGAGGGAGAAGCCTTTCTCGCGCACGTTCTTGCCGGTCAGCCAGGCATCGGAGATCACCTTGAGCTCATCCATCGGCGCGTGCCCCGGCTCATGGATCTCCAGCGACAGGCCGTCGCGGGTGCCACGGTTCCAGGTGTAGCGCAGGTCCTTCATCTCTTTGCCCTTGGCCTCGAGGTCGAAGCGCTGCAGATCGACCCGGGCTTCTTCGCCGAGCTTGATCGCCGTCAGGCCGATGTCCATGTAGTACGGCAGGTTCTCGGCGCGCACCTGATAGAACACCGGGCGGGCGTGGTGAAGGTCGCACAGGTCACGGAACTGCCAGATCATCTCGGCCCGTTGCTGGGCCGGGCCGATCGGGTCATACAAGGCCACCAGGCTGCGACCACGGCGTGCGTACATCAGGAACGCCTGCTCGTCAGGGTGGAACAGCAGCGCCTTGTCACCGGTCAGGGCCAGGCCGCCATCCGGTTGGGCGGAAGCCATGAGGATCTTTGTCGCGCGGTCCAGCTCATCGGACGTGGGCAGATGGATCACCGGGCGCGCGGTGCGCAGCAGCCAGGTCAGGGACACCACCAGCAACAGGACGGCGGCACCCAGCAGCGAGCGCAAGCCACGGGGGGCATCGGCGTCGAGGGTGAACTGCCACCAGAGTTGATGGCTGTAGGGAACGTCCTGATAGGCGAACAGCAGCAGCCAGATCGATGCGCCAAGGACGCACAGGCTGGACACCAGATACAGCGGCGAAAAGGGCAGTTCGGTCAGGCGGCTGGGGCGATAGAACGAGCGCCGGAAAACCCCCAGCAGGCTCGCGGTCAGGGTCATCAGGCAGGCTTCTTCCCAGTCGAAACCCTTGAGCAGCGAGAGCAGGGCGCCCACCAGCAACAGAATGGTGGTCAGCATCCACGCGGCCGACAGGCGCCGGCGCAGACCTTGGGCCAGCAGCAGGCACAGCACGCCGACCAGGCTGGCGCCGAAGTGCGAGGCGTCGACCAGTCGATGCGGGATCAGAAAACCGATGTGTTCCAGGCGCGTATCGATTTCCGGGGTCACGCCGGAGAACAGCAGCACCACGCCGGATAGAAACACCAGCACCGCCAGAATCGGTGCGGCCAGGCCGGACGCGGCACGCAGTGTCTGGCGGGTCTGAAACAGACGCTGGCCTTCGTTGATCAGCAGCAGCAGACAGGCCACCAGCAATGGCAGCACCACATAGATCAGGCGATAGAGCAGCAGCGCGGCAGCCAGTGGCGCGGCACCGAGCTTGTCGGCGAAGGCGGCCAGCAGGATGGCCTCGAACACCCCGACACCGCCGGGCACGTGGCTGAGCACCCCGGCCGCCAGGGCCAGCAGGTACACCAGCAAGAAGACGCCAAAGGGCGGTGCTTCGGGCAGCAACAGATACAGCACGGTCGCGGCGGCGGCCACGTCCAGGGCAGTGATGACCAATTGCAGGACAGTCAGGCGACGCCCTGGAAGACGCAAGGTGCGGCGACCGACCTTGACCAGCAGATTATCCGGGTAAGGCTGTTCCGGCAGTCGACGGCGGTAGATGCCGATCGCCAGCACTGTAAAAAGCAGCAGTACGGCGACGGCGATCGCCCCCAGCAATGTCTCGGACAGACCCAGGGCGACGGAAGCGGCAGGCAGGTCGCTGAGTGTGGCGAGCGCCGCGAGCGGAGGCAGGGCACAACCGAGCGAGAGGCTGGCAAATAGCGTCATGCGGGCGACTTCCGAAGCCCCCAGGCCATGACGCGCATATAGACGGTAGCGAACCGAGCCTCCCGAGAGCATCGAAAGGCCGATGGCATTGCCAATGGCGAAGGCGGTGAACCCGCCCAGGGCGAGGATGCGCGGCGCCAGTGTCACGCCGGCATACCGGCTGGCCGACCATTCGTAGCCGAGCAAAATGATGAAGCCGACCACGGTCGCAGCCAGTGCGCCGAGCAGCGCCGGTTGCGGTACTTCGAGAATCGAGTCGTGCAGCGCGTACAGATCGAGTTCGCTCAGCAGGTGGCGACAGGCAATCAGCGCGATAGCGAACAACAGCAGAGTGACGGCCAGGCCCAGGGGTTGGCGGTATTTGCTGACCAGCTCCAGCAAGCGCAGACGCTCGGCCTTGATCGGTTGTGTCGCTGTGACGGTGTCTTGTGGATCAGACGGGTTGGCGCGCATCAATCACCTCTTGGATTGTGCGCGACAGGATGGGGGTATCCAGCCAAGTTACCAATCCCTGTAGAAAAAAATAATTACAAATATTAATGCCTCTCACCGGGATCCGGCGACGGCACATCGTCAGTCATAGAGGGTTTTTGAAAATTGTAGGAGCGAGCTTGCTCCGGGCGGCGTTCCGACGATGGACTCAAGAGCGCCGAGTTTAACCAGTAAACACGCGTTATCGTTTACGACCATCGTCGGAACGCCGCCCGGAGCAAGCTCGCTCCTACAGAGGGACGCATTCGCTTAACTGAAGGATGACAGGTCATTGTTGCGAAAGGGCTTTTTCAGCAGATACAAAAAAGGCCACTCTTTCGAGTAGCCTTTTTTGATGTTTGGTTGCGGGAGCCGGATTTGAACCGACGACCTTCGGGTTATGAGCCCGACGAGCTACCAGACTGCTCCATCCCGCGTCTGTGTGGCGGCATTCTACAGGCGAACGGCGGAGTGTCAACCGTTAATCCTGAACCTGGTCAAATAAGTGCAAATGAATGGCACATCGCGGCAGGGGAGACCTAAGTTCAGGAATCAGAACGATTTCTCTTTCCGCGCTACCGATGGGTAAGCGCTGCACTCGTACAAAACAGGCGCGCACAAAAAAGGCCACTCTTTCGAGTAGCCTTTTTGATGTTTGGTTGCGGGAGCCGGATTTGAACCGACGACCTTCGGGTTATGAGCCCGACGAGCTACCAGACTGCTCCATCCCGCGTCTGTGTGGCGGCACTCTACAGGCGCACGGCGCAGAGTCAACCTTTAATCCTGAAACGGGTCGAATAAGTACAAATGAACGGCAAATCGCTGCAGGGGAGACCTAAGTTCAGGAATCAGAACGATTTCTCTTTCTGGGCTAGCGATGGGTAAGCGCTGCACCCGTACAAAACAGACACGCACAAAAAAGGCCACTCTTTCGAGTAGCCTTTCTTGATGTTTGGTTGCGGGAGCCGGATTTGAACCGACGACCTTCGGGTTATGAGCCCGACGAGCTACCAGACTGCTCCATCCCGCGTCTGTGTGTCGGATTCTACAGAGGATGGCGCGGGTGTCAAGCCTAATCCTGAAAAAACCTGTTCCCGTTCAATCGCTTAGCTCTCCAAGGCGGTGGGGCTGCGGGGCTGTGAGGCAGGTATGGCAAGGCCTCCGGCTCTATTGGGTGGAGTTGTTCAATTGAGTAATTAAATTCATCCGGTACTTTTCCTACGTATGAAAAAGAACATTCTGAGTACTGGTGCTATATACAGGTGTCAGTGAGATACTGCCTATCCGACACGGCCTGACTGCATTTCCAGCCATGAATACCGCTTTTATATGACCCAGCGAAAAATCATTCACGTCGATTGTGACTGTTTCTACGCCGCCATCGAGATGCGTGACGACCCGCGCCTGGCCGGTAAACCGCTGGCGGTAGGTGGGTCGGCGGATCGGCGGGGAGTGATCGCCACCTGTAATTATGAAGCGCGGGCGTATGGCGTGCGTTCGGCCATGTCGTCGGGGCATGCCTTGAAGCTGTGCCCGGACCTGACCATCGTCAAGCCGCGCATGGACGCCTATAGAGAAGCGTCTAAGGAAATTCACACGATCTTTCGCGATTACACCGACTTGATCGAGCCGCTTTCCCTCGATGAGGCGTACCTGGATGTGTCGGAGAGTGCGCATTTCGGTGGCAGCGCCACACGCATTGCCCAGGACATCCGGCGACGGGTGTCCAATCAGTTGCACATCACCGTTTCGGCTGGCGTGGCGCCGAACAAGTTTCTCGCCAAGATCGCCAGCGACTGGAAGAAGCCTAACGGCTTGTTCGTCATCACACCGGATCAGGTGGAAGACTTTGTCAGCGGTCTACCGGTCAGCAAGTTGCACGGGGTGGGCAAGGTCACTGCCGACAAGCTGGGCCGGCTCGGTATTGTCGACTGCTCGCATTTGCGCGAATGGGACAAGTTGGCACTGGTGCGCGAATTCGGCAGCTTTGGTGAGCGGCTCTGGAGCCTGGCCCGTGGGATCGATGACCGCCTGGTGCACAACGACAGTCGTCGCCAGTCGATCAGTGTGGAAAACACCTACGACGTGGATTTGCCGGATCTGGTGAGCTGCCTGGATAAATTGCCCGAGCTGCTGGAAACCCTGGCCGGACGCATGGCGCGAATCGACAGCAGTTATCGGCCGGGCAAGCCGTTCGTCAAAGTGAAATTCCATGACTTTACCCAGACCACGCTGGAGCAGGCCGGGGCAGGGCGGGATCTGGGGAGTTATCAGCTGTTGCTGACCCAGGCGTTCAATCGCGGCGGGAAGCCGGTGCGGTTGTTGGGGATTGGGGTGAGGCTGGAGGATTTGCGCGGTGGATTTGAGCAGATGGAGTTGTTTGAGCGGTAGTCGTCTGGTTCGAATTCAGCAGTGATTATCAGACAGCCATCGCGGGCAAGCCCGCTCCCACAAGGACGATGCAGTACCTGTGGGAGCGGGCTTGCCCGCGATGCTTTTCAGGCCTTAATTCGGTCCTGGATCCGCCACCAATCGCCCGGCATCCCGGGTCAATGACTTGAGGAATTCGGTCTGCAGCTCGGGATCGTTGCGGGTCAGTTCGATCAGGCTTTGCTCCAGCTCCGTGGCTTCTTCTTCCAGACCCAGTTCCGACAGGCGCTTGACCCGGTGTACCCACTGGCTCACTTCGTCGTCTTCGAGGTCATCGTAAATCAGCCCGTGCGCTTCGAGCAGTTTGCCGCGCAATCCACTGCTGACCGCCAGGGACGAGTCGGAGTGCACGTCGTCCTGGGCGTCTGCGACAGTGATCAGCAGTCGGCTCAGATGATTGATGTCATGTTCGGCGAACGGGCTGTCGAGCAGGTTCACACGCAAAATGCCGTTTTTGTCGGTATTGAGCTGGAAGGTTTCCTTGCCAGCCTTGACCTCGACCGGACGCTCGCTCCACGGCAGGCTCGAGTACTCGGTGCGCTTGTCCAGCTGAACTTCGTCGATGCCGGCCAGGTTCTGCTGCGCACGACCATTGGACTGCGCGTTCATGAACGGGTTGAGCCCGGCGAAACCGTAGCTGAACCAGTCCCGGGTCACACTGTCCGGAAGGTTGCCGAGGGCGAACACGTTGAGCACATTGGCACCGACACCGCCCACCACCGCCACCGCGCCCAGCGGAATCTCATAGATCTCCCGCCAGGGTTGGTACGGCGTGTAGCGATCATAGTGGCGCGTGACTTCGAATTCGGTGACTTCGAAAGTCTTCTGCTCGTGGATTTTCACCCGCCGTTGCGGTAGCTCAAGCACCTTGGGCTCGCCGACATCGATCTGCAGGCTGTGGTCGAGCAATTTGCGCTCGACACGTTCCTCGTGCTCGCTGCGTTGCGACATGTGATTGGCACAGCCGCTGACCAGCAGGGTGCCGCACAAGGCGGCACCACCGAGGCCTAAGGTGTTTCGCTTGAACATGACTTCTCTATCTGGTGTCAGCGGCGGATACGGGCCTGGAGGAAAGACAGCACGTCAGCGACCGGTAGCGCTTGCGCCTCGGGCTCGGTGCGGCTCTTGTATTCCAGATTGCCATCAGCGAGGCCGCGGTCACTGACCACGATCCGGTGCGGAATGCCGATCAGCTCCATGTCCGCGAACTTGATGCCCGGGCTGGTTTTCTTGTCGCGATCGTCCAGCAGCACTTCGAAGCCGGCTGCAGTCAGGTCTGCATACAGCTTGTCGGTTGCCTCGCGAACCTGTTCGGTTTCGTAGCGCAGCGGTACCAGGGCAACCTGGAAGGGGGCCAGGGTGTCGCTCCAGATAATGCCGTTTGCGTCGTTGTTCTGTTCGATGGCCGCAGCCACCACGCGGGACACGCCAATGCCATAGCAGCCCATTTCCAGGGTCACCGGCTTGCCGTTCTCGCCCAGCACTTCGCACTTCATCGCTTTGCTGTATTTGTTGCCCAGCTGGAAAATGTGCCCGACTTCGATGCCACGCTTGATTTCCAGGGTGCCCTTGCCATCCGCGCTTGGGTCGCCGGCCACGACGTTACGCAGGTCGGCCACGGACGGTACCGGCAGATCACGCTCCCAGTTCACGCCGAAGTAGTGCTTGTCGTCGATGTTGGCGCCGATGCCGAAGTCGCTCATCAGCTCGACGGAACGGTCGATGATGATCGGCAGCGGCAGGTTCAGCGGGCCGAGGGAGCCGGCACCGGCGCCAATGGCGTCGCGCAGTTCGGCTTCGGATGCCATCACCAGCGGGCTGGCAACGCCTGGCTGGTTGGCGGCCTTGATTTCGTTCAGCTCGTGGTCGCCACGGATGATCAGGGCAATCAGCTTGCCTGGCTCTTCTGCGTGAACCACCAGGGTCTTGATGGTCTTCTCGATCGGCAGGTTGAAGCCTTCGACCAGTTGCGCGATGGTCTTGGCGTTCGGCGTGTCGACCAGGCGCAGCTCTTGCGTCGGTGCTGCACGGGACGTTTCCCGCGGCACGGCTTCGGCTTTCTCGATGTTGGCCGCGTAGTCGGAACCGTTGCTGAAGACGATATCGTCTTCGCCGGATTCGGCCAGCACGTGGAACTCGTGGGAGCCGGCGCCGCCGATGGAGCCGTTGTCGGCTTCAACCGCACGGAACTTCAGGCCCAGGCGGGTGAACACATTGCAGTACGCCTGATACATGCGGTCGTAAGTGACCTGCAGCGAAGGCTGGTCGGCATGGAAGGAGTAGGCGTCCTTCATGATGAATTCGCGGCCGCGCATCAAGCCGAAGCGTGGGCGGATTTCGTCACGGAATTTGGTCTGGATCTGATACAGGTTGATCGGCAGCTGTTTGTAGCTGCTCAACTCGTTGCGCATCAGGTCGGTGATCACTTCTTCGTGGGTCGGGCCGGCGCAGAAGTCGCGGCCGTGGCGATCCTTGAAGCGCAGCAATTCCGGGCCATATTCTTCCCAGCGACCGGATTCCTGCCACAGCTCGGCCGGTTGCGTGCTCGGCATCAACACTTCAAGAGAACCCGCGGCGTTCATTTCTTCACGAACGATGGCTTCGACCTTGCGCATCACTCGCAAGCCCATCGGCAGCCAGGTGTACAGGCCCGAGGCGAGTTTGCGGATCATGCCGGCGCGCAGCATCAGCTGATGGCTGATTACGACCGCATCGGAAGGCGTTTCTTTCTGTGTGGCGAGCAAAAATTGACTGGTGCGCATGGTTGGCCGTTGTCGGTTGCTGATGACGAGAAATGACGGAGCATTGTACGGGCGAGATCTTCTGGCGTACAGGCGTGCGGTCGGCGGGGTGGCAAAGGGCGGGAATCGACGCGCCCTTTGCGAAAATTCCTACGTAAAGCGCCTAGGATTCTTCCGCGACCTGGGTCGGCACCGGCTCCGGTGTCGGGGTCGGACCGGCGCGGCGGTTCTCCTGGTACCAGTGCACGGCGATCAACACCAGCGTCGGAACACCCAGGAGCGCGGTAATCAGGAAGAAGTCGTGGTAGCCGAATTTCTCCACCATCACCCCTGAGTAGCCGCCGATCAGGCGTGGCAGCAACAGCATGATCGAGCTGAGCAGCGCGTACTGGGTGGCGGAGAACTTGAGGTTGGTGAGGCTCGACAGGTAGGCGACGAACGCCGAGGTCGCCAGGCCCGAACTGAAGTTGTCCAGGGAGATAGTGCCGATCAGCATGTTCAGGTTGGCGCCCATGTCGGCGAGCATCAGGAACAGCAGGTTGGTGCCGGCCGACGTGATCCCGCCGATGAACAGGATCGGCAGGATGCCGAAGCGCACGATCAGCAGGCCGCCCATGCCGGCGCCGACCAGGGTCATGATCAGGCCGAAGATTTTGCTGACGCTGGCAATCTGATCCTTGGTGAAGCCCTGGTCGATGTAGAACACGTTGGCCATCACGCCCATGACCGTGTCGGACATCCGGTAGGTGGCGATCAGCCCGAGCAGCAGCAGCGCCTGCCAGCGGTAGCGCAGAATGAAGTCGTTGACCGGTGTCAGCACCGGCGCCAGGCCGCGGCGGCCCACGGACGACAGGCACAGCACGGTCAAGGTGGTGTAGAGGATGGCCCGCAGGAATGCGCGGTCTTCGAGCAGCAGGTCGAGCAGGCTTTCGTCCTGGAACAGCACGCTGGCGAAGTCGGTGTTGTAGAGCTGGGTGAACAAGGCCGGGACGGAGACCAGTAGCACGATCAGCACGAATACCGACGCCAGTTGATGCACAAAGCTGTAGCGTCCGGCCTGCAGTTGCGTGCGCAGGGGGACTGGCGGTTCGCGCATGAAAAAGGACGTCAGCAGCGCCGGGATCATCAGTGCGCCGAACAGGATGTAGGTGCCGGCCCAGGCCGAATGCTGGTAATTGAAGCCGGTGGAGCCGAAGCCTTCGGCGAAGAACAGCGCACCGGCGGTGGCCAGCAACGCGGCGATCCGGTAACCGGACATGTAACTGGCGGCCAACGCGGCCTGGCGGCTGTCTTCGGCGATTTCCAGGCGATAGGCGTCGACCGCGATGTCTTGTGTCGCCGAGGCGAAGGCGACGACCACGGCGATAGCGATCAGCCAGGACAAATGCTTTTGCGGGTCGCAGAAACCCATCCCGATCAGGCCGAGGATCACCAGTGCCTGTGAGAGCACCAGCCAGGAGCGACGGCGACCGAGCTTGCCGAGCAGTGGCAGGCGCCATTGATCGAGCAACGGTGACCAGACCCATTTAAAGGCGTAGGCCAGACCGATCAGGCTTGCATAGCCGATGGTTTCGCGAGCCACGCCCGCTTCACGCAGCCAGACCGAAAGTGTCGAAAACACCAGCATGTAAGGCAGGCCGGCGGCGAAACCAAGCAACAACAGCACAAGCGTTGAGGGGCTGGCATAGGCGGCGAGCGCGGCGCGCCAGGTTTTACGGGGCATGGGCTGGAGTCTGCCTCAAGAATTACGGAAACAAAGCGCGCACTCTAACCGCTGTGCTCTACCGGGCGCCAGCCATGGCGCTGAATATCAACACGATTATTCTGGACACTGATGCCCTCCATGCGCAAACGCGCCCGCTGTTCATCCCCTGAAACACTGCCCTCCGGCAGGCTGATGCGCCCGCCGGCACCGAGTACGCGGTGCCAGGGCAACTTGCTGTCAGGGGGCAGTTGGCTCAGTGTCCGTCCGACCCAGCGGGCGGCGCGACCCAGCCCGGCCAGCTCGGCGAGTTGACCGTAACTCACGACTTTGCCCGCGGGCACTTGCGCAAGGGTCAGATAGAGCGCCGTGCGTCGGATTTGCGCCGGGCTTTCGTGTTCAGCGCTTGAGTCATTCACGTTCGCAGTTCTCGGGAAGTTCGCATGACCGTCTGTAGGGTAATTCCTGGATCACCCATTGAGAAATGAACTCAATAGAAATAGTCGTGTCAGTCCTTGCTAGGGTTTTATTCCTACGGATACAGAGTCTTTTTCCTACGGATAATGCCGACTTTTTTCGCAATCTTGAGCCTGTTTTTGCTTATGGTGTCCAGAACCCTGCTGTGCCTCGCTGTCTTCACTGCTTCCACGCCCTTACTCGCTGATACCGTCTGGTTGAAAAATGGTGACAAGCTGAGCGGCAAGATCACCCTGTTCGACGGTGGTAAATTGCTGATCCAGACCGAATACGCCGGTGCGGTCCCGATCGACTGGAAGCAAGTCAAAACCCTGGAAAGCGATCAGCAATTGCTGGTCAAGCAGGATGCCTACACCGGCGAAAAGGCCAAGGCGCTGCATGCGGCGGAAGACGGTAAGGTGACCCTTGCCAACGGCGACGGCCCCAAGACCGTGGAGCTGGCCAGTATCCAGCAGATGCTCAAACCCAAGCCAGTGGTCGAAGATCTGGTGTGGAAGGGCAATATCGATGTGGCGCTGGATTATCAGCGCGCAGAAAACGATACCGATGACTACGACGTCGACTTCAAGACCAGTGCCCGTCATGGCAGATGGCGCCATACCGCCGAAGGCGAGTACAACCGCGAATTCCAGGATGACGTGGTCACCACGGACAACTGGCGCGGCGAGTACTCCCTCGACCGCTTCCTGACCGACAAATGGTTCTGGCAGGGCCGCCTGGTGTACAAGCGTGACAAGGTCGAAGACCTTGCCCGTCAGCGCACTGTCGGTACCGGTCCCGGTTATCAGTTCTGGGATGACGAGCTGGGTGCATTCTCCCTGGGCTCGCTGCTCAACCGCACCGATTACGAATACAGCGACGGCGGCAAGGATAACTTCTACTCGGTCGCCATGAAGTGGGACTACAACCGCTACCTGGTCGGCAAGAAAGTGGAGTTCTTCACCAATGGCGAGGTGGGCAAGCCGCTGGGCGGCGTGGCGGAGTATGCGCTGGATGCCGAGGCTGGGTTGCGCTACAAGGTGACGGATTGGGCGTCGCTGAACCTGAAGGCCGAGAGAGACATCATCAAGGGTAGCGATGAGGCTGACCTGAGCAAGACGCGTTATACGGCTGGGTTTGGCGTTACCTGGTAACCGCCGAAGATCAAAAGATCGCAGCCTGCGGCAGCTCCTACATTGGATTGATGGATATCCGGTAGGAGCTGCCGCAGGCTGCGATCTTTTTTGGTCCCGGCAAAAACCTACGGGCACAAAAAAGCCCCGCTTTTGAGGGCGGGGCCTTTTACTAAAGCAAGTACAAGTTAGATAACTTGAACTTCTTCAGCTTGCATGCCTTTCTGACCGCGGGTAGCGATGAAAGAAACCTGTTGGCCTTCTTTCAGGCTTTTGAAGCCGTCGGATTGGATAGCTTTGAAGTGAACGAACAGGTCGTCACCGGATTGTGGGGTGATGAAGCCGAAGCCTTTTTCATCGTTGAACCACTTAACGGTACCGGTTTGGCGATTAGACATGGTGTAACTCCTTGAACAAAGATAACTGCGACGCAGGAAGAACCCTGGCCGAGACTGAGTGCAAAGAGCAGGAAAAATTCTTGTAGATGGTTGGATCGAAATTCAACATATCGTGTAGAGATTCTCAGTGACACAAGCAGCACAGTGGCGCCACCTTAACCCTTTTTGCGGAACGTGCCAATGTTTCTTGCGAAGGTTTCTCTGTTTTCGTGACTGACGGTGCATTGTTCTGTAGCGAAGGTCCGCAAATTAAGGGGTTGGCGCCGAGAATCGTACCTCGGACTTTGAACCCGGCGGCGCGCCCGGTAAGATGCCGGACAGAATTTTTCCACCTCGCTATTCAGGACACCCGCCATGAGCATCAAATCGGACAAGTGGATTCGCCGCATGGCGCAAGAGCACGGCATGATCGAACCTTTCGTCGAACGCCAGGTGCGTGGCGAAGGCGCCGAGCGAGTGATTTCGTATGGTGTGTCGAGCTACGGCTACGACGTGCGTTGCGCCGATGAATTCAAGGTGTTCACCAACATCAATTCGGCGACCGTCGATCCGAAGAACTTCGACGAGAAGAGCTTCGTCGACGTCAAGAGCGACGTGTGCATCATCCCGCCGAACTCCTTCGCCCTGGCGCGCACCGTGGAATTCTTCCGCATCCCGCGCAACGTGCTGACCATCTGCCTGGGTAAAAGCACCTACGCCCGTTGCGGCATTATCGTCAACGTGACGCCGCTCGAGCCTGAGTGGGAAGGCCATGTGACCCTGGAATTCTCCAACACCACCACGCTGCCGGCGAAAATCTACGCCAATGAAGGCGTAGCGCAGATGCTGTTTTTCGAATCCGACGAAGAGTGCGAAGTCTCCTACAAGGACCGTGGCGGCAAGTATCAGGGGCAGCGCGGCGTCACTTTGCCACGCACCTGATCCATTTCATCGGGCAGCCGGTGGGAATTCTTGGGCGGGTAGACACTCTATTGGGTGTACTGCCCGGTTCGCGTACAGCGGACGAGGCCATTGCTCAGGAGTGTCCCATGAAGATCGATCCGCGAATAAGTGCCGAACTGGCAAGGCTTGAGCCCAATCAGGTTGGCGTCTTGGCCTGGTCCTTGTTGGCGCACCCGCCAGTCATGGCGGGGGGCATCCCCGGTCAGCCCGATCCCGATACCCCCAACGAACAACCCACGGAACCGGGAGAGCCCACCCTGCCGGATGAGCCGCCGCCCGCGCCTGTTGCCTGATCCCCTGCTCCTACAGGGCGACGGGCCATATTTCGTTATCGCCAATGACGAATAGCCTGCAACTGTCATCCAGCGCTACCTGGTAACCCCCGGTAAACGCGCCGAAGGCAGGTAGCAGGCTGATCTCGTCACCGAGCCTGAAACAGGCCAGGCGCAAGCTTTGTCGACCTCGACCGTTCAATCGGTAGACGGGGTGTACATGCCCGGCCAGCACGTGCCGACTCACATGAGGGGTCGGTTCGTGCTGCAAGGCGAACGGTCCCAGCAGCAAAGGCTCGGGCACCACACGAATATTCAGCGAAACGGGCGGGTCGCCGGCGTGCTTGTCATGATTGCCGCGGATCAGCGTCATGGGCAGGTCGCGGTGCTGCGCTCGCCACTCGGCTAAAGCGCTTAGAGTGGCTTTTGCGTGGGAACCGGGACCGTGCAGAAAGTCCCCGAGAAAAATCAGCTGCCGACAGGGCAGGGCTGCCAGTAACCCGTTCAACACGGCGATATTGCTGGCGGTGGTTCCCTCAGGCACCGGTTGGCCGAGGCTGCGATAAGCGGCGGCCTTGCCGAAATGCACATCGGCGATCAACAAGGCCTGTTGCGCTGGCCAATAGATAGCCTTTTCTGGCAGCAACCAGAGGTCTTCACCGGCCAGGCGGACCGGATAGGGTGTACTCATCAGGCTTTCCCGGTTTCGGCGGTTTTCTCGAGATCGCTGACCATGCGTCTGATGCGGTCGGCGAGTTTTTCCGAGCTCATGCTTTCGCGCATGCGCTCCACCAGCAGCGGAAACCCGAGGGGGGTAGGGCGTTTAACAGGATGCAGGTCCAATTGCAGGCGATTGAGCCGCTCCAGGGTCTGTTCCAGGCGACGAATATCCAGTTCCTCCCGCAGGACTTCTTCCCCGGCCTGAGCCAGCAGCAGATTCCCGGCGTCGTATTGTTTAAACACTTCAAAGAACAGGCCGCTCGAAGCCTGAACCTGACGCGTGCTTTTCGGCGCGCCGGGGTAGCCGGCGAACACCAGCCCGGCGATGCGCGCGATTTCCCGAAAGCGGCGCAACGCCAGTTCACCGGCATTCAGGCTGGCGAGGACGTCCTTCAACAAATAGTCAGGGCTCAACAATTGAGGATCCAGATGCGTGGACCAATCGACCCAGGTGGCGCTGAGCAGTTCCAGGCCATAGTCGTTGACCGCAATCGAAAAGGTGACGGCCAGCCGTTGACTGACCCGCCATGCCAGCAGGCTCGCCAGGCCCAAATGCACCTGGCGTCCGGCAAAGGGGTAGAGGAAAAGGTGCCAGCCTTCGCGGGATTTGAGCACCTCGGCCAGCAGGCTGGTCTCGGTGGGTAGCCCGGACCAGCGTTTCTGTACCGCTAATAACGGGCGCAGGGCCTGCATTTCCGGGCCGATGAAGGTGCCCTGGTCGGCTGCACTGAAACGCGCTACCACGGCGTGCGCCAACTCGCTGGACAACGGCATGCGCCCACCATTCCAGCGCGGCACTGCGGCTTTTTTCGTGGCACTGCGTTTGACGTAAGCCGTCATGTTTTCCACCCGGACCAGCTCCAGCAAGCGTCCGGCAAACAGGAAACCATCACCCGGCTTGAGCCTGGCGATAAAGCCTTCTTCTACACTGCCCAGCTGTTTGCCACCGCCGCCTTTGCTCCAGAACTTCAACTGGATGCTCGCGTCGCTGACGATGGTGCCGATGCTCATGCGATGCCGTCGGGCCAATCGCGCATCCGGCACGCGCCAGACACCATCTTCATCCGGTTCAACCCGGCGATAATCCGGATAGGCTGTCAGAGAAAGCCCGCCGTGGCGTACGAACGCCAGGGCCCAGGTCCAATCCTGCGGTGTGAGATCACGATAAGCCCAGGCGCCGCGCACTTCTTCGTACAACTCATCGGGCAGGAACCCGCCGCCCAATGCCATGCTCACCAGGTGCTGAACCAGCACATCCAGTGGCTTGTGCGGCGACTCGCGGGGTTCGATCCGTCGTTGCGCCACCGCGTCCTGTGCCGCGGCGGCTTCGATCAATTCCAGACTGTGCGTTGGCACCAGCGTCACCCGCGAAACCCGGCCCGGCGCGTGGCCGGAACGCCCGGCACGCTGCATCAACCGCGCCACGCCTTTGGCCGAGCCGATCTGCAGGACCCGCTCGACCGGCAGGAAGTCCACGCCCAGGTCCAGGCTCGAGGTGCAGACCACGGCTTTGAGCTGACCTTCCTTGAGTGCTCGTTCGACCCAGTCGCGGGTATCCCGGGACAGCGAGCTGTGATGCAAGGCGATCAGGCCGGCCCAGTCCGGGCGAGCCTCGAGCAGCGCCAGGAACCAGATTTCCGATTGCGCACGTGTGTTGGTGAAGACCAGGCTGCTGGGGCTGGATTCGAGCTCGGCCACGACCGCCGGCAACATCTTCAAGCCGATGTGGCCGGCCCATGGAAAGCGCTCGAGGGCGGGCGGAAGCAACGTGTCGACCCGCAGTGCCTTGGACGTTTGCCCCTGAACGCTGATACCACCGCCCTGTGGGATTAATACCTGCTCGGCGTGGGCCTGATTACCCAGCGTTGCGGAAACACCCCAGACAATCAACGCCGGGTGCCAGCGGCGCAGGCGGGCGAGGGCCAGTTGCAGTTGCACGCCGCGCTTGTTACCGAGCAATTCGTGCCATTCGTCGACCACCACCATGCGCAAGGTCGACAGTGCTGTGAACGCATCGGCGCGGGCCAGCATCAGGGTCAGGCTTTCGGGGGTGGTGATCAGTGCAGAGGGCAGGCGCCGACTCTGCCGTGCACGTTCGCTGCTGCTGGTGTCGCCGGTGCGCAGGCCAACGCTCCAGGGGATCTGCAAGTCGTGCAACGGCGCTTCCAGCGCGCGGGCAGTATCGGCGGCCAGGGCGCGCATGGGGGTTATCCACAGCACCGTCAAAGGCTCGGCGACCGGTTTGCGTTTGCGAGGTTTTTCGGCAGGAGGGGTGGCGCGGGCGAAGCGATCGAGCGCACCCAACCACACGGCATAGGTTTTACCGGCGCCGGTGCTGGCGTGCAGCAACCCGGACTGTCCGTTTTTTATCGCGGCCCATACCTGTTTCTGAAAGACGAACGGCTTCCAGCCGCGAGCGGTGAACCAGTGTCTTGCGAAGTCGGGAGAGGTTCCCATGCCGGCCGTGTGCGCTCTGATCGTCTTCTTTCAGTGACCACGGCGGCATGCGAAAGGTTTAATGACACAACACGGTCCTGTAGGAGCCCGGCTTGCCGGCGAAGGCGTTCCTGAGATCGCCATCGCCGGCAAGCCTGGCTCCTACAGGGATCGTGCGCTACTTCAGGTTACCGCTGAGGAATTGCTTCAGTCGTTCACTTTTCGGATTGCCCAGCACGTCGTCCGGCGCGCCTTCCTCCTCGACCAGCCCCTGGTGCAGAAACAGCACCTGGCTCGATACCTTGCGGGCGAAGCTCATTTCGTGGGTGACCATGATCATGGTCCGACCTTCTTCGGCCAGGCCCTGGATCACCTTGAGCACTTCACCGACCAGTTCCGGATCGAGCGCCGAGGTCGGTTCGTCGAACAGCATGACTTCCGGCTCCATGGCCAGTGCGCGGGCGATGGCGACCCGCTGCTGCTGCCCGCCGGACAGGAACGCCGGGTACTGATCGGCCACCCGCGCCGCCAGGCCGACCTTGTCCAGGTAGCGTCGGGCGCGGTCCTCGGCTTCTTTCTTGTCACAACCCAGCACCCGGCGAGGCGCCATGGTGATGTTTTCCAGCACCGTCATGTGGCTCCACAGGTTGAAATGCTGGAACACCATGGCCAGGCGGGTGCGGATCCGCTGCAGTTCATCGGCATCGGCGACATGGATACCGTGGCGGTCCTTGATCATGCGGATGTTCTGGCCATCGAGGCTCATGGTGCCGTCGTTGGGTTGTTCGAGAAAGTTGATGCAGCGCAGGAAGGTGCTTTTACCCGAGCCACTGGCGCCGATCAGGCTGATGACATCGCCGGTACTGGCCTTGAGCGAGACGCCTTTGAGGACTTCATGATCGCCATAGCTTTTATGCAGGCCTTCGATGGTCAGTTTGTACATGGGGCATGCATCCTCAAGGCGAAAGTAGGTAGCCGCTGCGATAGGCTTCGATGCCCGCGACATGCGCGATCACCATCCCGGCAGTGGCCATGCGTCGCAGCGAGCGGGCGTACATCAGCCCGGCGGCGGTGCAATGAACGGGGGTGACGCGATCATTGATCGGGTCGATGATTTCGGCGATCAGTTGCCCGGCTTCCAGGTATTGCCCCGGCAACGCCGTGAACACCAGCAATCCGCCGACGGGGGTCGCCACCGGTTCCACACCCGCCAGTGGCGTGGCCGGGTAGGGCAGCGAGGGCAGCGGCGCCGGTTCGCCGGCAATGGCGCCGTAGTGAGTCAGGTAGTCGATCAGTGCCTGGCAGTCGAGGCTGGCCAGCGGGTGATTGACGTCGCCCTGGCCGCGCAGTTCGACGGTGACCGAAAAGCTCCCCGGCGGTATGTCGAAGTGTTCGCCAAAGCGTTCCTGGAGCTGCCACCAGAGCAGGGTGAAGCATTCATCGAACGACTGGCCGCCTGAGTCGGTGGCCAGCAGACTGGCTTGGGCACCGATGTAACGGGCCAGCGGCTCGACCTGCGGCCAGGCTTCGGGCGTGGTGTAGAGATGGGCGACCGCTTCGAAATCGCAATGCAGGTCCAGCACCATGTCGGCATCGCAGGCCAGTCGTTGCAGGACCAGGCGCTGGGATTGCAGTTGGGTGGCAGCGCTCTGGCGCGCCAGCGCGTCACGCAGGCTGCCGCGGATCAGTTCGAGGTTGCGCTGCGGTTCGTCGCCGAGTTGGCCTTCGATTGCATTGCCGACCTCCTCGCTCAAATCGACGAACCAGCGGTTGAAATTCTGCCCGCTCTCCAGTTCGTAGCGGCCCAGCGGTACATCCATCAGGACCTGTTCCAGTCCGACCGGATTGGCCACCGGCACCAGCACGATTTCACTGTGCAGGCGGCCGTCGGCCTCAAGTTCTGCCAGACGCTGCTTGAGGTGCCAGGTCACCAGCATGCCGGGCATTTCGTCGGCGTGCAGGGATGACTGGATGTAGATCTTGCCCTTGGCCGACGGCGGGCCGAAGTGGAAGCTGTGAATCTGTCGTGCAGTCCCCGGCAGCGGGGCCAGCAGGTCATGAATCTGGTGGCGCATTCTGTGTTTCCTGAAGCAGAAAAGACCTAGTGGGATGGGCCGAGGAAGGCCAGCCAGCGGCGTTCGGCGAGGCGGAACAGGCCGACCAGCGCAAAGGTGACGGTCAGGTAGATCAGCGCGGCGATGCCGAACGACTGGAAGGTCAGGAAGGTCGCCGAGTTGGCGTCCCGCGCGACTTTCAGGACATCCGGGATGGTTGCGGTGAACGCCACGGTGGTCGAGTGCAGCATCAGAATCACTTCGTTGCTGTAATAAGGCAACGAGCGACGCAGGGCCGACGGCATGATCACGTAGGCATACAGCTTCCAGCCTGTCAGCCCGTAAGCCTTGGCCGCTTCGACCTCACCATGGGCCATGCTGCGGATCGCCCCGGCAAAAATCTCCGTGGTGTAGGCGCAGGTGTTCAGGGCAAATGCCAGGATCGTGCAGTTCATGGCATCGCGAAAGAACGCATCGAGTACAGGTTGGGCCCGCACGGCCGCCAGGCTGTAGATACCGGTGTAGCAGATCAGCAGCTGGATATACAGCGGCGTGCCGCGGAACAGGTAGGTGTAGAACTGCACCGGCAAACGAATGTAGGCGAGGCGTGAAACCCGGGCGATGGACAACGGGATCGACACCAGGAAACCGATGAAGATCGAGGCGCTGAGCAGCCACAGGGTCATGGCCAGGCCGGTGATGTTGTAGCCGTCGGTATAAAGAAAGGGTCTCCAGTATTCCTGCAAGAGCTCGATCATCGTACGGCCTCCCGTGAACCGGCGGCGTAACGGCGTTCGAGCCAGCGCAGGACGAAGTTGGAGGCGCTGGTGATCAGCAGGTAAATCAGCGCGGCAAGCACCAGGAAATAAAACAGTTGATAAGTGCTTTTGCCGGCGTCCTGGGCCGCCTTGACCAGGTCGGCCAGGCCGATGATCGAGACCAGGGCGGTAGCCTTGAGCATCACCATCCAGTTGTTACCGATACCGGGCAAGGCGAAGCGCATCATTTGCGGGAACACCACGATTCGGAAACGCTGGCCGCGTTTGAGGCCATAGGCGGTGGCGGCTTCAACCTGGCCTCGTGGGACCGCGAGGATCGCGCCACGGAAGGTTTCAGTGAAATACGCACCATAAATGAAGCCCAGAGTGATAACCCCGGCGCTGAACGGGTTGATCTCGATGTATTCCCATTCCATGAAGTCGGTAAAAGTCGTCAACCAGGTTTGCAGGCTGTAGAAGATCAACAGCATCAGCACCAGGTCCGGTACGCCGCGGATCAGCGTGGTGTAGAGCTGGGCCGGGATCCGCACCAGTTTGACTTTTGACAGCTTGGCACTGGCACCGAGCAAGCCGAGCAATACGGCCAGCAACAGTGACAACACCGATAATTTGATGGTCATCCAGGTGCCTTCCATCAGCAACGGACCGAAGCCCTGGAGGCTGAAGGCTGAGAGCCCCAGGTTTTGCAGGAGGTTTTCGAACATAAATCAGCAACCTGATCGGATGAAAAAAGCGCCCATCGCGAAATGGGCGCCGGGCATTATTTGCCGCTGTGCAGATTCAGATCGCCGAAGTGTTTCTTTTGAATGGTGGCGTAGGTGCCATCGTCGTGTAACGCTTTGATACCTTTATCCAAAAGTGCCTGGAGGTCTTTGTTACCTTTAGAGATACCGATAGCGGTTTTGGATGGCAGCAATTCGTTGTCGACCGGCTTGCTGACTTCGTAGCCCTCGCCTTTTGGCGACTTCAAGAAGCCCAGTTCGGCTTGCAGCATGTCCTGGATCGCCGCGTCGAGGCGACCGGACATCAGGTCGGAATACACCTGATCCTGATTCTGATAGGCCTGGGTTTTCACCCCGGCCTTGTCCAGCACGGCCTTGGCGTAGGCTTCCTGAATGGTGCCTTGCTCGTAGCCTATGGTCTTGCCCTTCAACGAAGCGACATCTTCGCTCAGGCCCGCCCCTTTCTTGAACACGTAAGCGGTTGGGCCGGAAAACAGCTCATCGGAGAAGTCGATGACTTTTTCGCGAGCCGGGGTGACGGTCATCGAAGAGATCACACCGTCGAATTTGTTGGCCTTCAGGCCCGGAATCATTCCGTCGAAATCGCTTTCGACCCATTTGCACTTGACCTTCAACTCGGCGCAGATCGCGTTCCCCAGATCAATGTCGAAGCCCACCAGGCTACCGTTGGCCGCTTTTGATTCGAACGGCGCATAAGAAGGGTCAACGCCAAAACGCAATTCTTTGTATTCCTTGGCCAGCGCGGAGCCGGCTGCCATGCACAACGCCAGTGCAGAAAGGGTCAGCAATGCTTTTTTCATTCTTCAATCCCTAAAAACCAATATGAGCGCTTGTGGCGCAGAATTATTGTTACTGGAAAGCGTAAGACCCTATGAAAGTAGCAATTTCCGAACCAGAGTCCCGAACAAGCGTTTAAAAGGTAGTTCAGGAAATGTCGTGGAGGGATTTATGCACGAAAACGGGCGTTGGAAAAAGGCTGCACCAACAGTGTTCATGGCCTCTGCTTTTCGTAGGAGCTGGCTTGCCAGCGAAGCACTTGGAGGTACCGCGTTAATCCAGCATAAACGTGTCATCGTTAACTTTCTTCGCTGGCAAGCCAGCTCCTACAGGGGACGTGTCAGCCCGACAGGGACTGGGTCAGCTGAGCAGATCCTGGAGTGTCCCCAGGTTGTCCGCTTCTTCGACGGTTTTGTCCTGCCGCCACCGCAACATCCGCGGAAACCGCACCGCAATCCCACTTTTATGACGCTTGGACAAGGCGATCCCCTCAAACCCCAGCTCAAACACCAGGCTCGGTTTCACGCTGCTCACCGGCCCGAACTTCTCCACAGTGGTCTTGCGCACGATGCTGTCGACCTGGCGCATTTCTTCGTCCGTCAATCCCGAATAAGCCTTGGCGAACGGCACCAGCGTGCGCTCGCTGGCATCGGCTGGAGCATCCCAGACGGCGAAGGTGTAGTCACTGTAGAGACTGGCCCGGCGGCCATGGCCTCGCTGGGCGTATATCAGCACGGCATCGACGCTGAACGGGTCGACTTTCCATTTCCACCAGACGCCCATGTCCTTGGTCCGACCGACACCATACAGCGCATCCCTGGCCTTGAGCATCATGCCCTCGACACCCAGGCTGCGGGAGGCTTCCCGTTGCCGGGCGAGATCGAACCAGTCTTCTCCCGTGAGCACGGGCGAAGGCAGCAGGACGGGGTTGGCGCAGGAACTGATCACCTGTTCCAGTTGAGTGCGGCGTTTGACCTGAGGCTGATTGCGCCAATCTTCGCCTCGCCATTCCAGCAAGTCGTAGGCAAGAACGACCACCGGCACCTCGTCGAGGATTTTCTTGCCGAGGGTTTTACGACCGATCCGCTGTTGCAGCAGGGCGAAAGGTTGCACCGCGGGTGCGGCTGGCGTTTGCGGATCGAAGGCATCCTCGGTGTCCGGTCGTGCGGTTTTCCAGGCAACGATTTCACCGTCGATCACGGTGCCGTCAGGCAGGCAATGAACCAGGCTATCGAGTTCGGGAAAGCGCTCGGTAACCAGCTCTTCACCGCGCGACCAGATCCATAGGCAACCGTCGCGCTTGACCACCTGGGCGCGGATGCCATCCCATTTCCATTCCACTTGCCAGTGGCTGGCGGGGCCGAGCAGGGCTTCGAACTCTTCGACCGGCTGTGACAGCGCATGGGCCAGAAAAAACGGATAGGGCTGGCCTCCCCGTTGGGCATGCTCGTCGGACGATTCGGCGGCGATCAGCTTCAAATAGCTGGCGGCGCTCGGACGGTGGGACAGGTCGGTATACCCCACCAGCCGTTGCGCCACGCGCTTGCTGTCCAGGTGCGCCATGGATGCCAGGGCGCGGGTCACCAGCAATTTGGAGACGCCGACCCGGAAACTGCCGGTGATCAATTTGATGCAGAGCATCAGGCTGGGGCGGTCCAGTTGCGACCAAAGCCCGGGAAGCCGTTCGGCGAGAACGTCCGGGGGCGCGCCACGCAGTGGCAGCAGCTTGTCTTCGATCCACACCGCCAAGCCGTCGATGGAGCTGTGGGGCGCTTCGGGCAGCACCAGCGAGATGGTTTCCGCCAGGTCGCCGACGGCCTGATAACTCTCCTCGAACAGCCACGGCGACAGGCCGGAAAATTTCACCGCCAGTTCGCGCAGGATGCGCACCGGCACCAATTGCCTGGGGCGTCCACCGGACAAAAAGTAAACCGCCCAGGCGGCATCTTCCGCCGCGGCCTCAGCGAAGTAATGTTGCATCGCCGCCAGTTTGGCATTGCTCGATGTCGTGGCGTCGAGCTCGGCGTACAACTGGGCGAAGGCCTTCATGTCAGTACCTCGGCGATGTCCGGCTCGATGATCGGGCTCTCTTCCTCGTCATCGCCGTACTCGGTGTTGAAGCTCTGCGCATCGAGCCCTTGCTCGCGCAGGTGGCGCACCAAGACCCCGACCGAGCCGTGGGTGACCATGACCCGTTCAGCACCGGTTTGCTCGATGGCCCACAGCAGACCCGGCCAGTCGGCGTGGTCGGACAACACGAAGCCACGGTCCACGCCGCGCCGCCGACGTGTGCCGCGCAGGCGCATCCAGCCGCTGGCAAAGCCGTCGCTGTAGTCCCCGAAGCGTCGCATCCAGGTGCTGCCGCCAGCCGAAGGCGGGGCCAGCACCAACGCCTTGCGTATCATGGGGTCGCTCTTTTTCAACTCGCCGGCGTAGATCGTCGGCGGTAGATAAACACCGCTCTCGCGATACACCCGGTTCAACGGTTCCACTGCACCATGCACCAGAATGGGGCCGAGGCTGGCGTCGATGCCGTGGAGAATGCGCTGGGCCTTGCCGAAGGCGTAGCAGAACAGCACGCTGGCCTTGTCGGCGGCGGCGTTGGCTTGCCACCACTGATTGATCTCGGCAAAGACCTGCGCCTGAGGCTGCCAGCGATAAATCGGCAGGCCGAAGGTCGATTCGGTGATGAAGGTGTCGCAGCGCACGGGTTCGAACGGTGCGCAGGTGCCGTCGGGTTCAATCTTGTAATCCCCCGAAGCGACCCAGACTTCGCCACCGTATTCCAGGCGTACCTGGGCCGAACCGAGCACATGCCCGGCGGGATGAAAGCTCAGGGTCACGCCTTGGTGAGTCAGGGGTACGCCGTAAGGCTGGGTTTGCAGGTTGATCTCCGTCCCCAGGCGCGCGCGCAGGATGCCTTCGCCGGGAGCCGCCGCCAGATAGTGTTGGTTGCCGCCTTTGGCATGATCGCCGTGGGCGTGGGTGATGACCGCCCGTTCGACCGGGCGCCAGGGGTCGATGTAGAAATCCCCGGCGGGGCAGTACAAGCCTTCGGGGCGGGCGATAACAAGGTCCATGTTTGTTACCAAAAATGGGGGATTTGTTAGCTATGGAGGTTGGCGCGAGGCGAGAAGTTCTATCGGGATTCATGGGGCAAGTGACATTCCATGTGGGAGCGAGCTTGCTCGCGATGAGGCCCTGACAAACACCAATGATGGTGACTGACAGACCGCTATCGCGAGCAAGCTCGCTCCCACATGGGAAGGGGTTATTTGCCTGGTGTCAGGGTCAACCGCTTGCTCCCATACACCTTGTCAAAGTTCTGCGGCTGCATCGGCAAGCTCATGTACTGGCCCTTGAGCCACGGATCGATGCTGTCCAGGTAATTGGGACTCGCCGGGTTGCCGGACTGGCCTGTGCTGTTCTGCCCCATCAGCGGTTCAGCCAGGCCGAAGTCGACGATCAAGCGCATGGTCGGTGCCAGGGTGGTGTTGAAATCCTGGCCCCAGGTGAACGCCGCCGTGTTGAGGGTGGTGTGATCGCCACCCGCCGGCAGCGGACCGCGCACGGTCTGGCCGCTGGCATTCTTCCATTCGTAGCGGTGCAGTTTGCCCCACTGCCAGGCGGTGTGATCGCCACCCAACTGACTGTCGCCTGCGCTGATAGCCGCCGCGAGACTGCGAGCGAGAATCGCCGGTTTGTCTTCTTTGTGCGGCGTGCGAACGTCATCCCAGAACGGGCTGTCCTCGCGCCCCAGCAGGTGATCGGCCTGGGCGGCATAGGACAACTTGCCGTTGGTGATAAAGGCTTTCCACGCCGGACTGTGTTCCGGGCCCAGTTCGTCGAGGAAGATCTGCCGGGTGCTTTGCTGGAGGAACAGTTCGTAGATCGCTGCGTCGGCGGAGGTCGGGCTGAGTTTGCCGTCGAACGCCATCAAGCGGGTGTACGCCTCGCGCGCCTTGCCACGATCGGCGTCCGGCAGCGCTTCAATGGCTTGCTTGAGCGGTTGGGCCATGCCGGGTGCCTGGAAGGTTTTTTTCAGCTTGGCGGCGAAGGTCGTCGTCTGATCGTATTGCATGGCGATCACGCTGCGGGTGTCGTGTTTGCCCGCGCCGGCCAGTTCGGCCATGCGTTCGCCACGTTCCGGTGCCGACCAGGAATTGGACAGTTGCATGCCGTAGCCATGGGGAATGACCCGCTGGTTGGCGGTGCCGAGCCAGCCTTGGGCCGGGTCCTGGTCATAAGGATGCAACATCGGATCGGCGTAACCGTCCCAATCGTAGCGGCCTTCCCAGCCCGGGGATGGCAGCAGGCCTTCGCCTTCGCGACGGTTCGGGTAGCGACCGGTGACTTGCCAGCCAATGTTGCGGGCGTCGGCAAAGACCAGGTTCAGGGTAATGGCGCGGATTTCGCGGCTGGCATCCGAGGCTTTTTCGACGTTCTGCGCCCGGGACAGGTCGAAAAACGCATCCAGGGTCTTGTCGTCGGTGAAATTCGGCGTCTGCAAGGCCAGGCCGAAGCCGTTGGCCAGCGTGGTGCCTTGGGCACTGTTGAGCAGCGGGCCATGGCGGGTCTCGTACACCGCTTCGCGAATCGGCCGCTGGCCTTTGACGAAATAGCTTTCGTTACGCACGATCACCGGCTGCCATTTGCCGCCGACCTCGTAGGAAAGACCGTTGCCCTGGCGTTTGATTTTTTCCAGGAACAGGTCCTGGTTATCGCCCATGACCGAGGTCATGCTCCAGGCCACCTTGCCGTTGTAACCGCTCAGCACCATGGGCAAACCGGCGATGGTGACGCCGGACGCCTGGTACTTCGGCGCGCGAATCTGCACGTAACTGAACAGGGACGGCACGCCCGGCGATCCATGGCTGTCGCTGGCCAGCAGGCTTTTACCGCTGCGGCTGCGTTGCGGGGCGATCGCCCAATTGTTCGATGAAGTGGCCCCCAACAGGTTCAGATCGGACAGTTGGGCGGTGGCTTTGCTGATTTCAGCCAGGCCCGGAACCTGCCCGTTGAGCTTGATACCTTGAAGTTTTTCGGCTTCGGCCACCGGCAGTTTTTCATCGGGAGCGGAAGGTGTCAGCCACGGCAGTTTGTCGGTGGTGACGGTTTGCGCCAGCATCAGCGAGGCAATTTCTTCCGGCAGGTTGGCCGATTGGCTGAAATTCAACAGGCAGAAAATCAGCGCCGAGTCTTCCGGTTTCCAGTATTCAGGTTTGTAGCCGGTGGCGGCGAGATCCGCCGGCAGCTTGTCGCGGTAGCGGAACAGGTAGGCGTTGACGCCACGCGCGTAGACTTCGAAAAAGCGCTTGAGGCGCGGCGAAGACGCTTTGTACAGCTCGTCGGCGCTTTTCTTCAGGTTGACCGCGCGCATGTAGCGGTCGGCGTCCAGCAGGTCCGGACCGGACATCTCCGACAGGCGGCCCTGGGCCAGCAGGCGCAGGGTCACCATTTGGGTGACGCGGTCTGTAGCGTGCACATAGCCAAGGGAAAACAGCGCGTCATGGAAACTGTTGCTTTCGATCAACGGCACGCCCATGGCATTGCGCCGCACCGAAACGTTCTGCGCCAGTCCTTTGAGCGGTTGCACTCCGGCGGTCGGTGGGAGGGTGTCCTGGGTGTTCCTGGTCTGACAACCGGTCAGGCTCAAGACACCGGCCACTGCTGCGGCAACGCCGAACCGGGGAAGAAAATGTATGAGGGCTGGCGAGGCCATGGCAAAGCTCCTGCGGGGGTAGCGTCATTAAAGGCGCTACGTTAGTGAGCAGGAGGAGGGTGTGCAAGCGGGGGGCAAGGTTATTTCGCTCGGTCGCAGGCCCCTGTGGGAGCGAGCTTGCTCGCGATAGCGATTCAACAGGCGAAGATAATCCCCGCCCGAAACCTCAAGCCCCGTGGCATTTCTTGAATTTCTTGCCGTTGCCGCACGGGCAAGGGTCGTTGCGGCCGACGTCTTTCAGGGCGTTGCGCACCGGTTCCTGGTGGGCGTGGCCGCAGTTCGGGCCGTGGACATGGCCATGGTCGTGATCATGGTGCTCGTGATGGTCATGATCGTGGTTGCAGTCAGGGCCATGGACATGGGGTTGCTGGGTCATCGAAGTTGCTCCGGAATTAAATCGGCGGGGATTATCACGCCATTGCGCGCCAGGTGCACGTAGTGCGCGATGAATAAACCGGTTTCCATTTCACCCTCCAGTCGATAGGGGATGGGCTGATCGGGTTTCTTCAGCAGTTTCACCACGTCCCGGACCTTGGGCCACAGGTTGG
This sequence comes from Pseudomonas sp. LBUM1679, assembly GCF_059695565.1. Classification (NCBI taxonomy): domain Bacteria; kingdom Pseudomonadati; phylum Pseudomonadota; class Gammaproteobacteria; order Pseudomonadales; family Pseudomonadaceae; genus Pseudomonas; species Pseudomonas sp. LBUM1679. The sequence goes on from NZ_CP166774.1 coordinate 1,234,480, forward strand.
TGCGGATCGGCACCTTGAAGTACGCGCTGCGCTTGGGACCGACCGTAAACCAGTGTTCGTGCTCGCCTTCGGTCAGCAGCAGGTCGCCCAGGTGAATCCGGTATTCGAGGCCGCGCACCGTCAGGTCACTGTCATTGGGGTTGTCGACGCGAAAGTACAGGAGGAATCGTTGCTGCATCAGTTTGGCCTGGACGACTTCGACCTTGACCAGGTGTACCTGTGGTTCCGGCAGATCGTCGCCGAACCAGGACGCGCAACCGCCAAGCCCCGGAAACAGGAGCAGGGCGAGCAGATTCAATGCGAGCCGTCGGGTGATCATGGTCGTGTTCTCCCTTGAACCCCAGTCTAGCCCCAAAAGATCGCAGCCTGCGGCAGCTCCTACATTGGATTGGCGTAAACCTGTAGGGACTGCCGAAGGCTCGGGCCGCGTTCGGACGATCTTTTGGCGTTACCTCAAGTGGCGAAATACCCCGCACAACACTTCTTGAACTTCTGCCCGCTGGCGCACGGACAGGCATCGTTGCGTCCGGCCTTGAGTGGCACGGTGGGATCGATGAAGTACCAGCGGCCGGTGTTCTGCACGAACGACGAGCGTTCGCGGTGGCTGTGTTCGCCACCGCCGTCGTGCCAGCGCGCCGTGAAGGTGACGAACGCGTGTTCCGGCTGGCCGCCGAGGACCTCGGAGCTTTCCACGTCCAGGCCCAGCCAGGTGCTTTGGGCACTCCAGTCGCTGATGGACTGCCGGTCCAGGCCCGTTTGTTGCGCGGGCAGGGTGGTCGCCACCAGATAATCGATCAGGCCCAGCACATAGGCGCTGTAGCGCGAACGCATCAAGGCTTCGGCACAAGGCGCCGGATGCCCGGCATGGTAATGACCGCAGCAGGCGTCAAGCAGGGTACCGCTGCCGCAAGGACAAATAGATGTACTCATTGCGTTACCACCAATATTTCCCGAAATTTTCCGGATTGGCCCAGAACCGCGAATTGAGCCAGTCGGGTACTTGTTTGTAGTCAAGCAGATCATAGGTAAACAGGGTCAGCACCTGTTCGTCGCGCTGGAAGCGTTCGCTGGCTTGCAGGGCCAGGGAGAAGAAGTCGGTCTCTTGCCAGCCACTGGCCGGCAAGTCCGCCAGCACCGCGATGCGGCTGGCATTGAGGTTGCGTATCCCACCCAACAGATTCAGGCCATCGCGTTTGGGCAAATGTTCCAGGCAATCGACCACCAGCGCCAGGTCAAACCGGCGTGCCGCCAGTTCGTCCGGCAACGGTCCAGGTGCCGCATGGGCCACGCAGGTGTCCGGATGGGCGAGCTTGAAAGCTTCAAGCGCGGGGAATTCGCTGGCGCCAATCAGCAACAGACGCGCCGGGGCGTAACGATCGAGCAATGCGGCCAGCGCCTGCTGGGGCGTGCGCGGAGAAATACCTGCAATCATCGAATATCCTCAATCAGAGCGCCAAGACTAGCCTGCCCACAGGTCCAGATATAGAGCTGGATACAGTCAAAAGTGTCGATCAGCCGCGAACACGGGACCCAACAGCACTGGCCTATGGCTGGCGGAGATTAATGCTGGGGTCTTTACTCCCTAGAATCGGTTTCAAGCCGATCCCTCAGGAGAAAACTCGATGAGCATAGTTCGCACAGCATTACCCTTGGTTCTGCTAACCAGTGTGTTGACTGGTTGCGCAGGTTTGCAGAAGACCGACTGGCCGACCTGTGCGGCGGTCGGTGGTGTCGTTGGTGCGGGTCTTGGCGCGACCGAGAGTTCGGCATGGGCAGGCTATGGCGCGCTGCTGATCGGCGGCACGGCTGCGGCCTATTGCTGGGTTCACGGTGATGGCGACGAAGACGGCGATGGTGTGCCGGACAGCCGCGACAAGTGCCCGGGTACGCCTAGAGGCGTACGGGTCGACGCCGACGGTTGCCCTCCACCGGTGCCTGCGCCAGTGGTCGAAGAGGTCGTTGTGGTCAAGGAAGAAGTCATCGTCATTCGCGATGTTCATTTCCAGTTCGACAAAGCCACGCTGACCCCTTCTGATAAAGAGGTACTCAACACAATCGCCACTCGCCTGAAACAGGAGTCCAGCACTGCCCAGTTGACCGTCACCGGTCACACGGACAGTGTAGGCAGTGATGCCTACAACCAGAAACTGTCGGACCGTCGGGCGCATTCGGTGGTCGAATACCTGATCTCCCAAGGTGTACCCCGCAGCGAGTTCGTATCTGTTGCCGGTGCCGGTGAAAGCCAGCCGGTGGCCGATAACAAAACCGCTGACGGCCGTGCACTGAACCGTCGCACCGAGATCAAAATCAACCGCTAGGGTGCAGTCGCGGATGGGGGTCTTTACTCCTGTGTAACCGGCATCGGCCGGTAACACAGGAGCTTTCACCATGAGTGTTCTTAAAAGTCCAGCCTGACGCCTTCTGCGCAAGGCGAACTGGATTCGCTGATGAGCAAACCGCAAAACGCCGATGTGGTGAGCATCAAGGTGATCGGTCATACCGACAGCACATCAATCGCTTAAGCCCGTAATAGAGCCGTCGGACAGTCATCATGGTCGATCCGGCGGCCATTCGGCACCTTCCTGAAGAATTTGCCATTGCCCTCTGGCTTATCCCGTGTGGAAGCCGTTACTGTGCGTGCAAAGAATAATTCTCAACGGGTGAGCGTATGAAGGTGTTCTGGTGGCTGGGGAAGCTGTTGACCCTGCTGTTCTGGTTGGTAGTGCTGGTTAACCTGCTCATGCCGTTTGTCTATCCGCTGCACCTGTTGGTCAATATGGCCGGCAGCCTGCTGGCAGGCCTTCATCTGTTGGAGGCGGTGTTCTGCTTTCGCACCCTCAGAGGGCGCGCCCACCCTTGGCGTGATCGCCTGAAGGTCCTCTTTTTCGGTGTTTACCACCTGCAAACCATTCCGGCTCCTACCGTATCGAAGGCTTCCCATGCGTAAACTCTGTCTGCTCGCCGCACTTGTCAGCCCATTGGCCTGCGCTCAGGTGGTAAGCGTCGAACCCAACTCGCTGATGCGCTTGCCCAACACCGCCAGCACCTTGCACCTGGAACGCCTGGAAGTGGCCGATTATGGCACTTTGCTCATCCCCTCGAACGTGACCGAAGTGAGCGTCGACCAACTGCACCTGGGGCGCGAAGCGCGGATCGCGATCGTCCCCAGCGAACAGGCACTGGCGCTGAAAGTCAGTCGTGCCCAATTGGCCGAAGGCAGCCAGATCACCGCTCGCGGTGCGCCGGGCACCTTCCTCAAGGCTGCCCGTTCCGGGCGCAACCTGACGTTGCAGATCAAGACGCTTGATGCGCCGCAATTGTCGGTAGACGCTCGCGGTGGCGCCGGCGCACCGGGGTTTGTCGGTCTGGATGGGGCCAACGGGCAGGCACCGGGTTGCACCTGGGGCCAGGCCGGTCGCGGAGCCGATGGCACCAATGGCAGCGACGGCCAGCCGGGGGCATCGGGTGCGCTGGTCCGGCTGGAATTGCCGCGCGATTACCCGGCGCAACAGATCAAGGTCCAGGTCGCCGGCGGTGCCGGTGGCATGGCCGGACTTGGCGGCAAGCCGGGTGCGGGTGGCAAGGCCAAGGGCTGCTTCGTGTACAAGGCCGATGGCGGCAAGAGCGGGCGTCCTGGAGCTGATGGCCAGCCAGGGCCTGCGGGTGCGGAAGGTTCGGTGACTGTCCAGCGCTTGTAACAACGACCCAGAACCCCTGTGGCGAGGGAGCTTGCTCCCGCTGGGGCGCGAAGCGGCCCCAACACCGGCGACCGTGTTTTTTCAGAAGATACGCGGTAACCGGTTTACGACTGCTGCGCCCGAACGCGGACCGGCCGACGGGAGCAAGCTCCCTCGCCACTGGCCGTGTATTGCTCAAAACATCGGCCGCGCCGCAGCAATCGCCACCAGCACCAGCCCGACGATCAGATTGATCCCCACCAACCGGCGAATCCTCCCCAGCACCGCTGCCCCCGTCGGCCAATCCTGCGCCGTCACTGCAACGCGCAACTCAGGCAACATCAACGCCTGGATCCGGATAAACAGCGCAGTCATCACCACATACAAGCCCATCATCACCTGCACATAACGTGGCGCGGCTTCAAACCCGGCGTACTGCAGATGAATCATGCCCACGCCGCTGATCGGCAAAAGCACCACCGCCACCCAGACCCAGCGGAAAAATCCTTGAAACACTTCGACCCACAGTTTCAACCGGGCAGGCCCCTCCAGCGCCTTCATTGCGGCGGGGCGCAAGACCATCCAGGCGAAAAACATGCCGCCGACCCAGACCAGGGCGGACAGGACATGCAGGGTATAAACGATGCCAAAAGGTGTCATTGAGGTACTCCGTTCTGCGCGGGATTAATTAGCGGGGTATGATAGCGACCGAACCGAACCACTGAAAATTTATCCAGCGTTTTTTGCGCCCGACAATCCATGATCAGCACCGAACTCAAAACCACGATCCAGGGCGCCTATTCGCGTTTTCTCGAAGCCAAGAGCCTCAAGCCGCGCTACGGACAACGCCTGATGATCGCCGAAATTGCCAAGGTCCTCGGTGCCATCGACACCGACGACGAAGGCCGGCGCAGTGGCGACCCCGCGATTGTCGCGGTGGAAGCCGGCACCGGTACCGGTAAAACCGTGGCCTACAGCCTCGCGGCCATCCCCACGGCCAAGGCTGCCGGCAAACGCCTGGTGATCGCCACGGCCACCGTGGCCCTGCAAGAGCAGATCGTCTACAAGGACCTGCCCGACCTGATGCGCAACAGCGGGCTGAATTTCAGCTTCGCCCTGGCCAAGGGGCGCGGGCGCTACATGTGCCTGTCCAAACTCGACATGTTGCTCCAGGAAGGCCATGCGCAAACGGCCACGGCGCAATTGTTCGAAGAAGAAGGCTTCAAGATCGAGGTCGACGAGGCCAGCCAGAAGCTGTTCACCAGCATGATCGAGAAGCTTGCGGGCAATAAGTGGGACGGCGACCGCGACAGTTGGTCCACCGCCCTGGAAGACGCCGACTGGGCGCGCCTGACCACCGATCACAGCCAGTGCACCAACCGCCATTGCCCCAATTTCGGCCAGTGCGCCTTCTACAAGGCCCGCGAAGGCATGGGCAAGGTCGACGTCATCGTCACCAACCACGACATGGTCCTGGCTGACCTGGCCCTGGGTGGCGGCGCGGTACTGCCCGATCCACGCGACACCATCTACGTTTTCGACGAAGGCCATCACCTGCCGGACAAGGCCATCGGCCACTTCGCCCACTACACGCGCCTGCGTTCCACCGCCGACTGGCTGGAAGCCACCGCCAAGAACCTGACCAAACTCCTGGCCCAGCACCCGCTGCCGGGGGATCTGGGCAAGTTGCTCGAACAGGTGCCGGAGCTGGCGCGAGAGATCAAGACCCAGCAGCAGTTCATGTTCACCGCCTGCGAGCAGGTCGCCGATTTCAAGCCCGGTGAAGACGTCGAAGGCCGCGAGCGCCCGCGCCACCGTTTCGTCGGCGGGGTCATTCCCGAGCACATGCGCGAAATGGGCGTCGAGCTGAAGAAGGCTTTTGCCCGTCTGACCGACCTGTTCACCCGGCTGACCGAACTGCTCAAGGAAGGCATGGACGGCGAGGTCAACATCGGCATCGCCAGCAACCAGGCGGAAGAGTGGTATCCGCTGTTTGGCAGCCTGTTGTCCCGTTCTTCGGGCAATTGGGAGCTGTGGACCGCCTTCACCGCCGAGGACCCGGAAGAAAACCCGCCCATGGCCCGCTGGCTGACCCTGGCTGAAAGCGGTTCGCTGTTCGACATCGAGGTCAATGCCAGCCCGATCCTCGCGGCGGAAATGCTCCGCCGCAATCTGTGGAACGTGGCTTACGGCGCGCTGGTGACCTCGGCGACCCTGACCGCGCTCGGTACATTCGACCGTTTTCGCATGCGCGCCGGCCTGCCGAAAAAAGCCGTGACCGCAGTGGTGCCGAGCCCGTTCCATCACGCCGACGCTGGCGTGCTGCGGGTGCCGGACCTGAAAGCCGACCCGCGTGATGCGCCGGCCCACACCGCGGCGATCATCCGTGACTTGCCGGCGCTGGTGGAAGGCTCGCGCGGCACCCTGGTGCTGTTCTCCTCGCGCAAACAGATGCAGGACGTGTTCGACGGCCTGGATCGCGACTGGCGCAAGCAAGTGTTCATTCAAGGCAACCTGTCGAAACAGGAAACCCTGAACAAGCACAAGGCACGGGTCGATGGCGGCGACTCCAGCGTGCTGTTCGGCCTGGCGAGTTTCGCCGAAGGGGTCGACTTGCCCGGTGCCTATTGCGAGCACGTGGTGATCGCGAAGATTCCGTTCTCGGTGCCCGATGACCCGGTCGAAGCGGCCCTGGCCGAATGGATCGAGGCCCGGGGCGGCAATCCGTTCATGGAAATCTCGGTGCCGGATGCCTCGCTGAAGCTGGTCCAGGCCTGTGGTCGCTTGCTGCGTACCGAAGAAGACCGCGGCACCATCACCTTGCTCGATCGGCGCCTGGTGACCCAGCGCTACGGCAAGGCGATCCTCAATGCGTTGCCGCCATTCCGTCGTGAAATTTCCTGAAACACCGGTGGGCAATTTTGCCCACCGCGTTGTCTATCTCTCTACTATCGCTTTTCCACTGGCCCATTGAAGGTCGTTAGGGAGAATTTCGTTCTCATGATTCGCCGTTCGCTGCGCCGTTCGTTACCTGCCGTTTTCGCCCTGATGTTTGCAGCCCCTGTGTTGGCGGCGCCTGCCGGCCAACAGACGCTGTTCAACTTTGTGCGCCCCGCCGACGTGGTCCAGGTGGCGACTCAGGACGCCAGCCTGCCGCAAGCCAACGCCGAACAAACGGCCGAAGGCGAAGTGTTGCGGCGGGTGACGTTCAACCCGGTGGCGCAGCCCACCTTGCGCCTGAGCCCGCAAACCGGTGCCTGGGACTGGTCGCAGTCGGGCTTCATGAGCCTGCGGATTCAAAGCGCGATGAATTGGGCCGTGACCCTGTACGTCAAAATCCAGAGCAACGACGGCAAGACCCTGGTCAGTCGAGTCGATCTGCCGGCCGGCCCTGCGCAAACCTTGCTCGTGCCGCTGCAGCCGTTTACGCCCTTGAGCCTGGGCATGAAAGCCGGGCCGCCGATGCCGATGACCTTTGACGGTCAGCGCGTATTGCTGGCCAGCAGCGCGGGTGAACTGGAGCGCAGCCAGGTGGTGTCGGTGACCTTGTCGATGGATCAGCCGAAAGTCGCCCAGAGCATCCTGCTTGAGCGGTTCGGTGTGCAGGAAGGCGAAGCGGTGACCAAAGCGGCTTATGGCGGCCTGGTGGACGCTTACGGGCAGTCCACCCGCGCCAAATGGCCAGAGAAGATCGGCAACGACGAACAACTCAAAAGCGCTGCGGCCAAAGAACAGCAACAGCTGAAAACCTGGCTGGCCGAGCGTCGGAAATCGTCGTTGGACACGTTCGGAGGCTGGGACAAAGGCCCGGTCTTCAAGGCCAGTGGCTTTTTCCGCACCGAGAAACGTGACGGTCGCTGGTACCTGGTGACGCCCGAAGGGCATCCGTTCTACTCGCTAGGGGTCAACACCGTGACCCCGGACGTCAATCGGACCTACATCGCCGGACGCGAATGGATGTTCGAATCCTTGCCCAAACCCGACGAACTGCTGGCCAGCCACTATGGTGAAGGCGATAACCGCGGCGGCAATGGTGCCGATCAGGGCCGTGGCTATAACACCGGTCGCTGGTACGACTTCTATGGGGCCAACCTGCAGCGCCTGTATGGCGAACCTTGTGCCCTGGGCAGCGACACCAAGGCCGGGGTTGCCGAAGCGGCCAAGGCCGACGCGGACCCGGCGACTGTCGAGAAGGGCGCCGAGCAACTTGCCGCAGCCGTGGCTACCGAGCCCAAGGCCGGAGTTGCCGAAGCCGCCAAGTCCGACGCCGTCGAAGCCACTGTTGAAGCCACTATTGAGAAATCAGCCGTCGCCCAACCCTGCAAAGCGCTGGTCGATGAAAAGCAATGGGCCAGCCATGCGCTTGATCGTCTGCAAGCCTGGGGTTTCAACACCGTCGGTAACTGGAGTGCTCCGATACTGGCCAACGCCGACCGCATGCCATACACCTTGCCGCTGTCGATCGTCGGCGATTACGCCAGTATCAGCACCGGCAACGACTGGTGGGGTGGCATGCCCGACCCGTTCGACCCGCGGTTCGCCATGGCCACCGAACGTGCCGTGGCCATCGCTGCCCGCGACCATCGCGACGATCCGTGGCTGATCGGCTACTTCGCCGATAACGAACTGGCCTGGGCCGGTCCCGGCGACGACCCGAAAGCCCGTTACGCACTGGCCTATGGCACCTTGAAAATGACCACCGACGTGCCGGCCAAACGCGCGTTCCTCAAGCAACTGCGCGACAAGTACCGCAACCAGGCAGGCCTGTCCAAAGCCTGGGGCATTGATCTGCCGGCCTGGGAGTTGATGGAAGACCCGGGCTTCGTGCCGCCACTGCCGAGCGCTGAACACCCGGAAATCGAAGCCGACTTCAAGTACTTCCAGAAGGTCTTCGCCGACACCTACTTCAAGACCATTTCCGACTCGTTGAAGTGGCATGCGCCGAATCAGCTGTTGCTGGGCGGTCGCTTCGCCATCAGCACGCCGGAAGCCGTGGCGTCCTGCGCCCAGTATTGCGACGTGCTGAGTTTCAACATGTATACCCTGCAACCGCAGGACGGCTATGACTTCGCCGCGCTGCGCAGCCTGGACAAACCGGTGCTGATCACCGAGTTCAACTTCGGCTCCGCGGATCGGGGCCCGTTCTGGGGAGGCGTGACGCAATTGGCCAAAGAAGAAGACCGCGGGCCGGCCTACGCGAACTTCCTCAAACAGGCGATGAGCGAACCGTCGATTGTCGGGGTGCATTGGTTCCAGTACCTCGATCAACCGGTGACCGGGCGTCTGCAGGATGGCGAGAACGGTCACTTTGGTCTGGTGGGCATTACCGACCTGCCGTTCCAGGGGTTCGTCGACAGTGTGCGCAAGAGCAACCTGGCGATGGTCGATCAATGGGGTAAAGAGGTCGAGAAGGGCAAAGCCGAGGCGGAGAAAGCCAGCCAGGATGCCGCAGGCGGCAGGCAGGGCGACGCCGGCAAGGGTCCGGGGCAGGGCGCTGGCCAGGCGGGTGGGCATTCGGCCGATGGCCATTAATATTTGAAATCATCAAGATCGCAGCCTTCGGCAGCTCCTGCAGGGTGACATCGGTCCAATGTAGGCGCTGCCGAAGGCTGCGATCCTTTGATTTTAATCTGGTTCTTGATTTGACCGCCCAGCCCGCCCCTGTTCCCAAAAGTCTCAATGGCTGGAACAATGCGGGCCACGTTGTAGTGCGTTTGTCCAAGGGAGTTGCGGGTGCTGATTCAGGGTTATTACGATCTAAAGTTCGAAGCGGTGCGTGAGGCGTTCGCGGCGTTGTTCGACGATCCCCAGGAACGTGGCGGCGCGTTGTGCATCCAGGTCGGCGGTGAAACCGTGGTCGATCTTTGGGCGGGCAGCGCCGACAAGGATGGCACCGAAGCCTGGCACAGCGACACCCTCGCCAACCTGTTCTCCTGCACCAAGACCTTTACCGCCGTGACCGCCCTGCAACTGGTGGCCGAAGGCAAGCTGCAACTGGATGCTCCGGTTGCCCGCTACTGGCCCGAGTTCGCCGCCGCCGGCAAAGCGTCCGTGACCCTGCGCCAGTTACTCTGCCACCAGGCCGGTCTGCCGGCGCTGCGCGAACCCTTGGCGCCCGAAGCGCTTTATGACTGGCAAACCATGGTCGATGCCCTGGCCGCCGAAACGCCCTGGTGGACGCCAGGGGAAGGTCACGGTTACGCCGCAATCACGTATGGCTGGCTGGTCGGCGAGCTATTGCGGCGTGCCGACGGTCGAGGACCGGGCGAGTCCATCGTGGCACGCGTTGCCAAGCCGCTGGGGCTGGATTTCCATGTCGGCCTGGCGGACGAAGAATTTCACCGCGTGGCGCACATCGCCCGTGGCAAGGGCAACGTCGGCGATGCCGCGGCCCAGCGTCTGCTGCAAGTGACGATGCGCGAACCGACGGCGATGAGCACGCGAGCGTTCACCAACCCGCCTTCGATCATGACCAGTACCAACAAACCGGAATGGCGCCGGATGCAGCAGCCGGCCGCCAATGGCCACGGCAATGCCCGCAGCCTGGCCGGGTTCTACGCCGGCCTGCTGGATGGCAGCCTGCTGGAAAGCGACATGCTCGACGAGCTGACCCGCGAACACAGCCTCGGCGAAGACAAGACTTTACTGACCCGGACCCGTTTCGGCCTGGGTTGCATGCTTGATCAACCGGACGTCGCCAACGCGACCTACGGCCTTGGCCCTCGCGCCTTCGGCCATCCGGGTGCGGGCGGTTCCATCGGTTTTGCCGATCCGGAATACGACGTGGCCTTCGGTTTTGTGACAAACACCCTGGGGCCGTACGTCTTGATGGATCCCAGGGCGCAAAAGCTGGTGCGGGTACTGGCCACTTGTCTGTAAAACCTGCTCAAGGGTTCCAGGGCCGGAACCCAAAGGCCTTTATGTTTTCAAAGCGTCTGTTTGTCCGGGTTGATCCGGACTGATTTTTTCATTACTTCATTTTGTGGAAATCCAATGTCATCCAATAAAACCTTCGCCTTGGCCCTGTGCTTCGCCATCACCGGTTGCGCACAAACCCCACAAAATGACTCGGATGGCAGCAGCTGGTGGCCGTTCGGCTCATCCGACAAAGTCGCCGCCAAAGATCCAGCTCCGGCTCCAGCCCCGGCCCCGGCCGCTCTGAAACCTGCCGCAACCGCGCCGGTGGCCAAGGCTGAAAGTTCCAACCCTTGGTACTGGCCGTTTGGCTCCGAAGAGGTGCTGGACAAAAAACCGGAGGTAAAACCTGAAGCCAAACCTGTCGAAGTGGCCAAGGCGCAAGCCGATGCAGGGGGCAAGTGGTGGTGGCCGTTCGGTGGCAAGGACCAAAGCACCGCCAAAGTCGTGCCGATGCCTGACCCGAAAGTCACCCAGGCCTGGCTCGACGACTATGAACCACGCCTGCGCACGGCGATCAAGGACAGCAACCTGCAACTCGAGCGTCGTGAAAACGTGCTGGTGGTCATCGCGCCGGTAGAAGGTTCGTTCAACCCTGACCGTCCGGCCATGCTGCTGCCTGTGACCCTCGGCCCCTTCACTCGCGTTGCAAAAATACTCGAAGTCGATCCAAAGACTGCCGTGCTGGTGCTCGGTCACAGCGATACGTCGGGCGCGGCACCGGCCAACGTGAAACTGAGCCAGGAGCGTGCCCAATCCGTGGCCGCGATTTTCCGTCTCAGCGGCTTGCAGCGTGATCGCCTGATGCTGCGCGGCATGGGCGGCGAAGCCCCGCGTGCTGCCAACGACAGCAATGAAGGTCGTGCCCTGAACCGTCGCGTGGAACTGCTGGTGACCCCGCAGAACACCATGGTGGCGCTGTTGAGCAAGTACAACATGCCAGCGCCGGCGCCAATGCGCCTGGTCGCCGCCCAGGACGTCAAGCCAGTAGCTGCGCCGGTCACGCCTGCGCCAGCCGCGAAGAAAGCCGATGTCCCGGCAGCGAAAAAGGCGCCTGCCAAGAAAGCTGCCAAGGCGCCAGCCAAGAAAGCACCGGCCAAAACTCCGGTGAAAAAGACCACGCCGGCCAAAGCCGCAGCCGCCGACAAGAAAGTCGCCGCTGCCGATGCTGCAAAAAAGTGATTCGTTAACCAAAAGGAATGCGCCATGACCCAGGGCCTGGCTGATATGCGTCGCGACTATACCCGTGACGGCCTGACCGAGGCGCAAGCCCCGGCCGAGCCGTTCGCGCTGTTCCATCAGTGGTTTGCCGATGCGGTGAAAACCGAACAGGCGCCGGTGGAAGCCAACGCCATGACCCTGGCCACCGTCGATCAGGACGGTCGACCGCATTGCCGCATTCTGCTGCTCAAGGGACTGGACGAGCAGGGCTTCACCTTCTTCACCAACTACGACAGCGCCAAGGGCCAGCACCTGGCGGCGAATCCGTTTGCCGCCATGACCTTTTTCTGGCCGGCCCTGGAGCGCCAGGTGCGCATCGAAGGGCGGGTGGTGAAGGTCACGCCCGAGGAGTCCGATGCCTACTATCAAGTCCGGCCACTGGGCAGCCGACTCGGTGCCTGGGCTTCACCGCAAAGTCGCGTGATTGCCGGTCGTGACGAACTGCAAGCCTTGCTCAAGAACACCGAGCAACGCTTCAGCGACACTCAGCCGCACTGCCCCGAGCATTGGGGCGGTTATCGTCTGCTGCCTGAGCGCATCGAATTCTGGCAGGGCCGTCCGAGCCGTCTGCACGATCGCCTCAACTACCGTCTCGGCGCCAACTGGATTCTTGAACGTCTGGCACCCTAAGCAGTCTACCGACCGGGATAGCCTGCCGCAGCGGCTTCCAGCCACTGGGGCAGGTCCCGACGCTTGATCTTCTGCGCCTGAGCATTTGCCAATTGCTGCAGCATGAAGGCTTTTTTATGCTCATCGCTGCCCGCCAGGGCCAACGCCAGGTCGCGGTCCATCCAGCGCTTGATCCGCACGTACAGCCACCCATGGAAGTACAGGCCGGCGACAGTGGTGACGACAATGATGAAATAATCCATGACAATCCTTGAGTCAGCGGGGCAGATCCCGGAATTTGCCGCTTTTGTGTGGTGAGTCCGCGAGGGCGTCTGTACCGGAACTGAATGAAACCAATTTTATCCGGGCGATGCCGTGACAGGCGTCAAGCTGCGGAGTTTAATGAATACCTGTCTTTTTGGAGTTGATGCTATGCGTAAGTCTGTTCTGTTGGTTGCTTCCTTTTCCACCATGGCGATGTTGCTCACTGGCTGCCAATCGAACCTGACCGGTGACTCCTACTCCCGTGACGAAGCGCGTCGTGTACAGACGATTCGCATGGGCACCATTGAAGCATTGCGTCCGGTAAAAATCGAAGGCACCAAGACCCCGATCGGCGGTGCCGCGGGCGCAGTCGTGGGCGGAGTCGGCGGTAGCGCCATCGGCGGCGGTCGCGGCAGCATCGTCGCAGCCGTCATCGGTGCCGTTGCTGGCGGTCTGCTCGGTTCCGCGACCGAAGAAGGCCTGACCCGCACCCAGGGCGTGGAAATCACCGTCCGTGAAGACGACGGCAGCATGCGCGCCTACGTGCAACAGGTTCAGGAAAACGAAGTGTTCCGTGTTGGCGAACGTGTGCGGATTGCCACGGTGGATGGCACGAGCCGCGTTTCGCACTAAGCCGGATGAGGCAAAAGAAAACCCCGATCAGGTGAACTGGTCGGGGTTTTTTGTTTTGGACATTTTTTGTATGCGCTAAGCCGTTTGAAGCGCGTGCTTGCGACTCGCCACTGCCGTCACCGCATACCCGATCACCGCCGCCAGTATCGAACCGGTCAAAATCCCCATCCGATCCATCCCGGCGTATTCGCTGGCGCCCGGCACAAACGCCAGGGAGCCGACAAACAAACTCATGGTGAAACCGATGCCGCAGAGGATTGCCACGCCCAGTACCTGACCCCAGTTGGCGCCTTGGGGTAGGGTGGCGATGCCGATTTTCACCGCCAGCCAGGTCAGGCCGAACACACCGAGCATCTTGCCCAGCAGCAGGCCGACGGCGATGCCCATCGGCACGTCGTGGGTGAAGCTTTCGACGGTCACGCCGCTCAGGGACAGGCCGGCGTTGGCGAAGGCGAATAACGGCAGGATGCCGTAGGCCACCCAGGGATGCAGGGCGTGTTCCAGGGTCAGCAGCGGCGAAGGTTCGGCATTTTTGGTGCGAAGCGGAATGCAGAAGGCCAACGTCACGCCGGCCAGCGTGGCGTGGACGCCACTCTTGAGTACGCAGACCCACAGGATCAGACCGATGATCATGTACGGCCCAAGCTTGACCACGCCGAGCCGGTTCATCGCGATCAGCGCCACGATGCAGGCGGCCGCCAGCGCCAGCGACAGCGTCGACAGCGCACCCGAATAGAAGATCGCGATGACGATGATGGCGCCAAGGTCGTCAATGATCGCCAGGGTCATCAGGAACAGTTTCAGCGACACCGGCACCCGCTTGCCCAGCAGGGCGAGCACGCCGAGGGCGAAGGCGATGTCGGTGGCCATCGGAATGGCCCAGCCGCTGAGGGCTGGCGGATTATCCCGGTTGAGAAACCAGTAGATCAGCGCCGGCACCACCATGCCGCCAATGGCGGCCGCGCCGGGCAGGACGATCTGCGAAGGTTTCGACAACTGGCCGTCAAGCACTTCACGCTTCACTTCCAGGCCGATCAGCAGGAAGAACAAGGCCATCAGCCCGTCGTTGATCCATAGCAGCAAGGGCTTGGCGATTTGCAGCGCGCCGATCTGGGCGACCACGGGGGTATCCAGCAGGCCGTTGTAGAGCCACGACAGCGCAGAGTTGTTGATGATCAGAGCCAGGGCTGCAGCGGCGATCAATAACAGACCGCTGGCAGCTTCCAACTGAAAGAAACGCGTGAAAGTGCTACGCAGAGGCAAGGTCACTCTCCATCGATGAGGTCAAAAGGTGGAACACCCTAACCCGTACCGTTAGTTGTTAAAACAAAAGTTATATTCTTTTTTGTTATATAGCGTTACAAGGCTAGTGGTCGACACGGAGCTGAGCCTAGCAGTTGCCGGGCGTATTGAACCTCAGCTGTATCTGTGCGTGATGTAGGATCTTTCCTAAGCTTGTCTGCTGAGCCTTAAAGAAAGGCCGACTCAACGAGAAAACCACCATGAGCGACAACCGACAGTGGGCACGCGAAGCCATCCGGATCATCGAAGCCGATTTCCAGCGCAGTGCCGACACCCACCTGATCCCTTTGCCGCTGCCGGGTTTTGCGGGCATCGAGTTGTATTTCAAGGACGAGTCCAGCCATCCCACCGGTAGCCTGAAACACCGGTTGGCGCGCTCGTTGTTCCTCTATGCGCTGTGTAATGGCTGGCTCAAGCCCGGTGCGCCGGTGATCGAGGCGTCCAGCGGTTCGACGGCGATTTCCGAAGCGTATTTCGCCCGTTTGCTGGGATTGCCATTCATCGCAGTGATGCCCGCGACCACCTCCAGGGAAAAGATCGAGCAGATCGGGTTCTACGGCGGCAAGAGTCATCTGGTCGATGATCCGACGCAGATCTATGCCGAATCCGAACGCCTGGCGCGCGAGCACGACGGGCATTTCATCGATCAGTTCACCTACGCCGAGCGCGCCACTGACTGGCGGGCAAACAACAACATCGCCGAATCGATCTTCCAGCAGATGCGTTTCGAACAGCACCCCGAACCGAGCTGGCTGATTTCCAGCCCCGGTACTGGCGGCACCACGGCGACCCTCGGCCGTTACGTACGTTACCGGCAGCATTGCACCCGCGTGCTCTGCGCCGATGCCGAGCGTTCGGTGTTTTTCGATTACTACCTGACGGGCGATGCCAGCCTGCGCCTGGATCACGGTTCGCGAATCGAGGGCATTGGTCGGCCCCGGGTGGAAGCGTCGTTTTTACCCAAGGTGATCGATGCAATGGTCAAAGTGCCGGACGCCCTGTCACTGGCAGCGATGCATTACCTGGCGCAGCATTTGGGACGGCGAGTGGGCGGGTCCAGCGGGACCAATCTGATCGGCGCCTTGATGGCGGCCCGACAGATGGTGGAGGCGGGGGAGTCGGGATCGATCGTGGCGATTTTGTGCGATGGCGGCGAACGTTACGCGACCACCTATTACGATCAGGATTGGCTCAAGGCCCAGGGGTATGAGTTGAGTGGTTTGATGGACGCGGTGGCGGCGAGTGTCGAGCGCGGCGAGCCGCTGCCGGACACGGTGTTGCGCGCCAACATCTAAGATCTTTCAGACGCTGAAGCCCCTTGTGGGAGCCGGCGGTGCGACGATTCGACTTGCCCGCGATAGCGGTGGATCAGTCAACATCTCTGTTGCATTTGAATCCGCCATCGCGGGCAAGCCCGGCTCCCACAGGTTTTACGTTGTGTCCAAGAATGCGTGTCAGGCCTCGAGGCCGAGGATATCGCGGGCCACCGCTTCGGCAATCCGAATCCCATCGACACCCGCGGACAAAATCCCACCCGCATAACCCGCGCCTTCACCCGCCGGAAACAGGCCTTTCACGTTCAGGCTCTGCATCGACTCGTTCCGGGTAATCCGCAGCGGCGACGAGGTGCGCGTTTCGATCCCGGTCAACACCGCGTCGTGCAGCGAGTAACCACGGATCTGCTTCTCGAACGCCGGCAACGCTTCGCGGATGGCTTCGATGGCAAACGCCGGCAATGCCAGCGCCAGATCACCCAAGGCAACCCCCGGCTTGTAGGACGGTTCGACACTGCCCAACTCGGTGGACGGCTTGCCGGCAATGAAGTCGCCGACCAGTTGCGCCGGCGCTTCGTAGTTGCTGCCGCCCAGCACAAAGGCATGGGATTCCAGACGTTCCTGCAGCTCGATCCCGGCCAGCGGGCCACCCGGATAATCGACTTCCGGGGTGATGCCGACGACGATCCCGGAGTTGGCGTTGCGCTCGTTGCGCGAGTACTGGCTCATGCCGTTGGTGACCACGCGACCCGGCTCGGAGGTCGCCGCCACCACGGTGCCGCCCGGGCACATGCAGAAGCTGTAGACCGAACGTCCATTGCTGGCGTGGTGCACCAGTTTGTAGTCCGCAGCCCCGAGTTTCGGGTGGCCGGCGTACTTGCCCAGGCGCGCGCGGTCGATCAGCGACTGTGGGTGTTCGATGCGGAAACCCACCGAGAACGGCTTGGCTTCCATGAACACACCACGGGCGTGAAGCATGCGAAAAGTGTCCCGGGCGCTGTGGCCGAGCGCCAGAATCACATGTTTCGAATGGATCTGCTCGCCGCCGTTGAGTTCGACGCCGACCAGTTGGCCATCCTCGATCAAGACGTCAGTGACACGTTGCTGGAAGCGCACTTCGCCGCCGAGGGCGCGAATTTGCTCACGCATGTTTTCCACGACACCGGTCAGACGGAACGTACCGATATGCGGCTTGCTGACGTAGAGGATTTCGTCCGGCGCACCGGCCTTGACGAACTCGTGCAGGACTTTGCGCCCGATGAACTTCGGATCCTTGATCTGGCTGTAGAGCTTGCCATCGGAGAACGTCCCCGCGCCGCCCTCGCCGAACTGCACGTTGGACTCGGGGTTGAGCACGCTCTTGCGCCACAGGCCCCAGGTGTCCTTGGTGCGCTGGCGCACTTCGGTGCCGCGCTCGAGGATGATCGGCTTGAAGCCCATTTGCGCCAGCAACAGCCCGGCAAAAATCCCGCACGGACCGAAGCCTACGACAATCGGGCGTTGCTGCAGATCAGCCGGCGCCTGGCCCACCGGTTTGTAGCTGACATCCGGCGCCACGTTGACGTTACGGTCATCGGCGAACGTGTGCAGCACCGCCGGTTCATCGCGAACATTAAGGTCGATGGTGTAGATGAAGCACAGTTCGGCGGACTTTTTGCGCGCATCGTAGCTGCGCTTGAACAAGGTGAAATCGAGCAGGTCATCACTGGCGATCCCCAGGCGCTGCACGATGGCAGGGCGCAGGTCTTCATCGGGATGGTCGATCGGCAGCTTGAGTTCGGTGATTCGTAACATGACGGGATCCGGTTCGCGGGGCGCACAACTGCGCCAAGGCGTATGAAACCGGCGATTATAAGCCCCAAAGGCGCATTCCCGTGAGGCTTAAACGATCAGTCGTCCCGGGATCCGCCGAAATACCCGCAGCCGCGCTGAACCTTGCCATTGATGCGCAGCTCCGCGCTCATGTGCTGGACACTGCCGGTCGTGCTGTCGACGCAACGTTGCGGCGCGACCCACAGCTCGATGTGCTGCTTATTGGCTTCGGTGCTGAGGTTGAAGCGGCCATCGCCCAGTTGCTCTTCAACGTACGGCACCGCCAATGGCGGCTGACCGGCGCGGTCGATGATCATGCCTTTGGCGCTGACTTTCACGTTCCATTCGGGACCGTGGCCGGCAGCACGCAGGATCAACTTTTTGAAGTCGGGATCGTTACAGGCGGTGCCCGAGCGCTCGACGCGGTACAGCTGCTGCAGATCGAATTGGCTATCGGCGCCATTGGCAACGATCCGGCCACGCACGTCGGCGAACAACTTGCCCCGGGCATCGGCCAATGTGGCGGCCTCTTGCAGGATGCTGGTGCCGCCGGTGTCGGTGACCACGTAACTGCGCTGCTCATTGCACGGCTGGAACAACAGCTTGCCGTCGGCCGCCGTCAACTGGCCCTGTAAGCGGGTTTGCCCCGCGTGGGAGGCGCTTTCACGGGGGCCATCCAGCAATTGGCACGCGGCGAACAGCGGGAGCAGGGCAACAAGGACTAAGGAACGGGCAACACGCATCTTTGGTTCTCCAGACAAGTGCCGCCACGTTACTCAGCCTGACCGTTCATCACAACCCCGCCGGCTTTCATTTGGGTGCATCGATCAACCTGTAGGAGCCGGCTTGCTGGCGATGGCGATCTCGAGGGCGCCATCGCCAGCAAGCCGGCTCCTACAGATTGTGGTTTAGCCAACGTGAAACGTCTGACCCGTCTGCAAGCCTTCCACGCTTTTGGCGTAGGCCAACGCCACCTCTGCCGCCGGCACCGGTTTGTAGCCGCGGAAGTACGGCGCGTACTTGTCCATGGCTTCGACCAATACGTTAGGGCTCACCGAGTTGACGCGCAGACCGCGAGGCAGTTCGATCGCGGCGGCACGGACGAAGCTGTCGATAGCGCCATTGACCAGGGCGGCCGAGGCGCCGCTGCGAATCGGGTCGTGGCTGAGCACGCCGGTGGTGAAGGTGAACGACGCGCCGTCGTTGGCGAATTCACGGCCGATCAGCAGCAGGTTGACCTGGCCCATCAGCTTGTCTTTCAGGCCCAGGGCAAAACTGTCTTCAGTCATTTCATCCAGCGCCGCGAAGGTCACGTTGCCAGCGGCGCAGACCAGCGCATCGAACTTGCCGGTCTGTTGGAACAGTTGGCGAATCGAGGTGCTGTCGCTGATATCGACATGAAGATCACCGCTGCTGCGACCGATGCGGATGACCTCGTGACGCTCGGACAGCTCCTTGTCGATCGCCGAACCGATGGTGCCGCCTGCGCCTATCAAAAGAATTTTCATGGTGCTGATCCTGGGGAGAATTGAAAGAGGCCTCAGTCTAGGAGTGGTTTTTTCTGTTGATAAGCGCGCTAATAGGCAACCTTTGGTTTTCAAATGGAAACAGTCCATGAGCGAGATGGATGATCTGGCGGCGTTTGCGGTGTTGATTGAAGCGGGGAGCTTCACCCTGGCGGCGCAGCAGTTGGGTTGCAGCAAAGGTCAGTTGTCCAAGCGCATCAGCCTGCTGGAGGCGAGGTTTTCCGTGGTCTTGCTGCAACGCACCACGCGCCGCTTGAGTTTGACCGCCGCGGGCGCGGCGCTGTTGCCCCAAGCCCAGGCGCTGGTTGTACAAGTCGAACGGGCGCGTCAGGCGTTGGCACGATTGAAGGACGATATGGCCGGCCCGGTGCGTATGACGGTTCCGGTATCGCTGGGGGAAACCTTCTTCGACGGCTTGTTGCTGGAATTTTCTCACACCTATCCCGAGGTGCAGATCGAGCTCGACCTGAGCAATGACTATCGTGATCTGTCCCGCGACGGTTTCGATCTTGCGGTTCGCTCCGAGGTGGGCAATGACGAGCGTCTGGTCGCCCGACCCCTGCTGGCCTGGCACGAGATGACCTGCGCGAGCCCGGCGTATCTCGAACAGTATGGCGAACCGTTGACGCCTCAAGCGCTCGCTGAACATCGCTGTTTGCTCAACAGTCATTACAGCGGCCGCGAAGAGTGGCTTTATCATCAGCAACATGAGTTATTGCGGGTGCGGGTCTCGGGACCCTTTGCCAGCAACCATTACAGCCTGCTGAAGAAAGCGGCACTGGCCGGTGCCGGCATTGCGCGTTTGCCTTCCTATTTGCTGCAATCGGAATTGGCTGATGGCCGATTGCGCTGGCTCCTGCGCGATTATCAAACCCGCAGAATGCCGATGTATCTGGTACATCCCTATCAGGGGGGGTTGCCCAAGCGCACCCAGGTGCTGGCGGATTACTTGATCGACGGGTTCAGGCGCAGCGGGAAAGCGTTGGACCGGCTTTAACTGACTACACAACCCCCTGTAGGAGCTGGCTTGCCAGCGAAGGCGGCTTCACATCCAACGAAGATGTTGACTGATCCACCGCTTTCGCTGGCAAGCCAGCTCCTACAGGGGAATTGTGGTGTTGTCGGGAATGGGGCGGGCATAAAAAAAACGGCCCGAAGGCCGTTTTTTTTGGTTACCGCAAAGGCTCAACCACCCAGGTACGCTTCGCGCACTTTAGGATCGGTCAGCAGCGCTTCACCGGTGCCTTGCATCACCACCCGACCGTTCTCCAGAACGTATGCGCGGTCGGCGATTTTCAGAGCCTGGTTGGCGTTCTGCTCCACCAGGAACACCGTCACGCCATCCTTGCGCAGCTGTTCGATGATGTCGAAGATCTGCTGGATGATGATCGGCGCCAGACCCAGCGAAGGCTCGTCGAGCAGCAGCAGTTTGGGCTTGCTCATCAGCGCCCGGCCGATGGCGAGCATTTGCTGTTCGCCGCCGGACATGGTGCCGCCGCGTTGGGCGAAGCGCTCTTTCAGGCGTGGGAAAAGTCCGAGGACCTTGTCCATCTGTTCCTGATAATCGCCCTTGTCGGTGAAGAACCCGCCCATGGCGAGGTTTTCTTCCACGGTCAGACGGGCAAACACCCGACGACCTTCCGGAACCACGGCGATGCTCTTGCGCATGATCTGCGCCGAGGTCTGCCCCACGAGCTCTTCGCCCATGTAACGGATGCTGCCGCTGTGGGCCTGGGGCGAACCGCAGAGCGTCATCAGCAGGGTGGATTTGCCCGCGCCGTTGGCGCCGATCAGCGTCACGATTTCGCCCTGACGGATTTCCACGTTGACGCTGTGCAAGGCCTGGATCTTGCCGTAGAAGGTGGAAACGTTTTCGAATTGCAGCATTTACGCTTCCCCCAGGTAGGCTTTGATCACTTCAGGATTGTCGCGGATCTGTTCCGGCGTGCCGTCGGCCAGGGGAGTGCCCTGGTTGATCACGACGATGTGGTCGGAAATGCTCATGACCAGTTTCATGTCGTGTTCGATCAGCAGCACGGTGACGTTGTGCTCTTCACGCAGCATGCTGATCAGCGCCTTCAGGTCTTCGGTTTCCTTCGGGTTCAGGCCGGCGGCCGGTTCGTCGAGCATGAGGATCCGCGGGCGGGTCATCATGCAGCGAGCGATTTCCAGACGACGTTGCTGACCGTAGGCCAGGGTGCCGGCCGGACGGTTGGCGAACGCCTTGAGGTTGACCTTTTCCAGCCAGTACTCGGCGAACTCCATGGCTTCGCGTTCGCTCTTGCGAAACCCTGGCGTCTTGAACAGGCCCGCCAGGAAGTTGGTGTTCAGGTGACGGTGCTGGGCGATCAAGAGGTTCTCGACCGCGGTCATGTCCTTGAACAGCCGCACGTTCTGGAAGGTGCGCACCACGCCTTTGAGGGCGATCTTGTGGCCGGGCAGGCCTTCGATGGGCTCGCCGTCCAGCAGGATGCTGCCGCCGCTCGGTTTATAGAAACCGGTCAGGCAGTTAAACACGGTGGTCTTGCCGGCGCCGTTGGGGCCGATCAGTGCCACCACCTGTTTTTCCTTCACGGTCAGGGCCACGCCATTGACCGCCAGCAAGCCGCCGAAGCGCATGCTCAGATTTTCGACTTTCAGGATCTCGCGGCTCATTTGTGCAGCTCCATGTGTGGACGTTGCATGGGCAGCAGGCCTTGAGGACGCCAGATCATCATCAGCACCATCAAGGCGCCGAACATCAACATGCGGTACTCACTGAACTCACGCATCATTTCAGGCAACAGGATCATCACCACGGCGGCCAGGATCACGCCCAGCTGCGAGCCCATGCCACCCAATACCACGATGGCGAGAATGATCGCCGACTCGATGAAGGTGAAGGACTCCGGCGTTACCAGGCCCTGGCGCGCAGCGAAGAAGCTGCCGGCGAAACCGGCGAAGCTGGCACCGAGGGTGAAGGCCGACAACTTGATGACCGTAGGATTGAGACCCAGCGCACGGCAGGCGATTTCATCTTCACGCAACGCTTCCCAGGCGCGACCCAGCGGCATGCGCAGCAGGCGGTTGATGACGAACAGCGCCGCCAGCGCGAGGAACAACGCAACCAGGTACAGGAAAATCACCTTGTTGATCGAGTTGTAGGCCAGGCCGAAGTACTCGTGGAAGGTCTGCATCCCTTCAGCCGCTTTACGCTCGAAGGTCAGGCCGAAGAACGTTGGCTTTTCGATGTTGCTGATGCCGTTCGGACCTCCGGTGAGGCCGGTCAGGTTACGCAGGAACAGACGGATGATTTCACCGAAGCCAAGGGTCACGATCGCCAGGTAGTCACCGCGCAGGCGCAATACAGGGAAACCGAGCAGGAAGCCGAAGGTGGCCGCCATCAGGCCGGCGATCGGCAGGCAGATCCAGAAGCTCAGGCCGTAGTAGTGCGACAGCAACGCATAACTGTAGGCGCCGACCGCGTAGAAGCCCACGTAACCCAGGTCGAGCAGACCGGCCAGGCCGACCACGATGTTCAGGCCGAGGCCGAGCATCACGTAGATCAGCACCAGGGTGGCGATATCCACCGCTCCGCGAGAGCCGAAGAACGGCCAGACCAGGGCGCCGGCGATCAACGCGATGATGAACCAGCGCTGGGTGGTCGGCAGGGTCAGGAAGTTACTGGCCTTGGCCGGAATCATCGGCATGCTTGGCGAGGAGCGCCAGGCCGAGCTGATCTGCTGGTCGAACAACACCCGCAGGAACATCAATACCGAGCACACGGCGATGGTGATCAATGTGGCGTCACTGGTGCCATGGACTTCGAGGTTGATGCCGACGATGGTCAGTTTCAGACCGAGTACCGGGTAGGCGACAGCCCACACCAGCAAGGCGCTGAACAACGCCTGTTTAAGATTCCTAGTCATACTTTCTCAACCTCCGGACGGCCCAGCAGGCCGGTTGGCCGGAACAACAACACCAGAACCAGCAGGCCGAACGCGACGACGTCCTTGTACTGGTCGCCGAAGATATCGGCACCGAAAGCTTCCGCCACCCCCAGCACGATCCCGCCGAGCATGGCGCCGGGGATGCTGCCGATCCCGCCCAGTACCGCGGCGGTGAAGGCCTTGAGGCCGACCAGGAAACCGGCGTTCGGGTTGATCACGCCGTATTGCATGCTCAACAGCACGGCCGCGATGGCCGCCAGCGCGGCACCGATGACGAAGGTCAGGGCGATGATGTTGTTGGTGTTGATGCCCAGGAGGTTGGCCATCTTGATGTCTTCGGCACAGGCGCGGCAGGCGCGACCCAGGCGAGAGCGGGAGATGAACAGCGTCAGGCCGAGCATGGCGACAAAAGTCACCACGAACACCACGATTTGCATGTAGGAAATCAGCACTTCTTGTGCGCCACCTGGCCCGATGGAGAAGTTGCCGGGGATCAGGTTGGGGATGGATTTGTCCTTGGAGTCTTGCGCCAGCAGAACCGTGTTCTGCAGGAAGATCGACATGCCGATGGCGGAAATCAGCGGGATCAGACGGTTGCTGCCGCGCAGAGGGCGGTAGGCGATCCGTTCGATGCTGTAGCCATAGGCACTGGTCACGACGATGGTCGCGATGAAAGCGGCGGTCATCAACAGCGGAACACTGTCGAGTCCCATCATGGCCAGCCCGGCGATGGCGATGAACGCCACGTACGAACCGATCATGTACACCTCGCCGTGGGCGAAGTTGATCATTCCAATGATGCCGTAAACCATCGTATAGCCGATGGCGATCAGGGCATACGTGCTGCCAATGGTCAGACCATTAACCAGCTGTTGGAAAAAGTGATAGATGTCAGGCATTACAGCGCTCCTAAAAACCTGATACGCATTTCACTGGTGGAGTCATTTTCCCCCTCGAGCCCCATGGATCTGCACCCACTTCGAATTCGAGATTGGCCAGCGAACCGCTGATGACGGTTTTGAGATTTTCAGGTGGGGAGACTGGCGGATCACGCCAGCGCGGCCCAATACATTCGTAAAACAAAGCCCACGGCACGCCGTGGGCTTTGTTGGCAGTCAGTCAGGCAACGCCTTACTGAGGCTTGGCTTCAGTTTTTGGTTTGCCGAAGTGCCACTCGTAAACCACGAATTTGAAGTCTTTCAGGTCGCCCTTGTCGTCGAAGCTCAGGTCGCCGGTCGGCGTCTTGAAGGTGCCTTTGTGGATGGCTTCAGCCACTTTGGCAGTGTCTTCGGACTTGGCAGTCTTGATGGCTTCGGCAATCACGGTCACAGCGGAGTAGGACGGGAACACGAACGGACCGCTCGGGTCTTCCTTCTTGGCTTTGAACGCATCAGCCAGGGCGATGTTGGCCGGATCCTGGTCGAAGGATTTCGGCAGGGTCACCAGCAGGCCTTCGGAAGCGTCCTTGGCAATCTGCGAAATCGAGTCGTTACCCACGCCTTCCGGACCCATGAACTTGGCTTTCAGGCCTTTTTCACTGGATTGACGCAGGATCAGGCCCAGCTCCGGGTGGTAGCCGCCGTAGTAGACGAAGTCGACGTTGGCTTGCTTGAGCTTGGAGATCATCGACGAGAAGTCTTTGTCGCCAGCGTTGATGCCTTCGAACACGGCAACCTTGACGTTTTTGCCTTCCAGGGTTTTTTTCACGGCGGTGGCGATGCCTTCACCGTATTGCTGTTTGTCATGCAGAACAGCAACGATTTTCGGTTTTACGAAGTCGGCAATGTAGTTACCGGCGGCAGGGCCTTGGGCGCTGTCCAGACCGATGGTGCGGAACACCATTTTGTAACCACGGGAAGTGATGTCCGGGCTGGTGGCAGCCGGGGTGATCATGATCACGCCTTCGTCTTCGTAAATGTCCGAAGCCGGTTGAGTGGAGCTGGAGCACAGGTGACCCACCACGAACTTGACGCCGTCGTTGACGACTTTGTTCGCGACCGCTACCGCTTGTTTTGGATCACAGGCGTCATCGTATTCAACGGCTACGAGTTTCTTGCCGTCTACGCCGCCTTTGGCGTTGATCTGTTCGATGGCCATTTTGGCGCCACTGAACTGCATGTCGCCGTATTGGGCTACAGGGCCGGTTTTAGGGCCGGCGATGCCGATCTTGATGGTGTCGGCTGCGAACGAATGGCTGGCCACCCCGGCCAGAACCATAGCGGCAAACAGTTTGGAAATCTGCTTAGTAGCCTTAGTCATAGTGCTCCACTCTTACTGTTGTAGTTTTTATAGTCCTGGCGCCGTAGCAGCAGAACCGGGTCAGATATCTTCGATATCCTCCGGAAATGCCCCCGGCAACTGTACCGGTACAGTGTAGAGCGCCGATTGTCAGCCTGGGAAGCTGGCGCCAGGGGGCAAAACCTGAGGGTGTCGCTTAATTGAAAGAAAAAGACAGAATCGCGGCGGGGTTATAGCTGAAGTATCAGCAATCCTTGGCTTTCCTGCTGTTTTCGATCGGTCACTCAATTGCATCCGGGTTTTTCTGCCAGACCACCGACGTTATGATGACGACGACGATTTCTTTTCCGGACAGACCCATGACTCAAGAACCTAGCACCCTCTATGCCAAGCTGCTTGGTGAAACCGCATCTATTACCTGGAAGGAGCTGGAGCCGTTCTTCGCCAAGGGTGCCCTGTTATGGGTCGATCCTGGCCTGGATCTGATCGCTGCTGCCGAGGCCGTGGCCACGGATGAAGGTGAGAAAGTGGCTGCCTGGCTGGCCGCCGACCAGCTCGGCAAGCTGTCTGAAACGCGGGCGCTGGATCTTTTCGAACGCGATCCCGAGCTGTGGGCAGTGGTCGTTTCGCCGTGGATTCTGATCCAGGAAAGGGCGACGAGCTGATGGTGTGCACATTGTTGGTGCACTGCTTCGCCGGATAAAAGTGTGTAGGTGAGTAGCGTGATGGCATGTTGCCGTGAAGAAAGGCCACAGAAGGGTCTTGGCCAGGGTGACGTGCGCGTAACGGGAACAGTTTATTGCGCTGCCTTGTGGTTGTTTAATTGTTTCTGATTGTGAGCAATGCAGTGGGTTTTGTGGCCAGTATTCGACGACTTTAATCAACAGAGAGAGGCTAAAGGATGGCAGCGCTACCGCCGCTTGGATTTGCCGGGATTGGCCTGATGGGCTTGCCCCTGTGTCGGCGCCTGTTGGCGGCGGGTTATCCGCTGACCGTGTGGAATCGCAATCCAGCCAAGTGCGCGCCCCTGGTCGAGGCCGGCGCGCGACAAGTCGCCACCCCTGCCGAGTTGTGCCAGCACGCGGACGTAGTGATGTTATGCCTGGCGGATACTTCAGTGGTACGCGAGGTGGTTTTTGGCGCGGCGGGAGTGGCGCAAGGTGCGAAAAGCGGCCAACTGCTGGTGGATTTTTCCAGCCTGGAACCTGCCGCGACGCGCGAAATGGCGGCAACGCTGATCAGCCAGACCGGCATGAGCTGGCTGGATGCCCCGGTGTCCGGTGGCGTGGTCGGCGCGGAGGCCGGCAGCCTGGCGATCATGGTCGGCGGCGAAGCGACGGATCTGGAGCGAGTCCGGCCGTTACTGCTGTGCCTCGGTCAGCGCGTGACCCACATGGGCGCCGTCGGGGCAGGGCAGGTGACCAAGGCCTGCAATCAGATGATCGTCGCCTGCAATGCGCTGGTGATCGCCGAAGTGGTGGCGTTGGCCGAGCGTTCCGGCGTCGATACCCGCCTGATCGCCGAGGCCCTGGCCGGCGGTTTCGCCGACTCCAGGCCGTTGCAGATACTCGCGCCGCAAATGGCCGAGAGTCGTTTCGAACCGGTCAAATGGCACGTTCGCACGCTACTCAAGGACCTCGACGCCGCCGTGCAGTTTTCCCGTGAACAGGGCTCGGCCACGCCCATCAGCGGCTTGGCCGCACAACTGATGCGCCTGCATGGGGGCCAGGGCTTTCTGGAAAAGGACCCGTCAACGCTGGTGCAGCTGTACCGCGAGCCAGACTCGGAGGCCTGACCGCTGCTGCGATTTCGGAATGAGCGTCAGTGCCTTCAGTAATAACTCGTTGCATGGGCCGCGCCTGCTGCCATGGGCAGGTATCAGCTTTACGAATAATTACAGACAGCTCCAGCGGGCCTGACTAGATTGCAGGCTCCGGGACAGTGATGTCCCAATAACAATAAAAGAGACGGACCCATGCAGAACTCGACCCAAGCGGCGAATGCCTGGCGCATTCTGTTCCTGCTGTTCCTGGCCAACCTGTTCAACTTTTTCGACCGCACCATCCCGGCCATCATCATCGAGCCGATCCGCATGGAGTGGCACCTCAGCGACTTTCAGCTGGGGATCATCGGCACTGCATTCACCATCGTCTACGCCATCGCCGGCCTGCCGTTGGGGCGGATGGCCGATACCGGTTCGCGCAGCAAACTGATGGGCTGGGGCCTGGCGGCGTGGAGCGGGCTGACAGCCGTCAACGGGCTGGTGGGCAGCTTCTGGAGTTTCCTGATCGTGCGCATGGGCATCGGCATCGGCGAAGCCAGTTATGCGCCAGCGGCCAACTCGCTGATCGGCGACCTGTTCCCGGCCCACCGCCGTGCGCGAGCGATGGGCATTTTCATGCTCGGCCTGCCGTTGGGCTTATTGCTCGCGTTCTTCACCATTGGCTGGATGGTCAAGGCGTTCGACAGCTGGCGTGCGCCGTTCTTCATCGCGGCGGTGCCAGGGCTGATCCTGGCGGTCTTCATGTTCTTCATCAAGGAGCCCAAACGCGGCGCAGCGGAAAGCGTGCAGGTTTCGCAGGAGCGTGTGGACCGGCCAATCCGTCGCATACTGGCGGTACCGACCTTCCTGTGGCTGGTGATGGCGGGGCTGTGCTTCAACTTCGCGACCTACGCCTGTAACTCGTTCCTGGTGCCGATGTTGCAGCGCTATTTCCTGATGCCGCTGCAGGAAGCAGCGGTGGCGGCCGGAGTGATCGTCGGCGTCACCGGCTTGTTCGGCCTGACGCTGGGCGGCTGGGTCGCCGACAAGATCCACCAGCGCATCGCCAATGGTCGCCTGCTGTTTGCGGCCTTCAGCCTGATCATCTCGACGGTGTGCACGGCCTGGGCCCTGCATTCGGGGCGGATCGAGATCGGGGTGTTTGTGGCGGTGTTCAGTCTGGGCTGGTTGTTTGCCTATAACTTCTACACCTGCGTATACACGGCCATTCAGGACGTGGTCGAACCGCGCCTGCGGGCGACGGCCATGGCCCTGTTCTTTGCCGGGTTGTATTTACTCGGTGGTGGGTTGGGGCCGGTGGTGGTGGGGGCTCTGTCCGATCACTTTGCCCATACCGCCATGCTGTCGGCCGGTGCCGAACAGATGACCGAGGCGTTCAAGGCGGTGGGCTTGCATGACGCGATGTACCTGATTCCGGTGGCGCTGTTCTTCACCATGGTGTTTCTGGTTTTGGCTTCGCGGTGTTTTGTGCGTGATGCCAAGCGGATGAAGGATGGATTGGTGGGGGTGGTTGAGCCTGGGGTTGCTGCGGCGACCGCCTGATCGCCATCGTCGGATCGCCGCCCGGGGCAAGCCCGCTCCCACAGGTTCAGTGGCGTTCATGGATTCTGTGCTCGACACGGACACTGTGGGAGCGGGCTTGCCCGCGAAGAGGTCATCAGCAACTCCGTAACAATCAAGCAGGCAAAAAAAGGCCCGCATCGCTGCGGGCCTTCTTTTTTAGCGGTGGAGCAGGGGGCTTAACCCGCCACCAACACCCGAATCGCTTCCAGTCGCAGCGCCGCCTTGTCCAGCATGGCCAACCCTTGCTCGCGCTGTTTGCGCAGGGCAATCAGTTCGCTGTCGCGCACGGTCGGGTTGACCGCTTGCAGCGCGGTCAGGCGCGCCAGTTCTTCGTCGGTATCGGCGGCCAGGCGTCGCTGTGCTTCGGCAACGCGCTCGGCGTGACGCGGGAAGATCTTCTCTTCGCCGGCGTTGATCCGTGGCGTCAGCTGATCGCGCTGGGCCTGGATGAACTTGTTGGCGCTGGCGCGAGGCACGCTTTCCAGCTGGTCGTTCAGGGTCTCGAACGAGACCCGGGCCGACAGGTCGTTGCCATTGGCATCGAGCAGGCAGCGCAGGGCGGCTGGCGGCAGGTAACGGCCCAGTTGCAACGAGCGCGGGGCAACCACTTCGCTGACATAAAGCAGTTCCAGCAACACGGTGCCAGGCTTGAGCGCCTTGTTCTTGATCAATGCCACAGCGGTGTTGCCCATGGAGCCGGACAGCACCAGGTCCATGCCGCCCTGAACCATCGGGTGTTCCCAGGTGATGAACTGCATGTCTTCGCGAGACAGCGCCTGGTTGCGGTCGTAGGTGATGGTGACGCCTTCGTCGTCGCCCAGGGGGAAGCTGGCGTCGAGCATTTTTTCGCTCGGCTTGAGGATCAGGGCGTTTTCCGAGTGGTCTTCGCTGTCGATACCGAAGGCGTCGAACAGGGTTTCCATATAGATCGGCAGGGTGAACTGATCATCTTGCTCGAGGATGTCCTCGACCAGCGCATCACCTTCGCCGGCGCCGCCGGAGTTGAGCTCCAGCAAGCGGTCACGGCCGGTGTGCAGCTCGGCTTCCAGGCGCTCACGCTCGGCGCGGGCTTCGTCGATCAGTGCTTGCCACTCGCCATCGTCGGCATTTTCCAGCAGCGGCAGCAGGCGTGGGCCGAACTGGTGCTGCAAGGCGTTGCCGGTCGGGCAGGTGTTCAGGAAGGCGTTCAGTGCTTCGTGATACCACTGGAACAGCCGCTCTTGCGGGCTGGTTTCCAGGTACGGCACGTGCACTTCGATGATGTGCTTCTGGCCGATCCGGTCCAGACGACCGATACGCTGTTCCAGCAAGTCCGGGTGGGACGGCAGGTCGAACAGTACCAAATGGTGCGAGAACTGGAAGTTGCGACCTTCACTGCCGATTTCCGAGCAGATCAGCACTTGCGCGCCAAATTCTTCGTCGGCGAAGTAGGCGGCGGCGCGGTCACGTTCGAGGATGTTCATGCCTTCATGGAACACTGTGGCCGGGATGCCGGAACGCACGCGCAGGGCGTCTTCCAGGTCCATGGCGGTTTCGGCGTGGGCGCAGATCACCAGCACTTTGGTGCGTTTGAGCATCTTCAGGGTGTCGATCAGCCATTCGACGCGCGGGTCGAATTTCCACCAGCGTTCTTCTTCGTTGGCGTCCGGCAGGGCCTGGAAGCTGACTTCCGGATACAGCTCGGCGTGATCGCCCAGCGGCAGTTCGAGGTATTCGTCCGGGCAGGGCAGCGGATACGGGTGCAGCTTGCGTTCCGGGAAACCCTGCACGGCGGCGCGGGTGTTGCGGAACAGCACGCGGCCGGTACCGTGGCGGTCCAGCAGTTCGCGGACCAGGCGGGCGGCGGCTTCGGTGTCGCCATCGTTGACCGCGGTCAGCAGGGCCTCGCCCTCATTGCCGAGGAAGCCGTGGATGGTCTTGTGCGCTTCAGGCGACAGGCGCCCTTTGTCCAGCAGTTCCTGAACGGCCTCGGCCACCGGGCGATAGTTTTCGCTCTCGGCGCGGAAGGCCTGCAGGTCATGGAAACGGTTCGGGTCGAGCAGGCGCAGACGGGCAAAGTGGCTGTCCTGGCCCAGTTGTTCCGGGGTTGCGGTCAGCAGCAATACGCCCGGGATCGTTTCAGCAAGCTGCTCGACCAGGGTGTACTCGGGGCTGGCCTTGTCTTCGTGCCACACCAGGTGGTGGGCTTCGTCGACCACCATCAGGTCCCAGCCGGCGGCGAACAGCGCGTCCTGGGCCTTCTCGTCTTCCACCAGCCACTCGAGTGCAACCAGCGCGAGCTGGGTGTCTTCGAACGGGTTGGAGGCATCGCTTTCGATGAAGCGTTCTTCGTCGAACAGCGCGACTTGCAGGTTGAAGCGGCGGCGCATCTCCACCAGCCACTGGTGCTGCAGGTTTTCCGGCACCAGGATCAGCACGCGGTTGGCGCGACCCGAGAGCAATTGGCGATGGATCACCAGGCCGGCTTCGATGGTCTTGCCCAGGCCCACTTCATCCGCCAGCAGTACCCGCGGCGCAATGCGGTCGGCGACTTCACGGGCGATGTGCAACTGGTGCGCGATCGGTTGCGCACGCACGCCGCCCAGGCCCCACAGCGCAGACTGCAATTGGCGGCTGGTGTGTTCCAGGGTGTGATAACGCAGGGAGAACCAGGGCAGCGGGTCGATTTGCCCGGCAAACAGGCGGTCACTGGCCAGGCGGAACTGGATGAAGTTCGACAGTTGGGTTTCCGGCAGGGTGACGACTTCGTTCTGTGCATTGAGGCCGTGGTAGACCAGCAGGCCATCGACGTCGTCGACTTCCTGTACGGTCAGTTTCCAGCCTTCGAAGTGAGTGATCGAATCGCCCGGCGAAAACCGCACGCGAGTGAGCGGCGCATTCCGTAGCGCGTACTGGCGAGTGTCGCCAGTGGCCGGATAGAGCACGGTCAACAAGCGGCCGTCCTGTGCCAGAACGGTGCCCAAACCCAGCTCGGCTTCGCTGTCACTGATCCAGCGTTGCCCCGGTTGATACTGCTGCGCCATGCTGCCTGACTCCCACCTTGAAAAAGCGGGCTATCTTAACGGAATGAGGGCTTCAGGGCCAAAGGACTCTCATAAAACTCACGGTATTTACCTTAGACTACCCAGACGAGGGGGGCAGGCCGGGGCACCTATTCGTGCCAACCGGGTCACAGTTTGCGACCGATGGCTCAAGTCGCCATCTGCGCAGCCGACAGCCTGCTGACAGGAGACTCATCATTATGCTGCCACCGATGCTCCCCTTGAGTGCGGTTCCGATCACCTCACAGCTCGACCCGGTCCGCCCGCGTCCGGATATCCCGCCTGTGGTGGCGGTGCAGGAAAGCTCCAGCGAAAGCACGATCGACCTGCAGCAACACGATCCGCAAGAGGCGGCCTTTCAATTGCGCGAGGAACAACGTCGCAAGCAGGAGCGGGAAAAGCGTCGTCGTGAAGCTGATGAAAGCGTCGAAGTCCACCTGGCGATTCCCGGCACCGAGCTCAACGCCGACAACACCGTGCCGGTCGTGCCGCTGATTGAAGGCGAGCCGCGTCAGGGTTTGTGGGTTGATATCAAGATTTGAGGTGATGGTTGTTCAGGGTTGCCTTCACACCGCATTATGATGACAAACCTGCCAAGCGATGTACTGAGCCCCATGAGCCAAGACGACAAGCTGATCGACCTCGACACTGAACGCGCCAAGCGGGTTCATGACCTCAACGAAAAACGCCTGAACGAAGTGCGTCAGGCATTTGAACAGGCCATGCCGTTGGGTAAAGCGAAGAAAAAGCCGAAAAACAAACCGAAAAAGCGTTGATGTCCCCTGCATCGGTTGATGCAGGTCAATTTCCCCCCGCCTTTACGCCCAGTCTCGGGCGACATTGATCCCGGTCAATTTTCTCTTCTGCCTGATTGGTTACCTTAGCCCCATCGCAACAGGGCAACTGCAGGAGAGCCGTCATGTTTCTCGACAACGTGGTGATTGCCGGAGTGCTGACCGTCGGCCTCATGGTTCTGTTTTTCGCAGGGTTTGGATTTTTTATCTGGAAGGACTCGCATAAGCGCAAGCCGTAGGTCTTTGTGGATGTAATGAGCACGCAAGGCATTTTGGGCGACTTCGGTCGCCTTTTTTTTTGCCCGCAAATATCCGACTGACAATAAAGCCCCATCTGTGTAGGAGCGGTGGGAACCGGTTCGGCATGAATACATCGGCAATAAAAAAGGCGCGAACCTCACGGGACGCGCCTTTTTTGTGCCGCTGGTGTATCAGCTGCCGAGTACCTTGGAAGCCAGCCAGAACAAGCCGGCCGACAGCGCCACCGTTGCCGGCAGGGTCAGGACCCAAGCCAGCAGGATGGTTCTGACGGTGCCGCCTTGCAGGCCGCTTTTATTGGCGACCATGGTGCCCGCCACGCCCGAGGACAGGACGTGGGTGGTGGACACCGGCAGGCTGAAGATGTTGGCCATGCCGATCAGGCTCGCGGTAGTGATCTGTGCCGACATGCCTTGGGAGTAGGTCATGCCCTGCTTGCCGATCTTCTCGCCGATGGTCAATACCACGCGTTTCCAGCCAACCATAGTGCCCAGGCCGAGGGCCAGGGCAACCGCCAGAATCACCCAGAACGGCGCGTATTCGGTGGTGGTGGTCAGGTCTTTGCGCAACTTGTCCAGGTCAGCCTTTTCGCGGGCAGCGAGGCCAGGCAACTTGCCGACTTTCTTCGCGGTGTCGTCAAGGCACAGCAGGTAGCGACGCACTTCGATACGGCTTTCCGCCGGCAGCGAGTGGTAGTCGGCTACACCCTTGAGGGTGCCGAGCAGGGCGGTGATGGTCGGTTCGGTCTGTTGCGGATTGCAACGGAATTTCTCCGGCAGATCGCCTTCCACGCTTTTGCCCAGGGCCAGGTATTCACCCAGCGTATCGGCATTGCGCTTGTAGAACTGGCTCAGGTGCAAGGTCGCGTCGCGAGTCCGTTCAATCTGGTAAGTCGTGCTGCCCAGGTCGAGTACGAACTGCGCCGGGACGATACCGATCAGTACCAGCATGATCAGACCGATACCTTTCTGGCCATCGTTGGAACCGTGCACGAAGCTCACGGCCATGGCCGAGATCACCAGTACCAGGCGGTTCCAGAACGGCGGGTGTTTCTTGTCGTCGATCTTGCGGCGCTGTTCCGGGGTCTTGTGCATCTTCGACAGCGGACGCCACCATTTAAGGCCGATCAATATCAGGGCGGCGACCAGGAAGCCGGCCATCGGCGAGAACACCAGGGAGGCGCCGATGTCGATCGCTTTCTGCCAGTTCACGCCATCGGCCAACGGAATGTCGTTGATCAAGGCATTGGCCAGGCCGACACCGAGAATCGAACCGATCAGCGTGTGGGAACTGGAAGCCGGGATGCCGAAATACCAGGTGCCGAGGTTCCAGGTAATGGCGGCGGCAAGCAACGAGAACACCATGGCCAGCCCGTGACCGGTGTTCACATTGATCAACAGCTCTACCGGCAACAGGTGGACGATGGCGTAGGCCACGCCGACCCCGCCCAGCAGTACGCCGAGAAAGTTGAACACACCGGAAAAGAACACCGCCAGATGAGGCGGCATGGCTTTGGTGTAGATAACAGTGGCCACCGCGTTAGCGGTGTCATGAAAGCCGTTGATGAACTCGAAGGCGAGGACAAAGGCCAGGGCGAGCAAGAGGCTCACAAGCACCCAAGCATCCAGTCCGCTGAATAAATCGATCATGAAGGTTTTCTGACCCGGTCGTAAGGGGGCGCGATTATGCCAGAAAAGACCGGAAATCGATGCACTTGCTGCTCATCGGTAACATTCTTCAACGAATTAAATTGTAAAAATACCTTAGGCCCCCGTGTTTTGCCGGGTTTTACAAGTCATTGAATTGCTTTGGAAAGCCCACAGGCACAAGGCTTTCTCTCGTAGGACCGAGAGACTTCAACGCTTGTGTGAAATTTCTGTAAAGAGGGCCAGACATAAGCCATTTACCTCATCCGGTGGGTGAGGCAGCCGCTGCCCGCGGATAACGGGCGCGAAAAGGCA
Source organism: Pseudomonas sp. LBUM1679 (assembly GCF_059695565.1). Taxonomy (NCBI): domain Bacteria; kingdom Pseudomonadati; phylum Pseudomonadota; class Gammaproteobacteria; order Pseudomonadales; family Pseudomonadaceae; genus Pseudomonas; species Pseudomonas sp. LBUM1679. The sequence continues at coordinate 1,269,280 of NZ_CP166774.1, forward strand.
ACATCTATACACCGCGCTTGTAACGGGTGCAGACACCAGGCCCTTGAAAGGAATCCGGCCGAGACTGTCACGGCTCTTCGGCTTTGAGTTCCTTTTCCATTTTCTGCAGTTCTTGAGTGAATGCCTGATCCTGAACGGTGGCGCGTTTACGCCAAGGCTTGCGTTCCGGTTCTGGCTGAGCGGCGTAGGTGGTGACTTCCCCGCCGTATACTTCCTTGTAGCGTTGTTCCTGGCGCTCAAGTTCCGCGCGCAGTTCGTCTTTTGTCACGGTAGTACCTGATTGAGATGAGATTAATTCTGGTGAAACGCGCTGCATTGAACCTATTGGTCGCGCTCGCCGAAAAGACCAAACCCGCGAAGGCTTCGTTGCTGGGCATTTGCGATCAATACTTCCATGTTGCAGGCGGCCACGGCACCAGAGACAAATAGCTGACGTAGCATCAGATTCCTGTTCCAGCGAGCGCCAGGTCGTAGCCTATGAATGAGCGTCTGGCGCTTGCTGCGGGCAGCAGCGATGGGACATCGCGCTACCGGGTGGTGAACTCGGTAAGTAAAACCCCGTGCACCACTGAATTGTATTATAGCGGTCGATTCGAAGAACACTATCGCCAACGCGTTAAAAGTGGTTCTCCATATGTGATTGTTTTGTTGTTCGCAACTTCAGGGCCAACTAGAACGCCCACCTACAGCGGTGTCTTTCTGGCGCCATTAAGTCGGTCAAGTAAGGACAATTACATTTACCCTCTTATGCCTATTCCGCGCAAGGGTGAATCGTCGAGGGAAGATGCAAATCCGCTGAGCTATCATCGGGGGCAGGGGCCATCGATTGCGATTATCGGCTGTGCGTTCGATAATCGCCCAGTGTTGGCCGCCATGGCTTGTGCAGGACGCCGGGAGCCGATTGTAATAATCGCTGATCCGTGTGGGAAAAGGACCTGATATGAACGATCAAATGCGCAATGCCTTCGCCTCCGTGGCGCCGCCAATCGTTGCGTCGCCGGCCAAGCGGATCCAGGCCATGACCGGTGACCCTGATTTCATGACGTCCCTGGCCCGTGGCCTGGCCGTGGTGCAAGCGTTTCAGGAGCGCAAACGGCACCTGACCATCGCTCAGATCAGCCATCGCACGGAAATTCCCCGCGCCGCTGTGCGACGTTGCCTGCACACCCTGATCAAGCTCGGCTACGCCACCACTGACGGTCGCACCTATTCGCTGCTGCCCAAAGTGCTGACCCTCGGTCATGCCTATGTGTCCTCGACACCGTTGGCAGTGTCCGCCCAGCCCTATCTGGACCGCATGAGCGAGCAACTTCACGAGGCCTGCAACATGGCCACGCTGGAAGGCGATGACATCCTGTATATCGCCCGCTCCGCCACCACTCAACGGCTGATTTCCGTTGATTTGTCGGTGGGCGGACGCCTGCCGGCCTATTGCACGTCCATGGGCAGGATTCTGCTTGCCGCGCTGGATGACACTTCGTTGCGCGAGTACCTCGATCATGCGGAGTTGCAGGCCAAGACCAGTCGTACCTTGCATACCCCCGAAGCGTTGCTCGAATGCCTGCAAGCAGTGCGGCAGCAAGGTTGGTGCATCGTCGATCAAGAACTCGAGCAGGGCCTGCGCTCGATTGCCGTTCCGGTATACGACGCGTCCGGGCAAGTCGTGGCGGCCTTGAATGTCAGTACTCACGCCGGCCGGGTCAGCCGCAATGAGCTGGAACAACGTTTCCTGCCGGGGCTGCTGAGCGCCAGCCGTGATCTTAGTGCGCAGCTTTTCGCCTAAGCTGTTCGATAATCGCACAGAGTCGCGTTTGTCGAATTGACGCTCTTTCACCAGGATCACTAATGTCGCGGCAGCGCCAGCCTTGGCTGGTTCCCTGTCCGACTGCGTTCTTGCGTGGAATAAGAATAATGAATCAACCCCAGTCTGCTGTAGGCAACTGCCTCGACGTGCAGTCCTTCATCAATGCCCAACCCATTTCGCGCTACCAGTGGCGAGTGGTGATCCTGTGTTTCCTGATTGTCTTCCTCGATGGCCTCGATACGGCGGCCATGGGTTTCATCGCGCCGGCCCTGTCCCAGGATTGGGGGATCGACCGCGCCAGCCTCGGCCCGGTGATGAGTGCCGCGTTGATCGGCATGGTCTTCGGTGCGCTGGGCTCCGGTCCATTGGCTGACCGCTTCGGGCGAAAAGTCGTACTGGTGGGCGCGGTGCTGGTGTTCGGCGCCTTCAGTCTGGCATCGGCTTACAGCACCAACGTCGATCAATTGTTGGTGCTGCGTTTCCTCACCGGCCTGGGGCTTGGCGCCGGGATGCCGAATGCCACGACCCTGCTGTCGGAATACACGCCGGAGCGCAAGAAGTCCCTGCTGGTGACCAGCATGTTCTGTGGCTTCAACCTCGGCATGGCCGGTGGTGGATTCATCTCGGCGAAACTGATTCCGACGTTCGGCTGGCACAGCCTGCTGCTGATCGGCGGGATTCTGCCGCTGATCCTGGCGGTGGTTTTGCTGTTCTGGTTGCCGGAATCGGCGCGTTACCTGGTCGTGCGCAATCGCGGTACGGAAAAAGTGCGCCAGACCCTGGCGCCGATCGACCCGACGGTCGTTGCCCAGGCTTCAAGCTTCAGCGTGCCGGAACAGAAATCCGTGAAGGCCCGCAACGTATTCGCGGTGATCTTCTCCGGCACCTACAGCGCCGGCACCTTGTTGCTGTGGCTGACCTATTTCATGGGCCTGGTGATCGTTTACCTGTTGACCAGTTGGCTACCGACGCTGATGCGTGACAGCGGTGCGAGCATGGAGCAGGCGGCCTTTATCGGGGCGCTGTTCCAGTTCGGTGGCGTGCTGAGCGCGGTGGGGGTGGGCTGGGCCATGGATCGGTTCAATCCGCACAAGGTCATCGGCATTTTCTACCTGCTGGCCGGGGTATTTGCCTACGCGGTAGGGCAGAGCCTGGGCAACATCACGTTACTGGCGACCCTGGTGCTGGTAGCCGGGATGTGCGTGAACGGCGCGCAATCGGCGATGCCATCGCTGGCGGCACGGTTTTATCCCACTCAGGGTCGCGCAACCGGCGTGTCGTGGATGCTCGGGATTGGCCGCTTCGGCGCGATTCTCGGTGCGTGGATGGGCGCAACGTTGCTGGGCCTGGGCTGGAATTTCGAGCAGGTGCTGACGGCGCTGGTGATTCCGGCGGCAGTGGCGACGACGGCGGTGGTGATCAAGGGCATGGTCAGTCATGCGGATGCGACCTGATCAGGCTTTGAAATAGCGCTGTCCCAAAAAAATCGTCCGAACGCGGCCCGAGCCTTCGGCAGCTCCTACATTGGAATGCGTACACCTGTAGGAGCTGCCGAAGGCTGCGATCTTTTGCAGGCAACACAGAACGGTAGGCAGACAACAATCTGTGCGATAAACGAACACTCAGTCGATTATCGGATTGTTTGACAAATTTCAGGGGCTTACTCTTCAGTCATTCCGGCGCTGCGCATCGCGCCTTTTTCTACCACTGTCGGTTCATAACAAAACGGGAGCCTGCCCCATGGCTGAAATCCTTTCGCTGCACGACGCGGTGAAGCAATTCGTCAACGACGGCGATACCGTCGCACTCGAAGGCTTCACCCACCTGATCCCTACCGCGGCGGGTCATGAAATCATTCGCCAGGGCAAGAAAGACCTGACCCTGGTGCGGATGACCCCTGACTTGATCTACGATCAGTTGATCGGTGCCGGGTGTGCTCGCAAGCTGATCTTCTCCTGGGGCGGTAACCCGGGTGTCGGTTCTCTGCACCGTCTGCGCGATGCAGTCGAGAAGCAGTGGCCGCACGCGCTGGAAATCGAAGAACACAGTCACGCCGACCTGGCCAATGCCTACGTCGCTGGCGCTTCCGGGCTGCCGTTCGCTGTGCTGCGCGCCTACGCCGGCTCCGACCTGCCGAAGGTCAACCCGCTGATCAAGACCGTCACCTGCCCATTCACGGGCGAAGTGCTGGCAGCCGTACCGTCGGTACGTCCGGACATCACCGTGATTCATGCGCAGAAGGCCGACCGCAAAGGCAACGTGCTGCTGTGGGGCATCCTCGGCGTGCAAAAAGAAGCCGCGCTGGCGGCCAAGCGTTGCATCGTGACCGTCGAAGAAATCGTTGACGACCTCAATGCACCGATGAACGCTTGCGTACTGCCGACCTGGGCCTTGAGCGCGGTCTGCCACGTCCCTGGCGGCGCACATCCGTCCTACGCTCACGGTTACAACGAGCGCGACAACCGTTTCTACCAGGCTTGGGACCCGATTGCCCGCGACCGTGAAACCTTCACCGCGTGGATCAACGAGTATATCCATGGCTGCGCTGACTTCAGCGAATTCCAGGCCAAGCTGGCCGCTGCTTCGGAGGCGAAGTAATGACTTACACCACCAATGAAATGATGACCGTCGCCGCCGCCCGCCGTTTGAAGAACGGTTCGGTGTGTTTCGTCGGCATCGGCTTGCCGTCGAAAGCTGCCAACCTGGCACGTCTGACGTCCTCTCCGGATGTAGTCCTTATCTACGAATCGGGTCCGATCGGTGCCAAGCCGAGCGTACTGCCGCTGTCGATCGGTGACGGTGAGCTGGCGGAAACCGCCGACACCGTGGTCCCGACGGGTGAGATTTTTCGCTACTGGCTGCAGGGCGGGCGCATTGACGTCGGTTTCCTCGGCGCTGCGCAAGTCGACCGCTTCGGAAACATCAACACCACCGTGGTCGGCGACTACCACGCGCCGAAAGTCCGTCTGCCGGGTGCCGGTGGCGCGCCGGAGATCGCCGGTTCCGCCAAGAGCGTGTTGATCATCCTCAAGCAGTCGGCGCGTTCCTTTGTCGACAAGCTCGACTTCATCACCTCGGTCGGTCATGGCGAGGGCGGTGATTCACGCAAGCGTCTCGGTCTGCCGGGCGCCGGTCCGGTCGGCATCATTACCGACCTGTGCATCATGGAGCCGGAAGCCGGCACCCATGAATTCGTGGTCACCGCGCTGCACCCAGGCGTGACCCGCGAGCGAGTGACCGCTGCCACGGGTTGGCCGATTCGTTTTGCCGAACACGTTGAAAACACCGCCGAGCCGACCGACGTCGAGCTCAAGGCACTGCGCGATCTGGAAGCCCGCACTGCCGCGGCCCATGGCCAAGCACCTGGAGAAGCGTGATGCGTGACGTTTATATCTGCGACGCAATTCGTACCCCCATCGGCCGTTTCGGCGGTGGCCTGTCGGCGGTTCGCGCCGACGATCTCGCTGCCGTGCCGATCAAGGCGCTGATGGAACGCAACCCATCGGTGGACTGGAACGCGGTGGACGAGGTGTTCCTCGGTTGCGCCAACCAGGCCGGTGAAGACAACCGCAACGTGGCACGCATGGCGTTGCTGCTGGCGGGCCTGCCGGAAACCATTCCGGGCGTGACCCTCAACCGCCTCTGCGCCTCGGGCATGGATGCCATCGGCACCGCATTCCGGGCCATTGCCAGCGGCGAGATGGAGCTGGCGATTGCCGGTGGCGTCGAATCGATGTCCCGCGCACCGTTCGTGATGGGCAAGGCCGATGCGGCGTTCTCGCGCAACATGAAGCTAGAAGACACCACCATCGGCTGGCGTTTCATCAACCCGTTGATGAAAGCCCAGTACGGCGTGGATGCGATGCCGCAGACCGCCGACAACGTCGCCGATGACTACGAAATTTCCCGCGAGGATCAGGACGCTTTCGCCCTGCGCAGCCAACAACGGACCGCCGCCGCGCAGGCCGCAGGATTTTTCGCCGAAGAAATCGTCGAAGTACGCATTACCCACAAGAAGGGTGAAACGGTCGTCAGCCAGGACGAGCATCCTCGCGCCGACACCTCCCTGGAAACCCTGGCCAGGCTGAAACCGGTCAACGGTCCCGACAAAACCGTTACCGCAGGCAATGCCTCGGGTGTGAACGACGGTGCGGCCGCGTTGATCCTGGCGTCCGGCGACGCGGTGAAGAAACACGGCCTGACGGCCCGCGCCAAAGTATTGGGCATGTCCAGCGCCGGTGTCGCCCCTCGGGTCATGGGCATCGGCCCGGTCCCGGCGGTGCGCAAACTGACCGAACGCCTGGGCCTGGCTGTCAGCGATTTCGACGTGATCGAACTCAACGAGGCCTTCGCCAGCCAGGGTCTGGCGGTGTTGCGCGAACTGGGGCTGGCGGACGACGCGGCTCAGGTCAACCCGAACGGGGGCGCCATTGCCCTGGGCCATCCGTTGGGCATGAGCGGTGCGCGCCTGGTGCTGACCGCACTGCATCAGCTGGAAAAAACCGGCGGCAAGAAAGGCCTGGCAACCATGTGCGTCGGCGTCGGCCAGGGTCTGGCGTTGGCTATCGAACGCGTCTGACACCTCGCCTGGACTAATAAGAACTGAGGAATGCTCCATGACTGACAAGCCTGGTTACCGTCGCCCGCAGGCGGGCACTCAGCCGGACTACTTGCACCCGGCCTACCAATCCACCAATCGTCGCTCGCCGTCCAAGCCGCTGGTGTTTTTGCCTCACTCGCTGTCGGAAATTACCGGTCCGACCATCGGTGCCGAGCGCATCAACGAGAAGGACAACGACCTGACCGCTCAACACCAGGGCGAACCGCAGGGCGAGCGGATCATCATTCACGGCCGTGTGCTGGATGAAGACGGCTTGCCGGTGCCGGGGATTCTGGTGGAGATCTGGCAGGCCAACGCCGCCGGTCGCTACAACCATGATCGCGACCTGCACGATGCACCGCTGGACCCGAACTTCACCGGTACCGGCCGCACCGTGACCGACGCCGATGGCTGGTACCAGTTCCAGACCATCAAGCCCGGCGCCTATCCGTGGGGCAACCACCACAATGCGTGGCGTCCGGCGCACATCCATTTCTCGCTGTTCGGGCCGAGCATCCTGACGCGGCTGGTCACCCAGATGTATTTCCCGGGCGACCCGTTGCTGGCCTACGACCCGATCTACAACTGCGTACCGGATACGAGTGCCAAAGAGCGTCTGATCGCCAGTTTCGACCTGGAAAAGACCATTCCTTCCTACGCCCTCGGTTATCGCTGGGACATCGTCCTGCGCGGCCGCGAAGCCACGCCGATGGAGAAATAAGATGACGCTGAACGCGACCACGTCCCACACCGTCGGGCCGTACTATCACATTGGCCTGACCTGGCTGAACCGCGAAAACCTGACCGTCGAGCAAACCCTGGGTGAGCGCGTGGCGATCACCGGGCAGGTCATCGATGGCAACGGCGATGTCGTCAACGACGCCATGCTGGAAGTCTGGCAGGCCAACGCCGCCGGCAAGTACGACCATCCCGAAGACGATCAGGACAAACCCCTGGACCCGAACTTCGAAGGCTTTGGCCGCGTGCCGGTGGATGCCGAGGGGCGTTTCCGCTTCACCACGATCAAGCCGGGCACGGTGCAAGGCCTCAAAGGCACGACTCAGGCACCGCACCTGGTGGTGCTGGTGTTTGCCCGTGGGTTGGTGAAGCACTTGCTGACGCGGATCTACTTTGATGGCGAGCCGGCCAATGTGGCTGATTCGCTGCTTGAATGCGTGCCTGCCGAACGCCGCGATACCTTGCTGGCGAAGCAGGATGCTGCGGGTGTTTACCAGTGGAATGTGATTTTGCAGGGGACTGATGCGGAGACGGTGTTCTTCGATTATTGAGAGAACACCCCTTCACCTGTGGGAGCGGGCTTGCCCGCGATGACTGAGTCACATCCAGCATCAAGGGTGACTGACACACCGCCATCGCGGGCAAGCCCGCTCCCACAGGGGTTATGTGTTGCCAATGTTTCTGTGGAACGGGACTGTTGCAAAGTGTGTCTAGACTGTCACTGTCCCCAAAGAGTGAAAAACCAATGACAACCCCCACCGCTACTACAGCGCACTACACCGGTGAAGAGCGCAGCAAGCGAATCTTTGCGATTGTCGGCGCCTCCTCGGGCAATCTGGTCGAATGGTTCGACTTCTACGTCTACGCCTTTTGTGCGATCTATTTCGCGCCAGCGTTCTTTCCGTCCGACAACCCCACGGTGCAGCTTGTGAATACAGCGGGTGTATTCGCTGCCGGGTTCCTGATGCGGCCTATTGGCGGCTGGATCTTCGGCCGGGTCGCGGACAAGCACGGGCGCAAGAATTCGATGTTGATCTCGATTCTGATGATGTGCTTCGGTTCGTTGCTCATCGCTTGCCTGCCGACCTACAAGGACATCGGCGTCTGGGCGCCGATCATGCTGCTGTTCGCCCGCTTGCTGCAGGGCTTGTCGGTGGGCGGCGAGTACGGCACCACGGCGACCTACATGAGCGAAGTCGCCCTCAAGGGCCAGCGCGGTTTCTTCGCCTCGTTCCAGTACGTGACGCTGATCGGCGGGCAGTTGCTGGCGGTGTCGCTGGTGGTGATCCTGCAACAATTCCTCACCGAAGACGATCTGCGTGCCTACGGCTGGCGGATCCCGTTTGTGGTGGGTGCGGTGGCGGCGCTGATTTCGCTGTTCCTGCGTCGTTCGCTGAAGGAAACCACCAGCAAGGAAATGCGCGAAAACAAGGACGCCGGCAGCATCCGTGCCCTGTTCCGCGACCACAAGGCCGCGTTCATTACCGTGTTGGGTTACACCGCCGGTGGCTCGCTGATTTTCTACACCTTCACCACGTATATGCAGAAGTACCTGGTGAACACCGCCGGCATGCACGCCAAGACGGCCAGCTACATCATGACCGGCGCATTGTTCCTGTATATGTGCATGCAGCCGTTGTTCGGCATGCTCGCGGACAAGATCGGTCGTCGTAACTCGATGCTCTGGTTCGGCGCCCTCGGTACCTTGTGCACCGTGCCGATCCTGCTGAGCCTGAAAAGCGTCAGCAGTCCGTTCATGGCCTTTGTGCTGATTACCCTGGCGCTGGCGATCGTCAGTTTCTACACCTCCATCAGCGGCCTGGTGAAAGCCGAAATGTTCCCGCCGGAAGTGCGCGCGTTGGGCGTCGGCCTGGCGTATGCGGTGGCGAACGCGATCTTCGGCGGTTCGGCGGAGTATGTGGCCTTGAGCCTCAAAGCCGTGGGCATGGAGAACTCCTTCTACTGGTATGTGACGGTGATGATGGCGGTGGCATTCCTGTTCAGCCTGCGTTTGCCGAAGCAGGCGAAATATCTGCACCACGATCTTTGATCTTTACCCGTGGGCCTGACCGGCCCACGCCTTCAGGGACTGTTTATGAACCAGCGACCGGGCAATCAATTGTTCGAGGCTTATTTCACTGCCCGCGATATGCGTGAAGTGTTCTGCGATCAGGGCCGGGTTCAGGCCATGCTCGATTTCGAAGCGGCCCTGGCCCGGGCCGAGGCGCGGGTCGGGTTGATTCCGCCGACCGCCGTCGCGCCGATCGAAGCGGCTTGTCGGGCTGAGCATTACGATTTCATCGCCCTCGGTGAGGCGATTGCCACAGCGGGCAATTCGGCGATTCCGCTGGTCAAGGCACTGGGCAAGCAGATCGCCAGGAACGATGCCGAAGCCGAGCGCTATGTGCATCTGGGCGCGACCAGTCAGGACGTGATGGACAGCGGCCTGGTGCTGCAACTGCGCCGCGCGCTGGTGTTGATTGAAAGCGATCTGGCGCAACTGGGGGAAACCCTCGCGACCCAGGCCTTGCGTTACAGCGCCACGCCACTGGCCGGGCGCACCTGGTTGCAACATGCGACACCGGTCACCCTCGGCATGAAGATCGCCGGTTGGCTCGGCGCCGTGACCCGCAGCCGCCAGCGTCTGCAAGCACTCAAGCCACGACTGCTGGTGCTGCAATTCGGGGGTGCCTCCGGGACACTGGCGGCCCTCGGCGAACACGCGATGCCGATTGCCGAAGCACTGGCAGCCGAACTGCAACTGAGCTTGCCCGAACAACCCTGGCACACCCAGCGCGATCGCCTGGTGGAATTCGCTTCGGTGCTGGGTTTGATCGCTGGCAGCCTCGGCAAATTCGGTCGCGACATCAGCCTGTTGATGCAGACCGAAGCCGCCGAAGTCTTCGAACCGTCGGCGCCGGGCAAGGGCGGTTCCTCGACCATGCCGCACAAACGCAACCCGGTGGGTGCAGCGGTGCTGATCGGTGCCGCGACCCGGGTGCCGGGTCTGCTGTCGACACTGTTCAGCGCCATGCCTCAGGAACACGAGCGCAGCCTGGGCCTGTGGCATGCCGAGTGGGAAACCCTGCCGGAGATTTGCTGCCTGGTATCCGGTGCGTTGCAGCAGGCGCTGTTGCTGGCCGATGGGCTGCAAGTGGATGCCGATCGCATGGCCCGCAACCTTGACCTGACGCAGGGCCTGGTGCTGGCCGAAGCGGTGAGCATCGTCCTCGCCCAACGGGTCGGCCGCGACACCGCCCATCATCTGCTTGAACAATGTTGCAAGCGCGCCGTGGCGGAACACCGTCACCTGCGCGCGGTACTCGGCGACGAACCGCAAGTGACCGCCGAGCTGTCTGCTGTTGAACTCGATCGTCTGCTGGACCCCGCCCATTACCTCGGTCAGGCCCATACCTGGGTCGAGCGAGCGGTGGCTGAACATTCTGCGTTGACTGCCTGAAGGAGACTGCTGTGGCTTTTGTACAACTCGCCGAGGGCGAACTGAACTACCAACTCGATGGACCGGCCGATGCGCCGGTACTGGTGCTGTCCAACTCGCTGGGTACCGACCTGCACATGTGGGACGCGCAGATTGCGGCGTTCACCGAACAGTTCCGGGTGCTGCGTTTCGATACCCGTGGGCATGGCAAGTCCCTGGTGACGCCGGGGCCCTACAGCATCGAGCAACTGGGCCACGACGTGCTGGCACTGCTGGATGCCTTGCACATCGAGCGCGCGCATTTTTGCGGCCTGTCCATGGGCGGCTTGATCGGCCAGTGGTTGGGGATCAACGCCGGCCAGCGTCTGCACAAACTGGTGGTGTGCAATACCGCGGCGAAAATCGGCGATCCATCGGTGTGGAACCCGCGGATCGACACCGTGCTGCGTGACGGTGCGGCGGCGATGGTCGCGCTGCGCGATGCGTCGATTGCGCGCTGGTTTACCCCTGACTTCGCTGAAGCGAACCCTGCTGTCGCGAAGAAGATTACTGACATGCTCGCGGCCACTTCGCCTGAAGGTTACGCGGCGAACTGCGCTGCTGTGCGCGATGCCGATTTCCGTGATCAGCTGTCCTCGATCAAGGTGCCGCTGCTGGTGATCGCCGGCACCGAAGACGCGGTCACACCGCCGGCCGGCGGGCACTTCATTCAGGAACATGTGCGCGGGGCCGAGTACGCCGAGTTCCATGCGGCGCATTTGTCCAACGTCCAGGCCGGCGCTGAGTTCAGCGATCGGGTGCTGGCGTTCTTGTCAGCTGATTAAGGGGATGGTCGTGGACGAGAAACAACGTTATGACGAGGGCATGCAAGTCCGTCGCGCGGTACTCGGTGACGCCCACGTCGATCGCAGCCTGACCACCCTGACCGAGTTCAACTCGGAGTTCCAGGAGATGATCACCCGCCATGCCTGGGGCGACATCTGGACCCGCCCGGGCCTGCCGCGCCACACCCGCAGCCTGATCACCATCGCCATGCTGATCGGCATGAACCGCGAGGGTGAACTCAAACTGCACCTGCGCGCCGCCGCCAACAACGGCGTAACCCGCGGTGAGATCAAGGAAGTGATCATGCAGAGCGCGATCTACTGCGGCATTCCGGCGGCGAATGCGACGTTCCACCTGGCGGAGTCGGTGTGGGATGAGTTGGGGGTCGAGTCGCAGGAGTGATTCTGGCGATTTGCGGTGCCTGGGCTGGCCCCTTCGCGAGCAAGCCCGCTCTCACAGTGGTCCGGGTGAATACAGGTTTTATGTTCACTGATGATACCTGTGGGAGCGGGCTTGCCCGCGATGGCGGCCTGACAGTCAATCTGGATGTTGGATGAAATGGCCCCATCGCGGGCAAGCCCGCTCCCACAGTGGTCCGGGTGAATACAGGTTTTATGTTCACTGATGATACCTGTGGGAGCGGGCTTGCCCGCGATGGCGGCCTGACAGTCAACCTGGATGTTGGATGAAATGGCCCCATCGCGGGCAAGCCCGCTCCCACATTGGTCCGGGTGAATACAGGTTTTATGTTCACTGATGATACCTGTGGGAGCGGGCTTGCCCGCGATGGCGGCCTGACAGTCAACCTGGATGTTGGATGTAATGGCCTCATCGTCGGATCGCCGCCCGGGGCAAGCCCGCTCCCACAAGTTCGTGTGTTTACAGCAGGCTGATCGGGTAGCTGACGATCAACCGGTTCTCATCGAACTCGTTATTGCTGAAGTCCCGGCGAATGGTCGAGTTGCGCCATTTGACGTTCAGGTCCTTGAGCGCTCCGCTTTGTACGGTATAGGCCAATTCTGTTTCTCGACCCCATTCCTTGCCATCGGTAATGGTGCCGGTGTGCACGTTATCACCGCTGATGTAGCGGTTCATCAGGGTCAGGCCCGGTATGCCGACGGCAACGAAGTTGTAGTCGTGGCGCAGCTGCCATGATTTCTCCCTGGCGTTGTCATAGCTGGCGTTATAACTGTCGTTGGCCAGGGTGCCGCCGCTGGTGCCGTTGACCCGCATCCAGGCATTGTCGCCGGTCAGCTTTTGCAGGCCGACGTAGAAGGTGTGGCCGCCGTATTTGGCCGAGAACAGACCGGACCAGGTCTTGTTGTCCAGCTCGCCGGCCCGGGCGCTGCCGTCATCCTTGCCATAGAAGAAGCCGAGGTTGGCGCCCAGGGTCCAGTCGCCGATGGGCTGGCTGTGGGTTAAATTCAGGTATTGCTGGCTGTAGATGTCCTTGAGTTCGGCGTTCCACAGGCCGATCTGGGTGCGCTTGTCGTTGAACAGGTATTCGCCGCCCTGGAAATTGAACCGGTCGGAGGTGAACGCAGCCTGGCCAGTCATCGACATGTCGCTCATGCTGCTGTCGTCCCGCGGGCTGTTGGCGCGGAACTGGCCGCCGTAGAGGGTCAGGCCGGCGATTTCCTTCGAGGTGATCTGGCCGCCACGGAAGGTTTGCGGCAGGGAGCGCCCATCGTCGGAGCGCAGGATCGGCAGCACCGGCATCCATTCGCCGACCTTCACTTCGGTCTGCGACAGTTTGGCCTTGAACGCCACGTTGGTGCGCCCGAAATTGTCCGCCGGGCGCCCGTCGTGGTCCAGCGGCAGTAACTGGGTGCCGCCGGTGCCTTTACCGCCGTCGAGTTTCACCGAATACAACCCCAGCACATCCATGCCGAACCCGACGGTGCCCTGGGTAAACCCGGATTTGGCGTCGAGGATGAAGCTTTGCGTCCATTCTTCAGCCTTGCCCTGGGCCCGGGTCGGGTTGGTGAAGTTGCGGTTGATGTAGAAGTTGCGCAGGTTCAGGTTGACCTTGGCGCCTTCGACAAAACCCGATTCCTCGGCCCCGGCGGGCAGCGCCGCACCGGTCAGCGCGATGGCGATCAGGCTGGGAAAAAAATACTGCGCGGTGGAAGGCGTCATGGGCTCGGGTCTCTCTGATTCTTGGGGATGAAGCGTGGCGATGCCGCAACCTGGGGTTGCAGTCACAAGATTCGAATTCGAAAACGGTGCGGGATCAGCCGGAGAGGGCAGGGCGCTGGGACATGGTGTCGAACCTGTTGTTATTGGTTTTGTGTGGCGAATGGTGCGGTGAATGGACTAGATAGTTCAATCAGGCCAAACGGGTTTTGGGCGATTATCGAACTGAAAAATGACTGAATGTTATGTGTTGCTTGCACTGGCCTCTTCGCGGGCAAGCCCGCTCCCACAGTGTCCGTGTAGTACACAAGTTTTGTGAACCCTGCTGGAACTGTGGGAGCGGGCTTGCCCGCGATGGGGCCAGATTGACCAACACAACTTTTCCTGCAGGCAACAAAAAGCCCACCAAAAGGTGGGCTTCCAGTTTTCACAGCGGAATCAGAACAACTTCATCTTCGGCGCTTCTTCTTTCTGCGGCTCGACCTTCGCGGTCTGTTCGTTCCAGCCACCCCCCAGTGCCTTGTACAGATTCACGGCACTGGCCAACTGCGCCAGGCGGTCGGTGATCAGCGCCTGTTGGGCACTGAACAGCTGACGCTGGGCATCAAGGAAGGTCAGGTTGCTGTCGACACCAATGCGATAACGACGCTCGGCCAGACGGTAGTAGTCCTGGTTGGCGGTGACGAAATCACGTTGGGCCTGCAACTGCTCGGTGTAGGTCTGGCGCGCGGCCAGGCCATCGGCGACTTCCTGGAAGGCCGTTTGAATGGACTTCTCGTAGTTCGCCACGCCGATGTCTTTCTGGATTTTCGAGTAATCCAGGCTGGCGCGCAGGCTGCCGGCGTTGAAGATCGGCAGGTTGATCTGCGGCTGGAACAGCCAGGTGCCCGAACCGCCCTTGAACAGGCCGGACAGGTCCGGGCTCAGGGAGCCGGCATTGGCCGTCAGGCTGATGCTCGGGAAGAATGCAGCCCGGGCCGCGCCGATGTTGGCATTGGCGGCCTTGAGGTTGTATTCGGCCTGGAGAATGTCCGGACGACGTTGCAGCAAGTCAGACGGCAGGCCAGGCGGAACCTCGCTCAGCACGTCGTCAGACAGCGGCTTGGCGGTTTGCAGGTTGGCCGGGATACCGGTGCCGAGCAGCAGCACCAGGCCGTTTTCATCCTGCGCGACCTGGCGGGTGTACCGGGCCAGTTGCGCGCGGGCGTTTTCCACCGAGGTGCGCGACTGGGCCAGGTCCAGGGCCGAGGCCACACCGACTTCGTTGCTGCGCGCGGTGAGCTTCAGGCTCTCCTCGAATGCACCGAGGGTGTCCTGGGTCAGTTTGCGCAGCTCTTTGTCGGCCTGCCAGGTCAGGTAGGCATTGGCCACGTTGGCCACCAGACTGATCTGCGTGCTGCGGCGGCCTTCTTCAGTGGCGAAGTACTGCTGCAGGGCTTCTTCGCTCAGGCTGCGAACCCGACCGAACAGGTCCAGTTCATAAGCACTGATGCCGACCGTGGCCGAGTAGGAGCTGGTGATGCCCGCTTCGCCGGTCTGCGAGGCTCGTGCCGGGACCCGTTGACGGCTGCCGGTGCCATTGGCCGACACCGCCGGGAACAGATCCGCACGCTGGATACGGTACTGCGCCGCGAAGGCATCGATGTTCAACGCCGCGACCCGCAGGTCGCGGTTGTTTTCCAGGGCGACCTGGATCAGCTGTTGCAGGGCCGGGTCATGGAAAAACTGCTTCCAGCCCTGTTCGGCGGCAGCCTGGGCCGGCGCCTGAGCCGGCGAGTACGCCGGGCCCTGCGGATACTGGCCTGCCACCGGCGCTTCAGGCCGCTGATAGTCCGGTATCAGTGAGCAACCGCTCAGCACGAGGGCGGCGATTGCGATGGAGAGTAGCGACTTGCTCATTGGCCAGCCTCTTTAGAAGGTTCAATCGCGGCATCCTGGTCAGCGGTTTTGCGCTGCCCCATGCCCGACACGGTGACGAAAAACAGTGGGACCCAGAAGATCGCGAGGACCGTGGCCGTGATCATACCGCCAATTACCCCGGTACCGATCGCATGTTGGCTACCAGAACCTGCGCCCGTGGAAATGGCCAGCGGTACCACGCCGAGGACGAAAGCGAGCGAAGTCATGATGATCGGTCGCAAACGCATCCGGCAGGCTTCGATCGCTGCATCGCGCAGGCTACGCCCTTGTTCATGCAGTTCCTTGGCGAATTCGACGATCAGGATGGCGTTTTTCGCCGCCAGACCGATGGTCGTCAACAAGCCCACCTGGAAGTACACGTCGTTGGACAGGCCGCGCAGACTGGTCGCCATCAGCGCCCCGATGATGCCCAACGGCACCACCAGCATCACCGCGATCGGGATCGACCAGCTCTCATACAACGCCGCCAGACACAGGAACACCATCAGCAGCGACAGCGCATACAGGGCTGGCGCTTGCGAGCCGGACAGGCGTTCCTCGTACGACAGACCGGTCCAGGAAAGACCGACACCAGCTGGCAGTTTCTTGGCCAGGGCTTCGACTTCGGCCATGGCTTCACCGGTGGAATATCCGGGGGCCGGGGAACCGAGGATTTCCACCGCCGCTACGCCGTTGTAGCGGGAGAGTTTCGGTGCACCGTAAATCCATTCACCTTTGGCGAAGGCGGAGAAAGGCACCATGGTTCCGCTGGCGTTGCGCACGTACCACTTCTTGATGTCTTCCGGACTCATGCGCGAGCCGGGTTGACCCTGTATGTACACTTTCTTCACCCGACCACGGTCGATGAAGTCGTTCACGTAGCTACTGCCCAGGGCAATCGACAGGGTGTTGTTGATGTCGCTGAGGGTCACACCCAGGGCGCTGGCCTTCTCATCGTCGATTTCCAGCTGATACTGTGGTTCGTCGTTCAGGCCGTTCGGACGGACCTGCGAGAGGATTTTGCTTTGCGCCGCCATGCCGAGGAACTGGTTACGCGCTTCCATCAGCTTGTCGTGACCGATACCGGCGCGGTCTTGCAGGAACACGTCGAAACCTGTGGCGTTACCCAGCTCCAGTACCGCCGGTGGCGCGAAGGCGAACACCATGGCGTCACGGAAGGTGAGGAAGTGCTGCTGGGCACGAGCCGCGAGCTTGAATACGCTGTTATCGGCGTTACGTTCGCCCCATGGTTTGAGCATGATGAACGCCATACCCGAACTCTGGCCACGGCCGGCGAAGTTGAAGCCATTCACGGTAAACACCGAGGCCACCGCGTCGCCTTCACCGCCGTCCTCGCTCGGACGCAGCAGGAATTCACGCATCTCATCCACCACCACCTGCGTGCGCTGGGCACTGGAGCCGGCGGGGGTTTGCACCTGGGCAAACAGCACGCCCTGGTCCTCTTCCGGCAGGAACGCCGTTGGAATGCGGGTGAACAGCCAGATCATGCCGACCAGGATGACCAGGTAGGCCAGCAGATAGGGCGCCTTGTTCGAGAGCATATTGCCCACGCCACGCTCATAGCTTCTGACACCACGGTCGAAATTGCGGTTGAACCAGCCGAAGAAGCCGCGTTTCGGCGTGCTGTGCTCGCCTTTCGGTATCGGCTTGAGCATGGTGGCACACAGTGCCGGGGTGAAGATCAACGCGACCAGTACCGACAGGGCCATGGCCGAGACGATGGTGATCGAGAACTGCTTGTAGATCACCCCGGTGGAGCCGCTGAAGAACGCCATCGGCAGCAGCACCGCCGACAGCACCAGGGCAATGCCGACCAGTGCACCCTGGATCTGCCCCATGGATTTCTTGGTGGCCTCCTTGGGCGACAGGCCTTCTTCGCTCATGACCCGTTCGACGTTTTCCACCACGACGATGGCGTCGTCCACCAGCAAGCCGATGGCCAGCACCATGCCGAACATGGTCAGGGTGTTGATGCTGAAACCGAACGCCGCGAGGATCCCGAAGGTACCCAGCAATACCACCGGCACCGTCATCGTGGTGATCACGGTGGCGCGGAAGTTCTGCAGGAACAGGAACATCACCAGGAACACCAGCACGACCGCTTCGACCAGGGTTTCAACCACACCCTTGATCGACTCCTTCACCACGGGGGTAGTGTCGTACGGGAACACCACTTCCATGCCTTGCGGGAAGAACGGCTTGAGGGTCTCGATGGTATCGCGCAGGGCTTTTGCCGTGTCGAGGGCGTTGGCACCGTTGGCCAGCTTCACCGCCAGACCGGAGGCCGGGCTGCCGTTGAACTGGGCGCTGATCGCATAGTTCTCACCACCCAGGCCGACATCCGCCACGTCGCCGACGCGCACTTGCGAGCCGTCCTTGTTGACCTTCAGCAGGATCGCCTTGAACTGCTCGGCCGTCTGCAGACGGGTCTTGCCGATGATCGTCGCGTTCAGCTGTTGGCCAGGCAACGCAGGCAAGCCGCCGAGTTGACCGGACGACACCTGGACGTTCTGCGCCGCGATGGCGGTTTTCACGTCCACCGGGGTCAGGTTGAAGTTGTTCAACTTGGCCGGATCGAGCCAGATCCGCATCGCGTACTGGGCGCCGAAGACCTGGAAGTCACCGACACCGGCGGTCCGCGAGATCGGATCCTGCATGTTCGACACGATGTAGTTGGAGAGGTCGTCCTTGGTCATGCTGCCGTCACGCGACACCACGCCTATCACCATCAGGAAGTTTTTCACTGCCTTGGTCACGCGGATCCCCTGTTGCTGCACTTCTTGCGGCAGCAGCGGGGTGGCCAGGTTCAGTTTGTTCTGCACCTGAACCTGCGCGGTATCGGAGTTGGTGCCCTGCTCGAAGGTCGCGGTAATGGTCATGCTGCCGTCGGAGTTACTTTCCGAGGAGACATAACGCAGGTTATCGATACCGTTGAGCTGTTGTTCGATCACCTGCACCACGGTGTCCTGCACGGTTTGTGCGGACGCGCCCGGGTAGGTCACCTGGATCGCAATGGCCGGAGGCGCAATGCTCGGGTATTGGTTGATCGGAAGTTTGAGGATCGAGAGTGCCCCGACCAGCATGATCACCAGGGCGATTACCCAGGCGAAAATCGGACGGTCGATAAAAAATTTCGACATGGTTTACTCCCCTTTGCCGCTGGCAGCCTTGTCAGCTACCTGTGCGGGGGCCGGGTTCTTTGCGCCAACGTTAGTCGCTTCACTGGCTTTGACTTCAATGCCAGGTTTGACGAATTGCAGTCCTTCGGTGATCAATCGATCGCCGGCCTTCAGACCGTCTTCGATCAGCCATTGGCTGCCCACGGTGCGGCTGGCCTTGAGCTGACGCAGTTCGACCTTGTTGTCCGGGCCGACGACCAGCGCGGTCGGGCTGCCTTTGAGGTCGCGGGTCACGCCTTGTTGCGGCGCGAGGATCGCCGCGCTGTTCACGCCGGCCTGCAGCTGGGCGTGAACGAACATGCCCGGCAGCAGGGTGTGATCAGGGTTCGGGAACACCGCACGCAAGGTCACGGAACCGGTGGTCTGGTCAACCGAGACTTCGGAGAACTCGAGCTTGCCCGGTTGTTTGTACTCGCTGCCGTCTTCGAGGGTCAGCTTGACCGCCGCGGCGGTGTCGCCAGCCTTTTGCAGGCGACCGCTTTCCAGTTCACGGCGCAGCTCGAGCAGCTCCACCGACGACTGGGTCACGTCGACGTAGATCGGGTCGAGCTGCTGGATCACAGCCATGGGGTCGGCCTGGCCGTTGGTCACCAGCGCGCCTTCGGTCACCGAAGAACGCCCGATACGGCCAGAGATCGGCGCGTAAACCTTGGTGTAGCGCACATTGATCTGGGCGCTTTGCAGAGTCGCTTCCGATTGCAGCCGGTTGGCCAGGGCCGTGTCGTATTCCTGGCGGCTGACAGCCTGCTCTTTGACCAGTTGCTGGTAGCGATCCGAGATCGACTTGGTCTGTTGCAGGCTGGCTTGAGCGCTTTTCAGGGTGGCTTCATAAACGGCGGGATCGATCTGATACAGCTGCTGGCCGGCCTTGACGTCGCCGCCTTCCTTGAACAGGCGCTTGAGAATGATGCCGTTGACCTGAGGGCGAACTTCGGCGATGCGGAACGCGCTGGTGCGGCCCGGGAGCTCGGACGTCAGGGTGAAGGCTTGTGCTTGCAGGGTTACGACGCCGACCTGAGGGGGCGATGCGGCAGGCGCGGCCTCTTCCTTTTTGCATCCGCTAAGCAGTGTTGCCAAGGCGACGGCGGTGACCAGAGCGGTAACAGCTGGCTTGAATTGCATGAAAATCCTCGGGTCAGGCGCGCAAATTGCGCACAAGAAAGGTGGAAGGGTAAAAATTGTGCGCTGAGTGGATAAGTAGCTTGCTAAGTAATATACTTACGTTCATGGTTGTTTGTAAATAGCGTGACCCTGTACCCATAACGTTACAAAAAATGTTCAAAGGTTCGAATTGTAGGCCGGGGACGACGCCTGAGAGCGCTCGCCCCACTTTTATTCAGCTGATATTCAGACATCGCTGAAGCATCCTGATTGAGGTTGTACTGCCATGGTCCGTCGTACCAAAGAGGAAGCTCAAGAAACCCGTAGCCAGATACTCGAAGCGGCCGAAAAAGCCTTTTTCGAGCGGGGCGTGGCGCGCACGACACTGGCGGAAATCGCGACCCTGGCCGGCGTCACGCGCGGGGCCATCTATTGGCATTTCAGCAACAAGGCGGCCGTGGTGCAGGCCATGCTCGACAGCTTGCATGAGCCGCTGGATGAGATGGCCAAGGCCAGCGAAAGCGCGGATGAACTCGACCCGCTGGGCTGCATGCGCAAGCTGTTGATTCATTTGTTTCATCAGGTTGCGCTGGACCCGAAAACCCGACGCCTCAATGAGATTCTGTTTCATAAGTGCGAATTCACCGATGAAATGTGCGACCTGCGCCAGCAGCGCCGCGCGGCCAGCCTCGATTGCAATGGGCGAATCGCCGTGGCCCTGAGTAATGCAGTGAATCGGGGACAGTTGCCGGAAAACCTCGACACCGACCGCGCCGCCATCAGCCTGCATGCGTACATCGATGGCATCCTGTATCAGTGGCTGCTGGCGCCCGACAGTTTTGAACTGCACGCCGAAGCGGAGCGTTGGGCCGATACAGGGTTGGATATGCTGCGCTTGAGCCCGAGTCTGTGCAAATAAAACTAAATGAATAAATGAGTCCGGTTCTGACAATGCGTGGCAGGGGGAAGCGTCGTTCCTTGCCTGCGTTGTCGCAACGGGCTGCTTTTATATACGCAGGCTCGCCCGGTTGAAAGGTAGCGGGCCAGGTATTTTGTAGGGATTTTGTGTTGAGTGGGTGAAAGAGCGTGACGTCGGCGTGCTCGGCGTTGCGCTCTTTTGCAGCTGTGGTTTTGTTGTTGCCTGGATCCAGCGCCAGCGCCGACCATCAGAAGATCAGACCCATTCGCCGCTCGTAACCGATCCGGCCCTTGTAGGCCTCGCCGCTGTCGACCCAACCGAATTTTGCGTAAAGCGCGATGGCCGACACGTTGTCGGCATCCACTGACAATTCCAGCCCCTTTATTTCCGGCCAGGCCTGGTGCGCCACCTCGGGCAGCGCTTGCAGGCAAGCCTTGCCATAACCTTTGCCCTGAGCGCGGTGATCCACTTGCAATGCATGCAGGGTCGCGCTGTGTTCGTCGGCCCACGCTGGCAGCACTGGCGGGCGTTTGAGCAGCAGAAAGGCGACGGGAATATCCTCGGCCAGCAGGGCAAATCCCTTGACCCCGGGGCCGGGCCTGGACAGCAGGGTGTGCAATGCACCGTGGATGTCGCCGGAGAACTTGATTTGTTCTTTGTGAACTTCAATGGCCTCGATCTGCCGGCGCTGGAGCGCGTTCAGGCTTTCGTAAGGCACGAGTCTGGCTGTCACTGGAGTATCCTTTTTCCATTACCAAGATGTTTCGAATTCTAACGAGTTTGTGCCGATGGATTATTTTTATTTCGGTTGTCGATTTGGCGTTGTGCCAGACGACAAAGGGTGTCTTCCAACAAAAACCACGGAGAACCACCATGAACGCCACACACGAGATCCAGACCCTGATCGACACCTATCGTCAGGCGGTCATCGCCAAGGATGTCGAGAAAATCATGGCCCTGTATGCCGAGGACATCGTCTCCTACGACGCCGTCAAGGCTCTGCAATTCCGGGGCAAGGCCGCCTACCGCGCGCATTGGCTGGAGTGCATGGAAATGTGCCAGGGCGCGCACACGTTTGACTTCGACCACACGAACATCGTGGCGGACGAGCATATCGCCTTCGCCCATTGGCTGGCCCATTGCGGTGGCACCAATGACAAGGGTGAAACCCAGGCCTGCTGGATGCGCGTGACCGCCTGTTATCGGCGCGAGGTCGGACAATGGCGCATCGTCCACGAACACTGGTCAGCCCCGTTCGACATGATGAGCGGCACTGCGCTGTTCAATCTGGAACCCTGATCGTCGGGCGGTTGTTGATCGGCAAACAGCGCGAAAACGCCAATCTGCAGCCATAGTTGATCAGTTCGATCAGGGCAGAGCCTCAAGAAACGGAGAGCGTCCATGAAATACCTATGCCTGGTCTACAGCAACGAACGCGAGTTGCATTCGCTGCCCGACAGCCCGAAAGACGCCGAATGCATGGCCTACGCCGAGTCGATCCAGGGCAGTGGCCGGATGCTCGCGGCCGAAGCGCTGGAGTCGGTGCAGACCGCGACCACCGTGCGCATGCGCAACGGGAAAATGTCGATCACCGACGGCCCGTTCGCTGAAACCAAGGAGCAGTTGGCCGGCTTCTACCTGATCGATGCCAAGGACCTCAATGAAGCCCTCCAGGTCGCCGGCAACATCCCGGCGGCCCGGGTGGGCTGTGTCGAGGTGCGCCCCGTTCGCCAGTTGAATCCCTGAACAACCCTCACAGACAGGAGATCTGCATGAGCCCGCAACCTTGTAAAAAGCAGCCTGCCGGATTCGCGTCAGTGACGTGGGTGCCGCAGGCCTGCCGGACTGATGCCTGACGTCGCGGTAACGGCTCGGGTCGAGCAGGTCTACCGTGAAGACTCGCGGCGGATTCTGGCGACCCTGATCCGCTTGCTCGGCGATTTCGATCTTGCCGAAGAGGCCCTGCACGAGGCGTTTTTCGTCGCGGTCGAGCGCTGGCAGCGTGACGGTGTGCCGGACAATCCGCGGGCCTGGCTGGTGTCTACCGGGCGCTTCAAGGCCATTGATGTGTTGCGCCGGCGCGCGCGCTTCAACGCGTCCCGGCCGCTGTTGATCGCGCAACTGGAGGCGCTGGAGCAGGCCGACTGGAGTGACGAAGACGTGGAAGACGACCGCCTGCGCCTGATCTTTACCTGCTGTCACCCGGCACTGGCGGCTGATGCCCAGGTGCCGTTGACCCTGCGGGAAGTCTGCGACCTGACCACCGAAGAAATCGCCCGGGCCTTCCTCTCGGCACCGGCCACCATTGCCCAGCGCATCGTGCGGGCCAAAGCGAAAATCCGTGACGCGAAAATCCCCTATCAAGTGCCGACCCTGGCCGAATTGCCCGACCGTCTGGACAGCGTGCTGCGGGTGATTTACCTGGTATTCAACGAAGGTTACTCGGCGTCCATCGGCGCCGAATTGACCCGAGAAGAGTTGACCCGAGAAGCGATAAGGCTGGGCCGGTTGCTGGTCGAGTTGCTGCCGGAACCGGAGGTGATGGGCCTGCTGGCGTTGATGCTGTTGCATGAGTCGCGGCGCCTGGCCAGGAGCTCGGCCAGTGGCGAGTTGATAGTGCTGGATGAGCAGGATCGTTCGTTGTGGGATGCCCAGATGATCGCCGAAGGTTGCGCGCTGGTGGAACGGGCACTGACGACCCGGCGTTTCGGGCCTTATTGCCTGCAGGCGGCGATCGCGGCGGTGCATGCCGAAGCGCCGAGGGCGGGGGAGACGGACTGGCCGCAGATTGTCGGTCTGTACGACGTGCTGTTGCAGGCCATGCCTTCACCGGTGATCGAGCTGAACCGGGCCGCGGCATTGGCCAAGCGGGATGGCCCGTTGGCGGGTTTGACCCTGATCGAAGGGATTCTGCAGCGCGGTGAGCTGCTGGATTACCACTTGGCGCATTCGGCGCGGGCGGAATTTTGTCGGCAGTTGGGGCGGGTGGATGAAGCGCGGGCGGCGTATGAGCGGGCGCTTGAGTTGACGCAGCAGGTGCCGGAGCGGCGGTTTATCGAGGGGCGGCTCAAGGGGTTGGGAGTGATGTGATCTGGCGGGCCCCATCGCGGGCAAGCCCGCTCCCACAGGTACCGAGTCGATCATATAATTACGATACGACTCGAACCTGTGGGAGCGGGCTTGCCCGCGATGGCGGCGCCGCTATTCCAGCATCTTGTCCAGCAACCAACTCCCCGCCGGCCCTGGCGGATGCAACCGTGACCATAACGCATCCACCGATACGGTCTTCGGCCAGCCGCGCACCTGAATCTCCTGCAACGACCCCGCGCCAAAGCGTTCCACCAACCACCGGGGCAACGGTGCCCAGCCGAATCCGCCCTGGGCCATTTCCAGCAGCATCAGGTAGCTCGGCGCCGACCAGACGCGCCCCTTCGCCCGGCTTTCATAGGGATTGACGATGGTCGCCAGACGCAGTTCGCGATGCTGTTGCAGCAGATCCTGATCCACCTTTGCCAACGCCGCCAACGGATGTCCGGGGGCTACGAACAGCGCGATTTCCGTGCGTTCGTCCACCGTCGAACTGGCCAGGTCCGGTGGATAGCTGTCTTGCCGCTCGGCGAAGGCGACATGGGCGCGGCCGCTTTGCACCAGCGCCACCAGGTCATCGCATTCGGCAATCAGGCATTCGAGTTCCAGGTCCGGATAACGCTGTTCGAAGGTACTCAGTGCCGCTTCGAACCGGTCGGACTGGTAGGTGTCGGACAGGGCCACCGTCAGTTTCGCCTCGACCCCTTGGGACAATTGGCTGGCAGTCATTTCCAGGCGGCTGGTGGCCGCCAGAATCGCCTCGGCGCGCTGTAATACCACGTGCCCGGCCGGCGTCAGGCCGGGCTTGCGGCTGCTGCGATCAAACAACGTCAGGTTCAGATCGATCTCCAGGCTGGCGACGGCCGCGCTGATGGTCGACTGACTGCGGCCAAGCTTGCGCGCTGCAGCGGAAAACGAGCCTTGGGTCGCCGCCTGGACGAATGCCAGCAACACTTCGTGAGAGGCCATGAACTATCGCCCTGATCGATGGTTATTGGTTATGAAGTATCGGTGGGATGGCGGACCATGGCAACACAATCACTCAGGAGTCTGGTCATGAACGCCAACAAATCCATCACTGAACGTATTTTCCAGGCCATTGGTTTTGAACTGCTGGCGGTACTGATCTGCACCCCGTTGCTCGCCTGGGTCATGGACAAACCGATGCTGGACATGGGGGTGGCGACCCTGGCTATCGCTGCATTGGCCCTCGCCTGGAACGTGGTCTTCAATAGCTTGTTCGATCGCGCGCTCAAACGTCTCACCCTTGCGCGTAACGCCTGGGTGCGCGTCGTGCACGCATTGCTGTTTGAAGGCGGGCTGGTCGCCGTCGGCGTGCCGCTGATTGCCTGGTGGCTGAATATCAGCCTGTGGCAAGCGTTCCTGCTGGACATCGGTGTGCTGCTGTTTTTCCTGCCGTATACCTATGTTTATCACTGGGCGTATGACGTGGTGCGTGAGCGATGGGTAATGCGCACCTCTTACGATGGATAAAAGCAAAAGATCGCAGCCTCGTTTCACTCGACAGCTCCTACAGTGAAACGAGGCTGCGATCTTTTGATCTTAATAATCCTGGCGCTTGCGAAACGCCCAGCGCCCGGCGATCAGGGTAAAGGTCGCAACCAACGCCACCAGAATCCAGAACCCCTCAGGGTCACCGGAAAGCGGTACTCCACCGACGTTCATGCCAAAGAACCCGGCAATGATGTTAATCGGCAGCGCCAGCACCGTGACCACGGTCAGGGTAAACAAGGTGCGGTTGCTCTGTTCGTTGAGATTGGCGGCGATTTCTTCCTGCAACAGCTTGATCCGCTCCCCCAGTGCCGTGAGGTCGTTGATGATCAGCGCAAACTCCTCGGTGGATTTGCGCAACTCCTTAACGTCCTCTTTCTGCAACCACTGGGGCGGGCGATTGAGCAACCGCAGCAACGAGCCGGGTTCCAGCGCCAGCAGACGTTGCAGGCGCACCAGCACCCGGCGATTGGCGCCCAGCTCGGCCCGGTTGGTCGACAGACGAGACGATAGCAACTCATCCTCGATCTGGTCGACACTGAGACTGGTCTTGCGCACGATCTGCGTCAGCACTTCGCCCTGGTCGCGCAGCAAATGCACCAGCAGTTCCAGCGGCGAGCGGAAGCACTCGCCGGCCTTCACCGACGAGCGCAATTTATCCACCGAATGCAGCGGTTGCAGGCGCGCGCTGATGATCAGCCGGCTGCGGGCGCAGACCCACAGTGTCGACACATCGGACGACACCATGCTGCTGAGGTTGAATACCACATCGTTGACCACCGCCAGCAACGCTGAATCGACGTGCTCGATGCGCGTCGAACGCGAGCCTTCATGCAGTGCCTCAAAAAACTCTTCGGGCAATTGCAGATGATTTTTCATCCAGCGCTCGCACGCGGCATGGGCGAGGTTGAGGTGCAGCCAGAGAAACTCATCGCTGTCGTCCGGCTGTTGCAGGCACTGCAAAGCCCTGGCCGAATCGATTTCCCGACCCCGTTCGCCGGGGCGAAAACGGAAACCGTACAGCAGACCGAACAGGTCCGGGTCGCGATGGCTTTGGTCGATGCTGTGGTTCATGGAGGCTCGCTGTGAGGAGGCGCCTGTCGCGGGTTTCACAGGTTCACTTGAGCCGCATCATCGCAAGGCTGTTTGACGGTTTTGTGACGGGCCTTAAGGGTGAATGGGCAGGCTGAAGGTAAAGATCGTGCCCTGTTCTGCGTTGGAGACCACGTCCAGCGTTCCTCCATGGGACTTGGCGATTTCGCTGGCGATGTACAAGCCCAACCCGAGGCCGGCCTGCGGTGTATCGCGGGTCGGTCGCGAGTACGGTTTGAACAGCTGCGGCAACACCTGCTCGGCAATCTGTCCCTGATTTTTTACGCTCAGCACAAAGGTGCCTTGATCGATCCGCGCGCTGACCACCACCGAACCTGCGAGATCGCCATGGGTGACCGCGTTGGCCACCAGATTGGAGGCCAGTTGCGCGACTCGCTCGCGATCGCAATGCACATCGCGCAAGTCGCCGATGGACGACAGGATGCTGCGGTCGGGGTGCACGCTCTGGATTTCAGCAATCACATGCCGTAATGCCCCTTCCAGATCCGGGCACGGCTCGATGATCACCGGGATGCCCTCGCCCATGGAACCGCGGGTGAAGTCCAGTACATCGTTGACCAGTCTGGTCGCGCGCCGGGCGCTGGTGAGAATATGTCGCACCAGCCTGTCGCTGGCGGGCTCTGGAAACTTGCGCAGGAGCATTTCCGCGCCGGCGCTGATGGCAAACAAGGGGTTGCGCAAGTCATGCCCGAGCACGGCGACGAACTGTTCGCGCAGTTCTCCGTGCGCCTGCTCCTGAATCAGTGCCGCTTCGGTCTTCTGCTGGTTTTCTTCGGATTCGATCTGCAGCGCCAGCATCCGCGCGAACGACTCCATGGTGCTCTGGATCGTGCTGGATGTGAGCGGCGCCGGGTTGGGGTCAAGGGCGCAGAGGGTGCCGAAGAAGCGCCCGTCGGTGCGAAAAACCGGTACCGCGATGTAGCTTTCGAACTGATACAGGCGCGGCGTGTGGTGGTCGCGGTAAAGCGGGTCGTCACTGGCCTTGTCGATCACCACGGCGCGGTGGGCCTGACGGATTTCGTGACACAGGGTGGTCGTCACCTCCAGTTCACCACCGACCTGCAGGCCAAAACCCAGTTGATCGAGCACCGCACAGGCGGTCCAGGCATCTTCTGTCACGCGGGCCACTGCAGCAAAACGCAGGCCGGTCATTTCGCGGATCACCTGAAGTATGGCGGGCACCGCGCTGATTCGACCAATGGTGGCGATATCTGCTGCCGCTGTCTGACCCATGTACGTTGTTCTCGCTGCAAGATGCCGAGGAGTGTCGAAGAATTCTAGCGGGCTCGCGCGAGGTTGGCGTCACTTGATTGAGGGCGTTGGGAATCAGTTCACGCAAGATGCAAAAAAGCCGCACGACCCGACAGTCGTGCGGCTGCTTGATGTATGTATCAGTCGTCTTGTTTGTTTTTCAGGACTTCGCCGGTGGCGGCGTTCAAATCCACGTCCCATTCAACGTTTTTGGCATCGCGCAGTTCGACTTCGTATTCGTAGTTGTTGAAGTGGTTGTCCAGGTCGCTGTCGGTAATCGTGGCGCCCGGGTGCAGCTTCAGGACGATCTGGTTCAGTTCTTCCAGCGGCTTGATCTTTTTATCTTTGACCAACTGCGGGATCTGATCGACAGGAACATCATCAGCCTGGGCCAGGCCAGCGGTGAGGGTCAGGGCAGCAGCGGTGAACAAGGCAGTCAGGGTCTTCATGGGATTCTTTCCTTGGATGATCTGTTTAAGTGGGATCAGATTAACTGTGGCAACTTAATTCAGCCTTAATTCCTCAAACCGTGTCGTCAGTAAAAGCTTCGCTGGCAAGCCAGCTCCTACAGGGCCTGCGCAAAACCTGTGGGAGCGTGGCTTGCCCGCGATGGCGGCGCCTCGGTGTCAGGCCAGGCGCACATCAATACCCATTGTTCTTCAACAACTGCGCCACACTCGCCGCCGCCGGCCGTTTATAGAACTTGAGCAGTTCGCTGGCGCGATTGGTGAAGATGCCATCGACGCCGGCGTCCATGACCTTCTGATAGTCCACTGCATCGTCAACGGTGTAGGCATGCACCAGCAAGCCCTGGTCGTGGGTGTACTGGTTCATCCACGGTTGCACCAGGTCCGAATAGCTCTGGTCTCCCCGCTGGGTCAGCCTGACAGACGGGCCGGTGCCGATCGCGCCCTGGGCCTTGGCGTACTCGACCCAGCGCTGGAATTCGGCTTTGTCCTTCGGTTGCTGCCTGGCGTAGAACGTCGCTTTGTCCTTGTCGCCGGATTCGGCAAAGGTCACCTTGGACTTGGGCTCGATGCTGCCTGCGCCGACCCACAGCAGCAGGATCTTCGGTACTTGCGGCATTTCCTTTTCCAGCAGTTCGAGGCTGCCCTTCTCGAACGTTTGCAACACCACCTTGCCTTTGCCCTGGCCGACCGCCAGTTCGCTTTTCGCCAGCTTCGAACCGGTCGGACTCAACCAGCCACGATCCTGGAGCTTCTCCTTGAGGTCGCGTTCGAGACCGGGAAACTGCTTCGGTTCCTTGGTTTCGATGTACAGGCCCGGCTTGTGCAGCGGATTGCCCTGGGCAATGTCGATGATCTCGTCCAGGGTCAGGATTTTCAGACCCGCATAGGACGGACGGGCGCGATCCGGGTAAGCGCTGTTGAACCAGCTGCCGGCATCGAGGGTTTTCAGTTCGGCAAGGGTGAAGGCGTTGGCCGGGCTGTCCTTGCGCTCCGGGAACCTGGTGGCGACGTCGGTGGTGCGTTGCAGGTTGTCGTCGTGCAGGGCAAACAGCACGCCATCCTTGCTGCGCTGCAAGTCCAGCTCCAGGTAATCGGCGCCCAGATCGCGGGCCAGTTTGTAAGCCGGGGCGGTGGATTCCGGCGCATCGAAGGACGCGCCACGGTGGGCGATCACGGCCGGATGCGGGATACCCAGGCGGGTCGCCAGTGCGGTGGGGCTTGGTTCGCTGGCGGCCTGTGCCTGGCCGAGGCCGAGCAGCACACTCAGCAGCAGGGCGCTTTGGGTGAAGGTGACAGGCATGGGTCGAGGTCCTTTCGCAGTTTTTCAAAGAGTTCCCTTTTAACAACTGAGGGCTGCCAGCGCTATCGCGAGACCGACATAAACCGATTCAAAGCAGATAATTCCCGCGCTTTTATGCGGTTCCTTGCAGTACTCTTGGCCCCGGCAGCGTCCCCGGCAGAGGGAACGCCATTGACTTGTCTTGCGTGTAAACCATCGATCACCGGTCCATCGCGACCCTTTGTGAGGTTTACCATGCGCATCACTTCCCAGCTCATCTGCCAGGCTGCCGACCAACTCAAGGGCTTCGTCGGGCTCAATCGCAAAACCGGCCAGTACATCGTTCGCTTCAGTGAAGATGCGTTCGGCATGGACGTGGCGGATGACGGCATTATTCCGGCGAGCGAGTTCGTCTGGGCAGCCGGTCCGGAGCAGGCCATGACGCTTAGACGCGAGTTGATTCAGTTGTTGCTGGATCAGCACATCGATGACCGGATCAACATTACCGAGCCGTTGCGGGTGTATATGAACCGGCGGGAAGTGCCGGAGATTTCGGCGGTGCGCAGTTTGGTGGGCGGCTGATGTTTTTGGGCTGACTGTTCCGGCCTCATCGCGGGCAAGCCCGCTCCCACAGGGACATGTGTCGTACACAGATCAAGTACCCGACACAAAACCCTGTGGGAGCGGGCTTGCCCGCGATGACGAACTGAAGAACCCCGCATCTTCTGCTGTTCGATCGCATACGCCCGTTCAACCCTGCACATCCGCGTTCGACAGCGCGCGGTCACGCTGCTCCAGGTCCCCGCCGACAGGTCGTTGGCTCGCTGATCAGCGGCTTGGCTGATCCTTACGCACAAAGTGCTGATGCATTTCCGACGTCAGGCTTTCGATGCGTTCGGTCAGGGTCTTGGTCATTTCGGTCAGCCGGGTGTTTTGCTCCAGCAATTCCAACAGTTGTGCGGAGTTCTGCGCTGCCTGGGCTTGACGTTCGGCGTTGGCCACGGCCAGGGCTTCGCGGTGTTGCGCATCGGCGTCGGACTGGGCTTTGTCGCGGGCGGCCTGGCGGGTCTGGGCCAGCAGAATCAGCGGTGCGGCGTAAGCCGATTGCAGACTGAACGCCAGGTTGAGCAGAATGAACGGGTACAGGTCAAAGTGAGCCACGCCAAACAGATTGAGACACACCCACACCACCACGATCAGCGTTTGCGCACCGAGAAAGGTCGGCGTGCCGAAGAACCGCGCAAAGGCCTCGGCGCGCAAGGCAAACTTGTCGTTGCCGAAGGTGGGCGCCAGGTGAGCGTGAGGCCGGTGGAAACGCAGGTGATCGACGGGTGCGGTGTGTTTGGTGTCGGTGGTCATGGGCTCTCTGCCTGGCGCTGGGACTGAAGCTCACTATAGCGCCGGGGCGCAGCCAGAGCTTGATCTAGACCTGATGGCAGGCCAGAAACATGTCCAGCGCCGACTCCACGACTGTGCTCTGCCGCTCGGCTGACAGGGTTGGCAAGCCCATGGAAATCTGTGGCCAGAAGGCAAAGGACTTGAGCATCCCCTGAATCTGCTGCGCGGCAAATTCCGGCTCGACCGGTTTTAACCGGCCGTCGGCCTGGGCGGCACGGATCCACAGGGTCAGGCTTTCTTCGCGTTCGCCCATTCGCGCCACCATATTCTGCGCACGCTCCGGGGAATGGATGGTGGCGGCGATAGTGACCCGCGCCAGGTCGAGAAAACTGTCTTCGCTCATCATCTGCAATTTTGCCATCAGCATCCGGCGCATCTGATCACGCAGGGGCAGGTCAGGGCGGTAGGACGTTTCCGGTTCTGCGGTCAGCCGCGCCCACAACTGATTGAGGATTTCGGCGAACAACTCTTCCTTGCTGGGGAAATGGTTGTACACCGTGCGCTTCGACACCCCTGCGGTGGCGGCGATCTTGTCCATGCTGGTGACGTCGAAGCCGTTGGCACGGAATTCGGCAATCGCCGCCTGAATGATGGCTGCGCGTTTTCGATCGGTGAGGCGCTGTGGGGCAGTCATAGGGACGCTTCGTCAGGAATAGGTAAAGATTACACTGATCAGTTTACTTGTGATCGGCATTGATGCAACCTAGAAACTACACTGTGCAGTGTAATGCTCTGTTAATCCTGTGCAGTCACCATAAAGTTTTCGGCTAATGCGTGCGTGCTTGGCCATTTAACGTTTCAAAGCAGAGGGCCGCCAATCATGCGGTTTTCCTGGAGTCTTCAGCCATGGCCACCTCAATTTCCCCGGCGGACAACGCCGCCACACCTCAAGCGTCGCGACAGACTCAAGGGCAGTACCGCAACCATGCCCCGGTGCAACGCGAAGGTTTTCGTAAAACCTTGCGCATCCTGTGGAACGTGATCTTCCACAAACCGAACAACACCCGCCCGACGGCACCCGTACCGGTACAAAACCTGACGCGAGCGGCATTGCTTGCCGCGCCCAATCACAGCGTCTACCGCCTCGGTCATTCCACCGTACTGCTGAAAATGCGCGACAAATTCTGGATCACCGACCCGGTCTTCGCCGAACGCGCCTCGCCGGTGCAATGGGCCGGCCCCAAGCGTTTCCATCAGCCGCCGATCAGCCTGGACGAACTGCCGCCGATTGAAGCGGTGATCCTGTCCCACGATCACTACGACCACCTCGATTATCAGGCGATCCGCAAACTGGCGGACAAGACCCACTACTTCCTGACGCCCCTGGGCGTAGGCGACACCCTGATCAAATGGGGCGTCGACGCCAGCAAGGTGCGTCAGCTGGACTGGTGGCAGGGCACCGAGGTCGATGGCCTGCAGTTCATCGCCACCCCTTCGCAGCATTTTTCCGGCCGCGGCCTGTTCGATGGCAACAGCACGCTGTGGGCGTCGTGGGTGATGATCGACGGCGACACGCGGATCTTCTTCAGCGGCGACAGCGGCTATTTCGATGGCTTCAAACGCATCGGCGAACAGTACGGACCGTTCGACCTGACACTGATGGAAACCGGCGCCTACAACGTTGAATGGCCCCATGTGCATATGCAGCCGGAGCAGACCTTGCAAGCGCATCTCGACCTCAAAGGGCGATGGTTACTGCCCATCCACAACGGCACTTTCGATCTGTCGATGCATGCCTGGTATGAACCGTTTGACCGGATCCTGGCGCTGGCCTGGGAGCGCAATGTGTCGATCACCACGCCGCAGATGGGCGAAGCCTTTAATGTGATGCATCCGCAGCGAGGCAGTGCCTGGTGGGATGAGGTCGAGCAGCAGGTGTACCAGCAGAGTGTCGGCTGACGCGGCTACAGATGGACTCGGAGGACATATCGCCGAGCTTTGCGCTTCAGGTAAAAACCACCTCGATCCGGCCCTCTTTTCTTGAGCGGGGGGCCGATTTGACGACGATTTGCACGTCACGCCCAAGCAGGGAAAGGCATTCCATCATCTTGGCTTCACTGATGCCGCGAAACTTGCCGCGCAACATCTCGGAGAGCTTGGGTTGTGACAGACCGAGGATTTCCGATGCTTGAACCTGGGTCAAACGGCGAGCCTTGATGATCTCGCCAATTTTTGCGGCCAGTTGGGATTTGACTCGCATTTCATTGGCGTCGGGTATCCCGAGGTCGGCATAGACGTTCCCGCTGCTTTCTTCGATTTCAATCATTTCCTGATCCTTTTGCGTGATCCTGCGCCGCCTGTAGGAGCTGGCTTGCCGGCGAAGGTGTCCTTCAGATCGCCTTCACCTGCAAGTCGGATCGCCGCAACGGTAGCTCCTTGGAAAAACAGCACATCCTCTGGATAGGCCTCTGCAGAATGCCTCTCTTGTATCGATGCGAAATATACCTATATGGGAATAATCGTCAACCGATGACTCCTCACTCAACCATCGCATAATCCGCCCGCCCCACCGGATTCGGCGTCGACCCCCTCACATTCATCCCTCTCCCCGGCGCAAACCCCGGGAAGAACACCAACCCCTGCGCTTCAAACCGATAAGCCAACGCCAGCCGGGTTACATCCAGCACTTCGCGCTCGGCTTCGAAACGTTGAATGGCGTCAACCGAGACACCGGATTCTTCAGACAGCTCTTCAACACTCCAACCCAGCATCGCCCGGGCCTGGGCGCAGTGGGTTGGCGTGAATTGGAAAAGGGCGATACGTTCCAGGGTGATCTTCATCGCATAAGAGGCCATGGTGTTCTCCGGGCTCGAGAGTGTCGGTTCAAAATATACTGTGTTTTTGTACAGTTGTTTTGCCCCCAGATCAAACTCATTTTTTGATGCATCCTATTTCACACCCTTCGGCCAGACCGACGGTGGCTCTCCCGGCACCCGGCGAAACATCGTCGAAAACAGGACCACGAATGTTGATCTTCAACTGCACCGAAGCCGCCAGTAACTTCTTCAGTCGCATCCACAAAGGCAAGAAAATCACCCCGGTGGAGAAACCGCCATCGTCCGTTATCGAGGACGATGAGCCAGTCAAATCCGCGGAGC
Source organism: Pseudomonas sp. LBUM1679 (assembly GCF_059695565.1). Classification (NCBI taxonomy): domain Bacteria; kingdom Pseudomonadati; phylum Pseudomonadota; class Gammaproteobacteria; order Pseudomonadales; family Pseudomonadaceae; genus Pseudomonas; species Pseudomonas sp. LBUM1679. The sequence goes on from NZ_CP166774.1 coordinate 1,303,149, forward strand.
AATGGCTGGTCCACGCCAAAAATGAACGGCTTCATCAAGGGCAACAAAAGCGTCAAAGGTTATTTAGTGCCGGATGAGGAGATGATGGCCCACTGGATGCGTCAGTATTGTGGTCTTGATGAGTCCATTATCCAGGACGCCCGCAACCGGCGGGATGAAGTACAACAAGAGATACGGGAGCTGGAAGCAGTCCACAGAACGCAGGATCAGCCGCTGCAATAACGCTGTGAAGCGAGTCACTTGTCCGCCAACCCCGGCGCCTCACGAATTATGAAGTGGTCCAGGTTCTCGATATTGGCACTGAACACCCCGAACGTCTGCTCGGGGTTCTTCTTGCTCGGTACCTGCTGCAACTCCGGCGTCACCCCATAAAAGAAGCAATACAACTCGGCATCGCTATCGATGGCATGCTTGATCTCCTCCAGAAACGCCTTGCGCTTGCGGTAGGTGTCGATCAGCTTCTTGCTCAGGTAAACGTTGACCGAATAAGGCTTCTTCTTCGCCTCATCCGCTTGCTTGAACCAGACCTTCTGCTCGAAATCGATGCGAAAGCTCTGGGTGTAATCCTTGATCTCCTTGATCTTGCCCCAGTAGATCAGCCCCTTGTTGTCCTGCAGATACTCGATCTTCTTGAAGAATGATGCATAAGGTGCCGTGTGCTCGCCGATCTTCAGCGGCATGCGCCTGAGCAACTCCTTGTCCTCGAAGTTCGAGACGAAGCATTCCACCGGATGCGCGAAGACACTGGTCTTGTCCGGCGCCGACTCGCGAGTCGAATGCTCGACGTCACTGGCCGGTGAGGGTGGTTTTGGATCATCACGCATGACATTCGCCACCACCGCCGGATTGGACGGCTTGCGCACATACACACGCCGAGTCAGCAACAACTCCGATGGGAAATGGTCCTCGCGACTGTCGTCCGTTTCCGCACTGTCCGCCTCGACGCCCAACGCCGCCGTCCTCAAGCTGACATAAGGACAACCCCCGACATGCCGGGTGCTGGGTATGTTCTTGAAGTGCGGCGTGCGTACGTAATTGACATTCTTGGCGTTGAACGTCCCCAACACATTACCCGCATCGAACGCCAAGCGGCAGGCATCGTCGGGGCACTGGAAGTGTTCCTTGGCCGAATCGAACGCCATCGTCTCGTCGAAATTCAAATCGCGCACGTCATAGATCGACAGCTTGTCGTCGAGGCTGAGGCAGTAGGCGAGGTCGAATTTCATGGTGGGCTCGGGTCCTTGCAGGCGCGAGCTTGCTCGCGATGGTTGCCAACGATAACGCATAAAACCTGACACCTCTCGGCGCTCTCAGGTTTTCGTCGCAACGCCGCCCGGAGCCAGCTCGCACCTACACCCATCAGCGCAATCCAATCTTGCCCACGGGTGCTCAACCTTGGCGGATATCCACCAACCGGGGCTTGGCAATCGACAGGTAATCCTGCGTATCGAGCACCATTGATGCATCCAGCCGCCCGGCGTTGAAGGCGATTTCGCCGTAGCCCGTGGTCAGGGACGGGTCGACGATCAATTGAATCCGCTCGTCGAAGGTAAACGGAGGGATGGCGCCGATCCTGCACCCGGTCAGTTGCATGGCCGTTTGCGCGTTCACCAGCTCGGCTTTTTTTCCTCCCAGGGCCGCTCCGACTTTCTTCATGTCGAGCCTCTGGTCCCCTGGCAGTATCACCAGGGCATAGGGTTCGGCCTGACCCTTTAGCGCGCAGAGCATGGCTTTTGCGCCTTGGCCGGGTTCCGTGCCTCGGAGTTCGGCGACCCGCGCCGACTGGCCCTCGGCATCGTGCATCAACACCCGGTAGGAGGCGGCGTGGGCATCAAGTAGTGTCACCAGGCGATCAAACATGGATTGCATGGGCTTTCCTCAGGTTTTCAGCAACAGGTCATAGGACAGTTTGCTGATCAGGATCACCAGCAACACCAGAAACAGCGCCCGGACAAAGGGCACGCCTTTACGCACCGCCAGCCAGGTGCCGGTCAGCGCGCCCAGGATGTTGAAGACCGCCATGGGGAGGGCGATCAGGTACAGCACGTTACCTGTCGGGATGAAGAATATCAGCGCCGCCACGTTGGTCGCGATGTTCACCAGCTTGGCCGACGCCGAGGCGTGCAGGAAGTCGAAGGCGAAGCAGCGGATAAACAGGAAGATCAGGAAGGTGCCGGTGCCAGGACCGAACAGCCCGTCGTAGAAACCGATGGCACCGCCGATGACGACCGCCAGCCACTTCTGCCGGATACCGATGTACGTGGGGGCGTGCAGGGCGCCGAAGTCCTTTTTCCAGAAGGTGTATATCGCCATCAGCACGATCAATACCAGCACCGCCGGGCGCATCACTGACTGGGGCACGAACGATACCGTGGCCGCGCCGAAGAAGGCCATGACAAAGGCGGCGCAGGCGGCTGGAATCACCAGGCCCCAGTCGATCACCACCTTGCGCACGAAGGACCTGGCCGCGAACGCGGTGCCGAATGCGGCCGCGACCTTGTTGGTCCCCAGCAGCGCTGCCGGTGGTGCGGCGGGCAGCACGTTGAACAACGCGGGTATCTGGATCAGGCCGCCGCCGCCCACCGCCGCATCGATCAGGCCGGCGGCGAAGGCGAACACACAAAGAATGACAATATCGACCATTTATATCAGGCTCTAGCGATGAAGGGTCGTTGGGAGTTCAGCGCCAGTACGCGGGCCGGGTCGTTGACCCCGAAAACGCGCAGCAGCCAGCGGTCGCGCCCGTCGTAGCGCGGGGTAAAACCTTCCCTGGCATGCAGGGTTCGCTGGTTCTTGAAGATCAGCATGTCCCCCGGTTGCAGCAGGACGGGGCGTACGACATCGGGGTGATTGGCGGCGGCTTCAAACAGCTGCAGGGCCAACTTCGCGATGGCGCAGGTGGCTGTGACACTGGCCTTGTTGTAACGGCAAAACAGCTCGCCGGTTGCGCTTTTGTACAGCAGGGGTACGTGTTCCAGCACGTTGCCTGGCTTGCCGAAGGACACCGGTCGGCGAATGGCGAACTGCGGTTGTGACAAGGCTGTTTCAACCCAGTCGGGCAACATGGCCAGCACCTCGCTAATGGCAACGATGCGGGTCGGCACATCCAGCTCGCAGCGCAAACCGGTCAGGCACAGGTACTCCGGACAGGCCGACAACGCTGAGACAGGTTCGCAGGTCAAGGGCAGGTGCGGGTTGTCGACGTGCATACACAGGTCCATGCGGGACCCGTAGGAGCTCTTTTCGGCTTCACGCTGGCGCTTGGGCGACACGTGGCGAAACACCGTGTCGTCGTTTTCACCCTCGTAGGCCACCGGATGGGTTTGCAGGGTCTGCAGCACCGCCAGGATCGCGCCGGCCACTACCGGCAGTTGCTCGATACCTGGCGCCATGTCGTAGGGGGTGGCGGGCAGGTGCGAGTCCAGGGGCAGCCCCCTGACGATCATTGCCTCCTCTGGGGCCGTGGGGAAGTTGCGCAAGCGATCGATTTTTTCACCGCACAGGACGCTCTCAAGCAGCTGCCCCAAGGCCGGCATGCGACGGATACCCGAGGCGCTGTCGGTCACGGCCAGGGAGACCAGGCCGGCGTGAAGTGCGTGCTGTTCTTCAAACGAAACATGAATCTGCGGTATTGCTTGTCGGGTTGAACTCGCTGAGTGACTGCGCTGCCAGTCTTGAATGTGTTCACCCTCAGTGGCCGTTGATGTCCCGACTATTTCTTCCATCTTTGCCATGTCCATTTGCTCCTGTTTGCCTACATCCCTGTAAGTTGAGCGCGAAGGTTAACGGAAGGGCCTTTTTTGTGTTGCAATGCCACGTTGCGATAAATGCAATGAGGTGATCAATGGCTCTGGATAAGTTATGGGCGCTTGAAGTCTTCGCGACCGTAGCGCGCAAGCGCAGCTTCGTCGCGGCGGCACGCGCGCTGGGGCGCTCTCCCAGTGCGTTGACCCGCGCCGTTCAAGGCCTGGAGGAAAGTGCCGGGGTCAAGTTGTTTAATCGCTCCTCGAGCGCCGTAGGCTTGACCGAGGCGGGTGAACGCTTGCTGCCCCATGCCTGCAAAATGCTGGAATTGCAACGTGAGGCGGATGAAGACCTGGCCGGTCTCAGCGGCATGGCGAGCGGCTGGGTGCGTTTTTCCGCCCCCGAGTTCCTCGGCCACGGCGTTTTGCCGCAATTGATCGCGCAGTACGCCGAGGATTATCCGGACGTGAACGTCGACGTGATCTTCACCGATGAGACCCTCGACCCGGTCAAGAGCAAGCTGGACTTCTCGATTCGCGGCGCGTTTGCGCAATCCAGTGACCTGATCGGCTATCCACTCTGGAGTTACTCGCGTCATCTGTACGCCAGCCCCGGCTACCTGCAGCGGCGCGGGACGCCTGAGGCGATTGAAGCGCTGGAGGCCCACTCGCTGATCCTGCACACGGCGCCGCGCATCCTCAAGGAATGGAATTTCCGCAGTGAGCAGCAGGCCATCAGCGTTCGGGTCCATCCACGGTTTCGTTTCAGCTCGGGCGTGGCGGTGTTCCAGGCCGCCCTGGCGGGCATCGGCATCGCTCGCCTGGCGGACTGGCTGGCGGAGCCCGAAGTGCAAGCGGGGCGCCTGCGCCGGGTCTGCCCCGAGTACCGGCTCACCGCCAGCAACGGTGACAGCCCGCAGATGCACGCGGTGTACCCGGCCGGGAGCCTGCCGCTGCGGGTAAAGGCACTGCTGGAGGTGATTCGCGGGTTTGGTGACAGTCTTGAGCTCAAGCATGGACCTTAAACAAGCAAGAGCAAATCAAAAGCTCATATAGAAAAAAACCGCCGTTAGGCGGTTCTCTGTAAATCGTTTTCTTTTGCAGTATATGCCCTAAGGCCGTCGCGAGGTTCCGGTACTGCTCCAGCATTCCTCGCCAGTGATTAAAACGCTAACGCTAGATTGATACTATGTCAATCCGATTGACATCAATGGCTAGCTGACGGAGTGGCGACCGACCGAGCAAGCTCCCTCGCCACAGTGTTCGCCTACTCGGGAATTAACCGTGTGACCCTCTTATAAAGCGAAGCGGTGAACCTCTCACTGTCGCTCGAATGATGACAACGACGATGGCAGTTCGGGCACACCGCTACTGCGTTGGTGATTTGATCCGAGCCCTTTTCGGCAAGCGGTTTAACGTGGTGAACTTCCAGATAAGGCAAATCTAGCTTTTGAAAGGGAGCCGGCTCGCCACAAGCTTCGCAATGGCCTTCAGCTTCATTTCGAACCCAGGCTCTGACTTCGGGATCACGCACATATACCGTGCGAGAACTTGCGGCTTGCTTTGGTTTCTTAATGCCCTTTGGCGGTTCTTTTATCTTTTGCTTTTGAATCGCGGCAGCGCGACGTTCTAGCGTTTCCTCATCGGCCGTGGGAAGGGCGGGGTTGCCAGGTTGAACGCCTCGTTCGGTAAGCGCTGCCCAAATTAGCTGCTCAACATTCGAACCAACGTTTTTCGCAGGCTTGTAGCCCCTAATAGGATTCCGATCCATCGTCGCCAGAACCCTAGAAATATTCTGCATTCGGAATTCGACAGAGCCCTTGGTGCGGGTCGACAAGGCTGATGCACGCAGTACGCGATTCTCATGTGCCTTGTTGAATTTTTGACCGATTAGCTCTAGCTCAAGCATTTTCAGATAGGCGTCGACCGCTGCCTTAATCTCAGGAACGCTCCAGTCGTTATCTTTTTTCTTGTCGCTCATACAACCGCCGAGGGTTAAAAACCCTCGGACGATACTGAGTGGCCATCACCGCTGTCTACGAAAATTCCTACAAGATATAGCGAAGAATCTCACGAGTGATCCTACAAGCACGTCACCCAACGATCGAATGCTTCGACGACTGAAATATTTGAACAACTCTCCGCCACCAAGGCTTAGCGACCGTCGCCCGCCGCTGCGTCTGATCATTTAACAGGTAAGGCATGTCCCGTAGCCGTATCCAACCTTCATCCTGCCAATGCAGCAGACTCAACGACATCTCCGGCCAATCCAACAAACTCAGCATTGGTCGATCCGGATTTGCCGAAGGTTCTGCATCGCGTAAGGCTGCCACCACCTGATGGGTCAACCACTCACGCAGTAAGCGATTCCCTGGAACGTAGTGATAAACCAACAGCGCATATACCCCTGACTCGCTGAGCATCAGCTGTTTTTCTGGTTGCCGGAAATACTCTATCCACAAAACCCGACGCTGATCTTTATCCAGTTTACTGACCATACGATCACTCAGATGGACGCCCATCAAACGGCCAATATCGCGGGCGCAGAACCATGGTTGATTTTCAAGAAGAAGGGCGTGGAGGTGGAGGTTGTGGCGGGTGAAGATCGTCGGCCAAAAGAGATTGCGCATGACCGATCGGTGTGGAGTTTCTGCAGGCATATCCATTACCTCTACGTATGAGTGGAAGAGGGCCGGAACCCGACGTAGAGGATCTAAGAAATCCCAACAGGCAGTTTCTCCCACTCACAGGATTGCGCGTGTATCGCTGATATCAGCGCGCGTTCCGTGGAAAGGAAGTTAGCTTCTACGTTGGGCGTTTCTTAGGCACCTGCTATAGAGTTTAGAGGTGCTCTGAAACGACATCAATGCGGACGATGCTGGAATTGTTGTAGGAGTTTTAGTGGCGAAGGTTGAGATTAGTGAGATTTTTCTTACCCAATAAAAAGGCCCCGATCAAATCGGGGCCTTTTGCAGTTCGATTTTTCGATTTACATCGTCAAATCAGGGTGAAACTCGGAAATCAATCCCAGCTCAACGCCCCACCAGTCTGATACTCAATAACCCGAGTCTCAAAGAAATTCTTCTCTTTCTTCAAGTCCATGATCTCGCTCATCCAAGGGAACGGGTTAGTCGTCCCTGGGTACTCTTCTTTAAGGCCGATCTGCGACAGACGACGGTTAGCGATGAACTTGAGGTAGTCCTCCATCATCGCCGCATTCATCCCCAGCACGCCACGAGGCATGGTGTCCCGCGCGTATTCGATCTCCAGCTGAGTGCCCTGCAGAATCATCTGCGAAGCCTCTTCCTTCATCTCGGCATCCCACAAATGCGGATTTTCGATTTTGATCTGGTTGATCACGTCGATGCCGAAGTTCAGGTGCATGGATTCGTCGCGCAGGATGTACTGGAACTGCTCGGCGACGCCGGTCATTTTGTTGCGGCGGCCCATGGAGAGGATCTGGGTGAAGCCGCAGTAGAAGAAGATGCCTTCCAGGACGCAGTAGTAGGCGATCAGGTTGCGCAGCAGCTCTTTGTCGGTTTCGACGGTGCCGGTTTCGAACTTCGGATCGGAGATCGAGCGGGTGTATTTGAGGCCCCAGGTGGCTTTTTTCGCGACCGACGGGATCTCGTGGTACATGTTGAAGATTTCGCCTTCATCCATGGCCAGCGATTCGATGCAGTACTGGTAGGCGTGGGTGTGGATCGCTTCTTCGAAAGCCTGGCGCAGGATGTACTGGCGGCATTCCGGGTTGGTGATCAGGCGGTACACGGCCAGGACCAGGTTGTTGGCAACCAGGGAGTCGGCGGTGGAGAAGAAGCCGAGGTTGCGCATGACGATGCGGCGCTCGTCGTCGGTCAGGCCTTCCGGGTCTTTCCAGAGGGCGATGTCGGCGGTCATGTTGACTTCTTGCGGCATCCAGTGGTTTGCGCAGCCGTCCAGGTACTTCTGCCAGGCCCAGTCGTACTTGAAGGGTACGAGTTGGTTGAGGTCGGCGCGGCAGTTGATCATGCGCTTTTCGTCGACCGCTACGCGAGCGGAGGCGCCTTCGAGTTCGGCAAGGCCTTCGGCAACGTCGAGGTTGTCCAGGGCGGCTTTGGCGCGGGCGATTGCGGCGGAGTCGGACGCGGTCACAGCGCGGGCTTCCTGGGCGGCAACACCACCGGCAGCATCAAGGCGGTCCATGTTGGCTTCGGTAGCGTGGCCGGCGTTGGCGCCTTTGACCACGGTTTCGGCGCTGTCTTCTTTGTCGAATTCGTCCCAGCTCAGCATGACGTGTCGTCTCCTGCGTGAGGGCCAGTTGCCCGTGTGAAAACTGATAGGTTGGTTTTTCACACGACCGACTGGCCGCGTTGGATCTAAAGGAAATCGTTTTTTGCAGCAGTACAACGCAGGCAATAAACAGAATTTTGTACGGGTGTTCCGAAGCCGCTGACGGGCGCAGAAAACATGAACGGCATCTGCGTGGGCTTCAGACTGGCTATTGACCCCTGTAAGGGAATATTGCAGGCCCGTTTAAGCCCGCATTATAAGGAAAAATTCAGCGCCGTGGTGCGGCGAATCGGCGCTGCGAACGGTCGGCAGGGCACGTTTTCCGGTCGGAGCGAGGGTTTACAGGGCTTTGGCCGATGAAGTTTTTTTTTCGCCTGAAATGGCTTGTTTTTGACGCTGCAATCGGGTTGGCGGCGGGGCAATGGCCGGCTGAAACGCTGCGAGCCATAGGGGGCGGGGGTTACAGCGCAGGAAGAGGATTGTTGCGGGCGCGATTGGGTGCGTTTTTACTCGGAAAATGGACCTTGAACGATTTGATCAAAAAATAGCCAAAAACCGCGTTTTTCACTACATGTTGTGTTTTAGGTTGGTTTTCCATGGCTTGAGACACAACTAAGCCCGACCGAAGTCGGGCTGTAAGTTACGCTCGAGGATCAGCTCAGGCGACCAGCACCCACGTGATCGGAACCGTCGGCAGCGACCTTGGCGGCACCGGTGTGATCGAAGCCGTCAGCAGCGACTTTGGCGGCGCCTGTGTGATCAAAACCGTCTGAAGCGAGTTTGCCCGCACCGACGTGATCGGCACCGTCGGCGGCGAAGGATGCCGAGCCGGTATGGTCGTAACCGTCAGAAGCGACAGCTGCCGAGGTGGTGTAGGCGGCCGAGCCAGTGCGGTCGTAGCCGTCGGCGGCGAAGGTGTTGGCAGCCAGGACGGAGAGGGCCAGGGCGAGGATCAGTTGGGTTTTCATGTCAGTGCTCCAGGTTCGTTGGCGTTGTGCGCCTTGGGTGTGGAATCGATATTACGCCGACTATTTTGATTGAAAAGCGCAAATAAACGCTTAAAACAATCGAATAACACGATATATAAGGTTCGGCGCTTCATCTGCCTTGAACCGCGGGCGGGTGGGTCGAACCTTGGGAAGGGGAGGGTGGGTGAGATCAGCCGTTGGAGCAGCCGTTGCCCATGACGCTGTAACGCAGAATGTGGCGCTGACCTTTGGAGTCGTCGTACTCCATTTTGGCCGGAACAACTTCGCAGACGTTGGGGATTTCGCTCATCGAGATGACTTTGGCGATGTCAAGGTCGGTGGAGTAAGTGTATTCCTCGATGGCGGTTTGCTGCTGTGCGACATCAGTCGGAACCCCATCGGCCATGGCGGTTGCGCACAGGCTGCTGAGGGCCAGAACTAATAAAGCTTTCATTTCAGGGTTACCTTTCAGAGGTCGAGTGGGGTCACGCAACCTTTTTGGGGTTGCGTGTGGAGCTTCATTACCGGGATCTGGATTAACTGCCTTCGTGGGGGCTGCAACTGGGTTAATCGCGTTGCCTTGTTGGCGAGGTGGATTTTAGGCGTGGGGGGGGTATTCATATAGGTGGGGTTTTGATAAACACCTTTGACAGATTTCGTAACAATCAATGAATAACGTGGCTGGAGCGAGCTTGTCGAGGATTTGGACGAGGTGGTTTTGCAGCTGGACCGCGTTATCGTTCTTCGCGGGCAAGCCACGCTCCCACAAGGGTTTGCGTGATGTTCGGGATGTGCGTTCCAGACTTGTTCCGGGGTAATCAGGACATTTTGTAGGGACTTGTTACTACCATCGTCGAATGGTTCTATAGGCCCGGTCCGGCTACAACTGGGTCATACAAAAACAACTATTCCACCGAGGTAAGAAAGATGAGTGCGGCTTCCCTGTATCCCGTTCGTCCCGAGGTTGCGGCCAACACGCTGACTGATGAGGCGACCTACAAGGCCATGTACCAGCAGTCCGTCGTCAACCCGGACGGATTCTGGCGCGAGCAAGCCAAGCGCCTCGACTGGATCAAGCCTTTCACCACGGTGAAGCAGACTTCCTTCGACGATCACCATGTCGATATCAAGTGGTTTGCCGACGGCACCCTCAACGTGTCCTACAACTGCCTCGACCGTCATCTGGCCGAGCGCGGCGATCAGGTCGCGATCATTTGGGAAGGGGATGACCCTGCCGAAAGCCGCAACATCACCTACCGCGAGCTGCACGAGCAAGTCTGCAAGTTCGCCAACGCCTTGCGTGGCCAGGATGTGCATCGCGGCGACGTGGTGACTATCTATATGCCGATGATCCCCGAAGCCGTGGTCGCCATGCTGGCCTGCACCCGGATCGGCGCGATTCACTCGGTGGTGTTCGGTGGTTTCTCGCCGGAAGCCCTGGCGGGACGCATCATCGACTGCAAATCCAAAGTGGTGATCACTGCTGACGAAGGCATCCGTGCCGGCAAGAAGATCCCGCTCAAGACCAACGTCGACGACGCGCTGACCAACCCGGAAACCAGCAGCATTCAGAAAGTCATCGTGTGCAAGCGCACCGGTGGCAACATCAAGTGGAACCAGCATCGCGACATCTGGTACGAAGACCTGATGAAAGTGGCGGGCAGTGTTTGCGCGCCGAAAGAGATGGGCGCCGAAGAAGCGCTGTTCATCCTTTACACCTCCGGCTCGACTGGCAAGCCGAAGGGCGTGCAGCACACCACCGGCGGTTACTTGCTGTATGCGGCGATGACCCACGAGCGCGTGTTCGACTACCGCCCAGGCGAAATCTACTGGTGCACCGCCGATGTTGGCTGGATCACCGGCCACACCTACATCGTCTACGGCCCGCTGGCCAATGGCGGGACCACGCTGCTGTTCGAAGGCGTGCCGAACTATCCGGACATCACCCGGGTGGCGAAGATCGTCGACAAGCACAAGGTCAACATCCTCTACACCGCGCCAACCGCGATTCGCGCGATGATGGCTTCCGGCACCGCCGCTGTTGAAGGCGCTGACGGCAGCAGCCTGCGACTGTTGGGTTCGGTCGGTGAGCCGATTAACCCGGAAGCGTGGGACTGGTACTACAAGAACGTCGGTCAATCCCGTTGCCCGATCGTCGATACCTGGTGGCAGACCGAAACCGGTGCCACCCTGATGAGCCCGTTGCCGGGCGCTCACGGTCTAAAGCCTGGCTCCGCTGCCCGTCCGTTCTTCGGTGTGGTGCCGGCGTTGGTGGACAACCTGGGCAACATCCTCGAAGGCGTTGCCGAGGGCAACCTGGTGATTCTCGATTCGTGGCCAGGCCAGGCGCGCACGCTGTTTGGCGACCATGACCGTTTCGTCGACACCTACTTCAAGACCTTCCGTGGCATGTACTTCACCGGTGACGGTGCGCGTCGTGACGCAGACGGTTACTTCTGGATCACCGGGCGTGTGGATGACGTGCTCAACGTCTCCGGTCACCGCATGGGCACCGCCGAGATCGAAAGCGCGATGGTTGCTCACCCGAAAGTCGCCGAAGCGGCGGTGGTCGGTGTGCCGCACGACATCAAGGGGCAGGGCATTTATGTCTATGTCACGCTGATCGGTGGTGAAGTGCCGACCGAGCAATTGCGCCTGGAACTGAAGAACTGGGTGCGCAAAGAGATTGGCCCGATTGCTTCGCCGGATGTCATCCAGTGGGCGCCGGGGCTGCCGAAAACCCGTTCGGGCAAGATCATGCGCCGGATTCTGCGCAAGATTGCGACCGCTGAGTACGATGGGTTGGGGGATATCTCCACCCTGGCGGATCCGGGTGTGGTGCAGCATTTGATTGATGAGCATAGGACGATGAACGTCGCTTAACGGCGAGTCTTGAGTCATCGAAGCCCCGCCTGGCATTGCGCCTGGTGGGGCTTTTTTTTGTCTGGGATTTTTGTGTTGTCTGTTCTGGCCTCTTCGCGGGCAAGTCGAATCGTCGCACCGCCGCTCCCACAGGGTTTTCGGGATGGGTTGCGATTGCATGCACGCCACAAATCCTGTGGGAGCGGGCTTGCCCGCGAAGGCGATCTGTCAGACGCCGCATAAACAACGACCAATAATTATCGGCTTCGTCCGTCATCCGTTTCTTACTGTTACCCGCCACCCTTCAAGTAACTAAATGTGTAACCGCTGGCGCCAATTCGGGGCATTGAGAAACGCAATATCCCGTTCCTGGGGCACTTCAGTGCGCATAAAAAATAAGAGGCAACGCTACACTTGCCGGATTAGAAGGCTTTGCCAATAATAGGCCCGCAATTTGCAACTTTGATCGGTTCACTGTCTTTTGCTCTTGCATGAAATTGCAAGGCTGTCAACGCGCCCGAACGGCTTTCTCGGTGCTTCTGTAATTTGTTGTCGCATTGAAGAAATATCGGCTTCGGGCCTGTCGTTAGAATGCCGATCACTCGCTCGTCGTTGCTCGCGTTGAATTCAACGCGGGTTTCCCAGGACGCAGCACTGCTTTGCGGTTCTACTCATTCGCATATTGGGCTGTCGCTCACTCTGCCGTTTTAGCCCTTTACCGATGGAGTCCCAAGATGAAGAAACTCGTGCTGCTTGGCGCCCTGGCACTGTCCGTGCTTTCCCTGCCGACGTTCGCTGATGAAAAGCCGCTGAAAATCGGTATCGAAGCGGCTTACCCTCCGTTCGCTTCCAAAGCGCCGGACGGCAGCATCGTGGGTTTCGACTACGACATCGGCAACGCCCTGTGCGAAGAGATGAAGGTCAAGTGCACCTGGGTCGAACAAGAGTTCGACGGCCTGATCCCGGCCCTCAAGGTGCGCAAGATCGACGCGATCCTGTCGTCCATGTCGATCACCGAAGACCGCAAGAAGTCCGTGGACTTCACCAACAAGTACTACAACACCCCGGCGCGCCTGGTGATGAAGGCCGGCACCCCGGTCAGCGACAGCCTGGCTGAGCTCAAGGGCAAGAACATTGGCGTGCAGCGTGGTTCGATCCACGAGCGTTTCGCCCGCGAAGTCCTGGCCCCGCTGGGTGCCGAGATCAAGCCTTACGGCTCGCAGAACGAAATCTACCTCGACGTCGCAGCCGGTCGCCTCGACGGCACCGTGGCAGACGCGACCTTGCTGGATGACGGTTTCCTGAAAACCGACGCCGGCAAAGGTTTCGCCTTCGTGGGCCCGGCCTTCACCGACGAGAAGTACTTCGGCGACGGCATCGGCATCGCAGTACGCAAAGGCGACGCCTTGAAAGACAAGATCAACTCCGCGATCACTGCCATTCGTGCAAGCGGCAAGTACAAGCAAATCCAGGACAAGTACTTCGCCTTCGATATCTACGGCAAGTAATCCGTCCCGGCGACAAGTCCGAAATGGCGCAAGCAGCAGGATCTCTGAGGTTTGCGCCATTTTTTCATCCCCCTTTTCGAGGACCTGAATCATGTTGAAAGGCTACGGGGCTGTCATCCTCGATGGCGCATGGCTGACGCTTCAGCTCGCCTTGTCGTCCATGGTCCTGGCGATTGTTCTGGGTCTGATCGGCGTTGCGCTGCGTCTGTCCCCGATTCGCTGGCTGGCCTGGCTGGGCGACCTGTACTCCACGGTGATCCGCGGGATTCCCGACCTAGTGCTGATCCTGCTGATTTTCTACGGGGGTCAGGACCTGCTCAACCGCGTCGCACCGCTGCTCGGCTTTGACGACTACATCGACCTCAACCCGTTGGCCGCCGGTATCGGCACCCTGGGCTTCATCTTCGGTGCGTACCTGTCGGAAACCTTCCGCGGCGCCTTCATGGCGATTCCGAAAGGGCAGGCCGAAGCCGGCATGGCGTACGGCATGAGCAGTTTTCAGGTGTTCTTCCGGGTGCTGGTGCCGCAGATGATTCGCCTGGCGATTCCGGGGTTCACCAACAACTGGCTGGTCCTGACCAAGGCCACCGCACTGATTTCGGTGGTGGGTCTGCAAGACATGATGTTCAAGGCCAAGCAGGCGGCAGATGCCACCCGCGAGCCTTTCACCTTCTTCCTCGCAGTGGCGGCGATGTACCTGGTGATCACCAGTGTCTCGTTGCTGGCATTGCGTCACCTTGAGAAGCGCTACTCGGTAGGCGTAAGGGCGGCTGATCTATGATCTTCGACTACAACGTCATTTGGGAGGCCTTGCCGCTGTACTTCGGCGGCCTGGTGACCACCCTCAAACTGCTCGCACTCTCACTGTTCTTCGGTCTGCTGTGTGCCTTGCCGCTGGGCCTGATGCGCGTCTCGAAGAACTCGGTCGTCAACTTGAGCGCCTGGCTCTTCACCTATGTGATCCGCGGCACGCCGATGCTGGTGCAACTGTTCCTGATCTACTACGGTCTGGCACAGTTCGAAGCGGTACGGGAAAGCTTCCTCTGGCCGTGGCTGTCCAGCGCCACGTTCTGTGCCTGCCTGGCTTTCGCCATCAACACCAGCGCCTACACCGCTGAAATCATCGCCGGCAGCCTGCGCGCCACGCCCAATGGCGAGATCGAAGCGGCCAGGGCCATGGGCATGTCGCGCTACAAGATGTACAAGCGCATCCTGCTGCCATCGGCCCTGCGCCGGGCACTGCCGCAGTACAGCAACGAAGTGATCATGATGCTGCAGACCACCAGTCTGGCCTCCATCGTGACCCTGATCGACATCACCGGTGCCGCGCGCACGGTCAACGCGCAGTTCTACTTGCCGTTCGAAGCCTACATCACGGCGGGCGTGTTCTACCTGTGCCTGACCTTCATTCTGGTGAAGTTGTTCAAACTGGCCGAGCGCCGCTGGCTGGGCTATCTGGCCCCGCGGAAGCACTGATATGGAACGCATCGACCATGCATTGCCGTGGAGCCACCTGGGCAGCGAACGCCGGATTTCGGTGTTCTGTTTCGGCAACAGGGAGCGAAGTGGCGGGCGCAAGGCTTACATCCAGGCCAGCCTGCACGCCGATGAATTGCCGGGAATGCGCACGGCCTGGGAGCTGAAAAAGCGCCTGACCGAACTCGAGGCCCAGGGCTTGCTCAACGGCGTGATCGAACTGGTGCCGGTGGCCAACCCTCTGGGCCTTGGTCAGCTGCTGCAGGGCAATCATCAAGGGCGTTTCGACGCGGGCAGCGGCAAGAATTTCAATCGCGATTTCGTAGAGCTGAGCGCGCCAGTGGCCGCCGCCGTGGAAGGGCGCCTGGGTGATGATCCTCATGCCAATATTCAGCTGATCCGTCAGGCCATGAGTGATGCGCTGGCCGCGTTGCCACCGGCCGCGAGCCAGTTGCAAGGCATGCAGCGCATCTTGCTCAGCCACGCTTGCACCGCTGATGTCGTGCTGGATTTGCATTGCGATGCCGAAGCGGCGCTGCACATGTATGCCTTGCCGCAGCACTGGCCGCAGTGGTGTTCGCTCGCCGCGCATCTGGACGTCAAGGTTGGCCTGTTGGCGGAAGATTCCGGCGGCAGTTCCTTCGATGAAGCCTGCTCACTGCCGTGGTTGCGTTTGTCGCGTCTGTTCCCGGATGCGCAGATTCCGCTGGCCTGCCTGGCGACTACCATTGAACTGGGTGGTCAGGCCGATACCGGTCGCGCTGAGTCAGAAGCGTACGCCGAAGGCATTTTGGCGTTCCTCGCCGAGCAAGGCTTGATCAGCGGCGAATGGCCCAAACCTGCGCAAGAAGCGTGTGAAGGCATGCCGTTCGAGGGCACCGAATTGTTGTTCGCGCCGCACCCTGGCGTGATCAGCTTTTTGCGCAAGCCCGGCGAATGGGTCGAAGCCGGCGACGAGATTTTCGAAGTGATCGATCCGTTATCGGATCGGGTCAGCACGGTGTGTGCTGGTACGTCCGGGGTGCTGTTTGCCATTGAACGGCTGCGTTATGCCCAACCCGGTTTCTGGCTGGCCAAGGTGGCGGGGCGCGAAGCGCTGCGTCACGGGCGCTTGCTCAACGACTGACTGACTGTTTTTGTGAGAACCGACCGCATGTACAAACTTGAAGTCCAAGACCTGCATAAACGCTATGGCAGTCACGAAGTGCTCAAGGGCGTGTCCCTGAAAGCGGCGGCTGGCGATGTGATCAGCATCATCGGCTCCAGTGGCTCCGGCAAAAGTACTTTCCTGCGTTGCATCAACCTGCTCGAGCAGCCGCACGCCGGCAAAATTCTGCTCAACAACGAAGAGCTGAAACTGGTGGCGAACAAGGACGGCGCGCTGAAGGCGGCCGACCCGAAGCAGCTGCAACGCATGCGTTCGCGCCTGTCGATGGTGTTCCAGCATTTCAATCTGTGGTCGCACATGACCGCGCTGGAAAACATCATGGAAGCGCCGGTGCACGTGCTCGGCCTGTCCAAGGCCGAAGCCCGCGAGAAGGCCGAGCACTACCTGAACAAGGTCGGCGTGGCGCATCGCAAGGACGCCTACCCGGGCCACATGTCCGGCGGCGAACAGCAGCGCGTGGCGATTGCCCGGGCGCTGGCGATGGAGCCCGAGGTGATGCTGTTCGACGAACCGACTTCGGCGCTCGACCCGGAACTGGTCGGCGATGTGCTGAAAGTCATGCAGGCCCTGGCCCTCGAAGGCCGGACCATGGTGGTGGTGACGCACGAAATGGGCTTTGCCCGGGAAGTGTCGAACCAGCTGGTGTTCCTGCACAAAGGTATCGTCGAAGAAAGCGGCAACCCGCGTGAGGTGCTGGTCAATCCACAGTCCGAACGCTTGCAACAGTTCCTCTCGGGCAGCCTGAAGTAATCGCTCCCGTTACGCACCCTGTAGGAGCTGGCTTGCCGGCGATGGCGGTATGTCTGTACCAGAGGTGCAAACTGACACACCGCCATCGCCGGCAAGCCAGCTCCTACAATTGATCTCTGTTGATTTTGAGATTTGCGTTCATTTACGGGCTAGCATTGGCCCGTGCCTTCATCACTGTTTTCGTTTCGGATTGCCCGCCATGACTGCCCATCGAATTGGTTTCCTGATTTGGCCCAGCACTAAAGCATTGACGCTGGCGCTGGCTGAGGAGGCCTTGCGTGTTGCCCAGCGTGTGCATCCGGACGTGGTCTACGAGCTGTCGTTCCTGCAGGCCGAACTGCCGGCCGAAGGTGCCTGGCAATTGCCGGGTGAGCCCTGGGCCGGCAAGCTCGAAAACTTCCAGAAACTGTTCCTGCTCGCCGATGAGCCGCCGACCACGCTGGCACCGGCACTCAGCAGTGCGCTGAAACAACTGGTGCGGGCCGGTTGTGTGATCGGCGGGCTGTCGGCCGGTGTTTACCCGTTGGCGCAACTCGGTTTGCTCGACGGTTATCGCGCCGCCGTGCACTGGCGCTGGCAGGACGATTTCGCCGAACGCTTCCCGAAAGTCATCGCCACCAGTCATCTGTTCGACTGGGATCGCGATCGTCTGACGGCGTGCGGCGGCTTGTCGGTGCTGGATCTGTTGCTGGCGGTGCTGGCCCGTGACCACGGCGCCGAACTGGCGGGCGCCGTCTCGGAAGAATTAGTGGTGGAGCGCATCCGCGAAGGTGGCGAGCGCCAGCGCATTCCCCTGCAGAACCGCCTCGGTTCCAGCCATCCGAAGCTCACCCAGGCGGTGTTGCTGATGGAAGCCAACATCGAAGAGCCTCTGACCACCGACGAAATCGCCCAGCATGTGTGCGTGTCCCGTCGGCAGCTGGAGCGCATCTTCAAGCAGTACCTCAACCGTGTGCCGAGCCAGTACTACCTGGAACTGCGCCTGAACAAGGCCCGGCAGATGTTGATGCAAACCAGCAAGTCGATCATCCAGATCGGCTTGTCGTGTGGCTTTTCCTCGGGGCCGCATTTCTCCAGCGCCTACCGCAACTTCTTCGGCGCCACGCCGCGCGAAGATCGCAACCAGCGGCGTAGCAGCAGTCCGTTCGAATTGTCTTCGGTGCCGTCGGAGCGCGGCTGATGCGTGACGCAAAGGCCATGGGCATGACGCCATGGCCCTGCGTGACGGGAACGATCAATCTGCCTCATGCTGCCGGTCGCTGATCAAGGTCACGCGTTCGGTTTGCCTGTGTGCCCGTTCGACGCGTCTCTGTGCCCCCCTTTAGTCAGGGCGAGTTGTGCAAATCAAATCCTGGCAACGCTGCCGCTAATCCCGTCGGCCAGTTAAACTGCGCCTTTGCGACGCTATTTGTCGCATTGCCGTAAACCCGGCTGAAACCGGGGTTTGCGCTATAAGAAGTTGTCGCTTGGCGGCAAGGCCGGGCTGAAAACTGTCCTTACAATCCCCCTCATCGCTCGCCAGTTTCAGGCGGGTGTTCCTCTTCAGGAGACTCCGATGTCCGTTGAGCACGCTGCGGTACAACGCGCCGATTTCGACCAGGTAATGGTTCCCAACTACGCGCCTGCCGCATTCATTCCCGTGCGTGGCGCCGGTTCCCGCGTCTGGGACCAGTCTGGCCGCGAGCTGATCGACTTCGCCGGCGGGATCGCCGTTAACGTCCTGGGCCATGCGCACCCGGCGCTGGTCGGTGCATTGACCGAGCAGGCAAACAAGCTGTGGCACGTGTCGAACGTATTCACCAATGAGCCGGCCCTGCGCCTGGCCCATAAGCTGATCAACGCGACCTTTGCCGAGCGCGCATTCTTCTGCAACTCCGGCGCCGAAGCCAACGAGGCCGCCTTCAAGCTGGCCCGTCGCGTCGGTTTCGATCGGTTCGGCAGCGAGAAGTACGAAATCATCGCCGCGCTCAACAGCTTCCACGGTCGCACCCTGTTCACCGTGAACGTCGGTGGCCAGTCGAAGTACTCCGACGGCTTCGGTCCGAAGATCACCGGTATCACCCACGTGCCGTACAACGATCTGGCAGCGCTGAAAGCGGCCATTTCCGACAAGACCTGCGCGGTGGTGCTGGAACCGATCCAGGGCGAGAGCGGCGTGATCCCGGCCGAACTCGAGTACCTGCAAGGCGCCCGTGACCTGTGCACCGCGCACAACGCGCTGCTGATTTTCGATGAAGTGCAGACCGGCATGGGCCGCAGCGGCAAGCTGTTCGCCTACCAGCATTACGGTGTGGTCCCGGACATCCTGACCAGCGCCAAGAGCCTGGGCGGCGGTTTCCCGATCGCGGCGATGCTGACCACCGAAGACCTGGCCAAACACCTGGTCGTCGGCACCCACGGCACCACCTACGGCGGCAACCCGCTGGGGTGTGCGGTCGCGGAAGCGGTGATCGACGTGGTCAACACCCCTGAAGTGCTGGCCGGCGTCAACGCCAAGCACGACAAATTCAAGGCTCGCCTGGAACAGATCGGCGAGAAGTACGGCCTGTTCACCCAGGTCCGCGGTCTGGGCCTGTTGATCGGTTGTGTGCTGAACGATGCCTGGAAAGGCAAGGCCAAGGACATCTTCAACGCCGCTGAGAAAGAAGGCCTGATGATTCTGCAAGCCGGCCCGGACGTGGTGCGTTTCGCCCCGAGCCTGGTGGTGGAAGATGCGGACATCGAAGAAGGTCTGGACCGTTTCGAACGTGCTGCGGCAAAACTGACGCAAGCCTGATAGACCCTTCGACGCCTGAGTTTCAGGCGTCGAACCCAATTTTTATATGCCGGGCACAATACCTGTGGGAGCGGGCTTGCCCGCGATGAGGGCCTGACAGCCGACTTCATTGTTATCTGACAGGACGCCATCGCGGGCAAGCCCGCTCCCACATGATCCGGGTATTTTTCTTATAAATATTTTTCGAGAAAGGAGTGACACCATGCTGGTGATGCGCCCCGCGCAAATGGCTGATCTGGGCGAGGTACAGCGTCTGGCTGCGGACAGCCCGATTGGTGTCACTTCCTTGCCGGATGACGTTGAACGCCTGAGCGACAAGATCGCCGCAAGCGAAGCTTCGTTCGCCGCCGAAGTCAGTTTCAACGGCGAAGAGAGCTATTTCTTCGTCCTTGAAGACACTGCCACCGGCAAACTGGCCGGGTGCTCGGCGATCGTGGCCTCGGCCGGTTATTCCGAGCCGTTCTACAGCTTTCGCAATGAAACCTTCGTGCATGCCTCCCGCGAGCTGAAGATTCATAACAAGATCCACGTGCTCTCCCAGTGCCACGACCTCACCGGCAACAGCTTGTTGACCAGTTTCTACGTGCTGCCGGAACTGGTGGGTTCGGCCTGGTCGGAACTCAACTCCCGTGGGCGCTTGCTGTTCGTGGCCAGCCATCCGGAGCGCTTTGCCGATTCCGTGGTGACCGAGATCGTCGGTTACAGCGACGAACATGGCGATTCGCCGTTCTGGGACGCCATCGGTCGCAACTTCTTCGACCTCAATTACGCCGAAGCGGAGCGTTTGTGCGGGCTGAAGAGCCGGACCTTCCTGGCCGAACTGATGCCGCATTATCCGATCTATGTGCCGCTGCTGCCGGACTCCGCCCAAGAAGCGATGGGCCAGGTGCACCCGCGGGCGCAGATCACGTTCGACATCCTGATGCGCGAAGGCTTCGAGACCGATCACTACATCGACATTTTCGACGGCGGCCCGACCTTGCATGCCCGCGTCTCGGGGATCCGCTCGATCGCCCAGAGCCGCGTAGTCCCGGTGAAAATCGGCGAGCCGGTCAAAGGTGCCGGTCGTCAGTACCTGGTGGCCAACGCCCAGTTGCAGGATTACCGCGCGGTGTTGCTCGAGCTCGATTATGCGCCGGGCAAACCCGTGACCCTGGATCTGGAAGCAGCCGAAGCCCTGGGTGTCGGTGAAGGTGCCAGCGTGCGCCTGGTGGCGGTCTGACGACTGCTGCCACGGCTGGAAAACAATGCTTGGAAAAGCAGCGAAGTTTCGCGGGTGGCGCAAGCGGCCCGTTTGAGGAGATAGCATGATCGTTCGTCCCGTACGCAGCAGCGATTTACCCGCTCTGATCGACCTGGCCCGCAGCACCGGCACCGGCCTGACCACCTTGCCGGCCAACGAAGAGCGGCTGGCCCATCGGGTCGGCTGGGCCGAGAAGACCTTTCGCGGCGAAGCCGGGCGGGGCGATGCGGACTACCTGTTCGTGCTCGAAGACGACGACGGCCGCGTGGTGGGCATTTCTGCCATCGCCGGTGCCGTTGGCCTGCGTGAACCCTGGTACAACTTCCGGGTCGGCCTGACCGTCAGTGCTTCCCAGGAACTGAATATCTATCGCGAAATCCCGACGCTGTTCCTGGCCAACGACCTGACCGGCAACTCCGAGCTGTGCTCGCTGTTCCTGCACGCCGATTACCGCACTGGCCTCAACGGTCGCATGCTGGCCAAGGCGCGGATGCTGTTCATCGCCGAGTTCCCGCAGTTGTTCGGCAACAAGATCATCGCCGAGATGCGTGGCATGTCCGACGCAGCCGGGCGTTCGCCGTTCTGGGAAAGCCTGGGCCGGCACTTCTTCAAGATGGAGTTCAGCCAGGCCGATTACCTGACCGGCGTGGGCAACAAGGCGTTCATCGCCGAATTGATGCCGAAATTCCCGCTGTACACCTGCTTCCTGTCGCCAGACGCGCGCAACGTGATCGGCCAGGTTCACCCGGACACCGAGCCGGCGCTATCGATGCTCAAGAGCGAAGGCTTCAGCTATCAAGGCTACGTCGATATCTTCGACGCCGGCCCTGCGGTGGAGTGCGAAACCGGCAAGATCCGTGCGGTCCGCGACAGCCAGGCGCTGGTATTGGCCATCGGTACGCCGGGTGACGACGCCACGCCTTTCCTGATTCACAACCGCAAGCGCGAGGACTGCCGGATCACGGCCGCTCCGGCACGCTTCGCCGCCGGCACCTTGGTGGTCGATCCACTGACCGCCAAACGTCTTCAACTCAATGCCGGCGATCAAGTGCGCGCCGTTCCGTTGTCCGCTGCCCGGGAGTCGAAATAATGAATTCGCTATACATCGCAGGTGAATGGCTGGCTGGTCAGGGTGAAGCCTTCCAGTCGCTGAACCCGGTGACCCAACAGGTGCTGTGGGACGGCGAAGGCGCCACCACCGCTCAGGTCGAATCGGCCGTGCAAGCCGCGCGTCAAGCGTTCCCGGGTTGGGCTCGGCGCACCCTGGAAGAGCGCATCACCGTGCTGGAGGCGTTTGCCGGCGCGTTGAAAAATCACGCGGATGAACTGGCGCGCACCATCGGTGAGGAAACCGGCAAGCCGCTGTGGGAATCGGCGACCGAAGTCACCAGCATGGTCAACAAGATTGCGATCTCGGTGCAGAGCTACCGCGAACGTACCGGCGAGAAGAGCGGCCCGCTGGGCGACGCCACCGCCGTACTGCGCCACAAGCCACACGGCGTGGTGGCGGTCTTCGGGCCTTACAACTTCCCCGGGCACTTGCCCAATGGCCACATCGTGCCGGCGCTGCTGGCCGGTAACAGCGTGCTATTCAAGCCGAGCGAGCTGACGCCGAAAGTCGCCGAGCTGACGGTCAAGTGCTGGATCGAAGCCGGCCTGCCGGCGGGCGTGTTGAACCTGCTGCAGGGTGCGCGCGAAACCGGGATCGCCCTGGCGGCGAACCCGGGCATCGACGGCCTGTTCTTCACCGGTTCCAGCCGCACCGGCAATCACCTGCACCAGCAGTTTGCCGGCCGTCCGGACAAGATCCTCGCGCTGGAGATGGGCGGTAACAATCCGCTGGTGGTCGATGAGGTGGCTGATCTCGACGCCGCTGTCTACACCATCATCCAGTCGGCGTTCATCTCTGCCGGTCAGCGTTGCACCTGTGCCCGCCGCTTGCTGGTGCCGCAAGGTGCCTGGGGCGATGCACTGCTGGCGCGTCTGGTTGAAGTCAGCTCGACCATTGAGGTCGGCCCTTTCGATCAGCAACCGGCGCCGTTCATGGGCTCGGTGATTTCCCTGGGCGCGGCGAAAGCCCTGATGCAAGCGCAAGAGCATCTGCTGGCCAATGGCGCCGTGGCGCTGCTGGAAATGACTCAGCCGCAGGCTCAGGCCGCTTTGCTGACCCCGGGTATTCTGGACGTCACCGCGGTAGCCGATCGTCCTGACGAAGAGCTGTTCGGCCCCTTGCTGCAAGTGATCCGCTACGCTGACTTTGAAGCCGCGATCGCTGAAGCCAACGATACCGACTATGGGCTCGCGGTGGGTTTGCTGTCGGATTCCGAAGCGCGTTATCAGCAGTTCTGGCTGGAAAGCCGCGCGGGCATCGTCAACTGGAACAAGCAGCTGACCGGTGCCGCGAGCAGCGCGCCATTCGGCGGCGTCGGCGCCTCGGGCAACCACCGCGCCAGTGCCTACTATGCCGCGGATTACTGCGCGTACCCGGTGGCCTCGCTGGAAACTCCGAGCCTGACGTTGCCTGCCGCTTTGACGCCTGGCGTGAAGATGGCGTAACGGCCAATCGCGGGCAAGCCCGCTCCCACAGGATTTGCGTCGGACACAAAGTGTGTGAACACCACCGAACCTGTGGGAGCGGGCTTGCCCGCGATGGCCGCGCCTCGGTCTTACTCAATTGTTACCCGATGCCTAAAACAACAGATTCTCGTGGAGCCTCGCTGATGAAATCCTATGAAGTCAATTTTGACGGTCTAGTGGGGCCGACCCATAACTACGGCGGCCTGTCCTACGGCAACGTCGCGTCCCAGAGCAACAGCCAGCAGTCCTCGAACCCGAAGGAAGCCGCGCTGCAAGGCCTGGCGAAAATGAAAGCGCTGATGGAAATGGGCTTTCAGCAAGGCGTGCTGGCACCCCAGGAACGCCCTGACGTGGCTGCCCTGCGCCGCCTGGGTTTCAGCGGCACCGACGCGCAAGTGATCGAGCAGGCCGCCAGGGACGCCATGCCATTGCTGGTTGCCAACTGCTCGGCGTCGAGCATGTGGGTGGCCAACGCCGCCACGGTCAGCCCAAGTGCCGACACGGCCGACGGTCGCGTGCATTTCACCGCCGCCAACCTCAACTGCAAATATCACCGCAGCATCGAGCACCCGACCACCAGCCGCGTGCTGGGGGCGATGTTCGCGGACCAACAGCATTTCGCTCACCACGCCGCGTTGCCGGCCGTGGCGCAGTTTGGTGATGAAGGCGCCGCCAACCACACCCGTTTCTGCCGTGAATACGGCGAAGCCGGCGTCGAGTTCTTCGTGTTCGGCCGCAGTGCGTTCGATACCCGTTACCCGGCGCCACAGAAGTACCCGGCGCGCCAGACCCTCGAAGCCTCCCAGGCAGTCGCCCGTCTGCACGGCTTGAGTGATGAAGGCGTGGTTTTCGCCCAGCAAAACCCGTCCGTCATCGATCAGGGCGTGTTCCACAACGATGTGATCGCGGTGGGTAATGGCGAGGTGCTGTTCTATCACGAGGACGCGTTCCTCGACACCGAGCAGATGCTGGCTGAACTGCAGGGCAAACTCGCCAGGGTCGGTGGGAAATTTCAGTCGATCTGTGTACCGCGTTCCGCGGTCACCGTGGAAGACGCGGTTCGCTCCTACTTGTTCAATAGCCAGCTGCTGACGCGTGCTGACGGCACCATGCTATTGATCGTGCCGGAAGAATGCCGTGGCAACGAGCGTGTCTGGCAGTACCTGCAAGGCCTGACCAGCTCCGGCGGCCTGATCCGCGAAGTCAAGGTGTTCGATCTCAAGCAGAGCATGCAGAACGGCGGTGGCCCGGCTTGCCTGCGGTTGCGCGTTGCCCTGAACGAAACCGAACTGGCGGCCGTCAACCAAGGCGTTATCATGACGGCACCGTTGTACGGCACGTTGACCGAATGGGTCGACAAGCACTACCGCGACCGCATGACCGAAAATGATCTCGCGGACCCGCAATTGCTGCTTGAGTGCCGGACGGCACTGGATGAACTGACGCAAATCCTTAAACTGGGCGCGGTTTATCCATTCCAGATCAATTGATAGTCGGCGCTGCATGCGCCGATTCATCTCCTTTAGAGAGCATAAAAAAACATGAGCGATACCCTGCAGCTGATCCTTGAAGACACCGACGGCACGCAACTGGAAACGTCCTGCACCCGCGTCGCGGTCATGTGGCAAGGCAAAGAGCTGTGGATCCAGCAGGATGGCCGCGGCCAGCTGCTGATCGGGGTGGACGTCGAAGAAGGTGACGCTGAATACGCCAACCTGCTGCTGCGCCCATTGGCAACTAATCTGGTAAGTCTGCAACTGGAAATGGAACCGGCCGAAGTCGGTGACGAAGACCACGTGCACGGCCCGGATTGCGCACACGACCATTAAGGAAATCGCTCTATGCTCGCCCTCGGCAAACTGCTTGAACTGACCCTCGCCGGCCGCGAACCGGCGGAGAAGACTCAACTGACTGTCGAAGGCGTGCGGATGCGCTGGTTGAGCGAGGGTGCGCTGGAAGTCCGGCCACCTGAAGCGCGCGACAATGGCCTGGACCTGCTGCTGTCAGCCGGCATTCATGGTAACGAGACAGCGCCGATCGAGTTGCTCGACCGCCTGTTGCATGACATCGCCCGCGGTGATGTGAAACCGCGCGCACGTATTCTGTTCCTGTTCGGCAACCCCGAGGCGATTCGCAAGGGCGAGCGTTTCATCGAGCAGGACGTCAATCGGCTGTTCAACGGCCGACATGAACAAAGCAGCGGCTCCGAAGCCCTGAGGGCTTGTGAGCTGGAGCGGCTGGCGGCCAGTTTCTTCAGCCTGCCGGATCGCAACCGCCTGCACTACGACCTGCACACGGCGATTCGCGGTTCGAAAATCGAGCAGTTCGCGTTATATCCCTGGAAAGAAGGCCGTCAGCATTCTCGTCAGGAACTGGCTCGCCTGCGCGCCGCCGGCATGGAAGCGGTGCTGCTGCAGAACAAGCCGTCCATCGTCTTCAGTTCCTATACCTACGACAAGCTCGGTGCCGAGTCCTTCACCCTTGAGTTGGGCAAGGCGCGGCCGTTCGGGCAGAACGACGGCGTCAACGTCGACCTGTTGGAAACCCGCCTCAAACAGATCATCGAAGGTAACGAGCCGCCGCCGACCGACGCGGCGCTGGACGGCCTGCAGTTGTTCAGCGTAGCGCGGGAAATCATCAAGCACAGCGATAGCTTCCGCCTGAACCTGCCGGTGGATATCGAGAACTTTTCGGAGTTGGAAGTGGGTTATCTGCTGGCGGAAGACATCGCCCAGACGCGCTGGATCATCGAGGAGGAGGGCGCCCGGATCATCTTCCCGAACCCCAAGGTCAAGAACGGCCTGCGTGCCGGGATCCTGATCGTGCCGACCACCGACGAAAACCTGGCATAAGCCTGGTCTCAAGCCAGGCATAGAACCAATGTGGGAGCGAGCTTGCTCGCGATAGCGGGTCAACATTCAACGTTAATGTTGACTGTCAGTCCGCCATCGCGAGCAAGCTCGCTCCCACATTTGATTTGAGTGAAGCCAAAGACCTCACCCCAAACCACAGGTTTTGTGTTTACACGGCTACGGCGCGGGGTTCACTGCGACGCAACATCCGCATCTTGTGCAACGTATCCGCACACGTCTTCGCCGCTTCCTGCCCTTTATGCACGAAATGCTCGAAGAAGAACTTCTGATGTTCTTCGCCTGCATGGAAGTGGTGTGGGGTCAGGACCACCGAGAACACCGGCACTTCGGTTTCCAGTTGAACCTGCATCAACCCGCTGATCACCGACTGGGCGACGAATTCGTGGCGATAGATGCCGCCATCGACCACCAGGCCCGCGGCGACGATGCCGGCATAACGGCCGGACTTGGCCAGCAGTTTGGCGTGCAGCGGGATTTCAAAGGCACCGCCGACTTCGAAGAAATCGATCTCCGATTCCTGATAACCCTGAGCAATCATTTCGGCGACGAAGCCTTTACGGCTCTGATCGACGATGTCCTTGTGCCAGCAGGCCTGGATGAACGCAACGCGCTCGCCGTGATGGTTTTTACTTTTGCTATCGATTGCGGTGGGTTGCATGTTCTGATTCCTGTTTGTGTAAAAAACAGGGCTTATGAATCGAATGGGATTTAAGGGTACGCACGCTCGCACGAATGCCTGCGGACGGCCCTTTGGCGCCAATCCCGTTCTCTCTTCATCCGGACTATGACCGTCGGCCCCGGGATCACACCGGGTCTGCTGACCTTATCGCCAATCACCGCCGAAGCCGTCACTGTCGCCAAGCGCTCGCGGGCTATGCACGTTGCGTGCAATTACCGCCGGTGGGGAGTTGCACCCCGCCCTGAGAACGTTTTGCCGCCAGATTATTTGGCGACGCAGCTTTTTTAACACATATTTCTCACCTGTGCATGGCTGCTATCTGATGATTGCTATCGACTTTATGGTTGGCTCGAGCAGCCTTTTCCTGCCCAAGGGTTGATTATTTGTCGCCATGACCGCAGTAATTCCTACCTGAAAGGGATTTCCCCTGTTTACCGAGGCCTGATTCATGAGCGTTATCGATCTTCGCAGCGACACCGTCACCCAACCGACCGCCGGGATGCTCCACGCAATGGCCACCGCGGCCACCGGTGACGACGTTTATGGCGAAGATCCGACGGTCAATCGTCTGGAAGCCGAAGTGGCAAAACGGCTGGGTTTTGCTGCGGCGCTGTTCGTACCAACGGGCACCATGAGCAACTTGCTGGGCCTGATGGCGCACTGTGAGCGCGGTGACGAATACATTGTCGGCCAGCAAGCCCACACCTATAAATACGAAGGGGGCGGTGCGGCGGTGCTGGGGTCGATCCAGCCGCAGCCACTGGAAGTGCAGGCCGACGGTTCGCTGGATCTGTCCCAGGTTGGCGCCGCGATCAAACCGGACGACTTCCATTTCGCCCGCACCCGCCTGCTGGCGCTGGAAAACACCATGCAAGGCAAGGTATTGCCGCTGGCGTATCTGGCCCAGGCTCGAAGCTTTACGCAAGAGCAGGGCCTGGCCCTGCACCTGGACGGCGCGCGGTTGTACAACGCGGCAGTCAAGCTGGGCGTCGACGCTCGGGAAATCACCCGGCATTTCGATTCCGTGTCGGTCTGTTTGTCCAAAGGCCTGGGTGCGCCGGTCGGTTCGGTGCTCTGTGGCACGGTGGAGTTGATCGCCAAGGCGCGGCGCCTGCGCAAGATGGTCGGCGGCGGCATGCGTCAGGCCGGGATCCTCGCGGCGGCGGGGCTGTATGCTCTGGATCACAACGTTCAGCGTCTGGCCGACGATCACGCCAATGCCCAGATTCTGGCTGACGGCCTGCGAAAGGCCGGGTATGACGTCGAACCGGTGCAGACCAACATGGTGTACGTGCAGATGGGCGACAAGGCCGAGGCAATCAAGGCCTTCGCCGCTGAACGCGGGATCAGGCTCAGTGCGGCAGGCCGCCTGAGAATGGTCACGCACATGGACGTCAGTCGCGTCCAGATCGGGCAGGTCGTCGCGGCATTCGTCGAGTTTTCGCGCAACTGACAGCGTTAGCCGTCCAATTGACCGTTTCTATCGTATAAACACGCTGTACCCCGCGCGCAGGGCCGATATAATGCGGCCCTTTGCCGTCGCTTCGTCTGTTGACGTTTCGCACAGGCCTTTGGCCGCAGCCTCCGTGGAAGAACCTAATGAAAAGCGCAGAAATCCGTGAAGCCTTCCTTCGCTTCTTCGAAGAGCAAGGCCACACCCGTGTAGCCTCCAGCTCTTTGATTCCGGGCAACGACCCAACCCTGCTGTTCACCAACGCGGGGATGAACCAGTTCAAGGACTGCTTCCTGGGCCAGGAAAAGCGCGCGTACACCCGCGCCGTCTCGAGTCAGAAATGCGTGCGCGCCGGCGGCAAGCACAACGACCTGGAAAACGTCGGTTATACCGCCCGTCACCACACGTTCTTCGAAATGTTGGGTAACTTCAGCTTCGGCGATTACTTCAAGCGCGACGCGATCAGCTATGCCTGGAACTTCCTGACCTCCGAGCAGTGGCTGAACCTGCCGAAAGAAAAGCTCTGGGTCACGGTCTACGCCAGCGATGACGAAGCCTACGACATCTGGACCAAAGATATCGGCGTTCCGGCCGAGCGCATGGTTCGCATCGGCGACAACAAAGGTGCGCCGTATGCGTCCGACAACTTCTGGACCATGGGCGATACCGGCCCGTGCGGTCCTTGCACCGAGATTTTCTACGATCACGGCGCCGACATCTGGGGCGGCCCGCCAGGCTCGCCGGAAGAAGACGGCGACCGTTACATCGAAATCTGGAACAACGTGTTCATGCAGTTCAACCGCACGGCCGATGGCGTGTTGCACCCGCTGCCGGCACCGTCGGTCGACACCGGCATGGGCCTGGAACGGATCAGTGCCGTGCTGCAGCACGTTCACTCCAACTATGAAATCGACCTGTTCCAGAGCCTGCTGAGCGCTTCGGCCAAGGCCATCGGTTGCACCAACGACGACCAGGCTTCCCTGAAAGTCGTGGCCGACCACATCCGTTCATGCGGCTTCCTGATTGCCGACGGCGTGCTGCCGTCCAACGAAGGCCGCGGCTACGTGCTGCGCCGGATCATCCGTCGCGCCTGCCGTCACGGCAACAAACTGGGCGCCAAGGGCAGCTTCTTCTACCAGATCGTTGCGGCGCTGGTCGCGGAGATGGGCGAAGCCTTCCCTGAGTTGACATCCCAGCAGGCGCACATTGAGCGTGTCCTGAAGGCCGAAGAAGAGCAGTTCGCCAAGACCCTGGAGCAGGGCCTGAAAATCCTCGAGCAGGACCTGGCCGAACTCAAAGGCGACGTGGTGCCGGGCGACGTAGTGTTCAAACTCTACGACACTTACGGCTTCCCGATGGATCTGACCGGCGACATCGCTCGCGAGCGCAGCCTGACCATCGACGAAGCAGGCTTCGAGCGCGAAATGGAAGCCCAGCGCGTCCGTGCCCGTTCCGCCAGTTCCTTCGGCATGGACTACAACAGCCTGGTCAAGGTTGATGTGGCGACCGAGTTCACCGGCTACACCGCCACCAGCGGTTCGGCGAAAGTCGTTGGCCTGTACAAGGATGGGCAGTCGGTCGACGTATTGAGCGAAGGCGAAGAGGGCGTGGTCGTACTGAATCAGACGCCGTTCTACGCTGAATCCGGCGGTCAGATTGGCGACTGCGGTTACCTGCAGGTCGGCAGCGCGCGCTTTGACGTACGCGACACCACCAAGACCGGCGGTGCGTTCCTGCACCACGGCGTGCAGGCATCGGGCAGCCTGACCATTGGCGCGCCGGTCGAGACTCATGTCGATGCCGACGTGCGTCATGCCACCTCGCTGAACCACTCGGCGACGCACTTGCTGCACGCCGCCTTGCGCCAGGTGCTGGGCGAGCATGTTCAGCAGAAAGGCTCGTTGGTCGACAGTCAGCGCCTGCGCTTCGACTTCAGCCACTTCGAAGCCATCAAGCCTGAGCAGTTGAAGGCGCTGGAAGACATCGTCAACGCCGAGATCCGCAAGAACTCCGCGGTTGAAACTGAAGAAACCGACATCGAAACCGCCAAGCGCAAAGGCGCCATGGCGCTGTTCGGCGAGAAGTACGGCGATAGCGTGCGCGTCCTGAGCATGGGCGGCGATTTCTCCGTCGAGCTGTGCGGTGGTATCCACGTCAACCGTACCGGCGACATCGGCCTGTTGAAAATCGTCAGCGAAGGCGGTGTGGCCTCCGGCGTGCGTCGTATCGAAGCGATCACGGGTGCCGCGGCACTGGCCTACTTGAACGCTGGCGAAGAACAACTCAAGGAAGCGGCCAACCTGGTCAAGGGTAGCCGCGACAACCTGATCGACAAGCTGTCGGCTGTGCTGGAGCGCAACCGCCTGCTGGAGAAGCAACTCGAGCAGTTGCAGGCCAAGGCTGCCAGCGCGGCGGGCGACGATCTGTCGGCTTCTGCCCTGGACGTCAAAGGCGTGAAGGTGCTGGCCGTGCGTCTGGACGGTCAGGATGGCAAGGCGCTGCTGGCGCTGGTCGATCAATTGAAAAACAAACTCGGCCGCGCAGTGATCCTGCTCGGCAGTGTCCATGAGGAAAAGGTCGTGCTGGTTGCTGGCGTGACCAAAGACCTGACTGGCCAACTCAAAGCCGGTGATTTGATGAAGCAAGCCGCTGCGGCAGTGGGCGGGAAGGGCGGTGGTCGTCCAGACATGGCGCAGGGCGGTGGTGTAGACGCTGGCGCACTGGATGCGGCATTGGCCCTGACTGTTCCTTTTGTAGAGCAGGGTTTATAAGGCAGTGTGTCCGGCCCGCAGTCTAGTGGCGGGCCGGCAGGCTGTTTGAGTGATTATTTGGGCGCCCTTCATGGGCAGAGGCGGCTTTGAAATGGCTTTGATCGTACAGAAATTTGGAGGCACCTCGGTCGGCACCGTCGAGAGAATCGAACAGGTCGCCGACAAGGTTAAGAAATTCCGCGATGCCGGCGATGACCTGGTGGTCGTGCTGTCAGCAATGAGCGGCGAAACCAACCGTCTGATCGATCTGGCCAGGAAAATCAGTGGCGACGGCCAACCGGTTCCCCGTGAGCTGGATGTGATCGTCTCCACCGGCGAGCAGGTGACGATTGCATTGTTGGCCATGGCGCTGATCAAGCGTGGCGTGCCAGCGGTGTCCTACACCGGCAACCAGGTGCGGATCCTGACGGACAGCGCGCACAATAAAGCGCGTATCTTGCAGATTGATGACCAGAAGATTCGCGGTGACCTGAAGGCGGGTCGTGTGGTGGTGGTCGCCGGTTTCCAGGGCGTCGACGAACACGGCAACATCACCACCCTCGGTCGTGGCGGTTCCGACACCACCGGCGTGGCACTGGCGGCAGCCCTGAAGGCTGACGAATGCCAGATCTACACCGACGTCGACGGTGTCTACACCACCGACCCGCGTGTCGTGCCGGTGGCTCAGCGCCTGGACAAGATTACCTTCGAAGAGATGCTGGAAATGGCCAGCCTCGGGTCCAAGGTGTTGCAAATCCGTGCGGTCGAGTTCGCCGGCAAGTACAACGTTCCGCTGCGCGTACTGCACAGCTTCAAGGAGGGTCCGGGTACCCTCATTACTATTGATGAAGAGGAATCCATGGAACAGCCGATCATTTCCGGTATCGCTTTCAACCGCGATGAAGCCAAGCTGACCATCCGTGGCGTGCCAGACATCCCGGGCGTTGCCTTCAAGATTCTCGGCCCTATCAGCGCCGCGAACATCGAAGTCGACATGATCGTGCAGAACGTTGCGCACGATAACACCACGGACTTCACCTTCACCGTGCACCGCAACGACTACCAGGCGGCGCAGACCGTTCTGGAAAAAACCGCTGGCGAGCTGGGTGCCCGTGAAGTCATCGGCGACACCAAGATCGCCAAGGTGTCGATCGTCGGCGTTGGCATGCGCTCCCACGCAGGCGTCGCCAGTCGCATGTTCGAAGCACTGGCCAAGGAAACCATCAACATCCAGATGATCTCGACCTCGGAAATCAAAGTCTCCGTGGTGATCGAAGAGAAGTACCTGGAACTGGCTGTGCGCGCGCTGCACACGGCTTTCGAACTGGACGCACCGGCCCGCCAGGGCGAGTGATGCGTTTGCCAAAGGGCGCGGTCTGACCGCGCCCTTTGTTTTTTCGAATGGTGCGACTCAAGCTGTTCTTTTGCTCGCGCTAGTCAATACTCAGGCATGTAGGGCTACGATCGCTCCGGTTGTAGGTCGGGTGCCTTTTTTTTGCAGACGGTTGTCCCTGAAATGAAATGCGTGAGGAGAAAGGTATGCTGATTCTGACTCGTCGGTGCGCAGAAAGCCTGATTATCGGTGATGGAGAAATCACCGTGACCGTGCTCGGCGTCAAAGGAAATCAAGTGCGTATCGGTGTCAACGCCCCGAAAGAGGTTGCGGTCCACCGTGAGGAAATTTACCTGCGTATAAAGAAAGAGAAGGACGAAGAACCAAGCCATTAATTTTTATCGTTTTTTATGTTTGCAAACGGGGAAGAAGCTGGTTAATATACGCCCCGTGTTGCGGAGAGCTGGCCGAGTGGCCGAAGGCGCTCCCCTGCTAAGGGAGTACACCTCAAAAGGGTGTCGGGGGTTCGAATCCCCCGTTCTCCGCCATTATTTGCGTAGTACGTTGTAATCTGGCTTTTTCGGTAAGTGGTTGAAATTACTAGAAAAAGTGTTTGACATAGAGATTAGACGGCCTATAATGCGCGGCAACAAATGCACTCGTAGCTCAGCTGGATAGAGTACTCGGCTACGAACCGAGCGGTCACAGGTTCGAATCCTGTCGAGTGCACCATTTAAGAGTTGTTTGCAGCAATGCGAATGACTTGGCTCCAACCAGTTGTGATCTGGTATAAAAACACAAATGCACTCGTAGCTCAGCTGGATAGAGTACTCGGCTACGAACCGAGCGGTCACAGGTTCGAATCCTGTCGAGTGCACCAAACACCAAAAAGCCTGCGTCTAACGCGGGCTTTTTGCTGTCTGGGATTTGGCTTTTTCCTGTTGCATCCTCTCTCCTCCATTCTGGCCTATGCGCCACGACCTCGCCTGGGGTTGTGACGGCTGCGCATGCTCGAATTCATTCCCGATCTTCTCCGGTTTGCCGGGGACGCTTTTGATGTCCTGTTGTCTCATGCGGGGACGATGCGTTGGCTGAGGTTCTTCCGTGAGGAACCTCCCAAGGGGGGCACTGCATTTTTGGACGGTGGTGTGTTTTCTTTCCGGGATAAGTCGTCGCATTTTCATGGATCAGGACAGGGCTCAGGTTTATCTCGCAACCGCTTGTTTCCACCCGCGATTTTTTAACGTTTAAAACGGTCGGGCGGTGTATCATTGCGCCCGTCAGCCCCGCCGGGGCTTGTGGAATACCTCCATGGACTTACCCAGTAGTTACTCAGTAAACCGTTTTTCCAATCATGAATTGACTGATTGATCCTTCCGGCGCGCTCCGCTGCTGGGAGTGGAGTTCGCCTATGTCTGAAGTAGAAGTAAAGAAAACACAAGAAAGCTTGCAGGACCGCCTCGCTCAGGTCGTTGAGCTGCTGCAGCGCCAGCGGGTGGTCGAAGACCTGACTCATCGCCAGGAAGGCCCGCATCACGAGCGGGTCGAGAACCTGGTTCACCGGCAGAATCTCGTCGAGTTGCAACGCAAGCTCGATGACCTGCACTCCGCCGACGTTGCCTACATCCTTGAAGCCTTGCCGCTGGACGATCGCCTGACGCTTTGGCAACTGGTCAAGGCCGATCGCGACGGCGACATCCTGCTCGAAGTATCCGATTCGGTTCGTGAAACCCTGATCGCCGACATGGACGATCACGAGCTCCTGGCTGCCGCCAAGGACATGGATGCCGACGAACTTGCTGACCTGGCTTCCGAGCTGCCGCGAGACGTCGTCCATGAGCTCATGGAAACCCTGGATAACCAGCAGCGTGAGCGCGTGCGATCGGCCCTGTCCTATGACGAGGAGCAGGTCGGTGCGCTGATGGACTTCGAGATGGTGACGATCCGTGAGGACGTCAGTCTCGAGGTGGTGTTGCGCTACCTGCGTCGCCTGAAGGAGCTCCCGGGCCACACGGACAAGTTGTTCGTGGTCGATTATGGCGGCGTGCTCAAGGGCGTGTTGCCGATCAAGCGTTTGCTGGTCAACGACCCGGATAAACAGGTGGCTGAAGTCATGGCCAGCGATCCGGTGAGTTTTCACCCGGATGAAGATGCCTACGATGCCGCCCAAGCGTTTGAGCGTTACGATTTGATCTCGGCGCCCGTCGTCGACAAGAACGGCAAGTTGATCGGCCGTCTGACCATCGATGAAATGGTCGACCTGATCCGTGAAGAAAGCGAAAGCGAAATGCTCAACATGGCGGGTCTGCGCGAAGAAGAAGATATCTTCGCCTCGGTCTGGAAGTCCCTGCGCAACCGCTGGGCCTGGCTGGCTGTGAATCTGATAACCGCCTTCATTGCCTCCCGGGTGATTGGCCTGTTCGAAGGTTCCATCGAGAAGCTGGTGGCGCTCGCGGCATTGATGCCGATCGTGGCGGGTATCGGTGGCAACTCCGGCAACCAGACCATCACCATGATCGTTCGCGCCATGGCGCTGGACCAGGTGAGTACGGGCAACACTTCGCGCCTGATGCGCAAGGAGCTGGCCGTAGGCCTGATCAATGGCTTGGTGTGGGGTGGTGTGATCGGTGTCGTCGCCTATCTGCTCTATGGCAGCTGGTCCCTTGGCGTGGTAATGACCGCCGCCATGACGCTCAACCTGTTGCTTGCAGCCTTGATGGGAGTATTGATTCCCATGACCCTGGCACGGCTTGGTCGTGATCCGGCGATGGGGGCCAGTGTGATGATCACCGCCATGACCGACAGCGGCGGCTTCTTCATCTTCCTTGGGTTGGCGACGATTTTCCTGCTCTGATTTCCATTGCCTGAAACCCGCCAATCCGACTGGCGTCCCCCGTAGGAGCCAGGCTTGCCGGCGAAAGCGACCTCGGGACCGCCTTCGCCGGCAAGCCTGGCTCCTACAGGAAAACCCCATAACCCGCGGATTGGCGGGTTTTTTATTGCCGGATTTCAGGCAAAAAAAAGCCAGCGATTGCGCTGGCTTGGGGGCTTTCGTGATGAATCAGGACGCGTCCGAGGCCATTTCGGCGTCATGGGCAATCAGCGAAACAAGCGCGTTCTGCTGGCGGTGGGACAGTTGGCGGAAGCGTTGCAACAGTTCGCGTTCGTGCAATGACAACTCCGGGCTGTCCAGGCGCATGCTCAGTTCTTCGCCCAGAGCACCTTCCTGAATAAGGCTCTGTTCAAGGCGCGCGATGATTTCGGAGTTCATGCTGCGGTGATGATTGCGAGCCACCTCGGCAATGCGTTCACGCATTCCGTCTGGCAGACGTACGACGAACTTGTCAGCCGTACGGCTGGAATAAATTGCCTGTTTCAATGGGCGCATATATTTAACCGGTTAGTTCAGGGGAGCGGTTCTCGGAATTGGCCGCAGGATGTCTGTTAGGACAAGCGCTCTGGCCAAATGTTCAACCTGAATTGGTAGAGGCCCGCATCATGCCTCAAGGCAGCCAGTTCGTTGGCGTCAATTCTGTGACAAATATTGAACTGGATAAAGGCGTTCTGCCAGCACCTATTATCAGAAATGCGGACTGGTTGGAAAGTTTGACCTGTCCGTATCGCTGGCCGCGTCCGGTTGCCCGACTGGTGATTGTCCGAAGACGCCGGAAGGTGCATGTTGTGCGGATTCGTTCAATGATCCTTACTTATACAGGGTAGTGGCAAATGGCCGATTTGCTAGGGCTCAGGCGTACTGATACGCGATTACAGGATGGATGGCAACCTGATGTGCTTCAGGGGCTACGCTGATCCGGCAGGGCGGGCAGGGTCAAAATCGCGCGCGAGCTGCGGCAGCGCCGAATGATGAGAAGCGCGCCGCCCTGCCACGGCTGTCAGTCATTGGAGTCTGCGGGTTGTCAGCGTAAAACGGGATCGAACTTGATTCTGCGCCCGGCGATCAGTGCCGCCATAAACAGTGTGCCAAATACGCCGCAGGCAATGAGCGGCAAGGTGATGAAGAGCCTGTCCCCGACCAATGCCAGATGAAAAATGCCGCACAGTAACGTCAGGACGAGAAATCCTGCTGCTGTTTTGGACATGCTGTGCTCCCGATAGGGTGGACTCAAAATACCAGGCGTTCTGAAGTTGGAGCTGGCAGCAGGACCTTCTCCTGGCTCACGTCCTGACTTGCAAAGCCCCGCTGATCATTCATGACTGCCAGTTGCGGCGCTTTTTGTAGCTGGAGGTAGTGGGGTGTTCGTTGGGCAACCGACTCAGTGCCGTTCTCTGGAGCAAAATGAAAACCCAGCAGGACGGCCAGGGCGATCGCGTTCGAGAGTAAAAGGGCGCTGTTCATGAGGACCAACCTCCATTGTTCTATAAGGGAACTGAAGCAGCCGGCATGCCAAGACTTAATCGACTATTAAAGTCTTTAAAATCAAAGGCATAGACTGAATCGTCGAGCGGCGGGCCTTGCATTTTGCAATGATGGCTTTTTGCGGTGATGCAATTTGCACGGTCAACGACGCCACGCGGCCTTGAAGTATCTGCCTACACTTAAAAAGCCAACGGACGACATGACAAAAGCAGGCTTGGCCGTTAACATGCTTGCCGTCCCAAGCACCGCGCTTGGGGTGACTCTGTGTCTCAGTAGCTCAATTGGATAGAGCATCCCCCTCCTAAGGGGAAGGTTGGCAGTTCGAACCTGCCCTGGGACACCATATAATTCAAAGAAGCCGATGCGCATCCTTCCTCAACAGCTTCGTGGCTGGCGGGGCGGGGCATTTGCTTCAGGCATGAAAAAGCTCCGCTCAGGGATTCAATTCTGGCGGGGCTTTTTTTGTTTTGGCAGCAGGCATCTCGAAGCGTTGCAGGGTTTGCTTTTTCGAGCACTGAAAATGCCTTCTATATAGAAGGCTTGGGTTTTGCTCTCCTGCCCAGGAAAACGAACAGTTTTGCAGGCTTCGGCAAATTATTGATAGGAAGGCTGAATTAAAGGTTGACGGCAGATTCTGGAAGCCTATAATTCGCCCCACTTCCGGCGCAGTCGAAACGGAAAACTCCTTGGTAAACAAAGAGTTACGCAGTTTTCGGCAGCGAGTTGCTTCAGTTCATCGAAGCCCAGAAGGAGTTGAAAGAGCGGTGATGTTTGGCTCTTTTAGCGGTTCGATCTTCTCGGTCGAAAGCGGAGAAAAAGAGGTGTTGACAGCAGCGAGTAACGCTGTAGAATTCGCCTCCCGCTGACGAGAGATCGGAAGCGCAAGTGGTTGAAGTTGCAAAGGAAACTTTGAAAACTTCTGAAAATAACCGCTTGACAGCAGCAGAGGAAAGCGTAGAATGCGCGCCTCGGTTGAGACGAAAGTTCTTAGCCAACCGCTCTTTAACAACTGAATCAAGCAATTCGTGTGGGTGCTTGTGGAGTCAGACTGATAGTCAACAAGATTATCAGCATCACAAGTTACTCCGCGAGAAATCAAAGATGTAACCAACGATTGCTGAGCCAAGTTTAGGGTTTCTTAAAAACCCAAAGATGTTTGAACTGAAGAGTTTGATCATGGCTCAGATTGAACGCTGGCGGCAGGCCTAACACATGCAAGTCGAGCGGTAGAGAGAAGCTTGCTTCTCTTGAGAGCGGCGGACGGGTGAGTAATGCCTAGGAATCTGCCTGGTAGTGGGGGATAACGCTCGGAAACGGACGCTAATACCGCATACGTCCTACGGGAGAAAGCAGGGGACCTTCGGGCCTTGCGCTATCAGATGAGCCTAGGTCGGATTAGCTAGTTGGTGAGGTAATGGCTCACCAAGGCGACGATCCGTAACTGGTCTGAGAGGATGATCAGTCACACTGGAACTGAGACACGGTCCAGACTCCTACGGGAGGCAGCAGTGGGGAATATTGGACAATGGGCGAAAGCCTGATCCAGCCATGCCGCGTGTGTGAAGAAGGTCTTCGGATTGTAAAGCACTTTAAGTTGGGAGGAAGGGCAGTTACCTAATACGTTGCTGTCTTGACGTTACCGACAGAATAAGCACCGGCTAACTCTGTGCCAGCAGCCGCGGTAATACAGAGGGTGCAAGCGTTAATCGGAATTACTGGGCGTAAAGCGCGCGTAGGTGGTTTGTTAAGTTGGATGTGAAATCCCCGGGCTCAACCTGGGAACTGCATTCAAAACTGACAAGCTAGAGTATGGTAGAGGGTGGTGGAATTTCCTGTGTAGCGGTGAAATGCGTAGATATAGGAAGGAACACCAGTGGCGAAGGCGACCACCTGGACTGATACTGACACTGAGGTGCGAAAGCGTGGGGAGCAAACAGGATTAGATACCCTGGTAGTCCACGCCGTAAACGATGTCAACTAGCCGTTGGGAGCCTTGAGCTCTTAGTGGCGCAGCTAACGCATTAAGTTGACCGCCTGGGGAGTACGGCCGCAAGGTTAAAACTCAAATGAATTGACGGGGGCCCGCACAAGCGGTGGAGCATGTGGTTTAATTCGAAGCAACGCGAAGAACCTTACCAGGCCTTGACATCCAATGAACTTTCCAGAGATGGATTGGTGCCTTCGGGAACATTGAGACAGGTGCTGCATGGCTGTCGTCAGCTCGTGTCGTGAGATGTTGGGTTAAGTCCCGTAACGAGCGCAACCCTTGTCCTTAGTTACCAGCACGTAATGGTGGGCACTCTAAGGAGACTGCCGGTGACAAACCGGAGGAAG
Organism: Pseudomonas sp. LBUM1679; assembly: GCF_059695565.1. Lineage (NCBI taxonomy): Bacteria > Pseudomonadati > Pseudomonadota > Gammaproteobacteria > Pseudomonadales > Pseudomonadaceae > Pseudomonas > Pseudomonas sp. LBUM1679. Next base: position 1,342,292 of record NZ_CP166774.1, read on the forward strand.
GTGGGGATGACGTCAAGTCATCATGGCCCTTACGGCCTGGGCTACACACGTGCTACAATGGTCGGTACAGAGGGTTGCCAAGCCGCGAGGTGGAGCTAATCCCAGAAAACCGATCGTAGTCCGGATCGCAGTCTGCAACTCGACTGCGTGAAGTCGGAATCGCTAGTAATCGCGAATCAGAATGTCGCGGTGAATACGTTCCCGGGCCTTGTACACACCGCCCGTCACACCATGGGAGTGGGTTGCACCAGAAGTAGCTAGTCTAACCTTCGGGAGGACGGTTACCACGGTGTGATTCATGACTGGGGTGAAGTCGTAACAAGGTAGCCGTAGGGGAACCTGCGGCTGGATCACCTCCTTAATCGACGACATCAGCTGCTCCATAAGTTCCCACACGAATTGCTTGATTCATTGAAGAAGACGATAGAAGCAGCTTCAAGCTTTAAGCTACACGCTTCAAGTTTGATTGCGAAAGCATCAAAATTGGGTCTGTAGCTCAGTTGGTTAGAGCGCACCCCTGATAAGGGTGAGGTCGGCAGTTCGAATCTGCCCAGACCCACCAATTTTGCCTGTGTGGGAAACGCCTGTAGCAATACGGGGCCATAGCTCAGCTGGGAGAGCGCCTGCCTTGCACGCAGGAGGTCAACGGTTCGATCCCGTTTGGCTCCACCATTTACTGCTTCTGACGTTAGAGTTTAGAAATGAGTATTCCATTGTGAATATTGATTTCTAGTCTTTGATTAGATCGTTCTTTAAAAATTTGGGTATGTGATAGAAAGATAGACTGAACAACACTTTCACTGGTGTTGGATCAGGCTAAGGTAAAATTTGTGAGTTGCTCTTAATTGAGTATTATCGAATTTTCGGCGAATGTCGTCTTCACAGTATAACCAGATTGCTTGGGGTTATATGGTCAAGTGAAGAAGCGCATACGGTGGATGCCTTGGCAGTCAGAGGCGATGAAAGACGTGGTAGCCTGCGAAAAGCTTCGGGGAGTCGGCAAACAGACTTTGATCCGGAGATGTCTGAATGGGGGAACCCACCTAACATAAGTTAGGTATCTTAAGCTGAATACATAGGCTTAAGAAGCGAACCAGGGGAACTGAAACATCTAAGTACCCTGAGGAAAAGAAATCAACCGAGATTCCCTTAGTAGTGGCGAGCGAACGGGGACTAGCCCTTAAGTGGCTTTGAGATTAGCGGAACGTTCTGGAAAGTACGGCCATAGTGGGTGATAGCCCTGTACGCGAAAATCTCTTAGTCATGAAATCGAGTAGGACGGAGCACGAGAAACTTTGTCTGAATATGGGGGGACCATCCTCCAAGGCTAAATACTACTGACTGACCGATAGTGAACTAGTACCGTGAGGGAAAGGCGAAAAGAACCCCGGAGAGGGGAGTGAAATAGATCCTGAAACCGTATGCGTACAAGCAGTGGGAGCCCACTTTGTTGGGTGACTGCGTACCTTTTGTATAATGGGTCAGCGACTTATTTTCAGTGGCGAGCTTAACCGAATAGGGGAGGCGTAGCGAAAGCGAGTCTTAATAGGGCGTCTAGTCGCTGGGAATAGACCCGAAACCGGGCGATCTATCCATGGGCAGGTTGAAGGTTGGGTAACACTAACTGGAGGACCGAACCGACTACCGTTGAAAAGTTAGCGGATGACCTGTGGATCGGAGTGAAAGGCTAATCAAGCTCGGAGATAGCTGGTTCTCCTCGAAAGCTATTTAGGTAGCGCCTCATGTATCACTGTAGGGGGTAGAGCACTGTTTCGGCTAGGGGGTCATCCCGACTTACCAAACCGATGCAAACTCCGAATACCTACAAGTGCCGAGCATGGGAGACACACGGCGGGTGCTAACGTCCGTCGTGAAAAGGGAAACAACCCAGACCGTCAGCTAAGGTCCCAAAGTTATGGTTAAGTGGGAAACGATGTGGGAAGGCTTAGACAGCTAGGAGGTTGGCTTAGAAGCAGCCACCCTTTAAAGAAAGCGTAATAGCTCACTAGTCGAGTCGGCCTGCGCGGAAGATGTAACGGGGCTCAAACCATACACCGAAGCTACGGGTATCACTTAGGTGATGCGGTAGAGGAGCGTTCTGTAAGCCTGTGAAGGTGAGTTGAGAAGCTTGCTGGAGGTATCAGAAGTGCGAATGCTGACATGAGTAACGACAATGGGTGTGAAAAACACCCACGCCGAAAGACCAAGGTTTCCTGCGCAACGTTAATCGACGCAGGGTTAGTCGGTCCCTAAGGCGAGGCTGAAAAGCGTAGTCGATGGAAAACAGGTTAATATTCCTGTACTTCTGGTTATTGCGATGGAGGGACGGAGAAGGCTAGGCCAGCTTGGCGTTGGTTGTCCAAGTTTAAGGTGGTAGGCTGGAATCTTAGGTAAATCCGGGATTCTAAGGCCGAGAGCTGATGACGAGTGTTCCTTTTGGAACACGAAGTGGTTGATGCCATGCTTCCAAGAAAAGCTTCTAAGCTTCAGGTAACCAGGAACCGTACCCCAAACCGACACAGGTGGTTGGGTAGAGAATACCAAGGCGCTTGAGAGAACTCGGGTGAAGGAACTAGGCAAAATGGCACCGTAACTTCGGGAGAAGGTGCGCCGGTGAGGGTGAAGCATTTACTGCGTAAGCCCATGCCGGTCGAAGATACCAGGCCGCTGCGACTGTTTATTAAAAACACAGCACTCTGCAAACACGAAAGTGGACGTATAGGGTGTGACGCCTGCCCGGTGCCGGAAGGTTAATTGATGGGGTTAGCTAACGCGAAGCTCTTGATCGAAGCCCCGGTAAACGGCGGCCGTAACTATAACGGTCCTAAGGTAGCGAAATTCCTTGTCGGGTAAGTTCCGACCTGCACGAATGGCGTAACGATGGCGGCGCTGTCTCCACCCGAGACTCAGTGAAATTGAAATCGCTGTGAAGATGCAGTGTATCCGCGGCTAGACGGAAAGACCCCGTGAACCTTTACTATAGCTTTGCACTGGACTTTGAATTTGCTTGTGTAGGATAGGTGGGAGGCTTTGAAGCGTGGACGCCAGTTCGCGTGGAGCCAACCTTGAAATACCACCCTGGCAACTTTGAGGTTCTAACTCAGGTCCGTTATCCGGATCGAGGACAGTGTATGGTGGGTAGTTTGACTGGGGCGGTCTCCTCCTAAAGAGTAACGGAGGAGTACGAAGGTGCGCTCAGACCGGTCGGAAATCGGTCGTAGAGTATAAAGGCAAAAGCGCGCTTGACTGCGAGACAGACACGTCGAGCAGGTACGAAAGTAGGTCTTAGTGATCCGGTGGTTCTGTATGGAAGGGCCATCGCTCAACGGATAAAAGGTACTCCGGGGATAACAGGCTGATACCGCCCAAGAGTTCATATCGACGGCGGTGTTTGGCACCTCGATGTCGGCTCATCACATCCTGGGGCTGAAGCCGGTCCCAAGGGTATGGCTGTTCGCCATTTAAAGTGGTACGCGAGCTGGGTTTAGAACGTCGTGAGACAGTTCGGTCCCTATCTGCCGTGGACGTTTGAGATTTGAGAGGGGCTGCTCCTAGTACGAGAGGACCGGAGTGGACGAACCTCTGGTGTTCCGGTTGTCACGCCAGTGGCATTGCCGGGTAGCTATGTTCGGAATAGATAACCGCTGAAAGCATCTAAGCGGGAAACTAGCCTCAAGATGAGATCTCACTGGGACCTTGAGTCCCCTGAAGGGCCGTCGAAGACTACGACGTTGATAGGTTGGGTGTGTAAGCGCTGTGAGGCGTTGAGCTAACCAATACTAATTGCCCGTGAGGCTTGACCATATAACACCCAAGCAATTTGCTGACCTGAAAAGGCACCAGATTGCGGTGTGTGAAGACGAAATGAACCGAAAGTTCGAATCTTACAAACACCGAAAGCTATCACATACCCACTTTGCTGAAGCGAGGCCAACTGGTCACGACTCAGTACCCGAATTTCTTGACGACCATAGAGCATTGGAACCACCTGATCCCATCCCGAACTCAGCAGTGAAACGATGCATCGCCGATGGTAGTGTGGGGTTTCCCCATGTGAGAGTAGGTCATCGTCAAGATTAAATTCCGAAACCCCTATCTGCGTATGCAGGTAGGGGTTTTGTTTTTGCCCGCCGGAAACTGGCGTGACGAAAATGCAACCGCCCGACGACCTACATGGAAACTCCGCCAGTGCTGTGCCTTAATCCAGAGGACCACTCACGGAGCGAAATAGATGCGACGCAGAGGCGCCCAATTCTGGCTATGGACCAATAGACGATTACCCCTCCACACCCATGAGGACGTCCTCAGCGATGGCATGGAAATCGATGTGCAGGCGCGGGTCAACCATGGGGGTATTACCCAGGTTTTCGTAGGCGTCTACGGCCCGAATGGCTGGGCGATTGGCGAGGAGTTTTATGACCGGCGTGTCGGTGAACATTACTGTATAGCGTTGAAATGGGGCACCCAGCGGGCAAGAGAAATTGTCGCGGGCACTCAAGGATTCGTAGCGCCACACCGGGTGCAGTTGACCCTGAGTACGGTGATCACCGATGAGTCGGTATTGGCTTTGAGGCGCATGGAGATGACCGAGCGCGAACGTTTGAAGCTCAGGTCTGAGGATGCTTGGGCGGAGTATCGTGCGGCCAAGATTGCCATGTTGTCTTTGATGCGCTTAACCAAGGTTGATCCCGGGATCTGGGCCGATCACAAGGAGCGACTCAGGCAGGCGATCGACCGGCGCGCCAGTGTACAGCGCGCCTATCTCGACTGACCTTGTCCCACCGTTGTGGCTCGCGCAAGGCCTCGATGGTCTCGATCAGGTCATCGTAGGACACGGGCTTTCCAATATGCTGGCCAAAGCCCCATAGCCGGGACTTTTGACTGTCGCTCGGCAGAGTTCACCTCAACCGTCCCTCATTGTGCCTCGGTCAAACAATTCAACCGTGAGACTCCCGGGCAATCTTCACATAGCCCTTGAGATTCTCACCCTTGAGCAGCGTCACCTCGCCGCTGCAGAAGAAGCGGCTGCCATCCTTGCGCAGGTGCCAGCGTTCATCTTCGCTGCGGCCATGGCTGTGCGCCGATAACAGCTCATTTTCAGGCACCCCCGCCGCGCGATCCTCGGCGGAGAATATGAAGTCGTAATACGCACCTTCGGCCTCGGCCTTGCTGTAGCTGAAGATCAACTCGGCGCCTTTGTTCCAGCTGGTGATGATGCCCAGTTCATCGAGGGTGATGATCGCGTAGTCGCGGGTACTTTCGGCGACCAGGCGCATGCGTTCTTCGCCCAGGCGCAGCTCTTCTTCGGCGGCGCGACGTTTGCTGATGTCGATGAAGGTCAGTACGGTGCCGTCGATGTGGTCTTCGCTGGAGCGATAGGGCAGCAGGCGCGCGATGTACCAGCGATTGTCGGTGCTGCTGACTTCGCGCTCGATCATGTTCAATGATTCGAACACCTGCGTTGCATCTGCGGCCAGGTCGTCGTAATGCAGGCGATGGGTAATGTCGAGCAACGAGCGACCGGTATCCACCGGCAACATGCTGAAAATGTCGGTGGCGCGCGGGGTGAACCATTTGATGCGCATGCTGCGGTCGACAAACACCGTGGCAATGTCGGTGGAGGCGATCAGGTTGGTCAGGTAATCGTTGATCTTGTCGGTCTCTTCAACCTTGGTTTTCAGCTCGAAGTTGACGGTCAGCAGTTCTTCGTTGATCGACTGCAGTTCTTCCTTGCTGGTTTCCAGCTCTTCGGTGGCCGAGCGCAGTTCTTCGTTGATCGCCTGCATTTCTTCGTTGGAAGCCTTGAGCTCTTCGCTGGAGACTTCCGATTGTTCGATGGTGTCCTGCAGGTGCAGTTTGGTGCGTTGCAATTCGCGCTCCAGGTTGGACAGCACCTGGCTTTCCGTTTGTAGCACGGTGGTCGCCGCCAACTCCAAAGGGTCGACCTCCACCTCCTCGAATATCACCAGCACGTAGTCGCCGTCCGACTCTTCATCCTTGTAGGGATGGGCGACGAGATCAATCAGGTAGCGCCGGTCGCCGCGCTGGATCGGTACTTCGCGGGATTTGACCGGCTGGCCGCTCTGCTGCGCCTGGAACAGGATGGTGCGGATTTCCAGGCGCAATTGTGGAAGAATCAGGGTCAGCAAATTGCGCGACAATTCACCGCCGACATGCCGCAGGAAACGCCCGACACTTTCACTCATGTGCAGGATGTCGGCATTGGCATCGACAATCATGCTCGGTGGTGCGGACTGTTCCAGGGCCCGTTGATGGATATCGGCGACGGACAGTTTACGCGGCAGGCTGTCTTGCGGCACCTGCCGGGAAACACTGGTTCGCACGTAACCACCGCGGGGCATGGTCGGGGTGCGACGGCTATTGGCCGTGCCGGTTTTGGCGCGGAAGATCCGGTTACGTTTATCGACCGCAGCGAATAATTCATGGCACGCGTCCGCGCTCTCGGATGAACCGAGGAACAGAAAGCCGCCGGGACGCAGGGCAAAGTGGAACATCTGCAGGATTTCGCGCTGCACCTCGCGATCCAGATAGATCAGCAGGTTGCGGCAAACGATCAGGTCGATTTGCGAGAAGGGCGGATCGGACAACAGGCTGTGTTTGGCGAACAGCACCTTTTCGCGGATTTCCTTGCGAATTCGATAGTGATCGTTTTCCTTGGCGAAGTAATGCCGCAATCGTGTCGGCGGTACGTCGGTAATGATCGCCTGCGGGTACAGCCCGGCCCGGCCGACGCTGATCGCGCGCTCGTCGATGTCGGTAGCAAACAGCTGAAACGAGGCCGCGCTTCTGTCCAGTTGCAACTGATCGTTCAGCAGCATCGCCAGGCTGTAGGCTTCCTCGCCCGTGGAGCAGCCAGCGGACCAGACCCGGATCTCTTCTTTCTCCGGTTGCGCCGAGATGGCGGCGTTGACCAGTTGCGGCACCACATCCCGTTCCAGGGCTTCGAAGGCTTCACGGTCGCGGAAGAAGTTGGTCACGCCGATCAGCATATCGCCCAGCAGTGCCTTGGTTTCCTCGGGGTTATTTTGCAAAAAGCGATAGTAGCCGGCGAGGTCCGGCTGAGCCGTCACCTGCATTCGGCGTTCGATCCGGCGCAATACGGTGGCGCGTTTGTAGTGTTTGAAATCATGGCCGGTGCCGGTGCGCAACTGGATAAGAATGTCGTGCAGCCATTGTTCGGCCACCACGGCTTCGCGTTCGGATACGGCGGCAATGGTTTGCAATTCGGGATCGTTGGCGGTAGGCAAGCTGATTTCCTGAGCGTTACGCCACAATTCCAGCAACTTTTGCGGCATCTCGACCACGGGCAACACCAGGTCCACCAAGCGAGTGTCGATGGCTGCACGGGGCATGCTGTCGAACTCGGCGTCTTCCGGTGCCTGGGCGAGGGTGACGCCGCCCTGTTCCTTGATACGGGACAAACCGACGGCACCGTCCGAACCGGAACCTGACAGCACCAGGCAGAACGCACGCTCGCGGTGCACATCGGCCAGGTCACGAAAAAACAGATCGATGGACGCATGGCGCCCTTGACCCGGGTCGCAGGGGCGGACTTCAAGAACCCCGTCGTTCATCGCCAGCCGTTGCGCCGGTGAAATGACGTACACCCGGTTTTTCTCGATAGGCACTGTTTCGGTCACCTGCAGCACCGGCATCCTGGTCGATTCCTGGATGATCTTGTCAGCGATGCTTTGGTGGTCGGGGGAGAGATGGAGAATGATCACGAACGCCATGCCGTTGTCCTGGGGCATGTTTTCGAAAAACAGTTTGATGGCTTGCAGCCCGCCGGCCGACGCGCCAATGCCCACTACCGGAAAATCCAGGGTGCTGGGGCTCAAGGCCTTAGGCTCGGAAACAGTGTCCGAGCGCTTGGGAGTGAGGGTCATGACTTCGGCCTTTGGCAGCGACGGAAAACGTCTTGAGTTCAAGCGTTGGACAGCGCACTTCAATGAGTCAGGATAATCCGTTTTTCAATAACGCCTTCAAATATTTAGCCCCTTGGGCGGGGCGTATTCAGCCTCTACCTGCCGTGACGCGGATCGCTTTTGTAGGAGCTGGCTTGCCAGCGAAGGCGTCCTGACATCCAACGCCGATCCAGCGCCGATCCAACAATGATCCAATGCCGATCCAACATTGATGTCGACTGAACCACCGCTTTCGCCAGCAAGCCGGCTCCTACAGGGGCTGCTGCGTATCCGCCATGAAGTATTTGTCTGCCGGTGCTTGATATTCCGAACACGCGGAGCCTATTTTGTACGGGTCGCCGTTAGCGGCTCGCACAATAACAAGGATTGCGTCATGACAACCGATGGCCAGCGCTCACTCGCGCAGCGATTGACGGGCATTGATGAGATTGAATGTGTCACGCCGGACTTGAATGGCGTACCCCGTGGCAAGGTAATGACCGCCGAAGGCTTTCTCGAAGGGCGACGTTTGCAGATGGCACGGGGGGTGCTGCTGCAATGCATCATGGGCGGATATCCGCCAGCGCGTTTCTACGGCAGCGATGACAGCGACCTGGCGTTGGTCCCCGATCCTGCGCAGATCCACCGTTTGCCCTGGAGCAAGCAACCGCGAGCCTTGGCCATTTGTGATGCGGATGAGTTGACCGGCGGCAGCTCTAATCTGTCGACCCGCGGCCAGCTCAAGGCCGTCATCGCGCGTTACGCCGCCCTCGGCCTGGCACCGGTGGTGGCGACCGAGGTCGAATTTTTTGTCTTCGCGCCCAATACCGACCCGACTCGACCCTTCCAGCCACCGGTAGGCCTGGACGGTCGTCGCGAGGACGGTCATTCGGCCTTCAGCGTCAGTTCCAACAATGGCTTGCGGCCGTTCTTCAGTGAAGTCTATGAATGCATGGCAGCCTTGGGCTTGCCGCGCGATACCTTCATGCACGAGATGGGCGTCAGCCAGTTCGAGATCAACCTGCTGCACGGCGATCCGTTGCTGCTGGCCGACCAGACGTTCCTGTTCAAACATCTGCTCAAGGAAGTCGCGCTCAAGCATGGCTTGATCGTGGTCTGCATGGCCAAGCCGCTGGCGCACACGCCGGGCAGTTCGATGCACATTCACCAGAGCATCGTCGAGATCGGCACCGGGCGGAACGTGTTCAGCGACGAGAGCGATGAGCCGACCGCGACCTTCCGTCACTTCATTGCCGGTCAGCAGGCGGGCATGGCTGATTTCACCGCGTTGTTCGCGCCGAATGTGAACTCCTACCAGCGCTTATACCACCCGTTCGCCTCACCGAATAATGCCTGCTGGTCCCACGACAACCGTGCGGCCGGATTGCGCATTCCGGCCAGTTCGCCCCTCGCCCGTCGGGTCGAGAACCGTTTGCCGGGGGCGGATGCCAATCCCTATCTGGCTATTGCCGCGAGCCTGGCGGCGGGGTTATATGGCATCGAAAATCGACTGGAGCCGAGCGAGGCGATTCAGGGCGAATTCGAGGTGCCGGATAATCTTTCATTGCCGTGTACCTTGCATGCCGCTCTCGAACGTCTGACACGTAGCCAATTAGCGAGGGAACTGTTTGGCGAGGAGTTCATCGAAGGCTACATCGCTTCGAAGACCCTGGAGTTGACCAGCTTCCTTGATGAAATAACTCCCTGGGAACGGCGTGTTTTAGCGGCCCAGGCCTGACGATCCGTCGACACCGGGCTATCTTTTCGGATAGCCCGTTACTCACTGCAAGGAGCCGCTCGGAACGCCGATGCGCCAAATCTGGAAACCCTTTCGAGCGCTTTATTTCGCCTCGCTGATGATGTTGATCGGCTCGGGCTTGTTGAGTACTTACCTGGCCTTGCGCCTGGCCGCCGATCACGTCGACAGCCTGTGGGTCGGTGCGTTGATGGCGGCCAACTATTTCGGCCTGGTGCTGGGTGGCAAGATCGGCCATCGGCTGATTGCCCGGGTCGGGCATATTCGAGCCTATTCGGCGTGTGCCGGGATCGTCGGTGCGGCGGTGCTTGGCCATGGCTTGGTGGACTGGCTGCCCGCGTGGTTGTTTTTGCGGGTCATCGTCGGCCTCGGCATGATGTGCCAGTACATGGTCATCGAAAGCTGGCTCAACGAGCAGGCGGAAGCCAAGCAGCGGGGCATCGTGTTCAGCGGCTACATGATCGCGTCCTATCTGGGGTTGGTGTTGGGCCAGCTGATTCTGGTCATGCACCCGGGGCTGGGTCTGGAACTGCTGATGCTGGTCGCCCTGTGCTTCGCGCTGTGCCTGGTGCCGGTGACCCTGACCCAGCGGATTCACCCGGCGGCATTGCACCCGGCGCCGATGGAGCCAAGGTTCTTCATCAAGCGCGTGCCGCAATCGTTGAGCACGGTGCTGGGGGCGGGGTTGATCGTCGGTTCGTTCTACGGCCTGGCGCCGCTGTACGCCTCGCAGCAAGGCTTGTCCACGGAGCAAGTCGGTCTGTTCATGGGTAGCTGCATTTTCGCCGGCCTGCTGGTGCAGTGGCCGCTGGGTTGGCTGTCCGATCGTTATGACCGGGCGCTGTTGATCCGCTGTTTTGCCTTCAGCCTGGCACTGGCTGCATTGCCACTGGCGATCATGAAGCAGGTGCCGCTGGAGGTGCTGTTCATCACTGGTTTCCTCTGCTCGTTGGTGCAGTTCTGCCTGTATCCGTTGGCGGTGGCGTTCTCCAATGACCATGTCGAGGGTGATCGTCGGGTGTCCCTGACGGCGATGCTGCTGGTGACCTATGGCATCGGCGCCAGTATCGGGCCGCTGGTGGCGGGGGTGCTGATGAAGCTGTTCGGCAGCCAGATGCTGTATGCCTTCTTCAGTTTCTTCGCGTTGGTGCTGGTCTGGCGGATTCGGCCGAAAGCGGTCACCAACCTGCACCAGGTGGACGATGCGCCGCTGCATCACGTCGCCATGCCGGACAGTATGTCGAGTTCACCACTGGTGGCTTGCCTTGATCCACGGGTCGATGAGCAGGTGGTGCAGGAGCAGATGCAGAATCCGGTCGAACCTGAGCCAGACCCCGCGCCTGAGCTTGAACCGGAGCCCGAAATCGATTCGTCCGCCGATGACGATGACGATGACCTGGGCCGTCAGAAAAGCTTTACCGAAGCCCGGCCTTAACACCCGAGCACAAAAAACGGGCAGTCACCACAAGGGGCTGCCCGTTTTCATGGGAGCGTTGTATCAGAAGTCGTCTTTGTCGAAGCGCCGTGCTTCGCGCTGAAGCTGATAGACGAACCGCTCGACCTGACGCTGCACCAATCCGCTCATGTTGTGAAAGCGTACGCCGGCGAAGGTGGTGGAGATTCTTTCCTCGAAATGCAGGTAGCGCAGCTCGACCGGTGCCGTCATTTTGCCAAAGGGCAGGGCAGCGGCAAAGCGGTCGTAAACCTGGCCCAGCTGCAGGCTGCTGCTGATGTTGCCTTCGAAGCGCAACTTGCAACCGGTGGCGGAAATGTCCAGCAATTTGCCGCTGATCGGCGTCCTGAGCTTTTCACCGTCCAGATCGACGTTGACCAGTTGTGCCAGCTTCAACGCTGCGCGAAAGGCATTGCGGCGCTGGTGATAGACCACTTGATCGGGCAGGGGGCCGTGGTAGCAGCGGGTTTCGACGGACTCGTCGATGGTCAGCGGGCCGTTGCTGTCCCAGGCAATGCGCACGCCGTCGTGGAAGCCTTCGACCTTGAACGGTTCGCCGGCCAGCAGGAAGCGCTCGCCATCGCGGGGAATCATTTCATCCAGAGCGATCGTTTTACGTTTATGGTCGATGTCCACCAGATAGCTCTGGAAGCGCTGGCTGCGCTCGTGGAACGTGATGATCAGCGGATCATGGCTTTCTTGCAGCTGGCGCAGGGTGCCGGAGATCTCCAGAGGCGTGGTAAGCACCTTGGGTGGCTGCGGAGCATCTTCCGCATATAAGGCATTGGACACGGTTCATCAATCTCCGGACAAAATATGACTGCGACTGGCCAGTATTTTGCCAGCATGTTTTGCGTCTAGATAGGGTGTACTTATCAGCAGGCTCACGCCTGACTGAGCGGGCGCGGCTTCACCAGCGTGGAGAATGATCCGCTGGCGTTGTAGAGCGCTGGCGGCTCGCCGCCGGTAAGGATTTTCAGCTGGGTGGCCGTGGCGGCCTGCTGCCTCACAATCGACTGGCCATTGATGAGGTTGGCGGCCTGGCATTGGGCCAGAAGGTCGGTCAGCACATCGCTTTGCGCCAGCAACTGTTCGCCCAGGCTCGACTGGCTGGCCAGTTGCTCGAGGCCCTGGCGATTGGTGGGCAGGTTGAGACTGGCGAGGATTTCACTGCGCTTGCGGCCATGTTGTTCGAGCAGCACGATCAATGCCTGTTTCTGCGCCAGAATGTCTTCGAGCAGCGGCATGTCGCGACCGTGCAAGGCGATGGATTCGGTTTGCAGTAGCTGCAGCAAGTGTTGTGCGGGAGCAAAGTCGTCGGTGATCAATTGCAACAAATGAGAGTCGTGCATGGCTGGCCTTGGGTTTTAAGCGTCCAAAAGCCTGGCGCGGGCCGTGGCCTAGCGCTGGGCTTCGAAGTTGAGCAGTTTGCTGGCGACACGGTTGCTGTCGACTTTGTAGCTGCCATCGGCAATCGCTGCTTTCAACTCGGCCACTCGGGCTTTGTCGACGGCAGGCTGATCGCGCAGCGTGTCAGTGACCTTCTGCAACTGTTGAGCCTCATTGCTGATGTGTACCGATTCCCCGCTTTGGACGGTACTGGCCTGCTCGGCCGGGGTACGCAGCGGCGCGGATTTGCCGGCTTCGGTGGTTTCCTTGGCAGCGCTGGTACGGGTACTGCCCGTCGGTGGCGAGGAACTGTTCAATCGGCTGAAATCGATGACCATGATAAAAAACCTCTGGGTATTTGGACGCTTGCCATGTTTTCGGCCATACCCGGGAAAACTTTAGGCCCACTTCTCAATGAGCTTGCGCGCGTCAGCGCTTGCCCTGCATGAACACAGTTTAGGGAACAGTCGGGTGGCGCGCCACATCTTCACCCACGCAGCACCCACCCACACAGCACCCTACATGGCCACTTCCACCTGGCCAGGCGCGATGACTTGCGCCTTGATGACCCGCTTGGAGTTGAGATTCTTCACACGAATCTGTTCACGCATACCGCCGTTGGACAGTGCTTCACCCGGCATGCGCACGCTGAGCGTACCACTGCGGGCGATAATCACCACCTGGTCGCCCTTGCTGATGACTTCAGCCTGTTCCAGATTCACCAGGGTAATGACCTGGTCAGCGACCATGGGTCGGGTCAGTTTCTGCCCGATCGCCTGGTCGACCGACGTCAGGTAACCCTGACTGAGCAGACTGATGTCACGTTCCCGCAACGTCACGTCCTCGGGCTCGACAATACCGGCACGGCGCATGGGGCGGCTGGTGGTCACGATGTCGCGAAACAGGCGTACTTGAGCGGGCACGAAGACTGTCCAGGGGGAGGCGCCCTCGCAGCGAACCTTGACCGTGACCCGACCCAGCGGCTTGGCCGGGCTCTCAAGGGTGGCTGTCAATTCCTTGTCGCACATCGGCATGCGCAGTCGCGGGTCGAGCGGGTTGACCTGGATCTCGTAACGGCCTTCCGTTTGACTGCTCGCCAGATAGTCTTCCACGGTGAATTCAAGAAAGCCCTGAGTGACGCCGATAAGCATGTCAGGCAAGGTAACCGTGTCAGCAATGGCAGGGCTGCCGGCGTTGAACAGGCACACGGCCGACAGCACGCTGCACCAGCGGCGGCAGTTGGAGGTCAGGCGTCGGAAAAATGTCAGGTCTGGGTTCATAAAGGTTAAAAAGCAAGCGCCGTGCCGTTTAGTGATGAATGCGCGTCGCAACACACTTAGCGTTGGTGTAGGAGTCTGGGCATGGCGGGTGTAATGGATTCGGTAAACCAGCGCACGCAACTGGTTGGGCAGAATCGCCTTGAGCTGTTGTTGTTCCGTCTCGACGGCCAGCAGCTGTATGGGATCAACGTATTCAAGGTTCGTGAGGTGCTGCAATGCCCCAAACTGACCCTGATACCCAAGTCCAATCCTGTGGTGTGCGGTGTGGCGAGTATTCGTGGGGCGACTATTCCGATTCTCGATCTGGCGATGGCGACCGGTTCCGGTCGGTTGCGTGATCAAAGCAATCCCTTCGTGATCATCACGGAGTACAACACCAAGACCCAGGGTTTCCTGGTGCGCTCGGTGGAACGCATCGTCAACATGAACTGGGAGGAGATCCATCCGCCGCCCAAGGGCACGGGGCGCGATCATTACCTGACGGCGGTGACCCGGGTCGACAATCAGCTGGTCGAAATCATCGACGTCGAAAAGGTGCTGGCGGAAGTGGCGCCGACACCGGAAGCGATTTCCGTCGGCGTGGTGGATGTCGACACCCGGCACAAGGCGTTGTCCTTGCGCGTGTTGACGGTCGACGACTCGTCGGTGGCGCGCAAGCAGGTCTCGCGTTGCCTGCAAACGGTCGGTGTCGAAGTGGTGGCGCTGAACGACGGCCGGCAAGCGCTGGACTACCTGCGCAAGATGGTCGAGGAGGGCAAGAAGCCGGAAGAGGAGTTCCTGATGATGATTTCCGACATCGAGATGCCGGAAATGGACGGGTACACCCTGACGGCCGAGATCCGCAACGACCCGCGCATGCAAAAGCTGCATATCATCCTGCATACTTCGTTGTCGGGTGTGTTCAATGAGGCGATGGTCAAGAAAGTCGGTGCCGATGACTTCCTTGCAAAATTCCGCCCTGATGACCTGGCATCCCGGGTAGTCGACCGGATCAAAGCAGCAGACATCAGCTAGGGGCCTTCTGCCCCTGGCGGTCAACACGATTTAAGAGGCGGTATCTTTGTCTACGGGTAATTTGGATTTCGAACAGTTCCGGGTATTCCTGGAAAAAGCCTGTGGCATTTTGCTCGGTGAAAACAAGCAGTACCTGGTCGCGAGCCGTCTCAACAAACTGATGGAACAGCAAGGCATCAAGTCCCTGGGTGAGCTGGTCCAGCGCATCCAGACCCAGCCGCGCAGTGGTTTGCGCGAGAGGGTGGTGGATGCCATGACCACCAACGAAACCCTATGGTTTCGTGACACCTATCCGTTTGAAGTGTTGAAGAACAAGGTGTTGCCCGAAGCGATCAAGGCCGCCCCTGGCCAGCGTCTGCGGATCTGGTCGGCGGCGTGCTCGTCGGGTCAGGAACCGTATTCGCTGTCGATGTCGATCGATGAATTCGAGCGGGTCAACATGGGCCAGTTGAAGATGGGGGTGCAGATCGTTGCCACCGACCTGTCCAGCACCATGCTGGCCAGTTGCAAATGCGGCGAGTATGACAGCCTGGCCATCGGCCGCGGTCTGTCACCCGAGCGCCTGCAGCGTTATTTCGACCCCAAAGTGCCGGGGCGCTGGGCCATCAAGGCACCGATCAAGAGCCGGGTGGAGTTCCGCTCGTTCAACCTGCTGGACAGCTACGCGGCTCTCGGCAAGTTCGACATCGTGTTCTGCCGCAACGTGCTGATCTACTTCTCCGCCGAGGTGAAGAAAGACATCCTGTTGCGTATTCACGGCACGTTGAAGCGCGGCGGTTATCTGTTCCTCGGCGCTTCCGAAGCACTGAATGGTTTGCCGGATCATTACCAGATGGTTCAGTGCAGCCCGGGGATTATTTACCAGGCCAAGTGATTCACAGGCGTCAAAAAAAACGGGAGTCCTCAGTGGACTCCCGTTTTTTTTGCCTGCTCATTCCTCAAACCCACCGCCCATCCCCTGTGGGAGCGAGCTTGCTCGCGATGGCGTCGTGTCAGTCAACATCTTCGTCACCTGACACTCCGCTATCGCGAGCAAGCTCGCTCCCACAGGGTCAGGTGGTGTGCTCCAGACCGAGTGAAGCGGCAGAAAAGCGGCAGCCAGCGGACACCGGTTGCCGCTTTTCTGGCATTGCCGCCTTGCCCCTGCCCGCAAAGCCCCGGTTTACGGCCTTTTTTGAATTGGCACGACGCTTGCTAAGTTCATGCTACGAAAATCAGGTCCCCCGAAGGTTTCCCGACATGAGCATCAGCTTCGATAAAGCGCTCGGTATCCACGAACAGGCCCTGGGCTTTCGCGCCAAGCGTGCCGAAGTCCTGGCCAACAACATCGCCAACGCCGACACCCCGAACTACAAGGCTCGGGACCTGGATTTCTCGGCAGTGCTCGCCGCGCAGAACGAAAAGACCAGGAGCGGCTCTTTCGCCTTGAACATGACCAACAACCGTCATATCGAAGCCGAAGGCCTGGGTAATGGCGACGAGTCGCTGCTGTATCGCACGCCGATGCAAGCCTCGATCGACCAGAACACCGTGGACGCTCAGCTTGAGCAATCGGCCTATGCGGAGAACTCGGTCAACTTCCAGGCCAGCTTCACCCTGCTCAACAGCAAATTCAAAGGGTTGATCTCAGCCCTTCGTGGAGAATGATTCATGTCCCTCGCCAGCGTTTTCAACATTGCCGGTAGCGGCATGAGTGCCCAGACCACTCGCTTGAACACCGTCGCCAGTAACATCGCCAACGCCGAAACCGTTTCGTCGAGCATCGACCAGACCTACCGCGCGCGTCACCCGGTGTTCGCCACCATGTTCCAGGGCGCCCAGAGTGGCGGCAGCGATTCGCTGTTCCAGAACCAGGACGCCGCCGGCCAGGGTGTGCAAGTGCTGGGCGTGGTCGAAGACCAGAGCGATCTGGACGCACGGTACGAGCCGAACCATCCGGCGGCTGATGCCAAGGGGTACGTCTATTACCCCAACGTCAACGTGGTGGAAGAAATGGCCGACATGATTTCCGCGAGCCGTTCGTTCCAGACCAACGCCGAAATGATGAACACCGCCAAGACCATGATGCAGAAGGTCCTGACCCTGGGTCAGTGATAAGGGACGACTCAGATGAGTGTGATTGATACCACCAGTGGCTTGAACCTCAACGACATCCTGGCCAACTCCTCGATCAAGACCAATACCAACACCGACGGCCTGGCGTCGGCAACGGACAGCGCCACCGGCAAAAAAGCCTTGGGCAAGGATGCATTCCTGCAGTTGCTGGTCACCCAGCTGAAAAACCAGAACCCGCTGGAGCCGCAGGACAACGGCGAGTTCGTCGCTCAGTTGGCGCAGTTCAGCAGCCTGGAGGGGATCACCTCGCTTAACGACACGGTGACGGGCCTTGCCAGCAACTACAACTCGTCCCAGGCATTGCAGGCTTCGTCGCTGGTGGGGCGTTCGGTCATCGCGCCGGGCGACAAAGCCGTGGTCGACACTTCCAAGAGCATGACCGGCACGGTGGTGATCCCGGATTCAGTGGCCGCTGCCACCTTGAAAATCAGCGACAAGGACGGCAAAACCGTTCGCACCATTGACCTGGGCAGCCAGTCGGCCGGCAATGCCAGCTTCATCTGGGACGGCAAGGACGATGCAGGCAACACGGTTGAGTCGGGTACTTACTCCTTCGCCGCAGCGACCACCATCGATGATCAAGCCGTGGCGCTGATCACCTATCTGCCGGCGACCGTCAACAGCGTGACCATCAGCCAGACCGGCGGTGAGTTGATGCTCAACCTGGCCGGGCTGGGCAGCATCGCCCTGTCCAAAGTACAAACCATTGGTATGTAGAGCCGACTAACACGGCACAAAGGAGTGGAATATGTCTTTCAATATCGGCCTTAGCGGTCTCTATGCAGCCAACAAACAACTGGACGTGACCGGCAACAACATCGCCAACGTCGCGACCACCGGTTTCAAATCGTCCCGTGCCGAATTCCAGGACGTTTACTCGGCGAGCAAGCTGGGTACCGGCAGCAAGGCCGTCGGTAGTGGTGTACGCCTGGCCAACGTTGCCCAGCAGTTCACCCAGGGCGACATCAACAACACCGGTAACGTGCTGGACATGGGCATCAACGGCTCCGGCTTCTTTGTACTGAATGACAGCGGTTCGCTGTCCTATACCCGTGCCGGTACGTTCAAGGTCGACAAGGAAGGTTATGTCACCAACACCGACGGCTCTGCGCGTCTGCAAGGCTACGGTGTGGATGCCAACGGCAAGATTCGGAACGGTGTGTTGACCGACCTGCGCATCGACACGTCGAACCTGGCACCGAAGACCACCACCACCGTGTCGTCGACGATCAACCTGAACTCCACGGCGGACGTGATCGATCAGTCGATTGCCGCCAACAGGTTCGATCCGACCAAGCAGGCCACCTTCACCGAGCAATTCAGCACCCCGGTTTTCGACAGCCAGGGTAACCAGCACGTCATGGATCAATACATGGTCAAGACGGGCCCCAATACCTGGGACACCTACACCCTGATCGATGGCCGCAACCCGGACGGCACCGACCCTACTGTCGTTACTACCCCTGCTACCCCTGAGATCCCTGCTGTTCCTGGTACCCCTGGCACCCCAGCCATCCCTGGTACCCCTGCTGTCATGGCCAACCCTGCGATCCCTTCGACCATGACGTTCGATTCGAGCGGCAAGCTGGTTTCGGTCAGCACTCCGGTAAGCCCGCCGACCACTCCAGCCACCGCGACTCTCGGCAACGATCTGAAGATCACCAGCTGGACTCCGGGCACTGTGACCGCCGGCGTCTGGAAGCCCAACGGCGCCGACGACAACCCGGAGGGCTTGACCATCTCCATGGGCAGCACGACCCAGTTCAACGCCGATACCGCGCGTTCGATTCCTGCGCAGGACGGTTACGCCACCGGCCAGATCACCAGCCTGACCATCGACGGCAGCGGGGTGTTGCTGGCCAACTTCAGCAACTACCAAACCAAGGCTATCGGCCAGATCTCGCTCGCCAGCTTCACCAACGAACAAGGCTTGCAGCCTATTGGCGGCTCCAGCTGGAAAGAATCCTATGCGTCGGGCATGCCCGGCTTTGATTCGCCGCAAAGCGGTACCCTGGGGATGATCGAATCCAACGCGCTGGAAGAGTCCAACGTCAACCTGACCAACGAACTGGTCGACTTGATCAAGGGGCAGAGCAACTACCAGGCGAATGCCAAGACCATCTCCACCCAGAGCACCATCATGCAGACTATTATTCAGATGGCGTGATGTGGGTGGGTTGATTGCTTTACACGGAGCCCCTCGGAAGAGGGGCTTTTTTTAGCGGGGATTTTGTCAGGAACTAGGTTTTTGTGTTGATTATGCGGGCCCCATCGCGGGCAAGCCCGCTCCCACAGGATTTTGTGTCGTTCGTAGCAACCGTGAACGACGCCAACCCTGTGGGAGCGGGCTTGCCCGCGATGGGGGCGGCCCGGCCACCGTTTTTCTTGAGGCAAAAGAAAACCCCCGACAAGCCAGAGGCTCATCGGGGGTTTCAGGTAAAGCGCCTTTCGGCGCCTACCGGCTCAGCTTATTGGCAAGCTTCGCAATCCGGCTCGTCGATGGCGCACGCCTTCGGCACTGGAGCAGGGCCGGCTGGCGCTGCCAGGACCGAATCTTCACCGTGGTTGCCGCCGCTGGAAACAGCGTTCAGCTTGCCGGTGTTGATGGTCGACTTCTCGGTGCTGGTCGCGGCCAGGGCACGGAGGTAGTAAGTGGTTTTCAGGCCACGGTACCAGGCCATGCGGTAGGTCACGTCCAGCTTCTTGCCCGAAGCGCCGGCGATGTACAGGTTCAGCGACTGAGCCTGGTCGATCCATTTCTGGCGACGGCTGGCCGCGTCAACGATCCACTTGGTGTCCACTTCGAAAGCCGTCGCGTAGAGCTCTTTGAGTTCTTGCGGGATGCGCTCGATCTGTTGCACGGAACCGTCGTAGTACTTCAGGTCGTTGATCATGACCGAGTCCCACAGGCCGCGAGCCTTCAGGTCGCGAACCAGGTACGGGTTGATCACGGTGAATTCGCCCGACAGGTTCGATTTCACATAGAGGTTCTGGTAGGTCGGTTCGATCGACTGCGAGACGCCAGTGATGTTGGCGATGGTCGCGGTCGGTGCGATGGCCATAATGTTGGAGTTACGAATGCCTTTCTGTACACGGGCGCGAACCGGTGCCCAGTCCAGGGATTCGTTCAGGTCAACGTCGATGTACTTCTGGCCACGTTGTTCGATCAGGATCTGTTGCGAATCCAGCGGCAGGATGCCTTTGGACCACAGCGAACCCTGGAACGTCTCGTAGGCGCCGCGCTCGTCGGCCAGGTCGCAGGAAGCCTGGATCGCGTAGTAGCTGACCGCTTCCATCGACTTGTCGGCGAATTCGACGGCCGCGTCGGAACCGTAAGGGATGTGCTGCAGGTATAAAGCGTCCTGGAAGCCCATGATGCCCAGACCGACCGGACGGTGCTTGAAGTTGGAGTTCTTCGCTTGCGGCACCGAGTAGTAGTTGATGTCGATCACGTTATCGAGCATGCGCACGGCGGTGTTCACGGTGCGTTCCAGCTTGGCGGTGTCCAGCTTGCCGTTGACGATGTGGTTCGGCAGGTTGATCGAGCCCAGGTTGCAAACGGCGATTTCGTCCTTGTTGGTGTTCAAGGTGATCTCGGTGCACAGGTTCGAGCTGTGAACCACGCCGACGTGCTGCTGCGGGCTGCGCAGATTGCACGGGTCTTTGAAGGTCAGCCATGGGTGGCCGGTTTCAAACAGCATGGACAGCATCTTGCGCCACAGGTCTTTGGCCTGGATGGTCTTGAACAGCTTGATCTTGCCCGGGTACTGGGACAGGGCTTCGTAGTACTCGTAGCGCTCTTCGAAGGCCTTGCCGGTCAGGTCGTGCAGGTCCGGCACTTCGGATGGCGAGAACAGGGTCCACTGACCGTCATCGAAGACGCGCTTCATGAACAGGTCAGGGATCCAGTTGGCCGTGTTCATGTCGTGGGTACGACGACGATCATCACCGGTGTTCTTACGGAGTTCGATGAACTCCTCGATGTCCATGTGCCAGGTTTCCAGGTAGGCACAGACAGCGCCTTTGCGCTTGCCACCCTGGTTGACGGCAACGGCGGTGTCGTTCACCACTTTCAGGAACGGAACAACGCCCTGGGATTTGCCGTTGGTGCCCTTGATGTACGAGCCCAATGCACGCACCGGGGTCCAGTCGTTGCCCAGGCCACCGGCGAATTTCGACAACATGGCGTTGTCGTGGATCGCGTGGTAGATGCCCGACAGGTCATCCGGCACGGTGGTCAGGTAGCAGCTCGACAGCTGTGGACGCAGGGTACCGGCGTTGAACAGGGTCGGGGTCGAGGACATGTAGTCGAAGGACGACAACAGGTTGTAGAACTCGATCGCACGGTCTTCCTTGTTCTTCTCTTCGATCGCCAGGCCCATGGCCACGCGCATGAAGAAAATCTGCGGCAGTTCGAAACGGATACCGTCCTTGTGAATGAAGTAACGGTCGTACAGGGTTTGCAGGCCCAGGTAGGTGAACTGCTGATCGCGCTCGTGGTTGATCGCCTTGCCGAGTTTTTCCAGGTCGAAGGTGGCCAGGACCGGGTTCAGCAATTCGAATTGGATACCCTTGGCGATGTACGCAGGCAAGGCCTTGGCGTACAGGTCGACCATTTCGTGGTGGGTCGCGCTTTCGGCGACTTCCAGGAAATTCAGGCCTTCGGCACGCAGGGTGTCCATCAACAGGCGAGCGGTCACGAACGAGTAGTTCGGTTCGCGTTCAACCAGGGTACGGGCGGTCATTACCAGGGCGGTGTTGACGTCGGTCAGGGCCACGCCGTCGTACAGGTTCTTCAGGGTTTCGCGCTGGATCAGGGCGCCGTCGACTTCTTCCAGGCCTTCGCACGCTTCGGTGACGATGGTGTTCAGGCGGCCCATGTCCAAAGGAGCAAAGGTGCCATCGGCGCGGGTGATGCGGATCGACGGGTGAGCGTTGACTGCTTCTTCCGCCGGTGCGTGGGCAGCGCGTTCTTTCGAGCGGCCGTCACGGTAGATCACGTAGTCGCGAGCCACTTTCTGCTCGCCGGCACGCATCAGGGCCAGTTCGACCTGGTCCTGGATTTCTTCGATGTGGATGGTGCCGCCCGATGGCATGCGACGCTTGAAGGTCGCGGTGACCTGTTCGGTCAGGCGGGCAACGGTATCGTGGATTCGCGACGAAGCGGCAGCGGTGCCGCCCTCAACTGCGAGGAACGCTTTGGTGATGGCGACGGTAATCTTGTCATCGGTGTAAGGAACGACAGTGCCGTTACGCTTGATCACGCGCAGTTGACCCGGCGCGGTCGCGGACAGATCCGAAGTCGAATCAGCGGCCTGCGGCAAGGTACCCTGCGGGTTCTCGCGAGTTGTGTCGGTTTGCATGGGGGGTTGTCTCCACATTCTCTATGTTTGTTTGGGCACCATCACGGTGCCCACCGTTCCGTCCTGAAGCACTACAGCCGGCCAGGGGCCGGGCATACCAACTTCGGGACAGATCAGGAAGGGCTACAGGGCGCCGCTTCCATGCCGAAGTATTTTGGCCCCAGGCCTTGAGCCTGAAACCGGGATCCTCTTGAGTGACAGTAACTGACTGCAACACCCGTACCGTTGTCGCCGTTTTCGGCTCAAAAACAGTAGCCATCCGCACGCGCGGTTTGGTCTTTCGAAATACGTTTGGTTCAACCGGACAGAGGCAATAAAAGCGCTTGAAATCGGTGTCTGGTTTGTGTTTGGTTTTTGATGCAAAACCCTACATGTAGGGTTTTTTTCGCGCAGGGGTACAAGATAATGCGTTTTGGGGGGTGTTGCAACGTACTACCTGTGGATAAACCTGTGCGTAAATTGTGTGTGAAAGTTGGAACGTGCGTGTAGGCCGCGACCCTACTGGAGCGGACCGTTTTTCACGGATTTTCAATGTTTGAAAACGGTCCGTTGGATTTTTAAGGGCGCGAACCCTACCACAAAAAACCGGCATGACCGAACGCATTTGCCGGCTTGTGTTCTCGACGAGTGGCGTTTATACCATCGACCACTGCATACGCATTCTTATCCCCGCTGGTCATTACAAAAAGACGGGCGGATTCTTTCCTATTACGTGTTGTTGGCAAGCAGAGGTCACTGTGGAGCAAGAAGCCTGGCAGATATTGATTGTGGAGGACGACCAGCGTCTGGCCGAATTGACCCGCGAATACCTCGAGGCCAACGGTCTGCGTGTGTCGATCGAGGGCAATGGCGCCCTGGCCGCGGCCCGCATCATCGATGAGCAGCCGGATCTGGTGATCCTCGACCTGATGCTGCCGGGCGAGGATGGCCTGAGCATCTGCCGCAAGGTCCGGGAGCGTTTTGATGGCCCGATCCTGATGCTCACGGCTCGCAGCGACGACACCGATCAAATTCTGGGCCTGGACCTGGGGGCCGACGATTATGTCTGCAAACCGGTTCGCCCTCGGTTGCTGCTGGCGCGCATCCAGGCCTTGCTGCGGCGCAGTGAAGTACCCGAAGCCACCCCGGAAAAGCTTCGGCGCCTGCAATTCGGTCCGTTGGTGGTGGACAACGCGTTACGCGAAGCCTGGCTCAATGACCACGGCATCGAGCTGACCAGCGCCGAGTTCGACCTGCTCTGGCTGCTGGTGGCCAATGCCGGGCGCATCCTGTCCCGGGAAGAAATATTCACCGCGTTGCGTGGCATCGGCTATGACGGCCAGGATCGCTCCATCGACGTGCGCATCTCGCGCATTCGCCCCAAGATTGGCGACGATCCGGAGCATCCGCGGCTGATCAAGACCATCCGCAGCAAAGGCTATTTGTTCGTTCCAGAGGCCTGCACCCTGTGAATTCGATCTTCCTGCGCATTTACGGTGGCATGTGCGCGGCGTTGATTCTGGTGGCGGTACTGGGCGTACTGGCCCTGCACCTGCTCAATCAGGTGCGCAGCGAGCAATACCGTGAACGCCTGGCCCACGGCACGTTTGCACTGATGGCCGACAATCTGCAGCCGATGAACCCGACGGAGCGCCACCGAACCCTGTTGGTGTGGGAGCGACTGCTCGGGATTCCCCTGGCGTTGAAAACCTTCGACCAGACCGACCTCGATCTCACGCAACGCACCCGCGTGCTGCGCGGTCAGGCGCTGGTGGAGCAGACCGGCCCGCACGCGGCGAAGGTTTACCGCCTGGTCAGTGACAAGGAGCAGCTGGTACTGACGGGCGAGGTGCAGCAGATCAGCGAGCAATTGGCGCGTGCGACTATTTACCTGCTGGCGGATGAACTGGTGCGCGTCCCGGTGGCCGAGCAGCCCAGGCGTCTGGCGCAATTAAAGGAAGAGAAGGGCTTCGGCTTTGATCTGCAACTGGTCACGGTCGACCAGGCCGACATGGACGAAGACCAGAGTCGCCGGGTGGCCGAAGGCGATACGGTGATGGCCCTGGGCAAGGGCGGCGATTCGATCCGGGTGTTCGCCGGCATGGTTGGTACGCCCTGGGTATTGGAAATCGGTCCGCTGTACCAGATGAATCCTTACCCCCCGGAGTGGCTGGTGCTGATCGCGGCCCTCGGCTTGAGTCTGATCGGTTTGATCGTCTATTTATTGGTGCGTCAGCTGGAGCGCCGCTTGCGTGGCCTGGAAGCCGCGGCCACGCGCATCGCCAAGGGCAGCCTGGAAACCCGGGTGCCGGCACGCGGTGCGGACTCGGTAGGGCGCCTGGCCTCGGCGTTCAACGGCATGGCCGAGCACTTGCAACAGTTGTTGGCGATTCAGCGGGAACTGGTACGCGCGGTGTCCCATGAGTTGCGCACACCGGTGGCACGCCTGCGTTTTGGCCTGGAGATGATCGGTTCGGCCACTACCCCGCAAGCGCTGGAGAAGTACCGCGAGGGCATGGACCATGACATCGAGGATCTCGATCGACTGGTGGACGAGATGCTGACTTATGCACGCCTGGAGCAGGGCTCGCCGGCGTTGAACTTCCAGCGCATCGACCTGGATGCCTTGGTCAATCAGGTGATCGAGGAACTGGCCCCGCTGCGAGCTGAAGTCACGGTGCGGCGCGGCCTGTGCCTGTCGGCCGCCGATTGCGACGACGCCTGGGTCGAGGCCGAGCCGCGCTACCTGCACCGGGCGTTGCAGAATCTGGTGAGCAACGCCATGCGCCACGCTCAATCGCGGGTGACGGTCAGCTATCAGGTGGGTCAGCAGCGCTGTCGGGTGGATGTCGAGGATGACGGGCCGGGCGTGCCGGAATCGTCGTGGGAGAAGATCTTCACCCCGTTCCTGCGCCTCGATGACAGCCGCACCCGTGCCTCGGGCGGGCATGGGTTGGGGTTGTCCATCGTGCGACGGATCATCCATTGGCATGGTGGCCGGGCGTTGATCAGCAAGAGCAAGAGCCTGGGTGGGGCGTGTTTCAGTTTGAGTTGGCCGCGGAATCAGGAGAAGCGTTGAGATCGTAGTTGTCTGTCAGGGCCTCATCGCGGGCAAGCCCGCTCCCACAGGGATCGCAGGCGCAGCAAAGATCGTGTGGGAGCGGGCTTGCCCGCGATGAGGCCGTCCCAAACACCGAAAACCTCAGGCCTTGATACTGACCAGACTCAACAACTGCCCATCCATCACCCCAAACTGCGCATCCAGCTCAGTGCCATTGCGCCATTCGCTGGACAGGTCTGTGAGCAATCGCACGCGCACTTCACCCTTCTCGCTCCACTCCAGCACTTCAGCATGTTCAAAATAGAACCGCTGCTGAACGATCGGGTACAGCGCCTTGAACACACTTTCCTTCACCGAAAACGTCAGCGTCACCAGCAGCGCCAGCTGATCCCGACGGCCTGCGTTCATACGCTGCAACTCCGGCGCGGTCAGGATTTCGCCGGCCAGGCGTTCGGCCCGGTCAGGGTCGAGCAGGTTTTCCAGGTCCATGCCCAGCCCGCGCCAGTGGCTTTTCTTCGCGACGATCGCCGCCGCCCGGCCGGTGCTGTGGGTGATCGAGCCAGTGATATGTGACGGCCACACCGGTGCCCGGTCTTCACCGATGGCCGGGATAAAGTCCAGTCCTTCCAAGGCTTGCAATGCCGCCCGAGCGCAGACCCGTCCGGCGAGAAACTCCGCCTGGCGCTTGGCGACCGAGCGCTGGATGCTGGCCGGCGGCTCGATGGCACTGCGTTGAAAATCATCGCTGGCCAATTGCGCGGTATTGAAGTGAGTGCCCAACAGGACCGTATCGGGCAGCACCAAGGGTAGCGGCCAATCGGCATCGAGTGGGGTGCAGCAGGCGGGTAGGGCAGGGGCGCGATTCATGTCGGCATTTTGCCGGGTTGCCCGGGTGCTGGGTAGTCCTGGCGTAAAACCGCGGTGAGCCATTCGCGAGCAGGCTTGCTCCCACACTGGGTGTGGATCTGGTTCAGCTCAGGTTAAGTGCGTGTTCAGGGGGCGTTCAGGGCGGGGTCGGTAATCTTGCCTCGTAGCCAAACAACATGTCACTCACTAGGAGTTTCACCCATGACTGGATTCAAAAAACTGCTTCTGGCACTCACCGTAATGGGCGCGAGCACGGCAGCGTTCGCCTCCGACGACAATTTCGCCGGCCTTACTTATGGACAGACCAGCGACAAGGTCAAAAAGTCCCGCGCCTTGAGCGATAACCTCGACCGGCCGAATGCCAACGGCGTGATCGACAAGGATAATACCTGGGGCGTGCGCCTGGGTCGGCAAAACAGCCAGGGCCGCTACTACGCCACTTACGACAATGTGTCGGGGTCGCACAATGGCATTAAAATGCGTCAGGAAAACCTGCTGGGCAGCTACGATCTTTTCTACCCGGGCGGTGGCAGCACCAAGCTGTTCGGCGGCGTCTCGGCGGGGTTGACCAAAGCGAGTCTGGAAGCGACAGGCTTCAGCCGCGACACCAACGTCGGTTACACCTACGGTGCGCAGGCGGGTGTTTTGCAACAGCTTTCGCGAAACACGTCGGTTGAACTGGGTTACCGTTACCTGCGCACCAATGCCGGCACCGAGATGCGCGACCACAGCGGCAGCAAACAGGGTTCGCTGGGCATGAACAGCAGTTCCCAGGCCTACGTTTCCGCTAATTACGCTTTCTAAAAAGCGTTCGCGACAGGCCGGTACCGGATCAACCCAGGAGGCTGATCCGGCGTCGCCCTGTCAGTCATCGAGGTGCGCCGTTCGTGCCTCAAGATGTTGATTGGCCCGGGAGGGCGTTATGAAACTGCTGGTCGTCGAAGATGAAGCGCTGTTGCGCCATCACCTGCAAACCCGCCTGACGGATAGCGGCCATGTGGTCGAGTCCGTGGCCAACGCCACCGAGGCGCTGTATCAGACCGGGCAATTCAACCATGACCTGGCGGTGATCGATCTCGGCTTGCCGGGCATGGGCGGGCTGGACCTGATCCGTCAACTGCGCTCGCAGGGCAAGACCTTTCCGATACTGATCCTCACCGCACGCGGCAACTGGCAGGACAAGGTCGAAGGCCTTGCGGCCGGCGCCGACGACTATGTGGTCAAACCGTTCCAGTTCGAAGAACTGGAAGCCCGGCTGAATGCCTTGCTCCGTCGCTCCAGCGGGTTCACCCAGTCGACGATTGTTGCCGGGCCGTTGCTGCTGGACCTCAATCGCAAGCAGGCGTCCCTCGATGGTCAGCCGCTGGCGCTGACTGCGTTCGAATACCGGATTCTCGAGTACCTGATGCTCCATCACCAACAGGCGGTGCCCAAGGACCGCTTGATGGAGCAGTTGTATCCGGACGACGACGAGCGCGATCCGAACGTGATCGAAGTGCTGGTCGGCCGTCTGCGCCGAAAACTGGAGGGACCGGCCTGTTTCAAACCGATCGATACCGTGCGTGGCCGTGGTTATCTGTTCAATGAGCGCTGCACTTGATCAGTTCTCTTCGAATTCGACTGATGCTCGCCGCCACGACCCTGGCGGTATTGTTCATGCTCGCGTTGCTGCCGGCGATGCAGGGCGCGTTCAGCCTGGCATTGCAGGACGCCATCGAGCAGCGCCTGGCGTCGGACGTCACCACGTTGATCTCCGCCGCACGGGTAGAGAACAACCGCTTGCAGATGCCGACACAATTGCCCGACGAGCGCTTCAACCTGGCCGACGGCCGTTTGCTCGGTTACATCTACAACCGTGAAGGTCGCCTGGTCTGGCGCTCGAAAGACACCCTCGAAGAGAACATCAATTACACACCGCGTTACGACGGACGCGGTAACGAGTTCGCGAGGATTCGCGAAGACAATGGCCAGGAATTCTTCGTCTATGACGTCGAAGTCAAACTGCTCGGCGGCAAAAGTGCGGCGTTCAGTTTTGTCGCGCTGCAACCGCTGCGCGACTACGAAATCACCCTCAAAGGCCTGCGGGAAAACCTTTACCTGGGCTTCGGCGCGGCCTTGCTGGTGTTGCTGGCGTTGCTGTGGATCGGTCTGACCTGGGGCTTGCAGGCGTTGCGCCGGCTGAGTCAGGAACTGGACGAGATCGAAAGCGGCACCCGCGATAGCCTCAGCGAGCAACACCCTAGCGAATTGCTGCGCCTGACCGGTTCCCTGAACCGTTTGCTGCACGGCGAGCGCGAACAGCGCAGCCGCTATCGCGATTCCCTGGATGATCTGGCCCACAGCCTGAAAACCCCGCTGACAGTGCTGCAAGGCGTCAGCGAGGACATGGCCCTGCGGCCGGCGGATCGCGATCAGGCCTGGGTCCTGCAAACCCAGATCGAGCGCATGAGCCAGCAGATCGGTTACCAGCTACAGCGCGCCAGCCTGCGCAAAAGCGGGCTTGTGCGACATCAGGTGCGCTTGCGTCCGGTATTGCAGAGCCTGTGCGACACGCTGGACAAGGTTTATCGCGACAAGCAGGTGCGGGTGACCATCGATCTGTCGGAGCCGTGTTATGTGCCGATCGAGCAGGGCGCCTTGCTGGAGATGTTGGGCAATCTGCTGGAAAACGCCTATCGCCTGTGTCTCGGCGAAGTGCGCATCAGCGCGCGCGCGATCCTGGACGGGATCGAGTTGTGCGTCGAGGATGACGGCCCCGGGGTGCCGCCGGATCAGCGCGCGCGGATTCTGCAGCGCGGCGAACGCCTGGATCGCCAGCATCCGGGGCAGGGCATAGGCCTGGCGGTGGTCAAGGACATCATCGAAAGCTACGGCGCGAAGCTCACCCTGGATGATTCACCCCTGGGCGGGGCGGCGTTCCGGATTCAAATTCCGGTGGTTTGACCTGAGTCATGCAGGGTTCTTTCGGGCCAGTGAGTTCACCCTAGAGCCTGGCCCCGGAGCTCAGTTCTCCCGGGCGCGGTAGGCCCCCGGCGTCAATCCCGTCCACTTCTTGAACGCCCGGTGAAACGCCGAAGGTTCGGAAAACCCCAGCTGCTCGGCAATCTGTTGCAACGACAGATCCGCACGCCCCAAGTGATAAATCGCAATGTCCCGGCGCAATTGGTCTTTGAGTTCCTGGAAGCTCGAACCCTCTTCACGCAAATGCCGACGCAGCGTTTGCGGGCTGATGTGCAGGTGCGCCGCCACCGATTCCAGGTCAGGCCAGCATGAACTGTCGCGGCTGAGCAGACGCCGCAGCTGGCTACTCAGGCTGTCGCCGTCATCCGGGCGCGACAACAGGTCGGCCGGGGACCGTTCGAGGAAACGCTTGAGCGTTCGCTCGTCCTGCAACAGTGGCAGGCTCAGGTAGCGGCTGTGAAACAGCAGGCTGCTCTGCGCCGCCTTGAACTGCAGCGGGCATGCAAACAGCAAATCGTATTCCGCGCTGTGTTCGGGCCCTGGATAGCTGAAGGTTGCCTGCTCCAGACGAATGCGCTGGCCGATCATCCAGCTGCCAAACCGATGCCAGATCATCAGCAGGCTTTCGCTGAGGAAATGGTCCGGGTCCCACAGCTGCGCATCGTCGAGGCTCAGGCGCACCCATTCGTCTTCGCGGGTCAGGCTCAGGCGCGGAGCCCCGGGGAATAAGCTATAAAACAATAAGCCGCGATTGAGCGCGCTTTCCAGGCTGCGGCAGTGGATCACCGCATGGCACATCATCGCGAAGCTGCCTGGTTTGCTCGGGGCCGACCCGAAACCCAGGTACTCGTCGTCCAGTGCCAGCCACAATCCCTGGATCAACCGGGTGAACTGCTCGGGCGCGATGCGGGCACGCGGCTCGTCGAGCCATTCGGCGCTGATCCCCAATCGCTGCAGCAGGTTCGAATAGTCGTACCCACGCCGGCGCGCCCCTCCCAGAGCAGCGCGGGCGAAATGACTGGCGATGGTGCGTTCGCGCATAGAGGCAGGTCCTTCCAGTGAGCAGCGGATGGTAGCCGGGCGCACGGGAGATCAACAAGGCGGATAACCGCCAAATTGCAGGACGCGATTTGACCGATTGGCGGGAATCCGCCACGTTGCTGTGATTGTTCAGTGTCCAGGAAAAACCTGTAACCCTTGATGTCGAAAGGCTTGCGGGGATTTCGCCGAAGGTGGCACGGGCTTTGCGATACAACCAGCAGATGCCTGCCGTTGCGCAGCTCGACAAAACAAATCCCTCCAGTGCAGGAGGGTTCGCAAATGAGGTGTCGTCGACAACAGATGGAGGTTGTCGCGGGACGCTCTTGAGGAACTTTGCAATGACGACTCGTCAGCCACTGTATAAATCCCTGTATTTCCAGGTGATCGTTGCTATCGCCATCGGCATCCTGCTGGGTCACTTCTACCCCCAGACGGGTGTAGCCCTCAAACCGCTGGGTGACGGGTTCATCAAACTGATCAAAATGATCATCGCGCCTATCATTTTCTGCACCGTTGTCAGCGGTATCGCCGGCATGCAGAACATGAAGTCGGTCGGCAAGACCGGCGGTTACGCGCTGTTGTACTTCGAAATCGTTTCGACCATCGCATTGCTGGTCGGTCTGGTGGTGGTCAATATCGTGCAGCCCGGTGCCGGCATGCACATCGACGTCACCACGCTGGATGCCTCCAAAGTCGCGCAGTATGTAGCCGCCGGTGCCGATCAAAGCGTGGTGGGCTTCCTCCTGAATGTCATTCCGTCCACCATCGTCGGCGCGTTCGCCACGGGTGACATCCTGCAAGTGCTGATGTTCTCCGTGATCTTCGGCTTCGCCCTGCATCGGCTGGGTGCTTACGGCAAGCCGATCCTGGACTTCATCGATCGCTTCGCCCACGTGATGTTCAACATCATCAACATGATCATGAAGCTCGCGCCAATCGGTGCCTTCGGTGCCATGGCGTTCACCATCGGTGCCTACGGTGTCGGCTCGCTGGTGCAACTGGGTCAGTTGATGGCCTGCTTCTACATCACTTGCCTGCTGTTCGTCCTGGTGGTGTTGGGCGGTATCGCTCGCGCGCATGGCTTCAGCGTGCTGAAAGTGATCCGTTACATCCGTGAAGAGCTGCTGATCGTGCTGGGGACTTCCTCCTCGGAATCGGTACTGCCACGCATGCTGATCAAGATGGAACGTCTGGGCGCGCAGAAATCCGTGGTCGGTCTGGTGATCCCGACCGGTTACTCGTTCAACCTCGACGGTACTGCGATCTACCTGACCATGGCGGCGGTATTTATTGCTCAGGCCACCGACACGCACATGGATATCACTCACCAGATCACGCTGCTGGTGGTATTGCTGCTGTCCTCCAAAGGCGCGGCGGGCGTGACCGGCAGTGGTTTTATCGTGCTGGCGGCGACCCTGTCTGCGGTCGGCCATCTGCCGGTTGCCGGCCTGGCGCTGATCCTGGGTATCGACCGCTTCATGTCCGAAGCCCGTGCCCTGACCAACCTGGTGGGCAATGCCGTGGCTACCCTGGTAGTGGCCAAATGGGTCAAGGAACTGGATGTCGATGTGATGCAAGCCGAACTGGCTTCCGGTGGTCGCGGTATCGCCGACGAGCGTGAAGAAGATGACCTGGGCGTGGCCGAAGGCCCAACCCCGAACGGCGTCAAGTAACGCTCGCTTCACTGTTACTCAGGCTGCAACGAAAAACCCGCTTCGGCGGGTTTTTTGTGGGCGGCGATTTGAGCGCAACGGTCAGCGCAACTGACGCAAAAGGTGATTGCCGCAATGCCGATGGCTGCCTAGTCTGGGGGTATCGTTTACGGAGAAGACCCATGCTCGGTCCATTGGCATCACTCAAGGTTCTGGATTTCTCTACATTGTTGCCAGGGCCGTTTGCCTCGTTATTGCTGGCGGACATGGGCGCCGAGGTGTTGCGTATCGAATCGCCGAGCCGCATGGATTTGCTGCGGGTGCTGCCGCCCCATGACCAGGGTGTCTCGGCCAGCCACGCCTACCTCAATCGCAACAAGCGCAGCCTGGCGCTGGACCTCAAGCAGCCTGAAGCGCTGGAGGTGATCAAGCAGTTGCTGCAGGACTACGACATCGTGCTGGAGCAGTTCCGCCCCGGCGTGATGGAGCGTCTGGGCCTGGGTTATGAAGCCCTTAAGGCGATCAATCCGAAACTGATTTACGTGTCGATCACCGGTTACGGTCAGACCGGCCCTTACAAGGACCGCGCCGGCCATGACATCAATTACCTGGCGCTGGCAGGGCTGGCCAGTTACACCGGTCGCGCCGACAGCGGGCCCTTGCCCTTGGGCATGCAAGTGGCGGATGTCGCCGGTGGCTCTTTGCACGGGGTGATAGGCCTGTTGGCAGCGGTGATCGCCCGTCAACAAAGCGGATCAGGACAATATCTGGATGTGAGCATGACCGATTGCGTGTTCAGTCTGAACGCCATGGCTGGCGCCGGCTACCTGGCCTGTGGCGCGGAGCCGCACTGGGAGGACCAGATGCTCAATGGTGGCAGCTTCTACGACTATTACCGTTCCCGCGACGGCCGCTGGTTATCGGTGGGTAGCCTGGAGCCGCCGTTCATGAAACAACTGTGTACGGCGTTGGGGCTGGAGGAGCTGGCGACCTTGGGATTGTCGCCTGAACCGGCGCAGCAAAAGGCGCTCAAAAATGCGCTGAAGATTGAATTCGAAAAACATGACTTTGCCGAATTGTGCGCGCTGTTTGCAGAGCTCGATGCCTGTGTCGAACCGGTATTGAATCTGGGCGAAGCGGTTCGGCATCCTCAATTGCGCTCGCGGCAGTTGGTCACTGAAGTGCCGCGCACCGACGGCTCGACCCAACCGCAGATGGCCTGTCCGTTGAAGTTTTCGGACGGTTTGCCCGAGCCGCGACATATCGGCGCGGCGCTGGGTGAGCATACCGATCAGGTGTTGGGGGAGTTGGGGTATGGCGCGGAGCGGATTGAAGAGTTGCGGCGTGCCAGGGTGATTCTCTAGCGGCTGTACTGGCCTCATCGCGGGCAAGCCCGCTCCCACAGGTATTGATTTTGAGCGCAAGACTCGTGAACGACGCCGGTCACTGTGGGAGCGGGCTTGCCCGCGATGAGGCCGGCCCAAACACCGCATACCCCATTACTCGACCCGCATTTCCCCACTGAACACCAAGGTGCTCCGGCAGCGCCGACACAAATACCGCCGCCCTTGCCGCACCAGCCCATGGCGCTGCGCCGAAAACGCAAAGTCGCTGTCGGCGCAGGGGCATTTGTAGATATAGCGGGTCACCCTGCGGCGTTTGACGTCATAGGTATGGCAGCGATTGGGTGGCAGTTCGTACACGCCACGCATGATCAATTGCCACTCTTCGCCATGGGGCTGGATGCGGTCGCCGAACAACTGATGGGCGATCAGATGGGCCACCTCGTGGGCCACGGTCTGTTTAAGAAAATCTTCGGTATTTTCCCGGTACAACTGCGGATTGAAACGCAGCATGTTCTCGTGCAAGTGCGCGACACCGGCTTTTTGCCCGCGCAGCTTGAGGCTCACCACGGGGCGTTTGAAAGGTCGTTTGAAAAAAAATTCAGCTTGTTGGAAACAGTCTTCGACGCGGGTATTGAGGTGCTCGGGCATGCTTGATGGATCTCCAGAGACGTCGAGTATGCCGCAACCCTCGGGACTTGCGAATCGTCCAAGCGCCGAATGGTCACCGCCGCTCACTATCCTGAACACGTTAAAAGGCCGCCTGGTGGCGGCCTGTGTTGGCAGATCTGGTTATTAGGTAAACAGCCTTGTCAGTTGGTATAGACCGGCCCCACGCCGAGTCCCCAGACAATCACGGTGAACGCCATGATGGCCACCAGCACCACCAGGCCTACGGCGAGCACCGAACTTGAAAACAGAAAACCTTCGTCCGACGGAATGTTCATGAACGTCGGTAGCCCGACATAGAGCAGGTACACCGTGTAGCAGATGGCCGCGGTGCCGACGATCATCCCCAGCCACATGTGCGGGTACAGTGCCGCCAGGCCGCCAATGAACAGTGGCGTCGCGGTATAGGTCGCAAACGCGACGCAGCGGGCCAGGCTCGGGTTGGCATCATAGGTACGGGCCATCCAGTGGATGAACGCGCCCATCACCGCAACGCCGCCGAGCATCGCCAGGTACGACATGATCGTCATCCATAGCGCACTCTCTGTCGTCAGCATCACCGGCGCTCGATTGCCGATGACCCAGCCGACCTGTGTGGTACCGATAAACGCCGACACCGCCGGGATGGCCGCCAGGATGAGCGTGTGGGTCAGGTACATGTGGCTGATGCTTTCCTCCTGGTCGCCACGAATTTCTTTCCATTCTTGGTCAGGGTGGGTGAATAGCCCCACTACGTGATGGATCATGCCAGTCACTCCTCTTGTTTTACCGTCGCCCCCCAGTGGAGCGCCTACGGGCCAAGGTGGCCGAGTAAGGAAAGGTCTGGATATGCGTGCGACCTTATGTCGCAGTATAGAAAGGAGTTAACCCGAGGGCTTAGAGCAAATCGCGCTGTAAAGCGGCGGGGTAATCGCGCTTGCATCTGTAGGAGCTACCGGAGGCTGCGATCTTTTGATCTTTCTTCCAAGGGGGGGCCAAATTGCGAAGATCAAAAGATCGCAGCCTTCGGCAGCTCCTACGGGGTGGTCCGTCGGGGGCCTTCGCCCTTGCGGCGTTTTTGCGTAAAATGCCGGCTTTTCGTCACACCTCACGGATTTCGCGTCATGGGCACTCTCACGGTCAACCAGAACAAACTGCAAAAGCGCCTTCGCCGCCAGGCCGGTGAGGCTGTCGCCGACTTCAACATGATTGAAGACGGCGACAAGGTCATGGTCTGCCTGTCCGGAGGCAAGGACAGCTACACCATGCTCGACGTGCTGATGCACTTGCAGAAGGTTGCACCGATCAGGTTCGAGATCGTGGCCGTGAACATGGACCAGAAGCAGCCGGGCTTCCCGGAGCATGTACTGCCGGCTTACCTCAAGACGCTGGGTATCGAGTACCACATCGTCGAGAAAGACACCTACTCGGTGGTCAAGGAGCTGATCCCGGAAGGCAAGACCACCTGTTCGCTGTGCTCACGTCTGCGTCGTGGCACGCTCTACACCTTCGCCGACGAAATCGGCGCGACCAAAATGGCGCTCGGTCATCACCGCGACGACATCGTCGAGACCTTCTTCCTGAACATGTTCTTCAATGGATCGCTCAAGGCCATGCCGCCGAAACTGCGGGCCGACGACGGTCGCAACGTGGTGATCCGCCCGCTGGCCTACTGCAACGAAAAAGACATCCAGGCCTACTCCGACTTCAAGCAATTCCCGATCATCCCGTGCAACCTCTGTGGGTCCCAGGAAAACCTGCAGCGGCAGGTGGTCAAGGACATGCTCCAGGAGTGGGAACGCAAGACACCGGGCCGCACGGAAAGCATTTTCCGCAGCCTGCAGAACGTGATCCCGTCGCAATTGGCGGACCGCAACCTGTTCGACTTCACCAGCCTCAAGATCGACGAAACCGCAGCTTCGCGGTTCGTCAACGTCGTCAACCTCTAAAACACAATCACTGTGGGAGCCAGCCTGCTGGCGATGGCGGTGGGTCAGACACAACATTGTTGACTGACCCACAGCGATCGCCAGCAGGCTGGCTCCCACATGGGTCTATTTCACTTATTCATCAGGAGAGGGCATGCGCGATTACAAGTGGCTGCACGAATACTGTCTGAACCGCTTCGGTTCAGCGGCTGAACTGGAAGCCCATCTGCCCGTTCCCAAGACCCCGGCGCAATTGCGCAAGATCAGTGATGACCGCTACCTGTCGACCATGGCGCTGCGCGTGTTCCGTGCCGGGCTCAAGCACAGCCTGGTGGACGCCAAGTGGCCGTCGTTCGAAGAGGTGTTCTTCAAATTCGACCCGGAAAAAGTCGTGCTGATGAGTGCCGAACACCTGGAGCGCCTGATGCAGGATGCGCGGATCATTCGGCACCTGGGCAAGCTCAAGAGCGTGCCGCGCAATGCGCAGTTCATTCTTGATGTGGCGCATGAGCAGGGCAGCTTCGGCGCCTTGATCGCCGATTGGCCGGTGACCGATATCGTCGGTCTGTGGACTTACCTGAAAAAGCGCGGGCATCAGTTGGGCGGGTTGTCGGCGCCGCGGTTCTTGCGCATGGTCGGCAAGGATACCTTTGTGCCGAGCTATGACGTGGTGGCGGCATTGAATGCGCAGAAGATCGTCGACAAGGTGCCGACCAGCCAGCGGGACCTGGCCACGGTGCAGCAGGTTTTCAACCAGTGGCATGAAGAGAGTGGCGGGCGGCCGATGAGCCAGATTTCGATGATGCTGGCGTACACCGTCAATCATTGAGACCGAGTCGATCCCTTCGCGAGCAAGCCCGCTCCCACATTTGACCGCGTTTTCATGTTGCATACGGTCGAATGTGGGAGCGGGCTTGCTCGCGAAGGCGTCCTGTCAGGCGACTGAGATCTCACCTTCACCCGCCAACTTGCGATTCAACTGAAACCGCCACCGCACATACAGCAGCGCGGAGCAGAACACCGCCAGGCTCGCGCCCATCTCCAGCAAGCCGAACAACTGCCGATTCGGGTCATACGCCGCCAATGCGCCCTTGATGAAATACAGGTTCACCACAAAACACATCCACGAATGCCCGCGCGCGCTACCAATAATCATCCCCGGCGCCAGCAACAGCAGCGGCACCAGTTCGATCAGCAGAATCACCCACGGCCGTGCGCCATGCAGGTCGGCGACCACCAGGTAATAGACGCAGAGCAACCCCACCAGGCCGAAAAAGCACAGCAGGCTGATGACGCGCATCGCCCGGACCCGGGGTTCGAGCCATTCGATGGAGGGCAGAATCTTTGGCTTCTTGGCCACCTTAGCTCTCCAGTTTCAGTGCAGTTTTCGCCAGGCGCAGGCCCAGCGCGCGGCAGAGCGCCACTTCATGGGAGTCCAGGCCGCTTTTGCCATCGGCACCGGCGTGGTGGCTGGCACCATACGGTGTACCGCCGCCCTGGGTTTCCAGCAACGCCGACTCGCTGTACGGCAGGCCGGTGATCAGCATGCCGTGGTGCAGCAGCGGCAGCATCATCGACAGCAGCGTGGTTTCCTGGCCACCGTGCAGGCTAGCGGTGGAAGTGAACACCCCGGCCGGTTTGCCTACCAGGGCACCGGTCAGCCACAGGTTGCTGGTGCCGTCGAGGAAGTATTTGAGCGGCGCCGCCATGTTGCCGAACCGGGTCGGACTGCCCATGGCCAGGCCTGCGCAGTTTTTCAGGTCGTCGAGGCTGGCGTATAGCGCGCCTTCATCGGGGATGTCCGGCGACACGGCTTCGCATTCGGTAGAAATCGCCGGCACCGTGCGCAACCGGGCTTCAAGTCCGGCCTGCTCGACGCCCCGGGCAATCTGCCGGGCCATTTCATTGGTCGAACCGCTGCGGCTGTAATACAGGACCAGGATATAGGGTGCGCTCACGGCAGCAACTCCAGCACATTCTCCGGCGGCCGGCCGATGATGGCTTTGTCGCCGACTTCGAGAATCGGTCGCTCCATGAGTTTCGGGTGTGCGGCGATGGCGGCGATCAATTGCGCCTCGCCGAGGCTGCTATCGGCCAGATTGAGGGTTTTGTACTCGTCCTCGCCGGTGCGCAGCAGTTGCCGGGCACTGATGCCGAGCTTGGTCAGCAGGCTCTGGATTTGCCCGGCGTCCAGCGGGGTTTCCAGGTAGCGGACCACGGTCGGAGCCAGGCCCCGGGCTTCGAGCAGTTCGAGCGCACCGCGGGATTTCGAGCAGCGCGGGTTGTGATAAAGCGTCAGATCGGTCATGTGCGGGTCGCATCTTGCGTAAGGTGGCGGCTATTCTAACTGGGCAGCGCGTAATCCAGAACCTTGGGAGGCAATGGGTCGCGGCAGTATTCTTTTTTTGACAAGGATCACGACATGACAAGACGACTGGCTGCGGCATTGACGATCATCGGGGCGCTGGTGCTGGGGGGCTGTGGCAATGACTATGGCATCGACCAGAACGGTCGGAAAATCGCTGCCGAGCGTCTGGACAAGCAATGGCTGGTGCTCAACTACTGGGCCGAATGGTGTGGGCCGTGCCGTACCGAAATTCCGGAGTTGAACGCGCTGGCCGAGCAGCTCCAAGACAAGCAGATCGGTGTGTTCGGGGTCAACTTCGACAATGTACAGGGCGAGGAGCTAAGAAGCGCCAGTGAGAAGTTGGGGATCAAATTCACGGTGTTGGCTCAAGACCCGGCCGAGCTGTTCGAACTGCCGCGCAGTGAAGCGTTGCCGGTGACCTATATCATCGATAACAAGGGCAAGGTGCGGGAACAGTTGATGGGCGAGCAGACGGCGGCGGGGGTGGTAGCGAAGCTGGAGGCGTTGCAGGCTAACAACTGATCGTCCGTGCTGTAGGAGCCGGCTTGCTGGCGAAGGCGGCGGAACGGCCAACATACATGTCGCCTGACACGCCGCTTTCGCCAGCAAGCCGGCTCCTGCAGGGTTGCGGCGGAACAGCCAACATTTATGTTGCCTGACACACCGCCTTCGCCAGCAAGCCGGCTCCTACAGGGGGGCGTCGGATCAACCCTCTTCCAGCCACCAGCGCAACGGCTTGCCTTCGGCCGGCCAGAAACGCATCTGGTCGATCGGCGAAACATCCCAGCGCTGCACATTTTCCAGCGCCTGGAGAAAACGCTGTTCCTGCTCCATCAACGCCGGCGCACACATTTTGCGGGTGCTGCCGACCTTGCCGAAGCTCAGCTTGTCGCCGTCCAGGGTGTACGGCGCGAACCAATGGTTGCAGCCGCCGTTGCCATAGGCCCGACCGTCGTCACCGAGGGTGATGGTCAGGTGGCTGTAATCCATCAACGGACGTTCGCCGATCCACTCCAGTATGTAGCTGCGGTTCTGTTGCAACTTTACCGGTTCGGCGGCGCAACCCAGCAGGCTGGCGCCAAGCAGGGCGCTCAGAACAAGGCGTTTCATCACGCAGGCTCCTGGCATGTCGGGCACAGGTGTTTCTCGCCGGCAGTGGTCCAGCCCAGCTCGGCAATCCGCGCGGTGGCGGCTGGCTTTTCGGCCTTGTTGCCCAGCTTGGCGTCGACCGCGAACTCGAAGCTCAGCGCTTTGGCGCAGCTGTCGCAGTTGACTTTCCAGGTGTGGATCGCCAGTTCGCCGAACACCGGACCACTGGCCACCGCGACCCATTGGCCGGGCGGGTTGATCAGGTGGCGAACCGTTTCGACGGTCAGGCGCATGGACAAGTCCTTGCTGCCTTTGAGGGTCACGACCAACACGTCGTTATTGCGAATCGAGCCGCCGTTGCCGGTGACTTGATAACGCCCCGGTACCAGGGCGCGGCATTCGGTGAGGGTGTGTTGCGGGTTCATCAGGCTATAGCGGAAATCGTGTTCGACCATGGGTCCTCCAAATATGCGCGGCATGCTAGCACGGACATCAACGCAGCACTGCGCAGGCGAATGACCTTCGATCTGGTTCAACCGGCATCAACTCGATTCTGGGTATTGCCGGCAGCCCAGGCCGCAATGTTCTGCAGGGTGGTTGCGGCAATCGCGCCCAGGGCTTCACGGGTCAGAAAGGCCTGGTGTGCGGTAATGATCACGTTGGGAAAGGTCAGCAGGCGCGCCAGTACATCGTCCTGCAGCGGCAGATCGGAGCGATCCTCGAAGAACAGTTGCGCCTCCTCTTCATAGACATCCAGCCCCAGATAACCCAGTTGGCCGTCTTTCAACGCATCGATCAGGGCGGGGGTATCCACCAGGCCGCCGCGACCGGTATTGATCAGCATCGCGCCAGCTTGCATGTGCGCCAGTGACTCGCGGTTGATCAAGTGTTTGCTCTGCTCGTTGAGCGGGCAATGCAGGCTGATAATCTGCGACTCGGCCAGCAACTGCGGCAAGCTCAAATAGCGGGCGCCGAGGGCCTCGACCTGAGGATTGGGAAAGGGGTCGTACGCCAGCAACCGGCAGCCAAAGCCGTGCATGATTCTGGCGAAGGTCGCGCCGATCTGCCCGGTGCCGACCACGCCGACCGTCTTGCCGACCAGGTCGAAACCGGTCAGGCCATGCAGGGTGAAATCGCCTTCGCGGGTGCGGTTGTACGCGCGGTGCAGGCGGCGGTTGAGCGCCAGGATCAGCGCCACCGCATGTTCGGCCACCGCATGGGGCGAGTAGGCCGGGACCCGTACGATTGTCAGTCCCAGCCGCTTGGCCACGGTCAGGTCGACATGGTTGTAACCGGCCGAACGCAGGGCGATCAGACGGGTGCCGCCGGTGGCCAGGCGTTCGAGCACCGGGGCGCTGAGGTCGTCATTGATGAAGGCGCAGACCACCTCGTGATGCTCCGCCAGCGCCGCCGTATCGAGGCTCAATCGTGCCGATTGAAAGTGCAACTCGATGCCGGCGGGCAGGGCTGCGGCGAGAAAGCTGTCGCGGTCGTAGGTCTGGCTGCTGAAAAGAATGGTGCGCATGATTTCCTCCTTGTCCCGGTCCCCTGTAGGAGCTGGCTTGCCAGCGAAAGGGCCCTAAAATTCTGCGGTGTTCTTGAGGCCGCCTCCTGTAGGAGCTGGCTTGCCAGCGAAAGGGCCCTAAAATTCAGCGTTGTTCTTGAGGCCGCCTTTTGTAGGAGCTGGCTTGCCAGCGAAGGGGCCCTCAAATTCTGCGGTGTTCTTGAGGCCGCCTTCGCTGGCAAGCCAGCTCCTACAGGGGGCGCGCGGTAACGGGTCAGTTCAAGCATTGATACGGGCATGGGCGGCCAGGCGGTTGATCGCCCGGTCGAGCTCTTCCAGCGCGCGGGGCGCTTTCGGGTCCTGTTGCTTGAGCAGGGTTTCGCTGCGCTGGCAGGCGGCGCGCAGTTGCGGCACGCCGCAATAGCGGGTCGCACCGTGCAGACGATGAACGCGCTCGATCAGGGCGTTCTGGTCATTGGTTTCCCGAGCGCAGCGAATGGCTTCGCGGTCGGCTTCCAGTGACGCCAGCAGCATTGCCAGCATGTCCGCCGCCAGATCAGCCTTGCCGGCGGCCAGGCGTAAACCTTCTTCATGATCGAGCACCTGCAACGCATGGTCGCCGCCGTGTCTGTCGCTGGAACGCTCCGGCCCATGATTGCGCAGCGCCAGGCCGGTCCACTTCAACACCACCTGCGCCAGTTGCCGTTCGCTGATCGGTTTGGTCAGGTAATCGTCCATGCCGCTTTGCAGCAGTGCGCGTTTTTCGTTGGCCATGGCGTGGGCGGTGAGGGCCACGATCGGCAGCGGCGTGCAATGGCGTTCGCTTTCCCACTGACGTATCGCTTCGGTACTCTGGCGCCCGTCCATGCCTGGCATCTGCACGTCCATCAGCACCAGGTCGAAGGTCTCGCTCTGCACCGCCTTGACCGCGGCGTAACCACTTTCCACCGCAAGCACCTTGGCGCCCATGTCTTCGAGCAGGGTCTGCACCAGCAACAGATTGGCCGGGTTGTCGTCGACACACAGCACCTTCGGCGCACGGCTGGACACCGGTTCGCCCGGCTCGCTACGCAACTGGCGCGGGTTGACCAGGTCAGACAGGGCCCGTCGCAGTTTGCGGGTGCAGGCCGGTTTGGCCTGGAGCTGGCTGTGGGGGTTGGGAACCGAGAGATGGAACAGCGTCTGTTCGGTGGTCGGGCACAGCACCAGCACCTTGCAGCCCAGGTGTTCGAGGTCCCAGATGTGCTGGTTGAGACGCTCCGGCGGCATGTCGTTGCTGGTGATGCCCAGCACCGCCAGGTCAATCGCCTGATCGGTCTGATGCGCGCCGGTCACGCCGTTGGTCAGGCTTTCCAGGGTATTGAACGGGGTGACTTCGAGGCCGCAGTCCTCCAGTTGATGCTGTAACGCCTGACGGGCCAATTCGTGGTTTTCCAGCACCGCGACCCGCCGTCCGAGCAGCGGCGGCCCCGGCAGGTCTTCGGCGTCGTCGCGGGTTTTCGGCAGGCTCAGGCTGATCCAGAACTCCGAACCTTCGCCCGGCGTGCTGTCGACCCCGATCTCGCCGCCCATCTGTTCGATCAAGCGCTTGGAGATCACCAGGCCAAGACCGGTGCCGCCCGGCTGTCGGGACAGCGAGTTGTCGGCCTGGCTGAACGCCTGGAACAG
The DNA here is from genome assembly GCF_059695565.1 of Pseudomonas sp. LBUM1679. Lineage (NCBI taxonomy): Bacteria > Pseudomonadati > Pseudomonadota > Gammaproteobacteria > Pseudomonadales > Pseudomonadaceae > Pseudomonas > Pseudomonas sp. LBUM1679. The sequence goes on from NZ_CP166774.1 coordinate 1,384,696, forward strand.
CGCGCGCACGTCCTGGTTCGACAAGCCGATGCCAGTGTCCTGGATGCTGATGCGCAACTGCACGCTGTCCTCATGCTCTTCTTCGAGCATGGCCCGGGCGACGATGGTGCCTTCGCGGGTGAATTTGATCGCGTTGCTGACCAGGTTGGTGAGGATCTGCTTGAGCCGCAGCGGATCACCCACCAGCGACAGCGGCGTGTCGCGATACACCAGGCTCACCAGCTCCAGCTGTTTGGCGTGGGCGGCCGGGGCGAGGATGGTCAGGGTGTCCTGCAACAGGTCGCGCAGATTGAACGGAATATGGTCGAGCACCAGTTTGCCGGCCTCGATCTTGGAAAAGTCGAGGATCTCGTTGATGATCCCCAGCAGGCTGTCGGCGGACTTTTCGATGGTACCCAGGTAGTCGAGCTGGCGTGGGGTCAGCTCGCTTTTTTGCAGCAGATGGGTGAAGCCGAGTATGCCGTTGAGCGGCGTGCGGATTTCATGGCTCATGTTGGCCAGGAATTCGGATTTGATCCGGCTGGCTTCCAGGGCTTCCTTGCGCGCCAGGTCGAGTTCGATGTTCTGGATTTCGATGGTTTCCAGATTCTGGCGCACGTCTTCGGTGGCTTGGTCGATGCTGTGCTGCAATTCTTCCTGGGCGTTTTGCAGGGTGCCGGCCATGCGGTTGATGCCGGACGCCAGTTCATCCAGCTCCTGACTGCCGAGGGGCGGCAGGCGGGTTTCCAGATGCCCGTCCTTGAGTTGCGTCACGGCTTGCTTGATCTGGCTCAACGGCCGGTTGATGGTGCGGCCCATGCGCAACGCCAGCAGCGCTGCACCGCCCAGGCCTGCGCCGATCAACAGCAGGCTGGCGAACAGGCTGCGGTAACCGCGCAGCAGCATGCCGTTGTGGGACAGTTCGAGTTCCACCCAGCCGAGCAGGCGGTCGGCTTCATCGGGGATCAGGTCGCCGGCCAGATTGCGGTGCTTGCCGAATACCGGCAGCAGGTAGCGAGTCGCATCGTTGCCGCTGCGATGCCGCATCTGGGAGCCGTCGCCCAAGGGGGCTGGGTTGAGCATGATCGGGCCGGCGTGGGCCAGTAGCGTGCGGTCGGGCGCGAGGAAGGTCACCGCGCGAACGTCCGGCTGCTCCAGTGACTGGGTGGCGATGCGTTCCAGCAGCTCGTTGTTCTGGTGACCCATGGCCGGGGCCACCAAGGGCGCCAGCTGTTCGGCGATCATTTCGCCACGCTGCATGAGTTGGGCTTGCAGGTCCGACTGCTGCATCCAGGTAAAGTAGCCACCCAGCACCAACGCCATCAGGCTGGTCGGCAACAGGGTCAGCAACAGCACGCGGCCTTTAATTCCCAGTCTCTTGAGCACGCCTCTCTCCTGCATCCCGCTAATCAATGGCCTGCACGTACGTCCGGCACGCACCACCTGCGCAGTGTAGCGATTTTGCTCGCCGGCCATCCGGTAAAATTGATGCAGTCATTCGTCGGCCGCAGGCCTGCTTTTGCGTCGCGGGCAAACCTTGGGTTGCCCCTGGCGAGGCAATCTTGAATAATCGCCAACTGAGAATTATTTGCAGATACTCATGACTCCCATCTCTGTTGGCCATCCGCGCATCCTTTCCATCGAAGACGACCTCGTGCTCGGTGCCTATGTTCATGAGCACCTGGGACGCTGCGGGTTTCAGGTGACCTGGTGCCAGAACGGTCAGGAAGGCCTGGCCATTGCCCGCCAGCAAGCCTTCGATGTGGTGCTGATGGACATTCTGCTGCCGGGCATGGACGGGTTGAACGTGCTGACGCAATTGCGCCAGAGCCATTCAACCCCGGTGGTGCTGATGTCCGCGCTCGGGGCCGAGGCGGATCGCATCAGCGGCTTTCGCCTGGGCGCCGATGATTATTTGCCCAAACCGTTCAGCATGGCGGAGTTGCGAGTGCGCATCGAAGCGATCCTGCGGCGGGTGGCGCTCGACCGGCGGCCGGCGCCTGCACCGGTCGTCCCCTCGGCGGACGGCCTGCGGTTCGATGATGAGCTGTTCGAGGTCTTTTACGGCGCACAGGCTGCCGGCCTGACCCGCAGCGAGTATCGGCTGCTGGAAACGCTGAACCGCAATGGCGATGAGGTGCTGAGCAAGGCCTTCCTTTATCAGCAGGTGCTGCAACGCGGTTACGCGGCCCATGACCGCAGCCTCGACATGCACATCAGCCAGATCCGCCGCAAGCTCAAGGTCATCGGCTACACCGAGCGGGAAGTGCGCACGGTCTGGGGCAAGGGCTATGTTTTGAGTGCTGTCGATGAAATGGTCTGATCTGCCGGGCAGGCATTCGCTGTTCTGGAAGCTGGCCTTTTTGCTGGTGGCATTCTGTCTGCTCATGATCTGGTTGAGCTGGTCCTGGGGCCGCTACATGGAACAGCGCAACCAGTTCCTGTCGAATGACGCCCGAGCCACCCTGACGCGCTATGCCGCCGAGGCCGAGCAGGCGTGGCAGCAGCGGCAGGACGCTGGCGTCGATGCCTGGCTGCAGGGCATGCAACAGCGCGAAACGGGCTGGGTTGGCGTCATTGGCGGTGATTTGCAGTCGTTGAGCAGCCTGCCGCTATCGGACAAGGACATCCAGCGCCTGACTTTTCTGCGGGGCCTGGACTGGCCCATCCATAAGAAAGGCCTGCCGTGGCTGCGGGTGCCGTTTCCCGGCGACCCGAGCGCCGGCAGTCTGGTGATCGAGTTGCCACAGCGATTTGTGCCCGGGCGTTATCGGGTGTTCTGGCGGGTGATCACCAACGGCGTCATCCCCGGCCTGTTCACCTTGCTGCTGTGCGTCGGGCTGTATCGGTTGCTGGTCGTGCCATTGAACAGTCTGCGTGAGCAAGCCAATGCCTGGCGCGCCGACCAGTTGGGCGTGCGTCTGTCGCGCCGTACGACCAACCGCTCCGATGAGCTGGGTGAGCTGGGCCGAGCCTTCGATCACATGTCCGAACGCCTGCAAGGCACCGTGGCCCTGCAACAGCAATTGCTGCGCGATTTGTCCCACGAACTGCGCACGCCGCTGAGCCGTCTGCGGGTAGCCAGCGAGAGCGAGCAGGGGCTGACGCAATTGCGCGAACGCATTGGCCGGGAAGTCGACGGGATGCAGCGGCTGGTGGAGGACGCTCTGCAATTGGCGTGGCTCGACACCGAGCGCGCGCCATTGCCCGACGAAGCGATCCAGATCCAGGCGCTGTGGGAAATGCTCACGGAAAACGCCTGCTATGAAAGTGGCTGGCCGGCCCATCAACTGCAATGCACGGTGGATTCGTCCTGCTGGGTGCGCGGTCATCTCAATACCCTAGCCCAGGCGCTGGAGAACATTCTGCGCAATGCCATTCGGCATTCACCTGGTGGCGGCATTGTCAGTCTCGGTGGACGGCGCGATGGCGACTGTTGGCATGTGTGGCTGGAGGATCAGGGCGGCGGGGTGGCTGACGAGGACCTGGAGCGGATCTTCTCGCCGTTCATCCGGCTTGACGACGCGCGCCCGGGCAATGGTGGGTTCGGGTTGGGGTTGAGCATTGCCAGGAATGCGGTGCAGCGCCAGGGTGGGAGTCTTTGGGCGCAGAACACTGGGGCGGGGTTGCGGCTGAATATGCGGTTAGTGGCTGATGTCGGTGGTGTCAGTGATGACGCCTTCGCGGGCAAGCCCGCTCCCACAGGGAATATGGGTAGGCCACAAATCGTGTGAGCAACTCTAATCCTGTAGGAGCGGGCTTGCCCGCGAATAGACCCTCACATCCGCCACAATCCTTCCCTTATTCCCATAAGCCATAAGCACCGTACTTTGCGTGATATGGCCTGCGAACGTTTGCCGGTATGATAGGCGCCCCCGCAGTCTGGATTGCGAATTACGCCATGACCTTGCAGTACCCAACCATCGCCGATTGCGTCGGCAACACTCCGCTGGTCCGTTTGCAGCGCCTGCCCGGCGCCACCAGCAATACCCTTTTGCTCAAGCTCGAAGGGAACAACCCGGCGGGTTCGGTCAAGGACCGTCCGGCGCTGTCGATGATCACCCGCGCCGAATTGCGCGGGCAGATCCACGTCGGCGATACGCTGATCGAGGCGACCTCGGGCAACACCGGGATCGCCCTGGCGATGGCCGCCGCGATCAAGGGTTACAAGATGATCCTGATCATGCCGGACAACTCCAGCGCCGAGCGCAAGGCCGCCATGACCGCCTATGGCGCCGAGCTGATTCTGGTCACCCAGGAAGAAGGCATGGAAGGTGCGCGCGACCTCGCACAGCGCATGGAAGCCGAAGGCTGCGGCAAGGTGCTGGATCAGTTCGCCAACGGGGACAACCCCGAGGCGCACTACACCACCACCGGCCCGGAAATCTGGCGTCAGACCGAAGGCAGCATCACGCATTTCGTCAGTTCGATGGGCACCACCGGCACCATCATGGGTGTTTCGCGCTACTTGAAAGAGCAGAACGACAACGTGCAGATCATCGGTCTGCAACCGATGGAAGGTTCGGCGATTCCGGGTATCCGTCGCTGGCCGCAGGAATACCTGCCGAAGATCTACCAGGCCGATCGCGTGGACCGGATCGTCGACATGGCACAAAGCGAAGCCGAAGACGTAACCCGTCGTCTGGCCCGCGAAGAAGGCATCTTCTGTGGCGTGTCCTCGGGCGGTGCCGTGGCGGCGATGCTGCGCCTGTCCAAAGAAGTTGAAAACGCGGTGATCGTCGCGATCATCTGCGACCGTGGCGACCGTTACCTGTCGACCGGCATTTTCGACGCGCCCAACTGATGGCCAAGCACGAGAGAGGCCTGCGCTTCCAACCCACCGGCGGCAGCAAGGCCGCGCAAATCCCGACCGGCAAAAAGCAGCGCCTGACCATCGAGCGCCTGGCCAATGACGGTCGCGGTATCGCGTTTTTCGAAGGTCGCACCTGGTTCGTCATCGGCGCATTGGCCGGAGAAGAAATCGAGGCGCGCGTTCTCGGCGCCCACGGCAAAGTGGTCGAAGCGCGCACCGAACGCGTGTTCCAGGCCAGCGAATTGCGTCGTCCGGCACCCTGCCCGCATGCCGGTCGCTGTGGCGGTTGCAGCGTGCAACATCTGTCGCATGACGAACAACTTGCCCTGAAACAACGCATGCTCGCCGAACAGTTATCGAAGGTCGCCGGTGTCGAACCCCAAGAGTGGGCAGCGCCGTTGAGCGGTCCGGAATTCGGATACCGCCGTCGCGCCAGGGTGGCGGTGCGTTGGGACATGAAGGCGAAAAAACTCGAGGTCGGTTTTCGCGCGGCGGGCAGTCAGGACATCGTTGCGATCAACGAATGCCCGGTGCTGGTACAGCCCTTGCAGCCAATCATGACCCGCTTGCCGGAAATGCTCCGGCGCTTGAGCAAGCCTCAGGCGTTGGGGCACGTGGAATTGTTCAGCGGCTCGTCACTGGCCGTGTTGCTGCGACACATGGCGCCGTTATCCGACGCCGACATGACGATCCTCAAGGATTTCTGCGCCTTCCATGAAGCCCAACTGTGGCTGCACGGCGACGGGGAACCGCAACCGGTCGAGGCTGACCAGTCGTTGGGTTATCGGCTTGAGCAGTGGGATTTGAACCTGGCGTACCGACCGGGGGATTTCATCCAGGTCAACGCCGGGGTCAACGAAGCGATGATCGCTCAAGCGTTGGAGTGGCTGAAGCCGACGGCGGATGAACGAGTTCTCGATCTATTCTGTGGTTTGGGTAACTTTGCGTTGCCGCTGGCCAAGGTCGTTCGCGAAGTGGTGGCGGTGGAAGGTGTGCAGGCGATGGTCGAGCGAGCAGCCGCGAACGCTGCTAGCAACAATCTTCATAATGTGAAGTTTTTTCAGGCCGATTTATCCCAGCCTTTGACCGATGCCGAATGGGCGCGCGAAGGCTTTTGTGCGGTACTCTTGGACCCACCGCGTGACGGTGCTTTCGAGGCAGTGCGCAAGCTTGCGTCCCTGGGCGCCAAACGGTTGGTATATGTGTCGTGCAATCCGGCAACGCTGGCGCGCGATACGGTCGAATTGATCAAGCAGGGCTACCGGTTAAAACGTGCCGGGATTCTCGATATGTTTCCTCAAACGGCACATGTCGAGGCCATGGCGTTATTTGAAGCGAGCTAGGAAGGCTCGTCTGGTCCGACTGGCCCGCCCGTGCAGCCGCGCACCAGCCCGACGTGGGCTCATGGGCAACGAAGGTCAGCGATTTTGACGCATTGAATCTGCGTCGTAGGGAAGGTAAGCAAGATGGTACAGGTGAGAGCACACCAGCCGATCAACACCGACGGCAGTATCAATCTCGAGGCTTGGCTCGATCACGCGGTCAGTGTCGATCTGGCACTGGATCGCGAAGCCTTGAAGGAAGCGTGCGAGTTCGCCCGCGCATCTGAGCAACAGGCCAATGCGGCGAAAAACCTCTGGTCCGAAGGGACCTCGAGTTTCCGCGCGGGCCTTGAGATCGCCGAGATCCTCGCCGACCTCAAACTCGATCAGGATTCGTTGGTTGCCGCAGTCTTGTACCGCGGCGTGCGCGAAGGCCAGATCGAACTGCCGGCGGTGAGCCAGCGCTTCGGTCCGGTGGTCGCCAAACTCATCGACGGTGTATTGCGCATGGCGGCGATCAGCGCCAGCCTCAGCCCCCGTCAATCCCTGGTGCTGGGCACCCAGGGCCAGGTGGAAAACCTGCGCAAGATGCTGGTGGCCATGGTCGACGACGTACGCGTCGCGCTGATCAAGCTGGCCGAACGCACCTGCGCGATCCGTGCGGTGAAAACCGCCGACGACGAGAAGCGCAACCGCGTGGCCCGTGAAGTCTTCGACATCTATGCGCCCCTGGCTCACCGTCTCGGTATCGGTCACATCAAGTGGGAGCTGGAGGACTTGTCCTTCCGTTACCTCGAGCCCGACCAGTACAAGCAGATCGCCAAGCTGCTCCACGAGCGGCGCCTGGATCGCGAGCGGTTCATCGCCGATGTGATGAACCAGCTGAAAGTCGAATTGCAGGCCACCGGTGTCGATGCCGATATCAGCGGCCGGGCCAAGCACATCTATTCGATCTGGCGCAAAATGCAGCGCAAGGGTCTGGAGTTCAGCCAGATCTATGACGTGCGCGCCGTTCGTGTGCTGGTGCCGGAAATGCGTGACTGCTACACCGCACTCGGCATCGTCCACACGTTGTGGCGGCACATCCCGAAGGAATTCGACGACTACATCGCCAACCCCAAGGAGAACGGCTACCGCTCGCTGCACACCGCGGTGATCGGGCCCGAGGGCAAGGTGCTGGAAGTGCAGATCCGCACCCACGCGATGCACGAAGAGGCGGAGCTGGGCGTCTGCGCGCACTGGCGCTACAAGGGCACCGACGTCAAATCCGGCTCCAACCACTACGAAGAGAAAATCTCCTGGCTGCGTCAGGTCCTCGAATGGCATGAAGAGCTGGGCGACATTGGTGGTCTGGCCGACCAGCTACGGGTCGATATCGAACCGGACCGGGTCTACATCTTCACCCCGGACGGTCACGCCATCGATTTGCCGAAGGGCGCGACGCCACTGGACTTCGCCTACCGGGTGCACACCGAGATCGGTCACAACTGTCGCGGCGCGAAGATCAACGGGCGGATCGTACCGCTCAACTACAGCCTGCAAACCGGTGAACAGGTCGAGATCATCACCAGCAAGCACGGCACGCCGAGTCGCGACTGGCTGAACCCGAACCTGGGTTACATCACCACCTCGCGGGCACGGGCGAAGATCGTTCACTGGTTCAAACTGCAGGCGCGGGATCAGAACGTCGCCGCCGGTAAAACCTTGCTCGAGCGTGAACTCAATCGCCTGGGCCTGCCCGCGGTGGACTTCGACAAGCTGGCCGACAAGGCCAACATGAAGACGGCCGAGGACATGTACGCCGCGCTGGGTGCGGGCGATTTGCGCCTGGCGCAACTGGTCAACCTGGCACAGCAGCTGGTGGAGCCGGAACGCGGCAACGAACAGCTTGAACTCATCCCGCGCAAAGCCACCGGCTACAAACCGGGCAAGCGCGGCGATATCCAGATCCAGGGCGTCGGCAACCTGATGACACAGATGGCCGGCTGCTGCCAGCCGCTGCCGGGGGATGCGATCGTCGGTTACATCACCGTGGGCCGCGGTGTGAGCATTCACCGTCAGGACTGCGCCTCGGTATTGCAATTGGGCGGGCGCGAGCCTGAGCGGATTATCCAGGTCAGCTGGGGGCCGGTGCCGGTGCTCACCTACCCGGTGGACATCATCATCCGGGCCTACGACCGGTCCGGCTTGCTGCGAGACGTTTCGCAAGTGCTGCTCAACGAGCGGATCAACGTGCTGGCGGTCAACACCCGCTCGAACAAGGAGGACAACACCGCGTTGATGTCCCTGACCATCGAGATTCCGGGGCTGGATGCACTGGGGCGGTTGCTGGGACGGATTTCCCAGTTGCCGAACATCATCGAAACCCGGCGTAACCGCACGCCATAACCATCCCTCCCTGTAGGAGCCGGCTTGCCGGCGAAGGCGTCCATCCGGCCAGCGCATGGCTTGAGGCCGCCTTCGCCGGCAAGCCGGCTCCTACAGGGGGTGTTTGACGGGAATAAGGGATGTACAAACTTGAAGATCTGCTGCACCTGATGAACCGCCTGCGCGACCCGCAGTTCGGCTGCCCGTGGGACATCAGGCAAACCTACGCCACCATCGTCCCGCACACCCTTGAGGAAGCCTACGAAGTCGCCGACGCCATCGAGCGCGGTGATTTCGATCACTTGCAGGGTGAGTTGGGGGATCTGTTGTTCCAGGTGGTTTATTACAGCCAACTGGCTCGGGAAGAAGGGCGCTTCGAATTCGCGGGTGTAGTCGACAGCATCACCCGCAAGTTGATCCGCCGCCACCCTCACGTGTTCCCCACCGGCGATCTGTACGCGCCGCTGGATGTTCCGCGACTGAGTGAAGAACAGGTCAAGCAGCGCTGGGAAGAGATCAAGGCTGAAGAACGGGCGGAGAAATCTGCGGCGCCCGAACAGCTGTCCTTGCTCGATGACGTTCCCGCGGCACTGCCGGCATTGTCCCGTTCGGCGAAATTGCAGAAACGCGCAGGGCAGGTCGGTTTCGACTGGCCTGACGCTTTGCCGGTGCTCGACAAAGTGCGCGAAGAGCTCGATGAAGTGCTTGAAGCCATGGCCGACAATGACTCGGCAGCGATTGCCGATGAGGTCGGTGATCTGCTGTTTTCCGTGGTCAATCTGGCGCGTCATCTCAAGGTCGACCCGGAAACTGCCTTGCGTGGTGCCAACAGCAAATTCGAAAGACGCTTCCGATTTATCGAACAGGCATTGCGCGACACCCACCGTCCCATGGAAGATTGCACCCTCGAAGAGTTGGACGCCTTGTGGGGCGAAGCCAAACGTCAGGAAAAGAATATGCCCAGCTGCGGTTGAGCAGTTGCCTAAGTGAGAAATAAGCACCATGAGCATTTCCCTTCGCGACCAGTTGCTCAAAGCAGGGCTGGTCAATCAGAAGCAGGCCAAGCAGGTCGGCAAAGAAAAACAGAAGCAGCAACGTCTGGTCCACAAAGGCCAGATCGAACTGGATGACTCGCAGCAGCGGGCGGCTCAGGAAGCCATGGCCGAGAAGGTCAAGCGCGACCAGGAGCTGAACCGTCAGCAACAGGAGAAGGCCGAGGCGAAAGCCCGCGCCGCCCAGGTCAAACAATTGATCGAAGTCTCGCGTCTGCCGAAGCTGACCACCGAGGATTACTACAACTTCGTTGACGACAAGAAGGTCAAGCGTCTCTCCGTCAATACGCTGATGCGCAACAAGCTCAGCAACGGTTCGCTGGCGATCGTGCACCATGCCGGCGGCTACGAAGTGATCCCGCGTGAGGCGGCCCTGAAGATTCAGGAGCGCGATCCGCAACGCATCGTGCAGTTGAATGTGCAGACCGCAGAAGCGGCCGCCGAGGACGATCCGTACGCGGCCTTCCAGATCCCTGACGATCTGATGTGGTAAGCCGTTAACAACTGCAATAACGACAAACCCCACCATGGCGTAACGTTGTTTTGTAGGAGCGAGCTTGCTCGCGATGGACGTTAACGATAACGCGTGTTTACTGGCTAAACGTGGCGCTCTTGAGTCTTTCGCGAGCAAGCTCGCTCCTACAATTGCTTACGCGGATTGGAGCTCGCGTTGCTGCTCCTGTTTTTCCAGTTCGGCCTTGTAGCTGTGGGCATCGGTTTCGGAATGAAACATCCCCACCAGCATGTCTTGTTGATGTACATCCCAGATCCGGATACCGGCGGCTACGCCTTCATGGGATTTATGTGAATCGTCGCGTTCAGTTACTTTTACAGTCATCTGCTAGCTCCAATCTCTGTTATCTGCAGCAAGGCGTGTGCAGGGCTTTGTTATATATTTTGGTAGCTTGCTAAGTAAACGACAGAGTTCGGTAAGGATTTTTTGCGAAATTCGTAAAAGTCCTGCAGCCCGCCAAACACGCGGCATTTGGTCGCAGGGCGTTAAGTTTCATGACAAAAGCTTCATGTTAGCGAGGTACAAAGCTCTCTTTCGAACCTGATGGATTGAACACCACAAAACCTGTGGGAGCTGGCTTGTCGGATCGCCGCATCGCTGCGATGGCGGAGTGTCAGGCAACATCATTGTCAGCTGTGCCGACGTCATCGCAGGCAAGCCAGCTCCCACAGGTTTTGTGCCTGGCTTGACTACTTATTTCAGGCAAAAAAAAACGCCCCGAACCAGTCGGGGCGTTTTTATGTGCAGCGAAGCGGCGGGGTATTACTTACCCGACCAGCGCTTCAGTACCAGCGTGGCATTGGTGCCACCGAAACCGAAGCTGTTGCTCATCACGGTGTTGATGGTGGCGTCTTCGCGAGTCTTGGTCAGGATCGGCATGTCAGCCACTTCCGGGTCCAGTTCGTCGATGTTGGCCGAACCCGCCATGAAGTTGCCTTCCATCATCAGCATGCAGTAGATCGCTTCGTGAACGCCGGCGGCGCCCAGGGAGTGACCCGAGAGGCTCTTGGTGGAGCTGATGGCCGGAGCCTTGTCGCCGAACACCTCACGCACACCCTTCATCTCCATGACATCACCGACCGGAGTCGAAGTGCCGTGGGTGTTCAGGTAGTCGATCGGAGCGTCAACGGTGGACATGGCCATCTGCATGCAGCGGATGGCGCCTTCGCCGCTAGGAGCGACCATGTCGTAGCCGTCGGAGGTCGCGCCGTAGCCAACGATTTCGGCGTAGATCTTCGCGCCGCGAGCCAGAGCGTGTTCCAGCTCTTCGACCACGACCATGCCGCCACCGCCGGCGATGACGAAACCGTCACGCTTGTTGTCGTAGGCACGGGAAGCTTTTTCCGGGGTTTCGTTGTACTGGCTGGACAGGGCGCCCATGGCGTCGAACAGGAACGATTGGCTCCAGTGTTCCTCTTCACCGCCGCCGGCGAACACGATGTCCTGCTTGCCCATCTGGATCTGTTCCATGGCCGTACCGATGCAGTGAGCACTGGTGGCACAGGCAGAAGCGATGGAGTAGTTCAGGCCCTTGATCTTGAACGGCGTGGCCAGGCAGGCGGAAACGGTGCTGCTCATGGTCCGCGTGACACGGTATGGGCCGACGCGCTTGACGCCTTTCTCGCGCAGGATGTCCAGCGCTTCCATCTGGTTCAGCGTGGAGGCGCCACCGGAACCGGCGATCAGGCCGGTACGCGGATTGGAGACTTGCTCTTCGGTCAGACCGGAGTCGGCGATGGCATCTTTCATGGCCAGGTAGGCGTAAGCCGCCGCGTGGCCGACGAAGCGATAGATCTTGCGATCGATCAGCTCTTCGAGGGGAAGGTCAATGGAGCCGGAAACCTGGCTACGCAGACCCATTTCGGCATATTCCGGGTTGAACCGGATGCCAGGGCGGCTTGCACGCAGGTTAGCGGAGACGGTCTCTTTGTCATTGCCCAGGCACGAAACGATGCCCAGACCAGTGATAACGACGCGGCGCATGCGGATAACCCTTAGAAGTTGTCAGTGGAGGTGAAAACGCCGACCCGAAGGCCTTCGGCGGTGTAGATCTCGCGGCCGTCGACAGTCACCGAACCATCGGCGATGGCCAGGTTCAGCTTGCCTTTGAGGACGCGCTTGATATGAATGTTATAGGTTACTTTCTTCGCGGTCGGCAGAACCTGACCAAAGAACTTCACTTCGCCCGAACCCAGGGCGCGGCCGCGGCCCGGCAGACCTTGCCAGCCCAGGAAGAAACCGACCAGTTGCCACATGGCGTCGAGGCCCAGGCAGCCTGGCATCACCGGGTCGCCTTCGAAGTGACAGGCGAAAAACCACAGATCCGGAGTGATATCCAGCTCGGCGACCAATTCACCTTTGCCGTACTTGCCGCCTTCTTCGCTGATCAGGGTGATGCGATCGACCATCAGCATGTTCGGGGCGGGCAGTTGCGCGTTACCTGGGCCGAACAGCTCACCGCGACTGCAGCGCAGCAGGTCTTCCCGGGTAAAGGCGTTTTGTTTGGTCATGCGAGCTCCTCAATAGTCCCGTGCGGCAGGTGGGGCAAATCTTCCCGGCCGGTCGAAGCATTCATGCCTCGAGCCAGCAGCCTACTCATAGACTATTGCGTTGTGGTGAAAGTCACAGCACCAAGGACACGAATGTACACTTGTGCACTGAAATTATTATTCAAGCCCCTTTTCGGGCCTGTTCGGGTGCCTAAGACTGCCGCACTTTCGCCTTTCACGCCAGTCGCAGATAGCCGAAAGGCCTGCACTACTGCACCCATCGCTGCAGAATCTGCTGCAGATCAGTACGTTTGAAGGGCTTGGCCAGGTAATCGTTCATTCCCGCCGATAAACAGGCTTCCCGGTCGCCCTGCAAGGCATTGGCGGTCAGGGCGATGATGGGCAAGCCCGCGCAGCCGGGCAATTGGCGAATCTGTCGGGTCGCCTCATAGCCATCGATAACCGGCAATCGACAATCCATCAGGATCGCTTCGAAAATCAGACTCTCGGCGCTGCGCACCGCTTGCGCGCCATCGGTCGCGACGCTGACAGTAAAGCCCAGGCTGCGCAACATCGCCTCGATAACGGTCTGGTTGACCGGATTGTCCTCGACCAGTAGCACATTGCGCCCGTCGCCATCACCGGTGCCGGTTGGCGTCCGTGGCGTCCGTGTCGGCAGCGTCTGTTTATAAAGGGCCAGCGGGATTTCCAGGGTGAACACCGAACCGCGACCTTCTTCGCTATGGGCACGCAAGGTGCCGCCCATCCGCTCAGCCAGGGTGCGGGCAATGGGGAGGCCCAGTCCGGTGCCGCCGTAGCGCCTTGAAATGGAACTGTCGGCCTGCTGGAAGGCATTGAACATCGACTCCAGGTGTTGGCTGGAAATACCGATCCCGCTGTCTCGTACCGTGCAGGTAAACCAGAGCAGTTCGTGATCCAGTGATTGCCATTGCGGCTCGATGGTGATGCGACCTTGCTCGGTGAACTTCAGTGCATTGCCGACCAGGTTGACCAGGATCTGCCGGATCCGCGTCGGGTCGCCCTGCACCTGCAACGCGCGCATGTTATCGGGCGTCAGCAGGGCCAGATCCAGCCCGCGCTGCGCTGCGCTGTGCGAGAACGCCTGGGCGCAACTGCCGATCAGGTCCGCGAGGTTGAACGGAATGTGTTCCAGCTCCAGTTCCGAGCGCTCGATGCGCGAGAAATCGAGAATGTCGTTGATGACCTTGAGCAGGTGCTCGGTGGACTCCGCAGCCAGCGCCGCGTATTCGAGCTGTTCTTCGGTCATTTCGGTGGTTTCCAGCAGTTGCAGCATGCCCAGTACGCCATTCATCGGGGTGCGCAGTTCGTGGCTCATCATCGCGAGGAAATCGGATTTGGCGTTGTTGGCTTTTTCCGCCTCTTCACGAGTCTGGATCAACTGCGCCATCGCCTGGTGCTGTTCGCGGCTGGCTTGTTCGAGTCCGCTGGCGAGGTTGTTGATGTGTTGCGACAGCGCCCCGAGTTCGGTGTCGTCGACGATGGGCAGCGGGGTTTTGTAGTCGCCGTCCTGGATCGCCTTGACCGCGGTGCCGATGTCGCGGATCGGCTGCGACAGGCTACCGGCCAGGCGCCGGGCGATCAGAAAGGTAAACAGCAGGGCGAACAACGCCAGAATCCCGGCCTTGAACAGGATTTCCTGCTGGCGCTGGCTGAAGGCATCGTTGGACAGGCCGACAATGACCCGCCCCAGATAATCCTCGGCAGAGGCGGTGCCCGCGACTTTGCTACCTTGGAGGAAATCATTGTGCAACGGGATGCGTTGCAGCCGCACCGGTGCCTGGAAGACTTCGACCTGATGCGAGCGGGTATGGGTTTCCGACGGTTGTTCGACGTACACCAGAATCCGGTTGGCGCTGTCCTGAACTTCCAGGAATCGCACATTGGGCGTGGCCAGCGTGGCCTTGAGCAAACTGTCCAGCACTTCGTTGTTGCCCGAAATCACCCCGTATTCGGTGGCCGGCGCCAGTTGGTTGGCAATCAACTGGCCGGTGTGGTTGAGTTCCTGGCGCAGGTCCTGGATTCGCACGAAGGTGAAGAAACTGATCAACAGCAAGGTCAGCAACAGGGCAGGGCCGAGGCTGATGATTTGCGTGCGGGTGTTGATGTCCCAGCGACGATGGAAAGTCATGGGTGGCGTTCTCCTGCGCCCAACTGTGCGGCCACAGAGGCTTGATCGATCTGTTCAATACCCAGGGAACGAGCCACTTGTGGATTACTCAAGACCTGGAAGCGCTGCGGGTAGTGCGCGCGTGGCCAGTTGGCCGGTGGCTGGTCGAGCAGTGTGTCCAGAATCGCCAGCCAGTCGCCTTGATCGCTGTAGGTACTGGCCAGGCTCCCGGCCTTGACGAAACCGGCATTGGGGCCGATCAGCGCCCGTTGCCGTGCGTAGCTGCTGAGCAACAGGTTTTTCGCGGTTTTCGGGTTGAACAGATCGGGATCGTCGAGTCCCAGCAGCACGTCGCTGTTGTTCAGCAAAGACTGCAGCGGGCGGCTGTCACTGGTGTTGTCCCAGCGCTCAGTGACGATTTGCAGGCCGAGCGGCAAGGCGGCCTGGCGCAGCTCGTTCAAGAGAAACTCACTGTGACTGTCGTAGAGCACGCCGATTCGTCGGGCCTGGGGCAGAAGAATACCGGTCAGGCGCAACTGCCGAGCCAACGGCGGATCGCTCCACAGCAGGCTCAAGTGTGGGGGCTGGGTGGCGCCCAGGCGTTGGCGCGCTTGCAGGCGACTGATGCGCAATACCAGTGTCGCCGGGCCTTGGGCATCTTGCAGGCGCCAGTCGAGGCTCGGCAGGTCAAGCAGGATCAAACGGGTGCCGGCCGGCAGTTTGCCCGGTGCCGGCAGAGCGGGCAGTGGCTGGAAGCGCACGCTGTCGGCAGGGCGCAGCTCGCTCAGGGCCTGAGTGAAGGATTGCACGCCGGGGCTGTCTTCGGCAGCGGTCAACAGAATGTCGGCGGCCCGTGTCGGCAGGCTGCACAGCAGGCCGCTAACCACCAGGCACAGCCCGGCCAGCAGGTGGCCAAGGGTTGGCGTCTTTCGCGACCAACGGCGCATCGCCGGGCTGAAAATCAGCGCCAGAGCCAGCGGCGAGCGGGGCGATGCAGAGCCAAACGACACGACACATCCTTGGTAGCGAACAATTGGCGCGCATGTTAACCGAGCTGGTCAACTTTTCCAGTCACGATGACCGCATTTTCCGCGGATTTATTGCTCTTCTTCCTACAAGTGCCTGTAATTGATCCAGGGGCTGGCCGCCACTGGGCTGCTCCGTATAATGCCGACATCGCCACTGGTATGGATTAACGGATTGCATATGACTGAACAGCGCCCAATTGCGGTCCTGGGAGGCGGAAGTTTTGGTACCGCCGTGGCTAATCTGCTGGCCGAGAACGGGCATCAGGTTCGGCTGTGGATGCGTGACCCCGACCAGGCCGAGGCCATCAGGGTCAATCGGGAAAACCCGCGCTACCTCAAAGGCATCAAGATTCTGCCGGCCGTGGAAGCGGTCACCGACCTGCAAGCCACTCTGGAAGCCTGCGACCTGAGTTTCGTTGCGCTGCCGTCCAGCGCGCTGCGCTCGGTGCTGGCGCCGCATGCCGAACGTTTGCGCGGTAAATTGCTGGTGAGCCTGACCAAAGGCATCGAAGCCCACACCTTCAAGCTGATGAGCGAGATCCTCGAAGAGATCGCGCCGCAGGCGCGTATCGGCGTACTGTCGGGGCCGAACCTGGCCCGTGAAATCGCCGAACACGCGCTGACCGCCACGGTGGTCGCCAGCGAAGACGAAGACCTCTGCCAGCAGGTCCAGGCCGCGCTGCACGGTCGCACCTTTCGCGTCTACGCCAGCGCCGACCGCTTCGGCGTGGAGTTGGGCGGGGCGCTGAAAAACGTCTACGCGATCATCGCCGGCATGGCGGTGGCGCTGGGGATGGGCGAAAACACCAAAAGCATGTTGATCACCCGGGCGCTGGCGGAAATGACTCGTTTCGCGGTGAATCAGGGCGCCAACCCCATGACTTTCCTCGGGCTGGCGGGCGTGGGCGATTTGATCGTCACCTGTTCGTCGCCGAAAAGCCGTAACTACCAGGTCGGGTTCGCCCTCGGCCAGGGGTTGAGCCTGGAAGAAGCGGTGACACGTCTGGGCGAGGTGGCCGAAGGCGTCAACACCCTGAAAGTGCTCAAGGCCAAGGCCCAGGAAGTTGGCGTGTATATGCCGCTGGTCGCCGGGCTCCATGCCATCCTGTTCGAAGGGCGCACGCTGGAGCAGGTGATCGGTCTATTGATGCGTGCCGAGCCGAAAACCGACGTCGACTTTATTTCCACCAGTGGTTTCAACTGAGCACTCAATTGACAGGGGCAGGGAGCGAGACATGAATGATCCGAAAGTAGAAGCCAGGTACGAATCCATCCTGCTGCGCGTGCTGTGGATGATCGTCTTCTTGCTGGTCTGGCAAGTGGCGCAATTCATCCTCGGCGCGGTGGTGCTGGTTCAACTGATCTATCGTTTGATCTATGGCGCCCCGAGCGCCAGCCTGATGAACTTCGGCGACAGCCTGAGCCAGTTCCTGGCGCAGATTGGTCGTTTCGGCAGTTTTCACAGCGACCAGAAGCCTTGGCCGTTCGCCGACTGGCCGACGCCGCGGACCCCGGAAGGTGAAGCGCCACACGTTGTGGCGCCAGCGCCGCATCCGGCTCGAGATGAGGAACCGAAACTATGAAACTCTGGGTATTGCGTCATGGTGAAGCCGAGCCACATGGCAAACGTCCCGATTCCGAGCGGGCATTGACCGTCAAGGGGCGTGAAGAGGTGCTGCGCACCGCCGCCGAGTTGATCGGCAAGCCGATTACGGCCATCTATGCCAGCCCTTTCCTGCGAGCGCAGGAAACCGCCCAACTGGTCCGTGAAACGCTGGGCTTTCAACCGGAGATTCGCACCGTTGAATGGTTGACACCCGACTACCGTCCGCAAACGGTGGCGGAGCAGTTGGTGTCTGTCGATCATGCGCTGCTGGTCAGTCACAATCCGCTGGTGGGCAACCTGCTCGGTTATCTTCAGCACGGCCATGTGCAGGACCGGGAATCGGTCCCCACCGCCGGCCTTGCCGAGCTTGAAGGCGAAGGGCCGTTGGCCGGAGCGATGAAGCTCAACGGCATCAAGTCACCATAACTGAAGAAACCGGCCCCTGTGGGAGCGTGGCTTGCCCGCGATGCAGACACCGCGGTTTTCCAGAAAGACCGAGTCGATTCCATCGCGGGCAAGCCACGCTCCCACAGGGTCGGCGGCGTTGCTGGTTTTTGTGTGAAATAGTTGACCAAGCAACCGCTTGGTTGACTACGCTTGCTCCAGAGCAAAAACACAGGAGCGAGTCGCATGTCAGCCGCTTTCCGTTTGCCGCTGGACGTCTTCTACGAGCGCGAAGCCCGTCATCCCCGCCAGCGCTTCCTGGTCCAGCCCATGGGCGGCGGACAGGTCGAGACCCTCACCTGGGAAGACGTCGGGCATCAGGCCCGATGCGCCGCGCATTGGTTGCGCGCGCGGGAACTGCCCCAAGGCAGTCACATCGCCCTGATCTCGAAAAACTGTGCGCACTGGATCATTGCCGACCTGGCGATCTGGATGGCTGGACATGTCTCGGTGCCCCTGTACCCTAATCTCACGGCCGAGTCCGTCGCCCAAGTACTGGAACATTCGCAAGCGACGCTGGCGTTCATCGGCAAGCTCGACGACTGGCCCGGCATGTCCTGCGGGGTCAATCCCGATCTGCCGACCATCAGCCTGCCATTGCACCCGCCCGGCACGTTCGATTTCAGCTGGGCCGACCTGCAAGCGAGCTCACCGATCCAGGATGATCCCAAGCCGTCCGCCGGCCAATTGGCGACGATCATTTACACCTCCGGCACCACCGGCCTGCCCAAGGGCGTGATGCACAGCTTCGCCAACCTGGGGTTTGCCACCACCCGTGGCACGCAATTGTTCGGTCTCAACGAGTCGGACCGACTGCTGTCCTACCTGCCGCTGTGCCACGTCGCCGAGCGGATGTTCGTCGAACTGGCGTCGATTTATAGCGGGCAAAGCGTATTTTTTGCCGAGAGCCTCGACACCTTCCTTACCGACCTGCAGCGTGCGCGGCCGACCGCCATGTTCGGCGTGCCGCGCATCTGGACCCGGTTCCAGATGGGCGTGTACGGCAAAATTGCGGCAAAGCGTCTCGACTTCCTGCTGGGCTTGCCGGTGATCGGCAAGCGGGTGGGGCACAAAGTCCTTGCCGGTTTGGGGCTGGATGCCTTGCGCGTGGCCTTGTCCGGCGCTGCGCCCGTGCCGCAGTCCTTGCTGCGGTGGTACCGGAAACTGGGGCTGGATGTGCTGGAGGTGTACGGGATGACCGAGAACTGCGGCTATTCGCACGTTGGCCGGCCCGGTGAGCACAAACCCGGCTGGATCGGCAAGCCATGCCCGGAGGTGGAGGTGCGCATCGAGCCGTCCGGCGAAGTGTTGGTGCGCAGCGGCGCGACCATGCTCGGGTATTTCAGGGAACCGGAAAAAACCGCCGAAACCCTCACTGAAGACGGCTTCCTGCGCACCGGTGACAAGGGCGAGCAAGACGCCGAAGGCAACCTGCGCCTGACCGGACGCCTGAAGGAAATCTTCAAGACCAGCACAGGCAAATACGTCGCCCCGGCACCGATCGAAAATCGGCTGGCGGTGCATTCGCGGATCGAGCAGGTGTGCGTGGTCGGCGATGGATTGAGTGCGCCGCTGGGATTGTGCGTGCTCTCGGCGGTGGGGCAACAGGACGCGGGCGGCACCGCGCGCGCAGGCCTGCAGTCCAGCCTGGAAAAGCTTCTGGAAGAGGTCAACGGCATGCTCGACCACCATGAGCGCTTGCGGCGGCTGGTGGTGGTCAAGGACAGTTGGGCCGTGGAGAACGGCTTCCTGACGCCGACCCTGAAGATCAGGCGCAACATGATCGAAGCGGCCTACGGTGCCCGGTTCGAAGAATGGAGCGAGCGCAGCGAAGCCGTGCTGTGGCAGGATTGAGTGACGAATAAAAACCAACAAAGGATGTCAGCAATGAGTTTGTGGCGTACCACTCCCAACATCGAGCAGTTGAACGCGATCCAGAAAAACACCATCGGCGAAGTGCTGGATATCCGCTTCGAAGACTTCGATGAAGCGTCCCTGACCGCCAGCATGGTCATCGACCACCGTACTCACCAGCCGTACGGCCTGCTGCACGGCGGCGCCTCGGTGGTGTTGGCCGAAACCGTCGGTTCCATGGCCAGTTACCTGTGCATCGATACCAGCAAGTTTTATTGCGTGGGCCTGGAAATTAACGCCAACCATTTGCGTGGCTTGCGCACGGGGCGAGTGACAGCGGTGGCCAGGGCGATTCACGTAGGACGTACGACCCATGTCTGGGACATTCGGCTGACCAGCGACGAAGGCAAGGCCAGTTGTGTGTCGCGGTTGACCATGGCGGTGGTGCCGTTGGGTGAGAATCCGCCGGCACGTTGATTGCGCAGAGCACCGATTTTTATAGGCGAACGGCCCTCTGTGGCGAGGGAGCTGGCTCCCGCTGGGTCGCGAAGCGGCCCAATTCTGTCGGGTAATGCCGCGTTCACCGGTATTGCGGCTGCTGCGCAGCCGAGCGCGAGCAAGCTCGCTCGCCACTGGGGCTGCGTGAACGCTGAATTGCTGATAGACATGGCGGGACTGTCATCATTCCTGTCAGTTACAGTCATTGCTGCAGGCCGTTGTCTTGCGGACAATCAATCTCATGTTCTCGCTCATGGATTTGCCTGTATGCCGCAACAGATTTTTTTCGCCCACGCCAATGGCTTTCCTTCGGGAACCTACGGCAAGTTGTTCGCGGCGCTGGCGCCCGAGTATCAGGTGACGCATCTGGAGCAGCACGCCCACGACCCGCGTTTCCCGGCGGACGACAATTGGCACAACCTGGTCGACGAGTTGATTCATCACCTCAGGCAGCAACCGGAACCGGTGTGGGGTGTCGGGCATTCCTTCGGCGGTGTGTTGCATTTGCATGCGGCCCTGCGTTGCCCCGAGCTGTATCGCGGGGTGGTGATGCTCGATTCGCCGGTGCTGACCCGTACTGATCAATGGGTCATCCGCGCCGCCAAGCGCTTTGGTTTCATCGACCGCCTGACCCCGGCCGGTCGCACCCTGGGCCGTCGCGAAGAGTTCGCCGACCTGGAAGCTGCGCGCGTGTATTTTGCCGGCAAAACCCTGTTTCGCAGCTTCGACCCGGAATGTTTCGATGCTTATCTGCAACACGGTTTGCAAAAGGTCGGCGACACGTTGCGCCTGCGCTTCGACCCGGCGACGGAAATCAGCATCTACCGCGGCGTGCCCCACACCAGTCCGGGCCGGGCACGGCAACTGAAAGTGCCGCTGGCGGTGGTTCGCGGGCACAAGAGTCGGGTGGTGATGCGTCATCACGCCAGTGTCGTCGGGCGCATGCCGCTGGGCGAGTCACTGACCATGCCCGGCGGGCACATGTTTCCGCTGGAACGTCCCCAGGATACGGCCGTGCTGCTGAAGAATCTGTTCAGCCGCTGGGAAGGTCGCCGCCAGCAGGATTGCGCATGAGCCCTGTCGTCGAAGAAGTTCGCCTGAGCCTGCCACATATCGAATTGGCGGCGCATCTGTTCGGCCCGGAAGACGGTGTCCCGGTGATCGCCTTGCACGGCTGGCTGGATAACGCCAACAGCTTTGCCCGGTTGGCACCGAAGCTTGAGGGGCTGCGCATCGTCGCCCTGGACATGGCCGGTCATGGTCACTCCGGGCATCGGCCTGCGGGCGCCGGTTACGCGCTCTGGGATTACGCTCATGACGTGCTGCAAGTGGCCGAACAACTGGGCTGGAAACGCTTCGGGTTATTGGGGCACTCGATGGGCGCGATCGTTTCACTGGTGCTGGCCGGGTCATTGCCGGAGCGGGTGACCCATCTGGCCTTGATCGACGGCATCATTCCTCCTACAGACAAAGGCGAAAATGCTGCCGAGCGCATGGGCATGGCCCTGCAAGCACAGCTGGGTCTAAGGGAGAAACGCAAACCGGTCTACCACACCCTCGATCGCGCCATCGAAGCGCGCATGAAAGGTCTGGTGGCGGTCAGTCGTGAAGCCGCCGAGCTGTTGGCGCAACGGGGTCTGATGCCGGTACCGGGTGGTTACACCTGGCGCACCGATAACCGTCTTACCTTGCCATCGCCGCTGCGTCTGACCACTGAACAGGCGATGGCCTTCGTCCAGCGGATCGGTTGTCCTGCAAAACTGGTGGTCGCGGCCGACGGCATGCTCGCCAAACATTCCGAATTGCTGGAACGTCTACCCTTTAGCCGTGAACAGCTGCCTGGCGGCCATCATTTGCACCTGAATGACGAAGCCGGAGCCGACCTTGTCGCAGACTGTTTCAATCGGTTCTTCGCCGTTCCTTGACTTGCGCCGGGCAACTGTCGAGGCTGGGCGGGTTGAATTGGGAGACAACCATGATAGATCTCTACACCGCTGCGACCCCGAATGGCCACAAGGTCTCTATCGTGCTCGAGGAACTCGGCCTGCCCTATACGGTGCGCGCCTTGAGTTTCGACAAGAAGGAACAGAAATCCGAGGACTTCCTCAAGATCAATCCCAATGGCCGGATTCCGGCGATTGTCGACCGCTCCAACGGCGATTTTGCCGTGTTCGAATCCGGCGCCATCCTGGTTTATCTCGCTGAACTGAGCGGCAAGTTGCTGCCCACGGACCCGAAAGGGCGCTCGGTGGTGCTGCAGTGGCTGATGTTCCAGATGGGCGGAATCGGCCCGATGCAGGGGCAGGCCAACGTGTTTTTCCGCTATTTCCCCGAGAAACTGCAGGGGGCCATCGACCGTTACCAGCATGAAACCCGTCGTCTCTATGAAGTGCTCGACACGCGCCTGCAAGCGGTAGAGTTTCTGGCGGGCGAGTACAGCATTGCCGATATTGCGACCTTTCCATGGGTGCGTGGCCACGAGTGGTCCGGTGTCGAGGTGGAGGGTTTGTCCGCCTTGCAACGCTGGATGGCGACCATGGAGGCGCGCCCGGCAGTACAGCGTGGTCTGCTGGTGCCCGAACGCATCGACGATGCCAGCGTCGTCAAAGGTGCCCAGGCCATGCTGATCCGATGAGCCCGACCATGCGTTCATTCAGTTTGCTGGCGCTGTGCTGTTTCAGTCCTCTATCGTTTGCCGCCGATGTCCCGGGCAGTCAGGACCTGCCGATCGTGCCGCGCATGACCGATGCGCAGATCGTCGACTATCGCCCGGCGGCCGAGCTCGAGCGGATCTACCCGCTGGGTTCGATCCGCAAGATCAGCGGCCAGCTGCGCTTCGAGGGTCAGGTCAGTGCCCGTGGCAATGCGACCTCGGTCACCTACGAGTTGCCACCGGAGCACTCTTCCATCGACGCCTTCACGGCCGCCCGCGAATCCCTGCAGAAGCAGGATGCCGAGTTGCTGTTCTGGTGCCAGGCCCGGGATTGCGGGGAAAGCAGCCTGTGGGCCAATGATGTCTTCGGCAACGCCAAGCTCTATGGCGCCGACGACCAGCAAGCGTTTCTGCTGTTGCGTCTGGCAACGCCGCAGGACAACACACTGGTGGCGCTTTACAGCATCACTCGCGGCAATCGCAAAGCCTATCTGCATGTCGAACAGTTCGACGCCGCGGCACCGCTGGGCAATGTGCTGCCGACATCCGCGACCTTGCTGCGCGAGCTCAAGAGCACCGGTGAGCTCGATTTCCCCAAACTGACCGGCGATCCCGACGAGACCTGGCTGCGCTTGATCTCCCGTGGATTGAATCTTGACACCACTTTGCGGGTCAGTGTTTCCGGGCCCAAGGCCGAAGCCTGGCGCCAGGCGCTGATCGGGCAGGGTGTGCGCACGGCCAGAATCGAAGCCGGCAGTGTCGAAGGCTCTGGCCTGCACCTCGAACTGTTGCGGTAAGCTGTATCGGGTGAACGTGCTCGCATGTTCACCTACTTTTTGGCTGACTGACTTTTTTCGAGACTGGGATGATCAATAACGATCGGCTGTTGGTGCAGATCCTGCTCCTGGTGCTATTTGGCGCGAGTTTCTGGGTGATGGCGCCGTTCTGGTCCGCGTTGTTCTGGGGCGCGGTGCTGGCCTTCGCCAGTTGGCCGCTGATGCGTTTGCTGACCCGCTGGCTCAACGGGCGTGAATCCCTGGCGGCGGCGCTGCTGACCATGGGCTGGATGGTGCTGGTGGCGGCGCCGCTGGTATGGCTGGGGTTCAACCTGGCGGACCATGTGCGCGACGCCACGGCGTTCATCAAGGATGTGCAGGTCGACGGTCTGCCCGAAGCACCGGTCTGGCTGGGCAGTATTCCCTTGGTGGGCGAGCGGCTGGTGGGGATCTGGAACAGTATCGATCAGCAGGGCGCGGCGATGATGCTGGCGATCAAGCCCTATCTGGGCCAGGTCGGTAACTGGTTGCTGGCGCGCAGTGCGCAGATTGGCGGCGGGATTCTCGAACTGACGTTGAGCATTGTCTTTGTGTTCTTTTTCTACCGCGACGGGCCGCGGTTGGCGGCGTTTGTTCACGGGTTGCTGCAGCGGCTGATCGGTGATCGGGCCGGCTATTACATCGAACTGGTGGCGGGAACGGTGCAGCGTGTGGTGAACGGGGTCATCGGGACGGCGGCGGCTCAGGCGGTCCTGGCATTGATCGGGTTCCTGATTGCCGGGGTTCCCGGGGCGCTGGTCCTGGGGATCGTCACGTTTTTGCTGAGTCTGATTCCGATGGGGCCACCGCTGGTGTGGATTCCGGCCACGGCCTGGCTGGCCTGGAAGGGTGAATACGGGATGGCGGTGTTCCTCGGGTGCTGGGGGATGTTCATCATCAGTGGGGTCGACAACGTGCTCAAGCCTTACCTGATCAGTCGGGGCGGCAATTTGCCCTTGGTGATTGTGTTGCTCGGGGTGTTTGGTGGGCTGATTGCGTTTGGGTTCATCGGTTTGTTTATCGGGCCGACCTTGTTGGCCGTGGCTTACAGCTTGCTGACCGACTGGAGCAAGACTCAAGCCCGGGTTGAGGATCGCCGGCCTTGAGAGGCGTCGCTGGTGCGCTGTTCATCCAGGTGCGGGTGTGTCAGGTGTATATCTGACTCGACACAATGGATGCAGGGGCTAGGCTTGCGGGAGCCGTCTCGACGATTTACCGATCATCGGGTCCCGCAGCGCCACTGGTTCCGCTACAATGCGCGCCGATTTCGACCTGCCTGAGAGCCCACTCATGTCCGCCTGCCAGACTCCCATCATCGTCGCCCTGGATTTCCCTACCCGTGACGCCGCACTGAAGCTGGCCGATCAGTTGGACCCGAAGCTGTGCCGGGTCAAAGTCGGTAAAGAACTGTTTACCAGCTGCGCCTCGGAAATCGTTGGCACCCTGCGTGACAAGGGTTTCGAAGTATTCCTGGACCTCAAGTTCCACGACATCCCGAATACCACCGCGATGGCCGTCAAGGCGGCCGCGGAAATGGGCGTGTGGATGGTCAACGTGCACTGTTCCGGTGGTCTGCGCATGATGGCCGCCTGCCGCGAAGTGCTCGACCAGCGCATCGGCCCGAAGCCGCTGTTGATCGGCGTGACCGTGCTGACCAGCATGGAGCGTGAAGACCTGGCGGGTATCGGCCTGGACATCGAGCCGCAGGAGCAGGTGCTGCGTCTGGCCGCACTGGCGGAAAAAGCCGGGATGGACGGTCTGGTCTGCTCGGCCCTGGAAGCCCAGGCCCTGAAATCGGCTCACCCGTCGCTGCAACTGGTGACCCCTGGGATTCGTCCGGCGGGCAGCGCCCAGGACGATCAGCGCCGTATCCTGACCCCGCGTCAGGCGCTGGATGCCGGTTCCGACTATCTGGTGATCGGCCGTCCGATCAGCCAGGCGGCGGATCCGGCCAAGGCGTTGGCCGCTGTGGTTGCAGAGTTGGCCTGATCACCTGTAGGAGCCGGCTTGCTGGCGAAGGCATCACCGCGGTGTACCTGACTCACCGCGGTGCCTGCATCGCCAGCAAGCCGGTTCCTGCAGGGATGGCACCACCGCGGTGTATCTGTTTCACCGCGGTGATGCCTTCGCCAGCAAGCCGGCTCCTACAGACCAGCGTTAAACCTTCAGAACCAACTTCCCGAAATTCTCCCCGCTGAACAATTTCATCAGCGTCTCCGGGAACGTCTCGAGTCCTTCGACGATGTCTTCCTTGCTCTTGAGCTGCCCCTTGGCCATCCAGCCTGCCATTTCCTGCGCGGCAGCGGCGTACTGTGGGGCGTAATCCATCACCACGAAACCTTCCATCCGCGCGCGGTTGACCAGCAGCGACAGGTAGTTGGCCGGACCTTTGACCGCTTCCTTGTTGTTGTACTGGCTGATGGCGCCGCAAATCACCACCCGTGCCTTCAAGTTCAGGCGACTCAGCACTGCATCGAGGATATCGCCGCCGACATTATCGAAGTACACATCCACGCCTTTCGGACACTCGCGCTTGAGCCCGGCGTGGACGTCTTCGTTCTTGTAATCGATGGCGCCGTCAAAACCCAGTTCGTCGATCAGGAACTGGCACTTGTCGGCACCGCCCGCGATGCCGACGACGCGGCAACCCTTGAGCTTGGCAATCTGCCCGGCAATGCTGCCCACCGCGCCGGCCGCGCCCGAGAGCACCACAGTGTCACCGGCCTTGGGCGCACCGACGTCGAGCAGGGCGAAGTAGGCGGTCATCCCGGTCATGCCCAGTGCCGAAAGAAAGCGCGGCAGCGGTGCCAGTTTCGGATCGACTTTGTAGAAACCCCGCGGCTCGCCGAGGAAATAATCCTGCACGCCCAGGGCACCGTTGACGTAGTCCCCGACCGCAAAATCCGAATGGTTCGAAGCAATGACCTGGCCTACACCCAATGCACGCATGACTTCGCCGATACCCACTGGCGGAATATAGGACTTGCCCTCGTTCATCCAGCCTCGCATGGCCGGGTCCAGGGACAAGTATTCGTTTTTGACCAGAATCTGACCCGCGGCCGGTTCGCCGACCGGTACTTGCTGATAGGTAAAGGTCTCGCGGGTTGCCGCACCCACCGGACGTTTGGCGAGCAGGAACTGGCGATTGGTCTGGGTAGTCATGACAGGCACTCAAGATGAATGAAGTCTTGTTGATAGCCCTTCATGATCATTGCCGCAAGTCGGGCTGCTGCGGCGAATGCAGTCCGATCCAGAACAGTGATGGCTGGCCTGGCGGTTTTATCACTGCCACTCATGGGCACTCAACCGGCCTTCTGATAGTGCTGCCGCGCTACGGATGCCTGTGGCTAGATTGCGGCACGCGGACCCCCGCATCTTCTACGAGGACATAACAATGAGCATGACGTTTTCCGGCCAGGTGGCAGTGGTGACAGGGGCGGCCGCCGGTATTGGCCGTGCGACTGCCCAGGCGTTCGCCGCCGAAGGCTTGAAAGTGGTGGTGGCCGACCTCGACACTGCAGGTGGCGAGGGCACGGTGGCGTTGATTCGCACGGCGGGCGGTGAAGCAACTTTCGTGCGTTGCAACGTTACGTTGGAAAGTGATGTAAAAAATCTGATGGACGAAGTAGTGAATACCTACGGCCGTCTCGATTATGCCTTCAACAACGCCGGCATCGAAATCGAGAAAGGCAAACTCGCCGAAGGCACGATCGATGAGTTCGACGCGATCATCGGCGTCAATGTCAAAGGTGTCTGGCTGTGCATGAAGTACCAATTGCCTTTGTTGCTGGCCCAGGGCGGTGGTGCGATCGTCAACACCGCTTCGGTGGCCGGCCTGGGCGCTGCGCCAAAGATGAGCATCTACGCGGCCTCGAAACATGCCGTGATCGGCCTGACCAAATCGGCGGCCATCGAATACGCCAAGAAAAAGATTCGGGTGAATGCGGTGTGCCCGGCGGTGATCGATACCGACATGTTCCGCCGCGCCTATGAAGCGGATCCCAAGAAGGGCGAGTTCGCCAATGCCATGCACCCGGTGGGGCGCATTGGCAAGGTCGAGGAGATTGCCAGCGCGGTGCTGTACCTGTGCAGCGATGGTGCAGCGTTCACCACCGGCCACTCGTTGGCGGTGGACGGAGGCGTCACGGCATTCTGAAGCCAGGCACTGCGGTGCAAAACCCCACATTGGTGTAATGCCGATGTAGGAGCAAGCTTGCTCGCGATGGTCTCAAGGAAGACGCGTTTATCCAGAAGAAACGCGTTATCGTTGACGTCCATCGCGAGCAAGCTTGCTCCTACATTGGGCGCCGGACAATGTGTTACCAATGGTTAGAACCGAAGATTCTGGCGGCGTTGTCGCACATCCCATCGAGCGTTCCTGTGATTAACTGTTCCAGCAAAACAAACAGGAGTTTGCTTGCTCATGGAATTGAGAATCGATCGACAGGCCTTGGTGCCGCTCGTCCAGCAAATCGTCGATGCGCTGGCGGGCTGGCTCCGTCAAAGCGAGGTTTTGCCGGGCACGCGTTTACCTTCTGCGCGGCAAATCGCGCGGGATAATCTGCTCAGTCAGTCCAGCGTCGTCGAAGCGTGTGAGCGCCTGGTCGCTGAAGGGGTGCTGGCGTCGCGTCAGGGCAGCGGCTTTTTTGTCGCCGACCCGACATTGGCTGCTCGCAGGCATCGGGATTACCCCTGGTTCGAAGGCGCGGCGGTAAAGCACGATGGCGTCCTGGGTGAACTGAAGCTGGGCTGTGGCGGGTTGCCCGTCAGCTGGCGCGAGACGGACGACCTGGGTTACGCGATCCGTCAGGTCAGTCGCACCGACATGGCGGGCCTGTTCAACTACGGCACCCCGCTGGGTCTGCCAGCCCTGCGCCAACAAATTCTCAAGCGCCTGCTACAACGGGATATCGCCGTGCAGGAGCGCCAAATCCTGACAACGGCGGGCGCCAGCCAGGGGCTTGATCTGATTGTGCGCACCTTGCTCAAGCCGGGGGAGTGCGTGGTGGTGGAAAGTCCCGGGTACTCGATGCTGTTCAAGCTGCTCAGGCTGCACGGCGTCAACATGATCGAGGTGCCGCGAACGCCGACGGGGCCCGATATCGAAGTGCTCGAGGCGCTGCTCCTGCAGTACCGGCCCCGTGCCTTGTTCATCAACAGTTTCTATCACAATCCAACGGGTAGCAGCCTGACGCCGAAGGTCGCCCAGCGGGTTCTGCAACTGGCGAAAACCCACTGTGCACTGGTCATCGAAGATGACGTCTATGCGGATTTATCCAGCGGACCCGGTACGCGGCTCGCCGCGCTGGATACCGCGGACAACGTGATCTACGTCGGCAGTTTCTCCAAAACCCTCAGCAGTTCGTTACGGGTCGGTTTTGTAGTAGCCGGCGCCGGGGTTGTTTCGCGACTGGCCGAGGTCAAGATGATCAGCAGCATGGGCGCGTCACGGTTTAGTGAATCGGTGCTGGCTTGCCTGTTGGCCAGTGGTGCCTACCGCAAGCTGGTGCAGCGACAACGCCAGCGTTTGAACAGCGACCGGGGGGCCGTCTTGCAAATGCTCGAAGACGCTGAGTGGGAGGTCTTCGGCAAGCCCGCCGGGGGCTTGTTCATCTGGGCGCGATCACGGATGGCCGACTACGCTCAGGTGCGGGCCCAGGCACAGCGCTTCGGTGTCCTGCTGTCTTCAGCGACGGCCTTCAGCCCCACCGGCGAGCCCGGTGACTGGCAGCGTATCAACGTGGCCTATGCCGCTGACCCGCGAGCCCGGGCGTTTTTTCAAGCCACCACTGTGGATCGACCTCAAGCGTTCTGAAAACGACGGTGGCGTAGCTTTTTGCCATTATTCCGACAGCAGAGACTTGTGTTGATACAGGCCCGTTGCGACCCTGCGTCAACAGACTCTATCAGGGGACCCCGTGCAATGATTTCGGCCGTGAAAGGACGTTTTGCCAACCTCGGTATGGCGAAAAAACTGGGTGTCGGGTTTGTACTCGTACTGTTGTTGACCGCCGTGGTGGCGGCCATCGGCATAGGGGCCCTGCAGACCATCAGCCAGCGCTTCGACGGGCTCACGCACATGTCGTCGCTCAACAGCGGTCTGCTCAAGGTGCGACTGCTTGAGCAGGAGTATGCGTTGCACGGCAACCCGAAAACCGCCGAAGCCCTGCAGAAGGGTGTGGACGAGCTGATCGCCCTGGCGACCGAACTCAAGGTCCGGTCCGCGGCCAACGTGCCGGTGATGAATGAGGTCGAGCAATCCCTGGGCGCCTATCGCAAGGCCTTTGACGAGTTCGTCTCGCTCAGCCAGGCCAAGGACCTGGCGCTGGAAATGGCCAGTTGGTCGGTGTCCAGCGTGGCCAATAACCTCGATGTGCTGCAGGCCGGGCTGGCCGATGACGGCGCCTATACCTTGAAAGAATCCGAGGGTAAGGACGGTGCGCAGTTCATCGAGCAAGCCAGTCAGGTCAGCCAGGTATCGCGGCTGATGTTGCAGGCCATGAACGAAGCGCGCGTGCGCCTGGACCAGAGCCGCAAGGGCGACGACAGCGCGGCCCAGGGCAAGATTGAGCAGGCGGACCAGGCGCTGACCCAGGCCGAGCAGCTGAAAACCACGGTGAAGGATGAGGGCTACCAGACCGTCCTCAATGAAGTGGCCGGCCACATCGCTGGCTTCAGTGAAAAGCTCGCCGAGTACACTGGCCTGCTGGCACAGGAAAAGACGGTCTATGAGCAACTGCATCAGCGCGCCGCGCAGGTGGTGGAGCGAGTGGATCAGGCCTATGTCGCCGAAGACCTGTCGATGCAGGCCGAGCTGAAGAAGAACTCGTGGCTGATCATCGGCTCCTCCGCGCTGGCCTTGCTGGTCGGGTTGATTGCGGCATGGGTGATGACCCGGTTGATCGTGGCACCGTTGCGCAGTGTGATCCGTGTTGCGCAACAGATCGCCGCTGGCGATTTGAGCGCGACGGTTGAAGTGGCCCGTCGTGACGAGATCGGTCAACTGATGCAGGCCATGCAACAGATGGGGGCCGGGCTCAGCAGTATTGTCAGCGGTTTGCAGGCCGGCATCGAGCAATTGGCCAGTTCGGCGCAATCACTGTCGGCGGTGACCGAGCAGACCAATCTGGAAGTCAGCAGCCAGAAGGAAGAAACCGAGCAGGTCGCTACCGCGATGAATCAGATGGCCGCGACCGTGCACGACGTTGCGCGTAACGCGGAAGAGGCCGCTCAGGCGGCGCAAACGGCGGACGACAAGGTTGAAAGCGGTCAGCAGGTGGTGCGCCAGAGCATGGTCCGGATCGAACAACTGGCAGACTCTGCGACCTCGGCCAGTTCGAGCATCGAAAGCTTGAGTGCGCAAATCCAGAACATCGGCATGGTGCTCGGTGTCATCAAGAGCGTGGCCGAGCAAACCAACCTGTTGGCGCTCAACGCCGCTATCGAGGCGGCGCGGGCCGGCGAGCAGGGCCGGGGCTTTGCGGTGGTGGCCGATGAAGTGCGGGCATTGGCCAAACGGACCCAGCAATCGACGGAGGAGATCGAGCGATTGGTCAGCGCCTTGCGTTTGGCGGCTCACTCGTCGGTACAGCAGATTCAGAACAGTGGTGAGCTGGTGAAGCTGGCGGTCAGCGATGCGCTACAGACTGAGAGTGCGCTGGGCAGTATTGCCGCGGCGGTATCGTTGATTCAGCAGATGAACCAGCAGATCGCGGCGGCTGCCGAGGAGCAGAGTTCGGTGGCCGAGGAGATCAATCGCAGTGTGACGAGTATTCGCGCCAGTGCGGATCAGTCTTCGTTGGCGATGCAGGGCAATGCGGCGTCCAGTATTGAGCTGGCGCAGTTGGGGGTTGAGTTGAAGGGGATGGTCGGGCACTTTCGGCTCTGATGTGGTCTTTTGGTCTTGGCGGCCTTTGGGCCGACCAGGTTCTTGGTGAAGGTGTACATATCCGTTGCTGCGGTAACGGCCGCTTATGGTTTCGCCCTTACGGCGACTCACTTTTTTTTCAAACGCCAAAAAAAAGTAAGCAAAAAAAGGCTCGCCCCGGCGTCCGGCCCCTCGCTAAGGCTCGGCGTTCCTTCGCTCCGGTATTCATCCGGGGACACTGCCCTCCGGTCTGCTTCGCGACGACCTACATGCAGCGTGTTCGACTGCGTCGAACGGCGCTACGCGCCACTCCCCGGATGAACACCTCCACTCAGCCTCCCGAAGGGGCGGGTGGATCAAGATCAAAAGCTGCAGGCGAGCTAACGCTCGGCCTGATGAGTGGTGAGAAGCGAAGGTGTCCACCGATCATTGTAGGAGCTGGCTTGTCGGGTCGCCGCATCGCAGCGAAGGCGGCCTGCCAGCGAGCAATCTCTGTCAAATGTACGCTGACCCACTGTAGGAGCTGCCGAAGGCTGCGATCTTTTGATCTTGATCTTGGCAACCCGACAGCCGACCTGATTCCACGAATGTACCCAGAACCCCTGTAGGAGCCGGCTTGCCAGCGAAGGCGGCCTGCCAGCCAACCAATCTTTATCGGATGTACCCACCGATAAACCCCAACCCAAAAAAAGCCACCTGTTCGGTGGCTCTTCTACTTTGCCCTGATCAGTCGTAAATCACTTTCTTCTTCCAGTCCGCATCAGCCTCGACGTCCTTGAGGCCTTCGGTCAGCTGGTTCACTTCTCCTTCAGCCGGCGCGGTGTTATCCATGACTTGGGCGTTGACCCGGGCCAGGAGTTTTTCCAGATGCTCCAGTTGTTCGGCGTAGACCTTGGGGTCCTGCTGTTTGCGCAGGTACTGCACGCCGCGTTCGAACGCCAGGCGGGCTTGCCCGGGCTGGTTCTCCTGCAGGGAGCGCTGGCCGAGGTTGTTGAAGAATTCGATGTGCAGCAGGACCAGGAGATGGCGGACTTCGCGGATCCAGCGCTTGGCTTCGTTGGTCGGCAGGAAGCCATCATGGGCGGCGCGGGTAATCTGGCCGTGCAGGGCTTCGAGCAGGAAGCGTACGTCCTTGGCTTTGGCTTCGGTCTGGATCGGTGCCGGCGGGTTGTTGACCGGGATCGATTCGCCCTGGGCGACCGCCGCATCCAGTTCGGCGATCCGTTCCTTCATCGTGGCGTTGGATTTTTCCAGGTTGAGCAGGCGCTGGCAGACGTTCAGCTCCAGACGGGTCAACAGCAGCTTGAGTGCCGGTGTCATCAACTGACCGGGAAAAGTCTCGGTGATTTCGCCACAGCGACGCAGGCGATCGTTCAGCGCGATCCGGGTCCGGGCCTTTGCCAGCTTGCTGTTTTCCACCACATGGTTCATGTAGCCAATGGCGATCAATAGTGCGATCCCGGCTACGACTAGCAGGGTGATCATGAGTGGAGTCACCGGTAAGACCTCTTTATGGGTTTATGGGTTCGCGTGCGAATGTGGTGGTTTGGCAGGGGAGCCGCCCAAGACCGCCAGGCGGAATGAATCGGCTTTCCTTATGCGGTATCGGCCGCGGCCCTGATTACTATAAGTAATAGTCGTGAGGGAGGCATATTGCCATCATCCAGAGCATGGATGACTATAACGCTTTGCCGGGCGTCAGAATATAGACGTCAAACGCCGGGCGCCGGAAAACCCGGAACGGTGTCCTAAAGCAGGGCGAAGTCATTGATTTAAATAAATTTATATCAGGGGGTTGACGACCCCTCAATCCATCCATAGAATGCGCGCCACTTACAGCGTAAAGCACACAGCGAAACGCGGTAGGAAGTGAATGTTGTATGTGTGTCCCCTTCGTCTAGTGGCCTAGGACACCGCCCTTTCACGGCGGTAACAGGGGTTCGAGTCCCCTAGGGGACGCCAATGCGGGAATAGCTCAGTTGGTAGAGCACGACCTTGCCAAGGTCGGGGTCGCGAGTTCGAGTCTCGTTTCCCGCTCCATTTTTAAACAGCGTTGCTTTCGGGCAGGGCTGAGTGAAACCAGAACCAAGTCTTCGGATGCGGGTCTGGGCACCGAAACACACACCATGTGTTCCGGGCAGCGTGTCCCCTTCGTCTAGTGGCCTAGGACACCGCCCTTTCACGGCGGTAACAGGGGTTCGAGTCCCCTAGGGGACGCCATTTGCGGGAATAGCTCAGTTGGTAGAGCACGACCTTGCCAAGGTCGGGGTCGCGAGTTCGAGTCTCGTTTCCCGCTCCAATTTCACAAAAACGCCGCTCATTGAGCGGCGTTTTTGTTTGTGCGTGATGTGTATCCGCGACAATAAAAAGGCTCACCAGTCACACTGTGCGGGCCTTTTGCATGTACGGTGTTTTTTACATCGACAAAATCAAGCGCCCGGCGAACAAAATCAGAATCACCCCCATTGTCCGCTCGAACCAATGCCCCATGCGCATGAACAGCAATCGCACC
Source organism: Pseudomonas sp. LBUM1679 (assembly GCF_059695565.1). Lineage (NCBI taxonomy): Bacteria > Pseudomonadati > Pseudomonadota > Gammaproteobacteria > Pseudomonadales > Pseudomonadaceae > Pseudomonas > Pseudomonas sp. LBUM1679. The sequence goes on from NZ_CP166774.1 coordinate 1,418,658, forward strand.
CGGGTGCTGGAAAAAAACAGCGCGACGATGACAAACCACAGTGCATTCACGAAACACATCCAGACCCCATACAACGCCTGAACGTTGAGCGGTGTCGTGGCGCTGATGAGGCTGGTGAAGATCGCCAGGAAAAACAACGTGGCCTTGGGGTTGGTGGCGTTGGTCAGGAAACCTGTGGTGAACGCCTTGAGCAGTGTTTGCTCTGCCATCGGTTGGTCCGCACCATTGTCGCCTTCCAGTACGGTCTTGGGTTTGCTGCGCACCAGGCTGACGCCGAGGTACAGAATGTAGACACCGCCCACCACCTTGGCCACCGTCAACAGCCAAGGCGTGGTGTGCATCAGTGCGCCGACGCCAAGCAGCGTGTAAAGCACATGCACGGAAATGCCCGCACCGATTCCAAGCGCCGTGCAGATTCCCACTACTCGACCAAAGCGCACACTCTGGCGGATGGTAACAGCGAAGTCCGGTCCGGGTGCGACCACGGCCAGGAAGTGGATAGTCGCCAGCGCCAGAAACTCGCCCAGGTAATTCGAAAGCATCTCAACTCCAGAAAGTAAGGGGTGAAGCATTGCCGCGATAGCCGACAAAGAAAGAAAGGCTCAAGCGCGGGTCGGCCACACCCGGCGTCACCGAGTGCATGCGGCGCGAGTTGAACATGATGAAGTCGCCGGGCTCGGGACGAATCTCCAGGGTTGGAGCGCCGAGCAGGGCCGGGTCGATGCCGTAGCTGTCACCACGCATTTCGTCGAATTGGTCCGGGGAAATGTCGTCGTCCCACATCTGCAGCGCACCGCCCTCGGAGGGCATGTTCAGGTAAACGTTGCAGGCGAATTGGGCTTCCAGGCTTCTGGCCTGATAACTGTCCGGGGCATCCTTGGCGAAAATGTCGTGATGGGCGAGGAAGCACACCCCCGGTTTCACTACCCGGGACAGCCCGACGTACATCTTGCGACCGTAGAGATTCTCCAGATGCGCGCCCGCCGGCCAGGATTCGTCGAGCATGCAGCGCAGGGTATCGACCGGGGACGAGTAGGGCGCACAGCGGTTGCGCAATTCCGCAATGTTGCGGGTGGCGCGAGCGAAATAATCCTCGATCAACAGCGGCTGGTTTTCCGCTTCATAAAACGCCATGCCGATGCGACCGATGCTTGGCGCATTGATATAGCCTTCGAAGCCGGGGGCGAGAATCTTGTCGCCAATTTGAATCGCCAGCGATCGGGGCAGCAAGCCTTTGAGGCGAATGGCGAGGACTTCTTCGTTGGCCAGTTTTTTTATGCACGTCTCATCGAGACGCTTGACGTCAAGCATCATGGTTAAGGTCCATCTATCAGAGAGGCAACGGAACCTGCGGATGCGGGCTCCCCCGGCGTCAGGTGATGACCGGTCCCGGCCTGGCGGAAATGCTCAGTCCACGGTGTAGTGAACTGACAGCGTGCCTTTCTTCTGCGAAACCGAGGCGATCGAGACCGCGCCCAAATCCTTCAGGCTACGTACATGGGTGCCGCCGCAACCGTAGGCGGGCAATTCACCGAAACCGATTTCCCTGGCGCCTTCGCGCAATGACGTCAGGCGTGGCAGGTCGTGGGCGATCCACTGCTCGATGCCGTGCTGAACAGTCCGGGCATCCACGTCCTGTGCCGAATCCTGCGGCTTGAACTGCACGCGTCCTTCGCCCGGCCAGTGATGCCCCTTGATCGGCATCCAACCCATGGCCTGGACGAAGTGACCGATCAGATGGCCGGCGGAGTGCATGCGTGTATTGAACTGACGACGCTGTTCGTCGACGCGAATCGGGGTCATGCCGAGTTTTACCGGGCGGTCGACGAAATGGATGATCCGGTCCGGATCCTGAACCACGCGCAGCACCTGGCTTTCACCGATCCAGCCAGTGTCGAAGGGTTGTCCGCCGCCCTGAGGATGAAACAGCGTGGCGCGCAGCACCACCGCGAATTCGCTCTCGCAGGGTGTGCAATCCAGCACTTCCACATCGGCCTTGAGATCATCACTATGGAAAAACAGGCGAAGCGTCATAGTCCATGACCTTATTGATATTTCTATTTTTTATTATATGGAGTGCACAATTGCGTGATAATCCGTTCAAACATCAAAGGACTATTGCGCTGTGAGCATAAATCTTCCACTGCCACTGCTGGGTGAAATGGCGATTTTCGTCAAGGTGGTCGAGACCGGCAGTTTCTCCGAGGCGGCGCGCCAGCTGGGTTCCTCACCCTCGGCAATCAGTCGCAGCATTTCGCGTCTGGAGAAGGCGCTCGCCACCCGTCTGCTGCAACGCACCACCCGTAAACTGCGCCTCAGCGACGGTGGCGAGGAAGTGTTCAAGCGCTGCCAGGAAATGGTCAGCGCGGCCAAGTCAGTGATGGAAATCAGCGGCCAGTTCACCCACGAGGCGCAAGGGCTGGTGCGCGTCAGCGTGCCGAAAGCGGTGGGACGGTTCGTGATTCATCCGCATATGCCGGAATTTTTGCGGCGTTATCCCAAAGTCGATGTGGAGTTGTTGCTCGAGGACCGTCAGGTTGACTTGATCGACGACAACGTCGACCTGGCGATTCGCATCACCGATCGACCACCCGCCGGGCTGGTGGGACGGCAACTGTTGACCATCGACCATCTGCTCTGCGCAACGCCGCAGTACCTGGCCGAACACGGCACGCCGAGCCATCCCCATGACTTGCTCAATCACAGTTGCATCTACCTGGGCGAAACGCCGAGCGATGCGCGGTGGAAATTCAAGAAAGGCACCAAGGCTGTGACCGTCGGTGTGCGCGGGCGATATGCGGCCAATCACACCGGTGTGCGATTGGGTGCGGTGTTGCAGCACATCGGGATTGGCAGCCTGCCGTATTTCACCGCGCGTTATGCGCTGGAGCAGGGACTGATCGTGCAGGTTTTGCCGGACTGGACCTTCCTCGCGTCCTACCACGGCGGTGCCTGGCTGCTGCATTCGCCGACCCGTTATCTGCCGCCCAAGCTTCGGGTGTTGATCGATTATCTGGTGGAGTGCCTGGAGAAGGAGCCCACTTTGAGCAAGCCGGGCAAGCCAGGTACGTTGGGCAAAGTCGCGGCGCAATATGAGTTGCCCGAAAGTGATGGGTTGCTCTGAAGGACCCTATCGCGAGCAAGCTCGCTCCCACATTTTGATCTGTGTTGGATGCAATTTCCGCAGCCGCTGGAGATCCCCTGTGGGAGCGAGCTTGCTCGCGATGGCGTCCGCTCAGTCGCCACATCTTTCGGCAATGCCAAAAAAAGGCCCGCATATTCAACCATGCGGGCCTTTTGATTGCGGACCGTGGATCAGTGCTTGCTGTCGTCGTTCGACATCGCCAGCAGCTGCTTTTCCTGGTTCCAATCGAACGGTTCGTCGTTCTGTTCAGCTTCGAAACGACGCTCCTCCAGCGCCTGGTACAGGTCGATTTCATCGTCGGGCATGTAATGCAGGCAGTCACCGGCGAAGTACCACAGCAGGTCGCGCGGGACCAGGTGGGCGATTTGTGGATAGCGGGTGATTACCTGGCACAAAATGTCCTGGCCCAGGTATTGGCTTTCGATCGGATCGACCGGCAGTAACGCGCGCAGTTCGTCGAAGCGCTCCAGGAACAAGGCATGGCTTTCTTCGGGAACCTGTTCGGCCTCACCTACGGCGACCAGGATACTGCGCAGGTGGTCGAGCAAGACAAGATGATCGGCAACGACGTTGGACACGAGATAAGTCCTCAAGAGCAAAACGGGCGCGGGAGTATAAAGCGCCCGCGCCCTTTTTTACATGGTGGACGGGATCAGCGGACCTTTCCTTTGGCCAGCGCCAGCTCCTCTTTGTCGAAATCATCGACATCGATCACCTTGCGCCGCGCTGCTTCGGCCTCCCGCAGGGTTTGCGCCTCCACGGGCTGCAACACGCCGGCCTCCAGCGCTGCGTCGATGACGTGTTCGCCGACCGCCGGTTTGACCTGACCACTTTTGAGGGCCACATGCAGTTTTTTCTGCAAGGGCTGCGCCGCGTTCAACAGGTCGCAGGCGTGTTGCAGTGCGCCGACGGCGTCATCGGCCGATTGCGGACGGTAGCAACCGCCGAGCAATTCTTCGAGGGTCGGATCGCCCTTGGCCCTGCCAATCACCGCCGCGACTTCTGCGCCGAGCTTGTCCGAGGGGCCTTTGTGACGACGACCCAGCGGGAATACGATCACCCGCAGCAGACAACCCAGCACCCTGTTCGGGAAGTTGCTCAGCAGTTCATCGAGTGCGCGCTCCGATTGACCCAGGCTTTCTTCCATGGCCCAGGTAAACAGCGGTGCCATATGGTCCGGTGAGTCGAGGTCGTGGTAACGCTTGAGCGCGGCGGAGGCGAGGTACATGTTGCTGAGCACGTCCCCCAGACGAGCCGACAAGCGTTCGCGGCGTTTCAGTTCACCGCCCAGCAGCATCATGCTCAGGTCGGCGAGCATGGCGAACGCAGCGGCCTGGCGATTGAGGGCACGGAAGTAACCCTGGCTGAGCGTATTGCCCGGCGCGTGGTCGAAATGCCCCAGGCCGAGGTTCAGCACCAGCGTGCTGGCGGCGTTGCCCACGGCGAAACCGATGTGCTTGAGCAGCAGGCCATCGAACTCGGTGAGTGCCTGGTCCTTGTCTTCGCGGCCGGCGAGGGCCATCTCCTTGAGCACGAAAGGATGACAGCGAATCGCCCCCTGGCCGAAGATCATCAGGTTGCGCGAGAGAATGTTCGCGCCTTCCACGGTGATAAAGATCGGCGCGCCATTCCAGTTGCGACCGAGGTAGTTGTTCGGCCCCATGATGATCGCCTTGCCGCCGTGCACGTCCATGGCGTGGCTGATGCACTCGCGACCGCGTTCGGTGAGGTGGTACTTGAGAATCGCCGACAGCACCGACGGTTTCTCGCCCAGGTCTACCGCGTTGGCGGTCAGCATCCGCGCGGCGTCCATCATCCAGGCATTGCCGCCGATGCGCGCCATGGCTTCCTGAATGCCTTCGAAGGCAGACAGCGGCACGTTGAACTGTTCCCGAACCTGCGCGTATTGGCCGGTCACCAGACTGGTGAACTTCGCCGCACCGGTGCCCACTGCCGGCAACGAAATCGAACGCCCGACCGACAGGCAGTTCATCAGCATCATCCAGCCTTTGCCGAGCATTTCCTGGCCACCGATGAGGAAGTCCAGGGGAATGAATACATCCTTGCCCGAGTTCGGGCCGTTCATGAACGAAGCGCCCAGGGGCAAGTGACGGCGGCCGATTTCGACGCCGGCGGTATCGGTCGGGATCAGCGCCAGGCTGATGCCCAGGTCTTCCTGTTCGCCCAACAGGTGGTCCGGGTCATAAGCCTTGAAAGCCAGGCCGAGCAGGGTGGCCACAGGACCCAGCGTGATGTAGCGCTTCTCCCAGTTCAGACGCAGGCCGAGGGTTTCCTGGCCTTCCCATTGTCCTTTGCAAATCACTCCGGTGTCGGGCATCGCACCGGCGTCGGAGCCGGCCAGCGGACCGGTCAATGCGAAGCACGGAATGTCGTCCCCGCGCGCCAGTCGAGGCAGGTAGTGATTGCGTTGCTCGTCGGTCCCGTAATGCAGCAACAGTTCGGCCGGGCCCAGGGAATTGGGGACCATCACAGTAGAGGCGAGGTCGCCGCTGCGGGTCGCCAGTTTCATCGCCACTTGTGAGTGAGCATAGGCAGAGAAGCCCTTGCCACCGAATTCCTTGGGAATGATCAGGGCGAAGAAACCGTTGTCCTTGATGTGGGTCCAGGCTTCGGGAGGCAGGTCCATGTCTTGCCCGACCTGCCAGTCGCTGACCATGGCGCAGAGTTCTTCCGTCGGGCCGTCAATAAAGGCCTGTTCCTCTTCGCTCAGTTGCGCTTTGGGATAGGACAGCAGTTTGTCCCAGTCCGGACGACCGCTGAACAGTTCACCGTCCCACCACACCGTGCCGGCGTCGATGGCATCGCGTTCGGTTGGCGACATCGGCGGCAGGGTTTTCTGGAACCAGTTGAACATCGGCGCACTGAAGTATTTGCGGCGCAGGTCTGGCAGCAATAGCGGGGCCGCGGTGGCCGCGAGCAACACCCAGAAAATCAGCAGCAACCAACCCGGTGCACGGCTGAAAATGCCCATCGCCAACAGATAGACAGCAACGATGCCCATGGCGGGCAGCGGGGCGATGCGGCGGTGAGCCAAATAAGCGATCCCGACAACCAGAACCAGTATCCACAACAACAGCATATTTAATCCTCCGTGAAACCAGGGCAAAACCAGCCTTCAGAGCTTAGACGGCATCCGTAAAACAGGGTGGTCAGAGCGATGTGATTGAAATCGTGGGAAACCGTTATGAATTTTGTAGGACCGATGGACGACAGGCCGTGAAAAATCATTCATGGAACGAGCGACAATGCGCTCAAGTTTGGCCGAAACGTCGTTATCTCTGTGCTGAACCTGTCGCTAGACTCGTGGCTTCCCCAGGAGATTATTCTCATGCACGAGTACCTGAGTCCCGGCCGCTTCATCGATAGTGACCACCCGTCGGTGGTGGAGTTCGCTGAAAAACATCGAGGCAGCAGTCGCGACCCGCTCGAGCAGGCGATCAATCTCTATTACGCGGTGCGCGAGGCCGTGCGCTACAACCCTTACACCTTCAGTCGCGACCCGCAAACCTTGCGCGGTAGTTATGCGTTGGCGGCGGGGGAGAGTTACTGCGTGCCCAAAGCCACGCTGCTCGCCGGATGCGCACGGCATTGCTCGATCCCCGCACGCATCGGTCTGGCGGATGTGCGCAACCATTTATCGACGCCGCGCCTGCTCGAATTGCTCAAGAGCGACGTGTTCGCCATGCACGGTTATACCGAGCTTTACCTGAACGGTCGCTGGGTCAAGGCCACGCCGGCGTTCAACCAGAGCTTGTGCGAACTGTTCAATGTCGCGCCATTGGAATTCGACGCCATCAACGACAGCGTATTCCATCCTTTCAATCGTGACGGCGCGCAATTGATGGAGTACCTGATCGATCACGGCCAGTTCACCGACGTGCCTGAAACGTTCTTTTTCGAGCACCTGGAAAAGTGCTACCCGCATCTGTTCAGCGAGCAACTGCCGGTGCTGTTGGGTGATATGCAGAGCGATTTGAGTCGCGCCTGATCCGGCGTATGCTGCCTGCGCATTCATCCATAAAGAGGCGGTCATGCTGAAGATCTGGGGTCGGAAAAATTCGTCGAATGTCAGGAAACCTTTGTGGGCTGCCGAGGAGCTGGGCCTGGCCTATGAAGCGATCGATGCCGGCGGCGCCTTTGGTGTAGTCGATACGCCGCAGTACCGCGCGATGAATCCCAACGGTCGCGTGCCGGTGATTGAAGACGACGGTTTCGTGCTGTGGGAATCCAACACCATCGTGCGTTACCTGATGGCCCTGCATGCCAACGGCACCGCCTGGTACCCGGAAAATCCGCAGGCCCGCGCCGCTGCCGAGAAGTGGATGGACTGGACCACTTCAAGTTTTGCCGGCCCGTTCCGCACGGTGTTCTGGGGCGTATTGCGCACGCCGCAAGACAAGCAGGACTGGCCCGCCATCAAGGCTGCGATCAAGGAATGTGACGATCTGCTATCGATGGCCAATCAAGCGCTGGCGACCCAACCGTACCTGTCGGGCACTGAAATCGGCATGGGCGACATTCCCCTCGGCAGTTTCATTTATGCCTGGTTCGAGATGCCGATCGAGCGTGCGCCGCAGCCTCATGTTGAAGCCTGGTACGCAAGACTGAAGCAGCGTCCGGCGTACCGGAAAGCCGTCATGACCGCGTTGACTTAATACTCACTATCGACACACTTGACTGTACTTGTGTGGCGGCGACAAGCACCATTGCGTCCATGCGCTGCGGTTGCATTGCTCGCCGCCCGCCCTTATTTATTCCTTTCTTCCCTTCTTGGTGCGTAAATCCGATATGAGTTCCGCTCTGTCCATCCGGCAGCTAACCAAAACCTACGGCAACGGTTTCCAGGCCTTGAGTGGTATCGATCTGGACGTCGCCGAAGGTGACTTCTTCGCCTTGCTTGGCCCTAACGGCGCCGGCAAATCCACGACCATCGGCATTCTCTCGACCCTGGTGAACAAGACCAGCGGAACGGTGAATATCTTCGGCAACGACCTGGACAAGAATCCTGCGCAGCTCAAGCGCTCCATCGGCGTGGTGCCCCAGGAATTCAACTTCAACCAGTTCGAAAAGACCTTCGACATTGTCGTGACCCAGGCCGGTTACTACGGGATCCCGCCAAAAATCGCCAAGGAGCGCGCCGAGCAATACCTGACCCAGCTCGGCCTGTGGGACAAGCGCGATGTGCCCTCGCGTTCGTTGTCCGGCGGCATGAAGCGCCGACTGATGATCGCCCGTGCACTGGTCCACGAACCGCGCCTGCTGATCCTCGACGAACCGACGGCGGGTGTGGATATCGAACTGCGCCGCTCGATGTGGACCTTTCTCACCGAGCTGAACAAGAAAGGCATCACCATCATCCTCACCACCCACTACCTGGAAGAGGCTGAGCAGTTGTGCCGCAACATCGGCATCATCGATCACGGCACCATCGTCGAGAACACCAGCATGAAGCAGTTGCTCGGCCAACTGCATGTTGAAACCTTCTTGCTCGACATGAAAAACGATCTGAAAGTGGCGCCGCAGTTGCTCGGTTACCCCACCAAGCTGCTCGACAGCCATACCCTGGAAGTCCAGGTGGACAAGGCGATGGGCATCACCGCGCTGTTTACCCAGCTGGCGCAGCAGAACATCGAAGTGCTGAGCCTGCGTAACAAAACCAATCGCCTCGAGGAGTTGTTCGTGTCCCTGGTGGAGAAAAATCTGTCGAAGGTGGCGGTATGAGTTCCGAGCTGCAACCCAATCTCGTTGCACTCAATACCATCGTTTACCGTGAGGTCAAACGCTTTACCCGAATCTGGCCGCAGACCTTGCTGCCGCCGGCCATCACCATGGTTCTGTACTTCGTGATCTTCGGCAATCTGATCGGTCGGCAGATCGGCGACATGGGTGGCTTCACCTACATGGAGTACATCGTGCCGGGGCTGATCATGATGTCGGTGATCACCAACTCCTACGGCAACGTGGTCTCGAGTTTTTTCGGCAGCAAGTTCCAGCGTTCCATCGAGGAATTGATGGTGTCGCCGGTGTCGCCGCATACGATCCTGATCGGCTACACCCTGGGTGGCGTGCTGCGCGGGTTGATGGTCGGGGTCATCGTGACGCTGCTGTCGCTGTTCTTCACCCAGTTGCAGGTGCATCACCTGGGGGTGACCATTCTGGTGGTGGTGCTGACGGCGACGATCTTTTCGCTGCTGGGCTTCATCAACGCGGTGTTTGCGCGCAACTTCGATGATATCTCGATCATCCCGACCTTCGTGCTGACACCGCTGACGTACCTGGGCGGGGTGTTTTACTCGATCAGCCTGCTGCCGCCGTTCTGGCAGACCGTATCCCTGGCCAACCCCGTGCTGCACATGGTCAACGCTTTCCGTTACGGGATTCTGGGCGTTTCGGATATCCGGATCAGCGTGGCGATTACCTTCATGCTGGTGGCGACTGTGGTGTTGTATATCAGTTGTGCGCGGTTGCTGGTGAGTGGGCGCGGGATGCGTACATAAGGGATACCGAGTCGCCTGCATCGTCGGAACGCCGCCCGGAGCAAGCCCGCTCCCACAGGGTCTCTGGTGTTTATGCGATTTGTGCCACGCAACAGATCCCTGTGGGAGCGAGCTTGCTCCGGGCGGCGTTCCGACGATGGCGTCAGTCCAGACACCGCAAAAAACAACGGCCTCCCACTGTGGAGGCCGTTTTGCGTTTACGGCATCCGTCTCTTCTGGCGCCGCCGCCACTGCCGCCCGACCCACCAGCGCCAGTACATCATGGTCAGGCAGTAGGCGAGTGCGCCGAGCACCAGTCCCGTCACCACCGAACCGAGTAAAAACGGCTGCCAAAGAGTCGAGAGTTGGCCGCTGATCCACTCCCAGGTCAATTCATCCGGCAAATGCCGGGCAGGGACATCCATCAACCAGGCACCGGTCTGGTACGTGCAGAAGAACACGGCCGGCATGGTGATCGGGTTGGTCAGCCAGACCAGGCTGACGGCAATCGGCATGTTGCCGCGCACCATGATGGCGAGGATGGCGGCCACCAGCATTTGTAAGGGGATCGGCAGAAAAGCCGCGAACAGACCCACCGCCATGGCCCGGGCGACGGAGTGTCGGTTGAGGTGCCAGAGGTTCGGGTCATGCAGCAGAGTGCCGAGAAAGCGTAAGGACTTGTGTTCCCTGATGCTCGTCGGGTCTGGCATGTAACGTTTGAATAAGCGCCGGGGCATAAGGCTTCTCGGTCGGTTAAGGCGGCAAGTATGTCTGGATTCCATGAACCGCCCATTCAGACTTTGTGACAATTGATAACCACGGTCGTGCGATAAGCCGGCTATGCCTTGGGATGGAACTCTCAAGGACGGGCTTATGCGCATAGGGATGATGGCGCTGGCGCTGGGTTTGCTGACCCTGCGTTTTTTACCGGTACTACCGCCGGTCTGGTTTTGGCTGTCGTTGCCGGTAGCGGCTTTGATGCTGCTGCCGTTCAGGACGTATCCATTGGCCTTTTTCCTGTTCGGCTTCAGTTGGGCGTGCGCGAATGCGCACTGGGCAATGGATGATCGCCTGCCGATCAATCTGGACGGTGAAACCCGTTGGGTTGAAGGGCGGGTAGTGGGATTGCCCCAGAACGGTGAGGCGGTCGTGCGTTTCGAATTGGCGGACGCCCGCTCGCGACGCGAGCGCGAGAAAGTCCCGACATTGTTGCGCCTGGCCTGGTATGGCGGGCCGCCGATCAACAGCGGCGAACACTGGCGCCTGGCGGTGAAATTGAAGCGTCCTGCCGGGCTGCTCAATCCCCATGCCTTCGATTACGACGCCTGGCTGCTGGCGCAGCGCATCGGCGCCACCGGAACGGTCAAGGATGGCGTGCGTCTCCAGGAAGCCCGATGGGCCTTGCGCGACGGCATCCGCCAACGCTTGCAGGCGGTGGATGCCCAAGGCCGAACGGGGGCGCTGACGGCCTTGGTGCTGGGGGATGGCGCCGGGCTCAGTCGCGAGGATTGGCAGGTGTTGCAAGACACCGGCACCGTGCATTTGCTGGTGATTTCCGGGCAGCACATCGGCTTGCTGGCGGGGTTGGTGTACCTGCTGATCGCCGGCCTGGCCCGTTATGGCCTGTGGCCGGGCCGTTTGCCCTGGCTGCCATGGGCGTGCGGTCTGGCCTTCGCCGCAGCGCTTGGTTATGGGTTGCTGGCCGGCTTCGACGTGCCCGTGCGGCGGGCCTGCGTGATGATCGGCCTGGTGCTGTTGTGGCGGCTGCGTTTTCGTCACCTCGGGGCCTGGTGGCCGTGGTTGCTGGCGCTCAACGGCGTTCTGCTGCTGGACCCGCTGGCGAGTCTGCAACCGGGTTTCTGGTTGTCTTTCGCGGCGGTAGCCGTGTTGATCTTCATATTCGGCGGCCGCCTGGGGCCCTGGCGCTGGTGGCAATCCTGGACTCGCGCCCAGTGGCTGATCGCGATCGGCCTGGGCCCGATGCTGCTGGTACTGGGGTTGCCGATCAGTCTGAGCGGGCCGCTGGTCAATTTGCTGGCCGTGCCCTGGATCAGTCTGGTGGTGCTGCCGCCAGCCTTGCTGGGGACACTGCTGTTGCCCATCCCTTTTGTGGGCGAAGGGTTGCTGTGGGTGGCGGGTGGCTTGATCGATCTATTGTTCAGGGGCCTTGCCCTGATGGCCGGGCGTTTCCCCGCATGGGTGCCGGCGGCGGTACCGTGGTGGATGGGGGCCCTGGGCGCACTCGGCGCCTTGCTTTTGCTGATGCCTCGAGGAGTGCCCATTCGTCTGCTGGGTTGGCCGATGCTGCTGTTGCTGGTGTTTCCACCCCGGCAACTGCTGCCGGAGGGCACGGCCGAGATCTGGCAACTGGACGTCGGCCAGGGGCTGGCCATCCTGGTGCGTACCCGTCATCACACGCTGTTGTACGACGCCGGGCCACGTTTCGGCGATAACGACCTCGGCGAGCGCGCGGTGTTGCCGACGCTGCGCAAACTGGGGGTGAGCGCCCTCGATCTGATGCTGATCAGCCATGCCCATGCCGATCACGCCGGCGGGGCGCAGGCTGTCGCCAAGGGGCTGCCGGTGATGCGCGTGCTCAGTGGCGAACCTTTGGAATTGCCCGTCGCGCTGCAAGCCGAGGCTTGCGAGAGCGGCCGGCAATGGACCTGGGACGGTGTGCAGTTTTCGCTCTGGCAATGGTCAGCAGCGCGCGACAGCAATCCAAAATCCTGCGTGTTGCAGATCGAAGCCAACGGCGAACGGCTGCTGCTGACCGGTGACATCGACACCGCGGCCGAGCGAGCCTTGCTCGACAGTCCCCTGGCGGTGACCACCGATTGGTTGCAGTCACCCCATCACGGCAGTCGCAGTTCATCTTCGCCGGCGCTGCTTGCTGCGTTGCAACCCGCGGCGGCGCTGATCTCCCGCGGCCAGGGCAATGCCTTCGGCCATCCCCATCCGACAGTGATCGCGCGCTATCGACAGCGCGGCATGGCGATCCATGACAGCGCCGAACAGGGTGCCATCCGTCTGCAACTGGGGCAATTCAAGCCGGCATGGACAATGCGTCAGGAACGGCGTTTCTGGCGGCCTGCACCTTGATCGCGAATGAAGGAAGCCCACCGGATACGAGATCCCGGTCTTCGGTGCGCCCACCCCCTATGTTAGAGTGGCGCACTTTTTCGAGGGGACTGTCACTGTGTGGGAATTGGTCAAATCCGGCGGCTGGATGATGCTGCCGATCATTCTGAGTTCCATCGCGGCCATGGCGATCGTCGCCGAGCGTCTCTGGACCCTGCGCGCCAGCCGTGTGACCCCGGAGCATTTGCTCGGGCAGGTCTGGGTCTGGATCAAGGACAAGCAACTCAATAAAGAGAAGCTCAAGGAACTGCGCGCCAACTCGCCGTTGGGCGAGATCCTGGCGGCGGGCCTGGCCAACTCCAAACATGGTCGCGAGATCATGAAAGAGTGCATCGAAGAGGCCGCCGCGCGGGTGGTTCATGAACTCGAGCGCTACATCAACGCCCTGGGCACCATCGCGGCCATGGCCCCGTTGCTCGGCTTGCTCGGCACCGTGTTGGGCATGATCGATATTTTCAGTGCGTTCATGGGCTCGGGCATGACCACCAACGCCGCCGTGCTGGCCGGTGGTATCTCCAAAGCCCTGATCACTACGGCTGCGGGCCTGATGGTCGGTATCCCGGCAGTTTTCTTCCACCGCTTCCTGCAACGCCGGATCGACGAACTGGTGGTGGGCATGGAGCAGGAAGCGATCAAGCTGGTCGAGGTTATACAAGGTGACCGTGACGTGGACCTGTCCGAGGGCAAAAAAGCGTGAAATTCCGCCGCAAGCAACGGGAGAATGTGGACATCAACCTCGCGTCGCTGATCGACGTGGTGTTTATCCTGCTGCTGTTTTTCGTCGTGACCACCACCTTCACCCGTGAAACCCAGTTGCGCGTCGACCTGCCGGAAGCGGTCAGCGGCGCGCCTGCCGAAGACCAGCAGGCCAAGCACCTGGACGTCGCGATCAGTGCCGAAGGTGTGTTCTCGGTGAACAACCAGATCTTGCCGAAGAACGACCTGGCGACCCTGATGGATGCGCTGCAGAAAGAATCCAGCGGTGACACCAACCTGCCACTGTCCATCAGCGCCGACGGCAAGACCCAGCACCAGGCCGTCATCACCGCCATGGACGCCGCCGGCAAACTCGGCTTCAGTCACCTGCGCATGACCACTGTCGAGGCGGCGCCGCCCGCGCCCTGATGGCCATGTCCGATCGCTTGCTCGCCGCGTGGTACCAGGGGCATCCGGCCCTGAAGCTGTTGCAGCCGCTGGAGTGGTTGTATCGGCGCGTGGTCAACAACAAGCGCAAGCGCTTCCTGGCGGGTGAGGGTGAGATCTATCAGCCACCGGTGCCGCTGATCGTGGTCGGAAACATCACCGTCGGCGGCACCGGCAAGACGCCGTTGATTCTGTGGATGATCCAGCACTGCCAGCGCAGCGGGTTGCGGGTGGGCGTGGTCAGCCGCGGATACGGCGCCAAACCGCCGCAACTGCCGTGGCGGGTCGAAGCCGAGCAGGGCGCCGAAATCGCCGGGGATGAGCCATTGTTGATCGTCCAGCGCACCGGCGTACCGTTGATGATCGATCCGGACCGCAGCCGCGCGGTCAAAGCCTTGCTGGCGAGTGAACCGCTGGACCTGATCCTGTCCGACGACGGCCTGCAGCATTATCGCCTGGCCCGCGACCTGGAACTGGTTCTGATCGACGCCGCCCGTGGCCTTGGCAATAGACGCTGCCTGCCGGCCGGGCCGTTGCGAGAGCCCGCCGAGCGCCTGCACAGCGTCGACGCGGTGCTCTACAACGGCGCCGCCGCCGACCGCGACGGCGGTTTTGCCTTCCAGCTACGGCCCACCGCGCTGGTCAATCTGCACAGCGGAGAACGGCGTCCCCTCGACCACTTTGCCGCCGGCCAGGCCCTGCACGCGGTGGCCGGGATCGGCAATCCGCAGCGTTTCTTCACGACCCTCGAAACGCTACACTGGCAGCCCGTACCCCATGCATTTGCCGACCACGCCGAATACAGCGTCCAGGCCTTGAATTTTACGCCGTCATTGCCATTGGTGATGACCGAAAAGGACGCGGTGAAGTGCCGTGCCTTCGCCGCCGCCGATTGGTGGTACCTGGCGGTCGATGCTGCGCCATCGCCGGCCTTCGTGGCCTGGTTCGATACGCAGCTGATGCGCCTGTTGCCGGCTCGTCTTTTGCCTTAATCCGTTTTTCTCCAGGGAATGCTCATGGACACCAAATTGCTCGATATCCTCGCTTGCCCGGTCTGCAAAGGCCCGCTCAAGCTCAGTGCCGACAAGACCGAGCTGATCAGCAAGGGCGCAGGTCTGGCGTACCCGATTCGTGACGGCATCCCGGTGATGCTCGAAACCGAAGCCCGCACCCTGACCACCGACGAGCGCCTGGATAAATGACCACCGCCTTTACCGTTGTCATCCCGTCGCGTTATGCCTCCACCCGCTTGCCGGGCAAGCCGTTGCTGATGATCGCCGGCAAGCCGATGATCCAGCACGTCTGGGAACAGGCCAGCAAGAGCAGCGCCGAGCGCGTGGTGGTCGCCACTGACGACGCGCGCATTGTCGAGGCCTGCAAGGGCTTTGGCGCCGAGGTGGTGCTGACTCGTGAAGACCACAATTCCGGCACCGATCGCCTGGCCGAAGTCGCCGCGAAATTGGGCCTGGCGCCCGATGCGATCGTGGTCAATGTCCAGGGTGACGAGCCGTTGATCCCGCCGAGCGTGATCGATCAGGTCGCCGCCAACCTGGCCGCCCACACCGAAGCGCGCATGGCCACCCTGGCCGAGCCGATCGAAGACGTGGAAACCCTGTTCAATCCCAACGTGGTCAAGGTCGTCAGCGACCTCAACGGCCTGGCGCTGACCTTCAGTCGCGCGACCTTGCCGTGGGCCCGTGATGCCTTCGCCAGGAGCCGCGAGCAACTGCCGGAAGGCGTGCCGTATCGCCGCCACATCGGCATCTATGCCTACCGCGCCGGTTTCCTGCATGACTTTGTCAGCTGGGGCCCATGCTGGTTGGAAAACACCGAATCCCTGGAACAGCTGCGGGCCCTGTGGCACGGCGTGCGGATTCACGTCGCCGACGCACTGATCGCACCGCCCACCGGCGTCGACACCGTTGAAGACCTCGAGCGCGTTCGACGCCTGCTGGAGGCCTGATGCGGGTCCTGTTCGTCTGTCTGGGCAATATCTGCCGCTCTCCCACGGCGGAAGGGGTGCTGCGGCATAAACTGCGCGAAGCGGGGCTGGCCGATCACATCGAAGTCGCCTCCGCCGGCACCGGTGACTGGCACGTCGGCAAGGCGCCGGACAAGCGCAGCCAGGCCGCGGCCAAGGTGCGCGGTTACGACCTGTCCGCGCAGCGCGCCCAGCAAGTGAGCCGTGCCGATTTCGCCACCTATGACCTGATCCTGGCGATGGACAACAGCAACCTGCGCCACCTCAAGGCCCTGCAACCGGCCAAGGGCAAGGCCGAGCTGGACCTGTTCCTGCGTCGCTACGAGTCGGAAATCGACGAAGTCCCCGATCCGTATTACGACGGCGACCAGGGCTTTGAGCAGGTGCTCGACTTGATCGAACGCGCAAGCGACAGGCTGGTGATCGAATTGAAGGGGCGGTTATGAGTTTGCAGGTACTGCCCAAGGTGTCGCTCAAACCGTTCAATACCTTCGGGGTGGACGTTCAGGCCCGGTTGTTCGCCGAGGCCCGCAGCGACGCCGACGTGCGCGAAGCCCTGGCCTATGCGGCGCAACATCAGGTGCCGTTGCTGGTAATCGGCGGCGGGAGCAACCTGCTGCTCACCGCCGATATCCAGGCGCTGGTGCTGCGCATGGCCACGCGGGGGATTCGCATCCTGAGCGACGATGGCAGCAAGGTCGTGATCGAAGCCGAGGCCGGCGAACCTTGGCATCCGTTCGTGCAGCACACCCTGGCCCAGGGGTTATCGGGGCTGGAGAACCTCAGCCTGATTCCCGGCACCGTCGGCGCGGCACCGATGCAAAACATCGGCGCCTATGGCGTGGAAATCAAGGACGTATTCGCCGGGCTGACCGCGCTGGATCGCCAGACCGGCGAACTGCGGGACTTCACCCTGGCCGAATGCAACTTCGCCTACCGCGACAGCCTGTTCAAACAGGAACCGGGACGCTGGTTGATCCTGCGGGTTCGTTTCCTCCTCGACCGCGCCGCGCACCTGCATCTGGAATACGGCCCGGTGCGTCAGCGCCTGACCGAGCAGGGTATCGATCACCCCACGGCCACCGATGTCAGCCAGGCCATTTGCAGCATCCGCAACGAAAAGCTGCCGGACCCGGCGGTACTCGGCAATGCCGGCAGCTTCTTCAAGAACCCCCTGGTGCCCGCCGCACTCGTGGCGCAATTAAAGGGTGAATTCCCGGACCTGGTGGCCTACGCGCAACCGGACGGGCAAATGAAGCTGGCGGCGGGCTGGCTGATCGAGCGTGCGGGATGGAAAGGTTTCCGCGATGCCGACGCCGGTGTGCATAAACTGCAGGCGCTGGTGCTGGTCAACTATGGCAACGCGTCCGGCCTGCAACTGCTGAACCTGGCGCAGCGCATCCAGAAAGACATTTCAGAGCGTTTTAAGGTCGATCTGGAAATGGAGCCCAATCGGTATTAGGGGGGCAGCTTCAAGCTTCAAGCCCGCAAGCTACAATTTTTGGATGTCGGGCTTTGCTGCTTTGCTTCTACTTGAAGCTTGAAGCTTGCCTCTGAAAGCCCTGCCTCAGCAGGGCTTTTTTAACTATGCGGACGTGCCCATGATTACCCTGAAACTCAATGGTCAAGACCATCAACTCGATGTCACCGAGGCCTGATGGACAGCGTTGATCTGAACGTATTGCGCAGCGTGCTGCAGTGGCGTCGCGCCGGTCAGCGGGTGGTGTTGTACAGCGTGGTCCAGACCTGGGGCACCGCGCCCCGGGCGCCTGGCGCCATGCTGGCCTTGCGTGAAGACGGGGTGGTGATCGGCTCGGTGTCCGGTGGCTGTGTCGAGGATGATCTGATTGCCCGGCTGCACGATGGGCGGAGTCCGGCCGATGGGCCGCCGGTGCAACTGATCACCTATGGCGTCACCCGTGAGGAGGCCGCGCGATTCGGTTTGCCCTGCGGCGGCACGCTGCGCCTGACCGAGGAGCGAGTCGCTGATCCGGGCTGGGTAGCCGAGTTGCTGACACGCTGCGAGGCCCATGAAATCGTGGCGCGGGAGCTGGATATCGAGACCGGTGCAGTGGTTTTGCAACCGGCCAGCAAGACCGACGGGCTGACGTTTGACGGGAAGACCTTGCGCGCCATCTACGGCCCGCGTTGGCGATTGTTGCTGATCGGCGCGGGGCAATTGTCCCGTTACGTCGCCGAGATGGCGCGGCTGCTGGATTTCGAAGTGCTGATCTGCGATCCACGCACCGAGTTCGTCTACGGCTGGGAAGAACAGCACGGGCGCTTCGTTTCGGGTATGCCGGACGAAGCGGTGCTGAACATCCAGACCGACGAACGCACTGCCATCGTTGCCCTGACCCACGATCCGCGCCTGGACGACATGGCGCTGCTCACCGCCCTGGACTCCAGGGCCTTTTATGTCGGTGCACTGGGTTCCCGGGTCAACAGCCGCAAGCGCCGGGACAACCTGGTTCAGCTAGGCTTGTCGGATCAGGCCATCGAGCGGCTGCACGGCCCGATCGGTTTGCACATCGGCAGCCATAGCCCGGCGGAAATCGCCTTGTCGCTGCTGGCCGAAATTGTCGCGATCAAGAACGGTGTCGAGCTGAAGCAGATGAGGCCGTTGCAGGAGGAAGTATGAGCGAACCCATCGGCGCCATCGTGTTGGCGGCAGGGCAGGGCAGCCGTTTTCGAAAGGCGGCGGGTGCCGGGAAGGACAAGTTGTTGGCGGATTGTGCCGGGCGTGATGGCGCTGTTCATTCGGTGATCGAGCAGGTGCTGGTGAATTTGCCGGCCAACCTTGAGAAGCGCGTCCTGGTGACGACCGTTGACCGCCCGCAAGTGATTCGCATGGCCCAGGCTTATGGTTGCGAGATTGTGCTGATCGAGTCGACCGGCATGGGCGACAGCATTGCGGCCGGGGTAGCGGCGTGTCCGCAGCTTGGTGGTTGGTTGATAGTGTTGGGCGATATGCCGTTTATTCTGCCGTCGAGTATTGAACGGGTGATGGCGGGGATTGCGGATGATTGCGTCAGTGTGCCGGTGCAGGACGGTGCGTATGGGCATCCGGTGGGGTTTGGGCGCACATTTGGGCCGGGGTTGATGGCGTTATCGGGTGATCAAGGCGCCAAGCCGTTGTTTGCGCAAGCGCGGGTGGTTGAAGTCGCAGTGGATGATCCCGGGGTGTTGTGGGATGTGGATGTGCCTGAGGCGTTGGTCTTCGCCTGACGCACCGCCATCGCGGGCAAGCCACGCTCCCACAGGTATCGCGTCGATCATAATTCCCGTGAACGGCACAAAACCTGTGGGAGCGTGGCTTGCCCGCGATGAACGATAACGCGGTCCACCTGCTTTACCAGAGACAAAAAAAGCCCCGCCTGGATCACCAGGCGGGGCTTTTTAATGGCCGATGGAATCAGACGAGAGGTTTAGGCTCGTGCTCTTTTTCCAGGGCTTGCTCGCGTTGCTCTACCGCTTCCTGAACGGAGCGCGGCGCTTCGTCGATCGCGGAGTCAACCGGCTCGGCAGCGACTTCAGCCGCCGGGGCAGAAGCTGCCTCGACCACTTCAGCAGCAACCGGAGCCGCTTCGACCACAGCCGGTGCCGCAGCGGCCGCCAGTTCGGCTTCCTTCTGCAGACGCTCGGCTTCACGCTTGCGACGACGCACTTCACGTGGGTCGTTCGGCGCACGGCCGCTTGGCGTCAGGGCGCTGACAGGCGCCGCTTCGACTTCAGGTGCCGCCACTTCGGCGACAACCGGCGCCGCCGCTTCGACTGCCGGTGCAGCTTCGACTACCGGAGCAGCTTCGACCACCGGTGCAGGCTCGGCAGCCGCCACCACTGGCTCGGAAACCATGGCGTCAGCTTCTGGCGCTTCGGCGGCAGTTGGCTCGGCAACCCAATTGAATGCGGTCTGCTCTTCGCGAACTTCACGAACGGTTTCGGTCACGGTTTCGGCGACTGTTTCAGCCGCCGGCTCTGTAACCACGGCTGGCGCTTCGGCGACGACTGTCGGCTCAGCCACAGCTTCAACTTCAGGCTGTGTTTCACGAACCGGGGCGACTTCGATTTCCGGCGACGCGGTTGCTTCGACCGGCGTGGTCGCTTCAACGACTGGCGCTTCCACCGCAGCAGTTTCCTGGGTAGCGGCAGTGGCGCGTTCGGCTTGCTCGTTGGCCTGGGCCTCGGCTGGCGCGCTGATCACGCTGCTGGCAACAGCTGCGGTAACCGCCAGGCCTGCGGCCAGATCGGCAGCGCTTGGTGCTTCGCGGGTTTCGCTGGCTTCGCCTTCGGCGGACTCGGACTCGGACTCATCCGACCCTTCGATCACGTTGCCGTTGGCATCGCGTTGACGCTCGCGGCGGTTGCTGCGACGACGCTGGCCACGGGAGCGGCGGCGTGGACGATCGCCTTCGGCGCCTTCCTGACCGTCTTCCTGCAGTTGCTCTTCGTTGCCGGTCAGCTCTTCTTCGGCAACGGCGGCAGCCGCTTGCTCGGCACGTGGTTGACGTTCTTCACGCGGTGGGCGTGGAGCACGTTCTTCACGTGGCTGGCGGGCAGGACGTTCTTCGGCGGTCGCGGTAGCGGAAGCGGCGGCAACCGGAACCGGAGCCGGAGCCGGAGCCGGAGCGATGGCATCCAGAGGCTCACGCAGTTCACGAACCCGCTCTTCACGATCGCCACGGGGCTTGCGATCTTCGCGAGGAGCACGCGGTGCGCGTTCTTCACGAGGGGCGCGTGGTGCGCGTTCTTCGCGAGCGACTACTGGCGTGGTGGTCTCTTCGCGGGCTTCGCGTGGCTGACGCTCTTCGCGTGGCTCACGGGGTGCGCGCTCTTCACGCGGTGCACGTTCCTCGCGCGGCTTGCGTTCTTCGTCGCGGCGACCGTTACGGTTGCGGCTTTGCTGACGACCGTTGCGACGCTCTTCGTTGCGGGCCGGACGCTCGGTGGTCGCTGGCTTTTCAACCACAACCGGAGCCGCTGGCTCTTCCTTGGAAGCGAACAGGCTGACCAACGACTTCACCAGGCCTTTGAACAGACTTGGCTCAGGCGCGGCGGCCGGTGGGGCAACCGGGGCGGCAGCAACGACTTCGACCGGAACCGGAGCGTTGGCACGGGCCGGAGCGGTCTTGACCGCGGCTTCCTGGCGAACCAGGGTGCGGGTTGCGGCGGCAGGCTGGACTTCTTCGACCTCGGCAGCGGCAGCGGCGATTTCGTAGCTGGACTGGCCGACCGCGGCTTCCGGGCTGTCATCGCGCAGACGCTGAACTTCGAAGTGAGGCGTTTCGAGGTGATCGTTCGGCAGAATGACGATGCGGGCACGGGTGCGCAGTTCGATCTTGGTGATCGAGTTGCGTTTTTCGTTGAGCAGGAACGCGGCGACCGGGATCGGCACTTGTGCGCGAACTTCGGCAGTGCGGTCTTTCAGGGCTTCTTCTTCGATCAGGCGCAGGATCGCCAGCGACAGCGATTCAACGTCACGGATGATGCCGGTGCCGTTGCAACGCGGGCAAACGATGCCGCTGCTTTCGCCCAGGGATGGACGCAGGCGCTGACGGGACATTTCCAGCAGGCCGAAGCGCGAGATGCGACCGACTTGCACGCGAGCGCGGTCGGCTTCCAGGCATTCGCGGACTTTCTCTTCCACGGCGCGCTGGTTCTTGGCAGGGGTCATGTCGATGAAGTCGATGACGATCAGGCCGCCGATGTCGCGCAGGCGCAACTGACGGGCGATTTCTTCGGCGGCTTCAAGGTTGGTCTGCAGAGCGGTTTCTTCGATGTCGCTGCCTTTGGTAGCGCGCGCCGAGTTGATGTCGATGGACACCAGGGCTTCGGTCGGATCGATAACGATGGAGCCGCCGGAAGGCAGTTCAACGACGCGCTGGAAAGCGGTCTCGATCTGGCTTTCGATCTGGAAACGGTTGAACAGCGGAACGCTGTCTTCGTACAGCTTGATCTTGCTGGCGTACTGCGGCATCACCTGGCGGATGAAGGTCAGGGCTTCGTCCTGGGCTTCAACGCTGTCGATCAGCACTTCGCCGATGTCCTGGCGCAGGTAATCGCGGATGGCGCGGATGATCACGTTGCTTTCCTGGTAGATCAGGAACGGCGCGGAGCGATCCAGCGAGGCTTCTTTGATGGCGGTCCACAGTTGCAGAAGGTAATCGAGGTCCCACTGCATTTCTTCGCTGCTGCGGCCCAGGCCGGCAGTGCGCACGATCAGGCCCATGTCGGCTGGAGCAACCAGACCGTTCAGGGCTTCACGCAGTTCGTTGCGCTCTTCACCTTCGATGCGACGGGAAATACCGCCGGCACGCGGGTTGTTCGGCATCAGCACCAGGTAACGACCGGCCAGGCTGATGAAAGTGGTCAGGGCGGCGCCCTTGTTGCCACGTTCTTCTTTTTCGACCTGAACAATGACTTCCTGGCCTTCGCTCAGGACGTCCTTGATGTTGACGCGGCCTTCGGGGGCTTTCTTGAAGTATTCGCGGGAGATTTCTTTGAGGGGCAGGAAGCCGTGGCGCTCAGAGCCGAAATCGACAAAGGCAGCCTCAAGGCTTGGTTCGATGCGAGTAATCCGGCCTTTATAGATGTTGGCCTTTTTCTGCTCGCGTGCACCGGATTCGATGTCCAGGTCGTAGAGGCGTTGGCCATCTACCAGTGCAACACGCAACTCTTCGGGTTGGGTTGCGTTAATCAGCATTCTTTTCATGTAGTACCGTCGGTTTCCGGGCTGCCGGAAACGGCGTTCGGCACACACGACTTCTCACGGTCGGTGTCAGGTGCGTCGGGAGTGGTTGGCCAATCCCGTGTCCAGCGAAGTCCGGCCAATGTGGGCCTTCATCGCGACGTACGCGTCCTGCTTGCTGTGGCTACTTAAGCACTCAGTCAGGAGGAGGAATCAACCGGCGGCTGTGGACGAGATGAAGCGTCTTGATAAAGCCTAATGCTACACAGTCCAGCGGTTGTGCATCTCCACCCTACACGTATCCCTGATAATTCGGGTGCTGCCGCGCGCAGAATCCGCAGCGGGTTGGCATTTACCGTGAGCTCCGAAGGGGGAGGTCACGCATCATGGCTAATTTAGGCGTTGTTTCCGAAGCGTTCGCTCGGGGTTGTTCGTAGCTGACTGCACTTTGTGAACTGGCCGTGAATATTTGCTCGCAAGGCGAGTGAAAACTCTGCTTTGCGGCATGATTCAGGCCTCATGTCACCTGCGCTGGTTACAACTGCAAACTCTACCGTTACGTAGCGAAAGCCCCGTAGGACGGCCTCTCGTCCTCGTGAATTGCGATGGTCAGGGCCGGTTTTTGACCGTTGGTCCGCTGTCCAGGCCACTTTTGGCGGCGTTCGCGACTATAGCAGCAATGATTAAGTGCTTCAATTCCATAAAAAATTGTTATCATCGCGGCATGACGACTACTGCCCCTTCGACCCCAGCGGTACAACTGCTGGAGGTCTCGCCGGAATATGCCGGCCAACGTATTGATAATTTCCTCCTCGCTCGGCTCAAAGGCGTGCCCAAGACCTTGATTTACCGCATTTTGCGCAAGGGCGAAGTGCGGGTGAACAAGGGACGGATCAAGCCCGAATACAAGCTCCAGGCGGGCGACATCGTGCGCGTGCCGCCGGTTCGCGTGCCCGAGCGCGACGAGCCGGTGCCGCTGGCACAAGGCCTGCTCCAGCGCCTCGAAGCCTCGATTGTCTTCGAGGACAAGGCGCTGATCGTGATCAACAAGCCTTGCGGCATCGCTGTTCACGGCGGTAGCGGCTTGACTTACGGGGTGATCGAAGCCTTTCGTCAGTTGCGCCCCGATTGCAAGGAGCTCGAACTGGTTCACCGCCTCGACCGTGATACCTCCGGCCTGTTGATGATCGCCAAGAAGCGCAGCATGTTGCGCCACTTGCACGCTGCCTTGCGCGGCGATGGTGTCGACAAGCGCTACATGGCGCTGGTTCGCGGTAACTGGGCGGCCTCGATCAAGCAAGTCCGGGCGTCGCTCGGCAAGAGCAATCTGCGCTCCGGCGAGCGCATGGTCGAGGTCGACGAGGAGGAGGGCAAGGAGTCGGTGACCGTGTTCAAGGTCCTGCGCCGCTTCGGCGACTTTGCCACCCTGGTCGAAGCCAAGCCGATCACCGGCCGCACCCACCAGATTCGGGTTCACACCTTGCACGCCGGGCATTGCATCGCCGGCGATACCAAGTACGGTGACGAGAACTTCAGTAAAGAGATCCGTGACCTGGGCGGCAAACGCCTGTTCCTGCACGCCTACATGCTGACCGTGCCGCTGCCTGACGGTGGCGAACTGAAATTGCAGGCGCCCGTCGACGAGATGTGGGCCAAGACCGTGGAGCGCTTGAGTGCACCCATCTGATTACAAACTGCTGATTTTCGACTGGGATGGCACACTGGCCGATTCCATTGGTCGGATTGTCGAGGCAATGCACGTGGCGTCCGAGCGATCGGGGTTTCAGTTGCGCGATGATTTTGCCGTCAAGGGCATCATCGGCCTGGGCTTGCCGGAGGCGATTCGTACGCTGTATCCAGACATTGGTGACGATGAATTGGTCGCCTTCCGTCAGCACTATGCCGATCACTACATTGCCTCCGAAGCCGTGCCCTCGCCATTGTTCGAGGGTGTGGTCGAGTCGATGGAAGCGTTTCGCGCCGACGGGTATCACCTGGCGGTTGCCACCGGCAAGGCCCGGCGCGGGCTGGATCGGGTGCTGAAGTCGCACGGCTGGGAAGATTATTTCGACATCACCCGGGCCGCCGATGAAACTGCGAGCAAACCCCATCCTCTGATGCTGGAGCAGATCGTCGCGCATTGCGGGGTCCGTCCGGAGCAGGCGTTGATGGTCGGCGATTCGTCCTTCGACCTGCAGATGGCGCGCAACGCCGGCATGGATTCGGTGGCCGTCAGCTATGGCGCGCAATCGATCGAGGCGCTGAAATTGTTCGAGCCGCGCCTGGCGATTGACCGTTTTTCAGAATTGCAGGCCTGGCTGAGCCAGGCTTAAACCGTTTTTGCTGGGGTACATGGCATGACCGACGAATGGAAAGCGCCCGCCAAGGCGAGCGCAGAGAGCGGTGACGAGAAAAGCTGGAAGCTGCTGGAAAAGACCCTGCTGGCCAGCGTGCAGGAACAGCGCCGGTCCCGGCGCTGGGGGATCTTCTTCAAGCTGCTGACCTTTGTGTACCTGATTGGCGCGCTGATCCTGTTCACGCCGCTGATGGACATGGAAAAAGCCGCGACCCGCAGTGGCAACTACACCGCGCTGATCGACGTGACCGGCGTGATTGCCGACAAGGAGCCCGCCAGTGCTGACAACATCGTCGGCAGCCTGCGTGCCGCCTTCGAGGATGAGAAGGTCAAGGGCGTTATCCTGCGAATCAACAGTCCGGGCGGCAGTCCGGTGCAGTCGGGTTACGTTTATGACGAGATCCGCCGCTTGCGCGGTCTGCATCCGGATACCAGGGTTTACGCGGTGATCTCCGACCTGGGTGCTTCCGGCGCCTACTACATTGCCAGTGCGGCCGATCAGATCTATGCCGACAAGGCGAGCCTGGTGGGTTCCATCGGTGTGACGGCGGCCGGTTACGGCTTTGTCGGGACCATGGAAAAGCTGGGCGTCGAGCGGCGCACCTATACCTCGGGCGAGCACAAATCGTTCCTCGATCCGTTCCAGCCGCAGAAACCTGAAGAAACGCAGTTCTGGCAGGGCGTGCTCGACACCACTCATCAGCAGTTCATTGCCAGCGTCAAGAAAGGGCGTGGCGACCGCCTCAAGGACAAGGAGCATCCGGAGCTGTTTTCCGGCCTGGTCTGGTCGGGCGAGCAGGCGCTGCCACTGGGGCTGATCGATGGCCTGGGGAGTGCCAGTTCCGTGGCGCGTGATGTGATTGGCGAGAAGGAGCTGGTGGACTTCACTGTCCAGGAATCGCCGTTCGATCGCTTCTCGAAGAAACTCGGTGCCAGTGTGGCTGAGCATTTGGCGATGTGGATGGGGTTTCAGGGGCCGACGCTGCGCTGATTGGGGGGTATCCCGCTATTTGAGATTAACTGTAGGAGCTGGCTTGCCAGCGAAGGCGGTGGGTCAGACGACATATTTATCGCCTGAACGGACGCCTTCGCTGGCAAGCCAGCTCCTACAGGGGTGTGTGTGGTGTTTTACGGAACCTGCACGCCCTCGGCCAACAGCATATCGATCAGCCGAATCAGCGGCAGGCCGATCAGGCTGGTGGCGTCAGGGCCTTCGGTGCTTTGAAACAGGCTCACCCCCAGTCCTTCGGCCTTGAAGCTGCCAGCGCAGTCGTAGGGCTGCTCAGCGTGCAGGTAACGTTCGATGCGCGCGATGTCGAGTGTGCGCATGTGGACGGTAAACGGCACGCAATCGACCTGGCAGGCGCCCGTCTGGCTGTTCAGCAGTGCCAGGCCGGTCAGGAAGGTGACACTGGCACCGCTTGCGGCTAAAAGCTGCTCGCGGGCCTTGTCGAACGTATGGGGCTTGCCGATGATCCGGTCGCCCAATACCGCGACCTGGTCGGAACCGATAATCAGATGAGCGCGATGGCTATCGGCCAGTGCGCGGGCCTTGGCCTCGGCGAGGCGCTTGACCAGCTCGATGGCGGGCTCCTGCGGGCGATGGCCTTCGTCGATATTCGGTGAGCTGCAGGTAAACGGCAGCTGCAGGCGGGCCAGCAACTCTCGGCGATAAACCGAGCTTGAAGCGAGTAATAAAGGCAGCATGCGCAACTCCAAAGGGGAGGTGCGAATTCTAGCGAGGTGACCAAGTGACGGACAGGGCTGAATTTCCTTTGACATGCCCGGGGGCATCCCTATAATGCTGCGCCTATGTTGAATGACCCGATTCCACCTCACGTTGACCCGCGCAAATTGGCTGACCGTGGCACCACCCTTCAAGGTGAACTGCTGCTGGCCGATTTGGAGAGACTCTGCGACCCGCTTTCCGACACTGTCGGTACGGTGCAGGCTAAATTCGTTTTTGAGCGAGATGAACGTAAGTCTGTGGTCATCCACAGCTTTATCGACACCGAAGTCAAAATGGTTTGCCAGCGTTGTCTTGAGCTGGTCACCCTGCCGATCCACAGCGAATGCAGTTATGCTGTGGTGAAAGAGGGTGCGAATACCCAGTCGTTGCCGAAAGGTTATGACGTGCTGGAACTGGGCGAAGATCCATTGGATCTGCAGTCACTGATCGAGGAGGAGCTTCTGCTCGCCTTGCCCATTGTGCCTGCTCATCATCCGGAAGAATGCCAGCAGCCGGCGGGTCTCGATGAGCCCGAACCGAGCGAGGACGAGGTAACGCGGTCCAACCCGTTCAGTGTATTGGCGCAGTTAAAGCGTGACCCAAACGTTTAGGAGTTAATCAATTATGGCTGTTCAGCAGAACAAAAAATCCCGCTCTGCCCGTGACATGCGTCGTTCGCACGACGCCCTGACGGCAAGCACTCTGTCTGTAGAAAAAACCACCGGTGAAGTTCACCTGCGTCACCACGTATCGCCAGAAGGCGTATACCGTGGCCGTAAAGTGATCGACAAGGGCGCTGACGAGTAATCCTTGTCCGCTCAAGTCATCGCGATTGACGCAATGGGCGGGGACTTCGGTCCCCGCAGCATTGTTCAGGCCAGTCTTGCTTGTCTGAATGCCACGCCCTCGTTGCACCTGACCCTCGTCGGTCAACCCTCACTCCTTGAAGAATTGATCGCCAGCCAATCGGCTGTGGATCGCGCGCGCCTGTCGATTGCACCGGCGAGCGAAGTCATCACCATGGACGAAAAGCCGGCCCAGGCCTTGCGCGGCAAGCCCGATTCGTCGATGCGCGTGGCGCTGGAGCTGTTGCGCGACGGCAAGGTCCAGGCCTGCGTCAGTGCCGGCAACACCGGCGCGCTGATGGCGTTGTCGCGATTTGTCCTCAAGACCCTGCCGGGTATCGACCGGCCGGCCATGGTCGCGGCGATTCCGACGCAGAAGGGTTACTGCCAGCTGCTCGACCTGGGCGCCAACGTCGATTGCAGCGCCGAACATCTGTTGCAGTTTGCGGTGATGGGGTCGGTCGCGGCAGAAACCCTGGGTATCGTTCGTCCTCGGGTCGCGTTGCTGAACATCGGCACCGAAGACATCAAGGGCAATCAGCAGGTCAAGCTGGCGGCGACCTTGTTGCAGAACGCCCGTGGCATCAACTACATCGGTTTCGTCGAAGGTGACGGTTTGTACCGCGGCGAGGCGGATGTGGTGGTGTGTGACGGTTTTGTCGGCAATATCCTGCTCAAGTCCAGCGAAGGCCTGGCGACCATGATTGCCGGGCGCATCGAAGCCCTGTTCAAAAAAAACCTTGCATCAAAAGTAGTCGGCGCAATGGCTCTGCCGCTGATGAAGCGGCTGCAAGCCGATCTGGCGCCTGCGCGGCATAATGGCGCAAGCTTCCTCGGGTTGCAGGGGATCGTCGTGAAAAGCCACGGTTCGGCCGGGGTTCAGGGCTTTCAGAGTGCCATTGCCCGGGCGTTGATCGAGATCCAGGAAAACCTGCCGGAACGGATTCACGGTCGTCTGGAGGATTTGTTGCTTTAGGCGTTTTCGGCGGACAATGCTTAAATGTGACCGCTCAGTTCAATTGGCCATCCAATTGTCAGTTTTCTTGCGTCCCGGGACGGGACGTCAATTCTTCGGCGACAAGATCATTAGGGGCTTGTTACATGTCTGCTTCCCTCGCATTCGTCTTTCCGGGACAGGGTTCGCAGTCCCTCGGCATGCTGGCCGAGTTGGGCGCGCAACATCCGCTTGTCCTCGACACCTTCAAAGAAGCTTCCGATGCTCTGGGTTATGACCTGTGGGCACTGACCCAGCAGGGGCCGGAAGAACACCTCAATCAAACGGATAAAACCCAGCCGGCCATTCTGACCGCCTCGATCGCCTTGTGGCGTCTGTGGCTGGCCGAAGGCGGCGCGCAGCCGGCTTATGTCGCCGGCCACAGCCTGGGCGAATACAGTGCCCTGGTGGCGGCAGGCAGCCTGAGCCTGGGCGACGCGGTGAAGCTGGTCGAGCGCCGCGGCCAACTGATGCAGGAAGCCGTTCCGGCCGGGCAGGGCGGCATGGCCGCGATCCTCGGCCTGGAAGACGCCGACGTGCTGGCTGCCTGTGCCGAAGCGGCCCAAGGCGAAGTGGTCAGCGCAGTCAACTTCAATTCCCCGGGCCAGGTGGTCATCGCCGGTGCCAAGGCGGCGGTCGAGCGCGCCATCGAAGGCTGCAAGGCCCGTGGTGCCAAGCGCGCCATGCCATTGCCGGTCAGCGTGCCGTCGCACTGCGAGCTGATGCGTCCGGCTGCCGAGCGTTTCGCCGAATCGATCGCGGCGATCGATTGGCAGGCGCCACAGATTCCAGTGGTACAAAACGTCAGCGCCAACGTGCCGGCGGATCTGGAAACCCTCAAGCGTGATCTGCTTGAGCAGCTCTACAAGCCTGTACGCTGGGTCGAATCGGTCCAGGCGCTGGCTGCCAGGGGCGCGACCCAACTGGTCGAATGCGGTCCCGGCAAAGTGCTGGCCGGCCTGAACAAGCGCTGCGCCGAAGGCGTGTCGACATCCAACCTCAATACCCCAGATGCTTTCGCTGCCGCCCGTGCAGCGTTGGCCTGAATCAGGAGAAGCTTGCATGAGTCTGCAAGGTAAAGTTGCACTGGTCACCGGCGCGAGCCGCGGTATCGGCCAGGCTATCGCCCTGGAACTGGGTCGTCAGGGTGCCATCGTAGTCGGCACCGCGACCTCCGCGTCGGGGGCCGAGCGCATTGCCGCTACCCTGAAGGAAAACGGTATTCAGGGTACTGGTCTGGAACTCAATGTCACCAGCGATGAATCCGTCGCTGCTGTCCTGGCGAGCATTCAGGAGCAGTTCGGTGCGCCGGCGATCCTGGTCAACAATGCCGGTATCACCCGCGATAACCTGATGATGCGGATGAAAGACGACGAGTGGCATGACGTCGTCGATACCAATCTGAACAGTCTGTTCCGCCTGTCCAAGGGCGTTTTGCGCGGCATGACCAAGGCCCGTTGGGGACGAATTATCAGTATTGGTTCGGTTGTGGGTGCCATGGGCAACGCAGGCCAAGTAAACTACGCTGCCGCCAAGGCCGGTCTGGAAGGTTTCAGCCGTGCACTGGCGCGTGAAGTCGGCTCGCGTTCGATTACGGTAAACTCGGTGGCCCCAGGGTTCATCGACACCGATATGACCCGCGAACTGCCCGAGGCACAGCGTGAAGCCTTGCAGACGCAGATTCCGCTGGGCCGTCTGGGACAAGCTCAAGAGATCGCGTCTGTGGTCGCTTTTCTTGCATCCGACGGTGCGGCTTACGTGACTGGGGCTACAATCCCGGTGAACGGCGGGATGTACATGAGTTAAATGTGACGGATAGCTTCAAAAAAATGTCATACGAGCTGTCTAAAATCCGTTATAAAGCTGCAATCTATTTATCGGCAGAGGGCCACCGGGTTTGAGGAGTGAAGCTTTCAGTTGAAAAACTGAAAAGTCTTTCTATACACTTACCCACTGGCCAGCTGCCTGAATTTGTCCATTAGGAGTGAAAACAAGGTATGAGCACCATCGAAGAGCGCGTCAAGAAAATCGTTGCCGAGCAACTGGGCGTTAAAGAAGAAGAAGTGGTCAACACTGCTTCCTTCGTTGAAGACCTGGGTGCTGACTCCCTTGACACCGTTGAGCTGGTGATGGCTCTGGAAGAGGAATTCGAGACCGAAATCCCTGACGAAGAAGCCGAGAAGATCACTACTGTACAAGCTGCAATCGACTACGTTACCAACCACCAGGCGTAATAGCTTGTAGTCGTTGCTTGCTGTCATGGAAAAACCGCACTGCCATCACGGCGTGCGGTTTTTTCTTTAGGCCTGATGCAAAGTCGTCATTTGAAAAAGGAGAGTGCTGTGTCGCGTAGACGCGTCGTAGTCACCGGTATGGGTATGTTGTCGCCACTGGGCACGGATGTGCCGAGCAGTTGGCAGGGCATTCTGGCTGGCCGCAGTGGCATTGGTCTGATCGAACACACCGACCTTTCTGCCTATTCCACCCGTTTTGGCGGCTCGGTAAAGGGCTTCAATGTCGAGGAATACCTGTCGGTCAAGGAAGCTCGCAAGCTTGACCTGTTCATTCAGTACGGTCTGGCCGCAGGTTTTCAGGCTGTTCGCAACGCCGGTCTGGAAGTCACCGACGCCAACCGCGAGCGTATCGGCGTGGCCATGGGGTCGGGTATTGGCGGTCTGACCAATATCGAAGAAACCAGCCGCACCCTGCATGAATCCGGCCCGCGACGGATTTCTCCGTTTTTCGTGCCTGGCTCGATCATCAATATGATTTCCGGGTTCCTGTCGATCCACCTGGGTGCACAGGGGCCCAACTACGCCATCGCCACGGCGTGTACCACCGGTACGCACTGCATCGGCATGGCGGCTCGCAACATCATGTACGACGAGGCCGACGTAATGATTGCCGGCGGCGCCGAAATGGCGGCCTGCGGTCTGGGCATGGGCGGCTTTGGTGCTTCTCGTGCGCTGTCGACCCGCAACGACGAGCCGACCCGCGCCAGCCGGCCATGGGACAAGGGCCGTGATGGCTTTGTGTTGTCCGATGGCGCCGGTGCGCTGGTGCTGGAAGAGCTGGAACACGCCAAGGCGCGTGGCGCGACCATCTACGCCGAGCTGATCGGTTTCGGCACCAGTGGCGATGCCTACCACATGACTTCGCCGCCAGCCGATGGCGCCGGTGCTGCACGTTGCATCACCAATGCCTTGCGCGACGCGAAGATCAATGGCGATCAGGTCCAGTACATCAACGCCCATGGCACCTCGACGTCGGCGGGCGATCTTGCCGAAGCCTGTGCAATCAAGTCGGTGTTCGGCGATCACGCCTACAAACTGGCCGTCAGTTCCACCAAGTCCATGACCGGTCACCTGCTGGGTGCGGCGGGCGCGGTCGAAGCGATCTTCAGCGTGCTGGCGATCAACAGCCAGGTAGCACCGCCGACCATCAACCTCGATGAGCCGGATGAAGGCTGCGATCTCGATTTCGTGCCACACACCGCGCGCAATATGGATATCGATGTGGTGCTGTCCAACTCCTTCGGATTTGGCGGGACCAACGGCTCGCTGGTGTTCCGCCGGTTTGCTGGCTGATGGACAGCTGGGTCGACGGTCAGCCGGCTGACGCTCTGTCGCTGAAGGATCGCGGCCTGGCTTACGGCGATGGTCTGTTCGAGACCATTGCCGTGCACAATGGCGTTCCGGTGCTGCTGGACCGGCACCTGGCGCGATTGGTCAAAGGTTGCCAGCGCTTGGCGATCAACCTCGACCCTAGTGCGCTGTGCACCGAGTTATCGAGCTATGCCCAGGCGTTGGGTGAAGGCGTGCTCAAGCTGATCGTCACCCGTGGCGACGGTCTGCGCGGTTATGCACCGGATCCTTCGGCGCAGGCACGGCGCATTATGCAAGGCAGTCCTCCCGCAGCGTATCCCGTGGCGAATGCGGAGCAGGGCGTGCGTCTGTTCCCCTGCTCGACGCGCCTGTCCAGGCAGCCCCTGCTCGCCGGGCTCAAGCATCTGAATCGCCTTGAACAAGTCATTGCCCGCTCCGAGTGGCAAGACTCCGAGCACGCGGAAGGTCTGATGCTCGATCAAGGCAGTCGCGTGATCGAAGGTGTGTTCAGCAACCTGTTCCTGGTGCGCGACGGGGTATTGATCACCGCCGATCTCAAGCGCTGTGGCGTGGCCGGCGTGATGCGTGCGGAATTATTGTTTCAAGCCGAGTCATTGGGCATCCCCACGCAAATCACCGACATCACCCTCGATCAGCTGCAGTGGGCCGATGAAGTCTTTGTCTGCAACAGTGTGTATGGCGTTTGGCCGGTGCGCGCCTATGCAGCACTGAGCTGGCCGGTTGGCCCGCTCACCCGTAAACTCCAAACCATTGCCCGCCTGCTACTGGATGCTTGATTCGTGAGACGTAAATTCTTGCTGCTGCTGGAAACCGGATTGGTTCTGGCGGGGCTGTGTCTGGGCGCTTCTGCCTGGAAAATCCATTCGGCGCTGGAACAACCGCTGAATATCACCCAGGAAGAACTGCTGGAGGTGCCCAAGGGCACCACGCCGACCCGCACCCTCTATCGGCTCGAAGCCGATGGCGTGATCAAGGACGCTTTCTGGCTGCGCGTTTACTGGCGCTTCAATCTCGCCCGGCAACCCCTGCACAAGGGCGAATACCGCATGCAGCCCGGCATGACTGTCGAAGGGCTGATCGACCTGTGGAAGCGCGGGGAAATCGTTCAGTACAGCCTGACCCTGGTCGAAGGCTGGAATTTCCACCAGGTCCGCGCGGCCTTGGCCAAAGCAGAAAAACTCGAACAGAGCCTCGATGGTTTGAGCGATAGCCAGGTCATGGAGAAACTGGGTCACGACGGGATTTTTCCGGAAGGCCGATTCTTCCCCGACACCTACCGCTACGTGCGTGGCATGACCGACGTCGAGCTGCTGAAGAAAGCCTACGACCGCCTCGACGAAGTCCTCGCCAAGGAATGGGGGCAGCGCTCGGCCAACGTGCCGTACACCGAACCCTATCAGGCGCTGATCATGGCGTCGCTGGTGGAAAAGGAAACCGGCGTGCCCCAGGAGCGCGGGCAGATCGCCGGCGTGTTTGTGCGGCGCATGGAAATGGGCATGCTGTTGCAGACCGATCCGACCGTGATCTACGGCCTCGGTGACCGCTACAACGGCAAATTGACCCGTGCCCACCTCAGGGAACCGACCCCTTACAACACCTATATGATTTCCGGCCTGCCGCCGACCCCGATCGCGATGGTCGGTCGTGAAGCGATCCATGCAGCGCTCAATCCGGTGGCGGGCAACAGCCTCTATTTCGTTGCCCGGGGTGATGGCAGTCACGTGTTCTCCGATGATCTGGACGCCCATAACAACGCGGTGCGCGAGTTCCAGCTCAAGCGCCGCGCCGACTACCGCTCCAGCCCGGCACCTGCCACCGCGCCGGAAGCGCTGGACGAGCAGATGCCGATTCCGGCCGCTTCGCCCAACATAGCCCCTGAGGCGTTGGAGCCAGTGCCGCCGCAAGCGCCTGCTCAGGTGGCGTCACCCGAATCACCGGCGCCTGTCGATGAGCCGCCACAGGAGCCGTCATCAGCGCCGGCGCAACCACCCGCTGAAGAACCCGCTGCCGCGCCCGATGCGAGCGCGCCGCACAGCCCGCAATGACTCTGACTAAGGACTGCCTGTGACTGGCTTGTTTATTACCCTGGAAGGGCCGGAAGGCGCCGGCAAGAGCACCAACCGCGAGTACCTGGCCGAGCGTCTGCGCGCCGCCGGTATCGAGGTGGTGCTGACCCGCGAGCCGGGTGGTACGCCGTTGGCCGAACGGATCCGCGAGGTGCTGCTGGCGCCCGTCGACGAAGTCATGAACCCCGACACCGAATTGCTGTTGGTGTTCGCCGCGCGAGCCCAGCATCTGGCCGAGGTGATTCGCCCGGCGCTGGCCCGCGGCGCCGTGGTCCTGTGTGATCGCTTTACCGATTCGACCTACGCCTATCAGGGGGGCGGCCGCGGATTGTCGCTGGAGCGCATCGCAGCCCTGGAAACCTTTGTCCAGGGCGACTTGCGCCCGGACCTGACGCTGATTTTCGATCTGCCGGTTGAAGTAGGCCTGGCCCGCGCCAGTGCCCGCGGTCGCCTGGACCGCTTCGAACTCGAAGGCCGGACATTTTTCGATGCCGTGCGCAGTGCCTTTCTCAAGCGTGCCGAAGCGGACCCGACGCGGTATGTCCTGGTCGATGCCGCTCAGCCGCTGACGCAAGTTCAGCGGGCGCTGGACACCTTGCTGCCGCGTCTGCTGGAGTTGGCCCGTGGCTGAAGCCTATCCGTGGCAGGACAGCCTCTGGCAGCAGTTGGCCGGGCGCAAGCAGCATGCTCACGCCTATCTGCTGCATGGCCCGACCGGGATCGGCAAGCGCGCGCTGGCCGAGCGCTTGATGGCCAGTTTGCTGTGCCAGCGGCCGACCGCGCAGGACGCTTGCGGCGAATGCAAATCCTGCCTGTTGCTCAAGGCCGGCAGCCACCCCGACAATTACATCCTGGAACCGGAAGAAGCCGACAAGGCGATCAAGGTCGATCAGGTCCGCGAACTGGTCAGCTTCGTGGTCCAGACCGCGCAGATGGGCGGACGCAAGGTGGTGCTGATCGAGCCGGCCGAGTCGATGAACGTCAACGCCGCCAATGCCTTGCTCAAAAGTCTTGAAGAGCCGTCCGGTGATACCGTGTTGCTGCTGGTCAGCCACCAGTCCAGTCGATTGTTGCCGACCATCAAGAGTCGCTGCCAGCAGCAGGCGTGTCCGCTGCCCAGTGAGGCGATGAGCCTGGCGTGGCTGGCGAAGGCCCTGCCGGACTGTTCGCCAGAGGAACGCGTCGAATTGCTGACACTCGCCGCCGGATCGCCATTGGCTGCGGTCAAGTTGCAGGCCCGGGGAGTACGCGAACAGCGGGCGCTGGTGGTCGACGGGGTGAAGAAATTGCTCAAGCAGCAACAGTCGCCGACCCAGCTGGCCGAAGAATGGAAAACCATACCGCAGTTGCTGTTGTTCGACTGGTTCTGCGACTGGTCGAGCCTGATCCTGCGCTATCAGTTGACCCAGGATGAAGAAGGCCTCGGCCTGACGGACATGCGCAAGGTCATTCAATACCTGGCGCAGAAAACCGCGCAGGACAAAGTGCTCGCCATTCAGGACTGGATTCTCGCCCAGCGTCAGAAAGTGATGAACAAAGCCAACCTGAATCCGGCGCTGTTGCTGGAGGCGCTGTTGGTGCAATGGGCGTCCTTGCCTGGCCAGAAGTGAGCGTTCGCGCCTAGACTCTGAACATCAGCCGTGGAGATCAGCATGAATGAAGCCGTCAATCCGGGGCCGCGCAACGGCATTTTGTCCCTGACGATCAAGGACAAGTCCGTGCTGTATGCGGCGTACATGCCGTTCATCAAGAACGGCGGCCTGTTCATTCCGACCAACAAAAGCTACAAGTTGGGCGATGAGGTCTTCATGCTGCTGAACCTGATGGACGAGCCGGAAAAAATCCCGGTTGCCGGCAAGGTCACCTGGATCACCCCCAAAGGCGCCCAAGGCAACCGGGCCGCGGGGATCGGCGTACAATTCAATGAAGGCGACGATACCGCGCGCAGTCGCATCGAAACCCATCTGGCCGGAGCCCTGAAGTCCGACCGTCCTACCCATACGATGTAAGTTGCAGCCCTTTTATGCTCGTAGATTCTCATTGTCACCTTGATCGCCTCGACCTCGCCGCCCACGACGGTTCTCTGGATGCTGCGCTCGATGCCGCCCGTCAGCGCGGGGTCGGTCACTTTCTGTGTATCGGCGTCAGCGTCGAAAACGCTGGCGACGTCAAAGCCCTGGCCGAGCGCTACGCCGACGTCGACTGCTCGGTGGGCGTGCATCCGCTGGATGTGCAACCCGGTGCGGCGCCAGCGCTGGAGTGGTTGCTGCAGGAACTGAATCACCCGCGCGTGGTGGCGATTGGTGAAACCGGCCTGGATTATCACTACGAACCGGAAGCGGCCGAGTTGCAGCAGCAATCGTTTCGTCTGCACTTGCAGGCGGCGCAGCAGACGGGCAAGCCGGTGATCATTCACACCCGTGGCGCCCGTGCCGACACCTTGAGTCTGTTGCGTGAAGCGGCGCTGCCTCAGGCGGGCGTCCTGCATTGCTTCACTGAAGACTGGGACATGGCGAAAGCGGCGCTGGACATGGGTTATTACATTTCCCTGTCCGGGATTGTCACGTTCCGCAATGCCGATGCGTTGCGCGACGTGGCCAGCAAAGTGCCCGCTGACCGCTTGCTGGTGGAAACCGATTCACCGTATCTGGCGCCGATCCCTTATCGTGGCAAGCCGAACCTGCCGCAGTATGTGCGGGAAGTGGCAGAGTTTCTGGCGATGTTGCGCGGTGAGCCCTATGAGCGGTTTGCCCAGCAGACCACGGAGAACTTCAAGCGGTTATTCCCGTTGGCGCATGTCAAATCAGTTTAGGGTGCAACGCTGCCTTGGCGAGCAGCCTCGCCCCACGAGGGTAAATCGCAGGCAAAAAAAACCCGGGTTCTGGGGGGTGAATCCGGGTTAAGACCATTAGGAGTAAAACAAAGGCACGCGGTCCGTTGGTACCTATATCGGCGTGACACTTGGGGGAGATGCCCCGCCGACAGTTGAAGTATTGATCAGTATTGCGCCGAGTCCAGTTTAGCAGGGAGGGTTTTTAAACAATTTTGGAATACGCCCGCTTCGGAAGCGTTCTCATCAACTGCAAAACTGCGTGAAATCATCATGAAACACAGATATGGTCGGATGATCCGTGCATTTTGGCGCAAGTTAGGCATAATACGCGGCTTCGAATTTTGACCCCTACAGACCTTTTCTTATGCATAAAGAACCTCGTAAGGTCCGTGAGTTTCGTCGCCGCGAGCAAGAAATTCTCGATACCGCGCTCAAGCTGTTCCTCGACCAAGGTGAAGACAGTGTCACCGTCGAGATGATCGCTGATGCCGTCGGTATCGGCAAAGGCACGATCTACAAGCACTTCAAGTCCAAGGCGGAGATCTATCTGCGCCTGATGCTCGATTACGAGCGCGATCTGAACGAGCTGTTGCATTCGGCCGATGTCGACAAGGACAAGGAGGCGCTGTCCCGGGCCTATTTCGAATTCCGCATGCGCGACCCGCAACGCTATCGGCTGTTCGACCGCCTGGAAGAAAAGGTGGTCAAGGGCAACCAGGTGCCGGAGATGGTCGAGGAACTGCACAAGATCCGCGCCTCGAACTTCGAACGCCTGACCCTGCTGATCAAGGGCCGGATCAGCGAAGGCAAACTCGAAGACGTGCCGCCTTACTTCCATTACTGCGCGTCCTGGGCGCTGGTGCACGGTGCCGTTGCGCTGTATCACTCGCCGTTCTGGAGCAATGTGCTGGAAGATCAGGAAGGCTTCTTCCAGTTCCTGATGGACATCGGCGTACGCATGGGCAACAAACGCAAGCGCGATACCGACACCCCAAGCAGCTGAGCCATTCAGATGCTTTATGCGCCATGATTTAGCTACATGGCGCAGTACCTCAGGAATATACTCAGGCATAGGGCTTGCTAAAACTTGATTTCTGAGTCAAGTTTTACTCCGTCCGAACTTCCTTTTGCCGGAGTGATCCATGATCGTTGACCGTCAAGGCAGGCGTTTTCGCAATCTGCGAATCAGCCTGACATCAGCCTGCAATTACGCGTGTACCTACTGTGTGCCTAACGGCAAGCGGCTGGTCGCTGCGCAGGATGAACTGTCGGCCGAGGCGATGGCCCGGGGTGTGGCTTATTTGATCGAAGCCGCCGGCATCGAGCGTTTGCGCATCACCGGCGGCGAGCCGCTGGTCAGTCCCAAACTTGAAGCCTTCATGACGGCTGTCGGGCAGATGGGCCTTGAGGACATCAGCCTGACCACCAATGGTCAGTTGCTGGCGAAAAAACTGCCGCTGCTGGTGGATGCCGGCATCCGGCGCATCAACGTTTCCCTCGATACCCTGGACGCCAGTGCGTTTCGCAGCATTGCCCGTGGCGGCGATCTGGCGACTGTGCTCGACGGCATGGACCAGGCTTCGGCTGCCGGCATCAAGATCAAGGTCAACATGGTGCCGCTGCGCGGGCAGAACCTCGATCAGGTGATGCCGCTGCTCGATTACTGCCTGGAGCGCGGCTATGAGTTGCGTTTCATCGAGCTGATGCGCATGGGCCACCTAGCCAGCGACTCCAATGCCTTCCTGCAGCAGTTCGTCAGTCTTGCGCAGTTGCTGAGCCTGATCGGCGAGCGCTACGAGTATCTGCAGGCTAACGCGCCCGTAGACGCCACGGCAGTGCGTTATGAGGTTCCGGGGCAGGGCTACTTCGGCGTGATTGCCAACGAAAGCGTGCCCTTCTGTCGCACCTGTTCGCGGTTGCGTCTGTCGTCTACTGGCTGGTTGCATGGCTGTTTGTCGTCGAGCAATCGCCACTATGTGGGTGACCTGTTGGACAAGCCGCGTCATCAGGCGCTGCCGGCGTTGCAGCGACTGCTGGTAAAAGCCTTGGGCGACAAGCAGGAAGTGGCGTTCTCCGGTGGCGCAACCATCATGAAGATCATCGGCGGCTGACAGCCCTCTTGTGGCGAGGGAGCTTGCTCCCGCTGGGTCGCGAAGCGGCCCCAAAACCATTCCCCGCGTTGTGTCAGGCATAGCGTATTCGCTGGTTTACGGCTGCTGCGCAGCCGAGCGGGAGCAAGCTCCCTCGCCACAGATTCTCGACTCGAAATATTGATGGCCCCACGGACTGGCGCGGAAGCTGCATCCTCTGCCCATTCGCCGGTTTTCCGTCACCGGCCTCTGGAGGGAAGGATGCGTAGCCTGGTTTTGCTGCTGGCCATTTTGGCGCTGGGTGGCTGCATGAAGGTCAGCGACATGGCCGAAGGCACTCGCTACCACATGAGCGACGCGGGCCTGCTCGACCATAGCGACAGCCACCGAGCCAATAATCTGCGCATTCAGCCGGACTCCTTCGTCTACATCGCCCAAGGCGCCTTCGCACCCCCAGGCAGTGCCTATCCACGACCCAACGTGATCGCCGAAGTCGCCTTCGATGGCTTTATCGAATACTTCCCGATGGTGCGCCGTGCCCGTGTGCCGGAAGGTCTCGATCAGGCGATGGGCGAAGCCCGAGCCGCCGGTGCGCATTACCTGCTGTATACCCGCTTTGCCAAGTCCGATGACCGTATCGGCAACTCGGACGAATGGCTCGATCAGGAAGCCGTGGATCTACTCGGTATCGACAGTGGCGTCATTCAGATCATGTTGATCGAGACCAGCACCCAGTATTTGATTGATACTGCACGTATCAAGAGTCGTGGCGGTTTGCTGACGTTCCACGATACCAAGCCGGAAGACCTGATGGGCCCGCCGCTGGAGCAATATGCTCGTAGCTTGCTGGGGCTCAGCGACCAGTAACTCAAAAGGAGAACGCCATGAGTGGCCCGCAAAAAGCCAACGACCTGTTGGGGCAAATCCCCAAAACCAAAGGCTTGCCACCGGTCCACCTGTGGAATCCCGACTTCTGCGGCGACATCGACATGCGCATCGCCCGCGACGGCACCTGGTACTACCTGGGCACGCCGATCGGGCGCAAGCCGATGGTCAAGCTGTTCTCCACCATCATGCGTCGCGACGGCGATGACTACTTCCTCATCACCCCGGTCGAGAAAGTCGGCATCAAGGTCGACGATGCGCCTTTCGTGGCGATTGCCGTGGAGGTGGAAGGCGAGGGTGAGGCGCAGGTCTTGCGCTTCACCACCAATGTCGAGGAAACCGCCGAGGCCGGTGCCGAACACCCGATGCGGGTAGTGATCGACCCGGTGACGCAAGAGCCGGCCCCCTATGTACATGTGCGCACCAACCTTGAAGCGCTGATCCACCGCAACGTGTTCTATCAGCTGGTGGAACTGGCCGTGACCCGAGAGATCGACGGGCAGCGCTGGCTGGGTGTATGGAGTGGTGGCGAATTCTTCCCCATCGGCCTGGAGCCCTGACACATAACCCTGTGGGAGCGGGCTTGCTCGCGAAAGCGCCGGCACATCCAACATTTATGTGTCAGACAGACCGCTTTCGCGAGCAAGCCCGCTCCCACAGGTTATATGTCGGCCGCATAATCCGGGCACGACACTTGACCTGCAGGCGCTGGCTTGTCGGATCGCCGCACCGCAGCGAAGGCTGCGTCACTGACGCAACGCATCTTCACTGATCTACGCCTGGACCCCTCCCATCACTTCCCTGAAATATTCCTTGCCCGCCCCACCTCGTTTCGGTTATCACGCTGTACATGATTAGACAGGTACGATTTGACAAGAAACAACGGGTGGTCGACGAACTCATCCGGCGCATCGAAAGCGGCCTCATGGAGGACGGCTTTCATCTGCCGGGGGAGCATCAGTTGGCTCAAGAATTCAAGGTCAGCCGGGGCACGCTGCGCGAAGCCCTGGCCGAATTGAAACGGCGCAAATACATCGCGACGCAAAGCGGGGTCGGCTCCATCGTCACCTTCGACGGTGTGGTGCTCGATCAACGCAGCGGCTGGGCCCAGGCCCTGGCCGACAGCGGGGCGCTGATCAATACCGAAGTGCTGCGGCTGGAGGCGGTGACCCGTCCTGACCTGCTGCCGCGTTTCGGCACCGACCAATTCATCACCCTCGACCGACGCCGCCGCTCCACCGACGGCAAGCTGGTCTCCCTCGAACGCTCACTGATGCCCGCCACCGGAGGCCTGGAAAGCCTGCCGCGGGTCGGCCTGATCGATAACTCCCTGACCATCACCCTGGCCGCCTACGGCTACATCGGCGAGCGCGGCGATCAATGGATCGGCGCCGAACCCCTGAGTGCCGAAGACGCCGAACTGCTGGGCCGTCCGCCAGGCACGGTATTTCTCAAAGCCCTGCGCACCACCTACGACCGGAAAAACCGCTTCATGGAGCAGGTCGAAAGCCTGCTCGACCCGGTGCATTTTCGCCTGCACCTGCAATTTGGACATTCGCAATGACCGCACTCAACCGTGCCCTGGGCGCTTTTTACGGACTGGCCCTGGGCGATGCGCTGGGCATGCCGACGCAATCCCTGAGCCGCGCCGAGATCAAGGCGCGCTTCGGCGAAATCACCGATTTGCAGGACGCCGGCCCGGATCAGCCGATCGCCGCGAACATGCCCAAGGGCTCGATCACCGACGACACCGAACAGGCGATTCTGGTGGGTCAATTGCTGGTCGAGGGCGAGGGCCGGATCGAACCGTCGAGGCTTGCCCGGCGGCTGATCGAGTGGGAAGCCGGGATGCAGGCCAAGGGCTCGCAGGATTTGCTCGGCCCGTCGACCAAGCGGGCGATCGAGATGATCCTCGCAGGACACACACCGGAAGAGGCGGGGCGCTACGGCACCACCAATGGCGCGGCCATGCGCATCACGCCAGTCGGGATCGCGGTGGATGTCGCCGATCCTGAACCTTTCATCCAGGCCGTGGTGCAGGCCTGCCAGGTCACCCACAACACCACGCTGGGCATTTCCAGTGCGGCGGCGGTGGCGGCGGTGATCTCGGCCGGGGTCAACGGGATGGACCTGGGCGAGGCCTTGAACCTTGGCCAGCAAATGGCATTGCAAGCGCAAGGGCATGGCCACTGGGTCGCGGGCGGACGCATCGCTTCGCGCATCAGTTGGGCGCGGACCCTCAGCGTCGACAGCGATCGGGCGATGCTCGCCGATTTGCTGTATGACGTGATCGGCACCTCGGTGGCGTCTCAGGAATCGGTGGTGGTGTCGTTTGCCCTGGCTCAGCAAGTGGCCGTTGGCGAAATGAACGCCTTCGAAGCGCTGTGCATGGCGGCGAGCCTGGGGGGTGACACCGATACCATCGCGGCGATTCTCGGGGCGATGCTCGGGGCCTGTCTGGGGCTGGAGAGCTGGCCGGCGGCGATGATCGAGCAGGTTAAAGCGGTTAACTCGTTGGAGTTAGAACCGTTGGTGAGAGGACTGTTGGCTCTGCGCTGACTGGACTGACGCCTTCGCGGGCAAGCCCGCTTCCACAGGAATAATGCAAGCCTGAAGGTACATACCGTACCTGTGGGAGCGGGCTTGCCCGCGATGGGCGCGCCGCGCACTCAAATTTTTTCACCGCAATGGAACGCACGAACACGGCCAGGACTGCCGGGATGTTGTTTCGTCTTCCGAAATTGCCCACAACCACAACAAAGGCAACAGGAGTATTTTTTTCATGAGTTCATCGACCGCCGGGCCAAGCGCCGGGCAACTGGAAACCCGGGGCATCGAACCGGTGCCGGAGGCGGAGTGCAACGGCCATCCGCTGCAACTGTTCTGGGTCTGGTTTGCCGCCAACATTTCCATCCTCGGCCTGCCGCTGGGCGCGACCCTCGTGGCGTTTCGCGGCCTGGCGATCTGGCAGGCGATCATCGTCGCGATCCTTGGCGCCGCCGGTTCGTTTGCGGTGGTCGGCATCATCTCCATCGCCGGCCGGCGGGGCCGGGCCCCGAGCCTGACCCTGTCGCGAGCAATCTTCGGCGTACGCGGCAATATCGGCCCGACCCTGGTCTCGCTGATGTCGCGTCTGGGCTGGGAAACCGTCAACACCACCACTGCCGCCTTCGTACTGCTGTCGCTGTGCTCGATCCTGTTCGGTTCGCCGGTGGAAGCCAAAAGCGCACCGCTGCTGACCCTGGTGTTCATCGCGATTTTCGTGCTGCTGACGTTGTCGGTCTCCGGCCTCGGCCACGCGACGTTGCTGGTGATCCAGAAGTGGGCGACCTATGTGTTCGGTGC
Organism: Pseudomonas sp. LBUM1679; assembly: GCF_059695565.1. NCBI lineage: Bacteria > Pseudomonadati > Pseudomonadota > Gammaproteobacteria > Pseudomonadales > Pseudomonadaceae > Pseudomonas > Pseudomonas sp. LBUM1679. The sequence continues at coordinate 1,462,022 of NZ_CP166774.1, forward strand.
GCTGAACATTCTGGTGGGCGGTTTCCTCTGCGCCACCATCGACTGGAGCGCGGTGTTCAACGCCACGCCGGCACCGCTGAGCGCCATGATCATCGGTATCGGCACCATGGCCGCCGGCACCGGCATCGGTTGGGCCAACGCCGGTGCCGATATGTCGCGCTACCAGCACCGCAGCGTCAAGGCCGTGCGCCTGGTGGCGTCGGCGGCGTTCGGTGCGGGGATCCCGCTGGTCCTGCTGATCACCCTCGGCGGGCTGCTGTCGGTGGGCAACAACGACCTGGCCTCGGCCACCGATCCGATCGTCGCGATCCGCGACATGCTGCCGACCTGGATGGCCGTGCCGTACCTGATTACCGCATTCGGCGGGCTGCTGCTGTCGAACAACCTGTCGGTGTACTCCGCCGGTCTGACCACCTTGACCCTCGGCCTGAAGGTCAAGCGCGTCTACGCCGTGGTGGTCGATATCGTCGCGATCTTCGCCGGTTCGATCTACTTCATGCTGATTGCGGACAGCTTCTACGGTCCGTTCATTACCTTCATTTCGCTGCTGGCAGTGCCGATCACGGCGTGGGTCGGGATCTTCGTGGTCGACCTGATTCATCGTCACTACTACAGCCCCAAGGACCTGCTGGACGTCAGCCCGAGCAGCGCCTACTGGTATCGCGGCGGCGTCGAGTGGCGTGCGTTCGGTGCATGGGCGGTGGCGATCGTGCTGGGTTTCAGCTTCACCACCCTCGGCACCACCGAACAGAACGTCTGGTTCCGCGGCTTCCTGTCCGACTCCTGGCTGGGCCATAACGGCCTGGGCTGGATCGTGACGTTCCTGGTGGCCGGCGGGATTTACGCTGTACTCGGTGGGGCGAAGGATCGTCGCGCCGCGCGGATCGAGAATGCTCATGCCTAGATTGCTGCATACCGGCCAGGTCATCATCGACCTGGTCATGGCCGTGGATAAACTGCCTCAGCCGGGCGGTGACGTGCTGGCGCAATCCGCCCGTTTCGAAGCCGGCGGCGGCTTCAATGTGATGGCTGCCGCGCAGCGTAACGGTTTGCCGGTGATTTACCTGGGGCGCCACGGCACCGGACGTTTCGGCGATCTGGCTCGTGAGGCGATGAACGCGCAAGGCATCCGCCTCGGCATCGCTGACCGCGCCGAGCGCGATACCGGGCTGTGCGTTGCGGTGACGGACGCATCGGCCGAGCGCAGTTTCATTTCCTATATCGGTGCCGAGGGCGAATTGACCGCCGAGGACTTGGCGAGTGTGCCGGCCGAAGCGGGCGACTATGTCTACGTCAGTGGCTACAGCCTGTTGCATTGCGGCAAGGCGCAGGCGCTAGTGGATTGGGTGCTGGCGTTGCCGAGCGGGATCAAGGTGGTGTTCGATCCGGGGCCGTTGGTGGATTCGCCGGATGCGCCGTTGATGCAGGCCTTGCTGCCGCGCATTGATCTGTGGACCAGCAACAGTGTCGAGGCGCTGCGGTTTACCGGAGCGTCGGATATCGGCGAGGCATTGAACCGGTTGGCTGAACATCTGCCGGCCGAGGTGCTGACAGTGGTGCGCGATGGGCCGCAAGGGTGCTGGATCAGTCTGCACGGCGATCACCGGCATGTGCCGGGGTTCAAGGTCGAGGCGGTGGACAGCAATGGTGCGGGCGATGCTCATGCCGGGGTGTTTGTGGCCGGGTTGGCGCAGGGGTTGTCGGCGGTTGAGGCGGCGCGGCGGGCGAATGCGGCGGCGGCATTGGCGGTGACCCGGTGGGGGCCGGCGACATCGCCCGGGACGGCTGAGGTGGACGAGTTGATCAGCAACATCTCCGGCGTCTGATCTACCGCCATCGCGGGCAAGCCCGCTCCCACAGGTGTCTGGTGTGGACACAAAATTTGTGAACACACTCGATACCTGTGGGAGCGGGCTTGCCCGCGATGGGGCCCTGGAATCCAATACAAATCCTGTCCTTATCCAGCCTTGCGCAACGCCTCGATCAACTCCTGCTTGCGCATGCTCGAGCGCCCGGGAATTTTCTTCGTCGTGGCTTCCTTCCTCAAACTGTCCACGGTCTGGGTATCGCGCGAAGCCTTGCTGTTGCGCGAATGACCCTCACGGCTGGCCACTGCGCGTCGGGATGATTCCTTGCGATCTTCGGACTTGGCGCTCGCCGGTTTCTTGCGTCCAGATCCCCCTTTGCGCTCACCGCCACCCGACTGCTTGTTGACCGTCGCCCAGGCGCGAGCTTCTGCTTCATCTTTGGAGACACCTTTTTTCTCGTAGCTGTCTTCGATGTGCTCGGCCTTGCGCTTCTGTTCGGCGGTGTACTTGTCTTTGCTTCCACGAGGCATGGGATTTCTCCTTGCTTCAGGATGTATATCCGTAGCAGCTGGCGGAGCCTGCGATCTTCAGGCATTCAAAGGCAAAAGATCGCAGCCTGCGGCAGCTCCTACACGGTTAGATGTCCAGCTTGCGCGCTGCTTCAACCCCGGCAGCACTGAGTTTGATCGGCAAGTTGAGCGCGTGTTCACCGGCCTCGTTGAAGGTCACGTGACCGTGCTGAATCAACCCGCGTTCCTGCAGCGTGGCGAGGGTGCTGGCCACGACTTTCTCCCCCCGGTAATTGTCCAGGACCTCCTTGCCCAGCCCACTCGGGTGGGCGTGCAACAGGCGGGTCAGGACTTCTTTCTCAAGGCTTTTGTCGACGTTCATGCTTACCTCTTTATGCAGGTGGATAAGGCGCTCGCGTGGGCGAACTATTGACTGGCACCGCCTTCGGAACCGGAACCACCGGTGGTGGTTTTCGAGCCGACGCCGGTGCCGGCGTTATCGGGTGTCCGGGTGTCCGGCTGGTTCATGCCACCTTGACGGCCCGCGTCATTGCCCTGAGTCCGTGGGTCGGTGCCGGTGGAGGGCGGCAGGCTGCTGTCGACGCCCGTACCGTTGGTGTTCATGCCGGGTGCGCTTTGGATGGCGGGAGCTTTAGGGCTTTCGACCGGGTTGGTCGGGCCGGTGCCGGAGGCGGTGGTGGCGGCGGAAGCGGCGCAGGACATCAGGGTGGCGAGAGCGAGGGCGGACAACCTGGACGTGATCATGGTGGTGTCTCCATTTTCGATTGAGAGTCCTTACCTGATATTGGTCCGGTGCCGATTTGGATTGGTGCCTGATGAACGACGAACGGTTCAAAACGGCAGGACAGATTTTGTGGGAGGGAACGAGCTCTCTCGCCACAACATGCGCAGCGACATAGTATGGCGTTTTCAATTTTGACGAAGGCACGTCCATGACCATCGAGATTCGCCCGGCGACCCCCAGCGATGCACCGCAAATCCTCGCGTTCATCACTGAACTGGCCGACTACGAACGTGCCCGCCACGAAGTCATCGCCAGCGTCGCCGACATCGAGCGCAGCCTGTTCAGCGAAGGCGCCACGGCCCACGGTCTGGTCTGCCTGCGCGACGGGTCGCCGATCGGCTTTGCGGTGTTCTTTTTCAGTTATTCCACCTGGCTTGGCAGCAACTGCCTGTACCTCGAAGACCTCTACATCACCCCGCAACAGCGCGGTGGGGGCGCGGGGAAGACCTTATTGCGCCATCTGGCAAAAATCGCCTGCGCCAATGATTGCGGGCGGTTCGAGTGGAGCGTGCTGGACTGGAATAAACAGGCGATCGACTTCTACCAATCCCTCGGCGCGCAGCCGCAGGAGGAGTGGGTGCGGTATCGGATGGATGGGGCGGTGTTGAGAGATTTCGCTTCGGGTAACTGACCCCGTAAAAGATCGCAGCCTTCGGCAGCTCCTACAGATTCAGTGTGCGCCGCTACATCGCGCCCGAACACGATCCCTGTAGGAGCTGCCGAAGGCTGCGATCTTTTTTGCCTTTAGCCCAATATATGGGATGCATATTTATATATTGAGATTATCCCTCGTCCGGGTTTATAGTCCAGCTCACTCACTGCCAAAAAACAAAACAGGTGAATCGATGCTGGCGCAATTGATCGCGCTCGATTGGGGGACAACCTCATTACGTGCTTACAAACTGGGCCAGGATGGCCAAGTGCTCGAACAGCGCTCGCTGTCCTCGGGCATCATGCAGCTGCCCAAAGCGCCACGAATCGTCGCCGGTCGGGAATGCACCGATGGTTTTGAACTGGCCTTCGATGAGGCCTGCGGTGACTGGCTCGACGCGCAGCCCGATTTGCCGGTGATTGCCTGCGGCATGGTCGGCAGCGCCCAGGGCTGGTGCGAAGCGGCCTATCGCGATACCCCGGCAAACGTCGCCAGTCTCGGCACCTCCCTGCACACCCTGCGCAGTACTCGCGGTATCGATGTGCACATCGTGCCGGGCGTTATCCAGCGCTCGTCTTTACCGAATGTGATGCGCGGCGAAGAAACCCAAGTGTTGGGCGTGCTGCAAAACCTGCCAGTGGATTGCGGCAACGATCTGTTGATCGGCCTGCCGGGCAGTCATTCGAAATGGGTGCAAGTCGCCGACGGCTGCATCGTGCATTTCGATACCTTCATGACCGGCGAAATCTTCGCCGTGCTCAGCGAACACAGCATTCTGGGACGCACCCAGCAACGCGGTGCGTCTTTCGATGGCGCAGCCTTCGATCGCGGGGTGCAGGTGGCCTTGTCGGCGGACGGCGAGATCGGTCCGCTGTCGACCTTGTTCAGCGCCCGCAGCCTTGGGCTGACCGGCGAACTGAGTGCCAGCGCGCAACCGGATTACCTGTCCGGCCTGCTGATCGGCCATGAGCTGTCGGCCCTGGCCAACGTACAGCGCCGGCGCCGCAACACCGTGCATCTGCCCTCGATCATCCTCATCGGTAACGCCCAACTGTGTGCCCGCTACAGCCGGGCACTCGAAGCCTGCGGTTTTGCCCGGGTAACCCTGGCCGAGCAGGCCACCGAACGCGGGTTGTGGCAGCTGGCGGTCGCCGCCGGACTGATCGCTGCAAACCCATCCCGTTAAACCTGAATGGAGGTCTGACATGCTCAAGCAAGCACTGGCGCAAAACGGTCTGATCGCGATCCTGCGGGGTCTACGCCCGCAAGAGGCGGCGGCCATCGGCGAAGTCCTGTATGCCGCCGGATTTCGCGTCATCGAGGTGCCGCTCAATTCCCCCGAGCCGTACGAAAGTATCCGCATCCTGCGCAGTACCTTGCCTGCCGACTGCCTGATCGGCGCGGGCACGGTGCTGACGCCGGAACAGGTCGGGCAGGTGAAAGCCGCAGGCGGCCAGGTGATCGTCATGCCCCACAGCGATCCCAAGGTGTTGCGTGCAGCGAAGGCGGCGGGGTTGTTCCTGTCGCCGGGTGTGGCGACGCCGACGGAAGCCTTTGCTGCATTGGCCGAGGGCGCCGACGTACTGAAGATGTTCCCGGCCGAGCAGATGGGGCCGGCCGTCGTCAAAGCCTGGCTCGCGGTATTGCCTGCCGGAACGATTCTGGCGCCGGTCGGTGGAATCACGCCGGACAATATGCAGGTGTTTATCGACGCGGGCGTCAAAGGCTTCGGCCTCGGTTCCGGGTTGTTCAAGCCGGGCATGACACCTGAGGAAGTGGCGGTGAACGCCAAGGCCTACGTGGCTGCCTGGAAAGCCCTTCGCTAAGACTGTTTGGCGCTGCAAGCGCTACATCTATAAGAGCTGCATTGATAAAAAGAGAGCAGAGATGAAAATCACCAAACTGACCACCTTCATCGTTCCACCGCGCTGGTGCTTCCTCAAGGTCGAAACCGACGAGGGCGTCACCGGTTGGGGCGAGCCTGTGGTCGAAGGTCGCGCCCACACGGTCGCTGCTGCCGTCGAAGAATTGTCCGACTACCTGATCGGCAAAGACCCACGCAACATCGAAGATATCTGGACCGTACTCTACCGCGGCGGTTTCTACCGTGGCGGGGCGATTCACATGAGCGCACTGGCCGGTATCGACCAGGCGCTGTGGGACATCAAAGGCAAGGCCCTGGGTGTGTCGGTCAGTGATTTGCTCGGCGGCCAGGTGCGCGACAAGATCCGCGTCTACTCCTGGATCGGCGGCGACCGGCCGGCGGACACCGCTCGCGCGGCGAAAGAAGCGGTCGGACGTGGTTTCACCGCGGTGAAAATGAACGGCACCGAAGAGCTGCAATTCCTCGATTCCTTCGAGAAGGTCGACCTGGCCCTGGCCAACGTCGCCGCCGTGCGCGACGCGGTGGGCCCGAACGTCGGCATCGGCGTCGACTTCCATGGCCGGGTGCACAAACCCATGGCCAAGGTGCTGATGAAGGAGCTCGATCCGTACAAACTGATGTTCATCGAAGAGCCGGTGCTCAGCGAAAACTACGAAGCATTGAAGGAGCTGGCGCCGCTCACCAGTACACCGATTGCCCTGGGTGAGCGGCTGTTCTCGCGCTGGGATTTCAAGCGCGTGCTCAGCGAAGGCTACGTCGACATCATCCAGCCCGATGCCTCCCACGCCGGCGGCATCACCGAAACCCGCAAGATCGCCAACATGGCCGAAGCCTACGACGTGGCGCTGGCGCTGCATTGCCCGCTGGGCCCGATTGCGTTGGCGGCGTGCCTGCAACTGGATGCGGTTTGCTACAACGCATTCATCCAGGAGCAGAGCCTGGGCATCCACTACAACGAGAGCAACGACCTGCTGGATTACGTCAAGGATCCACGGGTGTTCGACTACGACAAAGGCTTCGTCAAGATCCCCAACGGCCCGGGCCTGGGGATCGAGATCAACGAGGAATACGTGATCGAACGCGCGGCGGTCGGCCACCGCTGGCGCAACCCGATCTGGCGCCATGCCGATGGCAGTTTTGCCGAGTGGTGATCACGGAGTGATCCCCGTAGGAGCGAGGCTTGCCCGCGAAGGCCACGCCTAGGTCTATCTGACTGTCGGCGGCGCCATCACTGACGCCTTCGCGGGCAAGCCTCGCTCCTACAGGGGTTCAGCGCAAGTCTTCAAATCGCCCTTAATAAACATAAAAAGAGGCACCCCCCATGCAACCGCAAACCCTCACCGGGCAGGCGTCGTTGGTGACGCCCAGTCGCAAGCGTTTTTTCATCATGGTCCTGCTGTTCATCACCGTGGTGATCAACTACCTGGACCGCAGCAACCTGTCGATTGCCGCCCCGGCGCTGACCAGCGAACTGGGGATCGATCCGATCCATGTCGGGCTGATCTTCTCTGCGTTCGGCTGGACCTACGCCGCCATGCAGATCCCCGGCGGCTGGCTGGTGGATCGCGTCCCGCCGCGGATTCTCTACAGTGTCGCGCTGCTGCTGTGGTCGATCGCCACGGTGATGCTCGGCTTTGCTGCCAGCTTCATCGCGCTGTTCGTCTTGCGCATGGCGGTCGGTGCGCTGGAAGCGCCTGCCTATCCGATCAACAGCCGTGTGGTGACGACGTGGTTCCCTGAGCGTGAGCGTGCCACCGCCATCGGTTTCTATACCTCCGGGCAATTTGTCGGCCTGGCATTTCTCACCCCGGTACTGGCCTGGTTGCAGCATCAATACGGCTGGCACATGGTGTTCGTCAGCACCGGTGCGGTGGGGATTCTCTGGGCGGTGATCTGGTACGCGGTGTATCGCGAGCCGCGGGATTTCAAGGGCGCCAACGAGGCTGAAATCGAGCTGATCCGCGAGGGCGGCGGGCTGGTGGATATCCAGGCCGAAACCGCCAAGGCCAAGGCGAAATTCAGTTGGATCGACCTCGGCATCGTCCTCAGCAAACGCAAACTCTGGGGCATCTACCTCGGCCAGTTCTGCCTCAACTCGACCCTGTGGTTTTTTCTGACGTGGTTTCCGACCTACCTGGTGAAGTATCGCGGCATGGACTTCATCAAGTCCGGCCTGTTGGCATCGCTGCCGTTTCTCGCCGCCTTCGTCGGCGTGCTGTGTTCGGGGTTCTTCTCTGACTGGTTGATCCGGCGCGGCTACACGGTGGGTTTTGCCCGCAAGTTGCCGATCATAGGCGGCCTGTTGATTTCCACCTCGATCATCGGCGCCAACTTCGTCGAGTCGACCCCGCTGGTGATTGCCTTTCTCGCGCTGGCGTTTTTCGGTAACGGGCTGGCTTCGATCACCTGGTCGCTGGTATCGACCCTGGCCCCGGCTCGTTTGCTGGGACTGACCGGCGGGGTGTTCAACTTTATCGGCAACCTGTCGGCCATCACCACGCCCATCGTCATCGGTTTCCTCGCCACCGGTGATTCGTTCGCCCCGGCGATCACCTATATCTCGGTGCTGGCGTTGATTGGCGCGCTTTCCTACATCTTGCTGGTGGGCAAGGTCGAGCGTATCAAGTTGTAGTTGCAGCCGTCGGGCGACCATAATGCCGCCCGTTCACTCGCTCAACGGTAAAGGCTGGATATGCAGGAAGACGCCCCGAAAATCGCCAAGGACGCCGCGCCGACCGGCACCCAGACACTGCTTCGCGGCCTGGGGGTGGTTCAGGCGGTGGCCAGTGGCGCCCGTGATCTCAAGGAAATCGCCCGGCTGATCGGCACCACGCGCAGCACCACCCATCGTCTGGCCAGCTGTCTGGTGGATGAGCGTTACCTGCGGGTGGTGCCGCAAATCGGCTATCTGTTGGGGCCCAAGCTGATCGAGCTGGGTTTCCAGGCGCGCGAAGAACTGCCCTTGGTGACCCTGGCCGGGCCGTACCTGGATGAGTTGTCGGCATTGACCGGCGACACCATCCACCTGGCGATTCGTGAAGGCGACGAGGTGCTCTATCTGCACAAGAATCCGGGGCGCAACGGCCCGGAAATGCGTTCGCGGGTCGGCCACCGCATGCCGTTGGCGCGTACCGGGATCGGCAAGGCGCTGATGCTGGATGACACGCAGGAAGAATGGCAGCGGCTGTACGAAGTCAGCCTGCCGGCGGGTGGGAAAAATCTATTCTGGCCGCAGCACCCGGAGCAGTCCTGGGAGCAGTTTCAGCAGCGCATGCTGGAGTATGTGGCGGGCGGCTACGCCTTCGATCTGGAAGACAACGAACCGTCGATCCGCTGTGTGGCGGCGCCGATCCGCGATGCCTCCAGGCGCATTGTCGCTGGCATCAGTATCGCCAGCACCGTGCCCTACATGCCGCTGGAAAAAATGGCCGAGCTGATCCCCCTGATCAAAGGGGTCACAGCCCGGCTGTCTGCGGAGTTAGGCCTGAAGGTTTAGATCTTCAGCGTCGCCATGTCGATCACGAAGCGGTACTTCACATCACCGGCGATCATGCGGCTGTAAGCCTCGTTGATCTGGCGGATGTCGAGCATTTCGATGTCGCAAGTGATGTCGTGCTCGGCGCAGAAATCCAGCACTTCCTGGGTTTCGGCAATGCCACCGATCAGCGAGCCGGCCAATACGCGACGGCTCATCACCAGCTTGCCCGCATGCACCGGCGGCTCGACCGGTTCGATCAGGCCCACCAGAATGTGCACGCCGTCGAAACGCAGGGTGTCGAGGTAGGGATTGAGGTCGTGCTGCACCGGGATGGTGTCCAGCAGGAAGTCGAAATGACCGGCCGCGGCCTTCATCTGTTCGGCATCGGTGGACACGATCACGTGGTCCGCGCCCTGACGGCGAGCTTCTTCGGCCTTGCTCGCCGAGCGGGTGAACAGCGTCACTTCGGCGCCCATGGCCTTGGCGAACTTGATGCCCATGTGGCCGAGGCCACCCATGCCGAGAATCCCGACCTTGTCACCGGCCTTCACCCCGTAGTGCTTGAGCGGCGAGTAGGTGGTGATGCCGGCGCAGAGGATCGGCGCGGCGCTGGCCAGGTCGAGTTTTTCCGGGATGCGCACGACGAAGTGTTCGCTGACCACGATGCTGTCGGAATAGCCACCCATGGTGTTGCTGCCATCGATCCGGTCCGGAGTGGCGTAGGTCATGGTCGGACCTTCGAGGCAGTATTGTTCGAGATTCGACTGGCAGGCTTCGCAGCTGCGGCAGGAATCGACCATGCAGCCGACACCGACTAGGTCGCCGACCTTGTGTCGGATGACGTTCGCACCGATGGCGGTCACTTTGCCGACGATCTCGTGGCCGGGCATCAGTGGGTAAACGGCAATGCCCCACTCGTTGCGTGCCTGGTGGATGTCGGAATGGCAGACGCCGCAGTACAGAATATCGATGGCAACGTCGTCGGCCCGAGGGCTGCGGCGCTCGAATTTCACGGGGGCGAGGGGCGTGGTGGCCGATTGGGCGGCATAGCCGATGGCGGTGTACATGAGGAACCTCGCAGAGCAGTGACAGGTGAGGGGGTGAATTCTGGGCGCCGTACCCACGACCGGCCATGGTGATTCCTCCGGATGTCATGCCTAATCCTCCGGCATGCGCCGCGGCGGAGTCGCATTGGCCAGCAGACCTGCGATGATGCTTTCATGCCGATTTCCGCGACTTTTTCTGTGAAGAGCTGCCCATGCTGTTGACCCGTCATCTCGATGCCAATGCCACCCTGGTTTCATTGATCCAGCCGCTGACCACTCGCGATGGTTTCGCGCCCACCCCATTGCCGGGTGTTCAGGTTCTGCGCGCCAGTTGTGATGTGGCCCGTGGCCCGCAGATCTACGAGCCGAGCCTGGTGATCATCGCCCAGGGCAGCAAACTGGCGTATCTGGGGCCGCGTACGCTGGAGTACGGTGCCGGGCATTATCTGATCCAGGCACTGCCGGTACCGTTCGAGTGCGAGACGTTTTCGGCACCGGATGGGCCGATGCTCGGGGTGTCCATCGCCATCGACCGGGTGCTGCTCGGTGAATTGGTGTTGGCCATGGGGCTGGTGTCGGGACGCACGATTGCTGCGCAGACACCGGAGTCCATGACCTCGGCGGTGCTCGACGACGCGATGCGTGGCTGTGTGGAACGGCTGCTGCGTTGCCTGCACGATCCGCTGGAATGCCAGGTGATGGGGCAGGCCCGATTGCGCGAGTTGTTGTTCGTCGCCTTGCGCGGACCGCAAGCCGATGTATTGCGGGCACTGGTCGAGCAGCACGGACAGTTCGCCCGGATCGCGGCATCGCTCAGTCATCTGCATGCGCATTACACCGAGCCGTTGAACGTCGAAACCCTGGCCGGTTGCGCGAACATGAGTGCGTCGACCTTTCACGAGCATTTCAAGCGCAGCACCTTGTTGTCACCGGTGCAGTACTTGAAGCGCCTGCGCCTGCTCAAGGCGCAGACCTTGCTGGTGGCCGAGGGGCTGGGCGTGGCGCAGGTGGCGCATCGGGTGGGGTATCAGAGCACGTCGCAGTTCAGCCGTGAGTACAAGCGCTACTTCGAGCGCAATCCCGGCGACGAACGCGCCGCCTGATCCACCGCACATCCCCTGTAGGAGCTGGCTTGCCAGCGAAAGCGTCCTGTCAGTCACATCAATGTCGGATGTGCCGCCGCCTTCGCTGGCAAGCCAGCTCCTACAAGGGTTTTGTGTTGTTGTCGGGAATCGCAGGCAACAAAAAGGCCCCCATTCCGGGAGCCTTGATGTTCAGCGCTGCGACTTACATGTTCGGATAAGTCGGGCCGCCAGAGCCTTCCGGCGCCACCCAGGTGATGTTCTGTGCAGGGTCCTTGATGTCGCAGGTCTTGCAGTGAACGCAGTTCTGGGCGTTGATCTGGAAGCGCTTCTCGCCGTCTTCTTTGGTCACCACTTCGTACACACCGGCCGGGCAGTAACGCTGGGCAGGTTCATCGTACAGCGGCAGGTTCTTGGCGATCGGGATGCTCGGATCGGTCAGCTTCAGGTGGCACGGCTGTTCTTCTTCATGGTTGGTACCGGAGATGAACACCGAACTCAATTTGTCGAAGCTGAGCTTGCCGTCCGGTTTCGGGTAGTCGATCTTCTTGCAGTCGGCCGCCAGTTTCAGGCACGCGTAATCCGGCTTGGTGTCGTGCAGGGTGAACGGCAGTTTGCCGCCGAAGATGTTCTGGTCGAGCCAGTTGAAACCACCGCCGACGATGGCGCCGAACTTGTGGATCGCCGGGCCGAAGTTGCGACTGGCGAACAGTTCGTCGTAGAGCCAGCTCTTCTTGAACGCGTCGACGTAGGTGGTCAGCTCTTCGGTGCCGTCTTTTTCAGCAAACAGCGCCTCGGCCACGGATTCGGCGGCGAGCATGCCCGACTTCATGGCGGTGTGGCTGCCCTTGATCTTGGCGAAGTTCAGGGTCCCGAGGTCGCAACCGATCAGCGCACCGCCCTTGAACACCATTTTCGGCAGCGAGTTCAGGCCGCCTTTGCTGATGGCGCGCGCGCCATAGCTGATGCGCTTGCCGCCTTCCAGGTACTGCTTGAGCACCGGGTGATGCTTGAGGCGCTGGAACTCGTCGAAGGGCGACAGGAAGGTGTTGCTGTAGGACAGGTCGACGATCAGACCCACCACCACCTGGTTGTTTTCCAGGTGATAGAGGAAGGAGCCGCCGGTGTTCTCGGTGCCCATGATGTCCAGCGGCCAGCCGGCGGTGTGGACCACCAGGCCTGGCTGATGCTTGGCTGGGTCGACTTCCCAGATTTCTTTCAGGCCGATGCCGTAGTGCTGGGCGTCGGCCTCGCTGTCGAGGTTGAAGCGCTTGATCAGTTGCTTGCCGATGTGGCCACGGCAACCTTCGGCGAACAGCGTGTATTTGCCACGCAGTTCCATGCCCGGGGTGTACAGGCCTTCTTTCGGCTGACCTTCGCGGTCGACGCCCAGATCGCCGGTGATGATCCCGCGCACCACGCCGTTCTCGTCGAACAGCGCTTCCTGGGCGGCGAAGCCCGGGTAGATTTCCACGCCCAGGTTTTCCGCCTGCTGGGCCAGCCAGCGGCACAGGTTGCCCAGGGAGATGATGTAGTTGCCTTCGTTGTGCATGGTCTTGGGCACAAAGAAGTCAGGGATTTTCTGCGCGCTGTCGGCGTTCTTGAGCACGAAGATGTCATCGCGGGCCACCGGCGTGTTCAGCGGCGCACCCAGTGCTTTCCAGTCCGGGAACAGTTCGTTCAGGGCGCGGGGTTCAAAGATCGCGCCGGAGAGAATGTGTGCACCGACTTCGGAGCCTTTTTCGACCACGCAGACGCTGATTTCCTTACCGGCTTCGGCGGCCTTCTGCTTCAAGCGGCACGCGGCGGAAAGACCCGCGGGGCCGGCACCGACGATGACCACGTCGAATTCCATGTATTCGCGTTCCACAGGTTATCTCCTACTCAAGGCTCAACAGTTTTTTTTCTAATTGGAGGTTGGGTGTCGCATCCATGAATGCCTGCTCAATGCAGGAAAAGGACAATCGATAAAACCACCTTTCTCTCTAAGGTGGCGCATTATATCTACACCACTCTCAGCGTCCAATACAAACGTTTGTTTGAATCGGCGCAAAGCCAGAGAAATCACAGTCACGCGGCTTATGAATGGCCCATTTGGCGTATTGACCGGAATAGGTGTTCCGGTCAATATACGGGCGGTTTTGCGCTCGCCGTAGGCTGACTGTTGGTTTCAAGAGCACCTCTAAAGACAGGGCGGTGGCAGTAGAAGGTGATGCGTTGCGACCCCAGGGGCGCAGTTTACACGCTGCGCTAACGAATGACTCGTCGGTCACCATGACGAACGGTCATAAACCTCGTGAGCAAGGTTCACCCGATACACCTGCCAGCGTTTTTAGAGGTGCCCTTGCGCCGATGAGCATCAAACCGCCAGGTTCGCCTAGGCGACTTTCTTTTCACCGGAGAGTAACGAGGAATCCATGAAGGTTCTTGTAGCTGTCAAACGCGTTGTGGATTACAACGTGAAAGTTCGCGTCAAGGCGGACAATTCCGGCGTCGACCTCGCCAACGTCAAGATGTCGATGAACCCGTTCTGCGAAATTGCAGTGGAAGAAGCCGTACGCCTGAAAGAAAAAGGTGTTGCGACTGAAATCGTCGTCGTCTCCGTTGGCCCGTCCACCGCTCAAGAGCAACTGCGCACCGCGCTGGCTCTGGGTGCCGACCGCGCCATCCTCGTCGAATCCGCTGAAGATCTGACCTCCCTGGCCGTTGCCAAGCTGCTCAAGGCTGTTGTCGACAAGGAACAGCCTCAGCTGGTGATCCTTGGCAAACAAGCCATCGACAGCGACAACAACCAGACTGGCCAGATGCTCGCTGCACTGAGCGGCTACGGTCAGGGCACGTTCGCGTCCAAAGTCGAAATCAGCGGCGACAGCGTTGCCGTGACTCGCGAAGTCGACGGCGGCGCACAGACGGTTTCCCTGAAACTGCCGGCCATCGTCACCACCGACCTGCGTTTGAACGAGCCGCGCTACGCGTCCCTGCCAAACATCATGAAAGCCAAGAAGAAGCCTCTCGAAGTGCTGACTCCGGACGCTTTGGGCGTTTCCACCGCCTCCACCAACAAGACCGTTAAAGTCGAAGCGCCGGCTGCACGCAGCGCAGGCATCAAGGTCAAGTCGGTGGCTGAACTGGTCGAGAAACTGAAAAACGAAGCGAAGGTAATCTAAATGACTATCTTGGTTATTGCTGAACACGACAACAAAGTAGTGGCCCCGGCCACACTGAACACTGTGGCTGCTGCCGTCAAAATCGGCGGTGATATCCACGTTCTGGTTGCCGGTCAGGGCGCTGGCGCCGTGGCTGAAGCCGCTGCGAAAATCGCTGGCGTGGCTAAAGTGCTGGTGGCCGACAACGCCGCCTACGCTCACCAGTTGCCGGAAAACGTAGCGCCTTTGGTAGCAGAGCTGGGCAAGGGTTACAGCCACATCCTGGCTGCCGCCACTTCCAACGGCAAAAACATCCTGCCGCGCGTTGCTGCCCAGCTGGACGTCGACCAGATCTCCGAGATCATCTCGGTAGAAAGCGCCGATACCTTCAAGCGCCCGATCTACGCGGGTAACGCCATCGCTACCGTTCAGTCTAACGCTTCGGTGAAAGTCATCACCGTGCGTGCTACCGGTTTCGACCCGGTGGCTGCTGAAGGTGGTTCGGCATCGGTTGAAGCCGTTGCTGCTGCTCACGACGCTGGCATTTCCAGCTTCGTCGGCGAAGAGCTGGCCAAGTCCGATCGTCCGGAACTGACCGCTGCCAAGATCGTCGTTTCCGGCGGGCGCGGCATGCAGAATGGCGACAACTTCAAACACCTGTACGCCCTGGCCGACAAGCTGGGCGCTGCCGTCGGTGCTTCCCGTGCCGCGGTCGACGCAGGTTTCGTACCCAACGACATGCAGGTCGGTCAGACCGGCAAGATCGTTGCTCCACAGCTGTACATCGCGGTCGGTATTTCCGGCGCGATCCAGCACCTGGCCGGCATGAAAGACTCCAAAGTGATCGTTGCGATCAACAAGGACGAAGAAGCGCCGATCTTCCAGGTGGCCGATTATGGCCTGGTGGCGGATCTGTTCGAAGCGATCCCTGAGCTGGAGAAGCTGGTCTAATCCAGCGGCTTCACTTATAAAGAGCCCGACCTTTTGGTCGGGCTTTTTTTTTGCTTTTCCTGTACGCGCTGGTACGCGTTGGTACGCGTTGGTACGCGCTGGTAGGAGCTGGTAGGAGCTGTCGAGTGAAACGAGGCTGCGATCTTTTGATCTTTCGCTTGGGACTCAAGTGGACCTGAAAAGATCGCAGCCTCGTTTCACTCGACAGCTCCTACACAGCTCCTGCACAGTTCCTACAGGGGATATAACCGGTTTTAGGGGAGTGTATTGCCATGGATCTGCGCCGCGTATGTGGCTGGTCAATGCTGATGGGGCTGACGATGTTTCCGGTGCTGTCTGTTGCCGCGGGCAAGTGTGAACGCCTGATAGTCACCGGCAGTCCGGATGCGCCGCCGTACCTGTGGCAAGACCCGCAGCACCCCAAACACCTGATCGGCGCCAGTGCCGATCTGTTGCAGCAGGTGGCGGGGGAGTTGGGGATCAAGGTCGAACTGCTGTACGCCGGCAAACGCGCCCAGGCCCTCGACGAGGTGCGCAGCGGGCGCATGGACATGCTGGCCGATGCGCCGTTGACCGTCAGTGGACTGGAATCCCTGGATTACATTCATCCGCCGTTGCTGGAAAATGATTACCTGGTCTGGACCCGAAAAGACTCGGCCCTGGTCTACAACGAAGCACAGGACCTGCACGGTCATCCCGGTGCTTTATCGCAAAAGGCTCGTTTGACCCCGGCATTCGGCACCTTCGCCGAGCAGCAATTGACCCTCACGCGCACGCCCAGCCTGACCCAGGGCTTTCAGAAGTTGCTGTTGGGCGAGGTCGAGTTTGTCCTCGCCGGCCGCTACTCGGGCATGGCCGCCGTACAGGCACTCAGCATGGCCAACGACCTGGTCGCGCGACCCCGGCCGGTCGACAAACCCGGTCTATTCCTCGCGGTCTCCCATAACTCCGCCTGCAACGATCCGTGGTTACGCGGACAGCTGGCTAAAAAGATGACAGAATTGGCCGCGTCCGGACTGACGGAAGCCGCATTGCAGCGCAATGTCGAGCGCTGGAAGCTGCAGCAGCAACGACCCGCCAGTACCCCAAAACAGTAGGGATTTTTAGTGAGTATTCGACCTCTTTCCGCTGCCCTGGCCGTTCTGGCTCTGGCGGGTTGTGCAGCCGATCCGGCGCCGAATGAACAAATACGCCTGACCGAACAGGCGCTTGTACAAGCAAAAGCTGTGGGTGCCACCGCCGACGACGTGCCGGAGTTGAAACTGGCCGAAGAAAAATTCAGCCGTGCCCAGGGTGACATGGCCGATCAGTCCTATAAACATGCGCGCATGCGGGCCGAACAGGCCGAGCTGGACGCGCGTCTGGCCGAAGCCCGGGTCCTGACCCGCAAGAGTGAAGAACAGTTGAACGTGCTCAATACCCGCATCACCCGCTTGCGCAAGCAGCTGGGAGATGCCCAATGAGCCTCAAGCGCAAAGTAATCGGCGGTTTGCTCCTGGCAGGCTGCGCCAGCCTCCATGGCTGTGCTGGCCAGCACAGCGAGGCCGCGCTGCAGCAGGCCGGCGTTGATTTCCAGAAGGTCAAGGAAGACGCCAACGTGCTGCGGATCGCGCCCAAGGATGTGATTCGCGCCGGTGAATCCCTGGCCCGCGCCGATCGTCTGTCCAGCTACTGGGGCAGCGGATCCGACGTGCAGCATTACGCTTATCTGAGCCAGCGCTACAGCGAAATCGCCCGTGAACACGCCAACCAGGTGCTCAACGAAGAGCGCGCGGCGAAGCTCGAACTGGAGCGTCAGCGCCTGCAACTGGCCCTGCGCGAATCCAAATTGCTCAGCGTGCAACAGCAGGGCAAATGGCTTGAAGAACAGATTCTCGCGCTGGCCACCACCCAGACCGACCGTGGCCTGGTGATGACGCTGGGCGATGTGCTGTTCGATACCGGCGAAGCGGAGTTGAAAAGTTCGGCCAACCGCGTGGTGTTGAAGATCGTGCAGTTTCTGCAGCTCAACCCCAAGCGCGTCGTGCGCATCGAAGGCTACGCCGACAGTACCGGCGGCAAGCAGGAAAACCTCAAACTGTCCCGCGACCGTGCGCAATCGGTGGCGAACGTGCTGATGGACCTGGGCATCGACGACAAACGCATCCAGGTCGAAGGCTACGGCGATGAATACCCGGTGGACGTCAATGCCTCGGAACGGGGGCGCGCGCAGAACCGTCGGGTGGAAATTGTGTTCTCCGATGAAAAAGGCCAGCTCGGCGCTGCTCGCTAATCAGCAATCCCTACACCTGCTCCTACAACCCGGCCTGCCTGGCAGCGCCGGGTTTTTTTACGCCTGCCAACTGCCATACAAAGCAGTACAGATTTTGCTGACACTGCACTGTACTGTCGACTATTGTGGCAACTGTCCCCGTACACTTCTAAACTGTTCCGGTATTGTTTCACACAAGAATAAAATGCCCGTGAAATCGAGTGCTGCGTCATGACCAATCTCTTGCTTTACCAACGTATTGCTCAACAACTGGCCGAAGACATCCGCCGGGGTGTCTATCAACCGGGGGAGCGCGTGCCTTCGGTACGCAAGATGAGCTCGCAGCTCAACGTCAGCCATGCGACGGTGTTGCAGGCCTACGCCAATCTCGAGGATCAGGGGCTGATTCGTGCCCGGCCGCAATCGGGCTACTACGTGCACCAGACCCCCGCGCTGACCGCGCCGACGCCGGACATCGCCAGGGTCGAGCGTCCCGGCCTGGTCACCCGCAGTAGCATCATTCAGCAAGTGCTGGTCGAATCCCGCCGCGAGGGGGTGTTCCCCTTGGGCGCGGCAGTACCGAGTGTCGATTATCTACCGGTCAGGGCGCTGCATCAGCAATTGGCCAAAGTCACCCGTTTCCATAGTCCGCGGGCCTTCAGCTACATGTTCAGCCCCGGTTTCGAACCCTTGCGACGCCAAGTGGCGATTCGCATGCGCGATGCCGGCGTGGTGGTCGATCCCTCGGAAGTGGTCATCACCCACGGCTGCGTCGATGCCTTGCAGATGTCCCTGCGTGTCCTGACCCGGCCGGGCGACTTGATCGCCGCCGAGTCGCCGACCTACTACGGTTTGCTGCAGCTGGCTGACCTGCTGGGCCTCAAGGTCATCGAAATTCCCAGCGATCCGGCGACCGGCATGAGCCTTGAAGCCCTGCAACTGGCGGCCAACCAGTGGTCGATCAAGGCGCTGGTGCTGACCACTCGTCTGAGCAATCCGCTGGGCGGCACCATGCCCGAAGAGCGACAGAAGCAACTGCTGCGCCTGGCCTCGGATTTCGATATCCAGGTTGTCGAAGACGATATCTACGGCGAACTGATGTTCGAGCAGGGCCGCACCAAATCGCTCAAGGCCTACGACCGGCTGGATCGGGTGATCTATTGCTCGAGCTTCTCCAAGACCCTGTCGCCGGGCGTGCGGATTGGCTGGATGATTGCCGGCAAGTACCAACAGGAAATCCAGCGCTTGCAGACCTTCAGTACCCATTCGGCCTGCAGCGTCACGCAGATGGGCATTGCAGCGTATCTGGAAAACGGTGGTTACGACCGGCATTTGCGTTACATCCGCCAGGAGTACCGCAAGAACCTCAGCGCGTTCCAGCTGGCGGTGCAACAGCATTTTCCGGAAGGCACGCAGATGACCCGGCCGACCGGCGGCTTCATTCTGTGGGTCAGTCTGCCGGGAAGGGTCAACACTCAGGAACTGCATGTGCGCGCACTGCAGCAGGGCATCAGCATCGCGCCGGGGCTGATCTTCAGTAACACCGAACAGTTCAATCACTGCATTCGGCTGAACTGCGGCATCCCCTGGAACCGGGAAGCCGAGCGTGCATTGATGACCCTGGGCATGCTTGCCACCCAGCTCTGTCAGGAAACGGCCGGCGGTTTTTGACCGACCGGGCAGGCCGTGCTTGTCTTGTTGCGTGCAACAGGCGAGCATATGGCTCTTGCCGTTTGCGTCGTTGGGTCCATGAAAGCGATTGTCCCCGCTGTATGGCTATCGATATGCCTGCTGATGACCTTTCAGGCAGAAGGCCTCATGGCAGCTCCCGTCCAGGAAAAACCGGCAGCCAACGCCACCTCGAAACAACCGGCACCGGCCAGGAAAGCCGCACCGGTCAAAAAGACAGCGGCCAAGGTAAAAAAACGCGCGCCAATTGCTTCCAAGTCCAAACAGGCCAGTGAAGTGGTGAAGACCAAACTTCCTTCGGCCCATCTGGATTTGAGCCTGCCCGAGGACATGGCCGAGGAATTTAAACCGATCGGTTCGGTACCCTTGCCACGGCGCGATCCGGTATTGCCGCAAATGTTCGGTGACAAGGCCGGCAGCACGCCGTTCCAGCTCAACGGAAGGCTGATCAGTAACGAAATGCAGTTGCAACTGCGTAACGAAGAGCGTCGGGAAGTCGAAGGCGCTGCGCTGGAATTCGAGTTCAAGCGGTAATTGCCGTCCATCTGTGACCTGTTGTCCAGACACTTTGTCGGAGACTGGTCAGTCACGTTCGTTTGAGCGAAAAAACCTGGGTCCAGGCAATTTAAAACGACTGTTTTAAAGGTTACCCTGTGTCTCGTCTTCAACCCATCGCCCGTCGCGAGGAGCTCGTCGTCATGAAATGCCGTGAAGGCTGTGGCGCCTGTTGCATTGCCCCTTCCATCAGTTCACCGATTCCCGGCATGCCCAATGGCAAGGCCGCCGGAGAACGTTGCGTACAACTTTCTACAGAAAACCTGTGCAGTATTTTCGGTGATCCGGAACGTCCTGCCGTGTGTTCAGCATTTGCAGCCGATGTCGAAGTCTGCGGAAGCAGCAGTGAGGAAGCGATCACATTGCTGGGTTGGTGGGAGCAAATGACGGCGGCGTGATGGGTTCAACGAACGGAACTTCAACAATAAGGAATAAGATTATGGGTTCGCTGCATCGTATGGCTGTGCTCTGTGGTTTGACGGCTGTTCTGGGCACTTCGGTCGCCCAGGCCGAAGACTGGAAAGTCGCCAAGAACGAAGACGGTATCAAGGTCTCCCTGAGTGAAGTGCCAGGCTCCGACTACAAGGCCTACCAGGGTGTCACCCTGATGAAGACCACCCTGGCCAAACTGCGCGCGTTGCAGGAAGACGTGCCAGGCGCTTGCGCCTGGATTCACGAATGCAAGACCCAGAAGTTGCTCAAGCACGAAGGCGATCAGAGCTGGACCTACACCCAGTTCAATACGCCTTGGCCGGTCACCGCGCGTGACTCGGTGCTGCATGTCACCACCGTCGAGGGCGCCGATGGCAGCCTGACCCGCAAGCTCGAAGGCGTACCGAAGTACCTGCCCGAAGAAAAAGGCTTTGTTCGGGTCACCAAGGTCGACGGTTTCTGGAAGTTCGTGCCCAAGGGCGACCAGATCGAAGTGACTTATCAGGTGCACACAGAGCCGGGCGGCAGCATCCCTTCGATGGTGGCCAACAAGTTTGTGGTCGATGCGCCGTTCAATACCCTGAAGGCCTTGAAGGAACGCGCCGAGAAGTGATTGCTCCGCTCTTTTGATCCCTGACATCGCCATCGCTGTAGGAGCTGGCTTGCCAGCGAAGGCGTCCGATCAGACGATATATATGTCGACTGTCCCACCGCATTCGCTGGCAAGCCAGCTCCTACAGCGAAGGCGTCCGTTCAGCGATAAATAGGCGACTGACCCATCGCATTCGCTGGCAAGCCAGCTCCTACAGGGGGCAGGGTGTTTATTTTGTTTCCAGATATACGTTGCACGAAATTTTCACAAAGCCTCCAAGACAATTCGCTCGCGCCGCGCATACCGGGCAGTAATCAATGGCAATGCCGCGGACGATCGTGCAACATTTGCGCTCCGCGCAAGCCCCGGGGCCGAGAACCTGGCCAACAGAGGGCAAGGCGCCGCTGTATTTTTGCAACTTCAACTTCCAATGGGTCCTAAAACGACATGGCAAACCCGGACGCCCTGAGTCAGCAGCGAGCTTCTAGTCGCCTGCTGCAACCGACCGTCAAATCGCATCTGGCCTACACGCTGCTGTGTGCCCTGGTCATGATGGTCATGTTCACCCTGCTGCGCGTCGCGCTGCTGGTCTACAACCGCGAGATGATGCTCGACACACCGGCCTCGACCTTTTTCGAAGCGTTCACCAACGGTCTGCGTTTCGACCTGCGACTGGTGGTCTACTTCAGCGTTCCGCTGGTGCTGGCACTGTTCAGCGCCCGGGCCATGGCCGCCCGCGGGTTCTTCCGTCTCTGGCTGACTGTCGTCTCGAGCATTGCCTTGTTCCTCGGCCTGATGGAGATGGACTTCTACCGCGAGTTCCACCAGCGCCTCAACGGCCTGGTCTTCCAGTACATCAAGGAAGACCCGAAAACCGTGACCAGCATGCTCTGGTACGGTTTCCCCGTGGTTCGCTACCTGCTGGCCTGGGTCGTGGGCACCGTGATCCTGACCCTGGCGTTCAAGGGCGCCGACCGCGCCACCCGTCCCCGCGGTCCCTTCAGCGGCGGCAGCGTCTCCACGCGCCAGATCGCCCCGTGGTATTCGCGCATCGCGGTGTTCGTGGTCTGCCTGCTGGTCTGCGTCGTCGCAGCCCGTGGCACCCTGCGTCAGGGCCCGCCGATGCGTTGGGGTGACGTCTACACCACCGACTCCAATTTCGCCAACCAGCTGGGCCTCAACGGTACATTGTCGCTGATCGCCGCGGCCAAGAGCCGGATGTCCGAAGACCGCGACAACATCTGGAAAGCCACGCTGCCACAGGCGCAAGCTCAGCAAATCGTGCGTGACATGCTAGTGATGCCGGACGAAAAACTGGTGGATGCCGAGACCGCCGCCGTGCGTCGCGATTACACGCCGCCCGCCGACAAGACCCTGCCGATCAAGAACGTCGTAGTGATCCTGATGGAAAGCATGGCGGGTCACTCGGTTGGCGCGTTGGGTGCCCCAGGCAATATCACGCCATACCTCGACAAGCTGTCGAAGGAAGGCCTGCTGTTCGACCGCTTCTTCTCCAACGGCACCCATACCCACCAGGGTATGTTCGCCACCATGGCCTGCTTCCCGAACCTGCCGGGCTTCGAATACCTGATGCAAACGCCTGAGGGCAGCCACAAGCTGTCCGGCTTGCCGCAATTGCTCAGCGCCCGTGACTACGACGACGTGTACGTCTACAACGGTGACTTCGCCTGGGATAACCAGTCGGGTTTCTTCAGTAACCAGGGCATGACCAACTTCATTGGTCGTAACGACTTCGTCAATCCGGTGTTCTCCGATCCGACCTGGGGCGTGTCCGACCAGGACATGTTCGACCGTGGTCTGGTCGAGCTCAAGGCGCGGGAAAATGGCAAGCCGTTCTATGCACTGCTGCAAACCTTGTCCAACCACACGCCATACGCCTTGCCGACCCCTTTGCCGGTCGAGCGCGTCACCGATCGCGGTAGCCTGAACGAGCATTTGACCGCCATGCGCTACTCGGACTGGGCGCTGGGCCAGTTCTTTGAAAAGGCCCGCAAGGAGCCGTACTTCAAGGAGACCCTGTTTGTCGTCGTGGGCGACCACGGGTTTGGCAACGAGCGCCAGATCACCGAAATGGACCTGGGCCGCTTCAACGTGCCGATGCTATTCATCGCACCCGGTATCCAGGAAAAGTTCGGCCAGCGTGACCACACCGTGGGCACCCAGATCGACATCGTGCCGACCATCATGGGCCGGATCGGTGGCGAAGTGCGCCACCAGTGCTGGGGACGCGACCTGCTCAACCTTCCCGAAGGCGATACCGGTTTCGGTGTGATCAAGCCGTCGGGCAGCGAACAGACCACGGCCATCATCACGGCCGACCAGATTCTGGTCCTGCCGAAGGATAAGGACATGGCGCCGAAGATGTACCGGTATGAATTCGGCGCTACGCCGCGCGCCGAGGTCATTGCGGATGCGCCGCGAACGGCAGAGCTGAAACTCAAGCTCGAAGCGTTCCTGCAAACCGCCACCAAGAGCCTGATCGACAACACTGCGGGTGTAATTGACGGCAAGCCTGACTAAGTGTTCAGGCAATAAAGCAGGGACCCTATTGGGCTAGTGCCGATGGTCCAGGTTTCCTGCTTGACCTTCCATCGTAAAAAAGATCCGGTGTCTGTACTGACATCGGATTTTTTTTGCCCCTCGTACAGGCTGCGCCCCGCTCTAAAATACTGGATCAGCGAGAAGCTCAAGGGTGGTACCTGTCAACTCTGACAGTAGACAGCCTAATGGTTTGAGGATTTCATGAAGGCGCTTGTGGTACTGGGTCCAACGATTGAAAACGGACTGTATTTCAAGGATGAATGCCCCTCTGTTCCTGTCTCTATGGCTTCATGCCATGTCGTGGTCATGCAGTGGAACCGTATTGGAAGGCATTCCAATCGAAACACCGGGGTCGGCTTTGGCTCTTTGTTGCCTGCCGCTTCGGTTCAGGTGGTTCACCGCAGGACACTGAATCAGCAGACGTGTCCGAAAGGTTGAATGGCTTGGCTGATGAGTGAGGCTTTCTTCATGGATAAGTCTGTCGGTGCGCTTCGTTTGCTGTGGCTCGCATGTCTGGTGGCGCTGGGCGCGATCATCGCTTTGGTGGTTTTCACCAGAACATCAGAGTCATCTCCCTTACCTCGGTCATGTACGGCGCCCGCCTATGAAAAGGGTAAGCTTTATAAGCAGGGGGAGCAGGTTCAGCATGTCGACCGGCTATTCGAATGCTGGAAAGATGACGAGGCACCGCTTGGCGTCGGCAGTTGGCAGTGGTGCCAGCTACCGATCTATGAGCCATTTCTTTCCAATGGGCCTTGGAAAGATGCATGGAAGGAACTCGGCGAATGCGGTGGATTCGAGGGCAATCGCCTGACGTTGGATTTCTCCACGCTCAGCGGCAAAGCGCCCTTGAAGCCGGCCGTGCCCGGTGTCGCTCGCGCCGACCAGATGGTCACCGGAGTCCTGCGTTGCAAGGCCGAAGAGATTGCGATCAGCGCGAAGGCCAACGAAACGTTCCACCTCGATAATCTGAAAGCTTGTGACTATCAACTGGTGATGAATACCGCTGATGGGTACAGCCCGCTGAACACCCCACGTATTATCTCGTTCAAGGAGGCGCAGGGGGAGGAGCAAGCCGTGGCGGTCAAATATCGGCCGCCGGTGGAAGTGAGCAAGCTCAGCGGTTTACCCGGGATAAAAATCGAGCTGTTTGCCCAGGGGCTTATTCAGCCCCGGCAGATGGCGATGGGCAAGAACGTATTATATGTCGGCTCCAGCGCTATTCCTTCATACGTCTATGACGGAAAAATCGGCGACATGATCTACGCACTGCCTCTGGATGACACAGGTAAACCGACAGGTATCCATGTGGTTGCCAGTGGCCTGGAGGAGCCTCACGGCGTGGCGTATCGCGACGGTGATCTGTATTACTCGACCACGGGTGGTCTGTATCGCTTGCGTAATGCCGACGCAAACTACCAGGATCCAGAACCCGAGCTGGTTTTCAACTTTCCAGCGGACGACAAGCTGTTTCCCTTGCCTTCGCAGGCGTCGGGGTCGAGCACTCGCGTCTGGCACATGAAACACCCCTTGCGTTTCAATCCGCTCGATCCGTCAGACAAGTGGATTTATACGGCAGTAGGCATTCCCTGCAACCTGTGCATGATTCCTCCCGACAAGCGTTATGGGACGGTCTTGCGTTATTCCCTGGAAACAGGAGAGTCCGAGATTCTGGCCACGGGGGTGCGTAACTCTGTGGGTTTCGACTGGAATCCCCAGGACGGCAAGATATGGTTCAGTGACAACAATCGCCAAGGCTACCCCAACCCGGACGAAGTCAACTGGATCAGCAAGCCCGGGTCGCATTTCGGCGTGCCTTATCGATTTGGTAAAGACACGCCCGGATTCACCGAAGAGGAGTATCTGAATCCAGGCGTGATCCAGCCACCGCTGGTGCCTGGTGCCATTGTGTCCGACAAGTCGCTTGAGCAGATCAATCCAGCTGATTACGTGTCAGCGGCTTTTGCCTCGGGAACCAACACTGCGCCGCTGGGCGTCAAGTTCTGGTCTGGCTACCCCGGCGCGGCGCCGGGTACCCAGCGTTTGCTTGTCGCAGTGCATGGTGCGGGCTCCACCGCGCGCCCCGGCATGGATATACAAATGCTGACCATTCAGGGCGGTACGCAAGTCGTCAACCAGATCCCGTTGATCAATGGGTTTGTGCAAGACCCGGATCGATTCGATGTCTATTGCCTGGATAACTCGTGCATCGGACGTCCCGTCGAGTTTCTTGAACTGGCAGATGGCAGTCTGTTGATCAGCGACGACGTTGCCGGGGTCATTTATCGCGTGCGCTATGACGCAACCGGGTTGCCGCCGACCCGGTTGGAATTGCGCCCGATGTTGCCGCCAAACGGCCTGGAAAACGAGATGATCAGCGGTTACCTGATTGACCCCGACGGCAATAGCCGGCTGGTGCAAGTGTCATGGCACTACGCAGACAATGCGGCAAGAATAATTCTCGATGGGCTTAAGTATGGTCAGTATCAGTTGCGGCTCAACGACGTAAAAAACTGGATTCCTCAGGTACGTAATTCACTCATCACCCTCTCGGAAACTACCAAGAGTCAGACCATCATCCTGAGTTACCGGGAGCGGCCGATCAAGCTTGAGGTCAAGGTCAAGATTCAGGCGCCGGCCAAACCTGCTTCTGTCACCGATGCTCAATGGCGCATCAGCCTGGTCAGCGAGTCTCAAATCAATGCTGAGCCACGAGTCATTGAAGTTCCATGGGGTGCAAGTACGACACAAACCCTCGACTATGGCAGTTACAAGGTTATCTACCCGTTTTACTCGAAGGAAAAACCGCAGCCGGAACTGGAATCGGTAGTGATTGATGAGGCCAGTGAGGACCGGCAGCTACCATCCATGGCCTATCAACATGTCGAAAAGCTGGGCGAGAAGGTCTTGGCTGAATCCTGTACTAAATGCCACGCGGTCGAGCGCTTCGACAGTTTGCGCATGGCCTTGGCCTGGAACGTGGCGGGCCAGGATGCGCTGGTCAAATTCATCGAGACCATGGCGGTGTCAGGGCACTGTGACACCACCTGTGCGACCGAAGTCAGCAAGCACTTGATAAACGTCGTCTGGAAACCCTATCTGGATCAGGCCGAATCCCATGGCGCACGCCAAATGCGATTGTTGACGCCAAGTGAGTATGCCGCCAGCGTCAGGGACATCCTGGGTGTAGAGATCAACGCCGAAAAATTGCCAGCTGACAAATCGGAAAAAGACTTCAAGTACCCCGGGGAGGCGGACAAGGGCGTTCTGCAGGCAGAAGACGTCAAACTGTTTTACGACATGGCATTGTCGGTGGCAGACAGCGTTCCGTCGGCACGCTTGAGTGCGCTGGCAACCTCCCGCGCAGGAACTGACCTGGTTACCTCGTTGGGCTATCAGTTGTTCCGTCGACCTGTGTCCGACGCCGAGCGTTTGCGTTATCAGAAACTGTTCGATGAGCAGGGGGCGCCTGCTTTGATCGCCGCTCTTTTGCTATCGCCGCATTTTCTCTATCGCTCGGAGTTGGGGGTGCAGACAACGCCTGAAGGCAAGGTGTATCAGTTGACACCGTTCGAGGTAGCCACTGCGCTCTCTTTCGGATTCCTGGGGACTACTCCGGATGTTGAACTGTTGGCCAAGGCGCAGCGCAACGAACTGCAGACCTCACAACAGATCTCGGCCGAGATTGAGCGAATGATGAAAACGGATCGCGGTATCGAGCAATTCAACCGTTTCGTCAGCTACTACGTCAAGACGGTCCGCGGTGTCCAGGAAAAGCCGGGGTTGAGTAAGGATATGGTTGAACTCATGGCTCAAGAGCAGTATCTGCTGAGCAAAAACCTGCTCCTGAGTGGAGGAACGCTGAGTCAGTTGTTCAACCCCGGTTATACCTATCTGAACCAGGACCTGGCCACGCACTACGCAATCAAAGGGGTCACGGGCAGCACGATGCAAAAGGTAGCGGTAGATGAAACACGGGGAGGCTTGTTGCATCTGGGGCTGACCCAGGCCGCCACATCGGATTACGTGAGCACCTCATTGGTCAAGCGTGGAATCATGATTCGCGAGCAAATGTTCTGCCGCGAGTTTGGTGCACCCCTGGAAGCCGACCCTACGGACCCTGTTTATCCGCCTCGTGCGGTGACCACCCGTGAACACTGGGACCTGGTAAACGGCGAGCAGGCTTCAGGGGGGCGGTGCTGGCAATGCCATCAATACATGAATGACACCGGGTCATCGATGGAACATTACGACGCAGCCGGTCGCTTCCGAACCGAGGAAAAAGCCTACAACTTTGGCCAGTACCCGCAGATGTTGCCGATCAAGGCTTCCGGTCCGTTTATCAGTACGACCGGAACCGAGCAAATCAATGACGTCCGGGATATCGCAAAAATTGTTCCACGCAATCCAGCGTCACAATTTTGCATGGCCGACAGCTACTTCCGATTTGTGTTTGGCAACAAATCGGATGTATCGACCTCGGGGACCGTGAAGGCGATTGCCGATGGTTTGAACGCCTCAGGCTCCCTGGCAGAGATGCTGCAAAACCTGGGTACTTCCAAAGCATTCATCTACAAGACCGAAAGGAATTGATCATGGGCATTTTGAAAAGTCGTCGGCGTTTTCTGGCGGGCCTGGCTGCGGCGGGTGTCTATGGTCCCCTGACCCAATTCGGATTGGCGCGCATGGCATTGGCGGGGCAAGCTCAGGAAGCCCGGCTAAAGGTAGTGTTTGTTGTAGTCCCCGACGGCCTTGCGGTGGACTCCTACACCGGTGGTGGTTTTGGTGACGGGCGTGGATTGTGGCACCCCACTGCGTCGCAAATGGATACCACGGCATTTACTTTGAACGAAGTCAGCTCGGAATTGGCCGCCTACCGCAGCCAATCGTTGTACTTGCGCGGAATCATTCTGGGGCCGGGAAATGTGGGCCATGACGGCTGGAACTGGGTATTGCGTGACAATGCAAAGACTCAATCGTCAATCGACATCGTGCTGGGGCAAGCGATTCCGGGCGCTGAACCGTCGCACCGCAGCCTTTTTTCCGGTCCCCATGCCGGGATCGACGGGACGCCCTGGTTTGTATCGTTTCAGGGCGCTGCGATTCGCACGCCCTATCGCGACCCCAGGCTGATGGCTGAATCGTTGTTCAAGGCACCCGCTCAAAGGTCAAGCCCCCTGCAACCTGGTGCTGGTAGTTTGCTGGAGACGGCCCTGGTGGATATTCAGGAAATCAAAGGCAAGCTATCAGGCGCCGAGCGACAAAAGCTTGATACCCATCTTGACTCGGTGGAGCAGGTTATCAAGGATCTTGAGGACGCACGGCCCCCCGTGGGTGAGTGCAAGCCGGTGGAACTGCAGCCTCTGGATTATCAGTCCGCACTGCACCGCAACCGCATTCAGGCCGATCATCATCAAGTGGTGGCAACCGCCTTGAGTTGTGGGATTACCCGTGTGGCCACGATACAGATCGGGCGCTCGGCGGAGTCGCTCAATATCATTGATGTCAGTCCCGACAGTAACCCCCACGAGTGTGCTCATCGTCGCTCAGGGGAAGCATTCTGGAAGGGAACGCGCCAATGGTACGTTCGGCAGGTCAAGTTGCTTATGGACGAATTGGCTCGGTATCAGGATCCGCACGTACCCGGCGACAATCTGCTTCAACATACCCTCGTCGTCCTTACCAGCGAAATGGCCGATGGAGCCCCTGAACACATGGTCGATATGCCCATGGTGCTGATGGGGGGGGCGAGCGGATTGCTCAAAAGCGGAGAAGGTGCAGGACGGTATTTCAATATCACGCAGCAGGCAGATCGTCAGCACCATTCAGGGAATCCGGTGATTGGCAAGAGCTTCGTCGACATGCAACGGATATGGGCCACGATTGCCAGAGCAGTCGGAACGAGTGTGCCTTACGGAGGTAATATCGAGCCGGTCAAGGGGATTTTCAGCAACGTATGAGGGGCGCTTTGCCACTGTGGGCGTGCGTGCAGTCGTTTCTAAGCAGCGCTCATAACAACAATGCCAGTCAGCATGACTGACTGGCATTGGTTTTTTGCAGGTTATTTGCCTGGTAAAGCCTTTATATCTTGCCCAGCAACAGCAGGATCAACAGCACTACCAACACCACGCCGATGATACCCGACGGGCCATACCCCCAACTTCTGGAGTGTGGGAAGACCGGTAAGCCACCTACCAGCAGGAGGATCAGGATAATGATCAGAATTGTGCCCATGTTTATTTCCTTGTTGGAAGTGTTCTGGAACTACCTGGCGTTTAATGGTCCGCCGTGATCCTATAAAACCAGGCTGCTTACAAAATCCGACTGCTACTCATGAAAGAAAATTCCATGTTTTTTTAATGCTTTTCGAAGAAAGGCTTATTTCCTTTGTTGTAGTTAACGTCGTTGTTTCTGAATGGGCGCGCTTTGTTTACGCCATTCAGCAATCTGATGGAGCGTGGGTCGGGCAATGTCCTTCGCTACACTCGACACATCTTCCCCGGAACAACAAGGCTGTTTGCTATGCAAAATCGCATGATGATCACTGGCGCGGGCTCAGGCCTGGGTCGCGAAATCGCGCTGCGCTGGGCGCGTGAAGGCTGGCAACTGGCCTTGTCGGATGTCAGCGAGCCCGGTCTGCAAGAAACCCTGAAACAGGTTCGCGAAGCCGGCGGCGAGGGCTTCATCCAGCGTTGTGATGTGCGTGACTACAGCCAGCTCACCGCCTTCGCCCAAGCCTGCGAAGAGAAACTGGGGGGCATCGATGTCATCGTCAACAACGCCGGCGTTGCTTCCGGCGGGTTCTTCAACGAGCTGTCCCTGGAGGACTGGGACTGGCAGATCGCAATCAACCTGATGGGGGTGGTCAAGGGCTGCAAGGCCTTCCTGCCGCTGCTGGAAAAAAGCCAAGGCAAGATCATCAACATTGCGTCGATGGCCGCACTGATGCAAGGCCCGGCCATGAGCAACTACAACGTCGCCAAGGCGGGCGTGGTGGCCTTGTCCGAAAGCCTGCTGATCGAACTGGCGCAGCAGGAAGTCGGCGTGCATGTGGTCTGCCCGTCATTCTTCCAGACCAACCTGCTCGACTCCTTCCGCGGCCCGACGCCGGCCATGAAGGCCCAGGTCGGTAAATTGCTGGAAAGCTCGCCGATCAGCGCTGCCGACATTGCCGACTACATCTATCAACAGGTCGGCGCCGGCGAATTCATGATTCTGCCCCATGAACAGGGCCGTCTGGCCTGGGCGCTCAAGCAGAAGAACCCTCAACTGCTCTACGACGAAATGACCATCATGGCCGACAAGATGCGCGCCAAGGCCAGGCAAACCGCAGGCTGAACTTGCCCCGGGGCATCACCGTCGCTAGGGTGGCCGCAACCGGCCATCCTCACGAGACGTCTGCATGCTTAATTACCTGTGGTTTTTCCTCGCCGCGCTGTTTGAAATCGCTGGCTGCTTCGCCTTCTGGATGTGGCTACGTCAGGGCAAGAGTGCCTGGTGGGTAGTGCCGGCGTTGCTCAGCCTGACAGTGTTTGCGCTGCTGCTGACCCGTATCGAAGCGACCTATGCCGGTCGCGCCTATGCCGCTTACGGGGGTATCTACATCATTGCGTCGATTGGCTGGCTGGCGGTGGTCGAGCGGATTCGTCCGTTGGGCTCGGACTGGGTCGGCGTCGCGCTGTGCGTGGTCGGTGCGAGTGTCATCCTGTTCGGGCCGCGCTTTTACGCATCCTGACAGACCGGTCCTACAGCGCCGGTGATTTGTCAGTTCTTTCCTACGCCGGCTTACTTCTTGCGCTGTAGGGAAGGACTGATTTGCCGCTGTCGCATTGAACACCCGCCATGGGCCGGGCATCTTCAGGGCCAACTAATCCTGAAGGACGAATACCATGCTTGTACTCAGTCGCGTTGTGGGCGAATTGATCTCTATCGGTGATGACATTTCCGTGCGCATTGTGGCCATCAACGGCGGCACGGTGCGCTTCGGCATTGAAGCGCCACGAAACGTCACCGTGCACCGGTCCGAGATCTATGAACGCATCCAGCGCAATCTGCCGAAAAAAGACAAAGCGCGCTGAAGGTTTCAGTCAAACAGATGCTTGGGCACGTCGTGCTTGAGCATCAACTGGCATTGCTCGCTTTCCGGGTCGAAGACAATCAGCGCCTGACCCTTGGTCAAGGCCTGGCGAACACGCAGTACGCGGGTTTCGAGCGGCGTGTCATCACCGTTGTCGGTGCCGTCACGGGTCACGAAATCCTCGATCAGGCGGGTCAGGGTGTCGACTTCAAGTTGGTCATGGGGTATCAGCATGGGCACCTCGGCTAAACAATGGCGCGATGCTACGGCGAATGATCGATTGCAGCTAGCCTGCGGCTCATCTGTTGCCTGATCTACCGCCATCGCGGGCAAGCCCGCTCCCACAGGTTTCGCGTCAATCACAATATCCCGGATCGACACAAAACCTGTGGGAGCGTGGCTTGCCCGCGAAGGCGTCAAACCAGGCGATGAAAAACCAGGGGTCAGCTCTCCGACCGCTGCCCCACCAGGCTATCCACCGACGGCACCCGGGTATCGCTTTCCATTTGCGTGTCATGTTCGATCTGATGACTGAACCTGTCCAGCGACCCTTTCGCAGGCTGGGCATCGCTGGCGAATACCGGCGGGCTGAGGATATAGGCGCCCAGCAAACGACTGAGCGCGGCGAGGCTGTCGATGTGGGTGCGTTCGTAGCCGTGGGTGGCGTCGCAACCAAAGGCGAGCAGGGCGGTGCGAATGTCATGGCCGGCGGTCACTGCCGAGTGCGCATCGCTGAAGTAATAACGGAACAGGTCGCGGCGCACCGGCAATTCATTGTCACTGGCCAGCCGCAGCAAGTGGCGCGACAGGTGATAGTCATAAGGCCCGCCGGAATCCTGCATCGCCACGCTCACGGCGTGTTCGCTGGAATGCTGGCCCGGCGCGACCGGCGCGATGTCGATGCCGACGAATTCGCTGACATCCCAGGGTAACGCTGCCGCCGCGCCGCTGCCGGTTTCCTCGGTGATGGTGAACAGCGGATGACAGTCGATCATCAGCTCTTCGCCGCTGTCGACGATGGCTTTCAGCGCTGCCAGCAGTGCAGCAACACCGGCCTTGTCGTCGAGGTGACGGGCGCTGATGTGGCCACTTTCAGTGAACTCCGGCAACGGGTCGAAGGCGACGAAATCACCGACGCTGATTCCCAGGGAGTCGCAATCGGCACGGGTCGCGCAATAAGCGTCCAGACGCAATTCGATGTGATCCCAGCTGATCGGCATTTCATCCACGGCGGTATTGAAGGCGTGCCCGGAAGCCATCAGCGGCAACACGCTGCCGCGGATCACACCGTTATCGGTAAACAGGCTGACCCGGCTGCCTTCGGCAAAACGGCTGGACCAGCAACCGACCGGGGCCAGGGTCAGGCGGCCGTTGTCCTTGATCGCGCGAACCGCCGCGCCGATGGTGTCCAGGTGCGCGGATACCGCCCGGTCCGGACTGTTCTTCCTACCCTTGAGGGTGGCACGGATGGTCCCGCGACGGGTCATTTCAAAGGGAATGCCAAGTTCTTCAAGGCGTTCGGCGACGTAGCGCACGATGGTGTCGGTGAACCCGGTCGGGCTGGGAATGGCGAGCATTTCCAGCAGGACTTTTTGCAGGTAGTTGAGGTCCGGTTCGGGGATTTTGTTGGTCATGGAAACTCCTGATGAGTAACGAACATCGATGGTTTCGATGAAGGGAAAGAATTTTGGTTGCCTGAACCGACGCCATCGCGGGCAAGCCCGCTCCTACAGGGGAATGCGGTCAACCTGTAGGAGCTGGCTTGCCAGCGAAGGGGCCCTGACAGGCGCTACATAACTAAGAGGCCGCCGGCTGACTATGCGGAAATAACAAATCCACAAACCGCTCCGCCGTCGGCTGCGGTTCATGGTTGGCCAGGCCGGCGCGCTCGTTGGCTTCGATAAACACATACTCCGGCTGATCGGCGGCGGGCACCATCAGGTCGAGTCCGACCATCGGAATATCCAGCGCCCGCGCCGCACGCACCGCCGCATCGACCAGGGTCGGATGCAGGATCGCCGTGACATCCTCAAGAATGCCGCCGGTATGCAGGTTCGCCGTGCGCCGTACGAACAGATGCTCGCCGGCCGGCAGAATGCTCTCGTAGTCGTAGCCTGCTGCCTGCAGGGTGCGCTCGGTCTCATGATCCAGCGGGATTTTGCTTTCGCCGCTGGTGGCCGCCTGACGCCGTCGACTCTGGGCTTCGATCAGCGCACCGATGGAATGCTGACCGTCACCCACCACTTCGGCCGGTCGGCGGATAGCGGCGGCGACCACTTCGAAACCGATCACCACGATCCGCAGGTCGAGACCTTCGTGGAAACTTTCCAGCAGCACCCGGCTGTCGAACTGGCGGGCTGACTCGATGGCTTGCTGGACGTCTTCGATGCTCTGCAAATCCACCGCGACCCCTTGACCCTGCTCGCCGTCCAGGGGTTTGACCACCACCCGCTCATGCTCATCGAGAAACGCCAGATTGTCGTCCGCGTTACCCGCGAGCTGTTGCGCCGGCAGATTCAGGCCGGCCTTTTTCAGCGCCTGGTGGGTCAGGCTCTTGTCCTGACACAAGGTCATGCTGATGGCACTGGTCAGATCGCTCAAGGATTCACGGCAACGTACCCGACGACTGCCATGGATCAAGGTGAACAGGCCGGCCTCGGCATCATCGACCTGCACGTCGATGCCGCGCCGGTGCGCTTCCTCGACGATGATCCGCGCATACGGATTGAACTCGGCTTCGGGACCCGGACCGAGGAACAGCGGCTGATTGATGCTGTTCTTGCGCTTGATGGCGAAGGTCGACAGGTTGCGAAAACCCAGCTTGGCGTAAAGGCTTTTCGCCTGGCGGTTGTCGTGCAGCACAGACAGGTCCAGGTAACTCAAGCCGCGGCTCATGAAGTGTTCGATCAAGTGGCGCACCAGTACTTCACCGACGCCCGGTCGCGGACATTGCGGATCGACGGCCAGGCACCAGAGGCTGCTGCCGTTTTCCGGGTCGTTGAACGCCTTGTGATGATCGAGGCCCATGACGCTGCCGATGATCGCGCCGCTGTCCTCATCCTCAGCCAGCCAGAATACCGGGCCGCCCTGGTGACGCGGGGTCAGCAGACTCGGGTCGATCGGCAGCATGCCGCGCAGCTGATACAGCTGATTGATTGCCGACCAGTCCGCATCGCTCTGGGCCCGGCGGATGCGAAAACCGCGAAACACCCGGGTGGACTGCCGGTAATCGCTGAACCACAGACGCAAGGTGTCGGACGGGTCGAGAAACAGTTGTGCCGGCTCCAGTCCCAGCACTTGCTGGGGCGCGGCAACGTAGAGCGCGATGTCGCGTTCGCCCGGCTGCTCATTGAGCAACTCCTGGGCGAGGCTCGCCGGGTCGGCAAAGGTGTGGCCGATCAACAACCGGCCCCAACCGCAATGCACCGCGATCGGCGCCGCGCCCAATTCACTGCCGTCTTCGGCCAGGCGCGCCTGCAAGCGTTCGTAGGAGGGCGCCTGACCGCGCAACAGGCGTTGGCTATAAGCCGAGGCATGGGGTTTCATCGATCAGATTCCTTGTTCACTGAGCCACAGGTTCAGGGCCGCCAATTGCCACAGCTTGGAGCCGCGCAATGGGGTCAACTGCCCTTGTGGATCGGTTAGCAGGCGGTCGAGCATTGCCGGTTTGAACAAGCCGCGATCCTGGCTGGGATCGAGCAGCAATTCACGCACCCAGTTCAGCGTGTCGCCCTGCAAGTGCTTCAGACCGGGGACCGGGAAGTAACCTTTTTTGCGGTCGATCACTTCACTCGGAATCACCAGCCGCGCTGCTTCCTTCAAGACTTGCTTGCCGCCGTCCGGCAGTTTGAATTTACCCGGCACCCGCGCCGACAATTCCACCAGGCGATAGTCGAGAAACGGCGTGCGCGCCTCCAGGCCCCAGGCCATGGTCATGTTGTCGACGCGTTTGACCGGGTCGTCCACCAGCATCACCGTGCTGTCCAGGCGCAAGGCCTTGTCCACTGCCGCATCGGCACCGGGCTGGGCGAAATGTTCTTTGACGAAGTCACCCGCGGCGTCATTGGCGGTCAGCCATTTCGGCTGCACGGTGGCGGCGTAGTCGTCGTAGCTGCGGTCGAAAAACGCATCGCGGTAGGCGGCGTATGGATCGGCGGCGCCGTCGACTTGCGGGTACCAGTGGTAACCGGCAAACAGTTCGTCCGCGCCCTGGCCGCTCTGCACCACCTTGCAGTGCTTGGCCACTTCCCGGGACAACAGATAGAAGGCGATGCAGTCATGGCTGACCATCGGCTCGCTCATGGCGCGGAACGCCGCGGGCAGTTGCTCGATGATTTCTTTTTCGTCGATGCGCAGTTGGTGGTGCTGGGTGTTGTAGTGCTTGGCGATCAGGTCCGAATACTGGAACTCGTCGCCACGCTCGCCGCCGGCATCCTGGAAACCGATGGAAAAGGTCGACAGGTTTTCCACCCCGACTTCACGTAACAGGCCGACCAGCATGCTCGAATCGACACCGCCGGACAGCAGCACGCCGACATCGACCGCGGCCCGTTGACGGATCGCCACCGCGTCGCGGGTGCTGTCGAGCACCCGGTCGCGCCAGTCTTCGAGGGTCAGGTTCATCTCGTCGGCGTGTGGGCCATAGGGCAGGGTCCACCAGGTTTTCTGCTCGGTGGTACCATCCGCTTCGATGCGCATCCAGGTCGCCGGTGGCAGTTTTTCGATGCCCGCCAGCAAGGTGCGCGGCGCCGGGACCACGGCGTGGAAATTCAGATAATGGTTAAGTGCCACCGGATCGAGGATCGGGTTGATGTCGCCGCCCTTGAGCAACGCCGGCAGGGACGAGGCAAAGCGCAAGCGCTGGCCGGTGCGCGACAGGTACAGCGGCTTCACGCCCAGACGGTCGCGGGCGATGAACAGGCGTTTGGCGTCGCGCTCCCAGATGGCGAAGGCGAACATGCCATTGAGCTTGGGCAGCAGCGCTTCGCCCCAGGCGTGATAGCCCTTGAGCAGCACTTCGGTGTCACCGCCGGAATAGAAGGCGTAGCCCAGGCTTTCCAGCTCGGTGCGCAGTTCCGGGTAGTTGTAGATGGCGCCATTGAAGGCCAGGGACAAGCCCAGTTGGTTGTCGACCATCGGCTGCGCCGAGCCGTCCGACAGGTCCATGATTTTCAGGCGACGATGGCCCAGGGCAATCGGCCCTTGAGCCTGGAAGCCCCATGCGTCAGGGCCGCGAGGGGCCAAGTGATGGGTGATTCGTTCAACGGCTGCAAGGTCCGCAGGTTGATGATCAAAGCGTAACTCGCCAGCTAATCCGCACATAAAGTCCTTACCGGTTTTTCCGTTGGGGAGGGTCAAGCGATACCGCACCAAAAACAGTGGGTACTCAGAAACTGACCCGGGTAAATCCCCGTAGTTTTAGACCGATAAGTTATAAGTGCAGGGTTCAGGCTTTTCCGCGGACCAATTGGCGCACAGCAAAGCGGTTGGGATGACAGGCCTCGGCGACTGACCTGGGCAGGGGCAGCGGTTCGTTGTCGATCCATGCCGCGAGCAATTCGCCCGACAGTGGCGCGGTGATCAGGCCGCGAGAACCGTGGCCGCTGTTGAGGTAAAAACCCTCGAGCCAGGGGCAGGGAATGTCCGGTACTTGCCGGGCGTCCTTGCTCAGTACGGCGAAGGCGTCGGCGAACGCTGCCTGCTCGGCCAACGGGCCGACGATCGGCAGATAGTCCGGGCTGGTGCAACGGAACGCGGCGCGTCCTTCAAGCTGCTGCGGGTCCAGTTCCCGAGCCTGCAGTCGAGTGGCCAGGTCGGGAGAGATGTCCTCGAGCAACGCCAGGTTGCCCAGGTGCTCAGTGAGGGTCGGGGTCAGGTCATCGCTCTTGAAGTCGAAGCTGGCGCCGAGTGTGTGTTCGCCCAGTCGAGCCGGCGCGACATAGCCGTCGGCGCAGACGACGGTGGTCAGGCTCCGGCTTTGCGGTGTTTGCGCCAGTCGGGTGATCTGGCCACGAATGCGTTTGAGCGGCAGTTCGGCACTCTGTGGAAAACGCTTGATCTCGGCGGCACCGGCGAGGATCACCACGGGGGCACTGGCCAGCAAATCATCACCGTCCCAGGCCTGCCATTGATCATCAATCTTGCGCAGTTCCAGTACGTCGCGAAGGGGCAGCCACTGGATGTTCGCCGAGGACGCCTGCCAATGGCACAACGCTGGCGGATGAACCCAGCCACCTTCCGGAAAGAATAATCCGCCATGCTCCAGGGCGATGCCGGCCTGTGCCTGCGCCTGCGGTTGGTCGAGCAGGTGCACCAGGTCTGGCGAAAAGGCCGCGGCCAATTGCGCCTGACGCTCGGCTTCCTTAGGCTTGAAGGCCAGTTGCAGGACGCCACAATCGTCCCAGTCGACGCCCCGCTGCAAATGCTCAAGCAGGCGTCGGGTGTAGCCGAAGCCGCTGACGATCAACTGCGACAACGCCGTGCCATGGGCCGAAAGCTTGAGATACAGCACGCCCTGGGGATTGCCCGACGCTTCCTGCGCCAGCGCATCGTGACGCTCCAGCAGGCTGACGTGCCAACCCCGCGCCGCCAGGCTGGCGGCCGTCGCGCAACCGGCCAGGCCGGCGCCGATCACCAGCGCCCGCCGCTCGCCGGTCAGCGGTGCCGGGCGGGCAAACCAGGGTTTGGCAACGGCGGGTGCCAGGGCGTGTTCAGGCCAGCCGAGGAAGGTGCCCCGCAGGATCTCCCATTTGTGGCCGATGCCTGGCGTGCGCTTCATCTTGAAGCCCGCGGCATTCAGCAACCGGCGTACCCAACCGGTGCTGGTGAAGGTGCTGAGGGTAGAGCCTGGCGCGGCCAGGCGCGCCAGCTCGGCGAACAGTTCGGCGGTCCACATGTCGGGGTTTTTCGCCGGGGCGAAGCCGTCGAGAAACCAGGCGTCGACCTGTGCATCCAACTGCGGCAATTGCTCCAGGGCATCACCGATCAACAAGGTCAGGACCACTCGGCCGTTGTCCAGGATCAGCCGCTGGAAGCCTTGATGGATCGCCACGTACTGCGCCAGCAGTTGCTCGGCAAAGGGTTTGAGTTCAGGCCACAAGGCCAGCGCCCGCTGCAGGTCCGGCAGGCTCAGGGGATACTTTTCGACACTCACGAAATGCAACCGCGCACCCGCCACCGCCTGCTGTTCGAACAACTGCCAGGCGCAGAGAAAATTCAATCCGGTGCCGAAACCGGTCTCACCGATCACCAGTCTTGCGCCCACCGGTAACGCGGCAAAGCGTTCACGCAAATTATTTTGCTCAAGGAAGACGTAGCGGGTTTCATCAAGGCCCGACTTATCCGAAAAATAGACATCGTCGAACACCCGCGAACGCGGGAGCCCTTGGTCATCCCAGTCGAGCTGGGCGTGGGGCAATACAGGTTTCATGGCAGGCTCGGCAACGGCAAGACGGCCATTCTAGCCGATCGCCGTGGCAGTGCCTGATCCATGGCACTGTGGCGAGGGAGCTTGCTCCCGCTGGGCTGCGAAGCGGCCCCAAATTCTCTAGCGGCGGTTTGTCTGAGAAAACAGGCTCTCGGGTTTTACGACTGCTGCGCAGCCGAGCGGGAGCAAGCTCCCTCGCCACAGGTTTCATGCCACTTCAAAGATGAATTTGTCCTGTGTTTAAGAGGTCAATCCGCTAGTCTTGCTCAATCCTGGAAGGAGCCGTCCCATGTTCGAATCTGCTGAAATCGGTCACGTCATCGACAAAGACACCTACGAAGCTGAAGTGCCAGCGCTGCGCCAGGCGTTGCTTGAGGCACAGTTCGAACTCCAGCAGCAGAAGCGCTTCCCGGTGATCATCCTGATCAACGGCATCGAAGGCGCGGGCAAGGGTGAGACGGTCAAGCTGCTCAACGAATGGATGGACCCGCGCCTGATCGAGGTCCGCACCTTCGATCAACAGACCGACGAAGAGCTGGCGCGGCCTCCGGCCTGGCGTTATTGGCGGATGCTCCCGGCGAAGGGCCGCATGGGGATTTTCTTCGGCAACTGGTACAGCCAGATGCTGCAAGACCGGGTCCATGGCGTGTTCAAGGATCCGCGGCTCGATCAAGGCATCAACGCCGCCGAGCGTCTGGAGAAGATGCTGTGCGACGAAGGCGCGCTGATCTTCAAGTTCTGGTTTCATCTCTCCAAGAAGCAAATGAAAGCGCGGTTAAAGGCGCTGGCGGACGACCCGCTACACAGTTGGCGCATCAGCCCGCTGGACTGGCAGCAATCGCAAACCTACGACAAATTCGTGAAATACGGCGAGCGCATTCTGCGTCGCACCAGCCGCGACTACGCGCCATGGCATGTAATCGCCGGGATGGACCCGCGCTATCGCAGCCTGGCAGTGGGCAAGATTCTGCTCGATGGCCTGCAAGGCGCCTTGAAGCGCCCCAGGATTCACCCGGCCAAAGTCAGCGCCGCGCCTTTGACCAGCAGCGTCGACCAGATGAACCTGCTCGACAGCCTGGACTTGACCCTGAATCTGGACAAGGCCGATTACGAAGAACAGTTGATCACCGAACAAGCACGGTTTTCCGGACTGATGCGCGATAAACGCATGCGCCGCCACGCACTGATCGCGGTGTTTGAAGGTAACGATGCGGCGGGCAAGGGCGGCGCCATCCGCCGGGTGGCCGCGGCGCTGGACCCGCGCCAGTACAGCATCGTGCCGATCGCCGCGCCCACCGAAGAGGAGCGGGCGCATCCGTACATGTGGCGGTTCTGGCGCCATATTCCGGCACGGGGCAAGTTCACCGTGTTCGACCGCTCCTGGTATGGCCGGGTACTGGTGGAGCGCATCGAAGGTTTTTGCAGCGCGGCGGACTGGTTACGCGCCTATGGTGAGATCAACGACTTCGAAGAGCAGATCGCCGATGCCGGAGTGATCGTGGTCAAGTTCTGGCTGTCCATCGACAAACAGACGCAGATGGAGCGATTCGAAGAGCGTGAACAAACGCCTTTCAAGCGCTTCAAGATCACCGAAGATGATTGGCGTAATCGGGAAAAGTGGGACGACTATCGGGCCGCGGTCGGCGACATGGTCGATCGCACCAGCACCGAGATCTCGCCCTGGACGCTGGTGGAGGCCAATGACAAGCGCTGGGCCCGGGTTAAGGTGTTGCGCACGATCAATCAGGCGCTGGAAGAAGCGTTCAGGAAATCCGACAAGAAGGCGAAAAAGAACAAGGGCTAAGCCAATGGTTGCGCATACGCGAGGTGAATGATTGTCGCGGTTGGTCATTCGGTGGGCTTATTCTCGGTCCACTCTAAACCGACAACAATAATGAGGTATGCCATGCGTGAAGTGGTGATCGTCGACAGCGTGCGGACCGGCTTGGCCAAATCCTTTCGCGGCAAGTTCAACATGACCCGTCCGGACGACATGGCGGCGCATTGTGTCGACGCCTTGTTGACACGCACGGGGATCGACCCGGCCAGCGTCGAGGATTGCATCGTCGGCGCCGGCTCCAACGAAGGCGCCCAAGGCTACAACATCGGGCGCAATGTCGCCGTGCTCTCGCGTTTGGGCGTCGGCTGTGCCGGCATGACCCTCAACCGATTCTGCTCTTCTGGCTTGCAGGCGATCGCCATCGCCGCCAACCAGATCGCCTCGGGTTGCAGCGACATCATCGTCGCCGGCGGTGTCGAGTCCATCAGCCTGACCATGAAAAGCGTCAACACCGACCACCTGATCAACCCGCTGCTCCAGGCGCAGGTGCCGGGCATCTACTTCCCAATGGGCCAGACCGCCGAAATCGTCGCCCGTCGTTACCACGTCAGCCGCGAACAACAGGACCTGTACGCCCTGCAAAGCCAGCAACGTACCGCTCAGGCCCAGGCTGCCGGTTTGTTCGACGATGAAATCGTGCCCATGGCGGTGAAGTATCGGGTTGAAGACAAGACCACCGGTCAAGTGCAGATCCTCGACGGCATCGTCGATCGCGACGACTGCAACCGTCCGGACACCACGCTGCAAAGCCTGGCCGGGTTGAAACCGGTGTTCGCCGAAGACGGCTCGGTGACCGCCGGCAATTCTTCGCAACTGTCCGATGGCGCCTCCATGACCCTGGTGATGAGCCTGGAAAAAGCCCTGGCGCTGGGACTGAAGCCCAAAGCCTTCTTTCGCGGCTTTGCCGGGGCCGGGTGTGAACCGGATGAAATGGGCATCGGCCCGGTGTTTTCGGTGCCCAAGCTGCTCAAGGCGAAGGGCTTGCAGATGACCGACATCGATCTGTGGGAGCTCAACGAAGCCTTCGCGTCCCAGTGTCTGTACAGCCGTAATCGGCTGGAGATCGATAACGACAGGTACAACGTCAATGGCGGCTCGATCTCCATCGGCCACCCGTTCGGCATGACCGGTTCGCGGCAGGTCGGGCATCTGGTGCGTGAGTTGCAGCGGCGCGGTTTGCGTTACGGGGTCGTCACCATGTGTGTGGGTGGGGGGATGGGCGCTACGGGGTTGTTTGAGGCGGCGCAGTAAACACCTGGAGACTTGTAGCGACTGTGACATTGCTATCGCGGGCAAGTCGGATCGCCGCACCGCCGCTCCCACAATGATTGGCGGCGATCGAACATATCTTGTATGCCACAAAATCTGTGGGAGCGGGCTTGCCCGCGATGCAGGCGCCGCGGTTTATCGGTTCATCCGCGACAGCAGCATCCGCTCTATATAAGCCTGGATCTGCAGCTCAGCCTTCTCCAGGTTTTCAAACGGCCCCTCCAAGGTGTTTTCCCGGGTGCTGAAATACAACTCCCCGTTCACTCGGCACATCCGGTCACTGCGAAAGTGGGTGGCGGGGGCGTTGTCCTGGGCGCGCATGCCGTACATGGCGATCTCCTGTAGGGGGGCGTTGGTGGATCAAATGAGCTTATGCACGAACCCCTTGCCTTGCCTCGCCAACCGATCGACGGCTTATCGCCCCTTGAATGTTGCGACCTGTACAGTTTCATTAGCGGCCAGTGGCCAACTGTCCCTGTGTGCCGGGCGGCTCTGTGCCTAGAATGACGGTTCTCGCCAAATGGCTTCGGGGTATGCATGCACATTTCATCGGGTCGCTGGGTTTATGGTCTGTTCCTGGCCTTGTTGACCGCGTTGCTGTGGGGAATCCTGCCGATCAAGCTCAAGCAAGTGCTGCTGGTGATGGATCCGGTGACGGTGACCTGGTTTCGTCTGATGGTGTCGGGCGGGTGCCTGTTCATTTTCCTGGCGGCGACCCGGCGCCTGCCCAGTCGCAAAGTCCTCGGCCCGCGTGGTGGCTGGCTGGTGTTGATGGCGGTGCTCGGTCTGGTGGGCAACTACGTGCTGTACCTGATGGGGTTGAACCTGCTCAGCCCCGGCACCGCGCAACTGGTGGTGCAGCTGGGGCCGATCATGCTGCTGGTTGCCAGTCTGTTTGTGTTCAAGGAGCGGTTCAGCGTGGGGCAGGGGGTTGGCCTGCTGGTGCTGCTGGTCGGCTTCGGCTTGTTTTTCAACCAGCGGCTGGTCGAGTTGTTCACATCCCTGACTGACTATACGGCCGGCGTCCTGTTGGTGCTGTCGGCCTCCACCGTCTGGACCTTCTATGCCCTGGGGCAGAAGCAATTGCTGACGGTGTGGAATTCGTTCCAGGTGATGATGGTGATCTACCTGTTTTGCGGCTTGTTGCTGACACCCTGGGTGCATCCGCTGGAGGCGCTGCAACTCAGTCCGTTGCAAGGCTGGCTGCTGCTGGCGTGTTGCATGAACACCCTGATCGCCTATGGCGCGTTTGCCGAGGCGTTGGCGCATTGGGAAGCTTCGCGGGTGAGTGCCACCCTGGCGATCACGCCGTTGGTGACCCTTGCGGCGGTGGCGGTAGCGGCGTGGTTGTGGCCTGAGTATGTGCAGGCCGAGACGATCAATGGTCTGGGGTATGGCGGGGCGGTATTGGTGGTGCTGGGGTCGGCGCTGGTGGCGTTGGGGCCGTCGTTGATGGCCGGGCTCAGGGCGCGGCGGGTGCGGATGGCAGCCAGTTAGACCGCGTTATCGTTCATCGCGGGCAAGCCCGCTCCCACAGGTTTTGCGTCGTCCACCGAAATTGTGGTCGCCGCAACACCTGTGGGAGCGGGCTTGCCCGCGATGACGGACTGTCAGGCGTTACAGCACTCAGCCCTTGGCCCCAGCCTCCAGCATATTCTCCGGCCTTACCCACGCATCAAACTCTTCATCGGTCAGGTACCCCAACTGCAACGCCGCTTCCCGCAAGGTCAACCCTTCGCCGTAAGCCTTCTTGGCAATCTCCGCCGATTTGTCATACCCGATGTGCGGATTCAACGCCGTCACCAGCATCAGTCCGCGTTCCAGATGTTCGGCCATTTTCGCCGCATCCGGCTCCAGGCCAGCGATGCAATGCTGCTGGAAGTTGCTGCAGCCATCGCCCAGCAGCCTGATCGATTGCAGCAGGTTGTGAATGATCACCGGTTTGAACACGTTCAATTGCAGGTGGCCCTGACTCGCCGCAAAACCGATGGCGACGTCGTTGCCCATGACCTGGCAAGCCAGCATCGACAACGCTTCGCACTGGGTTGGATTGACCTTGCCAGGCATGATCGAACTGCCCGGTTCGTTGGCCGGCAGTTTCACCTCGGCAAAACCGGCACGCGGCCCGGAACCCAGCAAGCGCAGGTCGTTGGCGATTTTCATCAGGGTGACGGCGAGGGTTTTCAGCGCGCCGGACAGGGTGGTCAGGGGCTCATGGCCGGCCAGTGCGGCGAATTTGTTCGGTGCGGTGACGAACGGCAGGCCGGAGAGGGCGGCGAGTTCGGCGGCGATCGCTTCGCCAAAGCCGTGGGGTGAGTTCAGCCCGGTGCCGACCGCGGTGCCGCCCTGCGCCAGTTCACAGACCGCCGGCAGCGCGCTGCGGATCGCCCGCTCCGCGTAATCCAGTTGCGCGATGAACGCCGACAGTTCCTGGCCGAAGGTAATGGGGGTGGCGTCCATCATGTGGGTGCGGCCGGTCTTGACCAGCTTCATGTGCCGCGCGGATAACTCGGCCAACCCACCGGACAGCTCACTGATCGCCGGCAGCAAATGCTGTTGCACGGC
The DNA here is from genome assembly GCF_059695565.1 of Pseudomonas sp. LBUM1679. Taxonomy (NCBI): domain Bacteria; kingdom Pseudomonadati; phylum Pseudomonadota; class Gammaproteobacteria; order Pseudomonadales; family Pseudomonadaceae; genus Pseudomonas; species Pseudomonas sp. LBUM1679. The sequence continues at coordinate 1,506,642 of NZ_CP166774.1, forward strand.
CTGGGCCGCGGCGATGTGCATCGCGGTGGGGAAGCAGTCGTTGGAGCTCTGGGAGCGATTGACGTGATCGTTGGGGTGCACCGGGGTCTTGCCGCCGCGCGGGTTGCCGGCCAGTTCATTGGCACGACCGGCGATCACTTCATTGACGTTCATGTTGCTCTGGGTGCCGCTGCCGGTCTGCCAGACCACCAGCGGAAACTGGTCGTCGTGGCTGCCGTCGAGCACTTCGTCGGCGGCCTGTTCGATCAGCCGGGCGATGTCGGCGGGCAGGTCACCGTTGCGGTCATTGACCCGCGCCGCGGCTTTCTTGATCAGCGCCAGCGCATGCAGCACAGCCAGCGGCATGCGTTCGTTGCCGATGGCGAAATTGATCAGCGAGCGTTGCGTCTGAGCGCCCCAGTAGGCTTCATCCGGGACTTCTACCTGGCCAAGGCTGTCGGTTTCGATACGGCTCATCATGCACACTCCTGTTGGTCTGATAGCGAGTTTAGGCCGTGATCGCCGGCTGTGGTTCCATCAGTCTGGAATTTGACCGTTCACCCCCTCTAAATCAGGCCCGACAAGGCTTGGGGTTGAGCCACACGGTTTTTTAGGCGCAGAATGGTCGCCCTTGGGGTTTTACCTCGCCTGCTAGAAAAGGAAACTCGATGACTCGTCTTCGTGCCATCTGTACCGCGGTTGCACTGGTTTGCGCCAGCGGCCCTGTTTTTGCCGATACCGCCAGCCACAACGCCAGTGCCGAGGCTTTCCTGACCCTGGCGCACGCTGACAAATTGGGCACTCCGGTGTACATGCAAGTGCAGCAAATGTTCGCTCAGCGTTTTGAACAGACCAAAGCCCCCGAGTCGAAAAAAGCCCTGCTGGAAACCTACCAGGCCAAAGCCAACGCCGCGCTGGACCAAGCTATCGGCTGGAACAAGCTGAAGCCGGACATGGTCAAGCTCTACACCACTAACTTCAGCGAATCCGAGCTCAAGGACCTGGTTGCGTTCTACCAGTCGCCACTGGGCAAGAAAGTCCTGGAAAAAATGCCGCAGCTGACCCAGCAATCGGCCCAGATGACCCAGGCCAAACTGGAAAGCGCAGTGCCTGTCGTCAACAAGCTGCTGGCTGACATGACAGCCGAGCTGGAGCCTAAAGGCGCCGCTCCAGCCAAGAAAAAGCCGTAAGCGGAGTTCGGTATGACCATGCAACAACGCATCGAATCGACGCTGGGCCTGTTACAGCCCGAGCACCTGCAAGTGCTGGATGAAAGCCACATGCACAGCCGTGGGTTACAGACCCACTTCAAGGCGGTGGTGGTCAGCGCGCAGTTCGAAGGGCTCAATCGCGTCAAGCGTCACCAGAAGGTCTACGGCACGCTCGGCGAGCTGATGGGCGAGTTCCATGCGTTGGCGCTGCATACCTACACGCCCGAGGAATGGGCACAGATCGATGCCGCTCCGGCCTCGCCGACCTGTGCTGGCGGCAGCAAACACTGATACACCCTCCCTGTAGGAGCCAGGCTTGCCGGCGAAGAACGATTATGCGGTACAGCAGTTGCACCGCAGCGTCTGGTTCGCCGGCAAGCCTGGCTCCTACAGCGATGGCGTTATTTTTGCTAGAATCCGCAACGCGCCGCTCACCCGGCGCGTTTTTTTTCGCATCCGGTTCACCCCTTACGAGGGTAGCCACCTGGAGAACCACCCATGACACCACAGATTGTCGTGGCGGCACTGTATAAGTTCGTCACCCTGGAAGATTACGTCGCCCTGCGCGAGCCACTGCTGCAAGCGATGGTCGACAACGGCATCAAAGGCACGCTGCTGATCGCCGAAGAAGGCATCAACGGCACCGTGTCCGGCAGCCGCGAAGGCATCGACGGGCTGATGGCCTGGCTCAAGAACGACCCGCGCATGGACGATATCGACCACAAAGAATCGTACTGCGACGACCAGCCGTTCTATCGCACCAAGGTCAAGCTCAAGAAAGAAATCGTCACCCTCGGCGTCGAAGGCGTGGACCCGAACAAAAAGGTCGGTACCTATGTCGATCCAGAGAACTGGAACGCGCTGATCAGCGACCCGCAAGTGCTGCTGATCGACACCCGCAACGACTACGAAGTCGCGATTGGCACCTTTGAAGGCGCCATCGACCCGAAAACCACCAGTTTTCGCGAATTCCCCGACTACATCAAGGAACACTTCGACCCGGCCGTGCACAAGAAAGTCGCGATGTTCTGCACCGGCGGCATTCGTTGCGAGAAGGCGTCGAGTTATATGCTCAGCCAGGGCTTTGATGAGGTCTATCACCTCAAGGGCGGGATTCTGAAGTACCTCGAAGAGGTGCCGCTGGAAGAAACCAAATGGCAGGGCGACTGCTTCGTGTTCGATAACCGCGTGACCGTGCGCCACGACCTCAGCGAAGGCGACTACGATCAATGTCATGCCTGTCGCACACCGATCAGCGTCGACGACCGCGCATCCGAGCATTACGTGGCCGGCATCAGTTGCCCGCATTGCTGGGATAAGCTGAGCGAGAAGACCCGCCGCAGTGCCATCGACCGGCAAAAGCAGATCGAACTGGCCAAGGCGCGCAACCTGCCTCACCCGATCGGCTACAACTACAAGCAAACCCCTTCCGAGGCCTGAACCATGTCTGCGCAACGCCTGCTCTATGTGATGGACCCGATGTGTTCCTGGTGCTGGGGCTTTGCCCCGGTGGCCAACGCGCTGGTCGAGCAGGCGCACGCAGCGGGGGTCGAGGTGCATCTGGTGGTCGGCGGTTTGCGCACCGGCAGTGGCTCGGCGCTGGAGCCGACGACCCGACGCTATATCCTTGAACACTGGCAGGCGGTGACCGAAGCCACCGGCCAGCCATTCAAGCAGGAAGGCGCGTTGCCCGAGGGCTTTGTGTACGACACCGAGCCGGCGTGTCGGGCACTGGTGACGGCACGCAGCCTGGCGCCGGATTGCGCGTGGAAATTGCTCGGGCTGATTCAGCATGCATTCTATGCCCAAGGGCGCGATGTCACCCATGCCAGTGTGCTGGTGGAGCTGGCGGAGCAGGCCGGTCTGCCGCGCATCGAATTCGCTGCCGCGTTCGACCGTGCGGATCAGCATGCGGCAACGGCAGCCGATTTCACCTGGGTCCAGGACTTGGGCATCGCCGGTTTCCCGACCTTGCTGGCCGAGCGTGATGGTCAGTTGGCGCTGTTGACCAATGGCTATCAGCCGCTGAGCGTGTTGTCCCCGTTGCTCGGCCGCTGGCTGGAGCGCGCGGCCTGTGCATGACCTGCCCGATGACGCGCCGGTACCCAAGCGCGTCGATCGTCTGAGCTGGGCGGAAATCCGGCGGCTGGCCCTTCAGCATAAAAAGTCCCTGTGGATCGCCAATGGCGTGGCCGTATTGGCGACGCTGTGCAGCGTGCCGATCCCCTTGCTGCTGCCGTTGCTGGTGGACGAAGTGTTGCTGGGCCACGGCGATACCGCGCTAAAAGTCATGAACCACGCGCTGCCCGACGTCTGGCAGAAAGCCGCGGGCTACATCGGCCTGATGCTATTGGTGACCTTGGGCCTGCGTTGCGCTGCGCTGCTGTTCAACGTGGTGCAGGCGAAGTTGTTCGCGGCGCTGGCCAAGGACATCGTGTACCGCATACGTGTACGCCTGATCGAGCGACTCAAGCGCATCTCGCTGGGTGAATACGAAAGTCTGGGCAGCGGCACGGTGACCACGCACCTGGTCACCGACCTCGACACCCTCGATAAATTCGTCGGCGAAACCCTCAGCCGTTTCCTCGTGGCCATGCTGACCCTGGTCGGCACCGCGGGCATCCTGATGTGGATGCACTGGAAACTGGCGCTGCTGATCCTGCTGTTCAACCCGCTGGTGATCTACGCCACGGTGCAGTTGGGCAAGCGGGTCAAGCACCTGAAGAAACTCGAGAACGACAGCACCTCGCGTTTCACCCAGGCACTGACCGAAACCCTCGATTCGATTCAGGAAGTGCGCGCCGGTAACCGTCAGGGCTTTTTCCTCGGGCGCCTCGGCCAACGGGCTCGTGAAGTGCGCGACTACGCGGTGAACTCGCAGTGGAAAACCGATGCATCGAACCGTGCCAGCGGCTTGCTGTTCCAGTTCGGCATCGATATTTTTCGTGCCGCCGCCATGCTCACCGTACTGTTTTCCGACCTGTCCATCGGGCAGATGCTGGCGGTGTTCAGCTACCTGTGGTTCATGATCGGTCCGGTGGAACAACTGCTGAACCTGCAATACGCCTACTACGCTGCCGGTGGTGCGCTGTCGCGGATCAACGAGTTGCTGGCCCGGGCAGACGAGCCTGAATACCCAGGTGGCGTCGACCCGTTCCACGGTCGCGAAACGGTCGGCATCGAAGTCCAGGGATTGAGTTTCGGCTACGGCGACGAGCTGGTATTGAACCAGATGAACCTGTCGATCGCCCCGGGTGAAAAAGTCGCGATTGTCGGCGCCAGCGGCGGCGGCAAAAGCACCTTGGTGCAGTTGCTGCTGGGGCTGTATACCCCGCTTGCGGGAACCATCCGCTTCGGCGGTTCGACCCAGCAGGAGATCGGCCTGGAAACCGTGCGGGAAAACGTCGCCGTGGTTCTGCAACATCCGGCACTGTTCAACGACACCGTGCGCGCCAACCTCACCATGGGCCGCGAACGTAGCGATGAGGCCTGCTGGCAAGCACTGGAAATCGCGCAACTGCACAACACGGTCCGGGAGTTACCCAACGGCCTGGACAGTATCGTCGGCCGTTCCGGCGTGCGCTTGTCCGGCGGACAGCGGCAACGCCTGGCGATTGCGCGGATGGTGCTTGCCGAGCCCAAGGTGGTGATCCTCGACGAAGCGACTTCAGCCTTGGACGCGGCCACCGAATACAACCTGCACCAGGCATTGGCACGGTTCCTGAGCAACCGCACCACCCTGATCATTGCGCACCGGTTGTCGGCCGTGAAACAGGCCGACCGGGTGCTGGTATTCGACGGCGGGCAAATCGCCGAGGATGGCGACCATCAGCAATTGATTGCCGATGGTGGTTTGTACGCCAAGCTGTATGGACATTTGCAGCATTGATGACTTCAAGCTGTATCACCAGAGGAACCAGAGGAACCAGAGGAACCAGAGGAACCAGAGAAACCAGAGGAACCAGAAGAACTTGTAGAGTCCGAAGAATCAGTATCGGCTTTGCGTTTGCGCGGGTTGGATCGAGAGCCCCAAAGGACGTTCAGCCTGGCGGCTCCGCGCTCATGTCCAAATTCTTTCATGACGATCGAGCAGGAGTTGCACGGAGGCAAGGTGGTAATGACAGTGACTGACTTGATGTCCTCAGGGTTTGGATAGGTTTCATTAATATGGCTGATCAGTTTGCTTTCGCTGTCCGCTGAAGTAACTTTTTGTAAGATGTCGACTCTGTCGGGATCATCCATAAGATGTGGTATGGATAGAACCTTTTCATCGGAACTCAGGGAAAGAGAGGTCGGAGTGATAGGCGTTTGTCTAATGCCATCTATATTTATGTAAGTGGTGCCTTTGACGTCGATTTCGGTAACGCCACTGGTTTTAAATAGCGGGAGATGGCGGGTGTTGTCCGCCAAACCGGAAACGCTGATATAGACCCGGGCTTTATCATCTGCGGTGATTACTTTGGCATAGGCAATGTTTTTTTGCGAGTGCTGTTGAGTCGACAGGATTTTTTGAAGTTCTTCCATTGCATTGCCGATATTTACAGTGGGAGTTGCCTGGTTAGGCGAAGCAGCGGCCAACCGGCTTGTAAAGAGCGCTTCAAAAACCTCGGCTGTCGAATCCTGTAGTGCTTTTGGCGCCAGAGTGTTGTGTTTCCACAGCTCAGCACCTTTGTCCAGCTCCGAGACAATCACTCTCGTTCGATTATCGAACATCACTGCTTCAGCTGGGCTCGTGTCGACCTTCAACCATTGCATATTGTCGGGAGGGTTTGGGGTTGTCCCGATGGGAATCGCTATTTCGTCCATTTTTTTTAGTGCGAGCTCCAATTTATCTACTCCGTGAATGCGTGCGATGTTGTTTGCGTTCAAGGAGCCAACATACACTCGCTGCAGTTCGTTTCCTAACGTGCCTGTCAGGAGTTCATCTGAAGTAAGCTTTTTCATTGTCAATGGGGTTTGGAAACTGTCCGTGGATTGAAGTGTTGTCAGGTAGTAATCATCGAGGTTGAGTTTGATGAATATATGGTTGGATGCCCCGTCTTTGGATGGGATGATAATGGAGCCGACATGATGTATGTCGTTAATGTTTTCAGCAGTGCCAGTTACTTTTATGCCTCCGTATATGCCTGTCTTGAACTCTACCGTCGCTGAAATCATTTCTTTAGGTGTTGGGGTTTTGTGTGTGAGGCCAACCCATTCAGGCTTGCCTTTGTACGTGTTCAATTTGCCATTCTTAACGTGATAGATTTTTCCTTCAAAAGCCAGCAAGGCATGGTTGTCATTAGAAGGGTAAAAACTGCCGTCACCCAACCAGGTAGCCCAACTTTTCTCCTCGGTAAATGTTCCTGTTTCGGGCCGCGGAGCAGGCGTGTCATCTAAAACGTATTTGACTTTACAGACATCGTCCGGAGTACGACGAATACGGCATGGCACCGGTTTGAGTTTTTCAACGGTATCCCCGCTACTGACGCGTTGCAATCTACGGTCCTGCAGTCTGTAAGGGACGTCATTGAGGAAGAAGGTACTTGTGCCGTCCCATTCCAGTACCTCGCGTACGCGAGTGTTTTCCGGGATTTTGAACAGTTCCTCCCCGCCGTTTTTGCCAGCACTCGGGTATAGCGATGGCCCGATGGACAGTTCGTTTTCTGATATTTTCAATACCGAACCGTAGGGTTTGCCAGAGACCGGATCGGTAAGGTAATAGACTGGCTTGGTGGACGATCCGACATTACGCACCGGGACATCGTCGAGTCCGCGAAGGGTCGCCAGGCAGTCGCTGCGGGTGAGGGGGGACCAGCGCCCGGTCTCAGTGACCTGCGCAATCCCTCTGGTGAAATCATACTTGCCTGTTCTCCCGGCCAACGTATTGATTTTTTTTATCGCTGATCTGAGTACAAATGCATTTACGGTGTACGCCCCCCGTGCAATTCCTTTCAATGGCGACGGTAAAATGATCGCGGGGTTCAGATTTTCCAGGGAGGAGACCAGCAGCTTTCTGGAGATCGAGGAAAATTGCGGCAGGGTGGCTCGAAAACCTGTTCGGGCAGCCGTAGATATCAGTTTGACCGTGCCTGAAACGAACTTGCCGATGGGGAAGACGAAAGAGGCTATATCAACAATCAATCCGAACAGGCCCCAGAGTGTTTTTGTCGGACGGCCTGATTTCAAGTCCTCAATATTGCCAAAGAATGGCAGAAAGTCTTTGATTGAATTAAGCCAATGGGGGCGTTTGGCCTGACGTTCGAAATCTGTTTCTGCTCTGGCGGCGGCAAGAAGTTTATTTTCATCGTAGTAAAAGAAATTGTGGGCGATGAATTTGGCTATTTCTGACGCGCGATTGAAAGAGATCGGTGCGGTATCGTCAGCAGGAGTGACAGGCGTAAATGTTTTACCCAGTTGATCAATTATTGCATTGCAAGTTTCGTTGTTTTTGGGGAAGGCTCCTTCCTGATGGGCGATCCAGTCAAAGGGTACCTGTATGCCTTTTCGTACGTTGATTCTTGTAACAACCGGGAACTCCTTTTTAAGTTTGGGCACTACGCGGCCGTCAAGCATGTATGGCAAAAAATCCACACGTTTTCGAATGATTCCAACGCGAGGGAGGCATTCGTGATAAGAAATTGAATTGTTATAGGTTATCTGGAAGATACAGCCCATGCGAAGCCTGAGTGGTAAAGTGGCGGCGGGCGTGTCGTCTTGTAGATCTTTGTTACTGTCAAATCTAAGGGTGTGAATTTTTACCTCCCCATATTCTATGCCTTGCCGATCGTCATAGGGGATTGACGCGAGCAGGCTTTCCAGAACGGTTTGATAAGCCTGTTTACACGAGGCAAGGTACGCGTTGTATTCCGCAGCGAAGAGTTCTTCCAGGTTAGGCAGCGTGTCACTTATTACCAATGGGTCCGATTTTTCTGAGATCAGGATTTTTCCATCCCTGCCGATCCTGATACGGTTTTTTGTTTTGGTCTTGCCGTCAGGACGTGTTATGAACCAGCTCTTCGTGTGAAGCTGCCCCGACATGTAGACGTCCCGAAAAGAATAGATTTTGTCCTCCAGAGGGGGGATTTTTATAAGCCCACCCGCATCAATCGTTTCGAAGTCTTGAATCAAGTTTCTCCCGTCCGCAGTCAAAAACGGGTGCCTGAACACTTTTTTCATTTCCCGTTCGGCGATGGCGGGTCTTTCGGGTGAATCGACATCCAGCTGAACAATGGCTTTTTTCAAAGCGTCAGTATTTTTGTCCAGCGCCTTCAACGCGCGTTCCTGTTCCTCGCCGGAGTAATCAGCGGCGTCCCGCTCAACAATGATGGCGTTGGTAACAGCCCAATCAACGGCAGGAGGAATCCTGCTCAAGGCAATGAATTCCAGTACTTGCTCATTGGCGCCGATGGACTCTTGCAAAGGAAAATCGACCAGTTGCTGGAAAGTCATGCGCTGAACCAGGTCTGGATCCAGGGCTTCTGTGAGGTTTAGGCCATGGACAAAGTTCACCCAGACTGCAGAACTTCTGTACGGCAGGTCGGACGGGATGTCCGGTACGCGAAAATCGCTCGGAAATTCGGAACGGAACAGATGAGCAAGCAAGATGGCCTCAATCTCTGTTGTGGCTTGATTACTGTCTTGCAGGTGTTTCTCGAACTCGCTCCAGATGGCCTGATAGCTTTTTCCGTAGTTTGAACGCTGGTGCAGGGGGTATCCGGCAATGTCCTTTGGGTTGGCATTTCCTGTCGTTCCTGTCTTTGCTGCCCTCAACCGAATGGCTTTACTCAATAACTTGAGTCGAGCATTGGGGGAGGCGTCTTCACCAGGTTTCGCGCCATACCAGTTCAACCCTACCAGTAGTGCCTTCGACAGTTGAGCGGCCTTGGCAGACCGCAGGATTTTTTCGAGAAAAACCATGGGTGTCGCCCTGACTTGCTCGACAGTGGAGCTCGTTTTGGGCCAGATGCTTTTTTCAAGGTGTCCGATCAGTGAAGGTTCAGTGTTGGGCAGAAACTGATCAACAATTTCATTTATTGTGCGCACTGTTCGTTGGGCGAGCAGGCTTTCCTTCGTTACTTGGCTCCCAGGTTCCGTTTGCTTATTGTCAGTGAGTGCTTCGCGTTCTTCAGCTGTGAGCGCGATGGTCAAGGAGTCGATATCCAACCCGCTGTCCAGTTGCAATGAATGAGTGGCGCACTTTTCTTCCAGTGCTTGAATCGCAGTGCGATTATCTACGGCATCGTCGAGGTTCCAGGGCGTCATGCCGTAATACCGGGCCATCCTGGTAATTTCTATGCGGCCATCGAAACGAATCTGTCCCAGTTTCCGGACTGTTTCTTCAATGCGGGAAGTCCAGTTCGCCCACTGCGACTTCTCGGTCAACGACAAAGTGATCGGCGTGGGGGCGCTCACGCCAGGCGCCTGATAAATGGCCTGATCGCCGTTCATTGTTACCGTCAAGCGGTTGTATGCCGCGTTTAGTTGGCTGCACAGCGCCCGGTAGTTGTCGTCCGCCATTAGAGCTTGCAGGGCGATCTGCCCCTCTTGATGGTCAAGATCCAGCGGAGAGGCAGGCTGTGGTTTGATCAAACTGTGTGAAAGCCAGCGGGAGGTTTCGCTAGTGCGTCGCAGGTACGACAACAGGACGTTGTAGTCACCCTGTTGGCCCTTATACCTTAACGCGTAAGGGGAGACTGGCTCGAAGTCTGGTGACTCGTTCGAAGGAGGCGGAGGTGATTGCATGGTTTATTGCCCTCTAAAACGTTATTTACGTGCGAGGCTTCTGCCCGATGTTCAAGGGTCGAGTCGTAGAAGCTTTGCGCAGTAAATCGCTTTCGAGAGCGTGGCCGGCGGTACATATTTATTGTGATGCGTCTTGCAGGGTAAAAATGCCCCTCTTTCCAAGGTGAACAGAGGGTGGTGAGGTTTTTCCCTGGAGCGTGGGTACCCTGCTGCCCTTGAACTGTACTGCTTGCCTAGAATCAGAACCCATCCTAGTCTGGCTGTAGCGATTTCGTCCGGAAGACGAACGGGCAGTGCTAATGCAAGGGACCCCATGAATCAGACACGGACTCTCGGAACGCCCCGGTTGTTGGGCATCGTCTGGCCTTTTATCGCCGTCGTGCTGTTTCAGGCGCTGCTGGGAGGCGTCAGTCTGTACACGCTTTCAGCGGTCCGCGGCTACGTGGCCGGTGAAAGCCTGTGGTCCAAGGGCCAGAAAGACGCCATTTATTACCTCAATCTCTACGCCGACAGCCGTGACGAGGCGATTTTTCGCAAGTACGAGAGCGCCATTGCCGTGCCTGTGGGAGGGCACGAGTTGCGTCTGGCGCTGGATCATCAGCCACCGGACATCGAAGCGGCGCGAGTGGCGATTCTAAAGGGTGGTAACCACCCGGATGACGTTTCCAGTGTGATCTGGCTGTACCTCAACTTCCGGCACTTCAGCTACCTGGAAAAAGCCATCGACCTCTGGCGAGTGGGAGACGCCTACCTGGTGCGACTCGATGACGTTGCGCAGCAGATGCACCGGCGCATCACCGCCAATCAGGCCACGGATGCCGACATCAAGCGCTGGAAGGAGCAGATATTCGCCATCAACGATGGCGTGACACCGGCGGCGAAGGCCTTCAGTGATGCCTTGGGCGAAGGCTCGCGGGTGATTCTGCGGCTGTTGTTGGTGATCAATCTCGCCACTGCCCTGGGCTTGATCGTCCTGGCGCTGATGCGCACCCACAAACTGCTCAAGCAGCGCCATGCGTTCGCCGACGCGCTGCAACTGGAGAAAGACCGGGCGCAGATCACCCTGCAATCGATTGGCGATGGCGTGATAACCACGGATGTCGAAGGCGCGATCGCCTACATGAACCCGGCCGCCGAGGCGTTGACGCACTGGAAGGCCGAGCAGGCGACAGGTTTGCCGCTGGCAGCGCTGTTCAATCTGCTCGATGAGAACGCTCAGGCTGACGGTTTTACCTTGATCGAGCACATTTTGAGCGGACAGCTCAGCGGTGGCAGCGAACATTCCAAATTGATTCAACGCCTGGACGGCAGCACGGTCTCGGTCACGCTGGTCGGTGCGCCGATCCGCAATGCCGGCAAGGTCAGTGGCGCCGTGCTGGTCCTGCACGACATGACCCAGGAGCGGCAATACATTGCCAACCTGTCCTGGCAGGCGACCCACGACGCCCTGACCGGGCTGGCCAACCGCCGCGAGTTCGAGTATCGCCTGGAGCAGGCGCTGCACAACCTTACGCGGCATTCGGGGCGCCATGCGCTGATGTTCCTTGACCTGGATCAGTTCAAACTGGTCAACGATACCTGCGGTCACGCGGCCGGTGACGAGTTGCTGCGGCATATCTGTGCGTTGTTGCAATCGGGCCTGCGCGAGGGCGATACCCTGGCCCGACTGGGTGGCGACGAGTTTGGCATCCTGCTGGAAAACTGTGCCCCGCAAGCCGCGGAGAAAATTGCCGAGGTGTTGCGCCAGACCGTACAGAACCTGCATTTCGTCTGGAAAGGTCGACCCTTCGTGACCACGGTGAGTATCGGCCTGGTGCATGTCACGCAGAGCCCGACCACCCTGGAAGCCTCGCTACGTGCGGCGGACATGGCCTGCTACATGGCCAAGGAAAAGGGGCGCAATCGGGTTCAGGTCTATCATGCCGACGATTCGGAATTGTCCCTGCGCTTTGGCGAGATGGCCTGGGTGCAACGTTTGCACATGGCGCTGGAAGACGACCGCTTCTGTTTATACGCCCAGGAAATCGCGCCCCTTGGTCCTACAGATCACGGTGGCGGGCATATCGAAATCCTGTTGCGCCTGCATGACGAAGCCGGGCGGATGATTTTGCCCGACAGTTTTATTCCGGCCGCCGAACGCTATGGCCTGATGACGTCTCTTGACCGCTGGGTCGTGGAGAACGTGTTCAAGATCATTGCCCAATGCATGGCCGAAAAGCGCAGCTGTCCGTTGGCGATGTGTGCGATAAATCTGTCAGGCACCACCATCGGCGATGACGCGTTCCTCAACTTTCTGCGCGAACAATTTGTTACGTACGCGATCCCGCCTGAAATGATTTGTTTTGAAATCACAGAAACGAGCGCCATTTCAAATCTGGGCAGTGCAATAAAATTTATCAATGAACTCAAGGGGTTAGGTTGCCACTTTTCGCTGGATGATTTTTGTGCCGGAATGTCTTCATTCGCATACTTGAAACATTTGCCTGTAGACTTCCTGAAGATCGACGGGAGTTTCGTAAAGGATATGCTGGACGACCCGATTAACCGCGCCATGGTCGAAGTGATCAATCACATCGGTCATGTCATGGGTAAGCGCACGATTGCCGAGTTTGTAGAGACACCCCAGATCGAGCAGGCATTGCTGGAGATCGGGGTGGATTACGCTCAAGGGTATGTGATTGAACGCCCGCATCCGTTTACCTGCGACAGTCTGCAAAGTCGTCCTGCCCGGCCTCGGCCCTTGTTATTCAAGGCGCCTGGCACGTTCCGCTGAAATCTCTCGCTGGTCCTTACAATCACAATCAAAAGGAGCTCGACAGTGATCGACACATTCATCAGAACCGGACCACTCATGGAAGCTGCAAGCTATCCCGCCTGGGCTCAGCGCCTGATCCAGGATTGCAGCGAGAGCAAGCGCCGGGTTGTCGAACACGAACTGTACCAGCGTCTGCGTGATAACAAACTCAGTGCAAAGACCATGCGCCACTACCTGATTGGTGGCTGGCCGGTGGTCGAACAGTTCGCTTTATACATGGCACAGAACCTGACCAAGACTCGTTTTGCCCGCCATCCAGGCGAAGACATGGCGCGTCGCTGGCTGATGCGCAATATTCGCGTGGAACTCAATCACGCTGATTACTGGGTGCACTGGAGCCGTGCCCACGGTGTCAGCCTGGAAGATCTGCAAGCGCAACAGGTTGCCCCGGAACTGCATGCCTTGAGCCATTGGTGTTGGCACACCAGTTCCTCGGATTCGCTGATCGTTGCCATTGCGGCCACCAACTACGCCATTGAAGGCGCGACCGGGGAGTGGTCGGCGGTGGTGTGTTCCAGTGGCGTCTACGCGGCATCGTTCCCCGAGGAAGAGCGCAAGCGGGCCATGAAGTGGCTGAAGATGCATGCCCAGTATGACGATGCCCATCCGTGGGAAGCGCTGGAAATCATCTGCACGCTGGCGGGCATGAACCCGGGCAAGTCCCTGCAGGCGGAGCTGCGTCATGCCGTCTGCAAGAGCTACGACTACATGTTCCTGTTCCTGGAACGCTGTATGCAGCTTGAGCATGCGCAGATGGCCCCGGTGATGCGTGAGCGGATGGCGCTGGCCGAAAGCTGATCCGTCATCACTGTATTGAAAAAGCCCGCTCCCCCTGTCCGTATCGATAGGGGGGCGGGCTTTTTAGTGACTGCTGCAAATGACTAGGCGCTGACTTTCAGTCCAACCAGGCCGGCAATGATCAACGCCACACTGGCCAGTCGGAATAGCGCCATGGATTCGCCGAACAGAATGATCCCGGCAATCACTGTCCCGACTGCCCCCACACCCGTCCAGATCGCATAGGCTGTGCCCAGCGGCAATTCCTTCATGGCAAGACCCAGCAAGCCCAGGCTGATGGCCATGGCGGCAACGGTCAACGCAGTGGGCAGAGGGCGGCTGAATCCATCGGTGTACTTCAGGCCGACGGCCCAACCGACTTCGAACAGACCGGCGAAAAACAGAATGATCCAGGACATGACAGACCTCCATCGATTGACGGGGTCGTCCCCAGATTAATGACTCGATCGAGCCGCGAGGTCGTCCTCGCGTTGCGCGGAATAGTGCCCATTATTAACCCGGGGATCAAGTTCATGGATCAGTCAATCGCCTGCCGAGCCGCCGTTTCCCGATCTTCCTTCTCGCTCATCCGGCGGAACCAGGTCGAGAGCAGCGCCCCGGAAATGTTGTGCCAGACGCTGAACAACGCGCTGGGCACCGCCGCCAGCGGCGAGAAGTGCGCGCTGGCCAGGGCGGCACCCAGCCCGGAGTTTTGCATGCCGACCTCCAGCGCCAGGGATTTACGCTGGGCCAGGGGCAACTTGAACAGGCGCCCTGTGAAGTAGCCCAGCAGGTAGCCGAAGCTGTTGTGCAGCATCACCACGGCCATGATCAACAGGCCGGACTCGGCGATTTTCGCCTGGCTGGCGGCGACCACCGCGGTGACGATGATCACGATGCTGACCACCGACACCAGCGGCAACACCTCCACCGCGTGGCGGACCCGATCACCGAGCACACGCTGGGCGACCACGCCGAGCACAATCGGCAGCAGCACCACTTGCAGGATCGACCAGAACAGCTCCATGAACGACACCGGCAACCACGCCGAGGCCAGCAGCCAGATCAGTGCCGGCGTCAGCAGTGGCGCGAGGAGGGTGGTGACGGCGGCGATGGCCACCGACAGCGCCAGATCCCCGCGGGCCAGCCAGGTCATCACGTTCGATGAGGTACCGCTTGGGCAGCATCCGACCAGAATCACACCGACAGCGATTTCCGGCGGCAAGTGGAACACCTGGCAGAGCAACCACGCCATGCCGGGCATGATCACGAAATGGGCAACCACGCCCAGGGCCACGCGCCACGGATGACGAGCGACTTCGGCGAAGTCTTCGAGTTTGAGGGTCAGGCCCATGCCGAACATCACCAGCCCCAGCAGCGGGACGATTGCGCCTTTGAGGCCGATGAACCATGTCGGTTGCAGGAATGCCACGACGGCGAAAATCAGTACCCAGTAAGCGAAGGTGTTGCCGACAAAACGACTCAAAGCAGCCAGTGCGCGCATGGCCTGATCCTATTAAATAAGTGGGATTTTCAGGGTGGAAATCCAATCAATGTGGGAGCTGGCTTGCCTGCGATAGCGGTGTGTCAGGCTACATTTCAGCCATCTGACACACCGCCATCGCAGGCAAGCCAGCTCCCACATTTGACCCGGCTCCTTCAGGGGGAACCGGTTGCCTTTAGATCCCCTGCGGAGTCTCTTCCCCACCCAACGCTTCAACCAGCGCCGGCAGGAAGTCGCCGAAGGTCAGCATCATCAGGGTGAAGCTGGCATCCAGTTGGCCCAGGGCTTCTTCGCCCCCGTCCTGTTCAGCCTGGTCTTGCAGCAGGTCTTCGAACTTCAGGCGCTTGACCACCATCTTGTCGTCGAGGACGAACGACAGCTTGTCTTGCCAGGCCAGCGACAACTGGGTGACCACTTTGCCGGTGCTCAGGTGCAGCTGGATTTCTTCGCTGGTCAGGTCCTGGCGCTTGCAACGTACGATGCCACCGTCTTCATGGGTGTCACGCAGTTCACACTCGTCCAGCACGAAGAAGTCGTCCGCGGCTTTCTGGGTGGTGACCCACTCCGTCATGGTCGCCGTCGGGGACATCTTCACGGTCAGTGGGCGCACCGGCAGCGTACCGATCACTTCACGCAGGGTGGACAGCAGGTCTTCGGCACGTTTCGGGCTGGCCGAGTTGACCAGGATCAGGCCCTGTTTCGGCGCGATGGCGGCAAAGGTCGACGAACGACGAATAAAGGCGCGCGGCAGGAAGGCCTGGATGATTTCATCCTTGATCTGGTCGCGTTCCTTTTTGTAGACCTTGCGCATTTGCTCGGCTTCGATCTCTTCGACCTTTTCCTTCACCGCGTCGCGCACGACGCTGCCCGGCAGAATGCGTTCTTCCTTGCGGGCGCTGATCAGCAGGAAGTCACCGCTGACGTGTACCAGCGGTGCATCTTCGCCCTTGCCGAACGGCGCGACGAAACCGTAGGTGGTCAACTCCTGGCTTGCACATGGACGCGCCAGTTTGGTGGCCAGTGCAGCTTCCAACGCCTCGGCATCAACAGGCAAATCTTGGGTCAGGCGATAGAGAAGCAGGTTTTTGAACCACATGGGGTGAGTCTCTCCTTATATACAAAGGGGGGCATTATTCTCTTCGCGGCGCCATAGGCCAACCCTTAGCTAAGCCTTTGGAAGGCCTGCAAAAATTATTTAAAAAAGTGCTTGCCAGAGGTGGGGGTGCTACGTAGAATGCGCGCCACACCGAACGTGAAGGGTGATTAGCTCAGCTGGGAGAGCGTCTGCCTTACAAGCAGAATGTCGGCGGTTCGATCCCGTCATCACCCACCATTCGCATTCAGTGTTACGCGCAGCGGTAGTTCAGTCGGTTAGAATACCGGCCTGTCACGCCGGGGGTCGCGGGTTCGAGTCCCGTCCGCTGCGCCATATTCGGTTACCTGGAACGCTGAACGCCAGGTCACCACGGAAAAGCCCGCTCACGCGGGTTTTTTTCTGCCTGAAGTTCCTGCAGGATGCATCGTTTCACGGGTTTTCAGATTTTT
Organism: Pseudomonas sp. LBUM1679; assembly: GCF_059695565.1. NCBI lineage: Bacteria > Pseudomonadati > Pseudomonadota > Gammaproteobacteria > Pseudomonadales > Pseudomonadaceae > Pseudomonas > Pseudomonas sp. LBUM1679. The sequence goes on from NZ_CP166774.1 coordinate 1,523,197, forward strand.
TTGAGTAATTTATCAATTAAATCAACACTTTATGAAAAACCGTGGCATAATGTGCCCCGCAACGAAGGTAAAGGGTGATTAGCTCAGCTGGGAGAGCGTCTGCCTTACAAGCAGAATGTCGGCGGTTCGATCCCGTCATCACCCACCACTTTCAACGCTACGCGCAGCGGTAGTTCAGTCGGTTAGAATACCGGCCTGTCACGCCGGGGGTCGCGGGTTCGAGTCCCGTCCGCTGCGCCATATTCGGTGATCTGGAATGCTGAACGCCAGATACCACACGCAAAGCCCGCCTAGTGCGGGCTTTTTGCTGTCTGGAGATTGGCTTTTTGCGGGTGTCCTGCAAATAACCGCCATAAGACCCCTGTAGGAGCCGGCTTGCCGGCGAAGGCGGCCTCAAGCCATGCGCTGGCCGGATAGACGCCTTCGCCGGCAAGCCGGCTCCTACAGACGAAGATGACAGAAGCTTCATCCTCCGATTCCCGAAATGCGTTGAAACACCTGAACTTATCAGCCGTTTCCTGCTCTCATGCCGGTAGCCATTGGTCGTGGCCGCCTGATAAGCTCGCGGCTTTACTCGATTGCCCTTTAGGCGCATGAACAAGGAAATAGCATGAAACAGCATCGGTTGGCGGCGGCGGTGGCCCTGGTTGGCCTGGTACTAGCGGGTTGTGATTCGCAGACCAGCGTAGAGCTGAAAACCCCGGCGCAAAAAGCTTCCTACGGGATTGGCCTGAACATGGGCAAGAGCCTGGCTCAGGAAGGCATGGATGATCTGGACTCCAAAGCCGTTGCCCAGGGCATCGAAGATGCCGTTGGCAAGAAAGAACAGAAGCTGAAAGACGAAGAGCTGGTCGAAGCCTTCGCAGCACTGCAAAAGCGTGCTGAAGAACGTATGGCCAAGATGAGCGAAGAGTCGGCAAGCGCCGGCAAGAAATTCCTCGACGACAACGCCAAGAAAGCGGGTGTCACCACCACGGCTTCGGGCCTGCAGTACGAAGTGGTCAAGAAAGCCGATGGCGCACAGCCAAAGGCGACTGACGTAGTGACTGTCCACTACACCGGTACCCTGACCAACGGCACCGTTTTCGACAGCTCCGTCGAGCGCGGCAGCCCGATCGATCTGCCGGTCAGCGGTGTGATCCCGGGTTGGGTCGAAGGCCTGCAACTGATGCACGTTGGCGAGAAGTACAAACTGTACATTCCTAGCGAGCTGGCCTACGGCGCCCAAAGCCCGAGCCCGGCGATTCCAGCCAACTCGGTGCTGGTATTCGACCTGGAACTGCTGGCGATCAAGGATCCGGCAAAACAGGACGACGCTGCCAAGTAATCGGCGTCTGCTTTTACAACAACGCCTCGCTTATGCGGGGCGTTGTTGCATCTGGCGCTCAGCAAGGGTAAACAAAGCGAACGGCTGCTGAACGCCGGAGTCATAGCCATTGAGGGCGCCCGTGCTATCCGCGCCAGAGCGCCAAGTCAATGAAATCTTGGGTTTTTTTATGTGAGTAAAAAACGCCCGATCTGAGCTCAGCCCTTATGAAACGGGGCCTTCAGCCGCGAAATGCAGCTCTGTTCACAAGGTTATCCACAATTTGTGTGGATAACATTTCAGTGGGAGGAATCATGAAAGCACCCTGGAATTTCGCTCGTTTTCTGCCACTTGCCGGACGTCTGCTCGCGCGTGGACGTTTGCCGACCTTGCTGTTCGCGGTTGCCAGCAAAGGTGCCAGCCAGGGCAACCGGCTGGGCAAGCTCAAGGATGACCTGCGCCTGTTGCAGGCGCTGTGCCTGGCCTATTGGCGAGGTGAGTACCGTGCCATCAGCCCGAAAGCGCTGATATCGGTGGTCGCAGGCTTGATGTATTTCCTCAGTCCGGTGGATGCGATCCCGGATTTCATTCCGATGTTCGGCATGCTCGATGACATTGCCGTGCTGGCCTGGCTGATGAAAGTCCTCGACGACGAACTCAACGCCTTCCGCGCGTGGCGCAAACGCCAGCTGCCGGAGAAGCTCGCCATTGTCGAGCGCCTGCCCGATACCCCGGAGCAACTCAAGCTGCAGCACCCGAAAAAACACTGAGCCCCTTCAGGACGTCCTTATATTCAAACCCCTCGCGACCTTGGCCGCTGTTAGGATTACACTTCTAGGGAAAAGTGCCGACTCGCTAAGTGTCGTTGTCCTACGGGGAAGTCATGGATATTCAGATAATCACACGCGAAGGCGAGCCCGAGTATGCGGTTCTGCCGTGGGCTCAGTATCAGGCTTTACTGAAAGCAGCAGGCATCAACGAGCATCCGCAACCGCCGAGTGAGCCTGCAGTGCGTCACGCGGCATCACCAGACCAGATTCTTCCGGGTCTGGATCAACTACGCAGTTTGCGCGAAGGGAAGGGCATCGCCATCGAGGCGCTGGCCCGCACGGTAGGCATCAGCCCGTCTTATCTGGCCTTGATCGAAAGTGGCGAGCGTCAACCCGACGCTGCGATTCGCCGCAGCCTGGCCTGGGAATTGACGGTGCCAGGGTGGAGGGATGAATCGTGAGCGTACGCATCAGTCGTCAACATTGGGATGGATTACTCGGCGAGCTGGATCAGGCCCGTCGTCAGCGGCACCTTCTGACTTATCGCGCCTTGCTGGAGCGTCTGCAGCTTCCGACGCCGGCGATGCAAACCCTGACCGCTGCCCTTGAGCATCTGGCCGCGCTGGACGCCAAGGCCGAACAGCCCTTGCGCAGTTCGCTGGTGATCAGCCAGGGCGCCAGTCGCCTGCCGCGCACCGGCTTCTTCGAATGTGTCGAACGCCTGGGGCGTTTTTCCGGGCCCTCCGATGGTGTCGCTGCTGCCTCCTGGCATGCCTCGGAAGTGGTGCGAGTGTTCGAATACGAATACCCCGAGTCGGCGGAAGCCTGAATGTTCCTTCGACTCAAGGCGCGGGCCGGTTACTGGCTGGCGCGCCGCTTGTTTCACTGGCAATGGTTCGTCCGCCAGCCCCGTGGCTGGCGCTGGCTCGAGGGCCAGTTCGCACGCATGGCCAACCTGGGCGACGTTGGCGCCCAGAGCTTCTATGGGCACATCCTGACCTTTCGCGGCGTTGGCCTTGGGGCTCGTGAGGAAGGCGTGCGTTTGTTGCGCCTGGCGGCGCTGGCAGGGGATGGCAAGGCGGCGTATCAGGTGGGCGTGATCAGCCTGGCAGGGACGGCGAGCAAAGCGCCGGATCCGGTCGAGGCGGCGCGGTTCTGGGAGATGGCTGCCAAGGCGGGGCATCCGTTGGCTGAGATCAAGCTTAAAGAGATCGCGACTCGCGGTTCTGCTGATTAATTACCTGCGTATCTGGCAAACAAATGTAGCGTGAGGGAAACCTCTCGCCACGTTTGCGTTTCTGGCTGCTCATTCCATGGTGGCGAATTAAAGAATTGCCCTACATCAACATCATCCTTTTCTGGCTTCTTTTCTGATGGAATCCCCGCAATGTCCTACGCGCAATTTCCGGACAGACTCATCGGAGATTTCCTTCAAGTTGTAGCGATTTGCGTGAACTGGTGCGCAGCTGGGTCTATCGATAGTCTTTTGGCTGTCACTGCAAATTCAGTGACAGGGCGTGGAAGCCCTTCTATCGTTAGGCGCACAAGCGCCACCAGTTCGGCGTTTTTTATCGTCTGTGTTTTTTGGTGGCTGTGCGCGGGGCGCTTTCGAGTGCGCCGGGTGCCTAACGTCCCGGTCTTCCACACCTGCGTACAGCCGCCACCTATTGCGTGGAAGTGATTTCTGGCGGCTCCATTTCATACGTTAGGAACCATACGATGACAGCAATTACACCTGATCCACCTTATGAAAAACCAATTACCCATCCTGGAAACCGCTTCATGGCGTTGACCAGCAACTGCACCGACATGCCCACGCTGTTCGTTGATACTCATGCGCCGCTGGACATTCTGACCGACGCCGCCGGCTATAGAATCCGCGCCGTCACTCAGGTACTTGAGAACCTGTCCATGCGCGGTTCGGTCGAGTGCGATTCGATGATTCTCAGTGACTTCGCCTTGCTCTGTGCCATTCCGTTGCGTGATGGGTGTGATGTGCTGGATGTGATCGGGAGGCGATTGCGGGCTCGTTCAACGGCGAATTAGTTCAGAGACTTGTAGTGTTTGAGCTGGCCTCTTCGCGGGCAAGCCCGCTCCCACAGGTTTTGTGTCGTTCGCAATATTCACAAACGACACAAAACCTGTGGGAGCGGGCTTGCCCGCGAAGGCGTCCATTCAATCAGCGCAATGATCGGCTGGAACAGGCGGTGCAAACCGCTTTGGGCCAGGATTGAACTCAAGGCACTCAGCTGTTCGGTTGTGGTCGCGGCGATCTCTGGCGATAAAAAAAGACCGGGTGCAAGTGCACCCGGTCTTTTTTTTACGCCAGAACAATGACTGTCTGCTGACGCTCCGAAGAGCGTCAGCATTTAATTGCCATCATCTCAGTGCTTGGCCACCGCAGTATTGAGCTTCAAGTAATCCAGCAGAATCCGCCCGGTCTCGCTCAGGTAGGCATCGTCTTCCGGCTTGGTCTTGTCCGGCTCGGCTGCGATCAGGTCTTCATCTTCTTTCTTCAGCTCTTTGAGCGGCTCTTCGCCTTTGGCCTTGCGACGCAGATTCTCCATCGCCAGTTGCTTGGCTTCGATATCGGCGTGCTGGGCACGACGGTCGGCTTCATTGAGGCTGACGGTTTTTTCCGCCATCAGTTTCTGCGCCAGGGCCAGCTTGTCACGGATGAACACGAACTCCGCGTCCTTGGCCGTGCGCACGTCATGCTCGGACCGGAGCTGGGTGATGTACGGTTTGAACGGGTCGAGCGCAGGCTTGATCGCCGCACGGATGGTGTCCCACGGCATGGCTTCCGGCAGGGCGCTTTCGCCGATTTCCTTGGTGTCGATGATCGACGGGTAGTCGATGTCCGGCAGTACGCCCTGATGCTGGGTGCTCTGGCCGGAAACCCGGTAGAACTTGGCCAGGGTCAGTTTCAGTTCGCCATGGTTCAGCGGCTGAATGGTCTGCACGGTGCCTTTGCCGAAGGTCTGGCCGCCGATGATCAACGCGCGGTGGTAGTCCTGCATGGCACCGGCAAAAATCTCCGAAGCCGAGGCCGACAAGCGGTTGACCAGCAGCGCCATCGGGCCTTTGTAGAACGCGCCCGGATTTTCATCTTCAAGTACATCGACCCGGCCATCGGCATTACGCACGAGCACGGTCGGCCCTTTGTCGATGAACAGGCTGGTCAGCTCGGTGGCTTCCTGCAGGGAACCGCCGCCATTGTTGCGCAGGTCGATGACCACGCCGTCGACCTTGTCTTTCTGCAGCTCGGTCAGCAGTTTCTTGACGTCGCGAGTGGTGCTCTTGTAGTCCGGATCACCGGCACGGAACGCCTTGAAGTCCAGGTAGAAGGCCGGGATCTCGATGACGCCGAGCTTGTAGTCCTTGCCATCCTGCTTGAGATTGAGGACCGACTTCTTCACTGCCTGGTCTTCAAGCTTCACCGCTTCGCGGGTGATCGGGACGATCTTGGTGGTCTGGTCGTTCGGCGCATTGCTGGCCGGGATCACTTCCAGGCGCACCACGGTGCCTTTCGGCCCACGGATCAGCTTGACCACTTCGTCCAGGCGCCAGCCGACCACGTCGACCATTTCCTTGTTGCCCTGGGCAACACCAATGATCTTGTCCGCCGGAGCAACCATTTTGGTCTTGTCGGCCGGGCCTGCCGGCACCAGACGCACGACTTTCACCTGGTCGTTATCGCTCTGCAACACGGCGCCGATGCCCTCGAGGGACAGGCTCATGTTGATGTCGAAGTTCTCCGCGTTATCCGGCGACAGATAGTTGGTGTGCGGGTCGTAGGACATGGCGAAGGTATTGATGTACGCCTGGAAGATGTCTTCGGCACGGGTCTGGTCCAGGCGCGCCAACTGGTTCTTGTAGCGCTTGGTCAAGGTTTCCTGGATCTGCTTGGAGTCCTTGCCGGCGATCTTCATCCGCAGGACTTCATCCTTGACGCGTTTGCGCCACAGTTCGTCGAGGTCCGCGGTGGATTTGAGCCAAGGGGCATCCTTGCGATCGATCAGCAAGGTTTCCTTGGTGGTGAAATCGATCTTGTCGACGCCTTTGTTCAACTCGACAAGGGCAAAGTCCAGACGCGCCTTGACGCGGTCCAGGTAGCGCTTGTAGATGGTGAACCCGGCATTCAGGTCGCCGCTCTTGAGGAAGTCGTCGAACTGGGTTTTCCACTTGTCGAATTCGGCAATGTCGCTGGCCATGAAATAGCTGCGCGACGGATCCAGCAGCTTGAGGTAGCTGTCATAGATGATGACCGAGCGCGCATCGTCGAGCGGCGGCTTGCTGTAGTGGTGGCGCTTGAGCAATTCGACGACGTTCAGACTGGCGATCACTTCGTCACGGTCAGGCTGAAGCTTGTCCCAGCTATTGGCTGCGAATGTATTGCTCGACATCGGCATCAGGCCGATACCAATAAACAGGGCTAGGGCGGTGCTGGGGAACAACTGCTTCATGCTGATTCGACGCGGGGACAATTGATAACGCATATTAGGCCGTCTTTGAAGTCGCCGGTTCCGTAAAGGCCGGTCGCATAATGCAAAAAGCCCGGCGCTACAGCTACGGGCTCAGTCCAGACTCACTATGGAGGCACTGTGAAAGCATTGCAAGGCGTGGAAGGTCGAGTGGAGTGGGTGGAAGAGTCCAGTCCTACATGCGATGTAGGACAAGTCCGCATTCGTGTGGCGGCAGCGGGTCTCAATCGCGCCGATTTGTTGCAGAAGGCGGGTCTTTACCCGCCACCGCCGGGAGCCAGTCAGGTACTGGGTCTTGAGTGTTCGGGGGTGATCAGCGAGGTCGGTCCGGGCTCGTCCTGGCAGGTCGGTGATCGGGTCTGCGCCTTGCTGGCCGGGGGCGGGATGGCTGAAGAAGTGGTTGTCGACGGACGGCATGTGTTGCCGGTTCCCGACGGAATGTCGCTGGCCGAAGCGGCAGCGCTACCCGAGGTGTACGCGACCGTTTGGCTGAATTTGTTTCAATTGGCTGCGCTCAAGCCAGGTGAGAAAGTTCTTCTGCACGCCGGGGCGAGTGGAATCGGTTCCGCTGCCATTCAACTGTGCAAGGCGTTTGGCAACCCGTGCTGGGTCAGCGTCGGTTCCGCCGAACGCCTGGCTTACTGCGAAGCGCTGGGCGCGCAGGGCGGCGTGGTGCGCAACGGCGATCTGGACAGTTTGAGGGACCTGGGGCCGTTCGACGTGATCCTGGATCCGGTCGGGGGCAACTATGCCGAACTGAATCTGAAGGTGTCGGCCCTGGATGGCCGTTGGGTATTGATCGGGCTGATGGGCGGGCGAGAGGCCAAGCTGGATCTGGCGCAGGTACTGGGCAAGCGCGTGCAATTATTGGGTTCGACCCTGCGCAGTCGCGACGATCGGTTCAAGGCGGACTTGTTCAGTGATCTGAACCAGCATGTCTGGCCGTTGTTTGCCGAAGGGCGTTTGAGCCCGCAGTTGGCGAAGACTTTTCCGATCAAGGATGCCGAAGCGGCGTTCGCGGAACTGGCGAGTAATAAGGTGGCCGGAAAGTTGGTGCTGCTGATCGACGAAAGCCTGACCTGATTTTTCGCTAAATGCGGTCCTTGTGGGAGCGTGGCTTGCCCGCGATTCAGGCGACGCGGTGTGTCAGTCAGACCGCGTCATCGTTCATCGCGGGCAAGCCACGCTCCCACAGGGGTTTGGGTTACTTCCAGAGGTGGATCGGCCAGCCGGCTTTTTCGGCGTGTTCGAGCAACACCGGATCCGGATTCACCACGTGTGGGAAGTCCACCTTTAACAGCAGCGGCAGATCGTTGCGTGAATCCGAGTAGAAACTCGCGCCTTCCAGGTTTTCCTCCTCGGCATCCAGCCATTCCAGCAAACGCGTGATCTTGCCTTCGCGGTAGGTCAGGGTGCCGAGGGTCTTGCCGCTATACACCCCGTGCGTCACTTCCAGCTCGATGGCGAGTATTTCGTCGATACCCAGTCGTTCGGCAATGGGCCCGACCAAGTGCGTACCTGAAGCGGAAATCACCAAAATCCGGTCGCCAGCCTTGCGGTGGGCGGCAATCGCCTTGGTGGCATCACTGAAGATGATCGGCTCGATGAAGTCTTCCACCCAGGGTGCCACCAGGTGCGCGACCTCTTCCGGCGTGCGCCCGATCATCGGCTCCAGGCTGAAGCTCATGTACTCCTCCATGCGCAACTTGCCGTGGCTGTAGGCGTCCATCATTTCGTTGTTGCGACGCATGAACGACTCGGGGTCGACCCAGCCCAGGCGGCCCATTTGCTCGCTCCAGAGGGTGGCGCAGTCGCCGTGGATCAGGGTTTCGTCCAGATCAAAAATTGCCAGGGCCATCAGTGGGGTTCTCTTCGAGAACAGCTTCAAGCTTCAAGTTTAAAGCTGCAAGAGTGGATTGAGGTGGTCAGCAGTCTACAACTTGAAGCTTGCCGCTTGTAGCTTGCCGCTGCTTTCAAGCTACTTCACGCAGCGCCGCCGGATCGATGGAAAGCGCCAGACGCTGACCATCGGGATGCAGATCGGCCGCCGAGCGGTTGAGCACATCTACCACCAATTCCACGCCCCGGGCTTCGATACGGTAGCGAATCACATTGCCCAACAGACTGTGGCTGCGGACCTGAGCGTCGAGTTCGCCATTGAGGCTCAGCTCGATGGCTTCCGGTCGAATCGCGATGCGGTGGGTAATGGGTCGCTGCAACAATTTTGTGGCGCTGTCGGGGTCCAGCAGGTTGTAGTTGCCGATGAAGCCGGCGGCAAAGACATCGACGGGCGCAGTGTAAAGCGTCTCGGCATCGCCGCTCTGTACGATCTTTCCCTGATTCATCAGGAAAATGCGGTCGGACATGGTCAGCGCTTCCTCCTGATCGTGTGTGACAAAGATGGTGGTCAGGCCGAGTTCGCGCTGGATCTGACGAATCTGTTCGCGCAAGTGCTTGCGAATTCGCGCATCGAGGGCCGACAGCGGTTCGTCGAGCAGCAACAGGCGTGGTCGGGTCACCAGAGAGCGGGCCAGGGCGACACGCTGGCATTGGCCGCCGGACAGTTGATGCGGATAGCGGGCGGCAAAGTCGTTCAGCTCCACCAGTTTCAGCACTTCGGCGACGCGCTTCTGGCTGTCGTCGGCGTTGACCTTCTGCATGCGCAAACCGAAGGCGACGTTCTGTTGCACCGTCATGTTGGGAAACAGCGCGTAGCTCTGGAACACCATGCCGATCCCGCGTTTCTGCGGGCTCAGCGGAACGAGGTCGTGATCATCGAGCAGGATCTTGCCGCCGTCCACCGAGGTCAACCCGGCGATGCAGCGCAGCAGTGTGGACTTGCCGCAACCGGACGGACCGAGGAGGGTGACGAATTCCCCCTTGCTGATTTCACAGTTGATGTCGCTGAAGACCGTGGTGCCCAAATAGCTCTTTTGAAGGTGTTGGACGCTGACGTAGCTCATTCGCTTTTGTCCTTGTTCAAGATATTGGCCGCCCAGGTCAGAACCAGCACAAAGAAGAAGTAGGAAATCACCACCGCACTGGTGAAGTGGCCACTGCTGTTACGCATGTTGTTGAGGTAGACCTGCAGGGTTTCGTAGCGGGTGCCGACGAGGATGTTGGCGAACACGAACTCCCCGAACAGGAACGAGAACGACAGCAGCAATGCCACCATCAAGCCCTTGCGCAAGTTTGGCAGCACCACCAGGAACGCCGCTTGAAAGGTACTGGCACCGAGCAGTTGGGCGGCGTCCATCAGATCGCGCAGGTTGATCGCTTGCAGGTTGTTGGTGATCGCCCGGTACATGAATGGCAGGGCCACGGTGAAGTAACAGCCAATCAAAATCCACGGCGTGCCGACCATCGCGAACGGGCCGGACCCATAGAGCTGCAACAGCCCCACTGACGACACCACTGGCGGCACCGCGAAGGGCAGCAGGATCAGGATGTTCATCAGCGCATCCAGTTTCGGGAAGTGGTAATGCACCACGAACAGCAGCGGCAGAATCAGCACCACCGCCAGGATCAGTGCACCGACACACACCAGCAACGACTGGCCGAAGGCATGCAGAAAACGAGGGTCGCTCCACAGTTGCACGTACCACTTGAGGGTGAAGCCACTGGGCATAATGGTTGCCGACCAACTGCTGGAGATCGAGTAAATGAGTGTCCCGAGCAGGGGCAGCAACAGAATGGCGAACAGCAGGTACACCACGACCCGATGGTAGACACCGACAGGGCCTGGTTCAGCGCGAGACATGGTAGCTCCTCTTCAATAGCAGCTGATGCACGATGGTCACCAGGGTCATCAAAGCCACCAGCACTATGGCCAGGGCGCTGGCCAGGTTCGGATCCAGGGAAATGTCGCCGGAGACCATTGCCGCGATGCGGATCGTCAGCACGTTGAAGTTGCCGGTGGTCAGGGCATACACCGTGGCATAGGCGCCGAGGGCATTGGCCAGCAAAATGACGAAAGTGCCGAGCAGCGCCGGGGTCAGTATCGGCAAGCCGATGTGCCGCCAGTACTGCCAGCCGTTGGCACCCAGCAATGCGGCGGATTCACGCCAGTCTTCGCGCAGGGCGTCGAAGGCCGGGTAGAGCAGCAGCACGCCAAGGGGGATCTGGAAGTAGGTGTAGAGAATGATCAGCCCGGTTTTCGAGTACAGGTTGAAATCCTGAATGATCCCTGCCTGCTTGAGCATGAGGGTGAAGGTGCCGTTGAAGCCCAGCAGGATGATGAACGCGAAGGCCAGGGGCACGCCGGAAAAGTTGCTGGTCATGTTGGCGAAGGCGTTGACGAAATTGCGCAGTTTCGAGTCGACGCGGCGCAGGGAGTAGGCGCCGAGCACGGCGATGATGATCCCGAACACGCTGGACCAGAAACTGATCTCGAGGCTGTACTGGATCGCCTGCAGATAGAACTTCGAGTTGAAGATTTTACTGAAGTTGGCCAGGCCCCAGCCGAACTCTTCCGATTCCAGGCTATTGATCATCACCCACGCCAGCGGGGCGATCTGGAACACGATAAAGAACAGCGTGAAAGGCACCAGGCACAGCACCGCCAGCCATTTGCCACGCGTCATGGCGTTCACTTGAGCAGCTCCCGGCAGGCAGGTTTGTCGTGAGCCGCGCCCAGCAGTTCGCAGACGGTGCCGCAGAGTTGAGTCTGTTTCGGTGCGGCGTTGGCGTTGAAACTGAAGGCATCGCCGAGCACGAACAGCGGTACTTCGCGTTCTTCCGGGAGTAGGCCGTTGTGGGAGCGATCGTTGTTCATGCCGTGGTCGGCGGTCACCATGACCTGATACCCGGCATCGAGCCAGGTTTGCAGGTAGTCGGCGAGGATGATGTCCGCCGAGCGGGCGCTGTTGCGGTATTGCGCAGTGTCGAGGCCATGCTTGTGCCCGGCGTCGTCGATGTTCATGGGGTGAACCAGGAGAAAATTCGGCGCATGGCGCAGGCGCAGGTTTTCTGCGTCGGCGAACAGGTGCGAGTCCGGGTAGTGATCGCTCCAGTAGAAATGGCCGTGCTGGATCGGCAGGTCTGGATCGTCGGTGTGGCGATCCCGGGCCGCGACGAATGGCGAGCGGTTATACAGCTCGCTGACCCAGTGATAGGCCGCAGCGGCAGTGACAAGGCCGGCGTCGGTGGCGTAGTGATAGATGCTGCGCTGGTTGGACAGGCGCGAGACGTTGTTATGGACGATGCCGCTGTCGATCGGTGTCACGCCGGTCAGGATGCATTCGTAAAGCGGTCGGGACAGGGCCGGCAGTTCGCACTCCAGTTTGTAGAGCGCCGCGCGTCCTGCGCCAACGTAAGCCTGCAGGTGCCCCATGGCGTGACGGGCGACCTCGTAGTTGAGGCCGTCGAGCACGACAAGGATGACGTTGTGCTTCATAGGGGCGATGACTCCGCAAAACAGGTGGCTCAACGAAATCTGTAGGAGCCGGCTTGCTGGCGATCCAGGCACCGCGGTCTGTCTGGGCACCGCGGTGCCTGGATCGCCAGCAAGCCGGCTCCTACAAGAGATGCAGCGTTATTGCATATTGATGATGACTTCTTCCTGCCATTTCTGCGGCAGGGCCTTGGAGGTCTTCTCCCACGCGTCCGCATCCTTGATCGGCGTCACGCCTTTGTACTGCTCGTTCGGCAACAGCTTGGCCTTGACCTCATCCGGCAGTTTTATATGCTCGGCGCGGATCGGACGGGCATTGCCGCGCGCCAGGTTGATCTGGCCGGCATCGCTGAAGATGTATTCGCGCGCCAGCTTGGCGGCGTTCGGGTGCTTGGCGTATTTGTTGATGATGGTGGTGTAACCCGAGATCACCGAACCGTCGGATGGAATCAGCACCGTGTAGTCATCAGGATTGGCCATCTTGGCCTTGTAGCTCAGGCCGTTGAAGTCCCAGACCACGCCGACTTCGATTTCACCCTTCTCCATGGTAGCGATGACCGGGTCGGTCATCGACAAGCGACCTTGCTTGGCGATCTCGGCAAACATCAACAGGGCCGGCTGCAGGTTTTTCTCGTCGCCACCGTTGGCAATGGCAGCCGCCAGTACGCCATTGGCAGCTTGGGCGGCAGTGCTCACGTCACCGATGGTCACCTTGTATTTGCCGGTCTTGAGGTCGGCCCATTTGGTCGGTGCTTCGGAACCGTGCAGCAGCTTGTTGTTGATGATGAAGGCAATGGTGCCGGTATAGGCCAGGGCCCAATGGCCATCCTTATCCTTCGCCCAAGCCGGGATCTGCTCCCAAGTGCTTGGCTTGTAGGGTTGCGACACTTCTTGCTTGACCGCGATCGGGCCGAATGCGGCACCGACGTCGCCGATGTCGGCAGTGGCATTGTCTTTTTCGGCTTTGAACTTGGCGAGTTCCTGGGCCGAGCTCATGTCGGTGTCGATATGTTTGAGGCCATAGTTCTTGGCCAGATCGTCCCAGGTGCCTTTCCAGTTCGCCCAGTTATCGGGCATGCCGACACTGTTGACTTCACCTTCCGCTTTCGCCGCGGCTTCCAGGGTTTTCAGGTCGGTATCAGCGGCCATGGCGGCAGTGCACATGGCAATGGTCGAGCCTAACAGTGATGCCAGGAAAAGCTTTTTCATCCGAAGCTCCTTTGGGCGTTTTCAACGCTGCGATTGCGGTGGAGTTGGTCTAGGTCAGCAATACCTGAGCCAATCTAGGCGGCCTGGATGACATTTTGATGTCGAGCGCTGGCCTGCCCAGGTTTCCTGCTCTGGATATCTCAGGGTTGGAGATAAGCGTAGACCATGGCTAAGGACCTGAAATGAAAGGACTTGGCCATGAAATTGCAGGTGCAGGTGCAAGTGCCTGAAGCAACCGTTCGGTAAGTTTGTCATCTGCCAGTCATGTGCAGTGCCTAGGCTTGCAGAGAGTTGATGGCACCGATTTCAAGCGTGGTTCGGCTTCGAAACAGTGCTGGTCTAGTCCAGATAGGTAACGTCGATGCGCATCGAGACAACCAAGGCGGTGACAGCGATCGGGCAGGTCCTGCAGGAACAGCTGGACCATGGCCTGTTGGCGCCCGGGAGCAAGCTGCCGGCCGAGCGCAAGCTCAGTGAGTTGTTCGGTACCACACGGATCACCGTGCGTGAGGCGTTGTTACAGCTGGAGGCCCAGGGCCAGATTTATCGGGAGGAGCGCCGTGGCTGGTTCGTATCGCCACCGCGCCTGGCGTACAACCTGATGCAGCGCAGTCATTTTCACGCGATGGTCAGCGCCCAGGGGCGAGTACCGTCCACCGAGGTGATTTCGGCGCGGCTGCAGCCGGCATCGGCGGCAGTCTGTGCCTGGTTGCAATTGCCGGCATTGTCGAGCGTGATCCAGATTTGCCGGGCGCGGCGCATTGATGAGCGGCTGGTTTTGTATGTCGAGCACTATTTGAACCCGCAGTTTTTCCCGGGGATTCTGCAGTTTGATTTGAATCAGTCGATGACCGAGCTGTATGCCCGGCATTACGATTTGCATTATGGGCGGGTGCGTTTCGAGATCGTGCCGACGGCGCTGTCGGTGGATGCGGCGGCGGCTTTACGGGTGTCGGTGGGCAGTCCGGGGCTGCGGATCGCTCGGGTCAATTACGATCAGCATGAGCGGTTGATCGATTGTGACCTGGAGTTCTGGCGGCATGATGCCATTCATGTCGGGGTTGATGTGGTCTGAGCCTGGCCGCCGCAGGCTGCACGTGCTTTACGTCATCCAAAGCGATAAATGTCCATGCCCAGGGCGCCCAGGGTGAAGCCCTCGTGGCTCACGCTGAATTTGCCTCCGGCGCCGCGGGCAAAGTACAACGGCAACAAATGTTCATCACTCGGATGGTTGCGCGCGGCGTTCGGCGCTTGCCGACGATAATCGTGCAACGCGACTTCATCCTGCGCCTCGAGTTTCTCTACCATCCAGTCGCGAAACTCCCTGGCCCAGGGTTCGATGCTTTCCGGGCCAGCGTGCCAGTCCAGTTCGCGCAGGTTGTGGGTAATGCTGCCGGACCCGATCAGCAGCACGCCGTGTTCGCGCAGACTGGCCAGGGCATGACCGACGCGGGTCTGCAGGGCCGGGCCGCCGCGGGTGGGTAGCGAGACTTGCACCACAGGGATATCGGCTTGTGGATACATCAATGACAGCGGCACCCAGACGCCGTGGTCGAACGGCCGCTTGGGGTCGATGCGTGCGGACAGGCCACCGCTCTTTAGCAATTCGACCACCTCTGTCGCCAGCTGTGGGTCACCGGGTGCCGGGTACTGCACCTCGAACAAGGCTTGTGGAAATCCGCCGAAGTCATGCCAGGTGTCGGGTTGTGCGTTGCCGCTGACCAGCAGCTCATTGCTTTCCCAATGCGCAGAAACAATTACGATGGCTTCGGGTTTCGGCAATTCTGCGGCCAGGCGAGCCAGGGCGGGCCCGCTGGCGCCCGGTTCGAGTGCCAACATGGGCGAGCCATGGGATATGTACAGGCTGGGGAACATGAATGAGCTCCTGAGGGGTAAGATGGCTTTATCTTCAGTCAGATCATTGATCTAAATCTAATATAAGTTTTAGGGTCTTTTGATCGAATTTTCGGGATTAATTATGCAGCCGGAGTTTTGGCACAAGCGGTGGACGTCGAATCAGATCGGCTTTCACCTGCCGGAAGTGAATCCATATCTGCAACGGTACTGGCCGCAGCTGGGCCTGGAAGAGGGCTCGCGCGTACTGGTGCCGTTATGTGGGAAAAGCCTGGATCTGCTGTGGCTGGCAAAATGCGGTCACGAGGTGTTGGGCGTCGAATTGTCGGAAAAAGCGGTGGAAGACTTTTTCCACGAGCATCAATTGGATCCGGACGTCAGCGACCAAGGCCCCTTCACTGTCTATCGGGCGGGCTCGATCGAGATCTGGTGTGGTGATTTCTTCGCGTTGACGGCCGGCGATGTCGCTGATTGCAGTGCGTTGTACGACCGCGCTGCATTGATTGCCTTGCCGCCGACAATGCGCGAGCAATACGCCGAGCATCTGAAGCGGATTCTTCCGAAGGATTCGCTGGGGCTGCTGATTACCCTGGATTACGACCAGGCGCAAATGGACGGACCGCCGTTTGCCGTGCTCGATGACGAAGTGCAGCGGTTGTTCGGGGCTTTGTGGTCGCTGAAGGTTCTGGAAGACCAGGATGTTCTGGGCGAGAGCTGGAAATTCGTTGAGGCAGGGGTTACGCGGCTTGAGGAGCGGGTGTATCGGGTTTCCAGCCGATAGATTTGTTGTTTGTACCGACCCCATCGCGAGCAAGCTCGCTCCCACATTGGATCTTCAGTCGACACAGATTATGTGTACAACAGAGATTAAATGTGGGAGCGAGCCTGCTCGCGAAAGGGCCCGGAAGCGCACCCCCACATTGGATCTTCAGTGGACACAGATTATGTGCACAACAGAGATTAAATGTGGGAGCGAGCTTGCTCGCGATGGGGCCAGGAAGCGCACCCCAAAAATCAGCAGACAAAAAAAAGGCCCGCATCACTGCGGGCCTTCTTTTTGGTGCCGAGCCTGTCAGCCCCGACGACGCAGTGCGTCAATGCGCTCTTCCAGCGGCGGATGGCTCATGAACATGCGAGCGAACCCTTGTTTGATGCCACCGTTGATGCCGAAGGCGTTCAGGGTGTCCGGCATGTGCACCGGCAGCCCCTGTTCCGCCCGCAGGCGTTGCAGGGCGCCAATCATGGCACTGGTGCCGGCCAAGCGTGCACCGGCTTCGTCGGCACGAAATTCCCGTTTGCGCGAGAACCACATGACGATGGAGCTGGCCAGGATGCCCAGGACCAGTTCGGCGAAGATGGTCGCCACGTAGTAGGCAATGCCCTGGCCTTCTTCGTTCTTGAAGATCACCTTGTCGACAAAATTGCCGATGATCCGCGCAAAGAACATCACGAAAGTGTTCACCACGCCCTGGATCAGCGCCAGGGTGACCATGTCGCCATTGGCCACGTGGCCGATTTCGTGGGCCAGCACGGCTTTTACTTCATCCGGCGAGAATCGCTCGAGCAAGCCCTGGCTGACCGCGACCAGCGCGTCGTTCTTGTTCCAGCCGGTGGCGAAGGCATTCGCCTCGTAGGCCGGGAAAATCCCGACTTCCGGCATCTTGATTCCGGCTTCCCGGGACAGTTGCTCAACGGTTTGCAGCAGCCATTGCTCGTGACGTGTGCGCGGCTGGGTGATGATCTGGGTGCTGGTGCTCATCTTCGCCATCCACTTGGAGATGAACAGCGAGAACAGGGAACCGGCAAAACCAAAGACCGCACAGAAAATCAGCAGCTGATTGAGGTTGAGATCAACCCCGTTGGCCGCCATGAACCCGTTGAAGCCGAAAAGGCTCAGGGTGATGCTGGCAATCAGCACGACCGCCAGGTTAGTGGCCAAAAACAGCAGGATGCGCATCATGGTTGTAGAAATCTCCTCATGCTAAAGATGTAGCGTACTGCGGGGTATATAAGGTGCTGCACCGGGCTATTCAACCGGGTGACTATTTCAAACTGTGTCCTACAGCAAGAGTCTAGCTGGTTGAAGGACATTTCCGACGGTGACGGGGGAAAGTGTTTGTCAGCCCATTGGCCTCGCAAGCCCCGTCTTTGTTGGACGCGAGCAGGCAGCCGCTCCTCGGTCAGCCATGGACGGCGTGAGGACAGGCAGGGTGCAAAGATATGTTGCTGAATCAATCACCGTGCGAGTCGAGCAGGCCTCGCACGGTGACAGTCCGCCTTACTGGCGATAGGACTTGAGGAAATTGCCGATACGTCCGATGGCCATGTCCAGGTCATCCACCCGCGGCAGGGTCACGACGCGGAAATGGTCCGGCCATGGCCAGTTGAAGGCCGTGCCTTGCACCACCAACAGCTTTTCGGAGAGCAGCAGGTCGAGCACGAATTTTTCGTCGTTGTGGATCGGGCAGACTTTCGGATCGATCCGCGGGAATGCATACAGGGCGCCCATCGGCTTGACGCAACTCACGCCCGGAATATCGTTGAGCAATTCCCAGGTACGGTTGCGCTGTTCCAGCAGGCGACCTTGCGGCAACACCAGGTCATTGATGCTCTGATAACCGCCGAGGGCGGTCTGGATCGCATGCTGACTCGGCACGTTGGCGCACAGGCGCATGTTGGCCAGCATGTCGATGCCTTCGATGTAGCTCTGGGCGTGGTGTTTCGGGCCGGAAATGGCGATCCAGCCGGAGCGGAATCCGGCCACGCGGTAGGACTTGGACAGGCCGTTGAAGGTCAGGCACAGCAGGTCCGGCGCGAGCGAAGCAGTGCAGATGTGCACGGCATCGTCGTACAGGATCTTGTCGTAGATTTCGTCGGAGAACACCACCAGGTTGTGCTGGCGGGCCAGTTCCAGCATGCCCAGCAGGACTTCTTTGGAATACACCGCACCCGTCGGGTTGTTCGGGTTGATGATCACCAGCGCCTTGGTATTCGGGGTGATCTTGGCCTTGATGTCGGCCAGGTCCGGCCACCAGTTGGCCTGCTCGTCGCACAGGTAATGCACCGGGTTGCCCCCTGACAGGCTCACCGCGGCGGTCCACAGCGGGTAGTCAGGGGCCGGCACCAGTACTTCGTCGCCATTGTTGAGCAGGGCCTGCATCGACATCACGATCAGTTCGGAAACGCCGTTGCCCAGGTAGATGTCTTCGATGCCGACACCTTCCACCTGCTTTTGCTGGTAGTACTGCATGACGGCCTTGCGTGCACTGAACAGGCCTTTGGAGTCGCTATAACCCTGGGCGGTCGGCAGGTTGCGGATCACGTCCTGGAGGATTTCATCCGGCGCTTCGAAACCAAAGGGCGCCGGGTTGCCGATGTTCAGCTTGAGGATGCGATGGCCTTCCTCTTCCAGGCGTTTGGCGTGCTTGAGCACTGGGCCGCGAATGTCGTAGCAGACGTTGGCGAGCTTGTTCGATTTGCTGACCTGCATGGCGATGTGTTCCCGAAAATGAACGATCCAGGCGGCGTTTGCACGACCGTACTGGGAATCCTGCGTAATCACACAGGCCTGACGCCTTGTGATGCGGCACCCATAAATCCGTTTGAATGCGCGTGGTCTGGCTGCCAGACTGGCGTTTGACGAGGCGCAATCATACGTGCCGCCCGATCCGTGGAAAAGGTACAGATCGGGCTTTTTCAGCTGCTGAGGTGTGACAATGGAAAAGTTGGAAAAAACCCTGGAAGAATGGAAGGCGATGCTCGATCCGGAGCAATACAACGTTTGCCGCCTCAAGGGCACCGAACGTCCGTTTTCCGGCAAATACAACGACAGCAAGGTCGACGGTATTTATCACTGCATCTGCTGCAACGAGCCGCTGTTCGACTCCAAGACCAAATTCGACTCCGGCTGCGGCTGGCCGAGTTTCTATGCGCCGATCGGCGACAGCGCCATGGTCGAGATCCGTGATGTCAGCCATGGCATGGTTCGCACCGAGGTGGTTTGCGCCAAATGCGATGCGCACCTGGGGCATGTGTTCCCGGATGGTCCGCCGCCGACCGGGCTGCGGTATTGCATCAACTCGGTGTGCCTGGACCTGGTGCCGCGCGAGTAATACGGGGCCAGGCTATTTGTGGGAGCGAGCCTGCTGGCGAAGAGGGTGTGTCAGTCGACATCAATGCTGATGTCAGTCAGCCTTCGCGAGCAGGATCGCTCCCACAATTGAACTTTGTCGACTCGAAATTTGTGTCCGCCCCGAATACCACCATGGGACAAGATCATGGCTTCACCCATGGCCTGGCAACTTGCAATGTGATGAGGTAACGCTCCTCATCGGGGCGCTTGTCATCCTGGAAGCGACCAACCACTAGCATCGCTTGATACTGATTGCCCGCTTGCCAATAGGTAGTGCCACCTTTTCTCTCGTCTCGTAATCGGGCACGCCAAGGTGGCGTGTCGGCGATCGGTGGGCGAATGGGTACCCAGCCCCCTTGGTGCCATTGTTCCTGCAATTCCAGCACGACCTTGAGTGTATCGTCGAGCAACAGCGGCTCGATTTGCGGGGACATACGGACACTGTTGATCAGCTCATTATTAAAAATCACCGTGAAGAAACGGGCCAGAGGGGTAACGAATCCAAATTGAGGGTCGACAAAACGCAGGCGGGCATCGGACTTCGGAATGTTGAACGACACTCGCCTGGGAATGGCTGGATCGATAACTGCACTGGAGCGCTGGCGCATCGCTTCCCAAGGCTCGCCAATCACCAGCGCAATTTCTGGCTCACCCGATAACGTTCGAATCGCCCCCATCGAAAGAAGGGTCGCGACCGCCAGCGCCAACATGCCACGTCGCCAGCCCACGCGTTTCATCAAACTCATCGCACGCCTTGGCCGGCTGCGATATGCCGAATGGCCTGTTCGATCAAGTAGGAATTGCTGTCGTGTAGTAGCTCATCAAACCGCGCTGCCGCATCGAGCACAAAGGCCATGCGTTGATTGATATCGGACAGGTCGGCGAATGGATTATTGCCAAAGCCAATAGTACGCCCGTCATCAACGCGATGGCATTGGCTGGCCAGGGTCAGTTCGATGGCTTGAGCCGCGCCAGACGGGAAGCCCGTGACGTAGGAAACATGGTTGCCGCGTAGCAGCGTTACCAGTTGTGTGTCGCTGTACATTGCCGGCTGCAAGATGTTGACTTGTTCGTGCGTGGCAAGAAAGCCGACACTTTCGGCAATGTTGCCAGAGTCAATGGACTCGAAGGCTTGCAGAATTTCCTCGTGGTTAGTTCCGAACCTTAACGTCTTCTGTCCGATCGGCCAGAGCACCGGGTACTGAGTGCTCTCATAGATATATTGGCGTGACTCAAGACAGGTTTCGAGCGACCACAACCCCCGTTCCTTGTAGAAAGCATGCAGCGGAAATACATCCAGGAACAGCGTGGTATTGCCCATCGCGAGCGTCTCGTATACATGCTGGAGTTGCCGTTGCGTGACTGATAACGGTTCACCGTCGCGCCTGAGGTCGATGCTCGGCATCGGATTGTTGCGGCGGGCATGCTCGTAATCGCGTTGCGCCTGTTCGTCAGTCTTGCCAAAGAAGGTCAGTCCCGAGAACTTCCAACGGCGTTTGGCGCTATTGACCATCCGCTGCCCCGCCTCATGTTCCGCTTGGATTTTGTCGATTGAATCAGCGGCATGCAGCAGACCGCAGCCAACTTGCTTGGAAGCGAAGGCCGCGAGGCCGGCCCATTGAAAACGCCGATCTTCAAGCCACAACCGGGTGTAGGCGGCATTGATCGCGCGGTTACGCGCCTTGGGGTCGGCGATCAGCGTGCCGCCTGGCGCCACGATGGCTTCGGCGCGTTGCTGATACCCGCGCCAAAGGTTCTGGCAGATCACCCCCGGCAGTTCACTGAAAGACGGTGAGGGAGCATTCGGCGCCGAGGTAAAACCCGATTGTCGCGGCGCGACCGGATTGCTTGAGGCGGCAGGCGCGGTCCGTTGAGCGGCACTTCGGGCAGCGTGCGGGGCTGCGCTACGATCGGACTGGTAAGTGGCCGTGAATTCCGAGGGGATCAGCCCGGCTTTGCAGGGGCAACTGCTGAAGCTGTCCAGCGAACCCGCCACCAACTTCCCGTGACTTGTCATGTATGAAACGCCACCCTCGATGACGTAGGTTTTGTTGTCCTTGCCGCAGGAAACGCGATCACCTTCCCGGGCATGGGCTATGCCAAACATCGTGACCCGTGTGTCGGCTTCGAGGACTTTGCCACCGCAGGTGGTTTTGTCATCCTGGCGAATGAAGTGTCCTTCTGACATTGGTTGAAGTCCTTGTTTGCTGGCGACTTGAGCGAGGCGCTCTGACGCGCCCGCTATTGATCAAATCGCTCTGGAGCCCGAAGGAATCGGGGCATGGCAACGTGCAGCGAAAAGGGTCGGGGAAGGGGGTTTAAAGGTAAATGAGACGTTTCCTTGAAGCGTGTAGGAAATGGCGAATCAAAACTTGATGAGGGTGACCTTTGGGTCGCTATTTAGGGAGTAAGGCTGGGAATCGAGTACGGTCGAAATAGATTGGTCGGTTGTCAGGACGCCTTCGCCGGCAAGCCAGCTCCTACAGTTGGGATTGCATGCGGACCGCAGAGCCAGGTCGGCTGTCAGGCCGCCTCGCTTTGGCTTTGGCGGTGCACGCCCCCTCGAGAGGCCGAGTGGAGGTTCTGCGCAGTGGGCAACCCGGCATGGATGCCGGGTTAGCCGCGCACGGCGATGGATGGCCGATCGCGGCGGGCCCACGGAGCAGGACCGGAGCGAGGGCATGCCGAGCATTAGCGAGGCACCGAACGACAGGGGCAAGAGCCCTTGGTTACTTGGGGCTTTTCCAAGTGACCCGCCGTCAGGGCGGAACCCTAAGTGGCCGTTACCAAAGAAATGGATATGTACACGATCAAACAAATCCGCCGACCACAGACGTCTTCGCGAGCAGGCTCGCTCCCACAGAAAGCGAGTTCAATATGGAAGATGAAGTCGTTCCGGGCAGCTGGCTGAATTGATTTATTAAATTGCACGCAATTCAATTGCTCGCTATGTTAATCAGACCTGCCTTACCTTCAGAGTCCAGATCATGAGCGACAACCTGCTGAGCATTCCCTGCACCACCATCAAGGGCGAGCAAAAGACCCTGGCGGATTACGCCGGCAAAGCCGTATTGGTGGTCAACACCGCGAGCAAATGCGGCTTCACCCCGCAGTACAAAGGGCTGGAAGAGCTGTGGCAGACCTACAAGGACCAGGGCCTGGTGGTGCTCGGCTTTCCCTGCAACCAGTTCGGCAAACAGGAGCCGGGTAACGAAGGGGCAATCACCGAGTTTTGCGAGTTGAACTACGGCGTCAGTTTCCCGCTGTTCAAAAAGATCGAAGTCAACGGCGCTGATGCCCATCCGCTGTTCGTGCAATTGAAAAAGCGTGCACCGGGCGTACTGGGTTCCCAGGGTATCAAGTGGAACTTCACCAAGTTCCTGATCGGCAAGGACGGGCAGTTGGTCAAGCGCTTCGCGCCGGCGACCAAGCCGCAGGACCTGAGCCGCGAGATCGAAGCCCTGCTCAAATGAATACCTTGTCCGTCGATTCCCTGAAGCTCGACAGCCAACTTTGCTTCAAGTTGTATGCCGCTTCCCGGGCGGTCATCCGCGCCTATAAGCCGATGCTTGATCAGCTCGGCCTGACCTACCCGCAATACCTGGCGATGCTGGTGTTATGGGAGTGGCAGGAAGCGACCCCGGAGCAGCCGACGGTCAAGGCGTTGGGCGAACGCCTGGCGCTGGATTCCGGCACGTTGACGCCGCTGCTCAAGCGGCTTGAGCAGTTGCAGCTGGTGCAGCGTCAGCGTTCGGCGCGGGATGAGCGTGAAGTGCACCTGAGCCTGTCACCCAGCGGCAAGGCGTTGCGCGCCCGGGTGGGGCCGCTCAAGGCGCGCCTGTTGTGCGACAGCGGTGTCGATCTGGATCGGCTGAATGATCTGCGTGAGGGGCTCGATCATCTCTTGGGCCAGATCAAGGCACTGTCGTAGACGGTATCCACAAATCCAGCAGGGCGGCCAGCTCTTCGCGGCGGAACGGTTTGGCCAGGTAGTCGCTCATGCCCGCTGCACGGCAGCGTTCGCGTTCTTCGGACATCGCATTGGCGGTCAGGGCGACAATGGGCAACTGTGGCCAGCGCCCGCTGCGACGGATTTGCCGACTGGCTTCGTAACCGTCCATTACCGGCATGTTGCAGTCCATCAGCACCAGATCGAACTCACTGTACTCAAGTTGATCCAGGGCCTCGCCACCGTGAGCGGCGACGATCACCTCGCAGCCGAGTTTGCCAAGCATGCCCTTGGCCACCAGTTGATTGACCGGATTGTCCTCCACCAACAACACCCGTCCGCGTCTCAAGGGTGAGCGATTGTCGAGCCGGGCATCGTTGATCGTGCTGAGGTCCGGCTGCAGCACCCGCCGCAGTGTCTGGTACAGCGCATTACGCGCCAGAGGCCGCGCCTGTTGCTGCAAGGGCGCCAGGGCGCTGGCTTCTTCGCTGGGCATGAAACTGCCGTAGGCGGTCACCAGCAAAATCGGCGCAGTGCAGGTGGGGCGCAGGCCGAACAGGCATTCGGGGCAGTCGGTGATCACCACATCCGGGTCCAGTCCGATCAACGAGTCGTCGATCGAACGTTGCTGATATTCCAGGCCCCAACCCGGCAACAGGCTCTTGAGCAATTCCGCCAGACCGCTGCTGGCGGCGGTGATCGCGATGACCTTGCCCGGCAATTTTGCCGGCGCCAGGGCGCGGGTGTGGCACGGCAGCGGCAGGTCTGCGCAGAACTGGCTGCCAAAGCCGGGTTCGGAGCTGATGGCGAGGCGTCCTTGCATGGCTTCGCATAGGTTGTAGGTCAGTGCCAGGCCCAGGCCGGTACCGCCGAATTGTCGGGTAATACCGGCACCTGCCTGGGTGAAGGGCTGAAAGATCCTGAGCTGGGCATCCTGGGCGATGCCTATGCCGGTGTCGCAGACCTCGATCCTGACGCCGTCCCCGAACGTGGACAGGCGCACATCGACCCGACCGAACCGGGTGAATTTGAGGGCGTTGGACAACAGGTTGCTGACGATCTGCCGGACCCGGGTCGGGTCGCCGAGCACCAGCGCCGGAAAGTGCGGATCGATCAGACAGGTCAGTTCGACGCTCGGTGCCGCGTTCTGCGACAGCAGGTTGGCAGTGTCTTCGATCAGCGAGCCGAGATCGAACGGAATGTGCTCGAGTTCAAGCTGACCCGCGTCGAATTTCGACAGGTCGAGAATATCGTTGAGCAATTCCACCAGCACTTTTCCCGAGTCATGGGCGATGGACAGCTGTTGCTGTTGCTCGGCATTGAGCGGGCCATCCAGTGAGAGCGCGATCATCCCCAGCAGTCCGTTAAGAGGGGTACGGATTTCGTGGCTCATGTTGGCCAGGAACGCCGAGCGCGCTTCGGCCATGTCCAGGGCGGTGCGGCGGGCGACTTCCAGTTCCTCGTTGGACTGGATGACCCGGGCGTTGATGGCTTTGAGTTCCGCGGTCCGGGCCGAAACGATGTTTTCCAGTTGTGCGAGGTAGTCGGTCAGACGGTTTTCGGCATTGCGTCGCTGCTGGATTTCGGTGGCGATGTTTTCGAATTGTTGATTCGCAACTTTGACCAGCACGCCGATCTCATCGTTTTCATGACCGGCAGGGCATTCCAGCCACGTCGGTTCGACACTGCGCGGATCGCGGCCGCTGAGTTCACGAATTACCCGTGCCAAGGGTTTGGTCAGCATCACATAGAACAGGGCAAGCAGGATGCCGGTCAGCAGCAGGCTTCGGGTGAAGCCGTTGAGCAGGGTCACTTCGGCCCGACTCAGGAACCGGCTGCCGAAGGCATAGGTGTCGACGTCCAGGCGCAGGGTGCCGAGGGATTCGGACGGTAAATGATCCAGGTACAGGCGGTCTTCGAACCGCCGGTTGGCGCCAAACAGAAAGTCGCTGATCACCCGATAACCGCTCTGCGAGCCAGGACGTTTGACTTTGGCCAACACCGTACCGTTGTTGTCGGTCAATTGCGCGCCGATGATGGCGGGCGAGCGCAACAGGCCCAGGGTCAGTTCCTGGGCGAGT
This sequence comes from Pseudomonas sp. LBUM1679, assembly GCF_059695565.1. Taxonomy (NCBI): domain Bacteria; kingdom Pseudomonadati; phylum Pseudomonadota; class Gammaproteobacteria; order Pseudomonadales; family Pseudomonadaceae; genus Pseudomonas; species Pseudomonas sp. LBUM1679. Next base: position 1,548,374 of record NZ_CP166774.1, read on the forward strand.
TCGGCGTCGATGTTGTAGGCGATGCGCGAAGCGGGGTTATGACTGATTTCCAGCAATGACAGGATTTCGCGGTTGATGGAGGCATCTTCACTGGCATAATCGATGCTTATTTGCAGCAGGCTGAGCAGCGTGCCCAGAATGAAGCCGACCAATACGGTCAGCCGGGCTTGCTTATAGGACAGTCGGTTAGTGAACTTGATATCCATGGGGTGTTGAACCACTTCCGTTTCCCTTCGCTGCTCAAGCATAGTCGATCATGCATGGATCCCGATGTTCCCGCGCACCCCTTGTTCAAGGGCTGAACAGGCCATCGTACGCTGTGTTGGATCGCTGTAACGCATCATTACCGTGAACGTGCCCGAGGAGAAGACGTGGATTCCCGATTGAATGCTTTTCTTGAACGCGCCGATGCCGTACTGGCCCGTATCGAACCACTGTTGCCCACCCCCCGGCAAGCCATCGACTGGACGCACTGCCTGGCCGCACGCTGGCAACGCGAAGGGCGCAGCGGTTTTCTGCTGCCGCTGCAAGTCAGCCTGGACACGCGTCTGTCCGATCTGATCGGCGTCGATCGGCAAGTGGAGCAATTGGGGCGCAATACCCAACAGTTCCTCGACGGCATGCCGGCCAACCACGCCTTGCTCTGGGGCTCGCGCGGCACCGGCAAATCATCCCTGGTGCGCGCCTTGCTGGCCGAACACGCCCACGCGGGGTTGCGGCTGATCGAGATCGAACGCGATCACCTGGCGGACTTGCCACGCGTAGTCGAACAGATTGGCAAATTGCCCCAGCGCTTCGTGCTGTTCTGCGATGACCTGTCGTTCGAGTCGGGCGAAGGCGACTATCGCGTACTCAAGAGCGTGCTCGACGGTTCTCTCGAACAGGCGCCGGATAACGTGTTGCTCTACGCGACCTCCAATCGTCGGCACCTGGTACCGGAAAAGGAAAGCGATAACGAAAACTGGAAAAGGGTCGACGGCGAACTCCATCCCAGCGAGGCGGTGGAAGACAAGATTGCCCTGTCGGACCGTTTTGGCCTGTGGCTGTCGTTCTATCCGTTTACCCAGGAACACTTCCTCAACGTCGTCGAGCACTGGATCGGTCAACTGGCCGACAAGGCCGGCCTCAAGTGGCAGCGTGATGCAGAACTGGACATCCTCGCCGTGCGCTGGGCCACGGGGCGGGGCAATCGCAACGGACGATGCGCCTATCAATTTGCCCGCTATTGGGTCGGGCTCAAGCTGTTGGAGCACAAGGCATGATCGATTTGCAAAAGAGCGGCCAGGGCCTCGAAGGTTACGGCATGCTGTGGGCGCAGCTGGAGTCATTGCTGGCGGATGAACGGGATTTCATCGCCAACGCCGCGCAGTTTTCGGCGTTCCTGTACCACCAGCTCGATGATTTGAACTGGGCCGGTTTCTACCTCAATCGCAATGAAGAGCTGGTGCTGGGTCCGTTTCAGGGGCAGATCGCCTGCGTGCGAATTGCCTTCGGTCGCGGTGTGTGCGGGGCTGCGGCGGCGACCTTGCAAACCCAGTTGGTCGAAGACGTGCACGCGTTCCCGGGGCATATCGCCTGCGACAGCGCGTCCAACAGCGAGCTGGTCGTGCCGCTGGTCAAAAACGGCCGATTGATCGGCGTATTGGACCTCGACAGCCCGAAGCTCGCGCGGTTTACCGCTGAAGATCAAGCCGGTATCGAACACCTGGCGGCGATTTTCCTGCGCCTGACCGACTGCTGATCATGGGCTCAAGCCTGCCTTGACCCGCAGGCTTGAAGCCTGGTTAAGCCTCTATCATTCTGCTGTTGTCGTTTGTCGAAGTTGCTGTTGCAGCGCCTGTTCCAATTCGAGCATGGCACTCTCTACGGCTTTGCCGCATTCGGTGACGTTGGCGCGATGGATCACTTCATGGCAGGCGTTCTCCAGCGCCTCACAGCTGTCGATCAAGCGGGTGGCCTGGACAATTCGGGCAGCGCCCTTGATTTTGTGGGCAATATCGAGGAATGACTGCCGATCCCCGGACCCGGACAACGCCAGCAACTCTTGTCGGTCCAGCCGGTTGCTGTTGAACAGTTCGGTCAACAGTCGCTGTTCCAGAACCGGGCTGCCTCCCGTCATCTGGTGCAACCCTTTCAGGCTGAAGGCCGGATCGCGGACAGTGGGCTCGATGCCTTCAACCCATTGGCTCAACGCTATCAGCGTCAGGGGCTTGAACAGGCAGTCGTCCATGCCGGCTTGTTTGCAGCGCTGTATTTCTTCCGGCTGTGCGTTGGCGGTGAACCCCAGAACGGTGCAGGGTGGGCGTTGCGTTTGTTGTTCCTGTCGGCGAATGGCGCGGGCCAATTGGTAGCCATTCATGATCGGCATGTTGCAATCGACAATCACCAGGTCGAACGTTTCTGTTTGCCACGCCTCGAATCCTGCTTCGCCATCCGCTGCGACACTGAATCGATGCCCCAGAAACTCGAGCTGCTGACACATGAGCAAGCGATTGGCTGGATGATCGTCGACCACCAGCACGTTCAGGGGCGACCTTGTGCGATGGATGGGCGCTTCAACGGCCTCGGGGAGCTGTTCGCATGACAGGGTTGCCAGGCACAGCGCAACCTGGACCTGCGTACCGACACCCGGCTGGCTGCTCAATTGCAGGCTGCCGCCCATCATCTCGCACAGGCTGCGACTGATCACCAGGCCCAACCCTGCGCCACTTCTGCTTGACTGATCACAGTGATCGGCTTGAGCGAAGGGTTCGAACAACCGTTGCCGATCCTGTTCGCTGATGCCGATGCCACTGTCCTGAACGTGCAACAACAGCCGGATGCGCTCGGGCTCGTCGGTGGGTTGCAGGTCCACGCTGATCCTGACCTGACCAAGCTCTGTGAACTTGATGGCGTTGCTGACCAGGTTGGACAGCACTTGCTTGAAGCGCAGCGGGTCCAAGACGACATCGACCTGTGGATTGTCAGGATGAAATTCCAACAGCAGTTCAAGATTTTTCTGACGCGCCAGTCCATCGAAAATCCGTATCACCGAGGTCACGATCTCTCGCGGATTGACGCGTTCCGGACTCAGGCTCAGGCGTCCGGACTCGATCCGTGCAATATCGAGAATGTCTCCGATCAGTTCGAGCAGGTCTTTTGCCGAGGTGTACGCCACATCGATCGCCGGACGGTCCGGGTGCTGGCGATCGATACGCTTGAGCGTCAGTTCGAGCATGCCGATGACCGCGTTCATCGGCGTGCGAATCTCATGGCTCATGGTCGCCAGAAACGTACTTTTGGCCCGGTTGGCTTCATCGGCCCGTTCTTTCGCACCGCGCAACTCATCGAACAGTTGCCGCCGCTCGCTGATGTCGATCCAGCCGCCAATGATGCCCCGCACTTCACCGCTTGAATCGCGGTAGGGGATAATCCAGTGGTAGATCGTCAGCCTGCGGCCACCGATGTGCAGCGGTCGGTCGAGAATCAGTGGTATGCCCTCGGCCACGACGCGCTGATAGTCGGCTTGAAATTCCCGCGCTTCGAAGGCATTGCTCAGGGTGCCCTGCATGACGCTTTTGCCGATGACCTCTTCACGTTTCACGCAAAAGGTTTCCAGGTAACTGTCGTTGCAGCTTTGCAACAGCCCTTGGCGATCGCGCACATAGATGGGATGCGGTGTCCCGTTGACCAGCGAGCGCATGAATTCGAATTGATCGTTCAACGCACGCTCGGCCGCCTGACGCTGCTTTATCTGTCGACGCATATAAGCGTTCCAGGCAACGGAAAGCAGCAGCAGCACGCCGGCGCCGGTGACGATCTGAAAAAACAGGCGGTGATAGTTGCGCCAGGGATGTTGCGAGGTCGCCGAATAACCCCGCCAGCGACTGTTGATGATGCCCAGTTCTTCCGGTGTGATGCTTTGCAGCGCCTTGTCGAGGATGGCGTTCAGCTCTCGGGCGTCCCGGCCGGTCGCCAGGGAAAATGCGGCCTGGCGGGTTCCGAGGGTGCTGCTGATGCGCAGCGTGTGTTCGAAAACCTGCGATGACAGGAAGTAGTTGGCAACCACCAGTGAGCTCACCGCTCCCTGTGCCTTGCCTTCGGCCAGCATTTCCGCGGCGCTGAAGGTGTCCGGGGTTTCAATCAGCTTGATCTGCGGGAACTCGCGGCGCAAGTCATCCACCATTGGATTGCCCTGGGCGATGGCCAGGCGTTGGTTCTGCAACTGGGCAAGGCTTGTCGGGCTACCGGCGGATTTGCGGGTCAGCAGAATGAAGGAGTTCTGCAGGTATGGCCGGGTGAAGTTCAGGCTTGCTTCACGTTGGGCGCTGGGGAGCAGGGCGGCGATCAGGTCGGCTTGTCCGGAGTTGACCTGCTCGATCATCTCGCCATCGCTGCGGCTGCGTCGGATGTCGAAGCGCAAACCCGTACGCAGCCTGATCAGTTCGAGCAGGTCGGCGGTGATGCCTCGAAAGTTGCCGTCGTTGTCGAAAAACGTCAGCGGCGCAAACGCTTCATTGACCACCACCCGCACGACCGGATGGTGCGCCAGCCAGCGTTGCTCGTTGTCACTGAGCTGCAGTTTTTGATCGGTGAGCAGAATGTCGCTGCCAGCGCTCCAGCGCTTGGCGATGCTGTCTCGCTCGCCTGTGGGGACCGCCATCAGCATCGCATTGATAATCCCGAGCAGTTCGGGGTTGTTCCTGTTCACGGCAAAGCTGAAGCCCTGGGCTTCGTGTTTGCCGAAATTGGCCATGCGGACGTTGTTCAGGTAGCCCTTGTTGATCATGTAGTGGGTGGAAATCGTATCGCCGAGGAAGACGTCAGCCTGGTCGAAAGCCACGGCATTGATCGCATTCTGGTAGGACGGATAGGACGTGATGATCGCCTTGGGATAGACGGCCCTGACTTCCTCCAGTGGCAAATAGTGATACACCATGCTCAGCCGCAGACCCGCGAGACCCTCGCTCAGTGACCTGCTTTCGTCTTCCCGGGTCACCAGCACCGGTTGATCCACGGCGTAGGGTTCGGACAGCACGATGTCCAGGGCATTGTGGGCTTCGAACCCATTGGCGGTGCCGAGCAGGTCGACCTCGCCGTTTTCGAGTGCCTCGATCGCCGCCCCCCGGGACTCGAAGCGCTGGACCTTGATGGCCAAACCGGTGGACTTGCCCAGGATGCCGGCATAGTCGGCGGTGTAACCTTCATACTCGTGACCGCTGACGGTCAGATCGAAAGGCGGATAATCCGGGGCCGAAGTGCCGAGAATCAGTTCACCCTTGTTCTTGATCCATTGGCGTTGGGATTGATCCAGTTGCACTTCCAGGGGGGCGGCCGATGAACGACTGAGCAGGGTGAGACTTTGGCTTGAGGGCTGTGCAGCGGGCACCGAGGTGCTCAGGCTTAAACCCGCGGCCATGAGTATCAGATAGTCCTTTATGTGGCTGGGCATCCTGCTTCTCACACTAACGCGTTACGTTTTGCCATATCGATGAGTTCAACCAGGGATTTGGCCTTGAGTTTTTGCATAAGTCGTTTTTTATAGGTGCTGACTGTCTTGTTGCTCAGAAACATGCCTTTGGCAATTTCCTTGTTGGTGCGGCCTTGGGCGAACAGTTGCAATACCATCAATTCGCGATCGTTGACGGCCTTGAATAACTCCAGGTCTGCATAATGTGCATCATCGCCACGAACAGGACTGAGGGCCTGGCTCGGATAATAGTTGTAACCTGACAATACCGCTTTAATGGCGCTGACCAGTTCACTCAGTTCTTCCTGCTTGCACACATAACCGGAGGCGCCGGATTGCATGCAGCGAATACCGAAAAGTTTCGGGCATTGGGCTGTGAGTACCAGGGTTTTTATCGGAGTACACATCTGGTTGAAACGAGCGAGAACTTCCAGTCCGTCCAGTTTGGGAATACTGATATCGAGAATGACCAGGTCAGGCATGCATTCGCGAACCATCTGCATGGCATCGACCCCATTATCTGTTTCGCCGATGACATTGTAACCTTCATGTTCGAGCAGCATTCGGATGGCAAGGCGGATGACAGGGTGATCGTCGACGATAAAAACGGAGTTCATAATCAAATCCCATACGAGCGCGAATAAAGCGCGCACCTTAGCTCAGATAGTTGAGGTGACGCATGAACTGACGGACCTGCTGCAGCAATCTAGGAATATTCCTACAAGTGAAAAAGAATAGGACTACGTATCAAGTGGATTTTTTGTGGAAAAGGTGACAGTGGCGGGTATTTAGACGAAGTGTCTGAACTTTTGTTTTCGGCAGTTGGAAATTGTGTTTCGGTCGGGGTTTTAGTGCCTGGATTTAAACTTTGTTTATGGTGAGGCCAAGGTCAACAAGTTTAGAAATTCGGATTGTTTCAACGGCTTGACCAGATAACCCAGTAATGGCAACCGATGTTCGTTGGCCCATTGTTTTAATCCGTCCAGTTCAGCGGGTGACAGGCTGCTTAGCAGTATGGCTTGCCTGATCATCCCGCGGTGACTGGCGTACTCGATCAACTCGAGGCCGGGAAGGTCGGGCAGGCATTGATCGCATAAAAGAATATCGAAGGGTTGCGCAGCCCTGAACATATGGTTCATCGCGCTTTCGGCACTGTCGGCGGGGGTCAATTGAGTGAAGCCGTAACTCTCAAGCAGACACTGGGTCACCCTGAGCTGAAAAGGGTGATCTTCTACCAGCAGGATGCGCAGATCGTCTTCGAACATAGGATTACTCACGCTTCATCTGTCGAGTACAGTGGAGTGTGATTATTGAGCGAAAATGCCGGACAGACGATCAGTAAACTTACCTCGAGCTGTAGGGGGATTCAGCGAGGGTTGAATGTACTTGGATTTTCAAGCATCGATCGGCCATTTCGGGTGTCGAAATGGCCGATCGACCGGTTCCTGTCAGTGGTTGGAGCGACCGGTCATTTCCAATGCCATGTCACTGGCATAGCTGTCGGTCATGCCCGCGATGAAATCGATCATGCGCAGAAACGAAGTGTGCAGGGGACCGCAGGGATCGGGCGCATTGTTGCCCAACAGATCGAGGATGCGCCGGCTCTTGAAGGAGGGCGTACGACCGTCATGCTGTTCCAGTGCCGCGCCGCAGAAGGCATTGAGCAGGATTTCCAGCGTGGTATAGGCGCCGATCTCGTGCAGGGTCTTGCGCTTGTCCTGGAAGATCTTTTTGCGCGCCATGTCCTTCGCATTCAACACGCATCGCTTGGCGGGGCCATGCATGTGCTCCACCAGATCACCGGGCAGCAGGCCCGCCAGCAATGCGTCCTGTTGCTCGACAAAGGCGCGGGCCGCGGCATTGGTCAGGTGTTCAATGGCTTTGCCGCGCAGGATCGCCAGTTTACGCCGGCGCGAGTCCTGCGGACCGAGCTGGCGATAGGTTTCCGGCAAATCGTCACCCACCAGGTCCAGCAGCAGTGATTCGACTTCGGCATACTCCAGCAACTCCATCTCCAGGCCATCTTCCAGGTCGATGAGTGCGTAGCAGATGTCATCGGCGGCTTCCATCAGGTACACCAGCGGGTGACGTGCCCAGCGCTGTTCCTCGAGTTGCGGCAGGCCGAGCTTGTGGGCGATCTGCTCCAGCAGCGGCAGTTCACTCTGATAGCAGCCGAACTTGTGCTTCTTGTAGCCCAGTGAGTCCGCGTGTTTTGCCGTCCATGGATACTTCAGATAAGTACCCAGGGTGGCGTATGTCAGCCGGGTGCCGCCGTCGAACTGGTGATATTCCAGCTGCGTAAGTACCCGGAAGCCTTGGGCATTGCCTTCGAAATTGAGGAAGTCATCGCGTTCGACGTCGCTCATGGCATCCAGCCAGCCACGGCCGGCGGCTTGCTGGAACCAGTGCCTGATGGCGTCTTCGCCGGAGTGGCCGAAGGGCGGGTTGCCGATATCGTGGGCCAGGCAGGCCGATTGCACGACCATCCCCAGGTCACTGGGGTCGCACCAGTCGGGCAGGGCATCGCGGATGGTTTCACCGACGCGCATGCCCAGCGAGCGGCCGACGCAACTGACTTCCAGCGAGTGGGTCAGGCGCGTGTGGATGTGATCGTTACTGGAGACTGGATGAACCTGCGTCTTGCGCCCGAGGCGGCGAAACGCTCCCGAAAAAATGATGCGGTCGTGGTCTTTGTGGAAAGGGCTGCGGCCGAGTTCTTCCCGGCTGTGCAGTGGCTTTCCGAGGCGTTCGCGAGTAAGCAAAGTTTGCCAATCCAAGGCTGGTGCTCTCCGTCAGGTGACTGAGTCCCTAGCTTCCGTGTTCGCGCCATGGCCTGCAAGGGGGAAAACACGCACACACACCTGTAGGCGCACGGCCTGCCGGCGACCGGGTGGGCACGCCGGGATGAACCCCTCGATGAAGAGGTTGATCCCGGTGACGTTACAAGCATGCAGCCAGAGAGTGGCCTAGGGGGCGTTCTCAATTAGTTTCCCCACCGCGTTGTCGCCTTAAAGCGGGCCAGGCAAGGCGCAGGCCGCTGGGAATGGTTATTCCCTTTCCAAGGCCTGCAACGCAGCCTGGCCCGCTTTAAGGCACAACCCGAAGGGCCGGGCCTGCTGTTGTGCAGGGCTGCGTTGCTCGAAGCTTATTTGGAATGACCAAACCACGCTTCTCGCGCCTTGCCCTGCACAACAGCAGACCCGGCGCGGAGGGGAAACTAATTGAGAACGCCCCCTAGTGGTTGCGCGAGGAGCCTTGCATGACCAGCTTGATCAACGGACCCAGGGTGGTCCCAAGTCGAACCAGTCGGGTCAGGCTGCTGGTGCCGCCACTCTTGGCGCCCTTGCCGGTGAGAAAACCCAGCAAGGTCACGGCCGCCATGCCCCAGAGCGGGGCGTGTTTGATGCCGAAGCCCCCCTGCAGGTTTTGCGTCATCCCGCGCACACGCTGCAGGGGTTGCAGCAGTTGCGCGGATTCGTGGCGGATTTCCTGGCGATGCATTTCCATGCGCAGGCGGATCAAGGCCTTGCGCATTTCCGTGCGCGAGTTGTTGTTAGGCAATGCAGGCAGACTCATGGCAGCAGGCGCTCCCGATCATTGGCCAATTCTTCCAGCGTGCCGTGAAAGGGCGAGGACTCATCGAAAATCGCCGCTCTCAAGCGCATCCCGCAGAATATGGCCGCGAGGGTATAGAACACGCAGAGCCCGATGATGGCCGGCAGGCGATAGGTGTCCCAAAACAGGATCAACACCAGCGTCGACAAGCCCACCAGCAACAGCAAGGCAAACACCAGCGCGAGGCCGGCGAACAGCAACAGGCTGACGGTGCGGGCCTTCTGTTCCTGCAGTTCGATGCCGAACAGTTCGACATGGCTGTGCAGCAGCCCAAGAAAAGCGGCACCCAGGCGCCGCGGTGAGGAGCTTGGGCCCGTCGCGGACGAGCCGGATTCGCCGATCGCCATAATCAGCGCCGAGTGGCCAGCAGGCCAATCAGGAAGCCTACGCCCGCCGCTATCCCGACCGATTGCCATGGATTGGCCTGAACATAGTCTTCAGTTGCGGTGACGGCGGCCTTGCCGCGTTCGCGCAGGGAATCTTCGGTCAGTTTCAAGGTTTCCCGGGCACGCAGCAGGCTGTCGTGGATTTGCGAGCGCAATTCATCGGCCTGATCGCCGGCCAGCGTCGCCGTGTGTTCCAGCAACCGCTCGGTGTCGCTGACCAGTGTTTGAAAGTCATTCATCAGAATTTCTTGAGCAGTCTTTGCCTTGATGCTGGCCATGGGTGGATCTCCGTAAGTGGCGTCTGTTGCGTTCGAGTATGAGCCTTGCGTGAAGGTTCAGTACAAATGACTGGTACAACTTTTGCTATGTCGTGGTGCGTCCGCCTGCGCCCTTGCGCTGTTGCCGGGCATGATTCGAGCGAAACCTTATCTCAAATAAAGAAACCTCGCGCAAAGGCTCCAACCTTGTGCGCCAAAGTGGCTCAGCGGATCCTTGTACCGATCCGGGAGCGTTGCAACTTGGTGCATGAATCGTCTGTGCGAACTGCTTTGGTGCTTTTTTAGCCTTCAGGTCTGCCAATCCATGGAAAATCTGCAAAGCGCTGTGGACAGTCTGATCCATAGCTCCAACACGTTGTTCATTCTCGGCGGCGCGGTCATGGTGCTGGCCATGCACGCCGGTTTTGCCTTCCTGGAAGTTGGCACGGTCCGACAGAAGAATCAGGTCAACGCCCTGTCGAAGATCCTCAGCGACTTCGCAATTTCGACCCTGGCCTACTTCTTTATAGGCTATTGGATTTCCTATGGGGTCAGCTTCATGCAACCGGCGGCGGTGATCAATGCCGATCATGGCTACGGGTTGGTAAAGTTTTTCTTTCTGCTGACGTTTGCCGCGGCGATCCCGGCGATCATTTCCGGGGGGATCGCCGAGCGAGCCCGGTTTGTCCCGCAGTTGTGCGCGACGGCCTTGATCGTGGCGTTCATTTATCCGTTTTTCGAAGGCATGATCTGGAACGGCAACTTTGGCTTGCAAGCCTGGTTGCTGGAACGCTTTGGCGCAAGCTTCCATGATTTCGCAGGCTCGGTGGTGGTCCACGCCATGGGGGGCTGGCTGGCACTGGCGGCGGTGTTGTTGCTCGGGCCACGCAATGGTCGTTACCGCGACGGAAAACTGGTCGCGTTCGCCCCCTCGAGCATTCCTTTCCTGGCATTGGGTTCGTGGATCCTGATCGTCGGCTGGTTCGGTTTCAACGTGATGAGTGCGCAAACCCTGCAAGGTCTCAGCGGACTGGTGGCAGTGAATTCGCTGATGGCCATGGTCGGTGGCACCGTGGCGGCGCTGATCGTCGGGCGCAATGACCCGGGCTTTCTGCATAACGGCCCGCTGGCCGGGTTGGTGGCGATCTGCGCCGGCTCCGATCTGATGCACCCGGTGGGTGCGCTGGTGACCGGTGCCGTTGCAGGTGCGCTGTTTGTCGGGTGCTTTACCGCCGCCCAGGGCAAATGGAAGATCGACGATGTCCTGGGGGTGTGGCCGTTGCATGGCCTGTGCGGCGTCTGGGGTGGAATCGCCTGCGGCATTTTCGGCCAGGTCACATTGGGTGGTCTGGGCGGGGTCAGCCTGATCAGCCAATTGATCGGTACTGCGCTGGGTGTGATGGTGGCGCTGGTCGGTGGCTTTGCCGTGTATGGCGTGATCAAGGCGTTCCATGGTCTGCGCCTGAGTCAGGAAGAAGAGTATTACGGCGCGGACTTGTCGGTGCACAAGATCGGCGCAGTCAGCCAGGACTGAGTCAATGCGCGTCATCGTCTGCGCCGGGATAAAATCCGTGCAACAGGCGATAGCGGTCGTGCCGGATCTGGTCGGCCCGCTCCTGCACCTGATGCGCGGGCAACCCCAGCATGATCAGCGCGTGGGAGGCGAGCATCAGGCTCGACTCCAGCAGTTCCGGCACGACTTCGCTGGCGCCGGATGCTTTCAACTCGGCCAGTTGGCTGTCGTCGCGCGTGCGTACCAGGATCGGCACGGTCGCGTTGATTCGCCGCGCTTGCTTGAGGATCAGTAAAGCGATGTCGGTCTGATCCACGGCGATCACCAGCAGCCTGGCGCGCTCCAGCCCTGTCGCGATCAGCAGTTCACCGCGGCGTGAGTCGCCATAATGCACACAGGTTTCACCCACGGCGGCTTCCTGGACACGCACCGGATCAGTATCCAGTGCGATATAGGGTTGCTGCGCATTGCGCAGTGCGCGTCCGATCGACTGGCCGACACGACCATAGCCACAGATCACTGCATGGCCATGCAAGTCGGCGGTGAGCGCGCTGATTTCCTCGAGTTTCGCTTCTTCATTGGGCTTGCGGTGCAGGCGTGTCGCAAGGTGAGGCGCGGCGCGCAATAGCAGCGGCGTGACGAGCATCGAACAGAAGGTTGCCGCCAGCAGCAGGCCGCCAAAATCGGCGGGCATCAGTGTGTTCTGCTGCATCTGTGCCATCAGCGCAAAGCAGAACTCGCCGCCCTGGGCCAATGCCAGGCCGCTGCGCCAGGCAGTTTCGCCATCGCTGCCGCGCCATTTGACCAGGAGCGCAACGACGCTGCCCTTGAGCAGCAACAACCCCAGGGTCAGGCCGAGGATCAGCAGGCCGTGGCTGGCGAACAACTGCAAGTCGATCAGCATGCCGATACTGACAAAGAACAGGCCGAGCAGAATGTCGCGGAAGGGGCGGATGTCGGCTTCGATCTGGTGCCGGTAGTGGCTTTCTCCCAACAGCATGCCGGCCAGGAATGCGCCCAGGGCCGGGGAGAGGCCGAGCAGGTGAGTCAACCAGGCTGTCAGCAGCACGATGACCAGCGCCAGCAGCACGAACAGCTCAGCGGAGCGGGCTGCCGCTACTTCATGGAACAGCCGCGGCAGTATCCAGCGACTGGCCAGCAGCAGACCGACGAACAGCACCACGGTCTTGCCCAGCGTCAGTGGCAGCGCCCAGTACCAGGCCTGATCGCTGTTGCCGGCGAACACGGGCACCATCGTCAGCAGCAACACCGCCACCACATCCTGGAACAGCAGCACGGCGATGGCATTCTGGCCGTGGCTGCTGAAAATCTCGCCGAGACTGCCCAGCTCCTTGCTGACGATGGCGGTGGAGGACAACGACAAGCCGGCACCGAGTAACAACGCAGGCAGGGTCGAGATGCCGAGCACCATCAGCAAACCACCCAGCAGCATTGCAGTGCCCAGCACCTGCAGGCTGCCGAGGCCAAACACCACTTGGCGCAACGCGAGCATTTTCGTCAGGGAAAACTCCAGCCCCAGGGAGAACAGCAGGAAAACCACCCCCAGTTCGGCGAGGTCCGGCAAGTCTTCGCCTTCATTGACCCAATTGAATGCGCTCGGCCCGATCATCAGTCCCACGCACAGGTAGCCGAGCACGGGCGGCAAGCGCAGGCGCTGGAACAGTGCAATCACCACCAGCGAGGACGTGAAGATGATCAACAGGTTGGCGAACACAAAACACTCCGGAATCAGGTCTGGCTACTCAAGCGTAGAGGCAAAAAGGCCATGAGCATCGCGTAAGTTCCACTGCGCACGAATGATTTGAGTCAGCAGTTTGCCGAAATCTTCTGATATTCACCGTTGCTCAGACGCTTGGTTCATTGGCTCGACTGCTTTTGATCACCGGCCTAGAATGAACGCCTACTTAGTCGGGTCTTGTCGTCATGCTTCCTGAATGTCAGCTGTTCGGCACCATAGGGTGCCATCTGTGTGAAGTGGCCGAAGCCATGCTGATGGAATTTGTCGAGCGCGGCCTGCTGGTCGAACTGGTGGATATCGCTGACGACGAAACATGGTTCGAAGCCTACAGCCTGCGTATTCCAGTGTTGCGACGGATCGATACCGGCGCGGAGCTGGGCTGGCCGTTCGGTGCCGATCAGGTAGTGGCGTTCTTGGGTTGATCGGACGCTTTCGGCAACGGCCCACCCGTCGCCGTTCTCGTTTCCTCCATTGGCGAAAAACAGCTTATTCGGTTACTGTATGGGCATACAGCTATTCCGGTTGCCTGCCATGCGGTCCCTCCTGCGGGATTGGGCAGGCGATCCCAGAAGTGAGAGGGATGAACGTGGTCAATGTCGAACAATTGAAGAACAGCGTGAACCGGATGTCGGCGGACGTGGTGCGCGAGGCCGTCACCGAATTGCGTCTGGATGGCCTGGTCACCGAAGGAAAAACCCCCTTCAACAAGCTGCATTTCAACACCTGTTTCGCCGAAATCGAAGCCTTGTTCCAGCGCGCGGGTTATCACAGGCAATTGGATGTCGTGGGTTATCAGGGCTTGTTGTATGCCCTTTATGACCCGGGTCGCTGGGAGGCGGTCGACGTGCTGCGCTGGCTCAAGGAGTTCACCGAAGCGGCAGCGCAGACCCGAGCCCTACCGGCTTGAGGATTCTCTTCTAGGTTCGATCCGGCTGCTGTCGGATAATGCCGCCCTGTATCGAGGGTCAGAACGTCCGTATGTCCACTTCATCTTTTTCTGCAGCACACACCCAGGCCAGCACGCTCTACTTGCCGCCGGGGCCGTGGCAGACCGTGCTCGATTGCCTGTGTGAGCACTTCAGCGCCATTGGCCGTGAACAATGGCTGGACAGGATCGCTCGCGGGCGCGTCCTCGACGGGCATGGCGCACCGATTGCCCTCGATCTGCCTTACAAGGAAGGTCTGCGGATTCACTATTTTCGAGAAGTGCCGGACGAAAAGCCGATCCCGGTGGTCGAGTCGATCCTGTACGCGGACGACCATCTGGTGGTGGCGGACAAACCGCATTTCCTGCCGGTGACGCCGGCCGGGGAATATGTGGAGCAGACCCTGCTGCGACGGTTGATCCGCCGCCTGGATAACCCGCATCTGGTGCCCTTGCACCGCATTGACCGGCATACGGCGGGGCTGGTGCTGTTTTCCGCCAACCCTCGGAGCCGGTCGGCGTATCAGTCGTTGTTTCCTGCGCGGCAGATCGAAAAGCGCTACGAGGCGATTGCCAGGGCATTGCCTGATCTCTCCTTTCCACTGGTGCACAAGAGCCGGCTCATCGATGGCGAGCCTTTCTTCCGCATGCAGGAAGGTCCGGGCGTCAGCAACACCGAGACAGCCGTCGAGGTCCGGGAGAAGAACGGTGATCTGTGGCGGTATGCGCTTTACCCGGTGACGGGCAAGAAGCATCAATTGCGCGTGCACATGACCGCCCTGGGCGCGAGCATCTGCAACGACCCGTTCTATCCCCAGGTGCTCAAGGACGTCGTGGATGACTATGCCAATCCCTTGAAGCTGCTTGCCCAAGGGCTACGGTTTGTCGATCCGGTGAATGGCCAGGAAAGAACCTTCGAAAGCGCGATCACGCTGCAGTGGTGAGCACCGTTCTTCGGTCACGAAAAAGCCCGCTTGATGCGGGCTTTTTCGTGGCCGGTCGTCAGCGCAAGGATTACAACTCCTTGACGGTACGCACCTGGTCCTTGTTGACGCGATTTTGCTTGCCATCCAGTTGTTCGAATTCGTAGAAACCGGATTCGTCATCATATTTAGGAGCGTCGACGGCCTGGATTTCGCGACCGTCATTCAAGGTGATCACTGTAGGCGAAGCGCAACCGGCAAGGGTCGCGAGGCCCAGTGCGAGCATGAAAGTGGCAAGGGTCCGTTGAGTCATGAGTGTGTCTCCGATTTGAATTCTTTTGGTTACTGAGCTTGAGACGTATACAACGAGTGCAAGTTCCGTGGGTAGTGTCAGTCTGGCACAGTGTTATGGGTACTTAACAGTTCCGGGGTATTGAGGTTGGCCAGGCGCGGGTCATTGTCGGGGCATTGCAGTGCATGGGCCCCCAGCTTGCGCATGAGGCGACCCGGGCTGCGTTCACCGTCGTGCCAGGCACGTTCAAAAGCGTTGGAAAGTGCCACGGGGATGATGCACAGCAAGGGCTCCCAATGTTCGCCCTGGCGCAGCATCAACGGTTTGTCCGGATGCCGGCTGGCGGTTTCGCGCATGCCCTGGAGCAACGCGGCATCGATACGGGGCACATCACAGGGCAATATCATCAGCTGCGCATGCCTGGCCGCCTTCAGGCCCGCCCGGATACCGGCCAAAGGCCCCGGAAAATCCCCTTCGTCGTCATGGACCAGCCGGTCGGCGTAGGGTGCGTACTGCTCCGGGTTCCTGTTGCAGGAAATGATCAGGTCATCGCTCAATGCGCGGGTCTTGCGGTGCAGATGAGCAATCAGGGGTTCACCGTGCCATTGCAGCAACCCTTTATCCTGACCGCCCATGCGTTGGCCTCGCCCACCCGCCAGGAGCAGGATGGAGCAGGGCGGCAAATCCATAGGCGAAGTCATGGCAGGTCTCCATGGGGGCGGCGAAAAAATGAGGGGCTGTGATATAACACCGGGCTGTTTCTCCTACAACTGGACGAGCCTATGAAAGCCAAGGCTGATGTACCTTTTGCGCCGCTCAATATCGCGGTGCTGACGGTCAGCGACACCCGTACCCTGGAAACCGACACGTCAGGCCAGCTCTTCGTCGACCGCCTGACTGCCGCCGGCCATCACCTGGCGGACCGGGTGTTGCTCAAAGATGACCTCTACAAAATTCGCGCGCAAGTCGCCAACTGGATTGCCGACGATGTCGTGCAGGTCGTGCTGATCACCGGGGGCACCGGTTTTACCGGACGCGACAGCACGCCTGAAGCCGTGAGCTGCCTGCTGGACAAGCAGGTCGACGGCTTTGGTGAACTGTTCCGGCAGATATCGGTGGCCGATATCGGCACCTCGACCGTGCAGTCCCGGGCCCTGGCCGGTCTGGCCAATGGCACGCTGGTCTGCTGCCTGCCCGGTTCGACCAATGCCGTACGCACTGGTTGGGACGGCATTCTCGCCGAGCAGCTGGATTCGCGGCACCGTCCGTGCAATTTCGTGCCTCATTTGAAACAGGCGGCACCCTGTGAATCCCGTGGGTAAGCCAGGCAAGACCGGCAGTTTGATGGCGGTCGAAGTGGCTCTGGCCCGTTTGCTCGAAATGGCCGAAGCCTCGCCGATTCGCGAGCGGGAACGCTTGCCGTTGGCGCAGGTGGAAGGCCGCGTGCTGGCCGATGACCTGGTGTCGACGCTTGACCTGCCGCCATGGCCCAACAGTGCCATGGACGGTTATGCCTTGCGCGTGGCTGACTGGACGGGCGAGCCGTTGGTGGTCAGTCAGAAGATTTTTGCAGGCAAGGCTCCGGATCCCTTGGAGCCAGGCACTTGTGCACGAATCTTCACCGGTGCGCCGGTTCCTGCGGGTGCCGATTGCGTCGAGATGCAGGAAAACGCCGAGGTCCAGGCGGATGAGCGAGTGCGTTTCATCGAACCCATGGTCCCGGGGCAAAACATCCGTCCGCAAGGGCAGGAAACCACCGTCGGTGAACTGATCCTGCCTGCCGGCACGCGCCTGGGACCGATCGAGCAGGGGCTGGCGGCATCGCTGGGTTGCGCAGCGCTGGAAGTGATTCGCAAGGTTCGCGTCGCGGTCTTGTCTACCGGGGATGAGTTGCTTGAACCGGGTCAGGCGCTGGGACCGGGGCAGATTTACAACAGCAACCGCGTGTTGCTCTGCAGTTGGTTGCAGCGCCTGGGCTGTGAAGTGATAGACGCCGGTATTCTTGCGGACGACCTGGCGACTACTCGCACCTGTCTGGGTGAGTTGAAGGATGTCGACCTGATCCTCTCGACGGGCGGGGTCTCGGTAGGTGAAGCCGATTTTCTCGGGATCGCCTTGCGGGAAGAGGGCGAGTTGACCTTGTGGAAGTTGGCCATCAAGCCAGGCAAACCGTTGACCTTCGGGCATTTTCGCGGCGTCCCGGTGATCGGCTTGCCCGGCAACCCGGCGTCGACCCTGGTGACCTTTGCCTTGTTGGCAAGGCCCTATCTGATGCGTCGTCTGGGGGTGAAGGAGGTCGAGCCCCTGAAGTTTCAGGTTCCGGCAGGATTTGCCTGGCCCAAAGCCGGCAATCGGCGCGAGTATTTGCGCGGACGGCTGGAGAACGGGCGGGCCATCATCTACAGGAATCAGAGTTCCGGGGTGCTGCGCAGCGCCGCCTGGGCGGATGGTCTGGTTGAAGTGCTGGAAGATCGCACGCTGGTCGAGGGCGACTGGGTCAGCTTTATCCCGTTGAGTGAGGTCCTGGGCTAACCCGGCATCCATGCCGGGTTAGCCCACTGCGCAGAACCTGCGTTCGGCCTCTCGAGGGCGCATGCCCCGTAGGAGCTGTCGAGCGAAGCGAGGCTGCGATCTTTTGATCTCGCTTCTCGGCGATCTCGAGAAGGTCAAGATCAAAAGATCGCAGCCTGCGGCAGCTCCTACATTGACCGCGTCCGCCGCATGGGTTGACCTCAACCCCGGCGGGTACTGCGTTCATGGCGACTCCTTATCGACCCACGAGAAGCGTGACGAGCTGGTCGAATCGGCTATTGCCGATCCACACCAGAAGCCCCAGGACCACGGCTGTTCCGCCAGCTGAATAAACCAGCCGGTGCTTGATGGATTTGACGTGGTCACGCAGTTCATCCATGTCTCTACGCATGTATCTGAGATGCGTCTCCAGTTCAGTGACGCGAGGATCCATGGCGACTCCGCCGGTGGGTGCTGCGCTGTTTTTTAATTCAGCCTGATGATTGGAGCGTTTTTCTGCGAGTGGTGTGACCGGAATGAGCGGTGGCCTGATGTCATGGTTTTGCATGGCACGTCCCTGTTTGTTTCTGCTGATGACTGTTAAATGCAGTCGCCACGTTGGACCAATCACGGCAGTCTGGTCAATTGAGCCAATTCCTAACGTTTTGTAAGAAAATTCCTTATTACAGGG
The DNA here is from genome assembly GCF_059695565.1 of Pseudomonas sp. LBUM1679. Lineage (NCBI taxonomy): Bacteria > Pseudomonadati > Pseudomonadota > Gammaproteobacteria > Pseudomonadales > Pseudomonadaceae > Pseudomonas > Pseudomonas sp. LBUM1679. The sequence goes on from NZ_CP166774.1 coordinate 1,566,695, forward strand.
CGCAAGGGGGCTCGATTTGAATTAATTCAATTCCCATCGACTTTTCTGCAGGCCGGTGAGGTCCATATCTCCCGTACGGAATTCAATTCATGGGAGTGAGCACAATGAGCGAACGCAGGGCGCTATTGATTCTGCATGGCAAGCAGGCGCTCAACGAGTCGGTTCGCGCCGCCGTCGAGGGCAAGCGCCAACAGGGTTGGGAACTGGCGGTTCGACTGACCTGGGAAGCCGGGGACGCACAACGGCTGGTAGAGGAGGCATTGACGGCAGGCTATAGGCACATCATCGCCGGCGGCGGTGATGGCACCTTGCGTGATATTGCCGAGGCCATGGCCGCACAACCGACGCAGGCCAGCCTGGTATTGATGCCCCTGGGTACGGCCAATGATTTTGCCCGCGCCGCCGGTGTGCCTCTGGAGCCGGATCAGGCACTGAATCTTCTGGACGTCGCGCCGAGCGCCATCGATCTGGGCGAAGTGGGCGGACAGGTCTTCCTGAATATGGCCACGGGCGGCTTTGGCAGCCAAGTGACGGCCAACACCTCGGAGGATCTGAAAAAAATCCTTGGGGGGGCGGCTTATCTATTCACCGGGTTATCTCGCTTCAGTGAGTTGCATGCGGCCTATGGCGAGTTGCAGGGCCCTGGTTTCCAATGGAGTGGCGAGCTGCTGGCATTGGGGATCGGTAATGGCCGACAGGCTGGCGGTGGGCATGTGTTGTGCCCGGACGCACTGGCAGACGATGGCCTGCTGGATATCAGCATCTTGCCTGCGCCGCAGGAACTGGTTGGCACCTTGAAAACACTGTTGGCTGACGGTTTCGGTATCGACAACATGTTTGTGCGCGCCCGTTTGCCATGGGTCGAGATCAAGGTCGCGGAAGGTCTTTATATCAACCTTGATGGCGAACCTCTGGAAGGCGACAGTCTGCGGTTCTCTGCGCGGGCGGCGGCACTGCGCGTGCACCTGCCGGAAAACTCGCCGCTGCTCGGCGGCACTCGAACGACGGCAGGTCAACAGGCTTGATCGTTACAGGCAGCAATGCCTGGACGTGGCGTTATGCCTGGGGGGTCAAGGTCCGATAAAAACAGCCGATAACCCCTTTAGTGAATACATCAGAACAAGCCCTGGAGTCCTTGATGGCCGGCATTCTCGACACGGTAGACCAACGCACGCAACTGGTGGGTGAGAATCGCCTGGAAATTCTCATGTTCCGACTGGCCGGACGGCAATTGTTCGCGATTAACGTGTTCAAGGTTCAGGAAGTGCTGCAACTGCCGAAACTGACCCTGATGCCCCAGCGCCATCCGTTTGTCTGCGGCGTGGTCAATCTGCGTGGCAAGACCCTGCCGGTGATCGACCTGTCCCAGGCCATCGGCATGCGTGCACTGGTGCCAAGCCCTGCCAGCACCATCATCGTCACCGAGTACAACCGTTCGGTGCAGGCGTTCCTGGTCGGTGGCGTGGACCGCATCGTCAACATGAACTGGGAAGCCATCCTGCCGCCGCCGACCAGCGCCGGTCGCCAGCACTACCTGACCGCCATCAGCAAGGTCGACGACCAGTTGGTGGAAATCATCGACGTCGAAAAAGTCCTCGCCGAAATAGTGCCGTACAACGCCAAGGTGTCCCGCGAAAAACTCGACGATCCGGTACTGGAACACGCCCGCGGTCGTGAAGTGCTGCTGGTGGATGACTCCAGCGTGGCGATCTCGCAGTTGCGCGAGACCCTGGGGCAACTGGGCGTGAAGATGCACGTTGCCAGCGATGGCCTGAAGGCATTGAACCTGCTCAAGGGCTGGGCCGATACGGGCGTGAACATGACCGACAAACTGCTGATGGTCTTCACCGATGCGGAAATGCCGGAAATGGACGGTTACCGCCTGACCACTGAAATCCGTAACGACCCGCGCCTGCGCGGCCTTTATGTGGTGCTGCACACCTCCTTGTCCGGCAGTTTCAACGACTCGATGGTCAAGAAAGTCGGCTGCGACAATTTCCTCTCCAAATTCCAGCCGGACAAACTGGTCGATGTGGTGCGCCAGCGCCTGATGCTCGACCAGGTCCCGGCCTGATAACGACGCGAGCAATCTGTGGGAGCCTGCTCGCGAAGGCGGTATGTCAGACACATCAATGTCGACTGACACTCCCTCTTCGCGGGCAAGCCCGCTCCCACAAGGATCTCTGGTGGTCACAAAATCGGAGTTCACACCGGCCCACTGTGGGAGCGGGCTTGCCCGCGAAGAGGGAGTGTCAGTCAATGTTGATGTCGACTGACACACCGTCTTCGCGAGCAAGCCCGCTCCCACAGGTAGACCGTGTCCGGTTTTCAGCCTTTGATTCGGCGCTCGAGCTCGTATAGGGTGGCGTTTTTACCCTCCAGGGAGCTGGCCATGCTGCGTCTGAGCGCGCTTTATCGTTATCCGTTGAAATCCGGCAAGGGCGAGATCCTGCAGCAGGCCAGCCTGGACAAGCTCGGGCTGGAAGGGGATCGACGCTGGATGTTGGTGGACGAGGCCAGCGGGCGGTTCCTGAGCCAGCGCGTAGTGGGGCAGATGAGTCAACTGTCGGCATTGTGGAATGCCGAAGGCGGATTGACCCTCAGTGCGCCGGGCCGCTCGCCGATTGATATCGCCTTGCCAGGCAGCGACGCGCAACTGCGGGGCGTGACGATCTTTCGCGACAGTTTGCGGGTCCCGGATGCCGGTGATGAGGCCGGTGCCTGGGTCAGTGAATTCATTGGCAAGCCGACTCGCCTGGTGCAAATACCGCTTGATCGCGCGCGGATCACTGAGGCGGGCTACGGCAAGGATGACGATCGGGTGGCGTTCGCCGATGGCTTCCCGCTGTTGCTGATCGGGCAGGCGTCCCTTGAGGATCTTTCGCAACACGTCGGGCGCCCGCTGGAGATGCTGCGTTTTCGACCGAATCTGGTGATCGAGGGCACGCCAGCGTACGCCGAGGATGGCTGGAAGCGTATCCGTATCGGCGATGTCGAGTTTCGCGTGGTCAAGCCTTGTTCGCGCTGCATTCTGACCACCGTCGACCCGCAAACCGGTCTACGCAGCGCCGATCGTGAGCCTCTGGCCACCTTGCAGAAATACCGTGCCCAGGCAGAGGGGGCGATGTTCGGCCAGAATCTGGTCAACGATGGCAATGGCCAGCTCGAAGTCGGCATGCCGGTGACGATCCTGGAATAAACGCGCCAATGAACAATGCCCGTGTCCTGGGACACGGGCATTTTTTTTGCGCTGTGAACCCTGGGGTTTAGCCGCGGTATTCGCACAGGTAAGCGGTGTCGACAGCCACTTTCAGCTGGAACTTGCTGTTGGCGGGCACGTTGAACTGGCTGCCCGCGGCGAAGGTTTCCCAGTCGCTGCTGTCGGGCAGCTTGACGGTCAGGGCGCCGGTCACCACGTGCATGATTTCACGCTGGCTGGTGCCGAATTCGTACTCGCCCGGCGCCATGACGCCGATGGTCGCCGGACCTTCTGCGGTGCCAAAGGCGATCGACTTGACGGTGCCGTCGAAGTACTCGTTGACTTTAAACATGGTCGATTCCTCGAAAAGGGCTGAAAAGGGCTGAAAAGCGCCGGCCAGTATGCACAAGGCCCATAGCGCCGTCACGCGCTAGAGAGGGAGTACCAGGGGTAACAGCCGTGCAGTATTGCGCGCGTCTTCCAGTGCCCGGTGTTGCTGCCCGGTAAACTGCATGCCCGCCAGTTGCAGGGCGCCGTTGAGCCCCAGTGGGCGTTCCAGCCGACGGGCCTTGGCAAAGCGTTGCTTGAGGTTCATGTGCGGCACCCGGCTCAGGGCGCTGTCGAGCTGCAGGCGCTGCCATTCCTGAAGCAGTTGCAGGCGGTCGTAGTCACCCCAACTGGCCCAGCCTTCCAGCCGCGCGTGATGTTGGCCGAGCCAGCGTTCGAACGACGCCCAGACTTCGCTCAGCGGCTCGGCACCGTCGACGTTGGCCTGGGTGATGTGCGTCAGCTCCCGGCAAAACGGCGTCAGCAAAGGCCTCCGCAAGGGCCGCACGAAGCGCTGGAATGAATCCAGTTCTCGCCCCTTGCGATCCACCAGCGTGGCGCCGATTTCGATGATTTCCATTTCCGTTACTGGCCAGCCACCCTCATCGGTGGTGGCTTCCAGATCAATGACCAGCCAGTGAGGCATCGCAGGGTTCCTGGTATCCGCGTCCTGATAGCGCTTGAGCGTAGCCAAACCCGGCGGATCCGCCTAGGGGGCGTTCTCAATTAGTTTCCCCTCCGCGCCGGGTCTGCTGTTGTGCAGGGCAAGGCGCGAGAAGCGTGGTTTGGTCATTCCAAATAAGCTTCGAGCAACGCAGCCCTGCACAACAGCAGGCCCGGCCCTTCGGGTTGTGGCTTAAAGCGGGCCAGGCTGCGTTGCAGGCCTTGGAAAGGGAACAACCATTCCCGGCGGCCTGCGCCTTGCCTGGCCCGCTTTAAGGCGACAACGCGGTGGGGAAACTAATTGAGAACGCCCCCTAGCGACTTATTCGACCTCCAACAATATCTGACGATTTTTCACCTGGTCGCCGACCCTGACCTGCAAGCGCTTGAGCACGCCATCGATGCCTGACTTGAGGGGATGCTCCATTTTCATGGCCTCCAGCACCACCAGCAACTGGCCTTTACTGACCGGGCTGCCTTCGGCGACCAGCACGTCGACGATCGCACCGTCCATCGGAGCCTTGAGCGTGCCGGAGCTGACGCTGGCCTGACTGCTGACCGGGGCTTGAGTGCGATCCACCAGTTGCAGGCTGCCGGGCCGGGTGAACAGCCAGAGCTGCGCGGATTCGAGACGATAGGCATAACGTTGGCGGATGCCATCGATTTCCAGGGTGGCCCAGCGTCCGTCGCACTGCACAACCTTCAATTCGAGGGTCCGGGTGGCGACTTGAATCCGGTAGGGTGCGCCCGGCACTGCGTGCAGTTGCGCCGGCCAATCCTGGTCTTCCAGGCCGATGCGATAGTGCAACGGCACGCTGGCGTTGTTGCGCCAACCGGCCAGGGGGGCGAGGTGAGTCTGCGCCGAGGCCCGATAAAACAGGGCCGTTGCGATCGCCAGTTCTTCGGCGGTAGGGACAGGCGGATGCAGGCAGGCAGAGTCGGCAAAATACCTCGGGATAAACCCGGTGTTGAACTCGCCGCTGATGAACTGCGGGTGTTGCAGCAGGCTGGCGAGCAGGCGCTGATTGCTCTGTACGCCCAGCAGCACGCTGTCCTGCACGGCGCGCAACAACTTGCGCCGGGCTTCTTCGCGGGTGGCACCGTGGGCAATGAGCTTGCCCAGCAGCGGGTCGTAGAAGGGGCTGATGCCTTGGCCTTCGATCAGGCCATGGTCGATCCGCACCCCGTCCTGCAAGGCCGGCTCCCAGGTTGCGATGCGCCCGGTCTGTGGCAGAAACCCGCGGGCAGGGTCTTCGGCATACAAGCGCACTTCCATGGCGTGGCCGTTGAGTTGCAGCTGCTCCTGACGCAGCGGCAGTGGCAGCCCTGCGGCGACCTGCAGCTGCCAGGCCACCAGGTCGAGGCCGGTGATCGATTCGGTCACCGGGTGTTCCACTTGCAACCGGGTGTTCATCTCCAGAAAGTAAAACTGTCCGCTGGCATCCAGCAGGAATTCCACGGTGCCAGCGCCGACGTAACTCACCGCACGCCCGGCCTTGAGCGTGGCTTCACCCATGGCCTGGCGCAGTTCGGTGGTCATCACCGGGCAGGGCGCTTCCTCGATGACTTTCTGATGGCGCCGCTGGATCGAACAGTCGCGCTCGCCGAGGTGGATCAGGTTGCCGTGCCGGTCGCCGAATAGCTGAACCTCGACGTGCCGGGGATCGATCAACGCTTGTTCGAGAATCAGCTCGTCACTGCCGAACCCGTGCAGCGCTTCGGAGCGGGCGCTGCGGATCTGCTCCAGCAAATCATCGGCGCCCTGTACCAGGCGCATGCCGCGCCCGCCACCGCCGGCACTGGCCTTGATCATCAGCGGGTAGCCGATGCGCCCGGCTTCGCGACTCAGGGTCGCGTCGTCCTGTTCGGCGCCCTGATAACCTGTGATGCAGGGCACGCCGGCGGCAAGCATGGCGAGTTTCGACAAGCGTTTGCTGCCCATCAGCTCGATGGCGTCGGGGCTGGGGCCGATGAAGGTGATGCCGGCGTGTTGGCAGGCCAGGGCGAAGCCGGGGTTTTCCGAGAGGAAACCGTAGCCGGGGTGGATCGCGTCGGCCCCGGTGCGCCGGGCGGCGTCGATGATTGCCGGAATGTTCAGGTAAGACTGCTGCACCGGGGCCGGGCCGATGTTCACGGCTTCGTCGGCCATCTGCACGTGCAGGGCATCGGCGTCGGCCTCGCTGAAAACGGCGACGGTGCGATAGCCCAGGGTTTGGGCGGTGCGCTGGATGCGGCAGGCGATTTCACCGCGGTTGGCGATGAGGATTTTGCTGAATCCGGGCATGGTTTGGTCCCTTGGTTTTGCGGTGATTTTGAGGGCCTCTTCGCGGGCAAGCCTCGCTCCTACAGGGCCCACCCCGGCTTGCGTTTTTGCACGAAGGCCTGGGTCCCCTCGACCCCTTCAACCCCGGTCACCGCTTCGCTGAACCACTCGGCCGCCTCATCGAGCAACGCATCCGCCGGCTGCCCCGCACTCGCCAGCAGCAGTTTTTTGGTCCGCGCATTGGCATCCGGTGCGCAGCACAACACATGGGCCAGCACCTCATCCAGACGCTCGGCCAGGGCTTGCGCGTCATGTTCGACAAAATGCACCAGGCCGATCCGCTTGGCCTGGGTGCCATCGAAGCGCGCCGCCGTCAGGGCGAGTCGACGGGCCTGGGTCAGGCCGATGCGCTGGACCACGAACGGCGCGATCTGCGCGGGCAGCACACCGAGACTGGTTTCCGGCAGACCGAATTGCGCCTGATGATCGGCCAGGGCGACGTCACTGACGCAGGCCAGGCCCAAGCCACCGCCGAGTACGGCACCTTGCAGCACGGTGATGACCACTTGCGGCGTGTGTTGCACCGCTTGCAGCAGCGTACCGAACGCACGGTTCAACTCGCGGCAGGCCGTCGGGCCTTGAGCGCGGGCGTTGGCCATGTCCTTGATGTCGCCACCGGCACAGAAATGCCCGCCGGCGCCACCGATCACCAAGGCACGCACTGTTCGGTCATCGTGTACCGCGGCGAGTACCGCGCACAGTTCGGCGACCATCTGCAGGCTCATGGCGTTACGGCTGTCGGGGCGGTTGAGGGTGATGTGCAGGACGCCGTTGTGCAGTTCCAGCAGCAGGGTCTGGCAAACCGGCAAGGTGCTCATGGTTTTTTCCCCGGCAGGATGCCCATGAGTTTGCAGATGATCCCCAGCATGATCTCGTCGGCCCCGCCGCCGATCGACACCAGCCGCACATCGCGGTAGGCCCGGGCCACCGGGTTGTCCCACATGAAGCCCATGCCGCCCCAGTATTGCAGGCAACTGTCGCTGACTTCGCGGCCCAGGCGACCGGCCTTGAGTTTGGCCATCGACGCCAGGCGGGTGACGTCCTGGCCTTTGATGTATTGCTCGGTGGCCTGATAGACCAACGCGCGCAGGCATTCGATTTCGGTTTGCAGTTCGGCCAGGCGGAAGTGAATCACCTGGTTGTCGATCAGCGCATTGCCGAAGGTCTTGCGGTCCTTGCAGTACTCGATGGTGCTGTCGATGCAGTATTCCAGGCCCTTGATCATGTTGGCCGCGCCGAACAGGCGTTCCTCCTGGAACTGCAGCATCTGCATCATGAAGCCCGCGCCTTCGTGGCCGATGCGGTTGCGTTGCGGCACGCGCACGTTGTCGAAAAATACCTGGGCGGTTTCCGAACTGCGCATGCCGAGCTTGTCCAGGTGAGAGCTCAGGCTGATGCCTGGCGTGTTCATCGGCACCATGATCAGTGACTTGTTGACGTGGGGTTTGTCGTCCGAGGTGTTGGCCAGCAGGCACATGAAATCGGCGCTCGGCGAGTTGGTGATCCACATCTTGCTGCCGTTGATCACGTAGTCGTCGCCGTCCTTGCGCGCGCTGGTTTTCAATCCCGCCACGTCGGAACCGGCGCCGACTTCGGAGACGCCGATGCAGCCGACCTGCTCGCCGGTGATCGCCGGACGCAGGAACTCTTCGCGCAATTCATCGGAGCCGAAGCGGGCGAGTGCCGGGGTGCACATGTCGGTCTGCACGCCGATGGACATCGGAATCCCGCCGCAATGAATGGTGCCGAACGCTTCGGCGGCGACGATCGAATAACTGTAGTCCAGGCCCATGCCGCCGAACTTCTGCGGCTTGGAAATCCCCAGCAAACCGAGGTCGCCGGCCTTGCGGAAAATCTCATGGATCGGAAAGCGTCCGGCCTTTTCCCATTCTTCGACGTGCGGGTTGATCTCGTGATCGACAAATTGGCGAACGGTGCGGCGCAGTGCTTCGTGTTCCTGGGTGAAGATCATTTTTATTGTTCTCCTGTGATCGCCCTTAGAAGCGGGCTACACCAAAACTGTTGGGTTGCAGCGCTCGCACTTCGGCTTCATGACAAATATCCAGCAAGTACCCGAGCAACGTCCGGGTATCCCGCGGATCGATCAACCCGTCGTCCCACAAACTGGCGCTGCCGTAGAGCGCGGTGGACTGGCTGTCGAGTTTTTGCGCAGTGACGTGCTCCAGCATGTCGAGCATTTTCGGGTCCGGCACCAAACCGTCCTTGAGCTGCCTGGCCTCGGTGACGATCCGCAGCACCTTGCCGGCCTGGGCGCCGCCCATCACCGCCGTACGGCTGTTGGGCCAGGCGAAGATGAAGCGCGGGTCGAGGCCGCGGCCGCACATCGCGTAGTTGCCGGCGCCATAGGAGCCGCCGACAACGATGGTCAGTTTCGGCACCCGGGCATTGGCCACCGCCTGGATCATTTTGGCGCCGTGCTTGATTACGCCTTGCTGTTCCGCTTCGGTGCCGACCATGAACCCGGTGGTGTTGTGGAAAAACAGCAGCGGCGTCTGGCTCTGGTCGCAGAGCTGGATGAACTGCGCCGCCTTGCTCGCACCCTTGGGCGTGATCGGGCCGTTGTTGCCGATGAAGCCGCAGGCGCGGCCTTGAATCTGCAGATGGCCGCAGACGGTTTGCTGATCGAACTCGCCCTTGAATTCGAGGAAGTTCGAGCCGTCGGCAATTCGCGCGATGATTTCACGGACGTCGTAAGGTTTTTTCGGATCGTCGGGGATCAGCCCCAACAGTTCGTCGATAGGGTAGAGCGGTTCTTCCCACTGTCGCGCAGGGATTGCAGGCAACCGCGCATTCCACGGCAACAACCTGACGATCTCGCGCACCTGTCGCACGCCATCGGCATCGTTCTCGGCCAGGTATTCGGCGGTGCCAGCGATCTGCGCATGCATCTGGGCGCCACCCAGTTCTTCATCTGTGGCCACTTCGCCGGTGGCCGCCTTGAGCAGCGGCGGGCCGGCCAGAAATAGCTTGGCTTTACCGCGCACCACCACCACGTAGTCCGACAACCCCGGTTGATAAGCCCCGCCAGCGGTGGCCGAACCGTGAACCACGGTGATCTGCGGCAGGCCCATGGCCGACATCCGCGCCTGATTGGCAAAGCTGCGCGCGCCTTCGACGAAAATCTCCGCCGCGTAATTGAGGTTGGCGCCGCCGCTTTCGGCGAGGGTGATCACCGGCAGTTTGTTGTCCATGGCGATCTGTTGCAGGCGCAGGGATTTTTTCAAACCGCTGGGGGAAATGGTCCCGCCCTTGATCGCACTGTTGTTTGCCACCACCAGCACCCGCACGCCGGACACGTAACCGATCCCGGCGATCAAGCCGCCGCCGGCCGAGCTGCCGTCCTTGTCGTCGTGCAACCTGTAGCCGGCCAGGCTCGCCAGTTCGAGGAAGGGGGCGCCGGGGTCGAGCAGCAGGTTGAGGCGCTCGCGGGGCAGCAGTTGGCCGCGCTGGTCGAACCGGGCTTTGGCTTGGGCAGCCTTGTCCAGCAGGTTCTGTTCGAGCTGGCGGACGTGCTCGATGCCCACCAGCATCGCCGCGCGATTGCGGGCGAACGGGTCGCTGAAGGGGTCCACTTGCGACTGGATTACTGGCATGGCTTACTCCTTGCCCTTGAGCACCTCGGGCCTGCAAACAGATCGGCGTAGAACATCGAATCGTAGGCCACGGCGCTTGTCCTCTAGTTGACCTGGTCAGCGATGCGCTGCGGCACCGGAATCTGGATTTCCAGCAGTTGTTGAGCGAAGGCCTTGCCTTGCGGATCGATGCGCAGACTGGCCACACCGCCACCCCCCAGGGCGTTTTCCAGCAGAAAATTAAGGCTGTGGCTGGCGGGCAGATACCAACGTTCGACTCGCCCAAGGACCGGGTCGAGAACATGGCTCATCCAGTCGACGATCACCTCCGGGGTCAAGGCTTCGGCGATCCACGGCAAGTACTCGGGTTCGCGCGCCATGACCCCGATATTGCTGTGATTGCCCTTGTCGCCGGAGCGCGCCACCGCGAGCTTGATCAGGGCGACGCTGGCGTCGGCCAGGCCCGTGGGTTTGGGTGGGGCCAGGGGGATGGGCAAATCCGCGGTGTCGAGACTGTCGACGGCGGGCAGGGCACACGGATGGCGCTGGCCCGCGAGGTCGATCTGCAGGGTGCAGACGCTTTTGTCGATGAGGAACGAGAACAGCCGGATCAGCGGATACACAGTCGGCCGCCCGCCGACGATCCCGGTCAGCCCCGGCGCCATGCCGGTAGCGGCCTGGGCGATTTCCCTGGAGAACAGGATCAGCGCCTGTTTGCTCGAATGGCGTACGGCGAGCTTGATCACCACTTCGCGGCTGTCCTGGCGCTGGCCATGGGGGCCATAGGTGGCCTCGCTGCCCAACAGCTCGATGTTCACCTCGGTGTAAGGTGCCCAGCCGCGCTGGCTGAACATTTGCGCGGTCTTGGCGATGATCGCTTGGCCGACCCGGCGCGCCTTGTCGACCGCATCGATCCCGGCGATCAGGCAACTGGCGGTGCAACGGAAACCGTCCGGATAAGTCGCACTGACTTTGTATTGGTCGGTCGGCGGCAAGCCTTTTGCGCCGTGCACCTGAACCGCGTTTCTACCTTGTTGCACCAGTTTGACTTGAGTTAAGTCGCAGATCACGTCCGGCAGCAGATAAGCCTGCGGGTCACCGATTTCATAGAGCATCTGCTCCCCGACAGTCAGTGGTGTGACCAGGCCGCCGGAGCCTTCGGGTTTGCTGACGATGAACTGGCCGTCGGCGCTGACTTCAACGATGGGAAAGCCGATGTGTTCGTAGTCGGGAACGTCGCGCCAATCAGTGAAGTTGCCACCGGTGCACTGCGCACCACATTCGATGATGTGGCCAGCCAGCGCGGCCTGGGCGAGTTTGTCGTAGTCGTGCCAGGACCAGCCGAATTCGTGCACCAGCGCGGCACTGACCACGGCGCTGTCGACCACGCGGCCGGTAATCACGATGTCCGCGCCCAGGCGCAGGGCCTCGACGATGCCCGGCGCGCCCAGGTAGGCGTTGGTCGAGACGCACATCGGCGGCAGCGGCGCGCCGCTGAATATTTCATGCAGTCCAAGGCCGCTTAGTTGTTGGAATTGTGGTTGCAGGTCGTCACCCAGCAGCACGGCGATTTTCAGCGCCACCCCGGCCTGGTCGCAGGCGGCCTGCAGTGCAGCGGCACAAGCGTGTGGGTTGACCCCGCCGGCATTGCTGATCACGCGAATGTTCTGTTCGGCGAGCTGAGTGAGCAGCGGGCCGAGGACTTCGATGAAGTCGCTGGCGTAGCCGGCCCGGGGGTCTTTCATTCGTGCGCCGGCCATGATCGACATCGTGATCTCGGCCAGGTAGTCGAACACCAGATAGTCCAGACGCCCGCCGGCCACCAGTTGCGCGGCGGCGGTCGAGGTGTCGCCCCAGAAGGCGCTGGCGCAACCGATGCGAATTGTCTTGGACCCCGTCAACGCCATAGCCACCTCCGACAGCAGAATATCGAGACTACCAAGCAAGCGCTTGGTCTGTAAACGACTAAACTATCTTCTGCCCGAGCGCTTGCTTGGTCGCCCCCGCCAGCTTAAATTGCCCGCGCAACCCCGCTGTTTTCGCGGTGAGCGGCGCCTTGGATTGATCGACTGTAGGAGAGAATGGGTGGACGAGCAAAAAGCCCTGAGGGTGATGCGCGAATTGGTCGACGACGGCCAATTGACCGACCCGGACAGCGCCCGCGGTAAACTGCTGCAAGTGGCGGCCCACCTGTTTCGCAACAAAGGCTACGAGCGCACCACCGTGCGCGATCTGGCCAGTGCCGTCGGCATTCAGTCCGGCAGTATTTTTCATCACTTCAAAAGCAAGGACGAAATCCTGCGGGCGGTGATGGAGGAGACCATTCGCTATAACACGGCGTTGATGCGCGCAGCCCTGGCCGAGGCCGGCAGCGTGCGCGAACGGGTGCTGGCGCTGATCCGTTGCGAATTGCAATCGATCATGGGCGGCAGCGGCGAGGCCATGGCGGTGCTGGTGTACGAATGGCGTTCGCTGTCCGAAGCAGGGCAGGCACGGGTACTGGCCCTGCGCGACATCTACGAAGACCTGTGGCTGCAGGTGCTGGGCGAGGCCAAGGATGCCGGGTTCATTCGCGGCGATGTATTCATTACCCGGCGGTTCCTGACCGGTGCACTGTCCTGGACCACCACCTGGTTTCGCGCCGGCGGCAGCCTGAGCCTCGATCAATTGGCCGATGAAGCGTTGATTCTGGTGCTGGCAGAGAATTAAGAGGGGTGTGCGAAACACGTCTAGACTGGTGAAGTGGCTGAAACCGCCTAGCTTGAATGCATTGAAGCGTATTTTTTCGGGAGTGGGTTGTTTGATGTCTTCGCCAATTCGGACGGCCTCGGTGTTTTTGCTCGCGGCGCTTTCGTCGATAGGGGCAGTTCCGTCCCAGGCTGCACAACTGGTGCGGATCGGCGCCGCGCATTTTCCGCCCTACACGGTTCGCCCGGAAACCGGTGCCGACACCGGCCTGTTGCCGCAATTGGTCGAGGCGCTCAATGCCATGCAGAGCGACTATCAATTTGCCCTGGTGCCGACTTCGATTCCCCGGCGCTTCGGTGACTTCAAGCAAGCCCGGGTGGACATGGCGATCTTCGAGAACCCGGACTGGGGCTGGAAGGACATCCCCCACACCACCGTCGACATGGGGCTGGAAGACGCCGAGATTTTTGTCGCGCAACGCGAGCCCGATCGTCAGCAAAGCTATTTTGCCAGCCTCACCGGCAAACGCCTGGCGCTGTTCAGCGGCTATCACTACGAATTTTCCAATTTCAATGCCGACCCGAAATTTCTCGCGCAGAACTACAACGCCACGCTGACCTATTCCCATGACAGCAACCTGTTGATGGTGCTGCGCGGGCGAGCGGACATTGCCCTGGTGACTCGCTCTTACCTGAGCGACTACTTGCTGCGCAACGAGCAGGTTGCCAATCAGTTGCTGGTGTCCGAGCGGGTCGATCAGATCTATCACCACTACGCCATCCTCCGCCCCACAGCGTCCATCAGTGGCGCTGCATTTGGCAAGTTGCTGCAAGACTTGCGCGAGAACGGCCAGATGCTGAAGATTTTTGATCCGTACAGGATTGCCGTGGTGCCGGTGCCCGGTCACTGAGATCGCGCCACAGGTCGCGTATTGACCGACTTCTCTTAAATTTCTCGCCTTGGCTCACGTCACCTCGTTGAACTGTCGACGATTAACGTGAGCCCGACCCATGCCCGATCCGAATCACCTGACTGCCCTGGCGTTGCCCACCGGAAGCCGTCTTGTAGCTGATGAAACCGAAAGCCGGCTGAGCCTTGACCTGGATGGGCAGCCGCTGATCAAGTTGCGTCTGAGGCGCGACACCGAACTGCGGGTGCAGATCGAGCAAGGCTTCGACCGTCCCGATGGCGATGCACTGCGCACGGCCTGTTATTGGCTGTTTTCCCGCGACCCTGCCTGTCAGCGCCTGACCTGGCAGCTGGATGAAGTCCCGGTTGAAGCCTTGCGCAACGGCTTGCTGGTCGCCAGCGAAACCCCAGGCCAGTATCGCTGCGAGCGCACCCTGTTCTGGCAGTTGCCGCAGCCCTGGCTCGGTCAGTCCCTGGCCAGCAGCTATCCGCAGCACATGGTCATCAGTGGCGGCAAACGTCATCCGTTGCGTGCGATGAAACCGCAGGGTGAAGTGTATCGACGGTTCGATGCCCGGTTGGGCGCGTGGATTTCCCTGCGCACGCTGGACATCGACCATGACCTTGAACGGTTCAATCGTTGGCAGAACAGTGCGCGGGTCGCGAGTTTCTGGCAGGAGCAGGGCAGTCTCGAACAGCATCGCGAGTACCTGGGCAAGCTCGAGGCCGCCCCCCACACCCTGATGCTGATCGGCTGTTTCGATGATCAGCCGTTTGCCTATTTCGAGGCCTATTGGGCCAAGGAAGATCGCATCGCGCCGTTCTATGAGGCGGACGATTACGACCGGGGTATTCACATGCTGGTCGGTGAAGAACATCACCGCGGCCCGCACAAGGTAGCGAGCTGGTTATCGGCGCTGGTGCATTACCTGTTTCTCGATGATCCACGGACCCGGCGGGTGGTTGCCGAGCCTCGGGCCGACAACGGCAAGATGATCGGGTATATGCAGGGCCAGCGTTTCCATTGCGAGAAAGAGTTTGATTTTCCGCACAAGCGTGCGGCGCTGATGGTGTTGGGGCGGGAGCGGTTTTTTGATCGGTGTGAGTTGGCGTAATACGCAGGACTCAAGATCTTTATTGGTCTTGAGTCCGCTATCGCGAGCAAGTCGGATCGCCGCACCGTCGCTCCCACAGGTTTTGGGGTGTTCTCTGATGTTGTGCTCGACACAACACCTGTGGGAGCGAGCTTGCCCGCGATGGGGGCGACGCAGGATTCAGATCTCAGCGGCGGGCAAAGGTATCCACCCGAGTCCCCGACACCTTCCGGCAGTGCACCAAAGCATCGCGAATCATGAAGTTCACCAGGGTCGGCGAGACCCCGAGTTCCTTGGCGATGTCCTTCTGCGGCACGCCATGCAGGCGGTACATCTCGAAAGCGTAACGGGTGCGGCTGGGCAACTCCGTCAGCGCGTCGGCAATGTGTTCCAGGGTCGAGAAATTGATGTGCGAGGTTTCCGGCGAGGCGCCTTGAATCACCACATTAAGGCCTTCTTCTTCAGGCCCTGAATACTTCTGTTCCAGCGCCTGTTTACGGTAGTGATCGATCGCCAGGTTGCGCACGATCTGGAACAGGTAGCTGAGTTGAGCCTTGAACGAGGACGTGATCTGCGGTGCCGACTGCAGGCGGAAGAACGCATCCTGTACCACGTCTTCAGCCCGCGAGCGGCAGCCGGTGATACGGGCTGCAATCTTGACCAGAATCAGTCGATTGTCGACGAATGCCTGAAGTAGCGGTGAATCGCACCTGCTTGTGGACACTTGTTCCGTCATGGAAATCCCCTGCTGCAAATAGGTTAGTGGGACGCCTGGGAGACCGGTGCCGTCCTACACATCGAGCGACAAATTATGTTGAATGATAATGATTGTCAATTGAGAAAGAGAATTAATGCTCCCCAAAGGTGCAGAGTGAGAACTGCGACACGCTGTTGTGCTCGCTTGCGGACGCTCGCTTGCGATGCTCGCTTGCGACACCGCAGCGGGGTTGGCGATCCGGCCCGCCGACTAATTATTTGCAGACGTCATCCGTTCTCATTGGTGAATAGCACAGCGCAATCCTCATAACCCTGTAGGAGCGAGCTCGCTCGCGAAGGTCGTTAACGATGACGATGGGTACCTGACACCCCGCGGCGTTCTCCGGTTTTTCGCGAGCAAGCTCGCTCCTACAGCCGAATTCAGGCAGGAAACCCCATGACCGACGCGTTCGAACTCCCCAGCACACTGGTCCAATCCCTTCAGCGCCGCGCGGCCCTGACGCCGGACCGGGTAGCCTTGCGTTTTCTCGCCGAAACCGAGGATCAGGCTGTGGTGCTCAGTTATCGCGAACTGGACCAGCGGGCACGCGTCATTGCCGGCGCGTTGCAGGCTGAGGCCGAGTTTGGCGATCGCGCGGTGCTGCTGTTCCCCAGTGGCCCGGATTACGTCGCGGCGTTTTTTGGTTGTCTGTACGCAGGTGTCATCGCGGTGCCGGCCTATCCACCGGAATCGACCCGTCGTCATCATCAGGAGCGCCTGCTGTCGATCATCAGCGATGCCGGACCGCGTCTGTTGCTGACCAGCGCCGGCCTGCGGGATTCGTTGTTGCACATCGAAGGCGCACCGCCGCTGTTGTGCGTCGATACCCTCGACAGCGCCCTGGCCGAGCGATGGGTCGAGCCGGACCTGCAAGACGATCACATCGCCTTCCTGCAATACACCTCCGGCTCCACCGCCTTGCCTAAAGGTGTGCAAGTCAGCCACGGCAACCTGGTGGCGAACGAATTGCTGATTCGCCATGGCTTCGGCATCGATCTGAACCCTGACGATGTGATCGTCAGCTGGTTACCGCTGTACCACGACATGGGTCTGATCGGCGGTCTGCTGCAGCCGATTTTCAGCGGCGTGCCGTGCATCCTGATGTCGCCGGCCTACTTCCTCGGTCGGCCGTTGCGCTGGCTGGAAGCGATCAGCGAATACGGCGGCACCATCAGCGGCGGGCCGGATTTTGCCTATCGGTTGTGCAGCGAGCGGGTCAGCGAATCGGCCCTGGCGCGCCTCGACCTGAGCGGTTGGCGCGTGGCGTATTCCGGCTCGGAACCGATTCGCCTCGACACGCTGGAGCGCTTTGCCGAGAAGTTCGCGGCGAGCGGTTTTACCCCGGACAGTTTCATGGCGTCCTATGGCCTGGCCGAAGCCACGCTGTTCGTCGCCGGCAGCCCTCGCAGCCAGGGTATCGGCAACCTGCGGGTGGACGATCAGGCCTTGGCGCAAAACCGTGTCGAGCCGGGCGAGGGTAGCGCGATCATGAGCTGCGGCATCGGCCAACCGGATCACGCCATACTGATCGTCGATCCCTCGGCGCTCAACGAGCTGGCCGGCAATACCGTCGGCGAAGTCTGGGCTTGCGGTCCGAGCATCGCCCACGGCTACTGGCGCAATCCCGAAGCCAGCGCCAGGACTTTCGTGCAACACAACGACCGTACCTGGCTGCGCACCGGCGACCTGGGCTTTATGCGTGACGGTGAACTGTTCATCACCGGGCGCCTGAAAGACCTGCTGATCGTGCGGGGGCACAACCTCTATCCGCAGGACATCGAACAGACTATCGAGCGCGAAGTGGAAGTGGTGCGCAAAGGTCGCGTCGCCGCTTTCGCCGTGAACATCGAAGGGCAGGAAGGCATCGGCATCGCGGCGGAAATCAGCCGTAGCGTGCAAAAAATCCTCGCGCCCGAGGCGTTGATCAAAGCCATTCGCCAGGCGGTGGCCGAGGCGTATCAGGAGGCGCCGGGCGTGGTGGTGCTGCTCAATCCGGGTGCGCTGCCCAAGACCTCCAGCGGCAAACTGCAACGCTCGGCGTGCCGCGATCGTCTGGCGGACGGCAGCCTCGACAGTTATGCGCTGTTCCCGACGGAGGCCAGCGAGCGTGAGGCGCAAACCGAGTCGGGCTCTGAATTGCAAACCCTGATCGGCCAGATCTGGTGCGAGCAACTGCAGATCAAACAGGTCAAAGCCGACGATCACTTTTTCCTGTTGGGCGGCAACTCCATCGCCGCCACGCAAGTGGTCGCGCGTCTGCGCGAAGAACTTGACCTGGAACTGAACCTGCGCCTGTTGTTCGAAGCGCCGACCCTTGGCGCGTTTGCCACCGCAGTCGCTACGCAGCAACAGAACGGCGGCCTGGCCCAAGGCTCGATCACCCCACTGTCGCGCAGCGAAGCCATGCCGCAATCCCTGGCGCAAAACCGTCTGTGGATCACCTGGCAACTGGACCCGCAGAGCAGTGCCTACAACATTCCCGGTGCCTTGCGCCTTCGCGGCGAGCTGGATCAAGACGCGTTGCGCGCCAGTTTCCAACAACTGATCGAGCGTCACGAATCCTTGCGCACACGCTTCTTCGAACGTGACGGCGTGGCACTGCAGCAGGTCGATTCCGCCGCCGAATTCAATCTGCAATTGATCGATATCAGCGACCTGCCAGCCACCGAGCGCGAAGCCCGCGCGCTGCAAATCCGTGAGGACCAGGCCCGCACCCGGTTCGAGCTGGAGAAGGGCCCGCTGCTGCGGGTGACGCTGGTGCGCCTCGATGATGAGGATCACCAGTTGCTGGTGACGCTGCACCACATCATCGCCGATGGCTGGTCGCTGAACGTGCTGATCGACGAGTTCTCGCGCCTGTACGCTGCCGCTTCCCAGGGACAAACAGCGACGCTTGCGGCATTGATCACGCACTATGCCGACTACGCCAGCTGGCAGCGCCAATGGCTGGCGCAAGGGGAGGGCGAGCGGCAACTGGCCTACTGGAAAGCCCGGTTGGGCGATGAGCATCCGACACTGAGCCTGGCCACCGACCACCCGCGCTCGACGCAACACAACCACAGTGCTGCCCGTCATTCCATAAAGCTTGGCGCAACGTTGAGCGATGCCATTCGCCAGACCGCCCAGGCCCATGAATCGACCACTTTCATGCTGTTGCTCACCGCCTTCCAGAGCCTGCTGCACCGCTACAGCGGCCAACGCGACATCCGCATCGGTGTGCCCAACGCCAACCGTCCGCGCCTGGAAACCCAGGGCCTGATCGGCTTCTTCATCAACACCCAGGTGCTGCGCGCCGAGGTCGATCCGCGCCAGCCATTCGTTGAACTGCTGGCGCAGACCCGTCAGGCCGCGCTGGGTGCACAAGCGCATCAGGACCTGCCGTTCGAACAACTGCTCCAAGCCTTCGCGCAAGCCCGCGAACAAGGCTTGTTCCAGGTCATGTTCAACCACCAGCAACGCGACCTCGGCGCATTGAAACGACTGCCCGGGCTGCTCGCCGAAGAACTGCCATGGCACAGCCGCGAAGCCAAGTTCGATCTGCAACTGCACAGTGAGGAAGACCGCAACGGTCGCCTGAGCCTGTCCTTCGACTACGCCAGCGAACTGTTTGATGCCGCCACCATCGAGCGTCTGGCCGAGCATTTCAGCAACCTGCTGCGGGCCGTCTGCGCGCAACCGAAAACTGCCATCGCCGACCTGCAACTGCTGACGCCCGGTGAGTACGATCAGCAAACTGCCTGGAGCGCGGCACCGTGCACCCCGGCCAGCCAATGGTTGCCGCAGTTGCTCCACGAACAGGCGCGCCTGACTCCCGAGCGCGTCGCGTTGATGTGGGACGGCGGCCAACTGGACTTCGCCGAGCTGCACAGCCAGGCCAACCGCCTGGCCCATTACCTGCGCGACAAAGGTGTCGGGCCGGATGTGTGTGTAGCGATTGCCGCCGAGCGTTCGCCGCAACTGCTGATCGGTCTGCTGGCGATTATCAAGGCCGGCGGCGCCTATGTGCCGCTGGACCCGGATTACCCGGCCGAACGCCTGGCTTACATGCTCAACGACAGCGGCGTCGAATTGCTGCTGACCCAGACCGGATTGCTCGACCGTTTGCCGGCTGCCGACGGTGTCAGCGTAATCGCCATGGACGCTTTGCATCTGGATGGCTGGCCGAGCCATGCGCCGGGCCTGCACGTGCACGGCGACAACCTTGCCTACGTGATTTACACCTCCGGTTCCACCGGTCAGCCCAAGGGCGTAGGCAACACCCACGCGGCCCTCGCCGAACGCCTGCAATGGATGCAGGACACCTATCGCCTGAACGACACCGACGTGCTGATGCAAAAAGCGCCGGTCAGCTTCGACGTGTCGGTGTGGGAATGCTTCTGGCCGCTGATCACCGGCAGCCGGTTGCTGCTTGCCGGTCCCGGCGAACACCGTGATCCGCACCGCATTGCGCAACTCGTTCAAACGTACGGCGTGACCACGCTGCACTTCGTGCCACCGTTGCTGGCGTTGTTCATCGACGAGCCGCTGAGCGCCGGATGTACCAGCCTGCGTCGTGTATTTTCCGGCGGTGAAGCCTTGCCCGCAGAGCTGCGCAACCGGGTGCTGGCACACCTGCCGGTGGTGCAATTGCACAACCGCTATGGCCCGACGGAAACAGCGATCAACGTCACTCATTGGCCGTGCACAGCCGCCGATGGCGAACGCTCGCCGATCGGGCGTCCGCTGGGCAACGTGGTGTGCCGCGTGCTGGACGCTGAACTCAATCCGGTTCCGGCCGGTGTGCCGGGCGAACTGTGCATCAGCGGCATCGGCCTGGCCCGAGGCTATCTGGGCCGTCCAGGCCTGACCGCCGAACGCTTCGTCGTCGATCCGCTGGGCGAGCCGGGTGCCCGTCTGTATCGCACTGGCGACCGTGCACGCTGGACTGCCGATGGTGTGATCGACTACCTCGGTCGTCTCGATCAGCAGGTCAAACTGCGCGGCTTTCGCGTGGAACCGGAAGAAATCCAGGCGCGTTTGCTGGTACAGGACGGTGTCGCTCAGGCAGTCGTGGTGGTGCGCGAAACCGCGGCCGGCGGACAGTTGATCGGTTACTACACCGCTTCGCAAACCAGCGAAACCGAAGAGGCTCAAACCGCGCGCCTGAAAACCGTGCTGGCCGCCGAGTTACCTGAATACATGGTCCCGGCGCAGTTGATGCGGCTGGACGCAATGCCCCTCGGCCCAAGCGGCAAACTCGACCGTCGCGCCTTGCCGCAACCCCAGTGGCAAGCCAGCGAACACGTCGCACCGGTCACCGCGCTGGAACAGCAAATCGCCGGCATCTGGCGTGAGGTCCTGGGCCTTGCGCAGATCGGTCTGCGTGACGATTTCTTTGCCCTCGGCGGCCACTCGCTGCTGGCCACGCAAATCATTTCCCGTACCCGTCAGGCCTGCGACGTCGAGTTGCCGCTGCGGGTGTTGTTCGAGCACAGAGAACTGGGGGCGTTTGCCGAGCAGGTGCAGTTGATTCAAGCCAGCGGCAACACGAATAAGCAGCCACCGATCGAGACAGTCGACCGCAGCCAACCGGTACCGTTGTCTTACTCCCAGCAGCGCATGTGGTTCCTCTGGCAGCTGGAACCGGACAGCCCGGCCTATAACGTCGGTGGCATGGCGCGGCTGCGCGGGGTACTCGACGTCGGGCGTTTCGAGGCGGCATTGCAAGCGCTGATCATGCGCCACGAAACCCTGCGCACCACCTTCCCGAGCGTCGATGGCGTGGCCCGGCAACAGGTTCAGGCCGACACCGGCCTGCGCATGGACTGCAAAGATTTCTCGGCGCTGGATGCCGACAGCCGTGAGCAACGGGTCCAGCAACTGGCCGACAGCGAAGCCCACACGCCATTCGATCTGGAAACCGGGCCGCTGCTGCGCGCCTGCCTGGTCAAGACCGCCGAGCAGGAACATTACCTGGTCCTGACCCTGCACCACATCGTCACCGAAGGCTGGGCGATGGACATCTTCGCCCGTGAGCTGAGCGCGCTGTACGAAGCCTTTGTCGAGGACCGCGAATCGCCGCTGGCACCGCTGCCGGTACAGTACCTGGATTACAGCGTCTGGCAGCGCCAGTGGCTGGAGTCCGGTGAACGTCAGCGCCAGCTCGACTACTGGACCGCACAATTGGGCCGCGAACATCCGCTGCTGGAATTGCCCGCTGACCGACCGCGGCCGCCGGTGCAAAGTCATCGGGGCGAACTGTTTCGTTTTGACCTCAGCGATGAGCTGGCCGCCCGGGTTCGCGCCTTCAACGCACACCATGGCCTGACCCTGTTCATGACCATGACCGCCGCGCTGGCCGTGCTGCTTTACCGCTACAGCGGCCAGAACGACTTGCGCATCGGTGCCCCTGTCGCCAACCGGATTCGTCCGGAAAGCGAAGGGCTGATCGGTGCGTTCCTCAACACCCAAGTCCTGCGTTGCCAGCTCGACGGCCAGATGTCCGTGGCGCAATTGTTCGAGCAGGTTCGCCACAGGGTGATCGAGGGCCAGTCCCATCAGGACCTGCCGTTCGACCATCTGGTCGAGGCCTTGCAGCCACCGCGCAGCGCTGCGTACAACCCGCTGTTCCAGGTGATGTGCAACGTACAGCGCTGGGAGTTCCAGCAGAGCCGTACCCTGGCCGGCATGACCGTCGAGTACCTCGCCAACGATGCCCGGGCGACCAAGTTCGACCTCAACCTGGAAGTCACCGACCTCGACCACCGCCTGGGTTGCTGCCTGACCTACAGCACCGACCTGTTCGACGAACCGCGCATTGCGCGCATGGCCGGGCATTGGCGCAATCTGCTGGAAGCGCTGCTGGCCGATCCGCAACAGCGCCTCAGTGAGCTGCCCTTGCTGGACGCGAGCGAACAGCAACACCTGCTCGACAGCCTCGGCGTCGAACCGGGCGAGCACCGCCTGGATCAGTGCATCCATCACCTGTTCAGCGAGCAGGCGCTGGTGCGCAAGGATGCGCCGGCACTGACCTTTGCCGGCAACACCCTGAGCTACGCCGAACTCGACAGCCGCGCCAATCGCCTGGCCTGGATGCTCCGCGAACGAGGGGTTGGCCCGCAGGTCCGAGTGGGCCTGGCACTTGAGCGTTCACTGGAAATGGTCGTCGGCTTGCTGGCGATCCTCAAGGCGGGCGGCGCCTACGTGCCGCTGGACCCGGAGTACCCGCTGGATCGCCTGCACTACATGATCGAAGACAGCGGCATCGGTTTACTGCTCAGCAATGCGGCGATGTTCGATGCGCTTGGCGAGCTGCCGGTTAGTGTCGCCCAATGGTGCCTGGAAGAAGACTCCGCCGAACTGGTCAACTGCCCGGCCAGCGAGCTGCCGTTTATCAGCCTGCCGCAACATCAGGCCTACCTGATCTACACCTCCGGCTCCACCGGCAAACCCAAAGGCGTGGTGGTGTCCCACGGCGAAATCGCCATGCACTGTCGCGCCGTGATCGAACGTTTCGGCATGCGCCCCGACGATTGCGAGCTGCACTTCTACTCGATCAACTTCGACGCGGCCACCGAGCGTTTGCTGGTGCCGTTGTTGAGCGGCGCCCAGGTTGTCCTGCGTGCCCAAGGCCAGTGGGACGCGGAAGAAATCTGCGGTCTGATTCGCCGCCACCGCATCAACATCCTCGGCTTCACTCCGAGCTACGGCAGCCAGTTGGCGCAATGGCTGGCGACTCGAAACGAGACGCTGCCGGTGCGCATGTGCATCACCGGCGGCGAAGCCCTGACCGGCGAACACTTGCAGCGAATCCGCGCGGCGTTCAAGCCGAGCCTGTTCTTCAACGCCTACGGCCCGACCGAAACCGTGGTCATGCCGCTGGCCAGCCTGGCGCCGGAACAGTTGGACGAGGGCCTGGGCAGCGTGCCGATCGGCAGTGTGATCGGCGCTCGCGTGGCCTACATCCTCGACGCGGATCTGGCGTTGGTGCCGCAAGGCGCGACCGGCGAGTTGTATGTCGGCGGCGCCGGTCTGGCGCAGGGTTATCACCAGCGTCCGGGCATGACCGCCGAGCGTTTTGTCGCCGATCCGTTCGCCGCCAATGGCGGGCGTCTGTACCGCACCGGCGACCTGGTGCGTCAGTGCGCCGAGGGTCTGGTGGAGTACCTGGGGCGTATTGACCATCAAGTGAAAATTCGCGGCTTCCGCATCGAACTGGGCGAAATCGAAACCCGACTGCTGGAACACCAATCCGTCCGTGAAGCGGTGGTGTTGGCGCTCGATGCGCCGAGTGGCAAGCAACTGGTCGGCTACGTTGTCACCGAGTTCGCCGAGCAGGACGAAAGGCAACAAGCCGAGCTGCGCGAATCCCTCAAGGCGCACCTCAAAGCGCAACTGCCGGATTACATGGTGCCTGCGCACCTGACCTTGCTGGCTCAATGGCCGCTGACCGCCAACGGCAAACTCGACCGCCGCGCACTGCCGGCACCGGATCCGGAACAGAACCGCCAGCAGTACGTGGCACCGAGTAACGTACTTGAACTGACCCTGGCCGATATCTGGTGCGAAGTGCTGAACGTCGAGGAGGTGGGGCTCAACGACAACTTCTTCGAACTGGGCGGCGACTCGATTCTGTCGATCCAGGTGGTCAGCCGGGCGCGGCAGCAGGGCATTCACTTCAGCCCGCGGGACTTGTTCCAGCACCAGACCGTGCAGACCCTGGCGGCCGTGGCGACCCGTGTCGGGCAGCTCAGCGCCGAACAAGGTCTGATCACCGGCGAGTCGCGGTTGACGCCGATCCAGCACTGGTTCTTCGACACCGACATCCCGCAGCGTCAGCACTGGAACCAGGCGTTGCTGCTGGAACCCACTGTGGCGCTGGAGCCCCATCGCCTGGAGCAAGCGCTGCTGGCCGTGATCGAACAGCACGACGCCTTGCGTCTGCGTTTCGCTGAATATGCAGGCCAATGGCAGGCCGGGCACCAAGCGATTTGCGACGCGCCGGTGCTGTGGCAAGTACGCGTTTCGTCCATGGACAAATGCGCGGCACTCTTCGCCGATGCCCAGCGCAGCCTCGACCTTGAGGAAGGGCCGCTGATGCGCGCGCTGCTGGTCGATGGTCCCGAGGCGCAACAGCGGTTGTTCATCGCCATTCACCACCTGGTGGTGGACGGGGTTTCGTGGCGGCTGTTGCTGGACGATCTGCAAACGGTGTATCGCCAACTGGATGCTCGACAGTCCGTCAAACTGCCGGCAAAAACCAGTGCATTCAAGGACTGGGCGGCACGTTTGCAAGCGTATGCCGGCAGTGAATCCCTGCGCGAAGAGTTGAGCTGGTGGCAGTCGCAACTGGCCGGTAACCGTGCTGAATTGCCGTGCGACCGACCGGCGGGTGGCCGGCAGAATCGTCATGCGCAAACCGTCAGCGTGCGCCTCGATGTCGAGCGCACTCGCCAACTCCTGCAACAGGCACCGAGCGCCTATCGCACCCAGGTCAACGACTTGCTGCTGACCGCTTTGGCCCGCGTGCTGTGCCGCTGGAGTGGCCACGAATCGGCGCTGATTCAACTCGAAGGCCACGGCCGCGAAACCCTGTTCGACGAGATCGACCTGACCCGCACCGTTGGCTGGTTCACCAGTGCTTATCCATTGCGCCTGATGCCAATGGAAGAGCAGGGCGCCTCGATCAAGGCGATCAAGGAACAACTGCGCGCAGTGCCACACAAAGGTCTGGGTTATGGCGTGTTGCGCTACCTGGCCGATGAACCCTGCCGCCAGGCCATGGCTGCACTGCCGGTGGCGCCTGTCACCTTCAACTACCTCGGCCAGTTCGACCAGAGTTTCGGCAACGATGCACTGTTCCGTCCGCTGGATGAACCGGTCGGCGCCGCGCACGACCCGAAAGCGCCGCTGCCCAACGAGCTGAGCATCGACAGTCAGGTGTATGGCGGTGAACTGGTGCTGCGCTGGACCTTCAGCGGCGAACGTCATGATCCGCAGACCATCGGAGCGCTGGCGGATGCCTACCTCGGTGAACTGCAGAGCCTGATCGAGCATTGCCTGCAGGACGACGCGGGCGGCCTGACGCCGTCGGACTTCCCGCTGGCCAGGCTGACCCAGCCGCAACTCGATGCGCTGCCGGTTCCGGCCGCGGTCATCGAAGACGTCTACCCGCTGACGCCGATGCAGGAAGGCATGTTGCTGCACACCCTGCTGGAGCCGGGCACCGGCCTCTACTACATGCAGGACCGTTATCGCATCAACAGCGAGCTCGACCCGCAGCGTTTCGCCCAGGCCTGGCAGGCGGTGATCGCTCGCCATGAAGCCTTGCGTGCGTCGTTCTGCTGGAACGTCGGCGAAGACATGCTGCAAGTGATCCACAAGCCGGGCAGCACGCCGATCGAGTATCTGGACTGGACGACGATTGCTGAAACCGAACAAGAGCCGAGGTTGCAGGCGCTGCTCAAAAGCGAGCGCGAGGCCGGTTTCGATCTGCTCAACCAGGCACCGTTCCACCTGCGTCTGATCCGGGTCGGCGCGGCGCGCTACTGGTTCATGATGAGCAACCACCACATCCTGATCGATGCCTGGTGCCGTTCGCTGCTGATGAACGACTTCTTCGAGATCTACAGCGCCCTTGGCGAAGGCCGGGAAGCGCAGTTGGCCGTGCCACCCCGTTATCGCGATTACATCGGCTGGCTGCAACGCCAGAGCCTGGCCGAGGCGCGGCAATGGTGGAAGCACAACCTGCAAGGCTTCGAACGCACCACGCCGATTCCGAGTGACCGGCCGTTCCTGCGCGAACATGCCGGTGACAGCGGCGGCATGCTCGTCGGCGACCGTCATACCCGGCTAGATGCCCGTGATGGCGCCCGACTGCGCGAACTGGCCCAGGCGCATCAGCTGACCATCAACACCTTCGCCCAGGCGGCGTGGGCCTTGGTATTGCGGCGCTTGAGCGGTGATCGCGACGTACTGTTCGGCGTCACCGTGGCCGGGCGCCCGGTGGACATGCCCGAGATGCAGCGCACGGTCGGGCTGTTTATCAACAGCATCGCGTTGCGGGTAAAGATGCCGCAAGACGATCAGCGTTGCAGCGTGCGTCAGTGGCTGAGCGGCTTGCTCGACAGCAACATGCAGTTGCGCGAGTACGAGTACCTGCCGCTGGTGAACATTCAGGAAAACAGCGAGCTGCCCAAGGGCCAGCCGTTGTTCGACAGCCTGTTCGTGTTCGAAAACGCCCCGGTGGAAGTCTCGGTACTGGACCGTGCGCAAAGCCTCAACGCGACCTCGGATTCGGGCCGTACCCACACCAATTTCCCGCTGACCGCGGTGTGCTATCCGGGCGACGACCTGGGCTTGCACCTGTCTTACGACCAGCGTTACTTCGACGCGTCGACCATCGAGCGCATGCTCGGCGAGTTCAAGCGTTTGCTGTTGGCGCTGGTCGAAGGCTTCCATGGCGACATGGCTGATCTGCCGCTGTTGGGTGCCGAGGAACAGGACTTCCTGATCCATGGCTGCAACCAGAGCAAGCACGATTACCCGCTGGAGCAGAGTTACGTCGAGTTGTTCGAAGCGCAGGTCGCCCGGCATCCACAACGGATTGCCGCCAGTTGCCTGGATCGGCAGCACAGTTACCTTGCGCTGAACCAACGCAGCAATCGTCTCGGCCATGCGCTGCTTGCCGCCGGTGTCGGGCTGGATCAGCCGGTGGCGTTGCTGGCCGATCGCAACCTCGATCTGCTGGGCATGATCATCGGCAGCTTCAAGGCGGGCGCCGGTTATCTGCCGCTGGATCCGGGACTGCCGAGCCAGCGTTTGAGCCGGATCATCGACCTGAGCCGTACGCCGTTGCTGGTCTGCACTCAAGCTTGTCGCGAGCAGGCGCTGGCATTGCTGGATGAGTTCGGTTGTGCCAATCGACCGCGATTGCTGGTCTGGGAAGATGTTCAGGCGAGCGATGTGTCGATTGCCAATCCGGGCATCTACAGCGGGCCGGACAACCTCGCCTACGTGATCTACACCTCGGGCTCCACCGGATTGCCGAAGGGGGTGATGGTCGAGCAGCGCGGCATGCTGAATAACCAGCTGAGCAAGGTGCCGTATCTGAACCTGAACGAGGCCGATGTCATCGCACAAACCGCTTCGCAAAGCTTCGACATCTCGGTCTGGCAGTTCCTCGCCGCGCCGTTGTTCGGGGCGCGGGTGGACATCGTGCCGAACACCATCGCCCATGACCCGCAAGGTTTGCTGGCGCACGTCCAGAGCCAGGGCATCACCGTGCTGGAAAGCGTGCCGTCGCTGATCCAGGGCATGCTCGCCCAGGAACGCATGAGCCTCGATGGTCTGCGCTGGATGCTGCCAACCGGTGAAGCGATGCCACCGGAACTGGCGCACCAATGGCTGCTGCGCTACCCGGACATCGGACTGGTGAATGCCTATGGCCCAGCGGAGTGCTCGGATGACGTGGCCTTCTTCCGTGTGGACTTGGCGTCGACGCGCGGCAGTTACTTGCCGATCGGTACGCCGACCGACAACAACCGTTTGTACCTGCTCGATGGCGCGCTGGAATTGGTGCCCTTGGGTGCGGTGGGCGAGTTGTGCGTCGCTGGCACCGGGGTGGGTCGCGGTTATGTCGGCGACCCGATGCGCACCGCGCAGGTGTTTGTGCCGAACCCGTTTGGTGCAGATCGCCTGTATCGCACCGGTGACCTGGCCCGTCGTCGCAGTGACGGCGTGCTGGAGTACGTCGGTCGCATCGACCATCAAGTGAAGATTCGCGGTTACCGCATCGAACTGGGTGAAATCGAAGCCCGTTTGCATGAGCAACCACAGGTCCGTGAAGCGGCGGTCGGCGTGCAGGAAGGGGTGAACGGCAAACATCTGGTGGGCTACCTGGTGGCGGCTGACTCGGCGCTGGATCCGACCGAACGCCTGGAGCGCATCAAGCAACGCCTGCGCGCCGAGCTGCCGGAATACATGGTGCCGCTGCACTGGCTGTGGCTCGAGCGGATGCCGCTCAACGCCAACGGCAAACTCGACCGCAAGGCCCTGCCGGCGCTGGAGATCGGTCAGTTGCAGAGCCAGGACTACCAGGCGCCGCGTAATGCGCTTGAGCAGACGTTGGCAGGTATCTGGGCCGAAGTGCTGAAGGTCGAGAAGGTCGGCATTCGTGACAATTTCTTCGAGCTGGGTGGGCATTCGCTGCTGGCGACGCAGATTGCTTCGCGGGTGCAGAAAACTTTGCAACGCGATGTGCCGCTGCGCGCGATGTTCGAGTGCAGCACGGTGGAGGAATTGGCCGGGCACATCGAAGGGTTGGCGGCGAGCGATATCACCGAGGAGAAGGTCGATCGGCTCAATGATCTGATGGCGGAGTTGGAGGGGCTTTGATTCTCTAGCGTCTGTACC
The DNA here is from genome assembly GCF_059695565.1 of Pseudomonas sp. LBUM1679. Taxonomy (NCBI): domain Bacteria; kingdom Pseudomonadati; phylum Pseudomonadota; class Gammaproteobacteria; order Pseudomonadales; family Pseudomonadaceae; genus Pseudomonas; species Pseudomonas sp. LBUM1679. Next base: position 1,595,640 of record NZ_CP166774.1, read on the forward strand.
GGCCCCATCGTCGGAACGCCGCCCGGAGCAAGCTCGCTCCCACAGGGAGCTATGTTGGTCACAAATCATGTGTCCACCACCGATTCCTGTGGGAGCGGCGGTGCGGCGATCCGACTTGCCCGCGATGGCGTCAGTCCAGACTCCATAAAACTCACGGTACAAATGCGTACATTCTTGCGATTGACTGCTGTTTCCGGCCAGCTCAGGCTGCCTCTGCTCTTTTAGTGAACCGCACTTCACAAGGAAACAGCCAATGCCCTTCGTCACAATAGATGGACAACCGCTTCACTACATCGATCAAGGCACAGGCCCGGCAGTGCTGCTGGCCGGCAGCTATCTGTGGGACCAGGCCATGTGGGCGCCGCAGATTGCCGCCCTGTCGCCACACTACCGGGTGATCGCACCGGACCTGTGGGGCCATGGCGAGTCCGGGCCAATACCGCAAACAACCACTTCACTGGATGACATCGCCCGTCAGGGATTGGCCTTGCTCGATCATCTGGACATCGAACGCGTCACGCTGGTGGGGCTTTCGGTGGGAGGCATGTGGGGCGCGCGCCTGGCCTTGTCGGCGCCCGGGCGAATCAACGGCCTGGTGCTGATGGACACCTATCTCGGTAACGAGCCGGATCCGACCCGTGAATATTATTTCTCATTGTTAAAGCAGATCGAAGAGGCCGGCATGATCACGCCACCGCTGCTGGATATCATTGTGCCGATCTTCTTCCGTCCCGATATCGACCCGCAGTCGGCGTTTTATCAGAAATTCCATGCGTCGTTGGCGGCGCTGCCCTCGGATCGTCTGCGCACAAGCATCGTGCCGATGGGGCGGATCACGTTTGGCCGGGATGACCTGCTGTCGGATCTATGCCGGCTGAACGCTGACACCACGCTGCTGATGTGTGGGGACCAGGATCAACCGCGGCCGCCGGCGGAAACCAGGGAAATGGCCGAGTTGATCGGTTGCCCGTACGTGCTGGTGCCGGAGGCGGGGCATATCTCCAATCTGGAGAATCCGCAGTTCGTCACAGATGAACTGCTGACGTTTTTGGCCCAGAGCAATTCAGCGAAGCGTTGAGAAAACATCGCAGCCCCCTGTAGGAGCGAGCTTGCTCGCGAAAAACGCAAGGACAACGCGTGCATCCTGAAAGTACGCGTTATCGTTGACGACCATCGCGAGCAAGCTCGCTCCTACTTGGGCCCGAGAATCTTCACCAATTTGTCCGGCGACGGCGCGCCTTGCTGCTGTTGCAGCTCTCCCTTGTCATCCATATAGAAAATCGCCGGGGTAGCAGACAACTCCAGCTCTTCCATCATTTGCATGTTCGCTGCAAGCTTCGCCTGAATCGCTGGCGGCACTTCTTTCAAGGCCTTGAGCGAGCTGCCCTTGCCGGCGCCTTCATGGTCCTGCAAAGCTTTCTGCGGGTCCTTGGCCGCCAGTAGCGCCGCCGATTTGCCCGGGCTGTCTTCACGGATGATGCCGACCATGATGTGGCGCAGCTGCACCTTGCCGGCCTTCACCCACGGCCGTGCCTGCTCCCAGAACATATTGCAGTAAGGGCAGTTCGGATCGCTGAACATATAGACGACCCGCGGTGCGTCTTTGTTGCCGTCAGCGATCCAGTTGCTGGTTTCCAGTTTGGCCCAGACTTCTTTCGCCATCGGTGCATAAACAAGCTTCTGCAACGGCGCGCTGCTCAGGTCATTGCCCTCGGCGTCATACAGATTGCCCAGCAGAACATGCTTGCCATCCGGGGTCAGGTACAGTGCCATACCCCGGTTCTGGTACTGCGCCGCATAGCCGCGCAAACCGTCGGGGGCATCGAATTGGCCGACGATTTTCGCACCTTTGGCTTCGATCTTCTTGATCGCTTCGGGCAGTTCTTCGGCAGCCTGCACCGACGGCAGGTGCAGCAGGGTGGCACCCAGGGTCAGCGTTAACAGGTGGCGGAGGCGGGGCATGGCAGTTTCCTTGAAGAAGTGGCTGGTGTGGCAGGATTAGAGGTGTCGAAGCTTTCCAGGGCGCGGGCCAGGCTGGCTTCCGACAGCTCTCCCAGATGGCTGCCCAGCAAGCGACCTTCAGGGCTATAGAGCAGCGTAGTCGGCAATGCCATGGAGCCGACGGCCTGGCCCAATCGGCCGCCGCCATCGAACAGGACGTTGGACAGGCTCAGGCCCTGGGTTTCCAGATAGGTGCTGACGCTTTGCATGCTTTCGGCCTGGTTGACGAACAGGAAGGTCAGGTCCGGACGTTGTTGCTGGGCTTCTTCCAGCACCGGCATTTCCCGGCGACAGGGCGGGCACCAGGTGGCCCACAGATTGATCACCAGCGGGCCGCCCTTGTAGTCGGCCAGTTGCACGGTTTCCCCCGCGGCATTGCGCAGGGTGATGTCCGGCAGGCGGGTGCCTTGCTCGTAAATCGTCAGGGAGTACGTTGCCAGCAGCCAGAACGCCAGACCGCTGGCCACGCCAAACCCCAGGGGGCGGCGCAAGCCAGGGCGACGCCAGCCTCGGTACAAGGCAGCGAGCAGCAGCACGATCACCCCCGGCCAGGCCAGGAAACCGCCGTCACGCAGGTCGATCATCTGCCACGGATCGTCCCGATAATGGGTCCAGTAAAGGGCGACAAACCCCACCCGCGCCGCCAGCATGCCCACCAGGAACAGACTGAACAGCGCCGACTCGGGATTCTCGCCACCGCGCTTGGCCACCCGCCAGCCGACAAAGGTCGCCAGCACCAAGGCGCTGATCAACAGCAGGTGATTGAGCGCAATGGCAAAGGTGCCGAGGGTAAAAGTCAGCATTAACGGGCGTCTCGGGTGATGGTCCAACGTTGCAGGAAGGTGTCGGCATTGACCTCGCCGGTGATGCGCTGGCTGCGGCGTTCGATGCCGTCGGCGCCGATCCACAGCAGGCTCGGTGGCCCCGGCACTTTATACCGGGTGAGCAATTCGCGGCTGGCGGCATTGTCGGCGGTGACGTCCAGACGTAGCAGGCGCACGTCGCTCAAGGCTTGCAGCACATGGGCTTTGCCGAACACCTGTTTTTCCATGACCTTGCACGACACACACCAATCGGCGTAGTAGTCCAGCAGCACCCATTGGCCTTGTGCCTGTGCCGCATCGAGCTCCCGTTGCAGGGCGGCGGGGTCGTTGATGGTGGTGAAGGCGTCGTGACCGACAGGGCTTGCGGCGCTGCCCGGGTTTGTCGCGCTGTAGACCTGCAACGGCTTGAACAGATCATCGCTGCCGCCGGCGGCACCGATCATCAGCAGGCTGCCCCATAAGCCCAGCAACAGCGAACTGGCACCAAACAGGTGAGCGACGCGCCCGAATCCCTCCGACTGTTTCCAGGCACTGTAGGCGGCGATCAACAACAATGCACCCCACAGACCGATCCACAGGGATTCGGCCAGCACCGGACGCAGCATCAGCAGCGCAGTGGCGAGGAACAGGAAACCGAACACGCCTTTGAGCAGGTTCATCCACGCGCCAGGCTTAGGCAGGAAGCGATTGCCGACCGTCACCAGCAACAGCAGCGGGATGCCGATGCCGATGCCCATGGCGAACAGAATCAGCCCGCCATGCAGCGCATTGCCGCTTTGCGCGATGTAGAGCAGGGCGCCGGCCAACGGAGCGGTCATGCAGGGGCCCACCAGCAAACCGGAGACGGCCCCCAGGACACCCGCGCCGATGAGGCTGCCTCCGCGCTGGTTGCGAGAGACATTTTCCAGGCGATCCCGCACGGCTACCGGCAATTGCAACTCGAAGAATCCGAACATCGGCAACGCCAGCAACACAAACACCGCGGCGAAGGTGCCCAGCAACCATGGGTTCTGCAGCAATGCCTGCAGATTTGCCCCAAGCAGGGCCGCCAGTACACCCATCGCCGCATACACCAGCGCCATGCAGATCACATAGCTGCTGGCCAAGGCAAACCCGCGTCGGGGCGTGGCGCCACTGCCGACAATCAAACCGGCGAGGATCGGCAGCATGGGGAGCGTGCAAGGGGTGAAGGCCAACAGCAGCCCCAGACCGAAGAACACCAGTAGGCTCCAGCCCAGTGCCCGCTGTTGCAGGCCGCTGGCCAAGGCTTGATCGGGTGCTTCGTCAACGGCCGATGTGGCAGCGCTTCCACCCAGATCCACCACCTGCGTTTGCGGCGGATAACACAGGCCGGCATCGGCACAGCCCTGGAAGCCCACCTTGATCTGGCCCGTGGCCCCCGCTGGAATCTTCAGCTCCAGGCCCTGGCGATAGACTTGCTGCTCGCCGAAAAACTCATCGCTGTGCGACTCGCCCTCGGGCAGCACTGGTTTGAACTCCGGCGCCAATCCGTCGAATTTCAGGCGTTGTTGATAGAGGTAGTAATTGTCGGCGATCTGCCAATAAAGCTGGGTTTCACCGCTTTCGAGACGTTCAGAGGTGAAAACGAACGCTTTGCCGACGGGAAGAAAGTCCGGTTTGGTCGCGAACGGATCAGTCCCTGCCTGGGCCAGGCCCGAGATCAGGATAACGAAAAACAGAAATAGTCGACGCATGGGTAAGCCTTATCCCTGTGCAAGTGAGGTGCACGATGGCGGGCGGCGATTAACCGGTGATTAACCGCCGTGCGTTTGCTGCCAGGGGCTTGAAAGCTCAGTCGCGTAGCAGTCCGGGCCAGGTGTGGTCACCGATTTTTTTTCAGGCTTGTAGGAGATCGTCTTCCGGGATAATCATAATAGGGGAGCGATTGCCCCCGGTTATTAACTACTCGTCGCGGCTCTTTGAAAAATACAACACCGCTTTTGCGGCTCTTCTTGTCAAGGCTTACCTCTCCTCGTGACTGTTTCCAAAATTTAGCAATAGGTCTGGGATTTCAGCGCTTAACGCTGATCCTGATCCTGATCCTGATTCGCGCAAAAGCCCGGGCCAGGTCTCGTCGTCGACTTTATTCGGGCCGTATGCAAGTTTGTCGGAAGAAATATTGTAGGTGACATACTCATTGTTGGTTAGAAATATATACAGGTAACTGTCAGCAAATGTTCGATCATTTTGTGCGGCGCTGATAATTCGATGCGTGTAGGACTGAAGTCCACGCCAGGTGAAGTTGGTAATGGGTGCTAATGTCAGTTCGTGAATCCCTTCTTTGAAGTGGGGAGGACGTTGCGGGAAATTAAAGTCAATAAATAGTGAATTACCATCACTCATCAGGAATCGGAACTTACCCGTGATGCCGGGTGCATAGGTTCGCCACCATACGCCTGCAACGATACGATCAAAGTAAGGAAGGAGGGTGCGCCATATCGAAGATTCGACAGGTTTGTTCCAGTTGACCTTGTCCGTGTTCTGGTTGTATGCGCAGACCATAGGGGTGCCTCCTTCATAGTAGAAGAGCCAAAGAATGTCTCCGTATGCACTTGGATTGGTTTGAAGGTTAGTGGTCGTGAATCCAAATCGCAGATTGTTGACGTGCTTGTGAACGTCATGCCAGTTATCATAATTGACCGGTGTAGGGTACTCGTCGGGTGTTGCATTGTCACCGATATCGAATCGACTGTATGTGTTGTCATCTTTGAAGAAAAAGTAAATTCTATCTTTTCCTGCACGCCAGTCGACGGCGACAAAGTTTTTTAATATTTTCATGTCTGAGTCCTTTCAGTTGGATTTAGATACGCCTTCTGATCGAGGCGGCTTCCCCTTGGCTTTTTTTTGCTTGTATTGCTGTTGCTGGTGTCAGAACAGTGTTTTGACTTTAAATCGAAAACAGTTTTTATGATGTATATGTGGCGAATTGAAATCGGGATGATAATAGCCGTCGGCAGTCCTCCAGAATGGTGGGTTTGCGCGGAGTCCAGGCGCTCGGCATGGAGGGCGGTGATCATCCCCTGCTTGATCACATCTCATCGTGACTGTTGCCAAAATTAAATGCTGTAGCTGAAATTCCAGCACCAGCCCCTGTATTTGATATTTCAGATCCTGATGGCAGTACCAGGCCGGGCCAAGTGCCGTCATTGACCTCTTTTGGGCCGTATTCGACCTTGTTTTCATGAATGTTATAGGTAATGTATTCATTATTGGTCAGGAAAATATAGAGGTAACTATCGCCCAATGAGCGGTTGTTTTGTGCGGCGGTAATGATTCGGTCCTTGTACGGCGCCAGGCCGGGCCACGTGCTGTTATTGAGGGGCTCAACCCTTACTCTGGGTGGCTTAGCGCCTCGCGCCAGGTGCGCGCTATGGTTAATCCAGATTGAACGCCCGTCGTTAGTGAGGAAACGAAATTTAAACGGGTATTCTACAGAGGTCTGCCACCATGTGCCCGCGACGATATGATCGAAAAACGGAAGGAGATCTTTCCAGTCAGTGTCTTCTACGCGGTAGTTTTCTATGACCTGGTCAGTGTCCTGATCATAGTTGCAAACCATGGGGGTAGAGGCGTCATGATAGAAGAGCCAGAGAATGTCCTTATCAAGGTTCCAGCCTTCAATTAAAGTGCAGGCGAATCCAAATCGCAGGTTTCTGGCATGTGCGTGGAAATTGTGCCAGTTACTGTATTTGATCGGTTTTGGATATCCTTCCGGTACCCGGTTGTCGCCGAGATCGAATCGGCTGTAAGTATTGGTGTCTTTGAAAAAAAAGAAGCATTTGTCTTTTCCTGCGCGCCAGTCGACGGCGACGAAGTTGGTTAATACTTTCATGTCTGAGTCCTTTCGGTTGAATTTAAATGTGTCTGCTTTTCAAGGTGGTTTTCTTCACGGTTTTTGGTTGTGTTAGTGTTGCTGTTTGTGGATGTCAGATTAGTGTTCTGGCTTCATGTTGAGAATATTTTTTTATGGCTTGTATGTGTCAAATTGAAACCGGAATGCTTTCGTTAAAAATATAAATAAAAAGTTCGTCTGCAGTTATTGGCCCCCTGGTCGGCGGCAAAAACTTTACGAAGACGCTTCTCGACCGTCGAATCACTCGTCATAATTTGGCCTTAATCCTCACCTGTTTGACTCATGTTTTTGCTCAGGGAGCTCCCATGCACGTACTGGTTTGCGAAGACGACGAGCTGATCGCCAGCGGCATCGTCGCCGGCCTGACCGCACAAGGCCTGACGGTGGAGCACGTAGCTACCGCCTCGGCGGCCCGGGCGATGCTCAAGGTCGCCGAATTCGACGTCATGGTGCTCGACCTCGGCTTGCCCGACGAAGACGGTCTGAAGCTGTTGCAGCAGTTGCGTCATGGTGGTCTGGAAATTCCGGTGTTGATCCTCACCGCCCGGGATTCGGTCACCGACCGGGTCGACGGTTTGCAGGCCGGTGCCGACGATTACCTGCTTAAACCCTTCGATCTGCGCGAACTGGCGGCGCGTCTGCACACCTTGTTGCGCCGGGTGGCCGGGCGCAGCGTCAACCTGATCGAACACGGTACGCTGACGTACGATCCGAGCAGCCGCGAAACCATGCTCGGCGGCCAGCCGGTGGACCTGTCGCGTCGTGAGCAGGCACTGTTGCAGGCCTTGTTGCATAACCGTGGCCGGGTGCTGTCCACCGAACAGCTGAAGGACAGTGTCTACGGCTTCAACGACGAACTGGAAAGCAACGCCCTCAACGTGCACATCCATCACCTGCGGCGCAAACTCGGTAACGGCATCGTCGAAACGGTGCGCGGCCTGGGTTATCGCCTGGGGCCGGCGGACGGCGGAGGTCAATCGAAGTGATGAGCCTGCGTTTGCGCCTGAGCCTCACGCTAGGCGCCGCTTTTGCGCTGATCTGGGCCCTGGCGGCGGCCTGGATGCTCAGCGACCTGCGCAATCAGATGATGTTTTCCCTCGACCAGCGGCTGGTGGCGTCGGCGCGCATGGTCGCCGGTCTGATGGAGCAATTGCCGGCGTTGCCGAGCAAGGGCGAGGGCACCCATTTCAGCGCCGAACAACTGACGATCCCCGGCGGCATGGCGTGTCAGGTCAGCTCGTTGCGCGGCGAAATCCTCGCCCGCAGTCACACCGACCCGCAACAAACCCTGGAAGCCGAGAAGCTGGGCTTTCACGATCAGATGATCGACGGCGCGCCGTGGCGCAGTTTCACCCTGGCCCGCGGCGATTTGCGCATCACCACCGCCGACCGGCAAATCGAGCGCGAAGCCCTGAACATGTCGATCCTGCTGGCCGCCTCCGTGCCGGTAGGCGTGGCGTTGCTTGGGTGCCTGTGCCTGCTCTGGCTGGGCATCGGTCAGGGGCTGGCACCGCTCAATCGCATGCGCGATGCCTTGAAACGGCGCAGCGCCGACTCCCTGGAACCGTTGCAGATCCAGCCGTTGCCCAGTGAACTGCAACCCTTGCTCGATACCCAGAACCAGCTGTTGCAGCGGATCGGCAAGACCATCGAACGCGAGCGCCGCCTGACCGGTGACGCGGCCCACGAGTTGCGCAGCCCGCTGACAGCGATCAAGACGCACCTGCAAGTGGCGCGCATGACCGAAGGCGCAGCCCGGGATCAGTCCCTGGCCCGGGCCGAAGAGGGCGCCGATCGCCTGCATCGGACCCTTGAACAATTGCTGCTGCTGGCGCGGGTCGAAGGCAGTCTGTCGTTCGACGATGGTGCGCAATGCAGCGCCGAGCAAGTGGCTAAACTGGCGATTCAGGACGCCGCCAGCGGTGATCGCCAGCGAATCAGGTTCCAGGTACCGCCGAAGATTTCTCATGCCCCGGTGCAAATGCCGGCCGTATTGTCCATCGCGGCACTGCGCAACCTGCTGGACAACGCCCTGCGTCACACCCCAGGTGACGGGCCGGTGGAGCTGAGTCTGGAAACCACCGGTAATTGCGTGCAGTTTGTGGTGCGCGACCATGGCCCGGGCATTGCCGAAGAGGATCTGCAACACCTGACCCAACGTTTCTGGCGCAACGGCCAGAGCACCGGCTGTGGCCTGGGACTGGCGATTGTCCAGGCCATCGTCCAGCGCTGCGGTTGTTCCCTGCATTTCGACAGCCGACCGGATGGGTTGCGGGTCAAGTTGACCATGCCGCTGCAACCGATCTAACCAGCACCACAACCCCCTGTAGGAGCTGGCTTGCCAGCGAAGAGGCCATCACCCGCACCATCAATGGCGCCTGATACGCCGCCTTCGCCGGCAAGCCGGCTCCTACATGGGATCTGCGTCGCTCATCAAATGTAACTCCTCTCCATTGGCATTCGAGCCCCCACCGGCGCTATCGTCTGCGCCAGTTTTGACTCAATGGATTGAGGTAACAACGCCATGGAAGCATCGATACTCATCTGCAAGGCAACCCCCGCCGACGCCGGCATCATCAGCCGCATCGTCGAGCGCTCCATCCGTGTCGGTTGTGCGCTCGATCACCGCAACAACCCGCGAACTGTCGCCAACTGGACTCACAATAAGACCATCGACCACGTGTTGCCGTGGCTGGCCGACCAACGGTTGTATCTGAACATCGCCCTGTTGCAGGAAAAACCGGTCGGCGTCGCCATGGCGGCGATCAGCGGCAAGGTCGCCTTCTGTTACGTGCAACCGGAATGGTTTCGCCGGGGAGCCGGGCGAGCGCTGGTGCGCGACCTCGAGGGCTGGTTGATCGGCCGGGGATTGCGCCAGGCTCGGCTCAACAGTACTCGAACCAGCGAAGCCTTTTATCGCCACCTGGGTTACCGGCCTTGCGCCCGAACCTTCGCGGTGGCAGGGCTGCGCGCCATTCCCATGCACAAGGGATTGTCGTCACCTTCATGAAAGCGGGTCAGGAGGCTAAATCCCCGAGGCGCCGATGCGTTTCCACAACAGGAAATCCTTTTTAGGGGTCGAGAGATGTCAGTCGCTACCAGCCTTGTGGAAGATCAGCCGGTCCGGATCACTCCGGCGCCGACCGAGGTGCTTTATCACTTCAACGAATCGCCGTTGCTGGCCCGTCAGAGCCAGCAGGAATCGAATGCCCGCAGCTACCCGCGACGCATTCCCCTGGCACTCAAGCGCGCCAGAGGCCTCTACGTCGAGGACGTCGAGGGTCGTACGTTCATCGACTGCCTGGCCGGCGCCGGCACGCTGGCGCTGGGGCATAACCACCCGGTAGTGATCGAAGCGATCCAGCAAGTGCTGAGCGATGAACTGCCGTTGCACACCCTCGACCTGACCACCCCGGTCAAGGATCAGTTTGTCCAGGATCTGTTCGGCCTGCTGCCACCCGCCTTGGCCGCTGAAGCGAAAATCCAGTTCTGCGGCCCCACCGGCACCGACGCAGTGGAAGCTGCGCTGAAACTGGTGCGCACCGCCACCGGCCGCAGCACTGTGCTGTCGTTTCAGGGCGGTTACCACGGCATGAGCCAGGGCGCGCTGAGCCTGATGGGCAGTCTGGGGCCGAAGAAACCCTTGGGTGCCTTGCTGAGTAACGGCGTGCAGTTCATGCCGTACCCCTACGATTACCGCTGCCCGTTCGGCCTCGGTGGCGCGCAAGGGGTACAGGTCAACCTCAATTACCTGGAGAACCTGCTCAATGACCCGGAAGCCGGCGTGCAGTTGCCGGCAGCGGTGATTGTCGAAGTGGTGCAGGGCGAGGGCGGGGTGATCCCGGCCGATCTCGACTGGTTGCGTGGTCTGCGGCGGATGACCGAACAGGCTGGCGTGGCGCTGATCGTCGATGAGATCCAGAGCGGATTTGCCCGCACCGGCAAGATGTTCGCCTTCGAGCATGCCGGGATCATTCCGGATGTGGTGGTGCTGTCCAAAGCCATCGGTGGCAGCCTGCCGCTGGCGGTGGTGGTCTATCGCGACTGGCTCGACACCTGGCTGCCGGGCGCCCATGCCGGGACGTTCCGCGGCAATCAGCTGGCGATGGCGGCTGGCTCCGCGGTGATGCGTTACCTGACCGAACACCGCATCTGCGATCACGCTGCCGCCATGGGCGAACGCTTGAGCGAACACCTGCGCATCCTGCAGCGGGACTTTCCGCAACTGGGTGATATTCGCGGGCGCGGCTTGATGCTTGGCGTGGAACTGGTCGATCCGAGCGGCGCACCGGATGTCCAGGGTCACCCGCCGATCTTTGCTCGCCTGGCGCCGCTGGTGCAGCGCGAGTGCCTCAAACGCGGCTTGATCCTCGAACTCGGTGGCCGCCACGGCGGCGTGGTGCGCTTCCTGCCGCCGCTGGTAATTACCGCCGCGGAAATCGATCGGGTCGCCGAGATTTTCGGCCGGGCCATGGCTGCGGCGACCGCCAGCCTGTAAATTTTCCGGCCCCTCGAACGTTCCTTCTACAGACCGGCTGCGCACGCAGTGCAGCCCACCCCTACAGCGATGGAGACACACCATGACGTCAGTATTCGACCGCGAGGACATCCTCTTTCAGGTCGTGGTCAACCACGAAGAGCAATACTCGATCTGGCCCGATTACAAAGCCGTGCCTGCCGGCTGGCGCACCGTGGGCAAGAGCGGCCTGAAAAAGGAATGCCTGGCCTACATCGAAGAAACCTGGACCGACATGCGTCCGTTGAGCTTGCGGCAAAAGATGGAAGAGCAGGCCGCTGTGGCTCACTGAAGTTTTCGCGCAAAATAGAAACCCGCTAGTCCGGTAAGGTCAGCGGGTTTTTTTGGTCTGGACGCTGTGGCAGCTGCCAACCTGTCTCCCGCAGATATTCCCCGATCAAACTGTAGGAGCTGGCAAGCCAGCTCCTACAAATGCTACACCCCGCTCAATCCTTTAATGACCAAATCCACATTCCCCTCCAGCTCCGCCACCGGATCCGCCGCATCCACGCTCAACACCACCAACCGGCTCCCAGCCTCGGCAATCACCGCTTTCACCGCGTCCGACGGCTGTCGATGATGCAACACCACCGCCACGTCATTGTCTGTCAGCGTCGCGCCCAACGCCTTGAGCGCTTCAGGTGTCCATTCGGCATCCGGCCGCGCATCGACGCCGATCAGCTCGAGGTTGAGCCCGCCAATCAGGTAGCCGAAGTGATCGCTCAGGCTCATCACACTGAGATTATCGGCACTGGCCAGACGCGACTCATTGTCGGCGCTGAACTTGAGCAGGCGCTGTTTCAGCGCCGCCAGGTTGGCCTCGATCTTCGGCCTGGCCTCCGGCGCCAGGCGCACCAGATCCGCCGCCATCACGTCCGCCATCCGCCCCATGTTATTACTGGAAAACCACGGCTGACTGTTCAACCCATCGACCTTGTTGTCCGGCTGCACGGCGATGCCGGGCAGGGCACCGTCCACCGGGCGAGCGGCATCGACTTCGACGATACGGATATTGCTGCGCCGGGAGATCGGGTACAGCGGATCATCCGCCCACAGCGAACGCAGACCAATCACCGCATCGGCATCGCTCGCCAGTCTGGCCAGCGCCGGCGCCCCACGTCCGGTGAAGTAGGCGGTCTGACGGCTGCCAGGCAGGTTCGCCGGCGCCGCCCGTTCAAGGTTGACGTCGGTGCCCTTGAGCAAGACTTCGCCCAGACCGTAGGTGATCGGCAACGACGCCAGCACGCGCAGTGGTTTGGCGCTGTCCATCGCAAATGATGTATTGACCAGCCCGCACAGGGCGATGGCCAGGCTCAATTGACGCAGAGAAAAAGACATTTATCCAAGGTTCCCTTTCAGACTTGGGACAACACCACGGGCAATGGCGGCCAGGGCGAAGGCGATGCCGGCCACCAGAATGATCGCGGCGCCGGACGGAATAGGCAGGTCGAAGACAATCGGCGCGAGAATCCCGCACAGCGTGCTGACCGTGGCGATCAACACCGAACACCAGAAGAAACCCTTCAGCGACTGGCTCAGCAAGCGTGCCGCCGCCGCTGGAATCACCAGCAGGGCGCCGACCAGAATCGCGCCGATGACTTTAACGGCTGCCACGGTAATCAGGGTCACCAGAATCACGAACAGGTAATCCAGGGTTTTCACCGCCACGCCGCGCACCGCCGCCAGTTGCGGGTTGAAACTGGCGAGCATGATGCGGTTGTACAACGGCAAGGCCAGTGCCATGACCAATGAACCGACGATGGCCAGCACCAGCAGGTCATTGCCATTGACCGTCAACACCGAGCCGAACAAAACGTTTTCCAGAATGTGCACGTTGATTTTGCCGGCCAGAATCAGCAGCAGGCTCGCCCCCAGCGCCAGGGACACCGAGAGAAACACGCCGATCAAGGTATCCGGCGCCAGGCCGGTGCGGTTGCGCAGGTAGTTGAGCAAGATGCCGAACAGCAGGCAGTAGCCGAACAGGCTGCCGTAAGGTCCGGTGTAGGGTTCACCGAGCAGGATGCCAATGGCCACGCCGGTCAATGCTGCGTGACCCACCGCTTCGGAGAAAAACGCGAAGCGCTTGACCACCACCAGCGTGCCCAGGCCGCCCAGCACCGGGCCGATCAGCAAACCGGCGAGCAGCGCGTTGACCACAAACCCATAGGCCAGCGCCTCGGGCAGATAACCCGACGAGGCCCACCCCTGGACCATCAAGCGAAAGGCTTCGTAGCTCATCAGGCAGTGCTCCGTGGATGGGTGGAGAACAGGGTCAGCAAACGTTCCGGCGTCAGTGCCTGTTTCGGCGTGGCATCGAACAGTACCCGGCGATTGAGCCCGGTGACGCGATCCGCCAGGCGTCCGACCGCTTCCAGGTCATGCTCGATCCATAGCACGGTGATGCCGCTCTCGCGCCAGTCGCCGAGCAACCGTTCGAACACCTGGATGCCCGCCTCATCGAGGGCCGACATCGGTTCATCGAGCACCAGCAATTGCGGCGCCGGAATCAGCCCCTGAGCCAGCAGCACGCGTTGACGTTCGCCGCCGGACAACGCGCCCATGCGCCGTTTGCGTTTGTCCTGCATGCCAACCCGTTCCAGGGCTTCACCTATCGCTGCCGCGTAATGCTTGCTCAAACCGAGGAACGCCGGACGCCGCTGGCACATCGCCGCCATGAAGTCGTCAACGGTCATCGGCAGGCCGCGGTCGAATTCCAGTGCTTGCGGCACATAGCCGATGGTCCCGGGCGTGCCCGGCCATTGCAGGCTCAGGCGACCCTGATGCGGCATCTGCCCGAGCAGGGTCTTGATCAACGAACTCTTGCCGCCCCCGTTGGGGCCGACCAGCGCATGCACACTGCCGGGCTGGACCTGGAAGGTCACCTGGTCGAGGATCGTCGTGCGACCCAGCGTCAGGCTGACCTCCGCAAAATCCAGGGTCGGACCCAAACCCTGTGGGAGCGACGGTGCGACGATTCGACTTGCTCGCGATTGCGGTATGTCATTTGGCACTGATGTTGACTGACCCACCGCCTTCGCGAGCAAGCTCGCTCCCACAGGGGATTCGGAGTCGATGAGCTTTTCTTTCGCCGTCATGCGCCGGACTCCTGAATGGCCCGGACCACGGTGTCGAGGTTGCCGGTCATTTCCTTTTCGTACTTTTCAGCCGTGTATTCGCCATATGAAATGTGCGACAGCGGATACAATTTCACCCCGGACTCACGCTGGATGGTCTCGACGTAAGTGGATGGGAAATCCATCTCCGAGAAGATCACTTTCACGTCCAGTTCACGCAGTTGATCGATGGTCTTTTTCAGCTGGCTCGGGCTCGGCTCGATGCCATGGGCCGGCTCGACCACCGCCGTGACTTCGAGGCCGAATTCGCGCAGCAGGTAGTCATACGCCGCGTGCACCGTAGCCACCCGCAGTTCGGCGTTTGGCGCCTGGGTCAGTTTGGCCAGGGCGTCGGCGCGCATCTGCCGCAGGCGTTTGCCATAGGCGCGGGCGTTCTGCGTGTAGGCCTTGGCGTTGGCTGGATCGAGCTTGCCCAGTTCCCGGGCGATGTTGTTGACCTGGGCAATCGAGGCGCTGATCGACAGGAAGGTGTGTGGGTTCACGACCTTGCCGGCACCGCGGGCGGCGGTGCCAGTAGCGGCCAACAGCGGCACGTTTTCGTTGGCTTCGATCACCGGCACGTGCGGCGTTTCGCTGGCGGCGATCATGCGGTCGGCGAAGTCGTCATGGCCGACGCCATTGAGCACGACCACGTCCAGTCCGCTGATGCGCTTGATGTCTTCGGCACGGGGCTCGTAGGCATGCGGGTTGAAACCGGCCGGGATCAGCGGCACGACTTCGGCCTTGTCACCGACGATGTTGGCGACGTAGCTGTAATAAGGGTGCAGGGTGATGCCGATGCGCAGGCGCTTGGCGTCGTCGGCACTGGCCAGGGGTGTCAGCAGGCAGGCGAGCAGGCCGACCAGCAGCAGGCGCAGGAATGAGCGTTGAGATGAACTAGGCATGGGAAAGCGGTCTTCTCTCGGGTGAAGGCGAGGGTTCAGTGTCGGTGCTGGCGCGTCACGCCGGCATCGAATTGCGCGACGATCTGCTGCCAGCCGGCACTTTCGAGTGCGGCGTCGGAGAGGTCAGTCGGGGCCGCCAGGGTTTGGCCGGGGTTGAGCCAGATGTCCGGCGCATCGTCGTCAGCGCTCAGGCGCATCAGAAACGAACCGGCCACCGTGGGCACCTGGCTCTGACCGAAGTAGGCCTTGGTCTCGAGCAATTGCCAGGCATGACCGCCACGGCTGACGGAACTGGCATCCTGCGCAAACGGCGCAAAACCTTCATCGGCGAGGACTTCAGGGGTCGGCAGGGATTGCTGTTCCTGGCGCAGCAGATGAATTTCGTCCAGCGTAACCCGCAGGTCGGCGTAGATGCCTTGCTCGGACGCGCTCAGGTCGCGACGGGCATCCAGTTGATGGCTGCCGACACTGCTGACCTCCTGGGACTCTGCGCGCCAGGCGACCACCGAGCCGGCCACCGCCAGGATCAGCAGGCACAACAGCAGCACATAAAGGGTTTCATGACCGGCTCCGGCCGGGCGGACGACGTGGGTGGTTGGCGTACTCATGGGGCCTCGATGTCCGCTTGGTCGATCTCGACGACGTGACCGGGACCGGCGTCGAACAGCACGTAGAACTCGGCGCCGGGCTTCTTGAAGGTCAGGGTCGAATCGGCACCGAGCTTGCCCGGTACCAGGATGGTTTCGTCGTAGCCGATCACGTCCAGGGTCACGCCCGGCGCGCCGCTGCCATCGGAAAAACCGCCGGTGCACTGGATCTGCTCGGCGTCGATGGCCTTGCACTCGCACATCGGGTTGTGGGCCAGGACGCTGGTGCTGAAACCGGCGCAAAGCACCAGCAACGCGGCGCTCAGAGGACGGATAACAGTGATCATGGTTTGCCTCCTTGTTGGTTCAGCCAGGCGAGGGTGGCCGGGGAGGCCTGGCTCAGCGGAATGGATGCCTGATGCATGCTGCCGTCCCAGCCTTCCATGGTGATCCACAGCTCGGCGTCGGCCTTGGTCTTCTCGGGGATCGGCAGCATCGCCCCCATGCGGTACGGCGTACCGAAGAAAATCACCCCGGCGGCGCGCAGGCTGCGTGGCTTGCCGATGCGCAGGTAAGTCGCCTTGACCTGATCGCGGCAGCTGTCGCACAACGCAGCGTTGAAGTTCTTCATGTAGCCGGCCGGGCCATCGAGCCTCGGTGCTTCATTGCGCAGCTCGGCCAGGCGCAGGCTCCAGGGCCCGACCTGAACCTCACCGACTTCCCGCTCGCCCAGGCCCGTATCACCGCGAAACAGTGCGGCATCGGCGAAGTACTTGGGCATGAACCCCAGTGGCACCAGCAATAGCAGGACGTTGATGTGGAAACGCCATTTGTGCCAGAAACGGCTCAGTTTCGACCCTGGTTTTTCTGCGGCGAACAGGCTCATTGGCTGGCCTCCGTGGCTTCACGGCTGGCGGCCGCAGCAGTCTGGCTGCGCGGGGTTTTGTTGCTGCGCTTGAGGGCGTTGGCCGTGGCCAGGGCGGTGCGCTTGGTCCAGATCAGCAGGCCGCTGAGGACCATCATGCTCAGGATCAGGCCGAAGAAGAACCAGATCAGTTTGATCCAGAGGCCACCGAAATCGCCGGTGTGCAGCGGCCGCATGGATTCGGTGACCAGCTCCAGGCCCGAACGGTCCGACAGCAGGCGGGTCGCGCCGACGTCGCCGGTGTACGGGTTGATTTCGGCGGTCTGGAACATCAGCGGGTACCAACTGCGACCGCCCACCGACAGGTAGCTGTAGGCATTGGCGGGCAGGCTGACGAAACTGTCTTCCAACCCTGGAATGCTGGCCTTGGCCTGCGCAATCGCGGCCTCCAGGCTGATCATCGGTGCCGGCGCGCCATCGGCGGTCATCGGCACGCTCTCGCGCGGCACCACCAGCGCCACCGGCGCGGTGGATATCGAAATCTGGTTATCGAACAGGAAGGCTTCGATCAGGAACCATGTGCTGGTGACGGAAATCACCGCGATGAACCAGATCGACCAGATGCCGCTGAGGCGGTGAAAGTCGCCCCAGAAGATCCGGGCGCCATGACGAATGCGCAGGGTCGGTCGGAAAAAGCCTTTCCAGAACCGCTTGTAGACCACCAGCCCGGTGACCAGGGATGCGAGCAACGGCAGGCTGAGGAACGACACCAGGTACCAGCCCCAGCTGTAACCGTTGGTGAACGGCACCAGCCACCAGCCATGCAGGGCACGGGTAAAGGCCTGGAAATTGAACTGCGGGGCCGTGCCTTGGATCACACCGGTGTACGGGTTGACGTAGACCGTCACCGAGCGACCGTCGGGGTAGCTGACCTCCACGTCGAGGGCGAAGTGCGATTCGTCGGGCCGACTGATGGCCTCGACCAGGGTATTGGGTTCGGCCTTCTTGATGGCGGCGATGATCTGGTCATAGCTGAGCAGCGGCGCATCGTCCGAAGGCTGGCTGGCGCGCATCTGCGGGTTGGCCAGCCAGACGATTTCCTGGCTGACCACCGCCAGGGTGCCGGTCACGCAGACGATCAGCACGAAAACCCAGATCGGCAAGGCCAGCCAGCTATGCACCAGAAACCAAAGTTTTGAGCGGGATTTCTTCGACATGATTAAAGGTCTTGTTTCGATGGGAGGGTCTCTGCTGCGGGCTTCCCAGCGTTGAGGTCGATGAAGGCCCGGCCGTGGCTTTTGTCTGCACGGCCTGACTGCATCTATATAAGACGAATGAGAATCGGAAATCCCGAAGGGGGATATGAAAGAAAATGTTTCGTGTTTCGCGAAAACTGATTTTCTTTGGAAGGGACGCCCCCGCGCCGGTCGATGATGGCCAGTGCGGGGAAGATTCAGGCCGAAGATTTCAACCCTGCTGGAACATCTCCTTGGCCCGCTGCTCAATCTGCTCCTGAGTCAGGTCCTCCTTGTGCGTAGCCAGGAACCACAAATGCCCATAGGGATCTTTCAAGGTCCCCGAACGGTCGCCGTAAAACTGATCCTTGACCTCGGACACCACCGTGCCGCCTGCCGCAATCGCCTGTTTAAAGGACGCGTCCACATCGTTCACGTACAGATGCAGCCCCACGGAAGACGAGGTGTCCGGATTGCTCAGCGGCCCTTGATCGCAAGGCGTGCCCAGCATGATCGGGCAATCGCCGATACGCAGTTCGGCGTGGCCGATGCCACCATCCGGCATGGACAGGCGCATGACTTCGGTGGCGCCAAAGGCTTTCTTGTAGAACTCGATGGCTTCGGCAGCTTTTTGAATGCCCAGATACGGGGTAATGCTGTGATAACCCTCTGGAATGGGTTTGACGCTCATGACGGTTCTCCCTTTTTGTTGTGAGTTGACGAGGTTCGTCGGTCTCCGGCCGAACGTGTAGAAGCTGCCGGAGGCTGCGATCTCTTGATTTTGATCTTTAAAAGTCGTCAAGTTCACAAAAATCGCAACCTGCGGCAGCGCCCAAGCCCGCGATGGCCGCACCGCTATTTGGAACCTGGCCCCGACTCCAGGAGCTGCGCCCCAGGACCCCGTTCCCCCAACACGTCACCAAAATTACGCAACGGACACGCCTCCATCGACAAACACCCACACCCTATGCAGCCGTTCAGCTTGTCCCGCAGCAATGTCAGTTGGTTGATCCGCTCATCCAGATCCCGACTCCATTTTGCCGACAATTGCTTCCAGTCCGCCGCCGTCGGCGCCCGGCTGTCCGGTAGGGACTTCAAGGCCTGGCCGATCTCCGCCAACGGAATCCCCAGCCGCTGCGCCACTTTGATCAACGCCACTCGCCGCAATACTTCCCGTGGATAACGCCGCTGATTCCCCTGATTGCGATTGCTTTTGATCAGCCCCCTGGATTCATAAAAGTGCAGGGCGGTGACGGCCACGCCGCTGCGCGCCGCCACTTGGCCGACCGTGAGCTCTTTATGCAGATGTTCCGAGCTGATCATTTAAAAATGCCCCTTGACCTCGAGTTAACTAGAGGTTTTACCCTGCAGGCCTTCGGATCGCAAGATCCGTCTTACAGGTGAGCGGGGACTATTCATGCAGGCGCTAGAGAAAAATCGCAGCTTCACTCAACTGATCGAATTCGAGATCGAACCCCATCAGCAACCGGCACTGGTATCGGCGCTGTCGGCCCAAACCGAACGCCTGGCCCAGTGCTACTCAGGGTTTCTGAGCGCCAGTATCCAGGCCAGCGACGACGGTCGGCGGGTACTCAATTATCTGCAATGGCAATCCCGCGAGGCCGGGGAAGCCGCGCTTCAGGGGTTTGAAAGCGGCGAACAGGATTTCTGGCAGCTGATTCGCGCTCATCAGGCGAAAACCGTGACGTTCGGCTCGTTCCAGGTGCTGCACAGCCTGGAGCGCAGCCATGACAATGCGCTGCACTGCAATCTGGTGGGTTAGATCAAGCAGAATTTCCGTATGTCGACGGACAACTGTAGGAGCTGACGAGTGAAAAGAGGCTGCGATCTTTTGATCTTGATCTTTTTAAAATCAAAAGATCGCAGCCTCGTTTCACTCGTCAGCTCCTACGGGGCCGGGACCGCGTCAGGACGATTTTTCAATGTTAGCCAAATCCAATACCCACTATCGAGAGTGTTGATTTCTGCCCATCCAAAGGCGCGAGTAGCCTGTGTTCATTGCCGAACCCAGATGCCAGGACGCCAGACCATGAAACACCTACTCGCCACTTTCCTTCTGCTTGCCGCCTCCGTCCTTGCCGGATGTGCCAGCCACGGTTCCCCGGAACTGCGGCCCTACACCGCTGAAGAAAGCAAGGAACTGGCGCTGGAAGCATTGAATCGTCGTGGCTTGTCTTTCGATGAATACCACGCCAAAAAAGCCGAACTGCTCGGCGAGCCACGGAAGTCGTTCAGCTTCGACAAACAAGGCGAAATGAGCGCCGAGCGTGCAGTACAACTCCACGGTCGCCCGAGCTGAGCGACTGTACTGCTCGAAGTTTCACCCAACTGTCCGTGGGTTTCGCGCAAGCGGTGCGATAGGGTCAATACCTGACTGAACCTGATGGACTGCCACCGATGACGCTCTCGCTCGATCTGCTGCTGGGCTTCGCCCTGTTTGCCCTGGTCACCTCGATCACCCCAGGCCCGAACAACACCATGTTGCTGGCATCGGGCGTGAACTTCGGCTTTAATCGCACCATCCCCCATATGCTTGGCATCACCTGCGGTTTCTTCGTATTGGTCGTGGCCGTGGGGTTCGGCCTGGGCGCGGTGTTTCAAACCTATCCAGTGCTCTACACCGTGCTGCGTTACATCGGTGCTGCGTATTTGCTGTACCTGGCGTGGAAAATCGCTCATTCCGGCCCCGTCTCGGACGCCGGGCAGAGCGACGCCAAGCCGATCAGCTACCTGGGTGCGGCGGCGTTTCAATGGGTCAACCCCAAGGCCTGGATCATGGCGATCGGTGCCATCAGCACTTACACGCCCCTGCAGGGCTATTTCACCAATGTGATCGTGATTGCCGCGGTCTTTGCTTTGATCAACTTGCCGAGCGTCGGTGTCTGGGCCGCTTGCGGCACGCTGTTGCGCAACGTGCTGAAGGATCGCCGCTGGTTGCGCCTGTTCAATTGGGGCATGGCCGCGCTGCTGGTGGCTTCGCTGTATCCGATTTTGCTCGAAAGCTTTCACTGAGGCATTGCTACAACCGGTTGGCCGATGCCTGTTAAGCTCGACTTCAGGAGCGTTCCTACGCACTTTTAAATGAAGTTGTTCTTCTTTAACGGCCTCCGATCAGGTATTTCTAAGGTTCCGGACGATCGGCGCAGCTCACGAGGCTGCGCCTTGACCCTTCGGTAACGAGCTTCCTGATCCCGGAACACGCTCTGCGAGTCTTCTATGAATAAACGTCCACTGTATTTCGACTACGCCGCCACCACGCCGGTGGATGAGCGGGTCATCCAGGTCATGATCGAATGTCTGGGTTTCAACGGCAATTTCGGCAACCCGGCCTCCAGCTCCCATGCGTTCGGCCAGCAGGCCCGGCAATCGGTCGAGCAGGCACGGCATCAGGTGGCGGAGCTGGTCGGTGCCCGGGCGGAGCAGATCGTCTGGACCTCCGGCGCCACCGAATCGAACAATCTTGCCCTCAAGGGCGTGGCCCAGGCTCGCGGCGTTGGCGGCGGCCACATCATCACCAGCCAGATCGAACACAAGGCGATCCTCGATACGGCGAAACAATTGCAGGACGCCGGTATTGCCGTGACGTATCTGGTGCCTGACGCCGAAGGCCTGATTACCCCGCAAGCCGTCAGCGAAGCGATGCGCGAGGACACCTTCCTGGTCTCGCTGATGCTGGTCAACAACGAACTGGGCACCGTCAATGACATACCGGCCATTGGCCGGGTCGTGCGTGATCGTGATGCGTTGTTCCATGTCGACGCGGCTCAGGGCGCGGGCAAGGTGGCAATCGACCTGGCCGAATGGCCGGTGGACCTGATGTCGTTTTCCGCCCACAAGATTTATGGCCCCAAGGGCATCGGTGCGTTGTACGTCGGCCCGCGCGCGCAGCCGCGCTTGCAGGCGCAGATCCACGGCGGCGGTCACGAAGGTGGCTTGCGTTCCGGAACGCTGGCGACTCACCAGATCGCGGCCATGGGCGCGGCCTTCGCGTTGGCGGGGCAATTGTTCGAGGATGAGAAAGCCGTGATCGAGAATTTGCGTGAACGCCTGCTCGAGCCGCTGCTGGGCATTCCTGGCGTTCGCCTCAATGGCAGCCCGACCCGACGCATTCCCCATACCCTGAGCCTGACATTCAACGAAGGCGAGTTCAGCTCTGCGGCGTTGAGCACCTCGATCGCCTTTTCCGCGACCTCGGCCTGTAACTCCGCGAGCAATGCGCCCTCCCATGTGCTGCTGGCCCTGGGACATGACGCCCGCTCGGCGAGCCGTACCATCCGCTTGAGCCTGGGACGTTTCACCACCGAGCAGGACATCGATCAAGCGGTACACCTGATCAAATCGGCCTGCACCAGTGCTCCGGCATTCTGGGCGACAGGGCCATAAAGCGCCGGCTTCGATCGGCACTCAACAATAATGATGCAGTGGTTAGCAGGAGACACGATGAGTACGCAGCCTTCGATCAATGGATCGGTGCCCGAGCGCCTGGCGCACACCCGCGAGCTGATGAGCCGGGAGGGCATTCACGCTCTGCTGGTGCCGTCGGCCGACCCGCACCTGTCGGAATACCTGCCGGGCTATTGGCAAGGGCGGCAATGGTTGTCGGGCTTTCATGGCTCGGTCGGCACACTGATCGTGACCCAGGACTTTGCCGGCGTCTGGGCTGACAGCCGTTACTGGGAACAAGCGAGCAAGGAACTCCAGGGCAGCGGGATCGAACTGGTCAAGCTGCAACCGGGGCAACCCGGTCCGTTGGACTGGCTGGCCGAGCAAACCCCTGAAGGCGGCGTCGTCGCGGTGGATGGTGCAGTGATGGCCGTGGCCTCGGCGCGTACCCTGGGCGGCAAGCTTGAAGAGCGCGGCGCACGCCTGCGTACCGACATCGATCTGTTGAGCGAAGTCTGGAGCGACCGCCCGAACCTGCCGAACGAGCCGATCTATCAACACTTGCCGCCGCAGGCGACTGTCAGCCGCGGCGAGAAGCTCGCCAAGCTGCGCGAAGTATTGAAGGCGCGCGGTGCCGACTGGCATTTCATCGCCACCCTCGATGACATCGCCTGGCTGTTCAACCTGCGCGGCGGCGATGTGTCGTTCAACCCGGTGTTCGTCTCCTTCGCCTTGATCAGCCAGCAGCAAGCCACCTTGTTCATTGCCCTGAGTAAAGTCGATAGCGAACTGCGCGCAGTCCTCGAACAGGACGGCGTGACCCTGCGCGATTACAGCGAAGTGGCCGACGCCTTGCGAGCCGTGCCGAGCGGCGCCAGCCTGCAAGTCGATCCGGCGCGGGTGACGGCGGGTTTGCTGGATAACCTCAACAGCGGGGTGAAACTGGTCGAGGGCCTGAACCCGACGACATTGGCCAAGTCGCAGAAAAGCCTGGCCGATGCCGGGCACATTCGTCAGGCGATGGAGCAGGACGGCGCGGCATTGTGCGAATTCTTCGCCTGGCTGGAGTCGGCATGGGGCCGTGAGCGCATCACCGAACTGACCATCGACGAACACCTGACGGCCGCGCGTACCCGACGCCCGGGTTATGTGTCCCTGAGCTTCAACACCATTGCCGCGTTCAACGCCAATGGCGCGATGCCGCATTACCACGCCACCGAAGAAGAGCACGCGGTGATCGAGGGCGACGGTCTGTTGCTGATCGACTCCGGCGGCCAATACCTGGGCGGCACCACCGACATCACGCGGATGGTCCCGGTCGGTACGCCGACGGATGAGCAGAAACGCGATTGCACGCGGGTACTCAAAGGCGTGATTGCCTTGTCCCGGGCACAATTTCCGAAAGGCATCCTGTCGCCATTGCTGGATGCCATCGCTCGTGCGCCGATCTGGGCCGACAGCGTCGACTACGGTCACGGCACCGGTCATGGCGTCGGCTACTTCCTCAACGTGCACGAAGGTCCGCAGGTCATCGCCTATCAGGCGGCAGCCGCGCCGCAAACGGCAATGCAGCCAGGCATGATCACGTCCATCGAACCGGGTACTTACCGTCCGGGCCGCTGGGGCGTGCGGATCGAGAACCTGGTATTGAACCGCGAGGCGGGCAAGAGCGAATTCGGTGAGTTCCTGAAATTCGAGACCCTGACCCTGTGCCCGATCGACACTCGCTGCCTGGAGCCGTCGTTGCTGACCGAAGCTGAAAAACAGTGGTTCAACGCTTACCACGCCGAGGTGCGCGAACGCCTGAGCCCGTTGCTCGACGGTGCAGCTCGGGAGTGGTTAAACACCCGAACCGCCGCTATCTGATCGGCATGAGTCCAGGCGCTGTTGCCAGCGCCTGGCTCATTTCGTCGAGATCCGACTCAGGGCTTCAAGCACGAACTCCAGCCGATCCTGGCCAAAGAACAACTCATCGCCGACAAACATGCTCGGTGCGCCGAATACACCCCGGAGCACCGCTTTCTCGGTGTTGTCCTTGAGTGCGGCTTTGACTTGCTCATCGGTGATCAGGGCCAGTACTTCATCCGGATCGAAGCCGTTCTGGGTCAGCACCGACGCGACCGTCGCCAGGTCATCGAGGCTGCGGCCTTCAACCCAGAGGGCGTGGAACAGGCAGTCGATGAACGCCTGAAAGCGTTCCGGATGGCGCAACTGCATGCCCGTGACGGCGCGCATGAGCATCAGGGTGTTGATGGGAAAGTGCGGGTTGAACTTCAGTGGCACGCCGTAGCGCCGGGCATAGCGGTCCAGGTCTTGAAACATGTAGCGGCCCTTGGCCGGGATGGTTGCCGGGGAGGCGTTGCCGGTGGCTTTGAAGACGCCACCCAGCAGGATCGGCACGTAGATCAGGCGACTGTCAGTCTGTTCGCAGATCTTTGGCAGTTGGGTATAGGCCAGGTAGGTCGCGGGGCTGCCGAGGTCGAAAAAGAACTCCAGGGTTTTGCTCATGGTCGATGTGCTCTGCTTATTGTTGTAGGGGAGGGCTTACCAACGCTCATTCCACGGACGCAGGTCCAGTTCGAAGGTCCAGGCGTCCCGGGGCTGGCTGTGCAGGTACCAATAGTTCTCGGCGATGTGCTCGGGGTTGAGGATGCCGTCCTGCTCCTTGGTCGCGTATTTCTCCGGAAAGCTGTCACGGATGAAGTCCGTATCGATGGCGCCGTCGACGACGACATGGGCCACGTGAATATTCATCGGGCCCAGTTCCCGGGCCATGCTTTGGGCCAGCGCGCGAATCCCGTGTTTGGCGCCGGCAAAGGCCGCAAACCCTGCCGCACCGCGCAAGCCGGCGGTGGCGCCGGTGAACAGGATGGTGCCGCGTTGACGCTTGGCCATGCGCTTGGCCACTTCACGGCCGTTGAGAAACCCTGAGAAACAGGCCATTTCCCAGATCTTGAAATACTTGCGGGCGGTTTCTTCGAGAATGCTGCACGGCACATTGGCGCCGATGTTGAAGACGAACGCTTCGATAGGCCCGATCTCGGTTTC
Organism: Pseudomonas sp. LBUM1679; assembly: GCF_059695565.1. NCBI lineage: Bacteria > Pseudomonadati > Pseudomonadota > Gammaproteobacteria > Pseudomonadales > Pseudomonadaceae > Pseudomonas > Pseudomonas sp. LBUM1679. The sequence goes on from NZ_CP166774.1 coordinate 1,621,012, forward strand.
GATCTGTTCGACCAGCGCAATCACCTCTTCTTCCTTGCGCGCATCGCAGGCGAATCCGTGGGCTTGTGCGCCACTGGCCTGGATGGCCTCCACCAGTGGCTGGAGTTTGTCCGCGCTGCGCCGAGTGACACAGGCCACAAAACCTTCCCGGGCAAAACGCTTGGCGATGGCACCGCCAGTGGCATCCCCTGCGCCGACAACCAGTACGACCTTCTTATTGTTCATGGGTAGATCCCTTTGGATAAACGATCGTTAACTAAACGAACGTTATGCTACGATTCGGCAGGCGTCAAGTCGATCAACTCTGAGGGCAAGGCAATGCGTTACTCGGCCAGTCACAAGCAGGAAACCAAAGAGAAGCTGCTGCAAAGCAGTGCGGAGTCGGCCAAGCAATCCGGTTTTGCAACGGTAGGTGTCGACGGCTTGATGAAAGCGATCGGCTTGAGTGGCGGGGCTTTTTACAGCCATTTTTCGTCGAAGGATGAACTGTTCGCGTCAATCGTCGAGCGCGAGTTGAGCCAAAGTCTGACTCGGCTGGGGGCTGACCAGGACCGGGGCAAGCTTGAGCGTTGCCTGAAGCATTACCTGACCATGGCCCATGTCGAGCATCCGGGAGCCGGCTGTGCGTTACCGGCCCTGGGCGCGGAGATTGCCCGTTCGGACATCACGATTCGCCAGCAGGCTGAGCATTGGATTTGTCGGCTGCAGGAGAGTTGGGCGCAGGTCCTGGAGAGTGACAGCCTGGCCTGGGCGATACTGTCGCAATGCATCGGTGCGTTGGTCGTGGCGCGGATGTTGGCCACTCCAGACCTGCAGCGCAGGGTGCTGAAGTCCAGTCATGAAGAGATTGGCCGCCAGATCGCAGGTCCGCGAACCTGACCAGACGGCCTATTTGCAGATGACGATCATGCTGCGGCTGGTGTAGCCGGCAGGATTGAGACCAAATGGATAATCGCCGGGTTCTTCCACCGAGTCCCCCGACTTGGCGATGACCTTGTAACCCTTGGGCGCACATGAGTTTGCAGCGCTGGTGTAGCATTTGTCCCAGGAAGACGACAGTCCGGAACAGTTGATATGCAGCCCTTTCTTGCCATGTTTGATCGTGGGTTTCGACGTCGCCGCGCAGCCCGCAACCGCCAGCACGGCGATCAGAATCAAAATTCGTTTCATTACTATCCTTATAGCGTCCCCGGATCTTGATGCCCGGGTCTTGCCGTATTCGCTTGCGCTGGAAGCGTCTCCGATGTCCCTGTCCTTGAAAATCCATGTCTGGCACCGCGTTGCGGGTCTAAACATGGCCTAATTGCGCGATAAATACCAGACCCTCGTTAAAAATCTGATATCAATCCGCCACGATTGCGGGCTTGGCGGCGTTGCCCATGGTCATGGTTGCACCGACGGATGCCAGAATGATGCACAGGATAGCCATCCATTGTGACAGCGAGAGGTATTCCTGAAGGAACAACAGGCCGGACAATGCGCCGAACGCAGGTTCAATGCTCATCAGCGTGCCAAAGGTCCGGGCCGGCATGCGGGTGAGGGCGACCATCTCCAATGTGTAGGGCACTGCGGTGGACAGCAGGGCGACACCAATGGCAATGGGGATCAGCGACGGAGTCAGCAGGGCGGCGCCCGCATGGGCGATGCCGATCGGGGCGACGAACAGTGCGGCAATCATCACTCCCAATGCTGCGGTCTGCACGCCATTGTCGGCACCGGCTTTTTGCCCGAACAGGATATACACCGCCCAGCAGACACCCGCCCCCAACGCATATCCGGCACCTGCCAGGTCGATACTGGCGGAGGCGGCTCCAGTCGGTATCAACAGCATCAGGCCGACGGCAGCCAGGGCGATCCAGACAAAATCGATGGCGCGGCGCGAGGCATAGATGGCAACCGCCAGGGGGCCGGTGAACTCCAGTGCCACCGCGATGCCCAGGGGCACGGTGCGCAAGGACATATAGAAGAGGAGGTTCATGCCACCCAGCGCCATGCCGTAGACAATCACTGTGCGCAGGGATTTCGCCGTGAATGTCGCCCGCCATGGGCGCAGAATGAGCAGCATGATCACGCTGGCAAAAACCAGGCGCAGGGTGGTGGTCCCTTGAGCGCCCACAACGGGAAACATGCTTTTGGCCAGGGACGCTCCAGACTGGATCGATGCCATGGCTATTAATAGCAGGCCCACCGAGAACAGGGTCGAGGCAAGGCTGCGGGGCTGGTCATTCATTGCGTGGCATCGTCCGAGGTAGGAAACGAGAGTGTAGTGCTGATTGTTGGGCAATATACTGCGCATTCGTTGCAGGCGCGTCTATATATACACGGTGTTTTTGACGATCTTGATAGAAATGCCTGATCAGGGGTTGACGGCAGATTCTGGAAGTCTATAATTCGCCCCACTTCCGGCGCAGTCGAAACGGAAAACTCCTTGGTAAACAAAGAGTTACGCAGTTTTCGGCAGCGAGTTGCTTCAGTTCATCGAAGCCCAGAAGGAGTTGAAAGAGCGGTGATGTTTGGCTCTTTTAGCGGTTCGATCTTCTCGGTCGAAAGCGGAGAAAAAGAGGTGTTGACAGCAGCGAGTAACGCTGTAGAATTCGCCTCCCGCTGACGAGAGATCGGAAGCGCAAGTGGTTGAAGTTGTTGAGGATTTCCAAGCGAAACTTTGAAAACTTCTGAAAATAACCGCTTGACAGCAGCAGAGGAAAGCGTAGAATGCGCGCCTCGGTTGAGACGAAAGTTCTTAACCAACCGCTCTTTAACAACTGAATCAAGCAATTCGTGTGGGTGCTTGTGGAGTCAGACTGATAGTCAACAAGATTATCAGCATCACAAGTTACTCCGCGAGAAATCAAAGATGTAACCAACGATTGCTGAGCCAAGTTTAGGGTTTCTTAAAAACCCAAAGATGTTTGAACTGAAGAGTTTGATCATGGCTCAGATTGAACGCTGGCGGCAGGCCTAACACATGCAAGTCGAGCGGTAGAGAGAAGCTTGCTTCTCTTGAGAGCGGCGGACGGGTGAGTAATGCCTAGGAATCTGCCTGGTAGTGGGGGATAACGCTCGGAAACGGACGCTAATACCGCATACGTCCTACGGGAGAAAGCAGGGGACCTTCGGGCCTTGCGCTATCAGATGAGCCTAGGTCGGATTAGCTAGTTGGTGAGGTAATGGCTCACCAAGGCGACGATCCGTAACTGGTCTGAGAGGATGATCAGTCACACTGGAACTGAGACACGGTCCAGACTCCTACGGGAGGCAGCAGTGGGGAATATTGGACAATGGGCGAAAGCCTGATCCAGCCATGCCGCGTGTGTGAAGAAGGTCTTCGGATTGTAAAGCACTTTAAGTTGGGAGGAAGGGCAGTTACCTAATACGTTGCTGTCTTGACGTTACCGACAGAATAAGCACCGGCTAACTCTGTGCCAGCAGCCGCGGTAATACAGAGGGTGCAAGCGTTAATCGGAATTACTGGGCGTAAAGCGCGCGTAGGTGGTTTGTTAAGTTGGATGTGAAATCCCCGGGCTCAACCTGGGAACTGCATTCAAAACTGACAAGCTAGAGTATGGTAGAGGGTGGTGGAATTTCCTGTGTAGCGGTGAAATGCGTAGATATAGGAAGGAACACCAGTGGCGAAGGCGACCACCTGGACTGATACTGACACTGAGGTGCGAAAGCGTGGGGAGCAAACAGGATTAGATACCCTGGTAGTCCACGCCGTAAACGATGTCAACTAGCCGTTGGGAGCCTTGAGCTCTTAGTGGCGCAGCTAACGCATTAAGTTGACCGCCTGGGGAGTACGGCCGCAAGGTTAAAACTCAAATGAATTGACGGGGGCCCGCACAAGCGGTGGAGCATGTGGTTTAATTCGAAGCAACGCGAAGAACCTTACCAGGCCTTGACATCCAATGAACTTTCCAGAGATGGATTGGTGCCTTCGGGAACATTGAGACAGGTGCTGCATGGCTGTCGTCAGCTCGTGTCGTGAGATGTTGGGTTAAGTCCCGTAACGAGCGCAACCCTTGTCCTTAGTTACCAGCACGTAATGGTGGGCACTCTAAGGAGACTGCCGGTGACAAACCGGAGGAAGGTGGGGATGACGTCAAGTCATCATGGCCCTTACGGCCTGGGCTACACACGTGCTACAATGGTCGGTACAGAGGGTTGCCAAGCCGCGAGGTGGAGCTAATCCCAGAAAACCGATCGTAGTCCGGATCGCAGTCTGCAACTCGACTGCGTGAAGTCGGAATCGCTAGTAATCGCGAATCAGAATGTCGCGGTGAATACGTTCCCGGGCCTTGTACACACCGCCCGTCACACCATGGGAGTGGGTTGCACCAGAAGTAGCTAGTCTAACCTTCGGGAGGACGGTTACCACGGTGTGATTCATGACTGGGGTGAAGTCGTAACAAGGTAGCCGTAGGGGAACCTGCGGCTGGATCACCTCCTTAATCGACGACATCAGCTGCTCCATAAGTTCCCACACGAATTGCTTGATTCATTGAAGAAGACGATTTAGAAGCAGCCCGTAATCAGGTTGTAGCTTAGTTGGTTAGAGCGCACCCCATGCTTTGTGGTAAAGAGCAGGGTGAGGTCGGCCTGAGTAGCTCGAAATTGGGTCTGTAGCTCAGTTGGTTAGAGCGCACCCCTGATAAGGGTGAGGTCGGCAGTTCGAATCTGCCCAGACCCACCAATTTTGCTTGTGTGGGAAACGCCTGTAGAAATACGGGGCCATAGCTCAGCTGGGAGAGCGCCTGCCTTGCACGCAGGAGGTCAACGGTTCGATCCCGTTTGGCTCCACCACTACTGCTTCTGTTTGTTGAAAGCTTAGAAATGAGCATTTCCTTCGTATGAAGGCTAAATGTTGATTTCTAGTCTTTGATTAGATCGTTCTTTAAAAATTTGGGTATGTGATAGAAAGATAGACTGAACAACACTTTCACTGGTGTTGGATCAGGCTAAGGTAAAATTTGTGAGTTGCTCTTAATTGAGTATTATCGAATTTTCGGCGAATGTCGTCTTCACAGTATAACCAGATTGCTTGGGGTTATATGGTCAAGTGAAGAAGCGCATACGGTGGATGCCTTGGCAGTCAGAGGCGATGAAAGACGTGGTAGCCTGCGAAAAGCTTCGGGGAGTCGGCAAACAGACTTTGATCCGGAGATGTCTGAATGGGGGAACCCACCTAACATAAGTTAGGTATCTTAAGCTGAATACATAGGCTTAAGAAGCGAACCAGGGGAACTGAAACATCTAAGTACCCTGAGGAAAAGAAATCAACCGAGATTCCCTTAGTAGTGGCGAGCGAACGGGGACTAGCCCTTAAGTGGCTTTGAGATTAGCGGAACGTTCTGGAAAGTACGGCCATAGTGGGTGATAGCCCTGTACGCGAAAATCTCTTAGTCATGAAATCGAGTAGGACGGAGCACGAGAAACTTTGTCTGAATATGGGGGGACCATCCTCCAAGGCTAAATACTACTGACTGACCGATAGTGAACTAGTACCGTGAGGGAAAGGCGAAAAGAACCCCGGAGAGGGGAGTGAAATAGATCCTGAAACCGTATGCGTACAAGCAGTGGGAGCCCACTTTGTTGGGTGACTGCGTACCTTTTGTATAATGGGTCAGCGACTTATTTTCAGTGGCGAGCTTAACCGAATAGGGGAGGCGTAGCGAAAGCGAGTCTTAATAGGGCGTCTAGTCGCTGGGAATAGACCCGAAACCGGGCGATCTATCCATGGGCAGGTTGAAGGTTGGGTAACACTAACTGGAGGACCGAACCGACTACCGTTGAAAAGTTAGCGGATGACCTGTGGATCGGAGTGAAAGGCTAATCAAGCTCGGAGATAGCTGGTTCTCCTCGAAAGCTATTTAGGTAGCGCCTCATGTATCACTGTAGGGGGTAGAGCACTGTTTCGGCTAGGGGGTCATCCCGACTTACCAAACCGATGCAAACTCCGAATACCTACAAGTGCCGAGCATGGGAGACACACGGCGGGTGCTAACGTCCGTCGTGAAAAGGGAAACAACCCAGACCGTCAGCTAAGGTCCCAAAGTTATGGTTAAGTGGGAAACGATGTGGGAAGGCTTAGACAGCTAGGAGGTTGGCTTAGAAGCAGCCACCCTTTAAAGAAAGCGTAATAGCTCACTAGTCGAGTCGGCCTGCGCGGAAGATGTAACGGGGCTCAAACCATACACCGAAGCTACGGGTATCACTTAGGTGATGCGGTAGAGGAGCGTTCTGTAAGCCTGTGAAGGTGAGTTGAGAAGCTTGCTGGAGGTATCAGAAGTGCGAATGCTGACATGAGTAACGACAATGGGTGTGAAAAACACCCACGCCGAAAGACCAAGGTTTCCTGCGCAACGTTAATCGACGCAGGGTTAGTCGGTCCCTAAGGCGAGGCTGAAAAGCGTAGTCGATGGAAAACAGGTTAATATTCCTGTACTTCTGGTTATTGCGATGGAGGGACGGAGAAGGCTAGGCCAGCTTGGCGTTGGTTGTCCAAGTTTAAGGTGGTAGGCTGGAATCTTAGGTAAATCCGGGATTCTAAGGCCGAGAGCTGATGACGAGTGTTCTTTTAGAACACGAAGTGGTTGATGCCATGCTTCCAAGAAAAGCTTCTAAGCTTCAGGTAACCAGGAACCGTACCCCAAACCGACACAGGTGGTTGGGTAGAGAATACCAAGGCGCTTGAGAGAACTCGGGTGAAGGAACTAGGCAAAATGGCACCGTAACTTCGGGAGAAGGTGCGCCGGTGAGGGTGAAGCATTTACTGCGTAAGCCCATGCCGGTCGAAGATACCAGGCCGCTGCGACTGTTTATTAAAAACACAGCACTCTGCAAACACGAAAGTGGACGTATAGGGTGTGACGCCTGCCCGGTGCCGGAAGGTTAATTGATGGGGTTAGCTAACGCGAAGCTCTTGATCGAAGCCCCGGTAAACGGCGGCCGTAACTATAACGGTCCTAAGGTAGCGAAATTCCTTGTCGGGTAAGTTCCGACCTGCACGAATGGCGTAACGATGGCGGCGCTGTCTCCACCCGAGACTCAGTGAAATTGAAATCGCTGTGAAGATGCAGTGTATCCGCGGCTAGACGGAAAGACCCCGTGAACCTTTACTATAGCTTTGCACTGGACTTTGAATTTGCTTGTGTAGGATAGGTGGGAGGCTTTGAAGCGTGGACGCCAGTTCGCGTGGAGCCAACCTTGAAATACCACCCTGGCAACTTTGAGGTTCTAACTCAGGTCCGTTATCCGGATCGAGGACAGTGTATGGTGGGTAGTTTGACTGGGGCGGTCTCCTCCTAAAGAGTAACGGAGGAGTACGAAGGTGCGCTCAGACCGGTCGGAAATCGGTCGTAGAGTATAAAGGCAAAAGCGCGCTTGACTGCGAGACAGACACGTCGAGCAGGTACGAAAGTAGGTCTTAGTGATCCGGTGGTTCTGTATGGAAGGGCCATCGCTCAACGGATAAAAGGTACTCCGGGGATAACAGGCTGATACCGCCCAAGAGTTCATATCGACGGCGGTGTTTGGCACCTCGATGTCGGCTCATCACATCCTGGGGCTGAAGCCGGTCCCAAGGGTATGGCTGTTCGCCATTTAAAGTGGTACGCGAGCTGGGTTTAGAACGTCGTGAGACAGTTCGGTCCCTATCTGCCGTGGACGTTTGAGATTTGAGAGGGGCTGCTCCTAGTACGAGAGGACCGGAGTGGACGAACCTCTGGTGTTCCGGTTGTCACGCCAGTGGCATTGCCGGGTAGCTATGTTCGGAATAGATAACCGCTGAAAGCATCTAAGCGGGAAACTAGCCTCAAGATGAGATCTCACTGGGACCTTGAGTCCCCTGAAGGGCCGTCGAAGACTACGACGTTGATAGGTTGGGTGTGTAAGCGCTGTGAGGCGTTGAGCTAACCAATACTAATTGCCCGTGAGGCTTGACCATATAACACCCAAGCAATTTGTGAGCCTGAAAAGGCACCAGATTGCGGTGTGTGAAGACGAAACGAACCGAAAGTTCGAATCTTGCAAACACCGAAAGCTATCACATACCCAATTTGCTGAAGCGAGGCCAACTGGTCACGACTCAGTACCCGAATTTCTTGACGACCATAGAGCATTGGAACCACCTGATCCCATCCCGAACTCAGCAGTGAAACGATGCATCGCCGATGGTAGTGTGGGGTTTCCCCATGTGAGAGTAGGTCATCGTCAAGATTAAATTCCGAAACCCCTATCTGCGTATGCAGGTAGGGGTTTTGTTTTTGCCCGCTGTTTGTGTGTAGGAGCGAGCTCGCTCGCGATGGTCGCCAACGATGACGCTGGCCTCCTGACACCCCGCGCTGTCCTGAAGTTCTTCGTCGGATCGCCGCCCGGAGCAAGCTCGCTCCTACACACGAAAAAAGGGATAACCCAACGGCTACCCCTGGTCTCGACAGCATCAGTGAAACTTCGGCAGCACGTACTCGGCGATCTCTTCGATAACCTCGGCCACCGGTCGTTCGCTGCGACGCACATGCAAGCCAACATGCTGCACCCCCGCCTCACGCAAAGCCTGAAGCTCATCAATCAGGGCCAGCCGCCCACAGCTGCCACCGAAACGCACACGGCGCATCGGCGCATGGGGATTGGCCGCCAGGTCCAGGTGCACGAAACTGATATAGGGTTTATCAGCGCCGACTTCCCGCCAAAGCCCCGCTCGACGACGATGTTCATCCGGGGTACCGGGGTAGGCAAGCCAACCGTCCATGTGTTGGCCAATCCATGCCGGGGATTGTTGACCAAGACCGGCTACCAGCAACGGCACCGGCTGATCCCGTTCGGGAAGCAACCGGGCACCTTCAGGCAATCGCCCTTCACCTTGACTGCGCAACAACTCAACCGTCTCGCGAAAGATCTCTCCCCGCTGTTCATAGTCCACCCCAAACAACGGATATTCCATCGGCCGGTCACCACTGGCCACACCCAGCAGCAAGCGCCCGTCACTCAATTCATCGACGCTGTTGGCGGACTTGAGCGTGAGCCAGGGCTGACGCAGTGGCAGCACCACCGCCGCCGTGCCCAGCATGATGTTATCGGTGATCCCCGCCAGGTAGCCCAGGTAGGAAAAGGTTTCGAACACCTGTGCGGCATCGCCGAAGTGGGGGTCGTAAACCGGCACGTCACGCACCCACAGGGCGCGGAAACCCGACTGGTCAGCCAGGCGTGCCATGGCCGCGTGCTGCTTCAGATCGGGAACGCCGAACGGCCTGTCCTCGGCGATCCGCAGTCGCTGCCCATCGCTGGACCAATCATTATCCAGCGGCAACTCCAGTCCGATGGAAAATCCATTCGAGCCGAGTAATCGTTTAAAACGTGGGTGCATGAAAGACTCCAGATAGCACAAAGGGAATGACATGCACCCAGTATCTACAGGCGCTACAGCAAGAAAAATGCATGAATCGGAATATCAATCTTGAGGGAAAGGCACGAGTGAGCCGCAAACTGCCCCTCAAGGACCGCCCTTTGAGCAAATCGCACTAAAGTGACCGCGCGGTTTTTGGTATGGTGCAGCTCGTTTTTTAACGGACTGATTTCAAGCCTGAGGACGGGGCTCCCTTTAAAGTCAAAGAGCTGTTGCACAAATGCCCGGACCGATACCGATCAAGGACCACGAACAAGAGACGCGCCTGGTCAACAAACGACTGATGGCCTGCGCCTTGTTCGTCGCCGCCATTACCTGCGCCTTGGTCGTACGCCTGTACGTCCTGCAGGTACTCGAATTCGACTACCATTCGACGATCTCCGAAAACAACCGCGTGCACGTATTGCCGATCACCCCCACCAGAGGGCTGATCTATGACCGCAACGGCGTGGTCCTGGCAGACAACCGCCCCAGCTTCAACCTGACTATTACTCGCGAACGCGCTTCCGATATCAAGGAAGAGCTGGACCAGGTGGTCAACCTCCTGCATTTACCCGCCGAAAGCCGCACGCTGTTCGACAAGGCCATGAAGCAGGCACACCATCCGTTCGTACCCGTCACGCTGTTCTACGAACTCAGCGAAGAACAGATCGCGGTACTGGCCGTGAACGAGTTCCGTCTGCCAGGGATCGACGTCGAGCCGCAGTTCGTTCGTCACTACCCGATGGGCGCGCACTTCGCCCATTCGATCGGCTACGTCGGCCGGATCAACGAGAAAGAATCCAAGGTCCTGGACACGGTGGAATACCGTGGCACCCAATCCATCGGCAAGACCGGCATCGAGAAATTCTACGAGTCGCAATTGCACGGCCACGTCGGTTACGAAGAAGTCGAAACCAACGCTCAGGGCCGGGTGCTGCGCGTGCTCAAGCACACCGATCCGATCCCCGGCAAAAACATCGTCCTGAGCCTGGATGTAAAACTGCAGGAAGCCGCCGAGGAGGCGTTGGGTGATCGTCGCGGTTCAGTGGTCGCACTTGACCCGTCGACCGGCGAAGTGTTGGCCATGGTCAGCAAGCCAAGCTTCGACCCGAACCTGTTCGTGACGGGCATCAGCTTCAAGGAATACGCGGCGCTGCACGACTCCATCGACCGGCCGCTGTTCAACCGCGTGCTGCGCGGCCTCTATGCCCCCGGCTCGACCATCAAGCCGGAAGTGGCGATTGCCGGCCTCGACGCCGGCGTGGTCACCCCGCAGACCCGCGTCTACGATCCGGGTTATTACCAGTTGCCGGACTTCGATCACAAATACCGCAACTGGAACCACAGCGGCGATGGCTGGGTGGACATGGACGCAGCGATCATGCGCTCCAACGACACCTACTTCTACGACCTGGCCCACAAGCTGGGCATCGACCGCCTGCACGACTACATGGCCATGTTCGGCCTCGGCGAGAAGGTCTCGCTGGACATGTTCGAAGAGTCTGCCGGGCTGATGCCGTCCCAGGCCTGGAAGCGCGCCACGCGCCGCCAGCCGTGGTTCCCCGGCGAAACGGTGATCCTCGGCATCGGCCAGGGCTACATGCAGGTCACGCCACTGCAACTGGCCCAGGCCACTGCGTTGATCGCCAACAAGGGGGTCTGGAATCGACCGCACCTTGCCATGACGGTGGATGGCACCGCGCCGGTGGATGAGCATCCGATGCCGAACATCCTGCTCAAGGACCCCCGTGACTGGGAACAGGTCAACCATGGCATGCAGATGGTGATGCACGACGCGCGCGGGATTGCCCGGGCGGCAGCGGCGGGCGCGCAGTACCGCATCGCCGGCAAGAGCGGGACCGCGCAGGTGGTGGCGATCAAGCAGGGCGAGCGCTACAACCGCGCGAAAACCCTGGAGCGTAACCGCGATAACGCCTTGTTCGTCGGCTTCGCGCCAGCCGAGCATCCGAAGATCGTCATCTCGGTGATGATCGAAAACGGCGAGGCCGGTGGTCGCGTCGCCGGTCCCGTGGTGCGGCAGATCATGGACGCCTGGCTGCTCGATCAGGACGGCCACCTGAAGCCGCAATACGCCACGCCGAGCAAAAAGCCAGGCGACCCTCACGTCTGACTGATCGAGGCTTCACAGCACAGGCTCACGAATGCTGAGCCGGTGCTGGAAGCTGTCGAGGAACACGGTTTTGGCCTGGCTCATCTTCTGCTCGCGATTCCACAACAGCTGGATATCGAAATCCACCACCCCGTCTTCCGGCGGCAAACGCCAGAGCAACCCTTGCTCGACATCCCGCCGCACCAGGTGTGTCGGCAGACTGCCAATACCAAAACCTGCGCAGATCAAGCGATAAATCTCTTCGAAACTCGTCGATGACGCAACGATTTTGCCGGTGAACCCTTGCTGGTCGCGAAACAATGTCAGCGGCGATAGATTGCCGCCGAGCTGATCGCTGGTGAAGCTCACGAAGTTTTCCGCCGCGAGCTGATCGAAGGGCTGGCCGGTGATTTCGCCCCCGAGGGGCTGACCACCGTCGGCGAGTTGAGCATCAACAAGTCGTCGCGCAACACCATTCCGGGGTTGGTGAATTTCACCGTCGACCTGCGTCATCACCGCGATGAAGCCATCGAGGCCATGGAACAGCAGGTGCGTGCGCGACTGCAGGCGATTGCCGACGGTCGCGGCCTGAAGCTGACGATCACGCCCCACTGGATCAGCCCGGCGACGCCTTTCGACGCCGATTGCGTGGCGGCCGTGCAGCAGGCGGTGGATGCGCTGGGCTACGCTCAGCAATCGATTGTCAGTGGTGCCGGGCATGACGCGATTCACCTGGCGCGGTTCTGCCCGACGGCGATGGTGTTCATCCCGTGTGTCGGTGGTCTGAGCCACAACGAAGCCGAAGATGTGCTTCCCGAAGACGTGCGTCAGGGCACCGATGTATTGCTCAACGCCGTGCTGTCCCGCGCTGGAAGAACTGAATAAATACAATCCCTGTGGGAGCGAGCTTGCTCCGGGCGGCGTTCCGACGATAGCGGTGGATCAGTCGCCATCAATATTGAATGTGCTGACCTCATCGCGAGCAAGCTCGCTCCCACAGTTGAACGCACCCGGTTTCAAGATTTATGTTAACTGACAGGTATTAATCCCATGCGCAGTTTTTTCCATCCCGAACAATTGCTTCACCATCCACGCAGCTACTACTCCCGCGGGCAAATGCGTACGCCGCAGGAAGTGCCCGAGCGCGCTCAACGCTTGGTGCAGGCCTCGCGCTCCCTGGGTTTACGGTCGAGCAACCAATCGATGCCGGGCTCGATCCGCTGCTGGCGGTCCACGGCGCCCCCTACCTGGCGTTCCTGCAGGAAGCCCATCAGCGCTGGAAGGAAATTCCCGAAGACTGGGGCGATGAGGTGATGTCGAACATCTTCGTGCGCGAGCCCAACGCCTTGCGCGGGATTCTCGCCCAGGCCGCCCGTTACCTGGCGGACGGCAGTTGCCCGGTGGGCGAGCAAACCTGGCGTTCGGCCTATTGGTCGGCACAGAGCGCTGTCGCCGGCGCCCAGGCATTGCTCGACGGCGAACCTGCCGCTTACGCCTTGTGCCGTCCGCCGGGTCATCATGCCCGGGCCGAAGCGGCAGGCGGGTTTTGCTATGTGAATAACGCGGCGGTCGCGGCGCAGGTGTTGCGCGGCGGTTTTGCGCGAGTCGCGGTGCTCGACACCGACATGCACCACGGGCAGGGGATCCAGGAGATCTTCTATGACCGCGATGATGTGCTGTATGTCTCGGTGCATGGCGATCCGACCAACTTCTATCCGGGGGTGGCCGGGTTTGCCGATGAGCGTGGGAGTGGCAAGGGCGAGGGGTGCAACCTGAACCTGCCAATGGCCCATGGCGCGAGTGAGGCGCACTTCCTGGAGCAACTGGAGGTGGCGTTGGCGGCGGTGAAGGACTTCGGCGCCGAGGTGCTGGTGCTGTCCCTGGGCTTCGATATTTTCGAGCTGGATCCGCAGAGCAAGGTGGCGGTGACCCGGGACGGGTTTGCGCGGCTGGGCGAGCGGATTCGCAGCCTTGGGTTGCCGTGTTTGATTGTGCAGGAGGGGGGGTATCATCTGGAGAGTCTGGAGGACAATGCGCGGGCGTTTTTTGTGAATTCCGAGGTGTGGACGATCTGAGTTTTGTGGTGTCTGGGAGGGCGCTTTCGCTGGCAAGCCAGCTCCTACAGTGACCGGGTTGTACCGCAGATTTGTGAACAACGCCGAACCTGTAGGAGCTGGCTTGCCAGCGAAGAACGATAACGCGGTCCACCTGACGGAACACAAGTGCTGGAAGGCACTTGCCATCGCCCTGACGTTAACGTAAAGATTGCGCCAGGGCGCTGAACTTGAATAAGCGCAAAGCGGACCGCTCCGGAGCGCTTGATGACGCTGATAAAAACAACTCCACCCAAGCCGCACCGCGAAGCCCGGCTGGCCCGGGAAAAACTCCATCTCGAGGGCGAAGTCCCGGATGGTGTGTTGCGGGCGGAAATCGATGCCTCGTGGCGACGCAGCCTCAGCCATGGCGTGCATTTCAATGCCAAGCACGAACTGGCGCTGGAATCGAGCGCCAGCCTGGACCTGCTGTTGGCGAGCAACCGTCTGCTGATCGACGCGGCATTGCCGGCGATCGATTACCTGGCCGAACGCCAGGGCAAGGAAGGGCTGATCATCCTCGCCAATTCCGACGCCACCATCCTGGCCGTCGAAGGACGCGCCGATCGCCTCAAGGGTAGCGGCCTGCAAGACATCACCCTCGGCGCCTGCTGGAGCGAAGCCGTTCGCGGCACCAATGCCCTGGGCACCGCGCTGGTGGAAGCCCGGCCAACGCTGATCGATTGCGGCGAACATTACCTCGATCGTTTGACCGATTTCTCCTGCACCTCGGTGCCGATCCATTGCCCCCAGGGCGACATCCTCGGCGTGCTCGACCTGACCCGTGAAGGCCCGCTGGGCCGGGTCCACGACAGCACCGCGCTGCTGGCCATGGCCGTCAGCCAGATCGAAAGCCGCGTCTTCAACACAAGCTATCCGGACGAAATCGTCCTGGCGTTCCACAGCCGGCGGCAATACCTCGAATCCCCTTGGCAAGGCCTGCTGGCGGTGAGCCTCGGCGGGCAAATCCTCGCGGTCAGTGCCCAGGCCTGCCAGTTGCTGCGTGCCGAACGTGCGGCGCTGGTCGGTCGACGCTGCGAAGAGTTTCTCGGGGTCGACGGCCTGCAACTGCTATCGCGCCTGCAACAGGGCGGTGTCGGCAGCCTGCAGACCGCCAAAGGCGAATTCTTCTACAAGACGTTGCGTGCGCCGCAGCGGTCGATCAACGTCAGTACGCCGCCGCGCACCACCGCCAAGACCGCCAAACCGCAACCGGACCTCGAAGCCCTGGCCGGCAGCAACGTCCGTTATGCCCGGGCCTTGCGCATGGCCCGCCAAGGCCTGGCCAATGAACTGCCGGTGTTGCTGCTGGGCGAAACCGGTACCGGCAAGGAAGTCATTGCCCGTGCCTTGCACATGGCCGGCGCCCGCTGCGATAAACCCTTCGTCGCGGTGAACTGCGCGGCGATCCCCGAAGGCCTGATCGAGTCGGAACTGTTCGGCTATCGCGAAGGCGCGTTCACCGGCTCCCGGCGTGGCGGCATGATCGGACGTTTGCAACAGGCCCACGGCGGCACCTTGTTCCTCGACGAAATCGGCGACATGCCCCTGGCTTTGCAAGCACGTCTGTTGCGCGTGCTGCAGGATCGCAAAGTCGCCCCGCTGGGGGCTGGCGAAGAGCAAGACATCGACGTCGCACTGATCTGCGCCACCCACCGCGACCTCAAGCGTCTGGTGGAAGAAAAGCACTTTCGCGAAGACCTGTTCTACCGGGTCAACGGCATCAGCGTGATGCTCCCGGCCCTGCGCGAACGCGACGATTTCAGCGCCCTGGTCGCTCGCTTGCTGGCCAGGCTCGACGCGCCGACGATGGTCCTGCATGACGACCTGAGCCGCTTGCTCGGCGGCTATCACTGGCCGGGCAACATCCGCCAGCTGGAGATGGTCCTGCGCACCGCGCTGGCCATGCGTGAACCGGGCGATACGGTGCTCACCCTCGATCACTTGCCCGACAGCATGCTCGACGAGTTGACCGCCACCGACCGCCCTCAATCGGGGAGCATTCGCGAAAACGAACTGGAGCTGATCCGCCAGTCCCTGGACACTCATCAAGGCAATGTCTCGGCCGCCGCCGATGCCTTGGGCATCAGCCGCGCGACCCTGTATCGCAAGCTCAAACAGTTGCGCTCGTGATGCAGCGCTTGCTCGTTCGGCTGATCCACAGCCAGAATCCCGCAGCCCTGCAAGCGGCGCTGCGCTGGCTCTACAGCTTTGTGCGCCCCCATCGGCTGGCGATTGCCGGGCTGCTCGGCTTGTCGGCCTGTGCCTCGGCGCTGGTGCTGGTGCAACCCTGGCTGACCAAGCTGCTGATCGACGACGGCCTGTTGGCGCGCGACTTTTCCATGCTGGTGCTGATCGCCGGGCTGATGATCGTGGCCGGGTTGCTCGGCACGCTGCTGTCGGGCATCAATCGTTACCTGCACACGCGGCTGTCCGGGCGGATTCTGTTTGCCCTGCGCGATGACCTTTATCGGCATTTGCAAACCCTGTCGCCGAACTTCTACGGCCAGCGGCGCATCGGTGACCTGATGTCGCGCCTCGATGGCGACGTCGCGGAGATCCAGCGTTTTGCCGTGGACTCGCTGTTTTCGGCAGTGTCGAGCGTGATCGGCCTGGTGGTCGCGGTGGCGATGCTGGTGACCCTGTCCTGGAAACTCTCGTTGCTGGCACTGGTGCTGATACCCCTCGACGTGCTCTGGCTGCGCTGGATGCGGCGCAAGGTCGAACGCGATGTGCGGCAGTTGCGCGAGCGCTCGGCGGACATGTCATCGTTCATGGTCGAGACCTTGCCGGTAATGAAATTCATCCAGGCTGCCGGTCAGCAGCAGCGTGAAGCGCGACGCCTGGAGACCTTGGGGCAGGGCTATATGAGCCAGTTGCTGCGCCTGCAAGTGACCGAGTTCTTCACCCAGGCCGTACCGGGCACGCTGACGTCGCTGTCGCGGGCTTGTGCGTTTTTGATTGGCGGTTACTGGGTGGTGCAGGGGACCTGGCAACTGGGTGCGCTGATCGCGTTTTCCACCTACCTGGGCATGGCAGTGGGGCCGGTTCAGAGCCTGCTGGGCCTGTACGTCGCGATTCAACGGATGACCGTCAGCCTGGGGCGGGTCATGGAGCTGCGCGGCGAAGAGCCGACCGTGCTCACGCCGGTTACGCCGCGGCCGATGCCGAGCTCCGGCGAGCTGCGTTTCGACGACGTGCACTTCAGCCACCCGGGTCGCCCGACGACCTTGCGCGGCATCGAAGCGCGTATCCCCTATGGCTTGAAAGTTGCCCTGAGCGGTGGCTCCGGGGTCGGTAAATCGACCCTGATCGACCTGCTGCAACGGCACCACGATCCGCAGTCCGGCCGGGTGTTGCTGGGGGAGGTCGACTTGCGCGACCTGGACCTGTTCCAGCTGCGTCGGCGAATTGCCGTGGTCAGCCAGGACATCGTGCTGTTCCGTGGCAGCCTCGCCGACAACCTGGCCTACGCCGTACCGGATGCCAGCCGCGAAGCGATCGCCGAAGTGGCGCGGCTGGCGCAACTCGACAGCCTGATCGCCTCATTGCCCGAAGGCCTCGACAGTCCATTGGGCGAGCGCGGCCAACAATTGTCCGGCGGGCAAAAACAACGCATCGCCATTGCCCGGGCGTTGTTGCAGGACCCACTGATCCTGGTGCTGGACGAGGCCACCTCGGCGGTGGACGAAGCCACCGAGCGCGAAGTGATCGAGGCCATCGACCGCCTGTTTGCCGGACGTACGCGCATCCTGATCAGCCATCGTCCCTCGACCCTGGCCGATGCCGATCTGCGCTTTGAATTGCTCGACGGCGTGCTGACCTCGAAAACGGTGCCGCATGAAGCCTGAGTTGCGCATTGGCGTGGTGGACAGTGGTCACTCGGCGGCGCAGCGGGTGCAGGTGGTCGCCGGGCGACGATTCTCGTTGCTGGCAGATGGGCTGGCAGAAAGCGATCTGCACGATGATCCGCTCGGCCACGGCAGCGCCGTGATCGAGGCCATCGGTCGCCGGGCGCCGGCAGCGGTATTTTGCGTGGGCCAGGTGTTCGACCAGCGGGGTGTCACCAGCGCCTTGCAGATCGCCACGGCCATCGACTGGCTGGTGGCGCAGGACGTGCGCCTGATCAATCTGAGCCTGGGCCTGCGTCAGGATCGCAGCCTGTTGCGCGAAGCCTGCGCCGCGGCGGTGGCTCGGGGTATTCTGCTGTGTGCGTCCAGTCCGGCCCAGGGCGAAGGTGTGTTCCCGGCGAATTATCCACAGGTGCTGCGGGTCACCGGCGATGCGCGGTGCGCCGAACAGGAATGGTCGTGGCTCAACAGCGCCCAGGCGGATTTTGCGGCCTGTGTGCATGGGACGTATCCGGGTCAGTCCGGCGCGAGCCTGGGGTGTGCGGCCTTGAGCGGGCACATTGCCGGTTTCCTGGTGGCGCATCCCGAAGCGAGCAACCCACAGGTCATCGAATGGTTGCAAGAACATGCCCGTTATCGCGGCCCTGAACGGCGCTTCGGGCGATGATTTTGATTCTTGGCGCCGGGCCAGCAGGTGCGGCGGTCGCGCTGGGGCTGCGGCGGCTCGGTTATCCGGTAACACTGGTCAGTGAGTGGCGCCGCTTTGCCGCGCTGGAAGGCGTTTCCGTGCGGGTGCTCGAGGCGTTGCGCGGCGCGGGGCTGACTCAGGCGCTGGCGGATGCGGCGCTGCCTTCCCAGCGGCAGGTGTCGTGGAACGGCCAGCAGCATGCGCAAAACATCGAATACCTGGTGGATCGCCCGAGCTTTGATCGAGGCCTGCGCGAGGACCTGCGCCTGGCGGGCGTCGAGCTGATCGAAGCGCGGGTGTTGACGGTTAACTCGTCGGCGGCGGGACATCGGGTCGAGCTCGAAGGGCGTCCGGCACTGCTGGCGGACTTTCTGGTGGAGGCGCGAGGGCGTCAGGCGCCAGCGCTGGGCAAAGGCCTGCGCGGGCCGGAGACGGTCAGCCTGCTCAATCGCTGGCAAGGCACGCCGGGCACCACCGCCAGCGCCGTGGAAAGTCTTGAGGATGGCTGGGCCTGGATGGCGCGACGGGCGGACGGTCAGTGTTACTGGCAATGGACGGTCGACGTCGCCAGCGCCGAATTGCCCGGCAAGGCGCAATTGCTCGACTACTGTCGTCTGCGGCGCCAGGGTTCGGCGTTGGCCCGGGCGTTTTTTGCGGCCGGGCCTGAGGACGATCTACAGCTGCATGCCCGCAGCAGCACGGCAATTGTGAGTCCACAGGTCTGTGGCGCTCACTGGATTCGGGTCGGCGATGCGGCAATGGCGGTGGATCCGCTGTCGGGCAACGGGATTTTTCAGTCGTTGTCTTCGGCGTTACAGGCCCCCACGGTGATCAACACCCTGTTGCGTAAACCCGAACGAGCGGCGTTGGCCCAACGCTTTCATCAGCAGCGGGTCGAGCAATTGTTTTTGCGGTTTGCGCGGATCGGGCGCGATTTTTATGCCGATGAGCAGCGTTGGTCCGGGCAACCGTTCTGGCAGGCGCGGCGACAGTGGCCGGATGCCGTGGTTGCGCATGCCGAGGCGGATTTCAACGCGCTGAGGATCGAGCGCGCGCCGGTGCTCAGGGAGGGCTTTGTCGACGAAGCCGAGGTGGTGATCACGGCCGATCAGCCATTGGGTATCTGGCATGTGCAAGGGATCGAGTTGGCGCCGTTGGTGCGGCGGTTGCGTACCGAACCGGCGGAGCAGGCACTGGCGGGGTTGACGGTGGAGCAGGGGCGGGTGGTTCGCAGTTGGTTGCTCGCCCAGGGCTTCAAACCCTGACCGATCCTTTGCACGTGCACTGCAAAGCCACGTCCCGGATTGCCTATCCACGATAAACGATCAACGATGAATACTCCGTGCACGGCACAAACATCGAACGCGACCCCGCCACAACGGTCTGCTCCCTATATCACCAAATTCTTCGTACAAGGAGACGCTCACATGCCTGAAGCATTGACCCTCAACCAACGTATCGTCCTGGCATCGCGCCCGACAGGCGCGCCGACGCCGGAGAATTTCCGCCTGGAAAGGCAAGCGCTGCCGGACCTGGCCGACGGTCAGGTGCTGCTCAAGACCCTTTATCTGTCGCTGGACCCCTACATGCGCGGGCGCATGAGTGACGCGCCATCCTACGCCGCACCCGTGGAAATCGGCGAAGTGATGACCGGTGGGGCGGTCAGCCGGGTCGAGCGCTCGCTGAATCCGAAATTCCACGAAGGTGACCTGGTGGTCGGCGCCACCGGCTGGCAGAGCCACAGCCTCAGCGACGGTCGCAACATCATTCCGGTGCCGTCCGGGCTGCCGAGTCCGTCGATGGCGCTGGGCGTCCTGGGCATGCCGGGCATGACCGCCTACATGGGGCTGATGGACATCGGCCAGCCCAAGGCCGGTGAAACCCTGGTGGTCGCGGCCGCGTCCGGTGCGGTGGGATCGGTGGTCGGCCAGGTGGCGAAGATCAAAGGCTTGCGGGTGGTCGGCGTGGCCGGTGGTGAGAAAAAGTGCCGTTACGTGGTCGAGGAACTGGGCTTCGATGCCTGCATCGATCACAAGAGCGCCCGCTTCGCCGATGAGCTGGCTCAGGCTTGCCCTGACGGCATCGACATTTATTACGAAAACGTCGGCGGCAAGGTGTTCGATGCGGTGCTGCCGCTGCTCAACCCCAAGGCGCGGATTCCGCTCTGCGGCCTGATCGCTTCGTACAACGCTCACGAGGCAGCGACCGGGCCGGATCAACTGCCGCAACTGCAGCGCACCGTGCTGACCAAGCGGGTGCGAATCCAGGGCTTCATCGTGTTCGACGACTACGGCGATCGTCAGCCGGAGTTCATCAGCGCCATGGCGCCCTGGGTGCGCGACGGCAAGGTGAAATTCCGCGAAGACGTCGTCGATGGCCTGGAGAATGCGCCCGAGGCGTTCATCGGCCTGCTGGAAGGACGCAACTTCGGCAAACTGGTGGTTCGGGTCGCGCAGGCCGAATAATTGGCCCTGCCATTTGACGCTGCTATTTGACGCTCAAGGGGAGGCGCGGGTATAAACCGCGTCTCGTTGTTTTGTCGGACTTTTCCCCATGAGCTTCAGCCCTCTGATTCGCCAACTGATCGACGCCCTGCGAATTTTGCCCGGTGTCGGTCAGAAAACTGCCCAACGCATGGCGTTGCAGCTGCTCGAGCGTGATCGCAGCGGTGGCTCGCGCCTGGCCCTGGCGCTGAGCCAGGCCATGGATGGCGTGGGCCACTGCCGGCTGTGCCGCACGCTGACCGAAGACGATCTGTGCCCGCAATGCGCCGATACCCGTCGCGACGACACCTTGCTCTGCGTGGTGGAAGGGCCGATGGATGTCTATGCGGTGGAGCAGACGGGCTTTCGTGGGCGCTACTTCGTGCTCAAGGGCCACCTGTCGCCGCTCGACGGCTTGGGCCCGGACGCCATCGGCATTCCGCAACTGCTGGCGCGGATTGAAGAAGCGGGCACGTTCACTGAGGTCATCCTCGCCACCAACCCGACGGTGGAAGGTGAAGCCACGGCGCACTACATCGCCCAGTTGCTGAGCAATAAAGGCCTGATCGCCTCGCGCATCGCCCATGGCGTGCCCTTGGGTGGCGAGCTGGAATTGGTCGATGGCGGGACGTTGGCGCATTCGTTTGCGGGGCGTAAGCCGATTGCTTTGTAGCGTCTGCACTGACGCCATCGCGGGCAAGCCCGCTCCCACAGGAATCAAGGGTGTTCACAGATTTTGCGTACACCAATGGACCTGTGGGAGCGGGCTTGCCCGCGATGGCGTCGGTACAGACGCCGCGTTACTTATCGTCCAACGCAAACTGCGTCAGGCAAAACGTCGGAATCCCCATATCTTCCAACCGCTGCGCCCCACCCAGCTCCGGCAAATCAATAATCGCCGCCGCCTCATGCACCCGCGCACCCATGCGCCGAATCAGGTTCGCCGCCGCAATCAGCGTACCGCCGGTGGCAATCAGGTCATCGAACATCACCACCGAATCGCCTTCACACAGGCTGTCGGCGTGGACTTCGAGGAAGGCTTCGCCGTACTCGGTCGCATACCCCTCGGCCAGCACGTCGGCCGGCAGCTTGCCTTGCTTGCGGAACAACACCAGCGGCTTGTTCAACTGATAGGCCAGCACCGAACCGATCAGAAAACCCCGGGCGTCCATCGCACCGATATGGGTGAAGTCGGCTTCGACATAACGGTGAGCGAAGCTGTCCATCACCAGGCGCAGGGCCGTGGGTGACTGGAACAACGGGGTGATGTCGCGAAAGATCACGCCCGGCTTGGGGAAGTCGATCACGGGGCGGATCAGGGATTTGATGTCGAAGGCGTCGAAGGCCATGGTCGAAGAATCCTGGCAGGCTGCAAACGTTGCAGTATAACGGCGACTGAACCCTTTCGCTCAGCCGCGAGGGTTACTGTCAGCCTTCGAGCGAGCCGCCGGCCAGGGCGCAGAGCTGGATCGGGTCGAGGATATGAATTTCCTTGCCTTCGGCGGCGATCAGTTCGTTTTGCTGGAAGCGCGTGAACACCCGGGACACGGTTTCCACCGCCAGCCCCAGATAATTGCCGATCTCATTACGGGACATGCTCAGGCGGAACTGGTTGGCCGAGAAACCCCGGGCGCGAAAGCGTGCCGAGAGGTTGACCAGAAACGTTGCAATACGCTCATCGGCGGTTTTCTTCGACAACAGCAACATCATTTGCTGATCGTCACGAATCTCGCGGCTCATGACGCGCATCAACTGTCGGCGCAGTTGGGGCAGTTGCACCGCCAGCTCGTCGAGGCGCTCGAAAGGAATTTCACAGACTGAAGTGGTTTCCAGGGCTTGCGCCGAGACCGGGTGTTTTTCGGTGTCCATACCCGACAAGCCGACCAGTTCACTCGGCAAATGGAAACCGGTGAGCTGCTCTTCGCCGCCATCGCTCAGGCTGAAGGTCTTCAAGGCGCCAGCGCGAACTGCATAAACGGAATCGAACGTGTCGCCCTGACGGAACAGGAACTCGCCCTTTTTCAGCGGGCGGCCACGTTTGACGATTTCGTCCAGCGCATCCATGTCTTCCAGATTCAGAGAAAGTGGCAGGCAGAGGGGGGCCAGGCTGCAATCCTTGCAATGGGCCTGGCTATGAGCGCGCAGTTTTACTGGCTCGGACATTTCTTCAATCCTTGTGGGAAAAAACACACATAAGCCGTAAGGGTAACTCACGGGAGGACATTCAGGCCAGCGCCTGGCGATTTTGTCGTAGGCCTAGATCACCCGTGAAAAACGCTGGCGATTTTGTTCGCCCAAATAGGCGTCGAACACCATGCACACCGAACGCACCAGCAACCGCCCTGCGGGCAGTACGTTGATTTTTTCATTATCGAGTTCGATCAGGCCGTCCGCGGCCATGCGCTGCAATTGCGGCCAGAGTTCGGCGAAATAACCTTGAAAATCGATGTTGAAGGTGTGTTCGATCCGGGCGAATTCCAGGCTGAAATGGCAGATCAATTGTTGGATGACCGCCCGTCGCAAACGATCGTCGGCATTGCACAGCAGACCCCGGTTGGTAGCTGGTTGCGAGGAAGCCAGCGCGTTCTGATACTGGTTCAGGTCGCTGCTGTTCTGGCAGTACAGGTCGCCGATCTGGCTGATGGCCGAAACGCCGAGGCCGATCAAGTCGCAGTGACCGTGGGTGGTGTAGCCCTGGAAGTTGCGTTGCAGGGTCGATTCTTCCTGGGCAATCGCCAGTTCATCGTCGGGCAGCGCGAAGTGATCCATGCCGATGTAGCGGTAACCGGCTGCGGTCAGTTGTTGGATGGTGCCCTGGAGCATCTCCAGTTTCTGCGCCGGCGTCGGCAGTTCATCACTGTTGATGCGCCGCTGCGGCATGAAGCGTTCCGGCAGGTGCGCATAGTTGAACACCGACAGCCGGTCGGGTTGCAGCGCGATGACTTCGTCGACCGTGTGCGCGAAGGTGTCGGGCGTCTGTTTCGGCAAGCCGTAGATCAGGTCAATGTTGATCGAGCGAAATTGCAGGGTGCGGGCGGCGTCGATCACCGCGCGGGTCTCTTCCAGGCTTTGCAGGCGATTCACCGCCCGTTGCACCGCCGGATCGAGGTCCTGCAGGCCGATGCTGACCCGATTGAAGCCCAGTTCACGGAGCAGGCCCATGGTCGACCAATCGGCTTCGCGAGGGTCGATCTCGATGCCATAGTCGCCGGAATCATCCTCCAGCAAGTTGAAGCTTTTGCGCAAGCGGGCCATCAACTGGCGCAGTTCGTCGTGACTGAGAAACGTCGGCGTGCCGCCACCGAAATGCAACTGCTCGACGGTCTGTGCCGGGTCGAGGTGGCAGCCGATCAGCTGGATTTCCTGTTCCAGGCGCTGCAAGTAGGGCAAGGCCCGCCCGCGGTCCTTGGTGATGACTTTGTTGCAGGCGCAGTAGTAGCAAACGTTCGCGCAGAAGGGCACGTGCACATAGAGCGACAACGGCCGCTGGGCCTTGCGGCTGTCACGCAGGGCATGGAACAGGTCGAAGCTGCCGACATGCCCGTCGAACTGCAGGGCCGTCGGATACGAAGTGTAGCGCGGTCCCGCCAGGTCATAACGGCGGATCAGATCGGTGTCCCAACGAATGGCGTCGAGCATCATGCGGGCGTTCCCCCGGATAGGCTGGCTGTGTTGGCGAGTCTAGTGGGCGGGGCGGAGGGGCATCTTGATTTGCATCAAAGGTCGTCGGTGTGTGGGCAGTGAGGGCCCCATCGCGAGCAAGCTCGCTCCCACAGGATTTTGGATTGCCTCAGTTCTGTGTTCCAAACCAAGACCCTGTGGGAGCGAGCTTGCTCGCGATGGGCGCACCGCCGATCTAATGCCCCATGAGCCAATGCTGATGCGGCCCCGGCAAGGTCCAGATGCCAAACAGTATCACCAGCAAGCCACCCGTCATGCGCACGCTGCGTTTTCGCAACAGCGCCGTGACCCGCTCGGCCGCCAGCCCCGTGGCCAGCAGCACCGGCCAGGTGCCCAGGCCGAATGCGAGCATCAGCAACGCACTGTCCAGCGCATTGCCCTGACTCGCCGACCACAGCAGCGTGCTGTAGACCAGTCCGCACGGCAGCCAGCCCCAGAGCGCACCCAGCAGCAACGCGCGGGGCAGGCTCGACACTGGCAGCAGCCTGGTGGCAACCGGCTGGATGTGCCGCCACAGGCCGCGACCGAGGCTTTCGATGCGGGTCAGGCCGCTCCACCAGCCGGCAAGGTACAGGCCCATGGCGATCAGCAATAATCCGGCGATGACGCGCATGAACATCGCGGCCGGGCTGTTGGCCACCGCCCACCCGGCCA
The DNA here is from genome assembly GCF_059695565.1 of Pseudomonas sp. LBUM1679. NCBI lineage: Bacteria > Pseudomonadati > Pseudomonadota > Gammaproteobacteria > Pseudomonadales > Pseudomonadaceae > Pseudomonas > Pseudomonas sp. LBUM1679. The sequence goes on from NZ_CP166774.1 coordinate 1,645,954, forward strand.
GTCCGATCAGCAGGCCGGCAGCGCCGTAGCTGAGAATTCGTCCCAGGTTATAGGCCAGCAGCAACCGAAAGCGTCGGCTGCGCTGCTCCTGGGGAATCGCCAGGGTCAGCGCGCCCATCAAGCCGCCGCACATCCCCAGGCAATGACCGCCACCGAGCAGGCCGAGAATGACGGCAGACACCAGCAGGGGCGCCAACTCAAGCATGCGGAGGCGCCTTGTCGTCCGGTTTGGCCGGATGGCCGCTGGCCTCGTCGACCGCCGCCTGGTGATTCGGGTCCTGATCGTCGAACAGGATGCTGTGGGCGGGGCCGTCCAGATCGTCGTACTGGCCGCTGTCGACCGCCCAGAAGAAAATGTAGATCGCAATGGCCACAATCAGCAGCGCGGCCGGGATCATCACGTAGAGAGCTGGCATGGGTCACTCCATGCCCGCGCGGCTCAGGCCGGCAGCGGGCGGGTTTGTGGCAGGGTGCTGGCGGCAGGCGCGCTCGGCAGGCGAGTCAGGCGCAGGGCGTTCAGCACCACGGTCAACGAACTGATGGACATGCCCACCGCGGCCCATACCGGGGTGATCCAGCCGAGGGCGGCGAAGGGTAACATGAGGCCATTGTACAGCCCGGTCCACAGCAGGTTCTCGATGATGACCCGGCGGGTGCGCCGGGCCAGGCTGAAGGCTTGCACCAGTGCGTCGAGCCGGTTGGACAGCAACACCGCATCGGCACTGGTCTTGGCCAGATCCGTCGCCGAACCCATCGCCACGCTGATGTCGGCGGCGGCCAGCACCGGCACGTCGTTGACCCCGTCACCGAGCATCAACACCTTGCGCCCTTCCTTGTGCAGTTGTTGCAAGACCTGCAATTTATCGTCCGGACGCAAGCCGCCACGGGCTTCGTCGATGCCCAGTTCCGCTGCCACGCTGGCCACCATCGGCGAGCTGTCGCCGGACAACAGCAGCGTGCGCCAGCCGCGGGCCTTGCACGCGGCGAGCAAGGCGGGGGCGTCGCTGCGCATACGGTCGTCGAGGACGAACCACGCCAGGGGCCCCAGGCTGTCGCCGAGCAGCAGCCATTGACCGGGTTCATCGGGCATCGACGGCGCGCCGGCGCCACTGAGTTCGCAGACAAAACCCGGCTGGCCGATGCGCAGGCGTTGCTCACCGACCAATCCTTCGAGGCCCAGGCCCGGCGTGCTGTGGACCTCTTCAGCGGCCAGCGGCGCCCGGCCGAATGCCCGGGCAATCGGGTGTTCGGAGCGGTTTTCCAGGGCGGCGGCGAGACTCAGGCATTGATCACTGTCGAGCGCGCCGAGCGGGCGGATCGAGCGCAACGCCAGGCGGCCTTCGGTGAGGGTGCCGGTCTTGTCGAAAATCACCGTGTCGATCTGGTTCAGGCCCTCCAGCACATGACCGCGAGTCAACAACAACCCCAGTTTGTGCAGGGTGCCGGTGGCGGCGGTGAGGGCGGTCGGCGTGGCCAGGGACAAGGCGCACGGGCACGTCGCAACCAGCATCGCCAGCACGATCCAGAAGGCCCGTGACGAATCCAGTTCCCACCAGACCAGGCCGATGACGGCGGCGGCAATCAGCGACAGCAGCAGGAACCACTGCGCGGCGCGGTCGGCAATTTCCGCCAGTCGCGGCTTTTCGGCCTGGGCACGGTCCAGCAGGCGGACGATGGCGGACAATCGGGTGTCCTGGCCGAGAGCCAGCACTTGCACGGTCAACGCGCCCTCGACGTTCAGGGTGCCAGCGGTGACTGCATCGCCCGGCCGCCGTGACTGCGGCAGGTATTCGCCGGTGAGCAGGGATTCGTCGATGCTCGACTGGCCGTCGAGGATCTTGCCGTCCGCCGGGAGGATCGCGCCGGGATGCACCAGCACGTGATCGCCCACGCGCAGTTCGCTGAGCAGGATCCGCTCGCTCTGGCCGTCAGCACTCAGGCGCAGGCAAGAGGCGGGCAATAGATTGACCAGCTGCGCGGTGGCGGCGGCGGTACGCTCCCGGGCGCGACGTTCCAGGTAGCGCCCGGCCAGCAGGAACAGCGCAAACATGCCGACGGCATCGAAATACAGTTCGCCGACCCCGGTGATCGAGGTCCAGATCCCGGCGATGTAGGCGCTGCCGATCGCCAGCGACACCGAAACGTCCATGGTCAAGTGCCGGGTGCGCAGGTCGCGCATGGCGCCCTTGAAGAAGGGCGCACAGCTGTAGAATACGATCGGCGTGGTGAGGAACAGCGCGACCCAGCGCAGGATGGTGTGCAGCTCGGGGCTGAGGTCGATGTTGAATTCCGGCCAGGTGGCCATGGTCGCCATCATCGCCTGGAACCACAGCAGGCCGGCGACCCCGAGCTGGCGCAGGGCCAGGCGGTTTTCACTGGCCAGTTGTTCGCTGGCGCGGTCGGCTTGATAGGGGTGTGCGACGTAACCGATGTGGCGCAATTCGCTTAGTACCCGGCTCAGCGGCAATTGCGCGTCGGCCCAGCGGACGTGCAGGCGATGGTTGGACAGGTTCAGGCGCGCTTCGGCCACTGCCGGCAGGCCACGCAGGTGTTTCTCGATCAGCCAGCCGCAGGCGGCGCAGCTGATGCCTTCGATCAACAACGTGGTTTCGGCGAGGTCGCCTTCGTGGCGAACGAAGGGTTGTTGCACGTCGGCGCGGTCGTACAACGCCAGCTCGTCCACCAGTTGTACGGGCAAGGCTTCGGGGTTGGCCGAGGCTTCGCTGCGATGTTGGTAATAGCTTTCAAGGCCCCCGGCGACAATCGCCTCGGCCACGGCCTGGCAACCCGGGCAGCAGAACTCGCGGGTTTCACCGAGGACGGCAGCGGTGAAGCGGCTGCCGGCCGGGACGGGCAGGGCGCAGTGGTAGCAGGGGAGTGGCGTGGTGGTCATGGAATTATCACTAGTACCGCAGATATCTATCGTCGGATAGGGCCTCTTCGCTGGCAAGCCAGCTCCTACAAAGGTTCGCGTGATCCTGTAGGAGCTGGCTTGCCAGCGAAGCGCGAAGCGCGATTTTATTTTTTCAGGTCTTCGGCGCCTTGCAGCGGTTCATCACCCAGCAGCAGGTCCTTGTCATGACTGACCTGTTCTTCCTCGAACATACGCCAGGTCTTCTCATCCTGCACCCCCAGCAACTCCACGAAGCGACGGCCTTCGACCTTGTCGCTCACCTGGCCAATGTAGCGGCCCTGTTCGGTGTCGCTGCGGGCGAGGGTGATCTTGCGATCCTTCTCCGGCTGGGTCGGCGAGATCAGGTTCAGCTCCAGGGTGGCCGGTGCGCTGTTGCCGTTCAGGCGCACATCGACTTCACCGGTCACGCCATCCAGATGAACGCTGGCGCGCAACAGCAGGGTCTGGGCCAACAGTTCACGGTCCAGCGAACGGTTGATGCCCTTGCCGGCCTCGTAGTAGTTATCGTTGACCAGGTTGTCCGGGTTGTTCACCGCGATCGTCACCATGGACAGGGTCAGGGTCACCGAGCAGGCCAGGATGGCGATGATGATCCACGGCCAAAGGTGCTTGTACCAGGGACTTGTGGCAGTTGCTGCGGGCATGGTCACTTCTCTCAACGAATTTGTGGGCCGATGAATCGGCTCTTGGCTTCAACGTGGATGCTGGCGTCATCGGCGTCCTTGAGGATGAACTTCACCTCGTTGGTACTCGACGGCAGTTGTTCCGGTGCGCTGGACAACTCGACCGGCTGGCTGAAAATCTCCCCGGCGGCGACCTTGATCTCGCGCTTGCCTTGCAGCTTGAGGTCCGGCAGGCCAGTGGCTTCCAGCAGGTAGGTGTGGTCGCGCTGGTCCTTGTTCATGATCTTCAGGCTGTAGACGTTCTCGATCCGGCCTTCGGCGTTCTCGCGGTACAGCACGCGGTCCTTGCTGACGTCAAAGCCGACCAGCGATCGCATGAAGAACGCGGTCACCAGCAAGGCGATCATCGCCAGCAGCACCGTGGCATAGCCGAGCAGGCGGGGCCGCAGTTTATTGGTTTTTTGCCCGGACAGGTTGTGTTCGGTGGTGTAGCTGATCAGGCCGCGCGGGTAGTCCATCTTGTCCATGATGCTGTCGCAGGCATCGATGCAGGCGGCACAGCCAATACATTCGACCTGCAGGCCATCGCGGATGTCGATACCCGTCGGGCAGACCTGGACGCACATGGTGCAGTCGATGCAATCACCCAGGCCCATGGCCTTGTAGTCGACGCCTTTCTTGCGCGGGCCGCGGGATTCACCACGGCGCGGGTCGTAGGACACGATCAGGGTGTCCTTGTCGAACATCACGCTCTGGAAGCGTGCGTAGGGGCACATGTAGATGCACACCTGTTCACGCAACCAGCCGGCGTTGCCATAGGTGGCGAGGGTGAAGAAGCCGACCCAGAAGTACGACCAGCCATCGGCTGCGCCGGTGAAGAAGTCGATGGTCAGTTCGCGGATCGGCGAGAAGTAGCCGACGAAGGTCATGCCGGTGACGAAGCCGATCAACAGCCACATCGCGTGTTTGCTGAACTTGCGCAGGAACTTGTTGGCGCTCATCGGCGCCTTGTCGAGCTTGATGCGCTGGTTGCGGTCGCCTTCGGTGACCTTTTCGCACCACATGAAAATCCAGGTCCAGACACTCTGCGGGCAGGTATAGCCACACCAGACCCGCCCGGCGTACACGGTGATGAAGAACAGGCCGAAGGCGCTGACGATCAGGATCCCCGAAAGCAGGATGAAGTCCTGGGGCCAGAAGGTCGCGCCAAAAATGAAGAACTTGCGCTCCGGCAGGTTCCACCAGACGGCCTGGTGGCCACCCCAGTTCAGCCAGACCGTACCGAAATACAGCAGGAACAGCCCGGCACCGCCCATCATCCGCAGGTTGCGGAACAGGCCGGTGAAGGCGCGGGTGTAGATCTTTTCCCGTGAGGCGTAGAGGTCGACGCTGTTGGAGTTTTTGGCAGGCGGGGTAACGTCGTGTACCGGAATCTGGTTGCTCATCATTGCATCCCACGGCAGTGGAAAAATGCCCCGGTCAGTACATGCCGACCGCGGTCAAAAAGGGTGTAGCAGTGGCGCAATGATACGCCTGTCGCTCTGGCTCAAGGGTGCGACCTTTGGTCACATTGGTGGAAATCAACTGACCGTGTAATGACTTGAATCAATTGACTTATGAATTATGGACGAGATTCTGGGCTGGGGCGGGTGATCCTGTGTCCTCCCATTTCCACAATGCACGGGATGATTCCGATTTCCCATGTAGGAGCTGCCGAAGGCTGCGATCTTTTGATCTTGATCTTGATCTTGATCTTGATCTTGATCTTGATCTTGATCTTGATCTTGATCTTGATCTTGTGGCGTCTTCAAATGCGCTGAAAATCAAGATCAAAAGTTCGCAGCCTTCGGCAGCTCCCACCGGTCTAACCTGGGCCCCAAACAAAACGGCCCCGCCAATTCTCACTGGCGGGGCCGTTTTTTACTGCATCAAGCGTTACTGGGCGTCTTGCGCCGGAGCCTTCTCACCGTGAGACAGGCTGTAGACGTAAGCGGCCAGCAGGTGGACCTTGTCGTTGCCTTGCAGCTGTTCCTGCGCAGGCATCTGGCCCTGACGGCCGTAACGGATGGTCTGCTGCAGCTGAGCGAAGCTCGAGCCATAGATGAACGCACCCGGGTGGGTCAGGTCAGGGGCGCCCATGGCTGGCGTCCCTTTGCCTGCCGGCCCGTGGCAGGCCACGCAGTTGGCCGCGAACAGTTTCTGCCCGGCCACCGGGTCGGCCTTGGCGCCTTCCGGCAGCTTGCGGCCATCGAGGTTGGTCAGCACGAACGCGGCAACGTCAGACACGCCTTGCTCGCCGATCACTTCGGCCCACGCCGGCATCACCGCGTGACGACCGCCCATGATGGTGGTCTTGATGGTTTCCGCTTCGCCGCCCCAGCGCCAGTCGGCGTCGGTCAGGTTAGGGAAGCCATAGGCGCCTTTGGCGTCGGAACCGTGGCAGACCGAGCAGTTGGAGGCGAACAGGCGGCCACCCATCTTCAGGGCTTGCGGATCCTTGGCCACTTCTTCGATGGGCATGGACGAGAACTTGGCGAAGATCGGGCCGAACCTGGCGTCCGACTTGGCCATTTCCTTTTCCCACTCGTGAACGCCGGTCCAGCCGGTCTGGCCGTTGGCGAACGCAGTCTGCTTGTCGTTATCGAGGTAGTTGTAACCCGGCAGCAGGCCTTTCCAGTTGCCCAGGCCCGGGTACAGCACCAGGTAGCCCAGGGCGAAAATGATGGTGCCCACGAACAGCATGAACCACCATTTTGGCAGTGGGTTGTCGTACTCCTCGATCCCGTCGAAGGAGTGGCCAACCGTTTCTTCGGTGGCTTCGCTGCGCTGGCCCTTGCGGGTGGACAGCAGCAGCCAGGTCAGGGCGAAGATCGTGCCGAGACTGAGGACTGTGACGTACAGACTCCAGAACGTAGTCATTCTTTGTTACTCCTAGAAGCTTGCTCGACGTGCTTGATGGCTTCGGGATCATCCGCGAAAGGCAGCAAGGTCGCGTCTTCAAACTCCGACTTGCGCTTGGGGCTGAACACCCATAACGCCAGACCGATGAAGGCCACCATCACAACAACGGTGCCCAGGCCACGAATCATCCCGATATCCATCTAAATCACCGTTTGCTTTTGATGATGGTGCCCAGGCCTTGCAGATAGGCCACCAGCGCGTCCATTTCGGTTTTGCCCTTCACAGCATCCTTGGCGCCGGCGATGTCTTCGTCGGTGTAAGGGACGCCGAGCGTGCGCAAGACTTCCATTTTCTTGGCGGTGTCTTTGCCGTCGAGCTTGTTTTCCACGAGGAACGGGTAGGCCGGCATTTTCGACTCAGGCACCACGTTGCGCGGGTTGTACAAGTGCGCACGCTGCCAGTCATCGGAGTAACGACCGCCGACACGGGCCAGGTCCGGACCGGTACGCTTGGAACCCCACAGGAACGGGTGGTCCCAGACGCTTTCACCGGCAACCGAGTAGTGGCCGTAACGTTCGGTTTCAGCACGGAACGGGCGGATCATCTGCGAGTGGCAGCCGACACAACCGTTGGCGATGTAGATGTCGCGGCCTTCCAGTTCAAGGGCGGTGCGAGGCTTCATGCCTTCGACCGGCTTGTTGGTGACGTCCTGGAAAAACAGCGGAACGATCTGGGTCAGGCCGCCGATGCTGACGGCGATAACCATGAAGAAGGCCAGCAGGCCAATATTCTTCTCGACTGCTTCATGCTTCATCAGTGAGCTCCAACTACAGCAATCTGTTCAGCGGCTTTGGCTTCAGCCGGGTTCGAGGCACGTACGGTACGCCATACGTTGTAGGCCATGAACAGCATGCCGCTGGCGAAGAACGCACCGCCCAGGGCGCGAACGATGAAACCAGGATGGCTGGCTTGCAGCGCTTCGACGAACGAGTAGGTGAGGGTGCCGTCATCGTTGATTGCACGCCACATCAGACCCTGGGTGATGCCGTTGACCCACATCGAAGCGATGTACAGAACGGTACCGATGGTCGCGAGCCAGAAGTGCGTGTTGATCAGGCCGATGCTGTGCATCTGCGCGCGACCGAACAGTTTCGGGATCATGTGGTAGATCGCGCCGATCGAGATCATCGCCACCCAGCCAAGAGCACCGGCGTGTACGTGGCCGATGGTCCAGTCGGTGTAGTGCGACAGCGAGTTGACGGTCTTGATGGCCATCATCGGGCCTTCGAAGGTCGACATGCCGTAGAACGCCAGCGATACAACGAGGAAGCGCAGGATCGGGTCGGTGCGCAGCTTATGCCAGGCGCCCGACAGGGTCATCATACCGTTGATCATGCCGCCCCAGCTTGGCGCCAGCAGGATGATCGACATCGCCATGCCCAGCGACTGAGCCCAGTCCGGCAGTGCGGTGTAGTGCAGGTGGTGCGGACCGGCCCAGATGTACAAGGTGATCAGCGCCCAGAAGTGCACGATCGACAGACGATAGGAGTAGATCGGACGCTCGGCCTGCTTCGGAACGAAGTAGTACATCATCCCCAGGAAGCCGGTGGTCAGGAAGAACCCGACCGCGTTGTGGCCGTACCACCACTGGATCATCGCGTCAGTCGCACCGGCGTACGCCGAGTAGGACTTGAAGAAGCTGACCGGCAGGGACGCGTGGTTGACGATGTGCAGCATCGCCGTCACCACGATGAAGGCACCGTAGAACCAGTTACCCACATAGATGTGCTTGGTTTTGCGCTTGGTAATGGTGCCGAAGAACACCAGACCGTAAGTAACCCAGACGATGGCCAGCAGAATAGCCAGGGGCCATTCCAGTTCCGCGTATTCCTTGGTGGTGGTGTAACCCAGCGGCAAGGTAACGATCGCGCCGACGATCACCGCTTGCCAACCCCAGAAGGTGAAGGCGGCGAGGCTGTCGGAAATCAGTCGCGTTTGGCAGGTTCGCTGCACGACGTAATAAGAAGTGGCAAACAGTGCACAACCACCGAAGGCGAAAATCACCAGGTTGGTGTGCAACGGGCGCAGGCGTCCAAAGCTCGTCCATGGCAGACCGAAGTTCAACTCCGGCCAGACCAGTTGCGAGGCGATGAAGACACCGAGCCCCATGCCAAGGATCCCCCAGACCACCGTCATGATGGCGAACTGGCGGACTACCTTATAGTTATAAGCAGTCGGACTGATTGCTGTGCTCATTCTAAGGTTCCACGGTTTGGGTGTTTTATTAGGAGTAAAAATCGGCCGCAAGTATGGAGAAAGCGGGGGGTCATTGCAACGCGCCATGACCTGGGTCAATGCTTTCAAAAGCTGATTCTGCGGCCTTTCCATGCGCCGCGTAAGGACAAAATTGCCCATGGGCAAAATGTCGCAGCAGACGAAAATGGTGAGGGGGTCAGGTCGGATGTAACGGGGTGTGTTCAAACACAACGATCGGGTGACAGATGGCAATTGGCACGACAGCCGGTATCTACCAGCCTTTGCGGCTTGTCATCGAGCAGATTCGTCGAACACATCGGGTTGGGTCGACCTGGAACCGGCTCATGCCAGTCCGCATCGAGGAAGCTTAGACCCGAATCTGGGGAACCGAAAGGAGGACTAACGGAGGGGTGCGACACTTGGTCGCAAAGGGGCAGGGAACTGCCGCATCCGGGAGAATGCGGCAGCAGAGAGGTCGAGATTTATTCGTGTTTGCCTTCAGCCTGCAAACGCTCGGTATTCAGCCCGTGAGACAGGCTGTAAACGTAAGCGGCCAGCAGTTGCACCTTGTCGTTGCCGAGCAGTTCGATCTGCGCCGGCATATGGCCTTGGCGGCCATGACGAACAGTCTGTTGCAGTTGCGCGAGGCTTGTACCGTAGATAAAACCGGCCGGTTGCGTCAGATTCGGCGCGCCCATGGCTTCAGTGCCCTGGCCGTTTGCCCCATGACAGGCTACGCACATCGTGCTGAACGCTTGCTGTCCGGCATGCAGGTCGGCGCCGCTGTCAGCCGGCAACGGCAGGCCGGCCAGTTCATGGCGTACATAGGCGGCAACGTTTTTCACACCCGCATCACCAAGGATTTCACCCCAGGCCGGCATCGCGGCCATGCGGCCGCCCATGATTGTGGTTTTGATGGTGTCGGCGTTGCCGCCCCAGCGCCAGCTATTGTCAGCCAGGTTCGGGAAGCCAAAAGCGCCCTTGGCATCCGAGCCGTGGCAGACCGCGCAATTGGAGGCAAACAGGCGACCGCCCATTTTCAACGCTAGCGGGTCCGCGGCCACTTCTTCCACGGGCATCGCCGCGAATCTGGCGAAGATCGGCCCGAACTTCGCATCGGCCTTGTTCATCTCCTTTTCCCACTCGTGGACGCCGGTCCAACCGTCCTCGTAACCCGGCAGAATGCCTTTCCAGTTGCCCAGGCCCGGGTACAGCACCAGATAACCCACGGCGAACACCAGGGTGCCGGCGAACAGCATGAACCACCACTGCGGCAGCGGATTGTCGTACTCCTCGATGCCGTCGAAGCTGTGGCCCATGGTCTGGTCGACGCTGCCCTTGGTTTCGCCCTTGCGAGTGCCGATCAGCAGCCAGGTCAGGCCGATCAGGCTGCCGATGGTCAGTACGCAGATCCACGTACTCCAGAAGGTGGTCATGGCCGGGTACTCCTTGTTTCAGGTTCTTGGGTGGCGTCGTCGGATAGGGGTTCATCGGCGAACGGCAGCAAACGCGCTTCGGCGAATTCCGGATTGCGCTTGCTGTTGAACACCCACAGCGTCAGGCCGACGAAGGCCACGAACACCACGACCGTGCCCAGGCCGCGGATCATTCCACTGCTCATTTCGCTTACGATTTCAAAGGGCATGGCCATGGCTCACCTCTTGCTCTTGATGGATGTGCCGAGCACTTGCAGGTAAGCGACCAGGGCGTCCATTTCGGTCTTGCCCTTGAGCGAGGCGACCGAGCCGGCGATGTCGTCGTCGGTGTACGGAACGCCGAGGGTGCGCATCGCCTTGATCTTGCTTTCGGTGTGGCTGCTGTCGAGTTGATTGGCCACTAGCCACGGATAGCCGGGCATTTTCGATTCCGGCACCACGTTGCGCGGGTTGTACAAGTGCGCGCGGTGCCAGTCTTCGGAGTAACGACCGCCGACTCGGGCCAGGTCCGGACCGGTACGTTTCGAACCCCACAGGAACGGGTGATCCCAGACGCTTTCACCGGCTACCGAGTAGTGGCCGTAGCGTTCGGTCTCGGCGCGGAACGGCCGGATCATCTGCGAATGGCAACCGACGCAGCCTTCGCGGATGTAGATGTCGCGACCTTCCAGTTGCAGCGCGGTGTAGGGCTTCATGCCTTCCACCGGTTTATTGGTCACGTCCTGGAAGAACAGCGGGACGATTTGAGTCAGGCCGCCAATGCTCACGGCCAGCACCATCAGCAACATCAGCAGGCCGACGTTTTTCTCGATTGTTTCGTGTTTCATGGCGGCCTCCTCAGGCGATCTGCGCAGCAGCGGCGACTTCGGCGGGCTGCGAGGCCCGCACGGTGCGCCAGGTGTTGTAGGCCATCAGCAACATGCCGCTGAAGAAGATCGCGCCACCCACCAGTCGCACGACGAAGCCGGGATGGCTGGCCACCAGGGTTTCGACGAAGGAGTAGGTCAGCGTGCCGTCTGCATTGACCGCGCGCCACATCAGGCCCTGGGCGATGCCGTTGACCCACATCGACGCGATGTAGAGCACGGTGCCGATGGTGGCGAGCCAGAAGTGCGCGTTGATCAGGCCGATGCTGTGCATCTGCGTGCGGCCGAAGATTTTCGGGATCATGTGGTACAGCGCGCCGATCGAGATCATGGCCACCCAGCCGAGGGCGCCGGCGTGCACGTGGCCGATGGTCCAGTCGGTGTAGTGGGAGAGGGCGTTCACCGTCTTGATCGCCATCATCGGCCCTTCGAAGGTCGACATGCCGTAGAACGCCAGCGACACCACGAGGAAGCGCAGAATCGGGTCGCTGCGCAACTTATGCCAGGCGCCGGAGAGCGTCATCATGCCGTTGATCATCCCGCCCCAGCTCGGTGCCAGCAGGATCAGCGACATCACCATGCCCAGCGACTGCGCCCAGTCCGGCAGCGCGGTGTAGTGCAAGTGGTGCGGGCCGGCCCAGATGTACAGGGTGATCAGCGCCCAGAAGTGCACGATCGACAGGCGATAGGAATACACCGGGCGTTCGGCCTGCTTCGGCACGAAGTAATACATCATGCCGAGGAAGCCGGCGGTGAGGAAAAAGCCTACGGCGTTGTGCCCGTACCACCACTGCACCATGGCATCGGTGGCACCGGCGTATACCGAATAGGACTTGGTGAAACTCACCGGCAGTTCAAGGTTGTTGACGATGTGCAGAATCGCCACGGTGATGATGAATGCGCCGAAGAACCAGTTACCAACGTAGATGTGTTTGGTCTTGCGCTGCATGATCGTGCCGAAGAACACCACGGCGTAGGCCACCCAGACGATGGTGATCAGGATGTCGATCGGCCATTCCAGTTCGGCGTATTCCTTGGAACTGGTGTAACCCAGCGGCAGGCTGATGGCCGCCAGCAGGATCACCACTTGCCAGCCCCAGAAGCAGAACGCGGCGATTTTCGGTGCAAACAATCGGGTCTGGCAGGTGCGTTGCACCGAATAGAACGAACTGGCGAACAGGGCGCAGCCGCCGAAGGCGAAGATCACGGCGTTGGTGTGCAACGGGCGCAGGCGGCCGAAACTGGTCCACGGCAAATCGAAGTTGAGTTCCGGCCAGACCAATTGGGCTGCGAGAAAAACCCCGAGTCCCATGCCGACGATGCCCCACACCACCGTCATAATGGCGAATTGGCGGACCACCTTGTAGTTGTAGGCGGTACTGATTGAAGTGTTCATGGTTCCCCATCCACGGTTCAGCCGAAGTGAGGCGTATGCGCAAGGCAACGCTCGCTTCGCCTGGAGTTATAGGCAGACTAAAAGCGAGGCAATCATGGGCAAAGAGCACAAGGCCAGTATTGACGGGGATCAATGGGCGCAGTGTGTGCGCGACCACGGATGGTTGTGGAATGCCGCTTCGGTGCCGGCATCGGCGACGCTGATTCTCGCCCACGGCGCCGGTGCGCCAATGGACAGTGGCTGGATGAACGACATGGCTGCACGCCTTGCGGCTCAAGGCGTCAACGTGTTGCGGTTCGAGTTTCCATACATGGCGCAGCGGCGGCTGGATGGCGGCAAACGTCCACCGAACCCGGCACCCAGACTGCTGGAGTGCTGGCGTGAGGTCTATGCCGTGGTGCGACGCCATGTCGCTGGGCGCCTGGCCATTGGCGGCAAGTCCATGGGCGGGCGTATGGCCAGTCTATTGGCGGATGAACTGGGGGTGGATGCGTTGGTGTGCCTGGGGTATCCGTTTTATGCGGTCGGCAAGCCGGAGAAGCCGCGGGTCGAGCATTTGGCCGGATTGAAAACGCGCACGTTGATCGTTCAGGGGGAGCGGGATGCGCTGGGCAATCGTGAGGCGGTTGAGGCCTACAGGCTGGCGCCGGGCATCGAAGTGTTCTGGATGCCGGCGGGGGATCATGATTTAAAGCCGCTGAAGGCTTCGGGGTTTACTCATGAACAGCATTTGGCGGCAGCGGCGAGCCAGGTTGCCGCGTTTCTGTGAGCTTTCGCTGCGCTCGGGATCCCATCGTCGGGATGCTGCCCTCGCCGTGCCCCTGTACCTGTCCCCTGTAGGAGCGAGCTTGCTCGCGATGGACGTGAACGATGACGCGTGCTGCCTGGAAAAACGCGTCGCCTGCAGGTTTTTCGCGAGCAAGCTCGCTCCTACAGGGGCTTCTTCTCATGGGCCGTCACCTGCTGGCACAGTTCGATCATCTGCTCGCGCATCCAGCGGTTGGCCGGGTCCTGGTCGGTGCTTTCGTGCCAGTAGAGGTGGGTTTCCACTGATGGTACGTCGTTGACCGGCAAGTTCACCGAGTACAAGTCATGGCGGCGGGCGAAGCGCTCCGGCACGGTCATGACCATGTCAGTCTGCTGCAACACTTGCGAGGCCATCAGGTAATGCTGGGAGCGCAGGGCGATCTTGCGCTGGATGCCCATCTTGCCCAGTGCCAGATCGACATGGCCCAGACCGCTGCGACGGCTGGAGATATGGATGTGGGTCAGGGAGAGGTAGTCATCGAGGCTGAATTTTTCCTTGCCAGCCAGCGGATGCCCCTTGCGCATGGCACACACGTAGCGGTCTTCCATCAACTTGACATGGCGCACCTGTGGGTCGGTGTTGAGCGGCGCATCGACGGCGAAGTCGAGGCGCCCGGCCGCCAGATCCTTGGTGGTTTCGCGGCGCTTGGACAGGAAGCTCTCGATGATCACCGAGGGGGCCAGGCGACGCAGGCGCTGGAACAGGGGCGGCAAAATCACCGCTTCGGTGAGGTCGGTCATGCTGATGCGGTAGGTCTTGACCGCCTGCAATGGATTGAAGATGCGGCTTTCCTGCACCGAGACCCGCAGCAGGGAGAGGGCGTTGCGTACCGGGCCGATGATGTTCTGGGCCATCGGTGTCGGGACCATGCCCTGGGCGGTGCGCACGAACAACGGATCGTTGAAGGTCTCACGCAGGCGAGCCAGAGCGTTGGACACCGCCGGTTGAGTGATCCCGACGATCTGCCCGGCCCGGGTCAGGTTGGCTTCGGTGTAGATCGCATCGAAGACGATGAAAAGATTGAGGTCGACCTTGCTCAGATTCATTGCGCTGCACTCTTGTTATAGGGGCGGTGTTATCGGAACGGTGTTATAGGGCGGTTATAGGGGCGTTTATGGGGGCTGGGAGGCCTTGACGATCAGTCGATCATATATCGGTGATGAATGTTAATACACGCCGAGAATAGGCTAGGTAAATTTTCGTAGCTGTTCTAGCATCGATTGCATGACCTGAACAACTCATCAAAACCCCCTGTCAATAGGTAGAGCTGCCCATGGATTTCGCTTATTCGCCCAAGGTGCAAGAACTGCGTGAGCGCGTGACCGCGTTCATGGACTCCTACGTTTATCCTGCCGAAGCCGTGTTCGAGCGCCAGGTTGCCGAGGGCGATCGCTGGCAGCCGACGGCAATCATGGAGGAGCTCAAACTCAAGGCCAAGGCTGAAGGGCTGTGGAATTTGTTTCTTCCCGAGTCGGAACTCGGCGCCGGCCTGAGCAACCTGGAATACGCGCCGCTGGCGGAAATCATGGGCCGGTCGCTGCTGGGGCCGGAACCGTTCAACTGCTCCGCGCCGGACACCGGCAACATGGAAGTGCTGGTGCGTTACGCCAACGAAGAACAGAAGCAACGCTGGCTCGAACCCTTGCTGCGCGGCGAAATTCGCTCGGCGTTTGCCATGACCGAGCCGGACGTGGCGTCCTCCGACGCCACCAACATGGCCGCCCGCGCCGTGCGCGATGGCGACGAGTGGGTGATCAACGGCAAGAAATGGTGGACCTCGGGTGCCTGCGATCCGCGCTGCAAGATCCTGATCTTCATGGGCCTGAGCAATCCGGACGCACCGCGCCATGCCCAGCACTCGATGATTCTGGTGCCGGTGGATACCCCGGGGGTAAAAATCGTGCGCCCGTTGCCGGTGTTCGGTTACGACGATGCCCCTCACGGTCACGCCGAAGTGCTGTTCGACAATGTCCGGGTGCCGTACGAAAACGTTCTGTTGGGTGAAGGCCGCGGCTTCGAAATCGCCCAGGGTCGCCTTGGCCCTGGCCGGATTCACCACTGCATGCGTTCGATCGGCATGGCTGAGCGTGCGCTGGAACTGATGTGCAAGCGCTCGGTGAACCGTACGGCGTTTGGCAAGCCCCTGGCACGCCTGGGCGGTAACATCGACAAGATCGCCGATTCGCGGATGGAGATCGACATGGCGCGCCTGCTGACATTGAAGGCCGCGTACATGATGGACACGGTCGGCAATAAAATTGCGAAGAGCGAAATCGCGCAGATCAAGGTGGTGGCGCCGAACGTCGCCTTGCGGGTGATCGACCGGGCGATCCAGATCCATGGCGGGGCAGGGGTGTCCAACGATTTCCCGCTGGCCTACATGTACGCGATGCAACGCACCCTGCGCCTGGCCGATGGCCCGGACGAAGTGCACCGCGCGGCGATCGGCAAGTTCGAGATCGGCAAGTACGTGCCAAAGGCAATGATGGTGTAGCAGCAAGCTCGCTCGCGATGATCGTTAACGATAACGCTGGAAACCTGACACCCCGCGGCGCTCTCAGGTTCTTCGCGAGCAAGCTCGCTCCTACAGCGATGGTCGTTAACGATAACGCTGGAAACCTGAAACCCCGTGGCGCTCTCAGGTTCTTCGCGAGCAAGCTCGCTCCTACAATACCGTCGGCAGCCCGTAGAACGCCCGCGCACACGCCGTGCTGTGAGCCGCCAGGTCTTCCTCGCTTTCCCCACGGTGCAGCGCCACTTCACGCAACACTTCGGTGAGATACGCCGGCTCGTTGCGCCCGTTTTTCGGCTTGGGCCGCAAACTGCGCGGTAACAGGTACGGCGCATCGCTCTCCAGCATCAAGCGCCCGCGCTTGATTTCCTTCACCAACGGATGCAGGTGCGTACCCCGGCGCTCGTCACAAATCCAGCCGGTGATGCCGATGTGCAAATCCAGATCCAGGTAGCTGAACAGGGCCTTTTTTTCGCCGGTGAAGCAATGCACTACCGCGGCGGGCAACTGATCGCGGTAATCACGCAGGATCTCCAGCAAACGCTGACTGGCATCGCGTTCGTGGAGGAATACCGGCATTTGTAGCTCGACCGCCATCGCCAGGTGTTCTTCGAGGACTTTTTCCTGCTGCGGACGCGGCGAGAAATCGCGGTTGAAATCCAGTCCGCATTCACCCACGGCCACCACATTCGGCTCCCTGAGCAAGCTACGCAGTTGCCGGTCGCTGTCGGCGTTCCAGTCACTGGCCGAGTGCGGATGAATACCGGCGGTGGCGAACAGGCGTTGCGCCGTGTCATCCAGCTGGCGACACAGCTCCAGCGCCTGTTCGCTGCCCTCGACACTGGTCCCGGTGAGCACCATTTGGCAGACCCCGGCCGCGTAGGCTCGGTCGAGTACCGCCTGGTGTTTGTCGGCAAAACTGGGGTTGGTCAGGTTGACGCCGATATCGATGAGTTGCATGGTGCTACCTCGGACCAAAGGCCGGAAAGCATATCAGAGCTGCAGATTTATAAAGAAAAACCAAGAACTACAACGGGTTATTGCTGTCTCTTGAGGCCGAGAGACAGGTCCGGCTGGTCGATGTGCCATCACTGTGCCAGTTTTCGGCACCTTGTCAGCGCTCAGAGCGCTCTGTTTCTGTCGTTCGATCTCGTGAAAACGATCGACCCGGTATTCTTTGCGGAGAGCGGATGATTCGTCCCTCGGTTTTGCTACTGCTGTGTTGTTCGTTGCTGCTGCCGATGCCGGCGGTTGCGCGCCTGGCCGGGCCGCTGCAAGCCGTGCCGGCAGCCAAGGTCCGCGATCTGGCGGACATCCGCAGCAGCCGGGTGCTGAGGGTGCTGGTCAATCAGAGCCGCAACAGCTCCGGCGAAGTCCAGGGCCAGTCCATTGGCGTCGAATACCATCGCCTGCGCGCCTTCGAGCAATACCTCAACGGTCACGCCCGAGACGGTCAGGAAATCACCCTCAAGATCATTCCCAAGGCCAAGGATCAATTGCTCGGTGCGCTGCAGCGCGGTGAGGGGGATCTGGTGGCGCCTGGGGAACTGCTCGATCTGCGACCAGGCTACGCCGTCAGCACCAGTGCCCCGGTTTCGAGCAACGTACCCTTGCTGCTGGTCGGTATCAAGGGCGAGCGACGCTACACCCGTCTTGAACAACTCTCGGGCAAAACCCTGGCGCTGCCCACCGGCAGTGCCGCCGGCGATGCGGTCAGTCAGATCAATCAGAAGCTGGCGCTGCACAAGCTGGCGCCGGTGAAGATCGAGTGGGTCGACCCCAGCCTGGCGGTCGAGGATGTGCTGGAGATGGTCCAGGGCGGGATTTTTCACCTGACCATCGTCGAACAACCGATTGCCGAGCGCTGGGGCAAGATCCTGCCCAAGTTGCGTTTTGATCGCCAGGTGCTCATCAGCGAGCCGGGCGAAGAGTACTGGTTCGTGCGCCGCGATGCTTCGATGTTGCGCGCGAGCATCGATCGCTTCCTGACCGGCTACAAGAAGCCATCGGATCAGGACGTCGCGTTCCTGCGGACCTATCGACGCTTGTATCGAGTGCACTATCCCTTGGCCAAGGCTGATCGACAGCGCCTGGAAAAACTGCGACCGGTGCTGCAGAAACACGCTGATGCCCAAGGCATGGACTGGCTGAACCTGGCGGCGCTGGCGTTCAAGGAGTCGTCCCTGCAACCCAATGCCCGCAGCGGCAGCGGCCCCACCGGCCTGATGCAGATCACCCCTTCTGCGGCCCAGCGGGTTGGGGTCAACAATATTCAGAACCTCGATGCCAATGTGCAGGCCGGGGCCAAGTACCTGGCCTTGATCCGTCGCAAATTCTTTTCCAGCCCCAAACTCAACGAGCGCGAGCGCATGGCGTTTGTGCTGGCGGCCTACAACATGGGGCCGGAGCGTGTGCAAGGCATGCGTGCCGAGGCACGTCGCCGGGGCTTGAATCCCAATCAATGGTTCTTCCAGGTGGAACGCATCGCCATGGAGCAGGTGGGAATGGGCGCCGTCAGCTATGTTAATAGCGTGAACAAGTATTACCTGGCGTTCGATCGGGAGCGGGAGTCGTTGGAGCCCGGGGGGCAGAAGGTTGTCTCGCGTAAATGATCGAATAAACTGATTGTTATGGCGGATTTATTGCGCTTTTAACATGATATTTACTGATTAATATAGCGGCCAACCCACACACAACCCCAGAATGGATGACACAGCATGAGCACACTGATCAACAAGGTACTGTTTACCCGCGCCGGCTATGGCCTGACTGTCCTGCGGATTTTCGTTGGCATCATCTTCGCGGCCCACGGTTCGCAGAAACTGTTCGGTGCGTTTGGTGGTTATGGGCTGGCGGGTACGGCGCAGTACATGGAGAGCATCGGTCTGACGCCAGGCTATGTGATGGCGACGCTGGCGGGCGGGACCGAGTTCTTCGGCGGTCTGGCATTGATCATTGGCTTGCTGGCACGCCCGGCTGCTCTGGGTCTGACCTTCCTGTCGCTGGTCGCGATTTTCACTGTGCATATTGGTAATGGGCTGTTCATGGCCAATAACGGGTATGAGTTCGCCCTGGCGTTGCTGGGCGGCAGCATTGCGGTGTTGATCGAAGGTGCGGGCAAGCTGTCGGTTGATCGTGCTATCGCTGGTTGATCGTTTTCCGTGTACATATCCGTTTCTGCGGTAACGGCCGCTGACGGTTTCGCTCTTACAGCGAGTCCCTTTTGTCAAACGCCACAAAAGGAACCAAAAAGGCTCGCCCCGGCGTCCGGCCCCTCGCTAAGGCTCGGCGTTCCTTCGCTCCGGTATTCATCCGGGGACACTGCCCTCCGGTCTGCTTCGCGACGACCTACATGCAGCGTGTTCGACTGCGTCGAACGGCGCTGCGCGCCACTCCCCGGATGAACACCTCCACTCAGCCTCCCGAAGGGGCGGGTGGATCAAGATCAAGCGCTGCAGGCGAGCTAACGCTCGGCCTGATGAGTGGTGAGGAGCGTCGGTGTACGCCTATCCATTGTAGGAGCTGGCTTGCCAGCGAAGATGACCTGCCAGCCGACCAATCTCTGTCAGATGTACGCAGACCCACATAGGAGCTGCCGCAGGCTGCGATCTTTTGATCTTCAACATGATTGCGCGGTGCCTGATCCGCAGCAAAGATCAAAAGATCGCAGCCTGCGGCAGCTCCTACAGGGGAACGCGTGCGCTTGAAGGATAGGCCGGCCGGTAGGCCGCCTCGCTTTGCTTTTGCGGTGTGCGCCCCCTCGAGAGGCCGAGTGGAGGTTCTGCGCAGTGGGCAACCCGGCATGGATGCCGGGTTAGCCGCGCACGGCCATGGATGGCCGATCGCGGCGGGCCCACGGAGCAGGACCGGAGCGAGGGCATGCCGAGCCTAGGCGAGGCACCGAACGAAAGGGGCAAGAGCCCTTGGTTACTTGGGGCTTTTCCAAGTGACTCGCCGTAAGGGCGAAACCCTAAGTCGCCGTTACCGATGAAACGGATATGTACTCCCACATCCCCATCGCGCAGCCGGTTTTTTGTTGCGCGTCATTCTTGACACCCTCCGGTCAGCTTCTCTAGGATGCTGCTCATGCGCCGATTTAAACAGCTACTTGCGGGGCGCCAGGTAACTCATTCAGTTGCCGACAGAAGCTTGCAGCAAGCTTCGAAATACCGCTAAAGCGCTGGTTCGGTGTTGCCTCTCACCTGCCATGCAGACTTTTTGAGGCAGAGACACGACACGATGAATGCACTAAGCCCCGTTATACGCCCCGCGCCGATCACGGCCCATCTGACCCAGCGCAATCCAAAAATCCTGCTGGGCGGCAAACATCAGCCGACGCTCCTGCGCTATCTCGATGGCTGGCCACGTCGCACCGGCGGGCCTGCAGCCTTCCTGATCCAGTTTGTCGAAGACGGCGAGTCCCTGGCCCGATTTGCCAGCGACAGCTTTGATCTGGCGGTGATTCAATCACCCAGCATTGAAGACGCCCCCGAAGTGATCAGGCAACTGACCCGCGTTGCCAGACAAGGGCTGATTACCCGCCGCTGAAGTTCATGGCGCTGCGACTCAGGGATAGTCGATCGCCACGATATACACACACTGCTCGCCGGTAGGCGTCTGGACCCGAACTTCCGCGTCCAGTGCCTTGCCGATCAGAGCACGGGCCAGCGGTGAGTCGATGCTGATCAGCCCCTGCTTTAAATCAAGCTCATCCGGCCCGACGATGCGATAACGCGATTGTTTGCCGTCCTCGTCTTCAATGGTGACCCAGGCGCCAAAATAGACCTTGTTCGGGTCGCTCGGCTTCTCGCTGACCACCTTGAGCGCTTCCAGCCGCTTGGTGAGAAAGCGCACGCGACTGTCGATCTCGCGCAGCATTTTCTTGCCATAGGTGTACTCGGCGTTCTCCGAGCGATCGCCCTGGGCCGCGGCTTCGCTGACCGACTGCGTGACCTGCGGGCGGCGCACATGCCAGAGCTCATGGAACTCGGCCCGCATCCGCGCTTCACCCTCGGGGGTGATCAGCGCGGTGCCGGCAGTGCGGGGAGGGCGATAACGGCTCATGGCAACTTCTTGTGGTGGAGAAGGCTTGAGTCTATCAACCCTCGCGCAAGACTGTCAGGGGGCTGGCATTCAAGGCGCGACGAGTACCGAAGACACCGGCGCCACCGATCAGCACGGCGCCGATCAGCGGCAGCACCAGCAGCCACGGATGCGGGTGCCAGGGCAGGTCGAAGGCGTAGCGGTAAAGCACCAGGCTCACCAGCTCCGAGCCCAACGCCGCCAACAAGCCGCTGACTGCACCAAGCAAACCGAACTCGATGCGTCGGGCCTTGACCAGTAACTGCCGCTCGGCCCCCAGCGCCCGCAACAAGGCACCTTGGCGAATGCGCTCGTCCAGCGTCGCTTGCAGGCCGGAGAACAACACCGCCATTCCCGCCGCCAACACGAACAACAGCACGTACTCCACCGCCAGGGTGACCTGGGCGAGGATGCTGCGCAACTGCGCGAGCAGGGCTTCGACTTGCAGAATCGTCACCGCCGGGAAGGACCGGGACAGGTCGACGATCTGCTGATCATGACCGGCCGCCAGATAGAAACTGGTCAGGTAGGTCGCCGGCAAATCCTTGAGGGTGCCGGGCTGGAAGATCATGAAGAAGTTTGGCTGGAAGTTGTCCCAATTGATGTCTCGCAGGCTGGTGACTTTCGCTTCGCGATTGACCCCGCCGACGGTGAACACCATGTGATCGCCCAGCTTGAGCTTGAGGCTTTCGGCGACCTTGCCTTCCACCGATACGCCGGGAATCTCATCCGGCGCTTGTCCGGGCCACCAGTTGCCGGCGGTAAGCGTGTTGCCCGGCGGCAGGTCCGCCGCCCAGGTCAGGCTCAGGTCGCGCTGGATCGCCCGGTCACCGGCCGAATCCTTGCTGACGATGTCCTGCACCGGCTCGCCATTGATGCTGATCAGTCGCCCCGGCACCACCGGGTATAAGGGTGCCGACTGTGCCGACAGTTCGATCAATCGATCGGTGAAGGCCTGCTTGTCCGCCGGCAGAATGTTCAGCGCGAAATAGTTCGGCGCGTTTTTTGGCAACTGGTTCTGCCAGGTATCCAGCAATTCGCCGCGCAACAGGGCGATCAATGCCATGGACAGCAGAATCAGACCGAAGGCCAGGGCTTGACCCGCGGCGGCCAGCGGATGGCGCAGCAACTGGCCCAGCCCGAGGCGCCACGGCAAGGACGCGCGCGCGAGCATTCGGCGCAGGCTCTTGAGCAGCAGCAACAGCAAACCGCCCAGCACCAGCGCGGCGA
Source organism: Pseudomonas sp. LBUM1679 (assembly GCF_059695565.1). Classification (NCBI taxonomy): domain Bacteria; kingdom Pseudomonadati; phylum Pseudomonadota; class Gammaproteobacteria; order Pseudomonadales; family Pseudomonadaceae; genus Pseudomonas; species Pseudomonas sp. LBUM1679. The sequence goes on from NZ_CP166774.1 coordinate 1,667,978, forward strand.
TCACACCGCCGCCGAGCAGGGCAAAGGTCAGCAGCAGGTCCAGGCTCAGGCGCCACATGATCAGGCCGAGGGCGCCCAACGCCGCACCGTAGACCATCCAGGTGCTGGTGGGAATCGGCAGCATGTCCCGCCGCAATACCCGCAAGGGTGGCACCCGACCCAGCGCCGCCAGCGGCGGCAAGGCAAAACCGGCCAGCGCCACCAACCCGGTGCCGATCCCGGCGATGCCCGGAAACAGGCCGCCCGGGGGCACATCAGTCGGCACCAGATCATGCAGCAAGGCGAACAGGCCGAGCTGCGCCAGCCAGCCGATAAAGGCGCCGATGATACTGGCGAGGAGCCCGAGCACCGTCAGCTGCAAACTGAACAGCACCAGGGTTTCCCGACGGGACAGCCCCAGGCAGCGCAACAAGGCGCTGGCATCGAATCGCCGCGTAGCGAAGCGCGTCGCCGACAACGCCACCGCCACACCGGCCAGCAGCACCGCCACCAGGCTGGCCATGTTCAGGTAACGTTCGGCCTTGCCCAGGGCGCCGCCGATCTGCCGGTTGCCGTCGCGGGCATCCTGTATGCGCTGGTTGGGGGCCAGCCCGGGCTTGATCAGTTGCCGATAGGTTTCCAGCGCCTCGGCTTTGCCGCGCCAGAGTTCGCGGTAGCTGACCCGGCTGCCGGGTTGCACCACGCCGGTCGCCGCGAGGTCACTGAGGTTGATCAGTACGCGCGGCGTAAGACTGTAGAAGTTGCCGGCACGGTCGGGTTCGTAGGTCAGTACGCGCGCCAGTTTCAGGGTTTTCATGCCGACGTCGATGCTGTCGCCGATCTTCAGGTCCAGCGCGGTCAGCAGGCGTCCTTCGACCCAGGCTTCGCCGGGTTTCGGGCCGCCACCTACTTCTTCCGCGGCAAAGGGCGCGGGGGTGCTTTTCAGTTCGCCGCGCAGCGGGTAGACGGCGTCGGCGGCTTTGATACTGGAGAGCTGGATGCCGTTGTCGGTGGCGATGACGCTGGAAAACTCCACCACCTGCGCGTGTTCCAGGCCCAGCTCCACGCCGCTCCTGATCTGTTCGGGGCGCGCCGGCGAGCTGCCTTCGAGCAGCAGGTCGGCGCCGAGGAACTCGGTGGCGCGCAGCATCATGGCGCCGTTCAGGCGGGCACCGAAGTAGCCAATGGCGGTACTTGACGCCACGGCCACCAGCAGGGCGAAGAACAATACCCGCAATTCACCGGCGCGGGCGTCGCGCAGCAGTTGGCGGATGGCGAGGCTGAACAGGCGCAGCAGCGGCAGGCGTGCCATCAAGGCTCCAGAGGGGCGACCAGCAGGCCGGCTTCAAGGCGGATCAGGCGCCGGCAGCGATGTGCCAGGCGTTCGTCGTGGGTCACCAGCACCAGGGTCGTGCCCCTTTCCTGGTTGAGTTCGAACAGCAGGTCACTGATGCGTTCGCCCGTGTGGCTGTCGAGATTGCCGGTGGGTTCGTCGGCGAACAACACATCCGGTTCTGCGGCAAAGGCGCGGGCGATGGCCACGCGCTGCTGTTCACCACCGGAGAGCTGGCGTGGCGAGTGGCTCAGGCGCTGGCCAAGACCGACCCGTTGCAGCAGTTCGGTGGCGCGCTCACGGGCGTCTTTGCGACCGTCGAGTTCCAGCGGCAGCATGACGTTTTCCAGGGCGTTGAGACTGTCGAGCAGCTGGAAGGATTGAAACACAAAACCAACATGTTCGGCACGGATGCGGGCGCGCTGGTCTTCATCGAGTTGGCTCAGGCCCTGCCCGGCCAGGGTGACTTCGCCACTGCTCGGCAGGTCGAGGCCGGCCAGCAGGCCGAGGAGGGTGGATTTGCCGGAACCGGAGGCGCCGACGATGGCCAGGCTGTCGCCCTTGTTCAGTTCCAGGCTGAGTTCGTGCAGGATAGTCAGTTCACCTTCCGCGCTGGACACCACTTTGCTGAGGTTCTTCGCGGTGAGAATGCTTGCGCCCATGGAGAATCCGATGCGAGTGTGGTTTTTGAGTGCTGGCCTGGCCTTGATGTGCATGGCCCAGAACGCAGCGGCGGGTACAGTCCTGATCGTTGGCGATAGTATCAGCGCCGGTTTCGGCCTGGATACCCGCTTGGGGTGGGTGTCGCTGCTGGAGCAACGGCTCAAGCGCGAAGGTTTCGACGATAAAGTGATCAACGCGTCCATCAGCGGCGACACCAGTGCCGGAGGCCAGGCGCGCCTGCCGGCGCTGCTTGCAGAGCATAAGCCGGAACTGGTGATCCTCGAGTTGGGCGGCAATGACGGGCTGCGCGGAATGCTGCCAACGCAATTGCAACAAAACCTTGCGGCGATGATCGACAGCTCCCGCGCCAGTGGTGCCAAGGTGTTGTTGCTCGGCATGCAATTGCCACCCAACTACGGTGAGCGCTACACCAAGGCCTTCGCCGAGGTTTACACCAAAGTGGCCGATGAGAAAAAAATCCCGCTGGTACCGTTTTTTCTCGACGGCGTGGGCGGTCATCCGGACTTGATGCAGGCCGACGGCTTGCACCCGGCCGCGGGGGCGCAGGACAAGTTGCTGGAAAATGTCTGGCCGGCACTGAAACCGCTGCTTTGACGCTTTTCTAGCGGTCGCGTTTCGGCTAAGGTGGCGCCCCCGATTTGGAGCCCCCGATGCCGCGTCCCGCCTGGTCACTTTTTGCCTATCAACTGATCGAGCCTGACGAACAGCTGGATCTGTTTGCCTGCCAGGAAGTGCGGGTGCATCTGGTGACCCGTCAACTGGAGCTGGGCGGCTCGGCGGACCGCACCCTGTGCGGCAGCCTGCTGCCGGCGCAGCCACGCTGGTCGAGCGTCGACCGCCGAGTGTTCCAGGACCAGCGCCTGTGCTCGCTGTGCCGGGCTATCCTGGAATCGCAAAAGCGCGGCACATCGCCGATCTGGCCTGAGCTGCGCTTCGAGCTCTAGACCCTGTGGCGAGGGAGCTCTGTGGCGAGGGGGCTTGCTCCCGTTGGAGTGCGAAGCGCTCCCATGCGGTTTATCTGACGGACTGATTGGGGCTGCTTCGCAGCCCAACGGGGGCAAGCCCCCTCGCCACAGAGCCTCCTTTGCCACAGAGCCCCCTCCCCACAAGTGCCTTGCATCGCCTGTAACAGTCGCGCCTCCCCGAAATAACGGGCGCCAGTGTACAATCGCGTTTTTATACCCTTGTCGATCATGCGAAGGATTTTCCGGATGTTGCCGCGTTTTCCTGCCGTCACCCGTTGCCTGACCCTTGCCGCCCTGTGCGTCGCGGGTCCGGTTGCCGCATTGGAGCTGCCCCTGCCACCGCCCGGTGAAGACATCGTCGGCCAGGTGCAAGTGATCAAGGCCAAGTACGAAGACACCTTCGCCGACCTTGGTACCACCTACGATCTGGGCTATTCGGAAATGGTCGCGGCCAACCCCGGGGTCGATCCATGGTTGCCGGGAGGCGGCACCGAGATCGTGCTGCCGACGCGCTTCATCCTGCCCCCGGGCCCGCGTGAAGGCATCGTCATCAACCTGGCCGAGTACCGGCTGTATTACTACCCGAAAGACCGGAACGTGGTCTACACCTTCCCGCTGGGTATCGGCCGTGAAGGCTGGGGGTCGCCGATTGCCCACACCAGCATCATCGCCAAGACGCCGAACCCGACCTGGACACCGCCAGCGTCGATCAAGGCCGAGCACGCCGCCGACGGCGATCCCTTGCCGAACGTGGTGCCGGCCGGCCCGGACAACCCGCTGGGGCCGTTCAAATTCACCCTGGGTACACCGGGCTACCTGATCCATGGTTCGAACAAGAAGTTCGGCATCGGCATGCGCACCAGCCACGGTTGCTTCCGCATGTTCAACAACAACGTGCTGGAAATGGCCGGCATGGTGCCGGTAGGCACGTCGGTGCGCATCATCAGCGATCCGTACAAATTCGGCGTCAGTGGCGGCAAGGTTTATCTGGAAGCGCACACACCGCTGGACGACCAGGGCAACCCGTCGGTGGTGGACAAGCACACCGGGGTGATCAATGCGATGCTCAAGCGCGAGGACATCACCAACAACCTGCGCATGAACTGGGATGTGGTCCGCGACGTGGTGGCTGCCGAAGACGGCCTGCCGGTGGAAATCGGCGTGCCGGACGCCTCGGCGCCGATGATGACGAGTGCACCGCTCGATCCACTGCAGTAACGCTTGAAACGAACCCGCCGATGCTGACCGCGTCGGCGGTTTTTTTTGCCTGTACGAAACGGCGGGCAAAAAAAAGCCGACCCATGAATGAGTCGGCTTGATAACAATCCCGAAGGACTATTACTTGCGGCTAGCTTTTTCCAGCATGCGCAGAGCACGCTCGTTAGCTTCGTCAGCAGTCTGTTGTGCTTTTTGAGCAGCAGCCAGAGCTTCATCAGCTTTACGGTAAGCTTCGTCTGCACGAGCCTGGGAGCGAGCAGCTGCGTCTTCGGTAGCAGTCAGACGTGCTTCGGTTTCTTTCGATACACTGCTGCAACCGGTAGCCAGAACTGCGGCCAGCGCCAGAGCAGAGAATTTCAGAACGTTGTTCATCGTGTTCCCCTTCAAGGACTTTCTAGTAAGTAGCTGTCTCCTCAGAGTGAGGAAATGGCCGGCGTACATACTACCCATTACTTCTAGTAAGTAAACTGACGTGTAGCAAGAAGCAAAAAAAATTGTAGGCGTTGATTCTTTTTCGAGCAACTTTTAACTGCATTGTTTAAAAAATATCCAGCTGCGGAGGCCCGAGTTGAGCGAGCCCGGGTAAAAAAGTTCCCCGTGCCCGCAGCTGTTTTACCGGTGTTGGCCAAAGTCTGTCTATATGGATTCGTCTACACTTTTGTTCAGCATGTGTGCGGCACCTCTCATATCTTTCTCCTAGTTGAGGTGACTTTAACGAGGGGCGTTCGTCTTAAGTCTCAATATCCGGCAGTGTTCGGGCGCCAATCGGGTGAGATACCCGGTCGAGCCGTCCCTGCGCAACCCGGAGCGGCACCCGCCAACCTGCATGATGACGAGCGTACCTTGAGCATTTTTGCCAATGGTGCCTACTATTTGTACGTGCCCGGTTGCGCGAGATCGTGCAGCTCTTCTCGGTGTGCATTCAGGCACGGGGTGGCGTAGATGTTCCTTCGCCGGAAAAACATCGGTAAGGTAGGGGTCAGAATCCAAGACCCGCGAGGAGTAGTGATGAGCGAGGCGTTGTCCATCCACCATGACCAGGCTGGTCATCAGTTCGAGACCAATGTGGACGGTCATCGTGCCTACCTGACCTATATGGATCTGGGGAAACAGACCCTGGATATCTATCGCACCTTTGTGCCCAATGCATTGCGTGGTCGAGGCATTGCGGCCGCCTTGACCGAAAAGGCGCTGGAGTACGCCGAGGAAATGGGCTACACCGTCATTCCCTCGTGCTCGTACGTGGAGCGCTACATGGAGCGTCATCAGCGGCATGCGGCCAAGCTGAGCCAGTAAAACCAACGCATAAAAAAACGCCGGGCTCAGCCCGGCGTTTTTTTGTGGCGGTTTTTTGTCTGGCGCTTTTTTTTCTGAAGCAGCGATCAGGTGCGATCGCGTTTGGGCAGCACATCCTTGAGCTTGGCATGCATGCTGCGCAAGGTGGTTTCGGTGGCGGTCCAGTCGATGCAGGCATCGGTGATCGACACGCCGTATTGCAGGTCGGCGAGGTCTTTAGGGATCGCCTGGCAGCCCCAGTTCAGATGACTTTCGACCATCAGCCCGATGATCGACTGGTTGCCTTCGAGGATCTGGTTGGCGACGTTCTCCATCACCAGCGGTTGCAGGGCCGGGTCCTTGTTGGAGTTGGCGTGGCTGCAGTCGACCATGATGTTCGGCTTGATCTTCGCCTTGTTCAGCGCTTGCTCGCACAGCGCGACACTCACCGAATCGTAGTTCGGCTTGCCGTTACCGCCACGCAACACCACATGACCGTAGGCGTTGCCCTTGGTGGTGACGATCGACACGCCACCTTCCTGGTTGATGCCCAGGAAACGGTGTGGGCTCGAAACCGACTGCAGCGCGTTGATCGCAACCGTCAGCCCGCCATCGGTGCCGTTCTTGAAACCGACCGCCGAGGAAAGGCCGGACGCCATTTCACGGTGAGTCTGGGACTCGGTGGTGCGTGCACCGATGGCCGACCAGCTGATCAGGTCCTGCAGGTACTGCGGGGAGATCGGGTCGAGGGCTTCGGTCGCGGTCGGCAGGCCCATTTCGGCCAGGTCCAGCAGCAACTGACGGCCGATGTGCAAGCCGTCCTGGATCTTGAAGGAGTCGTCCAGGTACGGATCGTTGATCAAGCCTTTCCAGCCGACGGTGGTACGTGGCTTCTCGAAATACACGCGCATGACCAGATACAGGGTATCGGACACTTCCGCTGCGAGTGCTTTCAGGCGCTCGGCGTATTCGTGGGCCGCCTTGATGTCGTGGATCGAGCAGGGCCCGATGACGACAAACAGGCGGTGATCGGTGCCATCAAGAATGTTGCGAATGACTTCGCGACCCTTGGTGACGGTGCGCAAGGCAGCGTCGCTCAGAGGGATATCACGCTTGAGCTGATCAGGAGTGATCAGCGTCTCGTTGGAGGCGACGTTTAGGTCGTTGATCGGTAAATCAGCCATCGTTTACTCGTCAGGTCACGGGTGCCGGCCGCCAGCGAACCCGCGCGGCGGAGCACAGCAAATTAAGCGCGTCGGGGAGCGGAACCTTAGCGCGTTACACCGTGGCTCGACAATGGGCAGACGCCGGTTTGCGGCGACAACGCGGCAGGAAACTGACCGAGAACGCGCCCTAATCCAACACCGGCTGAGAAAATGCCCGGCGAACCGTGTCATGGGAGAACTCGTCGGCGTGCTCCTGGACCCATTCCAGAGCCAGGGCCTGGTTATCGTGCAAGTCGCTGTGGGTGTCATGCATGCGGCAATATCGTTCGATCTGGCACACCTGTTCGCCCATCCGCGCACTGAACAGCGTCTGCTCGTCAACGAAGGCAATGCCCACCAGATAGCCACGCTTTCGTCGCAGGCACCAGGCCACATAACCCAGATAGCGCAAGTCCGGGTTCACGGTCGGCATGCGCACTTGCAGCGCCGTCCCGTGGCGCCACGCACGGTGGTAATTGCAAGCCATGCCCCCGAGGCTGATAGAGTGCAGCTGTTGCCGCGAAATGCACTCGGGTGTGAGCAACGTCAATTCTACGGGTACATCGTCAGGATGAGGAAGAAAACGTCCCATGAGCACGGACTCCATGTGTCGGCCATCTGACATAGTTCCCACCAGTATAGTGGTCGAATTGGAACTGACGGATTTCGACGCCGACCAACGGCTGCTGGCGATGAGCGGTGTTTCGCTGCTGATTTTCACCAGTGTCGGCTGCGCCGGTTGCCGGTTTGCCCGTGAGCGGGTTCCGCAACTCGACCTGAATGTCGATCGGCTGTGCTGGATCGATGCCGGGAACAATGGCGGGCTGGTCGAGCGTTATCAGGTTTTTCATTTGCCGGCGCTGTTTGTCGTGCGCGACGGCGAGTTTTTCGGGGGCCTTGAATCGCGCCTGACGGCTACCGAACTTAATGAAGCGCTGGATCAGGCGCTGAGTCGAATTGCAGAGGAGTTGCCATGATGGGGGCAGTTGCCAGGCCGCAAGCCTTGTATCGCAGTTTGCGTTTTATCGATCGACGTAACGCTTGAGTCGATCAACCAAAGGGGGAAGGGGCATGGCCAAGACTATCGATGACAAACTGGTGCTGGCGATTTCCTCGCGGGCGCTGTTCGACCTGAGCGAAAGCCACAAGATCTACCTGTCGAGCGGCGTTGAAGCCTATCGCCAGTATCAGATCGAACATGAAGACGAAATCCTCGAGCCGGGCGATGCATTCCCGTTGGTGCAGAAGCTCCTCAACCTCAATACCCACCTGGGCCGCGCCCGGGTCGAGGTGATCCTGGTGTCGCGCAACAGTGCCGACACCGGCCTGCGGGTGTTCAATTCGATCCACCACTATGGCCTGGCGATTTCCCGGGCGGCATTTGTCGGCGGGCGCAGTCCTTATCCTTATCTCAAAGCCTTTGGTTGCGACCTGTTTCTCTCGACCCATGCCGAAGACGTGCGCAGTGCGCTGGAGGCCGGGTTCGCCGCAGCAACCATTTTGTCGGGCGGCGCCAGTCGTGCGGCCAGCGATGAATTGCGGATTGCCTTCGACGGTGATGCGGTGCTGTTTTCCGACGAATCGGAGCGCGTCTATCAGTCCGGTGGTCTGGAAGCCTTTCAGGCCAGCGAGCGTGAAGCGGCCCGCCAGCCTTTGCGCGGAGGACCCTTCAAAGGCTTCCTGGCAGCCCTCAACCTGTTGCAGCGCGAATTCCCAGACGACGCTTGTCCGATTCGGACGGCCCTGGTAACGGCGCGTTCGGCACCAGCCCATGAACGGGTGATCCGCACCTTGCGCGAATGGGACATTCGTCTGGACGAGTCGTTGTTCCTCGGCGGCCTGACCAAGTCGGCGTTTCTCGAAGCCTTTGCCGCCGACGTGTTTTTCGACGATCAGGCCGGTCACTGCGAGTTGGCCCGGGAGGTGGTCGCCACCGGTCATGTGCCCCACGGCATAAGCAACGAACAAAAGGTTTAAGCCTGCGCTTCAAGGTGTTGCACGGCACGTCGCACTCGCCAAGGCACTGCTAAGCTGAATCAATCTGCGCCATGTTGGCACTCGAGGAGGTCATATGATTCATTCGATGCTATATGCCACTGACCTCGGCCTGTACGCGCCTTTGGTGATGCAGCATGCCTTGGCGCTGGCGAAAACATTCAACGCCGACCTCTACGTGGTTCACGCCGTCGAACCGATGGGGTTGTTCGCCGAGTCGGTGCTTCAGAGTTACCTCGATGAGCAGGCGCTGAACGAGTTTCACAGTCAGGGCTTGAATACGGTGATTGCCAATATCGAGCGGCGGGTACTCGACAGCTTTCGTGAAGAACTGGGGGAAGACGGCGAGCAGGACCTTAAACGGATCAAGGCGGTGCGGGTGCTGCAGGGCGACCCGTCGCAGGTGATTCTCGACCAGGCGCAGAAACTCTCCGTGGATTTGTTGATCGTAGGTAGTCACAGCCATGGTGCTGGCGCGGAAACGCCGCTGGGCAGGACGGCTGCGCGGGTGTTGCAACTGTCGCGGGTGCCGGTCTATCTGGTACCCCGGGTGGAGCGTCGGCGCCAAGGGGATCGCTAGAACACGAATAATGGCTATTTGACAAAAAAGTTCTAGATTTATTATTCAAACCATTAATATAGTTATATACCGTCGCTGATGCCCGTGGCGTCTACCTGCTTTGAGGGATTGATATGAAGCTTCAACAACTGCGCTACATCTGGGAAGTGGCGCACCACGACCTCAACGTCTCGGCCACCGCCCAAAGTCTGTACACCTCGCAGCCGGGCATCAGCAAGCAGATCCGCCTGCTGGAAGACGAATTGGGCGTCGAGGTTTTCGCCCGCAGCGGCAAGCACCTGACCCGCGTCACACCGGCTGGCGAGCGCATCATCACCACCGCCGGCGAGATCCTGCGCAAGGTTGAAAGCATCAAGCAGATCGCCCAGGAATTCTCCAACGAGAAGAAGGGCACCCTGTCGATCGCCACCACCCACACCCAGGCCCGTTATGCATTGCCGCCGGTGATCAGCAATTTCATCAAGCAATACCCGGACGTGGCCCTGCACATGCACCAGGGTTCGCCGATGCAGATCGCCGAAATGGCCGCTGACGGCACCGTGGATTTTGCCATCGCCACCGAAGCGCTCGAGCTGTTCGGCGACCTGGTGATGATGCCGTGCTATCGCTGGAACCGCTGCGTGGTCGTGCCGCACGGTCACCCGCTGACCAAGCTGTCGAAGCTGACTCTCGAAGCGTTGGCCGAATACCCGATCGTGACTTACGTGTTCGGGTTCACCGGTCGATCGAAGCTCGACGAAGCCTTCAGCCATCGCGGCCTGACACCGAAAGTGGTGTTCACCGCGGCCGACGCCGACGTGATCAAGACTTACGTGCGTCTGGGCCTGGGCGTGGGCATCGTGGCGAAAATGGCGGTCGACGCCAAACTCGACAGTGACCTGGTGATGCTCGATGCCAGCGAACTGTTCGAATCCAGCATCACCAAGATCGGTTTCCGTCGCGGCACCTTCCTGCGTGGCTTCATGTGCGACTTCATCGAGAAGTTCGCCCCGCACCTGACCCGCGAAGTCATGGCCAAGGCCATCCAATGCCACAACAAGCAGGAACTGGAAGAACTGTTCGACGGGGTCGAACTGCCGGTCCATTGATGTCCTTCAGATCACCTCGGTGACAGTAAATTGTTGCCGGGTGCCCGCCACCAGAATCTCCACCTCGTCCCCGTCGAACTTGCCCAGCAGGCTTTTGCCCAGTGGCGAGCGCGGGGTGATGACGGTGATCGGCTGGCCCACCAGATCGATCTTCAATCCGGCCGCGTCGGGGGCCAGGAACAGCCATTGCTCGCGGCCCTTCTCGTCTTCCAGACCGAGCAGGGTGCCGACTTCGATGCCGCGCTGGTTGTCGTAAGGGCGCAACATCAGGTTCTGACACAGCGCCAGTGACTGTCTGATTTCTTCTACCCGTTTAGCCTGTCCGGCAGCCAGGTAAGACGCCTCCAGGCCCAGGGTGTCGTACTTGTTTTCAGCGATGTTCTCTTCGTGGGTCGCGGTTTCATAAGCGGTTTGCGCGGCGCGCTCGGCGATGTCGAGATCGATCCGCAGCTTGTCGAGAATCAGTTGGTGGACGGTCGGCTTGTGCATGGAAAGATTCATGGTCAGTCGCAAAATTGCATGACATTGGCCCGGCTTTTTTCGCTGGGGGCGGTCTGGTCCTGTTGCAGCCAGAACTGGCATTTCGGATTGGCCAGATTGCGCTGGCTGCTGCGGGCTTGATCCAGTCGTTGCTGCTGCTCGTTTCGGCGCAGGTTCTCTTCGTATTGGTCGAACAGCGGGCTCTGCAGTGGACTATCCGGTACCGGTTGCACCACCACCGGCGGTTTGGCCAACTGCTGCACCGCTGCCGCGACGGGCGCCAGTTGCTCGCTGAACAACAGGCGAGAGGCGAGCCAGGCGGTCAGTGCGATTGCAATGAATCCCAGCCACAGACCGAAGGCGATGCTGGCGCTCAGTTGCACGGCATTGAGCGGGATCGGCAACGGCCGGCGCGGGTCGGGACGGTAGGGCATGGCGGCCTCCTGGCGGGTGATCGCGGGCAAGGGGCGATTGTCGCATGAAGATTAATCGCCGTCGGGTCTTCTGTACGGGGTAATTTATGCGGACAATCGGCGGCTTTGCCAACGGGAGCCTGGAATGCCTGAACTGAACACCCGCTGGGATATTTTTTGCACCGTGGTCGACAACTTTGGCGACATCGGTGTGACCTGGCGCCTGGCCCGACAGCTGGTGGCCGAACATTCGGTGACGGTTCGTTTGTGGATTGACGATCTGCGGGCCTTCGAGCGCTTGTGCCCGGACATTGACATTAACGCTGCGCAGCAGTGGCAGCAGGGCGTCGAGGTGTGCCGGTGGGGTGCCGACTGGCAACCCACTGAAGCCGCCGATGTGGTGATTGCCGCGTTCGCCTGTCAGTTGCCGAGTGCTTACATGGACGCCATGGCCGCGCGGGAACAGCCGCCGCTCTGGATGAATCTCGACTACCTGAGTGCCGAGGACTGGGTCGTCGGCTGCCATGGCCTGCCGTCGGTGAAGTACAAGCATGTGCAGAAGTTCTTTTTCTTCCCCGGGTTCCAGCAGGGCACCGGTGGCTTGCTGCGTGAAAACGGCTTGCTGGAGCGGCGTCGGCAGTTTCAGCAAAGTCCCCAGGCTCAGCGCGAATTCCTGCAAGGCCTGGGGGTCGATCATGCAGAAGGCGCGCTGCTGATCTCGCTGTTTGCCTATGAAAATAAAGGCCTGGCGAGCTGGCTCCAGACGATGGCCGGTGATTCGACACCCACGCATCTGCTGGTGCCCGAAGGGCGGATTCTCGCTGATCTTGAACGCTGGCTGGGTGTGAACGGGTTGGCGGCCGGCGCCGTGCAGGTGCGCGACGCCTTGACCGTGCAAGTCCTGCCGTTCGTCCGGCAGGACCAGTATGACCTGCTGCTGTGGAGTTGCGATTTCAACGCCGTGCGCGGCGAAGACTCCTTTGTCCGTGCCCAATGGGCGGCGCGGCCACTGCTCTGGCACATCTATCAGCAGGAAGAAGATGTCCACCTGGAGAAGCTCGAAGCCTTCCTGGAACGCTACGTGAAAGGCCTTTCGCCGCCCGCCAGCGAGGCGATCAGCGGTCTCTGGCGGGCGTGGAACGCCGGTGAGACAATGGGCGATCACTGGCAATCGACCCGCAAACATTGGCCCGAGCTGCAAAAACATGCCGACGCGTGGTGTCTGGAACAGGCCTTGCAGGCTGATCTTGCCGCGGCGCTGGTACAGTTTTATGTAAATTGGATATGATACGCGGCCTAGATTTATGTAAATCCCATCCAAATTCGGATATTCGCAATGAAAACTGGTAAAGAACTGAAACCCGGTACCGTGATCCGTCTCGAAAACGATCCTTGGCTGGTTCAGAAAGCTGAATTCACCAAGTCCGGTCGTAACAGCGCGATCATGAAGACCAAGCTGAAAAACCTGCTGACCGGTTACAAGACCGAGATCGTTTACAGCGCCGACGACAAACTGGACGACGTAATCCTCGACCGCAAAGAAGCGACCCTGTCCTTCATCAGCGGCGACACCTACACGTTCATGGACACCACCGACTACACCATGTACGAGCTGAACGCTGAAGACATCGAAGCTGTTCTGCCTTTCGTTGAAGAAGGCATGACCGATGTTTGCGAAGCGATCTTCTTCGAAGAGCGCCTGGTTTCCGTAGAACTGCCGACCACCATCGTGCGTCAGGTCGACTACACCGAAGGCTCCGCTCGCGGCGACACTTCCGGCAAGGTGATGAAGCCTGCCAAACTGAAGAACGGTACCGAACTGTCGGTGGCTGACTTCATCGAAATCGGCGACATGATCGAGATCGATACCCGCGAAGGCGGTTCCTACAAAGGCCGTGCCAAATAAGCACCGCTTCAGGAATGAAAAAGCCCGACCATTGAGTCGGGCTTTTTTGTGCCTGCAGTTTCAGGTCCAGCGATGAACCCCTTGTGGGAGCGAGCCACCCGCCATGAATCAGTGGCGACCGAAGTTGTTTTGCAGTGCCAGGTCCCACGGCGGCACCGGGCTGAAACGAGCCTTCAGGTATTCCAGCAACAAGCGACTGCGGGAATTGGGTTGCTGCTCCAGGCGCAAGGCGTAAATGCCGGTCGTTTCCGGTTGGGGCAGGCCGCTTTCGCAGAACAGCGGCAGCAGTTCGCCACGCAACAGGTATTTGCTGGTCAGCCAGGTCGGCAAATGCGCGACACCCAGCCCGGCCAATGCGCCTTCGAGCAGCGCCTCGGCGTTATTGGCGCTCATGCGGATGCGTCCAGGGCGGTGCAGGTGCATGTGCCCGTCGCGTTCGAAGCGCCAGGCAAAGAGCGGAGCCAGGCCATCCCAGCCGAGGCCGTCATGTTCCACCAACTGCGCCGGATCGGTGGGTATACCACGGCGCTGCAAATAGTCGGGGCTGGCGCAGGCGATCCGTACCATGCTCGCCAGTGGCGTGGCCACCAGCCGGGTATCGGCCATTTGCCCGGCGCGCAGCACCAGATCGACCTTGCCCAGGTTCAAGCCCTGCATGTCGACAAAACTTTCGATCAGATGAAGTTGCACATCGAGGCCGGGGTACAGCAGCAGAAAGTCGGCAATCACCGGCGCCAGGTGCAACCGACCGAACGCTGCCGGCGCATCAATCCGGATCAGGCCCTCGGGCGCACTGCTGAGGGACACCGCTTCCGCCCGGGCCAACTGCAGTTCCGCGACAATCCGCCGGGCGCGCTCGGCAAAGGCCAATCCTGCCGGCGTTGCGCGCACCGCGTGGGTGCTGCGGATGAACAACTGGCTGCCGAGCGCATTTTCCAGGCTGTCGATCCGCCGCGCCACGGCTGAAGGGGTCAGTGGATGACGGCGGGACGCGGCGGAAAAACTGCCGGTTTCCAGTACGTCGAGGAACAGGCCCAATTGCCCGGTCAATTGATTGGGGTTCATGCTCGGCCTGCGTTTGTGCGAATCTGGCATAGCCATTGTGCGTTGCTGTGCGTTTCCCTGCCAGAGGCGACTGCGTAGGATGAGCGTACTGACGTGAGGGGAATGGGCAAGTGATTGAGTTTTTGATGTACCTGGTGTTTGGCGCTGCCTTGGGGACCCTCGGTGGATTGTTCGGCATCGGCGGCGGTTTGATCGCGATTCCGCTGCTGGGCGTGCTGTTCGGCCTTGATCAGCAGATCGCCCAAGGCACGGCGCTGGTGATGGTGGTGCCGAATGTCATGCTGGCGCTGTGGCGTTATCACCAGCGCAATCGCATCGAGATGCGCCATGCCTTGCCGCTGGCTTCGATGGGCTTCTGTTTTGCCTGGATCGGTTCGATCTGGGCCGTGGGCATTGATGCGCAAACCATGCGTATCGCTTTTGTCGCCTTTCTGGTCGCCCTGACGGCCTACAACCTCGTGCGAATGTTCACGACCCACTCGCCGCCTTCTGCGCAGATGAACCATTCGCCACGGTGGCTGGGTGTGCTCGGTGCCGCATCGGGCAGCATGGGCGGGTTGTTTGGCGTGGGCGCGGCAGTGGTGGCGACGCCGGTGCTGACCAGTGTCTTCGGCACCAGCCAGGTGGTGGCGCAGGGGCTGTCGCTGGCACTGGCCTTGCCGAGTACCAGCGTCACCTTGGTGACTTATGCGGTGCACCATGAGGTGGACTGGACGATCGGCGTGCCCTTGGCGATCGGCGGCCTGATGAGCATCAGTTGGGGGGTGAAGGTCGCCCACGCCTTGCCGGAGCGGCTGCTGCGCGGGCTGTTCTGCGGGTTCCTGGTGCTGTGCGCGGTGATGCTCGCCTTTAAAGTTTGAAGCCTTCGACAATGTGCTCGGCCAGGCACTCGGTGATCGGCGACGGGTTGTGCAGGTTACGCACCAGCATGATGCTCGCCTCCGGCAAAACCGGAAGGTCTTCGGCGTCCCCCAGGATGCGCATGTCCGGGGTGATCAGGCTTTCCAGCTGCGCGGTGATGGCCAGGCCGGCGCTGACCACCGCCATGATCGCCGACAGGCTGGAGCTGTTGTAGGCGACGCGGTAGTCGCGGCCCATGGCGTCCAGCGCATTGCAGGCCCACAGCCTGCAGAAACAGTCACTGTTGAACATCGCCAGCGGCAACGGCGTCTGCTCGTGAACGCTGTAGCACTGCGCTTCGGCCCAGACGAAACGTTCCTTGCGCAGCAACTGGCCGATCTCGTTGCCCGGTTCCCGGGTGACGATGGACAGGTCCAGGTCCTGACGCAGCAGCAGTTGTTTTGATGATTCGCAGTGCACTTCGATCTGGATCAGCGGATAGGACTGGGCAAATCGCCGCAGGATCCCCGGTAGAAAACGCATGACGTAATCGTCCGGCGTGCCGATGCGCACCATGCCGACCATGTGCGGCTCGCGCAAGGTATTGAACACCTCGCTGTGCAGCTTGAGGATGCGCCGGGCATAGCCCAGCAGCACCTGACCTTCAGCGGTCAGCCGCACCTGCCGTCCATCGCGCTGGAATAATTGGCGCTGCAACACGTCCTCTTCCAGTCGCTTCATCTGCATGCTCACGGCGGACTGGGTGCGGTTGACCTGTTCGCCGGCGCGGGTAAAACCGCCCTGGTCGGCGATGGCGACAAAGGTGCGCAGCACGTCGGTGTCGATACTCGGGTAGGCGGACATTCATCAATCTCCGAGATGTGTTGCATCAGAAACATTCGTTGGATTGATCTTAGCCCCGGCGCGACACTTGAGCCATCCAAACGGAGGGCAACACGATGAAAGGTCAAAAAGGTTTTATCACCGTTGAAAAACACTCCATCCACCTGGTGACCGACCTGCTGCACAAGATCAATCGCTGGTACGAACTGCACCGCGAACGTGAAATGTTGGCGGGCATGAGCGATGAAGCGCTGAAGGATATCGGCCTGACCCGCGCAGATGTCGCGCAGGAAGCCGAACGGCACTTCTGGCAAGACCCCCTGAGCAATGGAAAATAAGCTGAACGCTCTGTGGGAAATCCCCGGTCACAACCCTATGATTGCGGCGCAAGCCCATGAAATGGGGTTCGTGGCGACCTGAAACAGACGGTCATAGACATTCACTGGAGCCTGCCCGACACCTGGCCAAGACTGCCGCCTCGACGCTGAGGAGCATCATCATGGAACGATCGTTTATTGCACGGAGCAGCACGTTACAGGTATTCAGCCACGGCTTGGCCAAGGTCGGCCTGCCGCTATCCAGGGCAACGGCGCAACTGAAGCGCTGGCGACAACTGAGCAGGGATCGCGCCGTACTGGCGCGCTTGAGTGATGACTGTCTGCGCGATATCGGCTTGAATCGGGCTGACGTCATGCTGGAGTCGTCCCGGCCGTTCTGGGACGATCCGCTCAAGCGATGAAGCGGCGGCGCTGGCGTTTTATGCGCAGGTCGCTAAGGTGGGAAGAGACCAAGCCATGAGCCGTTGAATGTCCACGTCCTCGAGCTTTTCCTTGAAACAGGCCAGGCGCCTGGCACTGACTGCCCAAGGCTTTACCGGGCGTCAGTCGCCAGTGCCGGTCAAGTCGGCCCGGATCAATCGATTGATCGAGCGCCTGGGGTCGGTGCAGATCGACTCGGTCAATGCGTTGGTGCGTTCGCACTACCTGCCCCTGTTTTCCCGCCTCGGCCATTACGCTCATGATTTGCTCGACCAGGCTGCCTGGAGTCAGGGCCGGCAACGCACGCTGTTCGAATATTGGGGGCATGAAGCCTCGCTGCTGCCATTGTCGATGTACCCGCTGATGCGCTGGCGCATGCTGCGCGCGAGCCGTGGCGAGGACATCTATCAGCAACTGGCGCGTTTCGGCCGCGAGCAGCAGGACACGGTACGCCGGGTGCTGGCCTCGGTTCAGGCACTTGGCGCGCTGGGGGCCGGAAGCCTGTCGACCCGTCAGGAGCGGGCAGGGCCCTGGTGGGACTGGAGCGCGGAAAAGCATGCACTGGAATGGTTGTTCGCCGCCGGTGAAGTGACCGTGGCCGGGCGGCGCGGGTTCGAGCGGCTGTATGATTTGCCGGAGCGGGTGATTCCTTCGGCGATTCTCCAGCAGCCTCTGCTGTCGGAAGCCGAGGCGCAGCGGGGGTTGTTGCTGCACGCCGCAACAGCCTTGGGTGTCGGTACGGAAAAAGACCTGCGCGACTATTTTCGCCTGGGTCCGGCAGACAGTCGACCGCGGCTGGCGGAATTGGTCGAGTCCGGCGCCTTGCTGACCTGCGAGGTTCAGGGTTGGCGACAACCGGCGTACTGCCTGCCCGAGCTGAAGGTGCCGCGTAAGGTCGAGACCAGCGCGCTGCTGTCGCCCTTCGACTCGCTGATCTGGGAGCGTAGCCGCACCGAGCGGTTGTTCGATTTTCGCTACCGGCTGGAGATCTACACCCCTCAGAGCAAGCGGGTCTACGGCTATTACGTGTTGCCGTTCTTGCACAATGAGCGGATTGCCGCGCGGGTGGACCTGCGCGCCGAGCGAGCGCTGGGCAGGCTGGCGGTGCACGCCGTGCATGAGGAAGAGCCGGGGCTGGACGAGGAGGGGATGCTCGCGTTGGCGGTCAATCTGCGGCGCATGGCGGGTTGGTTGGGGTTGGAGCGGGTTCAATTGAATTGTCCGCGGGCGAGTGCGGCCAGATTGCGGGTGGCGTTGGCCCAGGTCGGTGGTGACTGAACCGACGCTATCGCGGGCAAGCCCGCTCCCACAATGACCGAGCCATTCATGAATGATGTGTCTGGCGCTAATCCTGTGGGAGCGGGCTTGCCCGCGATGGCGGCCTGTCAGGCGACGAATGGTTTATCGCCGAACTTGCTTCAGGGTTTCAGCAATAAGGAACGCCAACTCCAGCGATTGATCGGCATTCATCCGCGGGTCGCAATGGGTGTGATACCGATCCGACAACCCATCTTCGGTAATCGGCCGTGCCCCACCGATGCACTCGGTCACATTCTGCCCGGTCATCTCGATGTGGATACCGCCGGCATAACTGCCTTGCGCTTCGTGAACCTGGAAAAACTGCTTCACTTCGCCGAGGATCTGCGCAAAATCACGGGTCTTGTAGCCGCTGCTGGCCTTGATGGTGTTGCCGTGCATCGGGTCGCAACTCCAGAGCACCTGCTTGCCTTCACGCTGCACCGCGCCGATCAGCTGCGGCAAGTGATCGCCGACCTTGGTCGCGCCCATCCGCGCAATCAGGTTCAGGCGACCCGGATCGTTGTCCGGGTTGAGCACGTCGATCAGGCGGATCAGGTCGTCGGGGTTCATGCTTGGGCCGACCTTGACCCCGATCGGATTGTTCACCCCGCGCAGGAATTCGACATGAGCGCCATCCAGCTGACGGGTGCGGTCTCCGATCCACAGCATGTGCGCCGAGCAATCGTAGTAATCGTTGGTCAGGCTGTCGCGACGGACGAAGGCTTCTTCGTAGTTCAGCAGCAGCGCTTCGTGGGCCGTGAAGAAACTGGTTTCGCGCAATTGCGGCGAACTGTCCATGCCACAGGCACGCATGAACGCCAGGGTTTCATCGATGCGATCGGCCAGGTGACTGTACTTTTCAGCCAGTGCCGAGTTGGCGATGAAGTCCAGGTTCCACTTGTGCACCTGATGCAGGTCGGCAAAACCGCCCTGGGCAAAGGCGCGCAACAGGTTCAGGGTGGCGGTGGACTGGTGGTAGGACTGCAGCAGGCGCTCCGGGTCCGGCACGCGGCTTTTTTCGTCGAAACCGATGCCGTTGACGATGTCGCCCCGATAGGCCGGCAGGGTCACGCCATCGATGGTTTCGTCATTGGCCGACCGCGGTTTGGCGAACTGCCCGGCCATGCGCCCGACCTTGACCACCGGGCAACCGGCAGCAAAGGTCATGACGATCGCCATTTGCAGCAGCACTTTAAAGGTGTCGCGGATTTTCGCGGCGGAGAACTCGGCGAAGCTTTCGGCGCAGTCCCCGCCCTGCAATAGAAACGCGCGACCCTGGGTCACTTCGGCAAACTGACGGCGCAACTCCCGGGCTTCACCGGCAAACACCAGCGGCGGATAGCTGGCCAGGGTCTGCTCGACGTGCTGCAGATGTGCGGCGTCGGGGTAACGGGGTTGTTGCTGGATCGGCAGGGCGCGCCAGCTGTCAGGACTCCAGGGTTGGCTCATCGCGGTCTCTAGTGTTTTACGCTCGGACTGTCATGTTATCAGCAATTAGTGCGTGACCTGTTCCCGTCGCTTCGCGGACAATCGCGCCTTTGCCGCGCCACGCCGCGGTTTCAATGTGTTGCCTGTCGGGCGACGATCAGGAGACAAGATGACTGAGGAGCGCGTCGAGCATCTGCTCGCCGAGGTACAGGATGAGTTCGGCGTGATTCGCGTGCTGGAAGTGGCCGATTACCGTTTTCTCGAGTTCGGTGATGCCATCGAGCAAAGCTGCGTGTTCACCGCGGACCCCAGCTGGCTCGAATACGATTACACCCGCGCGATGCTGATCGGCGCGCTGTGCCACGAACAGCCGGAAAACGCGCTGTTCCTCGGGCTGGGGGCCGGTACCTTGACCCAGGCTTGCCTCAAGTTCCTGCCGCTGGAAGACGTCGAAGCCATCGAACTGCGCCCCGACGTGCCACGCCTGGCCATCGAATACCTCGGGCTGGATGACGATCCGCGCCTGTATATCCGTGTCGGCGATGCGCTGGAGCTGCTGGATACGGCGGAACCGGCGGACCTGATTTTCGTCGACCTCTATACCGATGTCGGCCCGGGTGTCGGGCATCTGGCGTGGAGCTTCCTGGAGAACTGTCAGAAACGCCTGAACCCGGGGGGCTGGCTGGTGATCAACCAGTGGGCGACCGATGACGGCAAGCCGTTGGGCGCAGCGTTGTTGCGCGGGCTTTATCACCGGCATTACTGGGAGCTGCCGGTGAAGGAGGGCAATGTGATACTGCTGGTGCCTGCGGAGCTGGATCAGGAGCTGGACATGGACGGCTTGATCGCCCGGGCCGAAGGGCTGGCGCCGCGGTTGGGGTACTCGTTGCAGGCGTTGATCAAGGCCATCCGCCCGGCTACCTGAGTTGTCTGTAAGGGCCCCATCGCGGGCAAGCCCGCTCCCACAGGTTTATTTGTCGTTCACAAATCTGTGTTCGCTGGCGATCCTTGTGGGAGCGGGCTTGCCCGCGATGGGGCCCTCACAGCCAATAAATCCCTCAAAGCCCTTTGAACACCCCAGGCCGCTTCTCGACCATCGACCGCACACCTTCCTTGGCATCCTCACTGGCCAGCAACTTCTTCACCAGCGCCGGCAACCCCTGCGCCGCCGCCGTTTCTCCTTCGTAACGCGCCTGCCGGGCCGACATCAGCGTCGCCTGAACCCCAAGCGGCGCCTGCCGGGCGATCCGCTCAGCCAGCTCGAGTGCTCGCGGCAGCAAATCCTCACTGGCCATGACTTCCTGCACCAGCCCCAGGTGCAAGGCGTCATGGGCGTCGAATTCATCGCCTGTCAGCAGCCAGCGCATGGCATTGCCCCAGCCCGCGACTTGATGCAGGCGCAACGTCGCGCCGCCGAACGGGAAAATGCCGCGCTGCACTTCCTTCTGGGCGAAGCGAGTGTTGCTCGCGCACAGGTTTATATCAGCGGCCAGCATCAGCTCGATACCGATGGTCAGGCAATAGCCTTGCGCGGCGACGATCACCGGTTTGCTCACCCTGGGCCCGGCAAACACCCCCCACGGATCACAGCCGCCTGGCGGTGCCTGCCAGCCTTCGGCCAGGGCCGCACTGGCGTTGATCAGATCGAGCCCGGCGGTGAAATGCTCGCCATGGCCAAACACCACCGCCACCCGCGCCTCGCTGTCGGCCTCGAATTCGCCGTACGCCAGGCTCAATTCATTGAGCAGATCGAGATCGAAGGCATTGCGCTTGGCCACCCGATCCAGACCGAGCACCAGGACATGACCGCGGCGTTCACGGGTTACACGACTGCGGCCGGGCTGATTCATGGGGCATTTCCTCGGGCGGGAAGGGGTTGTCGGACTGCCGGTCCGGGCTGCCTCGATGAACCGTTTTAGCGCGATCGCCAGCAGGGCCGGGGCCTTTGAAAAATAGACCCTTGCACGATTATCCGCAAAGTCTGTGACACAACGGTGTATACGTCAGTTTTCCGACAAATAATGCTCCCTTTTTGGCCGATTTCCGGTATAGTGCGCGCCGGCCTTTAAGCAGGCCGCGTTTAGGTAGCGCAATTCCCCGAAGCCAGCTTCGGCTGCACGTTCGCACAGCGAACTCTTCCTTGACGAATCTTTTTCATTCATTCGTTTTCGCAAATCCCCGCCGACAAAGCAGCCAGGGCGACTCTTGAGTCTTACACGGCATGCGCAGCTTTGGAGCATGGGTCTTTGCGGATGCACTTAGAGGCAGACCCATGACCCAGGAAACCGGCGGCTTCGCCGCTTTTAATCTTAATCCGAATATTCTTGCAGCCGTCATCGCGACTGGCTACGAAGAGCCTTCGGCTATTCAGCAGCAATCGATCCCGATCATCATGGCCGGCCACGACATGATTGGCCAGGCGCAAACCGGTACGGGTAAAACCGCTGCGTTCGCCCTGCCGATCCTGCACTGCATCGATCCTGCCAAGCGCGAGCCGCAAGCCCTGATCCTGGCGCCAACCCGTGAGTTGGCGCTGCAAGTAGCAACCGCTTTCGAAACCTACGCCAAGCAAATGCCGGGCGTTACCGTTGTGGCCGTTTACGGCGGCGCCCCTATGGGTCCACAACTGAAAGCAATCCGTAATGGCGCACAGATCGTTGTCGCCACTCCGGGTCGTCTGTGCGACCACCTGCGTCGCGACGAAAAAGTATTGTCGACCGTGAACCACCTGGTTCTCGACGAAGCCGACGAAATGTTGAAGCTGGGCTTCATGGACGACCTGGAAGTTATCTTCAAGGCCTTGCCAGCGACCCGCCAGACCGTATTGTTCTCGGCTACCTTGCCGCAGTCGATCCGTGCCATTGCCGAGCGTCACCTGCGTGATCCGCAGCACGTGAAGATCCAGACCAAGACTCAGACCGTTACCGCGATCGAACAGGCTCACCTGTTGGTTCACGCTGACCAGAAGACCTCGGCTGTATTGAGCCTGCTGGAAGTCGAAGACTTCGACGCCCTGATCATGTTCGTGCGCACCAAGCAAGCGACCCTGGACCTGGCCAGCGCCCTGGAAGCCAAAGGCTACAAAGCCGCTGCGCTGAACGGTGACATTGCCCAGAACCAACGTGAGCGCGTGATCGAATCCCTCAAGGATGGCCGTCTGGACATCGTTGTGGCGACCGACGTTGCCGCTCGTGGCCTGGACGTTCCGCGCATCACTCACGTGTTCAACGTTGACATGCCGTACGACCCGGAATCCTACGTGCACCGTATCGGCCGTACCGGCCGTGCCGGTCGCGAAGGTCGTGCACTGCTGCTGGTGACTCCACGTGAGCGCCGCATGCTGCAAGTGATCGAGCGCGTAACCGGTCAGAAAGTGGCCGAAGTTCGCCTGCCGGACGCCCAAGCCGTTCTCGATGCCCGCATCAAGAAATTGACCAACAGCCTGTCGCCGCTGGTGGCTGATGCCGAATCGACCCACGGTGATCTGCTGGATCGCCTGACTGCCGACATCGGTTGCACCCCGCGTGCACTGGCTGCCGCTCTGCTGCGCAAGGCAACCAACGCTCAGGCGCTGACCCTGGCCGCGATCGAGAAAGAACGTCCACTGGTGCCGAATAACGCACCGCGTGGCGATCGTCCAGAGCGTACCGGTGATCGTCCGGACCGTGGTGATCGCGAGCGTCGTGCTCCGGTTCCATTGGCCGAAGGTCGTGCTCGTTGCCGTACCGCGCTGGGCGCGCGTGACGGTATCGCGGCCAAGAACCTGCTGGGCGCCATCCTCAATGAGGGTGGTCTGGCTCGCGAAGCAATCGGTCGCATCCAGGTGCGTGACAGCTTCAGCCTCGTTGAGCTGCCGGAAGATGGTCTGGAGCGTCTGCTGACCAAGCTGAAGGACACTCGCGTTGCCGGTAAGCAGTTGAAGCTGCGTCGCTATCGCGAAGATTGATCCGCTCTCGGGCTGATTGATCGAACATAAAAAATCCCCGACTGGTTCGGGGATTTTTTTATGCCCGGGTTTTGACTCAGGGTTTGGCGTTGGCGTAGAGATAGTCCGTGGCCAATGACGCCAGCGTCCGCACGCCGACCACCAACGCCGCCTCATCCACAAAGAAACCCGGATTATGATTCGGCGCCGCCTTGCTCATGTCCTGATCTTTGGGCGTGCCCCCCAGAAATACAAACAACCCCGGCACCTCTTTGGCGTAAAAGGAAAAGTCTTCGGCGCCACCCACCAACGGCCCCTGCACCACGTCGTCCTTGGCCGCCCAGCGCAAGGTCGGCAGCATTTTCTCGGTCAGCGCCGGGTTGTTGATCGTCGGGTCATACTTCTCGATGATCGTCACTTCAGCCTTGGCGCCGCCGCTTTCGGCGATTTTCTCCACGGTCTGGCGTACATCGGCGTGCAGTTTCTGGCGGATGCCGTAGTCGTAGGAGCGAATAGTGCCGCTCATGTCCACGGACTCGGGAATGATGTTGTAGCGGGTGCCGCCATTGATGGTGCCAATGCTGACCACCGACGGATAAGACGAAATGTCGGTACGGCGGCTGACCACGGTTTGCAGGCCGACGATGGTTTGCGCGCCGACGGTGATTGGGTCGATACCGTCCCACGGGCGCCCGGCATGGGTCTGCTTGCCGAGAATCTTGATGCGCAGGTCATCGGAGCTGGCCAGGGTCGGGCCAGGGCGATAGGCGATCCGGCCGGCGGGGACACCGGCCCAGACGTGCAGGCCGAACACCGCGTCCGGTTTCGGCGATTTCATCACGCCTTCTTCAATCATCATTTTCGCGCCCCAGGTGTTTTTACCGTCGGGGATAAAATCGCTCGGGCCTTCTTCTGCCGGCTGGAAATAGAACACCACCGTGCCGGGCAACGTGTCGCGCATGCCGGTCAGGATTTTCGCCGTGCTCAGCAGGATGGCGGTGTGCGCGTCGTGGCCGCAAGCGTGCATCACGTCGACCTCCTTGCCGAGGTAGGTGCCTTTGGCTTTCGAGGCGAAAGGCAGGTCCGAGACTTCCTTGACCGGCAGCGCATCCATGTCGGCGCGCAACGCGACGGTCGGTCCGGGCAGGGCACCTTTGAGAATGGCCACCACGCCAGTGCGGGCGACGCCGGTTTTCACCTCAAGGCCCATGGCCCGCAGTTGTTTGGCGACCATTTGCGAGGTGCGTTGTTCGGTGTTGCCCAGTTCCGGGTGGGCGTGGATATCGCGGCGGGTTTCCAGCAGCTCGGGCTCCAGGGCCTTGGCCTGTTCGGCAATGTGCGTGCGCGCGCCTTCGAGTGTATCGGCGCTGGCGTAGCCGGCCAGTGCGCCGAACAAGGTCAGCAAACAGGTTTGTGCGATGCGGGTCAGCTGCATTGGTAATCTCCATGACTTTTGTTTTTTTTGGCTTCAGTGCCTATGACTGGAGTGCCACAAATAAGTGCTATTGCTGCACCTGGCCGCCACCTGCCGTGATCACTTGCACGCTCATGCGTGGCGTCGCCAGATCGAGCCCGGCCTCATCCAGATGGCGCTTGAGTGACAGGTTGAACGCCCGGGACACCTCCCACTGCTTGATCGGCGCGGTCTTGAACCGGGCGCGCAGGATCGCGTTGCCCGACTCGAAACTCTCGACTCCCTGGATCTCCAATGGCGACCAGATATTGCGCCGTTGCAGCGGATCGGTGCGTATCTTCTGTCCGACTTCGCGCATCAGTTTGATCGCGTTATCGATGTCCATGTTCGAAGGCACTGCCACCCTGAAGATGGCGTAGCCGAATTCCCGGGAGTAGTTCTTGATGCTTTTGATTTCGCTGAACGGAATGGTGTGGACGATGCCGTCGATGTCCCGCAGGCGCACGGTGCGGATGGTCAGGCCTTCGACGGTGCCCAGGTGGCCGCCGACGTCCACGTAGTCGTCGATGGCCAGGGAGTCTTCGATGATGATGAACAGCCCGGTAATCAGGTCGGCGACCAGCGACTGGGCACCGAAACCGATGGCCAGGCCGATCACCCCGGCACCGGCCAGCAGCGGCGTGACGTTCATGCCCATGTTGGCCAGGGCGACGATCAGCGCGATGATGAAAATGGCCACGAACAGCACGTTGCGGATCAGCGGCATCATCGTCTGCGCGCGGGCGTTGGCCAGGCCTTTGCGCGAGCGGGTGAGGGCGTGGTGCACGGCGGTGTCGCTGAGAATCCAGATCAGCCAGGCAAAAATCAGCGTGCCGCCGAGGCTGAACAGTTTGACGCTGATTTCATGGCCTTCGCCTTCAGTGAAGGCGATCAGCGACAGGCCCCAGACCCGCAGGCCGAGCTCGATGAATGCCAGCCACACCAGCAGATGGGCGAGGGTGTAGAAGAAGCTTTTCAGGCGATCGGAGTACAGCGCATGCCGCTTCACGCCTCGCTGCGGTTTGAGCGAGTGGCGGCGCACCAGCCCGTTGATGACCATGCACAGCACCAGCAGTACCGTGCAGATCAGCGACTGGCGCAACGCCGTGCTGGTGTCGCCGGCTGAAACAAAAGTGGCGAACAGCGAAATACCCACCAGCACCAGGGCAGGTATGTACCAGAAGGTCCCGAGGATATCGATGGTGTCGCTGAGCGCGCGGCGGGTCAGGCGTCGGGACAGTGGCTGGTTGCGGATCAGGTGAGCGATAGGGCGCCGGAAGCGCAGAATGAACAGTCCGGTGAACAGCGCGGCCAGGACATTGGCTATCGTTGCAGCGGTGTGCGCCAGGTGGGTGCCGAGGCTTTCGACCAGTCGTGGATCACTCAAGGCTTCACCGAACGCGGCGAAGCTGCCGATCAGCCACAACGGCCGAAAGGCCTGGTGACGCAGGATGTACAGGGCGCGGTGACGGTGCGGGCCGTCGAGCACGGAAAACGCGATCACGCAGATCGCCGAGAAACAGGTACCGACCACCAACGCATACGCCAATACCATGGCCAGGCTTTTGCCCAATGACGAGGGCAGGGCGTAGGTCATGTAGACCGTCATTACCAGCGCAATCAGCCACGGCCCGAGTTTGCGCAAGGCGAAGCGCAGCATGTCCAGAGCGCTGGGATGTTGCGGCAACTCTTCGGTCAGGCCGAAGCGCATGCGCACCCGGTGGCTGAGCCAGATAAGCACGGCGGCGAGCAAGCTCCAGACCATCAGAATCATGGCAAAGGCAAAAATGATCGGCAGCCATTCATTGGCCGGCACTATCAAGGCGTTCAGTTCGTCCCTGGCCAGCTCGTACTCTTCGGACCAGCGCGTGAGCGGGCTGTCTGCACCGGAAAACTGCTTCTCCAGACTGGCCAGCGTTCCGCCGATCAGCCCGAGCACACCCTGCTCGGCGGCGGGTTGGGCCTTTTTGGTGGCATCGCGCAACTTTTTCAGGTCGGCGAGCAACCTGGTCCGTTGCTGATCGTTCTCCAGCGACTTGATGACTTCGTCCAGGGACTGGCCCAGGGGTTCTTGCGCCTCTGGCTGGGATTTCGCCGAACCGCCGAGCAAGCCCGGCAAGCCGACTGCCTGGGCAGGGGCCAACGGCAGCAGCGTCATGAGGCAGACGAGGAGAAGGGATGGCAGGGCAAAAAGACGAGCGAACACTAGGCGGTCAACCTCGGATGAGCGGATCGACCGGTGTACGAGCCTGTCAAAATCAATGCGAGCCGGGGTTGAGGATTTATTCGTTGAGCTTGGCGAGGATCTTGAACACCACGGTCGCGAGAATCGTCAGCATGCCGATCCACATCGCGAAAACGCCCATGTTCTTGTCGCGAAAATTGAAGCCGATCGCCAGGATGATCATCCCGGAGAGAATCGGGATCAGCATGGCGTGGAACGAAGACATCGTGATCATGGGCGACTGCCTTGTCGGAAGGGGATGATTGAAGTCTAGGTGTCTTTTGCGCAACCGGAGGCGATGGGCGTAGGTTTACGCAAAACCCTGTGGGAGCGAGCTTGCTCGCGATGTTTTTGGGGGTTACGGCAACTCGCGGCAGGCGTAAAAGGCGCTCAGCACCTTGACCAGGTGCGCCAGGTCGTGGCTACCGCACAGTTCACGGATCGAGTGCATGGCGAACGTCGGCAAGCCGATGTCGACGGTACGCACGCCCAGGTGGCTGGCGGTGATCGGGCCGATGGTCGAGCCGCAGCCCATGTCGCTGCGCACCACGAAGCTCTGCACCGGGACTTCTTCGGCCATGCACAGATGGCGGAAGAACCCGGCTGTTTCGCTGTTGGTGGCGTAGCGCTGGTTGCTGTTGACCTTGATCACCGGGCCGGCATTGAGTTTCGGGCCGTGGTTGGCGTCGTGCTTGTCGGCGTAGTTGGGGTGCACGCCATGGGCATTGTCGGCCGAGACCAGCAGGGATTTCTGAATGGTCCGTACGAATTCATCACCTTCGGGCAGCAGGCGACGCAGGGTTTGCTCGAGCATCGGGCCATCGGCACCGCAGGCGGAGCTGGAGCCGACTTCTTCGTGGTCATTGCAGACCAGCACGCAGGTTTCGTCGGTCTCGGTCGTCAGCAAGGCTTGCAGGCCGGCGTAGCACGACAGCAGGTTGTCCAGGCGCGCACCGGCGATGAAGTCGCCATGCAGGCCAATGATCGCGGCGCTTTGGGTATCGTAGAAGCTCAGCTCGTAATCCAGCACCACGTCGGCGTTCAGCCCATGCTCCAGGGTGAGCTGGTTGGTGAGCACAGCGCGGAAGTCGACCCGTTCGTCACCGGCAAATTGCGCGAGTATCGGTGGCAGCTCGGTCTGGGCGTTGATGGCCCAACCCATATTGGCTTCGCGATTGAGGTGAATGGCCAGGTTCGGGATAGTGGCGATCGGTGCCTTGAAGTCGACCAGCTGACTCTCGACCTTGCCGTCCCGGCGGAAGGTCACGCGGCCGGCCAGCGACAGGTCGCGATCGAACCACGGCGCCAGCAGCGCGCCGCCATAGACTTCCACGCCCAGTTGCCAGAAGCCCTGGCGTTGCAGTTCCGGCTGGGGCTTGACCCGCAGGCAGGGGCTGTCGGTGTGGGCGCCGACCAGGCGGATACCGCTATGCAGCGGTGAGTGACGGCCCATCTTGATGGCGACGATCGAGGAGTCGTTACGGGTGACGTAGTAACGGCCGTTGGCTTCAGTGGTCCAGGGCTCGCGCTCATCAAGGCGCTGATAGCCCGCCGCTTCCAGGCGCTGTACCAGGCTGGCGGTGGCATGAAACGGGGTAGGGGAGGCCTTGAGGAAGTCGATCAGGCCTTGGTTCAACTCTTCGCGCATAAGTAGCTCCAGACAGCAGTGGCGCCAGTTTAACGTATTGGCCGCAGAATGGGCGGTGGGCTGACGGTGTTGCGTCTGCAGGTGATCCCTGTGGGAGCGGGCTTGCCCGCGAAAGCTGACTCAAGTTCAACAATGATGTTGCCTGTGCCGCCGCCTTCGCGGGCAAGTCGGATCGCCGCACCGCCGCTCCCACAGGTTGGTGTGTGTTCCGCTTAAAACGGAGCCGGGCATTCGAAGCGCAAGCGTTCGCCGGTTTGCGGGTGGGTGAAGCTGAGCATGCTCGCGTGCAGACACAGTCGCGGCCAGGCGGCCAATGCCTGCTCGTGGGCGTAGAGTCCGTCACCCAGCAGCGGATGACCGATGGACAGCATGTGCACGCGCAGTTGATGGGAGCGGCCGGTGATCGGAGTCAGTTCGACGCGGCACCAGTCGCCGCAACGTTCCAAAACGCGCCAGAAGGTCAGGGCATGCTTGCCGAATTCATGGTCCACCACGTGGCGTGGTTTGGTCGGCGGGTCGTAGCGCAGGGGCAGGTCGATGCTGCCACTGTCGAGTTCCGGTTGGCCCCAGCACAGTGCGGTGTAGGCTTTTTCGGTTTCGCGGTCGTGAAATTGCCGAGACAGCTCGCGATGGGTGTCGGGATCACGGGCCAACAGAATGATGCCGGAGGTTTCCCAATCCAGTCGATGGACGATTCGCGCTTCCGGGTAGCCGTTTTCTTGCAGGCGGGTAATCAGGCAGTCCTTGTTGTCGTCAGCCCGGCCAGGGACGGAGAGCAACAGGGTCGGTTTATCCACCACCAGTACGGCGGCGTCCTGATGGATGATGCGGATGTTGGACAGCGGCATTAAAACAGCCTCGTAACAAACACCAACGGCGGCTCAGGCCCTGAATGCCAATGTAGGAGCTGCCGAAGGCTGCGATCTTTTGATCTTGATTCGAAGATCAAAAGATCGCAGCCTTCGGCAGCTCCTACAGAAGCTTCAAGTATCTGAGCCGCCGTGGCTCCCGTCTGACCGACTAGCGATCGGGCAGGGTGATATTGAGTTCCAGGATCGAGCAGCTGCCCTGGTTTTCCAGAGCGACGTGCACGTCATCGGACCCGATATTGACGTATTTGCGGATCACTTCCACCAGTTCCTTCTGCAAGGCTGGCAAGTAGTCCGGCGTACTGCGCTGGCCGCGTTCGTGCGCCACGATGATCTGTAGACGCTCTTTCGCTACCGAGGCGGTACTTGGCTTCTTGTTGGCACGAAAGAAGTCAAAAATGTTCATTACCTACCTCCAAACAGGCGCTCGAAGAATCCCTTCTTCGTGACATCGAGGAAGCGATGTTCCACGGTTTTACCCAGCAGGCGATCGACCGCATCGCTGTACGCCTGGCCGGCGTCGCTCTGATCGTCGAGAATCACCGGCACGCCGGAGTTGGAAGCCTTGAGTACCGCCTGGGATTCCGGAATGACACCCAGCAGGGTGACCGCCAGGATTTCCTTGACGTCTTCGACGCCGAGCATTTCGCCGTCACTGACCCGTTGTGGGTTGTAACGGGTCAGCAGCAAGTGTTCCTTGATCGGTTCTTCGCCCTTTTCAGCGCGGCGCGACTTGCTGGCCAGCAGGCCGAGCATGCGGTCCGAGTCACGTACCGAGGACACTTCCGGGTTGGTCACGATGATCGCTTCATCGGCGAAGTACATCGCCAGGTGAGCACCTTTCTCGATGCCGGCCGGGGAGTCGCAGACAACGAATTCAAAGTCTGCCTTGAGTGCCATCAGGACTTTTTCCACGCCTTCGACAGTCAGCGCGTCTTTGTCGCGGGTCTGACTGGCGGCCAGTACGTAGAGGTTTTCCAGGCGTTTGTCTTTGATCAGCGCCTGCTGCAGGTTGGCTTCGCCGTTCACGACATTGACGAAGTCATACACCACGCGACGTTCGCAACCCATGATCAGGTCGAGGTTACGCAAGCCGACGTCGAAGTCGACGATGACTGTTTTGTGACCCCGCAGAGCGAGGCCGGTACCGATAGCGGCGCTGGTGGTGGTCTTACCCACACCACCCTTGCCGGATGTAACCACGAGAATCTTGGCCAAGGTGTTTCACCCCTAAGGAAAAAGGACTTTTAGCCCCTGAAAAACATCTCTTGAAAAACTACTGCAGTCGGACAGCCTTGGCTGGAATCCGGTTCAGAGCGGCACTTACTTGCGGTAAACACTGCTTGTAGCCTTTTTCCTACTTCGTTTGAGCCGTTTTCGCTACGTTTTAGAGATGCTTGGAAAATGCGGCAGTATCCGTTAAAGCCGAATGATGTTCAACACATCGCCCGACAGGCTGACCTGCACGCCCGACCCCCACAAAGGGTCGCGACGCAGGTCCTCCGACACCTTGTAATGGCCTGCAATGGAGACTAGTTCAGCGCTCATCTGCTGACAGAAAATCCTGGCTTTGGTGTCGCCTTTGACGCCGGCCAGCACACGACCGCGCATCGGGCCGTATACATGGATGTTCCCATCGGCGAG
The DNA here is from genome assembly GCF_059695565.1 of Pseudomonas sp. LBUM1679. Classification (NCBI taxonomy): domain Bacteria; kingdom Pseudomonadati; phylum Pseudomonadota; class Gammaproteobacteria; order Pseudomonadales; family Pseudomonadaceae; genus Pseudomonas; species Pseudomonas sp. LBUM1679. The sequence goes on from NZ_CP166774.1 coordinate 1,699,095, forward strand.
AAGTTCCGCCCCCGGACTGACCGACGACACCACCACCAGATCGCAACCCTGGGCATAAATCTGCTGGCCACCCCGTACCGGCGACGTGATGATCTTGGTCGGCTTGATCGTCGGCTCCGGCGGTTTCTCCGGTTTCTTCGCAACGATGCCTTCGTTCGGGTCCAGTGCACGTTCCCGGGCGCCGGACGGTGGCAGCACCGGCAGGTCGACCGCGATGGCGGCGGCGATGTCCTCGATGCGGCTGGCACGGATCGCCAGGGTGCGCAGGCCGTGCTGGCGGCAAATGCGCATCAGGCCGGGCAGATCGACGGCGCCTTCGTGGGGCGGCAGTTTGTCCAGGGCCAGCACCAACGGCGCATTACTGAAGAAGTTAGGCGCCTGGGCCACCTTGGCGGCCAGTTGCCGATCGAGGTTCTCGAGGTCGTTACGGGCCAGTTCCAGCACCGTGATGGCAAGCATGCTGCCTTTCAACTGGAACACGGGATCTTGGTCTAGCGGATCGATTTTGCTCATGTCGGCATACAACGGCTTGTCACTAAAAGTGCCGAGACTTATAACGAGAACGCCCGCGGGCCGCAAGCCGGGTCGAACGATGTAGAATGCGCGGCCACTGTCTTGACGGAAGCTTTAATGGATCGCCCGCGTTTTCGAACAGCATTTATTTCTCCGCGTTTCTGGCCGCTGTGGTGCGGGCTGGGGCTGTTGTGGCTGATTGTCCAGTTGCCGTACCCGGCATTGCTGGTTATCGGTCGCGCCCTGGGTGCATTGATGTATCGCGTGGCCGGCGACCGACGGCGCATTGCCAAGCGCAATCTCGAGCTGTGCTTCCCTGAAAAAACCGCTGCCGAGCGCAAGCGCCTGCTCAAGGAAAACTTCGCCTCCACCGGCATCGCCTTCTTCGAAATGGCCATGAGCTGGTGGTGGTCGCGCGAGCGCCTGGCGAAACTGGCGCATGTCGAAGGGCTGGAGCATTTGCAAAAGGCGCAACAGGAAGGCAAGGGCGTGATCCTGATGGCCGTGCATTTCACCACCCTGGAAATCGGCGCGGCGCTGCTCGGCCAGCAGCACACCATCGATGGCATGTACCGCGAGCACAAGAATCCGCTGTTCGACTACATCCAGCGCCGCGGTCGCGAGCGGCATAACCTCGACTCGCTGGCGGTGGAGCGCGACGACGTGCGTGGCATGCTCAAGCTGCTGCGGGCCGGCCGGGCCATCTGGTACGCACCGGACCAGGACTACGGCGCCAAGCAAAGTATCTTCGTGCCGCTGTTCGGCATTCAGGCCGCGACCGTCACTGCCACCAGCAAGTTTGCCCGGCTGGGCAAGGCGTTGGTGGTGCCGTTCACCCAGCAGCGCCTGGCGGATGGCAGCGGGTATCGACTGGTGATCCATGCGCCGCTCGAAGGGTTCCCAGGCGAGTCCGAAGAGGCCGATTGCATTCGCATCAATCAGTGGGTCGAAGGCGTGTTGCGCGCATGTCCGCAGCAATACCTGTGGGCCCATCGCCGCTTCAAGAGCCGTCCGCCGGGCGAGCCCAAACTGTACGCAAAACGCGATTGATCGATCTCTGTAGGAGCAGCCGGTCGACGCTCGATTGCTCGCGAAGGTCGTCAACGATGACGTTTGCAGCCTGATACCCCACGGTGGTCTCAAGTTTTTCGCGAGCAAGCTCGCTCCTACAGGTATTAGGTATTTTATTAGACAGGAGTGTTGCCATGAGTCCTGCTGAACCGGTGACAGGCTTGATTCTTTCCGGTGGCGGGGCCCGGGCGGCCTATCAGGTCGGTGTGCTGGCGGCGATTGCCGAGCTGCTGCCGGTGGGGGCAAGCAACCCGTTTCCAGTGATCGTCGGCACGTCGGCCGGGGCGATCAACGCGGTCAGCCTGGCCAGTGGGGCGATGGATTTTCGCAGCGCCATCGAGGGGCTTACCGCATTCTGGCAGGGCTTTCGCAGTCATCTGGTACTGCGCAGTGACTGGCCCGGGGTGATCCATCAGGCCAGCCGTTTCGTCAGTCACAGTCTGCTGGGCATCGGTGCCCAGGTTCCGGTGGCCCTGCTCAACAGTTCGCCGCTGCGCGGACTGCTCAACGACAAACTGCACATGAGCGGTATTGACCAGGCCATTGCGCAGAAGCAGCTGCAGGCAGTGGCGGTGACCGCGTTCGGTTACGAGTCCGGCCAGGCCGTGACCTTTTATCAGGGCGGCGGCACCATCGACGCCTGGTTGCGCCATCGACGAATCGGCGTGCCGACTCAATTGACGGTCGAACATTTGCTGGCGAGTTCCGCCATTCCCTTGCTCTTCGCCCCGGTGAAAATCGGCGAAGAATATTTCGGCGATGGCGCGGTACGCCAATCGGCACCGATCAGCCCGGCCCTGCACCTGGGCGCCAGCCGGGTGTTGGTGGTGGGTGTCAGCGGCAACCCCCGCGGCGTCGATCCGCAGCAGCCGCTGCAACGGGCCTACACCGGCCAGCAGCCGACCCTGGCGCAGATCGGCGGGCACATGCTCAACAGCACGTTCATTGACAGCCTGGAAAGCGACATCGAGTTGCTGCAGCGTCTGAATCAGTTCAGTCATCTGCTGCCCGACGGCACACCGACCCGGGCGCTCGGCGTGGCACCGGTAGAGGTGTTGGTGATATCGCCGAGCCAGCCGATCGACGAAATCGCCGCGCGCCATCGCCAGGAATTGCCGGCGGCGCTGCGCCTGTTCCTGCGCGGGCCGGGGGCGACCAAGACCAGCGGGGCGGGGGTGTTGAGTTATTTGCTGTTCGAGGCGGGGTATTGCAGCGAGTTGATTGATCTGGGGCGGCGGGATGCGTTGGCCAAGCGGGATGAGTTATCCCGGTTTCTCGGGTTGGCGGAGCCTGTGGTCCCCGCTTGAGATCGGCGGCGTGGCCATCGTCGGAACGCCGCCCGGAGCAAGCTCGCTCCCACATTCGATCTCCTGTGAACACATTATTTGTGATCACCGCCGATCAACTGTGGGAGCGAGCTTGCTCCGGGCGGCGTTCCGACGATGGCGTCACTGCAGACGCCGCTGAATCAGAAATGAACCTTGACCAGGAAGCTGGTCACGCTCTGATCAGTCTTGAAACCCTGGCTGTCTTCAATACCGTACTTGTTTTTCCAGTAGTCATACTCGACACCGACGTACAACTGCTTCTCGCCCAGGTTCAGCGCCTTGCCCAAGTCGTATTTGACCTGTGGATTGAAGTGCAGGTTGGCGTGGTATTCGCCTTTTTTGTTGACGTCATTGTCGACCACCCAGTCCATGAAGCCATCAATCAGGATGTTCGAATCGCCCACCGGGATGGTGTAGGACCAGACCGGAGTGACCTGCCAGATATTGTCACCGGGGCGGTCGCCTTCGGTATGACGGTTGTAGAAGTTCAGCTGGAAGTAATCGAAGCCCGGGATCGCCAGGTCAAAAGCAGGACCGATCAGGTACGACTCGGTATCGTCTTCACCGAACTCGTACGTCATGGCCAGCAACACGTCTTTGATCGGGCCGAACTCGAGTTTCTGATCGAAGATCTTGCCGAACGACAGGCGCGGGCTGATTTCACCGTAGTAGGTGTTCTCACCGGCGAAGGAATCTTCCTTGCCGTTGTAGAAGATCTTGTCGACGAACATGAAGTTGTCGCCGTATTTCCAGCCATCGGCGTGTTCGAAGGTCACCGTCTGCTGAATGCGCGGGTTGACCTGGAAGTCCTTGCCATACAGATAGGTCAGGCTGTTGTTCTGCCATTGCAGCAAATCGCCGGCCATGGCCTGGCCACCGGCCAGCAAGGATCCCGCGAGCATCAGGCTAGTGCACGTACGTTTCATTCGGTTGCTCCCAAAAAGTAGGTGTTCCACGTTATTTTTTTAAGGTCGGCGCTCTGGTCTGGCGCCTTGTTCTCAAGCTGTAAAAATTCGTCCAATCGGTCAGCTTCATGGCTGTTGGCAAGCGCTGCGCCAAGGCTTTCGCAACGCACAAAAACTCCCGCTCGGCTGCTCGAAAACAGTCGATTGAGAGGAGTTTTGGGTGGCCTTGATACCGTCCAGAGCCGGGATAAGTTGGCTTTCTGGTCAGGAATTAAATCCGGGCTTTTTTTTAAAGCGGATTCGGGCGGCCGCGGAGAATACTGACTCCTTGGCCAGGTCTCAAGTGCCCCGCAACAGCGCACGGACCTCAGGATGGGGGTACGGTTGCGGGCCATCTTAAAAATGCACCTTCACCAGCAGGCTGGCGGTGTTTTCACGGGTGTCGAGGTTCGAACTGTTTTCGATCCCGTACTTGTTTTTCCAGTAGCTGTATTCGGTGCCGACATAGAACTGCTTCTGGCCCCAACCCAGGGCTTTGCCGAGGTCGTATTTGATCTGCGGGTTGATGTGCAGGTTGGCGTGGTAGGTGCCGCGCTCGTTCTGGTCATTGTCCACCACCCAGTCCAGATAACCATCGATCAACAGGTCCGATTTGCCCAGTGCAATGCTGTACGACCAGGTGGGTGTGATCTGCCAGACACCGTCGCCGGGGCGCGGGCCTTCGGTCTGGCGATGATAGAAATTAAGGGTGAAATAGTTGAAGCCCGGCACCGCGAGGTCGAAGCCGGGGCCGATCAGGTAGGCCTCGCTTTCACCTTCGCCATACTCGTAAGTCATGGCCAGCAGCACGTCCCTGATCGGGCCGTATTCGAAGCGGCGGTCGAGGATCTTGCCGAAGGACAGGCGCGGGCTGAACTCACCGTAAAAGGCGTGACGGCCTTTGCTGCGGTCTTGTTCGCCGTTGTAGAAGACCTTGTCGACGAACAGGAAGTTGTCGCCGTATTTCCATTTGTCGGCATGTTCGAACGTCACCGTCTGCTGGATCGACGGGTTGATCGCGAAATTCTTGCCGTATAGATAGCTGAGGCTGTTGGTTTGCCACAGCAATAAATCGCCGGCCATAGCCTGGCTGGCGGCCAGAAGACCACCGCACAACACCATGTTTGTTTGTGTCCGAATCATCTGTTGCTCCCTCTTGTTGTTATTGTTTGAGGCGCAGGCAGCCACTGACCTCTGTAGGAGCTGGCTTGCCAGCGATGAGGCCGTAACTTTCATCATCAATGTCGTCTGATACACCGCCTTCGCCGGCAAGCCGGCTCCTACAGGGGGTTTGTGGGGTCAGTGCAGGGGAGCGTGGCAGTCGTTGATGGCCGCGCGTTCGGCGCCGCCGAGGATGTTGAACAGCAGGTTCAGCGACAGCGCACTCAGCGTGGCCATCGCAATTCCGCTGTGGGTGATCGGGCTCATCCACAGCGGCAGGTGGGCGAAGAATTCCGGGCGCACCACCGGGATCAATCCCATGCCGATACTCACCGCCACCAGCAACTGATTGCGACGGTCACCGATGTCGGCTTCCTGGAGAATCTTGATGCCGGTGGCGGCGACCATGCCGAACATGGCGATGGCCGCACCGCCCAATACCGCCGGTGGAATCGACGCCACCAGGAATGCCGCTTTCGGCAGCAGGCTCAACACCACCAGCAAACCGCCGGCGACAATCGTCACCGAGCGGCAGCGCACGCCGGTCATCTGCACCAGGCCGATGTTCTGCGCAAACGAGGAGTGGGTGAAGGTGTTGAAGAACCCGGCGAAAAACGAGGCGCCGGCATCACAGAGCAAACCGCGACGCAGCATCCGCGGGCAGACTTCCTGGCCGGTGATCTTGCCCAGCGCGAGGAACATCCCGGTGGACTCGACGAAGATGATCACCACCACCAGGCACATCGAAAGGATCGGTGCGAGCTCAAACTTCGGCAGGCCGAAATGCAACGGGGTGACGATTTGCAGCCACGGTGCCTGGGCCATGCCGCTGAGGTCGACCATGCCGATCAAGCCGCAGATCACGTAGCCCAGACACATGCCGATCAGTACGGAAATGTTGACCCAGAAACCGCGCATGAAACGATGAACCAGCAGAATGGTGGCCAGTACCAGGGCCGCGATGGCCAGGTAAATCGGCGAGCCGAATTGTGCGGCGCCAGCACCGCCACCGGCCCAGTTCACCGCCACGGGAAACAGCGACAAACCGATCGAGGTGATGACCGTGCCGGTGACCAGCGGCGGGAAGAAACGCACGACTTTGGACATGAACGGCGCGATGAGCATGCCGAAGAACCCGGCGGCAATGGTCGCGCCGAAGATCCCCTGCATACCGATGCCCGGCATGCCGGCCATCGCCACCATGCTGCCGACGGCCGCGAAACTGGCGCCCATCATCACCGGCATGCGGATGCCCATGGGGCCTATCCCCAGCGATTGCACGATAGTGGCAATCCCGGCGACCAGCAGGTCGGCGTTGATCAGGAAGGCGATTTCTTCACGGCTCAGGCCGGCGGCCTGACCGATGATCAGCGGCACGGCGATGGCTCCGCCGTACATCAGCAAAACGTGTTGCAGACCGACCAGGATCAGTTGCAACAGGGGCAAACGTTGAATGGCGGGTGCGTCGGGGATGCGCGCTTCGGATAGCTCGGACATGCAACACCTCGGATTTTTTTATTCTTGTGATTTTGTGCAGCGGGGTTGACCGCGGCGCGGCCATTCGCGGGCAAGCCTCGCTCCTACAGGATGGATGTTGTCCTTGTAGGAGCGAGGCTTGTCGGATCGCCGCACCGCAGCGAAGCTTTTCAGCGATTATTGAGTCGAAGCGCCCTGCACGATCCAAGCACCGATCAGGTCACGTTCCTGCTGGGTCATCTGGGTGATGTTACCCAGCGGCATGATCTGGCTGGTGACGGCTTGCGCCTGGATCCGCGCGGCGTTCTGGCGGATCTGCTCGGGGGTGTCGAACATCACACCGGCCGGTGCGGCGCTGAACAGCGGGCTGGTCGGTTTGGCCGAATGGCAAACCGAGCAACGTTCCTGGATCACGCTGTGCACCTTGTCGAAGCTCGGACCTGCGTTGGACGCTTGCGCCGGGGCGGCTGCAGGCGCCTGCGCAGGTTTTGCTTCAGCCGGTTTCAAACCACCGCCCACTGCAGTTTCCGGCAGAGGCTGGTATTCGATCTTCGCCGGGGCGTTGGCCACTTCAGGGGCGCTGGACATCGGCTTCGGACCGGACACGTAGGCCAGGCAAATCATGCCCACCGCTGCCACGGGCAGGGTCCAGGCATATTTGTGGCTGTCGTGACGGGTGTTGAAGTAGTGACGCACCAACACCGCCAGTACCGCGATCCCGGCCAGGATCAGCCAGTTGTACTGGCTGCCGTAGGTGCTCGGGAAATGGTTGCTGATCATGATGAACAGCACCGGCAAGGTGAAGTAGTTGTTGTGACGCGAACGCAGCAGGCCTTTGGCCGGCAGTGCCGGATCGGGCGTGCGGTTCTCGGCGATCGCCGCCACCAGTGCCCGTTGCGCCGGCATGATGATGCGGAACACGTTGCCGACCATGATGGTGCCGATGATCGCGCCGACGTGCAGGTACGCGCCACGACCGCTGAACACCTTGCTGAAGCCGTAGGCGGCGCCGATGATCAGCACGAACAGGATGAAACCCAGCAGGGCAGGGCGCTTGCCCAGGGCCGAGTCGCAGAGGAAGGAGTAGATGAACCAGCCGATGAACAACGAGCCAAGACCGATGGCCACGCCTTCAGGGCCGCTCAGGGTGCTGCCCGGTGCCAGCAGGTACAGCGTCGGGTTGGAGTAGAACACCACGCACAGCAGCGCGATCCCCGACAACCAGGTGAAGTAGGCTTCCCATTTGAACCAGTGCAGGTTGTCCGGCATGGTCGGTGGGGCCAGTTTGTATTTTTCCAGGTGGTAGATACCGCCGCCGTGGATCGCCCACAAGTCGCCGGCCAGGCCGTTTTTCGGGTTGACGCGGTTGAGGTTGTTCTCCAGCCAGACGAAATAGAACGACGCACCGATCCAGGCCACGCCAGTAATCATGTGAACCCAGCGTACGCTCAGGTTCAGCCATTCCAACAGATGTGCTTCCACAGTCTTTACCTCTCGCCCGTCACGCTTATGTCGCGTGATCGGACCTTCTCTTATTGGTGGGGGGCAAGGATCAAACGCTCATCCTCTTTGAAAAAATGCTCATCGCAGTTATTGCCTGTGCCACTGCGATCAACCACCAGGAAGTCATCCCGCTTTTCGATCGTCAGCACCGGATGGTGCCAAACGCCGCGATGGTAATTAATGCCCTGCCTGCCGTTGGTGAGGAAGGCGCGGACCAAGCCCGATACAGGTACATCGCCAAGTGGCGCGACCACGATCAGAAAGGGGTTGCCGAGCAGCGGAATGAAAGCCTGGCTGCCCAGCGGGTGACGCTCCAGCATGCAGACGGTCAGCGGCATGTCCTGCGCGTCGGCGCGGAAGATGCTGATGATCGCGTTGTCCTCTGGCGTGGCGGTTTCCACCGTCGCCAGTTTATGGAAGCGCATCGTCGAACCGTTGTTGATCATGAAGTGATCGCGGCCAGAGGTTTCGATCACGTCACCGAAAGGGGCGAAAGCTTCTTTGGTCAGCGGTTCAATCGTCAGTGTGCGCATGCTGGTCTTCTTAATCTCAAATGTGTTGGTGTGTTGCTTTTCGTAGGAGCTGGCTTGCCAGCGAAGGCGCCCTCACAGACGCCTTCGCCAGCAAGCCGGCTCCTACAGGCTCAGCATTACTTCGCGACCTTGCCGAGAACCCGCAGGCGACTCACACCACCATCCGGGAACACGTTCAGGCGGATGTGGGTAATCGGCCCCAGCGCCTTGATCTGCTCGGCGAAGGTGTGTTCGGCGTGCATTTCCAGTTTCTGCGCCGGCAGCAGTTCGCGCCAGAACAGCGATTGGGTTTCGATCTGGCTGTCGGTGCCGCCTTTCACGAATGCGCCCTGAATCGAGCAAGTGTCCGGGTAGTTGCCCTTGAAGTGCAGGGTGTCGACGATGACTTTCTCGATCTCGCCGGCATGACCCAGCGCGACGATCACCCAGTCATTGCCTGGCGTACGACGACGTGCGGTTTCCCAGCCGTCGCCCATGTTGATGCCACGGCCCGGGTTGAGGATGTTGCTCATGCGCCCGAAGTGTTCGTCGGAGCAGGCGAGGGCGCGGCCACCGTTGAGGGCTGCAGCCAGGTCGATTTGCTCGTTGTCGCCGACAGCGGACCAGTCGCGGAATGGAATGCCGTACACGCGCAGACGGGCCACGCCACCATCCGGATAGATGTTGAAGCGCAGGTGGCTGAACGCCTGGTCGTTGCTGATTTCGTGGTAGTGGTGGCTGTTGCCTTGCAGCTCGACGGCGGACAGCACTTCAGTCCACTGGGTGTTGTCGTCCGGCTCGCCCGAGGCCAGGAAGCACGCTTCCAGGGAGGCAGACGGCGGGAAGTTGCCGGTGAAGAATGAAGTGTCGATGTCCACGCCTTTGATCGAACCCGGTACGCCCAGGCGGATCACGGCGCTGTCGTAGCCTTCGAAGCGCTTGCGGCGCGACTCCCAGCCGTCCATCCACTTGCCGTTGTCATCGAACACGCCCTCCTTCCACACAGCCGGGGTCGGCTGGAACAGGCGGTTGGCATCAGCGAACCAGTCATCGGTGACCGAGATGATTTTGGTGCCCAGGCGGGCGTCGGCCAGGTTGACGAACTTCTCGAAAGGTACGGCGTAAGCTTTCATTCTTCTTGTCTGCCTTTAATTAGTTGGCTTGGGATGCTTGCAGTGCCCTGGGCGATTCCTGCGTTAAGTGGCGCCTGGGCTTTTTACAAGAGCTGCTCGCTATAGGGTCAGTAAACGGAACAGGGCGATCTTGTTGATCTCCGCCAGCGCGCACTTGAACTCGGTGTCTTCCGGGTTGTGAATGCGCGTTTCGAACGCCGCGAGGATCTGATGCCGGTTGCTGCCTTTTACCGCCATGATGAAGGGAAACTTGAACTTGGCCTTGTAGGCGTCGTTCAGCTCGGTGAAGCGCTGGAACTCTTCGGCCGTGCATTGGTGAATACCCGCGCCAGACTGTTCTTCAGTACTGGCCGCGGTCAGCTGGCCCTGGACGGCGGCTTTGCCGGCCAGGTCCGGGTGAGCGTTGATCAAGGCCAATTGACTGGCGTGATCGGCGCTCAACAGGATGTCGCTCATGCGCTGGTGCAGGGTTTCGATCTCGTCGATCGAAGCGTCCTGGCCCAGGTCGAAGGCCTTCTCGGCCACCCATGGCGAATGTTCGTAGATGTCGGCGAAAGCGGCGACGAAGGCGTCGCGGCTCAGGGTCGATGGCTTCAGGGTTTGAAAGGTGCTCATTTCGTAGTCCCTTGGTACGGGTGGGTTTCGTGCCAGTGGCGAGCGATGTCGACGCGACGGCTGAACCACACCTGTTCATGACTTTTAGCGTATTCGATAAAACGCTTGAGCGAAGCCAGACGCGCCGGACGGCCGATCAGGCGGCAGTGCAAACCGATCGACAGCATTTTCGGCGCTTCGGCACCTTCGGCATACAGCACATCAAAGGCGTCTTTGAGGTATTCGTAAAAATCGTCGCCCTTGTTGAAACCCTGGACCTGGGTGAAGCGCATGTCATTGGTGTCCAGGGTATACGGGATCACCAGGTGCGGCTTGCCGGTCGGGTTGTTCGGTTCCCAGTAGGGCAGGTCGTCGTCATAGGTGTCGCAGTCGTAGAGGAAACCGCCTTCTTCCATCACCAGGCGACGGGTGTTCGGGCCGGTGCGGCCGGTGTACCAGCCCAGTGGGCGTTCGCCGGTGATTTCGGTGAGCACGCGGATCGCTTCGAGCATGTGCTCGCGTTCCTGTGCTTCGTCCATGTACTGATAGTCGATCCAGCGATAGCCGTGGCTGCAGATCTCGTGGCCGGCATCGACCATCGCGCGGATCACATCCGGATGGCGCTGGGCGGCCATGGCCACGGCGAAGACGGTCAGCGGGATGTCGAATTCCTTGAACAGTTTCAGAATCCGCCAGACGCCGGCACGGCTGCCATACTCGTACAGGGATTCCATGCTCATGTTGCGCGCGCCTTGCAGCGGTTGCGCCGAGACCATTTCCGAGAGGAAGGCTTCGGATTCTTTATCGCCGTGCAGGATATTGCGCTCGCCACCTTCCTCATAATTGAGGACGAAGGACAGGGCGATACGGGCGTTGCCCGGCCAGTGTGGGTGAGGAGGGTTACTGCCGTAACCGATCAGGTCGCGTGGATAGTCAGCGCTCACTGCAGTCTTCCTTCTTGTTCGTGTTGACAGGTTGTGTGACAGCCCTGGTGTTGGGGTGGCAGGCTGGTGTCACAGCGATGGTTTGATTGTATACAACTTTATATCAACATTGTAAGCCTGTTTTTTCGCATTTTTCCCTAACGGTCATTATGGCTTGATGCTGCAAGAAACCTGCCTGATCGGTCAGCTATTGGGTAGGAGGTCCTTTTATTCCATGGTGCGAAGGCGACTTCGTCGGGAACCCCCGGATGGCGGGAGTCGGGGGAAAAATGTCGTTTTTATTGTGTACAATTTTTTTTAAAAGTGTCTTAATCGATGTCTCGCCGCAGCGTATCGTGCTCCGAACCGCTGCGGTCTCCTTTTCAACTGACTTCGGGAGGCGCGAGGCCTGACTGCTCCACGCAGCCAGGCGCGCAGAATCAATGGGACGTTTGACTACACACATCTTAGACGCTGCACATGGTTGCCCGGGCAGCTTGATCAAGGTCGAGCTGTACCGCGTTGAAGGCTCGCAGCTGGAACTGGTCGCCACCGCGATCACCAACAGCGACGGCCGTGTCGATGCACCGCTGCTGCAAGGCGATGACTACCGCTCCGGGGTCTATCAGGTGCAGTTTCATGCGGGCGACTACTACCGCGCCCGAGGCGTGCAGCTTCCGGAGCCGGCGTTTCTGGATGTCGTGGTGCTGCGGTTTGGCATCTCTGCCGAGCAAGATCACTACCACGTGCCGTTGCTGATTTCGCCGTACAGCTATTCCACGTACCGAGGAAGCTGATCCCCCATTGGCTTACTCAACATCGAAGCGACTGCGCATATAGCTTCTTTGGTCTTTCGCCCGCTCACACTGCGGGCTTTTTTTTGTTCGCCGGACATGGGCAGTTGCCGACGTTCCCGCGCGGATCCGCGAGAACGTCCAGCAGTCCTCTCGGCCTCCTCTGGTAACAAAAAGGCTCGGTTGCGAAGGGGCGAGGAATCAACCTTCTCTAACGATGACGAGGGTGGTCTGATCTGAGCTGACGGGTTGAGTACTGCCCAGCAGATAGATGACGTTGTCCAGGTCGAGGCGATTGCTCAGTTCTTGCCATTGCGCTTCGCCAATTCTGGCCCGGTACGCCGGATCGTTCAGTTCGGAACCCGGCGCAGCGTGACGTTTCATGTTGCCAAGTAGCGTGGTGACGGGGAATCTCAACACGAATACAGCGTCAAGTCCTTCCCGGTGAAACAGCAAGGCGTCCTCGCTGAGCAGGCGGGTCGCACGATTCACGGTATAGCCGTTATCTTCCAGAACAGTGCTGAACAGGCTTCGAAGGCTGGCGCCTGGCGCGTTCGTTACATACTCACTCCATGCTTGAGGGCATCGTCCTGGATCGAAGTCGAGTCGCAGCAATGCCTCGGCAGACGGCGTGGGCAGTGAAATGATGGTGTCGGTGCCGCTCAGGGCTGTGGGCAGATTAGGTAGCATCATCAACGGGTCGGCCAGCTCTCGACGGGGCGCGGCGGTACTGGCTCTATCTATCCAGTGATGAAATGTCCGACTCATCAGCGCGAGTCCATGGGCGTCGATGGTTGAGAAATGACTGGTTTGATTGAATACCGCTCTAGCGATCGCATTCGCTGAATGATTCGACAAATACTTGAACGAACTGGCGACGTATTGAGACAGGGACATTTCAAACGGAAGGCGGCTCTCCACCACCTTCCACTGGTCATCGTCTCTAATGGCCCATTTTGGTTGCAGCGAGGGAGTGTCCAACAGCATCTGCTCGAAAGCGTCATATCGCGCCGGTGAAAATCCCGGGTGCTGCAAATAGACAAGACGAGTAGCGGGCTGCATGACTTGAGGCACGATCGGATAGTGAAGCCCGTCTATTTCTATGGATTGGCCTGATTCAGGCGGTGTGTCTGTTCCCCAGTTTCGCCATAGGCCGTAGGAAAGATCCATTGCGGTCGAGTCAGTCGAGAGAAGGTGTTCGGCAATGATGTCTGTATCGGCGGCGCGGCTACTGTCTTCATCCAGGCGCGGACGTTTGCTCGGGCCAGGAGTGGGCTCACCCGGTTCGGCAGGCGGTTGGTGAGTATTCGGTGTAACGGTCTGTGCTTTTGCTCGCCAGAGGTTCGTTCCAGGGATCCGTTCGAGCGGTGCACCGGACGGGACCAACTCACTGGCGGAGCTCGCCTGATAGTCGCCGTCCTCGTTCTTGCGGACCAGGACGGTGCCTTCTTGCATATCGACATACGTCCTTTTGTGCTTGTCGTAACGGATCCCGTCCACGGAGCTTTCCGCTTTTGTCAGCAAGCCTGCAAGATGCGCAGGAACAACGGTGGGCGCTGATGGCGTCACGGGTGCAACAACAGTTTGAGCTTGCGCATCTGCACCTGAACCGGCTGACAGCCAGTCAGGTCTTTCGGCACGCCAACGCGGCTGACTGTCGACTTTTGTCAGAACCGGGCCGGACACGCCTGGAGCAATGGGGAAGGGGACCTGGTATTGATCATTGATAGTACGCTCGACCAGTAAATGGCCTTCTTCCCCAAGGTTGGCGTAGGTCTTGCCATCCGGGCTCTCGAAAAGCCCGGTGTCGTTTCCGATCGGACGCAAGAGATGAGTTTGATCCGCGGGCCAGGTAATCGATCTGAGATAGGTTTCAACCAAACGGGTAGCTGCGCCGGGCAAATCACTGACCACGACGGATTGCTGATGAGTGCCTGCGCCCGGCGAGGCATCCGATAAGTGTGTGCCTGTTGCTGTATCGGTACCTTGCGACGACGAGCCGGGGATACCGGTGTTGACGAGGTCTACGAGGGTCGAGTTATCCGCAGACACCGATCTGGTGGATGTCGAGGGCAGATCGGGTGAACCGGTACCAGGAACTTTCTTGGGTGGCTTAGCCATTGATTTCACTCTCATAAAGTACTGATTTGATGCCTTTGACCTCGACAGGTAGGCCAAAGAGTGACGTGGTCAGCCTTGCAAGTCGTGCGATTGCACGATGCTTGGTTTCTGAAAGCGAATGTTGGTTTAACAAGTTTCCCTGCGTGCGGTATATATGTACGGCGGGGTAACAAATGATGTGAGCGTTACGGACGCTCCAGGCTCTGCGCCGCCTGGCTGATATAAAGGGTTGTGGTCGTTTATTTAAAATCGGCGGGGTCAAAGCGAACGGCCCATGGACAAGTCACTTGTCCATGGGCCGGGGCAGGGGCAGGGGATAGGTGGAGCTCTGCCCTCCTGAGTGAATTCACGAGTCAGGAAGGCAGCAGGGAAGGGGCAAACTGAAGTTGCGGATACAATAAAAGGTGTCAGTGGCTGCTCAGCAAGGAAGCGGCACCCGCGCCACCGAATAACCCGGCGCTGATGCGGTTGAACCAACTCTGCCCCTTGCCGCTGCGCAGATACCGCGCGGCGCCATGTGCCCCCAGCCCATAAGCCAACTTGCACAGCAGATCCAGCACGGTCCAGGTTGCAATCATTACCAGCAACTGCGGCAGGAACGGCTGCTCGGCGCTCAAGAATTGCGGCAGGAAGGCAGCAAAAAACAGAATGTCCTTCGGATTGCTGGCACCCAGCACGAATGCGCGCCCGAACAACGCACGGAAACGCGGCACCGGCGCAGCCTGGGGCACTTCAGCGCCCGTTGAGGGTAGACGCGATTGCTGCCAGCTCTGCCAGGCAAGGTAGAACAGGTACAGCGCGCCGACGATCTTCAGGGCGCTGAACAACTGTTCCGACGCGAGCAACAACGCGCCCAGCCCCAGCGCCGACGCACTGAGCAAGCAGATCGAAGCAAACACGCCACCCAGAAACGCCGGGTAGGAACGGCGCAGACCGTAATTCAGACTGTTGCTGATCATCAGCAACGACAGGGGCCCCGGGATCAGGATCACCACCAGCGCAGCGCCGCTGAACAGCAGCCAGGTTTCCAGACTCATCACTTTCCTCCATTTGCACAAAAGCCTCACCCGACGGGGTGAGGCCGGTTTTTCGTTTACGGCTTACAAGAAAACGAACTTGGCGATGAAGATCGCGCAGAGCACCCACAAACTGACAGAAATTTCCTTGTGCTTACCGGTACAGGCTTTCAGCACCACATACGTGATAAAGCCCAGCGCGATGCCGTCGGCGACCGAAAAGGTCAAGGGCATCATGATCGCGGTGACGATCGCCGGAATGCTGTCGGTCGCCTCGTCCCATTCGATGTGCGCCATGCCGCCCATCATCAACATTGCCACATAGATCAGTGCGCCGGCGGTGGCATACGCGGGGATCATGCCAGCCAACGGGGCGAAAAACATTGCTGCAATAAATAACACACCTACGGTCACAGCGGTAAGACCAGTCCGACCACCTGCAGCGACACCGGCGGCACTTTCCACGTAGCTTGTCACTGGAGGCACACCCACCACAGCCCCGAATACGCTGGAAGCACTGTCGGCTTTCAGGGCGCGGGAGAGGTTTTCGATCTTGCCGTCGGCGTTCACCAGGCCGGCGCGCTGGGCCACGCCCATCAAGGTGCCGGCGGTATCGAACATGTGCACGAAGAGGAACGCGAGCACCACACTGATCATGCTGACGTTGAACACGCCGGCGACGTCCATGGCCATCCAGGTCGGTGCCAGGCTCGGCGGGGCCGACATGATGCCCTCGTAGTGCACCAGCCCCAGGCCCCAACCGGCCAGGGTCACGGTGATGATGCTGATGAGGATCGCGCCGAACACCTTGTGGTAGCTGAGCACGGCAATCATCAGGAAGCAGATGGCAGCCAGCAATGGACCGGGTTCGCGCAGGGAGCCGAGCTTGATCAGGGTGGCCGGGCTATCGACGACGATCCCCGCGGTTTTCAGGCCGATCAGCCCCAGAAACAAACCCACACCAGCGCCCATGGCGAAGCGCAGGCTCACCGGGATGCTGTTGAGCAGCCATTCGCGAATCCGGGAAAAGGTCAGGAACATGAAGAGCACGCCGGAAACGAACACCGCGCCCAGGGCCGTTTCCCAGTTGTAGCCCATGGTGCCGACCACGGTGTAGGTGAAGAAGGCATTCAGACCCATGCCCGGTGCGAGGCCTACTGGCCAGTTGGCGTACAGGCCCATCAACAGGCAGCCCAGCGCTGCGGCGATGCAGGTGGCGACGAATGCAGCCCCGTGATCGATCCCGGCGTCGGCCATGATGTTGGGGTTGACGAAGATGATGTAGGCCATGGTAATGAAGGTCGTCACACCGGCGATCAGCTCGGTCTTCACCGTGGTGCCATGCATGCTCAGTTTGAAGATGCGCTCCAGCCAGTTATTGCGTATCGGCGGCGAGAGTTCCAGGGTCGGGGCTTCGGATTTGCGGCTTTCCACAGCGAGTACTCCTCAAGAGTTTTATTGTTATTTCCAGGGCAGGACCCATGAGGGTGGCAGCGGCCCTTTGAGGTGCTTGCGAATTTGTTGACCGGTTGGTCAGGAACTCGCACGAAGTGGATTATGCTTTTGTATACAAATAAAGCAAATAATGTTTTTTGTCTTGTAGACGAAAAGATTGGCAATCGGGATATATCGCCTGTGAGGACGACTTCGCCGACAAGCCGGTCTCGCTCCCACAGGAATTTTGTGTGGTGAGGGAGATTTTGGCAGTGCAGGTGCGTCAGGTTCAGGCGGCGAACGCGGCCTGAGGTGAGGGCAGAAGCGAATAAACCGGCGCATGGGCCGGTTTATTTTTATCTGAAAATTTGCGGTGTTTTTACGGGCCTCATCGCGAGCAAGCTCGCTCCCACAGGGGGTCTGTTCCAGACTCACATCGCATACACACCACAAATCCCCTGTGGGAGCGAGCTTGCTCGCGATGAGGCCCGTAAAAACACCGCAAAGCCTCAGGCCGCAGCGAAACGCTTATCCAGATAATCAATAATCACCTTGGACTCATACATCCAGGTGGTCTGCCCATTCTCTTCAATACGCAGGCACGGCACTTTGATCTTGCCGCCTTGCTCCAGCAACGTCCGGCGATCCTGTTCATTGTTCTTCGCATCGCGCAACGCCACCGGCACATTCAGGCGGCGCAGGGTGCGGCGGGTTTTCACGCAGAACGGGCAGGCATGGAACTGATACAGGGTCAGGCCCTTGGCGGCCGTGTTGACCTTGGCCTGAACCTCGCCCGGGCGTTGCTTCTTGCCAGGACGGGTGATGAAGTCGATGAAGATAATCAGTTGGCCAAGGCCGACACGAAGCGCTTTAACGAACACGGGATAAGCCTCACTGGGCAAACGGAAGGCGCGCAGCTTACCTGATTTTTCGCAGACGAAAAAAAACCGGCGATGAATGCCGGTTTTCTTCGTGCTGCGGCCTTACTTGATCAGGCTGAGAAACTCGCTGCGGGTTGCCGCATTTTCGCGGAACTCACCGAGCATCACCGACGTGATCATCGACGAATTCTGCTTCTCCACACCGCGCATCATCATGCACATGTGCTTGGCCTCGATCACCACCGCAACGCCGAGGGCGCCGGTAACTTCCTGGACCGCATCGGCGATCTGACGGCTGAGGTTTTCCTGGATCTGCAGGCGGCGGGCGTACATATCGACGATCCGCGCGACTTTCGACAGCCCCAGCACCTTGCCGCTCGGGATGTAGGCGACGTGGGCCTTGCCGATAAACGGCAGCAGGTGGTGTTCGCACAACGAGTAGAGCTCGATGTCCTTGACCAGCACCATTTCGCTGTTGTCGGAGCTGAACAAGGCACCGTTAGTGACCTCTTCCAGTGTCTGTTCATAGCCGCGGCAGAGGTACTGCATGGCTTTGGCGGCACGCTTTGGCGTGTCGAGCAGGCCCTCGCGGGAGACGTCCTCGCCCAATTGGCCGAGAATCGCGGTGTAATTCTGTTCCAGGGACATGAAACTACCTGTGGGATTTTTACGCAAAGGCCAAGGGTACGGTGGCGGACACGGCGCTGCAAGCACGAAGCGACAGCCTCACTCGTCGCGACCTTCCATCATGGTCCGTTTGAGCATCACATAAACCGCTCCGGCACCGCCATGTTTAGCCTGGCAGGAAGTAAAGCCGAGGACCTGGGAATGCTGGCGCAGCCAGGTGTTGACGTGGCTTTTGATCATCGGGCGCTTGCCGTCCAGGCGCACAGCCTTGCCATGGGTGACGCGCACGCAGCGGATTTCGAACCTGGTCGCCTCGGCGAGGAAGGCCCAGAGGGTTTCCCGGGCCTTTTCTACATTCATGCCGTGCAGGTCGAGGCTGCCTTCGAATGGAATCTGGCCGATCTTGAGCTTGCGCATCTGGCTTTCCTGCACCCCGTCGCGCGCCCACATCAGCTCGTCTTCCGGGCCGACGTCGATGACGAACTGATCGGACAGCCCGTCGACGGTGGTGGCATCGGTGCGCACGGTAGCAGCTTGGCGCAGCTTGGCGATCTGCGCGCGGTCAGCTTTGGGTTTGCCGGTTTCGGCGCGATCGTGCTTGATCGGCTTGACGCCTTGGATCGCGCTTTTGAACAGGGAAAAATCGTCGTCTTGCATGTCAGCCTCCGCGAAGGGCGGCCAGTTTACCCAACTCGGGACGAATGGGGCGCGACAAAACGCCTGCGGGTTCGACTCAGTCGTGTTTTTTCATCAGGTGCGGAGAAATGTTCAGTTCCCGCGACTGGCGCGCACGGCGACGGCAGCGGCGCCACAGCATCACGCCGAGGTACAGCACGAACAGGCCGACCGCCAGAATGATTGCCGAGCCCAGCGGGCTGGCATTCAACTCGCCGAGGGCCGGTGGGCGGCCCAGCAGGCTGGCCGCACCGGCCATCGCCAACAGCACGCCACAGGTCGCCAGCAAGGCAGCAAAGGCTGCGCCGAAGCGAAAACGCCAGTTGCTTTGGCTTTTGGGCCGCAAGCGGCGAGCGTCAAATCCATCGGATAACTTCATTCCGACCTTCCTCAATGAGTATCGGCCCTTCGACCGGGAGTTGACCGGGATGTTCCTGAGGCTAAGACAATTACAGCACACAAGAGGCTTTTGCGGATGAGCGGCGGCATACACCGCTCATCGAGCGTCGATCAAATCAATTCGCGGGTCACGGCGAGGGTGGCGAAGTTGTCCGCCATGATCGCCATTTCGGTCTGTTGCACATGCTCGGCACTCAGGACTCCACCTTTGTACGGCAGGTCGCGAGTGGCACAGGCATCTTCTACCAGGGTGCAGCGAAAGCCCAGGTTCTTGGCGGCCCGCACGGTGGTGCTGACGCTGGAGTGGCTCATGAAACCGCAGACGATCAAATCCAGCGAACCGAGATTCTGCAGGCGCTCCAGCAGTTTGGTACCGTGAAACGCACTCGGCAGCAGTTTGCCGACGATGGTTTCGTCGTGCTGCGGTTCCAGCCCCGGAATGAATTCACCGCGCGCACCTTGTGGATCGAACAGCCCACCGACGGTGCCAAGGTGATGCACATGCACGATCGGCCGGCCGGCTGCGCGGGCAGCGGCCATCAGTTGCTTGATGTTCGCGACGGCAGCATCCATGCCGCTCAGGGCCAGCGGACCACTGAGGTATTCTTTCTGGGCATCGATGACGACAAGGGTCGCGTTGCTCAGATTGGCTGCAGCGTAACCGCGGCCGCTGAGTTGAAACATCGTTTTTGGAACGGACATTCTGGGGCTCCTTCGGGTGGGGCTTTTGCGACATTGTCCTCTGGCTGAGCGCTTCTGTGAATCGCTACTATCGCAGGCGCCGTCGTTGCTGGCTCGCAGCCTTGTCAAGATGTCAGTTTTGTTCAATAGCTACGCTAAAAAAGAGAATAGTCCTACAACTGGTCCGGTGCTTTTCCTGCGTCGTCGTGGCGCGGTTTGGCTGTTAGAATCGCCAGTCGTTTTTTCTGGAGTCTGCCGCCGTGATCACTTCCCGCCTTCGCACCCTGCGCGACCATATCCGTTGGGCCGTCAGCCGCTTTCATGGGGAGGATCTGTTTTTCGGCCATGGGACCGACAACGCCTGGGACGAAGCCCGGCAACTGGTGTTGGGGGCCTTGCACCTGCCATGGGAAATGGCCGACAGCTACCTTGACTGCAGCCTGGAAGACGATGAACTGGTCAAGCTGCAGCGCTTGCTCAAGCGGCGCATCGAAGAACGCATTCCGACCGCGTACCTGCTGGGTGAAGCCTGGTTCTGTGGTATGTCGTTCATCGTCGACGAGCGCGTGCTGATCCCGCGCTCGCCGATTGGCGAGCTGATCGAAAAACGTTTCGAACCCTGGCTGGGCACCGAGCCTGCGCGGATTCTCGACCTGTGCACCGGTTCCGGCTGCATTGGTATTGCCTGTGCCTACGAGTTCCGGAACGCCGAAGTGGTGTTGGCCGATCTGTCGTTCGAAGCCCTGGAAGTGGCCAACCGCAACATCGAGCGCCACGGCGTCGACGAGCGGGTGTACACGGTGCAGGGCGATGGTTTCGATGGTTTGCCAGGCCAGCGTTTCGACCTGATCGTGTCGAACCCGCCGTATGTCGATGCAGAAGACTTTGCCGACATGCCGGACGAATACCAGCACGAGCCGGAGCTGGGCCTGGCCTGTGGTGACGATGGCTTGAACCTGGTACGGCGCATGCTCGCCGAAGCGGCGGATCACCTGACCGAGAAGGGGTTGCTGATGGTCGAAGTGGGCAACAGCCAGGTTCACGTCGAGGCGCTGTACCCGGAAGTCGACTTCGCCTGGCTCGATTTCGAGCGTGGCGGGCATGGGGTGTTCATGTTGACGGCGCAGCAGTGCCGGGATCATCAGGCGTTGTTCGCGTCCCGCGTCTGACTTCAGGACGCCTTCGCGGGCAAGCCCGCTCCCACAGGTTCTGTGTGTGTCGCATCACTTAGGCACGGCACAAATCCTGTGGGAGCGGGCTTGCCCGCGATGGCCGCGCCGCGTTCTCAACCCCTCACCGGTGTGTGGCAATCCAGATCAACAACCCCGCCTGAAACACCGCAAACGCCACCAGGCAGGTAATGGTAAACCGCAGCCCGGCGTCTTCGCGTTGGTACTGGCTGACTCGTTCCTCGTGTTGCTTGAGCTTCACTTCCTGCTCGGCCAGGTTCTGCTCGGCGTGCTGCAGCATCTGCGCCGCTTCGATAATGTCCACCCCCTGGAGCTTCTCGGCGTTCCAGTCACCCAGCAGATCGCCGACCCGCACCTCTTTGACGCGGCCCTTCAAATGCTGGGCGTCGGCGTAGACCACATCAAAACCCTGCATCCGCAGAAAATGATCGCGGCGCAGACGGGTGTCTTCATTCAACGCGTCTTTGTTGTTCAGGTCGGTGCCGTCGACGGTGTAGCCGGGCCAGCGCTGCTTCGCCCAGCTAATGCCTTGGGCCGCGATGAAGCGGCCGAGCCCGCGGTTCATCGGCTCGATCTGCAAGCCACTGTCCGGGCTCAAATGCACACGTTGAGTGCGGTGATCGACCCACACGTCCAGATGATTCTGTTCCTTTCGCACGCGCTGGCCGGGCAGGGTGATGCGCATGCGCATCAGGCTGTGTTCCTTGCCGTGGCGATGCGCATAACCGAATTCGACAAAGCGCAGCGGGCGGGCGCCGGTCGTGCGGTCGGTTTGCAGCGGCGCCAGGCGCAGCAGCCGGTGATGCTCGACGTCGACGTCTGCCCACGGCAGCTCGACCACGGGCGCAGCCTCTGTTTCAGCGGTGGTGTCGGGTGAAGCCGGGGTATGCGTCATAACGGCGAGATCCTGTCCAAGCCCTGCTTGTCGCCAGCGATAGCGTTGGCGACAAAGGCTTATCGGCCGTTTTGTTCAGGACTGGAGGGCAAACAGTGCTTAACGGGTGCGCAGTCCGTCAATAAATCCGATGATTCGCGTGCCCAGTTCGGCCGCCAGCGGCAATTGCGGATCCTTATAGGACGCCAATTGCCGTTTTACGTCGTTGGGCACGATGCGCATCACATGGTTCATGCCCTCGATCAGTGCCAGTTCGGCGTCCGGCTTGGCGGCCTTGAGCAGCCGGGCGTCATTGACGCCGACCTGGATATCGTTGCTGCCCTGGATGATCAGCGCCGGCATCTTCAATTTACCAAAGGCTGCCGCCGGATCCTGGCGGAACAGCGAGATCAGGTACGGCTGCACGCTCGGGCGGAAAATCACCTGCAACTGCGGCGGCACGTTGTCGTCGGTGCGGCCGGCCTTGAGGCTGTCGAGCAGTTCGTTGCTGCGCAGCATCAGGGGCGGCGGCAGGCGATTGCTCAGTTGCTGGCGCAATACCTGGTCGACCGGTCGGGCGCTGCCGGACATGGAAATCACCGCGGCCGCGTCGAGGCTCGGCGCGGCGAGGCTGGCGATCAAGGCGCCCTCGCTATGGCCGAGCAGGATCAGCTGGCCAAAGCGCGGATCGCTTTTCAGCTGGCGGCCCCAGGCCTCGGCGTCGGCCACATAGGCGTCCACCGACAGGTTGCGTTCGTCCGGGGTCGCCGCGAGGCTCGCCGCCACGCCGCGCTTGTCGTAACGCACGCTGGCGATGTTGTGTTTGGCCAGGACCCAGGCCAGACGCTTCAGGCTGTCATTGCGTCCGCCGTCGGGGTTGTTGCCATCGCGATCCGTAGGACCGGAGCCGGAAATGATCAGCACGACCGGCACCGGTTGCTCGGATTTTGGCAGCAGCAACGAGCCGAAAAGCTCGCCAGTGCCAGTATTCAGACTGATGGGCCGTTGCAGGACAGTGGCCTGGACAAAGCCGGTAAACAGGGTAAGGCTCAAGGCTAGAACTCGCAGCATCATCACGCCATCATGAACAAGGTGCCGGTTGGACTCGCGGGCACCCATAAGGTTCGAGGATGAACTACTTGGGTAGCCTGCGTATACTGGCGCGCATTACGTATTCAGGTTCGATTTCACGGAGCGTCCCGCATGTCCGGCAATACCTACGGCAAGCTGTTCACTGTCACCACCGCTGGCGAAAGCCATGGTCCGGCGTTGGTCGCCATTGTCGACGGCTGCCCGCCGGGACTGGAGATCTCCCTCGACGATTTGCAGCGCGACCTCGATCGCCGCAAACCCGGCACCAGCCGCCACACCACCCAGCGCCAGGAAGCCGACGAAGTCGAGATCCTTTCCGGCGTGTTTGAAGGTCGCACCACCGGGTGCGCCATTGGCCTGTTGATCCGCAATACCGACCAGAAGTCCAAGGACTACTCGGCGATCAAGGACCTGTTCCGCCCGGCCCATGCCGACTACACCTATCACCACAAATACGGCGAACGCGATTACCGCGGCGGCGGTCGCAGCTCGGCGCGGGAAACCGCGATGCGCGTGGCGGCCGGCGCTATCGCCAAGAAATACCTGGCCACCCAGGGTATCGTCATTCGCGGCTACATGAGTCAGCTGGGCCCGATCGAGATCTCGTTCAAGACCTGGGACTCGGTGGAACAGAACGCGTTTTTCAGCCCCGACCCGGACAAAGTGCCGGAGCTGGAAGCCTATATGGACCAGCTGCGCCGCGACCAGGATTCGGTGGGCGCGAAGATCACCGTCGTCGCCGAGGGCGTGATGCCAGGGCTGGGCGAGCCGATCTTCGATCGTCTCGATGCCGAACTGGCCCATGCGCTGATGAGCATCAACGCGGTCAAGGGCGTGGAAATCGGCGCCGGTTTCGCCAGCGTTGCGCAACGCGGCACCGAGCACCGCGATGAAATGACCCCGCAAGGTTTCCTCAGCAACAATGCCGGCGGCATTCTGGGCGGCATTTCGTCCGGTCAGCCGATCGTCGCGCACCTGGCGCTGAAGCCGACCTCGAGCATCACCACGCCGGGCCGTTCCATCGACATCCACGGCAACCCGGTGGAGGTCGTCACCAAGGGCCGTCACGACCCCTGTGTCGGCATCCGCGCCACGCCGATTGCCGAAGCGATGATGGCCATCGTGCTGATGGATCACCTGCTGCGTCACCGCGGGCAGAACGCCAATGTACGGGTGAGCACTCCGGTGCTGGGACAGCTTTAATGCCTGACCTCACAGCCGCTGCCGTCTGATGGCAGTGGCGGCGCTCCCGTACTGGCGGCTCTCCAGTTTCTACCTGTTCTATTTCGCCTTGCTCGGTTCGACGGCGCCGTTCCTGGCGCTGTACTTCGATCACCTGGGCTTTTCCAGCGCCCGTATCGGCGAGCTGGTGGCGATCCCGATGTTGATGCGCTGCGTGGCGCCGAACATCTGGGGCTGGCTCGGTGACTACACCGGCCAGCGCCTGGCCATCGTGCGCTTCGGCGCGGTGTGTACCTTGCTGACGTTTTCCTTGATATTCGTCAGCAAGACCTACGCCTGGCTGGCGATGGTCATGGCCTTGCACGCCTTCTTCTGGCACGCCGTGCTGCCGCAGTTCGAAGTCATCACCCTGGCGCATCTGCAGGGGCAGGCATCCCGCTACAGCCAGATCCGGTTGTGGGGGTCCATCGGTTTCATCATCACCGTGGTCGCGCTGGGCCGGCTGTTCGAATGGCTCAGCCTCGACATTTATCCGGTGGCGCTGGTGCTGATCCTGGCCGGGATCGTGGTCAGCAGCCTGTGGGTGCCGAACGCACAACCGCCACAGGGGGAACGATTGGCGGGGGACGGTTTTCTCAAGCAATTGCGCAGCCCCGGGGTCTTGGCGTTTTACGCTTGCGTGGCGCTGATGCAGTTGAGCCACGGGCCGTATTACACCTTTCTGACCTTGCACCTCGAGCGACTCGGTTACAGCCGTGGCTTGATCGGCATGCTCTGGGCCGTCGGCGTGGTCGCCGAAGTCCTGATGTTTCTGGCCATGAGCAAGATCCTCGCGCGCTTCTCCGTGCGGCGGGTGCTGCTGGCGAGTTTTCTGCTGGCGGCGCTGCGTTGGTTGTTGCTCGGCTCGTTCGCCGAGTACCTGTGGGTATTGCTGTTCGCCCAGGTCCTGCACGCGGCCACCTTCGGCAGCTTTCATGCGGCGGCCATCCAGTTCGTGCAACGCAGTTTCGGCGCACGCCAGCAAGGGCAGGGGCAAGCGTTGTACGCGGCACTGGCCGGCACCGGCGGCGCAGTGGGTGCGTTGTACGCAGGCTATAGCTGGAATGCCCTCGGGGCCACATTGACCTTCAGTATTGCCAGTCTCGCCGCTTTCGCGGCTGCCGTTATGATTGCGACATGCATGCAAGAGGACAGGCCATGAGCCTGTCCTGTGAACAAACGAGGAAACAACCATGAGCAGCCTGTCCGTTTACCCTGTCAGCAGTCCGGAACTGCCGAACAAGGTGCTGACCCACTTCGACGATATCGCCTCGACCCTGGCCGAACAGGGTGTGCGCTTTGACCGCTGGCAAGCCGCGACGAAGCTCCAGCCAGGCGCCAGCCCGGAAGACATCATCGGCGCGTACCAGGCGCCGATCGACACACTGATGACTGAAAAGGGTTATGTCAGCGTTGATGTGGTCAGCCTGACCAGCGATCACCCGCAATCAGCCGAGCCGCGCGCCAGGCTTCTTGAGGAACACCGCTGTGATGAGGATATCGTGCGATTTTTCGTTGCCGGTCGTGGTTTGTTCAGCCTGCATATCGGCGATTACGTCTACGCGGTGCTTTGCGAGAAGAACGACCTGATCTCGGTCCCGGCCGGTACTCCCCACTGGTTCGACATGGGGGAGCATCCGCATTTCGTTGCGATCCGTCTGTTCAATCATCCGGAAGGCGGGGTGGCCCACTTCACCGGCGACGACATTGCCAGTCGCTTTGCGCTGCTTGAGGATTGAACACCGCCCTGTAGGAGCGAGGCTTGCCCGCGAAGGCGGCCTCAAGCCCTGCACCGCCCTTGAAGACGCCTTCGCCGGCAAGCCTGGCTCCTACGACGGCCTGTGTGTTTGCAGCATGACAACGGTTTACGCCGAATGATAAGTCGGCAGGGCAAACCGTTGCTGGCTTTGCAGCATGGAGATCTGCGGCAGTTCGCTGGCTTGTTCTGCGAGGTCACGGCGGATCGCGCTGATCACCCACGACAGCTGATCACCAGCATGCAATTGCTGGTAGGAAATCGAGCGTTTGAACACTTTACCTTCGGTGCTGCGCAGGGTCAGCAGGATGCCACCGTCAGGACGTGGCTGGGTGGTCACTTCGAAGTTGGAGAACAGGGACGAAAATTTTTCTTGAATCAGGCTCATGTCGATCGGCTCCGTTAGCACTTGATTGGCAAGCATGGAGAGGAAGTTGCAGCCTTTGTGCCAGCCTTTGTATTTTTAAAATTCCTTTTAAATCAATGAGTTAATTTGATGGTGATTTTAGCCGTTCGTGCAATCTGCATGAACGGCCATCGTGCATCCTGCATTTTGCGTGGTCGCCGCTGTTTCCATGGAACCAATCGCCAGGCTGAGACTCGCGATTTCGCCCCAGCGAATCGTGGATACAAAACATTGCAAAAACCGCGTGTACAGCCCCGGAAGCGCTGACGTATTTTCGGCCTCGATAAACGCCGCCCGACAATAAAAAACAGCGAACGGGAGCCTCCATGAACACGCCGCACGACACCATTACCTGGGGCATGATGCTCCGCAAGCTGCCTGCCATGGCCAAAGCCATCCCCCGTGTGGTGAAAGGCATGAAAGCGGCCAACGTCAAGGACCCGACCCAACCCTGCGGCCTGGGCTGGAGCTTCGAGCAGGCGGCCTTGCGCAATCCCGATGGCCCGGCATTGCTGCAGGGCGAGGTCGCGCTGACTTATGCACAGGTCAACCAATGGGCGAATCGCATTGCCCATCACCTGATCGCCCAAGGCATCCGCAAGGGCGATGGGGTGGCGGTGTTCATCGAGAACCGCCCGGAACTGTTGGTGACGATTCTGGCGGTGGCCAAGGTCGGTGCGATCAGCGCCTTGCTCAATACCTCGCAAACCCGCGACACCCTGGCCCACAGCCTGAACCTGGTGGCGCCCGTGGCAATCATTGTCGGCGAGGAACTGGTCCCGGCGTTTTCGGCGGTGCGCGAACGGGTGTCGATCACGCCTGCGCGCACCTGGTTTGTCGCCGATCAAGGCACCTGTACCCATCCGGGCATTGCCCCCGACGGGTTCATCAACCTGATGGCGGCCAGCGTCGATGCTTGCAGTGACAACCCCGCCAGCAGCCAACGGGTTTTTTTCGACGACCCGTGTTTCTACATCTATACCTCAGGCACCACCGGCTTGCCCAAGGCCGGCGTGTTCAAGCACGGCCGCTGGATGCGCAGTTCCGCCAGCTTCGGCATGATCGCCCTGGATATGCGCCCCGAGGATGTCGTCTATTGCACCTTGCCGCTTTATCACGCCACCGGGTTGTGCGTGTGCTGGGGTTCGGCGATCAGTGGCGCTTCGGGCTTTGCCATCCGTCGCAAGTTCAGCGCCAGCCAGTTCTGGAACGATGTGCGTCAGTACCGCGCGACCACCCTCGGCTACGTTGGCGAGCTGTGCCGTTATCTGGTGGATCAACCGCCCGCTGCCGACGACAACCAGCACTGCGTGACGAAGATGATCGGCAATGGCCTGCGCCCCGGCGCGTGGCGCGAATTCAAGACGCGATTCGGCGTCAACCATATTTGCGAGCTGTACGCCGCCAGTGACGGCAACATCGGCTTCACCAACGTGCTGAACTTCGACAACACCGTGGGGTTTTCCCTGATGTCATGGGAACTGGCGGCCTACGACCACGACAGTGGCTTGCCGACTCGCAACGCCAAGGGCTTCATGCGCAAGGTGGCCAAAGGCGAGCAGGGCCTGTTGCTGGCCAAGATAGACGACAAGGCACCACTGGACGGCTACACCGATCCGCAGAAAACCGCAAAGGTCGTACTCCACGACGTGTTCGCCAAAGGCGACCGTTACTTCAACACCGGCGACCTGATGCGCAACATCGGTTTCGGCCACGCCCAGTTCGTCGATCGTCTGGGTGACACCTATCGCTGGAAGGGTGAAAACGTCTCGACCACCGAGGTCGAGAACATCCTGCTGCAGCACCCGAACATTTGCGAAGCCGTGGCCTATGGCGTGGAAATCCGCAACACCAACGGCCGCGCCGGGATGGCCGCGATCACCCCCGCCGAATCCCTGGCGACCCTGGATTTCAGCGAACTGCTGGCCTTCGCCCGGGAGCAGATGCCGGCCTATGCCGTGCCTTTGTTCCTGCGGGTCAAAGTGAAAATGGAAACCACCGGGACCTTCAAATACCAGAAGACCCGGCTCAAGGATGAAGCCTTCGACCCCGGCAGAACCGGTGATGATCCGATTTACGCCTGGCTGCCAGGGACCGGGACTTACGTGCCGGTCACCGAGCAGTTGCTTGCGGACATTCATGGTGGCAAGTACCGTTATTGAAAATGGCTATGGCCGCCCATGAGAAAAAACAAGTGACAGTTTCGGGGCTCATCGGGAAACTGTCGGCTTTGCGAATAACCGAAAGTGGAGCTCCCGATGTCAGACCAAAGCCGCCAGATGACCCCCGAAGAAGCCGCTGAATTTGCCGAACAGGTATTCAACAAGGCGCGCGAGGGCGATGCGGCCATGATGGCTGCGCTGCTGACCAAGGGCCTGCCGCCGAACCTGCGCAACCACAAGGGCGATACCTTGTTGATGCTGGCCGCTTACCACGGCCATGTGGAGACGGTAAAAGTCCTGCTCGAGCACAAGGCCGACCCGGAAATCCGCAACGACAACGGCCAGAGCCCGATTGCCGGCGCGGCGTTCAAGGGTGACCTGGCGACGGTCAAGGCGTTGGTCGAAGGCGGTGCGCAGGTTGAAGGTTCGTCGTTCGACGGCCGTACGGCGCTGATGATGGCGGCGATGTTCAATCGTGTCGAAATCGTCGATTACCTGATCGGCAAGGGCGCCGATCCGAAGGCGAAGGATGCCAATGGCGTCACCGCGCTGGATGCGGCCAAGACAATGGGCGCGGTGGACACCACGGCGCAGCTTGAGAAACTGCTTGGCTGATTGGCAAATCCTCAGGCAAGCCAAACGCCTGCGGCGAGGGGGCTTGCCCAATGCCAGTCAGTTAAGCGCGGAACCTGTAGGAGCTGGCTTGCCAGCGAAGGCGGTGTGCCAGGCAACATCAATGTTAACTGACAGACCCCCTTCGCTGGCAAGCCAGCTCCTACAGGTTCCGCGTCCTAACTGGCTGGCATTGGGGCGTGCCCCCTCGCCGCAGGAGTCCACTGACGCAAAGGGTGTTTCCGATCAGCCAAAGCCTCAATACACCCACACCTCAACCCGCCGATTCTTGATCCGCCCCTCGTCCGCGCTATTGGCCGCCACGGGCATCTCGGCGCCAAAGCCGCGAACCTCGCGCAACACCACACCGCTTTTCACCAGCTCCCGGCGCACCGCCATGGCGCGCAGTTTCGACAGCAGATCGGCCCGCGCCGGGTCAGTCTTGGCGTCGCCAAACCCGGCCAGCGTCACCTGTCGACGGGTCTTGTCGTGCTGCTTTATATAGTCGAGCACCCTTGAGAGGTCCTGCCGGGCCTTGTTGTCCAGGGTCGCACTGCCTTCTTCGAAACGAAAATTGACCGACAGCCGCTGGGCATGGCGACTGAGCGCCTGATACCCCTCGGGCATCAGCACATTCGGCGTGACCGCCATGGCCTGGACGGTCTGGGCGATAAAACCATTGGCCGCGACGATGGCCTGTCCCTGGTGGCCCTGGGTGAAGGCGACCAAGGCTTCGGCCCAGGGATTGTGCCCGGTGGGTGGCAGGTAAAAGAACAGTCGACGGGACAATGGATAGTCTTCCGTGGCGATCAGGCTGTCGAGCGGCAGCATGGCCTGGGATTGGCCGTCGGCAATGGCCACGGCTTTGGCCTGGCGCACGTAGGGCAGGCCGATGAAGCCGATGCCTTGCGGATCCCGGCTCACCGCGTCGGACAACTGCTCGCTGGATTCGAAACGTTTCGCGGTGTTGCTCAGAGTTTTTCCACGACCCGCGAGAACCAGTTCGTTGAACGTGTCATACGTGCCCGATTGGTCATCCCGCGCATACAGATGAATCGGCCCGCCACGACCGCCGAGTGCTTCCCAGGTGCTGGCCTCGCCGCTGAAAATCCGCGCCAGTTGTTCGGTGTCGAGTTGATTCAGCGGGTTTTGCGGATGAAGGATGATCGCCAGGCCATCGATGGCGATCACCTGCTCGGCGTCAGGTTGTTTCAGGTCGCCCAACGATTGCAGGGTTACCCGTTCGCTGTCCTTGATCGGGCGCGAGGACGCGGCGAGATCGGCGGTGGCGTTTTTCAGGGCGGTGAAGCCGGTGCTGGATCCGTGAGCCGCAATGTCCACCACCACCCGGCGCCCTTGAACGGTTTCGCCGACCACCCGCAGTTCATTGGCGGTGGCCGGCGCTTCGCGGTGAATCTTGTGCAAACCCTGCTCGCGCATCAGGCCTTCGACCAGGGCCGGGCCCAGTGCGGCGCCGATCGTATTGGAACCCTGGATGCGCAGCACCGAACCCTGTTCGGGTGTCGGTAGATCACCGGCCGAAGCCGCCAGCGGCAGGCTCGCGCAGAGCACCCACAGGAACAACACGCGCAGCGTCATGCCGGCACCTTATAAGACAAGGAAAGTGCCGGGAGAATAAGTCAGTGAGATGTCCGAAAGATGACAGATCGGAAGATCGTCCGAACGCGACCCGAGCCTGAGACCGCTCCGGCATCGCCCCCCAGGCCTCCGACCCGCATCGACTCCACCCCTGCGGCGGGTACAAGCACTTCGGATCAATCTGCGCTGCACCCCACCAATGACGCGTAGAATTGCGCTCTGGAGCAAATCTGAGGTTGCAGTGGTGGATTTACAGCGGGGCTTCGTCCTGACCCGGCATTGGCGCGACACACCGGCCGGTACGGAAGTCGAATTCTGGGTGGCGACCGATACCGGTCCCCAGCGCATCCGCCTGCCTTATCAACCTTCGGTGGCGTTCATCCCGGCGGCTCAGCGCGAGCAGGCCGAGGCGCTGTTGCAGGGGGAAAAAAACCTCGAACTGCGCCCGCTGGCCCTGCAGGATTTCGAGCATCGCCCGGTGCTCGGTCTGTATTGCCAGCAGCATGGGCAGCTGATGCGCCTGGAAACCACGCTGCGCAAGGCCGGCGTCGATATGTTCGAAGCCGACGTGCGTCCGCCGGAGCGCTACATGATGGAGCGGTTCATCACCGCGCCGGTGGTCTTTGGCGGCACGCCCACGGCCGAGGGCTTGCTGCTGGACGTGCAGATGAAACCCGATCCGGACTACCGGCCCAACCTCAGGCTGGTGTCCCTGGATATCGAAACCACCGCCCGGGGCGAGTTGTATTCCATCGCCCTGGAAGGCTGCGGCGAGCGACAGGTCTATATGTTGGGCCCGCCCAACGGCGACCACCGCGAGGTGGATTTCCAGCTCGAATACTGTGACTCGCGAACCCTGCTGCTGAAAAAACTCAATGAATGGTTCGCCCGCCATGATCCCGACGCGATCATCGGCTGGAACCTCGTGCAGTTCGACCTGCGCGTGCTGCACGAGCACGCCCGGCGCCTGGCGGTGCCATTGAAGCTGGGGCGTGGCGGTGAGGAAATGCAGTGGCGCGAACACGGTAGCCGCAATCATTACTTCGCCGCGGCCGCCGGGCGGTTGATCATCGATGGCATCGAATCCCTGCGCTCGGCGACCTGGAGCTTCCCCTCGTTCAGCCTGGAAAACGTCGCGCAAACCCTGCTTGGCGAAGGCAAGGCGATCGACAACCCTTACCAGCGCATGGACGAAATCAACCGCATGTTCGCCGAGGACAAACCGGCCCTGGCCCGGTACAACCTCAAGGACTGCGAACTGGTGACGCGCATCTTCGCCAAAACCGAGCTGCTGACCTTCCTCCTGGAACGGGCCAGCGTCACCGGTTTGCCGGCGGACCGCAGCGGCGGTTCGGTGGCGGCCTTCACCCACCTGTACATGCCGCTGATGCACCGCCAGGGGTTCGTCGCGCCCAATCTCGGCAGCAAGCCCGCGCAAGCCAGCCCCGGCGGATTCGTCATGGACTCGCAACCGGGGCTGTATGAGTCGGTGCTGGTACTCGACTATAAAAGCCTCTACCCATCGATCATCCGCACCTTCCTCATCGACCCGGTGGGCCTGATCGAGGGCCTCGAGCATCCCGCAGACAACGAGTCGGTGCCGGGATTCCGCGGCGCGCGTTTTTCCAGAACCCGGCACTGCCTGCCGGCGATCGTCGCCCGCGTCGCCGAAGGCCGGGAAACCGCCAAGCGCGAACACAACGCGCCGCTGTCCCAGGCCTTGAAGATCATCATGAACGCCTTCTACGGCGTGCTCGGTTCCAGTGGTTGCCGTTTTTTCGATACGCGCCTGGCGTCGTCCATCACCCTGCGCGGCCACGAAATCATGCTGCGCACCCGAAAGTTGATCGAAGCCCAGGGCCACACGGTGATCTACGGCGACACCGACTCGACCTTCGTCTGGCTGCGCCGCGCCCACGGCCAGCAGGAAGCGGCGCAGATCGGCCGCGCCCTGGTGGACCACGTCAACCAGTGGTGGCGCGAACATGTACGGCAGGAATATGGCCTGGACAGTGCCCTGGAGCTGCAGTTCGAGACCCATTACAAACGCTTCCTGATGCCGACCATCCGCGGCGCCGAGGAGGGCAGCAAGAAGCGCTATGCCGGGCTGGTGACCCGCGCCGACGGCAGCGATGAAATGGTCTACAAAGGCCTGGAAACCGTGCGCACCGACTGGTCGCCGCTGGCCCGGCAATTCCAGCAGGAGCTGTACCTGCGCATCTTCAATCGCCAGCCTTATCAGGACTACGTGCGCGACTATGTGCGCAAGACCCTGGCCGGTGAGTTCGACGACCGACTGATCTACCGCAAGCGCCTGCGTCGCACCCTTGACGACTACCAACGCAACGTGCCGCCCCATGTCCGTGCCGCGCGTATCGCCGACGACTACAACGACCGACAGGGCCGGCCGCGGCAGTACCAGAACGGTGGCTGGATCAGCTACGTGATCAGCGTCGCCGGGCCAGAACCGCTGGAGATCCGCAGTGCAC
Organism: Pseudomonas sp. LBUM1679; assembly: GCF_059695565.1. Classification (NCBI taxonomy): domain Bacteria; kingdom Pseudomonadati; phylum Pseudomonadota; class Gammaproteobacteria; order Pseudomonadales; family Pseudomonadaceae; genus Pseudomonas; species Pseudomonas sp. LBUM1679. The sequence continues at coordinate 1,732,282 of NZ_CP166774.1, forward strand.
CCATCGATTACGACCACTACGTCACCCGGCAACTGCAACCGGTGGCGGATGCGATCCTGCCCTTCGTCGACGACGACTTCTCGACCCTGATCGGTGGGCAACTAGGCCTGTTTTGAGTCCAGCAGGGTTAACGTCCACGCGTCAGGAATGCCGTGGAAATACTGATCCAGTGCCCGGCTGAAGAGATTGTCTTCACTATCGACCTGGGCGAACAGGGTCATCGAGGAGTGAAACTTGAGGTCGTCGGGATGGCCGAAAATCGCCACAATCGGGCGCTGCTCGATGTCCAGGACCAATTGCGTGCAGGTACGCAGGCGCGTGCTTAACACGGGGTGTTGGAGATAGGCCTGCGCTTCCGCTGCGGATCGAATCGCGAAGAGACGGGACATCTCGCTGTCGCCAAGTCCCGTGAATTGCGGAAAGATGAACCACATCCAGTGGCTGCGCTTGTGGCCATCACTGAGTTCATCCTGAACCCGGTCGAACACCGGGTTCTGCGCCTGAATGAAGCGTTGCAGGTCGAACCTGTCGAGTGGATCGGTGCTTCTCATGCGCAAACCCTCTGACTAAACCGCGATGGCTCAGACCATGGCCAGCCGTTGCTTTCGTTGCGGCGCGTGAAACGCATGGTCCAGCGCCTCCAGATCCCCGGCTTCAAGCTGCAATTGCGCGGCTTGCGCATTCAGTTGCACATGTTCAGGTCTGACCGCTTTGGGGATGGCGATCACCTCGTCCTGACGCAGAATCCATGCCAGCGCGACCTGCGCCGGTGTCGCGTCGTGATGGGTTGCAACCCGCTTGAGCGCCGGGTGGCTCAGCATCTGCCCTCCCTGGCCAATCGGACAGTAGGCCATGACCGGCAGGCGCTGCTGCTGGCACCAGGGCAGCAGATCAAATTCTATCCCGCGCTCTTCCAGGTTATAGAGTACCTGGTTAGTGGCGCAGGCCGGCGCGGCCAGCTCGTGCAGGTCATCCAGGTCGCAATTGGACACGCCCCAGCGCCCGATCTTGCCGGCTTCGCGCAGGCGTTCGAACGCCTCGACGGTTTCTTCCAGGGGATACTGGCCGCGCCAGTGCAGCAGGTACAAATCGATGTAGTCGGTACCCAGCCGTTGCAGGCTGCGCTCACACGCCTGGGGGATGCCGTTGCGGCTGGCGTGGTGCGGGTACACCTTGCTGACCAGAAACACCTTGTCTCGCAAACCGGCGATGGCTTCACCCACCACCTGCTCGGCGCCACCTTCGCCATACATTTCAGCGGTGTCGATCAGCGTCATGCCCAGCTCGATGCCCAGGCGCAACGCCGCGACTTCCTGGCTGTTCCGGGAGGGATCCTCACCCATGCGCCAGGTGCCCTGGCCGATGACCGGTACATGGACGCCTGCCAGTTCGAGGGTACGCATGCACATCTCCTTTTTTCGCTCGATGGGTACTCTTCGGTTGGCAGCAGAATACCGCGGTGGTTCCGTCGGAAGATCTAAAGATCGCAGCCTCGCTTCGCTCGACAGCTCCTACGGGGACCGCGCACATCCGCAATGACGCTGCCCCCCTGTAGGAGCAAGCTTGCTCGCGATGCACGTGAACGATAATGCAACGCTGCCAGAAAACACGCGCACCCCCGTAGGAGCTGCCGCAGGCTGCGATCTTTTGATCTTTTGATCTTTTGATCTTTTGATCTTTTGATCTTTTGATCTTTTGATCTTTTGATCTTTTGATCTCCTGAGCCACCCCCCAGCACTTACAGACCACCGGCACTGCACTTTTCCCCATTTCCCGGCTCTATCCATGGCCAGCCTGCGGCGACTCCCACCGCAAGCCCATGTCCAAGTCCAATCACCCATGTTTCGAGTGCTACCCCACATCACGATGCACATCCGCCGTAACAGCCTGCTGCTGGCCTGTCTGTCGGCGCTCTGCCTCAGCGGATGCAGCCAGCAACAGGGCGGCGACATCATCGACCAGTTCCGCGAAGGCAAACCCCAGGAATTCCTCCAGACCAGCGTCGACCGCATGGCAACCCTGGCGATGCGCGACAACCTCGACAGCCTCTACTTGCTCATGAGCAAACTCTACCTGCGCAACCCCGAAGAGTTGAAGAAATCCGGCTTCCTCGACGCCCGCACCGCTGAGCAGCAAGTGCGCATGGCCATCGAAATGCAACAGCCGCTGCCGACCCTGGGCGGCAAAAAAGACCTGGCAGCACTGAGCTTCGCCATGAGCCCGGAATTCCTCGGCGACCGGGTCGGTGCCTTCATCTATGCCATCGGCAGCATGCTGGTCACCGCCCACGGCAATCGTCTCGAGTTCTACATGACCGATGCGATCAACCCGACCTTCGTCAACAACGCCGCGCGCAACATCGAGAAAGCCACCTGGATCCTCAGCCAGCGCCAGAACAAGCAGGGCGGGCCCTTGCTGTTTTCCAACGAGATTTCGGAGGAGGGCAGCAACCTGAGTTTTGCCGTGGAATTCGGCAAGATCGTCGCACGGCTGGACCTGCTGACCCAGATGCTCGACGAGCGCTACCGGCGGATCGGCCTCAATTACGCCCAGAGCCTGCTTTTCCTCAATTTCCTGCCCGTACAGTAACTTTGGCGGCCTGCCCCTGATCTATCAAACGCCCGCACCCCCTGTAGGAGCTGGCTTGCCAGCGAAGGCGTCCTGACAGCCAACGCAACCATTTCCACCGTACCCGATCCCCCTGTAGGAGCGAGCTTGCTCGCGAAGAACGCAGGGGCGACGCCTGCTGCCTGATGCCGCGCGTTATCGTTGACGTCCTTCGCTGCGGTGCGGCGATCCGACAAGCCAGCTCCAAGGGATCTCAGCGCACATAGGCATAACGATAGACCGCATCGATATAAGTGGTTATAAGAAAAATCGCTATGCTGCGGGCCAGTTTTTTCATGCGATTTTTGTGGGCGTGTTAATGGAATTCGTTAACTTCGGGTTGGTGGTCGCAGGTTTAGTGGTGGGTTTCATCGTCGGCATGACCGGCGTGGGCGGCGGTTCATTGATGACGCCGATCCTGCTGTGGTTCGGTGTCAATCCGGCGACGGCGGTGGGCACGGATCTTCTGTACGCGGCCATCACCAAATCCAGCGGCGTTCTGGTTCATAAAAAGAACAACAACATCAATTGGTCAATCACCGGCTGGCTGACCCTCGGCAGTGTGCCGGCGGTGCTGATGACGCTGTGGTTCCTGAGCACCCTGCAGACCTCCCCCGATGCCATGAACGCCGTGATCAAACAGGCCTTGGGCTTTGTCCTGTTTGCCACCGCGCTGGCGATTTTCTTCAAGAAACGCTTGCTCGATTTCGCGCACAAACGGGCGGGCGGCAACTACAACCCCAGTGGCCCACGCCTCAACGGGCTGACCGTGCTGACTGGCCTGGTGCTCGGCACCATGGTCGCCCTGACCTCCATCGGTGCTGGCGCCCTGGGAACCGTGGCGCTGTTCATTCTTTATCCGCTGCTGCCGACCCGCCGCCTGGTGGGCACGGAAATCGCCCATGCCGTACCGCTGACCCTGGTCGCAGGCCTCGGTCACGCGAGCATGGGCAACATGGATTGGCACGTGTTGGGCTACTTGCTGGTCGGTTCGCTGCCGGGAATTTACCTGGGCAGTCATCTGACCGGCCGCATCTCCGATGAAGTGCTGCGTCCTTGCCTGGCCACGATGCTGGTGCTGATCGGCTACAAACTGGCGTTCTGATGTTCGCGACAAGCCTCCATCACTCACGGGTGAAAATCTCCAGCAAGTGCCCGTCGGGATCGTCGAAGTAAACCCGTCGGCCACCGCCGTAGTCATTGATCTCGTTCGGCCGCTGCTTGCCGGGATCGGCCCACCAGGATTGCTTTCGCGCTTGCAGGCGGGCGAAGGCTGCATCGAAATCCTCGTCACCGAGCAAAAACGCATAGTGCTGGGAGGCGATCGGCGGGTCGTTGTTGTAGAAGTCCAGCGACACGCCGTTGTCGAGTTTGACGATCAACATCGGGCCGAAGGGTTCAGGAGCGGGCAGGCCGAGGATGTCTGCCAGATAATGGGCCGACGTCTGCTTGTCGCGGCACCAGGCGATGGTGTGGTTCAGCTGAGCGCTCATGGGAGGAGTCTCCTGGGTCTCTCCCATGAGTTAAGCACTGTTGCTTTAAACCTTCGACGTATCGCGTGCCATCAGGGTGACCTCGAGCCCGTCGTCGTCCAGTTGCTCCACAATCTCCCAGCCCAGTCTGGCGTAAAGCGACTGGGCCGAGTCGGTGTATAGAAAGAGCCTGGGGATTGCGAGTGCCGCCGCCTCCTCGACGATACGCGACACCAGCCCGGAGGCGATGCCCCGACCACGATGCCCGGCCTTGACGTAAACGCCTGCCAGCCAGGGAGTCAGTTCGGGCCGCGAGGCCAGATCGCTCTCGATCAGCAGGGCTCCGCCGAGCAGTTGCGTACCATCGAGTGCTACCAGCACGGTGGGCACGGTACCTTTGCCGCATGCAGCGCGCATACGTTCGGTTCTTGCCTTGAGGGTGTCGCCGGGTTTGAATTGACCCCATTCCTTGAAATTCAGCTCGGCCAATTCCGGGATCAGGGCGGGGTGGTTGCAGAGGTAGTCGATTTCCATGTTGTATTGAAGCTCCTTTGCCGGCAGACGATTCAGTCGTCGCAATGGTGAACCACAATAAAGCGCTCGGAACAGCTGATCAAATCCACGTTCGATCCTCAATGATCTGTTGCGCAATGACTGCCCTGACCTAAGCTAGGGTCAGGGCGAAACATAATTGCGAAGCGTCCCCGGAACGAACGCCGCGATGCGCAATCATTAGAGCGTGGATATCAAAAGGAGATGCGCATGCTCATCAGGTCATTGACCCTGGCTACCCTGCTGGCTTTCGCCGGTCCCTTGTTCGCCGCCGATGGCGACTCACCGCTGGACATGGACAAGGGCAGGGCCCGGCCATTGATCGTCATCGCTCCGAGTACGGTCGATCCCACGTGGGTCAGCCTGAAAAAGGCACTGGATGAGCCGGCCAACCGCACGGGCTTCACCGACCGCAACATGGTCCTGTACACCGTGCTCAATCTGATGGGCCAGCGCGAGGGCAAAGACCTGGGGCCACAAGACACGGCGGCATTGATCCGCTCGCTCAAGTTGGGGGCTGGCGCGAAGACCAAGGTGATTCTGGTCGGCAAGGACGGCGAAAAGAAACTGGAACAGTCGGATGCGGTCGACCTGCAGGCGATCTTCAAGACCATCGACGAATTGCCGGCGACCGAGAAAGAAGCCACTGTGCCGACGCCACCGCCGGTGACCGAAGCCGCCCCGGCCAAGGGCGCCAAGGCAACAAAACCGGCCAAACCGACCAAGCCCGCCAAGCCCGCCAAGCCGCCTGAAATGCCGGACGATTGAATCCGCGCAGAACCTTCATGGCAAATGAATTCCCTGTGGGAGCGAGCTTGCTCGCGATGGACGTTAACGATAACGCGTTTTTGCTAAATGAACGCATCGTCCTCGAGACCATCGCGAGCAAGCTCGCTCCCACATGTTGATCGCTGGCGTTCACCCCGATCTGGCGCTGAAGATCCCCTGTGGGAGCGAGACCGGCTTGCCGGCGAAAGCGGCGTATCAGTCAGCAGCGATGTTGAATGATCAATTGCCTTCGCGGGCAATCGAATCGTCGCACCGCCGCTCCTACGGTTGGGCCAGAAAATTGCTGATTACGTTGACCAGGACGGGTGAAAAAGGCTGCAGACATTGCGCTGCATCCGGTGTTTTCAGATCCTCCCGGAGCAAACCCAGGAACTCTTCATCTTCAAACTGCAAGTCTTCGGGAGGCACGCACTGGCTATAAATGAGTGCATCGACCAACGCCTTGCGTTTACCGACAAGGCCTCTATTACTTTCTTCGGTATGACCCAGATTCAATGCCTCAATAGCAACCCTGGCCCGTTCGGTTTGTCCCGTTACCAGTCCGGACAAGTAGAACTTCAGTTCGGTTTCGCATTCGGTCATCAACGGCGTGAGTGGCAAATGTCGTGTACCGCGACCGTGACCACATTGATTGGGGCGCTGGCAACTGGCGACGATGTTGGAAAAATCCAACGTCCGATTCGGCGCACGATCCTGGGCTTCAAGATGTTCATTATGGGCGTCATCAATCGTGATGGACTGACAGCAATACGCACATAAACCGTATTGTTCCGAGATACACGATGAACGAATGGACCGACTCTCTTCCCGTGGTAAGTCCCGGTAACGTAGCGCGTTGTTCGAGCGCTTCCAGCGAGTCAGCGATTGCGGCTCAATGCCTTTGTCGATCTTACGCACGGCGCAACTCCAGCTTGCGGATCAACAGTGCTGCCTTCGCCAGCTCCAGATGCCCCTCTGGGAGCTCAACTGAAAGCTCGGAAAAAAGGTTCTTCGCTGCATCCAGATCACCGTCCTGCAATCGCTCCAGCAATCGATTCAAGCGCTGCTGCACTTCGCTGTTGCGGATGTCGGTGTCCATCACTTCCAGCAGAACCTGATTGGCATCCAGTCCATAAAGGCCATTGCGTTCCTGTAGTTCCCCATCGTCCAGCACGTAAACCAACACATCTTTTGCGTCGCTGATGACCAGCGGCGAATGGGTTGTCAGCACAAACTGGCAATTGGGGAAGGTCTCGCTCAACTGTCGAATCAAACTGCGCTGCCATTTGGGGTGCAGGTGCAAATCGACTTCATCAATCAGTACGATCCCGTCACCTTCTAACGGATTGTCCAAAGACTGGTTCATCATCGCCAATCGGCGAGCGATGTCGCCAACCAAGGCCATCATGGACTTTTCACCCTGCGAGAGCTGGGAGACGTTGAGCGTTACACCGTCTTTGTCTATCGCCATGTGCAGGCGCGGTTTGCGCTGCACTCTCAGGTTGCTGAAGCCAGGCATGAATGCAGCGATAGCGGAGCGAACCGCGGTCAACTGGCGATCACGGGATGAGGCTTTCAGTTGGGAAAGGGTTTTCCAGATGTCACTGTCCTTGCCGAACTTTTCGGAAATTTCGGCCAGCGCAGTGTCGGACACACCGGTTTCATTTTCGCTGTCTTCGCGTTCGCGAAACCATTCAAAAAAACGCCGGAAATCGACGCCGCGATTCAGTGAATTGTCGTAGCCGTCCAGTTGGTCGAAGGTGTGTTTGGTGCGGATTTTTAGCGGGATTTCCAAGACCGAACGCTCTACCGGGTAGTAGGCGATCAAGGGGAGCGAGGCTTTATCAGACGCGGTCAGTTCGCTCCGGTAATGATCAGCCAGACGGCTAGCATCTACCAACTCGCTATGGACAGCGGTCTTTCGCCCTTGCCTGCCGCGAGCAATGGCCCATGAGAACACGTGATTTTTTTGATCACCCTCGGGAAAATTTGAACGTGCCAATGAGGCGTCTACTACGGCAATCAAAATTAATGCGACGGAAGCGCCGTTTCGAATGTCCTCATTTGTTAAGTGGCTGCCATTACCTTTCTCGGTACGAATCCTGGCCACCAACCAGCTCAGTGACGTGGCCAGTGATTTTAATAGGGTAGTTTTCCCGGCACCGTTGTTCCCCACCAATACCGTCACATTTGTGGGATGTTTGGCTGTGGGGGCTAAGTGAACGGTCAAATCGGTGAACCGACCGACATCCTTGAGCTTGAAACTGAAAATTTCCATTACATCGCCCTTTGGGGGTCAGTCGGTTTGAAGGCTTGAGCGCGCATTATGTCATTCCCGACCACGGATTGATCCGATGCCGTTTAGATACAACGGTTTCAGTCACATCACAACGGTTAACAATAAAAAGTAGTTGCAGTGTATGCCCATGAAAATGAGCCAGAGCAAAGGCCTTCAACTGCGTCGGACATTTCCTGCAAACCGTGGCGCACGCCATGAACTGGTGCTCTGTGGATCGCGCCGATAACCTTCTCCAGCCGCTGCAAAATCAGCGGTCGGATGTGGAAGTCCGGTGGTAAAAGTCATCTACCAATGCCCGTAGAGCGCATGTCGACATTTTTATGTCAACATTGCCGCGTTATGGCGGCTGTGCGCGGGAGCACTTTCGAGTGCACCGGGTATTGGTGGGTTGGCCTGGTCTTCCACACCTGCGTACAGCTGCCACCCTCATGTGGAAGTGAGATGGGTAGTTTTCTCAACAACCCTCAATGGATCTTCTCCTATGAAAAAAGTAAGTCCCAATCCCCCTGAATCCCCAACCAATTCAGATCCCCTCGACCCCGTTCCACTTTCCGACATCACCGAACCCGCTATCAGCGCTCGTCTGCGCAACCCCAACCACGCCGACCCGGTCAGCCATATCTTCACCATCGTCCCCGGCGTCGACACGGCAACCCTGCTGTGCCACGCCTGCGAAACCCTCGCGTCGCTGAACGTCCTCGTCACGGACCTGGCCTGCAAACTGGAAAGCTCCAACCGCAACGTGGCGCTGTCGATTCAGCAGTTGGCCGTTGTGGGCGAGTTATTGGTGAACAGGGCACTGGACAATATCGATCCACCCGAAGGCGCGCCGGCTGTTTAGTCAACAGGCGCACCCATGAAAATGGGCGACCTCAAGGGGTCGCCCATTTTGATGACTACCACTGAACCCTGTGGCGAGGGAGCTTGTCGGAACGCCACATCGTCCCGCTCGGCTGCGAAGCAGTCGCAAAACCTGCTACCGAGCAGTATCTGACGGGATGCAGTTGCCGATTGGGGGCCGCTTCGCAGCCCAGCGGGAGCAAGCTCCCTCGCCACAGGTGAGTGGTTTCGGTTTATTTGCTCAGTGCGCTCAATACCCTATGCGCCACTTTCACCCGCTCAGCATTCGGATAGTTTTTGTTGGCCAGGATCACGATGCCGATAGCCTTCGAGGGCACGTACGCGACGTAGGCACCGAAGCCGCCCGTTGAGCCGGTTTTGTTAACCAGCACAGCGTCCGTTTGTGGTTGCGGCGGATTCAGCCACCGGACTTCGTGAGCTTCCATCGCCATCTGCGTCGAGTTACCGGCGAGCAACTGATCAAGCGTGACCGGATAGTGGTAGAGCTCCCAGCCCAATCCCTGGGTCATCTCACCGACTTGGTAATACCCCGTGTGCGTGGTGGCGATTGCCCGTTGCAGCGGCGCTTCAAGCCCTGCCGGTTTCATGTTCAGTTGAACATAACGAAGCAGATCCGCCGCACTGGTCTTCACCCCATACGCCTCTGAATCCAGCGCCCCCGGCCCGACCCGCACCGGCTTGTCTTCCTTGTTGTACCCCTGGGCATAAAGCCCCATCTGATCCTGCGGCACCTTGAGGAAGGTGTGCTTCAACCCGAGTTTCGGCAGCAGGGTTTTTTCCATCACCTCATCAAACGGCGCGCCCAGGCTTTTGGCCGCCAGATAGCCAAACAGCCCCAGGCTCGGGTTCGAATACTGGCGATGGCTGCCAGCGGTATAGGTCGGCTTCCACTGCTTGAAATAGCCGAGCATTTTGTCCGGCGCATCGGCCTCGTCGGGGAATTGCAGCGGCAGGCCGCCAGCGCTGTAGGTGCCCAGTTGCAATATGCTGATGTGATCGAACGCACTGCCGCGCAGCTCTGGCAGGACGTTGCTGGCCTTGTCTGACAGGGACAGTTTGCCTGTCGCCTGGGCGTAGGCGGCGAGGGTGGCAGTGAAGGTCTTGCTCACCGAACCGATCTCGAACAGGGTGTCTTTGGTGACAGCCTTGCCGTTTTCCTTCGAGGCCACTCCGTAGTTGAAGTAATGCGCCTGGCCGTTGACGGTGATGGCGACCGCGACGCCGGGGATCTGCTGTTGCTGCATCACCGGTTTGATGGCGGCGTTGACGATGGATTCCATACGCTCGTCTGCTACGCAGTGACCGGCGCCGAGGAAAAGTACGAAAGCGCTGTAGGACGCGAATTTGTTCAGATTGTATTTAGGCATGACTGAGCCACTCTCCATGAGTTTCAATGATATTAACCGCTACACGCCGAGCGGCGTTTGAATCCGGGCCGCAGGCGCCCGATGATCGAGATCAAGCGATCGATCTCTCGCGTCGAGAAGCTGCTGGTCGGTTTGTCGAACGCGGGCTCGCGTTGAATGAAAATGCGGAGCATCAGGTCCCCCGAACCTTCTGCGCATGACTCGCCACCCCATGGCAGCCACAGGCAAGGCGATGACCTTGCAGGAACACAGGGATGCCATTCATGCGCCTGCGCGGATGCCCCTCGACGAAAGCGAACTCGCCCAGATGAAGCGGGCAGGTGGCCTTGTCGCCCAGCACCGCGGGGGTTTTTCCGTTGAGGGTTTGGGTGTCCGCGAGTTGGCAAGAGACGACGGTGCCGCCGCTGCTGGTGGAATCGCCCAGACAGATGGGATGGGTCATGGTTATCGCCCCGGCATACGAAATCGGAAGGGGTCGACGCCATGGGTCTGCTGGTTTTTCGCTTTGCGGGCTTCGTCAGGCGGACGGACCATTTGCACCGTGGTGCTGCCATCCTTGCCGGCATAGACCACTGCGCTGACACCCCCTTCCTGGTAGCTGGCAATCGTGGCGAGGTTGATTTCAACCAGGGCGCCACTGACGCCGGTATTGCCCAGGCGCCGACCGATGTCGTAGCCCTCGTCGACATTGCCCAGCTCGATACCGGTGCCGTCAATGTTGAGGCCGTGCAGCGCGTTGGTCAGGGCGATTTCGCCATTGATGTTGTCAGTGCTGTCGTAGAACACGCGCACTGGTTTGTGGCCTTCGGGCAGGGTTTCCAAGGCTTGTTGCCAGCCCGCTTGAAGAGCCTTGGCCTGGAGTGCATCCTCTCGCTGCTCATGCGGTACCGCTTTGGCCGCATTGAAATAAGCTCCATACCGCCCAGCCCTGAGATCCGGCCGATCCAACCGCTCATTCACCCCCTGACACAACCCCGTCTCCACCGACTCATACGATCCCCCCGGATCATTGACACCGTGCAGGAAAATCACCACCCCAGGCAGGTCGCCAGGGACTTCCAGCTTGCGCTCGGTGGTGCAGTTCGGTATCAAACGGGTGGTGCTCTGCGCCACTGTGTGAAAGCTCGACTCGCTCATTGACTATCTCCCGCCGGGCCGGTTTTTCGCTTGGCCTTCACCCGGGCTTGATGCATCACCTCGCGTTCCACCCTCTGCGTCAAACCGCTCGCATCCGTTGAACCTTGCACCACGCTGCCATCTCCAAGCTCGATCTGATACGCGTGGTCCGCTGCCATTCGGGGGCTCTCGTGCGCATGGCCCGGATAGTGAAAGGCCAGACGTTGCGCCGCTGGATCACGACTGAAAGAAGGTATGGAAACGCTGTCGCTTTTCGGTCCGACCCAGTCATGGTCGCTGGCATGCACCATGACCTTGTCCTGGGTGCCGATCTCGATGCCGCCACCAATCTTGATGTAGCTGCCGTCGTCGGCCACCAAGCGAATGGTGGGGGCCGTCACGATCACTTCACCTTCGGTGGCCGACAGGTGCAGGTTCTTTTGCGCGTTGAGCGCAATGTCATCTTCCTGGGCTTGCACGAGCACCTTGCCGCGATTGGCGATGGCGCTGATGCCTTCATCTTGGGCAAAGGCTGAAATCCCTTTGCCCGCGTTCAATCGCATGGCCGCACCGCTGGTCAATTGCAGGTGGTCCTGAGCCGTGGTGTCGTGGTTCTCACCGGCGTAGTGCACTTGTGAGCGCGGTGTTGCGCTGGCGATGCCCGCCTCGGCCGCCACGGCGAGCAGTGGGTCGCCCGAACGGTTGCTCTCGGGTGCAGGCCATTGACTCAATGACTGGCGCAGCGTTTCGATGCCTTGGCTATCGACCTGTTGGCTGCCACGGGCGGCGGCGGTCTGGCCGAGCGACTGGAACAGTTCGCCGCACTCGCTCAGCAGCTTGAGCAATTCTTCGCGGTCCAACTGCGAATCCTGCGCACCGTGACGGGCATAGGTGGTCAATAACATGCCTTGGGCCGCTCGCAGAGCGATGGCCGCGTCGGTGCGCAGTTCGGCGCCATTGCCACGGGGCCGGGCTTGTCCATCAGTTCTGGGCGTGGTGAGTTTGCCGAGGTTCAGCGCGGTGGCGTGATGGGTCGTGCCCAGGCGGGCGCGCAATGCACCGGGTGTATCGTCGAAAAGCAGTTCGTTGAAGCCGTTGCCTTTGTGTTCCTGGGTCTGGATGCCCGAGAGCGTTCGATTACCCGGTAGACCCGTGGCGTTACTGAAGCGCGGCGGTAAATGGTCAGCGTTGTAGAGTACCGAAGTGACAAGGGGACGGTCGATGTCGCCCCCGAGGAAAGTCACCAGGACCTCCTGACCGATGCGCGGCAAAAACTGATGACCAAAACCGGCACCGGCGCTGGGCATGGCGACCCTGAGCCAGGTGGTGCCGGGTGCGGGATCTTGCCCGCGCTGCCAATGGAAGCGTACTTGTACCCGCGCCAGCGCATCGGTGAAGACTTCCTCTCCTTCAGGACCCACCACGATGGCGGTGAGTGGTCCCGAAATTGTCGGGCGAGGTGTGATGATTACAGGGCGATACGGGATTTTATGGCGCACGCACACGAAGCTATTGTCGTAGCCTGCCGGTTGATTCGATAGATAGTTGTTACTGCCATGGTGCTCGACGCTCAGCAACAGGAAATGGCGATCTGCAATGGGGTCACGATCGTGATCGAAGTGCTGGGTCAACTCGAAGGTGTAACCCGGCAGCATGGCGCGACAGTTGCTGCTGCCCTGAAACGTCTTGCCCTGTACTTCCATGGCTTCCAGTCGATGACGCACCAGCGTCTCGCCATCCGCGGGGATCGCGTGGCTGTAATGACCGGGAAAGTCGTATATTTCGTAAGGCGGGACCTCACCCTGGACGTTGAGGCTGGGCATGCTGACCGGCAGTGGATTTCGCGGTTGCCGGTAGTCGAATGTCTGTATGGCCATACGACCTGACTGCAAGACCCGGTTGCTGCTCCATTGAGTGATGGAGTCGGCGGTCTCGGTGACCGAAGCACTGTGGTAGCGGATCTGCGGTTGCTGCGGTAACGGCTCGAGGTTGCGGGAATGGTCGGTGATGATCAGCCGATGTCCTTCCTTCGCGTGATCGAAGTAGAAGAACAATCCTTCGCCTTCCAGCAGGCGCAAGACGAAATCCAGATCGTTCTCGCGGTATTGCGTGATGTAGCTGTGGGACTTGAGCGGCGGGTCCAGCCGGAACTCGAAACTGGGCAGCGCTTCATAGCGGGCAAACACCGTACGAATGATGTCTTCGATCGTTTGCTCTTGAAATATCCGCGAGTCTGAACGGCGCGACAGCATCCACAGCCAGGGACTTAATGTTGCCGAGTAGCGCGCCAGCCCACCGTCACTGCCTTGCAGGCTGAAACGGCTGATATAGCCATGAATATAACGGGCCCCACCGGTCGCCAGTTCAATCTCCAGCAACGCGGGTTGCCCTATCAGGGACTTGAGTTCCAGTCGCGCATCCTGACTGATCAGCGACAACTCGAAACTGAACAGCGTCGACAATCCTTCAGTCCCGGAAAATCGCTCCAGTAGCAGTTCCTGCTGACCGTTGGCCGGGGTGGTCAGCTTGATCAAGCGTCGGTTCTGTGGCGCAAATAATGTTGTCAGTTCCATTAACAAGTGTCCTACGGCATAAGCAACCGGTGTTCGATCCATGAGCGGTGCACGTTGTGCTCACGGCGAAATACAAACACGGGAATTAAGACGCTTATGAAATAGCTTGTATGTAGGACGCTTCCTGTTTTAACAAAATGAGCAGCGATAGCGACTGATACATCGCTGTCGCGTGCTGTTGCACACAGGGGATATGCAGCGGGGGCTTGGTCAGGCGCTGGCCGTCCTGCCAGATCCAGTGGGTGTCGATGGCGGTGATCGCACCCGGCGCGGCCGCCGCAACATGGGTGAACATCGCCAGGGAAATATCGAAGTGGTTGTTGGAATGCGAGCCCCAGGTCAGGCCCCATTCGTGGCACATCTGCGCCACGCGGACCGAGCCCAGTCGCGACCGGTTTCTGGCGGATCGCGGGTAACCGTTGGTCTACTCGATAGCACCTCATCCCTGGCCTTGCTTCCAACCAGTACGGCCCAGATTTGCTGGACCTCACCTGTGAGGTGCGTCATGGCTAACGAATCAACGTTCCAGGGTGGAACACCCACTACCGACCCGACCAGACCCCTGTCCGGTACCGATGAGCCGAGCCTGGATCAGGATGCACCACCCGGCATGGACCCGGCCCTGGACCCGGCCGGCGCAGACGCTGATCGACCAGAAGACTGGATGGACCCGACGGCGGATGAAGACGTGCCTCCGGCAGATGAGCCAACACCGCTGTCCGATGACAGGCGATAAACAGAACCCGGCCGGTGCGCCGGGTTTTTTGAGAGTGGCAGGGCAGGTCAACCGCGTCATCGTTCATCGCAGGCAAGCCAGCTCCCACAGGCCTCGAGTCGATCAAAAATGACCTGATCCACACAAAACCTGTGGGAGCTGGCTTGCCAGCGAAGGCGCCAGACGCATCACCGCAAATAAACGATCAGACACTGGCTCCCTGAATCACCACCACCCGCCGCTCCAGATTCAACGCCAGCACACTGATCAGCACAATCGCCGAACCAACGAACACCATCAACGTGGGCTGCTCCGCCAACGCAAAAGACGCAATCCCCATGGCCGTAGGTGGAATCAGATACAACGTCATCGTCGCCCGGCTCAAATCCACATGAGCCAACACATACGCCCAGGCCAGGTACGCCAGAGCGCTCGGAAACACGCCCAAGCCGATCACCGCCCATTGCACATCCACCGGCGCAGCAATCACCTCGCTCGCCAACCCCGGCAAATAAACCAACAACAACAGCGTCCCGAACCAAACCGTGTAGCACACCAGCGTCAAGCCGTCGTAGCGCCGGGCATGCTGCTTCTGCAACGCAAAGTAAAAGCTCCAGGACAGCGCCGCCAGCAGAATCAGCAAGCCGTGGCCATCAATGCTGCCCAGCCCGTGATCGCCAGCCACCACAATCACCACGCCGAGCAAACCCAGGATGACACAGCCCCAGCGCCAGGCACTCACCCGGTCCTTGAACACGAAGCGCGCCAGCAGCGTGCTGAACAAGGGCGTCGATTGCGCCAACACACTGGACGCTCCGGCGCTGACGCCCTGCTGGCCGAAATTCAACGCGACGTGATGCAGGCTGACCGCAAAGAAACCCAGGGCCACCAGCAGCGGCAGATCGCCAAGGCTTGGCAGGCGGATGCCGCGGATCAGCGCGACGACGCCCATGAATGCCGAGGCCAGCAGAAACCGCAGCAACGCCAGATGGCCGGGATCATAAGCTTGCAAACCGAGGTGAATACCGGTCGGCGAATACCCCCAGCAGGCGACGACAAACGCCATCGCCAGCACGATCTTGACGGGGGAGGGGGAGACGGCTGTGAGCGCTTGCATGGTCGGATACCTGTGGGCCTGTGCACCGAGTATCAGAATTCGTACCATTCGCCACAACTGACTTATACTGCGTCAACTGTTCACTTTGGGTGATGTATGGAGCTGGCGCAGATTCGCATGTTCAAGACCGTCGCCGACGTCGGCAGCATTGCCCGCGCCGCCGAGTTGCTGCATTGCGTGCCGTCGAATATCACGGCGCGGATCAAGGCGCTGGAAGCGGAGCTGGGTGTCGCGCTGTTCCTGCGCGAGGGCCGAGGCTTGCGAATCAGTCCGTCGGGGCAGACCTTCCTCGCCTATGCCGCGAAGATGCTCGCGCTCGCGGCTGAGGCCAAACGGGCGCTCGATCCCGCCGCGGAGCCGTCCGGACCGTTGCGCATCGGCGCCATCGAGTCCTCGGCCACCGGTCGCTTGCCGCGCTTGCTGGCCAAGTTCCACAAGCGTTTCCCGAAGGTGGCGCTGGAACTGACCACCGGCCCCTGGAGCCAGCTGCTCGACGACACCTTCAACCATCGGCTCGACGGCGCGATAGTCGCGGTAGATGTCGAACGCTCGCAACTCAAGCGCACGCCGATGTACCGCGAGGAGCTGCTGTTGATTGCCTCGACGTCCCTGGGGCCGGTACGTGATATCGCCGATTTACAGGACAAAACCGTGTTCATGTGGCCACAGGGCTGCCCTTACCGGGCGGCACTGGAGCATTGGTTGTTGCGGCAGGGGCAGGCGTTGCCGATTGTCAGCCTGGCCAGTTACGGCGCGATCGTCGGCTGCGTCAGCGCCGGGGCCGGTGTGGCGCTGGTGCCTAAAGGGGTTTTCGATCAGTTCGCCAAAGGCGCCGGTTGCGCCGGCTACGAATTCCCCGACCTGACGGCCATCGACAACCTGTTCTACTGGCATGAAAACGCCGGGGTTCACCCGGCGCGAGAGGCGTTTGTGGCGATGTTGCGCGAGGAGTTCGCCTGAATTTCTGTGGGAGCGGGCTTGCCCCGGGCGGCGTTCCGACGATGGCGGTGTATCAGCCAGCATAGATGTTAAATGTGAAGGACTCATCGCGGGCAAGCCCGCTCCCACAGGTTTTGTCACGAGCAGTTCCGGGGTTGGGAGCGTCGGGGGAAGGTTCATTGGCGTGTCGACCGCAAAAGTCCGCGAGGGTAATCCGCATACCCGCAGGCTTCATTGATCTGGATCTATGCTTGATGAACAAACGGATGGCACTCGCGCGAACCGTGGCGGACTAAGCATCAGGACGCGACATTGCTTCCCTGCTGACTGACATGGATCGGACATGAACGAACAGACACTGCAAAACAAATCACTGGTGATCCTGTTGGGACTGGTCACCGTCGCTTTCATCTGGATCTTGCTGCCGTTCTACGGTGCGGTGTTCTGGGCCGTCATCCTCGGCATCCTCTTCGCACCCCTGCAGCGCCGACTGCAAGCGAAGTTCGGCTGGCAACGCAACCTGACGGCGCTGCTCACCCTGGGCATCTGCCTGGTGATCGCGATTCTGCCGGTGATCATCCTCGGTTTCCTGCTGGTGCAAGAAGGGGCCTCGGTTTACCAGAGAATCGAAAGCGGCGAACTGGACATCGCCGGGTATGTGACGCATTTCAAACACAGCCTGCCGCCGTACTTCCAGCACTTGCTCGATCGGTTCGGGGTCGGCGAGTTGGACGGTCTGCGAGAGAAAATCATCAAGAGTGCGGTAACAGGCAATGAGTTTATCGCCACACAGGCCTTCAGTTTCGGTCAGGGCACGTTCGAGTTTCTGGTGAGTTTTTTCATCATGCTCTACCTGCTGTTCTTTTTTTTGCGCGACGGCGCCGAACTGGCACGTAAAGTTCGTTCTGCCGTACCGCTGCAGGAGCACCAGAAACGGCGTTTGCAACTCAAGTTCAACCGCGTGGTGCGGGCAACAGTCAAAGGCAACCTGCTGGTGGCAGTTACGCAAGGGGCATTGGGCGGTTTGATTTTCTGGTTTCTGGATATTCCGAGCGCGTTGCTGTGGGCGGTGCTGATGGCGTTTCTGTCGCTGTTGCCAGCGGTGGGGGCGGGGATCGTCTGGGCGCCGGTGGCGGCGTTTTTCCTGTTCACCGGAGCGATCTGGCAGGGCGTGGTGCTGGGGTTGTTCGGGGTTTTTGTGATCGGCCTGGTGGATAACGTGCTGCGACCCATTCTGGTGGGCAAGGACACGAAGATGCCGGATTACCTGATTCTGATCTCGACCCTTGGTGGTTTGGCGATCTTCGGCTTGAATGGCTTTGTCATCGGGCCGCTGATCGCCGCACTGTTCATGTCGAGCTGGGCCATCTTCATCGAAACCAAGCCGCGGGTGCAGCTGCCTTAAGCGCTGAGCTGACCCTGGCCGATTTGTTGCGACAGTGCCTGGGCGTCCGGCAACGAGGTCAGCGGACCACTGATCGCTTCGCCGTCCTGCACCAGGTACCAACAGGCAAGCAATCCAAGCGCTCTGAGCGGTGCGGGAACGGCGCTGCCGATAACGGACATGATCTGAACCTGGGACATAAGTACCTCCATCAATCTATGGAGCTACCTTACGGACCCGGCGCTTGAACGAACAATCAACGCTTTCGATAGTCGTCATTGACGCTAATGAGTCTTGGGCTCAGTCGACCACCAGATCAAGCATGTGGACCACTTCCTGCTCGTTGAGCAGGCCTTTGCGTACCAGGTTTTCCGCCAGCAGCGAGAGAAACTTGGCGCTGCGATGGCCTTCCAGGTGCTTGAGTTCGGTCAGTGCGTTGTACACCTTGCTCGAAGTGCACAAGCCGACGATGCGGTGCGGATTTTGCGTGGGCATGAGGTCGTCCTTGTTATTATCAACCTGTTGTTTTTGAACAGATCCAAGCGTGCGGACCTGACATGACATAAATATGACCGTTTTCCCCAGGAGGGGGGAAGGGCGGCGAGTCAATCTTGCCAACTTGAACCGCAAACTGTCCCGACAGCGACCTTGAGGCGATTTATTCAGACCTGCACCGACAAACGGCAACAAAAAAGCCCCGCTGTCGGGCGCATTGCCGCTTGCTTGTAGGAGCAAGCTTGCTCCGGGCGGCGTTCCGACGATGGGCGCAAGAGCACCGCGGTTAGCCAGTAAGCACGCGGTATCGTTAACGCCCATCGCGAGCAAGCTTGCTCCTACAAGAGCGCGGCGTTCTTGAGCCCATCGTCGGAACGCCGCCTGGAGCAAGCTCGTTTCTACATTACCAGCGGCCATAACCGTGGGGATGGCCATAATACCCGCGCGGTTGGACGTAGTACCCACGGGGCGGGCCGTAGTAGACCGGTGGCGGAGCGTAATAGACCGGTTGCTGTACGTAGACCGGTGCCGGCTGGTAATAAACCGGAGGCGGTTGTTGCACGTACACCGGTTGTGGCTGAACGTACACCGGCTGCTGCACATAGACCGGCCGGTTGCTGTTGATGATGGCCGAACCGACGATGGCCGAGCCGACGATCGCACCGAATACCGCCGGTCCTTCCCAACCGTGACCGCCGTGACCGCCGCCAGCCTCTGCCTGCCCTGTGATAGCAAAAGCACCGATCAGCAAGGCCACTATGGGGATTTTACGGATCATGATAATTCCTCGGTTCTTCGACCCGGCGCCTGGCTCTGCGATAGACCCAGGGATTGTCGCGGGGATACTTCTAAGACAGCGTTTTTTTGCAAATCAGCACAGCCGGTGGGTAAATTTTGTGTAAGGTCTGTACCGGCTTTCTTAGCGTCGTACGCTGTCACCGGCAGGTACGCGAATATGATCGATCAGACCGGGTGGAATGGCTAATCCCGTCCATCCGATAGTGCTATTGAAGGAGATTCACATGCAGATGAACCCCAACAAAGACACCCAGCTGTGCATGTCCCTCTCCGGGCGCCCTGGAAACTTTGGCCTGCGATTCCACAATCATCTGTACGAACAACTGGGCCTGAATTTCTATTACAAGGCCTTCAGCAGTCAGGACCTGCCAGGTGCCGTCGCTGGCATTCGCGCCCTGGGAATTCGTGGCTGCGGCGTGTCGATGCCGTTCAAGGAGGCCTGCATTGCGCTGGTCGATGAGCTGGACGCGTCGGCCGCGGCTATTCAATCGATCAACACCATCGTCAACACCCATGGCCATCTCAAGGCCTACAACACCGACTACATCGCCATCGCTCAGTTGCTGGAAACCCACCAGGTGCCCACGGCGTCGACCTTCGCCCTGCGCGGCAGCGGTGGCATGGCCAAGGCCGTGGCCAGTGCCTTGCGTGATGGCGGTTACAAGCACGGCCTGATCGTCGCCCGTAACGAACGGGCCGGGCGTGCCTTGGCCGAATCGCTGGGCTATGAATGGCAAGCTGAACTCGGCGCGCGGCGCCCGCAGATGCTGATCAATGTCACGCCGATCGGCATGACCGGCGGTCCGGAAGCCGATCAACTGGCGTTCGACGCCGACGCCATTGCCGCTGCCGAGACCGTCTTCGATGTGGTGGCGATCCCCTCGGAAACCCCGCTGATCGTGCGCGGTCGTGCCGAAGGCAAGCGAGTGATGACCGGGCTGGAGGTGATTGCGATCCAGGCGCTGGAACAGTTTGTGTTGTACACCGGCGTGCGGCCGACGGATGAGCAATTCAAGAAAGCGGTGGAGTTTGCCCGCAGCTGAGCATTTTGGGTGATTTGTTGGCTGTGCCGGCCTCATCGCGGGCAAGTCGGATCGCCGCACCGCCGCTCCCACAGGGATCTTTGGCGTACGCACCCATCGTGACCGACGCAAGACCTGTGGGAGCGGGCTTGCCCGCGATGGCCGCGACTCGGTCTCCAGTCATACTCAGCCAGTTGCCGCAAATTTCCCTGCCTACACTGCCTGCCACAAGCAAAGACTTGCCCACCCCCATAAAACTCCGACAGAGGAGAATATGGATTATTCGAGGCGTGCCAGGCGCTCTTCGAGTGCGGCAATCCGCGCTTCCAGCTCTTCGATTCGCTCGACAGACACACCACTGCCGGCACCTCGCTCAACTGGATTACTCCGCGCCGCCAGAATCACCTCGATATCCGCCGGGTCCCCCAGCGCATGCATGTAGCGGTCTTCACGCTGCCCGGCCTGGCGCGGAATCAGCAGCGCCAGACCGCGGGCAATCAAGCGTTCAAGCTGATGCACCACCTGCTCGGTGTCTTCGAATTCATGCATGCGGCCGCTGCGGGTCAGCAGTTCATTGACCGTTTGCGGGCCGCGCAGGAACAGCAAGCCGGTCAGGATGACCTGGGCCGGCACCAGTTCCAGCGCCTTGTCGACCTTGTGCTCCCAGCGATCGGCCCGGCTGCCCATCACCAGCCTGGTAAAACCGCGGCCTTCAAGGGCGCGCAGGCTCTGGCCGACCTGGCCCTGGGTGAGGTTCATCACCGGCTCGCGGCTGGTTTTCTGGTTGCAGGCGATCACCAGGGCATTGAGGGTCAGCGGATAGGTTTCCGGGCTGGTGGCCTGTTTCTCGATCAGCGAACCCAGAATGCGGATTTCCGTGCTGTTGAGGCGTGGCTCGTCGATAACGGTTTCTTGCTCAGTGCTCATCGCGCTTTTCCCTAGGCAGTCGAAGCATGCAGTCGAAGCGGCCTAGCGTAATCCTTGCTGGATAAAAGACAAGTCGCAGGCGCGTCGCGCATGGCTATAATCGGCCCACATTTACCTCCTGTCACAACACGAGACTGCCATGACCATTTCCCTCTACGACGCTTCCGTTCCGGTATTCAAGCAAATGCTCAACGCCCTGAGCGATGTGCTGAACAAGGCCGAAGCCCACGCCACCGCAAAAAACATCGATCCGAACGCGTTGCTGCAAGCCCGTCTGTACCCGGACATGTTCCCGCTGGTACGCCAGGTGCAGATCGCCGTCGATTTCGCCAAAGGCGTTTCCTCGCGCCTGGCCGAGATCGAAGTGCCGAAGTACGACGACACCGAAACCACCTTCGCCGAACTGCAAGCGCTGATCGCCAAGGTCCTGGCCTACATCGGCGAGATCAAGCCGGAGCAGATCGCCGGCAAGGAAGGCATCGAGATCGTTACCCGTCCAGGCACGCCTAAAGAGAAGCGCTTCAGTGGCCAGGCTTACCTGCTGAGCTACGGTCTGCCGCAATTCTTCTTCCACGTCACCACCACCTACGCCTTGTTGCGTCACAACGGTGTGGAAGTGGGCAAGCGTGATTACATGGGCGCGTTCTAAACCGCCCGGGCAATAAAAAGCCCCCGCAGCCTCAAGCTGCGGGGGCTTTTTAATAGGTGCGTATTGTTCAGCTTCACCACCGATCCTGTGGGAGCGAGCTTGCTCGCGATAGCGGTGTATCAGTCGACATTTATCTTGTATGTAACGCCGCCATCGCGAGCAAGCTCGCTCCCACAGGGGGGCGGTGTTATGCCAGGCGTTGTGCTTTCTGTTCTTCACCCAAACACGCCGCCGCCGTGAACAGCACATCGGTAGACGAGTTCAGCGCGGTCTCCGCCGAATCCTGCAACACCCCGATGATGAAACCGACCGCCACCACCTGCATCGCGATTTCACTCGGGATGCCGAACAAACTGCACGCCAGTGGAATCAGCAGCAACGACCCCCCGGCGACGCCCGAAGCGCCACAGGCACAGATCGCCGCGACCACGCTCAGCAGGATGGCCGTCGGAATATCGACCGCAATGCCCAGGGTATGCACGGCCGCCAGGGTCAGCACGGTAATGGTGATCGCGGCGCCCGCCATGTTGATGGTGGCGCCCAGCGGGATCGAGACCGAGTACGTGTCTTCATGCAGGCCCAGGCGCTTGCTCAATTCCAGGTTGACCGGAATGTTCGCCGCCGAACTGCGGGTGAAAAACGCGGTGATGCCGCTTTCCCGCAGGCACATCAACACCAGCGGATACGGGTTGCGACGCAGTTTCCAGAACACGATCAGCGGGTTCATCACCAGCGCCACGAACAGCATGCAGCCCAGCAGCACGGCCAGCAGATGCAGGTAGCCGAGCAGGGCACCGAAGCCGGACGTGGCAAGGGTCGAGGCCACCAGGCCAAAAATCCCCAGCGGCGCGAAGCGAATCACCAGGCGCACGATCAGGGTCACGCCGTTGGACAAATCACCGAGTACCTCGCGAGTGGTGTCACCGGCATGGCGAATGGCAACGCCCATGCCGATCGCCCAGGCCAGGATGCCGATGAAGTTGGCGTTCATCAGGGCGCTGACCGGGTTATCGACCACGCTCAGCAACAGGCTTTGCAGCACTTCGCTGATGCCGCCCGGGGCGCTCACCGCGACGTCGTGAGTGGACAGCACCAGGCTCGACGGGAACATCATGCTGGCAACGACCGCGACCACCGCGGCGGCAAAGGTGCCCAACAGGTACAGAAACAGAATCGGCCGGATGTGGGTTTCCTGGCCGTGCTTATGGTTGGCGATCGACGCCATGACCAGCACGAACACCAGGATCGGTGCGACGGCTTTCAGGGCCGCGACGAAGACTTTGCCGATGAACGCGGTGGACTTAGCCACGTCGGGCGCGACCAGCGCCAGGACAATCCCGGCGATCAGGCCAATGATGATTTGCGTGACCAGGCTCAAGCGTTTCAAACGATGCAATAGCGAAGGGGATGAAGCGGTCATAAAACGGCATCTCTGATTTTATTGGGTGCGGGGGTGTCGCGACATCAATGCCAATCGCTGGCAGATGAGCAGGGTGTACGTATCGCAGGGCGCGGACTTTATCACAGCGTCGTCCTGATCCTTCAGGCCTGTGACGATCTGCCGCCCGCGTGTCGGACGAGAAAGGCAGGTTCGTGCAACCGCGTCTGGAAACACTCTGTTAAGATTGCCCATCCTCATTTTCATGTTCTGCCAGCGGGCCTTCGGGCTTTCGCTGGTGTCGTCGTTTTCTGGAGTTGTGCATGCTGTTGCCCATCCTTCTGTTGTCCGCCGCCGGTTTCACGGTGCTGACCACGGAATTCGTCATCGTCGGCCTGTTGCCGGCGATCGCCCGCGACCTTGACGTCAGCATCCCGCAAGCGGGTTTGCTGGTGACCTTGTTCGCCTTTACCGTCGCCGCCTTCGGGCCGTTCCTGACCGCGTACTTCGCCAGGTTCGAGCGCCGCAAGCTGTTCATTTCGGTGTTGATCATGTTCGGCCTGGCCAACACCCTGGCGGCGTTCGCCCCGAACATCTGGGTGATGGCCATCGCCCGCCTGATTCCCGCGCTCGGGTTGCCGGTGTACTGGGCCCTGGCCAGCGAGACGGCGGTGGACATCGTCGGACCGGACTTCGCCGGTCGCGCCATTGCCAAGATCGGTTTCGGGATTGTCTGCGCCACGGTGTTCGGTATTCCGGTGGGCACGCTGATCTCCGACGCGTTCGGTTGGCGCAGTGCCTTCGGCATTCTGGCGGTGATCGCGTTTGCCAAGGCGCTGCTGCTGTTCATCTACCTGCCGTCAACCAACCTGCATCAGCATCAAGTGAGCTTTCGCTCGCAGTTCAAGATCCTGCGCAGCCCGCTGATGATCGGGCATGTGCTGCTGTCGATCCTGGTGTTCAGCGGCATGTTCACCGTCTACACCTACCTGGCGGACATCCTTGAGCGCCTGGCCGGCTTCAACGGCACGGTGGTCGGCTGGTGCCTGATGGGCTTCGGCGCGGTGGGGCTGATCGGCAACTCGCTGGGTGGCCGCGCGGTGGATCGTCACCCGCTGATCGCTTCGGTAACGTTCTGCGCGTTCATGATTGCCGGCATGGTGGCGTTGGTGCCGAACATTCACTCGCCACTGGGCCTGGCGGCGGCGATGGGGATCTGGGGCGTGACCCAGGCGGCCTTGTTCCTGGTCAGCCACGTGCGCTTGATGAAGGCGGCACCCGAGGCGCCGGCTTTTGCCGCGTCGCTGAACATTGCCGGGGCCAACCTCGGGATCGGCCTGGGCGCCATGGTCGGTGGCCGGGTGATCGACAGCGTGGGTTTGCAAGGCCTGGGTTTTGCGGCGGCCGCTTTCATCCTGGTCTCGATCCTGTTGGCCATGGCGCTGATGACCTTCAAACCCCGCGAAGTCTGCGCCTGACGCGTCACAACTCGGTGAACAGTTCGCGTCGGGCACCTTCGGTAATGGCGACAATGCCGGGGTGCTTGACCTTGCGCTCCACGGAAATGGCGTAGAACGACTCGGTGACCGCGTGGGTCTGGCCAATCAACTCCACACCGTATTGGCGTTGCACCTCGTCGGCAATCACGCTCGGACCGATGAAAATCCCGCTGCCGGATTGACCGAACGCCTGCATCAAGGCGCTGTCGTCGAACTCGCCGACAATGCGTGGCTGGATCTGTTGCTCGGCAAACCAGCGCTGCAAGCGACTGCGCACCACGGTTTCCGGCCCGGGAATCAGCAGTGGTGCACCGTGCAGGCTGCGCGGAAAGTCCTGGCCATACTGCGCGGCCAGTGCAGGGGTGGCAAAGAAGCTGATCCCGCATTCGCCGAGCTTCTGGCTGTAGCCCTTGATGTCCAGGTGCGAGGGCATCGGGCTGTCGGAGATCACCAGGTCCAGGCGCTGGATCGCCAGGTCGGCGAGCAAGCGTTCGAGCTTGTCTTCGCGGCAGGTGATGCGCAGCGGCTCGCTCAACTCCATGGTCGGCGCGATCAGCCGATAGACGATGGACTTGGGCACCACGTCCGCCACGCCGACCCGAAACAGAATCTGCTGCTCGTTGGGTTGCGCCCGCAGCATCAATTCCAGCTCACCGCCCAGCTGGAACATCTGCTCGGCGTAGGGCAGGGCCTGGCGCCCGGCCTCCGTCAGCTCAAGCTGGCGGCCAACCCGGCGAAACAACTCGATGCCATAGGTTTGCTCGAGCAGGGAGATCTGCCCGCTGATGGTCTGCGGTGTCAGGTTCAACTGCTCGCAGGCGCGCACGATGCTGCCGGTCTTGGCCACCACCCAGAAGTAATGCAGCTGTCGGTAATTCAACATTCTGTTTATTTCCCCTGATCACACAACCCCTGTAGGAGCGAGCTTGCTCGCGATGGACTACCGGGCACCGCGTTTAACCAGTAAGCACGCGTCATCGTTAACGACCGTCGCGAGCAAGCTTGCTCCTACAAGTGCACACACACATTTATGCGGGATTTTTTTCTGGCTTCGTAAAAACCGAAGTATAGCAGCCAAAAATACGAATTTTCCTGAAGTGTTTGTCTCCTTAGAATGCTCCGCTATCGACGGGAGGCCTTGTCGGCTCTGTCTGTTCTATCGAGGAAACATCATGAAGCTTAAAACCACGGCGCTGCTGATCACGTCTTTACTGGTACTGGCCGGTTGCGACCAGGCCGAGAAAAGCGCTCAGCAACTGATGGGTAAGGCGGCCGAAAGCGCGAAACAAGCGATCGACGATACGCACAAAGCCGCCGAACAAGCGATAAGCGACGCCACCGGCGGGCTGATCAGCAAGAAAGAACCATCGGGCGAAGACAAACGGAACACCGAGTCTTCGTCACAGGAAATCTAAACCGTCTTAAACGAGTCAGGACTGACCCATGGAATACCTTTTAGAACTTGCTGTAAGCCCCACCGCCTGGGTCGCCCTGGCCACGTTGATCGTGATGGAAATCGTGCTCGGCATCGATAACCTGATCTTCATCTCGATCCTGACCAACAAACTGCCCGAGCAGCATCGGCAGAAGGCGCGGCGCATCGGTATCGGCATGGCGCTGATCCTGCGACTGGCGCTGTTGAGCACCATCGCGTTCATCGTCCAGTTGACCGAGCCGGTGATCGACCTCCTCGGCCACGCGTTCTCCTGGAAAGACATGATCCTGATTGCCGGTGGCCTGTTCCTGTTGTGGAAGGCGACCACCGAAATCCATCACAGCATGGACCCGGCGCCGGATGATCCGAAGTCAGCGACCTCGACCGTGACCCTGGGCTTTGCTGCCGCAATCGGGCAGATCCTGATGCTGGACATGGTGTTTTCCATCGACAGCATCATCACCGCAGTCGGCATGACCGAGCATTTGCCGATCATGATCATTGCAGTGGTGGTGTCGGTACTGGTGATGTTGCTGGCGGCTGACCCCTTGGCCAAGTTCATCAACGACAACCCGACCGTGGTGATGCTGGCCCTGGGCTTTTTGATCATGATCGGCATGACCCTGATCGCCGAAGGCTTTGGCGCCCACGTACCGAAAGGCTACGTCTACGCGGCGATGGCGTTCTCGGCAACGATCGAGGGGCTGAACATGATGTCCCGGCGGGCGAAGCAGAAGCGGATCGCGACTGAAGCGTAACCGGCACTAAACGAAACGGCCGCCCGGACTCGCAAGAATCCGGGCGGCCGTTTTTGGTTTGTGCGACTGAAAAAGCGCCAGTCAGTGCGCGGAGGCAGGGCGGCCGGCCGGTTTATCGGTGGTGGCCGGCGGCGCCGGTTGCACGGGCGGGTGATGGTGCCGGCGGGTAATGCGCAGGACGCCCCACAACATGGCGGACGCCACCGCCAGCCAGCCGGCAACCAGCATCACTATGGTCATTGTCAGGCTCATCAGTGTCTCCTCCTTGCCCCTGCTGCGGGCTCAACACTCTTCAAATGACAGTCTAGCCGCTACCGTGTTTCAGACTATTGACCAAAGGTCGGCTGTGATCAACGAGTTCGCACTATCGAATGCGATCAACTGCCGTTCAAGGCTATACCGCTGCCGCCTGGCGTCCTATGATCGACGGCCAAGCCGGGAGCACGTACGCCTGGCGCCTGAACAAGAGAGTGATGATGGTGCGGTTAATTTCTCGAATTCTTTCTGTGGCGGTGCTGGTTGGCAGTGTCGCAGGTCTGGCGGGGTGTGCGGGAAGCGTTGCGCCTGAAATCAAGCGGCTGCCGGAGCGGGTCGAGCTCAGCGGTACTTTCTACCGTGGGCAGGACAATCAGAGTGGGCCCCAGGTCCTTGCCAGCCTGTTGTCCCAGCAGGGCATCGTGATTACGCCGGGGTTGCTCGACAAGCCCCTGCATTTGCCAGGTGCCGAAACCCAGCTGCAGCAGAACATGCTGAACCTTGCCCGCGAGTACGGCATGGTGGTCTATCCCCTGGACGCCAACCTGCCTGCGCTGCTGGCCCAGGTCGCGGCCGGAAATCCTGTGATGGTGCGATTCACCGAAGGCTCGGCGTTCTGGGCGGGACCGCGTTATGCCATTCTCGCCGGGTACAACCGCCAGAAACAGACCGTGCTGCTGCGTGCCGGGATGAATCGCCGGACGCTGATGAGCTTCAGTTCATTTGAATCTGCGTTCAAGGATGCCGGAGGGTGGGCGGTGCTGATCCAGAAACCTGACCAGCTTCCGGCCAACGTCGATCAACAGCGCTGGCTGAAGGCGGCCAGCGATCTGGCCCAGGCAGGCCAGGAACAGGCGGCTGCCCGGGCGAAGAAGGCCTTGTCCGCGCAGTAGCGTTCCGTTCGTCATCTGCAGGGCACTGTCACCCGCGATTGGCCTCTGAGATAACAGGGCCCGGACTTTTCCGGGCCGGTCCTTTTCTTCAGGATCTACTCTTCTTCAGGATCCATCCAAGGAGGCGCCAATGGCACATTCCACTACCCCCGATGGCCCGCACTCGTCCGAGCATTCGTCCGGCGATGAGCTGGACTTCGACCCCGATTCGCCGGACCTCGCCGATCCACAGGTCGATCCCATCGGACCGGCCAAGGCGCCCAGGGACGTGAAGCCGGGCGATGACGACAAGGCGCCGGCGAAGCCTTACGATCCGCTCGCCGATCTGAAACCCTGACCCCCAGTGAGGTGCGTATGTCTACCGATTCGAGTTTCAACGACAAACGTCCGGACAGCGTTCCAACCACCCCGGAAGCGGACATCGATCCGGTGATGGATCCGAACAGCCCGCTAAGGGATCCGCTGGCCAAGCCGGTGGTGGCGCCAACCGAGCATCAGGGCCACAGAGACCCGAGCACGGGGGATGGCATCCCGGACGACGACCAGATGCCGCTGCCCAATGATTAACCGTTAACTAACGATAACGCGTTCATCCTGAATAAACGCATGACCTGTAGGAGCTGGCTTGCCAGCGAAGGACGTCAACGATAACGCGTTTATCCTGAATAAACGCGTCGCTCTTGCGATCTTCGCGAGCAAGCTCGCTCCTACATTTACAGAAGCGGGCAAGCGGGGGAATGCGGCAAGTGCGGGTTTCGTGTTACTTCGACGCCTCCACCACACCACTTTGCCGATTCTTGAGATTTTTGTCGGATTTGTACTGCAGCGCCACCGATGGCACATCAGCACCCCTGCCGGTTTCGACCCAGCTGCGAATACGGCTGGCATCGGCGAAGTGGGTGTACTTGCCAAAGGCATCGAGAATAACCAACGCCACCTGGCGATTACCCATGCTGGTCACCAGCACCAGGCAGTGACCGGCCTCGTTGGTGAACCCGGTTTTCGTCAGTCTGATGTCCCAGTTCGGCTTCCTGACCAAGTGGTCGGTGTTACGAAAACCCAGGCTGTAATTGGGTTTGCGGAACGAGACGGTCTTTTCCTTGGTGGTGCTCAATTCGGTCAGTAACGGGTACTTGTGTGCGGCCACCAGCAACTTGCTCAGGTCGCGGGCGGTGGACACGTTGCGAGGGGACAGGCCGGTCGGCTCGACGAAATGGGTGCTGGTCATGCCCAGCGCCCGGGCCTTGGCGTTCATGGCGGCAATGAACGCGACATAGCCGCCCGGATAATGATGGGCCAGGCTCGCGGCGGCGCGGTTTTCCGAAGACATCAGGGCGATCAGCAGCATTTCCCGACGCGGCAATTCGCTCTTGAGCTTGACCCGGGAAAACACGCCTTTCATTTCCGGCGTATCGCTGATGTTGACGGAAAGGTACTCATCCATATTCTGCCGGGCTTCGACCACGACCAGGCCGGTCATCAGTTTGCTGACGGAAGCGATCGGGACGACCACGTCAGGATTGCTGGCATAGATGATCTTGTTGGTCTGCATATCCATCAGCAAGGCGCTGCCGGAAGCGATCTTCAGTTGTTTCGTATCCCGTGGCGCCGAGGTGGTTTCGGCAGCGTTGGTTATTGGCGTGATGAAAGACCCTGTAACAGCAAAAAACAGGCTCAGGATGGAAAGACGGATTTTCACGCTGGCAGACTCATAAGGTGTTGATAAGCCGTTATGTAACGGGCTGTTTCGTAAAAAAGCGCGGTATTCTGGAGTATGGCTGAATAACTGTCGATGGTTGTTCAAGGATGGGCGCAAAGTCCTTGGAAACATGAAAAAAAAGCTAATTTCCGGCGGATGGTCGAGTGATTTTCTACTGGCAAAAAGAACCCGGCCATGGGCTGTAATACTGTTCACTTGAGAAGATGGTTGGCGGGCGGATGGATTTCTTTTGGAGGGGGGGCGGATCCGTTTGTGAGGTAACGGCTGCCTGGGGGTGGATACATATCTGTTTCTGCGGCAATGGCTGCCTGGGGCCGGGTACATATCCGTTGCTGCGGTAACGACCACTGACGGTTTCGCCCTTACGGCGAGTCACTTGGAAGAGCCCCAAGTAACCAAAGGCTTTTGCCCCTTTCGTTCGGTGCCTCGCTAAGGCTCGGCATGCCCTCGCTCCGGTCCTGCTCCGTGGGCCCGCCGCGATCGGCCATCCATGGCCGTGCGCGGCTAACCCGGCATCCATGCCGGGTTGCCCACTGCGCAGAACCTGCGCTCGGCCTCTCGAGGGGGCGTGCACCGCAACAGCCAAAACGAGGCGGCCTGACAGCCGACCTAACTCTCTGGTCCGCGCGCAATCTCATCTGTGGGAGCGAGCCTGCTCGCGAAGAGGCCATACCAGTCGACATCGACGCTGGATGTCAGTCCGCCTTCGTCGGAACGCCGCCCGGAGCCGGCTCGCTCCCACACTGGATCTTTGCAGGCCCCGAGATTTGTGTACGCCGCGATAACCTGTAGGAGCTGTCGAGCGAAGCGAGGCTGCGATCTTTTGATCTTGCCGTTGCCGTTGCCGTTGCCGTTGCCGTTGCCGTTGCCGTTGCCGTTGCCGTTGCCGTTGCTGTTGCCGTTGCTTTAGCTTTAGCTTTGGCTTTATGGCTTTGGCTTTGGCTTTGGCTTTGGCTTTGGCTTTGGCTTTGGCTTTGGCTTTGGCTTTGGCTTTGGCTTTGGCTTTGGCTTTGGCTTTGGCTTCAGATCTGCCGCCCCTTTCCCCAGAGGCCGAACGCAGGCGTTGCGCAGGGGGCACCGCGGCAAGGATGCCGCGGTAGCCGCCCTCGGCCATGGATGGCCGATGGCGGCGGGCCCCCGGAGCAATGCCGGAGTGAGGGCATGCCGAGCCTGGGCGAGGCACCGAATGGAGGGGCAAAAGCGTTTGGTTACTTTGCGCTTTTCAAAGTGACCCGCCGTAAGGGCGGAACCCTAAGTAGCCATGACCGCAGAAACGGATATGTACCCAACCCAAGGCAGCCATGACCGCAGAAACGGATATGTACCCAACCCAAGGCAGCCATGACCGCAGAAACGGATATGTACCCAACCCAAGGCCGCCATGCCCGCAGAAACGGATATGTCCCCGACCCAAGCAGCCATGACCGCAGCAACGGATATGTACACATTCAACAAAAGGCGGCAACGCCCATAACCGCACTCAACCGTGCAGCGTTTCCGCCGCGTACAGCGTATTTTCCAGCAGGCAGGCACGCGTCATCGGGCCAACACCACCCGGCACCGGCGTAATCCAGCCAGCGCGGGGCAGGGCGGTGTCGTAGATCACGTCACCCACCAGTTTGCCGTCTTCCTGGCGGTTGATGCCGACGTCGATCACGATCGCGCCTTCCTTGATCCACTCGCCCTTCACCAGCCCCGGCTTGCCGGCCGCCACCACGACCAGGTCGGCACGGCCGACGTGGCCCGCCAGGTCCTTGGTGAAGCGGTGGGTGACGGTCACGGTGCAGCCGGCCAGCAACAGCTCCATCGCCATCGGGCGACCAACAATGTTGGAGGCGCCGACAATCACCGCGTCCATCCCGTAAAGATCGGCACCGGTGCTTTCCAGCAGCGTCATGATGCCTTTAGGGGTGCACGGACGCAGCAGCGGAATACGCTGGGCCAGGCGACCGACGTTATAAGGGTGGAAACCGTCGACGTCCTTGTCCGGACGAATGCGCTCCAGCAATCGGGAGGCGTCCAGGTGTTCAGGTAAAGGCAGCTGCAGCAGAACGCCGTCGATTGCCGGGTCGTCGTTCAGGCGATCGATCAGATCGGTCAGTGCTTCTTGAGTGGTTTCAGAAGGCAGGTCATAAGCTTGGGACAGAAAGCCGACCTCTTCACAGTCTTTACGCTTGTGCGAGACATAAACCTGAGAGGCAGGATCGCTGCCGACCAGGATCACCGCGAGGCCGGGCGTGCGCAGGCCTTGCTGGCGACGCTCGGTGACGCGTTTGGCGATCTGCTGGCGCAGGCTGGCGGCGATCGATTTGCCGTCGATTAGTTGTGCAGTCATTGCGCGTGATTAACCATCGAGAGGTGAAAAAAAGAGAGCGCATTCTCGCATGTCATGAGGTGAGGGCAAAGGCGCTTGGTCTGCAAATTCCCCTAACCCCTTTAATTAAATGAATTTTTTTTAAAAAAGAGTTGACGACCCTCAGGGTCACCTATAACATTCGTCGCACTTGTCGGGCACAGCCTAGCACTGGTTAAGAAGGTTGAGCGGAGTTGATGTTTGATTCGGCGAGACTGAAAGCACTTAGTTTGTAATCGTCCAAGAATACAGATTAACAAGGCGCCCGTAGCTCAGCTGGATAGAGCATCCGCCTTCTAAGCGGATGGTCGCAGGTTCGAGTCCTGCCGGGTGCGCCATTAGGCAGCTTTGGCACAAGTAACGCAACATGGCAATATGGTGGGCGTAGCTCAGTTGGTAGAGCACGGGATTGTGACTCCCGTTGTCGAGGGTTCGATCCCCTTCGTCCACCCCATATTTAGAAAGGCGCCAGATTAACAGTCTGGCGCCTTTGCTTTAAAAGCTTGATACGCGGATGTGGTGGAATTGGTAGACACACTGGATTTAGGTTCCAGCGCCGCAAGGTGTGAGAGTTCGAGTCTCTCCGTCCGCACCATACAAGTCGCTATTTAATAGCAGAAAACGGCGCAGCACCTGAAAAGGGCTGCGCCGTTTTTGTTTTAGAAGTCGAAATTTTCAAGGCAACCGCGGGTTCCGGGTTGAGAGGGCAGGTCGGCTCGTCGCATTTTTGTTTCTCGATGATGCCGCTTCGCCCGCTGTCAGGGGTCCATGGCCGCTTCCTCCTATATATAGAAGGACTGCTGCAGAGCCTTGGCCTGATTGACTGTATTTGCTAACAGGGCGAGGCATAACCGTTTGTCCCCGCCTATAAATTGCCTGCTGCTTTTTTACCCGTTTTCAGTAGGGTGACTTCTTGAGTTTGACCCACTAGAATGCATGCCCTTGATTCTGGGGTCGGAAACGGCCGGCTAACGTCTGTGCAACGAGGAATATCCATGCAAGTTTCTGTTGAAAATACTTCTGCTCTTGAGCGCCGCATGAGCATCACCGTGCCGGCTGAGCGCATCGAGACTCAGGTCAACAAGCGTCTGCAGCAGACTGCCCAAAAGGCCAAGATCGCTGGTTTCCGTCCAGGCAAAGTGCCAATGAGCGAAATCAAGCGTCGTTTCGGTGCCGATGCGCGCCAGGAAGCGGTAGGCGACGTGATCCAGTCTTCGTTCTACGAAGCGGTTGTCGAGCAAAAGCTGAACCCGGCCGGCGCGCCGTCGATCGAGCCCAAGTCGATCGAAGCGGGCAAGGACCTGGAATACGTCGCGGTTTTCGAAGTGTTCCCTGAGTTCACCGTTGCCGGCTTCGAAGGTATCGCAGTCGAGCGCCTGAGCGCTGACGTGGCCGATGCCGACCTGGACAAGATGCTGGACGTGCTGCGCAAGCAGAACACCCGTTTTGAAGTGGCCGATCGCGCTGCCCAGAACGAAGACCAGCTGAACATCGATTTCGTCGGCAAGGTCGACGGTGAAGTGTTCGCCGGCGGTTCCGCCAAAGGTACTCAGCTGGTGCTGGGTTCCGGCCGCATGATCCCTGGCTTCGAAGACGGCCTGGTTGGCGCCAAGGCCGGCGAAGAGCGCGTGCTGAACCTGACCTTCCCCGAGGACTATCAGAACCTCGAGCTGGCTGGCAAAGCCGTTGAGTTCACCGTGACCGTGAACACTGTTTCCGAGCCGAAACTGCCAGAGCTGAACGAAGAATTCTTCGCTCAATTCGGCATCAAGGAAACCGGTCTGGAAGGCTTCCGCACCGAAGTTCGCAAGAACATGGAACGCGAACTGCGTCAGGCGATCAAGTCCAAGGTCAAGAACCAGGTCATGGACGGTCTGCTCGAGACCAACCCGATCGAAGTGCCTAAGGCGCTGCTGTCCAACGAAGTCGACCGTCTGCGCGTGCAGGCTGTTCAACAGTTCGGCGGCAACATCAAGCCTGACCAACTGCCGGCCGAGCTGTTCGAAGAACAAGCCAAGCGCCGCGTAGTCCTGGGCCTGATCGTGGCTGAAGTGGTCAAGCAATTCGACCTCAAGCCTGACGAAGCCCGCGTTCGCGAAATGATCCAGGAAATGGCTTCGGCCTACCAGGAGCCAGAGCAGGTTGTGTCCTGGTACTACAAGAACGACCAGCAGCTGAACGAAGTCCGCTCGGTTGTGCTTGAAGAACAAGTTGTGGATACTGTTCTGCAGAAAGCTAGCGTGACCGATAAATCGGTCTCTTACGAAGAAGCGGTCAAGCCGGTAGAAGCTCCACAAGCCGACTGATTGATTTTGCGTTAGAAGTACACACCATAAGCCAGCTCTCGAGCTGGCTTATGCGTATTCAAGACAAAACTATTTGGGAGCGACTGCAGAGCATGTTACGTAATTCTTATATTCAGCAGAACTCTGATATCCAGGCCGCAGGCGGCCTGGTCCCGATGGTTGTCGAGCAATCCGCTCGCGGCGAGCGCGCCTATGACATCTACTCGCGTCTTCTCAAGGAGCGAGTGATCTTCCTGGTTGGCCCGGTAGAGGACTACATGGCCAACCTGATTTGCGCGCAGCTGCTGTTCCTTGAAGCGGAAAACCCGGACAAGGACATCCATCTCTACATCAACTCCCCGGGCGGTTCGGTGACGGCGGGCATGTCGATCTACGACACCATGCAGTTCATCAAGCCTAACGTGTCGACCACCTGTATCGGTCAGGCGTGCAGCATGGGCGCGTTTCTGCTGACGGCCGGTGCCGCCGGCAAGCGTTACTGCCTGCCGAACTCGCGTGTGATGATTCACCAGCCACTGGGCGGTTTCCAGGGCCAGGCGTCGGATATCGAAATCCACGCCAAGGAAATCCTCTTCATTCGTGAGCGTCTCAACACGCTGATGGCCAAGCACAGTGGACACACGCTTGAAGAGATCGAGCGCGACACCAACCGCGACAACTTCATGAGTGCAGAAGCCGCCCGTGAATACGGGTTGATCGATCAAGTGATCGACCAGCGCCCCGCTTAAAAGCAGCTCAAAATAGGGTCGGTCGGCTTGTCTGGCCACCTGCGGGCTTGAAAAAGCCCGCAATAGCCTTCATCTTGTGTTGCAAGCCTATCGGATTTGGATCGAACGAATGACTGACACCCGCAACGGCGAGGACAACGGCAAATTGCTCTATTGCTCCTTCTGCGGCAAAAGCCAGCATGAAGTACGCAAATTGATTGCCGGCCCCTCGGTCTTCATTTGCGACGAGTGCGTCGACCTGTGCAATGACATCATCCGTGAGGAGGTGCAGGAAGCCCAGGCCGAGAGCAGCGCGCATAAATTGCCTTCGCCTAAAGAAATCAGCGGCATCCTTGATCAGTACGTGATTGGTCAGGAACGTGCGAAAAAGGTTCTGGCCGTAGCGGTGTACAACCACTACAAGCGCTTGAACCAGCGTGACAAAAAGAATGACGACGTCGAACTCGGCAAGAGCAACATCTTGCTGATCGGCCCGACAGGCTCGGGTAAAACCCTGCTTGCCGAAACCCTGGCCCGCTTGCTGAACGTTCCGTTCACCATCGCCGACGCAACCACCCTCACCGAGGCGGGTTACGTGGGTGAAGACGTCGAGAACATCATTCAGAAGCTGCTGCAGAAGTGCGATTACGACGTGGAAAAGGCCCAGATGGGCATTGTCTACATCGATGAGATCGACAAGATCTCGCGCAAGTCTGACAACCCGTCGATCACCCGGGACGTTTCCGGTGAAGGCGTGCAGCAGGCCCTGCTCAAGTTGATCGAAGGCACGGTCGCTTCCGTTCCGCCCCAAGGCGGTCGCAAGCATCCGCAACAGGAATTCCTTCAGGTCGACACCCGTAACATCCTGTTCATCTGCGGTGGTGCGTTCTCCGGTCTGGAAAAGGTTATTCAAAACCGTTCCACCAAGGGCGGCATCGGTTTCAACGCAGAAGTGCGCAGCAAGGAAGAAGGCAAGAAAGTCGGTGAATCCCTGCGTGAAGTCGAACCTGACGATCTGGTCAAGTTCGGTCTGATCCCGGAATTCGTCGGTCGTCTGCCGGTCCTGGCCACGCTGGACGAGCTTGATGAAGCTGCGTTGATGCAGATTCTCACCGAGCCGAAAAATGCGCTGACCAAGCAGTATGCCAAGCTGTTCGAGATGGAAGGCGTAGACCTGGAATTCCGCGCAGATGCGCTGAAATCGGTCGCCAAACGTGCCCTGGAACGCAAGACCGGTGCCCGTGGACTGCGTTCGATCCTCGAAGGCGTCTTGCTCGACACCATGTACGAAATTCCCTCGCAGTCCGAGGTGAGTAAAGTCGTGATCGACGAAAGCGTTATAGAAGGCAAGTCCAAGCCACTGTATATCTACGAAAACAGTGAGCCGGCTGCCAAGGCAGCGCCAGACGCCTAAGCGTCACGCTACTGGAATAAAGAAGGGGCCTTCGGGCCCCTTTGCTATTGTGGCCAGGCCACAATCTTTTAAGCCGCTCTTTTATCCGCTTGTTTTTTTCCAAACCAGCCCCCATCTTGGTTTCAAGCTTACATCCATCTGTTTACGGCCTTACGGCCGCCGTAGAGGCGAAATCATGAAGACGACCATCGAATTGCCTCTCCTGCCATTGCGTGATGTTGTGGTTTATCCGCACATGGTTATCCCGCTGTTCGTGGGGCGCGAGAAATCCATCGAAGCCCTCGAGGCAGCGATGACCGGCGACAAGCAGATCCTTCTGCTGGCTCAGAGAAACCCTGCTGACGACGATCCCGGTGAAGATGCACTCTATCGCGTAGGTACCATTGCGACCGTTCTGCAGCTGCTCAAGCTGCCTGACGGCACGGTCAAGGTTCTGGTCGAAGGTGAGCAGCGGGGCGCCGTGGAGCGCTTCAGCGAAGTGGACGGCCATTGCCGCGCCGAAGTCTCGCTGATCGACGAAACCGAGGCGCCCGAGCGCGAGTCGGAAGTGTTTGTCCGCAGCCTGCTGGCTCAGTTCGAACAATATGTGCAGCTGGGCAAGAAAGTCCCGGCTGAAGTCCTGTCGTCGCTCAACAGCATCGACGAGCCAGGCCGCCTGGTCGACACCATGGCCGCGCACATGGCCCTGAAGATCGAGCAGAAGCAGGAAATCCTCGAAATCATCGATCTGTCGGCCCGGGTCGAACATGTCCTGGCGTTGCTGGATGCCGAGATCGACCTGCTGCAAGTCGAAAAACGCATTCGCGGTCGCGTCAAGAAACAAATGGAGCGCAGCCAGCGCGAGTACTACCTGAATGAGCAGATGAAGGCCATTCAGAAAGAGCTCGGCGACAGCGACGAAGGCCACAACGAAATCGAAGAGCTGAAAAAGCGCATCGATGCCGCCGGTCTGCCAAAGGATGCCCTGGCCAAGGCCCAGGGCGAGCTGAACAAGCTGAAACAAATGTCGCCCATGTCCGCGGAAGCGACCGTGGTTCGGTCGTATATCGACTGGCTGGTCCAGGTGCCGTGGAAGGCGCAAAGCAAGGTGCGTCTGGACCTGGCCCGTGCCGAAGACATTCTCGACGCCGACCACTACGGTCTGGAAGAAGTCAAAGAGCGGATCCTCGAATACCTCGCCGTGCAAAAGCGCGTGAAGAAGATTCGCGGCCCGGTGTTGTGCCTGGTCGGTCCTCCGGGGGTGGGTAAAACCTCGCTGGCGGAGTCGATTGCCCACGCCACCAACCGCAAATTCGTACGCATGGCCCTCGGCGGTGTGCGCGATGAAGCGGAAATCCGCGGTCATCGCCGGACTTACATCGGTTCGATGCCAGGAAGATTGATTCAAAAGATGACAAAGGTGGGGGTGCGCAACCCGCTGTTCCTGCTCGATGAAATCGACAAGATGGGCAGCGACATGCGCGGCGATCCGGCGTCGGCGTTGCTGGAAGTGCTCGATCCCGAGCAGAACCACAACTTCAACGATCACTATCTGGAAGTCGACTACGACCTGTCCGACGTGATGTTCCTGTGCACCTCGAACTCCATGAACATTCCGCCGGCGCTGCTGGACCGGATGGAAGTGATTCGTCTGCCGGGCTACACCGAAGACGAGAAGATCAACATCGCCGTCAAATACCTTTCGCCGAAGCAGATCACGGCCAACGGCTTGAAGAAAGGCGAGCTGGAATTCGAGGCCGAAGCGATCCGCGACATCATCCGCTACTACACCCGCGAAGCCGGTGTACGGGGCCTGGAGCGCCAGATTGCCAAGGTTTGCCGCAAGGCGGTCAAAGAACATGCAATGGAAAAACGCTTCTCGGTGAAGGTCACGGCCGACATGCTGGAGCATTTCCTCGGCGTGCGTAAATTCCGCTACGGCCTGGCCGAATCCCAGGATCAGATCGGTCAGGTCACCGGCCTGGCGTGGACGCAGGTGGGCGGCGAATTGCTGACCATCGAAGCCGCTGTCGTTCCCGGCAAGGGGCAACTGATCAAGACCGGTTCCCTGGGTGACGTGATGGTCGAATCGATCACGGCAGCCTTGACCGTGGTCCGCAGCCGCGCCAAGAGCCTGGGGATTCCCCTGGACTTCCACGAGAAGCGCGACACGCACATCCATATGCCGGAAGGGGCGACCCCGAAGGATGGCCCTAGCGCCGGTGTAGGCATGTGCACGGCCCTGGTCTCGGCACTGACCGGGATACCGGTACGCGCAGACGTCGCCATGACCGGTGAAATCACCCTGCGTGGCCAGGTGCTGGCGATTGGCGGTCTGAAAGAAAAACTGCTCGCGGCTCACCGTGGCGGAATCAAGACGGTGATCATTCCTGAAGAGAACGTACGCGATTTGAAGGAAATTCCTGACAATATCAAAGCCGATCTTCAGATTAAACCGGTTAAATGGATTGACGAGGTCCTGCAAATTGCGCTGCAATACGCGCCGGAGCCCTTGCCCGATGTGGTTCCGGAGATTGTTGCAAAGGATGAAAAACGCGAGTCTGACTCTAAGGAAAGAATTAGCACGCATTAGTACGTATTTGCCTGGGGGGCTTGTTGACGCTTTTTAGAGCCCTTGTTATAAAGCGGCTCTTCAGTGTCTGTAGGCCATTCAGCACTCGTTTTTTTGCTTTTACCAAAAAACTTAGAATCATACTCAAATAGATATAAGGGGACTTAGAGTGAACAAGTCGGAACTGATTGATGCTATCGCTGCATCCGCTGATATCCCGAAAGCTGCTGCTGGCCGTGCGCTGGACGCTGTAATCGAGTCCGTCACTGGCGCTCTCAAGGCTGGCGACTCTGTTGTTCTGGTGGGTTTCGGTACGTTCTCCGTCACCGATCGTCCAGCTCGCATTGGTCGTAACCCACAGACCGGTAAGACGCTGGAAATCGCAGCCGCCAAAAAACCAGGTTTCAAAGCCGGCAAAGCACTGAAAGAAGCTGTCAACTAAGTTCGATTCAGGTTTTTGCCTATCCGGGTCGGGGTCAAGCCTGACCTGGCAGCGGAGCGGTAGTCCAGTCGGCAAGTTGCCGTGCCGAGACACCGAGGGTCGCACGTTCGAGCCCTCGATCCGCTCCGCCAGTTACGAGAAGGCGCATCCTCGGATGCGCCTTTCTTCTATCCGGATTCTACCCACGCTCCACGGTTGCCTAATTTTGAAGTTCAACCGTTTCTGGGGGACGCATGCTGCAGAATATCAGGGACAATTCACAAGGCTGGATTGCCAAGACCATCATCGGGATCATCGTTGTACTGATGGCGTTCACCGGTGTCGAAGCCATTTTCCAGGCCACGACCAACAGCCAGAACGCGGCCAAGGTCAATGGTGAAGAAATCAGTCAGAGCGAGCTGAGCCAGGCGGTCGATATGCAACGCCGTCAACTCATGCAACAGCTGGGCAAGGACTTCGATGCTTCCTTGCTCGACGAAAAAATGTTGCGCGAATCGGCCCTCAAAGGCTTGATCGATCGCAAGCTGCTGCTGCAAGGCGCAGAAAAATCCGACTTCGCTTTTTCCGAAGCGGCGTTGGACCAGGTGATCCTGCAAACGCCTGAATTCCAGGTGGACGGTGCGTTCAGCGCTGAGCGTTTCGACCAGGTCATTCGTCAACTCGGCTACAGCCGCCTGCAATTCCGCCAGATGCTGGCTCAGGAAATGCTGATCGGTCAGCTGCGCGCCGGTCTGGCAGGCAGCGGTTTCGTCACCGACGCACAGGTGCAGGCCTTCGCCCGTCTGGAAAAACAGACCCGCGATTTCGCTTCCCTGAACGTCAAGGTCGACCCGGCAGCTGTGAAGCTGACCGACGACGAAGTCAAAGCCTACTACGACGAACACGCCAAGGAATTCATGACGCCGGATCAGGTGGTCATCGATTACCTCGAATTGAAGAAGTCGTCCTTCTTCGATCAGGTCAGCGTCAAGGATGCAGACCTGCAAGAGGCGTATCAGAAAGAAACCGCGAACCTGTCCGAAC
The DNA here is from genome assembly GCF_059695565.1 of Pseudomonas sp. LBUM1679. Lineage (NCBI taxonomy): Bacteria > Pseudomonadati > Pseudomonadota > Gammaproteobacteria > Pseudomonadales > Pseudomonadaceae > Pseudomonas > Pseudomonas sp. LBUM1679. The sequence continues at coordinate 1,772,677 of NZ_CP166774.1, forward strand.
AGCGTCGGGCCGCGCACATTCTGATCGAAGTGAACGACAAGGTGACCGAGGCGCAAGCCAAGGCGAAGATCGAAGAGGTCCAGGCACGCTTGGCCAAGGGCGAGAAATTCGAGGCACTGGCCAAGGAATTCTCCCAGGACCCGGGTTCGGCCAACAATGGCGGTGACCTCGGTTTCGCGGGTCCTGGCGTCTACGATCCAGCCTTTGAAACAGCGCTGTATGCGCTGGCCAAGGATCAGGTCTCGGAGCCGGTTCGCACCGACTTCGGTTTCCACCTGATCAAGCTGCTGGGTGTCGAAGCGCCGCAGGTTCCAACCTTCGCCAGCCTGAAAGACAAGCTGACCCGCGAGCTGAAAACCCAGCAGGTCGAACAGCGTTTCGTCGAGGCTACCAAGCAACTGGAAGACTCGGCGTTCGAGGCCTCCGACCTGGCCCAGCCGGCGCAAGACTTGAAGTTGACCGTGCACACCACCAAACCGTTCGGCCGTGAAGGCGGCGAAGGTGTGGCGGCCAACCGTGCCGTGATCACTGCTGCATTCAGTCCAGAAGTGCTGGATGAGGGTGCCAACAGCACCGCCATCGAGCTCGATCCGGAAACCGTGATCGTGCTGCGCGCCAAGGAACACCTCAAGCCTGCGCAACTGCCGCTCGAAGCCGTGTCTGCCGCGATCCGTGGGCAATTGGCCAAGGAGCACGCCAGTGCTGCCGCCAAGACCAGGGCCGATGAGTTGATCGCCAGCCTGCGCGACGGCAAGACCCCTCTGGACCAGGCCATCGATGGTCAGAACTGGACAGTCACCGCCGCCGCCACTCGCGCCCAGGAAGGGATCGACCCGACTGTGCTGCAGGCGCTGTTCCGCATGCCCAAACCCGCCGCGAAGGACAAACCGACCTTCAGCAGCGTGACCCTGGCCGATGGCAGCCTGGTGATCGTGCGTCTCAATGGCGTGAACGAAGCAGCGGCACCGACCGATGAAGAGAAGGCCGAGTACCGTCGCTACCTCGCCTCGCGTATTGGCCAGCAAGACTTTGCGGCTTACCGCAAGCAGCTGGAAGCCGAAGCGGACATCGAGCGGTTCTGATGCTTGATTGAGTGTCACGCAACACAAAGACCCCGGCCCATCGCCGGGGTTTTTTTTTAAAGCAAAATCAAAATATCGCATCCATGTAGGAGCTGCCGAAGGCTGCGATCTTTTGATTTTCTCCCCCTGCCATCGGGAATCCGCAATCCTGCGCGACTTTCCCGCCCATAAACGGTCAGTAGTCGTGTAACCGTTTTAAGACACTAATCGGTGCGACGCTAAGCATTGATCTGTTGCACAATACGCCCCGGACCGTTTCTTCAGGATGTTCAATGACTAAATCAATTCCCATGCATGTCGTCGGGCTGGCTCTGGTATTGGCCGCCGCTGCCGGCTGCTCGTCGGAAAAGGCTGCCATCTATGAGCATGAGAACTTCGATGACTCCGGTACCTTTTCCCGCAATTACCCGGTAACCGATGCGCAGACCTGCGAGGCCGCGCGTCGGGCGTTGCTCAGCCAGGGCTATATCATCACCAGCAGCGACCCGAAACTGGTCAGCGGCCACAAGAGCTTCCAGCAGACCGGCGATACCCACATGGAGATCAGCTTCAGTGTGGTCTGCGCCGATGACGGCACCGAGGGGCATCATGCGACCATGTTCGCCAACGCCCTGCAGGACCGCTATGCGCTGAAAAAGACCAACAACTCCGCCAGCCTCGGCGTGGGTGTGCTGGGTTCGGTGTCGATGCCGATCGGCTCGTCCGACGACTCGATGGTCAAGGTCGCCAGCGAAACCGTGTCCTCGGCCAAGTTCTACGAGCGTTTCTTCGCCCTGGTCGAGATGTTCCTGCCGCCGGAAGCGAAGAAGGCTGCGCACATCAAGGAAAAGCCGAAAACCGACCTGGGCATGCCTGAAGCCAAGGCCGCACCGGCTCAATTGGCGCCGACGCCGGCACCGGCAGCAGAGCCTGCTCCCGCTCCGGCCCAAGAACCTATACAGCAACCGGAACCGGCACCTGCGGCCTCGGAGCCGGTGGCACCGCCGCCTCAAACCGCACCGATTACCCCGGCCGAGAACAGCGAACCGGCAAGCTCCACCGAAACCCCACCGGCGGACTCCAGCCTGCCGCCGCCGACCGAGCCGATTCCGGCCATGCCAGTCACTGCCCAGTAATCATGTGACGGGATCGGGCTGCACGGCGCCGATCCCCGACCCCCTTCATCATTGACCCGCGTCAACCCTGGTCACAGTTCTGCGGCCAGAATCGAAAAAATCCTGTGATAAATTCCCGATCCCCTGCTACGTTTTATCAAGTAGCCGCGTAGCGTCTTGCCTGCGTCATTTTTCTTTCACGTGGGCACTTTATGCTCAGTGCGCAGGTCACTTGATCAGGCATTTTTTTCAAACAAACCGTGGGGGATTGAAAATGGACGAATATCAAGAAGAACTGCTCGAATATCAGGCGTTCGAACTCGACCCGCTGGAACCTGCCGAAGACGCGACCGAGCTGTAGGCGTCAGGCGGATTGGCGATGGCTGCGGCGAAACTCGCCGGGGGTCTGGCCATTCCAGCGTTTGAAGGCCCGTTGAAAGGCTTCGGCTGAGGCAAAACCCAGCAGGTAGGCGATTTCTCCGAACGCCAGTTCGGTATCGCGGATGTAGGTCATGGCCAGGTCGCGGCGCGTGTCATTGAGGATTGCGCGAAATTGCGTGCCTTCCTCGGCCAGTTTGCGGCGCAAGGTCCAGGTCGGCAGCTTCAGGCGTGCCGCCACTTCTTCCAGGTCGGGCTCCCGGCCACCATTGAGCAACGGCCCCAGCAACTGAGTGATTCGTTCACGCAGGCTGCGGGTGCGTGTCAATTGCTCCAGTTCCCGTTCGCACAGTTGCAGCAAGTGCCGCCAGGTGCTCGGGCAGTGCAGCGGATTGCGCTGAGCCAGGCTGGCCAGGCTCAGGCGCAGTTGATTGTGTTCGGCACCGAACTGGATCGGACAGTCGCCCAGCACGGCATACGCCTCACGGTAATCCGGCGCCTGAAACTCGATCTCGATGCGTTCGGCGCGCAGTGGGTCAGGGCTGACGCTGGACAATTGCTGCAACCAGCCGGCGATGATCGAATCCACCACGAAGCGGTTGTAGGCGTTGTAAGGACTGATGGAATAGAAGCGCAGCCAGGCGCCCTGGGCGTCCTCGTGAAAGCTGGATTGGCCGCGATAGTTGGAGCCGTACAAGGCTTCGAAACGAATCAGGCAGCGCGCCGCTTCTCGCACCGTCGGCGCCTGGGCAGCGGTGACGCCGGCCAGGCCGGCCTGGCTCAGGCGACTGAGCTGGCCCATGCGCAAACCCAATGCCGGGTCAGCGGTCAGTTGAATGGCGCTGTGGCCCAGGCGCATGTAGCGCGGGATCGAGAGCCGGGCGCCGGCTTCGCTCAGGCGAGCCGCGTCGAGGCCGTACTGCTCGAGCAAGGGCTGTGGGTCTGCACCGTGGCTGCGCACGGCGTCGGCCAGGCTGTGCACGAAGCCCACCGACAGATCGCCCAGACGCATGGGCAAGGGTTTCATGGTTTACAACCACAGGTTCAGCAAACGCGCGCCACGGGCATTGCCATCGGCGAAATGCTGGCCGTTGCTGCTGAGAAAGCTCTGCCCGGCACTGCCCTGATCCCAGAACTGACCACGCAGGAACACGCTCATGCCGGCGATCGCCTGGCTGCTGGGCGGTTGCGCGGTCAGCGTCAAGTGATGCCAGGCCTGGCCTTCGCTCAGTTCCCCGGTCTTGAGGCTGACGGAGGCGGGCGTCGACAAGCCCTTGTAGCCGCGCCACGGTTTATCCCAGGTGCCGCGCCCGGTCACGAAGGCCGGCACCGCGACGAACTTCGCGCCCTGAGCGTCAAGCTTGCGGTAGGCGTCCGGGTACCAGCTGTCGCTGCCGATCAGCACCCCCAGGCGGCCGGCCGGGGTATCGACGACGCCGGGCGTACGCTCGCCATTGGCCGCGATGACGTCATGGTCATCGAATACCGGGTGCATCTGGCGCTGGGGTTGGCCGATCGGCAGACCGTCACGGCCGAACACCACGCTGCTGTTATACAGCGCGCCGCCGCCGATTTTCAGCCTGCCATCGATGATGACGGGCTCGGGCAACACGATGGAGCCCGCCACCAGGGTCACCTGGAATTCTTTGGCCAGGCCACCGAACAGTGCCTGGTAGTCCTTGGCCATGCCTTTGGCTTTCATCCGCAGGTGAGCGTCGTCCAGGCGACTGTCGCCCCGGGCACCGATCAGGGCGCGCACGAACTTCAAGGGATTGCTCGCCGCCAGCCAGTTCATGGCTTCCTTGAGGGTGGTGGCCTGGTACAGCTCATCTTTCTCGCCGCTGACCATCAGCCAGGTGCCGATATGTTCCGGCAGCACGACGATGGTTTTTTCATTCAGCAGGCCCTGGTCCCGGGCCTTCTGCAAATAGGCCGCGAGCTTGCGGTGCAGGCGCTCGGAACTTTGGTAATCGTTGGGAAACAGCTCGGGCTGGATGCCCAGCAGGTTGCCGCGATCGGCGGGTGTGCCCTGATCGACGGCGAGGTCGATACGCAGGTCCGACAGGTAGTGACCCACCGGACGGTCCGCGGCCCACATCGCGTAGGTCGTCAGGGCGGCAATCAATGCCATGGAGAAGGTCAGGTACAGAAGTTTGCGCATGGGAAAACAGTCAACGGCCGTGTGCAGGGTTCGCTGACTAGGGTAGGGCCCATGCTGGCGCTTGCCAAGGGGCGCTGCGCATTTGGATCAATAAGTTGTCAGTTACGGTCATTGAGCGACCGGTGGAGTGCTCATAGTCTGTGGCACATGACAGAGGGGTGCCAAAGAGCACCCACACTTTTTCCGTGATCGCTCGTTGTGGAGTTACCGATGGCCGCCGCTCATTACCCGCACCTGTTGGCCCCGCTGGACCTGGGTTTTACCACGTTGCGCAACCGCACCCTGATGGGCTCGATGCACACCGGCCTTGAGGAGAAACCCGGCGGTTTCGAGCGCATGGCCGCGTACTTCGCCGAGCGTGCCCGGGGCGGCGTGGGCCTGATGGTCACCGGCGGTATCGGCCCGAACGATGAGGGCGGGGTGTATTCCGGTGCGGCCAAGCTGACCACCGAGGAAGAAGCGCTCAAGCATCAGATCGTGACCCGCGCGGTGCACGAGGCGGGCGGCAAGATCTGCATGCAGATCCTGCATGCCGGCCGTTATGCCTACAGCCCGAAACAGGTCGCGCCGAGTGCGATCCAGGCGCCGATCAACCCGTTCAAGCCCAAGGAACTGGACGAGGAGGGCATCGAGAAGCAGATCAGCGATTTCGTCAGCTGCTCGACCCTGGCGCAAACAGCCGAGTACGACGGCGTCGAGATCATGGGCTCCGAAGGTTATTTCATTAACCAGTTCCTCGCCGCTCACACCAACCACCGCACCGACCGTTGGGGCGGCAGCTACGAAAACCGCATGCGCCTGCCGGTAGAGATCGTGCGTCGGGTGCGCGAAGCGGTCGGCCCGAACTTCATCATCATCTTCCGCCTGTCGATGCTCGACCTGGTGGAAGGCGGCAGCACCTGGGAAGAAATCGTGCAGTTGGCCAAGGCCATCGAGCAGGCCGGTGCGACCATTATCAACACCGGCATCGGCTGGCACGAAGCACGAATCCCGACCATCGCCACCAAGGTGCCGCGCGGTGCATTCAGCAAAGTCACGGCCAAGCTGCGCGGCTCGGTGAACATTCCGCTGATCACCACCAACCGCATCAATACCCCGGAAGTGGCCGAGCAGATCCTGGCCGAGGGCGATGCCGACATGGTGTCCATGGCGCGCCCCTTCCTCGCCGACCCGGACTTCGTCAACAAGGCCGCCGCCGGCCGTGCCGATGAAATCAACACCTGCATCGGCTGCAACCAGGCCTGCCTCGATCACACCTTCGGCGGCAAGTTGACCAGCTGCCTGGTGAACCCGCGGGCCTGCCATGAGACCGAACTCAATTACCTGCCGGTGCAGCAGATCAAGAAAATCGCCGTGGTCGGTGCCGGCCCTGCCGGGCTGTCCGCAGCGACCGTGGCCGCCGAGCGTGGCCATCAGGTGACGCTGTTTGATTCGGCCAGTGAAATCGGTGGCCAGTTCAACATCGCCAAGCGTGTACCGGGCAAGGAAGAATTCTTCGAAACCCTGCGCTACTTCAACCGCAAGCTGCAGACCACCCATGTCGAGGTGTGCCTGAACACCCGGGTCGATGTGGCGCAACTGGTGGCAGGCGGTTATGACGAGGTCATCCTCGCCACCGGCATCGCCCCGCGGACCCCGGCGATTCCAGGCGTGGAAAACGCCAAGGTGCTGAGCTACCTGGACGTGATCCTCGAGCGCAAACCGGTGGGCAAGCGTGTTGCGGTGATCGGCGCCGGCGGGATCGGGTTCGACGTGTCGGAGTTTCTGGTGCACCAGGGCGTCGCCACCAGCCAGGACCGTGAAGCGTTCTGGAAGGAGTGGGGCATCGATACCCACCTTGAAGCCCGTGGCGGGGTGGCCGGCATCAAGCCCGAGCCCCATGCACCGGCCCGTGAGGTGTACCTGCTGCAACGCAAGACCTCCAAGGTCGGCGACGGCCTGGGCAAGACCACTGGCTGGATTCACCGCACCGGTCTGAAAAACAAGCAGGTGCAGATGCTCAACAGCGTCGAGTACCTGAAGATCGACGACCAGGGTTTACACATCCGCATCGGCGAAACCGGCGAACCGCACGTGTTGCCGGTGGACAACATCGTGATCTGCGCCGGGCAGGATCCGCTGCGTGAATTGCATGACGGCCTGGTGGCGGCGGGGCAGAACGTGCATTTGATCGGCGGCGCGGATGTGGCGGCGGAGCTGGATGCGAAGCGGGCGATCAATCAGGGTTCGCGGTTGGCTGCTGAGTTGTAAATTGCAGGTCAAACGTGCCAATGGCTATCGCGGGCAAGCCCGCTCCCACAGGGATTTAGGTTGGTCGTCAATTTTGTGTACGACGCAAAACCTGTGGGAGCGGCGGTGCGACGATTCGACTTGCCCGCGATGGCGTCCTCAAGGCTGCTAATATGCCGGCTCTTCACCCAGAGCCGGCATTGATGCTTCTTCCTCAAAATGACTGGCTACCCCAAGCCCCCCTCGAACCCCTCCACCTCGACTGGCTCTCTACCGCCCACATCGAAGTCGCGATCCTGCGCCTGGACCAGCTCGACCCGCTGATCAGCGGCAACAAGTGGTTCAAACTCAGCGAACACCTCAAAGCCGCAGACCGGGCCGGAGCCAAAGGCATCATCAGTCTGGGTGGCGCCCACTCCAATCACCTGCATGCCCTGGCCGCCGCCGGCAAACGCTTCGGTTTCCCTACTGTCGGCCTGCTGCGCGGTCATCCGCAAGACACCCCCACGGTAAAGGACTTGCAAGCATTCGGCATGCAGTTGCACTGGTTGGGGTATGGCGGTTATCGCGCGCGGCACGCACCCGGTTTCTGGCAGCCATGGCAGTCACAGTATCCCGATCTGCAGCCGGTGCCGGAAGGCGGCGGCGGTTTGCCGGGCGCCAAGGGCTGCAGGCCGCTGAAAGCGATGGTCTGCGAGCAGTTGAACGGTCTGGGCTGGAACGACTACGACGGCTGGTGGCTGGCCTGCGGCACCGGCACGACCCTGGCCGGCCTGGTGTTGGCCGAAGCGGGCGAACATCCGGTTTACGGCGCATTGGCAGTGCCGGACGATCATGGCGTAGCGCAGCAGGTCGAGAAAATTGTGCAGGAAGCGGGTTTGCCTGATCCCGCGTATGAGCTCTTCGACGCCAGCCGCGGCGGCTTTGCCAAAGTCGATCCACTGCTACTCGAATTCATCGAACAGACCGAACTGGCCAGTGGCATCCCCCTCGAACCGCTGTACACCGGTAAAGCGCTGCTGGCACTCAAGCAGCAAGTCAACGCCGGAAAATTTACCCGGGGCACGCGCCTGATCTTCATCCATACCGGCGGCTTGCAAGGCCGCCGGGGGTTCAACCACGCTTAGGCATCATCCGCAGCAACGTGTTATCCCCCACCACATAATGGTGATAAATCCCCGCCACGGCATGCAGGCCGATCAGCCAGTAACCCAGGGTGCCGCCGAGTTCATGCCAGCCCTGGATCTGCTTGGCCAACGCCTTGTCCTCCGCGACCAGCAGCGGCAAATCGAAGCCATAGAACATCACTTGATGGCCTTTGGCACTGGTGACGAGCCAGCCCAGAATCGGCATGGCGATCATGAACAGGTACAACGCCCAGTGCATCAATTTCGCCAGCACGGTTTGCCAGTGAGGGGAGGCCGGGAAGATCTGCGGTGCCGGACCCAGGCTGCGGGCGAATAATCTCAGCCAGACCAGCACGAACACGGTCAAACCCAGCATGAAGTGCGATTCGGTGATCAGCGTGCGACCGCCGCTGCCTTTGGGAAAGATCCCGCGAAATTCGATACAGGCGTAGACCAGCGCCAGCAGGACCAGCATCAACCAATGCAGCGTGATCGACACGGTGCTGTAGCGTGAGTCGGAATTTTTCCAGGGCATACGGCGCTCCTCACAGGTCTGGTCAGGCCACCGTTCTTGGTCGACGATGTGCTTTAACTGTAATCCTGTTTCGCCGGGTTTGCCTCAGAGGCGTGAGGATTCAATGCTCTAAATCAGGTGATTGAGAAACAAACAGCGCTGCTCACCTTGCAGGAGCAAGCTTGCTCGCGATGGACGTCAACGCTAACGCATGTTTACTGGCTAAACGCGGCGTTCCTGTAGGAGCGAGCTTGCTCGCGATGGACGTCAACGATAACGCATTCATCCTGGATGAACGTATCGCTCTCGGGTCCTTCGCGAGCAAGCTCGCTCCTACAAGGGCGCGGTGAATCAGCTGCTTTGCGGCATTTCACCCTTGGCCAGGCGCTGGTTGATGTCGGCGATCACTTGCGGCAAGTCGGTGATGGTGTCGATCATGTAGTGCGGGCGCGAGCCTTCGAACATCCCGTGGATACGCTTGCGTTCGCTGGCCAGTTGGTCGCTGCCGAGGGCACGATAACCTTCGTAGTCCAGGCCCAGCGCGTTGCCCGAGCAAATCAGCGCGACGGTCCACATGCCGGCGCGACGGCCTTCGAGAATGCCCGGCACGGTGTCGTCGATCTTCACGCAGGCCGCGACATCATCGATCCCGAGGGCGATCACATTGGCCAGGGCCTGGGCCGGCCATGGGCGGCCGTTGGGGACTTCGTCGGTGGCGACCACGTGATCGGCCACGTAACCATTGGTGGCGGCCAGTTCGACCACCTTGTCCATGACCTGCTTCGGGTAGCCGGAGCAGGAGCCGATCTTGATGCCTTGCTGGCGCAGGTTGGCGATGGTGTCCAAGGCGCCTGGAATCAGCGCCGAGTGCTCGGCGATTTTCTCGATCTGCAAGGGCATGAAGCGTTTGTAGATGGCGGTGACGTCATCGTCGGTCGGCGTGCGGCCGAACACGGCGCGATAACGTTCGGCCACTTGCGGCTGATCGCACAGGGTACGGATGTGGTCCCACTTGCCCATGCCCATCGGCCCGCGGGCTTCTTCGATGGAGACCTGGACGTCGAACTCGGCGAAAGCCTCGACGAAAATCTGGGTGGGGGCGAAGGAGCCGAAGTCGACCACGGTGCCGGCCCAGTCGAGGATGGCGGCTTGCAGTTTGGTTGGGTTCGTGTAGTTCATGTGACGTATCCCTTGTAGGAGCGAGCGGTTCGGCGATCCGACTTGCCCGCGAACGAACGATGATGAGGTTTGACGACTGACCGCGTCGCCTGTGTTCGCGGGCAAGCCTCGCTCCTACAGGGGACGGCGGTGTCTGTTGGTTCAGATTTCCAGCACTTCCATCTCGCGCAGCACTTCAGCCACCGCCGCCACGGCCGCGTGCATCTCGGCCTGGTTGACGTGGCCGATACAGCCGACGCGGAAGGTGTCGACCTGGGTCAATTTGCCGGGGTAGAGGATGAAACCCTTGGCCTTGACCCGTTCGTAAAATTCCTTGAACTGATAGCGCGGATCTTTCGGCGCGTGGAAGGTGACAATGATCGGCGCCTGGATGTCGGCCGGCAGGAAGCTGCGCAGCCCCAGTTTGGCCATGTCATCGAGCAGCACTTGGCAATTATTGGCGTAGCGCTGATGCCGGGCGGGCAAGCCACCTTCTTCGTTGTATTGCAGCAGGGCTTCGTGCAGCGCGGCGACCACGTGGGTCGGCGGGGTGAAGCGCCACTGGCCGGTCTTGGCCATGTAGCTGTGCTGGTCGAACAAGTCCATCGCCAGCGAGTGCGAGTTGCCGGCGGCATTGGCCAGGGCCTCCTTGCGAGCGAAGACGAAGCCCATGCCCGGTACGCCTTCCAGGCATTTGCCCGAGGCGGCGATCAGTGCGTCGAACGGCACCTGTTGCGCGTCGATCGGCAGCGCGCCAAAGGAGCTCATGGCGTCGATGATCAGGCGTTTGCCGTGTTGCGCGATGACCTGGGCGATGTCCGGCAGCGGGTTGAGGATGCCGGTGCTGGTTTCGCAGTGAATCAGCGCCACGTGAGTGATGGCGGGGTCGGCCCCCAGCAGGCGGTCGACGTCGGCGGCGGTGGTCGGTTCGTCTTCGGCGGTTTCAAAGGTGCTGAAGGAGCGGCCGAGCACCTCGCAGATTTTCGCCAGGCGTTTGCCGTAGGCGCCGTTGATCAGCACCAGGACCTTGCCGTTGCGGGGCACCAGGGTACCGATCGCCGCTTCGACCGCGAAGGTGCCGCTGCCTTGCAGGGGCACGCAGTGGTGGCTGGCGCCGCCGTTGATGATCGCCAGCAGTTGCTCGCAGAGGCTGGCGGTCAGCTGATTGAAGCGGTCATCCCATGAACCCCAGTCGACCATCATCGCCTGGCGGGTGCGGGCCGAAGTCGTCAACGGGCCGGGGGTGAGCAGGATGGGTTCGGCAGTACTCATTCTCGTGTCCTCGCAATCGATGGGATGAATCTATGGGGCCTAAATTGCAATTTGCCGAGCTATCAATCAAATTGTTTGTTGTTATGCCAGCCATCAGTGAGAGTTATTCATGAACCTGTTCCAGCTCCGCGCGTTCGATGCGGTCGCCCGCGAGGGCAGCTTCACCCGGGCCGCCGCGCGGCTGTTCATCAGCCAGCCGGCGGTCACCGGCCACATCAAGGCGCTGGAGGAGCACTACCAGATCACCTTGTTGCGCCGCACCGCGCGACGAGTGGAGTTGACGGAAGAGGGCACCAAACTGGCGGCGATCACCCGGGCCATGTTCGGCCTGGCGGAAGAAGCGCAGGTGATGCTCGAAGCCAACCGGCAGTTGCTCACCGGGCGCCTGGAAGTGGCGGCGGACGGGCCGCACCTGGTCATGCCGATGCTGGCCAGCCTGCGCGCGCGTTATCCGGGGATCACCGTGAACCTGCGGCTGGGCAATGCCCAGGAAACCCTGGCGGCGTTGCTGTCGGAACATGCCGATGTGGCGGTGCTGACCGAGGTCGAGCCGCGCAAGGGCTTGCATCTGCAGGCGCTGAGCGAATCACGGATCTGCGCGCTGGTGCCGGCAGGTCATCCGTGGGCACAGAAGCCGAAAGGCGTGCAGATCAAGGAACTGGATCAGGTGATCATGGTGTTGCGCGAGCCGAGTTCGACTACCCGGCGCACGTTTGATGAGGCGTGCGCCCAGGCCAAGGTCAATCCACGGGTGTTGCTGGAGCTGGACAGTCGTGAAGCGGTGACCGAAGCCGTGGCGGCGGAACTGGGGGTGGGCGTGGTGTCGTCGGTGGAAGTCAGCCATGACCCGCGGGTGGTGGCGGTGCCGATTATCGGTGAGGGGTTGGTGAATCGGCACATGATGGGCTGCCTGGAACGGCGGCGGGAATTGCGCTTGATCCAGGCGTTTTTCGGGTTGGTGCCAGCCAGATAAACCGCGGCGCGGCCATCGCGAGCAAGCTCGCTCCCACAGGTTTTGCGACGTACACAAGTTCGGCAGCCAACCGAAATCCCTGTGGGAGCGAGCTTGCTCGCGAAGGGGCCGGACCTGCCTGAACAAGACTCCCACACACCATCTCCCACAGGGATCAGCGGTGGTCACACCTTTTGTGCCTGATGCAAAACCCCTGTGGGAGCGAGCTTGCTCGCGAAGGGGCCGGACCTGCCTGAACAAGACTCCCGCGCACCATCTCCAGAAACGTCGCCACCACCCGCCGCGAACTCTGTTCGCGCAAGCACACCAATGTCTCGGTCAATCGCCGTGTGCAATCGGTAATCGGCAACGCACACACCCGCGAATCCGCGCCGAACTCGGCAGCCGACACCACCCCTACGCCAATCCCCACCACCACCGCCTCCCGCGCCGCTTCCCGGCCTTCGACCTCAATCGCCGGGCGGATGCGAAACCCGGCCCGGGCCATTTCCTCTTCCAGGGTCTGGCGCGTCACCGAGCCGATTTCCCGCAGCACCAGCGGCGTGTCGTCCAGGTCCGCCAGGCAGATGGATTCGCGGTCGGCCCACGGATGATGGCGTGAAACAAACGCCACCATGGGGTCATTGCGCAGCGGCAACGAGATCAGCCGCTCGTCGCTGACATCCCGTCCCAGCAACGCCAGGTCAGCCTGATAGTTGAACAGGCGAAACAGCGATTCATCGGTATTGCCGGTTTCGATTTTCACGCTGATGCCGGGGTAGCGCTCGCAGAATTGGGCGATCTGGGGCAGCACATGCACCGGCGCATCCACCGCCAGAATCAGGCTGCCGGTCTGCAGCGCCTGGGAAGCCTGCAGCAACTCCTGCGCCTCGGCCTCGATGACAAACAAGCGCTGAGTGACGCTCAACAGGCGCTCACCCAGATCGGTCAGGCGCACCGAGCGTTTATTGCGGTGGAACAACAACACCCCAAAGCGCTCTTCGAGTTTGCGCACTTGGTCGGAAATCGCCGGCTGCGTGAGAAATAGCCGCTCGGCGGCACGGGTGAAGCTTCCGTGAACGGCCACGGCGTGGAAGGCTTTGAGCTGGGCGTGGGAAACCGACATCGAAACCTCCAGTAACAAGCTGAGCTTGTATTGGAAATACGATAAATCGATTTCATTTATTAATCTGTAATTGTTTTGATCGACCCCAATGAACAACCCTATCGACACCCTCAAACGTTGGCGCGTGCAGATCTTCGTGATCACCTGGCTCGCTTACGCCGCATTCTATTTCACCCGCAAAGCCTTTGCCGTGGCCAAACTGGGGATCGCTGAAGACCCCGGGTTCACCCTCGACAAAATAGCGATGGCCAACCTCGACGCCATCTACCTCGCCGCTTATGCCATCGGCCAATTCACCTGGGGCATCCTCGCCGACCGCTTCGGCCCCAGGGTCGTGGTGCTCGGTGGCTTGCTGATTTCCGCCGCCGCCGCGCTGGTGATGGGCAGCTTCGCCACCTTGCCGATCTTCGCCACCTGCATGTTGATCCAGGGCCTGGCGCAGTCCACGGGATGGTCGGGGTTGTGCAAGAACATCGGCAGCTTTTTCCCCGCCGAGCAGCGTGGGCGGGTGCTCGGGCTCTGGAGCTCCTGCTACGCCTTCGGCGGACTGGTGGCCTCGCCGTTCGCCGGCTGGTGGGCCTACACGCTGATCGGCACCTGGCACGCGGCGTTCATTTCCAGCGCGGCGGTGGTCGGCCTGGTCGCGTTGCTGTTCTTCATTTTCCAGCGCAACACACCCGAGGACGTCGGTCTGCCGGCGGTGGAACCAGCGCCCGAACTGACCGCCGACGAGGCCTGCGCGCAAAGCAAAATCAGCATTCTCGAACCGCTGCGGGAAATCCTGCGCAACCGCACTGTACTGGTGTTGGGGCTGGCGTACTTTCTGCTGAAACCGGCGCGCTACGCGATCCTGCTCTGGGGCCCGGTGATCGTCTTCGAGCAGATGCCCTCGGTGGGCAAGGTCGGCGCGGCGATCATTCCGACCGCGTTCGAACTGGCCGGGTTGCTCGGGCCGATCCTGCTGGGCCTGGCCTCCGACAAACTGTTCGGCGCCCGGCGCATGCCGGCATGCGTGATCAGTCTGCTGGCGCTGACCGTGTCCCTGGCGCTGTTCATGGGCGCACTGCACACCGGCAGCGTGGTGCTGGTGGTGGCCCTGTTGTTTGTCATGGGGCTGACCTTGTACGGACCGGACGCCATGATCAGCGGCGCGGCCGCCATCGATTTCGGCACCGCCAAGGCAGGCGCGACGGCCGCCGGGTTCGTCAACGGCTGCGGCTCGGTCGGGGCGATTCTCGGTGGATTGCTGCCGGGCTACTTCGACTCCGTGACCGTGTTCATCGTCTTCGCCGGCTGCGCGCTGTTCTCCGCGCTGGTGTTGATCCCGCACTGGAACAGCCGCCCGGCTGCCCTGCTTGCCGCAAGCGCAGCCGTGCCGAATCGGCCGATGCGCGTAAAACCCCTGCGTACATAAGGATCGACCCATGCGACCTTTGTGGCTGAACAGGCGCTCGCGGCCGAGTCCTGCACGGCGAGCACCTCGGGCGAATGCCAGTCAGTTAAGCCTCACACTCTCTGTGGCGAGGGAGCTTGGTGGCGAGGGAGCTTGCTCCCGCTGGACTGCGCAGCAGGCCCCTGCATTTTTGGGAGATGGGGGGCCGCTTCGCTGCCCAGCGGGAGCAAGCTCCCTCGCCACAGGTTACTCAGTGCTTGTTCTACTGGCGTCAGGGCAAGGCTGGCAAGGGCTGAGCGTCAGGGCGTGAGGTCCGAGCGATTCACCAACCAGTCGAGCAGCAAGCGCGTGTCGCTACGAGGTTCACGGGGGCGGGCCGGTTCAGGCGGGTAAACCTGCCCGAGGCCGACACACAGTATCGGCCGGTCCGGATCGCTGTCGAGAAAACTGATGAACACCTCGCTGCCGGCCCTTGGCAGTCTGCCGGGATCGATCCAGCCGTCCGGTGTTGTCACGGCGAGCGGCAGCCAGAGGCCGACGGACTCCTCCGCATCGGCGTGCGTCGCTGGCCACAGCCTGACCTGAATCCGGCCGCGATCGTCGAGCTCGGGCGGTTGTCCGGCCGGGCCCAGCACCCGGGCTGGCTGATAACCCGGAATGCTCGGCCTGGGTTGTTTCAACGCCGGGCGGAATTCCGTTGACCAGGGAATGGCGCTGAACTGATTGCGGTACATCAGGGCATTGCTGTCCCGGGCCGGAGCCGAAGGCTGTCGCCCCTGATGGCGGGACTCGATGAGCAGCCATTGATCGTTGAAGCAGGAGAGCGGATGCGCGGTCACCTGGACGATCCGCGCGCTGCGCAGGGCGCCGTGATTGCTTTGGCCATGGACCTGCTGCTGCAGGCAACGCAGGCGCTGCAACTGTCGGCGGCTGCGTCGGTCCTGCTCGGGATCAGGCCTGGCCATCCTCGGCGAAGTCTTGCCGAAGGCATGGTTGGCCGCGCCATCGCCGGCATTCGGCGCGCCACGGTTGCCGGCCTCCCTTCGCGGGTGCGAGGGCAGGACGTCATGGCGCTGGAATAACTCACTGATCGCCGGCCGCGTAGGTTCCAGCGGAGCGTCCACCTGGAAAGGCGTCAGCAGCGGCTCCTGGGGGAAACTCAGGCTGTCGTCGGCCAACACCAGCACATGCCCGTCGCGGTGATGGTCGAAGTGATAGTGAATGCCTTCTTCCTCGCACAGGCGCTGCAGCAACGCCAGGTCGCTCTCCTCGTACTGAACGCAAAACGGCCGCAGCGGATAGTGCCCGTTCGCCAGCTCAAAGCGATAGCTGCCGGCGGGCAGGTCATGCTCCTCCAGTAGCTGTTGCAGGATCATCGGCACGCTGAGGTCATGGAACACCCGGCGGCGGCTGTTGCGGTCCAGTGCCTGCAGGTAGGGCACCAGCACCATGGTGTAACCGACCTGCTGCGCACCGCGGTATTCGCGACTGGCGCTGTGGAGGATGCCGTGAAAGCCCTGGCCATGCCCCAGGCTGAGAAACAACGGCTGTTGCAACAACTGGTCGAAGGGCATGGCCGGCGGCAGGCCGATCACCTCGACTTCGAATCGATAGGGCTGGTTGAGGGCTTCCTGCCCGCTGAACTGCACCACCTGAAAACTCAAATCGTCCTCGAGCAGTGTCAGGGTGAAGGGGCTTTCCTTGTCGTTGAGCATCGGATGCGCTTCTGCCATGGAATACAGGCGAAGAGGGTACGAAACCATGGCCCCTTGTAGTCACCGCAAATCGAATTTTCAGAAACGTCCTACAACCACCGGCGAAGATGTCGATTCATGACCCGGTCGAGCGGGTGGATTTTTTGGTCGATTGCCAACTTTAGGCCGTATAAACTTGCGCAAAGCGTCGGCCAATAGATGTCTCGGCGCCACAGATAAGAGAGTGAGTAATGGGCGCACAGTGGAAGGTTAAACACAAAGAAGCGGCATCTAACGCCAAGGGCAAGATCTTCGGCAAACTGGTGAAAGAGATCACCATTGCCGCGCGCAACGGTGCCGATGTGGCGACCAACGCGCACCTGCGGCTGGTGGTCGAGCAGGCGAAAAAGGCTTCGATGCCCCGGGAAACCCTGGAACGTGCGATCAAGAAAGGCTCGGGCCAGCTGGGCGAGACCGTGCAATACCATCGCGTGACCTACGAAGGGTTCGCCCCGCATCAGGTGCCGCTGATCGTAGAATGCGTGACCGACAACATCAACCGCACCGTCGCTGAAATCCGCGTCGCGTTCCGCAAGGGCCAGCTCGGCGCTTCCGGTTCGGTGGCCTGGGACTTCAACCACGTCGGCATGATCGAAGCGTCCCCGGACAGCCCGGACGCCGATCCGGAAATGGCCGCCATCGAAGCCGGCGCCCAGGATTTCGAGCCGGGTGAAGACGGCGCGACCCTGTTCCTGACCGAGCCTGCGGACCTTGATGCAGTACAGAAAGCATTGCCGGAACAAGGTTTCACGGTGTTGTCGGCCAAGCTGGGCTACCAGCCGAAGAACCCGGTCAGCGGTTTGAGCGACGAGCAGATGGCGGAAGTCGAGGCGTTCCTCGAAGGCCTGGACAACCATGATGATGTGCAGGATATGTTTGTCGGGTTGGCGGGCTAAACATCAAAAGATCGCAGCCTGCGGCAGCTCCTACAGGTTTACACAAAACCCTGTAGGAGCGAGCTTGCTCGCGATGGACTCAAGAGCGCCGCGTTTAGCCAGTAAACACGCATCATCGTTAACGACCATCGCGAGCAAGCTCGCTCCCACATTAGTCCGCGTCCATCCAGGCAACCCGGTTAATTGTGGGAGCGAGCCTGCTCGCGAATGGCCGCGCAGCGGTCACCCACTCTTCAATTTCGGCACCATCTTCCACATTAGTCCGCGTCCATCCAGGCAACCCGGTCAACTGTGGGAGCGACCCTGCTCCGGGCGGTGTTCCGACGAATGACCGCGCAGCGGTCACCAACCATTCAAACTCTGCACAACCTCGCTAAACCCAGGCCGCGCCAGCACCTGCGGCTCACAGCAACGCCGCTGCAAATCCCCCAACCGCCCACGCCCCTCATCACTCAACCCCGACTCGATCCGCTCCAGCAGTTCCCCCAGCAGAATGCCAAACGCCCGCACCTCGATCCGTTGCAAAGCACGGCTTTCAAAGGTGTCCGCGGTGGCATGGAACGACGCCGCGCCAAAGTCCCCAAGCAGGCAATCACCCTGCTCATTCCACAGAATATTGTGGCCATACAGGTCGCCGTGGGTGATGCCCTGGCGGTGCAGATGTTCGGCCGCCAGCGCGATCCCGCTGGCGATCCGCAAGGCCACACCCGCGCTGAACCGGGTGTCGTTGGCGTAGACGTCCCGGCTGCAGGATTCCAGGCTCGGCAGTCCGGCCAGGTTGCGGTACACCGGATCGATCAGCTCCATCACCAGCCCGGCCTGCGCGTGCGGATGTCCGACAATCCGCCCTTCGATCCGGATCAGGTTGGGGTGCAGGCCTGCGGTGATGCAAGCGTTCATCTCATGCAACGGCGAGCCATCGCTGGTCATTTCGCCTTTGTAGAGTTTGACCGCGACCTGCGTAGCCGATTGACCCGGCCGCTCCCAGGTGGCGCGATGGATCACCCCCGAAGCGCCTTCGCCCAGTTGCTGCTCCAGGCGCAGTGCTGACCAGGGGATGCTCGCGACCGATTCCAGCGCGGCCGCATCGGCTTCGGTTTCCAGCGGGTTGCCGGCGTAGGCCAGCCAGGCCAGGCTCGGCAGGGTCAGCAACCACTCGGGCAGTTCGCTCAGCCGGTTGGCGGCGATGCGGATCAGCTCGAGTCGATGGCAATGACGCAGGCTTTCAGGCAAACGCTGCAAACGGTTGCCGGACAACATCAGTTTTTGCAGGTGCGGGCGTTCACCCAACTCGGTCGGCAACTCGCTGAGGTGGTTGTCGGTCAGGATCAGCCACCGCAATAGCGGTGGCAGCGCCGCGCCTGGCACTGTTTCGATGTAATTGGCCTTGAAGCCGACCATGGTCAGCGCGGTACATTGACCGAGGCAGGCGGGGAGTTCGGTGAACCGATTGTCCGAGCAGAACAGCACCCGCAAACGACTCAGGCGATGCAAGTCATCCGGCAGCCGGCTCAAGGCGTTACCGCTGAGGTTGAGCACCTCCAGCGAGTCCGCCAGGTCGAAGATTTCCCTGGGAAACTCCGTCAGGCCGCAGGCGAGATCGAGGCGGGTGACGCCCGACAATTGGCCGGCGCGCAGTTGGGCAAGGGTGTCCATGAACAGATTCGCTATTGATCGAGGGGAGGGCTCGGTGCCCTGGGAATGGGCGACATGATAGCGGCAACTTCCACCAACTGCCCCAACCGACTCCGCGTCCGCGCCAGATCAATCGCATCACCCCCCAGGCTTTCCCGCAATGACCGCTGTCCCAGCAGCACCAGATGCTTGTCCTGATCGTACAAAACATCGACCAGATTGATAAACCGCTGCTGAGCCGCCATCGAACACTCAGCGAGATTGGGCAATTCATCGATGACCCAGTGATCGAAACGCCGGCACAGCTCCAGGTAATCCATGACCGCCGTGGGGTGGTCGCACAGGTCGCCGAAGGTCAAACCAATGGTTCGCCCTTCACAGTATCGGGCCCGCAGATGCCGTGTGCCGACGGGCACCGCCAGCGCGGGAGCGTCCGGCTCGGGCAGGTTCAAGGCCTGACGTTGCGCCAGCGTGGCCGGCCAGACGTAATGGCCCTGTGTAAACACCTGCTGGGCGTGGGTTCGTGCCTGACTGCGATAGTCGTGGGGGCCGCCGACCTCCATGACCTGCATCCGCGTGTTGATCAGGTCGATCACCGGTTTGAAGCGCGCATGGTACAGCGGGTTGGGCAGCAAACCCTCGGGTGGGTAATTGGAGGTGACCATCAGCAGGATGCCCCGGCGGAACAGCGCCTTGAACAGCCGCGTAATGAGCATCGCATCACCAATATCGTGAACGTGAAACTCGTCGAAACACAGCACCCGGCAGTCGAGCAGCAGCTCATCGAGCGTGGTCGCCAGTGCATCGGGCTGCTCGCGATGACTGAACATGCCTTGATGCAGTTGCGCAAAGAACTGATGGAAGTGCAGACGCTGTTTTTCCGCGATCGGCAGGGCCTGGAAAAACCCGTCGAGCAGCCAGCTCTTGCCGCGCCCCACAGCGCCATGCAGGTACAAGCCGGGCAGGGTGTGCGCCGAGGATCCGAGCAACATCGTGGCGTGCTGCGCCATGCAGTCGATCACTCGCTGCTGGCTGTGGCTGAGGGTGTAGCCCTGGGCATGCGCCTTGTGGTGAAAGTAATCGTGAATGACGCGACCGGTCGCGGTGCCGGCCGCAGGCGATGCCTTGCCGAAAATGCGGCGCAACGCAGGCCAACGTGGTGTGAATCGCGAACGGTTGGGCGGTCGAACGGCCACTGTGATGTCACCCCATAATGTCCAGGCCGGCTCCCCCGAGCGGCGGTGTAGTGTAACCAAAGGGCGAACGACCCGACCACTGCGCCGTGCGCTGCCCCCTGTAGGAGCTGGCTTGCCAGCGAAAGCGTTATATCAGCCAATACATCTATCGACTGACACACCGCCTTCGCTGGCAAGCCAGCTCCTACAGTTGATGGGGGCTGGCCGCAATTTTTGTGCTCGGCGCTGATCCCCTGTGGGAGCGAGCTTGCTCGCGAAGGCGCCGGCACATTCAACCAATCGATCGACTGACAGACCGCTTTCGCGAGCAAGCTCGCTCCCACAGTTGATGGGGGCTGGCCGCCATTTTTGTGCTCGCGCAGACCCCTGTGGGAGCGAGCTTGCTCGCGAAGGCGCCGGTACATTCAACAAATGGGTTGGCAGACAGACCGCTTTCGCGAGCAAGCTCGCTCCCACAGTTGATGGGGGCCGGCCGCGATTTTCCCGCAGGGGTTGATGGGGTGGTCAGAACTGCACGGTCTGCCTGAGCATCTGCGCTGCCGGTGTGTCGCTTGGGCTGACCATCGCATAATTATACCCACCCCCCGACCAATACTCCGCCTGCAACTCGCCATCGCGGCGACTGCCCCGGGGCAGCAGGAAGTTTTTCGGCCCGGGTGGCCGTACGTAAAAGCTGATCTTGTGCCCGCCCTGATCCTCATACACCACCATCGCCGCCGGCCCTTGCTCGGTGCTGAGCAAGCGTCCGCTGGCCGGTCTGAAGCCGGCAGCCGAGAGGTCAGGCAAACGATGGGCCTGGGTGAAATAACGGTCGAGCCAGCCCTGCATATCGCCGTCGTCGCCGGCTTTGTAGTCAGCCGGCAGCAGGCCTTGCTGGGCAATCAGGCGATAGGCTTGCAGGGCATCGGTCATCGGCAGCGGGGCACCGACCAGCGTCATCTCCCGGGCCTGCCAACCGCTGAACCCGCCGACGCTGACCGCGATCAACAGCACCGCGGCGCTCGCCAGGTGACGACGGGATTGCCGTGTGCGGCGCTGGCGAATCAGCGCCGGATCGAGGTCCGGGTTGGCCGGCCGCTGCAAGGCGCCGCTCAAGGCGGCGCGCAATTGTTGAGCGTCCTGTTGCCAGGCCCGTACCTGGGCCGCCACTTCAGCGTTGCCGGCCAGAAAGGTGTCCACCTGACGCCGCTCGTCATCGCTCAATTGGTGGTCGACATAGGCGTGCAGGTCCCGCTCGCTTGGGGGCATGCTGATCATTTGAGTCTCCGCAGGGAAGGACGGGCGATTTCGCCATCGCTGAGTTGGCGCAAGGCCTGGCGCGCCCGGGACAGGCGCGACATCACGGTACCGACCGGGACATCGAGGATCTCGGCGACCTCCTTGTAGCTCAAGCCCTCGACCGAGACCCAGAGCAGCAGGGCGCGCTGTTCAGTGTTGAGCCGATCAAAGGCCTGCAGGGTCGATTGCGCGATCACGGTGCGCTCGACCGAGGGCTGCGCATCATCGCGTCCGGTAAAGAATTCGAGCATCCGCGCATACCGCCGGGAGCGCCGGTGCGCATCGAGAAACTGCCGATACAGAATCGAAAACAACCAGGCACGCAGGTCGCCCTCGGGACGTTTGTCGCCCCAGCTCGACAGCGCGCGCTCCAGGCAGGACTGCACCAGGTCGTCGGCGCTGCTGGGATTGCGGGTCAATGACACCGCGAATCGTCGGAGCCTGGGGATGATTTCTCGCAGTTGTTCGTCGATATCGTTCATGAAGGCCTGACCAGTCACTACGCTGGACTAGGAAGACGCCCGGCACCCGAGGTTATTCCACGCCTGAAAAAATAAACACCGGGCCATGGAATAAACCTGCACCGGGTGCGTCTGCTTGATTCTTCTCACTTGTGGCCGATGGCCCAGGAGTCTTTCATGGTAGATCGCTCATCACCGCCAACCCGGCCACCCTTGAGTGCCGCGAGCCTGACATTGCGCCTGGCCGGTATTGCCGTGGTGGTCGCCGCAGTGGCCGGGGCCTTTGCCTACGTCAACGGCACCCTCGATCCACAACGTCTGACCCCGAAAAAACTGATCAATGTGCTGGAGACCAACAACGGCGTGCACCCGGGCTTCCGCCGTAATCACTCCAAAGGCGTGTGCGTTATCGGCCACTTCGAGAGCAGCGGCGAGGCGCGCGCCTACTCCAGCGCCCAGGTGTTCAATGATCCGCAAACCCCGGTGGTCGGACGTTTCGCCTTGCCGGCCGGTAACCCTTATGCGCCGGACAACAGCGTGCCGATCCGCAGCCTGGCACTGCGTTTCACCCAGGCCAACGGTCAACAGTGGCGCACCGGGATGAACAGCATGCCGGTGTTTCCGGTGGGCACGCCCGAGGCGTTCTATCAATTCCAACAGGCGCAGTCGCCGGACCCGGCCACCGGCAAACCCAATCCTGCCGCCGTGCCAGCGTTCTTCGGTGCGCATCCGGAATCGGCACCCTTCCTGGCCTGGGTCAAAACCGCCAAGCCCTCAGCCAGCTACGTGACCGAAACCTACAACAGCGTCAACGCGTTTTACCTGGTGAACGCCGCCGGACAGCGGCAAGCGGTGCGCTGGAGCATGGTGCCGGTGGCGCAGGATGCGCCAGGCGCCACGGCACCGGAGGGCGGCGATTTCCTCGAGAAAGACCTGGTCCAGCGGATGGCCGCAGGGCCGCTGCGTTGGCAATTGAACATCACCTTGGCCAACCCCGGCGACCCGGTCAACGACGCCAGCAAGGCTTGGCCTGGCGACCGCAAAGTCGTAAACGCCGGCACCCTGGTGCTCGAGAGCACCCAGGCGCAACTCAATGGCGAATGCCGAGACATCAACTATGACCCGCTGGTGTTGCCCGCCGGGATCGAAGGCTCCGACGACCCGCTGCTCGCGGCGCGTTCAGCCGGTTACGCCAAATCCTACCTGCGTCGCACCAGCGAAGTCAGTCAGTTGCCCGCCGCTAAACAGGAGTCTGGTCAATGAGCGCTCATCCAAACCATTTCGCGCCGCTGGCGCGACTGCTGCACTGGCTGATGGCGTTGATGGTCATCTCCATGCTGTTTATCGGCGCGGGGATGGCCGCTTCGGTGTCCGAACGTCATGAATGGCTGATCAATCTGCACAAACCCTTGGGCGTGGCCATTTTATTGCTGGTGATCGTGCGTATCGGCGTGCGCTTTTCCACGCGACAGCCGCCGCTGCCGGCGGACCTGCCGGGCTGGCAAGTGCTGGCGGCCAAGGCCTCGCACTTGTTGCTGTACGCCTTGATGCTGATCCTGCCGCTGCTGGGCTGGGCGATGATCTCGGCGGCGGGGGACCCGGTGATGCTCAGCAGCTCGGTACAATTGCCCTCGATCGTGCCGGCCAATGCGCAGCTGTTCGCGTTCCTGCGCAAGGCGCATGGCTACCTGGCGTATCTATTGTTCCTGACCATATTGCTGCACCTGGCCGCAGCGCTGTTCCACGCCTGGGTACGTCGCGATGAAGTACTGGACAGCATGTTGCGCGGCAAGGACCGCACCTAACCCCTCACCCCTGTAGGAGCTGGCTTGTCGGATCGCCGCACCGCAGCGAAGGCGGCCTCAAGCCATGCATCGCTCATGAAGACGCCTTCGCCGGCAAGCCGGCTCCTACAGGGTTCGACGTTTTCGCAAACCATCTGTACACGCTGATCATGTAGGAGCTGGCTTGCCAGCGAAGGCGGCCTCGAGCCTTGCGGTGCCCATGAGGACGCCTTCGCCGGCAAGCCGGCTCCTACAGGGTTCGACGTTTTTCGCAATCGATCTGTACGCAGGTGACAATGTTTGGCGTTGACCACAATCCATCTGCACACCGCTGATCGTGTAGGAGCTGGCTTGTCGGATCGCCGCACCGCAGCGAAGGCGGCCTCAAGCCATGCATCGCCCATGAAGACGCCTTCGCCGGCAAGCCGGCTCCTACAGGTTCGGCGTTTTTCGCAATCCATCTGTACACCGGTGACAGGGTTTGGCGTTTACCACCATTCTTCTGTACACCGCTGATCATGTAGGAGCTGGCTTGTCGGATCGCCGCACCGCAGCGAATGCGGCCTCAAGCCCTGCATCGCCCATGAAACGCCTTCACCTGCAAGCCGAGCTCTACAACCATACGGCATCCCATAACGGATAATCCTGCACGCGCCTGACGAGGCCTGCGCGCACGGGATTGGCGACAACGTAACGGGCCGCCGTCAACAGATTTTCCTCACGGCGGAGCGCGCGATCATGGAAGCCTTTTTGCCAGAACCGGCCCGAGCGCCCCAAATAAGCATTGATCTCTCTCGCGCTGCGGGATTTAGTCGCAAGCATCAACTGCGCCAGCGTGCTGTTCTGCAGTTCGACCAGCCAGTGAAAGTGATCGGGCATCACTACCCAGGCCAGGGAGTCGGCGTATCCCTCTGTTTGAACATGACGAAATTGATTCACCACCAAACGTCCCGCTCGCCAATCGCTGAAAACGGGTTCGCGCAAATGGGTGACGGCAGTGAGCAGATAGATTTGTCCGGACTGGGAGTAACGCCCGGTGCGCAGTTGATTCGCGTGGGAACGAGTGGGCATTCCTTTGCCTTCCTGTGTAGGTAGAAAAGAACAAGGTTAGCGCGCAGATAACTTAATTCCGTAAAGGTTTGGGTCTGGATGTATCAGCGTCAACACCTTCGCCCGCGTTATCGCAATCCATCTGTACGCAGTTGACAATATTTGGCGTTGACCACAAACCATCTGTATACGCTGATCATGTAGGAGCTGGCTTGCCAGCGAAGGCGGCCTCGAGCCTTGCGGTGCCCATGAGGACGCCTTCGCCGGCAAGCCGGCTCCTACAGGGTTCAGCGTTTTCGCAATCCATCTGTACGCAGGTGAAAGGGTTTGTCGTTGACCACAAACCATCTGTACACGCTGATCATGTAGGAGCTGGCTTGCCAGCGAAGGCGGCCTTGAGCCTTGCATCGCCCATGAAGACGCCTTCGCCGGCAAGCCGGCTCCTACAGGGTTCAGCGTTTTCGCAATCCATCTGTACGCAGGCGAAAGGGTTTGTCGTTGACCACAAACCATCTGTACACGCTGATCATGTAGGAGCTGGCTTGCCAGCGAAGGCGGCCTCGAGCCATGCATCGCCCATGAAGACGCCTTCGCCGGCAAGCCAGCTCCACAGGGTTCGGCGTTTCAGCGCAAGCTATCAACCACATCCGCCACAGTCGCCAACACATCCTTACCCAACTGCTTCGACCGCTTCCCCGACCACCCCGTCAACGCATTCGGCGCATCGTTGTTGTCCTTGAACGGCATCTCCAACGTCAGCGACAAACAATCAAACTTCTCCCCGACGGCATTGCACGCCAACGTCATATTGGCCTTGCCCGGCAGATCGCGGGTATAGCCATGCCTGGTCTGGAAATCCTTGGTCTGGTGCTTCAAATGACTGCGGAAATGCTCTTCAAGTTTCTCGATCCGCGGCGTGTACCCCGGGTTGCCTTCGCAACCGGCGGTGAACACATAAGGAATCTCTTCATCGCCATGAATGTCGAGAAACAGGTCGACCCCGTACTGCTCCATTTGCTGCTGCACGAACAACACTTCCGGACTGAGTTCCTGGCTCGCACTCTGCCAGGCGCGGTTCAGGTCCTGGCCCATGGCGTTGGTGCGCAAGTGACCGTGGAAGGCGCCATCGGGGTTCATGTTCGGCACCAGGTACAGGTCGGCGCTGGCCAGTAATGTCTGCAGCACCGGATCGTCATGCCTTTCGAGGCGTTCGATCACGCCTTCCATGAACCACTCGGCCATGTGTTCGCCGGGGTGTTGCTGGGCAATGATCCATACCTTGCGCCGGCCTTCGGCGCCCGAGCCTTTGCGCAGCAGCTGGATGTCCCGACCTTCGACGCTTTTGCCGGTGGCCAGCAGCTCGGTGCCGGCCTTGGCCAGCGCCTGCTCGATCAGCCAGTCATGGCGACCGCGGCTATAGGGTTCGAAGTAGGCAAACCAGGCATGGGTGGCGGTGGTTTCGAGGCTGAAACGCAGGCAGTCGCCCTCGAAGATGGTCGGCACGCGGAACCAGTTGACGTGGTCATAGGACGCCACCGCCTGGTAACCGTCCCAGGCCTTGTTGTACGAGGATTTGCTCGCATTGTTCAGGCGGAACCAGTGTTCCTGGCCGACATGCAGGCCGCTGGCCTTGAAGTGAAACCACTGGAAGTGCTGGCTGCGGGTGTCCGGCCGGATGGCCAGCAACGCCTGCAGCGGGTTGCTGATATCGAGCACTTCAATGTTGCCGCTGTCGAAGTTGGCGCTGATGTCGAGAGAGGATTTGGCCACGGTCATAGTCGATTCCTGAATATGATTTTTATGGCTGGTACTTTACACGCTGGGAAGGGAAAAACCGGGGGAAATTGCGGGCTGAAAGGGGGGGCGTCGTCCTTGACGCCGAGGCAGCTTAGAGACTGTGCGATTGATTCTCAAGTGCTATTTTTGATTAGTTTGGGCCAATGATGCCGGGCCTCTCTTGCCAACGGATATTCTTTTGATATCATCCGCGCCATTCGGATTTGTAACACCAAAAGACTTCATTAGCCTGAAGGTAAAAGCCAGAAAAACTGGCAAAAAAAGACCCGGCAAAAAGCCGGGTCAAAAACCGTGATTAGCCTGATGAGGAGAGTGTCCAGGAGACCGACCTAAGGTCCCTTGGACAATCGACTGATCTCGCGACCAGCTGCATGCAATAATAATCATTCTCGTTTGCAAGTCAAATGTTTTTATCTGCGCGATTGGAAAATTCTTTCCCGTCCTTCTCGAAAGCCTCCTCGTTTTCAACCGTTCTGAGCACTCTCCAGGGACCGATCCACCAGCGCCCTGGCCATGTCGATCATGTGCACCGTCGAAAAGGCCAGATGCCGGTTGGGCCCCTCGACGCCGAATCCGGCCTGGTGCATAGCCTGGTGGGTACTGCGGCCAATGTTCGACTTCTAATTTTTTGAGCGTCGAGTAGTGAGGGCATCAAAAATCGCTGGGGACTTCAGATCTTCCCCAAAGCTGGATTTTTTCACAACGCCATCACACTTTATTCAAAAGAGTATTTTTTTTCAGTGATGAAAGCCGGTTCCTTCCAATTAGGGCCTTTTCTTAACCCTCCGCCGGTATCGACTATAAATCCTCCGTTCACCATGTTGCTAACAAGCTTCAAAAGTTCTAGGTTATTAGAGATTTTAACCCAGCCATTTCTGTTGTAAAGCCCATCCAGTCGTGGATACGAGATGCCACTTTCACTTTTGGTGAGGAAAAGGATAACGTCTCTAGGTTCTTCTGAAACAATCACATCATTGATAGTGCTCATTTTCCTTCCCTCTCAGTCTGTACTCTGTCTGCCTCTATCGCTTCTGGCGTATAGAACAAATCAAAACCATCTTTTAGCTTGTAGTCCTCTAATGTCGCTGCATGAGTATTGTTCCAGGTAGTACCATTGTCTTTTGGCGCTGTCCCATCTATAACTCCTAATGCTCTATACCGCTCTAGCTCCCTGATTTCGTGGGTGTAGAATCGTTTATCGACATCAGTAATGGATATTTCGCCTCGTAGAATTTTGTCCAGACGGTCGATCATTATTGTATTTGCATCGGATGGGTCGAACCGTCCAGTATGCAGCTTAACCAAATCAATGCCGTCCTGAGTAACCGACGCTGTTGTCCAATCGAGGTTTTGGGTTGGGCCTCCAGCTTTGTCGGGATTGTACATTCGCCCGCTGTGCTCTCCTTTGGTTATTGCCCCCTCATACGGAGAGTTTAACATCACATAGACCGGCGCAATCCCTGAGTCTAGTGGAAACCAGATTATCAAGTCATTCGCTGTGGGTAGTGCACCTGGGTAGGTCTCAGCCTCAACCTTGATCGGTTGGAGAGCGATGCCGGTGTATACCGGGATTTCTTGAGGTACGGCAGGTGTTGTGCTCGATGGGTTATCACTCCCCGGCGCATCGCCAGGCGTCCAGGTCAAAGTGATTGGCGGCTGATCGGGGATAGTGCTGGTCAATACCACCTCATACAGACCTGTCGTGGAATTAAGCGTTGCGGCTCGTACAGGAACACCCTTCGGTACACTCACACCATCGGTACTGACCACAGAGATGACCGATCGATCACCTTTGACTTCGTTGGTCAAACGCAATGGCAATTCGACTGTGCCTTGTGCCGAAGCAATGCTTTGCAGGTCCGTACCGGGCGGGAGCCCCAACTGATCGGCATTCGTGCCAAAACCATAGCGGATACGGTCAGGCGTACGGTCATGTGAGTCGTCAGCTGTCGAGCTGGAGTACAGCGCTAATGAGACAAACGCGGCGATGTATGCGCCAGGGCCTGCCAGGGCTATCCGGCCCAGCTCAGCAATGGCTTTGGCGATAGCTTGAGCCAGGGTGGCTGCACCTTCACCTACCTGAACAAGCCCTTGTCCGACCACTGAGATAGCGCTGGCATTGGCAGGAATAGCGAAAGTACCGGCTGCGCTGAACACGGTCTGCCGAGCGGCTTGCTGTTGCGTCACACGCTGTGTTTCTGCTTCTGCTTCTGCTTCTGCTTCTGCTGCAATGC
This sequence comes from Pseudomonas sp. LBUM1679, assembly GCF_059695565.1. Taxonomy (NCBI): domain Bacteria; kingdom Pseudomonadati; phylum Pseudomonadota; class Gammaproteobacteria; order Pseudomonadales; family Pseudomonadaceae; genus Pseudomonas; species Pseudomonas sp. LBUM1679. The sequence goes on from NZ_CP166774.1 coordinate 1,801,248, forward strand.
GTGCCTGTTCAGCGGCTTCGGCAGCTACGCGTTGGGCCTCTGCCTCAGCGGCCAGTCGAGCTTGTTCTGCAGCTTCGGCGGCTATGCGTTGCGCTTCTGCTTCTGCTGCAATGCGTGCCTGTTCAACGGCTTCTGCCGCTAGGCGTGTGTCCTCCTCGGCTTGGGCAGTAGCAACGGTCTGGGCCAGTACTGCGGACTTTTCGGTAAGAATTCGGATCTTCATTTCGAGGACTTTTGCCCTATAGGTCGCTGCAATTGACGCTTCCCAGCTCCTGTAAATTTCGATGGGCGCACTTGAGCTACCAAGAAGAATATTTAAAAAATCCACCGAGTTTTGTTCTATTCTCACCGCCAGCATATTCCTACCAAAAAAGGCATTAGCGGCTGCGTTGCTGTTGGCCAGCTCCACGGTGTTCTGCGCAATCAGACTATCGACGATGGATTTTTCAGTCTTGGCCTTTTCAAACGCAGAGAGAGAATTAGGCCCTAGTGCAGAAATTATTTCGGCATCAACATCCGCCGTCAATTGCGGCAGGTAAGCCGTATAGGAATTCTCGATATAACTTTGAGCGTTGATGACAGTTGCTAACACCGACATTGTAAGGTGCTGAGACCTAATATTTTTTTTATTGAAAAACGCATCGATTTCAGAGTTGGCGAGATTTTTGCCATCCCATGGAAGTGGCCTGGCAAACACTCCACCTCCAGGGAAAGGGGCTGGGGGATCGGGAAGTTGCGGATCAGGTGTCACGACTGTAGGAGGTAGGGTAATACCGTTTTGTGGCATGAGTTTCTCCTTTATGATTGATGCTGCAACAGCTAGGTTCTAAACATGATGCTCAATGCTTCGAAAGAAAAAATATGGGTACAGAGAATGAGTCTCTGCAAGTGGGAGATAAGACTTAATCAGGAATGATTTAATCTGCGAGATCGAAATTTCTTTCCCGTATTCCTTCGAACTCATCCCCGTTCTCAGCCGTTCTGAGCACACTCAAGGGACCGGTCCACCAGCGCCCGGGCCATCTCGATCATGTGCACCGTCGAAAAAGCCAGATGCCGGTTGGCGCCCTGAAGGTTATTGCCCGACTCGTTGGCGGTGGCGGCTGCACAACGCAGCAGGTCCGAGGCATGGACCAGTGCCTCTTCACTGCTGATATTGCGCCTCACATCAAAGAAGCGTTCTTCGACCACTTCCTCTGAAACAGCAGGTTTCAAGTAATAGTCCAGCGCTCTCTGCGCGGCCGCAAAGCCTTCGGGCGAGGTGAGGGTGGTGTCGATCGGCATGTCTGGCAGGTCATGGCTGGGATTGGTCATGGTGATGGCAAGCTCCGTGTTGGGTTCATATCCGTGAAACAATCCTAGTACAAAGTGTATTTGTGACGAGAATTTAAATACTACAAGTTGTGTTTTGATGACCGGAGGCACCCACGTATCGTGCCGCACATGGATAAATGGATTGAATTGGTCAAGGCCAAGATGAGTGAACTCAAAATCACTCAAGAGATACTCGCCGAGCGCGTCGGGATGTCCCAGGGCGGCATTGGCCATTGGCTGAACAAACGTCGCCAGCCCGGCATCGATGACATGAATCGGGTGCTGCAGGCGCTGGGCCTGGACTTTCTCGAGGTGGCGCTGGTGATCCGCGAGCCGGACGCCTCGCAGGCCGACGGCCTGGATCTGGCGCAAAAGTACAACCCGTACTTCCGTTATCCGGTCAGTGGCTGGCGCGCCACCGCAGAGGTGCGTGAAGACGAGCCGGCGGCCTACGGGCAGGCGCGTTTCGAACTGTCCGATTACCCGGCCCTGGGCGCGGCGTTCTGGCTGGAGGTGACAGGCGATGCGATGACGGCACCGACGGGCCTGAGCATTGCCGAAGGCATGTTGATCCTGGTGGACCCGGCCGTGGAAGCGCTGCCGGGCAAACTGGTGATCGCCCAGTGGCCGGACAGCGCCGAGGCCACGTTTCGCAAGCTGATCGAGGAGGGCGGGCAGCGTTACCTGGTCCCGCTCAATCCGACCTACCCCAAAGCCCTGTACACCCCGCAATGCCGAATCATCGGCGTGGTGGTCCAGGCCACAATCAGGTTCTAGCCGGATCGGTCCGCGCCAGGCGCAGGACCGATCTTCAGCTCACGCTTCTTCCTTCAGCTCACGCTTCTTCCAGTTCGACCAGCGCACTGCCTTCGCTGACCATCTCGCCTTCCTGGCAATACAGCGCCTTGATCACCCCGGCATGGGGCGCACGGATGCTGTGCTCCATCTTCATCGCTTCCAGCACCACCAGTTGCGCCCCGGCTTCGACCGATTGCCCGGCCTCCACCAGCACGCGCACGATGCTGCCATTCATCGGCGCGGCAAGCCCTCCCTGATGGCTGTGACTGGCTTCGACGGCACTGATCGGGTCGTAGGACTCGATGCGGCGCAATTCACCGGCCCAGTGCAGATACACGCTGTCACCCCGACGGATCGCCCGATGCTGGCGGCGCACGCCGTTGTGCTCGGTCAGCAGCTGTTCGCCCTTGAGTTGTGCCGTGTGGGCACCAACGGCACCCAACGTCAGCGCCCGGTCTTGTCCCTCGCAACTCAAGTGCAGAGTGATTTCGCTCGGCAGTCCGGCACGGAAACCATTGCCGATCCCCCACGGCGAACTCAGGTCATCAGTGCGCGCAGAACCCGGCTGGCTCTGGGCAAATGCTTGAGCGGCGGCTTGCCAAAAATCGTCACTGAGGTCCGAAGCGTCCGGCAGCAGTTGCTCCTGATAACGCGGAATGAACCCGGTATCCAGTTCCGCCGCGGCAAACGCCGGGTGGCCGATGATCCGGCGCAGGAAGTTGATGTTGGTCTTGAGCCCGCCGATCGCAAACTCATCGAGCATGCGGAGCAACCGCAACCGCGCCTGTTCACGGTCCTCGCCCCAGGCAATCAGCTTGCCGAGCATCGGATCATAGAACGGCGAGATCTCGTCGCCTTCTTCCACACCACTGTCCACCCGACGTCCCGGACCGGGCGCGGATTCGCGATACAACTCCAGGCGCCCGGTGGCCGGCAAGAAATCGTGGCCCGGGTCTTCGGCGTACAGCCGCACTTCAATCGCATGGCCGAGCAGCGGCACCTGTTCCTGGGTCATCGGCAGCGCTTCACCGCGCGCCACGCGAATCTGCCAGGCCACCAGGTCGAGGCCGGTGATGGCTTCGGTGACCGGGTGTTCGACTTGCAGGCGGGTGTTCATCTCCATGAAGAAGAACTCGCCGCGCGCATCCAGCAGAAACTCCACGGTGCCAGCGCCGACATAACCGATGGCCTGGGCCGAACGCACCGCGGCCTCGCCCATGGCGCGCCGCAGTTCCGGGCTCAGGCCCGGGGCGGGGGCTTCCTCGACGACTTTCTGGTGCCGACGCTGAATCGAGCAGTCACGTTCATTGAGGTACAGGCAGTGGCCATGCTGGTCTGCGAACACCTGGATCTCCACATGGCGCGGCTTGAGCAGGTATTTCTCCACCAGCATCCGCGAATCGCCGAACGACGACTGCGCTTCACGCTGGGCAGATGCCAGCGCTTCGGCGAGTTGGCTGACGTCTTCGACCACTTTCATGCCTTTGCCGCCGCCGCCCGCCGTGGCCTTGAGCAGCACCGGGTAGCCGATGCGTTCGCAAGCGTCGCGGAAGGTCTCGAGGTCCTGGGCTTCGCCGTGGTAACCCGGCACCAGCGGCACGCCCGCGGTTTCCATCAAGGCTTTGGCCGCGGATTTACTGCCCATAGCGTCGATGGCCGAGGCGGGTGGGCCGAGGAAGATCAAGCCGGCGGCTTCGATGGCGCGGGCGAACCCGGCGTTCTCGGACAGGAAGCCATAACCCGGATGGATCGCCTGGGCGCCACTGGCCTGGGCCGCGGCGATCAGTTTGTCGATCTGCAGGTAGCTGTCGGCGGCTTTGCTGCCGCCGAGGTCGACGCGGATATCCGCTTCGCGGCTATGGCGCGCGTCGCGGTCAGTGGCGCTGTGCACGGCCACGGTGGTCAGGCCCAGGGCCTTGGCGGTGCGCATCACCCGGCAGGCGATTTCGCCGCGGTTGGCCACCAGCAGGGTAGTGAGAACAGGTGCGCTCATCAACGCGACTCCTTGGGGGTGGTTGCGGCTTGCCAGTTCGGCGCACGCTTTTGCAGAAAGGCCCGCAGACCTTCCTGGCCTTCAGGGCTGACGCGGATGCGCGCGATCGCGTTTTCGGTGTAGCGCCGCAGCGCCGGGGTCAGCGCGCCGTTGCCGACTTCACGCAGCAAGTCCTTGCTGACGCGCATGGCCGCCGGGCTATTGAGCAACAGATTGTCGATCCACTGCTCGACGCGTTGTTCCAGCTCATTGCCCGGATAGCTCTCCGACAACAAGCCGATCTCCCGCGCCCGCTGCCCGCCGAAGCGCTCGGCGGTCAGCGCATAGCGGCGTGCCGCCCGTTCGCCGATGGCTTGCACCACGAACGGGCTGATCACCGCCGGGGCCAGGCCGATGCGCACTTCCGACAGGCAGAATTGCGCCTCATCGGCACCGATCGCCATGTCGCAGCAACTGATCAGGCCCAACGCGCCGCCAAAGGCTGCGCCTTGCACCACCGCCAGCGTCGGGATTTTCAGCTTCGCCAGGTTGTACATCAACTCCGCCAGTTCCCGGGCGTCGTCGAGGTTGGTGTGGTAATCGAGCTCGGCCGATTGCTGCATCCAGGCCAGGTCGGCACCGGCACTGAAGTGCTTGCCGCGACCGCGCACCAGCAGGAAGCGCAGGCTGGCATCGCCCGACACCTTGTCCAGGGCGAGGATCAGTTCGCGGATCATCTCGGCGTTGAACGCGTTGTTCTTTTCTTCACGGCTGAGCCACAGGGTCGCAAAACCCCGCGGGTCGGTCAGCAGTTCCAGCGTATTGAAGTCGCTCATATTCGTCCGTCTCCACAACTCTTCCCTGTAGGAGCGAGGCTTGCCCGCGAACAGGCATGACGCGGTGCAACAGATACACCGCGGTGCTTCCTTCGCGGGCAAGCCTCGCTCCTACAGGATCAGATCAGATTCACATCAGGATCACATCCGGAACACGCCGAAGCGGCTCGGTTCGATTGGCGCGTTCAACGACGCCGACAAGGCCAGGGCCAACACATCGCGGGTCTGCGCCGGGTCGATGACACCGTCGTCCCACAGCCGTGCGCTGGAGTAATAGGGATGCCCCTGTTCCTCATACTGGTCGAGAATCGGTTGCTTGATCTGCGCTTCCTGCTCCGCACTGAAACCCTGGCCACTGCGCTCGGCCTGCTCACGCTTGACCTGTACCAGCACCCCGGCCGCCTGTTCGGCGCCCATCACGCCGATCCGCGCATTCGGCCACATCCACAAAAAGCGCGGGTCGTAAGCCCGGCCGCACATGCCGTAGTTACCGGCACCGAAACTGCCGCCGATGATCACCGTGAACTTCGGCACCTTGGCGCAGGCGACCGCGGTCACCAGTTTCGCGCCGTGCTTGGCAATGCCGCCGGCTTCGTATTTCTGCCCGACCATGAACCCGGTGATGTTCTGCAGGAACAGCAACGGAATGCCGCGCTGACACGCCAGCTCGATGAAGTGCGCGCCTTTCTGCGCGGCTTCGGCGAACAGGATGCCGTTGTTGGCGAGGATCGCGATCGGGTAACCGTGCAAGTGCGCAAAGCCACAGACCAGGGTCGTACCGAACAGCGCCTTGAACTCATCGAACACCGAACCGTCGACCAGCCGCGCAATCACTTCACGCACATCGAACGGCTGCTTGGCGTCCGCCGACACCACGCCATACAACTCGTCGCTGGCGTAGAGCGGGGCAATCGGCGTGCGCTGCTGCACCTCACCGAGCTTGCGCCAGTTGAGGTTGGCGATGCTGCGCCGGGCAATGGCCAGGGCGTGTTCATCGCTCTCGGCGTAATGGTCGGCCACCCCGGAAATCTTGCAGTGCACATCGGCCCCACCGAGGTCTTCGGCGCTGACCACTTCACCGGTCGCGGCTTTCACCAGCGGCGGGCCGGCGAGGAAAATCGTCGCCTGCTGGCGCACCATGATCGCTTCGTCGGCCATCGCCGGTACATATGCACCACCGGCGGTGCACGAGCCCATCACCACGGCAATCTGCGGAATGCCCATGGCACTCATGTTGGCCTGGTTGAAGAAGATCCGGCCGAAGTGCTCACGGTCGGGGAACACTTCATCCTGGCGCGGCAGGTTGGCGCCACCGGAGTCCACCAGATAGATGCACGGCAGGCGGTTCTGCTGGGCGATGGTCTGGGCGCGCAGGTGTTTTTTCACGGTCAGCGGGTAATACGAGCCCCCTTTGACCGTGGCATCGTTGGCGACGATCATGCATTCGACGCCCTCGACCCGGCCGATCCCGGCAATCACGCCCGCGGCCGGCACGTCTTCGCCATACACCGCGTAGGCCGCCAGTTGGCTGATTTCCAGAAACGGCGAGCCCGGATCGAGCAGGCGATTGATCCGCTCACGGGGCAGCAATTTGCCCCGGGAGGTGTGGCGTTCTTGCGCCTTCGGGCCACCACCTTGCTGCACTTGGGCGAGCAGGGTATGCAGGGCGTCGACCTGTTTGAGCATCGCCGCGCTGTTGGCGGCGAACTCCGCCGAACGAGGGTTTAGCTGGGTATGCAAAATCATCGGGCTACTCCGTAGCAGCTTCAAGTTGCAAGCTACAAGTCAAAAGCAAGCGCGCAGTCTTCTTGCCGCTTGAAACTTGCCGCTTGCCGCTAACGAAATTTATTTCGTTTCGTTGAACAGTTCGCGACCGATCAGCATGCGCCGGATCTCACTGGTGCCCGCGCCGATTTCGTACAACTTGGCGTCGCGCAGCAGGCGACCGGCGGGGAATTCGTTGATGTAGCCGTTGCCGCCGAGAATCTGGATCGCATCCAGAGCCATTCGGGTCGCACATTCGGCGCTGTAGAGGATGACTCCGGCGGCGTCCTTGCGGGCAGTCTCGCCGCGCTCGCAGGCCTGGGCCACTGCATACAGGTAGGCGCGGCTGGCGTTGAGCTGGGTATACATGTCGGCGACCTTGCCCTGGATCAACTGGAATTCGCCGATGCTCTGGCCGAACTGCTTGCGGTCGTGGATGTACGGCACGATCAGGTCCATGCAGGCCTGCATGATCCCGGTCGGGCCACCGGACAGGACCACGCGCTCGTAGTCGAGGCCGCTCATCAGCACTTTCACGCCGCCGTTGAGCACGCCGAGGATGTTCTCTTCCGGCACTTCCACGTCATCGAAAAACAACTCGCAGGTGTTGGAACCGCGCATGCCCAGCTTGTCGAATTTATTGCTGCGGCTGAAGCCTTTCGAATCGCGCTCGACGATGAACGCGGTGATGCCATGCGGGCCCTTTTCCAGGTCGGTCTTGGCGTAAATCACGTAGGTGTTGGCGTCCGGACCGTTGGTGATCCAGGTCTTGCTGCCGTTGAGCACGTAGTGATCGCCGCGCTTGTCGGCGCGCAGCTTCATCGACACCACGTCGGAGCCGGCATTCGGCTCGCTCATGGCCAGGGCGCCGATGTGCTCGCCGCTGATCAGCTTCGGCAGGTACTTGGTTTTCTGCTCGTGATTGCCGTTGCGGTTGATCTGATTCACGCACAGGTTCGAATGCGCGCCGTAGGACAGCGCCACCGACGCCGAGCCGCGGCTGATTTCTTCCATAATCACGACGTGGGCCAGGTAACCCAGGCCAGCGCCGCCGTACTCTTCCGGCACGGTGACCCCCAACAGGCCCATGTCGCCGAACTTGCGCCACAGGTCCGCCGGGAACAGGTTGTCGATGTCGATCTGAGCGGCGCGCGGGGCGATCTCCTTGGCGACGAAGGACTGAACCTGATCGCGCAGCATGTCGATGGTTTCACCGAGGGCAAAATTCAGGGATGGATAGCTCATGGGTCACCTTTTGGCTTTTTTGTAGGGTAGGGGAGGGCCGTGATCCGGCTATCACCTTTACGTTAACGTAAACCTGAGACGAATGGCTGTCAATCACCCTTTACGTTAACGTCAACTTGAGCGACATTAGAGCCAGCTCAGATGTAAACACGGACCCCTGTAGGAGCGAGCTTGGTCCGGGCGGCGTTCCGACGAAGGACGTTAACGATAACGAGTGCTGCCTGGATTCACGCGGCGCCCTCACGTCCTTCGTCGGAACGCCGCCCGGACCAAGCTCGCTCCTACAAGGGACCGTCCACAGCTGAACCCTGTGGGAGCGGGCTTGCCCGCGAAGACGTCAGACCAGTCAACATCAATGTTGAACGTACCGACCTCTTCACAAACAAACCCGCCCCCACAGGTGACCGTCGCCCAACCCATAAATAAAGACAATAGGGGTCGTCATGGATCAACCCACTGCAAGCCCGCAGCGCAGCTACACCCGCGGTTCCCAGGACAAAGCCTTGCTGGCGATGACCATCGGCCAGGCGTTCGACAACACCGTCGCGCAGTACCCGACCGGGGAGGCACTGGTCGTACGCCATCAACAACTGCGCTACACCTGGCTGCAATTGGCCGACGCCGTGGACCTGCACGCCAGGGCGCTATTGGCCCTGGGCCTGCAGACCGGCGATCGCCTCGGCATCTGGGCCCCCAACTGCGCCCAATGGTGCATCAGCCAGATCGCCAGCGCGAAAATCGGCGTGATCCTGGTCAACATCAACCCGGCGTACCGCAGCTCCGAACTGGAATACGTATTGAAGCAATCCGGCTGCCAATGGCTGGTCTGCGCCGGCGCCTTCAAAACCTCCGACTATCACGCGATGGTGCAGGGCCTGGTGCCGGAACTGGCGCAGCACGCCACCGGTCAATTGCGCAGCGAGCGCCTGCCGGACCTGCGCGGGGTGATCAGCCTCGACGCCCAGCCGCCAGCGGGTTTCCTGCCCTGGTCGCAGCTGACCGATCTGGCCAGCAACGTGTCCGCCGAACAACTGCACGAACGCCAGGACAGCCTGCATTTCGACCAGGCCGTGAACATCCAGTACACCTCCGGCACCACCGGCTTCCCCAAGGGCGCGACCCTCAGCCACTACAACATTCTCAACAACGGCTACATGGTCGGCGAAAGCCTCGGCCTGACCGCCAATGATCGCCTGGTGATCCCGGTGCCGCTGTACCACTGCTTCGGCATGGTCATGGGCAACCTGGGCTGCATCACCCACGGCAGCACCATGATCTACCCCAACGACGCGTTCGATCCGCTGCTGACCCTGACCACCGTCGCCGAAGAACAGGCCACCGCGCTCTACGGCGTACCGACCATGTTCATCGCCCTGCTCGACCAACCCCAGCGCGCCGAATTCGACCTGTCGAGCCTGCGCACCGGGATCATGGCCGGGGCCACCTGCCCGATCGAAGTGATGCGCCGGGTCATCAGCGACATGCACATGAGTGAAGTCCAGATCGCCTACGGCATGACGGAAACCAGCCCGGTGTCGCTGCAGACCGGCCCGTCGGACGACCTCGAGCTGCGCGTCACTACCGTCGGCCGCACCCAGCCGCAACTGGAAAGCAAAATCATCGACGAGGCCGGCAACCTGGTACCCCGCGGCACCATCGGCGAACTGTGCACCCGCGGCTACAGCGTGATGCTCGGCTACTGGAACAACCCGCAAGGCACCGCCGAAGCCATCGACCAGGCCGGCTGGATGCACACCGGCGACCTGGCAAGCATGAACGACGAGGGCTACGTATGCATCGCCGGCCGCAATAAAGACATGATCATCCGCGGCGGTGAAAACATTTACCCGCGCGAACTGGAAGAATTCTTCTTCACCCACCCGGCCGTGGCCGACGTGCAAGTGATCGGCATCCCGTGTTCGCGCTACGGCGAAGAAATCGTCGCCTGGATCAAATTCCACCCCGGCCACAGCGCCACCGAGCAAGAACTGCAAGCCTGGTGCAAAGAACGCATCGCCCACTTCAAGACACCGCGTCACTTCAAATTCGTCGAAGAGTTCCCCATGACCGTGACCGGCAAAATCCAGAAATTCCGCATGCGCGAAATCAGCATCGAAGAACTGCGCATCAACAAAACCTGACCCCACCCCTGTAGGAGCGAGTTTGCTCGCGAATAGGCCAGTCCAGCCGACATCCATGTTGAATGTCCGTCCGCCATCGCGGGCAAGCCCGCTCCCACAGGTTCTGTGTCGATCACTAGACGACGGCACGACACCCATCCACTGTGGGAGCGAGCCTGCTCGCGAAATGGCCGGCACATTCAACCAATCTGCCGGCAGACACACCGCTATCGCCAGCAAGCCGGCTCCTACAATTGACCGAGGCTGCCCCGAAATCTTGTGACCACCGCAGCCCCCCTGTAGGAGCTGGCTTGCCAGCGAAGAGGCCGGCACATCCAGCAGATATGCAGACAGACACACCGCTATCGCCAGCAAACCCGCCCCCACATCTTGGTCTTTATGCCAAACCCCTCAGCAAGCAGGGAATGACAGCCGGACAAGGCGCCCACCCCCTATCAGTTCTGCCAGTAGGCAATCCTCGACGATTGCATCACAGTAAAGCTCTGAATCGACACAGTCCTTCATGGAGCTGCCTCATGCAGACCGCCCGGGAAACTCTCTGCCGTTATCAGTACGATCCCCTTGATCGACTGGTTGATCGCCTACCGTCAGCGCAAGCCAACGTCCAGCGCTTCTACCTCAAAGATCGATTGGCCACCGAGATTCAAGGCGCTATCAAGCGTTCGATCATGCAGCACGAAGATCAACTGCTGTCACAGCAACAGAGGCAGGGTGACACTGTGAAAACAACCCTGCTCGCCACCGATCAACAACGTTCGGTATTGAATGTACTGGACGTAACACCGCCTCATCCCTTCGCCTACACACCTTACGGCCATCGCTCTCCCAAAGGCGGTTTGTTCAGCCTGCTCGCCTTCAATGGCGAACAGCCCGACCCGGTAACCGGGCACTACTTGTTAGGGAATGGCTATCGGGCGTTTAACCCAGTGTTGATGCGGTTTGACAGCCCCGACAGTTGGAGTCCGTTCGGGAAAGGCGGATTGAATGCCTATGCCTATTGCGTTGGGGATCCGGTCAATCGAACTGACCCTACAGGCCATTTCTGGAGGTCATTGCGCAATTCGCTAAGACGGACACCGCGTAGGGCCCAAGCAATTCAGAACACTGATGTCGCAGTTCAAACGCCAATAGGTGTCACGCCACCTCAAGCAAGCAGGGCCCCTGCTGCACCTCCTCTGTATTCAGAACAGCCGACTGCCAGGCCTTATAGCGGCATGTCACAATCGGAATTAAACGAAGCACCTCCACCCTATACCCCAGCGCCGCCCTACACCCCAATGGAGCAACCGCCGGGCTATTTTGAAGACGCCAGGCGACTAGCCCCGCCAGCAGATCCTCAGCTCCGAATCGATGCCCTTCATGTGGAAATTCAGCAAATCCAGCAACTCGTCCGGATCCAAGTAGCAGAATCCAACCGCTTACTCCTCCGCGACGGAATAGCCAGACGCAACGAGGAAATCAGGGACCTAGTCAGAACCCATCCATGACTTTGGAGGCCGTCAGGAGTGGATGCAGGCCGGACGGGTTACACAGGGGGAGGGGGAATCACAAACACCAGAAAGCACAAAGGGGAGCCGAAGCTCCCCTTTAATTTTGTCGTTGCGTGCTCTTTTTTTATTATTGAGGGGCGGTCTGTTTTTGTTTTTAGAAACCGTGACCCTTTACCGCTGTTTTTATCGACCCCCATCCGGGATCAAGAGCAAACGTATTTTTTTGAGCGCTGATCTACTTTCTCGCCAAGCGATCCAACCAGTTCGGGAGCTACCTGAAGGTAGTTTTATTATTCTCTGCCCGGTTGCGGGTCACTCCGAAAAGCACCCTGAAAAGCACATCCTCTCCAAAAAAATCTGTTAGCTGCGTCTCTGCCGTGTTGTTTTTGTTATGTCAGAGTCGTTACGTCTTATTTTTATTAGGGTTGGAACGTTTTTTTTTGTTCTTGTTATGCCATAGAGATAGCAGGAGCCGTGCCAACTTTTGAAAACCCTTTAAAATCAACTAGTTGAGATTTTTCAGGATTTTTCCTGTCGCCAAAATTCGCTGATTTGTTTCCGTGTTACTCGCTTGTCCCCCACATTCGGACGTTGCGGTAACACCCCGACACATCCGCCCACTCACTGCGCGCTACGCGCCCTGGCCACGCGCGAACCGCTGGCCCGTCCCAGCACCGTGCTTATTTGCTGGCCGGCCACAATCAAGGCCTCCAGGTCGATACCACTGTCGATGCCCAGGCCATTGAGCAGGTACACCACATCTTCGGTGGCCACGTTACCGCTGGCGCCCTTGGCATAGGGGCAACCGCCGAGGCCGGCGATCGAGCTGTCGAACACCGAGACCCCCTCCAGCAGACTGGCGTAGATATTGGCCATGGCCTGGCCATAGGTGTCGTGGAAGTGCCCGGCGAGTTTTTCCCGCGGCACATCGGCTGATACCACCTCAATCAACTTGCGGGTAGCCCCGGCCGTCCCGGTGCCGATAGTGTCGCCCAACGACACTTCATAGCAGCCCATCGCATAGAGCTCGCGCGCGACCCGCGCCACTTGCTCCGGTGCGACGTTACCCTCATAAGGGCAGCCCAGCACACAGGACACATAACCCCGCACACTCACCCCGTGCTGCTTCGCCGCGTCCATGATCGGCACAAAACGCGCCAGGCTTTCACTGATCGAGCAATTGATATTGCGCTGGGAAAACGCCTCGGACGCCGCAGCAAACACCGCAACCTCCTTGACCCCAGCAGCCACCGCATCCTCAAACCCGCGAAGATTGGGCGCGAGCGCGGCATAAGTCACCCCGGGCTTGCGCTGGATCTGCGCAAACACCTCGGCGGAACCGGCCATCTGCGGCACCCATTTGGGCGAAACAAAACTGCCGACCTCGATATAGCCCAGGCCAGCAGCGGTCAGCGCATCGACCAACCGCACCTTGTCCGCGACACTGATGGGCTGGGCTTCATTTTGCAGACCGTCGCGAGGGCCGACTTCGACCAGGCGTACGTGAGTAGGTAGGGACATGGGAATCGACCTGTGCTGAATGATCTGAATGCTCAGAAAACCCTGTGGGGGGAAAAAACTGTGGAAAAAACCTGTGGAAAAAAATCCTGTGGGAGCGGGCTTGCCCGCGATGGACGTTAACGATAACGAGTGCTGCCTGGATGCACGCGGCGCCCTCAAGTCCATCGCGAGCAAGCTCGCTCCTACAGGAGGTATTGTGTTGACCTATTAAACGGCTTGCTGACTCTTAATCGTCAACTCCAACGCCTGACTACACCGCTCCTGAGCCGTATCCAACTCCAGCTTCATCTGCTCGATATCCAGCATCTGCTGCTCAAGCTGCTCCCGCCGCTCAGCGATTTTGTTCAGCATCGTCTGCAGCTGCTTCTGATTGCCACCCGTAGGATCGTAAAGCTCAATCAACTCACGGCATTCCGCCAGCGAAAAACCAATACGCTTACCCCGCAAAATCAACTTCAAGCTGACCTTGTCCCGCGGCGAATAGATGCGCTCCTGCCCACGCCGCTCAGGGCTGAGCAGCCCTTGCTCTTCATAAAAGCGAATGGCCCGGGTGGTGATGTCGAGCTCGCGGGCGAGGTCGGAAATGCTATAGGTCTGGCTGCTCATGGAAGCGCTCGAAAAAGGTCATGGCGCTAAGCTAATGGCAGGTTGACGTTTACGTCAAGGGGCGCAAGTCTTTCAAGGCATCACACCCCAGATATCCAGCCAACCTGTGGCGCGAGAGCTTGCCTATGGTGATTGGGTTCGCCCCCTGTAGGAGCTGGCTTGCCAGCGAATGCGTCAGGTCAGTCGACATCAATGTTGAATGTGCTGGCCTCTTCGCTGGCAAGCCAGCTCCTACAGGGGCAACCTGCTCACCACAGTATTTGGCAGCTCCTGAAAGATGTGTAGATACCTCAAAAACAAACCCGGGCGCATCAGCGCCCGGTTTTTTACCTAAACAGCAATCAGCGATTAAACCGCTCCACCAACGAATACTGGGTATTCGCCGTCTTCGTCAGCTCTTCACTCAACAACGCCGAATGTTGCGCCTGCACCGAAGTCTGATCCGCCAAATGCGAGATGTTGCTGATGTTTCGGCTGATCTCTTCAGCCACCGCACTTTGCTCTTCAGTCGCCGCCGCAATCTGAATAGTCATATCGGTGATGTGGGCTACCGCTTCACTGATCCCCACCAGCGCCTGGTCCGCTTCCAACACCCGCGCCACACCTTCCTCGGCCTGGCGATGCCCGGCCTCCATGGTTTGCACCGCGGTACTGGCGGTTTGCTGCAGCTTGGCAATCAGCGCATGAATCTGCCCAGTGGACTCACTGGTACGTTGCGCCAGTTGCCGCACTTCATCGGCCACCACCGCAAACCCGCGACCCATCTCACCGGCACGCGCCGCTTCGATAGCCGCGTTCAGCGCCAACAGGTTAGTCTGGTCGGCGATGCCTTTGATCACATCCACCACACCACCGATTTCGTTACTGTCCTTGGCCAGCTGGGTCACGGTCAATCCAGTCTCACCGACCACCGTCGACAAACGCTGAATGGCTTCGCGAGTTTCCCCAGCGATATCCCGCCCACGACCAGTCAGGCGATTGGCCTCCTGAGTCGCATCCGCCGTGCGCTGCACATGGCTGGCAACTTCCTGCGTGGTGGCAGCCATCTGATTGACCGCCGTCGCCACTTGCTCGGTCTCGACGCGCTGGCGTTCCAAACCGGTGGAGCTGTTGTGCGCCAGGGTGTCGGACTGTTTCGCTTGCTCGCTCAGGTGCTCGGCGGTGTCCTGCAGACGGGTCAGGCAGGTTTTCAGACGGGCTTCCTGACTGAGAATCGACATCTCCAGACGCGCCTGAGCGCCGCGACTGTCGGTATACATCTGCGCAATCAACGGGTCCGACGTGGTCTGCTCGGCCAGGCGCAACAAACGCTTGAGCCCGCGCTGCTGCCAGCGCAACCCCATCAGACCCAGCGGCACCGACAGCCCGGCGGCAAGGGCAAAGCCCCATTGCGAATTCAGCGACGCCCCGATCAGGAAACTCAGCTGGCTGACCAGAATGAACGGCAACCAATCCTGCAGCACCGGCAGCCATTTATCCATGGAAGGCACGGCTGACTTGCCCTGATTGAGGCGCTGGTAAAGGGCTTCGGCACGTTGAATCTGTTCGGCCGTGGGCTTGACCCGCACCGACTCGTAACCGACCACCTGACGGCCGTCGAACACCGGCGTCACATAGGCGTTGACCCAGTAATGGTCACCGCTCTTGCAGCGATTCTTGACAATGCCCATCCATGGCAAGCCTTGCTTCAGCGTGCCCCACATGTGCGCGAACACCGCAGAAGGCACGTCGGGATGACGCACCAGATTATGCGGCGCACGGATCAGCTCCTCGCGAGTAAACCCGCTGACCTCGACAAAGGCGTCGTTACAGTAGGTAATCTCCCCCTTGGCATCGGTCGTGGAAATCAACCGTTGCTGAGCCGGGAAGGTCCGTTCGCGTTGAGTAATAGGCTGGTTGTTACGCATGGCTATATTCAGTCCGTGAGGCTTTGACAGGGTGTCGGCGCGGTCACGGATTTGTTGAGTTTTTATTTTTTAAGAGATGATGGGTGCACCGATCGCTTACGTTCTGCATGGCGAGCTGATGGTCGACCTGTTTCCCGCAGTTGTACCCCGATCTAATTGTAGGAGCTGGCTTGCCAGCGAAGGCGACATCACAGCCGACCTGTCTCCCGCAGACATACTCCGATCAAATTGTAGGAGGTGGCTTGCCAGCGAAGGCGACGTCACAGCCGACCTGTCTCCCGCAGACATACTCCGATCAATTGCGGGAACTGGCTTGGCAGCAAAGTCTGTCAGGCCGCCATCCATTTTCTTAAGTGAGCAGCATTGCTCTTAGGGCGGCTCTTATCAGGATTATGCTTTAAACGCGGGCGCCAGCCATGACGCCTACAGGCTCCATGTCCTTGCCTTTTAGCACTGCGGCTTTCATGAAACGTCGCTGATTAGCAGATGTCGAGCCACCCAGACGCTTAGCGTCGGCGGTAAATTCAGCTACCTGCAAAGGTTTTGCGTTCTGCGTCTTTTGCATGGAGTGGACACCTGTAAAGGCTACTTGATTGCGCGCTGGCGTCGCTTCGCAAGGCAATGAAGAGGAAAGTATGAAGGGGGCACCCCCCCCCATTCTAAACGCCCCCCGAAGCCCGCGGCCGCAACCGCCGCCCAATCACCTCCAGCACATCACACCCATCCCGCAACGGAACGGCGCAGAGCAAGGCGAAGTCACTGAGAATGAAAGAGTCGCACTCGATCGAACCGCGCATGGACAGGTTCTCCAGCACCTGGGTCACGGCCTGAATCCGATGGTTGGCCGCGTCGACCAGCACATCCAGTGGCGCCTGGGTATCGATGAAGAGGGTGGGCATGTCACTGCAATTATTGGTGAGCGCCTTGAAGCGGTTTTCGGGGTGGAGGGTTGGTTTTATGTAGGGTGAGTCTGAAGTGCTTGATGTCATTTTTTAGGGGCCTTGGAGTGTGAGTTCAGCTACCAACGACTTTTCCTGAGGGCTAGGGTGGCAGCCGTACGCGGGAGTAGGAAACTGAGGATCCACCAAACTCAGCCACGTCGAAACGTGCCCCGCGCACGGCCGCCGCGACGATTTACAGACACGAATAAAGTGTCGAAATCAAACGGCAGCGGTGGTGCGCGGTGAATCTTCAAGGGTTCCTACACCCTGCCACCGCATTGGCGGTGACAGCGAAAGACTACCCATGGAACCCACTCCGCACCAGTTCATGCAAACCGCTAAAACTTGAAGGAAATCTCCGATGACTACGTCACGAAATTCCATTGGCCGTAAGACCCACTTCGCGAGCAAATCCCGCTCCAAAAAATCGACGCAAGCCCGCAAAAGCAAGGCTTGACCGCCACTGATCACAAAGCGGTCACAAAATACGTCAGGCTCAACAGCGAATTTCGAACCAACCTGCACCCGCAAAACAAGGCGCGGGAAACTGTACGGTGAATCAGTAAGAAATGAAGTCAGGCAAGGTCGGTTGAGCGAGTAGGAAAATTCGCTCAAGTTTAAAACCGACACTTCCTACACACCCATCAGAAGCGTCCTATTTCCAACTAATTCAACTTCACCAAAGCTTCCAACCCCCAGGACCAGGGTGGAAGCAAAGCCCTTCCTCTCGTCAACACTCAGACCAGGAAGGCCTGACCATGCCCAACCCCGTACGCATCTTCTTCGACCACAGCCGGCACAAGCTGCGCGTCCATAAATTCGACGCGAGCCTCGACGTCCTGGCCTTCCACGGCGAAGAACAGCTCAGCCAGCCATTCCACTACGTCGTGGAATTCACCTGCACCGAACAGGACCTCGCCGCCGACCAGTTGCTCAACCACGAGGCCCAGTTCAGCCTGCACCCCGTGCCGCGCAAGCTCACCTTCCTGACCAAGGACCTCAAGGTCAAACCGCTGCGCACCTTCAACGGGGTGATCACCGGCTTCAAACGCCTGTCCGGCTCCATCGACGAAGCCCGCTACGAAATCACCCTGCAACCGCGCCTGGCACTGCTCGGCCGCGGCCAGCAATTCCGCCTCTACCAACACCAGTCGGTGCCGCAAATCGTCGAACAGATCCTGCGCAGCCGGCACGACTTCCGGGGCGAGGATTTTTTCTTCAAGCTCACGCGCACCTACCCCAAACGCCTGCAAGTCATGCAATACGGCGAAAGCGACCTGGCCTTCATCGCTAGGCTGCTGGCCGAAGTCGGCATCTGGTACCGCTTCACCAGCGACGAACGCCTGAACATCGACGTCGTCGAATTCCGTGACGATCAGCTGCATTACCAGTCCGGCATCGAGCTGCCGTACCACTCACCCGCCGGTCTGAGCAGCAGCGAGCAGGACGGCGTCTGGGCCTTGCAAACCCAACACCAGGTGGTGGAACGCCAGGTCAACATCCGCACCTACCAGCACCGTGACGCCCGCGCTCACCTGGACGGCGAGATCGATCACACCCGCGGCGCGACCACCACCTACGGCGAGGCCTACCACTACGCCGAACCCTACACCGCCCTCGGCGACCGCTACCAGTTCTACGAAGACCTGCCGCCAGAAACCGGCTACTTCTACGCCCGCCTGCAACACGAGCGTTACCTCAACGAGCAGACCCGCCTCAGCGGCACCAGCAGCAGCGCCATCCTGGCCCCCGGCCAGAAGCTGATGATCTCCGGCGGCGCGCCCCAGGCCTTCGCCCCCGGCACGGTGATCACCCACCTCAGCACCCGCGCCGCCCGCGATGCCAGCTTCGAAGCCCGGTTCCAGGCCATCCCTTATTCGGAAAGCGTGTGCTTCCGCCCGCCACTGCAGCCCAAGCCGCAGATCGCCGGCACCGTCCCGGCCCGGGTCAGCAACCCGCAAAAACACGACCCCTACGCCGAAATCGACGTCGAAGGGCGCTACCGCGTGCAGTTCCTGTTCGACCGCGACACCTGGAAACCCGGCCAGGAAAGCATGTGGCTGCGCCTGGCCCGGCCCTACGCCGGCGACACCCACGGCCTGCATTTGCCCTTGATTGCCGGCACCGAAGTGGCGGTGGCCTTCGAGCAGGGCGACCCGGACCGCCCCTACATTGCCCACGCCCTGCACGACAGCCAGCACCCCGACCACGTGACCCTGCGTGCGCGCAATTACAAACGCAACGTGCTGCGTACGCCGGCCAACAACAAGCTGCGGATGGAGGACACTCGAGGGAAAGAGCACGTCAAGCTTAGTACCGAGCACAGTGGCAAGAGCCAGCTCAATCTGGGGCATCTGGTCGATGCTGAGCAGCAGAAGCGTGGCGAAGGGTTTGAACTGCGCACCGATGGTTGGGGGGCGATTCGGGCGGGGAAGGGGGTGTTCATCAGTGCCGATGAGCAGACCCAGGCACAGGGGAAAGTCCTCGAAATGAGCGCGGCCATCGGCCGCCTGCAACAGGCGGGCGAGCAACTGCAATCGCTCTCCGTCGATGCCCAGGCCAGTCAGGCCGATCCCGCCGACGTGACCGCGCAACTGAACCTGCTCCAGCAAGATCTGGAGCAACTCAAGTCGTCCGTGCTGCTGCTCAGCGCGCCCCAGGGCATCGCCCTCACCAGCGGCAAACACCTGCAACTGGCCGCGCAAAACAACCTGATGCTCAACGCCGGTGGCGAAGCCGCCCTCAGCGTGGTCAAGCGCCTATTCATGGGGGTGGGGCAGGGGTTGAGTGTGTTCGTGCGCAAGCTGGGCATCAAGCTGATCTCCAACCACGGACCGGTAAGCGTGCAAGCGCAAAACGACACGCTCGAACTGATGGCGCGTCATGGCCTGGCGATCACCAGTACCGAAGACGAAATCCACATCACCGCCAAGAAGAAAATCACCCTTAATGCCGGCGGCAGCTACATCACTCTGGATGCGTACAGCATCGAATCGGGCACGGTGGGTGATTACAACGTCAAATCCGCGGATTTCAACTACAGCGGCCCCGCCAGCATGAAGGCGACGCATCCGGAGTATTCGCAAAGCCTGGCCAAACAAATCCTGCGCCTCAGCGTGCCGCAAGCCCCCAACGCTCCCGACCAAGGCTGGGCGGGAATGCCCTACACGCTGTACGCAGACGGCGCCGTGCTCCAGCGAGGCGTGCTGGACAAGACCGGTCAGCTGTCGATCGACCATCAAGTCGTCACCCGCGGATACCGCCTGGATCTGGCCAACGGTCTGCGATTCCAGATTCCTGTACCCACCGAGTACCGCAACGCCGAGCAAGCACACCTGGCCAACAAAGGCCTGCAAAACCACCCCTCGCAAACCGACCCCGAGGTGAGCCAGCCCACCTCGCACACCGACCACCGCGCGCTGTATGCAGCGGTTATTGAAGGAACAAGTGACCAGGAAGGGAACACACAATGAATCACCCCGACATCGTCTCACCCGTCGCACTGCAGCACACCAACGAGGTGACCTGCATCTCACCCTGGTATGTGCAGAACACCGAATACCATCCCGTAAAGGCCACCTATCGTCCCTTGATCAATGGCGAAGAAACCTTCAAGGCCGTGCACCTGGCTATCGCGGCGGCCACGAAATCCATCGACATCATCTGTTGGGGATTTCAGCCGTCGATGTACTTTATCCGCGACGATGAAAAGGCGCTGAACATCGGCGCGCTGCTCATGGACAAAGCCAAAGCAGGTGTCGAGGTTCGTATACTGGGCTGGGAGATGCCGTTCAATACCGCCGGTGTGGGCGACGAGGCCAATCTGCCTGGTAAAGGTCCATTCCGCATTCAGGACCGGGCAATGCAACCTTCCACGGATGACCAGTACGCCAAAGACCGCGAATGGTTTGCCAGATGCGCGTTCACCGACCACCTGGCCCCTGCCATCCGCGTAGCTCGCAACGTGCCGGTGTTCGTCAGTCGCGGCTTCAATCTGTTTGAAAGGGCCGAAGTGGCCCATCAGGCGAAATACAAAAGTCTCGACCCGCAGCTCAGCCTACTTACGCTTGCCACGCTGACGGCGACGGCAACCCACCATCAAAAGACTGTTTTGGTTGACTACGAACTGGCGGATCGCACCGTCGGTTTCGTCATGGGCCATAACATGCTCGACGAATACTGGGACACCGACGCGCACTCGGCGCTGAAGCGCGACAAGGGCGACAAACCTGAACCCAACGCCGGCCCGCGTGGCGATAAACCCCGCCAGGACATCTCCAGCCGGGTCAGCGGACCGATTCTGGAACACCTGCACCACAACTTCGCCACCGCCTGGCGCAAGGAAACTGGCGAGGACTTGCTCGCCTCCCGCCAGGCCATGCAGGTGGGACCCAAACTCCAATGCACCGCCGGTGAAATCCGCCAGTTGGCGCAGCTCGTGCGGACCCAGCCCCAGGAAGGCAAACGCGATATCGAGCGGCTATACCTGCAAGCCGTCAACAACGCCACCCAGTTCATCTACATCGAGAATCAGTATTTTCGCTGGCCACCCCTGGCCGAACTGATCAAATCCGTCGCCGCCCGCCATACCCAGGCCGGGAAGGACCCCGGCGAACACGGCCATTTGCATCTGTTCGTGATCACCAACGCCGACGAGTCCGGCATTGGCCCGGGCTCCTTGA
Source organism: Pseudomonas sp. LBUM1679 (assembly GCF_059695565.1). Classification (NCBI taxonomy): domain Bacteria; kingdom Pseudomonadati; phylum Pseudomonadota; class Gammaproteobacteria; order Pseudomonadales; family Pseudomonadaceae; genus Pseudomonas; species Pseudomonas sp. LBUM1679. Next base: position 1,822,465 of record NZ_CP166774.1, read on the forward strand.
ACACGCAACGCATGCTCGAAAGCCTCGGACGTGGCGACACCATTCCGAATCTGACGAAGCTGCAACGTATTGAGAAAGCAAAAGCCCAATCAGCGGCACTGGCGCCAACTCTGGGTGAACTCGTCGAAAAACAGGCCCTGCTTACGCTGACCAGTCTCACTGATGCGTTGGGAGGAACCGATATCAACGATAAAGCCAGGGAAGCTCAGCGGGACACCGCCAGGGCCAATGAGTGGCGCCAGGACTCACTTAGAGACGAAATCGAGGCGATCGAGAAGGAGCCCGTTGTAGCAAACCGGGATATTCCTGGCTTGAAGGTTCATGTGTGCTCGCTGGTCGCCCCTGACTCACCCGCAGGTAAAAAATGGATGCCGGTGTACATCCACTCCAAGTTGATGATCGTGAATGACGTGTTCACCACTCATGGCTCAGCCAACATCAACACCCGCAGCATGCAGGTCGATAGCGAGCTGAATATTGCTCATGAGTGGGCGAGTGTGACGCGGGCGTTGCGCAGACGGTTGTGGGATCTGCATACGAAGAAAAGGGGAGCGCAGGATGATCCGGCTGAGGCGTTCGTTGCCTGGCAGGACATCATCATCCGGAACCAACGACGGCAAAAAGCCTGGGCTACACCCGGTGCGTCTCTCGTCGAGTTTTATTACGGCGAAACGAAGCTGAAGAACCTCGACTGATGCGCCGCATCCTCCTGTTTTCATACCTGCTGCTGGCTGCTTGTGATGACGGTAGCGTCTCTACTCACTCGATCAAGGACACCTACGTGAATCCGCTCACCGAGATCAAAGCCAATCTGGCCTTTACCTGTGTGCACGAAAATATCCCCACGACCACGGTCGAAGCCGATGTTTTATTTCAGTACGCGCGCTGGCTGCAAAAAAACAATCAACTCAAACAGGATACAAGTGTCAATTCTGAAATCGAGCGGCTGTACCGCATCGCCAGCGAGAACGACCATTATAAAGCCAATATCAACCTGCAGAACGGCGCGATAAGTGGCCATTTCAGACTCCGTGGTGAGGAGCAACTGCGCATGAGCCAGCAACTGATCGACGCGGGTGTAGCAACGGGGTATTACCTCGTAGGCATCCTCTTAGATAAGGGCTCAGCTGGATTGAAGCAAGATACTGAGATGTCGCTGCGTTATTTCCGCAAGGCCGCTGATCAGGGCAACCCACAAGCTCAGTACTATGTCGGCGACAAGCTCGAACCAATCAATATCGCCCCGAAAATTGCAATGCAGATGTATCGCTGCGCCGCAGAGCAGGGCAATGGCGAAGCGGCGACTGTCCTGGGTGTTTACATGTCGGAGATTGGCCAGTATCAAGAAGGACTTGAAGCATTCCAACTCGGGGTGGCTGCAGGTGACGAAAGCTCTGCCTCCTACTTGAGCAAAGGCTTCCTTGGTCCTCAGCCGGATGATTGGTTGTACTACCTTGGTCAACAGGAAGACCTTGAGCGCGCTGAGCGTTACAAGAAAATCTGGAGGGTGCTCGCAAACTATTCCTACGCCAATCCTACGGTCCCCGAAATCAACGAAATCCTCCCCTTACCACCCGCCAAGCTGCCCGCCTGGGACGGCAAACTCCAATGGCTCGAAGCACGCCTCGCCAACGTCTCACCGCAAAAGCCCAGCGAGGCACTGATCCAGCAACTGGCCAAGGCCAAGAGCCTCGACCCTTCTACTGGTCGGCCGACGCCAGACTCACCCGCCTTCATCCAGGCCACATACCCCTGGCCAACCTGCGAGAGCGGCCAAGCCTGCCCGCAGTCCGGTTACTGGAAAGCCGAACCGTTCTACCATTTTCGCGCGAGCATCCAGGGAACCCCTATCCGCCGTTTCAAACAGGGCGAGATGATGCCAACCCAGGAGGTCACGAGGTACCAACGCCGTTTCTTGCTAGCCGACCGAATCACGGTTGAAGTGGAAAACGTCAGTTGGAGACTGTTCGGTGAGGTCTAGGTGAAGTTACGGCGTATTGAACAGCGGAAGCGGATCATCCCTTTGCTGACTTGCCTGCATGCCTCAGGTGCAGACCAGTCAGTGGGTTTGTCGACTCCAGCATGAAGCCGCCACCTACCGACGGGCAATCGAAGCGCATCTACTCTGAACGCACATAAAAAAGCCACCTGCGAAGGTGGCTTTTCATTACAAGCAGCTCAGGACCTATCAGTAAGCCTTGCCAGTCTTGTAGAAGTTTTCGAAGCAGAAGTTGGTCGCGTCGATGTAGCCCTCGGCGCCGCCGCAGTCGAAACGCTTGCCCTTGAACTTGTAGGCCATCACGCAGCCGTTTTGCGCCTGCTTCATCAGGGCGTCGGTGATCTGGATTTCACCACCCTTGCCTGGCTCGGTCTGTTCGATCAGGTCGAAGATGTCCGGGGTCAGGATGTAGCGACCGATGATCGCCAGGTTCGATGGCGCGTCTTCCGGCTTTGGCTTCTCGACCATGCTGTGCACGCGGTAGATGTCGTCGCGGATCATTTCGCCGGCAATCACGCCGTACTTGTGGGTTTCCTGCGGATCAACTTCCTGGATGGCGACGATCGAGCAGCGGAACTGCTTGTACAGCTTGACCATCTGGGTCAATACGCCGTCACCGTCGAGGTTGACGCACAAGTCATCCGCCAGGACCACGGCGAAAGCTTCGTCGCCGATCAGTGGGCGGCCGGTCAGGATCGCGTGGCCCAGGCCTTTCATTTCGGTCTGGCGCGTGTAGGAGAACGAGCAGTTGTCGAGCAGCTTGCGGATGCCGACCAGGTACTTTTCCTTGTCGGTGCCCTTGATCTGGTGTTCCAGCTCGTAGCTGATGTCGAAGTGGTCTTCCAGGGCACGTTTACCGCGACCGGTGACGATGGAGATTTCGGTCAACCCGGCTTCCAGTGCTTCTTCGACGCCGTACTGGATCAGTGGCTTGTTCACTACCGGCAACATTTCCTTAGGCATGGCCTTCGTCGCTGGGAGGAAGCGAGTGCCGTAACCGGCTGCTGGGAACAGGCATTTTTTGATCATGTGAGTCCTTGATTGGTGGTGCATCCATATTTTCGGCGCAGTCTAATCAGACTAAAGACTCGTTACAACGCCCGATGCTGACTAACTGACTGTCTTTATAGAAAAAATTTCCACCGATAGTTATGAGGCCGCTGTCAACAGCGCCGCGCCGGCGTCCCCAGACCACTGCATAAGGATTAAAAGCGATGATTTCTAATCATGAGGTACCTTCCGCTGTAGTTGAGGGGGCGCTCGGATTTAAGATGGTCAACCCGATGATAACTCGGATTTGCAAAGTAGACACTCAGGCAGGGGCCTTGGTACTTCGACGAGTAACACTCTACGTTGTTGGCTAGGCATGACCTTCACGAACATATGACATCACTATCGGTATACTCCTATCCTTTCCGTTTTCTAGGTTTGGTCGTCATGGTGAATCGCCGACAATTGTTAAAGATCAGCGCACTCGGCACCGCTTCATTCGCGGCTCCGGCAGCTTACCCTGTGAGCGGGATAACCATGAGCTACAACACCCGAAACCCGATTGGCAGCACCGATGCACGCGACCTATCGGACAACGCGAAGTGCTTCGACCACTTCACGAATGGTGGAAGCCCGACGTTTAAGGATCGTTTGGGTAGCGAGCGCAAAAGCATTTCAGGTATGGAATCGGAATTCGGTGTTGCTCAGACGTCCCGGGCAGATGCGTTTGCTCATGGTCAGCGAGAGAACGAGAGTCGCTTTCAAGCATTTCTGACGGCCTCCGGCTATCAGCAACTTGGAGATTACGACGATGGTCCTCTAACTGTCACAAATAGGAACCAGGTTTTCGCCAAAGAGAGAGAGTTCTGGCGTGCTTCGCCGTTGCTTATATTGCCGTACGATACGCTCAATGACTGGTCTATTGATCGCGACAAATTTGTACCGATCGGTGATGCGATCATTAGACAGGAGTTGGCTGATAGATCCGATCCGACCAAAGGGGCTGCAATAGTCGGGCGGGCTATCCGCACTGTCAAATCCATAAAAAAAGTGGGTGGTGGCAATGGTGAGTTGCAGTCTTTGCTCGGCCGTTTTGATGGGGAGACGGTCCACATAGAGGGATTCTGGGATACAAGTCCAGGCTTGGGGGGAGGGGCTTTCCGCTGGTTTGAACAGTCTTGCACTGCCGAGGATGGTGGCACAATTTTCGCAGTAGTCGGAGTGCCAGTTGGCCGCTGGATTCGTCAGTTTGATGGTGAATGTGTGGACCCCACCTGGTTTGGTGCCCTAGGCAATGCGGTGAACGATACGGCTTCTCTGGCCGCAACATTTGCGACTAACTACCATGTGGCTTTTGCGGCCGGGGACTACCGGACCAGCGAAGTCATCCGCGTGAAAAAAGGGTCGAAAATTACCGGAGCGGGTGGGGGACGATTTACCGAAGACCCTTTTCGAACCACTTACATTCGCACCCTTTCAGATGCGAAGGTTCTTCTTGATCAATCCACTAGCACTTTCAACGGTCAAGAAGATGGCTTCTCGATCCAAGACTGTTACTTGGTGGCCGATCATTGCTTGCGGCAAAATGATCCGCTTGTCAATATTGCCGACGGAGGCAACTCTCCGTATTTAATGCGTCCGACTATCAAAGGATGCACGTTTCAGGCGCTTACAGCAGGAGTAGGAGTGGGCGTCTCTCTTTCAAAAGTGTTCAACGCGGTCATAACAGAGAACGAATTCCGGCAGTTCGATATTCATCTCATGTTGCAGGGATGCGATCTATGTGATGTGTATAATAATCGTTTTTCATCAATCTACAGTTTCGGAGTTTTGGAACTTTCGGTTGCAAGCTTTGGAAGTCAGACGACAATTCGGCACAACGACATGGTATTTGGTGCGAAGTCGAACTCTATATTCATCAAGTCGACGAGTCGACACGCGCGAATTCAAGATAACTACATGGAGCAAGGCACTGACAGGCCTGCGATCAAAGGTTTTATTGATGTCTCGCGTCTCGATGTTCCTGTATATGGGGTTAACGTCGTATCCTCTACGGCGTTTTCGTCCATTATCGTCGAGAACAACAGAATTGATGGTTTCTCGAAGGTGACAGATTGGGTTTACCGTATTGAGCCTTCTGGAAACTATACAAAGGTCTGTGATGTAAATACCTCTGGGCGGCCACCCGTTGAGCCTGCGCGTGCCTTGACCATTGTCGGCGGCTACCTGCCGATTGGTGTCCCTGTAACAGGTGCCACGCTATGTCACCACGACATAAGTGTTCCTTTGCAACAGAACGTGTCGATGACGACGTTTCAGGTCGCACCATTGGAGGCGTTCCAAGGGGTTGTAAGTATAAAATCAAATAATATTCTTAGCCTTAATCAATTCTCTCTGAAACGTAACAATATGCACCAGGAAGCTTTGCTAGCTCAAAACAGTCTGGTAATTCTTCCATCGCTTTTGGACTATTTTCACCTGATCTTACCCCCGGTGGATAACTTAATGAATGTGTGGTTAGCCAGAGGGAGTACCTACAGATGTACGGTGGTCGCGAGAGCGACTGAAGCGACTCAATCGTTAGAGGTTTTGCCAATCGCTGGAACTTCAGGCAGCGGTGCACCCGGTGATTTCAAGCTTACCAGCCAGTATCAGCAGTACACGCTGAACGTGTTAGGGCAGGATATAAACACCTTGTGCGGAGTCGCGTTGCGGCGGCCTGCCGGAGCTATCGGGAACATTCATATTCAGTCGATCAGCTTCGAAAAATTGTAATTGTCAAGTTGTTAATTGAGTGTGCTAGGCAGGCTTTATATTAGCCTGCTTTAGTATTTTATAGATGCAGGTATCCAAAACAAAGAGAGATGTCGTGTGAAACCAGTTGCCAACTCCTCAGGTGCCATATTCAAGCCCAAAAGATTTATGATATAGAGAGCTGGGGGAACTATCTTCCTTGCAATAGCGGTTTGTCAGTAAAAATTTTTGTGACTGTTAACCGCTATCGCGAGCAAGATCGATTCCATAGGGGAGGCATTTTATTTACCAATCAATCAAAACGTTGCGATATAACCAATGATGCTTTCTTGAGTCTTGCATTCATGTAACCACGCCAAACCAAAATAGCCACCATCCCGCACAAAACTCCTAATGCGTTGGCTAACATGTCACCCCAAGACGCAGTGCGCATTGGCATTAAGCTCTGCTCCAGCTCTATCGCTATCGAACCCATCAGCGGCCAGAAAAACAACCAAATCAGCCGAGTGCTGGGAAACGCCAAAAAGGCGCTCATCGTCAGACAAGCGAATCCCGCCCAGTGATGCAGCTTGTCCTGATTTTCGAATACCTGCGGCACCGGTTCGCCGCGCATGCCGGCGAAACACAGCACCAGCAGGATCACGAAAAACGCCAGCTTGGGCAGGATGCGCAGAGTCCGCTGTTTCATTCTGTGACCTTGTAGAAGTTGTTGTGGAACAGGTCGATGTTGCGTCGCTCCGTCAGCGAGTACAGCGAATAGCTGCGAGCCAGTGCAGCGCCACCATCTCGGGTCAGCGGTGACCAGGCCAATGAGGCCCGGCGGGTGGTGGAACTGGACATCAATTCGTCGAACGGAATCGAGAAGTAAATGCCCTTGCCGAAACTACCCTCGCCGTATTCTTCCTCGGTCGCATTGGTGACCGTCACCCAACCACCAAACCGCACGCCATTGCTGAACTCACGGGACAGATCTAGGGTGACCCCCAGATCCTTGGCCAGGTAGCGCCCGACACTGAGTGCCCCGAGGATGTCCTGGAACGAACTGCGGTAGTAAAGCGTGGCATTACCGGTGATCGTACTGTAGTCACGCAGCCCGAAGCCTTGATCGAAATCGCGCTGCTTGACCCAGTTCATGTCCACACCCACGGCCCAGCGCTCGCCCATCGGACGGTACAGCGCTTCACCGCCGACGCCGGCGAACATCGACTCCAGATAACCGCCGTAGAGCATGCCATACAGGTCCTGGTCCAGCTGTTTGACCTTGTTCATCTGGAAGGTCGGCATCGTGACTTCCGACGTCGTCATGTACTGACGCAGGTCGGTCCGCACACGCGGCAGGCCGCTGGGGGCGTCGTATTTGAACTTGTCATAGTTGTTCGCCAGGTTGGCGCTCAGGGTGCCGCTCCACCACAAATCAGGCTGGAATCGATACTCGGCGCTCAGGTCCGCACTGAACTGGTACAACAGGAACCCGTCGGGGCCACCGACGTTCTGTTTGTAGCCAAGGCCCAGGCCATAGGTGAACGGATCCGGCTTCTGCGCGAACAGGGTCTTTTCCTGATGCGGCACAGGGACATTCTGCTCGGTGACCCGGCGCAGGTCTTCCACCGGACGGTCTTCCTGAACCACTTCACGGAAAGTGTCCCGCGGCAGGCTGACTTCCTCGATCGGCAGGCTGTAGCGCGTGTCGACCAGGGTGAACCAGTCGATCTTGTCGTTGACGCTGTTATCGAGAATGCGCGAGGCGCGGCCGACGGCTTTCGGGGTATGGAAATAGCGGCCCTGTTCGCCATAGACGATCAGCTCGGAATCGCGTTGGGTGATGCGCGAGACGGTATAGCCTGCGTTGTTCTGCAAACGCTTGGCGACACCGGCCCATTGAACGTCGGAGGGCGCGGTTGTTGGTTTGACATCCGGCACGGGTTCGGGTTTCGGGTCGAAGCTTTTGGTTGGTGCTTTGCGGGTGGCGAAGTTGGTGTGCAGGGTGATGCCGAACATCGCGGTGTTGCCACGTTCCCAAGCGGCGTGTAGGTCGACCGAGTCGTTCGCCTTGAATACCAGTCCGAGGTTGATTGGGGAATCCTGGACCTGGTTGTTGTTCTGGGGCTCGTGCTGGTAGTCATTGCCTTCGTATTCCAGCTTCAATGACAGCGGATCCCAAGGGGTTTGGTAGGTCACGCCGCCGAAGAAGGAAGGGGAGCCGCGGAAGTAGGTGTTTCCGTTAAAGTTACCCGCTTCGCTGGAAACTGGTCGTTCATCGAACTTGTCATTTAGTCGGCCCAACGGATTGTCGATATCGCCACGGTTGCCGATATAACCCCAGGCCATGCCTAAGCTTAAGTCTAAATTGCCAAGGCGTTTGTTACCGACAAAATATTCGCTGGAGAACAGGCCGGTACCACCAATGTCCCGCGCGCCTAGTGCAACCTCCGGTATCCAGTGGCTTTCCTCAAGCAAGCGGACCTTGGCGTCGATCGCCTTGTCCTTATAGCTTTGACTTCCGCTCAAGGATTCCGGGCCATAATCGCGGTTGCTGATCGAGGTGTAACGGAATGACCCTTCCAACCAATCGAAGGGCTGAAAGGACACGCTGTAGCGACTGTAGGGATCTGTACGGCTGGCAGTCAAAGACAACTCACCAGCAGGTGCCATGCGCGCGCTAGGTGTCTGCAATAGACCTACCCCACCAAAGTCGCTCTGGGTGTAGCGCGGCTCGGCCGCTACCCAAGTGCAGCAACCGAGCAACAGGCAAGGGATCAAATGATACTTCATGGCTTCACCTCCAGCAGCGGCTGGGTGGCGATGAAAGCGGCCAGTTCAGTGTTCAGGTCAGGCGTAGGATCGCCCTTGGCGCTACTGCGCAGCGGCACATAAATACGTGCTCCCGGCGCGGGTGGTACTGATTTGGTTTCGTTCCAAAGCGCAATGCCTTCCTGGAAAACGCGCCCATCCGGCTGGATGACAAAGAGCTGATCAGCGTCGGCACCAGGATCGTGCGGACAGCTTTTCAGATAGCTGATAGCCGGCTGCAAAGGCTTGTACGACAGCTCGCATTCACTCAGCACCGCACCCACAACCGTTACTGTGGTAGGACGGGGAGGGTACAGCAGCACATCACCATTGCTCAGATAGGGGTTGTCACTACGGTTCAGTTCAACCCGCACCGGATCAAGTTGAGCCACCCTGCGCCCGGTCACTGGCATGGCTTGCACTTTGTCGCTGAGGCGCGCGGCGAGTGCCGCCAACCCGGTCTCGTCATCCTGCAGCGCGTTGCTTCGCACGGCTGCAAGATCAAACAGTACGCCCAACTTCAGGCGCTCCTGCGCATCGCGTAGCGGGACATGCAACCACGCAGCCCCGAGCAGGTAAGCCTTCGGATTAACCTGGGCTGGCAGCAAAACATCATGCAGGCGCATGCCTTCCTGGAACGAGTAAGGGCCGGGTTTTGCGGCATCGCCCTGCACAGTGACTAGCGAGTCAGCATTTACGGCAAACGTCAAGAACAGGCTGCAGCAAAGCAGCCAGGAGGAACGAAAAATCATTGCACTACCGGCTTATTCGGGCGCACTTGAACAATGCGTAGGGGCAATTCGGGGGTCAGGTGCTGCACACTGGCCATGATGAAGCCGTCGGCAGGGTCGACCCAGTACTGGTTCCGCGCGGTAAAGCCCAGGCCGTCCATTGCGATCTCTTCGTCCACGCGCAATAACTCCACGTCGCGGTCGAGGATATGTACGATTTCCAGGCCTTTCTTCTCAAAGCGGCTGGTGAGGATCACGCCCATCCGATACCCGTCGGTAAAGTCCACCTGGCGACGGGTTTGCAGGCCATCGGCGATGCGGTGTAGACCGGTCTTGAAGGGGGATTCGCCATCAAAGCGGGTGCCATCCAGGTTGTCGTTAAAACCGACACTGCGGATGGCCAGGCCATCCTCAAGCATCAGGATCTGGCGACTCGAGGCCATCCAGAATCCAACACCATCCTGCAGACGCACCAACGCCATCACGGCTTCACCCGTAGGTGCCGCGATGGTGATCTGGTAGTACGGAGTCGCATCCACCTGCTGGCGGGTGAGTTCCAAAGGCACAGGTCCTTCGAAAGCGGCCTTGAGTGTGTCCATGGAAGCGGTCATCAACGGGTTGCAGGCGCTCACCAGCAAGGAGGCCACCGATAGGGCGGCCAGTCGCAGAAATTTCACGAGACTTCCAATTCTTAGTTTTCGCTGCCCATGTCATCTTGAATAGCGACACCGGTACGCAGCAGGTTGGCAGTTGGGAAAACCTGGCTGATAAAGCGGTTCCAGCGGGTGACATCGGCCGGGCCGACATAAACCACATCCTGCGGTTGCAGTTTGAAGTGCTGGGCAAGAGCGAACGCTGAAGGTGATTTGAGGTCGATCTGGAACACCTTGACCGGTTCATCCGCGAGATTCTCTACCCCACGGATCACATATACCTCTTTGCCGCTGGAGGTTTCCTGGCGCAAGCCGCCAACACTGCCGAGGGCGTCAGTGAGGTTCATGTTGCTACCCTTGAATACAAGGGGGCGTGCAGCTGTAACTTCACCCAGCAGATAGACCTTTTTCTGGTCGTTGTAGGGCAGATGCAATTGGTCGCCGTCTTTCAGGTACAGATTGTGCAGATTCGAGTTCTTACGATTGAGTGTATCGAGATCGATAACATATTCACGACCGTCGCGTTTGAGCACAAGCCCCGAAATATCAGCAGTAGCAACCTGAACCGAGCCCTGACCTACAGCGTCTAGCAGGCTTAGAGGTGTGTTGGTGATGGGCACCTGCCCGGTCTTGCCAAAAGCACCCGACAGTACAACTTTTTGGCTAACGAAGCGGAGAATGCTGACGTCTACCTGTGGTTCGGCAACAACCTTGGCCAAGCGCGAAGCAATGATCGATCGTAAATCCTCGATCGTTTTACCGGCAGCTTCGATGTTCCCAACATACGGATAGAAGAGCGTGCCGTCGGGGCGAACCAGGCGACCGTTTGCTTCAATTTGCTGTTGAGGACCCGATGGCGCAGTCAGCTCGGGGTGATCCCAAACTGTGATGTAAACCAAGTCGCCTGCACCAATTCGATACTCACTGGGCTGGTAGCGCAGCAGCTCGGGTGCAACAACGCTCGAATGGTCTGCTGCCGACTCGATGGCCACCAGTTTCGGTGTAATAGGGATCAACTCGATTCGGCTGCTTTCTGGAGAACCTTCTCGTACCAGATTGCCCGTGTCCATGTGCTGACCAGGGGAGAATATACAGCCTTGCAGGGTCAGGCCAACCAGCATGGCCAAGGGAAGCGCGCGATTCATTGTCGAAATTTGCTCGAAGGGAATAGGCAAAACAAAACCTCCCAGCAGGGCTGGGAGGTTAGCGTATCGAACTTTAAGCGGGGAACTATTACCGGGTGCCAGTTGTGCCAGTCGAGCCGGTGGTGCCGGTGGTTCCAGGTGTACCGTCGTTACCGCCACCGCCACTGCTGTTGGAGGCTGCGACGCCGATAGCCACAAGACCTGCACCAATGGCCAAACCAGTGCCAACTGTTACGGCACCTGCGATTGGCGTCGACAGGGACAAGCCCGAGGTCGCCTCAGGTGCCGTAGCGGTTGTGGTAGGGGCTTTTGCAGGTGCTGTTTCAGCTGCCATCAAAGGTAGGCTGATGGAGGTAATGAGGGCCAAGGCCAGTAGCTTTTTCATGTTCATGCTCCTTGAAAGGATAGTCCCTGGGGGGTATTTAGATTAAGGGTATTGCAGCGAGTGTATGTATTGCAAGCAGAGCTGTTGGTTTAGGGCTATTTGCGATTCGGTTTTTTCACCTCGGTATGCTGGATTGGGTGGACCTATGTGCGATGAGCCCACTAATCATGCCTCGAATTGAAACATCGAGAGGGAGGAGAGCTGTGAAATGAGTTCTACCCCTCAGCAGAAATTGATTCTGTAGCCCTGAGCATTGAGAAACTGCTGGGATAGTACAGCGACGCCGTAGAGGTCGATCTCGCTCAAATCAACTTTTCCCCAGCCAGCTCTGCCAGAACGTCTGCCAGCTCCTGCCGCCAGTCCGATTGCGTTATACCCTGCGTCTCTCGCAATTTCGAGCAATCCATTACCGACCAGGCTGGCCGCTTCGCTGGCGTAGGATATTCAGCCGAGTCGATGCCCCGTACCTGCGGTATTTTGGTTATTAATCCGTGCTGATGCCCTTGGCGGAAAATCTCCAGGGCAAATTCATGCCAGGTACAGGCCGGGGCTCCGCTGAAGTGATAGGTGCCCCAGTGCAGCGAACCCTGATCACGGTACTGCGTTGCCAGTTTCCACAAAGCGCGGGCGATGCTAGCAGCTGAAGTCGGGCAGCCCTGCTGATCGGCCACGACACTTAATTGATCCCGCTCACGACCCAGTCGCAACATGGTCTTGACGAAGTTATTGCCTTGAGCTGCGAACACCCAACTGGTACGCAGGATCATGTAGCGACTGCATTTCGCAGCCAACTCCAACTCACCCCCCAGCTTGCTCGCTCCGTACACCCCGGTAGGACCTGTAGAATCGCACTCCCGATAAGGTTCGCGGGCATCACCGGCAAACACATAATCTGTGGATATATGCAGTAGCGGGATACTCAGCCTTTCGGCGGCAACTGCGAGATGGGCGACACCATCGCGGTTAACCGCCCAGGCGCGCTCCATCTCGCTCTCGGCCTTGTCTACCGCTGTGTAGGCTGCAGCATTGATGATCAAGTCGGGCTGTAGTTCGGCAACCAACCCGGCTACTCGCTCCACATCGCTGATATCAAGTTCTGTCGAGCCCATCCCCACGTTGTCAAAACCTGGTGGCGCCAAGCGCATCAGTTCATGGCCAAGCTGACCTTGGACACCCGTAATCAATACGCGCATGCTCAAACCTCGTTGCTCAGCAGTTGGCGCAACGTGGGGTTGCACTGATCCTTGGCTGAAAGTTTCGGCGTCTCGATAGGCCATGGAATATTGACCTCAGGGTCATTCCAGATGAGCCCGCCTTCATCCTCGGGATAGTACAGATCGGTGCACTTGTACTGAAAATCCGCAACCTCGCTGAGCACGCAGAAACCGTGGGCGTAGCCTGGCGGCACCCAGAGCTGACGGTGGTTTTCATCGTTCAACTCGACGCCAACGAACTGACCACAGGTCGGTGAGTTGGGGTTGATATCCACCGCCACGTCATACACCGAGCCGCGACTGACGCTGACTAACTTGCCTTGCGGCCGAGTGCGCTGAAAGTGCAAGCCGCGCAGCACACCGCGCTGCGAGCGCGAGTGATTATCTTGCACAAAGGGCAACTCAATGCCCGCGTCGCGATAACGTTCGGTCTGAAAGCTTTCGAGAAAGAAGCCGCGCTGATCACCAAACACCTTTGGCTCAATGATCAGGACGCCCGCCAACGCTGTTTCAATGACCTTCATTAAGCATGCTCCTGCACCAGCAGACGTTGCAGATATTGCCCGTATCCGGTCTTGCTCAGCGCCTCGGCTTGGCGAGCCAACTGTTCAGCTGACAGCCAGCCTTGATGATAGGCAATCTCTTCCAGACAGGCGACTTTCAAGCCTTGGCGCGCCTCAATGGTGTGAACGAAGTGGCTAGCTTCCATCAGTGAGTCGTGGGTGCCGGTATCCAGCCAGGCAAAACCGCGCCCTAACAAACTCACATGCAAATCACCGCGCTGCAGATAAGCGTTGTTCACATCGGTGATTTCCAGTTCGCCACGAACAGAGGGCTTTACCTGCTTGGCAATTTCCACCACCGAGTTGTCGTAAAAATACAGGCCGGTGACTGCATAGTTGGATTTCGGCGTCTTGGGCTTTTCCTCAATGGAAATCGCCTTGTTATCCGCATCGAACTCAACTACGCCGAAACGCTCCGGGTCGCTGACGTGATAGCCGAACACGGTCGCACCGGTGCCACGACTGGCCGCCTCGTGAAGCATCGCGCTGAAGCCATAGCCATAAAAAATGTTGTCGCCGAGGATCAAGCAAACGTTGCTGTCACCAATAAAGGACTCACCGATCAAAAAGGCTTGAGCCAACCCGTCTGGTGAAGGCTGCTCGGCATAGCTGAGTTCAATACCAAACTCCGAACCATCACCCAGCAACTTGCGAAAGTTAGGCAAATCTTCTGGAGTAGAGATAATCAGCACCTCGCGGATGCCCGCTAGCATCAGCACCGACAACGGGTAATAGATCATCGGCTTGTCGTAAACCGGCAGCAGTTGCTTGGATACGCCACGGGTGATGGGATGCAGCCTGGTGCCGGACCCGCCGGCCAAGATGATGCCTTTCATATAGATGTCCTTCAAAAAAACGAATCAAATGGATTGCAGCGCGCGCCGTTTCGTAGGATCGCTGCCACGGCATGAAGCGCTTGATTTATTGATCACCGCCCAAGCGCCCCAACCGATAGTCCCCACTCAAAACGCGCTGCCACCACTGGTGATTATCCAGATACCACTGAACGGTCTTCCGCAGGCCGGTCTCAAATGTTTCCTGCGGTACCCAGCCCAATTCACGCTCGATTTTCGATGCGTCGATTGCATAGCGCCGATCATGTCCCGGCCGATCCTTCACGAAAGTAATCAGCTCCTTGTAGGAGCGAGCTTGATCGCGATCCACCTCTAGCGGCACCAATTCATCCAGCAACTCACAAATGGCTTCCACCACCTCCAGGTTGCGTTTTTCGTTATGGCCGCCGATGTTATAGGTTTCACCTACTACGCCTTTGCTCACCACCTCGACCAGCGCCCGTGCATGGTCTTCTACATATAACCAGTCGCGAATCTGCGAACCATCGCCGTACACCGGCAACGGCTTGCCCGCCAAGGCGTTAAGAATTACATGCGGAACCAGCTTTTCCGGGAAGTGGTACGGCCCGTAGTTGTTCGAGCAATTTGTGACCAGAACCGGCAGCCCATAGGTACGCTGCCAGGCGCGGACCAGATGATCCGAACTGGCCTTAGAGGCGGAATACGGCGAGCTGGGTGCATAGGGTGTGGTTTCGGTGAACAGGTCATCCGTGCCTTCCAGATCGCCATACACCTCGTCGGTGGAAATATGGTGGAAGCGGAATGCGCTTTTCTCCGTTACCGACAAATCACTCCAATAACGGCGGGTCGCTTCGAGCAAGCTGTAGGTACCGACGATATTGGTTTGGATGAATTCAGATGGCCCGTCGATGGAGCGATCCACATGGGATTCGGCCGCCAGGTGCATCACCGCTGTGGGCTGGAACTCGGAAAACACCGCATCCAGCGCAGCCTCTTCACAGATATCCACCTGATAGAAGTGATAGCGTGGTGAATCGGCAGCTGAAGCCAGCGACTCGAGATTGCCGGCATAGGTAAGTTTGTCGAGATTAGCGACTTCTGCGGAAGTGTTGTCAATTAGATGACGAACGACGGCCGAGCCGATAAAACCAGCGCCACCTGTTACAAGAACTCGCATCAATGCTTCTCCGCGTAGCGACTATTCCAATAGCCTTTATACATGCTAAGTTTTTTCTTTAGTTTAACCGACAATCGCTTTTCATTCTGTCCCAGCTTGTAGGCTAGCAATTTAAATACATTACGCAGGATGGCTGACGGCCAGAGATGAAGACGTGTCGCCCCTAGAAAACTCAATTCGGATTTGACATAGCGCACACCTTCACCTCCCGCACCCCCAAAGCGCTGGCGGATCCAAGGTTCTCTCGCGTGAAACACGCCCATATCGAAATAGCGTCGGAACTCCTCTCCTATAGTGTAATTATGTGAATGCCGACAACCGGCTCCGCCCACATAAGCAACTTTCCAGCCGCCGATTAGCATTTTAGCCGCTACGTACATATCTTCAGCGAAAATTACATGTTCTGGAAATCCACCGACAGCTTTTAGGGCTAGACCGCGATAAGCTGCAAATGAGTTTGACATAAATGCCGTTTTCAATCCCAGAGTAAGCGCATCATCTAACGATTTGATTTGTGATGTTTCGGGATAATTAAAGAACCGAGCGTGCTGTGCAAGAGGAGAGGCATCTAAGTGCGGTAACTGCCGACCGCAAACTGCACCGACCTTTTCATCAGCGAAAGGAACAATCAATCGTTCAATAGCCTTTGAGTCCTCTAGGTATGCATCTTGAGTCATGAATACGTAAACGTCGTAATCGATGCTCTGATTCACCATCATCTGCCGGGTGCCGCCATGATTAAACTGGCTGCTAGGGATGGTTACAAAATTTTCAACACGGGATAAAGCCAGCTCGCCAGTTCCATCCTTGGAACTTGAGTCGACCACATACAGATCAAACTCGACGCTCTGCCTATCAAGTGAATCTAGGAGACGAGCAAGATCATCTCTGCCGTTATAGGTGGGTACGATACAAGCGACGCGCACCAAGGGTGTATCAGTTGAAATCGGCATGCTAGATTATTTCCATTCTTCAGGACAGTTTTGCTTCCAATCGGCAAAAGCACCTTCTAGGGTGTATATATAGGGGTAGCCGTGATCCACCAAATAAGCGGGTAAAATATTATTGGAGCGCACTAGTTTGCGGATGCGCACTGGACTAAAGGGGTGATTGATTCCTAGAGGCTTGGCAATTGCGTCTATAACATACGCTACTGTTAGCAACAGGCGGTATGGCACCCCCGGAACTGTGCGCTTCACGCCCGCTACTTTGCAGACGGTATTCACATACTCTTCAATGGAAGGCCCCGGGCTCATAGACATATTGAAAAGGCTAACGTTCTCGCCCTTCGCCTCCTGCTTCTGCAACACCCACCACATTGCATTGCACAATTCCTTTACATAAATTCCAGCTTTACGGGTATCGCGGTTGCCCATATAGAAGAAATAGCGCTGCATCACTGCTTTGATGAGGCGTGAAACGTTCCCGCCTTCCCCAGGACCGAAAACAACACCGGGACGAACTATTACCAAACGCCTACGAGAATCATCGCGCGCCTGCCATATTTGATGGATTTTTTCGGCAGCTAATTTTGAGCCCCCATAAGCAGTAGCTGGAACTGGAAGCGAGTTTTCATCCTTGGACTCTTCGCTTGGTCCATAGGGCGAGATGGAACTGGTAAATATAATTTTATTGCAATCTAACCTTTCCGCCCAAGCACAGACATTCTCCGCTCCACGAAGGTTAGTTTCGTAGTACTCGGGATCTTCGTGACCTGGCTCGCGGTGCACGGCGGCAAAGTTGGCGATCAGAACCACGGGTTCAGGCGGTGTCCAAGTGATATGTCGGTTCACATTACCTTCAACAACAATGAGCCTAGATTCCCTAGAAACAATTGCTTTCCTATAGGCGCTAGTTTTTTGATCAATAGGCTCTTTATCGTACAAGTAGACTTTATCCACCTTGCCTTTTTCGAGCAGATATTGGGCAAAAAAAACGCCAATGAAGCCTGTACCACCAAAAATCACTGCGCAAGCCATTAGGAGCCTCTAAAGAAAATTATAATCGAAAAATTTTTGACTGGGGTTATATTTAAATTCTGGATTGTTCGTTTTGGATTATTGATTTATAGCAGTTCAGTAAGGATTTTACATGTGCTTCCGAATTAGGAGGTGACGCCCAGTAATTGTCATAAGCACGCCGTCCCAACTCTGCTGCGAGTTCAGGGTCATTTTTAAGAACTCTGATAGCTTCCGAAAGCGAATTTGAATCGCCTCCCTTAAACCATAATCCGGTCACATTTGGATCTACAAAGTCCCTTCCAGCACATCCATCGGATACTATACAAGGAATACCCAGTGCTGCAGCTTCTACGACGACCATCCCTTGAGTTTCGTATAACATTGAAGGGACAACAATAGCTCTCGAATTTTTTATATACTCACAAACTTGATGCCGATCGGCCCATCCAGTAAATTCCGCAGTGGGGCAGATATTTCTCAACGAGTCAATTAAGTCTCCTGCGCCTACAAAGCGTGCTTTCGCGCCTGCAGATTTGGCAGCTTCGGCAAACAACTCGACGCCTTTCTCTGCCGCTAGCCGTCCAACAAAAGTTATGCTTTCGGAAAGTTTCGGGTTCCCAGGTGAGGTTTTTGAAATGTCTATAGGGTTTTTAACTTCCCATAAAATAGAATTTTTCGACAAAAATGGTTCTAGTATGTTTTTACTGAAATCGGAAACATAAATGAAGTTTGATATTTTTCTTGGCATACCTGCATTCTGTGTCATTCCTTGTCGTGCAATACGCCAAAGTTTTTGCGGGTAGCTTCGCGCATCACAGTTTGTCCGCAAACAATCGTACGACATAGGGGTTTTCTTACAGATTTCTTTCGTCTGGTAATTATAAAACCCCCCATTTGGACATGCGCTAAAATAGTCATGCAACGTTACTACGTGAGGGAGCCCGCTATCTATGACTGATTTGAGAGCACTTGGTGATAAAGACTTAACCCAAGTATGGATGTGAACGATTGTGTCTGTAGGAGAATATTTCTCTAATATTTTAGATATGGTAGATGCAATGCCTTTGTTCCATATTCCCACGCAAAATGCATTTAATTTGCTAGGGTTTGTTAATAGATCATGCTGTTTTAAATCAATCAAAGTTATGTTTTGATGTATTAAGAACGGATCCACCGTTCCTGTACCAAAAATATACACTACTTTGTTGCCGTTATCAGCGAGTGCGCGCGCGCTGACCAATGCTACTTGGGCCGCACCGCCATTTACAGATGCATAATCGTTTATAATGATTATATTCATAGGTATTCTTAAAATTAAGTAACTATTAAATAATGGGAGCGCAGAAAAAATATTGTTGTCAATACCGATTAATTATCGCATTTCACAACTAGCTTGTCGGTTGTAAAAAGCTAGTTTGTACGGCATGAGCTGCTTTTGTCCTGCTGGAAATTTTTCGCTGATTAAAAAGGTAAAAAGCGGCAATTAAGAAAATAAATACTCCAGGTGAGAAATATCCTACGCCTCGAACAAATAGCTCAACCGAAAATGTAATTATTATACTGTACGAAATCAATAGCTTGCTATTTTCTCGCTGCTGGTTGTTCAGCAAAATTTGCCTTACTGATTTTACACTTCTAATGCAACAGAGAATGTAGGCGATAATTAGATAGATGCCCAGGTATCCTAGTTCTGAGACAGTTTTGGCGGCTAGGAAACCACCATCTTCCCGATTTAATTCACCATTCACATTGCCCATGACTTTCGCAATTGCAAATGCGTAAGTGGATGGCGGTTGAGTGCCCAGCATCTGAAGCCCTAGCCCCAACCCATTGGTTAATTCGAGAGAGTTCTGGCTGTCTTGCAAACCCTGTAAATAAACAAGGGCGGTTGTATTTGTAGTATCGCCTGAGAGGGTCAGTCTACTAGTGAAGTACTCATTGGACATGATAGCGTTCACGCCTAATGAAGCTGAAATAATAATGGCTGGAAACGCCAAAAACACAACCGTAGTTTTCAGAGTTAGAATCAATATGAGACTAGTAATCACAACATAAGTAAGGAGAGTAGTATTAGGAATTAATAGGGAGATTGTGGTAACAGCTGCTAACGATATAAGTCGTGTGCTCCAAGATTTATTTGTCACAGAGTAAATGCACGTAAATCCCCCTAGATATAAAGCGTAATGGCTAGGTTCTAAAAAGGGAAACATCGGCTGGCCATGCGTATAACCTAAGCTCTTGCCTATTGCATAAGAGGTGGATATGTGAAGCAATCCTAAAAAAACCATAAGGTAAAAAATATAATGACAAGCCTTTAGTAGAGCTTTGCTATCAATTTTTGAGAACATGAAAGAAACAATATATGCGGATAATATGTTCAGAATTAACGGAAAAATTGAAAAGTAAGACTTTGATTGCCATGCGCCTATAAATACATGCTGAGCAAGAAAGTAAAAGATTAATAAGCCAAACCCATACGCCAAACTTTTTCTTATCCTTGTCATCTTTTTGATTTGCTTTAGGCAAATTAGTATGCAGAGTATCGAGCAAATTACCGTTCCCGAGGAAAATGTCTTTATTTCGGATGATATTGTTAATAGGGGGGGTAGAGCACCTATCATTAGCGTAACTAGGAAAATAATAAAAAATTTATAGTTAATAGTTAGCACGTTAATGGCTCAACAAAAGTAACCCTACGTTTTTTTTGCATAGCGTTAGTGAGAGGAAGTCGACAGTATAGCTGTGCGAGAGTTTGTATTTGATCTTTTAGTTTGCGGACATCTCCTTGGTTTGAGATTGGACGTAGTCATCTTTAGATCTTAAAGTGTTTGGGTCTATATTTGAGTTAAGTGCGTCAATTATATATTTTTTTGATTTGTCACGAAGTTCCTTTAGCTTTGCTCTAATTGTTAAAAAATCAATTTCGCCATTCAAGATATTTTTGATATCTTCAGTCGATTTTATAGCATAGCTACTAGCGCCAACTGCGTCTAAAAGACTCATAATACGATTCAAGCCAGTTGGTGGAGGGGTTACAATAAAAGGTTTCTCGAAATTTATTGAGAATGCTGTACCGTGAAACGAATTAGTAATAACAAACGACGCATTTGAAAATAGTTCGATGAACTCTGCCGGCCCCGCATCTTTGATGTGTTCTTTGCATCTGATTGTCGTGAAGGGATCTTGATCTATTACAATCACATCGAGTCCTAGTGCGTCGGCTACGATAGATACGGTTTGGTCCAGTATTTTATTTTTTCGTAATACGTAAACTAGTATGTATTCCTTGTTTTTGCTAATTTTCGAAGTTTTTAACTTGGATGTCCACTCTGTTTTATCAAGAAGAAGAGTTGGGTCCAGTACGTGCTGTATATTTTTATTTAAGAGTTTGCTTAAGTATTTGGCTGAGTCTGATTCCCGAACCGATATACTACTAAAGCTACTCAAATAGTTGCATACTTCTTCAGATTCTTTTTCTGTGTATTTGTGTGAGCCCATGCTAGAAGCGTAGGATATTTTTTTTCCGGAGTTGGCAAAGTTCAGGAAATAATTAGGGTCTAGTAACTGATTTTCACTGATGATGTCTGGATTCCAAATTTGATCGCTGCCGCAAACCAAAACATCATATTTTTTTGATAATTCCGCGAGATTTTTTGTTCGCGGGCCAGAAAGTTTATAATTGTTTTCGAAGAATAATCTGAATTTTTTAAGTATTCTTAATTTTGGAAAAAACCGCAGTACGTCTTTACCAAGTCGAAGTACATCTCTTGGCTGGGTTCCAAATCGTAACAATTGAATGGTTTTATCGGTGTGAGAGTTATGATAGTTAATAATTTCGGTATCTCCGAAATTGCTAAAAAATTCTTGTGTTGCGTAAGTTTGAAGTACAGCACCATAGTTGCAGGAGTTGTGTATGGTAACTAATCCGATTTTCATTTGGACATCTCTTGAACTGGTTTGCGCAGGACTTTAATCAGGTCTACATAGTGTGATTGAAAGTCTGGATCTATTTTAAAGGCGGGTCCGAAGATTGCTTCATTTTCTATATGGAATTTATTGCCCAGCCGATTTTTAATTTCAAGAACGTAATCAAACGACTCTCTCGTGGAAAGATTGCCTTGATTAATAAAAATGTTCATGCCTTTTTTAGAAGGTGAGTATGAAATACTCTTTAATTTTTTTAATATTAGCCAGTTGATTGGAGCATTGCTTGGGCTTTTCCTGTTAATGAATTTGCTCAGTGGGTTTTTGAACATTAGTTTCATTAAGAAATAGCTAATTTTGTAGAGCTTGCTTTCGTTTTTGATAAGTTCTTCATAGAAATTGCGTTCGACAGAAAACATACTGCCAAGATTAGGATAGGAAAACTCCTGGTAGGAATGTCGAGCGATATGATAGGTTTCAATTTTTTTTGCGATTTCGGCCTGTTTATTACTTTTTTGTAAGCTAAGCCGAACGCTAGTGATTATATGGCTCGAGTTTTTGAATAGTGAGGTTCTATATTTAAAGTTGCAATCTTCTTTTGAAATTCTGTGCTGTGCACCCGTGTGATCTAAATAGTCTATGCTAATAATGTGATCTGAAATGCAATAACCGTACGCCCCTGCATTCATAAAAACAGCACCACCAATACTTCCAGGTATTCCTTCTAGGCCTTCAAATCCAGGTGCGCCATTGACAACAGCTATCCTGACAAAGTCCTGCAATGAATAACCACAGCCAACATCAATATAGTTTGAGTTTGTAGATATATCGGTGAGGTTTTTGGTTGATATTATTACGCTGTATTCGATTTCATCGAATAAAATAATATTTGAGGTGAAGCCTACGATCTTGTATTCGATTTTATTATTATTAAGATAGTTAATCGTTTTTGCGAGGGTTTCTGTGCTCTGAGGGGTGATGTAAACTTTAATTAAGCCGCCAGTTTTAAAAAAGGTTTCGAACTTTATAGTGTGGTCACATTTGTGCCAGACATTTTCCTTTGATAAAAATAACTTTAATTCACTTAGTGTTGTTTCAAACATGATCGGGACCTTCAAATTTTTTGTGTGCTGGGCAGCTTTACGTTAATGACTTTTCGCTGGGCATAATAGTAATAAAGAGAAATCAAAAGGAAATCTGAAAATACTGTTGAAATTGCGGCACCATAAATATTGTATTTGTTTATGAGGGCGATGCTCAGGATCGTATTGAAACCTGCAGCAATACCCATGAGCTTCACCTTGAGTTTCATATGTTCTTGGGTTACCAGCGCAACTCCAACACTACTGGCTAGAAAGCGAAGCGGGGCACACAGTGAAAGTATCTGGATTACAAGTACAGCTGATTTATACTGCTCCCCGAAAAAAAAGGGTATTGCCCATGGTGAAAATAGCATAATGCAGATCATGGCCATAATGCCCAATATGAGCATCGCAATGTTTCCTTTTTTATAAACAGCTACAAACTTTTCTCGGTCATGAATAGCCCATCTATGGATTTTGGGGAGTAGGAATTTTTGATAGATAACGCTTGGAGTTAGATAAACTGCAGTCATTACGGCAAAAGCTACATTGTAAATTCCAGCTTCTCTAGTTCCTGTCAGATAACCTATTAATATTATGTTGATCTGGAACATGACTAAGTGAAATGTTGCCGCCATTCCGAAAGGAAGTGCGTCGAAAAATACTTGTTTAGGGGTTGGTAAAACACCTGTAAGAATGTTTATGTTTTCTTTGTGTCCCTTTAAATATAGTTCGTTGCGCCTCAGTTTTTTCATTTCTATAAACCCCCAGATAATTACCGGGATCGACACGATTGCGTACAATATCGCAATGCTGAACGCGTTTATAGACTCAGGTGATAGGAGTGAGAGTATGTAAATTAATATCAGGCGTAGGGCGTGTGGTGAAATTTGTAAAAGGCTAAGGAGTTGATAACGCTCTTCTAGTTGCAATTTTGCACTTGTTATTTCTATATAAACTAATTGACCCATGTGTATAATGAGTATTATTAAGATTAGCGTGGATTCTATGGGGTGGGGGCCGAATATTGCCCAAGTAACTATTAAGCTAAAAGTTATCGTTGTTGAAACCCTGATAAATCTAAATGAAGCTGGTATCCATCTTAAACCCTGTGAACCTTCGCTCCCAAAGATTTTCAACCATAGCTGGCCGATGCCAAAACCAGCCAGCGGGACCAATAAAGTCGTGGCGGATAATGATGCTGACAGTAGGCCGTAATCACTAGCACCTAATAATCTAGCGAGCGTTATTTGGGTAATAAAAGCCAATAGAGCGGCGAAAATGGATGAAACCCAAAGTAAAGATAGGGCCTTTAATGATTTGATGATATTCATATTAAGGCATCATTTTAAATGTGGGTTACTACCAAAAAATTCGAAAGTTAGTTTGTTGGTGTTCAAAGCATCTTCTCTGTTTTCGATAGGGTAGGGGGCGTCGAATTCATCGCTCTGGCAGGAAGGCGACTTTGCAGAATGCGGTAGATTCAATAGATGTCTTTCGACAATAGAGTGAACGGCGTTTTTATCAAAATTTTTATATCCAGCCACAACGAC
The DNA here is from genome assembly GCF_059695565.1 of Pseudomonas sp. LBUM1679. Lineage (NCBI taxonomy): Bacteria > Pseudomonadati > Pseudomonadota > Gammaproteobacteria > Pseudomonadales > Pseudomonadaceae > Pseudomonas > Pseudomonas sp. LBUM1679. Next base: position 1,846,201 of record NZ_CP166774.1, read on the forward strand.
CAATTATTGATGTACGCAAGGTCCAGCTCTACACGTTTCTCCATTTTGTCTATAGTTTCTGTTTCACCGCGGAAGCCGCTTATCTGCGCCAAGCCAGTAATTCCTGGTTTGATCCGATGTCGTGCCATATAAGCGTCGATTTTGCCTGTGTAGTAATCGTTATGCGCCAATGCATGAGGCCGAGGGCCAACCAGCGACATTCGGCCTTGTAGAGCATTGAATAGCTGTGGCAACTCGTCGATGGATGTGCTGCGTATAAACTGGCCGACACGGGTAATTCGTGGGTCGTCTCGGCTGGCTTGTTTGACTGCTTGGTCGTCGTGCACTCTCATGGAGCGGAATTTCCAGACCTTGATGATCTTGCCATTCCAGCCATGGCGTTTTTGCTTGAATAGCACCGGTCCGGGCGATGACAACTTCACAGCGATGGCGGTGCCCAGAAGTACAGGGCTGAGCAGGATTATTGCTATTAAAGCGATTGTACGATCCAGCACGGCTTTGGAGAGTGCCGCAGTAGGGTAGGAAGTTAGGGGGCTTTCATTGAGGTGGATAGCGGGTAGTCCCTCGATTTCCGATACGGAGTGGTTGAGTAGAATCAGACTTTGCAGGTCTGGAATCCAGATCACGTCGACACTAGAGTCCAGTAGATCGATATAGAGTTCTTCGATCTTTTCGGCCTCTGTAAGTGGCAATGCGATGTAGAGGCGGCGTATGCGATGAGTCGCGATCAGGTCCCGCAGGTGGGCTAGGCTGCCTAAAATGGGGTACAGGCTGTTGTTCGGTAACGGCAAATCGTCTGCAGCTACTAGACCAATTAACGGTTCTTTTTTTTGTTGAGCCAATTTGTCTGCAAGGTCGAGTGCGAGTTCGCCCGTTCCGATGATTAGCGATGTGCGAGCGGCCTGAAGCTTCTGTTGGTAGCGCTTAGCGAGGTTATGCAGCGGTAAGTACAGGACGGCTTGCAACACAAAACCGGATAAAGCAAGGGTAATGATCACCTCGCGCGAGAATAGCTCGCTGGTTTTGGTGATGAATGCCATTACCATTAAACCTGAGAGTAACGCTAACCACCCGGCAAGGAGACGACCCAGACCAACGAGATAACTGTGCTGCTTATGGTAGACCTGCATCATAGAGTAGGCCGGGACGGAACCGAGCAGCATTAGCACGCTAAGAACGCGATATTGGGTATCGACCTCCCCTGTTTTTATCTCTGCTAGTGCGCAAAGCAGGAGGATGAGTACGGTGATAGCGGCGAGCCATTGGGCCCAGAAGGTAAGGCCGCGGCCTGCTGGCATTGTGGTGGTGCGCTTGCGAATCAAGATAAAGTCCCTCGCGTTGGAATGGACATAGCCTTCCAGACTGTGCCCGCTGTGGGGAGGAATTACCTCCATGCAGCTGGAGATACTGTTTGGGCCTGAGGCACAAACCGGTCGTTGTCGTGGCGTTCCCCGTATCCGTGGCAGGGGACGCACTTGCCTTGGCCAATATCAAGGTTTTGGGCACGCTACCGCCCCAGGATTCACCGTTGGTTTCCTGAGAACGTGCGCCGTGGGTGCGACGTGAGCCGAATGCACAAGCGCTGGCAATTTTTAGGGAGAAAGGATCAATCAGGCAGGGCCGAGTCTTTGCTCGGTTAATAGCGCGCAGAGGAGATAAGTCTTTCCTTGACTGCTGCACAACATGAGGTCTGTGCAATGGCATCCCGCCGAAATGAGTTGTTTTCTCAGCCGACGGCGCATTTTACTGAATTGGTGGGAAAAGTGAAGGCAAATACAGTCTTGGGTGAAAGATCCTACATACGGGACTGAGTGTTTTGAGTAGTGGATCACGGATTCGGTTTTGGGAGTGAATTGGGGTGGGGTAGTGGCTTTTTGATATGTACTTGAGGTTTTAGCCGTACAGATTCGGGCTTTGGTGGAAAACGGCGTAATTGATTGTAGTGGCAGGGGGACGAGGTGCTTTGTCAGATACATACGGCGGGTGTTTTACGGGGGAGAGGGGCTAGGGCTTGGATTAAGGTCAAAAGATCGCAGCCTTCGGCAGCTCCTACAGGGGGATGGTGTTGTGGATGTATTGTTTTTGTTTTAGAGAGCGTTTGTGGGGTCAGGTTTTTTCTATGGCACTGATCGGGATGGTTAGGGTGTGTTCGCGGTGTAGTAGTTGTAGGAGGATTACGATGCGTTCGGCGCCGTCGCGGGAGAGGAAGATGGCCTCGAGTTCTTTGTAGTTGCCGCTGTTGATTCGCACGCGGTCTCCGGGCTCAAGCGATACGGATTCTTGCGGTTTTTCGCTGAGTCGTTGTTTGAGTTGGTCGATGAGTTCGTCTGCTACGGCGATAGGTTGTTTGCCGAACGTCACCAGTTGGTTCACTCCGCGGGTTGAGCGGATGGGGTGCCAGTTATCGTTCAGTTGGTCGAGCTGGATGAACAGGTAGCCAGGGAACAATGAATCCACCGAAGTGATGCGACGGCCGCGTTGGATGCGTTCGATATTATGGGTGGGGCGGTAGCACTTGAAGGCTTGGCGCGTCAGGTTTTCCTCGGCGCGAGAGTCTTGCCGTGGTTTGCACTGGATCAGGTACCAGCGGGGTGGCGGGTGCTGGGGTGGCATGCAGGAGCTCTCATGGGTCGATCAGGGCAGCGGCGCTGCCCTGATATTCCGGTGTTATTTGTCTGAAGCGTATTCGTACTGGTAGTAGCTGTAGTTGCCGTAACCATAGGCAGACGCTTTGCGTTCCACGGCGTTGAAAATCGCGCCTTTGACGACAATGCCGTTCTGTTCGAAGCGGCGCTTTGTCACCAGAATTTCCTTGGCGGCATTGACGCCGAAACGGGTCACGATCAAGCTGGTGCCAGCTTGGCGGCCGACCAGGGCGGCATCGGTGACCGCCAGGATCGGCGGGGTATCGATGATGATCAGGTCGTATTGGCTGCTGACGTTTTCCAGAAATTGGGTGAAGTTACTATGCATCAGCAATTCAGACGGGTTCGGCGGGATCTGTCCGCGAGTGATGACGTGCAGGTTGTCCACTTCGGTCGTGTGGGTTGCGGTGTTCAGGTCGATTTTGCCAGCCAGCAGATCAGACAAGCCGTTGCTCACGTCTTTGCGGAACAGTTTGTTCAGGTAACCCTTGCGCATGTCGGCGTCGACCAGCAGCACCTTCTGTCCAGTCTGGGCGATGATGGCCGCCAGGTTGCACGAGACGAAGGATTTACCTACGGCTGGGCTTGGGCCAGAGATCATCAGGATGTTGTTCTTGGCCTCCAGGGTCGCGAAGTGCAGGCTTGTACGCAGGCTGCGTAACGATTCCACGGCAAGGTCCGCGGGGTTGTTTACCGCCAGCAGCAGTGAGCCGGTACTGGCGCGGCCGTTACCCTTCAGATTGTTCTCAATTAGAGATTGTCCCTTGCTGAGCGGAATCGAGGCGTAAACGGGGATGCCCAGTTGCTCGATAGTCTCCGGGTCTTCGACGCCGCGGTTCAACGCTCTGCGGATCAGTACGTAAGCCACAGCAATCAATCCGCCGAGCAGGGTGGCGATCAGCACGATCAGCGTTTTTTTCGGTTTGACCGGTTTCTCTATATTTGCATCTGCCGAGTCAATTATGCGCACGTTGCCCACTGTACCCGCGCGAACAATGTCCAGCTCTTGGGTTTTGTTCAGCAGCTGGGTGTATATCTCGGTGGTGACTTGCATGTCGCGGGCCAAGCGCAGCAGTTCCTGTTGGGTTTCCGGTAGATTTTTGACCTTTTTTTCCAACGTGCGTTTTTGTTGATCAAGTTGCCCCATCTGGGTTATCAACGCCTGGTAAGCTGGATGCTCGCGAGTGAAGCGGTGCTCCATTTCCGCTTGCTTGAGCTTCAGTTCGGAGATCAGGGTTTCCAAGGCTACGATTTGATCAAGAACGGCTTTGGTTTCGATGGTGATGTCCACCGATCGGGCGCTGGTTTGGTAAGCGTTGAGCTGGCCTTCGGCTTTTTCCAGTTGCTTGCGCACATCGGGTAACTGGGTTCGCAGGAACTCAAGACTTTGCGCGGCTTCCGCAGAGTTGCGCTGAACGTTCTGCAGTACATAGAGCCTGTTGATTTCGTCGAGCACCTTATTGGCCAGCGCTGGATCTTCATTTTCGAGTGACAGGGCTATAATGCCGGATTCCTTGCCGCGCTCGCTAGCCGATACGTCTTCCTGGTATTGCAGGATGGCATTGAGGCGGCGCTGTTTGGTGACGTCGAACAGCGCGCCGGCATTGGCATTAAGTGCAGCGACTTGTAGCTTGAAGCCATTGCGCTCAAGCTTTTCTCCAGTCTGACCACTAAGAAGGACTTCGTCGTCATCATTGAGCAGGGTGAAGGCGTTGTTGCCTTCGGCGCGCAGTGTCAGACCTTCACCCAAATATGCATCCGGCACTTCAATCTGAAAGATATCGAGTTTTTCGCCGCCCCATGTATAGCGGTTCAGGCCAAGCAATGGTGAGGCCAACTCATTTTCACTGTCTGGCTTAAAACGTCGACTCAGGAAGTGACCAATCATCGGGAAGTAGTTCGGCTCAATAATAATGTCGAGCTTAAGGTTCTCCACCGCCTTACCTAGTACGGCCCGGGATTTAAGCAACTCGATTTCGGTTACGGCCGGAGAAGTACCACCGAACATCTCACTCATTTCCGCCATGCCACCCAGCGCAGCCATACCGCCTTTCTTCTCTTCAACCTGAACGAGCGCGTTCGCCTGATAAATCGGAGTGGACAACAGGGCGACAGCGACACCCACTGCGCAAAATAACGCAGTGATGCCAATGATAATCCACTTGCTATCGATCAAAGTGCCGAATAGCGCGAGCAGATCGATGTTGTCATCGTCGTCGCGGTGATCCTGAATAGGTAGGCTGTTTTGGCTTGGCATGCGGGGTACTTTTACAAGAGGTGATTATAATTTTTTCGACCAGCTGTCGACGCCTTGCGTCATCAGTTGGTAAACGTGTTCGAAGGCGACTTTCTGCTGGCGGTAGGGGTCGGAGATTTCCTGGTTGTTCTGCCACTTGCCCAGCAGGAACGTCTTGCCGCGTACTTCCGGAGCCATTTCGACGATGCGGTCCACATGGCGTTTTTCCATGGCAAGGATCACATCGGCTTGTTGCAGATGTTCGCGAGTCAGTTGCCGGCCTTTGTGGTCCGGGAGATCGCCGCCATGGTCGCGCAGTACTTCCAGCGCGGTCTTGTCCATGGGTTTGTCTACAAGCGCGCCGAGGCCCGCCGAACTGACGTCGATGCCGCGATGGGCCAGTCTGCTTTTAAGCAGGGCTTCGACGGTGGGGCTGCGGCAGATGTTGCCGACGCATACGACCAGGATTTTATTGAACATAGGGCTGCGATGGTTGCGAGATCGAGTGTGATGACCGCACAGGCAGCAGGAAGGAGGGGGTGGAATTCCTTTCCAACGCAATAGTACGGCTTTCTCCGGTGCATTGCTGCTGCCGGGGCCATTTCAAAAGCGTGCACTCTAGTGCCGTAGGGGGGGAGGGTCAAGGCTCGGCTGTGACTTTCTGTCATACGGGTGTTTGCCTTTGCATGCAATATTATTATGCCAGCATCGGGTAGGTGAACAGGCCAAAGTGCAGCAGATTCAAGCCGAAATGCGTGGCGACTGCTGCGGCCAATCCGCCGAAGCGGTAGGCCAGGCCGTAGCCGATGCCCGCCAGGGTTGCCAGCAAAACCCATTGCCAGCCGGCGCCCCAGTGAGCCAGGCCGAACAGTAGCGCGGCGACTAGCAGGGCGAGGTGTTCGCCGTAGGGCAGGTGTTTGAGTCGCTGGGTGAGGCCGCCTTGTATATAGCCGCGGAACAGGGCTTCTTCGACCAGGGTGACCAGCAGGAGGTTGTTGAGGAGCCAGAGTCGGGCGACGTCGGGCCATTTCGGTGACCATTCGATGATGCCGAGCAGGCAGGCGCTGGCGAGGGTGAGCAGGGCGGTCAGACTCAGGGTGATGGCGCTGGTTTTCAGGGTTTGGGTGAGTGAGCGTTGGGCGATGATCCAAGGGCAGGCGAGGATGAGCCAGAAGCCGATGAGGGGTTTGTCGAGGTTCAGGTACATCGAGAAGGGAATGGCGTTTTCGCTGAAGCGTTGTGGGGGGATGACTTGGGCGTTGTGGAAGCCTGGGAGGTAGTGGAGGGCCAGGGTCAGGGCGAGGAGGATGAATAGGGTGTGGCCCAGGTAGCGGGCGTAGGGGTGGTTTTGTGGCTGGATGGCGAGGCCGGCGAACAGGAGCAGGGTGAGGGGGAGGGCTGCCTGGAGGGTGAGTTGGCCGTAGGTGAGTGCTAGGACGTAGCCGGCGGTGAGGAGTGTCAGGTAGGGCCAGGGCAGTCGGAGCATGGGGTCTTCCTTGGGTGGGGCTTGGTGTTAGGTGGGTATTTAGGCAGATGTGGGGGTGGGGGGGCAATGGAGGTGTTTGGGATTAGTTGGCCGCTGCGGTGTTGATGTTGGGTGGTAGGACGCTATCGCGGGCAAGCCCGCTCCTACAGGTATTGGGGGGGATGTTGGATTGGGGTCATCATATAAGCTTTGGGGGGTGGGCCCCGATGGCGGTATGTCAGGTGATATTTTTGTTGGTTGATAGGACGCCATCGCGAGCAAGCTCGCTCCCACAGGGGGTTGTGGGGGATATGTGGATTGTGTGAATAGCCTGGGAAGCAATTGGGGTTGGTGTTGGGCACCAACCCCGGTTTGGTGGGTTTAGGAGGCTATTAGTTGGCGTAGGACGTAGTGCAGGATGCCTCCGGATTTGAAGTATTCCACCTCGTTGAGTGTGTCGATCCGGCATAGGACTTCGACTTTTTCGCGGCGGCCGTCGGCTCGGGTGATGACCAGGGTCAGGTTCATGCGGGGTGTCAGTTCGACGCCGGTCAGGCCGAGGATGTCGAGGGTTTCTTTGCCGGTGAGGTTCAGGCTTTTGCGGTTCTGGTCCAGTTTGAATTGCAGGGGCAGTACGCCCATGCCGACCAGGTTGGAGCGGTGGATGCGTTCGAAGCTTTCGGCGATGACGGCTTTGACGCCGAGCAGGTTGGTGCCTTTGGCGGCCCAGTCGCGGCTGGAGCCGGTGCCGTATTCCTGGCCGGCGATGACCACCAGTGGAGTGCCGGTGGCCTGGTAGCGCATGGCGGCGTCGTAGATCGGGATTTTTTCGCCGGTCGGCATGTAGATCGTGTTGCCGCCTTCTTCGCCGCCGAGCATTTCGTTGCGAATGCGGATGTTGGCGAAGGTGCCGCGCATCATCACCTGGTGGTTGCCGCGACGGGAGCCGTAGGAGTTGAAGTCGCGCGGTTCCACGCCTTTGTCGCGCAGGTAGTGGCCGGCGGGGCTGTCGGCCTTGATGTTGCCGGCCGGGGAGATGTGGTCGGTGGTGACGGAGTCGCCGAGCAGGGCGAGAACTTTGGCGCCGGCGATGTCCTTGACCACGGGAGGCGGGCCGCCGATGTCGTCGAAGAACGGTGGGTGCTGGATGTAGGTCGAGTCGTCCTGCCAGACGTAGGTCGCGGCCTGGGGCACTTCGATTGCCTGCCATTGTTCATCGCCGGCGAAGACTTCGGCGTATTCCTTGTGGAACATGGCGGTGTTGACCTGGTTCACGGCGTCGGCGATTTCCTTGCTGCTCGGCCAGATGTCGCGCAGATAGACCAGGTTGCCGTCTTTGTCGGTGCCCAGGGGTTCGCTGCTGATGTCCATTCGCACCGTACCGGCCAGGGCATAGGCGACGACCAGGGGCGGGGAGGCCAGCCAGTTGGTTTTCACCAGCGGGTGCACGCGGCCTTCGAAGTTGCGGTTGCCTGACAGGACCGAGGCGACGGTGAGGTCGGCTTGCTGAATGGCTTTTTCGATCGGCTCCGCCAAGGGGCCGGAGTTGCCGATGCAGGTGGTGCAGCCGTAACCGACCAGGGCGAAACCGAGTTCGTCGAGGTACTGGGTCAGGCCGGCGGCCTTGTAGTAGTCGGTGACTACTTTGGAGCCGGGGGCCAGTGAGCTCTTGACCCAGGGTTTGCGCTTGAGGCCTTTTTCCACGGCTTTTTTCGCCACCAGGCCGGCGGCCATCATCACGCTCGGGTTGGAGGTGTTGGTGCAGGAGGTGATGGCGGCGATGACCACGGCGCCGTTTTTCAGGCGGTAGGTCTGGCCTTCGTAGTCGTAGTCCGCTTCGCCGGCCAGGTCGGCGTTACCGACGGCGACGCCACCGCCGCCTTCGCTTTCCAGGCGGCCTTCTTCCTTGCTGGTGGGTTTGAATTGCAGGTCGGTGAAGTCACTGAAGGCTTGCGGGACGTTGGGCAGGGAGACGCGGTCCTGTGGGCGTTTTGGTCCGGCGAGGCTGGCTTCGACGCTGGCCATGTCCAGGGCCAGGCTGTCGGTGAAGATCGGTTCTTTGCCGGGCAGGCGCCACAGGCCTTGGGCCTTGCTGTAGGCCTCGACCAGTTTGACCGTGGCCAGCGGCCGACCGGACAGGCGCAGGTAGTCCAGGGTGATGTCGTCCACCGGGAAGAAGCCGCAGGTGGCGCCGTATTCCGGGGCCATGTTGGCGATGGTGGCGCGGTCGGCCAGCGGCAGGTCGGCGAGGCCGTCGCCGTAGAATTCGACGAATTTGCCGACCACGCCTTTTTTGCGCAGCATCTGGGTGACGGTCAGCACCAGGTCGGTGGCGGTGATGCCTTCCTTGAGTTTGCCGGTGAGTTTGAAGCCGATCACTTCGGGGATCAGCATCGACACCGGTTGGCCGAGCATCGCCGCTTCCGCTTCGATCCCGCCGACGCCCCAGCCGAGTACGCCGAGGCCGTTGATCATGGTGGTGTGGGAGTCGGTGCCGACCAGGGTGTCGGGGAAGGCGTAGGTGCGGCCGTCCTCGTCCTTGGTCCAGACGGTGCGCCCGAGGTATTCCAGGTTGACCTGGTGGCAGATGCCGGTGCCCGGTGGCACCACGCTGAAGTTGTCGAAGGCACTCTGGCCCCAGCGCAGGAAGGCATAACGTTCACCGTTGCGCTGCATTTCGATGTCGACGTTCTGGCCAAAGGCGCTGGCACTGCCGAATTTGTCGACCATCACCGAGTGGTCGATCACCAGGTCCACCGGCGACAATGGATTGATGCGCTGCGGGTCGCCACCGGCCTTGGCCATGGCGGCGCGCATGGCGGCCAGGTCGACCACGGCAGGCACGCCGGTGAAGTCTTGCATCAGGACCCGTGCCGGGCGGTACTGGATTTCGCGATCGCTGCGCCGCTCCTTGAGCCAGGCGGCGATGGCCCTGAGGTCGGCGCCGGTGACGGTTTTGTCGTCTTCCCAGCGCAGCAGGTTTTCCAGCAGGACTTTCAGCGACATGGGCAGTTGGTCCAGGTCGCCGAGGCTCTTGGCAGCCTCGGGCAGGCTGAAATAGTGGTAGGTCTTGTCGTCGACTTGCAGGGTTTTAAGGGTGTTCAGGCTATCGAGGGACGGCATTGCGATCACTCCTTTAAGTCCGCACGGCACGGACTGAGGGGACGGACAGAGCATTAAAGCTAGCCCTGTTTTAAGTAGCTGGCTAATAACTGGACTCTATGGACAAGTCCAAGGTTCCGAACTCGGCTATCATGCGCCGGTTTTCGTGACAGGCTTTGCTTCAACGCAAGCCTGGGCATCGCGCAGTGGTTGAATGTCTCGCCATCTGCCCAGGAGTAAGAATGAACACCCTCTTTATGCATTGCCGGCCGGGCTTCGAAAGCGAAGTCTGTTCCGAGATTTCCGAACATGCCGCGCGGCTGAATGTGGCCGGTTATGCCAAGGCCAAGACCGCCAGCGCCTGCGCCGAATTCATCTGCACCGAAGAAGACGGCGCCGAGCGTTTGATGCGCGGCCAGCGTTTTGCTGATCTGATCTTTCCGCGGCAGTGGGCCCGGGGGATTTTCATCGATCTGCCGGAAACCGACCGCATCAGCGTGATTCTTGCGCACATGGCGGACTTTCCGTTGTGCGGCAGCCTGTGGCTGGAGATGGTCGATACCAACGATGGCAAGGAGCTGTCGAACTTCTGCAAGAAGTTCGAGGGTCACCTGCGCAAGGCGCTGATGGCGGCCGGCAAGTTGGTGGAAGACGCGCATAAGCCGCGGTTGTTGCTGACCTTTAAAAGCGGGCGCGAAGTGTTCATGGGGCTGGCCGAGTCGAATAACTCGGCGATGTGGCCGATGGGCATTCCGCGCCTGAAGTTTCCGCGCGAGGCGCCGAGCCGGTCGACCTTGAAGCTGGAAGAGGCCTGGCACCACTTCATTCCGCGGGATCAGTGGGATGAGCGGCTGCACAGTGATATGACTGGCGTGGACCTTGGCGCCGCGCCGGGTGGCTGGACTTGGCAGCTGGTTAATCGTGGCATGTTGGTGACCGCGATTGACAATGGGCCGATGGCGGAAAGCCTGATGGAGACCGGGCTGGTGCAGCATTTGATGGCCGATGGGTTTACCTTCAAGCCGCGGCAGCCGGTGGACTGGATGGTCTGCGACATCGTCGAGAAACCGGCGCGCAACGCGGCGATGCTGGAGGAGTGGATTGGCGAGGGGCATTGCCGGGAAGCGGTGGTTAACCTCAAGTTGCCGATGAAACAGCGGTATGCCGAGGTGAAGCGCTTGCTGGAACGGATTGCCGACGGGTTCAAGGAACGCGGGATTCGGGTCGAGATTGGTTGCAAGCAGCTGTATCACGACCGGGAAGAAGTGACGTGCCATTTGCGGCGGCTGGATGTGAAGAAACCGAAATCCCGCTGATTCACGCAGATCAATGGGGGAGCGAGACCGGCTTGCCGGCGAAAGCGGTGGGTCAGTCGATATCGATGTTGAATGTGACGCCCTCATCGCGAGCAAGCTCGCTCCCACAGGTACTGGCGTCGTGCCTTGATCCTGTGATCGACACAACCCCCTGTGGGAGCGAGCTTGCTCGCGATGAGGGCGTAACATTCAACATCTATGTTGGCTGATCGGCCGCTATCGCGAGCAAGCTCGCTCCCACAGGGACGGTGTACAGCACAGGTGACGTTAAACCCGGCAATGCGCGACAATGCCGGCAAGTTTCAGGAGTGAACCATGAGTGAAATGACCGATACGCCGGTAGACGGCACCCTCGACGCCAGCGGCCTCAACTGTCCGGAGCCGGTGATGATGTTGCACCAGCATATCCGTGACCTGGTGCCCGGCGGCCTGCTGAAGGTGATCGCCACCGACCCGTCGACCCGTCGCGACATTCCCAAGTTCTGCGTGTTTCTCGACCATGAACTGGTGGCGCAGCAGGAAGAGGCAGGTACCTACCTCTATTGGATTCGCAAGAAGTCCGGTTAAACGCAAATCTGCATGGGCGTGATGGCCCCCTGTAGGAGCTGGCTTGCCAGCGAAGGTCGTCAACGATTACGCGTATTAATCGGTTAACCGCGTCGCCCTCAGGTTTTTCGCTGGCAAGCCAGCTCCTACAGGGGTTCTGCTGCGTGCGCTGTGCGTCAGCGGATCCGCAAGGCCCTTGTAGGAGCTGGCTTGCCAGCGAAGGTCGTCAACGATTACGCGTGTTCTTCGGTTGACCGCGTCGCTCTCTGGTTTTTCGCTGGCAAGCCAGCTCCTACACGGATCTGCCTGCGGGCACTGCGCGTCAGGCGGATCGACAGCATCAGCGCTGCGCAACTCAGGCCGACGATCAAGCCCTGCCACAACCCGCTCGGGCCACTCGGGGTGCCAAACCAGTCGGTCAGGCCCAGGGCGTAGCCCACCGGCAAACCGATGCCCCAGTAGGCGAACAGGGTCAGGATCATCGTCACCCGCGTGTCCTGATAACCCCGCAACGCGCCGGCCGCGGTGACCTGGATCGCGTCGGAGAACTGGAACAGCGCCGAATACACGATCAGCATCGCCGCCACCCGGATCACCGTCGGGTCGGCGGTGTAGATGGTTGCGATGTGTTCACGCAGCAACAGCATCATGCTCGCGGAAATACACGCATACGCCAGCGCCGTGCCCATGCCGACTCCGGCGGCGAAGCGTGCTTCGCGCGGCTGCTGGCGACCGAGTGCCTGGCCGACGCGCACGGTCACGGCCATGCCGAGGGAGTAGGGGATCATGAACACCAGCGAGCTGAAGTTCAGCGCGATCTGGTGTCCGGCGACCACGGTCGCGCCCAGGCTGCCGATCAGCAGGGCGATCACGGCGAAGATGCTCGATTCGGCGAACACCGCAATCCCGATCGGCAAGCCGATGCCCAGCAGGCGTTTGATCACCGACCATTGCGGCCAGTCGAAACGGCTGAACAACTGACTCGACTGATAGGCCGGCGCCCAGCGTTCCCAGCCGGCCATGCCCAGCGCCATCACCCACATCACGATCGCCGTGGCCCAGCCGCAACCGACGCCGCCCATGGCCGGCACTCCGAAGTGGCCATAGATGAACACGTAGTTCAGCGGAATGTTCAGCGCCAGCCCGCACAAGCCGAGGACCATGGCCGGGCGTGTGCGGCCCAGACCGTCACTGAAGCAGCGCAGCACATGGTAGAGGGCGACGGCGGGCAGGCCGCTGGCGATGCCGTGCAGGTATTGCATGCACGGGCCGATCAGCTCGGGATCGACTTTCATCAGGTGCAGGATCGGTTCGGCGCTGAATAGCATGACGGTCGCCATTAAACCCACCACCAGGGCCAGCCACAGGGCCTGACGGACGATCGGGCCGATCTCGCTGGGGGTGCCGGCGCCGAACCGCTGGGCGACTTTCGGCGTGGTGGCCAGCAGGGTGCCGGTCATCAACAGGAACACCGGGACCCAGATCGAGTTGCCCAGCGCCACCGCCGCCAGATCCCGCGGCCCGACCCGGCCGGCCATCACCGCATCGACGAAGCCCATGGCGGTGGTCGCCAGCTGCGCGACCATGATCGGCAGGGCCAGGGCGAGCAGGTTTTTCAGCTCCAGGCGAATTCGCGCGGGGCGGGTGAGGGCAGGAGCGGCGGGGCGGTCGGTTACGGAATTCAAGGGCGGAACGTCCAAAGGTGTTTGATGCGCGAGGCGGGGCATTCTACGCCTTGACGCATTGGTCAGGAAAAGTCCTGTGTTGGGATTTTGTAATGGATGACTTGCGGGGTTCGACAATCCCTGTGGGAGCGGGCTTGCTCGCGAAGGCGGTGGGGCAGTCGACATTGATGTTGGATGTCAGTCCGCCTTCGCTGGCAAGCCAGCTCCTACAGGGGGCGGGGTCTTTTGTATGACGGTGAGCGATGCCCGCTGGCCCACCACGGTCATCTCCGCCTACACTGCCGATCCGCCAAAGGAGCCTGCCATGCTGATTGTTGCCGACGAAAATATCCCGCTGCTCGATGCCTTCTTCGAAGGTTTCGGTGAAATCCGCCGGGTGCCGGGACGTTCCATCGACCGCGCCACCGTCGAACAGGCCGATGTGCTGCTGGTGCGTTCAGTGACCAACATCAATCGCGCACTGCTCGAGGGCAGCAAGGTGCGGTTTGTCGGCACCTGCACCATCGGCACCGATCACCTGGACCTGGATTACTTTCAGCGGGCCGGCATCACCTGGTCCAGTGCCCCCGGCTGTAATGCCCGGGGCGTGGTCGACTACGTGCTGGGCAGCCTGCTGACCCTGGCCGAGATCGAAGGCGCCGACCTGACGCAGCGCACCTACGGGGTGGTGGGGGCCGGTGAGGTGGGGGGCCGGTTGGTCAAGGTCCTGCAGGGGCTGGGCTGGAAGGTGCTGGTCTGCGATCCGCCCAGGCAAGCGGCCGAAGGGGGCGATTACGTCAGCCTCGAGCAGATCATCGAACAGTGCGACGTGATCAGCCTGCACACGCCGTTGAAGAAGCACGGTGCGCAGTCGACCTGGCATCTGTTGGATAAGCACCGCCTGAATCAACTCAAGCCCGGCACCTGGCTGATCAACGCCAGTCGTGGCCCGGTGGTGGATAACGCCGCGTTGCGCCAGGTGCTGTTGCAGCGTGAAGACCTGCAAGCGGTGCTGGATGTCTGGGAAGGCGAGCCCGAAGTCGATGTGGCGCTGGCCGAACTCTGCGTGCTGGCGACGCCGCACATTGCCGGTTACAGCCTGGATGGCAAGCAGCGCGGGACGGCGCAGATCTATCAGGCGTATTGCCGGTTCCTCGGGCAACCGGAGCAGGTCAGCTTGAGCGATCTGCTGCCGGCGCCCTGGTTGTCGCACGTGACCTTGAATGGGCAAAGCGATCCGGCATGGGCCTTGGCGATGGTGTGCCGGGGGGTGTATGACCCGCGCCGCGACGATGCGGATTTTCGCCGCAGTCTGGTAGGCAATGTGAGCGAGCAGCGGGCGGCGTTTGATGCGTTGCGCAAGCATTATCCGCTGCGGCGGGAGATTGATGGGTTGCAGGTGCGGATTGAGGGGGAATCGCCGGAGTTGCACAAGATGGTGGCGGCACTGGGCGCGGTGGCAGTTTAGGGACCGGGTTGGCCCAATCGCGGGCAAGCCCGCTCCCACAGGTCATGCGTCAATTTTGGCATCGCATTAATCCTGTGGGAGCGTGGCTTGCCCGCGATTGGGTGCGCAGCACCTTCAAAAGGCACCCATAAAAAACCCGGCCTTCCGGGCCGGGTCAAGAAGACGGTGGCTATATCACTCTTGTTTGGCAGGCGTGACCAATCGCTTTTCCAGTTCGCGGCAAGCGTCCTGGACCATGTGTTCAGTGATCGGTACTTCTTGCCCTTTCTCATCGATAATCGAGCAACCCAGAGACTGGTCTGGCTGTGTGCGGATCACTTCAATCTTGTCTTCGCTGCTGTTTTGCAAGGACATGGCCTGTCTCCTCATCAGGTTGTGTGCTTACTGTAGAACCGCCAGGTGACCGGGCTATGACAACTCCCTGCGATCTTCCTCGGCAGCCATATCAGTCCACCAGAAATACCGCGGTCTTGCCACCCGAACTTTAGACCAATAGCGTCTAGAGTCTAGGTATTGCGGTCATAATTAAAGTGACTCATTGTGATTTACACAGTTACTTCTTTTAGGGTCTATCCCATTTGAGCGGTGTAGGCTGGGCCCGATAAATGCCTTTGTCGCGTACATGGATGGTCCTGATGCTCTCTGCTCGTCAACGCCGCGCGTTTCGCCTGGCCAGTCGTTTTCTCGCGCCGTATCGTTGGCCGGCCCTCGGTGCCTTGCTCGCCTTGATCGTCACGGCCGGCATCACCCTGTCCATGGGGCAGGGCATTCGCCTGTTGGTGGACCAGGGTTTCATGACCCAGTCGCCGCACTTGCTCAATCAGTCCATCGGCCTGTTCCTGCTGCTGGTGCTCGGCCTGGCGATCGGCACGTTCGCGCGGTTTTACCTGGTGTCGTGGATCGGCGAGCGTGCGGTTGCGGACATCCGCCGCCAGGTGTTCAACCACCTGATTTACCTGCACCCGGGGTTCTACGAAGACAACCGCAGCTCCGAGATCCAGTCGCGCCTGACGGCCGATACCACCTTGTTGCAATCGGTGATCGGCTCTTCGCTGTCGTTGTTCCTGCGCAATTTGCTGATGGTGATCGGCGGGATCGTCCTGCTGTTCATCACCAACCCCAAGCTCACCAGCATCGTGGTGATCGCCTTGCCCCTGGTGATCGCGCCGATCCTGATTTTCGGCCGCCGCGTGCGCAGCCTGTCGCGCCTGAGTCAGGACCGGATTGCCGACATCGGCAGCTACGTCTCCGAAACCCTGGGCCAGATCAAGACCGTGCAGGCCTACAACCATCAGGCCCAGGACGAGCAGCGCTTTGCCGTGACCGTGGAAGAAGCTTTCGACACCGCACGCAAACGCATCTTCCAGCGCGCCTGGCTGATTACCCTGGTGATCCTGCTGGTGTTGGGCGCGGTCGGGGTGATGCTGTGGGTCGGTGGGATGGATGTGATAGCCGGGCGGATTTCCGCGGGTGAACTGGCCGCCTTTGTCTTTTACAGCCTGATCGTCGGCAGTGCGTTCGGTACCTTGAGCGAAGTGATCGGCGAATTGCAGCGCGCCGCCGGCGCCGCGGAGCGGATTGCCGAGTTATTGCGCTCGGAAAACATCATCCAGCCACCGACCACCGGCCTGGTGACCTTGCCGGAACGGGTCAAAGGCGACCTGGTGCTGCAAGACCTGCGTTTTTCCTACCCGTCGCGTCCGGAAAGCTACGCCGTCGACGGCTTGAACCTGACCATCGACGCCGGCGAAACCCTGGCGCTGGTCGGACCGTCCGGCGCCGGCAAGTCGACGGTGTATGACCTGCTGCTGCGCTTTTACGATCCCGCCGAGGGCCGCATCCTGCTCGACGGCATCCCCCTGACCCGACTCGACCCGCTGGACCTGCGCCGCTGCTTCGCCCTGGTCTCGCAAAGCCCGGCACTGTTCTTTGGCAGCATCGAAGAGAACATCCGCTACGGCAACCCGACGGCGACCCTGGCCCAGGTCAGGGAAGCGGCAAAAATCGCCTACGCCCATGACTTTATCGAGGCCATGCCCAACGGTTACCAGACCCACCTCGGCGACGCCGGCCTCGGCCTGTCCGGCGGCCAGCGCCAACGCCTGGCCATCGCCCGGGCGCTGCTGGTGGATGCCCCGATCCTGCTGCTCGACGAAGCCACCAGCGCCCTCGATGCCCAAAGTGAACACCTGATCCAGCAGGCCCTGCCCAGCCTGATGAAAAACCGCACCACCCTGGTCATCGCCCACCGCCTGGCCACGGTGAAAAACGCCGACCGGATCGCGGTGATGGATCAGGGGAAACTGGTGGCGGTGGGGACGCATCAGGAGTTGATTGCGAGTAACGCGCTGTATGCGCGGTTGGCGGCGTTGCAGTTCAGTGATGGCGAGGTTGAATCGAAATCAGTTGGCTAAATCTCCACCTATGTCGACTTCATGCGGCTGGCATGAGTCTCGCGCTTGAAGGCGGCGACGTGGAGCGACCTAGTAACCGACCCAGTAACCGATCTAGTAACCGACCAAGTAACCGACCAAGTAACCGACCAAGTAGCGAGGCTGCTTTTGTCGTTTCGTGGAGGGGCTCCGATGAAGGTCAGCGAGTTGATGGAAGAGGTCGGTTTGGCACACAAGGCGACCTTTCGGGCTAACTACCTCAAGCCGGCGTTGGCTGCAGAGTTGATCGAAACGACCAACCCCGATTCGCCTAACAGCCCGGCCCAACGCTATCGCCTCACGGAACTTGGCAACCAAGCCGCGGCACGATCCCGGTCGGCGTAGGAGCTGCCGCAGGCTGCGATCTTTTGATCTTGCTTTGAGCCGCAAATTAAAACGCCCGCTTCGATTGAAGCGGGCATTTTTTAAAGCAAGATCAAAAGATCGCAGCCCGCGGCAGCTCCTACAGGGGATCGAGTGAAGTTGAAACGGGTTGGTTGGCTGTGAGGACGTCTTCGCTGGCAAGCCAGCTCTTACAATGACCGAAGTACATCCGTAAAATCAGGTCGGCTGTCAGGCCGCCTTCGCCGGCAAGCCGGTCTCGCTCCCATATTGGATCGGTGCACCCCTTAGCTCTTCACCACTCAACAGGCCGAGCGTTAGCTCGCCTGCAGCTTTTGATCTTGATGCACCGCCCCCTCGAGAGGCCGAGTGGAGGTTCTGCGCAGTGGGCAACCCGGCATGGATGCCGGGTTAGCCGCGCACGGCCATGGATGGCCGATCGCGGCGGGCCCACGGAGCAGGACCGGAGCGAGGGCATGCCGAGCCTTAGCGAGGCACCGAACGAAAGGGGCAAAAGCGCTTGGTTACTTGGCGCTTTTCCAAGTGACCCGCCGTAAGGGCGGAACCCTAAGCCGCCGTTACCGCAGAAACGGAAATGTACCCGATCAAACAAGCCGGCACGGCATCACCAATCATTGATCGTCAAAATACCGCTCATGCCAATCCACCAACGGCTGTGGCGAGTTGAGCTTCTGGCCATAGATCACCGAATACGACAACACGTTCTGCACGTACTGACGGGTCTCGTCGAACGGAATGCTTTCCACCCACACGTCAAAGCTCAAATGGTCCGCACCGCGCAGCCACTGGCGCACGCGACCGGGGCCGGCGTTGTAGGCGGCGGAGGCGAGGACGCGGTTGCCGTTGAACTGGGCGTGGACCTGGCTCAGGTACGCGGCGCCGAGCTGGATGTTCTTGTCCGGATCGAACACCTGCTGCGGCGAGGCCAGTGGAATGCTGAACTTGCGCGCGGTTTCCTTGGCGGTGCCGGGCATCAACTGCATCAGGCCGCTGGCGCCGACGCTGGAGCGGGCGTCGTCCATGAAGGCGCTTTCCTGGCGGGTGATGGCGAACACCCAGCTCGAGTGCAGCCCACGCACCTTGGCTTCACGCACCAGGGTTTCGCGGTGGGCCATCGGGAAACGGATGTTCAGGTCGTCCCAGTACTGCGCCTGGCTGATGGTGCGGATCGCCGGGAAATACCATTTCAGGTCATAAGCCAGTTTGGCCTGGGCGACCATTTCATCGCGGCTGAAGTGGCGGCTGACGTGGTACCACTCGCGACGACCGTCGACGATTTGCCCGCGGGCGTGGAACTCCAGTGCCCGACGGATGCCCGGGGTGTTGCGCACCTTGTTGATCAGTGCCTGGCTGAGTACCAGCGGTTTGTTGTTGAGCGAGTAGGGCGACTGCGAGCGATCGGCGGCCAGGAACCCGTAAAAATCACGCTCACGGGCCAGGCCCTTGTAGAGCGTCTGTGCTTCCGGGCTCTGCGGCTGCGCCAGTTCCAGGCTGCGGGCCTGCCAGTAGCGCCAGCGGTTGGTCGTCGCCAGGTCCTGCGGCAGGCGGCGGCTCAACTGGTAGGCATCGTCCCAGCGGGCCAGGCGCAACAGCAGGCGCATGCGCCATTCCGACACGGTGTTGTCGCGCAACTCCGGGTCGTATTTAGTCATCATGTCCAGCGCGCGAGGGTCGAACCGTTTGGCCAGGGACAGCCCGATTTCCCGGGCGATCGCCACTTTTTCGTCGCGGGAGAAGTGCATGCTGCTGGCGTAGCCATCGAGCATCTGCATGGCTCGGTCCGGATCCTGCCGCGCCAGGCGGCGCAGGCCCAGGCTGACCACGTCGGACATCGGCTCATCGGCCGGGATGAAGCGAGCCGGATCGTTGAGCAGTTCGGGTTTCTGCGCCACTTCCACCAGCAGGCGGCCGCGCGGGGCGAGGGTGCTCAGGCCGTTGACCAGGCTGTTGGCCAGCGGATAGTTGCGCGCCTGGGCCGCGAGCTTGGTGCGCTCCCAGCGTCGCTGCTCGGTCAGCTGGCCTTCGGCGGCCCAGATACCGAACAGCGTGTCGCAGGCGGCCGGTTGCGTTTTGCCGGTCAGCCAGAGTTTTTGCGTGTTGGCGTAGCCTTCGGTTTTCTGGTTATGGGTGATCTGGTACTGCGCGTTGAGGCAGTCCAGCTCGGTGAAGTTCATCTTCGGGTCGTAATACTTGACGAAGGTCGCCCAGTCGCCGCGTTCGGCCAGCCAGCGCAACCAGCGCAATTTCATCCAGTTGGCCTGGGGCAGGTCACCGTGTTCGGCGAGGAATTTCTCGATTTCGGCATTGCTGGCGAATTTCAGGCGCGCGGTCAGCTCGTCATACGCCAGGTACGGTTCCAGCGGATAATCGGCGAGGGCCTGGCTGTAGCGAAAATACGGACCGGTGTCACCCTTGGCCAGGGCGCGCTTGGCTTCATCGTAATACTGGCGTTGGGTGGACAAATCCACGGCCTGGACGGTTTGAACGGCAGTGGCAGTAAGAAGCAAACAGGACAAAAGACTAAAAAGGCGACTGCGCATGAGACGTCCGGGCAGAGAAATCATGACAAGCGCAAGCGATGCCCGCGCTGAATTGTCTGTAGCTTAGCCTTTTGCCAGCAACGGGCGAAAGCTTTGCCGGCCTTGCAGCATCAACTCGCAACATTTGTCCTGCAGAGTGTCGCCCAGGTGAAATTGCCGGCCTTCTGAAGCCTCAAGTCAGGTAGAATGCGCGCCCGGTTTTTGGAGAAGCTCATGACCCTGCTCAAATTCAGCGATGTGTCCCTTGCTTTCGGCGCTATGCCGTTGTTGGACAAGGTGTCCTGGCAGATCGCCCGTGGTGAGCGGGTGTGCATCATCGGCCGTAACGGCACTGGCAAGTCCAGCATGATGAAGCTCGTCAAGGGCGACCAGAAGCCCGATGAGGGCTCCGTTTGGCGCGCACCTGGCCTCAAGATTGGCGAATTGCCGCAAGAACTGCCGGTAGCCGACGAGCGGACCGTGTTCGACGTGGTGGCCGAAGGCCTGGACGGTGTCGGCGAGCTGCTCGCGCAGTATCACCACCTGAGCCAGAACATCGTCACCGACGCCGACCTGGACAAGCTGATGCACGTCCAGCACGACCTCGAAGCCCGTGACGGCTGGCGTTTGCAGCAACTGGTCGACAGCACCTTGAGCCGTCTGCAGTTGCCGGCCGACAAGACCCTCGCCGAATTGTCCGGCGGCTGGCGTCGCCGCGTCCTGCTGGCCCAGGCCCTGGTCTCCGAACCGGACCTGCTGCTGCTCGACGAACCGACCAACCACCTGGACATCGGTGCCATTGCCTGGCTCGAAGAGGCGCTGAAGGATTTCCAGGGCGCCGTGCTGTTCATCACGCACGACCGTTCCTTCCTGCAGAACCTGGCAACGCGCATCCTCGAACTGGATCGCGGCGGCCTGATCGACTGGAACGGCGACTACGCCAGCTTCCTGGTGCACAAGGAAGCGAGTCTGGCGGCTGAAGACACCGCCAACGCGCTGTTCGACAAGAAACTGGCCCAGGAAGAAGTCTGGATCCGCCAGGGCATCAAGGCGCGTCGCACCCGTAACGAAGGCCGCGTGCGCGCCCTGAAAGCGCTGCGCAACGAGCGTAGCGAGCGTCGAGAGCGCACCGGCAAGGCCAATATTCAGCTGGACACCGCTGACAAGTCCGGCAAGCAGGTGATGGTCCTCGAGAACGTGAGTTTCGCTCACCCGGGCGGCCCGTTCCTGATCAAGGACTTCTCGATGGTCCTGACGCGCGGCGACCGTATCGGCCTGCTCGGCGCCAACGGTACCGGCAAGACCACCTTGCTGAAACTGATGCTCAACGGTCTGCAACCCACCAGCGGCACCGTGGAAGAGGGCACGCGCATCGACGTGGCCTACTTCGACCAGTTGCGCCATCAGCTGGACCTGGAAAAGACCGTGATCGACAACGTGGCCGAAGGTCGCGACTTCATCGATATCGATGGTCAGAGCCGTCACGTACTGAGCTACCTCGGCGACTTCCTGTTCAGCCCGCAGCGTGCCCGCACGCCGGTCAAGGCGCTGTCCGGCGGTGAGCGTGCCCGTCTGTTGCTGGCGAAACTGTTCAGCAAACCGGCGAACCTGCTGGTGCTCGACGAACCGACCAACGACCTCGACGTCGAAACCCTGGAGCTGCTGGAAGAGGTCTTGCTGACCTTCAACGGCACCGTGCTGATGGTCAGTCACGACCGGGCATTCCTCGACAACGTGGTCACCAGCACCTTGGTCTTCGAAGGTGAAGGCCAGGTTCGCGAATACGTCGGTGGTTACCAGGACTGGCTGCGCCAGGGCGGCTCGCCGCGCCTGCTGGGCGTGACCGAGAGCAAATCCGGCAAGGCCGACCTGACCTCTGCGGTGGTCACGGCTGAACCGGCGCCCGTTGCGGCGGTAGAAGCGCCAGTGGCGAAGAAAAAGCTCAGCTACAAGGTCCAGCGCGAGCTGGAAGCCTTGCCAGGGCAGATCGAAGCCATGGAACAGCAGATCGCTGCCGTTGAAGCGCAGATGGCGGATGCCGGTTTTTACCAGCGTCCGGCGGCTGAAACCGCGGCGGTGATTGCGCAGCTGGAGCAGTTGCACGCCGAACTGGACGTGATGGTCGAGCGCTGGGCCGAGCTGGATGCCTGATTGATCCCGCAATAAAAAAGCCCGGCGTTTCAGTGATGAGCGCCGGGCTTTTCGTATGCAACACGACCCACAGGTCGACATCGATTCACTGTAGGAGCGAGCTTGCTCGCGATGGTCTTCAACGATAACGCTGGAAACCTGACACCCAGCGGCGTTCTCACGTTCATCGCGAGCAAGCTCGCTCCTACAGTGGTTTTTGGGCGCGTGTTGTCAGCTTTTGTTTTGCAGGCGCACCGCGAGCACGTCGCACGGCGCGCCGTGCAGTACGTCATTGGCGGTAGAGCCCAGCAGCAGTGCCAGGCCATGCCGTCCGTGACTGCCGACCACGATCATGTCGCACCCTTGTTCCTTGGCCAGGTGGTGAATCTCCTGGCGGGGCTGGCCGTAGGTCAGGTGGCTGTATTCCTTGGACAGTTCCGGGTACTTGATGATGAGTCGGTCCAGACGCTCCCGGGCCTGATCGAACTGCTGTTGTTGCAGTTGTGACAGGTCCATCGGTACGTCACCGCCAAAGGCCATGGCCATCGGCTCGACGATGTGCACCAGGGACAGCTTGCAGCCGTTGCTCACCGACAGCTCGCGAGCGCGGTGGATGACAGGGTCGCACTCTTCGGTCAGGTCTACAGCGACCAGGATGTGGTTGTAGGGCATGAGGTGCTCCTCCTGAGGGTTGCATTAAGGGTAAGTATGGCTGGTTTCAAGCGCATTGGTTTCAAAGTGACCCGGCGCGCTCATTTAAAAGCGGTGCATTCAAAAACGATGCAAAAACCGGTGCATTTAAAAACGGTGCATCTGAAAACGATGCATTTAAAAACGGTGCATTTGAAAACGATGCATGTAAAAACGATGCATGTAAAAACGGGAGTACAGATATGACGGTCTGGATAGTGGTGTCAATCCTGTTGGTGGTCCTGAGCCCGCTGGCATGGTTGCGGCCGTCCCGTGGACAGAGCGGGCGCATGGCCCTGCGCATGGAGGCGCGACGCATCGGCCTGGCCATGCAACTGGCGCCGCAGGAGTGGCCGCACTGGCTCAACACGGAGCCGCCGAGCCCGTGCGCCCAGTACCATAGGCCACGGCGTGGCAATCAGCCAGCATGCTGGAGCTATTGGCAAAAATCCCCGGGGTTGTGGGTGAATCAGTGGCAGGAGGTCTGTGAGGATCCTGTGCTGCTCAATCATTTCGAAAAATTGCCGGCCAATGTCTACAAGGTGGAGGCGGACAAGCAGATGATCACCTTGTACTGGGGCGAGAAGGGCGAAGCCGACGTGTTGCAGCAAATCGACGCCACCCTCAAGGCCCTGGCCTGAACCCCGATCCCCCTGTAGGAGCCAGGCTTGCCGGCGAAGGCGTTTTCCGGGGCGCTGCCAGGCGCGAGGCCGCCTTCGCGGGCAAGCCTCCTCCTACAGGGGCTCCTACGAAGAGTCGCGCCATGCGCCTGGCGAGCGGGCAATAAAAAGCCCGACATCATCATCGGGCGGAAGTTGGCCAGGCAGGCCGGAAATTCTTTGTCACATTGATCTTGCGGCGGGTATTCACCCAACGCGTTGAAATATATCCCATCTCCCCGCCAGCGTAGCCTGTTAAACACAGGCTGCCACGTTTTAGGGCGACTTTTCTAACAATTGATCCTATGAATGGCCGCACATGCATCCGCGTGTTGCAGGTCTTCGTGGTACGGAAATGACCGTAAAGTCGCGCTTCAACCAGTATTTTGGGCGATTGACAATTGTCGGAAATTCCGTGAAGGTGGCGTACCCAAATCAAACGGGCGTATGAATTGAGCGTTTGTATTACAGATCGCTCCTACAGAATCCCGACTATCGCGTTGGCGGGTGTGCCGGGTGGATGGGCGTAGCATCGACGATAACCGTCCCTGCCGAGCCATTTGCCTGCGTCCGACGTGTACTGTTCAGCTTCCATATCGTGGAGATCAGTTGATGATTTACGAAGGTAAAGCCATCACGGTTAAAGCTCTTGAAAGTGGCATCGTCGAATTGAAATTCGACCTCAAGGGTGAGTCCGTCAACAAGTTCAACCGTCTAACCCTGAACGAACTGCGTCAGGCCGTAGACACCATCAAGGCAGATAATTCGATCAAGGGTGTGATCGTCAGCAGTGGCAAGGACGTGTTCATCGTTGGCGCCGACATCACCGAATTTGTCGAGAACTTCAAGCTGCCCGATGCAGAGCTTGTGGCAGGCAACCTTGAAGCCAACAGGATCTTCAGCGATTTCGAAGACCTGAATGTCCCGACTGTCGCCGCGATCAACGGCATCGCCCTGGGCGGCGGTCTGGAAATGTGCCTGGCGGCGGACTACCGCGTCATGGCCAACACCGCCAAAATCGGCCTGCCGGAAGTCAAGCTGGGCATCTACCCAGGCTTCGGCGGCACCGTGCGCCTGCCGCGCATCATCGGTGCCGACAACGCCATCGAGTGGATTGCCGCCGGCAAGGAAAACCGCGCTGAAGACGCGCTGAAGGTCGGCGCCGTCGACGCTGTGGTCGCCCCGGAGAAACTCCTGGAAGCCGCGCTCAACCTGATCAAGGGCGCCA
Organism: Pseudomonas sp. LBUM1679; assembly: GCF_059695565.1. Taxonomy (NCBI): domain Bacteria; kingdom Pseudomonadati; phylum Pseudomonadota; class Gammaproteobacteria; order Pseudomonadales; family Pseudomonadaceae; genus Pseudomonas; species Pseudomonas sp. LBUM1679. Next base: position 1,870,664 of record NZ_CP166774.1, read on the forward strand.
TCTCCGGTGAGTTTGACTACAAGGCCAAGCGTCAGCCGAAACTGGAAAAGCTCAAGCTCAACGCCATCGAACAGATGATGTCGTTCGAAACCGCCAAAGGTTTCGTCGCAGGCCAGGCCGGCCCGAACTACCCGGCACCGGTCGAAGCGATCAAGACCATCCAGAAAGCCGCGAACTTCGGTCGTGACAAGGCGCTGGAAGTCGAAGCCGCCGGTTTCGTCAAACTGGCCAAGACCTCTGCTGCGCAGTGCCTGATCGGTCTGTTCCTGAACGATCAGGAACTGAAAAGAAAGGCCAAGGCCTACGACGAAATCGCCAAGGACGTGAAGCAGGCTGCCGTATTGGGCGCCGGCATCATGGGTGGCGGTATCGCTTATCAGTCGGCCTCCAAAGGCACGCCGATCCTGATGAAAGACATCAACGAGCACGGCATCGAGCAGGGCCTGGCGGAAGCCGCCAAGCTGCTGGTGAGCCGCGTTGATAAAGGTCGCATGACCGCGGCGAAGATGGCTGAAGTGCTCAACGGCATTCGTCCGACCCTGTCCTACGGTGACTTCGGGCACGTCGACCTGGTGGTCGAAGCGGTCGTCGAGAACCCCAAGGTCAAGCAAGCCGTGCTGGCTGAAGTGGAAGGCCAGGTCAAGGAGGACACCATTCTCGCGTCCAACACCTCGACCATTTCCATCACCTTGCTGGCCAAGGCCCTCAAGCGTCCGGAAAACTTCGTCGGCATGCACTTCTTCAACCCGGTGCACATGATGCCGCTGGTGGAAGTGATCCGTGGCGAGAAGTCCAGCGAGCTGGCGGTTGCCACCACCGTGGCCTACGCCAAGAAAATGGGCAAGAACCCGATCGTCGTCAACGACTGCCCGGGCTTTTTGGTCAACCGCGTGCTGTTCCCGTACTTCGGCGGTTTCGCCAAGCTGGTCAGCGCCGGTGTGGACTTCGTTCGCATCGACAAGGTCATGGAAAAATTCGGCTGGCCGATGGGCCCGGCGTACCTGATGGACGTGGTCGGCATCGACACCGGCCACCACGGCCGTGACGTGATGGCTGAGGGTTTCCCGGACCGCATGAAAGACGACCGCCGTTCGGCCGTCGACGTGCTCTACGAAGCCAAGCGCCTGGGCCAGAAGAACGGCAAGGGCTTCTACGCCTACGAGACCGACAAGAACGGCAAGCAGAAGAAAGTCGCCGACCCGGCGGTGCTGGAAGTGCTCAAGCCGATCGTGTTCGAACAGCGCGAAGTCACCGACGACGACATCCTCAACTGGATGATGATCCCGCTGTGCCTGGAGACCGTGCGTTGCCTGGAAGACGGCATCGTCGAAACGGCTGCCGAAGCCGACATGGGTCTGGTCTACGGTATTGGTTTCCCTCCATTCCGCGGCGGTGCGCTGCGCTACATCGATTCGATCGGTGTGGCCGAGTTCGTTGCCCTGGCTGACCAGTACGCTGATTTGGGCGCGCTGTACCACCCGACCGCAAAACTGCGTGAAATGGCCAAAACCGGCCAACGGTTCTTCGGTTAAGCGTCCAAACACTTGAGCGAGAGTGAAATTTTATGAGCTTGAATCCTAGAGACGTCGTGATTGTCGACTTCGGTCGTACGCCGATGGGCCGCTCCAAGGGCGGCATGCACCGCAACACCCGCGCCGAAGACATGTCGGCGCACCTGATCAGCAAACTGCTGGAACGCAACGTCAAGGTCGACCCGAACGAAGTCGAAGACGTGATCTGGGGCTGTGTGAACCAGACCCTGGAGCAGGGCTGGAACATCGCCCGCATGGCGTCCCTGATGACGCAGATCCCGCACACCGCTGCCGGCCAGACCGTCAGCCGCCTGTGTGGCTCGTCGATGAGTGCCTTGCACACTGCCGCGCAAGCGATCATGACCGGCAACGGTGACGTGTTCGTGGTTGGCGGTGTCGAGCACATGGGCCATGTGAGCATGATGCACGGTGTCGATCCGAACCCGCACATGTCGCTGTACGCGGCGAAAGCCTCGGGCATGATGGGCCTGACCGCGGAAATGCTCGGCAAGATGCACGGCATCACTCGCGAACAACAGGACGCTTTCGGCTTGCGCTCCCACCAGCTCGCCCACAAGGCAACCCTGGAAGGCAAGTTCAAGGACGAAATCATCCCGATGCAGGGCTATGACGAGAACGGTTTCCTGAAACTGTTCGACTACGACGAAACCATTCGTCCGGAAACCACCCTGGAAAGCCTGGCCGCTCTCAAGCCAGCGTTCAACCCGAAAGGTGGCACCGTGACAGCGGGTACTTCGTCGCAGATCACCGACGGTGCTTCGTGCATGATCGTGATGTCGGCGCAGCGTGCCCAGGACCTGGGCATCCAGCCGCTGGCGGTGATCCGCTCGATGGCGGTGGCAGGTGTGGACCCGGCAATCATGGGCTATGGTCCAGTACCGGCAACCCAGAAAGCACTGAAACGCGCAGGCCTTGGCATCACCGATATCGACTTCTTCGAGCTCAACGAAGCGTTCGCCGCACAGGCCCTGCCGGTGCTGAAAGATTTGAAAGTACTCGACAAGATGAACGAGAAGGTTAACCTGCACGGCGGCGCCATTGCCCTGGGTCACCCGTTTGGTTGTTCCGGTGCGCGTATCTCCGGCACCCTGCTGAACGTGATGAAGCAGAATGGCGGCACCTTCGGGGTAGCTACCATGTGCATTGGTCTCGGCCAAGGCATCTCCACCGTCTTCGAACGCGTTTAAGCGTTTCGTTGAAGGAAGCCGGGGCCAAGTGCCCCGGTTTTTGTTTTTCTGAATTATTTTATTTTGTTTTTATTTTGCAAAGATTTGAGCGAGGGCCAAACCATGCCGTTACAACCTGGTCTGTACGAGCATTACAAAGGTCCGCAATACCGCGTATTCAGCACCGCGCGGCATTCGGAAACCGAAGAGGAAGTGGTCTTCTACCAAGCCCTGTATGGCGATTACGGCTTTTGGGTGCGTCCCTTGAGCATGTTCCTGGAGTCGGTCGAGGTTGACGGCGAACAGGTGCCGCGCTTTGCTTTGGTGCAAGCCGAACCGAGCCTTTTTTCCAAGCCATAAGCTGAGTGCGCGCGGAACCCTGCGCTTGACCTCACCTTGTAGCCACTATATATAGCGGTGCCGCGTCAGGCGCCAACCGCCTTTCACTTCTAGAATTCAGGAATTTTCTGATCCATGGGCAAATCGCTGGTCATTGTGGAATCCCCGGCTAAGGCCAAGACCATCAACAAGTATCTGGGTAACCAATACGTGGTGAAGTCGAGTATCGGCCATATCCGAGACCTGCCCACCAGCGGTTCGGCTAGCGCCAGCAAAGAGCCTGCCGCCAAGCGCGGCAAGGCCGCCGCGGGTGAAGGTCCGGTACTTACGCCGAAAGAGAAAGCGCGCAAGCAGCTGGTCTCGCGCATGGGCGTCGATCCCGATCATGGCTGGAAAGCCAAGTACGAGATCCTCCCGGGCAAAGAGAAAGTCATCGAAGAGCTGCGCCGGCTCGCCAAGGATGCTGACACCATCTATCTCGCAACCGACTTGGATCGCGAGGGGGAAGCCATTGCCTGGCACCTGCGCGAAGCCATCGGTGGTGACGACAGCCGCTACAAGCGCGTGGTGTTCAACGAAATCACCAAGAAAGCGATTCAGGAAGCCTTCTCCAAGCCGGGCGAGCTGGACATCGACCGGGTCAACGCCCAGCAGGCGCGTCGTTTCCTCGACCGCGTGGTCGGTTACATGGTCTCGCCGTTGCTGTGGGCCAAGGTCGCCCGTGGCCTGTCCGCCGGTCGCGTGCAATCGGTTGCGGTAAAACTGGTGGTTGAGCGTGAGCGCGAAATCCGTGCGTTCAACCCGGAAGAATACTGGGAAGTCCACGCCGACCTCGGCACCGCCAAGGGCGCCACCGTGCGCTTCGACGTGGCTCGCGAGAAAGGCGAAGCCTTCAAGCCGCTCAACGAAGCCCAGGCCATGGCCGCGCTGGAGAAGCTCAAGGCTTCCAGCTACAGCATCGTCAAGCGTGAAGACAAACCGACCAGCAGCAAGCCGTCGGCACCGTTCATCACCTCCACCCTGCAGCAGGCCGCGAGCAACCGCCTGGGCTTCGGGGTGAAGAAAACCATGATGATGGCCCAGCGTTTGTACGAAGCGGGCTACATCACGTATATGCGTACCGACTCCACCAACCTCTCGGTCGATGCCGTGACGATGGCGCGCACTTATATTGAAGGCGAGTTCGGCAAGAAGTACCTGCCGGAAAACCCGAACGTCTACAGCAGCAAGGAAGGCGCACAAGAGGCTCACGAAGCGATTCGTCCCTCCGACGCCAATACCGAGCCAAGCAAGCTGTCGGGCATGGAGCGTGACGCTGAGCGGCTCTACGAGCTGATCTGGCGCCAGTTCCTCGCCTGCCAGATGCTGCCGGCGCAATACCTGTCGACCACGGTCACCGTCGGTGCCGGCGACTTCGAGCTGCGCGCCAAGGGCCGCATCCTCAAGTTCGACGGTTATACCCGCGTGATGCCGCAGATCGCCAAGCCAGGCGATGACGACGTACTGCCGGACATGGCCCAGGGCGACGCGATGAAGCTGATCAAGCTTGATCCGACCCAGCACTTCACCAAGCCGCCGGCGCGTTACTCGGAAGCGAGCCTGGTCAAAGAAATGGAAAAACGCGGCATCGGTCGTCCTTCGACCTACGCGGCGATCATTTCGACCATCCAGGACCGCGGCTACGTGGCGCTGCACAACCGTCGTTTCTACTCGGAGAAGATGGGCGACATCGTCACCGAGCGCCTGGCCGAGAGCTTCTCCAATCTCATGGACTACGGCTTCACCGCCGGCATGGAAGAGAACCTCGATGACGTGGCCCAGGGCGAACGCGACTGGAAAAACGTGCTCGACGAGTTCTACGGCGACTTCAAGAAAAAGCTCGAAGTAGCCGAAAGCGCCGAAGGCGGGATGCGTGCCAACCAGCCGGTGATGACGGACATTCCGTGCGTGGTGTGCGGTCGGCCGATGCAGATTCGTACCGCGTCGACCGGCGTGTTCCTCGGTTGCTCGGGCTACAGCCTGCCGCCGAAAGAACGCTGCAAGGCCACCGTCAACCTGGTGCCGGGCGATGAAATCGCCGCGGACGACGAGGGTGAGTCGGAGTCGCTGGTGCTGCGTGGCAAGCACCGTTGCCCGATCTGCAGCACGGCGATGGACGCTTATTTGCTGGATGAGAAGCGCAAGTTGCACATCTGTGGCAACAACCCGGATTGCGACGGCTACGAAATCGAAGAGGGCAGTTATCGCATCAAGGGCTACGAAGGTCCGAGCCTGGAGTGCGACAAGTGCGGCAGCGAGATGCAACTCAAGACCGGCCGTTTCGGCAAGTTCTTCGGCTGCACCAACGCGACCTGCAAGAACACCCGCAAACTGCTGAAAAGCGGTGACGCGGCGCCGCCGAAGATGGACCCGGTGAAGATGCCTGAGCTGAAATGCGAAAAGGTCAACGACACCTACATCCTGCGCGACGGTGCTTCGGGTCTGTTCCTGGCCGCCAGCCAGTTCCCGAAAAACCGCGAGACCCGTGCGCCGCTGGTCATGGAAATCGTGCCACACAAGGACGAGATCGATCCGAAGTACCACTTCCTGTGCGAAGCACCGAAGAAAGATCCGGACGGCCTGCCCACGGTGATCCGTTACAGCCGCAAGACCAAGGAGCAGTACGTGCAGACTGAAGTCGACGGCAAGCCGACTGGCTGGAAGGCGTACTACGACGGCGGCAAGTGGACGGTAGAAGACAAGCGCCCGGCAAAAGCCGCCAAGGCGTGATCCCGTAGGAGCCAGGCTTGCCGGCGAACCGGGCGCTGCGGTGTATCAGTTGCACTGCGTTATCGTTCTTCGCCCGTAGGAGCCAGGCTTGCCGGCGAATCGGGCGCTGCGGTGTATCTGTCATACCGTGTCATCGTTCTTCGCGGGCAAGCCTCGCTCCTACAGGCGAACCGGGCGCTGCGGTGTATCAGTTGCACTGCGTTATCGTTCTTCGCGGGCAAGCCTCGCTCCTACAGGCGAACCGGGCGCTGCGGTGTATCTGTTGCACTGCGTTATCGTTCTTCGCCGGCAAGCCTGGCTCCTACAGGGCGGGGCGGAGCTCCCTTGGCATAAAAGGCCGTATGACCATCCTCGGGTGTTCATGCGGCCTTTTTGTTTTGTGCTTGCGGGAGGCGCAGGTGATCCACGACACTGTCTGACCTGCGTGAAGCAATTATTTCGTTGTGGAGGCTGCCGTCATGGCCCACGAACTCTATACCCGTACCAACCAGAAGCTTTATTTCGCCGGCCTGTCGCTGGAAGCGCTCGCCAAGGCCGAAGAGGGGCGGGCGATGAACTCGCTGGCGCTGATCCAGGCCGGGCGCGAATCGGCGTTGTTTCACCTGTACGGCGCGTTGCTGGGGTTGTGTCATGAAATCGCCGGCTTCTATCGCTTGCCGCAGGCCAATGCGCCGCGGGCGGAGATGCTGCTGACCCGGGAAGTGCTGGACGCCATCGCCATTCCTGAAATGGCCGAGATGGTCGAACTGGCGCAGAACCCGGAAACCTGGCTGGCCAGGCTGCTGGCCGCCCACGCGGCGCTGTTTCAGCCGCCACGGGCCCCGCACAAACCAAAAGGCGATGTGACCCAGCCGCTGATCCTGGCCGTTAACCTGGATGAAGAAGAGGCGCCTCAGGAATTGAATCGGGAAGAGCTGGAAAGCTGGCGTCAGAACCTCAAGGGCCTGGCGATCCGGTTTCGCGAAGGGTTGAACGAGTGCTGAAAAACTGAGTGTCTGGCCGGTGTTTCGCTCAGGGAAACCTGTTGTAGGAAATTTCCCTGAGTGATGACATCTGGTCAAGATCCCGAGCGAAGCCGGGAAGATGCCTATATAATCCCCGCCTTTCTTGGAGAACTCATCTTTATGCCAACGTCCTTTCTAGAAATTGTCGAGTTACCAGACGGCCGTATCGAGCTGCGCAGGGCCGAGGACGAGGGTTCTCTGGTTACGTTGGATTTCTCCGAGGATGCCAAGGCGTTCCTGCAAGGCCAGCACGTGGAAGTCGCCAAGGCGATGTTGAGCGTCGGCGTTCAGATGGCCGGACGTCTGGTTGAAGGTGAATTTGAATCGGATCAGGGGTCGCGGGTTCTTCATTGATCCCCGTCTGTCGTTTTATTGCGGATACCCTTACAGATCGGCTTCTCAATCCCTGGAGAAGCCCCGCGCTGCTCAGCGCATTGCCTTTGCCCGTTAACCCAATGTTTACCCGTTAACCCAGTCGAATATTCAGGCTCTGCGCATCCCCGGTCCGGGCGGCGCTGATCAACTGTTGCCGTGAGGCTGTGCTCAGCGGGTTGAGCCAGCTGACCACCGTATGGCTGCGGCCCAGGCGCAGGGCTTCGCAGGTCAGTTGCTGCGCGCTCTGGGTGCCGCGCGGCTGCAGCAGCAGGATGCGTTCGCGATTCAGGCCGGCATCGCGCAACCAGGCCTGGGTCAGGCTGGCGGGCGGGGCGATCAGGGTCAGCCAGCGGGCGTCCTGATCCTCGCTCAATTCCCTGAGGATCGGTGCCAGAAGGTTCAGGCAGTTCCCGGCCGCACCACGTAGCGACAGCTCGCTGAAGACGTCCGGTTCGGCACTCCAGGGCGACTCGACCACCTCTTTCAGGGTCGGCGCCAACGGCTGCACCATGAACGCCTCGAACAACGGCAGCTGGGCTTGCTGTGGTGTATGTGGGAACTGCATAAAGCCTCCTTTAGCGGCGAATGACGCCGACACTCAAGCCTTCGATCACCAGTTCCTGATCTTTCAGGTTCACTTCGATTGGGGCGAATTCAGGGTTTTCGGCCAGCAGCCAGACTTTGCTGCCATCGCGCTTGAAGCGCTTGACGGTCACTTCGTCACCGATCCGCGCGACCACGATCTGGCCGTTGCGGGCTTCACGGGTGGTATGGACGGCCAGCAGGTCGCCGTCGAAAATGCCCACGTCCTTCATGCTCATGCCATGGACCCGCAGCAGATAGTCGGCGCGAGGATGGAAGAAGGTCGGGTTGATGTTGCAGGACTCTTCGATGTGCTGCTGGGCGAGGATCGGAGCGCCGGCCGCCACACGGCCGATGATCGGCAGGGTGGATTCGTCGGCCTTGGCTTCGAAGCCGGGGATGCGAATACCGCGGGAGGCGCCGGGGGTCATCTCGATTGCGCCCTTGCGGGCCAGTGCCTTGAGGTGTTCTTCCGCCGCGTTGGGCGACTTGAAACCCAGTTCCTGAGCGATTTCCGCGCGGGTCGGCGGGTAGCCGTTGTCATCTAGGCAGCGTTTGATGAAGGCCAGAATCTCTGCTTGGCGTGGCGTCAGCTTTAGCATATTGATCGCTCTGTCTTTTTATACAGTGACTGGGATTATATACAGTGGAACGGTCTTGGCAATGCCCCTTTTTTTGCCCGCCGCCAGACGGTCGATCAACCGGCTGATTAAAGCTTCGCCGATGTATGGTTAAATAGCTGACCGACCGTTCCCGAAACGAACCGCCAGACTTGACAAGGCTGGGACTGAAACGTATGTTTCAAACAAGTGTTTGTCAGGCGGAGTAGCCATGGCCCAGTCGGAAACCGTTGAACGCATTCTCGATGCTGCCGAGCAATTGTTCGCGGAAAAAGGTTTCGCCGAAACCTCATTGCGTCTGATCACCAGCAAGGCCGGGGTCAATCTGGCCGCGGTGAATTATCACTTCGGCTCGAAGAAGGCGCTGATCCAGGCGGTCTTCTCGCGCTTTCTCGGGCCGTTCTGCATCAGCCTCGACAAAGAGCTGGAGCGGCGTCAGGCCAAGCCCGAAAACAAACCGACCCTCGAAGAACTGCTGGAAATCCTCGTCGAACAAGCCCTGGTGGTGCAGCCACGCAGCGGCAACGACCTGTCGATCTTCATGCGCTTGCTGGGCCTGGCCTTCAGTCAGAGCCAGGGCCATTTGCGGCGTTACCTGGAAGACATGTACGGCAAGGTGTTCCGCCGCTACATGACGCTGGTCAACGAGGCCGCGCCGCGGATTCCACCGATCGAACTGTTCTGGCGGGTGCACTTCATGCTCGGTGCCGCGGCGTTCAGCATGTCGGGGATCAAGGCCTTGCGCGCGATTGCCGAGACCGATTTCGGCGTCAACACCTCCATCGAGCAGGTCATGCGGCTGATGGTGCCGTTCCTGGCAGCCGGCATGCGGGCCGAATCCGGCGTGACCGACACGGCCATGGCCACCGCGCAGCTGCGTCCGCGTAGCAAATCGACACCCTTTGCCGCCAAGGTTTGACTCCGCACGGGTGGGCGCGGCAGCGGACATCCGCTAAGCTGGGCGCCCATGCCGACTCTCGTCTGCACCCCCATTGTTTTCGCCAACCGGGCTATCACCCGGAGTGACCAATGCGTGCGAGCCGGGTTTATCGTTATCAAGGAATCTCTATGACTGCTGGCCTGCAAGGCTCGTTGATGGTGGACGTCGCCGGTACCTGGCTGACGGCCGAAGATCGCCAATTGTTGCGTCAACCCGAAGTGGGTGGCCTGATCATTTTTGCGCGCAACATCGAACACCCGCGCCAGGTGCGTGAATTGAGTGCGGCGATCCGCGCCATTCGTCCCGACCTGCTGCTGGCCGTGGACCAGGAGGGCGGTCGGGTGCAACGCCTGCGTCAGGGCTTCGTGCGGCTACCGGCCATGCGGGCCATTGCCGACAACCCGAATGCCGAGTGCCTGGCCGAGCAGTGCGGCTGGATCATGGCCACCGAAGTGCTGGCGGTCGGCCTCGACCTGAGCTTCGCCCCGGTGCTGGATCTGGATCACCAGCGCAGCGCCGTGGTCGGCACGCGTTCGTTCGAAGGCGACCCGGAGCGCGCGGCCTTGCTGGCCGGTGCCTTCATCCGCGGCATGAACAGCGCCGGCATGGCGGCCACCGGCAAACACTTCCCCGGTCACGGCTGGGCCGAGGCCGATTCCCACGTGGCCATCCCCAACGATGAGCGCAGCCTCGATGACATCCGCGCCAATGACCTGGTGCCGTTCGCCCGCCTGAGCAAGCAACTGGCTGCCGTCATGCCGGCCCACGTCATTTACCCGCAGGTCGATGCCCAGCCCGCCGGTTTCTCCCGCCGCTGGTTGCAGGACATCCTGCGTGGCGAGTTGCAATTCGACGGCGTGATCTTCAGCGACGACCTGTCGATGGCGGGTGCCCATGTGGTCGGCGATGCCGCCAGTCGTATCGAAGCGGCGCTGACGGCCGGTTGCGACATGGGCCTGGTGTGCAACGACCGCGCCGCCGCCGAGCTCGCGCTGAGCGCGGCCCAGCGCCTGAAAGTCAAGCCGTCGCCACGCATTGCGCGGATGCGCGGCCAGGCCTGGGCCAACACTGAATATCGTCAGGACCCGCGCTGGCTGGCAGCTGTCGGCGCGCTCAAAGAAGCTCAACTGATTGATTGAGGACGTTCCCCATGACGGTTTACGCGATTATCGGTGGCAGCGGCCTGACTCAGCTCGATGGCTTGAACATTCACCAGTCACTGGCCGTGGACACGCCTTACGGTGCGCCGTCGGCCGAGGTGCAAGTCGGTGAGTACGCCGGCAAGGACGTGCTGTTCCTCGCGCGCCACGGTCATCCGCACCGTTTGCCGCCGCATCGGGTGAACTACCGCGCCAACCTCTGGGCGCTGAAGCAGGCCGGAGCCGAGGCGATTCTCGCGGTCAATGCTGTGGGCGGGATTCACCCCATGATGGACACCGGATTTTTATGCGTACCGCATCAGTTGATCGACTACACCAGCGGTCGCGAACACACCTATTTCGCCGATAATCTCGAACAGGTCACCCACATCGATTTCAGCTCGCCCTACAGCGAAGCCCTGCGTCAGCAGCTGATCGCGGCATTGGTGGCAGAGAACGTCGGTTTTGCCAGTCAGGGTGTGTACGCCTGCACCCAGGGGCCACGGCTGGAAACCGCCGCCGAGATCGAGAGGCTGGAGCGCGACGGCTGCGACATCGTCGGCATGACCGGCATGCCGGAAGCGGCATTGGCCCGTGAGCTGGAACTGGATTACGCCTGCCTGGCGCTGGTGGTGAACCTGGCGGCGGGCAAGTCGGCGGCGGTGATTAGCATGGTAGAAATCGAACAGGCATTGCATGACGGGATGGGCAAGGTTAAGTCGACGCTGGCGCGGGTGCTTAAAGGCTGAGTTGTGCGCCACTGTCACTCATTCATCTTCCAAAGCATCGAGTGTATGTCTGCAATTATCGAGCAAATTCAACAGCTGCCGTGGGCGGAAGAGTTCAGTCATCGCGCTCTGGATAAGGCGCGCAGATATGCCCATGAACATCGGGTAAACATTCTCGAACTTGATGATGTGTTGGTTCGTGCAACCTGCAGGGGTTCCCAAGGTAACGTCTACGAACAGCACATCGAACTGGTCGAAGACGCCAATGGCGATTTTGGGCTGGACTGCTCCTGCTCATGCCCCGTAGTGATCGATTGCAAACACTGCGCAACCGTCATCTATCACCTGCAGGACCTTCCTGTCGCGGCGACTGACAGTCCTGCTGCTGTTCACTTGAATCGTGAGCTGGAGCGCTGGATCGACGGTATTCCTTCTGCAAGCAATCGCGCCGATGAGCCGGCACAGGGGACAAGTACGCGTCTGTTTTACAAACTCAGGGCTACACCCACTGCCGGTAAGTGGACGCTTGAAATCTTCAAGGCCCGCCAACTCAAGAGTGGCGTGTTGCAAGACATCAAGTCGATGTACTCGCTGTCGGACACGCTGATACGTCAACCCGGTTACCTGACGGAACTCGACCTTCGAATCGCCAGGCTGTTAGTCGCCGTTCACTCCCATCACGCGTATTACGCCGGCTATCCATTGGAAGGCAGCAGCGGCGCCGAGCTTATTGAGATGCTGTTGCGGACCTCGCGTCTTTTCCTCGATCTCGAACAGTCGCAACCCTTGGCGCCAGGAATGCGCAGAACAGGTCAATTTTTGCCTGGGCCGAACAAGCCAACGGCAGTTTCCGCCCGCAATGGGGCAGCGACGAAGCGCCAGTGGAAACGATCCTGGCCCTGGAGCCCTTGTACTATCTGGATCGCGAGCGGCTGCAAATCGGGCCACTGTTCAGCGAGATGGATGAAAAACTGGCGTGTCACCTGTCGTTGGCCCCGGATATCCCGGCTCGCCAGGCCATGCAGTTCAGCCATCGGATGAGAGCGGCGACTCAAGTTGCGCCGCCGCCGCATACGTTGACGGAACGGGTCATCGAGGGCGTTTTCCCTCAGGCTCATCTGGTGCTCGCCAGCGGCAAGCGGTACGTCCGCTGGCAGCATGAACCCGAGCACCGCGCCGCGTTGGCGTTCACCTACAACGGCCATCCAGTGTCGGACAGGAACCCGGAGGTGTTGATCCTTTCCGGGACTGAAACCCAGCGTATCCAGCGCAACCCGGTCGCCGAAAAAGCCCTGCGCCAGGCGCTGCAAAAACACGGTTTCAAAAAGGCTACGCGCAAAAGCAGTCTGGACCGTCCCGGCGAAATGTTCACCCTGCCGGATGATGCGACCTGGCTTGCCTTTGCGCAGGACGGGGTCCCGGCGCTGCGGCAGAAAAACTGGCTGATCGATATCAGCGAAAACTTTCACTTCATCGTGCAGGCTGTAGAAGAGTGGTATGCCGAGGTCGAGGAAGCGTCGGGGCACCAGTGGTTCGATCTGCAGCTGGGTATCGTCGTCAACGGCGAGCGTCACAGTCTGTTACCCATCCTGCTGCATTTGTTGCGCAGCCAGCCACAGTTGATGGACCCAGGCTTGGCCCAACGCAACGATGATGAACTGTTGCTGATCGGACTTGGCGACGGGCGTTTCGGTGCCAAGCCCCATGGCAAAGTCGCGCTGCCCTATGGTCGGATCAAACCGCTGATGGCCACCTTGGGCGCGTTGTACCTGGGTGACCATCTGGGTGATTCCTTACGTCTGAGTTTGCCGGATGCCGCGCGCCTGAGCGCGCTGGAAGGCGTGCCACTGGTGTGGCAGGGCGGTGAGCGACTGCGCAGTTTTGCGAAGCGCCTGCGTGAGTCGAACCATGCTCACGTCCCGGCGCCCGAAGGGTTGAAAGCGACCCTGCGACCGTATCAGCTTGAAGGGCTGAACTGGATGCAAACCCTTCGCGAACTGGAAGTGGGCGGCATCCTCGGCGACGACATGGGCTTGGGTAAAACCCTGCAAACCCTGGCTCACCTGCTGACGGAAAAACAGGCCGGCCGGCTCGATCATCCGGCACTGGCCGTGATGCCTACCAGCCTGATCCCGAACTGGCTCGACGAATCCCTGCGCTTTACTCCGCAGCTCAAGGTGCTGGCGCTGCATGGCGCCGCACGGCAAAAAGACTTTGCCAGCCTTGCTGAATACGACCTGGTGCTGACCACCTACGCGTTGCTGCCTCGGGACCTGGAGATTTTGCAGCCGCAAGTCTGGAGCGTGCTGATTCTCGACGAAGCGCAGAACATCAAGAATCCGCTCAGCAAAGCCGCTCAAGCCGCCCGTGATCTACAGGCTCGCCAGCGATTGTGTCTGTCCGGCACCCCGCTGGAAAACCACCTCGGCGAGTTGTGGTCGCAATTCCACTTTCTGTTGCCCGGCTGGCTGGGCGACAGCAAAACCTTCAACTGCGACTACCGCACGCCGATCGAAAAGCATGGCAACACCGCGCGGATGCACCACCTGAGCGCTCGGATAAAACCCTTCTTGCTACGTCGCAAGAAAGACCAGGTGGCGACCGAACTGCCGCCGAAAACCGAGATTGTGCATTGGGTTGATCTCAGCGACGGGCAGCGGGATGTGTATGAAACCGTGCGGGTTGCGATGGACAAGAAGGTCCGCGACGAAATTGCCCGCAGTGGCGTTGGGCGCAGTCAGATCATCATCCTCGATGCGTTACTCAAGCTGCGTCAGGTGTGCTGCGATCTGCGGTTGATCAAGACGCCGCTCACCGCCAAAGCCCTGCGTTCGGGCAGCGGCAAACTGGTCAGCCTGATGGAGATGCTGGAAGAACTGCTCAGCGAAGGCCGCAAGATTTTGCTGTTTTCGCAGTTCACGTCGATGCTGGCTTTGATTGAGGAAGAGTTGCAGCAGCGTGGCCTGGATTACTCGTTGCTGACCGGTGAAACGACGGATCGACGCACACCGGTCAAGGATTTCCAGAGCGGTAAAGTGCCGTTGTTTCTCATCAGTCTGAAGGCCGGTGGCACCGGGCTGAATCTGACGGCGGCGGACACGGTGATCCATTTCGATCCGTGGTGGAACCCGGCGGTCGAGAACCAGGCGACCGACCGCGCCTACAGGATCGGGCAAAACAAACCCGTGTTCGTCTACAAGCTGATTGCCAGGGGTACGGTGGAAGAAAAGATACAGGCGTTGCAGCAGGAGAAAGCCGTTCTGGCCGAAGCGGTGCTTGAAGGTGGGACGACGGGTGGGTTGAAGCTTGAGCAGAGTGATATTGAGGCATTGTTTGCACCGCTGCCCAATCTCAAGTCCTGATAGCGGATTTCTTCAGTAATGGCCCCATCGCGGGCAAGCCCGCTCCCACAGGATCTGTGTTGATCACAAATGTTGTGACCGACTCAAAACCTGCCCCACAGGATCTGTGTTGATCACAAATGTTGTGACCGACTCAAAACCTGCCCCACAGGATCTGTGTTGATCACAAATGTTGTGACCGACTCAAAACCTGCCCCACAGGATCTGTGTTGATCACAAATGTTGTGACCGACTCAAAACCTGCCCCACAGGATCTGTGTGGATCACAAATGTTGTGACCGACTCCAAACCTGCCCCACAGGATCTGTGTGGACCACAAATGTTGTGACCGACTCAAAACCTGCCCCACAGGATCTGTGTGGACCACAAATGTTGTGACCGACTCAAAACCTGCCCCACAGGATCTGTGTGGACCACAAATGTTGTGACCGACTCAAAACCTGCCCCACAGGATCTGTGTTGATCACAAATGTTGTGACCGACTCAAAACCTGCCCCACAGGATCTGTGTGGACCACAAATGTTGTGACCGACTCAAAACCTGCCCCACAGGATCTGTGTGGACCACAAATGTTGTGACCGACTCAAAACCTGCCCCACAGGATCTGTGTTGATCACAAATGTTGTGACCGACTCAAAACCTGCCCCACAGGATCTGTGTTGATCACAAATGTTGTGACCGACTCAAAACCTGCCCCACAGGATCTGTGTGGACCACAAATGTTGTGACCGACTCAAAACCTGCCCCACAGGATCTGTGTGGATCACAAATGTTGTGACCGACTCAAAACCTGCCCCACAGGATCTGTGTGGACCACAAATGTTGTGACCGACTCCAAACCTGCCCCACAGGATCTGTGTGGACCACAAATGTTGTGACCGACTCAAAACCTGCCCCACAGGATCTGTGTGGACCACAAATGTTGTGACCGACTCAAAACCTGCCCCACAGGATCTGTGTGGACCACAAATGTTGTGACCGACTCAAAACCTGCCCCACAGGATCTGTGTTGATCACAAATGTTGTGACCGACTCAAAACCTGCCCCACAGGATCTGTGTTGATCACAAATGTTGTGACCGACTCAAAACCCGCTCCCACAGGATCTGTGTTGACCACAAATGTTGTGACCGACTCAAAACCTGTGGGAGCGGGCTTGCCCGCGATAGCAATCTGCCAGGCGCCGCGGATCTCAGCGCTTCTCGAGCTTCTCCGGCAACGGCGCAAACAACGCTTCGATATCATCACTCTGCAACTTCCAGTCCCCGGCCTTGCGCCCGTCCAGCACGCCGGCGGCGAGGTCGGATTTTTCTTTCTGCAGGTGCTGGATCTTCTCTTCTACCGTACCCCTGGCAATCAGCTTGTAGACGAATACCGGTTTCTCCTGGCCGATGCGATACGCACGGTCGGTCGCCTGGTTTTCCGTTGCCGGGTTCCACCACGGGTCGTAGTGGATCACGGTGTCCGCTTCGGTCAGGTTCAAGCCAACGCCACCGGCCTTCAGGCTGATCAGAAAGATCTGACGCTTGCCGCTCTGGAAGTCCTTCACCGGCGTGCGCCGGTCGCGGGTCTGGCCGGTCAGCAGGGCGTAGGCGACACCGCGTTTGGTCAGCTCGTCCTCGATCAGCGACAGCATTGAAGTGAACTGCGAAAACAGCAACACCCGCCGTCCTTCCTCGAACAACTCCTCGAGCATTTCCATCAGGCTGTCGAGCTTGCCCGAGGTGCTGCCGCGCGCGGGCAGGGTGGCTTCGTTGACCAGGCGCAAATCGCAGCACACCTGGCGCAGCTTGAGCAGCGCCTCGAGAATGATGATCTGGCTGCGCGCCACACCCTTGCGGGTGATCTCGTCGCGGACTTTCCTGTCCATCGCAAGGCGCATGGTTTCGTACACGTCGCGCTGGGCTTCGTTGAGTTCGACCCAGTGGATGATCTCGGTTTTCGGCGGCAACTCGGTGGCCACCTGTTCCTTGGTCCTGCGCAACAGGAAGGGTTTGATCCGACCGTTGAGGTGTTGCAGCCGGACTTCACTGCCGCGCTTTTCAATCGGCACGCGGTAATCGCGGTTGAAGCTTTTTATGTCGCCAAGCCAGCCGGGCAACAGGAAGTGAAACAGTGACCACAGCTCGCCCAGGTGATTCTCCAGAGGCGTGCCACTCAGGCACAGGCGCTGGCGGGCATTCAGCTCGCGCGCGGCCTGGGCGGCCTTGCTGTTGGGGTTCTTGATGTACTGCGCCTCATCCAGCACCAGCACGTGCAACGGCTGCGCCGCCAGCCGTTCGACGTCCTTGGGCAGCAGCGCATAGGTGGTGAGGATCAGGTCGTAATCGGCCAGTTGGTCGAAATGCTTTTTGCGACTGGCGCCGTACAGCGCCAGCACCTTGAGTTGCGGCGTGAAGTGCGCCGCTTCATCGAGCCAGTTGGGGATCAGGCTGGTGGGCATCACCACCATGCACGGCCGATCCAGGCGCCCGGCGTTCTTCTCGCTGAGAATGTGCGCCAGGGTCTGCAGGGTTTTGCCCAGTCCCATGTCGTCCGCGAGAATCCCGCCGACTTCCAGTTGGCGCAACGACTGCATCCAGCTCAGGCCTTCCAGCTGATACGGTCGCAAGGTGGCGTTCAGACCCTCAGGGGCGGTGGCGGTGTGATCCTTGATGTCCCGCAGGCGCTGGGCAAAGGTGCGGATCTGTTCGCCGCCTTCCCACAGCAGCGGCAGGTCTTCCAGCGGATTCAGGCGCGTGGCGTCGGCCTTGCTCAGGCGCAGGGTGGTCTCGCCGGGCTCTTGCAGATAGAACTCGCCGAGGGTCGCCAGCACCGGTTTCAAGCGGCCGAAGGGCAGGGCGACTTGCAACGGCCCGTGTTCGGAATTGGGGCGATGGGGGATGTTCACCAGGATCAGTTCGTCGTCACGCCGGCGCGCCAGGCGCTCCGGGTTGAGGAGCTCGGTGTGGGAGCGCATCAGGTTCAACAGGATCGGCAGCAGGCTCAGCCGCTCACCGTTGACGATGATCCCCAGTTCCAGGTCGAACCAGTCCCGTTCCGGTGCCTGTTCGACCGTGGCGTACCAGTCGTCCACCGCGGTCAGGTCGAAACCGAAGTCCTCGTCGATCTGCAACTCCCAGCCCTGGGCGCGCAGCTTCGGCAGCTCATTGAGGGTGAAGGTCAGCCAGGCGCTGTCGTTGACCATCTCGAACAGCTCGCCGGCGCTTTCCGGCAAGGCTTTGCTTTGCCGGGTGGCGACCTTGAAGCCGAGGATTCGCAACTGTTCCCTGTAGGACTGTTCAATTTCCGGATGACGTTTTATCCGCAGTGTCTGGGTTTCCTGGCGAATCAGCACATCGGCGTTCTTCTGCCCGCTGACGTATTCATCCAGGTAGCTGAAAGACAGTGCGGCGCGATGCTGGATGTAGCGCTGCATCTTGCCGTTGCGCGGTTCGAAGGCGCTGAACTCGACGCTCGCCAGCCACAGGCGCGGCACCGGTTGCACATTGTCCACCAGCACTTGCGGCGCTTTCGGGCTGCGGTTTTCCAATACGGCCTGGAGTTTTTCCAGCAGCTCGGCGTCTTTGGCCGCAGCCGGGTAGGCGAGGGTTTCCTGCACTTGCAGCAGCACCGCCGCGCAATGTTTGCAGTTGCTGTGGACCGGGCACGTGCAATGGGCGTCGATCATCAGTAACGTGCCTTTGGCCGACTCACGCAGGCGAATGGTCTGACGGTAAACGTTACTGCCAGAGCCTTCGCAGGCGGCGATGATGGTGGCGTCGCCGGCCTCGACAATCCTGACGCGATTTTCCAGGGCGTAGCGGCGGCCACGCTCCAGGCTCTGTTCCTTGAATCGGCTGACCCAGGAAGGTGCCAGGGGTTTGCTCAGGGTCGGGGACACGTCGATCAGTCCGGAATTTCATCGGGGACTGGCCGAGGCGCAGGGGCGGTCAGCGAAGTGATCTTGATCAGCAGGCCGAGGTGGCCGTTGTCGAGGAAGTTCAGCTGGCCGTTCTTGGTGTGGCTTTCCTGCTTCAGGCGTTCGCTGGCAGTGACCATGCCGTTGGCGTCGATCTGGTTGACCCAGAAATCCGCGTCGACGTCGGTAAAGCGCCCCAGTTTCAGGCTCAACGTGCCCTCGATCGGGAACTGGCCGAATTGTTCCGCCCCCTCGCTGATCGCGACTTTGCTGGCTTCTTCACCGAGGTTCTGCTGCCACGCCTTGTGCAGCAACACCGTGTAGTCGTTGCTGGCGGTGAGCTTTTCCACTTCGGGATTGAGGCTCGGCGTGCGAAAACTGTCGGGGTCGATGCGCTGGGCGCCGGCCGCCCAGTCTTCCGGCGCGGCGCGACTGACAATGGCGGGCACCGCGTTTTGCCGCACCAGAATCATTTCGACCTGATACAGATCATCGGCAAATGCCGTCGGGACGAGCAGCGACATCAAAACTGTCATCAGGGTCAGTGAGCGAAACAGGCGCATGCGGCGTCCTTCAAGCAGTTTTCGGAATGAGGCGCTCGAACAGCGCCTCTACAGTATTAAAGCGCTCTTCCGGGCGCTCCATCGGCACCTGGAATTTAAACATCGTCGCGCCTTCGAATTTGTAGCGTTTGGGCTGGCTCTGGATCAGTTTGATCAGGGTCAGCGGGTCGACCGGCGTTTGGGTGGCGAACTCGATCCGGCCGCCTTGCGGGCCGCCGTCGACTTTCTTGATGCCCAGCAGCTCGGCCTGCAATTTCAGCGCGGTGATGCGCATCAGGTTCTTGGTCGGCTCCGGCAACAGGCCGAAGCGGTCAATCATCTCCACTTGCAGGTCCTTGAGGCCTTCCTCATCGGCGGCCGAGGCAATGCGTTTGTACAGGATCAGTCGCGCATGCACGTCGGGCAGATAGTCTTCCGGAATCAACGCCGGTACCCGCAGATTGACTTCCGGACCGCCGCCCAACGGCTGATCGAGGTTCGGTTGTTCGCCCTTGCGGATCGACTTCACCGCGCGCTCGAGCATTTCCATGTACAGGGTGAAACCGACGGCCTGGATCTGCCCGCTCTGACCGTCGCCGAGCAATTCGCCGGCGCCACGGATTTCCAGGTCGTTGGTGGCGAGTACGAAGCCCGCGCCGAGGTCCTGGGTATTGGCGATCGCTTCCAGGCGCTTTTCCGCGTCCGGGGTGATCTGCTGGCGCGGCGGCGTCAACAGGTAAGCATACGCCTGGTGGTGGCTGCGACCGACCCGGCCGCGCAGTTGGTGCAGCTGCGCCAGGCCGAACTTGTCGGCCCGCTCGATGATGATGGTGTTCGCGCTCGGCACGTCGATGCCGGTCTCGATGATGGTCGAGGCGATCAGCACGTTGAAGCGCTTGTGGTAGAAGTCGCTCATCACTTGTTCGAGATCGCGTTCACGCATCTGCCCGTGGCCGATGCCGATCCGCGCTTCGGGCACCAGTTCGGCGAGGTCGGCCGCGCATTTCTCGATGGTCTTCACGTCGTTGTGCAGGTAATAGACCTGACCGCCACGCAACAGCTCACGCAGCAGGGCCTCCTTGACCGTGCTCTTGTTCTGCTCCATCACGAAGGTCCGCACCGACAGGCGGCGGGCCGGTGGCGTGGCGATGATCGACAGGTCGCGCATGCCCGACACTGCCATGTTCAGCGTGCGCGGAATCGGCGTCGCAGTCAGGGTGAGGATGTCGACTTCACTGCGCAGGGCCTTGAGCTGTTCCTTCTGGCGGACCCCGAAACGGTGCTCTTCGTCGATGATCACCAGCCCGAGGTTTTTGATCTTTACGTCGTCGGACAGCAGTTTGTGCGTGCCGATGACGATGTCGATCTTGCCTTCGGCCAGGTCCGCGACCGCGGCGTTGACTTCCTTGGTCGACTTGAAGCGGCTCATCACTTCCACGGTCACCGGCCAGTCGGCAAAGCGGTCGCGGAAGCTGTTGTAGTGTTGCTGGGCGAGCAGGGTGGTCGGCACCAGGATCGCCACCTGCCGGCCGCCGTGCACCGCGATGAACGCCGCGCGCATCGCCACTTCGGTCTTGCCGAAACCGACGTCGCCGCAGACCAGGCGATCCATCGGTTTGGGCGCGAGCATGTCGCTGCGCACCGCATCGATGGTGGTTTGCTGGTCCGGGGTTTCTTCGAACGGGAAGCCGGCGCTGAAGGTCGCGTAATCGGCTTTCGGGTCTTCGAAGGCATAACCTTCGCGAGCGGCGCGGCGGGCATAGATGTCGAGCAGTTCGGCGGCCACGTCGCGCACCTGTTCGGCGGCTTTGCGCTTGGCTTTCTGCCAGGTCTCGGAACCGAGGCGGTGCAGCGGGGCCAGGGCATCGTCGCTGCCGGTGTAGCGGGCGATCAGGTGCAGGTTGGCCACCGGCACGTACAGCTTGGCGTTTTCGGCGTATTCGAGGGTAAGGAACTCGGCGGCCTGGCTGTCGATCTCAAGAATGGTCAGGCCCAGATAACGCCCGACACCGTGGTCGATGTGCACCACCGGCGCGCCTTCGCGCAGCTCGGTGAGGTTCTTGATCACCGCGTCGTTATTGGCATCGGCGCGTTTTTCGCGACGCCGGCGCTGCATCACGCGCTGGCCGAACAGCGGGCTTTCGGCGACCAGGGCCAGGGCCGGGTCGTCGAGCACCAGGCCTTCGTCGAGCGGCGCGATGGTGATCGCCAGACGCTCTTTGCTGGCGACAAAGTCCGGCCAGCTGTCGACGGTTTTCGGTCGCAGCTTCAGGCGCTCAAGCAATTCCAGCAGCACTTCGCGACGGCCGGCGGACTCGGCGGTAAACAGCACGCGCCCGGGGAACTCGTCGAGGAAGCTGGCCAGCGCCGCCAGCGGTTGGCTGGCCTTGGCTTCGATGGCCAGGTTCGGCAGTTCGCGAGCGGGGAAGCGCTCGCGGCCGACACCGGTTTCCACGTCCTGTTGGCTGGCGACGACACGCGGCCAGTTCTTCAGGCGGGCAAAGCAATCTTCCACCGGCAGGAACAATTCGGCAGGCGGCAATAAAGGACGCGCCGGATCGACGCGGCGCTCTTCATAACGATTGCGCACGTCGTTCCAGAAGTTTTCCGCCGCCTGTTCGATGCCCGGCAGGGAAAACACCTGGGTGTCCTGGGGCAGGTAATCGAACAGGGTCGAGGTTTCGTCGAAGAACAGCGGCAGGTAGTACTCGATACCGGCCGGGGTGATCCCGCTGCTCAGGTCCTGAAAGATCGGGCAGCGCCGGAAGTCGACATCGAAGCGCTCGCGAAACCGCGCCTTGAAGCGCGTGACCGCATCCTTTTGCAGCGGAAACTCTCGCGCCGGCAGCAGGCGAACGGTGTCCACCTTTTCGATGGACCGCTGGTTTTCCGGATCGAAGGTACGCAGGCTCTCGATTTCGTCGTCGAACAGGTCGATGCGGTAGGGCAGTTTGCTGCCCATCGGGAACAGGTCGATGAGCGAGCCGCGCACGGTGAATTCGCCGTGCTCGTACACCGTATCGACGTAGCGATAGCCACTGGCCTCAAGCCGGGTGCGCATCTGCTCGACGTCGAGTTTCTGGCCGACGTCCAGCACCAGGCTGCTGCCGAGCAGGAATCGGGTCGGCGCCAGGCGATGCAGGGCTGTGGTGATCGGCACCACCAGCACGCCATGACTCAGCTCCGGCAGCCGGTACAGGGCGGCGATGCGCTGGGAAATGATGTCCTGGTGCGGCGAGAACAGGTCGTAGGGCAGGGTTTCCCAGTCCGGGAAATGCAGTACGGGCAAATCCGGGGCGAAGAAACTCAGCTCCTGTTCCAGCCGTTCGGCACTTTGGCTGTCGGCGGTCACGAGCAGGGTAAAGCGCTTGGCTGCGCTGGCAGCCTCGGCGATGGCCAGGCTCAGGGCGGCACCGGGCAGGTTGCCCCAGTGCTGTTTACCTGCCGCGGCAGGGAGAAGCGGTAGACGCAGAACGGGCACGGAAGGTTGAGCTCCAAGCGTTGCGACAAAGTCGGTAATTGTAACGGTCCTGGGTGCCGCCTGTCAGTTGCAGACTGTGTCTATTACGCAATGGGACAAATGTAGTGGTAATGACAAAACCGGGCGGTTTTTCAGGAAAAATGACCGATTATGTAGTGGCAAAAGCAACCGGTGTTACGGATGGTTACGGACAAGGCAGCGCTGTCTCCAAAATTTTGACTCGGCTGCAGGCCACGTTTTTACTGGGCTGGAGCGATGCGTGATTTTTTTGAAGGAAAAGTTGTTACTGGTTGCGCGACAGGCGCGCATTGCTACGGGAGCCACTCGGCGGCATAATGTAGCCCCTTTTTTCTGCCCCTACATGTGGAAGGTTCCCGTGACTCAGAAGCCCGACCAGTGTCTTGGTGAATGGATCGACCGTGAAGCACTCGCAGAAGCGATGATTCCGCTTATCGGTCAGCTCTACCGCAATAACAACGTGGTGAGCTCGATCTATGGCCGCAGCCTGATCAATCGTTCAGTCATCGCGATTCTCAAAGCTCACCGCTTTGCCCGTCATCGCCAGTCCGATGACAGCGAATTGTCCGTCCACGAAACATTCCCGCTGCTCAAGGCGATGAGCGAGCTCAAGCTGGGCGCCGCTTCGGTCGACCTGGGCAAGCTTGCCGTCAAGTTCAAGGCCGAAGGCAATGGCCGCAGCGCCGAAGACTTCGTCCGTGACGAGCTGGCCGATGTGGTCGGCAAGCAAAACGGTTCCGGCCGTACCGGTACCGACGTTGTCCTGTACGGCTTCGGTCGTATCGGCCGTCTGCTGGCGCGTATCCTGATCGAGAAAACCGGTGGTGGCGACGGCCTGCGTCTGCGCGCCATCGTGGTCCGCAAGGGCGCCGAGAACGACCTGGTCAAGCGTGCCAGCCTGCTGCGCCGCGACTCGGTGCACGGTCCGTTCGATGGCACCATCACCATTGATGAAGCCAACAACACCATCACCGCCAACGGCAACCTGATCCAGGTTATCTACGCGAAAAACCCGACTGAAGTGGATTACACCCAGTACGGCATCAAAGACGCGCTGCTGGTGGACAACACCGGTGTATGGCGTGACGCCGAGGGCCTGGGCCAGCACCTGGCGTGCCCGGGTATCGACCGCGTTGTGTTGACCGCGCCTGGCAAAGGCAAGCTGAAGAACATCGTTCACGGCATCAACCACGGCGAAATCACTGCTGACGACAAGATCGTGTCCGCCGCTTCCTGCACCACCAACGCTATCGTGCCGGTGCTGAAGGCTGTGAATGACAAGTTCGGCATCATCAACGGTCACGTCGAAACGGTTCACTCGTACACTAACGACCAGAACCTGATCGACAACTTCCACAAAGGCGATCGCCGTGGCCGTAGCGCCGCGCTGAACATGGTGATCACCGAGACCGGTGCTGCCACTGCTGCTGCCAAGGCCCTGCCTGAGCTGGCCGGCAAGCTGACCGGTAACGCGATCCGTGTTCCGACGCCGAACGTGTCGATGGCCATTCTCAACCTGAACCTTGAGAAAGCCGCCACCCGTGAAGAGATGAACGAGTACCTGCGCTATATGGCGCTGCACTCCGATCTGCACAAGCAGATCGACTACGTCAATTCGCAGGAAGTGGTGTCCACCGACTTCGTCGGCTCGCGCCACGCAGGCGTGGTGGACGCTGAAGCGACCATCGTTCAGGACAACCGCGTTGTGCTGTACGTCTGGTACGACAACGAGTTCGGTTACAGCTGCCAGGTAGTGCGTGTGATGGAAGACATGGCCGGTGTGAACCCGCCAGCGTTTCCGCGCTAAGCATTAGCGGCAAATGAAAACGCCCCGGCTTTGGTCGGGGCGTTTTCGTTTGTGGGGTTTGGGCGGGTGCGGGTGGGTTGTCTGCGCAGGCCTCATCGCGGGCAAGCCCGCTCCCACAGGGTTCGGCGGCGCTTGCACTATTGTGTGAACACCACCAATACCTGTGGGAGCGGGCTTGCCCGCGATGGGGGGCTGTCAGTTGATAGTGATGTTGCCTGACACACCGCTTTCGCGGGCAAGCCGGTCTCGCTCCCACAGTTTCTATCGCATAATGGCTGGCCTTGGCATTGTGTCGGGGGGGCTTCAGGAGATGCAGGTGTTGTTGAATGGGCGGCTGATTGCAATGGTGATGCTGACTGGCGCATTGTCCGGCTGCGGCAACGGCGACTCCATGGAAAGCTTCGGCGGCCCGACCATGGGCAGCACTTACTCGATCACCTACCTGCGCCAGGCCGGTCTTCCGGCGCCGGCGGAAGTCCGGGTCGAGGTCGAGAAGATCCTCGCGCAAGTCGATCAGCAGATGTCGACCTACCGCAGCGACTCCGATATCGAGCGCTTCAACGCGCTGCCCGCCCATCGCTGCCAGCACATGCCCGCGCCGGTCCTCAAGCTGGTCCGTGTCGCCGAGCAACTGTCGGAACAAAGCGCAGGGTCCTACGACTTGACGGTGGAACCCTTGCTCAATCTCTGGGGGTTCGGCCCGCAATCCCGTGGGGAAAAAGTCCCCACCGCCCAGGCGCTGGCCGAAGCGAGACAGCGCGTCGGTTACCAGCATTTGCGCATCGACAGCGATCAGCTGTGCAAGGACGCCGCGGTCGAAGTCGACTTCAACAGCATCGCCGCCGGCTACGCAGTCGACACCGTTGCCGCCAGGCTCGAGGCGATGGGCATCCACAATTACCTTGCCGAAGCCACCGGCGAACTCAAGGCGGCCGGCAAGAAACTCGATGGCTCACCCTGGCGCATCGCCCTCGAGGAGCCGCGGGATGATCGGCAGGTCGCGCAACGCATCCTGGCGGTGGACGGCTACAGCGTTTCCACCTCCGGTGATTACCGAAATTATTTCGAGCAGGACGGCAAGCGCTATTCCCACACCTTCGACGCCCGCACGGGGACACCGGTCTCACACACCCTGGCGTCAGTCACGGTGATTCATCCTTCAGCGTTGATGGCCGATGGCTTATCCACCCTGTTGCTGATTCTCGGCCCGGTGCGCGGTTGGGACTACGCCGAAAAACACGACATCGGTGCATTCTTTGTGATTCGTGCCGACAGCGGTTTCGTCATCCGCACCAATCAGGCATTTGAGCGCCTGAGCGGGGAAAAGACCGAGTGATCACGCAATGCCCCACTGTAGGAGCGAGCTTGCTCGCGATGGCCGTTAACGATAACGCGTGTTTACTGATTAAACGCGGCGCTCTTGAGTCCATCGCGAGCAAGCTCGCTCCTACAGCAGCATTGCGAGTGATGACGGCGCTTCATAGTGGGAAAACTGGCGTTGTAGTGCAGGCAAAAGTAGCCTACGACGCGACCAAGGGTTAATGTGCCCGGCGTTGACGCTTCTATAGACTGTGTCCCGGGTCTGCACTGGCCCCAAATTGTTCCTTCACGCCGCAGATCGGCGTGATTTAGCCGCAGGTGCCGAGGGCGCCGCGGCCTGTTCTGAGGAGTACGCATGGCTGTCTACAACTACGACGTGGTGGTACTGGGTTCCGGCCCGGCGGGAGAAGGCGCGGCAATGAACGCCGCCAAGGCAGGGCGCAAGGTGGCGATGGTCGATAGCCGTCGCCAGGTCGGCGGCAACTGCACCCACCTGGGTACCATCCCGTCCAAGGCACTGCGTCACTCGGTCCGGCAGATCATGCAGTTCAACACCAACCCGATGTTCCGGGCCATTGGTGAGCCGCGCTGGTTCTCGTTCCCGGACGTGCTGAAAAGCGCCGAGAAAGTCATTTCCAAACAAGTCGCTTCGCGCACCGGCTACTACGCCCGCAACCGCGTCGACGTGTTCTTCGGCACCGGCAGCTTCGCCGACGAGCAAACCATCGAAGTGGTCTGCGGCAACGGCGTGGTCGAGAAACTGGTGGCCAAGCACATCATCATCGCCACCGGCTCGCGTCCGTATCGTCCGGCGGACATCGATTTCCACCACCCGCGCATCTACGATAGCGACACCATCCTCAGCCTCGGCCACACCCCGCGCAAACTCATCGTTTACGGCGCCGGTGTGATCGGTTGCGAATACGCCTCGATCTTCAGCGGCCTGGGGGTGCTGGTCGAGCTGGTGGATAACCGCGGTCAGTTGCTGAGCTTCCTCGACTCGGAAATTTCCCAGGCCCTGAGCTACCACTTCAGCAACAACAACATCACGGTTCGCCACAACGAAGAATACGACCGCGTTGAAGGCGTGGACAGCGGCGTGATCCTGCACCTCAAGTCCGGCAAGAAGATCAAGGCCGACGCCTTGCTCTGGTGCAACGGCCGTACCGGCAACACCGATCAGCTGGGGCTGGAAAACGTCGGGGTGAAGGTCAACAGCCGCGGCCAGATCGAAGTCGACGAGGCTTACCGGACCTGCAAGCCGAACATCTACGGCGCCGGTGACGTGATCGGTTGGCCGAGCCTGGCCAGTGCCGCGCACGACCAGGGTCGTTCGGCCGCCGGCAGCATCGTGGACAACCACAGCTGGCGCTTCGTCAACGACGTGCCGACCGGCATCTATACGATTCCGGAGATCAGCTCGATCGGCAAGAACGAGCAGGAGCTGACCCAGGCCAAGGTGCCGTACGAAGTGGGCAAGGCGTTCTTCAAGGGCATGGCGCGGGCACAGATCGCCGGCGAGCCCCAGGGCATGCTGAAGATCCTGTTCCACCGCGAGACCCTGGAAGTACTGGGCGTGCACTGCTTCGGTTATCAGGCGTCGGAGATCGTGCACATCGGCCAGGCGATCATGAACCAGCCGGGCGACCTCAATACCCTGAAGTATTTCGTCAACACCACGTTCAACTACCCGACCATGGCCGAAGCCTATCGGGTCGCCGCCTACGATGGCCTCAACCGGCTTTTTTGAGCGGCTCCGGCCGGTGGCCTGAGCCGGCCGGGGAGACCGATTTCAGCAATTCTCGAGCGTGGCGCTGGCCAAACCGGGAAAGTCTGTAATCAGGCTGTCAACGCCGAAGTCGGCGAGCCTGCGCATCAGCGCGGGCTCGTTGACTGTCCATACCGACACATGCAGCCCCTGACGCTGCGCCTTCTGCAGGCGTTCCGGCGTACACAGGGTCCAGTTCAGCGCCAGGATCTCACAGCCATAGCTTTGCGCGACCTTCAGCGGGTCGAGCCAGGCATATTCGGCCACCAGCCCGCGGGACACGTCCGGCACCAGGTCCAGCGCGGCTTTGAGCACTTCCCGCGAGCTCGAGGTGATCGTCACCTTGTCCAGCAGGCCATGGCGCTGAGCCATTTCACGAATCGCCAGCACGGTGGAGGCGGCGCGGGTGCGTGAAGCGCTTTTGACCTCCAGCTGCCAATGCTCGAAATCGCATTGCTCGAACAGTGCTTCCAGGGTCGGGATCGGGCACGGCTTGATCCAGCCTGGCCCGCTCTTGCGCGCGTCGTAGGTCACCAGCTCCGCCGCCGTGTGCTCGGCCACCTTGCCGCGACGGTCGGTGGTGCGCTTGAGGGTCGGGTCGTGGATGACCATCAACTCGCCATCCATGGACAGGTGCAGGTCCAGTTCGCAGCGGCGCACGCCGTGCTTGAGACATTCCTGAAAACTGGTCAGGGTGTTTTCCGGTGCTTCGCCCTTGGCGCCGCGATGGCCGTAGATGAGGGTCACGGTTCTTCCTTAAGTTAAATGCCTGATTCGGTGTGTTCGCGGGCCAGGCGTCGTTCCTGGGCCTGCTTTTGCAAGATGTAGCGAGCCAGCAGCTGCCGCTGGGCATCGGTCGGGTATTGGAACTCGGTGCCGATGTCGTAGCCGTCGCCCTTGCGGTCGCAATGGGTGACGCGCGCCCGCAGCAACAGGCCGAGGGCTTGCGGCATCAACACCAGCTTGATCGACAGGGGCGCGCCGGTAGCAATGGGCGTCGGGTACTGGAAGTCGATGCCGCCTTCGGAAATGATCACCGGTTGCAGCTCGCCGATTTGCCCGAGCACGGTGATGGCGATCACCTGGCTGAGCAGATCGATGCGTTTATTCTGGGATTTGAGGAGCGCCGCGAGGTTACGGTCGCGCTCGCTGATCTGACGCAGCAGGTGTTGCGACTCGAATTCGCTGAGGTGCAGTTCGCTGAGCAGGTTGAAGAGTGGAGAAGCATCCTGCAACACTTCCTGGCCCGCGGCTTCGGGAGCGGACAGAGGCCGAATTTCCAGTGCGATCGTGTCCTCGATACGGTAGTATTCGCGGCGATCTTCATCATCTAATGTCGACATGGCGAACCCATGGTAGCGGCGGTGGTCTGAGTGTAAAGCTGGTTATCGACCCCCGCCACAAGGACGTTCCTTTTCCCTCCGAACAAGCCCCGACATGTTCAGACCTCTCTTCGTATTTATTGGCACGCGTTATACCCGTGCAAAGCGTCGCAACCATTTTGTATCCTTCATTTCCCTGACCTCGATCATTGGACTCGCCCTCGGCGTGGTCGTGATGATCGTGGTGCTGTCGGTCATGAACGGCTTCGATCATGAGATGCGCACCCGCGTGCTGGGCATGGTGCCCCACGCGACCATCGAGTCCGGTGAACCGATCAACGACTGGCCGAGCCTGGCCGTCAAGGTCAAGCAGAACCCGCAGGTGACGGCCGTGGCGCCGTTCACCCAGATGCAGGGGTTGCTGACCAACAAGGGCAAGGTCTCCAAGGTCTTGCTCAATGGCATCGATCCGGCGCTGGAACGACAGGTGTCGATCATCGACAAGTTCATGCTGCAGGGCCAGCTCGACGCCCTGGCGCCGGGCAGTTTCGGCATCGTCATCGGCGACAAGGCGGCGGCCAAGCTCGGTGCGGCCATCGGCGACAAGCTGACGTTCGTGGCACCGGAAGTGACGGTGACCCCGGCCGGGATGTTCCCGCGCATGAAGCGCTTTACCGTGGTCGGCATCTTCCATGTCGGCGCCGGTGAGATCGACGGCTACCTGGGCGTGACCAACCTGCAGGACCTGGCGAGGTTGCATCGCTGGAAGCCGGACCAGGTGCAGGGCATCCGCTTGAAGTTCGACGACCTGTTCCAGGCGCCGCGCACCGCGTGGAACATCGCCCAGCAGCTCGGCGAAGATCATTACTACGCTCGGGACTGGACCCGCACCCACGGCAATCTGTATCAGGCGATCCGCATGGAAAAAGCCATGATCGGCCTGCTGTTGCTGCTGATCGTCGCCGTGGCGGCGTTCAACATCATTTCCACGCTGGTGATGGTGGTGAACGACAAGAAGGGCGACATCGCGATCCTGCGTACCCTGGGCGCCACGCCGGGTTCGATCATGGCGATCTTCATGGTGCAGGGCACGGTGATCGGTGTGGTCGGGACGCTGATCGGCGCGGTGGTCGGGATCTTCGCCGCGCTGAACGTCAGCGCCGCGATCTCGGCCCTCGAAGGCCTGATCGGCCACAAGTTTCTCAACGCCGACGTGTATTTCATCGATTACCTGCCGTCGCAAGTGCAGAGCGATGATGTGTTGATGGTCTGCGCCGCCGCGTTGATCCTGAGTTTTCTCGCCACCCTGTATCCAGCCTGGCGTGCCGCGCGCACCCAGCCGGCGGAGGCGTTACGTTATGAGTGAGTCGGGCATGAGTGATAAAGCAATCTTGAGCTGCCGCAACCTGGGCAAATCCTACGAGGAAGGCCCGGAGTCGGTCGAGGTCCTGGCCGGTCTGCAACTGGAGTTGCATCCGGGTGAGCGGGTGGCGATAGTCGGCACCTCGGGTTCGGGCAAAAGTACCTTGCTCAACCTGTTGGGCGGCCTCGACACGCCGACCAAGGGCAGCGTCTGGCTGGATGGCGAGGAGCTGTCGGCCTTGAGCGAGAAGAATCGCGGCCTGTTGCGCAACCGGTCGCTGGGGTTCGTTTACCAGTTCCACCATCTGCTGCCGGAGTTCACCGCGCTGGAAAACGTCTGCATGCCGCTGCTGATCGGCAAGACGGCTATTCCAGAAGCGCGTAAACGGGCGACGGCGTTGCTGGAGCGGGTAGGGCTGGGCCATCGCCTGGAACACAAACCGTCCGAGCTGTCCGGTGGCGAGCGTCAGCGCGTGGCCATCGCCCGGGCCCTGGTGAACCAGCCAGGCCTGGTGATGCTCGACGAGCCGACCGGCAACCTCGACTCCCACACCGCCCAGGGCATTCAGGATTTGATGCTGGAACTCAGCGTGTCGATGCGCACCGCGTTCCTGGTGGTGACCCACGACATGAACCTGGCTCGCCAGATGGATCGCGTCCTGCACCTGCAGGAAGGTTACCTGACGCCCATCTGACTGGCCGCAACCCGACGTCACTGAACGGTGCGTCGGGTCTTTTATTTTTATACGGTGCCCCTGCGAATGTTCAGACCGTTATCGATCTTCATCGGCGCGCGCTATACCCGCGCCAAGCGCCGCAATCGCTTTGTTTCCTTCATCTCGATGACCTCGATGATCGGCCTCGCCCTGGGCGTGCTGGCGATGATCGTGGTGCTGTCGGTGATGAACGGCTTCCAGCGCGAAATGAGCTCGCGCATCCTCGGCATGGTGCCGCACGCGACCATCGTCGGCGTCAATCCGATCGATGACTGGCAGCCGGTGGCCGCGGCCGCGATGAAAAATCCCGAAGTGACCGCGGCCGTGCCGTTCACCGAGATGGAAGGCATGCTGTCCTACAAGGGCACGATGCAGCCGATTCAGGTCAGCGGGGTCGATCCGGCGCTGGAAGGCAAGGTCTCGATCGTCGCCAAGCACATCGTCCAGGGGCGTCTCGATGCCTTGAAGCCGGGCGAGTTCGGCGTGGTGATCGGCGAGATCACGGCGCGGCGTTTCCGCTTGAACGTCGGCGACAAGATCACCCTGATCGTGCCGGAAGTCAGCACCGCACCGGGCGGGATCACCCCGCGCATGCAGCGGCTGAACGTGGTCGGCGTGTTCAAGGTCGGTGCCGAACTGGATGGCTCGATGGCGCTGATCCACCTGGCCGATGCCGCGCAGATGCAGCGCTGGGAACCGAATCAGGTGCAAAGCGTGCGCCTGGCGGTGAAGGATCTGTACGCGGCGCCCCAGGTCTCCAGCGAGGTGGCTGCGGGGCTCGGCAGCGCCTACCGGGCTGACGACTGGACCCACACCCAGGGCAGTCTGTTCAGCGCGATGAAGATGGAAAAAACCATGATCGGTCTGCTGTTGCTGATGATCGTCGCCGTGGCGGCGTTCAACATCATCGCGACCCTGATCATGGTGGTGAACGACAAGGGCGCGGACATTGCGATCCTGCGCACCATCGGCGCCACCCCCCGGCAGATCATGGCGATCTTCATGGTCCAGGGCACGGTGATCGGGGTCGTCGGGACTTTGATCGGCGGTGTGCTGGGGGTGATTGCGGCGCTGAATGTCAGTGAGCTGGTGGGCTGGGTGGAGCGGGTGAGCGGGCAACACATCTTCAGTTCCGATGTGTATTTTGTCAGTAATCTGCCGTCTGAATTGCAGGGCGGGGATGTGTTGTTGATCTGCTCCGCCGGTTTCATCCTGAGCTTTTTGGCCACGGTTTACCCGGCGTGGCGTGCGGCGAAGATCGAGCCGGCTACCGCGTTGCGTTATTCGTAAGCCATTAGACCGTTATCGCGGGCAAGCCCGCTCCCACAGGGTTTCGAGCCGTTCACAACATTGTGATGCAACTCGGTCACTGTGGGAGCGGGCTTGCCCGCGATGAGGCCGGCCCTGCTGGCCTCAATCCCCCACAGTTGACCGAGTCGCTCAGGCAGGCACAGTCAACTGTGGGAGCGGGCTTGCCCGCGATGAAGCCGGCCCTGCTGGCCTCAATCCCCCACAGTTGACCGAGTCGCTCAGGCAGGCACAGTCAACTGTGGGAGCGGGCTTGCCCGCGATGAGGCCGGCCCTGCTGGCCTCAATCCCCCACAGTTGACCGAGTCGCTCAGGCAGGCACAGTCAACTGTGGGAGCGGGCTTGCTCGCGATGAGGCCGGCCCTGCTGGCCTCAATCCCCCACAGTTGACCGAGTCGCTCAGGCAGGCACAGTCAACTGTGGGAGCGGGCTTGCCCGCGATGAGGCCGGCCCTGCTGGCCTCAATCCCCCACAGTTGACCGAGTCGCTCAGGCAGGCACAGTCAACTGTGGGAGCGGGCTTGCCCGCGATGAAGCCGGCCCTGCTGGCCTCAATCCCCCACAGTTGACCGAGTCGCTCAGGCAGGCACAGTCAACTGTGGGAGCGGGCTTGCCCGCGATGAGGCCGGCCCTGCTGGCCTCAATCCCCCACAGTTGACCGAGTCGCTCAGGCAGGCACAGTCAACTGTGGGAGCGAGCTTGCTCGCGATGAGGCCGGCCCTGCTGGCCTCAATCCCCCTTTGGCAACTCGATTACAAACCGGGTCCACCCCCGATCAGATTCACACCGAATCTGCCCCCCATGGGCCCGAATGATCGACCGGGTTATCGCCAACCCCAACCCCGCATGCTCACTGCTGCCTTCATGCCGCGCCGGATCCGCCCGGTAGAATCGGTCAAACACGCGTGGCAGCAACGCCCCGTCAATGCCTTCGCCGCTGTTCTCGACTGTCAGGCGCAAACCATCAGGCTGTTCAATAATCCGCACCCGGACCTCACCTTCGGCCGGCGCAAACCGCAACGCATTATCCAGCAGATTGGACAGCGCCCGCCGCAACATGCTGCGATCGCCCTCCATCCGCGCACTGCCTTCACGACTCAACCTGACCTGCGCGTCCTCCGCCAACGGCGCAAAAAACTCCAGCAACACATCCACTTCCTCCGCCAGTTCCAGCGGCTCGCGCCTGGGCATCAACAAGCCGTGGTCTGCCTTGGCCAGGTACAGCATGTCGTTGACCAGTTGCGCCATCCATTGCAGTTCTTCGAGGTTGCTGTGCAGCGCTTCGCGATAATCCTCGATCGGTCGCGGGCGGGTGAGGGTGACCTGGGTGTGGGTCAGCAGGTTCGACAGCGGTGTGCGCAGTTCGTGGGCGATGTCGGCGGAGAACGCCGAGAGCCGCTGAAAAGAGTCGTCGAGGCGTCCGAGCATGGCGTTGAAGTGGTGGGCCATTTCCGCGAGTTCCGGCGGCATGTCGGTGTCGGGCAGGCGCGCATTGAGCGATTGCGCCGACACGCCGCGGGCCACCGCACTCATGCGCCGCAAAGGGCGCAACCCGCTGCGCGCCGCCCAGGCACCGAGCAGGGCGGTGGCCAGCGCCGACAAGCCCACGGTCAGCCAGATCAGGTGCTGCATGCGTTGCAGAAAGTGCTGGTGATGGGTGATGTCCAACAACAGGGTCAGCTGCGGCGAGTCGGGTCGGTCGGGGAACAACGGAGCCTTCAACACGCGATAGTCGGTGCCGGCGTCGTTGAGGGTCGACAGGCCCGGTTTTTCTGGCAGCCTGACGGGCAGGCGCGGCGAACTGTCATACCAGCGCCGGCCATCGCTGCCGGTGATCCGCAGTGACAAATCCGCTTGTTGGCTCAACTCATCCGCCAGTCTGACGTCGCTCTCGCTCGATTGCAGATCCTGAAGCGCACGGCGCAGGCCGATCAGCTTGCCGTCGAGCAATTGCTGATCCAGTTCAACAAAGTGCGCCTCGCTGGCGCGACTGAACAGCACCCCGGCGAACAGTGAAACCACGGCCGTGCAGGCGGCAAACAACAGCGCCAGGCGGCTGCTCAGCGACAGTCGACGCATCAGGCCGGGCGCTCTTCGAGGACGTAACCCATGCCGCGCACGGTGTGAATCAGCTTGTTCGGGAACTCATCGTCGATCTTCAGGCGCAGACGACGGATCGCCACTTCGATGACGTTGGTGTCGCTGTCGAAATTCATGTCCCAGACCTGGGAGGCGATCAGTGACTTGGGCAAGACTTCGCCCTGGCGACGCAGGAGCATTTCCAGCAAAGCAAATTCCTTGGCGGTCAGGTCGATGCGCTGACCGCTGCGTTCGACCCGGCGGCGGATCAGGTCCAGGCGCAAGTCGGCCAGGTGCAGGCTGGTTTCCTGGGGGGTGGCGCTGCCGCGACGCAACAGGCTGCGGACCCGGGCCAGCAGTTCGGAGAAGGCGAAGGGTTTGACCAGGTAATCGTCGGCCCCCAGCTCCAGGCCGTGAACCCTGTCCTCCACCGCGTCACGCGCGGTCAGAAAAAGTACCGGGGTGTCGAGGCCGGCGCCGCGCACCGCCTGCAGAATCTGCCAGCCATCGCGGCCGGGCAGCATCACATCGAGAATCAACAGCGCGTAATCGCCGCTCAGTGCCAGTTGCTGGCCGGTGCTGCCGTCGGCCACCAGTTCGGTGTTGAACCCGGCTTCGGTCAGGCCCTGGCGCAGGTAGTGGCCGGTTTTCGGTTGGTCTTCGACGATCAGCAGTTTCATGGGCGACTCGGGGCAGATGGAACGAACGCTTTATACCGTGGGCAGCATCAGCACAGGCCAACCTGACAAAGTTGTAATCTGGGTGTCAGGTTGTCGGCAGCGGTAGCAGTTTAGAGTTTTCCACAGGCTGAACCTTATCTTGTTGGAGTACGACCATGTTTTTGCGCAAACCTTTGATGCTGGCCGCGTGTTTGCTGGCATTGGGCTCGCCGGCGTGGGCGGCGCCGGCGCATACCTTCGATTTCGGTCAACCGGCGCCGGCCGCCAAGGCAACCCGCAGCATTGAAGTGGTGATGGGTGACATGGCGTTCACGCCCAAAGCGATCGAGATCAAGGCCGGTGAGACGGTGCGCTTCGTGCTGGTGAATAAAGGCCGGTTGCTGCACGAATTCAACCTCGGCGACGCAGCGATGCACGCCAGGCACCAGCAGGAAATGCTGAAAATGCAGCAAAGCGGCATGCTCACACCTACCGGCATGAAGGAAATGGACCACGGCTCAATGTCCGGTATGGATCATGGAATGATGAAGCACGACGACCCAAACAGCATCCTGGTTGAGCCGGGCAAGACCGGCGAACTGACATGGACCTTTACCAAGGCCACCCAGCTGGAATTTGCCTGCAATATCCCCGGGCATTATCAGGCGGGCAT
This sequence comes from Pseudomonas sp. LBUM1679, assembly GCF_059695565.1. Taxonomy (NCBI): domain Bacteria; kingdom Pseudomonadati; phylum Pseudomonadota; class Gammaproteobacteria; order Pseudomonadales; family Pseudomonadaceae; genus Pseudomonas; species Pseudomonas sp. LBUM1679. Next base: position 1,906,195 of record NZ_CP166774.1, read on the forward strand.
GGTCGGCCAACTGACCGTAGGACCCCAGGACCTCTAAAACCTGTGGGACCTGTAGGAGCTGTCGAGTGAAACGAGGCTGCGATCTTTCAAGGGCAAACACCCCCTTGGCACTTTAACGGCGTGTAGGAGCGAGCTTGCTCGCGATGGCCTCAAGAGCGCCGCGTTTAACCAGTCAACACGCGTTATCGTTAACGACCATCGCGAGCAAGCTTGCTCCTACAGCAAACGCAAAGACTGGTAGAATCCCCTGATTCTTCAGTCAGGTTTCCGCCATGCATCCCGCAGCCGAACACTCGCCGCTGGGCAAATCCAGTGAATACATCGCCACCTACACGCCGTCCTTGCTGTTCCCGATCCCGCGCACCGCAAAATGGGCCGAGCTGGGCCTGACGGCTGAAACCTTGCCCTACAAGGGCGTGGACTTCTGGAACTGCTTCGAGCTGTCGTGGCTGTTGCCGTCCGGCAAGCCGGTGGTGGCGATCGGCGAATTCAGCATTCCGGCGGATTCGCCGAACATCATCGAATCCAAGTCGTTCAAGCTGTACCTGAACTCCCTGAACCAGACGCCGTTTGCCGATAACGCGAGCCTGGAAGCCACGCTGGTGAAGGACCTGTCGGCCGCGGCCGGCAAACCGGTCGGCGTGCGCATTCGCCGCCTGCAAGAGGTTGAAGCCGAAGGCGTCGTGGCGTTGCCGGGCGTGTGCATCGATGATCTGGATATCAGTGTCAGCAACTATGAGCATCCGCGTCCGGAGCTGCTGCGTTGCGACGAGTCGCGCATCGTCGAGGAGAGCGTGCACAGCCATTTGCTCAAATCCAACTGCCCGGTCACCAGCCAGCCGGACTGGGGCAGCGTGGCGGTGGAGTACCGTGGCGCGGCGCTGGATCATGCGAGTTTGCTTGCGTACATCGTCAGCTTCCGCCAGCACTCGGACTTCCATGAACAGTGTGTGGAGCGGATCTTCCTCGACCTGCAGCGGCTGCTGAAACCGGAGAAACTGACGGTGTATGCACGGTATGTGCGCCGTGGCGGGCTGGACATCAATCCGTATCGCAGTACCGAAGAAGTGCAACTGCCGAACCACCGCCTGGTCCGTCAATAAAGAACTCCCTGTAGGAGCTGGCTTGCCAGCGAAGGCGCCGTTCCAGTCACCATAGATGGTGAATGTGAGGGCCCCTTCGCTGGCAAGCCAGCTCCTACAGGGGATCGCATTTCAAGTTGCGGATATGAAAAAGCCCCGCCATCGCTGGCAGGGCTTTTTTGCATCCGGCGGGATCAGATCCCCATATTGCCCAACGCCTGCACAATATTACGCAAGGTGCCGGCCAGGGTCGGGTGTTCGAGTTCGAAGCGTTCCACAGCCAGGTTCACGTTATCGGAAAGGCTGGAATCCTGGGTTTTGGTTTCCAGTTCAATCTCCGATTGGATCTGTTGCATCAGCAAGTGCAGATCTTCGCGCTCGGCTTCGGTCAACGGTGGATTCTGTTCCAATTGCTCGCGCAGTCTACTGAGCTGTTCTTGCAATTCGCGGGCAGGCATGGCGTTCTTCCTTTTATCGATAGGCACTGGCATAGACCGCAGCGGCACGCCAAAGGTCTATGGCTGTCCTTTAGATTAATCCACTCCCGCGCAACCTGCATGCGTTCATAGGTGAGGCGGCGGTCAGGGCTTCTCGCCCTTGAGCCGGCGCAGGTTGATGTCGGCCAGGCAGGTGTCAAGTTCGCCGAGGTGATCGATCACCGAATGCACACCCAGGCCGAACAGGTGCACCGTGGCCTTGCCGCGTTTGATGTCCCGTTCCTGCTGGGTCAGTGCCTGCCATTCGTTGGGCGCCAGTCCGCAGAGCGAGCCGCAGGACGCCAGGCCAATCGTCCACAACCCGGCATTTAACCCCGATTGCAGCAAGCGCGGTTCGCCGCTGACCAGCACGCAACCCTCCAGGCGCTCCACATTCAAGCGCATTAACGCTTGCCAGCAGGCATCGGGGGCCGGCCACGGATTGATTGTTGCAAGGTGTTGCGACGGGATTATCCATTCCGGCAGGGCGGCGGCCAGGGAATGGCAGAGGGCAGGGGGCAGTTCATCGAGCCAGGCGCAGGGAATCCGTTGCCGTTGCAAATTGTGCAGGCTCTCCAGGGCGCCGGGCGTGACCTCGGCCTGTTCGCTGGCGGGGCTGCCGTGACGGTGCGTGCGGGCGCCGAAATCCACCAGGCAACCACTGAGGCCGAACAGCACGGCGGTCAGGCTGGGGGCAGCGAGGGGCAAGGTTTCGGCGTGCGGCATATTAACGTCCCTGAAATAGTTTCAAGGCTAGGGGCCGACGGTGACAGTTGCGTGACATTGCGCTGAATCGCCGAACATCATCGCCAATCTGTAACCTGGAACGGCCGATGCTGCCTAAAGCGGCTATTCCGTCTTATACTAGCCAGCTTATCGCTTGGGCCCCTGCGCCCGCGCCAGTAACAATCCAAGGAGTTTTCTATGCGCTGGAGCAATCATCTAGCTCGGCTTTCCGTGTGCGCCAGTGTGCTGGTGGTTCCGTTCGTTGCCCAGGCCGCCACCGAAGAAGATCCTTGGGAAAGCGTCAACCGCCCGATCTACAAATTCAACGACGTGCTCGACACCTATGCCCTGAAGCCCTTGGCTCAAGGTTACCAGTTCGTGACGCCGCAGTTCCTCGAAGACGGCATCCACAACATGTTCCGCAACGTCGGTGACGTCACCAACCTTGCCAACGACCTCCTGCAGGCCAAGCCGGCCGCCGCAGGTGTCGACACTGCGCGCCTGATCTTCAACACCACCTTCGGCGTGCTGGGCTTCTTCGATGTGGGCACCAAAATGGGCCTGCAGCGCAACGACGAAGACTTCGGCCAGACCCTCGGTTACTGGGGCATGGGCAGCGGGCCTTACGTGATGCTGCCGTTGTTGGGCCCAAGCACCCTGCGTGACGCGCCGTCCAAGTATGTCGACGGCTACACCGGCCCCTACCGCTACATGGACGATGTATCGCTGCGTAACTCGCTCATGGGCCTTTACATCATCGACACCCGCGCCAGCCTGCTGTCGGCCGAGAAGCTGATCAGCGGCGACAAGTACACCTTCATCCGTAATGCCTACCTGCAGAATCGCGAATTCCGGGTCAAGGACGGCCAGGTCGAGGACGATTTCTGATCCCGGGTAGGAGCAAGCTTGCTCCGGGCGGCGTTCCGACGATGGACGGCAACGATAACGCGCGCTCCCTGAACGAACGGAGAGCTCGCTTGCAACGGACGTAAACGCTTACTCGCTCTCCCTGAACAAACGCAACACCCCTGTAGGAGCAAGCTTGCTCGCGATGGACGTCAACGATAACGCGTATTCGCTGAATAAACGCGTCGTCCTCCAGATCTTCGCGAGCAAGCTCGCTCCTACAGGCGTTTAATCCGGTGAGATACGAAGTACCCCATTAAATCCGTGGGTTACGACCTTCTATCCAGTTACGCTTCAGCCGGTTTTTATAACTCCCGGTCATTTGGCAACCAAAGACGTCAAGCGACCATCGGCGTGAGCTTGAAACGCCCCGCGGATGGGAGTACCGTCTGCGCCTTAGAAGGGCACCTCTGGTGTACCCGTGTGTAGGGCAAATGCCCGAAAACGGTGCGACGGAGAGGCTAGAAAGCGAATCCAGTAGTGTGAGCCGGGCCAAAACCCCTGCCTGCTACGCCAACCTAATTCTGGCGCCGTTTGCCCACATGCCAAAAACCAGTGCCACGCTGCTGATAATCGATGATGACGAAGTAGTGCGAGCGAGCCTCGCCGCCTACTTGGACGACAGTGGTTTCAGCGTCTTGCAGGCCAGCAATGGCCAGCAGGGTCTTCAGGTATTCGAGCAATTCAAGCCCGACTTGGTCATCTGCGATCTGCGCATGCCGCAGATGGGCGGGCTCGAACTCATCCGCCAGGTCACCGAGCGATCGCCACAGACCCCGGTCATCGTGGTGTCGGGCGCCGGCGTGATGAACGACGCGGTCGAGGCCCTGCGCCTGGGCGCGGCGGATTACCTGATCAAGCCTCTCGAAGATCTGGCGGTGCTCGAGCACTCTGTGCGCCGGGCCCTGGATCGTGCGCGCCTGCTGCTGGAAAACCAGCGTTACCGCGAGAAGCTGGAAAAGGCCAACCGCGAACTCGAAGCCAGCCTGAACCTGCTCCAGGAAGACCAGAACGCCGGTCGCCAGGTGCAGATGAACATGTTGCCGGTCAGCCCCTGGAGCATCGACGAGTTCAAGTTTGCGCACCAGATCATTCCGTCGCTGTACCTGTCGGGTGATTTCGTCGACTACTTTCGGGTCGACGAGCGCCGGGTAGCGTTCTACCTGGCGGACGTTTCCGGTCATGGCGCTTCTTCAGCCTTCGTGACCGTGCTGTTGAAGTTCATGACCACGCGCCTGCTGTTCGAATCCAAGCGCAGCGGTACATTGCCGGAATTCAAGCCTTCAGAGGTCCTTGGTCATATCAACCGAGGCCTGATCAGTTGTAAGCTGGGTAAACACGTCACAATGGTCGGTGGAGTCATCGACGAGGAGACAGGTTTGTTGACCTATAGCATCGGCGGTCATTTGCCGTTGCCTGTGTTGTACACGCCAGACAGTGTTCGATATCTGGAAGGACGTGGTCTGCCGGTGGGCCTCTTCAATGAAGCCACCTACGAAGACCACGTGCTGGAGTTGCCGCCGACATTCAGCCTGACGCTGATGTCCGATGGCATCCTGGACCTTTTGCCAGAACCGACACTCAAAGAAAAAGAAGCGGCTTTGCCCCAACGGGTCAAGGCAGCGGGCGGCAGCCTGGATGGTCTGCGGCAGATTTTTGGATTGGCCACGCTGGGGGAGATGCCGGATGATATCGCCCTGTTGGTGTTGAGCAGGAATCTTTGATGAGTACCGGTAGAATCCAGTTCGCCGAGCAGGACGGCACCTTCGTCCTCAAGTTCGTCGGTGAAGTTCGCCTGACCCTGTGTTCGGCGTTGGATGCGACTATTGAGCGGATCTTCACCGCGTTGAATTTCAACGCGATCGTGATCGACCTGACCGAAACCCGCAGCATCGACAGCACCACCCTGGGCCTGCTGGCCAAACTGTCGATCCTGTCGCGGCAAAAGGTCGGCTTGCTGCCGACCGTGGTCACCACTCACGAAGACATCACCCGGTTGTTGCAGTCCATGGGCTTCGAGCAAGTGTTCAACATCGTTGACCGCCCGATCCCGTGCCCTGAGTGCCTGACCGACCTGCCAGACCAGGACCAGTCCGAAGAAGTGGTGCGGATCAAAGTGCTCGAAGCGCACAAGATCCTCATGGGCCTGAACGACTCCAACCGTGAAGCCTTCCACGACCTGGTGAATGCCCTCGAGCGGCACTGATCCCCAGTCAATGGCCTAACACATCTCTACGCCCCCACAGTAAATCCCCCTGTGGGAGCGCTCGCGAAAGCGCCAGGCCAGTCACCACGAAATTGAATGTGCCACCTTATCGCGGGCAAGCCACGCTCCCACAGGATCTGCGTCGTCCACATCCTCCATGAACACCACAAATCCCTGTGGGAGCGGGCTTGCCCGCGAAGACGCCAGATCAGTCACCACGAAGTTGCATGAGCCACCCAATCGCGGGCAAGCCACGCTCCCACAGGACCTGCGTCGCTCGCATACTTTGTGAACGACATAAATCCTGTGGGAGCGGGCTTGCTCGCGAAGACGCCATAACAATCAACACAACCTTGGCGCGAAGCCCATCCAACACCCAAATTCAACGCAAAAAAAGGGCGAACCCAAAGTTCGCCCTTTTTGCATCGCTCTGAACTAAATCACAGCTTCGCCTGCAACAACGCCTCAAGCTTCTCCTGATCCCGAGCAAACTGACGAATACCCTCAGCCAGCTTCTCGGTCGCCATCGCATCTTCGTTGGACAACCAACGGAATTGCGCTTCATTCAGGCTCAAACGCGCCTCACCGGCATTGCCCGGCGCCAACTTGCGCTCCAGCTTGCCGGTATCCGCCGCCAGCTTCTCCAGCAGATCCGGGCTGATGGTCAGACGGTCGCAACCGGCCAGCTGCTCGATCTGATTCAGGTTACGGAAGCTCGCGCCCATCACCACAGTCTTGTAGTCATTGGCCTTGTAGTAGTTATAAATCCGCGTCACCGACTGCACACCCGGATCATCCGCGCCGGTGTAGTCGTTGCCGTTGGCCTTCTTGTACCAGTCGTAGATGCGGCCCACGAACGGCGAAATCAGGAATACCCCGGCATCGGCACAAGCGGCGGCCTGAGCGAAGGAGAACAGCAGGGTCAGGTTGGTCTGGATGCCTTCTTTTTCCAACTGCTCGGCAGCGCGGATACCTTCCCAGGTGGACGCGATCTTGATCAGCACCCGGTCACGGCCAATGCCGGCCTTGTCATACAGCTCGATCAGACGGTGCGCGCGCTTCAATACGGCGTCAGTGTCGAACGACAGGCGCGCATCCACCTCAGTGGAAATACGGCCCGGCACAACCTTCAGAATCTCTTGCCCTACCGCAACACCAAAACGGTCGCTGGCCAGGCCGACATCGCCCTTGCAGTCGTGAACGCACGCATTCAGCAACTCGGCATAACCGGAAATGGCCGCGGCTTTGAGCAGCAGCGAGGGGTTGGTGGTAGCGTCCACGGGTTTAACGCGAGCGATAGCTTCGAAGTCGCCGGTGTCGGCAACCACGGTGGTCATTTGTTTGAGTTGATCCAGCTTGGAAGTCATGGGCGTGCTCTGTCCTATGGGTCTGTTGACATTACCCGAGCGCTGACAGCCACTCAAGGGCGTGTGCGTGTATCGATGGCCCCAGCGGCAACAACCTGAAAACGGGTGTTTGAAAGGCGGGGCGCGGTATCGATAGTTACGATGCCAAATCCGGGCACAGGTTCAACCGGGGCGACCGTTAACGCTTACAGTTTCCACAGTCATGACTTCAGTTCGACAATACGTCCCGGAAAACGTCGGGACGAATGGCTGCGATATGCAAAAGCGAGCGTGCGGCTCCAGAGGGAGATCGTCGTCCTTGCTCCCACTCTTGCAGAGTACGCACGGAAACGCCTAGCAACTGCGCAAACTTCGGCTGCGAAAGGCCGGTTCTGCTTCGAGCTTCTGCAGCCTCGGTTACTTCAATCTTGTGAACGTCGCCGTGTAGGCCAGCTTTGACTTCAAGAATCGACGCCAACAGTTCTTCGCCAATATTGCGCTTGGCATCCCGTTCCATCAGTTCTTTTTCAGTCAGGGGCATGATTCAGCTCCTTTGCGATTTTGCGCAGTATATGCGCGGGGATATTCTCTGTGGCGCCTTTGCCGTAGATGAGCAATGTGACCAAGGCGCCGCTGGCAAGTTGCGCGATGTAGATAATTCTAACTGCGCCGCTTTTACCGCGACCATCCATGCTCCAGCGAACTTTTCGGCATCCTTCCGAGCCGGGGATCACTGCGCCGGCGTCTGGATTGTTCGCCAGATAGGACATGAACGCGCCACGTTCTTCTTCAGTGCAGTAGTCCGGCCAGAGCTTCGTAAATAGCTTGGATTCAATGATTGTCAGCATGGTTGAAATCATACGTCTTTGACGTAGGCCTGACAATCGGAGGCCAATCGCCTTTAATCGGACTCATCAACGGTTCATGCTCGCAATGCTTGTAGCCGTTGGCCGCTTGCGGATAAGGCCTTTGAGAGCATGTATCGAGCCGTTCCTGGCCACAAATTCAACGCTACCGGCTCGCAGCATTGCAAATTCGACTCGATCACGACGGCCAATCCGACCGTTAACGCCCCTCCAACAACTCCGCCGCCTGATCCAGCAACACCAAAGGCTCTTTAGCCTTATGAATATCCACCGACAACAACTGCCGAAACTTGCGCGCCCCCGGAAACCCGGTGCCCAGTCCCAGCACATGCCGGGTGATGTGGTGCATTGAGCCGCCCGCATCGATATGCGCCGCGATATAGGGCCGCAACTGCGCCAGCGCCTCGGCCCGGCTGATCACCGGCGCCGTGCTGCCGAACAGCTGTTGATCGACCTCGGCCATCACATAAGGGTTGTGATAGGCCTCACGGCCCAGCATCACCCCGTCGAACGTCTGCAAGTGCTCGCGACAAGCCTCCAGCGTCTTGATCCCGCCGTTGAGAATAATCTCCAGCTCAGGAAAATCCACCTTCAACCGCGCCGCCACGTCATAGCGCAGGGGCGGAATGTCGCGGTTCTCCTTCGGCGACAACCCCTCCAGGATCGCAATCCGCGCATGCACCGTAAAACTCGTGCACCCGGCATCCCGCACCGTGCCGACGAAATCGCACAACTGCTCGTAACTGTCCCGGCCATTGATCCCGATCCGATGTTTCACCGTCACCGGAATCGACACCGCATCACGCATCGCCTTCACACAATCGGCCACTAACTGCGGATGCCCCATCAGGCACGCGCCGATCATATTGTTCTGCACCCGATCGCTCGGGCAACCGACATTCAGATTCACCTCGTCGTAGCCATGGTCCTGGGCCATGCGCGCGCACATGGCCAGGTCCAGCGGCACACTGCCACCGAGTTGCAGGGCGAGTGGGTGTTCGGCTTCGTTATGACGCAGGAACCGCTCGTGATCGCCGTTGAGCAGCGCGCCGGTGGTGACCATTTCGGTGTAGAGGAGGGCGTGTTTGGAGAGCAGGCGCAGGAAGAAGCGGCAGTGGCGGTCGGTCCAATCCATCATAGGGGCCACGCTGAAGCGTCTCGACACTGAAGAGCCCGTATTTACTGGGTATATAGCTGTTTTGTGTACCATTGTGCTCTACGTGTTTTCGGTGTGTTTTACGGCGTTTTTGGGCGTATTTTGTATGTCGGTGGTGCGATGTGCGTACCACTTTCGATATGGCGACTATCAGGGCAAGAAAACTGGCAGATGGGATGGTGAACTACTCGGCTCAGATCCGCATCAAGCGCAACGGAGTGCAGTTTACCAAGAGAGCCAGACCTTCGCCCGAAAACAGGCCGCCCAAGCTTGGGTTCGAAAGCGAGAGGCCGAACTGGATCAGCCGGGCGCGATTGAGCGGGCAAACCGCCAAGGCGCCACGGTTAAGGAAATGATCGATCGCTACTTGATTGAGATGGAGAAAGTTAGGCCGTTGGGCAAAACCAAGCTCGGGACGCTCCAAGCTGTCCGTGAGTCGTACTTTGGTAAGTTGAACGACCAAAACATCACCAGTCAGCAGCTAGTGGAGTATGCGCTTTGGCGTATGGGCAAAGAGGGTGGAGGCGTCAAGCCACAGACGGCCGGTAACGATCTCGCGCACCTGGGCGCAGTGCTTTCGATTGCACGTCCTGCTTGGGGGTATGAGGTTGACCACCCACGCCATGAGCGATGCCCGACGGGTGTTGAAGAAGCTGGGGTACAACATGCGAAGTCGTGAGCGCGACCGACGTCCCACTCTAGATGAACTCAACAAGCTATTAACGCACTTTCGGCCGGGTCGAGCACCCGGTGCTGAACAAGCTGGCCGAGAAGGGCGTGCTGATCTACGGCATCAACTACAAGGACATCAACGTCGATGCCTTGAAGTGGCTGGAGGAATTCCACAACCCGTACCAGCTGGACATCCGCGACGATGCGGGCACGCTGGGCCTGAACCTCGGCGTGTATGGTGCCCCGGAAACGTTCTTCATCGACGCCAAGGGCATCATCCGCGATAAGTTCGTCGGGGTGATCGACGAGCAGGTCTGGCGTGAAAAACTGGCGGCCAAGTATCAGGCGCTGGTGGATGAGGCCAAGCCATGAAGCGCTGGATAGCCGCTGTGGTGTTGGGCTTGAGCATGGCCGGCGTGGCGCACGCGGCCATCGACACTTATGAGTTCGCCAAAGAAGGCGATCGCGAGCGTTTTCGCGAGCTGACCAAAGAACTGCGCTGCCCCAAGTGCCAGAATCAGGACATCGCCGATTCCAACGCACCGATTGCCGCCGACCTGCGCAAGGAGATTTTCCGCATGCTCGGCGAGGGCAAGAGCAATCAGCAGATCATCGATTTCATGGTCGACCGCTACGGTGATTTCGTCCGCTACAAACCCGCGCTGAACGCCAAGACCGCCGTGCTCTGGTTCGGCCCTGCCGGCCTGCTGCTGGGCGGTTTCGTGATCATCGCCGTGATCGTCCGCCGTCGGCGCGTGAAACGCCCCGACACCAAGGATGAGCTTTCTGCCGAGGAGCGTGAGCGCCTCGACCACCTGTTGGATAAAAACCAAGAATGATTGATTTCTGGCTCGCCGCAGGTCTGCTGCTACTGGTTGCCCTGAGTTTTCTGCTGATCCCTGTTTTGCGTGGCCGTCGCGCCCAGCTTGAAGAGGATCGTACCGCCCTGAACGTCGCGCTCTATCAGGAACGCGTGGCTGAACTGCAGACCCAGCAGGAGGAGGGCGTTCTCGACGCCGTGCAAATGGACACCGGCCGCGCCGAAGCGGCGCGTGAATTGCTGGCGGACACCGAAGGCGTCGAGGCACCGCGCGTGTCCCGCCTGGGCAAACCGTGGCCCTTGCTGGCGGCGATTCTGGTGCCGGTGCTGGGCCTTGGCCTGTACTTGCATTTCGGGGCCAGCGACAAGGTCGAGCTGACCCGCGAATTCGCCCAGGCGCCACAGTCGATGGAAGAAATGACCCGTCGCCTGGAGCGCGCGGTCGAGGCGCAGCCGGATTCGGCTGAAGGCCTGTACTTCCTCGGTCGCACCTACATGGCTCAGGAGCGTCCAGCTGATGCGGCGAAGATCTTCGAACGCACGGTCAACCTGGCCGGTCGTCAGCCGGAGCTGCTCGGTCAATGGGCCCAAGCCCAGTACTTCGCTGATGGCAAGAAGTGGTCGGACAAGGTCCAGGCCCTGACCGACGAAGCGCTCAAAGCCGATCCGAAGGAAGTCACCAGCCTTGGCCTGCTGGGCATCGCCGCCTTCGAAGGCCAGCGTTATCAGGACGCCATTGATTACTGGAACCGTCTGTTGGCGCAGCTGCCGCCCGACGACAACACTCGTGCCGCGCTGCAAGGCGGGATCCAGCGGGCCACGGAGAAGCTCCAGGCCAGCGGCGCAACAGTGGCCAAGGCACCGGCGGTGGTCGCCAAGGCCACGGCATTGCTCAAGGTTTCGGTGGATCTGTCGGCCGAAGTCAAAGCCAAGGTCCAGCCGGGTGACAGCGTGTTCATCTTCGCCCGTGCGACCTCCCGCCCACCGGCACCACTGGCGGCCAAACGCCTATGAAACGACGATTGCCAGTCACGAGCGCCTCTTTGATCGAGACCAGGTTAGCTTCGACTGGCAACACTACATCCCGCTTATCGAGCGCAAGCCCGGAGCGCTGCGCAATGGCGCTCCATTTGCTGATCTGCCGAAGCCGTTGCAACTGCTAAAACGCGGTCTGAGGCGTCACACCAACGGTGATCGAATCATGACGCAGGTACTGGCGGCTGTTCCCATCGCCGGGCTCGATGCCGTGTTGGTGGCTGTGGAGTTGGTACTTGAATCAGGTAGCTTGAGCGCTGACCACATCCTGAATGTCCTGGCTCGACTGACATCGACAGCAGCCCCTCCGTCCGCCGAAACCAGCCTTCAACTCAAGATCGCGCATCTTTGCTGACGCAACATGGTTTGACGAATTGAGCAGATTACTGAAACAAAGCCTTGAGCAGATGAATGTCGACTTTGGTCAGAGCCCGAGCGCAAAGGTCTGTGTAGACTCCGAATTGATGGCGCTCACGCAATGGCGAGAATCCCTTGAGGAGATTTTGCTGTTGCTTGAAGCGGGCAACCTTCAAGCCATAGAGCTGGCAGACGCATTGGCGTCAAAAACGCCGCCATCCCTGCGCCCACAGTTCGACGAACTGGTTTTCATGGTGCAGTCGCTAGACTTTTCCGCTGCGATGCCGATTGGTCGTGAACTGTTGAGATCTGCCTGATGGAACAATCGATGGAAACCTGGTTAGCACATCCCCATGACCGCCCAAAACTCCTCATTGTCGACGACCAACCGATTAATATCCGGGCACTCCATGAGTTGTTTCGTAAGGACTGTGATGTGTTCATGGCCACCAGCGGTGAGCAGGCGATCACGGTATGCCAGACCCAACTACCCGATCTGATTCTGCTGGACGTGGTCATGGAGGGTATGGACGGGCATGAAGTATGCCGTCGACTCAAGGCTGACCCTGCGACCCAGGACATCCCCATCATCTTCATTACCGCACAGCAGCAGGAGTCGGATGAGGTACTAGGCCTGGAACTTGGCGCGGTGGACTTCATCAGCAAACCCATCAATCCAATTATTGTTATAGCCCGTGTGCGAACGCACCTGACCCTGAAACTACAGAACGATCTGCTGCGTTCCATGGCATTAATGGATGGCCTAACTGGAGTGGCTAATCGACGCAAATTCAATGAGGACATATTGGCGGCTTGGCGCCAGTGCTTTCGAGAGCAAAAGCCGCTGTCGCTCATTATGGTGGATGTTGACTTTTTCAAACGCTACAACGACCAATATGGACATCAGGCTGGAGATAGCTGCTTGAAATCTGTTGCCCAAGCGTTATCTGAAACGGTTAGACGCCCCTACGACCTGGTCGCTCGGTATGGTGGCGAAGAGTTTGCCTGCATCCTACCCAATACAGATCTTTACACATTTCATCCAGAAGTTTCTGACCATAATGACGTGAGGTTTCCAAGTAGCCTCTCGTGCAATTTAACAGTCCCTTCAAGCTCGCCTCCAGCCTCTACTCTGAGCCAGGACCGAATAATACCAAGGTCAATTTGTACCGCCGCATGAAATCAGCCACTACGACCTCATCAGAACCACGAGTTTGTCTCACATAGCAGCAGTAGCTTTTTCGATTTTCTGGATATTTACGTATGAGGGTCTTTGATGGAGATCAGGGGGCGGCGATGCTCATCCTGCGCAACCATCGGCGTACCTTTCCACGTGCCGTTTTGCACGAGCCGACGGACTTCGCGTTGAATGAGATCCCCTACAAAGCGCACTGTCTTCAGGCGACGGTGCTCGTGTGTATAGGCAAGCGTCAGGCAGATCGACATGCCGGGCTCATTAAGGGCGCGGGCGGCTAGTTGACCGCTCGCGATCTCCGGGGCAACGGTGCCGTAGGTCAGCAGCGTATAGCCCAGTCCTTGCGCAGCGAGTGCCTTCAGAAGTGCAGTGCTGTTGGTCTCGTAGATCGGATCGAGCGACGCGCCAATCTCGCTGAACGCTTCGTCGACGAGCAGTCGTAGCGCCTGACCGCGAGTGGGCAGAATCAGCGGTGCACCGATGAGGTCGGACATCGTAAGGCGTTCGATGTTGAGCAGCTCGGAGTTGGGCTTGCCGGCGAGGTGAAGGCGCTCCATCAGCAGGGGAACGGCGAGGATTCGAGTGTCGTGTGGCGGATCGAAAAGCACGGCAACCGACAGTTCGTTATTTAATAGTTGAGTACTCAGCACACTGCTTACATCTTGAACGAGACTCACATGTAGCTTCGGCCAATGCTGGGCGATCGTGGAGACGATGTGCGCGGCAAGATACGAGCCGGCCGTGTGGGTTATGCCTATCGCAATCGAGCCGGAAATGTCTTGCGCCGAATGCATCACCTCTTCGCGCAAGTTCGCGAGCTGCACGAGGATGCCGCCCGCCTTGGCGAACAGAAGTTTGCCCGAACGCGTGAGCTGACAGCCGCGGTTGGTGCGGACGAATAACTCCACGCCGAGTTCTGTTTCGAGCCGTTTCATCTTGCGGGTGACGACCGGTTGCGCGAGGTCGAGCTGTACGGCCGCACGTGAAAAATTTTCCAGTTCGGCGACCTTGCAGAAAATTGTTAGCAGGTCGCAGTCAATGATCTGCTCGCCAATCGGTAACGTATGAGTACTCATGTCGAAAATGCATCGCAGGGTGGGGCATTCATCCTAATGAGCCATCGCTGAGGTGTCTATGGAGGACATGCTTCAGTAGGTTTTTATTACTTCTGGCTCGCGAACAAAAGGGTGGGCAGCTCGGTATGGTGCTGGAGACCTACCTTATCTGTCATGTCGCAGCAGCATGTCTGTCATGCGTGGTCGCCACTACCGGCACTCCCATGGCTTGCTTATGCTGCTTCCAGCATGTCGGGCATGGCGCCAATGGTCACCCCCTAGGAAAAGCCCCCCGAACCCGCCACACCGGCCCACTTTTTCGAAACCATAAAAGATGCCCAATCAATCGATTCCCCAAAGTTTTGCCGCTACTTCTGCCGTACTCCGTCGTGTTCGTTGTCTGCTTGACGAGGCGGTGCACTCGGTCGTCGGCTCGTGTGTGGTCAATGGAAAACTCGATGCGTTGCTGCTCGACCAATTCCAGCCCGCCAGTTATGAAATCGCGTTAGCAAGCGCGGAGCTGCTCGCGGCCGAAACTGTCTGCGATCGCAGTGACGCACAAGACTGCGCCACCGATCTGGACTTACGCCTCTCGCTCGCCTTTGCCTGTGACGCGATCATCAGCGTCGTGCAGCGTATCGATGTGTTGTATGTCGACCTTGGCATTTGTGCCAGGGAATTGCATGAGGTCACGCAAAGCGCAGAGTTTACGCACTTGCGCCGGGCAACCAGCAGCAGTGAAGTGCTTGCGCAAATCGGTAGTGAACTGGCCTCGGCCGAATCAATTGCCGACATGAAGCGGCCGGATGACGTTGCGATGGCTCAAGATGCGTTCCGGCGTTTCGCAAAAAAGGTGGTCGCACCGCTTGCCGAAGAGATCCATCGCCAAGACATGACGGTTCCCTCCGAGATACTGGATGGCATGCGCGAGATGGGAGCCTTCGGACTTTCGATACCGGAGTCGCTGGGCGGTAGCGCATCGGACACCGGCAACGATGCGCTGATGATGGTGGCGGTCACGGAAGCCCTGTCGGAGGCGTCGCTGGCCGCGGCAGGCAGTCTCATCACGCGTCCGGAAATTCTTTCGCGAGCGCTTCTCACTGGCGGTACCGATGCACAAAAGCAGCGTTGGCTGCCCGCCATCGCATCGGGCGAAACGCTCTGCGGCATTGCGATTACCGAGCCAGACTTCGGTTCCGACGTGGCCAGCCTGAGCCTTAAGGGCACGCGCGTGGATAGCGGTTGGCTGCTCGATGGCGCCAAGACATGGTGCACCTTCGCCGGCATGGCGAATTTGCTGATGGTGGTTACCCGCACGGACCCCGACCGCTCGGCCGGGCACCGCGGCCTGTCAATCATGCTCGTGGAAAAACCTTCGAGCGACGGGCATGAGATTGATTTCGCGCAGCCCGGTGGCGGCCGTCTCACCGGGCGGGCGATTCCGACCATTGGCTACCGGGGAATGCACTCATTCGACCTGCATTTCGAGCAGTTCTACGTCCCCGATACTCACGTGCTTGGCGCAGACGCGGGGCTCGGGAAGGGCTTCTATTTCACCATGCAGGGCATGACGGGCGGACGCATGCAAACCGCCGCGCGCGCCTCGGGCGTTATGCGTGCCGCGCTTGATGCGGCGATTCGCTACGCCGACGACCGCAAGGTGTTCGGCAAGCCGCTGTCAAGCTATCCGCTCACCCAGGTGAAACTCGCGCGTATGGCGGCGCGCTATAGCGCATGCCGCAAGATGACCTATGCGATTGCCCGGCAACTCGAAAGCGAAGGCGCGCAGATGGAGGCGAGCCTCGTCAAGCTGCTGGCGTGCCGCTCGGCCGAAATCGTCACGCGTGAAGCACTGCAGATTCACGGTGGTATGGGCTACGCGGAAGAGTGTGCCGTGAGCCGCTATTTCGTCGATGCGCGCGTACTTTCGATCTTCGAAGGCGCCGAGGAAACGCTTGCGTTGAAGGTCGTGGCGCGCGCCGTGTACGACCGCGCATTGACGCATATTACGACTGTCGCAAGTGAGGCAAACCATGCTGTCTGATTCGATTCTCAAAGGCATGCGAATTGTCGAGGCGTCGGCATTCGTCGCTGCCCCCCTCGGTGGCATGACGCTCGCGCAACTGGGCGCCGAAGTGATCCGGATCGACCCGCTCGTCGGCGGTCTGGACTATCGGCGCTGGCCGATCACGGCGGACAATACGAGCCTCTTCTGGTGCGGTCTCAACAAGTCGAAAAAATCGGTCACACTCGATCTCGCTAGCGCCGAGGGGCGCGAGCTTGCTGCGGCACTCGTCACCGCTCCAGGGCCGGATGCGGGCATCTTGCTCACTAACTTTCCGCCGCGCGGCTTTCTCGACTATGAGGCTTTGAGTGCTCGCCGTGCCGACCTCATCCAGTTGACCATCACCGGCGACCGGCATGGCCGTTCGGCAGTCGATTACACGGTCAATCCACGACTCGGCATCCCGTATCTCACCGGTAACGGCTCCGCTGACGAAGCCTGCAATCATGTGTTGCCGGCTTGGGATCTGGTGACCGGCAATCTGGCCGCGCTGGGGATTCTGGCCGCCGAACGTACTCGCCGGCAGAGCGGTTTGGGCCAACACGTAAAACTTGCACTCGAAGACGCGGCGCTCGCGGTGATGGGCCATCTAGGCTTTCTCGCCGAAGCGCAGCTCGGACAGCAGCGAGAGCGCACGGGCAACGACTTGTTCGGCGCGTTCGGCCGCGACTTTCTGACCGCAGACGGGCAGCGCATCATGATCGTTGGGTTGACCGCCAAACAATGGAAGTCGCTCTGCGACGCCACTGGCCTCACCGACAGCATCGACGCGCTCGGCCGCTCACTGGACCTTGATCTGCGCCGCGAGGGCAACAGGTTTATCGCACGCGCTCAACTGTCCCCGCTTTTTGCGCAGTGGGTGGGTGCTCGAACATTGCAGGATGTCGCCTCGGCGTTCGACGCCCATGCCGTTTGCTGGAACCGATATCAAACGGTCAGCGAGCTGGTGACGCACGATCCTGAGTGTTCTACCGCGAACCCGTTGTTCTCCACGGTTGCCCAGCCGGGCGTAGGCGACCTGCTCGCGCCGGGTTCTCCTCTTGCCTTCTCCTCGTTCCCGCGCGCCCCAGCACGACCGGCGCCGTGCCTGGGTGCAGACACTGAGCAGGTGCTCACGGACTTGCTCGGGTTATCGAGCGCGCAGGTGGGCGCACTGATTGATCGCAAGGTTGCCGGTCGCCCGCCGAGCTGAGACGTAGTCCATCTGCCTGATTCAATCTGTACGTGCTGTAAGGAGCCTGCTTTGCATATCGATCCACTGCCCGACCTCACACCCTATCTGCGCAACGGCGATACCCTGATATGGGGCCAGGCGACCGCTGAACCCCTGACCCTGACCCGTGCTCTGGTCGCGCAGCGGGCACACTTCGGCCGCCTGAATCTGTTCTTGGGGATCGACTTAAGCGGCACTCTGCGCCCAGAGCACGCCGACTATTTTCGCTTCATGAGTTATTGCGGCGCAGGCGGTAATCGGGCGCTCGCCAGAGCGGGGCTGCTCGATATTGTTCCGTCGCCTTATTCGCAGCTGTTGGGCGCGATGGCGCACGCGGGTAGCCGTATCGATGTCGTGTTCGTGCAGGTCGCCGAAGCCGATGATGACGGCCTGCATAGCCTGGGCCTGGCCAACGACCTGCTGATCGAGGCCATTGGGCAGGCGCGTGTGGTGATCGGCGAAGTGAACCCCAATGTGCCGCGCACCTTTGGCGCGCGACGGTTGCGCCCGGAAGAGATCGACGTGCTCGTTCCGGCCGCCTTCGCACCGCTCGAAGCGCAATACAGCGTGCCGTCGCCCGAAGAAGAACGCATTGCCGAGTACGTCGCATCCCTTATCGAAGACGGCGCAACGCTGCAGGTTGGGTTCGGGGGCGTGGCGGAAGAAACCCTCAAGCGGCTGACCAACCGCCGAGATCTGGGTATCCACTCGGGTATTGTCGGTGACGCCCTGGTCGACCTGGCCGAATCCGGCGCGCTCACGAATGCTCGCAAGAAACGCAATGCCGGCAAAAGCGTCGCTGGCCTGCTGATGGGGACCAAGCGGCTTTATGCCTACGCCGACCGCAACCCCGACATCGTGCTACGCGGCACTCACGAAACCCACGGTGGCGAAGCATTGCGCTCGATTGATCGTTTCGTTGCGATTAATTCCGCGATCGAAGTCGACCTTACGGGCCAGGCGAACTCCGAAGTCGCCAACGGCAATTACATTGGGGCGGTGGGCGGGGCGCCCGATTTTCTGCGCGCGGCCCATCTGAGCCCCGGGGGCATTCCAATCATCGCACTGCGTTCTACCGTGGGCGAACGATCACGTATTGTCGCGTCGCTGTCGGGCCCCACGAGCACCGCTCGCTGCGACGCCGGCGTAATCGTGACCGAACACGGTATCGCAGACCTGCGCGGCTGCTCACTGGCTGAACGTGTGCGGCGAATGATCGCGATCGCCGACCCGGCGCATCGCGAACAGCTAGAACGTCAGGCGCATACCATCCGATGACGTGTCTATGGCCGGGCGCTCCAACCCTGGCATAGGGCGGACCACCGTCGAGGTTGTACGCCGTTCCACCTTTCTTGTCGCAGACGGGGGGCGCCTCCGGCTTGGTCCGCGGTGCACCCACAACATCCCTTGCCAGTGCAGCACCGTCAGGCCATTGAGCCGTGGCGGTAGGTGTCGCGCGGAGGGCTGCGCAATCGCGGAGCCCCCCGCGCGTACGTCTCACCAGACTTTGACGGTGTAGGCTATCAGTACGCGGTTCTCATCGATATCGGTGGTGGCGTTGCTGCGGTAAGCCACGTTGCGCCAGAGCAGTCCCAAACCCTTTAGTGTGCCGCTCTGAATCACGTAGCCAAGGTCGATGTCGCGTTCCCATGCGCGTGCCGCCTGGCCTGCGATGCGAAAGTCATCGGCGCTGATGTAGCGCGCCATCAAGGTCAGGCCGGGCACGCCGACGGTGGCGAAATCGTAGTCATAGCGCAATTGCCAGGAGTCTGCATCGGCGCGGACGAAGTTGTGGTAGGTGCCGTTGTTAAAGCCCCAAGGGTCGGTTCCCGAGAGATAAGACATGCCGGTGCGGCCGTTCTGTTCCTGATAGGCCAGGCTGAGGCGATGGCCCTGATCGAGGTAGCTGAACATTGCTCCCTGTAAGCGGTTGTCGACGTCGCTGCGGCCCTCGCCATTGCTGTCGATATAGCGCACGTCGGCTTTTAGCTTGGCTGTTTTGCCCAGCGGCACGGTGTAGACCAGATTGGCGATGGACTGACTGTAGTTGTCCTTTAGTTCGGCGCGGTAGGCGGTCAATTGCAAATCGGGCAGCAGCGCATAACTGGCGCCGGCGTAGTTGAAGCGGTCGGTGGTGACGCCACCGCGGGAGCCGTCGGCGGACATACTCAAGTCGTCGTAGTTACCCGAATCGCGCTGGTGTACGGCACGGAATTGGCCGCCGATGAGCATCAGCTTGTCGATGTCTTTCGACAGTACCTGGGCGCCCTGGAAGGTCTGTGGCAACAGACGAGTGTCGTTGCGCAGCGCCACTGGCAACACCGGTTCGTGGTCGCCGACGCTAATGTTGGTCTGGGATATACGCGCCTTGGCGGTCAGGCCGAGGAAACTGTAGTCGTCGGCCGACTGGCCATTTTGCGGATTGCGCCGCAGGGCGCCGGCACCGCTGGTGCCAGCGCCAGAGTCGAGCTTGAGGCCGGCCAGCCCCAAGGCGTCGAGGCCAAAGCCGACCGGGCCATCGGTGTAGCCGGAGTTGAAGCGCAGGAGGAAGCCCTGGGCCCACTCCTCAGCCTTGGACTGACTCTGGCCGTCATGCCTGGGCGTGTCGGGGCGGTCAGCGTCCCGGTAATCGCGATTTATGTAGAAGTTGCGGGTATCCAAACGCAGGTGACTGTCGTCGATGAAGTCGGCACAGGCCAGGCTGGGGAGCAAGCCGGCGAGGCAGGGCAGCAGCCCCTTGGGAGACGCGAGGAAGTGCATGTTGTTTACCTATAATTATTTTTGTGGCTGGTATCGCAACGGTTGTTGCATGACATAACGTCAGGTGAATCTGAACCGGCAAAGCACGCGCAGTGAGCCTGGGTAGGTCGCTCCAGACCCTCGGTGTTGGCTCGGCGACCCCGCGCCAGGCGAGCACAGTCCAAGTGCGACGGCCAGGCTACTCACCTGCGTTTTGTGAGACGAATAGATGCTTGCGTCATGGCTCAAAGCCTTGTGGTAGCGACAGCAGCCATGCATTGGCAATCGCTGCGGACAACTGGACTATAAGAGCCGCTCAGGAGCGCGGGTAGGAGCGCGCCAGCATCGCAGCCATGATCAAGCTGTATGCCAAGGAAGGCGTCTGGCGCATCCGCGCCTTCATGACGACGTGTGCCGCGACGTCGAGATTTGAGCCCGGACTACTGGGCACGATCACGTTCGCCGGCGTGGGCGGATAGCCCTGTGTTACGGACGCCAGGAGCCGTGCGGCAGCTCGACACCGCGTTCGGCTGCGGCCAGCGCGCGTTGCAGTCCTGCAGCAGCGAGGGGAATGCAATACGCCGGCATGGCGCGCTGAAATCGCCAGCCTTCGGCCAACGGCCCTGCGTCGACCACGTCAAAGCCGAACTGATAGATAAGGTCGGTGCAGATGCGCTTCGCAGCGGCGTCATCCCCTGCGATCGGCAGCGCACGCCGGGCAGGTGAACCGGCAGGTCGGGCGTCTTTTTCGAGATCCCCCTGCAAGATCGCGTTGAAGGCCTTCACGACTTTGGCGCCGGCAAGATGGGCGGCGAGAAGTTCGCTGGTCGTGGTCGCGTGGGTGTCGAGCGCTTCGATGCGTCCGTCGCGCTCGGGGTAGTAGTTGTTGGCATCCATCACGATCTTGCCGACAAGGGCCTCCACCGGAACCTGCGCATAATTCATCAGCGGTATGGCTACGATCGCGATCTCACCGAAACTGGCAGCCTCTAGCGCGGTGCCAACTTTGCAGCTGATTGCAACGGCGGTACTTCCCAGGGTCTTCGCGGCGCGCGAGTTGCTAAGCATCACCTCGTGGCCGTTCTTCACGGCCAATGTCGCAAGCGCGCGGCCGATGAAGCCCGCGCCGATGATTCCGATCTTCACGTGTTAACTCCTTGTGTAAAGGGATCTTGTCTAAATTGAGGGCTGAAAGTGGCGGCTATTTTCGGGCGTAGCGCCGCGCTTCAGCCCATCTTTTGCAACAGACTGAAGAATTCCGATGTGTCGTCCTGGTTCCAGAGCGTGTCGACGAGCTTGACCAGTCGGCGAGTGTCCTCCTCGCCCAGGGCTGGCTGTGCCGTCGCCAGGAAGCGATCGCGAACTGCTTCGGCATCGAGCCAGGGCACGTCCGCCAGTTCGCTGGCAATGCGCTCGCCATGCGCCATCTCCACCTCGACACGGGCAGGCTGAGCGGGCAAGGTCCGCTGTTCGAACACCGGGTCGATGCGCAATTCGGTCAGCCCGATCAGGCGCTGAAGTTCGGCATCGTCGCAGTCGCTGTAGATCGCGTTGTCAAGCTGGCCATGGCCCAGTGCAGCGCAGATCGCGTATTGGAAGCTCATCTTGCTCTGCTCGATGCGGCTGAAGGGGCCTGTACTGTCGCAGCCGGGATAGTTGCGGGCCGCTGAGAAGGTCGAAATGACAATCCGCCGGATCGCGCGGGTTTCTTGAGCACCCAGCTGCGCGTGGAGCTGTAGCGCCGCTGCGGCCGCGGTCTGCACAAAGTTGCAGCCGGGCACGGGCTTGTGGGTGACGTCCAGCAGGCAGTTCGGGCCCTCGAGCCTGCGCAGGAACACCGAAGTAGCGCTCGTCGCGCTCCCCAGCGCTGCGAATAGACCGTCTTCACCTTCCAGGATGTCCGTCGAAGCGGTCAGGCCAGCTCGCGCCAAATCAAGCGCCACCAGCCCGTTGCGCGCAGCCATGCCGGCATGCACGTAGATCTCCTGACCGCCGGCCCAGGGCCACTGGTTCAGACCGGCCGCAAAATTTGCCGCGAATGCCAGCGCATGAACGGCGGTCTCCTCGTCGGTACCAGTGGCGGCGATGGCGCCTGCCGCCGCGCCGAACGGGCCGGAAATGCCGAGCGGACGAAACCGCCGATTGGTCAACCCGGTCCGGGCGGCGATGCCCAGCGCTCCCATCAGGTGATAACCGGTCGCAATGCCTCGCACGAGAGCTGCGCCGCAGAGACGCTCGCGTTCCGCCAGTGCCAGCAGGGCCGGCAGGATCACCACACCCGGATGCGTGCCGCTGGGCACGTGCATGTCTTCCCGGATCAGGCCGTGCCCGAGGATCCCGTTGGCCAGGGCGGCATCCTCAGCGCTCACCTTCTGCTTCAGCCCCCATTGATGCGCTTCGGGCGCACTTCGGTGCGCTGCGCGATAGGTCTGCGTGGCGGCACCGACCGGGCTGTGCACAACTTCCAGGCAGCAGCCGAAGAAGTCCAGCAGCACCAGGGCGACCTTGCTTTTGGTTGCGGAATCGGGCTCAAGTTGCCCCATGGCCACGGCGGCCTGCGCAGCCCGGCGCGTTGCTGAGTCGGGCTGCTCGTTCATTCTTTGATGTGTCATTTCTTTAGTTCCTATCGAAGCGCTCGCGGGCATCGGCGGCCAGCGGCCGCAGCGTGCCCGGCCGCGAGCCTCGGTGTGTCACTCGAGAATCGCGGTTTCGGCATGAAAGGGCAGGGCGGGTTCAGGCTCGCGACAGTGCGGTGCTCTTGACCGCGTCACTTGCTCGTGGCTCGCGTCGCACAAAAAAGAATACGCACAAGGCAGAGATAATCATCAACGACGAGATCACGTACATCCCATAGGTGAGACTGCCCGTCGCCGTTTTGATTAACCCGATCAGGAAAGGACTCGTCATGCCGGAGAAGTTCGACAAGCTACAAATTACCGCAATGCCTGCGACGCTCGACCGCGTCGAAAGCTGGGTAGTAGCCATGGTCCAAAAGATTGGCAGAGACGAGACGATCGCAGCCCGGGCGAAGGCGAACATTAAGATTGAAAGACCAAGGCTATGTGCCGTTAGGGTGGTCGCACTGAGTGCGAGCGCTGCGATCAAAGCGGCAATGATAAAGTGCCAGCGCCGTTCCAGGTGCTTATCGGAATGGCGGCTATACAGGATCGTGCACACTATCGCGAGCGCGTCGGGGATCATCGCGTACAGGCCGATCTGCTGGAAATTGTCGACACCCAGCTCTCGAATCACCGTCGGTAGCCAGAAGGCGAGCACATATGAACCGCACAGCATGCAGAACAGTACAAAACTTAGCAGGTAGACCTTCGGGTCAGCGAACGCAGAGCGGGTTTGTCTTCCGCTGGCCGTCGCCGTCGCCGTCGCCGTCGCCGCTGCTGCCGCTGCCGCCACTTCACCCAGTACCAGCGATTTCTGTGCATCCGTGAGCCAGTGCGCTTTCGCAGGGCTGTCAGCCAGATAGTAGTAGGCAAATATGCCGATCAGGCAGCATGGCAGCCCCTCGATGACAAACATCCACTGCCAGCCTTCCATCCCATATATACCGTTCATGTTCTGCAGGATCCATCCTGAGACCGGTCCACCGACGATTCCGGCCGCAGCAGTGGCGAGCATAAACAGGGCCACGACTCGCGCGCGCCGCGCCGGCGGATACCAGAAAGTCAGATAAAGCAGCATGCCGGGAAACAGCCCCGCCTCGAACATGCCGATGAAGAAACGCACGACGTAGAATTGCATGGGGGTAGTGACAAACATCGTGCACGCCGACGCCAGTCCCCAGCCGAGCATGATGCGCAGCAGCGTCTTGCGAGCGCCTATCTTGTTCAGTAGCAGGTTGCTTGGCACTTCGAAGAGAAAATATCCGAGGAAGAAGACGCTCGCGCCGAGCCCGAAGACCGCGTCGGAGAAGTCCAGAGAGTGTTTCATCTGCAGCTGGGCGTAGCCGATGTTGACGCGGTCTATGTAGTTCAGCATGTAGCAGACGAAGAGTAGTGGCACGATGCGCAGTGTGACCTTTCGATACACGCTGTCGCTCTCGGAGCGCACGGTAGTGCTTGAGGCGGAGTTAGACATTGTTGTCTCCTTGGATATTCATTCGATCAACTGGGCGATGCAGTTCAGGTTTGATCCTGTGTCAGGCGCCCAGGGCGACCGCTTTCAAAGCCTCATGGATCTGGTCCGCTACGTCGATCCGGTTGTCGGCCCTACGCTTTTCCCGCTCCGCAGCCGATCGTTCAAACGGCACTCGCACCGGTGTTGCCGGATCAAGCGGGCGGGTATCGCGAAGGTCATTGGCAAATGTGCTCACGCGCTGCGCGTAATCCTCGGCGTCGGTGAAGAGTGCCGGATCAACCACGAGCATGAAGAAACCGCAGTCGCTTAGCTTGGGCGGTGCTGCGGATGCACCGCTCATCATGCCCAGCATTTGTACCACGAGCGCGAGCCCCGAGCCTTTGTGTCCACCCCAGGCGGCAAATGCTCCGGCAAGGGCCTCGCTCGGGTCGCGCGTAGGTTCGCCGTCCGGCGCGAATGCCACTCCATCCGGGAGCAATTGGTCCATACGCTGGGCTAATATTACTTCGCCAAGCATGATCGCCGACGTACCTATGTCCCAGATAACAGGGTTCCCGTCGCTCGGAAAACCAAAGGCAATCGGGTTTGTCGAGAAGCGTCCTTCGGTACCGCCATGCGGCGCGACGCGGCGCCCGCCACTTCCAGCGGCGAAGCCCATGAAGCCCGCGGCCGTGATTTGCTCAAGGTAGTAGGAAAACATTCCCGTGTACCAAGTCTGGTTAGCGGTGATGACTGCAATGCCACTCGTGCGAGCCTTCTCGAGGGCGAGATCGGTGGCGCGCTGGGCAACCAGATAGCCAACCTGGTCACCTCCATCGAGCGCCGCAGAAACGGGCGACTCTTTGACGATCTTGATGGCTTGGCGCGGGGTTGTCGTTGCACGGATCCGCTCAATGACCGAAAGCGCCCGTGGCAGGCCGCCGAATGAGAGGCCGCGCAGTTCACAATCGATCAAATGGTCGGTGATGATGTCCGCCTCGGCCGAGGTATGACCGGTCGCGACCATGCTTGCATGGACCAACGCTCGCGCGTCGGGAATGCTAAGAATCATGTCTTTCTCCACTATTTATTGTTCTTATTTGTACGGTTTTTGTTGCGTCAAATGACGCAGGTACTGTCCCTCAAACGCTGTCCCAGGCTGCCAGCGATGGCACCGATTTTTGCAGGGTATGCCGTTCGATTTTCGCCGAGGCGGTTTTAGGCAGCTCCTCACGGAACTCGATGTAGCGTGGAACCATGAACTTGGGTAAACGGCCCTTCAGCCAGTTGTGCAGTTCGCTTTCGCTAAGCAATTGCGCGTCGCGCAATACGCCGACGAGATACACCTCGTCTTCGTTATCACCTGCAGGAACACCCAGAACCGCACATTCCACCAGATCGGGATGCTGGATCGCGATGGTCTCGACCTCGTAGGCGGAGATGTTCTCGCCCCGTCGGCGGATACGCTCTTTCGCGCGGCCGCAGAAGTACAGGTAGCCTTCGTCATCGGCGCGCATCATGTCTCCTGTGTGGAACCACAGATTGCGCCATGCACCGACCGTTGCTTCTGGCTTGTTGAGGTAGCCGTCCATCACGATGCCAGGCAGCTTCGGGCGTAGCACGAGTTCACCGATGGCGCCCGTCGGCACAGGCCGGTCATTCTCGTCGACGATGGCCGATTCCCAGTCATCCCCCACGCGGCCCGATGCACCCAGTTTTCGTTCGGGGAAGGGCGTGAACACCGTCATCCCGGTTTCCGTCATCGCGTGGGCTTCGACGAGCCGTAAGTTGAAGCGTTCCTCGAACTCGGGGTCGTGATGGGCATTGAACATGACGCGCACGCGATGAGCGCGGTCGTCCGCCGAAGCAGGCTTGGCATTGAGGATCGGCGGGATGGTGAAAATGGTGGTGCTGATGGTCGCGTTCGCGCGACGCACGTCCTGCCAGAAGGTGGTGGCGCTGAACCGCGCAGCGATGTGCACCTGAGCTCCGAGCACCAGTGCGGGCAGTGTCGCCATCGTACGGGACATGCCGTGAAAGAGCGGTAGCGGTGTGAAGACGATATCCTCGGCAGTCATGCCTACCGCATTGATGAAGCTCTGCGCAGTCTGGAAGGTCAGCGATTGCGGGAGTATCACGCCCTTGGATGGACCCGTTGTGCCCGAGGTGTAGCTGATGAACGCGGCGTCGGTGGGTGTCGAAGGGGCGCATATCGGATCGCGGGTTTCGATCATCAGCGCGTCCCAGCTGAGCGACTTCGTACCCGGGACGCCGTCGTGCGCGCCACAGATCACCATTGTCTCCAGCGCACCGCGTTGCTGCGGTGCGAGGTTTGCGAACGCCGCTGCATAACCCGCGCTGGTAATGATGACGCGTGATTTAACATCGCAGGTCACGTAAGCGAGCATGTCGCCCGCGTAAGCGGTATTGATCGGCACGCAAATGGCATTGAGCAGGCTGAGTGCGAACCACGAAAAAATGAACTCGGCCGAGTTGTCCAACATCACCATTACCGGCTCTTGCGGCCCCACGCCAAGCGCGCGCAGCCCACGTGCGACTGACTGGCTTTTCAGGTGCGCTTCGTGGAACGAATACGTTCTTCCATCAACGTGCAGAAAAGGCTTGTTGCCGTGAAGCTCTGCGGCCTGGAAGAGCAATTTGCTAAGTGTTCGATCTTCGTGGGGGATCTGAAAGCTCATAATTTCTGACTCGGATTCATGGCTCAAGGCCTTGTGGTAGCGACAGCGTTCATGTGTTTGGAATCGCTGGGAGCACCCGGACTATAAGAGCCGCTCAGGAGGGCGGGTAGGAGCATGCCCGCATCGCAGCCATGATCAAGTGGTATGGCAGAAATGTTCCAGTAGATGATTTGCATCAGCCGCGTTTGACCGGTTAGGGGCAAGGGGACAGCTTCCAGGTATGTGGTTTTGGTATCTCTGCCATGTCCGGATGCTGCTACTGAGGGTGGGGCGATATGCCTATAGTAGGGGCACAAGATCACTGGCGCAGATGCGCTTGCCCATCGAGGATGACACTCCATGCCGCCCTATTTGCCTGACACGATGCCCGTTCCGCAGCCCTCGCGCGATGACGCGCCGTTCTGGGACGCCTGCAACGAAAGCCGCCTGATCATTCGCCATTGCACCGATTGCAAGCGCTTCTCTCACCCGCCGATGCCAAGCTGTCCGCACTGCGCGTCTATTCGCATGGGTTGGAAAGAGGTCAGCGGAAACGGCACTGTGTACACGTACACCATCAGCCATCACCCGACACACTCCGCGCTCAAAGGGTCTGGTGCATACAACGTGGCGGTGGTGCTGCTCGATGATGCGGACGACGTGCGGCTAGTGAGCAATGTTGTGGATGTGGCGCCTGAGGACATGAAGATCGGATTGCCGGTCAGCGTGTATTGGGATGCCGTTTCCGGGGGAGTTCAGCTGCCCCGCTTCAAGGCGCGTATCGAATTGAATCAACCTGACAGGGGCGAATCATGAGTTTTCCGACCGCAGATGCACCCAAGCGCTTGCAGCCTTGCATCATCGGCGTTGGCGAGACCGTCTACACCAAACGCGGCGGGCATACCGACCACTCCGAATTCGAACTGTGCCTTGAGGCTATCCGCAATGCGGCCGCCGACGCGGGTATTGAGGCGAGTGCGATTGATGGCTATACCTCGTTTGGGTTCGAGCGACACGAGCCGGTGATGGTCCAGACCGCGCTTGCCGCGCCACGCTTGCGTTTTTCGTCGCTCGCGTGGGGCGGTGGTGGTGGCGGTTGCTCCGCGTCCGTAATGCTCGCCGCCACGGCGGTGGCTACCGGGCAGTGCCAATATGCAGTGGCCTATCGTTCGATCTGTCAGGGGCAGTACGAGCGCTACGGCGAGTACCGCGCGCGGCCGATGTGGGGATCGTACGTCGCACCTTTCGGGCTGATGTCGCCGGCGATGATGATGGCGCTCGTCTATCGGCGCTACCTGGAAGAGTCGGGTATGAACGCCGACCATCTCGCGGAGCTGGCTGTCACCATTCGCGGCAACGCGCAGAAGAACCCGCGAGCGGTGATGCATGGCCGGCCGATGGCACGCGATGACTACTTCGCCGCGCGAATGGTCGCCGACCCGTTCCGGTTGTACGACTGCTGCCTCGAAACCGACGGCGCGTGCGCCGTGATCATCACCTCGGCGGAACTGGCTGAGAAACTGCAACGGCCCGCCGTACCGATACTTGGCGCAGCGCAGGCCAGCGGTGAGCGTTGGACCCTCGGGCCGATGGGTTCGCACAATGTGCCACTTGACACTTACGCGACCATCAATTCCAGAGATGTCGCCGCGGCGCTGTATCAGCAGAGCGGGCTGACGCCGAGCGACATCGACGTCGCGCAGATCTACGACGCCTTCACCGGGTTGATTCCGATGGCACTCGAAGACTACGGCTTCTGCCGTCGCGGCGAGACCGGCGCGTTCATCGAAGCGGGCGAGATTCGTGCCGGCGGCCGGTTGCCGATCAATACATCGGGCGGCCTGTTATCGGAAGCGTACCTGCACGGATTGAACCTGGTGATCGAAGGTGTGCGGCAGATGCGCGGCGAGTCGACTGCGCAGGTCAAGGACGCTCGTCATTGCCTTATCACGAGCGGCGGCGGCGGCGGCCACAAGAGCGGACTGATTCTCGGCCGTCGATAAAACCTACTCTTTATGGATTGGCGATAACCGACATGACCCACGAAATTCGCGCAGAGCTTGCGTTTCACTCCGATACCAAGCTTGGTGAGGGCCCCTTGTGGAACCCCGCCGACAATATGTTGTATTGGATCGACCTGATTGGTAAGCGCCTGTACCGGGGCAGCCCCCAAACCGGCGCAGTTGACTCCAAGTCGCTGCCCTATCGGTGCGCGCGCGTGACACTATGCACCGATGGTTCTTTGCTTTTCTCGTTCACGCGTGGACTCGCATTTGGTAGCTTCGAGAGCGACCATTATGTGCCCTTCGCTGCGAGCGGACTGATCTCGCCGCAGGAGCGTTACAACGATGCTGCGTGCGATTCGCGTGGCCGCCTCTGGACCGGTACCTATGACGTCGATCTCAAGGCACCGCTCGGCGGGATCTATCGTTTCGAGGGCGATCGGGCGTCCTGCGAGGCGACCGGTGTCCGGCTTGCCAACGGGCTGCGCTGGAGTCCAGATGAGCGCACGATGTACTTCGCGGATTCGCGTCCGGGGCAACTGTGGGCGTATGAGTTCGACCTCGACGAAGGGCATGTCGGCAAGCGCAGATTGCTTGTCGACTACACCGACACTGGCGTGAAGCCCGATGGCCTGGCAACCGACACCGACGGCTGTGTATGGATTGCCGAGGTGCACCGTTCGCGGGTGGCGCGCTACACGCCGCAAGGCAAGCTCGATTGCGTAATAGAGGTGCCGACCCGCCGGCCGACTTCGGTGTCGTTTGGCGGTGTCGACCGCAAAACGCTCTACATCACAACGCGAAATGACGGCATGACCGAGGCTGATTTCGCTACCGAACCGCATGCGGGATGCGTGTTCGCGGCGGCTTCGCCCGTGGCGGGTCTGGCCGAGCACGCGTTTCGGGTTTGATCATTTAAGGCTATGGCGTCGCCGGCCCTTATGCAAAGAAAAAGCCTGCTCCCTGTTGATCCAGAGTGATAGCGGGCTCCTTTCGGTGACCGGCAGGGCGGCCGAAGAACAGATGGCCAAGGCGGGATGCTCGGTCGCCAATACCGCCGCCGCCATGTATGCCTACAGCCGGCGCCATCCGAGTGCAACGATCAACTGTTTTCGAGTGAATACTGCCCCATGAAAATCCTGGTAGCTGTCAAACGCGTTGTGGATTACAACGTCAAGGTTCGCGTCAAGGCGGACTATTCCGGCGTCGACCTCGCCAACGTCAAGATGTCGATGAACCCGTTCTGCGAAATCGCCGTGGAAGAAGCAGTACGCCTGAAGGATCTCTCGATAAAAGAAGGGCGCGTTGCCACTGAAATCGTCGTCGTCTCCGTCGGCCCGTCCACCGCCCAAGAGCAACTGCGCACCGCGCTGGCGCTGGGTGCCGACCGCGCCATCCTCGTCGAATCCGCCGAAGATCTGACTTCCCTGGCCGTTGCCAAACTATTGAAAGCAGTTGTCGACAAGGAACAGCCTCAACTGGTGATCCTTGGCAAACAAGCCATCGACAGCGACAACAACCAGACTGGCCAGATGCTCGCTGCACTGAGCGGCTACGGTCAGGGCACGTTCGCGTCCAAAGTCGAAATCAGCGGCGACAGCGTTGCCGTGACTCGCGAAGTCGACGGCGGCGCACAGACGGTTTCCCTGAAACTGCCGGCCATCGTCACCACCGACCTGCGTTTGAACGAGCCGCGCTACGCGTCCCTGCCAAACATCATGAAAGCCAAGAAGAAGCCTCTCGAAGTGCTGACTCCGAACGCTTTGGGCGTTTCCACCGCCTCCACCAACAAGACCGTTAAAGTCGAAGCGCCGGCTGCACGCAGCGCGGGTATCAAGGTCAAGTCGGTGGCTGAACTGGTCGAGAAACTGAAAAACGAAGCGAAGGTAATCTAAATGACTATCTTGGTTATTGCTGAACACGACAACAAAGTGCTGGCCCCGGCCACGCTGAACATCGTTGCTGCTGCCGCGAAAATCGGTGGCGACATCCACGTGCTGGTGGCAGGTCAGGGCGCTGGCGCCGTGGCTGAAGCCGCGGCGAAAATCGCTGGCGTGACTAAAGTGCTGGTGGCCGACAACGCCGCCTACGCTCACCAGCTACCGGAAAACGTAGCGCCATTGGTGGCCGATCTGGGCACTGGCTACAGCCACATCCTGGCTGCTGCCACCTCCAACGGCAAAAACATCCTGCCACGCGTCGCAGCGCAGCTGGACGTCGACCAGATCTCCGAGATCATCTCGGTAGAAAGCGCTGACACTTTCAAGCGTCCGATCTATGCCGGTAACGCCATCGCTACCGTGCAGTCTTCGGCTGCCATCAAAGTGATCACCGTGCGGGCCACCGGTTTCGACCCGGTTGCCGCTGAAGGCGGTTCGGCATCGGTTGAAACCGTTGCTGCTGCTCACGACGCGGGCATTTCCAGCTTTGTCGGCGAAGCACTGGCCAAGTCCGATCGTCCGGAACTGACCGCTGCCAAGATCGTCGTTTCCGGCGGTCGCGGCATGCAGAACGGCGACAACTTCAAACACCTGTATGCCCTGGCTGACAAGCTCGGCGCTGCCGTCGGTGCTTCCCGCGCCGCGGTCGACGCAGGGTTCGTACCCAACGACATGCAGGTCGGTCAGACCGGCAAGATCGTCGCGCCTCAGCTGTACATCGCCGTCGGTATCTCCGGCGCGATCCAGCACCTGGCCGGCATGAAAGACTCCAAAGTGATCGTTGCGATCAACAAGGACGAAGAAGCGCCGATCTTCCAGGTGGCCGATTACGGCCTGGTGGCGGATCTGTTTGAAGCGATACCCGAAATGGCTGCCCTGGCCTGATCACCGACCGACCGGAGCGTTTTCTATGAACAGTATCGATTTTTCAGCCTGGATCGGGCGTCGCCTGGAAAGCCATGAGCGGATCAGCTTCAACCTGGTCAAGCGCATTGCCGCGACGTTGAGCGAAGTGGCGCCTCAGCCCGGCGAACCGCTGCCGCCACTGTGGCACTGGGCGTTCTTTCAGGAGCCGGTCGCCGCCAGCGAACTGGGCGCGGATGGGCATCCCGCACTGGGTGGTTTCCTGCCTCCGGCGTACAACCGCAATCGCATGTGGGCCGGCAGCCGTATCGAGTTCTACCAGCCGTTGAAAGTCGACGCCGAGGTGACCTGTGTCTCGACCGTTCTCAAGGTCGAAGAGAAGCATGGTCGCACCGGGTCGTTGCTGTTTGTCACGGTGCGTCACGAGTATTTCCAGGAGGGCGAGCGTGCCCTGCAGGATGAGCAGGACATCGTCTACCGCGAACCTGCACAGCCCAAACTGAGCGGCACCGAGGCACTGCCCGAGGGCCAGTGGCAGGAACAGGTCGAACCGTCCCCGACCCTGCTGTTTCGCTACTCGGCGGTCACGTTCAACGGCCACCGGATTCATTACGACTGGCCTTACGTCACCGAGACCGAAGGCTATCCCGGCCTGGTGGTGCATGGCCCGTTGATTGCCACCTTGAACCTGCGTGCCTTTACCCGAGCACACCCGACTGCGCGCCTGAAGCGTTTCACCTTCCGCGGCCTGCGCCCGTTGATTTCACCGCAATCTTTCGAAGTGGGCGGACGGTTAACCGACACCGGCAAGGCGCAGGTCTGGGCGGGTAATCAGGAAGGTACTGCGCAGGTCGGAGAAATCGAGTTCAGCGAGGGAGCAACAGCATGAGTACTTCGATTGTTCGCTCGGCCCTGTTCGTCCCGGCCACTCGCCCCGAACGCATCCCCAAAGCCATCGCCAGCGGTGCGGACCGGGTCATCGTCGACCTCGAGGATGCCGTCCAGGAAAATCTCAAGGAACAGGCCAGGAAAAACCTGGAGCGCTTTTTGAGTGAAACCCCGGACGCTCGAGTACTGGTTCGTGTCAATGCGCCAGATCATTGGGCTCACGAGGCAGACCTGGAGCTTTGTCGGCGGCACGCCGGCGTGACCGCGATCTTGCTGCCAAAGGCAGAAAGTGCAGCACAGGTGCTCAATGCAGGCAGCACCGGCAAACCGATCTGGCCGATCATCGAGAGCGCCAAGGGTTTGGCGGCACTCAGCTCGATTGCCAGCACCCAAGGCGTTGAGCGCTTGTCGTTCGGCAGCCTCGATCTAGGCCTGGACCTGAACCTGACCACCGGCAGCCGTGCCGCCGAAGAGGTGCTCAGCCACACCCGCTATGCCGTGTTGCTCTGCACACGGGTTGCCGGCCTGGCTCCGGCGCTGGACGGTGTTTTTCCCTCCATCCAGGACACCGCAGGCCTGCATGATGCCGTTCAATATGCCCGCGACATGGGTTTCGGTGGCGCGTTGTGCATCCATCCGAGCCAAGTAGCAATCATCCATCAGGCGTTAACACCCAGTCCTGAACAGTTGCACTGGGCGCAACGCATTATTGAGGCCGCCAGATCAGGAGAAGGCGTCTTCGTGATGGATGGGGAAATGGTCGATGCCCCCGTCATTGGTCGTGCGCACTCCATTCTGGCGCGCGCGACCTGACTCAACGGCGACGCCTTTGCTTCGAAGCTGCGCATCATTCCCACCTTGCAGGGCGGTGTCATGACTCATGTTTCCAGCCTTACCCATGCCATTTCGATCAACCCCAGCAATGGCGAGCAGATCGGCTACTACCCATTCGAATCCGAGCCGGCACTGGAGGCTGCACTTTCACGCACCTTTACCGGGTTCTCCCTCTGGCGACGTAAACCCGCGGAACAACGCTCACAGTTGTTGATCGCCCTGGCTCAGGCATTACGCGGCAACGCAGAAACGATGGCGAACATGATCATCCTGGAAATGGGCAAACCCACCATTCAGGCACGCGGTGAGATTGAAAAGTGTGCGCAGCTTTGCGAGTGGTATGCCGAACACGGGCCCGCCATGCTGACCGCCGAACCCACGCAGGTTGAAGGTGGGAAGGCGCGCATCGAATATCGCCCGCTCGGTCCGATTCTCGCCGTGATGCCGTGGAACTTCCCCATCTGGCAGGTGCTACGCGGCGCCGTGCCAGCCTTGATCGCCGGCAACACCTACGTCCTCAAGCATGCGCCAAACGTGATGGGCAGCGCCTATCTCCCCCAGGATGCCTTCAAACGCGCCGGCTTTGCCGAAGGCGTTTTCGAAATCATCAATGTCACGCCGGACGGTGTCTCCAGCGCGATCGCTGATCCACGCATCGCCGCGGTGACACTCACCGGCAGCGTGAGAGCCGGCATGGCCATCGGAGCTCAGGCCGGGGCGGCCTTGAAGAAGTGTGTGTTGGAATTGGGCGGTTCCGATCCGTTCATTGTGCTCAACGATGCCGACCTCGACGAAGCCGTCAAAGCCGCCGTGATTGGTCGCTACCAGAACACCGGGCAAGTCTGCGCGGCCGCCAAACGGCTGATTGTCGAGCAAGGCGTTGTCAAGGAATTCACGCGCAAGTTCGTCGAAGCCACCCGCCAGTTGGTCGTCGGCGATCCACTGTCCCCAGACACTTACATAGGCCCCATGGCCCGCTTTGACCTGCGTGATGAACTTGACCGACAGGTCCGCGACACACTGGAGGAAGGCGCGACGTTGTTGATGGGCGGCAGGAAAGCTGATGGTCCTGGGAATTTTTATGAGCCCACGGTGCTCAGTGAGGTTACCGACCAGATGACCTCGTTTAAACAGGAACTCTTTGGCCCGGTGGCCTCGATCATCACCGCGCGCGATGCAACCCATGCGTTGGAACTGGCCAATAACAGCGAATTCGGACTCGCCTCCACCATTTACACACGCAATATCGAGCTAGCCCAGCAGCTGGCGGGCGAGCTTGAAACCGGTGGTGTGTTCATCAATGGCTATTGTGCATCCGACCCACGCGTCACCTTCGGCGGCGTGAAGAAAAGCGGTTTTGGCCGTGAGTTGTCGCATTTCGGGGTGCGGGAATTCTGCAATGCCCAGACTGTGTGGCTAGATCGGCGCTGACCGCATCAATAAGCTTGGGAGCGTTTGCTCCCCGGGCTTTCACAATTATGAACCTATGGTGTCAAGCGTATTCAGCGGAGCCCTAAGAGTGTTCATAGGAGGCATAGCTTGGTCTGGAGGGGTACGTCTCCCCGTCGATAGCAGGCACCTAACCCGACGTACTTCTGTAAGTGGAACGTGGAAATCCCGTATCGCTCCCGTCAGGGAAAGCCGTTTGCAAAAACTGCCCATTGCGGTGCGGGCGAAGGAACGAGGAAAAGCGAACGCCATCCTGTAACGGGCTAGATAGAAGTTGAAATATCACTTCACGCGAAAGCGGGCAGACGTCCTCATGGTCTTTCTTCACAAGAGAGTATGTAGAACCCTTTCAATGGAAGGAGAGGAAATGAACGCAGCAGCATTGGCTGCACCTTCCTGCACGTCGTGGGACGGCATCACCCGCTCTATATTCCGCAAGACAATGCATATGCGAGGGTCGGTTTGTAGTGTGGACAATCGACAACATCTATCTGAAAGTAGCCTAGAGCTGAACGTCTGCTAAGGGTCGATTGACAGGCGGAAATCGGCCATGAGCCGCCGTTAGCAAAGGCGTGAATTTCACTCTGTAGCGTCGATTTTTCATTGCAATTACGAAAATGAAATCAAGCCAACGCTTTTACAGGGCTGACACCGGATTGCGGCTCCTGTACCAAGCAGTCCACCAATCGCTCCATTTTTCGTAATTGCCAACGTTAAAGCAAAGGCTGCTGTTGAATTCCTGCAAGTCCTATCGGAGACTTACCTCACGCATCCCTTTAGCAACGCTTAAATAAGGAAGAAGAAGCATGAAATCACGCTCGCGGAGCATGCTTGAAAAATCTATATCTGCAATGCTCTCAGCCATGGAGATATATAACAAGCCCGACTTTAAGTATCGAGAGGAAAGCTTTTCGATTTTATGCATCAATGCTTGGGAACTGCTGTTGAAAGCAAAGATCCTTAGTCTGTCTAGCAATAAGGTAGCTGCGCTTTATGCGATGGAGTACCGGGCCCTAAAAAACGGCGAAAAATCCAAATTACTAAGACCGAAAACGAATAGAGCTGGCAATCCGATGTCCATCAGCTTATTTGAAGCCTATCGAATAATAACCGAAGACTTTGGAAGCAAGATTGAAAAGCCTATCATCGACAATATAACTGCTCTAACTGAAATCAGGGATAATTCGATACATTTTATTAATGATGACATTATGCTCAGTCTTAAAATACAAGAGCTGGGCAGTGCCTCATTACAAAATTATGCAAATATTGTAAAAAGCTGGCACGGCGACATTCTATCCAGGTATAACTTTTACCTAATGCCCATTTCGTTCTTCAGAGGGTTCGACGAAGCTCCAGGAATCATGCTCAACCCCAAAGAAAAAAAGGTTTTAGAATACATTGGCCAAGCCGAAAAGATGTATGACAACGAAGATATCAGCACTTACAACCTGACACTGAGAGTAGATATAAAATTCCAGAAAGTCAAAAGCGATTCCGCTCTACCGATCCAGCACTCCACAGATAGCAATGCGACAAAAATCATAATAACAGAGTTGGATATCTCTGAAAAATATCCTTGGGATTATGAGATTCTTACAACGCGCCTAGCTCGTCGATTCAAAGAATTCAAGCAAAACAAAAAATACCATACTGTTCGTAAAAAATTGGAGGCAGAAGAAAAATTTGCGCACAAGCGATATCTCAACCTAGGCAGCACGACCGGGGTACCTAAAATCTTTTATAATCCGAATATCCTCAAAGAATTCGATGCACATTACGAAAAAGCTTAGCTTCAGGTAAACAACCACGGCGCTGTCAGGGCGCCGGATTTAGGTTTCAGTTAATAACTCAGCTTATATTCGCGTATCCGTGGATCCTCTCCTCAGCCATAAATCGCAATGCAGCCGGTTTGAATTGCTATCATCGTCAACCACAATCCTCAAGCTCTTCGCCATCAACGTTAGCACTCTAACAACTGGCCGCTTTGGGTTGATTACTGCCCCTTGCGACGAACAGCAATCGGCCAGTTGACGCGGAATCTTTCTCAGTCGACTGTGACTTGAAATGACAAACTACTATTAACCAAAATTGATCAGCAGCACTGGTTGAAATCAGCCAAAAAAGCCATTCAATGTTCTAAGGAGAAATAGCGGGCTCACTAATTGAAAAATTTATCCACCCCGAATAACACATTGGCATTATCTCTATAATTAGATTTGGAGATTATATAACCAACTATGGTGCAGCGAATCATAATACAAAGGTCGTCACTATGACCAGAATGCTTTAACGCAAGGTAAAGATTATTTAGGCCGTCTGTTATTTGATCAGCGGCAGAGCCTTTTTCTAACCGATCAAGCCCCCCTTCATATTTTGATTTTTCTATTCCAGTTCTTCTTATAAAGTTCTGTACATAGCTATATTCACTATGGCTGGCGGCATCCAACTCATACTCAATAACAGCATCCGTCGCCTTATGGATTTGACACAGTGCATTATAAAGTAGACATCCAGTCATCATCAATAAATGATTTGGAGATTCATCAGGTGACAACTTTGATGCGAACATAGCAAGAGCTGTTGTACCATAAGATGTATCTTCAGCTTTATCTAACCAAAATGTAAACTCTTTTGAGCTTGAATGTCCACCCGTAGCTGATTGCCGAAAGCAGTAGCTGGCAAAATCTATATCATAAGGGGTGATACTGCCGCCGCCATTTATTAAGGCGAGATTGTAAGTCGCTGAGGTATGCCCCTCTGAACTTGCTCTTTTAAAATGATCATTTGCATTGTAAAAGTCATTATTCTGTAAAAATACAACTCCTTTAGAATATATCTCCTCAGTTCTCTGAACGGGGCTTTTGAAAAATGGTATATTGAATAAGCTCATGTTGTAAGTTAGTCCTTTGAGAGAGTAATCCCTACTTATTTGATTTGTCCAGCTATCCTGCAATAGCGGCAACCTGATCATCCCATTCGTTCTGATAGAACTACTACCTCTACGCTTCTCTCTGGCTCCAGTAGGACGACGTAAGGATATCATCCAGTTGGGCCTTGCCGTCCACACACCATTTGCGCAAGCGATTTTTCAGTTTCTGAATCGCACCCGAAATCTCAGCACCCCACAGGCTGCTATGGGTCCAGGCTGTGTGAAAACGCATGCACCGTTGTGAAGTCTGCGTTGCTACGTAAAATCTGCCAGAGTTTTGTTGGTCAACAGACCTGAAATTTGTGTAGGAACGCGATTTTCGTTGCGGTTCTGACTGTCAAACTCGCTCTAAAACGTTTTCACACAACCTGGGTCGTTTTAAGCCGGTCGCGACAGGCAGAAATCGGCCAGAAACACTCAATGGGCTATGCGATCGTTGCCATCGGACGTACCCAGAATCGGTGAATGGCTGTTGAGCGACTTCCGTTCTCGTTCTTCATACCTTTGCCACGCTTTTGGGGGCGATCATGGCTGTACAACTGCAGAAATATCTGCCGCCGCAGCCCGAGTCAGCCGTCTCGGCGTTCCAGAAGGGCTTGCCCGGCATGCTCTTGTCGCGTACATCGCGGTAGAACGCGAGTGTCTTGTCCGTACGGCCCAGCCATTCTTCAGAGAGTGCCTGGTTGGCACTTGTCTGGGAACCTTGATCCGCACAGCGCTGCGATACACCCCCGTAATGGTGGTAGGAAAACGCGTCGGCGTCAGTTGTCGAGGTTGCAAGTTCACCTGCTCGCAATGGCTTGTGGGCGTATCCGGCAATGGTTGCCCAATCCGCATACGATTCGCCGACCGAGCCCGGCGCGAGGAGCTTGGTGTCCGGATGCTCCTTGCGCATGAACGCGTCGAAAACCTTGAAGTCACGCCCGTACGCCGCCGCATCGTAGCCATTAGGAGCGCCGCCCATAGCCGCGAGAGTAGGCTCGTTCATGTACTCGACCGCAGCCACCGTTCCGCCATGGGCTTTGGCGAAGTCGAGCCAGCGTCGAGCCTGATCGGGTTGCCAGATTCCGTCGGGCCCACGCGTACCCATGCCTATCGGCATCGACGTGACGATAGGCGCGTTAACTGCATGCGAGAACTCAATCCCGGCCAGCCACTGCTGACGCGTGAGCACACCCCCGTAGCCCTTGGGCGGATTCTTGGGCGGTGTGTCGGTGTCGGCGAAATAGGTTGTGTTGGCCCAGGTGCCGCTGATCCGCATGTAGGCGGGAGCGAGCGCTTGAGCCATCGCTCGCAAGCGTTTATTGGCGAGGTCGAGCGGCGCGCGATATTGGTAGAGGCCAGGATCCATTCCAGACGGCGTATCGCCGGCCTGTGCGTCGCCGCCCGAGGAGGACGCGCCGATTTCGTTATACGGTTTCCAGAATTGGCCACCTGTGACCTCTAGCATCTCGACGTTGTACGACTGATAGCGCTCATCGACGGTACCGACTGCTTTTTCATGGTGCTGGGGGCAAGTCGGTCAGACGTACCCTCCTGCGCCTGGGTCATCAGGGGCATCGCTGCCAAAGCGCTGAGCACAGCACTCGCCAGAACGTTCTTGCTGAATTGGAGCATGATCTACCTCACCTTGTGCGCATTGTGCGGGCCATCGGAGCTGTGCCTTGGTGCCGACGTACACGCATAGTTGCGGCATGCTGTTCATCACAAACAAATTGGCCATTCAGAGTATGCCCGCATCGCTCAGCTCGGAAGCAGGCACCACGGCTTCTCCGGCACTGACCGCCGACAGGCTGCTGTCCTGAAAACACAAAAGGCGCGCTCCTAAGCGTGCGCCTTTTTTGATCACAGTCCCGGATATCCGCAAGCGGGGTCGATGATCTAGAACGATGCCTTACCGATCGATGCACCGCCGTCAACAAAGAGTGTCTGGCCGGTGATGTAGCTGCTCTGCTCGGACATGAGGAATGCAATCGCTGAAGCGATTTCTTCCGGCTGACCGAAGCGGCCCATTGGCACCCCTGACAAGTAACGCTTCTCTCCTTCGCTGCCTGGCGCGTTATTTTCGCGAAATAGTTCTGTCTCTGTCGGGCCCGGCGCGACCGCGTTTACGGTAATCCCCGTAGAGGCCAGTTCTAACGCCCATGTTCGAGTGAAACTGATCAATGCCGCCTTGGCTGCGGCATAAGATGTGCGGTGTGCGATTCCCAGTACCGTCAGGCTAGAGATGTTGATCACTCTGCCCCAACCCCGCTCGCGCATACCGGGCAAAACTGCTTGGGTCGCTTGCAAAGCCGAGTGCAGATTCACCCGTATTACTGCGTCGAAATCGTCCAGGTCAACCTCACCGAGAGGTTGCACACGCGCCAATCCAACGTTGTTGACCAAGCCATCGAATGCATATTTCTGTGTCAGCTCTTTCAGCGCATGCTCTGTCTGTACCCGGTCCCCTAGATCTACAGGAACCAATACGCCTGGAAAGCTTGAGTCATCGGCGTGACGGGCAATACCCACCACCTCATGTCCAGCGGCTGCCAACATCTGCGCGAGTGCGCGACCGATACCCTTGCTGGCGCCCGTGATCAAAAATGTACGTGGAGTCATGTTGAGTACCTTGGGAGTTGGAAAGTTGTTACTCGCAGAAGCGTTAAGTTGCA
Source organism: Pseudomonas sp. LBUM1679 (assembly GCF_059695565.1). Taxonomy (NCBI): domain Bacteria; kingdom Pseudomonadati; phylum Pseudomonadota; class Gammaproteobacteria; order Pseudomonadales; family Pseudomonadaceae; genus Pseudomonas; species Pseudomonas sp. LBUM1679. The sequence goes on from NZ_CP166774.1 coordinate 1,946,426, forward strand.
GTGCGTGTTTCGCTCATCAGGACCGGTCATTTCGCTGACGAAATGACCGGTTCTTTCACCCGATGGCGCGGGGTGACCAAGCTGAACGCGCTGGGCTCAGCTCATCTTCGGCTTGGCAGGCGCGCTCACTGGCAGGCTGCATTGTTGGCACTGGGGACGCTAAGAAACGTAATGCTGGCGGGCTGGAGGGAGAGTTCGCCGCTGGCAGTTGCTAATCCTTCCATTGTTGGAAGGGCATCGTTTGCGCCAAGTTGCAGTGGCGTACGATTCAGCGAGACGGTCTTATCGGTTGGGCTCGCAGCCGCCAGGGTGTAACGGGTTGCTGCGGCCGGGAGGATAAGCGAGTGGGTCTTTTGCTGATCGGTATTGAGGACCAGCATCGCCACACCGCCGGGCACGCCGCGCAGGCAGTGTGCATAAACGTGCATGCCGGCGCGGTTGGCAAACCCTGTGTCAAGGACCGTTGTCCCCATCAGGCGGCGCCACAGTAAGGCGCCCCAGAAATTCGGCTTGGGTTCGAAGGTGTTTTCGTCCAGGAGCCCGTAATCGCTGGCGACCAGTGTGTTATGGAAAACGACGTCCACCTCTTGGCGAGCAAGACGGCCAAGCTGATCGAGGTAGCGGAAGGTGTCCAGGAAGGTGCCGGCCCAAGGGTTGCCGCCGCAGGCCGTGTCCGCCGTCTCGGTGTTCCAGAACGGCTTGCCGGGCATGCTCTTGTCGCGCACATCGCGGTAGTAAGCGAGCGTCTGGTCGGTGCGGCCCAGCCATTCTTCGGAGAGTGCCTGGTCGGGAGTTGTCTGGAAGCCTTGATCCTTACAGCGCTGCGATACACCCCCGTAATGGTGGTAGGAAAACGCGTCGGCGTCAGTTGTCGAGGTTGCAAGTTCACCTGCTGGCAGCGTCGCCTGGTCGCCGTATCCGCCCACGGCGACGGCCCAATCAGCGTACGATTCGCCGACCGAGCCCGGCGCGAGAAGCTTGGTGTCCGGAAATTCCTTGCGCATGAAAGCGTTAAATACCCGGTAGTCACGGCCGAACGCCGCCGCGTCATAACCTTTGGGGGCGCCGCCCATCGCAGCCAACGTGGGCTCATTCATATACTCGACAGCCGCAACGGTTCCGCCATGTGCCTTGGTAAAGGCGAGCCAGCGGCGGGCTTGGTCGGGCCGCCAGAGGCCATCGGGGCCACGGGTGCCGACGCTTGTCGGCATTGAGGTAACAATGGGTGCGTTTACGGCACGCGAGAAGTCGATCCCTGCCAACCACTGTTGGTGTGTAAGCACACCCCCATAGCCCTGGGGCGGTTCCTTTGGCGATGAGTCCGTGTCGGCGAAATAGGTGGTGTTCGCCCAAGTGCCGCTAACCCGCATGTACGCTGGGGCAAGCGCCTGGGCCATGGCGCGCAACCGCTTGTTGGTAAGGTCGAGTGGGGAACGATACTGGTAAAGGCCGGGATCCATTCCTGCGGGTGCATCCCCGCTTTGGGCTTCGCCCTCTGTCCCCGCAGAGGCCGCGGCCTTTTTAATGTCTTCGTACGATTTCCAGAATTTGCCGCCGGTTACCTCAAGCATCTCAACGTTGTAGGACTGATAACGTTCGTCAATCGTGCCGATGCCCTTCATGGTGCTTGGGGTGAGTTGTTCGGACAGTTGGTCCTGCGCCTGGGTCATGTGCGGCATAACCGCTATGGCGATGAGGACAGCACTCGTCAACGTGCTGATTCGAAAATGGGCCATGATGTGTCTCTCCTGAAGCGCACTCAAAAGCGTGCGTTTGTGGTGTGACATGTAGGGGACCGGATGTCTTGATTTCCAGATACTCAACGTCTATATCCCAACGCCAGCGTTCTGCCGAAGGGGGCGTACCGTACTGATATCGAACGCTTCTAAATCAATTATGGTCTCGGCGAGCCTCTTCAAACTACGTCGATGTCAGAGGGAGGCAGGGTGGGTTGGGCGAAATTGAAAATAACGCCAAGGGCTTGCTGGTGCCATCAACGATGCACACTTCCAGCTACCGGCCGAATCAGGTGGTGTTGTCGTTACACTGTGAAAACCAGTCGCGATGAGCTCTCATTCAGCCAGGCACTTTCCACGTCCTGCAATGCCACCGCTTCGGTGGCAATCGAAAGCCCAGCGCTGCCGATTGCACGTAAAACTCCGCCCACCGCTTGGACTAGACCAGCGTTGGAAACGCTACCCAAGCCGCTGCCCATCAGCTCCAGGCCGGAACTGCGCAGCAGTGAGCCGGGCAGACTGATGTTATTGCCGGTCAGCGAGCCTATCTGCACGAATCGAATCCGCGGCTCGCCTAAGTGATTACCTTGTCCGGCAGCCGCATGCAGCAAGCATTCAGCCGAAGGGCCCCAAAGGTAGTCGAGTACTACGTTTACTTTATGGGTATGCAATGCTTCGCGAAACGAGGCTTTCAACTCATCTGCGGGTACGTCGAGAGGGATCAATATGTTGGCGCCCAGTGCAGCTAATCCTTTTACGCTTTGAGCATTGCGGCCGGTGACGATGACCTTTGCCGCGCCAAGGTGTTTTGCAATTTGAATGGCCAAGCGTCCCGACGCGCCGGTTGCGCCGTTAATCAGTACATTTTCGCCAGGAAGAAATTTTGCCCGGTCCAACAGGGCGGTCCATGACGACATGCCGGGGTTGCCGATAGCCGCTGCCGTTACATCATCCACGTCATCGGGGATGTCTACGCAGTTCTCCAGTTGCACAACGCTGGTCTCAGCCATCGAGCCAAACAGTTTTCGCGGAAAGGCGAAGTACACCCGACGCCCGTCGGGTAGCAGGCCCACGCCATCCACGCCTGGAACCAAGGGCAATGTCTTGCCGCTGCTGTAATGACGACCTGACGCTTGGGCCTTGACCAGTTGACTGAGTGCTGCGGCTCGAACCTGGACGAGAGTTTCGCCGGCTTCGGCCGCCGGAGTGGTGAAATCGTCATAACGTGGCGGCGCGTTGGAATCGTGGACTACGGCAGCTTTCATGCGGCAATTCCTAAAGTGTTGGATGCAAGATGTGCGAGCGCACAGGCTTCGCTGAAGCCGAGCTGCAATTTAATTGGGTGAGTAGGCGAGAAATTGCCGGGCTGCTTCGGAGTCGATATTGAGCGCCCATTCAGGCTTGGTGGCAGTCAGCTCTCCGCTCATCCAAGACTTCAAATACGACACGGAAAATGTCACACCTGCTTCACACGTTTCTCTACTGCAACCCAGGCTTGCCAGGGTCAGGCGCACACACGCGTCCATGTAGTTATTGGGGCGCTCAACGCCTTGTTGAATGGCCTGTATGCCATGCGCTGAAGCGCCCATGAGGAAGTCCGTTGCAGCGTCGATGCGGTCGAACATAAAGTCACCTGAGGCCTTACCGTTCTCAAGGTCCTTGGCCATGTACTCCGCGACGAGCGTGTTGTGCTGCCACGCATCAACACGGGTGACAAAACCCGCCCATTTTGGATCGAGCAGGGCACGCACCAGGAAAAGCCTGGACGCAACGGCCGCGCGCTGCCAGGGCTCGGTCAGGACGTCATAGACCGGAAGGATGTCGGTGGTCATCTGGTTGTTGAGCTCCTGGCCGATAGCCACGAGCACCTGATCCAGCGAATCGAAATAGTTGTAGAACGTGCCCCGCGATACGTTGGCTTCACGAATCACATCATCAATGACGGGAGCTGCCCCACCCGGCGCTGCGAACACGCGCATCGCCGCATCAAGCAATTTACTGCGCATGACTTGACGTTTTTTCTTGGCGACTTTTGGACGGTGGTCCGATATGGCCGGGGGTGTTTCTTGTGTTTGCACGATCTAGCCTCAAGCGATGACTTGGCGTCAGAGTGACAATTTATAGGTTATTTTTCATAATGACAAATATGTCTAAATAAACCTTGCATGGCGTAAAGTCTTGTCCTACATTCAACTCAATTGTCGGAATGACAATATCGTCATAAAAATAACAGGAGACGAAAATGTTCAACCCCTCACATCCCGCCGCCCGACCTCATCCAACGTCCCCCTGTGCTCGTTCGAATTGGCACGTCACCGTTTTCAAAAGCCATCGAGCCACGGTGCATCTTCGCTGACGGTAAGTTTCTGACGATGTAACCAGATCGGGTGTATGACCCGCACACGGCTGAGCAATCAATGCTCGCTGGGGTATTCGCTCACCCGGAATTTATAAATGACATTTTAGTTCATTATGACATTCGAGGTTGGTATGAGCACAGAAGTGATTTTTCAGGACGTCGATACCCTCACTGCAATTGTTCCGGCACCGACGCTGCCAGAGCTGATCAAACGCGCCGAGGCGCTGCAGCCGCTACTGCGCAAGAACACGGTTGCATGCGAAAAAGACCGCCGCACGTGTGACGAGAACATTGACGCCATTCGTGAAGCAGGGCTGTTCCGGTTGATGGTGCCCAAGCGTTATGGCGGCTACGAAGGCACGCTGCGTTCGCACCTCGAGGTGTCCGCGGCGCTGGGCGAAGCTTGCGGCGGGACCGCGTGGGTCGTTGCATTGACCAACGTGTGTGCCTGGTTCACCTCCCTGTTTTCCGAACAAGCTCAAGACGAAGTATTCGGCGCAAATCCGAACGCTCGGGTCGCCGGGGTGTTCAACGCTTCGCCGACGACTCGGCGAGTAGACGGTGGACTGATCGTCTCCGGAAAATGGTATTCGTCTTCGGGCAGCCTTCACTCCGACTGGGCCGCTGTCGGTGCCGAAGAGCGCGATAGCAACGGCGCTGTCGTCGCACAGTATCTCGCGCTGATGCCTGAATCGGACTACAGCATCGAAGACACCTGGTTCACCGCCGGCATGCGCGCTTCAGGCAGCAACTGCATTGTTGCCGATGAAATATTCGTGCCCGATCATCGTCTGCTGAACCTCGGCGATGCGATTGAGGGCAAATACGCCACCGAATTCAAAGACGAAGTGGCTTACCGCGCGTTGTTCGTCCCGTTTGCTTCGCTGATTCTCAATGGCCCGCAACTCGGCTTGGGCCGCGCTGCGTTGAAATACGTGATCGACAATGCGCCGCGCCGAGCCGTGGCTTACACCTCGTTCGAAAAGCAGACCGACTCGGTCGTGTTCCAGACCCAGATCGCAGAGGCTGCCCTCAAGATTGACACCGCTCACCTGCGTGCTTTCCGCGCCACCGATGAGATTGACGAAGCCTCGCGCCAGGGCATCAAGCTGGATGCTTTGACGCGGGCGCGAATTCGCGCTGACGTAGGCCTGATCAACACCCTGATCACTGACGCGATTAACATTCTGTTGTCCGCTCATGGCGCCGGGAGCTTTTCCGAGGCCAGTCCGATGCAACGCTGGTGGCGCGATTCGAACACTGCAGCACGGCACGCCGTGGCGTTGCCTGCAATAGGGAGCGAGCTATATGGCAAGGCGCTACTGGGCGTGGAAAACACCGTCACGCCGCTGATCTAAGCGCCGCCACGAACCTGAGGATTCTCCTATGGACGCCAAACTTCTGCGCTCAGTAATGGGCCAGTTTGCCACCGGGGTGACCGTCGTCACCTTCGTCGCCGACGGCCAGCCAGCCGGCATGACCGCCAACGCTTTCATGTCGGTCTCGTTGGAACCCCCGCTAATCCTGATTTCAATCCGCAATGCCTCGAGCTTCAACCAGTTTGTTGGTGAGGGCGTGCGTTTTGGGATCAATTTTCTTGCCGAAAGTCAGCGTTGGCTCAGCGGTCATTTCGGTGGGCGCCCGGAGGAGGGAGCTGTGCTGCCTTTCACCTATCACGGGGACACACCATTGCTGGACGGCAGTCTCGTGCACCTCGTCGCACGTACGGTCGACGTGCACCCGGCCGGTGACCACCTGCTCTACATCGGCGAGATCGAGCATGTGCGCATCGGCGCACAACGTAAGCCGCTGCTTTTTTATAGTGGTCGCTACCACCAAATGCACGCCCGCGCGCCAAGCGCCGAGTGGAGTGGTTGCGTCGACGTCTGGTGACGTCCGTCCGTAGCAATAGATAGGCGCCTGAAACAGCCCAATGGGGTATTCCGCGAGGAGTGCCCAGGGGCAGCTCATGCCGATTAAATGTAAACCGAGTGATTTGCCATGACCGCTAACATCCAAGATTTGCCTGTGCAAACAGACAACGACATCGATAAGCAGGAAACCCTTGAGTGGCTCGACGCGCTGGAAAGCATCGCCCTCAATGTAGGTTCCGAACGTGTGGATTTCCTTCTGCAACGTCTCGATGAACATGCCAGCCACTTGGGTGTGCGGCGTTCCGCCCACCCATATTCGCAATATCAGAACAGCATCGCCCTAGAAAAACAGCCGGCGTATCCCGGTGATCTGGCGATGGAGGAACGCATCACTTCGATCATTCGCTGGAACGCTCTGGCGATGGTGGCTCGGGCCAACAAGGCTTATGGAGAATTGGGCGGCCATATCGCCAGTTACGCATCAGCTGCCGAGATTTTCGAAGTGGGGTTCAACCACTTCTTCCGTGCCGATAACGCCGAATCCAAAGGTGACCTGGTCTACTTTCAACCGCACTCCGCGCCTGGCGTTTATGCGCGCGCCTTTCTCGAAGGGCACCTTGATGAGGCGCAATTGAGTCGATACCGCCAGGAAGTCGATGGAGGCGGTTTGTGCTCCTATCCGCATCCTTGGTTGATGCCCGATTTCTGGCAGTTTCCGACCGGTTCAATGGGCATCGGCCCGATCAGTTCAATCTATCAGGCACGCTTTCTGCGCTACCTGGAACATCGCGGTATCGCTGACACCTCCAAGCGCCACGTCTGGGGTGTATTCGGCGATGGCGAGATGGACGAGCCGGAATCCATTGCTGCGTTATCGCTCGCGGCGCGCGAGAACCTCGACAACCTGACGTTTATCGTCAACTGCAACCTGCAACGTCTGGACGGACCCGTACGCGGCAACGGTCAGATTATTCAAGAGTTGGAGTCGCTGTTCAGTGGCGCCGGCTGGAACGTGATCAAGGTGGTCTGGGGCTCGGATTGGGATGCGCTGTTCGCGCGTGATCGTAACAACGTTTTGCTACGCCGCTTCGCACACACCGTCGATGGCCAGTACCAAACCCTGGGTGCCAATGACGGCGCTTACAACCTCGAGCATTTCTTCGATCTTGATCCAGAGTTGCAGGCGTTGGTGTCGCACATGACGCCGCAAGAAATCGACGGACTGCGCCGTGGCGGTCACGACTTCCGCAAGCTTTACGCCGCGTTTGCAGCCGCCAAACAGCATAACGGCCAGCCAACGGTGATCCTCGCCAAGACGAAAAAAGGCTATGGCATGGGACTGGCCGGCGAATCGCGTAACACGTCGCACATGCAGAAAAAGCTCGACGTCGAGGCACTCAGGGCGTTTCGTGACCGCTTTGCGCTTCCGATGGACGACGAAGCGCTGGAGGAAATGCGCTTCTACAAACCCGCTGAAGACAGTGCGGAAATGCGCTATCTGCATGCCCGTCGTTCGGAGCTGGGTGGTTATATGCCGCGTCGCCAAACCCGGGCCGAACCACTGCCGGTGCCAGCGCTGTCCAGTTATGCGCAGTTCGCGCTGACCCCAGACGAGCGCGAAACGTCGACCACGACAGCGGTCGTCCGGTTGTTCACCAACCTGCTCAAGGACAAACAATTGGGCCCGCGCATCGTGCCCATTGTCGCTGACGAGGCTCGCACCTTCGGTATGGCAAACCTGTTCCGTCAGATCGGTATCTACTCACCCGTCGGGCAGCTGTACGAACCGGAAGATGCCGGGGCGATGCTCTACTACAAAGAGTCCAAGGACGGTCAGCTGTTGGAAGAGGGCATCACCGAAGCCGGTGCTATCTCCTCCTGGGTGGCGGCGGCCACGTCCTACAGCGTGAATGGCATCACCATGTTGCCGTTTTACATCTACTACTCGATGTTTGGCTTTCAGCGCATCGGCGACTTGATCTGGGCTGCCGCCGATCAGCGTGCCCGCGGTTTCCTGATCGGCGCCACGGCCGGCCGCACCACGCTGTCCGGTGAAGGATTGCAGCACCAGGACGGCACCAGCCAACTGATCGCTTCCACGGTACCGAATTGCCGCGCCTACGATCCGGCGTTCGCCAGTGAGGTCGCGGTGATCATCGATCATGGCAGCCGACGCATGCTCGAAGAGCAGCATGACGAGTTCTACTACCTGACGGTCACCAACGAGAATTACACCCAGGCGCCACTCACTGAAATTGAGTACGACGCGGTGATCAAAGGCATGCGCCGTTTCGGTGGCCGCGGCGACGAGGGCGTTGCCCCCGCAGTGCGACTGCTCGGCTCGGGTTCGATCCTTCGCGAGGTGATCGCTGCTGCCGAATTGCTCGCCGAGGATTGGGGCGTCAGCAGCGAAATCTGGAGTGTCACCAGCTTCTCCGAGCTGGCGCGTGAAGCCCGCGAGGTAGAGCGCAGCTCGCTGTTTGGCGGCGAACTCAAGGCGCAGAGCTACGTGCAGCAATGCCTGTCCGGCGACATGCCGGTCGTGGCTGCCACCGATTATGTGCGCGGCTATGCGCAACTGATCGCCCCCTATATCCAGGCACCTTACATCGCCCTGGGTACGGATGGCTTTGGCCGCAGCGACACCCGCCCGGCATTGCGCCGTTTCTTCGAGATGGATTGTCAGCACATCGCGGTCGCCGCACTGGCTGCCATTGATCCACAAAAAGCGGCACAAGCCCGTGAGCGCTACGGCATTGACGTCGCCCTCGACGCCCCGTGGAACCGCTGAATCGAGAACAAGGAGACTGACTTATGCAACAACTCATGGTTCCCGATATTGGTGATTTTCAGGACCTGCCGGTGATCGATGTACTGATCAAGCCCGGTGACAAGGTCTCGGTCGAGCAGGCATTGATCACCCTTGAATCCGACAAGGCGGTGATGGATGTGCCCAGCACCCGTGATTGCACGATTCGTGAGGTACTGATCAAACCCGGCGACATCGTTTCCAGGGGCAGTGTGATTGCCCATGTCGATTTTGCCGATATCACCGAAGTCCAGCCAGCGATAACGGCAGCACCCGTGACCACCTCGACGCCCGTTGCGGTGGCTCCAGTGAGTGCTCCGGTGGTTGCCCCGGTGCCATCGGCAGTCACACCGACGGAAGAGGTCGTTGCCAACGCCAACAAGCCGCGCACTGCGTCGATGGCCCTAGCCGGTCCCGCCGTCCGCAAGCTGGCCCGTGAACTGGGTGTTGATCTGGATGAAGTAAAGGCCAGCGATCCCAGCGGTCGAATTCAGCGTGACGACGTCAAGGCTTTCGTCAAAGCCCAGCGAGCCATGCCCACACCGACGGCTGGCACAGGCTCTGGCCTTAGTGTGCTGCCGTGGCCGGTGGTCGACTTCGCCAAATTCGGCCCGATCGAGCGCCGTTCGATGTCGCGTCTTAAGCGCATCTCTGCGGCCAACCTGCATCGCAATTGGGTGAGCATTCCGCACGTCACCAATCACAGTCAAACCGATATCAGCGATCTCGAATTGTTGCGTGTTCAGCTCAATCAGGAGGCGAGGGAAGGGCAGGCCAAGATCACTTTGCTGGCGTTTTTGATCAAGGCGAGTGTGGCTGCGTTACAGCGGTTCCCGCAGTTCAATGTGAGCCTGGAAGGCGAGGAAGTGGTGCACAAGCAGTACTTCCACATCGGTTTCGCTGCCGATACGCCCAACGGCCTGGTGGTCCCGGTGATTCGCGATGCGGATCGAAAAGGTATCGCGGAGCTCGCCGCTGAAATGGCCGAACTCTCGCAATTGGCACGCAATGGCAAGCTTTCCGGAGATCAGATGCGCGGCGGCTGCTTCACCGTTTCGTCGTTGGGCGGCATTGGCGGGGGGCATTTCACCCCGATCATCAACGCACCGGAAGTGGCGATTCTGGGCGTCGGCAAGGCATCCATGCAGCCCACTTGGGACAGCTCGGCATTCCAGCCGCGGCTGCAATTGCCGTTATCGCTGTCGTGGGATCACCGCGCCGTGGACGGCGCTGAAGCCGGCCGGTTCCTCGCCTATCTGGTAACTCTGCTGGCGGACTTCCGCCGTGTCTCGATCTGACTCATCACAACAAGAACAAGGAGAACGAAAAATGACTGCTCTGCAAGCAACCAGCCTCGATACCGGCGCTCAACGCATTGCGCCCTTCAAAATGGCTCACCTGGTCTACCGCTGCGCCGATCGCAAATCCATGGTCGAGTGGTACCGCAAACTGTTCCAGGCCGACCTGGTGTTCGAGGACGACATACTGACCTTTATCACCTACGACGATGAGCACCACCGCCTGGCCTTTTTCAACATGCCGGAGTTGCCGGAAAAAACCGACAACATGGTCGGTGTTCATCACATTGCTTACAGCTATCAGAGCATTGGTGAGGTGTTGGCTACGTATGAACGTCTCAAGGGGCTCGACATCTTGCCGGTCTGGACTATCAACCACGGGCCAACCACGTCGGTTTACTACCGAGACCCGGAAGGCAACGACATCGAGTTGCAGGTCGACAACTTCGTTGATGCCGCCGATGCCGCTGCCTTCTTTCATTCCGAGACCTTTGCCGCTAACCCGATTGGCACCGAATTCGACGCCAATGAACTGGTCGCGATGTGGCGTGCAGGCGCCAGCGACGAGCAGCTTTGCGCATTGGGCACCGCCGCCACTGGCGTAAACCTTGGCCCTCAATACAGGTAAACAGCATGAAACTTTGTACGTTCCAGATCCAGGATGACGCCCCTTCTGTTGGCTTGGTTGTAGGTGAGAAGGTTATTCGCATCACTGACCATTTCAACGCGGCACCCGGCAGCATGATCGAGTTGATCACAGCGTGGGCCGATTGGCGCGAGCCTCTGCAACAGTTGGCCGGGAGCGGTGCGAGGGGCATTGCACTTGATCAGGTCACTCTGCTGGCACCGGTGCCGCGCCCGGGCAAAATCCTCGGCATCGGCCTCAATTATGCCGACCATGTCGAGGAGTCGGGCATGGATATGCCGGCGGACCAATTGTGGTTCGCCATGATGAGCACGGCGGCCAATGGTCCATTCGCTCCTGTCGATTTGCCGAAAGTGTCCGAGGCCCTCGACTACGAAGCTGAAATGGTCTTCATCGTCGGGCAGCGCTGTCGCCATCTCACCCCGGAAACTGCGCGAACGGCCATCTTCGGTTACTGCGTTGGCAATGACGTCAGCGTCCGTGACTGGCAGCTGCGTACTTCGCAATTCACCTTGGGCAAGTCGTTCGACACCCATGCGCCATTCGGCCCGTGGCTTGTCACTGCCGATGACATCGAGGATCCCCATCAATTGGGTATCCGATGCTTCGTCAACGACGAGAAACGGCAGGACTCAAACACCGACCAGCTGATTTTCGACTGCTTCCAGCAAATCGAGCATCTCTCCAAGGTCATGACGCTTGAGCCTGGTGACGTCATTTTTACTGGAACGCCGGGCGGTATAGGCGCGGCAACAAAACCACCGCGCTGGCTGCGAAAGGGCGATCGGGTTCGCGTCGAAATCGACGGGCTCGGCGCCATCGAAAACGTGGTGCGCACCGAAGTCTGATGTGTGTAGAGCCAGGGCCGCGAACACACCGCCAGCGGTCCCTGGAATGTCCATCCAGGAGAACCAACCATGAATGAGCAAGCGATCGTAGACACCATTACGGAGCTGGAAAGTGCGCGTTGTCGTGCGCTGGTGGAAGGCAACCTCGGCACGTTGGGCGAGCTGGTCGATGACCAGTTGGTGCATATCCATGCCACCGGCCAGGTCGATGATAAGACCGGTTATCTGCGGCTGGTCGAGGATGCCATCCGCTTCCTGCGTGTTGAACGGCATGACCTTCAAGTGCGTGTTTATACCGACGTGGCGGTCGCCACCGGTCGTCTGTTGCAGAGCATCGAACTTCGCAACAGCGGTGAGCGTCGCGAGATGGATGTGATCACCACGCAGATTTGGTTACGCCGCGATAACGCCTGGCGCCAGATCAGTTTCCAGGCCACCAACATCTAACCCCATCAACGTTCCAGCCCACCCGTGACGGTGGGTTTCTGACAATAAAAACAAGAGACAGAAGATGAAAAACATCAAGGTGAAAGCACTTGGTGCGGTTCTGGCCGCCCTCGCGATTGTGAACTGCTATGCCGATGAATCTGAAAAGCCCGGCGAAGGCACGTTGTTTCGCAGCATGTTCGGCGACAGCCTAGAGCGCGATTACGGCATCACCGTATCCAACCTGCTGGATATAAGTTATTCGCGTAATAACCGCTCTATCCGAAAAGAACGAGAGGACGGGCTGAGCAATTTACCAATCACTGGCATGTCTGATGAAGGGGTGGAATTGGGTAGCCTTCACCTTTTCGTTGATAAACAACTCAAAGGCAATTTCATCCCGCGCATCTCTCCGTTACCGGGCCCAAAATCAGAAGATTTTTCTTTCGGTTTTACCGCCGAACTCAACTATGGTCGTAACTCCCAGTTCGCCAGGACTTATGGCTGGGATATGGCTCTGGACATGAACGAGCAAGTCAATTCCAAAGCACAGCGTGACAAAGATTATTTCCTCTCGATTCCCAATTCAGCCGTAGAGATGTACGTCCCTTATGGCCCTGGTGTCAGTTTCATGGCTGGCGTATTCGGCCCCGCCATAGGTTATGAAATCCCGCCCAATGTTCGCTTCGCGCGAAACCCTTTTGCCAGCAAAACTTACGCCTTTGTCAGCGAGCCCGGCACAGTCGCCGGGGTGCTCGCGAGTAGCCGTGTCTATAACGGGGACTTGGGTATCCTGGGGCTCGAAATGGGTGTGGTGCAGGGTTGGAATAACCTTCGCGACAATAACGACGACAAATCGCTGATGGGCGCGATGCGCTGGCGCACACAGGATATGAATACCTGGATCGATTATGAATTCATTGTCGGTAATGAACAGAATGACGACTTTAGTGATGTGCAGGCACCGCCCTCGCGAGTTGTTTCGCCGTCGGGGCAATTCAAGCAGCAACACTCGTTGAATGGCTGGCACAAATTTGACCAGCACTGGTCGATGGGCGCCGAAGTTGTTTATGGCCGTCAGAATGGGGATGGAAAAGCCTCGACTGTAGATGTCGTCAATGGTCCTGGTTTCGACGGCGCCTCCTGGTGGGGGGCCAACGCGGTGGTTACCTATCAGATTCAACCGCAGCTGTCCTGGTCCCTGCGGGGTGACCACTTCAGTGATCCAGATGGTTTTATCCTCTTCCCGACAACGACTGCCCGAGGTGACTTCAACGCTGTCACCACGGGTTTTCGTTATGACGTCAACAAATATCTGTCGCTGCGTCCGGAACTGCGTTACGACTGGTTCGATGCGCGAGATCATGACCGTCCATACGGCAACGGTCGCGATCGCACGCAACTGAGCACTATGGTCGAGGCGCTCTATTATTTTTAGTACTGCTTCAACGCCATCGCTCGTTGTCAAACTCACCGAGCGATGGTTTTTTGCGCCTGCTATCTGTCCCGTTTCAAAAGTACACCAGCGCTTCCACGGTAGCGGTCACCTGGTTACGGGCATCGCCTTGACCAAACGGATGTGCATCGTCGCGACCATCGAACCAGTCGTAACGCAGTTCCGGGCGCAGTGACAGATATTTGTTGATGTCGTAACGCACCCCCGTGGTGACAGCGTTGAACGCGCCGCGAGAGGTGGAGGAGGGAAACAGAACATAGCCGTCCGGGTCGTCGAAATGCTCGGCGCGCACTGAGAACGACAAATCCTTGCGCTGCTGGTAGGTCAGCACGACGTTGGCACCCCACCAATGCGCGCCATCAAAACCGGGTCCGGTGACGATGTCGACGGTGGAAGCCTTGCCGTCGCCGTCCTGATGGCCGTAGACCATTTCCCCACCCATCGACCATTGCTCATTGAACCGATGCCAGCCATTGAGCGAGTGTTGCTGCTTGAACTGGCCGTCGCTGGAGATCAGCCGTCCCCGGGGCGTTTGAACGTCGCTGCGGCTGTCATTCTGCGAGTCGCCGACAAGAAACTCATAGTCGATCCAGGTGTTCATATCCGGTGTGCGCCAACGCAAAGCCCCCAGCATCGCCTTGCTATCGTTGTTGTCGCGCAGATTGCCCTGACCCTGAATCACCCCCAGTTCGGCACCGAGTAACATGCTGGAGTTGTTGATCAGACGTTTACCCAGCAGGAAGCCGGAAACAGCCCCGGATTCGGTCATGAAGGCATAGGAACGGCTGGCGAACGGGTTGCGTGCGGCCCGTACGTTGGGTGGTATTTCGTAACCCAGTCCTGAGCCGAAGATGCCGGCGATCGCGGTGAAGCCACCTGCATACGGCAGGTAAGCCGTGGCGGCAATGTTGGGGACGGCGAGAAAGTTCTGCTTATCGCGGCGGGCCTTGTCTGCATCGTTATCGCCGGGCGAATTGATGCCCCAATGCATATCCCAGCCATACGTGCGGGCCTGTTGAGCATTGCGGCCGTAGGCGGCCTCAAGCGTAAAGCCGAAGGAGGCTTCGGTGGGCGTTGGACCGGGCAGAGGTGTCACCCGCGGGATGAAGTTTGCCTTCAACGCTTTATCGGCAAACAGGTGAAGGGTCGCGAGTTCAAAACCTTCATCAGAAAAACCTGCGATCGGTGTGTTGGTTTGCCCTGACTTGCGATCATCGTGGGATGAGTTGTTGTTGTGCGAGTAACCGCCGTCCAGCAGGCCGGATACCTTGATGCCGTAATCGCGCTCCAGCGAGTCGCCGAAAATGCTACGAAACACGGTGCCTTCGCCGACGTCGGCAGGCTGGCCGGCAAGACAGTGGCTTGTTGCGAGTGCGAGCAGAACCGCACCAAACGATTTGACGTTGATGTTCTTCATGGGGCTTCTCTTATTTTTATCGGGGAAGCGGCCACCCACTGGCCACTAGCTGCGGCCGTCAGTTGGTAGCGGGTATTCCCACCACTCGGTTCAGGCGCCAGAAGCTGAAGATGCCGAGCGCCGCGATGCCGGCGGGAATGGCGGCCGCCACCAGCAGATCACTCGTTGACCATTGTAGGTGCAGCAATGTGGCGCCAATGAAAGGTCCACAGATGCCACCCAGGCGACCGACACCCAGCGTCCAGCCAGTACCGGTGGCGCGCAATGCGGTCGGATAAAAAGTGGCGGTCATGGCGTTCAATGCCGCCTGACCGCCGAGGATGCCAAAGCCTGCGACAGCGATTGTTAGGTAAGCGAGATTGATCGAAGCGTAGAAATGGCTGAACAAAAGGATGGCGATGGCAGACACGATAAACGTGGGCACCAGCACGGCGCCGAAACCACGGCGGTCGACAAACCAGCCCAGCAGCCAGCCGCCCGCCAAGCCACCCAGCCACATAGATGTGCCAGCAAGCACCGCTTGCGAAGGGGTATGGCCTGCGCCGCTCATCAGTACCGGCGTCCATGAGGCGAGGAAGTAAACGCAGAGCATGTTCATAAAGTTGATCAGCCACAACAACAGCGTGCCCGGCAGCCGACCCTCGGCGAACAACAGAGAGAACGACAGGCCTTTCTTGCGCGGTTCACCGAGCACCAGGACAGTCTGTGGATCGATCTGCAGGCTAGGCTCGATGCGTTTGAGGATGGTCCTGACACGGTCGAGCTGGCGTGCACGCAGTACGCACCATTGCAGTGATTCGGGTAGGGCGAAAAACATCAGCACACCCAAGCACAGCGGTGCGATGGCGCCCAGGTAGAACACCGCTTGCCAGCCATACTGTGGAATCAGCGCGGCTGCGACAGCGCCGCCGACCAGGCCGCCGACCACCATGCCTGACGACACCAGGGTCAACAGCATGACGCGGTTGTGCCTCGGCGCAAATTCCGTCACCAGGGTAGCAACGTTCGGCACGATGGCACCCATGGCGATACCGGTGAAAAACCGTAGCGTCATCAGACCATCCACCGTCGTCGCGTGGGCGGTGAAAAACATCAAGACCGCCATCACCAGCGAGGCGGCTACAAGCACTGGCCGCCGCCCCACGCGGTCGGCCACCGAGCCCAGCGCAAGCGACCCGATCAACATGCCGAGCATGCTGATGCTGAACACCGGACCCAGGTTTGCTTTGGGAATACCCCAATCGGCAATGAGGCTGGGGGCTGCATAGGCCATGGCTTGAATATCGAAGCCATCGACGACCATGCACAGGAAGCACTGAACGAGCACAAGCAGCTGAAAGGCGCCCAACCGGCTTCTTTCGACGATCGCGCAGATGTCGAGTTGATTGTTCACAAGCAAATACCTCTGTTGTAATTATTTTCGGTAATAGCGGTGTTTGGTTTGCAATATCGGAACGAGTGGAGGGTGCGGATAAGCGCTCGGTTAAAAGGTTGGTAATCGCGGCGTGTCAGTCAGCGAGCCATGCGCGAGCTTCAGCCCGCATGCCTTGTTCAAGCTCGCTGCCGCGAGTGGCAAACAGACGATTGAGTGGAAAACCGCTCTTATCCAACAGATAGGCCAGTGGCGCGTATTCACGCGGATAACGCGCTACGAGGTCACGATCAATCTCGACCAGGCCTTGTGGGAAAGTGAAGCTACCCATGTCATAGATGCTTTGGCGCTTGACCAGCTTCCACAGGCCTTCGCGTTTTTCGGCCAGGTCATAAAAACGGTTGTGCACGCTGCACCCCAGACCCAGCTTGACGTTTTCGGCCACGATTACCGCGTTGGTTTCGACAATGGCTTTATTGCCGTTGAAGGTCACCACCGGGGTGCCGATCAAGTGTTTGGTGCGCAGGTCGGAGTTGCCCATGCGCTTGGACCCTTCGACAAACTCGGCGAACGGCCCTTCAAACCAGGTGATTTCAATGGTCCCGTCAGGATGAGCGAGGTTGGCCAACTCTTCCCATTGGCCCAGGTCGCGGTGAATCCAGCCGGTGATCAGGTCAGTGATTTGGAGACGGTCTTCGAGGTAAGTCTGCATGAGGTGTCCTTGGCAGGTAACAGAGTGTCGGATTCAGCATCGCCCTCTGGACAGATAACTTCAAATAGATTGATATGAAGGATCGATCATTAAATCTGATGAGGCTTACGGCAATGGATCTGCGGCATTTACGTTATTTTCTGGCCGTTGCCGAGGAAGGCCATTTTGGTCGGGCCGCTCAGCGTCTGCACATCGTTCAGTCCGCCCTGAGCATGCAAATCCGTTCCCTGGAGGAAGAACTCGGCGGGCCTCTGTTCTTGCGTACCAGCCGTCGCGTAGAGCTCACGGAGGCGGGTGCCCTGCTGCGTGCCGAAGCACAACGCACCCTCGATCAGGCGGCGCACGCCCAACAAGTGGTGCAGCGGTCTCTGCGCGGCGAAATGGGCACCGTACGGATTGGCTTCGCCGGCAACGCCGTGTTCAGTGGTAGGTTAATGGCCGACGTTCGCGCCTTTCGTAAGGCGTTCCCGGACGCGGAGGTCGTCCTGCGCGAGTTGGCGCCGCACCTGCAGGTCGAAGCTATTCAGAACGGGCAGCTGGATTTGGGTTATGCCCCGAGTCATGGCGGACAGGCCCTAGACAACGCACTGCTGTTTGAGCGGATTGGAACGTGGCCCTTGGTCGTTGCGATGCCTGAGGACCATCCGTTGGCGAATCAGCAGCCTTTGCGCGTGCCGATGCTGGGTGCCGAGTCGTTGATCGTCTATGCCGCCCACGGCGCGGATGAACATATGCTTGCTGCGCTTCGTAAAGCACTGGGGCGTGAGCCCAAGGTTCAGCGCACCACCAGCACCTTGAGTGTGCTGGCATTGGTGGCCGCTGGAATGGGCGTAGCACTGGTGCCCGCGCCTTTGATACAAGTCATGATTCCCGGCGTGATCTATCGAACATTCGATGACGTAGAACCACAAGCCGACCTATTGCTCATCAGCCGCGTGAATGAAACTGCGGGTGCGGTACACGCGTTCCTGAAGGTTGCACGCCAAGGAGGAATGGCCGCTGCGACTCCAAGACAGTCCTGACTGGCAAGCTTCTCTTAGTCGTGCCAGCAGCGGTACCAGCCATTTTTCTCGCTGATGTGTAGCGGGGTCTGATACAGCTCCGACAATTTTTTACTCGTCAGAATGTCGGGTTTTGGGCCGTCAGCAATAATTTGTCCTCGGTTGATCAGCACCACGCGGTCAATTTCCGGAATGATCTCGTCAACGTGGTGAGTGGTGACTATCAATGACCGACCTTCACTGCAAAAGCTGCGCAACAGTGTCAGCATTGCCAGACTCGCTCCCATGTCCAGGCCATTGGCGGGCTCATCGAAAATCAACGCCTCGGGATGATGAACAAGCGCTCGGGCCAGCAGGAGGCGTCTTTTCTGGCCGGTTGAAAGACGTTGAAACATGCAGGACTCGTCCCACGAAATCCCCAATGTCGTCATCAGTCCTTGCGCACGAGCGATCTGCGATTGCGTCGGTTCAAGATGCTCGTGACTGCCAATGGTCCCAAAAAAGCCTGAAACAACAACTTCCAATGCCGTTGTGTAGGGGGTGTAACTCTCCTGCAGGTCGTGCGATACAAAGCCGATTTTCTCCCGCAGTTGCCAAAGGTGAATCGTCTCGCTGCCAAAGAGCTTGAGATAACTGCCCTCCTGCGCAACCGGATAGAGTTCTCGGCTTATCAGTTTGAGGAGGGTGCTTTTACCCGCGCCGTTGGGGCCCAGGATCGCAATACGCTCCTGCGGCTCAATCTTCAACGACAACCGATTGAGGACCTTCGTCTGCTGCTGATATGCGGTGACTTGATGAAATTCGATCATGTGTAAAACCTTGCAGAAAGATTGCTGAACGCCCGAACTAGATGCGGAACCTGTTGATGTGCCCGCGCAGGCCTGCGGCCAGACGCGAGAGTTCTTCGCTGGTCGCATCAATCTTTACTGCGCCGGCCGAGGTTTGTACGGATAGATCACGGATGCTGATCAAGCTCCGGTCAATTTCCCGAGAGACCTGGGCCTGTTCCTGCGAGGCACTAGCGATGACGACGTTCATTTGACTGATCGTCTCGACAGCAACTGTAACCTGTTGCAATGCCGAATCCGCTTCTTGAGCAATGCCCAAGGTCGAATGGACGCGTTTGGTGCTCAGTTGCATGGAGCAAAGCGTTTGAGTCGCCACGGTGCGCAACTCGATGATCATTTGCTCGATCTCGCCAGTCGATTGCTGCGTCCTGAATGCCAATGCCCGTACTTCCTCGGCGACGACGGCGAAACCACGACCTGCTTCGCCAGCCCGGGCAGCCTCGATCCCGCATTAAGCGCCAGAAGGTTAGTCTGCTCGGCAATCGACCGTATGACGTCAAGCACCCGGTTGATGCTGGACACGCTGTTTGCAAGCTCCTCCACGCGATCAGCGGTAATCGAGATGCCCTCTACTACTACCGAGAGCGACTGAAGGGTTTCCACGACGCGGTATTTCCCGGTTTGTGCCGCCACATCCGTCGTTCGTGAAACGTGTGCCATTGCCGACGCATTTCTCGCTACTTCATCGACCGCAGCGGTCATTTCATTCACGGCCGCGGCGGCTTGCTCGATTTCCCTGTTCTGTTCCTGAAGTCCGCTCGTGGCGGTCGCTATCACTGAATGAAACTGCTGCGAGGACGAAGCCAGCAGGGTGGAGGAGTCGGTGATACGCAGTACGGTATCGTGAAGATTGCCCTGCATGGCCTTCAATGCCTGAAGCAATAAGGCCGGCTCATCGTTTCCCGTATCGTCGATTGAAGAGGTCAAATCACCTCGTGCAATGTTCTCCGCTACCTTAAGAGCGTTCAGCAGTGGCTGGTTAATACTTCTGGTGTAGAGCGTCGCCAGCAGTACTGTCAGCAAGGAGGCCAGCGCCAGTGCCGCAATGACCCCGGTCACGACACGATCACGTGTCTGCTGTTCAGTTTCAGCAGCCTGGTGATAGTGCGTCAGATAAAAATCCAGCAGTTGACCCGCGCTTGCACCCAGCTCCATGGCAAATTTATCGATAGGCCCTTTGAGTATTTCTGTAGCTGCCTGCTGTTGACCCACTGCTGCCAGTCTGATCACTTCTAGCTGTTCATGCCGGAACGCTTTCGAGGCGATCAAATAGCGTTTGAAGATTTCCTGCTCCGACTTTTCGTGCAGGTGCGCGGCAAAATCATCTTGCTGCCGTTGAACGCTTTCGAGTACTTGCGTCAACGCAGCCTGATTGGCAGCCAAGGCAAGGGGATCCTGTAGAACAACCATTCGAAAGGTCATTATTCCGGCTCGATCCTCCGTTGTGTTCAAAGCGGCAAGCCGGATGATGGCGGGAACCCAGACCTCTCTGATGGCTTCGGACTGCTCGCTCATTTGCTTGACCATACTCAATGAGAACAGGCCAAGCAGCAGGACAACCAAGCCAATCGAGCCAAAGCCGAAAATTGAGCGCGGTGCCAACTTCATTTTTCTGAAAAACAACGGATGTGTCCTCAAAGAAGGGGATCGCAGCGTGCGCAATGATGGACGCTTGGTATTTGCGCGCTGTCAAAGCGAACATCAGTTAAGACGGCGCCGGCTTGTGGCCGGCGCCGTTACTTCAATGAAACGCTTAAGGAAAATCAGTGACCGGCGATCGTGGCGCCAGGCACTGGCACGCACATCGTGTGCGTGACGGGGAGCGTCGTGCTTGTGAACGCACACGCCCATTCCGACTTCCTGTCGCTCTCCTGATGAAGAGTGAATTTTTTACACGCTGTCTATGCCTTCAACCGCAGGTTCGGACACTCTGGCGGGGGCGGTCTCACGTAAACAGGTTGCGACCAGCAACCCGACCACTACAGCGCCAAGTGCCAGATACATCGTGTTTTCGATCCCGTGATGCTGTGCGATATAGCCCGCGATAGCAGGCGCTACGCCGCCGCCAAAAATCTCACCAATGCCCACGACCAATCCGGTAGCGGTCGACGTCAGGGCGGCTGGAACGGACTCACTCGTGAGTGGCCCGACCGTCATGCAGATCATGCTGAAGTTGAAAAAAATCATCAGAAACAACAACGCGAACAACTTAATCGGTTCGGCACCAGTGCCCATCAGCAGCCAAAGAAACACACCGGTGGCGACGAACGATATGAGTACCACCGGTTTACGACCGATGCGGTCCGACACAGCAGGCATGATCAATTGCCCGAGAAAACCACCCAGGCCAATGGCCGACATGACGAAGCCCATCTGCTGTACTTCCAGGTGCAAATAATCCATTAAGTAGTTAGGCATCATCACGCTGATCACGAACAGGCAGGTCAGCATGCAGAACATGCCGACGATGTTCAGTAACACGTTGCGATAGCGCAGTGCATCCAGCCAGCGCGGGTGATCCAAAGCGGCACTGGCTTCGGCTGTTTTCGGAGTGGCTGCACGGGTTTCCCGCAAGTAACGGTACATCGCCAATGCCAGCAAGAAACCCGGCAGCGAAACGATCACGAATACCCAGCGCCACGACGGAACGATCAGCAACAGTTGCGTGGCGAGGATGGGCGCGAGACCCAAGCCGAGGATCGGGAAAAACGCCTGCTGAATGCCAATGTTCATCCCGCGTCGGCGGGGATGCGATGACTCTGCCGTGGCCGCCAGAGCTGTCGGGGTGAAGGCGCCTTCAGATATGCCCATGATCGCGCGGATCAGCATCAACCCGCCGATGCCGGTCGCCAAACCGGAAAGGCCTGCGAGCAGCGAAAACACCAGCACGGCCGGAATCAGAACTTTGCGTCGACCGATATTATCGGACAGCCGCCCCATGAAGATCGAAGAAATCCCCCAGGCCAAACCCAGTACCGCTGTCACGTTGCCCAGATCCTGATAGTTAAGGCCCAGGTCTTTCATCATCACCGGGAATAGCGGCAGAATGATGAACCGGTCCAGGCCCACGAGGCCGAAGCCCAAGGCCAGCAGAGCTACCGCTGTGAACTCGTAACGCACATCCCACGCATGCTTATTGTTATTCATGGTTGTTACTCGGGTGGAGTTGAGGGTTAGCGGCCGTATGCAAGCCCGGTCGCCAAGGGCTTAGAAATAAAACAGCGCTTCAACCAGGCCGGTCAGCTGCGTGCTGTTGCGACCCGCGCCAAACGGGTGATCGTCGGCATTGCCATCGAACACGTCATAACGCACTTCAGGGCGCAACGAGACGTACTTGTTCAGGTCATAGCGCAGGCCCGCAGTGAGGGCATTGAAATTGCCGCGAGCGGTAGATACAGGCAGCAGGATGAAACCGTCGGGATCGGCAAAATGTTCGGCTCGCACCGAGTAGGAGAGGTCTGGGCGTTGCTGGTAGGTGAGCACCGCGTTGGCACCCCACCAATGGGCTCCATCGAAACCAGGACCGTTGATGATGTCGACGGTCGAGGCCTTGCCGTCACCGTCCTGACGGCCATAAACCAGCTCGGCGCCCATCGACCAGTTTGAGTCGAAACGATGCCAGCCGTTGAGCGAGTGTTGTTGTTTGAACTGACCTTCTGGCGACACCAGGCGCGACGTTGGAGCCTGCACATCGCTGAAGCTGTCGTTCTGTTCATCGCCCAGGATGAACTCATAGTCCACCCAAGTCTGCATGTCCGCAGTACGCCAACGCAAGGCCCCCATCATCGACTTCTGGTCGTTGTTATCGCGCAGGTTGTTCCAACCCTGGACGACGCCCAATTCGGCACCAAGGATCGACGATTCACCGTTGTACAATCGCGTGCCGAGAAGCACGCCACTTACGGTTCCCGGCTCGCTAACGAAGGCGTAAGTCTTGCTGGCAAACGGGTTACGCGCGACACGAATGTTGGGCGGAATTTCGTAGCCCAAGGCCGGGCCGAATACCCCAGCCATGGCAGTTATTCCAGGGCCGTAAGGCAGGTAGGCGGTTGCGGCGATGTTGGGGATGGCAAGGAATTTCTGCTTGTCGCGCTGGGCTTTGGCCAGATCGTTGTCGCCCGGTGAGTTGACGTCCCAGTGCATGTCCCAACCCGTGGTGCGGGCGAACTGGGCATTACGCCCGTAGTTCATTTCGAAGGTGAAACCGAAGGAGGCTTCGCTCGGCGCAGGACCTGGCAACGGCGTGATGCGTGGCACCATGGTGCCCTTCAGTGACTTGTCGACGAACAGATGCAAGCTACCCCATTCCAGGCCCTCGTCTGCGAAACCAACCACCGGGAGATTGCTCAAACCGTCCTGACGCTGATCATGCGTCGACCGATTATTGCGAGAGTAAGCGGCGTCAAAAAGGCCTGAGACCTGAATCCCATAATCCTTTTCCAGAGTGTCTCCAAAAACGCTACGAAACAGCGTGCCTTCACCCGATTCAGGGCCTTCGGATGCGTGTGTGTTGAGCGTTGCGAAGGCGGCCAGAACCGCACCAAGCGTTTTCACCTTGATGTTGATCATTATCTGTCTCTTGTTTTTGTTGTCAGAGTTTTAAAGGGAGGGGGCATCCATGCCACCAATAAATCGTGTCAGGCGTGACAGGCCTTTCCACCGTTTTCGACGTGAGGTTGGCTGCTTTTTTGCAGTTGCTCACGCAGGGAGTTGATCAATTTGGGCAGCGCAGACAGCTCTGCAACTCCGCCATAGCAGTAGTAGTCGGGGCGCACGATGAGGGCTTTGAGTCCGGCTTCGGCCATGAACTGCAGGTATTTTCCAGAGACGTCGCGATAAATGCCCTTGGCACTGTCAGCCGTTTCTGCGAATCGAACGACTTTCAGGTCGTAGTCACGAATGAACGCCAGGTGTTCAAGGTCGAGCGCTGCCAGAGGATCTTGGTCACCTCTGACCAACAAGTGGAAACCGCGTCCGATAACTTCGTCGTAACGGCTGACCTTGCCACCGATTTCGATCGAACCGTGTACCCCAAGAATGCCGCGCAATTGACCATCCTTCTGCAGTAGGCCATCGGTTAAACCCGGGAACGGCGGCAATGGCGCAACGTTGCCGCTCAAGTACGCTGCGTCGCGCTCGGCCGCTTTGACCGGGTCGGACACGCAGACGACTTTGCCCATGGCCATGGACGCTTCGATCACTGCGCGGATCTGCGGCTTGCGTTCCAGGGTGTAGCTGTCCAGCAGCGTATTGTCGGTCAGACCGCGAAGCAGCAAGTCCAGACGCCAGGACAGATTCCAGGCATCACGAATCCCCGAGCACATGCCTTGACCCATGAACGGTGGCATCACGTGGGCCGCATCGCCGGCCAGCATCACCCGGCCGCTGTGCCAGTTCGAGGCAATGCGCGAGCGGAACTGATAGACCGCGTGGCGTACCAGGTCAGCGGTGTCCGGTGTCACCCAGCGCGACAGCAGCGACCAGACCTTATCGGTGTCTTGCAGGTCTTCGATGGTTTCGTGGGGCAGGCGCATGAATTCCCAGCGACGATAACCGGGGCCGCCGGGGACCATGGTGGTGGGACGCTCGGGGTTGCACCACTGGCCGATGTCCGGCACATCCAGTTGCACACCGGGCTTGGGCTGCAGATCGACCACCAGCCAGTCTTCCTGAAAGCCCAGGTCTTGCCATTCAATGCCCAACGACTGACGCACGAAGCTGTTGGCGCCGTCAGCACCTATCACGTAGCGAGCGCGGACACTTTGCTGCTCGTCACCGAGTGAGAACTTGCCGTCTTCGCGAATGACCCGATTGAGAACCATGTCGCAGCCATTGGCGTCTTGCTTGAGCGCAGTGGCTTCCCAGCCCTGATGGATCTGCACGTTGTTACCGATGCTTTTGGCCTTGCGATCTAATGCGGCTTCCAGCAACGGCTGGTTGAACAGGTAGCCGAACGGTCCGTCACTGATCGATTCGGCGGACCAATCGATTTCTACCAAGACTTTCCAGTCAGCGTTGAACCACTGGTAGCGTGCCGACGGCTGGGAGATTTTGTCCAACTCATCACCAAGCCCCATGGCGAGGAAAATACGGCGAATCTCATGATCGTAGAAAACCGCACGTGGGAGCGGGTAAAGCGCTGGCCAACGTTCGAATACGGCCACCGAGTAACCCATTTGACCCAATAGAATGGCCAGGGTCTGGCCTACAGGACCGTAGCCGGCAATGGCTACATCGACTGTGGTTTGCTGATTCATGTTCTGTGCCTCGTGTACTTCGCAATGATTTCCGGGCATGGCCGGCCCCGTCGCGCGAGTGGGGACGCTCGCGCAGTGCAGGTATTCAGGCTTGTTAAAGCGGGATTGGACGACTCAGGCGGGTGCCGGGGTGTCCGCTTCAGTATTGAAAATGAAGTTGTCCGGCACGTCCGGGCCCCATAGGTACAGGGAGTTTTGCGGCGGGTAGTCGCCGGCGGGCCATTCGACACCTTCGCCGATGTAGTCCATGTCTGCCGAGTATTCGCAGAACGATCCCCACGGATCCTGCACGTAATGAAAGTAGTTCGAACCCAGGCAATGACGGCCGGTACCCCAACCTTTCACGTGTCCCGCCGCCGCCATTTGCGAAGCACCCGCGCCAACTTCATCGATGCTGTCGACTTCCCACGCAGCGTGGTGCCAGCCCTTGGCGCTGCTCTTGGCGAACGCCACCAGATGATGGTCGCAACCGTGGGGAGCGTGACTGAAGGCGATAATGTCCATCGACTTGTCGGAGAGTTTCAGGCCCAGGGCCTGTTCGTAAAAGTCCAGCGCACCGAGTACGTCGGGGGTGAACAACAGGACATGGGACAAGCGACGAGGGCGGACCTTCGCCATGGCATCGCGGGTCGTCGCGCCGCGGCTGTTGGGCGGGGTACTGCTGTTGTGGGGAGCTGATTTTTGGTCGGGCATGGTTTTATCGCCGACCTTCACCTGCAGCAGGTTGCCGTCCGGGTCACGGAACCAGATTCCGGCTTCGGGACGGTCTTCAAAACGCCCACCCGCGGCTTCGATCTGCTGGCGCAAGGCAGTGTAATCCTGCTCGTAGCAGTTGAAACTCAGATAAGCGAGCGACTTGGACGCGGCAGGGAAGACTTTGGCCCAGACGTGGCCGTCGGTTGCTCGCAAGAGGAGTTGATTCGGTTCACGTTGAACGTCGAGACCAAAGCTTTCGAAGAACTGGCAGGCTTCGTCCAGAGACGGAACGTTCAGCGCGTAATGATCGATTGAATGCACACCATGGGACACGCTCATGATTGCCTCCATTTAATTATTCTTGTTGTGAGACGCAGGGGCGGGTTCGGCCCTGCGCCGAGTTTGAAGCTGTGTTTGTTATAAGACTTCGTCGACAACCGGGTTGACCAGTTTGCCGATGCCCTCGATCGACACTTCGACCACATCACCCGCTTTCAGATAGACCTTTGGATTCATGCCAAAACCAACGCCGGCCGGGGTGCCGCTGACAATCACGTCGCCGGCTTCCAGCGTCACGGCTTCACTCAGCGTAGAGATGATAGTCGCGACGTCGAACAGCATGTCGTTGGTGTTGGCCGATTGTACGACCTTGCCGTTCACACGCGTCTCAAGCAGCAAACCTTTGCCACCCGCTGGCAACTCATCTGCCGTCACGAGGACCGGACCAAATGCGCCGGTGTCATCGAAGTTTTTGCCGACGGTCCACTGAGGCGAGATGAACTGGTAGTCACGTACCGAGCCTTCGTTGAACAGCGCGTAACCGGCGACGTGATTGAGCGCATCGTCCTTTTTGATGTGACGGCCACCGCTTTTCAAAACCACCGCCATTTCACCCTCATAGTCGAGTGTGTCGGAGATGCGTGGACGAATCAGCGGTTTGTTGTGGGCTGTCAGGCTCGAGTTGAAGCGAGGGAACAGGGTCGGGTAGCTCGGCTGAGCGTAAGGGGACTCTTTGGTGTGGTCGGCATAGTTCAAACCCACGCACACAATCTTGGTCGGGCGCTGCATTAGCGGTAGGTAAGCATTTTCGTCTATTTCGACCAACTCGCCGTTGGCGTCGGCACCGTGAGTAGTCAGATCGACTCCTCGTGCTAACAGCGACTCAAGAGATTCAGAACCCAGTACGCGTACGCCTTCGGCAGTGACGACACCCAGGACAGGTTGACCTTGATTGAGGAAGCGGACGTAACGCATGGCAGGTTTCTCTTGTTGATTTGAATGGGCGCCGGCTGTGTAGGGGGTACCGACTGCGTGCTCACAAAGCTAGAGTCAAAAAAATATGCCGTCAATAAAAAAATATATATTTTTATAGATGTGAGAAATTATTCACTCTGTGTATGATTTGCGCAGACAATGCGAAAAATGGAGTCGACCGTGAATTCCCCTCTGATCAACTGGCAATCGGCCGAGCCCACTGAAAAGCGCACCATGGCCTCGCAGCTAGAAGCCCTGATTCGCCAGGACATCATCAATGGCCGATTGGCCCCAGGCAGTCGCCTGCGCCTCAAAGAATTGGCCGAAGCCTACGACGTCGGCGTGATTCCGCTGCGCGAAGCGTTGTCGCGCTTGGCCAGCAGTGGCTTCGTCTCCGCAGCCGATCAGAAAGGTTTCAGTGTCGGTCGGATCTCGGCAGCAGAAATCGCCGACATCACCGCCGCTCGATTGCACATTGAATGCAAGGTGTTGGCCGATTCGATTCGCCAGGGCGATGTGGAGTGGGAGAGCCGCGTCCTTGCCGCCCACCACCGGCTGGATCGCCTGACCATCGTCGAAGGACCTGAGCGGCTGCTAAAACCGGAATGGGAAAACGCTCACGAAGTGTTCCATCAGGCGCTGATCTCTAGCTGCAATTCTCCGACACTGCTGCGCCTGTGCTCGTCCCTGCGCGACCAGACCGCGCGCTATCGGTTTCTATCGATGCACTATCTCGAAAGTGCCGTGCGTGATGTGCCCCACGAACACCGTCAGTTGATGGAGGCGGCGCTGGCCAAAGACATCGACATGGCGTGCGAATTGCTCTCATGCCACTATCAGACCACTACCGATTCGGTGCTCAAACACGCATTATTAGGCTAGTTTTGACGTTCTCTCGACCAGAGGTCGGGTCAATGATTCGACGGTCGTTGGAATCTGCTTGACTTCAATTTCGGCCTGATTGAGCAACCACTCGTAAATGGGGTCCTGCCGAGATAAGGAGAAAACTAAGACATTTGCGTCGCAAGCTGTTTATCTATAAAAGGTTTCCGCGTAAACCACTTAGGTTTCACTGAAGGATGGGCGCAAACCTCCACCCATCCTTGTATGCCTGTCGCGCGATCTCTGTGTAGCCTGCGAGAACCAACTTTTAATATTCAGCCCGTGTGCTGCGCTGCAGAGTTTGTCGTCGGCAACACAGTGAGGTAGGGGTTGCTCATAGGGACGTCATTGAACAGCCGCAGAGGATCATTCAGCAGGTAACCATGTAGCCTGCGTGATTTACGCGGCCCGGTAACTTCACAGGTCCAGATGTTCAGGCCGTTCTCCTGCTTTCGGTGCAAGTCCAGCTTCTCGAAGCGCTTTTGCACCCACTGCCAGTCTGTCACTTTGTCTTCTTTGGCGAAGACGGCTGACTGTGGGTGTTCCTGTGCGTAACGTTGAAACAGCCCAGGACTCACCAGGTACACGGTATCGGCCACGGTATGCACCAGAGCCTTCGCGTCATTGATGATCAGTTTGCGGGTATCAATATGCTGGCGCAGCCAGACCATGAAGTGTTCGCCTGATCGCCATCGTCGGATCAGTTTCGTCGTTCAGCAGGTTGGCTGTGCGATCAGGAATCTGGGGGTTCTGTTCCACCACCATTATGCGTTTGAAGTGCTTCAACTCACTCATGTTGTACGCGACCACGAACAGGGTCGCGGCCAGAGCGCACAGGGGGGATGTTCGAGGCCAAAGGTGCCATGAACAGAATAATCAGTATCAAGGTGACGGCGTGCGCGATGCCGGCCAGCGGGCTGGTGCCACCATCAGGGATATTGGTGGCAGTGCGGGCAATCGCACCAGTGACTGCGAAGCCGCCAAACAGTGGCGTTACCGGATTATCGATCTTCTGGCCGATTAGCCCCTGATTGGAGTCGTACTTGGTGACCGCCATGCCATCGGCCACCACAGCATGATGCAGCGACTCTGCTGCTCCGAGCATGGTGATAGCCTGATCAACTGCATGATGCCGCTGAGATGTCTATGTAGGCGTAGACTTGAATTGGGCTGAACGAGCGTGCACCGCACGTTAAGATGTTCGAAAACGCATGTAGTGTGGTGACTGACATGAACCGTGAAGCTGTGAAAAGCAACCATGCCGAAGGCATTACTTTTGACACCCATGTGATCGCCAACCCAACCAATCCAAAGGAGTGGATCGTGTTCTTCAAGAAAGAAGCTGGAACGAGTTTTTTCTTGGTTGATGGCAATGAAGAAGTCGAGTCTTTCGGGCAGTTGGATGACTTGGTAGCCGAGCTACGAGACTTGGGCCTCAAGACCGCTGAAATTCATTTTTAACTCCTGGCCTAGTCCCTGGAGGCATGATCGTGTCAGTGAAAGTCGAGCATTAGTACAGACATGGCGAAAAGCTCTGTACGTTTTTGCATCCAAGAGGGTGGATTGAGCATCAAGGAGTTTGGTCTGCCGAGCCAGGGCAGCTTCATACTCCTGCTGCGCTCTGAGCTTCCGGCTGTCAGTCACCTTGAGGACATAGGGAACACCAAATCCAGTAACGAGCGCTCCGAGCAGAAGAAGCACGAGACTCTGCTGGAAATCAGGATCGTCGAACATGTCGTCGCACTCCCTAGTAGGCGCACCGGGTTCCAGAGACGCCTAACGCTCAGCATCAGCAGCCGCCGTCCGCTGCATGCTGTTGTTAGGTGCCAGATCTTAATCACACCACCCCATCCTTACTCGACAAGCCATCCTGATAAAGAGCTCTTTTAGGACACCAAGGTACGACAGTGCCCGCAGCTGGCTACTGAAAGCGGTTGCTTAAGATTTGCTACATCGAAGGAAAGAGGCTTGGGATCTGAGGGGGAGGCGAACGGCATTGGTACGAAAGTGGTACAAGAAATTCAAGGCGACACTGGAAGCCTTTATTTATGGGGTTTTAGAGCTTAGTGCTGCCAATCCATCATTGGGGCCACGCTGAAGCGTCTCGACACTGAAGAGCCCGTATTTACTGGGTATATAGCTGTTTTGTGTACCATTGTGCTCTACGTGTTTTCGGTGTGTTTTACGGCGTTTTTGGGCGTATTTTGTATGTCGGTGGTGCGATGTGCGTACCACTTTCGATATGGCGACTATCAGGGCAAGAAAACTGGCAGATGGGATGGTGAACTACTCGGCTCAGATCCGCATCAAGCGCAACGGAGTGCAGTTTACCAAGAGAGCCAGACCTTCGCCCGAAAACAGGCCGCCCAAGCTTGGGTTCGAAAGCGAGAGGCCGAACTGGATCAGCCGGGCGCGATTGAGCGGGCAAACCGCCAAGGCGCCACGGTTAAGGAAATGATCGATCGCTACTTGATTGAGATGGAGAAAGTTAGGCCGTTGGGCAAAACCAAGCTCGGGACGCTCCAAGCTGTCCGTGAGTCGTACTTTGGTAAGTTGAACGACCAAAACATCACCAGTCAGCAGCTAGTGGAGTATGCGCTTTGGCGTATGGGCAAAGAGGGTGGAGGCGTCAAGCCACAGACGGCCGGTAACGATCTCGCGCACCTGGGCGCAGTGCTTTCGATTGCACGTCCTGCTTGGGGGTATGAGGTTGACCACCCACGCCATGAGCGATGCCCGACGGGTGTTGAAGAAGCTGGGGTACAACATGCGAAGTCGTGAGCGCGACCGACGTCCCACTCTAGATGAACTCAACAAGCTATTAACGCACTTTCGGGGTATCCAGGCCCGTCGCCCAACGTCAATCAACGTGCTCAAGATGGCTGGGTTTGTATTGTTCTCAACCCGCCGACAGGAAGAAATCACCCGGATTCAATGGGCAGATCTGGATGAGGTCGGCCAACGTGTGTTGGTACGCGACATGAAAAATCCCGGCCAAAAAATTGGTAATAATGTGTGGTGTCATTTACCACCAGAGGCGTGGGCCATTATTCAAACTATGCCGAAGGCGCTACCTGAGATATTTCCGTACAGCGCAGAGTCTGTATCCACTTCGTGGACCAGGGCTTGTCAGATACTTGGCATCGAGGATCTGCACTTTCATGACCTGCGCCACGATGGCGTTAGCCGGCTTTTCGAAATGGACTGGGACATTCCTCGGGTAGCGAGTGTGTCGGGGCATCGAGATTGGAACTCAATGCGGCGTTACACTCACCTACGCGGTCGAGGTGATGCATACGCAAAATGGGAGTGGCTGGAGAAGATCCACGAAGGCCAATACCGCAAAAAAAGCATTGGGGATTCGCAAGTACGGCCAAGTGAACGCGTTACGTCTGGCCTTGGAAGAGCGTTCAAAATTTCTGACGACGCTCTCTTCGACGCAGTATGAGGTGCTGGTACCGTTGCTCACTGAGGCGCAATACGAAATGATCAAACAATTGGCCAGCTATGTTCCTCTTCCAAAAGTATCTGGTTGACAGCTACTGGCGTAGCAGCGCCAACCAAAACCGGCTCCTCCGTAATCACCCGTTTGGGTGGCGGGGTGATTTTTTTTTGCCCTTCAGTCTGCTTGCTCCACCTCCTTCCCCTCGATTTCACGCATGATGCTACGAGTAACTCGTAGGGGCTTTTCAATCTGCGGGAAGTACGTTTGCATCTGTAATGAACACCTGCGAGTAGCTTCTAGGGGCTTTCAATCTGATTGAGGCACACGGAAACCTACGGCACGCACCTGTGAGTAACCTGTAGGTCGCGATAGATCCTTTGTTTCCACCTGCCAGACTCAAGGAGGGCACCTGTGAGTTACGCAGGGGTGCCAGACTTTTGACGTCCGTGCGCGATGGCGCAGCAAATGGTTTCCTACGATCAAAGCACAGGCGATATCATTTTAACGGCAGCCTAAAATGGAGGCGATTTTCCCAAAAGTTCTCGTAGCACGAACGAGATTTTTGGTCGCAGCAGCACTGTTTCGCGACATCTGGGAATATGTCTGAGGAGTAGAAGAAGTCTCGCATTTTTAGCCAATACACCCAACGTGATAAAGATGCCGGCGCAGGGAATTCAGAATCACCGAATAGCGTCCGGCGCATTTCTTCTTCCGTCAATTTTGTATTTATATCATTTCTCAGAGAGGCGTTATGTATAACTTGACCGATTCTATCAGCATGGCCGGACTCTGTAGTAAAGCGTCGCTGGGTCAGACCTGAAGCGGTTGAGGAGGGCCAGCAGATACCGGTGAGCGTCAGCGTCTCGCCATCTACTGCCTGTCGTGGCGGGCAGCTGTCGACCCAGGCTGTGTGAAAACGCACTGAATACGTCGAAAGCTGAGAGTTGTGTGCGTTACCTACGAAACCAGCAGGCGAAAGCGCGAATTGCCCTAGTCAGCTACATAGGCGTTCGTAATGCTGTTTGGGCCGCGTCAGCGGCACAAACAGCCACTCACGGACGATCAAGCAGCTGGATTCACGCCCTGATCGCCTCAAGCAGTCCTGCGATACCAAAGATGCTCATCATTCGCTTGAGGTTGTAGGCGAGCACATGAAGGCTCATCTCAGTGCTCACCCTCGGTAGGGTTTTGGTCAGGAAGTGGGTACTTCCCATCCAGTACTTGAGCGTTCCAAAAGAATGTTCAACGGTCTGTCGACGAACCCTCATCATCGCTGGATCATGTTCTAGCCGAACCTGCATCGCGTCGACTACAGCCTCATGTTCCCAGCGCTTCACACGGCGCTCCTTACCAGTCGTACATTGCTTTTGCATTGCGCAGGACTGGCAGCCCGAGTAGTAGTAACAATGCAATAACATGCCGTCTTCCATCGACGAATACCGCCTGGTTAGTAACTGCCCCGCAGGGCATCGATACTCGTCCGACGCAATAAGATAGATGAAATCCTGCTTGCCGAATCTGCCTTCGGCTTTGCTGCCAGATGTGAGGGGTTTCGGTACGAAGGCAGTGATGCCGGCTTGCTCGCAAGCAAGGATTTCCAGACCTTTGTAATAGCCTCGGTCGGCCACCACCGTTAGCGATTCAGCCTCGATTTCTTCACGCGCTTGGCTCGCCATATTGCTCAGTTGCCCACGATCATTACCAACGTTGGTCACTTCATGGGCAATGATCAGATGGTGTTTGTCGTCGACAGCTGTTTGTACGTTGTAGCCAACCGTTCCGGTGCCTCGGCCGCTCGTGGCCATTGAGCGTGCATCTGGGTCTGTGAGGGAGATCTGCTGGTCTGGACTTTCGTGGAGCTGCGCCTCGATTTCCTTGAGTTTCTGCATCTGCTTTTTCAGTGTTTCTATCTTTTCTTTAAGCCGCTCTGCTTTGGCCTCGGCCACTTCGGGCGTTGCCCGATCCGCCGAATCCATCGCCGCCAGATATCGATCAATGCTCTGCTCGATCTGCTGCATGCGTGCCTTCACCTTGCCCTGAGTGAAGTTGCGGTCGCGATTATTGACGGCTTTGAATTTGCTGCCGTCGATGGCGATGATCGATTGGGAGAAGAGATTGAGGTTGCGACAAAGAACTACGAACTGGCGGCATACGCTGCGAATGGCTTTGCCGTTGTCTTTGCGAAAGTCGGCAATGGTTTTGAAGTCCGGAGCCAAACGCCCCGTTAGCCACATCAACTCGACGTTGCGCTCGGCCTCTCGCTCAAGTCGGCGGCTGGATTGAATCCGATTGAGATAGCCGTAGATATAGATCTTCAGCAATGTCGCTGGGTGATAGGCCGGACGACCAGTTGCGGCAGGATGGACGCCCTCAAAACCAAGTGCGCCCAAGTCGAGTTCATCGACGAAAACATCGACCACGCGCACTGGATTTTCTTCGGCTACGTAATCGTCCAGACACTCCGGCAGCAAGGTGACTTGCGTCCGAGCCTCACCTTCAATAAATCGCTTCATGATCGCCCCCGCTACGATCTCGACGATCAGAAGATTAGACAATTGCGGGAGTTTTCACACAGCCTGGACCCGAAGCTGCCTGTCAGCACAGGCGGAAATCGGCCAATTGCACACATGCGATGTGTCTACAAAACGCAGGGCGATTCATAACTCTCAAGAACAACCGAACCCACATTCAAAATTTTGGTTGCAGATTTTTGTTGAAAACCCCTCAAGTCAATAAACCGTCAATATCCAACAATTGAAATAACTGAAGAGGCTTTGATTTGCGGAAAAATCGTAGGTGCATTCTTCCCTGAATAGCACCTAACTTTTACTTTCAAGCAGATTCGTTTACAAAGCTACCAAAGTCTTGGGCATCTTCAGAGTCAACAACATCCTCGAAGGGCCCCTCATTTAGCTTAAGCATTCTCGATCGGTCATTATCATCAACAAAAGCTTCAGATATAGCCTCCCTCACATCTTTTTTGAGATTAACGAACTCATTCCATTCATCTTCAAGTCTCTCATATAATCGAATACTGTACTGATATTCGTAATACGCACGATCAACACGCAGTAGGCATACAGTTTTACGTTGCCAAAGCCCCTTACCGGAAC
This sequence comes from Pseudomonas sp. LBUM1679, assembly GCF_059695565.1. Classification (NCBI taxonomy): domain Bacteria; kingdom Pseudomonadati; phylum Pseudomonadota; class Gammaproteobacteria; order Pseudomonadales; family Pseudomonadaceae; genus Pseudomonas; species Pseudomonas sp. LBUM1679. The sequence continues at coordinate 1,980,875 of NZ_CP166774.1, forward strand.
CTATAACCTTAACGTCGGTAATGCCCGCAGACTCAAGTACCTCGCTCCAAGTATTCGCCTCATTGAGAACCTTGATGTGATCCATAATTGGCAGGGCCCAGATAAAAGTCACCACCTGCCGAAACTGAACCGCAGCCTTAGCAATCTCCCGGGTATCCGGGGTTGCAATGGAGGCTAGCACAGCGGTCTTTAAGTCCTCCAGACGCTCTGAAAAATCTTGGTATCGTGTCACTTCGCTCAAGCGCTCTTTACTCTCGAACAGCAATCGCTGAAACAAGTGAGCCCACTGAGCAGTCAAATTACTACGAATATCCTCTAATCTAGAAAACGGTGCAATGCTATTGTTTTGTACCCTATGCCCCAAATAATTAATGAACTCGAAAATGTATTTTGCAGTCTCATTCTTTTGAATTGAAGGGAACTTAATCTTATCAATAATCTCTTTGTTACTTTTGTTTTTTTCATAAACAAGATGGTCATGGTACACCTTCTCATCGACAAAAGCATAAATAGGGATACCATTCTCAATCGCCTTCAAGACCTCAAGCTGCGTGATTGAGAATTTTGAGTCACCAGGTTCAAACAAGGTTGAACTATTACTTGTCTTTGCCAAGGCATCAAAGTCTAGACACTCAAGAGCTGCATCCACAGCAGCTCCGCCAAATCTCTGGCCCAAAATCAGGACCAAAACATCACAATTCACAACCGCATTAACGCAGCTAACATGAGTATGAGAGCGAGGATCATATAATATGTCCGAATATTCACTCATGATTGGCTCATAGCCGTACATCGAGATGAAAGGCCGCAACTCCGACCTCAGCAGCCCCAAATCAAAACATGTCGACGAAATAAAAACTCGAGGTCTGGCCATCTTTTCCTTGACATCCTTATAGACAATTCAAAAAACCTGATTGCAATTTGCCAGCAAACGGCTATCGAGTCCAGATGGGCTAGGCTCTGTACGAAAAGTAATGTCTTAGACACCGCCGTCAGCAGGCCAGGGTAAGTAATGTCACTGGCTTGTGGAGCCAGCGCGTTAGCGTGGAACCACAGCACATTGCTAGGCGCGCGGTTTCTGGCGGGCTTTGGGGCAGCCATAGAAGCTCCTTAGCGAGCGACCGCTCCTGGCCGTTTTTCAGCGGTCGCCACAGGCAAAAAACGGCCAGAAGCAGTCATTCATGCAATCTAAAAACGCACGACTGGATGTATTCACTGATTCACCTTGGGGGGACAGGATGGGATACCTTGTTGACCCCGTTACTCATTGCCCAGGGAGAGCACTGTGATCTCGGAAAATGCGACTGAAGCTGCGTGGCTAGGAATTGACACCGTTGCTGGCCCATAACTTGGCCAACGGTGGGGACGACGCCCATGAAACATTTGCTCTGTTTCATTGGCGAGCTGTACGGGAAAGTCGCAATGGCGAAACGTCAGGTTTTCGGGGCTGGAGAGGACGAGCCTTATCCGGTGCTGGTCCCTAATTAGGGACCTAAGTGATACAGTGAATACACGTATTCATAGGAGGCTCTGACATGGCCACTTCCATTCGCCTGGCTCCCGAAACCGAGCAACGCCTCGATTTTTTGGCCAGCAGCACCGGGCGCACCAAAGCGTATTACCTGCGCGAAATCATCGACCATCGCCTGACCGACCTGGAGGACTACTACCTTGCGGCGGAAGTCCTGGAGCAGGTTCGTAAAGGCCAAGAGGTCGTGCATTCAGCTGCAGGCGTAAGGAAGTCTCTTTGTCTGGACGATTGATTACGCCGACACGGCCAAGACCCTGCTGCGTAAGCTGGACAAGCAGGCGGCCAAGCGCATCCTCGATTTTATGGATGAGCGGGTGGTTGGGCGGGATGATCCGCGCAGTACGGGCAAGGCGCTCACTGGCCCATTGGGTGGGCTATGGCGTTATCGGGTCGGCGATTTTCGGATGATTTGCGACATCCCGGACGGCGCGCTGCGGATTCTAGTGGTGCAGATTGGAAATCTGCCGTGAGGTATACCGGTAAGCAAATAATTTGCCCTGCTCCTGACATTAATTTCATGGCGCCAGGACGCTGCCGACAAACCACGACTATCGTTAATGGTGAGTGTTTAGTTAAAACCCCACGTATTCAGTTGAGAGTAAGTGCATGCAGTCGATAAGTCTTGAGGCCGTTATTGCGATTACCGAGCAGAGTAAGCGCACGTGGTGGCGAAGAATGGCGGAACAGCAAGTGCAACGACTGGCTAAGGATGCTGCTGGCCGAACCACGGTGGTGTTCGACGACATATTGAAAGATGTGTGTATACCGCTGAATGTTGACGACAAAGAACTTATTCTGCGGGCGGACGCGGGTCATGCAGAAGCGCAAAGCGAAGTCGGCCAATTGTTCCTGGCGGCCGACAAGCCAGAAGCGGCGGTATATTGGCTACGCGCCGCTGCAGGGCAGGGATATGCCGATGCCATGCAGCTTCTGGGCGGGTGTTACTCGTCGGGTACAGGGGTGCCTAAGGATGTGTATCTGAGCCTCATGTGGATTGCCAAGGCGGCCGCCGCCGGCCATGTCGTGGCTTTGTCCCAGGTCGCCGGGCTTCTGGCTGTCCATAAGTCGATGGCACACTGATTCGTGTGTCATCGACCGAATGGCACACCTGCAGGTGTGCCAGCTTCCGATTAACGACTATTGTGCAATTGGCAGCCCCGATTAAAGCGGCCATTTCCCATGGCACAGAACTTGCTTTGATAAAAATTAAAGCTACGTTTTTGACGGCTACGTCTAACACTTTTGCTGTTCAATCCCAAGGAAATGATATGAAAAAGGTCCAACAAGGTTTTACCTTAATCGAACTGATGATCGTGGTGGCGATCATCGGTATTTTGGCGACTATAGCGATTCCTGCCTACAACTCTTACATAGCTAAGGCCCAAATTACAGCAGCTTTGGCGGAAACAAATCCGGGAAAAACCGCTGCTGAAGCGAAAATTCTTGAAGGATTTACGACCACACTTACATCTCCTGCTGATGTGAATTTGGTCGTGTCAGACCGCTGCACAGCGTATACCGTATCTGTGGCCGCCTCTGGTGTCTCTTCTATTGCCTGCACAATGGCTGGGGGTAAAGATGTATCGGGTCTGAAAATTACTTTGAGTCGTACTGCTGATGCTGCTGGAGTTCCTGGAGCTTGGAGCTGTGCTACAACGGCATCTAAGAGTTACGCACCCAAAGGCTGTCCAGGTGTGTGAATCGCCTAGCCCTCGTAGAGGTAGGTTGCCGTTAAGTGATTTTGGCGCGTAACCCGGTTACGCATAACGGGGTTTATGGTAAATCCTGAGATGATCCTCCCGCTTGGCTTTGCAAGCGGCAGGGCCTACGGTTGCTAGCTAGCCTTGCACAAGTGAATTCCAGGCCGCTTGTGCAAGCAAGGTACGTCGATGTAAGTGGGTACTCTCACTTAGCTCGTCGCCTGGCATTGAACCGCATTCGGTTACCGCGGGTCACCCTCGATCCGACCTTTGCGTGGCCAGAAGTACATTTCGGCATGAGAGGTGCGTCGGTGGGGAGGGGGTACTCGGGATTGCGTAGGTGCAACCAACGCGCCCTAGAAAGCGGCGATAGCCGCAGGGGAGAGGAACGCTAGCGGGCCCATCAGCGTCGAGGTGATTTCAGTTTTTTATGCGCGGTGTAGTTTGATCAGCATTTTTTGCTGATCCAGTAAAAAAAGCGCGCTCTAGAGGGCGCGCCTTCCTTTATCCCCGCAGGATACCTTTCGATCCCACGAGTCCTTCAGACTATCTTCAACCCTTCAAACGGGTTCCACCCTTGCGAGCCTTTTACCTGTTTCAGGTAATACGCATAGTTGGCGCTCAACCCATACATCAGTGCGAAGACGACGTTCAGGCCGCTGCCCAAGGCATTGGGCAATTCATGACCCAGGATTGTAAAGATCAACGACAGGCTGAAGCTGACGACAACGATGATCGCTAGCAGTGCCAGGTTCTTTTTCCACAGACCAAGCACGAAAAGGTAAATCGGTCCGAAGAAAATCGCGATGAAGTTTATATTGATCAGCATGCGCTTGCGGGTCGGTAGCTCTTTGAGCGCCGAACCGAAGGTGGGGTTTTTGGGGCTGCCGTGCTGATTGAAAAAAGCGAAACGCTCTTTCCATTTCGGGCTGGCATCGTGGGTTTGCAATTCATCCGTGTTGCTCATGTTCTGTCCTTTTTGGGGCGTTGCCCGGTCGAAACATCGACCAGGTTTTCCTTCAGTGTGTTTGGCAAGGCGTTTTTTTCAGGTTGCACGCCAGTGGCCGATGTGGCGACTTGAGTCTCCGGCAGCGTAGGAAATTTCACAAGCCATTATGTTCAGCCGCGAGGAGGCTTGGGATCAGAGGGGGGACACATAAGAATAAATCTGTCGCCGTTTCCGCACGATCAGAACGCAAAACCTACCAGCCATTGCTGGTGGTGCTGCTTTGACGTCGACTGCGTGGCAACAATGGATTGCCGACCGTCACAAACAGCAGTTATAAGGGTGAATGGTTAATGGCGGCCTGCTATTACCCTGTAACCACCTGAACGAAGGAGCGCTGACATGTCGACCACCAAGAAGCTGGCCCTGATGATCGCTGCGCTGTACTTCTCGAGCTTCGCCCAGGCCCGCGAGCTTGAGGTTGCCACGGGCGGCGCGACCGTGACCATCAATGGCATTACCTACACCGGGAAAAACATCAGCGTTGACGGCAACCGGGTGGTGGTCGATGGCGTTGAGCAGACTGTGCCAGTGACGGGGCCGGTCAGCGTCGTTGTGAACGGTAACGCCACCTCCGTTGAAACGGCCGCTGGCAGGGTTCAGGTCACCGGCAATGTCGGCAGCGTCCGCACCATGAGTGGCCATGTCGACAGTGGTGATATCAATGGCGATGTCACTACCATGTCGGGTGATGTGAGTTGCAAGGTTCATACGGGCGACACTAAAACAGTCTCCGGCAACATCAGATAGTCAGCCGATGGTGTCCGCATGAACAGGGTAAGGTGAGCAGTTGAACTAAAAATTGACCGTTTGGTCAGGATGGTTAGCTGCTCTTCTCCCAATACGAGGATCCTACCATGCGCACATACACCCTGGAATACCTGTTCAACGGCGAGCCCCGCACACAGCTGTTCGAATTAAAGCAGCCTCAGCTGCCCGTGCATGAGGCGGCGATGCACCTGCTGCAGCTGCATTTTGGCGATGCAGAGAACAGCCTGATCATGCCCACCGCGGACGCGACGCCGGAGGAGATTTTAGAGCAGGCTGAGCGGGTAGGGCTGACGCAGATCAAGGTCGTCGATCAGCCCGGTTGAGGCCAGCCTAAGGCACCGCCAACCACTGCCCCAACACCTTCTGATAATTCCCCGTCACCTTGGCCAGATGCAGCCACTGATCGACATACAACTTCCAGCTGATGTCATCCCGCGGCAGCAGATAGGCCTTTTCCCCATATTGCATGAACCGGGTTGGATTGACCGCGCACAAACCGGGTTTGAGTTTCTGCTGGTACAGCGCTTCTGACGCATCGGTAATCATCACGTCGGCTTTCTTGTCCAGCAGCTCCTGGAAGATGGTCACGTTGTCATGCAGCCGCAATTGCGCCTTGGGCAGGAAGGCGTGGACAAAGGCTTCGTTGGTGCCGCCGGCCGGTTCGACCAGGCGCACTGAAGGCTGGTTGATTTGCTCGATGGTCTGGTACGACGCCTGCTCTTCGCAGCGCACCAGTGGGATCTTGCCGTCGACATCCAGCGTGGTGCTGAAGAAGGCTTTTTTCTGGCGCTCCAGCGTGACCGAGATCCCGCCGACAGCGATGTCGCATTTGCCCGCCAGCATGTCGGGCATCAGGGTTTTCCAGGTGGTCTGCACCCACTCGACCTTGACGCCGAGGCTGTCGGCCAGCGAGCGGGCCATGGCGATGTCGATCCCCGAGTATTCGCCGTCATCGGCTTTGGAGGTATAGGGTTTGTAGTCGCCCGTGGTACAGACGCGCAGTTGGCCTTGTTGCATGACGGTGTCCAGGTGCGATGGGCTTGGTGCTGCCTGAACGCCGGTGGATAGGGCGAGCAGGCCACCGAGCATCATCGCGGTTTTGATTTTTTTCATTGTTATTGGGCTTTGGATTGGAATGTCGACGGAGTGTAGTGAATTGGTTTGTCGACTTGAAGGAGTGGATACTCCCGCTCGCGCTAAGGCAAGATCAAAAGATCGCAGCCTCGCTTCGCTCGACAGCTCCTACAGGGGGGCGTGAATATGGAGCCGGGCCTGCACGCCGGTGAGTCGAACAATCCACGGAGTGTTTATTGGCGGGTCGTCGACCTGGACGACGACGCGACAGTAGCGCCACCGCAATTGATATACGAAGAAGACTTCAGCCAGCGCTGGTCCGGATAGTAAGAGAACAGCAACTGCCCATCCTTCATCGAGTCGATCAGCTTGTGCGCAATGGCCGGTCGTACCGCCGGGCAACCCAGGCTTCGCCCGATTCGCCCGTTCGCCCGTGCAAGGACGGGGCTGACATAAGGTGCGCCGTGGATAACGATCGCCCGGTCAAACGCATTGTCATTGAAACCCGGCTCCAGTCCTTCCATGCGCAACGAGTAACCGTTCTGCCCGACATAGCTCGCCTGGGTGCGGTACAGGCCGAGGCTGGTGGCAAAACTTTCGTTCTGATTGGAGAACTTGACCGCCATGTTCTCGCCGCTGTTGCGACCGTGGGCCACCAGTTCGTGGAACAGCAACTTGCGCTTCTTCAGATCGAATACCCACAGCCGCTGTTCGGTGGAGGGCAGTGAATAATCGATCACTGCTAGTCTTTGCACCGGGGCTTTGCCTTGGGCGATGCTACATTGGGAAGCGCGTACCGCCAGTCCAATGACTTTGGCATTGGCCTGGGGAGCCGCTTTGATCAGCGCGGCTTCAAGCGAATCGGCGTAGGCTGCCGATACTGGGATGGAGGTCAGCATCAGGGCCGTGATTGCAATGCCAAAGCGGTCTAGCGCCATATTCGGGTCTCATTAGATAGTTTCGAGTCTAGCAGTGTGTGGGATGCTAGCTGTTGAATGCAGGAGATTAAGGATTATCCATGGTGCAGTTAACAAGGTTATTCGTCATAAGCCGCGTATTTTTTATGGTCTTTCTGATCAGCGGTGCAGCGCAGGCGCAAACGTCGCCGATTATGCTGTCAACTCCCGCTGGCGGCATGATCGAGGCGGCACCTGATGACATCGTCGCCCAGGCGATTCAGGCCGAGCTGGCGCCGCTGGCGACGGCGTTCCCGCCGCTGCTCACCTCGCCGCGTCATCAGCGGGTGGATGTGAACCGGGTGGTGATGGATTTTTATAGTCATCGCGGTTATCGCGCCGCCTGGTCCCGCGACAGTGACGTTGCCCAGTTGTTGAAAAGCCTGGGCGAAACCCAGGTCGACGGGCTCGACCCCGCGGATTTTCGCATTGCCGAGCTGGCCGGGGCGCAAACATTCATGCAGTCCATGGTGCCGACCCCGGCCCAACGCGCTGCGTTCGACATGGCGGCCACCCATACCTTCATTACGGCGTTGCTGCAGTTGCGGCGCGGCAAGGTCGACCCCTCGCGACTGGACATGCATTGGAACTTCGACCCTGTCGGCGTCGATCCGCGCGAGGACGTGAATCATTTCTTCGCCGCACTCGACAACCACGATGTGGCGCGGGCGTTTGCTCAAGCGCCGCCACAAGAGACGGTTTATGGCAGCTTGCGGATGGGCCTGGCGCAATTGCGCAAAGTGCGGGACAAGGGTGGCTGGCCGAAGGTTGCCGAAGGCCAGTCGCTCAAGCCCGGCATGGATAACGCTGCGGTGGCGCAGTTGCGAGCCCGTTTGGTCGCGGGTGGCTATCTGGCTGCGCAACACTCGCCGCGCACGATTTACGACGACGCCGTTATCGCTGCGGTGAAGAAGTATCAATCCGAGCAATACCTGGGGGCGGACGGTGTAGCGGGGGCGACGACGCTGGCGGCCTTGAACGTGCCTGTCGAGGCGCGGATCGATCAGGTCCGGGTGAATATGGAGCGCGCACGCTGGTTGCTGTACAAGCTGCAGGGCACGTTCGTCATCGTTGATATCGCCGGTTACAAAGTGGCGCTCTACCGCGACGGCAAGGCGATATGGCGTTCACGGGTACAGGTCGGCAAGCCGTTCCGCAGTACGCCGGTGTTTCAGTCCGAGATTACCTACGTCACCTTTAACCCGACCTGGACCGTGCCGCCGACGATCCTGGTCCAGGATATGTTGCCCAAGATCCGCAGCAATCCTGGCTACCTGGCCGCCAATCATATCAAGGTCCTGGATCGCGAAGGCAATGTGCTCGATCCGGCGGGCGTCGACTGGGACAACCCGCGCGGCCTCACCTTGCGCCAGGATGCCGGCGCGGAAAACTCGCTGGGCCAGGTGGTGATCCGGTTCCCCAACGACTATGCGATCTATCTCCACGACACGCCGCATCGGGAACTGTTTGCCAAAACTTTCCGGGCCACCAGTTCCGGCTGCATACGGGTGGAAAACCCGTTGCAGCTGGTTGAGCTACTGTTTAACGATCCGGTTCGCTGGAATGCCGACGGCATCCAGGCGCAGCTGGCCAAGGGCAAAACCGAAAACATCAAGCTTCCGGTCAAGGTGCCGGTGTTGTTGGCGTACTGGACGGTAGACCTGAGCAACGATGGTCGGGTCATTTTCAAACCCGACATTTACGGGTACGACTCGGCGGTACTTCGGGGATTGAACAGGCCTTCGCAGCTGCCCGTCCTGGATTGGCAGCGGGCAGGTAGCCCCGCGGTCGTGGCGGGGCAAAGCCAACAGTAACCAGGAAGGGTGCTGGATTCAATATCGTTACAGGAGGGAATCTGAAGATGGATGTTGCGCAAAAAAAACCGTCATTTTCTACACGTCAGCTTGATGTGCATGACTTCGATGAGTGTCGCAATATTCAAAAAGGTCCGGTGTTCATCATTGCATCGGGGGCCTCCGCGAAAGAGTTTCCGCTGGAGAAGTATGCCGACGTTCCGATGATTACCATGAACGGGGCTATTTCGATGTTCATCGAGCCTGACATCAAACCGTTCTTTTACGCCTGCACCGACGACGCCTTTTGCCGACAACAGCCTTATCTTTTTGCCCAGGCCATGCGCCTCAGCCAGCGGCTAGCCTTGTGGGAAGACCTCATCCGGTATGAAGCGCTGACGCCCGAGGGTGAGCTTTTTTTGCTGACGCGGGCCCCCAAGCTCACCTGGAGCGAACTGCTTTTGCGGCCGGATAAAGAACTCATCCGCCGACGAAAACTGGGGACTGGCCGCAATCGCAGCCTGGGTTTCAGCAAGAACCTCAAGCGAGGCTTCTTTGATGCGCGCACGGTGGCCTACCTGGCATTGCAGATTGCCTATCACGTGGGGTTCACCCGGGTGTTCCTGGTGGGCGTCGACCTGGATCAGTCGGCGGGTCGCTTTTATGAGAAAGCGGGCACCCTTGTTTCACCCTGCAACCTTGACGATCACTTTCATACGAGAATCCTGCCGTCGTTCGAGATAATGTCGAAGTACGTCATGAATGAAGATTTTCAGGTCTACAACCTCTCCGGATCGTCGCGGATTCCCGATGAACTCGTGCCCCGGGTGACGCTGGATCAGATCGACAGGATGATTTGAACAGGCCCACCGTCAACAGCACGCATCGGTCAAAGTGACCGTCAACCGTTCGGCACTTGCAGCCGGAGAGCAATGAAGCGTCGCCTAAGCTTTGATTTGACCGGAAATTTCTCCGGCGCTTGCAAGGAAGGTGTGGCATGACTTCATTAAAGTTCGGCGCGTCGATCCTGTTGGTCTGTCTGACAGGCTGTGCAACCAGCGGCAGTTCCTATGAACCGCCACCGGTGCCGGCATCGGCGGTGACGCTGGATGATGGGCAAATCCACAGCACCTTGGAGGGCAAGAAATTCTATGGGACTACCCGAGAGGGCAGGCATCCTTACTCCATGAGTTTTGCGCCTGGCGGCGTAGAAGTATTCGAGATGGCCCCCAACAAGCCCGAAAAGGAAAAATGGACGTTGAAAGACGGCGTGGTGTGTATCGAAGCCAAAGGCTACCCAACGGAATGCAGCCAGGTGAAGGTCGCCAATAACGAATATTGGTTTGTCGATCCGAAGAGCGGGAAAGTCAACGCTCACCTGAAACTCACGCCTTGAGGGTCATGCTGGTGCAGGAACGGGGGGGTGCAAGGCACGCCCGTTCCTCGCCTCAAGCCTTGCCCGGCCAAAGGAGAGTGCCGCCTCCCCACGGCGTAGACCGGTTCAGAAAATATAAGGGTTCCGGGCCTTCGCCCATGCCCTGACAGGACGAGCGTTGGCCAATCCCCCGCTCATTGGCTGCGTTTATTCGTTCAGCTGCCTGTCCCGCCACCCGCGCCACCGGTTCCACCCCCTGGTGCCCCCGTGCCGCCGCCCGCGCCGGAGCCCGAACCGCTGGTCCCGCCACTGGTGCCGGTGTCGCCACCCGAGTCCGTGCGATTACCGCTTGAAGGCTCGCCGGGGGTGTTATCCGGGGGCGTGGTCGGCCCGCTGGTGGCGCCGGATTGGGTTCCGGTGGCATCGGCACCATCGCCCGACCCTGCAAACGTGGCCGCTGACGCCACCGATAACAATCCGGCCAATAGCAACGAAGTGATTTTGCTGTTCATCATGGTGCGTCTCCAAAAGAAGAGTCGTTACCTGATGTTGGTGTGAGGGGGCGGGGAGTTGGTGCCGGTTGGATGACGAGTGGTGGGGGGGCGGCCATTCATCATCGATGAGAGGCTGCTGACGCAACCGCCGAAACGTGGAGATGTCACACGCTAGGGGGCGTTCTCAATTAGTTTCCCCTCCGCGCCGGGTCTGCTGTTGTGCAGGGCAAGGCGCGAGAAGCGTGGTTTGGTCATTCCAAATAAGCTTCGAGCAACGCAGCCCTGCACAACAGCAGGCCCGGCCCTTCGGGTTGTGCCTTAAAGCGGGCCAGGCTGCGTTGCAGGCCTTGGAAAGGGAACAACCATTCCCGGCGGCCTGCGCCTTGCCTGGCCCGCTTTAAGGCGACAACGCGGTGGGGAAACTAATTGAGAACGCCCCCTAGACACCCCGCCCTCAGGAGCGTTGGCCCATGAAGAATTTGCGAATCGCGACGTTCAACGTCAACGGCATGCGCGCCAGGCTGCCGAACCTGCTGGCCTGGCTGGAGCGAGAACAACCGGACATTGCCTGCTTGCAGGAGCTCAAGTCCGTGGACACTGCGTTCCCCGCCGCAGCGCTTGAGGCCGCTGGCTATGGCTCGGTCTGGCAAGGCCAGTCGTCGTGGAACGGGGTAGCGATTCTGGCGCGGGATGCGCAACCGCTGGAGAGTCGGCGCGGTTTGCCGGGCGATGACAGCGACAGCCACAGTCGCTATCTGGAGGCCGCCGTGCACGGCATTCTCGTGGGCTGCCTGTACTTGCCCAACGGCAATCCGCAGCCGGGGCCGAAGTTCGATTACAAGCTGGCGTGGTTCGAACGGCTGATCACCTATGCCAAGGACCTGCAAAGCAGCGAACACCCGGTGGTGCTGGCGGGTGACTACAACGTGGTGCCGACCGACCTGGACATCTACAACCCGCGATCCTGGCTCAAGGATGCGCTGCTGCAACCGGAAAGCCGCGAGTGTTACCAGCGGTTGCTGGATCAGGGCTGGACCGATTCCCTGCGTCACCTGTATCCGGAGGATCGGCTCTACACCTTCTGGGACTACTTCCGGCAGCACTGGCAGAAAAACTCGGGGCTGCGCATTGATCATCTGTTGCTCAACCCGGCATTGAGCCCCTATCTGCAAGAGGCGGGTGTCGACGCCTGGGTGCGCAACGAACCCCATGCCAGCGATCATGCGCCGACCTGGATTCGACTGGGTACGCGCAAACGGCGCTGACTTCTACCCGGGTGGCGATTGGCTAAATCAATTGTCAGTCGAAGCGGTTTTTCCCTTATACATGGCGACCAACAGCGCAGAGATCTGCGGCCCCTGCATAAGGATCGAGCAATGAGCGAGCCCCGCCTGACCCACCTGGCGTTGTACCTGCAACAGCTGGGCTTCGACGCCCCACCGGCACCGACCCTGGACACCCTGCGCCTGTTGCAATGGCGGCATACCGGCATCTTTGCGTTCGAAAACCTCACCACCCTGTCGGGCGAACCCGTGCTCATCGACTTGCCGTCCATGGAGCAAAAAGTCCTGCGAGAGGGTCGCGGCGGTTACTGCTATGAACTCAACAGCCTGTACCTGGCCCTGCTCCAGGCGCTGGGCTTCGACGCACGCGGCATCTCCGGCCGCGTAGTCATGGGCCAAGCCGAAGGCGCGTGGACCGCGCGCACGCACCGGTTGAGCCTGGTGATCCTGGACGGCGTGCGCTACATCACCGACGTCGGCTTCGGCGGCATGGTGCCCACCGCACCGCTGAGACTCGATTCCACGACCGAACAGCTCACCCCCCACGAACCCTATCGCATCGAGCGGCATGACGACGGCTACACCCTGCGCGCCAAGGTCGCCGGGGAGTGGAAGGCGATGTACATCTTCGACCTGCAACGCCAGGAAGACATCGACTACGCCGTCGGCAACTGGTACGTCTCGACCCATCCCGAATCGTCATTCAGAAAACAGCTGATGGTGGCGCGAACCGGGGACGGATGGCGGCGTACGCTGAACAACGGCAGCTTTGCGATTCACCGGGTCGGCAGCGAGAGCGAGCGGCGGCAGGTGGTGGATGTACAGGAACTGGTGGCGCTGCTGGAGCGCGAGTTCGGGATTCGCGTGCCGGAGCATGCAGGGTTGAAGAGGGTGCTTGGGCGGTTGATCGAGCCCGCATAGGAGGCTCATTGCAAGATTGCATGGGGCAATTTGGGCACATGTCGATAATCTGACCGATGAGTTGTATACAACTCTATAGACATTTGTCATAAGTATTGAATACAGTGTGCGCACAACAAAAACCAGGGAACCCCCCAAACCATGAAAACGCCCTCTGTTTCACACCAACGGCCCGAGGATGAAAATCTCGGGGTCGGCGCGAATATGGCTTACGGCCTGCAACATGTTCTGACCATGTACGGCGGCATCGTCGCGGTGCCTTTGATCATCGGCCAGGCGGCCGGGCTCTCGCCGGCGGACATCGGTTTGTTGATTGCTGCTTCATTGTTTGCGGGAGGCCTGGCGACGTTGCTGCAAACACTGGGTCTACCGTTTTTCGGTTGCCAGTTGCCGCTGGTGCAGGGCGTGTCGTTCTCTGGCGTCGCGACCATGGTGGCGATTGTCAGCAGTGGCGGGGAGGGTGGCTTCCAGTCGATTCTCGGGGCGGTGATTGCCGCGTCCCTGATCGGTTTACTGATAACGCCGGTGTTCTCGCGCATTACCAAATTCTTCCCGCCGCTGGTGACGGGGATCGTCATCACCACCATCGGCCTGACGCTGATGCCGGTGGCCGCGCGCTGGGCCATGGGCGGCAACAGTCATGCGCCGGACTTCGGCAGCATGGCCAACATCGGCCTGGCGGCGATGACGCTGGTGCTGGTCCTGTTGCTGAGCAAGATCGGCAGCGCGACCATCTCCCGGTTGTCGATTCTGCTGGCCATGGTCATCGGTACGGTGGTCGCGGTGTTCCTCGGTATGGCGGACTTCTCGTCGGTGACCCAAGGCCCGATGTTCGGCTTCCCGACCCCGTTCCACTTCGGCATGCCGACGTTCCACTTTGCGGCGATTCTGTCGATGTGCATCGTGGTCATGGTGACCCTGGTGGAGACGTCGGCGGACATTCTGGCGGTCGGTGAAATCATCGGCACCAAGGTTGATTCCAAACGCCTGGGCAACGGCCTGCGTGCCGACATGCTGTCGAGCATGATCGCGCCGATCTTTGGCTCGTTCACCCAAAGCGCCTTTGCCCAGAACGTCGGGCTGGTGGCCGTGACCGGGATCAAGAGCCGTTTTGTGGTGGCTACCGGCGGCTTGTTCCTGGTGATCCTCGGACTGCTGCCGTTCATGGGCCGGGTGATTGCCGCGGTACCGACCTCGGTGCTTGGCGGAGCCGGCATCGTGTTGTTCGGCACCGTGGCCGCCAGCGGCATTCGTACGCTGTCCAAGGTCGACTACCGCAACAACGTCAACCTGATCATTGTTGCCACGTCCATCGGCTTCGGCATGATCCCCATCGCCGCACCGAACTTCTACGACCACTTCCCAAGCTGGTTCGCCACGATCTTCCACTCGGGCATCAGCTCCTCGGCGATCATGGCCATCGCGCTGAACCTGACCTTCAACCACCTCACCGCCGGCAACTCCGACCAGCAATCGGTGTTTGCGGCAGGTACCGAGCGGGTGCTGCGTTACCAGGACCTGGCGGCCTTGCGCGAAGGGGATTATTTCAGCGAAGGCAAGCTGCACGACTGCGACGGCAAGGAGATTCCGGTGGTCGAGGCAGAGCATGGGCATGCAGAACCGCGGGCGGTGCAGGCGAAAAGCAGTGAGCATGTCTGACGGCACTACTTGGTAAAAGGCGGTAGATCAAAAGATCGCAGCCTGCGGCAGCTCCTACAGGCGTACGCCAATCCAATGTAGGAGCTGCCGCAGGCTGCGATCTTTTGACTTTATGACAGCCACAAAAAAGCCCCCGAACCTTTCGATTCGGGGGCTTTTCGATTTTGCTGTCTGGCTCCACGACCTGGACTCGAACCAGGGACCCAGTGATTAACAGTCACTTGCTCTACCAACTGAGCTATCGCGGAATGCCGTGTATGTTACTGATTCAAAAAGAGAAGTCAAGCATCTGTTGGCGATCGGACGGTTTCGATGAGACGGACGGTGGTTTATCGATCATTGACGGTTACCAGAATGGCCCCGGAGGTCTACCATGGCCGCCCGGAAGTGGTTACACGCGCTGCCGGCCATTCGCCGAAAAGGTACGCGCCATGAATCACCCAGTCTTCACGCCTCGCCACCACGAGGTGCTTGCATGAGTATCGCTCAGATCAGTCTGCCCAAAGGGGTTGGCCCTCACGCGGAGAAGTTGTTCGACGCGATCACTCAGGCCAGCACCGCTGACGAATTGAACCGCGCCGGTGGCAAGGCCGAAGGCTTTGTCCTCGGCCTGGAAAGCACCAAGGCGATCAAAAGTCAGGTCGCCGAATCGCTGTATGTGGCCTATGACGATGCCGCCAGCCAGCGAGCAACCGAACTGGCTTAACCGCCGAAGGTCAGGGTGCCGAGCATCAGTTTGGCGTACAGCATCGTCGCGGCCAGTTGCACCAGCCACAAGGCCAGGCCGCCGAGGAAGACGCCAGCGGCCACTTGCATTACCAGGTTGTTCCCGCGTTTGGCCGGGGTGCGCGGGACGAAGGCATCCAGGTCATCCAGGTCATCGCGCTCGGCGCGTAGGTCATCGTTTTTCATGTGGGTTCTCATCAAATTCTCGGGTGTACACAAAACCTGTAGGAGCCGGCTTGCTGGCGAAGGCGTTTTCATGGGCGATGCATGGCTTGAGGCCTTCGCTGGCAAGCCAGCTCCTACAGGGGGGGGCAGATGTGTGCAGTCTAGAGCGCTTGGTTGGCGGGTTGAAAATTATCTGAGCCAAATAAAAACGGGAAGCCCATAGGCTTCCCGTTTCACATCGCCAAGCTGGATCAAATCACCTGAACGATCGCATCCGTCACGACGTCGATGTTGCTCTGGTTCAACGCCGCAACACAGATACGGCCGGTGTCCAGGGCGTAGATGCCGAACTCGTTGCGCAGGCGGGTCACTTGCTCAACGGTCAGGCCGGAGTAGGAGAACATGCCGCGCTGGCGACCGACGAAGCTGAAATCACGCTGGGGCGCTTTCCGGGCCAGCAGGTCGACCATCTGGGTGCGCATGCCGCGAATCCGCAGGCGCATTTCGGCCAGTTCTTCTTCCCACTGTGCGCGCAATTGCGGGCTGTTCAGCACGGCGGCGACAATGCTGGCACCGTGGGTCGGCGGGTTGGAGTAGTTGGTGCGGATCACACGTTTGACCTGCGACAGCACGCGGGCGCTTTCTTCTTTCGATTCGCTGACGATCGACAGGGCGCCGACGCGCTCGCCGTACAACGAGAAGGATTTGGAGAACGAGCTGGAGACGAAGAAGGTCAGGCCCGATTCGGCGAACAGGCGCACGGCAGCGGCGTCTTCGTCGATGCCATCGCCAAAGCCCTGGTAGGCCATGTCGAGGAATGGCACGTGACCTTTGGCTTTCACCACCTCCAGTACGTTGTTCCAGTCTGCCGGGCTCAGGTCGACGCCGGTCGGGTTATGGCAGCACGCATGCAGCACCACGATCGAACCGGACGGCAGGGCGTTCAGGTCTTCCAGCAGGCCGGCACGGTTGACGTCGTGGGTCGCGGCGTCGTAGTAGCGGTAGTTCTGCACCGGAAAGCCGGCGGTTTCGAACAGCGCGCGGTGGTTTTCCCAGCTCGGGTCGCTGATCGCCACGACGGCGTTCGGCAGCAGTTGCTTGAGGAAGTCGGCGCCGATTTTCAGGGCGCCGGTACCGCCGACGGCCTGGGTGGTGATGACGCGACCGGCAGCGATCAGCGGCGAGTCATTGCCGAACAGCAGTTTCTGCACAGCCTGATCGTAGGCCGCGATGCCGTCGATCGGCAAATAGCCACGGGAAGCATGTTGAGCGACGCGAGTCGTCTCGGCTTCGACAACGGCGCGCAGGAGTGGAATTCGCCCCTCCTCGTTGCAATAAACACCGACCCCCAGGTTGACCTTGTTGGTACGGGTATCGGCGTTGAATGCTTCGTTGAGGCCCAGGATTGGATCGCGTGGTGCCATTTCGACAGCGGAGAACAGGCTCATTTTTGCGGCGGCTCTGAATGGAGAGTGGAGGGACGTGTCGCGCTCCAGCCGAATGCACTAGAGCGGTGCACAAACGGGGAGCTAGTATAGAGGCCATCACTGATTTAAGGCGACAGGCATTTCGGCTTTTAACCGAGGTTTTCTCGATTATTTTTCGATCGTTCGTCGATTGATTGCGTCAAAGACTTCAAGGGTTGTAGGACGTTTGCCTTGAAAGCGCGGGCATTCGGCGCCACATTGAGCACAATCCCAGT
Organism: Pseudomonas sp. LBUM1679; assembly: GCF_059695565.1. Lineage (NCBI taxonomy): Bacteria > Pseudomonadati > Pseudomonadota > Gammaproteobacteria > Pseudomonadales > Pseudomonadaceae > Pseudomonas > Pseudomonas sp. LBUM1679. The sequence goes on from NZ_CP166774.1 coordinate 1,998,031, forward strand.
TTTTTCCTCGGGCGACATCGGTCGTTTGCGGTCTTTTTCGTTGCTGTCCGGTTTGACCGGCCAGGCGCGAACCCAGAGGTTTTGTATGTCTGAATTCCAGCTAGTCACCCGCTTCGAGCCCGCCGGCGATCAGCCGGAAGCCATCCGCCTGATGGTCGAGGGCATCGAAGCCGGGCTGGCGCACCAGACGTTGCTGGGTGTGACCGGCTCGGGCAAGACCTTCAGCATCGCCAACGTCATCGCCCAGGTGCAGCGCCCGACCCTGGTGCTGGCGCCGAACAAGACCCTGGCCGCGCAGTTATACGGCGAATTCAAGGCGTTCTTCCCGAACAACGCGGTGGAATACTTCGTTTCGTACTACGACTACTACCAGCCCGAAGCTTACGTGCCGTCCTCGGACACCTTCATCGAGAAAGATGCCTCGATCAACGACCACATCGAGCAGATGCGTCTGTCCGCCACCAAGGCGTTGCTCGAGCGCAAGGACGCGATCATCGTCACCACAGTGTCGTGCATCTACGGTCTGGGTAGCCCGGAAACCTATTTGAAGATGGTGCTGCATGTGGATCGTGGCGACAAACTCGATCAGCGTGCGCTGCTGCGCCGGCTCGCCGACCTGCAATACACCCGCAACGATATGGAGTTCGCCCGTGCGACCTTCCGGGTGCGCGGCGATGTGATCGATATCCATCCGGCAGAATCCGATTTCGAAGCGATTCGCATCGAGCTGTTCGATGACGAAGTCGAGAGCCTGTCAGCCTTCGATCCGCTGACCGGCGAAGTGATCCGCAAGCTGCCGCGGTTCACCTTCTACCCGAAAAGCCACTACGTGACGCCGCGGGAAACCCTGCTGGGTGCCGTGGAGGGGATCAAGGTCGAGCTGCAGGAGCGTCTGGACTACCTGCGCTCCAACAACAAGCTGGTGGAAGCCCAGCGCCTGGAACAGCGCACCCGTTTCGACCTGGAGATGATCCTCGAGCTGGGTTACTGCAACGGCATCGAAAACTACTCGCGCTACCTGTCGGGCCGTGAATCCGGCCAGGCGCCGCCGACCTTGTTCGACTACCTGCCGGCCGATGCCTTGCTGGTGATCGACGAGTCCCACGTCAGCGTGCCGCAGGTCGGCGCGATGTATAAGGGTGACCGCTCGCGCAAGGAAACGCTGGTGGAATACGGTTTCCGCCTGCCGTCGGCGCTGGATAACCGGCCGATGCGGTTCGACGAATTCGAAAACATCAGCCCGCAGACGATTTTTGTCTCGGCGACGCCGGGCAATTATGAGGCGGAACACGCCGGTCGCGTCGTCGAGCAACTGGTGCGTCCGACGGGCCTGGTGGACCCGCAAATCGAAATCCGCCCGGCACTGACTCAGGTCGACGATCTGCTCTCGGAAATCGGCAAACGCGTGGCGCTGGAAGAGCGGGTGCTGGTGACCACGCTGACCAAGCGCATGTCCGAGGACTTGACCGATTACCTGGCCGACCACGGCGTGCGCGTGCGCTATCTGCACTCGGACATCGACACTGTGGAGCGGGTCGAGATCATCCGTGATCTGCGCCTGGGCACCTTCGATGTGTTGGTGGGGATCAACCTGCTGCGGGAAGGCCTGGACATGCCGGAAGTGTCGCTGGTGGCGATTCTCGATGCGGACAAGGAAGGCTTTCTGCGTTCCGAGCGCTCGCTGATCCAGACCATCGGGCGCGCGGCGCGCAATCTCAATGGCCGGGCAATTCTGTATGCGGATCGGATCACCGGTTCCATGGAGCGGGCGATCGGCGAGACCGAACGGCGTCGCGACAAGCAGATCGCCTTCAACCTGGCCAACGGCATCACGCCCAAGGGGGTGTTCAAGGACGTGGCCGACATCATGGAAGGCGCCACCGTGCCGGGTTCGCGCAGCAAGAAGCGCAAGGGCATGGCCAAGGCCGCCGAGGAAAGTGCCAGGTACGAAGCCGAACTGCGTTCGCCGGGGGAAATCGCCAAACGCATTAAAGCCTTGGAAGAGAAGATGTACCAGCTCGCCCGCGACCTGGAATTCGAAGCGGCGGCGCAGCTGCGTGATGAAATCAGCAAGTTGCGGGAGCGGTTGATCACTGTTTGAGATGTGCGGTGAATGGGCCGGCCTCATCGCGAGCAAGCTCGCTCCCACAGGGATTGTGGGTGGGCACATAGTTGTGAACACCTTCAATCCTTGTTGGAGATGGACACAGAGTGTGTGAACACCTTCAACCCTTGTTGGAGATGGACACAGAGTGTGTGAACACCTTCAACCCTTGTTGGAGATGGACACAGAGTGTGTGAACACCTTCAATCCTTGTTGGAGATGGACACAGAGTGTGTGAACACCTTCAACCCTTGTTGGAGATGGACACAGAGTGTGTGAACACCTTCAACCCTTGTTGGAGATGGACACAGAGTGTGTGAACACCTTCAACCCTTGTTGGAGATGGACACAGAGTGTGTGAACACCTTCAATCCTTGTTGGAGATGGACACAGAGTGTGTGAACACCTTCAACCCTTGTTGGAGATGGACACAGAGTGTGTGAACACCTTCAATCCCTATGGGAGATGGACACAGAGTGTGTGAACACCTTCAATCCCTATGGGAGATGGACACAGAGTGTGTGAACACCTTCAATCCCTATGGGAGATGGACACAGAGTGTGTGAGCACCGACAACCCCTGTGGGAGCGAGCTTGCTCGCGATGAGGCCCGTCGGAGCGCTACACCTATCAATTGGTGCGCTTCCCCAGCCTTCAGTCCAGCCTGCCAGCGCCTGGCAGGCAACACCGCCACAAAGCTGACCCCCCCCAACGCAATAATGGCTTATATGCCCCACCGACTGGAGCCAGGCAGGCTACGCCTGTTACCATTCGCCCCCTGTTTTATCTTCGCTTTTCATTCTTTTCGAGACATGCCATGACCACCGTCCGCACTCGCATCGCGCCATCGCCTACCGGGGATCCCCACGTAGGTACCGCTTACATCGCTTTGTTCAACTACTGCTTTGCCAAGCAGCACGGCGGTGAGTTCATCCTGCGGATCGAGGACACCGATCAGTTGCGTTCGACCCGCGAGTCCGAACAGCAGATTTTCGACGCCCTGCGCTGGCTGGGCATCGACTGGAGCGAAGGCCCGGACGTCGGCGGTCCGCACGGTCCTTACCGGCAGAGCGAGCGCGGCGATATCTATCAGAAGTATTGCCAGCAGCTGGTCGAGATGGGCCACGCCTTCCCGTGCTTCTGCACCGCCGAAGAGCTGGACCAGATGCGCGCCGAACAAATGGCCCGTGGCGAAACCCCGCGTTACGACGGCCGTGCGCTGTTGCTGTCCAAGGAAGAAGTGGCTGCCCGCCTGGCCGCCGGCGAACCTCATGTGATCCGCATGAAGGTGCCGAGCGAAGGCGTCTGTGTGGTGCCGGACATGCTGCGTGGCGACGTCGAGATCCCGTGGGATCGCATGGACATGCAAGTGCTGATGAAGACCGACGGCCTGCCGACGTACTTCCTGGCCAACGTGGTCGACGACCATCTGATGGGCATCACTCACGTCCTGCGCGGTGAAGAATGGCTGCCATCGGCACCGAAACTCATTCTGCTGTACGAATACTTTGGCTGGGAACAGCCGGAGCTGTGCTACATGCCGCTGCTGCGTAACCCGGACAAGAGCAAGCTGTCCAAGCGCAAGAACCCGACCTCGGTCACGTTCTACGAGCGCATGGGTTTCATGCCGGAAGCCATGCTCAACTACCTCGGCCGCATGGGCTGGTCGATGCCGGACGAGCGCGAGAAGTTCTCGCTGCAGGAAATGGTCGACCACTTCGACCTGAGCCGCGTCTCCCTCGGCGGCCCGATTTTCGACATCGAGAAGCTATCGTGGCTCAACGGCCAGTGGCTGCGTGACCTGCCGGTGGAAGAGTTCGCTTCGCGCCTGCAAACCTGGGCGCTGAACCCTGAATACATGATGAAGATCGCGCCGCACGTGCAAGGCCGGGTTGAAACCTTCAGCCAGGTGGCACCACTGGCGGGTTTCTTCTTCGCCGGTGGGGTCAATCCGGATGCCAGGCTGTTCGAATCGAAAAAGCTCTCGAGCGATCAGGTTCGCCAGTTGATGCAGTTGATCCTGTGGAAACTCGAAAGCCTGCGTCAGTGGGAGAAGGACAACATCACCGCGACGATCCAGGCGGTGGTCGACTCCCTGGAGCTGAAGTTGCGTGACGCCATGCCACTGATGTTCGCCGCGATCACCGGCCAGGCCAGTTCGGTGTCGGTGCTCGATGCGATGGAGATCCTCGGTCCGGACCTGACCCGTTTCCGTCTGCGCCAGGCCATCGACCTGCTGGGCGGCGTGTCGAAGAAAGAAAACAAGGAGTGGGAAAAACTGCTGGGCAATATCGCCTGATCCTGCGCGCCTGACATTGTAGGAGCCGGCTTGCCGGCGAAGGCGGCCTCGAGCCTTGCGATGCCAGTGAAAACGCTTTCGCCAGCAAGCCGGCTCCTACAGCGATCATTCCTGAACCCCGGTGTTTTCGGGGGGGAGGGCGGTAAGTGATTGTTATGTCGGCAAAAAACTTTGAAATATTTCAAAAATAAATTTGACAGGCTTTCGATACGCCCTTAAGATTCGCCCCGTCCTCAGCGATGACATCAACGATGAGGGGCTATAGCTCAGCTGGGAGAGCGCTTGCATGGCATGCAAGAGGTCGACGGTTCGATCCCGTCTAGCTCCACCAATTTACACTTCAAGGCCTGGCCACACCGGCCTTGAAGCGATCAACACTCAGCGTTGATCTGTTGTATAGAAGGGTTTGCGTCCCCTTCGTCTAGTGGCCTAGGACACCGCCCTTTCACGGCGGTAACAGGGGTTCGAGTCCCCTAGGGGACGCCAGTTTTACAGAAGCGATGTTGCAAGATGTCGCTCCGCCGCGAGGCGAAAAATCCGGGGCTTTAGCTCAGCTGGGAGAGCGCCTGCATGGCATGCAGGAGGTCAGCGGTTCGATCCCGCTAAGCTCCACCAATTTTACAGTTCAAGGTCTGGCCACACCGGCCTTGAATCGATCAGCTCTCAGCACTGATCAGTTGTATAGAAGGTTTTGCGTCCCCTTCGTCTAGTGGCCTAGGACACCGCCCTTTCACGGCGGTAACAGGGGTTCGAGTCCCCTAGGGGACGCCACGATTACCCGCTCTGCGGGATTTATAGGGGTCATTCAATCATTGAATGGCCCTTTTGTTTGTCTGGCGTTTGGCCAAATCCCCCCTTTCTTTCAAACTGTTCTTCAGACCAGCGGTCACATCCACGACTTGCGGAAAATTATTATGAGAATAATATTCTAGTCGTAATATTCGGAGGCAACGATGAACGATAAAAAAGCTCAAACCCGCGAACGCATTCTCAAGGCCGCCAGCGCAGCGCTGATCCAGCGCGGCCCGGCCGAACCGAGCGTGGGCGAAGTGATGGGCGCAGCCGGCCTGACCGTCGGCGGTTTCTACGCCCACTTCGACAGCAAGGACGCGATGATGCTGGAAGCGTTCAAGCAATTGCTCAGTCATCGCCGTGGCTTGATCGCCGACATGGATGCCGAGTTGACCGGCGAAGAGCGTCGCGCCCTGGTCGCGGCGTTCTACCTGTCACGCAAGCACCGTGATTCCTCTGACTCAGCGTGCCCGATCCCGGCGTCTGTCGGCGAGCTGGGCCGGCTGCCGGACGAATTTCGAGTGGCCTTGAATGAGCATGTGGAAATGATGGTCGCGCAGTTGGCGGCCAGCCCCGAAGACACCGACAAAGCCCTGGCCGACATGGCCTTGATGGTCGGTGGCCTGGCCCTGGCACGCGCGCTGGGGCCGGGAGAGTTGTCCGATCGACTGCTGCGCGCCGCCAAGTCGGCGGTGCTGTGACCTGAAGGCGTCAGCCTGGGGAGTGAGAGCGATGAGCACGTTGAAGTGGGTTCGTGGCGTTAATGGCACCTTGGGCTGGTTCGCACCACAACTGGTCGCAAGCAAAATGCGACTGGCGTTCATGACGCCGCGGGACCTGCCGCCGCGTGACTGGGAATTGCCGCTGCTGGCCAAATCCGAACGGATCACCTTGCGCTTCGGCCTCTCGGCCTTGCGTTGGGGGCAGGGCCCGGCGGTGTTGCTGATGCACGGTTGGGAAGGTCGGCCGACGCAGTTTGCCAGCCTGATCACCGCGCTGGTCGATGCCGGTTACACCGTAGTGGCGCTGGACGGTCCCGCCCACGGTCGCTCACCCGGCCATGAAGCGAATCTGGTGCTGTTCGCCCGGGCCATGCTTGAGGCGGCTGCCGAGTTGCCGCCCCTGCAGGCGGTCATCGGCCACTCCATGGGCGGCGCCAGTGCCATGCTCGCCGTGCAGTTGGGCCTGCGTACCGAAACCCTGGTGACCATCGCTGCCCCGGCACGCATCCTCGGGGTGCTGCGCGGCTTCGCGCGTTACGTGCGGCTGCCGCCCAAAGCCCGTTCGGCGTTCATCCGTCAGGTCGAGCGAGACGTCGGCATGCGTGCCGCGACGCTGGATGTCGCGCACTATCAGCTCGACATGCCCGGCCTGATCGTGCATGCCGAAGACGACAACTATGTCTCGGTCAAGGAATCCCAGCTGATCCACGAAGCCTGGTTCGACAGCCGTCTGTTGCGCCTGGAAGAGGGCGGTCATCAACGGGTGCTGGCCGATCCCCGGGTGATCGATGGCGTGCTGGCACTGCTGTCCGGTCGTAGCCTGCAATCGCGCCAATCGGCTTGAGCATCCGTTACACTGCCCCGGTCGACATCATCTGACCGGGAGTGGGGCATGGGCTGGGATCGGGCAACGCCGTTTATCATTGATCTGCAAGTGGGCGCCGAGGACATCGACGGGCTGGGTCACGCCAATAACGCGGTGTATGTGACCTGGCTCGAACGCTGCGCCTGGCGCCACTCCCAGCGGCTCGGCCTGGACCTGGTCGAGTACCGGCGGCTGGACCGGGCGATGGCGGTGGTGCGGCACGAGATCGATTACCTGGCGGCCGCCTATGAAGACGATGAGTTGCAGTTGGCGACCTGGATCGTCGATTGGGACCAGCGCCTGAAAATGACCCGGCACTTCCAGTTGAAGCGCCCCAGCGACAACACCACGTTGCTGCGGGCGCAGACCACCTTTGTCTGTATCGAACTGTCGACTGGCAAGCCCAAGCGCATGCCGGTGGAGTTTATCGAGGGTTACGGCCCGGCGTTGCAGATGTTGGATACGACCAAGATCTAATCCTTGTAGGAGCGAGCTTGCTCCGGGCGGCGCTCCGACGAAAAACCTGAGAGCGCTGCGGGGAATCAGGCTTGTCGCGTTATCGTTGACGATTTTCGTCGGAACGCCGCCCGGAGCAAGCTCGCTCCTACAGGGGATCTGCGATGTTCTGCGGATTTCTTCTGAAACCCGGTAAACTGCCGCACGTTTTTCGTCGAGTGTGTTTTTCATGCAAATTGCTTTGGCGCCCATGGAGGGGTTGGTCGACAACATCCTGCGGGACGTGCTGACCCGTGTGGGCGGTATCGACTGGTGCGTGACCGAGTTCATCCGGATCAACGATCAGCTGCTCACCCCTGCCTATTACCACAAGTTCGGTCCGGAACTGCTGACCGGCGCCCGCACTGCGTCCGGCGTGCCGTTGCGGGTGCAGTTGCTCGGGTCCGATCCGGTGTGCCTGGCGGAAAACGCCGCGCTGGCCTGCGAGCTCGGTTCCGAGGTCATCGACCTGAACTTCGGCTGCCCGGCCAAGACCGTCAACAAGTCCCGTGGCGGTGCGGTATTGCTCAAGGAACCGGAACTGCTCAACGAAATCGTCGAACACGTGCGTCGCGCGGTACCGGCGCACATCCCGGTGACCGCCAAGATGCGCCTCGGGTTCGACAGCCCCGACGGCGCCCTGGTCTGCGCCACGGCCCTGGCTGAAGGCGGCGCGGCGCACATTGTGGTGCATGCGCGGACCAAGACTGACGGTTACAAGCCACCGGCCCATTGGGAGTGGATCCCGCGGGTGCAGGACGTGGTCAAGGTGCCGGTGTTTGCCAATGGCGATATCTGGAGCGTCGAGGACTGGCGCCGTTGCCGCGAGATCAGCGGTGTGGAAGACATCATGCTCGGTCGCGGCCTGGTCTCGCGCCCCGATCTGGCCCGGCAAATCGCTGCGGCACGTGCCGGTGAGGAAGTGGTCGAGATGACCTGGGCCGAACTGCTGCCGCTGATCCAGGACTTCTGGCTGCAGGCCAAGGCGCAGATGACCCCGCGTCAATCGCCCGGTCGCTTGAAGCAGTGGCTGGCGATGCTGACCCGCAATTATCCCGAAGCGGTAGAGCTGTTCACTGTCCTGCGCCGTGAAACCGAACTGGACCAGGTCTCGCGTTTACTGGGGCTGCAGGTGGCCGAAGCGGCCTGAAAAAAATCTGAAAATACCCTCTTGAAAACCAGTCAGCGGTCCCTATTTTGGAATTACGCGATGCCGAATCCGGGTCGCGGAGACAAAAAAACTTGCTGATCTGTTTTCAGGAGATTTGAATCATGAGTACTGCATTTTCCATGGCCCCGCTGTTCCGTTCCTCGGTGGGCTTCGACCGTTTCAATGACCTGTTCGAAACCGCCCTGCGCAACGAACCAGGCAGCACCTATCCACCCTACAACGTGGAAAAACACGGCGACGACCAATACCGCATCGTCGTGGCGGCCGCCGGCTTCCAGGAAGAAGACCTGGAGCTGCAAGTGGAAAAAGGTGTGCTGACCATCAGTGGCGGCAAACGTGACGCGAACGAAGACGTCACTTATCTGTACCAGGGCATCGCCCAGCGGGCCTTCAAACTGTCCTTCCGCCTGGCGGACCATATCGAAATCAAGGCCGCCGGCCTGAGCAACGGTCTGTTGAGCATCGACCTGTTGCGGGTGATTCCGGAAGAGGCGAAAGCCAAACGCATCCCGATCAACGGGACGCAAAAACCGGCTCTGCAGCATTGAGTCGGACCCCGCGCAGGGTCGTCTGAGTACGACGCTGCCGGCTGAAGCCAAAAGACCCCGACCTGTCGGGGTCTTTTTTTTTGCAGGGTGGGTCCATGCCATCAGGTCCACCCATACCGGACCAGGTGAAAGAAGATCGGCGCCGCAAAGCACACCGAATCCAGGCGGTCGAGCATGCCGCCGTGGCCTTCGATCATGTGCCCCCAATCCTTCACGCCACGGTCGCGCTTGATTGCCGACATCACAATGCCGCCGGCGAACCCCAGCAGGTTGATCAGCAGGGCGATGAGCAGTGACTGCCAGGGATTGAACGGCGTGATCCACCACAAGGCACAACCGATCAACGACGCCAGGAGGATGCCACCGACAAAGCCTTCCACCGTCTTGGACGGCGACAGCTTGGGGGCGATCTTGCGTTTGCCGAACAGTTTTCCGCAGACGTACTGCAGTACATCCGACATCTGCACCACGATCACCAGATAGGCGATCAACAGCAGGTTTCGCCCTTGATAGCCGGCGATATCGAGGGTCAGCAGGGCGGGCACGTGGGACACACAGAACACCGCGATCATCAAGCCCCATTGGACTTTCGAGGCGCGTTCGAGAAAGTGCGTGCTGTCGCCGCCCAGGGACGCGAGGATCGGCAGGAGCAGGAACACGTACACCGGGATGAAGATCGAAAACAGCCCGTACCAGTCGTAGTAGATGAGCAGGTACTGCAGCGGCAGTGCCAGGTAGAACGCCGCCACCAGTGCCGGGTAGTCGCTGCGGCGGGTCGGCGTGAGGGTCATGAATTCGCGCAGGGCGTAGAAAGACACGGTGTAGAACAACAGGATCACCGCCGTGGTGCCGAGCCAGAAGGCGATACCGATCACCAGCACCATGACCCACCAGGCATTGATCCGGGCGTTGAGGTTGTCGATCACCGGGTTCGCCGTGCCGCCAGCGCGCCGCTTGAGCATGAAACCGATCACCGAGGCCAGCAGCAGAAACGCGCCAATCCCGCCAAACAACATCAGGGTTTGTCTGTCCATGTCAGGCTTGCTCCTCGGCCAGGCTCAACAGCGCGTCGCGGCTGCGTTCAAGAAATTGCGCCTTGGTTTCTTCTTCGCCGAGGGCCAGGGCGGCGCCAAAGCTGATGGTGCATAACAGCGGCAGCGGCAGGACGCGGCCTTTGGGCATGACGCGGTTGAGGTTGGCGATCCACACCGGGATCAATTGAGCCTGGGGATAGGCTTTTGCCAGGTGGTACAGCCCGCTTTTGAACGGCAGCAGGCCGTCCTCGGGGTTGCGCGTGCCTTCAGGGAAAATGATCAGCGAATCGCCGTTTTCCAGGGCATCGAGCATCGGTTGCAAGGGGTTGTAGTCGCTCTCCTTGCGTTCACGGTCGATCATTACGCCATTGAACACCCGGTTGATGATGTAACGGCGCAGCGGGCTTTTGAGCCAGTAATCGGCGCCGGCCACCGGCCGGGTGATGCGGCGCAAGGTGGGCGGCAAGGAGGCCCACAACAACACGAAGTCGCCATGGCTGCTGTGGTTGGCAAAGTAGATGCGCTGCACCGCCTGCGGCGCACACCCGAGCCACAGGCTGCGGGCGCCGGTGAGCAGGCGGGCGCCCGAGATGATGAGGGTGGCAACCGCGGTTGCGAGCATGAAAACTCCTTATCCAGCAAAGGTCAGCCAGGGGCCGGCCACAATGAAAACCAGGGTCAGCAGCACTTGTGCCGCCACCAGCAATGCCTGGCGGCGTAACAACGTCAGAGCGCCAGAGATCCGTTCGTGCCAGGGACGACCGCCACGGTCGGCGGGCTGCAGGCCCAGCGCCGTCAGCGCATGGTCCAGGGCCTGGGTGCGTTCGGGAAGGTCTTGTGCACGGGCGGCCAGATGCTGGAACAGATCGGCATCGAACGCGACCCGCAGTGCCCAGTATTTTTGCCACAGGCCCAGCACCAGCAGCGCGCCGCTGCAGGTCAACCCCCAGGTTCCCGGGCTGGCCACGACATATTGGCCCAGGCCGAGCAAGGCCCCCAGCAGCGTCAGCCCGGTAGACAGCCGGTCCAGCGAACCACCACGGCGCAACAGGCTGGCGGTCGTTTGCAGCTGCATATCAGTGGACACAGGCGTGCTCCGGTAACTGCTGCAGCACCTGTCGGTGCGCAGTGCTCAGAACGATCCCCGGACGTGCACGCTGAATCAGCAGGATGGCGTCATCGACACTGGCTGCCCTGCCGCTGTGCAGCAGCCACGCGGCGACCGCGATGGCACTGCGTGAATAGCCCAGGGCGCAGCAGACCAGCAGCGGACCTTGCTGGCGCAGGCTTTCGATCGCCTCGGCCGCTGCCTGGCATTGCGCGGCGGTGGGTACCGTCAGGTCCAGTAGCGGCAGCGAGCGGTAAGTCACCGAATCCGCGTTCAGCGATAGCTCTACACACAGATCGAGTACCGCCCGAAAGGGCGAGTGCTGCAGTTCCTGTCGGCCTGGCAGGCGTCCGAGCCAAACGTGATCGATCACCCGGTCGGGCTGCGGGTGGTGGCGGGTCCACAGGCGCGAGTTGAGCCACGCCGCCGCCAGGTAGGGTGCCAGCAGCCAGCGTGCCGCGGGGGACAGACGTCCGTCGGCACGTTTCTGGAAACCGCGAGCATCCAGCACGGCGTAATTGAGCGCTACCAGCAACAGGGCCACTGCTGGCCAGATCAACCACAGCCACGCGCCCCTCATCGAAAAGGCCGGGATCATGAAGGCTGCGGCACCCAAGCTGTAATACAGCGCCAGTTGCCAGCGTTTTCTATCCACAGCCAGGCGAGCTCCGTGCAGAGGGTCGGGACCCTCCAGTGGCCACAGCCAGACGCACAGCCAGCCGAGCAGCGCACCGGTGGGCAGGTCGACGAAATGGTGCTGGTAAGTGGTCAGCACCGACAGCCCGATCAGGATGAACCAGCCATGCATCAACCCGCGCCACAGGCCCCGCAAGTGCCGCTGGTAGCAACTCCATAACACCACCAGCAGCGCGATGTGCAGGGAGGGAGCCTGATTGAACGGCTTGTCGAAACCTGCCAGGACATCGAACAGCCAGCCGAACACGCCGTCCAGTTCGGGCCGGGCAAAGGTGAAGCGCAACGGCCAGATCAGAAAACAACTGACTGCGATCAACTGGGCGGTGATCAGGCGCAGGGCATGGCGCCTGAGTTCCAGGCGACTGGCGGGCAGCAACAGCGACAGGCCGTAGAGCAGGTCGATGGACCAGTACGGGACGATGCTCCAGGCCCAGAACGGCATCCGGGTTTCCCAGTCGAACACCAGGCTGGCGACATCGTCCCGTTGAGTGGTGACCCAGGTGGCGAAGCCGTAGGTGGCGAAGAACAGCGGGGCCAACAGCAACAGCCAGAGCAGTGCCGGTTTCAACAGGCCCGGTTCGCGTGCGGATGTGGCATTCAGGGGCATCATTGCATCCGTTGCGCCAGGGATACGCTGAAAATGCCCCATTCATCGACCCGCATGCCGATCTTGCGAAAGCCGGCGGCGGCTACGAGTTGGTCCATTTCCGCCTGGGTACGCCGGCGCATGACCCAGGCCTGGCCTTCACGGTGACTGGTCAAGGCGCGGGCGATCAGTTCCAGCTGCGGGTGCCAGGGCTGGCCGGTGTAGACCAGATAGCCACCGGGTTCCACGGCGTCGGCCAGTCCGGCGAGCGAGCCACTGACCATCTGGTTGTCGGCGAACAGCTCGTACAGGCCGGACACCACCGCCAGGGTCGGCTTGGGATCGAGTGCGGCGAGGTCGGCGCGGTCGAAGGCATCGCCCTTGACGAATCGGGCGATGGCCTCCAGGCCTTTGTCGCGGATCAGCGCACCGCCGTCGCGCACGTTGATGTCGCTGTAGTCGCGCAACAGGATCGACTCGGGCAGCGGGTCGATGCCCTGCAAGGCTTCCAGAATGTAGCGCCCGTGCCCGGCGGCGATGTCGACGATGCGCACTTCGCGACCCTGATCACGCAATTGCGCCATGGCCAGGCGCAGCAGTTCCTCGACATGCAGCTTGCGTTGGCGAATGCCACGCCAACCGATAGAGTCCAGGTAGTTACGATCGATCAGGCGGCCAACGGCAGACGTGCCGGTGGGCGTGTTGCGATAGACGTAGTCCAGGGTACTGCCGGAGTCGAAACCGGTGTCGAAACCCAGCTTGAGCCCGGACGACAGCCGGCTGCCGAGGCCCATGCCGGCGCGGGTCATGCGCCAATACAGGTCACGCAGGGAATTGTGCGGCAATGGCGCGGCCAATGATTCTGATTCGGCGCAGGTCAGGCCCAGGCGGTCGGCGGCCAGCAGGGAAGGGCGGGCAGCCGGTTGTTCGAAGTTGTGCAGGATAAAACGACGTACGCTGGCGACGGCGATTTCGCGACGTTGCTCACCCAAGGTGTCGTGGAAGAATCCTGGCAGGACATGTTTTTCCTTGTGCAGGCTGCCGAGACGCTCGAAAAACTGTTCCTGAGGTCGGCGATGCACCACGAAATCGGCGCCGGAGATCAACAGCTGCGTCGGCACCTGGATGGCCTGGGCATCGGCCACCACTCGCTCGGCAGCGTCGTAGAGGCCGAGCAGGACATTGACCGAAATCGCCTTGGTGATCAGCGGGTCGTTGTCGTAGCTGGCGACCCTTTGCGGGTCATGGCTGAGAAAACGCGCTTTAACGTAGCTGTTGACGAAAAAGTTGCCTCGCCACCGGCGCATCAGCGCCAGCCCCTGACGCGCGAAGGGCACGTAGAGCTTGACCTTGAACGCCGGTGACGCCAGCACCAGGGAGCGTATGCGTGGCGCGTAGTCGTGGACCCAGGTGGCCACGATCACCGCACCGACGCTCTGGGCAATCACCGCGATATTTTCTTCATCGATACCGTAAGCCGCGCCCAGGTGATCGCAGAAGGTCTGCACGTCACGCACGCTGGTGGCAAAACCCGGGCTGTCGCCGCGGGCGCCGGGCGAGAGGCCATGACCGCGGGCGTCCCAGGCAAAGAAATCATGGTCGGGCAGATTCAGTTCATCCACCAGATGGGCAATACGCCCGGAGTGTTCATGGCCGCGGTGAAACAACAGCACGGCCTGGCGTGGTTCGCCCGGGGCCGTGGTACCAGGCCAGTAGCGGTAAAACAATTCCACGCCGTCATGGGTGGTGAACGTCTGATGTTGAGCTTCGCGCATTGCATTGTCCTTATGCTGAAGGGATGTCTTCCTGTACTTCCTTGAGGCCCTGGCGGACCCGGTTGATCAGCGTGTAAACCAACAATGCGGCGATGATCGCGAACACGGCATTGATCCACAGGGCGCTGATCCAGCCCAATGCAATAGCGACCGCCACGACCCCCAGCACAAAAGCCCGATCACTTTTGCCCATGGGCCCGTCATAGCGCCGCGAAGCGCCAACCATCGGCCCCAGCACGCCACTGTATTCGCTGAACAAGGCGAGCAGGGCGACCAGCAGCACCAACCACAGGCTGACGCCCGGGAGCAGGGCGAACGGCAGGATCAGCGCACAGTCGGCGGCGATATCGCACAGCTCATTGAGATAGGCCCCCAAATGCGACTGCTGGTTGAACTCCCGGGCGAGCATGCCATCGATGGCATTGAGCGCCATGCGCAGGATCATCCAGGCCGGCACCAGCAAAAATACCCACGGGTGCTGGACGAAACCGGCGATCACCGCACCCACCAGCACCGAGCCGATGCCTGCTGTCAGGGTGATCTGGTTGGCGGTCGTGCCCTGGTTGAACAGTCGTTGCACCAATGGTCGCAGGAGGTTTTGAAAGGCCGGTTTGATCTGGTAGATGCTGGGCACGTCGGTAGGATCTCAGGGGAAACAGTGTGGGTCGAGTTTGGGTCGAGGCGATTTTTCAGTGTAGATGGGTTCTTGGGGGGAGCTCGTTCGGTTGACTGAGGAGATGCTGGTGGTGTGTCTGTCATTGAGGTAGAGGGTCATGGCGTGGCAAGTTGCAGTGTGATGAGGTAGCGCTCCTCTTTTGGGCGCTTAATGTCCTTGAAACGATTGACCACCAACATCACTTGATACCTGTCGCTCGCTCGCCAATAAGCCTTGCCACCTTTGTTCACATCCCGCAGTCGGGCACGCCATTGTGGGGTGTCAGCGAAGGGAGGATCGTAGCTGACCCGGATCGGTATCCAGCCCGCTTGATGCCATTGCTGTTGCAAATCCAGCACGGTCTTGAGTGTATCGTCGAGCAACAACGGCTCAATCTGCGGCGACATCCGCACGCTGCTGACTGACTCATCTTTGTTGAAGCTGACCGTGAAGAAA
Organism: Pseudomonas sp. LBUM1679; assembly: GCF_059695565.1. Taxonomy (NCBI): domain Bacteria; kingdom Pseudomonadati; phylum Pseudomonadota; class Gammaproteobacteria; order Pseudomonadales; family Pseudomonadaceae; genus Pseudomonas; species Pseudomonas sp. LBUM1679. The sequence continues at coordinate 2,013,336 of NZ_CP166774.1, forward strand.
CGAGCCAGCGGGGTCACGAAGCCGTACTGAGGATCTATGAAACGGAGACGGGCATCCGATTTCGGTAATCGTCCCCAGTAGTGCCCGGGAATCGCTGGAGCAATGGCTGCGCTGGAGCGCTGGCGCATATCTTCCCAAGGCTCGCCAATCATCAGTGCAATTTCCGGGTCATCCGAAAGCATGCGAATCGCCGCCACTATCAGGAGAGCCACGACTGCCAGTGCCAAGATCCCGCTTCGCCAACCTATGCGCTGTAGCAGACTCATCGCACGCCCCGACCTGCGGCAATGTCGAGAATTGCGTGTTCAATCAGTTGGCGATCGGAGCGCCGTAGCAGGTTATCAAACTGCTCAGCAGCCTTGAGCACGAAAGGCATGCGCTGATCGATGTCGGCCAGGTTGGCAACGTAATCGTTGCTGAAGCTCACCGTGCGTCCGTCACCAAGATGGGAAGTCAAGGATTCACCCATGGCGCGCCGAGTGACAGCGTGATGAGATAGCGTTCCTCCGTAGGTCGCTTATCGTCCCTGAACCGATTGACCACCAACATCACCTGATACTGGTCGCCCGCATGCCAGTAGGCTTTTCCGCCTGTAGTCTCATCCATTAGCTGTGCCCGCCATTGCGGGGTGTCGGCGAACGAGGGAAATTCATTGACGCGGATGGGTGTCCAGCCTCCTTGATGCCATTGCTCCTGCAGATCCAGCACAACCTTGAGAGTGTCGTCGAGCAGCAGTGGCTCAAGCTGAGGGGACATGCGGACACTTGCCACTAACTCATCGCTATTGAAACTAACGGCGAAAAAGCGGGCCAGTGGGGTTACGAATCCGAATTGGGAATCCAGGAAACGAAGGCGAGCATCCGACTTGGGTAATCTCCCCCAAAATTGGCCAGGAATAACTGGATCTATGGTCGCAGTTGAGCGCTGGCGCATGTCTTCCCAAGGCTCGCCAATCATCAGTGCAATTTCCGGGTCATCCGAAAGCGCCCGACTCGCCGCCACTATCAGGATAGTCACGACTGCCAGAGCTAAGATGCCGCGTCGCCAACCTATGCGTTGCAGCAGGCTCATCGCACGCCACGACCTCCGACAATGTCCAGAATCGCCTGCTCAATCAGCTGGCGATCAGAGCGCTGCAGCAGCTTGTCAAATTGCTCAGCAGCCTTGAGCACGAAAGGCATACGCTGATCGATGTCGGCCAGGTTGGCGACATAATCATTGCTGAAGCCTACCGTACGTCCGTCCTCGCTGGAACGGCACTGGCTGGCCAGTGTCAGTTCAACGGCTGCAGCAGCGCCAGAGGGGAAATTGGTAACGTAGGCGAGATGATTTCCGAATAGCAGTTTTACCAACCACTGGTCGCTGTACATCGCCGGTTGCAAGATGTTTTGTTGTTCGTGCCAAGCCAAATGCACAATGCTTTCAGCGATGTTGCCTGCTTCAATGGCCTCGAAGGCTTGTAGTATTTGCTGATGGTCAGTACCGAACTTTAGAGTCTTCTGCTCAATTGGCCATAGCACTGGAGGCTTATCGGATCCATAGATACCGCTACGTGAAGGCAGGCAAGTCTTGAGCGACCACAGCCCCCGTTCCTTGTAAAACTCATGCAGCGGAAACACATCCAGAAAGAGTGTCGTGTTGCCCACTTATGAATGCGTCATCACTGCGAAGCCCCGCCTCATGCTGGCCCTGAATCTTCTCGATCGAATCCGCCGCATGCAGCAGTCCACAGCCAACCTGCTTGGAAGCGAACGCCGCAAGTCCCGCCCATTGAAAACGCTGATCTTCAATCCACAACTGCGCATAGGTGGCATTGATCGCACGATTTCGCGCCTTGGGGTCGGCAATCAGTACGCCGCCCGGCGCCACGATGGCTTCGGCGCGTTGTTGATACCCGCGCCAGAGGTTCTGACAGACCAGCCCTGGCAGTTCACTGAAAGACGGTGAGGGCGCCGTTCGCGCCGGCGCATGGCTGGATGGGTGTGGTACTGCCGGATCGCTGCGGGATGCTGGAGTGGCTGGCTGAGCTGCGGCACGGGTGCCTTGCGGCGCAACGGCCTCTCTGGAGGAGTAAGTGGCCGTTTTTAGCGAGGGGATCAACTCGGCTCTGCAAGGGCAAGTGCTGAGGCTGTCCAGCGTACCGGCCAAGAGCCGGCCCTTGCTTCGCATATGCGAAATCCCACCGGCGATCACGTAGGTCTTACCGGTTATTCCGCAGGAAACCCGATCCCCGTCGCGGGCATGGTTTTCGCCAAACATCGTAATGCAGGGTTCCGCATCCAGCACCGTGCCGCCGCAGGTGGTCTTGTCGCCTTGGCGAATGTAATAACCGACTGCCATTGATTGAGGTCCTTGTCTGCAGGCGACTTGAGCAAGGCGCTCTGGGGCGCCGGCTAACGATCAAAATGCACTGGCTCCCGAATGAATCGAGGCATGGCAACGTGCAGCGCGAAGGGTCGGTGAAGGGGGGGTGAAGGTAAATCGGACGTTTCCTGGAAACGTGTAGGAAATGGAGATTCAATCTTGGTCTTGCAGCGCCATAACCGGCGCGAAGATCAAAAGATCGCAGCCTCGCTTCGCTCAACAGCTCCTACAGGGTAATGCGTTCACGTTGAGCGAGGTCGGCTGGCAGGCCGCCTCGTTTTGGCTGTTGCGGTGTACGCCCCCTCGAGAGGCCGAGTGGAGGTTCTGTGCAGTGGGCAACCCGGCATGGATGCCGGGTTAGCCGCGCACGGCCATGGATGGCCGATCGCGGCGGGCCCACGGAGCAGGACCGGAGCGAGGGCATGCCGAGCATTAGCGAGGCACCGAACGAAAGGGGCAAGAGCCCTTGGTTACTTGGGGCTTTTCCAAGTGACCCGCCGTAAGGGCGGAACCCTAAGTCGCCGTGACCGCAGAAATGGATATGTACACGATCAAACAAACCCGCCGGCCATCAGGCCGCCTTCGCCGGCAAGCCGGTCTCGCTCCCACAGAAAGCGCCGCGGTTCCATGCGCGACAGCGCGGCGTCAAGGATGGGGCGGCCCAAGATACAAGAGCCGCGTTATTTCAGGAGTTTCTTGAACGCCTCCACCGGCAACGGCCGGCTGTGCAGATACCCCTGATAGAAATGGCAGCCCAGCCCCTGCAGAAAATCCAGCTGGTCCTGGGTTTCCACCCCTTCGGCAATCACCTTCAATTCCAGACTGCGGGCCATCGCGACAATAGCGCGGATGATCTCGGCATCGTTGGGATCGGTGGTGGCGTCGCGGATGAAGGACTGGTCGATTTTCAGGGTGTCGACCGGCAGGCGCTTGAGGTAGGTCAGCGAGGAGTAACCGGTGCCGAAGTCGTCCATGGCAAAGCTTACCCCGAGTTTTTTCAGGCGGCGCATTTTGCTGATGGTGTCTTCCAGGTTCTGGATGACGATGCCTTCGGTGATTTCCAGTTTCAGCAGCGAGCAGGGCAGGCCGTGACTGGCGAGGCTGCGTTCGATGCGTTCGACGAAGTCGTTCTGGCGGAATTGTCGCGGGCTGATGTTCACGCACAGGCTGAAGTCGAGCGGATCGACCAGGTTTTTGCGGATCAGTTGTTTGAAGGCGGCGCAGACCTCGTCGATGATCCAGCTGCCCACTTCGAGGATCAGCCCGCTGTCCTCCAGCACCTTGATGAACTCCGTGGGTGACTGTGCGCCGAATTCCGGATGGTCCCAGCGCACCAGCGCCTCGGCGCCGACGATGCGGCCGTCACGCGCGTCCACCTGCGGTTGGTAATGCACGCGAAACTCGCCGCGGGACAGGGCCTGGCGCAGGTCGGTTTCCATGCGCAGGCGTTCGCTCGCGGCCTTCTGCATGGTGTTGTGGTACATCTGCGTGGTGTTGCGGCCCGAATCCTTGGCCCGATAGAGCGCAATGTCGGCGCGCTTGAGCAGGTCGGTCGGGGTCGAGCCGTGATCGGGAATCAGCGCGATGCCGATGCTCGGGGTCACTTGCAGGCGCTGCCCGTCGAGGAACATCGGTTCGGACAGCAGTTCACGCAAGGTGTCGGCCAGATCCAGGACCTGATCGCTGACCTCGTTGCGCGAGCCTTCAAGGCCGCTGAGCAGCACCACGAACTCATCGCCCCCCAGCCGCGCAACGGTGTCCTCCATGCGCACGCTGGCTTCAAGGCGCGCGGTGATGATTTTCAGCACCGTATCGCCCACCGGATGGCCAAGCGAATCATTGATGTGCTTGAAGTGGTCGAGGTCGAGAAACATCAGGGCGCCGCGCAGGTTGTGGCGCTTGAGCAGGGCGATCTGCTGGCTCAGGCGATCCATCAGCAGCGCGCGGTTGGGCAGGTTGGTCAAGGGGTCGTGGTAGGCCAGGTGGCGGATCTGCGCTTCGGCATTTTTCAGCAGGCTGACGTCCCGCGCCGTCAGCAGCAGGCAAGCGGTTTCGTTCAGGGTGATGGGTTCCACCGAGACTTCGACGGTCAGCAGCTCGCCGCGTTTATTGCGCCCGAGCATCTCCAGGTGATGAACCCGGCCCTTGAGCTGTAGCTCGGCCAGCAGCGTCGAACGTTGTTTTTCCTCGGCCCAGATGCCGACCTGGTACACCGTGCGGCCGATCACTTCGTCGGCGCGATAGCCGGTCAGGCGACAGAAGCCATCGTTGACTTCCAGATAGCGTCCGGTGTCGCGCTCGGTGATGGTGATGGCGTCGGGGCTGGAGTGGAAGGCCTTGGCAAACTTCTCTTCGCTGGCCTTGAGCGCCGCTTCCGAGCGTTGCTGCTGGGTGATGTCGCGCAGGTTGGTGACAATGCACGGTTGGTCGCCGACGCTGATCTGGCGGCTGGAAATCACGCAGGTCAGGGGCTGCCCGTCTTTGTGCTGAACCAGGATCGCGACATTGTTCAGGCCTTGTTCGCGGATGACTTGTTCGATCCGCCGCAGGCTATTCGCCGAAGCGTCCCACAGGCCGATTTCGTCGGCACTGCGACCAATCACCTCGGCGGTGCTCCAGCCGAAGGTCTGGGTGAAGCTGGAGTTGATCTCGATGAACAGGCCGGTGTCCTGGTGGGTCACGCAGATCGGGTCCGGGCTGACCTGGAACAGGGTGGCGAATTTTTCTTCAGAGGCCACCAGCCGCTGTTCGCGTTCCACCTGATCGGTAATGTCGAGCAGCGTGCCGGCCATGCGCAGCGGCGCGCCCTTGTCGTCGCGGTAAAGGCGGGCGCGGCTTTCCAGGTAGCGCGAACTGCCGTCCGGCAGCTGCACGCGGTAGGTCAGCTGATAATTGCCGGCCGGCCCTTCGCGCAAGCTGCGATAGGCGTCGCGCATGCTGTCGCGTTCTTCGCCGGGCACGCCTTCGAAAAAATCGTCGAAGGCTTCATGGAAAGGTTTGGCCTCCAGCCCGTGCAGTTGCGCGGCCCGCGCCGAACCGTAGAGCATGCCGCTGGGAATGTGCCAGTCCCAGGTGCCCAGTTGCGCCGAATCCAGGGCCAGGTCGAGGCGTTCCTGGCTGTCTTTGAGGGCATGTTCGGCGGCTTTGCGTTCGGTGGTATCGAGGAAGGTGCTCAGCAGATAGGGCTGGCCTTCGAGCTCGACTTTCTGCGCGCTGAGGATGCCGTCGTGGACCTGGCCGTTGCTGGCGCGAAACTGCACCTCCATGCTGGTCAATTCGCCCTTGGCCTTGGTCGCCTTGACCAGTTGTGCCCGTTGTTCCGGGTGCACCCACAGGCCCAGTTCGAGGGTGGTGCGGCCGATCGCGTCTTGCACCGGCCAGCCGAACAGGCTTTCGAAATACTGGTTGGCTTCACTGATCAGGCCGTCTTCCTGGCGGGTCAGCAACACCATGTTCGGGCACAGGTGAAACAGCGTGGCGAAGCGTTTTTCCGAACTGCTCAGGGCCTGTTCACGCTGACGCTGGTGGGTGATTTCGCGGATGACGCCAATCATCCGTGGCCGGCCGTGCTTGTCCGGCAGCAGGCTGCCGTTGATCTCCAGCCAGTGCAGGCTGCCATCAGGCCATTGAATGCGGTGGTGCATCGCCTGTTCCAGCGGGGCGCCGGCGATCACCGCGTGGAAGGCGCGTATGGTTTTCGCCCGGTCCTCGGGTGGCAACAGGTCAAGGTATTCCAGATCGGCCGGCAGCGGTTGCCGGGGATCGAAGCCGAACAACGCCTGGGTGCCCCGCGACCAGCTGATCTGCCCGCGCTCGATGTCCCAATACCAGGCACCCAGGCGCGCGCCGTTGAGCGCGGCCAGTAATTGCGGCGCACTTTCCCAGCTCTGCTCGGACCGTTTCGGGTCCAGCGCCTGAATACGCGGCATCGGCGGAATTCGGTCAACAGATTTCGGCATTTTCAAGCCTTGGGCTGAATTGGGCGTTAGGCACGGACGTTCACGGCGAAATTGACTCTATGGACGTAGCACAGCTTAGCCCTGAATCCCTGGCCCATCGATTTGTGCATCCAGCAGGGCCATAAAGGCCCGTGCCGCATTCGAGAGCGTCCGTTCGGTGTGCAGGATATAGCCTAGCTGGCGAGTCAGTTGTATGCCCGGTAAAGGTATTCGTGCCACTTGCTCGTCGAGCATGGTGCGCGGCAACACGCTCCAGGCCAGGCCGATCGAGACCATCATCTTGATCGTTTCCAGATAGTTGGTGCTCATGGCGATGTTCGGCGTCAGGCCCCGGGCTTCGAACAGGCGCTGGACGATGTGGTGGGTAAAGGTGTTGCCGCCGGGGAATACCGCCGGGTGCAGGGCAATGTCCGCCAGGCTGACCGGGCCGTTGCTGATCAGCGAATGCTCCGGGGCGACCACGAAATCCAGCGGGTCGTCCCATACGGGCGTGGCCTTGACCAGGGCGTGGGGCTCCGGCGCCAGGGTGATGACCGCCAGCTCGGCGCGACCATGGAGAATTTCTTCGTAGGCCACTTCCGAGTCGAGGAACTGGATATCCAGCGCCACCTCCGGGTAGCGCCGGGTGAACTCCCTCAATAAAGGCGGCAGGCGGTGCAAGCCGATGTGGTGACTGGTGGCCAGGGTCAGGCGGCCGCTGACTTCGCCGGTCAGGTTGGTCAGGGCGCGGCGGGTGTCGTCCAGCACGTTCAGAATCTGATAGGCCCGCGGCAGCAAGGCGCGGCCGGCCTCGGTCAGGCCGACTTCACGACCCAGGCGGTCGAACAGGCGTACCTTCAGCTGCTGCTCCAGCCCGGCGATGCGCTTGCTGATGGCCGGTTGCGTGAGGTGCAGCCGTTCACCGGCGCCGGAGAAGCTGCCGGTCTCGGCAATCGCTATGAAAGCATTGAGGTTGGCCAGGTCCATTGCAGTATTCCAGTTGGTTATCCAAAGCATGAAAAATATGAATTTGAGTTATTTAATGTAACCCCCTAGGATCGACCTCACAAGCCAAAGGGTTATTGAACCGTTCAAAGCCCAGGGCATAGAAACAAAATGATGAGGAAACCGTCTGATGGCCGGCAAAACGCTCTACGACAAACTCTGGGATTCGCATTTGGTCAAGCAGCGCGACGATGGCTCTGCGCTGATCTACATCGATCGTCACATCATCCATGAAGTGACCTCGCCGCAAGCCTTCGAAGGCCTGCGTCTGGCCGGGCGCAAGCCTTGGCGCATCGATGCCAACATCGCGACCCCGGACCACAACGTACCGACCACGCCGGAGCGCAAGGGTGGCATCGAAGCCATTGCCGACGAGGTCTCGCGTCTGCAGGTTCAGACCCTCGACGATAACTGTGACGAATACGGCATCGTCGAATTCAAGATGAATGACGTCCGCCAGGGCATCGTCCACGTCATCGGCCCGGAGCAGGGTGCTACCTTGCCGGGCATGACCGTGGTCTGCGGCGACTCCCATACCTCGACCCATGGCGCCTTTGGTGCCCTGGCGCACGGTATCGGCACTTCCGAGGTCGAGCACGTGCTCGCCACCCAGTGCCTGGTCGCCAAGAAAATGAAGAATATGTTGGTGTCGGTCGAGGGCAAACTGCCATTCGGCGTGACTGCCAAGGACATCGTCCTCGCCGTGATCGGCAAGATCGGCACCGCCGGCGGTAACGGCCATGCCATCGAGTTCGCCGGCAGCGCGATTCGCGACTTGTCCGTTGAAGGCCGCATGACCATCTGCAACATGTCCATCGAAGCCGGTGCGCGTGTCGGCCTGGTGGCGGCGGACGAAAAGACCGTGGAATACGTCAAGGGCCGTCCATTTGCCCCGAAAGGCGCGGAATGGGACTTGGCTGTCGAAGCCTGGAAAGACCTGGTGACTGACAAGGACGCGAAGTTCGACACCGTCGTCGAACTCGACGCGACCCAGATCAAACCGCAAGTCAGCTGGGGCACGTCGCCCGAGATGGTGTTGGCCGTTGATCAGAACGTGCCGGACCCGGCCAAGGAAATGGACCTGGTCAAGCGTGGTTCCATCGAGCGCGCCTTGAAGTACATGGGGTTGACCGCCAACCAGGCGATCACCGACATCCAGCTGGACCGGGTGTTCATCGGTTCCTGCACCAACTCGCGGATCGAAGACCTGCGTGCGGCGGCAGTGATCGCCAAGGGCCGCAAAGTGGCGTCGACCATCAAGCAGGCCATCGTGGTGCCGGGCTCGGGCCTGGTCAAGGCTCAGGCCGAATCGGAAGGCCTGGACAAGATTTTCCTCGACGCCGGTTTCGAATGGCGTGAGCCGGGCTGCTCGATGTGCCTGGCAATGAACCCGGACCGTTTGGAAAGTGGCGAGCATTGCGCCTCGACCTCCAACCGTAACTTCGAAGGCCGTCAGGGTGCCGGTGGCCGTACCCACCTGGTGAGCCCGGCCATGGCCGCCGCCGCCGCTGTGAACGGGCGTTTCGTCGATGTCCGTGAATTGATCTGAAGGAGCGCAGCATGAAAGCTTTTACCCAGCACACCGGTCTTGTCGCGCCTCTGGATCGTGCCAACGTCGACACCGACCAGATCATTCCAAAGCAATTCTTGAAGTCGATCAAGCGCACGGGTTTCGGCCCGAACCTGTTCGATGAATGGCGCTACCTGGATGTGGGGCAGCCGTATCAGGACAACTCCAAGCGTCCGCTGAACAAGGACTTCGTGCTCAACGCCGAACGTTATCAAGGTGCCAGCGTGTTGCTGGCGCGTGAGAACTTCGGTTGCGGCTCCAGCCGCGAACATGCGCCGTGGGCGCTGGAAGAGTACGGTTTCCGCAGCATCATCGCGCCGAGCTATGCCGACATTTTCTTCAATAACAGCTTCAAGAACGGCTTGCTGCCGATCATCTTGAGCGACGCTGAAGTTGATGAGCTGTTCCAGCAGGTTGAGGCGACGCCGGGCTACCAGTTGCAGGTTGATCTGCAAGCTCAGACCGTGATGCGTCCGGATGGCAAGGTGTTGCGCTTTGAAATCGACGCGTTCCGTAAGCATTGCCTGCTCAACGGGCTGGACGATATCGGCCTGACGTTGATGGACCACGAGGCGATTGCGACGTTTGAAGCCAAGCACCGGGCCAGTCAGCCTTGGTTGTTTCGCGACGCTTGATTTGCGTAGGGCGGGATGACGCCTTCGCGGGCAAGCCTCGCTCCTACAATTGAAATGCATTCCCCTGTAGGAGCGAGGCTTGCCCGCGAAGAGGCCCGCCTAGACAACACCAGACTAACCCCCAAAAAGGAAGTCCCCATGACCAACACCCCCCAGCACAGCCAGGTAGTCCAAAAGCAATTCGGTGAACAGGCCGCCGCCTACCTGAGCAGCGCCGTTCACGCTCAAGGCACCGAATTCGCCCTGCTACAGGCTGAACTGGCAGGTCAGGGCGACGCCCGGGTGCTGGACCTCGGCTGCGGTGCCGGTCACGTGAGTTTTCACGTGGCCTCGCTGGTCAAGGAAGTGGTGGCCTACGACCTGTCCCGGCAAATGCTCGACGTGGTCGCAGCCGCCGCTGTCGACCGTGGCCTGAGCAACGTGACCACGGTCAACGGCGCCGCCGAGCGCCTGCCGTTCGCCGATGGCGAGTTCGACTTCGTGTTCAGCCGTTATTCGGCGCACCATTGGAGCGACCTCGGGCTGGCCCTGCGGGAAGTTCGCCGGGTGCTGAAGCCGGGCGGGGTGGCGGCGTTCGTCGACGTGATGTCACCGGGCAGTCCGCTGTTCGACACTTACCTGCAAAGCGTCGAAGTGCTGCGCGACACCAGCCACGTGCGCGATTATTGCGCCGGTGAGTGGTTGCGCCAGGTCAGTGAAGCGGGGTTGCATACCCGCAGCACCACCCGCCAACGCTTGCGCCTGGAGTACAACAGCTGGGTCGAGCGCATGCGCACGCCGCCCGTGATGCGCGCGGCGATCCGCGAGTTGCAGCAGTCGATGGGCAACGAAGTGCGCGAATATTTTGAGATTGAGGCCGATGGTTCGTTCAGTACCGATGTGCTGGTGTTGATGGCTGAACGATAAGCGCTGAATGATAAGCTTTGGACGATTAGCTCTAAACGATGAGCTCTAAACGATAAGCTCTGAACAATAGCCGCCGAGCGATAGACTTTTTCCGGGCGCGCCCTTGGGGCGCACCGACTGATGACATGAGGAAAGCATGAGCAAGCAGATTCTGATTCTCCCAGGTGACGGTATTGGCCCGGAAATCATGGCCGAAGCGGTCAAGGTGCTGGAACTGGCCAACACCAAGTACAGCCTGGGCTTCGAGCTGAGCCACGACGTGATCGGCGGCGCCGCCATCGACAAGCACGGCGTGCCCCTGGCCGACGAAACCCTGGATCGCGCACGTGCTGCCGATGCCGTACTGCTGGGCGCCGTGGGCGGCCCGAAATGGGACGCCATCGAGCGTGACATTCGCCCGGAGCGCGGCCTGCTGAAGATCCGTGCGCAACTGGGCCTGTTCGGCAACCTGCGTCCGGCGATCCTCTACCCGCAACTGGCCGAGGCGTCGAGCCTGAAGCCTGAAATCGTTGCAGGCCTGGACATCCTGATCGTTCGCGAGCTGACCGGCGGCATCTACTTCGGCGCGCCACGTGGCACCCGCACCCTGGAAAACGGCGAGCGTCAGTCCTACGACACCCTGCCGTACAGCGAAAGCGAAATCCGCCGCATCGCCCGTGTCGGTTTCGACATGGCCATGGTCCGCGGCAAGAAGCTGTGCTCGGTGGACAAGGCCAACGTATTGGCTTCCAGCCAGCTGTGGCGTGAAATCGTCGAGGAAGTGGCCAAGGATTACCCTGAAGTCGAACTGAGCCACATGTACGTCGACAACGCCGCCATGCAACTGGTGCGTGCACCGAAGCAATTCGACGTGATCGTCACCGACAACATGTTCGGCGACATCCTGTCCGACCAGGCATCGATGCTCACCGGCTCCATCGGCATGCTGCCGTCGGCCTCCCTGGACACCCACAACAAGGGCATGTACGAGCCGTGCCACGGTTCGGCGCCGGACATCGCGGGCCAGGGCATTGCCAACCCGTTGGCGACCATTTTGTCGGTGTCGATGATGTTGCGTTACAGCTTCAACCAAGCGGGCGCTGCAGACGCGATCGAGAAGGCTGTGAGCCTTGTTTTGGACCAGGGGCTGCGTACAGGCGACATCTGGTCGGCCGGTTGCACTAAAGTCGGTACGCAGGAAATGGGCGACGCAGTAGTCGCCGCGCTGCGGAATCTGTAATCTCTCGGGCCCGCTGCGATTTTCACTCTTGAAGGCAGCGGCCCACTTTTTAAAGAAGGTGTAGTTGCGATGAAACGTGTAGGTCTGATCGGTTGGCGCGGTATGGTCGGTTCCGTGCTCATGCAGCGGATGCTGGAAGAGCAGGATTTCGATCTTATCGAGCCGGTGTTTTTCACCACTTCCAATGTCGGTGGCCAAGGCCCGTCCGTGGGCAAGGACATTGCTCCGCTCAAGGACGCTTACAGCATTGAAGAGCTGAAAACCCTCGACGTGATTCTGACGTGCCAGGGTGGCGACTACACCAGCGAAGTCTTCCCGAAACTGCGTGAAGCCGGCTGGCAGGGCTACTGGATCGATGCCGCTTCCAGCCTGCGCATGCAGGATGACGCGGTGATCGTGCTGGACCCGGTGAACCGCAAGGTCATCGACCAGCAGCTCGACGCGGGCACCAAGAACTACATCGGCGGCAACTGCACCGTCAGCCTGATGCTGATGGGCCTGGGCGGTCTGTTCGAAGCCGGCCTGGTGGAGTGGATGAGCGCCATGACGTATCAGGCGGCCTCCGGTGCCGGCGCGCAGAACATGCGTGAACTGATCAAGCAGATGGGCGCGACCCACGCCGCTGTCGCCGATCAACTGGCCGACCCGGCCAGCGCGATCCTCGACATCGACCGTCGTGTCGCCGAAGCCATGCGCAGCGACGCCTACCCGACCGAAAACTTCGGCGTACCGCTGGCCGGCAGCCTGATCCCGTGGATCGACAAGGAACTGCCAAACGGCCAGAGCCGCGAAGAGTGGAAGGCCCAGGCCGAGACCAACAAGATCCTTGGTCGCTTCAAGAGCCCGATCCCGGTCGATGGTATCTGCGTGCGTATCGGCGCCATGCGCTGCCACAGCCAGGCGTTGACCATCAAACTGAACAAAGACGTGCCGATCGCCGACATCGAAGGGCTGATCAGCCAGCACAACCCTTGGGTCAAGCTGGTACCGAACAGCCGCGAAGCCAGCATTCAGGAACTGAGCCCGACGAAAGTCACCGGCACCCTGAACGTCCCGGTGGGCCGTCTGCGCAAGCTGAACATGGGCACGCAGTACGTGGGTGCCTTCACCGTCGGCGACCAGCTGCTGTGGGGCGCGGCCGAACCGCTGCGTCGCATGCTGCGGATTCTGCTCGAGCGTTGATCGGTTGAAGTAAACAAAAAACCCGTGCCTTGAAGGAGGTGCGGGTTTTTTTATTTTGGGCAGTCTGGGGTTGATGGGTTGCCCAGCAGGACGCCTTCGCTGGCAAGCCAGCTCCTACAGGGTCGTGCGCGGTTGCAAGGTGGGCGCATGACCTGTAGGAGCTGGCTTGCCAGCGAAGAGGCCGGCACAGGCACCACAAATCCCCAGCCGAATTGCCTGCACGCCACCCACCCGGTAAAGTGCCGCTCCCCCCGTTTCGCCAGAGGTAAAACCATGAGCCAGTCCTTTGATATTGCCGTGATCGGCGCCACCGGTACTGTCGGCGAAACGCTGGTGCAGATTCTCGAAGAGCGCGACTTCCCGGTCGGCAACCTGCACCTGCTGGCCAGCAGTGAATCGGCCGGGCATTCGGTGCCGTTCCGCGGCAAGAACGTGCGGGTGCGGGAAGTCGATGAGTTCGACTTCAGCAAGGTCCAGCTGGTGTTCTTCGCCGCCGGCCCGGCGGTCACCCTGAGTTTCGCCTCGCGCGCCACTGCCGCCGGCTGTTCGCTGATCGACCTGTCCGGCGCCTTGCCGGCCGATCAGGCGCCGCAAGTGGTGCCGGAAGCCAATGCACAGGTGCTCGCCGGTTTGCAAAAGCCGTTCCAGGTCAGCAGCCCAAGCCCGTCGGCCACCACGCTGGCCGTGGTGCTGGCGCCATTGCTCGGTTTGCTCGACCTGCAACGCATCCACCTGACCGCTGCCTTGGCGGTCTCTGCCCAAGGTCGCGAAGCCGTGACCGAACTGGCCCGGCAAACCGCCGAACTGCTCAACGTGCGCCCGCTGGAACCGACGTTCTTTGATCGGCAGATGGCCTTCAACCTGCTGGCGCAAGTCGGCAAGCCGGATGAGCAAGGCCATACGCTGCTGGAAAAACGCCTGGTGCGCGAACTGCGCCAGGTCATGGCCCTGCCTGCATTGAAGATTTCCGTCACTTGCATTCAAGCTCCGGTGTTTTTTGGCGATAGCTTTAGCGTGACCTTGCACTCGGCGAGCGACATCGACCTGGCGAACGTCAACGCCGCCCTGGAAGACGCCCCGGGTATCGAACTGGTGGAAGCCGGCGATTATCCGACGCCGGTCGGCGATGCGGTCGGGCAGGACGTGGTCTACGTTGGTCGGGTTCGCCATGGAATCGACGACCTGTCGGAACTAAATGTGTGGCTGACGTCAGATAACGTGCGCAAAGGCGCGGCGCTCAATGCTGTGCAGGTGGCTGAATTATTGATAAAACACCTTGTGTAAAAGATACTTGGCAACAATTTTTCCAAGGGCTCCAGCCAACGCTATGCTTGGTCCGGACTGCTGAAGGCGAGCCACCCTGCGGGTTCTTCCTCGGCATGAATGAAACGATCGCGCGCGACGACTCTTCGTCGCCGCGCGCAATGCCTTGCGGCAGCGACTATCAACACCTTCTCGCTGGCCGAGGAATGTTCAAACAAAGGATGAGGCTATGGTTCAAGTTCGCAAACTGGTGTTAGCAATAGCGGCCGCCTCGGCGCTGTCCTCCGGTATGGCGCATGCGCTCGGGCTTGGGGAGCTGACCCTGAAATCGACGCCGGACCAGCCGCTGGTGGCGGAAATCGAATTGCTCGACGTCAAGGAGCTCACCGCTGCCGACGTGGTGCCGAGCCTGGCTTCGCCGGAAGATTTCGCCAAGGCCGGTGTCGACCGCCAGGCGTTTCTCAACGACCTGAGCTTTACCCCCGTGCTCAACCCCAGCGGTAAAAGCGTCCTGCGGGTGACGTCCAGCAAGCCCCTGTCCGAACCGATGGTGAAATTCCTGGTTCAGGTCATGTGGCCCAACGGCCGTCTGCTGCGCGATTACAGCGTGCTGCTCGATCCGTCCAAATTCTCGCCGCAGACCGCCGATGCGGCGGCGCAGCCAGCGCCGACGCCAGCCGTCACCGCCGCCGTGACCGGTGCCACCGAGCCTGGCCAATACACCACCACGCCCCGGGATACCCTGTGGGAAATCGCGGCGAAGGCGCGCAATGGCGGCTCGGTCCAGCAAACCATGCTGGCCATCCAGGCGCTGAACCCGGATGCCTTCATCGGCGGCAACATCAATCGACTGAAAACCGGTCAGGTGCTGCGGCTGCCGGATCAGGCACAAAGCACCAACCTGCCGCAACACAAAGCCATTGCCGAAGTGGCCGCGCAGAACACTGCGTGGCGTCAGGGCCGGCGCTATGTGCCGAAGACCGGGGCAGGGCAGCAGCAACTCGATGCCACCAACCGTCCGCGTGGCGATGGCGCGGCTGTGCAACCGGCCAGGGACAATTTGAGCCTGGTGTCTGCCGAGTCCGGCAGGGCGGGTGGCAAAGGTGCCGCAGGCGACGCCAAGGCCTTGAACAACAAGCTGGCCATGACTCAGGAAAACCTCGACACGACCCGTCGTGACAACGAGGAACTGAAAAGCCGCATGACCGATCTGCAGAGTCAGCTGGACAAGCTGCAGCGCCTGATCGAACTGAAGAACAATCAACTGGCCAGGTTGCAGGCCGAAGGCGCCGCGGACGCTCCGGCTGATGCGCCAGCCACTGCGGCGATCTCCGCCGAACTGGCGGCCAATCCTGCTGCAGCGCCGGCGCCAGCGGATGCGGCCACACCTGCGCCTGCCTCCGAGGCCACGCCGGCTGCAACCGAGGCAACCCCGGCACCGGCCGAAACGCCAGTGGAGCCGACGCCGCTAGCGTCCGATGAGCAGAAATACAACGAGCTGCTGACCAATCCGGCACTGCTGGGGCTGGTGGGTGGCGGGGCCGTGGTGCTGCTGCTGTTGCTGTTGTTGCTGGCTCGTCGCCGCAAAGCCCGGCAGGAAGCCGAGAAACACGTGCGCATGGCCCGGGAACTGGCCGAAGAGCAGCAAAACCCTGCCCAACAGGATCCGTTGGAAGACAGCTTCGAAGGCCTGGAAGTGTCGCCGCCAAGCGTGAAGCTCGATACCGCGCCAGCTCCGTCGCCGTTTCCGGCTTCGGCTTCGGCTTCGGCCCCGGTGCCAGCTCCAGCGCCTGCCCGCGCTCCGGTGATTTCGCCGGTCGTGGTCACGCCGCCGATTGCCGCGCCACTGGTATCGCCGGCTGTCGATCGCCACGATGACGATGTGCTGCGCAAGGCGCATACGCATTTTGCCGCCGGTCGCCTGAATCAGGCTGCCGCACTGCTCGAAGACAGCATCAAGTACGAACCGCAACGCAGTGACCTGCGCCTGAAGCTGATGGAAGTCTATGGCCAGCAGGGCAACCGTGTCGCGTTTGTCGCCCAGGAACGCCAACTGGTGGCCAACGGCGAGAACTTTACCCGGGTGGAACAGCTGAAACACCGCTTCCCGGCCATGGCCCTCGCAGTCGGCGGTGGTATCGCCGCTGCCTCCATGGCTGCCGAACTGGACGCGCAATACGTCAGGGAGTTGCTGCTGGACGAACCCGAGGCGCCAGCGGTGCCCGATGACTTCGACACGGCCTTCGATCTGAGTCTGGATAAGTCACAAAGCCCTGCGGAGGCGCCAGCGGCGCCCGATGACTTCGACACGGCCTTCGATCTGAGTCTGGATGAACCACAAAGTCCTGCGGCGGCGCCAGCGGTGTCCGATGATTTCGACAGTGCCATCAATCTGAGTCTGGATGAACCACAAAGTCCTGCGGCGGCACCGGTTGCACCGGCACCGGACGCTGTGGCGCAACGGGATGATTTTCCGCTGGAAGACGACTTGAGCTTCGATTCGGTGTTGCAACAGCAGACTGAAGTCAGGGAAAACCTCGACGACCTGTCGGACTTCGATCTGGACATGGACCTCGGTGGCGATGCAACGCCTGCGATCCTGGCCGAAGACGACTTCCTGTTGAGCCTGGATGACGAGGTCAAGAATCCATCCGCTGCTCCAGCGCCGGCCGCTCCGGAAATGGCCCCGGACGATCTCGAGTTGCCGGACGACTTCGACCTGTCGCTGGCCGATGAAATGGACGCCGCTGCCGCTCCGGACACCTTTGCCACCGACCTGAGCGACGTCAATGCCGAACTCGACAGTCTGTCGCAGAGCCTTGGCGAGCCGACTTTCACCGCGGAAGATGCCTTGGCTTCAGCGGATGACGAGCCGGAATTCGACTTCCTTTCCGGCGCCGACGAAGTCGCCACCAAGCTCGACCTTGCCCAGGCCTACATCGACATGGGCGATGCCGACGGTGCACGGGATATCCTCAACGAGGTGGTGACCGAGGGTGACGCAGGCCAGAAGGACGAAGCCAAGGAACTGCTTTCGCGCCTGGCTTGATTGATCGGTAAGGCTTGAACAGAACGGCAGCCCATTGAGGCTGCCGTTTTTGTTTATGGAAATTGATGCGATGGCGTCTGCCAGGCCGCCTTCGTCGGAACGCCGCCCGGAGCAAGCTCGCTCCCACAGGGACTGGTGTCAGCCGCAAATGTTTGGGCAACCCCGATCCCTTGTGGGAGCGAGCCTGCTCGCGAAGAGGCCCTCCCATCCAGCACCCTCCCACAGGCATTGGTGCCAGCCACAAATGTTTAGGCAACCCCGATCACTGTGGGAGCGGGCTTGCCCGCGAAGGGGCCATCCCATTCAACACACTATCGACAGTTGCACTGGCGTCCCGGAGCCGCGGCCTTATAATGCCCGCCTTTGCGTACATCAGCAGGCTGTCACTCCTTGGCAAATATAGATAACCCGGCCGCCGAAATGGCGGCCGACGGCGTTTTCCGGATCGCGTTGGGCGTTGAATACAAGGGCTCGCGTTATCGCGGCTGGCAGCGCCAGGCCTCCGGCGTGCTCACCGTGCAGGAAACCCTCGAAAAGGCCCTGTCCAAAGTCGCCGATTCACCCGTGTCGCTGCTCTGCGCCGGACGCACCGATGCCGGTGTGCATGCGTGCGGGCAGGTGGTGCACTTCGACACGCCCGTCGAGCGCTCGATGAAAGCCTGGGTCATGGGCGCCAACATCAACTTGCCCCACGACGTCAGCGTCAGCTGGGCCAAGGTCATGCCGGCGCATTTTCATGCGCGCTTCAAGGCCATCGCCCGGCGCTACCGCTACGTGATCTACAACGATCAGATTCGTCCCGCGCACCTGAACGATGAAATCACCTGGAACCACCGCCCGCTCGACGTCGAGCGCATGGCCGAGGCGGCGCAGTACCTGGTCGGTACCCACGACTTCAGCGCTTTCCGCGCCGGTCAGTGCCAGGCCAAGTCGCCGATCAAGGAACTGCATCACCTGCGCGTCACCCGTCACGGCAAGATGATCGTGCTGGACATCCGCGCCAGTGCCTTCCTGCACCATATGGTGCGCAACATCGCCGGGGTGCTGATGACCATCGGTGCCGGCGAGCGGCCGGTGGAGTGGATGAAAGAAGTCCTGGAAAGCCGCATTCGCCGCTCCGGCGGGGTGACGGCG
The DNA here is from genome assembly GCF_059695565.1 of Pseudomonas sp. LBUM1679. Taxonomy (NCBI): domain Bacteria; kingdom Pseudomonadati; phylum Pseudomonadota; class Gammaproteobacteria; order Pseudomonadales; family Pseudomonadaceae; genus Pseudomonas; species Pseudomonas sp. LBUM1679. The sequence continues at coordinate 2,031,601 of NZ_CP166774.1, forward strand.
CACCCGTTCGGCTTGTACCTGGTGCAGGTCGAGTATCGCGACGAGTTCCAATTGCCCGAGCGTTACATCGGGCCGCACTTCTTGACCGGCTTCTCGGAACTTGACGGCTGACGCCTTCGAACGCTTTTGTTACCATCCGGGACTTTCTCGGATTTACCGTGGGGTTGTCTCGACATGTCGTCCGTTCGCAGCAAGATTTGCGGCATTACCCGCGCGGAAGACGCGTTGGCCGCGGTCGAGGCCGGGGCCGATGCCCTCGGCTTTGTGTTCTACGCCAACAGCCCGCGGGCCGTGACGTTTGAGCAGGCGCGCGCGATCATCAAGGCACTACCGCCGTTCGTGACCACCGTGGGCCTGTTCGTCAACGCCAGCCGCTGCGAGTTGGGGGAAATCCTCGACGCCGTGCCGCTGGATCTGTTGCAGTTCCATGGCGACGAAACCGCGGCCGACTGCGAAGGCTGGCACCGCCCGTATATCAAGGCGCTGCGGGTCAAGGCGGGTGACGACATCGCGGCGGCTTGCGATGCGTTTCCAAGTGCCAGCGGGATCCTGCTGGATGCCTACGTCGAAGGCGTACCCGGCGGAACCGGGGAAGCGTTCGACTGGTCTCTGATACCGCAAGGCCTGAGTAAACCGATTATCCTGGCGGGCGGCCTGACGCCGGACAACGTCGCCGAGGCCATTGCCCGGGTTCGGCCTTATGCGGTGGATGTCAGCGGCGGGGTAGAGGCGAGCAAGGGGATCAAGGATCACGCAAAGATACAAGCGTTCATCAAGGCTGTACGTAGGAACTGGTAGGAACTGGGTGATGTGACGGCTGGCAGACTGCCGCCGTCCATAACTGCACCTGCACAAAGCAGGCATGGCTGAGGATGTTTTGGGTTGTACGCAGGTCGCGTCTCGCTGACCCGGCAATCCATCGATCATCGCCGCACACATGAATTTAGCTCAAGGGCATACGCGGGGCTGCGAACCAGAGCGTTCGGGCCGCCGGTACTGGAGAAAGAAAGCATGAGCAACTGGTTAGTAGACAAACTGATCCCTTCGATCATGCGTTCCGAGGTCAAGAAGAGCTCGGTGCCTGAAGGTCTGTGGCACAAATGCCCGTCTTGCGAGGCTGTGTTGTATCGTCCGGAGCTGGAAAAGACCCTGGACGTTTGCCCCAAGTGCAACCACCACATGCGTATCGGCGCCCGCGCGCGCATCGACATCTTCCTCGACGTTGAAGGCCGTGCCGAACTGGGTGCGGACCTGGAGCCGGTCGACCGGCTGAAATTCCGTGACGGCAAGAAGTACAAGGACCGCCTGACCGCTGCGCAAAAGCAGACCGGCGAAAAAGACGCACTGATCTCCATGAGCGGCTCCCTGCTGGGCATGCCGGTGGTGGTGTCAGCGTTCGAATTCTCCTTCATGGGCGGTTCGATGGGCGCCATCGTCGGTGAGCGCTTCGTTCGCGCCGCCAACTACGCCCTGGAAAACCGTTGCCCGATGATCTGCTTCGCCGCCTCCGGTGGTGCGCGGATGCAGGAAGCCCTGATCTCGCTGATGCAAATGGCCAAGACCTCCGCGGTACTGGCGCGTCTGCGTGAAGAAGGCATTCCGTTCATCTCCGTACTGACCGACCCGGTCTACGGCGGCGTTTCCGCCAGCCTGGCGATGCTCGGCGACGTGATCGTCGGTGAGCCGAAAGCCCTGATCGGCTTTGCCGGCCCGCGCGTGATCGAGCAGACCGTGCGTGAAAAACTGCCGGAAGGCTTCCAGCGCAGCGAGTTCCTGCTGGAACACGGCGCGATCGACATGATCATCCACCGTCAGGAACTGCGTCCGCGCCTGGGCAACCTGCTGGCACAAATGATGGGCCTGCCGACGCCTAAATTCGTCGCCGCCCCCATCGAGCCGATCGTGGTTCCACCGGTGCCTGCCAACATATGACCCAACGTACCCTTGGCGAGTGGCTCGCCTACCTGGAACAGTTGCACCCTTCGGCCATCGACATGGGCCTTGCGCGCTCGCAACAGGTAGCGTCCCGCATGGGGCTGGGCAAGCCGGCGCCTCGGGTGATCACGGTCACCGGCACCAACGGCAAGGGTTCTACCTGTGCGTTCGTGGCCTCGTTGCTGCGGGCGCAAGGGCTGAAAGTGGGGGTCTACAATTCTCCGCACCTGCTGCGTTACAACGAGCGGGTGCAGGTCAATGGCGTCGAAGCCACTGACGCCGAGCTCTGCCAGGCTTTTGTGGCTGTCGAGGCCGGTCGTGGCGACACGTCCCTGACTTACTTCGAAATGGGCACCCTGGCGGCGTTCTGGCTGTTTCAACAGGCCGGCCTCGATGCGGTGGTGCTGGAAGTTGGGCTGGGCGGGCGCCTGGACACGGTCAACGTGGTGGATGCCGACATGGCGCTGGTCACCAGCATCGGCGTCGATCACACCGAATACCTGGGCGACACCCGTGAGACCGTGGCCTTCGAAAAAGCCGGTATCTTCCGCCAGGGCGCGCCTGCGCTCTGCGGCGATCTGAACCCTCCGCAAACGTTGCTGGACAAGGCGCGCGAACTCAGTTGCCCGTTTTTCCTGCGCGGCCGCGATTTTGATCTGGGTGTGACCGATCACGCCTGGCAATGGCGCGGTCTTGACGCGCAAGGGCGGGTAGTCGAACTGCGTGATCTGCCGTTGCTCGATCTGCCGATGGAAAACGCCGCGCTGGCGTTGCAAGCCTATTTGCTGCTCGACCTGCCTTGGGACGATGCGCAGATCAGGGCTGCCCTGCAAGCCACGCGGGTGGTCGGTCGTCTCGATCGTCGCCAGTTCGATTGGCAGGGCAAGCGTCTGAACCTGTTGCTGGACGTGGGGCACAACCCCCATGCGGCCGAGTACCTGGCCCGCCGTCTGGCCAGCCAGCCCCCGGCAGGCAAGCGTCTGGCGGTGTTCGGCCTGCTGGCGGACAAGGATCTGGATGGTGTTGTCGGCGAATTGAATGCTAGTGTCGAGCATTGGGCCGTCGCGCCGCTGGATTCGCCGCGGGCACGACCGGTCGGCGATTTGCACCGGGTGCTACAGAACCTCGGCGCGTCGGTAACGTCCTATGCCTGTGTGGCCGCCGCTCTGGAAGGGCAGTGTGCACGGGCGACGAGCGACGACGAGATTCTGTTGTTCGGATCATTTTATTGTGTCGCCGAGGCCCTGGAATGGCTGGCCCGGCGCTCCACGGAGGACGCGGCAAATGGCATTGCTGGATAAGGCATACAAACAGCGCATGGTCGGCGCCCTGGTTCTGGTGGCGCTGGCGGTGATTTTCCTGCCGATGCTGTTTTCCCGCCAGGACGAACAGCGTCAGGTGACGGTCGAGGCGCCAGCCGCCCCGCAAGCGCCTGCAGTGCCGCAAGTACAGGTCGAGCCGGTGGTGGTGCCCGAGCCGCAAGCCTTGCCGCAGGAGCCGGTGCCGAGCGACGACGAAATCGCTCAGCAGGAACAGCCGTCGACGCCGATTGCCCCGACTGCGCCCGTGGCGCCAGCACCGGCCGCCAAACCGGTCGCGCCGGCTCCGGCACCCGTGCCGATGAACAAGCCGACCACTGCGCCATCCCAGCCGATCACGGCCGCGCCGGGTGCGCCGGGCAAACCGGATACCACCCAGAGCCGGGTCGATGCCAACGGCCTGTCGGTCAGCTGGTCGGTGCAAGTGGCCAGCCTGGCGAACCGGGCCAGCGCCGAAAGCCTGCAGAAAAAACTGCGCAGCCAGGGCTACAACGCCTATATCCGCGCGGCCGACGGCAAGAACCGGGTGTTCGTCGGGCCGCTGATCGAGCGCGCGGAAGCCGATCGCCTGCGTGACTTGTTGAGTCGCCAGCAGAACCTCAAGGGCTTTGTGGTGCGTTTCCAGCCGGAACGCGGTTAAAACTATCGCGCCGATTTGTAATGCACGGACAATCGCAGCTTACCGATAAGCATGGGCTCTGCTAAAATGCGCCGCCTTATCCGTCTGTAGGCTGCACTGTGCCATTTACCTGGGTTGATTGGGCGATTGTTGCCATCGTCGCCATCTCCGCATTGATCAGTCTGAGCCGCGGCTTCGTCAAGGAAGCATTATCGCTGGTGACCTGGATCATCGCAGGAGTCGTCGCCTGGCTGTTCGGTGGTGCATTGTCCGAATACCTCGTCGGGTACATCGAAACGCCATCGGCTCGTGTGATCACGGGCTGTGCCATCATGTTTGTCGCCACGCTGATCGTAGGCGCAATGATCAATTATCTTATCGGCGAGTTGGTTCGCGTCACCGGGCTCTCCGGGACCGATCGATTCCTCGGCATGGCCTTCGGCGCCGCGCGTGGCGTGTTGCTGGTGGTCGTGGCGGTCGGGCTGTTGAGCCTGGGGCCGGTACAGCAGGACGAGTGGTGGAAACAATCGCAACTCGTGCCAAAGTTTTTATTGGTCGCAGACTGGTCCAAAAACCTGATTCTCGGGTGGAGCAGTCAGTGGCTGGCCAGCGGTATCAGCGTACCCGCTGAGATACCGTTCAAGGAACACCTCTTGCCGACGGCCAAAACGCCGCAGTGAGTTGTGTTCAGTTCAGATCCATTAAGTAGGGGTTGCGTCGCATGTGTGGCATCGTCGGTATCGTCGGTAAGTCGAACGTCAATCAGGCGCTGTATGACGCGCTAACCGTCCTCCAGCACCGCGGCCAGGACGCTGCCGGTATCGTGACCAGCCATGATGGCCGGTTATTCCTGCGCAAGGACAATGGCCTGGTACGTGACGTGTTCCATCAGCGTCACATGCAGCGCCTGGTCGGCCACATGGGCATTGGCCATGTGCGTTACCCGACCGCGGGCAGCTCGACTTCGGCCGAAGCCCAACCGTTTTACGTCAACTCGCCTTACGGCATCACCCTGGCGCACAACGGTAACCTGACCAACGTTGAACAGCTGGCCAAGGAGATTTACGAATCTGACCTGCGCCACGTCAACACCAACTCCGATTCGGAAGTGCTGCTCAACGTGTTCGCGCACGAGCTGGCCCAGCGCGGCAAGTTGCAGCCAACCGAAGAGGATGTCTTTGCGGCCGTCACCGACGTGCACAACCGTTGCGTCGGCGGTTACGCCGTGGTGGCGATGGTGACCGGTTACGGCATCGTCGGTTTCCGCGACCCGCATGGCATCCGCCCGATCGTGTTCGGCCAGCGTCACACCGACGAAGGCGTCGAGTACATGATCGCCTCCGAAAGCGTGTCCCTGGACGTGCTCGGTTTCACCCTGATTCGCGACCTCGCGCCGGGCGAAGCGGTCTACATCACTGAAGACGGCAAGCTGCACACCCGTCAGTGCGCGATCAACCCGTCCCTGACCCCGTGCATCTTCGAACACGTCTACCTGGCGCGTCCGGACTCGATCATCGACGGCGTCTCGGTGTACAAGGCGCGCCTGCGCATGGGCGAGAAGCTTGCCGACAAGATCCTGCGCGAGCGTCCGGATCACGACATCGACGTGGTCATCCCGATCCCGGACACCAGCCGCACCGCGGCCCTGGAGCTGGCGAACCACCTGGGCGTGAAGTTCCGCGAAGGCTTCGTGAAGAACCGCTACATCGGCCGGACCTTCATCATGCCGGGCCAGGCGGCACGGAAAAAATCCGTACGCCAGAAGCTCAACGCCATCGAGCTGGAATTCCGCGGCAAGAACGTGATGCTGGTGGACGACTCGATCGTGCGCGGCACAACCTGCAAGCAGATCATCCAGATGGCTCGCGAAGCCGGCGCCAAGAACGTCTACTTCTGCTCCGCGGCACCGGCCGTTCGCTACCCGAACGTCTACGGCATCGACATGCCGAGCGCCCACGAACTGATCGCCCACAACCGTTCGACCCAGGACGTGGCCGACCTGATCGGCGCCGACTGGTTGATCTATCAGGACCTGCCTGACTTGATCGAAGCGGTCGGTGGCGGCAAGATCAAGATCGACAAGTTCGATTGCGCAGTGTTCGACGGCCAGTACGTGACCGGCGACGTCGACGAGGCTTACCTGAACAAGATCGAGCAGGCACGTAACGATGCCTCCAAGGTCAAGACCCAGGCGGTCAGTGCGATCATCGATCTGTATAACAACTGAGTAACGACCGGCCTGTATCTGTAGGAGCGAGGCTTGCCCGCGAAGGCGGTGTCATAGGCAGCAGTGATGTTGAATGTGACGACCCCTTCGCGGGCAAGCCTCGCTCCTACAGTAGCGGGTGCTCCGCTCCAGGCCGGTTTCGTAATGACTATCGAATAAGGCAAGGAGTGACAGCATGAGTCAGGATTGGGATGCCGGTCGGCTGGACAGCGACCTCGAAGGCGTAGCGTTCGATACCCTGGCCGTCCGCGCCGGTCAGCACCGCACGCCGGAAGGCGAACACGGTGATCCGATGTTCTTCACCTCCAGCTACGTATTCCGTACCGCTGCCGACGCGGCGGCACGTTTTGCCGGGGAAGTGCCGGGCAACGTTTATTCGCGCTACACCAACCCGACCGTGCGCGCGTTCGAAGAGCGCATCGCCGCGCTGGAAAGCGCCGAGCAAGCGGTGGCCACGGCCACCGGCATGGCCGCGATCATGGCGGTGGTGATGAGCCTGTGCAGCGCCGGCGATCACGTGCTGGTATCGCGCAGCGTATTCGGCTCGACCATCAGCCTGTTCGAGAAGTACTTCAAGCGCTTCGGCATCGAAGTCGACTACGTGCCCCTGGCGGACCTGTCCGGTTGGGACGCAGCGATCAAGGCCAACACCAAATTGCTGTTCGTCGAATCGCCCTCCAACCCGCTGGCCGAGTTGGTGGACATCGCCGAACTGTCGAACATCGCTCACGCCAAAGGCGCGATGCTGGTGGTCGACAACTGCTTCTGCACCCCGGCGTTGCAGCAGCCATTGAAGCTGGGTGCGGACATCGTCGTGCACTCGGCGACCAAGTTCATCGACGGCCAGGGCCGTTGCATGGGCGGCGTGGTGGCCGGTCGTAGCGAACAGATGAAAGAAGTGGTCGGTTTCCTGCGTACGGCCGGGCCGACCCTGAGCCCGTTCAACGCCTGGATCTTCCTCAAGGGCCTGGAAACCCTGGGCCTGCGGATGAAGGCCCATTGTGCCAACGCCCAGCAGCTGGCCGAGTGGCTGGAGCAGCAGGACGGCATCGAGAAAGTCCATTACGCCGGCCTCGAGAGCCACCCGCAGCACCAACTGGCCTTGCGTCAGCAGAAGGGCTTCGGCGCGGTGGTGAGCTTCGAGGTCAAGGGCGGCAAAGAGGGCGCCTGGCGCTTTATCGATGCGACGCGCCTGATTTCCATCACCGCCAACCTCGGCGATACCAAGACCACCATCACTCACCCGAGCACCACCTCCCACGGCCGTCTGGCGCCCCAGGAGCGTGAAGCCGCGGGCATTCGTGACAGCCTGATCCGTATCGCGGTCGGCCTGGAAGACGTGGCAGACCTGCAAGCCGATCTGGCGCGCGGCCTGGCTGCGCTGTGATCCAATTGTCGACGCCGGGCACGGGCACCAACGGCCGCGTCGCCCTGGTCACCGGGGCTGCGCGCGGCATCGGCCTGGGCATTGCGGCGTGGCTGATCAGCGAAGGCTGGCAGGTGGTGCTGACCGACCTGGACCGGGTGCGGGGCTCGAAAGTGGCGAAGGTGCTGGGCGACAACGCCTGGTTCATCGCCATGGACGTCTCCAGCGAAGGGCAGGTGGCGCTGGGTGTCGCCGAAGTGCTGGGGCAATTCGGCCGACTGGATGCGCTGGTGTGCAACGCGGCGGTGGCCGATCCGCATAACATCACCCTCGAAAGCCTCGATCTGGCGTACTGGAACCGGGTGCTGGCGGTGAACCTCAGCGGGCCGATGCTGTTGGCCAAGCACTGTGCGCCTTACCTGCGCGCCCACAGCGGGGCGATCGTCAACCTGGCCTCGACCCGCGCCGGGCAGTCCGAACCCGACACCGAGGCCTACGCGGCGAGCAAGGGCGGCCTGTTGGCGCTGACGCACGCCCTGGCGATCAGCCTCGGGCCGGAAATCCGCGTCAATGCGGTCAGCCCGGGCTGGATCGATGCGCGGGACCCGTCGGTGCGACGTGCCGAGCCGCTGACCGATGCCGACCATGCCCAGCATCCGGCGGGCAGGGTAGGGACGGTCGAGGACGTGGCGGCGATGGTGGCGTGGTTGCTGTCGAAGAATGCCGGGTTTGTCACGGGGCAGGAGTTCGTGGTGGATGGTGGGATGACCAAGAAGATGATTTACAGCGAGTAGTGCAGGCTGCCGGCATTGGGTTGACTGTGCCACCGCCATCGCGAGCAAGCTCGCTCCCACAGGGTTCTCCTGTGTGTGAAAAAAAGTGTGCACACCGGAGATCCCTGTGGGAGCGGGCTTGCTCCGGGCGGCGTTCCGACGAAGGCGGTATTGCTGCAAAAGGTTGATTGTGGGTGATGCCGTTGCCTTGCGGTTTGACACGATTTTGTCTTTTTCAGAAAAACTTCAAGCAGGCTATTGACTTAGCTTCGTTAGGTGCGTAAATTTCGCGGCCTCAGAGAAGCAAAGGGTGATTAGCTCAGCTGGGAGAGCGTCTGCCTTACAAGCAGAATGTCGGCGGTTCGATCCCGTCATCACCCACCACTTCTTGAGAGTCTTGCGCAAGCAAGAAGGAAGCTGAAAAGCCTCCACCGACGCGCAGCGGTAGTTCAGTCGGTTAGAATACCGGCCTGTCACGCCGGGGGTCGCGGGTTCGAGTCCCGTCCGCTGCGCCATATTTGCGAGTCAGGTGTTACCTGGCTCGAGATTGAAAAGCCTCGAAGCTTTCCAGTCACACGAGTTACCTGGACGCAAGTCCACAGCGATACGCAGCGGTAGTTCAGTCGGTTAGAATACCGGCCTGTCACGCCGGGGGTCGCGGGTTCGAGTCCCGTCCGCTGCGCCATATCTGCATCAAGGCCCGCTGAACGCCTGGGTGCTACGAAGAAGATTGCTGGCAAGCCAGTGTCTGATTCGAGTCGATAGCAAAGACCCTGGTCGAAAGACCGGGGTTTTTTGTGCCTGCGATTTGGCTTCTCCTGCATTTCCCTCCTGCCGTCCACCTTTTCGTGCCCGTCGATCCGGTAGGCGCGCTGATCCTGCCTTATTCAACGCCGCTGCTCAACCGTGCCCAGCCCTGCTCAGTCGGGGCCTGTGCGGCCGATACTGCCTGTCTTTCGTTCAGCTCATCCCATTATTCCCCAGGGTAAACCGCATAAAAGGCTTGGTTTGAACTAACAACACTAATTAGAATGAGTCGCATTTAAAATATTTCCTGCGCAGGGTTCCTTGACATGAGTGAAGCAGCGATGCCGGCGGCGCAAAATTTCCACGACTTGTACCGCGACCATCGTGGCTGGCTGGAAAGCTGGCTGAGACGACGCATGAGTAATGGCAGCGACGCGGCGGACCTGAGCCAGGACACCTTCGTGCGGGTGCTCGCCAGCTCGCAGCGCATTGCCGACCTGCAGGAACCCCGGGCCTATCTGGCGACCGTCGGCAAGCGGCTGCTGGCCAACTTCTATCAGCGTCGCAGTCTCGAACAAGCCTACCTCGATGCCCTGGCGCTGCTGCCGGAGGCGTGTGTGCCGTCGCCCGAGCAACGCTGGTTGCTGTTGGAAACCCTGCAAGCCCTGGACGAATTGCTCGATGGATTGCCGGTCGCGGTGCGACGGGCCTTTCTCTGGAGCCAGCTGGAAGGCCTGGGTTATGCCGAGATCGCCGAGCGCCTGCAAGTCTCGGAGCGTACGATCAAGCGCTACATGGCCCAAGCCTACGAACATTGCCTGCTGGTGGAATGGTGATCGGTTCGCCCCCTTCGGCCGAAGCCCGCCAGGTCGTGCGAGCCGCCGCGCAATGGCTGGCACTCATGGAATCGGGCGCCGCCAATGACCGTGACCGGGCCAATCTGCAGCACTGGCGTGATAGCCATCCCAGTCACGAACAGGCCTGGCAGAAGGCCCAACTGTTGCGCCAACGTTTTGCCGACCTGCCGTCGACACTGGCCATGGCCAGTCTGGATCGACCGCAGGCCAGTCGGCGCCAGGTGCTCAAGCGCGCCGTGGGGGCGGTGGCGTTGGTGCCGACCGCCTGGCTGATCAGCCGGCAGCTACCGCTGGATGCCTGGCGCGCCGACCTGCGCACCGCCACCGGGGAGGGCAAAACAGTCCAGTTGGCCGATGGCAGCTCGCTGCAATTGAATACCGCGAGTGCCGTCGATATCGACTTGAAGCACCGGCGACTGACCCTGGTGGAAGGCGAAATAGCGCTGAACGTGCCCGGGACCTCGCCGCTGACGATCCAGACGCACTTCGGCCAAGTGGTCGTCAGTCAGAGCCAGGTCTGCGTGCGGCAGGGGCAGACGGGTTGCAGGGTGTCGGTGCTCAAAGGCGCGGTGCAGTTGCAGCCATTGCGCGGCCCGGTCTTTTCGTTGCGCGCCGGCCAGCAAGTCAGCTTGCTGGCGGCGGGTGCCGGTGCGGTGGAGCCATTCGATGTGCTCGCCCCCGGCTGGCGTGACGGCGTGCTGATGGCGCAGAACCAGCCCCTGGGGGATTTTCTGCGTGAACTCAGCAGTTATCGCCCGGGCGTGTTGCGCTGGGAGCCGGCGCTCGAATCCCTGCGCGTCACCGGCAGTTTCCGTCTGGAAGACACCGATCGCATCCTGTCGTTGCTGGCCGCCAGCTTGCCGCTGGAGGTGCAAATGCGCACCCGGTACTGGGTGACCTTGCGACCGCGCAAAAATATTGCATGAGGGCTGTCCCTTTTTTTCGCGCCGCTTGTCATTCAAGGCAAGTGAAACGAAATCAGAGAGATTCACAATGCCCGTAGTGATGCCCTGCAGTACGCGTCTGGCGCCTGCCAGGTTGCGCCCGTTGTTGCACCTGAGTCTGCTATTGAGTCTGAGTGCCAGTCCTTTATTTATCGCGGTCAGCCATGCCGAAGACAGTCCTCGTCGCAGTTACCAGGTGCCCGCCGGCAGCCTCAGCGCCGCGTTGACCCGCTTCGCCGGATTGGCCGGGGTCAACCTGTCGGTAGACCCGGCGCTGGTCAGCGGTCGCAACAGCCCCGGGCTGTCGGGGAACTACGCGGTCGAGGAGGGCTTTGCCCGGTTGCTGCAGGGGTCCGGTCTGCAACTGCAGCCAGTGGGCGAGCAGGCTTACATCCTCACCCCGGCGCCTGAAGGCGGCAGCCTGCAACTGGCCCCCACCTCGATTCTCGGGGCCACGGGCGGGGAGGGCGGCGATGTCTATGCGGGTGGGCAGGTCGCACGCCGCACTTCGCAAGGTTTGCTCGGCTCCAAAGACTTCATGGAAACGCCCTTCAGCGTGACCACCTACACCAGCGAGGCGGTCAAGAACCAGCAGGCGCGTACCTTGGGCGACCTGATCGCCAGCGACCCCTCGGTTCGCGCCACCAACCCGGCGGGCGGGCGCTATGAGCAGTTCACCATTCGCGGGTTGAGCCTGTTCAACAGTGATGTCGCCTACAACGGGCTGTACGGCATCCTGCCGACCTATACCATCGACATGGAGATGGCTGACCGCGTCGACGTGATCAAAGGCCCGACCCAGCTGATCAACGGCATCTCGCCGCGGGGCAGCGTGGGCGGCGGAATCAACGTGGTGCCCAAGCGCGCGACCGACAAGCCCATCACCTCGTTTACCGGTATGTACGCGTCCGACAGCCAGGTCGGTGGTGCCGTGGATGTCGGCCGGCGCTTTGGCGAAGACAACAAGTTCGGTCTGCGTTTCAACGGCGTGAAGCAGTCCGGCGACGCTGAATGGGACCACCAGAACGTCGACCGCGAGATGGCCGTGCTGGGTCTGGATTTCCGCGGTGAACGCCTGCGACTGTCGACGGACATCGGCCGTACCGAACGTGACACCGACGCCCCGCAGGAGCGGGTGCAGGTCGGCCCCAACGCGCAGGTCCCCCGTGCCAGCGATGTGCGCCGCAACTATGCGCAGCCCTGGAGCCAGGCGAGCACCAACGACACCTTCGGCACGGTGAACGCTGAATACGATGTCAACGATTCCGTCATGGTGTACGGCGGCGCGGGCGCGCGCAAAAGTAACCATGACTTCCTGCGCCATGCCGTTGCGGTCACCAACGACGCCGGCGATTTCAGCGTGCAACCGCGTGATTTCACCCGCGACGAAAATGTCCGCACGGCCACGGCAGGGGTGCGCAACTGGTTCCATACCGGCCCGGTGAGTCACGAAGTCAACCTGGCCGCCAGCTACTTCTACATGGACTTTGAAAACGGCGGCGCCCGTTATGGCGCGGCCCCAAGCAACATCTACAACCCGGTGCAAACGCCGACCCCGAACACCCCGACCCGACTCGATTCGAAGGTCTACACCGAGAACCGCTTCAGCGGCGTGGCGTTGTCCGACACCCTCGGCTTCTTCGATGACCGGCTGCTGCTGACCCTCGGCGCCCGCTGGCAGCGGGTCCAGGTTGACGACTGGACGGATAACGTCAAAGGCGCCACCGCCTACGATGAGGAAAAGGTTTCGCCGTCGGGCGGCATCCTGTTCAAGGCGACCGACAAGCTGTCGCTGTATGCCAACTACATGGAAGGCCTGAGCCAGGGCAAGATTGCGCCGTCGACTTCGGTGAACGAGGACGAGATTTTCCCGCCGTTCATCAGCCGCCAGGTCGAGGTCGGTGCCAAGTATGACGCCGGTGCATTCGCCGTGACCGCCGCGGTGTTCCGGATCAAGCAGCCGGCCTACGAGACCAACGCCACCACGCGGGTGTTCGGCCCCAACGGCAAGCGTGAGAACACGGGTGTGGAGCTGAGCGTGTTCGGCGAACCGCTCGACGGTTTCCGCCTGCTCGGCGGAGTCATGTACATCGACAGCGAGTTGAAGGAGACCACCAATGGCACCTTCGACGGCAACCGGGCGCCGGCCACGCCCAAATACAACGTCAACCTGGGCGCCGAGTGGGACGTGCCGACCGTCCAGGGCCTGACCCTGACCAGCCGTGGCATCTATTCCAGCTCGCAGTACCTGGACCAGTCCAACAACAAGGAAATCGATTCCTGGGAGCGTTTCGACGTGGGCGCACGCTATGCGTTCAAGGTCGAGCAAAAGAACATCACCCTGCGGGCCAATATCGAGAACGTGGCGGACAAGCGCTACTGGAGTTCGGCCGGCGCCTCGGATGACAGCGAGCCTGGCTTGACGCTGTCGACCCCGCGCACCTACCTCCTTTCGGCGACCGTCGACTTCTGATTTATCCGTTTCATACGCCCCAGGGAGCGGGGCGTCTTCGTTGGACGGATTCGTATAGAGGAAGATCATATGCACACCGTCAGTTAAATAACGATCAAGGCACTTGCGGATAAGTTGCTGTCTGTCGGCGACCTCTATCGAAGCTGTTATTGCATTACAAGATCATGGCTAGACCATGGCACTTTCCAGTGTTCATACCAGGTTCATCAACTTGGTCTTCGGCGTGTCTGATAGTTTTTAAAGTGGTTCTAATCGCTATAGATCAATATCCAAATAACGCCTAAGAATGAGTTGCAACAACTTGTTAATGAGAATAAGTTGCATATCGAATTTAACGAGGGTGAACCGATGTTGAATGATGGCGTATTGCACTCTAATCCACTGCAAAAAACCAATGCCGACTATCTGGCTCGACAAAGCAAGTTCGAATCCAACGTGCGCAGTTACCCACGCAAGTTGCCGCTGGCCATCGCCAAGGCACACGGACTCTGGGTCACTGATGTCGAGGGCCATACTTACCTCGATTGCCTGGCCGGTGCCGGCACCCTGGCCCTGGGTCACAATCACCCGGCCGTCATGGCCAGCCTCGACAGCTTCCTCGCTTCAGGCCTGCCGATGCACACGCTGGACCTGACCACCGCGGTCAAGGACGCCTTCAGCGAAACCCTGCTCAGCCTGCTGCCGAACCAGGGCCGTGATTACTGCCTGCAATTTTGCGGACCGTCCGGGGCGGATGCGGTGGAGGCTGCGCTGAAACTGGCCAAGACCTATACCGGTCGCAGCAACATCATCAGCTTCTGCGGGGCCTACCATGGCATGACCCACGGCGCCCTGGCGCTGACCGGCAACACCGCGCCGAAAAATGCCATCGCCAGCCTGATGCCCGGGGTGCAGTTCATGCCGTATCCCCACCAATACCGGTGCCCGCTGGGCATTGGCGGTGAGGCCGGGGTCGAGGCCTTGACCCACTATTTCACCCAGTTCATCGAAGACGTCGAAAGCGGCGTGTCACTGCCGGCGGCGGTGATCCTGGAAGCGGTGCAGGGCGAGGGCGGGGTCAACTGTGCCCCGGCCAGCTGGCTGCGGGCCATCCGCGAGGTGACGCGCAAGCACGGCATCCTGCTGATCCTCGACGAAGTGCAGACCGGTTTCGGCCGTACCGGCAAAATGTTTGCCTTCGAGCACGCCGGGATCGAGCCGGACCTGATCGTCATGTCCAAGGCGGTCGGCGGCGGGTTGCCCATGGCGGTGCTGGGCATCCGTCGGCAATTCGACGCCTGGGAGCCCGGCAACCACGCCGGCACCTTCCGCGGCAACCAGATGGCCATGGCCGCCGGGTTGGCGACGTTGCAGGTGCTGCAACAACAAAACCTCGCCGCCCAGGCCGAGCGCCAAGGTCAGTGGCTCAAGGACCGGCTGGTCGAGTTGCAGGCGCATTACCCGGCCCTGGGCCAGGTGCGCGGGCGTGGCCTGATGCTGGGCATCGAGATTGTCGACGAGCGCCAGCCGGCCGATCGCCACGGGCATTTCCCGATGGACCCGGCGCTGGCCGCGGCCATCCAGCAACAGTGCTTCAAACAAGGCTTGCTGCTGGAACGCGGGGGGCGCCAGGGCAATGTCATCCGGTTGTTGCCGCCGTTGATTATCGACGATGAACAATGCCGGCAAGTAATCCAGCGGTTTGATAACGCCGTGGCAGCGGCGGTCGTGCAATTACGCACTTGAATGAACTAATCGAAGTTGCATCAGTCGCCAGTCATATTGAAGGTTAATGACAGGGGGGCCAGTTACTTTGATCGTCGTCTTATTGTTTGAAAGGTTCAGTGAAGTGATCTCGTTACGTGGGGTTTTGTCGACTGTCCAATCCGTCGATCAATGACTCATTTTTTTTCGCCATATAACGTATCCAGTGACCTCACAGGGCTACTGTGGAGCACCCATGAATCATCCAGATCGCAAAGTTTTATCGAATATGGTCAGTGAATTGGCGACGACCTGCGCGTTGCTTAATTGTCTGATCAAAGAGTTCGCCTTGCCGGAGAACTGCCTGAGTTACAGTTGGCCGACGCAGATGCAAGGCATTGCCCCGGGCAGCTATCTTGAGGGCCTGGAATGGAAAGGCATTCCCCTGACCATCAAGCTGCCCAACCGGCAGCAGTTCTTTGTGATGGTGGACCGCCGTGATGGTCTCGGCAGCCATCGCTACCTGTCGGATGTCTATGCCCGGCGCGGTGAGGGCGACTGGTCGAGCCTGAGGTTTGCCGAGTTCGTCGAGCAGATGCTCGCGGCGTGCGAACACATGACCCGCGCCAGCAATGACGAGTTGCTGGATCAAGTGTTGCAAAGCCAGTTGCTGACCGCGGCCATCGTCGGCCACAACTCACCGATGGACGCGGACCCGCTCAGCGGCTACCTGGCCAGCGAGCAGGGCTTGTGGTTCGGGCATCCGAATCACCCGGCACCCAAGGCGCGCCTGTGGCCCGCGCACCTGGCCCAGGAAACCTATGCCCCGGAGTTCCAGGCCCGCACGCCGTTGCACCTGTTCGAGGTGCCACTGGAAGGGCTCAGCGTCGGCGCCAACGGCCTGAGCAAAGCCCAGGTGCTGGCCGGTTTTGCCGATCAGGCGCAGGCGCGGCCTGGGCACGCCGTGATCTGCATGCACCCGGTCCAGGCGCAGTTGTTCATGCAGGACGCCCGGGTGCAGCGGTTGCTGAAATCCGCGGCGATCGTCGATCTGGGCGCCACGGGCCTGATGGCCAATCCCACCGCGTCCATCCGCACCTGGTACATCGAGGGCCACGGGTTTTTCATCAAGGGCTCGCTAAACGTGCGCATCACCAATTGCGTCAGGAAAAACGCCTGGTACGAACTGGAAAGCACGCTGCTGATCGACCGGATCTTCCGCACCCTGCAACTGACCCAACCCGAGACCCTCGGCGGGCTGTCGGTGGTGGCCGAGCCGGGCCTGCTGAGCTGGGCGCCGCAACAGGCCAGCGAAGCCGACAGCCACTGGTTCCGCGAACAGACCGGGGCGATCCTGCGGGAAAACTTCTGCCTCGACACCGGCACCGACTGCAGCATCATGGCCGGCACACTGTTTGCCCGGGGCCTGCATCTGCGGCCGCTGGTGCACGAGTTCCTGAGCCGCTTCAACGGCGACGACCTCCTCGACCAACAGCTGTTGAGCTGGTTCGACGACTACCAGGCGCTGTTACTGCGGCCGGTGCTCGCGCTGTTTTTCAACCACGGCATCGTGATGGAGCCGCATTTGCAGAACAGCGTGCTGGTGCATGACAACGGGCGCCCGCAACGCCTGCTGCTGCGGGACTTCGAAGGGGTCAAGCTGACCGGTGAACTGGGGGCTTCGCGGATCGATGCCGAGGTTCATCCCCGGGTGCGCGAGTCGCTGCTCTATTCCCGTCAGCAAGGCTGGAACCGCATCGTCTATTGCCTGTTCGTCAACAACCTGTCCGAGGCGGTGCTGGCCCTGAGTTGGGAGCGGCCGCACCTGGCGCCGCTGATGTGGCAAAGCGTCGAACAGCAATTGATCAGCATCCGCGCCGAATTGACCCGCGCCGCGCCGGAGCTGGATGCGCTGATCGCCGGTCAGCCGATTGCCTGCAAGACCAATCTGAAAGTGCGCCTGGCTGCCAAGGCTGATCGCCAGGCCAGCTACGTCAACCTGGTGTCCCCGTGGGGCAAGGAGGTCCAGCATGGATAAGCTGCCCGCAACGGTCGTGGCCGCCATCGACCAGGCTCGTGTTCAGCAGGAAGATCCCCTGGCCCTGTTCATTTATGACCTGGACGCGCTGGCGCAGCACGTGACGCAGGTGATGGCGGCACTCCCTGCAGGCGTGGAGCTTTACTACGCGATCAAGGCCAACAGCGAACCGCAGATCCTCGCCACCGTGGCGCCCTTGGTGCACGGGTTCGAGATTTCCTCCGGGGGCGAGATCGATCGCCTCCAGGCCTGCCCGACACGCAAGCCGTTCATCTTCTCCGGCCCGGGCAAACTGGATTCCGATCTGCGTGCGGCGCTGCACCATCAGGTCGAAGCGATTCACATCGAAAGCCTGAATGAAATCGTCCGCCTGCAACGGTTGGCACTGGAAGCAGGACGGGTGCAGGACGTGCTGCTGCGGATCAATCCCGAGCTGCCGTCGCCGCTGTCGAGCAAACTGGCGATGGCCGGCACCGCCACGCCATTCGGGATCGATGAGTCGGAACTGGCCCGGGCCGTGAGTGGGGTCGATAACGCCAGCCACCTGCGGCTCAAGGGTTTTCATGTGCATGCGATGTCCCACCAGTCGCTGGTGGAACGCCATGAACAACTGCTCGACCTGTACCTGCAGCGCTGGCCGCAATGGAAGGCCTTGTCGGCGCTACCCGCGACCATCACCCACCTCAATGTGGGCGGTGGCCTGGGGGTCAATTACCTCGGCCCGCAGCAATTCGACTGGCAGCGCCTGTGTGCGCACCTGGGACGGAGCCTGGCCGCCTGTGCCGATGCGCCCGTCGTGCGCTTCGAACCCGGTCGTTTCATCAGCGCCTTCTGCGGCTATTACGCCATCGAAGTGCTGGACAGCAAAACCAGTCACGGCAAGCACTTCCTGGTCTGTCGTGGCGGCACCCACCAGTTCCGGCTGCCAGTGGCCCAGGGGCACGATCACCCGGTCATTCATCTGCCCCGGGATCGCGCGAAACCGACGGCGACTCAGCAGAACTGGACCGTCGTCGGGCAACTCTGTACGCCCAAGGATGTGCTCAGCCGTGACTGCCCGCTGACCGGGGTGGAGATCGGCGACATGCTGGTGCTGCCCCTGGCCGGTGCCTATGGCTACAACATTTCCCACGCCGATTTCCTCTGTCATCCGCGACCGCCGCAGGTGTTTGTGCAAGCAGCCGGAGTCGCCCCGTGGGATTGACCTTTACCGTTCCGCGCTGGCTGGTGGTGGTCAATGTGCTGTTGGGGACGCTGACGGTCAGCCTGAACAACAGTTCGCTGAACCCGGCGTTGCCAGCGTTCATGGAGGCCTTCGACATCGGCCCGTTGTTGGCCACCTGGATCGTGGCCGCGTTCATGGTGAGCATGGGCATGACCATGCCCCTGACCAGCTTTCTCAGCCAGCGCATGGGCCGAAAATCCCTGTATTTGTGGGGCGTGGCGTTGTTTGTCTGCGGTTCGCTGCTGGGGGCGCTGGCCAATTCCATCGCCCTGGTGATCACCGCGCGGGTGGTGCAAGGCATTGCCAGCGGGCTGATGATTCCGCTGTCCCTGGCGATCATTTTTTCGGTGTACGCCAAGGGCGAGCGGGGCCGGGTCACCGGCCTGTGGGGCGCGGCGGTGATGCTGGCGCCGGCCTTGGGGCCGTTGTGCGGCAGCCTGATGCTGGAGTGGTTCAGCTGGCGTTCGCTGTTCCTGATGAACGTGCCCATCGGCCTGCTGGCGTTGATCCTCGGCGTCGGCGTGCTGCCGGCGTCGCAAGCGACGGAACGCAAACCTTTCGACCTGGCGGGTTACCTGCTGATCGCGACGGGCATCGGCCTGCTGATGGTCGCCGTGGGACGCCTGCGTCACGCCGAGGCCCTGACCGATCCTTTCAACCTCGGCCTGTTGCTGGTGGCGATCCTGTGCCTGGTGGCGTTCGTGCGCCTGGAACTGAACCGCACGGCGCCGCTGCTCAACCTGCGCATCTTTGCCCTGCGCGGTTATCGCCTGAGCGTGATCATCGCCGTGGTGCAGTCGGTCGGCATGTTCGAGTGCCTGGTGCTGCTGCCCCTGCTGGTGCAGATGGTGATGGGCTACAGCGCGATCTGGACCGGCCTGTCGCTGCTGTGCACGGCGCTGTTCGCCAGCCTGTTCGGCCATCTCGGCGGCAAGTGGCTGGACCGTCACGGCCCGCGCGGCGTGGTGTTCTGGGGGTTGCTGTTGACCGGTGGCGCCACGTTGGGCCTGGGCCTGCTGGATGCCAGCGCTTCAATCGCCGTGGTGTTTGTGTTGATGATGGTCCGCGGCGCCGGACTGGGCCTGTCCTATCTCCCCATCACCACCGCCGGGCTCGATGCCCTGCCTGAACCGATGGTCACCCAGGGCGCGGCGATGAACAACATCTCCCGCCGCCTCGTGTCGTCATTGGCCATCGTGGTCGCTTCGCTGTGGCTGGAGTTCCGCCTGGCGGGCGAGGCCGGGGGCGGGGTGGTTTCGATGGCCAGCCCCGGGGCGATCAGCGAAGTGTTCATGGCCACCGGCATCCTGATTCTGCTCGCGTTGCCCTGTGCCTGGCGTTTCCCGCTTCCCGTCTCCGACGAGCCGGCCGAGGCACTGCCTTCGGCCCTCGAACAGCGTTAATTCTTTTTACCGACAAGGTTCATGACTATGGCGACTTCTTCACAGGCAACACAGCAGGCGACAGGTTCTGCGCCAGGCGTCTGGCTGGCGACGGCCGAGCCCCGCCACTATCGGCAAGTGGAACAGCGCGTGGTGGGTCAACTGCTGCAAACGCTGCTGTATGAAAACGTCCTGGCGTATCGCCATTCGCCTCTGGAGGATGGCCAGCAGCGTTTTATCGTCAGCGGCGTCGATGCCCGGCAACAGCCGGTGGAGTACCGTTGCAACGGCTTGCTCAGCGCCAGCTTCGAGCTGATCCGCCTCGACTATGCCAGCCTCGAGCGCGTGGATGCCTCGGGCGAGCACCGCCGGCCGCATTTGCACCAGGCCTTGGCGGAGTTGTTGGGCGAACTGCAGGACAGCCCGCACCTGCCACGCTTCACCCATGAGCTGGAGCAGACCCTGCTCAAGGACCTGCAATCGCGCAGCCAGGGTTATCAAGCGGCCCGGCCCAGCCATCAGCTGGACGTCGATGCGCTGGAACAGCACTTCATGGACGCCCACAGCTATCACCCTTGCTACAAGTCGCGCATCGGCTTCTCGCTCAAGGACAACGCCAGCTACGGGCCGGAATTTGCCGCGCCCATCGCGATCGTCTGGCTGGCGGTGGCCAAGACTTGCGGGGCGATGAACAGCTCGCAGCACCTGGATTACCACGGATTCATCCAGCAGGAATTCGGGCTGCAGCGCTGGCAGCAGCTCGCTGCGAATCTGCAAGATCAGGGCAAGGCGATGGACGATTACTGGTTGATGCCGGTGCACCCGTGGCAGTGGGGAAACGTCATCGTTCCGGTGTTCTACCCGGAACTGGTCAGCGGTGAAGTGATCCATCTGGGCACCACGGATGATCGCTATCAGGCGCAGCAGTCGATCCGCACCCTGGCCAACGTCACGCAAAAACAGCGGCCTTACGTCAAGCTCGCCCTGAGCATGACCAACACCTCCAGCACCCGCATCCTGGCGCGGCACACGGTGATGAACGGCCCGATCATCACCGACTGGCTGCACCAGCTGATCCGCAGCGACAGCACCGCCCGTGATCTTGGCT
This sequence comes from Pseudomonas sp. LBUM1679, assembly GCF_059695565.1. Taxonomy (NCBI): domain Bacteria; kingdom Pseudomonadati; phylum Pseudomonadota; class Gammaproteobacteria; order Pseudomonadales; family Pseudomonadaceae; genus Pseudomonas; species Pseudomonas sp. LBUM1679. Next base: position 2,052,297 of record NZ_CP166774.1, read on the forward strand.
TGGTGATTCTTGGCGAAGTGGTCGGGGTCAGCTTTGACTACGACCACCTGCCCGCCACGCGGATGTCCCAGGCCTACGGCACCCTGGGCACCCTGTGGCGCGAAAGCATTCATCAGTACCTTGAAGACGATGAGCAAGCGGTGCCGTTCAATGGCTTGAGCTCGGTGGACAATCGCTACGGCAACGGTGAACAAACGCCGTTCATCGATGCCTGGATCACGCAATACGGCCTGCAGGCCTGGACGCGCCAACTGTTGCAGGTGGCGGTGTCGCCGATCATCCACATGCTCTATGCCGAAGGCATCGGCATGGAATCCCATGGGCAGAACATCGTCCTGATCGTCAAGCAGGGCTGGCCGCAACGGATTGCCCTGAAAGACTTCCACGACGGCGTGCGCTATTCACCGCAGCACCTGGGCCGCCCCGAGCTGTGCCCGACCCTGGTGCCGCTGCCTGCCAGCCACGCCAGGCTCAACCGCAACTCGTTCATCCTCACCGATGACCTGGATGCGGTGCGGGATTTCTCCTGTGATTCGTTCTTTTTCATCGCCCTGGCCGAGATGGCGATCTTCCTGCACCAGCACTACCAGCTGGAAGAAAGCCTGTTCTGGCAGATGACCGCTGAAGTGATCAGCGGCTACCAGGCCGAGCATCCGCAACACCGTGTGCGTTATGCGGCGTTTGATGTGTTCGCGCCGTTCTATGAAGTCGAAGAACTGACCAAGCGCCGCCTGCTGGGCGACGGCGAGCGTCGCTTCAAATCGGTGCCCAATCCGCTGCACGCCTTTGGGCCGCAATCATGCTGAGGACCAATCTGCTCAAGCAGAAACTCAGTGCGAGGGAGCCGGTCTACGGCTTGATCAGCTCGATTCCGGCGCCAGCGGCTATCGAGCTGATTGCCGAAGCCGGTTTCGATTTCGTGATCATCGACATGGAGCACGTGCTGATCAACCCCGAAACCGTGGAGAACATGATCCGCACCGCCGAGAGTTATGCGATCACGCCGCTGGTGCGGGTGGCGGACCTCAACCCGAAAACCTTGCTGCGCCTGCTCGATGGCGGCGCCCAGGGCATCGTGTTGCCGATGATCGAAAGCGCCGAATCCCTGGCCGACAGCATTCGGGCCTGCAAGTACCACCCCCAGGGCAATCGCAGCCTGAACGCCGGGCGCCCCGGGGCCTTTGGCAAGCACAGCCTGGCCGACTACATCGGGCTGGCCAACGAGCAAATCATGGTGGTGGCGATGATCGAAAGTGCCGCAGGCGTACGCCGGGCGGCCGAGATTGCCGCGGTACCGGGCCTGGACATGATCCTCGAAGGCGCTGCCGACTTGTCGCAATCGATGGGCACGCCCTGGCAGATCGACCGGCCCGAGGTGCAGCAGGCGCTGCTCGCCAGCTGGCAGGCGGCCAGTGCCGCCGGTGTGCCGTATTGCGCGATTCCACGCCAGCCGGGCGACCACGAACGGTGGTTGGCCCGCGGGGTAAACAGTTTTGTTTTGGGTGATGAGCGTGGCATCGCTTTTCGTGCCCTCCAGGCCAGATTGGCCGCCACTTCAGCAGAAGGAAAATAATCGGATGAATTTCACCGCAATGGCCGCCGACAAAGTGATGCAGGATCTGGTCGACTGTTTGCTGGCCGAACATTTTTTCGGCACCGAGCCGCTGAACCTGGTGGCGCCCTCGGCAGCGGCCGATCAACCCTTTACCGGGGTGAGCGCCGGGCACCGGATCTGGGAATGGCCCGGCGAGCCCCAGGGCTGCCTCGTCATTGCCCTGCGTCCCGGCATTACCCAGCAATGGGAAAAAGTACCGGGCACGCCGGTATGGGCGCGACAGGATGAGCAGTTGACCGAGCTGTCGCCCGAGGCCTTCACCACCCAAGTGCTGGCCGGGATGACCGGTCGCTACCCGGACAATGAAAAAGGCTTTGCCCTGTTCCTCGATGTGCTGCGCACCAGCGTGCGGCAAACCGAGTTGTCCCTGAACCATGGGGTCGACAGCGAGCGCTTGCTGGAAAAAAACAACGCGGACTTCTTCCTGACCATGGAGCAGTGGGCGTCGCTGCGTGATCGTCCTTATCACCCGCTGGCCAAGGCCAAGCAAGGGTTGAGCGACACGGAATATCAACAGTATCAGGCCGAGTTCGCGCGCCCGGTGGCGTTGCATTGGGTGGCGGTCGATCGCACCCTACTGCAGTGCGGCGACGGGGTGACGGACCTGGCGCAGAATTACCCGGCCCAGTACCTGTTGCCGCCGCTGTTGCAGGCCGACTTGCAGCAAGAGTTGCAACAGCGAGGCATTGCCCAAAGCCATGTCGCGCTGCCGGTGCACCCATGGCAGTTCGAGCATGTGCTGCAAGCGCAGCTCGGCGACGCCTTTGCCCGCGGCGACTGTCAGCGACTGGACTTCACCGACGGTGACTTCTTCGCCACCTCGTCGTTGCGCTCGATGACCCCGTGCTTCAACAGTGCCGATTACCTCAAGCTGCCGATGGCGATCTATTCCCTTGGCGCCTCGCGTTACCTGCCTGCGGTGAAGATGATCAACGGCGGCCTCAGTGAAGCCTTGCTGCGCCAGGCGCTGGCCAAGGACGAAACCCTCCGACAGTCCCTGCACCTGTGCGATGAAACCAAGTGGTGGGCATTCATGCCGCCGGACGCGACGCTGTTCGACGAAGCGCCGCGCCACCTCTCGGCCATGGTCCGTGGCTATCCGCCGGCGCTGCTGGAAGATCCGGACACCCGCCTGGTGCCCATGGCGGCGCTCGGTACGCCGCTGCCCGGCAGCAACCAGCACTTTTTCGATGACTGGATGGCTTACCGCCAACTGCCGGCCAGTGCCGCGTCGGTGATGACCCTGTTCCGCGAGCTGTGCCACAGCTTTTTCGACATCAACCTGCGGATGTTGCGCATCGGCATGCTCGGGGAAATCCACGGGCAGAACGCGGTGCTGGTGTGGAAGGCCGGCTACGCCCAGGGCCTGCTGTTGCGCGATCACGATTCGTTGCGCATCTACGTACCCTGGCTGGAACGCAATGGCCTGGCCGACCCGGCCTACCGGCTGAAGAAGGGGCACGCCAACACGCTGTACCACGATCGCCCCGAAGACTTGCTGTTCTGGTTGCAGACCCTGGGTATTCAGGTCAACCTCCGCGCCATTATCGATACCCTGGCTGAGGTCTACGCGTTGCCGCCGACCCGGTTGTGGAAGGCCATGGGCGAGGCGCTCAACGAGCTGATCGACACCATTGAGTTTGATGCCGAGGCGCGAACCATGATCAAGCACCAGTTGTTCGAAGCGCCACACTGGCCACAGAAATTGCTGCTGACCCCGATGATCGAACGGGCGGGCGGCCCTGGCAGCATGCCGTTTGGCAAAGGCCAGGTGGTCAACCCGTTCCACAGGCTCGATCACGATGCCTGAACCGCGACATCATCCTTCCAGGCGCACGCTGCTGCGCCTGTCCCTGGGGGCGCTGGCCCTCAGGTTTTGTTCGCCGGCGTGGGCCGAAACCGGCGCCGCGCCGTTGCGGGTGATCACCCTGTTTCAGGGCGCCACCGACTGCGCCGTGGTGTTGGGCGTGACGCCTTGTGGCGTGGTGGATTCCTGGAGCGAGAAACCGACCTATCGCTATTTGCGCGAAGCCCTGGGCGCCGTGCCCCATGTCGGGCTGGAAACCCAGCCCAGCCTCGAGGACATCGCGCTGCTCAAGCCGGACCTGATCGTGGCCTCGCGCTTTCGCCATGAACGCATCGCACCCTTGCTCCGGCAGATCGCCCCGGTGCTGATGCTGGAGGAAGTGTTTGAATTCAAAAAGACCCTCGCCCTGATGGGCGCTGCATTGCAGCGGCAACAGCAGGCCGACGAGATTCTCGACCGTTGGCAGCAGCGTGTGGTGCAACTGCGTCAGCAATTGCAGCAGACCTTTGCCGGTCGCTGGCCGCCGACGGTGTCGATCCTGGATATCCGCGAAGACCATATCCGCAGCTACCTGCCGGCCAGCTTCCCCGGTTCCGTGCTCAGCGAACTGGGCTTCAACTGGAGCGACAGCAGCCGGGAGGCGAGCGGGGTGTCGATCAAGCTCACCAGCAAGGAGAGCCTTGCGGTGGTGAATGCCGATATCTTCTTCGTGTTTCTGCGCGCGCAGAACGCGGCGGTGCAGCGCAACTACCAGAGCCTGGTGCAACACCCGCTGTGGAAGCAGATGCGTGCCCCGCAGCAAGGGCAGGTGTGGCAGGTCGATGGCATCGCCTGGAGCCTGTCGGGCGGCATGCTGGGGGCGAACCTGATGCTAGACGACGTGGCCCGCGTGGCTGCGGCGCAGGTGGCCTCATGAGTCCTGGTGCAAAGCTGTGCTGCGCCGGAGTCGTATTGCTGTTGTGCTGCGTGTTGAGCCTGGCGGTCGGCGCCACCTGGATTCCGCTGCCGCAGATTGCCGCGGCCTTGGTCCACCCCGACCCGCTGAGTATCGATCATGTGCTGGTCACCACCACGCGGCTGTCGCGGACCCTGATGGCGATTTCCGTCGGCGCCAGCCTGGCGGTCGCGGGCGCCCTGATGCAGGCACTGACGCGTAATCCGCTGGCGTCACCCGGCTTGTTCGGGATCAATGCCGGTGCGACTTTTTTCATCATCCTGTTTTCCTCGATCTTCTCCCTGGCCTCGCCGGATGCCTGGCTGTGGTGTGCTTTTCTTGGCGCTGCCGTGGCGGGGTGCCTGGTGTGGCTGATCGGCAACATGGGGCAGGGCAGTCTCAGTCCACTGCGCATCGTGCTGGCGGGGGCGGCGATGGCTGCGCTGTTTTCCGCCTTCAGCCAGGCGTTGCTCGTGGTCAACCAGGATGGCCTGGACACGGTGCTGTTCTGGATGGCCGGTTCCTTGACCGAACGCAGCCTGTCGACCGCCGCCCCCTTGTTGCTGTGCGCGGTGCTTGGTTTGTCGGGGGCGCTGTTGCTGGGCGGGCAGGTCAACGTACTGAACGCCGGGGAAGAGATTGCCACCGGGCTCGGGCAGCGTACCGGACTGATCCGGCTGCTGATGAGCGTGCTGGTGATCTGTCTGGCGGGCAGCGCCGTGGCGTTGGCCGGCAGCATCGGTTTTATCGGCCTGCTGGTGCCGCACATGGTGCGCAAGGGATTGTCCATCGACCATCGCTGGCTGTTGCCCGGTTGTGCACTGCTGGGGGCCATTCTCCTGCTGTTGGCGGACACCCTGTCGCGGGTGGTGATCCTGCCGCAAGAGGTGCCGGTGGGCGTCATGACGGCGCTGTTCGGCGCGCCGTTCTTCATCATGCTGGCGCGGCGTGGAGGTCGTTATGGATAAGGTGGTGACCTGGCGCCGGGGCGGGTATTCCCGGCAGGTCAACCTTGGCACCTGGTGGCGATTGGCGGCGGCGCTGCTGGCCACCTCGCTGGTGATGCTCGGCTCGTTGGCGCTGGGCAAAGTCATCCTGTCGCCCTTCGAGGTGCTGCGCATCCTGTTTTCCAGCCAGGACCCCAGCCTGACCTTGATCGTCGAGCAACTGCGTTTTCCGCGCATTGTCCTGGCGGCATTGGTGGGGGCGGCGTTGTCGGTGTCCGGGCTGATCCTGCAAAGCATCATCCGCAACCCGCTGGCGTCGCCTGACCTGCTGGGCATCACCAGCGGTGCCAGCGCCGCCGCCGTGCTGTACCTGTCGTTCCTGTCGGTGACCCTGGGGCAACAGTTTCTGCCCCTGGCCGCGATGCTCGGAGCGGCCCTGGCGACACTGGCCATTTATCTGCTGGCCTGGAAGCAGGGGGCCTCGCCGTTGCGCCTGGTGCTGATCGGCGTCGGCGTGTCGGCGATGTTGACGGCGGCGACCACCTTCATCCTGGTCTTCAGTCCGCTGACCACCACCCTGTCGGCCTATGTCTGGTTGACCGGCAGCGTCTATGGCGCCAGTTGGCCCGAACCCCTGGCACTGGCGGGCTGGCTGTTGGGCATTTGCCCGTTGCTGGTGCTATTGGCCCGGCAGGTGATGGTGCAACAGCTGGACGACCACCTGGCCCAGGGCATTGGCGTGCGTGTGCAATGGCTGCGGGCCGGTCTGTTGCTGGTGAGTGTGGCATTGGCCGGTGCGGCCGTGGCCTGGGGCGGCGCAATCGCCTTTGTCGGGTTGATTGCGCCGCACATTGCCAAGCGCTTGGTGGCCCCCGGTTTCGCGGGTCAGGCGGTGATGGCAGCGCTGGTGGGGGCCAACCTGGTGATGCTGGCGGACCTGGCCGGGCGCACGCTGTTCTTGCCCCTGGATCTGCCGGCGGGGATCTTTGTCGCGGTCCTGGGCACGCCCTTTTTTCTCTATCTGTTGATTAAACAACGTCATTAAGGAACTCAACGCATGACGTCGATTGCAAGTCGCGGCCTGACCCTGAGCTATCAGCGCCAGGTGATTATTGACGCACTGGACATGCAACTGCCCAAGGGCAAGATCTCGGTGCTGATCGGCAGTAACGGCTGCGGAAAAAGCACCCTGCTCAAATCCTTTGCCCGACTGCTCAAGCCGCAGCAAGGCTCGGTGATTCTCAACGGCGTGGATATCCAGCAAAAATCCACGGCGGCGGTGGCGCGTGAGCTGGCCATCCTGCCCCAGACCCCGACGGCGCCGGAGGGCATTACCGTGCGCCAGCTCGTGGCCCTGGGCCGATACCCTTATCAGAGCTGGATGCAGCAGTGGTCGGTCGAGGATGAAGCCATGGTCAATCGCGCACTGGAGCAGACCAGCCTGCAGGCGCTGGCCGATCGACCGGTGGATGCCCTGTCCGGCGGGCAGCGCCAGCGGGCGTGGATCGCCATGACCCTGGCTCAGGACACCGGCATCGTGCTGCTGGACGAGCCGACGACCTTTCTCGACCTGGCGCACCAGATCGAGGTCCTGGACCTGCTGCGCGACCTCAACCGGCTCGAGAACAAAACCATCATCATGGTGCTGCACGACCTCAACCTGGCCTGTCGTTATGCCGATCACATGGTCGCGGTGCACGAACGAACGGCCTTTGCCCAGGGCCGGCCCGAGGACGTCTTGACCCAGGCGCTGGTCAAGACCGTGTTCGACCTCAACTGTCGAATCATTCCCGACCCGTTCTTTGGTACGCCGATGTGCATCCCGTTCGGTCGGGAACTGCCGCAATGAGTCTGGCTGGTTATTTCACGGCGCCAGAGTGGGCGGTGTTGTCCGGTGGATTGCGGCTCAAAGACATTGAAGCGCGCTACCCGTTACGCTCGCTGATGGCCCGGGACTTGTTGCAGGAGGCGGTGTGCGAGCAACTGCTGGACGCCTTGGGCCCGGTGATCGGCTCGCCGAGCCGGGCGATCACCGCCTCGCTGCTGGGCAAGCGTTTATCGTTTCTGGCGACCGGTGCCTGTCTGTATGCGATGTCGGTGTATGACAAGGGGCTGCTGCTGTCTCTCGACAACACGGTGATCGAGTACGGCCACGATGACGGGTTGTGGACGTCGTCGCTGCCGCTGCATCACGGCCAGCCGCTGACCTATGGGACCAATGAGCGCGAGGCCTGGCGGGAAGCCGTGGTGCAGGCGCTGTTTGCCGGGCTGTTGAAACCGCTGTGGCAAACTTTCAACCGGGTCACCGGCGTTACTCGGCGCATCCTCTGGGAGAACACCGCCGTACGCGTGTATTCGTTGTATGAAAAACGCATGGCAAAAATCGACGATCCGTCGGTGCGCGAACGCTGCGAAGCGGACTTCCAATGGTTGCTGACTCAGGCCGACCCTGCGCTGTTCGGCCTCGACTACAACCCGCTGAGCCATTTCCGCCGACCGCCGACACTGGTCGACGACGGCCAACGCAGCATTCGCTTCCGCCGCACCTGTTGTTTCTACTACCTGGCCACCGAGCCTGCCGAATACTGCTCGACCTGTCCATTGCTACGCCCGGGGAAAAAATGCCGATGAGTGATCAGATTACCCCTCGGCAGCAGGTCGTCAGCCGGGAGCTGCCAGATCAGTCCATTGCCACGCCCAGGGAATGCCGATGAGCTATCAGATCAACCCTCGCCAGCAGGTCGTCAACCGGGAGCTGGCAGACCAGTCCATTGCCACGCCGGGGAAATGCCGATGAGCTATCAGATCAACCCTCGCCAGCCAGTCGTTAGCCAGGAACTGCTCGCCGCTTACCGATCGATCCCTTCGTCGACCGTCGGCCATTTTTCCGACCGCGGCTTCCTGCGCGGGATCAAGCCGTTGTTCAACGATATCCGCATGGTCGGCCAGGTCGTCACCGTCAAAGTCTTCCCGCCCGATGGCAGCATTCTGCGTGAGGCCCTGTTGCTGAGCGAGCCAGGCGACGTGCTGGTGATCGAATGCGTGGGCGACGAGGAATGTGGTTGCTGGGGTGAGCTGCGCACCTTGGCGGGATTGATCAAAGGCCTGGCCGGGGTGGTGGTGTCGGGTGCCGTCACCGACGTCAGTGCCTTGCGTCGTCATGGTCTGCCGGTGTTTTGCCGGGACGTCAGTGCCTACACCACGCGCGGCATCGGCGCCCGCGGTGAAGTCAATCAGGCGATCACGGTAGGCGGCGTTCAAGTACAGCCGGGCGACCTGGCCATCGGTGACGATGACGGTGTCTTCATCCTCGATCCCGGCCGGGCCGCCGAGCTGCTTCCCGAGCTATTACGCAAAGAGGAAACGGACCAGAAGCGCAGAGCCGAATTCCTGCAGCGGCTTCACGCCCGTCCTGCTTAAATCGGCGCAATCGCCGTTTGCCCTTGTAGGAGCGAGCTTGCTCCGGGCGGCGTTCCGACGAAAAACGTTAACGATAACGCAGATCTTCTGGTTGCCCGCGTCGCCGATACGTCCTTCGCGAGCAAGCTCGCTCCTACAGGGTTTGGAGTTCTTCACAGTCCTGCGGTATGCAGGTGATCGTGTAGGAGCTGGCTTGCCAGCGAAGGCGGCCTCAAGCCATGCAGCGCCCATGAAGACGCCTTCGCCAGCAAGCCGGCTCCTGCACAGGGGTTTGGCGGTCGCTCAGAACCCGAACTTGTCGCGCAACCCGTAATACCACGCCCCCAACGCCGCAAACGGTGTCCGCAGCATCTGCCCACCGGGAAACGGATAATGCGGCAAGTCGGCAAACGCGTCGAACCGCTCCGCCTGGCCACGCAATGCCTCAGCCAGGACCTTGCCCGCCAGGTGCGTATAGGTCACCCCATGGCCGCTGCAACCCTGGGAATAGTAGATGTTGTCGCCCAGACGTCCAACCTGAGGCAGGCGCGACAGGGTCAGCAGGAAATTGCCGGTCCAGGCGTAATCGATCTTCACGTCCTTGAGCTGGGGAAAGGCCTTGAGCATCTTCGGCCGGATGATCGCTTCAATGTTCGCCGGATCCCGCGCGCCATACACCACGCCGCCGCCAAAAATCAGACGCTTGTCACCACTCAGGCGGTAGTAGTCGAGCAGGTAATTGCAGTCTTCGACGCAATAATCCTGAGGCAGCATGGCCCTGGCCAGTTCCTCGCCCAGCGGCTCGGTGGTAATGACCTGAGTCCCGCAGGGCATCGACTTGGCCGCCAGCTCCGGCACCAGATTGCCCAGGTAGGCGTTGCCGGCAACGATGATGAACTTGGCCCTGACCTTGCCCTGTGGCGTATGCACCAGCGGATTCGCCCCGCGCTCGATTCGCACCGCTGGCGACTGCTCATAAATAGTGCCGCCCAACGACTCGACGGCCGCGGCTTCGCCCAGCGCCAGGTTCAGCGGATGAATGTGCCCGCCACTCATGTCGAGCATGCCGCCGATGTATTGATCGCAAGCCACCACTTCACGGATCCGGCGTTGATCCATCAGCTCCAGCTGGGTGTGACCGAAACGCTCCCACAGCCGCTTCTGGGATTCCAGGTGTCCCATCTGCTTGGCGGTGATGGCCGCGAACACGCCGCCGTCCTTCAGGTCGCACTGGATATTATATTTGGCAACCCGCTCGCGAATGATCCGCCCGCCCTCGAACGCCATCTGCCCCAGCAACTGAGCCTGCTTGGGCCCGACACTGCGCTCGATCACATCGATGTCACGGCTATAGCTGTTGACGATCTGTCCGCCATTACGCCCCGACGCGCCAAAGCCCACCTTCGCCGCTTCCAGGACCGTCACCCGAAAACCGTTCTCCAACAGAAACAGGGCCGCGGACAGGCCGGTGTAACCGGCGCCGATCACACAGACATCAGTCTCTACGTCATCCTGCAGGGCCGGGCGCGGCGGAACCGCATTGGCCGAAGCGGCGTAGTAGGACTCGGGGTAGGGTGTGTGCGCCATCCTGCAGCCTCTGTTTAATATATTTTACGAGTGCATCGATCCTACCCGAGTTAAAAATCGACCGCCAGCCACCGCAAACCCTTCTTTGCCGCAGCAAAATTAAATATTTTGCATATTCATAGGGTTAGCTCGAAAAAAGGTGTTGACACCCCTCCGGAATTCCGTAGAATGCCGCCACACAGCAGGCACGTAGCTCAGTTGGTTAGAGCACCACCTTGACATGGTGGGGGTCGTTGGTTCGAGTCCAATCGCGCCTACCAAACAAAATCCGCTCTGCTGGGCGGTCTGGAAGGGCTCACCGAAAGGTGGGCCCTTTTTTGTGGTCGATTGAAAAATCTCATGAGCGCTGAGGCTCGATACGATTAGGGGGGTAGGGCGCGGTGTCAGTCCGCGCCTTGCGCCTCCAGCTTTGCCTGACGGTCCCTGCTTGATATGCCCGGCGTTCTCAGTGATCGAGGACCGGGATGTCATCGATCATTCAGCAGTTCGGCAACCCCGCGCGTGATGAATTCCAGGTTCTCATCGAGCTTGGACAGAGAGCTGCGGATCCTGACGGCATCCTCGGCGGGGCCATGCAGTTGCTCGATCCAGATGGAGAGCGCCTCGACGGACTCCGCAATGGCGAGCTGGTTTTCGTTGAGCTTGAATATCAGCGAAGGGATGAGGTCGTGGGTAGGCATGGCTGATTCCTCCTTTGCGTGAGGAAAGCGTAGCAGGCAAAAAAATCTGCAGTCCGCACGATCCTTTCCGCCTTCACTCGGCGTAAGTTGTCAGCCGAGTCCATGACTTCAGCTGGCCATCGCGATTCTCAGTGCTACCGCGGCTTCAAGAAGCTTATTCGCCTGGCTCGAGACAGCGGTTGCCAAGGCATCATTTCCAGCGGCCTTCAGCATGGCTGCCAAATCGAGCAGCTTCCCCACCTCGATCTCAACGATGCGAACGGATTCGGTTATCTGGTATTGAAGTGAGTGCGCCATGCCTAAGCCCTCGTTCCGGATCGGCCAGGGCACCCGTGTGCCAGGTAGTCCGCTGTACCTCTTTCAATGAAGAGTCTTGGCCCTGCGACTTTCGCCGATCCTGATCCGGTCCAGTGCCCGGTTCAGAGCATCCAGGGCATCAAGGAGGGCTTTCGCCTCGGTCTCTCGACCCTCTCCCCAAAGACGTTCAGCCATTTTATTCAGGGCCTGGATGGCGCTCTCTATTTCAGCAGCGGTTGCTGTACGGGTGTCTGTCGGCCGTTTCTTGGTCATTGTCAGAATTTTTGCAGTGCCTGCACGAAAAAAGGGGGCGCGAAAAAAGCGAAAAAAAAAGGGGGCGGGGTGATTTCCAGAAAGTAACCGAAAAATAAAACCGTCCTTTTTTGGGCTCTGCCGGGCGGTCTGGAAGGGCTCACCGAAAAGTGGGCCCTTATTTGTCTGGCTTGAGTTTATACAGAGCGTTCAAAAAGTATCGGGTTGGTTCACGCGGGGTACTGTGAACACCGGGAGCGTCCTGTTTCTGGCTGCGATTCTCTCTCTGTAGCCCGATCCTTGTCACCAACTGTCTTCTCCCGCTATTGAATAATTGCAACTGATCCTCCACCGCCACCTATGGTGCCACCGCCACCGCCACCGCCACCGCCACCTACGGTTCCACCACCAGAGCCACCGCCAGACCCGCCACCGGTTCCGGTTCCTGACTGGGATCCCCCTGATGAGCCGAGTGACGAGGTGCTGGCCGAGTCCCCATCGGAATCATCGTCATCACGGGTGCTGGCGTAACCGCCGGCAATAGCGAATCGTTTAAGCAGGAGGTCATAACTGAAGATAGCCGCTGCATTTTTGCCTTGGTAGCCGACACCCACGGGGATCCCGAACATTGGGGTAACGGCAAAGGGGTAGTAGCTGATACCTGCCGACGCGATGGCGCTATTTTCATCACGGCTAGACGTTGCATGAAGAGTAAAGCCTATACCGGTATTGGCGCCAAAGGCATACGTCAAGCCAGCAAAAGCGCCTATATCAGCAAGTGCGATCGGTGCCGCACAGGAGACAAGTGCAGCAGCTAAAATAATGTTTTTCATCTCTATTACCCCAAGGAAGCTCTGGAAAAGTCCTCTTTCTCGCAGCCCACAAAAAGCAATAACTCATGAGTTATGTAGTTGTTATTTTTAGAGCGGCTCCTTCGAGCCGGATGGGGATTTTCCAGGGCCCCAACGTCGTTGCGACATGACGTGAGCTTAGGCTTGCAGGGGGGACTTTCAACACCGTTCGTCGGCAGGTTTCTGCGAGAGGTGCTGCGCTCGATGGCCCCGGATTGAGGCCGCCGGGCTTTGCGCCACTCATGCAACACAACCTGCCAAGGAGGGCGAATGGGCTATGCGCAAATTCAACCTGAAGTTCCTGAGCGACGCCGATGACGCGCGCCCGAAGTACTAAGGGAGCGACAAACCCATCAAGGTCGAAGATGCAATTTTAGTTGAAAACGGCTTTTGGCATGGTGTTACAGATATTCGAATTCTGAACAAATATATTCGACTAACTCTTTCGAAATCCTCTCAGTCTCCAGGTTCATCGCCTCGGCTATCTGCCAAGAGATGACGCGCTTGAGTGCGGCGGCGCCGACTTCCTCGACAAGGCCTTGTTCGGCGAGGAATTCGTCAAAGTCAGATCCGATATTCTTGTTCATGCGCTCTGCCTCATAATTTTGCTTGGCGCTGCGGGGCAGTGGCCATGTCAGACGCTGGTGTCTTTTGGCTCTTCTTGATGAAACCGTGGAGCAGAACCATGTCGGAGCCTACGACGGTGAAGAGATCAAGGGAGAGTGGCGATGATCACGTGTAGGCGCAATCAGGCGGTTCTGAAGAGGGCGTAAGAAATTTCCCGGAGAGTGAGCGGTAAACCGATCATTCATCAGCCTTGCGTAATTGACGCTCATCAAGCTATCGAAGCCGGCCTTTTTTATCGGTCGGATTCTTGTTCAGGAACACGGGTTGTCGGCAATTCGGGCGTAAACTAGCCGGGCTACCTCATCAAAAGGAGCCGCATATGATCGCCGATCAAACGAACAAACAGGCCGCTGATACCCGATCTGTCTGGGATCAGTACTTCTGCGCTGCGTTGATTGCGGAAAGCAACCTGACGGCACCCGTTGTCGGAGGGGCTACGCACGAGGACAGGCAGAACCTGTTGATTGAAAGGGCCAAAGCCCTCGCCGACAAGATGATGGAAAACCGAAAATAACCGGAGCCCAGCCATCGCGCTGGGCTCTTTGCGTCCGGCGTGTCGACTCAGGTGATCAAGTCTACGGTGCCACTCGCCAGGCGATAGACGCCGCCCACTATCTTCAACGTGCCCTTGCCCAAGGCATCGGTCAGCAAGGGCGAGGCATGTTTCAGGCGCTCCACCGAGTCTTTGACGTTTTGCTCGGTGGCGTTTTCCATAAGGCTCCCGGGTTGACTGAGCACTTTCTCGATGGAGGGCTTGAGTGCGTCAGTCAGTTTCGGAATATGGCCAGGGAACACGGTGCGATCCTTGACGGCTTTGATGCCTGCATCGATGGCGCCGCAGCTTTCGTGCCCGAGCACGAGGATCAAGGGGGCGCCGAGCACCGCGACGGCGTATTCGAGGCTGGCCAAACCCTCGTCCGTGACGAAGTTGCCCGCGACACGTATGGCGAAAAGATCGCCTCGAGCGGTGTCGAACGCGTACTCGGGGGCAATGCGCGAGTCGGAGCAACCCAATACCGCCACGAACGGGTTCTGGCCGGAAACCAGGGCTTCTCGCTCATCCTTGAAATCGTGGGTCTTGGAATCGCCGGCAACATAACGTTGATTGCCTTCCATCAGTCTTTTCAGGGCATTGTCGGGGCTGATCGAGTTTTGCGGTTTTGGAGGAGGGGCGGTTTTCTCGGCAGCCCGGGCGATCTTGTCGGGCAGTGCGCCGGCCAGTAGCAGGGCGCCTGCGCCCAGACCGGCAAGCCGAAGAAACCTACGACGACCACTCGCGATTTGCATAGCGTTTGAATCACATGATTCACACATGATCTTGTGTACTCGGGTCAGTTGGGGTGGGAACGACTTCGCATCAAGAACTGGTGCAGCGACGAGCTGTCAGCGCTTGTGGGGTGGAGTCTAGCCGCGATCCGCCTGCCGATTGACGCTTTGAGTGTTTGATGATTTTGCTGCGCGATGCACGCCCTCATTACATGCGCTACTACTGAAAAGCTGATTCATTTCGTCCTGACAGGAGTACTTCGATGCTGGCTCACTGGGTTCTGGCGGCAGTTCATCTCTTGGCGTTTGCCCTGGGCTTCTGGGCGGTGCTCACTCGTGGCACGGCGCTTCGACGCCTGGTTGCCGGGGCCGGGGAAGCTCGCAGTGTATTGATCGCGGACAATCTGTGGGGCCTCTCGGCCGCCATGCTGTTGGTCACCGGTGGGATGCGAGCCTTTGGCGGGTACGAGAAGGGCGCTGATTATTATCTTCACCAGCCGTTGTTCCACCTCAAAATGACACTTTTCGTGCTTATTCTGTTGCTGGAAATCGCACCGATGGTGACGCTGATCAAATGGCGGAGGGCACGGGCGCGAGGCGCGGCGATCGATACCGGCCGTGCGCAGCTGTTTGCACGGATCAGTCATATCGAAGCGATGCTGGTGTTGCTGATGGTGGTCGCGGCCACGGGCATGGCGCGGGGCGTGACTTTTGGTTAGTCGTACGCCAAGGCGCGCTTGTTCGGGGTGAGCCCGAGGCGTCTGGCATTCAGGGCGTGAAGCTTGGCAAGCAGGATCGGCTTCACGTTCTCGACTGCATCGCCCGTAAGTGCCATGGTCATCGAGCAGGGGGGTGAGAAATGAAAGGCGATGCGAGGCATGAATCTCTAGCCAGCCATGGTTCCGGGGTGAACGGGCTGGCTACCGACTACAGCAGTATTCAGGACTGCGGCTTGTCCGGGGCGGTCAGGCCAGCCTGGATACGCTGATAAATTTCTTCGCGGTGCACGGCAACGTCTTTCGGAGCGTTGATGCCGATCCTGACTTGCTGGCCGCTAACGCCCAGGATGGTGATCGTAATGTCATCACCAATATTTATGCTTTCACCGACTTTGCGGGTGAGTATCAGCATGGTCTTCTCCTTGATTGCTTTGTGGGGCACCTGATTCGGACAGTGCAGAGGTCGGTGGTCTATATAGATTAGTGCGAAGTCTCACGGTTTGGGTGCCTCTTTCTGACGCGCAGATGCTGCATTAATTCCCAAGGTGTAACTATACAGAGGCCGCAACCATGATTCTCGTTGTTTTGAGTCGATTTTGCGGCACTCGGGAAGTATTCATGGATGCTAAAATCTGCGCTTTAGGCATCCAGAGGGAAGCGTTGTGCGCAAAATGGTCTTGGTAATCGCGGTACTGGCACTGGCGGGATGCGGTGAGGGCAAGCGCCCTGACGTGCCAAAGCCGCAGACAACAGCGGCGACCGCACCGGTGGCGGCCTCTGCACCCCAGTGGGATCTCGAGGTGCGAGGCGAAATAACCCAGGCCGTCAGCGACCTCAGCGGCTGGCTGATCGAGCATAGTTTCGTATCCAGTGTCGTCAAGGAAAATGGCAAGACGCGGATTCTGCTCGGGCCATTCAATTCCAGAGCCGAGGCCGAGGCCAAACAGGCCGAAGTGGCCGCGGCGCTCACCCGGGCGAAAAAACAGAACATCGAATTGCTGGTCGTCGAACACACAGCGCCGAACGCTTAACCGCAAGCCTTCATGTCGATCGGGCCGACAAACTCGTTGCCGCGCCCCATCACGCAGCCCACGCTCTGGTTGCGCTGACGTTCCCAGGCCTCGACCGGATAGGTTTTGTTCCAGGCTTCGTACAGTTGCCGGTCCTGTTTCGACAGGCGCAAACCGTACTGCTTGCTCATGTAGAAGTACGTCCGGGCGATCATGCCGCGAATGGAAGGGCGGGGCATGACCTTCTTCGCCTTGAAGTCGACCTGGGTCAGGCACGAACCGTATTGACCGGTTTGCACCGGCAGCCAGCCGAAACTGAAATTGCTGCGATCGCCGTTCATAATGTTATCTAGGGTGTCTTTTTGTTGACAGTCATGTGTTTTTCTAAAAAATCCAACACGATCAATTAGTTATAAAGCTGTAAGCCACCCTTAACGTTCTGAAAAGCTTGTCAACATTGACAGCGGCAAAAACTGGCCGACGAACGGCCCTAGTTGACTAACGTTACACGCTTGTCTCGCGATAATATTTTTCTTGTCCTGTTAGGACTGAGCTGCCGGGATTTAACGATGCGCTAACCGAATGCTAGCGCTCAATGGTGCTATTCTCCTCTTCACTTGTTCCTGTGCCAAAGCCGCCCGACCGTGGATTTAGGCAGCCTCAAAATCCGTACGACCTCAGCCTGGCTACGTCCTTCTTTCTTCAGCTCTTGGACTGCGTCCCATTTTTTCTCCGCTGCCACTGTCTGCGGATAGGGCAGCTTTTCGGGCTGAAAGGGGAGAGACGCGTCCAGTAGACCCATGCGTCCAACTCTTCCAGAGCTAAGTGCAGAACCTCCCGAGCTGTTTTTTGGTCTTGGGCTGCATGTACAAGTGATAGGAAGGAGATTGGATGCAAACGCATGGCTCCGGCGAGCTCCTGGCTCTCTTCCAAGGTCGCCGACGTTTTGACGGCTTCGAGCTGGCTAACATGCGATTGCGTGACGCTCAGAGCGATGTCGTGCTGTGAGAGACCCAGCCGAGCCCTTAATACCTGTAGCACCGCTGCGTACGCGTTGCGAAGCAACATCCTGACTCCCCCAAAGCAGGACGGTATGCCGCGATTGCGCAGATCAGTCGATCCGTCTGTGCCAATGCTTATGAACGGTAGCCGTAGAGATACCTAATTCATCAGCGATCTCTTTCTGGGTAAGTCCTTCCTCGCGTAATGAGTGGACTTTGGTGGTCATTATCAGGCCTTTCTCTGTAGGAGACAGCCTTGGGGTGGCCGTTTCCTCTCGTAGCTCATCAATAGCGCCGACTTCGGTAAGGTACTGAATTTCGGAGATCAGGCGCGAGAGCGTTACATCCATTGGCTCGTCGTTCCGGCTGCAAATTGCCATGGCGAATATCGCTAAAGGATCAACCCTTAAGGCTGTAGCAATCTGGTCAAGCTTCTCCAGCGTCACACCAGAACGACCGCTCTCCAGCAAGGCTAAGTAACTTCGGCTGGTTACATTAGCGAGATCATCCTGGCGAAGCTCCTTGGCCCTACGCGCAGCCCGTAGCGCTTTCGCGAATGCCTGACTCAGCGACATTGAAGACCCTCAAAAATGAGGATCAGGCCATGTTGATTGATTAGCTGCCACCCTATATATTGTACGTAGCTAATTTGCGGTTCACGACATTCACACTCACTGAGAGCGTGATGTGCAGTGGGCTGCAGGTGAGGCAACGTACTAACAATGACTATAAATTGACAGACATATCAGTCTGAAGGGAAGAAATGAGGATTCAAGCTCTATCAGATATTCATAACGAATTTTCTCTATTCTATCCACCGTGCTTAGACGTTGATGTGGTGATTTTAGCCGGTGACATTGATACAGGAACTCGCGGTGTGGAATGGGCCAACAAAACCTTCCACTGCCCCGTAATCTACGTCGGCGGAAACCACGAATACTACAAAGGCCATCTTGATCGCACACTCCAAAAAATGCGTGCCAAGGCGCTCTCGCATGTTCACGTTTTAGAAAACGAGCAAGTCGTCATCAATGGAGTACGGTTTCTTGGCACTACGGGTTGGACTGATTTTTACTCAACAGACAACGCCACCAGTGCGATGCTTGCCGCTCAGATTTCCATGAATGACTACAAACAAATTAGAACAGGAAATCAATATCACCGGATAAGGCCAATAGACCTCCAGCAGAAGTCGCATTTTGCGAAACAATGGTTGCTATCGCAATTGTCCACAAAGTATCAAGGGAAGACAGTAGTCGTAACGCATCATGCGCCATCACCTGAGTGTGCCCCCGGGATTAAATATGAAATGGGGCATCTAGCTGCAGCTTACGTCAATGATTGGAAAGAATTTGCAGAATTCGATATAGACCTATGGGTTCACGGTCACACGCATGTCGGCTATCACAAATCCATTAACGGCATTCCACATGCTTCCAATCCGCGTGGCTACCCGTTTGAAGACACGGGATTTGTATCGGATCTAGTGCTGACGATTTAAAGGTCAACGGCGCGCCAACAAAGTCTGTTATCCAGGAGTGTGTAGTGTTTAGAACAAGCGAAAGTCAACTGCAAGGCAAATTTAAAATGCCTGATGAGAGTCTCCTGCTGTGGAAGTCAGTCGACCTTAGTCACAACCAATATTCGTTCTTAATAGAGGGGGTAGGGTTCTTCGACGGGACATTGGGGCCAAACGTGCGCCTCGTTTGTGACGCGGCATCAGTTCAAACTATTTGCAGTTCGGGAGATTCCGAATTTCTTGCTGTAACCAAAGTATATCTAATTTCCCCAACGTGGATGAATGGGCAAAATGAACGTCTAATGGAACCGCTTTCCGAAATCAGATTGCAAAGTTCTGACCAAGAACCACCAATCTACGAATTTGTTACCATGGCGGGGGAGACCTATACAAGCGTTCCACAACCTAAAAGAACCTGAGATACCACTATGGTGACCCTGGATGAAATCGCTCAGCTACTCTACGGAACCGACGGGGAGGCTTCGGGTTGGAATGGCACCCAAGAAGACTTGATTTCCCTGGCTGGGAAGTTGTTTCCTGGCAAAGCGTTTTGTGTGGTGCGGCAGTGGATCTTGATCGACCTCACTGTGACATCCGAGGAAAAGGAAAAATTGACGATACTCGGACTGTTACCAGCGACCTTGTACGCTCACGAAGTCGTCTTGGATAGCAGGTGTCGCTTTCAACCCAAAATGTGGGTGCGCAGTAATTTCGGAGTGTCATTCATCTACGGCTGTATGTTTGAAACCAAGAACACCGTCTACCTCCTCTGGGGCCCAGGGCAGCGAAAAGAAGCGACCGTGGGGGCTGCTTTTTCGATGTCGCCCGCGTGAGCTCTGAACACCGTAAACACATAGTGAGTCATTTTGGAGATTTGGCCGGATGCCTGATGCAATCGAAGTAGAGCTTCACGGTAAGGATGTGAGTGACTTTCAGCTGAGTCGCTTAGTGCGAGCAAGCCACCGTGAATACAGCGTGCCGATTACTGCTTTTATCAGTGATGCTTTCATTGCTGAGGATACCTGTGTGGGTGTTTCTTTCGAGCATTCCGAAAAGAACGAGGCATTCGGCAAAGCTGATGGCGCCATTCTTCGAACGGGTAAAATTCAGTCAATTCGAAAGGAAGGGCGTTTCTGGTTGCTGGAAGCACGAGATGGGAATTACATCATCGGCAGTTTCATGCGAGGTGTCGGACGGCAAAGTTTCCTGAAGTTGCTCCACACTGGCGAGCGTAGCCGAGGGTTCATTCAGTAGGGCTCCGGTCTTGCACCTAGGAGATAAAACCCTTGATTCGCATTAGCCAGGTGATTCGGCCCGCTCCAGATGGTGGGAGATGAAACTCCTGATATTCGTCTGAGGCCCGTTGATGCAGGCGGAAAAACAGCCACGTAGCGAGAGATAGGCTTCAGAAGTTCCGTACGTCGTCGCTGAAAACGCCATTGGTTTCTACGTCTTCGTAGTAGGCATTAACGGCTTCGCTGTTCTCTGCCAGCCATTGCTAGCACTGTGTCCTCCTCAGTGCCTCGGGCACCGCTTGCTCCAATTGAATTACCTCCTGTGTCTGCATGGTGTTGTCTGCTCAGCCGTGATAATCAAGCTTACTGTTAAGCGAGCACTCCATTTTATAGGGTCAATAAAACCGCTCCCGATTGCAACAGTCCAGCCCGAACGGATAGCCGCTTACGCGAAGAAGCGGCTATTCGGTAGTTTTTTGTTCAACCTCAGGAGACCCTGGTCAATTTCGGCTCATCCTTCAGGCTGGCGTCCTCAATAATTTTTTTTGAACCTGTTAAAGATTCGTTGGTGCTGGGCCGATTGGATTTAGTAAGCCAATTTTTCGAGAGTGCTATGAGCGATAACGTCCGGTTGAAATCCCGCCTTACTTTCAAGTCCTCTGAAATTTTCAGTTTTCCTGGCACAGACGAGCATTATCGTGCGACAGTCAAACTTATCCAGTCTCGACTCATACGTGTAACCCTTCACGACTTCAAAGCATGCTTCACGCCACAGCAAGCTTATGAAATCGCGTCCGGTCTAATCAAAGCAGTACTCAACTCGGTTGATCACAATCACTCAAAACCGGATAAGTCTAATATCCAGAGTGCTCATGATCATTGGGCTGCTCTCATTGAGCGCCATGACCCGTTTGGATCACAGGAAACATCTGATCTGCTCCAAGTTTTGATGACGGGTAGAGATTTCATACTTGCAGGAGCCCTGCTCGATCCCGAGCCGGAGGTGGAATTCAAACGCGGTGAAGAACCTGTCTATGATTTTCAGATCAGACTTGATGGCCAATACGTCTTAATGTGTTTTGGCTGGGTGGTCTGGAGTCTCAGCAGGAGTGAAGCGCAGTGGCTGGCGGAGCAGCTTTGGACTGCGGTGTTTTTAGCGACGAAGCCTGAAGCGCAATTCATCAGGAGTCCGGATAACGCGTATAGATGACCTGATGCTTGTTCAGGGCAGGGCTACAGCGGGGCCGGGAGATGAAACCGCTTATATTCGCTGCCGCGAACGGATCCGACCCTCGCCATGGGGTGGGAGATAAAACCCCCGATATTCGTCAAAGTCCCATGTTTGTTGGGCGGAACGGCCAGCGGGGCCGGGAGATGAAACCGCTTATATTCGCTGCCGCGAACGGATCCGACCCTCGCCATGGGGTGGGAGATAAAACCCCCGATATTCGTCAAAGTCCCATGTTTGTTGGGCGGAACGGCCAGCGGGGCCGGGAGATGAAACCGCTTATATTCGCTGCCGCGAACGGATCCGACCCTCGCCATGGGGTGGGAGATAAAACCCCCGATATTCGTCAAAGTCCCATATTTGCTGGGCGGAACGGCCAGCGGGGCCGGGAGATGAAACCGCTTATATTCGCTGCTACGAGTCGATCTTGCCCTCGTTAGGGGCGGGAGATGAAACCCACGATATTCGTTAAAGGCCCGTATTTGCTGGTTGGAACGGCCAGTAGGGCCGGCAGAAGAAACCGCCGATATTCGCTTCAGCCAGCCGATCCGGCCCGCGCCACTGGGTGAGAGATAAAACCACGCATATTCATCTGACCACGGCTAGCCGCTTACGCGAAAAAGCGACTGAATTATTGTCCTAGAGGCACAAGAAAAGCGGTCAGGATTAAGCCCTCATGTCCGCGCGCAGGGCACTTTTGGGATTATTCCAAATTATGGCTCAGTCATAATTATTGCTGATCCATAATTTTTCTGCCCCAGCGGGCGGCTTCAAAAAATGGATTTCGGCCTTCGCTCGTATGTCGAACGGGTAGCAGGGGATAGCAATTTCCGTTGATTCATTGATGCCCCTTCGAGGAGGAATCCATGCTCAGCTATCTGTTCATTGGCGCCAACGATGTCGAGGCTTCTGCGCGGTTCGCTATCCGACGATTCCTATTTTCATCAACTGCGTTGCCAAACCTCTGCCTACCTTCAGGCGCGTCAGGGCATTAGGGGAAGCAATAGGAAAATTCGCCCGCGCCTCTAACAAGCGCGTTCTGCTCTTGGGCTCAGGCGGCTTATCCCATCAGCCACCTGTACCCGAGTTGGCCACAGCGAATCCGCTACTCAAAGATCGGTAACTTGGAAGTGGCCGCCATCTCTCTGCTGATGAGCGCGACGCCCGCACCCAGCGAGTGATAAGTGCGGCGCACCGCTTCGTAGAAGACCAGGAATCGCTTCATCCACTCAATCCTGAATGGGATACCTACTTTCTCGATGTGCTCGAATCTGGCCAGGTAGGGCCGTTCGTGAACTCAATCTTCCCTTCCTGAGGACGGTAGTCACCGGTGAGCCAGGATCTGCAGATCCATACCTTGATTGGCAGCGTATCCGCGAAATCCACGAGGCAGGCTCGAGCCTAGTTCGCCCTGATGGCTACATCGCTTGGCGGCAAACAGAAGCCGTTTGGAATGACGGCGATGCTCTCGATCAACTGCGTGATGCCTTAGCTCTGATTCTGGATAAAGCGAGCTGACTTTTTAAGGGACGGCAGTGCTAAGGCATGGCCGTCCTTTGGATTGATGACCGTAATCGAAGGCGCAACGTTACAGCGATTAATGAAAGGTCAGCAAACCCGATCAAACATTGACGGAAACAGCTCCTCCTTCAAAAGACCCATGCCTTCGAGCTGAACAAAACACCCGCAAATCTCGACCCCCTGTCGCCCTTGAAGAGTCTTTATTTGACCGCAAACCCGGTTCAGCGGTTTACTGTACGAACATACAGTATTCGGCGATTTGCATTATGGTCACCATCCTAGGGCCGCTATCCAGCAGCGGCGTTCAGCTCCCGTTCTATTCCTACCGCGTTCCTGCAGGCTTTCCGTCGCCAGCGGCGGATCACCTTGAACAAAAGGTCTCATTGGACGAGCTCCTGGATCTTCGGGCGCCACATGTGTACCTCGTGCGTATCGACGGCGACAGCATGGTGGGTGCTGGCATTTTTCCGGGAGACCTAGCCATTGTGGACAGGTCTATCGAGGCCGAGTCTGGGCACATTGTCATTGCCGCCGTGGATGCCGAGCCGGTCTGTAAACGCCTGGTGAAGGAGTGTGGGCAGATCATCCTGAGGTCGGAAAATCCCAAATATCCCTCCCGTTACATGATGGATGGAGAAGAGCTGCTGGTCTGGGGCGTCGTGATGTACAGCGTGCGCAGCCATGAAAAAGCCTGACCCCGTCTTTGCGCTGATCGATTGCAATTCGTTTTACGCCTCCTGCGAGCGTGTATTTCGACCTGATCTCCGTAACACGCCAATCGTAGTGCTGAGCAACAACGACGGGTGCGTTATCGCCCGATCTGCGTGCTCCAAGCCATTCGTGAAAATGGGTGAGCCGTATTTTCAGATCAAGCACAAGCTCAAGCAGCATGGCATCGTCGCGTTCTCGTCGAACTACGCGTTGTATGGCGACATGAGCCAGCGTGTGATGAGCGTGATCGAGTCCCTCGTGCCCACCGTTGAGGTCTACAGCATTGATGAAGCCTTCGCGGATTTGGCCGGTGTGCCTGGTGATCTTGAGGCGCTTGGTCGACGGATCCGTGCCCAGGTTTATCGGAGCACTGGCATCCCGGTCGGTGTAGGTATCGCCGCTACCAAAACCTTGAGCAAACTCGCGAATCATTCGGCCAAAAAATGGCAGGTGCAAACCGGAGGTGTTGTTGATCTGCGTGATCAAATCAAGCGCGATTGGGTGCTGAAGAAATGCTCGGTCTCGGACGTCTGGGGAGTCGGACGCAAGATGACTCTTCACCTCGAAGGCATGGGCATCAAGACAGCTTGGGATCTCTCTAAAACCGATCCCTGGACGCTTCGCAAGAAATTCAGTGTGGTAATCGAGAAGACTGCGCGTGAGTTGGCGGGCACGTCATGCCTGGAGCTTGATGAGCCTGATCCGCCCAAGCAGGAAATTTGTTGTTCTCGCATGTTTGGCAAGCGCCTCACAGAGATCGCACCAATCAAGGAGGCCGTGGCCACTTACATGATGCGAGCTACCGAAAAGCTCCGCGCGCAGCAGTCATTGTGTAAAAAGATCAGGATCAGCGTTCGTACCGGCATGTTCAACGCCGAGGAAGCAAAATATGCGAATGGGGTTTTGGTAGAGCTGCCTTATCCGACTGACGACGTTCGGTTGATGACAAAGGCGGCGGTGGAAGCAGTGGATCGGATCTACCGTCCTGGATTCAAGTACAGCAAAGCAGAGGTGCTCCTGCTGAGCCTTTGTCAGAAAGGTGAGTACACCGATGACCTTTTTTCCATCTCACAACCCGTCGCTGCTGAGAAAGTGATGGGGGTCTTGGATGCGATCAACAGTCGATGGGGGCGTGGCACCATGCGCCTGGCGAGTGTGCCGATTGACCCTGATTGGGGGATGCGAAGGGAGATGATGAGTCAGAGCTTTACGACTCGGGTTGATCAGCTTTGGACGGTGTACTGCAAATAATGCGTGGGCGTCGGTAGCACTGCCTTGGGCCAAAAATGGTACGTGCCAGTCCGTCACGCGGCACCTGGGAAGCTGGATAAAACTTTAGCGGAACGGTGAGAGTCATCCATAGGTAGCCTGTGCTCAACAGAGTGTGGGCCATTCAATCCTTGGAGAATTCACATGAGCTTATTCAGCACGATATTGGAAAAACTCGGGATAGGTAAACATGCAGCGTCGCCAGCTGAGGCCGCTCCTACTGCTCCTACCGCTGGTGCTTCCCCCGTTACACCACAGACGTCGGCTTCCACCCCAACGGCTGCGATCAGCGAAGTCGACGTCGCCTCAAAACTGGAAGCCTTGGCCAGCCAGCAAGGCGGACAACTCAATTGGCGCACTTCGATTGTAGATTTGCTTAAACTGCTGAACATCGACAGTAGCTTGGCTGCACGTAAAGAACTCGCTGCAGAGTTGCATTACACAGGTTCCACTGACGATTCGGCAGCGATGAACATCTGGCTCCATTCGGCGGTCATGAAGAAGCTGGCGGAAAATGGCGGGAAGGTTCCTGCAGATTTGCTGAATTAGGTTTGCCTTTCATAGCTACGAATCTTGCACCGGGTGCATATCGTATTTCTGTGGGTCGATAAACCTAAGGACGACGGTACGCACCTCCCTACGCTGTAAACGTGTAAAAAACACTGCCTATCATTGCGTCGACTCATATAGGAGCACCAAAGATTCCGTGCTCGTCGTTTCGCTGAATAGAGATGCGCCTCAGCCGACGTTTAGCAACGTAGCCGGCGTCACTTACTCGATGCTCGGCTGGCTTGTAGTAATGCCCGCACTGGCATCAGACGGATCTCATCCAGCAGCGCACTATCTAAACGTCAAAGATCTCCCTACCCAGTCAAAATGTTAGTCAGTCAGCGCAATATCGCGCATGACTTGGTGTGCGTGACGTAATCATGCATTGCGGAGTAAATTTCACTCATCCGCTAAGATTCCAAGTTGTTTGGCTCGGGCAATGGCGTGCTTTCGACCAGCAGCGTTAAGTTTGCTAACCAAGTTTTTCATATGCCATTTTATTGTCTGCTCTCCAATATCCATGGCTCTGGCAATTTCTTTGTTACTCATATTTTTAGAAAGGTAGTTAAGGACTTCTTGTTCCTTGCAAGTGAGTAGGGCATTTACTTTTGATGATGAGGTCGACATCGTCTGGTGAGAGACAGGTTGCTGAATGCCGGCTTGGGTTGCGTCTAGTGTTTTATATTTTATTCCACCCTGATTAAGGCGGTGAATACCCATGGCCTGCGCGAGACTTAGTGTTTCGTTCCATATAGATTTGGCTTCGTCATTACCTGATTTTCGCAAGATGTTAGAGCGTAATAGGCGGGACTCGATAATTTCGACTCCTCGCTTCAACTCCGCTGCAAAAGCTTCCAGTTTCTCAGTAATGTCTATACTTTCCTGAGTGATGGAGGTTTTATCCAGCGAAGTGGCTGCATAGCAGTCAGCCACCAACATCATGAGGCCAGCCCATTTTTTGTGAGCAGCGGGCATCTTGATGATTGATTTTGCGCTAACAGCTTTCAGTCTTTGTGCAAAGTTGAATGCTGTTTCTTTTCTCCTGTGGCGGGCATGTAAGCGAGTCAGCTCTACCAAGGCCACGATTTGCATTCGTAGATTCGCTCGCGTTTCACCAAGAGTCTCCAGCTCCTCCAACAGATCCAGAGCTTTATCCTGTCGTCCATTTTCATCGGCTATTGAGGCAAGTGTTGTGAAAGCTTGGATAATCGAATCAGGGAGTCCGTATTTCACTAATACCGGCAGACGCCCTGCGAGGAGAGCGCAAGGCTCTTCATTTTGTCCTAAGCCCCACAATGCTGTGGCCAAGGATGTCGATAACATGCAGGTAACCGGATTGAGACGACCTAGCTTCATCTCTGCCTTGGTCAGAGCCGGCTGAAGAGTTTGAGCTGCGATTGCATTTCGACCTTCCCAAAGATAGCTGTTACCTAAGGCATAATCGCGTAAACCAAATGACACTGGAGAATAAACATCCAATTCTGATAGATCAGCTATGACGGCTAACTCCTGTCGAGCTTTATCAGGACTACCGTTATACAGCTCCACGAATGCGCGGCTGATACAGTATATGGGCAGATTGCCAGGACGTGCGGAATCGGGAGGGGTTGGCCACTGGCTGAGAATAATTTCAACGCGATCAAGTTGGTCGGCAAAAGCCGCTGCCGTGACTTGTATTAGATGTGCCTCAAAGCGTTCAGTTTCAGTAATGCCTTGTTGGTCTAAAATTTTAGATACAAATTGTTCGGCTTGAGCGTTTCGGTCGCTCATTGCCAGTGCCCAGCCCACCGGCGCCCAGAAAGCTGTATGTTCCTCCAGTCGTTTGGATGGAAGCCGGTGATACCATGAGAGAACCGCATTACTTTTACCGTGGATAGTCATCTCATAAGTATTGTTCTCGATTAATAGAATTGCACCTTCGATATCTCCTGCGAGGAAAGACTGCTGGGCGGCGTCCTCATACAGACCTTGTGTCGCGTACCAAGAGGAGGCACGTTTTGACAACATAACCCGTTCTGAGCGGGGCAGCATGGCTAAACGTTCGCTCAGGATGTCTCTAGCAAGCGCATGCAATCGCATCCACTCGCTGCCTTCCGAATGTGTAAATAGGGGGGTGTTGTTCTGTAGCTCTTTCAGTGCGGGCTTTATATCCTCGCGACCGAGCAGCGCGGCACATAAATCAGGATGAATGATATCCAGGTCGGCAATTCGAACGAGGAGATGAACGATATCAACAGGCTGCGAGGCGATGACCGAGTCGACAAAATATCGCCTGACATCACCAGTCACTGATCCAATAAGTCCCTGAAGATCCCCATTTCGGTAGAGGTTAGAAACTGCTAGCTGTACTCCCATAGGCCACCCCTCGGTTACCTCATGAAGAGTGACACCTGTATCTAGCTGACTCTGAATGCCTAATGTGGAGTTCAAAATTGCCAGGGTCTCTTCCAGCCGAAACCGTAGATCACTAGCGTGCAAGCGAGTTACTTTGGCTCCGCTAAACGCACCGCATGCCATAAGTGCCCCACTCGGGCGTGCAGCCAGCGCGATGTGTAAGTTGGCAGGAGCATGTGACAACAGGTAAGGGAGTATCTCTGTCCGGGAGTTGGTTGGCAGTGAATCGACGTCATCAAGAAGAAGCAGCACATCAACAGATAGTCCAGCCACTTCAGCGAGCCAAGTAATGATGGCTTCCTGCGGATCTGCGCAATCGCCAATCGCTTCAGTCAACGATTCTGAGAACCCGCGTTTTCCAGAGTTTGCACGTGCAACGCTAGTCAATCCACGAACCAGCCTGAGGGGGTCGTCTCGAGAGTCGAGGGTATACCAAAAGGCTAAGCCGCCTCGAGCAAGCATCTCCTTACGCCATTGGTTGAGTTGAGCGGTTTTTCCATAACCGGTAGGAGCCAAGAGGGCGGTGATCTGAGAGCCACCTAGCTCTACGCGGCTCAGCTGCAAGCGATCTCGCTCGAGAAATCCTCGAAACACGCGCGGAGGTGTCGATTTCAGCAGGACAGAAGGATCAAGGTTTGGAGTGCGAATTTTCTTATCTCCCAGTTCCTGAGCCTGTCTGCGCCCCCTTCACAAGAACGAATCACCAAGTCCAGTGGAAGGCTGAGCCTACACAAGGAGGGGAGACGTACCGATGTTTGCAGAAGGCCCTAGGCGGATGCGGGCTTATTGTGAATTCAACGTACCACGAGCGTGAGGGGCAGTGAAGACGTCATGCCTAGGTGGGGGGGGTAACACTTAATTCTAGCGTGCATCCCACCCTTCAAGGGGGGGGAGACGGTTGGGTAGGTGCTCGTAGTGTGTCCGGGATTCGCTGGTGATTTTTCCACTACGCAGTTTCTCCCCGCTTTGATAGTGGTGCGAAACAGTCGCCTTATCTCCCTGCCTTGGAGCATTTCTCCCTATGAGTTCCACTATCTACGTTGTCGGCGTCGGTATGACCCAATTTGGTCGCCATATCGAACGCTCACTACATTCGCTGGCGGATGAAGCGCTGGAGGCCGCATTACGTGATGCCGGGGCTGAGCGAAAAGACATTGAGCAGGTTTTTTATTCGGGGGTAACCCAGGGTGCCCTGCAGGGTCAGACTGCGATCCCTGGACAGGTAGTTTTGAACAAAATCGGACTGGTCGGATTGCCAATATGGAACGTTGAAAACGCATGTGCCTCGGGCACCAGTGCGTTCCAGTTGGCCGTCCAGTCACTTCGCGCAGGTGCATGCGACATCGCTTTGGCTATCGGCGCTGAGAAAATGAACATTGAGGATAAACGTCGAGCTCTCGGGTTGTTCGAAGGCGGGTGGGATGTTCTGGAAGCGGAGCAGAATGCTTCACGATTGTTAAAATTGGGTGACGGTGTGGAGGTGCCGCCCGGCACAGAATCTGAACGTCCTTATAGTCGGTTCATGGCTATCTACGCCGCCACATGTCGATACTGGATGAAGACTTTCGGTACGACGCAGCGGCAGATTGCTGCGGTGTCTGCCAAGAACCATAACCATTCGGTTCACAACCCGTTTTCTCAGTACAGACAGGCCTTCACTATTGAAGAAGTGTTGGCTGCACCTCCCATCACTTACCCGTTGACACTACCTATGTGCTCTCCGTTGTCTGATGGAGCTGCCGCCGTCTTGGTATGTACAGAAAGCGGATTGAAGCGACTTTCGGGTGACAAGCGTCGCGTAATCCGAGTCGCCGCCTCCTCAATCGCAACGGCAACGAACCGAGAGCCATCTGCCTTCGAGAAAGCAGTTTGTAGACGCGCTGCGAATGCGGCGTATGAGCAATCGGGTATCTCGCCAAGTGATGTGTCGGTTGTAGAAGTCCATGACGCAAGTGCCATGGGCGAGATCATTGCTGTTGAATATCTACAGCTTGTACCAATGGGTGAGGGAGGCTTAGCTGCTGAGGCCGGGGAGTTATCAATTGGTGGCAGAGTCCCTGTCAACACATCTGGGGGCTTGGAGTCGAAAGGGCACCCAATTGGCGCTACCGGGCTAGGACAAATTCATGAACTGGTAACGCAGCTACGCGGTGAGGCCGGTGCTCGCCAGGTAACGGGAGCCAAAGTAGCCCTTCAAGAAAATGGAGGGGGATCTATTGGGTACGAGGAGGCCGTCGTAACCGTCAATTTGTTTACACGCTAAACAAATTCACAGGAAAACGGGCGCCTTATTGCTGAACGTTAGTCCAGCGAAAATGAATTATTTGTGATTAAGCAATAAGAATTCTCATAGCTTGCGCACTGCATTTTTCTGGCCTGTTACACACCTCCAACTTTGTTGAATGGGGGGGATTTAGAGGGAAGGCCACTCTTTTTAGGGGGGGTGGCGTGAAGCTTAAATCCCTACCGTGAAGTCACCAGCGCTTCAGAGCGTTGGTACCAAAATAAAAACAAGATTGGCCGGGACACCCGGCACAAGGAGATTTCTGTGAAGCGAAGAGAGCATAGCTCTTCCTCAGTGCTACTCCGCCCCAAAACGCAGTTGGTCACACTCATGGTATTAATTGTGAGTACCTGAACGAGCCCCATGAAAGACAGGACACCGTTTCCCCCTTACGATAAGGGATAGGCAAACGGTTATGTTTATGACTAGCAGCAACGATAAGAGTGGGGAGCTTTTGGGCCACCAGCGGCGGCGCCGCTGGAGCCCGGAGCAAAAACTGGCCATGGTTCGCGAGAGTCTTGAGCCTGGGCAAAGCGTTTCGGTGGTGGCTCGGCGTAACGGCATCAATGCCAACCAGCTGTTCCTGTGGCGCAAGCTGTATCAGGACGGCAGCCTGTCGGCGGTCAGTGCCGGTGAAGCGGTGGTGCCGGCCTCCGAGCTGAGCGATGCGCTCAAGCAGATCCGTGAATTGCAACGGATGCTGGGCAAGAAAACGATGGAAGCAGAAATCCTCAAAGAGGCCGTGGAGATCGCCCGGTCGCGAAAATGGATTGCGCACTCACCCTTGTTGCCGGGGGACGACCAGTGAAGCTGGTCAGCGAATGTCTCGGTGTGGCGCGCTCGCAATTAACGGTTCGAATCAAGCAATCGGTGGTGCCCAAGGCACGGCGAAGCAAGCCTGTGAACGACGCTGAGTTGGTGGTCGAAATCCAACACCAGATCAGCGAGTTGCCCAGCTATGGCTACCGTCGTGTCTGGGGATTACTACGTCGTGCCCGTGAAACCCAGTTGCTACCCGCGATCAACGTAAAGCGGGTTTACCGGGTGATGCGTGATCACAACTTGCTGCTTGAGCGCCGCATCAAACAGCCCGGTGTGCCGCGTCGGCACGAAGGCCGTATTGCGGTGGAAACCAGCGATACGCGTTGGTGCTCGGACGGCTTTGAGTTCCGTTGCGAGGACGGCGCTAAACTGAGCGTGACCTTCGCCCTGGATTGCTGTGATCGCGAAGCCATCGGCTGGGTCGCGAGCCCGACCGGATACAGCGGCGATGATATCCGCGACTTGATGCTGGAAAGCGTGGAAAAGCGCTTTGGTGATCAACTGCCCGCCACGCCAGTGCAATGGCTAAGCGACAACGGCTCAGCGTACACCGCCGAACAGACACGCCTGTTTGCCCGGCAGATCGGTTTGCAACCGGTGACGACACCGGTACGCAGCCCGCAGAGCAACGGCATGGCCGAGAGCTTCGTGAAGACGATCAAGCGTGACTACGTGGCGCACATGCCCAAGCCTGATCGAGAAACGGCGCTGCGTAACCTGGCTATTGCCTTCGAACACTACAATGAGCAGCATCCGCACAGCGCCTTGAACTATCGCTCGCCGAGGGAGTTCAGGCGCTTGGCAGCCGCATCAATTTAACAGGGAGTTGGTGTCCGGTTTTTTAGGGGCAAGTCCAGTACCAGTGCATCAGCAACTGAGATCGAAACAGGTATTGATGACCTTAGGTTACGCTGGGACAACACCCTTAAGTATAGCGCTGGGTACCGCTTGCACGATGCTGACGAGAAACTTTCCAGCGACGTGAACTTGGGAGACGGCGACACAAACTTCAGGAAGAAAGGCCCCATCTCGAATCGGTTTGACCTGTTAAGCGAAATTGAAGGCAGTTACCAAGGGCTTGGCTTCCGCTTGAGCGGAGCTGCATGGTATGACTCGATTTATCGCAATCACAACGATAACGATACAGGGGGAATCTTTGGCCCCGGTACTAGCGCGGTTAACTCTAGTCACGTCTCCTCTGCTCAAGAGTTCACTTCATACACAAAACGTGTCCACGGTGGTGATGAAGAATTACTTGACGCGTTTGTATCAAGTAAATTCTCAATCGGCGATCGTGTCGGTACTGTTCGTATCGGACAGCACAGCGTGGTGTGGGGCGAGAGCTTGTTTTTTGGCGATAACGCCATCGCTGGGGCGATGTCTCCCATCGATGTGGCAAAAGCCGTATCAGTACCAAACCTTAGATTCCAAGAGGTACTTCGTCCGGTACCTCAAGTATCTGGCCAGTTTCAGTTAAGTGATGCAGTTACTGCTTACGCCTTTTATCAACCTTTTTGGTTAGAAAATAGGTCGCAGGGATCAGGAAGTTATTTTTCTCCGCTCGATTTCCAGCGTGGTGGTAATTTGATTTATACGCCTCAGGGCCCATTTACTAGAGCTCCAACGCAGGATGCGAAAAACTCCGCGCAGGGCGGTTTTGCGTTGCGCATCAGTGCCGGTGACACAGACTATGGGATCTACATGGCAAGATTCAATAGTAAATCTAGTGCGTTTGTCATTAACCCCGTTAGCGAGACGTTCTATGAGAATTATCATAGTGGCGTTAACGTGTTTGGTGTTAGTGCAAACCGAAACTTTGGGCTTTTCAACTTTGCTGTAGAAACATCGGTTCGCAATAACCAGGATCTGCTTTCACCCAATGCTTACGACATCGGTAATGGGGCAGAGTACGCGGTTGGACGAACATTCCACGTGAACGTTTCTGCCTTTGGTTCCAACCTAGGCCGTACAGCCTTCTGGAACGATGCGAACTTGCTGGGTGAAGTAGCTTTTACCCGGGTGTTGAGTGTTACCAAAAACGCTGACACTTTGAGCGGATGTCAGCCGAGCTTCATGCCTGGTGCAACATGCGAGCCTAACGGCACTCGCGATAGCTGGAAAATGCAAGCGCTATTCGAACCTATTTACTATCAGGTATTACCCGGCGTCGATATAAAAGTTCCGGTCGGGGTTTCGTATCAACCCAGCGGATCAAGAAATATGGTCGGGGTTGCTCCGTTACCTGAGGATGCGGGATCTATTAACATCGGTGTGAACGCGACCTATTTGGGAACTTGGCACGCAGGGATAAGTGCTACTCATTACTTTGGCGGTGAAGGGGTGTTGTTCAGTACGGTTGGGGTAGGCGGTACGCAACAGTGGAACTACGATCAATATTTCCGCGATCGGGATTATGTTTCCATTTATCTCAGCAGAACATTCTAATTTTAGTTGGAGGCGTCATGAAACTGAACGCGTTTAAATCGTGCGCAGCGGTCGCGTGTCTCGTTATCTCAGTACCGGGGTTGTCTTTCGCGGCTGTGAGTGCTGATGAGGCTCAGCAACTTAAGTCGGTATTGACTCCCTTGGGTGGTGAGCGATCAGGCAACAAGGAAGGCACCATTCCGGCGTGGCAAGGCGGAGTTCTCAAGCCCCAGCCATCTTATCAGCCTAACCAACGGCGATCTGACCCCTTTGCAAACGAGAAGCCTCTTTATAGCGTTACCGCAAAAAATATAGAGCAATACTCCAACTTCCTAAGCGACGGTCAAAAAGCGATGTTTAAGCGCTATCCTGACTATCGTATGGATGTTTATCCGACACATCGGACAGCGGTCGCTCCTGACTATGTGTATGCCAATACACTTGCAAATGCCACGAAAGCGAAGCTGGTGGATGGTACCGATTATCAAATTCCATCGGGAGCATTTGGAGGAATACCGTTTCCCATTCCAAAAACCGGTTTAGAGGTGATGTGGAACCACCTTCTTCGCTACCAAGGTACGGCCACTCGCACGTTAAATGGGCAGACCTGGATGGTCACTGCGGACGGAAAGAAAGTAATGGCTGTTCAAGGGCGCCAAGAAATCAAAATGCCGTACTACGACAAAAGTGGTTCCGCAGAAAATTTTGATGGAACGTACTGGCTGACTCGTGTTGTTAGCGATGGCCCTCCAATTCGTGCCGGTGAAGCGATCGTAGGTCAAGTTAACGTTGATGATACTAAAACTCGTACCTGGGTCTATCTCACTGGACAAAGACGTGTTCGGAAACTTCCTAATCCGAACGGTGATACTCCTACACCACAATCTGCTGGGCTGATGAGTTTTGATGAAGTCAACGTATTTGGCGGCGGGCCTGGGTTGTTTGATTGGAAGCTTGTTGGAAAGAAAGAGTTGTTGGTTCCATACAACTCATACAAAGCTTTGCAGTCCGATTCAGCTGAAGCATTGATGGAGCGCTCCTATCTGAAGCCAGACTCAGTTCGGTGGGAGCTCCATCGAGTTTGGGTAGTAGATGCACAGCTTAAACCTGGCAAGCGACATACATCTCCTAAAGGACGTTACTACATCGATGAGGATTCTTGGCTTGCTGTGCTGGCTGACCGGTGGGACGCGAATGGTAATTTGTGGAAAACGCTCTTCGGGCTTTCTGTTACGTATCCCGAAATGGAGCTTACCGACCACATTACCTATGGCTTCTACGACCTTGTCACAGGCGCTTGGTACGCCGGCCCATATGTGAATAAAACGGCGAGCGCAATTGGTCTGCAACCTGTCGCCAATTTGAAGAACGAGGTGTTTACACCTGATGCCATGGTTGGCGACCAACTTCGTTGAGATAAGAAGATGAAAGCATTTCGAGCTTCCCTCACACCCGTACTCTTGGCGGTTTGGGCTATTTCCTTAACCGCCTCGGCAGATGTTGCGAGCAATAACGCAGTAGTTGTTCCAATAAAGCGGTACGCGTATATGACGCCGAAATTCAAAGACAGTCGGTTGCTGGGAGTCGCTAATGCTGGAAATCGAGTGATCGCAGTCGGTGAGCGTGGCGTGGCCATTTACTCCGATGACGGCGGCACTTCCTGGAATCAAGCCTTCGTTCCGGTAAGCGTTACGCTCACTGTCGTCCGGTTTCTCGATGAGCATCGAGGATTCGCTGCAGGCCATAACGGTGTGCTCTTGAGAACAAATGACGCCGGTGCCCATTGGGAGAAGATTCTCGATGGCAACGATGTCATCAAGTTGTACACCGATTTCGCTAATCAAACCGAACAACAGTTGGGTTCGGAGAACAAGCTTTCACTGCGGGCATTGAAACAAGCCCGCCAGCTGGAAGCAGATGGGCCGGATAAGCCTTGGCTTGATCTAACTGTTGACGCTGACGGCGAGCTTTGGCTCGCCGGAGCTTACGGACTCCTGATGCGCAGTAAGGATGGTGAGAATTGGAAGCCATGGTCTTCCCATATCGAAAATCCAAGGGATTTGCATCTTTATTCGATTGCGTCATTGAATGACGAGGTTGTTATTGGGGGCGAGCAAGGATTACTGCTTCGCTCCACTGACAGAGGAAAAACGTTCAATCGTGTGGAAGGGCCTTACGAGGGGAGTTATTTCTTCGTTGCCCTTACCAATACGAAGCTTGTTGTGGC
Source organism: Pseudomonas sp. LBUM1679 (assembly GCF_059695565.1). Lineage (NCBI taxonomy): Bacteria > Pseudomonadati > Pseudomonadota > Gammaproteobacteria > Pseudomonadales > Pseudomonadaceae > Pseudomonas > Pseudomonas sp. LBUM1679. The sequence goes on from NZ_CP166774.1 coordinate 2,087,472, forward strand.
AGGGCTGCGAGGTAATACGTATATCTCCGATGATCATGGAGCGTCCTTCAAAAATGCTTCGCTGCAACGTCCCATTAGCATCACTGCCGGGCTTGTAATGCGCAGTGGCACTCCGATCTTAGTTGATCAATCCGGTGGTGTTTACCAAGTAGTAGAAGATCATCTCGAAGCATCTAACCAATTACTTGGGTCTGATACATCCGCCTTGGTTGAGCTTGACAACGGGACTCTAGTTGCCGCAGGGCGAGCTGGCGTAAGTGTTGTTGAACCTTCATATTCGTCGAGTAAGTAGGCCATGACCGCATCAATGAAAGAGGCTGACGTCGCATCAGCCCTAGAATCGTTCCATCCTGCAACTGGATCAATCCTCGAACGTTTGTTATTCAATAATCGGTTGTTGGTGATAATTATTTGCACCCTTGTAACTATCATTGCAGTTACTCAGTTGGGGCGCCTGACTACCAATGCAAGCTTTGAAAAAACGATACCCGTTGGGCATCCTTTTATCGCTAACTATTTGGAGATGAAGTCGGATCTTCCGACGCCGAACGTGTTACGTGTAGTCTTGTCCTCAAAAGGGGAGAATATTTACGATCCTGAATTTCTCGAGAACCTTCGGACTTTAACGAATGAACTGATCGCGCTGCCTGGTGTGGATCGAGCCAGTTTAAAAAGCTTGTGGACTCCAAACGCCAGGTGGCAAGGCGTAACCGAGGACGGTTTCGACGGCGGAGCATTGATTCCGGATGACTATCAGGGGCGTCCGGGTGATATGGTTAACTTGCGCACCAACGTCCAACGTTCTGGCGAGATTGGTCAAATTGTTGCGCTGGATGAGAAATCTGCGCTCGTGTCTGTGCCATTGCTAACTGTCGGTTCGACTAATGTGTCTCTGGACTATCGGGCTCTTGATAATAAGCTGGAGGATATACGAGCTCGTTATGAAGCAAAAGGCTTCAATGTCTTCATTACTGGTTTCGCGAAGGTAGTAGGCGATCTTTTATCGGGTATTGCTCAGATCGCTGGGTTCTTTTTGCTCTCCATATTCCTGGCTGTTGCAGTGTTGTTTTATCAGACTCGATGCATTCGAAGCACGCTATTAGTAGTCGCTTGCTCATTAGTCGCCGTTTTATGGCAGCTAAGCGCCTTGCCTTCTTTGGGATTCGATCTGAATCCGTACTCAATACTTGTGCCATTTCTTATTTTTGCGATTGGTATGAGTCATGGTGCGCAAAAAATGAACGGCATCATGCAGGATATTGGTCGTGGTATGCCAAAGCTGGTTGCTGCTAGATTTACTTTTCGCCGTTTGTTTCTAGCAGGCTTGAGTGCTCTTTTGTGTGATGCAGTAGGATTCGGTGTTCTGTTAATAATCCAGATTGAAGTGATTCGAGAGTTGGCACTGATCGCCAGCCTAGGTGTCGCGATTCTTATTTTCACGAACTTGATACTGCTCCCGGTATTGTTGAGCTATATCGGGGTCAGTCCAGTTGCGGCGGAGAGAAGTCTTCGCGCCGAGCGCGGTGGTGCTCATAAGGTCTGGCATTTTCTTGGTCGTTTGACTGAGCGAAAGTTTGCAAAAACTGTTATTCTTGCACATGTTTTTGTGGTCGTAGGCGCATTCTGGGTAAGTACTCATCTTAAGATCGGTGATCTCGATCCTGGCGCACCCGAACTGAGGGAAGATTCCCGATATAATAAAGACAACGCTTTCATTGAGACCTCATACGGCGCAAGTGCTGACATATTCACAGTGATGGTTCGAACCCCTGAAGGGGAGTGTACAGCCTATGATACGCTAATGAAAATTGACGCCTTGGAATGGGAGTTGCGATCGCTTGATGTCGTGGAAGCGACTAGGTCACTCGCGAGCCAGCAGCGTCTGTTGTTTAGCGGCTACAATGAAGGGCATCCGAAGTGGAGTGACCTACCACTGAATAGAGATATGTCGAACACTATTACCTCGAATTCACCACGAGGCCTTTACAATGACACGTGCTCCGTTCTCCCACTCACTGCTTATTTACGTGATCACCGTGCTGAGACCTTGGACGCGGTCGTTCAACGGGCTTCTAAATTTGCAGAAGACAATACGAGTGAGTCTGTAGAGTTCCTTCTCGCAGCTGGCAATTCGGGCATTGAAGCGGCCACAAATATAGTCGTTCGTCAAGCCAATCGAGAGATGCTTCTCTGGGTCTATGGCGCAGTTATGATCCTTTGTTTCATAACGTTCAGGTCGTGGCGGGCGGTTGTCTGTACGCTGATCCCTCTTGCAGTCACCTCGCTGCTTTGTGAAGCGCTGATGGTAATGCTGGGTATGGGCGTAAAGGTGGCCACGTTACCCGTCATTGCCTGGGCGTAGGTATAGGGGTGGATTACGCCCTTTACGTTATGAGTATTCTGCTACAGCGTCTTCGTAATGGTGATTCGTTAACGAGGTCGTACGAGATTTCACTGTTGCTCACTGGGCGGACAGTAATGCTAACGGCATTGACACTTGCTCTAGGTGTCGCCGTTTGGGCTTGGTCACCTATTAAGTTTCAGGCTGACATGGGGATTCTTCTCGCCTTCATGTTTGTTGGCAATATGGTGGGTGCTTTAGTGCTTCTTCCTGCGCTCGCGCATTTCCTCCTTAAACCGGCTGCAAAAAAACATGGTCAGTTAACGGTGTAGGGAATGTACTCTCCGTAAGATTTTGTAAATAATTGAGGAATAGTTGATGTTTAAAGGTCGTGTTGTCGCCCTTACCGGGGCTGGTTCCGGAATCGGCAGAGCGCTTGCATACGAATTCGCTCGCCTTGGCGCACGCTTGGCACTGTCAGATGTAAATAAATTAGCCGTTAATGAAACAGCCTCCATGCTAGATGAGCATATTGAGGTTAAATGTTATACGGTCGATGTTTCAGATCGAGATGCGGTATGTCGATTCGCTGACGAGGTTTATCGTGACTTCGGAACCGTCGATGTTATAGTAAACAATGCTGGGACGTCAGTTGTAGCATCAGTGGAACATCTGACGTTCGAAGAGATTGAAAAGGTTTTTGCAATCAATCTATGGGGGGTTATCTACGGTACTAAAGCGTTTTTGCCGATTTTTCTTGAAAAAAAGAATGGCATGATAATCAACATATCTAGCGTTTTCGGTTTGGTTGCAACACCTTGTCAAGGTGCCTACTCAATGTCCAAATTTGCTGTGCGTGCGTTAACGGAAACCTTGTGGCAAGAGCTAGAGGGGACAGGGGTCGATGCGATACTTGTGCATCCTGGTGGTATTAACACTAGCATCAGCAAGAACTCACTCGTAGCTGCATACAAAAGTGATTTCGAGCGTAAGGCGCACGAAGCAATGATTTCACAGATGATTACGACGCCTGAAGACTGTGCTCGTCAAATTATCAACGGTTTGGTTGCTGGTGAAAAACGCCTTCTTGTTGGCAATGGGGCGCGAGCCTTGCATCGTCTCTCGAGATTGTTCCCAAATAAATATGGAGCGATAATGAAAAAGAAATTGGGTTACTGAGGTTCCTAAGAAATCTTCTTTTCGATGCCTGTGACCACCAGTGTGGTACTCACGGTTTACAACAGCCCCACCAGCCTTACAGCACTGACCGATACCTCATTGTTCGTGTACACCGGTGGCTCGAGATTCTCGAGCTGCCATCTAGGCACGCTTATCTACAAAAAAGATTGAATCTAAGCAACGTTCCTGTCCGGTCAATCGGATAAGGCTGCGGACAATGCCCCCCTGCGTGTATTGCAACATTCGTTGCGTTGAAGAGCACGTTTTATGAGCAGAAACGTACCGGTCAATCCATGCAGGCGTTGCGGCGGCGCTTGGGAGAAAATCATGTTTGTGTTTGGCAATTTGTCTGTCGGCTGCAAGCTATCGTTGGGTTTTGGGATAGTACTGCTTTTGACTTTGGGGGTGGCAGCTACGGCGTTTAATTCCCTCAATTTGCTGCAGAAGCGCAGTGAGTTTTTGCGGTCAGAGTCGGCCACTCAAGCGCACGTCTTGAAAGCCCGTATCGCTGAAAAAACATTTGCTCAAGACCTGGCACCTGCAACTGCCGATATGGTGCGCCATGCGATCGATCAATTGGGCCTTCAGCTGGATTCCAATGGTGCTCCTCCAACGTCCAGTTTGCGTCTGGCTAGCTCCGCCTACCTGCAGCAATTTCTGCACTACGCTGACGCCCTGCGTTTGTCACGCGAGGCGCGCTTGCGAATGCAAAATCGTGCGGCTGCGGCAGGGGACAGTTTTTCGGCGGTGATCCTTGACCAGATAGACAGCTTGACCGTGGCGCTTGAGCAGGGACAGACACCTGAAAGTGGGCAACTGCAGTTGCTAGAACAAGCTGCAACCCTGCGTGACAAATTGGCGCGGGTGCGCGACAGCGAGCTGTATTACAGCTTAGAAAATGAGGAGCAACGTCGCAGCGACTGGGAATCGAACATGACCGATGTACTTTCAGCCATGGGAAATCTGGCCCTTCGCCTCGGGAACCAAAGCGAAGCGTCACTGCAATCAGCCCAGACTTCACTGACGGACTACCGACAGGCGTTCGAGCAGTTTGCCGCAAGTCGTGAGCAGGCGGCCCGAGGAAGCCAGGAAATGAATGTGGAAAGCGAACGGCTCACTGCTCTTCTTGTACGTTCCGAGCAGGCTCAGGCTGAGAACATTGTGGCGGACAGTCATCATGCCTACAAACAGCTCGGTCTGATTACTTTGCTGGCATTGGGACTGGGTATTGGCGCCGGTCTCTTGATCCGTCAGCTAATTCTTCAACCGCTGCGACAGACCGTGGCTCTGGCCAAACGGGTGGCGGCTGGCGACCTCAGTGCTCCACCGGCCATTATGGCCCAGCGCGACGAACTGGGGCAGCTCCTCGCAACGGTTGGTGGCATGCTCGAGAGCCTACGGGGCCTAGTTGGTCGAATTGGTTCTGGCGTCACCCAGCTAAATGGCACTGCTGATGGTCTAGTGGCAGTGATGGAACGCTCCAGTCGCGGGGTGGAACGGCAGCGGCAGGAGACGGAGCAGACTGCTACGGCAATGCAACAGATGGCTGCGACTTCTCAAGAGGTCGCTCGCAACGTATGCGAAGCCAGTGCTGCGGTGTCTCAGGCTGACGGTCAAGCCCGCGAGGGCGATGAATTAGTCCGACTGGCTGGCGTTCGGGTTGATCGTCTGGCCGAGGAAATGACCGATTGTGCCGGAGCCATGCAGTCGCTATTACTGGAAAGCCGGGCGATCGGCAGTGTACTGGATGTGATCAACGCCGTGGCCAAGCAGACCAACCTGCTGGCGCTAAACGCGGCAATCGAGGCGGCGCGGGCGGGAGAGCACGGTCGTGGGTTTGCCGTCGTGGCTGACGAAGTGCGTGCTCTGGCCCTCCGTACCCAATCCTCCACGGTGGAAATAGAAGCATTGATTAAGCGCCTGCAACAGGGCGCCGAACGGACTGCTGAGCGTCTGCAGGGTAGTCATGCCTTAACTGACGAAACTGTGCAACTTGTCGGCCAAGCTTCAGAGGCGTTGGCTAGCATCACCCGAGCTGTTTCCAGGATTGAGCAGATGAATCAGCAGATATCCGCAGCGGCGCAACAGCAGAGTTCAGCTGCCGAGGCGGTCAGCGGAAGCATGGAGCGGGTGCGTTCGATTGCCGAAGAAACAGCGCACGAAAGCCATCTGTTGCACGACTCGACACGTGCGTTGCAGCAGGTTGGTAAAGAATTAACCACCTCAGTCGGCCATTTTCGGACTTGAGGCAATGTCCATACCCTATCGGCTCCAGACTGGTGCGCCATTGGCATATCCAGGTTGGCCGTAAGCGATCGTTTGCTTGAGCACTATGGCATCGGAGGCAAAGGGGAGGAGTGGGGAGGGGAGACGCAATTGAGGAGGTAAAGCAAACACCGGGCCGGAAGTACCGGCCCGGGTTAGTAGCTAGTGAATGACTTCAAAAAGCCCAGCAGCACCCATACCGCCGCCGATGCACATCGTGACAACCACATAACGAACGCCGCGCCGACGTCCTTCGATCAGTGCGTGCCCAACCTGTCGCGCCCCCGTCATGCCGAACGGATGCCCAAACGCAATAGCCCCACCATTCACGTTAAGTCGATCGTCCGGGATGCCCAATTTCTCTTTGCAATAGAGCACTTGAACGGCGAAGGCTTCGTTGAGCTCCCATAGTCCAACGTCTTCTACCTTTAATCCCGCCTTTTTTAGTAGCTTAGGCACTGCGAAGACTGGGCCAATTCCCATTTCGTCGGGTTCACATCCAGCAACCTGGAAACCCCTGAACACACCTAGAGGAGAGAGGCCTTTTTGGGCTGCCAAGCTAGCGTTCATAACGACACATGCTGAGGCACCGTCCGACAACTGACTGGCGTTGCCCGCACTTACAACACCGCCTGGAATCGCAGAACGGATTTTCGACAGGCCCTCGATTGTAGAATCACCCCTGACCCCTTCGTCTCGGTCGACCGTTACGTTTGCAGTGCTAATACTTCCATCTGCCCCTACGACCGCCATGGTTGTGGTGAGGGGTACGATTTCGTCATCGAATAGACCTTTAGACTGTGCCTGAGCTGCCAGAATTTGGCTCCTCAGCCCGTATAAATCCTGTCGTTCCCGAGATATGCCGTATCGCTTGGCAACGACTTCAGCGGTTTCGAGCATTCCCCAATACACCGCTGGATAGTTTTTCTGAACCCAGGCTTCTTTTTCGTTGAAGCTGTTGGCATGTGATTGCACAAGCGTAATGGACTCAACACCACCGGCTACAAATATATCGCCTTCCCCAGCTATGACCCTTTGCGCTGATAGAGCAATGGACTGCAGGCCTGTAGAGCAAAAGCGGTTAATGGTGAGGCCGCTAGTAGACACAGGGCAGCCTGCACGTAGTGCAACCACGCGGGCTAGGTTAACCCCACCAGCGCCTTCCAAAAAGGCGCTTCCAAATACGACATCGTCGACTTCAGCGGAGTCTATCCCCGCACGTTGTATAGCATGCGATACAACATGGCCACCGAGGGTCGCGGGATGAGTAAGATTAAATCCACCCTTGAAGGACTTGGCGAGACCCGTCCGAGCGGTGGAGACAATGACGGCTTCAGTCATGACAGCTCCGTTATTTGGAAGGCACTGAAAGTGCGTTTTTTTTCTGACAGGGAAAGAAGGAGGTTGGCTGGCCGCCAAAACTCTTGAGCGTTTTGATACATAGGAGCCCGCGCGAATCGCTGCATTGTGGCAACTACATCCTTTAACCCTCGTTGATCCGCAGCGAACATCGGGCCTCCACGCCACCTGGGGAAACCGTATCCAGCTAGATAGACCACATCGATATCGGACGCCCGCTGCGCAATTCCTTCCTCCAGAATCTTGGCGCCCTCGTTAACCAGGGCCAGTAGTAAGCGGTCAACAATTTCTTCATCGCTGATTTTTCGTCGCTGCAGACCTAGACGTTGCGACTCGGCTAGAACTGCATCAGTAACATCTTGGCTGATTTGTGGTGCTCTTTGGCCGGGTACGTAGTCATACCATCCTCGACCACATTTCTGGCCTGCGCGTCCCAACTCGACGATTGCATCGAATGTGCGGGAATAGACAAGATTGGGATCCTTCGCCAGACGATCCTGGCGAATTTTGGCGCCTAGATCATTCCCAGCCATGTCGCTCACCCGGAAAGGCCCCATTGCGAATCCCCATTTCTCTATTGCAGCATCCACCTCATGAGGCAGGGCGCCCTCATCGAGCAGAAGACCGGCTTGCATCAAATACGGTTGGAGCATCCGGTTACCAATGAAGCCCTCACACACACCTGAAATGACAGCTGTTTTTCCCAGTCTACGAGCAAGATTCATCGCAGTGGCTAGGCTTTGGGAGGAGGTCTTTTGACCTTTGACGATTTCAAGAAGCTTCATGACGTGTGCTGGGCTGAAGAAATGCAGGCCTAAAAAGTTTTCAGTTTCCGGGCAACTTTGAGCAATTTCATCAACGTCCAACATTGAGGTATTGGTAGCGAGCAGGGTGCCCGGCCGGGCGAATTTCCCAACCGAGTCGAAGACCTCGCGCTTCACATTCATATCTTCGAAAACAGCTTCAATAATCGCATCCGCAGATGCCACTACATCGAAGTCGGTCGAACCTCTGATCAGAGATTTCCTCTTTGCAATCTGATCGACTGAAAGTCGTCCTTTTTTCAGAGACGATTCATAGGTGCTAGCAATCGATGTCAATCCACGATCCAGCGCGGATTGGTCACGCTCTACCAGAGTCACCTGCAGTCCGGCGTTAGCCAGGCTCATGGCAATGCCGGAGCCCATTGTGCCAGCACCAACCACGACTACATCGTTGATCTGTTTCGCAGGCGCGTCGGGATCAATGTTCTCAATCTCTAAGCACTTCTTTTCAGCCAGAAATGCATGACGCAAGGCGTTGAACTCATGCGTACCTTGCAGACGCCAAAAGGTTGAAAACTCTTTCTCTAGCGCTTGCTGGAATGGGAGCGTAACCGAATACTCAAGGCAGTCCACGCAGGCCTGTGGGGCAGTCGCTCCCCGTGTTTGAACCTGGACAGTCGCACGAGCAAAGGCAAAGAAAGCTTGCGCATTGGGCAATGCAACAGAGAGTTCGCTAGTTCGTTTGAGAGGTCGCCCAGCACGAGCATCTTTTGATAGTTCATGCGCCAATGCGATAGCGGCTTCGATGGGTGAACCATCAGTCAGTTGGTCGAATAAATCGCTTTCGGCCAAACTTGACGCCTGAACAATTTTCCCTTGCGTAATGAGATTGAGCGCTAGCTCTGCTCCAACCAAACGGGGCAGACGCTGAGTCCCCCCTGCACCTGGTACCAAGCCAAGATGAACCTCGGGGAGACCTACCAGGGTTTTTGTGTGGGTCACGCGCGCATGGCAGGCGAGGGCCAATTCGAGACCGCCACCTAAAGCATTGCCATGCAGCGCCGCTACCACAGGCTTATGACTTCTCTCGATCTGATTGAAGACGGTCATCAATGTTGGAGCTTGAGCTAGGGCGGGTGTATCGAATTCGTTAATGTCCCCACCGCCGCTGAAGCCGCGACCTGCCCCCGTAATCACAATGGCTGCGACGTCTGGATTGGTCAGGGCGTGGCCAAACTCTTCAAACAGCTGAAGGCGAAGTAAAATCCCCAACGCGTTGACGGGTGGATGGTCTAGCGTAATTACTGCGACCCCGTCGTTTACATGATAATGAACCATGGTTACCTCAGGCGGTTGAGTTGCGTAGGATGGTTTTTAAATTAATTGTTGCGGGAACAATTAATTAACCTGCATGTAAGTGCCTCGAATTAATTTCGAAACTAGATGTTGTAGCAAGGTAGATGTCGCTGACTTGAGTGTATGAATTGAAGTTGAGTATGACTACTCCAAACAAGCTTTCCCCCTCTTTGTGGGTGGTGGTAACCCCCCCTTATCGCTGTCACTAATGATTAGTCGTGGACTTACACTGACACACGTCATTAGGCGCAGGAAAAATAACAATGAACCCTTACGCAGCACCCTTGGATGAGATTCGCTTTGTCTTGCATGAGCTTGCAGGCTTAGAGAGAGTGGCGGAGTTAGACGACGCTGAATCCATGGCCGACGCAGAACTGGTCGACGCCATTCTAAGTGAAGGCGCACGGTTTGCCCGTGAAGTCTTGGCTCCGATTGATAGCGTGGGTGACCGCGAAGGTGCGCAATGGAGTGAGGGGGGCGTCAAGACCGCCCCTGGTTTTTCTGAGGCGTACGCTAAATTCATAGAGTCTGGTTGGAACAATGTTTCGATTTCCGCAGAGTATGGCGGCCAAGGCCTGCCTAACCTGATCAGCGCTGCCCTTCAGGAAATGTTCGTTTCTGCGAACAAGGCATTCTGCTTCTGCCCAGAGTTGACGGCGTTCGGTGTGAAGGCGCTTGCGAGTGCTGCCAATGAGTCGTTGAAAAATGACTACATTCCGAAGCTTGTGAGCGGTGAATGGACGGCGACCATGAATCTCACCGAGCCACAGGCGGGTTCTGATGTCGGTGCTCTGCGAACTCGAGCTATACGTCAGCCTGACGGAGCATTCCGGGTCTTTGGGCAGAAGATTTTCATCAGCTATGGCGAGCACGATCTCACGGACAATATTATTCACCTGGTTCTAGCCAGAATTCCAGGCGCGCCAGAAGGCTCGAAAGGTGTCTCTCTATTCCTCGTGCCAAAATTGCTTCCGGTAAATGAGGAGGGGGATTCCCCGATTCGGAACGACGTCTATTGCAGTGGTATTGAGCATAAGCTTGGAAACCATGCCAGTCCGACCTGCACTTTGGTGTATGGAGGAAGCGGAGAAGGTGCTAAGGGTTGGCTCGTGGGCGAGGAAAATAAGGGCCTGCAGGCAATGTTCGTAATGGTCAACTCCGCTCGATACAACGTTGGATTGGAAGGGGTAGCGCTCAGCGAGCGCGCCTATCAACAATCGTTGATCTATGCCAAGGAGCGGGTTCAAGGTCGTGCAGTCAATGGCGGCAAGGAATCGGTTCCCATAATCCAGCATCCAGATGTGAGAAGGATGTTGTTGTCGATGCGAGCCCAAACTGAAGCGATGAGGGCCGTTGCGTATGTCCTGGCGGCTGAGCGAGACATCGCGTCCAGACACCCCGATTCATCTACTCGTCGGGCAAGTCAGTCCTTTGTCGACCTGATGATCCCCATTTTCAAAGGTTGGGCATCCGAGACTGGAATCGAGGTGACCTCGACTTCAATCCAGGTGCACGGTGGTTTGGGCTACATCGAAGAAAGCGGTGTTTCGCAACCTCTAAGGGATGTCAGGGTATCGGCTATCTACGAGGGTACGACGTCAATTCAGGCCCATGATCTTGTCGAGCGTAAATTGGTTCGTGATGGCGGGGCTGCGATGCGTGCCTGGCTGTCCTCAATTCATTTTACTTTGAGTCAACTCAACAGCCGGGACGACGAACGTCTGCGGGTTATCGAGCGAAATCTCCGTGTGGCGGTCGAGGCTCTGCAAGGGGCCTCGGAGTGGATGCTCGCTCGTTATCCAGACAGTCCCGCAAAGATGCTTGGCGGCTCAGTTTCTTTCTTACGTTTATGCGGTGTTATCGCTGGCGGATGGCAGATGGCGCGGGCGGCATTGATCGTATCCGAGAAGCCTGGTGATACCGAATTTGCTCGACGCAAAATCCATAGTGCGCAGTTTTACGCAGCCCACATTCTGCCTCAGGCCGCTGGTCTTGCTCAGGTTGCCAAGGAAGGCGGCGCAACTGTCATGGACTTGGGCGAGGCGGCTTTCTAATCCGTTCCCCCCAATCCAACCCTTAATTGGGGGGGAGTTTTGGGTGACTTAGATTTATCTTCAGGTTGCGGCCTTAAAGCGATAACCAACTTATCCGCGACCTGCGGTTCGACCAGCACCAAAAAATTGCAAATTTATAATAATAAGGAGTCTCTATGAGCACGCATCAGGCGGTTCCGTTGCCACTTGTTGGAATGACTGGTTTTGATGTTGGTCTGACTGAGGAAGAGCAAAGCATTCAACACGCCATGCATCGCTTTGCGCGGGAGGTGATGCGACCACTAGGTCAAGAAATCGACCGCCTTCCTGCTGAGCAGGCCTACCTTCCAGGTTCTCCTTTCTGGGACTACCACTTGGAGTTTCAAAAGCTCGGTTTTTCTCCTGATGCGATGACTGATTTGCCAGCAGATCAGGCGGCGAAGCTCGAAGGTTTGGTAGTGGAAGAGATGGCTTGGGGCGATGCTGGCTTGACGGTGTCCAGTGGCGCAGGTGCCATGCCGATAACTCTCGCAAAAGCGAGCGGGAGCCAAGAGCTGGTCGATCTTTGCGAGGGTAAGCTTGGCTGTTGGGTTGCCACCCAGCCAGATCGTGGGTCTGATGGTCTTACGCTTTACTCCGAAGAGCGGCACCCTGGGTCAAAAGGTAATAAAGGAAATCTTCAGGCCGTATTCAAGGGTGATGAAATCATCATCAATGGCCAATCATCTGCCTGGGTTTCCAACGGGGCGGTAGCCGAAGTCGCCTTGCTGGACATCGTCGCTGACTACGGTGATGGCTTCTTCGACGAAGACGGTAGTACCTACGGCTGCAATATCGTTGTGCCCCTCGACATCAAAGGTGTCTCACGCGGAAAGCCTCTTGAGAAACTAGGCAAACGCTCATTGCCTCAGGGTGAAATTTACTTCGACAACGTGCGAATTCCTCGTCGCTTTGCGGTTGCCACGCGCGACGATTATGAGCTCAAGCATGCGTACGCGTGGGCGCAAGCTGGCACTGCAATGAGTCATATTGCTACCGGCCTCTCTAGAGCAGCCTTTGAACTTGCGTTGGGATATATCCATGAGCGCAAACAAGGCGGTGCGTTGCTGGCGAAACACCAGCTCACCCAATTCCGATTGGGTGGCATGGGAACCAAGGTTGAAGCCATACGTGCCATGGCTAGGCATGTGGCTCATTACACTAAATGTTCCCCTCGTCCTCACCCTTATTTCACTGCCGCTGGCAAAGCTTTTTGCTGCAGCGAGCTGATGAATGTCGTCAACGAGGCACTGCAACTCTTTGGTGGAGCAGGGCTAACCAAAGAATATCCGATTGAAAAATTGTTCCGCGACGCGCGAGCAATGCAGATCGAAGACGGTGAGAACAATATTTTGCAGATGCACTACGGCTACCTGCTGAGTCAACTGCATCAGCAGGAAGGCTGGGGTCGTTTCTAATTCGTTTCCCTATAAAAACAAATTCGGAAAGAGGATTCACCTTTGAGATCTGATTATCCCGTTGTTATCTACGGCGCGAGCGGCTACACCGGTCGCCTAGTAGCCGAGCACCTACGTGAACTGGGCCTGCCGTTTATCGCGGCTGGTCGTAACCGAGAGCGTGTTGAAGAGGCCCTGCGTCTGGTGCCAGGTATTGAAAGTGCTCAATACCAAGTTGTTGAGGTAGAGCACTCTGTCGAAGCACTTGTGGAATTGTTTAAGGGACGTAAGGTCGTGTGTAACACCGTCGGCCCGTTCATGCGCTACAACCTTGAGGTGGCAGAGGCCTGTCTGCGCACAGGAACACACTACCTAGACACAACTGGCGAGCAGTCCGCAATCTTGCAACTTGACGAGCATTTCGGACGTGAATTCGAAAAGGCTGGCCTCGTCATGGTGCCGTCCACCGCCTATATGTACGGGTTAAGTGAGATCGGTGCGCGCTACTGTCTTGAAACCCCAGGCGTCGACTCGCTTCGGTTACATGGTATCGGTAACGCGGTGCCGACTGTTGCCTCGGCCCAAACCATTCTCGATGCAGTACGGCATCCTTGCTATTACCTGAAAGATCGCGAATTGGTTCGCTATCCAGGTATCGAAAACGGACAGATTTGCACGCCTTCGGGTGAAGTATTAACGACTTCCAACTGGGGCGGTTCATCCAACCCAATTTGGTTCCGTAAAGATGGCCGTGTACGTAACTGCAAGATGGACGTCGCCATTTGGAACCAGGAGCTTTACAAGAAAGAACTGGAGCTTGAGCGAGCGTATAAGGTTCAGCTGCAATGGTTGCCAGAGAACCAATTGCGGACGGTTCTCGACAAGATGGCAACAGGAATCACTCCTTCGACGCCTCCTCGTGAATCTCGCCAAGTCCATCGCTCGATCGATATTTGCCTGGCTACCGGCAACAACGTTGCGGTCAAAAGCACAATCTTCAGTACGGGTGGATATTTGACTACTGGCCTGCTTCAAGCCTATGCAGCGAGTCGCTTAGTCTCTGAAACCCCTCGGGTTGTGGGCGTGCGATCACCTAGCGAAGTGTTTGGTCATCGCGAACTGATGGGAACACTGCAGAGTTACGGTTATGCCTCCATTAAGGTTGAGCAAGTTTCCTAATTCGCATCGTCGTTCATACTTCGAAAGGATATAGTCGTGAGTTATACAACCTTTAGTCTCAAGCAAGAAGGCGCGGTACTACGCGTTGCACTGTCGAATCCGCCGGTCAACTTGATGAATTTGAAAATGACCGAGGAGTTGTTCCAACTCAGCGGCCAACTCTTCGTTGATACCAGTGTCAAAGTCGTCATCCTGGAAAGTGCCGATCCAGATTTCTTTATTGCCCATTTTGACTTGGACGATCTGGTGAAGTCCGCAGCAGATCCATCCAGGGCTAGCAAGTATCCCGATATTAATGCCCTGCAGGCACTGGCGCTCTCATGGCAAGGACTCCCACAGGTCACTATTGCCAAGGTTCAAGGTCGGTGCCGTGGTGCAGGGTTGGAGTTCGCCATGGGCTTATCCATGCGTTTTGCCAGCGAGGATTCAAAATTTTGTGCCCCAGAAGCCAGCAGCGGTTTCCTGGCCTGCGGTGGTGGCACCACAAGAATCGCTTTAGCTGCAGGCCCTGCACGCGCCTTGGAATTTCTCCTCAGCGGTAGGGATTATTCAGGTTTGGAAGCAGAGCGTTATGGCTTGGTTAACCGGGCACTTCCGCCGGCCGACCTTGATCAATACGTCGACGATTTGGCAGCTCAAATCTCCCAACGTTCCTTCGGCGTTATTGGCATGCATCGGGACGTCTTCAAGGAAGTATACGCCCCGATGATCGAACCGCTGTTTGCGGGGTTAGCCAAAGAAAACGATGGGCTGCGCTCCGCGATGGCAACTGAAGAATTCGCCCAAGGCGTTGAGGGCGTACGGTCGCTCGGGCAGAGCCGCGAATACGAACTGAATCTCCCCGAAACAATTTCAAACCTGTCTCAGGCTAACAAGTAACGTCTGCGCGAGCGATCTTATGGCTATTTTCGATTTTTTCGACCGAGGCTACAGCCTCGATGGTGATGCTACGGCGTTCATCATGGAAGGGCAGCGTTGGTCATTCAACGAATCCTATGGAATCACTTGCCAAGTTGCCAACGCACTCTTGGCCTTGGGATATCCTCTTGAAACCAAGGCAGCGGTTCTCTCAGCGAATCATCCAGTGTCGTGGATGTGCGTACTTGGATTATGGCGGGCTGGATTGGCTTGGGTTCCGGTTAATCCCCGCAGTAGCGTCGAAGAGCAGCAACAATTGCTCGACGGCTTCGATGTTGAAGTTCTGTTCTACCAACAGGGCTTCAGCGATATCGTCGTCCAGCTGAAAGAGCAGTGCCCGAATCTACGTCAGCTGATCTGCATAGACGGCAATTCATCGATTAGTGATTCGCTCTCTAGCTTACTCGCAAGCCAGCCACGTATCGCGCCTTCGTTGAAAGTCCCGCAGGACAGTTTGGCAGCCATCATGCCTACAGGGGGCACCACAGGCCTTCCGAAAGGAGTGATGCTTTCGCATCGCAACCTAGGCACTTCAGTTGCTAACGCCATCATTAATAACCATTACGAACCCGGCGAATCGATTGTTAACCTGGCCGCAGCTCCGATGACCCACTCAGCCGGGTTCCTGTCGTTGCCTGCGAGTGCGCGCGGCGGTTCAGTTGTTGTTTTGGCCAAGCCTGACCCTGAGGCTTTGCTCAAGGCAATTGAAGGGCAAAGCGTTACCGAGTTCTTTCTTCCTCCAACTGTCATTTACCGTCTCGTTGAGATGCCAGGTATTTCCGAAAGGGATTTCTCTTCTCTGAAATACTTCATGTATGGCGCAGCACCAATGTCTGTCGAGAAGCTTAAGCAGGCTATCGAGGTGTTTGGCCCGGTCATGCTTCAGGGGTATGGACAGTCTGAGGCTCCAGGTGGCATCGCCGCCATGCGTCCAGGTGACCACTTTGTGGCTGGCAGAGTCGCGTCCGATCGAAGGCTTTCTGCCTGTGGCAAGCCTTCCGTCCTCAACTCCCTTGCAATCAAGGATGAAGGGGGGCGAGCTCTCGCGAAAGGTGAAAGCGGCGAAATCTGCGTCCGTGGCGATATCGTGATGATGGGCTATTACAAGCAGCCTGAAAAAACAGCTGAGGTCATCGTCGATGGATGGCTGCACACTGGTGATATCGGTTATCTGGACAGTGATGGCTTCCTGCATATCACAGACCGCAAAAAAGACATGATTATCAGCGGTGGATTCAACGTTTACCCCAGTGAAGTTGAGCAAATTCTGTGGACGCATGCATCGGTTTTGGACTGCGCAGTAATTGGCATACCAGACGAGCACTGGGGAGAAGCCGTTAAAGCAGTTGTCGAGTTGAAAGACGGGACAGAGGTGTCATCCGAAGAACTGATTGCCCTTTGCAAACATAAACTGGGTTCGGTGAAGGCACCAAAGAGCGTTGACTTCGTGACTACGTTGCCTCGTAGCCCGGTAGGGAAGGTTCTGAAGAAAGAGCTGCGTGATGCCTACTGGCAAGGTGTTGATCGGCGTATCTGAAGGAGGGCGGGTGAGATGGTGAATAGTGGAGTTGTGAACCGTCAGTGGTTGCTTGCTCGTAGGCCTGAAGGCGCGGTCGAACATACGGATTTTCGTTATCACGAAACCTGTATTCCTTTGCTGCATGAAGGCGATGTCCTGGTGCGTACCCTCTACTTTGGCTACGACGCCAGCCAGCGGCTTTGGTTGACTGAGAATGGCGGTTACATGACTCCTATTCGCCTAGGAGAGCCGATGAGGACGGTTGGGATTGGTCAGGTAATAGATTCCCGTGATCCGCATTTTGCGATCGGGGAGCTTGTTGAAGGACTGATGGCCTGGGAAGACTATTCGATTGTCCGTTCGGATGCGCCAATACCTCTGCGCACCTTAAAGCGCGGCGACTATCCCGACACATGGAATCTAAGTGCACTAGGAGCCGCTGGTCTTGCTGCCTATTTTGGCCTGACTGATCAACTCAAAATAAGTGAGTCAGATGTGGTGGTTGTATCAGCCGCATCCGGGGCAACTGGCTCATTAGCCGGGGGTATTTCAAAAGCTCTCGGCGCAAAGAAAGTTGTTGGCTTAACCAGTGGGACAGATAAATGCCAATGGCTTGTCGGAAAAGCAGGTTTCGATGCAGCAATCGACTATCGGAACGAATCTCTTGCTGATGCATTAGAATTTCATTGTCCAGCAGGCGTAACTGCATATTTTGACAATGTTGGTGGCGAAACCCTTGACTCGCTGTTGCTGAAGATGGCGCCGCGAGGTCGTGTATTGATTTCCGGGGCTATCAGCACAGGATATGGAAATTTAAAAATCCGTGGCCCAGAGAACTTTATGGAAGTTTGCACCAAAATGCTGACCGTTCAGGGGCTTCATTTGATGCATTATCGGGAAAAAATGGTTGAAGGGGTCGAGGGATTGGCTCAGCTTTTAAAAGAGAAAGAAGTGCATGTAGAAGAAGATATTCACTTCGGCTTCGAGCGAGCACCAGAGCTGCTTACTACGCTTTATACCGGTAAACGTCCTGGTAAACTAATTCTCAAGGTTAGTGATCCATTATGACTTCGATCCGCATTCAAGCACCTGCTGTATTGATTACAGGCGTGTCATCGGGGATCGGCGAAGCGATGGCAGATTTTCTGCTCTCACGCGGATACCGGGTCTTTGGAAGCATTCGCAAGTTAGCTGATGCTCAGAGGTTGATCGACAGTTGGGCAGACTCATTTGTACCGGTGGAGATGGATGTCACTGATCATGCCTCAGTGGAAGCGGCTGTGGCATCTGTTCAGAAGGCTCTTGCTGGCAGCAATCTTACGGCCTTGATCAACAATGCCGGCGTAAGCGCAGCTGGGCCTTTGCTTGAGCAGCCATGGGAAGAAATTCAGAGCACTTTCGAGGTAAATGTCTTCGGCTTACTTAAAGTGACTCGTAGCTTTGCCGTGTTGCTTGGTCGAGGATCAGAGATGCCTGGACGCATCGTAAACATCAGCTCTGTTTCCGGCATGATCACGGTTCCGTTCCTAGCGACCTATGCCGCTTCCAAGCACGCCGTTGAAGCGCTGACGCAGGGGCTCAGGCGAGAACTGCTTTCCTCGGGGATCCACGTCGCCGCAATTGAACCTGGTTTTATTCGAACTCCGTTGTTCGAGAAGTCGAAAAAGGCACTCAATACAGAATCTTACACAGAGTCGGGATATTCAAATTCGTGGGCTGTTTTTAACGAAAACCTTCGCGGTATGGAGAAGCGAGCTAAGTCGCCTGATGTTGTATGTAAGGCAGTATTGCATGCTATTTCAGCGAAGCAACCGAAATCGCGTTACCCGCTGGATGGACTTTGGTGGGCCGGTAAGCTTCTGCCAGATCGTGTGTTTGACCAACTCATTTTAAGTTCGTTAGGGCTGTCTGAGTGGTTGAAGGGGCGTGATGTAAAACCTCTTTCAATAAACTAAGTAGTAACCAAAGTTTTATTCACGTTCTTGCGAATTGTCGCGGGGATGTGGCCTCCCATCGGCCGTTTAAAGCTGTAGAGCGGCCGTTTATCTCGTTGATAAACATGTAGGTATGATATGAGCAATTATGCTGATCGTTGGAAAACCGTAAAAGTAGACGTTGATGGTGGTATTGCTTGGGTAACTCTCAATCGTCCAGAAAAACGCAATGCGATGAGTCCTACACTCAATCGTGAAATGCGAGATGTATTGGAAACCCTGGAGCAGGACGCTGATGCACGCGTTTTGGTGCTTACTGGCGAAGGCAGCGCTTGGACGGCAGGTATGGATCTCAAGGAGTATTTCCGTGAGATTGATGCAGGCCCTGAGATCCTTCAGGAGCGCATTCGCCGCGATGCCTCGGAGTGGCAATGGAAACTACTGCGGATGTACAGCAAACCGACCATCGCCATGGTCAACGGCTGGTGCTTCGGTGGTGGTTTCAGTCCTCTGGTAGCTTGCGATCTGGCCATCTGTGCTGACGAAGCCACTTTCGGCCTGTCGGAAATCAACTGGGGTATTCCGCCTGGAAACTTGGTAAGTAAGGCCATGGCCGACACGGTTGGTCATCGTGAATCTCTCTACTACATCATGACGGGTAACACCTTTAGCGGTCAGAAAGCTGCCCAAATGGGTTTGGTTAACAAAAGCGTTCCTCTGGCGAATCTTCGCGATGAAGTAATTGCCTTGGCGAGTAATCTGCTCGACAAGAACCCTGTGGTGTTGCGCGCTGCCAAGATTGGCTTCAAACGCTGCCGAGAGCTGACCTGGGAACAAAGCGAGGACTACCTGTACGCCAAACTGGATCAAGCCCAGTTGCGTGATCCGGAACACGGCCGTGAGCAGGGACTGAAGCAATTCCTTGATGAGAAGAGCATCAAGCCTGGTCTGGAGGCATATAAGCGATAAAGTTGCACGCGCCGCGCTGTGTCCACGCAATACAGCGCGGTAGCGTTATTTTACGGATCAAGCTTCGATCAATGGATCCGAGCTAGATTATATTTGCGCTAATTATGTGAGTGGCGCTCTTCAAAAAGAAAAGTGAGTAAGTTAGATGGAAGATTATCGCGCACCGCTTACAGATATGAAGTTTATCATTGAAGAGTGGCTGCAGGCTCCTGCTGCGTGGAGTAAATCTACCGCATACTCCGATATCGACATTTCAATCACAGCACAAGTTTTGGAAGAAGCCGAAAAATTCGCTGCAGGTGTTTTAGCGCCGCTGAATGCATCTGGTGATGCTGAAGGCTGCAGTTTTCGAGAAGGTGAGGTACGTGCTCCTAAAGGCTTTCCTGAAGCATACAGTCAATACGTGGACGGCGGTTGGCCGACGATGGCCTGTGAGGTGGAAGACGGGGGCCAAGGACTTCCCCATTTGTTGAGCGCGGCTGTCAGCGAAATGATTTTCAGTTGCAACCATGCATGGGCAATGTATACGGGAATTGCTCACGGCGCATATGAGTGTTTGCGCACTCATGGGAGTGCTGAACTGCGAGACACATATTTGCCTGGCATTGTTTCCGGCGCTACGTTACCGACGATGTGTTTGACCGAGCCCCAAGCTGGAAGTGATGTGGGCTTACTTCGGGCAAAAGCTGAACCTCAGCTTGATGGCAGCTATAGTTTATCGGGTAGCAAGATATTCATCTCTGGTGCAGAACACGACCTCACTGACAATATTGTTCATTTAGTGCTGGCTCGGCTACCCGACGCGCCGAAAGGAACGCGTGGAATTTCTTTATTTCTTGTACCCAAGTTTATCGAAACCGAGAGTGGCAGGACGAAAAATAATGTCGTCTGCACCGGTATAGAGGAAAAAATGGGTATCCATGGAAGTCCAACCTGCAGTCTTTCTTTCGAGGGTGCTAAAGGATGGCTAATTGGGACAGAGCACGCAGGTTTGTCTGCGATGTTCGTGATGATGAACTCAGCACGCCTCCACGTCGGCCTGCAAGGCTTAGGGCATGCCCAACGAGCGATGCAGCTGGCGAACGCCTATGCAGGTGAACGTAGGCAGATGCGCGCAGTTACCACGCCGGAAGGTGTATTAGGGAATGGCCCCGATTTCATTAATCACCACCCTATTATTCGCCGCAGCTTGTTTGAAATGCAGGCTCTGATAGAAGGCATGAGGGCAATTGGTTATTGGACAGCACATTGCCTGGACTTGAAAACCATGGCGAACGATTCGCGCGAGCGGCAAAGGTTAGAAGTTCGTGTGGGCTTACTGACCCCGGTTGTTAAATCGTTTTTCAGTGAGCAAGGTTTCAAAATTTCCAGCCAGGCCTTACAAGTATTTGGCGGATTCGGCTACATTAAAGAGTATGGCGTTGAGCAGATCGTGCGCGACAGCCGTGTGGTAATGCTTTATGAAGGCACTAATGAAATTCAGGCAAACGATCTTTTGGTGAGAAAGGTCTATGGTGACAGTGCCGCAGGTTTGAAAGATTTGTTCTCCGAGATGGTGGGGGAGTTGCAGCGAGATGATTTGAATGGATATTCGAAATTGGTTGCGTCGGCAGCGCAGCGATTGCTGGAGATTACCGAACTTCTGCTGGCTAGTAATGATCCTGAGCGCCCGTATCGAATCGCCAAAGAGTACCTTGTTGCGCTTGCATTAATTCTCATTGGATACTCGTGGGCTAAAACAGTAAAACTAGGGGGTGGGCGCTCTGATGAATTTTGGATCTCAAAACTAAATTGCGCAAAAGTGTATTTTACGTATGTATGGCCAGAGCTTGATCGAAATTTAAATGTGATTGCAGGTTCAGCGGATAATTTACCATTTTTAGCCTGATTGACGGCCTCAGGTCAGTTGTGTAGTGACAGGAGCTGATTAGCTTAAGTTTGATGAGTAGGTTATGAATCCAGAAAAATTGGAAACGTCTCTAAGCACTCCTGCCTTTTCAGATGAGATAATTAGCCTTGAATTAAGGCGGGTTCGATTGGAAATGTCTCGACGGCTGGATGAGTTATTCATGCGCCACAATGTTCGACACACACATTTTTCAATTTTTCAGATCGTAGAGAGAGCGCCTGGAACTGCTCAAGTCGTTTTAGCTGAGCACCTGTTGTTGAAATCGTCACAAATAACCAACATCCTTTTTCAGATGGAACAGAGATCTTGGATTACACGCTTGCCAGGAGCGATGGATCGCCGTTCAAAGTCAGTTTTTTTGACTGAGAAAGGTCAGGTTTTATTGCAAGAGCTTAAGTTGTTGGCGATAAACAACGAAGCAGAAATGTGCAATGCTTTGACCGTAGATGAAAAATATTTGCTGCTGTCATTGCTTAAAAGGTGTATCAAAAACGCTGAAATATGCGGAAGGTAATATGCAGGCAAAATCAGCTGCTGTTAATGGTTCCAGTGAACGCTATCGAAGAGCGGCGCTGGATCTATTTGCCAAGCATGGATTTCGTCAAGTTAGCATGAGGGATTTGGCGCATCATATTGGTATTAGTCCAGGATCAATGTACCATCATTTTGAAAGTAAGGATCAATTGCTTGTCGATTTCCTGGAAGAGCCGTTTGAGCTACTGATAGCTAACACCAAAAAATTGTTGCGTCGGCGTGTTAGTGATCTGGTTCGTCTTCGTGCGCTGGTCGAATTTCAATATCAAATGTACTTATCCACGCCAAGCAATTTTCAGCTACTTAATAGGGAGCTGGAAAATCTCAATGGCATAGGGGCGGATGCTGTTCATGGCAAGCGGCAGGAATACATAGACCTAGTTGAGCTAGTTCTGCGACCATTACTTGTTGCGCAAAGTTTGGGTGAGGCTGCACGTTTTGCAGGAGCAACCGTAAGTTTTCTCGAGTCTGTCCCAGGGGGGCTTGTACGATCAGGTCTACCTCTACAAGAACCCTCGAGAATTGTGTTTGATCTTATCCACTCGGCTTTAAAGTGTTGCGACGGGTATTCTAGATAAACTCGTGGGTAAGTGCGGGCGGACGTAATAAGAAATCATGGCTATTTTGCTTTTATAACATCAGTTGAGGTTAGGTTATGAGTGAATATTCCCGGTACGAATTTTCTGAGCAGCTGTACTTTGAAGGTGAGTGGAAGCGCGGGGCTGCACTAGGCCTTGTGTCCGTGATCAATCCTTACGACAGCTCTGAAATCGCTCAGATCTCTCAAGCGAATAAGGCTGACTTAGATGCTGCGTTGCAGTCTGCAGTGTCGGCCCAAAGGACGTGGGCAAATACGCCGCCTGCGGTGAAAACAGAGATCCTGTTGCGCGCCGTTCAAATTTTTGATCAGCGACAGGAAGAAATTGTCGATTGGTTGATTCGTGAATCTGGAAGTACGCGTTTGAAAGCGACGATTGAGTGGGGGGCTGCACGAGCTATCACTCTCGAGTCGGCCTCTTTTCCAAGTCGCGTGCACGGAAAAATTCTGAACTCGAATATCGAAGGCAAGGAGAGTCGCGTTTATCGCGAGCCAATCGGTGTGGTAGGTGTCATAAGCCCATGGAATTTCCCGCTGCATCTTACTCAGCGCTCGGTAGCCCCTGCGCTAGCACTCGGGAACGCAGTAGTTATAAAACCTGCCAGCGATACTCCAATCACAGGCGGCTTGCTAATCGCGAAGATTTTTGAAGAGGCCGGCCTACCGAAAGGGGTCTTAAGTGTTCTGGTTGGAGCTGGTGCAGATATCGGCGATGCCTTTGTTGAGCACCCTGTTCCAGGTCTCATCTCCTTCACGGGCTCCACACCCGTAGGGCGTAATATCGGACGGCTCGCATTAGGTGGAGCTCATCTTAAACACGTCGCGTTGGAACTGGGTGGGAACAGTCCATTTGTAGTACTCGAGGACGCAAATCTCGATCGTGCGGTAGCCGCTGCAGTGATGGGTAAATTCCTACATCAAGGCCAGATCTGCATGGCGGTAAACCGCATCATCGTACACGAGCGACTCTACGACGATTTCGTTCAGAAATTCTCGGCGCGGGCTGCGGCACTTCCCGCTGGTGATCCCAATAAATTTGAGACCGTCATTGGGCCAATTATCAACGCCAAGCAACTCGTTTCACTCGAAGGAAAAATCGCGAAAGCAATCGAAGAAGGTGCGCGTTTGGTGGTCGGTGGAGAACGTGTCGGACAGGTTTTGCCTCCGCACGTATTTGCTGAGGTCACTGCAGAAATGGAGATCGCAAAAGATGAAATCTTTGGGCCGCTTGTAGGTATTTTACGCGCGAAATATGACGATCATGCATTGGAGTTAGCCAATAACTCTGAGTTTGGGCTATCAAGTGCGATTTTCACTGAAAATGTACAAAAAGGGCTTAGATTTGCTCGGTCTCTCAAAGCAGGCATGACGCACATCAACGATATCCCTGTGAACGATGATGCCAATGCACCTTTTGGGGCTGAGAAAAATTCGGGGCTTGGCCGATTCAATGGCGAGTGGGCGATAGATGAATTCACCACAGACCATTGGATCACTATCCAATCCAGCCCTCGAGAGTATCCTTTCTAAGTTAATAGTGGGGGAAACCCCACCGCTCAGCTATGAACTGGGGGCCGGGTTTACCTGCTGGTTGTACGAATCGCTAAGGGCTGTCGCTTATCGATTGCGCTGTGCCTCCCCAGAGGTGATTAATGTTAGGAGCAAGATAGGAGAAGTTTTGCTGGGTCTCTAGAAGAAGGGATGGGAAACCGCTGGCGGCGCGAGTCACCGTTCGGGTTGCGTCTGAGTTCGATTCGGCGGCGACCGTCAGAGGTAAACTTAACCTTTAATATTGTTGTCACTTCAGTTTCCCCAGCCCATGTCGGGGCTTGTGCTCGTGGTTCAAGCGTTCAAGGAATGGTACCACTCTGCATAAGGCGAATTGGCCACCTGATGCCTGTTGAAATCAGGGCTGCCGTCGCTCCACCAGACTGGCCCACGCTCACCGAGCGCTACCTTGGCCATCTGCACCTTCGCCCTTGCAGCCGACAACTGCCCAGGATCGCCAGAGGCTTTCGCTGCCTTTACCTCACGACGCGCTGACATCAAGTCATTGACCAAGCGTTGCCGCACATCTTCATCCAACGATGGGTTGCTGCAGCGCCACAGCTGCCCTTTGACTACAAAGTAGCGACCGTCAGGTGTCTTCGGATACATCCCTTAAGCTCCCAGGAGGAGGGCACCACTCATGCTCGTCATTTCCTGCCGTTGTCTCAGCACGCGGGCTTCTCTCGGGCGGCATCAGGTTGACGAAGTGACAAGCGACAATGAACGAGTCATTGGCGTTTGCCTCCTACTGACATCAGGGGAAGTAATGTCCTCGGCACACGATTGGTGACGACGTGCGATTCGCAGCACTCCCCACAACATAGCCAAGGATATCGCCATCCAAGCGGCGATCATGCTGAAGATTGTCATGGCAAGGCTCATAAATTCCTCCACTCCTTTGTCGTCTTCTTGCTCTCCTAGTAGATGACCGTATGCCGCCTGCGTGATTCAACTTGATGACGGATAAGGTGGGCTATGAAGCCGGTCGGATGGCATAAAGTGGCGCGCTTATCGACCAAAGCGGTGCACAAAATATTCTGCTTTCGCGTCAAATTGGCAACGTTGCGACGGACGTTAGCGCCTGTATGAAGCCTCAAAAGTATGCGACTTATTGAGCTAGGCAAGTCGCGTTATTCAAAACAAAACACTGTTTTTGGTGTAACGTTAGGATAACAATCACGGAGAGATTTCCATGTCCAAACTCGCAGAATTCCGTCAGCTCGAAAAACACCTAGCAGAGCAGCTCCAGGCGCTCGAAACCCTCAAAGGTGACGCCGGCCTGAAGCAGGAAATCGAGTTCGAAACAAAGCTCCGTGCCTTGCTGGCGAAGTACGGCTTCAGCTTGAGAGACATTGTCAACCTACTTGATCCCAAGGCTGGTAGTCGCTCACCCGCTGCGGAGTCGAAGAGCAGCACTCGCAAGCCTCGCCAAGTGAAGATCTACAAAAATGCGGAAACCGGCGAAGTCGTTGAGACAAAGGGTGGCAACCACAAGATTCTGAAGGAATGGAAAGCGAAATACGGTTCCGACACTGTGGAGTCGTGGCTCGCCAAATGATTTTTGTTTGAGTACAAAAGGGCCCGAGAGGGCCCTTTTTTTCAGCACTTGAGGTGGTAGGAATTCCTCTGTACCACCTCAAGTATCAGTCGCCACTCCTCAATCCGCACACTGTTACAGTCATTGCCTCCGCGACAGAGGTCAGCTCTATGCCTTCGCTATGATGGAAATCGAGCCAAAGAGCAGAGCCGCAATAAACATTACAACGCAGGTACCAATCATCCATTTCATGGAGACGCGTTGGTTATCGCCATAGTCCAAGTCGAGCAATCCACACAGAAGATAAGTAGAGGCCACCAGAGGGCTAAGCAGGTGTACCGGTTGACCAATAAGGCTGGCAATGGCCATTTCCTGAGCACCAATTCCGTAGTGGCTGGCGGTCTCGGCGAGGATCGGCAAGATGCCGAAATAGAAGGCGTCGTTGGTCAGCACGTAAGTGAACGGCATGCTGAGAAATGCCGTAAACACGGACATGAAGTGTCCTGCCCACTCAGGTACCACATAGATCAAGCTCGCGGAGATTGCCTTGATCATGCCAGTTCCGCTCATGATTCCAACAAATGTTCCCGCTGCGAAAATCAGCAATGTCACCGCTAAGACGTTATCGGCATGTCTCGCTACCATTGCTTTCTGATCTTTGAGCTTTGGAAAATTGACCAGAGCACCAATGGCGAAGGCGAGCATGAACAGGATCGGCAA
The DNA here is from genome assembly GCF_059695565.1 of Pseudomonas sp. LBUM1679. Classification (NCBI taxonomy): domain Bacteria; kingdom Pseudomonadati; phylum Pseudomonadota; class Gammaproteobacteria; order Pseudomonadales; family Pseudomonadaceae; genus Pseudomonas; species Pseudomonas sp. LBUM1679. Next base: position 2,113,570 of record NZ_CP166774.1, read on the forward strand.
CGGCATGAGGCTGATCATCATTGCTGCAATGAGGCTAATGGTAAGTGCCGAGTTGAAAATGAATCTCCAATCTCGCATGCGGATATGTGCCATTCCTTCCAGTGCGGCTTCTTCATCGAGTTGAACCACACCGAGACGGCGGTACTCCACGCGGCCCAAGTACCATGCAGAAAAAAGAACCCAGATCGCACCAGCGAACATGATAGGAATCATCTCGACGAACAGCTCGGTGATGTCTACATGCATGGCGCTTGCCGCGCGCGAAAACGGCCCTGCCCACGGGAGAATATTCATCACCCCGATGGTCATCAGCAGCACGGTCGCCATCACTTGCATGCGGATTCCGGTCAGACGGTACAGAGGTAGCAACGCAGCCGTGGTGATGATGTAGGTGGTCGCACCGTCACCGTCAAGTCCGACACAAAGTCCAAGAATCGCAGTCCCTAAAACGATTTTCCGAGGATCGCCTTTTACCGTTTTCAGGATCAACTTGACTAGGGGATTGAAGAGCCCGGCATCTGTCATCATGCAGAAGTACAGGATTGCGAACGTAAGCATGATGCCGGTTGGTGCAAGCATCTTTACCCCGTCCAGCATCATTGGCCCCAGTTGGGGAGCGAAACCGCCCATAGAAGCGAAGGCGACCGGAACTAGCAGCAGAGCTACCAGAGGCGAGAGGCGTTTGCTCATGATCAAGTACATGAAGCAGATGATCATTGCGTAGCTAAGGAGAGTGAGCATGTTTTCCTCTTTATTTTTATGAATTGTTTTCTGGGGCCCATGCGCTTTTGGCTTTTTTATGGACGAAGTGGGCCTATATGCACGAGGGCATATAAGGAGTGCTGCGCATAAGGATTACGTCGTGGCGTGGGAAAACATGGGGTTGCCCGAATGTTCCAAGTCCGCGACCAGGATGCTGCCGGTGGAAGAATCGATGATGTGCAGGAAACGATTACCAGGCCCGCCAAATGCAAGGTTGGTCACCGTTCGTCCTCCAGTGCATGCCTCTATTCGATACAACGGCACCGCATGCCGGTCAGTGACCCACACACAGCCATTCCCCGCATCGCAGATATAGAGATTGCCTTCGGTATCAAGCGCCATGCCGTCGGCCCCACTGACACCTCCAGCCATGGTCATGAATATGCCAACTTTAGTGGTGCTGCCATCCGTTTGAATAGGCAGGCGCCACACGGCATTGCCTCGGGTCATCGCCACCAACAAGGCTTTCTGATCGATATCCATCACGAGTCCATTCGGACTGGGGCCGTTGTCTATCAAGCAAGTCAGTTGCTGTGTATCCAGATCGTAGCGAAACACCCGACCGCTGGGATCGTGCTGCCCGGTCTGGCCTTGGTCGGTGAAATAAAGCAAACCCAAGTCATCAAAGAACAGGTCGTTCACACCTTTGAAGCCTTCACTACGATGGTGAGTAAGGAAGGGCGTGATTTTGCTATCAACTGGATTTAACAGAAGAATGCCGTGCTTGTAATCGGCAATGAAAATGCGACCGTCCTGGTGAATTTTCAGGCCATTAGGCCAACCGTCATACTCCACAACTAGCTGCCAATCACCCGAAGGTGTAACCCGAAAAATTCGCCCATAGGGGATGTCAGTGACGTAGAGGTTGCCTTCGAGATCGAAGGACGGCCCTTCCAAAAAGCTCTTGACCCGCTGTCCAGGTTTGTTCGCCCTTACCCAATCGGAGTCACCGTCACGCCAGAACTCTTCAGGTAGTTGGCTGAACAGACGTGTCGGCAGCACGCGAGGAGGGGCATAAAAACTCATGGCAGTCTCCGGTGTAAACAGACGTGGCGGCTGTTTAGCCTGTCCAAGCCTTTTTGTTTTGTTCTATCTAACAGAACGTTATTCTTTTAGCTGGAACAACTTTCAGGCCATACGCTTCCTTCTGTCAAGCCTGTTTTTCGGATGACTCTCCCGTAAGCGTTCTATGGTGAACGTTTTCTGCCGTTGATCACGATTTTGTTGACAGCCATGGTTACGCATCGCAGTATTTTAAATAGAACAAAGTTCTGTCAGATAGAACGAAAGCGCTTTTTTATGTCACCTCTCCGAGCGAGCTGTGTGGCATGGGGAAAAAACAAGAAGAGGTCTAGCGATGCATAACAACAACGACATCGACATTTTGATCAGTGAAGTGGGGCCACGAGATGGGCTTCAGAGTGTGAAGGCCACAATGCCGACCGAACTCAAGCTTCAATGGATATCAGCACTGGCCGGTGCCGGTCTGCGTGAAATTGAGATCGGCTCGTTTGTCTCGCCCAAGCTCTTGCCTCAGATGGCTGATGCCGCGCAGTTAGTCGTTCATGGGCGAAGCTTACCGGGCTTGTTCGTGACCGCACTGGTGCCAAACCTCAGAGGCGCGCAGGGGGCCTTCGAAGCCGGCGTACATAAAATCACCATGCCGATTTCTGTTAGTGAGCCGCACTCGCTGTCGAACATCCGCAAGACGCACGCTCAGGTATTCGAGGAAGTGCGCTCTGTAGTGGCCCTGCGTAACAAGCAGTTCCCGAATATCCAGATAGAAGCTGGTCTGTCGACAGTGTTCGGATGCACGATTCAGGGCGAAGTACCGGAGGACGATGTCATCCGCATGGCCGTAACGATGGCCGAGATGGGGGTCGACGAAGTCGGCCTAGCCGACACAGTTGGGTACGCCAACCCAACCCAGGTTCGCCGCCTGTTTACCCGGCTGCGCGACTCAGTAGGTACGGTGGCTGGCAGTGCGCACTTTCACAACACACGCGGTCAAGGCTTGGCCAACGTCGTAGCGGCGATAGAAGTAGGAGTCTCTACAATCGATGCCTCCCAGGGCGGGATAGGCGGGTGCCCTTATGCACCGGGCGCCTCGGGCAACATTGTGACTGAGGATTTGGTGTACCTGCTTGAGTCCATGGGGCTGCGCACGGGCGTCGATATCGAACGTTTGGTGGCTGCCCGTGAGTGGCTGCAACGGGGTTTGCCCGGTGAACCGCTATACGGTTTCATTCCGGACGCAGGCGTCGGCAAGAACTTCCATTACGCGAAAAAGGATGCATGAGCATGCAGCAGACTTCTGAAAAAGCCCTGCCGCTCGCCGGCATCCGTGTCATCGAATTTGTGCATATGGTTATGGGCCCAACCTGCGGTTTGGTACTCGCGGATCTTGGTGCCGAAGTCATCAAAGTCGAACCGGCTCCGGCAGGTGACAACACTCGACGTCTCATGGGATCCGGCGCTGGTTACTGGATGACCTACAACCGCAATAAAAAAAGTTTTGCCGTGGACATGAAAACTGACGCGGGCATGGAGGCGGTGCGCAAGCTGATCGCCAGCGCTGACGTGGTGACTGAGAACTTCCGCCCAGGTGCAATGGAAAAGCTCGGGCTCGGATTTGAGCAAGTCAAAGGGATCAAGCCTGACATTATTTACAGCTCAATGAAGGGCTTTTTGCCTGGCCCCTACGATCACCGCACGGCGTTGGATGAAGTGGTGCAGATGATGACAGGGCTGGCCTACATGACGGGCCCTGAAGGGCGTCCGTTGCGCGCTGGCGCCTCAGTCAATGACGTCATGGGTGGCATGTTTAGCGCGATCTCGATTCTGGCGGCTTTACATCAGCGTAATGCCACTGGGCAGGGGCAATTTGTCCAGACAGGCTTGTTCGAAAATTCTGCATTCCTTGTGGCTCAGCACATGATGCAAAAAGTTGTGACTGGGAAGGCCGCAGCGCCGATGCCAAGTCGCATTTCCGCATGGGCCATCTATGACGTATTTACCACCTCTGATGACGACCAAGTGTTCTTGGGTGTTGTAAGCGACAGCCAATGGCAGAGCTTCTGCACTGCTTTTGACTTTGCCGAACTCGGCTCAGACCTTTCGCTGCAACAGAACAATGAGCGTGTTGCGGCCCGCGATCAGATCATGCCTATGGTTATCGAGCGCCTGGGCAGCATGAGCAAGGCTGAAGTGATGGCCCGTTGTGAAGCGGCAGGATTACCATTTTCGCCGATCCAGCGTCCGCAAGATCTGTTCGAAGATCAACACCTGAATCAATCAGGTGGCATGGCTGAGCTGACGCTGCCTGATGGTGAGGCAGTGAAAGTGCCGATGCTTCCGTTCGAGATGGACGGTCAACGATTTGGCACTCGCCTGAACGTGCCGGCGTTGGGCAGCCACTCCAGTGAGTTGTTGAGCCAGATGGGTTATGCACCAGCCGATATTGAGGCTTTGCGTAGTGCTGGTGTTGTTAAAGGCTGAGCTTTTGTCATCCCAGAGTGTGTTACCGGCGGTATGACTGAGCCGCCGGCTTCAATAAGAACAATACCGAGGATCACGTCATGGCCACCGTCACGACTTCCGCAACTGAATCGTCCGCTCCTGCCTCCATAGTCCTGAGTAGAGAGCAGACACGTGTCCTGCACAAAGCCGCCTGGCGCTTGATACCTCTTTTGGCACTCGCTTATTTTTTCAACTACCTTGACCGTACCAGCGTGGGGTATGCCGCACTGCAGATGACCGATCAGCTCGGTTTGACAGCATCCCAGTTTGGTCTGGGCGCAGGCATCATGTTCGTCGGGTATTGCCTTTGTGAAGTGCCAAGCAATCTGGCAATGTTCCGCTTCGGCGCGCGCCTTTGGATGGCTCGAATCATGATCACGTGGGGGCTTGCCGCCGCTGCGACAGCACTGGTCATTGGGCCCTACAGTTTCTACATTGCGCGCTTTGTACTCGGAGTTGCTGAGGCTGGTTTTTTTCCTGGCGTCATATTTTTTCTGACGCTGTGGTTTCCAGCCCAGTATCGAACGCGTGTGCTCGCCTGGTTCACCATAGCGACCCCCATCTCGTTTCTGGTCGGTGGGCCACTGTCCGTTTGGTTGTTGCAGATGCACGGCATCTGGGGTCTATCGGGTTGGCAATGGATGTTCCTGATTGAAGGTTTGCCAGCTTGCATCCTCGGGTTGATCACCTTGAAGGTCATGGTTGACCGTCCGGCTGAAGCCAAATGGCTCACCTCTGAAGAACGCAGTGTTCTTGAAGAGATGCTTGCCGATGAGAAGCGCAGCCAACCTAAAAACCATGGTTTCAAGGACGCGCTCAAAGATCCACGGGTCTGGATTCTCAGCTGTATCACCTTCAGCTTCACGCTCGGCTCTTATGGGATCGGAATCTGGTTGCCGCAAATGCTCAAAGGGCATGGGGTTGAAGTCAGCATGATTGGCTGGGTGGCGGCGATTCCTTATTTCTTCGCAACTATTGGCCTGCTAATTTGGGCTCGTCATGTAGACCGTACAGGCAAAGGCATCCTGCACCTGATCCTGGCTTTGCTGCTGGCAGGTACTGCTCTATTAGTGGCAATGCAGATGAATACTTTGGTTCCGGCATTGATCGGCATCACTTTTGCGCTGGTTGGAACGATTTCGGCCAAAACCATCTTCTACACCTTACCCGGCAAGTTTCTTTCCGGGCAGGCGGCAGCAGGTGGTATTGCGTTGATCAACTCCATCGGTGCGCTTGGTGGATTTGCAGGCCCGTATCTGATGGGCTTTTTGAAAGACTTTACCGGTTCATTCAGCGCTGGATTAATGGCGATGGGGTGCATCGTGTTTGTAGCGGCCTTGATGGCAATGTCCCTTCGTCTGTTCATGCGTGACGCTTGATAGGAGGAGCTGGCTCTGCGGTAACGTAGTCGAACCTTGTGGCCATGCCTCGTTCATTGCCTTCTGCAGCAGCCAATGAAAGAGGCTTCAGAATTCAGTCTAGTCAGCCGTTTTTCCATCGTCGGGACTCATTGAGGCGAATGTTGTAAGGGCTGGTTGTGAAAACGATTTGGCAGCTAATAGGGGCAAAGGGTAAGGTTCACCCTTAGCGGGCATTCGTTTTTGCACCGTACTCCATCGTTTTTTATTTTGCCGCGAGCGATCATGACGAGTGAACAACCCAAAGACGTCGAGTCTTCCAATCCTGCTGCAGAGGGTGGTGTGGCTGCGGTTGACCGGGCATTCTCGATTTTAACGGCATTCGATATTGACCAGAGCAGTCTGTCGCTGGCTGAGATTGCAAGGCGTACCGGGCTGTACAAAAGCACCATTCTTCGACTCATAACGTCATTGGAGTTAGCAGGTTTTGTGCGGCGACTTCCCGATGGTAATTATGCAGTGGGCCCTGAACCACTGCGTCTGGCGCAGATCTATCAAACCTCGTTTCGCCTGCGTGATGTGATCTATCCGATCCTGGAATCGATTACCGAAGAGAGTGGTGAAACCTCATCATTTTACGTACTGGATAACGGCAGTCGCGTTGTGCTGTTCAGGGTTGAACCTAAGCGTGCTGTCCGATTCTCCATTCATGAGGGCGCGCGCTTTTCGTTGCAGGCGGGAGCATCGGGCAAAGTGCTACGAGCCTTCAGCAAGTTGCAAGACCCGGCTCTTGCGCAGGAACGCAATCAGTTCTGGGCGGCGTCCAGTGGAGAGCGGGATCCCGAAACCGCGTCGGTTTCGGTACCGGTCTTTGCTGTAGGGTATGAGTTCAAGGGGGCTCTCACCCTGTCGGGCCCAGCCGAGCGTTTCAACAAACAACAGATGGATGCTGCGATTGCTATGTTGCTTCGAAACGCAGCTATTGCCACCAGTGCCCTAGGTGGTAACGATCAGGAATTGGTCAAGGCGTCGCGTAATTTATAGGTCGTCAACTCAACGCGAAGGCATTTCGTGAGCACATCATATGGTTGACGTTTGAGCTACCGATGTGCGCGCGTCAACAGCCGACTCTCGCGAACCTACCCATGTGAATTGACACAAAAATCCTGAGTCCGGCGAAGTCGTAGAAACCAAAGGCGGCAACCACCGAACGCTCAAGGAATGGAAAGCGAAATACGGTTCTGACACCGTGGAGTCGTGGCTGAGCAAGTGATTTTGGTTTGAGTACAAAGGGCCCTTGACGGGCCTTTTTCATTTAAACAGTTTTGGGCTCCTTCCCGACTACCTAATTTCCAGCGACAGCCCACTTCCCAGTGCATCCAGCCCGTTTTCTTCCTTGAACTGATGGGTTCCGATTAGAAGCAGCAAGGCGCACAGGGCCCCCAAAAGCCTTACAGGCACTCATTTACGCCAATAGGTAATCGTCTACAGATTTAACGCTGGCGTAGCCGAACTCAAATGCTGCCATTATCGCCGCATGCACTTGAGCGGCAGGCACGTTTACGCCGCGAAATGTGAGATCCAGAGTGGCGCAGGCATCATGCAGCACAGTAACCGGATACCCCATGTCCACTGCTGCACGTACCACAGCGTCGATGCACATGTGGCTCATCGCTCCTATGACAACGATTTCTTGGACATCAGCGGCATCCAGCTGCTGCTTGAGGTCAGTTTCCCTGAAGGCGTTGATGTGCTTTTTGACGATCACGGGTTCGCGACCTTCAGGAGCTACAGCGGGTTGAATTTCCGCGCTGGCAGATCCCTTAATGAAAATTGTAGCTCCCTCGTTATCGGACTCATGCCGTATGTGAAAAACTGGAATACCTGTATCGCGCGCGTGGCTGATCACCCGGATAGCATTCGCGACAGCCCCTTCGATGCCGGTCAAAGGCAATTTGCCAGTGGGCAGATATTCGTTTTGCAGATCAACTACTACAAGACCCCGTTTCATTAACGATCTCCAGTCAATTTATCAACGTGACGTTGTCGTGAGGGCCGAGCTGTTTGCGGGACAGTAAGCCAGCGTCACCTACGGCCCGATTAATCAGAACTCCAGTGAAGCGCCGTCTTCGGGAATATCTACGCGACTCTCAATACCTTGCTTCTTGACGAAGGTGCGCAGCTCTTCACGGGTCAGGAACATGTGATTGATTGCGTCCATGTGCACGGCGACGATTTTCGCGTTTTTCGCAGCCTTCGAGGCGTGGAGAACATCTTCCTCGCCCATGATGATCGAACCCTCATACCCGGTCATTTTTGCTTTCCCGGCATTGAGTACGATGACTTCGGGGTGATATTTCTCGATGGCCTGGTCGACCTCTTTACGCCAGATAGTGTCACCGGCGAGGTAGAGGGTCTTGTAGCCTGGCGCTTGAAAAACGACGCCCATGGCTTCGCCCAGAGGTTTAGCCAAAGCTGGTACGGCATACATTTCGTCAGTGCCATGCTGACCACCGGTCTTGGTGATTTTGACGCCCCCGAATTCAGCTTCATCAGTCAGTACGCGCACATTCTTGAAGCCTTGGGAGCGAATCAGCTGCGCGTCTTCTTCATGCTGCGTGAACAATGGGATGTCTTTAGGCAGCGCTTTTTGTGCGGCATCGTCCCAGTGGTCAAGATGCGTATGCGTGACGATGACTGCGTCGACACCAGAGATAACTTCAGCGGGCGACTCGGTCAGATCAACCAGAGGATTGCGCAGGTTACTCCGGTAGGTATTTTCAAACCCTGGGTAGGCTCCCTTTTTGGCCAGCATAGGGTCGATCAGGAATGTCGTGCCGCCGTAGGTGATTTTCACCGTTGCGTTACGAACTTGCTGCAAGTCCACTTTATGGGATGCGTCCGGCGCGTTGGTGACGTTTGAGCCCGCAAATGCCGGAGTGGCGGCAGCAGCGCAAACAATGCTGAGGGCAAGCGGAAGCGTTCTGAAGTTCATGTGATTAATCCTGTAGATACATCGAGAACACCATTCTTGCCGAATGCTTTTAAGCTTGACAGTGGCCTGAATGACATATTTCGATATAATCGGGCCAAGCGATACGCGGGGTCTGGATTTATGCGATGAGGGGGGCGACGTTCCCTTCCGTCCTTGAAATACATCACTGTGAACGATCGCTCACAATTCCTGTATGCGTTCGATAGCAATTACACGGCAAATCCGAGGCGGCCTGATGCAATCCATACGTGTTGCTGTTCTAGCTTTCAACGGCGTGAGCCTGTTCCATCTCTCTGTGCCGGGAGTGGTGCTGGGGACGGCTCAATCCGCACCTGGTGAACCTCGATACGAGGTTAGTTACTGCGCAGAGACGCCGGGTATGGTGAGTAGCGACCAAGGCATCGGCTTGGAGGTCACTCATGGCCTGGAACTGATGGAGTCCTCTCACGTAATTGTCATTCCAGCGTGGGGCGATCAATCGGTCGCTGCATCCGCAAAGCTCGTGAAAGCCTTACAGCTCGCTAATGTCCAAGGAAAGCTCATAGTCGGGTTATGTTTGGGAGCATTCGTGCTCGGAGATGCCGGGCTGCTTGATGGCAAAGAAGCAACCACTCACTGGGCAGTCAGAGACGAGTTTGCGCGACGCTTCCCTGAAGTTCGTTTCAGGCCCGAGGTGCTCTATGTCAGTGATGGCAACATCATGACCTCTGCGGGAACCGTGGCGGCAATCGATTGTTGCCTGCATCTGATACGCCAGCGGCTCGGTGCTGATGTGGCGAATCGCACCGCGAAGATGCTGGTGACGCCGCCGCATAGGCAAGGAGGCCAAGCTCAATACGTAGAACATCCTGTGCCGCAGCTATCCAGCGAGACTCATTTGTCTGATGTACTGGCGTGGGCCCGAATGAACCTAGCCAGTGATCTATCGCTCGACGTCCTGGCAGACATGGCGAAAATGAGTAGGCGCACGTTTACTCGTCGCTTTAGGGAGGCCACTGGCAGTACCGTCTCTAAATGGTTGAATGCTGAGCGAGTCGCCAGAGCACAACAGCTGCTCGAAACGACCGACCTACCTATCGAGTGTGTCGCCGGTGAGGCGGGTTTCGGAACGCCTTTGTCGTTGAGACAACAGTTCGGCGTTCACCTCGGCACATCGCCTTCTGAGTATCGGCGAATGTTTTTCCGTGAAATGAGGCCAGGCCCGAAGGCGGGCGGCAGTGAGCACATTGCCGAGCCATCCACCCCTTCACAGCTAAAGTTTTAATTATGCCTCTTAGCTCAGGCAGCAAGATTCCTAACGACAGCGAGCAGCGCCTGAAGCGGATGTAACCAGCGCGCGACTTCAGGTTGCCTGAACCATATCAGCCAGGCAGCCAGCCATAAGAATCGAACAGCGGCAGTTATGACGAAGGCAACACGCCATTCGTAACTGTTGACGACAATGCTCGGGCCCAACGCAGCAATCCCCGGGCCTATCAGGCTACCGGCATGGAACAGTGAGGTCGCCATTCCGCGCTCGCCGGCAGGCACCCATTCGCGCAGAGCGCGTCCCCCGGCGGGGTACGAAGTCGACCCTCCGACACCCATCAGCAAACGAGTGATCAGCATGGAGAAGAAACCCCCTGATGCTGCAGAGAGGAGGGGGGCGACAGACCAGACGCCGATGCCCCAGGCGTTGACCAGCCGAGTATCGTATCGATCCTCCAGCATTCCCATGGGTATGAGTGCGAAGAGGTAAAGCCATAAAAAGGAGGACAGCAGAAGGCCCAGCACGAAGGGGCTAATGTCGAATTCTTGAGTGTGGTGAGAGGCAATCGCCAAGGCTAACCGACAGACCCGGCTCAGGCTCGTAGCCGTAGTTAGCGCCCAAGATGAGGACAAAGACGTCGCACTGATCAACCTCTGTCAGGCAGGCATGCACGGAAGAATAGGTGCGGGCTCCAAAATGCTCGCTCATGATCGGCTTCATATCCAGAGCTTCTACGGCGTCCTTGGCAGCCGCTCTGAATTGCTCAAATCCCCTTACCACCGAGCTTATGAATACCTTCATCTGTTCCCCTCAAAATGCTGGCGCCTGTGGATTTGACTGATGCCTGGTGGGATTGTTTCCAGCAACCATCACCTACAGCGTTGGGTGCTCAGCGCCTTTGACCAGATGTCATGATCGCACCGCGAGCAGCGTGCTTCGTGTTCTTCAAGAATAGATTGTGCAAAGCCACAACTCACGCAGCAATAAAGTCCCGAAGCGGGCACTTTTATAAACTCCGCACGATGTTCTAAAGGTAGGACTGACAAGCCAGGGCGCAGGTCTTCTTGATCGTAAAAATAAAGACTGATGTCGCCATCTGTTTCCATAAGCGCCAATTTTACTTGGCCTAAGTGCTCAACGCCCCGTTGTCGAAGCTCCATCAATATTTCGCTCGATGAAATATTCAGCTTCTCTAAGGATTTAAGTTCATATAAGCCATTGCGAATGACGGTTACAGGTAGACCATCAATCCATGCTTCAAATTTCTTGCTTTTGGTCATGACCCAAACCGTCATGCGATAGAGCAGCAACAGCGTGAGGAAAACGACTGCAACGGGCAACAGTGGTACATCATGGTAGAAGGACACGTCTCCGGCAGCGGAGCCCAACGTCAAAATCACGACCAACTCAAAAAGTGAGAGCTGTCTTATCCCGCGTCGGCCACTTGATTTTAAGAACAAGAAAACGGCAAGAAAGGCAAAAGCTGCCCGAAACCCTACCTCTAGCAAAAATGTTAGTGGAAACTCATCTATCAACATCCGTTGAATATCAAAGGGAGACATCATCACCTCTTTTTTGGTTTTTTAGATAATCATTGAATTGTGTGAGTCCTGCCCATCTAAAGCGTTACATCCTCTGAGTAGCTCCACGGGGGCGATGAAAACGGGCTAGTCGTGGAATTTGAATCTCCAATACATGAACCTTAGCCTCGATTCGCCAAAGAATGGTGAGCCAGTTTGCACCATCCGTTACTCACCGGAAGGCTTACTCGCGCAAGCGCGGAATCTGCCCTGTTGGTGCTTGTCGGTTCCCTGGCACGGATTTTACAATCCGGTAGGTGGGTAAGGGCGTGACCTGCGGCCAGCGGGATCATTGCCACCACCCCACTGATTGCAGCGGTTTGTGTGCGTGCCTGATATGGCTTATACAAACGTGAGACCATACATCGTTCTGCTGCCATCCAGGCCATCAATCGAGTGCGACCTTGGTGCAACGGTTTGAAAGCGGGCATTCCATCGGATAACCCACTTAAAGCAGTGACCTTGAGCCGTTCGGGAGTAAAAATGACTGCGAACACAACGCCTCATTCCGTTAGCTCCAGTGAAACAGCTCCAGATGAATCCCTTCGGATGAACGTCGTTCGTAGGTACGCCATTCTTGATTCCCCTCCGGACGGCGCATTTGATCGTGTGACCGCAATAGCAGCGCGCCTTCTCGGCACTCCGATAGCAATCGTGAGCATCGTCGATACAGATCGAATCTGGTTCAAATCCCATCATGGGCTCGACGCAAATCAAATTTCCCGCAATCCAGGACTCTGTGCCTCCGCGATCTTACAGAATGGGCCTTGGTTAGTAACAGACGCTAGGCATGATCCTCGAACGCTTTCTAATCCCCTTGTCGCAGGCGAATTTGGTCTTCAATTTTATTTGGGTGTGCCGCTGCATACTCACGACGGCTTCAATCTCGGTACGTTATGTGTGCTGGACACGCAGCCGCGCACGGTTACCCAAGATCAGATAGACACGTTGGCGGATCTTGCTAGCGTTGTAATGGATCAGCTTGAACTGCGCCTTTCCGCCATGCGATCCATAGCTGAGAAGGAAGCAGCGCTGAATCATTCTCACTTGATGGCCGAGGAAATTGACCATCGAGTCATGAATAGCCTCCATTTGATTGTGTCAATGCTGAGCATTCAGAGTGCTCAGCTGGGCAACTCTGAAGCGGCTAAGGAGATTTCAAGAGCGGCTGCCAAAATATTTGCAGTAGCAAATGTGCATCAGCATATTAACGTCGGTAAGGCTGCCACGACGCTCGATAGTGCTGACTATCTGGTTCAACTGTGTGCTGGCTTATCAGCAATGTTAGGTTGTAGGGATCAGGTAGCTATCTCGGTCGAAGCCGTCCCACTCGCCTTGGCGAGCGAACAACTCAGTCGACTCGGCCTTATCGTTAATGAATTGGTGACAAATGCTTTAAAATATGGGGCCACCAAGGTCGATGTACAATTGGCACCATATGAACATCAGTATTGCCTGACCGTAAGTGACAATGGCAAGGGACTTTCAGCCGACTTTGGTGTGGATAAAATGTCGGGGTTGGGAATGAAAGTAATTACTTCGCTTGTTAAAAATCTGGGTGGCTCGCTAAGTCACCAGCCCAACGCAAACATCGGCGGCACCGCGTTTCAGATAATTTTTTCTCCGATGTTGAGTTTGCGTCCTCGAATTTGAAACGAAGCTTCTCGCTTTACTTACCAAGTACGGCAACAGCTTGAAGGACATCTTCAACCTGCTTGATCTACAGGCTGGTCGTCGCGCTCCGGCTGCCCTGCCGCAATCGGGCACCCGCAAGCCTCGCGAGGTAGGTTTACAAGAATCCGGAATCGGGTGAGGTCGTGGAACCAAGGGCGACTATCACAAAATTTGAAATAGCGGAAAGCGAAATACGGCTCAGACAAGATCGAGTCCTGGCTGACCAAGTGATTTTGGTTTGAGTACAAAAGGGCCCTTCAAGGGGCCTTTTTTGTAGGCGCACCAGGTAAGGCACGTTACGCGTATCTAAGTTTGTAAGTCTCTCCTATGCCAAACGGAGAGTTAGGACTCAGAGGCCACCGGAAGTAAAGGTAGCTTTTATTGACCTTCCGACGGTCGATCTGCCAAAGACGATGGTGGTGATGTGTGTGTACTCATTCATGCTTCAGAAATCGACCGCGATGATCGGGAGAAGGCGATTGGCAGGAATCATATTTGCCAAATAGCCGGTAACGGTTGAGGGCGATCTTGTTGTACATCCAGTCGCGGAACGGGCCTGGGATGATTCGGGCGACTCTCAGCCAGCGCCATGGTGCAGGTAAGCGAGCAAATATTCTGAACATCGCATCGGAGCGAACGTGGAATTGGTGATCAGCGATTAATACGATTGTGTTGAACTCATGCTGTGGTAGGCCGGCCCACTCGAGCAAGGCCTGACCCTCAGGAGACTGCACCGTCGCGAGCTTGATCCGATGTGCCCGGTCATGTTGGATGATGAATTTCGCCCACCCATTGCAGAGTTTGCAGGTACCATCGAATAGAACGACTGCTTCGCCTGGTGGCACTAGCCGCCCGCTTCCTGAGCGATGGGGAGCCATATTCCCTTCCAATTCACACTCCATTTGAAAACGGCCTATAGGCATTGTGTGTTGGTTGAGGATTCTCGGCCTCAGGAGATCCCTTCTATGGCGCCTACTCGATTATCCGTTCTGGAACGGCCTTAGGGATCAAGTTCATATCACGCAGTTTGTCGAACACATAGAAAAATGCCTGATCGCTCGCCTGGTAGGCGGTGAAACCCATGGCCCGGCTCTTTGACATATCCGTGACAACTTCGATGGGCCGACCCAGGTCTGCGTCGGTGTGCCATGGGGAGACCAGACGCCCAATATCGGGTTCTTTCAAGCCGTGTTCCGCTACGATTTGCGTCCAGGCTATTTGATCGTCACCCATTTGCTTTTCAAGGGGCGAGAGGGTTGCGGGGTATTCGGCCGGAGGCAAGTCGAAATATTCGGCAATCCTGTTCCACATCCATTTCCAACGAAACACATCGCCATTGGTAACATTGAATGCCTGATTGGCCGCAGCAGGTGTGGTGGCCGCCCAAATTTGTTGTTTCGCCAGCTGCCGTGCGTCGGTCATATCGGTGAGGCTGTCCCACTGCATCCTTGATCCGGGAAACACAAAAGGGCGATCGGTTTGTTTGCAAATCGATGCATAGACGGCGAGGGTGGTGGCCATGTTCATCGCGTTGCCCACGGCAACCCCGGTGACGGTATGCGGGCGATGCACGCTCCAAGTGAAGCCGTCCTTTTCAGCGGCGGCGAAGAGTTCGTCTTCTTGGGCGTAGTAGAAATTTTCGATGTCCAGACGACCCTGCTCTTCGCGAAAAGGTGTTTGAGGAAGGCTTCCTTTACCATACGCTTCGAACGGGCCGAGGTAGTGTTTGAGACCAGTAACCAGTGCTACATGCTCAACACTCCTGGCCGGGCGAATGGCGGCGAGTACGTTGTGTACCATGGCGGCATTGACGCGAATATTCTCGGCCTCCGTGGCTTGCCTTGACCATGTGGTAATGAATACATGAGTGGGTTTCAAATCCGCCAGCGCATGTTCCAGCGACGCCGGATCCTGAAGGTCTGCCGCGATAGGGATCATTCCGGGGGCCTGCGACGGATGTCGCGACAACGCAGCGACCTGCCACTTGTTGTCGATCAGTAACTGACTAATGGCGCTGCCAACGATGCCGCTGGCGCCCACGACCAATGCTGTCTGGGTCATACGTTTCTCCTGGATGTAGAGTTGGGAGCCCGCATAAGCAACAGAGGTTCAACCTAAAGCGAATACGCACTGACGTCCCCTATGTACCAGGCAGATCATTCGCATCGAATAATCACTTGGCTATCCACCACCTTCGAGCTTGGTTGACCAAGTGATTTTGGTTTGAGTACAAGAAAGGGCCCTTCGAGGGCCCTTTTTTGGTTAGCGATTCCTCCGTCCCGCTATAGCGGCTGACTTTGACGGGGAAGGTTCGGGGCTGAACGAACCAGCGATCAGACGGTATGAATTATTTGTCGTGTTCGTACTCCACCGCCCGAGGAGCAGTTGTTTCTCAATGGCGGTTACCTCCGCGCCGAGGCAAAGCTAATGGCATCGATCGAAGATTTTAGGATGAAATCACAAGAGCTCCTGATAGAGCTCGACGCCGCTACGAT
This sequence comes from Pseudomonas sp. LBUM1679, assembly GCF_059695565.1. NCBI lineage: Bacteria > Pseudomonadati > Pseudomonadota > Gammaproteobacteria > Pseudomonadales > Pseudomonadaceae > Pseudomonas > Pseudomonas sp. LBUM1679. The sequence goes on from NZ_CP166774.1 coordinate 2,129,202, forward strand.
GGAAATGATGACGCTGGTGACATCCAAATGCGTTTCAGGCCCTGACTGGGATTTTGCCAGCAAGAGGCAGCACGACGCCTATGAAAGCTGGGATGCTTTTATGAATACGCCTAACACAGGGATTTAAATTCCAGGTTCTGAAAAGGACGGGCTCACTAGCTGAGATCGACAAACTCGATCAGTGCTTTTTGTCTGATGCAGGAGAGTTCTATGAGTCGGCAAGGAGTGTTTTTAGCAAAAGCGTTAAAAACACATCAAGAGTACGAAGTGGCGACAGTTGTCATCTGCGACATGGTGACCAAGCCTCGCGGGTAAAAGTCTACAAAAATCTGCCTACCGGCGAGGTCATCGAAACCAAAGGCGGTAACCACAAGGGTCTTAAAGAATGGAAAGCAGAATACGGCTCCGACACCGGCGAGTCCCGGCTTTCCAAGTGAGTTTAGTTTGAGTACAAAAAGGCCCGAGAGGGCCGTTTTTGTTGGCATTCCGGAGGAATACGAGTAAACGTCTAACACAGGTGTTAGTGAGTACCAGCGCTGACGTGAGAGATATCCAGTTCAATTCGCAGATTGGGATGGGTGGTAAACCGGTTTCACATATTTGATCAGGATGAGCCACCTTGACGAGAATTCTGACTTCCGAGATAAGTGACACCGCACTCAACGAACGCAATGCGAAGATGTTCGGGTCGCCGAAGGAGCGCTTGGATTTTTATCGTAGAGAGATTCACTACGAAACCAGCATCTTGGCCAATCGAACTGACGCCTATCTGGCATCCCAGTCCTTTTTAGTCATCGCATTTGCCTCTTCTATGGGCAATCTCAACCCAGAGTGGGGCAAGTTGTTCACGCTAGTGGTACCACCGTTTCTTGCGTTGCTTGGCGTGCTAAGTTTGCTGAATGCTTGGCCAGGTATTCGCGCGGCATACGACATTATTGACCACTGGCATTTCAAGCAGAGCGAGCTATTGCATAGCGAGCCTGTAATAGGGTTGGCGTATGACGACTCGCCTTTATTTTGTGAGCGAGAGTCCACGCACAAGGGGTACCGAAAGGCGTTGCTGTTTTCGGTTCGCACACCTTGGATTTTTGCGACGTTTTGGATATTGCTTGGCATTTGGTCGATTTATATTCAAATCACAAATCCAGGTGCTTGAGCCTAAACAGAGAGGCAAATCTTTGCTGTTTGGTCGCTGGTGACAGGCCGGGCGACCAGCTTTGGCAGAGGCAATGCCCTCAAAACCGAGCGCACCCAAGTCGAGTTCGTCGACGAAGGAATCAACCTCGCACCTCGGATTTCCTTGAGCCATCTAGCAGGTATTCCGAAGATCAGTAGCTCTGCGTCCAAATGAAAACTCGATCACAGGTTATAGGGTGTACCATCGATAGGTGCCCATCAAAAATTAGTGAGCCATGTCCAGGGAAAGCGAAGAGGGCCGCCAGATCGTAGCTTCTCTGGCGCGCCGGATCGGTGACATTGCTGATCTTGCAAAGACCGCCCACGCAATTATTTCAACCTTGCAGGATATGGACGCAGCCCTCAGGCCCATCATCGGCCAGCAAGGGGTTGTCGCGCTTTATCGCCGCAGCCTCAATCTGTGCGTTTCCAATCATCCTCGACTGGCCGGCACCTGTGACAGAGTGCAGGCAGGCATGGATTTGATTGCCCTCAAATCCGTAATCGTTGAGCAAAGCGACGCCGATGCGCTGTTTTTCGGTGAAGTGTTGCTGACTACCTTTTACGCACTGCTGACCACGCTGATCGGGCCCTTACTCACCGCACGTTTGCTTCGTGGTATGTGGGAACCTTTATTGAGCGACACCCCTTCGCAGGAAAATTCGCCATGAGCACCAAAGTGACTATCAACCGCCTGGCCACCGGTGTGCCAGGACTGGACGAGGTGCTGGGCGGAGGATTGCCGGAGTTTTCGTTCAACCTGATCGCCGGCCCGCCTGGCTGTGGCAAAACTACCCTGGCGCATCAGATGATGTTCGCCCTGGCGACGCCCGAGCGCCCGGCGCTGTTCTTTACCGTATTGGGCGAGCCGCCGCTGAAGATGCTGCGTTATCAGCAACAATTCGATTTTTTCGACAGCGATGCGATCAACCAGTCGATTCGTTACATCAACTTGACCGATGACACTCTGGCCGGGAATCTGGACGAAGTGCTGCGGCGCATCGTCAGCGAAGTCGAGGCGCACTCTCCAGCGCTGGTGTTCGTCGACTCGTTTCGTTCGGTGGTGCTGGCCAGCCAGACCCAGGACAACCCCAACAACAACCTGCCGCAGTTCGTTCAGCAACTGGGCATGTTGATGACCACTTGGCAGGCGACGACCTTCCTGATTGGCGAGTATTTCACCGAAACCGACACCAACCCGATTTTCACCGTGGCCGATGGCCTGATCTGGCTGCGCCAGAGCGTTCAGCGCAACTCGATGGTGCGCAAGCTGGAAATCATGAAGATGCGCGGCCAGCCAACGCTGCCAGGCCTGCACACCTTCCGCATTGCGACGTCGGGGATCAAGGTGTTTGCACCCGCGCCACTCAACCCGGTTGAAGCGCCGCTGGAGTTCCCCATCAAGCGCCTGAAAATGGGCGTGCCGCAACTCGATGAGATGCTCGGCGGCGGCCTGCCTCGCGGTTATTCCTTACTGGTGGCCGGGCCGTCAGGGTCGGGCAAAAGCATTCTGGCGGCGACCTTCCTGGCCGAAGGCGCACGCAACGGCGAAACCGGCGTGATCGCGGTGTTCGAACAACGGCCCAATCACTTCCAAAATGCCACCCTCATTCATTTGATCCAAAACGGTCAGGTCGGTTTGGTGGACAGTCGTGCACCGGACTTGTCCATCGACGAAGTCGTCCAGTTGCTGTTGGCCGAGATCTCTCGCCTGAAAGCCACTCGTTTAGTGATCGACTCGTTGTCAGGCTTCGAACTGGCGCTGGCGCCGACCTTCCGTGAAGACTTCCGTGAATCGCTGTCGCGCATGGTCACCGCGCTGACTGGTGCCGGGGTCAGTGTGCTGATGACCTCTGAGCTGGAAGACCGCTACACCGACTTGCGTTTCAGCCCTTACGGCACAGCGTTTCTCACCGACGCGATCATCGTTCAACGCTATATCGAAGTAGAGAGTCGCTTACTGCGCATCATGGCCGTGGTCAAGTTGCGGGCCAGCGCCCACTCCGATGAGCTGCGCCTGTACAGCATCGACAAAAACGGCCTGCAGATCGGCGAAATGCTTCAAGACCAAGAAGGCCTGCTCGGTGGCCGACCGACAAAACAGAGTTCAGGTGCGGAGCGCACAGGAGATAAAATGTTTGAGCCAGGCTCATGAGTAATGTCGATGGCAAGAATGAGCGTGAGATCGCAAATGCCGCTCACGAACTCTTTCTGCTTGGCCAGAAAACCGTTGAAGGGCGCGCCGTGCTGGCAGCCCTGCAAAAAGAGTTGAGTGACGCCAGCAGCCAGCTGGTGGATAGCCAGCAGGTCGAGCAAGTGATTGATTCCAATCAGCAGCTAGTACCGGCGAAACTCCTGGTGCAGTCGGCCGATATAGTCACCCCTCGCTTGGAAGAGCAGCGTTTGTACCAGGAACTGCGTGAGGCTAATGCACAGCTGGTCATCGCCGCGCTCAGCGCTCAAGACCTTCAGGCTGTAGCCGAGCACGCACTGAGTCAGCAAAAAAGCATACTGACGACGGTGGCGCATGAGCTACGTAACCCATTGACCCCCATCAGCATGATTGCAGAACGTATGGTGCGACTGCCAAGCGATCAGCTGCCGAGGATGCGGGAGTTGATCGAAGGCCAAGTCCAACATATGTCACAGTTGGTCGACGATCTGCTGGACGTCTCCCGTGCCAGCACTGGTAAGTTGCGACTCAATCGCCGCGAGGTCGACATGATTCAGGTTCTGCGTGAAGCCATTGATGCGTGCCGCCCTTTGATGAGCGCACAAGAGCAGCATTTCAACGTCCATCTTCCCAATGGGATCTTGATGGTAAATGGTGACCCGGGGCGCCTCGCACAGATTATCCACAACCTTCTGGCGAATGCGGCTAAATACACCCCGACCCACGGTAGGATCAAACTGTCTGTAACGGTAGCGTCCGACGTTTTGAAAATATCCATTTCCGACAATGGAATCGGCATTTCCGCTAAAGCACTCCCGTTTATTTTCGACCCCTATGTTCAGGACGTGCATGCCGTCGGCTTCAATGGGACAGGCTTAGGCATCGGACTAACAGTAGTCCGCGAGCTGGTTGAGGCGCACGGCGGCGAGGTTACCGGCATGAGCGAGGGTGATGGCAAGGGTAGCGAGTTCGTGGTCACGTTACCGTTGGTGATCCATTCAAGAGGATAAGAAACGCGTGAACAGTGATTCATTTGATTACAGGGGCACGCCCCTTTTTCCAGCCAGACAAAATGACTGCCGTCCATCGCTCGGGCTGATCCATTAAAAACCACAATCAAGATTCTTGGTGGGTACTGCGACTTCTAACTTCAAGTCAGACCCGCTGAGCACAGGATCCGACATGAACGCAACGGACGACTTTAGATTTAAATCTCATGAGCTGCTTTTAGATCTGGATGCAGCTATTAGCAAAATGATGATGTTGGTCGCAACTCGCGATCTTTCCGGTGAAAGGTGGTGTACGGCTGTAACGCGACATTCGGACGCGTATGCAGCTTGGAGTTCACATCTCAACGAGTCATCGCTATCGAACCCTCAATTCTTTAATTTGGAGAATTCACATCTGGATCACTGAGCGGAATGAGAGTGGTCATGCGACCAACCGGGCCAAGCCAGCCCACATAAGCCAGCAACACGAGTGTCAGCCACTACCCGCACGTAGCGCTTATACGGAATGAACACCTGCAGAAGCAGAGAAACCAGACCAAAGCCGACTGCGTAGAATTGAGACGATCCGCCTATCAACAGCTTCAACGCCGCCCCCCCGCTTTTCGCTATGCACTTTTCATATAAAAAAGTGTCGACTATTAGCTCCCTTTAAGGGCCCTTTGTATGTTCAGTGTTGCAACGGCAAACTTCACTAATAGTCGAGGCCAGGAGTTGCTAGCGGGAGCGCTCTCGCCGTCCACGGCGATTAAGCGCGTATACACATCCGCCAAATAACAATGCCACGCCTGCAGCAACCAGGATGGACGGTCTGTGCTTGGCTGCACGCCACCCACCTTCAATGCGGCGAACACCACTTGGCGGCGCAAACAGATTCCCTGATGACGATTCAGACTGTGGGCCATGTTCTACACCTAGGCGAGTCAACCATCCTGACAAGAGCGGGAACCCCGGTACCAGGAAATGCGCCAGACGGGCCATCGTGGCCGCACCTCCCACAGTGGTGCTGGGTCTTGGACGTAACGCACAGGCAACCATCGCCTGGGCGACGAGATGCGGATCATAGAGGGGCGGCGGTGGCTTGAGCGCATGACCGGTGAAGTTGCCTGCATCACGAAATCCCGGTGTGTCCATGACAGCCGGATAGATGTCGCACACATGGATATTGGGGTATCCGACCAGTTCTCCGCGCAACGCTTCGCTCAAACCGCGCAAGCCGTATTTGCTGGCTGAGTAAGCAGCGGCATAGGGCTGTGCGACCCAGCTCCCCAGCGACAAGGTGTTGATCAACGTGCCGCGTTTTTGCACCTTGAAGTAAGGCCATGCCACATAGGCGCCGCGCAGGTAACCGATCAGATCCGTTTGCAGCACCTGCTCATGTGCTTCAAGAGGTGTTTCCTCGAACCTACCCACCGCTCCGACACCTGCATTGTTGACCCAGATGTCTATCTGTCCGTTACCAAACGCGGCAGCTCTATCTGCCAATGCTCGCATTTGTTCGCTGTTAGTCACATCAGTTTGGACTGCGAGGGCCGTGGCACCGCGTGCAGCACATTCTTCGACGACTTCAGCGAGCGCGGCTTCATCTCGTGCCCCCAGTACCAGGAGTGCGCCCTTACTGGCGAATGCATGAGCTGCTGCGCGGCCTATGCCGCTTGATGCCCCAGTGATGACCACCAGTTTGTTGTAGAGGGCGCTTGTCGGGTCTCTGCGGTACACCTCAGGACGGTCTCTAACCTCTGATGAGGGTAAATCCACTTGGGCGTTATATCGCACCTTGTTCAGCTTCAAACGTGCGCCATCGATCAAGGTCAATGTCAGATCTTCAATGGTGCCGGCGACTCGATCTGGAAACACCGGTTCGCCTAAAGGATCAAGTTCGTCGTACAAAAATCGCTGACCTTCCAGCCACCCGACGGCAGTCATTAATTCGGGGCCCAGGTAGTATTTTCCGTCGAGGAAGAATCCCGGAAAATTTCGTGTGCGTTCCAGGCTTTCGACGGCGTAACGCTCGCCAGGCTTCATACCGGTCAATGAGTTGATCATGGTGACATCCTCAGGTTCGCTGGTGTTGAGATAGAGGATGGGCTGTCTTCATTGTTCCATCGAGATGACTGAATGGCCTAATAGGCGTCCCTTCAGCTATTTGAGAGTGACTTTTTCAAACTCGTTGGGAAGGTAGTGGTCAACCAATCACCACATTGCCAATGCGCGCGGCGCGCTAGGAGATCGGATGGACAACTACCACATCACCAAGACCGACAAGCTCTGGGCACTAACAAAGGAAGGCGCACAAAGGGCGTCGAAGACGGCCTCGACCAAGGCTGAAATCACCGCGCTGGCGGGTGAGTTCCTTCAGGGCAAAACTGCGTCGCTGAAGATTCACAAAGAGGACGGGACTATTCAGGAAGAAAGAACTTTTCCTCGTAGTGCTGACCCACGAAAATCCAAAGGCTAGCCAGTCATCCTGAAGATTCAGTGCTGATGCGGACGGCCAGTCGGATCTTCGATTTGAATGACCTTTCCTTTGCGCCAAGCGTCAGCACCTGGGTCAATAGCGGGTGCAGGGATGTCGGCCCGGGCTTTCCTTTTTCGGGTGCTATCGACGCCAAGTTTTCTGTCCCGATCTGTCACCAGTCGCTGGTCGATCTGGCCATCAGCGGTGAATCCCATCATCAGTTGCGGAACACCCAACGGTAGATCTTTATTGAGGTCGGTGTGCCATGTATGCCACGTCTTGCCGTAGGTATGGATGAGCTTTTCCATCAGCGCATGCTCCGCAATTTCCGGAATGCCGGGGGCAACCAATTGACCGGACTTCACTTCATGAACGTGGCTGTGCCATAGCGCTTTTTCTGACTGGGGCAATTTGGCGAACAGCTGCTCGCTGATGATGTATTCCACCCCCATGAGCTTCGCGTCCTTGCGATTTCCATCGTAGATCACGCACTGGATCACTTCTTCATTCAGGATGGAGCAATAGTGGTGAGCCTCCATTTGAACGTCAGGGTGGCCGTTGTAAAAATGGAATCCATCGAGGTAGGCATTGAGTGCATCGATGGGCGGGCGTGATTGGAGCAGGGCGGCGCCCGCATCCAGTGTGCGGGTTGTGGCTGTCTTTTCCTCGCCCGGTGCAACGACATTGGACGACGTAGTGTTACCGGCGCATGCAGTCAGCAAGCCGAGGATCGTCAGCATCAACGATGCCTTTGACGCGATGGTAATCGGGTGGTGAACATTTTTTATTTTCATGGCAGATCCTTCATACAGACAGCTTCCAGGCATTGATGACGAATGACGACCGCGTTGGATACCAGTGCACACATACCTTGATAGAAAGCGCTGACAAGCTCGCGTTCAAACTGATGAAGACAACGGCCTCCCTGATGATCTGGGCCACCTACTTTGGGCTAGAAGCATCGTCGTCGGAGGCATCAAAACTGATCTCACCGGCTTCACCCATAACGCTGTACTGCTTCCGCAGTTTTCTAAGCTCCCTGGTGCCCATCTTGTCCAAGGACAACGTGGCGTTTTGCGCTTCCTTGGTCGCTCGGATCAGCTCATCGATTTTCAGATGCAAAATGTCGTTGTCCCGGTTCTGGGTGTTCTGGATCAAGAAAACCATCAGGAACGTGATGATCGTCGTCGACGTATTGATGATCAGTTGCCACGTATCGTTGAAATGAAAATACGGGCCCGTCACTGCCCACACAACGATGAGACAAATAGCGGTGAGGAACGTCTTCGAACTGCCAGCCCGGTTGGAGAGTGCTTGGCAGAATTTTGAGAATTTCATGATTGCGAGCTCTGGGTGTGGTGCAGGTAGACCACGGTGAGCCTTTGAAATTCTTTCTGACAAAATGTCCTCGTCGTTGGGAAGCTTTTGGTTTTCACAATAGTGGGAGGTGAATTAGAGAAGAAAACTTTCGCTAACGAGACTGGCCCACAGGTTCCTCCCACTCGCCACCATTCGCAACCGGAACGCTCCCCAAATCATAGGGATTAACGCCTTCCATGCAGCCGATATTGAAGCCAAATTCGTTCGGATTGGTACTGCGTCGGTGATGGGTATAAATGCCGCAGATCCCGCAAAAGAAATGTTCGGCGACCTGCCTTCCGAATTGATATTTACGTAATGCAGCTTGGCCGCGAATCACTTTCAAATCCGCTGCTGGCACCGCAGCGACTATTGCTCCCTTGCGTTTGCAGAACGAGCAATCGCATCGATGTGGTTCAGGCAGACCTGCAGGTAAGTGGATCTCGAGAACAACGGCACCGCAGTGACATCACGCTCGGTGAAGAGGCTGAATGGGGGTCTTACCAATGGCTTTGAGCATTTGTGTGATCACGTTGCCACCTCTGTCCAATCCAAGATTGCTGATTCACGCCATCTCACGTCACTGAGCCCGTACTTTTCAGCTTGAGGCTTGGTAACGACTTTGAGCGGCGGTCGTCCTGGTTTAGGTATAGGTGCCACTCCAGCATCACAACTTGCCCAATGCCAAGCGTCGGCGTTGCTTTTTATCTTCGTCCTGATAATGAAGGACTTGGCCTCCCCATGAAGTTTGTACTCGATGATGTAAAGATCGGTATTCATGAGGCCCCCTCCATTTTGCTCATAGACAAAGGAGTGGCTGCGTTAGAAAAAAATTCAAAGCGATTTTCTGCGAAGGTAACCCGCTGATTTTTGTCGATCCGGTCAGATCGATTTGAAGGCTAAAAATTTAGCTGATGCTCCTATGCATCATGGCCTGCTATGAGTTCTTCACTAGGTATCCACGCGATGTTGAAAAAGAAAAATGCTACCGGCTTCGGGTGCCAGGACTACCCAACGTTGGGGATGGCTGGCTCCTACAGGGCGGCCATGATCATCATCAGGTTCACGCCCTGCATCAACTCCGTGATCGCCGCCAGGCTGCATGTCTGCATAAGTGCCAGCAGCATCAAATGGGGTGATGCGGATGCCAGGTAATCCAGAAGATCCATGTCCTGCTTAAGGCTCAGCGCAATGTCCATCACCGCCATCAATGCCGATGTGGCCACTGAGCCTGCTGCTAGCGCGGTCAACACCATCGCAGGCGCTGCTAGTACAGCCATCGAAAGGGTCACTGCCGTGTCCAACGTCATGAATCACCTCGTTTCTCGATTTCCCCATCTCCCTGTAAATGCAATGCCTGAGCCAATGGCTGGAAATCTTCGAGAACATTGAGTCGTTGTAATTTTACGAGTGGAATGAGGTAGGTTCAGCAGGGAAAGTATTTTCTATTTGTTCGCCTCGCCAGCTGCAGCTCAATCAGCTCGTCCCTGAAGTGGTTGGCGGGGTGAACTTGTTTTTTGTCGGTTTTTTTTCATCGATACGACCGGAAATCTTGAGCATCTGTCGTGAGAGGAACATTGTGAAATCGACCGCTGTTGGCCGATAGGCGGGGGGGGCGGCTGCATTCACTTCCAATCGGTATATCGCCGCTCGCGGATGGGCGTAGGCTGAAAGTGTCGCTGCTCCGCCAGGGATCTGAAGGATGGCCTTAAGCTTGAGACTCATGCTTTCGTCAAATCAAGCTGAGCTCCCTGGCTGGCTCATGTCAAAGGAGCCTTTATGCTGTCCATTCTCGAGCTGTGCCACATCATCGAATCAGCGTTTCTACCGCTCTCATGCGAATGTAGAGTCGAGCCATCGGGATCACTTCAAATACAGATTAGCGAACCAATATCCGGGCGAGTTGAGCTTCTTGTTACCGGTATTTCTGCATCTCGTCTCACTGGAAACCAAGCTATATCCCAGCTCATAAATGAATTAAGGGAGGAGCTCAATTTCACCCATGACAGACCCCATAGCGGCCTATCGACGAGGGTGAGCTGCTAGATGCGATTTCCCACCGCAAATCGGGTGTCGCTCAAGTAGCGCCAAAATAACACTGTGTAGAGAACGTCACCCGATGCCAAGGCCGGTAACGGCCAGGGGATACTGCCCGCCAACCAATGGCCATAAATCAGGACGACAAACACGGGTTTGAGGAGTGCCCCGAGCAGGATGTACGGGCGATAGCGCACTGGATCGACGCTGATCATCCAGTACACCCAACCGAACATGACCACCAGCGTCATGGTGATCTGCATAAACAGGGCAGACGTCGGCGTGATTTCCAGTCCCATCAGGTCGGCCACCGGACGCATGGCGACCAGCAATGGAAGACCTGCGAGAACGTTGAAGCAAGCGGCGGATTTGAACAGTCCATTGGTGTAATTGCTTGGCATGGTGTGCGTCATGGCTTCACTTCCTCGATCAAGAGCACGGTGAAGAGGGAGGATTCAAGTCTGCGGGTGACGCCTGATCTTCTCACGCGGCTCGTTTGGGCCAATGTCATTCTTGTTGTTCTCCATTGATGCGACCGAAGTCATCCAGCCGATGTTGGCTGGCTTATTCTGAGAACCGCACCGCATCAATAGTTTGTTAATACACGACAATCATTTGTGATTGGATGCCATCTTTCCTAGGACATGGGGGAATGGACGGGCGCCGTGTCATCGACATCAATCTGAACGGCGTTTTCTTTTGCGCCAGGGCGGCAATTCCGGCCATGCTGGCCAACGGCGGTGGCGTCATCATCAACACAGCGTCGGTGGATGGTCTGGTGGGCATGGAAACACTGCCTCACTACACGGCGGCCAAGCATGGCGTTTTCGGCCTGACCAAGGCCTGCGCGCTTGAGCATGGGCGGCAGAACATTCGCAGAGTCGCCATCGCCCCTGGTTATATCCGCACCACCATGACCGAAGACAAATTTTTGAGGAGATTAGTGCTTGCGAATGACCGTTTCTGGCCGAGTGCAGTCTGTCGACGGGCAAATATCCCGATGCCCGCGCTTGCCATGCAGGGGATGTCCAGCACGGCCAACGATCTCCAAATTGAGCGAATCAACGTGCCCACTGCGGCTCGAAACGGGCGAGGGTTGTATCGACCAGGCGGATACTGTCGCGTCCGCCACGCTTGGAGGCGTAGAGCACGGTGGCGCCTTGCTCGATCAGTGCTGCCAGGCTGGTGGGCGGATGGTCGAAGAGAGTGGCTCCGATGCTCAGGGTAGCCTACCTGCCACACCTGATTTCTGCACTCGGCCAGCGCCATATGACGAGTATCCGGCATACCACCGGATCGGCCGGCGCAGCGAATGTCTTAACGCAATGCGCGCCTTAGGGTTGGCCCCCAACGACCAACCTTAATATGTCGTTGTTTTACTTGGCGCGCATCACTCTTCGTTTCGGATTTGCCCACCTAGCTATTATAGTCGTAGGGCTTAGTTCCATAGAAAGAATGGATTTCCGTTGCCCAAGACTCTTCGGCCATATTAGGCCAACTGTCCTTGTCAAAACCTGGAGCATTTTCCAAACGCTCTTTCTCTACGTTTAACAGGAAGCGCTTGTTTACTGTGTCAAGAGTCAGCGCACTCCAGGGTACCGCAAACAGTTTTTCTCCCATGCCAAGAAATCCACCAAAGGATAGAACGGCATAACTCACTCTGCCGCTGCGAACATCCAGCATGATTTCCTTGATATCCCCCAAGTCTTCTTCGTTATGGTTATAAACATCATTTCCAATGAGTGTGTCTGCCCCCATCAGGTCGGGGCCAGGCCCCTGTTCCTCGGAGCCGGTATCCCGCAGGAGGTTGGTTTTGTACATACCATAGGTATCGCGATCTTCGTAGTTCATTGCTATCTCCTATCAGCAATCGCTAATCAATCAGAAAATGCACACACTGCCTTCATGGGCTGTATTAGTGGGAGTCATCTGCTTTAGAAAAAGTCGAATTTTTTTTCTGCGTGACGACGAGTGGTCGGGTGAAAATGAAAAATAATTTATCGGCTTTTAGTTAGGGTACTTTCCATGGGTGATGGTTAGGTTGTTTTATATGTGGGTATTAACTCTATCGATATCGTAAATGCTTGAGCGAAGTTATTTCCTGCTGTGCTCAGTATGTCTGGATAGGTTTCCAGGTTGGGGCTACTCAATAAGTAGGGTCTTGAAAGCTGATAGGCACTTGTCTCCCCGCAGCGTCTTCGACTCTAATGTTATCATTATTGGAAAATCGTCAAATGCGAGGAGGAAAAGCTCCTTTTCTATCAGCACCTCCCATACACGCACATCCGCTCCGTCAGATTGACTGATGACTGTTCCTCCAAGTAGTCTAAGTATGAAATCTGCATACTCGGGAAAATACTCCCAATTGACACTTGATGTCAGGTTCAGACATGATCTGCCGGAGTGCATTTTTTCAATAGTCAGTTCGCTTGGATTTATCTTGTTTCTCATCATCGCTCTTTCACCGACATGATTGGCCCCTCATGACACTGACGCTTTTCGTCTTTGCCTTTCAGTCCATTGCCGGACTCATTGGCACTTGTATCGTGCTACCCCGCCCTGGCGTTATGCCGCTGTCTACCAGGAACATCGACCATCCCTCCAAGCCTTGGCGAATTTTTTACCGGGTCATGGCCATCTGCATGTGCAACCTGGGGGGGTGTCTGGTGATCATGATTCCACTGGCCAGCCTCAATTCCGGCGGCCTATCGGACGTCACTCGCGCATTGCTATTGCTCGCTCTGCCAATTCCCTTGCTCATCGTCTTCTATTGGCTGCTTGCCAAAGCAGTGCGCAAACGGGTCAGGGAGACACAATAAGCTGTCTCGCAAATTGACCCTAAGCGGACATCTGAACATCTGGCCGCTCACGCAAAGGATAAGGTCGTAAGATGTGTGCTTCATTGCCGATAAGGAAGTCGCCATGTCACCGAACAAGGCTTGCCCCGTCATCCTCTCCAGTATTCCTGGTGCACACATCCTTCTGTTCCGCCATCCAATAGCAGGCGTACAACTGGTCAAAGGGAGAATCGAGAAAGGTGAAACTCCAGCTCAGACCGCTCTGCGTGAATTAAGCGAAGAATCAGGCATTGCAGCCGCCTCGGTTGTCAGCGATATGGGCTGCTGGGACGCCGGGCATCTCGACCAGATATGGTCATTTCAACTGTGTTTCACGCAGGCACCCTTGCCGGAGCAATGGACTCATTTCACGCTTGATGACCATGGCCATTCCTTCAGCTTTTTTTGGGCACCTCTCGATAATTTGCCGTATGCCGACTGTCATCCGGTCTTCCGTCGAGCTTTACGGTTCCTGACTGCCAGGCTGACAGCGCAAGGTTATGTATTGGCTGATGATCAAAGCAGAAACACATCATCCGAAGCTCCGACTTGATGTTCTCAGGCGGCTTTCGAGCGGCTGCTTCTGGCCCAGAGTGTGTAAAAACGCCTTCGCAAACCCTTGCTATGATTTCTGAGGATTTCATCGCAAGGATCGCCCATGAAGCGCTTTATTCAAGGTGAACATCGAGGCCAAAGTACCTTCCTTCCCGAAAGCCTCGACGACTACGTCACGGATACAAATCCGGTGCGCGTAATCGACGTCTTTGTCGACGAACTTGACCTGGTCAAACTGGGTTTTGAAGGCGCTATACCGGCAGATACTGGCCGGCCGGCGTACCACCCCGCTGTCCTTCTGAAGATCTATATCTACGGCTATTTGAACCGCATTCAGTCGAGCCGGCGCCTGGAACGAGAAACCCAACGCAACGTCGAGCTGATGTGGCTGACCGGGCGTTTGATGCCCGATTTCAAGACCATCGCCAACTTCCGAAAAGACAACAGCAAGGCCATCCGAGGCGTCTGCCGCCAGTTCGTGATGCTGTGCCAGCAGCTGGGATTATTCGGAGAAAATCTGGTTGCCATCGACGGCAGTAAATTCAAGGCAGTCAACAATCGCGACCGCAATTTCACCAGCGCCAAACTGAAGCGGCGCATGGAAGAAATTGAATCGAGTATCAATCGGTATCTGACTGCGCTCGACGAAGCCGATCAGCAAGAACCCTCAATCGCTCAGCCCAAGGCTACCCGTCTGCAAGAGAAAATCGACAAGCTCAAAGCCCAGATGAAAGAGTTACAGGTCATTGAAACTCAGCTCAACGAATCGCCAGACAAACAGGTCTCACTGACCGATCCAGACAGCCGCTCCATGATGACGCGCGGCACGGGAATCGTCGGCTACAACGTGCAGACAGCGGTCGATACACAGCACCATTTGATCGTTGCGCACGAGGTGACCAACGTCGGTTCCGACCGAGATCAACTCAGCTCAATGGCCAAGCAAGCCCGCGAGGCGATGGCGGCAGATACGTTGTCGGTAGTGGCTGACCGAGGTTACTTCAAAAGCGAACAAATCCTGGCTTGTCACGATGCAGGCATCACCGCCTATGTGCCCAAGCCGATGACCTCTGGAGCCAAGGCTGACGGGCGTTTCAATAACGATTCCTTCATCTATGACGCGGCAAAAAACGAATACATTTGCCCGGCTGGAGAGGCGCTGATCTGGCACTATTCCTACGTTGAAAAAGGCCTGAAGTTGCATCGTTACTGGAGTTCGAAATGCCGGGGCTGTGCAATGAAACCGCAGTGCACACCGAGCACAGAACGGCGGGTTCGACGCTGGGAGCATGAAGTCGTACTGGAGGAAATGCAGGACAGGCTAAGCAACGCGCCGGAAATGATGCAGATCCGAAAACGGACTGTTGAGCATCCCTTCGGGACGCTCAAACAATGGATGGGTGCGACGCACTTCCTGACCCGAAAGCTGGCCGGGGTGAGTGCGGAGATGAGCCTGAATGTGCTCGCCTACAACATGAAACGGGTCATGAAAATCATCGGCACTACTGGCTTGATGAAAGCATTAACGGTGTAAAAACCGTTCTTTTTTTACCCCATCCGAAGGGCTTTAACAGGCTACTGAGCCGTTTTAACTGTTCCTGAAAATGTCGTGACCTTGATCAGGTTGCGAAGCGTGAGCACGGTCTCCTAGCGTCGATATAGAAACCCAATCTCACGTTTTTACACACTCTGGGCCGATGGCTGCCTGTCGCAATGGCTTGTAAGCGGCCTCAAAGCAGACATCATCGAATGTGTACGTTATAGGCAGATTGTGGCTAGCTATGAATGACGGCACTCGACCAGAACCCTTCAGCATTCGTACAGATCGAAGAAGGTTTAAGCCCCTCGTGCGCTCGACGATACGTGAGACGTTTGGGTTCAACGCGAAGACTCGATGGATATCTCAAGGCCCTGGCTTGTCGTTCATTCTCTTAGGAAGATCGATTGCGCTGGCCGTAAGCCAGGCCCGTGACCTATTGGTAGGTCACTCAGGTGCCATGTGCACCGCGAGGCTCAAGTTGATGAACTGCTCATTCTTGCTGATTGTGTATGAAACTCCACGGACGATGTCAGCGACATCCGAAGATCCTCGAAAAGTTTCCATTTAGGTTAATTGGATAGGGGCCATTGCTGCACGTAGAAAGGCCTAAACTGAATATTGGCCCTAATAGGACACATGCCATGAGACCACGAGATTTGTAGCAATGCTGGTGGCGTTGGTAATCACATGGGCTTTCCTGGTGTGGAGTCTCACTGCCTTGTTTGAACCAAGCTTTCCTGATGACCCCATAGGCAATCCAGCGCCTACAGAAGCCAGTTCACATAGAGCGAGACAAGCGAGTGCAACGAGGAACAAAATTAATCCCGTGCTCCTATCCGGTTTAGAGGTTAGCTCGCATGACCACGAAGGCATTCGTTGCGCTATTGGTTGTTCTCGGTGCCATCTGGATTTTCTTGGTGTGGGGAACGACGGCTTGGTTTGGGCTGAGCGCCGGGGATATCGAGCGTGAGCATAACCCAGCGTCTGTCGAAGCCAGTTCGCTACAAGAACAGGCGCCATGAACAGCAGCGAGTGGATTTTGTTCTTGGTTGGACTAATGGGACACGTGGGTAGCTGTTGTCGTGATGGGGCGGATGGTTTTTGGCATCCATGGGTAGAGCATTTCTTGGTTGGGTGTGCGCGCATCTATCCGGCTGTCATGGACACACGGGATTTCGCGATGCAGAGAACTTCACCGGTTATGCACTCAAGCCACCACCGAGCCGACAGGTGCCGTGTATAAACCGTATGTGCAGCCGTTTCAACGCTCAACCCTGCGCCACCGGGCAATAGCAGTTGGAGTCATTCGCTTAAGAGTATTTCCAACCCGTCCTCTGCAAGCTGCCATTTGTCCTCACTCCGCACGAAACGAATCAGGGCATCAAGATGGCCCTGGTTCGTAGCCTCAATCAAAAAAATAACGCCTACACTGAAAAAATCTATCTGCTTGGCATGGAAATGAGCCGAGATGAAGGAATCGGCGCATGAAAAAAACCCAATGGGAAAAACTCTCACCCCTGACAGGATGGGTAATCGTCGTGGAAGACGACCCAACGTTGCGCATGTTAATCGGGGAGGTTTTGACCGAACTGGGTCTGCGTTCGCTGGAATTTTCAACTACCGATGAGGCTATGAGGTACATGTCGGGATCGCATGGCAGTTGTCCCTTGGTTATCGTGGATCACGGCCTGCCCGGTCAGATACAAGGCGCAGAATTTATTGAGATGATGAGGCTTAAATGGCCCTCGACCGCGTCAATTCTAACGTCCGGTTACGACCTGAATCTCTCGATGGTACCCGCTGGGACGATTTACCTTCACAAGCCCTGGTCTATACATGATCTGGAACTGGCCGTAACAACCCTATTTAAACCTGGTAGACCTCTCTCAGGACGTTGATTCGCAGGCGTTGCCCATGGGCGAGAAAGTCTTAACCGCTTTATTTTTAATGTTGAGCATTTTGTGGACGCGGCCACTGTAGGGACGGTGTGTTGGCATCTGTAGATTCGCAGCAAGGTATCTAACCAGACGAGTCGTGAAATGCGGTGATGCCCCCTAGGCCAGCAGGTCTTGCAGTTGGTCGCTTGTCGACGAAGCGTGATGGCCGATTGCAGACTGCCGCGAAGGACAGTTATCGACCCAAAGCAGCCGGTGGCAGCCTGCAGAAAAGGCGATGGGAGTGACCTGCCTCGCCATCGCCTCGGTTCAGCCGCGTTAGGCGGGTACGTAGGGGGGATAGTCCACATAACCCTTGGCAGTGCCACCGTAGTAGGTGTCACGATCTGGCGTCGTCAAAGGCCAGTCGTTTTTCAATCGTGCGACCAGATCAGGGTTGGCAATGAAGGGTTGTCCAAAGGCTGCGAGGTCGATTAGACCGGCGTCCACCAAGTCTTGAGCACGCTCCAGTGTCATATCTCCGGCGAGAATCAGAGCGGTTTCGCCCAATTCAGCCTTGCAGTGTTTCAGTAGGTCTCGCAAAGCCTGCTCCTGCGCAGCAGAGCTTTCGCCCGCCATGAAGAAGTGCGTTTGATCCATGACGTGGACATAAGCGATCCCACGCTTATTCATGCCGGCGCAGAGTGCAGAGTAGGTTTCGTCAATCTCGGGGTAGACGGGCATATCGAAGAGCTGTCCGTACGGAGAGATCCGGATACCTACCCGGTCTGCACCAATCCTTGCGCAAACCGTATCAACGACTTCAAACACGAAGCGCAGTCGGTCTTCCAGGTTTTTCGCCGAATAGCGATCGGAGCGATCATTGACGAGTGGGTTTAGGAACTGCTCGACCAGGTAGCCGTTCGCGCCGTGGATTTCCACGCCATCGAAGCCGGCAGCAATCGCGTTTGCGGCAGCTTGCGCAAAGTCTTCAACGACTCGATCGACTTCCTCGGTGGTAAGAGGTCGTGGTGCAGACGTTGGGACAAACCCTGGCTCACCGCTCTCCGTATATCCGAATGCCACTGCGCCTTTCGCGGTTTTACTCGTGGCACTGACGGGAGCTTTCCCATCGATCTGGATGGAGGTGTGCGAAACACGTCCGACATGCCACAGCTGGGCAAACATTCTGCCGCCCACACTACGGACGGAATCAGTGACCAGCTTCCAGCCTTTGATTTGTTCGTCAGTGTAAATACCTGGGTTGAAAAGATAGCCCTGGCCCTCGCGGGAGATGGGGGTACCTTCGGAGACGATCAGACCAGCGGTACCTCGCTGGGTGTAATGCAAGGCGATCTGATCAGTCGCAATGTCTTCCGGTGCTCGTGACCGGGTCATTGGCGCCATGACGAAGCGGTTGTTCAGTGTCAGTCCGCTGAGGTCATATGTGTCAAACAGGTTAATCATTAGATTCAAGCTTCCAATTCGGGAAAGCTGCCTAGGCATTCAGAATCTAACGCCTGGACAGAGAAACGGTAATGCGCTCGGGTCATTAATAATTGAGCCCGTCCAACGCTTCCCATAGGGTATTGGAGAATTCTGGTAACATCTTGGCTATTTACTACGAAGTGATGTGAATTTTAGTCACTAATGAGAGGGGCTATGATTTCTTCCGACAACTTGAAAGGAATCAACGTTTTTGTCTGCGTTGCTAACATGGGCAGCTTTTCCGCCGCTGCAAAGCGCTTGAATTTGACTAATTCGGCAGTCAGCAAAGGGATCGCTCGGCTGGAGCAGCGACTAAATACCCGGTTGTTCAACCGTACGACACGCCGGCTTTGCTTGACCGATGCCGGTACCCAATATTATCGGACGTGCTCCGAGGTGTTGGGTTGTCTTGAAGAAGCAGAGCAGTCGCTTGGAACAGAGAATTCCGAACCTCGTGGAAAGGTTCGCCTAGACCTTCCTGCGTCCTATGGTCGTATCCATGTGCTGCCGTTAATGCTCGATTTTTTGCGCAACCATCCTCTGCTGCTGCCCCACGTGACATTCTCTGATCGATTTATCGACCCCGTGGAACAAGGCATCGACATCGTGGTGCGTATTGGTACTCCAGACGCATGGCCGGCGCTTTTAGGGCACAAATATCTGGGCGCTCAGCGACTGTTATTCTGCGCTGCGCCTTCCTATCTGAATGCTCGCGGGACGCCGAAGTCTGAGTACGAGTTAGAGGAGCACGAATGCGTGCTGTATGGGCACGATGATGGCGCAGTCAGTCCCTGGTATTTATCCGGGCTGCTTGGCAATGTGGATCGCCATATCATGCCCGGACGAATTGCGATAGGCGATGGGGAGGGCCAGCTTATGGCCGCCTTGGCAGGAATGGGAATTGCCCAGCTACCGACTTGGCTAGTGAATCGGTACCTGGAAAGTGGAGCTCTTGTGGAGGTGCTTCCCCATCTGGCTGTCGATAGCTTACCGATGAATCTAGTGTGGCTAAAAAGCCGACAGAGTCTTCCCAAGGTGCGTGCGTTGCTTGAGGTGTTGGGAGCTTGTTTAACGCCTTCGGGCAGGATGCCCGGCAATCCGCAGCCGTTTGATGCCTCAACCCCATCTGTGTTCTAGTTTGCAGGCAAGCAGGACGGCACATTTTCTCCCGGTTCATCGATCCTTGGCCGGCTGCTTTTGGCCGTTTTCTGCCTGTGGCGAGTGGCTGAAAACGACCCAATTGGGACATTGAGACTGAGCAGCGGCGATGACCTATGCCCATGAACCAATAAACCATTGGATTCAAAGACGGCGCAAAAAAGACCTGATAATTGACCTCGTAGCATCGCTTGTATCCAGGTCATAGATCGAGTTGAGTGAATACCAAATACACTCGGAGATCTCATTTTGAGGCGTTGCGTCTTCCGCACCCAAGACGGAGGCTTCAAAAACATGGTGGCGGGTGTTGCCCGCTTCGAGCTCAAAAACGTACAGAAGCTGATCTACGTTCAGCCCCGTTTCTTCTCGGAGTTCTCGAATAGCGGCCCCAGCTACCGCTTCGCCCATTTCCACCTTGCCGCCAGGAAGAACCCATTTAGACTTCTGTTTGCGAACGAGCTGGGAAATTGCACCCTACTTGACCACCCGTTTGCGTTGCATATGACCACCCATTTGCATTGGACCTGACCAGCTGTTTGCATGGGACTTGACCAGATGCTTTGAATGGATTCCTCAGAGCATGAGGATTTTGCTCTCGGCCATATTCAGATCACAGTTGGGTAATTGCACGAGGTTGCCCCCCATTTGCTTTCGACCTGACCAGTCATGTGCACCGTATTTGACCAGCAAGACTTGTGGAGACATGACCGGAAGAGAACGGCCAGAAGCTGTCATCGAGCACCTTAGAAATTTAGGACGCTTCGGCTGTCACAAGCTCGTGATGGCAAAAGCGAAGTCGGTATCGGAACCGCAGATAACAGCATGACATCAGCGAAATCAGCTGTAATTCCGCTGGTGCAATTTAATTAAGGGCTGACAATGACCTTGATGTCCGAGCCCGAGATACTCTTGATGTATGAGTAGCTCGTTCCCAAGACGGCCAACTGTTCCTTCGACACCTTCTTCGCTGATATCGCGGGTTGGACGATCACAAATTTGAAGATCAGCTCATGGTCGTGGCATTTGTTGCGCAGTATCTCCAACTGCTGAGGCGTGCCCTTCAGGATTCTGTCGAAGTCCTTCAGCAGTGATTGCTGGTAACGATCCATCAGTCGGTTGAAGAACTTATCGTCCGTGTACAGCCATTTCACCGATCTCGACGCCTGACCGCATACTTCATAGACGTCGGCGACGCGGGCCCCGGGGGCGTCCGTCACGGGGCAGAATTTGCAATGGTAAAGGTCGACGTAAATGGCGTCCTTGTTTTCCCGAATTGCCACGAGATCAGCAATTTCGCCTTTGCCGTCATCGTTGAAGACTATGGAGTAGTCATCAGCGATCTTGTCAAAGGTGAAGCCTTGTACTGAGTCCTTACGTCGGTCTGCACGCATGGACTCTTGATGGATTTTCGTCGTTCCCCAATCCCAGGGTTCGAGCAAACCGGCAGGCAGTTTTACATCCATGCTGTTGAGCGAGTACTGACGGTAGTTGCCTTGCACCATGGAACCGTCGACCTTGAGCAAAACAAGCGGCTCTGCATCCAGGTAGGAGTCCAGTGGCATTTCGTGGGGGTAAAGGATCTTCACACCTGGGCAGGAGGTCTTGTATCCGTCCTCCAACAACTTGATGGCGATGGTAGTGAGGCGACGTTCTTCGCCATCGTTACCCACGACAAGGACGGGGATCTCCAGCGTCCGCACTCCACTGTACTCAGGCTTACCAAGCTCGACGTCGAGAAGGTTGAAAGTCTCTCCCTGAAAATATAGCGAGATCCTTTGCTCGTTTTCGATCGCGATCGACAGAGGCCAGTCGGCGTAGAACAGGCCTTCTGGCCATCTGTCCTTGATTTGGTCAACACGCATGACATTTTTGAGTACGTCAGCAGGGTCGATGGTGTTGTCGTTGAGTTTGACCGACATGCGCTTGCACCACTCGACCCAGTAGTTGATTGGAGAGGAGTTCATCTCCCAAATCTTGCCCTTGTGCGAGCAGCCCACAGTGGTTCGTTCTCCATCCTCAAAACCGGTGGCGAAGATGTTGGACTTTGTCGCATTGCCTTTCTCGATGTCGCTAATCACCTGGTTGATATCGCGCCCCACGTGCATCGTGAATCGCAGGTCTTTCCGGGCGCGGGACAGGCCAACGTTCTGCAGCTTCATCAGCTTGATGTCGTGGAGCGCACGGAAGGTCGGCTCACCATTGATGCGACGAGGGTCTTTGGCTACCAGGTTGAGAAAGCGAGTTGCCTGGGTATCGTCACCTGAGGTGTGAATGAACAGGGTTTTCTGCGCCTTGTTATAGAAAGCAATGTACAGATTCCAATTGGTATCGACGATTTCTTCGGTTTGAGCCCACCCAACCATAGTCTCTCGCCGAGTCACGGCAATGACGGTATCGGCCTGATCATTGATCGAGATGTACTGCAGTGTTTCCCTGCGTCCATCCAGACCCTGCGCACGCTGTGGTGTCCAGTCTTTAGAGGAGACGTGATACGCCACGGCGCTGATTTTGGGGTTCGGGTTCAGCCCAAAAATCACTTGGGCATCGTCACCGTCAGCAAACTGCTCGTTGAAGTCAGCCCTCTCAATTTCCCGACCTACCTTTTGCTCGCTCACGTTGCGAATGACTGCACCCCAGTCAGCACTCTCCTTGTAGAGTTCTGCCATCTGGTGGTCGGTTTTCTGATTAGCGATGTTCGCCACGAACTTGGCATCACCAAGGGCGGCATCAACCCTCGTCAACCGACCAATGAACTGGAGCGTCACCGCGGGGCTTTGATGTTGATCATGAATTGCGGCGATTTTGAGCTCAGGCAGATCGAAGCCTTCCCCAAGCATGTCGACGCAGACGATGATCCGGTGCTTCTTCTCGACGATCTCCGCCATCACTCTGGCTTGGTTCGGCACCTTGCTGTGAATCAGGACTGGCGTTAGGTCGACGTGCTGCTTATAAATCTCAAACAGGTCTGTCGCCCGCTTGTGCGACTTGGCTCGCACCATCATCAAATGGTTGTACCCAGCCTTGAGGTCAGCCCGGAGCAGCTCAACAGCCTTGTCTGCGATGGCCTGGTCAGACAGCTTGAGGTTGTATTCTCGTACCGGATGGAACTCGATGCCTTTGAAATAGCCATCAAGCTGCGCATCCCGGAGCGGGTAGTTGTAGATGATCTTGCCGGCCAGAGCCAGACCATCCTCCCGGAATGGCGTCGCTGTGAACTGAATACAAGGTTTGCCGCTGAAGGCGGTTTTGATTCGGTTCCAACTCGCTGCCACCACATGGTGAGCCTCATCGATCATCAGGTGGCTGCACATGTTCACCAGCGCCCCCAAGGCAGCGTCTTCGAATAGCAGTAGGGCTTGGGGGGTGGCCACAATGATGTTGGCAGTAGCTAATTTTGCAACCTGCGCCTGAGACAGCTTCGAATCGATGGCTGCAACAATAGGGTTGCGCGCTATGTCCGATATCGCCCCCACGGTGCGGAGTGTCTTCATCTCCGTGCACTTGCCCACCAACTGTGTTCTGAGGGCATCCGAGGGAACCAGGATCAAGGTTCTGGCCATCCTCGCAGCGATGATTAGTGCGAGCATGGTGTCAGTCTTCCCTGTACCGGTCGGCATGACCACTGTGGCGGTCGAAGAAGGATCAACCACCAGGTGCCCCAAGGTGGCGTAAAGCGCAGCCAGTTGCGGCTTGCGCAGCCCGGGTGCGTTCGTCTTGGGATCGTCGATACTGAAATTGAAGAGATGGTTTTGCCAGCTCTGGTACACATCCAAATGCGTTATGACTACATCGTCCATGGCGAATACCTAGAGGCAGAAAAACTTCTTGGGAAAAGATGGCGATATGGTAGCACGCCCCTATTTTTTCCATGACCTTAACCGCTTAGAGATACGGACAAAACGAGTCGAGCCCCACGCAGGATGGCCGAACTGTCGTGCCCGCTTTTGCCGAAAGCTGTCGTACGTGAGCGTCGGCTATCGGCCAATAGCGGACGTAGGTGTCCGGCGTTTACTGGCCAAAAGCAATCACCCATTCATTAAGGCTTTTTAGACACAATCAGCTTGGTCCGACTATCGGGCAGCAGTAGGTAACCCCTAGCTTTCGCCTAAGCTCTTACCTAATGCGATTACATGGAGAGAATCGAAGCCACTTGATCTTTCAAAGCGTGGAGATTCCGATGATCAAGCATTTGAGTCCTATTTTTTTAATTGCCGCTACCATCTGTCTCGGTGGTGCGTCCTGTCACGACCAAAAAGAAGAGGATAATTTGCAATACAAGCAAACGATGGATGGCAGCCCAGCTCGCACGGGAATGGGAATTATCCCCCGACAACAAATTCAACCCCGAATGAATAGAATGTAATCATCTCAGATGCAAGATTTGAGCGCTGCGAACGCCTCGAGGGAAGCTCGCTGATGAGATGTCCAAAACTAATTTTTACAGGGCTACCCCCCAAAGGAGCATCCCATGTTTACACCAGGGCGTCTTCATCGTTCCAACACTCCTGGCAACCCGGGAGTACCGCAATACAGCATTGATGTCTTCTATGAAGTTCGTCACGACCCCAAGGAAGGCATGCTGATGCACTTCAAGATGGTTGGAGAGGTATCAGATCGCACCTTTACTGAAGAATTCGATATGCACCGCGACACTGCCTTCAACTTTGCCAGCCGAGTGGCCAAGGCTGCGGTCAAGCATGGAGTACCCGCCAATGCCAGTCTCATCATGCGCGGGCACAAAGAATACGACGCAATGTTCGAGGATATTCGCGACAAACTCGGCGTCCAACCGGGCGAGTCGGTCAATCTGGATAACGCTGAGAACGACCGTCGTTGAGTGACTCCAGTACTACTCAGCGAGCCTCGTCCTGCCGACCCGGTAATCCACGGGATGAATCACGAGATAGCTGCTGACTGCATCATCTATGGTTGGAAAGAACGCCGTTTCGCCAAGCCTTGCGAAAAGCCCGAATCGCTTCAGCTTGTCCTTGACCGGGTCCTTCATCTCGGCCACGCACAACTTGATGCCCGCCGCGTGCAAGGTTTCGTCCAGTTCACCCAGCATGTCTGCCGAGGTCACGTCCACACTGGTGACGGGTTCTGCAGTAACTACTAACCAGCGTACGGGCGTAGGCGATGCAGCCACTGCGTCAAGCACTCGCTCATTGAACAGTTCGGCGTTAGCAAAAAACAACGGTGCATCCCAGCGAAACAGGACCAGGCCAGGTATAAGGCTCGCGTCGGGATAACGCTGGATGTCGTGGTAGCCCTTGACGCCCTCGGCTTGCCCCAGCACTGCGGAATACGGCCGCCAGCCATCCCACAGAAATTCGATGACGGCGATCAAGATGGCCAGGCCGATGCCCTCAATCGCGCCAAACACAGCCACGCCGACGGTGCAGACGAGCGACAGCCAGAACTCCCAGCGCTGGATGCGATAGATTCGCCGCAGGTCGGCGACTTCAATCAGACCGATGGCTGAGGCGATGACGACCGCTGCCAGTGCGCTGCTGGGCAAGCTCTGCAACAGGTTCGGCGCCACCACCAGCAGCAGGGCAACAGTCACCGCGCCGACAACGCCGGTAAACTGGCTTTTCGCGCCTGCGGCTTCAGCCACGGGGGTACGTGAAGAACTACTACTGATTGGAAAGCCCTGGAAAAATCCAGCCGCGAGATTGGCAAAACCGAGCCCCGCCATCTCCTGGTTCGGGTCCACGTAGGTACGGGTCCGCGCTGCATAGACACGAGAAAGCACGCTGGTGTCGGCGAACGACACCAGGGCGACGGCGCAACCGCCAATGAGCACGGGGACAATATCGGCGCGGGTGATCCAAGGAATGGCAAACGCAGGCAAACCTTGAGGAAGAGCACCGAGCACCGACACCCCGGCACGCGCGCCAAGATCCAGCACACCGACGGCAATAGTCGCACCGACCACTGCGATCAAGATGCCTGGCACCCGTTTGTAGGGTTTGAGCAGAAGGATCACGATCAGGGTGGCTGCGCCGATCATGAACGCGGTCCAGTTGGTCTTTCCTTCCATTACCGCGGTGGCGATGGCCCACAGGTTTCTCCCCGGGCCATCGGACTCAATCGAAAAACCGAATATTTTGGGTAATTGGCTGATCAATACGGTCAACGCGATGCCGTTCATGTACCCGTAACGGATGGGTTTAGACAGCAACTCCGTAATGAAGCCCAGCCGCATGATGCCTGCCAGGATGCACACGGCTCCCGACACGATCGCCATCATGCCTGCAAGGGCAACGGCGCGATGAGGGTCGCCACCCGACAGGGGGAGGATGACAGCCAGGATAACGGCGGCCAATGACGAATCCGGGCCCAGCACCAGAATCCGGCTAGGCCCGAACAATGCGTAGGCGAGTAGCGGAACGATGGTCGCGTAGAGGCCATAGATGCCGGGTACGCCCGATGCCACGGCGTAGGCGATGCCCACGGGCACCAACATCGTGGTGAGCACTAGGCCGGCGATGATGTCGTGACGCAACCAGGCGACCTGGTAAACGCGCAACGTTTGGAGTCCAGGAAACCAACGTCCCCAGCCGGTCTCACCGCTGGCATCGCGACGTACAATTCGGCCCGGTTCCGGGGCGGGAGGCGAAGAATCCGAATGGCTCATGGAACTGTGGCCCTTTGGTGTACAGCGCAGATTCGCTTAAACGTGTCCGTCAGAATTTTTCGGGAACTCGCCGGTGCGGATAATCCGGGTCGCGATAGCCACCTGGCTTCTGCCGCTTGGGCAATATTACCTCCTCGCGCGCAACATCTTCGTATGGGATACGGCTGAGCAAATCGGTAATGATGTTAAGGCGCGCCCGGCGCTTGTCGTTCGAGTTGGCCACCAGCCATGGGGCATGGTCGGTGTCGGTCGCCTTGAACATGTCATCACGCGCGCGTGAATAGTCATACCAGCGGCTGTATGACTTGAGATCCATCGGGGTCAGTTTCCATATTTTGCGTCCGTCCTTGATGCGTGCCTGGAGCCGGCGGGTCTGTTCGTCTTCGCTGACTTCTAGCCAGTACTTGAGCAGGATCACGCCAGAGTCGACGATTGCACGCTCCACCAGCGGCGTTGTCTTCATGAAACTTGCAACCTGCTCTTTGGTGCAGAATCCCATCACCCGCTCAACACCCGCACGGTTGTACCAACTGCGATCGAAGACCACCACTTCGCCAGCCGCGGGAAGGTACGGCAGGTAGCGTTGGACATACATCTGGCTTTTCTCTCGTTCACTCGGCGCCGTTAGCGCCACCACCCGAAAGACACGGGGGCTCACGCGTTCGGTGAGCGCTTTTATCGTCCCGCCCTTGCCGGCGCCATCGCGCCCTTCGAAGACGATACAGATCTTGATGCCCTTGGCTTTTACCCACTCCTGCAATTTGACCAGTTCGACGTGCAGGCTGCGCAGTTGCTCAAGATAATCCTTGCTCTTCAGTTTCAGGCTTTCAACAGAGTGACTCTTGGGGACCTTTTTCTTGTCTTTTGCCATGATCGAGACCTCACCAATAAACAGCGTAGGGTTGCAATCTGTTCATCCACCGAGCGCGATGATCGCGGTGATCAGACCAGCGCCGGTGACTGCCAACGCAATTGCGCCTTGCCACGGTTTTGCGCCAGCGTATTTCGCGAGTACCCAACCGGCGATGAACAGCACTCCGAGTCCGACCAGGTTAGAAACGCGTACGGCAAGCGCCGTCTGATCCAGCACCAGAAACGGCACCACAAGCGGAAATGTCGAGAGCACCACCAGTAGGAAAACACCCACCGCCCCCTTGAAATCATCCCAGCCGAGGCGCGGCGGTAAGGGCATAGATGAAAACTCGAGCACACGGCGACGCAGCGATTCCAGATCATCCGTGCCGACCACTGCCGCGATACGAGGGGGTAATGCCTCAGCGATGAGCGCTTGCCCGGTGGCTGCATCAGTCGCGCCGCATAGACTTGTGTGTAGCGTGCGGTTGCGTGTGCGCTCGATCAGGGTTCGCAGTAGATACATTAGCGCATCCGCGAGGCCCCACGCGAGGTTGCAACCCAGCGCGGCGACCATCATCGTACGCTCCGCCTCCTGGCCAGCCGTCGCCACGCTGATCGTTCCAGTGAAAGTCATCGCCATGAGCAGGCCAAAGATGACCTCCGTGACACGCTCGACCGGTTCAAGCACACGGGCTCGCTTTTGCTCTCCAGTGCTTTGCATGCGGTCATCCTCGCCACGCTGTATCGAATTGCGATAGGGATTTAGAAAGAGTTCGCCTCACCAGCCACTACAGGGACGAGCTGATTAGGCTGTGACTGGCAAGGCGAACAACTAGACATTAGCTCAATCGAACAACTTGTCTCGTTCCACATGCCCGATGCCCGCCATTAATCTGGACATCACTCCGCAGGAATATATGTACCTCCCTACCTTTGGAGCGCCAATCGCGAATGACTGCTATGGGTCCAGGCTGTGTGAAAACGCATGCACCGTTGTGAAGTCTGCGTTGCTACGTAAAATCTGCCAGAGTTTTGTTGGTCAACAGACCTGAAATTTGTGTAGGAACGCGATTTTCGTTGCGGTTCTGACTGTCAAACTCGCTCTAAAACGTTTTCACACAACCTGGGTCGTTTTCAGCCGGTCGCGACAGGCAACAATCGGCCAATAGCGGCCCCTCGCAACAGGCAGCAATCGGGCCATAAGCAGCCATCGGATGGAGTGATGGAAAATGGCAGCTAAGCTTTCCTCTAATGCCGGCCTTTCGCTTAGTCAGCCCTTCGTAACCGTCTCGGAGGGGTGCCAGTGAAACGATATGCAACGCTCGTCGTGGTCCCAATTTTTCGTGCCTGGTACCGAAATAAAATGAGTAATGGTTTTGCCGGATCACCGCCGAGAGTGTTAACGACAACGGGAGTTTTCCCAATGCGAGCCAACAGATTGATTTTTGTAGCGTTTCTTTTGATCACAGGTCTGATTTCTCATTCGGCCATCGTCGTTGCCGAAGGTGATGTTGCCAATGATGTCAGGGATGGTGTTAGAGACGTCGACAAAGATGTTGATCGCGATACAAGAGACGTCGATGAAGAAGCAAAAAAACTGGAAAAAGAACAACATAAAGAAGATCGTCATCTAGACAAGGAAGAGAAAAAACACCTTTGAGGGCTGGACGATGAGCCCAAGGTAAGCGATCGATTTTCTTCCTGCCAGCAGGAGAAATCTTGATTCAGTCCCGTTTTTCACTGAGTACGGGATATCAGTGTAGGCATGGATCCAGGCCCTTGCGCCTGCTCGTGTCTGTTCTACACTGCAAAACGTTGCGCGCAAATCTACTCAAGGCCACGCAGGACTTGGTTTTTCACATTGCGCGGTGGGCTGCTCACCTTCGGCAACATGCGGGCGGATTGAATCACAACTGTCATTCCCTGCCATGCTACTGGAGGTCGCAAACATGCCAAGCGCTTTCGGCGTCCGTGCCTTTGCACTCTGCGCGAGCGTGGTCGCTCTTGCGCTCAGCGCATGCTCGACCCAAAGCTCCACGGAGCCTGCGTCCCAGCCTCTGCGGCAAAACCCCGAGTTTTCATACGATGGCAATGGTGTGACTCATGCCACGCTGACGGCGGCCGAGCAACAGGTCAATGTGGGCAATGAGCGATATGTTTCGTTGGTATTCAACGGCGATTACGATTCGCCGCTGATTCGCACGCGACCGGGCGGAACCATGGCGATCCGTCTGGATAATCGTATGGACGAAATCACCAACCTGCATTTTCACGGCATGCAGGTGTCGCCCCTGGACGAAGGCGATAATATTTTTCGCGTGACCCAGCCCCATCAGATTGGCATATACAACGTCAAACTACCGCTGGCTCACAGCCCGGGCGCCTACTGGTATCACAGCCATTTCCATGGGGGATCCCAGCGCCAGGTGTCGGCAGGGATCGCCGGACCTATCCTGGTCGATGGCATGCTTGACCCGTTCCCCGAACTCAAGGGCATCAAGGAACAACTCCTGGTCCTGCGTAATTTTCAAAAAACACTGACCGGCAAAGTCGCCAGCGAGATCATCACCAGCGCGCCCTCGATTCGCACGATCAATGGCCAGGAAGTGCCGATCATCGACATAAAGCCGGGGGAAACCCAACTCTGGCACTTCATCAATATTGCCGCCAACCAGTACTTCCGAATTCGCATCAACGGCCAGTCGGTGCAGGTGCTGTCGCGCGACGGCAACACCGTTACGCGCAGGGTCGACACTGACCAAGTGCTGATCGGGCCGTCGGCGCGTTTCAGTGTGTTGGTTGTCGGGCCACCGGCGGGATCCTATGAAATCGAAACCGGCTCCGGCAACACTGGCCCGGCGGGCGATGACTATCCCGAAGCCAAACTTGCCGTGCTGCGCTCCAGCGGTGAGCGGGTCGCGACGCGGCAGATCACCAGCGCCTACCCAACGGCCGAGGACTTCAGCAAGATCGCAGTGAACAATACGCGCCAGTTCGCCTTCCAGGATTCTGACACCGACCCCAATGCGTTCCTGATCAACGGCACACGTTTCGAGCTGGACCGGGTCAACACCACGGTCAAACTTGGTGACGTCGAAGAGTGGCGCCTGTTCAATCCGTCCCAGGAATTGCACCAGTTTCATATTCACCAAGTGGACTTCCAGGTTACCGAAATCAACGATAAACCGGTGCAGTTCAGCGGCTATCGGGACAACGTGTTCATACCCGCCACAGGCTCGATCACCGTGCGAATCCCCTTTCGCGATCCGGTAATTCTCGGCAAGTTCGTCTACCACTGTCACATCCTCGAACATGAGGACGGCGGCATGATGCAGGCGATCCAGGTGGTCAAGCCCGAGGACTACGAACAGGCAGTCAAGCTTGAACCCCTCGGCGGGCTGTACGGTGAAAACAACCAGTTGTGCTCCTACCTGCGTAACACCGGACAGGACCCGAAAGCGTCCAGCCCGCTGATCAAGTAAAAGGGGTACACCATGTACAACTATCGCTTGGCTGTGTTGTTGATGGGATCGGTGTGGGCCGTTGAGTCGACGCTGGCCGATGACGGGCAGTACCCCAATGTCGGCATGGATTACGACGCGACGTTTCAATATGACCACGTTCATGGCGATTCGCCCCAGGGCGGCAACCGCAACACCGGGGACGCGTACCCGGACATCAACACCACGTTCTACTTTCGCTTAACCCATGATCAGCAGATACAGCTGTCCACCGAGATCAATCCCGTAGCCGGGCCTGAACCTGGGCAAAAGCGTTTCTTCGAAGACGTGGGGCTGGTGATCAATGACTTGAACTACTACCAGAACAACGCCAACTCGGCCTTTTCGGTCGGTAAATACCATGTGCCGTTCGGTCGGGCGCAGGACCAGGCGCCCGGCCTCTACACCAATGATTACGTCGCCACCTACGACCTCGACGGCATGCTCGGCGGCACAGTGGCGTACCGCTTTTTCGACCAGAAACTGGGGATGATTGAACCCAACCTCAGCGTGTATACCGCGGACAATTCGTTTCTCGGCCGGCCCTACCTGCGCCATGGCGAGAAGTTGCAGCGCAGCGATGGCGGGCCATCGAATACCGGCAAGCTCGACTCCTATGCGATGACGGTGAACTGGATAGCGATTCCGGCGGTGCCTTATCTGGAAATGCAGGCTGGCTATATGTTCAACAAACAGGCCGAGGATACGACGCAGCCCGATCCACCTGGCGAAGACGATGAAACCATCAAGATCGCCTCGGCCCGCTATATCTGGGCCTATGCGCCGAGTACCGATCTTGAGCCTACACTGGACGGGCGTTACTTCGATATCGTGCCCTTCATCGAATTCGCCGATGTCGACAGCGAAGATGGCATCAAGGGCAATGACACCCGCTACCTGACTACTTCCCTGACCTTCGATTTCGGCGACTGGGCGCTGGGCGCGACGCGCACCGACAAGCATCGCGAATCGACCGGGGGCGCGGATCGGCAGGACTACCTCAACGAGTTGAGCCTGACCTACAACATCACTGGTCAGATCAAACTTGGCTTGTCGGCCGGCACCCAGAAAGAGGACGGCCAGATGTCCGAACTGGTGGGCTTGGCGCTGACCTATTCGGGAGGGTACTGAGCAATGAAGTGGCTAACGACGCTGTTTTTGATCGGATTGGCAGCCTGCACGACAGCGGCGCCCCGCACCGATATCGGCGGGCCATTCCAGCTGACCAATCAGAATGGCCAGCGCGTCACGGAGCGCAGTTTTGGCGAGCCCACGCTGCTGTATTTCGGCTTCATGACCTGCCCGGCCATTTGCCCCACTGACCTTGCAAAAATGGCCCGCATCAGTCGGCAATTACAACAACAGCAGGGTATTTCGGTACGACCGGTATTCGTCACCATCGACCCGGAACGGGACACACCAAAAAAGCTCAAGGAGTACGTGAGGTACTTCTCCGACAACTTCGTAGGTTTAACCGGCTCGGCGCAAGAGATCACCCGCATCACCGACGCCTATCACGTGTATTACAAAAAAGTGCCGACCGGCGATCAACCGGGGCAATACATGATGGATCATTCCACCCTCCTGTTTTTACTCGATGCCCAAGGCCGCTACCTCAAGCATTTCGGGCGTGGGCTGGATGAAAAGGAAATCGAGAAACAGATAGTCGCTGCACTGACTGATGCCTCGGCCTGACGTGCCTGTATCGGTCAGACGGATGGGAGCGGCGTTTCTGTTATCAGGTTGTTAACCCATGCGCGGAAAAATGCCATGAACGAAACAAAGTCTCCTGTCAGCTTGAACGAAGACGTTTGTGTTCATATCTTTACCGCTTCTGCCGCCATGGTCGGCGTATGCATTACGGTGATCGGGATTTTTCAAGTGGTGACCACGTTGAGAAGTGAGGATTCGCTGGGGGATGACTTTCTTGCGATCAATGCCATTTTGTACTTGGTCACAACACTTCTATCGTACTGGGCGCTGCGTACCAGACAGTTGAACCGAAATCACTTGTTGGAAAAGTTAATCGACGGTCTTTTTCTGACTGCCCTGACCTGCACGACGGGCATTGCAGGCTTTATTACGTGGGCGATCACACTGAAGTAATTGTTAAAAACACTCCTGTGTTGCGCTCGCCTGTCAGGCTTTAACTCACGATCCAAAACCTGCAAAATTGCCGGCTTTTTTCGTGACAGGAAGTCCCTGTGCCGCAGTATTCCGCCTCTCCCACCGGCAGCTTAGGGTCGGTTTCAGCCGATCGCGACAGGCAGAAATCGACCCATTGCGGACTAAGTGGCGCTCCAGTGAGCATATGTGGCCAGGTGGGCATTTACGAAGCACATGTTTTACCAAGCATCGCCCATCCGCTTTTCATCAGGCCCTTGACCATGTTCCAGCCTTTTGAGTTGTACGTTCGCGACCAGATAATCGAGAAAAACACGAACCCGTAACGGCATCTGCGTGCCTTGGCCGAGAAATACCGCATGGACGGGATCAATGTCTCCAGGGTTGAAGGCTTGCAGTATCGGCAAAAGTTTTCCTGATTCAATGTCGTCAACCACTTGGAATTCATCGAGACGAGCCAAGCCTACTCCTGCCAGTGCTAGCTGGCGAAGAGCCTCACCGTCACTCGCCGTCACATTACCCACTGGCGAGACAATCCATTGCGAGCCATTCACGATGAAAGGCCAGCCTTTCAGTGTGCGTGTGTAACCGAAGTCCAAGCGGTTATGGCGGGTCAGGTCTTCTGGCACGGTCGGCAGGCCATAGCGCTCCAGATACTGGGGAGCTGCGACGACGACCATCCGTGTTTCGCCGAGCTTTCTCGCCACCAGGCGCGAACTTTCCAGCGGGCCGTGACGGATCGCAACGTCGGTGCGCTCCTCAATCAGATTCACCACTTGATCCGTGAGTACGATATCCAGCTCTATACCTGTGTAGCGCGAGAGGAATTCGGGGATGAGGGGTAATAAAACTCCTCGGGCAAAAGGCACACTGGCACTGACCCTGAGAAGCCCCCGTGGATCGCCCTGTCCGGAGGTGCTGCGTTCAGCATCCTCCACATCCGCAAGAATTCTGACGCACTGTTCATAGAACGAATGGCCTTCCGGCGTGGGCGTCAGTCGCCGAGTCGTTCGGTTCAGCAAGCGTGCCTGAAGGCGAGTCTCCAGGCGGGATAACAACTTGCTGACCGCCGAGGGTGTCATGCGGAAGTCCCGCGCCGCGAGCGAAAAATTGCCGAGTTCTATAACCCGGACGAACACTTCCATCTCTGCCAGACGGTTGATATCCCAACGTGCCATTGTGAATTTATGTCATATAAGCCATTCGTGATAGCAGTCTATATCACAGATCATCCCGTAGGCATCATCTCTCTCAACCCCGTGTACAAGGACGGAAGGATACATAAATGATCAGAATTCGAAATGGTGAGACAGCATGAACCCGACTATGGCAAACCCCAAAGTCGCGCTCGTCGTCGGCGCGAACGGCATCATCGGCCATGCCGTCGCAGAGGAACTGAAGCGCGAAGGCTGGCGGGTCAGGGCGCTGGATCGCCGAACCGTCGTGGGTACCGAGACAATACTGGCGGATCTAACGGATGCCGATGCCGTGGCCATCGCGGTGAACCCTGGCCGAGACACGACTCATGTTTTTTACGCGGCCTTCAGTCCTGATCCGGATCTGGCGGTGGAAGCAAGTCGCAATGCCAACATGCTGGCCAATGTGCTGGATGGACTTGAGCAGGCGAATTCCGCTCTTCAGCGCGTGGTCATCTATCAGGGCTTCAAAATTTACGGCTCTCACCTCGGCGCGAAGGTTCGCACGCCCGCACTGGAAAGCGATGCGGGGCATATGCCACCGAACCTGTACCTTGCACAGGAAGCCCAGCTTAGAAAGCGTGCCGAACACAGCCGCTGGGATTACGTGGCGCTGCGTCCCGATCTGGTGGTCGGGGATATCTACGGCAACACGATGAATATCGCGCTGGTCATCGGCGTTTTCACCGAGCTGTCCCGTGCGCTGGATATCCCGTTGCGATTTCCCGGCACCGATAAAGCCTACGGTCAGCTGCTGCAATTCACCGATGCGGGGTTACTGGCACGGGCCAGTGTCTGGGCTGCACTCAGCGACTCTGCTGGTGGAGAGGCTTTCAACGTCGCCAACGGCGACATTTTTCGCTGGGAGCGTATGTGGCAAGACACGGCCAAACATTTCGGGATGGAAACGGCGTCTCCGGTTCCGTTGACGCTTGCACGCCACATGCCCGACAAGGCCGCGCTGTGGCGGGAAATCGCCGATCGCCACAATTTGATCCAGCCTGATCTGGGCAAGTTGGTCGGCTGGGGATTCGGAGATTTCATCTTTCACACCGAGACGGACATCATCTCGGATACGAACAAAATCTACCGGTACGGATTTACTGAAAGGGTCGACTCGAAAGCCTCGCTGTTCGATGCGCTGGATAGCCTCAAGAAGCAGCGAGTGCTTCCGTAGAGAGATCAGTAGTCGTTTGGATTGCCGCTGGTTTACGCAATCTCGCCAGCGGCAATGCTGCGCTTGAGAAGCGCAGCAAAGATAAAGTCTGTACTGACCGCTATTGGCCGATGGCTGCCCTTGTCGAGAGGCAGCTTTTTGGCCGATTTCTGCCTGTGGCGACCGGCAGCTATGGGTCGGATAGCGACGGTCAAACATCGACCGTCACTATGGAGGGTCAGACCTCCGTTTGTTCCGCCATTTCCAAGGCATCATCGACCTCGATTCCCAGGTATCTGACAGTGCTTTCAAGCTTTGTATGCCCAAGCAGAAGCTGCACAGCTCTCAGGTTCTTCGTCCTGCGATAAATCAGCGATGCCTTGGTTCGCCGTAGTGTATGAGTGCCGTACATGGTTGGGTCTAGTCCAATGGCTGTCACCCACGCTTTGACTATTCGAGCGTATTGCCTGGTGGAAAGATGCTCTGAAGCGTGCAATCGAGTTGGAAACAAGAAGTCCTCGCTGCGGAGGTGCGCCTGATGCATCCACGCCTCCAAAACCGTTCGAGTTTGCTCAGTGATTTCGAATTGCACAGGTTGCTGAGTTTTCTGCTGCATCACGATGGCCCGTGACGAGACATGCTCCCCATGGGCTATGTCTCGAACTCGCAGCTTGGTTAAGTCACAAGCACGCAGCTTGCTGTCGATGGCCAAGTTGAAGAGCGCCAAATCACGTGTCTTCTCCGCGAGCTGGAGTCTGACACGAATGGCCCAGACATCTCTGACTCGGAGTGGGGCTTTCTGCCCGATAAGCTTTCCCTTGTTCCAAGGCTGATGGCTGTGTCTAGCGATAGTGTTCATGGCTCGTCCTCCACGTTGAGGGAGAACAAGGGTGAATCAGTCAGAAAGAGTGGTGGTCGCTACCGACCCAAAGCGGACCTTCAGATGGCAGTTCCAACCATGTACTCATGGGTCACATCTTTAATAGGCGTTCCCAGCTTCAATTTGACGAACATTGGAAACGTTTGGACGAGTAAAAAACATGCCGGTCATTAAGACCGGCATCTTTAGCTCATTTTGCGAAATCAAACAAACTCGTCGTCCTCCCCGCCACCGAAGAAGCCCTCGTCAGCATAGTAGTCATCTGCTGCGGGTTCCTCCTGTGCCACTGGTGGCTCTTCTACAGGTGCTTGGCTAGCAAGTTGATCAGCACCATCGTCTTGGAACATACCCATCAACATGTTACCAAGCACCATCCCTCCAGCAACACCGGCGGCCGTTTGCAAGGCACCCGAAAGGAAGCCGCCACCTTGCGCCGGCGCCCCGCGTTGGACGAACCCTGGCTGCTGTCCTGCACCTGGTTGTTGTCCGAAACGCCCCCTGGCAAGTGAGCTTTGTGCACCGGTATTGCCAGCCTGGGAACTGGCCGGCCGGTTCTCAACTGGGTGAGCCTGGCTACGACCGCCAAACAGGCCTGCCAAGAAACCGCCACTGTTCTGCTGTGAAGCGTTCTGAGCACCCTTGAGAGCTTCAATCTCCGCTGCCTGTTCTTTAATGCGAGCGTCCAACTGCTCGATAGCATTTTCCTGCACGATGATGGCCTGCGCCATGAAATAGGGGGCTGCGGGCTGACGAGCAACGTGCTCCCTTATCAATGCGTCGGCCTGGGGCTCTCGCGGTGCGGATTGCCCCTCAACAGCATGCAGGCGGGCAAAAAGTCCATCAATCAGGTTCTTCTCTTCAGGTTGCATAGTGTCTACTCAATGCCTTATGGCAGGTGCACGCATAATCAGAAGCGGCTTCAGCGATGTCAAAAGACAGCTATTTCAAGAGGTTTCAACACGCGATCAAGCGCTGGATGGATATTTTCAGTGACATTATTTTTTCAGAACATGACGGCCTCAGAAGAGTGTAAGAGCACTTCTGACCATAGGGGAAATGACTTCCCAGCCAAGCTACCGCCGCCCTCAAGAGTCTATTGAAGGCGGCGGTAGCTCAAAGCAAGTTCGAAACCACACGGAGTCAGCGACTCACTGCTGGATGGTTTCGTCACTTATGGCCGATTTCTGCCTGTCGCTAGCTTCACGTCCTGAGGAAGTCAGTCAACCTAAATCGAGGTTCTTCAGGAGCGGTGAACCGCGCTTCCTCAGGCATTCAAATAGGTGGTTTCATCGTAGAGGGCCGCAGCTCAATTTCATGACGATGTTTGCGTGATATGAATGCGATTGTGCTGGTGGCAGCCAGCTGCGCTTTTCCAGTTTCTAGACCATAGGTCGATTGGAGTCGGCATTCACAAACGGAAAAGGTTCTCCAGCTAGACGACACGGAGCAAACGCCCGTATGCTCTCGATTCCTTATCTGCATGGAATCCTTCGTGGACCCCAGCCCCGCAACACACATCCGCTGTCCAGATTCTGAATTTGGTCGTGCCACCAAATGATCGAAACTATCCCTACCCTCATTCTCGGCATCCTGGTCATCCTGGCGATCATCGCTGTAAACGGCTATTTCGTTGCGCAAGAATTTGCCTACATGGCGGTTGACCGTACCAGGCTCTCAGCATTGGCTGCTGCCGGTGATACGTCGGCAAAGCGCGCATTAGCCGTCACGAACCGCACAAGCTTTATGCTGTCGGGTGCCCAGCTTGGCATTACCGTAACAGGCTTACTTGTTGGTTATGTCGCTGAGCCCTTGGTTGGTGAGCCATTAGGCTTTTTGCTCGCAGGAACCGGTATTCCGCCCGACGCCAGGGTGGCCGTCGGTACAGGTATGGCCCTAGTTGCTGCTACGATTATCCAGATGATCGTGGGTGAGCTTTATCCGAAGAACCTTGCCATTGCGAACCCTGAGCCCCTGTCGCTCGGGCTTGCCCGCTCCACGCTCTTCTATATGTCGGCCTTCGGCTGGCTAATCAGTTTCTTCGACAAATCTGCCAATCTTCTCCTGAAGTTACTGCGTATTGAGCCGATTCATGACCTCGACGTGAGCGCCTCGGCTACCGATCTACCGCACATAATCGCGAACTCGCGTGACAGTGGCGACCTACCACGTGAGCTTTCACTCATGATGGATCGCATCCTCGACTTCCCGCAACGCAACGTCGAGCACGCTATGGTGCCCAGATCACAAGTCGACTGGGTTGAGCCAGATACGACGCTCGAAGAGCTGCGAGGGCTAATGGCGCGCGCTCACACCCGATACCCGGTGATTGACGATGATGATTCCCCTGTGGGTGTTGTACATCTCGCCGACGTGCTTGCACGTCTTTCCACGGGAAACAGTAATGAGACCGTTGCGTCGCTGATGAGACCTGCCAAGGTGCTGCCTACGCTGATGCTGCTGCCAGATGCTCTTGATCAGTTGGTTCAAACAACCGATCAGTTAGCTTGTGTTATCGACGAGTATGGTGGTTTCGCTGGAGTGCTTACGATTGAAGATCTCGCCATGGAGATCGTCGGTGAAATTACCGATGAGCATGACGCAGAAGTTGGCGATGCCATCGTGTCTGAAGGGGAAAACACCTGGACAATGGAGGGCGACGTTCACCTCGACGAGGTCAGGCGCATTATTGGTCACGACCTGCCGCGCGTTGATGTTGAGACAGTGGCAGGTATGCTGATCGCTGAGCTTGGCGCCCTGCCCGGAGAAGGCGACACAGTCACCATTGATCTACCTATCGATGCTGCCGAGCTGGTCTCCGACGAGCCGGTGAGATATCGACTCGAAGTTGATGTACTGCGTATTGAACGACATGTTCCGACTGACGTTCGCGTACGGCTGGTCAAAGTGTCTATGGCGGAGGAAGACCAATGAATGATCCGCTGATAGTTACGATAGCAACAGTCGCGCTCATCGCGCTGAGTGGCTTGTTTGTTGTAATCGAGTTCGCGTTGCTCGGCGCTCGCCGGCACCGCCTTGAAGAGCTGGCCGTCAACAGTCTGTCCGCTCGTGCTGCGCTGCGCGGCATGAATGATTTGACGTTGATGCTTGCCGGTGCTCAGTTGGGCATCACGCTGTGTACCTTTGCCCTAGGTGCGGTAACGAAACCTGCGGTCGACTTATGGCTCGGCCCAGTGTTCATCTCGTGGGGCTTGCCTGAGTGGACTGCTGGTGGCGCAGCTTTCGGCTTCGCGCTTTTCCTGGTGACGTTCTTGCACCTGGTTGTCGGTGAGATGGCGCCCAAGTCCTGGGCCATTGCACACCCGGAAAGATCCGCTCTGGCAATTGGCATCGTCTCGCGCATCTATACCTGGCCGCTACGTCCGCTGTTGCGCTGGGTGAATCGAATCGCCAATCGTCTCGTAAAAGCCTCAGGTGTTGAGCCAGTTGAAAGCGCCGCAGTGGGTGGTCAGGATATTGAGACCATAAGGCAACTCGTTGAGCATTCGGCGAAGGTGGGCACGCTACAGCCGCAGATGCAGCAGCAGATTTCTGGCCTGATCGACCTGGGCACCCTACCCGTCGAAGCTCTGCTAATCGAGGGGGAGGCGCTGGTTCACGTTACGCGGGATGCGACGGTGGCGGATGTCCGCACTGCGGCCATTCAGTCCGGGCACCTGCGCATTCTCGTGCTGGGAACCGAGGGTATACAACCCTCGGTGGTTCACGTACGCGACACCTTGCTTGAGCCAGAGACTCGGTTTGCGCATGAGCTTGCACGAGAAGCTTTTGTGCTTGATGCGAAAACCCCCGTCTATGAAGCACTTGCGCGCATGCGTAAATCGAGCATTCAGCTTGCTTTAGTCGTGAGCGCGGATCGCTTGCTGGGCGTTGTTACGTTGGCCGACATCCTCAAACGAGTGCTTCCTGCTGCCTCCAATACCTAACGGTCGCATGTATGTCATAAATGTTCGGGTGTGCCCGTAACCACTTGGCAGTTACATCTTGCTTGGTATAGACAGTTTTCAGCTTAGCTTCGTTGCTGATCAAGCTCATGACCCTATGCGGCTGAGCACGTATTGAAGCTGCTCACTGGTTATCTTTGGTTTAGGGCTGAATGACTTGAACGGCTGCTTCTGGCCGTTCTCTACCTATCATGGTTGGAAAGCGTGTTGGTCAAATCCGATGCAATCGATGGCCCGAACGAATGCAAATGACTGGTCAGGTCGAATGCAAACGGGTGCTCAAGTGGAGTGCAATTTCGCATACAATGGAACGTCGAAGCGTTGATGACACTACACGGGGTACGCAGGTTGTACTCGGAACACGCAGCTGTGCTTTCGTATGAAATGTTATCGAAGCACTCGTTCCCATTCACGAGTTGCTAATTTGTGACACGCTGAAGGTGATCCGCCGAAGCATCGTTTCGATACAGTCGCCATTTCGGCCTCTGTCGTGTAACGGATACAGACTCCGTTTTCGTCCAGCAACACCCCTCCTGCACCTCTCAATAGCGCATGCCCAGCTACGACGTCATGAGCTGAGACAGGATAGAGCGAGACACCACATACAGCATCGCCGACGGCGACTCTTGCTAGTCTGTATGCAATTGACGGCATTGCATGAAAACACGCCGGTGCGCACAGCTCACGATTGAGCTCCGGTTTATTCACCGCCGCGGCGCTGACCATTACTGTGCTGCTTTTCGAGAGCTTTTTATCAGCAAGACGTACGCTTACTGGTTTGCCGTTGCGAATCAAGTGTGGAACACCTTCTGCCCAACCGATGCAATCAGGAAGCCCCTCAGGAGTGACAGGGGCATACACAACCCCGAGCACTGGGATAGTCTCATGCAGCAGACCCACCGACAGAGCAGACCCCTTTAGCCCCTTCAAGAAATCACTTGTGCCGTCGTTTGGGTCTACAACCCAACACCAGGCATGCCCCGTGAGCAAGTGCCCCGTCTCTTCACCCCAAAAATCGCACCCAAGTAGGTTGAGAAGTTCAGGCCTCAAAATATCTTCGATTTCTACGTCAACTAAGGCCTTGTCGCCCTGGCCGCGGGGTCCATCCGCACGATTCCACTCCTTCGAGAGCAAAACGCCTGTGAGTTCAACGATCTGGGTGACTTGAGCGAGGAGATTTGAAAGATTTTGACTGGCCATAACGCTCCAAAAAAATGACGGCCGCCAGTGAATTCCTCAAACGCAGCCGAAACATTATAGGTCGTGGGCAGACGGCTTCATCCATGAAACATCCTACAAAACAGTTAGTTGCATACCATTTGACCAGGCATTTGCATTCGATCTGACCAATTGCATTCGATCTGACCAGTGCATTGGACATCACCGGTCGGAGGGCTTTTGACGCTTCCACTACCAGCCCCACCTCCCGCCTGGCGAAAGGCTTAGCGCTTGCGGCTTTTGACCTTGCGCATAGACTCACCCTTGAGCTGAAGAACATGAGATTTGTGCACGATTCGGTCAAGGATAGCGTCTGCAATCGTTGGGTCAGAGAACAGGTCGTACCATTTCTCCTTTGGATATTGGCTGGTGATTAGCAACGAGCCATTTTGAGCCTGTTGATCAATAACATCTAGGAGAAATGGACCAAGCTGTGCATCGATGCCTCCAATACCAAGATCATCAATGATCAGTAGCTCGGCTCGGATCAATTGACGACGCAGTTTCGGGAGCGTGTGGTCCGCCCAAGATAGGGATATTTCTTCGAATAATTTTATGGCGGTGCGATAGACCACAGTTTTGCCAAATCGACAGGCCTGATTTCCAAAGGCACAAGCCAACCAGGTTTTTCCGGTACCGGTTGCACCGGTGATGATTAAGTTTTGTCGACGTCGCAGCCATTCGCATTCACCCAGAGCAATGACTTCATTGCGATCAAGCCCCCGACTGGCTTTGAATTCAATATTTTCAAGGGTTGCTTCCGACTCGCGCAGCTTGGCTGCTCTTAGCAAGCGCTCAATCTTTCTAGTCTCGCGTTCGGATGTCTCTGCCTCCATCATCAGACCCAATCGTGTATCGAAGGGCTGTTTGATCAGGGATGGCTCCTCCAGTTGGCGCTCGTAAGCCATTGCCATTCCCGACAAACCAAGGCTCAGCAACCCCTGAGAAGTGTTCATTGATTGTTTCATACCGGTTCATCTCCTTGCGTGGCGTAATATTGGGCGCCGCGAATGTTTGAGTGCTCGATGAGTGGTGTTGAAACTCTGAACGAAGGGCGCAGATCAGACTCGTTACGTAAAATTGATCGCAGGCGTTCCGAGCTCAGGATGTTCAACGAATTGGCGTAAGCGCAAGCCGACTCCAACCGAGAAGACAAAATTTTTCCTTTACGTACGTCGCGCTTAAGTGCAGCCACAGCCCGGAGCCCAGTGGCGAAGTCCCTACGATCCTCGAGATTTTTTTTGACGTAATATAAAGTTTCGGGACCGACACTCTCTGCCCATACCAATAACATTTCAGGTTGGGAATCCTGAAAGTACCCATGGTTGGGAGATAAATGCTCTCTTAATGTGCTGAACCCTCTACTGTGACCTACACGATGAGTGCTGATGATTTGCCGTTGAAAGCAGACTTCAAGCCACTCATCGCTTACGCGCAGGTCTACAATCTGATTTGCGAACTGATAAGGGACCGAATAATTATGCTCATTGAACTCAACGTGGTAATCCTTGCCCACGCGGACGTGGTAAACCCATTGACTGTAGTTGTAGCTTTTCTCAGGTAGTGGCTGCAAAGCTGGCAAGTCAATCTCAAGGAAACGCGTCATCCGGCTTTTTGGATAAGTTCGAGTAATCCTATCGTTCAAAACACCGATCCAGTGAAATATTTGCTCATTGAGTTCTTCTAGTGAGAAAAATGTACGTGTGCGAAGCCTCGCAAGCACGAATCTTTGAACAATTTGAACGCCTATCTCACCCAATGATTTATCCTTAGGTCTTCGAGGCCTAGCTGGCGTAACGGCTACGCCGTAGTGCTCTGAAAGTTCGGAGTACGCACGATTCAATATAATTTGGTCACGTGTCGTCTTAAGTACTGCTGCCTTCAAATTATCGGGAACAACAAATTTGGGTGTACCTTCAAAGAACTCGAAAGCTCGCACATGACAACGAAGCCAATCCGAAGTCGTCTGACTTGAAACGGCTGTAGCGAATGTG
Source organism: Pseudomonas sp. LBUM1679 (assembly GCF_059695565.1). NCBI lineage: Bacteria > Pseudomonadati > Pseudomonadota > Gammaproteobacteria > Pseudomonadales > Pseudomonadaceae > Pseudomonas > Pseudomonas sp. LBUM1679. The sequence continues at coordinate 2,172,389 of NZ_CP166774.1, forward strand.
TACCCCGAAGCTCCCAATGTAGCTACGAAAATTTGAGCATTGCTGACAAGTCCTGTTACTGGGTCTGTTACAGGCATCGTTCGCCCGCAAAAGTCGACGAACATCTTGTCGCCTGGTAAGTGTATCTGTCTCATGCTGATCTTTTGGGTGTTTAGCCAAGCCTTATAGAGACGCGTAAATTGAGCATAAGAAACTCCCAGAGGCTCATTTCCCCGATACTCTTGCCATAACAATTCCAGAGTCATATCAGATAATTGAAGCTGTTCGTGGATATGTAGCCACTGTGGACAAACTTTTCTATTAACTGATTCTTTTGCGTCGCTGTATAGCCGAGCAGTGAGCATTTTGTTGTCGAGAATCTTGAGACTCTCCCAGGTTTCGCCACTTTGGTTTAATTGATCTCGAAGTGAACGAACCGTATTGTGAGATACCTGCGCTAATCGGCCAATGGCTCGGTTAGAAAGCGATAGATCACACAAAAGGCGCAATACCTCGCGCTGCTTCTCTACTGGTAGTTTCATCGTTGCTCCCCCGCGACAGGCGTGTGAACGCCTCACAAATCGCGCCGTGTGAAATTTACAGATGAACGGGGTTTGGCCGGCTTGACGCCGAACGCAAGGGAACACAGAATAGCGATGTCTTGGCGTCGAAACCTGACATAACCAAAAAAAGCCTGGGGCGCCAACCCCGGGCTTTTTTGTGCTCCAGAACCACCGTATTAGGGTTCAGTCAGCTCTCATATCATTCCCTCTTTTTCCTGTAGCAGATCATATCGATCACGTCATTGAGCCTCTTCCTGCATACCGTCTGGCAGCTTCGCAAGCGACAAACGCTGCTTGGCAATCCATGTAGCCACCTCTTTCGATAACGCAAAGGAACCGCGTCGGTTTGGCACATCAAATAATGGCACCTCGATTCGCCCTCGCTGTTTGGCTTTGCGAAATGCCTCATGCGATGCGTAGCCCAACTCCCGCGACAGCGCATTGCTTCCGAGCATAAGCCCGTAACGGTCCACAAGGTCGTCCTCCAATTCGGAGGCGAGAGCCTCTATTTCAATGTCTTCTCGCATGACGCAATTGTCCCGTGTAGTCACGCATAATGTTAATAAACCAAGCTCTTGCCTTCCAGCCGTAAGACTTCTACATTTTTTACGGTATGGACTTTCGAGAGACCGGTGTAAATGACTGATTTTAAACGGATAGCTGAAATCTATGCAGCGTTTCCAGATGAGATGCGGAATTTTTCAAGTGAAGAAAAATCGCCGCTACGAAGTCCGATTGATACGATGCGAACTCGCTACTGGTACGAAGGGCTCAAGCAACGCACTCACTTGTCGACCGCATATGCACTGGAGAAATACTTCGAAAAGGAGTCGTTCCAACGAAACAGTGATGGGACCATTCGACATTATCGAAGTAAGTGGGAAGGTTACGACAACGACCTCAACACCCCGAAATCGAAAACGCTTAAACGCGTTGAGCTGCTTGCGCCTGGTTCAACTCGAGAAGTGGAACACCCTCTTTGGGAAATAATGCGGCATGTAGCCAAGAAAGATATCGAATTAGACACGCACATGAGAGAACTTAGTGTCGATGTGCAAGAGGCGATCTATTCGTCAGGCTTTTCAGGTTTGTGTGCGTATTCGAAACGCGAACCTGTCACACAGCGGCTGTTAGATAAGCTTGAAAAACGTGCCAGTCTCGACAGTATGGCTTGCCTCATTTGCTTGATTCTTGAAGCAATTCAGCAAAATCGCGATTCCACGGCTGTAAAAGCGGCAAATACTTTGCATAATGTACTTTTAATGATTGGAATTGAACTGCAGTCTCGTCATATAGCACTTCCATTCTTAGATTGGGTTATTAGGCATATATTGCCCCTAGGAGTGCTGCCTCACTTGAAAGTTTCGATGGTGAGCAGTGACTACGTGCAAGCTTCAGCTTATTTGAACGCAATGGTTTATCAAAATAAAAGCCGCAGAGGGAAAAGCCTGGAATGGCCTCAGCGCGTCAAAGTTATGCATCGGTTAATTCACGGTAAAATGGGGATGGACGTTGAGTTTGCCATGAGACCAAGATTTGAGCTTAGGTCTGACATTAAGGATATTTCACCAGAGGATATCAAAGACTTTGAGAGCGCCTCTAAATTTCGGAGCTGGGGTTGGAAATGTATTCTTGAAGGACGTTCAGAACCCTTCCCGCCGGCTGAGCTCTTCCTCTGACAGCACGCGTGCACGAAGCAAGATGACAGTGGTGGCAACCTCAGGCCTTCTTGAGAGCAGCTCCTGACTAGATGCAGATCTACAGCTCTGACATCTGAGGTAATAGGCAGGATGGATCACAAGCGAGCTCGCTTGCGATGCGATACAGCTTCTCAACCGTGATGTTTACTTCACCACGCTCAATCCGCCCCATATAGCTACGGTCGATGTTGCAGGCTAGAGCTAATGCATCTTGAGAAACCCTGCGGGCCTTTCTCTGTGCCCGAATGAGTTCCCCTAACGCTTTCGCCAACGTATCCATGCCCGCCTCAATTTCACATGAGGCGGCACTATCGTGTGTTTGCGGACGCAGGGGCCACGGATTATAATCCGTATTTCTTTTGCGTTAACTCTTCTGGTGCCTCAATGAAATCTGCCTCGTATATCTTCGATAAGCGTCTGTATGAGCTGCTTCACGAGGAAGGGCATTCAACGTTTACGACTCGGGAACTTCGTGATGCGTATGCCAAACGCCTGGATGGCATGACTTTTCGTATCGGTGATGTGCGCCGCTATGTGTATGAGCAGATCCGCCGAATGTTACGCATTGGCTGGCTTGCACACGATGAAGAGCGTCTTGCGCGGGGACAGGTCTACCACCTACAACCCATTCCGGCCCACTTGCAGTTGGAGCTTATCGATAACGGCTTTGAGAGCAGCCTTAAAACTGCGCCGGAACCATACCAGGAACCTTTAGTGCTCGATGATGCGGCCGCACCTCTAGCCCCTCCGACAGGTTCAGATCAACGTTTAAAATCGCTCCATAAAGAAATCCGTTTGGACTTCCTGTCTTCGATGGGCGAGGCGGAGCGGTACAAGCTGCTTCTGGATGAGATGCCGTATCTGCGTGACAAGGTCGAGAGCGAGTATCTAGAAGCGAGAGACCGCAGTTCGCGTTTGCTGGGCCATCTCCGCGCGATCGAGAAAACACTCAAGACGCTAGCCGCCACACAATGATCAGATCGCTCCGAGACTGGCAACACAGATGTATCAACACGGCGTTGGCCCACTTTACTGTCATGCCACATTTTTTCTGCCAGGCAACGCCTGGCGCCGGCAAAACGCGTATGGCGGCAGAGTTGGCTAGCCGATTGCTCGAGCAAGATAGAATCGAGCTAGTTTTGTGCTTCGCGCCGTCCTGCCAGGTTGTGGAGGGTTTTCGCTCAACCTTTGCTGCCGTACTTGGCAGGCGCCTTGACGGTCGGATCGGTGCCGCGGGTGCGGCATTCACCTACCAAGCCATGGAACATCGAGATGAAGCTTTCTGGCAGCTTCTTGATGACTATCGTGTGCTCGTGGTCTTCGATGAGATCCACCACTGTGCTGGCCATGATCCGCTGCTCTGCAACGCTTGGGGACAGCAGATCCTACACCGAATACAGGATCGCGCTGCCTTTACGTTGGCCCTCTCCGGAACCCCATGGCGCTCTGATGATCGAGCCATTGCATTGGCAAGATACTCCACACCCGAAGGGCACTTGATCTGCGACTACCGCTATGGCCTAAAAGAAGCAATTGCAGACGGTGTTTGTCGCTCTCCTCGAATTACCCTACTCGACAACAAGAAAGTCAAACTCACTGAGGAAATAGGTGCTGATAGCTCCGTAAGGGTGTTTCCCAGCATTGCCAATCTCTTGGGAGAATCTCCAATCACCTACGAAGAACTGCTTCGGCATAATGAGGTGATCGCTCAACTGCTCGATCTTGGCTGCAGCAAGCTGAGAGAGGTTCGCGAGACTAAGCCGGATGCCGCGGGGTTGGTAGTAGCCACCGACATTGAGCACGCTCAAGAAATTGCTCAGGCCCTGAATGCCAGAGGGGAAGCTTGCCGCATCGTTACCAACAAAACTCCTGATGCTCAGCAAGTGATCAATGCATTCAGACAAAGTTCTTGTCGTTGGATTGTCGCCGTTGGGATGATCAGTGAAGGCACCGACATACCACGCCTGCAAGTGTGCTGCTATCTCAGCCGCATCCGCACTGAATTGCATTATCGGCAAGTGTTAGGACGAGTGCTTCGACGTACAGGTGAATCGGATAATCAGGCTTGGCTATTCATGCTAGCGGAGCCGACGCTGCATGGCTTTGCCGAGCGAATTGCAGAAGACTTGCCGGATGATCTGGCGGTGCTAAATGAGGTGCAGGTGCCAGCTTTCAGCTTCAGCTCAGAACTAGGAATGAGTGACCCGGTTGGCAATGACAATGGCCTGGGTAAAAACATTGAAAGCGAAGATCAGCAATTCATCGGTGCCGCCCCTACAAACATCGTCTCACTAGGCGTGGGCGCAACTGGACCTAGCTACCAGGTGAGTTTTTCCCAGCATTTCAGGCAGCAATTGCTAGCCTATTTGTAGGGAGAGGCTCAAGAGCTCAACGAAAAAGGGGTCATCGTTTACAGATAGATCCCAACCGCTTGAGCAGATCGTACGCATGAAAAAGCTGCCACATTCGAAATACAGTTTTTATGGCAATTCTATCAACAGAGCTAGTGGAACGGTCTTGAGTGCGTCCTCATGTCCATAGGTTAGGACCTGGCGTTGCACACCGGCATAGGCAAATCCTTCATCGGGTATCGTAACTCTGAGTCGTCGTGTAAAAACAGCGGGACATTCCCTTGCCCAAAAATCCTGAGCGACCAGAGAGGCAATACCAGTGTCATTTGCAAGCTGCTCAACTTGGCCTGCAATCTCGCCCTCAGGCGCGATAAGCAACTTTGATACAGATCTAAAAACCGCTCGGAAATTGGCTAAATCTACAGATGTCCGCATTCGATAGATTTCGTGCGGTACCTCTGCCAGGGAGAAGAGCAACTGGTCGGTCAAATTTGTAAACGGCAGCCAGTATGTAGATGTAGGTTGAGCTTGCGTTGCGGCATGCAACTGCCGCCAGAAAATCGGAAGGTCCGTAAATATTGCGGCGCCGGTCACTTGCGCCAGGAACATCGAAAGTTCAAGCGGTGCACAGCGAAACGCCATGAGCTGGCTATGATCCTTTCCTGGCTGAGTCGGCTGTAGCAGCGCCAATGGGTCATCATCCCCAAGCTTCTTGAACTTTCGCGCCATTTCATCGACAGCGGCATTATTAAGATGAGGCGACGATTGGCGGATGATACTGCTGATAGAGCCAAGTGGTAGCCGTGAGAACAGTCGCTCAGTGTCGTCCTCGGCAAGCCGCTTAAACATACCGGTGTCATCGTGAATGTCCCCTGCATCACTGACGCGAGCTTGCGCCATGTCCCGTATCGCTTTACCAAAAGCGAATTCCACCTCCCCTGGGTCAGGAACAAAATGAACTATACCTGCCCGAATGAAGGGCTCAAGCTCCAGTAGGAGCATTACATTTTTCAGGGTCTGCACCCGGTGTTGAGACGGGTTTTCGACAGGGCTGAACTCGGGGCGTACACACGCCGGATTGATAAACGGGTTGAGTAAAACTACCTCGTCGAAGTAGCTGGACCAACTCAGCACACTGGTAACCACAGTGCGAGGGTCGATACACCCCATGTAAACCGCCCGGAAAATCCGAGGATCCGGCCGCGGCCAAAGCTCCCTGAAGTTTGTATCAGTTGGCCACAGTGCTTGAAGGCACCGATAAATTTGCGTTACGTGCTCGTCGTTGAGTTCTGCGCGCACGTCGTTCCAGCTTTTGCCGCTGTCCAGTCCAAGGATGTTTTTCACCTTGCCGACGAACATTAGGTTCCGCTCTCGAATGCTTGCAACAGACCAGGTAGGCCTATGCGCTTCAGGAATATCCTTGCAACACGCTGTAAACGAATACCCGCTACCGCAACCGCAACCGCATTCGGCTTCATCATCGATGAGTTCTGAGGGAGGCGATTTCTTCAGGTACTCATGGCTGCCTGACGTACGCCCGTAAGGGTCCTGATAGTGGGTAGAGCCATCTTCGTACCCAACGTACATTTCCCCGCCGAAATGCCAAAGCTCGTCAGCTGGTGGGCGAAGCACTTCCGCGATCTTGCCCCAATCGCCGGCGTATTCCTGTTCCGGATAGAGCCAATCTTCCACAGGCGCTGCCACATGTTTGCAGGCGCGAGATTTTAGAAGGTAGTTGATTGCCAGCACTTGCTCTCTGGACAGCGACCTGGATCGGATCCATGCATCCGTTCGAACCAGGCTTTCTCCAAAGTTGCGGGCATTCTGTCTCTCGGCTAACAGGTCGACACCGTCTGCCTGCTTCGCGTAGTCGAGGTGGCTAAGGATTAGGCAATGCTCGGCATCTAGAGGGAAAATCGTCTGTGTACCGTTCCATTGCACGGACGGCTCATTTGGGTAGTGACATGTCGGTGCATCTGGAGGGCAGGCAGCGTTGTAAAGGGTGACAGGATTGTCGGAAATGATGAATTTAACGTCCGACTTTTCTGCGGAGACGATCTCTCGAACACCTTCACTCCAGATGGTCAAGTTCAGTGTCAACAGTTGCTGCATTTCTCTCATTAGCCCGAACTGATCAAGCTGCGAGTAGTGCGCATTGATCCAATCTAGACCTTTCGGTGTACGTAACTTCTGTGCACCCAAGTACTCGAAAAAAGGCGTAAACGCATCATGAACTTCTTCTGGCTTACCACCAGTCAGTTGACGAATCGCAACGGCTCCAGAGTTGTCGATCTCTCCAAAAAGCAAACGTTCGATTTCATCATTTGGCTGTCCACCAGGCCAGGTAGTGTAGAGATCAGTTTTTTTGAAGCTGCTCTTCGGGACGCGTTTGGAGACCGATTTTCCTGGGCCATTCCGATAGATGGTGGGTGACAGATCAAGATAGAAAAACTGCGCTCCAGGCGCGGGAAGGAAACGCTTCTGGTACCAGATTGGTACGTAGTGGTTTTCGTGGGTGTGTTGGTCCATTTTATAGAGGTTTCCAGAGGCTTGGGTTGATACATAGCCGGCTTCACATCGTCAGGTGGGCGCTAAAGATCACGGAGCCTAACGGGCGGCCTCCTTTAAAATGAATGATGACTATCGACGATAGCTAGCCCCCGTACTCCCGTCCACGGTTGAACAGGGTCAAAAGCATATTTTTGCGCGATAACGCCAGCACGCTGGAGAAACTACTCGAAGCCAACCAGTCAGGACTGGCTGATTGCCTGGAGTGGCAAATCTCGAGCGGGTATACCGAATCGTGTAAACCCGTTTTTTACACTGCTAGGGGAAATGCGGCTGATGACCATTCCTGGTCGATTACGGTTAGAAGCTCAACTGGTCAAGTCCCATGCAAACAGCTGGTCAGGTCCTATGCAAACGAGTGGTCAAGTCAGTGCAATTACCCACGAGCAGTATACGTCTGTCTTTCTCGCAAATGACTGTAGCTCTGACTTTCATCTTTTGATCCGCGAGATTTGTCATTGGATTGTAATAAAAATGTCATCTTCAGCGGTCATATAACGACGAACGCAATACTTTGAGCTTGCCGCATCCAAAAAAGTGCCTTGATGGCGTCCTCGGTGGGGATTGTGGGAATGCGGCCAAGCGCAGCGGAGATGTGCTCACAGTGAGTAGGCTTTTAGTCTACGGAATGGCGGCTTTTTGGCCGATTGCTGCCTTTCGAACAGCTACAAGCGACGACCCCAAAGGAGACATTATCCAGTTGTACGTTATGGCCGATTGCGGCCAGCCATGAATGTGGGGACTCGATCCGTAGCTTTCACATCGTAGAGACCGAACGAAAGCGTAAGCGGGTGAAGTCGTGCCGTGATGTCGGCATTCCTCTCGGAAGTAGCCGTCAGCCTAGATATGGATTGTCATACGTCGATCTGCAATTCCAAATCACCGTTATCTAAATTGCGCGTGTGAGCGACCGTACCAATTAGGTGTTCTCCTGGAGAAATGAAAATGGTCAAGGAATGTGCCTTGTGCAAGTCACCTGGCACTGGGGATAGCACCTGCACCTGAAAAGCGCCCGGCGTGATAGGCGTAATGACGACATTGCATTCAACGCTTTTTGCGATTGGGCCCAGTAGGGTGTCGCGCATGTAATTCAAGCGTGCGGTGATAGTCGTCATGGCGATGTCCTTGAAACTTACCGGGATGCGGGCTTAGGTTTCGGCCCTTATGTTCTAGACGAAACGTGTGACGGTTGAGTTCATCGCAAAGGCTGGACGGATAACTCAAGACCCATGACTTTGGCGTGCATTTTATTAGGATGATCGAGTGCGCTGGCCGCAAGCCAGGCCCGTGACTATTGGTAGATCACTCAGGTGCCATGAGCACCGCAAGGCTCAAGTTGATGAACTTTTCGTTCTTGCTGATCGTGTCTAAAGCACCGCGAACATTACCTGCGACCTCCGCTGATCCGCGTTGCTCGACCCACAGAGTGAGCTCCATGATCGCGGCTTCGAGGGCGAGCTGGTTTTGATTGATCTTGAAAAGCAACGATGGAAGCAGGTCTGAATTTGGCATCGATTTTCCTCCATGAAAAAGCCCAAGCGTAGCAGTAAAAAAATTGAAGGATCGGCTACGTCACCTCAACGCCAGGGCAGGCGAAACAATTGGTCGTGAATTTGCTTCCGCGCCTTCCTTGACTACTGGGTTTCCTAGACAAGACTGAGTGCAAATTCCCCATTCGAAGGAACGTCATGATCTCTGCTCTTGAGCTCCGACATATCATTGAGAGCGGTTTATTACCACGCTCCTGCACCTGCACGGTGAACCCAAAGGGGGCGCTTTTGATCAAGATGATTGAACCTTCCTCGGGCCATGTCGAACTGTTTGTCCCCGGCGTGTTGGCATCGGCTCTCACGTCCAGTCGGGCGATCTCGAATTTGATCGGCGAACTCAGAATTGAAATGGCGGCGCGCAAAAAGATCTGCGTGATCGCGGCGGTAAATGCTGGACTCGCAGCATCAGAGCCACCAAGTCACATCGACTCAAGTCTTACGGATGGGGTGATCAGGCTGCAGTAGGGACGCAACCGCGATGACTAGGTCGTCCAGTGACCAGGGCTTGTTCAGATATATGGTTGATGCAGGTACTGTCGCGGGGTCAATCAGATACCCGGACGTCAGAATTGCAGCGATGTACGGCCATCTACCTCTGACCATTTCAATGAATTCGATACCTTGAATCTGTCCTGGAACACCGTGATCTGCGATCACCAGTCGGCACTGATCATGCGCTTCCAGCAGATAGGTTAACGCATCGTCAGCGGTGTCGAACGCCACTGCTTTTGCGCCTATTTCCGCCACGATATCCACCATCAGCGAACGCAACGTCGGGTCGTCTTCGATGACGATAATCTCTCCTTGAATCGGCAATATCCCTTCCCAGTTTACGTTCACTCATTGATTCCTTAGCCGGGCGAAACGTGCCGACATATCTGAAGTAAGACTCTGAGTCTATGCTCTATTTCGAGATGCGCGACCCTGAAAACAATTCGTTTAATGTCTCCGATCAACGTTGGCTGGTTACGGTGAAGCAGAGGGCGGGTCGTTTCCTTTGCCCAGCCGCCAGTCCAGATGACCGATTCTAAGATAACCGTCACCGCCCGTCATCGGAGTTAAGAATCGTTCTACGGATTTTGGTCTGGATAGGTACCAGCCATCCCATACTGGAATAATCATGACTATCAGCGATTCACTTCCATCAGCGGATGGCCAATCTTCGACACCGACCAAGGACTCGATTGCGTTCCAGTGCACAAAGGAACGGGAATTAGCCCACGCCTATGCTCTGGAGGTTTCGGCAATGCGTGAAGCTCTTACTGTTCAGCGGAAGCTATGCTCGACGCGCATGATGGCTTTTAGACTGATGCTGGCGGAATTGGACGTTACCACCCGCAACGATCAGACAAGGTTACCTGGATGGCCGCCCGAATGATGAAGCGTAAAAGTCGCCCATGCAGTGCTGAGGTTTCCGAGAGAAAAGGTGGCAAAGGCGGAGTCATAAGGCAGACGGGGACATCAGAGAAAGCGCGCATATGCGCTGAACGGAGCTAGCAAGGATAATTTAGAAAGGTGTTCTGCCAAAGCGACAGTGCACATGTGCCGTCGAGGGCCATAGCACTAGCTCGAGCTATTCATCGGATTCGCATAAACGTTCCTTGCTGTAGTGGCCCGTAGCCGCTAATAGTTAGTAGTTAGAGTGGCCCGACGGTGAACTCGAAGAGGACGTGAAGATGGCCTGGAGATTCGGTGTTGTTCCTGCATTACCCACGGATACGGAATCCATGCGCAACGGAACGCGTTCTTACTGTAAAACCGCGACCGTAGGTTTTAACCTCTACGACAACGAGAAAAAGCTGCGGCTGCAGACCACCTATCCGACCCGAGCGGAGGCCGAGTATGAGTGCCAGCGGCACAACATGGAACGGCTTCAAATCGTCCATTCAGAACGGGAGGCGCAGCTTTGTCGATTGGCGCCCAATCGTATAAATTCTGCGAGCCGGCGAAATTCTGTCTGAAACTTCGAGCCCGTCGGTGGGAGCTGTCGATCTCTGGCGTGTTCACTGAAGCAAACTACAATTTTGATTTCATCAGCGGCCAAATGACATAGCTCTTTTTGCCTCTAATTTTCTGTCACTGGAGTAATAAATTGCTAATTCCCCCAGATAAAGACGCACTTCGTGCGATGCTGGAAGCTCAAGTTAAAGAAAAGCTGCAGAGCGATCCTGATGCGGTAACGACGTATGCCGCCCAACCCGAACCTGAACGCAAGCGATACACCACGAAGCCCACGGTTCAAGACAAAGCGTTCATCAAAGAACTGGAACAGATGCGTGCTGATGCTGAAGCAGGGGTGGTTCATAGACCCGTCCACGAGCTGACGAACGTTGACGCTGGGACTGGGCTCGATGATTATCCAGGCTTAAAAGAAGCAGGCAATGCCTCAAATCAATGGTGAGTTCAGTCACTTTTAGCCCGAGATGTAAGGACACAGTCTAAGGTATCGTTTTAGACATGGGTGATGACGCAACACCTACGCGCAGGTGTACCAAACCCTGACCTGAATATTGCGAAGACTGGCCTGGGATTTTCCGGCGGATGATTTTTCGCCAGGCGTAAACCAAGGTGAGCACCAAGGCGCTCACCCCACGGCATAACACCTCCCTTAATGGGCTAGAAGAATCTTGTTTTCCTTGGCCTCGAGTGATTCTTGACAGGCTCGATACTGACCGGGCGTCATGCCGAACCAGCGCAGGCAAGCCTTGTGAAAACTGCTGTGGTCGTGGAAGCCAAGTAGGTAAGTCACGTGCTGCATATTGAAATGGGAATGGCGCAGATAGAAGTCGGCCAGCTGCTGACGCATGTGGTTCAGGATATTCGTGAACTGCGTGCCTGCCTTCTCCAGTGCCCGTTGCAATGTTCGCTTGCTGATGCTCAGCGCGGCCGCAATCGATTCCATATTACATTGGCGCTGTGTTTGCGCCTGGCTCAGGCGTTCGGCGATCAGCGCACGAATCCTGCACACCACGGTGGAGTCATTCAGCAGGTCAAGCTGACCGTTGGCATAGCTTACATGGAGCTTGGCCAATGCTTCGTTGGCCATGCGCAACGGACGCAGTAGCTCCTCGCCGTCGAACAGGATGCTGTCATTGGCTGCCCCAAAACGTAGCTCGCAGCCAAACAACTGCTGATGCTCATGGATGTCTTTGGGTTGGGGATAGCTAAATTCCACACACAGCGGTCTCAACGATTTGTTGCCACTCAGCCAGCGGTAAACACCTAGCAGGGCTCCGAGGCTGGCATCGGTGTACTGGCGGGGTTTGATCGAGCCGCGTTGATGGTGATCGAACGTGGCCAGGCGGTAATGCTGTTGTTCCTGGACAACAAACATGGTGAAACCTGTGCCGATCAACGGGCTGAAATGAGCCAGTCGTTCGAATGCATTTTTGAGGTTCGAACTGGACATCATGGTATAGCCGACGATCTGAAACATGCCTGGATGGAAGTGCTCGGCCGATTTCAAACCGATGTTTGGATCGCCGGAAGCCTGAGCCGCCAGATCCAATAGGCGGTAGATAGTGCTTCGTTCGCAGAATGATCCCGATATAGCTGCGAGCTCCATATCAAGCCCAGACTCCTGGCACAGACGGTCGACATCCAATCCTCGCGCCGAAAGCATTTTCACCAGCACGCAGGCATAACCTGCACTCATTTTATACATGACGATTCATCTCCCTGTTGAATCAGACATCCATGGCCATTTAAGCCAAATCGGCGGCCTTGTGTTATCGAAAATGTTGGGTATGCCGGGGAAGGTGGTATTGCGTCATGAGCGATCGCAGGTGCTCGATGGCGTGATCATATTTAAGATCGGCATGTCGGCGCTTTTCCTGGTACTGGCTGAAGGCGGCCGTATCCAGGTAGGGCCGATCCAGGATATCCAGGGCCGCGCAGCTCAAGCTTTGGGCTTCGCTGAAAAGCAGGTTGTTTCGCTGAAGGGCCAGGTTGAGACAGGATGTGGATTGAGGGGACTTTCGCGTGACATTCATTGCAGTACCATTTTGCTTGATCTGTTTTTATTTTTTTTGCTCAACCTGCTCTGTGTCATTGGCAGGCCGGCTCGGGTCAGAAACGTCTCCGCACAGCTACAATTTCAAGGCGATGCCCACCAGTAAACCTCTCCATGGCGACGTCGCTAGGCCAATCGGCTCCAACGAGGAACTAATGGGTGAGATTCACGAGCTCAGGCCTTGGACTGTTTGCTCATATGGAAGTCAAAAGGGTCATAGCCTCATGTTCTTCCATCAGCAATCGTAGCTGAAATTGCGCAGCTGGCAGGCCTCCAAGGAGTCATCGAATGTCAAAAACGCGCCGTGTGGTGATCGTCCTGACGATGATGGCCTACCTATGTAAATTTTTTGTGTAACGACGAAGTGGGCAAGCGATGCTGCTCAGCAAATCACGCCATGATAGGGATATGAATTACGTATGGGGCAGGGGGCCAAACACGCTTGAGCAGTCCATTACCATGCGCCACTGCGAGACGCCGACGAAATCGACAACGATTTAACTCGTCGAGCAACATGCGGAACGGGCTCAAAGAGCAGATGCTTCAGGCGCACCGATCGATGGGGTCGACTTTACGGATGGGATAGCCAGGCCGAAGGAGGGACGGAATGTGAAATACAGTTCCTTAGTCCGAGATTATTTCTTGTGAGCGGTCAACTCGAATAAGGCCGACCCTTACCTGAATGCATGATCACAGGCCATCGAAGTTTTGGACACGTGCGCCCACCAGGGTGGCCGCCCAGATCATACGAAATTAGATGAGTTTAATGACGCCCCGATCTGTTCTGCTGGGCCTCCACCTCTGCGCTTAGCATTTGAGTCCGGGTATGTTCGTGCTTCTGGACAAGGGAGTGATACTCGTCGACGTCTTCCTGCGTCCGATGCTTCTGCCCCAAGAGCGACTCGCTCAAAAAGTTGAATCGCATAGATTCCTCGAGCGTCAGGCCAGCAAAGACTTCGTTGCCCTGTTGGTCTTCACTGAGGGCTCGTATTTTCCTGAGGTACGCGCGCTGCATGTCCGTGAGCAGAAGCATTTGGATCTCCTGTCAATTGCCACTGCGGAACTGTGCCGCAATGCGCAGAGTTGCTCACCCGATTATTTTGAGGGCCTTTTGTATGGGGTCAGCAGCGCTTGAAAGTTCCACCCAGATTCCACTGGTGAAGAGGCACCTATCCGAACGGGATTTGCTACGGCGAATGGCTTGTTTCTATCGGCCTCTTTAGGGGCGTAGCGCACAATCGTAGTCAATTATTGGAAACTTTACTGAACGTAGGGGTGAGGTGATGCGCGGGCACTTGATCAAAAACGACGCATCCCTTTTCAAGATGCTGCCTACCTCTGAAGGCTGCTTGTGCTTCTCATCGGAAACTGCGGAAGGCTGCTTGCTTTGGTGGCCAATAGCTACTAATGGTGAGGGGAGCTTGGAGAGGAAGTGAAGATGATTTCGAGATTTGTTGTGGTGCCTGCAATCCCAACGGAAACGGGTTCGATACGCGTCGGATCGCGCTTTTACTGCCAAACCGCCCCTATAGGCTTCAACCTCTATGATAATGAGGAAAAGCTTCGGCTTAAGCCAACCTATCAGACCCGAGAGGAAGCTGAGCGTGAGTGCCAGCGGGTTAACCTGGAGCGGTTACAAAGTGTCCTGTCAGAGTGAGGATCCATTCCGATCCTCTAGACGTTGACCAATGCCAGGCGGTTACTCGACGTTAGGCATTCTGGCCCCCAGCAGATCAGCGGGGTCAAGCGGTGCCGCAACGTACGCTCCTCTCCCGTGGATGCTCGGCGTTCAATAGCGAGCAAACAGCCTCTGCATCAGCCCTGACTTCGAATACGCCATGCTTGCTAGCTGAGCCTCCTTCCACGAGATCTACAACCCTGTATTGCTTACTGCCATCGCCCAGTCTGGTGGTCTTGATGACCTTGAATCGTGGCTGCATGGAGGCGTTCCCTGCTAAAGAATGGTGCTCTACAAGTACCGGCATGACTCCATGATTTCAACCGCTGTGCAGGACTGAGCTGAGACAATTTATGACAGCGCATGGTGCTTTTCGCTTGGGAGGGACGGCGCCTCAGTGTGTTTAGGGCTTTGCATTTCTTGGTTACAAGGAATGTCGAGCAGAGGCTATCAAGAAGAAGCTCTGCTGCTCACGCACCCAAGGAAGTGCCATAGCGCTGACGGCTTTCAAGAGACCCGACACAACCCTGCGGCGAACTGCAGTCCTCGCGGTAGTAATTTGCCTATGCGCTCGGTACTCCAGGCACATTCATGTTGATTTTGCGCCAGGCAACCTGGCAGAGAACAGGGGAGGTCGTTACTCTCGTTCTAACTGCCTGGCATCGGAGGTTACGGCTTCCATGATAGACATCAGCTCCTCAAGCAATTCCGCATAGTAGCGAGTGAGATAGCCGGCAATGGCATCATTGCGAAGGATACGCACGAGATAACCCTTGGCCACAACCAAGACCAGCATGGTCTCACCCAGTGTGTCCTCAACCTGTTTGTAATCATGCTGGAGGTTCTCCATCTCCCGCTCCATGCGGGCTATGTCAACGGCACTGACGTCACTTGGTTTTTTCTTCTTCTCAACCAGCATCTCCGGTCGCGACGCCGCCAAGACCATTCGTGCATAATTTCTCGTAAAGCAGTTGGCAGAGATCATCATTTCAACTGTTTCAATCTGGCGGATGGGCTTCATCAGTCGAAGGGCACGGAACACATCCTGCGATACCATGCGAACCTTCAGCATCTCTGCTACCTCAGGCGCTATGCCTTTCAGCAAATTTTCTCTCTCGTGAACTCTCTCCACATTGATCCCAAGCACCGCCGCAACGCGAGAAGCTGCGATGCCTTTTTTCAGAGCGGAAATGATCATTTTATGTTCTTGGATCGGTGTCAGTCGGTTGATTTGCCGGTTGTAGGTAAAGCCCTCATCGTCGGTCGAAATCAGGCATAGCGCCTCAGTTGCCCCCAATGCCTTGAGTGCCTCTAACCGAAAATGCCCATCCAAAAGCATGAACGAAGTCACTCCATCGGCGACGACAGGCTTGGGGTGAACCACCAATGGCTCAACGACTCCGAGTTCTCTTATGGAACTCAAAATGCTGGCGTACTTTTTACTTCCGGGTGTCAGTTGTTCGACCTTGCGCGAGGGTAGGATTCGCTCTAGGGGAATCGCAATGACACGCTGCTCGAATGCCTGCTTGACCTCTGTAATCACGGCGTCTCTCCCATTATCCGGTCGGCCAGTGGTTTGGGCATATCCGGAATTTCTTCGTTACGAAGCAGCGTCCTGAAATAGTCATCGGTTAGCAGTTTGCGCATCGCCGTGACGATGATCAGCAGCCGTTGTTCGTTGATGTCCGACTTTTTGATCATCACCTTCTGGCGTCGAACCTCGACTTGATAGGCACTTTCAGAGGCAAAGGAAGGAAGGTCTCTTCATTCAAAAAGGGCAAGCGCTGTAGATTTAAAAAGCCTTTTTTGTTATTGCAAGCAGACGAAGATGGATTGGAGAAAGTTAACAGATAATGACATTAGTAGTTATATCCATCTCGAGTTAATAATGCGAAGGGGGCTCAAGGAGGAATCGATTGATCGGCAAACATCAACTTATACCGGTTTTTATAAATTCGCTTGGGAGAATGGTATGTTGAGTAAACCAAAAAAGTTTAAATTTAACTATAAGCTTGGAAAGGAAGAAAAAAGGAAAAAAACAAAATGGAAAGTAAATTTTAACTTGAAAAACCAATATCTTGATCGAGTTCTTTTTGATCAAACTCTCAGCGGAGTAAGCGGGCAATCAGATTTCATAAGGGAGCGCAACGAGCTAACATTGCAGTTTGGATTTCACGGTGGATTACGTACAAGTGAAGTTACTGACAAGCGTAATCTTGATACGGCTGAACTGAAGGATCTGATTTCAAAGGCTGGAGCAGCTGGAAGTAAAACAATTGTGGTTAAAATTTTTGGTAAGGGTAACAAATTCAGAATGGTTGACCTACCGCCGGTCTTAACAAACAAAATAAAATATTTTATTGACCGGCGTAGAAACAATATTCCCGATGGGCCACTTATATGCTCTGCGCATGGAAAAGAACTTAGGTCGTCATACGCAACTGATACCTTCACGTCGGCAAGTCGATCTATGCAGCACAAAATTTCTAGAATGCTTAGAGAGCTACCCGAAGACACCGCTGCTCATCATTACGTAAGTGCCGAAATTTACAAAACCTTAACATTTCATTGTTTACGACATACGTATGCCACTAATTTAGTCGATTTTTGCTATCGGCACGGATTTGATCCTTGGCTTTACGTTCCAGAGCAGATGGGGCACACAAAGGAAGCCACAACACGAGAATACATTGTATTTGACGCATTGATCCACCACCGGGAAAACGTTCGGAAGGCGTTGGAAAATGACTGAGTATCACGTGGGTGATTCATCAAAGCTTTTGCTAATCGAGGGCACTGCACATCAGAAACCAAAACCGCCCATTTCTTATTCGCAGACATTTGCGAAAGTTATCGCGCGAAGCACCAGTAAAGGAAAAGAAACTGAGCATTACATTGAATCTCCAGGAATATTCAGAATGTGTACTTTTTGTATTGTACTGCTGAATTACCTAACGCAAACACAAACTGATGACTTTGATGCAAATTATTCCAAGTTTAGACTTGTGGCCAGGGTCTTTATGTGGCTTCAAGACGAGTTTATAGGAGCGCAATCGCTGCCAGCGGATATTGTTGAATGTTATCACACATATCTCAAGCGAAAGAAGCATGCTGCATCGTCTATTTGTCAATACATAGCGCAACTAAGGCAGGCAGTGCAGTGGGCGATGCAGCATATGTGTTTGGAGAGTGAGCACTACCATTTGCGTGAGGAGTTGCAGAAGATATGTTCGTATATTCCATCAGTTCCCAACATTCGTTCAAAAACACATCTAAGTTTAAGTCAGGTTACGACTGGGATAACCAGAGACGAGCGAGCTCTAGTTCGGTCATGTATGAGGTTTTGTGGCGCCTTTTTGAAGTTGATGAATAAGTTTCGAAATAGCTTGCGCGCTAATAAGGCGGTAGAACGTCAGTTACAAAAGCTTTTAAGTGAATGTGAAGGGGATTTCAGCAAACTAAAGTGGACTGCCTCTGGTGGGCATTATAAGCGTGATTACAAACACATGGCGGCAGCAATTCTTGCTAGCGAAGATCCCGCTCTTAAAGAATTTTTGCTATGCAATCAAGTGAATTTTATTCGAAACCAGTGTGGTTTTGGTGACAAACTTTCTATTTTGCAAGCTGACACCTACATCAAGTCAGGGTTAACGACTAGGGGAGGGCTTTTATACACTAACACGATATGGCCAACTCCTTTATTGTTTACAAATTTGGATTACCTATTTTTAATCAAGCATACGCCTGCTGAGGAAATCTGTTTTGCTTGGCTTCTGGCAACAGACCGCATACAGCAGTCTGGGATAAATAATTTGCTATTGTCCGATATAAAAATACTTCCAAGTTCTGTATCAGTCGACTATACCAAAGGGCGATCTGGACAGTTTCATCATCAAACTCCTCTTCATCCTAAAACCTCAATTAGGTATGTTGCATACTCGGATTACGCCAACGTTCGCTCTAATTTTTTAAGACTCTTTCCTGATGCTGGCGACATGCTTTTTGATGTGACAGCGCCTGGTTCTCTTCAAGTAATAGAGAGCTGTTTTTTCCAGCCTTTAATCCTCGCCTCGCTGCCGCATACATTGCTCTATGATCAAATGCAAGATGCCAACGAGGAAGTTACTTCATTCGCGAAAATTCTTGAGCAGATTTCTATCCATAATGATTGCTTGCGCAAAAAACGAGTTGCATCAAAAAATAGAGAGGAGATTATTTGCGATAAAACGAGGCAATCGGTTACGGTGAATATAATCGCTCAATCTCGCGCGATTCTGGATGAAGATTCAAGACACAGTGATGTTGCAGGTAGAAGCAAAAGTGAAGAAGCTTTTGAGCGATATTCGGAGGAAGTTGTGGGAGCTGCGGCAACTGCGCATTCTCCCGGTGTCAAGGAACGTTATTATATTCATGCGAGTACTACTAAATATCGGTTAGATAAGCGCGCAGCATTCGCCACTGCTGTAGGTGAACTGATGGTCGCTGACGCTAGGAAAATAAAGGATTTGTGCCAAAAGAATATTTTTCTGACGGTGGAGCAAATTAAAGAATCTCTAGGATGGGGAGCCGATGCGCCGAATATGAGTGACATACAAGAGTTTGATTCTCTATTAGACGCTCACCAGAAAAAAGGATGGAGCATTACGCCCTTTGGGCAATTAGAGCGTGATGAAGTTACCATAATTATCATCAGTCCGGTAGAAGCAGCGTTGCTCATATCTTATCGAGACGAGTGCGCAAAGCAGTTAGACGAGATTTCAACTATTGAAAACCTCAGGGCAAGCGCATTAGTAATGCAAATTGCTTATGTCGACGCCATTCTTGAACGGTTTGATAAAAAAACAGTGAGTGAGGGACGAGATTTGTTACTGAATAACGTGTTTCCTGCTCCAATTATACGTTAAATGGAGGCCACATATGGCAAAGGTCGTAAGAACTTGGCGGGAATCTGCTGGTGAGGACATTACGACGTCCAATTCAATCGGCGATACGCACTTTAGAATAATGGATGTAAATATGGGGGCAATGATCAATCTTTCCTTTGAATGGGAATGTTCAAAAGAGAAAATTGCCTTAGGGCAGCTGTTGTTTTTGAAAGGTAAAGTTGCGAGAGGTTACGCTGACGAAAACAACAGGATCGTTCCGTCAAGTATTTCCGCCGCGAAATCGGAAGTAGCACTCCTTCAAAGGATTTGCGAATATTGGCATAAATTTCATCCGGAGCGAACTCTTAGGTCATTGAATCTTGCCGAAACTCAGGCAATGATCAGACACCTTATGTTGTCTGTGAATGATCGAAGTAAAATAATGGGGAGAAGTACTCTTGGCACAATATGCGTATTGCTGAACAGATCAAATAAGCTTTTTAATCAGGGAGTGATTTTTGACGGATTTCAATTTGTAGCAAATAAAAGTTTTAAGAAGAGGGTAATGGAACCTCTTCTCGAAGCATCGAATTTAGAATACGAGGAGTGGGTGGAAGGTGGGACTTACGGTTCAATTCCTCTTGCATGTGCGTCGATTATCTTAAATGAAGCGATTACCATTATAGAATCCGAAGAGGCAGTATTAGCTCAGGTGTTTTTTCAATCGTGGCGTAGCTCTCCCTGCGCGCCGGTGCTATGGTTTGATACTGGCAAAGGATTTGATAGGCTTAAAGCCTATCGTGAGTGGCAAAAAAATAAATCTATTGATCGAAATGTTAAACCGGAGACGTACTCATCGTTCATTAAATTTGGTGAGCTAGTGGATGAAAAGTGTACCGACGAATTCCGTTGTCTTCCATGGAAAAACCTCACGGAGCTTGGGGATTTTTGTGAGTTAATAATGAAGGCTGGACTTGCAATCATTCTTTTGCTTAGCGGCTTTAGAATCAATGAAATTCAGAAATTGGATATAAGTGATTTTTATCAAGATAATGAAGGTTCATGGTGGTTTGATACAGTCAATACAAAAACCGAAAAAGGGGTGATGCTTCCGCGGTCTCTTCATGGTATGGCGGCAAAAGCTGCAAACGTTATGAAAAGCCTATGTGCGGTAGATATACAAAAGTATCACGTTCCTCTTTTTCACTGTGGTTTTCGTGGGAATGCGTTCAACGCCGCATTGCATTGGGGAGGTTGGACACCTGAAAAATGGTTGTTGGATAGTAGATATGCAACCGTTACGTTGAGGTATTGGTTTTCGCAATTCTACCTGAAGCAAATTATCCCGAAATTTCCAGATATCATTCAGCACCACCGCTCAGTTTGCCCGCACCAGGCACGGCATACTTTTGCCGAATTCGCTCTTCGTCGATTTGATGGAAACATTTTACCTAAATTGAGAGAGCACTATCGTCATGTAAAGGGATCGTTTCAAATGAGGCGTTATACTGCCAATAAGCTCCGTGAGTCAGTAATAATTAGTCTTGAACGCGATTACTTGATGGAGGTAATGCATCGGATCGCAAGGGGTAAGATGGACGATAGATTTTTCGGGCCGGCGGCTAAACGGTTAGAGATAGAATTGAAAACTGTCTCTATTATTTCTTACAAAGAATTAACGGATTTTATAATAAAGCATGCCGATAATTTTGTAAGATTTACTGCATTTGAATGGGGCTATTGTGCGCTCCGAAAAGGGGAGGAATACACAGCAAAATGTACTGACCATTTCACTGGTTTGCCTAGAATTGAGGTCAATAGTTGTCCTGAGCTATGTTGTGGATGTGTGCATAATATGAACAATGAACTCCAGTGTAGGACTTTGGAGCGAGTTGCAATAGCACATCAAAATATTGCCAGCACGCATCCGCTTGACACTATAAAAAAAATGAGCGCAGATGTTGTAAAAATTATACGTCGTAGATTGGAGCGGAACTGATGGATTTTAGTCTTGATAATTATAGAAAGAAATTAGGAATTGCAGATGCTCCATTATGGGCAAACTCGCCATTAAGAAAAAAATTGTACGCTCATTGTATCGTTTATTTTGATCTAATTAAATCCAAGATTGATTCTCAGGTGAATGTTCCCATAAACGAGCGTAAGATTATCCTCCGGCGCTTGGCCAAGGACTGTTCCGTTGATCCCAGTCTCCTCAATGTCCGCCGCCAACCTGATCTAATTAATTTTATTGCCCAAATGAATTCCGAGCTCAATGAGTATTGGATAAGTACAAAAAGCGCGCGAAGCTTGAGCGGTAGAAGGCTAAAAAAAATAGAATTAATTGCAGAATTAGCTTCGCTTAAAAAGAAATTATTAACGTTAGAAAGCTTGCAATTGGCAGAAGCCCTAACTATTGCGATCAAGGAAAATCTTACTGAGTCAAGCGCTGAACTTGTTAGGTTGAACGAATCACTTTCCATCGAAAATGAAGAGTTAATTAAAAGGAATAGGGCGTTGAATGTTCAGCTCAGTGAGATGGTCGCTGCTCTCAACAGGTTGCGTAAAGATTAGTCGGATTTTATTTTTTGAATTCATTGTGTCCTTAGTCAACGATAAGTTGAGTAAGCGCTTCAAAATATATGTGCGAGAAAATGCATTTAACAAACTGGCTTTCTAACGCACGAGATTAATAAGTATCTTTCGTTGTGGGAGGCTTTTCTGTCTATAGGGCCTAATGGTGACGCGCAGCTAATCGATCTCATCCCCCTGGCCGCTCTACTTCCTACCAGCAGCGGCTGTAACGAACCCAGCACAACCCCCCATGAATACTGTCAGCGACTTATCCGATACCCGCCCATTCTCGGGCAATGAGTGCGGCTAAATGTCGAACTCGGGCGAGTTGGATGCGGCGATTCCGGTAAATGAATGGAGGCTGTCAGCTGGCTTGATCGTTACCCCGGGATGACGCGTCGCCTCGCCGAATCGGTCATCCAAACCTGCCGACCGGCTCCCTACCTTGCTTGTGGCTCATCTATTCGGATCGCACTTGGATACTATGAGGCAACTGGAGCGACGGGCCCTACAAACGCAGCTGGATGATCTGCCTGCAGCTGACCCAGGCGATTGGTCAAGGACGAATCTGCCCTGTTCAAAGGGCATCGTTATGCCATCGTTGTGTTGAGCGCCGATACCCACCGAGTACTGTGGGTCGTCGAGGAACGTAGTCGAGCCGGAATCAGAAGATCGAGTACGCATCCATGAAACCAACCCGCTTATGTCACGACAAACCCGCTTGTAAGGTCATCAAGCAAGTTCGCAGGTTGCTGCTGCGCAATCCAGAAAACCTCAAGAGCGACGTCAGCAGGTTCACCTGCAGGATCTTCTAGCTGCCAATTAATTACTAATGATGGCTTACAGGATGAAAGCAGAGCTCAAAGCACTTTGGTCGCTCAGCACTGCATAGGGCTGGAGATTGCCTTGGAAGCATTGGCTGCGTCTAGCGGATGAAAACCAAATATCGGCCTTCAAACAGTTCGCCAAGCGCTTGGAGGGCTACTGGCGGGGAATCTTGAGCAGGGTTCGCTGGCCGATGCACACCGGTCAACTGGAAGGAATCAACAACCGCATCAAGGTGATTAAGCGCATTGGCCTACAGGTACCGGGACAGCGAATTCGATTTCATGAAGACCAAAAGCGGCTTCCCTGCAATCTGTGAAGAACCAAATATTAGCCTGTGTGACCTTCCTCACTGATAGCATATGCCTTTCTGAGCTTAGTGCCGCTGGAGGATAGGCATCGTTTTAGCAGGATGTAGCTGAGCCTGGACATAGAATGCGCGGCAATCTCTAGAGCATTTTTTTGATCACCATCTACGTAGACATTGGTGGAACGTCTCTTGGGCTACACAGCATAGCTGTCAACAAAAATGGATTCTTGAGGCGCTCCTAGATAAACCTCGCCGATGCTCGGCACCAGGTTATGCAGGTCGGCCTCGGCCTTCTGGTAGACCGGATCGTAGCGCGTGCAGTTCTTGCGCCCGCCTTCTTGCCAGCACTGACGCTGATGGCCGATCTGCCAGGCCGGGACAATGTGTTCCCACTCGATGCGGGACGCGCGCTTGGCGTTTTTGCGCGGTACATATCCGCAGGCCGCGAGATTGACCTTGTTGCCGGTGTATTTACAGCCGCAATAAAACTCGGTGGATTGCGGGGCGTACAACTTCCAGGCGACTTTCTTGGCTTCGCTGAAGGTGCGTGGGGCGCCAGCCTGGGCGCCAAGGGTGACCAACAGAAACAGCAAAGCAAACCAGCGGACACTCATCGACTCAATCTTCCTTCGGCACAACCCAGAAAATCTGCACGCCGCCATCGTCGCGATAGGCGAGGGTGACGTTGTCGTTCTCATCGATTTCTTCGAGCAATTGTTCCCACTCGTCCACGGGTTCGTCCGGCAGACGGAAGATCAAGGCGGCTTTGGCTTTTTGCGCGGTGGGGGAATTGATGATTTTCTGCACGCGAAGACCCATGCGTGCATAGGTATCAGGAGAAACAGAGGTAGAGGCCACAGGATTATCCTTATTAAGCTGTACGTGCATACAGTATTTAACTGTAGGCATTTTCGCAACTACTTAAAATTCAAGAAATTCCTCTGACAGCTGTTTTTTGCTTTTGATGTAGGACGGCGGAGATTTTTTATCGGAGTCAACCACTCGCCAAAGGACGAGTGGTGAGCGCGGTGCCCAACCGGAACCGGTCGGGTGTAGTGGTCAACTAATCCCGGACACAACGTTAAGTTTTTCTTCGGCCCGAGCTGGCGCCAGCCCGCGGTTGAATTGATGGCGGCGAAACACTTCTGATGCGTGACAGGCTAATGGCAAATCGAAAGCAAACGGGTGTGCTATCACCGAACTGATTCTTATAGTGATGCCCTGACCACCAATGGACAATCAACTGGCTGGGCGCCCGACTCCTCAAGGGTCTCGATCAGGTGCCGGGCAGCCTTGCGACCGATCTCGTAGTACGGCAGTTGCACTGTGGTCAGCGGCGGGATGAACAGCTCAGCAATACCGATCATGTTGTCGTAGCCGAGCACGGCGACATCGTCGGGAATTTTCAGGCCACGGCCCAACAACAGCTGATAGGCACAAAAGGCGATACGGTCGTTGCCACAAATCAGAATGTCGAATTGGGGACGACCATCAATGATGTGCCGGTCGAGCATGGCTGCAGTTTCACCATAAGCGTCATGATCGGAAAGGTCGTATTGCAGGAGCGCGTCAGGCGCCAGTCCGAATGCCTGACAGGCACGCTCCATACCTTTTTGTCGCAGACCCCAGGCCAGACTCTGTTTTGGCAGATTGATACACAGAGGGCGCTTATAGCCGTGGTTCAGTGCGTGATGTACGGCCCGATACTGCCCCATTTCGTCGTCTGGCACATAACTGACCAGCCGACTGTCATCAGCCAGGCAATTGGCGAGTACCAGGGGTTTGCTCTTCAATCGCTCGGGAATGCACACCTGGCGCAACCCCATGGCGCTGAAGATCAGTCCGTCGGGACGGTGCGATAGCATCAGGTCGATATTCTGGTCGGTGGGCGGGTTACTTAGCAGGTTGAGGATAAATACATTCCAGCCGGCTTGCTGCGCGGTCTGTTCGATGGACAGCAGCAGCTCGACCGCGTACGGGGTGGTCGCGGTGTCCAGTGCGAACACACCGATGGTTCGTGCCTGGAGATTGTCGCCACGCATCCTGCGCGCCGACAGGCTCGGTACGAATTGCAGTTCCTCAATGGCGCGACGCACCCGCTGAAGGGTTTCGGGGCTCAGTTTTTCCGGATTGTTGAGCGCTCGAGAAACCGTCATCAGGGACACGCCGGCCAGCTGTGCAACGTCTTTCACTGAAGTCATGCGAGGTGAGGCCGGTCAGGTTGACGCAGGATCATGACACAGGGTCCGGCCTTTTCGCGACTCGAATGACAGCGCTCACAGCCACCCTGATGCCAGAGGCCATGCCTTGGGAATGGAGACACGCCCGCCACTCCCGCTTGCCAGAAGCTTGACCCCCAGACTGTCGGGGCGGGGATAGAGGCGGCTGCTGAGGCTGAAGGCCCCGTTTTCGTCGAACACCTCGATGGAGGAGCGATCGAGAAATACGCGCAGTTCCAGGTGCTCTTGCATCGGGTCTATCGATACGCTGCGCTGACCGGTGACTTGCGCGCCCGAGCGGCTGCGGTCAAGCACCAGACGCTGCAGCGCCGCATCGTAATAGAGCAGGGTTTGTTCATCGCCATCGTCGCTGCAGCGCAAGGCGACTCCCAGATGGCCATCGGTGCAGCCGAGCAGATCCAGATGCACATGGATTTCGAGCATGTCGCCCTTCACGTGCGGCGCCCAGCGGGTTCCCGACTCATCCCACCACGGCGTGCCCGGTAATGGCGCCTTGCGCAGTGCGGTGAGCTCCCGTGCCGGGTATACGCAAAGGCGATCGTCGTGCAGTTCAAGTTCGCGTGGCAATCCGAGCATGCCGCACCAGTGATGGGCCTGGCTCGGCATCGGGCTTTCCCACATGTCGAGCCATGCCCACACAAGGCGCCGACCATCGGCGGCCAATAGCGTTTGCGCCGCATAAAAATCGTGGCCGTTATCCAGCTCGATAAAAGGCCCGCCAGCGAAGTTCCATTCGTTGTCTAGTCGACCCACGCGGTAACCCGTCTGGTACTTGTTGAGCCGTTCGTAACCTTGGGAGGGCATGCCTTGGGGGGAGTAAAGCAGCACATCGCGTCCGTTCAGTCGGAACAGATCCGGGCACTCCCACATATAGCCATCGCCCTCCCTGCCGCCAGACACATAGTTAAGGAACTCCCAGACGTGCAGATCCGTGGAACGGTACAGCGGGAGTAATGGCATATCGCCCAGACGCGCGCCGGCAATGAGGTACCAATAGCCATCCTCCTTCCATACCTTGGGGTCACGAAAGTGCATGATCGCGTCTTGCGGCGCGGTCTCGATGACGGCGCCATGCTTGACGAACCGGATGCCGTCGACACTGGTGGCCAGGCACTGGACTTGACGGATCGAGCGCTCGTCACCCACGTCTCCGAGCCAGGTGTGCCCCGTGTAGATCAGCGCCAGGGTATCTCCACACACCACCGCACTACCGGAAAAACAGCCGTCACGGTCGAAGTCATCACCGGGTGCCAGCGCAATGGGCAGGTGCTGCCAATGAACCAGATCGGCACTCTTGGCGTGGCCCCAATGCATCGGGCCCCACTTCGCTTCGAAGGGGTAGTGTTGATAGAAAACGTGATAGTCGCCACGGAAGTACACCACCCCGTTAGGGTCGTTCATCCAGCCTGCCGGGGGAGCAATATGATAACCGGGTCGATAATCGTGGATGGCGCGAGTCAGGCCGTCACTCAGTGCACGCTGCGCAAGGTCAAGGGAAGAAGACATTGGATCGCTCATGTTATTCGAAGACAAAGTCATAGGGCCCGTGCTCGGACTGAGCGCAGAGAGACGTCATTCGGCAGGTTTTCAATGGCGTGTGGGTGGCGCTCCAAGGCCGTGCCGTCGTCGTCGAACAGGTGCAGGTTGTCGATGTCCAGCTGCAGTGCTACCCGATCACCCGCTTGCCATCCGGCGTTGACCTCACAACGACAGATCAGTGGCTCGTCCTGACCTGTTTCGAGGTGCACATAGGTTTCGCTGCCAAGGTATTCGACCCCGGTCACGACGATCCCGACGGTTCCCTCCGCCGCTTTGAGCGAAATGTGCTCCGGGCGAATCCCCAGGCTCAGCTGCGTGTTCGCCGCCAGGTTCGAGCTGTCGAAGGGCAGGGAGGCCATACCCAGAACGGGGGTGTCGACCAGGCTGATTTCGCCCGGGGCATGCAGGCGCGCCGCCAGAAAGTTCATTTTTGGTGAACCGAGAAAACCGGCGACAAAGCGGCTCGCTGGGCGTTCATAGAGTTCGCGCGGTGAACCGACCTGCTCTACGCGACCGCCATTGAGCACGACAATTTTGTCGGCCAGGGTCATCGCTTCCACCTGATCGTGGGTGACGTAGATCATTGTCGAGCCCAGTCGAGCATGCAGACGGGCGATTTCGTTGCGCATCTGCACCCGCAAAGATGCATCCAGGTTGGAAAGCGGCTCATCGAACAACAAAATGTCCGGTTCCCGCGCCATGGCTCTGCCCATGGCCACACGCTGGCGCTGCCCTCCAGACAGTTCCTTTGGCTTGCGTTGCAGCAGTTTGTCCAATTGAAGGATCTGCGCTGTTTTCAGCACGCGTTCGCGCAGGCTGCTCTTTTCGGTCTTGGCCAGTTTGAGGCCAAAGCTGATGTTGTCGTAGACGCTCATGTGCGGGTACAGCGCATAAGACTGAAACACCATGCCGACGCCACGCTCGCGCGGCTCCAGGTCGTTGACCCGTCGCCCGTCGATCAGCAGGTCGCCGCCGCAGATCGAATCCAGTCCGGCGATCAGTCGCAGCAGGGTCGACTTCCCGCAGCCCGAAGGGCCAACGAACACCACGAATTCACCCGCCGCGATTTCCAGGCTGACATCACGAAGAATCCGCATGCCGCCCAATTGTTTGTTCACGTTGTCCAGTTTCAATTTGATCACGATGCTGTTCCTTGTGTTTGTTGGGCATCAACCCTTTAACGCGCCGGCAGTGAGACCGGAAACGATGCGGCGCTGGAAGATCAGCACCAGAATCACCAGTGGGACGGTGACCAGCACTGATGCGGCCATCAGCAGCCCCCACGGCAACTCATGGGGGCTACCGCCGGAAATCAAGGCGATGGCGACCGGCACCGTGCGTTGCGTGTCGGTGAGGGTGAAGGTCAGGGCAAACAGGAACTCGTTCCACGCGGCGATGAAGGCCAACAAGCCTGTGGTGACCAGTGCGGGCCAGAGCAGCGGCAACAGCACCCGGGTCAGCGTGATCCAGGGGGTCGCGCCATCCATGATTGCCGCTTCTTCCAGTTCATGGGGCAGTTGCCCCATGAACGTGGTCAGCACCCAGACGGTGAAGGGCAGGGTGAAAATCGTGTAGCTCAGGATCAACGCCCAGGATGTGTTGTATAGGCCCAGGGCGCGGATCACTTCGAACAGCCCTGACAGCACCGCGACCTGGGGAAACATCGACACGCCAAGAACCATCATCAAGACCGTGCCACGCCCACGAAACTTCACTCGGCCCAAGGCATAGGCGGCGGTCACGCTGAGGAACAGCGCCAGCGTCACCACGCAAAGCGCAACCACCAGCGAGTTACCGATAGCCCGCAGGAATGAGGCTTGGTGGAGTACCGCTGCGTAATTGGAGAAGTCGGGGTTTTCGATCCAGTAGCTCACCTCGAACAAGGCACTGGACGGCTTCAGCGAAGTCACGATGGCGTAGTAGAAAGGGAAGACCGCATACAGCAGCAAAACCCCGATCAGGCACCAGAAACCAAGACGTAACAGCGCTTTTTTGAGTAGGCGTGGGCTCATGACCGAACCTCCATTTGACGGCGTCCGAGGTAGAGATAAAGCATGGCAATTACCGCAACGACCAGAAACAACAGAGTCGAGGCCGCGCTGCCATAGCCAACATCCTGAAACTCCACCAGGTGCTGGCGGGCATAGACCGACATGCTCATGGTGCTCGAAGAGTTCGAGGTCAGGACATAGATGACGTCGAATACCCGCAGGGAATCGAGGATGCGGAAGATCGCCGCCACCAACAATGCAGGCATCAGCAGTGGAAGCGTGACACGCCAGAACACTCTCAGCGGATGAATGCCATCAACCCTGGCGGCTTCGTAACAATCGCTCGGCAACATCTGCAAGGCAGCCAGCATCAGTAGCGTGACAAAAGGTACGGTCTTCCAGACGTCGACGATGATCACCGCCCACATCGACAGATCCGCATCTGCCGTCCAGGCCAGGGGGGCATCAATCAGGCCGACGCTCAGCATCATGTGATTGATGATGCCGAACTGGTCGTTAAGCATCCATGACCAGATCTTCGCCGAGACGATGGTAGGAATCGCCCAGGGAATCAGAATCAACGCACGCACCAGGGAACGGCCGGTGAACTTGATGTTCAACAGCAACGCCACCAGCAGTCCCAGTACGACTTCCAGTCCCACCGATACCACGGTGAAATGCAACGTGTTGCGCACAGCGTTCCACCACTGTGGATCGACCAGGATGCCCGACCAGCTGGAACCGTTGTGGAACAGATAATTGCTCAAGCCTATGAAGGATCCGCCGCTGGTGTCCGCCAGGTTGGCATCGGTCAGGCTGAACCAGAATGTCCGCAGTAGCGGCCAGGCCGCCACCAGGGCCAGACACAGCAACATCGGTGTCAAAAACAGCCAGGCGGCGCGTACTCGACGACGCTGCACAGGTGTTTCCCTGGTGAGCAGCAGCTCGTCACAAGGGGCATGGGTAGTAGAGACAGACATGGTGATTTCCTTCCTTGTGGCTTACCAGTTCCGGCGTTTGATGCGCGTGAGTTCGCTTTCCAGTTCGGCCAGTGCCTGGTCGACAGGCAACTCGCCCGCCAGCACGCCATGCACTCGATCGAAGAACGCATTGGAGACCCTTGGATAGCGATCGGCGGTTATTGAGGCGGGGCGCATGACCCCGTCGTTGAGAATGCTGTGGAGCTGACTGTAATAAGGCATTGCCGCGAGCAGTTCGGGATCTTGATACAGCGACTCGATCACCGGGTTATAGGCGGCAGTCAGAGCACGATGTTTTTGCTGTTGGGCACTGGTCAGGTAGCTCACCAGGTCTGCGGCAAGTTTTGGATGGGCGCTGTAACGCGACACCGCCAGGCCCCAGCCACCGAGGGTGGAGGCATGGGTGCCGGTTTTGCCACCGCGGGGCAGGGGAGCGACGCCGACCTTATCTTT
Source organism: Pseudomonas sp. LBUM1679 (assembly GCF_059695565.1). Taxonomy (NCBI): domain Bacteria; kingdom Pseudomonadati; phylum Pseudomonadota; class Gammaproteobacteria; order Pseudomonadales; family Pseudomonadaceae; genus Pseudomonas; species Pseudomonas sp. LBUM1679. The sequence continues at coordinate 2,202,567 of NZ_CP166774.1, forward strand.
TACGGCACTGTCCTGGCTTTGTACCAGGGCCCAGACATAAGGCCAGTTACGCATGAATAACGCATTTCCCGACTGGAACACGCCACGCCCTTCTTCCTCGGTGTAGTTGAGTACGCCACGCGGGGAGATGTCTCCTACCCAGCTTTTCGCCAGGGCCAAAGCAGTTCTTGAGGCCTGACTGTTGACCACGATGTCGCCTCGTGGATTGACCAGCCCGCCTTCCGGTTGGCTGCTGATCCACTCCAGCGCATTACACGTCAGCCCCTCGTAAGCGCGCCCCTGAAAGATGTAACCCCATGCATTGGGGTTCCCGGCAGTGCGCTCTGCCTGTTGAACATCCCTGGCGGTAGCGGTCATTTCCTCCCAGGTCTGGGGAACCTGCTTGTTGTACTTCTCGAGCAAGTCCTTGCGGTAATACAGCAGGCCCGAGTCGGTGAACCACGGCATTGTTACCAGCCGTCCATTCACCGTGGCGTTATCCACCTGTGCCTGGAAGTAACCGTGGGTGGCGTTGGCGGGCAGCACCTCGCGCAGATCCATCAGATGTTTGGCCAGCATCCCCGGCCACACCATATCGATTTGAATGATGTCGATGTCGGCGGACTGCGCACTGAGGATCTGCTGGTAGAACGACAACCGCTCGGTCGCCGAGTTAGGCGTGGAAACCACCTCGACGTTGTTGCCGGTCTGTTGCGACCACGCCTCGACAGCCTCCTTGCAGAGTTGTAATTCCGCACCCACCGCACCGCACGAGATCGTCAAATTGGCCGCGCTCGAGACGGATGGAAGTCCGGCACAGAGGGTGATTAGTGCTGCTGGAAGGAGAGATTTCAGATGTTTCATCGAGCACCCTTTATTTTTGTTTTTAAAAAAGTTAACGTTAACATCGCCAAATGTAGCAGCGTATTTGCGATAAGGCATCCTTTTTTTCGTCAATTGCGACAATTCACAACTCACGAAAAATGGCCGGTCGCGGGAACAAAACAATAAAAACAAAACAGGGAATCCACATGCAGAAAGCATCAAGCTGGCTACTCGCAGGCGTGCTCGGCACCACGGCGGCGACCGCTCAGGCCGCGACTCTGGAAGAACGCATGGCCGCGTTTGAAGCCCGTGCCAGCGCAGCGGAAAAGCGTGCCGCCGCAGCCGAACAACAGACCCAGGCACTCGCCAGGGAATTGCAGCAGATCAAACTCGCCACTCCCGCCGCGCAGCCTGTTGCGTCCACTGCGACAGCCATTGCAGCGCCCACTTTGGACACCCGGCTGGCAAAACTCGAAGCCCGTCAGCAAAGCATGGAAAAACAGGGCAGTACCGAACACCTCACTGACGGCTTCAGCTTCAAGGGCTACGCCCGCTCCGGATTGCTGATTAACGATGGACTGGGTGGCGGTCGTGGCGGCCCGTATACAACCCCTGCCGGTTCAGTCGGGGGGGCAGTCGGGCGACTCGGAAACGAAGACGACACCTACATGCGCATAGACCTGTCGAAAGAAATCCATGCGCAAAACGGCACCCGTTCCAAATTCACGGTTTCCATCGCCGATGGAGTGGAAAGCTCCAATGACTGGACGGCCGATGAAAGTAATCTGAACGTGCGTCAGGTATTTACAGAGCTCGACCATCTCGCTGCATTCAAAGGTAATTCAGTGTTCGAGAACGCGACTTTGTGGGCAGGTAAGCGATTTGATCGAGATAACTTCGATATCCACTGGCTGGACTCGGACGTTGTCTATCTGGCGGGTACCGGGGGTGGAATCTACGATGTGCAGATGAACAAGAATTGGCGCTCGAATTATTCCTTGGTCGGGCGTAACTACGGGGATTTCAGTGAAGGCGGCATCAACGCCGATGTGGAAAGCTACATTCTGACCTCCAACCAGTTCTTCGATAATGGTCAGTGGCAGTGGATGTTCAATGCCATTGGCTCAAACAAAAACGACATTGGCACTCGCAGCAATGAAGCGGGTCTGACGCCTGCGGATTCCGGCTTGCACAGCATGCTGGCCAATCACCAGAAAAACTTTTTCGGCAGGGAAGGCTTCTTCAAAACGGCGCTGCTCTATGGGCAAGGTCTGGGGGCAGAGGTCAAGAACGTCGGCTCGGATGGTGAACTGATTGAAGATGCCCGCGCTCTGCGTCTGGCACTTTACGGCGAGACACCCATTGCGCCTGGTTGGCGCATCGGCCCCAGCTTGCTGGCCGAACAAAGCAAGGATAGATACGTCAAGGGTGACAATTACCGCTGGATGACGCTGAACATGCGTTTGGCCAATGCAATCACCAGCAATTTCGAGATGGCCTACGAAATGAGCTGGCAAACCATGAACCTCGACCCCAAGGGCTACCTGCAACGTAATGCGGTCGACGGTAACTACTGGAAATTCACGATCGCCCCGACATTCAAACCTGACGTTGGAGACCTGCTCACTCGTCCCGAACTGCGTGTGTTCGCAAGCTTCATGAATTGGTCTTCGGATCTGGACAGATACAGTACCTCAGACGCCTTCGGCAAGACGGACTTCAACGCCGGAGGTGTATGGCAATACGGTATACAAATGGAAACCTGGTTTTAATGTTTGAACGCGTCGGCCAACACGCCTTCAGCTCATCGATCCCTGCTTTTCACCAAGCGTATTGAGTAATTGATTACCGGTCAAAGCTGATCAGCCAGCAGTTATCCCTACGATGATTTTCTGCACGCGAAGACCCATGCGTGCATAGGTATCAGGAGAAACAGAGGTAGAGGCCACTGAATTACCTTATTAAGCTGTGCGTGCACACAGTGTTTGACTGTAGGCATTTTCGCAACTACTTAAAATTAAGAAATTCCTCTGGCAGCTGTTTTTGCTTTTGATGTAGGACGGCGGAGATTTTTTATCGGAGTCAACCACTCGCCAAAGGGCGAGTGGTGAGCGATGCCCGACCGGAACCGGTCAGGCGAGGGCGAAGGTGAATCAATATTCCCAGAACATCCGTTGCAGCTCTTTGCTGTCGTTGGTCTTGGTCAGTGCGACCATGGCCAGGATGCGAGCTTTCTGCGGGTTCAGGTCGTGGGCCACGACCCAGTCGTACTTGTCGTCAGGCTGTTCGGCGTTGCGCAGCACGAAGCCGCCGGCGTTGACGTGGGACGAGCGGATGATCTGCACGCCGTCCTTGCGCAAGGCCTGCAGGGCTGGAACCACCCGCGAAGAAACCGAGCCGTTGCCGGTGCCGGCGTGGATGATGGCTTTGGCGCCGGACTGCGCCAGGGCTTTGTAGGCGGTATCGCTCACGTTGCCGTAGGAGTAGGCGATTTCGACGTTCGGCAGGCTCTCGATGGTTTTGATGTCGAATTCCGAATCCATGGTGTGGCGCTTGGCCGGCAGGCGGAACCAGTAGGATTTGCCTTCCACGACCATGCCCAGTGGGCCCCAGGCGCTTTTAAACGCTTCGGTCTTGATGTTGATCATCTTGCTGACGTCGCGACCCGACTGGATTTCGTCGTTCATGGTCACCAGTACGCCTTTGCCCCGCGCTTCTTTGCTGCTGGCCACGGCCACGGCGTTGTACAGGTTGAGCATGCCGTCGGCGGACATCGCGGTGCCCGGGCGCATGGAACCGACGACGATGATCGGCTTGTCGGTTTTTTCCACCAGGTTCAGGAAGTAGGCGGTTTCTTCCAGGGTGTCGGTGCCGTGGGTGATGACGATGCCATCGACGTCGTTGCTGTCGGCCAGCTCAGCCACTCGACGACCCAGTTGCAGCAGGTTGTCGTTGGTGATGCTTTCGGAAGCGATCTGCATGACCTGCTCGCCTCGAACGTTGGCCAGCTGGCTCAGCTCCGGGACCCCGGCGATCAATTGTTCGATGCCGACTTTCGCCGCCTGGTAGGTCGCGCTATTGGCCGCGCTGGCACCGGCGCCGGCAATGGTGCCGCCCGTGGCCAGGATCACCACGTTTGCCAGTTTCTGTTGGGTTTGTGCTTCTTTCGCCTGGAGGGCGGTGGGCAGGAGAAGCAGGAGGGCCAAGGCGCCCGGAACGAAGGTCTTGAAAACAGATGTCATTATTTTTCTCTCTTGTAGTCAGACGGTGCTGATGCAGGTTCATCTAGATACGCCCCAAGGCGAGCTGAACGCTGGGGTTTACCAGATGGAGCAGGATTCATACCAGACATGCCTTGTATCGGAAATACCTCGTAACCTAATGATTTGTATCATTATTTTTTAAACATTTTTAAACGGATCAGCCTTGGGTCGTCCGGATTTCCGAACAGCTGGGGCCTTCGTGTTCGGCTCTCCGAGCGCCCCGACCCCTGCTGGAATTGTCGATTTACGGGAATGCCTGTCTCTGCCATTCAAAATCACAAAACAGCGCTTGGCCGTCGTTGACAAATGCCGGCAGCATTTGCATAGTTCGGATTACGCAAACGTTTGCGAGACGCTACCGATAGCTTGATCGGGGCGAGCGCGATGAAGCCTGTGCCAGCGCAAGCGTTGCTCACAATAATCATAAGATCGGAGTGAAACCATGAAGCTGCCATTCGCTGGACGTCTTCTTGCTGTCGCTATGCTGGCTGCCGCATCCGCCGCGTTGCCTGTCTGTTCGGCGTTCGCCGAAACCCCTGCAAAACCTAAAGTCGCGCTGGTCATGAAATCCCTGGCCAACGAATTCTTCCTGACCATGGAAGACGGCGCCAAGGCCTACCAGAAAGACCACTCCGGCGACTTCGAGCTGATCTCCAATGGCATCAAGGACGAAACCGATACTGCCAACCAGATCCGTATCGTCGAGCAGATGATCGTGTCCAGGGTCAATGCACTGGTCATCGCGCCCGCGGACTCCAAGGCCATGGTGCCGGTGATCAAGAAAGCGGTGGATGCCGGCATCACCGTGGTCAACATCGATAACCAGCTGGACCCGGCGGTGGTCAAAAGCAAAAACATCACGGTGCCGTTCGTAGGCCCGGACAACCGCAAAGGCGCGCGCCTGGTGGGTGAGTACCTGGCGAAACAGCTGAAGGCCGGTGACGAAGTCGGCATCATCGAAGGCGTTTCCACCACCACCAATGCCCAGGCCCGCACCGCAGGCTTCAAGGATGCGATGGAAGCGGCGCAGATCAAGGTCGTATCCCTGCAATCCGGCGATTGGGAAATCAACAAAGGCAACCAGGTTGCCGCCTCCATGCTCAGCGAATACCCGAACATCAAGGCCCTGCTGGCGGGCAACGACAGCATGGCCGTCGGCGCGGTGTCTGCCGTGCGTGCCGCGGGCAAGGCCGGCAAAGTACAAGTGGTCGGTTACGACAACATCAATGCCATCAAGCCCATGCTCAAGGACGGCCGCGTACTGGCCACCGCTGACCAGTTCGCGGCAAGGCAGGCCGTGTTCGGCATCGAGACCGCGCTGAAGATCATCAAGGGTGAGAAAGTCGACGGCGGCGTCAATGGCGTCATTGAAACGCCGGTAGAGCTGGTGACCCAGTAGTCCTTCTGGCGACACAAACTGTGCTCGCCCGTCCGGGCGGGCACGTGGAGAGTTTTTATGTCAGTTTTCGCCCCGAACGCTGTCCTCTCGGTCAGCGGCATCGGCAAGACTTACGCCCAACCGGTCCTGACCGGCATCGACCTGACGCTGATGCGCGGTGAAGTGCTGGCCCTGACCGGCGAGAACGGCGCCGGCAAAAGCACGCTGTCGAAGATCATTGGCGGGCTGGTCGCGCCGACCACCGGCCAGATGCAGTTCCAGGGCCAGGATTATCGCCCCGGCAGCCGCACCCAGGCCGAAGACCTGGGTATCCGCATGGTCATGCAGGAGCTCAATCTGCTGCCGACCCTGTCGGTGGCGGAAAACCTGTTTCTGCACAACCTGCCCAGCCATGGAGGCTGGATCAGCCGCAAGCAACTGCGCAAGGCGGCGATCGCGGCCATGGCCCAGGTCGGCCTCGACGCCATCGACCCCGATACCCTGGTCGGCGAGCTCGGCATCGGCCATCAACAAATGGTGGAGATCGCGCGCAACCTGATCGGCGACTGCCATGTGCTGATTCTCGACGAGCCGACCGCGATGCTCACCGCCCGCGAAGTCGAGATGCTGTTCGAGCAGATCACCCGCCTGCAGGCGCGAGGCGTCTCGATCGTCTACATTTCCCATCGCCTCGAAGAACTGGCACGGGTCGCCCAGCGCATCGCGGTATTGCGCGACGGCAACCTGGTCTGCGTCGAGCCGATGGCCAATTACAACAGTGAGCAACTGGTCACCTTGATGGTCGGTCGTGAACTCGGCGAACAGATCGACATGGGCCCGCGCCAGATCGGCGCTCCCGCGTTGACGGTTACAGGCTTGACCCGTTCCGACAAGGTCCGCGAGGTGTCCTTCGAAGTGCGTGCCGGCGAGATCTACGGGATTTCCGGTTTGATCGGGGCAGGGCGCACCGAGTTGCTGCGCCTGATTTTCGGCGCGGATATAGCAGACAGTGGCAGCGTTGCGCTGGGCTCGCCGGCGCAGGTCGTCAGTATCCGTTCGCCGGCGGATGCGGTCGGTCACGGCATCGCCCTGATCACCGAAGACCGCAAGGGCGAAGGCCTGCTGCTGACCCAATCGATCAGCGCCAATATCGCCCTGGGCAATATGCCGGTGATTTCCAGCGGCGGCTTCGTCAATAACACTGACGAGATCGGCCTGGCCCAGCGTCAGATCGACGCCATGCGCATTCGCAGTTCCAGTCCCACCCAGGTGGTCTCCGAGTTGTCCGGCGGCAACCAGCAGAAAGTCGTGATCGGCCGCTGGCTGGAACGCGACTGCTCGGTGATGCTGTTCGATGAGCCGACCCGCGGCATCGACGTCGGCGCCAAGTTCGACATCTATGCCTTGCTCGGCGAGTTGACCCGTCAGGGCAAGGCGCTGGTGGTGGTGTCCAGCGACCTGCGCGAACTGATGCTGATCTGCGACCGCATCGGCGTGCTCTCGGCGGGGCGTCTGATCGACACCTTCGAGCGCGACAGCTGGACCCAGGATGACTTGCTCGCCGCCGCATTCGCCGGCTATCAAAAACGTGATGCGCTGCTCAACGAAGCAGCGCCGAGGGATCTTTCATGACGACTGCAACGTCCGTCGGCAAACGCAGTGGCAACTTCTACGGCCTCGGTACCTACCTGGGCCTGGCCGGTGCCTTGCTGGCCATGGTCGCGCTGTTCTCGGTGCTGAGCAGCCATTTTCTGTCGTACGACACCTTCAGCACCCTGGCCAACCAGATCCCGGACCTGATGGTGCTGGCGGTCGGCATGACGTTCGTGTTGATCATCGGCGGCATCGACCTCTCGGTCGGCTCGGTGCTGGCGCTCGCGGCATCGACGGTCAGCGTCGCAATTCTCGGCTGGGGCTGGAGCGTGCTGCCGGCAGCGCTGTTGGGCATGGGCGCCGCGGCGTTGGCGGGGACCATTACCGGTTCGATCACCGTCGCCTGGCGGATTCCGTCGTTCATCGTCTCCCTGGGCGTGCTGGAAATGGCCCGCGGCGTGGCGTATCAGATGACCGGGTCGCGCACGGCCTACATCGGTGACGCCTTCGCCTGGCTGTCCAACCCGATCGTCTTTGGCATCTCGCCGTCGTTCATCATCGCCTTGCTGATCATCTTCATTGCCCAGGCCGTGCTGACCCGTACCGTGTTCGGCCGCTACCTGATCGGCATCGGCACCAACGAAGAGGCGGTGCGCCTGGCCGGGATCAATCCCAAACCCTACAAGATCCTGGTGTTCAGCCTGATGGGGCTGCTGGCCGGGATCGCTGCGCTGTTTCAGATTTCCCGGCTGGAAGCGGCGGACCCGAATGCCGGCTCCGGCCTGGAGCTGCAAGTGATCGCCGCGGTGGTGATCGGCGGCACCAGCCTGATGGGCGGCCGCGGCTCGGTCATCAGTACCTTCTTTGGCGTGCTGATCATTTCGGTCCTGGCCGCCGGTCTGGCGCAGATCGGCGCGACCGAACCGACCAAACGCATCATCACCGGCGCGGTCATCGTGGTCGCGGTGGTGCTCGATACTTATCGCAGTCAGCGCGCAAGCCGGCGGACCTGAGTCATGGCAACAATCAAGGATGTGGCAGCGCTGGCGGGAATTTCCTACACCACCGTGTCCCATGTGGTGAACAAGACCCGACCGGTCAGCGAAGAAGTGCGGGTCAAGGTCGAGGCCGCGATCCAGACGCTCGACTACGTGCCCAGTGCGGTGGCCCGATCGCTCAAGGCGAAAACCACGGCGACCATCGGCCTGTTGGTGCCCAATAGCCTCAACCCGTACTTCGCCGAACTGGCGCGGGGGATCGAGGACTACTGCGAGCGCAATGGCTATTGCGTGATCCTGTGCAATTCCGACGACAATCCGGACAAGCAGCGCAGCTACCTGCGGGTGTTGTTGGAGAAGCGTATCGACGGCTTGATCGTGGCGTCGGCCGGCGGCGATGCGGGACTGGCGCAAGGCCTGGCGGGCGTGCGCACGCCGATGGTGATCGTCGACCGAGGGCTGGAAGGGGTCGATGCCGACCTGGTGCGCATCGATCACGAGTACGGCGCCTATCTGGCGACCCGGCACCTGCTGGAGTTGGGGCATCGGGACATTGCCACCATCGGCGGTCCGGCGAATACCAGCGTGGCGCAGATGCGCCTGGCCGGTTATTGCCGCGCCTTGCAGGAGGCCGGTGTTACGGTGCCTCGTGAACGCATGTTGGAAAGCGACTTCACCAGCACCGGCGGCTACAGCGCCGCGGCGATCCTGCTGGAAAAGAACCCGCCCAGCGCGATATTTGCCGGCAACGACATGATCGGCATCGGCGTGCTGCGGGCCGCCGCCGAGCGCAATATTCGAGTACCGACTGAATTGTCGGTGATCGGCTTCGACGATATCCAGATGAGCCGTTATGTGTATCCGGCGCTGACCACCGTCGGCCAGTCGATCCTGCAACTCGGCGAGATGGCCGCTGAAGTGCTGTTGCGCCGGATCGCCACACCGGCCATGGCCACCGATCAACGGATCGTGACGCCCAGTATTGTCCTGCGCGAATCGACGGCGCCGCTGGCCGGTGTGTTTGACCAGTACCGTTGAATCGAAAGCACCGCTGAATCGAAAGCACGGTTGAACCGAAGCTTCAGTTAATCGAAAGCTCCGCAAACCGAAAGCTCCACTAAACCGAAAGCTCCGCTGAAAACGAATTGATGAGTGATGTATGCCAGCAAAAGTAGTGGTGATAGGCAGCCTGAACATGGACCTGGTGACCCGGGCGCCGCGGCTGCCCCGAGGCGGCGAAACGCTGATCGGCCAGTCGTTTGCCACGGTCCCCGGTGGCAAGGGCGCGAATCAGGCGGTGGCCGCGGCTCGGCTGGGCGCGCAGGTGTCGATGGTCGGCTGCGTGGGCAGCGACGCCTATGGCGCACAGCTGCGCGGGGCGCTGTTGGCCGAGCAGATCGATTGCCAGGCGGTCAGCGTGGTTGACGATTCCAGCGGCGTGGCGTTGATCGTGGTCGACGACAACAGTCAGAACGCGATCGTGATCGTCGCCGGGGCCAACGGCGCGCTGACGCCCGAAGTGATCGACCGTTTCGACCCGGTGCTGCAGGCGGCGGATGTGATCATCTGTCAGCTGGAAGTGCCGGATGCCACGGTCGGCCATGCGCTCAAGCGCGGCCGTGAATTGGGCAAGACCATGATCCTCAACCCGGCGCCGGCCAGTCGCCCGCTGCCGGCGGACTGGTACGCGGCCATCGATTACCTGATTCCCAACGAAAGCGAGGCCTCGGCCCTCAGCGGTCTGCCAGTGGGTTCCCTGGACACCGCCGAAACGGCCGCTACCCGCTTGATCGCCATGGGTGCCGCCAAGGTGATCATCACCCTGGGTGCGCATGGCTCGCTGTTTGCCAATGGCACAGGCTTCGAACACTTTCCGGCGCTGCAGGTAAAGGCCGTCGATACCACGGCGGCCGGCGACACCTTCGTCGGTGGTTTCGCCGCAGCGCTGGCGGCCGGAAAAAGCGAAGCCGAAGCGATCCGCTTCGGTCAGGTGGCTGCGGCGCTGTCGGTGACCCGTGCCGGTGCGCAACCGTCGATTCCCTCCTTGTCCGACGTACAGGCCTTTAGAGCACCATGAAGAAGACCCCTTTGCTCAACGTCGCCCTGTCGCGACTGATTGCCTCCCTGGGCCATGGCGACCAGGTGGTGATTGGCGATGCCGGCCTGCCGGTGCCACCGGGCGTCGAACTGATCGACCTGGCGCTGACCCACGGCATTCCGGATTTCGTCAGCACCTTGAAGGTGGTGCTCAGCGAAATGCAGGTCGAAAGCCACGTACTGGCCCAGGAGATCCTGCACAAGAAACCCTCGGCACTGGCGACCCTGGATGAACTGGACGCCGAAGGTGCACTGGGGCGGCGTGAGTGGCTCAGCCATGACCAATTCAAAGTCCTCAGCCGACAGGCGCGGGCGATCGTTCGTACCGGCGAATGTCAGCCGTACTGCAACATCATTCTGGTGGCAGGCGTCACGTTTTAATGACCACGTTTTAACTGTTGATTCTTCACGCACAAGGAGTGCGCCATGCACCGCTATGCTCAGAAACTGCATCACCTGCTACGGAGTCTGCTGCTTTTGTCCATGATCACCGCAACAAGCGCCCAGGCGGCGGAAAAGATCGACCTGATCATCGACACCGACCCCGGTGCCGATGACGTGGTGGCCTTGCTATTTGCCCTGGCGTCGCCGCAAGAACTGAACATTCGTGCGCTGACCACCGTCGCCGGCAATGTTCGCCTGGACAAGACTTCGCGCAATGCGCGACTGGCCCGCGAGTGGGCAGGGCGCGAGGAGGTGCCGGTGTATGCCGGCGCGCCGAAACCGCTGATGCGCACGCCGATCTACGCCGAGGACATCCATGGCAAGGAAGGCTTGTCGGGTGTCGCCGTGCACGAGCCGAAGGCGGGCCTGGCCGAAGGCAGCGCGGTCAACTACCTGATCGAGACCTTGAAGGCCGCCAAACCCCACAGCATCACCATCGCCATGCTCGGTCCGCAGACCAACCTGGCACTGGCCTTGATCCAGGCGCCTGAAATCGTTCTGGGCATCAAGGAGGTGGTGGTCATGGGCGGGGCACACTTCAACGGCGGCAATATCACGCCGGTGGCCGAGTTCAACCTGTTCGCCGACCCGCAGGCGGCCGAAGTCGTGCTCAAGAGTGGCGTGAAGCTGACCTACCTGCCGCTGGACGTGACCCACAGGATTCTCACCAGCGAGGCACGCCTGAAACGGATCGCGGCAATCAACAACACTGCCAGCCAGTTGGTGAGCAATATTCTCAATGACTACGTCAAGGGCGACATGGAGCACTACGGCCTTGCGGGTGGCCCGGTGCATGACGCCACGGTGATCGCCTACCTGCTCAAGCCCGAGCTGTTCACCGGTCGTTCAGTGAACGTGGTGGTCGACAGCCGCGAAGGCCCGACCTTCGGCCAGACCATCGTCGACTGGTATGACGGCCTGGGCGCGCCAAAAAATGCCTTCTGGGTCGAAAATGGCGACGCCCAGGGCTTTTTTGACCTGCTGACCGAGCGCCTGGCTCGTCTGAAATAAGCTGCCAGCCCGCAGGTGCCAGCCTGCGGGGCTCAGTTCCTGGCTGTCTGCGCGATGCCCAGGAAATTTTTCGGATACTTTTCGAACACCTGCGTGATGAATGAGCGGGCGGCTTCGGTTCCCAGCTCCTTGACCAATAGATCGATCGCGATGATTGCCAACTCTTCCGGGCTGCCGGGGCTGTAGGAGCTATGGCCCTGTGGCCAGCTGGCGTTGATGTTGGCGTCGATGCTTACGGTGGTCATGAGGGTGCTCGTGAAGTCGGGAAAGTCTGAGTGTGAAGTTAACCATTTTGCGCGACGTTTGGCACTCCGACTTAGGCATGAGAGGAGGGCTATGCGACACTTGGCCTTTGATGGATTTTCAAGGACCGTGCTGTGCAGATCGATTTGAACACCCCTGACGGCTTGACCCTTGAAGCCGTGCGCCAGCTGTTGGCCTGCGCCAGCGATGATGAACACACTCAGTTGCGGGTGACCAAGGGCGGCATCGCCTACATTTCGTCGGGCGTCGTGGGGGGCACCGATATCGACGGGCTGTTGTTTCGCCTGGAAACCTGGGCCAAGGGCTCCGGTTATGTCGGGCGTGTCGCGGCCAGCGACGAAGTCTGGGTCATGCAGATCTTCAATGCGCTGAAACAGAACTGGCCAAATCCGCCCTTCGACTACATCGATGTCTATTGAGACTTGTTCATATTCAGTCATGATTGCGCGGTGGACAGCCAGGGATGCTCAGGCAAACTCGGCGCTTTTCATGATCGAGGGCAGGGTGCTAGTACGCCCTGGGAAACCAAACGCCAGATTGGCGGTCGCACGATCTCAGCTCAACTACTGAAAAAAGGAGGCTTCATGCCTTGGAAGCTCGCGTCATTGGGTACTTTGCTGGCCGCTGCCATGTTGGCCGGTTGCAGCACTACCTCCACCGACTCGACAACAGACCCTGCCACGACCACTGACACGGGGCACAGCCGTTGTGAGGCCAAAGCTGCCGAATTCGCCATTGGCAAAAAGGCTTCGCCCGAACTGCTGGAACAGGCGCGTACCCGCGCAGGCGCACAGAACGCACGGTTCCTGCTGCCCACCGACATGGTGACGCTGGAGTACCGCTCCGATCGCTTGAACCTGAACACCGATGCCAGTCGGGTGGTCACGCGCGTCAACTGCGGCTGATCGCTCCACTTTGCTTGCGCCCATAAAAAACCCCGCCACATGGACGGGGTTTTTTTAGTGCGCCAGAAACTTACTCTGGGCGGACTTGTGCAGCTTGCATACCCTTTTGGCCTTTCTCAGCCACGAAGGAAACGGTCTGGCCTTCTTTCAGGCTTTTGAAACCGTCGCTTTCGATAGCTTTGAAGTGTACGAACAGGTCGTCACCGCCACCTTGAGGAGTGATGAAGCCGAAGCCTTTTTCATCGTTGAACCATTTAACGGTGCCGGTTTGGCGATTAGACATGGTGTATCTCCAAGAAACATATATTTTCAGTAGTGCTGTGCTGCTCAGGCCAACTGGGCACACCGGGGTATCATAGTCGAAATGTTCGCTTTGGGAGCCCCCCGGACGTGCTGTTTGTCCTACAGTAGCGCATTCTTTGTTGCTATGTATGGCTGAAAGCCCCGGTTTAAAAGGCTTTCAGCCGAAAGTAAAGACGATAAAAAAAGCTGTAAAACCTGAAAAAATCGTCGGAAAAAACCCGTTTCGGGGGCTTTTCATTGTCGATTGAGGCCTTGAAGGCCGTCAGTCAGGCTTACTTTTTCGCCTTGGAATCGGGCTTGCAGGCGGCAATCTTTGTCAGCGCTTTTTGTTTCAGGGCGTCGCTGGCGGTGTTGTCCATCAGTGACTGAATGTCAGCCGCCGGGTAAGACTTGATCGCATCAGCCCCGCAAGCACAGTGAGATTTCGCTGCGGCCGCGCCGATCTGAGGGGTGGCTGCCTCGGTGCACTGAGCCATGTATTTCTCGCGCTCGCCCTTTGGCCAATCGGCATGGGCGGCCAGTGGCAGCAGCAGGACGACGGGGGCGATTACCGCGAATAAACGATTCAGACGCATGCTGGGATGCTCCTTGTGGGTCAATGTCTTGTTATCTGAGGGGTAAAGCGGGGTTCAAGTTCAGCACTCTGGCATAAAAACCACTGATTTGCCCCGGTAGCGGTCCGGCTGCGGCGACGACCGTTCATCTGTGCTAGCATGCTTCGCTCGGGCGTTTGCAGGCTCCGGATGACTTTCAGTCCCGGTGGCGGCAAAGGCGCGAACAACCCTGATTTGAATCCCAGTCACTCTGGTTCGGTTTTCCGGTTGGCCGCAAGGCTCCTGCCGCTGTAAGGCAGGCGTTCGTCATTGAATGGCCTGGACCGGATCTTGTACTGGCTCATCCCAACCCACGTGACCTTTGGTAGGGGTCACCACTAGGAGAGGAGGCGCCATGCCAACTATTACTCTTCCCGACGGCAGTCAACGTTCATTCGATCACCCGGTTTCCGTAGCCGAGGTCGCCGCATCCATTGGTGCCGGTCTGGCCAAGGCCACCGTGGCCGGCAAGGTCGATGGCAAGCTGGTCGACGCCAGCGACATCATCAGCGCCGACGCTACGCTGCAAATCATTACGCCAAAGGATGAAGAGGGGCTGGAGATCATTCGCCACTCTTGCGCCCACCTGGTCGGCCATGCGGTCAAGCAGTTGTACCCGACCGCCAAAATGGTCATCGGCCCGGTCATCGACGAAGGCTTCTATTACGACATCGCCTTTGAACGTCCCTTCACCCCGGACGACCTGGCTGCCATCGAACAGCGCATGCAACAGCTGATCGAAAAAGATTACGACGTGATCAAGAAAGTCACTCCGCGCGCCGAAGTGATCGAAGTGTTCACGGCCCGCGGCGAAGACTACAAGCTGCGCCTGGTCGAGGACATGCCGAACGAACAGGCCATGGGCCTGTACTATCACGAAGAATATGTCGACATGTGCCGCGGTCCGCACGTGCCGAACACGCGCTTCCTGAAATCCTTCAAGCTGACCAAGCTGTCCGGCGCCTACTGGCGTGGCGATGCCAAGAACGAGCAATTGCAGCGCGTCTACGGCACCGCATGGGCCGACAAGAAGCAGCTGGCGGCTTACATCCAGCGCATCGAAGAAGCCGAGAAGCGCGATCACCGCAAGATCGGCAAGCGCCTGGGCCTGTTCCACACCCAGGAAGAGTCGCCGGGCATGGTGTTCTGGCACCCGAACGGCTGGACTTTGTATCAAGTACTCGAGCAGTACATGCGCAAGGTGCAGCGCGACAACGGTTACCTGGAGATCAAGACGCCGCAAGTCGTTGACCGCAGCCTGTGGGAGAAATCCGGGCACTGGGCCAACTACGGCGACAACATGTTCACCACCCAGTCGGAAAACCGCGACTACGCCATCAAGCCGATGAACTGCCCGTGCCACGTGCAGGTGTTCAACCAGGGCCTGAAAAGCTACCGCGAATTGCCGATGCGCCTGGCCGAATTCGGTGCCTGTCACCGTAACGAGCCATCGGGTGCACTGCACGGCATCATGCGCGTGCGTGCGTTCACCCAGGACGACGCCCACATCTTCTGCACCGAAGAGCAGATGCAGGCCGAATCCGCTGCGTTCATCAAGCTGACCATGGACGTTTATGCCGACTTCGGCTTCAAAGACGTCGAGATGAAGCTGTCCACTCGTCCGGAAAAACGCGTCGGTTCCGATGAACTGTGGGATCGCGCCGAAGCAGCATTGGCTGCAGCCCTTGATAGTGCTGGCCTGCCGTACGATCTGCAGCCGGGCGAAGGGGCGTTCTACGGTCCGAAGATCGAATTCTCGCTGAAAGATTGCCTTGGCCGTGTCTGGCAGTGTGGTACCCTTCAGCTCGATTTTAACCTGCCTATCCGTCTGGGAGCCGAATACGTCTCCGAAGACAACAGTCGCAAGCACCCGGTGATGTTGCACCGGGCGATCCTGGGCTCCTTCGAACGTTTCGTCGGAATCCTGATCGAGCACTACGAGGGTGCGTTCCCTGCGTGGCTGGCTCCGACCCAGGCAGTGATCATGAATATCACTGATAAACAGGCCGATTTTGCCGCCGAGGTCGAAAAAACCCTCAACGAAAGCGGATTTCGTGCCAAGTCTGACTTGAGAAATGAAAAGATCGGCTTTAAAATCCGCGAGCATACGTTGCTCAAGGTTCCTTATCTCTTGGTTATCGGAGATCGGGAAGTCGAGATGCAGACTGTCGCTGTGCGTACTCGTGAAGGTGCTGACCTGGGCTCGATGCCCGTCGCCCAGTTCGCTGAGTTTCTCGCGCAAGCGGTTTCCCGGCGTGGTCGCCCAGATTCGGAGTAATTACTATTAAGCGTGAAATGAGACAAGATAAACGAGCTGCACCGAAAGCCCCGATCAACGAGAATATCTCGGCACGCGAGGTTCGGTTAATTGGGGCTGAGGGTGAACAGCTTGGGATTGTGTCAATTGAAGACGCGCTTCTTAAGGCTGAAGAGGCCAAGCTGGATCTGGTGGAAATTTCCGCCGATGCAGTACCCCCTGTTTGCAAACTGATGGACTACGGCAAATCGATCTTCGAGAAGAAGAAGCAGGTTGCCGCGGCCAAGAAAAACCAGAAGCAGATTCAGGTTAAAGAAATCAAGTTTCGTCCAGGGACGGAGGAAGGGGATTACCAGGTAAAACTGCGCAACCTGGTACGTTTCCTGAGTGATGGGGACAGGGCCAAGGTATCCTTGCGATTCCGCGGCCGTGAGATGGCCCACCAGGAGCTGGGGATGGAACTCCTCAAGCGAGTTGAAGGTGACTTGCTCGAGTACGGTTCGGTCGAACAGCATCCTAAGATGGAAGGACGCCAGCTGATCATGGTCATCGCCCCGAAAAAGAAGAAGTAATCAATAGGGCACGGCAGGCCTTCTGATTATGTTTATCAACTGAATGCGGAGTATCCGAACATGCCAAAAATGAAAACTAAAAGTGGTGCTGCTAAGCGGTTTCTGAAAACTGCTAACGGTATCAAGCACAAGCACGCTTTCAAGAGCCACATCCTGACTAAAATGTCGACCAAGCGTAAGCGTCAACTGCGCGGTAGCAGCTTGCTGGCACCGTGTGACGTGGCAAAAGTCGAGCGCATGCTGCGCCTTCGTTAATTTTAGTCAAGAATAGAGGAAGTAACTCATGGCTCGTGTAAAGCGTGGCGTCATTGCCCGTAAACGTCACAAAAAAATTCTGAAACTTGCTAAAGGCTACTACGGCGCTCGCTCGCGCGTATTCCGTGTTGCCAAGCAAGCGGTAATCAAGGCAGGCCAATACGCCTACCGTGACCGTCGTCAGAAAAAACGTCAGTTCCGCGCTCTGTGGATCGCTCGTATCAACGCTGGTGCACGTATCAACGGTCTGTCCTACAGCCGTTTCATCGCCGGCCTGAAAAAAGCGTCCATCGAGATCGACCGTAAGGTTCTGGCTGATCTGGCAGTGAGCGAAAAAGCGGCGTTTGCTGCGATTGTCGAGAAAGCTAAAGCCAGCTTGGCTTAAGTACCCCCGACAGTTACCCGGCCTCGCCTTCGTGGGGCCAGGTGCTAAACGTCATAAATAGGGGAAGAGCCTTCAAGCTCTTCCCCTATTTTGTATCTGGAGTCTGTACATGGAAAACCTGGATGCGCTCGTCTCTCAAGCACTAGAGGCTGTGCAAAGCGCTGAAGATATCAATGCCCTGGAGCAAATCCGGGTTCACTACCTTGGCAAGAAGGGCGAATTGACTCAGGTGATGAAGACCCTGGGGAATCTGCCGGCTGAAGAGCGTCCGCAAGTCGGCGCCCTGATCAACGTTGCCAAGGAGCGTGTCACAGAGGTTCTCAATGCGCGCAAGGCACTGTTTGAAGAGGCCGACCTGGCCGCCAAACTGTCTGCCGAGTCCATTGACGTGACCCTGCCTGGCCGCGGCCAGACCTCGGGTGGTCTGCATCCGGTTACTCGCACTCTGGAACGTATCGAACAGTTCTTCACCCACATCGGCTACGGCATCGCCGAAGGCCCTGAGGTCGAAGACGATTACCACAACTTCGAAGCGCTCAACATCCCAGGCCATCACCCGGCCCGGTCGATGCATGACACCTTCTATTTTAATGCCAACATGTTGCTGCGCACCCATACCTCACCGGTACAGGTGCGCACCATGGAATCGAAACAGCCGCCGATCCGCATCGTCTGCCCAGGCCGTGTGTACCGCAGCGACTCCGATATCACTCACTCGCCGATGTTCCACCAGGTCGAAGGCCTGCTGGTCGATCGCGACATCAATTTCGCCGACCTCAAAGGCACCATCGAAGAGTTCCTGCGCGTGTTCTTCGAAAAAGAACTGGCCGTGCGTTTCCGCCCTTCGTACTTCCCGTTCACCGAGCCATCCGCCGAAGTCGATATGGAATGCGTGATGTGCAGCGGTAAAGGCTGCCGGGTCTGCAAGCAGACTGGCTGGCTGGAAGTGATGGGCTGCGGCATGGTTCACCCCAACGTGCTGCGCATGTCCGGGATCGACCCGGAAGAGTTTTCGGGCTTTGCCTTCGGCATGGGCGTGGAGCGTCTGGCCATGCTGCGTTACGGTGTGAACGACTTGCGTCTGTTCTTCGACAACGACTTGCGGTTCCTCGCGCAATTTCGCTAGTCGTAACGAATTCTTAGGAGAGCAGGATGAAATTCAGTGAAAAATGGCTGCGTGCCTGGGTTAGCCCGCAGGTAGGTCGCGACGAGCTGGTTGCCCGTCTGTCGATGGCCGGTCTTGAGGTCGATAGCGTAACGCCGGCCGCCGGCGAATTCACCGGTGTGGTGGTGGGCGAGGTGCTGAGCACCGAGCAGCACCCGGACGCCGACAAGCTGCGCGTGTGCCAGGTCAGCAATGGCGCGCAGACCTTCCAGGTGGTATGCGGTGCACCCAACGTGCGCCCGGGCCTGAAGATTCCGTTCGCCATGATCGGTGCCGAACTGCCAGGCGACTTCAAGATCAAGAAAGCCAAGCTGCGTGGCGTCGAGTCCAACGGCATGCTGTGCTCCCAGGCCGAGCTGCAAGTGGGTGAAGGCAACGACGGCCTGATGGAATTGCCGGACGATGCACCGGTCGGCGAGGACATTCGCGAATACCTGGGCCTGGACGACTCGAGCATCGAGGTCGACCTGACCCCGAACCGCGGCGACTGCCTGTCCCTGGCCGGCCTGGCCCGTGAAGTCGGCGCGCTGTACGCCGCCGAAGTCACCCGTCCGGTCATCGCCACCGTGCCAGCCGTGCACGACGAAGTGCGTTCGGTTGAAGTGCTGGCGCCCGCCGCCTGCCCGCGTTACCTGGGGCGCGTGATCCGTAACGTCGACCTGTCCAGGGCGACGCCGCTGTGGATGGTCGAGCGTCTGCGCCGTGCCGACGTGCGCAGCATCGACGCCGCCGTCGACATCACCAACTACGTGATGCTGGAACTGGGTCAACCGCTGCACGCGTTCGATCTCGCCGAAATCAATGGCGGCATCCGCGTGCGCATGGCCGAAGAAGGCGAGAAGCTGGTGCTGCTCGACGGTCAGGAAGTCAGCCTGCGTAGCGATACCCTGGTGATCGCCGACCACACCCGCGCCCTGGCCATCGCCGGCGTCATGGGTGGCGAGCACAGCGGCGTCAACACCGCGACCACCCGCGATGTATTCCTCGAAAGCGCGTTCTTCGACCAGATCGCCGTGGCCGGCAAGGCCCGTTCCTACGGCCTGCACACCGACGCCTCGCACCGCTACGAGCGTGGCGTGGACTGGCAGCTGGCCCGTGAAGCCATGGAGCGCGCCACCGGCCTGCTGCTGGACATCACCGGCGGCGAAGCTGGGCCGATCATCGAAACCGTCAGCGAGCAGCACCTGCCGAAGATCGCCCCGGTCACCTTGCGTGCCCAGCGCATCACCCAGATGCTCGGCATGGAAATGAACCCGGCCGAAGTCGAGCGCCTGCTCAACGCCCTGGGCCTGACCGTGTCCGCCGACGGGGCAGGGCAGTGGCGCGTAGAAGTGCCAAGCCATCGCTTCGACATCAGCCTGGAAGTCGACCTGATCGAAGAACTGGCCCGTCTGTACGGCTACAACCGTCTGCCGGTTCGCTATCCGCAAGCCCGCCTGGCACCGCAAGCCAAGGCCGAAGCCCGCAGCGACCTGCCTGAGCTGCGCCGTCTGCTGGTAGCTCGCGGCTACCAGGAAGCGATCACCTACAGCTTCATCGATCCGAAACAATTCGAGTTGTTTAATCCAGGTGTCGAACCGCTGCTGCTGGCCAACCCGATCTCCAACGACATGGCCGCCATGCGCTCGTCGCTGTGGCCCGGCCTGGTCAAGGCGCTGCAGCACAACCTCAACCGTCAACAGGATCGTGTTCGCCTGTTCGAAAGCGGCCTGCGTTTCGTCGGTCAGCTGGCAGGCCTGAAGCAAGAGCCAATGCTCGCGGGCGTCGTCTGCGGCAGCCGCCTGCCGGAAGGCTGGGCACAAGGTCGCGATGTCGTCGACTTCTTCGACGTCAAGGCCGACGTGGAAGCGGTGCTGGGCTTCGCCGGTGCCCTTGATTCGTTCACCTTCGTACCGGGCAAACACCCGGCGCTGCACCCGGGTCAAACCGCGCGCATCGAACGTGAAGGACGCCTGGTCGGCTACGTCGGCGCCATCCACCCCGAACTGTCGAAAACCCTCGGTCTTGACCGTCCGGTCTTCGTCTTCGAGCTGGTTCTGGCCGAAGTGTCATTGGGTAAAATGCCTAAATTCCAGGAGTTATCGCGCTTTCCTGAAGTGCGACGTGACCTGGCGCTGATTGCGCACAAGGACGTCGCAGCCAGCGCCGTACTGGACGTAATCCGTGAAAATGCAGGCGAATGGCTGACAGACCTCAGGCTATTTGACGTGTATCAGGGTAAAGGCATTGATCCTGATAGAAAAAGCCTTGCAGTCGGCTTGACCTGGCAGCATCCATCGCGCACTCTTAATGACGATGAGGTGAATACCACGACACAAAACATCCTCACCTCGCTCGAACAAAGGTTGAACGCCACGTTAAGGAAGTGACGTATGGGGGCTTTGACGAAAGCTGAGATGGCGGAACGTCTGTATGAAGAGCTGGGTCTGAACAAACGGGAAGCCAAGGAATTGGTCGAACTGTTTTTTGAAGAAATCAGGCACGCGCTTGAAGACAACGAACAAGTCAAATTGTCCGGTTTCGGCAATTTCGACCTTCGGGACAAACGCCAGCGGCCTGGCCGCAATCCGAAAACGGGGGAAGAAATCCCGATCACGGCGCGCCGTGTGGTCACCTTTCGTCCAGGGCAGAAGTTGAAGGCCCGAGTTGAGGCTTATGCTGGAACCAAGTCATAACGACGAGCTACCCGTCATCCCCGGCAAACGCTACTTCACCATCGGTGAAGTCAGCGAGCTGTGCGCCGTAAAGCCGCACGTGCTGCGCTACTGGGAGCAGGAGTTTCCTCAACTCAACCCCGTCAAACGCCGCGGAAACCGCCGGTATTATCAGCGCCAGGACGTGCTGATGATCCGGCAGATCCGCGCGCTCCTTTACGATCAGGGATTCACCATCGGCGGCGCACGCTTGCGTTTGTCCGGCGATGAAGCCAAAGATGACACCACCCAGTACAAGCAGATGATCCGGCAGATGATTGCCGAGTTGGAAGATGTGCTGATTGTGCTCAAGAAATAAATTTCTGCTTTTAAATACTTCCAGTTTTCAAAAGCTTGCGATATATTCTTGAGCGTCCTTCGAGGTGAAGGACGAGTTTCACGCCTAGTCGGGGCGTAGCGCAGTCCGGTAGCGCACTAGCATGGGGTGCTAGGGGTCGAGTGTTCGAATCACTCCGTCCCGACCATATAATTCAAGGGGTTGCGAGATTTTATCTTGCGACCCCTTTTTATTTTTGGTCGTTTTTACCCCCCACAAATAGACTGGCTCTGAGTGGAACCCTCGCTGCGTTCTTGCGAGTTAATGCCTTATTTAGCAGTCTCCTCATGAGTCAGAGCGCAAAAAAACTTACGTGTTTTTACGGTGGGTCTGGGTACTCGCAACGATACTGGCCGGCAAAATTGACAGTGACTTTATGCCTCGCAACACTCAGCCTTTTCGGTTTTTACTCACATGATTTCCTTGGCTTGATCAATGCTGCTCGTAGGGGAGCAGAAGGTGTTGCCTGAGCAAGCCTTTCAGAAAGAGTGATCACTTGGCTGTGAAAGGACTACTGTCTTTATTACTCATTTGAATCTGATGGCAGTTTTACTGAAGTCCACAACGGCCTTAAAATCTCACGGAATGCGTTTTCGGCCCTCAATAATCGAGACGTAGAAAGTGAGCGAAACAACGACCCATGCAATTGAAGAACCCCCATCGCAAAACTTCAGCGGTAGGACTACTTGTCGCTGCTGTCGGGGTGGTGTACGGAGATGTTGGCACCAGCCCCTTGTACACTCTTAGGGAGGTGTTTGCCGGTCACTAGGGTCCAAGCCAACCACGATGGCGTGCTGGGCATTCTGTCGTTGATATTCTGGTCATTGATCTGGGTGGTCTCGATCAAGTATGTGCTGTTCATCCTGCGTTCCAACAACTAGGGCGAAGGCGGCATCATGGCGTTGACGGCTGGCCCTTCGTGCGGCCGCCCCATATCCGTAAATGAGTAAGGTGCTGGTTTTGCTTGGCTTGTTCCTTGTTCGGTGCGGCGCTCTTTTACGGCGATAGCATGATTACCCCCGCCATCTCGGTCCTTTGCGCAGTTGAAGAGCTACAGCTGGCGTTTGATGGTGCCCCTGTCCGTGATTGTTCTGGTGGCGCTGTTCTTGATTCAGAAACACGGCACGGCTCGCAGTGGTACCCTGTTCGGCCCGGTCACATCGGCACGGTTAACTGGGCGTTGAAGGTCGGTGTTGTGCTGCTGGTGATTGGCTTCGAGTCGTCCAGCGCCTTGTCCGCCGCCAATGGGGTCGCTGTGACGGGGGCCATGTTGATCACCACCGTCCTGTCTTCGGCAGTCGTCTTGCTCCTATGGAAAACGCCGCGCTGGCTGGCCATCCCGATGCTGCTTGGATTTTTGCTGGTCGAGGCGCCATAGCAAAGGAGGCTTGCAATGAGGAGGAGCCCATATACGGTCATTTGTCCCGGCTAACGCAAAAGGTCGGTAGCAGAAGCATATGGGAGTTTGTAACGAAAAGGTCATCAACAACCAACTGGATGCGCAGGTCTATCTACCCCAAGTGGACAGTAAGATTGTTGCGCGCACAGCTTTCGGCGTAGCGCCGAACCAGCGCTGGCACGCCTTGTTGAAGGAGCTTTGTTCGGCATAGCCGAGGAGCCCAGTGATCTGCGCCATTGGCATAGCCTTTTGCGCCAGGTATTCCTCCGCGCGTTGACGCCGGACCCTGTCCACCAGGATCGAAAAGCTCAGTCCCTCCGCCATCAGATGTCCTTGCAGCGTGCGCTCGTGCATGCACACATGCGCCGCCACCTGCGTCAAGGTGCATGTATTGGTGTCCAGCAGGCGCTCGATCAAGGCGCCGACCTGGCCGGCCAGGCTCATCGGTCGTTGCCCGATGATGCTTTCGACATACGATTGCGCCATGCGAATCAGGCCGGGCTGGGACGGGTCAATCTGCAGCGCCAATACATCGACATGGACCTGCAGCGCATTGACCGCTTCCCCGAAACGCACCTCGCAGCCGAACCAGTCGCGGTAGCGCCGCTCCGGCAGGCTGGGTTCATGACGCATCAGCACTCGCGTGGGACGGACCGTTTCGCCCGCCAACATTTTCAGCACATTGCATACAACCCCCAACGTTAGCTCTATCGCCTGGTTGCGTTGTGGGCAGCCGGCGACATCGATGGTAAACGCGATGCGGCGTAGATCAGGCGTGTCATCGGCTTCCACCGCGATACGCAGGGCCGGGCTGTGGTAATGCAAATATCGGCCTATCACGCCGAACGCCTCGCCCACAGTCCGCGCGTCCTGCCCGATGATGGCCAACGGTCCCAGCACCTGCAGCCCTTGCCGGTCGGCTAGCTGCAGGCCGAAATCAGCGCAATGCAAGCATTCGGCGGTCGCCTGCAACAGCCGGATAGCATCGCTGTAAGGCACCATGCCCTCGTCGTCATCGAGTGTCGCGGGAGCGATCTGGAACAGCGCCAGGAATGGCAGCGGATCGCCGCCAAGCTCGCTCACGAGCGCCCGGTAACCGGTCAGGGAAGCACTCCGCACCATGACTTGCATCGCCTGTTTCCTTGTCTGATCTTCGTCTCAGGACAAAACTCTTTCGCCTTAGGACAATATTGTACCCGTACGGCGGCGCACAATTCATTACGCCCCTCTGATACGGATCAAGAAATACCAGTAATTGCGCCTGGGCGATCTACACCTATCCGCTCGGCTCGTTTGGTCATCTTCAAGGGGCCCTTAGAGCATTCACTTTGCCACCGTCGGCAGTCCATAGGAGCACCACCATGTTGTACGAAAGCATCGATACCGCGGCCATCAATGACGAAGACCTGCCTTGGGTTCCTTTCGCGCCCTACAGCGATGAAGTCTTCATCAAGTACATCAAGTGCGACCCGGTTCGTGGCGAGACCATCACCCTGCTGAAGGCGCCGGCCGGCACCACGCTACCCAGGCACTACCATACCGGCACCGTGATTGTTTACACCGTCAAGGGTGGCTGGAAATACCTGGAACACGACTGGATATCTAGGCAAGGCGGCGTGGTGTTCGAGACTGCCGGCACAAGCCATACCCCGATCGCGCTAGAGGAGTACGGCGATGAAATCATCACCCTGAATATCACCCAGGGTGACCTGCTGTATTACGACGAGAACGACAACATCTGCGCCATCGAGAACTGGAAATCGAGCGTGGAGCGCTACCGCGCCTTCTGCGAAGCCAATGACATCGAAGCCAAGGACATCACCAGTTTCTCGGTCTGACTTACCGCGGCGATCAGCCCCCTTCAAGGGGCCGCCACCTGTCTGACAGCCATTTAAGCAACCTTGAGCTGATCGAGCATTGCTGATTGCAGACGCCCACATTCCCGCTGGAAAACCGACATGGCCATACCCAATCTGAAGAACAAGAAAGTCCTGATCACCGGTGCCGCCTCCGGCATCGGTAGGGAGGCGGCTCTGGCGTTCGCCCGCCGTGGCGCCCATATCATCGCTACCGACATCAACTCGGATGCGCTGAAAGGTACCAAAACTGAAGTCGAAGCTTTGGGCGCAGCCTGCATGACTTACAAGCTCGATGTATCGAGCGAGAGCGAAATGCAAGCCTTCGCTGAGCACATTCACACCACGCTGGGGCCGCTCGATGTACTGATCAACAACGCCGGAATCGGCTACCTTGGCCAGTTCCTGCAGAGTGATCTGGCCCATTGGCAACGGGTGATGGATATCAATGTGATGGGCGTGGTGCATGGCTGCTATCACTTCATCCCACACATGATCAAGGCCGGGGGCACGCGCCATGTGCTAAACGTGGCCTCGGTGGCCGGCATATACCCCTCGCCAACGATGGCGGCCTATGCCGCATCGAAACATGCGGTGTTTGGTTTCAGTGAAGTACTGAAGATGGAATTGGCCGATACCGATATCGGCGTGACCACTGTTTGTCCCGGGGTCATCAATACCCCGATCACGCAAGCGCGAAGCAACATTTCGCCATCGGTCAGCGAAGCACAGCTCAAGCGTTTGCATGCGTACTACCAGGCCAAGGGCTGTGAACCGGAACTGGTCGCCGAAGGCATGGTCCGCGCCGTGCAGAAAGGTCAGGACCTGTTGCTGGTCGGGCCGTTCGCCAAGTTGATATTCCACCTCAAGCGCCTGTCCCTGGGCCTGATGCGTCGGGTGATGTTGAGCGACGCGCGAAAAATCGGTTACCTCTGATCGTTGCTTCCCCCCGGCCACCCGATGTCCAGCAAGGTCAAACCGATCTGGATTGACCGTCGTTGAGCAGAGGAGTCCTGGCTCTAGCGTCCTGCGGCTTCCTGTTTTTCCCACTGTAGAGATATAGACATGATCGTAGGCAGAGTCCGTGAGATTTGGCGCTACCCGGTGAAATCAATGGGCGGTGAAAAGCTTATGAGTTGCACCGTAGGCAACATGGGGATACCTGGTGACCGGGGCTGGGCTTTGCGTGACGATGTCGCGGGTGAGATTCGCGGCGCAAAGAACCTGCCCACACTCTTGCAGCATGCGTCGCGTTATCGCGAACAACCGGTCAACGGGCAGATTCCACACGTTGACATCCGCCTGCCGGACGGTACCCACATTGGCAGCGATGACCCGCAGGTCAATGCCCGATTATCAGCGCTGCTGGGACGCGCCGTTTCATTGTGGCCGCTGCAGCCCGCCAGCGATAAAGCCCATTACCGCCGTGGGCAAGCGGGAGCCGCCTTTATTGGCTTGCTGAGCCGTAACCGGCTGCTACGGCCGCTGCTGGAAAAGCTATTGCCCTACACCAGCTTTGAAACCATGACGCGGGAACTGCTCAGCCGAGAGCCGGGTGAGCCACTGTTGGATTACGCCAGCATTCCGTCCGAGCTGTTCGAGTTTACCTCGCCGCCAGGCACCTACTTCGACCTGGCGCCCCTCCATCTGCTCACCACCTCGTCGCTCGCCGCGATGAAGCGGCTTAATCCTTCGGCGGCTTGGGATGCACGGCGTTTCCGCCCGAACTTCCTGATCGAAACCGAGGGTGACATTGAAGGCTTGGTCGAAGCGGGATGGGAAGGGCGGACCTTGCGGCTGGGCGGGCTGTCCTTGACGTGCGCAATCCCCACCTTGCGCTGCGGGATGACGGCTCACGCCCAGAATGATCTGCCCAAGGACTC
Organism: Pseudomonas sp. LBUM1679; assembly: GCF_059695565.1. Classification (NCBI taxonomy): domain Bacteria; kingdom Pseudomonadati; phylum Pseudomonadota; class Gammaproteobacteria; order Pseudomonadales; family Pseudomonadaceae; genus Pseudomonas; species Pseudomonas sp. LBUM1679. Next base: position 2,229,022 of record NZ_CP166774.1, read on the forward strand.
GACAGTGCTGCGCAGCATCGTACGTGATGCGGGGCAGAATCTCGGCATTTACGCCCACGCCACAAAGTCCAGTCAGGTCGCCGTAGGTGATGTGGTGGAGTTGCTTTGAGACCTCCGTGGCACCGCCCATCGTCGACGCCGCGCGAAATTATCCTGAACCACATTGTACGAAGGGTTTTACATGCACATATCTGACTTGGCTTTATGGTTCGCCCGTTTGTTCATCGTGACCGTGGGCTTGGCTGCACTGCCGACAACAGCGGCTGCGACTGCATTAACCAACGCCGAGGAGGCGAATGAGATTGCCACCGAGGCCTATATTTACGCCTATCCGATGATGCTGATGGAAGTGACCCGTCAAGTGTCGACCAACGCGGATAAACCAACCGGAAAGTTGGCGCCGATGAACCAGTTTGCGCACCTGGACAGCTTTCCCGACGCCAGCTCCACCACGTCCATTCGCCCCAACGCCGACACGCTGTATTCCGTGCTTTGGTACGACGTCAGCCGCGAGCCGTTGCTGATCACCGTGCCGGATTCGGGCGGGCGGTACTACCTACTGCCAATGCTCGACCTGTGGACCGATGTGTTCAGCTCGGCCGGCACCCGCACGACCGGAAACGGCGCGCAGACTCTCGCCATAGTCGGTCCCGACTGGAAGGGCACATTACCGGCCGGCGTCACCGCCTATCGCTCGCCAACGGTCATCGGCCGGATGGGCGGCCGTACCCTGACCAAAGGTGTCGCCGATTATGCAGCGGTGCACAAGTTTCAGGCCGGCATCAAGGCGATTCCCTTGTCTGCCTGGGGCAAGCCCGACTATGTCGCGCCCGCTGGAAAATACCGGCCCGAGCAGGACATGAGCTCCCCGCACGACCAAGTCTATAAGATGGATGCGGTGCGCTTCTTCACCCTGTTCACCCAACTGCTGCAAAACAATCAGCCGCATGCCAACGACTACCCGCAGCTTGAGCGTCTGGCACGCCTGGGCATCGCCCCGGACCAAGCGTTCGACTTCACAAAGTTGGCGCCCGAAGTGCAGGCGGCATTGCAAGCCGCACCGGGAAACGCGCGGAAGAAAATGGCCATGGCAGCGCACCATCTCGGCAATCTCAGCAACGGCTGGATCATGGTCTCATCGCCTGTCGGCACCTACGGCGCGGACTACACCCGCCGCGCAACCATGGCCCAATTCGGACTTGGCGCGAACCTTGTTGAGGACAACATCTATCCGACGGCGTTTAACGATGCCGACGGCAAACCTTTCGACAGCGCGGCGAAGTACATGATGCATTTCGACAAGGAGCAGTTGCCGCCGATACGTGCCTTCTGGTCGCTGTCGATGTACGACGAGCGCCAGCTCTTTACTGCCAACCCGATCAATCGCTTCGCCCTAGGTGATCGCGACGCACTGAAATTCAACGCAGATGGTTCGCTCGATCTCTACATTCAGCGAGAGGCACCAGACGCCGACAAGCTCGCCAACTGGCTACCGGCTCCGGCTAGCGGAGGCTTCACCATGAATCTGCGCCTCTACTGGCCAAAGCCAGTGGCACTCGACGGTGGCTGGGCACCGCCACCGGTCAACCGTTTGAACTAGAAACCAGCATTGCGGGAGTCGGCGCTGTCGCCCCGGCTACTGCGACCCTGTGTCAGCAGGTCGAAGTGTGCCCTCATCGAACCCATTCGATTTCGCTTGGCCGCCAGGACTTGTCGAAGAATGGTGCCGGAATCCGCTATCTCATCAGCGAGGCTGCCTTAAGATGATCATTCTGTACCACTGCATGAGTGCGCGTTCATTTCGGCCTCTGTGGATGCTTGAAGAGTCAGGAATTGCGTATGAATTGAGAATGTTGCCTTTCCCTCCACGAGCACATGCGCGGCAATTCCTGGAGATCAATCCGCTGGGGACCGTACCTGTAATGATCGACGGTCATTTGCTAATGACCGAGTCATCCGCCATTTGCGAATTTCTCGCCAGGCGCTCCGGAACTTCGAACCTGGATGTTGCATCGGAGGAGTCCGATTTCGGCATCTACCTGAATTGGTTGCACTTCGGTGAAGCGACGCTCACCTTTCCTCAGACTCTCATCCTTCGCTACGCTCGCTTCGAAGAGCCTTCGCGTCGCAATCCTCAGGTGGTGGAGGACTACAGACGCTGGTTTCTCGGGAGGCTGAGGGGTATTGAATCAGGCCTCGCGGGTCGCACCTATCTTTGCCAAGAGCGGTTCACTGCTGCAGACATCTCTGTTGGATACGCGCTCATGCTGGCTGAATTCATTGGTATGGAGGAGCAGTTCCCGCAATCGGTACGAAATTATTGGCAGATGTTGCAACAACGGGACAGTTTCGGCAAAGCGCTGGCGGTGCAATACCGAACTGCCAAAGAGCAGAACGTTCCCCTCATTCATTCCCCACTTGTGGGCAACAAATAGAAAGAGAATCGGAGTCGTATCAGCGAGCTGCTGCCATTTGCCATCCGGCTCCACCGAAGGCACCGCGGGAGGCTACCTGCGGGGGGGGGGGGCGTTGCGCCTTTACCTGATCCATTCGATAGACCATCACACAACCTTATCCGCCTTCCTGGTAATCGGGCTGACCATGGTATCAGCGGCCAGCAGCGCCGATTCCACCGTGTGCATGGGCCTGTTCATTGTCGTCACCCCCCTATGCCTGACTCATGATCCATCTGCTCGACCAACGCGGCCGTGTGCGCCAGCCCTTCCACTGAAGCGGTGACCTGTGCCCGATAGACCTTGGGCGCGCAGCCCTTTGCCGTGTGGAAGAAGCGGCTGAACGCGCTCAGGCTGGAAAAACCCAGGACCTCGGCGATTTGCGAGAGTTTCAGATCGGTCTGGCGCAGGTACTTACAGGCCAGGTCGAGTTTGGTCTGGGTCTTGATGGCCTGGAAGGTGGTGCCACTGCCGGCCAGCTTGCGCTGCAAGGTTCGCCGGCTCTGCAGCTGGTTAAGCGCGACCGCTTCCAGAGGTGCACCGTTACTGGCCAGGAGCTTGCGCACCGAGTCTTCGGTGGCCAGCACCGGGCTTTTGTTGCGGCGCTGCTGGTTTTCCCGCAGATAACCGAGCAGCGCCGGCCTGGAGGAAGGCTGTTCTGCGCTCAGCGGCTGTTCCAGCACTTGCCGGCTGATCAGCAGGCCGTTGCACTCTTGATTGAAAAACACGTTTTGTCCAAACATCCGCACGTAGGAAGCGCGGCTATGCGGTTCCCGACAGCGGAACATCACGCGCTCGGGCGACCATTGGGGGTAAAGGTCGCTACGCAACTTGCGGGTGATCAGGGCCAAGCCCAAGTGCAGAACCTGAGTGTCGTCCAGTTCGCCTGCGGCGGTGATCTCGTACTGCAGCGTGACCCCTAGCTCGTGCTGTTCCAACTGCACAACAGCACCGGAGGACAGCAGATGGAAGTAGCGCGACAGTCGCTCAAGCCAGTCGCCCAGGGAAGTCGCTTCACTGACCAGGTCGAACAGAACCCCGCCCAGCACGCCCATGCTTTGTCTCTGTGCCAGTAGCAGGCCAAAGTCTTCCCGGCCGGTTTCCCTGGCCGCCAGATCGAGGAATTGCACAACACTTCTGGCGGGTAGCAGGATTTCCAGTTGCTCCAGGGCCTGGACCGGGATCGCCGCCGCATGGGCGATCCGCCAGGGATCGCCGTGCAAGTCGGCGATCAACTCGCGAGCGCCATACAGGACGATGCTGCGGATACTGTGGGTCGTCATGGGCAACCTGCTGCCAAGCGTGATTGGCATAAAATATCAAATAATTGGCACGTAATGTCAAATAAATCCCCGGAGCCTGCGCAGAATACCACGATCCAAAAACAATAATTCTGAACGGAGACAAAACCATGCTTGGCTTAATGCAGGATCACCCGCTGCTTATTTCATCGGTTCTGGAACATGCGCTCAAAGCGCATCCACAGGGCCAGATCGCCTCGCGCACCGTCGAAGGGCCGATGCATCACTGCAGCTATGCCGATATCGGCCGCCGCGCCAAACAGCTGGCCAATGCCCTGACTGCCCTGGATGTGCAACCCGGCGACCGGATTGCTACGCTGGCCTGGAACGGCTACCGTCACATGGAGTTGTACTTTGGCGTATCGGGCATGGGTGCAGTCCTGCATACCATCAACCCGCGATTGTTCCCTGAACAGATCGAGTTCATTGCCAACCACGCCGAGGACCAGTACCTGTTCTTCGACCTGTCGTTCGCCGCGCTGGTCGAGCAACTGGCCCCGCAGATGAAGACCGTCAAAGCCTTCATCGCCCTGACTGATCGCAGCCGGATGCCGGCCATAGAGGTGCCCAACCTGTTGTGTTACGAGGAACTGATTGAGGACCAGAGCGACGAGTTCATCTGGCCGGTTATCGATGAACGGGCCGCTTCGTCGCTGTGCTACACCTCGGGTACCACCGGAAATCCGAAAGGTGTGCTGTTCTCGCACCGCTCTTCGATCCTGCACTCCCTGGCGTTGTGTACCCAGGACGGTTTCGCTTTGTCATCGGCGGATTCAGCGCTGTTGGTAGTGCCGATGTTCCACGTCAATGCCTGGGGCATGCCCTATGCGGCGGCGATGAGCGGGGCGCGTCTGGTTCTGCCGGGGGCTTCGCTCGATGGCGAGAGTCTTTATCAACTGATGCGTGACGAAGCTGTGACTCTGGCCCTTGGCGTACCCACGGTTTGGATGTCCTTGCAGCAATACGTCGAGGCCCATGAACTGGACCCGGCGGTGGATCTCCAGCTGAACCGAGTAGTGATTGGCGGGGCGGCGGCGCCGCGGGCTCAGGTCGAGACTTTCGAAAACCGATTCGACGCCCGGGTCCTGCACGCCTGGGGCATGACCGAGATGTCGCCGCTGGGTACCGTCTGCAACCTGCTGCCTAAGCACCGCTATGCCACACTGGATGAGCGCCTGGATTTGCAAGCCAAGCAGGGACGGTCGTTGTTCGGGGTATCGATGAAGATCGTCGATGCCGCGGGCGCCGAGCTGCCTCGTGACGGCAAGGCCTCTGGACACCTGCTGGTAAAGGGACCGTGGATTGCCAGTCAGTATTATCGGGGGGAGGGTGGGCCGATCCTCGATGACTCAGGCTGGTTCGATACCGGGGATATCGCCACTATCGACCCGGATAATTACATGCAGATCACTGACCGGGCCAAGGATGTCATCAAGTCCGGTGGCGAGTGGATCTCCTCGATCGACCTGGAAAACGCCGCGGTGAGTCATCCCGCGGTGGCGGAGGCCGCCGTGATCGGAATTCCCCATCCCAAGTGGCAGGAACGACCGCTGCTGATCGTCGTCCTGAAAGCCGGTAAGATAGCCAGCAAGGAAGATCTGTTGGGTTTCCTGGAGTCCCGTGTAGCCAAATGGTGGTTGCCAGACGATGTGGCCTTCGTTGACGCGCTACCACACACGGCGACCGGCAAGCTGCAAAAAATGAAGTTGCGCGAACAGTTTCAGGACTATCGTCTAGCATGTCGCTAGCCATCACGTTCCGTCTCTTTCACGCAGTGCAGCACTCTGTCGAGAGGCAACTCCAACATGGATCGCATAGAGCCCGAACTGGTCCTCAAGACCACTCCGCCGCGAAGCCAGAAAATGACGCAATTGCGCGAGCGCCTGCGCATTGACGCCCCCGAACTGGTGGACAAGGTGGCGATCGCTATCCATGGCCCGGCGGGGTTCGGCAAGACTTACCTGCTGGCCCAGTGGCGCCGGGAGTTCCTGTCGCGTGGGGCGGTGGTCGGCTGGTTGACGCTGGATAGCCATGACGATGGCGTCCGCTTTGCCCAGGGGCTGGCCGCGGCCATGGCCATAGGCACTGGTCGACAGTCCTTCGCCGGCGCTCTGGAGCGTATGCCCGGTCATGGTCGCGATGAGCTGGAGGGGCTGACGGACTGGTTGGCAGAGGTGGCCGACCTGGGCAGCGAAACCGTGTTGATTCTCGACGAAGCCGACACATTGCCGGCGGCGACCGTTCGCCATTCCCTGACTTATCTGCTGCACAACGCCCCGGCCAACCTGCGCATCATCATGGCCTCGCGCCGACGCTTGAGCCTGCATGTGGCCGACCTGCTGGCGCGCGGGTTGTACGCCACGATAACGGTCACGGCATTGCGTTTTCGCGTCGAAGAAACCGTGGCGATACTCAGCAGCCGCTTTGCCGCACGTATCGATCCGGACCTTTGCGTGCGCCTGCACGAAATCACCGAAGGCTGGCCACTGGGGTTGCAACTGGCGATTTCCGCGATAGAGAAGAGCCCTAGCCTGGTAGCGGCTATTGAGGAACTGTCGGCCTGCTCGGGTGATATCCAGCGATATTTCGTCGATAGCCTGGTTGCCCGACTATCTGTCGAGCAGGTCGAATTTCTCACCTGCATTGCCCTGTTGGAGATGGTTCATCCCTCGCTCTGCGTTGCCTTGACCGGCAATGAGCGGGCAGCTGAACTGCTGCATGAGTTGTGCATCTCGACGCCGATTTTCGTCGAAAGTGTCGATAGTGACTGGGTGCGTATTCATCCGTTGGCCAGGGAGTTTCTGCTCGGGCGTTTTGCCGTACTGCCACTGACGCAGCGTCAGGCGCTCCATGAGCGGTCGGCGAGCTGGCTCGAAGAACAGTCGTTCTTCGAAGAGGCGGCTCGGCAATACCGGTTGGCCGGGCGTGCCACCGAGGCCTACGCGATGATCGAACAGTGCCTGTACGAGATCATGTTGCGGGGGCAATTCAGCCGGGTGATGGAATGGATCGAAGAGCTTCCCCCGCAAGAAGTGGAATCCCGTCCGCGCATGTACCTGGCGGCCGCCTGGTCGCTGGCAATGAGCGAGCGGCATGTCGAGGCGGCGAGGTTGATCGCCGGCATCCAGCAGGACCCGCTCGCCGATGAAGCCACTCGTTGCGAAGCGGCGGCAATAGCCAGCGCCGCGGCTTATTTTGCCGACCGGCCGGATGAGTCGCTGGCACTCATCACCCCTTGGGTGGACGCGCCACCGTCTGGCTCGATCAAACTGCAAGCCATTGTCGCCAACCAGATCGCCCGGCTGACGCTGTTCCAGGGCCAGCCGGAGAAGGCCCGACGGATCTTCCAGCGGGCGCCGCACTATGCCTGGAGCCCCGGCCTCGATGCGATTCGCGGATTTGGCGAATGGGTGGTGGGCATGAGCTACCTTAGCGAGGGGCGCATGTTACCGGCCGAAACTTCGCTGCGAGACAGCCTGTTGCGGGCTGAACAGGACATCGGTCGGCGCAGTCCGGTGGCGGTGATGCTGGCCAGCGGTCTGGCTGCAGTGCTGTTCGAGCGTGGACTGATCCAGGAAGCGACGACGGTGTTGGCCAACCGCCTGGATGTGGTCGAGCGGCTGGCCTCACCGGATGCGATCGTCATGGGCTTTCTCACCGCCGCACGCCTGGCCATGTTGCAGGGCCAGGCACACCGTGGATATGACTTGTTGCAGGCACTCTGCGCCCTCGGCGAGGAGCGTGACATTGCGCGTTTCTGCATGGTCGCTCTGGGTGAGCAGATTCGCCTCAACGCCCTGCAAGGCCGGGCCGAAACCTGCCAGGCGCTATGGCGTCGCCTGGATGAAAGAATGCCCGACGTTGCCCGCGAACAACATGGGTTGCTCGGACCGGAGTTGAGCATGGTGGCCGGGCTGGCGAACGCCTATGTCGCACTGGTGCAGCGCGACTGGTCGAAAATGTTGGACGTCCTGGCGATGGTTGGCGAAACAGTCGAGTGCCTGCGGCGTGGCCGCGAAATCGTTCAGGTCAAGTTGCTCAAGGCCCTGGCGCTCAGGGAGTCGGGTGGAGACGGGCTTCCCTGCCTTCTGGAGGCCATCAGCCTGGCCGAGGAATACGATCTGCAGCGAGTCGTGCAAGACACCCATCCGGATCTGCTCAAGTGGGCGCAAGATCTTCAGCGGGAAAATGTCCGACCGGTTACGCCGGCCATGCACCAGCCACCTCCGGTTCCGCGCCCGGAACCGATCTCGAACGTTTCTCCCAGCAGCCTGTTGACGCCCAAGGAGCGTGAAGTGTTGCAGTTGCTGGCACGCAACCTGTCGAACAAGAAGATAGCCCTGGCGCTGAATGTCGGCGAAGAAACGGTGAAGTGGCACTTGAAAAACCTCTTCGGAAAATTCCAGGCCGGCACGCGCCGGCATGTCGTCGATCGCGCCTACATGCTGGGTATCCTTCACCCAGCCGGCTGAGGCCGGATCCGCGCTGTATCCTGGCCGTCCTTCCACCTCCCCCCCCCGAATTCACTCCCCCCCTGACGTTGGGGGTGGCTGATTTGCAGCGACGTCATAGTCTGAGTACCAAGCCGAGTGTGCACTCCTGACCGAATTCGCCGGTCCTGTGTAGCGATGCTCGATAAACCAATTACAAAAAGATTTGCCGACGCATGGCGGCTATCCAGGAGCAGGGGCTATGAGTGAAAGAGTGCTGATTGCGGGGGTGGGCATGGCCCCGTTCGTTCCGCTGAGCGCTCGCGATGGCGTCGCTTCGCTGGCTGGCCGGGCGATCCGGTCGGCGCTTGATGATGCGCGTATTGACTTCGATCTGATCGACCAGGTGTTCGCCTCTTGCGTACAGGGCGAGGCCGGTAGTGCCGAGCAGGTGTTGGCGCAGATCGGCCTCACCGGTATTCCGCTCTTCACCACTAGCGATGGCTGTGCCTCGGGCAGCAGCGCGTTCCAGCTTGCCCGCAACAGCGTGCTTTCGGGCGAGGCCGAATGCGCTTTGGCGCTTGGCTTCGAATGCATGCCGACGAGTATTTCCAACCGGGCCTTTTTCGGCTTGGACGAATGCCCAGACGATGAGTGGGACAGCCTGGGAGGTCGCAACGATCCACTGGCATTTCTCGCCCGCCGTCAGCATCCGGCCGCGCTGTTCGCCGCCCAGACCAGTTGGCTGTTGACCCGGATGGCAATTGAGGAAAGCAGCTTCGAGCGGGTGATCAACCACGCTCGGGCGCAGGCCAGGCTTAATCCCTATGCGGTGCTGCACCGTTGTTCAGACCGCGATGGCTGGCTTGCCCCCTACCTCAGCCCACCCGCTCACGGCGCGGCGGCGGTGCTGCTTTGTACTCCGACGTTCCTGGCGCGTTATGGCGCCCGGGGTGGTGTCGCAGTGCTCGCCAGTGTGCGCGGCAGCGATACCGCCTCCGAGCAAGAGTCCAGTTGTGTGCTCGATGTACTGGGGCGGGCCGCAACCCGCCGCGTTGCGCAGCAGGCCTACGAAATGGCCGGAGTCGGGGTCGAAGACATCGAAGTGGTGGAGTTGCACGACCAGAGCGTCGGCGACTTCATGGTGTACAGCGCGGCACTGGGATTGTGTCAGGAAGAAGGGATCGACAGTTTCGTCCGGCACACCTGCAGATCATGGGGCGGGCAGGTTGCTATCTGCCCCTCGGGAGGCCTGCTGGGTCGTGGACATGCACCCGGTGCAACAGGGCTGGCGCAGATCTGCGAACTGGTGTGGCAGCTGCGTGGTGCGGCCCAGGCCAGGCAGATCACCGGTGCCCGGACGGCCCTCCAGCACAGCGCGGCGCTTGGCCGAGCAGTATCAGTAACCATTCTGCAGCGGACCTAAGGAAAGAGCCCTGAGAATTCAAGCGTGACTTTTCGTGAACCATAGAGAAGGTGAGCAAGTTAGATGAACAACAACAATAAGATCTGCCATGCAAACTTGCGTAAAGGGCTTCTGGCTTCTGCGATTCTGGCGGGGCTGGGGATTACTCCCGTGCAGGCCCTCGAGATCGATACCGGCAACGAGGATCTCTCGGTGCGCTTCGACAATACCTTGAAGTTCAACTACGCCCAGCGCGTGGAGGCACCCAACAGCAAGTTGGCGCATTCGTTTAATAACAATGACGGAGATCGCAACTTCTCCTCCGGCACTGCGGTTTCTCAGCGACTGGACGTGCTGTCCGAGCTGGACGTGGTTTACAAACAGAAAGCCGGTTTCCGGGTCAGTGCCAACACCTGGTACGACCATGCCTACGATGATGTCGGCAGCGATAATGCTTCGACCAACCAGCTCAACAGTGGGGTGCCGGATTCCCGACACCAGAGCGGTTACGCCGATCGTTATTACAACGGTCCTTCTTCGGAAATTCTCGATGCCTTTGTGTTTGGCAGCACGGAAGTCGGTGATGAATCGCTGCTCAGTGGCAAGGCAGGCAAGCACACTGTTTACTGGGGAGAAAGCATTCTGGCCTTTGCGCATGGCAACAGTTACGGCCAGTCCGGCCTGGATCTTTCCAAGGCGCTGGCAGTGCCGGGAACGGAAGCCAAAGAACTGTTCATTCCGCGCAATCAATTGTCCACAAGCTTCACGCTCAATCCGGAACTGACGCTCGCTGCGCAGTACTTCCTCGATTGGGATGCCGCGCGTCTGCCAGAGTCGGGCACGTATCTCGGGTTTAACGACGGCATTCAGAGTGGTGGGCACAACCTGTCTCTCGTTGCTGCACAGAACCCGTTCTTCGGTGCTCCCGGCCCCATAGGCGCCAACCAGTTTCTGCGGCTCAACAACGGCCACACCTTCACCCCGGACAAGCACGGCGACTTCGGTTTGATGGCCAAGTGGAGCCCGGAATGGCTGCAAGGCACCTTGGGTGTCTACTACCGCAAAACTTCCGACATCCTGCCGAACCTGGCCTTGCAGCCAACGGCTGTGGGTCCTGCGCAACTGATCTCCGGCAACGCCGGCAGCTACAACCAGTTCTACGTCGACGACATCGATATCTATGGCCTCAGCCTGTCGAAAAGCTTCGAAGGTGTGAGCGTCGGTTTCGACTTGAACTATCGCCACAACATGCCATTGGCCAGCGTACCGGCAACGGTCAATCCAGCGGCAGGTCGTGCCGGTCTGCCAGGCTTCATCAGCAATTTCGACGGCGACAACGGCGTGGCCCGCGGCAACACCGTTCACGCCGTACTCAACGGCTTGACCACCTTTGGTGACACGCCGGTCTGGGACAGCTCGAACTTGCTGGTCGAACTCGCCTACAGCCGCTGGCTGGACGTCACCGAGAACAAACAACTGTTCAAGGGCGAAGACTGGTATCGCGGTGTCGACAAGGTCACCAAGGACAACTACGTCCTGGGCGTCAACTTCACGCCGACCTGGTATCAGGTGTTCCCCGGCATCGATATGTTCATGCCGGTCACTTACAACGTCGGCCTCAACGGCAATTCCGCCATCCAGTTAGGCGGTAATGAAGACTCCGGCAGCTATTCGGTGGGCGTCGGCATGGACGTGCACAACCAGTACCGGTTTGACCTGAAATACGTCGACAACTTTGGCCCGTTCGACACCTGCGATTCCGCCGGTGGCTCGGGTGCACAAGGCGCGGGCGCCGCACCTGGTGCCAACGGGCAGTACAACTGCGTACCGGGGCAAACCACTGCCTTCAGCGGTACTCAGCCTCAGCTCAAGGATCGGGGCATGGTCACTTTGACGTTCAAAACGACCATTTGATCGAAAGTCTTTGCTTGATAGCAGGAGTCACTCCATGAAATTCGTCAACACACTGTTGTTCACTGCCTTGACCGTTGCCATTGCAGGCACGGCACACGCGGCAGTCTCCCCGGTCGAAGCGGCCAAACTCGGCAGCAGCCTGACCGCCGTCGGTGCGGAAAAAGCCGGCAATGCCGACAACACCATTCCGGCCTACACCGGCGGTCTCTCCACGGTACCGGCCGGCTTTCAGGCGGGCAGTTCGTTCCGTCCCGACCCGTTCGAGGCCGACAAGCCACGCGCCGTCATCGACGGCAAAAATACCGCTCAGTACGCCGACAAACTGACCGCCACCACACAAGAATTGCTCAAGCGTTATCCGACGTTCCGGGTCGATGTGTTCCCGACCCATCGCAGCGTGGCGCTGCCGCAACGGCTGCTGGACAACACCGCGAAAAACGCCGTCGGCACCAAGACACTGGAAGGTGGTGTCGCCCTGGAAAACGCGCTGCCGGGCGTGCCGTTCCCGATTCCGAAAGATGGCTATGAGGCCATGTGGAACCACCTGCTGCGCTATCAGGGTTACGCCACCAACTTCAAATACGATTCCTGGAACGTCGACGGTTCCGGCAGGGCTATTCTGGCCACGACCGGTAACGCCTATCTGGAATATCCACTCTACGACCCGAAGCGTACCGAGCCGGCAAAAGAGAGCGACCTGTTCTTCAAAACCAAACTCTATTACCAGGCCCCGGCCCGTCGTGCGGGTGAAGCCATCCTGGTCCAGGACGCCGTCAACCCGCTGAAAATGGAGCGTCGTGGCTGGCAATACCTGCCAGGTCAACGCCGGATCAAACTCGCGCCGGACATTGCCTACGACACGCCGAACCCGGGTTCGGCCGGTGCCTCGACGTATGACGATGCGTGGGTGTTCAACGGTGCGATGGACCGATACGACTTCAAACTGGTCGGCAAGAAGGAAATGATCATTCCTTACAACACCTACAAGCTGAACTATCACAAGGAAGCGGCGGACATCACCACGGCGAACCACGTCAATCCCGACTTGATGCGCTGGGAGCTGCATCGTGTGTGGGTGGTCGAAGCGACGCTGAAACCGGGCAAACGCCACATCTACAGCAAACGCACCTTCTACCTCGACGAAGACAGCTGGATTGCCCTGGCCTCGGATGAATACGACGCCAGCGGCAAGCTGTACCGCGGATCCTTCGCGCACCTGGCCTACAGCTACGACGTGCAGGCACCGAACTCCGACAACCACATGATTTATGACTTTGTCTCCGGCAGCTACAACATCACCGGCATCTACGGCCCGTACGGCGGCATCAAGTACATCGACCCGCTTTCGAAAGCGCAGTGGGCACCTGAGTCATTGGCTGGCACCGGTATTCGCTAAGCCATACACGCAGGTGTTTTTTTGTCGCCGACAGTGTTCCTCGCACTGTTCGGCGGCTTTTTTTGCCGAGTAAATCTCATGAATGCATTTAGATGGATAACGCTGGCTGCGCTAGGCGTGGCATTGGCCGTGCCATTTACCAGAGCCGTGGTCGCCGCGGAGTTTGTCGATACGCTGTCGAGTCCGGCGATTCAGAGTGAAAAAGCCATTAACGGCATGTTCACCGGGTTGGCCACTGCGGGTAAACGCCTGATTGCCGTGGGCCAGCGCGGCCATATTTTTTATTCCGATGATAGCGGCGTCCGCTGGCTCCAGGCAGAAGTGCCAGTGAGTTCCGATCTGGTGGCCGTGCAGTTCCCGAGCCCGACGCAGGGTTGGGCCGTTGGGCACGACGGTGTTGTGCTGCACAGCGACAACAATGGTGAAACCTGGAAACGTCAACTCGATGGCCGTCAGGTCGGGCAGATCATGCTCGAACACTATCAGCATCAAGCGGCACCGGATGACGCTCTGCTGGCTGATGCTCAACGAATGATCGATGAAGGGGCCGACAAACCCTTTCTGGACGTGTGGTTCACGAATGAGAAAACCGGCTATGTGGTCGGCGCGTTCAACCTGATCTTCCGCACCGACGATGGCGGCCGAACCTGGGTTCCATTGATGGACCGCACGGACAATCCGGGAGCGTTGAACCTCTACGGGATGCGTGCGATCGGCGATGACCTGTACATCGTCGGCGAGCAGGGGCTGGTGTTGAAATTGGACCCGACGACGCAACGCTTCGTCAGCGCCCCGACACCCTACAGCGGCAGCTATTTCGGCATCACCGGCAAGCCCGGCGCCGTGCTCGTTTATGGCCTGCGCGGCAATGTTTATCGAAGCGTCGATCACGGGGCGAACTGGGACAAGGTTGAACTGGGCCTGTCCTCGAGTATCACCGCGAGCACGGTCACGGCCGACGGTCGAATCATTTTGGTCAGTCAAGCTGGACATGTCCTTGTCAGCGCTGACAACGGTGCAAGCTTCACGCAAGCGCCACAAGAACGCCTGGGGCCAGCGGCTGCGGCGCAGGCCGTCGGGTCAGGTTCTGTGGTGGTCGCAGGCGCACAGGGCTTGCGCCAGTTGCCTTTCGAATGAGCCCACTTCACATAATAAAAAGAGACGAGCCTTCTCATGGGTAACTACAACCTCGATACGATGCCGGTGATCCGAGAGCTCAAGGGCTTCGATGCACGCTCCGGCAACTTTCTGGAACGCTTGATTTTCAATAACCGCCTGCTGGTGGTGCTGACCTGCCTGATCTTGACGGTGCTGTTGAGTTACTTCGCGGCCACCCGGCTGACGCTCAACGCCAGCTTCGAAAAGATGATTCCGCAAAGTCAGCCGTACATCAAAAACTACCTGGAGAATCGCCAATCCCTGCGCGGGTTGGGCAATACGGTGCGGGTGGTGGTGGAGAACACCGACGGGGACATCTACGACCCGAAATACCTGGACGTGCTCAAGGAAGTCAACGACGCCTTGTTCCTGACGCCGGGTGTCGACCGGGCGTGGATGAAGTCGTTGTGGACGCCGGCCGTGCGCTGGACCGAGGTCACGGAGGAGGGCTTCCGTGGCGGCCCGGTGATGCCGGATTCCTACGACGGCTCGGCAAGCGGGGTCGAGCAACTGCGCTTGAACATTGCGCGCTCCGGGATTATCGGCAGTCTGGTCGGCAACAACTTCAAGTCGAGCATGATCGTGGTACCGCTGCTGGAGAAGGATCCGGTCACCGGCCAAGCCATCGACTACCACCATTTCTCACGCATGCTCGAAGAGCAGTTGCGCGACAAGTTCGAGTTTGCGGACAACGGCGCGGTGCACAAGGCTGGAGAGGAGGGCAAAGGCCCGATCAAAATCCGGGTTATCGGTTTCGCCAAACTGGTGGGTGACCTGATCGATGGGTTGATGCTGATCATGATGTACTTCGGTGCCGCGGCACTGATCGCCACCGCCATCATCTACCTGTTCACCCGTTGCGTACGCAGCACCGCATTAGTGATTCTGTGCTCGGTCATCGCCGTGGTCTGGCAACTCGGGCTGGTCACATTGTTCGGTTATGCGCTGGACCCGTTTTCGATTCTCGTGCCGTTTCTGGTGTTCGCCATTGGCGTGTCCCATGGCGCGCAAAAAATGAACGGGATCATGCAGGACGTTGGGCGCGGCACTCATCAGCTGATTGCCGCGCGTTACACCTTCCGCCGGCTGTTCCTCGCAGGGTTAACCGCGTTGCTGGCCGATGCCGTGGGTTTCGCCGTCTTGATGCTGATCGACATTCCGGTGATCCAGGATCTGGCGGTCACCGCGAGCATTGGTGTAGCGGTATTGATCTTCACCAACCTGGTGCTGCTGCCGGTGTTGCTGTCCTATTGCGGCGTGAGTCCCAAGGCTGCGGCGCGGACCCTGCGTCAGGAAAGCCAGGAGTTGAAGGGCAAGGGGCTGGGCAATCTCTGGAGCCTGCTCGACCGCTTTACCGAACGCCGTTGGGCGACGGTGGCGGTGGTGGTGGCAGGGTTGCTGGCGGTGGGTGGGTTCATGGTCAGCACTCACTTGAAGATCGGTGATCTCGACCCGGGGGCGCCGGAGCTGCGTGCCGATTCGCGGTACAACCGTGATAACGCCTACATCACCGCTAATTACTCACTCTCCAGCGACCAGTTTGCAGTCATGGTCAAGACCGCCAGCGAAGGCTGCCTGAAGTACGAAACCCTGGTCGAGGCGGACCGCCTGGGTTGGTTGCTGCAACAGCAACCGGGGGTGCAGACCACCGTGTCGCTGGTCAATGCGGTGCGGCAGATCACAGCGGGTTCCTATGAAGGCAACCCGAAAATGCTGACCATCGCCCGCAACCAGAACGTGCTCAACTACGGTGCGCAGCAGGCGTCGGTAAACAACCCTGAACTGTTCGACAACGATTGCTCGATGATGCCGGTGATTGCCTACCTTTCTGATCACAAGGCCGAAACCCTCGACCACGTGGTGAAAGTGGCCGATCAGTTCGCCCGTGCACACAGCAACGATGATCGTCAGTTCATGCTCGCGGCCGGTAGCGCTGGGATCGAAGCGGCAACCAATATCGTCGTGCGTGATGCCAACCGTACCATGCTGTTCTACGTGTACGGCGCGGTGATCGTGCTGTGTTTCATCACCTTTCGCAGTTGGCGGGCCGTGATCGTGGCGGTGGTGCCGTTGATGCTGACGTCGATTCTCTGCGAAGCGTTGATGGTCTGGCTGGGCATGGGCGTGAAGGTCGCGACGTTGCCGGTGATCGCCCTCGGTGTGGGGATTGGCGTGGACTACGCGCTGTACCTGCTCAGTGTGCAACTGGCTCAGCAACGTGCCGGTCTATCGCTGACCGAAGCTTACAAAAACTCCGTCGCGTTTACCGGCAAGGTCGTGGCACTGGTGGGCATCACCCTGGCGGCAGGTGTGATCACCTGGGCCTGGTCGCCGATCAAGTTCCAGGCCGACATGGGCATCCTGCTCACGTTCATGTTCATCTGGAACATGGTCGGGGCATTGGTGCTGATCCCGGCGTTGTCGCATTTTCTGCTGAGGAAAACCCACTGATCCGAGCATGAAAAAGCCCCGCGACCGGATGCGGCGTGGGGCTTGCTCTGATGTCAGTCAGTTAAGGCATTTCAGGTTCAGCAATGTCCTGTGTAGCAGCTGCCGAAGGCTGCGTCCGACTGTGAAGCAGTCGTAAAATCAGGCACTACGGTATTCAGACAAACCGCGTCAGCAGGATTTACGACTGCTGTGCAGCCGGACGCAGGCTTTACCAGCTGCTACAGCGGTACGATCAACGGGCCGTCAAAGGCTTGCATGATCAGCGCCGCCGGCTGGCCGTGGCTGATGAGCTGGGCCATGGCGTTCATGTAGGGCGTCAGATGGCGGAAATACTTCTTGTAGCTTGGACACAGGTAGTTCAGGCCGGGCTCGCCGTTGGGCGCAGACATGAAGCGGTTCTTCGGGCACTCGCCATGGCAGGCGAAGCGGTAGTCGCACTGCACGCATACGGCTGGCAGAGTCTCTTCCTTGGCCGCCCCGAATGCCTGCTGGGCGGGTGAGGCGAGTAGGGCTGCCGGATCGTCGGTCTGGATATTACCCAGGCGGTATTCCGGGTACATGAAGTGATCGCAGGAGTAAATGCTGCCGTCATGCTCGACGATCGCAGCCTTGCCACAGCGCGGACTGAACAGGCACACCGAAGGTGCCAGCTGGCACCAGGAAGCCAGCGCCCATTCGAAATTCATCACATGGATGGCGCCAACGTCCTGGCGCACCCATTCGTTGAAGATGGCGATTAGAAAGTCGCCATAACTTTCCGGCTCGACACTTTGCGCAGTCACTGCCGCGGGATCGGGCAGGCTGAGCAAACGCAGTTCCGGCGGAGTGGCGAAGTGCAGGCCCTGCTCGACTTCCGGGGCACCGGGCTGGCGTTCCACCACTGGGTTGAACTGAATGTGCCGAACCCCTTGGGCCTTGAGGAAACGATAGATTTCCAGCGGATAACGCGCAACCTCACGGGCCACGGTGACCAGCACATTGAACTCGACGCCGTGCTGCTTGAGCAGGCCGAGGCCACGAATGACGTCGTCGAAACTGGAGCGCCCACGCTTGTCCGGCCGATAGAGGTCATGGACCTCGCGCGGACCGTCAAGGCTCAAACCGACCATGAACTTTTCGCGAGCGAGGAAAGCGCACCAGTCGTCGTCGAGCAGGGTGCCATTGGTCTGCAGAGTATTGCGGATGACCTTGCCGCCGGCGAACTGACGCTGGTAGGCCAGCGCCCGCTGGAAAAACGACAACCCCAGCAGGGTCGGTTCGCCGCCTTGCCAGGTGAACTCCACTACGGGGCTGTTCTGCGCCGCGATATAACCCTGAACATACGCACGCAGCACCTCGTCGGGCATGCTGAAGCGTTCGCGGGGCGGGAACAGCTGCTCTTTTTCCAAATAGAAGCAATAGCTGCAATCGAGGTTACAGATCGGCCCGATCGGCTTGGCCATCAGGTGCAGGCCCTGAGGTGGGGCTTGGGGGGTAAGCATGGCTGGGTTCCTGCGTGCTGTGCAGACCGTTCCGCAGGACGCGGCGGTTTCAGGCTACAGGCTAGGGACTGGACGAGCCGCAGCCACCCCCCATGACCGGGGGGCACGGCAGGGGATGACAACACCGGACTGGAAGGGGCAGGTGTTGTCCTCGGTTTTATCGCCCGCTATTTCTGTCGATCAACCTAATAGCTCTTTTATTTGTTGAGCCGCCTTGATACCCGAGCCTATCGCGCCATCAATATAGCCTCGGTTGCCTGCGCAGAAGTCAGCGCTAGCAAAGAAAACCCGACCTTCTGCGCCGTCCCGCAAACCTTTACCGTATTTCCTATACCAATCTGGACGCCATACACACCAGGTTCCTTGCGAGTAAGGATCTGCAATCCAGTCATAACCATAGGAACCAGTTACTTCGATACCGGGCAAAAATTGCTCTAATGCTTTCTGCATCTTGTCAGCGTCGTTAGTGTCAAAGTCTGCTCGATCATTTCCAAAGCACGCTATCAAAGAGCTTTCTTTGCCTATGTGATAGGTTAAAGCTTCGTCAAGTCCTATGTCCTTGTTGCCATACAACAATACTTTTGGAACCTCACCCTTTATTTGCGCAAATACCTTGAAGCCTTTTCCAGGATGCCCTTCTTTGGAAGCTGCCAATTTGTCTGGATCTAACGGTGGCGAAAAAAACTCAACATCTTTCAGTACATTTAAAGGTATCGTACAGACCAACGTCGCTGCGGTGAGAATTTCACCTGCGCGGGTAGTGATAACGACGTGGTCTGATTTTTGTTCAATTCTTTTAACAGGTGTATTTAATCTTACTTCTGGCTTGCCATCTTCAATCATTTTATTGATCAATGAAATGGTGCCTTCTTTTAGCTGGTAACGCGCATTTGTATCATAGTATGATGCGATGTTTTGTCCGCACAGAGCGAAAATGCGATAGGCTTCATTGGCCGATACATGGCTCGTTTTTGAGTTCACGCCGCCGCTTAATAGTCGTTGGAATATTTCAATTTGATCAGGTGTCAAGTCGGAATTATTTAGCAGGTCATGAATGCTGTCGCTATCGGCTTTAAGTATTTCCTCCATGCTAAAGTCGGCGTCAAATGGCCGCGGCCAAATGGCCATGCCTTTATCGCTAATTTTTTTACCGCCGGCATACAAGTCGGTAAAAAGTTTAACGATATCGGGCTCGATTCTTTTACCATCCTTGATTTGAATAAGACGTTCGGCCGTTGCGCCCGGCGTTTCTTTAATCTCTAAACCGTAACGCATGGTTTCGGCCCACACAAAGGGCTGCATCCAGTGAATCCAGGTGCCACCCAACTCTACTTCTTGATCGCCAAAGGGCGCTTGATAAAAAGTACGGCCACCTAAACGATTACGCGCTTCCAAAATGACACAGCGATAGCCATTTTCTTTTGCATCGCGAGCGGCGGTAACCCCAGCAAACCCACCACCTACAATCAAGACATCGTAATCGAATGGCGTTTTACCTCGAGGAGCATCAACGGCAGACGAGAGTGAAACATGACTCGACAATCCTGCCGCCAAAGCGCCGACAGTTGCACCCTTGATAAAGTCACGCCGATTCGGTTTTAAGTGGCTGTCATCTTTACTCATCGTCTTTTCCTGTAGATCGTTATCTGACGGCTTTTAAAGGGCAGGAATTTTTGCGGGCTCGTTATTGAGCGGCGGTCGCGCGCAGCTCCTGCGGTCGTGTTGTCTAAATATCCGTAATCGCAGAGAAAAAGCTCTTGCGCGCCGTGTCTGACTTCACATGCCAGACAACGGTTTCCCCTTTGGCAATAAACCAACTACGGCCATCACCACCCTTATAGGTAACGCTATTGCCTGACTCATCGGTAATCTCAAGTTCACCGTCGACTAACGTTGCCAGCTCGCTAAATGGATAAGTAAAGCTAAAGCGGCCTTTTGTTGTTTCAAATAATCCTGCAGTCAAGGGGAGGTTTCCACCGCCAAAATCCGAGCGCGCATAAAGTTTTATTTCTGTTTCAGACAGCGTCTTTCCGCCTAAACTTTCAGGTGAGCCTATGTAAGTGAGCTCATCATTTTTGCATGAAGGTGAGTAGGTGATCATCAAAGTTCCTTTGTTCTATTTATTCGTCGGTTAATCAGATGGTCTTGCCACAATCTTTATGGACGGGCTGTTAATTTCTCAGCTCGGATTCCCCGTTCCGCGACTTGTGAGTATCAACATTCGGGATCTTGCAAACCGTCTCGCCGAGATGAATTTCAAGGCTTGGGCAGGGGATAGCGCAACTCGCCTATCATCTCATCCAGGGACTCCTCAGATTTACCATCGCTTTCCATTGCAAGCCATTTCAGGATTGCCGACTCGTGGCGAACCATTGATTCGGTAACGTCGCGATCTTCTTCGGGGGAAATGCGAGCGATCTCTTCAAAACGGGACAGGAAACCCTGCACAGTAGGTTTTATTACGGCAGAAAATTCCTGGAGGCTACTGGTTGATTTATACGCGCTGACTATTCCGTCGACATCGCCCAGATCTATATTCTCGCTCAGGGACATGCCGTATTTGACCAGGAACGGGCGCAAGCGCGCCTTTGTTTCGGTTTCAAGTTGAAGCAAGGTTGCGAAGTGATATTGGTCGCGTTCACTTTTGGCTACGTCGATAAGCGCGAGCGCGAGCGCTTCACCGAAAATCTCGCTCTCATGTAGTTCTCGGATCCACGCAGGATAAGCCACGGTGCTCATGTTGTTTCTCCTTTCAGTTGTGCATCGGCGACAATTGCCGCGCGTTGTCTCTGATGGATATCACCCACCAAATTTCGTCAGATTGATTGCTTTGGGATTTGAGTACTGCTCCAGTGACTTCAGGTACTCGCCGACCAACTTCATATAAGGCGCAATAACCCAGCCATTGACGGCGACGGTGTTGACCTCCTCGCGCGGGTCTTGCTCGATATTGTAAATTGACGGATAGCCGACCAACTCAGCGCGGTAACCTGCGGCGCCGGCCATCGCCGGGTTGCCCGCCGAGCTGACGAATTGCTTTGGGTAGATCCGGAACTGCCGCCAGCGCACGGCAACGATCTCGTCGCCGATAAACGTGATCAAACTGTCGCGCTTTGAGTTGGCCTGCTTGCCGATGAAAAATTCGCTCTGATCCACGCCGTCGACAGGTCGATCCTGGGGGATATCCGCGCCGATGATTTTCGCCAACGTCGGAAAGACGTCATGGATGGACACCATCGCGTTGCTCACGCGCGGCGCGATCTTGCGCGGCCACTTGATCATGCCGGGCACACGCAACGAACCTTCCAGCGCATCACCGACCTCGCCACGGAAAGGGCCATTCGAGCCGCCGCGGAACTCGGCCGGCCCCGCCGTGGGCGAGGCCCCATTGTCAGACAGCCAGAGCACGATGGTGTTGTCCTCGACGCCGGCGGTCTTGATCGCGTCTAGCACCTGGCCGGTGCGATGGTCGAGCTCCATGATCGCATCGCCATACGGGCCGCTGCGCGACTTGCCGACAAACTCGGGGGCGACCAGCGACGGGTAGTGCGTGTTGGTCCAGCCGACGAAGAGGAAGAAAGGCTCCTTCGCTTTGGCTTGGCGCCCGATGTACTCCACCGCCGCATTGGCGATGTCACCCTCCACCTGACGTCGGTAATCCACCGTGTAGGGTCGGACCTTCTTCAGAGTGCCGTTTGCCTCTGACTCCCAGATGCCGGGCTCGGACGCGGCGATGAGGGCTTCAGGCAGCCCAGTGCGCTGCATGCTGTTGCGGTACAGGGTGCCGTCGGTCGTCTCGATGACGCCGACACGGAATTGGTCAAAGCCCTGACGGGTCGGCCAACTTTGCTCGCTCGCACCCAGATGCCACTTGCCAACGTAGCCCGTCGCGTAACCCTGGCTCTTGAACAACTCCCCCAGTGTCACTTCACTGGCCTGAAGCGTGTTCGGCGTGCCCCCGACAATGATGCTGCCAAGACCCGAACGGGGCGAATAACGCCCGGTTTGCAGCGCCGCGCGGGAGGGCGTGCAACCCGGCTCCACCAGGAACTGGGTAAAGCGCAGGCCTTCGCTGGCAAGCTGATCGATACTTGGGGTCGGCATACCGCGAACCTCACCCGCGCCATAGGCGCCGATGTCTCCATAGCCAACGTTATCGGCCAGCATGACGACGACGTTGGGTTTGTCTTGGGCATACACTGAGCTTGTGAGGGCGATCAGGAGTGCAGGTATCCAAAAGTTTTTCATATCGTCCTCAGTGAATTTCCTTGTACTCAGGCAACGCCTCTGGCAGATCTTTGCTTGCTTTATTGTTGGCCCGAATCAGCGCGTGAGCAGCTTTAGCAGTGCCGGATAGAAGTTTGGAAAGAGCCGCGCGATCCAGAATACTGTGGTCGACTTGTTGCCGGTGATGACGCGCTTCTTGCCCTGGCGGATGCCGTTGATGATGTCGGCCGAGCACACTTGCGGCGGAGTCAGCAACATCTTCTCAGCGTGACTGCAAATTAACTCCTCTTCGGCACCTGCTTCCTTGACGCGGCGGCCGGCTTTTTCGAAGTTAGTCTTGATGCCGCCGGGATGGACGCAGATGGCGCGCACACCGGTGCCTTCCAGTTCCGACCACAGGCACTCGGTCAGGCCGCGCACGGCGAATTTCGACATGTTGTAAGCGCTCTGGGTGGGGAAGCCAATCAGACCGAAGATGCTGGAAATGTTGACGATGCAGCCCTCGCGCTGTTTCAGCATCATCGGCAAAAACGCCTTGGTGCCGTAAAGCACGCCCCACAGATTGATACCCAGTTGCCATTTGTATTCTTCAATGGAGGTGTTGGCGACCGTGCCGAACAGCGCAGCGCCGGCATTGTTGATGAGGTAGTGCACCGCGCCAAAATCGCGGTTGACCTCAACGGCATGGGCCTGGAAGGCCTCCCACGAGGACACGTCGAGGATGTAGCCCTTGGCGCCATGCGTGCCGCTCTTGGCTAAGAGTGTCAGTGTTTCGTCCAGACCACCCTGACTGATGTCGGACAGCGCGAGACGCGCGCCGGCCTCGGCAAACTGCAGGGCCAATGCTCGACCAATACCTGATCCTGCACCGGTGATAACGACTACTTTATCTTTGAACATTTTTTCACTTCGAATTAGGGTTTGATTGTTGATCCCCCTGATGACGGCGGGATCGTCGTGGCTGGTCAGGCCAAAAAACTGGTGATGCTCGTCCGGGCTGCAAAAGGCGGCAAAGTGAATGCTCTAATGGGCATCCTGAAGATGCGGGTGAACAATTACCCCCCCGGCGGCGAGGGGGCTGAGTGAAATTCCATCAATGTCCTGGTTCATAAGGATCGGGCGTACCCGGACGGATCGGCGGCTCCTGACGTAAAGACTTCATGTGCTCTGCGATGACCTGAAAAGCCGGGAAGCGTACCCAGAGGTTTTGCATAAAGCCCGGATCTGCGGCGTGCTCCTCTTTCGGGTCCGTCAGCAGGTTGTAAAACAGCGGCACGCCGTAGCTGCGCACTGGATCGCCATAGCCGGTTCCGACCTCCTTGTTCATGACTTTCCAGTTGCGCCACTTGACGCCGTAGATGTCGTTACCGACATAGACCACCACGCTCTCGCGCTTCGATTTATCGGTCTTGCCGAGCAAGAACTCACTTTGGTCCAGGCCACCACTCGTCAAAGCCCTGATCAGTAGGAAAGCGTCCTTCGGTATGGCCAAGGTGCCATTTGCCGTAAGCCGCCGTGGCATATCCCTTGGCCGAAAGCGCTTCGGCGATGGTGGTCTCCCACTGTGTTAGACCGTAAAGCGGCGTGTCGATCGGGACTGAACCGTTCCCGGTGCGCACCGCATAGCGTCCCGTCATCAACGCAGCACGGCTGGGCGTGCATTGTGGTTCGACATTGAAGTTGGTGAAACGCACACCTTCTTGTGCCAGCGCATCGATCCGTGGTGTTGGCGCACCACGGACGATACCGCCGCCATAAACGCCAAGCTCGCCATAACCAAGGTTGTCCATCAGCACCAGAACGATATTGGGCTTGTCGCTGCTGACCCCTGCCGCCGATGCAACCAGCGGCAGGGCAATGAGCCCGAGAAGGAGGGTGCGTACGAGCTTCATATTACTGACTCTCAGCGATCACGTTGGCGCAACAGGGCGATGCCGGTCAGCAATGCCCACAGTGGCAACAGAATAAAGAAGACCGCCTGGATGATTCCCCCCAGTTCTGCCAATCCCAGCACACCGGTGAAAAAGGCGCTGATATAGCAAGCGCCGACTACCATCAACAGGCGCCCATATGGCATGCCTGAGGCACGCATGGCCTTGCCGATGACCAGCCCCCAGAAGCCCATGACCGGTCCCTCCATCAACCACAAGCCATGCTGTGCCGCATTTACCACCGCCAACCAGGCTGCTTCACTGGCGGCCTTGTTCAACGCATCACCCGCCGTATGCAGGGCCGCCAACGGCGACACTGTGGCGAATAGAATAGATGCGCCGGCAATGCCCATTACCACGTAGGTGACGATGCACAGTGTCGCCATGTCGATGATGGCGCCGTGTTCGTTGCGCAGCAGCGACCAGAGGTAGCCGCCAACTATCAGGAAGGGCAAATAAAACCCCAGGGTGTCCACCACCATCGCCCAGTGGAGATAGGTGTGCGCCTGCGACGGTAGCGCCAGAAAGACTTCGGGCTTGAAGACAACCGAGAAGTCACCGCCAGTTGCGGCCCCATACAAGCCGACGGTGGTCCAGCCCAACAGCGCGCCAATGATCGCGACCCAGGCAACCAGGCGACGGCCATTGGCGGCGAACAATTCGTGAGACTTGGAAATTTCCATTGCGTACATTTTTTCAACCCTTTATCAGATTCAGACGTTTTTGAACCAATCGAGCAAGGCCGTATTCACCTGTAATGCACGGTCGAGCATCATCCAGTGCGAGGCATCTTCGATGCGCTCATGGCGCCAGGGCGCAGACATGAATCGCGAACTCAACTTCTCCTGAGACGCCCACAAATAGGCATCGCCGCTGCTCCACAGCCCCAGGGTTGGCACGCTGTATTTTCCCGGAACGGCGTCGCTATTCCCGGTAGCCGGCCTGCACCAGCGCAGGCACCTGGTAATCCCAGGTGCTCGAGGTACCGGGCATCCCATGCAGCAACAACGCGAGCTTGTCGCCGCTACCCTGATCGCCGACGTGGTAGCGCACGCCGTTCAGCTCGATTTTTTTGCCGGGCACACTGCCGCGTACACCCAAAAATGCAGCAGCTGGCTGGCCGTTTTAAAAACATCACGTCGTTCATTGTGCATGTGCCTCTCCTCGGTGGTTGGCCAGATAGTTGGCGATATTCTTGATGTCTTCGTCCGATAGCGTGACGGCGAAAGCCATCGCCCCATTGGCATCCTTGCGGTCGCCGTACTTGAAGTCGGTCAGCTGCTTGACCAGGTAGTCATAGCCCTGTCCGGCGAGACGTGGAAACGCAGCCTGGCCGGTCAACTCTGCGCCGTGACAGGCCGCGCAATTCCCGTTTTTGACCAGCAATTCGCCCTTTTTCAGGCGCGCTGGATCGACTACAAATGCCGAGTTAGGGGCGACAGGCCGAGCGGCGAAATACGCGGCGAGACCGGTGATGTCAGCGGTCGAGAGGCTCATCGCCAATGGCGACATGATGGGATTGGCGCGCTGGCCGTCGGCAAAGGCCGTCAGTTGTTGAACCAGATAGGCTGCCGGTTGACCGGCCAGTCGCGGGTACAGCTGCGTTACCGTGTTGCCGTTGTTGCCATGGCAAAGCATGCAGGCCTCGTTAAGTTGCGGCCAGGGACCACCGCTGGCCGCATTTTCCCGACTCGTCGCCTCTATGGCCTGACTGAAACGGTAGTAGTCCAGCAGTTGCGGGCCATAGGTGATGCCGCTCAGGATCAGCAGTACCAGCATGACCATCCCGCTGATGGCGAGTACCCGACGTGCACCACCTTGATTTTTGATTTGCCTGGTAAGTTTCATTCTGGCGATCCCCATTTCAAACCTGCCGCAGGGCTTGCAGTGCCTGAAGTGCGGCGCGGTGACCCGAGCGCACGGCACCATCCATGTAGCCCGCCCATATGTCGGCGGTTTCGGTGCCTGACCAGATCAACTGGCCCACCGCTGGATGCAGGGCCTCGCCGTAGCGGGTCCAGAAGCCCGGCGCGATGGCTGAAACGCAACTGATGATCCAGGGATCCTGCCCCCAGTCGTGATCGTGAAACTGCGAGCATAGGCGGGCCTCATCGCCCAGCGCCTGGGCAAGGATGTCGGTCAGCTGAGCTTGTGCAAGCCTGGGTTCGGACGCCAGCATGGACTGCGTGACAAAGGCGTTGATCACCCCGATGGAGCCATCCGGCGGTGAGTTGTCGAATGCCCAAAGCAACGGACCGTTGGCTTGAATGACATGTCCGTTGTAGCCCTGCTCGCGCCAGAAGGGTTTGGTGTAGACCAGTGTCACCTTGCGCCCCGGGGTGTGGGCCGGCCAGCGCCGTTGCAATTCGTGCCGCAGCGCGGGGAGGGGGGGATCGAAACGGATCTGGTTGCACAACGCCGGTGTCAGCGCCACGATCACTCGTCGCGCCCGTACCCGGCCTTTGTCCGTGTGCAGGCTGACCACGGTTTGATCCCAGTCACTGATCTGGCGGACCGGGGCCGACAGTCGTACTTTCTCTCCCAGGGCTTGCGCCATCTTCTGGCTCAAGATCTGCGAGCCACCGACAAAGCGCGTTTCCTGGGCGCTGCCCTTGATCGAGTCCAGTTGTTCGTAGCTGCTGTTGGCCGAGTTGATCATCGACAGAAAATGCAGGAAACCCATCTTGGCCGGCATCGCTCCGCCTGACAGCAAGGAACCGATGCTCCAGCCGATCCGGTCTTCTGGCTTGAGGTTCTGTTTTACCAGCCAGTCGCCGAGCGACATGGCGTCCAGCTCCGCGGCGCGGCCCGCCTGCCAGGGTGTGCCGGAGGGTACCGTGCGTGCCAACTCATTGAGCTGCTCGGCGATTTTCATGTCAGTGCCGAACGAGCCGTCAAGGTCCATCGCAACGCTTCCCTCGCCAGCCAGAAATACTGTTTTGCCACGGTAGTAAGTCGGGAAGGTTGCGACACCCAGCTCACGCGCCAGATCGGCGACCGCGGTCTGGCCAGGGCCGATGAACTGGCCGCCGGCCTCGGAGATATAGCCATTGCCCAGATCGTGATTAAGGGTGCGACCACCGACGCGATCACTCGCTTCCAGCACCAGGAAGGATTCGCAGCCAGCTCGGCGCAAGTCGCGGGCAGCGGTTAGCCCGGCGAGACCTGCGCCAATGATGACCACATCGAATACATCATCGCTATTCGTCGGTAATGCAACTGCGTCGCCTGGCAGGGCGGCCACTGCCACGGCACCGGCCGCAGCGCCGAGAAAGCCACGCCGACTCAGTTTTCCGCCACTCGGAGGGGCTGCGTCGGCCACCTGTTGTTGTGGTTTTTTGTCCATCGCCTGATCTGCCTTTGTGCAGTTTTATTTTTATGTGCCTTGATGAGCAGGGCCAAAGTTGACAGACTGTAAAATAATATCTGACACAGTGTCAATTTACCTTCGGGTGCTATCAGCAGTACCTTGAGGAAACGGCAATAGCAGAAATCGCGTGCACTCGAATACGGCACGCAGGGCACATCAAGAAAAAGGCGCGGTGGCGATGATCTGAGCCGGCGATTCAGCAACGTTCGATAGGAGGTTTCAGATGTTTAACCGAGCACTGGTCAACTCGACCGCTGTGGGAGGTTATTGCTTAACCGCGCCGAATGCCGCTCGACGTAGGGCCGCAGACCAGTGCGTAGCATTTTGTCCAACATTCGCTGCATGAAGACGCGCCACAGCACGCCGGCGAAAGGCAGGCGGGAGCGGAAGCGAATCGTCCACCGCAGCTGCGTCCCTGCGCCGTCGGCCTGCATGGTGACTTCACCCTGGTGGTATTTGAACGGCGAACCCTCAATCACGCGATAGCGGATGCGCTTGTTCTCGACGATGCCGGTGACCTGTTCGACTACCGTCCCCAGTGGGCCGGACATGCGACGTTCAGACCCCACACCGTTGCGTCCCCCGGCGCCATCGCGCACCCGCCTCACGTGTGGAAAACCTATCCAATGCGCCATCTCGTCATGCTCATTGAGTGCCTTCCACACCACCTCCGGCGGCGCGACGATGCTGACACTGGCGCTGACGCTATGGGTGTCGGCGCCCGGACGGTTGGCGATCGGGGTCGGCAGGAAGCCCCACTGGCGATCTTGCTTGCCAGGCGAAATCCACATCAGTTCAACCGAAAAGCCAAGCTTGTCATTGAAGTAGACGACACCGGCACTGGGCAGGCGGAGGGTGCGACTTACCGGTTGCGCGCCCGCGGCCACCATGTTCTGGCAGATGCTCTCGTGGGCGTGCTTGGTACGCGTGCCGTAGGCAATGTTCAGAATGCCCTGATCGCTGAGACGGTAGCCCTGGGGCCATGGCTTACCTGGCGGATCAAGGTATTGCACGACTTCGACTAGGATATCGCCGCTAGTAAAGACTGCACATTTGCAGCGAGCACTGGGCAACTGCCACAACGCCTCGTGCTCTTGCGTGTGCAAGGCCAGGTTTTCCGGTTGTTTGCCGTTGACTGCCGCCAGGTACGCCACGGAAGCCTCCAGGTCAGGCGTGGACAGGGTGACCGAGCGCAGTGCGACCGAACAATCGTCGAGTTCGACCCCCGGCGCTTGCGGCAGCGGATCGTCTTCCATGATTTCCACATAGACACCGTCCGGACTGCGCACGCAGACACGCCTCTGGCCGGGCTGGCCCAGCGGCGGTGTCAGCGCCGGGGTTCCCAGGCGGGCGAGGCGTGCCAGGGTCGCGTCGAAGTCAGCCACCCACACGCCCATACGCGTGTAGCCGATGTCGCAGGGACGGAAATCGGCGGGCAGCAGCTGGGAAACGGGCCGTTGGAACTGGAACAGCTCAATCTGGAACCAGGGATTGCGGCCGACCATCCACCAGCTGCAGGAAGCGACTCCAGGCAGGCCTTGCACCATGGCCGCCAGCGGGCTGCTGGTCATCAGTCGTTCGCCACCGGAAGGGAGGAAGCCCAGGCCCTCGCGGAACCAAAGCTCTGTAAGTTGCAGATCGAGCACCGTAAGCGCGACCTGGGTTAAAGCGGGATTCTGGTTGGTCTGATTCATGCTGCTCTCTTTTTATGAGGGCTAAACAGCGGGGAAATACGCTGCTGGTTCACTTTCCTTGTGGGCCCAACAGCTGAATTCGACAATGCCTGTGATGAACCAAGGCAAAATCGCCACTGATGGGCCGTCTACCACGGGTCTGCCTATGGTTGGAAACCAACTGATCGAGGTCAGGCGTTTTCAAACCAATCCAGCAACAGCGCGTTCACCTCTTGCGCCCGGTCCAGCATCATCCAGTGCGAGGCCCCTTCAATCCGCGCATAACGCCAGGGCGCAGACATGAAGTTTGAACTCAGTTCCACCTGGGATTCCCACACATAGACATCGCCGGTACTCCACAAACCCAACGTTGGCACACTGCATTTGCGCGGGGCTGCGGCGCTACCAAGGGCAGCCAGATAAGCCGAGGCCATCGGATTGCCCCTATCCCAATTCAAGTTGCCGAGCATTGCCTCTGGATCTTTCAGCCGCGACCAGACCTCTTCGGCCTCAGGATGGGAAGGCATGATGAATTTCTTGAAAAAGGCGCCGTCATTGGCGGCATAAAGCGCCCCAGCCGCTTGCTGAGTCGGCAGGTACATGTACCAACTGTCTTTCACATCGGCGATCGAGTTCATGAACATCATTTGGTCTGGATGCCCAATCGAGAGTGCAGCGTACCGACGGAAGCGCTCGGGGAAATTCAGTACCAATTCCCAGCTGGTTGCGGCGCCCCAGTCATGGCCAATCAGATCCACTTGCTTGAGGCTGAGCGCATCCAGCAGGGCGATCATGTCGCCGACGATGCTTTCCAGGCCATAACGTTGCGGGTCTTGTGGCTTCTCGGTTTCACCATATCCGAGCATGTCCGGCACGATCACCCGATAACCGGCCTCCACCAGCGCCGGCACCAGGAAGCGCCAGACGCTGGAGGTGTCGGGCATACCGTGCAGCACTAGCGCCACCTTGTCGCCATTTCCCTGCTCGCCGACGTGGTAACGGATGCCGTTGAGCATCATCTTCTGGCCCGGAATGCTCGGGCGCGCAGCTGTCTGCCCGTCGCTCAGGGGTGTGCTCGCAGGACTCGCAGTAGCGGCCACGGCCTGGCAATCTGTTTTGAGGAAGTCACGTTGTTCATTGTTCATTTGTCGCTCCTGTATCTGGCCAGAAAAGTGGCCATGTTTTCGATGTCCTGGTCCGACAGCGTTGCGGCAAAGGCCATCAGACCAATGGGATCCTTACGAGAAGTGCCCTTCATCTCCCACTTAATGCGGTCCGATCAGGGCCTGGTGCAGCACACCCTGCGCGCTGAACAACGCCAGCTGGCCGTCGGCCAATGCTGCCAGCGCGGCGAGGTTCAGTCGGTCGGCACGGACTTCAGTGCGCAAGTGGTGCAGGCCGGCATCCGCGACGCTGACCAGGCCGCCGTTACCGACCAGCGTCACGCGACCATCCTCAATGCGCTACCGAGCAACGATCGTTTGAAGTGCCTATTCATGCGTTGTACCCCCATTGGAATTATTGTGTAGGAGCACCCACCGTCTGCCGGTGGGAAGAGCTTGAGCATTCGCCAGGTAGAATTTGACAGACTGTAAAATAATATCTGAAACAGTGTCAATTTACATTCGGGTGCTTTCAGCAGTACCCTGACGATTGGCAATAGCAGAATTGCGCGCAGCAAAAAATCAGCATGGCTGGCGGCAATAACCAGGCCCAGCAGGCCCAACCGCTACTGGCCAGCTATCCGGAGAGCAAGTGACAAATATGGAAAGTTCTGAAAAGGCTGCGCTGCCGATCAAGCGCGCACCCCAGCAGCAGCGAGCACTCGATCGCATTGATGCAATCCTCGTCGCGGCCGGGGCAGTAGTGGCCGAAGGGGGCTACGACGATCTGACCATGGTCAGGATTGCAGCACGCGCCGGCATAACCCACTCCTCGATTTACCCCTATTTCAGTTCAGTCGAAGCGATTCTTGCCGAGCTGATTTCGCGCCTGATGGCCGACTTCGATCGCAGTGTCGCCGAAATCCTCACGCGTGCTGAAACTCCGCAGGCGCTTGTCGAAGCGACTCTGCGAAGCATCGAACTGGGTTTCCAGATTTACCGCTCCACGCCGGTCATTCGTGGCCTGTGGGCGGCGACCCGCTATTTACCGACCCTGCGCAAGATCGACGACGAAGATGCGGAGCGCAATGCGCGCTTATTCAGCGAGCGCTTCATAGCGCTGGCGCCGAATTGCGATCACAACGCCATCTTTGTCACCATGCGCATGGCGGCAGCGCTCTGCGTCCCGGCATACGAAGCGGCTCTGTCGCTACCGGAATCACTGCAAAAACTGGCCTTCAATGACTTTTTGGCGATGGTGCGCTCGCGTTTGTACGCCGTGGTTTTACTGCCCGGCAGAACACCGGGTGATTGAAGCCGGCGGCCGGTGCTGCTGGTCGGGCGTCGCTACAGGCACTCTTCAATACCTGGAGTTTAACCATGACCAACGATGTCGATGAGCAAGGCCGCCGGTTGATTCACCGGCGCAAGGTCGAGTGCCTGGGGTATCTGCGGGCAGACGGCCTGTGGGATATCGAAGGACGCCTGGACGACAGCAAGACTCACCCGGTGACCCTGGCCGAAGGACGAGTTTTGGCGATCGGCCAGACTTATCACGGGATGTACATTCGCTTAACCCTGGACGACGACTTCATCGTGCGGGAAGTGCAGGTGTGCATGCCGCAAGTACCCACCAGCGAATGTCGCGGCGCGGCGCCGGCCTACGAAAAATTGCTCGGCGAGCGCATCGGCGCGGGCTTTTCGCGGCGGATCAAGGAGCTGTTCGGCGGGATCGGCGGCTGTGTGCATCTGACAGAGTTGCTACTGCCCATCGCCACCACGGCGTTTCAGACCATCCCCATGGCGCGGGCCATGATTGCGCCGCGCACGGCCGCCGATACCGAGGCTTACAGTCGCGCCACCGCGGGCTTGCTCAATACTTGTCACGCCCTGCGCGACGATAGTCCCGTCGCGATACTGCTGAAAAAATAACCAGCAGGCCGGTTCGAACAAGTCCGATTTGTTGCGGACTCATCGGCATCTCAGCATGAGCAGATTCTGACAAAAATGAGTGCTTTTTACGGGAGTTGTCGATGCAGGGAAGAACAATCATGCCGAGCAAGGTGCAAATTTCTGATCAGGGGGGAGCGATGGAAAAGATGTTTGATTTGGTCATACGCGCAGGCATGGTGGCCGACGGCCTGGGTAATCCTTTGTTCGAGGCCGATGTCGCGGTGCTGGATGGCCTGATTGTCGAAGTGGGCAAGGTGTCTGGTTCGGCAAAGGAGGAGATCGATGCGCGTGGCCTGGTGGTGACGCCAGGCTTCGTGGATATTCACACCCACTACGATGGCCAGGCCATGTGGGATTCGAGGCTGGCTTCATCGAGCTGGAATGGCGTCACGACCGTGGTCATGGGCAACTGCGGCGTCGGGTTCGCACCGGTGCGCACGCAAGACCGTCAGCGCCTGATCGAGCTCATGGAAGGGGTGGAAGACATCCCCGGAGCCGTGTTGCATGAGGGGCTGGACTGGCAATGGGAAAGCTTCGGCGAGTTCCTTGCCGCCCTGGAGCGGCGGCCACATGACATCGACATTTGCGCTCAGCTGCCTCATGGTGCCCTGCGCGTCTACGTGATGGGCGAGCGTGCCACCCGCCTTGAAGCCGCGACTGCCGGTGATATCGCGCAGATGCGCATACTGGCGGCAGAGGCCATGCACGCGGGGGCCATCGGTTTTTCGACGTCGCGCACGATCAACCATCGGACCCTCAATGGCGATCCGACCCCTTCGCTGCGCGCCGCTGAAGATGAGCTGATGGGCATTGCGATGGGCCTCAAGGATGCCGGTCGTGGTGTCATTGCCCTGATCACCGACTTCGATACGCCCGATCTTGAAACGGAGTTCGCGATGTTGCGCCGCATCGTCGAGCGGGCGGGCAGGCCGTTGTCATTTTCCCTGGCGCAGCAGACTCACAAGAAGGAGGCGTGGCGCCAGTTGCTTGCGCTCACCGCCGATGCGGTCGAGGCGGGGCTGCCCATGCGTGCGCAGGTGGCACCGCGGCCGATTGGCACTCTGCTCGGTCTTCAGGCAAGCCTCAATCCATTCTTCGAGTGCGCCAGCTACATGGAAATTGCCCATCAATCCCTGGCGCAGCGCCTTGTGCTGCTGAAGGATGCCGGTCTTCAACAGCGTTTACTGGAAGAAATAGAACTGCCGCCGACGAGTGGTTTGGCGCGGCATCTGACTTCGTTCGAGATGATTTTCCCGCTCGGCAACCCTGCAAACTATGAGCCGAATCGCGACACGTCGATTGCGGCTCAAGCGGCCAGGCAGGGCCGCAAGCCCGCGGAGCTGGCGTACGACATGTTGCTGGAGGATGAAGGCCGCAGTTTCCTCTACGCCCCGTTTGCGAACTACGCGGATTTCAATCTTGATGCCTGCGGCGAGATGATTGCCGACCCGAACACGGTGATGGGATTGGGCGACGGCGGAGCGCACGTGGGCGTGGTTTGCGATGCCAGCTTCCCAAGCTATCTGCTGACACATTGGGGCCGAGATCGCGAAAGTGGCAAGTTCGCCCTGTCCTGGCTGGTCAAGCGCCAGACCTGCGACACGGCACGCGCTGTTGGCCTCTTTGATCGAGGAGTGATCGCACCGGGCATGAAGGCGGACCTCAATGTCATCGATATGGATCGGTTGGGGCTGGAACAGCCGCAAATGCATTTCGACCTGCCGGCCGGCGGCAAGCGGCTGCTGCAGGGCGCACGCGGATATGTCACCACGATTGTCTCAGGTGTACCAATTTATCGGGAAGGGAAGGCCACGGGTGCGCTGCCAGGGCGACTGGTACGTGGCCCGCAGAAGAGCGATAGCGCAGCACTCTGAGAGTAGGTTCGATCAGTCCGGGGCGAACGGTTGCTGAAACAGGGCTGTTGCCCCCCGGCAACTCTGGGCAGCCGATCAGCGTCATAAAAAAACCTCCCCGGGCCAGGCTCGGGGAGGCGAGGGGCAGAGCAGAGGATCACAGGCAACCGGTTTTCCGTGCGTCGCTGATCATTACCCGGCGGATCAGGCCAAGGGAAAGGCGATTGATATGGAAAATCAGTTTGGCGAACGGCCCGACCAGTACCAGATTCTGGCCTTTTTGCATGGCTCGCACCATAGCGTCGGCGACCAGCTCCGGCTCACAGCCCTTGGCCTGATAATAAGCCTGCAGTCGCCGGTGCCGGGCAATTTCGGCCGGAAGCGGATGCGCCAGGTCAGTTCGGTGGCCTGGCCCAGATCGCGCAGCAAGATCTCGCCCTGGTATGCCGGTGCCGGTGCCGGATCGTGCTTCCTCAGCAGCGCTCGATGAGCGGTTTAAGACGTTTGAGCAGCATTGCCCCGAGCATTCGCCGGAGCAGGCCGCGCAGCAGGTTGCCGGTGCCGGGCAATTTCGGCCGGAAGCGGATGCGCCAGGTCAGTTCGGTGGCCTGGCCCAGGTCGCGTAGCCGGATCTCGCCCTGGTGACAGATGAAGGGCGAGCCCTCCGTCACCCGGTAGCGCAGGCTGTGCGGCGGTTGCCAGTCGATGACTTGCTCGACCACGCGGCCACCGGGGCCGTGCATCAAGCGTTCGCTGCCGTGGCCGTTGCGCTCGCCATTACCGGCACGGTGCACAGTCACCGGCTTGAAACCACTCCATTGGGCCATGCCCTCGTGATCACTGATGTGGGCCCAGACCTTGTTCGCCGGTGCCTCGATCCGCACGCTGCGTTCGATGCAATGAGTGTCGGGTGCGGGACGGCGTTCGAGCGCCAGCGGCTCGAAACCCCACGCACGGTCAGCCTTACCGGGCTTGAGCCAGAGCACCTCATAGGAGAAGCTCTGAGTGTCATTGAGGTAAACCACCCCGGCATTCAGCAGCGGGATATGCACGGGGCGGCAGTTCGGCTGTGCGCCGGCGCTGCAGGCACGGCGATAAACCGTCATCAAGTCCTGTTTGTTGTGTGCACCGAAGGCGATGTTGAGGATGCCCTGATCGCTGACGCGATAGCCTTCGGGCCAGGGTTTGCCGAGCGGCTCCAGGTATTGCACGACTTCCAGCAACACGTCACCGGCGAGGAACAGGCAGCTTCTTTTTTTCGCCCCTGGCAGGCCCCAGAGCGCTTCGTGCTGCGGATGGTGCAAAGTCGCCTCGGCTTCGGTCAGTCCGATGCCATTGCGCAGGAAGGTGCAGGTTTGTTGCAGATCAGGCACTGACATGGTCACCGAGCGGATGGCTGCAGGGCAGTCCCGCCCAGGTTTGACCTGGCCAGCCAGCGGATCGGCTTCCATGATCTCGACATAGACCCCATCGGGGTTGCGCACACAGGCCCGGCGCTGGCCAGCCTGGCCCTGCACCGCGGACAGCGGTTGCGAGCCGAGGCGGGCGAGGCGCGCCAGGGTTTCATCGAAATCGGCGACCCAGAGTCCAATACGAGTGTAACCGATGTCGCAGGGGCGGAAGTCGCTTGGCAGCGGCCGGGCGATCGGGCTCTCGAACTGGAACAGCTCGAGCTGTGCCCAGGGGTTGCTCCCGACCAGCCACCAGCAGGTCGAGGCCGCCTTGGGCAAACCCTGTACCCGCGAGGGCAGCAGGCCGCGCATCATTAAGCGGCTGCCACCGGCCGGCAACAGGCCGAAGCCTTCGCGGAACCAGTGCTCGGTCAGGCGCAGATCGACCACGGACAGGGCAATCTGATTGAGTGGGGGAACGAAAGTCATTTATTTATCCGTCGCTCAGGAGAGGTTGGGTAGCGCAGGCGGCACGCCAAAGCCGTCCCGGGAAGCGCGGGACGGCTGCTGCCGATCAGGGCATGTAGGCGACGTGCACGTCATTGATCTTGCCGTTGAAGGCAAAGGGCGCGCGCTCGAAGTAGTCGAGGACCACCGGCGAACCGAGGTCTTCGGCCACGTCGAACGTCTCGCTGGCGGTGAACAGCAATGGTGGCGTGAACGGCGTGACGCCCTTGGCGACTTCCTGGCCATTGAGGCGCAGGCTGAGGTTGGCCGGTGAGCCTGGTTTGGCCGCGGTCATGCTGGTGAGCACCTCGATACTGACCTTGCCGGCCGGCACCTTCTCGGCCGAGCGCAGTTTTACCCGGGCGATGGCAAGCGCGTTGTACTCATAGACCAAATGGCCGTCATCCAGATACAGGCTCACGCCACCGCCGATACCGCCCAGGGCATACAGCACGCCGGTGGCGTTTGCCGGGACGTCAGCCTCTACCACCACCTTGTTGTTCTGGTTGCGCAGGTTGGGCGCAGTCATTTCCGGCATACGCTTGGTCCGGTCGCTGAAATGCCACTCGCGCTGGCTGGTGGCGAGACGTGCGGTAGGGTCAAGGAAAGGATAAAGACCGGCACCGATCGGATAGACATGGTTGGCCTTGGCCTGGGCATCGAACTCGGCCTTCAACTCGGCGAGCTTCTGTGGATTGCTGGCGGCCAGGTCAGTGGCTTGCGAGTAATCGTCCTGCAGGTTGTAGAGCGCCCATTGGTCGTTCTCGGGGTTCCAGCCCATGAACTGGGCAACGCCCTGGACCCAGGGTTTGCGTGGGCCGAACACCGAGGCCATCCAGCCGTCCTTGTAGATGCCACGGCTGCCGAAGACTTCGAAATACTGCGCCGGCTTCTTCGACTTCACCTCGGCGTCGTTGAAGGTATAGCGCATGCTGATGCCGTCCAGCGGGTCCTGGGCGATGCCGTTGACTTGCTTGGGCGCGGTGATGCCGAGGATGTCGTAGACGGTCGGAACGATATCGTTGACATGGTGGAACTGCCCGCGAACCTTGGCGTCCGCCTTGATCTGCTTGGGCCAGGAAACCGCGAGCGGGGTACGGGTGCCACCGAAGTAGCCAGCCACCAGTTTGGTCCCGGGGAACGGCCCCGAGCCGGCCCAGGCCCACGCGGCGTTGTACATGCTTTCCAGCTTGGGCCCGCCGAGTGCCGGCAGGCCACCGTACATGTCATTGAGGGTTTTCAGCTGCTGCTCCTTGGACACCGGAATGCCGTTCTGGGCCAGCAGCTCGTTGATCGTGCCCTCCATGCCTTCGGCGGAGGCGCCATTGTCGCCGAGCACGTAGAAGATCAGGGTGTTGTCGCGTTTGCCCTGGCGCTCCAGCTCGTCGAGGATCTTCCCGGCCTGGGTGTCGGTGTGTTCCAGGAAGCCGGCAAACACCTCCATCAAACGTGCCTGGTATTGCTGTTGTTCCGCGGACAGGCTGTTCCAGGCGGGCAGTTCAGCCGGGCGCGGCGTGAGCTTGGCGTCCTTGGGGATGAAGCCCATTTCCTTTTGCCGGGCGAAGGTTTGCTCACGATAAGCGTCCCAGCCACCCGCGAACTTGCCCTTGTACTTGTCCGCCCACTGGGCATTCACCTGGTGCGGGCCATGCACGGCACCCGGGGTCCAGTAGAGGAAGAAGGGTTTGTCCGGGGCGTAACTTTGCTGATCCTGCAGCCAGTTCACCGCCTGACTCGCCAGGTCTTCGCTGAGGTGGTACTTCGGATCGCGCGGTGGCTCGATCGGCGTGGTGTCGCGGTACAGGCGTGGCTCGTACTGCGAGGTTTCGCCGGCCAGGAAGCCGTAGAAATGCTCGAAGCCATAGCCGGTCGGCCAGGCGTCGAAGGGACCGGCAGCCGTGGTGTCGAGTGCCGGGGTATTGTGCCATTTGCCGAAGGCGGCGGTGCTGTAGCCGTATTGCTTGAGCACCTCGGCCATGGTCGCCGAGCTTTTCGGGATTTCCCCGGTATAACCATCCCAGTCGGTGGCCAGTTCGGCGATCACGCCGTTGCCTACCCGGTGATGGTTGCGCCCGGTCAGCAGCGCGGAGCGGGTGGCCGAGCTGATCGCGGTGGTGTGGAAGGCATTGTAGCGCACGCCGCTATCGGCGATCCGGCTCAGGGTCGGGGTGTGGATGGCCCCGCCGACGGTATCGGACTGGGCGAAGCCGGCATCGTCGAGCATGATCACCAGGATGTTCGGTGCATCGGCCGGCAGGTGGGATTGCTGCTGACGCTTCTGGTGTCTGGACTCTTTCAGCGTAGGTTTGGCATCGCTGGCGGAGGGCGTAGGCGCGAAGGGCAGCGTCTCCTGGGCACAGGCGATCGAACTGGCCAGCAGCATGCTCAGTTTCAGCGTGAAGCGCCCGGACAATGGCAGCCTCTGGGTCATGGGTATCTCCATCGATTATTGTTTTTATGCGGCGGGTTGGATTGTGCTTGGCACGTTGTCAGCGATCGGCTGAAGACGCGGGATCGCCGAGGCTGTCAGGCAGAGAAGCTGGTGATGTCCTTGGCTTCGATACCTTGGGCTTCGCAGAAGGCGCGGTAGCGCTGTACACCGCTTTTCCAGTTTTCGATGGCGCAGATGTTGTCGTTCTCGTCGTAATACAGCAGGTCGCCCTGAGTGATATTCATGGTGATGATTTCATCGCCGTACTCCTCTAGCGCGATCGGGGTATGGCTGGTGCCGGCGGTTTCGAACACCACGCCGCCCGGTTTGGCGATCCAGTCGTGCTCGAGGTATTTCCAGCCGCCTTTGACGGTGTAAACGATCACGGTGCCGGTGTGGTAGTGCCTGGGCAGCGTGGTGCCGGCCGGGGCCTTGAGCAGGGTGATGGTCTCGCCACGAACCGGGTCGCACTTGATGTACTTGATGAAGACTTCGTCGCTGTAGGGAGAGAAGGGAACCCAGGGCAGGTCTTCGTCGTTGATGGCCGCGGTATCGATGCTTTCGTACAACATGGTGATGCTCCTCGGATGACTGCCGTTGACGGCAAGTTGGACACTCTGAGGTGCATCCTGATGATGCGAGGCAACAATTACCCCCCCGAAGACGAGGGGGGCAGGGAGCTTTCAGTGGAAATGCCGGGTAACTCGCGGGCTTTCCAGCAATGGCGCGACGTCATGCACAGTGCCGGGCTGTTCAGGCGCGCGTGTAATTTTTTCGTCGAGGATGCTCATGTATTCGACCAGTGCCGCCTGGGTCGAGCGGTCGGCGAAACAGCGCACGGTCGAGGTCATCTCGATGGCAAGCGCCTGGCGCAATCCAGTGTCTTGTCCGGCATGTACCGCATGCTTTGTCGAAGCCACCCCTATAGGGCTGCGCCGGCTCATGCGTTCGGCAAAGGCCTGGACCTTTTTCCTGAATTCGCTTTTGTCAAAGTGGTCGGTGATCAGGCCATTGTATTTGGCCTGATCGGCACTCCACTGGTCGCAACCAAGCATGAATTCCAGCGCCTTGGCCTTGCCGATCAGGCGCGGCAGGCGCTGTGTGCCTCCACCGCCGGCAATGATGCCGACCAGCGCTTCCGGCTGGCCGATGGTGAAGCCGGCATCGCCAACCATGAAGCGGAAGTCGAAGCAGGCGGCCATTTCGGTACCGCCGCCGTTGCAGTTGCCATTGATCGCGGCGATGGTGATCTTGCTGCTGCGCTCGATGGCAAAGTAGGCCGCCATCATCTGAAACCACAGGTACAGCGTCGAGCAGCGCCCGCGCAGCCGGCGGGTCAGCGCCAGCACGGCCCGTTCGCTGGATGGCAACTGGTCCATCAGCCACAGGCAGAATGCGGCTTGCCATTCCATCAGCTTGCTGCCGATGCGCGCGCCGCAGATCCGGTCGAGCAGAAAGGCCCGATTGTCAGCACTGATCTTTTGCAGCTCGGCAATCGAGAAATGGAAGATGTAGGTGTCTTCGAGGCCGCCGGTCAGCACCAGCACACCGATGCTGCTGTCCTGTTCGGCGGCCTTGAACACCTGGTGCAGTTCTACGCAGATATCGACCGTCAGGAAGTTGGCCGGCGGGTTTGCCAACTCGATCCACAGCGTGCGCTCGAGTTGGGTAGTCTTGAGGTAGCGCAGTTCCATGATGGTTTTACCCTTATCGAGTACTGCTCAAATAACGCCAGAACAGCAGTGCAAAAATAATGTCGCCGGATGCCAGTACCGGCAGCGGCCAGGGAATATTGCCCGCCCACCAGTGACCGTAGATGACAGCAACGACGAGGATCTTGAGCAAGATCCCGAGCACGATGTAAGGACGGTAGCGCACAGGATCGCGGCTGATCATCCAGTAGGCCCAGCCGAACATCACCACCAGGGCCATGGTGATTTGAATGAATAAGGTGGACGTCGGCGTGACCTGCAGCCCCATCAAGGCGGCGACCGGTTGCAAGGCCACCAGAAATGGCAAGCCTGCCAGTACGTTGAAACCAGCGGCGGAACCGAAGAGGGTGCGGGCTGAATTATTGGACATGAGATCTTTCCTGCAAGTGTTGTGTAGGCTTCAGCGCAGTAGGCTGAGCAGTTTCGGATAGCTGTTGGGGAAAAGCCTCCCGCTGCAGCGGGCTAGTACCCAATGAGCAAAGAACTATTTGCTCAGAATGTGAATCGCCACTGCCGCTTCCTCGATGCCCTGCAAACCGCCACCGTTTTCCTGAATGGCGTGGCGTGCACCCTCTACCTGGCGTTTGCCAGCTTCACCGCGTAATTGGGTGACCAGTTCGCAGAGCTGGCCGATACCGGTGGCGCCGAGGGGATGCCCTTTGGATTCCAGGCCGCCCGAGGTGTTGACCGGAATTCGCCCGCCGAGGGTGAATTCGCCGCGTTCGGCTGCAGGTCCGCCCTGGCCGAGGGGGACGAAACCAAGGTTTTCGACCTGGATGATTTCACCCATCGCCGACGCATCGTGTACTTCGGCCACATGCATGTCCTGCGGCCCCAGGCCCGCCTGCTCATAAGCCAGGTTAGCGGCCAGGCGGCCGACGTGCAGCAGTGGCTGGTCGAGGCGGCGGTGGCTGAAACTGCGCATGACGCTGGCAGCGACCTTGATGCAACGGCTCTTGTCCGCGCCGATGCGCTTGCGTCCTTCCTCCGTGCAGAGAATGGCCGCCGCGGCACCGTCCGACAGCGGTGCGCACATCGGCAAGGTGATCGGGTAGGTGATCGGCGGCGCAGCCAGGATCTCCTCGATGCTGAACGGCTTGCGAAATTGCGAGAACGGGTTGTGCACCGAGTGGGTATGGTTTTTCGCCGACACCGCAGCGATCTGCCGCTGGGTGGTGCCGTAGTTGCTCATGTGAAAACGGCACATGGCGGCGTAAATCGCCATGAACTTGCTGTAGGGCTTGTCCGATTCCGAACCGTCCGGGACTTCAATCCCTTCGCCCATCTTCACCAACGTCTGGTAGTTCTCTTCGGCTCGCGAGATATCCCAGCCGGCTTCGAAAATCGAAAATGCCTTGAGTTTGTCGGCGATGTTCATCTTTTCCGCGCCGAGGGCCAGCGCGACATCGGTAGTGCCGGCCTTGAGGCTTTGCACCGCCAGATTGAAGGCAGAACTGCCTGAGGCGCAGGCATTTTCGATGTTGTAGATGGGGATGCCTTCGATGCCGATCTTGCTGAATACGACCTGGCCCGGAATGGCGATCTGACCCTGCAGCGGTCCATTGGTCATGCCGGCATAAAAGGCGATGCCCAGATCCTCGGTAGTGCAGCCGGCGTCCTGCAATGCGCCATTGAGTGCTTCGCGCGCCAAGTCGTCGAGGCTGCGTTCAATGTGCCGACCGAATACGGTCATGGCGATGCCGGCGATATAGATAGTGCTCATAAACATTCCTTATTTTCAGTTGACCGGCGTCAGGTTCGAGCTTCGTGCGCGGCTGCAGTGGGAGAGCAAGAGGCGCTTGCCGGCTGCTGCGAGTGACGCTCGACGAACTCGCCGACGCAGGCCAGTGCATGCTGTGCTTCCGGTAGCCAGTGCACGGCCTGCCAGACGTGCGGCATCTGTGGCCAGACTTGCAGCTCGACGTGGGTTCCAGCGTTACGCGCTTGCGCAACGGCGATTTGCGATTGATGCAGCAAGCATTCGGTGCTGCCCGCTTGCAACAGTAGCGGCGGCAACCCGTGCAGGCTGCCGGCACAGGGCGATACTCCGGGGTCGTGGGCGGCGACCTCAGCGACCACCACTCTCTGCAATAACTCGAGTGCACCGGCGCCGATCATCGGGTCGTCAGCGGTCGCCCGCGCATCGAGCCGGCGGATGGAATCGATACAAGTGCCTGGCGAAAACATCACGGCGCAGGCAGGCAAGGGCAGGCCGGCATCACGAATTCGCTGTAAGGTGGTCAGCGTCAGTAAGCCTCCGGCCGAATCGCCGATCACGATAATCCGTGCGGGATCCTGGCCCTGGTCGAGCAGCCAGCGATAGGCCGCAAAGCAGTCCTCGTGCGCGGCCGGCAGCGGGTGCCCGGGCGCCAGCCGGTAATGCGGCATCAACGCCTGGGCACCAAGGGTCAGGCACAGTCGCGCGGCGAGCCGGGCATGCAGGCGCGGCGTACGGAACATGAAGCCACCGCCATGCAGATAGAGGATGACGCGCCCCGACTTGATTGCGTCGACGCCGATCCAGTCGGCGGCCACCCCATGGGCACTGATGTGTTCACGGTTGAAACCTCTGCCGCCGCCGCCCAGCCAGCGATCCAGCCTGGTCAGTAGCGCCTGCACGCTAGCGAGCTCCATGGGTTTGGCCAGGCGGGCCTTGACGATGTGCCGGTAGAACCAGAGCAGAAACCGCGCCCGCAGACTCAAGGGGCGTGGCGCATTCGGCAGCGGCGGTGAGCAATTCAGAGCTGGACTCATGCCAGCCCCGCATTACGTGCGGCCGGACTGCGGGCGGCTGCAGCGGCTTTCTTCTTCGGCGCTTTCACCGGCGCCGGCAGCCTCTGGCTCGGGCCGTCGCCGAGCACCTGTTCAAGGGTGTCAAAGGATTGCTGCACCAGGCAGGCAAGCCGTTCGACATCGGGCACCACAGAGCGCAGCGAGGTGAGCGACATGAAGGTTTCGTCGGCATAGGTCCAGATACCCACCATCAGCCGCGCCCCAAGCGAAGGGCCCATCATGGGTAGGAAGTAATCGAGCCGGCTGCCGTTCAGGTACAACGGCTGCGGCAGGCCGAATGGATTGGAAATCAGCAGGTTGGCCGTCGCCGGGAAACGCTCGCCGACGCGTAACATGTCAGGCAAAGCGGCAAACGCCACGTTGATCATGGCGTAAAGCTTGGCACCAGCCGGACTCATCGCGCCGATATCCTTTTTGGCGCGGTTCATGGCCCCATGGATGCTGGCCAGGCGAGTGCGACCATCGCTACCCGGTGTGCCGAGGGTAACCAGCGCAGCGGAAAGCTGGTTACCGGAACCGGCCAGCTTGAGGGCCATTGGCACTATGGCCACCAGCGGCCTGGTTGCCGGCTTGCCCGATTCTTCCAGATAAGTGCCGTAGGCGTCGTCGATCACAGTGGTCATGACATCGTTGAACGAACACCCCGTCGCCTTGGCCAGCGCCTTGACCTGTGTTACCGGGAAACGTACCAATCCATAAGTACGCTCTCCTGAACCCTGACGTTCCAGGCGGGTTTCAGGCGCAGCCAGGGGCAGGGCGATTCCGCCTTTGCCGGTGATCAATCGCAGGCTTTGCCGTAAGTACACCTTGCGCATATCGGTCGCCGCGCGAGTAGCGCCACACACGGTGCCCAGCATCCGACGCAGGGCAGATGGGCGTATCTTCCTTTGCTTGTCTGGCACAACCTGTTGCAACCAGGTCGATACGCCTTGCCATGGCGCCCGAATGGTTTTTCGTTGCGCGGACTGCGACATGGTTTCACCCATCAGGCGAAATATCGCCATGCCATCCCATTGCGAATGATGGGCGACCAGCAAAAACGCGAAGCGCCCACCTTCCAGGCCTTCGATCCAATGGCAGCGCCACAAAGGCAACGACCATGACAGCGGTTCGTGCATCGCTTGCGCTGCAGCGTCGCGCAATTGCTGATCGTTGCCTGGGGCCGGCAAACGCAGCTCCACCAGGTGGTTGTCGAGATCAACCTCGACCTCCTCCCAGTAGGGCAGGCCGCTAAGCCGGAGCCGCGGTCGGAGGTTGAACGGTGCGCCGACGGCACGTTTTTTCATCGTCGCCAGCAGTCGACGGCTGTAATCAGCCCTGGCTCCTGACGGCGGAGTGAAAACGTGCAGAAATCCTCCGTGCACGGGAATAGTCCTGGACTCCAGTGGAAACCACGACATATCGAGCAGCGTCATGTTCATCGGCATATCTTGCAAACCTCAGATGTTGCGAGTGGAGTTTTCCCAGTACTGCTGGCGCAGGTCTTTCTTCAGCACCTTGCCCACGGGACTGCGCGGCAGGCTGGTGATGAAGTCGACCGACTTGGGCGCCATGACGCCTCCCAAGCGGGTTTTGCACAGGTCAATCAGTTCCTGTGCCGAAGCGCTGTGACCGGGATTGAGTTCAACCACCGCCTTGACCGTCTCGCCCCATTTCTCGTCGGGCACGCCGATCACTGCGCAGTCCTGCACGGCCGGATGGCTCCACAGGACTTGCTCGACTTCGCTGGGATAAACGTTGAAGCCGCCGGTGATGATCATGTCCTTCTTGCGATCGGTCAGATGCAGGTAGCCTTCGC
The DNA here is from genome assembly GCF_059695565.1 of Pseudomonas sp. LBUM1679. Classification (NCBI taxonomy): domain Bacteria; kingdom Pseudomonadati; phylum Pseudomonadota; class Gammaproteobacteria; order Pseudomonadales; family Pseudomonadaceae; genus Pseudomonas; species Pseudomonas sp. LBUM1679. The sequence goes on from NZ_CP166774.1 coordinate 2,273,753, forward strand.
TGTCGATATGGCCAATGTCGCCGGTGTGCAGCCAGCCGCCGACGATGGCCTGGGCGGTCAACTCCGGTTGCTTGTAGTAACCCTTCATGATCAGGTCGCCGTGCACACAGATTTCGCCGGTTTCGCCCCGCGCGAGAATCTGCCCGGCATCGTTCATCACTTCGACCCGGATCAGCGGATTAGGCCGGCCGACCGACGACAGACGACGGTCTCTGGCAAGCTCACCATTAACCAGATGCTCGTCGGGCCGCAGGTAGGCAATGCTCGCTGGAGCCTCGGTCTGGCCGTAGCCGCCGGCCATGATCGGACCGAAGACTTCGATGGCTTTTTTCAGCTTCTCGACCGACATCGGTGCGGCGCCGTACAACAAGAATTTGACCGAGGAAAAATCGACGGTTTCGATACCGGGGATTTCCAGCAGCTTGTAGATCACCGTCGGCGGCAGAAAGAATTCACTGATCTTGTGTTGCGAAATGGACGCCAGCATCAGCGCCGGATCAGGCTTTGGGAGCACGATCACCGTGCCACCTTGCGCCGTGCAGGGAACCGCCAGTAGCCCTGCGGTGTGGGTCATCGGTGCGGCCGCCATGTTCACCGGTTTGAGCCCATCGCGATACGCACAGGCCAGCATGAAATGCGCGATGAAGGTTTGCGTGCTGCGATGGGTATTCATCACGCCCTTCGGCATGCCGGTGGTGCCGCCAGTCGGCGAGAGCATCACCACGTCGTCCATGTCATAGGGCACTTCGGGGCGCGTTGAAGGCTGTCCTGCCGTCCATGTTTCAAGCGAAGGCGCATCCACGTCGATGGCGTCGATGCAGATCCAGTGCCTGATTTTCGGCAGAGCAGGGCGAAGGTCAGCGATGACGGACGCGAAGTCGTGCTGGTAGAACATCACCTCGCAATCGAACGCGTCGAGAATGTAGGTGTTTTCTTGAATCGAGTTGCGCGCATTGACCGGTATCCAGGTCATATTCGCGCGCCACAGTCCCAAGGTGCAGGCCCAGGCAGTCACGTCATTGCCGGCCCAGATCGCGCCCTTGGTTTCCTTCGGCAAGCCCAGTGCGAGCAGCTTGTTGGCGACTCGGCAAGAAAGTTCGCCGATTTCGTCGAAGGTATAGGAGCGCTCGCCCTGGATGTAGGCGACACCGGCCGGGTCGATGCCCCAGCCGCGGTCGTAGAAATCAATTATTGCCATGAATTTCTCCAGTGCAGCCGATCAGAGCGGGGTAACGGTGGCACGAGCCAGGCCGCGCTCTTCGAGGAAGCCCAACAGGTAGCGGTGACCGAAGGCTTTGGAACCGGACGCGAAACCGACCTTGTTGGTCTCGCCATCGATCAGCTTGATTGCGGCCGCGACCTGCAGGGCGCCGGTGGCAATGTAGGCGGTGGTGCCATGAACGGTGGCGCGCACGGCCGAGAGCTGGCCGCGACCGATGGCGGTGTCGACCATGCGCACGGTGGTGGTGCGCTCGCGCGGCGGCATGGTCGGGGTGGTCGACTCGACGATTTGCTTGAGTACCGCATCCTGCTGTTCTTTTGGCAGGTGCTTGTATTCGGCCTCCCACTTCTGGCCCAAGGCATGCACCATCTTCATGACGTTGTTGTCATAAAAGCCGACGCAGGAAACGCAGGAGCGCACGCGCGGATCGTTTTCGAAATACACCGGCAAGGAGGTGCCGCCCCACGGCAGGGCAAAGACCGGTTGCAGGAAGTCGGGCGAGGCGATGTTGAAAGAGGTGTCGACGGCGTGTGGGACCAGTTTCTTCTCCCACAGGTAGCACTGCTCGGAGCGATACAACTCGAAGATGGAGGCCGTCGAACCAACGGTCACGCCGGACCCGGCATCGCGCGGGCCACGGCACAGTGTCGAGGTTTCCAACGCGTCGATGCCCGGGGTTTCCAGCGCAAGTTCCGCGGCGATTTCCGCATAGGTGTACATGTAGGACAGCGATGGCGAGACCAGCAGGCCGGCCTGGGCATAGAGTTTGCCGAATTTTTCCCGCACTTCGCGCATGTATCCCTGTTCACCAGTGGTATCGAGGTGATGGCAACCGGCCTTGAGCGCTGCTTCAACAGTGGTCAGGCCGAAATTGACGAAGGGACCGACGGTGTTGCAAACCACCTTGGCACCCCGGAAGGCTTCCGTCAGTGCTTCGACCGTGTGTTCGGCCTCAATGACTTCATAGGTGGCGGACTCCAGACGCACCACGCGCTGCGCCATCATTTCGTGCACACGCCCGGCGTTGCGCGCCACGGCGGTGAATGGAATGTTCTGATCGATCAGCCAGTCCATGGTCAGCATGCCGGTGTAGCCACTGGCGCCATAGACAACTACGGGGTATTTAGCCATTTTCGAGTATCTCTTGTTGTTTGAGGTTACTGGGTTGAGTGCCGGGGTCAGTTCTGCGACCAACCTTCGGCATAAAGCTGTTGGCACAACAGGCCAACGCGCATGGTGATGATGTAGTTTTCGCCGTCTTCGATCAGGGCCGAGCGGGCATCGCGGAAGATTTTTTCGATCGGGTATTCGCGCGAGGTGCCGGCGCCGCCGAACAGTTGCAGCGCCTCGCTGGCGACCTTCATGCATTCCTCGGTCACCGTGACCTTGGCTGATGCCGTGGCGTAGGGATGGGATTGCGGCGACAGGCGTGCATAGGCCAGCGAACGGCGCGCCACCCCCCGGGCCAGTTCCACTCGGCGCAGCATGTCGCCGAGGCGATAGCGGGTGAGCTGATGGTCGATCAGCAACTGGCCGCCTTGTTTGCGCTCATGGCAATACTGCAAGGCCAGTTCGAAGGCCGAGCGAGCAACACCGGTAAAACATTGCGACATGTGGGTGCCGGCGTAGGACCAGGCCGAGGATTGGTTGCCGTAGTACTGGTCTTGCAGTGCGACCGCAAAACGCAGCGGCACTTTGACGTTGTCGAAATAGACTTCGCCTTGTGGTAGCGCGCGCTGGCCGATCTTGTCCAGCGGCTTGCCGCGCGAGACACCGGGCAGGTCGAGGGGGATGATCACCGCCACGCCATGGGGCCGCCCGTCGGTATCGAAGTAACCGTCGCCGTAATCGGCACCGATGTAGGCGAGCGCCACTTGCGCCACGGCACCATTGGAGACCCAGGCCGAGCACTGGCCGTTGATGACGATTTCGTCCTTGCCGACCTTGGCCGAGAGGCTGCCCTTGTTACCTTGCTGGCCGTGGGGCCACTCGCGCTTCATGTCATAAACCATGATGTCGCTGCCCTTGTCCGGATGGGTGATCATCCAGCAGCCAACCTTGCCGGTGCAGAGATCGACCAGTTCCTGGTTGCCGGCAGCCATCGCCATGTGCAGGGGAAAGCCGGCCGCTGCCAATGAAGTGCCTAGGCCCGCATCGCCCCAGCCCATTTCCTCGCCGATCAGCGACTCGAGGCGTACCGCGACTTCGGGTGGGAACTGGGAGAAAAAGGACGGATCAAGGCCCAGTTTTGCGGCTTCCTGAAACACCGACCAGAACGGCGAGCCTGGCGCGCAGACATCGGTCGCGCTCATCTTGTCGAGCTCTTGGCCGATCGGTCGCAGGACGTTTTTGGCAAACTGATGAACGCTCTGCTGAATGGCGGATTCTTCTTCGGTCAGCGGTGTTTCAAAGCCGGTCAAGCCAACGGCAGGCAACTGCAGCGTGTCGTGTAAGTTGATCATCACGGTTCCTCGACTGGAGATGAAATGGCCCGCCTGGCGTTGACCGGGGGGTTGAATATGGGTGCAATGATTGTTCTTCCGGGCCTCGACAACTCACCTGAAAAGCGGTCATATTTGTCAAAATCTGCTCACCCCGAGATACCGATGAATCCGCAACAGCAAGTCCACGAAGCACTAGGTTTGCCGATGGTTGGCGGTATGCTGTGCGGTGAAATGCCTTTGTATGCCGAGCGCTATTTCCTCCATGAGACCGATCGGGTCGTACCTCCGGTCGGTGTCATGGCCCTGTTGACACAGTTCGGCGGCTCACGGGTGCAAGAAGGCATGGAAGGGGAGCTGCGCTCGACCTCACTGCCTTTCGTATCGCTGCTGATGCCCGCCGGTTGTGCAACTCATTGGCACTATTCCGGCAGCGTCGACTTTGCGGTGTTCTACTTGCCTGAGCGCACCGACGGTGTTTTTCAACAGTTGTTCGAGCTCTGCGCTGATGCGCAGGCACCGTTTTCCTTCAGTGATGCCCTGGTCGGCGCCGCTGCCCGACAACTGATGGATGAGCTGAATTTGGGCAAAAAGGCCGACCGGGGTTTCATGGCCAGGTTGTCTGCGGTCATGCTCGAGCAGGTATGCCGTGTGCTGCGATCCGATATCACCAGCGGCATTAATCCACCGCACATTCAGCTGGCGCGTCTGCAGACGGTACTGGCCTTCATCCGTGAGCACCTGGCGCAGGAGCTATCGATCAGCCAGCTGGCGGAACAGGCCGGGGTCAGTCCGGCGCATTTTCGGCGGTTGTTTCAGAATGCGATGGGCATGCCACCTCATCGTTACGTGATGAATGCGCGGCTGGAACATGCACGCGATCTGCTCATGCAAACCGACCTGCCGATTCTGCACATCGCCCTGGAATGTGGTTTCAGTACCCAGAGCCACCTGACAGCGGCATTCAAGACGGCACATGCAACTACGCCGGCGCAGTATCGAACCCAGGCCGGCGGTAGCAGGGGGCGAGCCTGAAGTAAAATCAGTGCAGTGAAGCGAAACTCACGGCCGGTTTGACGCAAGTGTATTGATTGACCTGGCATTCATTCGCGGCCTGGCGCTGCGACTCGAACCAGACCTCGTCCAGTCGTAGAACGACGGCGATCATCGCAGTCAGCGATGCAACTACAGACAGCATTATTATTATTTTCATCCGTTCACCTGCTTTCGAGCACTCGATGACAGTATTTGTTGTTCCGGGAGTAAAAATTACTCGTTTTGAACACTTAAACCCCCCTCTCGTCGGGGGGGCTCAAGCGTTTCCAGCGCTTGAGCAAGGCCGTTGCTCGCAGGTAGTGGTTGGCGGCCCACGGATTGAGCTGGCCCGAAAGCAGCAAGGCGTTTCTCAGATATGCGGTGGTACTTTCATCGTTGAAATAGTAAAAGCACTCGCGTGGCCTTCTGCGGTATTTGGGATCGCGTTGCTATTCGTAGGCCGCTCGTTCGGTTTCTGGGGACCATAACGGCTGGGAGTCGCTGGTATGTTTCCACTCTATTGCGGCGCAGTGCTTGTGGTGGGCTTCACGTGGCTCGGTGCCTGCTGGCTGTATTGGCCCGCTTAGGAAGAGCTCCAATGGCGCTCAAAGTGTCAAGCCAGGAGGCTGGCAGCCGTCACCTTGGTTCTGTTAGTGCTGCTGGTTGCCTGGACAATGACGCTGGACACTCGATATACCCCCGGCTTTCCTCTGATCTGCCTGCCGACCGCAACACTCCTCATTGAGTTGCTCACTGGGTTCCTTCAAGGTTTTCGAAGCCGACGAGAATGTCTGCCGCTGTTCGCAGCGCTGGGAATCTTCGTTTTGGAGTTCGTGCTGATGATCACAGCGCTATAACCGCTGATTGTCCCGCCAGAGCTGACCTTGCAAGCTGCCGCCTTCAGTCCTATCAGTCAGATTTTCATGTTGGTCGGTTTTTGCCGTACTTATACCGGTGACGTTCATTTACAACACATACGGCTTTAGCGTCTTTAGCGGCAAGGTTCGTGCCGCTCCTGATTGACCGGAGCCCTTCAACCAGCTAGACCCAATGCCTGGATGTTATTTTTAGGATGGTTTTTCCAAAGCGCGTTTCGTTAGCAAAGGTAGTTTGTGTACCGCAATCGGATGCGTGAACGACTGAACAGACGTCAAACTTCGTGAGCGGGCAACCGACTTTTTATCTGTGTTCAACCCTAAAACTTATAACCGCTATTGACCCCATTGCGGACAATTCCTGACAAACCAAAACTACTGTTGTTAAGTGAGAGGTAAGAAGTAACTACCGGTGCGCGCACCACTAAAAATGAGCTTGATGGATAGACCTTCGCGCTACCAGTCGTGGTTGATTTCCCCGTGAAGCTGCCCCTCGCACCGTAGCTTTTGCCAGCATCGTCCCAAAACCGGTAGTTGCCGGAGGCTGGGCAATAGACGGCCCGTTACTCTCGTTCAGCGTCCGCCCAACACACCTTGCGTGGTTAAACAGACGCCCACTTATGCGGCAGCCGCTCGGTGATCTCACTCGCCCGCTGCGGTCTAAGGCGCGCTGTGTGTTGTGAAAGCATTTTGATAGTGGTTCAAATGGCTGCAGTTGGCTGAAAGTCGTCGCAGAGCCGGTGCTGGCTTGCTCTGATTCTTATCGGATGAACGCCTGCAAATCGGTGCCCAGTTTAACGATCGCCGCTTTGAAATCCTGGGCGGTGATTTTCTGACTGGCGTTTGAAACCTGGCTACCAAAGACTTTGCGCACCACTTTGGCGACGGTCTGGTTGTTGCTGGCGTCGATGAACTCGGCCTCGATGAACAGTGTGGTGTCCTGATCGCGATGGCCGATGGCCGATGGCCGCTGGCCGCGGAAACGCTAACCACGGATCGGCAGCAGCGGCCCGAACAATTCTTCCTGCATCACCAGTGCCTGCTCGGGCGGAGCCATGTCCGCTTCCTGGTCGATTGCTGTCGGTCGGACAGGCTGCTAACGGCCGAGCAGGCAGTTTTGGTCGCCAGCAGTTGATTGTGGAAACCGGTAAGTGGGGTTGGGGCGACTTGTCGGTGGAGATGCTCTGCGTAATGGATACAACTGTTCGGAATCGACCCGGAGCAAGCGCTCAGTGATATCTACGAAACCATGAGGAGTTCCGTAGTCAAGAACTGACTTATGAAGGAGGAAGGGATCCAGTGGCGGTGTAGGCTGGGAAAGACATCATCGACTCGGTCGGTGTGTGCTCATAGGTTGAGGACAACACCGCACCGAGCCGATCGCCCAGCAGGTTCCAGGCGCGTTTCTTCTCTTCGGCATAGTCGTGATGCAGGTAGTGGCGTCTCACCCGAGAACCCGCCAGCACATGGTTTTGGCAGCGATCTATCACGTCCAGGCTGACCCCCAACGCCTGCATCATGGTCGCGCCCGTGCGCCGTAGGTCATGCGGTGTCCAGTCGCCGTTCTGGCCGTCGGCAAGGACCAGCGTATCGTCGTGACGCCGTCTGGAGAGGGCCTTGCGGTTTTTGAATCGGGCCTGGCGATCACCCACCTGTTTACTCGCCACCTTCACGTCTACATGCCCATCATCCTGCTTGTTCGGAAAGCACCACTGGGAGTCTCCCGTCAGGGTCTTGAGTTCCTGAAAGAAATGCAGGGCGAAGGGGGAGAGGAAGACATGGTGGTCCTGTTTCTTGCCCCGGGAGCCTTTGACGTTTTCACTGGGGAGGAACCACGTTTGCCGCTCCAGATCGACATTTTTCCATTCGGCCTGCAGCAACTCGCCAATCCGGCACAAGGTGCCCAGGCTGATCCAGAGCGCGAGCTGCGTTTCCTTCTTTAGCGGCCGAATACCGTCGTATTTTTGGCCCGCGGGGAGGGCGTCGTAATCGGCGGTCATTTGCTGGAAGCGGTTGTGCAGTTAGGCCTTGGCCAGATCCTGGACGGTCAGTGTTTGGGCCTTCCGCGTCGTTTCCTGTTCGGCCTCTACGTTAGTCGCGGCGTGCGCCTGTGCCTTGGCGGTTTTCTTGTGCTCGTTGGGATTGATCTGCTCATCGATGAGCGCTCGAGCCTGGTTGCGTGCCTTGCGGATATCCGTCAGGGATTTGCGCGGCCAAGACCCGCAGGAGTACTCTTTGTTCTGCTCGCCCCAGCGATAACGATAGAAAAAGCTGACCGACACGCCGTCCTTACGGACTGAGACTCGACCGGCGAGATTGCCATCCTCCCTGAGGATTCGGCCGGCATCATCGGCGGTCAGCGACTCGAGTTCTTTGATGGTAATTTTGGCCATGTAATGAACTCCCCCTACTTTTACCCCCACAAAAACGTCGGCTCTTGATGGACGTTACTGGACTCTCGTAGAGCAGAACACCGCTGGAGCTCAAGTAAATACCAGCTTAGAAAAATCCAGAGTAAAATTTTGGAAGCTTTCAAGAAGTATGAAAAAGGAGATGGGGTGCTAGGGGTCGAGTGTTCGAATCACTCCGTCCCGACCATATAATTCAAGGGGTTGCGAGATTTTATCTCGCGACCCCTTTTTATTTTTAGGCATTTTTACCCCTACAAAACGACTGGCTCTCAGTGGAATCCTCACTGCGCTCGCGTGAATTGATGCCTTATCTGGCAGTCTTCTCATGGTTGAAGCTGCAAAAGATTCACGCTTTTTTTACGGTGAGTTTTGTTACTCACACGATACTGGCCGGTAAAATTGACAGTGAATTTATGCCTCGAAACTCTCAACTTCTTCGTTTTACCCTCTAGACCCCCCTGGGTTTGTTGGCGCCGACGCCGAATTGACCCAGTTGCCGAGATATCACTGACTCTGTCTGATTCCTCGCGAACCATTACCTTGCTGGATTTGTGCCGTTTTTTTTGGGGGGGCAGTCTTGCGTCAGCGCATGGGTTAATTCGGCGGAGGCGTCAACAGCTGGACGCACAACGGGAGTTGTTCACCGCGCAACAGGGCTTGCTGACCGACCGACTCAATCAGATGAGCAGTGAGGTTGCGCTGTTCAAGGCGCTGGGCGGCGGCTGGTTGAGACAGGTACCCGTAAAGACCTGATTCCGAAAAGCAAAAAAAACCAGTGCACGCGTAAGGCGGGAGCGTCACTCGACTCTCCTGCCTTTTTCGCTCATTCAGACGTTCTTCAAACAGCCATGTCCGCCTGACATGCTGTCGCTAAACCGGCGTTTACAGATCGCTCGAGGGTACACCGGGGCGCACACCAGTCGTGAGGGCAAGTTCGAGCGGGCCAACGGCGGAACGATTTTCCTCGACGAAGTGGCGGAACTGACGCCCCGCGCGCAGGCCGCGTTGTTGCGGGTGCTGCAAGAAGGTGAGTTGGAGCGGGTAGGGGGTACGAACACTATCAGGGTCGATGTCCGTCTTGTGGCCGCCAGTCATACCGATCTGGCCGAGGCGGTCAAACTGGGCCGTTTTCGGGCGGACCTGTTCTACCGTCTCAACGTGTACCCGGTTTACATTCCCGCCTTGCGTGAACGCAAGGAAGACATCCCGTTGTTGGTGGAACACTTCCTTGGCAAATACCAGACGCTTTACAACAAGCGAATTTCAGGCGTGTCCGACAAGGCGATGCTGGCGCTGATGGATCATGGTTGGCCGGGTAACATCCGCGAGCTGGAAAACATGATCGAGCGGGGGATCATCCTCACCGACAACAATCAGATGATGGAAATGCACGCGCTTTTTTCGTCTGTACAGGAGCCAGGCCGCGCGCTGAATCAAATCAATACCAAGGGACAACTGAAGTCCGCACCTGTGCCGGTTTCAGCTGACGTCGATCCTATTTGCGATGCGCTGCTCAGCGATACTTTCAACCTCGAAGAGTTCGAAACGCGTCTTCTGCGAACGGCAATGAAAAAAGTCGATGGCAACGTTTCCAAAGCAGCTCGGGTACTGGGATTGACCCGTGCCCAGTTGGCTTATCGCCTGGAGAAAAAGGACGGTTGAACAGGCATTCCCCCGGCATCGCGAGTTGGCGGGGGCGTGCCGGGCCGGATAGAGCAAATGCTGAAAAACGCTTCATCAAATGCTGAAAAGCGCTGATGGCTCACTTTGCTGTAAACCCGCTGCAGTCGCCATTCATCTTGTCAGGTCAATCAAATAAATTGTTTTTAATCAACAGCCTATAAAGCAAATCCCACCCCGCAATGGACTATGGCACAGCCATTGCTCTGTTCTGCATCAGCCCCAACCAGGAGCCCGATGCATGAACCCATCACTCACTGCTTTCAACGATATGCCGCGCTACGTTCGCGTGCGCAGTTCCAGCTTTGATCCTTTCGTCGAATTCGACTTCGCCATTGGCGACCCCGAGCTCTACGTCGAGCTGGTACTGCCGCGATTGGCCTTCGAACAGTTCTGCACCAACAACCGCGTACAGCACATGAACGCGCAGATGTCCGCGGCCATCGATGCAGACATGCATAAGTGGCGCTACGGCGAGGCAGACCCGAGCTGTTGAGCCCTGGCACGTCGCCCCTACAACAACAATGACAGGACGCACGCCCATGAGCGTTGAAATCAAGACGACTACCGCCCAGACCCTACGCAACACCTTCAGCCACACCCGTCGCCGGTTTGGCGACAAGGTGGCCAGCCGTTACCAGGAAGCGAGTTTCGACCTGGAGTCGGCGACCAATTTTCATTACCGGCCGCTGTGGCAGCCGGACAAGCTGCTCAACGATGCCACCCGCACTGCCGTGGTCATGGCCGACTGGTACGCGGTCAGCGATCCACGCCAGTACTACTACGGCGCCTATGTTCAGGCCCGGGCCAGGATGCAGGAAAACGCCGAGCACGATTACTCCTTCTGCGAGAAGCGCGACATGCTCGCCGGCCTGTCCAGTGCCAATATCCAGTTGATCAGCAAGTTGCTGTTGCCCCTGCGCCACGCCGAGATGGGCGCCAACATGAACAACAGCAACATTGCCGCCGACGGCTTTGGCACCAGCGTCACGCAGATGCACATGTTCCATGCCGTGGATCGTCTGGGCATCGCCCAGTACCTGTCGCGCATCGGTCTGATGCTCGATGACGGAGACGTCCTGTTGCTGGCCCAGGCCAAACAGCAATGGCTGAACGATGCGGCATGGCAGGGCATGCGTCGCTACGTCGAGGACACCCTGGTGGTGCGTGACTGGTTCGAATTGACCGTGGCGCAGAACCTGGTCAGCGACGGCCTGGTGTATCCGCTGCTGTTCCACAAACTCGACGAGCAACTGTCGGCCAACGGCGCCGGGCAGGTCGGCATGCTGACCGAGTTCATGCGCCTGTGGTTTGCCGAAAGCCAGCGCTGGGTCGATGCGATGCTCAAGACGGTGATCAATGAAAGCGCGGCCAACAAGGACCTGGTACAGGGCTGGATCAATCACTGGAGCCAGCGCTCGGTCGAGGCTCTGCAACCATTGGCTGCATTGGGTCTCGATGCGTCGGCACTGGATGCCGTGTGCACCGAGTTCGCCGCACGCGTGAAAAAAATCGGCCTGACAGGAGCCAACGTATGACTTCCCTCGTGTACATCAACCTGCAGGACACCGATTACGCGCGCTCGATCGTCGGCGCCATTGTCCAGGACAATCCCCATGCCGAGATCCAGCATCAGCCCTCGATGATCCGCATCGAAGCCAAGGGTCGCCTGGATATTCGTCGCGACACGGTGGAGCAGATCACCGGCAGCCACTGGGATATCCAGGAAATGCTGATGTACGTGATCACCCTGGGGGGCAACGTGGTGGAAGAGGACGACAGCTTCTCCCTGCACTGGAGCAACTGATCGCCAGCCGCCATTGCGTGTTTGATCCATAACAAGAATTCGGGAGTGCCATCATGGCCGTGAAAAAACGCCTTAATGCCAAAGAAAAATACCGCTGCATGACCCGTGATCTGGATTGGGAGCCCACCTACCAGACCCACGAGGATATCTATCCCCATGAGCGCTTCGAGGGCATCAAGATCACCGACTGGGACAAGTGGGAAGACCCGTTCCGCCTGACCATGGACACCTACTGGAAATACCAGGCCGAGAAAGAGAAAAAGCTCTATGCGATCTTCGACGCGTTCTCGCAGAACAACGGCCATACCACGCTGTCGGACGCCCGTTATGTCAACGCGCTGAAGCTGTTCCTGTCGGGCATCACACCGCTGGAATACCAGGCCTATCAAGGCTTCGCCCGGGTCGGTCGACAATTCAGCGGTGCCGGTGCGCGAATCGCCTGCCAGATGCAGGCCATCGACGAACTGCGCCACGTGCAGACCCAGATTCACGCGATGAGTCACTACAACAAGCACTTCAACGGCCTGCATGACTTCGCCCACATGCACGATCGCGTGTGGTTTCTTTCGGTGCCCAAGTCGTTCTTCGAAGATGCGCGTACCGCCGGCCCGTTCGAGTTTCTCACCGCGATCTCGTTTTCGTTCGAGTACGTGCTGACCAACCTGCTGTTCGTGCCGTTCATGTCGGGTGCAGCATTCAACGGAGACATGGCCACGGTGACCTTCGGCTTCTCCGCACAGTCCGACGAAGCCCGACACATGACCCTGGGCCTCGAGGTGATCAAGTTTCTGCTGGAGCAACATGAAGACAACGTGCCGATCATCCAGCGCTGGATCGACAAATGGTTCTGGCGCGGCTACCGCCTGCTGACGCTGGTCGGGATGATGATGGACTACATGCTGCCCAACAAAGTCATGTCCTGGTCCGAAGCCTGGGGCGTGTATTTCGAAGAGGCCGGCGGTGCGCTGTTCAAGGATCTGGAGCGTTACGGCATCCGTCCACCCAAGCATGTCGAAGAGGCCAACATCGCCAAGGACCACGTCAGTCACCAGGCCTGGTCGATCTTTTATCAATACAGCCAGGCGACCAACTTCCACACCTGGATGCCGACCGACGAAGAGCTGGACTGGCTGTCATCCAAATATCCCGACACTTTCGACAAGATCTATCGCCCGCGCTTCGAGCACTGGCGCGCACTGCAAGAGAAGGGCGAGCGCTTCTACAACCCGACCCTGCCGATGCTCTGCCAGATCTGCCAGATCCCGCTGTCGTTCGGCGAGCCGGATGACCAGACCACCCTTAGCCATCGCGCCACCGAGCACGAAGGCGAGCGTTATCACTTCTGCTCCCAGGGCTGCTGCGACATCTTCGAATACGAGCCGACCAAGTACATCCAGGCCTGGCTGCCGGTGCACCAGATCCTGCAGGGCAATTGCGGTGGCGAGGATGTCGAGTCGGTGGTACGCGACTACTACAACATCAACCCCGGCGAGGACAACTGCGAATACCTCGGTTCCGCCGAACATCGACGCTGGCAGGACTGGCACCCGAACGACCGCAACAGTGTGCCGGCCTCTGCGGTTGACCCGGACCTGCTCAAGACCGGTTGAACGCTGACTTTGCGTGCCGAAGCAAGCCTGCGGGCTTGCTTCCCCCAAACAAACAACAATAAGGAAAACCATCATGCCCGTGACTGCCATCGGCGCCTATGACGCCCACCCTCTGGACCGCCAGGAAAATTTCCGTGGCCTGCAACTGGTGTACCTGTGCTGGGAAAAACACCTGATGTTCTGCGCTCCGCTAACCTTCCCGCTACCACCGACGATGCTGTTCGGCGATTTCATCGAACAGGTGGTCAAGCCCCCGATTTCCCACCACCCGGATGCAGCACGGATTGACTTCAGCCAGGCACTGTGGCGCCTCAACGATCGACCGTTCATCCCGGACAACGGCGCGAGCCTGATCGCCAACGGCATCGACCACAAGAGTCTGTTGCACCTCAACACCCCTGGCTTGAACGGCATTGCCGGCAGCTTCAACTGAGGACATCGCCATGAGCTACCAAGTCACCATTGAACCCACTGGCGAGCAGATCGAAGTGGAAGAGGGGCAGACCATCCTTCAGGCCGCGTTGCGCCAAGGCGTCTGGTTGCCGTTTGCCTGCGGCCATGGCACCTGCGCCACCTGCAAGGTCCAGGTGCTGGAAGGCGAAGTGGATCTTGGCGCAGCGTCACCCTTTGCGCTGATGGATATCGAACGCGAAGAAGGCAAGGTCCTGGCGTGCTGTGCGATCCCGCAGAGCGACATGGTGATCGAGGCCGATATCGACGCGGACCCGGATTTCCTCGGCCATCCCGTCGAAGACTACCGGGCGGTGGTCAGCGCCCTGGTGGACCTTTCGCCGACTATCAAGGGCGTGCACCTCAAGCTCGATCGGCCGATGGCGTTCCAGTCCGGACAATACATCAACCTGCAACTGCCCGGGGTTGAAGGCTCGCGGGCCTTCTCGCTGGCCAATCCACCAAGCCGCGCCGATGAAGTCGAACTGCACGTGCGCCGGGTTGACGGCGGGCTGGTCACCGGCAAGATTCACGACGATTTGAAGGTGGGTGATACGGTGGAACTGTCCGGCCCCTACGGCCAGTTCTTCGTACGCACGTCTCAGCCTGGGGACCTGATATTCATCGCCGGTGGCTCCGGGTTGTCGAGCCCGCAGTCGATGATTTTTGACCTGTTGCAGGCCGGTGATACCCGGCAGATCGTGCTGTTCCAGGGCGCGCGCAACCGTGCCGAGCTGTACAACCGCGAGCTGTTCGAGGCACTGGCCCGGGACCACTCCAACTTCACCTATGTACCGGCCCTCAATCAGGCGGCGGAGGATCGTGAATGGACGGGGTTCAAGGGTTTTGTGCATGACGCCGCGAAGCAGCATTTCGGCGGTCGTTTCAGTGCCAACAAGGCTTACCTGTGCGGGCCGCCGCCGATGATCGACGCCGCCGTCACGTGCCTGATGCAGGGTCGGCTGTTCGAGCGCGACATCTTCATGGAGCGCTTCTACAGCGCCGCCGACGGGGGTGAAAGTACCCAGCGCTCGGCACTGTTCAAGCGCATCTGATTCAACGTCCTGCACAACCTGGCGCTGCCGGCCTCGACAGCGCTTTGGTTGGCTGTTGCGAACAGGCTCCTGTCTGCGCTCGATCAGGGCCCCGCCATGCCAGGCGCCACCTGCCATTCGAAGAGCTATCCAAATTCGATAGGCGATATATAGCCGCGGATTGTTTTATGGAACTTTGGATAACGCATAAGGTGCCGCTCTCGATGAGTCCTTGCTAACAGTCTTGAACGCCCTGCAAGGCGACGCATGGTCACCCTGTCAAACAATCGCGCCCGCCACTGAGCAAACGCTCAGGGGACGGGAGTGCTTTGCGCATGCATCCACGCGATGTTTCAGGTGCAGGAATCAGTGGGGTGAGGTCGCCTGCGTCTGACAGTCAACTCACAGGGTTCTGTTTTGCGGTTTTGCTGAAAAGCCCGTTCGCCACCAGCGCCTATCCGGGGCCTTGCCTGCCTGTCGATAATTCCTCATCACATGTTTGCCGGTGCTGACTTGGTGGTCCGGCCGCAACGTCTGTTCTGCCCGGCGCGCGAGAGGTATTTGCAGGGTTCATTCTTCCCTGGGTTTTAGGGGGGAGCGCCTATGAGTGCCTGAATGTGTGTGGGGCCACCGCTGTCCATGTCACGCAGGTAGTAATTCAGGAATCAGAATGCGTGCCATGCGAGCGCTGCGATCCTTGCGGTCTTGCGCAGTGTCTTCGCTGTGCAGCAATGACAAGCTGATTTGATAGGCATAGATCAGATAAGCGCGATCGCAGGCTTCGCTCTGCGTCACGTCAGCTTGTATCAGCAGGCCCTCGATATAGTTCAGGCGATAGCGGTCGACTTCGTCGATGGCTTGTCGGGCTTTATCGTCCCGGCGCGCCCAGGCGCGTATCCCCAATTCAATGGCGGCGGCGTCGCGAGCTGTCTGGCCATGGGATGGCAGCTCCAGCAAGCGTTGCAATTGCTGCTGCGGTGAGGTGTGAGCAGTCCGCAGTTGAAGGATGACATCCTCAGTCGCACGGGACCGCCAGTTGCCGAGAATGCCTTCGAGTAATTCACCACGGCTTTTGAAGTGGTAGTAGAAGCTGCCACGGGTGATCTTCAACTCCTTGGCCAAAGTGTCGACCCGAACGGCGTCTACGCCGCTGGTAACCAGGACATGCTGTGCGGCATGAATCCAATCTTCTCGAGTGAGACTGGTACGTGTTGACATTGTGCTAGGGCCTTGTCCAACCAACTGGATGAGTGCCGGGGGCGGGTAGGGCGCCTCCGGCAAGGAAAACATTCTAACGCCTGGCGGGCTGCCCAGGCAGCCGCAATTCACAGGTGTCTAGAGCAGATCTTTTTTATACCAGGCTGACCGCTCATCAGAAAGATACAGATCTGTATCCTGGTGGAAAGCTTTGTTTTCCGCTCTAGGACCTGATTCTCCTTCGAATACTGAGATACACGTATGTATGTTGAGTGTTGACTGGTCTCGGTTTCGTCTCTAGCATACAGATACACATCTGTATCTTCATAAATAAAAAAACCGGAGGCCGTATGGACGGTATTGGAAAAACCCTGCTGGCAGCAGGTCACAAGACCAACTATCACGAAGCAGGTCAGGGCGATGCCCTGTTTCTGCTCCATGGCTCCGGTCCCGGGGTTTCTGGCTGGACCAACTGGTCCAAAAGCATGTCAGCGTTCTCCGATAAGTGGCGGGTCATCGTGCCGGACATCGCCGGTTTCGGTTTCACCGAGTTTAAGGAAGACGCCAAGTACGACATCAAGCTGTGGGTCAATCACCTGGTTGGCATCATGGATGCGCTGGATATTCCCAAGGCCTCGTTCGTTGGCAATTCCTTTGGTGGTGCGGTCGCCATTGGCCTTGCGGTGTTCGCCCCGGATCGGGTCGATAAGTTGGTGTTGCTCGGCACGCCTGCAGGTGAGTTCGTCCAGACTCCGGGTCTGCGTGGTGCCTGGGAATACGAGCCTTCGCTGGAAAACATGCAGCAACTGATGGAGCTGTTCCCCTACGATAAGGCATTGATCACCCCCGAGTTGGTAAAGGGTCGGTACGAAGCCAGTGCCCGTGCCGGTTCGCAGGAAGCCTTGCGCAAACTCATCCCTAAGCCAGCCGCCGAAGGTGGAACGCTGGTCAAGGGTTTCCCAGCTGCGGCTCTGGCCAAAATCGTCGCTCCAACTCTGGTCGTACACGGTCGCGAAGATGGGGTGGTGCCACCAGCGTGCGGATTGTTGATCGCCAACAGCGTGCCGAATGCGGATTTGCATCTATTCGGCCGTTGCGGTCACTGGGTGCAGAGCGAGCAACCGCATCGCTTCGTCGCTTTGGTTCGCGACTTTTTGTGCGAGTGATCTGTCATGAGCCGAAACCTACTGGAGCGAGCACTGTGGCAACTGTCGGTTGACCGCGTTTCCAAAAAGCGTTTTCGCGAGGATCCCAAAGGCTTCCTCGGGCGTTTCGCATTAAGTGACGAAGAAGTCGAAATGATCGTTGGCTTTGACGTCGCTGCGCTGCAAGCGGTAGGGGTCAATCCGATGTTGACCATGGGTTTCTGGCAGGAGCTGGCACCGCAGCGGTGCATGTCGTTGTACAAGCAGCGCCTGGGTGCCACCGATGAACAAATAGCGGCGTTTTCCGCCGCCCTCAAGGGGTGAGGCGAATGGGCAAGATAGTAGGCGGATTCTGGATGCCACATGACCCGGTCATGTTCGTCGCCCCCAAGGCGCCGCCGCAGGCCCAGATTGATGCGGTCTGGGGCGCATACGAGCTATGTGCTCAGCGTCTGGCGGAGTTGGCGCCGACCTCGATCATCATCGTAGGTTGCGATCATTACATTCTGTTCGGCACCCAGTGCCTGCCGCGTTATGTCATCGGTACCGGTGATGTCGATGGACCACTGGAGCGCTTGCCGAGTCTAGAGCGAGGAGTGGTACTCAACCAGGAAAAATTGGCCGGTCATATCGTTTCCCATGGCGAGGAGCAGGGCATCGATTGGACGGTGGCGCGTAGCTTCACGGTGGATCATTCCTTCTCGATTCCGCATCAGATGGCGGTCAAGCCTGCTGAGAAAATTCTCGGTCGGGAGCTGCCAGCCATCCCCGTGTATCTGGCCTGTGGCGTGGATCCTTACATTTCGCTCAAGCGAGCTGCTGATCTCGGTCGCCAGATCCGTGCGGCGGTGGAGTCGTTCGATGCCGACGAGCGCGTCGTCATTATCGGTAGCGGCGGCATCAGCCACTGGGTAGGGACGGCGGAAATGGGCCAGGTTGCCGAGGACTTCGACCAGGAGATTCTCGCCCACGGCGTCAACGGCGATCTGCAAGCGCTATGCGCCTATTCCGATGAAGAGATTTTGCGTCGCGCCGGCAATGGTGCCATGGAAATCCGCAATTTCGCCTGTGCCATGGCTGCCGTCGCCCAACCGACCGGTGAAGTCATCGCCTATGAAGCTGTACCGGCCTGGGTCACCGGGTTGGGTTTCTTGCAATTGTTTTCTGCGGAGGAAAGGTCATGAGTCGTGTATTGCTGTGCCAGCGCGATGAACTGTCGCCGGGCGAGTTGAAAAAAGTCAGCCATGGCGCTGCCGAAGCTATCTGCGTGTACAACCTGGGCGGCACGTTCTATGCCACCACGGACATGTGCACACACGCCACCGCCTCACTGGCAGAAGGCGATCTGGAAGACGACCTGATCACCTGTCCGGTGCATTGGGGGCAATTTCACATTCCAACGGGCAAGGCAGTGACATTTCCCTGTGAAAAGCACCTTCGGACGTATCGGATCATCGTCACTGACAAAGAGGTCTATGCCGACCTCGAACATGCCAGCGATGCCGCCTTGGCCGACGCCTGACGCCCAACACCAAGGCCCGTCTTTCCCACCGTATTCCTTGTGAGTCTAGAGCAATGGATAACTGCAAACACATACCACTCAGAACCATTGAGCCTACACCCAGCCTGCCGAACCTTGATCGGGTGTGCGACATGGAGGAAGGCCGCTTGTCTGGCAAGGTGTTCTGGGATCAGGCCATCTACGAGCAAGAACTCGAGAAGATTTTCGCGCGTTGCTGGCTGTTCGTCGCCCATGAATCGCAATTGCCGAAGTCTGGTGACTATCTCGCCACCAGCATGGGCGAGGATGAGGTCTTGGTGGTGCGTCAGAAAGATGCATCGCTGAAGGTGTTCCTCAACGCCTGCCCGCACCGTGGCAACAAGATCTGCTTCGCCGAAGCGGGCAATGCACGAGGCTTTATCTGCAACTACCACGGCTGGTCATTCGGCGCCGATGGCGGTCGCTTGCTGGGTATGCACGAGTCCAAGTGCTACGAGGAAAGCAATTTCGACAAGGCCAAGCATGGACTGCGCGAGGCCCGTGTTGCGACCTACAAGGGACTGGTATTTGCCACTTTTGCCGACGATGCACCGTCACTTGAGGAATACCTGGGACCGATGACCTGGTACCTGGATGTCATGCTCGACATGGACGAGGGCGGCAGTGAGTTTCTCGGTGGCTGCATCCGTTCCACCATCGAATGCAACTGGAAGGTCGCGGCGGAAAACTTCGTCGGCGATATTCTCCACGGTGGCTGGACTCACGACTCCGCGGCCAAGGCCATGCTGGGTGGGCCGGTGGCCAACGTCGGCGACCTTCCCGAGTCCTACTCGGTGAACTGGAATGGTCACGGCTACGAGTTCGCCACCGATGTGGTGGGCAACGCCGCCACCCTGGGCGAGAAAGACATCAACAAATACCTGCACGTATTGCGCCCGAAAGTGGCGGAGCGTCTGGGCGAGTTCCGCTCCAAGCTGATCGGTTCAATCTCATCGTTCACCGTGTTCCCCAACTTCTCGTTCTTGCCGGGGCAGAACACAGTGCGCATCTGGCAACCGCGCGGGCCACACAAGATCGAGCTGTTTACCTGGGTCATCGTCAACAAGAATGCACCGCAGGACATCAAGGACAAATGGCGCCGTGGCGCGATGATGACCTTCTCCCCAACCGGCGTGTTCGAAATGGACGATGGCGAGAACTGGGAATACTGCACCAAGACCAGCCGCGGCATGGTCACGCGCTATCAGGATCTGTACGTCGGCCTTGGCATGAACACACGCATCGAAAACAGCGAACTGCCCGGCAATGTGTTCAAAGGGCAACTCAACGAATGCAACTCCCGTGCGTTCTACCAGCGCTGGAAAGACCTGTTGCAATCGCCCACCTGGGCGGACGTACCAGATCGTAACGGCAAGATGCGTTGAGGGGACCGAAGATGAATGCTTTGCCAATGGAACAACCCGTTGCATTCGAAGACACACGCGCCGTCGAGGCCTTCTTGTTGCGTGAGGCCCGCCTGCTCGACAACGAGTGCTGGGATGAGTGGCTGCAGTCGCTCAGCGAGACCATCCACTATTGGATGCCCGGTATCGAGAACCGCCGACGCGAAGACAAGTCGGGCCCCTACAGGCTGGAACACATGGCCTTCTTCGACGACGGCATGCGTGATCTGCAGCGTCGGGTGGCGCGGTTCAAGCAGCCGTCGGCCTGGGCTGAAAACCCACCGACGCGCAACGTTCACCTGATCAGCAATATCGAGGTGTTTGCCGGTGAACAGGACGGCGAGTTCATTGCGTTCTCGTGCTTCATGAACATCCGCAGCCGTGGTCTGGACGAGTCCCATCAACTGGTCGGACGCCGTGAGGATGTGCTGCGCCGCGAGGCCGACGGGCTGAAGTTATTGAAGCGCAAAATCCTGATTCCAAACGCGATGTTGTTGTGCAAGAACATCAACACTTTCCTCTGAGGGCACGCACATGGGTTGGCTCGAAGGACAAGCAGCATTGGTCACTGGCGGTACCGGCGGCATCGGTAGCGCCATCGTTCGGCGCTATGTGAACGAAGGCGCACGGGTGTGCGTCATGGCGCGTGACGACGAACAGCTGAGCGCACTGCGCAGCGAACTGGGCGACGCCATCATCACGGTGCAGGGCGATGTCTCGAAATATGAAGACAATCAACGCGCGGTGGCGGCCACACTGAATGCGTTCGGCAAGCTCGACACGTTTGTCGGCAATGCGGCGGTGTTTGATTACTTCACTCGCCTGGACCGTATAGCCCCTGAAGATTTTGAAAGTGCATTTCAGCGCTTATTCGCCATCAATGTTCAAGGCTACATGCTGGGCGCACGATGCAGTACTGATGCCTTGCGCGCCAGTCGCGGCAGCATGATTTTCACCCTCTCCAACAGTGCTTTCTACGCCGGCGGTGGAGGCATTCTCTATGTGACCGCCAAACATGCGCTGGTCGGCATGATCCGTCAGCTGGCCTACGAACTGGCACCGGATATCCGCGTGAATGGCGTGGCGCCAGGGGCGACCAATACGCCGATGAAGAGTCTCGATGGGCTCAATGCGCGAAGTGTTCCGCTCAACCAGATCCCGGGTTTCGAGCAAGGCGCTGCGCAGGCGGTGCCGCTTCAGCGCATCGCGGAACCGGAAGATCACACGGGCCATTATGTGCTGTTGGCCTCCCGTGAAAACTCAGGGTTGACCACCGCCAACATCATCCACAGCGATGGTGGCTGGGAAGTCCGCAGCCCGGGCGCGGCCAGTCACAGAAAGGTCTGATGCCAGGCCTGTCCGTGTAATCCATAACAAGAGAAAAGACCGATGAGCGCCAATAGCCGTTCCTTGAGTGCACCCCAACAGAAGTTGCTGGATCTGTTTGCTGGCTTACCTTTGCCGGTGCTGGCCGCGCCGATGTTTCTGGTTTCCGGGCCACAGCTGGTCAATGCCTGCTGTCAGGCAGGCATCGTCGGCAGCCTGCCGGCGCCCAATGCGCGTACCGTCGAGCAACTGGACCAGTGGCTGACTCAGATCGTTGTCGAGCGTGAGGCCGCGAAAACACATGGCCAGATCTGGGCACCCTGGATGCTGAACATGATCGTGCACAGCACCTACGATCGGTTCGAAGCCGAGTTGGAGCTGGTCAAACACTATCAGCCGCAGATCGTTTCCACGGCCTTGGGTAGCCCCAAGCGCGTGCTGGAAACGGTCCACGGTTATGGCGGCGTAGTGATCGCTGACGTCATCACTCCGGCCCTGGCACGCAAGGCGGTCGATGCGGGGGTCGATGGTCTGGTGTTGGTCTGTAACGGTGCCGGCGGCCATACCGGCAGCTATAACCCCTTTGCCTTCGTCGCTGAAGTCCGCGAGTTCTGGGACGGGCCGCTCGGTCTGGCCGGCGCTGTTTCGAATGGGCGCGACATCCATGCGGCGCAAGTTCTGGGCTGCGATTTTGCCCTGGTGGGTACTCGTTTGGTCGCGGCCCACGAGAGCCTGGTCGAAAACGCTTACCGGGACATGCTGGTGGACTGCTCTATGGATGACGTGGCTACCACCAAAGCGGTCAGTGGCGTACTCGCGACCTGGATGAAACCTTCCCTGGAAAAGGCCGGTATTGACCCAGACGCCGAGAACAACACGCGTATCGATTTTTCCGGTGACATTGCCTCCGCCAACAAAGCGTGGAAACACGTGTGGTCAGCGGGGCAGGGCGTAGGGCAGATCAAGCGCAGCTACAGCGTCGCCGAGCTGGTCGATGAGTTGCATCAGGGTTACCTGACCAGTCAGCAACGCTCGCATTGAGCGGTGACTACCAATTGTTGAGGAGCTACTCCATGAACCACGATTCCATTCAGGCTGCCGCCTCGGCTTTGGCGCAAGCGCGCATGACACGAACCCCCTGCGGTCGTATCTCCGAGCGCTTCCAGATTTCCACACTGGCTGATGCTTACGCCGTACAGGAACTCAATACCCAGGCCGCGCTGGCCGCCGGTCGCCGTCTCAGCGGGCGTAAAATCGGCTTGACCTCGCTGGCCGTGCAAGAGCAATTGGGCGTCGATCAACCAGACTTCGGCATGTTGTTTGCCGATATGGAATACGGCGATGGCGAGGCCATTGACAGCTCCCGCCTGATTCAGCCCAAGGCCGAGGGTGAGATCGCTTTCGTGTTGGGGCGTGACTTGCCCAATCCGGACACAACCCTCGGCGAGCTGATGAGCGCGGTGGAGTACCTGGTGCCGGCGCTGGAAATTGTCGATTCGGCGATCGAGAACTGGAAAATTACCCTGGTCGATACGGTGGCCGACAATGCTTCTTCGGGGCTCTACGTCCTGGGCAAGAGTCCTGTGCGCCTGGCCAATCTGGACCTTGCTCTGGAAGGCATGTTGCTGGAAAAAAATGGTGCTCAGGCGTCAATCGGTGTGGGCGCAGCCTGCCTCGGCAACCCGCTGGACGCCTGCCTGTGGCTGGCGCGGACCATGGCCGAATTTGGCCGGCCACTGCGCGCAGGCGACGTGCTGTTATCCGGAGCCCTGGGCCCCATGGTGCCCGTGATCGCCGGTGACAGCCTGCGCTTGAAACTGACCCGACTGGGTGAAGTGAGCTGCCGATTCGAATGAGTGTGATGCGCTGACCGTTTGGGGTCATGCGACAGGGGTCCGGGTTGTTGAACCGGCACCCGTAACAACAAAAATAATGATGATGAGACAGCAGACCTGTCTGTTGATCTTGTGAGGGCGTGCCGTGTACGACTTTTTCGACGATCCTGCCAAGTTGGCGCCTGCTCGCGTGACTGTCGAGCCAGGTGAGGCGGGCAGTTTCATACTGCGATCCCCGGAACCTCTGCAACCCTATGCCCGTTGTATCGGCGAGTGGCTGGAGCGATGGGCGCTCGAGGCTCCACTGCGCCCTTATCTGGCTGAGCGTCGCAATGGCGTCTGGTTCACCTTGAACTACAGCGAGGTTCGCCAACGCGTCGGTGCTCTGGCTCAGGGCTTGCTGGAGCTCGATACGGTGCCCGGTCGACCGGTGCTGGTGTTGTCGGAGAACGACATCGACCAGGCATTGATTACGCTGGCGGCCATGCATGTCGGGATTGCGGTGGCCACTGTTTCCGTCGCTTATTCGCGCAATACACAGAGCGGCTGCAGCAAGCTCAAGTCTATCGTGGCGCAGCTGCAACCGGCGTTGATCTTCATCAACGATGGCGACACTTATCGCCGCACCATCGAATTGATTCAACCGGACTGTCCCGTCGTGGTTGCGCGCAACGCCCAGGCCGTTCCTGGCGCGCTGCCGCTGCCCTTGCTGTACCGGGTCGAAAGTGCGCAGGTGATGGAGACCTTTCTGCGCCTAAATGGTGATGTCCCCGCCCGCTATATGTTGACTTCCGGCTCCACTGGCACGCCCAAGGTGGTGATCAATACCCATCGCATGCTGTGCGCCAACCAGCAATCGATCGCCCAATGCTGGCGCTTCCTCGAAGGCAGTGAAATGGTCGTGGTGGATTGGCTGCCGTGGAGTCATACCTTCGCCGCGAACCATAACTTCAATATGGTGCTGCGCAATGGCGGCACGCTCTATATCGATGATGGTTTACCGGTGACCGGGCGCATCGAGCGGACGGTGGAAAATATCAAATCCGTCCAGCCGACGGTGTTCTTCAACGTCCCTCGTGGCTATGAAGCGCTACTGCCTTACCTGGAGCGCGACGAGGAGCTGGCGCACGCACTTTTCGGTCGTCTGGACATGCTGTTCTATGCCGCTGCGGCTTTGCCACAGAGCACGTGGGATCGGTTGATGGCCTGTGCGGAAAAGGTGCGCGACAAGCCCCTGTTCTTTACCAGCGAATGGGGCGCGACCGAGACCTCTCCAGTGCTCACCAGCGTTCATTACCGTTTGGACAAGCCAGGCAACATCGGCCTGCCAGTACCGGGCGTTGAGATCAAATTCGTGCCCAGCGGCGACAAGCTGGAAATGCGTGTACGCGGACCCTCAGTGTTTCAGCAGTATCTCAATGACCCGAAAGGCAGCCTTGAGGCGTTCGATGAACAGGGCTTCTATCAGATTGGCGATGCCGGTCGACTGCTCGATCCCGAGCGCCCGGAGAAAGGCATCGTGTTTGATGGGCGGGTCACCGAAGACTTCAAGTTGACCACGGGCACGTGGGTTTCCGTCGGCACGTTGCGCCCACGGCTGGTGAGTGTCTTGGCGCCTTACGCTTCTGACTCTGTCATTTGCGGTCACGATCGAGACGTGATCGGCGCATTGATCTATCCGACGCCGGCGTTGCGTGCGTTGGCCGGAGCCGCAGGCAAGCGCATGACCGCTGAACAACTGGCTCTGGAACCTGCTGTTCGCCTGGCCCTGAGTGCTGGTTTGCAAACACTGGCCCAGCAATTTCCTGCGTCCTCGCAGCATGCCGTGCGCATGGTCATCCTCGACTCGCCGCCGAGCCTCGATGATGGGGAAATTACTGACAAGGGTTACATCAACCAACGTGCTGCACTTGGCCTGCGTGCCGATGCGGTCAAGCGTCTGTATGCCGAGACGCTGGACCCGACCGTGATTCTTCTCGACGAAGCGTATGGAGAAAGTAAATGAGTTCCAGAAAACTGAAAGTCGCCATCATCGGCTCCGGCAACATCGGCACCGACCTGATGATCAAGATCCTGCGTAACGCCGAACACCTGGAAATGGCGGTCATGGTCGGTATCGACCCGGCCTCCGATGGGCTGGCCCGTGCCCAGCGCATGGGCGTGGCGGTAACCCACGAAGGCGTTGAAGGCCTGACCCGCATGGACGTGTTCAAGGATATCGACTTCGTCTTTGATGCCACTTCGGCTGGCGCCCATGTGAAGAACGATGCGTTCCTGCGCTCGATCAAACCCGGCATCCGCCTGATTGATTTGACGCCTGCGGCCATCGGCCCGTACTGCGTGCCGGTGGTGAACCTGGAACAGAACCTGACCCAGCTCAACGTCAACATGGTCACGTGCGGTGGCCAGGCGACCATCCCGATGGTCGCGGCCGTGTCGCGGGTGGCCAAGGTGCATTACGCCGAAATCGTCGCCTCGATTGCCAGCAAATCCGCTGGCCCCGGCACCCGTGCCAACATCGACGAATTCACCGAAACCACCTCCAAAGCCATCGAAGTGATCGGCGGCGCGGCGAAGGGCAAGGCGATCATCGTGATGAACCCGGCCGAACCGCCGTTGATGATGCGTGACACGGTGTTTGTGTTGTCCGAGGCAGCCGATCAGGCTGAGGTCGAGGCGTCCATTGTCGAGATGGCCGTAGCCGTACAGGCTTATGTGCCGGGTTATCGCCTTAAACAACAGGTGCAGTTCGACGTCATTCCTGAAGACGCTCCGCTGCACATTCCGGGCCTGGGCACGTTCTCCGGGCTGAAAACTTCGGTGTTCCTCGAAGTCGAAGGCGCCGCCCATTACCTGCCGGCCTACGCCGGCAATCTCGACATCATGACCTCCGCTGCCTTGGCCACCGCCGAGCGCATGGCGCTGTCGATGCTGAACGCCTGAGGAAACCGACATGACTTTTAACCCCGGCAAAAAACTCTACATCTCCGACGTGACCCTGCGCGATGGCAGCCACGCGGTGCGTCACCAATATTCGCTGCAGAACGTGCAGGACATTGCCCGCGCCCTGGACAAGGCCAAGGTCGACTCGATCGAAGTCGCTCACGGTGATGGGCTGCAAGGTTCGAGCTTCAACTATGGCTTCGCCGCGCACACCGACCTGGAGTGGATCGAAGCGGCCGCTGACGTCATCAGCCACGCCAAAATCACCACCCTGTTGTTGCCCGGCATCGGTACCGTGCATGACCTCAAGGCCGCGTACAACGCCGGAGCCCGGGTAGTGCGGATCGCCACTCATTGCACCGAAGCGGATGTGTCGAAACAGCACATCGAGTACGCCCGCGAGCTGGGCATGGACACCGTCGGTTTCCTGATGATGAGCCACATGATCCCAGCCGAGCAGTTGGCCGCGCAGGCCAAGCTGATGGAAAGCTACGGCGCCACCTGCGTGTACATGGCCGACTCCGGTGGTGCGATGAACATGCAGGACATCCGCGACCGCTTCCGTGCCTTCAAAGCTGTGCTCAAACCGGAAACCGAAACCGGCATGCACGCTCACCACAACCTGTCGCTCGGCGTGGCGAACTCGATCACTGCCGTCGAGGAAGGTTGCGACCGCATCGACGCCAGCCTCGCCGGCATGGGCGCCGGTGCCGGCAACGCGCCGCTGGAAGTGTTCATTGCCGCCGCCGAGCGTCTGGGCTGGAACCACGGCACCGACCTGTACACGCTGATGGACGCCGCCGACGACATCGTGCGCCCGCTGCAGGACCGGCCGGTGCGGGTGGATCGCGAAACCCTGGCGCTGGGTTATGCCGGCGTTTATTCGAGCTTCCTGCGCCACGCCGAAATCGCCGCTGCGAAGTACGGTCTCAAGACCCTCGACATCCTCGTCGAACTGGGCAAACGCCGGATGGTCGGCGGTCAGGAAGACATGATCGTCGACGTCGCGCTCGATCTGCTGACGGCCCAGCGCCGTTAATTTTTCATCACACAGTGAATGAGCAAATGCCATGACCTATCACGTAGATATTCAACCAGCTGGGCAACAATTCGATCTGGATGCGAGCAAGACCATCCTGGATGGTGCGTTGGCGGACGGGCTGATGCTAAAGCACAGCTGCCGTGAAGGGACGTGTGGCAGTTGCAAGGGCAGGGTGGTGAGCGGCAGTGTCGATCATGCCAATAGTCCGCTGGAGGTTCTGAGCGAAGAGGAACGTGCTGGCGGACTCGCTTTGTTCTGCTGTGCCAAAGCGACCTCGGACCTGGTCATCGATGCTCCGGAAGTAACCGAACTGCGCGGTATTTCGATTCAGCAGACGGCCGCCCGCGTGGCCAGCATCGAAAAGGTCGCCGACGATGTCATCGTCGTTCGACTGATGTTGCCGCCTACGGTCACGTTCAACTATTACCCCGGCCAATATGCGCAAGTATTGCTCAAGGACGGCAGTCGTCGCAGTTATTCAATGGCTACACGTTCGACAGTGGACAATCAACTTGAGTGGCATATCCGTCATATGCCAGGGGGCAGTTTTAGCGGGCATGTATTCAATGCATTGAAGCCGCGCGAACTGCTTCGTCTGGAAGGTCCTTATGGTTCTTTCTATCTGCGTGAGAACGATCAACCGATGATCTTTCTCGCCAGTGGTACCGGTTTTGCGCCAATCAAGGCGTTGCTTGAGCAACTGCGTGAACAGGGAAATAACACACGTCCGGTTTATCTCTATTGGGGAGGCCGGCAGCGCAAGGATCTCTACCATCACGAGCAGTTGCTCGAGTGGCAGGCCGAATTGCCTTGGTTGAACTACATCCCGGTGCTCTCGGAACCGAACGATGCCTGTCAGTGGCAAGGCGCTTGCGGATTTGTACACCAGCAGGTCCTGTCCGACTTTGCTTCGTTGAAGCGCTTTGAAGTGTATGCCTGTGGGGCACCGGTCGTTGTGGATTCCGCCCGTCGAGACTTTATCGGGCAGCGAGAGTTGCTGGAAACCAATTTCTACGCTGATGCATTCGTATAAACGCAACAACGTTAACTAACGGATTAGAACGAGAAACACCCGAACTTTATTGGGCACGCATGCGTGGTCGCTCAACAGGTTCGGGGGCAGGGACACGCCAGCAGTAAGGACCCGTTCAATACTAATAAAAATAGAGAAAACCATGAAAGCTCAAGTTCGCGTTCCCTCGAGTATCGCTGTTTGTTTTGTTCTCTCCGTTCTTGCTGGGCAAGTAAGGGCAGCCGGTTTCGTCGAAGACAGTAAAGCCAGTCTGACGATGCGCAATTACTACTTCGACCGCGACTACAAAGGCACGTCCGCGCAATCGGCAGCCCGCGAGTGGGCCCAAGGCTTCATTCTCAAATACAGTTCAGGGTTCACTCAGGGACCTGTGGGTTTCGGTATGGATGCCGTGGGGCTATTGGGCGTCAAGCTCGATTCTTCGCCGGATCGTACTGGCACAGGTTTGCTGCCGTACGACGTGCCCAGCCGAGAACCTCGCGACGATTACTCGGAGCTTGGCCTGACTGGAAAAATGAAAATCTCGAAGACGGAACTGCAAGCCGGGACCATCAGTACGTTTCTGCCAATCGCCTTCGCCAGCCCCACGCGTTTGTTGCCGCAGACCTTTCGTGGTGCCTATTTGCGCTCGCAGGATCTGGACAACCTGACGTTGAATGCAGGCTGGTTGGACCGCATTAATCTGCGCGATTCCACCAGTTACCAAAAAATGACCGTCGCATCGCCCAACGGTCGTTTCAACCCCACCGCAGAATCGGACCGGTTCGTCTTTCTGGGCGGTGATTACAAATGGTCCGATAGCCTGACCCTGAAGTACTACCACGCTGTGCTGGACGAAATGTATCGCAAGGACTACTTCGGCTTCGAGCAGATACAGCCTATCGGTCCCGGGAAGCTGAAGACGGATGTGCGCTATTTCATCACAGGGGAAGACGGCGCGGCCAAGGCTGGGCATGTCGACAACCGCAATCTGGGGATGATGTTCACTTATTCGGTGGGCGCCCACAGCCTGGGGGCCGGTTATATGCAGCTCAACGGCGCTACCGCCATGCCTTATCTGACCGGGACCGAACCCCTGGTAGTGTCCGAAGGGTCGCTCAGTTCCGAGTTCCTCAACCCCAAGGAGCGCAGTTGGCAAGTGCGCTACGACTACGATTTTGCGGGCGTCGCAGTGCCGGGCCTCAAAGGCATGGTGCGCTACCTGGAAGGCAGCAATATCCAACTGCCGACGGCTTTGGGTGGCGATGGCCTGAGTGAAAGCGAAAAAGATGTCGAACTGTCCTATGTCGTGCAGTCGGGCACTTTCAAAGGGGTCAGCGTACGTCTGCGTCATGCCTGGTATCGCAACGATTTCGCCCCGGCGGCTTCCTTCCGCGATGACAACGAGACACGGGTGAACATCGACTACACCTTGGCGCTCTGGTAGTCCAGGCAGCGACTGGCCGAACGGGCGCCATCAAGCGCCTGGCCGCTCCCAACCACCACAACAAGAACAACAACATTGGATTACTGATCATGCAGCAGCGTGTATACGACGTTCCGACGCATCGAAATCGAATGGCCGCGGCGCCTCTCCCTAGCCGTCCTTCCGGTTATTGCACCTACAGCGCTCCGCACTCCGAAGCCACATCCGTCCTGCTCGCATTCCACTGAGGATCACTCATGGACTTTTCAATACTGGCATTTCTTACCCAGGACGGGCTGACCACAGGCGCCATTTATGCATTGGTGGCTCTGGCACTGGTTCTGGTGTTTTCGGTTACTCGCACGATCCTGGTGTTCCAGGGCGAGTTCGTGACCTTCAGCGCCCTGACACTAGCCACGCTCCAGTCCGGCCTTTTGCCTGGCACGTTGTGGTTGTTGATCGGTTGCTCAATCGCGGCATGCCTGCTCGACAGTGCAATCGCATTGAAACACCGACAGCCATGGCAATTGCCACGAATCGCGCTCAGCTACCTGGCACTGCCACTTGCATTGCTTGTAATACTCAGCACTTTTGACCTGCAAAGCCTTCCAGGACTGATAAAAATCATTGTTGCACTGGCGATCGTTACACCGTTGGGACCACTGCTATACCGGCTGGTCTATCAGCGCGTTGCCCAAAGTTCGGTATTAGTGCTGCTGATCATTTCGGTCGCTGTGCACATCGTGCTGATCGGGGCCGCCCTGTGGATGTTCGGTGCTGAAGGGGTACGAACTGAGGCCTACAGTGATGCCGGTCTGATGCTCGGTGAACTCTCGATCAGCCTGCAAAGTTTGCTGGTGGTTGGTTGTGCGTTGCTGTTGATCGGCCTGCTTTACGTTTTCTTTGGCCACAGTTTGTATGGCAAAGCCCTGCGAGCCACCGCATTCAATCGCACTGGCGCGCAACTGGTGGGCATTCCCACTCAACTCGCCGGCAAAAGCGCTTTTGCGCTGGCAGCCTTCATTGGGGCAATTTCCGGAATCCTCATCGGCCCACTGACAACCTTGTATTACGACTCCGGTTTCCTCATCAGCCTCAAGGGCTTCGTTGCCGCAATCATTGGCGGTCTGATCAGCTATCCATTGGCCGCCGCAGGTGCGTTCCTGGTAGGCCTGCTGGAGAGTTTCGCGACCTTCGGGGCATCGGCTTACAAGGAGGTCATCGTTTTTACGCTGGTCATACCCGTGTTGCTCTGGCTCTCGCTGAAACACCCCAACATCGAGGAGCAACACTAATGGCCCGTCGTCTCATACCGCTGTTTCTTCTGCTCTTGGCGGCCTGTATCGCCCCTCAGATATTGCCGTCCTTTTACGTCAGCCTGTTTAACTACATCGGCTTGTACAGCCTGGTTGCGTTGGGCCTGGTGTTATTGACGGGGGTCTGCGGCCTGACGTCGTTCGGCCAGGCAGCCTTCGTCGGCATCGGGGCTTATGCCACCGCAGTACTCAGTACCACACTGGGGTTATCACCCTGGCTAGGGCTTCTGGCCGGCTTGAGTATGACCCTTGTTGTTGCCTTGGTACTCGGCCTGCTGACCTTGCGCCTGGCGGGTCACTACTTGCCCATTGGCACCCTGGCTTGGGGGTTGGCGATCTATTACCTGTTTGGCAATTTGCCGGGGCTGGGAGGTTTTGGCGGCATTCAAGACCTGCCAACCATCGCTTTGTGTGGCTGGCGGATCGACAGCGCAGCGGATTTCAGCCTTCTGATCGGAGTCTTGCTGATCGCCTGCATCTGGCTGCTCGACAATCTTCTGCACAGTCGTCAGGGGCGCGCCATCCGCAGTCTCAAGGAAGCTGGCGGCATGGCCGAGGCGATGGGGGTGGACACGGCACGCAGCAAATTGATCGCATTCGTGCTGGCAGCCCTGCTTGCTTCGCTATCCGGCTGGCTCTATGCGCACATGCAACGAGTGGTCAATCCCACACCTTTTTCGGTGAACATGGGTATCGAATACCTGTTCATGATCGTCCTGGGTGGCACTGCGAGCCTATGGGGAGCGCTGGTTGGCGCGGCGCTTGTGACTTTGATCAAGCAGGTGCTGCAAGACGTGTTGCCGATGTTGTTCGGGCATGCCGACAACTTCGAAATGATTTTCTTTGGTCTGCTGGTGATTCTTGTACTGCAGTATGCCCGAGGAGGTTTGATGCCACTTTTGCGCAATCGCCTGCCGACACTTCGCGCTTCCATCCTGCCCCTCGCCGATGCAACTGCATTGCCGCGGCGCCAGCCACCCACGAATGGCTCCCCGCTGCTGATAGCCGAAGGCCTGGTGAAGCGTTTCGGCGGGCTTGTCGCAAATAATGATATGAGCCTATCGGTCAAATCAGGCGAAATCACAGCGCTGATCGGCCCGAACGGCGCGGGCAAGTCCACATTGTTCAACCTGTTGTCCGGGGTATTACCTCCCACTGCCGGACAGATCCTGTTTCTGGGCCAGCGCATCGACGGCCTCCCGCCACGCAAAATCGCCAGGCTGGGCGTGAGCCGCACCTTCCAGCACGTGCGGCTGCTACCGGAAATGAGTGTTCTGGAGAATGTCGCTCTTGGCGCCCATAGCCGGGCAAATGCAGGACTCCTGCGTTCACTGCTGCACGCAGAGCGCGAGGAAGAAAAACGCATTCTGGCCGCAGCAACGCGACAAATCGAACGCGTGGGACTCGGTCAATTCATCCACACCCCTGCTGGCAGCCTCGCTCTGGGACAGCAGCGCATTGTCGAGATCGCTCGTGCCCTGTGCAGCGATCCCTTGCTGTTGCTCCTCGACGAACCCGCAGCGGGTCTGCGATATGGCGAAAAACAAGCGTTGGCCGGTCTGCTCGAACAATTGCGAAGCGAAGGCCTGGGCGTGCTGTTGGTGGAGCACGACATGGACTTCGTCATGCGTCTGGCTGACCACGTCGTAGTGATGGAGTTCGGCCAGCGCCTTGCTGCCGGGACCCCCGATGAAATACAGGACAACCCGGCGGTGCTGGCCGCTTATCTGGGAGGGGTGGAATGAGCCATCTACTGCAAGTTCGTAATCTGTCGGTCAGTCATGGCAAGGTCGAAGCCGTGCGCAAGCTCGACCTGCATGTCGAGGAAGGCCAGATCGTCAGCCTGATCGGCCCGAATGGGGCGGGTAAAACCACCTTGATGGCAGCCCTCATGGGTTTGCTGCCCGCTTCCGGAGAGGTGCGCTACTTGGGCCAACCGCTGTTGGCCCACAAGGGCGTTGCGCAACGTGTTGGCATGGGCATGGCGCTGGTGCCGGAAAGCCGCGAACTGTTCGGCCCGATGAGCGTGGAAGACAACCTGCGACTGGGCGCATTCAGTCGGCATCGTCGCGGTCTGCGGGATCACGACCAAAGCCTCGATGAAGTGTTCGGTTTGTTTGCGCGACTGCATGAACGTCGGCACCAGGCCGCCTGCACGCTCTCCGGCGGCGAGCGGCAGATGCTTGCCATTGGGCGCGCATTGATGGGCAAACCCCGATTGCTGATGCTCGACGAACCCAGCCTGGGCCTTGCTCCCAGGGTGATCAACGAGACGTTCTCGATTATCCAGAACCTGCGACGCAGCGGCGTCTCAATTCTCTTGGTGGAGCAAAACGCAAGAGCCGCGCTCAAGATTTCGGACTATGGGTATGTCATGGAGCTAGGCGAATTGGTCCTGGAAGGTCGAGCTGAAGACCTGGCACAGGATCCAAAAGTCATTGAGACCTACCTGGGTCGTAAACCCACTACATTCGGCCCCCCAAAAACTGAGGCAGTAGATGCCTGAGTAAGAGAAAACCTGCTGATCAAAGTTCCCCCGCACATAGAACAACAACAAAACCACCTGGAGCTTCCATGAAACGCCACATCGCCTTGTTTTTAGCTGCATCGATGACAACAGCAGCTCATGCCGACATCTCTATCGGCATCATCCTTTCGACAACCGGGCCTGGAGCCTCTCTGGGCATTCCAGAACGCAATACCGTGCAACTACTGCCCAAACAGATCGCTGGGCAAACCGTTAATTACATTGTCCTAGACGATGCTAGCGACAGTACCGCGGCCACCAAGAACGCTCGCAAACTGGTGAGTGAACATGCTGTTGACCTGCTGATCGGCTCCACCACGGTGCCAACCTCCTCGGCGGTCGCCCAAGTCGCCAAGGAAAGCACTACGGCGCAGATCGCCCTTGCTCCTTACGTCCCGCCAAACAACGAGAATCATTGGATTTTCACTATCGCTCAAACCAATAATCTCATGGCCAAGTCGCTCATCGAGCACATGCAGCACAACGGCGTAAAAACACTGAGTTACATCGGCTTCAACGACGTCTGGGGTGAGGATTGGTTCAAGGCCCTCGGCGAACTGGCTCCCGCAGCCGGCATCACACTGGTGCGCGATGAGCGCTTCAACCGCACCGATTCCTCTGTCAGTGGCCAGGCATTGAAAGTAATCGGCGCACGACCTGACGCAGTGCTGATCGGTGCTGCCGGAGCTCCCGCTGCGCTCCCCCATACCGAACTGCGCAGGCTTGGCTACAAGGGCGCGATTTACCACACTCATGGCGCTGCCAATAGCGCGTTTCTGCGGATCGGCGGCAAAGCCCTCGATGGGGCTATCTTGCCCGTCGGTCCGGTAGTGGTGTGGGACAAGCTACCGGACAACCATCCCTCCAAGGCAATCGCGAGCCAATACGCCCAAAGCTATGAGGCACAGTTTGGTGCCAATAGCCTTTCTCCTTTTGGAGCCTATTTGTATGACGCCATGCGTCTTGTGGAAGCCGCAGTACCTGGCGCGCTGCAAGCCGCCCAGCCCGGGAGCCCCGAGTTCCGCCAAAGCTTGCGTGATCAGCTTGAAAAAACTGACAACGTTGCCGGCACCCATGGAGTTTACAACTTAAGCCCAACTGACCACTTCGGGCACGACCAACGCGCCCGCGCGCTTGTCAGCGTGCAAAACCAGCAATGGGTTTTGCTTAATGGTCCTCAATAAAGATCATGGTTTAGTCCTGAAATAGGTATGCACCTGGTTCACCACAATGCCCGATGCACTGCATCGGGCATTGTGGTGGGCGCCAGACATGGCGATCAGTCCCTTCATGACCCGTTTCAGGTTGTAGGCAAGTACATTCAAGTTCATCTCGGCGCTTACCCCGTTAAGTTTTCGGGTCAGAAAGGGCGTCGCACCCATCCATTGCTTGAGCGTCCCGATGGCGTTCGGGAGTCTTGCCGGTTAGGTCCAGGCGCAGGGTTCATGTGTCCCGCAAGAATCCTTTTAACGGGCAGACAATATCGTGAGGGGATTGTGAGGTGAGGCGCTTTGGATTTTGGTCGAGCATGTGGGGCGCCAGGGTAGAGATGAAAGCTCTACGGAGACTCCCATGCGCGAGAATCTCAGGTTAACGCCGACCTCTTCTTCAAGAGCCGGAGGACAATGTTGTGTTTCGGCCGGTAGCCGACTGTAGCAACTGGCAGCCACCGACCCTGGCGGTTATTGTATTACTATTTAATTTTTGTGTAGCTAAAAAACCATTAAAAACGAGAGTTGTTGGCTAAATAGTAATACTATATAGTCGATTTCAGTGGTGGATGATCCAGGCGTTTACCCGCTTGCGGCCCCTCCAGAGGTGCCATAACAAAAACAATGGAGACCGATCTCATGAGCCAGGGACTACGGGTTATTCGTCGCATTACGCTCAAACTTATTCCGTCCCTGATCCTTGCGCCATGGTCGCCAGATGGGTGATGTGCGTATCCATTTTTTCGGCACGTCGACCTTGTCGTTTGCCGACGGGATCGCATACAGCCAGGTGCCTTGTATAACGCCGACCCGCTGGGGCCTTCATCACCTGGTGGATGGCGAATTATCTGACCGTTCGCTGGATTGATCCACCGCTTGACCGCTGATGTCGGTGTGACGGCAGCGACGCAAGCATGCGCTGTGCAACTCCTCAAAATAATAATTAACAGGTGTGCCATGACAGCTGAAACCCTCTCGACCGTTCAAACGTCGGCCCAATCCCTGGACGACGCGCTGTATCGAAAAGTGAACTGGCGGATCATTCCGTTGTTTATCGCTTGTTTTCTGTTTGCCTATCTGGACCGGGTCAACATCAGTTTCGCCAAATTGCAGATGCAAACTGATCTGGGGTTCAGCGATACCGTTTATGGCTTGGGCGCCAGTCTGTTTTTTGTCGGCTACTTTCTGTTTGAAGTGCCCAGTAATGTCCTGCTACACAAGATCGGCGCCCGCGTCTGGATCGCCCGCATCATGGTCACCTGGGGGATTACCTCTGCGTGCATGATGTTTGTGAACAGCGAGTTCTGGTTTTACACACTGCGCTTTCTGATCGGCGTGATGGAAGCCGGTTTTGTGCCCGGTGTGCTGTATTTCTTTACCCAGTGGTATCCCGGCAATCGCCGGGGCCGTGTCAACGCCTACTTCAAAAGCTCGATCTGCCTGTGCGGCATTATCGGCGGGCCGCTGGCCGGGTTTATTCTCGGCCACTTCGATGGGCTGTACGGCCTGGCGGGGTGGAAGTGGCTGTTTCTGCTGGAAGGCTTGCCCTCGGTAGTTTTAGGTTTCGTGGTGTTTTGGCTGCTGAGTGACAGGATCGAAGATGCGCCATGGCTGTCCCATGACGAAAAGCAACTATTGCTGGCACGCATGGCCAGCGAGCCCCGCCCCGAATCCTCCAGCGGATTTGCCGATGTCTGGAAGCAACCGACCACCTACGTGATGTCAGCCATTTACCTGTGCCTGGTCATGGCCCTCACCGGTTTGCTGTTCTGGATGCCGCAGTGGATTAAAACCGCCGGGGTGGCGGACACCTTTGATATTGGCCTGTTGACCATGATCCCGTACCTGGTGGCGGCGGCAGGCAACCTGATCATTGGTCACAGCTCGGACAAGCGCGCAGAACGCCGCTGGCATATGGCCGGTTGTGCGTTGCTGACCGCGGCCGGTTATCTGCTGTGTGCCTGGTTCCCGGGGCAGTTATTACCGTTGATGGTCGGGATGAGCATGGTGCTCACCGGGATCATTGCCTGGATGCCGATTTTCTGGACCATTCCCCCACGTTTTCTCACCGGCCTGGCTGCTGCCGCCGGGATCGCCTTGATCAATTCCCTGGGGCAGTTGGGCGGAATCATCGCGCCTTTCTTGGTCGGCCGAATCAAGGACATGAGCGGCAGTGCAACGCCTGCGTTGTATGTGTTGTGTGGCGTGTGCGTATTGGCGACAGCGCTGGTGGTCTGGGGCATTCCTGCCCGCTATTACAGGGCCAATCAATGAACGGTTCGATCGGAGTGAACATGAAACATAATCTGCTGATCTTCAGCCGTGTGTCTTCGGAGCAGGTGCTGGCCGAGCTCGAAAACCTATACAACGTCACCTATTGTGTTGACCCATTGGGGGTTGACGAAGCGCGCTTCTTCGCCGCCCTGGCCGAGGCCGATGCGCTGATGGGGGCCAGTCTCAAGCTGGATCGCGCGATTCTGGACCGTGCGCCGTGCTTGAAAGTTATCGCAAGTGTTTCCGCCGGTTATGACAACTACGACCTGGATTACCTGCGTGAACGAGGTATCCGCCTGACCAATACACCGAACGCCGTGACTGAAACCACCGCCGACACCGCATTTTTGCTGTTGATGATGGCTGCGCGCAGGGCCGTGGAAATGGTCGATCTGGTGCGTCAGGGTCAATGGCATGAAAAAAACATAACCGATTCGATGTTCGGTACCGATGTACACGGCAAGCGCCTGGGCATTATTGGCCTGGGGCGGATTGGCGCAGCCATTGCCCGGCGCGGGCACTTTGGTTTTGGCATGTCGATTCTGTACAGCGGCAACTCCACCAAACTGGCGCTGGAACACGAGTTGGGCGCGCAACATATGGAGCTCGACCAACTGCTGGCTGAGGCGGACTTCGTCTGTGTTTGCGTACCGTTGTCGGATGCAACCCACCACCTTATCGGTGCCCGGGAGTTTGCACTGATGCGCGAGCACAGCATCTTTCTCAACGTTTCCCGTGGACCGGTGGTGCACGAAGCTGCATTGATCGATGCGCTGCAACAGGGCGGCATTCGTGCGGCCGGGCTGGACGTATTCGCCCAAGAACCGTTGCCGGGCGACTCACCTCTGATGGAGCTGAAGCACCTGACGGCGTTGCCCCATATCGGCTCGGCGACCCGCGAGGCGCGGGCACTGATGGCGCGCACGGCAGCGGACAATCTTAATTGCGCCTTATCGGGGCAGATACCACCCGATCGGGTGGTTTAGAAGATCACTAGAATGAGTATCTGGAGAGGCGGCCAGGTTCTGGACGCCGCAGGAGAAGCCGTTGAAGTCCTCTGGTTTACTCGGCATTGTCCCAACCGAGGGTCTTCTGCAAATCCGCCCAGTGTTTAAGGTTAAGCCATAGCCGGGAGCGACGCCAACGGATTGCACCAGCATTGCTGCTGCGCTGGGCTACTGACTCATGGCGCATTAACACCGTCGAGGTACGAATCGTGCGCACGTAACAAAAGATGGTGCGCCGCCTCCCTTCCGTCACGTTCACGCCCACCCAGATGGGTTTTGCATTGTCACACACCGTCACTGCAGCTCGCTCAACACACTCTCCATTTCCTGCTCGCTGAGGGCGCGCAGCGTGGTTGTGTGCAGGTTTCCTTGCGGCTATCGGCCGATTCTGTTGAAAAAGTCGGATTTTCAGCTGGCCTGAACTCAAGCACGACCATCATTGGAGAACCTACTCACCACATTCAGTGGTTTCTCGGCTCTTCGTTGACCTTTGCTGCTCTGTTATTGGGTTAATTTTAGGTTTTTTGCTTCGTGCACACGCACCTATCCCGTGGCAGGTGGATGTAAGTTTGGCCAGTCGACGCAGGTTCTGTACCGCAGCCACCAGCGTGAACTCATCGGTCGCGCCACTCATACCACGTAGTCGCAAACGATCCAGTTTCAGGATGCGCTTGAGGTGGGCAAACAACATTTCGACCTTTTTACGTTCGTGACGGTGGGTTCCACATCCACGATGACACCGTGCTCGGTATCGATCAGATAATTCGTGAAGTAAGCGTAGAACTCTGGGCTACCTGGAGCTGCGGTCCAGCGAGCTTGAGGATCAGTCAGCGATAGGCGCTTCGGTAGCGTTTCGGCCAGAGCTTCCTCATCAAGTGCCTCAAGGTACTCACGCACGGCGCGGGTCTCAGGGCCGGATCGCTCCAGTTGACCGGTTCATCACCCGGTACACCGCGCTGCCGACTCGCATCCGCTTTGATGATGCTGGCGTCCACGGCGAAGCCTTCGCCCTTGACCAACCCTGCGTCCATGCAGCGGCGCAGCACCTCATTGAACAGCCAACGAAACAGATCGCTGTCCCGAAAACGGCCGTGTCGATTTTTGGAAAACGTCGAGTGATTGGGGACTTCATCTTCAAGGCTTAACCGGCAGAACCAGCGATACGCCAGGTTCAAATGGGCCTCTTCGCACAGCCGACGCTCTGAGCGAATGCAGTAGCAATAGCCCACAATCAGCATGCGGATCATCAGCTCAGGATCAATCGACGGACGCCCAATCGGGCTGTAGAAATCGGCGAGGTAATGGCGCAGGTCGCTCAGATCGAGACACTGATCAATGCTGCGCAGAAGGTGATTGGCGGGGATGTGATCTTCAAGGTTGAACGAGTAAAACAGTCGTTCCTGCCCACTCGATAACTGTCCCATCATGCTGCGTGCTTCCCTGCTGGCCAATGTAGAGATTTTGCCGCAGGCCAGACAGGGGAGCTACTTTTTCAACAGAATCGGCCGATTTCTGCCTGTCACCACCGTCCGCTTTTGGGGCGATTGCAACGCTCCGAAAGGTGCAGTCTATCGGCACAGAGTGTGTAAAAACGATCACGGGGTTGTATCGCTTTACACGCGGACACTTGTTCGTTGAGCGATCATGTGGTCAATGTTGCGGGTCGTATCAGTCGCACTTGGAATACGCCTGCGTTGTTTTTACCGCTCTTGAAATAGCTCAAAAATAAGCATTTTTATGCCGACAGCGCCTTCACCAAGGCGTGAGCACCGATGTTTTCATGACCCGTTTCATGTTGACGGCGAGCACATTAAAACTCGTCTCCGCATCCACCCCGGCCCTCGCACATATACGCTAGCGATCGTGAACGCAGATACTGACACCAGCCCATTACTGCCCTGCATGGTACTTGCTCCATTGTTCCGCACCGCGGGCAGGGTGGTATTTGCTTTTGTCGCTTGCAGGAATTTCCGTTTATCCCACCTGCGGCGCCATAGCCCAAAGGATGGATTAGCCAATCTCCAGTGCCTCAGCCAATAGCCGGTAGCTATTCAAGCGATCGGCATAGGCGTGAGTGACAGTCACCAGTCCAATCTCGTGACAGTCATAGCGCTCGGCGAGTTGGGTAATCTGCGCGCGGCAAGTGTCCGCTGAACCGACAATCATGTTATCCAGGGTCTGATCGTATTCTTCCCGGTCGGTGGTACTCATGCGTTTTCGTCTGGACTCGACTTCCAGCGGGGGCAGCAAGGCCTCGCGGGGAATGCGGCCGGCCATCATCTTGCGGTATACCGCCGTAGCGGCGATGGTCCTGGCCTGTTCGTCAGTGGGCGCGCAGATCACCGCCAGTGCTAGTAGGCGCGGCGCAGTGGTTTGATGACCTGCCTCGGCCCAGGCGGTCGCGTGATCGTCGAAGATGGCAGGGCTGCTGAGCTGCGGAGCGATGAAGCGCGCTAGCGCCATACCCATGCCCAATTCGCCCGCTAGCCCAGCACTGCCACCGCTTGAACCAAGCATCCACAGGTCTGGCATTTCGACGGGGCTGGGCAGGCAGCGCAAACCGGCGAACGGATCGCTGCTGTCAAAGCCTGAACGCAGGAACGCGCATAATTCAGTCGCCTGGCGTGGAAAAACATCCTCGTCGCCCAGGCGAGAGGGCACTGCCAAGGCAACGCTGCTCAAATGATTACCGCCTGGTGCGCGGCCGATGCCCAAGTCGATGCGCCCGGGAAACAGTGAGCCCAGTACGGCAAAAGTCTCGGCGACCTTATAGGGGCTGTAGTGGCTGAGCATGACCCCGCCGCTGCCAATACGCATGCGCTCGGTTGCGCTTGCAATGCGCGACACCAGTATTTCCGGTGCGGGGCCAGCAAATTGTATGCTGTTGTGGTGCTCAGCCAGCCAGTAACGGTGGTAGCCGAAACGGTCGCACGCCACGGCCAGGTCCACCGATGACTGTAGTGCAGTATGGGGTGGACGATCGCCGTGCACGGGGGTTTGGTCGATGACGGTCAACTTCATTGGAGATACTCGATCCAGCAGGCCGATGCAGGTAAAAAAAAGCCACGCCGAAGCGTGGCTGAAGCAATGAGAAAGCGCCAGAACCTGAAATGGATGCGCGGTTCCCAGTCTGGCTAGGTGAGATTCTAGGGGGCGTCAGGGCTTCGGAGAATGCCTTTTAGCCAGCCTGGCTTGTACTTTTCAATAGCGGATCATGACCGACTTCAGTTCGGTGTAATCATCGATGAAGGCTGCACCGAATTCACGACCGATGCCCGAAGCCTTGACGCCGCCGAACGGCACGGCCGGGTCCAGCAGGGTGTGCATGTTGACCCACACCGTGCCGGCTTCGATCTGCGGTACAAGGCGCATCGCGGTGGAGAGGTCATTGGTCCAAAGGCTGGCACTAAGGCCGTAGGGGGTATCGTTCATCAACTCGACCAACTCCTCTTCGGTGTCGTATGGAAAGAAGGTAGCGATCGGCCCGAATGTCTCTTCGTTCAGGAGTGTGTCTCGGGCTGAGTTGGCCAGGATGATGGTTGGCTCGACGTAGCAGCCAGGGCCCTCGAGCAGCTTGCCGCCGCATACGATTCGGTTGTTCTCGGCGCGGGCAGTGGCGAAGAATTGTTCCAGTTTGCGCTGGTGCTGTTTGTTGGTCACGGGACCAAACTGGGTTGTTTCGTCCAGCGGCGAGCCTATCTTCAGGGCCGACAGGCGCTCGGCAAGCAACGTTACCAAGGGCTCAATCTGCGAGCGGTGGACGAAGAAGCGCTCGGCGGCGGCGCAGATTTGGCCGGAGTGCAGGAAGCCTGCCTCGATCACGCCGTTGACGGCTTTTTCCAAGTCGACATCAGGCAGGAATCCGACGCTGTTTTTGCCGCCCAATTCCAGAGTGGCACGTGTTAAGCCGGCAGCCATCGCGCCCTGGCCCACGGCGATACCGGTGGGCACGGAGCCGGTGAAGGACACCTTGTCGGTGCCAGGATGCTCGATCAAGGCCTTGCCGACACTGCCGGTGCCGGTCAGCACGTTGAGGACGCCGGCTGGCAGCCCGGCTTCGACCGCCAGTTCAGCGATGCGCAGGATGGTAAGCGGGGTGAACTCGCTGGGCTTGATGATGATGCTGCAACCGGTGGTCAGGGCCGATGCCAGTTTCCAGATGGCAATCATGGTGGAGAAGTTCCACGGTACGATTCCTACCACCACACCGATCGGTTCTCGCAGGGTGTAGGCGCTGTAACGCTCGCCGGCGAAGGAGGGGAGGGATGGAGTGATGGTCTGGCCGGTGATCTTGGTGGCCCAGCCGGCAAAATAGCGCAGGAAGTGCGCGGCCTGGTCCACCTCGAAGGCTCGGGCTATGGTGATCAGTTTGCCCGACTGCGAGGTTTCCAGCTGGGCCAGTTCCTCGCGGTG
Organism: Pseudomonas sp. LBUM1679; assembly: GCF_059695565.1. NCBI lineage: Bacteria > Pseudomonadati > Pseudomonadota > Gammaproteobacteria > Pseudomonadales > Pseudomonadaceae > Pseudomonas > Pseudomonas sp. LBUM1679. Next base: position 2,315,935 of record NZ_CP166774.1, read on the forward strand.
CTGTTCCATCAAGTCGGCGAGCTTGAACAGTACGCTGGCACGGGTAGCGGGGCTGGTGCGCGACCAGGTTTTGAAACCGGCGCGGGCCGAGGCCACCGCGGCATCAATGTCGACTTGGGCGGCCTCGCTGACGCGCGCGATGACCTGGCCGTTGGCCGGGTTGCTAACCTCGATTTTGTCGGGATGGCTGCTGGCGACGTATCCGCCGTCGATGAACAGGCCGTGATCGCGCTGCAGAAAGGCGCTGACCGCGGGAAGAAGTGTTACTTCGCTCATGGGCGAAACCCTCAGGCAAGTAGTCAGCACCACCATAAAAAGGACAGTGCTGCATAGGGAATGGTCTGCTCCAGAATACGTGGCCGGTGGCAGGCGTTCTTGCCTGTGCCTGTCAACGGCCATGACTCTACGCGCCAGAGTTGGGGCTGTCGCAGAGAGGGGTCAGTGTTGGAAGTTGGACAGGGCCTGCACCTGCTGGTCGATTACGGCACGCTGGTAGGCCTGCATACCGGCGTTGGGTTGCTGAGCCTGGATAAATTCGAGCATTGGGTCGATGGCGGGTGTGCGTATACCGGACAAAGCTTCGAGGGTCGCCAGCCCGCAGAACGGTACGTAGGCTTCCGAATAGCCGCCTTCATGCACCAGTACCAGGCGCCCTCTGCAAAGGCGCTCGGCGGTGTCACGCAGCATGGTGGTCATGGCACGAAACGACTCGCTGTGCAACAGCATGCGCGCCAGTGGATCGACCGCGTTGGCGTCGTAACCGCAGGCCACGATAATAATTTCCGGCTCGAACCGCTCCAGAGCCGGTAGCACCAATTGCTCCATGGCATAGCGGTAGGCATCGTCGCCGCTGCCCGGTAGCAGCGGGATATTCAGATTGGCGCCGCGGCCCAAACCGGTGCCGCGGTCCTCCAGGCCGCTGTAGCCGGCGGGGAAACAGCCTTCCTGGTGTAGGGAAATAGTCAGCACGTCGGGTCGTTCCTCGTAGATCGCCTGGGTACCATTGCCATGATGCACGTCCCAGTCGATCACGGCGACCTTGCCCAGGCCATGGCGCGCTTTTGCAGCCTCAATGGCGATGGGGATGTTGGCCAGGAAGCAGAAGCCCATGGCTCCGTCGGCCAGGCAGTGGTGCCCGGGTGGACGCGACAGCGAGTAGGCGTTGCGGGCTTCGCCCATCAGCACGGCGTCGACAGCGGCAATGGCCAGCCCGGCGGACAGCGCGGCAATTTCGTAACTGCCGGGGCCGATGGGGGCATGGGGGCCGAGCAGGCCGCCGCCGGCATCGCTCATGGCCTTAAAACGTGCCAGGTAAGATGGGCTATGCACTCGCAACAGTTCTTCCCCGCTGGCTGGCGGCGCGCTGGACACGGCCAACTGCGCGGTAAGGCCTGATACGTCCATCAGGCTTTTGAGGCGGCGCTTGGTTTCCGGTGATTCGGCATGCCCGGCCGCGGCGGGTGGTTGTATCCAGCCGCCCACCGGCACAGTCAGGGCATGCAGCCCAGCACTGTGCCAAAGACATAGTTCGTCGAAGAAAAAGGCCGTGGTGTCTTTCATCATGTTGCTTACTCCTGATTACGCTTGAGTGGGAGCGCGGCTGGCTAGTACCAACAGCAGTGAGAGCAGGCAAAGCGCCGCGGCGCCGACCAGCGTGATCTGGTAGTCGCCACTGGATTCGATAAGGTGCCCGGCCAAGGCCGGCCCCAAGGCGAGCCCTCCACCAATTACCAAATTGGTGGCGTTCATCAGGCGGCCGCTGGGGTCGATGCGGGCGATGCTGGCGAGAACGATGGGCAGCACAAAGGTCCAAGTGAACTTGAACAGCAGGGCTGCGGCGGCAAAACGCATCAGCGTCGGGCGCCCGTCCAGCAACAGCACTGCAGCGGCCATGGCGCCATAGCCCAGCAGCAGAGGCAGGCGTTTGGCAGCCCGGGCGCCAAGCAGTGAGGCGCTAGCGGCGCCGGCGATGCCTAGCAGCGTAGCGACGGCCAGTACTTGGCCGCTGTCGGGAGCGCTGATAGCGGCCGCCGCGGCAATGGCCCCCATGAAAGTCCACGCGCCACTCAAGCTCAGGTAGAAGCAAAACACCGCCGCAAGGCCCAGCAGTGCCTTGCCCTTGTGCAGCGTTTCGGCGTGCTGGTGATCAGGCCGTGGCAGGCTGGCGGGAAACGCGAGAGCCAGAGGCAAGGCCAGTATCATCAGGGTAGCGAGGCTGGCGTAGCAGGCGGCCAACCCCAGTTGCGTGAACAACAGGGGCAGCACCTGAAGTCCCAGGGCGCCCAGGACTAACTGGCCCAGTACCCACAGGCCATAGACGCGGCTAGCGTTGGGCAGCGCCGCAGCGGAGCTCATGCAAATGATCATCAGCGAGCCACCACCCAGGGCTGTGGCGAAGCGCAGGGCCATCAGCCAGGGATAGGTGGTGGCCAGGGCGGACAGGGCATTGCCGGCGATGAACACCAGCCCTGCCACTACGGCGGCCCGGCGCAGATTCACGCGCTTTAGCCAGTAGAACCCTGGCAGCGTGGCCAAGCTCATGGCGCCCAGTTCTACCATGAACAGGTTGCCTATCTGCGCCGGGCCCAATCCCCACTGGCTAGCCAATTGGGTGGCCACTGCAGGGGCAGTCATCAGCAGTGCAGGGGTGATCGCCGAAAGCACCACAATGGCGGCCAGTTGGCTATAGCGTTGGCGCAGGCTGGTGACTGCGCGGGTATCAAGCAATGCGGTCATTGTCAGATCCTCGGTCAAAATACGTGAACCAGGCGTATCAACGCCTGGTTGCCGTGATAGGCGTTGTCAGTGTTCACGTCTTGGGTCAGAGCGATCAGGGCCTGATTTCGCTTGTCGAACCAGTGACCCAGCTCGACACCCAGTTGGGTATTGCGCTGGTGCGTGTCTTCGATGCGCTGGTCGCCAATACGCAGTTCGCCGCCGTCGGACTGGACCAGACGCAGCACGCCGTAGGTGGTGGCGGTGAAATCGTAGGAGGCAAAGGCCTGCAAGCGGTACAGCGGCTCCTGCTTGAGGTCGGTACCCAGGTAGTTATCATTTTTGCCGTACACCTGGGCCTCGAGGTTGGCTTCCAGCACCCACTTTTCCCCGATACCACGGGTGTAGTTGTAGATAAAGTGCCCGGCCCAGCGGTTGGCGCCGGGGGAAACGTCTGGGTTCTGGCTGTGGTACTCGCCCACCGGCAGGGTGATCAGGCTCAGCAGGCCGCTGTAGGTACGGGTGCCTTGGTCATTGATGAAGAACAGTGTGCCGCCCACCTGTGGGTCACCGAAGCCGGTTTCGCCGCTGCGTTGGGATGCCCCTGGTAACCGTGCGTCGATGTCGACAAAAGGGATAATGAATTGCGGTGTGCACAGGGTGCCGCAGACGTCGGTGAACCATAGCTGGCGCCAGGCGAAGGCAGTGGTTTTCAGATCTGCCTTGCCGGTGGTATCTGCTGCACCTTTGTAGTCGTCATCGCGGGACATGGGCAGGTAAAACACGCCCAAGCTGGTACCGACCGGAGCGCTGAAAAAGTCCCGAGCGTTGAGGTCGGCCGCGTTGGCGAATGTACTGGACAAACCGCAGGTCAGGGCCAGCGTGCAAGTGCTTGCTAAAAGGGTTGCCTTCATCATGAGTTAGCTCTTGTTGGTTATCTCGCGGGGACAGGCCCCGTGTGCTGAGTTGACGGCAGTTTTCGGGCACAAGGTTGCCCTGGCCGCGCGATATCGAGCGGCCGAAAAAGCTCTGGGTTGGGCGTCAGTCTGTGTCGTTGCGCAACAGCTGCGCGATGCCGACCTTGTCCTGAACGCCAAGCTTGGCGTAAATGGAGCGGATGTGATGGCGTACGGTATTGGGCGCCACACCCAGGTCCCGAGCGACTTGTTTGTAGGTCTTGCCGTCACCGAAGCCGCGGGCTACCTCGTATTCGCGCGGGCTAAGCAATTGCAGCGCTGTCTGCGCCCGGGCTGTGAGGATGAAAAGGCCAGCTACCGGGCTGAGGTCCAGCAGTAAGTGATTGCAGTGCAATTGACCAGCCTGCACCGTTATGGGCAGGCCCGGACCGACCCAGCCGGGCCAGTGGCTTAGGATCAACTCGATGAATGCGGGCTCGGCACAGTGCAGGATGCCATGACCGTCACACACAGCCAGGGCGAGGGTGCTCGGGCGTGAGAGCGTTTCGCGCATGGCGATCAACGCGCGGATTTGGTTGGCCGATACCGCGGCGCTCAGGTGTGGCATACAACTGTCCAGCAGTGCGCATTCAGTGACTTCGAAAAGTGCTGCGCCCGGGCAACGGTAAAGAGTCAAGTGTTCGCTCAGGCGCGTCACCGGGTCGGTAACCATCACGCACATCAATTGACCAATCTGGTGTCGTTCACCCAGCCAGGCCAGGCCGGGAGTGGTGCCCATGTCGATAATCGCCGCATGTCCGGGCATCTGGTGCACGCGGGCGATGGTGACGTCGTCGTGGCTGATCGACTGCCAGTCAGCCAAGTAATTGGCAGGTAGGTGGAACAAGTGTGAATCATGATCCTGAGGAATGCCGTCGACGAGCGCCGCACGCCCCCACCATGCACTGTCGAAGGCAATCAGTGCCTGCAGGCGGGTGAACATCTGGTCATGGAAGTCTTCAATCGGCTGGCTCTGGGCCAGGCGCTGAATGTCCAGCACGGCGGCGCTGAAGGCGCTCAGCAGGCGGATGGCGTCATCGCTCATAGTGTGTACCTCGCGCGCTGTATTGTTGTTTTGGGCGCAGCAAACATGTCGGCCAACTGTCATTACGACTGGGCAGGGCCTGTGCTCGCAGTATTGGCCGGCGGTGTCGGCGTTACCATCCTGCAGATGGAGGATGGGGCGAGCAGGCGCGTCTCGGGTGCTGATGCATCAAAACGGCACAGCCACTGTCAGTTGGCCGTACAGGTGCTTTTTTGCGTAAAGATCGGGCATGGCTTTCTCAGATGAACGAGGCTATGAAAAGTACAATCTTCCATTTGGAACGTGCATTTTTAGCAGTAGAGGGTAAAGGCATACTGGCCAGGAATTCATTGAAAGGTTCTGTTGTTGCATAGAGAAAGCATCACCTCGACTATCCGAGGAGGTGCCTCGCGACACAGAAATCGCCACTTCCAATAATAATGAGCCAGACCATGAAAAAGCCAAACCCGCTGCTCGAAGATCTGAAGTCCATTTTGCCTGCTATTGCTGGCAACGCTTTCCAGGCGGAGATCGATCGTAGCGTTCCTGCCGAGAATATCGCCCTGCTCAAGGGGATTGGCATGCACCATGCCCTACAGCCAAAGAAGTACGGCGGTCTGGAAATTTCCCTGCCACAGTTCGCTGAGTGCATCGCATTACTGGCCGGATCCTGCGCTAGCACCGCATGGGCAATGAGCCTGCTCTGCACGCACAGCCACCAGCTGGCTATGTTTTCTCCAAAGCTGCAGGAAGAAGTCTGGGGTCATGACCCTGACGCAACTGCGAGCAGCAGCATTGCGCCCTTTGGTCGTACGGAAGAAGTTGAAGGCGGCGTGACGTTCAGCGGCGAGATGGGTTGGAGCTCGGGTTGTGACCATGCAGAATGGGCGATCATGGGATTCCGTCGTAATAACACCGAAGGCTCGCAGGATTATTGCTTCGCCGTACTTCCCCGTAGCGATTACGAGATTCGCGATGACTGGTTCGCAGTCGGCATGCGCGCTAGCGGCAGCAAGACGCTGATTGTGAAGGATGCGTTTGTGCCCGAGCACCGCATTCAGAAGGCCAAGGACATGATGGAAGGCAAGTCTGTCGGCTTCGGTCTTTACCCTGACAGCAAAATCTTTTACGCCCCCTATCGCCCGTATTTTGCCAGCGGTTTTTCTACTGTAAGCCTCGGGATTGCTGAACGTATGCTGGCAGTCTTCCGCGAGAAAACCCGAAACCGTGTCCGTGCCTACACTGGTGCAGCAGTGGGTGCAGCCACTCCGGCGCTCATGCGTCTGGCAGAGTCGACTCACCAGGTTGCAGCGGCCCGCGCGCTGCTGGAAGCAAGCTGGAACGAAATCGCCGAACACAGCGAGCGCCACGAGTACCCAAGCCGCGAGACCCTGGCGTTCTGGCGAACCAACCAAGGCTATGCCACCAAGATGTGCATTCAGGCGGTGGATCGTTTGATGGAGGCGTCGGGCGGTGGTGCCTGGTTCGAAACCAATGAGTTGCAGCGGCTGTTCCGCGACGCGCACCTCACCGGTGCTCACGCATACACCGACTATGACGTCTGCGCGCAGATTCTGGGTCGTGAGCTCATGGGTCTTGAGCCCGACCCGTCGATGGTTTGATCAGCGTCACCTTATTGCTTGCGTGATCTCATAAAAACAATCAGGGCTGGCTGGTTCGTCAGCCCGGGAGTTACCCATGTCCAAAGTTCCTGAATCCGTAATTGAAACTGGTTTTGACTCACGTGCGTTTCGTCGTGCGCTGGGTAATTTTGCGACCGGCGTGACGGTTGTCACAGCTGCCGCCGAAGATGGTCGCAAGGTCGGTGTCACCGCCAACAGCTTCAACTCCGTCTCGCTGGATCCGCCTTTGATTCTGTGGAGCATCGACAAGCGCTCCACCAGCCATCAGGTATTCGAAGACGCGTCGCATTTTGCGGTCAACGTACTGGCGGCCGATCAGATCGATTTATCCAACAACTTCGCACGTCCGAAGGAAGATCGTTTCGCGGAAATCGAATACGAGTCTGGTGAGGGTGGTTCACCGGTTTTCGCCGACTGTTCTGCACGCTTTCATTGCGAAAAATTCCAGCAACTCGATGGTGGTGATCACTGGATTCTGGTCGGTAAGGTTGTCGCCTTCGATGATTTCGGTCGCTCCCCTTTGCTGTATCACCAGGGTGCCTACTCAATGGTCCTGCCGCACACGCGCATGACCAAGCGTGACGTTGACCAACCGCCAAGCAGCCACTTCCAGGGGCGGTTGAGCCACAACATTTACTACCTGATGACTCAGGCTTTGCGGGCTTATCAGGCGAGCTATCAACCTCGCCAGCTGTCCACTGGCCTGCGTACCAGCGAGGCGCGGATGCTGATGGTTCTGGAAAACGATGCTGAGCTGGCACTCACGGACCTACAGCGTGAAGTGGCCATGCCTGTGCGTGAGATCGAGGAAGCGGTCGCCAATCTCAAGCGTAAAGGGTTGGTGTCTGACGATAATGAGCGTGTGCGTCTAACCGTGAAGGGGGTCGACGAGACCGAAGCGCTTTGGACTATCGCACGTGAGCAACAGGACAAGGTCTTCGGCCAGTTTTCCAGCGAGCAGATCGAAACGTTTAAAACCGTTCTCAAAGCGATCATTGCGAGCTGATCGATCGAATTTGCCCATTGCCGGGGCATGGACAGACAAATGCGTTGGCATGTGTGTTCAAGCCTCGGGTCGGGAAATGGCATTTAACTTGGTTGAAGCCAACTCGAACGAACAAAGGGTGTGCTGATGTTCACAAAGACTACGCAATGGGTCCAGGAACTGGCGGCAATCGCCAACCGGATTCGGCAGGGCGAACGCTCGGGTGCCGCTGATTCAAGTCTCATTGCCCCTCATCCGACATTACTTGCAGCATTGAACGGCCTCGACGAGATGCGTCGGGCAGGCCGAGCCGATCTCATCGCCGCCCATGAAAAGTGTGATGAGCTGGAGAGGGCGCTCCAATCCTGTCGCGAAGAAATCACTGAACTCAACAGAAAAAATCATACCCTGTCGGCGGAGGGTGAGTCCTTGCGTGACAGGCTCCACTTCTCTCAGGAGCGGATCGACGAGCACAGGCATGAAGCTCGCATGTGGGAGCTCAAGCAATCGACGCTGACCGAGGGGTTATGGGATATCAGTGTGGCCCGTGGTGATCTGCAGGATCCGGCCAGCCAGATGAAAATCTCGAATCAGTTCAGAGTACTCATGGGTTACAGCCCGCACGAATTACCCGATGGCTGGGACAGTCAGGTTGGTATTACACATCCCGATGATCTGAAAGCTATTCTTGCAGTCTTCACAGCAGAAATCGTGGCTTCGACGGGGAGCGGCGAGTACGTTTTCGAGTATCGAATGCGGCACAAATTACGTGGCTATATCTGGTGCCGGGAGCGCGGTCGTGTGGTTCGCGACGAGCGGGGACGCCTCACTCGGGTGCTGGGCGCGGTGCGTGATATCAGCGATGAACGTGCGGCTCAAACCAGCCACCAGCAGTCGTTGACTCTCAGCCAGGCAACTTATGCACAGATCGCGACAGTGGTCGGCGTGATCAAGGCTATCGCGGAACAGATCAATCTCCTGGCGCTGAATGCGGCCATCGAAGCGGCGAGGGCTGGAGAGGTGGGGCGAGGGTTTTCAGTGGTGGCCGATGAGGTCAAAAAACTTGCCGACGGTACCAAACATGCAACCCAGCAGATTCAGACCATGCTTTGCGAGGATCGGAACACCCGCGCCTGAGCGCGTGTGTTCACGTTGCAGCGAATCCTGCGACCGGTCATGCGTCAGGGGCAGCAAGTCGACTGCCCCGATGTGTATCAGAACGGCACTGCCACGGTGAGCTGGCTGTACACGTTGGTTCCGTTCCCTCCCACTTGATTGCCGCCATTGGATTCGTCCTTTTTCGGCTTATATAGCCCCAGCAATGGAGTGACGATCAGGTGCTCGTTAACCGCCCACTCAACGAACAGGTCAGCCTCTTGACCATCAAGAATGAGGTTGTCCTGTTTGTGCAAGGTGGAGAAGTCGAACAGCAGCGCGCCAACCGTTACGCCTTCTACCGGATGCACCTTCAGCGCGACATGATGGATGCCGGTGTTGGTGTTGAACGGACCTGCATAGTTGGCTGCGACCTCACCCTGGAACCAAGTCCCGTAACCGGTACTGTAGCCATTGAACATTGAGTCCCAGCCTTCGGAGTATCGGCTGTAGCGGTAGGTCAAATCCGGAGTCCATGGAAGATCGGCGAAGGTGTAGCCCGCTTCCGCGTACCAAGCTTTTTCTGCCCCGGCATCCTTGTCCTGCCAGGCGTACTCAAAGCCGAAGTGCGCATTCTTGATGCCTGCATCACCGGTCCCGCGCAGGCTATAGATGTTCATCCCTTGGCGTTGTTTCTGGAAGTCACTTGCATAACGCTCATCGACATCAATGCCGTGAATGTAAGTCAATTCAAGCGTGCCGGGCGCAGCTGTGTAATCCAGTGTGCTTGCAGCCATTTCAGTATTGGCCTGAGAGCGGTTGTCCGACTTGAGCCACATCACGCTGCCATGTAGGCCGTCTTTGCCACCAAGGCGCAGCACTGCCGTCTGATCGAATGCGTGACGGGCCGCGAGGTAGTAAGCTCCGCCGCGATTGAACTCGCCATCGGCAATGCCTCTGCCGAAGTTCAGTCCGTCGTCGTTGATGATGAAGCCATTACCAAGCTGGATAATCTGACGACCAAACGAGGCGTCAATACCATCCTTGCCCAAGGGGGGAAACAAATCGCCCGAACGCCAGCCAGCGAACGCTTCATCGAATTTCGTCGTTCTTTCGCTCCCATCGGTCAGGCCTGCGGCATCACCCTCGCCCCAGGTGCCAGAACTGACCAGATTCGCAGTGCCGTAAACAGTGCCCGCTTCACCCAGTGTGCGGTCCACGCTCAGCCCATACTTGATGAACCCTTCGCGCCACTCTGAGCCTCCATTGGTGCCGTCGTAGTTTTTGCGACTGTTGAACAAGCCGTAAACCGCTAGAAAATTCGCGTTCACATTTGTGTCAGCGTCGGAGTAAAGCTCATACGCGAATGCGTAGCAAGGAGTCAGCGCCAGTGCCGCAAGGCCGATGCTGGTGACCAGAAATGAACCTGAACTACGATGCGAGGTGTGCCCCATTTGTTTCCCCTTTTAGTGGACGCTGCTCATAGGCAGTTGGACCATTAGCAGGGGGACGGAGGCGGAGCGTCTTTGACGACCCTGCCAGCGATTTGACTCAGCTCGCCACATCGCTGGAGATGGCAGGCTGCAACAAAAGCGACGGCAGACATGAGCAAGACGATGCATTGAGTGCAGCGCAAAGTGTGAGGTAGCGGTGACAGGCGCATCATGGACGGGCCGGAGATAAAATCAGCTTGTCGCCATTTACGCCAACCTTGACGCAGGGGCATCTGCAAAATGTCGATCAACAATAAGCTCACAGAGCACTTGAATCGTGGAACAGTGGGGTTCCCAACCGCATTGGCCAGTACGGTAGGCCTGATCATGGCGAGTCCGGTCATCCTCACTGCGACCATGGGGTTCGGGATCGGTGGTAAGGCGTTTGCCGTGGCAATGCTGATCGCAGTGGTGATGATGCTTGCCCAGGCGACCACATTTGCAGAAGCCGCAGCGATCTTGCCGACTACGGGCTCGGTTTACGACTACATCAACTGTGGGATGGGCCGATTCTTCGCAATCACCGGCACCTTGTCGGCTTACCTGATCGTGCACGTGTTTGCGGGTACCGCTGAAACCATCCTTTCCGGAGTGATGGCGCTAGTCAACTTCGAACATCTGAATACGCTAGCCGAATCCGCTGGTGGCTCCTGGTTGTTGGGCGTCTTTTTTGTGGTCGCTTTTGGCATTCTCAACGCCTTCGGCGTGAGCGTCTTCGGTCGCGCGGAAATCATTCTAACCTTCGGCATGTGGACTACCTTGATGGTCTTCGGTGTGCTTGGCCTGATCGCTGCACCGGCTGTTCAGCTCGATGGTTGGTTTGGAGAGTCCCTGGTTGGCACGGATCTAATGACCATAATGTCGCTGATCGGAATGGCGATGTTCATGTTTGTCGGATGTGAGTTCGTGACGCCTCTTGCCCCTGATCTGCGCAAATCTGCCTCTGTAATGCCTAGAGCCATGTTGCTGGGACTGGTCGGCGTTGCGTCCTGCATGTTCATCTACGGCGCGGCCATGAAACGTCAGGTCGAAAACCTGGTGCTGGATCCAGCAACCGGTCTGCGCCTGCTGGATACGCCCATGGCGATCCCTAAATTCGCGGCGCAGGTAATGGGGGACATCGGCCCGCTCTGGCTGGGCATCGGTTTTCTGTTCGCTGGCGCTGCGACCATCAATACGCTGATGGCTGGCGTACCGCGCATTCTCTATGGCATGGCCGTCGACGGTGCGTTGCCCAAGGTCTTCACTTACTTGCACCCTCGTTTCAAGACCCCGTTGGTGTGCATTCTCGTGGCGTTGTTGATCCCATGCTTGCACGCTTGGTATCTGGGCGGTAATGCCGACAACATTCTGCATCTGGTATTGGCTGCGGTGTGTGCCTGGAGCACGGCCTACTTACTGGTGACGCTTTCGGTCGTGATCTTGCGGATACGCCGTCCGGATTTGCCTCGCGCTTACAAGTCTCCATGGTTCCCGATTCCTCAAATTGTTTCCAGTGTAGGGATCCTGCTGGGCATGTGGTTCATCACGCCACCGGGTATGGACCCTGCTCAGGTTTACGTTCCATTTGGCGTGATGCTCGGCGGCACGGCGGTATATGCACTGTTCTGGACGCTGGTGGTGCAGAAGGTGAACCCATTCAAGCCTGCGCGCGTCGAGGATGTGCTGGAAAAGGAATTCGCAATGGAGCCGACTGTCCTGCCATCAGAGAATTCCGATCATGCTGTCAAAGCTATCTGACCTGTTCGATGCAAAGCGTGCTCCGACGGGATACCGACCCGGAGTCACGTTGGAGTATCTGCGCCGTAACCTCGCTCAGGAAAGTTTCGAGTTTCTGGAGCCGGGGCATGCCCGGTTCCGCTTCCTGACTGATGGGCCATTGATTGAAGTCCGTGAGCGGACCGAGTCGCAGTTGCTCATGCACTTGGTCATGACAGAGTTTCGCTTCGAGACAAATGCGTTACATCAAGGTGCAGGTTGTTACGAATTGCACCATACGGGCACTATTTCGCGTACGGGGTTGCGGTGTCGGCGACGCAGTGGATCGGTGGCTATCGGCGCCGCGATTTCCCGAGAGCTGAGTGAAAACGTGGCCTTGCGTGCCGCACTGATGCCGCTGGATTTTAAACGGCTGGTCGTTGAATGTGCGCAAGGCCGGTGGAGCGTCGTGCTAGAGCACATGGGAGGCAGTGAAGTAGTTAACAGAATGCCCGCCTTTCGACGCTATATTCCCCTATCACTCGAGCAGCGGAACCTCTTGACGCTGGCCATCAGGGAGCTTCAGCTACTGTTTAAAAGGCACATTTTCGATTTGGCATAAATCCTGCTCACCTTCAGACGTAACAAACAATAGTTGTGTGACAATTGATAACATGTTAACAATTGCGGCACAAAAATAAGTTTTTACGTGTGGAGGTTTCCATGAGTATCCATGAGGTTGCCCGTGACGGGCTCGACCAGTGGACCTCGACTATGCAGGCGCTGTGTGGTCGTTTCGAAACACAACTGGCTTCAAATCGCTCCCTCTTTATCGGCGACATATCCACCTGGTCCCATGGGGGCCTGTCTCTGGCTGGCATGCGTACCAATGCAGGAAAAATTGTCCGCTATGGCGATCATGCTGATTACGATGACGACGAACATTGTTTCCTGGTTAGTCAGCGTTCGGGACACTGCCACGTCACTCAGGCAGGAGTGAGTATTCAACTGGCTCCCGGTGAAATGATGTTGATGGATTCGGTCGGACCTTGCTCAATCGTGCCCATGGGACTGATTGAGCACGCCTCGTTATCGCTGCCAAGAGCGCTCGTGCAGAAGGAAATGCAAAACAACCGCCCCCCCTTCGGCAAAGTTTCGTCGGCCAAAGCCTGTGGCCGCATGCTCCACCTGCTGATGGATCAAGTATGTCGGGGCGCAGACGGTAACCCTTACGCTCATACCCAGGGCGAAGCACTGCAGAGCGCATTTATCAGCCTGCTGGGGTCCGGAATGGAGCATGCCGATGAATGCGGTGATTCTGCAATGACGGGTGGCGCGGATCTTCGTCTTTGCGTTGAGAAGGTGATCGATGAGTTCCTCGCTCAGCCCAATCTCACGCCGGCTTCGCTTGCCCGTCGCCTGAGCATTTCCGTGCGTCACTTGTACCGGCTATTCGAGGAGGAGGGCGACAGTGTATGCCGCTATATCCAGCGTGCACGCCTCAAACGTAGTGCCGACGATCTGTCCAACCCGTTCCTCAGAGCCGAATCCATTACGTCGATCGCCTACAAATGGGGATTCACGGATTCTGCACATTTCAGCCGTTCCTTCAAAAAGCAGTTCGAGCAGTCGCCCAAAGATTTTCGCGCGACAAGTCTTCATCAATCTCTAGTCGGCGCAGCCTGAGAAAATAATGTCTATACCCGATGCTTGCCAGGATTCCCGGCACGCGGAATGTGCGCTTTCCATTCCTACCGTCCGTTAGGTAGTGACTAAAGCAATTGCGTGCCTGGATAACGTGCGCAGCAGTATGCATTGGGATTTTCAAGGGTTCTCTTGCGTAGTTCCCTCATCAGGTAATCCAACGGCCATTTTAAAGGTACTTCGTTTTCAGAAGGTTTGACCCCAAGGAGCAACAATGAAACAACTTAGCCCTTCGGCTGAGCGTATTTGTCTCATCGCCATCACGCACTTTGCCGAGCGCGGATACGATGCTTCGTCACTCAATGACATCGCCGTCGCGGCAGGTATGCGCAAGCCTTCCCTGTATGCACATTTCACCAACAAGGACGCATTGTTCGATGCCTCGTGGGGAATGGCGCTCCACGGCGAGCAGGCGTATGTGGAGACTTGCTTTCACGCAAAGAGGACCTCGAATCAACAGGCTGGGCGGCGTTACACTGATCAACTGTCCAAGCGATATGAAACTTCGCCGTCGCTACGATTCCTGTTGCGCACTGCATTCTTCCCCCCTACGGAGCTGCGCCCGCGCGTGAGTGCCGGATTCGAGGCTTACCTCGAGCGATTGAGCGAGTTGTTCAGTCTCGGCTTGGTTCGGTCATATCCCTTATTGCCGTCTGATGAGGTGGCATTGTTCAAGGATGCCTATGTAGCCTTGATCGACAGTCTTCATGTGGAGCTGTTTTATGGAAACCCGCAAGCCTATGCGCGACGTTTGGCGGCCTTGTGGCGAGTCCTTGGTGATTCGCTGGCAAACGCCACTCGAGAGGTGTCCCATGCATAACGATCCGTTGGCCTTCTCATCGGTAGCCTGATCAGCTCCCGTGTCGTGCTTACTCACGGGAATGCGTATCCGTCCGGCCAAGTCATCTACCCAGCCCCGCAAGGCCACGACATGGTGTGCACTTAATTTAAGTGGACACCAGTTCTAACCTTTTAAGCGGGTATCTCATGCAGCCAACACGCCGTTCCTACTCCAAGTCCTTCAAGACCCAAGTCATTCAAGAGTGCGCCCAGCCCGGCGCTTCGATTGCCAGCGTCGCGCTCAGCCATAGCCTCAACGCAAACCTCGTCCACAAATGGATTCGGGTACACGCGCAGCAAAACACGGCACTGCAACCTGCATTCATTCCGGTACCCATGCAGCTGGCCGAAGTGAATTCGCAAGCTGGATCGCCGAATATCTGTGTCGAAATCCAGCACCCACGCGGCACCGTCAAAGTGAGTTGGCCAACTGAAAGTGCTGCTGCTTGTGCGACCTTTCTTCGAGACTTGCTGCGATGATCCGCATCGACTCCATCTGGCTCGCCACGGAGCCGATGGACATGCGCGCTGGTACCGAGACTGCATTGGCCAGAGTGATTGCGGTGTTTGGTGCGGCGAAGCCGCACTGTGCTTATCTGTTCGCTAACCGCCGCGCTAATCGGATGAAAGTTCTGGTGCATGACGGGTTTGGCATTTGGCTAGCTGCTCGCCGGTTGAACCAAGGCAAGTTTCACTGGCCAGGCATTCGCCAGGGCTCTGAAATAGAGTTGGATACCGAGCAACTCCAGGCTTTGGTATTGGGCCTGCCATGGCAACGCGCGGGCTCCGGCGCCGCAATCACACGGCTTTAACGGCTGCCATTAGCCTATCGCTCTATCGCCGTGAATTGTCTGGTCTGGAAAATCGGCACCATGACTTTCCTTAATCTCGACCACCTGAATCCTGAACAACTGCGCGCTTTGGCAGCGCAGTTGATGCAGCGTGTCGAGACACTCGACCAGCAAGTCGAGACCATGGGCAAGACGGTTGAGACCATGGGTAAGAAGATCAACCGCGACCAGACGTTGATCGAGAAGCTGACTCACGAGATCGCGCAGCTCAAGCGATTCAAGTTTGCCAAGCGTAGCGAGCAGATGAATCCGCAGCAGGCCAGCTTGCTCGATGACCTGATCGATACCGATATCGCAGCGATTGAAGCAGAGCTTCAAGCCTTGCAAACCACGCCAGCGGTGACCGAGAAAAAGCAGAAGCCCAAGCGCACTGCATTGCCGGCTGAGTTTCCACGCACGTTGATCCATCACGAACCGGACAACACTCACTGTCCATGTGGCTGCGCACTCAAGCGTATCGGTGAAGACGTCAGCGAGAAGCTGGACTACACGCCCGGCGTGTTTACCGTCGAACGCCATGTTCGTGGCAAGTGGGTCTGTGATGACTGCGAAACACTGATCCAGGCGCCGGTTCCGGCGCAAGTCATCGACAAAGGCATCCCGACCGCCGGGCTACTTGCCCACGTCATGATCGCGAAGTTTGCTGACCATTTGCCTCTTTACCGTCAGGAATCGATTTTCAGTCGTGCCGGCTTGGCGATTCCACGTTCAACTTTGGCTCAATGGGTTGGCATGACGGGCGTGCAGTTGCAGCCTTTGGTCGATGCGCTGCGCGACGTAGTGCTTGGGCAGCAGGTTATCCATGCCGACGAAACGCCGGTGCAGATGCTTGCTCCGGGCTCAAAGAAAACCCACCGCTCTTATGTATGGGCCTACGCCACCAGCCAGTTCTGCGAAACAGCGGCTGTTGTCTACGACTTCAGCCCCAGCCGCGCAGGGGAGCATGCTCGCAACTTCCTGCAAGACTGGAAGGGCAAGCTGGTGTGTGATGATTTTGGTGGCTATAAGGCTAGTTTTGAATTGGGCGTGACCGAGATCGGCTGCATGGCCCATGCGCGGCGCAAGTTCTTCGAACTGCACACCACCAACAAGAGCACGCTCGCCGAGCAAGCCCTGCGCTACATCCAGTTGCTGTATGAAATCGAGAGCGAAGTGCACGACCTGGAGCCGGATTTGCGGCGCCGAATACGGCAAGAAAAAGCCGTCCCGGTGATGGATATGCTGCACGCTTGGATGATCGCCCAGCGCGATCTCGTGCCTGAAGGCTCAGCCATCAGCAGAGCACTGGATTACAGCCTGAAACGCTGGGCAGCGCTGTCGCGCTACCTCAATGACGGGGCGGTACCCATTGATAATAACTGGTGCGAGGTGCGACACGAAGTCGCTTAATGAAGTTGTTCCCCCCTGCGGGAACCACCCGTGTCACCGGGTGAATCTAGAAGGCTGAATCAAGAGCGCCTTCGACAATGGAACGAGGCACTGCAAGGTGCGGGGTATCAATCGTGAGAGGCGTACTCTTCTGGCAGCCATAGCCGGACAAGGACTAGATAGTCGGTATGGTGAACGCATGTGAATCTGCGCAACGATCGTTAAGTTGAACGAGCGGAAATGGCTTACACGCTCGAACCAAAACGGTAATGGAGGTGGGAATAGCGTCTTTCGACTACGCGTTCGTGACCCACATACCTCCCGGTCGATAGCAGGCACCTAACCCGACGTACTTCAGTAGGCGGAACGTGGAAATCCCGTATCGCTCCCATTGGGAAAGCAGTTTGCAAAAACTGCCCATGGTGGTGCGGGCGAAGGAACGAGGAAAAAGCGAACGCCGTCCTGTAATGGGTTGGATAGAGGTTGAAACATCACTTCACGCGAAAGCGGGCAGACGTCCTCATGGTCTCTCTTCACACGAGAGTAGGTAGAACCCTTTCAACGGAAGGAGAGCAAATGAACGCAGCAACATTGGCGTGTGCACCTTCCGGCACGTCGTGGGACGGCATCGATTGGATCGCCGTACAACGTCGTGTCAAAGGGCTGCAAGCGCGTATTGTGAAGGCTGTACAAGACGGCAGGCATAACAAGGCGAGAGCCTTGCAATGGCTGCTGACTCACTCGTTCAGCGGCAAAGCTCTAGCCGTGAAACGTGTGTCTGAAAACAAAGGCAAAAATACCCCCGGTGTGGACAAGGTCACTTGGAATACGCCTAGGGCCAAGATCGGTGCGATAGAGTCGTTGAAGCGGCGAGGCTACTCGCCGCTTCCGCTTCGGAGAATCCTCATTCCGAAGAAAAACGGTAAGACGAGACCTCTCGGAATTCCCGCGATGAAATGCCGGGCCATGCAGGCGCTTCATTTGCTGGCGCTGGAACCGATAGCGGAAACCACCGCCGACCCGAACTCTTATGGATTCAGGCCGGAACGCTCAACTGCGGATGCCGCCGCACAGTGCTTTGGTGTGCTGTCACGAAAAGCAAACGCGGAGTGGGTGTTAGAGGGCGACATTCACGGCTGTTTCGACAATATTAGCCATGACTGGTTGATCGCCAACATTCCCATGGATAAGGCGATTTTGCAGAAATGGCTCCAGGCCGGTTATGTCTACCAGAATCAACTGTTCCCCAGCCACGCCGGAACCCCGCAGGGAGGCATCATATCCCCGGTGTTGGCGAACATGACGCTGGATGGGTTGGAAACGATGCTGGCGAAGAAATTTCCCAACGCGAAGTGGACAGCCCGAAAAATGCGCGTGGTGCGCTATGCAGATGACTTCATCATCACAGGCTGTTCGAAAGAGTGGCTGGAGAATGAAGTCAGGCCCGCTGTGGTTGATTTCTTGGCAGAGCGTGGACTTGTCCTCTCTCCGGAAAAAACCAAAGTAACGCACATAGGGGACGGGTTCGACTTCCTCGGATGGAACCTGCGCAAGTACAACGGCAAGCTCCTGATCAAGCCGTCCAAGGCGAACATCGGGGCTCTACTTGCCAAGCTGCGAGAGTTGATCAAGACCAACAAAACGATACGGCAGGCTAACTTGATAGGTTTGCTCAACCCGGTTTTACGGGGCTGGGCTAACTATCACAGTCATGTCGTCGCCAAGAAGGTCTTTAATCAGGTGGACAGCGCAGTGTGGGAAATGCTCTGGCGATGGGCGGTACGCCGCCACCCTCGCAAGACACGCCGATGGGTGAAGGATCGGTATTTCAAAGTACAAGGGGCGCGTCGATGGGTATTCTCATGTGCTGAAAAATCCGCCGATGGTCGGAAGCGTCAGTACACGTTATTGGACGCCTCGGACACGCCAATTGTGCGACATATCAAGATCAAGGCTGCTGCCAACCCTCACGCCCCTGAATGGGATGAGTACTTCGAATCCCGATGGGGCAAAAGAATGCTTATCTCCCCAAAGGGTCGAGCCAAGCTGTATCGGGTGTGGCTACAGCAAGGTGGCCGCTGCTGCGCATGCCTTAAACCGGTCACCAAAGACACACCATGGCATAGCCGCCATGTTGTGAAGCTGAGTCACGGTGGGACGGATGCGGCCGCCAATCTTGAGATCTACCACCTGCGGTGCCCAAGGGATGTGCAATTTGCCAACGTCGACGATGTACAACCGGGTGCCCAATAGCGCCTTAGTAGAGGCTTGAGCCGTGTGCTGGGAAACTCGCATGCACGGTTCTTAGGGGGTTGGACGCGGGCAACCGCGTCTGACTACCCGACAACCAGATCCGGCCCTGGGCTCTTGGACGTAAGAACTGGCTCTTCGCAGGGTCGCTACGCAGCGGCAAGCGGGCTGCGGCGATCATGAGCTTGATCCAGTCTGCGCGGCTGAATGGTCATGATCCGTATGCGTATCTAAAAGATGTCCTCACGCGCCTGCCGACGCAGCGGGCGAGTGAAATCGATCAGTTGTTGCCGCATAGGTGGCAACCTATCTAGTTACGCAAGGCTTGATGCCCGGGCGCATACGAAAAAGCCCCTAATCTTAAGGTGCTGTGTAAAACTCTTACTTTGGTGACGATCACCACCTACAGACCTCGCGAGAAATCACATGATCGACGGTTCCGCTGTTTTGACAGTGTTTTTGGTCTACCTGGCTGGTGTCGTTATTCCTGGGCCGAATTTCGTTGCAGTCGTCCATAAGGCGGTGGCTGCTACACGGTCTGAAGCCCTAGCCTTGGTAGCGGGAATCGTGGTGGTCAACCTGTTCTGGTCAACCTGTGCGATTGCAGGGCTCGGGATTGTATTTGCTGCGCTCCCCTGGGCTACGCTTGTTGTAAAGGTACTGGGGGCAGCCTATCTGATGTGGTTCGGGCTCCGATTGCTAATCAACGCAGGGAGGAACGCTCTCGGCCCGCTAAATGATGCCGTCGCCGGCAGTTGCCGAAAGTCCTTTACTCAAGGGGTGATTACCAACATTGGTAACCCCAAGTCCATGGCCTTCTATGCCGCTGTTTTTTCAGCCGCAGCTCCCGCCCACGTTTCGCTAGGCACGTTTTTGTCGATGCTGGCAGTTGTAGTGGTGGTTTCAATGGCTTGGTATGGAATGGTCGCAATCGCTCTTTCGCAGCCTAAGATTGCTTCCGCTTATCAAGGGAGGAAAAAAGCAATTGACCGACTGTGCGGTGGGTTGATTTCGTCGTTGGGGATCCGCCAGCTGGTTTAGCAATCCTGTGACTGAAAACTGGGCTGGGTAGGTGACTTCGCTGGACGCATACGGGAATGCTTGGCGACCTTGAGCTGATTGAAAGGCAAAAAAAAACCACTGGCTTTTGAGGGCCAGTGGCGAGGAAACGAAGCGTCAGGCGTTAAACGACTGCAAAGTAGTGCTTAACGAAGCTGTCGCTGACGATCTCCCACAGCACAGGCGTACCTTTGGGGACGAACCAGCTGTCACCAGCCTTGTACTGAGTGCGTACACCGGTGTTTTCATCAGTCAGGAACAGTTCGCCAGCGACCACGGTGGCGTGCTCATTAAACGGGTAAACCATACGGAATTTGCCCTTGGTAGTGCCGAAGTAAGCGCTGCTGATGGGGTCGGTCGGTGCGCCGAAGGTCATTTTGCCAAAGGCTTTAACTTCCCCTTCCAGGATGGTGGAGCCCAGATCTGTAACGGTGCCCCAGGCGTCCAGTTCGGACAGTGCGACATTCTTCTGAATAGCAGTAATGGTCATGGCAGTTTCTCCAGTGAGTAAGTGAACAAGGGCCTCAACGACGACCGTTGAAGTAGCCGGAAAGCTGATGCAGGCTCTTGCCCGCACTCAGAATCATTGGTCGGATGCGGTCTTTACCCAGGATCTGCGCGTGCTCGACGGAGCTGATCAGGTTGTAACGCGAGGAGCCTTCGCTCATGCCTTCGGCGAGTACCTTGCAAATGATGTGGCTCGGCGTGACGCCGAAACCTGCGTAGCCCTGCACGAAGAAGGCATTGGGACGACCGCTTAAAGTGCCAATCTGCGGAAACAGGTTCACGCCGGTCGCCATCGGGCCACCCCACGCCAGATCGATCTTCATATCCTTGAGGTACGGGAAGATTTTCAGCATCAGGTTGCGATTCCACGCTTTCAGGTCTTTCGGGATGTGCTCGATAAACGGAGTTGCGGAGCCGAACAACAGGCGGTTTTCGTTGGTCACGCGGTAGTAATCAATGACCGGACGAATGTCGCTGTAGGCGCCGCGAATCGGGCTGATACGTCGGATCATTTCCTCAGACAAAGGCTCACTCATCATCTGGAAGGCATAGGTATTTATCGTTGTTTTGTGCAGTTCCGGCTCCAGCTTGTTGAGGAAGCTGTCGCACGCCCACAGCAACTTTCCTGCTTTCACTGAGCCGCGACCGGTGCGAACGGTGATCTGCTCGCCGTACTTCACTTCCAGAGCGGGGCTGTGTTCGAAAATGCGTGCGCCCAGCCCTGACAATGCCTTCGCTTCGCCAAGCAACAGGTTGAGCGAGTGAACGTGACCGCCGCCCATATGCAGCAGGGCGCTACTGTAGGCGTCCGAGCCTATGATCTGCTTGACCTCGCTGCCGGCCAGGTAACGGATTTCATCCTTGGTGTTGATGGCTTTAAAATCTTTCTCCCAAGTACGCAACGTCTTGGCCTGGCGCTCGTTGTAGCCCAAGTAGCCATAGCCATGGCAGAAATCGGCGTCAATGCCGTATTTGGCAATACGATCCTTGATGATGCCGGCGCCCAGTTCGCTGATCTCGAAGATCTCTCGCAGCCCCTGTACACCAACGCTGCCTTTGATCTTTTCCAGATCGTGTCCGATGCCTGCCATGATCTGCCCACCGTTTCGTCCCGTACCCCCAAAACCCAGATAACGGGCTTCGAGTACGACGATGTTGGTGACGCCTTTTTCTGCCAGTTCCAGTGCGGTATTGATGCCGGAAAACCCCCCGCCGATGACTACGACATCCGCTTCTATATCATTTTCAAGCGTTGGGAACGACAGGTTGTATTTCTTGGTGGCGGAGTAATACGTAGGCGTTTCGATATTGATCATGGCGCAGCCTGCATAGTAGAGGAGACATAAAGTCGGGCATCTCGATCGCCCTGTCCCATGGGCTGTATTAAGTGCCTAACGCGCGATAGGTGTCTTGATTATGGCTGCCCTGGTTTTTGATCGTGGCTGCCATTGTTAAATCAGGCAGTTAGAAAGCTTGACTGTACCGGGCAACTGCATGACCATCTACTCATGAATAAGTTAACGAAAATCTTCATCGCTTATTACGGCTATCGACTCTCCACCTGAGGCGATCGCACCTGCATGCATTCGATTCGCCCGAGGCGAACCGGATCTCCTTCCTTCTCCTCGGGCACCTACCCTGGAGAACTTACATGACCCAATCATCCCTCGACGTTATAGCCCAATTGCAGGCCCGCGGTTTCGTGCACCAAAGCACGGATTTTGAAGCGTTGCGCGATCACCTCTCCAGTGGGCCCAGAACCGTTTATCTGGGGTTTGACGCCACTGCGGACAGCTTGCATGTTGGACATTTGCAAGGCCTTATGCTGATGCGCTGGCTGCAGAAAGCAGGGCATCGGCCAATTTTGTTGATTGGTGGCGCTACGACGCGTATAGGCGATCCGAGTTTCCGTGACGAAAGCCGACCGATGCTCGATGAAGCGCAGATACAGGCCAACATCGCCGGAATCACCCGCACATTCGGCCGCTACTTGGCATTAGGCGAAGGTGCTGGTTTTGTGGTGGACAACGCTCAATGGCTTGATGGAATCGGCTACCTGAGTTTCCTCGACCAAGTGGGTCGCTACTTTTCGATCAACCGCCTGCTGACCTTCGATGCGGTGCGACAGCGCCTGGATCGCGAGCAATCATTGTCGTTTTTGGAGTTTGGCTACACGTTACTGCAGGCCCATGACTTCACCGAGCTGGCCAAGCAGTACGACTGCACGGTGCAATTGGGAGGAGCGGATCAGTGGGCGAACATTATTAATGGTGTTGAACTAGGACGTCGGCGTGACAACCGCCAGTTGTTTGGACTGACGATGCCCCTGTTGACCAGCGCTGACGGCAAGAAGATGGGCAAGTCGGTCAGTGGTGCGGTGTGGCTTGATGGCAGTCGTCTGTCGCCTTTCGACTTTTGGCAGTTCTGGCGCAATTGCGATGATCGCGATGTTGGTCGTTTTCTGGCGCTTTTCACTGAGCTTGCGCTGGATGAGATTCAGGGGCTGGTTGCTGAGGGAGGTGAATCATTGAACCAGGCGAAAATAGTTCTGGCCGATCACGCGACAACCTTAGCTCATGGCGAGGAGGCCGCCAGGCAGGCAAATTCCGCTGCGATGGCGATTTTTGCGCAAGCTGGGGTGCCTGAATTGACTCCCATGACCATTGACCGACAAAGCGTGCAGTCCGGGATCACCTTGGCGGAGTTGCTGGTGCAACTGGGCATCGAAACGTCCCGTGCAGCGGTGCGCCGATTGGCGCAAGGCCGCGGTTTGAAAGTGAATGGTGAGATCTTCGAAGCGGCGGATGTGGTGTTGGATAGATCCGCGACGCAATGGCAGATCAGTGTTGGCAAAAAACGTCATTTCAACGTTCAGGTCGAGCATTAATTTCATACCAAGGCAGGATTTATGATAGGTTTGTTAATATATTAACAAGCGTGTCATGTGCTCCCAATGATTAAACCTCGTCAGTCCCTAACGCTGAATCTCTTGCAGGCTCGTGACGTGGCCATGGGATTTTTCCGGCCCTCGCTCAACGCACATGGCCTGACCGAACAACAATGGCGGGTGATTCGCATCCTCAGTCAGCAAGGTGAACTGGAAACCAATCGCCTTGCTGATCTGGCATGCATTCTCAAACCCAGCATGACCGGCGTCTTGACGCGTATGGAATCCGCTGGATTGATTAACCGGCGTCGTGGCGATCAGGATCAGCGATGTGTGCTGGTCAGCCTGGCTGAAGGTGGGCAGGCTTGTTTTGCTTCCATGAGTGCAGGGATGGAGCAAAACTATCGGTTGCTGCAATCACGCTTTGGCGAAGAGAAACTTCACACACTACTGATCCTGTTGAACGAGCTGAAGACGCTCAGGCCCTGACCCGGAAGATCGTCGGGCAACTCTTGCACTCCCTGTTTCACTAACGAAAACGACCGTGCCGGCGAGCTGGCATGGTCGTTTCTGCTTGTGTGCGACGAGTTATTTAATGCTTACGCACATGTACTTTTGCTCGATGTAGTCGTCAATGCCGTACTTAGAACCTTCTCGGCCCAGGCCCGATTGCTTGATGCCACCGAAAGGTGCCACTTCAGTCGAAATCAGCCCTTCGTTAACACCCACCATCCCGTACTCGAGGGCTTCGCTGACTCGCCATGCGCGGCCGAGGTCGCGGGTGTAGAGATAGGAGGCCAGACCGAACTCGGTGTCGTTCGCCAAAGCGATGGCTTCTGCCTCGGTGTCGAAGCGGAACACCGGGGCCAAGGGGCCAAAGGTCTCGTCGCGCGCGACCAGCATTTCTGGGGTGACATTACTCAGCACGGTTGGCTCGAAAAAGTTGCCACCTAATGCGTGACGCTGACCACCGGCGAGCAGTGTTGCACCTTTTTCCAGGGCATCGCTGATGTGTTCTTCGATCTTGACCACAGCCTTGTCATTGATGAGCGGACCTTGTTGAGCGTCATCAGTAGTGGCGTCGGCGACCTTGAGAGCGTTGACGGCCGCGACCAGCTTTTGATTGAACGCATCATAAATGCTGCTCTGCACCAGGAGGCGGTTGGTGCAGACACAGGTTTGCCCGGCGTTACGGAATTTCGAGCCGATGGCGCCTTCGATGGCAGCATCCAGATCAGCGTCTTCGAACACGATGAACGGGGCATTACCACCCAGTTCCAGACTGACTTTCTTAATGGTTTGCGCACATTGCGCCATCAGCAGTTTGCCGATGTCGGTGGAGCCGGTGAACGACAGCTTCTGCACCAGCGGATTGCCGGTCAACTCCGCGCCAATTTCCCGCGAACGCTTGCCCGGCACGATGTTCAATACGCCAGCGGGGATGCCTGCGCGTTCGCCCAGTTCGGCCAAGGCTAGCGCCGACAAGGGCGTTTCAGAAGCGGGCTTGAGTACTACGGTACAGCCTGCGGCCAGCGCAGGGCCGACCTTACGCGTGATCATCGCATTGGGGAAGTTCCACGGAGTGATGGCCGCGACCACCCCGATCGCCTGCTTGATGACCACCAGTCGGCGTCCCGGTTTGTCGTGGGGAATGACATCGCCGTAGACGCGCTTGGCTTCTTCCGCAAACCACTCAATGAAGCTGGCACCGTAAGCGATTTCGCCGCGACTTTCAGCCAGCGGCTTGCCTTGCTCCCAGCTCAAAAGACGAGCGAGGTCTTCCTGATTCGCCATGATCAGGTCGAACCATTTGCGCAATACGCTGCTGCGCTCTTTTGCGGTTTTAGCACGCCAGGCTGGCAGTGCTGCATGCGCCGCAGCGATGGCGCGGGCGGTATCCACTTGGCCCATAGAGCTGACTTGCGCGATGGTTTCGCCGTTCGCCGGATTGGTTACGGCGAATCGGACATGATCATCCGCCTCGACCCACTGGCCGTTGATGTAGCCTTGCTCTCGCAGTAGTTTCAAATCGTCAAGTTTCATCGTCATTCTCGGTTTCAGTACACGCCGCCGCCGATGATGTTCACCGCCGGGGTTTCTTTGAATTTGCTAACCAGAGTTTGCAACCCGCGCATGAGCACGGTCGTATCGACGCCAACCGCTACGAATGCTGCACCCAGCGCTATGTACCGTCGAGCGAGCTTCTCGTCGGCGCTGAGAATCCCTGCTGCTTTGCCGGCTTTCTGAACGCGTATGATCGCGTCCTCGATGGCCGCCTGGACCTCGAGATGGCCCGGATTGCCGCGGTGTCCCATTGATGCGCTAAGGTCGGCCGGGCCGATGAAGACTCCGTCAACTCCTTCAACCGCCGCGATAGAATCCAGATTGGCAAGGCCTTCACGGTTTTCGATCTGCACCAGCAGGCATATTTGTTCGTCCGCATGATCGAGATAACCGGGAATGCTATTCCAGCGCGACGCACGTGCCAGGGCACTGCCGACACCGCGAACGCCACTCGGCGGATAGTGGATGGCGCGCACCAGCTGCCGTGCCTGTTCGGCGGTTTCCACCATAGGTACGAGAAGCGTTTGTGCTCCGATATCCAGCACTTGCTTGATCAGTGCGGTGTCGCCGATCACCGGACGAATAACCGGCTGGCTTGTGTAGGGTGCCACGGCTTGCAGCTGACCAAGCATACCGCGCAGATCGTTAGGCGCATGCTCGCCATCGATCAGCAGCCAGTCAAAACCGGCGTTGGCAGCCAGCTCAGCGCAGTAAGAGTCAGCCAGACCGAGCCACAGACCAATCTGCGGCTCGCCACTTTTGAGGCGTTTTTTGAACGTGTTGACAGGCAGGTCCATGAGTTTCTCTCCTTAGACGAAGCGGCAGGAGATGGAGCCGAGCATGTCGTAGTCGACATGGAAAGTATCGCCCGGGTTGGCTGCGACGGGGCGGGTGAACGAACCACCGAGAATCACTTGGCCTGGCTGCAGGGTAACGTCGTATGGCGCCAGCTTGTTGGCTAGCCACGCCACGCCCTTGGCCGGGTGGTTGAGCACGGCAGCCGACACACCCGACTCTTCGATGACGCCGTTGCGGTACAGCACGGCCGGCACTTTGCGCAGGTCGATATCATTCGGACGCACTGCTCGGCCACCCATGACCACGCCCGCGTTGGCGGCGTTGTCGGAAATGGTGTCGAAGACCTTGCGTGTTGCTTTGGTCTGCGGATCGACTTGCTGGATGCGGGCATCGATGATTTCCAGCGCGGGAATGACCCACTCGGTAGCATCCAGAACATCAAAAACCGTGATGTTCGGGCCTTTGAGCGGTTTGCCGAGGATGAATGCCAGCTCGACTTCGACGCGCGGGACGATGAAGCGGTCGAAAGGGATGTCAGTGCCTTCATCGAAGAACATGTCATCGAGCAGCGCACCGTAGTCGGGTTCGGTGATGTTCGAAGAGACCTGCATTGCACGAGAGGTGAGGCCGATCTTGTGACCGACCAGCTTGCGTCCTTCCTTGATTTTCTGTTCGACCCAGGCGCGTTGGATGGCGTACGCGTCCTCGATATTCATCTCTGGATGGTCCAAGGAGAACTGGCGCACTTGCTCACGGGAGCGCTCGGCCTGGTTCAATTGGGCGGCGGCTTGTTGGATCACGCTGGAGTGGAGCATGGTCGGAGTCTCTTATTGAGGGTTGACGATGGCGGCGTTGGTGCGCAGCACCAGGAATCCGCCGAGGGCGATGAATAGGGCCAGGACGTACAGCGCCAGGCTGGCGCTTTGAGTGGTGTCACGCATCCAGCCGATCATGTAAGGGGCGATGAACGAAGCGATGCTGCCAAATGAGCTGATCAGGGCGATCCCTGATGCCTGAGTCGAGCCCGACAAAAAGGCAGGAGGCAGTTGCCAGAACATCGGTAATGCAGCGCTGGCACCCATGCCTGCGATGATCAGGCCGCTGAGCACCGCTACGGGGTCGGCGGGTGCAAGGCCCGCGATGCTGATCCCCACCGCCGACATCAGCAATGGCACAAACAGGTGCCAGCGGCGTTCGCGGCGACGGTCGGAAGAGCGACCACAGCCGATCATGAATACACAGCCCGCCAGATAAGGCACGGCACTGAGCAGACCGACCTTGCCGTCGCTGCCGATGCCTGCGCCGTGGATTAATGTGGGCATCCAGAACGCCAGGGTATTCACTGCAAGCATCACCGCGAAGTAGATAGCTACCAGTAACCAGACTTGTGGATCTTTGAGAATGCCTGAGAACGAGGTGATGGTTTTACGCTGTTCCTCGCGGTTGAGCTGCTCGCGCAGTTGTTGCTTCTGCTCGGGGGCGAGCCACTTCACGGTTTCCAGGTTGTCGGGCAGGCACTTGAGCACCACCAAGCCCAACAAGATGACCGGAGCGCCTTCAAGCAGGAACATCCACTGCCAGGCGCGCAGCCCACCGACATCGTGAAAGCCTTGGAGTATGCCCCCCGAAAGCGGACCACCAACTACACCTGCCATGGGCACGGCAATGGCGAACAACGCCGTGATCTGAGCGCGACGTCGTGCCGGGTACCAGCGATTGAGAAACACCAGAATACCGGGAAAAAAGCCGGCTTCGGCCACTCCCAGCAAGAAGCGCAGAACGTAGAAGCCATTGGCGCTCTCGATCCACAACATGGACGTGGACAATGTGCCCCACACGACCATCAGCAAGGCAATCCAGCGGCGCGGACCCACACGGTCCAGAGCGATGTTGCTGGGAACACCAAACAGTGCATAGGCGATGAAGAACAGTCCTGCACCGAAACCATAGACGGTGTCGCTCAGGTGCAAGTCAGTGCTCATCTGCATCTTGGCGAAACCGATGTTGATACGATCCAGATGAGCGAACAGATAGCAGACCAGCAACAGCGGCATCAGCCTCCAGGTGACGGTGCTGTGGGTGGAGTCTTGTGTAGCACGCAATGTGTCAGTTGCAGTATTAGCTATGCTCATGATTTTTGTACTTTTTGTTGGATGAGTGTGGCGCTTCGGATGCAGCAGGACGATGGCCGTGGCCTGTGCGTCAGACGGTCTTGTTAAAAAGCGGGTGCAGGCTGCTGTGTTTGCCGTCGTATACCTGGCCCGAGCTTTCATCTATCTGCAGGGTGATGCCCAGCGGGCGCCTTTGCAGGATCTCGTCCAAATGTGTACTCAGAACGGTGAGCAGGCTGTCACCTACTGACTTATGAACCCCCTTGCTACGACCGGTCCCGATACGCAAGTTTGCGTAGAGAAAACCGTAGTTGCCCTTGCCATCAGCCACGGCACAGTGGGCGGCGGGGTACGCAAAAACTCGAGTGCCGCCGGTGGGGAAGACGCCTTTGCCGCTTTCGTCTCGTTGTTTGAGCATGGTGTCGGCCAAGGCACGACAGAGGCCGGAAATATCCACCTCTTGTTCAAGGTCAGGGGTGTAGAGCAGCACCAGATGAGGCATGTTGAGTTACCTGCGTCAGAATCAAGATAAGTGCCGTCACCGCAGTGCGCGGCACACATACCAAGCCTGTGTTTACGTCACTGCCGGTCAGAGACGACTCGTCGGCGTGATCGCGCCCGGGTTGGCAGCCTGGGCAGGAGGAATATTGGAGCCGTCCTGCGGCGTCACGGGGAACACTGCGTTGATCTGACCTGTGCCGGAGGAACCGAAATAAGGCGTCACGACCTCGGCCTTACCGTCGTAGTCACTCCAGCCCAATGCGCCTAGGAGCATTGCGGTGTCGTGCATGAAGCCTTCGCCGTGGCCCTTGGCGGCGTATTCGGGGAGCATGCCGCAGAACTCGGCCCACTCGCCGTTCTCCCACATGTTCACGACGCGATGGTCAAGAGTTTCCAGAAACGGGCTCCACACCTTGGTGGCGAAGTCCGGCGCCTGGCCGTTCTGCGCAAACCGGTGTGACAGTGAGCCACTGGCCAGGAACGCCACTGTGCCGTCGTAGTGATCTTCCACGGCCTTGCGCATGGCCCAGCCCAGACGCGCACTGTCAGCCAGGTAGTGCGAGGTGCACAGTGCCGAAACCGAGACCACCTTGAAGTGCTGGTCCTTGTTCATGTAGCGCATTGGAACCAGCGTGCCGTACTCCGGGCCAAGCGTGGTGGCGTGGTGCGCCATGGTCTCGACCTTGTAGCGGTTGCACTCCTCGGCCAGTAGCAAGCCCAGCTCGGTATTGCCAGGGAATTCATACTCCATGTTGCTGATGAAGTGCGGTAGTTCGTTGCTGGTATACACACCCTTGAAGTGCGGCCCGCACAATACGTGATAGTTGGCATTGACCAGCCAGTGGGTGTCGAACACCACGATAGTGTCTACCCCGAGCTCGCGGCAGCGACGGGCGATTTCGTAGTGGCCGTCGATGGCCGCCTGACGAAACCCATGCCGCGGACCGGGCAGCTCGGAGAGGTACATGGAGGGAACGTGCGTAATCTTGGCTGCTAATGCCAGCTTGCCCATGATGAGGCTCCTTTCTTGTTGTTCGGTTCTCCCGCGACGGACAGAAACGTCCGGAGCGGGAGAAGTCCGGTTACACGCCCCAGCGAGGGATGTGATGGCTACCCATGGAGATGCAGACGTTCTTGATCTCGGCAAAGACTTCGAAGCTGTATTGTCCGCCTTCACGGCCAGTGCCCGAGCCTTTGACGCCGCCGAACGGCTGACGCAGGTCACGTACGTTTTGGCTGTTGATGAACACCATGCCAGCTTCGATGCCTCGTGCCAGGCGATGAGCCTTGCCGATGTCCTGCGTCCAGATATACGAGGCCAGGCCGTACTCGGTGTCGTTCGCCAGTTGCAGCGCCTCGGCTTCGTCCTTGAAGGGGATCAGGCACACCACTGGGCCGAAGATCTCTTCCTGGGCGATGCGCATTTTGTTGTTCACATCGGCGAATACGGTCGGCTGGATGAACTGACCACGGCTCAGGTGGGCAGGCAGATTGGCCGGCCGCTCCAGGCCGCCCGCGAGCAGGGTGGCACCTTCTTCCAGACCAATCTTGATGTAGCCGGTGACCTTGTCGTAGTGGGCCTGAGTGATCATCGATCCGACTTGGGTTTTCGGATCCTGCGGATCGCCCACGATCAGACGCTTGGCGCGCGCGGCGAACTCGGCCACGAACTGCGGATACACGCTTTCCTGGATAAAAATCCGGCTGCCCGCGGTGCAGCGCTCGCCGTTCAACGAAAAGATGGTGAACAGGGCTGCGTCCAAGGCGCGCTCAAGGTCGGCGTCCTCGAAGATTAGCACTGGGGATTTGCCACCCAGTTCCATCGAGTATTTTTTCAGGCCAGCAGTCTGCATAATTTTCTTGCCGGTAGCGGTGCCGCCGGTGAAGGAGATCGCACGGACGTCTGGGTGACGAACCAGTGCATCACCTGCGGTGGCGCCGTAACCCTGGATCACGTTCAGCACGCCATTCGGAATGCCGGCTTCGACGGCCAAACGACCCAATTCGTTGGCGGTCAGCGGGGACAGTTCGGACATCTTCAGAACCGCAGTGTTGCCCAGCGCCAGGCAAGGCGCTGTTTTCCAGGTCGCGGTCATGAACGGCACGTTCCACGGCGATACCAGGCCACATACACCCACTGGCTGATACAGCGTGTAGTTGAGCATCTGGTCGTCCACCGGGTAAGAGTGACCGTCCATGCGTGTGCAGACTTCGGCGAAGAAGTCGAAGTTGTGGGAGGCGCGCGGGATCAGCACGTTCTTGGTCTGATGGATCGGCAGACCGGTGTCCAGCGTCTCCAGTTCTGCCAGTCGCGGAACGTTCTGTTCAATCAACTCACCGAGCTTGCGCATGAGTTTGGCACGTTGCGCCGCTGGGGTATTGGCCCACTTTGGAAAGGCTTCTTTGGCAGCTGCAACAGCTTGCGCTACTTCCACTGCACCGCCGCTGGCAACCTCGCCAATCGCCTCTCCGGTCGCTGGGTTGTAGTTTACGAATACATCTTTGCTTTCGACTTCTCGGCCGTTGATCCAGTGCTTGATCATGTTGATTACGCCTCTTGCTCAGCGAGTTTTTTGTTCTTGAAGAAGTCAGCTTCGCTGACGATACGGTTGATCAGACGGCCGACACCCTCGACCTCTACGATCACTTCATCCCCCGGCACCACGTCGGCCAGTCCTTCTGGAGTGCCAGTGGCGATCATGTCGCCGGGTTGCAAGGTCATGAAGCTGGAGAAGTATTCGATCAGGTACGGAATATCGAAGATCATGTCCGCGGTGGTGCCTTCCTGTTTCAGTTCACCGTTGATCCAGGTGCGCAGCTTCAGGTTGGACGGATCTGGCACATCGGCCACATCGACGATCCATGGACCTACCGGGGTGGTGGCGTCGCGGTTTTTCACCCGCAGGTTGGGGCGATAGTAGTTTTCCAGGTAGTCACGGATTGCGTAGTCGTTACAAACCGTGTAACCCGCTAGATATTCCAGCGCATTTTCACGCTTCACGTTCTTCGCAGGTTTGCCAATCACTGCCACCAGTTCGCACTCGTAGTGCATATAGGCGATGTTGTCCGGACGCCAGGTTGTTTGATTGTGACCAGTGTAAGTGCCCGGCGATTTTATGAAGGCCAGTGGCTCGGTGGGGGGCGCGAAGGCCAGCTCCTTGGCGTGGTCGGCATAGTTCAAGCCCAAGGCGAACATGCTACCGGTCGCCGGAGGCAGCCACTCGACCTGGCTAGCACTGATACGGCGGCCATCGGTTAAGAGAAGCGTGTCGTCGTCTTCAACCGTGGCGACATGAACTTCGCCTTCAAAGCGGATGCGTGCGTGTTTCATTGGGCGGTCTCCTGCTCGGCGACGATGTGGTTGACGAGGCGGCCAAGGCCGGTGATCTCGACTTCGACGTGATCGCCAGGCTGAACGTCGACGCGGCCTTCGGGTGTGCCGGTGATCAGCACATCGCCTTCATGCAGCGTCATGAACTCGCTGATTTCGGCGATCAGTCGCGAAACGCTACGTACGAATCGGGTGGTGGAGTTCTGTTGGCGAATCTGGCCGTTCACCAGAAGCTTGAGCTCCAGCGCGTTCGGATCTGCCACCTGATCGCGTGGGATCAGTTCAGGGCCGATAGAGCAGAAGCCATCACGGCATTTGGCCTTGACGGCAGGGCGGTAGTAGCTGTCCTCGGGCAGGCTGAACTCGTTGACGATTGTGTAGCCGGCAACGAAATCCAGAGCATTTTCTTCACTCACGCGGCTGGCATCTTTGCCGATCACGACGCCCAGTGCCGGACCTGGTTGCAAGCGCTGCACTCCGTTGGGGTACACCACTGCCTGGTCATGGCCATTGCGAGTGTTCGGGGTCTTGATGAACAACACCGGTTTGACGGGCGGCTGCTTGTACGGCGCTTCGTGGAATTGAGCGAGATGCTCTTCCACCAGACCCTGATAATTCAGCGCGACGCCAAACAAGGTGCCGTTCGCAACGTCCAGCAATGCACGGCTCATGCTTTTCTCCTGGCAGTGGCGAAGCAATGGTGCTCCGCTCAAATTGTTAATGTGTTAATGTTATAGTTAATATGTTAACGATCGTCAACCCTTAAAGGGTGGTGGCGATCACCGGGTGACAGGTGCACCATGAGCATGGCGGTACGCCGCAATCGCAAAAATTATGAGTAGGCAGCAATGACGATCGATCGCCATCCGATCCCAAACATCAACATTGGCAAGGTTTACGATCAGCGGTATAGCGACAGCGAGGTGCATTACGACAAGCTCGGCAATCTCGCCGGCTTCTTCGGACGTAATATGCCGGTGCATCGCCACGATCGCTTTTTCCAGGTTCACTACGTCAAGAGTGGCTCTGTGCGCGTCTATCTGGATGACCAGCAATACGTCGAATCGGGACCAATGTTCTTCTTTACCCCTCCGACCATTCCCCACTCGTTCGTTACCGAAGCCGACAGCGACGGACATGTGCTCACTGTTCGTCAGCAGTTGGTCTGGCAGTTGCTGGAAAGCGAGCCGGGTCTGGCTCCGGGTCCGCTTATTCCCGCCGCTTGCGTGGCGCTCGACCGGATCGCGCCGGAGTTTCAGGCTGAGGCGCGTCGGCTTGAGTTTCTGTTCGAAGAACTGCGAGCGGAGCTGAGTACGCCGGCGGCAGGTCAGGGTACGGCAGTACTGAACTTGACCAGGCTCGTGCTGATCAGTTTGCTGCGTCTGTGCGCCAGTTCCCTGGAAGCCACACCGGCCCGGCACGAAGATCTGCAAATATTCCATCGCTTCAACGAACTCATCGAGGAGCACTACCTCGAACATTGGCCGCTGGGCAAATATGCGGACTGTATGGGTGTGACGGAGGCTCGGCTCAATGATGTTTGTCGCAGAGTCGCCGATTTGCCTTCCAAGCGGCTGGTGTTGGAGAGGGTGATGCAAGAGGCTAAACGTCTGCTGTTGTTCACTGGTGGGTCGGCCAACGAAATCTGCTATCAACTTGGTTTCAAGGACCCGGCGTACTTCAGTCGTTTCTTTCAGCGGTACGCGCAAATGACGCCGGGAGAATATCGGCAACGTCAGGCGGGACTGCGTTAGGTTTCGCATCGGTACATTCTCGTTTTTCGTTCACTGGGAGCAAAAAAAACCGTGTCTGGCGCGGTTGAAGAAAGTGAGAGCGCTTATGTTGCTAGATGCGCGGGGATAGGAACATGTCATTTACGGTGGACAGATTGCACTTTCCATTGTGCCGGTGAGAATGATTACATGGCTTTTTCAGTAACATGTTAACGTTGTTTGTCACCATAGTTTGCGGTAATCCCATGTCCTCCTCCAAAAAACCTGAACGACTGATCGTGCTACTCGCCGCGTTAGTCGCGTTCGCCCCGTTGTCCATTGATACCTACCTTCCCAGCTTGCCTCAGATAACCCGCAGCCTCTCGACCGATCCTGGCCATGTACAAATGACCATCGGGGTTTTCCTGCTCGGCCTGTGTTTGGGTATGCTGGTCTATGGGCCATTGTCCGATCGCTTTGGGCGTCGGCCAGTCTTGCTGGGAGGAATGGCGCTCTACCTTGTGGCGACCGTGGGTTGTGCCTCGGCTTCGACTATCGAACAGTTGATCTTCTTCCGCTTTGTCCAGGCGCTGGGCGGAGCGGCGGCGTCCGTGCTGGCCAGGGCGATTGTCCGTGATCTGTTCGCCCTTGATGAGGCCGCTAAAGTGCTATCGCTCATGCATTTGGTTACGATGATCGCGACACTCGTCGCTCCGCTGGCGGGCAGCGTAATAATGGAATGGAGTGGATGGCGCGGAATCTTCATCGGCTTGCTGGTGTTTTCGGCGGCATGCTTCGGCGCGACCTGGCGCTGGATTCCCGAAACGCATTTTGCCGAGGGGCGCGGGCGTTCGTTATCCGCGGCCTTCGCTGCCTACTGGCTGATTGCACGGCAGCCTCGGGCCTGGGGTTACATGCTCTGCATGGGGCTGTCCTTCGCAGGCATGTTCGCTTTCATCACCGCATCGCCTTTCGTATATGTCGACTTCTTCGGGGTTTCACCGCTGACCTATGCATTGCTGTTTGGGGCCAATATCGCAGGAGTCATTGTCGTGACGCTGGTTAATGCGCGGTGGGTCAAGCATTTTGGGGTTTTGCGCATGCTTGGAATGGGGGCGGTGATTGCGGGCGGGGCGGGTGTTTCGCTGCTGATTCTGGGGCTGTCCGGTAATGCCGGGCTGTTCTCCATAGTCGGTTGCGTGATTGTCTACGTCAGTGTCACCGGCCTGCTCGGTGCCAATAGCATCGCTAGCCTGCTGGGGTTGTTCCCGCACCAGGCGGGGGCTGCTGCGGGGCTGGCGGTCTCGGGACAGTTTGCGCTTGGCGCCGGCTTCAGCGCTGTTACGGCGTCGTTCATGGATGGCACGCCTTTGCCAATGTGCGTGGCAATGGCCATTGCAGGCATTGGCAGTGGGAGCGCGTACCTTGTAGTTTGGTGGTCGCAACGGGCTACCAGAGCGACAGGTTATAGCCAACGATCAGGCGGGTCTCATTGATATCAGTGGTCAACCCGTCGCCTGAACGCAGCGTGGCATTGCGCAACCGTAAGCTGACGTTCTTGAAGGCACCGCTCTGAATGATGTAGCTAAGGTCAGTATCGCGTTCCCTTTCGGTGCCACCGCTGACTTGCGCGGTTTCAATGTGGTTACCGCTGAGGTAGCGCGTCATGAAGGACAGGCCCGGAACTCCTATTGCGGCGAAGTTATAGTCATAACGGAGTTGCCAGGCGTCCGTTTCAGCCTTGGTGAACACGTTGATGGTGGCCAGGTTGACGGAGTAGGGATCAAGGCCCGGGTATGCGAAATCGCCGTTGCCTGACAGGTTCTGGTAACCAATCCCGAATCGATGTCCGCCAATGCTCAGGCTCTCCATGCCATTAAAAAAGCGGTTATCGATACGACCGCCATTGACCTGTGTTGTGGATCTCAGGCGATGTTCTCCGTCTTCCCCCGTCACGAAGTAGCGCAGGTCTGACTTCAGGTTGACGCCTTCCCCCAGCGGCAGATCATGTGCCACCCCCACGAAATCCTGATGGTAGATATTCTTCATTTGGCCATGGTAGTAACTGGCTGTCAGATTCTGTGTCAGCGAATAGGAGCCGCCAATCAGGTCCAGATGATTGGTTTTGACACCGGCATAGCTCATTGAGTCATTGCTGCTGGAATCGCGCATATTCTGCTTTTCAAGCCGGCCCAGGTTGAGAGTCAGCCCGTTGATTTCCTTCGAGGTGATCAGCCCGCCGGTGTATGTGGAAGGCAGCAGTCGGGTGTCGTTGAAAGCCGCCACAGGCAACTGAGGCTGCAGGGTGCCAACCTTCAAGACTGTCTGCGAAAAACGTGCCTTTGCGGTCACGCCCAGTTCGCTGTAGTTTTCCGGCGCCCTGCCGCTGGCACCGTAGGGGAGCAATCCAGTGCCGTGGCGGTCAGGGCTGGAGTCGAGCTTCAGGCCAAGCTGGCCCAAGACATCCAGCCCCAATCCCACCGCCCCGACCGTATACCCTGACTCAAACCGCAGAAGCATCCCCTGCGCCCATTCGGCTGCCTGATTTTGAGGCGCATTGTGCTGCACATAATCACGATTGAAGTAGTAGTTGCGAGTCTCGAGAGTGGCTTTGCTGTCGCCAAAAAAATCAGCGTTCGCGTTGAAGGAAAGGGGAGCGGTGCACAAGCCAAGAGTTACCCACGCACGGGGTATGCGTACTCGCATTGGATGATTCCTTTGTTGTTTTTGTCGGGATCGTGTTTTCAGTAATGATTATATTGTTAACATGTTATCTATATGCTTAAAAGTACTTTTTGCGCGTTTTATGGCGAATACACTCCGTAGGAATGCGCGTCTCGTGGGGGTAAAGGCATGGAAGAAGACTGGTTGCGTGTGCCGATCGCTCGCCTTAAGCTGTAGGTTCATTAACTTCACACCGATGCCATGACGACCCCTAGACCTTCTCTGACCCTTACCTTGCTTCAGGCCCGCGAAGCGGCCATGGCATTTTTTCGCCCTGGTTTGAATGCCCACGACCTCACGGAGCAGCAGTGGCGCGTGATCAGGATCCTGCGTCAGCAGGGCGAACTGGAGAGTCATCAGTTGGCGCACATGGCCTGCATCCTCAAGCCCAGCATGAGCGGGGTGTTAAAGCGCCTTGAGCGAGACGGCCTGGTTACGCGGCGAAAGTCGAGCGAGGATCAACGACGGATATTCCTGAGTCTGACGCTCGAAGGGCATCAGTGCTTTTTGTCGATGAGCGAGGGGATGGAGCGAGGGTATCTGGAGATCCAGCGACAGTTCGGGGATGAAAAAATGCAGCAGTTGCTTGAACTCTTGAGCGAACTAAAAAAGATCAAGCCTTAGAGCGGTTGCGGAAAACCTGTCGGTCTGACAATGGTGGTAGGGCAGAGGTGACCTCGGTCATAGCGGCGCCAGTCGACAGTTTCAGTCGTCTGGCAGCCATGCAGACCATCTTAGTGAAAGCGTTCAAACCGATACGGGGTCGGGTCGATGATCGGCTTCTCCTCGGAGACCAGATCCGCTGCCAGTTGACCTGCCGCTGGTGAGGTGCCGAAGCCGTGGCCGGAGAAGCCGGTCGCAACGGTCAAGCCAGGAATTTTGGTGACCCGGCCAATAACGGGGTTGGAGTCTGGCGTTACGTCGATAGTGCCAGCCCAGGCCTGTTCGATCTGCGCGTGTTCGAAAACCGGCCATGCCGCTTTCAAATTGCGCAGCGCATCATTGTTGAGCTCGGTATTGACCTGTGGATCCTGTATTCGGATACGTTCAAATGGCGTAACGTCTTCACCCTTCCAGCGACGTGCCAGTGCCAGATCCTTGAAAAAGTATTTGCCGAATGAAATACGCAAAAAATCCCGTTGCGCTTTCAATTGTGGAAGATAACGTCGCCCCAGCAGCAAATGATCAAGCGTGAGGAAGGCGTCCAGTTTGCCTCGCTGAGTAATGATGAAACCGCCGTCCTTGTGCTTGCGAAACGAAAAGTCAGGCGCGCCCACCGCGATGTCCGTGGGCCCGTCCATGGGTTTGGTGCGAAGTACAGAGCAGGTCAAAGGCAGTGTCGGAAGATCTACGCCGAGGTTCCCCAAAAACTTTCTCGACCATAAGCCACCCGCCAATAGTACTTGTTCGCAATGGACTTCACCCTGCTCGGTCATGACGCCACTGATGCGGCCGCCGGTGGTCACTAATGTCCTGACAGCGCAGTTCTCGACGATGACGGCACCCTTGGCTATCGCTGCACGGGCGATTGCGCTGGAAGCCAGTGTCGGTTCGGCCCGTGCATCCGAGGGGGTGTAGATTCCGCCCGCCCAGTCGCCCTTTCCGCCCGGCACGCGCACGGCGATTTCCTGCCTGCTGAGTAGCCGGGAATCCAGTGACAGGTGCTCAACACTTTTTAGCCAGTTTTCGTGCATGCTCATCTGCGCTTCCGTGCGCCCAAGGAACATGATGCCCGCCTGACGATAGCCGACATCGGCACCTACCCGTTCGGGCATCTGCGCCCAAAGACGATCAGCCGCCAGTGCCAGCGGAATATCTTCAGCGTGCCGACTGGTCTTTCGTACCCAGCCCAGATTGCGGGACGACTGTTCGCCTGCGATCCGGCCTTTCTCTATCACCACCACCGGAATGGAGCGTTCTGCCAGTGTCAATGCAGCGGTCAGGCCGATGATGCCTCCTCCGATGATGACGACAGTGGTTGCTGGTGGCAGCTGGCTTGAGGTAGAGACGGGTGCGATTGTGGGCGACATGGAAAGACTCAACTGAAACACGGGCGACAGTGCCCAAAGGGTTTGATCTACTCGTTAAGAGGCCAGGGTAATTTCCTGAACCTGCGCACTTGAAGCGCCGCGGTAGGCAGTCACTTCCAGTTCCACTTTGTAGACTGTCGATCCCAGCGGTGGACAGGTCACGGTGCTGGCCGGGTTGATACCGCGAAACTTTTCGCCGATCAACGCCATCACACTCGGAACATCTTCCGGGTTCTGGATAAACACGCGGGAGCAGACGACGTCCGCCAGGCTTGAATCTACTGCGGCCAGAGCCCGCTCGATGTTGGCGAATACTTGATGCGCCTGTTCCATCACATCCTCAGGGATGACTTGAGTGTCCGGGTTGCGGCCTGCGGTGTTGGACACGTAGATCCAGTTATCCACCGCCACCAAGCGGGAGTAGCTGGCCATCTCTTCGAACTTCGAGCCGGTTTTGAGTTTGGTAATATGAGTCATGCTGGAAACCTTTTTCAAAAAATGGACGAGGATCAGGACAGAGTCGGCGCATCCCACAGGTTCAATTTCACGCCAATACCTTTCTCGATGGCATTGCGGTAAATGACAGTGCCCCAGGCCACATCCTCGACTGGCATGCCGCCAACTGACATGAGGATGATTTCTTCGTCGTTCTGACGACCGTGTGCTTCGCCGCAGATGATCTTGCCGATGTCTTCGATTTGCTCGGGACGCAGTTTTCCTTCGGCGATCATGTCCATGAAGCGCACACCGATGACCGGAACATGGTGGTGCGCTGGCTTGGGAAGTTCTTCGTACCAAGCCTGATAGAGACCGGTGTTATCTACTACCTTACGTAAATCTGCCTGTTCCATCGCTTCATCGATGTTGCAGGACGCGGGCATCGCCAGAAACGCGCCGGGCTTGACCCATTCCCGACGGACGATCGGATAGATGTCGGGGTTGCCGACTTCGCCGGAACTGGCGTAGCAGACCAGATCCGAATCCCGCACAACCTGTTCAAGGGTGTCGACGATGTGGATGTTGACGATCTGTGGGTAGGTCTCTTCGACCCAGCGGATGAAGTCGTTCAAGCTCTTTTGGCCACGACCCTTGACCTTGATCGTGTCGACCAGGGGGCAGACGGCCATGAATGCAGCGACGGTGGTTTTGCCCATCACACCAGGTCCCAGCAAGCCAATAACCTTGGAGTCTTTGCGCGCCAAGTGTTTCGCGCCTACGCCCGGAATGGCACCGGTGCGGTAGGCCGACAACAGGTTTGCCGACATGTGTGCTAACGGCGCGCCGGTGTCCGGGTCGTTGAGGGTGAACATGAGGATCGAACGCGGCAGGCCTTTTTCGCGGTTGGCGATATTGGAGCCGTACCATTTCACGCCTGCTGTGCAAAAGCTGCCGCCCAAGTAGGCGGGCATCGCCATCATTCGACGATCTGCAGTGGGTTTGGGCATGTTGGGGAACGGTGAATTCTCCGGAAAGGTCACCATAGCGCCGTGCGAATCGTTATTCGGGCCAGCCATGCGGTAATCGCCCTGATACAGCAGGCCAAACATTTCCTCCATGGTATCGACACAAGTAGCCATGTCGGTGACACCAGCCCGGATCATGTCCTGTTCTGACAGGTAGATGAAATCGATTTTAGGATTGTGAGTCATGTTTATCTCAAACCAATTTAATGCTTCAAAGCAGCTGCCCGCCAAATGGCACGAACCGCGCTTGCTGCCGCCGGCGGTCGCCGCATAGAGAGAGTAGGGTCCGATTCAGCGGATGCCCTGCAGGCTGTTTCGCGCGAAGTTGTTGTTTTTTACGTTTTTATTTTTTACTAACGATCGGTAGGTTGTCTTGATTGGGAGCGCCACACGACTTGACTGTCAGTGCCAAGCTGGAGAAGAGGGCCAAAACCCTGAATCAGCCTTGAACCGATGGCGTTAGGAACGGCTAAGTTGTTCGCTTGTTCGCTTGTTCGCTTGTTCGCCGATACGGCCGACTAAAGTTGGACTTGAGCTGATATTGCTGACTGACAGTTATCGACTGTGGATTCAACCGGTCGACGCAACACAACTAAATTCTGTGTAAGCAGAAGGAGTGTTGCAAATGAAGCAGAGACCTCGGATCTATTACACCGAAAGCCAGAAAAAACTGATGTGGGATCACTGGCAGAAAGGCGACTCTCTCCAGCACATAGCCCAGCTATTTGATCGAAATCACTCATCGATACAGCGTATCTTGTCGGAAACAGGCGGTATCAGACCCACTGTACGCCGCAGGTCCAGATTGGCGCTGACGTTGGCTGAACGCGAAGAGATTTCGCGTGCAGTGGTGGCAGGTAACTCGGTCCGTTCCATTGCAACGCTGCTGGGGCGAGCAGCTTCGACCGTTAGCCGTGAGATCAGGCGTAACGGTGGTCAAGGATATTACCGAGCTATTCAAGCTGATCAGGCTGCCTGGGATCGCGCCCATCGACCTAAGGTCTGCAAGCTTGTTGAGAACCGTGCGGTGGCGCAAATTGTTGCAGACAAGCTTCAATTGCAGTGGTCACCGGAGCAAATTGCCGGCTGGCTAAAGCGCACTTACCCGGACGATACGAGCTATCAGGTGTCACACGAGACGATCTATTGCACACTCTTCATACAGGCTCGCGGGGCTCTGAAGAAGGAGTTGCTTCCCCCGCTGAACGATTTAGCCAATCTGTTGCATCGACCGGTTGAATCCACAACCCAAAGCTGCCTGTGCGAAGCCAGCCAAAGGCCATAGCCGATTGGCGGAAGTGGCAGGTAGCAGATCCGCCCTTTCGGCTGTGAAGTGCGCTTCGATATACAAGGTTGGCGCCAGGCCATGGGTTACAGCAATATGGACATCCAGTGCATCGACAAACGCCGGTCCGATACTCAACTACGATCAGCGTGGCATTCAATCGGGAACACATCACTCTCCGCGAATGTACTTTTGAAGGTGTTCAATAAGATCTTGTTGTTCAGTAATAATTTCTTTGACCAAGTCTCCTATGGAGACAATACCAATGACCTTGTCGTCTTCTACAACGGGAAGATGACGTATATGACCTTTGGTCATCAGTTGCATGCAGCGTTGCGTGGATTCTTTTGGCGTGACCGTAATGACCGGAGTGCTCATGATGGCGCTCACCGGCGTCGCCACTGATGCGCGACCGAGCAGGACCAATTTTCGAGCATAGTCGCGCTCACTGACGATACCGACGAGCTGGTCGAGCTCCTGGACGATGAGTGCCCCCACATTCTTTTCAGCCATACGACTTATGGCTTCGAACACTG
The DNA here is from genome assembly GCF_059695565.1 of Pseudomonas sp. LBUM1679. Taxonomy (NCBI): domain Bacteria; kingdom Pseudomonadati; phylum Pseudomonadota; class Gammaproteobacteria; order Pseudomonadales; family Pseudomonadaceae; genus Pseudomonas; species Pseudomonas sp. LBUM1679. The sequence goes on from NZ_CP166774.1 coordinate 2,357,565, forward strand.
TAGCGTCAGGAGAGATTGAATGAGTTTTTTCTTGTGCCTTGGCGGCGAGAGCTTGTGCAACGATTCTCATGTTAATTTCCTAGTCTATGCACATCGACTGTCCTTCCAAACAATAGGTCTGGCGGCCTCTTCGGTGCTTGCGCCGAGAGCCTCGGAGCGAGGCAGAACCAGCCCCGATCCATGGCGTTTATCAATTGAGTCGGCGGGTCGTGAAATCCTGCACCGGAATGTCAACCACCGACTTGACTCGTGTTTCTTCAACAGGCGTCGAAAGTTCAGAATGCTGACTCCGTCAGGCGGATGATTCAGATGTCACAGCCGATATCAGCGTGCTAATGCAAGTTGAATGTGTTCCACGATATATATCGTGACAAAGGTGCCCACCATAGAAATTTATGGGGGCAGCTTCGGAAACGGCCAACTTTAAAATGGTACTGTCAGTTTCAACCAGTAGGCTTCACCTTCCGCACGATTTCGTACGTTGGATTCCTGTTGCCATTTCGCCGTTAGAAACCAACCTTTGCTGCTGGCATATTTGATCGAGGGACCAATGGCAACCGCGCGTCCCTTATTATTTTCGATACGCTCACCATTCTGCCGATCATCCGTAGTTTGCTGATAAACGTAGCCACCCACACCCACTACCCAACCATTGCCAAGCCCCCAACCTATCGAATAGTCCACGTGAAACTCTTGGCCTGACGTGTAATCGGTAGCGTGGTTTTTCAGGTTGAAGTCATACATGATTTTCGCATCGGCATTCAAACCTTTGGGGTCGATATACGACACTGCCAAGACAGGCTGGATATCCCAGTAGTTACGACCGATATTGGCCAAGTCGTGACGGTCGTATTCACCGGTAGGAGCCATGACATCGAGGGCGACGATGGTGTGTAGCTTGTCGCTCAGGTGGTAGCCCAGCGCTGCCCCGAATGTCATATCGCCCAGCCCTTGCTTTCTTTGCGACTGGCCATTGAGGCCTACGTTGAGGTCAACCAATGGCATGATGGTATGAAACGCTAGGGTCCCCCCCAATATCTGTTGATCGGTGACCCAAATGAATCGCGGATCTATTGAACTGGCCCGCACTCGAAAATCCACCGGCAGTTTTTCCCCACCGTTGCCGCGTAATGAATCTGCATCGTAATGACTGGAGTAAACAATGCCGTAAATCCCTGGTGGCGGCATGGCTCCGCTCATGTAGTTTTCGGCACCCATTGGATAGCTGGAACCGCCGCTCTCAGTGGCCTGTACGTGGCCTGAAAGTCCTGCTGTCAGCAGGCTCAGACTTGTACCGAATAAGAGCCCCTGAATGCTGAGTCGTGGTGATGTTCTGATTGTATCGATATTGTTTTTATTAGGGTTCATCGTGAATTCCGCTATGTCAGAACTTAATACTTATTAAGGGTGATAATGCATAAATTCTTTGGCGTAAATAGACAGCAGTTCTTGACTGCCGTCACTGGCTTTCCGACTTAGCCTTGGAGGCGCCGCCAATCCCGTAATGTTGTTTGCGCATATCGGAGATGATGATCCTCACTGACTCCCGAGGCGCACCAATGGCCTTGTGACAGGCCTCAGTTACTTCATGGATCAGCTGCTCTTTCTGATCATCAGTGCGGCCTTCAAGCAGGTTGATAGTGATAATGGGCATGGAAGTTTTCCTTGGTAAGTTTCGAGGTACTGATTTCGTGGCAAGTAGCCCTGGTGGTTAGTCAGTGCAGCGGGGTGACGGTCATGGCTTTTTTTGCGATGAGTAAGACCGGAAACCTTGCCTTACCGCAGGCGAGGTTTCTGTGCTCAATCTGTGTATGGGTAATGCAATCAGGTGGTTTTGAGGACCGATGCGATACGCACCGGTGCTGTTTCCTTGATTGCAAGCGTAATCAGTAGCCCTGCGGCCATGGCCCCAATCGCCAACAGCAAGGTGTACTGGATGCCATGGTTATGCGCGACATAGCCCGCCAGGCTGGGCGCAATGCCGCCGCCGAAAATCTCACCCATGCCGACTACGAAGCCAGACGCGGTCGACATCAGCCGTGCGGGTACTGACTCGGTGGTTGCGGGGCCGACGGTCAGGCAAATGAGTCCGAAGTCGAAGAAGACCGTCAGAAACAGGGAAATGAACAAGCGGGTAGTGTCGGCGCCGGTGTTGATCAGCAGATAGAGCGAGGCAACGCCGCCGATGACCGACAGAACCATGACCGGCTTGCGACCGATACGGTCGGAGAGGCACGGCAGAAGGATGGTCCCCGCAGCGCCTCCGAATCCAATGGCCGAGAGGACATAGCCCATCTGCTCCAGGCTCAGCCCCATGTAGTCCAGCAGGTAGTTGGGCAGGAATGCGCCCAGCACCACGAGGACCGTCAGCCAGCACATCATGCCAAGGATGTTCAGCGGCACATTGCGACTTTTGAAAACGTCAGTCCAGCGGTGGCTGGTCGCATCATGCGTGATTGTGTGTTCAGCAGCAGCGTTCGGATCGGTGTTTCGTAACACCTTATGCAGCAGAAATCCGACGATCAGCCCGGGGATCATCACCAGGGCGAAGACCCAATGCCACGCTACGACGTGCAACAACTGAGTCACCAGAATCGGCGCCAGTGCGAGCCCAAAGAGCGGCATTGCCGCCTGCTGGATACCCAGGTTCAAGCCGTGTCGGCTCGGTTTCGAAGCATCCAGTGTCGCAACAATACTCGCCGGGGTGTAAGCGCCCTCCGCTGCGCCGATCACCGCGCGAATCAACATTAGGCTGAGCAGGCCGCTCGCCAGTCCGCTGAAGCCGGCCAGCAGAGAAAAGAGTATGACGGCGGGCACGATGATCGCGCGATGGCCGAAGCGATCGGACAGCTTGCCCATGAATAGCGACGAGACACCCCACGTCACAGCGAGGATTCCCGTGATAAGGCCGAGGTCCTGATAATTCAGATTCAGGTCCTTCATCATGACTGGGAACAGCGGCATGATCATGAAGCGATCGATACTCACCAGTCCGAAGCCGAGCGCCAATAGAGTTACAGCTTTCCACTCATAAGAAGCATCTGCACGATAGCTGCGTGGGTTTTTCATAGTGTGTTCCGTTATTGTTCTTGTAATAGGAGTGTGCCGGCGCAACAAGTCGCCGCACTCAACCGGCACGGGAGTTCCAGGCGTAGAAAAAAGCTGTTCTGGTGGTTAGCGGGGCACCAGGACAAAGTCAAACTCGGCTTTCCACTGAGTGGCGCCATTTTGACTCTGCTCGAATGTCTGGATCAGTGAGGCCTTCACACCGAACACCGTGTCGGAGGTCAAGTACTCATCACCGGCGGCGAACGTGTGCGTCACGATGCGCTGGTAACCCTCGGCACTGAGCATGAAATGCATATGCGCCGGTCGCCACGGATGGCGTCCGAGTTGCGCCAGCATCTGGCCCACTGGGCCATCGTCTGGAATAGGGTAGGACACCGGTTTGATGCCGCGGAAGCTGTAGCGTCCATCAGCTCCGGTCACAAATCGACCACGATTATTCCATTTTGGTTGCAGGTCCGGTTGCTGCACGTCGTAGTAGCCATCAATGTTGTCTGACCAGACATCCAGCACGGCGCCCTCGATGGGGTTCCCTTGTAAGTCCAGGATTCGCCCTTCATAAACACAGCTTTCGCCCTTTTCATCCAGGGAGATGGTGTCACCCATTTCACGAATAGGTGCGCCGTCAACGTGGAAAGGCCCGAATACCGTATTTTCGGTGGCGCCTTGGGGCCGCCGGGAGTTGATGGCGTCCACCAGCATAGAGACACCCAGGGTATCGCTGAGCAAGATGAATTCCTGACGATGCTCAGAGCAGATTTGCCCCGTCCTGGTCAGGAAGTCGATCGCCACTTCCCATTCGGGTTCGGTCAGCTCAACGTCCTTGATGAAGCCATGGAGGTGCTCAATCAACGAAGCCATTACGGTGCGCAGGCGCGGGTTAATGGTTTCTCCCATGCGTGCGTTAACGGTCTTCGCCGAGCCTTCTTCGGTAAAAAATTCGATCATCTTGTCCACCTGGATTGTATTTGGGGTCATAACGGGTGGGTAGAGGGTTTCCGCTCGCAGTCGCCCCCGCTTGGTTATTCCGGTCGTTGGCCGGACCAGGCCCGTTGCAGGAGTTCGCGGATGGCATCCCGCTCGACTGGTCGCGGATTCCAGTAGGGGTTCTTGACGGCCAAATCCGCCACATGGTCCAGGTCGCGTTCATTCAAGCCCAGATCCTTCAAAGCCAGCGGAGCACCCAGCGCGGCGGCAAAGTCGTAGAATCCGCTTCCCAGCTGTCCACCGAACAGTTCGGCCACGGGGCGCAAGGCGTCAGCCGCAGCGACCTGGTTGTACGCAGCCGTGTGAGGCAGCATGACGGCGTGGGTTTCGGCATGGGGCAAATTAAAGCTGCCGCCCAGGGTGTGACAAAGCTTATGGTGCAGGGCCATGCCGACGGTGCCCAGCACTGTGCCGCACAGCCATGAGCCATATAGGGCCGTACTGCGAGTGGCGATACACTCTGGTTGCTGGACCACCCCCGGCAAGGCCTCCTTCAACGCGCGAATTCCTTCCACCGCCATCAGCGAGGTGATGGGGTTGCGATTGCGGGCATAGAGCGCTTCCACCGCATGGGCCATTGCATTGAGGGCGCTAGTAACACTCATGGAGACGGGCAGCCCCAGTGTCAGCTCTGGGTCGTAGATCACGACTTCGGGCAAGATCGACGCAGAACTCACGGTGGTTTTTATGCCGTTTTCCGTCTGCCCGAGAATCGGTGTGACTTCAGAACCGGCATAGGTTGTCGGCACCACCACCTGCGGCGCGTCGTTGCGATACGCAATTGCCTTGCCCAAGCCAATGGTGGAGCCGCCCCCTATGGCCACAACGCAGTCTGCGCCCAGCTCAATATAGGTTCTCAGCGCTTCTTCGGTCACCTCGACGGGCGTGTGCATTGTCGCGTTAGAAAATACGCCGACGCCCAGCCCTCCTAATGTGTCGTTGAGCCGTTCAGCGTCCTCCCGTTGCGAGGGGGTTGAAAGCACCAAGGCACGTTGACAGCCCAGGGCCTTGAGTTCTTCAGCCACTCGCTGAGAGCTGCCTGCACCGAAAATGACTCGTGCGGGGTTGTTGGTGTAGGTGAAATCGGTCATCAGAAAATACTCCTGGTCGGTTCGGTCAGGCGGAGGTGACGATGCCTGCGCATGGAAAGGCTTGGTCGACTGGCGTCAGATAAAGCTGCTCCAGCAGTTCATCCAGCTGGAGCTGCAGGGCATCGGCCGACCACGCGCTGGCTGCGACATAAAAGTCAGGGCGAATCACCAGGTAGCGCGCATTGATGCTTTCAAGCCAGGCAGCATAGGTACCGTCAACGTCTTCCACGTCACAGGGGTTGCCGATTGCGCCCAGCGTGACGAACTGCGCGTTCATCTGCTCCAGAGCATCCAGTTGACTTGCTTTCAGCGCCTGGCGGGGTGACTCCCCGAAACCGATGACTAGCCAGCCGCGGCCGACGATGTCATCGAAGCGGCCACGCTGCCCGCCTTTGCTGACGATGCCTTGGACCGACAGTTCGCCGGCATGACCCGCATTGCGGCACCAGGCTCCCGGGCCCAGGGTTGCCTTGTCGGTGGGTACCGGAACGCGCCCGGATGCTTCCAGTTCTGCCTTCATGCGCACGTCACGCTCTGCCGCCTCAGCCGGATCGGTGATGCAGATGATGCGCCCGAGCTCCATGGAGAATTCGATGTAGTGTTTGGCGTGTTCGCGACGCTCGGTGGTGTAACTGTCAAGCACCTCATCCGTCATCTTGCCGGTGAGGATGGCATCCAGACGCCAGTTCAGGGCTACTGCATCTCGCAGGCCCGCGCACATGCCTTCTCCGGCAAAGGGGGGCATCAAGTGCGCCGCGTCACCCGCAATCAGCCCGCGGCCGTTGCGCCAGGATTCGGCATAGCACGCCTGGAAGCGGTACACGGCACTGCGCTCGATCGTTGCAACCTCCGGCGTAATTCCCCAAGGGGCCATCAGCTTCCAGGCACTTTCAGGAGACGCTAATTCTTCGGCAGATTCGCCGGGAAGAGCCATGAATTCCCAACGTTTGCGACCGGGGCCGCCAGGCACGATGGTCGTAGGCCGCTTCGGATCGCATAGCTGCCAATGCACAGGATCGATTGCGAGCTCCTGATGCGGGATCATGTCGAGGATCAACCAGTCGTAGAAGAAGCCACAATCGACAAAGCTGAGGTCCAGCTCCTTGCGCACAAAACTGTTCGCGCCATCCGCGCCCACAACATACTTGGCGCGAATTCGAGTGGGCACTTCTGAACCTTCGCTGTGGCCACCCAGACAAATACCATTCTCATCCTGGCTGAGCGTTTGGGCTTCCCAGCCACGGATCAACTGAATACTCGGAATGGTAGCGGCGATATCCAGCAGGCGCTTTTCGAGGTCCGGTTGATAGAACCAGTAACGAACCCGCCAACCCGATGCCGAGGTGCTTTTCCAGTCGACGATCTGCAGATCTTCACCCTTGGCATCACGCCAGTAGTAAAAGTCGTCGTGGTAGTCGATGGCCGAGTCGTTGTCGGAGTCAATGCCGAGGCTAGCGAGGATCCTGGCAATCTCATGGTCGAAAGTCACGGCGCGGGGGCGCTCAAAGCGCTCTTTCCAGCGCTCCACGAGTGTTACTCGGTGTCCTTTCTGACCCAGCAGGATCGCAAGCAGGGTACCTACCGGGCCGGCTCCGACGATGGCGACATCGGCGTCAGAATGATCAGTGGCATCGCAGCTATCCACGGGGAGATTTAGCACATTCATTGTCATTGTTATCACTCTCCTGACACCGGACTGCCAAGTCCGGTACCACTATCTTATTGTTGGGAGTTCGCCTTGCGGGGAGGGGACCCTCCGGCGCATGACGACTACGATAGGAAGAGCAAGCTGTGTGCCAAAGCTGCGAAAAAGTTGATTATTCATATAAAACAATCGCTTGAGTATTTTACTCATCGGTAGCAGTCAGAGTAAGCATTGCTGTTAATTAACGTATTTGTTATAGGTGATGTGAATAACAACAAAAATGTTGAATCGCCATGAATACGCAACAATTTCCACAAGATTTGATCCAGCTGCTACGACTGGAGCCTGAAAAGGGCAAAATCTGGCTCGGCAACCAGCGTGCCTTCCTGATGAAATTGCCCGCTTTCGCTGCATTCCGGCGTGAGTTGATCGCCGAAATAGGCGTTGCTCACTCGCGTCGTCTCCTGGCGCGAATGGGCTATGCAGCCGGTTCAAGCGATGCCGAGCTCGCGCGAAACCTGCGGGGCGACGAAAGCGATCACGCCTTCATGGCTGGGCCATTGCTACACGCGATGGAAGGAGTGACTCTTGTGGAGACGCTGCGCATGGAGGTGGACGTCGAGTCCGGCCACCACTATGTCGAACAGATCTGGCACGACTCCATCGAGGCCAGCGCCCACTTGGCGCATCTGCCCCTTTCCGCCGAACCGGTGTGCTGGATGCAGATCGGCCATGCATCCGGCTTTACCAGCGCCTTCTTCGGCCGCACGGTGCTGTTTCGCGAGATTGAGTGTCGCGGTATGGGGCATGCGCAATGCCGTATCATCGGCAAGCCTATCGAGGAATGGGGGCCCGATGCTGACCAGCTGGAGTTGTTCGGCTCCACCGATTACATCAATACCTCCCTGAATGATCCGATACTTGATGACGCCCTGGCTATCTCCGATCTGATCGGAGCCGACCCTAGCTTTCTCGCTACTTGCAGACGGATCGAGAAGATCGCGCCTCGGAATGTCACCGTGCTTTTCCAAGGGGAGACAGGCGTCGGCAAAGAGCGCTTTGCCCGACTGCTGCACCAGCTCAGCCACCGAGCAGGCAAACCGTTCGTGGCCGTCAACTGCGCCGCACTGCCAGAAACGCTGATCGAGTCGGAGCTGTTCGGGGTGGAAAAGGGCGCCTTCACCGGCGCTACGCGTACCAGGCCCGGGCGTTTCGAACAGGCTAATGGCGGCACACTGTTCCTCGACGAAATCGGTACCCTGACCTCAGTGGCGCAGGAAAAGCTTCTTCGCGTGCTGCAGGAACGTGAAGTGGATCGGTTAGGTGGTGATGCCCCATACCCAGTCGATATTCGGGTCATTGCCGCAACAAATGCGGATTTGGAAGAAGACGTTCGACAGGGCCGCTTCCGTAAAGATCTGTTCTATCGCATCAACGTAGTGCCCATTCACATTCCGGCTCTGCGCGAGCGGCGAAACGACATTCCATTGCTCATCCGTTATTTCATCAAGCGCTTCTCCACCTTGCACAAACGCTCGATTAAGGGACTTTCGCGGGCGGCTGTGCGGGCGCTCCTGGAGTACGACTACCCGGGTAATGTGCGAGAGCTGGAGAACATCATCGAGCGCGGAGTGGTGCTGGCTGATGAAAATGAGCCCATCGGCCTGAGTGACCTGTTTCTTTCTTCGATTCGGGAGCCGGAATTGCCAAAAAAAATCGATACTCCACAACAACGCCAGCAAATCATTGAGCGTTGGCTGGATGAACATCCCCTGGAAGAACTCATCGATACGTCAGTCAGTCGTGCACTTGCTCGGGCTGATGGCAACATCTCGAAGGCTGCGCGGCTTCTCAGTATTACTCGCCGACAGTTGGAGCATCGTCTGAAAAAAGGTCCTTCGCGAACTTCTGGGGATTAGCGGTCTAGAGTTAGGCAAGTTGGTAAATTGATAGTCGCGGATCGGCTCGCCCATGCGGACGACGTTGGCGCCGAGATTCATTGGATGACGCGACAGTTTATAGAAACTTTCGGTGGGGCCCAGCTAGAAGGGAAGGGATGAGGAGAGTTCTGTAGGACTCGTTCTCGCCAGCGCCGCTGGTCTAGCAAGTCGCGAGTGTCTCCTTCTGGCCGATTCTGTTGAAAAAGTCGGATTTTCAGATCGCCTGAACTCAGGCACGGCTACCACCGGAGAACCTACTCACCACATTGAGTGGTTTCTCGGCCCTTCGTTGACCTTTGCTGCTCTGTTATTGGGTTAATTTGAGGTTTTTTGCTTCGTGCAGGCGCACCTATCCCGTGGCAGGTGGCCCTTGAGATGTAAGTTTGGCCAGTCGACGCAGGTTCTGTACCGCAGCCGCCAGCGTGAACTCATCGGTCGCGCCACTCATACCACGTAGTCGCAAGCGATCCAGTTTCAGGATGCGCTTGAGGTGGGCGAACAACATTTCGACCTTTTTACGTTCGTGGCGAGAGCGCTGATACGCCGGCGTTGCTAGCAATGCGCCGAGCCACATCACGAGCAGCTGCATGGACGCTGCGAGCGATTTTGCGGAACGCAGTGTTCGGGCAGCACTGGGCTTTCATCGGACACGCTATGCAGTCGCTCTGGCTGGATCGGAAGATGATGGTGTTGGCTTTGGTGACGTGCGAACGCTCATTCTTGAAGGCTCGCCATTCGCTACGCAAAGCGTTGCCGGCCGGACAGCGGTATTCCTCAGTCTCTTTATTCCAGTGGAAATCGGTGCTCGAAAAACTGTCGTTCTTGCGCTCGGTTTTGTCCCACACCGGCACATGCGGCTCGATGTCCTTTTCCTCTACCATCCAGGCCAGCATCGGTGCGGTTCCATAAGCGGTGTCGCCAATGAGGCGTACCGGCTTGATGTCGAACTGCGTCTCGACCCGGTCGATCATGATCTTGGTGCTCTCGACTTCGGCCGTGCGATGAGCCGGTGTGGGTTCCACATCCACGATGACACCGTGTTCGGTATCGATCAGATAATTCGTGGAGTAAGCGTAGAACGCTGGGCCACCTGGAGCAGCGGTCCAGCGGGCTTGAGGATCAGTCAGCGATAGGCGCTTCGGTAGCGTTTCGGCCAGAGCCTCTTCATCAAGTGCCTCAAGGTACTCACGCACGGCGCGGGTGCTCAGGGACGGATCGCTCCAGTTGACCTGTTCATCGCCCGGTACACCGCGCTGCCGACTGGCGTCCGCTTTGATGATGCTGGCGTCCACGGCAAAGCCTTCACCTTTGACCAAGCCTGCATCCATGAACGACGCAGCACTTCATTGAACAGCCAGCGAAAGAGATCGCTGTCCCGAAAACGGCCGTGTCGATTTTTGGAAAAGGTCGAGTGATTGGGGACTTCATCTTCAAGGCTTAACCGGCAGAACCAGCGATAAGCCAGGTTCAAATGTGCCTCTTCGCACAGCCGCCGCTCTGAGCGAATGCCATAGCAATAGCCCACGATCAGCATGCGAATCATCAGTTCAGGATCAATCGACGGACGCCCAATCGGGCTATAGAAATCGGCCAGGTAATGGCGCAGGTCGCTCAGATCGAGACATTGATCAATGCTGCGCAGAAGGTGATTGGCTGGGATGTGATCTTCAAGGTTGAACGAGTAAAACAGTCGCTCCTGCCCACTCGATAACTGTCCCATCATGCTGTGTGATCCCCCTCCGGCCAATGAAGAGATTTTGCCGGAGGTCAGCCAGGGGAGCTACTTTTTCAACAGAATCGGCCGATTTCTGCCTGTGGACTATGAGTTGAATCCCACAATCCATCTGCCATTAAAGGCCAGCACTCACCGATAGTTCATTACTGCTATCTCTGGCCCTGGTGGCATATGATCAGGCTGTCGCTTCAGGCGCGATGAAAAACGCAACGCTGGCTCGAGAAGACGTTGCGACTGCAGCGCCAGCCTGGTTCTGCGGCTTAAAACAGGCTTACTGGGTAATCCACAACCAGGCGCATCTCATCCAGACTATTGCCCAGTGCGCTTGAACGATGGGACGCGTGGCGTAGCTGAAATCCCAGATCCTTGGCAACACCGGACTGCACTACGTAACGCAGGTTGATGTTGCGCTCCCACTCCTTGCCGTCATCGACTGTACCGTTGTCAATATGCTGACCGCGGATGTAAAGCACCATTGCGTTTAGACCCGGAACACCCAGCGCCGCGAAGTCGAAATCGTAGCGGGCTTGCCAAGATGTCTCGTCTTTTTCCATGAAGTCCGAATACTGCACTGAGTTGGCCAGCCATATCGCACTCCCGCCATCCACACCATAGACATATCCGGTTTCACCGCTGCTTTTCTGGAAGGCGGCGGTCAGGGTATGCGGTCCGTGTTTCCAGGCGCTGGAAAGGCTCCAGATAGTGTTGTCGACATGGCCACTGAGCTCTGTGCCCAGTCCCGTTGTGCGGTACAGGTTAAAATCGGTCTTTAACGTATCCGACGAGCCCAGCGGCGCGGTCCAGGACAGGTCGGCATAGCGTTTCTCGAAGTTGTCAGCCACGTTGGAGTAGTACAGGCCCGCGTTGAGGCTATCGTTGAAGCGGTATCGACCCCCGGCGACATTGGCCCGGGTCAGGTCTTTACCATCGTGGCGTGCAGTGAACTGTGAGCCCATGGCGGTAAAGTGTCCGGCATCTAGGCTCAATCCAGGGATGTCTTCACTGTGGATCAAAGTGCCTTGGGTGGTTTCTGGCAGCAGGCGTCCCATCATCGTGGCCAGCACCGGGATTGAAACGAACTGGTCGCCGTACTTGAGTGTGGTCTGACCGGCTCGTAGCTTGATGGTGGCTCCTGTCTCCGAAGTGCTTGCTGCACCCGCAGGAATGGTAGGCCATCGATCATGACCTGCGTCGCTGTCCAGTTTGACGCCCAACAGCCCATAGGCGTCGAAGCCAACGCCTACGGGCCCTTCGGTGAATCCCGAGCCATACTTGAAAATGAACCCTTGGCTGGTGTCCTCTGTGTCGGTCCGGGAGGAAGCAGAGTTGTGATAGTCCTGATTGAAATACAGGGTTCGGGCCAAAAGCGTGGCGTGACTGCCCTGCAGGAAGCCTTGTTCTTTGTCTGACGCGAAGGCGAAATCGGCGCCGCTCAAACCGATGGTGGTCATCAGCAATTTTGCCGTGATGTGCATGGTGCTACTCCTGGAATTTCAGCTGGTTGCCGTGGCTTACGCACAGGCTGTTATTGTTGTGGGCGCTAAAAGTCAGCACCGACAAATGTCGGCAGTCAGAAATGGCGTTGCTGGTAGAGGCAAAGCCGGCTGGAGCGTCCTGCTTGGTGATTCGCCATACATCCGTGGACGATTTTTGGGCGAACGAACCCGTTCGACGGCCACTGCGGGACAGCGGGCCGAGAGGGACGATCAGGGTTTGAAGGTGACTGGATCAGGCAGGGAATACGGCCTGCGCTACCAGTTCGATACGAACTCCAGGAGACAGCAGTTCCTTGACCACTACCGTTGCCCGGCAAGGGTAGGGCTCCTTGAAGAACTCCCCGTAAACCTTGTTCATGCCCGGCGAGTCGGTCCGCTCGGTCAGGAAGATTTGCATGTGCGCGACGTTGGTCAGGTTGCCACCGGCCGCTTCCATGGCTTGTAGCAGGTTGTTCAGGGCTTGTCGGGTTTGTTGCTCGATGTCGCCGTCGACAATGGCGCCGGTTTCCGGGTCTTTAGAAATGTGCGCGGAATAGACGAGTTGCCCCGCGCGTACGGTGCCGTTCAGCGGAGCTTTGGAGCGAGCAATACAGGTATCAATAACTTCAAGCATGGAGCAATCCTTCGTGAATTGACCGAGTGGTTCAGTGGGGGAAGTTTTCGTAATGAGTGACGAATTTGGTGTTCAGGTAGCCTGCGAAAGTCTCACTGCCGCCCTCGCTGCCATAACCACTGTCCTTGATGCCACCAAACGGTGTTTCCGGTAGCGCCAGGCCAAAATGATTGATGCTGACCATTCCGGCAGCCAGCGACTGCGAAGCGTGTTGGGCGCGTGCCGAGGAGGCAGTGAACACATAAGACGCCAGACCATAGGGCAGGGCGTTGGCCATCTCGATTGCCTGATTGAAGTCATCGAAAGGTACGACCACTGCTAACGGACCGAACGGCTCTTCTCGCAGCAGGCGAATGTGTTGTGGGGCATCGTGGATCACGGTCGGCGCGAAAAAATTACCCACCTGGCCGATCCGTTCACCGCCGCAAGCGATCTGCGCGCCGAGGCTGCGTGCATCGGCCACCAACTCTTCCATCGCCAGTACTCGCCGCCCGTGGCATAGCGGCCCCATGTCGACATTTTCTTCCAGGCCGTTGCCGATTCGAGCTTCAGCGATTCGGGCGACGAAGCGCTCGAGGAACCGCTCATGGACCTCACGCTGCACATAAAAGCGACTCGGCGATACGCAGACCTGACCCGCGTTGCGCAGTTTGTTGGCGGCGAGTGCGTCGGCCGCCGCATCTACATCGGCGTCCGCGAAAACCAATACGGGGGCGTGACCGCCCAGTTCCATTGTGCAGCGCTTCATGTGCACGCCGGCGAGGGCGGCGATCTGCTTGCCCACTGGCACTGAGCCGGTAAACGAGATTTTGCTCACCCTTGGATCGCTGATCAGCGCCTGGGAGATACGCGCCGGCTCCCCCCACAGCAGATTCAGACAACCATCGGGCAGGCCTGCCTGTTGCAGCAGACGGCCGATGGCCATAATCGCTGAAGGCGTATCTTCCGGTCCCTTGAGAATCAGGGTGCAGCCCGCGCCCAGAGCTGCACATACTTTGCGCAAGGCCTGGCTGAACGGGAAGTTCCAGGGTGTGAAAGCAGCGCAGACCCCGACAGGTTCGAGCATCACGCTCTGGCGCACGCGACTGTCACGGGCGGGAATGATGCGTCCGTAAAGGCGTCGGCATTCCTCGGCGTGCCATTCCGCGTGCTCGGCGGCAAAGCGTACTTCACCAAGGGCTTCGGCCAGCGGTTTACCCTGGTCGCGCGAGATGTCGAGAGCAATGGCGTCAGCCTGCTCACGAATCAGCGTGGCGAATTTGCGCAGGATTTGCGATCGCAGCATTGGCGAACTGTTGCGCCAGTGTTTGAAGGCGCGTTCGGCACTGGACAGTGCATTTTCGAGATCCTGGTCGGTGGCATGCGGCAACCGGCCAAGCTCAGTGCCGAAGGCAGGGTCGAGTACCGACTCGGTGGCACGTTGATCACTTAGCCATTGCCCATCGATGAACAACGCAAGTGACGTATAGGCTTGAGTGTTCATCAGGCGTCCACCAAGCCTTGTTCCCGGGCCCATACCAAGGTGTCATCCAGTGCACGTTCGATCCGATCGATCAGGTCGTCGATTTCATATTCCTGAATAATCAGCGCCGGGCACAGACTCAGTGTATCGCCCAGGCCTCGGGTGATGACGCCATGGACTTGCGCCCGTCGTCCTGCATAGGCGGCCGCCGACTGATCGTAGGCAAAGGTTTCACGGGTGTCCTTGTTACGAACAAACTCCAGGCCGCCGACCAGTCCTACGCCACGCGCTTCGCCAATCAGCGGATGCTCGCCGAGTCGTCGGATGCCCGCCTGGAAGCGCGGCGCTACACGCCGAACATGGCCCAGGATGTCACGTTCTTGATAAATCTTTTGTGCCTCCAGCGCGACGGCTGCTGCCACTGGGTGTCCGCCGTAGGTGAAACCGTGGGAGAAGCTGCCGATTTTCTCGCTTTGCGATTTGAGTACCTGATCTATTTTGTCGTTGATCAGCAGGGCAGATATCGGCATGTAGGCGGCCGAGAGTTGTTTGGCAAGGCTGATCATGTCGGGTTGTAGGTTGTAGGTTTGCGAGCCGAACATGTTGCCGGTGCGGGCAAAACCGCAAATCACTTCGTCCACTACAAACAGGATGTCGTACTTGCGCAGCAGTGCCTGCACCTTGGCGAAGTAACCCTCTGGCGGAAGAATCACACCACCGGAAACCATTACCGGCTCGGCAAAAAATGCCGCGATGGTTTCCGGACCTTCACGCAAGATCATTGCCTCAAGGTTGCCGACGCAACGGTCGACGAACGCGGATTCACTCTCACCTGGCAGACCGTTACGGTAGTAGTGCGGGCAATCGGTGTGCAGGATGTTGGTGATCGGCAGATCAAAATCCCGGTGGTTGTTCGGCAAGCCTGTGAGGCTGGCCGAGGCCACGGTGACGCCATGATATCCGCGTTGACGGGCGATGATTTTTTTCTTCTGCGGTTGGCCAATCGCGTTGTGGTAGTACCACACCAGTTTGATCGCCGTGTCGTTGGCTTCCGAACCCGAGTTGGCAAAGAACACCTTGGCCATCGGCACCGGGGCCATGGCAAGCAGACGCTCGGCCAGCTCGATGCTTGGCGATGTCGATTTGTGCGCGAACGAGTGATAGAACGGCATGCGTTGCATTTGCTCGAAGGCAGCCTGGGCCAGACGCGGTTCGCTGAAACCCAGGGAAGCACAGAACAGCCCGGCCAAGCCCTCGATGTACCGATTGCCTTGATCATCGGTGACGTAGATACCGTCACCTCCGGTGATCACATGGGGGCCTTGCGTTTGGTGCGCATGATGATTGGTGTAAGGGTGTAGCAGGCTGTCAATGTCGCGTTGCTGCAGGTCGGTGGTACTCATGAAATTTCTCCATTGCAGGTGGACGGTGCGGCCGTCGAAAAGGGTGTTATGCGTGCAACGCAGGGATCACATGAATGTCGTTGGCATGCCAGTGCAGCGGCAATTGCTGACCTGCTTGCAGGCCGCGCGCCTGGGGGCCTGGGATACGCACCCGCAGCGGTGAATTACCGAGCTTGCCGATGGCCAGGACGCTGTCGCCGTAGTTGACCGCGGCCTCAACCTGTAGCATGGCGCTGCTAGAGCCGTGCTCGGTCACGCGGATCATTTCCGGACGCAACAGCAGATCGACGTTGGCGCCAGCGGGCAATGCCAGATCATCGGCCAGCAAGTCGCCGATACCGTCGACCCGGTACTGGCCGTTGCCCATGCAGGTAGCAGGGAGCAGATTGTTGTCGCCGACAAAGGAGGCAACGAATCGAGTGGCCGGACGCAAGTACATTTCCTGTGGCTCGGCGATCTGTTCGATCCGTCCCTGGTTGAAGACCGCGATGCGATCGGACATGGTCATGGCTTCGGTCTGGTCGTGTGTGACGTAGATCATCGTCACGCCCAGCTCCTTGTGAATGCGCTTGAGCTCCATCTGCATGTGTTCGCGCATGTTTTTGTCCAGCGCGCCCAACGGCTCATCCAGCAGAATCAGGTCCGGTTCGAATACTAGTGCGCGAGCCAGTGCAACTCGTTGTTGCTGACCGCCGGACAACTCGGCCGGCTGGCGCGCGGCCAGTTGGCCAAGACCGACCATCTCCAGAGCGGCGCCGACCAGACGGGCCTTCTCAGCCTTGCCAACACCGCGCATGCGCAGAGGGAAGCCGACGTTATCGGCCACACTCATGTGCGGAAACAGTGCGTAGTTCTGAAACACCACACCGATGTTTCGGGCATGGGGCGGAACCTGGTCAATGGCTCGACCGGCAATACGGATGTCGCCGCTGGTGGGTTGCTGGAAGCCGGCGATCATCATCAATGTGGTGGTTTTTCCCGAGCCGGACGGGCCGAGAAAAGACACGAACTCACCGGGTTCGATTTGCAGTGAAACGTTGTCGACTGCTGGTTGTAGGTTGTCATAGCGCTTGACGACGTTGTGCAGCGTAAGTGAGCGGGCTGGCATGGCAAAAACTCCGTATACGGTCAGTGGGCTGCCTGGGCGGGAATGCTGCCGCGGGTGGCGCGCCGGGTCAGGCGGGCGGCCAGCGGGACGAGCATGCAGGCCAGTACCATGATGAAAAGGAATGAGGACGCGGCGGAAATCACCGGGTCGGCTTCCATGCGGAAGCTGTTGAACATCTGCCGTGGCAAGGTGGCGGTGTCCCGACCGGAAATGAACACGGAGATCACCGTCTCATCGAACGACTGAATGAAGGAAAACAGAGCTGCGACCAGAATGGCCGGACGCAGTACCGGGAAAGTCACTAGCCAAAAGGTCGTCAGCACCGGCGCTCCCAGACTGGAAGCCGCCCGTTCCAGGTTGGTGTCGAAACTTTTCAGCGCGGCGGTGATGATCAACGTGGCCACCGGTATGCCCAGGCACGTGTGCGCGATGATGATGCCGGTGTAGCTCTGCGTCAGGCCCAACGAGCCAAAGTACATGTAGTACCCCAGCGCCATGACGATCTGCGGCACGATCATCGGCAGCATCAATAACAGGTTCAATGCGGTGCGGCCGATGAAGTAATGACGTACAAGCGCGAACGACGCCGGAATCGCCAGCATCAGTGTCAGCACGGTCGTGGCGACGCCGATATACAGGCTGTTGAGCAGCGGCTGCATCCAGTTGATGTCGGTAAAAAAGTGCTGATAGTTTCCCAGCCAGTAGGCACTGGGCGGGAATTGCAGCGACGCATTGGCGCTAAACGACATCGGCACCACGATGAATAACGGTACGGCGATGAACAACGCGATCAGGATGGCGAGCAGCTTCAGACTTCTCATGCTCATTTTCTCCAGAGACGATCTAGACCGATAAATCGGTGGTAGAGCCAGAACAAGGCGACAGTGATCACTAGCAGGATGACCGACATTGCCGAGGCGGCACCGAAGTCCAAGACCTGTTCGATCTGGTCGCCAATCACCCCCGAAATCATTTGCTGGTTAGGACTGCCGAGGAGCACGGGCATGACGTAGAAGCCCAGGCAGGTAATGAACACCAGCGTGCAGCCGTTAACCACACCTGGAAGGCTCAGCGGGAAGTACACCGTGCTGAACGCACGCAATGGATGTGCCCCCAGACTTTGCGCGGCTCGCACGAAGCGGGAGTCGATGCGTTTCATCACTGCATACATCGCCATCACCATGAACGGAACCATTGCGTGGGTCATTGCGACCGTGGCGCTGAACGAGGTGAACAGCATCTTCGGTGGAGGCGTCCAGCCAAGGGCCTCAAGCCAATGACTGAGGGGGCCCTGGCGACCGAAAATCACCATCCAGGCGTAGGTGCGCACGAGAAAACTGGTCCAGAAGCTCAGCGCAATGATTGCCAGCAACAGGCCTCCCAGGCGTCGCGCCGGGCCGGCGGCGATGTAAGCCAGCGGGTAACCGAGCACCAGGCTGCAGACGGTTACGATCGTTGCGGTCTTGAACGTTTCCAGTAGCACGGCAAAGAAGTGCTTTGAGCTCAGCAAGTAGGTGAAATTGCCCAGCCCCGGTTTTGGCTCGGTGACGCTCATCACCAGGACATAGCCCAGTGGCACAATGAAAAACAGAATGAGAAACAGCGCCGCCGGCAGATAAAGCGGCAAGGGACCCTTGATCAGCGCCTTGAACAGATTCCCCAAAAGGTTGTCTCTGGGGGCTACAGGTTTTGCGAGATTGGCGTCTCGGCGCAAGCTCGGTGCTTCGTTCATTTCGTTACCCCGTACAGCAAATGGGTGACGTCGCGTGCAGGCAGCACCTGAGCGCGACATCCAGGTCGTTCACTTCAGCTGCTGATCCAGCGGTCGAAGCGTGTTGCTATTTCATCGAGTTGTGGCAGCAGCTTGACGCCGTCCAGGACCACAGCCTTTTCCATGTGCTCGGGATTGGTCGGGGTGATGGCTGCGGTCTTCTCGTCGATATAGGTGAAGGCCTTCGGGTTCAACGGCCCGGAGGCATCGACGGCGCAGAAGCGCGCCATGCCTTCGGCGTTGTTGGCGATCGACTCGATCAGGCGCCAGGCATTGCGCGCTCGGGGCGTGCCCTTGGCGACTACCCAGCAACTCTTGTCGATGAGTGCCTGATCCCAGATGACTTCCACTGGATCTTTCGATGTCTGCTGCACGCTGATTGCGTAGTCGTTCCAGATCCCGATCATGTCCACTTCGCCGTCACGCAGCAGCTGCTGCGATTGCGGACCCTGGGTCCACCAGACACGTATTGCCGGCTTGATGCGATCGAGGGCGGCAAATGCTCGATCCAGGTCGTAAGGAAACAACTGATCGGGCGGCACGCCGTCAGCGAGCAAGGCGAAGGCCAGCACCCGTACCGGGTAGCGCTGCAAGCTGCGGCTGCCGGGGTACTTGTCCAGATCCCAGAAATCTTTCCAGTTTTTTGGATGACCATTGGGGAAACTGTTTTTGTGGTAGGCAATCAGGTTGGCAAAAGCGTGAGTGGCCACGCCGTTGGCATAGATCGCGCCTGGCCACAGTTTGCTCTCGTCGAGATTGCCCGCTACCGGCTCAATGAGATTGGACGCATTGGCCCTGGCAATTTCCGCCAGGCCTAGTGTTGTCACGTCGAATTCATAGACCCCGGTTCGGGCTTGGGTGGCCAGCTTGGCAAAGGAAATCGGCGACACCGTACGGATCTCTACACCGGATTCACGGGTAAAGGGATCGAACAGGAACTCTTTCGCCGCTTTCTCCCAGTTACCGCCCCATGTATTTACGTACAGCACGTTGTCGTCAGCGTTGGCGCGACGAATGAACGGCGGCAAGGTCGCCAGCGCGGTACCGGCCAAAGTCGCCCCGAGAAATCCCCGGCGCGACAGCTCGAATTTGCTTTTACTCGAATCACGATCACTCATAGCTGTCTTCCTTATAGGATGCGTCGTGGCAGATTAAAAAGCGGCTCTGTCAGCCGAAAACTTCCTCGTAAAGGCGAAGCCAGTTGCCACCCAGAATCTTTTGAGATTCTTGCGGGTTGAAACCTGTGCGCTGCAGGCCTTCGGCAACCACGTTCAACTGACCGGCCTTGAGCAGCCATTCGGGCTTGCGCGCCGGGCCTGGACTGGCAGCCGAACCCGCACCGTATTGAACGGTGCGCGTCCAGCGGCCCTTGCGCATCCAGTCGTAGTCACGAGGTTGCATGTTATGGCTGTAGTCTGTGCCAATCCCGACGTGATCGATGCCGATCAGATCTACGGTACGGGCAACCATTTCGCACCAACCATCGACCGTGGCGCAGGCGTCATCCGGGGTGATATTGCGATAAGCGACACAGCCGATCACGCCGCCGTTCGCCCGCAAGGCACTCAAAACCTCGTCACTTTTGTTACGCTTGTGAGCGAAGACGCTTGCTGCGTTTGCGTGGGTGATGGCCACCGGTTTTTGCGACCACTCAATGGCTTCCAGTGTGGTGCGATCACCCACGTGGGAAAGATCCACGACCATGCCGACCCGGTTCATTTCGCGAATGACTTCACGACCAAAGCGTGCGAGACCGCTATCGACTTCTTCGTAGCAGCTGCTGCCCAGCTCGTTCTGGTTGTTATAGGTCAGTTGCACTACACGTACGCCCAGGTCAGCGAACAGTTCGACGAAGCCAATGCGGTTGTCGAACAGGTTGCTATTTTGGTAGCCCAGAACCACGGCAATCCGGCCGCTGCGCTGAGCTTCGCGAATATCCTTGGCGCAACGGGCAATGAGCATCAGGTCGGCGCATTCACGCGCCATGTGTCGCCAGTGACCGATAGCATCCAGGGACTCTGTGGCCCCTTCCCAGAAGCCCAGGGTCGGCGTGACGCAGGTGTAGCCGCCAGCCTTGAGTTCTTCGAACACCTGACGATCAAAATGGCCGCACTGCAAAGCATCGATAAGCATGGAGTTACGTCCTCTTACGGGGTTGGGGCGGTGGTGCCGGATTCGATTCCGGCCATCAACAGCGAGAGATCCGTCTCGTCTTCGTCCGGTCTGCCAATCAGTTGGCCCTGGGCATCAACCATGATTGAGCCGGCGTGACGGCGCGACTCGAAGGAGTCAGGAGCCAGTGCTTCGTTGGCGTGATGGAACAGCTTCCACCACAAGGCAGCTTCGACATTCAGGCCTTTCAAGCGGATCAGGTCCAGCCAGGACGACCCTTGAGTTGCCCGATTATGCGCAGTCAGGTGCAGACCTTCAGTGTCATGCGTAAGCTCGACCAGCAGGCCGTAGCGCTCGGCGAGAGCTTGGATTACTTGCAGTTCGCGGGGCTCTTGCATATTGACGACCAGCAATCGGGCTTCGCCATCGCGCTTGAGGTCATCGGCCAGCAAGTCGAGCAACGTGTCAGCGACCAGCCAGGCATGCTGACCCGCGCAATCGACTCGTTTCGGATCATTCCGGTAATCCAGCGAAAGCGCCTTTAAGCCAGTCTGTTCAAGCAGTTGCAAGTGCCGTTGCAGCTCGGCAAATCCACCCAGTTTTAGTGCCGCGGAATACAACGCGCAGTCACGTAGCGCCGGGACCATGCCGGGCTCCATGCGGATGACTTGCATCAATCGTTCAAACACCAGGCGGCATTCGCGCAAACTGACCTGCAGCATGCGTGGGGTTGGGGACAGGCTCATAGGGCGGGCTCCGATGGGTAGAACCAGTGTTGGCTGGCGCTGCCGCTGGCCAGGTCTTCTGGAAGCGGTGCGCCGTGAAACAGCACGCCACGCAGGTTTCGGTTGAGGTAGTCACGGGTTTTGTCGATGCCGTGCAGGCCGACATTCAGCAGGCGTGTGATGTGTGCGGGGATGAAGTCTTCGCTCATGATATCGGCATGGGGCGAGTGGTAAGGGGTACCGGCCAGCGCCTGGATACGGGTCACAATGGCCCGGTGCTGAGGGTGCGCCAGCAGAAAACGGGCGGTGCTCAAATCGTCAGGCTCGGCGGCCAGTTCGCTGTCCAGATCGATAATCAGGCGAGGCAGGTCAAGGCCAAGGTTGACTACATCACCCAGTGCGTCTTGCGGGCCGCGGCGGGGTTCTTCAGCGGTGGCCGATTTATACCAGACGTATCGGCGCTCAGCACCGTTCAGGTCAATATTGAAAGCCCACGAATACTCGCTACGCAGAAGCTCGCGCAGACGACTGACCGGCATTTCCGGTGTACCCACCAGTTCCTCGTCAAGGATTAGATTACGACTCAAACGATCGGCAATTTCCGGAACCAACTCGATCAGCAGGCTGTGCAAAGTCTCGAGCACTTCATCATGGATACGTCCATCGAGGGAGCGGCACAACTCGGCGAATGGCAGGTCGCCGGAGATCTGGCCTGACTGCAGACGTTCCTTCAGGCGCACGACTTCAGCACGGACGGTATGCAGTTCTGCGGCTACCGTTGCACTGCTGATAAAGGACTCGTAGACGCCTCGGTCCTGTTCGCGGAACTGAATCGCCCGGCCCAGCAAACTCAATAGCGTGGGGCACTGCTCCAGGGCTGCAGCGGGTTCCAGGCCTTTGGCATTGGCGAGGGCTTCCTCGCGGATCCACAACCAGCGCTCGATCAGCCGCGGATGGTTATTGACGAACAACATCAAGCCCAGCGCGGAGCCATTGCCCACGCCGAGGAAGCGCCGGAGTTGCGGAGCCATTGCGCAAGCGTTTGGGGAGGCCAGGCGTGCCAAGTGCTGCACCAGGTCCTGGGCGTAGACTCGCATCATGTACGCACAGAGCATTTGCGCGGCGAGAGACCAGCGCAGTGGGTGATCCTCTTCGTAGGCCAGGAAGCTTTTAGTGCCGAAGGTACCGTTGCCATCCAGGCCGGTGTTGCGCATCAGGTAGCATGTTTCTGCCAGAACCCCAACGTCTGGCTGACGCCCGGCGGCCAGCGCTTCAACCGCCTGGTTGAAAAAACGCGCACTGCGGTTGGAGCGGCACCAGATCAAGGTGTTCGGGGTCGCACGACCTTCATAGAGTTTGGGTAGCTCTTCGCCGGTTTTATCGAAGTCTTGATCGCTGATCTCGCCTTCTACCAAAGCGCCAAGCATGTCCCAGGAGCGTCCGATGATGCGGCCGGTGCGTCCGTGGGCCGAAGGCTCGAATGCGAATACCGGGAACGAGAATTTCCAGCCATCGATTTCGATCAGGTAATTGGCGACGCCACTTCCCTTGGCGTCGATGTCGAACCGGGTGCAGGTGATCTTCCAACGCTGTTCAATGGCTTGGGCCATCAGCGCATGGGAGGCACTGATGCGCGACGGTTGAATTACGGACAACCGCTCAGGCTTCATCAGCTGTGCGGGTGTGCGCATCAGTCGCGCGAGACGATGCGCAGGCGACTCGGTTTGGTAGTTTGGTACGGCAGTCATGCTTGGGCTCCACGCAGGCGCGCGTTCACGACATCCGCGGCAGCGGAAGCGATAGCGGCGCATTTATCAAGATCGAAACCGGCTTCAGGGCCGGAAATCGCCAAGGCGGCGATGCAGTGGTCATGGTTGTCGAAGATCGGCACGGCGACCGCTGATACCGCCCGCGGCCCCGTCATGCCGGATACTGCGTAACCCTGCTGGCGGAAGGTTTCGAGCAGTGACTCTTCAGGCAGTTGAATGCCATCGGCGCGCAGTTGCGCAATGGCTTCCGGACGGGCATGGGCCACGAGAATTCGTCCCATCGCCGTCCGTTCCAAATTGAGGCGGGCACCGACTCGAAGGTCTGCGCGCAGGATGCCCTTGGACTCGACCCGCCGCAGGATCACCGCTTCCTGACCTTCAAGGATTGCGAGAGAGGCGGTTTCAAGGCTTTCCGTGACCATATCTTGCAACACGTCGGCGACTCGCTCCCCAAGATTGCCTTGCTCCATCGCCATGCTGGCGTAGCGAACAATTCGCAGCGTCAGCCGGTAGCTGCCTTCCTCGGTTTGTTCGATCCAACCGCCATCGGCCAGGGTAATTAGCCGCTGGTGGGTAGCTGCGCGTGCTTCTTCCAGTGCTTTTGCGACTTCGGTAAGGCGTACAGGGCGTGGTGAACACGCGACATAGTCGAGTACCGCGAGGGTCTTGGTGACAGAGGAGAGAGTGCGAACTGCCATTTTTTTATCTCTTGTTGTATTCTATTAGAATACGTGGTATTCATATGGAATAATTCTGATCCTACCCATGATGCGTGTCAATGCTTCGGGGGCTTTTTTGTGCGCGATGGAAAACGCTGGGCGGTTGGATTCGCCTGCATATGGCGTTGCTGAAATTTTTTTGCTGGTGTCGCGAGGGTGGGGGAGATGTGAAAGTGGCAACAGCCATTTGCTGTAAGACGAGGACTGTAGGGGCTTTGTATGCGAGTTAGTCTGCGCGGGCTCAGTCAGGTGATTGCTGATGAGATGGTCGAAAAGTATCTGTTTAGGTTCAATGACGGCTAATGGCCGATTCTGTTGAAAAAGTAGCTCCCCTGTCTGGCCTGCGGCAAAATCTCTACATTGGCCAGCAGGGAAGCACGCAGCATGATAGGACAGTTATCGAGTGGGCAGGACCGACTGTTTTACTCGTTCAACCTTGAAGATCACATCCCAGCCAATCACCTTCTGCGCAGCATTGATCGGTGTCTCGATCTGAGCGACTTGCGCCATTACCTCGCCGATTTCTACAGCCCAATCGGGCGTCCTTCGATTGATCCTGAGCTGATGATCCGCATGCTGATCGTGGGCTATTGCTACGGTATTCGCTCCGAGCGGCGGCTGTGCGAAGAAACCCATCTGAACCTGGCGTATCGCTGGTTCTGCCGGTTGAGCCTCGAAGATGAAGTCCCCAATCACTCGACCTTTTCCAAGAATCGACACGGCCGTTTTCGGGACAGCGATCTGTTTCGCTGACTGTTCAATGAGGAGCTGCGTCGTTGCATGGACGCTGGGTTGGTCAAGGGCGAAGGCTTCGCCGTGGACGCCAGCATCATCAAAGCGGATGCGAGTCGGCAGCGCGGTGTACCGGGTGATGAACCGGTCAACTGGAGCGATCCGGCCCTGAGCACCCACGCCGTGCGTGAGTATCTTGAGGCACTCGATGAAGAGGCTCTGGCCGAAACGCTACCGAAGCGTTTATCACTGACTGATCCTCAAGCCCGCTGGACTGCAGCTCCAGGTGGCCCAGCGTTCTACGCTTACTCCACGAATTATCTGATCGATACCGAACACGGTGTCATCGTGGATGTGGAACCCACACCGGCTCATCGCACGGCCGAAGTCGAGAGCACCAAGATCATGATCGACCGGGTCGAGACGCAGTTCGACATCAAGCCGGTACGCCTCATTGGCGACACCGCTTATGGAACCGCACCGATGCTGGCCTGGATGGTAGAGGAAAAGGACATCGAGCCGCATGTGCCGGTGTGGGACAAAACCGAGCGCAAGAACGACAGTTTTTCGAGCAACGATTTCCACTGGAATGAAGAGGCTGAGGAATACCGCTGTCCGGCCGGCAGTGCATTACGTAGCGAATGGCGAGCCTTCAAGAACGAGCGTTCGCACGTCACCAAAGCCAACACCATCATCTTCCGATCCCGGCAGACCGACTGCGTTGCCTGTCCGATGAAAGCCAAATGCTGCCCCAACACTGCGCTCCGCAAGATCGCTCGCAGCGTCCATGAAGCCGCACGTGATGTGGCTCGGCGAATCGCAGCGACACCTGCGTACGTACGCTCTCGCCACGAACGTAAAAAGGTCGAAATGTTGTTTGTCCACCTCAAGCGCATCCTGAAATTGGATCGCCTGCGGCTACGTGGGATGAGTGGTGCGACCGATGAGTTCACGCTGGCCGCTGCGGTGCAGAACCTGCGAAGGCTGGCCAAATTTACCTCTCAAGGGCCACCGCTCACGGGCTAGGTGCGTCTGCACGAAGCAAAAACCCTCAAACCAACCCAATAACCGAGCAGCAAAGGTCAACGAAGGGCCGAGAAACCACTCAATGTGGTGAGTAGGTTCTTTGGTGGTGGTCTCGCCTGAGTTCGGGCCAGCTGAAAATCCGACTTTT
Organism: Pseudomonas sp. LBUM1679; assembly: GCF_059695565.1. Classification (NCBI taxonomy): domain Bacteria; kingdom Pseudomonadati; phylum Pseudomonadota; class Gammaproteobacteria; order Pseudomonadales; family Pseudomonadaceae; genus Pseudomonas; species Pseudomonas sp. LBUM1679. The sequence continues at coordinate 2,383,113 of NZ_CP166774.1, forward strand.
TCAACAGAATCGGCCGATTTCTGCCTGTCGCGATGGGCGACAATCGAACCATAGAATCGGTTCAATCGGCGTCGAGGCTTCGGTAGTTAGAAGCCTGTCGCGGGGAGAGGGTGACCCAAGTTCGATCCCCCGCGTTAGTTGTCGCGTATTCCGCAGCAGTTTATTCAAGTTCACCAAACTCTAGCCAATACCACGATCTCGGCGTTTTTCAAGGTAGTTGTCGCGTCAACCGTCTAACTATGCCGCTCTTTCTCAACCTGTTGCTCTCGATCCGGGTTCAACAACACGGTTCCGATCGGCTCCCAGTTACGTGTTCGACCCGACCACCGTTCCGGCTTTTTCTCTTTAGCTCGTTCGTACAGCTCATGTCGCCGGGCCAGGACCTGATGGTCCAGTCCTCGATGCCGCTCAGCCGGTGTGACGAAGCGGATACGGCTATGCCGGTGTTCGTTGTTGTACCACGCATGAAATCCCTCACCCAAGCGCGTGCGGCGTCCAAACTGGCAAAGCCGTCCTGCGGCCATTGCGGGCAGTATTTCAGCGTTCTAAACAACGACTCCGAGTACGGATTATCGTTGCTCACCCGCGGTCGGCCCCGCGAGGGCGTGATGCCCAGTTCGTACATCTTGCTCAACAGCGTCACCGACTTCATCGGCGCGCCGTTGTCCGAGTGCAGCACCAGCGGCTCGCGTAAACACTGCTCGCCGATCACACTGCGTTGCAGCAGTGCGGCGGCTTTCTCGCCGCTTTCCGCGTCGTAGACCTCCCAGCCCACGGCCTTGCGGCTGTAAATATCTTCGATCAGGTAGAGGTAGTAGTAATTGCCGCGTATCGGCGACGGCAGATACGTGATGTCCCACGACCACACCTGATTGGGCCCTTTGGCCGCATGCGTCGTCGGTGCGGCGTACCGCCTGGGGCGCTGACTACGGCCTCGATGTTGCTGTTGACCCGCCGCCCGCAAGACGCGATAAAACGTCGCCTCCGACGCCAGATAGCGCCCTTGATCGGCCAGGCGCGGCACGATCTGGCTCGGTGGCAGGTGGGCGTACTCCGGGCTGTTGCACAGCGTCACAAGGGTCTGTCGCTCCGCCTCGTTCAGTGCATTTCGCGGCGTTGACCGTGTGACAGTCGTTCGGGCATCGGCCTGGATAACGCCTGTTTCAGTCCACCGTTGCAAGGTCCGCAGCGATAGACCGATTTCCCGGCAGGCCCTGATTTTTCTGGCTCCCGCCGCGACCGCTTCGCTCAGCCAGTCAACCAGTAAGTGCCGTTCTGGCAAAGACGTCAGTTGTCCTCGTTGTCGGTCCCCCAGCAGTCGTTGAGCTTTTTTCGCAGCACCAATAACGCGGCTGTTTCAGCCAGCGCCTTGTCTTTGCGGCGCAGTTCGCGCTCAGTATGCGTCCGGCCAAGTCATCTACCCAACCCCGCAAAGCCGGGACATGGTGTGCACTTAAATTTAGGTGGGCACCAGTTCTAGCCTTTTAAGCGGGTATTTCATGCAGCCAACACGCCGTTCGTATTCCAAATCCTTCAAAGCCCAGGTCATTCAAGAGTGTGCCCAACCCGGGCCATCGATTGCAAGAACTGGCTCTTCGCCGGATCGCTACGCAACGGAAAAAGGGCGGCGGCGATCATGAGCTTGATCCAGTCTGCGCGGCTGAATGGTCATGATCCGTACGCCTATCTAAAGGATGTTCAACGGCGCCCGTATCTTCATCGAAAATGCAGCTTTTCAAGGAAATGCTCAATCAACAGCGGGATGTCTTCGCGACGATCACGCAGCGTGGGAATTCGGACTGGATAGACATCCAATCGGTGTAAAGGTCGGCACGAAATGTCCTACCTTCACAGCCTGACCGAGGTCTTCATGAGTAGCACCGATGACGCGCACATCGACACTGCGGGTCTGGCTATCGCCCACCCGTTCAAGTTCCCCCTCCTGCAAAACGCGCAGTAAACTAGCTTGAGCACGTGGCGTCAGCTCGATGATTTCTTCGAGAAACAGCGTGCCGCCATGTGCCCGCTCGAAGCGGCCCATGCGACTTTTCCTGTGCTGCTTTTGCGTTCGTCGCGGCATGCGCCTGTGCCTTGGCGGTTTTCTTTTGCTCGTTGGGATTGATCTGCTCATCGATGAGCGCACAGGCCTGGTTACGGGCCTTGCGGATGTCCGTCAGGGATTTGCGCGGCCAGGATCCGCAGGAGTACTCTTTGTTCTGGTCGCCCCAGCCCGATAGAAAAAGCTGACCGACACACCGTCCTTATGGACTGAGATTCGACCGGCGAGATTGCCATCCTCCCTGAGGATGTGGCCGTCATCGTTGGCGGTCAGCGACTCGAGTTCTTTGATGGTGATTTTGCCCATGAAATGGACTCCCCCTACTTTTACCCCCACAAAAACGTCGGCTCTTGATGGACGTTACTGGACTCTCGTAGAGCAGAGCGCCGCTGGAGCTCCAGTAATGACGAGTTGGTCCCCCCTGGACTTGCCCCTAAAAAACCGGACACCAACTCCCTGTTAAATTGATGCGGCTGCCAAGCGCCTGAACTCCCTCGGCGAGCGATAGTTCAAGGCGCTGTGCGGATGCTGCTCATTGTAGTGTTCGAAGGCAATAGCCAGGTTACGCAGCGCCGTTTCTCGATCAGGCTTGGGCATGTGCGCCACGTAGTCACGCTTGATCGTCTTCACGAAGCTCTCGGCCATGCCGTTGCTCTGCGGGCTGCGTACCGGTGTCGTCACCGGTTGCAAACCGATCTGCCGGGCAAACAGGCGTGTCTGTTCGGCGGTGTACGCTGAGCCGTTGTCGCTTAGCCATTGCACTGGCGTGGCGGGCAGTTGATCACCAAAGCGCTTTTCCACGCTTTCCAGCATCAAGTCGCGGATATCATCGCCGCTGTATCCGGTCGGGCTCGCGACCCAGCCGATGGCTTCGCGATCACAGCAATCCAGGGCGAAGGTCACGCTCAGTTTAGCGCCGTCCTCGCAACGGAACTCAAAGCCGTCCGAGCACCAACGCGTATCGCTGGTTTCCACCGCAATACGGCCTTCGTGCCGACGCGGCACACCGGGCTGTTTGATGCGGCGCTCAAGCAGCAAGTTGTGATCACGCATCACCCGGTAAACCCGCTTTACGTTGATCGCGGGTAGCAACTGGGTTTCACGGGCACGACGTAGTAATCCCCAGACACGACGGTAGCCATAGCTGGGCAACTCGCTGATCTGGTGTTGGATTTCGACCACCAACTCAGCGTCGTTCACAGGCTTGCTTCGCCGTGCCTTGGGCACCACCGATTGCTTGATTCGAACCGTTAATTGCGAGCGCGCCACACCGAGACATTCGCTGACCAGCTTCACTGGTCGTCCCCCGGCAACAAGGGTGAGTGCGCAATCCATTTTCGCGACCGGGCGATCTCCACGGCCTCTTTGAGGATTTCTGCTTCCATCGTTTTCTTGCCCAGCATCCGTTGCAATTCACGGATCTGCTTGAGCGCATCGCTCAGCTCGGAGGCCGGCACCACCGCTTCACCGGCACTGACCGCCGACAGGCTGCCGTCCTGATACAGCTTGCGCCACAGGAACAGCTGGTTGGCATTGATGCCGTTACGCCGAGCCACCACCGAAACGCTTTGCCCAGGCTCAAGACTCTCGCGAACCATGGCCAGTTTTTGCTCCGGGCTCCAGCGGCGCCGCCGCTGGTGGCCCAAAAGCTCCCCACTCTTATCGTTGCTGCTAGTCATAAACATAACCGTTTGCCTATCCCTTATCGTAAGGGGGAAACGGTGTCCTGTCTTTCATGGGGCTCGTTCACCCCCTATTAATGGGGGGGAAGTGTCTGGCGATCTGAGAGAATGCCAGTTGATATTTTATCCATTTAGAGAGGACAGTAGGAGTCCTGATACGGGACGCACGCTGTTAAAGGTCTTGCAGAACAGGTTTGAATATCCGGAGGGACTTGTCACGCTTAGCGTTGTGATGGCGAGTCGAGAGGACTCATCCTAAGGTATACGGCAGACACCGTCGTCTCCTAGGCTTCGACAGCTATCGATAATCCAGCGAGGTCCTCACGAATGGATCCCATATCGCCTGAGTTAATTCTCAAAACGACACCGCCGCGCAGCCAGAAAACTGCGCAGGTACGCAGTCGCCTGTGCATTGACTCCCCAGAACTCGCGGAAAAGATCGTCATCGCTGTCCAGGCTCCGGCAGGTTTTGGCAAAACCTTCCTGTTGACCCAATGGCGCCGCGAATGCCTGTCTCTTGGGGCGGTGGTGGCCTGGCTCACACTCGATGCTCACGATGATGCCGAGCGTTTTGTCTACGGACTGGCAGCCGCCATGGCCATTGGCAGTGGTCGTTCATCTTTCGCGCGCTCTGCCGAACGCATGCCAGGAAAGGGCAGCGACGAACTGGAAGGACTGACTCAATGGTTGGCAGAAGTGGCTGACCTGGGCAGCGAAACCGTGCTGATTCTGGATGAGGCCGACACCCTGCTCGAAGCCAACGTCCGTCATTCGTTGACCTATCTGTTGCACAACGCCCCGGCTAATTTGCGCATCATGATGGCCTCTCGCGGACGCTTGAATCTGCAAGTGGCCGACCTGATGGCGAGCGGACGTTACGCAACGATCACGACACCCGCCCTGCGCCTGGCGGTAGAAGAAACCGTTGGAATACTCAATGGCCGTTTTGGTGCGCTGATGGATACCGATCTCTGTGTGCGCCTGCATGAGATCACCGAGGGTTGGCCACTGGGCTTGCAGTTGGCGATTTCCGCGATGGAAAAAAGCCAGAACTTGCGTGCTGCCATTGAAGAACTGTCGACTTGTTCCGGTGATATCCAGCGCTATTTCGTCGACAGTCTCATTGCTCATCTGCCCGATGAACAGGTGCAGTTTCTTGTAAGCATTGCGTTTCTGGAGACGATTCAACCTTCTCTGTGCATCGCACTGACGGATAACCCTCGGGCGGATGAACTGCTCAAGGTGTTGTGTGTTTCGACGCCAATTTTCGTCGAGGGTGTCGACAGCGACTGGGTACGTTTTCATCCGTTGGCGCGTGAGTTTCTTCATGGTCGTTTTGCCAGTCTGCCGCTGGAACAGCGTCAGGGGTTTCACGAACGGGCGGCGATGTGGCTGGAGCAAAACGGCTTCCTGGAACTGGCTGCCCGGCAATACCTGTTAGCCGGCCTTTCAAAGCCTGCCTTCATCATGATCGAAGCCTGCCTCTACGACGTCATGTTACGGGGGCAGTTCAGTCGAGTACTGGAATGGATCAAGGAGCTTGAGCCTGCGGATGTTTTATCTCGTCCGCGTATATGTCTGGCTGCGGCCTGGGCGTTGGCCATGGGTGAGCGTCAGGCTGAAGCGGCGCAATTGATTGCCAGCATCGAGCAGCACCCGTCTGCCGATGAGGCCACACGCTGCGAAGCTGCGGCCATTGCCACTGCCGCTGCTTACTTTGCCGATCGCCCGGACGAATCGCTGGCGCTCATCACGCCTTGGGTCGATCGGCTGCCTTCGTTCTCAATCAAGTTGCAAGCCATTGTGGCCAATCAGATTGCGCGGCTGGCCTTGTTTCAGGGGCAGCCGGAAAAAGCCCGGCGTATCTTTCAGCGTGCACCGCATTACGCTTGGACGCCGGGACTGGATGCCATTCGTGGCTTTGGTGAATGGGTGGTGGGACTGACTTACCTGTGCGAAGGGCGAATGGTGCCGGCAGAGGCTGCGTTACGCGACAGCCTGTTGCGCGCAGAACGGGACATTGGTCGACGCAGTCCTATGACAGTCATGTTGGCCTGCAGTCTCGCCACCGTATTGCTGGAGCGAGGCGAGCTTCAAGAAGCCGGCACTGTAATGGCGAACAGACTGGATATGGTGGAACGCCTGGCTTCGCCGCACGCCATTGTGCTCGGTTTTCTCACAGCTGCACGTCTTGCCGCGATACAAGGGCAGGGGCATCGCGGGCAGGACATCCTGGAAGCTTTGTTCGCCCTCGGTGAAGAGCGACACATCCCGCGGTTCTGCATCGCTTCGCTGGGCGAGCAGATTCGCCTGCACGCGTTGCAAGGGCGGGTCGATACCTGCTCTGTATTGTGGCGACGTCTGGACGATCTCATTCCGCTCATTGCTCGCGAGAATCAAGGCTTGCTGGGGCCGGAATTGGCCTTGCTTGCGGGGATGGCCAACAGCTATGTGTTGTTGGTGAAAAAAGATTGGCCGGCGTTGTTGCTGGTACTGGGAAGCGTGAACAATACCGCCGAGCACTTGCGGCGCGGTCGGGAAATTGTCCAGATCAAGCTGCTCCGGGCGTTGGCACTCGACGCGTTGGGAGAAGATGGCACTGCCTGTTTATTGGAGGCCGTCAGCCTGGCGCAGGAGTACGAATTGCAGCGAGTCGTGCAGGACACGCATCCCGATCTCGTCAAATGGGTACAAAAGCTTCAGCACCAAACGCTCGTGCCGAAAGGCTCTTCGCCTCAAGTTGTCCCTGTTTCGCGAGTGGAGTCGGCGACGTCAAGCGTTTCGCCCAGTCGACTGTTGACCCCCAAGGAGCGTGAGGTGCTGCAATTGCTGGCGCGCAATCTGTCGAACAAGCAAATCGCCCTGGCCTTGAATGTCGGCGAGGAAACGGTGAAGTGGCACCTGAAAAACCTGTTTGGAAAATTCCAGGCCGGTACCCGCAAGCATGTCGTCGCTCGGGCGTACATGCTGGGCATTCTCGAAACGGCGGGCTGAGTCCCGACCACCCCGCGCTGTATACCAATGCTGATCCGCCCGGATCATTCCTCGACTCCCCCATCCTGATTCCTATACCCCCTGACGATGGGGGGGTGACGGCTATGGGCACGCAATAGTCTGGACCCAAGAAGAGTTGCCGCTGCATGTCGGCCGGCGAGGAGCAAGGGTTATGGCTGAGAAAGTGCTGATCGCCGGGGCCGGTATGACGCCGTTCATCCCGTTGGGGAGTTGCGACAGTCATGCCGCATTGGCAGGTCAGGCCATCCGCTCGGCGTTGGAAGATGCGCGAATCGACTATGACCTGGTCGACCAGGTGTTTACCTCGTGCGTACACGGTGACGCCAGTGTCGCAGAGCAGATGCTGTCCCGGATTGGTTATTCGGGCGTGCCGGTCTTCAGCCTCAGCGATGGGTGTGCAGCGGCCAGCAGCGCATTTCAACTGGCCCGTCACAGCGTGATTTGCGGTGAGGCCGAGTGCGTATTGGTCGTGGGTGTCGAGTGCATGTCCGCACGGATTTCCAACCGTGAGTTTTTTGGCCTGAAGGATCCCGTTCGCGATGACTTCGCAACGGACCTGCGCGCCAGGGATCCGGTTGTATTCCTCGAGCGCCGACAGCAGCCGGCGGCACTTTTTGCGGCGCAAACCAGTTGGTTATTGACCCGTATGGGTATCACCGAGAGCAGCTTCGATCAGGTGCTCAACCGGGCGTGGGCCCAGGCCTCGGTCAATCCCGACGCCTTATTGAATCGCCGTCCGGATCGCGATGGCTGGCTGCCGCCTTACTTGTCCCCGCCGGCCAGCGGTGCGGCGGCGGTGCTGATCTGCTCACCGGCCTTTGCCCTGCGTTTCGGCGCCCGGGCTGGCGTCACGGTACTGGCCAGTGCCCGTGGCAGTGACAGCACCTCGGAACAGGAGGGCGGCTGTGTGCTCGATGTGCTGGGACGAGCGACCACGCGGCGAGTAGCGCAGCAGGCCTATCAACTGGCCGGGCTGGGTGCAGAAGACATCGATGTGGTTGAGCTGCATGACCAGAGCGTCGGCGACTACATGGTCAACAGCGCTGCACTGGGTTTTTGCCAGGAAGAGGAGATCGAGCGCTTCGTGCAACTCGGTCACGGTTTGAAAGGCCAGGCGAACGCTGTGTGTCCTTCGGGCGGCTTGCTCGGGCGTGGGCACGCTCCAGGAGCCACCGGATTGGCGCAACTGGTCGAACTGGTCTGGCAATTACGCGGCATGGCCCAGGGCAGGCAAATTCCGGGAGCTCGTATCGCGCTTCAGCACAGCACCGCCTTGGGACGGGCTATGTCGATCACCATTTTGCAGCGCACGTGAGAGGAGGCTCAGTGAACTGCAGACGCAACAGATGACTTTTCGTAAACCATAGAGCAGGTGGCAAGTTAGATGAACAAAAACAATAAGATCTGCCATGCAAACCTCCGCAGGGGGTTGCTGACTTCAGCCATCCTGGCGGGCCTGGGCATCACACCGGCACAGGCATTGGAAATTGACACGGGGAACGAAGACCTGGCGGTTCGCTTCGACAACACGGTGAAGCTCAACTACGCCCAGCGTGTGGAAGCCGCCAACAATAAGTTGGCCAATTCCTGGAACAACAATGACGGAGATCGCAACTTCTCTTCCGGCAGTCCGGTCTCTCAGCGCGTGGATGTACTGTCCGAGCTGGACGTGGTTTACAAGCAGCAGGCCGGTTTCCGCGTTAGCGCCAACACCTGGTACGACCATGCCTACGACGATGTCGGCAGTGACAATGCGTCGACCAACCAACTCAACAACGGTCGGCCGGATTCCCGGCACCTGAGTGGTTACGCCGATCGTTATTACAACGGTCCTTCTTCCGAAATTCTCGATGCCTTCGTCTTTGGCAGTACGGAAGTCGGTGATGAATCGCTGCTCAGTGGCAAGGCAGGCAAGCACACTCTCTACTGGGGTGAGAGCCTCCTGGCCTTTGCTCACGGCAACAGCTACGGGCAGTCTGGTCTCGATCTTTCCAAGTTTCTGGCGGTGCCGGGAACAGAAGCCAAGGAGCTGTTCATTCCGCGCAATCAGTTGTCCGCGAGCTTCACGCTCAACCCGGAACTGACCGTCGGCGCGCAATACTTCCTGGATTGGGATGCCGCACGTCTACCGGAGTCGGGCACCTACCTGGGGTTCAACGACGGCATCCAGAGTGGCGGGCATAACCTGTCGCTGATTGGCGGGCAGAATCCGTTCTTCGGTACCCCTGGGCCACTGGGCGCCAACCAGTTTCTGCGGCTCTCCAACGGGCATACCTACACCCCGGACAAGCACGGCGACTTTGGCCTGATGGCCAAGTGGAGCCCGGAGTGGCTGCAGGGCACGCTGGGTTTCTACTACCGCAAAACCTCGGACATTCTGCCGAACATTGTGTTGCAGCCAACGGCTGTCGGGCCCGCACAACTGATCTCCGGGAATGCCGGCAGCTACAACCAGTTCTATGTCGATGACATCGATATCTACGGCATCAGCCTGTCGAAGAACATCGAAGGGGTCAGCGTCGGCCTCGACGTCAACTACCGCCACAACATGGCGTTGGCCAGCGTGCCGGCCACCGTCAGTCCGGCAGCGGGTGCGGCCGGTTTGCCAGGATTCATCAGCAGTTTTGACGGTGACAACGCCGTCGCCCGAGGCAACACGGTGCATGCGGTGCTCAACGGCTTGACCACCTTTGGCGCAACGCCTGTGTGGGACAGTTCCACGCTGCTGGTCGAGCTCGCTTACAGCCGCTGGCTGGAGGTGACTGAAAACGAACAGCTGTTCAAGGGCGAAAGCTGGTACCGCGGCACCGACAAGGTCAGCAAGGACAACTACGTCCTGGGCATCAACTTCAACCCGACCTGGTACCAGGTGTTCCCCGGCATCGATATGTACATGCCGCTCACCTACAACGTCGGCCTCAAAGGCGATTCCGCAGTGCAGTTGGGCGGTAACGAAGGCGCAGGCAACTATTCGGTCGGCGTCGGCATGGATGTTCACAACCAGTACCGCTTCGACCTGAAGTACGTGGACAACTTCGGCGGGATCGACACCTGCAATGCGGCGGGTGCCGCGACGGCCGGTGGCGTGCAAGGACAAGGTGCCGCGCCGGGCGCCAATGGCCAATACAACTGCACCCCCGGCCAACCGACCGCTTTTGCCGGTACCTTCGCTCAGCTCAGCGATCGCGGCATGGTCACCCTCACTTTTAAAACGACCTTCTGACCGAAGCGTGCCTCATCACAGGAGACAAACGATGAAATTTGCCAAATCCATACTGGCCAGCACCTTGGTGTTGGCAATCACAGGGACTGCCCATGCGGCGGTGTCCCAGGACGAAGCCGCGAAGCTTGGTACCAGTCTGACCGCCGTCGGCGCCGAAAAGGCCGGCAACGCTGATGGCAGCATTCCTGCCTACTCAGGTGGACTGACCAGCAACCCGGCCACTTTCCAGGCGGGCAGTTCCTTTCGCCCCGATCCGTTCGAAAGCGACAAGCCACGCGCCGTCATCACGGGCAAGAATGCTGCCGATTTCGCCGGCAAACTGACCGCCACCACTCAAGAGTTGCTCAAGCGTTACCCGACATTCAGGGTCGATGTGTTTCCGACGCATCGCAGTGTTGCGCTGCCTCAACGGTTGCTGGACAACACCGCGAAAAACGCGGTCGGCACCAAGACCCTCGAGGGCGGTGTAGCGCTGGAGAACGCACTGCCGGGCGTACCGTTCCCGATTCCGAAAGACGGCAATGAGGCCATGTGGAACCACCTGCTGCGTTATCAGGGGTACGCCACCAACTTCAAATACGATTCCTGGAACGTCGACGGTTCCGGCAAGGCGATTCTGGCCACGACCGGTAATGCGTATCTCGAATACCCGCTTTACGATCCAAAACGTACGGAGCCGGCGAAAGAGAGCGATCTGTTCTTCAAGACCAAACTCTACTATCAGGCGCCTGCGCGCCGTGCGGGTGAGGCGATCCTGGTACTGGATGCGGTCAACCCATTGAAAATGGAGCGTCGAGGCTGGCAATACCTGCCAGGCCAGCGTCGCGTGAAATTGGCGCCGGACATCGCTTACGATACGCCGAACCCGGGCTCGGCCGGCGCCTCGACCTATGACGATGCGTGGGTGTTCAACGGTGCACTGGACCGTTACGACTTCAAACTGGTCGGCAAAAAGGAAATGGTCGTTCCCTACAACACCTACAAGCTGAACTATCACAAGGAAGCGGCCGACATCACCACGCCCAATCACGTCAACCCTGACCTGACGCGCTGGGAGCTGCACCGTGTGTGGGTCGTCGAGGCCACGCTGAAACCGGGCAAACGCCACATCTACAGCAAGCGCACCTTCTACCTCGACGAGGACAGCTGGATCGCCCTGGCCTCCGATGAATACGACGCCAGCGGCAAGCTGTACCGCGGATCCTTTGCACACCTGGCTTACAGCTATGACGTGCAGGCGCCGAACTCGGACAACCACATGATTTATGACTTCGTCTCCGGCAGCTACAACATCACCGGCGTCTATGGCCCGTATGGCGGCGTCAAGTACATCGATCCGCTCTCGAAAGCGCAGTGGGCACCTGAGTCATTGGCCGGCACAGGCATTCGCTAAGCCGCCATACCCAGGTGTTTTTTTGTCGCCGGCAGTGTGCCTCGCACTGTTTGGCGGCTTTTTTTGCCCGAGTAAACGTCATGAATACATTCCGATGGGCCGTGCTCTCTGCACTGGTCGTGGCACTGGCTGTGCCGTTCACCCGTCACGTCGTCGCCGCGGAGTTTGTCGACACCCTGTCGAGCCCGGCGATTCAGAGTGAAAAAGCCCTGCAGGGCATGTTCACCGGCCTGGCCAGTGCGGGTCAGCGACTGATCGCCGTGGGCCAGCGCGGCCATATTTTTTATTCCGATGATAGCGGCGTCCGCTGGCACCAGGCAGAAGTACCCGTCAGTTCCGATCTGGTGGCGGTGCAGTTTCCGAGCCCGACGCAGGGCTGGGCCGTCGGGCACGACGGCGTTGTATTGCACAGCGACAACAAGGGTGAAACCTGGACGCGCCAGCTCGATGGGCGTCAGGTCGGGCAGATCATGCTCGACCACTATCAACGCCAGCAGGCGCAACAGCCGGATGACGCCGCGAGTGCTTTGTTAGTGGATGAATCCCGGCGAATGATCGATGAAGGGGCTGACAAACCCTTTCTGGACGTGTGGTTCTCAGATGAGAAAACCGGCTACGTCATCGGCGCGTTCAACCTGATTTTTCGCACCGACGATGGCGGCCGGACCTGGGTGCCGCTGATGGACCGTACCGACAACCCGGGGGCGCTGAATCTGTACGGGATGCGTGCGATCGGCGATGACCTGTACATCGTCGGCGAGCAGGGGCTGGTGTTGAAACTGGACCCGGCCACGCAACGCTTCGTCAGCGTCCCGACACCCTACAGCGGCAGCTATTTCGGCATTACCGGCAAGCCGGGCGTCGTGATTGTGTTTGGTCTGCGCGGCAACGTGTATCGCAGCGTCGATGACGGTGCGAACTGGAACAAGGTCGAACCGGGCTTATCCCTGAGCATCACTGCCGGCACCGTCACGCCAGACGGCCGAATCATCCTGGTCAGCCAGGCCGGCCATGTACTGGTCAGCGTTGATGACGGCGCAAGCTTTACCCAGCAATCACAAAACCGACCGGCCCCGGTTGCTGCAGCACTGGCTGCCGGGCCGGGTTCGCTGCTGGTCGCGGGTGCCCAGGGCTTGCGTCAGTTGCCCTTCGAATAAGCCTTCTTCACATAATAAAAAGAGACGACAAACGTCATGGGTAACTACAACCACGATACGATGCCGGTGATCCAGGAGCTCAAGGGCTTCGATGCACGCTCCGGCAATTTCCTCGAACGCCTGATCTTCAATAACCGCCTGTTGGTGGTGCTGACCTGCCTGATCGTGACCGTACTGTTGAGTTACTTCGCGGCCACGCGGCTGACGCTCAACGCCAGCTTCGAAAAGATGATTCCGCAGAGCCAGCCTTACATCAAAAACTACCTGGAAAACCGCCAGTCCCTGCGGGGATTGGGCAATACCGTTCGGGTGGTCGTAGAAAATACCGATGGCGACATCTACGACCCGAAGTACCTTGAGGTGCTCAAGCAGGTCAATGACGCGCTGTTCCTGACACCGGGCGTGGACCGGGCCTGGATGAAGTCGTTATGGACGCCGGCCGTGCGCTGGACCGAGGTCACGGAGGAAGGCTTCCGTGGCGGGCCGGTGATGCCTGATTCGTATGACGGCTCGGCCAGTGGCGTCGAGCAACTGCGCTTGAACATTGCCCGCTCCGGCATCATCGGCAGCCTGGTCGGCAACAACTTCAAATCGAGCATGATCTTTGTGCCGCTGCTGGAGAAAGACCCGGTCACCGGCCAGGCGATCGACTATCACCATTTCTCGCGCATGCTCGAAGAGCAGTTGCGCAACAAGTTCGAGTTTGCGGACAACGGCGCGGTGCACAAGGCCGGTGAGGAGGGCAAAGGTCCGATCAAGATCCGGGTCATCGGTTTCGCCAAGCTGGTGGGCGACCTGATCGATGGGCTGATGCTGATCATGATGTACTTCGGCGCCGCGGCGCTGATCGCCACCGCCATCATCTACTTGTTCACCCGGTGCGTACGCAGCACCGCGTTAGTCATTTTGTGCTCGGTTATCGCCGTGGCCTGGCAACTCGGGCTGGTCACGCTGTTCGGCTACGCACTCGACCCGTTTTCGATTCTGGTGCCGTTTCTGGTGTTCGCCATCGGCGTGTCCCACGGCGCGCAGAAAATGAACGGGATCATGCAGGACGTCGGGCGCGGTACTCACCAGTTGATCGCCGCGCGTTACACCTTCCGCCGCTTGTTCCTCGCGGGGCTCACGGCGTTGCTCGCCGATGCCGTGGGTTTTGCGGTGCTGATGCTGATCGACATTCCGGTGATCCAGGATCTGGCCGTCACCGCGAGCATTGGCGTGGCGGTGTTGATCTTCACCAACCTGGTGCTGCTGCCGGTGCTGTTGTCGTATTGCGGCGTCAGTCCCAAGGCTGCGGCACGCACCCTGCGTCAGGAAAGCCAGGAATTGAAGGGCAGGGGGCTGGGCAATCTCTGGAACCTGCTCGACCGCTTTACCGAACGTCGTTGGGCGACCGTGGCGGTGGTGGTTGCCGGGCTGCTGGCGGTGGGTGGCTTCGTGGTCAGCACCCACTTGAAGATCGGCGATCTCGACCCGGGGGCACCGGAGCTGCGCGCGGACTCACGGTACAACCGCGACAACGCCTACATCACCGCGAACTACTCACTGTCCAGCGACCAGTTCGCGGTCATGGTCAAAACTGCCAGCGAAGGCTGCCTGAAGTACGAAACCCTGGTGGAGGCCGATCGCCTGGGCTGGCTGCTGCAGCAACAGCCCGGCGTACAAACCACCGTGTCGCTGGTCAATGCCGTGCGGCAGATCACCGCCGGTTCCTACGAAGGCAACCCGAAGTGGCTGACCATCGCGCGCAACCAGAACGTGCTGAACTACGGCGCGCAACAGGCTTCGGTGAACAACCCGGAGCTGTTCGACAACGACTGCTCGATGATGCCGGTGATCGCTTATCTGTCGGATCACAAGGCTGAAACCCTCGATCATGTGGTGAAGGTGGCGGATCAGTTCGCTCGGGAACACAGCAACGGCGATCGTCAGTTCATGCTCGCGGCCGGCAGCGCCGGGATCGAGGCCGCGACCAACATCGTCGTGCGCGAGGCCAACCGCACCATGCTGTTCTACGTGTACGGCGCGGTGATCGTGCTGTGTTTCATCACCTTCCGCAGTTGGCGCGCGGTGATCGTGGCGGTGGTGCCGTTGATGCTGACCTCGATTCTCTGCGAAGCGTTGATGGTCTGGCTGGGCATGGGCGTGAAGGTCGCGACCTTGCCGGTGATCGCCCTCGGTGTGGGGATTGGTGTGGACTACGCGCTGTACCTGCTCAGCGTGCAACTGGCGCAGCAACGTGCCGGTCTGTCGTTGACCGAGGCGTACAAAAACTCCGTCGCGTTCACCGGTAAAGTCGTGGCGCTGGTGGGGATCACCCTGGCGGCAGGGGTCATTACCTGGGCCTGGTCGCCGATCAAGTTCCAGGCCGACATGGGCATCCTGCTCACGTTCATGTTCATCTGGAACATGATCGGCGCGTTGGTGTTGATTCCGGCGCTGTCGCACTTCCTGCTTAAACGCGCGCCTTAAAAACGGCACAGAGAACCCGGTACGCCGTGCGTTGCCGGGTTGTGTATCCATTCCGATGATAGGGAACAACTCGATGAACAGTATCCGGTTGAAAGCTATAGCCTGCGCAGCAGCTCTGCTTATTGGCCTTCCGACAGTCCAGGCCCAGACAGGTGTGAGCCCTGAAGAAGCACGGGCCATCGCCAAGGAAGCCTACATCTACGGTTACCCGATGGTAGACAACTACCGCATTCAACATGGGTACTTCGTGGATCAACAGAATCCAGAATACAAAGGCCCCTGGAATCAGATTCACAACACGCCTCGCGTCTATACCCCCGCAGACAAGGCTGTCCAGACGCCTAACTCCGATACGCCGTATTCATGGGCGGGCCTTGATCTGCGTGCCGAACCGGTCGTCCTCACGATGCCCCCCATCGAGAAAGGGCGTTACTTCAGCGTCCAGCTCACGGATCTTTACACCTTCAATTCCGACTATATCGGCAGCCGTACCACCGGCAATGAGGGCGGTAGCTTCCTGATCGTCGGGCCGAACTGGAAAGGTGATACGCCCAAAGGTATTAAAAAGGTATTTCGCGCTGAAACAGACCTGACGCTCGCCATCTATCGCACGCAATTGTTCAGTCCTGGCGATATCGAGGACGTAAAGAAGGTTCAGGCCGGCTACACCGTGCAGACACTTTCGACGTTCCTCGGTCGCGCCCCGGCGAAAGCCGCGCCGCCGATTGATTTCGTCAAGCCACTGAGTCGTGAGGCGCAAAAAACCGACTTGCAGTTGTTTAGTACGCTGAACTTTCTACTGCAGTTTTGCCCAACCGATCCTTCCGAAAAAGACCTGATGGCGCGCTTTTCCAGAATCGGCGTCGGCGCCGGAAAAGACTTCGACCCGGCCAAGCTCAGCCCCGAGATGAAGGCCGCCATTGAGCAAGGCATGGCCGATGCCTGGGATGCCTTTGCCGGTGGCGTCAGGCAGCTGAATGAGGGAACGCTGACATCGGGCGATATTCTTGGCTCGCGCGAGGCCATGAAGAACAACTATTTAAACCGCATGCTCGGGACGATTGGTATCTATGGCGCCTCCAGGCAAGAGGCGATGTATCCGTTCTACCGTGTCGATGCCGACAAGCAGAAACTGGATGGAAGCAAGCGCTACAGCCTGCGTTTTGCGCCTGGTCAGCTACCACCGGTCAATGCGTTCTGGTCGCTGACGATGTATGAGCTGCCGGGCAGCTGGCTGGTCGACAATCCTTTGAATCGTTACCTGATCAACTCGCCGATGCTGCCACAGCTCAAGCGCGATGCTGACGGTGGCGTGACGCTGTTCATCCAGCACGAATCCCCAGGCAAGGACAAGGAGGCCAACTGGGTGCCTGCGCCAGAGGGGCCGTTTGCCATGTACATGCGTTTGTATTGGCCAAAAGAGTTGGCGTTGTCAGGTCAATGGACTGCGCCTGCGCTGGAACAAGTGAATTAATCCGGCAGCAAAGAAAAAAAGCCCGGCAGCGCATGGCGTGCCGGGCTTTTGTTTTTATGTGTTCTGCTATTTGCCCAGAGGCACGATCAGTGGACCGTCGAAGGCCTGCATGATCAGTGATGCCGGTTGACGGTGGCTGACCAGTTCGGCCATGGCATTCATGTAGGGGGTCAGGTGCCGAAAATACTTCTTGTAGCTGGGGCATAAGTAATTCAGGCCAGGCTCGCCGTTGGGCGCATTCACGAAGCGGTTTTTCGGACATTCGCCATGGCAGGCGAAGCGATAGTCGCACTGCTTACAGTAAGCCGGCAGTTTCTCCTCCTTGGCGGCGCCGAACGCCTGCTGAGCGGGGGAAGCGAGTAACTCGGCGGGGTCATCGGTCTTGAGGTTACCCAGCAGGTACTCCGGGTACATGTAGTGATCGCAGGAGTAGACATTGCCATCGTGCTCCACGATCGCCGCTTTGCCGCAGCGCGGGCTGAACAGGCACACCGAGGGTGGGAGCTGGCACCAGGAGGCCAGCGCCCATTCGAAGTTCATGACATGAACCTCGCCGACGTCGTGGCGTACCCACTCATCAAAAATGGCAATCAGAAAGTCGCCATAGGCCCCGGGCTCGACACTTTGTTCCGTGACGACTGCGGGCTCCGGCAGGGCATGCAGGCGCAATTCCGGCGGCACCGCAAAATGCAGACCCTGACTGACTTCCGGTGGACTCGGCTGGCGCTCCACCACCGGATTGAACTGGATGTGACGAACCCCTTCAGCCTTGAGAAAACGATAGATTTCCAAGGGGTAGCGGGCCACCTCACGGGCGACGGTGACCAGCACATTGAACTCCACGTTGTGTCGCTTGAGCAGGCCGATGCCGCGCATGACGTTGTCGAAACTGGAGCGGCCGCGTTTGTCGGGGCGATACAAATCATGGACGTGGCGGGGGCCGTCGAGGCTGATACCGACCATGAAATTTTCGCGGGCGAGGAACGCGCACCAGTCATCACTGAGTAACGTGCCATTGGTCTGCAACGTGTTGCGAATGATCTTGTCACCGGCGAACTGGCGTTGGTAAGCGATCGCACGCTGGAAAAAATCCAGGCCCAGCAGCGTCGGCTCGCCCCCTTGCCAGGTGAATTCAACTTCGGGTGTGTGTTGGGCGGCAATATAGCGCTGCACGTACAAGCGCAGCACCTCGTCCGACATGCTGAAGCGCTCCCGTGGTGGGTAGAGCTGCTCTTTTTCCAGGTAAAAGCAGTAGCTGCAATCGAGGTTGCAGATAGGCCCGACGGGCTTGGCCATGAGATGCAGGCCCTGGGACGGCGTTTCTTGGGTAGGCATGGTTGGCAAGCCGCGTGCGGACCGTTCAGCGGGTTGCTGCGGTTTCAATGCCAGAGGCTAGCTCGAGAGTGCTCGTTGACCGCCCCCCATGACTGGGGGGTGGCCATTGAGGGTCAAGGCAAATAGGTTACGTGTACATCGTTGATCTTGCCGTTGAAAGCAAACGGAGCACGGTCGAAGTAATCAAGGGTGACGGGTGAGCCGAGGTCTTCAGCCACGTCGAAGGTTTCGCTGGCCGTGAACGTCAGTGGCGGGGTGAAGGCTGTCACGCCGCTGGCGACTTCCCGTCCGCCCAGACGCACGCTCAGATTGGCCGGTGCGCCGGATTTGGCTGACGACATGGCGGTGAGCACTTCGATACTGACTTTGCCGACGGGTACTCGTTCGGCCGAGCGTAGCTTCGTTCGGGAGACGGCCAACGCGTTGTACTCGTAGACCAGGAAACCATCATCCATGTACAGGCTGACCCCGCCGCCAATACCGCCCAGTGCATACAACACTCCGGTGGCATTGGCCGGTATCTCGGCGTCTACCACGACCGTGTTGTTCTGGCTGCGCAGGTTGGGCGCGGCGAACTCAGGAAAGCGCTGGATACGGTCACTGAAATGCCATTCGTGCTCAGTGGTCGAGATCCGCGCGGCTGGATTGAGGAAGGGATAAAGACCAGCGCCGATAGGATAGACGTGGTTAGCCTTGGCCTGGACGTCGAACTCAGCCTTTAGCTCAGCCAGTTTTTCTGGATTGCTGGCGGCAAGGTCCTTCGCTTGCGAGTAGTCGTTTTGCAGGTTGTAAAGCGACCATTGATCCTTCGCCGGGTCCCAGCCCGTAAACTGGGCAAAACCTTGCACCCAGGGTTTGCGCGGGCCGAACACCGAGGCCATCCAGCCGTCCTTGTAGACGCCACGGCTGCCGAATACTTCGAAGTATTGCGCAGGCTTCTTCGACTTTACCTGAGCATCGTTGAAGGTGTAACGCATGCTGACGCCGTCTATTGGGTCCTGAGCGATACCGTTGACCTCTTCCGGAGGCGTGATGGACAGCACGTCGTAAACGGTCGGGGCGATGTCGTTGACGTGGTGGAATTGCCCGCGAACTTTGGCATCGGCCTTGATCTGCTTCGGCCAGGAAACCGCCAGCGGCGTGCGGGTACCGCCGAAGTAGCCGGCGACCAGTTTGGTGCCGACAAATGGCCCCGAACCGGCCCAGGCCCAGGCTGCGTTGTACATGCTTTCGAGTTTCGGGCCGCCAAGTGCAGAGAGGCCGCCATACATCTCGTTGAGAACTTTCAGCTGTTGTTCTTTTTTGACCGGAATGCCGTTCTGCGCGAGCAGTTCGTTGATCGTGCCTTCCATACCTTCGGCAGACGCGCCGTTGTCGCTCTGCACATAGAAGATCAAGGTGTTGTCGCGTTTACCCTCGCGTTCCAGTTCGTCGAGGATTTTTCCGGCCTGGGTGTCGGCGTGTTCCAGGAAGCCGGCATACACCTCCATCAAGCGGGCCTGGTACTGTTTCTGTTCGGCCGACAAGCTGTCCCATGCAGGTAACTCCGCAGGGCGCGGGGTCAGTACAGCGTCCTGAGGAATGAAACCCAGGGCTTTCTGCCGAGCGAAGGTCTGTTCACGATAGACGTCCCATCCACCGTCGAACTTGCCCTTGTATTTGTCCGCCCACTGCGCGTTGACCTGGTGCGGCCCGTGTACGGCACCGGGGGTCCAGTAGAGGAAAAACGGTTTGTTCGGCGCGTAGGTCTGTTGGTCCTGCAACCAGTTCACGGCTTGATTCGCCAGGTCCTCGCTGAGGTGATACTTCGGGTCGCGCGCCGGTTCGATCGGCGTGGTGTCGCGGTACAGGCGCGGTTCGTACTGGGATGTTTCGCCCGCCAGGAAGCCGTAGAAGTGTTCGAAGCCGTAAGCCGTCGGCCAGGTATCGAAAGGGCCGGCAGCCGTAGTGTCCATGGGCGGCGTGTTATGCCATTTGCCGAACGCCGCGGTGCTGTAGCCATATTGTTTGAGCACCTCGGCCATGGTCGCCGAGCTTTTAGGGATTTTGCCGGTGTAGCCATCCCAGTCAGTCGCCAGTTCGGCGATGACACCGTTGCCGACGCGATGGTGATTGCGTCCGGTCAACAATGCGGCGCGGGTGGCGGAGCTGATCGCGGCGGTATGGAAGGCGTTGTAACGCACACCGCTGTCGGCGACCCGGCTCAGGGTCGGCGTGTGGATCGCACCCCCGACGGTGTCCGACTGCGCGAAGCCGGCGTCATCGAGCATGATGATCAGGATGTTGGGCGCGTCAGCCGGCAGGTGTGATTGCTGCTGACGTTTTTGGTGTTTGGATTCTTGCAACGTCGGTTTGGCGTCACTGGCCGTAGGCGTGGGCGGGAAGGGCAGTGACTCTTGTGCGACAGTGACCGAGCTGGCCAGCAGGGTGCAGAGTTTCAGGGTGAAACGTCCGCAAAAGTGGAGTTTCTGGGGCATGGGGCCTCCATTCGAAAGTGTTTTGGTGGTCAGCGCAGCAGCCCGGACGTTTGCCGGGCTACTGCGATGCGCCAGATCTCAGACGGAGAAGCTGGTGATGTCTTTGGGCTCGATGTCATTGGCCTGACAGAAATCCAGATATCGTTGCACGCTGGACTTCCAGTTCTCGATAGCGAAGAGGTTGTCGTTCTCGTCGAAATACAACAGGTCACCCTGGGTGATGTTCAGGGTGATGATTTCATCACCGTATTCAGGCAGCGCGATCGGGGTATGGCTGGTGCCTGCGGTTTCGAACACCACGCCGCCTTGCTTTGAAATCCAGTCATGTTCCAGGTATTTCCAGCCGCCCTTGATGGTGTAGACGATCACGGTGCCGGAGTGATGATGCTTGGGTAGCACGGTGCCCGCCGGGGCCTTGAGCAGGGTGATGGTCTCGCCGCGAATGGGGTCGCATCTCAGGTATTTGATGAACACCTCATCGCTGTAGGGCGCGAACGGTACCCACGGCAGGTCTTCGTCATTGATGGCGCTGGTATCGATGTTTTCGTAAAACATACTTGTTGTTCTCTTGTTGGGTGGATTCACTGAAAGCGCGTAACCACGGCGTACCGAGTGCTGCTCAAGTAGCGCCAGAATAACCACGCAAACAGAATGTCGCCCGATGCCAGTACCGGCAGCGGCCAGGGAATGCTGCCCGCCAGCCAGTGGCCACAAATCACCGCGACCACCAGGATCTTCAGGACCACCCCGAGCACAATGTAGGGGCGATAACGAACCGGATCGCGGCTGATCATCCAGTAGGCCCAGCCAAACATGACCACCAGGGCCATGGTGATTTGCATGAACAAGGCAGATGTCGGGGTGACTTCCAGCCCCATCAAGTCGGCAGCCGGACGCATGGCTACCAGAAATGGCAGACCCGCAAGTACGTTGAAACAAGCGGCGGACTTGAACAGCCCGTTGGTATAAGTGTTTTGCATGGCGCGTTCCCCTCAACCCAGCAGTTTGAGCAGCGTCGGATAACGGTTGGGAAACAACCGGCTCAACCAGAACACGGTGCTCGACTTGTGGCCGGTCATGATGCGTTTGGAGCCTTTGCGCAGGCCCTTGATGATGTCGGCGGCACACTCATCGGCAGGGGTCTGCAGCATGGCGGCAGCCTGGGCAACGAATTTATTTTCTTGTGCTCCAGCAGCCTTGCAACGTCGACCGGACTTTTCGATGTTGGTCTTGATGCCACCGGGATGAACACACACCGCACGGACACCGGTTTTGTCCAGTTCCGACCACAGACATTCGGTCAGGCCACGAATGGCAAATTTCGACATGTTGTAGGCGCTTTGCATCGGATAGCCCAGCAGGCCGAAAATGCTGGAGATGTTGACGACGCAGCCTTCGCGCTGCTCCAGCATCATCGGCAGGAACGCCTTGGTGCCATACAGCACGCCCCACAGGTTGATACCCAGTTGCCACTCGAATTCTTCGATCGAGGTGTTGGCGACCGTGCCGATGACAGTCGCGCCTGCATTGTTGATGACGTAATGGGCGGTGCCAAAATCCCGTTTGACCTCATCGGCATGGGCTTGAAACGCCTCCCACGACGCCACGTCCAACAAGTATCCCTTGACCTGGCTAGCGGCGGGCAGCCGCTTCAGGGTTTCGTCCAGGCCGGTGCGATTGATGTCGGACAGCGCCAGGCGCGCACCGGCTTCGGCCATTTGAATCGCCAGTTCCCGACCAATGCCGGAGCCCGCGCCGGTAATGACCACCACTTTGTTTTTGAACATGTCTTTTATCCTTCTTGTTTTGATAGGCCGCTCGCCTTGGTCAGTCGCCAGGCGAGGGTCCTTATTTGCTCAGGATGTGAATGGCAACGGCGGCTTCTTCGATGCCTTGCAATCCACCACCGTTTTCCTGAATCCCATGCCGGGCGCCTTCCACCTGGCGTTTGCCTGCCTCGCCGCGCAACTGCGTGACCAGCTCACAGAGCTGGCCAATACCGGTGGCGCCGAGTGGATGACCTTTGGATTCGAGGCCGCCTGAGGTGTTGACCGGGATCCGTCCACCGAGCGTGAAGTCGCCG
Organism: Pseudomonas sp. LBUM1679; assembly: GCF_059695565.1. NCBI lineage: Bacteria > Pseudomonadati > Pseudomonadota > Gammaproteobacteria > Pseudomonadales > Pseudomonadaceae > Pseudomonas > Pseudomonas sp. LBUM1679. The sequence goes on from NZ_CP166774.1 coordinate 2,405,483, forward strand.
CGTTCAGCCGCCCGTCCGCCCATGCCCAACTCGACCAGCCGAAGGTTTTCGACCTGGATGATTTCCCCCATCGCCGAGGCGTCATGGACTTCGGCGACATCGATGTCCTCCGGCCCCAGGCCCGCGACGTCGTAGGCGTGATCGGCGGCCAGGCGAGCGATGTTCAGCTCGGGTTGATCGAGGCGGCGATGGCTGAAACTGCGGATCACGCTGGCGGCCACCTTGATGCAGCGATTGCGATCGGCGCCGATGCGTTTAAGGCCTTCCTCGGTGCACAGGATCGCCGCTGCGGCACCGTCTGAAAGCGGGGCGCACATCGGCAACGTGATCGGGTAGGTGATCGGTGGTGCGGCGAGAATCTCGTCGATGGTGAACGGCTTGCGAAACTGCGAAAACGGGTTGTGCACCGAGTGGGTGTGATTCTTGGCCGAGACTGCCGCGATTTGCCGTTGCGTGGTGCCGTAGGTTTTCATGTGGTAGCGGCACATGGCGGCGTAGATCGCCATGAACCGGCTGTACGGTTTGTCCGACTCCGAACCCTCGGGGATTTCAACGCCTTCGCCCATTTTCACCAGGTTTTGATAGTTCTCCTCGACGCGCGAGACGTCCCAGCCCCCTTCGAAAACCTGGAATGCCTTCAGCTTGTCGGGGATGTTCATTTTCTCTGCGCCCAAGGCCAGCGCGACATCAGTCGTGCCGGCCTGAAGGCTTTGCACGGCGAGGTTGAACGCTGAGCTGCCCGAGGCGCAGGCATTTTCAACGTTGTAGACCGGTATGCCCTCAATGCCGATTTTGCTGAACACCACTTGGCCGGGAATCGAAATCTGCCCTTGTAACGGGCCGTTGGTCATGCCGGCATAAAAGGCGACGCCCAGATCCTTGCGGCTGCAATTGGCGTCTTTCAGGGCGCCTTCCAGCGCTTCACGTGCCAGGTCGTCGAGGCTGCGTTCCAGATGACGACCGAAGACCGTCATCGCAATGCCGGCGATGTAAATGGTGCTCATGAAACTCTCCTGAGGCGACGCCGCGTGAACGCGGCGTCGCACTGCGATTGTTCGAGTGAAAGGTCGCCGATTCAGATCTGGCGTTGCTGGCCATCCCAATACTGCGACCGCAGATCTTTCTTCAGGACTTTGCCGACAGGGCTGCGTGGGAGGCTGTCGATGAAGTCGACCGACTTGGGCGCCATAACACCGCCCAAGCGGGTTTTGCACAGATCAATCAATTCCTGCGCCGACGCGCTATGGCCCGGGTTGAGCTCGACCACTGCCTTGACTGCCTCACCCCATTTCTCGTCGGGTACGCCGATCACTGCGCAGTCCTGCACCGCCGGATGGCTCCACAACACCTGCTCGACTTCGCTGGGATAAACGTTGAAGCCGCCAGTGATGATCATGTCCTTCTTGCGATCGGTCAGATGCAGATAGCCTTCGCTGTCGATATGGCCAATGTCGCCGGTGTGCAGCCAGCCGCCGACGATGGCCTGGGCGGTCAACTCCGGTTGCTTGTAGTAACCCTTCATGATCAGGTCGCCGTGCACACAGATTTCGCCGGTTTCGCCCCGCGCGAGAATCTGCCCGGCATCGTTCATCACTTCGACCCGGATCAGCGGATTAGGCCGGCCGACCGACGACAGACGACGGTCTCTGGCAAGCTCACCATTAACCAGATGCTCGTCGGGCCGCAGGTAGGCAATGCTCGCTGGAGCCTCGGTCTGGCCGTAGCCGCCGGCCATGATCGGACCGAAGACTTCGATGGCTTTTTTCAGCTTCTCGACCGACATCGGTGCGGCGCCGTACAACAAGAATTTGACCGAGGAAAAATCGACGGTTTCGATACCGGGGATTTCCAGCAGCTTGTAGATCACCGTCGGCGGCAGAAAGAATTCACTGATCTTGTGTTGCGAAATGGACGCCAGCATCAGCGCCGGATCAGGTTTTGGGAGCACGACGACCGTGCCGCCTTGCGCTGTACAGGGAACCGCCAACAGCCCGGCAGTGTGGGTCATCGGTGCGGCAGCCATGTTCACCGGTTTGAGCCCGTCGCGGTAAGCGCAGGCCAGCATGAAATGCGCAATGAACGTCTGCGTGCTGCGGTGGGTGTTCATCACCCCTTTTGGCATGCCGGTGGTGCCTCCCGTGGGGGAGAGCATGACCACGTCGTCCATGTCATAGGCGACTTCCGGGCGCGTCGAGGGTTGTCCCGCCGTCCACGTTTCCAGCGAAGGCGCATCGACATCGGTGGCGTCGATGCAGATCCAGTGCCTGATCTTCGGCAGTGCGGGACGCAGATCGGCAATGACCGCCGCGAACTCGTGCTGATAGAACATCACCTCACAATCGAACGCGTCGAGGATGTAGGTGTTTTCCTGGATCGAGTTGCGCACATTGACCGGGATCCAGGTCATGTTTGCGCGCCACAATCCCAGGGTGCAGGTCCACGCCGTCACATCATTGCCGGCCCAGATCGCACCTTTGGTTTCTTTGGGCAAATCCAGTGCCAGCAACGCATTGGCGATGCGACAGGACAGCTCGCCAACTTCATGAAAGGTGTAGGAACGCTCGCCCTGGATGTAGGCGATAGCGTCTGGATCAATGTTCCAGCCGCGGTCATAGAAATCAATAATAGCCATGTGAAGTCCTGTGCTCCGGATCAGAGCTGGGTAACGGTGGCGCGTGCAAGACCGCGTTCTTCGAGGAAGCCCAGCAGATAACGATGGCCAAAGGCTTTGGAACCGGAGGCGAAGCCGACCTTGTTGGTTTCGCCGTCGATCAGCTTGATCGCCGCCGCAACCTGAAGAGCGCCGGTGGCGATGTAGGCGGTGGTGCCATGAACGGTGGCCCGCACGGAGGAGAGCTGGCCACGACCGATGGCGGTATCGACCATGCGCGTGATGGTGGTGCGCTCACGTGGCGGCATCACTGGAGTGGTCGACTGGACCATTTGGTGGATGACGGCGTCCTGCTGCTCCGGTGAGAGGTATTTGTATTCCGACTCCCACTTCTGGCCCACCGCATGCACCATCTTCATGACGTCGTTGTCGTAGAAACCGACGCAGGACACGCAGGAACGGACCCGTGGATCGTTCTCGAAATACACCGGCAACGACGTGCCGCCCCATGGCAAAGCAAAGACCGGGCTCAAGAAGTCCGGCGACGCGATGTTGAAGGAAGTGCCCATCGGGTGCGGTACGAGCTTCTTCTCCCACAGGTAGCATTGCTCGGCGCGAAGCAGTTCGAAGATCGAGGCGGTCGAACCGATGGTGACACCGGCGGCGCCGCCACGAGGGCCACGGCACAGTGCCGAGGTTTCGAGGGCGTCGATGCCTGGGTGTTCCAGGGCCAGTTCGGCGGCGATTTCCGAGTAGGTGTACATGTAGGAAAGCGACGGTGAAACCACCAGGCCGGCCTGGGCATACAGCTCGCCGAACTGATCACGCACGTTGCGCATGTATTCTTGTTCGCCGGTTGTATCGAGGTGATGGCAACCCGCCTTAAGCGCTGCTTCAACGGCGGTAAGACCGAATTTGACGAAAGGGCCGACGGTGTTGCAGACGACTTTTGCACCCTTGAAGGCCTGGGTCAGTGCCTCGACGGTGTGGTCCGCTTCAATGATTTCGTAGGTCGCCGACTCAAGGCGCACCACGCGTTGGGCCATCATTTCCTGGGTGCGCGCAGCATTGCGCGCAACAGCGGTGAACGGAATGTTCTGGTCGATCAGCCAGTCCATTGTCAGCATGCCGGTATAGCCGCTGGCGCCATAGACAACTACAGGGTATTTAGCCATTTCGTGTGATCTCTTGTTTTTAGAGTGTTGCTGGATGGGTTGCCGGGGTCAGTTCTGTGACCAGCCTTCGGCATAAAGCTGTTGGCATAACAAGCCAACGCGTGTGGTGATGATGTAGTTCTCGCCGTCTTCGATCAGTGCTGAACGAGCGTCACGGAAGAGCTTTTCGATCGGGTATTCACGGGAGGTACCTGCACCGCCGAACAATTGCAGGGCCTCGCTGACCACCTTCATGCACTCTTCGGTGACGGTTACCTTGGCCGAAGCCGTGGCGTAGGGATGGGTATGCGGAGAAAGTCGGGCATAGGCAAGAGAGCGTCGGGCGACACCCCGTGCCAGCTCGACGCGGCGCATCATGTCGCCCAGGCGATAGCGGGTCAGTTGATGGTCAATCAGCAGCTGGCCACCTTGTTTGCGCTCATGGCAGTACTGCAGCGCCAGTTCAAAGGCTGAACGCGCGACACCGGTGAACACCTGCGACATATGCGTGCCAGCGTAAGACCATGCCGAAGATTGATTGCCGTAATACTGATCTTGCAGGGCGATCGCAAAGCGCCGTGGCACCTTCACGTTGTCGAAATAAACCTCGCCTTGGGGCAATGATCGCTGGCCGATTTTGTCCAGCGGCTTACCCCGTGAAACACCCGGTAGGTCAAGCGGGATAATCACCGCCAGGCCATGGGGTCGACCGTCGGCATCGAAGTAACCATTGCCATAGTCGGCAGCGATATAAGCCAGTGCGATCTGAGCGACGGCACCGTTGGACACCCAGGCTGAGCACTGCCCGTTAATGACGATGTCGTCGTTACCGACTTTCGCGCAGAGATTGCCCTTATTGCCGGTCTGGTCCTTCGGCCATTCACGCTTCATGTCGTACACCATGATGTCGCTGCCCTTGTCCGGATGAGTGATCATCCAGCAGCCAATCTTGCCGGTGCAGAGTTCCACCAGCTCCTGGTTGCCGACGGCCATGGCCATCTGCAAGGGGAAGCTGGCCGCGGCCAACGAAATGCCCAGGCCGGCGTCACCCCAACCCATTTCTTCGCCAATCAACGACTCAAGACGAATGGCGACATCGGGTTCGAATTGAGAAAAGAAATCGGGATCAAGTCCCAGTTTCGCGGCTTCCTGATAAACCGCCCAAAAGGGTGAGCCTGGCGCGCAAACATCGGCGGCGCTCATTTTGTCGAGCTCCTGGCCGATGGGACGCAGCACGTTTTTGGCGAACTGATGCACGGTCTGTTGAATGGCGCGCTCGACTTCGCTAAGCGGTGTTTCAAAGCCGGTCAGTCCAACATCGGGTAGTTTCAAGCTATCGTGTAATTTGATCATGGGGTCTTTCCTCGCGATCTACAGCGCATGTGGCCACGTGTTGAGCGCCTCAGCGCAGAGAAGCAAAACTCACCTCAGGCCTGAAGCAGATGTACCGGCTCGACTGGCAGTCGCTCGTAACGGGCATGTGCCTGCTGGGGTAGGAAAGTGACGTGATTTGTCTTGCTGCACCCCCCCATCGGCGAGGGGGGAGCAGCAGGGGGGGCGGGGGTGACCTACACCCTGGGCTTGCAAGCCAGCTCAGGATCACGATGCGAGGAAGGATTGTTTGGTTCGCCAGGCGCAGCCTAATCATGGCTTCTGATTGCATCCGCCAAAACTGTCTATGACAACAACGAGACCGAGCTGCGGACATCGGCCGCACGCATCGTTCTTCTCGACAGGGTCATGGCACAGTATTGATGCTTCAGGTCCGCGCATTGGAGGTCAGCGGACACTTGGCGGAAGCGCATTGGATACTTGTCGAGAGCAGTACGGAAGGACTGCCGACTGCGTTTCTTGTCATCCTGACTTTCTGGCTGGCTTGGCTGTTCGCGACGTTTGGCCTCCAGGCTCCGGCAAATCCCACTGTTATCGGCGTCATGTGCATCTGCTCCATGTCGGTTGCCGCAGCGGTATTTCTGGTTGTCGACATGGCTCATCCTTACATCGGGGTGGTCCATGTTTCGGATGTCCCGTTGCGGTCTGCTCTCAAGCACATCGGTAAGTGATAGTGGTGTGAGGGCGGGGACCGGGCATTGGGGCAATCAGCGATTCTTTTCCCATTGATCATTGCTCATCGCCAGGCGAAAGCCGAGATGCGACATGGAATTCATAGGGTCCGCGCCCTGCCTGGCACTGGTTCGAAAGCTCGTGCAGTAGCTGTCGCTACATAGAAAGGATCCCACTCGAACCACACGCTGCGGTGCGTTCGCCGTTATCCCGAGATCCGGGTCATAGCTGTCGGATGGGCCCACCGGGTTAAACACTACTTCACCCGCGGACTGACGCTTGAGCCCAACTTTAAACGCATCGGCACGATACCAATCGGCGACCCACTGCCAGACGTTCCCGGACATGTCGTATAGCCCGTAGGCGTTGGGTCTGTAACTGCCTACCGGTTTGGTGCCGATTTTGAATTTGTTGCTGGAGCCGGTAACGGGAAACGGTTGTGCCTCATCCCAGGTGTTGGCCATCTTTTCTCCACCAGGCGAGAAATCATTCCCCCACGCATAGTTCGCTTGTTCCAGTCCGCCTCTCGCGGCGTATTCCCATTCGGCCTCGGTCGGCAGGCGCTTATGAGCCCACGCTGCATACGCTTGTGCATCTTCGCGCGAAACCTGAACAACCGGATGGGTGTCCTTGCCCTCGATTGTACTGTCAGGGCCCAACGGGTGGCGCCAATCAGCGCCCGGGACAAATGCCCACCACTGACTGAAATCATTCAATGGGATGGATCTGTCTGTGCCCACGAAAACCAATGCCCCAGGCACCATGACACTGTCGTCGGGCTCAGGAGTACCCGCAGGCAACTGCACTTTCAGATCGTCCCATTCAGGTTTGCGTTCGGCGGTGGTGACGTAATGCGTTTCAGAAATGAAACGGGCGAAATCGGCATTGGTCACGTCGTAGCGGTCGATCCAATAGCCATCGAGTCGAACCTTGTGGGCTGGCCCCTCGTTGGGCCGTGCCTGCTTATGATCGCTACCCATCAAAAATTCGCCAGCAGGAAGCCAGACCATCTCCAGGGGGCCATTTTTTCCATCACCCAGTGTCAACGGTTCTGGACCGCGAAGGTGCTGATACACAACAAAAGCCAGGCAGGCAGACAGTATCCCGACTGCGACTGACGCGATGCCCAAGCGCCGTTTCCTGATAAGCATTTGCGCTCCCCTTGTTTCAGGCTGCGACCATTGCTGAGCCTTCCTGGCATCAGGATCAGATATAGGCGCCACGACTCTATTGTCAATGACCACTCAGGTTACGATCCGGGCGCTGAATGGGCTGGCGAGAAAGAAAAATGGTTCTACACTCCAGAGCCTGGGGTGTGGGGGTTACAGGAGCTGGCCATGGCCAATGCACACTGGAATCGACCTTTAAGGCTGCACACGCGAGTCGGTGCAGGGCTGGCATTTGCCATGCTTGTGCTTTCGTCCGCCGAGGCAGCGACTCCGCAAGTTTACGGCACGCCCGGTTCACCGAGCGCGACCACGACCATCGACGGCAGATATCTCCCGAACCCGCCCGCGGCATTCGGCGGCGTTATCAACCTCGATGCCACGACCTCGACGCCCTATTGGTCCCCGACCGTCGTACCGCCCAAAGACGCGCCGAATATCCTGTTGATCATCACCGATGACGTCGGCTTTGGTGCGCCCAGTACGTTCGGCGGCCTCATCCCGACGCCGACCATGGATCGCGTCGCGGCAGCCGGATTGCGCTTCACGCAATTCAATTCGACGGCGCTGTGCTCGCCGACGCGTGCTGCCCTGATTACCGGACGCAATCACCATTCCGTCGGTTTCGGTGTGATCACGGAAATTTCAACGGGTTATCCCGGCTACAACAGCGTCATTACCAAGGACAAGGTGACCATTGGCAAAATTCTCAAGGACAACGGTTACGCAACGTCGTGGTTTGGCAAAAACCACAACACCCCGTCGTTCCAGATCAGCCAGGCCGGCCCGTTCGACCAATGGCCCATCGGCATGGGTTTTGATTACTTCTACGGGTTCATGGGAGGCGAAACCAACCAGTGGCAACCGGGCAATCTGATGCGCAACACCACCCCGATCCATCCTTACGTCGGCAAACCGGGTTGGAACCTGATCACCGCGATGGCAGATGACGCCGTCGGTTACGTCAACGAGTTGAATGCGCTCGATCCGAAGAAACCGTTCTTTCTGTATTACGCGCCCGGCGGCACCCACGCGCCGCATCACCCGACGCCCGAATGGATCGACAAATTCAAGGGCAAATTCGACATGGGCTGGAACGCCGCGCGCGAACAGATCTTCGCCAATCAGAAGCGCCTCGGCGTCATCCCCCAGGCAGCCAAGCTCACTGCGTGGCCGGACTCTCTGAAGAAATGGGACGAACTGCCGGCGGACGAGAAGAAACTGTATGCCCACCAGATGGAGGTCTATGCGGCCTACCTCGCGTACACCGACCATGAAATCGGCCGGGTGATCCAGGCGATTGATGACATGGGCAAGCTCGATAACACGCTGGTTATCTACATCAGCGGCGACAACGGCGGTAGCGCAGAAGGCACACCCAATGGCACTCCGAACGAGATGACCACTTTCAACGGCATCAACGTACCGGTGGCCGACCAGATGAAATATCTCGACGCCTGGGGTTCGGACCAGACCTATCCGCATATGGCCGTGGGCTGGACCTGGGCCATGGACACCCCCTTCAAGTGGACCAAACAGGTCGCGTCACATTTTGGCGGCACCCGCCAAGGCATGGCGATCTCCTGGCCGAACCGGATCAAGGATGTCGGCGGCATCCGCAACCAGTTTCACCACGTTATTGACATCGAGCCGACGATCCTCGAAGCCACCGGCATTGACGCGCCGCTCCAGGTAGACGGCATTGCGCAGAAACCCATCGAAGGCACGAGCATGGCTTACCTCTTCGACAAGCCGAATGCCGCCAAGCCTTCCACGCGCACCACGCAGTATTTCGAAATGCTCGGCCTGCGCGCGCTCTACCACGAGGGTTGGATGGCATCGACGACGCCCTACCGTGCACCTTGGGACATTACCGCGCAGCCGCCCAAGGACATCGTCAATGGCGTCAAATGGGAGCTGTACGACATCACCAAGGACTGGACCCAAAACGACGATGTCGCCGCCGCCAACCCTGAAAAGCTCAAGGAGCTGCAGGATCTGTTCTGGGTAGAAGCGAACAAGTATCAGGTGTTGCCCCTTGACGCTTCCGGCTTTACACGCGTCGTTGCGCAGCGGCCGAGCATCGTCGCCGGACGCACCGAGTTCAATTACTTGTCGCCAGTGACCGGCATTCTTCCAGGCAACGAGCCCAATATATTGAACAAATCCTACGTCATTTCGGCTGATGTCACTGTTCCGGAAAGTGGGGGCGACGGTGTGCTGGTGACTGATGGTGGCCGCTTTGGTGGTTATGCCCTCTACCTCCTCAAAGGCAAGCCGGTTTTCAGCTACAACCTTGAGGGTGTGGCGCAATTCCGTTGGGAAGGGACCGAGGCGCTTACTCCTGGAAAGCACGGCATCAGCTTCGATTTTAAATACGCCGGGCCGGGATTCGGGAAAGGCGGCACCGGCGTGCTCTCGGTGGATAGCAAGCAAGTGGCGAGCCGTACGATTCCCAGCAGCGTTCCATTCGTCTTCGGCGTGGATGAAAGTTTCGACGTCGGCTCCGACACCGGTACCCCCGTCGATGACAAGGATTACCAGGTGCCGTTCGCGTTCAACGGCTCGCTGCACAAACTCACCGTCAAGCTCGAACCGCCGCAGTTGAGTGTCGCGGGCAAGGAGGCAGCCCGGAACAAGGTCGGCAACAAAGACTAGAAACGCACGTGGGCCAACTCGCACGAGACAACCCGCGTCGTGAAGGTGACATGCCACCACAAAATTTATTTGGGAAGTCAATGCAATAGACGTCTCTCAAGGAGAGCACTATGCCGCACACGCTCAGACCACTGGCCGTACTGGCGACCTTAGTCGCGCTGGCCGTTCCTGTAATGGCCGAGACGCAGACCGCCACCGAAATCCCCCCGGCGATCACCACGCCCGATCGCCTCGAGACCCGCATCGGCACACTGGAATTCAAGGACGGCGCGCCCAGCGCAAAAACCGCTCAGGACGTCTACGACACCCTGGCTTTCACCCGTGGTATAGACGCGTTCATGAACAGTTTTTCGGGCGCCTCGGCCTATGCGGTTCGCGAGGGTTTCCACAGCATTGGGGCTGAAGACAACTCGGTGGTTATTTTCTCTGAGTTGATGGACTCCAAATCGCTCTTTCTCACCGCCAACGTCGATACGATCTATACGCTCGCAGTCCTCGACTTGACGAAGGGGCCGTTAGTGGTTGAGGTGCCACCGAAGGCACTCGGCACGCTCAATGACATGTGGTTCGGCTGGATCATCGACATCGGCGCGCCCGGCCCTGATCGGGGTGAAGGAGGCAAGTACCTGGTCGTGCCGCCGGACTACGACGGTCCTCTTCCAGACAGCGGCTTTTTCGTGGGCCGATCAAAAACCAATCATGTTCTCTACGCCGTTCGTGCCTTCATGGAGAACAACGATCCGAAACCTGCTGTGGCAGCGATCAAACAATCGCTGAAGATCTACCCCTACACGCCGGGCGGGTTCGGCACCAGCATTGCCACGGCACTCGAAGGCAACGTCAGGCTAGCGCCCAATCCGCCGATACCGCCGACGAAGTTCGTTGAGGGGAGCGGCAAGTCATTCAATACAATCGCGCCTAACGACTTCTCCTATTTCGAGATGCTCGACAAGCTCGTACAGCTGGAACCGGCCACTTCTTTCAACCCGGAACTCATTGGTCAGCTGGCGGCCATTGGCATCGTCAAGGGCAAACCTTTCAGTCCCGACGCCCGGATGAAGAAGATTCTCACCGACGCTGCGGCCGTGGGCAACGCGGCTGGGCGAGCGCTGAATTGGCGTGCCGCTGACTATCCTGGTTGGTCCCTTTATCCAAACTCGATGTGGGCCAACATGCTATGGCAAGGTGGGTTCGACTTCGAGACGCCGCCGCCGACGATCACCAAGGAAGGCTTGTTCAAAGCGTTGCCGCCGACTGGCGCGCGGACCCTCGACTCCCGCGCAGCCTTTTACTACGGCTACACCATGGATTCGCCGGGCATGATCATGCGATTGCCCAATGTCGGTTCGCAGTACCTCATGGGCTTCACTGATGCTGAAAAAAATCCCTTCGATGGCGGCAAGACCTACAAGGTGACCCTGCCGCCGAAGATCCCCGCAGCCAAGTTCTGGTCGTTCACCGTCTACGACAACCAGACGCGGTCAATGCTCCAGACGCCGCAGCGTTACCCGCGCGCAGGCAGCCAGACCTACCCTACACCGGCCGCCACAGAGAACGCGGACGGGTCGACGACCATCTACTTCGGCCCTTCCAGGCCCGCTGACGCCAAGGCAGGCAACTGGATCCAGACCACGCCCGACAAAGGGTGGTTTACGCTCCTGCGCCTTTACAGCCCGCTTGAATCGTTCTTTACGAAAGAGTGGCGGCCGAGCGAGGTCGAACTGGTCAAGTGAAACTGACAATCTGTTTCAGCGGACGGCGCGAAGCGCCGCCGCTGCCAGTGTCAGCTATAGGTCCAGGTTGTGTAAAAACGCATGCTCTGATTCTTACCGGATGAACGCCTGCAAATCGGTGCCCAGTTTATCGATCGCCGCTTTGAAATCCTGGGCGGTGATTTTCTGACTGGCGTTTGAAACCTGGCTGCCGAACACTTTACGCACCACTTTGGCCACGGTCTGGTTGTTGCTGGCGTCGATGAACTCGGCTTCGATGAACAGCGTGGTGTCCTGATCGCGATGGCCACTGGCAGCGGAAACGCTACCCACGACGGCGGCAACCGGAATCACCTCATACCACTTCATGCCTTCGTTTTCGGCATTCACCCCGGTGATCGCGGCGCGCATGATCAGGGTTTTTGAACCCTTCGGCGCTGATTTTTCGCTCGATACCACCTCGTATTTCTGCCCGAGCGTGTTTTTGGCTTTGCTGGTCATGTAGTTCTGTATTTCTTCCAGCGTCTGCCGATTCACCCGCTCGTTGGGCTGTGGCGCCGGGTAGAGTTCAAGCCGGTTGAATACCACGGTGTTATAGGCGTCGGGATTCCAGGAGGGGCTCACCCAGCGCATGGCTGTCTCGCCGCTGGTGGTGGTGACTTGCTGCAGGTTGTTGTAGTTGGACAGGAAGCCTGAATACTGCGCCTTTTCGGTGACTTTCGAGGTACAACCGCCTAGCAGCAGGCTGGCCAGTGCAGCGCCAATGAGCAATTTTCGGGACAGGTTCATGTGATGAGTGCTCCATGGATTGAGTCGTATTTTTTCGGTAGCAGGCGTCAGAAGCGCCAGGTCATGTTTCCGGTCACGGCTTGAACCCAGGCACTGTCGAACTGACCGGAAGTTCGAGTGCCCGACGTGGATTTGGTCTGGTCCACCGGCATGTCGCCGAGCCAGACCATGGCCCAGCTGACGTTGATGTCGGTGACCTTGTTCAGAGCATAGGTGGCCCCCGTCGCAATGCGCCAGGATTCGCCCATGGGCACGGTGAACGTGCGGTTGCCGTCCGAAACGGCGCTACTGTCATACGCGACGCCAACGTTCCACAACAGTTGCGCGGTGGCCTGGTATTGCGCGCCGAGCGCCAGTTGCCAAGTGTCCTTGAAGTGGGCGTCGACCGTGGTCGATTGGGCGCCGACCGCCGTGGTGTCGACCTGCACGGCGATATCGCCGAACTCTGACCAGTCCTGCCAGTTGACCGAAGCCAGAAACGCCCATTGCGGGTCGAGTTGCTGGAACAGGCTCAGGGTGGCGGTTTGCGGCACTGTCATGTCGAGTTTGGTATTGAGGCCATCGAGGCGCTGCAACAGAGGGCCATCGCCTTTTACGTCCAGCCCGTCTTCGAAGTCCAGATCGACCTTGCTGGTGTAGGCCAGGCCAATGCGGGTGCCGGGTTGCGGGGCGTAGATCACCCCGACATTCGCGCCAAACCCCCAATCGTTGTCTTTGTACTTGAACTGGCCGTCGCTGCGATCGCTGAGGCCGAAGGGGGAGCGGTCGATCGCGGTTTGCGCTTGCAGCATGCCGTACATGGCTTTCACGCCGAGGCCCACCGACCATTGCTCGTTAAAGCGGTAAGCCACGCTGGGCACAAACGACAAACCGGCGAGGCTGGCGTTCTGTGCGAAGTAGCGCCCGGACCAGTCGTTGTCGTAATTGGCCGCCAGGCCGAAGTCGCCGTAGTTGCCGAAACCGACGCTCCAGTGCTCATCCAGTTCATGGCTGATGAAGAAGCTGCCGCCGGGAATCGGGTCGAGGGCGTTGCCACTGCCAGTGCCCGTGCCGTTGGTGTCGGCATCGCGGTTGAAGGTCAGGTCGCCGTAGAGAATCTGCAATCCACCGGTGATTTGCGTGCCCGGCAGGTAGCTCATGCCCGCCGGGTTGCTGGCGATGGTCGAAGGGCCCTGCGCCCGGGCGGCGGCACCGGCGTTGGCCAGGCCAGCGTTATCCGTGCCGATTTCGTAGAGCAGGATGCCGCCCGCATGGGCCTGTTGGCAGCACAGCGCAAGCAGGGTCAAGGCGGGCAGGGCGGATGTTTTTATCTGCATGGGGTCACCTCAGCAACTGTCCGTCACGAACGCGGGTGGCCAGCGCTGGCCACCCGTGTACTCGATTGCTTATTTGGCCATCTCCGCCCGAGCCGCTGCGATCTTGGCTTTGACTGAATCGAGGTTGAAGCTCGCGCCTTTTTGCATCGGTGGATACTCGATCGCTGTTTCAGCCAGTTTGGCGACTTGTTGCTGGACAAACACGAAGCGCCAGAACTGGAACTTGAACCAGTCGAAGTACTGTTGGGAACCCTGAGCGGCCTGGTTTTCCGGCCAGCCCATACGCTCGAACGGATCGAGGCGAAGGTTGGTCAGGATCGGTACATCGACAGCGACTTTGGCCCCCATCCAGCCACCAGGCTGATCAATGAATCGGTACTTGTAGTCGTCAATCCGTACCGCGCCCAGCGCACTTTCGCCGAAGTAGAAGATTTCATGGCGGTTCGACGGGCCTTTGCCGGTGATCATCGGCGTCTGGTCATAGCCATCGAGATGAACCTTGTACGTTCTATCGCCCAGTTGCTTGCCCTTGAGCAGTTCGGTGGTGATGTTCGGGTTACCGGCCGCTGCAACGAGGGTTGGGAACCAGTCCATGCCGGACATGATACCGTTGGCAATCTGGTTAGCCGGCACCATACCAGGCCAACGAATGATCGCCGGTGCCCGGAAGCCACCTTCCATCACTGTGCCTTTGCCCATGGCAAACGGGGTGGTGCCGCCATCCGGCCAGGTAAAGTTTTCCGCACCGTTGTCAGTGGTGAAAATCACAATGGTGTTGTCATCCATGCCGTCTTTTTTCAGCTTGGCCATGACATCGCCGACGATGTCGTCAAGCTGCGCCATGCCGGCTTCCTGTTCCGACCAGCCATTTTGCGCATTGCGCATGGCTTCGTACTTGTCGGACAGGTGCGTGACGATGTGCATGCGGGTCGGGTTGAGCCAGAGGAAGAACGGTTTGTTGTCCTGCTTGGCCTTGTCCACAAAGGCAAACGCCTTGTCGCGAATTTCGTCGTCGACGGTTTTCATCCGGTCGGGATAGAGGGTGCCGGCGTCTTCGATCTTCTGTTTGCCGACCTTGCCCCAGCGTGGCATCACCGTTGAGTCATCCGTAGTCGTTGCCCAGCTGTGCACCATGTTGCGCGGCCCCACGGTCGCGAGCAGTTCCTGCGGATAGTTGGGGTGCGCCGGGTCTTCCATGGCGTCGAGGTGATAGAGGTAGCCGAAGAACTCGTCGAACCCGTGCACGGTGGGCAGGAACTCGTTCAAGTCGCCCAGGTGGTTTTTGCCGAACTGCCCGGTGGCGTACCCCATGGATTTCAGCGCGGTGGCGATGGTCACGGCTTCGGCAGGAATGCCGATGGGTGAACCGGCCTGACCGACCGTGGTCATCCCGGTACGGATCGGCAGTTCACCGGTAATGAAGTTGGCGCGCCCGGCCGTGCAACTGGCCTCGGCGTAATAGTCGGTAAAGCGCATGCCTTCGGCAGCAAGCTGGTCGAGGCTGGGTGTTCGACCGGCCATCATGCCCTGGTTGTAGACGCCGATATTGGACCAGCCAATATCGTCGCCCATGATCACCACAATGTTCGGGGGCGGTTTGTCAGCCGCCTGGGTCATGCCGGGGACAACCATTGCAGACAGCAGTATTGATAAAGCGAACGCCGAGGATAACGTGGTCCGGTTCATGTCGAGCTCCTGCGCACTAGCGAAAGTACCCTGTGAGAAGCCCCCCGACTGCTCTTGAAAATTGGATCCCCCGCGAAGAGAGTAGGTAGGAATTGTGGAATATCCAGTAATTAGTTCCCCCACCTTGTGTGGTTGTTTCATGGGGTTTACAGCCTGTTCGGCGATTCAGATGGTTGGTGACATCTCATCTAGAAAAGCTCGCGCGGAACGGAAAATTAATCCGTTGCGGTTTTACTTTCGCAGCTACGCTTAAAACCCTGACCTGATCTCTGCGGAGAGCAAGCGATGTCACACTTCTTACAGCATGTCCGGTTGTTCTCTCTCGGTTTGATCATAGGCTTGTTTGCTGCCCCCTTGTACGCGGCCCAAACCCCTGCCGTTGATGCTCCAGCGGTTCAACTGGAGCCCAAGGCGCTGGAAATCTTGAAGGCTATGAGCGCCAGGCTGGCGGGCACCCAAGGCATGAGTTTCAAGGCCATCACCACGTACGAGAAACCCAGCCGGCTGGGGCCACCGTTGGCCTATAACACCGTGGCACTCGTCAATGTGCAGCGGCCCGATCGCCTGCGCGTATTGACCTCGGGCGATGGCCCTGCGACCGAGTTCTACTACGACGGCAAGCAAGCCTATGCCTTTGAACCGAAGGAAAACCTGTTGGCCCAAGCAGAGGCACCTGCCACCATCGATGCGACCCTTGAGGCGGCTTACCAGCGCGCGGCAATCTATTTTCCCTTTACCGATGTCATCGTTGCCGATCCCTACAAGGATCTGGAAAGGGACATGCGCCTGGCGTTTTACATCGGTCAGTCCACGGTGGTCGGCGATACCACGACGGATGTGATTGCTTACGCCAATGACGTGGTGTTTGTGCAAGCCTGGATCGGCACGCAAGACAAGTTGCCGCGCATGTTGCGTGCGGTGTTTCGTGACGATCCGACCCAATCCCGGCATCAGGTCGCGTTCAGTGACTGGAAACTTGGCTCGGCGCTGTCTGCGGACTTCTTCAAGCCAGAGCACATCGAGAACGCACACAGGATTCAGTTTGCTCCGCCGCCAGACCTGCGCGCCCCGGAAGGGGTTAAAGCACCGCTCGCAACACCTTGAGCGAGGAGACTGAGCATGAACAGATCTACCTTGAAGTTCGCCGGCCTGTTAGTCGCGGCGCTTACCTGTAATCAAGCTGCGGCCTGGTCGCACGCTTCCAGCTTCGGACGCTCTTCCGGTGGCGGTGGCTCCTGGAGTCACTCCGGTGAATACGGTTCGGCTTCGGGCGGCGGTGGCAGTTGGAGTGGAGAAAGCAATCGAGGCGGTTCGGCGTCCGGCGGTAGTGGTAGTTGGAGCGGTTCAGGCTATCGCGGCGGCTCGGCCTCGGGTGGTGGCGGTAGTTGGAGCGGCAAAGACGAAAATGGCGGCACCGCCTCCGGTGGCGAAGGTTCGTGGCATGGCACTGGAGCCGAAGGTGGCACGGCCTCCGGTGGCGAGGGGACATGGCACGCCCAGGGTGAATATGGCGCCACTGCCAGCGGTTACCATGCGAACGGATATGGGACGACCGCCTACCATCCGGCAACTTACGGCACCAGCTACTACCACCCGCCGACCGCTGTTTATGCCAGCAGCGGCTGCTACAACTGCGGTTATAACGAGGGCGTCAATCCCGCCGCCGCTGCAGCGGCAGGCGTGGTGGCCGGCGCCGCTATCGCCACTGCGGCCAATCAGAATGCAAACAATAACGCCTACGGCGCAGGCTATAACGCGGGAATGACGGCCTCCGCACCGTCGACCATGCCCATGGGAACAACCTTTGTCAGCCTTCCCTCCGGATGTGGGCTGAGAACCGTTTCAGGCGGTACTTTTTACCAGTGCGCAAATTCGTGGGTGCGACCTGCCTACGGTGCCAACGGCGTTTTCTACACCGTAGTGCCGATGCCGTAATCAAGAGGGAGCAGCCATACAAGACTCGGTCACCGAGCGAGTGCAGTTGATTCCGTCGGGAGTTAAAACATGCTGATCAATCAACCGAGGTATCTGTTGCTCAGTTGCAGCGTTTGCCTTGCTCCTGTGGGGCTGGCCTTCGCGGAAGATTCTGCCGAACTGGCCAAAAAATCCCTCAACCCGATTGCGGCGATGTATAGCCTGCCGATCCAGTACACCTGGGACCAGAAGATGGGGTCGACGGGCGAGGGCATACACAGCGTGACCAATATCCAGCCGGTGTTGCCATTCGAATTGAACAGTGAGTGGAACCTGATTTCGCGCACGATTTTGCCGGTGATCGATCAGCATGGTCTGGCCCCGAATGGCGTGGCAGACAAGTCCGGTATCGGTGACGTGACCCAGAGCTTCTTCTTCTCCCCGAAAGCGCCGACGCACAGTGGCTGGATCCTTGGGGGCGGGCCGGCGATCCTGATTCCCACCGGCAGCGACAGCTTGTTGAGCAGTCGCCAATGGGGACTGGGTCCCACGGTGGTGGCACTGAAGCAATCGAACGGCTGGACCCGAGGCATTCTGGCCAACCATATCTGGAGCCTGGACGGTGAGGGGTCAAATGGCGCGCAGAAGGTTAACCAGACATTCCTGCAACCGTTCCTGTCGTACACCACCGCCACCTACACCACCTTCGGAATCAACACCGAGTCGATTTACAACTGGCAAACCAGGGAGTGGGCCGTCCCGGTGAATGCGACGGTCACCCAACTGCTGAAACTGGCGGGGCAACCGTTGACGATTCAGCTCGGGCCGCGTTACTGGGCCGACAGCCCGCAAGACGGTGCCCGAGGCTGGGGCGTACGGGCGGCAGTGACGTTTTTGTTCCCCAAGTGAGGGCGGGGGCTGTTCGGAGATTGTTCTGCTTGCGCGGTCTAGCTTTGCGGAACAACCCGGGCGTCGTTCCCGGTGCCTTCGATGTAAACGTTCATGCCTTTGCTTAGCGCAGGGTTGATCGGCTGAGTCACCGATACCAGCACACCACTTCTCACCCGAACGATGATCTGTTGCGCTTCCTTGGGCTGGTCATATTTTTTCTTTTCTACGTAGTTACCACCGGCTGCGCCGGCAAGGGCACCGGCTACCATGGCGACATCCCGCCCCGTGCCGCTGCCGATCAGACTGCCGATACCGACGCCGGCGAGCCCGCCAAGAATGGCCCCGACCCCGCTGTCGTGATTGGTCTGCATTTGTGTGAGCACGATCTGTTCGATCTTGCCCGAGCGAATCTCCGTCTCGCCAGGGCCCCCGCTGCCGGCTCCTACGGTGGCACAGGCACTGACCACCAGACTTGCCAGTACGATCGTCAGCCAGGAAAAAGTAGTTTTCATTGCCGAACTCCATCATCCAGGGAATCGGTTGATTCAAACGCATCGCATCACGTGAGAAAAAATCCTAGCACAAGGTTTTCCAGGCACATGGACATTCCCGCGAGCCCATCACCGCCGAGGATTTCAAGGCGGCGATCAGGGGCATGACCAGCGATATGCGCACGCTTATGATGTAGAGGCTGTGCGCAGGTCAGCGCCTGCTCCAGCGAGCAGACGCTGTACCGAACTTCAACTGATCTTGCGCAACGAACCCTGCCAGTACTTTTCCCGCACCTGCCGGCGCAACACTTTGCCAACCACCGATGTCGGCAGTTCATCGACAAACACCAGCGACTTCGGTGCCTTGTAGCCGCCCAGTCGAGTGCGGGTTTGTGCGATCAACTCTTCTGAAGTCACCGTTTCACCCTGACGCAGGATCACTTCGGCGTGCACGGCTTCACCCCATTCCGGGTGCGGAATGCCGACCACTGCTGCCATCAGCACCGACGGGTGCGCCGCCAGCGCGGCCTCGACTTCCACTGCATAGACATTGAAACCGCCGCTGATGATCATGTCCTTGAGCCGGTCAACGATGTATAGGTAGCCATCGCCGTCGATGTACCCCAGATCGCCGGACTTCCACGCGCCGTCGGCGAATTCCGCCGCCGTTGCTTCCGGGTTCTCGTAGTAACCCTTGATGATGGCTTTGCAGCGAATGCGGATTTCACCGGTTTCGCCAACGGCGAGCGGGTTACCGTCGGGGTCGGCGATGAACACTTCGACACCGGGGGTAGGGCGACCGGCCGATGACAAATGCTGCAACGCAGCGGCATCGCCGGGTTGGTGAGCAGCCTTGTCCAGCGATGCGATGATCATCGGCGCTTCGGTGGCGGCGTAGCCCTGGACGAAAATCTGCCCGAAACACGCGACCAGTTCGCCGAGCTTGTCCGGGCTCATGGGCGCCGCGCCGTAGATCAACGTGGTCAGGGACGAGAAATCCTTCGGGTCAGCGCGCTGCAATTCCAGCAAGCGGTACAGCACGGTCGGCACCAGGAACGAATGGGTGACACGCTCGCTTTCGACGATCTGCCGCCAACTTTCCATGTCCAGCTGGTTCAGGGTGATGTTGCTGCCACCGCCGTAGACCGTGGGGAAGAACAGCATAATCGTGCCGTGGGACAACGGCGAGACATGCAGCAGTCGGGTGGCGCTGGACAACCCCAGATCGGTGTTGATGAACGCCGCATCACGACAGGCCATCCAGTTGTCGATGGAGTACATCGCGCACTTGCCCTTGCCGGTGGTGCCACCGGTGAAGCGCAACATGCAGATGTGTTGGTCGGTATCGAGGGTCACGTCGTTGTCGAGATCGGACGCCGCCTCCACCAACGGCCAGAAACTGTGCACACCGGGGAGGGCACTTTGTTCGGCGGTGGGCGGGTCCATCACCACGATCTCGCAACCACGACTGCGCAGCATGCCGTAGTAGTTGTCCAGCAGGCGGGTTTCGAGAAACACCAGCCGGGGTTTGACCAGGTCGATCTGCCGTGCGTGCTCGTCGAGCGGGTCGCGCAGGTTGGTCATGACCACCGTGCCTTCCTGCTTGAAGGTACTGGGAAACATCATCAGGCTGAGGTTGTCGTTTTCCAGGATCAGCATGAAACGTTCGCCCATGCGTACTTGCAGCGTGGTACGCAGGACGTCGGCGATACGGTTGGTCAGCAGGTGGTATTGCTCGTAGGTGAAACGCCGGTTGCGCTCGACGTTGACGATCGCTTCCTGATCGCGATGACGCAGCGCGAGCAAGCGCATGACCCGGCAAAAATTCATTTTCATGGTGGATGCTCTAATGGCTCAAGAAGATCGCAACGCCGATTACCGGGCGCGCATGCGCGACGCGGCATCGAGGCGGATGGTTTCGCCGTTGATGTAGGCGTTCTCGATCAGGAAGGCGCAGCAATGGGCAAACTCGCGCATGTCGCCCAGGCGCTTGGGTGCTTCCATTTGTTCTTTCAGCGAGCTCAAGATTTTCTCGTCCAGACCGGCAACCATGGTGGTCAGGAACAGGCCCGGCGCAATGGCGTTGACTCGCACACCGATTGCACCCAGTTCACGGGCGGCAGGCATGTTCAGGCCAATGACCCCCGCCTTGGTGGCGGCGTAGGCGCACTGACCGACCTGGCCTTCATACGCGGCACCGGATGACACGTTGATCACCACGCCGCGCTCTTCGCCGGCTTCGGCTTCGTTGTTGGCCATGTGCTCGGCGCACTTGGACATGACGTTGAACACGCCATTGAGGTTGATCGCCGTGGCCTGGGCGAAACGCGCCAGCGGCGCAGCCTTGCCTTCCTTGCCCAGCACTTTGAAACCGGTCGGCACGGCGGCGCCATTGATGCACACGTGAATCGCGCCGAATCTGGCAATGACTGCATCGACCGCGTTCTGCACCGAGGCTTCGTCGCTGACGTCGGTCTGCACGAACATCGCCCGATCCGCGCCAATGTCGGCCACGGCGTTTTCGCCGGCTGCGATGTTCAGGTCGAAAATCGCCACGCGGGCGGCTTTTTCTTCAACCAGGTAATGCGCGGTCGCCAGGCCCAGGCCCGATGCACCGCCAGTGATTACAACGACTTTGTCTTGAATACGCATGAAAGTGTCCTTGTTCGCTGCCCGGCACCCTAGGTGCCGGGTTGTTGTTTTTAGGTGTCGAACGGGCGGCTGATCAGAACGCGTTGACCCCGGTCAGGGCGCGGCCAATGATCAGTTGCTGGATCTGGGTGGTGCCTTCCGGAATCGGCACGATGATCGCTTCGCGAGCGAGTTTCTCGACCAGGAAATCGGTGGTCACGCCAGCGCCGCCGTGGATCTGTACCGCCTGACGGGCGATGGTCACCGCTGCTTCGCAGGCGAAGTACTTGGCCATGGCCGCTTCCATTTCTGCCGGAATGCCGGCACCGATCATCTCGGCGGCGCGGTAGGTCAACAGGCGGGCGGCGTCGACGTTGGTAGCCATTTCCGCGAGCATCGCGCTGATCAACTGGTGACCGGCGATCAACTTGCCGTGCTGCTTGCGCTCCTTGGCGTAACGCACCGCTTCTTCCAGTGCGCGGCGGCCGATGCCCAGGCCTTGCGCCGCCACAAACACCCGTGAACGCTCGAAGAACGACAGGGTGTTTTTCAGGGCTTCGCCTTCCTTGCCAATGATGTTGCTGGCCGGCACCCGCACGTCGTTGAGGAATATCTGCGCGGTGGACTGGCTGTTCCAGGCGATCTTGTGGATGTTCTGTACTTCGTACGGATGTTCTTTACGGTCCAGCAGAAAGTGCGTCAGGCCTTTGCGCGGGTCATCGCCGGTGCGGCAGGTGCAGATCAGGAAGTCCGAGTAGGAACCGTTGCTGATCCAGGTTTTCTCGCCGTTGATGATGAAGTCATCACCGTCGCGACGGGCGCGGGTCTTGATTTCCAGCACATTGGAGCCGACGTCCGGCTCCGAGATGGCGACGCTGACGAACAGGTCGCCGCTGATCAGGCCCGGCAGGTAGCGCTCGCGCAGGTGATCCGGGGCGAGTTTTTCCAGCATCTGCGCGCCGAAGGAGTTGATGACCACCGGCGTCGACAGGTCCACCGAGCACGCGGCGACTTCTTCGAAGAGCATGATCATGGTCGGCCAGTCCAGACCGAGGCCGCCGTGCTCTTCGCTGACGGCACCGGAGATCATGCCGAACTCGGTGAGCTGGCGCATGATCTCGGCCATTTTTTCACGCGGGATAAATTTGTCGCGGTATTCCTTGTTGAACACCGGGTCGATCTTGTCGGCCAGGAAGCGACGGAAACTCTCGACGGCTTCGAGTTGTTCCGGGGTGCGCATGACGTGTCCCATAGGGTTCTCCTTAAATGTTCTTGTTGGCGAGAATGTTGACGGCGACCACGGCTTCTTCGATGCCGAACAGGCCACCGCCGTTTTCCTGAATGGCAATGCGCGCACCTTCGACCTGGCGCTTGCCGGCTTCGCCGCGCAGTTGCGTGACCAGTTCATGGATCTGCCCCAGACCGGTAGCACCGATCGGGTGGCCCTTGGATTCGAGGCCGCCGGACGGGTTGATCGGCATGCGGCCGCCGACGGTGAAATCACCGCGCTCGGCCGCCGGGCCGCCTTCGCCGAACGGCACCAGCATCAGCGATTCGGCGTTGAGGATTTCGCCGATGGCCGAGGCGTCATGGACTTCGGCGACGTCGACGTCGGATGGATTGATACCGGCCTGGGCATAGGCTTTTTTCGCCGCCAGATGCGCGACGATTTTTTCCGGCTCATCCAGGCCACGGTTGCTGCCGGTCTGCACCACGCTGGCGAGTACACGAACGGCGCGGGCGCCGGCGTTTTTCAAGCGCTTCAGGCCGTCGGCGTTGCACAGCACCACGGCGGCGGCGCCGTCGCTGATCGGCGAGCACATCAGGGTGGTCAGCGGGTAGCAGATCGGTGGCGAGGCCAGCACTTCGTCGATGCTGAAGGCTTGCTGGAACTGCGCGAGGGGGTTGTGTACCGAGTGCTGGTGATTCTTTGCTGCGACGGCAGCGATCTGCCGTTGCGTGGTGCCGTAACGCAGCATGTGGTTGCGGCAGATCGCGGCATACACATCCATGAACACGCTGTAAGGACGCTCGGAAACGGTACCCGGCGGCGGAACGATGCCTTCGCCCATGGCCAGCAGGGTGCGCTTGTTCTGCTCAACGGTGGACACGTCCCAACCGCCATCGAACACGGCAAACATCTTCGCCTTGTCCGGGATGTTCATCTTCTCGGCGCCGACTGCCAGAGCGATGTCGCACTGACCCGCACGCAAGGCGAGGGTGGCGAGATTGAACGCCGAGGAGCCAGACGCGCAGGCGTTCTCCACCGAGAACACCGGGACGCCTTCGATGCCGATGCGGCGCATGGCGATCGGGCCCGGAATACCGGTCTGGCCCTGCAACAGGCCGTTGGTCATGGTGCTGTAATACACCGAGCCGACGTCAGCGGTGGTGGCGCCGGCATCCTTCAACGCCAGGCCGACGGCCTCGTCGACCATGTCGTAGACGCTGCGCTCCAGCAATCGGCCAAACGGCGTCATGCCAACGCCTACTACGTAGATATCGTTCATTGTCTGTTCCTGCTGATTTCTGGGACGTGGCGGCCTAGCGGCCCTTGAAGTTCGGTGCGCGTTTTTCGCCAAAGGCCTGCAAGCCTTCCTGGAAATCGGCGGTGCGCAGGTGCTGGCGCAACATCACTTGCTCGTGCTGCAAGGCGTCGTCGCGGGACTTGTCGGCGGAGGCACGGGCCACTTCTTTCATGCGCCGTAGGGCGATCGGGCTCTTTTTGGCAATCTGATTGGCCAAGGCCAGGGCGGCGCCTTCGAGTTCGGCGTCAGCGTGGACTTCACACACCAGGCCGTAGACTTTCATTTCCGTGGCTGAAAGGGATTTGCCGGTCATCAGCAGGTACATCGCCATGTTCAACGGGATCAGTCGTGGCAGGACCGCCGCGCCGCCAGCGCCGGGGTAAACGCCGAAGTTGGCGTGGGCGTCGGCGAGGGTCGCGGTGTGTGCCGCCACTACGATGTCGGCGCACATGGCCAGTTCAAGGCCACCGGCCATGGTCACGCCGTTCAGGGCCGCGATCACGGGTTTAGGGAAATTGCGCAGATGGCCGAAGACCTGATTGGCACGGTCGAGGAAGTCGGCTTCGCCGGCGGGCAGGCTGGTGCCGGCCAGCACTTCCTTCAGATCGGCACCGGCGCAGAAGGCCGGACCGTTGCCGGTGAGGATGACCACGCGCAGTTCGTCATTGAGCGCAACGTCGGTGAGGCAGCGTTCCAGCTCGGCGAGTGTCGCCAGGTTCAGCGCGTTCATGGCCCGGGGCCGGTTGAGCGTCAGGCGCGCCACCGGGCCGACGATTTCATACAACAAGACATCTTCACTCATGACAACTCCCCTTTATTGTTAGTCGCGCTGTTGGCGTAGTTGATGAGCCGATAGTAGGAATGCCGTCGAGGGCGGCGCAGGTCATTGCAACGAAAGCGCTTGTCCGCTGGAGAAAAAAGAGGGGCGCGAAAGCGAGATCAAGATCAAAAGATCGCAGCCTGCGGCAGCTCCTACATGGAGTGTTCCCCTGTAGGAGCTGTCGAGTGAAACGAGGCTGCGATCTTTTGATCTGCCAGGATCTGCATCTGTTGCGCCAAAGACTGGAAAAAGGGTCCAGATGACCGGCGCGCCGGGCGGGCGATGCGCACCATCGGGTGATAACAATCATCAGCACCCAAGGAACGTCATGGCCAGCAGCCAACACCTCGATGCCCACGTGACCATCGCTCGCATGCAGGACGTGCTTGCACGCCAACAGGCAGCCTTCATTGTCGACGGACCGCCCTCGGCCGCATTACGCATCGATCGCATCGACCGGGTCATTGCCCTGGTATTGGAGAATCAGCAGGCGTTGTGTGAGGCACTGGCTACGGATTTCTCGTGGCGTTCCCATGATCATTCGCTGATGAGCGATGTGCTGCTGCCGGTGGCCGGGCTCAAATACGCGCGCAAGCGTGTGCAGCGATGGATGAAGCCTGAACGGCGAACTCCGGAAATGGGCGCTGGATGGCTGGGTGCCAAGGCCGAAATTCGCTTCCAGCCCCTAGGCACGATCGGCATCATGGCGCCGTGGAATTTCCCGGTGGCCATTGCATTGGGACCGTTGGCCGAAGCGTTTGCCGCGGGTAACCGGGCGATGATCACGTTATCGGAATTCACCCCGGCGACCGCTGCATTGCTGATCGAGTTAGTGGCGCGGTATTTCGCCGACACCGAGGTCGCGGCGTTTGTCGGTGGCGCGGAAGTTGGCGCGGCGTTCTCCGCTTTGCCTCTGGACCACATCATCTTTACCGGCAGTCCAAGGGTCGGGCGCCTGGTGATGGCGGCCGCTGCGCAAAACCTGACACCGCTGACCCTGGAGCTGGGCGGCAAGTCGCCGACGATCATCGGTCGCGGCGCCGATCTCGATGATGCCGCGCGGCGCATCTGGGGCGGCAAGGGCGTCAGCGCCGGGCAAGCCTGCATCGCTCCGGATTACGTGTTGGTGCATGAAGACGACCTCGAACGGTTGCTGGCCAGCATGCAGGTCGAGCTGCGCAAGATGTTCCCGACTCTGCGTGACAATCCCGATTACACCGCCATGGCCACCCCTGGCCAATATCAGCGACTGCAAACCTATCTGACCGATGCCCAGGCGCGGTGCGTGCGTTGCATCGAGGTCAACCCGGCCCGGGAAGAACTCGCCAGCGTGCGCAAGATCGCACCGACGCTGTTGGTGGATCCGCCCGAGCAGGCACTGGTGATGCAGGAAGAACTCTTCGGGCCGCTGCTGCCGATTCGCGGGTACCGATCCATCGACGAGGCCATCGCCTACATCAACGCACGACAGCGTCCGTTGGCGTTGTACTACTTTGGCAATGACCGCGCCGAGGCGAAAAAAGTGCTCGACCTAACCTCTTCGGGGGGGGCGTGCATCAACGAAGTCATGCAGCATATTTTCCAGAGCGACCTGCCGTTTGGCGGCTGTGGAAATTCGGGTTTCGGTCGCTATCGCGGTGGTGATGGATTCAAGGCATTCAGCTTGCAGCGCGCCGTATTCACACCGCCGCGCTGGGATGTCATGGGCCTGCTGCGGCCGCCCTACGGCAAGCTGTTTCGGCGGGTGATGGGGTTTTTGTTGAAACCATGAGGCTGCCAAAAGATCGCAGCCTGCGGCAGCTCCTACATTGACCGGGTCGAACATACATCCCCTGTAGGAGCTGCCGCAGGCTGCGATCTTTTGATCTTGATTTTCGCCACCAAGCAGAGGAACCCATAAATGGTCCCATTGAAACCGTTCGTCATGACTCTATGCTGCCTGGCATTCGCCCCACAATCTTTCGCCACCCCTAAACGCCCGAACATCGTGGTACTGGTTGCCGACGATTGGGGCTACAGCGATGTCGGCTCGTTCGGCAGCGAAATCGCTACGCCGAACATCGACACCCTGGCCCGCGAAGGCGTGCGTTTTGCCGATTTCCACGTCACCGCCTCCTGCTCGCCGACCCGCTCGATGCTGCTGACCGGCGTCGACAATCACCGCAACGGCGTCGGCAACATGCCGGAAACCATGCCCGCCGAACACCTGGGCAAGCCCGGCTACAGCGGCGTGCTCAACGACAACGCAATCACCGTGGCCAGCCTGCTCAAGGACAGCGGTTATCACACCTACATCACCGGCAAGTGGCACTTGGGCAAGACACCCGACACCTTGCCGAACAACCGGGGCTTCGAGCGTTCGTTCATCCAGGCCGACAGCGGCTCGGACAACTGGGAAGAGCGGCCTTACGCGCCGCTGTACGACAAGGCGGCCTGGTTCGAGAACGGCCAGCCGGCGCACCTGCCCAAGGACTATTACTCCTCGACCTTTATCGTCGACAAGGCCATGGATTACATCGCGGCGGATCGGCAGGACGGCCAGCCGTTTTTTGCCTACCTCGGGTTTCAGGCCAATCACATCCCGGTCCAGGCGCCCAAGGCCATCATCGACCACTACCGTGGCCGCTATGACGAAGGCTGGGCGGCGCTGCGCAAGGCCCGTCGGGATCGCACGGTGGAACTGGGGCTGATTCCGGCCGGGGCCGGGATGCAGACGATGACCAGCACCGCTGACTGGGATGCGCTGAGTGATCAGGAAAAACGCTACGAAGCGCGGCGCATGGAAGTCTATGCCGGCATGGGCGAAACCATGGACCTGGAAATCGGCCGCCTGATCGCCCATCTGAACGCCACTGGCGACTACGACAACACGGTGTTTGTGTTCCTCTCCGATAACGGCAGCGAGCCGACCAACCCCTACGACATCCTCGCCCTGAAGATGTGGCTGGAGGTTAAGTACTCCCGCGACATCGACCGTTTGGGCGGTAAAGGCGGGTTCTCCAGCATCGGCCCGAGTTGGGCCAGCGCGGCGGCAGCACCGTTGAGCGGCTACAAGTTTTTTGCCGGGGAGGGCGGGTTGCGTACACCGCTGATCGTTTCCGGAGTGCCGGGCATCCAGGCCAATCAGATTTCCAGGACCTTCAGCCACGTCACCGACATCGTCCCGACGTTGCTGGAAGTGGCCGGCGTACACCCTCACGACGGCCATTACCAGGGCAAAGCCGTCGAGCCATTGATCGGCAGCAGTCTGCTGCCAGTGTTGCAAGGCCGCTCCGAGCGGGTGCACCCCGAGGATCAGGCGATCGGGTATGAACTGTCCGGCAGTGCCGCGTTGTTCAAGGGCGACTACAAACTGGTGAAAAACCTCAAGCCGGTTGGCGATGAACAGTGGCACCTCTACAACATCGCCACCGACCCCGGCGAAGTGATCGACTTGCAGCAGCAGATGCCAGAGCGCTTGCGGGGCATGCAGGCTGACTACGCCGAGTACGCGCGCATCAACGGTGTGCTGCCGATGCCGGCAGGATACGACTACAAGCGTCAGGGCCAGTTGTACGCCTTGGAGCATGTGCTCGTTCCGAAACTCAAGGCCGCCGCGCCGCCATCCATGGCGGTGTTGGTGCTGTTGGTTGGCGCGCTGGTGTGGCGCCGTCGTCGCAAAAAGGGTGCGCAATCATGATTGACGAAGTGGATGAGTGGGGCCGCCGGTTGATTCACCGGCGCAAGGTCGAATGCCAAGGCTTTTTACGCGCCGATGGGCTTTGGGACATTGAAGGTCGATTGAGTGACAACAAGACCCATCCGGTGACCCTCGCCGAAGGGCGCATCGTGGCGGCGGGGCAGACCTATCATGGCATGCTGATTCGGTTGACCCTGGACGATGATTTCATCGTGCGCGAAGTGCATGTGGCCATGCCCGACGTGCCCACCAGCGAGTGTCGCGGTGCGATGTCGGCCTATGAAAAGCTTATTGGGGAGCGGATCGGGCCGGGGTTTTCGCGACGGATCAAGGAACTGTTCGGTGGAATCGGTGGGTGCGTGCATTTGACCGAATTATTGTTACCGATCGCGACCACGGCGTTTCAGACCATTCCAATGGCCCGGGCCATGGTTGCGCCGCGCACGGCAGAAGATGCCGAAGCGTATCGCAATGCCACCGGCCGGTTGATCAATACCTGTCATGCGTTGCGAGAGGACAGCCCCGTCGCAGTATTCCTCAAGAAATAACCACCCCCCTGTGTAGGAGCAGCCTCGTTTCACTCGACAGCTCCTACACAGGGGGGGGAGTTAGGTGTTTTGGAGGTGAATGCCTGCTCTTTGCAGAATTTGTGCAGTGTGTTCGCCGCGCTTGGGCACTTGCCCCGCGGTAGAAGGCGTCGCTGAAAACCGCGGTGCCGGCGCGGCTTGCAGCACACCGTCCTTACGTGAATACACAGCACGTTCGGCCATGTGCGGATGCTTCATGGCTTCAGCTGGCGTCAGCACCGGCGCGAAACAGGCATCGCTGCCTTCCAGCAATTCGATCCAGTGCTGGCGGGGCTGGCTGGCGAACACCGCCGCCAGGCGCTCACGCAAGGTGCCCCACAGGCGCGGGTCATAGGGGCTCTTGAAGTCCGGGTCATCACCCAGCCCGAGCTTGTTGAACAGCAAGGCGTTGAACTGTGGCTCAAGCGCTTGCACGCTGACGAACAACCCATCGGCACATACGTAAGTGCGGCCCCAATGCGCGCCGTCGAGCAGACCGCAACCGCGTTCCAGCGGTTGTTGACCGGCGGAGTGCGCCGACAGCAACAGGTTCATGAGGTTGGCGCTGCCATCGACAATCGCCGCGTCGACCACCTGGCCGACGCCGTTGGTGCTGGCATTGATGATCCCGGCCAGAATGCCCATCGCCAGGTACAGCGCGCCGCCGCCCAGATCACCGACCAGGGTGGGCGGTGCCATCGGTGGTTGGCCAGCTTCGCCGCTGAACCACAAAGCTCCGGACAGGGCGATGTAGTTGAGGTCGTGGCCGGCCGCTTGTGCCAGTGGGCCTTGCTGACCCCAACCGGTCATGCGCCCGTAGACCAGGCGCGGATTGCGCGCCAGGCAGACGTCGGGGCCGAGCCCCAGGCGTTCCATGACGCCGGGACGCATGCCTTCGATCAGCGCGTCGGCGCCTTCGATCAGGCGCAACACCGCTTCGATGGCTTCGGGGTCCTTGAGGTCCAGCGCTATCGACTGCTTGCCGCGATTGACGATGGCGTGCTTGCCCAGGTCGAGCATGTCGGCGCCCTGGGTGCCGGCGCGTTCGACCAGGATCACCTCGGCGCCCATGTCGGCCAGCAACATGCCGCAAAACGGCCCCGGCCCGATGCCAGCGATTTCGACGATACGAACGCTGTCCAGTACTCCCATGCGAGTGCTCCTTTGGATCAACAGAAAATAAGGGGGGGGACGTTAACGACGCAACAACAGCACGATCATGACCCCGTGGAAAACCACCGCCGGCCACAACAACAATCCACTGCTGACAAACACGCCGACATATGCCAGATACAGCGCAATCGCACCGTTGTAGACCTGCATCGCCCGAACCGCTGCGGTACTGACCGGCCGGGGCCAGCAGGCAATCCCCAGTGCAATCAGGGCAAGCCCGAAGAACCGGGCAAACAGGTTGGTCGCCTCGGTCCCGTCAATCCCCAGCAGGACATGGCTTACCAGCCCGGGCGTGAACAGCAGCGCCAACCCGGTACCGAGTTCGACAACGGCTGCCGCCGTCAGCAGCTTATGCGGGGTGATGAAGTGCGCTGGATTCATGGTCGTCACTCAATGGGCTAGAGGCGCTGGCTGCGCGATCCTGGCGGATGAAGTCGGCGGCTTTTTCACCGATCATCACCGTTGCCGCCGTGGTGCTGCATCCAATGATAGTTGGCATGATCGAAGCGTCGACCACGCGCAGACCTTGCAGGCCATGCACCTTCAGTCGGGCGTCGACCACCGCCATCGGATCGGCGCCCATCTTGCAAGTGCCCACCGGGTGATAAAGGGTGTCGGACCGGTTGCGCAGCACCTGCTCGATTTCGGCGTCAGTGTTCATCGCAGCGTCAATCACGCTCTTCGGGTTGAACGCCTTGAAGGCCGGAGTCGCCATCACTTTCTGGATGACGCGATAGCCTTCGATCAGCGTCTTGATGTCATCGGGATGGGTCAAAAAGGCTGGATCAATCAGCGGTGGCTTCATCGGATCGGCACTGGCCAAGGTCAATTGCCCGACACTTTTCGGGTGCAGCAGACAGGCGTGCACGCTGAGGCCGTGACCGCGATACAACGTGCGGCCATGGTCGGCGAACATGGCGATGGTCAGCGCCAGTTCGATGTCTGCCTGACGCAGTTCCGGCGAGGTTTTGACGAAGGCGCAGGCCTCGGCAAAGTTGCTGGTCAACGGCCCGCTGCGACGCCGCCAGTATCGGAACGCGGCTTTGGCAATGTCCCAGACACCGGCCAGCGACAGGCCGATCAAGTGACGGGATTGGACGCGGTAGGAATGCACGTAGTCGATGTGATCCACCAGGTTCTGGCCCACGCCCGGCAGTTCGTGAACCACCGGGATGTCGAACTTCAGCAGTTCGTTTACAGGGCCAACGCCGGACAGCAGCAGCAATTGCGGTGAGTTGAAGGCACCGGAACTCAGGACCAGCTCATGACGGGCGCGCAGTGTGCGTTTTACGCCGTTCTGCATGAACTCAATGCCCACCGCGCGCTTGTCGTCGAAAATGATGCGCGTGGCGTGGGCATGGGTTTCGATGCGCAGGTTCTGCCGCTGCCGATTTGGCGTCAGGTAGGCTTTGGCCGCGCTGCAACGCTGTCCGTCCTTCTGCATCACCTGCACACGACCAAAACCTTCCATGATCCGGCCGTTCTGATCGGGGCAGGCCGGGTAGCCCGCTTGCATGCCGGCCTCGACGAAGGTTTCGCCAAACGGATTGGGCGAGGCGTGGAAGCGCACGTTGAGCGGGCCGTTCTGGCCGTGCAGCGGGTCATTGAAGTGTTCGTTGTGTTCGGCGCGCTTGAAGAACGGCAGCACCTCCTGATAGCTCCAGCCAGGGTTGCCCAGGGATGCCCAGCGGTCGAAATCTTCAGGGTGGCCACGGTGGTAGGCCATGGCGTTGATCGAGGAACTGCCACCCAGGGTCTTGCCCCGTGGCTGATAGCCGATCCGACCATTCAACCCCGACTGCGGCATGGTCTGGTACTGCCAGTTATTGATCGAGGTCGGCACCATGGCGGCGACACCGGCCGGCATGTGCACCAACGGGTTCGTGTCCGGGCCGCCCGCTTCCAGCAGGCAGACTGAAATAGTCGGATCTTCCGACAAGCGACTGGCAACCACGCAGCCGGCAGCGCCCGCGCCAACTACGATGTAATCGAATTCCGTGTTCTCGTTCATGCGTTCTTCTCTTTGTTCGATGCACAACTTCAACGCATTGTGGGCAGAAGGGCGGGGCGCTACTGGTCAATTGAGTCAATTCGACGGTCACTGGGACAGGTGACTATCGCGCCAAGCACCGGAACATCCGGGACAAGCCCTGAGCCAGTGATTGACCGGGGCGCATCCCGGGAGCGAGTATCGGTTTTCGCATCTCTATCAGGCAGGCCAATGTCAGGTTCGAAAATGGATACGCCCGGCACCGACGCACTGTTGCGTGAAGAAGCGTTACAGCCCACCACCATCGGCAGCTACACCGTGGCCATCGCCCGGGCGCTGGACGCCAGTGGTGTGGACAGCAAACGGATTTTCAGCGCCATGGGCATCCCGCCGGACCTGTCGACCGATCCGATGACCCGCCTGCCGGCCGCCACCATGACCCGGTTGTTCCGGGCCTGCGTCGATGTGACCAACAACCCGTATTTCGGCCTGACCGTGGCCAAGCATATTCATCTGACTCACTTGCATGCCTTGGGCTATTCCTTGGCGGCCAGTGGCACCCTGATGGATTTTTGCCGACGCCTGGAGCGGTACTTCCGGCTGGTCTCACAGGTCGCCAAGATCAGTGTCAGCCAGGTTGATGAGCAGGTCCTGTTGCGATTCGAGTATCTGGTCGAACTCAGCAGCGAGACAGAGGATGCGTTTTTCGGTTTTCTGATTCGCACCATGCGGTTGATCTACAAGCAGGAGTTCTGCGCCCTGAGGGTGGAGATGCATCGCCCCATGCCCCACGAGGGTGCTGAACCTTATGAGGCGCTGTTCCGCTCTTCGGTGCTGTTCAGTCAGGAATCTGGGCTGCTGGTCTTCGGCAAGGCTGACCTTACGCAGGTACTCAGTGGTTCCTGCCCGGAACTGGCTCAGGTCAATGACAACATCATCATCAGTTACCTGGCGCGGCTGGACAAAAGCGATGTGATCACCGGCGTGACTCAGAAGATTATCGAGTTCCTTCCTGACGGCGATTGCACCCGGGACAAGGTCGCCAGCGCGTTGTGCATGAGCCCGACCAAGCTGCAGCTCAAGCTTTCCCAACGTGGGACGAACTTTCAGCAATTGCTGGATGACACTCGCAAGGAACTGGCGTGCAGTTACCTGAGCCAGGCGTCGCGCCCGGTGACTGAAATCACCTTTTTGCTGGGGTTCAGCGACACCAGCAACTTCACCCGCGCCTTCAAACGCTGGACCGGACTGTCGCCCACAGACTTCCGTTCCCAGGGATGAAATCACCCCCCCTACAAGGGGGCGGTGTTATTGGGCGGGCGGGTTGGGCAGGATGACTTCGAAGTTCGGTGAGAAGCTGTCCATCAAGCCGAGCAGGCCGCCGAAGGCCTGGGGGTTGCCTTCGATTTTCAGTTGACCGTTCTGGATCGCCTGCTGCGGTGTCAGTTGCTGGGTCATGATCGCGTTCAGGGTGTCGCGGTTCAGCGTGAGTGTGGCGTCCGGGGTCGGTGCGCTGCGGTCGGCGGAGTAGGTCAGCGCCGAGTTTTCCAGGTTGAGCAGGTAGTGCTTGCCGCTGTCACTGAAATTCCAGTTCATCACGATGTGCTTGCCCTCGGCTTTTGGCCCGTTGAGGCGCACTCCGAGCAGGTCGAAGATGTTCTCGATGGACAGTGCGCGAATAGTGTCGGGACTGGCGGTGCGCAGCGGTGACGGGACTTTTTTGCCGCCACTGCGCAGTTCCATGGCGCCGGTCAGGTAGCTGTTGCGTTCCACCGCCGATTCGGCCTGATAACCGAGTTGTTCAAGGGCATCGGCAAACAGCTCCAGTGCCGGTTGATTGGCGGGCTCGGCGTCGACCAGATGACTCATGGCCTGGGACACCCAACGGTATTCCCCGGCTTTGTAGTCAGTCTCAGCGCGAGCGAGCAGCGCATCGGCACCACCGGCGTACGCGACAAACTTGCGCCCGTAATCGGCGTTGCTCAAGGCGTCCATGTTGGCCGGGTTGGCGTCGTACCAGCCCATGTATTGCTGATAAACCGCCTTGGCGTTGCGCTGCACCGAACCGTAGTAACCACGGGCGAACCATTCATTGGCCAGGCTCGACGGCACGTTTTGACGCATGAACTCAGCGATCTCCACCGGTTTGTAGCCCTTGTTTACCAGACGCAAAGACTGGTCGTGCAACCATTTGTAGAGATCACGCTGTTTGCTCAGGTAACTGTTCACCTGCTGCTTACCGAACACCGGCCAGGTGTGCTGGCCAACGAGGATGTCGGTGTCCGCCCCAAAACGTTGGAGTGCCTCGTTGAGGTACTTGGCCCAGGACTGGCTGTCACGGATTTCCGCGCCGCGCAGAGTCAGCAGCTGGTGCTGCGTCTGCAAGGCCAGTTCGCCGGTGTCCAGCACCTTGTGCTGCGGGAAGTAGTGAACCATCTCCGCCGGCGCTTCGGTGCCCGGCGTGAGCATGTTGATGATCTCGACGCCGTCGATTTCCAGCTTCTCGATCGGCTGGCTGATCTCACGGGTTGGCGGGATCAGGGTGATGGTGCCGTTGGGCAGCGCCTTCGCCCCGCCGAGGTCCAGTTGACCGCGATCGCCACGGGGCAGGGTGGTGCCGAACTGGTATTCGCTGCGACGGCTCATGGCGTTGCCGGCCATGACGTTTTCGGCAATTGCGTGGTCCATGAAGCCCACTGGCGCGATGATCTGCACCTTGCCGGCCTTGACATCCGCCTCATCAACGATGCCTTTGACGCCACCGTAGTGGTCGACGTGACTGTGGTTGTAGATCACTGCCAGCACCGGTTTTTTCGGCCGGTGTTCGTAGTACAGATTCAACGCCGCGCGTGCGGTTTCGACAGTCATCAACGGGTCGATGATGATCAGACCGGTCTTGCCCTCGATGATAGTCATGTTGGCTATGTCAAACCCGCGCACCTGATAGAAACCCTCGGTGACCTTGTACAAACCGGTGGCCATGGACTTGCGCGCTTGCAGCCACAGGCTTGGGTTGACAGTGGCCGGACCGGCAACAGGCTTGAGGAATTCATAGCCCTTGAGGCTGTAGATCACTTTGCCATCGGCAGTCAGTGTCTCGGCGTCCGGGATGCTGGCGATGAAGCCGCGATTGATGTCGGCATCACTTTGCCCATTCATGTTGAGCAATATCTGACGGGTCGCCGCATTGGCCGCCACGGTGGCTGGCTCGGCGGATTTCGGCTCGACAAGGGCCAGGGCGGATTGGCTGATCAGACTCGCCAGCAACGTCGGTAACAGCAGAACAGGAAGGGTCTTTTTCATGGGCTCTGTTTTCAGGTCAGGGATGTGGGTCGGCAGCAGGCCGTGGCGTTCACCTGTTGTTGTACAGCCCATGCCAGACCTGGACCGGTCAATAGCGCCCGTTCACCAGTCCAGGCAGAACAGCCCCGACGCTTTTTCGCGCTCACGTTGCGCTGACCGATGATTTGGCGCAATTGACCGGCGACCCACCCACCGCTCGCGATACAACAGCCTCGACCGATCCGGCATGCGCTCCATAGAGCAGGGCGCACAGCCAGACGCGGCATTTTTTCTTGAATGACTTTTCGTGAAACCACAGAGAAGGCGAGCACGCTAGATGAATAACAACAATAAGATCTGCCAAACAAATCTGCGGCGCGGGCTTCTGGCCTCGGCGGTTCTCGCCGGCTTGGGAATGACGCCTGTGCAGGCGTTCGAGTTCGATACGGGGAATGAGGACGTGTCGGTTCGTTTCGACAACACCTTGAAGTTCAACTACGCCCAGCGCGTCGAAGCCCCGAACAGCAAGCTGGCCAACGCGTGGAACAACAACGACGGCGATCGCAATTTTTCCTCCGGCAGTCCCGTCGCCCAACGTCTCGACGTCTTGTCGGAGCTGGACGTGGTGTACAAAAAACAGATGGGCTTTCGGGTCAGTGCCAACAGCTGGTACGACCATGCCTATGACGATATCGGTAGCGATAACGCAGCGACCAATCAACTCAATAATGGCACGCCCGATTCGCGGCACCAGAGTGGCTATGCCGACCGTTATTACAACGGTCCGTCCGCGGAGATCCTCGACGCCTTTGTCTTCGGCAGCACCGAGATCGGCGACGAATCGCTGCTGAGTGGCAAGGCAGGCAAGCACACCTTGTACTGGGGTGAAAGCGTACTGGCCTTCGCCCACGGCAACAGTTACGGCCAGTCGGGTCTGGATTTGTCCAAGGCACTCGCCGTGCCGGGCACCGAAGCCAAGGAACTGTTCATCCCGCGTAATCAGCTATCAACCAGTTTCACTGTCAACCAGGAACTGACCCTGGCCGCGCAGTACTTCCTCGACTGGGACGCCGCACGACTGCCGGAGTCGGGCACGTACCTGGGCTTCAACGACGGCATACAGAACGGCGGCCACAACCTGTCGCTGATCGCCGCACAGAATCCTCTTTTCGGTACGCCCGGTCCGTTGGGTGCCAATCAGTTCCTGCGACTCACCAATGGCCACACTTACACCCCGGACAACCACGGTGACTTCGGCCTGATGGCCAAGTGGAGTCCGGCGTGGCTCGACGGTACCCTGGGCCTCTACTACCGCAAAACCTCGGACATCCTGCCCAATCTGGTGCTGCAACCGACTGCGGTCGGCCCGGCTCAGCTGATCTCGGGCAACGCCGGCAGTTACAACCAGTTCTACGTCGATGACATCGACGTCTATGGCTTCAGCCTGGCCAAAAGCATCGCAGGCGTGAGCGTCGGTTTCGACCTCAACTATCGCCACAACATGCCGCTGTCCAGCGTGCCGGCCACCGTCAACCCGACCTTGGGCGCGGCGAAGGCCCCCGGTTTTATCGACAGCTTCGATGGCGACAATGGCGTGGCTCGCGGCAACACCGTGCACGCGGTGCTCAACGGCCTGACCACCTTCGGCGATACCCCGCTCTGGGATTCCTCCACGTTGCTGGTCGAACTCGGCTATAGCCGCTGGCTGGACGTGACCGAGAACAAGCAATTGTTCAAGGGCGAGGACTGGTATCACGGCGTCGACAAGGTCTCCAAGGACAACTACATCCTCGGCATGAACTTCAACCCGACCTGGTACCAGGTGTTCCCCGGCATCGATATGTCCCTGCCGGTCAGCTACAACGTCGGCCTTGCAGGGCAGTCCTCCGTGCAACTGGGCGGCAACAAAGGCACCGGCAGCTACTCGGTCGGCGTCGGCATGGACGTGCGCAGTCAATACCGCTTCGACCTCAAATACGTCGACAACTTCGGCGACTTCGACACCTGCGACTCCGCCGGCAGTGCCGGGGCTCGGGGCGACGGTGCCGCTCCGGGCGCCAATGGTCAGTACAACTGCGTTCCCGGTCAGACCACTGCGTTTGCCGGTACCGTGGCCCAGCTCAAGGATCGCGGCATGGTCACTTTCACTTTTAAAACCACCCTCTGATCCAAGAGCTGTGAGTCAACAGGAGACACCCTATGAAATTCGTCAAATCAGTATTGGCCAGCGCCCTGGCGCTGACCGTCGCAGGTTCAGCCCATGCGGCAGTCAGCGCCGATCAGGCCGCTAAACTCGGTACCAGCCTGACCGCGGTCGGCGCTGATAAAGCCGCCAACGCCGATGGCAGCATTCCGGCGTATGCCGGCGGCCTGACCGCGATCCCGGCCGGGTTCAAAACCGGCGACGCGTTCCGTCCGGACCCGTTCGACGCCGAGAAGCCGCGCCTGGTCATCACCACAAAAAACCTTGCCGAGCAGAAAGACAAACTCACCGCGACAGCCCAGGCGTTGCTCACGCGTTATCCATCCTATCGCCTCGACGTGTACCCGACTCACCGCAGCGTTGCACTGCCTAAAAGTGTGCTCGATAACACCGCGAAAAACGCCGTGACCGCCAAGACCACCGACGGTGGCCTGAGCCTGGAAAACGTGCTGCCGGGCGTGCCGTTCCCGATCCCGGCCGACGGTAACGAAGCGATGTGGAACCACTTGCTGCGTTATCAAGGCGTGGCCATGACCAACAAGTACGACTCCTGGAACGTTGACTCCTCCGGCGCTGCCTCCTTGAGTTCCACCGGTAACTTCTTCATCGAATACCCGCTGTACTCGCCGGCACGCCCGGTTGGCCCGGTATCGGCCGATGAGGTGTTCTACAAAATCAAACTGGCTTACTCCGGGCCGGCCCGGCGTGCCGGTGAAGCGTTGTTGCTGATGGACTCGGTCAACCCGCTGAAACAGCCGCGTCGCGCCTGGCAATACCTGCCGGGGCAACGTCGGGTGAAACTCGCGCCGGACCTGGCTTACGACACGCCAAACCCGGGTACTGTCGGCGCCGCGACCTACGATGACGCGTTTCTGTTCAACGGCGCGATGGACCGTTACGACTTCAAACTGGTCGGCAAGAAAGAACTGTACGTGCCGTACAACACCTACAAGCTGAGCTACCACAAGGACGCGGCCGATGTGATGAAAGCCAATCACGTCAACCCCGACCTGCTGCGTTGGGAACTGCACCGGGTATGGGTGGTCGAGGCCACGCTGAAACCGGGCAAACGCCACATCTACAGCAAACGCACCTTCTACCTCGACGAAGACAGCTGGATCGCACTGGCGTCCGACGAGTATGACGGCCGTGGCCAGCTCTACCGCGGCGGCTTCTCGCACCTGACTTACAGCTACGACGTGCAGGCCCCGGACACCATCAACCACATGCTCTACGACCTGGTTTCCGGCGCTTACAACGTGAACGGTTTCTACGGTCCTTACGGCGGCCTCAAGTACATCGACCCACTGTCCAAGGCCCAATGGTCTGCTGAGTCGCTGGCCGGTACCGGTATCCGTTAAAACCCCACAACCCTGTAGGAGCTACCGAAGGCGGCTCCTACAGGGAACAGTGGTGTGCACCCGAGATAATAATAATGACGATGACCAAGTGGTTTCTGCTGACCGCGCTGACGGCAGCGATGGCCGTTCCGTTTACCCGGCCAGTGATTGCCGGCGAGTTTGCCGATGTACTCGACACGCCTGCGATACGCAGCGAGCTGGCTGCCCGGGCGACGTTAACCGGATTGACCCGGGCCGGCGAGCGGCTGATTGCCGTAGGCCAGCGCGGGCACATTTTGTATTCCGATGATGCCGGCCAACATTGGCAGCAGGCGCAGGTGCCGGTCAGTTCCGACCTGGTCGCCGTGCACTTTCCGAACCCACAACAAGGCTGGGCGGTAGGGCACGATGGCGTGGTCCTGCACAGCAGCGACGCGGGCCAGAGCTGGGGCCGGCAACTGGACGGACGTCAGGTCGGTCCGATCATGCTCGAGTACTACCAGCAGCAACTCGCCAAACAACCGGATGATGCGGACCTGCAAGCACGGGTCAGCGACGCTCAACGCATGGTTGAGGAGGGCGCCGATAAACCCTTCCTCGATGTCTGGTTCGAAAACGATCAAGTCGGCTACATCGTCGGCGCGTTCAACTTGATTTTTCGCACGGACAACGGCGGTCTCGAGTGGACGCCATTGCTCGAACGCACCGACAACCCCAGCGTGCTGAATCTCTATGCACTGCGGCCGGTGGGGGATGATTTGTTTGTCGTCGGCGAGCAAGGCCTGGTCATGAAACTGGACCGCGCGAGCGGTCGCTTCCACGCGACTCCCACGCCCTACAACGGCACTTTTTTCGGCATTACCGGCAAACCCGGTGCAGTGTTGGTGTTCGGTCTGCGCGGCAACGTCTTTCGCAGCACCGATGGCGCAATGAGCTGGAACAAGATCGACCTCGGCCTGCCCCTGAGCGTTACGGCCAGCAGTGTCACCGCCGATGGCCGGATCGTGCTGGTCAGCCAGGCCGGTCATGTTTTGGTCAGCACCGACGACGGTGCAAGTTTTCAACTCCAGCCGCACACCACACTGGCCCCGGTCGCCGCCGCGCAGGTTTCCAGCACGGGTTCGTTGGTGCTTGCGGGCACCCGTGGCCTGCGGCAGTTGCCTCTCGAATAAGCCCGGCACTACATAGAGAACACCATGATGGGTCACTACGAACTCGAAACAATGCCGGTCATCCGTGAGCTGAAGGGCTTCGACGCCCGCTCCGGCAATGCCCTGGAACGGCTGATTTTCAACAACCGCCTAATGGTGGTACTGGCCTGCCTGCTGGTGACGGTGGCGCTGAGCTTTTTCGCCACGACCCGGCTGACGCTCAATGCCAGCTTCGAAAAGATGATTCCCCAGAGCCAGCCCTTCATCAAAAA
Source organism: Pseudomonas sp. LBUM1679 (assembly GCF_059695565.1). Lineage (NCBI taxonomy): Bacteria > Pseudomonadati > Pseudomonadota > Gammaproteobacteria > Pseudomonadales > Pseudomonadaceae > Pseudomonas > Pseudomonas sp. LBUM1679. The sequence goes on from NZ_CP166774.1 coordinate 2,445,570, forward strand.
CTACCTGGAAAACCGTCAGGCCCTGCGCGGTCTGGGCAACGCGGTGCGGGTGGTGGTGGAGAGCAGCAACGGCGACATTTTCGACCCTCGCTATCTGGATGCCTTGAAGGAGATCAACGACGAACTGTTCGTGACCCCGGGCGTCGACCGGGCCTGGATGAAGTCGCTGTGGACCCCGGCGGTACGCTGGACCGAAGTGACCGAGCAAGGCTTCCAGGGCGGCCCGGTGATGCCCGATTCCTATGACGGCTCGGCGCAGAGTGTGCAGCAGCTACGTCAGAACATTGCCCGTTCGGGTATTGTCGGCAGCCTGATCGGCAACAACTTCAAGTCGAGCATGATCTTCGTGCCGCTGCTGGAGAAAGACCCGGTTACGGGGCAAGGCATCGACTACCACCAGTTCTCGAAGACCCTGGAAGAGAAACTGCGCAACAAATACGAGTTCGACGGTGCTGTTCGTGTTGCCGCGGAGGAGGGCAAGGGCCCGATCAAGATCCGCGTGATTGGCTTTGCCAAACTGGTCGGCGACCTGATCGATGGCCTGATGCAGGTGATGTTGTATTTCGGCGCCGCTGCGCTGATTGCCACGGCGATCATCTTTTACTTCACCCGTTGTGTGCGCAGTACGGCACTGGTGATCCTCTGTTCGGTCATCGCGGTGGTTTGGCAATTGGGGTTGGTCGCACTGTTTGGCTTTGCCCTGGACCCGTTCTCGATTCTGGTGCCGTTCCTGGTATTCGCCATCGGCGTGTCCCACGGCGCGCAGAAGATGAACGGGATCATGCAGGACGTCGGGCGTGGCACTCATCAACTGGTCGCGGCGCGCTACACCTTCCGCCGTCTGTTCCTCGCCGGCCTCACCGCACTGCTGGCGGATGCCGTGGGTTTTGCGGTGTTGATGCTGATCGACATTCCGGTGATCCAGGACCTGGCGATCACCGCCAGCATCGGCGTCGCGGTGCTGATTTTTACCAACCTGGTGCTGCTGCCGGTGTTGCTGTCTTATTGGGGGGTGAGTCGCAAAGCGGCCGAGCGTAGCCTGCGTGCAGAGAATCAAGAACTGCGCGGCAAAGGCATGGGCGCGCTCTGGAGTTTCCTGGACAAGTTCACCGAGCGTCGTTGGGCGACAATCGCTGTAACGGTGGCGGGCCTGTTGGCGGTGGGCGGGATTGTTGTCAGCCATCATCTGAAGATCGGCGACCTCGATCCCGGTGCTCCGGAACTGCGCTCCGACTCGCGTTATAACCGCGATAACGCCTACATCACCGCCAACTACTCGCTGTCCAGCGACCAGTTCGCGATCATGCTCAAGACCCCCAGCGAAGGCTGCCTGAAATACGAAACCCTGGTGGAGGCCGATCGCCTGGGCTGGCTGCTGCAGCAACAGCCCGGCGTACAAACTACCGTATCGCTGGTCAATGCGGTGCGGCAGATCACTGCTGGCTCCTACGAAGGCAACCCGAAGTGGCTGACCATCGCGCGCAACCAGAACGTGCTGAATTACGGTGCGCAGCAGGCTTCGGTCAGTAGTCCTGATCTGTTCAACAACGATTGTTCGATGATGCCGATCGTGGCGTACCTGTCCGATCACAAGGCCGAAACCCTCGACCGCGTGGTGCAAGTGGCCGAAACCTTTGCCCGCGAACACAGCAACGGCGAACGCCAGTTCATGCTCGCCGCCGGCAGTGCCGGGATCGAAGCGGCGACCAACATCGTTGTGCGGGATGCCAATCGGACTATGTTGTTGTACGTGTACGGCGCCGTGATCGTGTTGTGTTTCATCACTTTTCGCAGTTGGCGTGCAGTGGTCGTGGCGGTAGTGCCGTTGATGCTGACCTCGATTCTTTGCGAAGCGTTGATGGTCTGGCTGGGCATGGGGGTGAAAGTCGCCACGTTGCCGGTGATCGCCCTCGGTGTGGGGATTGGCGTGGATTACGCGTTGTACCTGCTGAGCGTGCAATTGGCGCAGCAACGTGCCGGGTTGTCTTTGACCGAGGCCTATCGCAACGCCGTGGCGTTTACCGGCAAAGTCGTGGCATTGGTCGGCATCACCCTGGCCGCTGGCGTGATTACCTGGGCCTGGTCGCCGATCAAGTTCCAGGCCGACATGGGCATCCTGCTGACGTTCATGTTTATCTGGAACATGGTCGGGGCGTTGGTGCTGATCCCGGCGCTGTCTCATTTCCTTTTAAAAGACGGTGAGATAAACCGATGCCTTCGAGGCTGAATGTGTACTCCATCCTCGACTCATTGATCAGCGAATGATCTCGGACAGCGCTTGGCGCATCGGCTCGCCGGAGACATGGACGAGGCCGGAGAAGGGCGAGTCCAGCTCCAGAATCATTATGATGCCTCCCGAAACCGCAACCGAACAGAGGCAGAAAATGGCGATAGTCGTGGCATGGCGAGGTGCGAACAAGCCGAAGCTGGCAAAAACAAGGCTAAGCCAAAAGATCAGCAGGATCAGGAACGGAATCGGAATGTTGCTGGCACGCTGTTCCGCTAGCAGCCAGCGCGCCTGTAACACATTGTCCGAAAGCGTGAGTGCCTGCGAGCGCAGCCAGCGCTGTCTCGGATCAGTCGGCACAAGCAATAGAATCGATTCTTGTGTCGCCTCCATCATCCGCACAGTCGCTTCGGTTGACTGTGATGGTTCTCCCGACGCCGGGAACAACTCCTGCATTTTCGCACTCGCGTAATTGCGCAGCTTAACGCGGACATCTTCTGCCTCTGGTCCGTAACGCTGTATTACGCGGTTGATGCGGACGATGTCGACGGCGATCCTGGATACTTCATTCGACCGTGTCGAGAACGAACTGTTCGCCGTCGAGATCATCAGGCCGAGCACCAAGGCCGAAAGTGTGCCGACAATCGCCGCCGAAACGGAAATCGCATTGCGCGACTCATTGCTGAGGTGATGCTCGGGCAGAGCCCGCGCAGCAAATATGCCAATAAGAGCGCCACCGAAGATAGCGACGAAGGCGATCAGTCCGACAGCGAAATGGTTCATGAGGGAAAATTACGCATCGCATCACCTTGGCATTCCTGCCGTCGTCGGGAACGCTCGCGCCGCATGCGAGTAACGCACCCGCCATGGCAAGCAGCCCGTTCGAACTGCGGCGAGCGGCGCGCTCAAATTTTTTGCTGCTCTGGTGGAGAGTAGTGCGATTTCAGCGACAAACCTTCCATGTCCGCTTCCTGGTCGATTGCTGTCGGTCGGACAGGCTGCTAACGGCCGAGCAGGCAGTTTTGGTCGCCAGCAGTTGATTGTGGATCAATGCACAGGTTTGAAGCGCCGCAAAAAGTGTCAATGGATCCATTAATAGTTGTTATAGGCAAAAAAGCTTGACTTCTCTGGGTTAAAATCGATCAAATGGATCCATAAAAATAAACCTGGCCTGGAGATTCCCATGTATCCGAAGAACACCTGGTATGTCGCCTGTACTCCCGACGAGATTGCTGAGAAGCCCCTGGGGCGGCAAATATGCGGTGAGAAAATCGTTTTCTATCGCGGCCATGAAGGGCGTGTTGCCGCCGTCGAGGATTTTTGCCCGCATCGCGGCGCCCCCCTATCGCTTGGGTATGTCGAGAACGGCAATCTGGTCTGCGGCTACCACGGCCTGGTGATGGGGTGTGACGGCAAGACCGTCGAAATGCCGGGTCAGCGGGTACGGGGCTTTCCGTGCAACAAGACGTTCGCCGTTGAAGAGCGTTACGGTTTTATCTGGGTCTGGCCCGGGGAGCAGGACAAGGCCGATCCTGCGCTGATCCATCATCTGGAATGGGCTGTCAGCGATCAGTGGGCCTATGGCGGTGGGCTGTTCCATATCGGCTGCGACTATCGCCTGATGATCGATAACCTGATGGACCTCACCCACGAAACCTACGTGCACGCTTCAAGCATTGGCCAGAAGGAGATCGATGAAGCGGCGCCGGTCACCACGGTTCAGGGTGACGAAGTCGTCACCGCACGGCACATGGAAAACATCATGGCGCCGCCGTTCTGGCGCATGGCCCTGCGGGGTAACAACCTGGCCGACGACGTGCCGGTGGACCGTTGGCAGATCTGCCGCTTCAGCCCGCCCAGTCACGTATTGATCGAAGTGGGGGTGGCTCACGCCGGCAAGGGTGGTTACAACGCAGCGTCGCAACACAAAGCCGCGAGCATCGTGGTCGACTTCATTACACCAGAAACCGACAACTCGATCTGGTACTTCTGGGGTATGGCACGCAACTTCAATCCGCATGACGAAGCGCTGACCGCGAGCATCCGTGAGGGCCAGGGAAAGATCTTCAGCGAAGATCTGGACATGCTTGAGCAACAGCAGAAAAACCTGCTGGCCAACCCTGAGCGCAACTTGCTCAAGCTCAATATCGATGCCGGTGGCGTGCAGTCCAGGCGAGTGCTGGAACGCATCATCGCCCGTGAGCGGGCTCCGGCTGTCGAGCTGATCGCCACGGTCAAATAGCGACGGCGAGCGCCCTCGAACGTACCCCGGTCCACTCCCATTCCCATTTTTAGCGGCCACTGCGGTGGCCGGTCTTGAAGGTGCGACATGATTGAAGTCGTCGTGACATCCCGCAACAACGAAACGTTGGATATTTGCAGCTACGAGCTGACCTGTGCCCACGGTGGGGAACTGCCAGGCTTCAGTGCCGGCGCCCATATCGACGTCCACTTGCCTGGTGGACTGATCCGCCAGTACTCACTGTGCAATCACCCGCAAGAGCGCCATCGCTACCAGATCGGCGTGCTCAAGGACGCAGCCTCGCGCGGTGGTTCGCAGTGCATGCATGAGCAGGTCAACAGCGGCGATCGGCTGTACATCAGCGAGCCGCGCAACCTGTTCCCGCTGGTGGGTGAAGCGCGGCGCAGCCTGTTGTTCGCCGGCGGTATCGGCATCACCCCGATTCTCTGCATGGCCGAGCAACTGGCCGACAGCGGTGCCGATTTCGAACTGCATTACTGTGCGCGTGCCAGTGACCGTGCGGCTTTTGTCGAGCGACTTAATGGGGCACCCTTTGCCGGGCGCGTGCACCTGCATTTCGATGAAGACGCCGTTTCGCGCCTGGATGCCGCCAAGGTCCTCGCCGGTCCGGCTGCGGACTTGCACCTGTATGTCTGTGGTCCGTCTGGCTTCATGCAGCATGTGCTCGACAGCGCCAGGGAGCAGGGCTGGAGTGATGAGCAGCTGCACCGTGAATACTTCGCCGCAGCGCCGGTGGATACCAGTACAGATGCGACGTTCCAGGTGAAGCTCGGCAGGAGCGGGCAGGTGTTCGACATTCCGGTCGACAAGACGGTGGTCCAGGTGCTGGAGAGCCACGGTGTCGAGATCGCGATTTCCTGTGAGCAGGGTGTTTGTGGAACCTGCCTGACCCGTGTGCTGAAAGGGGTGCCTGATCACCGTGACCTGTTTCTCACCGAAGAGGAGCAAGCTGCCAATGATCAGTTCACACCCTGCTGTTCGAGATCCAAATCGGCGTTGTTGGTGCTGGACCTCTGAACCAAACGATCATTCGCCGCGCGCGATCACTTTCAACCGTTCGCTACTGTTGCCGGTCGCACCGAACACCTCGGCGTAACGCAGGGTCGCATTGGCATGTTCGCGCATGATGGCTTCGGCGCGAGCACCCTGGCGACTGACCAGCGCGTCGAACACCGAGTGGTGTTGCATGTGCGCGAAGTTGAAGCGCCGGTATTCGCGCGTCATGTCTTCGCGATCGAACGCCAGCGCTGACACTGAAGCGAAGGGGCGATGGTCATTGCGCGCCAGGGCTTCGGCGATGGCCGGGTTGGCGCTGCTTTCGACGATCACCTGGTGAAAGCGCATGTTGAGGTCATGAAACGCCTCAAGGTCTTCTTCTGTCACGTAGCCTTTGTCGAACAGTGCATCGCCTTGCACCAGGCATTCGCGCAGTGCCGCCTGAGCTTGCTCGCTCAAACCACGTTCGGCACTCTGCCGTGCGGCCAGCCCCTCCAGCACCCCACGCACTTCCACGGCGCCGGCAATATCGTCGGCACTCACCGAACGCACCTGATAGCCACGTCCGCCGTGGCGTACCAGCAAGCCTTCCTGTTCGAGGGTCAGGAAAGCCATGCGCACCGGCATGCGCGAGACGCCAAAGCGATCCGCCGTCGGGATTTCCATCAGCCGCTCGCCTGCCGCCAGCTCGCCCGAGGCAATCATTTTGCGCAGTGCCACTAGCACCATTTGACCGGGTTTACTCATGCAGGCGACTTCCAGAGAGGGGATTCGCCATAGTAACGCAAGGAGGGGGAGAGCTGCAGGGGCGACAAGCGCCCCTGCCGGGAGGATCAGAGTGACAGAGGGTAGTTGATGATGATGCGGGTCTGATCGAAGTCACTGTTGAAGCTGCGGCGGTTGGTGGCGTTGTTGACGCGCACGCTTAGGTTCTTCAGCGGGCCACTTTGCAGGGTGTAGCTGATTTCGGTGTCGCGCTCCCACTCCTTGCCGTCGCTGCCCGCCTTGGTGGTGGCGTTGTCGCCGTGACCGTAGCGGGTCATCAGCAATAGTCCGGGGATGCCGGCGGCAGCGAAGTCGTAATCATAACGAGCCTGCCAGGAGCGTTCGTCGGCATTGCTGAAATTACCGTTGAACATGTCGTTGCCCAGGGTTCGCCCGCTACTGCCATATACCGACATCCAGCCGGTATCACCGCTGACCTTTTGCAGGCCCAGATACAAGGTATGGCCTCCCAGTCTGGCCGAGAACAACCCGTAGGCGGTGTGGCTTTGTACATTGCCGATACGTGCGCTGCCGTCTTCCTTGTCGATGAAGTAACCCAGGTTGGCGCCGAGGGTCCAGTCTCCAAACTGCTGTTTGTGCAGCAGGTTCAGGTAGCTTTGCTGATAGATGTCTTCGAGTTGCGAGTGCCAGGCGCCGACCAGGGTTTGTTGTTCGTTGAAGCGGTACTCGGCACCCATGTACTTAAAGCCGTCGGACGTGACGTTGGGAGCCGCCCAGGCGGAGAGGTGTTGCATGTCTGAGGAGTTGCGCAGGCTCACGGCGGTGTATTGACCAGCCTGCAGATTCAGTCCGGGCAACTCTCGGGACACCAGCATGGTGCCCTGAAAGGTCTGTGGCAGCAGGCGGCCGTCATCGTAGCGCAGCAGCGGGATGTCCGGCATGAGCTCACCGAGCATCAGTTCTGTGGCAGAAAGGCGCATTTTGGCGGCCATTCCAATGCGCCCGTAATCGTCGGCGGAGCGCCCGTCGTCGTGAACCGGCAGCAGTTCCGAGCCGCTGCGTTGTGGGCCGCTGTCGAGCTTGACGCCAAGCATCGCGATACCGTCCAGACCAAAGCCGAGCACACCAGGGGTATAACCTGAATTGAACTTGAGGACAGCGCCTTGAGCCCATTCTTCTATCTTGCTCTTGCTGGCACCGGGATCGTTGAAATCGCGATTGAAGTAGTAGTTTCGCAGCACCAGGCTGGTCTTGGAGTCTTCGAAGAAACCAGCGCTTTCAGCATGCGCCGAAGGTAATAGGGCAAGCACTATTGCACCGCCGAGCAAGGCCCGGGGAGGGAGGGGGGAACGAGTCATTATTATTGTATTCCTGGAAGAGGTAGTCAGTAGCGAGGGCGCCCCCTCGCCACTTTTGGCATAGGGTCAAGCCTGGCTGAGTTGGGCCTCAGGTTGCTGTCTTGCTTCAGGCCGCAGTAGCAGCAGCACGGCGGCGGCGATGACGAATACCACGGCGAACACTCCATACAGATGCAGTGGCTGCCAGCCGCTATCAAGCAACAGGCCGGCGACGGTCGGCGAAAGAATCGCGCCGATCCGCCCGATACCGATGCCCCAACCGACGCCTGTTGCTCGTACCGAAGCGTCATAGACAATCGGCGACAGCGCGTACAAGCCCGCCACGCAGCCATTGGAAAACAACCCGATCAACAGACCCAGGCCGAGCGCCATCGATACCGATGAAGCCGAGTCAACGAACAGGACCAGCAAGCCTGCCGTAACCAGCATGAACAGCGATAGCACTCGGGTCAGTCGCCAGCGCGAGGCCATGGTGCCAATCAGGGCCGCGCCGAAAATGCCGCCGACGCTCAGCAACACACCGCCGCTGACCCCTTGCTGTGCCGATAGCCCTGCCGATACCAGCAGCTTCGGTGTCCAGCTCATCACGAAGTAGAAGCCGAACATCACCAGGAAGAACAGCAGCCATATCAGCAGGGTCGTGCGCCGTGACGCCGGTGAGAGCAACTGCGCCAAGCGCCCGCGGCCTGAAGTCGGCGCCGAAAGGGCGACGGGCAGCTCGCGCAGTGCCGGCTGACCGAGGCGGGCGGCCAGGCGATTGATGCGTGCCAAGGCGTTGTCGGGGCGGCGGGCGATCAGAAAGTCCAGCGATTCGGGCAAGTACATCAGCACCAGTGGAATCACCGCCAGGGTCACGACACCACCGAATATGAATACCGAACGCCAGCCAAAGTGCGTCAATAGCCACACTGACAGCAGGCCACCGAGGGTCGCACCCAAGGCATAACCGGTCGATTGCAGGCTCACCGCCAACCCACGCCAGCGTTTGTTGGCGTATTCACTGGCAATCACGTTGCTGCTGGCCAGGATCCCGCCGATCCCCAAGCCGGTCAGTCCGCGCAGCAGCGCCAGTTGCAAAGGCGACTGGCTCAGTGCCGACAACAGCATGCCAGCCCCTGAGAGCAGCAGGCAAAACAGAATCAAGGGTCGACGACCAAAGCGATCCGCCCACGGTGCAATAAACAGAGAACCTGCCGCCATGCCAAACAACCCGGCACTTAACAACAGCCCGATCTGCGCGCCGTTCAGGCCCCATTCGGCAGACACCGAGGAGGCCGTGAAGGCCATCACCAGCACGTCGAAGCCATCGATCATGTTCAGGACAATACAGATACCCACGGCCAACCACTGGAACGACGCCATGGGTCGTTCATCTACCACGTTCTTGAGATCGACAGTCATAGTGGCTGCCCCTTGAGACGAGGCTGCGTACGGGTAAAACGAGAAAGGCACACGAAGGTGGGTACAAGCCAAGACTTGAGCCCGATTGAGAAGTCACTCATCACGACACCCTTGTTATTTTTATGAGCGGGCAGGCGCTGTACCTGACACCGTGTGATGCTAGTCAATCGATTTATGGATCCATTGAAAAGTGTTTGTTATGGGGTTTTTTTCTTTTTTTACATATTCATTATTAAAAATCTTTAAAAACAAGTACTTACATAATATTAAAGTGTTCGATTATCGAACGGAGCGGCACTTTGTTTTAAAAGGGATCCATTAGAGATGTATGAGGGGCTGATGTGGTAGAACCCGGGACATGCTTTGCGTTTTAAGCCGCAGCACCGCAGACCAGCGATATTCGCTCCAAGCCTTGGCGCAGGATCGATTCGAGACTTTTTAACTGCACGCGCCCAGTCCCAGTGCACGCTGGCACTGGGAGAGGACGGCGGTTGTGAAACCGCCTCTTACTCCTAGATGGTTGAAAACTTCGCAGTGATGTTCAGTTGGCGGTATTCAGTGGTACTTCAGTGGTCGAACTGGATCGGGCGATCACGGTGATGATCGACAAGGCCGCGATCACCAGCCCGGGTGAAGTCGCCAGCAGCACGCCAGTAGTGCCGGCACCGGCGGCAAGGATCTGCCCGGCGGCCAAGGGGCCTGCCACTGAGCCCAGGCGACCGATGGCCACGGCCGCGCCGACGCCGGTGGCGCGCACTGCGGTCGGGTAGGACGGTGGCGCCAGGGCGTAGAGCACCAGTTGTGCAGCCATGACGAAAAGCCCGGCGGCAAACCCGGCGATCGACATTGGCACGATTCCGATGGACAGGCCGACCCCGGCCAGCGCCGCCAGCAACCCGGCATACACGAACAGCACGACCTTGAGGCCGTTGCAACGGTCCAGAAGCAGGCCGCCGAGCAGCGAGCCGAGGGCGCCACCGATGTTGAACAGCATCTGGATCATGCCCGCCTGGGGTTTGCTGAAGCCCTGTTCCAGCAGTAATGAAGGGAGCCAGTTGAGCAGCATGTACATCACGGTCAAGGTGAAGAAATAGCTCATCCACAAGGCCAGGGTGTTGCGTGTTCGGCCTGCGCCGAACAGCGCCTGTGCGGTGGACGGCCGTGGGCTGCCAGTTGTTGAATGTTGCTGGCGGAAGGCCGTGGACTCGGGCAGCAGCAGGGCCATCAGCGGTACAACCAGCAAGGGCACCAGGCCGCCGATGATGAAGGTGGTTTGCCAGTGTTCACTGGAAAACATCGCCACCACCGCCGCGAGCGCGCCGCCCAGGGGCACGCCGCAGTACATGACACTGATGGCGGTGCCGCGGTTGCGTTCGCTCACGGCCTCGGCGCACAACGCTATCAGGTTGGGCAGGGCGGCACCCAGGCCCAAACCGGTCATGAAGCGCACCAGCAACAGGCTGGAGTAGCTCTCGACATAGGCAGTGCAAAGGGAAAACAGGCCGAACAGCAGCACTGCACCGACGAGGATTTTCTTGCGGCCGATGCGATCGGCGACCCAACCGCCAAAGAACGCCCCGGGTAGCAAGCCGATGATCCCGGCGCTGAACACCCACCCCATCATCTTCGGGTCCAGGGCAAAACTCTGGCGCAGTCCGGCGGCAGCGGTGCCGGCGGCCTGCAGATCGAAACCCTCGATCAGCGCAACGATAAAGCACAAAGCGATTGTCAGCGTCGAGCGACGCGATGGGCTGTCCATGGGTGGAACCTCATTGTTGTTTTTGTTGTGGAGTCGAGCCGTCTCATCGCACGGGGTACGCTGAAGATGACGGCTGATCATTAAGATAACAAATATAACTAAAAAATGAACGGCTCCATGAAAATCACAAAAAACAACAAATATCCTATATAAATCAATAATTAATGTAGCGCTGATCCAGCTTGCTAGAAAATAGATAATAATATTAATGTTCGATTATCGGTCATTTACCGTTGACAGGTGTCATTGGCTGTTTCCATTCTCTGTTCGCGAAGCCGGCAGCAATGCGCTCCGCCGGCAGCACAAACAACAATAAAAATGGAAATCGAACATGCCAAATCTCCCCACGCACGACGTTGCGACGGCGTCAGCCACCTGTGTGCCCGGTATCAACCGAGGGTTGGTCCTGGCGCTGCTCGGTTTAAGCGTTCTGCCCACCCAGCTTCTAGCCGCAGGTTTTATCGAAGACAGCCATGGCACCTTGACCTTGCGTAATTACTACCTGGACCGCCAATACAAGGACGATGGCGCCAAGACCGCCGCCCAGGAGTGGGCCCAGGGTTTCATCATGAACATGGAGTCTGGGTTTACCGAAGGGCCCCTGGGTTTTGGACTGGACGTTCGTGGGCTGTTGGGGGTCAAGCTCGACTCCGCGCCGGATCGCAGCGGCACTGAGTTGTTGCCGGTGTCGGCCAGCGACAATCGGGCGGCGGATGAGTATTCGCGCCTGGCCCCGACCGCCAAGCTGCGTTTTGCCCAAGCCACGGTGAAGTCCGGGGATGTGTCGATCTTCCTGCCGTTTGCGTTTGCCAGCCCCTCGCGACTGTTGCCACAAACCTTTCGCGGTACCACCCTCAGCTCCAGGGACATCGATGGCCTGACGCTGAACACCGGATACATCGATCGCATCGACAAGCGCAATTCCACCAACTATGAGGCGATGACCATCGCTTCGCCCAACCGGCGCTTCAACGCCACTGCCACGACCTCGCACATGGCTTACCTGGGGGGCGATTATCAGGTCAACAAGACGCTGAGCCTGCGTGCCTACCACGCCGAGGTGACCGACTTGTACCAACAGGACACCTTTGCCTTGCTGCACGACCTGCCGCTGGGCGGGGGAGTATTGACCAGCGACCTGCGCAGTTTTTTCAGTCGCGAGGATGGCAGCGCCAAGGGCGGTGAAGTGGATAACCGCAACATCTCGGGGCTGTTCAGCTACCGTTACGGCGGACACAAGCTGGGCATCGGCTATATGCATTCCAATGGCGACTCGGCGACGCCCTACATCTCCGGGACAGAGTTGATGGGCATGAGTGAGCTGACCATGGCTTCGGACTTTCTCAATGCCAAGGAGCGCACGTGGCAGGCCATCTATGACTATGACTTCGTGGCGGTCGGAGTGCCCGGGTTGAGGGGCCGGTTGCGTTATCTGCGCGGTGACCATATCGAGCTGGCAGCCTTCAACGCCGAGGACCGCAAGGAGCGCGAGTTCCAGATGGAGCTGGGCTATGTGGTGCAGAGCGGTCCGCTGAAAAACGTCGCGCTGGTGGCGCGCAAGGCGATCTACCGCAATGATTTCCCGACTGGCGCTGCATTTCGCGATGAAAACCAGACCCGCTTCCTGGTGATCTACACCTTGCCGATCTGGTAACTGCCTGCAGGCTTCTCACCGGCACGCCCCTTGGGGGCGTGCGTCACTCCTGATAAATCTTCTTCAGCAGGCGCAGCAGCTCTTCGCGTTCCTGGCTGTCCAGTGCCGCGGTGGCGTCCAGGTCGCTTTGCGCGGCGATCTGGTTCAGTTCCTTGAGCAGGGTCTCGCCAGTCTTGCTGAGGAAGATCCCGTAAGAGCGCTTGTCCGGCTTGCACCGCACGCGCACCGCCAGCGCACGGCTTTCCAGTTTATTGAGCAGCGGCACCACTTGGGGCGGCTCGATGGTCAGTGCCCGGGCCAGATCGGCCTGCATCAGGCCGGGGTTCTGATTGATGATCGCCAGGGCGGAGAACTGTGCGGGTCGCAGATCGTGGGCCGAGAGGCGGCCAATCAGGTTCTGGAACAGTTTGAGTTGTGCGCGGCGCATGGCGTAGCCGATCAGGTCGTTCAACGCCGAATCGAGTGGTGCCTGCATCTCGACGTTGGTCGACGGTGCCTCGATCGACTCGGCGAGGGGGGAGGGCTTGGCCATTGCAGGTGAGTCCTGAGTATTTTGGGTTAACAAGACTATCTATTTTGCCGGCGTTGACCGGTGATTGCTACGGCCAATATCGCTGGCGTTTGGACAGTGGGGGCTCTACGCAACAGGAAACTGGTTAATTTTATTAATAGTTAATTGACATAACTAATTTGTCGGTTTAATTTCCAGTCATCTTCACACCAAGAACAAGAGAGCATCGTCATGAGCAATTACGAAGGTCGCTGGACAACGGTCAAAGTGGAAATCGAGGAAGGCATCGCGTGGGTCATCCTCAACCGCCCGGAAAAACGCAACGCCATGAGCCCGACCCTGAACCGCGAGATGATCGATGTTCTGGAAACCCTGGAGCAGGATCCGGACGCCGGTGTGCTGGTGCTGACCGGTGCGGGCGAAGCCTGGACTGCAGGGATGGATCTCAAGGAGTACTTCCGCGAAGTGGACGCTGGCCCGGAGATCCTCCAGGAAAAAATCCGCCGTGAAGCCTCGCAATGGCAATGGAAACTGTTGCGCATGTACGCCAAGCCGACCATTGCCATGGTCAACGGCTGGTGCTTCGGCGGCGGCTTCAGCCCCTTGGTGGCCTGCGACCTGGCGATCTGCGCCGACGAAGCGACCTTCGGTCTTTCGGAGATCAACTGGGGGATCCCGCCGGGCAACCTGGTCAGCAAGGCCATGGCCGACACCGTGGGCCATCGCCAGTCGCTGTACTACATCATGACCGGCAAGACCTTTGGCGGGCAGAAGGCCGCCGAGATGGGCCTGGTCAATGAAAGCGTACCCCTCGCGCAACTGCGTGAAGTCACTGTGGAGCTGGCGCGTAACCTGCTGGAGAAAAACCCGGTGGTGCTGCGTGCGGCCAAGCATGGTTTCAAACGTTGCCGCGAACTGACGTGGGAGCAGAACGAGGATTACCTATACGCCAAGCTCGATCAGTCACGCCTGCTGGACACTGAAGGCGGCCGTGAGCAGGGCATGAAACAATTCCTCGACGACAAGAGCATCAAGCCGGGCCTGCAAGCGTACAAACGCTGAGGTGCCGTGCCCGGCAGCCGGGCGCATCCCGCTACTGACGGAGGCGCCTGGTGCTGCGGTTACATCGTTCTTAATGTATTCCCGATAAAGACTATAAAGAGGAATCACCATGCTGGACGTGCCCCTGCTGATTGGCGGCCAGTCGTGCCCCGCCCGCGACGGTCGAACCTTCGAACGCCGTAACCCGGTGACTGGCGAGTTGGTGTCGCTGGTCGCCGCCGCCACCCTGGAAGATGCCGACGCCGCGGTGGCCGCTGCGCAGAAGGCGTTTCCCGTCTGGGCCGCCCTGGCCCCCAATGAGCGCCGCACCCGGTTGCTCAAGGCGGCCGAGCAATTGCAGGCGCGCAGTGCCGAGTTCATCGAGGCGGCCGGCGAGACCGGCGCCATGGCCAACTGGTACGGGTTCAATGTGCGGCTGGCGGCCAACATGCTGCGTGAAGCGGCGTCGATGACCACGCAGATCATTGGCGAAGTCATCCCCTCGGATGTGCCTGGCAGTTTCGCCATGGCCCTGCGCCAACCCTGCGGCGTCGTGTTGGGCATCGCGCCCTGGAACGCCCCGGTAATTCTCGCCACCCGCGCAATCGCCATGCCATTGGCCTGCGGCAACACCGTGGTGCTCAAGGCCTCCGAGCTCAGTCCTGCGGTGCACCGCCTGATCGGTCAGGTCTTGCAGGATGCAGGGCTGGGCGATGGCGTGGTCAATGTCATCAGCAACGCACCTGAGGATGCCGCGGCGATTGTCGAGCGGCTGATCGCCAACCCGGCGGTGCGCCGGGTCAATTTCACCGGATCGACCCATGTCGGACGCATCGTCGGCGAACTCGCCGCGCGCCACCTCAAGCCGGCGTTGCTGGAACTGGGCGGAAAGGCACCGTTGCTGGTGCTCGACGATGCCGACCTGGACGCCGCGGTAGAGGCGGCCGCCTTTGGCGCCTATTTCAATCAGGGACAGATCTGCATGTCCACCGAGCGTCTGATCGTCGATGCCAAGGTTGCCGATGCCTTTGTCGACAAGTTGGCGGCCAAGGTCGCCACCCTGCGCGCAGGAGACCCCGCGGCTGAGGAGTCAGTGCTCGGTTCGCTGGTGGACGCAAGCGCCGGAACGCGCATCAAGGGCTTGATCGACGATGCCCTGGCCAAGGGCGCGAGGCTGGTGGTCGGCGGGCAACTGGACGGCAGCATCTTGCAGCCGACCCTGCTCGATGGCGTCGACGCGAGCATGCGCCTGTACCGCGAGGAGTCGTTCGGGCCGGTGGCCGTGCTGCTGCGCGGTGAGGGGGATGAAGCACTTCTGCACTTGGCCAACGACTCCGAGTTTGGTTTGTCGGCGGCGATTTTCAGCCGCGATAGCGGGCGTGCCCTGGCCTTGGCCCAACGGGTCGAGTCGGGCATCTGTCATATCAACGGCCCGACCGTGCACGACGAGGCGCAGATGCCCTTTGGCGGGGTCAAGTCCAGCGGCTACGGAAGTTTCGGTGGCAAGGCATCCATCGAGCACTTCACCCAGTTGCGTTGGGTCACCTTGCAGAATGGATCGCGGCACTACCCGATCTGAACTGGCGGGCATTGACTTCCCCGCAAGTCAATTGCCCGTGTGCAAGGCCGAAATAACAATAACAAGGCTGCAGCCAACGGCTGCCACGCTATCGATGAGTCACCTGTGTGTGGCTTGGGTTTAGCGTGCCTCGACGGAGAAGAAACACGTGAGTTCCGAATTCAGTTTGCAATCCCATGCCCAAGCCAGCGCACCGCGCTATCGCCACGTGTCCATCGGTTGCGCGGCGGTCGAGGTTACCGAGCAGCAGGGCGTACTGCACATGCGCTCCCTGGAACCGTTGGCCGAGATGCCCAGGCGGTTGCTCGACCGTCTGGTGCATTGGGCCCAGGTGCGTCCCGAGCAGACCTTTATCGCCGCCCGCCAGGACGACGGTGAATGGCGTCGGGTGAGTTACGCGCAAATGCTCGACAGTGTCCGGGCTATCGCCCAATGCCTGCTGAGCTATGGTCTGTCGGCCGACAAACCCCTGGTGCTGCTTTCGGGCAATGACATTGAGCATTTGCAAGTCGCCTTAGGTGCGATGTATGCGGGAATTCCCTACTGCCCGGTGTCGCCGGCCTATTCGCTGCTGTCCCAGGACTTCTCCAAGCTACGCCACGTTTGCAACCTGCTACAACCAGGCCTGGTTTTCGTCAGTGACGCCCCAGCGTACCAGCGCGCCATCGACGCCGTGTTACCGGCCGATACGCCACTGATCAGCGTCCGTGGCCAGGTCGTGGGTCGCCGCCAGGCGAGCTTTTCCAGCCTGCTTGAACAACCGGGCGGCGCCGAGGCTGAAGACGCTTTTGCCGCCACTGGCCCGGACAGCATCGCCAAGTTTCTTTTCACTTCCGGCTCGACCAGGCTGCCCAAGGCCGTAATCACCACCCAACGCATGCTCTGCGCCAACCAGCAGATGTTGTTGCAGACTTTTCCAGTGTTCGGTCAAGAGCCTCCGGTGCTAGTGGATTGGCTGCCGTGGAACCACACGTTCGGCGGCAGCCATAACCTGGGCATCGTGCTCTACAACGGCGGCAGTTTTTACCTGGACGACGGCAAACCTACTGCTCAGGGATTTGCCCAGACCCTGCGCAACCTTAAGGAGGTATCTCCCACCGCCTACCTGACCGTGCCCAAGGGCTGGGAAGAACTGGTCTCGGCCCTGGAACAGGACGCAGAGCTGCGGGAGTGTTTTTTCAAGCGCGTCAGCCTATTCTTCTTCGCCGCTGCCGGGCTGTCGCAAAGCGTCTGGGATCGCCTGGACCGGGTCGCCGAACAACACTGTGGCGAACGCATCCGGATGATGGCCGGGCTTGGCATGACCGAGGCCGCGCCTTCCTGCACCTTTACCACCGGGCCATTGTCCATGGCCGGTTATATCGGCTTGCCGGCGCCGGGTTGCGAGGTCCGGTTGGTACCCAAGGACGGCAAGCTGGAAGGGCGCTTCCGTGGGCCGCACATCATGCCCGGTTACTGGCGGTCACCGCAGCAGACCGCCGAGGTGTTCGACGAACAAGGCTTTTACTGTTCCGGTGATGCGCTCAAGCTTGCCAGCTCGCATGACCCGCAACTGGGGCTGATGTTCGATGGGCGCATCGCCGAGGACTTCAAGCTGTCTTCAGGGGTGTTCGTCAGTGTCGGCCCGCTGCGTAATCGTGCGGTACTGGAGGGCTCGCCCTATGTCCAGGACCTGGTAGTGACCGCGCCGGATCGTGAATGCCTCGGCGCGCTGGTGTTCCCGCGATTGTACGAATGCCGACGCCTGGCGGGGCTGGCGGCCAGTGCCAGCGACGCCCAGGTGTTGGCAAGCACGCCGGTACGCGAGTGGTTCGCCGATTGGTTGCAGCGGCTCAATCGCGAAGCCGGCGGCAATGCTAGTCGCCTGGAATGGATTGCCTTGCTCGACGAGCCGGCCTCCATTGATCGCGGGGAAATCACCGACAAGGGCTCGATCAATCAGCGTGCGGTGTTGCAGTGGCGCGCGGAGCAGGTCGAGGCCCTGTATCGCGGGCTCGATCCGACCATTCTGCGGGCCGGGGCGAAAACGTGAGCGAAGTCGTGAACACAGACGGGCAGTACTCGGCCTTTGCCGATGCGGCGATTTTCGATGCAGTGCGAACGCCGTGGGTGGACCTCGGTGGCGCACTGGCCGAGGTTTCGCCGATCGACCTGGGCATCAAGGTCGGGCGCGAAGTACTGGCTCGCGCGGGCGTCGATCCGCTGGCGGTAGACAGCGTACTGGCCGGTTCCATGGCTCAGGCCAGTTTCGATGCCTACCTGCTGCCACGGCATATCGGTCTCTATAGCGGCGTGGCGCAATCGGTTCCGGCACTGGGCGTGCAGCGTATCTGTGCCACAGGATTCGAACTGCTGCGCCAGGCCGCCAGGCAACTGGATGACGGTATGCAACTGGCGCTGTGCGTGGCCACCGAGTCGATGTCACGCAATCCGATTGCGGCCTATACCCATCGTGGCGGTTTCCGCCTTGGCGCCGAGGTGCAGTTCAAGGACTTTCTCTGGGAAGCATTGTACGACCCAGCTCCCGGGGTGGACATGATCGCCACCGCCGACAAGCTGGCACGGCGCTATGGGCTGAGTCGCGAAGCCGTGGATGCCTATGCCTGTGCCAGCCATCAGCAGGCGTTTGCGGCGCAGCAGGCAGGGTGGCTGGCGCCTGAGATTGTTGATGTGGGTCCTCAAATCTTTGAACTTGAAGGCTATCAATCTCGCAGTATTCGCTTGCCACGTGGCGTCGACTCGGTGAGTGAAGACAGCCACCCACGACACGCAAATTTCGCCGCCCTGGCCCGGCTGCGCGCCGTGCACGAGGGAGGCGTACAAACCGCCGGAAACAGCTGTGCGGTAGTCGATGGTGCGGCAGCGGCGCTGGTCGGACCTGCTTCGGCCAGCCGGAATACACCGTTAGCCTTGCTGCGGGCCAGCGCTGTGGTGGGGGTGGCGCCGGAGTTCATGGGTATCGGTCCTGCACCGGCGATTCGTCTGTTGGCGCAGCGCAGCGGCTTGAGCCTGGATCAGATCGACAGGTTTGAAATCAACGAAGCCCAAGCCGCCCAGGTCCTCGCCGTGGCTCAGGAGTTGGAGCTGGACCGCTCCCGTCTCAACGTTCAGGGCGGCTCGCTGGCCCTCGGTCACCCGTTGGCTGCCAGTGGTCTGCGCTTGGTATTGACCTTGTCCCGGCAACTGCGCGAGCACAACCTGCGCTATGGGATTGCCGCGGCCTGTGTCGGCGGCGGGCAGGGCATGGCCCTGCTGATCGAGAACCCAACCTGGCGCGCCTGAGGCATTAATAGCCCGCCCGTAGCGACGGACGTCACCTGTTCACTACCCTATGAGGTTTCACATGTGGAGCTATCAGGCGCCCTTGCGCGATATGCGATTTGTTCTTGAACACTGGCTGCAGGCGCCCGAAGCGTGGCGTCGGAGTTCGGTATTCGAGGCGCTGGATTTGCCGCTGGCCGTGCAGGTGCTGGAGGAAGCTGGGCGTTTCAGCAGTGGCATCCTGGCGCCATTAAACAGCATTGGCGATCGTCAGGGTTGCCGTTTGGCTGAGGGACGGGTCACCACTCCGGATGGCTTTGCCGACGCGTATCGGGCCTATGTCGAAGGCGGTTGGCCGGCCCTGGCCTGTGCCGAAGCGCTGGGTGGACAAGGCTTGCCGCAAGTGCTCGACGCGGCGCTGCAAGAGATGCTTTACGCCAGTAACCACGCTTGGGCCATGTACACCGGCATCGCCCACGGCGCCTATCTGTGTTTGAAGACCCACGCAGCCGCGTGGCTGCAGGAGCGCTATCTTCCCGGGATAATTAGTGGCGAAACCTTGGCCACCATGTGCCTGACTGAGCCCCAGGCTGGCAGTGATGTCGGCCTGCTACGCTGTCGCGCCGAACCTCAGGACGACGGCAGTTATCGGCTCAGCGGCAACAAGCTGTTTATCTCGGGCGGCGAGCACGACCTCACCAACAACATCCTGCATCTGGTGCTGGCTCGCGTGCCGGGAGCGCCAACTGGCAGCCACGGGATTTCGCTGTTCCTGGTGCCGAAGTTATTGAATCAAGGTCAGGCTAACGGCGTGGCCTGCGACGGTATCGAGCACAAGATGGGGATTAGGGGCAGTTCCACCTGTTCTCTGGTGTTCGAGGCGGCCCAGGGCTGGTTGATTGGCGAGGTCAATCGTGGCTTGAAGGCGATGTTCGTGATGATGAATTCAGCACGTCTTCACGTAGGTCTGCAAGGCCTGGGGCACAGCGAAGCGGCCTGGCAGAACTGCCGTAGCTACGCCAGTGAACGCCAGCAGATGCGCGCACCGTTAAGACCGGCCGGGGTCGTGGCGCAGGCAGCCGACCCGATCCACTACCATCCGGCAATGCGCCGCGTCCTGCTCGAATTACGCGCCACCAGCGAAGGCATGCGTGCTATCGGCTATTGGGTCGCACACCTGTTGGACCAGGCCGAACATGACCCTCAGCTACTGGCTCGGCAACAAGCCGGGCAACTGGCGCAACTGCTAACGCCGATCATTAAGGCGTTTTTCACCGAACAGGGTTTTCGCCAGGCCAGCAACGCCTTGCAGGTGTTTGGCGGTTACGGTTACGTCACCGAATTTGCCATCGAGCAAACCCTGCGCGACAGCCGTATCGCCATGATCTACGAAGGTAGCAACGAGATTCAGGCCAACGACCTGCTACTACGCAAGGTATTGGGCGACCAGGGCCAGGCTTTTGACCTGTTGTTGGCGCAATTGCGCGAGGAGTCCAGGCTAGGCGCCGAAATGCCACAGTGCGCTGGCTATGCTGCGCAACTGGTGAACCTGTGTGGTGCGCTTCACGTGCTGGTTGGCGAGGTGCGTGAGCTATCACTCGAAGATGTCGAGTACCCATATCGAGCTGCAGGGAATTTCCTTCAGCTTTGCGGCCTGACCTTGCTTGCGCTGGCCTGGGCACGGGCGGCTCGGGTCTCGCGGCAATTGCCTGATGACGATCCACTGCGCGCCGTCAAACGGGAAACCGCCGGGTTCTTTTTCAGTTACCTGCTGCCCCAGGCCGAGCAGCACATGGCTGCGGTGCGTGGGGCGCGAGCAAGGTTGGCGTTTATTTAAGTGGATTCAACCGAGCTTCGTGACTCTACCGATTACGAAAACCTGACGGCCATCCGCTTGGCTGCTTTTGGCCGATTCTGTTGAAAAAGTCGGTCTCAGCTCGCCTGAATTCAGGCACATCAACCACGAGCCTTGTGTTTGGTTTGAAGGATTCAACAGGTGGACTGGCGAAGTTGCTCGATGATTCGGCGGGCGCGATTGGCGCCGACATCGACATGGATGTCGATCATCGGACGCGCACCGAACCGGCACATGTTCTGGTACTGGGCCTCGATCACTTCCTTGTCTTCATCGAAGGTCAGTATGGTTTGCTCAACGACCTTGGCCTTGATGGTTTCTGGATCACTCGCCGGGTTGGTGGCAATGGTCCAGAAGTAGTGACTGGTGGTGTCGGTTTCTGGTGTTACGCCGTGGAACCCGCGCATGTGGAAGCCACCGCGGTCGGGGTTGTCCAGTGAATCGGTACCGGCATCCACTGCACCGGTCCAGATCCGCAGATGACTGACGTGAAATTCGATTTCCTGCCAGCGGTCCACGTTGCCTTTGAAGGGATAGGCAGCGGTGTAGGTGGGCGGTGGAACAGAGTCCGGCATATGCCGCACGACCCGTACGACGTTGTCTTCACTTTCCACTTTCATCCGCGCATTCATGTGGATGCTGGCGTTGCCACCGATGGTGCGCAGGTGGACATACCCCAAATGACTCAAGTCCATGAGGTTGTCGTGGATTAATTGATAAGGCGCGTCGTAGTGGTACACGTTGCCGTCGAACAGGTATTTGCCGCTGCTGTGGACGGAGTAGGTCGGCGGTTCACACATCGGCTCGACTTGAGCCTCGCTACCAAACCAGATCCAGACGATCTGGTCCTGCTCTCGCACGTGATACGCAGGCACTTTGGCTTTGCTCGGGATCTTGTCCTGGCCCGGGATTTCGACGCATTTTCCATGGTCATCGAACAGCAGGCCGTGATAACCGCAACGAATGCCCGTCGCTTCCAGCGTTCCGTTCGACAGTGGCAATGCTCTGTGGCAGCAGCGGTCTTCCAGTGCCGCGACCTCGCCGTTGGCCTTGCGAAACAGCACGACAGGCTTGTTGAGTAATGTCCGGCCCACCGGTTTATCCTTAAGTTCCCACCCCAAGGCAGCGACGTACCACTGGTTGAGGGGAAAGCTGGGCAAGGCAGGCGCTGGAATTTCTTCGGCAAGCGTTTGGAGAGTGGAGGTGTTCATGGTGTTCTCCAGGAGGAACGGTTGATGTTGTTGTTTGATTTCACAGATCGAGCACCAGGCGTGATGATCTGGCGCGAGAGCAGCAGGGGGTAAAGCGGTCGTTGGCGGCGTGTTCGGCCGCTGTCAGGAACTTGTCCCGGTGTTCGGGTATGCCCTTCAATACGCGGGTCACGCAGGTGCCGCAGACGCCTTGCTCGCAGGATGACTCGATCGCAATGCCGGCTTCGTCCAGCACTTCGAACACCGTACGTTCGGCAGGAATGTGAAAAACCTGGCCACTGCTTGCCAGTTCAACTTCGAACGCGGCATTGGCGCTTTGATCGATAGGGTCGGCGGCGAAGAATTCCTTGTGTACCCGGTCCTGCGGCCACTCGGCGTTCTGCGCTGAATCGAGGATGTAGTTCATGAAACCGCTCGGCCCGCACACATACAGATGGGTGCCAGCGTGGCAGGGCGTGAGCAAGGCGGGCGCATCCAGTTTCTGCATCTGGGGGCCGCTGTCTTCATGAAGCTTTATGCGGTCGGCGAAAGGCGTTTGCTTAAGCATCGCGACGAACGCTGCGCGCTCGCTCGAACGGAAGCAGTAGTGCAGCTCGAAATCGGCTCCTTGATGTAACAGCTCCCAGGCCATGGCCAGCATGGGCGTGATACCAATACCCCCACCAAACAGCAGGTGTCGTTTTGCTGTGCGATCAAGCGCAAACAGGTTGCGTGGTGTGCTGATGGTGAGCGTCTGCCCTGACTGAATCTGCTCGTGCATGGCTCTGGAGCCGCCCCGTGAACTCGGGTCCTTGAGCACACTGATCAGGTAGCGGTGAGCCTGGGTCGCGACGGGGTGAGCATGTGCTCCGCAGCGCCTCCGGGTCAGAGCGGTTTTGTCGCGGCGAACGGAGAGGCGGACAAACATGTGGCGGATCAGTTGGCGCTCTATCGTGAGCATGGCTGCAAGCAGGATTGGCTGAGCGAGGAGCAGGTCAAGGCGAATCTTGAGTCGAGCACGACGCTGCATTATTGATGGCTGATCGATCCTGGTTCATGACAACAAGAACCCGGATGTCAATCATGAAAAAATCATTGGCCGTACCCTTTGAAGCACCCTGCACAATGGTCTGTTCGTCAACATGGACAGCAACACTCCGTTGGTACACATGACGGTTTACGAGTATCGCATTCGGAACTTGGCGAGCAAATCAGGGAGGCCCCTGTTCAATTTCTTACATCAGGCCAGCGGCACCCAGGCGCGCGATTTGCTCAACAAGTACCCCTTCGGTAGATTTACTGGTTATTTGTTGTAAAGGTTAAGCTTCGATATCACCCTTGAGGTGATAGCAATGCACTGATCGGTGTCCCCGTCAGCCTTAGCCTTTTCGGCATCCTTGACGCTCTGGGTCACCAGGTTTTTAACTTGGGGGTCGGTCGTTGCGACACTGTTCATCTTGTCTTTAAGCGATTGGATATTCGTCGAACACAAGTCGCTGTCCGCAGCCTGAAGGCCGAAAGATATTGATGACAAAAGCAATCCACATATCAGTATGTGTTTCATTGTTGAGTCCTCTTTTAAACCAAAAGAAATCAGCGAGTTTAGCTAAGAAAATATAGCAGTGTTTTCAGCCGACCATGGCACTGCCGGTCAGTTCGAGAGCGTCGCCGCGTGCACCTTAAGCCATGTCGTCAGGTGCCCAGCTCCGATCAATCAGGTATGAACCCATGGAAAGAGGCAAACCTCTCAACCGGTTCACGTGGTGTTTCAAGGCTGTTTTCCGGTGCTTCACGATCCTCGTGGCCGAGCGCGATGCCGCAGACCAGAATGTCATTGTCCGAGAGCGGCAAGTGCTCGCGTATGACCTGGTGATACCACGCGAATGCGGCCTGGGCGCAGGTATGCAAACCCTGGCCTCTGGCGGCGAGCAGGATGTTCTGGATGAACATGCCTAAATCCATATAGCTCCCCGTATTGAGTCGGCGGTCGAGGCTGATCAGCAGACCGACCGGGGCATCGAAGAACTGATAGTTGCGCAGCATTTGCCGGTCACGTGCTGCTGGATCATCGCGTTTGATCCCGAGCTTTTCGTACAGGCTGAAGCCCACCTCACGGCGACGTTGCTGATAGGGCTCAAACCAGGCAGTGGGGTAGTACTCATATTCGGCAGCATGCTCCCCGGCTTCGTCGGTTGCTGATGCGATGATGTCGTCGCACAGGTTTTGTTTTGCCTGACCGGTCAATACATGGACATGCCAAGGCTGTACATTGTTGCCGCTGGGGGCTCGTGAGGCGACCTTCAGAATATGTTCGATCACTGATCTCGGGACGTTCCACGGCATGAAGCTTCGAACGGATTTACGCGAGCGGATCGCTGCATCTATATGCATTTCAGGGTCTCCCTAGGCGGTTATTCAGCGAAATGTGGGCAAGGATCACTCACCAGAATTTAAAGGTGTAGCCCACGATGATGCGGTTCTCATCAATATCTGTGGTGCGGCTTCCACGGTAGGCGACGTTGCGCAACCGCAGGTTGACGTTTTTCAGTGGTCCGCTCTGGACCACATAGGCGATATCGACATTGCGTTCCCATTCCTTGGCGTTGGTACCTGCGATTTCAAAGTTGTCGCCTGACACATAGCGCGTCATGAACGTCAGCCCGGGCAACCCGACCGTCGCTAGATCGTAGTCGTAGCGAAGCTGCCAGGAGTCTTCCCTGGCTCGCAGGAAATGGTGGTAGGTAACGGTGTTGAATGCCCATGGATCGGTGCCGCCGCCGATGAAGGGCATGCCGGTGTCGCCGCTCTGGTTCTGGTAGCTGGCGCCGAGGGCGTGACCTTTATAGGACAGGGTGAACATCGTTCCCAGGTTGCGGTTGTCGACGTTGGTGCGACCCTCATTTTCACTCTGGAAATAACGGACTTCCGATCTCAGGTTCAATCCCTCGGCCAATCGCTGGGTGTGAATGAGATTGCCGTAGTGCTGACTGTAGTTGTCCTGCAACTCGGCGAAGAAGTAGGTGCTGGTCAGGTTCGGCAGCAGCGCATAAGTAGCGCCCGCATAGTTGAAACGGTCAGACGCGACGCCCCCACTGGAACCATCGGCAAACATGGTCATGTCTTCGTAGTTGGTCGAGTTGCGCAGGCGGGTGGCGCGAAACTGGCCGCCGGTCAGGGTGAGCTTGTCGATGTCACTGGAGACGATCTGCGCGCCTTCAAACGTCTGCGGCAGCAAGCGGGTGTCATTGCGAAACGCGATCGGCAGGGTCGGTGCATGAGTGCCGACAGTCAGCAGGCTCTTGGCCATTTTGACTTTAGCGGTAGGGCCGATAAAACCAAAGCTGTCCGGGACCTCGCCATTACTCTGCACGGGCAGGGCGCCCGCACCGGTCGTACCGCGACCGGCATCCAGTTTTACGCCAAGCAACCCTAGCGCATCCACGCCAAAGCCCACCGTGCCCTCGGTGAAGCCCGAGTTGTAGCGCAACATGAGGCCTTGGCCCCATTCTTCAGCCTTGTGATGGGCCGTGTTTGGGTTATCCCGGAAATCACGGTTGATGTAGAAGTTACGGGCCTCGAGCGTCAGGTGGCTATCGTCGTTGAACTCGGCTATGGCCTGTTGAGCGACGATGCTGGTACTGATTGCGAGTGTGATGGACCAGGTTCTTGACGGGTTATGCATAGTTCGACCTCTTGTTTTTATTGTGGTGAACGGCCAGCTATTGGGTTCAAGCGGCGATCTTTTTTCGGGACGAGTCATCCCGTAAAACGAACCTTGAAATTCGTTTTTTGTTGTCGCTGATCAGTCGCTGAAGGTTATTCAGTTGAGCTCGGCGTAGCCCCTGATTCGGATGTTTCCTTTTTCATTGGTGAGTACAAGTTCCCGTGACCGGGTACCTGTTTGATACAGCCGAGGCTGATCGCCCAGCGCGATGGGTGACAGGAATCGCACGCCAAAGCGCCGCAGGCGGGCGGCACTCAATGTGCGCCGAGCATTCCCATGCCCAGCATTCCCTGGGCGAAAACATCTGCATGCCCGGCGCGGCAAGCAATGGCCGGCTCCAGATGCACGGGGTTCTGATCTCCCGAGGCGAGGGCGAAGGTGTTGATTTGCTTCAACCGGCACCACGCCCGTGGGCATGGGGAAAAACCAATCTGCGTCGCGACGCATGGCAGGAAGAGCGGCCTGTCCGGTATGGGCCTAGTCCTCGAGCCTTGCCTGCTGCTCCTCGCCGAATGAAATCCTGGCCAGGTCGTCTTTGAACTTGTTCAGGTAGTGCAGGAAATTGACGGTGTCGTCGAAGCTGAAGCCCTGCAAACCTTGCTGATAAAACTGGTAAATCCGATCTTGCAGCGCGTCCCAGTATTCCCGACCCTGATCGGTCAGCCGGACCAGACGAGCGCGCCCGTCATCCGGATGCGGCACCCGCAGCACGTGGTTGTCCCGCTCCATGCGCTTGAGCACGCCGTCCAGGCTTTGCCGGCTGACGAACAGGTACTCCGTCAACTGGTTGAAGGAGATACCCTCCTCGAAACCGGCTCGGGACAGGGCGCCCAGTACCGCCCATTGCACGGTGCTGATGCCCATCTCGTTCTGTACCTGGCGCTGCAGTACGTTGCCGGTTTGAAACAGCCGGAAAAATAAAGTGTTCGGTATGCTGCGGTTTTCGTTAGCGTCCATTACGTGTCCTTGTTGCCCGGTGGGCGTCGGTAGGCCGATCAGGTCACCTGCCTGCCGGTGCAGACAAGGTGTTATTTGGGGATGTACTCGCGAGCGATGATATTTTTCATGATTTGCGCAGTACCGTCACCGATCTGCAGGCCAAGTACATCACGAAGACGCTGGGCGAATGGCAGATCTTCACCCCAGCCGGTGTGACCATGGGCGAGGAGGCACTGCTTGACCACGTCAAACGCCAGCTTGGGTCCCCACCACTTGTTCATCGCCGCTTCGGCGTTGTGCGGTTGTCCAGTGTCTTTGAGCCAGAGCGCGTAGTAACACTGCAGGCGCGCAGCTTGCACGTAGGTCTGAAATTCCGCCAGAGGGTGAGTCAAACCCTGGAATGCCGCCAGTTGCTGACCGAATGCCTCGCGCTCGGTCAGCCATTTCCAGGTTTCGTCCAGCGATTGCTGGGCTATCGCCAGGCACTGCAGGCCGATCAACGCGCGGCTGTAATCGAAGCCCTGCATCACTTGCTTGAAGCCTTTGCCTTCATCACCCAGGCGATGGCTGACATGCACCTCGACGTTGTCGAAGAAGATCGAGCCGCGCCCGATGGCGCGCTGGCCGGCGTCTTCAAAGCGGGTGGTGCTGATGCCGGGCAACGTCATCGGAACCAGGAAGGCACTGATACCATTGGCGCGGGATGCCTGGGTGCCGGTGCGGGCAAAGACCACCGCAACGTCGGCCTGATCGGCCATCGAGATGGAGGTCTTCTCGCCATTGAGCACATAGGTGTCGCCCTTGCGCTCGGCCTTCATCCGCAGGCTCGCAGCGTCGGAACCGCCACTGGGTTCGGTCAGGGCTATGCAGACGATTTTCTGCCCGCCAGTAATTGCACCCAGCCATTCTTTGGCCAGCTCAGGCGAGGCGTGTTGGGCGATGATCTGGCCGTTCAGCGAAGCCAGCAGCGGTATGTAACCCACGTTGAAATCACCGCGCGAGATCTCCTCGATGATGATGCCAGCGGTCACGCAGTCCAGGCCGCTGCCACCGAATTCTTCCGGCAGTTCGCCGCCGAGCAGACCCATTTCACCCATCTGCCGGATCACCGTGCGTTCAATCTGGCCACTGAGGTCGCGCTTGCGGTAACCGGGCGCAAGTACCTCGGCGCTAAAGCGGGCAACGCTTTCACGAATAGCGTTTTGTTGTTCGTCGAATGCGAAATTCATGATGCTCTCCAAGCCAGGGCCGGGGGACCGGCAGCGGATAAGCTGCCGGTAATAGGGTTACTTGTAGAATTTGCGGAACTCGGGCTTACGTTTTTCTTTGAACGCGGCGACGCCTTCCTTGGACTCTTCGGTGTCGTAGTACAGGCTAAGGGCCTGCATGCCGAGGGCGCCGATACCGGCAATATTGGCGCTGTCGGCGTTGAATGAGCGCTTGGCGATGGAGAGGGCGGTCGGACTCTTCTCGAGAATCTCGTCACACCATTTCTGCACTTCGGCATCCAGTTCTTCATGTGGCACGACCGCGTTGACCAGGCCCCAGTCGTAAGCTTGTTGAGCACTGTATTTGCGGCACAGGTACCAAATCTCGCGGGCGCGTTTTTCGCCGATGATGCGCCCCAGATAGGCCGTGCCGAAGCCGGGATCTACCGAGCCGACTTTCGGGCCGACCTGGCCGAACACGGCTTTTTCGGAAGCGATGGTCAGGTCGCAGACGACGTGCAGGACGTGACCGCCACCGATGGCAAAGCCGTTGACGCGTGCGATTACCGGCTTGGGCACTTCACGGATCAGGCCCTGCAACTCTTCTACCGGCAGGCCGATCAGGCCGCGGCCATCGTACTGGCCTTCATGGGCCCCCTGGTCGCCGCCGGTGCAGAACGCTTTGTCGCCGGCACCGGTGAACACGATGACGCCCACTTCCTTGTTCCAGCCAGCACGGTTGAAGGCGTGGATCAGCTCCATGCAGGTCTGGCCGCGGAAAGCGTTGTAGCGATCCGGACGGTTGATGGTGATGGTCGCAACACCCTCGACTTCGGTGTACAGAATGTCTTCGTAATGCATGGGAATTCTCCTGGTTAACCGGCCATGGTCAGGCCGCCGGACACGGAAATAACCTGTCCGGTGATGAAATTGGCGTCGTCGCTGGCCAGCAGGGCGATGATCCCCGGGTAGTCTTCCGGTTGACCGAGGCGGCGCATCGGCACGGCATTCTTGAAGGCTTCCATCAGCTTTTCCGGGTTGCTCGAGGTCGCCGCTACGCTTTTGAGCAGGGCGGTATCGGTCGGGCCGGGGCAGACCACATTGAAGTTGATGTTTTTGGTCGCCAGTTCCCGTGCCAGGGTTTTCGACAGGCCGACCAGTCCCGCCTTGCAGGCGGCGTAAACGGCTTCGCCGGAGGAGCCGACACGGGCCGCATCGGAAGCCACATTGATGACCTTGCCTCCCCCCGCTTCAAGCATCTTCGGCAGGACCACGTGGTGCATGTTCAGCGCCCCGGTCAGGTTGATCGAGATCAACTGTTGCCACATGGCCGGCTCGGTCTTGAGGAACGGCATGAAGCGGTCGAAGCCTGCGTTGTTGACCAGTACGGTCGGTACACCCAGGTCTTTTTCAATGGCCGCGACGGTGTCGACAATGGCGGCGTAATCGGTGATGTCGGCGGCGTAAGCCTTGGCCTTGGCTTTGCTGTCCGCTTCGTTGATCAGGTCGACGGTGGTTTGTGCGGCACTGGCATCGCGATCAAGTACGGCGACCAGGCAGCCTTCGGCAGCGAAGCGCAGGCTCACGGCCCGACCGATGCCGCCACCGCCGCCGGTGATGATTACGGTTCTTCCAATAAGACCTTTCATGCAGCAGTCCTCATCTTGTTTTGATTGATTTGCGGGCATTGCCAATCATTGGCGCGTGGCTGAACCCAGCCGGATATCCATGGCCAGTTCGCGCAATTTGAATTTCTGGATTTTTCCCGATGGAGTGCGCGGCAAGGCCTGCAGCACTTCCAGGTATTCGGGCAGGTAGTTCCTGGTCAGGCGCTGTTGCAGGAGGAAGCTCACCACGTCTTCCAGCGTCAGGCTGGAGTGGCCGTTGTGCAGCGTCACATAAGCGCACAGGCGCTCTCCCAGGCGTGGGTCCGGGCAACCAACCAGCGCCACGGCGCAAATGGCCGGGTGCTTGTAGAGCAGGTTCTCGATCTCCACCACGGGAATGTTTTCGCCGCCGCGAATAACCACATCTTTGGTGCGACCCGTGATGCGGATGTAACCCTGTTCGTCCATGCGCGCCAGGTCGCCGGTCGCGAACCAGCCATGGTCATCCACGCCGTAAAGTTCGGGGCGCTTGAGATAGCCGACGAACAGACTGCCGCCGCGTACCAACAAGTTGCCTTCCGTGTCGCGGGGGACTTCCCGGCCATCCTCATCGACGATGTTCACCTCCATAAACGGCAGGGGCAGTCCATCGGTATGAATGGCGCACTGGGCATCGTCGTGTGGGCGGGTCATGGTCACCGCACCACTCTCGGTCATTCCCCAGGCGGAAATAACCTTGGCGTTGACCGCCGTACCGGCCTTTTCTACCAGGGCGCTGGGGATAGGGGCGCCCGCGGCGACAAAGGTCTGCAGCGATGACAGTGCTTCGCGGTGATCGGGGGCCATATCGATCAGATCGGTTAGAAAAGGTGTCGACGCCATGGTGAAGGTCGGCCGTTCGGCTTTAATGACTTTTACCGCGAAGCGTGCATCCCAGATGTCCTGCAGCACCGCGGTGCTCTTCAGGTAAATCGGCATCATCAGCCCGTAGAGGAAGCCGGTCTGGTGCGCGATGGGCGAGGCCATGAACACGATATCGTCAGCCCCCAGCTGCAAGCGTTCGGCATAGGGGCGTACGTTGCTGAACAGGGTGTTGGAGGTGTGCAATACGCCCTTGGGCTCGCCGGTCGTGCCCGAGGTGTAAAGCAGCTGCACGACATCGTCACCGCCCAGGCGGCGTTCGGCAAACAACGCCGCAGTGTCTATTTCTTCCTCCCAGGCACGTTGCAACAAGACCTGCTCGAAACCGTCAGCGCTGTGGTCGCCACCCATCACCAGTACATGCTCGAGCGCGGGCAACTCGCCGCGCATTCCTTGCACCATGGCGGCGTAATCGAACCCTCGGAAGTGATGCGGGATCACCAGCACCCGGCTCTGTGCGTGGCCGAGCATGAAGGCGAGCTCGCGCTCACGAAAAATCGGCATCAGAGGATTGAGAATCGCGCCGATACGTACGCAGGCCAGGTGCAGCGCCGTGATCTGCCACCCGTTCGGCAACTGGCAGGACACCACGTCTGACTTGGCGACCCCCAATACCGCCAGACCCGCCGCCATGCGAGTCACCAGGCTATCCAATTCGCGGTAGCTGAAAGCCTGGCGTTCATCCTCGTTCACCCGGTAGGCAATCACCGCCACCGAGTCTGGCGCGGCTAGCACTGCCTGATCCAGATAGTCTGTAATGATATTGTCATTCCATGCGCCTGACTCAATCATGGCGGAACGTCGTTCTGGCTGCATGTTTGTCTTGGTAGTCATTGTTTGCACCAGTGGATAGGCGGTTTGTTATTGTTTTTCTGCGAGAGCTTGCGCTTTCCGATGGAGGTGAAGATACGCGCTCTATTTTTAATATGTCAACATGTTGTCTTTATTTTTTGATGTCGATAGACTCGGCTGCAAGCGTCCGGAGCCGTGCAGCGGATCTTCGGGTCATGCGGCTTGCCGCAGTCAGGAAGGAGTGGTGAATGTCATGCCCTACGACAATATTTTGGTGGAGCGTCATGAGAACGTCGGTCTGATCCGGCTCAATCGACCCGCGATGCACAATGCGTTGAGCGATGCGCTGATGAGTGAGTTGGGCGAGGCATTGCGTGCCTTCGAACGGGATGACGGCATCCGCGCCATGGTGATTACCGGTAACGACAAGGCCTTCGCCGCCGGTGCCGATATCGTCGAGTTGCAGTTCAAGGGGTTCGCTGACGTCTATCTGGAAAATTTTGTGACGGCGAACTGGGAGGAGGTGACCCGCTGCCGCAAACCGGTGATCGCCGCGGTCGGCGGGCTGGCTTTGGGCGGCGGTTGCGAACTGGCGATGATGTGCGACCTGATCATCGCGGCCGACAGTGCGCGTTTTGGTCAGCCGGAAGTCAAGGTCGGTACGCTGCCGGGTGCCGGCGGTACCCAGCGCCTGGCCCGCGCGGTAGGCAAGGCCAAGACCATGGATCTGTGCCTGACCGGGCGCACGATGGATGCGGCCGAAGCGGAGCGCAGCGGGTTGGTCAGCCGCGTCGTGCCGGCGGCGAGCCTTTTGGACGAAGCACTGCAGATCGCCCGGCAGATC
This sequence comes from Pseudomonas sp. LBUM1679, assembly GCF_059695565.1. NCBI lineage: Bacteria > Pseudomonadati > Pseudomonadota > Gammaproteobacteria > Pseudomonadales > Pseudomonadaceae > Pseudomonas > Pseudomonas sp. LBUM1679. The sequence goes on from NZ_CP166774.1 coordinate 2,477,426, forward strand.
GCCGAACTCTCGGCGATGGCCGTCAGGCTGAATAAAGAAGCGGTCGATCGCGCCTTTGAAACCACCCTGGCCGAGGGCGTGCATTTTGAGCGGCGCCTGCTGCACGCATGCTTTGCCAGCGAAGATCAGAAGGAAGGCATGCAGGCGTTCGTGCAAAAGCGAAAACCACTGTGGAAACACCGTTGAACGGATTTTTTTGCCCGGTCAAAACAACAATAAAAGCAGGCGAAACGCTTGCAGGAGTTACCCGATGTCATCTCCCGTGCAGTGGTCCCGCGAAGGGGCAATAGCTGTTGTGTGCATCAATAATCCGCCGGTCAATGCCCTTGGCCACAGCGTGCGCGCAGGCTTGCTGGCAGCGTTCAACGCCGTCGAGCGGGATCCCGAGATCAAGCTGGTGCTGCTGTATTGCGTAGGCAGAACCTTTATAGCGGGTGCCGACATCCGCGAGTTTGGCAAACCCCCGCAAGCGCCGATCCTGCCGGACGTCACCCTGTCTCTGGAAAACTTCACCAAGCCGTCACTGGCAGTGCTGCATGGCTCGGTGTTGGGCGGCGGTCTCGAGGTGGCGCTGGCCTGTCATTACCGCATCATCGAGGTCAACGCCAAAGTCGGACTGCCGGAGGTCAAGCTGGGTCTGTTGCCGGGTGCCGGTGGAACCCAGCGCTTGCCACGCCTGGCCGGTGTCGCCAAGGCACTGGAGATGATCGTGGGCGGAGAGCCGATCAGCGCGGTCGAGGCCAAGCATCACGCCATTGTCGATGAGGTGTATGAGGGTGAGCCGTTGGCCGCTGGCCTGGCGTACGCCCGGCAGTTGTTGGCGCAAGGCGTGCAGCCGCGCCGCAGTGGCCATGCCTCGATACCTGCGGGTGTCAGCGGCACTGCCGAGTTGCTCATGGCCAAGCGCGATGAGGTGCAACGCAGCCAGCCAGAGTCGTTCTCGCCGGTACGCTGCATTGCCGCCATCGAAGCGGCGACCTCACTGTCCTTGAGCGATGGCCTGCAGCGTGAGCGCGCGCTGTTCCTTGAGTGCATGGCATCACCCCAACGTACGGCGTTGATCCAGGCATTTTTCGCGCAGCGTCAAGCGGCTAAAGCGGTGAGTCCCGATGCATCGATTACCCCCTGCACACTACCGGCGCCACTGCTGGAACGCCGGGTCGCCGAAGGCAATACAGTTGCCAAGCTGGATCAGCAAGGCTGAACAGGTCGCATGCGGCCAGCCAGCCTGACGCTGGCCCCACCCCCATCGAGGACTTTGCATGGACATCAACTACACCCCCGCCGAACTTGAGTTTCGCGATGAGGTACGCGCCTTCCTCGGCGCTGCCGTACCTGACGACATTGCTGCAAAAGTTCGCCTCGGCAAGCATCTCGACAAGGAAGACCACCTGCGCTGGCAACGGGTGCTGGCCAGGCGCGGCTGGTACGCCGCCAACTGGCCGGTAGAGCAGGGTGGTACTGGCTGGAGCGTGGTACAGCGACATATCTTCGAGGAGGAGTGCGCCGCGTTCGGTGCGCCGCGGTTGATCTCGTTCGGGGTCAACATGGTCGCCCCGGTGATCATGAAATTCGGCAGTGAGGCGCAAAAGGCCTATTACCTGCCGCGCATCCTGTCCGGGGAAGACTGGTGGTGCCAGGGCTACTCCGAGCCGGGAGCCGGTTCCGACCTTGCCAGCCTGAAAACCCGCGCGGTGCTGGACGGCAACCACTACGTGGTCAATGGCCAGAAAACCTGGACCACCCTCGGTCAGTACGCCAACCTGATTTTCTGCCTGGTGCGCACTGACCCGCAAGCCCAGCAGCAGCGCGGCATTTCCTTTCTGTTGATCGATATGGCGACGCCAGGCGTCACGGTGCGGCCCATCATCACCCTGGAGGGCGACCACGAAGTCAACGAAGTGTTCTTCGACAACGTGCGTGTGCCCGTCGCCAATCGGGTGGGTGAAGAAAACAAGGGCTGGACGTGCGCCAAGTTCCTGTTGACCCATGAGCGCACCGGTCAGGCGGGCATTGCCCAGTCCAAGGCAGCACTGGCGCAACTCAAATGGGTCGCGTCGCAGGAATTGCGTAACGGTCTGCCGCTGCTGGATGACCCGCTGTTTCGCCTACAAATTGCCGAAGTGGAAATGCAATTGATGGCCATCGAGATGAGCACGCTGCGCATCCTCGCCGCCGTGCAGGACGGCGGTGTGCCTGGGGCGCAAAGTTCGATCCTGAAGATCAAGGGTTCCGAGATTCGCCAGGCTATCAGCCACCTGATGCGCAAAGTGTTGGGCGTGCATGCCTTGCCTTTCGCCGAGGAAGAGTTGGACTACGCCTTTGCCGGTGAGCTGTTGCACACCGACTACAGTGCCGCGCCAGCCGGCCAGTATTTCAACCTGCGCAAGCTGTCCATCTACGGCGGCTCCAACGAAATCCAGAAGAACATCATTGCCAAGATGATTCTTGAGCTCTAAGGAGGCACCCCCATGGACTTCAATCTCAGCGAAGAGCAGCAGATGCTGCAAGACACCGTCGCCCGTTTGGCGCGCGACCGTTACAGCTTTGAACAGCGTGAGCAGTTTTACCGCAGCGAGACGGGGTTCAGCCGTGAGTTCTGGAACCAGCTCGGTGAGTTGGGCCTGAGCGCCGTACCCCTTGCCGAGGAATACGGTGGCTTCGGCGGCAGTGGCGTCGACACCCTGCTGGTGATGACTGAACTGGGCCGTAACCTGTGCCTGGAACCTTATCTTCAGTCGCAAATACACGGCGCCGGACTGCTGCAGCAACTGGGCAGCGCGGACCAGCGTGGCCAATGGTTGCCTCAAGTGGCGACCGGTGAGCTGCAGCTCGCGGTGGCACTGGAAGAAAGCCAGAGCCACTATCAACTGCACGATGTACAGAGCCGCGCCGAAGCCGTCGAGGGCGGATGGCGCCTGACCGGGCATAAATGCGCGGTGGTCGGCGGCCACAGCGCCGGACTGATCCTAGTCTCGGCGCGCACCGCAGGCGGTGCCCTGGACGAGTCCGGCATCAGCCTGTTCCTGCTGGACCCGCAGGCAGCGGGTGTGCGCCGCCGTGAATACCCGTGCATCGATGGTCCACGCGCCTGCGACCTGTACCTGGATGGCGTCATGCTCAATCACAATCACCTGCTGGGTCCTGCTGGCCAAGCGCTTGCGGCATTGCGTTACCAGCAAGGGCGGGCGGTGGCAGCGCAATGCGCGGAGGCGATCGGCAATATGCAGGAAGCCTTCAGTCTGACGCTGGACTATCTGAAAACCCGTCAGCAGTTCAGCGCGCCGATCGGCAAGTTCCAGGTGTTGCAACACCGCATGGCGGACATGCGTGGCGAGCTGGAATTGGCGATTTCCATGGCCACGCTGGCCGCCTGTATCGCTGACGACCCCGACAGTGACGAACGCAGTCGCGGTCTGGCCGCCGCCAAGTTCATCGTCACTCGTGCCGCCCGGTTCATCGCCGAGCAAGCGATTCAATTGCACGGCGGCATCGGCATGACCTGGGAATACAACCTGGCCCACCATGCCAAGCGTCTGGTCATGCTCAGCCACCAGTTGGGCGACGACGACCATCATTTGCAGGTCTATGCCGATTTAATGCGCAACGCCTGAACACCCTCTACGGCCGGACACTGCGCTGGCGGTCTACTACAGGAACAGATCATGAAAGTACTGGTCGCGGTAAAACGTGTGGTCGATTACAACGTCAAGGTTCGCGTCAAGGCGGACCATACCGGCGTCGACCTCGCCAACGTCAAGATGTCGATGAACCCGTTCTGCGAAATCGCCGTGGAACAAGCTGTACGCCTGAAAGAGCAGGGTATTGCCAGCGAGATCGTCGTTGTCTCGGTCGGCCCGTCCACCGCCCAGGAGCAACTGCGCACCGCGCTGGCGCTGGGTGCCGATCGCGCCATCCTCGTCGAATCCGCTGAAGACCTGACGTCCCTGGCGGTGGCCAAGCTGCTCAAGGCGGTGGTCGACAAGGAACAGCCGCGGCTGGTGCTCCTTGGCAAACAGGCCATCGACAGCGACAACAACCAGACCGGCCAGATGCTTGCGGCATTGAGCGGTTATGGTCAGGGCACGTTCGCTTCGAAAGTCGAAATAAGCGGCGACACGGTTGCCGTGACTCGCGAAGTCGACGGCGGCGCGCAGACGGTTGCCCTGAAACTGCCGGCGATCGTCACCACCGACCTGCGTTTGAACGAGCCGCGCTACGCGTCGCTGCCCAACATCATGAAAGCCAAGAAGAAGCCGCTCGAAGTAGTGACTGCGGACGCTTTGGGCGTTTCCACCGCCTCCACCAACACCACCCTTAAAGTCGAAGCGCCGGCTGCACGCAGCGCAGGCATCAAGGTCAAGTCGGTGGCTGAACTGGTCGAGAAACTGAAAAACGAAGCGAAGGTGATCTGAATGACAATTCTGGTGATTGCAGACTATTCCAAAGACGCGCAGGACAACACAGTGCTGGCCCCGGCCACGCTGAACACCGTGGCCGCCGCCGCCAGGATCGGCGGAGATATCCACGTGCTGGTGGCCGGCGCTTTTGTCGGCGCATTGGCTGAAGCTGCGGCGAACATCGCGGGCGTGGCCAAAGTGCTGGTGGCCGATCATGCGGCCTATGCCAATCTGCTTCCCGAGAATGTTGCACCCTTACTGGCCAGTCTGGTGATCGAGCAGCGCACGATTTACAGCCATGTCCTGGCCCCGGCCACCTCCAACGGCAAGAACATCCTGCCGCGCGTTGCCGCCCAGCTGGACGTTGACCAGATCTCCGAGATTATCTCGGTGGAAAGCGCCGACACCTTCAAGCGCCCGATCTATGCCGGTAATGCCATCGCCACCGTGCAGTCAAATGCATCGGTCAAAGTGATCACCGTGCGTGCTACCGGTTTCGACCCGGTGTCCGCGTTGGGAGGCTCTGCTCTGATTGAAGCAGTGGCAACCGTTTTCGAGGCTGAAACATCCAGCTTCGTTGGCGAAGCACTGGCCAAGTCCGATCGTCCGGAACTGACCGCTGCCAAAATCGTCGTTTCCGGCGGTCGCGGCCTGCAGAACGGCGACAACTTCAAATACCTGTACATGCTGGCCGACAAGCTGGGCGCGGCCGTCGGTGCTTCCCGCGCCGCGGTCGACGCCGGTTTCGTCCCCAACGACATGCAGGTCGGCCAGACCGGCAAGATCGTCGCGCCACAGCTGTACATCGCGGTCGGTATCTCCGGCGCGATCCAGCACCTGGCCGGCATGAAGGACTCCAAAGTGATCGTGGCGATCAACAAGGATGAAGAGGCGCCGATCTTTCAGATCGCCGATTACGGCCTGGTGGCTGATTTGTTCGAGGCGGTTCCAGCATTGGAACACGCGCTTTGAGGAGTTCTTATGACCACGTTTAAACAGATCGGTGTAATCGGTAGTGGGGCGATGGGTCGTGGTATTGCCCAGTTGTTTGCCAGCGCAGGGGTCGAGGTGCTGCTGCACGACAGCCGCAGCGAAGCGACCGAACAAGCGCTTATGCACAATCGCGAACTATTGGAGCGTGCGGCGACGAAGGGAAAGATCAGTGCCCAAGCACTGGCCGGCACCCTTGGGCGTATGCGTGCGGCGCACACGCTGCAGGAACTCGCCGGCTGCGACCTGCTGATCGAGGCCATCGTCGAAAATCTCGAGGCCAAACAGAACCTGTTCCGGGAACTGGAACAACTGGTTAGCCGTGAAGCGGTGCTGGCCAGCAACACCTCGTCGCTGTCGATCACCCTGATCGCCAGCGCCTGTGAGCATCCTCAGCGGGTCGCCGGTTTTCACTTCTTCAATCCGGTCACGCTGATGAAAATTGTCGAGGTGGTCCGCGGGGAACGGACCGATCCGCAGGTCATCGAACGGCTGTCGGCGCTGGCGCACCACGCCGGGCACTTCGCCGCAGTGACCCCGGACTCGCCTGGGTTTCTGGTCAATCATGCCGGCCGCGCCTACGGCCCGGAAGCGCTGCGCATTCTCGCCGAAGGTATTGCCACGCCGGCGCAGATAGATCGGATTCTCAGGGATTGCCTGGGCTTTCGCATGGGGCCGTTCGAGCTGTTCGACCTGGTCGGTCTGGACATTTCCCATGCGGTGATGGAGTCGATCCACGACCAGTTCTATCAGGATCCGCGCTACACCCCTTCATCACTGGTGCCGGCACGCCTTGCTGCGGGATTGCTCGGGCGCAAGACCGGGCAGGGGTTCTATCGCTACCAGGAAGGCCGAGTGGTCGAAGACGCCCAGGTGGAACTGCCGCAAGTGGCTATCAATCAGCCGTTCTGGCTGGACTGCCGTGAGGCTGCGATGCGCGACAAGATCGGCGCGGTCCTGACGAGTGCCGGTGCGGTGCTGGAGCAGGGTGAGCAGCCTGGCTCGAATGCTATCTGTCTGGTCACGCCGCTGGGTGAAGATGCCAGCAGCGCGATCGCCCGCAGGCAACTCCCTGTCGCCCGCAGCCTGGCGCTGGAAACCTTTGCCGGTTTTGACGTGCGCAGAGTGCTGATGCGTCATCCGGGGCTGGATGCCAACGTACTGGCGCAGGCGCGGCAGGCGTTTGGCGCGGATGGTGTACCGGTGGAGGTGATCAATGACTCGCCCGGTTTCATCGCCCAGCGTGTGCTCGCCAGTGTCGTCAATCTGGGATGCGAAATCGCTCAGCGGCGCATCGTCGATCCCGCCACCCTGGATCGTGCGGTGCAGCTGGCATTGGGATACCCCCACGGCCCGCTGGGTTTCGGCGATCAATACGGGGCCATGAACATCCAGCAGATTCTGCAGGCACTGCACGATCTCTATCAGGAGCCGCGTTATCGGCTCAGCCCTTGGCTGCGCCGCCGCGTACAGCTCGGCCTGCCCCTGACCACTCCCGAGGAATCAGCATGAATGCCTACATCTACGACGGCCTGCGTTCGCCCTTTGGCCGCCACGCGGGCGCCCTGGCCAGTGTGCGCCCCGATGACCTGCTGGCCTCGGTCGTGCGCGCCCTGGTAGCGCGCAATCCGTTCGCTGCCCAAGACTACGAAGACCTGATTGTCGGCTGCACCAACCAGGCCGGTGAGGACGCGCGCAATTTGGGTCGCCACGCGGCGTTGCTGGCAGGGCTGCCGCCTACGGTGGGTGGCCTGACCGTCAACCGTCTGTGCGGTTCGGGGTTGGCATCAGTGCTCGACGCTGCCCGCGCAGTGCAAGTCGGGGAGGGTGAGCTGTTTATTGCGGGTGGTGCCGAGAGCATGAGTCGCGCGCCCTTCGTGATCGCCAAGGCGCAAAGTGCGTACTCGCGGGAGTTTCGCGCCTTCGACAGCACCATCGGTGCGCGCTTCCCCAATCCGCAGGTGGAAGCTGAGTTCGGTGCCGATTCGATGCCGGAAACCGCCGACAACGTCGCTCGCGAGCTCGGTATCAGTCGCGAGCAAGCCGATGTCTATGCGGCGCGCAGCCAGGCACTCTTCGAGGCAGCCGTACAGGACGGTTTTCATGCCGGTGAAATCCTGCCGATCGAAGTGCCGCAAGGTCGCAAGCAACCACCCAGGCGGGTCGAGTGCGATGAGCATCCGCGCCCCGACAGCAATTTTGCCAGCTTGTCGCGGCTGCGCCCGTTGTTCGAGGGGGGCGTAGTCACTGCCGGCAATGCTTCGGGGGTGAATGATGGTGCGGCCGCATTGCTGATCGGTTCGCAGGCCATTGGCGAGCAATACGGGCTTAAACCACGCGCGCGGATCCTGGCCGGCGCCGTCGCCGGCGTTGAACCGCGGCTAATGGGGCTCGGCCCGGTGCCGGCGATTATCAAGGCACTTCAACGGGCCAATTTACGCCTGGCCGATATGGATCTGATCGAAATCAACGAAGCCTTCGCCGCGCAGGTACTCGGCTGCGCCAGACAACTTGGCCTGGCGTTCGATGATCCGCGCCTGAACCCTAATGGCGGGGCCATTGCCATCGGTCACCCGCTGGGCGCCACCGGTGCGCGCCTGGCGTATAGCGCGGTGCGTCAGTTGGAACGCAGCCATAGTCGGTATGCCCTGGTCAGCCTGTGCATTGGCCTGGGGCAGGGCATTGCTTGCGTTATCGAACGCCTCGACTGACAAAACAAAAACACCCAAGAACGGACCCGGAGAATTACCTATGGCCAACAAGGCAAGCTTCAACTGGATCGACCCGCTGTTGCTGGATCAGCAACTCACCGAAGAAGAGCGCATGGTGCGCGACAGCGCCCAACAGTTCGCCGCTGACAAACTGGCGCCACGGGTGCTGGAGGCGTTCCGGCACGAGCAGACCGATCCGGCGATCTTCCGCGAGATGGGCGAAACCGGACTGCTTGGCGCGACCATTCCCGAAGCCTACGGCGGCAGTGGCCTGAACAATGTGTGCTACGGCTTGATCGCCCGTGAAGTGGAACGTGTCGACTCCGGTTACCGCTCGATGATGAGCGTGCAGTCGTCGCTGGTGATGGTGCCGATCAACGAGTTCGGCAACGAAGCCACCAAACAGAAATACCTGCCCAAGTTGGCCAGCGGCGAATACATCGGCTGCTTCGGCGTGAGGGAACCAGACCATGGCTCGGATCCGGGCTCAATGATCACCCGGGCGAAGAAAGTCGACGGCGGGTACCGCCTGACCGGTGCCAAGATGTGGATCACCCAACAGCCCGATCGCCGACGTGTTTGTGGTTTGGGCTAAAGACGATGCCGGTGAGATTCGCGGTTTCGTTCTGGAAAAAGGCTGGCAAGGCCTGAGTACGCTCTCATCCTGGGCCGTGCCCAAACCGGCCTGCAGGCGTTCTTTTAGACTGCTCTCGGATCAGGCGAATCGGATGATTCACGATTCGCCTGGAATCAACAGCCGCTCGATAAGACTACGCAAGGCGTCGCGCTCGGTAGCACTCAGGTGTTGCGTCAGGACCTGCTCGACGTTTTCTACGCGTGGCTTCAACTCGTTCAGCAGGGTCTGGCCAGGCGTTGTCAGGGAAAGCGCCTTGCGGCGCTTGTCTTGCAGGTCGCTGACCCGCGCCACCAGACCGTTGCGCACCATGCGCGCCACCAGTTCGGCAATGGTGGCGCGGTCCAGGTCAAGTTCATCGCCCAATTCGCGCTGGCTGACACCGGGAAGGTGTTCCAACACCAGCAGTACCGCGTATTGCACGCTGGTCACGTCAGTGGAAACCTCGCGCATCCAAATGGCCACGTGACGTTGTTGTGCCCGGCGTATCAAGCTGCCGGTATGCGCGAGTATCCTTGGTTGGGCGTCGATCGGCACGATTGGGAGCCTTCTAGTGCGAGATAAAAACGGGCTGCAAGAATGCCTCCAGTGCTTTATATCCGTCCAGTGGAAGAACGTGCGCCACGTACTGGTCGGGTCGCACCAGCACCAGAGCCCCGCGTTGGCGATCGATGCCACGCGACTCAAAGATGTCGGCAGCCGGGTCAGCCGTAAACGCTTTTTCGTAGTCGATCAGGCAGAAGCGGCCTTTACGCGGCAGCAACACCGTTGGCAGTTGCTCGACGTTAAGCGTTCGGTGTGGCTGCTGGAAAATGGCACGCACGTCCAACGCGCTGTCGAGATCTGCACCCGGGGCCGTGAACCGGCGCACCGGAGAATCGGGATCGTGCTCCAGGTAGTGGCACAGTGCGCTCAACGCATCACCCGATGCATCGGCAAAGGCGTACAACCTCCAGCGGCCGTCGGCGGTCGCGGTGTGTCCCAGGTGTATCGGACGCGCGTCGGCCAGGCGAATGACCGGTGCAGAGTGCAAGCGGGTCCCGATGACCAACCCGGTCGCCAGTTCCTGCCAGGTGTCCCGACCGGTCAAGGGGCCCGGACGGTACCGGGTAGCCACCCCTGCGGTGTATTTGCCGGCCTGCACAAAGTAGGCTTGCAACTCCGTCGGATCCACGCCCCCGGCAGCGGGGTTCAGCGGGTCTTTGGGTCGTGCACCGATCATGGCTGACCACTCCTTGTCGAAGCCGATCAGCTCTTGGGCCACTGGCTGGCGTTCTTGTGAATAGCTGGCCAACAGGTTGCAGGGGCTGCGGCCTTCAAGCACGGCTGCCATTTTCCAACCCAGGTTGAACGCGTCCTGCATCGAGACATTCATCCCTTGCCCGGCCTTGGCGCTGTGGGTGTGACAGGCGTCGCCTGCGATGAATATTCTGGGTTCGCGTTCGTTCCCCGCGGCGTCGACGGAGTCGTCGAAACGATCGGTCAGGCGTTGGCCGACTTCGTAGACAGAGAACCAGGCGACGTTTTTCACTTCCAGTGTGTAGGGTTGCAAGATCCGCTGCGCGGTGGCGATCAGTTGCTCGGCACTGGTCTCGCGGATCGTTGTGCGGTTTTCCTCGGTCACCTCTCCCAGGTCGACGTACATGCGCACCAGGTGTCCGCCTTCCCGTGGAATGAGGATCATGTTTCCCGCGGCAGCAGATTGAATGGCGACCTTGAGGCGGATATCGGGAAAGTCGGTGACCGCCAGTACATCCATGACGCCCCAGGCATGATTGGCGGCATCTCCGCGCAATTGCTGGCCGATGGCGGTGCGGACCTTGCTGCGCGCGCCATCACAGCCGACAAGGTAACGGGCGCGGATCTGGACCGTCTGCCCGGAGTCGGTGCGTTGCAGGATGGCCAGAACGGGGTGAGTCGAATGATCATCGCGGCTGACGTCGACTAGCTCCAGGTTGTAATCCGGTTCCAGGCGCCCGGGCAACTTGAGCATGCTGTCGAGCAGGTAGTCCTGGATGCGTGCCTGATTGACGATGACGTGTGGGAATTCCGACAGGCCATGCTCTGTATCTTCCACCCGACCGGTACGTTCGATGCATTGACGGTCATCTGCCTTCGGCCGCCAGAACGCCGTTTCATTGACCCAATACGCTTCGCGTACCAGCTGTTCGGCGAGCCCGAAGGCGTTGAACATTTCAACGGTACGGCAAGCGATCCCGTCAGCTTGTCCCAGTTGCAACCGACCACTACGGCGCTCGACGACGCGCGTTGCAATGCCGGGGAATCTGGCCAGCTGTGCCGCCAATAGCAAACCCGCCGGACCACTGCCAACGATGAGCACATCGACGGCTTCAGGCAGCATCGATGATGGGGCCGCTGGGTGAAGTTCCGGATCTCCGGCCTGGAATCCATTGAGGTGGAATTGCATGGCGTTTTCCTTATTGTTGTTGATGAGTGCGACGCTTCAACACAATATGCTCTGTATACGAACCATTTCAACCCCATAAATGGATAGGCCGCACAATCGATGGCATTCGCTGATGCCAAAGATTCCCTTTTGATCCCCTGAAAGCCCCGGTTTAAAAGGGTCTAAGCGCTCAAGTCGGCGAATAAATGTCGGCCGTAAAGCATTGAAAAAAGCTTGCGTCTCACCGTTCAAGCGCCCGCGTCATAGGAATAAGCGATACCTGGATAATCATTAGCGAAAGGACAGGGCGGGGCTTAACGGCTAATTTAGGTTTCACGGACTCGCCCCAGGGGCGTGTACATCCCGAAGCGTTTGCACCTCGAGAGCGCCTGATGGCTCTGCAAGCGCAAGTCGAACAATAAGAACAGGAGGCAAACATGTTGCAAGCCAGCCCACGTCAACCGCGCCAGCGTTCCAATCCGATGGCTGACCACCGAACCCCACTGATTCGTGACTGCTGGTACGTTGCGGGCCTGAGCAGCGAGGTAGGTCGGCACTTGCTGGAGCGCACGCTGCTGGGTACCAGTGTCGTGATGTACCGGACCGAGGAAGGTCAACCGGTTATTTTGAACAACCGTTGCCTCCATCGTTCGTTCCCGCTCAGTCGCGGTCGCCTGGAAGGTAACGATGTGGTGTGCGGCTACCACGGCATGGTGTATGCCCCCACGGGCCAATGCGTGGGCATGCCTTCGCTGGCAAACGCACCAGGCCACGCCTGTATAGACAGTTATCCGGTCATCGAGAAAGCCCCGTTCATATGGGTCTGGATGGGCGACAAGAGCGCCGCAGGGCAGGGCACGGTGCCCGATACCTCCTGGCTGGACCAGCCGGAATGGAAGACCACCGGCGGCAGTTTCAACTTCCATACCAACTACGTGGCGATGCACGAGAACCTGCTCGACCAGACTCATTTTTCCATCTTGCACGCCAAGACCGGTATCGGGACTCCCGCGTATGTGCGCTCCGATCTGGATGTGCGTGCCGAGGGTGATCGCGTGATCATTCTGCGCGCACTGAAAAACTCGCCCCCACCGCCGGTCTATGCCGTGCCGATGAAGCTTGAAGGGCGCAATGTCGATCGCTTCTCCGATGCGCGCTTCGAGTCACCGGCCATTCACATTGCGCACGCCAGGATCGTCAACCTGCAACCGCGAGGCGATGAACCCCGGGAGTATCGGGTCAATATCACTCATGCGTTCACGCCTGAGAGCCAGAACAGCCTGCATTATTGGTGGTTCAACAGCCGGGACTTCCACCTGACCGACGAAGACATCGACACCTATATCTACCAAAGCCACAAAGCCGCCTATCAGGAGGATGTCGAGGCGTTGACCTGGATTCAGGAATTGCTCGATCGCGAGCCTGGCCCCGTCGAAGAACTGAGCTTCGGACCCGATCGCCCGGGCATTCTCTGCCGCAAGACCCTGCTGCGTCTGGCGCAGGCGGAGCAGGGCCGCATTGACGCCCGGCAACTCTGATAGCGGGTCAATCCGCGCTGAATCCCGGTTCAGCGCCAGAACAACAAGAAACAGGACAGTGTCATGCTAGAAGTGATCGTCACCGACAAGCGCGAGGAAGCGCTGGATATCTGCAGTTTTGAACTGGCCCGGATCGACGCCAGACCCTTGCCGGCTTTCAGCGCGGGTTCCCACATCGATGTGCAAATCGCGCCGGGGCTGGTTCGCCAGTACTCGTTATGCAACCCACCCGAGGAATCTCATCGTTACCTGATTGGCGTGCTGCTTGACCCCACCTCGCGCGGCGGTTCAAAGGCCATGCACCAACAGATTGTCGTCGGACAGACCCTGACGATCAGTGAGCCTCGCAATCTTTTTCCTCTCGAACATTCAGCGGATCGTACCCTGCTGTTTGCGGGGGGAATTGGTATCACCCCGATTCTGTGCATGGCCGAGCGCCTGGCACACAGTGGTGCCGATTTTGAACTGCATTATTCGGCGCGCTCATCCGAGCGTGCGGCGTTTCAAGCGCGCCTGCGAGCGTCGTCCTTCGCTTCAAAGGTGCATTTGCATTTCGATGATGCAGCGCCGGCGCAACGCCTCGACCTCGCAAGGTTGCTGCGCGATCCGCAACCCTCCACTCATCTTTACGTGTGTGGCCCGACGGGCTACATGGAATCTGTTCTGCGCTCGGCGCGCGAACAGGGTTGGCAGGAAGACACCCTGCACCGCGAATATTTCGCTGCCGCGGTGGACGTCCAGGCCAGCGGCACGAGTTTCGAAGTGGAGTTGGCGAGCTCCGGGGAGGTGTTTGTCATTGCGCCCGATCAAACCATCATCGACGTGCTGTACGACGCGGGAATAGATATCCCCGTCTCGTGTGAGCAGGGCATTTGCGGAACGTGCGTCACTCGCGTCCTGGAGGGGGAGCCGGATCACCGCGATTCTTTCCTGACTGAAAGCGAGAAAGCCCGAAACAATCAGTTCACGCCTTGTTGTTCAAGGGCGAAAAGCGCTCGATTGGTGCTGGATATATAAAGTCTTCGGTTTTATCGCTACGGGTTTAAAGCGTCCGGTGCTGATTGTCGGATGAGTTAAACAACTTCCCTCTATTGCGTGAATGGTTCGCAGGGATCCTTGTCGCTTTTTTTCCTCAGTAAACATCCAACGTGCTGTTAACAATAATAAAAAGAGAGTGCTCATGCTTGAGATAAAGTTTGCTCGTGAAATAATAATGTCGAGTCTGCTGTACGCGTCATCGGCCAGTGTGTGGGCCGACTCCATTACGGTGCCGACCACACTGGAGCAGGCCCGTCCGTCCCGCCCCGCGTTGCCGCGCTGGGCGGAGAATTATTCATTCTTGAAAGACGAGTCAAAGAACACCGATCCTTTTGACGCGCTTCGTTATATTTCGCTGGGCGATTCTGCCTGGTTGCAAACAGGCGCCGAAGTGCGTTATCGCGCGGATGCGATAGATAAACCTTTTTTCGGTTTGCGCGGCGTCAAAGACGACAGCTATTTACAGCAGCGCCTGCAGTTGCACGGTGACTTGCACCTGTTTGACGACCAGTTGCGGGTGTTTACCCAATTGCAGGATTCACGCACCTGGGGCAAGGACCTGTTTTCGCCTTTCGATGAGAGTCGTACCGAGTTCCAGCAAGCATTCGTGGATTGGAACCTGAAGTTCAATTCCGGTTATCGCCTGACCACGCGCCTGGGTCGCCAGGAACTGGTGTACGGCAGCCTGATGCTCATCAGTGATCGGGACGCGCCTAACATCCGTGCCAACCTGGATGGCGCCAAAGTCATGTTCAAGACGCCGGGAGGGATTTCGGTGGATGCCTTTGCGTTGCGTCCTGTCGAGTACGGGCTGAAATCGTTCGACGATCAACCGAGCGATGACATCAAGTTTTACGGCATCTACGCAACGGTGCCTGTCAGCAAGGCGGTGAACTTCGATGTCTATGGGCTGGATCTGGAAACCAGAGACCGTAATCTCGCCGGGGTGATCGGCGACGAAAAGCGTTACACGGTGGGGACGCGGATTTTTGGCAAACACAACGGCGTCGACTGGACCTGGGACATGGCGGGTCAGTTCGGCCACCTCGGCGATGCACAGATCAGGGCCTGGTTCGTGTCCGGCGTAACGGGGTACACCTTCGATCATCCCTGGGCGCCCCGAATCGCGGTGCGATCGGACATTGCCAGTGGTGACTCGAAGCGTGGCGACCATACGGTCGGAACGTTTGACCCGCTGTACATGAAGAATGGTTATTACGGCGAAGCCAGTCTGACCACGCTGTCCAACCTGATCGTGTTCGGGCCCAGCTTCGGGTTTTCACCGGCTCCGCAGTTTCGCCTGGAGCCTGCCATCTACAAGGCATGGCGTGAGAACAGCCACGATGGCGTCTATTTCACCGGCATGTCGTTGGTGCCCAACAGCGCCAACGCTTCGAGCAAGTCGGTGGGGACGATTTACAAAGCCACAGGCCGGTGGCTGGCATCGCGTAACGTCACCGTCGATATGGATTGGGAATACTTCGACGTGGGCAGGGCCGTAAAGGAAGTCGGCGGCCAAGCTGTCCACTTCGTCAGCGTGCGCAGCACCTTCCGCTACTGATGATAAATAAAAACGATACCTGCTTAAGCATTTCGCAGTCGGGCAGGCATCTGGCTGGAATATGATGACGCAACGCCTGTTCTTCCCTTGCGACGCACAAGTGGCTCCTAACCGATAACAATAAAAGGTCCCCATCCATGAACGTTCAGACAGTGGATATCAAACAGTGGATCGATGATCGATCCATGTCGCGCTACCAGTGGTTAATACTTTTCCTGTGCTTCCTGATCGTGACCTTCGACGGTTTTGATGCCGCCATCATGGGTTTCATCGCACCTGCCGTGATTCAAGACTGGGCCATCAGCCGTTCTGCGTTCGGCCCCATTCTCGCCGCGGCGATGGTGGGCCTGGCAGCAGGTGCGCTGTTGTCCGGCCCTTATTCGGATCGTCTGGGGCGCCGTCGCGTGCTGCTTTGGTCGGTGGCGTGCTTCGCCATTTTCAGCGTGCTCTGTGCGTTTGCCCGATCACCGGTGGAGCTGGCGGTACTGCGCTTTCTCACCGGCCTGGGGTTGGGGGCTGCAATGCCTAACAGCACCACGCTGTTGTCGGAGTACATCCCCAAGCGCCACCGCAGCTTTCTCATCACCCTGATGTTCATGGGCTTCAGCCTGGGGTCGGCCATGGGCGGCTTCGTCTCGGCCTGGATGATTCCCCACCTTGGCTGGCATGCGGTCTTGCTGTTGGGCGGGGTGCTGCCACTGCTGCTGTTGCCGGTACTGTATTTCCTGCTGCCCGAATCAGTCGACTTCATGGTCAACAAGCAGTACCCGCCGAACCGGATCATTGCGGTGCTGAAGCGCCTGGGCGGCACCTTCAACGACAATGTGCGGTTCATTCTTGCTGAGGTATCCCCCGATCAGGCCGCCGGTGGCCGGGTGCGTCATCTGCTTGGCACCGAATATCGCTGGCGCACATTGAGCCTGTGGACCACCTACTTCATGGGGTTGCTGGTTATCTATCTGCTGACGGGCTGGATGCCTACGCTGATCAAGGATGCGGGCGTGTCGCTCGAGCGGGCGGCCATGGTGACCGCGATGTTCCAGCTGGGGGGCCTGGTCGGCGTCCTGCTCGTGGGCTACGCCATGGATCGCATGAACGCCAAGGTCGTTATCGCCGCGGCATACCTGGGGGGCGCCCTTTGCGTGTTCACCATCGGCCTGGTCGACATCGGCACCGGGCTGTTGGGCGTCATGATTTTTGCCGCAGGGTTTTGCATCAATGGCGGGCAGACCGGGCTCAACGCTTTTGCACCGAGCCAGTACCCCACGGCGATCCGTGCGACGGGCGTGAGCTGGATGCTGGGCATCGGTCGGTTCGGCGGTATCTTGGGTTCAATGATGGGCGGCGTGCTGTTGAGTTTCGGACAGCCGATGAGCGTGATTTTCGCGGTGCTGGGTGTGCCGGCCATACTGGCGGCCATTGCGATCCTCGCCAGCCCCCGGCCACGCTTCGAACGGCCTGCGCCTGAATTGAGTCATTAAAATGCCGGGCCCATCCGGTGGGCTCGGTCAGTAGTCATCACATTGTCTGGAGAAGTGCACATGGCTCGCATCATCGGTGGCCTCGCCGTATCACATACGCCCACTATCGGTTTCGCTGTCGACCACGACAAACAGAGTGAAGCGGCCTGGGCGCCGATTTTCAAGAGCTTCGAGCCCATCAAGACGTGGCTCGCAGAGAACAAGCCGGATGTGCTGTTCTACATTTTCAATGACCATGTGACGTCGTTTTTCTTCGATCACTATTCGGCCTTCGCCCTGGGCGTGGACGATCATTACGACGTCGCCGACGAGGGCGGTGGCAAGCGCGACTTGCCTTCGATCAAGGGGCATGCGGCGCTGTCCCGACACATCGGCAACAGCCTGGTGGCTGATGAATTCGATATGGCGTTTTTCCGCGACAAACCTATCGATCATGGACTGTTCTCACCGATGTCGGCCCTGGTGCCATTCAAAGATGGCTGGCCGGTCGAGATCGTCCCGCTGCAAGTCGGCGTGCTGCAGTTTCCGATCCCCAGCGCCAAGCGCTGCTACAAATTAGGCCAGGCGCTACGTCGCGCCATTGAAAGCTATCCGCAAGATATCAAGGTCGCCATCGTTGCCACCGGTGGTGTTTCCCATCAGGTCCATGGGGAGCGCTGTGGGTTCAACAATCCCGAGTGGGACGCGCAATTCGTTGACCTGTTCGTCAACGATCCCGAGCGCCTGACCGAAATGACCTTGGCAGAATACGCCACGCTCGGCGGCATGGAAGGTTCCGAGGTGATCACCTGGCTGATCATGCGCGGAGCGCTGTCAGCCAACGTCAACAAGCTGCACCAGGATTATTACCTGCCTTCAATGACCGGTATCGCCACACTGCTCCTGGAAAACCAGGCCAGGGATGTCCCGGTCGATGTGCTCGAACGCCACCGCGAGCACATCAATCATCAGTTGGCCGGCATCGAAAAACTGCCAGGCACTTACCCCTTCACCCTGGAGCGCAGCCACAAGGGTTACCGGCTCAACCGCTTCCTGCATAACCTGATCGATCCGCTCTGGCGTAAGCGTTTTCTCGAGGTGCCAGACCAGCTGTTCGATGAGCACCAGCTTACCCCCCAGGAGCGCGACATGGTGCGTCGCCGCGATTGGCAGGCACTGATTCAATACGGCGCAATATTCTTTCTGCTGGAGAAGCTGGGTGCAGTGACAGGGGTGTCCAACCTGCACATTTACGCTGCCATGAAAGGGTTGTCGTTGGAAGAGTTTCAACAGACCCGCAATCAGCAAGTCACGTATTCGGTGGCTGGCAAGCAGTGATTCCAGGGCTTTGCCCGACCACCTCGCGGATCTGCTCGATCAACGCCTGCGCCGCCGGGGAGTGCAGGCCGTTGGTTCGGTAGATCAGGCCGATGGGGCGGTGAGTGTCGTGCAGTTGCAGCGCCAGGCGTTGCAGTTCGCCGCAAGCGATTTCGTGTTCAAGCTGATGCTGCGAGACCACCGCGAGCATGTCCGAGCGCAGCAGTATTCCGCGGATGATCGCCAGGTCACCCGTTTCGACGACCGGCTCGGGAGATTTCTGGCCCAAGTGCTCGAAATGCGCATCCATGATCAGTCGGGCGGGGGACCCGGCCCTGGGTAATACCCATTGGGCATCGCTCAGGTCATTCACCGTGACGGCCTTGCCGGCCAAGGGGTGGCCGCTTCGCACGAGCACGACCATTTCTTCGGTCAAGAGTTGCTCGCCATGCAGATCACTGGCATAGCCGGCAGGCCTCAAGGCGCCGAATACAAAGTCGACATCACCGGCGCGCAGTTCCAGGGCCAGCAGATTGAACGGGCTTTCGTTGGTCGCGACCCGAACGCCAGGATGGTTGCTGATCAACTGCACGATGGCTTCGGGAAGGATCCGGGTACGTCCCAAGGGCAGGGCACCCACGGTCACGGTACCTTGCAGGGAGCCCTTGAGTGCGGCGATATCGGCATCGATATGCCGCAGCTCATTGAGGGCTCGGCGAATCGGGTAAAGGATTTCCTGGCTCGCCTGGGTCGGTCGCAAACCCCGGGCGGTGCGCTCGAACAGCACCTTGCCGGTACCGCTCTCGAGTACTTTCAGTGCGCTGCTGATCGCCGGTTGAGACAACCCGAAGGCGTTGGCGACGGTCTGCATATGCTGCGTTTCACACAGCTTGACGAAAATTTCCAGGCGCCGCGTATAAAGCAGGTAAAGCTGTTCGTGCACGGTCACTGGTGGCTGGCCGAGCATCGCGGGGATCACCGCCAGTTCAGCGAGGATCCGTCGTGCGCGGGGCAGGATGCATTTTCCGTAAGGCGTCAACAGCATGCCATTGGCATGTCGCTCGAACAGTTGCACACCCAGGCGCGCCTCCAGGTCGTGGACGGCCCGGGTCACCACCGATTGAGCCCGCAGCAGCACTTCCGAGGCACGGGAAACACTTCCATGATCGGCTACCCGAATGAATGTGCGGATTTGCATCAGATGGGGTAGTTCACTGGCGGGCATCAACAGGACTCTTGTCAGTCAGGCGGCATTCGACAGCGCCGATAAGTAAAAAGTATAGCATTGTCATTCGAACGCATTAGTCGCCCTCGACGGGCTATGCCAGCATTCCCTTAAAGAAGAGAGGGAGTCCCAGCATGAATTACACTAACGCAAAAACCGCTTTGGTCGTCAGCGCTCACTCCGCTGACTTTGTCTGGCGTGCCGGCGGTTCCATCGCGCTGCATGCGCGGCAGGGTTACGGGGTGCATATCGTTTGCCTGTCCTTCGGCGAGCGAGGGGAGTCCGCCAAGCTGTGGCGCAAGGGTGAGATGACCGAGGGCAAGGTCAAGGCCGCCCGGCGTGAAGAGGCACAGGCGGCTGCCGATATCCTCGGTGCCACGGTCGAATTCTTCGATATCGGCGACTATCCGATGCGCGCCGACAAAGACACGCTGTTTCGCCTGGCCGACGTGTTCCGTCGTGTCCAGCCAGAGTTTGTGCTGAGCCACTCCCTGAAAGACCCTTACAACTACGACCATCCCCTGGCCATCCATCTGACCCAGGAAGCACGCATCATCGCCCAGGCTGAAGGCTACAAGCCGGGCGAGAAAATCGTTGGCGCGCCACCGGTGTATAGCTTTGAACCGCATCAGCCGGAACAGTGCGAGTGGAAGCCCGATGTGTTGTTGGACATCACTGAAGTCTGGGACAAAAAATACGCGGCCATCCAGTGCATGGCAGGCCAGGAACACCTGTGGGAGTACTACACCCGTGTAGCCTTGCAGCGTGGCGTGCAGGCAAAACGCAACATCGGCATCACCTCGAAAAAAGACATCGTCTACGCCGAGGGCTACCAGAGCATCTTTCCACGCGTTACGGAGAATCTGGGATGAGCATGGTCGGGAAGACGGGTGTCGTGGTGCGCAACATCGAGCGCGCCGACAGTGGGCTGATCGATGAATTGACCCGATACGGCGTTGCCACGGTTCACGAGTCTCAAGGTCGTAAAGGACTGCTGTCGTCATCGATACGGCCGATCCAGCAGGATATTGCCATCAGTGGTTCGGCCGTCACGGTGTTGGTCGCGCCCGGCGATAACTGGATGTTCCATGTGGCCGTGGAGCAATGCAAACCTGGCGACATCCTGGTGGTTGCGCCCAGCTCGCCCTGCAGCGACGGCTTTTTCGGCGACCTGCTGGCGACTTCGCTGCAAGCGCGTGGGGTGCGTGGCCTGGTGCTGGACGCTGGGGTGCGAGATACCAAAACCCTGCGGGAAATGGGTTTTTGGGTCTGGTCCCGCGCCGTGCATGCCCAAGGCACGATCAAGGAAACCCTGGGCTCGGTGAACATCCCTGTGGTGTGTGCCGGGCAACTGGTCAATCCCGGTGACGTGGTGCTGGCCGATGACGACGGGGTCGTGATCGTGCGGCGTGAAGAGTTGCCGGCAGTGATCGAGGCCAGTCGCAAGCGCGCCGACCTCGAAGAACAGAAGCGGCTGCGCCTGGCGAGCGGGGAGTTGGGCCTGGATATCTACACCATGCGCCCGCGCCTGGAAGAAAAGGGCCTGAAGTACTACGACAGCCTCGAACAACTGGAGGGCTGAACATGAGCCAGACCCGTATTCCTTGCCTGTTAATGCGCGGGGGCACCTCCAAGGGGGCTTATTTCCTGGCCGAGGATTTGCCGAGTGAACCGGACCTGCGCGACAAGGTTTTACTCGCCGCCATGGGCTCGCCCGACTCGCGGCAGATCGATGGTATCGGTGGGGCGGATTCGTTGACCAGTAAAGTGGCGATCATTCGTCGCTCGGAGCGTCCAGGCGTCGATGTCGACTATCTGTTTGCCCAGGTCGTAGTGGACCAGCCACGGGTGGATTACGGCCAGAACTGCGGCAACATCCTCGCCGGGGTGGGTCCCTTTGCCCTCGAGCGCGGGCTGATTCGGGCCCAGGGCGACGTGACGCGGGTCAGGATCTTCATGGAGAACACCGGCCAGACAGCCACTGCTATCGTCCAGACGCCACAGGGCGAAGTTCATTATCAGGGGCAGGCCAGCATCGATGGCGTACCCGGCACCGCAGCGCCAGTAATCGTCGAGTTCGATGACATCGCCGGTTCCAGTTGCGGAGCTTTGTTGCCCACCGGCAAGGTACTCGATCTTTTCGATGGCGTTGAGGTGACCTGCATCGACAACGGCATGCCGGTGGTGCTGATGAGCGCTGTCGACCTGGGATGCACCGGCTATGAAAGCCGCGAACAATTAGAGGGCGATGAAGCACTCAAGGCCCGGATCGAGTCGATTCGTTTGCAGGCCGGCCCCTTGATGAACCTGGGGGACGTGACCCGGCGAAGCGTGCCGAAAATGTGCCTGATCTCCGAACCCGCGGCGGGCGGCGCCATCAACAGTCGTAGCTTCATCCCCCACACCTGTCATGCCTCGATCGGCGTGTTTGGCGCCGTCAGTGTGGCCTCGGCGTGCTTGATCAGCGGTTCCGTGGCCCAAGGCCTGGCCCGTGTTCGGCCCGGCAGGCATTTGCACCTGTCGGTGGAGCATCCAACCGGCGAGTTCACCGTGGAGCTGCAAACAGACAATGGCGCGCTGGTTGGCTGTGGGCTGCTGCGCACTGCCAGGCTGTTGTTTGATGGTCAGGTATGCGTGCCCCATTTCATTTGGTCGGGCAAGGATTCCGGGGCTCGATAATGGCCGCGATCAATCACCTCTCCTGTCTGGGTCTTGTCAACCTCATCGAGCTCCGCCAGATAATGAGCGATGTGCTTATCCAGCGTCTCTTTTTTTTGTGCGGGTTTTAATCGGGACCAGGCGAAACCTGCTCGCTGATGAGTTGGGCCAGAATTCGTACAGGCTCGGTAAAACTCTGCCGAGACCGATGTACGAGCCCGATATCACGATGGAAGGTGTGCTGCCCGAGGTCCAGCACTCGTACACCCGCGGGCCATTCCTGATGGGTTGCCGTCTGCGGCACTAGGGCGACCCCCACACCATTTTCAACCAGCTTGACGATGGCCTCCAGTTCATCCAGCTCGCAAACTTCACGCAAGGTGAAATGCATCTGTCGAAGGAAACGATCCACCTGTCTGCCGCCGAATGATGATCGGTCATACCGAATGAACGGTTCGCTGGAAAGGAGTGCCGACCAATCGTCTCCTGGCACTTCGCGCGGCACAATCAGCCGGTAGGGCTCAAGCGCCAGGGTCGTCCAGCGCAGGTCGCTTTGAAGCGAGAAGGGCGGGCGAATGATCGCGGCCATGTCGATTTCGCCGGCATCCACGAGGTTGACCAATTCCATCGATAGCCCTGGGATTACACGGGTGCGGCACTGCGGGCATTGTTGGTGAAACTTGGCTAATGCGTCTGGTAAAAAGGATCGCTGCACGGAAGCGATAGCACCGATGTTCACCAGGACGCTTGCAGGAAGTCCGAGCGTGGTGGAACCCAGATTGTCGTAAAGGCGAAGCAGCTCTTGCGCTTGCAGGAGTATTTGGTGGCCCATTCTGTTGAGTTGGGCTGAGCGTCCCTTCCTGTCGAATATCTCGAAGCCGAGCTCTGCCTCCAGACGCTGAATCTGGGCGCTCACCGCTGCCTGGGTGAGGCCTATTTTATTCCCGGCAGCGGCAAACGTTCCTTCCCGTGCAACGGCGATGAGTGTTTTGAGTTCTTTGATCATTCACAAATATTAATTGTGTTTCTAAGAAATATATATTGATTTTTTTGCTGGGTGGGTCGCCCTACGATGTGCCTGTCCAAAAAACTGTATCGGAGTTCTGATGAGCCTCTCGCCTTTCCACCTCGCAATCCCGGTTTACAACCTTGCTGGCGCACGCACGTTTTACGGCGAAGTGTTCGGCCTGCAGGAAGGTCGTTCCAGCAACCAGTGGGTCGATTTCAACTTTTATGGCCACCAACTGGTGATTCACGAACACCCGAAAACCGCGTCCCAGGAAAGCGTCCATAGCAACCCGGTGGACGGCCACGACGTACCTGTTCCGCACTTCGGCATCATCCTGGGCTGGGAAGAATGGGAAGCGCTGGCCGAGCGCTTGAAGTCGTTCGGCACCGAGTTTGTGATCGAACCCTACGTTCGTTTCAAAGGGCAGGTCGGCGAGCAAGCCACCATGTTTTTATTTGACCCGTGTGGCAATGCCCTTGAGTTCAAGGCGTTCAAGGATATGAGCCAGCTCTTCGCAAAATAACAAAAGTGTTGGCACAACAGCGTTGTGCCATTTGAACTCAAGTGAGCTGGAAGCTCATGAATCTAGCAACTGCCAATTAACGCAGTCCTTTCATTCCAACAAGAAGGCTAGACATGAAACGTATTCCCCTGGTGTGGCAAATCATTGCCGGGCTGTTGCTTGGCGTGCTTGTCGGTTGGTATTTCAATACCCATCCGCAGTATCAATCGTGGGTCAGCGCGGAAATCCTCAAACCGCTTGGCGATATCTTTATCAAGATGATGAAGATGGTGGTTGTGCCGATCGTGTTCTGTTGCATGATCCTGGGCATCGCAGGAGGCGGAGATAACAAGTCATTTGGTCGTATGGGCATAAAATCGCTGGGGTATTTTTTTGCTATCACCGGCCTGGCGATTGTTATGGGGTTGTGTTTCGCGAACATCTTCGAGCCTGGCGCGGGAACCGATATTTCGGGCATTACCCATAGCTCCGCGTCCATCACGATGGAACCTTCGAAGGGCGCCCTCGTCATTGTGCAGAACATTGTCCCGGACAACGTCTTTGTGGCGATGTCGGAAGCGAAGCTGCTGTCGGTGCTGTTCTTCGCGGTGTTGTTCGGCATGGCCTTGAACTCGCTGCCCAGAGAGAAAAGCGCGCCAGTGGTTGCGGTGGTTCAGGGTATTTCCGATGCGATGTTCAAAGTCGTCTCAATCGTCATGGCGTACGCCCCCATCGGTGTATTTGGCATGATTGGCGCTACCGTTGCGACCTTTGGCTTTGCCTCGCTATTGCCCTTGCTCAAGCTGATTGGTGTGGTTTACCTGGCACTGATTGTCTTTGCGTTGGTGGTGCTCGGCGGTATTTGCTATTTGATCGGCGAGAACATCTTCAAGCTGATCAAGTACTTCCGAAACGAGCTGATTCTTGCGTTCTCGAGTGCCGCGTCGGCAGCGGTCATGCCGCAGTTGATGAGCAAACTGGAGAGTTATGGCGTTCCGCGCCGCATCGTCAGTTTTGTGGTGCCGGTGGGGTATGCGTTCAATCTGGATGGCGCGTCGATTTTCCTTGGGGTGGCGACGATTTTTGTCGCACAACTCTATGGCATTGACCTGTCGCTTTCTCAGCAGATTCTGCTGGTGGTCACGATGGTGCTGACTTCCAAAGGTGCTGCAGGAGTGCCTGGTTTTGCCATCATTATCCTGTCTGCGACATTGGCTTCTGCCGGTCTTCCATTGGAAGGGGTGGCGCTGATCGCGGGGATCTTCAGGATTATCGATAGCGGAACCACCACGCTGAACGTGCTGGGCAATGCCATCGCACCCTTGGTGATCGCCAAGTGGGAGAGGGCGGCCCTTGAGCCTTCGCGAGTCGATCAGGTGGTGCAAAAAGCCTAGCAATCCGCGAGCAGCCGTCCGAGAGCAAACGCTAACGGCTCAGTCAGTTCATCAGAGATGGGCAGGAGTCTCTAGACGACCGGTCTAGTTTTGTGTAGGCTCCTTCCCTATGAAGAAACCTATCCAAGACATGCGCCAGCACATCATCGACGTGGCCAAGTCGCTGATGACCAACAAAGGCTACACCGCCGTGGGGTTGTCAGAAGTGCTGACAACCGCTGGCGTACCCAAAGGGTCGTTCTATCACTACTTTCGTTCGAAAGAGGAATTCGGCCAGGCGCTGCTTGAAGAATATTTTCAGGAGTACATCGGGCGCGTCGATATCGTGATGGCCGCCGAAGGCACCGGAGCCGAGCGGCTGCTGGGCTATCTGCGCTACTGGGCAAAGACGCAAGCGTTCGATCATCCCGAAGAGAAATGCCTGGTGGTGAAACTGGGCGCTGAAGTCTGCGACTTGTCGGAAGACATGCGCACGGTGCTGGAAGAAGGCACCACGCTGATCATCCAGCGGATCACGCGTTGTGTTGAGCAGGGCATGGCCGATGGTTCCATCTCGCAGACCCTGGACGCGCTGACATTGGCCGAATCGCTGTATCAGCTATGGCTTGGCGCCTCGCTGCTGGTCAAGGTCAAGAAGACCACGGCGCCCTTTGAAACCGCACTGATCACCAGTAAACGCCTGCTGGCCTAGGGGTGTTTTTTTTAACTGTTTGTCTAGACGACCGGTCTAGTAGAGGTATCCAGCTTGATTGATAACAGTCATAACACCGACCTTTTCTCGCCCGCGCAGATGGGCGCCTTGCAACTGGCTAATCGTATCGTCATGGCTCCGGTGACACGCAGCCGGATGGCAGAAGACGGGGTGCCGAATGAACTGCACGCCACTTATTACGCCCAGCGTGCAGGCGCAGGCTTGATCATCGCCGAGGCCACGAACATTTCCGCCCAAGGGCGCGGTTATGCGATGACGCCGGGGATCTGGTCGGAAGCACAGGTGGCAGGCTGGAAAAAAGTCACCGATGCGGTGCACGCGGCAGGCGGCAGAATCGTCAGCCAGCTATGGCACGTGGGCCGCTTTTCCAGCGTCGAGTTACAGCCAAACGGCGAGGCGCCGGTGGCTCCCTCGGCAATCAAGGCCGAAGGTACCACTTACACCCACAATGGCATGGTCGACGTGTCCATGCCCCGGGCGCTTGAGACTGCAGAGATCCCCGGGATCATCGAGCAGTACCGGCATGCGGCAGAAAATGCCAAGCGAGCCGGTTTTGATGGTGTGGAAGTCCATTCTGCCAACAGCTATCTGCTCGACCAGTTCTTGCGTGACTCCACCAACCAGCGCACTGACCAATACGGCGTTTCCATCGAGAACCGAACGCGGCTGACGCTTGAAGTCACCGAAGCAGTGGTAGCGATCTGGGGCAGTGACCGGGTCGGTATCCGCCTGTCACCGGTGACGCCTGACGCAGGCAATACGCCCCCTGACAGTAACGTCATGGCGACCTACGGCTACCTGATTCAGCAGCTGAACAGACTCGACCTGGCCTATCTGCACTTCGTCGAAGGCGCAACCGCCACTTCTCGCACCGTTCCTGAAGGCGTGGATCTGGACGCGCTGAGTGCGCAGTTCGAAGGGCCGTTCATTGGTAACAACAATTATGACCTGGTGATGGCGCTGGAACGCCGCGCGCAAGGCCGGATTGACGCGGTAGCGTTTGGCCGTTTGTTCATCGCCAACCCAGACCTTGTAGAGCGCCTGCGCCATGGTGCGCAACTGACCATCGCGCCACGTGAGAGTTACTACGGCGGAGGCGCCAAGGGTTACACCGATTGGCCAACCGGCAACTTCAACGAATGAGTGGTTCCCCTTGCGTCAGCTCGGCGCAGGGAGGCGCCGTCGCGACAGCATTTCACTGCACAAGAGGTACTTAGCATGAATTATCTGCAAAACAAGGTGGCCATCGTCACTGGCGCATCTTCCGGCATTGGTGCCGCCACCACGCGTGCACTCGCCGCACAAGGTGTCCGCGTGGTAGCGGCAGCACTCGATCAGCAAGGGCTGGAAGCGTTTGTTGCAGAACTGCGTGAGTCAGGCAGCGACGTGGTTGCTTTCACCACAGACGTTACCCATCTGGATCAAACCAGAGCGCTGGCGAAGTTTGCACAGGACACCTATGGCGCCGTGGACATCCTGGTCAACAACGCCGGTCTGATGCTCTTTTCCAACTGGGTCGATCTCGCCGTGCAGGATTGGGAAAAAATGATCGATGTGAACATCAAGGGTTACCTCAACGCTACTGCTGCGGTACTGCCCTACATGCTGGAACAGAAGTCCGGGCAGATTCTTAACATGGACTCTGTCGCAGGGCACCAGGTCGGGCCGGCAGCGGGTGTCTACAGCGCGACCAAGTTTTTCGTCCAGGCCATCACCGAGTCCATGCGCAAGGAGTTGGGCGTGCAGCATGGCATCCGCGTCAACACCGTCAGTCCCGGCGTCATCAATACCGGCTGGGCGGACAAGGTCAGCGATCCTCAAGGGCGCAAGGCTGCTCAGGAACTGAACCGGATTGCCATTGCGCCAGACGATATCGCCCGTGCGGTGATTTACGCGCTGAACCAGCCGGAAAACGTCACCGTCAATGATCTGATCATCTCGCCGACTCGCCAGGATTGGTAATTGTCGATCGCATCGACCTTCGATCACCTCTGGCGAGGTGCGTTGCACCTCGCCCTCAATGAAAGGAAAGAACCATGTCCAAGAACATCAAGGCAGTACCCACCGCCGAGTACAACGCTGTCATCGCTACCGCCAATCAGTACGTTGAAGGGCTGCGTGCGGGCAGTGCAGAAGGTGTTGCGCAAGCGTTCCATAAAGACGCCGTGATGTACGGATTTACAAATGGTCAGCTGCTCGGTGGCCCGATCAGCAATCTGTTTGATTTCGTTCAGAAGAACGGCAATGCCCCCGAAATCACTACCAGACTCGACGTGCTGGCGATCACTCCGACAACAGCCGTGATACGTGTCGATATGGAGCAGGATGCGATCGGCGCCGACTACAACGACTACCTGACCCTGATAAAAATTGACGGTACCTGGAAGGTGATTGCCAAGGTTTATCACCAGTTCGAAAGTTGATCGTCGACCGACTCCGGTTAAATCCATTCCGGGGTCGGAGCGCAGGGCACGACGCTATCGCACTGCATCGGAAACCGGAGCGCCGAGGTTGGCTGTTTTCAAGAATAGAAATCGGAAGGAAGATACACGATGCCGATGGTTGAGTTTTCCGCTGTCCTGGACAGCGATGCAGGACACGCCTGGGGCGTATTGAAGAAGTTTGGGGAGATTCATCACTGGCACCCCTCGATTGTCGACAGCAGCATTGAGGACAACCAACCTGATGGATTGGTTGGATGTATTCGCACACTCACATTGGCCGATGGCGCAGTTGTCAGGGAGCGCCTGTTATCGGTCGATGATCGCAATACAACGCTGTCCTACCGCTTCGAGGAGGCCCCATTACCGCTGGACAACTATGTAGCTACCGTGAAATTGGCCTCGCTTACTGGACAGTCCAAGACGTTCATCCATTGGTCCGCAAGCTTCGACGTGCAAGATCTGAATACCGCAGAACACTACCAGGAGCTCATTCGAGGACTGATCGTGGATGGTCACAATAGTCTCCAGTTATTTCTTGGCCGGCACTGAACACTCAAGCACGGCTCCGATAGCGTTGAGTGCTGGCTGACCAAGTGATCTGGGATTGAGTACCAAAAGGGCCCTGCGAGGGCCCTTTTTTATGACAGTTTTTCAAGGACCATAAAGGCGCTCAAGGCTTTTAAACCTGATTACTCCTCACGCTTCACAACCAAGGTCAAAATGTCATAACTGGCGACCAGTTCTCCCAGTTGGTTGGTCACTTCCACGTCCCAGGCCACCACACCTTGAGGCATGCCTTGCGGGCTCTTCTTGCCCTGGTCGATTTTGCGCTTGCAGGTCAGGCGGGCCTGGATGGTGTCGCCGATGCCGACCGGGTTGATGAAGCGCAGGGTGTCGAGGCCGTAGTTGGCCAGTACCGGACCGGGCGCCGGGGAAACGAACAGGCCGGCGGCGGCTGACAGCACGAAGTAACCGTGGGCGATGCGCTTGCCAAATTGCG
Source organism: Pseudomonas sp. LBUM1679 (assembly GCF_059695565.1). NCBI lineage: Bacteria > Pseudomonadati > Pseudomonadota > Gammaproteobacteria > Pseudomonadales > Pseudomonadaceae > Pseudomonas > Pseudomonas sp. LBUM1679. The sequence goes on from NZ_CP166774.1 coordinate 2,506,426, forward strand.
ATTCCTTGGCCGCGATGTCGTCGAAGTGCATGTAGAAGTGATCGCCGGACAGGCAACCGAAGTTCACCAGATCGGCCTCGGTCACGGTGCGACGATGGGTCAGCAGCGATTCGCCGACCTGCAGATCCTGGAAGAATCGGCGGAATGGATGCACGTCGGTTTCGATCACCTTGGCGCCACGGACGTATTCGCCGGTAACCGCCGCCAACATGCTTGGCGAGCCTTGCACCGCTGCGCGTTGCAGGTAGTGCTTCACGGCGCGCAAACCGCCGAGTTCCTCACCACCGCCAGCACGACCCGGGCCGCCGTGCTTGAGTTGGGGCAGGGGCGAGCCGTGGCCGGTGGATTCGGCAGCGGATTCGCGGTCGAGCACCAGCAAACGCCCGTGCCAGGCAGCGGCTACCGGGATCGCTTGGGCGGCGATTCGCGGGTCTTTGGTGATTAGACTCGCCACCAGGCTGCCTTTGCCGCGAGCGGCCAGGACCAGTGCTTCGTCCAGATCGTCGTAAGCCATCAGCGTACTGACCGGGCCGAACGCTTCGATATCATGAGCACCGCCTTCGGCGTGCGGGTCGCGCGATTGCAGCAGGGTCGGCGCGAAGAACGCACCCTGGCTGACGTTTTCACCGCGTGGTTCGAAACCGTCGCGGGCGCCGAACAACAGGTCGCTGCTTTGCAACAGGCTTTCCAGGCGTTCGGCGACATCGTTCTGTTGATCGTGAGACGCCAGTGCGCCCATGCGCACGCCTTCCACCGACGGGTCGCCAACCACGACTTTCGCCAGTCGATCACGCAGTCGGGTTGCGACCGCATCGATGTGTCTGGCCGGCACGATGGCGCGGCGGATGGCGGTGCATTTTTGCCCGGCCTTGGTGGTCATTTCCCGGGCGACTTCCTTGATGAACAGCTCGAACTCTTCATCGTCCGGGGTTACGTCCGGGGCGAGGATCGCGCAGTTCAGCGAGTCGGCTTCGGCGTTGAACGGCACCGAGTGGCGGATCAGGTTCGGGTTGACCCGCAGCTTGGCGGCGGTGTCGGCGGAACCGGTGAAGGTCACTACATCCTGGCCTTGCAGGCGATCGAGCAAATCACCGGTGCCGCCGATGATCAATTGCAGGCTGCCTGCCGGCAACAAACCGGATTGGTCCATCAGGCGCACCACGGCTTCGGTCAGGTAGCTGGTGGCGCTGGCCGGTTTGACGATGCATGGCATGCCGGCGAGAAAGCTCGGGGCGAATTTTTCCAGCATGCCCCAGATCGGGAAGTTGAACGCGTTGATGTGCACCGCCAGGCCGCCGCGTGGCACCAGAATATGCGTGCCGGCGAAGGTGCCGAGTTTGCTCAGCTGCATCGCCGGGCCTTCGTGGACGATGTTGCCCGACGGCAACTCTCGCGAGCCGAGGCTGGCGTAGGTGAACAGTGTGCTGTTGCCGCCCTCGATGTCGATCCAGCTGTCGGCGCGGGTGGCGCCGCTGTGGTGGGAGATCGCGTAGAGCTGTTCTTTGCGTTCGCTCAGGTACAAGGCCAGGGCCTTGAGACGCTGGGCCCGTTGCTGGAAGTCCAGCGCCATCAGCCCGCTGACGCCCTGGCGGCGGCCGTGCTCGATGGCTTCGGCAAAGTCCGGGCGCTCTTCGTGGGTGCGCGCAATCTCATGGCCGTCGATGGCGCTGCGCAGGACCTGGGCACCGTGTTGGCCGATCCAGCGACCGGCGATGAAACTTTGCAGGGTAGGGGCGTGAGGCATCACGATTCCTCCAATTTATGAAAAGTGTTGGCGCGACCGTGGCCGCGCCATTCAGGGATTACCAAAGTGCCAGGGTGTAACCGACAATCAGCCGGTTCTCGTCGAGGTCGGTGGTCAAGCCATTACCGGAACGGAAGGTCACGTTGCGCCACCGCAGGCTGACGTCCTTGAACACGCCGCTCTGGATCACGTAACTGATGTCGGTGTCGCGTTCCCGCTCGCGGCCGTTGTCGACACTGCCGGCCTTGACGTGGTTACCGTCGGTGTAACGGGTCATGAAGGTCAGGCCGGGGACGCCTTGCGCCGCGAAGTCATAGTCGTAACGCAACTGCCAGGAGTCCTCGTCGGCGCGGGTGTAGGTGTTGAAAGTCACCAGGTTGACCACGTACGGATCGCCGCCGTTGAGGAACGGAAAGGCGCTGCCGCCGGATAACTGCTGATACGTGGCACTGACCTTGTGGGCACCGTGGGACACGGTGAACATGCTGTTGAAGTTGCGGTTGTCGATGCGCCCGGCACGCTCGGCGCCATCGCCACGGCTGTCGAAATAGCGAATGTCGCTGCGCAAATTGAAACCGTTGCCCAGTGGCTGGGTATGCACCAGCCCGACGAACTGCTGGCGATAAATCTGCTCGAGCTTGCCGTAGTAGTAGCTCAGGTTCAGCTGCGGGCTGAAGGCGTAGCTGCCGCCGGCGAAGTCGAAGTGATCGCTGCTGGCGGCACCGAAGCCAATGTCATCGTTACTGGAAGAGTCCCGCAGGTTGGCCTTGGTCAGGCGCCCGGCATTGACCGTCAGGCCGCTGATTTCCTGGCTGGTCAGCAAGCCACCCTCAAAGGTTGAACCCAGCAGGCGGGTGTCGTTGTAGGTCGCCACCGGCAGCAACGGTTGCAGGGTGCCGAGTTTCAACACGCTTTTGGATGCCCGCAGCTTTGCGGTCAGCCCCAGTTGGCTGAACTCGTCAGCCGGTTCATGGCTGTTCGGGCCAAACGGCAACAACCCGGTGCCACGGCGATCCGCGCTGGAATCGAGTTTCAATCCAAGCTCCCCAAGCGCGTCGAGACCGAAGCCGAAGGTGCCGTCGGTGAACCCGGACTCGATGCGCGCGGTGAAGCCCTGCGCCCATTCCTCAGCCTTGGATTGCGGCGCGTTGTCCTGGCGGAAATCGCGATTGATGTAGTGGTTGCGCATTTCAATACGGGCCTTGCTGTCGTCGACAAAGTCGGCCATGGCGCAGGGTGCGAACATCGGCAGACTCAATGCGGCGGCTAACGAAAACAGTGATTCGTAAGGTGCGGTACGTGCGGGCTTCATTATTTTTATTCCCTTGCATCGGATCGGTCGTTGTTTAGTGCTTGCTGGCGCCGGAGGCACCGATGCCGGTCATCGAACGGATGAACTGCGCCAGATAACGGCCACGCTCAAGGGCTGCACGGGGCGAGGCGTCGGTGACGGAAAATACCCAGGCGCTGAAAAAGGCCAGGCTCATGGAGAACAGCGCCGGGTTGGAGTACGGGAACAGGGCTTTGTCGTGATGCAGCACGTTGACCCACACCGCCGGGCTCAGGACTAACAGGACAATCGCCGAGACCAGACCCGTCAGGCTGCCGGTGACTGCACCCCGAGTGGTCAGGCCCTTCCAATACATCGAGAGGAACAGCACCGGGAAATTCACCGACGCGGCGATGGCCAGGACCAGTCCGGACAGGAAGGCAATGTTCTGCGATTCGAACAACAGGCCGAGGATGATCGCCAGGACGCCGATGCACAGCGTGGCAATGCGCGAGACGCGTATTTCCTGCTGCTCGGTGGCCTGGCCCTTGCGCATCACGCAGGCATACAAATCGTGGGACACCGCCGACGCGCCGGACAACGCCAACCCGGCGACCACCGCCAGAATGGTGGCGAAAGCCACGGCCGAGATGAAACCAAGAAACAGGTTGCCGCCGACGGCCTGCGCCAGGTGCACGGCGATCATGTTGCCGCCGCCGATGATTGCGCCGCTGGCATCACGGAACGCTGGATCGGTGCCGACCATGACGATGGCGCCGAAGCCGACGATGATCAGCAGCAAGTAGAAGTAGCCGATGAAACCGGTGGCGTAGAACACGCTTTTACGCGCTTCCTTGGCATCGCTGACGGTGAAGAAGCGCATCAGGATATGCGGCAGGCCGGCGGTGCCGAACATCATGCCCAGCCCCAAAGAGATCGCATCGATCGGGTTCGACAGCAAACCGCCCGGAGCCATGATGGCGTTGCCCTTGGCGTGCACGGCGGTGGCACCGGCGAACATCGCTTCGGTGCTGAAACCGAAATGCTTGAGCACCATGAAGGCCATGAAGGTGGTGCCGAACAGCAGCATCACCGCTTTGATGATCTGCACCCAGGTGGTGGCGAGCATGCCGCCGAACGTCACGTAGAACACCATCAACACGCCGACCAGCATCACCGCGTAGAGGTAATCGATACCGAACAGCAACTCGATCAGCTTGCCGGCGCCGACCATCTGCGCCACCAGGTACATCAACGCGACGGTGAGGGTGCCGAAGGCCGACGTCAGGCGCACGGGCGTCTGCTCCAGTCGGTAGGAGACCACGTCGGCGAAGGTGTATTTGCCGAGGTTGCGCAGGCGTTCGGCGATCAGGAACAGGATGATCGGCCAGCCCGCCAACACGCCCAGCGCGTAGAGCAGACCGTCATAACCATTGAGGAACATCATCGCCGAGATGCCCAGGAAGGATGCTGCGGAAATCATGTCGCCGGCAATCGCCAGACCGTTCTGGAACCCGGTCATGCCTCCGCCGGCGGTGTAGAAGTCACTGGCGGAACGGGTGCGCAATGCAGCCCAACGCGTGACGCCGAGGGTGAACAGGACGAACACCAGGAACATGCCGATCGCGGTCCAGTTCAGCGGGCGGGAGGCGCCGTCGGCCGCAGCCGCAAAGTCCGCGACGAAGGCCAGGGGCAGCAGGAAAAACCCAAGAAGCCGGCTCATCGGGCGCACTCCTGTTTCAGCTTTTCGTTGAGCGGATCGATCACGTTGTTGGCGCGATAGACGTAGAAACCCGTCAGCGCGAACGCCAGTACCACGATCACCACGCCGACCAGCATGCCCACGCTGGTGACGCCACCACTCAAGGATTGACCGAGGGTGCTGGGGGAGAACGCCACCAGCAGGACGAAGCCGAAATAGATCACCAGCATGATCAGCGACAACGACCAGTACAGGTTCTGTTTGCGTCGAACCAACTGGATGAAGTCGGGGTGCTGGCGGATGAGTTCTACGTCTTTGGGGGTCATGGCGCGCGCTCTCGTGTTGTTGTTTTTGTTGTGGGGTGAAACAGGTTCTGGGTCATTCCCCGGTCTCTGTAGGAGCGAGGCTTGCCCGCGAAAGCGGAATATCAGACGACATCGATGTGGAATCTGATGGCCTCTTCGCGGTCAAGCCTCGCTCCTACAGGTTTCGAGTGGGGCTGAAATCAGAGCTGGTCGAAATCCAGTACCACTTTGTCGCTGATCGGGAATGCCTGGCACGACAGCACGTAACCGGCAGCCACTTCGTAATCTTCCAGGGCGTGGTTGCTGTCCATTTCCACTTCGCCTTCGATGACCTTGCATTTGCAGGTCGAGCACACGCCGGCCTTGCATGAATAGGGCAGTTCGGCACCCTGGGCGTTGCCGGCGTCGAGGATGCTCTGGCTGTTGCGCGGAAGATCGAAAGCGAGGGCGCGGCCGTCGCTGATGACGGTGATCTGGCTGACCGCGGCATCCACTTGCCGGGCGGCCTCGCGGGCCTCGCGTTTTTGCTGGCTGCCGACAGCAGCGAACAGTTCGAAATGGATACGCTCCGGCGCCATGCCCTTGGCCTTGAGGCTGTCGCGCACGGTTTCGGTCATCTCCTGCGGGCCGCAAATGAAGGCGGCATCGAGGGCTTTGACGTCGAGCCAGCGGCTGAACAGTTGCTCGCACTTCTCGGCGTTGATCCGGCCGTTGTACAGGTCGACATCCTGCTGCTCACGGCTGAACACAAAGATCAGGTTCAAGCGCTGCAAGTAGCGGTTTTTCAGGTCTTCCAGCTGTTCGCGGAACAACGCGCCGGAGCTTGAGCGATTGCCGTAGAGCAGCGTGACGCGGCTGTGCGGCTCGGTTTGCAGGGTGGTCTTGATGATCGACAGGATCGGCGTGATGCCACTGCCCGCCGCGACGGCCAGGTAATTGCCATGGCGCGCCGGGTCGAGTTCGACATGAAAGTGCCCGGCCGGCGGCATCACTTCCAGGCTGTGCCCGGCTTTCAGCTGTTCGTTGGCAAATGCGGAAAAACGCCCGCCGGCCACGCGCTTGATGGCAATGCGCAGTTCACCGTCATTGACCCCGGTGCAGATCGAATAAGAACGGCGGACTTCTTCGCCATCCATCTGGGTACGCATCACCAGGTGTTGGCCCTGGGTGAAGTGAAAACTGTCTTGCAGGTGCTGCGGAATCTCGAAGGCGATGGACACCGCGTCACGGGTCTCTGCGCGCACGTCCTTGATGGTCAGGCTGTGAAATTTACTCATTTTTATTCTCCAGCTGGGACGGCCGGTCGCCGCTCAGATGCACTTGAAATAGTCGAACGGTTCCCGGCAATCGCAGCAGCGGTACAACGCCTTGCACGCGGTGGAACCAAACTCGCTGAGCACTTCGGTGTGCGCGCTGCCGCATTGCGGGCAGAGGATCACCGGGCTCTCGCCGAGCAGGCTGCGTTTGCTGGTGCTGCCTTCCGGTGGTGCGATGCCGTAGGCGCGCAGGCGTTCGCGGCCAATGTCGGTGATCCAGTCGGTGGTCCAGGCTGGGGTCAATTTGCGCTCCAGTTGTGGCGCCTTGAACCCGGCCAGTTCCAGCGCTTCGCGGATATCGCTTTCGATCACTTCGGTGGCGGGGCAGCCGGAGTAGGTCGGCGTGACCACCACGTGCAGATGCCCGGCCTGCCAATCGAGATCGCGAACGATGCCCAGGTCGACCACGCTGACCACCGGCACTTCCGGGTCCATGACCTGCGCCAAAGTTGCCCACGCGGCGGCCAGGTCGGTCGGTTGTGCCAGCCGTGCGCCCTGGTCGCTGGCGATCAGCTCACCAGGTTGCATCGGGGTACGCTCGGGGCAGGAATTGCATCTCGGCCAGCAGAATGCCCAGGTGTTCGGTGTGCAGGCCCTTGCGTGCATTCAGGTAGAAGTAGCTCGGTGCGGCCGGCACGGGCAGGGTGGCGCTGGCGAAAATCTCGCTGACCTTGGTTTGCCAGGCTGCAGCGACTTGCGCAGCGTCGGGGGTAATGCCGGCATCGCACAGGCGTTGTTCGCTGTCATCGGCGCTGGTCAGTTCGACGGTGAAACGCCAGACCTCGGGGATGGCCGCGAGCATGCGTTTGTGGCTTTCCTCGGTGCCGTCACCCAGACGCTCGACCCACTCGCCGGAGCGGCGCAGGTGATAGGTGACTTCTTTCACCGCTTTGGCGGCGATCCCGGCGATACGTTCATCGCTCGATTGGCTCAGGCCGCTGAGCACTTGCAGGTGCCAGGCGTCGTAGAGGAACTGCTTGAGGATCGTCACCGCGTAATCGCCGTTGGGTTGTTCCACCAGCAGCAGATTGCGATAGGCGCGCTCATCGCGGCGGAACGCCAGGTGATCGGCGTCGCGACCGTCGTCCAGCAGTTCGGCGGCGTAATCCAGCCAGTTGCGTGCCTGGCCGACGAGGTCGAGGCCGACGTTCATCAGCGCCAGTTCTTCTTCCAGCGCTGGCGCCTTGCCGCACCATTGGCACAGGCGCTGGCCCTGGATCAGGGCGCTGTCGCCGAGGCGCAGCAGGTATTCGATCAGATCAGTCTTAGTGTTCATGGTCGACCTCACATGTGCCCGACTTCTGCCGGCAGCTCGTAGAAGCTGGCGTGGCGGTAGACCTTGTCGTCCGACGGGTCGAACAGCGGGTCTTTTTCATCCGGGGAGGAAGCGGTGATCAGCGCCGAGGGCACCACCCACAGGCTCACACCTTCACTGCGGCGGGTGTACAACTCGCGCGCGTTCTCGATGGCCATGGTGGTGTCGGCGGCATGCACGCTGCCGACATGCTTGTGGTTGAGGCCGTGCTTGCTGCGCACGAAGACTTCAAAAAGGGTCCATTCAGACATTTCAGTGACTCCACATCAGGTGGCCGATCAGGCGGCGTTCTTGTTCTGTTTTTTGCGAGCGTGGGCGACCGCGGCTTCGCGGACCCAAGCACCGTCTTCAATGGCTTTGCGGCGGGTGGCGACGCGTTCCTGGTTGCACGGACCGTTGCCCTTGAGCACTTCGTAGAATTCGCTCCACTGGATGTCGCCGAAGTCGTAGTGGCCGCGTTCGGCGTTCCATTTCAGCTCCGGATCGGGGCAGGTGCAGCCCAGCAGCTCAAGCTGCGGGATGGTCTGGTCGATGAAGCGCTGGCGCAGTTCGTCGTTGCTCTGGCGTTTGATTTTCCAGGCCATGGACTGGGCACTGTTGGGGGAGTGTTCGTCGCTCGGGCCGAACATCATCAGCGACGGCCACCACAGGCGGTTGATCGCGTCCTGGACCATGTCTTTTTGCGCCTGATTGCCGTGACGCATCATGGTCAGGAGGATTTCGTAGCCCTGGCGCTGGTGGAAGCTCTCTTCCTTGCAGATCCGCACCATGGCCCGGGAGTAGGGGCCATAAGAAGTGCGCTGCAACACCACCTGGTTGACGATCGCCGCGCCGTCCACCAACCAGCCCACTGCGCCCATGTCGGCCCAGTTCAAGGTCGGGTAATTGAAAATGCTCGAGTACTTGGCCTTGCCGCTGTGCAGCTTGGCGATTTCTTCATCGCGGTCGGCGCCCAGGGTTTCCATGGCGCTGTACAGGTACAGGCCATGACCGGCCTCGTCCTGGATCTTGGCCATCAGTTGCAGCTTGCGTTTGAGCGATGGCGCACGGGTGACCCAGTTGCCTTCGGGCAGCATGCCGACGATCTCGGAGTGGGCGTGCTGGGAGATCTGCCGGATCAGGGTCTGGCGATAGGCATCGGGCATCCAGTTCTTGGCTTCGATCTTGATTTCCGAATCGATTTTTTCCTGGAAGGCGCGTTCCTGATCGGACATCTCCGACAGGTCCTTGATGCGCTTGACGCCGGTTTCTACAAGCTGTGCGTACATGTGGTCTCTCCCGCCATGAATCTGTTCAAAGGCATGGATAACTTTATAAGCGATACAGAAATTAATATCAAACATAAAATATCGTGTCGTGTTATTTTTTGTATCGCTTTGGCGGGAGGTCGTCTTCCTGTCGGGTGTACGCAGGCCGGAATCGGCGAAAAAAACCCGAAAAAAAGCCCCGCAAAAGCGGGGCCGTAAAGGGTGCAGCAGTCAAGCTTTAGGGCGTTTGTCCATCACGTGGCAAGCCTTGCCCTCAGACCGTTTGATCGAATGCAGGGGCTGCAAGACGATTCGGGTACTGATGCCAATGTAGGTCTTGATATGCCGGCTCAATTCGGCGCCTACGGCTTTCTGTTGTTCATCGCTCAAGTGCTGATGCTCAGCCTTGAGCTCCACATGCACGTCGACGCTGTCGAGGTTACCGTTGCGATACAGATGGATCTCATAACACTCTGAAAGCTGTTTGATTTTGAGGACCTGCTCCTCGATCTGCGTCGGAAACACGTTGACCCCGCGAATGATCAGCATGTCGTCACTGCGCCCGGTGATCTTGTCGATACGCCGCATCGGCCGCGCAGTGCCTGGCAGCAGGCGCGTCAGGTCGCGGGTCCGGTAGCGAATCATGGGCAAGGCTTCCTTGCTCAGGGAGGTGAACACCAGTTCGCCCATCTGGCCGTCCGGCAGCACTTCGCCGGTGACCGGATCGATGATTTCCGGGTAGAAGTGGTCTTCCCAGATCGTCAGCCCGTCCTTGGTTTCCGCGCACTCCATGGCGACACCCGGCCCCATGATTTCCGAGAGGCCGTAGATGTCCAGGGCGGTGATGCCCAGACGGTTCTCGATGGCGCTGCGCAGTTCGCCGGTCCACGGCTCGGCACCGAAGATGCCCAGGCGCAAGGCCAGTTTGTGCGGGTCGATGCCTTGACGCTCGATTTCATCGGCGATATTGAGCATGTAGGAGGGCGTGACCATGATGATGTCCGGCTGGAAATCCTTGATCAGCTGGACCTGTTTTTCGGTCTGCCCGCCAGACATCGGTATCACCGTGCAGCCCAGGCGTTCGGCACCGTAATGCGCGCCGAGGCCACCGGTGAACAGGCCGTAGCCATAGGAAATATGCACTTTGTCGCCACGCCGCCCGCCCGCCGCGCGGATCGAGCGGGCGACGATATTGGCCCAGGTGTCGATGTCGTTCTGGGTGTAACCCACGACGGTCGGTTTGCCGGTGGTGCCGCTGGAGGCATGCAGGCGCACCACGTCGTGCATCGGTACGGCGAACATGCCGTAGGGATAGTTATCACGCAGGTCGGATTTGGTGGTGAACGGGAATTTCGCCAGATCGTCCAGCGACTGGAGGTCATCCGGGTGCACACCCAGTGCCTCGAAGCGTTGACGGTACAGCGGCACGTTGTTGTAGGCGTGGTTCAGGCTCCAGCGCAGGCGATCCAGCTGGTGCTGACGGAGTTCGTCGATGCTGGCGGTTTCAATCGGGTCCAGCACGGGATCAAGCACGGCTTTGGCAATTGGCATGTTCATGACTTCACTCGAATTGTTTTTGTGTTTCCGCTCTTCCGAAGAAGGGCTTTGAGTGCATGCCCCAAGGATACCTCTCGGCTCCCCGGGAATCGCGTTTCTTTAGTGCGACAGACGCTCGATGACCAGCGCAATGCCCTGGCCGACGCCGATGCACATGGTGCACAAGGCGTAGCGGCCATTGCGTTCCTCAAGCTCATGCAGGGCGGTGGTCACCAGCCGTGCGCCGCTCATGCCGAGTGGGTGGCCGAGGGCGATTGCGCCGCCGTTGGGATTGACCCGCGAATCGGTGTCGCTCAAGCCAAGCTCGCGCAATACCGCGAGACCCTGGGCGGCAAACGCCTCGTTGAGCTCGATCACGTCCATGTCGGCCAGGCTCAGGTTGGCCAGCTCCAACACCTTGCGGGTCGCGGGAACCGGGCCGATGCCCATGATTCGCGGTTCGACGCCAGCGGTGGCCATGGCCAAGACCCGGCCGCGCGCTTTGAGCCCGTGGCGTTGGGCGATTTGCGGGCTGGCCAGCAACAGCGCGCAAGCTCCGTCATTGACCCCGGACGCGTTGCCAGCGGTGACGCTGCCGCCTTCGCGAAACGGCGTGCCGAGCTTCTGCAGCTGCTCAAGCGTGGTGTCGCCGCGCGGGTGCTCGTCGTGCTCGACGAGTTTGACCGGACCTTTGCGCTGGGGGATTTCTACCGCGACGATTTCCCTGGCAAAACGCCCGCTGGCCTGGGCGGCGCCGGCACGCTGCTGGCTGCGCAGGGCAAAGGCGTCCTGGTCGGCGCGGGAAATATTGAATTGTGCGGCGACGTTCTCGGCGGTCTCCGGCATGGAGTCGATGCCGAAGGATTGTTTCATCAGTGAATTGACGAAGCGCCAGCCGATGGTGGTGTCGTAGATCTCTGCCTGGCGGGAAAACGCCTGCTCGGCCTTGCCCATCACCAGGGGGGCGCGGGACATCGATTCCACGCCGCCCACCAGCATCAACCCGGCCTCACCGCAGCGAATCGCCCGGGCGGCGGTGCCGATCGCATCCAGCCCGGAACCGCACAGGCGGTTGAGGGTGGTGCCGGGCACGCTGACCGGCAACCCGGCCAGCAGGGCCGACATGCGCGCGACGTTGCGGTTGTCTTCGCCGGCCTGATTGGCGCAGCCGTAGATCACATCATCGACCGCGTTCCAGTCGACCTGCGGGTGGCGGCGCAGCAGTTCACGCAGTGGCACTGCACCGAGGTCGTCGGCGCGCACGCTGCTCAGGGCTCCGGCGTAGCGGCCGATCGGGGTCCGCACCGCATCGATGATCAAGGCGTCATTCATTCGGATTCTCCTGCGCCAGCACAGCGCCGCGCACTTTGTAGGATTTGCCATGGAACAGGGCGATCAACTGGCCCTGCTGGTTTTCAATGCGCACGTCGTAATTGCCGGTGCGCCCGGAACGGCTCTGTTCGATGCAATCGGCGCACAAGGTATCGCCCAGACGTGCCGGGGCGATGTAGTCGATGCTGCAACCGATGGCCACCGTGGCTTCGTTGTAGCTGTTGCAGGCCAAGGCAAAGGCAGAGTCGGCGAGGGCGAACAGGTAGCCGCCGTGGCAAGTACCGTGCCCCTGGATCATGTCGGCGCGCACGCTCATGCCGACGCGGGCACAGCCTGGCGCAGCCGAGAGGAGGCGCATGCCCATCGCCTGGCTGGCGGTATCGCGTGCGAACATCGCTTGCGCGCAGCTGCTGGCCAGGGTCATGGCTTCATGATTTGTCATGAAAAGTCCTCCCTTCGGCGACCCGACGGCGCAGCAACAGCGACGGTCGATAGCGTTCTTCGCCGTAACTGGCTTGCAGGTTCTCCAGCACGGTAAGGATGTGGCGCAGCCCGATGGCATCGGCCCAGGACAGCGGGCCTTGGGGATAATTGACCCCGGCGCGCATCGCCAAATCGAGGTCGGCGGCCGAGGCCACGCCTTGCAACAGGGCATCGGCGGCTTCGTTGGCGAGCATCGCCACCGTGCGCAGTACCGCGAGGGCCGGGCTGTCGCTGAGCTGGCTGACGGTGAGTCCGGCCCGTTGCAGCAGGGCAACGCCTTCTGCCAATGCGCCGGGGTCAATGTCTGCCGAGCAACTGATGGCGATGCGGCTGGCGTTGCCGTAGTCGAACGCCAGGTCCAGCAGGATCAGGTTGCGCAGGCCATCTTCCCGGGCTCGCTGACAGGCCATGCGGCCATCGCTCAAGGCGAGCACGGCGTCACCGACGCGCAGCAAGCCATGGCCATCGCGCTGAATGACGTCGACTCGATGCTCGCGCAGACGCGGGATCAACGCGTTGGCGATGCCGAGATCACCTTCTGCAACGCAGGTGCTAACGGTTAGATCGCTAGTGATCGAGGCGGCCAGCGGACGCTCGGCACCTTCGGCATAGCTGTAAAAGCCCTGACCGCTTTTGCGTCCCAGACGGCCGGCGTCCACCAGCTCCTTCTGGATCAACGATGGCAGGAAGCGGGTATCGCCGTAATAGGCGTCGAACACCGAGCAGGTCACCGCCTGGTTGACGTCATGCCCGATCAGGTCGGTCAGCTCGAACGCGCCCATCGCAAAGCCACCGGCGTCGCGCATCAGCGCATCCAGCGTCGGACAATCGGCGACGCCTTCCTGCAGCAGGCGCAGGCTTTCGGCGTAGAACGGGCGGGCGACGCGGTTGACGATGAAGCCCGGCGTCGAGCGCGTATGCACCGGTTTTTTGCCCCAGGCCCTGGCGGTGTCGTAAAGACACTCGGCCAACGCCGGATCGCTGGCCAGGCCCGAGACGACTTCAACCAGCGCCATGATCGGCGCCGGGTTGAAAAAATGCAGGCCGAGTACACGTTGCGGGTGCTTCAGTTGCGCGGCGATGCTGGTAATCGACAACGAGGACGTGTTGCTGGCCAGGATGCAGCGCTCATCGCAGAGACTTTCCAGCTGCCGGAACAGCTCGCGTTTGACCTGCAGGTTCTCGACGATGGCTTCGATGATCAGCTCGCAATCGGCCAGCGCTTCGATGGTTTCCACGGCTTTGAGGCGCGCCATGGTCGAGGTTCGTGCCGCGCTCGAGAGTTTGCCTTTCTCGACGCGTTTGCCCAGCTGTCGGTCAATGCCGTCGATGGCTTGAGCGGCAGCGCCCGGCCGATTGTCCAGCAGCAAAACGCGATGCCCGGCTTGTGCCGCGACCTGGGCAATCCCGGCACCCATGGCGCCGGCGCCGATCACGGCGATGCGCGCGTTGGTGTTCAGTGCAGTCATGTCTCAGCGCCCCTTGAAGTTCGGGCTGCGTTTTTCCATGAAGGCGCTGACGCCCTCACGATAATCTTCGCTGCGTCCGGCCAGGCGTTGCAGGTCCCGCTCCAGTTCAAGCTGTTGGTCAAAACTGTTGCTCAGGCTGGCGTTCAGGCTGCGTTTGATCAGCGCCAGGCCGTAGGTCGGTTGCGTGGCCAGATGACGGGCCAGGCTCAGGGCTTCATGGCGCAGTTCAGCGTCGTCCACGCAGCGGTAAATCAGGCCCCATTGCTCGGCTTGCTCGGCCGACAAGCGGTTGCCCAGCAAGGCCAAGGCCTTGGCCCGGGCCATGCCGACCAGGCGTGGCAAGGTCCAGGTCCCGCCGGAATCGGGGATCAGGCCGATTTTGCAGAACGCTTGAATGAAACTGGCCGAGCGCGCCGCCAGTACCAGGTCGCAGGCCAGTGGAATGTTGGCGCCGGCACCGGCCGCCACGCCATTGACCGCACAGATGACCGGCATCGGCAGGTCGCGCAGTTGGCGGATCAGCGGGTTGTAGAACTGCTCGATGGACTCGCCCAGGTCCTGCGCCGTGCTGCCCGGCGCGACGTTGCGGTCGTTGAGGTCTTGCCCGGCACAGAAGCCGCGACCTTCTCCGGTCAGCAGCAATACGCGCACGTCCGGATTCTGTCGGACCTGTTTCAACGCCTCTTTTACTTCGCCATGCATCTGCGCATTGAAGCTGTTGAGCTGATCGGGCCGATTGAGGCTGAGGAGGGCAACGCCGGCGTCGATGGAAAACAGGATGTGTTCGAAGTTCATGGTAATGGCGCTCTCTGAGAGGTCGTTCGCTGCTTTTTATTGGGGGGGCTGTTGACCCGGTTACTGCCCGATGAAGGCCGGCGTGCGTTTTTCCTGAAAGGCCCGAATGCCTTCCTCACGATCGCGGGTGCCGGCCAGCACGGTGAAGGCATGGCGTTCGAAACGCAGGCCGCTGGCCAGGTCGGTGTCCATCGCCTTGAGCAGCGCTTCCTTGGCCAGGCGTACCGCCAGGGGAGCCTTGCCGGCAATGCTGCGGGCGATCTGCAGGGCGCGTTCGACGGTGAGTTCCGGTTGGGTCACTTCGCTGACCAGGCCGGCGCGTTGGGCCTGGCGGGCGTCGATGGGCTCGCCGGTGAGGACCATCTGCATCGCCATGGATTTGCCGACGGCGCGCAGCAGGCGTTGGGTTCCACCGGCGCCGGGCATGATCCCGAGGTTGATTTCCGGCTGACCGAAGCGGGCGTCTTCGCTGGCAATGATGATGTCGGCGTGCATCGCCAGTTCGCAGCCACCGCCGAGGGCAAAGCCGTTGACGGCGGCGATGAGCGGCTTAGTGAAGCGGGTGATGGCCTGCCACGATGCCTGGCGCGGGTCGTCGAGAATGCCGACCAGATTGTGTTCGGCCATTTCCCTGATATCGGCACCGGCCGCGAAGGCTTTGCGGCTGCCGGTCAGGACCACGGCGCGGGTGCCGGGATCGGCTTGTGCGGCGTTCAGTTCGTCAGCCAGTTCACCGAGCAATTGGGTGGTCAGGGCATTCAGCGCTTGCGGGCGTTGCAGGGTAATCAGGCGGACACCCGGCTCCGGGAATTCGACAGCAAGGGTTAGAGGCATGGCGGATGCCCTCACAGTGCACGCTCGGCTGTAATGCCGGCTCATTATTGGATCGGCCAGGTGGGCCGGTTGGCCTGAGTATACCTACAAAGCGATACATAAATGCAATACAAAAACTAATTTAACGTGTCTTGTTTGTCGGTGATTGGTTGGTGAAGGCGGCTTGATGTGGAGGGCAGTCTTGAGCCAACGGCCCGGTATGGCGGCTTGGCTGGCGGATTCAGGTGCGTCTTCGGCACTTCTTCAAGCGGCACGATTAAGTGATACGGATTTTGTCTTTGCGCTGATAAAATTGATGTGATACAAAATTAGTCTAAATCGGCATCGCTTTGCGAGTGCTTTGGCTCTGCTCTTCAAGGAACGTCCAATGACCTGCTACAGCTTCGGTGGTTTGACCCCGGTGGTTGATCCCACAGCTTATGTTCATCCGTCGGCCGTGCTGATCGGCGACGTGATTGTCGGCCCTCAGTGTTACGTCGGGCCGTTGGCCAGCCTGCGTGGGGATTTCGGTCGAATCGTTCTGGAGGAGGGCGCCAACCTGCAGGACACCTGCGTGATGCACGGTTTTCCCGACAGCGACACCGTGGTCGAACGCAATGGTCATGTTGGCCATGGGGCTGTATTGCATGGTTGCCGGATCGGCGCTGATGCGTTGGTCGGGATGAACGCGGTGGTGATGGACAGGGCGCAGATTGCCGCGCGTTCATTCGTTTCGGCGGCGGCGTTCGTCAAGGCGGGTTTCGCATGCCCCGAGCAGTCCCTGGTGATGGGCGCCCCGGCCAGCGTCAAACGCACCCTCAGCGATGAAGAAGTCGCCTGGAAGCAAGCCGGAACGCGCGAATATCAGCAATTGGCCAAGCGTTGCCTGGAGCAAATGCAGGTCTGCGAACCCCTCAGCGCACCGGAACCCGATCGTCCACGCATCAGCGACAGTGGCTTGCGGCCCAAAGGGACGCTGGCGCGATGAGCATGCGGTGTAACAGTACGATGGTCACAAGGCCCGACCACCGGGTATATTCCAGTTTTTTTTCCTGTCCGGTACGCCCATGTCGTCCCTTGCACCTTTGAACTCTCTTATCACGCGCTTTCAGGAGCAGACGCCAATCCGCGCCAGCTCGCTGATCATCACTCTGTATGGCGATGTTATCGAGCCTCACGGTGGGACAGTCTGGCTCGGCAGTCTGATCCAGTTGCTCGAGCCCATCGGTATCAACGAAAGGCTGATCCGTACCTCGATTTTTCGCCTGACCAAAGAAGGCTGGCTGACCGCCGAGAAAGTCGGTCGGCGCAGTTACTACAGCTTGACCGGGGCCGGTCGCCGGCGTTTCGACAAGGCTTTCAAGCGGGTCTACAGCTCTACCGTGCCGGCGTGGGATGGTTCCTGGTGCCTGGTGATGCTCACGCAGCTGACGCAGGACAAGCGCAAGCAAGTGCGTGAAGAGCTCGAGTGGCAAGGTTTTGGTGCCATCTCGCCAGCGGTGCTGGCCTGTCCTCGCAGCGACCGGGCCGATGTCAACGCGACCTTGCTCGACCTTGGCGCCCAGGAAGAGACGATCGTCTTCGAAACCACCGCTCAGGACGTACTGGCCTCCAAGGCCCTGCGTTTGCAGGTGCGCGAGAGCTGGAACATCGAAGAGCTGGCGACCCATTACAGCGAGTTCATCCAGCTGTTCCGGCCGCTCTGGCAAGTGCTCCGCGAGCAAGAACAGCTGCAACCCTGCGACTGCTTTCTGGCGCGGATTCTGCTTATTCACGAGTACCGCAAACTGCTGTTGCGCGACCCGCAGTTGCCGGACGAGTTGTTGCCCGGCGACTGGGAAGGGCGCGCTGCCCGGCAGCTGTGCCGCAATATTTATCGGTTGATCTACGCCAAGGCCGAGGAATGGCTGAGCTGTGCGCTGGAAACCGCCGACGGGCCGTTGCCGGAGGTTGGCGATAGTTTCTATCGGCGCTTTGGCGGGCTTAAATAACCCGGCGTTTCAAAAGAGCTTGAAGGGCACGTTGACGATCAACCGAAACTCTTCGACGTTGCCTTCCGCCTGATACTCACTGGCGCGATGCCAGGCGTAACCGCTGAGCAGGCTGGCCCCCTTCAACTCGCCAGACTGAACGACGTAATTGACGAACGTCCCGACTTCATAGTGGCTTTCGTCGCTCTGCTTGAGTACAGACGAATAGATGCCATTGGCCCCGCCGTCATAGTGAGTGCCATCGATGCCCCAGCCTTTGATGTACCAGAGCATTGTCTTGAAGCCCGGCAAGCCATACGCCGCAAAATCGTTGGTGTAATGGATCTGGAATGAGCGCTCGTTCGGGCCGTTGTAGAACGACAGCTGGGTATTGGGCAGGTTGATCGCATTGGATTCGGCCACATAGTCGAAGAACTCGTTACCCTTGATCTGCTGCAAACCAAATTTCAGGGTGTGGTTTTTGTATTTCGGCGAAACGCTCAGGCCATACGCCTGCTGGTCGATTCTGCCGGCCACTTCGCGTCCGCTGGACTGAGTGTTGTAGAAATCGAACTGAACGTCTGTGGTTATCCCGTTCCAGTTGAATGGCTGCCCCAGGCCAACATACTCGCGGTCCCAAATGTCTTCGAAGCGTGAGGCATAGACGCTGGCACGCCAACCGCTTTTAGCCAGGTAATCGGCTCCGGCGTAAGCCATCCAATCACTGGTGACCAGGCGCGATCCGAAACTGGGGCTCAAGTCCTGACTGCCGGCACCGGTGCGTGGTGTGGCTTTATCGAAATAACCGGACTTGATCGTCAGGCCTTCGATGTCATGGCTTTAAAGTGATACTCCATCGTACGATGCAGGTAATGTTCGTGAGTCAGAATAACTCATGACCGGGGTCTTGACCTGATGTCTGCCGACCTTGAGGAGGGTGTCGGAGACTTTGAACTTCAGCGCTGCAATACCTACCTTGCTCCAGTCATCCACCACATCACCGTCCTTGTCGACCAACAGGCGATTGCTACCGCCTGCGGTAGCCAGTTTGCTGCGCTCAAGCGCGACTGCGGAATACATCGACAGATCAAGGCCAAAACCGATCATGCCTTGGGTGAATCCGGAGATATAGTCGAGCTTGAACCCCTCAAGCCATGCTGTGCGGTCACGCACCGCACGGCGTCCTTGGGACGTCTGGGCTTGATAATAGGTGTCCTTGCGGCCGATCTCGTGGGAGTACCACTGCCGGGTATTGAGGGTCAGCGAGCTGTCCTCGATAAAGCCGGCTTCTTTGGCCTGAGTCGTCGTCGGAGTCAAAAAAAATACAGCCGAAAGCCCTACGGCCACTTGGGTCGAACGAGCGGTATGCATAACTTGCTTCCTTATGGATCTTTTTTATTTTTGTGGGGTGCGATCACGTCGGACGCATACGTCACGAGGGTATTGATTGATTAATGGGCGCGGAGGCGGCCCTGCTGCCAGGGTTGAATCTGCAGAGGTGCCGCCGGGTGATGATCGACGGTCAGTAGCTCAGGATTTTTTTCTCGACTGTATGAGTCTCGATATCTTCCTCCGTCAGCCACGTGCGTTTGTTTTTCAAATCGCCGTAGAGTGCCAATTGATCGTCGAAGTGTTTGGAGCGACTACCGTCCGGCGCGATAAAACCCGATTGCCCGGGCGCAACAACTTCAAAGCCTTGCACACCGTCCTTGGCAAACACGGTGAGGTTGTTTTCGGTGCCGCGATTCATCGCCAGACGATTATTCATTTGTTCCTTGTCGCCGGCCTGGGGAATGCCGAGGAAGTTCTTCGAGGCGTAGGTGGTATGCGCAATCTCCGTGCGCCAGCTGTTGAGGTCCGGCCCTTGCTCCGCGCTCAACTCATCGATACTCAGCTGCAACGCCTTGAGCAGCAGTGCCTCGATATCCTTGTCCTTGAACACGTCGAAACCTTTGGCTTTCTCGGCCGCCGTGGCGATCATCGCCTGATGCATGACCTTGGTGCTGACGTTGATGTTCTGACTGCCCGGCGTGCTGCTGCCCGGTTTGAGGTGCCCAGTAGTGAGAAACATCTCCGCTTGCTCCTTGGGCAACACGTCGCCCAGCGACAGGGTCAGCATATGCTTGAGCCAGGTGCGGAAGAGGGGGGTCGCGGCCGAATCGTAGCGCCCGTCACTGTCGGCATCGAGCTCCTGGTAATTCCATTGGGCGAGGATGGCCGCCGCCTCTCGCACCTTCGACTGATCGCTGTGCTCGGCGGCCTTGACCAGGCGTGGTACAAAAAACCGCGCATTCGGGTCTTCGAACCCGGCGTCCATCATCAAGTCCCAGGCCTGGGAAGGGGTGAAGGTCGCACGGCTGTCCAGGCGCGTGAACAACGTCTGGACACGGTCAGCGGTGTTCCATGAGTACCACCATTGATCCGGGCTTGGAAAACCTTCGGCAGGGCGATTGTTCCAGTTGGCGATGTAGCCGGTTTTCGGGTTGTAGACCTGTGGGTTGGTGGCGAACGGCATAAAGCCCTGCCACTCGAAGTCGCCGTTGCCCGACACGGGTAAACGGTTGTCGTGACCTTGCACGCGCACCGGATAACGCCCGCCGAGGGCGTAGCCGATGTTGCCCTTGTTGTCGGCGTAGTACCAGTTGACGTTGATCGCCGAATGCTGGACCTGATCGGCCCATTGCTCGTGGCTGTTGGCTTTGCTGACTTTGTTCCAGCTCATCAGGGTGGCGACTTCTTCGCCTTCCCAGCCGCGTCGTTTGGCATAGGCAACGCCGGCTTCTGGTTGATACTCGACGACCGCGCCCTGAATGCTGCGATAAACCGTGACCTGTTGGCTGCCTTCACCCTTGATGTCGACGGTTTCGATGCGCTTTTCAAATGGCCTGTAGTGCCCTTGATAGAGGTATTGCTCAGGATTTTTCGGGTTCAGTTCCAAGCGAAACACGTCGACATTGTCCCCGGCGCCCCAGGTGCTGCCCCACGTGATGTCTTTGTTGTAGCCGAACTCGACCATCGGGTAGCCGAACGGGCTGTTGCCGACGGCGTCATACCCGGCGCCGTGCAAGCCGATCGAGTAGGTGTAGGCCGGCTGAAAAAAACCGAACTGCGGGCCGTTGAGGAGAATCGCCTTGGCGTCCCTGGACTTCTGCGCGCCGAGCACAATGATATTGCTGAAGGCCCGCTCCTTCGGTGATTCCCACGGCAGGGTCGGGTCATTGAGCGCCAGCAACGGCAGGGGTTTGAGCGATGGCTGCGAGGCTGCCGCTGCTGCCTTGGCCGGCACATAGGCGCCGTTGCGCACGGACGGTTGCCACTCGCCCTTGGGGACAGTGGTGGGGGCGTCCGGGTTATCGACGGCCAGCAGTTTGTCGAAGATCGCCTTGCCGTTTTCCTGGCCGTTTTGCTTGATCAGTCCATCGAGCAGCTGTTGGTTCTGCAACTCGGTGTTGTAGTCGCCGAAGCGGTTGATCATCGAACCGATAAACACCATCGCCACGTCGTACGAGGTCCAGCGCTGCGGGGTGAAGCCATTGTCGATGAACTGTTTGGGCATCAGCGTGCCCGGGTTTCGGTCGATCTCATCCAGCCATTTATTGATGCCCTGCGCGTAGCCTTCGAGGATGTCCTTGTCAGCCTTGGGCAACTTCGCCAGCTGTGCCTTGATGTTCGCCGGCGAGTAGTTTTTACGAATGCCGATATCAAAATTCACGTAGTCCTTGCCCAATGCCTGCGCCACTCGGCCCTGGGTGCTGAGTCGGGATATCTCCAGTTGATACAAGCGATCCTGGGCGATGGCATAGCCATAGCCGTAGAACACACCATAAACCTCATTGGCGTAAACGTGAGCGGTGCCGTACTCGTCGCGTTTGATCGTGACGTCGGCCGCCTGAGCCGGGGCAAGGGACGCGCCAAGGAAAGCGATGGCGCAAAGCTGCAGGGCGAATCGTGGCGGTATGAGAGATCTCATGAAATCCTCTGATTGTTATTATATGATACTAAATGTCTGTTTACTATTTAAAAAAAGTATCACTTGTTGGCGGGAGGCGTCAAACAACTATCGCGCTTGGCGACAGTCGAGCCAACGAACGGTTCACGCAAAGTCGAAGCGCTGCCGATAGCGGGGGCATCGTGTCGATGAGCAGGAAGACGGCGAGCAAACCGGGCATGGATCTGGTTATCAAGGTCCAGATATGGCTTACGAGCAGCGAGGCAGGGCTGCTGGTTCACTCGGATAGGGTTCGCAATGTCGAAGTGAAAACTGCTGGGGGGGTTGAAGGGCTTGCGTGAATTTGACAGGGATGTGGATGAGACGCGGCTGATTGTCATCTACAACTTCTCAGTGTTGTGATAACGCAGTGAGATAAGTCAAAAGCTCCTCATTCCCTCGCCTGAACGAAGAGCCTGGTCATCATCAGCGCACAAACTACGCTCCTGAGTAGCGGGCGGCTTCGCCTTTTGCTGGCCACTCATCCTCGTTAGCTTTTTCGCCACCTTCAGCCTGCTGCGTGGGTTCATCTGAGCCGCTTTCCCATTGGCCAGAGGCGGGTTCAAAAGTGTCGGCAGCAGACGGCTGCCTTTCTTTCTCAAGCTGTTCTTGAGCGAGCCGCCAATAATATTCTTCAGCGCCATCAGGACGAGCATCCCTTTCCCACAATTCATAAGCTCTTTGCCGGATTTTCGATTCGTCAATCATGGTCATTCCTCCTGTGATCGAGCGTTTCTATTTCTCAGAATGCGTGGCAATGTTCCAATAGCTTAGGGGCTACGCCAGGTCGTAAAGGTTCAACCTGATTTAAGCAGATGCGTTGAGGATGAGGCGATAAGACCTGGTAGATGTGGTCAGAATCCATCGTCAAAACCATATAATTCAATGGGTTACGAGATTTTATTTCGCGATCCCTTTTTATTTTCAGTCGTTTTTACCCCTGCGGAGTTGTCCCGTAGGCTTTGCTCCCAGCTTAATAAGCTGCTGCAAATAAGCCTTCGGCGAGCACCCTGTTTTTTGCTTGAAGCAACGGTAGAACGTGGACAGCGAGTTAAAGCCCGAGGCGCTGGCAATCTCGTCAATGCGCGAGGCGTGGCGTTGCGCATTCAAACGTGAAAGGGCTTCATCCAGGCGCAGCTGGTTGAGCAGCGTATAAAACGTTTGCCCCCGAACCTGATTGAGAAAGAACGAGATCTGGTTGCGTGTGTAGCCAGTCGATGCCGCGACATGAGACAGGTCCAGCCGTGGATCGAGGTAGGGCTTGGTCTGTTCGAAGTACTGCTGCAAATCATTGGCAAGCGCCCCGACCTGACGGGCTGATAATCCCAAACGACTGACCGCCTCAGCGCTATAGGCCGGGCGGGTTAACGTTGGGGCGTGGCTGACCAGCATCGCGTGCTCGTTGACTTTAATGATCAGCCCATCCCGTACCGACAGTGCTTCAACAGTGCGGAATGAAACAAGACCCTCGCTGCCATTGAGCGTCACCCGGTACTGCAGGAACGCGGTGTCACCATCGATGCGCAAGCGATCGGTGTATACCTGAAACTCCTCTGATCCCACCGGCATGCTTGCCGCGAGATAGTCACGCAATTGCGAGTACTCGATGGTCCGGTTCTGGAAAAAATCGTTGTACTCGATGGCCGGGTGATAGAGCGCCATCACGGCGTCCAGGTCACGCCGCTTCCATGCCTCGTGATAACGCACCGCAACTTCATGAGTCTGTGTGCTCGAAGGATCCGCCAGGAAGGTTGGGGTGGTGGGTAAATCAGGTACTTCCACGACGAGCTCCAGGGTGCAGATCAGGGCAAAGCCCAGAGTATTCCAGAAGCCGTACTTTTCCGCCCGTGTCCGCTGCGATGTTTGCCTGCCCGTTGTGCCTGTGAAAGCGTCGGTTATTGCTTTAGCGTCAGCCCAGGAATTTTACGGAGCATGAGCGCATGACACTTCCCATCGCGAACCAGTCCCTGGCTGACGCTCGGGCTTATCCTGTTTGGCAGGAATCACGAACGTCAGTGACCGCCGCGCCGAGGCTCACGGGTGAAGTGACGTGTGATATTGCGATTGTGGGCGGCGGATTTGTCGGGCTATGGACGGCGTTGATGGCGCGTCAGCGCTGGCCTGAAGCAACCATCGTAGTGCTTGAGGCCGGGCAGTGCGGTGGCGAGGCGAGTGGGCGCAATGGCGGGTTCTGTGCGCCGAGTATTTCCCACGGTGTTTCCAATGCGCTGAAACGTTGGCCCAAGGAAGCGGAGCAACTGGTGCGATTGGGTCGGGAGAACCTGGTGGCATTTGAGGAGGATCTGCAGCGCT
The DNA here is from genome assembly GCF_059695565.1 of Pseudomonas sp. LBUM1679. Taxonomy (NCBI): domain Bacteria; kingdom Pseudomonadati; phylum Pseudomonadota; class Gammaproteobacteria; order Pseudomonadales; family Pseudomonadaceae; genus Pseudomonas; species Pseudomonas sp. LBUM1679. The sequence goes on from NZ_CP166774.1 coordinate 2,530,024, forward strand.
ATGGCATGGACGTAGCGTTTGAGCGCTCCGGAAAATTGAATGTCGCGAGTCAGTCCTGGCAGGTTGAAGGGCTAAGGTCGATGCAGCGTAACTACGAGCGCTTTGGCATCGCCTGCGAATTTCTGGATGGCGAGGCGCTCAAGTCGCACCTCGACTCACCGGCCTATGTCGCGGGCGTTTTTGAGCCCAATTATGCGTTGCTGAACCCAGTCAAGATGGTCGCGGAACTGCGGCGCGTGTGCCTTGCGCAAGGTGTGCAGCTGTTCGAGCATTCGCCGGTGACCGCACTGCATCAAGAGCGCAATCATCAGATGCTGGAAACCGGGCTGGGCTCTGTCAAAGCGGTCAAAGTCGCACTCGGCACCAACATCGCGCCGCCGTTGCTGGGGGAGCTGAAGTCCAAGGTCATTCCCATTTATGACTACGCATTAGCGACTCAGCCGCTCGACGATGCTCAGCTGCGCGCCATCGGTTGGGTCGGCCGCTACGGGATTGCCGACAGTGGCAATCAGTTTCATTACCTGCGCAAAACCGAAGACAACCGCATCCTCTGGGGCGGTTACGACGCCATCTATCACTTCGGGAGCCGGCGCGATGAGGCGTTGACGCAACGTCCGGAAAGCTTTGCGACATTGGCTCGGCAATTTCAATCGGCTTTCCCGGCGTTGGCGGACGTCACGTTCAGCCATGCCTGGGGCGGCATCATCGATACCTCCGCGCGCACCACCATGTTCTGCGGCACCTCGTCCAACGGGCGCATTGCCTACGCCCAAGGGTTCACGGGGCAGGGCGTGTCCGCCAGTCGTTTCGCGGCACTGACCATACTCGATTTGCTCGAGGGCAAATCTACCGAGCGCACGAAACTGGCAATGACCTCGACAGCCCCTTTTCCGTTTCCACCCGAGCCCCTGCGTTATGTGGGCGTTTCGCTGGCGCAGCGCTCACTGGCCCGCGAAGACCTTACCGGACACCGCGACTGGCTGCTCAAAGGGTTTGATGCGCTGGGTATCGGTTTTGATTCTTGAACTGGAGTGAGAATGACCATGAGTAAACCTGATCACATCATCGATTTTGCCAACCCTGATTTGCCCATCGTCGAGTTGGAAACCAGCGATCCCGAAGTGGTCGACACTCCGTATCGCAGTCGTAGCTGGCGGCACTTCGTGGCGCCGGAGAAAAAAGCGGTCGCAGGCATCTGGGAAGCGCCAGAGCACCTCGAGCGATGTGAATGCGACTACGACGAACTCTGTCATTTGCTCGAAGGGCACGTTCGCCTGACCGACAGCAATGGCGTCAGCCAGGAGTTCAAGGCCGGCGCCACGTTCGTGGTCGCCGCGGGCTTCAAAGGCACGTGGGAAAACCTGACACCGGTGCGCAAGGTGTTCATGATCCTCAGGGGTGGCGTCGAAACCGCTAGGCGTCAGGCAGCGCCATGATCGCTCGCGCCGCAATGTCCGTGCCGCGAGTAGCCTGCATACTTTCGCTGAACGTATTGAGGCGCTGTTTCATCGACTGATCGGCCAGCAGTTGTTCGAGGGCGGCGGGCAGCGCGGACAGTGGGTCGGCAAAACGCGGCAAGTAGCGGCCGACGCCGACTTCCTCGGCGCGTACGGCATTGTCGTGACCGTCCCAGCAGTAAGGAATGATCAGTGACGGCAAGCCGAAGTACAGCGCTTCGCAGAAACTGTTGTTGCCACCGTGGTGGATGAACAACTGGCACTCCTTGAGCACGGCCGGCTGTGGAAACCAGCTGTCCAGATACACGTTGTCCGGGACGGTGGTGTACATGTCCCGATAAGCGCCAACGTTGATGAGAAAGCGATAGGGCAGGGTTTCGACGGTCCCGATCAGGCGCTTCATCATGTCGGTGTCGGCGGCACCGAGGCTGCCGAAGCTGATGTAGATCAGTGGCGCGTCGTTGTGCCGTGGGAAGTCGGGAACGATGTAAGGCGCCTCGCGGCGTACGCAACCGTCGAGGTACACATAGCGCTGCGGGTCCAGCGGCGATTGGCGTTCATAACGTACCGGCGTCGGCGACAGCAACAGGTTGAGCCACGGTGAATCGTTGAGGAACTGGCCGGGTGGGCAGGGTACCGTGCCGTTGCTCGCGAGGAACTGCGAAAAGCGTTCATGCGCCGGTGCGACGGCTTTGCGGTAATGCTCGGCAAAACGTTCGCGGGCATCCGCGTCGTCCGCCAGGCAGCCCGACAAATACGGCGGTACGGCGGCATCCGGCAGTTCGGTTTCAGCGCAGGAGACCATCCGCACCCACGGGCATCCCGCGTTGGCGATGGCGGGGAACATGACCACGTTGTCGAGGACGATGACGTCCGGCTTAAGGCGCCCGAGCAGCTGTTGCAGCGGTTTTTCCGCTTCAATCGCGGTGTCGATAATGGCTTCCCAGGCCGGCGCTACATAACTGTCGATCTGTGCCAGCGGAGTCTGGTCGAAGTAGGGAATGTTGCGCTCGATAAAACGTTCCCAGTAATGCTGGTGTTCCGCTGCCGACAATGGATTGGCTTGTGGTATCGGGTACTCGTCGAAGCCGTATTCGGCGAAGAGTCCCTGAAAATGTTCGTGGCAGATGAAGACCGGTTTTGCTCCCAGCTCACGCAGCGATTGGGCGATGCCAATGCAGTTCAAGGCCGCGCCGAAACTGGCTTCCGGAAACAAGGCGATAAGTTTTTGTGTGTGCATGGCGAGGACGTCCAAGGCGGGTACAGCCCGCCGTGTTTGAAGAAGACTGGATGCTGTCTTATTTTATAAAAAAAATCATCATGTTTTTTGAGCTGTTCAGCGACGCCCGGACAACTGGCCCTGCGGGATGCCGCGGTTTGCGGTTTGCGGGCGCTGGGCGGCGCTCAGGCGCAGGTGCAGTCGCAGCAGGTCGGCGGCGATCTCCAGCTGTCCGCGCTCGATGTGCGCGATGATTTGCAGATGTTCGCGCAGGGCTTCCTGGAGGCGGTGCACGCTGACCGTCGGAAGCAGGTTCGGCAGGCGCCGAAGGCTCTGATGCTGGAGCAGGGCGTCACCGATAAAACGGTTGCCGCAGCTCTGGCCGAGCAGTTCGTGGAAGCTGATATCCAGTTCGCGAAATTGCTGGATATCGAAATGCTCTACGGGGCTCGAGAGCAAGGTTTGCATAGCGCTTCGCAGTAACGCCAAGCGTTGTGGGTCGGCGTTGAAGTTGGGGTTGAGCAGGGCCTCCGGCTCTAGAATCAAACGGAATTTGAGGCTTTCTTCGAGGGCTGCAAGGCTATTGAGCGACGGGCGAAACAGCCAGGACTGGCCGGGGCCGCGCTCGATGGCCTGGCTTTCACTCAGTTGTTGCAGGGCTTTTTGAGCGGCCGGCCGGCCGATGTCGTAACGACGCATCAATTCGCTGATGCTGATGCTGTCCCCGAGGCGTCCGGCCATGCGGTCGCGCAGCACCGAGGTCGCCAGCTCTTCTTCCTCGGCTTGTGGCAATGCGGCATTGAAGGCCTGGCCGGTCGGCGGTGCAATCAGTCGATAGCCTTTGCCGGCCTCATGACTCAGCAGGTTTTCTTCCAGCAGCACTTTAAGTGCGCCACGAATCAGTGTGCGTGACACCTGGAATGTTCGCGCCAGCGCTTGCTCGGCGACCGGATCGCCGGCCACCAGCCCGGTTTCCTGGGTGTGCTCCAGAATCCGGCGGGCGAGTTCCAGGTGGTTGGTGCGGGGTTTTTTCTCGGGTGTTGTGCTCAAGCGTCTGATCTCTTTTGGTCGCATCGACTCCGGTGCTCATCTTATGCCATGCATCGCAAAACCGTCAGGCGCAAAAAAAACCGTTGACATCCAATCGTGCTGGTCCTAATTTCTAAAAAAAAACATGTGCAATCGTTTCTCTTTACGCCGTACTGCCTTCGAACACAAAAATAATCAATCGTCGGGTGAGTATTATGAGAAAGCTGAAAGGCCTTATGTGTCTGGGATTGAGCGTTTCCCTGGCGATCGCTTCACAGGCTGCAAGTGCAAAAGACATGGTGATTTCGATCTGGGACGGCTACATGGCCCCGGATGCGCTGGACACGTTCAAAGTGGCCAGCGGCGTTGACGTCGACAAGGCGTTGCACGCGACCAACGAAGAAATCATGGGCAAGCTGATGGCGTCTGGCGGTGAAGGCTATGACGTTGTGTTTGTCTCCTCTCCCTTCGCCGAAGTCCTGCACAAGCAAGGTCTGCTGGCCGATATCGATCCCGTCAAAGTCCCCAACCTGAAAAACCTCTACCCCGAAGCGACCCAGCTGGAATATGACCCGGGCAACCATTTCTCGGTGCCATACACCTGGGGCACCACCGGGATCTGCTACCGCTCCGACAAGGTCACGCCGGCGCCGGTGAGCTGGAACGAACTGCTCAACCCGAGTGATGCGCTCAAAGGCAAAGTGACGATGCTCGCCACTGACCGCTGGATGCTCGGCGCCGGGTTCCTGGCCAAGGGCTGGTCGGTCAACGACAACGATCCCAAACAGATCGCCGCCGTCCGCGATCAGTTGATCGCTACCAAGAAACGCATCCTCGCGTTCGACGACACCACCTTCTACTCCAAGCTCGCTTCCGGCGAATCGCTGATGGCGCACGCGTGGGATGGATGGTGCAACTACGGCACCCAGGCCAATGCGGCCATCAAGTTTGTCGTGCCCAAGGAAGGTTCCGACCTTTGGGTGGACACCATGGTCGTGCTCAAAAGCTCGAAGCATCAGGATGAGGCGTTCAAGTTCGTCAACTTCATGCTCGCCAGGGAAAACCACGTCTGGGTGGCTGAAAACATCCTCTACAAAATCCCCAACCAGGCTGCAATGGCCGGTTTGTCCGCTGACCTGCTCAAGCAATACCCCAACTTGACGATCGCCCCGAGCGAGCTGTTGAAGATGGAGCAATTGCGCGATCTGGGCGGCACCACGCAAAAGGCCTACACCCGGGCCGTCACCGAAATCATGGCGGCGCAGAACTAAGCCTCACAAAACGTAAGTCGCACCGAACCGAGGCATGCCCCGCATGTCTCGCCACGCTCGCACGCCGCCTCCGTTCCGGGGCGGGAGGATATGAGTAATGAGTGCTTTGCATGCTGACAGGCGTCTGTCGGCCTGGCTTCTTGCGCCCGGCTTTGGCTGGCTGCTGACCTTTTTGGTGATTCCGTGCCTTCTGGTGCTGGTCTACAGCTTCGTCGAGCGCGGTGCTTATGGCGGTATCGACTGGCTATTTACCTGGGAAAACTACCAGCGCGCGTTCGATCCGCTGTACCTGGGCATCTTGCTCAAATCGGCAAAGATCGCCGGTCTGGCGACTGTGTTTGCGGTGCTGATCGGCTACCCGGCTGCCTACGCAATTGCTCGTGCTCCGCGGCGTCGGCAAGCAGTGTTCCTGTTTCTGGTGATGCTGCCGTTCTGGAGCAACTACCTGATCCGCACCTATGCCTGGATCGTCCTGCTTAATCGCGAAGGCTTGATCAACCGGATGCTGCAGATGTTCGGCTACAGCGGCGAACCGATCAGCTTGCTGTACACCGAAGCGTCGGTGGTGCTGGGGCTGGTCTACAACTACATCCCGTTTGTGATCCTGGCGATTTTCTCTTCGCTGTCACGGATCAACAACGAACTCTGGGACGCGTCGAAAGACCTTGGTGCCTCGGGCTGGATGACCTTTCGCCGAATCATCCTGCCGCTGAGCGTTCCCGGTGTTGCGGCCGGCGCCGTGTTTGTCTTCGTCTTGAGCATCGGCAACTTCATTACTGCCGACCTGTTGGGCGGCAAGCAGGTACAGATGGTCGGCAACCTGATTTACTCGCAATTCCTGACGGCGCGGGACTGGCCGTTCGGCGCTGCGCTGAGCTTCTTCCTGATCGCGATCATGCTGATCCTGTTGTTCGTTCAGGCACTGGTTGCCCGCCGTGCAGAAGGGGGCCGCGCATGAGTCAGTCACGTTCGTTTGGCGGCACGGTGCTCGGCACGCACCTGGGTTTGGTTTACGCCTTCCTTTATGTGCCGATCCTGGTATTGATCCTGCTGTCGTTCAACAAGTCCGGATTACCCACGGCGTGGGGTGGCGTATCGCTGAAGTGGTACGTGGCACTGGCGCATAACTCGGCCATTTTGTCGGCGGCCCTCAACACCTTGATCGTCGCGCTGTCGGCGACATTCATTGCCTGCATACTCGGGACGTTCCTGGCGCTGGGCATCGAATTGAGCCGTAAGGGCAATGACAAGGGGCAGGTGGTCGACACCTTGCTGATGGCGCCGATGATCATTCCCGACATCGTCCTGGCGATTGCACTGCTGAGCTTTTTCAACCTGCTCAAGGTTGGGCTGGGCCTGCACTCGATCATCATCAGCCACGCCGTATTCAACATCGCTTTCGTTTGCGCAGTGGTGCGCACGCGGCTCAAGCACTTCGACTACTCGATTCTCGAGGCCTCGATCGACCTGGGTGCGAACTGGTTCACCACCTTTCGCCGAGTGCTGTTGCCAGCAATTTTCCCCGGCGTGCTGGCGGGTGGATTGCTCTCGTTCACGCTGTCGGTGGACGAATTCATCATCGCCTTTTTCAACTCCGGTTCCGGCCAGGCTTCCACCACGTTGCCCATGCAGATCTACGCCATGATCCGATTTGGCGTCACCCCGGAAATCAACGCTCTGGCGACGCTGGTAATGCTGGTCAGCATCACCGCGCTGCTGGCTTCGCAGCGTCTCAACAAGGCTCCTCGCACTCATGAATAATTCATCTGCGGTACTGATCCTGGACAAGGTCAGCAAGTCTTATGGCAACGGTCTGGCGGTCGATGAGGTGTCGCTGAACATCCGCGAGAACGAGTTCTTTGCGCTGTTGGGTCCATCCGGCTGCGGCAAGACCACGCTGTTGCGCATGCTCGCCGGTTTCGAAACGCCCAGCGCCGGTTGCATTTATCTGGATGGCAAAGACATCTCGCCGCTGCCGGCCAACAAGCGTCCGTTGAACTTGATGTTCCAGTCTTACGCGCTGTTTCCCAACATGACCGTGCGCAAGAACATCGCCTACGGGTTGGAGATGGAGCGTCTGCCCGAGTCGGAGATCCGTCGCCGGGTCGATGAAGTGCTGAGCACCGCGCAGCTCGGTGAACTGGCGGACCGTAAACCGGATCAGCTCTCCGGTGGTCAACGTCAGCGTGTCGCACTGGCGCGGGCGCTGGTTAAACGGCCGCGGGTGTTGCTGCTCGATGAGCCGTTGGGCGCACTCGACAAAAAGCTTCGGGAAAAAATGCAGCTCGAACTCAAACGCCTGCAACTCGAGAGCGGCATCACTTTCATCATCGTCACCCATGATCAGGAAGAAGCGTTGGTGATGTCGGATCGCATGGCCGTGCTCGATGGCGGCAAGGTCTGCCAGTGCGGCAGCCCGACCGAACTCTACGAAAATCCCAACAGCCGGTTTGTCGCTAACTTCATCGGCGTCAGCAACCTGTTCGAAGGCGTGCGTTCGGGCGAGCGCACGGTGCGCGTCAATGGCCAGGAGCTGGCGGTCGAGACCGACACGCCGTTGATTCCTGGGCAAAAGGTTGCCGTCGTCGTTCGTCCGGAACGCTTACAGGTATTGACGGAACAGGACGGCGATTGTGCAAACCAGGTGACCGGCAACATCGTCGAAATCGCCTATCACGGCCTCGACACCAACGTACATGTGCAAACGGCGCTCAGCGACAAGGCCTTGATCGTCCGGGTGCCGTCCTCGCAATTCGAATTTGCTCATTTTGCTATCGGTATGAGCGTCCGGCTCGGCTGGCAGGCTCGCCACGCCCGTGTTCTGACGCGCTGAACAATAAAAAAAGACCAGGCAGGAGTACCGCTCGATGAAACAGAAAGTGATCGCCTTCTTTCCGGAAGCCGCTTATGGCCCGGCGCTGAACTCAGTCGGTATCGCCCAGGCGTGCGAAGCCCTCGGCCACAAAGCTGTATTCCTCACCGATCCCGGCATGAGTGGCGTGTATGCCGGTTATGGTTTTGAAGAACACATGGTCAACATGTCGGCGCCAATGCCGGCCGAAGAAATGGCCCGTTACTGGGTCGATTTCATCAATGGCCACATTCCCAACTTCCGCAAATCCCCGCTGGATCAAATCGACAACTACGTGAAGGAATGCTGGGCCGCCATCGTCGACACCGCGAAGTGGGCGCAAAAGGATCTGCCGGCGGTGCTGGACAAGGTCAAACCGGACCTGATCTGCGTCGACAACGTGATCCTGTTCCCGGCGATCAAGCAATACGGCAAGCCTTGGGTGCGGATCATTTCCTGCTCGGAAAACGAAATCGAAGACCCGGATATCCCGCCGCACCTGTCAGGCATGAGCATCGACGACAAGGCCGGTCATGCACAGTTTCGGCAGCGCTTTGAAGACGTGATCGGGCCGATCCACGAAGACTTCAACCAGTTCCTGCAAGCCCATGGCGAGCAGCCGTATCCGCTCGGCACGTTCTTCGAAGCCTCGCCTTACATGAATCTGTTGCTGTACCCGGACGCGGTCAAGTTCGAGCGCCGCCATCCGTTGCCGGCGGAGCGCTTCCACTACCTGCAAGGGTGCGTGCGTCACGATACGACGTACGAGATTCCCGAGTTCCGCGCCAACAACGACAAACCATTGCTCTACGTCAGTTTTGGCAGCCTCGGTTCCGGCGATGTCGATTTGCTCCAGCGTCTGATCAGTGCCGTCGGCAAGCTGCCTTACCGCGCGTTGTTCAACGTCGGTGAGCACCTCGATGAATACCCGGACCTGCCGGACAACGTGCTGATCTCCAACTGGTTCCCGCAACCGTCGGTGATTGCCCAGGTCGATGCGGTGATCCACCACGGTGGCAACAACAGCTTCACCGAATGCCTGTTTTTCGGTAAACCGGCGATCGTCATGTCCTACGTCTGGGACGGTCACGACAACGCCATGCGTGCCGAAGAAAGCGGTCACGGTTTCAAGCTCGATCGCTACGACTGGAGCGAAGCGCAGTTGGCGGAAAAACTCGCCGCCTGCCTCAACGACGAAGCGATGCGCCAACGTTTGCAGCACACCAGCGTGCAAATGCAATCACGCAAAGGGCCAGCAGACGCGGCCGCCATTCTCGACAAGGTGCTTAACAATGCCTGATCAAAACACGACGGCGGGTTTTACGCCGTACCTCGAAGCCGTCAGCAGTCGCACCGATCTGGTGGACTGGGGCGTGCAGAGCGACGCCGTCGAAGGCGTCTCGCACTCCAGCGGCCGACTGTTGTTCAAAGGCCCGAACAACAGTCCCGAAACCGGGCTTTGGGTCTGCACGCCCGGTCGCTGGCGGCTGTCGATTCCCCGTGACGAGCTGTGCCATTTCATCGCAGGCAATGCCACTTACCGCAATGACGACGGTGAAGTGATCGAAGTTCGTCCCAACACACTGGTGTTGTTCCCGGCTGGCTGGACCGGCGAATGCCACGTCCGGGAAACCCTGCGCAACGTTTACATGCTGGCTTGAGCCTGAATTTTTTTGGAGAGCAACAATGACGACCCCGTTTCTGTACGACCCGCTGAGCATCACTGACGTCAAGGATTGGGGCGTGATCCCGACCATGCTCGAAGGTGAGTCCCATGTCTCTGGCGTGGTGCTGCACAAAGGCCCCGAAGGCCAGTCCGAGTGCGGTGTGTGGATCTGCACGCCGGGCAAATGGTTTTGCCATGTCACCAGCGACGAGTTCTGCCATTTCCTCGAAGGCCGCTGCACTTACGTCCATGAGTCCGGCGAAGTGATCGAGATCAAACCCGACACGGCCGCCTTTTTCCGCAAGGACTGGAAAGGCGTATGCACCGTCCATGAGACGGTGAAAAAGGTCTACATGATCCGGTGAATGCCATGACTGAAACACGTGCGTTATCGCCAACTCGTGAGGACCAGCGCGCAGCCTTTCTGGCGCGTGCCGGCTTCGCCGAGACGCAGCTGGTTGCGTTGCCGGCGGATGCCTCGACCCGGCGCTATTTTCGTTTAAGCGGTGAAGGTTTGCTGCTGATGGACTCGCCACCGCCCAGCGAACCGATCGGTCCGTTTGTCCAGGTTGCCCGTTACTTGCAGGGGTTGGGGCTTTCCGCGCCGGCCCTGGTGCAGGTTGACGAAGAGGCGGGTTTGGCGCTGATCGAAGATTTCGGTCACGACACGTACACTCGGTTGCTCGCGGCCGGGCATCCCGAAGCGGCGCTGTATCGCTTGGCAGTCGATGCGCTGGTGGCGTTGCATCGTGCACCACTGGCGGCAGAAATGGCGCCTTACGATGCCCGACAACTGAATGACGAGTGTGCGCTGCTGATCGACTGGTACATCCCGCTGTTGATTGGCAAGGACGCGGCGCTGGACCTGCGCGAGTCGTTTCTGACGCTATTCGCCGAGGCTTGCGGCGATGTCGCGCAACGTCGCGAAGCCTTGGTGTTGCGTGACTTTCACGTCGACAACCTGATGCTGCTGGAAGGCCGCGAAGGCGTCGCCGCCTGCGGACTGCTGGATTTTCAGGATGCACTGATCGGTGCGGCGGCGTACGACTTGATGTCGTTGCTCGAAGACGCTCGCCGCGACGTGCCGGAAGCATTGCGCGTGGCGCTGCTGACGCACTACCTGATGCAACGTCCGGAGCTCAATGCGCCGCGTTTTCTCGAGGATTACCGGCGGCTGGCCGCCCAGCGTCACGCCAAGGTGCTGGGGATTTTTGTGCGCCTGGCGGGCCGTGATGGCAAGCACGGTTACCTGGCGCACCTGCCGCGTACCCTCGGTTTGTTTGTTCGAGCGCTGGACGCTGAGGCCTTTGCTCCGCTGCGCGATTGGCTCAACCGGCACGTACCGGGTTGGCGCGAGGATCTATCGCCCACGACCTTGGCGACGTTGCGCGAAACCCCTTATCGATTGGTTCAAGGATCATCCCATGGTCACGTTTAACACTGACACTGCCCTGCGTTTCATCAACTCCGAGTACCTGCCCCTGACGAATACCCGCGCCCGCGAAGTGCTTGACCCGGCGACGCTGCAACCTGTCGGGCAGGTCGGCCTATGTGGCGAAGCCGACGTGCAAGCCGCCGTCGATGCCGCCACCACCGCGCAAAAACAATGGCGGTTGATCGACGCCAAAAGCCGTGCGGCGCGCTTGCATCAGTTGGCCAATGCCATTGAGCAAAACGTCGCGTGCAACCGCGAAGTCGCACGGTTGATGACCCTGGAAATGGGCAAGCCGTTTCCCGAAGCCATGGGCGAATTGGCCAACTGCGCGCCGATCTTTCGCTACTACGCGGAAATGGCGCGGGACGATGCGGGCAAGGTCGCCGGCACCACGCAGATCGGCTCGTTCCAGCATGTGCGTTATGAGCCGTATGGCGTCAGCGTGCACATCATGCCGTTCAACTTTCCGATCCTGTTGATGTGCTGGACGGTCGCTGCATCGCTGGCGGCGGGTAACGCCTGCATCGTCAAGCCGGCCGAAGCCACAACCCTTTGCACGCTCAAGTTCATGGAGCATTTCACCTCGCTGTTGCCGGGTCTGATGTCTTGCGTACCGGGCGATGCGGTGACTGCACAGCTGCTGGTGAAGTCGACCGGGACTCACGCCGTGGCTTTTACCGGCAGCGTCGCGGCGGGCAAAGCGGTGGCGGTAGCCTGCGCAGAACAAATGAAACCGTGCGTCATCGAGGCCGGCGGCAGCGATCCACTGATCATCTCCAGGCACGCACCACTGGACGTCGCGGCGGCGGGAGCGGTGACCGCTGCGTTCCACCTGAGCGGGCAGATTTGCACCTCGGCAGAACGCTTCTACGTGGTCGATGAGATCCACGATGAGTTCGTCGAGAAGTTCGCCGAACGTACACGCTCCTTGCGCATTGGCCATGGTCTGGAGCGTACCGAAATCGGGCCGATGGTCAGTGAGGCCGCACGCAACAAGGTCATGCGTCTGGTCGACGACGCCTTGTCCAAGGGCGCGACACTGGTGTGCGGCGGGCGGATTCCACCACAGCACACGGTGGGCTGGTTCTACGAGCCGACCATTCTCACCGGCGTGACTCGCGACATGGCGATTCTCCAGGAAGAGTGCTTCGGCCCCGTCGCGGCGATTTGCCGTGTCAGCGATTTCGACGAAGCGGTGCGTCTGGCCAATGACTCGCCGTTCGGTCTCGGCGCATCGCTGTTCACAACCGATCTTGCCGAAGCTATGGAGGCCGCCGAGCGTCTCGAAGCCGGGATGGTCTGGGTGAACAACCCACTGATCGACAACGACGCGCTGCCGTTTGGTGGCTGGAAGATGTCGGGTCTGGGACGCGAACTCGGGCGTCAGGGCCTTGAAGCGTTCCGTCGCTCGAAAATGGTCATCATCGATCACCAGCCGAAGATTCAGGACTGGTGGTATCCGTATGCCGACGACGTGTTCTATCGCGATCAGGTTTAACGCAGCGGTACTCGGGAGGATCGCAATGAGCGACAACATTTCCTGGTCAACCCTGGCGGTGATTCTCGCGGCCGGGCAGGGCACTCGCATGCGTTCGCAGCTGCCGAAAGTCATGCACCCGGTGGGTAATCGACCGCTGCTTGGCCATGTGCTGGCGGCGGTCGAGGCGGCGGGCATCGAGCAAGTGGCGGTGGTGCTGGGGGCTGGCAGTCGACCGGTTGCCGATTACTTGCAACGGGCTGCGCCCACGGCGCAGCTGTTTACCCAGCACGAACAATTGGGCACGGCGCACGCGTTGCTCGCCGCTCGCGCCGCGTTACAGGCTCATGAGCAGGCCTATGAGCAAGGCTGCGTGTTGGTGCTGTTTGGCGATTCACCATTGATCAGTCCGCAGACATTGTTGCAGCTACGTCAGACGCTGATCGACGGTGCAGCGGTTGCGGTTGCCGGGTTTCACACTGAAAGACCAGGGCCTTATGGGCGACTGCTGGTGGAAGAGGGCCGCTTGCTGGCGATCCGCGAAGCCAAGGACGCCAGCCCGCAAGAATTGGAAGTCAGCTTCTGTAATGGCGGTGTCATGGGCTTGCGTGCCGACACCTGTCTCTGGTTACTGGAACGCATCGGCAACCAAAACGCGCAAGGCGAGTACTACCTCACCGACGCGGTGGCCGTGGCCAACAGCGCCGGGCTGCAAGTGACGGCGGTGGAGGTCGATGAAGACGACGTGCTTGGGGTTAATGATCGCGAGCAATTGCATGCTGCCGAACAGCTTTTCCAGCAGCGTCGACGCCAAGCGGCCATGCAGTCGGGCGTCAGCCTGATGGCGGCGGATACGGTGTTCTTCAGTGCTGATACGCAGCTGGCCAGGGACGTATGCATCGAACCTTGCGTGGTGTTTGGACCGGGGGTGAGCGTGGGCAGCGGGGTGCGGGTCGACGCGTTCATTCGTCTGGAAAATATTCGGCTGGAGCAGCCGCTGAATGAAGGAGTTTGCCATGCGTGATTATCAACGGCTGTACATCGGCGGCGAATGGATCGCGCCGGTACAGCGTGGCGTTTTCGAGACCGTTGACCCAAGCGATGAATCGGTTCTGGCGCAGGTCGCCGCCGCCACGTCGGAAGATATCGACCTGGCTGTCAGCGCCGCACGCAAGGCATTCGACGAAGGAGACTGGCCACGCTGGACAGGCGCGCAGCGGGCACACGTACTGCGGCGAATCGCCGATGGCATCCGGGCGCGTCAGGACGAATTGGCCGCCATCGAAGTACGCGACAACGGCAAGCCTCTGCCGGAAGCGCTGTGGGACATCGCCGACACGGCCGGTTGTTTCGACTTCTATGCAGGCCTCGCCGAAGGTTCGGATCAACACAGCGAGCAGTCAATCGGTTTGACGGATGAACGCTTCAGTTCGTCGGTGATCAAGGAGCCGGTGGGCGTGGTCGCGGCGATCATTCCGTGGAATTTCCCGATGCTGATGGCGTCGTGGAAAGTCGCTCCAGCACTGGCGGCTGGCTGCACCGTGGTGCTCAAGCCTTCGGAACTCACACCGCTGACCGCCCTTGAGCTGGCGGGCATTGCCGATCAGGCAGGCTTGCCGGCCGGGGTATTGAATGTTGTCACTGGACTGGGGCGTGAGGCTGGCGCACCGCTGGCCGAACACCCGGATGTGGACAAGATCGCCTTCACCGGCAGCGTGCCGACCGGGCGCAAGATCATGCAAGCGGCAGCGGCCGAGATCAAAAACATCAGTCTGGAGCTGGGCGGTAAATCACCCTTCGTGATCTTCGCCGACAGTGATCTCGACGCTGCGGTGGAATGGATTCTGTTCGGGATATTCTGGAATCAGGGCCAGGTCTGTTCGGCCACTTCGCGAGTATTGGTGGAGCGCGCGTTATACCCGGCGCTGCTGGAGCGTTTGATCGCTGCCACCGAGCAGATCCAGATAGGCCAAGGCTTTACCGACGGTGTGAAACTCGGGCCGCTGGTCAGCCAGGGGCAACTGGACAAAGTCCTTGAATCTATTGCGGCCGGTCAGCAAGAGGGGGCGCGACTGGTTTCGGGCGGCACTCGTCCGGCCCATCTACATAAGGGTTACTACCTGACCCCGGCGATTTTCGCCGATGTGCCGGAACAGAGTTCGGTGTGGCGCGAGGAGATTTTCGGCCCTGTGGTGTGCCTGCGCGCATTCGACACGGAAGCCGAAGCGATACGCCTGGCCAATGACTCGCCCTTTGGCCTGGCAGCGGCAGTCATGTCGCGTGATATTCCACGCTGCGAACGGGTAGCCCGACGCTTTCGCGCCGGTATCGTCTGGGTCAATTGCTCGCAACCGACCTTCGTGGAAGCACCTTGGGGCGGCTACAAGCAGAGCGGTATTGGCCGCGAGCTGGGTGAGTGGGGCTACAACAACTACCTCGAACCCAAGCAGATCACCCGATACAACGGCGGGGCCTGGGGCTGGTATTTAAGCTGAAGCTGGTGCGCCGTGGCTCATTCCATTCCTTCCACGCCGCGCGTTACTGGCGCGAGCAGACCAAGGCGCGGTGCGCGGCGCTGGATTGCGCGGATCATCGGGACAAAAGGGCCCTTGGGCGTTGTTCGCTACCGTAAATCGGCGGTTGTTCAAACGCTCGCTGATTTGAGAAAACGGGGTTTCCATAAGTATCGCGTCCTTGTTAGTCGAGATGTTCCATTCAGATTGTCTGCGCTGTCCGCCCATTTGCCCATGAGGGTGTTGGACGGTCGTTGTTCGTCGAGCAGTTTTTTTGCCGTTTCGATACCGGCCACAGGCAGACCGGAGGGGTCGAGCAGGCCGATCTGCACCCGAACGCTGGCCGGGTCCCAGTAGATCGGTCCAGTCATGTTGGGTGTCGAGGCTCCTCTCGAAAATAATTTGACATATATGATTTGTGATCACATATTGGACCCATAAGAACGTCCAATGTGAGCCGTTACTCATGACAGATCGCCCCATCCTCCTGCCCACCATGCGTCAGGTTTCCCGCGATACCCTGCAGGATCAGGTCTACCGGCAGATCCGTGAAGCGCTGATGAGCGGTCGCTTCCAGCCAGGCCAGAAACTGACCATCCGCGGTCTTGCCGAGGCGCTGGGTTCCAGCCCGATGCCCGTGCGCGAAGCGCTCAATCGACTCAGCGCAGAGAACGCCTTCGAAGTCACCGAGACCTCCCGTCTGCGTGTGCGCATGATGACCCCCGAACGACTGCGCGAGATCCGCGACGCCCGGGTGGCGCTCGAAGGTCTGTTGGCCGAGAAGGCCGTCATCCTGCTCAACGACGCCGACCTCAAAGACATCAGCCACCTGTGCGACCAGATGCAGCAAGCCGCCGACAGTGTCGATGTGGCCCGTTACCTGTGGACCAACTTTGCCTTCCACCGGCGCATCTATGCGGTGGCCAAAGCTGAGCTGACCATCGCCGCCGTGGAGAATTTCTGGCTGCACATGGGCCCCTGCTTTGCGCTTGTCGCACCGGACAAAGCGCACCTGCAGCGCTCGATGGAAGCGCACAACCGCATCGTCGAGGCCCTGGCCGCGCGTGATGGGGCTGCGGCCCGGGCGGCAGTCACCGACGACATCATGCAGGCGGCCGACTCCCTGGCATGCCTGATCGTCAAGGGCGACCGTTCAAGGTCGCCGGTTTCTGGAGTAAAGAAAGCATGAGCGTACTCAATCGACTGATTCCCTACACCGGCCTGCGGGTGCTGATCTCTGGCGGCGCAGCCGGGATCGGTGAAGTACTGGCAGCGGCTTATATGGAAGCAGGGGCCAAGGTGCATGTGTGTGACGTCAGCGAAGCCGCCATTGCAGCATTCCGCGACCGTTACCCGGACAGCGTTGCCACCCGTGCGGACGTGGGTGACCCGGCGCAGATCGAAGCGGTATTCAAGGTTCAGCGCGAGCAGTTCGGTGGTCTCGATGTCCTGGTCAATAACGCCGGAATCGCCGGGCCGACTGCCGGGATCGATGCGGTCACCGACGAGGAATGGCAGCGCACCATCGACATCAACCTCACTGCGCAATACCGCTTTGCCCATCACGCGGTGCCGCTGCTTAAAGCGTCACCCAATGCGCATCTGATCCACATCGCGTCGGTGGCCGGCCGCCTGGGTTACGCCTGGCGCACGCCGTATGCCGCCACCAAGTGGGCCATCGTCGGCTTGATGAAATCCCTGGCGTCCGAGCTGGGTGAAAGCGACATCCGCGTCAACGCCTTGCTGCCCGGTATCGTCGAAGGCCCGCGCATGGACGGGGTGATTCGTGCCCGCGCCGAGCAGATGAACGTGCCTGAAGCCGAGATGCGTGAGGAGTACCTGAAAAAGATTTCGCTCAAACGCATGGTCACCGCCGAGGACGTGGCCGCCATGGCGCTGTTCCTGTGTTCGCCCGCCGCACGCAACGTGACCGGCCAGGCCATCAGTGTGGATGGCAACGTCGAGTACCTCTAAGCGTCTCGACTTTAGTTACAACAACGGCCGGACATAATCCGCGTCGAGTGACCCCAATAACTTTCTCGCCAAGAACAAGAACGGAGAACACTCATGTCCAAAAAACGCCCGATCATCATCACTTGCGCCGTCACTGGCGCCATCCATACGCCGTCGATGTCGCCGCACTTGCCGATCACGCCGCAGGAAATTGCCGACGCCGCGATCGGCGCCGCCGAGGCCGGCGCATCGATTGTGCACCTGCATGCCCGCGATCCAATCGATGGGCGGCCCAGTCAGGATGTCGACCTGTTCCGTCAGTTCCTGCCGCAAATCAAGGCCAAGAGTGACGTGGTGATCAACATCACCACCGGCGGCGCGCCGACCATGGGTGTGGAAGAACGCTTGCAGCCTGTGGCGCAGCTCAAGCCGGAGCTGGCGTCGTTGAACATGGGATCGATGAACTTCGGGCTGTACGAAATGCTCGATCGTTTCACCGAATTCAAGCACGACTGGGAGCGGCCATACCTGGCCGAGAGTGACGACCGGATCTTCCGCAATACCTTCCGCGACATCGCCCACATTCTCAACGCCTGTGCCGAGAACCGTACCCGCTTTGAAATTGAATGCTACGACATCGGCCATCTGTACACCGCCGCGCACTTCCTGCAGCGCGGGTTGCTCAAGGCGCCGATTTTCATTCAGTCGGTGTTCGGTCTGCGCGGAGGCATCGGTGGGCATCCCGAGGACCTGGCGCACATGCGCCGTACGGCCGACCGTCTGTTCGGCGACGCTTACCAATGGTCGATTCTCGGCGCCGGCCGCAATCAGATTCCGCTGGGCACCATGGGCCTGTCGATGGGCAGCCATGTACGCGTCGGCCTTGAGGACTCATTGTGGGACGGGCCGGGCAAGCTGGCCGCGTCCAATGCCGATCAGGTCAAGCGCATTCGCACGGTGATCGAAGCCTTGGGCGCGCGGGTGGCGACCCCGGATGAGGCGCGAGAAATGCTCGATCTCAAGGGCAAGGACCAGGTCGATTTCTAATAGCGTTTGCATGAGGGCGCAGGCCTGGGTGGTCGGCGCCTGCTGTTGACGGCGAAACGTGTCCTCTCCATAAAAACAGTCAGCTCGGCTTTTTTTTGCTCACGGCAGCCAGCGTTGCCGATACTTCTCAAAAGCTGCAGCTGCAAGAGGTTTGCGCGATGACAATAACAAGAACCATCGAAACACCTGATACCCCCCGAGACTCGGCGACGCTGAACAAGTTGATGTTCGTCAAGCTGATGCCGTTGCTGATTGCGGCCTACGTGCTGAGCTTTCTTGACCGGACCAACATCGCGTTGGCCAAGCATCAACTGGATATCGATCTGGGCATTTCCGCTGCCGCCTACGGGCTGGGAGCCGGGTTGTTCTTTCTCACCTACGCACTGTCGGAAGTGCCCAGCAACCTGATCATGCACAAGGTCGGCGCGCGGTTCTGGATTGCGCGAATCATGGTCACCTGGGGCTTGATCTCTGCGGCGATGGCGTTTGTCCAGGGCGAAACGTCGTTTTACGTATTGCGCCTGCTGCTGGGCATCGCCGAAGCGGGTCTGTTTCCTGGCGTCATGCTGTACCTGACGTACTGGTTCGGCCGCGAACAACGGGCGCGGGCTACCGGTTATTTTCTGTTGGGTGTGTGTTTTGCCAACATCATCGGCGGGCCACTGGGTGCCGCGCTCATGCAACTGGACGGTGTGTGGGGCTGGCGTGGCTGGCAGTGGATGTTCATGCTCGAGGGCCTGCCTGCGGTGTTCTTCGCCATGGTGGTCTGGAAAAAATTGCCCGACCGTCCAAGCAAGGCGCCTTGGCTGAGCGCCGCTGAAGCCGAGCAGATCGAGCGGCAGTTGGCCGCGGAATCGGAGGAGGGCGCGGGCCCTGGCGGTCACTCGTTCAAACAATGCCTGACCCCGCAGATTCTGTTGGCGATCCTGGTCTACTTCTGCCACCAGATCACGATCTACACGGTGATCTTTTTCCTGCCCGGCATCATCGGCAAATACGGCGACCTGAGTACCTTGCAGATCGGCTTGCTCACATCACTGCCTTGGCTGGCAGCGGCGGCGGGCGCTATTGCACTGCCCCGATTTGCCACCACGCCGGCGCGTGCCCGGCAAATGCTGGTCGCGGGTTTACTGACCATGGCCGCAGGCCTGGGAATCGCCTCGCTGGCGGGACCGGTGATCAGTCTGCTGGGCTTCTGCATATCGGCGGTGATGTTCTTTGTCGTGCAATCGATCATTTTTCTCTACCCCGCTTCGCGACTCAAGGGCGCAGCACTCGCAGGAGGGTTGGGATTCGTCAACTCGTGCGGCCTGCTGGGCGGTTTCGTCGGCCCCTCCGTGATGGGGTTGATCGAGCAAAGTACCGGCAATGCCATGAACGGCATGAAAATCGTGGCGATTATCCTGGTGCTCGCGGCGATAGCGGCATTGCGATTGCGTCAGGGCCATGAGCACAAGGTGGATAAACAACGGCTGCAAGGTCGGCGACAGCCTGTGTGAGTGCGCGCTGACAACAACGCTGCGGGTCAGGGGTGGGAGTGGTCGTGGTATCTGCGACATTTCTACCCCGGTTTCCCATCGGACTGGGCACTGTTGAATTTGCGTTATGCCCCGGTCCTGCCATTTGAGACTCGACCCAAAACCGTGATTGGTTTGTTTTTTGTTCTTAAGGCACCCTTATGGGTGCTTTTTTCTTGTTTTTTTAAACCAGTTTGGGGTCGGTGAATGATGTTCGGGAATGAGTTCCAACTGCGAACCGTGCCGAGTATCTGGCCAGACGAATCAGCCTTGGTGCAGCTTGGCCGAAACGCGGTCCCGAAAATAGAGACCGCAGCACAGACCGCAGGGCTTACTCATTCGGCCTCAGTCAACCCCACCTACTCGCGCGGATCGACCTGATCCAGCACCCGGTTCGCTGTAATTTCGGCGAGCATGATGCTGTTGGAAATGCCCAACAAGGCGTGACGCGAGCCGCCGTCCAGATGATCCACCAGGTGATGAACCATCACATCGACCGAGGCCAGCGTTTCGACCAGATAAACCATGAGGGTTTCGGTTGTGGCCTTTGGGTCGACGGTAAACAGGGTGCTTGGTGCGCGCGGGGTGGCTTTGATGTCGGCAGTCGAGGGGAAGTGGACGTCGAGCGCCTGTTCGGCGGTCTCGTTGAATTTGTTTAAATCAGATTCGTAAGGGAAGATTGGATCAGTGTCTGGCGGATTTGGTGACGGCTTCTTCATGTTCTGAGTTTTCCTAATGGTTGCCAATCCTCCTGCTGCTAAACGAAGAGGGTGGCAGCTGCACGCAGGTTAGCAGACCGGGGAACTCAGAAAACCGGCGCGCCCGAGGGCGCCCTACGTACAGCTACCATCAAGTACAGGCGTTCAACTACCTGCATGACAGATGCACGCACAACCGAGTTAACGCGGGCTGCTAAACCCGATCACTGATGGGCAGTGACACGAATCAAGTTACCGGGCGACCCCAAGGCGTACAAGCCGGCGGATTCTGGCGTACCCGTAGGCAACGGCGCAAGGTGTTGTAGCTTTCAGGAGGTAAGCAGTAGGACGCTTAAACACGCGCCTTGCGCGGATGTTTAATTTGCGAGCGAACATGACGGCACGCCTTATTTTCGCAAGACAGGAGACCAAGCGGTGATCCAACGGATTTATATCAGCGGAGCTTCAGGGGCAGGAGTGAGCACGCTAGGAGCCGCATTGGCTGAAAGGCTTCACATGCCTCATGTTGATGTCGATGATTACTATTGGTACCCGACGGATCCGCCCTTTGAAAAATCACGTCCGCCTGAAGAAAGACTTGTTCTGTTAAAACGAGCGCTAGCTGATCTCCCTTGGGCATTGTCCGGATCATTGGATAGCTGGGGGAGCGAGGTGATTCAAAGCGCTGATCTGGTGGTATTCGTTGATACTCCGACACCGCTCCGTATGGAGCGCTTGAGGTCACGCGAATCGCAACGGTATGGCCAGCGCATTTTGCCTGGCGGCGATATGTATGCGAACCACCAAAAATTTCTTACATGGGCGCAAAGCTATGAAGCGGGTAGTCGAGCGGGCCGTAGTAGACCTAGACATGAGCTGTGGCTCAAGCACTTGACTAAACCAGCCCTCAGATTGAACGGAGAGATCGCGATCGCAGAAATGGTGATGACTGTAGTCGCGGCGATTTCAGATTTGACTCACCAGGAATCAACAAGCGACTGAATCGCTCTGGTCCCGAAATAGATCAGTCCCATCGACCGGTCCCAGGAAAGAAGCCAGGATGTATCAAGTAGAAGAGGCTCGCGAGTTTCTTCAGCGAGCAGGAGTTGAGCTATGAATAGCATGACCTATAAAGGCTATGCGGCCCGAGTCGAGTTTGATGAGCGGGACGACATCTTCGTCGGCCGAGTGTTGGGAGTGCGTGAGATCATCAGCTTTCACGCCGATTCAGTGGCCGAGCTGCGTGCCGGGTTTGCTGCCGCTGTTGAGGATTATTTGGCAGACTGTGGCCCGCCGCCTTGACTGAAGTTCACTGTCCGGAACAAGCGTTCCGGCAGCGTTCTTGTTGTTTTACCCTTCAAAACGTCGGTGGGGTAATCACCCAGATCACCACCGCGTCGACCTCGCCGGGGTTGCCGTAGCGATGGGGTTCCTGGCTGGAAAAACTGAAACTGTCGCCTTCATTGAGCTGGAAATGGCGTTCGCCAACCCATAACTCGAAACTGCCGCTGAGCAGGTAGCCGGCTTCCTCGCCTTCATGGCTATAGCTTTGCTGGCTGTAAGTGCCAGGGGGAAAGCGCGAATGCAGGATCTCCAGCTGGCGATTGGGTTGCGGGGTCAGCAATTGGTCCACGATGCCGTCTTCGTAATGCACGCTCATCCGGCTGTGCTTGCGGACCACATAACCACTGTCTTCGGGGGCCGTGCTGGCTTCGCTGGCGAAGAACCACTGGATGGTCACGCCCAGGCTACGGGCGATGTTGAACAACGCCGGAATCGACGGGTAAGCCAGGTTGCGTTCCAGCTGGCTGATGTAGCCCGCTGTCAGCTCGCTCATGTCTGCCAGCGCGGCCAGGGTCATGCCCCGGCGTTTACGCAGGCCGCGAATGCGCGTGCCGAGGAAGTGCGGCCCTGCGGCAGCGGACTGACTGGCGGGCGCGCTGGCAGGCGGCAGGTTGCTGCTGTTGCTCATTGCGTGCTCCGAAACGGACGGTGCCCGAGCGGGTTGAAACCCTCGAGCTTGATGGCCGGTCAGCCTGGAGGCTGACAAAGGCCGGGAGTATAGAGCAGCCTCAGAGGTCCCACGCAACCCTCAAGCCGTCATAAATCGCTTCTTCGGCGGTGCGCGGTGCCAGGCAGTCGCCGATCCGCCGGAACTCCACCAGCCCTTGCAGTTCCGCGCCGAGGGTATCCACCGGCTGATGACCCTGGCACAGCACCAGCGTGTCGATGTCTTCGAAAATGATCGGCTCGGCGCTGGCGGTATGCTGCATGTACACGGTGCTGTCATCGCAGCCGTATAGGCGGGCGTAAGGTGTGATGGGGATGCCCGACTTGTGCAGTTCGCCGGCCAATTGGTCGCGCACGTACAGTGGCAGGTTTTCTCCACAATGGGTGCCGTTGACTGCCAGCTGCACCTGATGGCCGGCACGCACCAGGCGTTCGGCGATGCCAGGTCCAATCCAGTCGCACCGCCAGTCGACGACCAGCACCGAACGTCCTGGCTTGACCTCGTCGCGCAGTACCTGCCAGGCATCCACCACGTGCAGTTCGCCACCCCGTTCGAAGGCCGGCCAGTAGGGTTCGGCGCCGGTTGCAACAATCACCAGGTCCGGCCGTTCGCGTTCGACCAGCGCCCGGTCGACGCGGGTGTTGCACACCACGCGTACGCCTGCCAGTTGCATTTCCCGCTGCAGGTTGGTGCTGGCGCCGCCGAATTCGCTGCGCCGCGGCAGCAGTTGCGCCAGCAGGACTTGCCCGCCGAGCTGTGCACCGGCTTCGTAGAGTGTGACCTCATGCCCGCGTGCGGCGGCGACGGCGGCCGCCTTCATCCCGGCCGGGCCACCGCCGGCGATCATGATGCGCTTGCGGCTGGTCGTCGCTTGCAGCTTGCCGAAAATCAGCTCACGCCCGGTTTCCGGATGCTGGATGCAGGAAATCGGCAAGCCTTTGTGGAAGTGCCCGATGCACGCCTGATTGCAGGCGATACAGGCTCGTACATCCTCGCTGCGCCCGGCATCGGTCTTGTTCGGCATTTGCGGGTCGCAGATCAGTGCGCGGGTCATGCCGCAGACATCGGCCTGACCCCGGGCAATGATCAGCTCGGCTTCTTGCGGCTGATTGATGCGACCGGTGACGAACAGCGGAATCGACAGGCTGGCCTTGAACGTCCCGGCTTCCTTGGCCAGGTAGGCCGCTTCGATGGCCATCGGCGGCACGATATGCACGGCACCGCCCAACGATGCCGAAGTGCCGGCGACGATGTGCACGTAATCCAGCTGCTGTTGCAATGACTTGACCGCCGCCAGCGACTCGTCTTCGGTCAGGCCTTCGGGGTCGCGCTCATCGGCACTGATGCGCAAGCCGATGATGAATTGCTCATCGGTGTTGGCGCGGACCACCGCAATGACTTCGCGCAAAAACCGCAGGCGCTGTTGCAGGTCGCCGTTGTAGCCGTCGGTGCGCCGGTTGACCCGCGGGTTGATGAATTGCGCGGGCAGGTAACCATGGCTGGCGACCACTTCCACGCCGTCCAGCCCGGCCTGGTATAAACGCCGGGCCGCCGCGCCATAACCGGCGACGATCTCATCGATCATGGCTTGATCCAGCGCGCGCGGCATGACCCGAAAACGTTCGTTGGGCACCGCCGACGGCGAGTAGGCGACGGCCAGCAGGCCATCGCTGGACTCCATGATTTCCCGCCCCGGATGGAAAATCTGCGAGAGCACCACCGTGCCATGGGCATGACAGGTGTCGGCCAGCTGTCGATAACCGTCGATGCAGGCGTCATCGGTGGCCATCAGCACATGGGAGGTGTAGCGCGCACTGTCATGCACCCCGGCAACCTGCAGCACGATCAGCCCGACGCCGCCTTCGGCACGCGCCCGGTGATAGGCGATCAATTGCTCGTTGACCAGGTTGTCGGTCGGCATCGAAGTGTCATGTCCGCTGGACATGATGCGGTTCTTGAGGCGCTTGCCACGGATCTGCAGCGGTTCGAACAGGCGCGCGAACGCTGGGGTGGAAGTCGGCATGGTGCGATACTCCAGGCGAGCCGAAGCTGGAAAAACAGAGGGTTCGGCGTTTTTATTATTTTGCTATAGAAATTTACCCTCAGTAAAAAATCAACTTGTTTTTTTAATGGCCGATAAATAGATTGCGACGTCGAGTCCTATTCTTCGCGCAGACGATCAGCCCAGAGAGCAGAAACAATGAATGAAATTGCACACCCGGCGGCTGCCGCTGCCGAGCAGGTTTCGAGCGAGCAACTTCTTACAGAGCGACGTCTTACCGAAGAACGCCTGCGCCGGGAGCTGGCTGCCTGTTATCGGTTGATCGCGCACTTTCGCATGAGTGACCTGATTTTCACCCACATCTCGGTGCGTCTGCCGGGGCCTGAACATCACTTCCTGATCAACCCCTATGGGCTGATGTTCGACGAAATCACCGCCTCCAGCCTGGTCAAGATCGACCTCGATGGCCGTGCGGTGGAGTCGTCGCCGTATCCGGTCAACCCGGCGGGCTTCGTGATTCACAGCGCCATCCACGGTGCCCGCGAAGATGCGCAGTGCGTGCTGCATACCCACACCCGGGCCGGTTGCGCGGTGGCGGCGTTGAAGTGCGGGTTGTTGCCGGTGAATCAGATCTCCATGGAGTTCTACGAACGGGTTGCTTACCACGACTATGAGGGCGTGGCGCTGGATCTGGGCGAGCAGCAGCGACTGGTGCATGACCTGGGTGACAAGACGGTGTTGATGCTGCGCAACCACGGTTTGTTGACCGTCGGTGCAAGCGTCGGCCAGGCCTTCCTGCGCATGTACTACCTGGAAAAAGCCTGCGAGATCCAATTGGCGGCACAGGCCTGCGGCGAACTGGTGCTGCCACCGGCGGCCGTTTGCGAGCACACCGAGCGCCAGTTCAACGAGCCGGGTCGGCCATTGGCGGAAGGCGAGCTGAATGATCCGGATGCCATGCAGTTGGCATGGTCGGCGTTGTTGCGGTTGGCGGATCGAGTGGCGCCGGGTTATCGGGATTGAGCGCAATGCCCTGAGGCGGGGGGCTTGCTCCAATGCCAGTCAGTTAAGAGAAAGGTGTGCCCCCTGTAGGAGCGAGCTTGCTCGCGATGGACGTTAACGATAACGCGTGTTTTCTGAACAAACGCGCCGCTCTTGAGTCCATCGCGAGCAAGCTCGCTCCTACAGAGATGCTGTACAGTTGTTCAGCTAAGTGACTGCAAAAGACCCGCCCAACGACTGTTCCAAGGAGATCGATGCCCATGACCCAGGAAGCCCGCTTTTCCCGAATGGAGCCGGAGTTGCGCAAGGCCAACCTGATCGAGGCGACGCTGGTGTGCCTCAAGCGCCATGGCTTCCAGGGGGCTTCGATCCGCAAGATCTCGGCTGAAGCGGGGGTATCGGTCGGGTTGATCAGCCATCACTACTCCGGCAAGGATGAGCTGGTGGCCGAAGCCTATCGGGCGGTCACCGGGCGAGTCATGAGCCTGTTACGCGACGCCATGGAGCAAGCCGCACCGAATGCCCGCGAGCGTCTGTCAGCGTTTTTTCGCGCCTCGTTCTCCGCCGAACTGCTGGACCCGCAACTGCTGGATGCCTGGCTGGCGTTCTGGGGCGCGGTCAAGACCGCCGAAGCGATCAATCTCGCCCATGAGCATTCCTATGGCGAATACCGCAGCGAGTTGCGCAAGGTGCTCAACGATCTGGCCCGGCAGGAGGGCTGGGAGGCTTTCGATGCCGACCTTGCCGCCATCAGCCTGAGCGCGCTGCTCGATGGCTTGTGGCTGGAGTCGGGACTCAACCCCGGCACCTTCACCCCGAGCCAGGGCGTGCAGATTTGCGAAGCCTGGGTCGACGGTTTGCAGGCCGGCGGTCGCCAGCGTTTCAGTTTGCAGACAGAGGGCTGTTGATCGATCGTTCAGCAATAGCTACTCTCTGCCGCTCAAGCGGGACTCATTCTAATAAGAAACATGCCCTTCGGGCTTATGCAGGAACACCAAGCGATGACTCCTCGGGTACTGATCGTCGACGACGATTTGCTGATTCGCGAACTCCTTCACGCCTATCTTTCGCAAGAAGGTTACGACGTGCACTGCGCCGCGACGGCGGAACTGGCCGAAACTTTTCTGGCGACCAACACGGTCGACCTGGTGATGCTGGACATCCGCCTTCCGGGTAAGGATGGCCTGACCCTGACCCGCGAGCTGCGGGTGCGCTCGGAAGTCGGTATCATCCTGATTACCGGGCGCAATGACGAAATCGACCGCATCGTCGGCCTCGAATGCGGCGCTGACGATTACGTGATCAAACCCCTCAATCCACGTGAACTGGTGTCGCGGGCGAAGAACCTGGTGCGCCGGGTGCGCCATGCCCAGTTGCAGCAGCCGGCGCCGGCGTTGCGCCAGGTCAAACAGTTCGCTGCCTGGGGATTGGACACCGATCGCCGACGCCTGATCGATGATGCCGGTGGCGAAACCCTGCTGACCCAGGGTGAATTCCAGTTGCTCAGTGTCTTCCTGCGCAACAGCGGGCATACCTTGAGCCGCGATCAGTTGATGGATCAGATCCGCAACCGTGAATGGGTACCCAACGACCGCTCCATCGACGTGCTGGTCGGGCGCTTGCGGCGCAAGTTGCATGACGATCCTGCCGAGCCGCAACTGATCATTACCATCCATGGCGCCGGTTATCTGTTCACCGCCAGCGTGGCTGCCTGAACCTTATGTGGCGACTGCTCGGGTTACTGCTGGCACTGACGGGCACCTCGGCTGCGGCCGAGACCATTCGTTACTGCGATTATCCGGTCTACCCGCCGATTTCCTGGAGCGACGGCAAACAGGTGCGCGGCCTGGCGCCCAGTGTGGTGAAGACCTTATTAGGCAACCTGGGGTACGAGGTCGAGATCGTCGTGCTGGGCAACTGGAAGCGCTGCCTGCTGGACGCCGCCGAAGGCCGGGTCGACGTGGTCCTGGCCTACAGCACGGCGCAGCGTGAACAGAGCATGCGCTTCTCGACGGTGCCGGTGTTGCGTGAAGAGGTCGCGGTGTTCTTCAACCGCCAACACCCGGTGAAGTTCGAACGGCTTGAAGACCTCGGCAATTACCGCGGCGGCCTGCTGTTTGGTGAAAGCTATGGCCTGGACTTCGATCGCTTCGTCGCCCGGCACGGCAATATCGAATGGGTCTCCGACAGTCGACAGAACTTCGGCAAGCTGATTCGCGGCAGAATCGATTTCATCACCCATGAGCGGCGCACCGGGCAGCTGTTCGTGGAAAACCTGCCGGGTGCCGCCGACATCCAGGCGTTGCCCCAGTCATTGAGCGTCGACTATTTGCGGGTCGCCGTATCGCGCCGTTCCACCCTGGCCGAGCGCATGCCCGCGATCGACGCCGAACTGCAGCGGATGGTTGACGCGGGCGAGATCGAACGCTGGTTGAACGAGAGTGAAGCCACCTATCGCGACATGATCAAGCTGCCGGCGGACGCGCCATGAGCCGCGCCAGTCCCGGCGGCCTGTTGCGCCGTCTGCTGCTGTTCATCCTGCTGTTCAGCCTGTGCTTCACCATACTCGCCAGCACCGTGCAGCTGTATTTCGAGTACCGCCGTGAAATGCGCGATATCGATTCGCGCATGGAGCTGATCCGTGCCGGCTACCTGGCAAGCCTGGAACGCAGCCTCTGGGATCTCAATCAGGAGCAGTTGAATGTGCAACTGCGCGGCCTGGTGGATTTTTCCGATGTGGCCCGGGTGCATTTGCGCAGTCCCGATTTCGACCTGCTGCAAGGTAGCGCCGCGCCGGCCGGCCCCTTGCGCATCGAGCGTTTCCAGCTCAATTATCAGCCGCCGTCCGGCCCGTCGCGACACCTGGGCGAGCTGGAAGTCAGTACCGACCTGGACGCGGTGTATCGCCGGCTGTACGCCACCGGCCTGACCAGCCTGTTATGGATGAGCGTGTTCCTCTGCGGTCTGGCGGTGGCGCTGTCGGGGTTGTTCTACCGGCTGGTGACTCGGCATTTGCAGGTCATGGCCGATTTTGCCCGGCGCATTGCCGCCGGTGACTGGCATGAACCTTTGCGCCTGGACAAAAGCAGCACCGGCAGCGAAGACGAAATCGATACCGTGGCGCACGCCCTGGATGACATGCGCCGGGCGATTCTCAGCGATATCCACCGCCGCGAAGTCGACCGCCTGGCGCTGCAGGACAAGCGCGACGAACTGCAGAAAATGGTCGAGCGGCGCACGGCCAGTCTGCTGCGCGCCAAGGATGAGGCCGAAGCGGCCAACCTCGCCAAGTCGCGCTTCCTCGCCACCATGAGCCATGAACTGCGCACGCCACTCAATGGCATTCTCGGCATGGCCCAATTGCTGCGCGGCGCCAGCCTCGACGAGCGCGACGGCAAACGCCTGGAAGCACTGTACAAAGCCGGCGAAGGTCTGCTGACGATTCTCAACGAAGTGCTGTATTTCGCCCGGCTGGAGGAGGGCGAAAGCCATCCGGAGCAGGTCGACTTCTCGCTCAGGCAGCTGCTCGATGAGGTACTGACGCTGCTTGAACCGCGGGGGCTGAGCAATGGCACGCAACTGCAGTGTCGGGTTGATCCGCAGGTCGACGATCGGTGTCGTGGCGCCGAGCAGTTTTTACGTCAGGTGTTGAGTAACCTGTTGGCCAACGCCATCAAGTTCACCGAGGCCGGGCACATTAGCGTCGAAGTCGCGCTGCTGACGGCGGGCGACCCGTCCACAGGGCAACGCCTGCGGTTCAGCGTGACCGACAATGGCATCGGCATCGCGGCGTCCGTGCAGGAAAAGATCTTCGAGCGCTTCACCCAGGCCAACGAAGACGTGGCCCAGCGTTATGGCGGTACCGGGCTGGGACTCGCCATCAGTAAACACCTGGTGCAATTGCTCGGCGGGCGCATCGGTGTCGACAGCCAGGAAGGGCAGGGCAGTTGCTTCTGGTTCGAGCTGACGCTGCAACCGGCCTTGGCCGCGGCGCCTGTCACGCGTACCCCTTCACCGGTTCAGCCTCTGAGCATTCTGGTGGTCGAAGACGTGGCGCTGAACCGCGAGGTGGTCAGCGGCCTGCTGGAACGCGACGGGCACTGGGTCAGCCTCGCGGAAGATGCCGAGCAAGCCTTGGAACTTTGCCGCCGGCAGTCCTTCGAGTTGATTCTGCTCGATGTGCATCTGCCGGGCTTGAGTGGCGTCGAACTGTGCAAACTGATCCGCAGCACACCGGGGCCCAATCAACACAGCCGGATCTTCGCCCTGACTGCCAGTGTGCAGCCGGCGCTGGTTCGCGGTTATCTGGATGCCGGCATGCAAGGCATTCTCGCCAAGCCGCTGAAGCTCGACAACCTGCGCCAGGCACTGGCCGGTGAACGGCCGATGCCCGAGCCGGCAGCGGACACTCATCCGCTGGGCTGGCAACTGATGGACTGGCAATTGCTGCACACCCATCGCAGCTTGCTCGGCGAGCAGAAACTTCAGGGTTTGCTGGGGGTGCTGCGCGACTCGATTGCCCAGCACCGCGTGGCGCTGATCGAAGCCATTGAAGCCGGTGACTGTACCGAGGTTGCGCACCTGGCCCACCGTTTGGCCGGGAGCAGTGACTCACTGGGCTTTTGCGCCTTGGCCGAGGTCTTGCGCGCCCTGGAACAGGCGGCACTGAGCAACGACACGGCGGCAGTGCAAGCGTTGGTGCCGAGGTTTCATGGGGTGTTGCAGGGTTCGCAAGAGGTACTGGCGGACGTGTTGAACGCCTGACGTACAAAATCGTTACGACTTTTTACAACTTTGATCTTCAGCTTCAACGCGAACTTACATGGCTTTCCAATAATCGGCACAACCGCGCCGGACGCGGTCTTCGAAGCTTATTGGAGATAATAATAATGAACTGCCGTAAAGCTGATCTTTCCCCGCGCGATGACCTCCTGTCATCCACCCCGCACCTCGCCCAGTCCTGAGAGGTGCTGCCATGAGCGAATCTATCGAACGTAAAGGCATACAACTGACCCGAGCCTTGAAAAGCCGGCACATTTTCATGCTGTCGCTGGGCGGGGTGATTGGCACCGGGTTGTTCATGGGCTCGGGCGTCACCATCAACCAGGGCGGTCCGATGGGGGCGATCCTGGCTTACCTGGTGGCCGGCTTCCTGATGTACCTGGTGATGGTCTGCCTCGGCGAGCTGTCGGTGCAGATGCCGGTGTCCGGCTCGTTCCAGACCCATGCCACAAAGTACATCGGGCCCGCCACCGGGTTCATGATCGGCTGGGTGTACTGGATGAGCTGGGCGACCACGGTCGGCCTGGAGTTCACCGCGGCGGGCATGTTGATGGTGCGCTGGTTTCCGAGCATCCCTATCTGGTATTGGTCGGCGCTGTTTGTGGTGGTGCTGTTCGGGTTGAACGCCCTGGCCACTCGCGCCTTCGGTGAAGCGGAATACTGGTTCTCCGGGATCAAGGTGGCGGCGATCCTCGGTTTTATCATCGTGGGGGTCCTGGTGATTTTCGGCGCGATACCGCTGACCAGCGGCGCCCCGGCGCCGATGATGAGCAACCTGATCGGCGACTCGCTGTTCCCCAACGGTCTGTCGGCGGTGTTCGCGGTGATGATGACGGTGGTCTATGCCTTTCAGGGCTGTGAAATCATGGGCGTTGCCGCTGGCGAAACCGACCAGCCGGAGAAGAGCATCCCCAAGGCGGTGCGCAACGTGGTGTTCCGGGTGCTGATCTTCTATGTGCTGGCCATCGTGGTGCTCTCCGCCATCGTCCCATGGCAGCAGGCCGGGTTGATGGAAAGTCCGTTCGTGCAGGTGTTCGACATGGTCGGCATTCCTTACGCCGCCGACTTGATGAACTTCGTGATCCTCACCGCGATTCTCTCGGTGGGTAACTCCGGCCTGTATGCCTCGACGCGGATCCTCTGGACCATGTCGAAAACCGGCATGGCCCCGAAAAGCCTCGCGCCCTTGAGTTCCCGCGGCGTGCCATTGCGGGCGCTGAGCATCACCCTGTGCTTTGCCCTGGTGTCGCTGCTGACCAGCTTCATTGCCGCCGACACCCTGTTTATGGTGTTGATGGCCGTCAGCGGCATGGCCGGTACTGTGACCTGGATCGTGATTGCGCTGGCGCAGTATAAATTCCGTCGCGCCTTCATCCGGGAAGGCGGCAAGCTCAGCGATCTGAAATACCGTGCACCCTGGTTCCCGTTCCTGCCGCTGCTGTGCATCGCCTTGTGCTGTTCGCTGTTCGTATTCCTGGCGCTGGACGAGACGCAGCGTCCGTCGCTGTATTGGGGTTTTGGTTTTATTGCCCTCTGCTATGGCGCTTACTTCCTGACCAACCGCAAGCGCCAGGCGGCTATTGCTCAGACGCTGCCGACGGTCTAAGCCGGCAAATAAAAAACACTGTAGGAGCAGCCGGTCGCCCCCCCTGTAGGAGCTGGCTTGCCAGCGAAGACGGTCTATCAGCCGATACATGTGTCGACTGACACGCCGCCTTCGCTGGCAAGCCAGCTCCTACAGGGATCTCCTCGACCTCAAGACCCCCGTAGTCAGTTGTTCGAAGATGTAACAACTTTCTCGGCGGGTATCCGAATACTCTAGTTATTCCTTTTTAAAACAATAAGTTAGATAGATTTTACGACAGTTACAAACACCCAGGCCACAGGATTGCCGCCTTACTGAACACTCGTTTAGTATGGTCGCCATAGCGCTCCCCCCTCATGCCAAACACAACAATTCGAGGACTCGTATGACTACTCAATCTTCTCTGCTCAGTCAGGTCGAAGCGGGTGTTGCCTGGATCACGCTCAACCGTGCCGCGCAACGCAACGCGCTGGACATTCCGACGCTGAAAAGCCTTCACGCCTTGCTCGACCAATTCAACGTCGATCCGGCGGTGCGAGTGATCGTGCTGACCGGAACCGGCCGCAGTTTCTGCGCCGGTGCCGACCTCGCCGAATGGGCCGAAGCCGAGGCCCGCGGGGCGCTGGAAAGCTACGGCTGGACAGAAACCGCCCACGCCATGATGAGCCGCCTGTACAGCCTCGATAAACCGACCATTGCCGCGATCAACGGCACCGCCGTCGGCGCCGGGATGGATTTGACCCTGTGCTGCGACTTGCGGGTTGCCGCGCAGTCCGCCCGGTTCAAGGCCGGTTACACCAGCATGGCCTACTCGCCGGACGCCGGTGCCAGCTGGCATCTGCCACGTCTGATCGGCACCGAGCAGGCCAAGCGCCTGCTGTTCCTCGATGAACTCTGGAGTGCCGACCGCGCCTTGACGGCCGGCCTGGTCAGCGAAGTCTGCGCCGATGAACAACTGCCGGGCGTGGTAGGCGAACTGGCCGCGCGCCTGGCCAGCGGCCCGACCTTCGCGTTTGCCCAGACCAAGCAACTGATGCGTGAAGGCGCCCGGCGCAGCCTGCCGGAACAACTGAGCGCGGAACTCGCCGCCGGTCTGCTCTGTGGTCGCAGTGTCGATGGCGCAGAGGCCTTGCGCGCGGCCATGGAAAAACGTCCGCCTGCCTTTGTAGGTAAATAAGGTTGGCCAATAAAAGCGGCATCGCAGCCACGAATAAAACGATTATCGAAGAACAGGTAGCGTTATGAATTTCCAGCTGACCCAAGAACAAGACATGTTGGTGGACGCGGTACGCAGTTTTGTCGCCAAGGAACTGCTGCCCCATGAAGAAGCGGTGGATCGCGCCGATGAAGTGTCGCCGGAACTCGCCGCACAGATTCGCGGCAAGGCAGTGGCGGCGGGTTTCTATGCCTTCAACATGCCTGAAGAAGTAGGCGGAGGCGGGCTCGACTACCTCTCCCAGGCATTGATCGAACGCGAACTGTCCAAGGTGTCGTGGGCGATGCATGTGTTCGTCGCACGCCCGTCGAAAATCCTCATGGCCTGCACCGGCCAGCAGATCCAGGACTATTTGCTGCCGTGCATCCAGGGCGAAAAGATCGACTGCTTCGCCCTCACCGAACCGGGGGCCGGCTCTGACGCCAATGCGATCAAGACCCGTGCCGTGCGCGACGGTGACGACTTTGTGTTGAACGGCAGCAAGCACTTCATCAGCCATGCCGGGCACGCCGATTTCGCGATTGTCTTCGCCGTGACCGACACCTACGAACACAACGGTCGCCAGCGCAACGCCGTGACCTCGTTCCTGGTCGACCGGGGCACGCCAGGCATGACGATCCGCCGCGGGCCCAAGTGCGTCAGCAACCGCGGTTATCACACCTATGAAATGTTCTTCGACGATTGCCGCGTCCCGGCTGCCAAAGTGCTCGGCGAAGTCGGCAAGGGCTGGGAAGTGGCCAACGCCTGGCTAACCGCCGGGCGGGTAATGGTCGCCGCCAACTGCGTCGGCCAGGCCCAGCGGGCGCTGGACGTTTCGCTGCAATGGGCGGCGGACCGCAAGCAGTTCGGCCAACCCATCGGCACCTATCAAGGGGTGTCGTTCAAGCTGGCCGACATGGCCACGCAAATCCGC
This sequence comes from Pseudomonas sp. LBUM1679, assembly GCF_059695565.1. Lineage (NCBI taxonomy): Bacteria > Pseudomonadati > Pseudomonadota > Gammaproteobacteria > Pseudomonadales > Pseudomonadaceae > Pseudomonas > Pseudomonas sp. LBUM1679. The sequence goes on from NZ_CP166774.1 coordinate 2,563,668, forward strand.
GCTGCCGAACTCTTGACCTTGCACACCGCCTGGAAAATGGATCAGGGCAGCATGACCGACGGCGAAGCCGGGATGGCCAAGTTGTTCGCCAGTGAAGTGCTCGGTCGCGTGGCCGACGAAGCGGTGCAGATTTTCGGCGGCATGGGCTTGATGGACGAAGGTCCGGTCGAGCGCATCTGGCGCAATGCCCGGATCGAGCGAATCTGGGAAGGCACCTCGGAGATCCAGCGTCACATTATTTCCCGCGAATTACTGCGGCCGCTGCTGCGCTGATCAGGTCGGAGAACGGACATGTCCCAACAGATTCGCGACAACCTCAAACGCCTGCTCGCGCCGCGCCACCTGGCATTCATTGGCGGCCGGAGCATGGCCCGTGCGCTCAAGCGCTGTGCCGAGGGCGGTTATCAAGGCCAGATGTGGCTGGTCAACCCGCAGCACGACAGCCTCGAAGGCGTGCCCTGTGTACGTAGCGTGGCAGAACTGCCGTGTGGCCCGGACGCGGTGTTCATCGCCACCAACCGCGAGCTGACCTTGACCTGTGTCGCCGAACTGGCGGCCAGGGGCGCGGGCGGGGCGATTTGCTACGCCTCGGGTTTCGCCGAGACCGGCGCGCAAGGCCAGGCCCTGCAAGACCAGTTGCTCAAGGCGGCCGGCGACATGGCCTTGCTCGGCCCCAACTGCTACGGCTTGCTCGATTACCTGCACAGCTCGGCCCTGTGGCCGGTCGCCCATGGCGCCAAGACAGTCGAGAAGGGCGTGGCAGTGCTGACCCAGAGCGGCAACTTTGCCTACAACCTGTCCATGAGTGACCGCTCGTTGCCGGTGGCCTATATGGCTTCAGTCGGCAACCAGGCGCAACTGGGCATCGCCGAGCTGATGGATGTGCTGCTCGACGAGCCGCGCGTCACCGCGATCGGCCTGCATCTGGAAGGCCTGAAAAACGTTCCAGGCTTTGCTCGAGCGGCACACAAGGCGCTGGAAAAAGGGATTCCGATCATCGCGCTGAAAACCGGGGTGTCGCAGATCGGCGCCGAATTGGCCCTCAGCCACACCAGCTCGCTGGCCGGTTCCGATGTGTTGTACGACAGCCTGTTCGAGCGCCTCGGAGTGATTCGCGTCAGTGGTCCGGTGAGTTTTGTCGAAACCCTGAAAGCCGCTGCCTGCGGCAATCTGCCGGCGGGCAACAGCCTGATCGCCCTGGCCTGTTCCGGTGGCGATGCCGGGTTGATTGCCGACTATGCCGAACGCAATGACTTGCGCCTGCCCAAGCTCGATGAAAGCCAGCGGGTCGAACTCGATCAGGTGCTGCCGAGCTACGCCAATCTGGTCAACCCGCTGGATTTCACCACGGCGATCTGGGGTGACCGCGAAGCGCTGGACAAGATGCTCGACAGCGCCCTGCGCACCGAAGCCGACGCCGCCATCCTGGTGCTCGATTACCCCTCGGAGGCCACCGGTGAACGCAAGGAATGTGACCTGCTGCTGGAGCTGTATTGCGACGCGTTGAGCCGTCACGGCAAGACCGGTTTCGTCACCTCGGCCTTTCCCGAACTGCTGCCGGCCAGTGCTCGCGAGCGACTGCATGCGCGCGGTGTGGCGGCATTGCAGGGCGTCGAGGATGGCTTGGCGGCGTGGGGGCGGATCGCCGGTTATCAGCGCAAACGCCTGGCGCTGCTTGCTCTCGGTGAGTCGGCGCTGGTGCCGCTCTGCCCGCAAGCGCTGGAAGGCGAGGGGCAACTGCTTGATGAATGGCAATCCAAGCAGGCCTTGCGCGCCTTTGGCCTGCCGATACCGCAAGGCGTGTTGAGCACGCCGGGCGAGGCGTTGAACGCGGCGAATTCGCTGGGTTATCCACTGGTGCTCAAGGCGGTCAGCGCCGAGCTGCCGCACAAGACCGAAGCCGGTGCCGTGGCACTGAACCTGCGCGATCCGCAGGCCTTGAGTGACGCCCTGGAACAGATGCGCGCGCGGATCGCCGACTACGCACCGGGGGTGGCCTTCGATCAGGTGCTGCTGGAGCGCATGGCCACCCCGCCCTTGGCCGAGCTGATCGTGGGGATCAAGCGCGAAACCGGGTTCGGCCTGGCGCTGGTCATCGGCGCCGGGGGGATTCTGGTGGAGCTGCTCAAGGACAGCCGCAGCCTGCTGCTGCCAACCACCGACGGGGCCATTCGCCACGCGTTGTCGAGCCTGCGCAGCGCCGCCTTGCTGCAAGGCTTTCGTGGTCGCGAAGCCGCGGATCTGGAAGCGCTGGTGGCCGCGATCCGCGCCGTGGCGGACTACGCCTGTGAGAACGCCGGGCAGTTGCTCGAACTCGATGTGAACCCATTGTTGGTCGGTGCCCATGGCACCACTGCGGTCGATGCGTTGATACGCCTCGGCCAAGCTTGAGGATCTGAGCATGCAAAGCAAAACCTTGACCGGCGGCCAGACCCTGGTGCGCCTGTTGGCCAATTACGGCGTCGACACCGTGTTCGGCATTCCTGGCGTGCACACCCTGGAGCTGTATCGCGGCTTGCCCGGCAGTGGCATTCGCCATGTGCTGACCCGGCACGAGCAAGGGGCCGGTTTCATGGCCGACGGCTATGCGCGGGTCAGCGGCAAGCCGGGGGTGTGCTTCATCATCACCGGCCCCGGCGTGACCAATGCCGCGACCGCGATCGGCCAGGCCTACGCCGACTCGATCCCGATGCTGGTGATTTCCAGCGTCAACCATACGGCCAGTCTTGGCAAAGGTTGGGGTTGCCTGCACGAAACCCAGGATCAGCGCGCCATGACCGCGCCGATCACCGCGTTTTCGGCGGTGGCCTTGAGTGCCGAGGATTTGCCCGAGCTGATCGCCCGCGCTTACGCGGTGTTCGACAGCGAACGGCCGCGTCCGGTGCATATTTCGGTGCCGCTGGATGTGCTGGCCGCGCCCGTAACGCGTGACTGGAGCAATGAAGTGGTGCGCCGTCCGGGACGCGGTCTGCCGGCTGCCGAGGCGCTGGATCAGGCGGTGGCGAAACTGCAGGCGGCACGCCGGCCGATGATCATCGCCGGCGGCGGTGCGCTGAATGCCGCCCAGGCGCTCGAGGCCTTGAGCACGCGACTGGCCGCGCCGTTTTTCAGCAGCGTCGCCGGCAAGGGCTTGTTGCCGCCGGATGCACCGTTGAATGCGGGGTCGACCCTGTGTGTGGAACCGGGCTGGGCGCTGATCGCCCAGGCCGATGTGGTGCTCGCAGTGGGCACCGAGATGGCCGACACCGATTACTGGCGTGAACGTCTGCCGCTGAATGCCGAGCTGCTGCGGGTGGATATCGACTCGCGCAAGTTCAACGACTTCTATCCGTGCACGGTGGCCTTGCAGGGCGATGCGCGGCAAACCGTCGTGGCCTTGCTGGAGCGCCTGCCCGAATCCGCACGGGATGCGAGCGCTGCCATCCAGGCCGTCGACACCTTGCGCAAAGCGGTCAAGAACGGGCACGGCACCTTGCAGTCGATCCATCAGGCGATCCTCGACCGGGTGTCGGCCGAACTGCCGGACAACGCCTTTATCAGCAGCGACATGACTCAACTGGCCTACACCGGCAACTACGCCTTCAGCAGCCAGGCGCCGCGCAGCTGGCTGCACCCGACCGGTTACGGCACCTTGGGTTATGGCTTGCCGGCGGGTATCGGCGCCAAGTTCGGCGCGCCGGACCGGCCCGGATTGGTGTTGGTCGGCGACGGCGGTTTTCTCTACACCGCGCAAGAACTGGCGACCGCCGTGGAAGAGCTGGACAGCCCGCTGGTGGTGCTGTTGTGGAACAACGAAGCCTTGGGGCAGATCCGCGACGACATGCTCGGCCTCGACATCGAACCGATTGGCGTGCTGCCGCGCAACCCGGATTTTGCCGCATTGGGCCGGGCCTTTGGTTGCACCGTGACGCAACCCCGGAGCCTCGACGAACTGCAAACCGACCTGCGTGCCGGCTTCCAACGAAACGGCGTGACCCTGATCGAACTCAAGCACGCCTGTGCGTTGGTCGGTTAAACCATCAACAAGGAACAAGCCCATGCGTTTTTCCGATCTGACCCAACGTGTCGCCGGTGACGGTGCCGCCGCCTGGGAGATTCATTACCGCGCCCTGGCGCTTCAGGAGCAGGGCCGGGACATTCTGTTGCTGTCGGTGGGCGACCCGGATTTCGATACCCCGGTGCCGATCGTGCAAGCGGCCATCGATAGCCTGCTGGCGGGCCATACCCATTACGCCGAAGTGCGCGGCAAGCGTGCCCTGCGTGAAAGCATCGCCAAACGCCATCGGCAACGCAGCGGCCAACCGGTCGATGCCGATCAGGTGGTGGTGCTGGCCGGCGCGCAATGTGCGCTGTTCAGCGTCGCCCAGTGCGTGCTCAATCCCGGCGATGAAGTGATAGTCGCCGAGCCGATGTACGTCACCTATGAAGCCGTGTTCGGTGCCTGCGGCGCGGTGGTGATTCCAGTACCGGTGCGCTCCGAGAACGGCTTCCGGGTGTTGCCGGAAGACGTCGCCGCACGCATTACCCCGCGTACTCGCGCGTTGGCGCTCAATAGCCCGCACAACCCGTCCGGCGCCAGCTTGCCGCGCACCACCTGGCAGGCGCTGGCCGAGCTGTGCATTGCCCATGACCTGTGGCTGATTTCCGACGAGGTCTACAGCGAGCTGTTGTTCGAAGGCGAGCACGTCAGCCCGGCCAGTCTGCCAGGCATGGCCGAGCGTACCGCGACCCTCAACAGCCTGTCGAAATCCCACGCCATGACCGGCTGGCGCGTCGGCTGGGTGGTCGCGCCACCGTCACTCGCCGGGCATCTGGAAAACCTCGCGCTGTGCATGCTCTACGGCTCCCCGGATTTTATTCAGGACGCCGCGGTCGTCGCGCTGGAGACCCAACTGCCGGAACTCGAGGCCATGCGCCAGGCCTATCGCCAGCGCCGGGACCTGGTCTGCGAATGCCTGGCTGACTGCCCTGGCGTGCGTGCCTTGAAGCCCGATGGCGGGATGTTCGTGATGGTCGACATCCGCGACACCGGGCTCAGCGCCCAGGCCTTCGCCGACCGCCTGCTGGATCGACACGGCGTCTCGGTGCTGGCCGGTGAAGCGTTCGGCCCGAGTGCCGCCGGGCATATTCGCCTGGGGCTGGTAGTGGGCACCGAACCCCTGCGCGATGCCTGCCAGCGGATTGTCCGCTGCGCCAATGAATTGATGGAGGGACGGGGCGATGCGTAATTACAGCAGGCTGTTTATCGATGGCGCCTGGCAGCGACCCTCCGGCCAGGGCCTGGCCGAGGTGATCAATCCGGCCACTGAACAGGTCGCAGGCTCCGTGCCGTTGGGCGACGAGCGTGACGTTGATCGCGCCGTGGCGGCGGCCCGACGGGCCTTTGGTTCATGGTCGCGAACCTCGTCCAGCGTCCGCGCGGCTTATATCCGCGCACTGGTCGAGCAGTTGCGAGCGCGGGCGGACGAAATGGCGCAGGTGATCACCGCCGAGCTCGGCATGCCGGTGCAGTGGTGTCGCTCGGTTCAGGTCGAGGGGCCGATCGCCGGGCTGGAACACTACGTCGAAATCGCCGGGTTGATGGATGAGGTGCGCGAGGTCGGCAACTCCCTGGTGATTCGCGAGCCGGTGGGTGTCTGTGCCTTCATCAATCCGTGGAATTACCCGCTGCACCAGTTGATCGGCAAACTCGCGCCGGCACTGGCGGCCGGTTGCACGGTGGTGGTCAAGCCGAGCCAGGAAACCCCGCTGCATGCCTTCCTGCTGGCGGAAATGATCGAGGCCATCGGGCTGCCGGCCGGGGTGTTCAACCTGGTCAGCGGGCCCGGTTCCAAGGTCGGTGAAGCCTTGGCCAGACACCCGGACGTCGACATGATCTCGTTCACCGGCTCCACCGGCGCTGGCGTTCGCGTGGCCCAGGCGGCAGCGCCTTCGGTCAAGCGGGTCTGCCTGGAACTGGGCGGCAAGTCGCCGCTGCTGATCGGCGAAGATGCCGATCTGGCGGCGGCGGTGCGTTACGGCGTGCAGGATGTGATGATCAACTCCGGACAGACCTGCACCGCCTTGACCCGCATGCTGCTGCCCGCCAGCCGTTATGCCGAGGCGCTGGAGCTGGCCCTGGCAGAGACCCGAAGCCTGCGCATGGGCGATCCGCTCGACCCGCAGAGTTTCCTGGGCCCGATGTGCTCGGCCGCGCAACGGCGGACCGTGCTTGACTACATTCAAGTCGGTCGGCAAGAGGGCGCGCGGCTGCTGTGTGGCGGTGAAACGGGCGACGAGTTCGAGCGCGGTTTTTACCTCAAGCCAACGCTGTTTGCCGACGTCGACAATCGGATGCGTATCGCCCAGGAAGAAATCTTCGGCCCGGTGCTGTGCCTGATTCCCTATGCGGATGAAGCCCAGGCCATACACATCGCCAACGACTCGCCGTTCGGCCTGTCCAGCGGGGTATGGGCCGGTAGCACCGAGCGTGGCCTCGGGCTGGCGCGGCAGATGCGCGCCGGGCAGTGCTTTATCAACGGCGCGGCGTTCAACTATCAGGCGCCGTTTGGCGGCTATAAACAGTCAGGCAATGGTCGCGAGTGGGGGGAAGAAGGGCTGGCCGAGTTTGTCGAAGTGAAAGCGATGCAGCTGTGATATCGCCATGAGCGCGGGCGGGCCGCAGGAATGCATGGCGTTATATCTGGCCACCTCGCTGCTGCAACGGTTGGTGGCGCGTGAACCACGGACACTCCTGCGTTGAAACACCAACCCCGTAGGAGCTGCCGCAGGCTGCGATCTTTTGATCTTGCTTGCGATCTTCATCGGTACTGCAAAGATCAAGATCAAAAGATCGCAGCCTTCGGCAGCTCCTACGCCGACCGCATGTACCTGCACTATCGTGGGTGTCCGCAATGCCTCCTACGGGGCCAATATCAAGCCCTATCGCGGTTTTCCAATGGGGGATCGAAGGCCACGAACAACTGGTCGGCGGTGATGCTTCCAAGATCCAGCCGCATGTTGTTTTCCAGCATGGCGAACAGCCGGGTGAACACGTCAAAGACCTTGCAATGGTCTTCCATGCCGGAAAACGGGTTGTCGATTTTCTCGGCGATTAGCGAGCTTTCCTGCACCGCGTCGTAGACCTCGCGCAGGGTGATTTCATTCGCAGGCCTGGCCAGGGTCAGCCCGCCCTTGGCGCCGCGATAGGACTTGAGAATGTCGGCCTTGACCATCTGCGACACCAGATTGCGCACCCGTGTCGGATGGGTCTTTACCCACTTGGCAATGGTTTCGGTGCGCAGCTTCTGCGGTGCGTTGGCGGCAACGAACGACAGGATGTAAGAAGCGGTGATCAATCGGGTCGACTGGCTCATGAGGCGAAAGGCTCCCTGTAAAAACCGGATTATTCCATCGATGAAAAATACCCGTCAGGGCATGGAATTTACGTTGTGAAGTCGTTAATGTATTTGTTACGGTAACAATTATTAATACTAGCAGCTTCGGTAGGACCTCCGAATCATTTTCTCTGCAACGATCAGGGGCAATGCAATGAGCGATAACAAAAACAAGATTACTCAGGCAATTCATGACTGCCATCTTCCTCGTCGGGATTTCCTCAAAGGCAGCGCCGCCGCCGGCCTGGTGGCCGCTGCGTTTTCCATGGGCCTGCCGTTCGGGGCCTTTGCCCAGGAAACCACACCCAAGCCGGGCGGCGTGCTGCGCCTTGGCCTGGCGGGTGGCAGCACCACCGATTCGCTGGATCCGGGCTCCTGGAGCGATACGTTCACCTTCGTCGGCTTCTCGGCGGTGTACAACACCCTGACCGAAATTGCCGTGGACGGCACCGCGATTCCCGAGCTCGCCGAGCGCTGGGAATCGTCGCCGGATGCGCGGATCTGGACCTTCAAACTGCGCCAGGGCGTGACCTTCCACAACGGCAAGAGCCTGACCGTCGAAGACGTGGTGGCGTCGATCAATCACCACCTGGGCGAGAAATCCACCTCGGCGGCCAAGACTGTCCTCGGGGATGTCGCCCAAGTGCGCGCACAGGGCACCGATACGGTGGTCTTCGAGTTGCATTCGGGCAACGCCGACTTCTCCTATGTGGTGGCCGATTACCACTTGGTGATCATGCCGAGCAAGGACGGCGTTGCCGACTGGCAAGCGGGGGCCGGCACCGGCGGTTATCGCCTCAAGGCATTCGATCCGGGCGTGCGCATGGCACTGGAACGCAGCCCCGATTACTGGAAACCCGGCCGGGCGCATTTCGCCAGCGCCGAGTTGCTCGGCATTGCCGACGGTGCGGCGCGGATCAATGCGCTGGTGACCGGGCAGGTCGATGTGATCAACAAGGTCGACCTCAAAACCGTGGCGCTGCTCAAGCGCAATCCGAACATGGTGATCGAAGAAACCAAGGGCGCGCAGCACTACACCTTCCCGATGCTGTGCGACAGCCAGGACTTCAAGAACAACGACATCCGCCTGGCGATGAAGTACGCCATCAACCGTGAAACCCTGTTGGCCTCGATACTGCACGGCTATGGTCTGGTCGGTAACGATCATCCGATCCAGCCCGGCAGCCGCTTCATCAATACGGCGCTGGAGCAGCGCAGCTATGACCCGGACAAGGCGCGATTCCACCTGCGCAAGGCCGGCGTCGAGTCGCTCAAGGTGCGCCTGCAAGCGTCCGACGCGGCTTATACCGGCGCGGTGGACGCCTCGGTGTTGTTCAAGGAGCAGGCGCGCCAGGCGGGGATCGATATCGATGTGGTGCGCGAGCCGGCGGACGGCTTCTTCTCCAACGTCTGGATGAAACAACCCTTCACCACCTCGTTCTGGTACAGCAGCCTGACCGCCGACCGCATGTTCAGCATCGGTTACGCCAAAGGCGCTGCCTGGAACGAAACCCACTGGGACAACGGGCGCTTCAACCAGTTGCTGAACGCCGCGCGCGGCGAGATGAACGACCCGCTGCGCCGCGAGATGTACAACGAAATGCAGGCGCTGTGCCGCGACGAGGGCGGGGCGATTGTGCCGTTGTTCGCCAGCTCCGTGGCCGCCCGCTCGAAACGCGTCAGTCATGGCGAACTCACCGCACCGTACGGCGAACTGGATGGTCTGCGGGTCATCGAGCGCTGGTGGCAAGCCTGAGCACCTGATCGTTGATGGCCGACTTGCGCGCAGGTCGGCCACCCTGTGCCATCCCGGAGGATTCTGCGGTGAATAGTATTTTCAAGTTGCTGTTGCAGCGCCTGGCCCTGGGCCTGTTGTCGCTGTTTGCAGTGTCGGTGATTATTTTTCTGGCGGTCGGCATGCTGCCCGGCGATATCGCCCAGGCCATGCTCGGGCAGTCAGCGACGGCCGAAACCGTGGCGGCCTTCCGTGCCCAACTGGGGCTGGACTTGCCGCCGTTGACCCGCTTCGTGCAGTGGATCTGGCAGCTGCTGCAAGGCGACCTCGGGGTCTCGCTGGCGAACCAGCGGCCGATCGCCGAGCTGATCGGCACGCGGTTGGGCAATACCCTCAGCCTGGCGGCATTGGCGGCATTGGTCTCGGTACCCTTGGCGCTGGTGCTGGGGATGCTCGCGGCCTTGTATCGTAATAGCTGGTTCGACCGCCTGCTCAACACCTCGGCACTGAGTGCGGTGTCGTTCCCGGAGTTCTTCGTCGCCTACCTGTTGATCCTGCTGTTTTCGGTGAAGCTCGGCTGGTTCCCGAGCATCTCCAACCTGGCGCCGGATGCGTCCTTCGCCGCGGTGCTGGAACGCTCGGTGTTGCCGGTGGCGACCCTGAGCCTGGTGGTGATCGCGCAGATGATGCGCATGACGCGTGCGTCCCTGATCAACCTGCTGGCCAGCCCCTATATCGAAATGGCCCGGCTCAAGGGCATCAGTCAGTCACGGATTATCTTCCGGCATGCCTTGCCCAACGCCCTGGCACCGATCGTCAACGTGGTGGCCTTGAACCTCGCGTACCTGGTGGTTGGCGTGGTGGTGGTCGAGGTGGTGTTCGTCTACCCGGGTCTTGGCCAGTTGCTGGTGGACTCGGTGGCCAAACGCGACATTCCGGTGGTCCAGGCCTGCAGCCTGATCTTTGCCGCGACCTACATCCTGCTCAATACCACGGCCGATGTGCTGTCCATCGCCAGCAATCCACGCCTGATGCATCCGAAGGGGTAGAACATGAGCCTGCTTAAAGAACTGGCCCGGGCACCGCTGAGTGCGAAGTTCGGGATTCTGGTCATCGTTGTGTACATCCTGGTGGCGCTGTGCGCTCCGGCACTGGCGCCCTATGGCGAAACCGAAGTGGTCGGCGAGGGCTTTGCGCCCTGGAGCGGGCAGTTCCTGCTGGGCACCGACAACCTCGGTCGCGACATGTTCAGCCGGCTGGTGTATGGCGCCCGTAACACCCTGGGCATCGCCTTTCTCACCACGGTGCTGGCGTTCCTGCTCGGTGGCTTTTGCGGTTTGATCGCGGCGATCAAGGGCGGTTGGGTCGATCAAGGCCTGTCGCGAGTCGTCGACATCCTGATGGCCATTCCGCAACTGATCTTCGCCTTGCTGATTCTCAGTGTGGTCGGCACCACGGCCACCTCCCTGGTGTTGGTGATCGCGCTGCTGGATGCCACCCGGGTGTTTCGTCTGTCACGGGCGGTGGCGATGAACGTGGTGGTTCAAGACTTCGTCGAGGCGGCGCGGCTGCGGGGCGAGGGCCTGTGGTGGCTGGTGACCCGCGAAGTGTTGCCCAACGCCGCCGCGCCGCTGATTGCCGAATTCGGCCTGCGTTTCTGTTTCGTCTTTCTGTTTATCAGTGCGCTGTCATTCCTCGGCCTGGGCATTCAGCCACCGACTGCCGACTGGGGCAGCATGGTCCGGGACAACGCGGTGCTGATCACCTTTGGCGACATCAGCCCGCTGCTGCCGGCTCTGGCGGTGGCGTTGATCACGGTAAGCGTCAACTTCGTCGTCGACTGGATGCTGCACAAATCCAGCGGCCTCAAGGAGTGCTGAACATGCACCAACCCTCTTGCAACAACGACCAGCCGCTGCTGGAAATCCGTGACCTGCATATCGAAGGGCATTACGAAGACGCCTGGCATCCGCTGATCAAAGGCATCGACCTGACCCTGCAACGCGGCGAGGTGCTGGGCCTGATCGGCGAGTCAGGTGCCGGCAAGTCGACCCTGGGCCTGGCAGCCATGGGCTATGCCCGCGACGGATGCAAGATTACGGGCGGCTCGGTGCGCTTCGACGGCATGGAACTGTTGCAGGCCAAGCCCGAGACCCTGCGCAAACTGCGTGGCCTGCGCATCGCCTACGTGGCGCAAAGTGCCGCGGCATCGTTCAACCCGGCACATCGGTTGATCGATCAACACGTGGAAACGGCGGTCAACAATGGTGGCATCAGCCGCGCTCAGGCCGAAGCCGAAGCGGTGCAGCTGTACCGGGTGTTGCGCCTGCCGAATCCCGAGCAGATCGGTCAGCGTTATCCGCATCAGGTGTCGGGCGGGCAACTGCAACGGGTGATGACCGCCATGGCCATGGCCTGCCATCCGGACCTGATCATCTTCGACGAACCGACCACGGCCCTCGACGTCACCACCCAGATCGAAGTGCTGGCGGCGATTCGCGACGCGGTGGCGCAATTCGGCAGTGCGGCGATCTATATCAGCCATGACCTGGCCGTCGTCGCGCAAATGGCCGACCGCATCATGGTGCTGCGCCACGGCAAGCTGGTGGAGGAAGCCGAGACCCGCACCATGCTCCGCGACCCGCAGGAGGACTACACCAAGTCATTGTGGGCGGTGCGCAGCTTTCGCACCGAACCCAAGCCGTGCCCGCAACAGGAAGTGCCGTTGCTGGAACTGCGCCAGGCCTGCGCCAGCTACGGTCATCAGCCGGTGCTGCACGATGTTTCGCTGAGCCTGTATCGCGGCCAGACGCTGGCAGTGATTGGTGAGTCCGGCAGTGGCAAGAGTTCGACGGCGCGGTTGATTACCGGCCTGCTGCCACCGACTTCCGGCCAGGTGCTGTATGGCGGCGAACCCCTGCCGGCGGACTTCCGTCAGCGCAGCAAGGAACAGTTGCGACGGGTGCAGATGATCTACCAGATCCCGGACACCGCCTTGAATCCCCGGCAGCGGATCGTCGACATCATCGGTCGACCGCTGACGTTTTACCTCGGCCTGAAGGGCAAGGCCCTGCGCGCCCGGGTCGCCGAGTTGCTGGAAATGATCGAGCTGGATCCGGCGACGTTCATGGAGCGTCAGCCCCGTGAATTGTCCGGCGGGCAGAAGCAACGCATCTGCATTGCCCGGGCACTGGCGGCCGATCCGCAGTTGATCATTTGCGACGAAGTGACCTCGGCACTCGATCAACTGGTGGCCGAGGGGGTGCTGAAGCTGCTCAATCGTATCCAGCAGCAACTCGGCGTCGCTTATCTGTTCATTACCCACGATGTCGCCACCGTGCGAGCGATTGCCGATGAAGTGGTGGTGATGCAGCGCGGAAGGGTGGTCGACCACGGCTCTCGCAGCGCGATCTTCACCCCGCCGCATCAGGACTACACCGGCCTGCTGTTTTCATCCGAACCGGAAATGGACCCGGACTGGCTGGATCACCTGCTCGCCCAGCGCGCTGGCCAACCCGCGCCTTCCACGCTTGAAATCGTCTAAGGAATTACCATGAACGTACTGATTGTCCACGCCCATCCCGAACCCAACTCTTTCACCGCCGCCCTGCGCGACCAAGCGGTAGACACCTTGAAGGCCCAAGGGCATGCAGTGCAGGTCAGCGACCTGTATGCGATGAACTGGAACCCGGTGGCCAGCGCCGAGGACTTCTCCTCACGGGAGAACCCGGACTATCTGGTCTATGCCCTGGAGCAGCGTCTGGGCGTTAAAAGCCAGTCGCTGGCGGCGGATATCCAGCAAGAACTGGACAAGCTGCTGTGGGCCGACCTGCTGATCCTCAACTTCCCGATTTTCTGGTTCTCGACGCCGGCGATACTCAAGGGCTGGATCGACCGCGTACTGGTATCGGGCGTGTGCTACGGCGGCAAGCGCTTCTACGACCAGGGTGGGCTCAGCGGCAAGAAAGCGCTGGTGACGGTGACCCTGGGCGGACGCGAGCACATGTTTGGCGAGGGCGCGATTCATGGCCCGCTGGAAGACATGCTGCGGCCGATCCTGCGCGGCACCCTGGCGTATGTCGGATTCGAGGTGCTGGAGCCGTTCGTGGCCTGGCATGTGCCGTACATCAGCGACGACGCGCGCAAGGACTTCCTGCGTGGCTATCAGCAACGCCTGGAAAACATCGCCGACGACCAACCCATCGAGTTTCCGCGCTTGTCGCAGTTCGATGAGGCGCTTTACCCGTTGCCTGGCCAGCGGGTGGCCGGCTGAGTCGCTCAGTCGGGGAGTCGTCGGCAATCAACCCGCGTTGCACAGCAGGTTGACCAATACCTTGCACAGACGCCTCCCTGGCGATCACCTCCGCGGCAATGTCAGATCGATGGACTCGAGTTGACTTTTGTAGGATCGTCCTTGGTTATATCTAGCAGATCCGCTCGTCAAGAAAGAGAAAAATGGATACCAGGAAACTGCGTCACGTTCTGGGGCTGGTAGAGCACCTGACATTCACCCGAGCCAGTATCGAGGTCAACCTGAGTCAGCCGGCCCTGTCTCGAAGCATTCAGTCGATCGAGGCCGAACTTGGGGTTCAGTTGTTCGATCGCGGGCCTACTGGTGTTGAGCTGACCCCCTATGGGGAGGTGTTTACCGAGCGGGCACGCAAGGTACTGGCCGAACTCAATGAGTTGCGTCGGGACATCGAGTTGGTGCGGCGCGGCGAGTATGGCGAGATTGCCCTGGGTTTCGGGCCGACGGCGGCCACCTTGCTCAAGGCCCCACTGCTGGAGCATTTTGCCCTTAATGCACCGCAGGTACGACTGACCGTCAAGGGCGGCACCTATGAAGAGTTGTTGAGGTTGCTGCTGGAGGAAAAAATCGACATTTTTTTCGGCGATGTGGCGCTGTTGTCCTATCGACAGGATTTGCAGGTCGATACGTTGCCCAATTGGCGCAGCGGTTTCTTTTGCGCCGCCCACCACCCTCTTGCGCAGAAAAAACAAGTAGCACCGGCCGAGTTGCTGGATTACCCCTTGGGTTGCATCAAGTTGTCAGCCTGGGCCATGGCTGACCTGGATGTGTATTTCGAGGGATCCATTGAGACGGCCATTCACTTTCAGACAGATGTGCTTGCAGACCTTGAAGCTCTGGCTTTGGCCGGAAACGCAGTGATTTTTGGCAGCCGTCCGGCTTTTTGGCAGGCACTGGACAGTGGTCGGTTACAGGAAGTTGCTTTGAGTCCGGCGCTGCAGCGCAGCGCGCGTTTCGGCTCGGTCAGCCTTGCGGGACGTACCCTGGCCCCCTCTGTGAAGGGGGCCAAAAAATTGGCTCATAAAATATTCGCAAGTTACGCCGAACTGCTGGCCATGGCGCCGGAAACTGACGGTTGATCAACCTGAGGTCGCCCGTCTTGTGCGTTGTTCGAGCGCTGCATTTGATCCAGCAACGGATCGATGCGGCGGTTGGCGTACCAGGTGTAAAAGCCGGTGACCACCACACAGAACCAGTACAGACCCATCCCCGCCACGATGCCGGTGGTGAGCCGCGACTCTGTCGACAGCGGCAGGGTAAGCCAATGGGGAACAAAGGCCACCAGCAGGATAAAGCCGAAGTAGCTGCCCAAGGTCAGTAGGGTCAGCCCCAGGATTAACTTGAGGCGGATCTTTTTCAGTCGGGCCAGAGACGTGTCGCTTTCGGGGGCAATGAACGGGGTTGGCATGTCAGGTACCTCGTTTGCAATTAGGGGTCAATGAGCCACGGCGTTACAGGCATTTATGCCGGTCAGAGAACGGTAGTGCTGGGCATCGAACCTGGCGCGCTCGGCTTGGGCCGATGGGCTGCGGTCGGTGACCGAGGCGACCCAGGCAGCAATAAAGGCCAGGCTCATGGAGAACAGCGCAGGGTTGGAGTAAGGGAAGATCGCCGTATCGTGTCCCAGCACACTGACCCAGATCGTTGGCCCCAGTACCAGCAGGCCCACCGAGGAGACAAGACCGCACAGACAGGCGGCGATGACCCCTCGGGTGGTCAGTCCGCGCCAGTATATCGACAGGATCAGCATCGGAAAGTTGGTGCTTGCGGCAACCGCGAATACCAGGCCAGCGAGGAAGCTGATGTTCAGGTTCTGCACCAGTTGCGAGAGCAGCAGGGCGACGACGATCAGAGTGATGCAAGCCCCCCGGAATATTTTCAGTTCTCGCTTGGGGTCATTTTCTTTCTGGTGGAACAGGTGGGTGTAGATATCGTGGCCGACCGCCGACGCGCCGGAGATGGTCAGGCCGGCGACAACCGCGAGGATGGTGGCGAAGGCAACAGCGGACATCACCCCCAGGAACAGTTCGCCGCCGAAGAAGGTACCCAGGTGCATAGCGGCCATGTTGTTGCCGCCGATCAGGGTTTGGCTACCGGGATCAAGGAACTGTGGGTTACCTATGACGAAAATCGCCGCGCCCGCGCCGATCACCACCAGCAGGGTGTAGAAGTAAGCAATGATGCAAGTAGCGTAGAACGCCGACTGGCGGGCAGCGGCACCGTTCTTCACGGTGAAGAAACGGATCAGGATATGTGGCAGACCGGCCATGCCGAAAATCAGAGAAACGCCCAGGGAAATAGCATCGATCGGGTTGGCGATCAGTTTACTGGGGGCCAACACAGCCAAGCCCAGAGGATTGGCCTGGATCACTCTGTCGAGCAACTGGTTGCTACTGAAACCGACACTTTTGAGCACCATGTAACAGAGGAAACTGCCGATTGCCAAAATCATCACGGCCTTTGTTATTTGCACCCAAGTGGTGGCCAGCATGCCGCCGAAAAGCACATAGAACAACACCAGAATGCCGACCATGCCCACCGAGAACAGATAAGGCGTACCAAACAGCAATTGAATCAGCTTGCCGGCGCCAACCATCTGCACCACTAGATAGAGCAGCACGATGACCAGAGAGTTGGCGGCAGTCAGCAGGTGTACCGGGCGTTTTTGCAGGCGGAATGAAACGACATCCGACAGGGTGTAATGACCAAGATTACGCAAGGGTTCGGCCACCAGAAACAGCAGGATAGGCCAGCCGATCAAGGTGCCAACCCCATAGATCAAACTGTCATAGCCGTACAGGGCCTGCATGGCCACGGCGCCAAGAAAAGTCGACGCTGACATATAGTCGCCCGCCAGGGCAAAGCCGTTTTGCAAGGGTGTGATGCTGCCTCCGGCGGTGTAATAGTCAGCGGTACTGCGGTTGCGACTGCTGGCCCAACGGGTGATGGCGAGCGTCAGGGTGACCAGTAGGAAAAACGGTACCAAGGTGTGCCAGTTGGCAGCGTAAGTGCTGCCAGTGGCCGCATTGGCGGGGTTTGAAATCAGCAGGAACAGCAGCGAAAGACAAACTGTCAGGGTTTTGGGTTTCATGCCGGGCTCCTTGCTTAGTTGTTGTTGTCGTCGCGTCCCAAACCCAGGCGTAAGTGGATCAGCTGTTCAAACATCGCAACCCCGGTACTCGCTACATCATCGTTGAAATCGTAGTGCGGGTGGTGACACATAGGGCCATCCTGACCCAGAAGGAAATGGCAGCCAGGACGCTCCTGGAGAAAGACCGCAACGTCATCACCGGCCATGATCGGTGCGACGTTGTCGACCAGGTTATGGCTTCCGACCACACGCTTCGCGGCGCGGATCACATGCCGGGTATGCTCCGCACTGTTGACCACCGGCGGGGTGCTATTGGACAGCGTCATGTCGATTTGACAATGATGACTGAGTGCCAGCCCCTGGCAGACCTCACGCATGCGCTCGATGACCTGTTGGCGAACAGCAATGGACAGGGTGCGCAGCGTACCCGCGAGCAGGGCGAACTCCGGGATCACATTGTTGGTCTCTCCAGACTGGAAGCTGCAGACACTGATGACTGCGTTTTCTATCGGGTCGACGTTGCGGCTCACAATGCTTTGCAGTGCTGCGACCAGACTTGAGCCGATAACGATCGGGTCGACGCTCAAGTGCGGCATGCCGCCGTGACTGCCTACGCCTGTGATGCGGATCGAGAAGAAGTCCACGGATGCCATCAGGGCACCGGTGCGTACGCCAATGGTACCTGCCGCCAGGGAAGGGTGGTTGTGCAGGGAGTACACTTCGTCGAAAGGGAAGCGCTGCAGCAAGCCATCCTCCAGCATGGCCCGACTACCCTGAACGATCTCCTCGGCGGGTTGGAATATCAGCACCACTCTACCGATAAAGTTGCGCTTTTTAGCCAAGAGACGGGCCGTGCCCAAGAGGATGCTCGTATGACCATCGTGCCCGCAGCCGTGGAATATTCCATGATTGCGGGAGCGATAAGAGGGCTGACCTTCTTCGACGATTGGCAAGGCATCCATGTCGGCGCGAAAGGCGATACCAGGCCCAGCGCCAAGGCTGCCGTGGATTACCCCGATGACACCCGTCTGGCCAATACCGGTGTGGGTTTCGATATCCCAGGAACGCAGTAGTTCGGCGACGAAGTTAGCGGTCTTGAGTTCCTTGAAGGCGATTTCAGGCTGGCTATGAATCTGTTGGCGCCAGATGCGCATATCGGTGGCCAGGGCTTGGACTTCAGGACAAATAGCCATGTGCATGGATCCTATGACGTAGAGGGGAGAGGGCGAGCGTGCCAACGCTTGCCCCGCATCTTGCAGGAGTGGAAATGCCGTGGGCCAATGCATACTCAGGACGTAGCTATGCGCTCTTTGCATAGCCGGATCGGCAGTAATATCGGGGGGCAGCTACCACGTCGAGGCGCGGGTTGCCTTGCTTTGAAGGTTTAGAGTCCTGCCAGGGTTACAAGCTGCCGACCAAGAGGGGGCAGCTTGGAAAGGAGTCCTCGGTGAAAAAGTTAACCGGAGGTCGGCGCGGATCTCACCGCGTCGCAATGTGCAGTTGCTGGGGTATCTGGCACCCGCGTGATGTCGGCTTACTTCGATCCTCCACCGATCTGCCAGACATAGGGCGGTTCAGTGCCGTTGATTTCCCAGTCGCCGATGATGCGTTCCTTGTAGATCAGCGGGTTGTGTGAAGCCGCGGTGCGCGCGTTGCGCCAGTGCCGATCGAGGGCTTTGCCGGTGCTGGTGGCCGAGGCGCTGAGGGCGTTGAACAGGTCACTGGTGGCGCGCAGCACCAGGTCGGCGATCACCACCTGGGCCTGGGCCGATTCCAGTTCGGCGGCGATGTTGGCCTCGCGTTCGGCGGCTTCGTCATGGGCGAAGCGGCTTTCGTACGCCACCTGCAAGGCGGTCGCCGCGCGCAGGGTGGTGGCGTGTGCGGCGTAGACCTGCGCCGATGCCTTGCCCACCACTTGCTGCACCTGGACGTCTTGGCTGACGTGGCTGGCATTGCCGGTGCTGAAGATGCGAGTGCGCTTGCGCACTTCTTCGGTGATGTCGTTTACCGCCGCACGGCCGGCACCGGTCTGAACCGCCAACAGCACCAGTTGATAGAAGGCCGTCTGGTACTTGAAGCGGGTGGCGAAGTCCAGCAGGTTCTCGGGTTCCACCACCGCGTTCTCGAACACTGAAGTGCCACTGCCGGTGGTGCGCTGGCCAAAGCCATCCCAATCGTCGCTCTGGGTGATGCCCGGTTGCTGCACGCGAACGGCGGCAATCACGTCGGCGCCGGTGTCGTCGCGCTGGGCATAGAGGTCGATCCAGTCGGCGAAGATGCTGCCGGTGCTGTAGTACTTGGTGCCGTTGACCACCCAGTGTTCACCCAGGCGCGAGACGCGGGTACCGACCTGGCCGATCTTCACGCTGCCGACTTCGGTCCAGGCGTTGCCCACCAGGTCACCCTCGACAAACCGCTTGAACCAGGTGTCTTGCGGTGCTTCGGCCTGCGCATTGAGGCGGTCTTCGACAAAGGCAAAGTGACCGCGCAACGCCTGCGGCAGGTTGGAATCTGCGGCGGCCAATTCGATCAGCAATACAAACAACTGGGGCAGGGAAGCGCCGGCGCCCCCGTACTGCACCGGCACGCGCACGGCGCCAAAGCCGGCTTCCTTCAGCCACTTCACTTGTTCAAAGGGCAGGCTGCGGTTTTGCTCGCGCTCCAGTGCGCCGGCGGCGATGCGTGCAAAGATCGGCCGGAAGCGCGCGGCCAGGGCCTGGTAGTCGGTACCGCTGGAGAGGGGGTGTGGCAGGTGCTGTTGCTGGACAGTCATGTGCAGCTCCTTATTAAGGCAAGAGAAAGCAACAGAGCAGTCGATCTGTTGCGTATGGCTGTCAGTGCACAGGTCGTGCCTGACGCTGCAAAAGCCGTGTTACCGGGCGCGCGGGGGTGTCGACAACGCTCGCGCCTGTCGCCTGCCGGGCAACTTGTTGAAGCATTGACCGCCTGGCAACAGTGGCCGAGGCGCGCTGTGTTGGGTGGACCTGGAGGCAACTGTTGTGCGCGCAACAGTTGATCAACAGCCTGTCCGGCAGGCGACACTGCGCAAGTCCGAAAAAAGTTAATAACTAGTTGATTAATATCAATTTATTGAAGTGGCACGGTTGCTGCTCTAGTCCCTTGTGCAGGTGCCGCGGTGGCCTCTGCCAGCACGAGGACAGGCAATGAGCAACACACTGAAAGTGGTCGCGGTATCCGGGAGCGTGCAGCGGCCTACGCGCACCCTGGTATTGCTCAAGGCGCTGGTCGCCGGCCTTGCGCAACAGCTGCCGATCGAGCTGCACCTGATCGAGTTGTCCGAGGTTGGCCCGCAGTTCGCCGGGGTGCTGCGCCGTGAAGACTTGCCCGCTGCGGTCGAGGCCGATCTGCGTGCCATAGAAACGGCCGACCTGCTGATCGCGGCTACCCCGGTGTACCGCGCCTCGTACACCGGACTGTTCAAGCACCTGTTCGACTTCGTCCATCACCAGGCGTTGAACAACGTGCCGGTGTTGCTGGCCGCCACCGGTGGCTCGGACCGCCACGCCCTGATCATCGATCACCAGTTGCGCCCGCTGTTCGGCTTTTTTCAGGCCCTGAGCTTGCCCATCGGTGTGTATGCCGCCGAAGCCGATTTCACCGATTACCGGATCACCAGCCCGCAGTTGCTCGAACGCATCGAGCGCGCTGTCGAGTCGGCGGTCCTGAGCCTCAATCCGACTGCCCAACCGGACGCCAGTGCAGCCTGACGTCCCCGGTCGACCCTCACCTCAACGAATCAACGGAGTACACGCAAATGAGCCAGGACAACATCAAGTTTGCCTACTGGGTGCCCAACGTCAGCGGCGGCCTTGTGATCAGCAAGATCGAACAGCGCACCAGCTGGGACATCGATTACAACCGCAAGCTGGCGCAAATCGCCGAAAAGGCCGGCTTCGAATACGCCTTGTCGCAGATCCGCTTCACCGCCGGTTATGGCGCCGAAAACCAGCACGAATCGGTGACCATCAGCCACGCACTGCTGGCTGCCACCGAGAAGCTCAAGGTGATCGCCGCCATCCTGCCTGGGCCCTGGAGCCCGGTGCTGGCGGCCAAACAGCTGGCCAGCATCGACCAGTTCACCAACGGGCGGGTCGCGGTGAATATCGTGTCGGGCTGGTTCAAGGGCGAATTCCGGGCCATTGGCGAGCCATGGCTGGACCACGATGAGCGCTATCGTCGCTCGGAAGAATTCATCCAGGCGCTCAAGGGCATCTGGACCCAGGACAATTTCAGTTTCCATGGCGATTTCTACCGCTTCCATGACTACACCCTCAAACCCAAGCCCCTGCAGCAACCGCACCCGGAAATCTTCCAGGGTGGCAGCTCGCGCGCGGCGCGGGACATGGCTTCGCGAGTGTCCGATTGGTATTTCACCAACGGCAACACCGTCGAAGGCATCAAGGCCCAGGTCGACGAGATCCGGGCCAAGGCCGCGATCAATGGCCACTCGGTGAAAGTCGGGGTGAACGCCTTTGTCATCGCCCGGGAAACCGAGGCCGAGGCCCGCGCGGTATTGCAGGAGATTATCGCCAAGGCCGACCCGGAAGCCGTCAACGGTTTCGGCAGCGAAGTGAAGAACGCCGGCGCCGCAAGCCCTGAAGGCGAAGGCAACTGGGCCAAGTCCACCTTCGAAGACCTGGTGCAGTACAACGATGGCTTCAAGACCAACCTGATCGGTACGCCGCAGCAGATTGCCGAACGCATCGTCGCCCTCAAGGCGGTGGGTGTGGACCTGGTGCTCGGTGGCTTCCTGCACTTTCACGAAGAAGTGGAGTACTTCGGCCGCAACGTGTTGCCGCTGGTGCGTGAGCTGGAGCGCGAGGCGGTCGCGGCCAAGGTTGCGGCACTCGCCTGAAGGAAGGGAAAAGGCCATGGCGACATTCACCGATAACCCGCAACCCGGCACCTTGCCGCAGTGGCTGCAACAACAGGCACGTCAGCAAGGGACGGGCATCGCCCTGCGCCATAAACGCCTGGGGGTGTGGCAGGTGCGCACCTGGCGCCAACTGGCCGCGGAGGTTGAACAGCTGGCAACGGCCTTGCAAGTGCGTGGTTTTGTGCCTGGCGCGAGCTTGGTGATTGTCAGCCGCCCGCGGCCGGAGGCGTTGATTGCGGCCCTGGCGGCACAGTGGGCGGGTGGCGTGGCCACGCTGCTGGATCCGCTGGAGGCTGCGGCCGCGCAGGTGCCGCTGTTGCGTGAGCTGCACACTGAATGGGTGTTCGCCGAAGGTCATGAGGAGATTCAGCGCCTGCGCGCCACCGGACTGGCGCCCAGACTGCTGATTTACGCCGACGGCCGCGGCCTGGCCGGGGAGAGCCAGGCCGGCGATACCCTGGCGTTCGCGCAACTGCAGCAGCAGGGCAGCGATCATAGGCTGGAACCCCAGGCCCGCGCCGAGCGCACAGCGTTTGCCTTCTACCGCTTGGGCACGGGGCAGCGCATCGAGCAGCAGCGTATCAGCCACGCCGAATTGCTCCAGGAAGGCCGGCGCCTGGTGCACAGCGAGCAGCTGGGGCGGCACGAAGAAGCCCTGGCGGCGCGAGCGTTTGCCGCGGGTGGTCAAGCGCGTTATTTGTTGGCGCCCTGGTTGATTGCCGGCTTTCGCCTGAATTTTCCGGAGAACCTCGCGACTCGTGACCAGGACCGCCGTGAGCTGGGCCCGACGCTGGTGGCCGGCACCCGGGAAACCTACGAGCGCCTGCATGCCCAGGTCCTGGCCCGCTTGCCGGTGCCAGGCAGTTGGCGTCGGCGCCTGGTGGATTGGGCGCTGGTGGCGCACCCCGGTGCGCTGCAACGGCACCTGGGGTACTGGCTGATTCGCCGGCCGTTGCGCGATGTTATCGGCTTTTCCCGCACCCGTGTGCCGTTGCTGGTGGGCGAGGCACCGGCACCGCCAACCCTGGCCTTTTTCCAGGCGTTGGCGATTGATGTACGCAGCTGGCCGGACCCGGCGCAGTGGCACCGCCCCGTGCCCTGGCCAGCCCCGCTAGTCAACGGCTGGATCGAAGACAGCACGCAACCGGCCTGAAGGACATGACTCATGGCACAGACACAGGCGACACAGGTTGAACATCTGCTGGTGCTGGAAAACATTGGCTTGTCGTTCAAGGGCGTCAAGGCGGTTACCGACATCAGCTTTGCCGTGGCCACCGGGGAGATTTGCGCCTTGATCGGCCCCAATGGCGCGGGCAAAAGCTCACTGCTAAATGTGATCAACGGCGTGTACCAGGCCCAGCAGGGACGCATCCGCTTTGCCGGGGAAGCGTACCGGCGCATGCGGCCGCATGAGGTGGCGGTGCGCGGCATTGCCCGCACCTTTCAGAACATCGCCTTGTTCAAAGGCATGAGTGTGCTCGACAACGTGCTCACCGGACGCACCCTCAAGCGGCGCAGCAGCTGGATCGAGCAGGCCCTGCGCATCGGCCGCGCTGCGGGCGAAGACGACCGCCAGCGCGAGGCCGCCGAACGGATCATCGACTTTCTGCACATCCAGCCCTGGCGCGACACCCTGGTCGGCAAGCTGCCTTATGGCTTGCAGAAACGGGTGGAACTGGCCCGTGCCCTGGCCGCCGAACCGCGCTTGCTGCTGCTGGACGAACCGATGGCCGGAATGAACGCCGAAGAGAAGCAGCAGATGAGCCGCTTCATCGTCGACATCAACCGTGAGCTGGGGACCACGGTGGTGTTGATCGAGCACGACATCGGCGTGGTCATGGGCATTTGCGATCACGTGGTGGTGCTCGACTATGGCCGCAAGATCGGCGACGGCCCGCCCGATGAGGTGCGGCAAAACCCCGAGGTGATTGCCGCCTACCTCGGCACGCGCCACTAACCCCCGAGTCTGCAGCGCCACTCGCTATCGGGTGGCCGGGGACTCTTTGCCCGCAAAACAGGAAGGCTCATGGACTTTTTCTTCGAGGTGTTGATCGGTGGGCTGCTGGCCGGGGTGATGTACGCCCTGGTGGCCATCGGTTTTGTCCTGATCTACAAGGCGTCCGGCGTCTTCAATTTCGCCCAGGGCGCCATGGTGCTGTTTTCGGCGCTGACCTTTGTCAGCCTGTTGGAGCGCGGGGTGCCGTTCTGGCTGGCCTTCGTCATCAGCCTGGCGGCGATGGTCCTGCTGGCGGTGGCGGTGGAGCGGGTGGTGTTGCGCCCGCTGGTCAACCGTCCGCCGATCACCTTGTTCATGGCCACCCTCGGCTTGTCCTACGTGATCGAAGGGTTCGCCCAGGCGCTGTGGGGCGCCCAGGTGCATGGCCTGGAACTGGGCATCAGTGACGAGCCACTGGAACTGGGCGGCATGCTGCTGTCGCAGTTCGACATTTTTGCCGCCGTGACCGCCGCGTTGCTGGTGTTGGCGCTGTCGCTGCTGTTCAACAAGACCCGTATCGGTTTGTCGTTGCGTGCCGTGGCCGATGACCCGCTGGCGGCGCTGGCCGTGGGCATCCGACTGCAACGGGTCTGGGTGTTGGTGTGGGCGGTGGCCGGGTTTGTCGGTCTGGTGGCCGGCCTGCTCTGGGGCGCGCGGCTGGGGGTGCAGTTTTCGCTGTCGCTGGTGGTGCTCAAGGCCCTGCCGGTGCTGATCATCGGCGGCTTTACCTCGGTCAGTGGGGCGATTGTCGGCGGCTTGATCATCGGCGCCTCGGAGAAGCTGGCCGAGGTGTACCTGGGCCCCGTCATCGGCGGCGGCATCGAGAACTGGTTTCCCTATGTGCTGGCGCTGCTGTTCCTGCTGGTACGGCCGGCCGGGCTATTTGGCGAACGCGCGATCGAGCGGGTTTAAGGAGAGGCGTGATGTTTTATCAAGAAGCCGGTCAGTTCAGTACTCGCTATGCCCAGGACCGCCGGGTGTTTCGCCTGCGTCAGGACAGGTACGGCTTGGTTGCCTTGCTGCTGTTGGCCTTTGTCGGTGTGCCGTACCTGGGTAACGACTATTGGTTCAGCGCCATTCTGATTCCATTTCTGGTGCTGTCACTGGCCGGGCTGGGGCTGAACCTGCTGACCGGCTATGCCGGGCAGTTGTCGCTGGGCTCGGCGGCCTTCATGGCGGTGGGCGCCTTTGCCACTTACAACGTTGAACTGCGGGTGCCGGGCTCGCCGTTGTTGCTCAGCATGGCCCTGGGCGGGGGAGTGGCGGCGCTGGTGGCGGTGCTGTTCGGCCTGCCCAGCCTGCGGATCAAGGGCTTCTATCTGCTGGTGTCGACCCTCGCCGCGCAGTTCTTTGTGACCTGGGCACTGACCCGCTTCAGCTGGTTCTCCAACAACAGCGCTTCGGGCGTGATCAGCGCACCGCGCCTGGAGATTCTGGGTGTGGACCTGAACTCGCCGGTGGGTCGTTACCTGCTGACACTGGGCGTGGTGGTGGCGTTGTTCTGGCTGGGCAAAAACCTGGTGCGCAGCGAACTGGGGCGAAACTGGATGGCCGTGCGTGACATGGACACTGCCGCCGCGGTGATGGGCATTGCATTGCTCAAGACCAAGCTGCTGGCGTTTGCCATCAGCGGCTTCTTTCTCGGGGTGGCCGGAGCGCTGTGGGCCTTCACTTACCTGGGCACCGTGGAGCCCCACGGTTTCGATCTGAACCGGTCCTTCCAGATCCTGTTCATCATCATTATCGGTGGCCTGGGCAGCATCCTCGGCAACTTCCTGGGCGCGGCGTTCATCGTGCTGTTTCCGGTGCTGCTGTCGAACCTGGTGGCCTTGTTGCCCGCCGGGCTGATCGATGCCGGGCAGATGGAAAACCTGCAGAAGATGGCATTTGGCGCCCTGATCATTGTGTTCCTGGTCAAGGAGCCGGAGGGCCTGGCGCGCCTCTGGCAAAAATTGCGCGAGCGCGCCCGGTTGTGGCCGCTGCGCTACTGAGCAAACGGCGCAGGCATGGCCTGCGCTTCGATCCTCCTGCGGCAAACGTGCTGAATCATTGATAAGGAAAAAACCGATGTCCAAACGTTCTCTACTCAGTGGCCTGGCGCTGGCAATCAGCCTGAGCGCTGCCTTTACCGCGCAGGCGGCTAACGAACAGTACTTCCCGCTGCAGAGCTATCGGGTCGGTCCTTATGCCGCCGGTGGTACCGGTTTTTTTGGTGGGTTTATCGACTACCTCAAGTACGTCAATGCCAATGGAGGGGTCGACGGCGTCAAGCTGACCTGGAGCGAGTGCGAAACCGAGTACGTGGTCGAGAAGGGCGTGGAGTGCTACGAACGCCTGAAAAAAGGCCTCAATGGCGCGCCTGCCGCCGCGACCAATCCGCTGTCGGTGGGCATTGCCTATGCCACGCTGGAGCGCTCGACCGCGGACAAACTGCCGCTGATTACCATCAACCACGGCCGTACCGATTCCACTGACGGCAGCGTGTTCCCCTATGCCTTCCCCTTGCAGCTGAACCCGTATTCCGAGGTGTCGGCGATCATCAACTACATCGGCCAGCGGGCCGGTGGCCTGGACCAGCTCAAGGGCAAGAAGATCGTCACCCTGTATCACGGCTCGCCCTACGGCAAGGAAACCAATGAGGTGTTGCAGACCCTGGCCGACAAGTACGGGTTCAAGCTGACCCTGCTGGAAGTGCCCCATCCAGGCAACGAGCAGCAGTCGCAATGGCTCAACATTCGCCGGGAAAAACCCGACTGGGTGATTTTGCGCGGCTGGGGCGTGATGAACCCGGTGGCGTTGAAAACCGCGCAGAAGGTTGGCTACCCGGCGGATCACATCATCGGCAACATCTGGAGCAACTCAGAGGACGATGCCGCCCCCGCCGGTGCCGCCGCCAAAGGCTATATCGCGATCACCACGCACCCTTCGGGCACTGATTTCCCGGTCCTGCAAGGCATCCAGCAGCAGGTGGTGGCCAAGGGCAATGGTGACCTGGCCGATCCGAAACGCTTTGGCACCGTGTATTACAACCTCGGGGTGGTGAACGGCATTCTCAACGTTGAAGCCGTGCGCATTGCCCAGGAAAAATTCGGCAAGCAACCGCTCACCGGCGAGCAGGTGCGCTGGGGTTTCGAGCATCTCAAGCTGGACGATGCCCGCCTCAAGGAACTGGGTGCGCTGGGCCTGGTGCAACCCTTGCAGCTGTCGTGCTCGGACCATGAAGGGGGCGGGGCGGTGCGCTTCCAGCAGTGGGATGGCAGCCAGTGGAAACTGATCAGTGACTGGGTGCAGGCCGACCGTGCCTTGCTCAGGCCAATCATTGAAGCTTCGTCGCACCAATACGCCAAGGAACAGGGCATCACGCCGCGCGATTGCACCCAGGACAGTTGATGCCGGTCATTTTGGGGAGAGCAGCATGAACCAAGTACCAATCTTGCAGATCGACGCAATTGAAGTCCTTTATGAACAGGCCATCCTCGCCGTGCGCGGGGTATCCCTGGTGGTGCCGCAAGGCCAGATCGTGGTGTTGCTGGGGGCCAACGGTGCGGGCAAAAGCACCACGTTGAAGGCCGCGTCCAATCTGGTGAGGGCCGAGCGGGGCGAGGTGGTGCAGGGGCGGATTCTCTATCGAGGCCAGGATGTCACGCGCAGTACGCCCCATAGCCTGGTGGCCAGCGGACTGGTGCAGGTGCTGGAAGGCCGGCATTGCTTTGCCCAACTGACCGTGGAGGAAAACCTGCTGATGGGCGCCTTTGCGCGTCAGGTGTCCCGTGGGCAATTGAAGGCTGATCTGGAACGAATCTACAGCCAGTTTCCACGCCTCAAGCTGCGGCGCAAAAGCCTGGCCGGCTACACCTCCGGCGGTGAACAGCAGATGGTTGCGCTTGGCCGGGCGTTGATGGCCCGGCCAAAACTGGTGCTGCTGGACGAACCTTCGATGGGGCTGGCGCCGCAGATTGTCGAGGAGATCTTCGAGATTATCCACCAGCTCAATCAGCGCGATGGCGTGAGCTTTTTGATTGCCGAGCAGAACATCAACCTGGCCCTGCGTTATGCCCGGTACGGTTACGTGCTGGAAAGCGGCCGGGTCGTCAGCGAAGGCACGGCCGAACAGTTGGCCGCGCGCAGTGATATTCAGGATTTCTACCTGGGGGGCGGCACCGGTGGCACGGGGGCTGCGGCTTGACGACGCGTGAAGGTTGCGAGGGCTCATCGCGGCTCTGATCATTGAGCCAGGGATGAGCCCTGTCGCCGTTCAGATCGACAGGTTAACCACTTTGATCGCCTGGTCGTTTTGTGCCGGGCGGCGTTTGTTCACCACCAGCTCACCGACCTTGATCAGCATGGTACGGGTGATGTTGCGGCTCAGCCCCAGCAGGTTGGCGGTGTGCACCTGGTTGTAGTGGCAGAAGCGATAGGCCGCGCGCAGCAGCGCTTCCTCGACCCGCTCATGCAGGGCGCCGCTTTCTTCCTCGAACAGCTTCTGGAAGGCTTGCTGCAACCGGGCGTCGACACTGTCGTCCTGGACAGAGTTACTAGCTTCCTGGCGGTCGATACGCAGGTTGGACAGGTGCAAGTCCTGGACGCGGATCAGATTGTTACGGCAGATCAGCAGGGTGTGGTGAATGACGTTTTCCAGCTCGCGAATATTGCCCGGCCATGAATAATTCACCAGTTTGCGTTCGGCTTCGGCATCCAGCACCACTTCGCCATAGCCCAGCCGGTGACTGTATACGGCGATGAAGTGACGGATCAGCGGCAGGATGTCGCCCGGCCGCTCGCGCAACGGGCTGAGCTCCAGGCTGACCACATTCAGCCGGTAATACAGGTCCTCGCGAAAGTGCCCGGCGTTGATGGCTTTTTCCAGCTGCACGTTGGTCGCAGCCAGCACCCTTACATCGATGGGGATGCTTTTGCGTGAACCCAGGCGAACCACTTCACGCTCTTGCAGCACCCGCAGCAACTTGACCTGGATCGGCATCGGCAGGTCGCCGATCTCGTCGAGGAACAGCGTGCCGCCGTTGGCTTCTTCGAACCAGCCGGCCTTGGCACTCAGGGCACCGGTGAAGGCGCCTTTTTCGTGGCCGAACAATTCGGCCTCCACCAGGCTTTCGGAAAAGGCCCCGCAGTTGACTGCGATAAACGGCTTGTTGCTGCGGGCGCTCAGGTTGTGCAGGTGACGTGCCACCAGCTCCTTGCCGGTGCCGGTTTCGCCGATAATCAACACGCTGGCATCACTGGGCGCGACCTGTTGCAGGTGCGCCAGCAGCGCCTGTGATTTCGGATCTTCGAAGACTTGCGCGGTGGCGCGTATCGAGGTGGCCAGGGCCGGTGAGGGCGGCAGCGTGAGTAATTGCATGGTCGGGCCTATGAATAAAAGGACGGAGTGGGCAGCGCCGAATTGAGCGCCCAGTCACCCAGTTCATGGAGCTTGTAGTCCACGGGGTCGTGCAGGGTCTGGGTGCGCAGGTTGCGCCAGTGACGATCAAGGCGCAGCGCGGCATGGGTGGCGCGGGCGCCGGTCACTTCGAACAGGCTGCTGGTCAGGTCCAGGCCGGTGCGGGTGGCCGCGACCTTGGCGGTGGCAATGGCCAAAGCCAGTTGGCCACGCTCCTCGGCACCTAGCCGGTGCTCCTTGCTCCAGGCTTTGTCGAGCAGAGCGTTGGCGCGTTCAGTGAGCAGGCGCACGCTTTCCAGTCCGACCCAGAACTCGCCGTAATGGCGCAGGACATAGGGGTCTTGATTGGCCTGGCTGACGTTGGCCTTGAACCAGGGGCGCGTTTCCTTGAGGGTGTAGTTGCGAGCTTCTTCGAACGCACCCTCGGCGATACCCAGGAAGATATTGACGAAGGTCAGTTGGGCAATCAGCGGGCGCAGACAGGCAAAGGGCGTGCTCAGCGGACCGGGATCGAGCAGCAATTCATTCTCTTCCACGCGGACCCGCTCGAAGGTGGCGCTGCCGCTGTCGGTCTGCCGTTGGCCGATATTGTCCCAGTCGCCGTGCAAGGTGATGCCGGTGCGGTGACTGGGAATGGCGGCGATCAACAGTTTGCCGCGGGTGGATTCGTCCAGCGCCGAGGCAATCAGCATTTCCGAATCGGCGGAGCCTGAGCAGAAACTCTTGCGCCCGGAAAATTCGCGCCAGCCGGCGAGCTTTTTCGACAGGGTACGGGTGTCCAGCGGGTTAAGGGCGTTGCCCCAGAACCAGTTGTTGCGCGCGGTCTGTTCGAACCAGGGCTGCCATTGTTCAGGCCGGGAAAACAGGCGCACCGTGGCCAGCATCAGATGCTGGAAGCCGAACACATGGGCAATCGAGCTGTCGACCCTGGCGAACTCGCGCACCACGTCCAGGGTGTCGCTCCAGCTGGCGCCAAGGCCACCGTATTGCTGGTCGATTTTCATCGCCAGCAGGCCGCTGCGGCGCAGCTCGTCACGCTCGGCTTTCGGCGTACCGCCCAGATGATCGCGTTCGGCGGCGGTTCGGGAAAATTCGGCGGCGAGCGTCCGGGCGACCTGCAGCGGGGTTTCAAGTCTGGATGTAGGGATGGCGGTCACAGGCTGTTCCTCAGGCTGTTTTCCGCAGGTAAGTGGAGTGCTCATGGGCGCTGTTCCTGTTCGAATTGCGGAAGGTGCAGCCATCAGAGCAAAAGCTGTTCCAGCGTTGGAGTAACTATAAAAAACAATAAGTTAATCTGTTATTGGGTTTCGACTGCTGTTGTCGGGGGCAATTAACTGTTGGGTGACTGTTGCGTGAGCAACAATGGCGCTGCTGTTGGTCTGGCAACACCGCGGCATCCATGAGCTGAATGTAAATGATCTAAAAACCATCTAATAAATACTTTTTGGTTATTAGCTTAAGGCTTTATCGGGCTGGAGATTTGCATTGAGTAAAACTCCCCATGTTCATTGCGAAAAATGGGGAGTGAATGATTGATGTGAGCGAACAGCAGGCTTCCTCTTACCCTGGCATTGTCCAGGATTGCAGGGTGTAGCCCCCCTGGTTCAACTCGGCGCGCACCGCTTCCAGCAGGCTTTCCAGCTGCGCCGGGTCGGAATAGGCACTGCTTGGAATCTGTTTGCGACAAATACGCGTGCTGGCCCGGTCGATGACGGTCAGGCTCAGTTCGCCATTACCGTCTTGCGGAGCCCAGGCGATGCATTGGAAAGGTTCGAATGCATGGCCGGCAATCAAAAGTGCTTCGTTGATGCGGAGCGGGGTGCTCATGGGTCTCGTCTCTCCTTGTACCCAAACAAATGATGTGCCGTCGGTTGGGCGCTGATTTCTACTTCTTGTTTTTTTTGCGCTGCAGGAAAGGAGATTGTTCGGTATCCACGGGCCGTGCGGAAGTGTTTGCAGGTGACGTTTCCCTGTCCATCGGTGCCACGTGGACGAAAGGGTGACGGACGAAAAGATTGGCGTACGGTTGTCTCTCCCTGGCACAAGCTTACGGCAACGCAGCGGCTGCCCTGTGCTGCGCCAGCTCCTGGGTAATTTCCCTGGCCACCTGGTTGATTTCTGCACGCAACCAACGATGGGCCGGGGCGGCATGCAGGCGTTCGTGCCAGACCTGGGAGACGGTAAAGCCCTCGACCTCGACCGGTGGGTCGAAGACCTGCAGCGGGATTTGCTTGGCGATGCGCAAAGCCGTCAGCTCCGCGATCATGCCGATCAGGTCGGTTTGCGAGACGAGCAGGTGGGCCAGCAGAAAGTGCGGCACCGTCAAGGCGGTGCTGCAGCGTATATCGTGTTTTTCATAGAGGCCGTCGATGGCCTCTTTGACCGCCCCGTGGCTGCTGCTGTTGCGCAAGTGTTTGCCCTGGCGAAACTGTTCCAGCGAGAGGCTGCCGTTGATCTGCGGATGCCCGACGCGCACCACCGACTTGAGCCGGTCGCAGAACAGCTTGCGCACGTGAAAGTTTGGCGGGGTGGTTTTTTCATTCCAGATGATCAGGTCGAGATGGCCGTCCTTGAGCCGATGCAGATCCTCTTTGGGCCGCAGTGGCTGGATCTTCAGTTCCACCCCTGGCGCGGCTTCGTCAAGGCGCTGCATCAGGCGCGGCAACAGGATAAAGCCAATATAGTCGGTGGTTGCGATTTCAAAGCTGCCCTTGAAAAGCCCAGGGTCGAAGGCCTTGCTCGGCGCTATGAGGTTGTGCAGGGCGGCGATGCTTTGCTGCAGCGGCTCTGCCAGTTCCAGGGCGCGGCTGGTCGGCAGCATGCCGCGGCCCATGGAGACGAACAGCGGGTCATTGAACAACTGACGCAGACGGGCCAGGGTGTGGCTGACCGCCGATTGGGTCATGTTCAGTTGCTGGGCGGCACGGGTGACGTTGCACTCTTTGAGCATGCAAAGGAATACTTGCAATGATTTCATGTCGACGTTTTGCATGTGCCGGGCGTGGGCCTCGCTGTGGGTGATAGAGCGCATCTGCCATCACTTTCGAGGCTTGCGCCCGAGAGTGCTGCGAAAGCCGGCCCGGATCATTCGACCTTCGCTGGACAGTCAGTCAAGGAGCTTAGACCATCGACACCAGTGTATGGGCGAAGTCCTTGCGTCGCTCCATGAGTTGCAAGGTCTGGGCCTGCGCGGCCTGTAGCAATGCGGGTTCGTTGACCCGGGTACTGCGGCCGTTGTGCAGGATGATCTTGCCGTCGACCAACACGGTTTTGACGTTCGAGCCGCGTGCCGAGTACACCAGGTTCCACAGCACGTTGGTGTTGGCTCCGTCCCAGACGATCGGACACATGTTCGGCTGAGCCAGGTCGAGCAGCACCAGGTCTGCGCGCTTGCCGACTTCGATCGAGCCGATTTCATGTTCCATACCCAGCACACGCGCACCTTCGATGGTTGCCATGCGCAAGGCGACATTGGCCGGCAGGGCGGCTGCATCCAGGCGGTGGGCCTTTTGCAGCAGCGAGGCGAATTTCATTTCCTCGAACAGATCAAGGCTGTTGTTGCACACGTTACCGTCGGTGCCCAGGCCGACAATGATGCCGGCGGCCTGCATTTCCGGGACGCGGGCGATGCCGCTGGCCAGCTTGGCGTTGCTGCTCGGGCAATGGGCGACCGACGTACCGGTGTCGGCCAGGCGTTTGATCTCTTCATCGCTCAGCCACACACAATGGGCGATCAGCGTCTTCTCGCCGAGGATACCCATCTGATCGAGCATCGGGATCGAGCGTTTGCCGAAGTGCTTGAGCACCGCGGCTTCTTCCTCCTTCTGCTCGCAGGCATGGGTATGAATGCCGATACCATAGTCGCGCGCGCAGTCGCGGGCATGGGCATAGGCCTGGGGTGAACAATAGAACAGATGCTCAAGGCCCATCCACACGCGCACACGGCCATCGTGGGCCATGTGGTGGGTTTCGATGAGCTTGCGGTTGGCCGCCGGGCTTTCAAAGAAGTCCTTGCCGGGCACGTCTGCAGCATAGGGCGCCAGGTGAACGCGGATGCCGATTTCACCCGCGGCATCGGCACAGCGGTGCATGAAGCGGTACATGTCCATCACGCAGGTGGTGCCGCTCTTCAGTGCCTCGAGGTAGCACAGGCGCGCCGCGTGATAAGCGTCATCGGCATTCATCGCCCGATGCTCGAGCTGGTAATAGGGCAGCCATTCCATCAACTGCATGTTTTCGGTGACGCCACGCATCAGGCTGGAGTGCGAGTGTGCATCGACCAGGCCCGGCAGCAGCGCCATCTGGCCAGCGCAATCGATCACCTCGGCATCGATTGGCAGCGGCATCTCCTCGCCCTGGCCAATCGCTTCGATGATGCCATCGCGTATCACCACATGGCCATTGGCAAGCACCCGATCCCGGGCGTCGACGGTAAAGACGATTGCATTGCGGATAACGGTGTAACCCATGACTGGATCCTTCACGTCAGATGGACTGTGACCTCGGGGTAGAGGCTTGAGGGACATCAAGGTGCTTCAGTACTGCACGCGCATGACCAGGAACACCGACAGCACCGCCACCCACCACATGATCGGCCGGACAGTGTGGGCCTTGCCGATCAGCAGTTTGAGCAGGACGAAGACGATAAAGCCGAGGGCTATCCCCAGTGTGATGGAGTAGGTCAGCGGGATCAGCAGGATCACCAGAAACGCCGGAATGGCTTCCTCATAGGAGTGCCAGTCGATTTTGGTGATGGTGTCCATCATGAACACCCCGATCATGATCAGCACGGGGGCGGTGGCGATCGCGGGTACGAGTGACAGTAACGGCGAGAGAAACAGGAAGGGCAGGAACAACAGCGCCGCGACCAAGGCGACCATGCCGGTGCGCCCTCCCTGGGAAATGCCCGCGGCCGACTCGATGTAGGCCGTTGCCGGGCTGGTGCCTAACGGCGCCGACGCCAGTGCCGCGAGGGCATCGACATGCATCGACTGCTTGATGTTGCGCGGGTTGCCGTCGCTATCCTTGAGGTCGCCCGCTTCGGAGATGCCGAGGAAGGTCGACAGGGACTCGAAGAAGTTGGTGAACACCAGGACAAAAATGTACGGCAGATACTCGATGCGCAGGGAACCGAGCAGGTCGACTTTGCCGAGGAAACTGAAGTCCGGCGCGGCGAACAGGCCACTCCAATTGACCAGCGTGACGCTGCTGGCATCTTCTGGCCAATAGGCACTGGCATCGCCCCACAGGCGACCGATCGGGATGGACATGAGGGTGGTGCCAATGATGCCGAAAATCAGTGCGCCCGGGACCTTGCGTGCCACCAGGACGACGGTCATCAGCAAACCGGCAAGAAATGTCAGGATGATCGGGTTGAAGGGGGCGGCATGGACCACGGTGAACGGGTCGGCGCTGATGAACTTGGCATTCACCAGGCCAATCAGGGCGATAAACAAGCCCATGCCGCAGGAAATGGCATTGCGCAGGCTGGCCGGGATGCCATCGATCACCGCCTGGCGGACATTGAAGAAGGCCAGCACGGTAAAAATCACGCTGCCCCATAGCACACAGCCCAGAGCGATCTCTAACGGAATTTTGGCACCCACCACCATGGTGTAGGCGAACAGGATGTTGATCCCCATGCCAGGGGCAATGAGAATCGGGTTTTTGGCATACAGGGCCATGGCCAGGGTGCCGAGAAAGCTCACCAGTACGGTGGCGGTGACACCGGCGGAGAACGGAATGCCCGCCGCTGAATTGATGCTCGGGTTGACCACGATCACATAGGCGGCGGCGAGGAAAGTGGTGGCGCCGGCGATGGTTTCCTTCCTCAGGGTAGAGCCTTCATGGCCGATGCCGAAGTAGTCCTCCAGCCAGAACGCGAGCTTCGCAAAAAAACCGATGTGCGTACCGCGCAACTTGACCTGTTGGTTCATGTTCATCTCCTCAAGACAGCTGGCGAGGTGGCGAGGTGGCGAAAATGCCTGACATCAGGATGAATCCGGGCAAGCGTTTGATTTGATCCGTCCAGCGGCGGATGGCGGGATAGTCGATCAGGCTGATGCCGCCCTCGTCGGACAGCATCACGTAGGGGAAACAGGCGATGTCGGCCACGGTCGGTAGTGCTGCGCTGCAGATCCAGCCGTGGTTTTCGCGCTCGGAGAACCACAGCTGTTCCTCGAGAATGCGCAATAGGGCATGGGCCCCGCAGCGGGCCTTTTCGGCATCGAGATCATAGTTGAAAACATCCGCCAGGCGAGCGGCCGAGGCGGTTGTCGTAATGCCGTCGGCAAAGGCCAGCCACATATTCACTTCACCCAGGCGTCGGGCATCCTGCAGCGGATACCAGTCGCCGCTGGCATCGTAGCGTGCGGCCAGGTAGGTGAGGATCGCCTGGGCGTCGCGCAGGACATAGCCATCGTCGTCGAGCACGGGCAACTGGCCGAGCGGGTTGATGGCCAGGAAGGCGGCACGCTTGTGTTCCTTGCCGGGATAGAACTCGACCTCGACCGTGCTGTAGTCGAGCTGCAGCATGTTCATGAACAGGCGCAGCTTGTAGCAGTTGCCGGACAGCTCGTAGTTATAAAGCTTGATCATCGACCGACTCCTTAAAGATCGAGCACCAACAGTTCAGACGTGCTGCGTGATACACAAGGCATCAGGCAACGGTTGCTTTGCTGTTCCTCACGGGTCAGGAACACATCGCGGTGTAGCGGTGCACCCTCGATCACGCCTGTGCGGCAGGTGCCACATACCCCTTGCTCGCACGAAGTGTCGACGGCGATGCCGTGAGCCTTGAGGCAGTCCGCCAGGCTGACGTCGACCGGGACGGTAAACTCCTGGCCACTGTGGTGCAGGCGAACGCGAAAGGGCTGGTCGTGTTCATGGCTGACCGGGTTGGCAAACAGCTCGAAGTGAACCTGGCGGTCGCTCAAACCCGCTTCGGCCGCGAGCGCGCTGACCAGATCGATCAGGGGTTTCGGACCGCAGACATACAGGTGCGTCTTCAGGTCCATCCGCTGCAGGACGATGCGCAGGCGTGCGCGGGTTTGCTCCGGGGTCAGGCCTGCATGAACGCGGTTGTGCCGCAGATCTTGCAAACGTTCGGGGAAGGCCACATGGGCAGCACTTCGGACAAAGTAGTGCAGCTCGTAGGGCTGACCGGTGGCTTGCAGTGCCGAGCCCATGGCCAGGAGGGGGGTGATGCCGATGCCGCCGGCGATGAGGATGCCCCCTGTATTGGGCACCAGGCGGAAATTGTTCTTCGGCATCGAGATGACCAGGCGGTTGCCGACCGTCACGGCGCTGTGGATCGAACGCGAGCCTCCGCGCGATTCGGGCTCCAGTTTGACGCCAATGATCAGGTGTTCGCGCTCATTCGGCGCGTTGACCAGGGAGTACTGACGCAGGTGCCCGCTCGGCGTGTGCACATCGATATGGGCGCCGGCTTCGAACGCCAGGCTGCCCGCCGGCATGGCAAGTTTCAACGCGACGATCTCGCTGGCAGTGGTCCAACGCTCCACTACTTGCACCTCAAGGCTTTGCGCCGGGCTGCGTCGGGTCACGCTGGCGGGTGTGTGGATGCGGTACTGCAGCGGGTCTGTCGGCTTGCTGGCGGTCATTGCGGTCTGACTCTCCAGCTGCTGGCGAACCGCCGTGAGCAGTCGATTGTGCCAGCGCACTTCATCTGTTCCAGGCCTGCTGTCGAGTGTGGATCCGTGCACGATCGTGCGTCCGGCGCTGGCCGGCTGCAGCCAGAAATGCACCTGGCACAGGTGCGCGTCGCTGTACCAGGACACTTGCAGTTCGCCGTTGCTTTGCAGCAGTTTGACCGAGTCGCTCTGGCAGGCTGGATCGCAGCGGGCGTAGTGGGTGAGTGCCTGGATCACATCGGCGAGAGGGGCATTGAAGGGCAGGCTGCGCAATGGTTGGGGGAGCAGGGCGAAGGTGGGCGCTGGCGCCTGGGTATCGCGGGCCTGCGGTGCCTGCAGGTTGACCCAAATGAAACCGTCGACTTCGTGCACGGCGAACGGCTGTGCACACACGCTGGCCGGCGGCGTGCTTGTCGACGCGGCGGGAATCAACGTGCAGCGACCATCGCCGCTTTGGTATTGCCAGCCGTGGTACTGGCAGCGCAGGCGTGAGCCCAGGTTTAAGCCGAGCGTGAGGCGCACGCTGCGGTGTGGGCAACGGTTTTCCCAAGCGTTGACATGGTTATCGTCGTCACGCCAAAGCGCTAGCTCCACGCCATGCAATTGACCGTGGAAAACATGACGCAGTGGCAGATCATTGCTGTGTGCCACGGGGTACCAGCGGCTGTCGTATCGATTCATGCCTCGCCTCCCGTTTGCTGCGCTGCAGACCCAGCGCCCTGGTAAGTGCCGTAGTGGATGCCTTTGTCACGCAACCAGCGTCGATAGGCGCTGGACATCGCATCTGCGCGGGTCGGCACCTCAAATTTCGGGTCCAGCGGCAAGGTGCGTGGGACGTGGTTGCAGAGGATCATCAGGTCCTGGCTGAAGATGGTTTGCTGGAACAGACGCAAGTCGCGGTCACTGCTGGTGGAGTCGATATAGGCCAGCACCACGTGCGCGATGCACCACTCTTCGTCCAGCGGCTGGACGAACAAGCAGATGGCGTCGCGTCGATCGGGCTGCTCGGGACTGGTTTTGTACAGGATGGCGACGTAAGGACGGGTGACGCGATAGACGTACTGCGCCTCTATGGCGTCCTTGGCGGTTGCGGCAGCCATGGGTTGGAAGATCTTGCAGTCAGTGGCGAAAATCTCGTCGTTGTCTGCGTCGATCTCCACCTGATAGGCGCTTATGTCGGTATAGGGCTCGGCCCCGAGCAAGCCGGCATGCACATAGGGGAAATGAGCCATGTCGAGAAAATTCTCCACGACTCGCAAGCCCGAAACATGCACCTTCATCGAGCCCGCCCCCAACACCCGACGATCTTGCTCGTCGAACTCCGGAATCAGAAAAAACGGTTTATCCGGCTCGCCCAGCGATACCCAATGCGTGTAATAGAGGGTACTGGTCGGGTACCTCGATTGGTTTTCGTGAGTGTTCCAGGCAGAAAAATGGCCGGTGGCATCCCGGCCGAAGCTGATGTCCTGCCCTAGCAGACGTGTGCGACAGGTCTGGCCATCGACCAGATCTTCGACGACTGCCAGTGGATACCACTGATTCCAGCTACCCGGTTCGATGCGCATATGTTCCTCGCCAGGAGTTTTTCTTGTATGGCGAGACGTTATTTAAAACCAACGCATGAAACCAGCGACTAATGCTAATTGCTGGTATGCAGGAAAGTACTGGCTCCTCGGTTCTCACTCATGGACGTAGCGCCCTGGAGCCGGCTCCAGTTCACCATGGCGTTTGCGCCCGGCCAGTGTCGGTGCCGAGCGTTCCGCTCCGGCGCGTTCGGTCACCCAGTCAGCCCAATGTGTCCACCATGTGCCGGAGTGCTCACTGGCGTGCGCCAACCACTCGTCCGCGTCCAGGGTCGGAGCCGGGCCGGTGAAGTGGCGGGCCTTGGGGTTGCTCGGTGGATTGACCAGGCTGGCGATATGCCCCGCGTTGCTGAGCACGAAACTGCGCTCTCCACCAAATAGCTGGGCCGACTGGTAACAGCCTTTCCAGGGGGTCACATGGTCCCGCTCTGCCGCCATGAAATAGCTGTCGCACTCGATCGCGCCTGCCTCAAAGGGTGAGCCGAGCACGGTCAACGGCCCGTCGACCAGGGCGTTGTCGCTGAAAACATCGAGGAACTGACTGTGCAACGCTGCTGGCATGCGAGTGCCATCGGCATTCCAGGCCATCACATCGATTGCGGGTGGCGATTCACCCATCAGGTAATTGTTGTGCCAGTAATTCCACACCAGGTCGTTAGGGCGCAGCCAGGCAAAAGCCGCGGCCATATCGCTCGAACTCATCACGCCGGCCCTGGCGGATTTCTGACGGACCAGCTTCAGCAAGGGCGCCGGCGAAAACGCGGCGAGGGGCATCGGATAATCGAAGTCCAATAACATCACACCAAAGGACGCGGCGTTCACCGGGCACTTGCCCTGAGCCACACTGTGGTTCAGGGCCGCGCTGAGAATGAAGCCTCCGGCACAGATGCCATGGGCATTCACTTCGGCGCCATCGGCAATCTCGCGCACCACCTCCAGCGCTTCGAGCACGGCGGCGGCGTAGGTGTCGAGATTCCATGCGGCGTGTTCAGGGTTCGGGTTGCGCCAACTGATCGTGAAAAAGTGCAAGCCGCGACTGACCGCGTATTCGATAAAGCTGCGTCCCGGCGCCATGTCGAGGAAGTAGTACTTGCCGATCATCGGCGGCACCAGCAGCACCGGACGCTCACGCACCGTGGCGGTGACCGGGTGATACTCGATCAGCTCGAACACCTCCGAGCGATACACCACGGAACCTGGGGTGACCCCCAGGTTCTCGCCGACTTTAAAGCCGCTGGCGTCCACCTGAGTGGGCATGCCGCGATTATGCAGCACGTCGTGGAGCCAGTTTTTGCTCCCTCGCAGCAGGCTGGTTCCGCCCGAATCGAAGGCTTTTTGCAACGCCGCCGGATTACCCAGCAGGGTATTGGTCGGTGCGGCAGCACTGGTCCATAGATCAAGGGCAAAGCGCAGTTGCTCCCGGGTACGCCAATCCGGTGTGTCGAGTTGATCGGCCAGGCCGTTGACACTGCGTGACCACGCCAGATAGGCCTGACCCAGACGGCGGTAACCAGGATGTTCGCGCCAGGCCGGGTGGGTGAAACGCCGATCACCTTTCTCAGGCTCGATCTTCGAAGTGCCAACGCCGATTGAAGCCAGTTGGGTGGTCAGTTCAGCACTGGCCGAGACGACCCGGGCGCTGTTTTTTGCCAGACGCGCCAGTCGTGCGAACAGCGATTCCTTCTTGGTGGCCTTGGCTGGAGTCGTTTTACGCGGCGGGACGACTATGAGCTGATTGTTTGTTCTTTTTTTGCTCATGGCAGGGGTTCCTGTTGGGGACGAACTGGGTATTGAAAAGCTTAGGAGAACCCTGTCGTTTGCGCATGGTCTGCTTGGACGCCGAGCGCACAACCGCAAACTGCCCATCAACTCAGCCAGGGCCTGGTATGTACCGGCCATGTACTGCAGCCGGATTCTGCTGATTCTCAAAAAGTGAGCACTATTGCGACAAGCGTTCCATGACGACTTTCAAACGACCATCCCGATCAAGATGGTAGCGTTGCAGATCCTGCGCCAGGATCAACTGGCCAGTGAAACAGGCCGATGCTTCCTCGCGGATATCGCCAATGAACGGGCTTTGCTCGGGATTGGATTGATAACGTGCACTGAAGTGGGTAAGCACCAGATTGGGAATACGTGCCGACTCGGCAAAACGCGCCACGGCGGCGGCACTGCTGTGGCCGTAACTCTCGCGAGTGCGATCGATCAATGCCTTGGAAAAGGTTGCCTCGTGCACGAGCACATCCGCGCCTGGAACCACCTTGGCCAGCAGTTCGGGGGTGTCGTTATCGCCACAGATGATGAAGCGTTGACCGGGTCGCGCAGGGCGTAAATAGTGCTGCGCACGAAACAGACGTCCGGCATGCTCAACGTCAAGTCCATGCGCCAACTCACCCCAAAGCGGGCCGCGGGGAACGCCCTCGGCCTCCAGGCGTTGCACATCCAGGCGCGGGTCAGGATTGGATTCGGCAAATACATAGCCATGACAGGGAACACGATGAGACAGGGCAACGGTGTCGACCTGAACATGGCCATTGCGCCAGCCATTCAAGGTTTCGGTCGCATGCAAGCGTAACTCGAAGGGCAGGCAGGACCTGCTGACGCTCAGGCTGAGGCGCACCCAGTCATGTAGCGCAACCGGCAGAACGATATCGAGCGGTTCCAGGCGCCCCGACATGCCGGCAGTGGCCAGCAGGCCGGGTAAACCGAAGCAATGATCACCGTGGACATGCGTTATGAAGCACCCTCGAAGGTTTTTCAAAGACAAGGGTGTGCGTAGCAGTTGATGCTGGGTGGCTTCACCGCAATCCACCAGATACCAGCCCTTGCCTGAGGATTCGATGAGCGCGGTGCCACTCACATTTCGATTTCGCGTGGGAACTCCTGATGAAGTACCAAAAAATATGAGATCCATGGCCGATCCTTCATTCAGGCAATTGATCTGACAAGCAACCAGCTTGCGAAGCGCTGAAAGAAATCATGATTTTTCCTCCAGCATGCCTTTCGACACCGGTGAGGTGAGTTTGGCTCTATGTAAGTTTCGGCGGACATCATCGAATGCAACTCGGTGTACTCGATGCAGGGTTTGTTCATCGATTTGCTGCGTCGAAAAGCGTTGGTTTTTTGCCCGAAAACAGCACAGCACCCGCCATCGAGCGGGTATTAATTGTCTGAAAAAAATGAGCGAAAAAATCAGTCAGCGTCGAAGGCGGACTTTCTCCCAGCTGCGGTCAACGTAAAACGATCCGGTATCGCCCCGAATGGAATAGAGCGTCGCTCTGTAGAAGGCCGTTCGGCGGGAGCAGTGCAGCCCGCGCAGTTTTTCGTAGGCCCATTTCCAACCATGCTTAGGTGCGCTGCTCATAGAGGTCCCTATACCCATGTCATCCGTTCCTTGATCGTAGCTGGTAGCTAATTAGTGGCCAACCATTGTTTTCAGGCGTCAAAAAACCGTTCTGGAGAAGATCGGATTTCTCTTTTAGCTGAAAAAACGAATGCTGATTACGTGGCGCAAATCGCTGTTTGTAGGAGCAAGCTTGCTCGCGATGGACTCAAGAGCGCCGCGTTTAGCCAGTAAGAACGCGTTATCGTTAACGACCATCCCGAGCAAGCTCGCTCCTGCTAGTCTGCAGGATTCCTCGCCGCCGTCCTTCGCGATCAGGCATGATCAAGCTATATGAACCGGACCCACTGACCTATGGCCGTTGACCTGCAAGCGCTCTACCCCAAACTGATCCATCTGATGCTGGACACGGTCTTCGTGGTTGACAGGCACAATCAGATTGCATTTGTGAGTGATGCCTGTGAGGCACTGCTCGGTTACCGTGCCGACGAGCTGACCGGTACCCCGATCACCGACTATATGCATCCTGATGACCTGGCGGTCTCACGAGCCTCGATTATCCGGGTCATGAATGGTCACCCGCACTTCGATTTCCGCAACCGCTATATTCGCAAGGACGGCGGCATCGTGCACATCCTGTGGGCTGCTTTCTGGTCCGAGGAGGTGGGTGCGCGGATCGGTGTCGCTCGGGACGTGACGGCCCTCAGCCAGGCCGAGGAGGAATTACGTTTCCTCGCCCATCATGATCCGCTGACGGCACTGACCAATCGGTCGCTGTTCAATGATCGACTGGACTCGGCCCTGCGCACGGCACACCGCCACAACAGCACGCTGGCGTTGCTGTTTCTGGATATCAATGACTTCAAGGGCATCAATGATGTGCATGGACATGCCGTGGGCGATCGTGTGCTCTGTGTGATTGCACGACGGCTGGAAGGCTGCGTCCGTGAGACGGACACGGTGGCCCGGATGGGTGGTGATGAGTTCACTGTGCTGTTGACGGATCTGCAGTCGGAGGACGCCGCTTGCGAGAAGATGGAGCAGATTCTCGCGGTCATGACCGAGCCGCTGGGCCCTGAATTTGGCGGGCTGAAAATGCCGTCCTGCAGTATCGGCGTGGCCTTTTATCCCGCGGACGGGGAGGATGCCGATACGCTGCTCAGCCATGCGGATGACGATATGTACCGGATAAAAAGGCGCCGTTCTGCAACGGGGTAGGGCTGGATAGAGGCTGACCGTCAGCACGACATCGAGCTTGGCGACCTGATGCACAAACGGTACGATCACCCTTTCGCCCAAACGCAATGCGTAACACAGGGAATATCAATGCATCAGGTTGCGCAGCGTTATCTTGGCGTATGGAAGCGGCGTTTGATCCAGCACCGCTCAGGGCATTCGGACAGTGAAACGGCCGTGTATTGGCTACAGACACCACGACTGTTTGCCGACCTGCGAATCCCCTCCAATCCGCTCCCAAGCCTGGCGCTCGAAGAACTCAGCCACGCTCAACATCTGGCGTTGTGTGAACAGAAAGGGTTCGCCGGGGTGACCCGGATAGACGCCGACATTTGCCAATGGCATCGCAAAATGGACTATCAGCCGGTCAGTGGCGCTGAAGACATTGGTCGCATGCACTTTGAAACCAGTGAGTGCCTGATCGAAACCGCTCTGGACGAAAGTTACTACGAAATATGGGA
Organism: Pseudomonas sp. LBUM1679; assembly: GCF_059695565.1. Taxonomy (NCBI): domain Bacteria; kingdom Pseudomonadati; phylum Pseudomonadota; class Gammaproteobacteria; order Pseudomonadales; family Pseudomonadaceae; genus Pseudomonas; species Pseudomonas sp. LBUM1679. Next base: position 2,606,745 of record NZ_CP166774.1, read on the forward strand.
ACGCTTGCCCGACTCCCTCGGCGCTTGTCGTGGCCAATGGTTGCAAGCAATGCATGAGCCTTCGCGTGCGGGCTGCCTGCTATTGGTCGGGGACTATTTTCTGTTCGCCGCCAGCCGTCCCACACCGCTGACACCGGGCACTCATTTGCGCGAAACGTTCAGCCAACCCGAAAGCTCAATAAACCCTGCTTCCCTGTTCGCCTGCGAACTGTCTTTTGGCCGGCATCACGCCGGAGAACCCCATGGAAAATCGAGTGCTCAACGCTCCCCGCCAACACTGGCCAATGCCTGCTGCCATCATCGGTGGACCCGTTTGCCCCGGATATTTTCGCCAATGAAGCCGTCATGTCTTCACTCGGCACATTCATTCCCGCTGGCGGTTGGCGCTGTGCGCCTGATCCGTCACAGCCCCACCGTCGTAAATCAGCGTAAAAGCCCCCGAAGGGCTCAAGCGGTTAGTGGAATTGGCTGACGGTGGAGGCTGGTAGTGATCAAGCGATTCGCCGGCTCACTAGTCCCGCACGAATCGCTGCGCCATCACCCGTAACAAACGATCATCCTCTCCCGCTGCGCCAATCACCTGCAGCCCCACCGGCATGCTCTTCACCTGTCCCACCGGCAGGCTGATCGCAGGCAGCCCGGTGAGGTTCCAGGCACTGGTATGGCTGAGCAGCGCGGCACGCACATCGATGTCCTGCTCACCCAACCGGACCTCGCGCGCATCGATTGCTGTCGCGGTAATCGGCACGCTGGGCGAGACCAGGAAGTCATAGCGCTCGAACAAATGCGCCATTGCCGCCTTGAGCCGTGCCTGGCTGGCCTGGGCGCGGATGTATTGCCAGCCCCTGACTTCACGCGACAATTCGAGGCGCTCGCGCACCTCCTGCTCGAACTTGTGCGGTGCATCCTGCATGCGCTCGGCATGCACATCGAAGGCCTCGGCGCGTTGCAGTACCAGCAAGGTGTCTTTCATTGCGGCCGCCAGCGGTTCCAGTTCGGCAGTATCCTGCAGCGCCTCGCCAAACAGCTGCTGCGCCGCCTGGTACACCTGCCGATCCAGCTCGGCGTCGACCGGGCCGAAGCTGCCGGAGGTGATCCAGCCAACCCGCAACGGTCGAGGGTTGGTCATCGGCGCACAGACTCGGCCAGCCACCACTTCGAACAGCAGGCGCGCATCCTCGACGTGGTTGGCGATCGGGCCCACGTGGTCGAGGCTCGACGACAGCGGGAACACCCCCTCCACCGGCACGCTGGCAAACGATGGCTTGAAGCCGACAGTTCCGCACAACGCCGCCGGAATCCGGATCGATCCGCCGGTGTCGGTGCCCAGCGCCAGCGGCACCATGCCGCTGGCCACCGCAGCGGCGCTGCCGGCGCTGGAGCCGCCAGTGATGCAGCTGGCATCCCAGGGGTTACGTGCCGCGCCCTGCAGCGAGCGGTCGCCGGTCGGGCCGTAGGCGAATTCGTGGGTCAAGGTCTTGCCGACAATGACCGCACCCGCCTCGCGCAGGCGTTGCACGCACAGCGCATCGCGGCTCGGCTTGAAGCCTGCGAAATGCGCCGAACCGTAGGTGGTGACATGGTCGAAGGTGTCGATATTGTCTTTGACCGCCACCGGTATGCCGTGCAGCGGGCCCAGGTCCAGGCCCTGGGCGAACCGCTCGTCGGCCTTGCGCGCCTGGGCCAGCGCCACCGGTGCATCGACCTGAACGAAGGCGTTCAAGATCGGATTCAGGCGCTCGATGCTGTCCAGGGCTGCTTGGGTCAGCTCGACGCTCGTCAGGCTGCCCGCGCGCAGACGCTTGGCCAGCACGACGACCGATTGACCAAAAAAATATCCAACGTGAGGAGGCTTCGCCAGGCTCATACAAACAACTCCATCAAACTGCTGCGGGTAAAGGGGAAGGGCTGACCTGCCGACTGCCGGGACGCACCATCAGCATCGCGCTCATGCCCAGTGCAGTGGCCACCGCCGCCGCCACGAACATCGACGAGTAGCCATAGCGCACGGTCAGGTAGCCGGTCAGCATTGGCGCGATGAACGAAGCGGTGTTGGCGATGAAATGGGTCATGCCGCTGTAGGCTCCGACCCGGTTGGACGGCGCGGTGTCGATCACCACGGCCCAGTAGACCGAGTTGGGCAGCGCGTTGAGGGCGTTGGCCAGGGTCATCAGCGCAATCACGGCCCACACGGTCTGGGCCTGCGATACCAGGATGAAACAGAGCGTGGTCAACAGCAGGCAAGTCGCGGCCAGCCAGCTGCGTGCCACCTTCAGGTTGCCGGTGCGGCGCAACAGCAGGTCGGAGATCTTGCCGCCCAGGAGCACGGTGAAGCAGGCGCCGGTCCACGGAATCATGCCCATGTACCACAGCGACGAAAGGTTGTAGTGGAACTCGTCCTGCAGGTATTTGGGGGTCCAGGTCAGCAGCAGGAACGTCACGTACACGAACGAGAAGTAACCGACCGCATTGAGCAACAGGTCCTTGTTCTTGAAGAAATGCCATACCGGCGCAACGCTGGTGGTCGGGGTTGAAGCATTGGCTGCCGCGGCGCGTTCGCGTCGCAGGAAGTCGAGCTCGGCCTTGGACACCCGCGGGTTCTCGTCGGGGGTGTTGGTGAAGCGCGTCATGAAGAAGATCAGCAGTGCCAGGCTGACCACGCCCAGCACCACGAACATGCTGCGCCAGCCGCCAGTCAGGGTTTGCAGGCCCACCGCCACCGGGGCGGTCAGCAGTGCGCCCAGTGGTGTGCTGAGCAGTCCAACCGAGACCACGAAGCCGCGCTCCTTGGGCGTGGCCCAGTTGGCCACGCTCTTGTTGATCACCGAGTAGGCCGGGCCTTCGGCAAAGCCGAACAGCACGCGGATCGTGGCGAAACCGGCCATGGCCGAGCCGCCCATGAATGCCAGCCCGAGGTCGCCGGCAAACGCGGTGGCGATCTCGAAATCGACCACGTGGCACCCGCAATCAGCCAGATGCGCCTGGCGCCAAAGCGGTCCGCCATGATGCCGCCGATCAACGCCCCGAGGATGTAGCCGTAACCGAAGTAACCCAGGACTTTGCCCCAGTCGGCTTTGTCGAAACCGTACTCCGGGAGAATGCTCGCCGAGGCATAGGCAATCGCGCCGCGGTCAATGTAGTTGAGCAGTGCCATCAGCATGATCAGGAAGAAAATCTGGTAACGGAAAGACGGAATAGCTGCGCTCTTCATAGGGATCTGACTCTTCAAAATGATGGCAGAAGTCAAAAAGTCGGCCGCGTCCGGCGTATTTTTATTGTGTTGCCCAAACGTTTGGGTAAGCGAAATGTAGATACGCAAAAAGTTTTAGTCAATCGTTTGGGTAAAGGTTTATTTTCCGGGAAGAGGTCCCGGTTGAGGTAGAATCGCGCGCAGAATAATGGACGGTGGAAGCCTCTCAGACATGCCGAATCAATCTCGCCCCGCCACCCTGAAGTCCATGGCGACTGCACTCGGGTTGCACGTCTCCACGGTGTCGCGGGTGCTCAATGGCGACCCGACCGGGGTCGAGCGAGCGGCGTCGGCTGAGGTGGTGGCGCGTATTCGTACATTGGCCAAGGAGCTGGATTATCGGCCGAACACCCAGGCATCCAACCTGAAATTGCGCAAAAGCCAGGAGATCTGCGTGCTCATGCCACGCCTCACCGACCTGGTGATGGCGACCATTTATGACAGCATCGACAGCGCGGCCGAGGAGGCCGGCTACCTCACTTTCGTCTCCAATACCGACGACCTGCAGCCGCGCCAACTGGCACGTGCCGAGCATGCCTTGCGCCGCTCAGTGGCGGGGCTGATCGTGGGTGACTCGCACGTGGGTGAAAGCCAGCCCCTGCTCGATCTGCTCGCACGCAAGCACATTCCCTACGTGCTGGTCAGCCGGCAGATTGCCGGGCACCTCACGGCGGCCAGCGACGACGAATTGGGCGGCTGGTTGGCGGCCGAACACTTGTATCGGCTGGGCTGTCGCGATGTGGCGATCCTGGCGGGTGAACGGCATGCGTCCACCGGGGCAGATCGTACCCGCGGGTTCATCCGCTATTACCGTGAGCAAGGCGTCGCCCTGCGCCCGGAGTGGATCCTCAATGGTCCTTTCGACAGCCTCACCGGACACAAACAAGGCGAGTACCTGTTGGGGCTCAATCCACGCCCACAGGCGTTTTTCGCGGTCAACGACTTCCTTGCTATTGGCCTGATGGGCGCCGCGCGCGACAAAGGGTTGCAGCCGGGCAAGGACATTGCCGTGGTCGGCTTCAACGACATCCCGCTGGCCAATGAACTAATCGTGCCGCTGACCAGCGTGCGCCTGCAGATGGCACAGATGGGACGGCATGCGGTGGAGTTGCTGCTCAAGCGCATCAAGGGCGAGGCCGCAGAGTCGATCATCCTTGCGCCGCAGTTGCAGGTGCGGGCGAGTTCCTCGTTGTTGCGCCGCGATAACTGAGGAAACTGGCGACTTCGTCGTCCTCAACTCTATAGCAACCCACTCCAGTAACGACGGCGCGGCAACGCCTGGTTTCGTGTAGGAAAGAAACCAGGATTGGCGTAGGAAGAAACTTGGCTATACTATTTTCAGCTATAAGGATATTCCTGAAAAGTATAACGGCGCGATCTATCGCTTTCTATCCATGACCCTCTCCCATGGGGCCTGAGTAGTTGGCTGACGCTGTGAATTAGCCAAAAAAAAAGGAGCCCCGAACCATGAATCTTGCAACGAGATTCGGCCTCAAGACCAGCATCAGCGCCTGTGTGTTCATGCTGGCGAGCGCAGCAAACGCCGAGCCCCAAGGGCAGAAAATCTACACCCAAGGGGGCGGGTCCCCTGCAGCCATGGCCTGCGGCACCTGTCACGGCGCCAATGGGATGGGCACCGATAGCGCAGGATTTCCCCGTCTGGCAGGCCTGCCGCAGGGTTATCTGGTCAAGCAGCTTGAGGATTTTCGCTCAGGCAAGCGGGCCAACGCCGTGATGCAACCCATCGCATTGGCACTTGAGGATGCCGAAGGCAAGGCTGTTGCCAGCTATCTGGGTGCATTGGATATCGCTGCGCGCAGTGTTGATCCGGATCCCGCGAGAAGTCATGGCAGCGCTGCGGAAAAACTGGTCAAACAAGGAGACTGGAGTCGTAACATTCCAGCCTGTGTGGCTTGTCACGGAGTGGGTAACCGCGGTGTGGGAGAAAGTTTTCCTCCGCTCGTTGGCCAGTCCGGCGCCTACATCGCAGCACAGTTGAATGCCTGGCGCAGTGGTACGCGCAAGAATGATCCAAATGACTTGATGGGTCATATCGCGCGCTCGCTGAGCGACACCGAAATTCAAGACTTGTCAGCCTATTTCGCCAGCCTGAGCGGGGAGGCTAAACAATGAACTTTCCAGCGAAAATACTGCTCACCGTCGCGATAGCCGTGCCGCTTCTGGCTGCGAAGACGTATTACGAAGAGCGCGACATGGCGCCCCTGGTGAAGGAGCCGGTCGCACAGCCAAACGTTGGCAATGCTCACAAGGATTCAGTCGTGGCGGGTGAGCCGACCCAGCCATCCAGCCCTTCGGTATTTACGCCACCGCAAGAGTCGGAGCTGCCGGACAATGCATTCGGGGTGCTGGTGCGGGAAGGGCGGGATATTTTTATCAATACCCAGAAAAATGCCCCTGAGTTTGTGGTCAATGGACTCAACTGCAGCAATTGCCACCTCGATCAAGGTCGCAAGGCGGGGTCTGCTCCTCTTTGGGGAGCGTATGGCATGTACCCGGCCTATCGAAAAAAGAACAACAAGGTCAATACGTTTACCGAGCGCATGCAGGGTTGCTTCGAATTCAGCATGAACGGCAAGGCACCCGCAAGTGATAGCCATGTGATGAAAGCGCTCGGCACTTATGCCTATTGGCTCTCGACCAAAGCGCCGGTGGGCGAGGACCTTCCAGGGCGCCTCTATCCGGTTATCCCGGCACCGGAAAAAGGCTTTGATCTGGTTAAAGGGAAGCAGATTTATGCCGAACAATGCGCCATCTGCCATGGCGGGGAAGGGCAGGGCCAAAAATCCGCAGGCGTGTTCGTCTTTCCGCCGCTGTGGGGCAAGGACTCTTACAACTGGGGCGCGGGGATGCACCGTATCAATACGGCCGCCGGTTTTATCAAGCAAAACATGCCGCTGGGCAAGGGCGGTTCCCTGACTGATGACGAAGCCTGGCATGTCGCCGCTTATATCAATAGCCATGAGCGACCTCAGGATCCGCGTCTGGTCGATAACTCCGTTGAAAAGACGCGCAAGAAATACCATGAGGGCGACGGCGTAAACTTATATGGAGAGTCCGTCAATGGCGTGATGCTGGGGCAAGGCATCAACTGACCGACTCAACGCGGGAGCGACGCCGTGTGTGAACACGGCTTCGCGCAGCGCGCCATCTTCTGGCGAGCCTTCCATCTTGCAGATGCGGCATTAGCTCGCCGTACACCGAGCTAATGCCGCATCCGACGGTTGGACTTTTCCTCGAGCTGGATGGCGAAATCCATGGCCTCTCGGTAGCTATGGAAGTCCCAAGACTTGCCAGTGTATCGCTCGACGACCTGGAAGATGCCGAGCTTCATGGTCACCACCTGGAAGCGCACACCGCGGCGGGATTTCAGTCGATTGCGCCGGAAGAAATCGATGGGCGCTACATTGGAGTGGACGAGCAGGGTGCCTAGCTCATCGACGCGCTGCACAAAGGATGGATGCATGTCTGATCCTCTCAGTGGGGAGCCTGTATGCGTAAGCACTCGTGCCGCTAGTTGCTTGCCAATGCAGGCAGAGTTGAGTTCTGGACTAAAGGGTGATGGATCTATTGACGGGAGCACAAACGGTCCTGCCCTGAATCAAATAGATAAGTTCATTTTTGGCCATCGTGCCGGTTTTTTTGTTCCCATGCCGTTCGTCCAAAGTTCGGCGCTTGTTAGTGTCTTGCCGTATCTAATGTTCAAGCACATACCTCGCGCGTATCAGAACGGAGAGCCAACATGGACATTGATGAGAATGCTCCTGGAAACATATCTCAGAAGGGCGTAACGAGCGGTACGGATAATGAAGCAGGCCATGACCCCAGGCGCAAGGAATCTGAAGTACCGTTGCCTGCGGACGACGAAGCGCCAGTGGATGAAGAATTGGCGGATCTGGATGCCGATGGCGGGGGTGGATACGATCATGGCAACGGATTAAAGCCGTAATAGGTTGCGGTGGGACAGGCAGCCGGTGACATCGGCACGGCCTTCAGATCGTCTCGTCCGCTTCATCCGGGTGAGGCTTCAACTTGGCGCGGGTGTACTTGCCCGCCCTGACCGTGTAGCAGTTGCAGTTCGGCTATGCGCCAAGTTCGACGTAGCTGGACTCCCCACCTCCCGTCGCGCCCGACAACCAACCCCATACGAAGGTCAGAGTCGTACGTCCAGCGTGATCAACGCCTACCGTGCCACGAGACCAGCCGGCCAGAATCTCACCATCCGTCGTCAATCACTGAAAAAGAAGCTCCATGGTGTCGGGACCTGTCGCGCGTCCGACCTGATGACCCATGCGGATCCGGCCGCCTTGGTAAGTGCCCGATATGGCATCTATCTTAAGCCATTTTGGCGCGGCGCAGATCTGCAGCCAGACGCAAATCAAAAGCAAGATCAAAAGATCGCAGCCTCGCTTCGCTCGACAGCTCCTACGTGATCACCGGTGTACAGATGAGTTGTGGTCAGCGCCGCCCCCCTGTAGGAGTCGGCTTGCTGGCGAAGGCGTCTTCATGGGCGCTGCCAGGCTCGAGGCCGCGTTCGCCGGCAAGCCGGTCTCGCTCCCACAAAAGTCCCCCGACGCCAAGCGCGATAGCGCGGCGTCGAAAGAGGGGCGCACTCTTCTCAGGAAGCCGTATGGATTGTCAAAGTATTTGGTCGGAGAGGCCACTGAGGATCGGGCTTGTGGCGATGCTTACGTCCCATATATTGGGCTTATAATTCATATATTGAACTAATTTTGACTCTGGTTTATGGTCAGCCGTAACCAAGGACCCGACGGTGATCGGGCACCGAAAATAAAGACAATAAAAGGAATTCACCCCATGACCGGTCCTTCGCTGGACAGCCGTCTGCACGCCAGCACCATGAAGAAGCTCAATCTGAAGCTGATTCCGTTCCTGATGCTGCTGTACATGGTGGCTTACATCGATAAGTCGAACATTTCGGTGGCGGCGTTGACGATGAACGCCGACCTGGGTCTCAGCCTGCGGATGTACGGCATCGGCGTCGGATTGTTCTTCCTCACCTACATCCTGTTCGAAGTGCCCAGCAGCCTGATACTGACCAAGGTCGGTGCGCGGCGCTGGATTGCGCGGATCATGATCACCTGGGGCATCATCGCCGCGGGCATGAGCTTGATCCAGAGTGCCAACCAGCTGTACGTAATGCGCCTGCTGCTCGGCGCCGCCGAAGCCGGTTTCACCCCCGGGATCATCTACTACCTGTCGCAGTGGTTCCCGCGCAGCGACCGGGCCAGGGCCATGTCATGGTTCTACATTGGCGCGGCACTGGCGTCTGTGATCGGCCTGCCGTTGTCGGGCGCCTTCCTGCATCTGGACGGTCTGTTGGGGGTCAACGGCTGGCGTTGGTTGTTCCTGCTCGAAGGCATTCCGGCGGTGGTGCTGGGCATCGTGGTACTGCGTTACATGCCTGATTCGCCGGCAGCCACCCACTGGCTGGACAGCGCGCAGAAAGCGTGGCTCAGCCGCACCCTGCAGGCGGAACAGGCGACCACGGTGATCTCTCACAAAGACGCCTGGCACGTCGCCTTTCGCAGCCGCCAGGTATGGTTGCTCAGCCTGTTCTGGTTGCTGCAGGCCTTCGGCACCATTGGCGTAACGCTATTTCTGCCGCTGATCGTGCAGTCGGTATCGAAACAGGGCTCGTTTGTCGTCAGCCTGCTGTCGGCGATGCCGTTTTTCCTGGCCTGTGTGTTCATGTACGTCAACGGCCGACATTCCGATCGCTCCGGCGAGCGCGGCTGGCATTTGGGTGGGCCGCTGTTGCTGGCCGGGGTCATGCTCGGCCTGGCCGTATCCACCGGCAACCAGTGGCTGGCGTATGTGCTGCTGGTGGTGGCGGTCGGCCTGAACTGGGCGGCGACGCCTGTGTTCTGGGCGACCACCACCGAATACCTGTCCGGGCCCGCGGCCGCCGTGTCGATCGCCTTGATCAACTCCATCGCCAACATCGCCGGCCTGGGCCTGCCACCGGTGATGGGCTGGATCAAGGACGCCACCCATAGCTACGATTATGCCTTGCTGCTGGTGGCCGTCGCGTTGCTGGCCGGAGGCATGCTAGGCCTCTATCTGGGCGGCGAACGCAGCCGCAGGGCCACGCTTGTTGCTGCCCAGGAGGCGCATCGATGAAATTTACCGTGCTTAAAGTCGCGCATCTGCCGCCGATGCTCGGCGACCGGCTGAAGGCCGATTATGACGTGCTCGAGGGCAGTGAGAGCGGCGACGAATTGGATGCCACCCAGGCCCAGGGCATCCGCGCCCTCGTCGCCAATGGCGAGTCACGGGTGCGGGCAGGTTTGATCGATCGCCTGCCTGATCTGCAGGTGATCATCGTGTTCGGTGTCGGTTATGACGGTATCGACGTCGAGGCTGCCCGGGCCCGTGGCATTGCGGTCACCCACACGCCGGATGTACTCACCGAAGACGTCGCCGATTTCGCCATCACGTTGCTGCTCGGCACGGCCCGTCGCCTTGCCCAGGCCGACCGTTTCGTGCGTGAAGGGCGGTGGCAGCAAGGGCCGTTTCCGTTCACCCGCAAGGTCAGTGGCAAACGCCTGGGAATCGTTGGCCTGGGGCGGATCGGCAAGGCGATTGCGCAACGCGCCGCGGCGTTCGACATGCACATCAGCTACCACGGTCGGCGCCCGCTGGCGGTTGATTATCCCTATTACGCTTCGGTTACCGAACTGGCCGCGGCGGTGGATTTCCTGGTGGTCGCCGTGGGCGGTGGGGACTCGACTTATCACCTGATCGATGCCGGTGTACTCGATGCACTGGGCAGCGCAGGCATCCTGATCAACGTGGGGCGCGGCAGTGTGGTCGACGAGGTGGCGCTGGCACAGGCATTGGCCGAGGGTCGCCTGCTGGAGGCCGGGCTGGACGTGTTCGAGGATGAACCTCGGCCGCACGCTGGCTTGCTGGACCTGGACAATGTCCTGCTCGCGCCGCATATGGCCAGTGCCACGTGGGATACGCGCCGGGCGATGTCCGATCTGACCTTGGCCAACCTGGCCGCGCATTTTGCCGGTGAGCCGTTGCCTACGCCGATCCCGGGGTGACATGAAGACGCGGTGGCACGCGGTCAGAGCGTCTCGCTGATCCGCTCATATTCGGATTCCAACCAGGCTGCGCGGTCCCGAGCCTCCTCGAGGGTCGAGAATGAATCTATGTTCTTTCCACACTCGGTATCGACCGAGAACATCGCGGTGCCATGGGTAGAGTGATCTACGACTTGGAATTTCATGATGGGACCCTCAGGGCTGGAGCCGGGTAATGGGAAAGCGAAAAGGTCGTTCGAATCAGTGACGCCGGATAGGAATGAGCGCAATTGAGCGTCAGGGATCCGTTGGACCAGTCGGTGATTGTTGACTAGCGGTATCAATGGATCGTTCAATTGCGCAGAGGTTGAGAGTTTGCGCGACGAGATTCGCGTGATCGAGAACGCTCTTGATGACGAACACGATGTCTCGTCAGGTTTGGGAATTCAGGGAGGATTTTGATGTTTTGGTATGGCAGCGAAAAAAGCAGGTTTCGGGTTCAGCGCTGGATTTCAATCATCGTGCTGTGCGCAGGAGCACTTTTATTGATATCGAACATAGATCGGTACGTTTCATGCCAGGGGTCTGGGTACGGGATATTCAAGGGGCTCGTTGCAGTGGGTGTCGGAAGCCTCATGCTTTACTTTTCTGATAAGTGGTAATGGCGGGGCACAGCAGTGTTGGGCCGTCAGCGCTGATGCCCGAGTGGCTACCGCACAGATAAACGCGAGAGTAACCAAAAAAATCTTGGCCGCCATGCGGCAAGCTCGACGTAGCTGGACTCCCCACCTCCAGTCGCGCCGGACAACCTATCCCATACGAAGGTCAGAGTCGTACGTGCTGCGTGATAAACGCCTACCGTGCCACGAGACCAGCCGGCCAGCATCTCACCATCCGTCGTCAAGCACTGAAAAAGAAGCTCAATGGTATCGGGGCCTGTCGCATTCCAGCCTTCGATTATCTTAAGCCATTTTGTCGCGGCGCAGATTTGAAGCCAAATGCAAAGCAAAGCAAAGCAAGATCAAAAGATCGCAGCCTCGCTTCGCTCGACAGCTCCTACGGGGCAGGACCGGCGTGCTGGCGCCGTCCTGAAAAAAAGTATCAGTCAGCCTTACCTCACGCGTTAGCCACGACCCTCCTTCGATGGGATTCTTGCCTCGGCGCTCGCCGGTCCTGTTACGCGCATGTCGGCTGCGGCTTTACCTACAAATACAAAAAAAGGAAACACCATGGTCACTCGCGAATCGTCTCGAGGGTTGTTGCTGGGCATGCCTGTCTGTCTGATATGGGGTTACGTTGCCATTGCTCTGTTCATGACAGGGGACGGCATTGAGCTGGCCTTCCTGTCGCGGTACATCGTCGACCTGGGTTTCACGCCGACCCAGGCTTCCTTGCTGTTCACCGTGTATGGCCTGCTCGCAGCCTTGTCCAGCTGGAGTTCCGGTGTGCTGGCCGAGACCTTCGGCCCGCGGCGGATCATGTTGGTCGGCGTGGTGGCCTGGCTGGTCTTCCATGGGTTGTTTCTGACGTTCGGCCTGAGCGCACAGAACTACCCGTTGATGGTGCTGTTCTACGGCATCCGCGGGCTTGCCTATCCCTTGTTCATCTACGCATTCCTGGTCTGGATTGCTCAGGTTACGCCCGGTGCTCGCCTTGCTTCAGCGATGGGTTGGTACTGGACAATGTATTCCATTGGTATCGGTTTTCTCGGGACGTACCTGCCGAGCCTGAGCATCTCGCGGATCGGCTTTATCGGCACGCTGTGGATGGCGACACTCTGGGTCGCGCTGGCGGCGGTGTTGATTGTGTTCATGGTCAAGGATCGAGGCGCGGCGCGCGAGGGCACGCCTGCACGCCTCGCCGAACGTTTGCGCGAGTTGAGCCGAGGGGTCACGATCCTGTTCGATCAACGCAGCATTCTGATCACGGCCATCGTGCGCATTATCTGCAACCTGACGCTGTTCGGTTTCCCGGTCATCATGCCGCTGTACCTGACGTCGGCCGAGATCGGTTTCACCATGGAGCAATGGTTGCATCTGTGGGGAGTGATGTTCATCGTTACCATTTTCACCAATGTGATCTGGGGATGGGTCGGTGACCGGATCGGCTGGCTACGGCAGATGCGCTGGTTCGGTTGTGTCGGCGGTGCGCTGGCGACCCTGGCGTTCTATTACGTGCCCCTGATGTATGGCGCCCACTTCGAACTGGCCATTGTCGCCGCGGTTGCACTGGGCATTTGCGTCTCGGCGTTCGTGCCCATGGGTGCGGTCTTTCTGGCTATTTCCCCCGAGCGTAAGGGCGCGGCCATTTCTGCCCACAACCTGGCCGCCGGGCTGTCGAATTTCATGGGGCCGGCCATCGCGACCCTGACGATTTCCTGGCTTGGGGTGCAAGGGGTGGTGTGGGTCTATGCATCGTTGTACCTGGTGGGCGCAGTGTTGACCTGTTTCATTCGTGTCGAGCAACCCGGACTCGGGACGCACGCCGAGCCGGTTCCCCATTTCCCGGTCCGGGCCAGTCCTGAACAAGCCATTTGAACAACGCTATGCGCCGGATAACGCCACTCTTCTGAGTGGCGTTTTTTTACGTTGCCACCACCACCGGGTAAGTCATCCGCCGCTCCCACAGATCAGCGTCGCAGACGTATCTTCTGCCAATTGTCCTGGCTGGTACATGATCCGGTGTCGCCACGCAGCCAATAAAGGGTCGCCCGGTAAAGCGCCGTGGTCCTGGTGCAGTGCAATCCACGAAGTTTCTCGTAGGCCCATTTCCAACCGTGCTTAGCTGCGCTGCTCATCTCAATGTCCCTATCGTGGCCATCCTTTTCCGAAATGGTAGCAGCTAAATAAAAAATCGGATCCAACTGATTTAGGGCGTCAATAAATTGTCCACGTCCCACGTGGGTGCGTTCTTTTTCCTCAACAAATTACCCTGTTACTCTGCAGCAGCGACGGCTGTGGGCGAGGCGTCCTTCGCTGGTCAGCTCGATTCGGCGATGTCATCGTCGAGGGTCTCGGCCGGCGATTCCTCTTGCCCGGGCAGTTCGGTGATCACACTGAAGTCGCTGACTTCGACCGCGCCCGATCCATACCCCAGCAGATGGAAAGAGAACGCCTTGCGCGACTGCGGATTGGGGAAGCTGAAATCCATCTCCAGTGGCTGGTCAACCGTGACGAGCATTTCGCTGGGCAGGCCCAATTGCACATCCTGTTCAAGCTCCTTGGTCTTGAGCTGGATGTAGGCGTTCTGATGTGGATCGACCGAGCGCACGGTCAGGCGCACTCGGGTGTGTGAGCCTTTGGGCATTTCAAGGTACTGCGCGCCGATCAGGTTGTCGGCCCAGTCATCCTTTATCTGCGCCTGGAGAGGAATGATGGTCGGGCTGCCGAACTGGTAGTGCAGGCTCAGCGGTGTCTGCAACAGGGTGTGATCCAGGGCCGCGGCGCGTGCCGCGATCTGCCGCGCACGCTTGCCCCCGTATTGACCGGTCAAGGTGGCACGTTCGGCGATGAAGCCCTCGCTGGCGTAATACCGGCAGCGCTGTTGAAAGTCGCACTCGGTGAAGGTGCCCTGGCCATCGTGGTAGCGCAGCTTGCCGTTGGTGAACGACATGATCTCGCGGCCGGTATCGTACTGGCGAAACAGCGAGCGACCGCTCAGGGTCGCAGGGATCGGCAACGCGAAGTAATCGAGGATCGAGGTGCTGAGGTCGACATGGCCGTAGACCCCGGTCTTGATCTGCGGCAGCTGCTCTTGCTCGGGTGCCAGTGTCAGGTTGAAGCCCCAGGAGGACGCGAGGCGCACGCCGTCGATGCCGTGGGATTCGTCGGACGTGATCACCACCAGGGTGTCCTTGAGGACGCCCTGGCGTTCCAGGCCGCCGAGGAATTGCCCAAGGGCATCGTCCAGGTAACCCACGGCGGCTTGCTTGGCGGTGTCATAACGCTGCAAATAGTCGTCCGGGGCCGAGTAGGGCTGGTGCGTGCCGACGGTCAGCAGCGTCAGCATCCACGGCTTTTTGTTTTTCTCCAGCTGGCCGACGTAGTCCAGCGCGCCTTCGAAAAAGGCCTTGTCATCCTTGCCCCACGGGAAGTCGAGGTAGGACGCATTGGTGAACCATTCCAGGCCATGGGTCGCGTCGAAGCCGATGTGCGGCATGATCTTGTCTTTGGCCATGAAGCGCAGCCCGGCGCCCTGAAGGTAGTGGGTGGAGAAGCCATTCTTGCGCAATTGTGCCGGCAGGCAGGCCTGATTGCGTTCGCTCTGGGTCAGCATCTCGACGCCTTTGGGGGTGCCATCGTCGAGCTTGTCGTAATCGCCGCAGAGCATCGCATACAGGCCACGAATGGTCTGGTGGTTGTGCAGCACGTAGTCCGGCGTGTTCATGCCCCGTTGCGCCCACTGGCTGAGATGGGGCATCAGGTTCTCTTGATAACTGCTGTGCAGGGCCTGGCGGTTGACCCCGACATAGGCGCCGGGAATGCCTTCCAGGGCAATGATCAATACGTTGCGTGCACGTCCCGGGGCTGCCAGCAGTCTTTGGCCGGTCAGGTCGAGCTCGGTGAGTCCTGCCATCTGCGGGGCGACATCGATCTCGTCACCTTCCAGCCAGTCTTGCGCGCGCGCTTGAACCTCGCCCACGCCGGCGGCCAGCACCTGGTGCGGCAAGTTGAACACGTGCCACTGGTCGGCATCGGTCGGTTGCAGGTGTTGCGCACCCCAGTGAGCGATCAACAGCAACAGTGGCACGGACCAGGCATGACGGGGCAAGCGCGGTGCAGGTGTGCCAGTGCCCGGCCAATGGGTGCACAGCCACGCAATCAGTCCCAGCAGCAAGGTGCCGGCTAACCAGGGTTGAGCGAATCCGCCGCCGGTGGAGTTTTCCAGAAACTGCGGATCGATCAGGTAATGCAAGTCCGAGAGGGTGGGCAGCCGGCCGACCGCGCTGACCAGTTCGGCGGTCGCCACGGTCATGAGGCCCCAGGCCAGCAATATCGGCAGGGCCAGCCACCAGGGGCGACGGTGCAGGACCACGATGAGCAGGCTCGCAATGCACAGGTCCGACAGGTAGCCATGTGGATTCGACCAGCCCAGCGCTGCACGCAGGCACAGGGGCATGATCAGAACCAGTCCGATGAGGGCGATGAGACGTGCGTAGGGGTGTCGTAACCAGTGACGGATGATGTTCACAAAAGTTCTTCCAGACATTAAAGCTTCATACCAGTGTGCTGGATGGTACCAACTGGCGACAAAACTGGCCCGGGTATCAATGGGTGGAGGCGGTTTTGAGCGGGTGACGGGTCTGAATATTGTTTGACATAAAGTGTCAGAGCGATCGCAACGCTAACTGCACGCCGCGCTGACCGCTTTCGCGGCGCGTTTCAGTTCCTGTCTGACGTCGGCCGGTATCCGCCGTTTCATGGGGCGCTGGTCAAGGAATATCTGCTCGCCTCGAGCATTGATCTCCGCGTCGATACCCGCTGCCTGGGCTTCGATGGAGGCTGCGTGAGCTTCTATCACCCGGTTGACCTCGGCTTCATTGGTCGCCGCGTCGAGGGCATCGATCAAGGCCGCCACTTTGGCTTCCTCATCCTTGGCATACTCTTCTACCGACAATCCGGCGGCCAACGCACGTGCGCGGATTTCCACGCTTTTGAGCGCCTGCTTGGCTTCGCTGCACTGCGCGTCCTGTTTGCGGTGTTCGACGGTGTTCCACTGGATGAGTCCATAGGTCAGCGCTCCGATCACCGCGACGGCGATACCACCCATCAGGGTTCGCTTCATCGTTGCACCGGCGAGCGGCTGGGGAGTGAGGGTTCTTTTTGCATCGCTTCAACTCTACTCGAGGAGATGAAAGCGTAGCATCGGAACCGGCCGCCCCCCGGTTGACCGTCGGGTATTGGTGAAGCAAAAAGTTGAGTGTTTCAGCGGTGTTACGACTGTAACGCTGATGTCTCCAGCAAGTCGTTCACATCGGCCAGGGTCGGTGCATGGGCGCCGGCATGGCGGCACGACAGGGAGGCGCAGGCTGCAGAAAATCGCAAGCGTTCGCGCACGTCGCCAATGCCGAGCAAGTCCGATGCAAGCCAGCCGGCCATGCACGCGTCGCCTGCACCGACCGTATCGGCCACGGTCACCGGGATCGCCGGTTGCTCGTACTGGCTGTCGGGGGTGTGAAGCAGCATGCCATGCTCACCTCGGGTGAACAGGATTTCGGCCATGGGATTAAGCGCGCGCAGCTCGTCCAGTGCCTGGTGTTCGCTCAAGCCTGGGTAAATGTGCCGAAGGTCTTCGTCGGACAGCTTGATCATGTCGGCCAGGGCGGTCATCGTCGGGAAGGTCTGTTCGCGATAATGACTGTCCATCAAATTGCGCCAGTTCGGGTCAAAGCTGATTCGTTTGCCGGCGCCCTTGGCTTGCTCGGCGAGTTTTACCAGGCGGTCTCCCAGGGGCTGGCGAGCCAGGCTGATGCAGCTGAAATGACACACTTGCGCCTGCTCGATCCAGCCTGGCGGCAGCAGGTCCGGCTCAAAAAACAGATCGGCCTCCCCGGCAAAAAAATAGCGCGGAGGGCGGCTCGACGGGACGATGGCGACCAGGGGATCGCGGTTCACTCGCTGTAAAAATCGCAGATCCAGACCTGCCGCTTGCGACTGCCTGGCGATCTCGTCGCCCAAGGAGTCGGTGCTGACGGATCCGGCGAAGGCGCTGCCGACGCCCAGGCGACTCAGTGCGCGTGCCACGTTCCAGGGCGCACCGCCCGGATAGCCTTGCCATTGTCCGGGGGTACCCTGGACAAGGTCGGTCAGGGCTTCGCCAAATACGATTGCGCGAGGCAATACCATGGTCATTTCCTCAATTTTTCCTGGAGTGATGGCTGTTGGCTGATCAGGGGGCGATCACCGGACACCACTCGATCAATGGGCTGTGGTGAACGGAAGGGCGGGATGAACAGCGTTGCGGTTGAACAGCGTCATTGCCGTGGCGCGACGATATTCGCTCGGAGTCTGGTCCATTTCGATCCGGAAATGCCGGTTGAAGTTGGAGAGATTGGCGTAACCCACCTCAAAACAGATGTCGGCCACCGACATCTGTGTCTGCAACAACAGCCTGCAGGCGCGTTGAACCCTGAGCTTGCGCATGAGATCGATGAAGCCATGACCGGTAATCCTTTTGAAGAAGCGCGAAAACCCTGGCTCGCTCATGTCCAGGCGTTGAGCGATGACCGACAGCCGAGGGTCGCCTGTCAGCTCAGTCAGCAGATAGTCGAAGGCCTTGTTGATTCGCTCGGAACTGCGGTCATCCAGGGTCGGCAAATAGCAGGCACTGGCCAACAAGTGCGCCTCCTGCGTGGGCGCTTTGCTCAGCGTGTTGATCAGCTGCAGGAAGAGGATCAGGCGTTCGAGCCCTTGCGCGGGACCTATGGCTTCGAGCAATCGAGCAGCCTGGACGGCCGTTGCCCCGGTAAACTCCAGGCCGCGACGGGCCCGTGCAAACAGGTCCTGCAACTCACCCAGCTCAGGCAGGGTGGCGCGCAAGGCCAGGAGGGCTGCACCGTCGAACTGCAGCACCACATCGCGTCCGGCCAGGTATTCACCGGGTGCCAGGTCGCCTATCCAGTCATGGGGCAGGTCGGGGCCGATCAGCGCGACATGACCTGCGCCAAACGCACCGATGTAGTCGCCGGCGACCAGCTTGCCGCTGCCTTGGCGGATCAGATGAATCTCGAATTCAGGATGATGGTTCCAGCGAGCCAGGGAGTAGGGGTAGTCGTGTTCGTACCAGCGAAAGCAATGATCGGGCTCAGGGAGAATGACCTCCAGCTCGGCGGGTCGCTGTTCGAACAGAGCGGCTCGGCTACCAGGCATGGCATGCCCCTTTATTGTTATTTGATCTTCGTGTGTGACCAACATACCTCCTCTGGGCGGGTTGCCGCTAGCACCGCTATTGCACCACGACTGATACTTTTTTGACTTCGGGGCTGCTTTGCAGCCTGTGGTTAAAAAAGTATCGGTCGAGCATCCGCCATGCATTTGTACGGGGCTTTTCAAGGTGCTGTAATCGAGTCGTCCACTAATGCGGTTCGGCCCATTCCCGAGTTCAAGGCGATCGGCATGGGCAAGCCTGCGAACCCGATATTCAAAAAAAACGGATGAACAATCAATGAAACGACTGCAAGGTAAAAGTGCACTGGTGACCGGATCGGCCCGCGGCATAGGACGAGCCTTCGCCCAGGCCTATATCAACGAAGGCGCAACGGTCGCCATCGCCGACATCAACCTGGAGCGAGCCCAGGCCACGGCCGACGAATTGGGGCCAAACGCCTACGCCGTGGAAATGGACGTGACCGACCAGGCGTCCATCGATAACGCCATTGCTGCCGTCATCGAGCAGACAGGCAAGCTGGACATCCTGATCAACAACGCCGCGTTGTTCGACCTTGCACCCATTGTCGACATCACCCGCGACAGCTTCGAACGTCTGTTTTCGATCAACGTCGCCGGAACCCTGTTCACCCTGCAGGCCGCGGCGCGCCAGATGATCCGCCAGGGGCATGGCGGCAAGATCATCAACATGGCCAGTCAGGCGGGGCGCAGGGGAGAGGCGCTGGTAGGGGTTTATTGCGCAACCAAGGCCGCGGTTATCAGCCTGACGCAATCAGCCGGCCTGGGCTTGATCAAGCACGGGATCAATGTCAACGCCATCGCACCAGGTGTGGTGGATGGCGAACACTGGGATGGCGTCGATGCCATGTTCGCCAAATTCGAGAACCGGCCACTGGGGGAAAAGAAAAAGCTCGTGGGGCAGGAAGTGCCTTTTGGCAGAATGGGTACGGCTGAAGATTTGACGGGGATGGCCATTTTCCTGGCATCGTCCGAGAGCGAGTATGTGGTGGCGCAGACCTACAATGTCGATGGTGGTAACTGGATGAGTTGAAAAATGTAGGAGCGAGCTTGCTCGCGAAAAACCCGAGGACGCTGCGGGGCGTCAGGCTGGTCGCGTTATCGTTGACGACCTTCGCGAGCAAGCTCGCTCCCACAGGGTTTGGGGGTGTTTACACAATCGTGTTCACACCAAAAATCCAATGTAGGAGCGAGCTTGCTCGCGAAAAACCCGAGGACGCTGCGGGGCGTCAGGCTGGTCGCGTTATCGTTGACGACCTTCGCGAGAAAGCTCGCTCCTACAGGGGATTTGCGCTGTTCGCTGCTACGCCAACCCGCCCGGGATCGTCGCTGCAGCTCAGGTTATCGACCGATACGACAAACAAGGCGACGCAGGACCCGATACCTGAGCATGTCGCGCACTGACCGAGACGTCACTGTGATGGGCCAGTTCGGCAAGCGGGATATGGCAGCGGATGAAACCACTCTGCGTCATCTGCGGCGCAGGGCGACGCTCTGCGCACAGGCTGCCGACCTGCCGCGGACAACGACCCGCCAGCGGGCAACCGTTTCCGGCCATGGAAGGCGCGTCTGGCATCGCCGGCGGTTTCGGCACGTAATCATCCTTGCGCAGTCCCGGGGCCGCCAGCAGGAGCATTTCGGTATAGGGATGCAAGGGCGAATTGAACAGCGCATCGGTATCGACCATCTGCATCAATTCGCCGCGATAGAGTACCGCGACCCGATCGGCCAATTGCCGCACGACCGCCAGGTCATGCGAGATGAACAGCATCGCGACCGCATGCTGCTCCTTGAGCGCCAGGAGCAATTCGACAATTTTCGTCTGCACCGATACATCCAGCGCCGAGAGGATTTCATCGCAGATCAGCAGCTTCGGATTGACCAGCAGCGCACGCGCAATAGCGACCCGTTGGCGCTCGCCGCCGGACAGCTGTTCGGGGAAACGATTGAGATAGCCCGCATGCAGACCGACACTTTCCAACGCCGTCTCAAGGGTGGCGGGGGTCGATTCGATCGCGAAATGCTGCAGCGGTCGCTCGAGGATGGCCCGGACACTGCGACGCGGATTGAGTGAGGCATCCGGGTTCTGGAAAATGTATTGAATCTCTCGCAACTGCTGCACCGACCTGCCGGCGAGCGTAGGCTCCAACCTATGCCCGTCAACACTGATGGTGCCCGACTTTGGCGCCAGTCGACCGCTGATGGCGCGAGCGATCGTCGACTTGCCACTGCCCGACTCACCGACCAAGGCCACGATCTCACCGGCGCGCAGTTCGAGATCGATATCCCGTGCGATGGGCACCGTTCGTTTGCCCAGCCACTGCGTGAACCACCCGGACTGCGCGTAGGACAGCGAGAGGTTATCCACCGATAACACAGGTGTCGACTGCCGTTCCGGTTGCAAGGCAATGGACGCCGACGCCGGTGAGTGTTGCGTGTCGGCCAGCTCGGACCAGCGCATGCAGGCCACGGATTGCCCGTCGGTCACGGGCACCAGCACTTGCGGTGTCGAACGACACTTTGCCGTCGCAAAGTCGCAGCGGGGCTCGAATTTGCAGCCCTCGGCCATTTGATCCCGCCGCAGCATGCCGCGCAGGCCGCGACCCCTGGCATGACCCTGGAGCATCGACGGGATCGAGGCGATCAGCCCGCGCGAATAGGGATGGGCAGGGTGCGCCAGCAACTGCGCGCAAGGCGCTACTTCTACCAGCTGGCCGGCATACATGACGCCGATGCGGTCGGCAATTTGCGCCAGCAGGGCCAGGTCATGGGTGACGTAGAGCATGGCCATGCCGATGCGGCTTCTCAGGTCCGACAACAACCGGATGATCTGGCGTTGGGTGGTGACGTCCAGTCCGGTGGTCGGTTCGTCGAGCACCAGCAGGTCCGGGTTGCAGGACACCGCCATGGCAATCGTGACGCGTTGCTGCTGGCCGCCTGACAACTCATGGGGATAGCGCCGACTGACATCGGGCAGACCGACCAGGGCAAACAGTTCCGTGATGCGGTTCTCCATGGAGATCCCGTCGGGCAGTGCGCGGTGGGTCAGGATCATCTCGCGAATCTGCTGGCCGACCCGCATGCCAGGGCTCAATGCGGTCGTCGGATTCTGGGGGACCAGGGCGATGCGGTTGCCGCGCAGGTCTGCCAGCGATCGGGCGTCGAGCTGCAGAAGGTCTGTGCCTTCAAATAACACCTGACCGGTCTGCACGCGGCTGTTGGCGGCGCCATAGCCGAGCAGCCGATAGGCCACGGTGGATTTGCCGCAGCCCGATTCCCCAACGAGACCGAAGGCCTCGCCGGGGGCGATTTCAAGGCAAACCCCTTCCACGACATCGGTCCATCCGGTTTGTCCGCCGTAGGCGATGCCGAGGTTTCGAATCTCGATCAGCTGAGTCATGGTTGCAACCCCTTTATTGTTGTTCATGCGCCGACCACCGACCGTTGGCCGAGCATTCTCGACAGGCCATCGGTAAACAGGTTGAGGCCGACCACCAGGGAGGCAAAGCCCAGGCCAGGGCCGAAGACCGTCACCGGTGAGGCGATCAACAGGCCACGGTTCTCGCTGATCATCAGGCCCCATTCGGGGGTCGGCGGCCGGATGCCGAAACCGAGGAACCCGAGCGCGCCGATCAGGATGGGCGCATAGCTGATGCGCAACGAGAACTCGACCAGCAACACGTTGGCGGTGTTGGGCAGGATTTCCCTGCGCACGATGGACCAGGTGCTCTCCCCTCGAAGTTCAGCCACCGCCACGTATTCGCGGATCGCGATTTCCATCGCGGCCGCCCGGGCAATTCGGGCAATGCGCGGGGTGTAGACCAGCCCGACCACCAACACGATAAGTGCCGGCTCGCCAGCAAGGGCAGGGCCTGCGGCAATGATCGTCACCAGCGCCAGGGCGAGAAACGGGATACTGATCATGGCTTCGACCAGACGCTGCACGATCTCGTCGAACAGACCGCCGAGATAGCCCGACACCAGTCCGAGCACCGTGCCGGCGACCATCCCCAGCGTGGTGCCTGCCAGGGCCAGCAGCAAAACGATGTGCGCCCCGTACATGAACCGGCTGAGGACATCGCGGCCGATCTGATCGACCCCCATCGGATGCAGCCACGACATGCCGGAGAGCGGGATGCCGGTGCCCATTTGCGCAAAACCGTAAGGTGTCCAGAACACGCCGATAAGGGCAAACAGCACGTGTGCGGCGAGAATGATCGATCCGACCTTGAACGAGCCGGGCATCGCCAGCCACCGTCCGGGCCAGGTGGAGAGCGCAGGCGTGCGCCATCCGGACATAACGTTGGTCAGGCTCATCGGCTGGTCCTCAGGCGTGGTTGAAGTAATACGGCGCCAATGTCCGCCACCAGGTTGGCGGCGATGTAGACAGCGGCACTGATCATCACGGTGGCCTTGATCAACGGCAGGTCACGCAACTGCAAGGCATCGATCAGCAGCGTGCCGAACCCGGGATAGGAGAACACCCGCTCGACGATGACCACGCCGCCGATCAGGAAGCCCAGGTTGAGGGCCGTGATATTGAGCGCCGGGACAATGGCATTGGGCATGGCGTGGCGCCAAAGCACGGCATAGGGTCGCAAGCCTTTTAGTTCGGCGAGGCGCACATAATCCGAGCGCAGCACCTCGATCAGGCTGTCGCGCAGCACCCGGATGGCGTACACCGCCATGATGATGGCCAGGGTCACCGCCGGCAGGATCATCGCCCGCAGATTGTCCAGCCAGCTGCCGGCCTCGGAAACCGTCGCCAGCGCGGGCAGGATCGGCAGGGCCACGGCGAAGATGAACAGCAGTATCGTCGCCAGCAGAAAGTCGGGCAGCGACAACAGCACCAGCGTCACCACCGAAATAACGTGGTCGACCTTGCTGCCGCGGTGTGTGGCTTGAATGACGGCCGGCACGATCGCCAACACCAGGTACATGGCAAAGGCCAGCAGCGACAGCAACAGCGTATTGATGATGCGCGGGCCGAGTACGTCGGCAATCGGGCGGCCGGTTGCAATCGAGACCCCGAGATTGCCGTGCAGCAGATCGCCCAGCCAATGCAGGTACCGGCTGAAGGCGGGGTCACCCAGATGCAGTTGTTCGCGAAGCACTTCCAGTGCCTTGGCGGTGGCGTCGCGTCCCAGGATACGGGTCGCCACATCGCCCGGCAGGGCTTCGAGAATCAGGAAGATCACGAGCGAGACGAGCAGCAGCGTGACGGCCGATAGCGCGACCCTGCTGATGACAAGCCGAAGAATGCTCATTTCGAGTTATCCCTCTGAGTGGTCAAGGTTGAGTCCGAGGCCATCCGGTCAGGCGTAAAGGCTGCATCGGTCTCGAGATCGCCTTGCCACACGTACAGCAGTACCAGGGGGCTGTCCCCCGCGAGTGTGGCATGGGGTATCCATGACGGATGATGGATGATTTCACCGGCCTTGCGTAATGACCATGCGTCGTCCCCCGTGCGCCATGACGACGGGCCCGTGACGGTGTAGTAGATTTCATCCGCCGGGTGGCTATGCAATGGATAGTGGGTGTCGGGGCCCAGGAGCATCAGCCCGAAGGAGATATGCGCATCCTTCATCAGCGCCGGTGGTCCGCTGTCGGGCCCACAGATCACGCCATAGCCGTAGTTGTTGCCGAAGTCCGCGCTGGGCGGCGCCGCCAGGTAGCTCTCGCTGCGAGTCAGGTGGATCGCGGGCATAAGGTCCGCGAGCGCCCTGGCCAGTTCGCAATCGGCGGTATAAGCCTGCAGCTCGGCTTCACAACGTGTCTGCACCGGCACGCGTGCGGCAGGCACGGCCTGCAGGGTCGACAGGCCCGATTGCAACAGGCGCAGCCGTTCTGCATGGGATCGTGCGACGGGCTGATCATCGCGATCCAGCGCGTCGGCGAAGCATTGAAGAAATCTGGACAGATAAGGGAGCGTCATGCGCACAGCCTCCTCCCCGGAGCCAGCGGGCTCCGTGGAATGGATTGGATTGAAGTCGGGCGAGGGAGCAGGGCGGCTACTTGGCGCAGCCCAGCTCGGCATAGTTGATGCGGTTCACGTCGACGTTCGGCGAATAGCCGGTACACCCTTTGCGCAGGCCGGCCACCACCGAGGAGAAGACCGGAAGGATCATCCCGCCCTCTTGCGCGACCATGCGCTGGGCATCGCGGTACAGCTGGTTGCGCTCTTGCTCGTTCGAGGTTTGCCCGGCCTTGACCACCAGCGCGTCGAAATCCGCCCGCTTCCAGTGCGTCTCGTTCCATTCCGATCCGCTGTTGAGCGACAGCGTCAAGGCTTCCGCCGGCGGACGCGCACTGGTGTACGAAATCACCGCCGGTTTCTTCAGCCAGATGGTGTCCCAGTAACCTTCGGCCGGCGAGGTGATGACATTCACTTTGATGCCGGCGGCGGCTGCCATCTGGGCATAGACCTGGGCCAGCAACAGCATGCCGGGGTAGGAGTCGGACGTATAAAGATCGAACGCGATGCCATCGGGATGACCCGCCTCGGCCAGCAAGGCCTTGGCCCGTTTGATGTCGGCGGCTTTCGGTGGGGTGTTCAGGCTCAGCGGTGAGCTGGGGGGTATCGGTGTGTCGCCACCCACTTCGCCGTAGCCCAACAGCACGGTATCAAGGATGGTTTGCCGATCCATGACCAGCTTCAAGGCCTCACGCACCCGGACGTCATCGAAGGGCGCCGTGTTGGTCCAGACCGCCAGGTACAGCGAGGTGGCACCCGGTGTTGCGACCAGATCGACCGCCGGATTGCCTTTGAGCGTGATCAGGCTGGCCGGATCGACGACCAGCGACAGATCGACCGAGCCCGACAACAGTGCCGACAGGCGCGAAGTCGCTTCGAGACTGGTGGTGATCTCAAGGCAATCCGCTTTCGGCAGGCCGGCCTGCCAGTAAGCGGGATTGCGCCGCATGACCCGCACAGGACCGTTGGTGGTAAAGGTTTGCTGCATGAAAGGCCCGGTCCCGTTGCCCTTGGTCCGCAGGTCTGCACCCTTGGCGCCTTCTGGAACCATCAATGCATATTTGGTGGCGATCAGCATGGGCAGCTCGACCACCGGCGATTTGACCTTGAAGCGCACGGTATGCTGGTCGACCGCGGTGATACCGGCAGGGTCGAGGAAGGAGAGGGTGGAAAATCCACCGGGGGAGATGGCCGGGTCGAGCAGGCGACGATAGGAATAGACCACATCTGCCGCATCGAAATCGGATCCGTCGTGGAACTTCACCCCTTCGCGCAGATGGAAGGTCCATTCGGTGGCGTCCGCGTTGGATGCCCACGATTGCGCCAGGACCGGAATCGGCTGCATGGTATTGCTGCGGTCGACCAGGGGTTCATAGACGGCGCGGATATGGTAAACACTGTCGGTGCCGATCAACGCGGCCGGGTCCATCGTTTGCTTCTCGCCGTCCGATTCGTACCCCAGCACGCGCACGCATTTTTCTGCGGCCGAGACAGTGGGTGGCGACAAGAAACAGGCTCCGAAAGCAAGCGCAAAAGCTGAGGTTGCAAGCAAACAACGGTTCATTTCAGTGCCCCTGGTTTATTTTTATGGACCGAGTATGAAATTGCCTTACCCCCCAGGCAAACGAGTATATTTAACCCCCGCTTGAATTTTTTTAACGTCGCGAGCAAGCATGATTTCGAGATCGCTTCCCCCCCTGTCGACGCTGAAAGTCTTCGAATCCGCTGCGCGCTTGCGAAGCTTCAAAAGTGCCGCCGAGGAGCTGAGTCTTACCCAGTCGGCCATCAGTCACCAGATCGCTTCGCTGGAGCGCTACCTTGGGACAGCGCTGTTTTGCCGGTTACCCGGTCGGGTGGAGCTCAACGAAAAGGGCGAACTGTACTTTCCGGTGATCCAGGACGCCCTCGATCGCATCGCGCTCACCACCGACCTCATTCGCGAAAAGCAGACTCAGACGTCCCTGACCGTGCAGGTCTATGTCACCGTGGCCGTCCGCTGGCTTATCCCCAGACTGCAGAAGTTCAAGCAAGCCTCGCCCGAGATTGCTGTCAGCCTGGATGCGAGCCTGCTGGATTGGGAGTTCAATCCCGCTCGTGCCGACGTCGGGATCATCTACACCCGTACACCGGATCGGCCGAACCTGACCTATACGCTGTTGCGCCAGGAGCGGCTGGTGGCGGTCTGCTCAAAGGACATGGCCAAGACCATTGCGACGCCTGACGATCTGCGCCAGGTCCCGTTCCTGGCGATTTCCGGGGCCACTGAAGACTCCTCGATCTGGGCCCGGAGTATCGGCCTGCCCAACCCCCTGCAAAAAAACGCGCCGCGGTTCGACAGCTGTTTACTGGCGATTGAAGCAGCGATCAGCGGACAAGGGGTGGTGGTGGTTCCCGAATTCCTGGTCGAGGCCGATCTGCGCCTGGGCAGTCTGGTCATTCCCGCGCAAACGGACGTCATGCAGCCCGGAGGCTGGTATCTCGCCTATCTTCAACGGCGTGGCCATGAACAGCCGATCAGACGTTTTCTTGACTGGATACAGACGCAATAACGCGGATCACTGTGATCGAGCGACTCGCGTGGGTGTGGGGCAAGTGATGGCGGTGTCCTCTGCGTGTCATCCAGGTCTGCCCGGAGGGTTCCAGGGGGTTGCCTGGGTGCTGCGCCAAAACGACGCCTCTGGCTAATAAATCGAAACTTCGAAGTCAGCGCGACTGTCCAGACCCTTACACCTCTCGGGGCAATACTTCGGTGGCCGTCCTCGGGAATGCTCTGCGCATCGGTGAACGGCGAGGATCGACATGACAACGACAGTGGGTGATTTTCTGGTTGAGCGACTCAGCCAATGGGGCGTCACGCGGATTTTTGGTTATCCGGGGGACGGCATCAATGGGGTCTTCGGCGCGTTGAGCCGTGCCGGGGGCAAGATCGAATTCATTCAGGCCAGGCATGAAGAAATGGCCGCCTTCATGGCCTCGGCCCATGCCAAATTCACTGGCGAGCTGGGCGTGTGCATCGCCACTTCCGGTCCTGGCGCCTCGCATCTGATCACCGGGCTTTATGACGCGCGCATGGATCACATGCCGGTGTTGGCGATCGTCGGGCAACAGGCGCGTGCGGCACTCGGCGGCCACTATCAGCAAGAGTTGGACCTGTTGTCGATGTTCAAGGACGTGGCGGGTGCGTTCGTGCAGCAGGCCTCGGCACCGGCGCAAATCCGGCACCTGGTCGACCGGGCGGTACGCACGGCGATCGGCGAACGTCGGGTGACGGCGATTATCCTGCCAAATGACCTGCAGGACGCCGAGTACCAGGCACCGGCCAGGGCACACGGCACGGTGCATTCCGGCGTCGGTTACAGCAAACCGAAAGTGGTGCCTTATGAGGCCGACCTGCAGCGCGCGGCGGATGTCCTGAATGCAGGTGAAAAGATCGCCATTCTGGTCGGCGCCGGGGCATTGGGCGCGACCGATCAGGTGATCGCGGTGGCTGAAAAGCTCGGTGCCGGGGTGGCCAAGGCGCTGCTGGGCAAGGCCGCTCTGCCGGATGACTTGCCCTGGGTCACGGGCAGCATCGGTTTGCTTGGTACCGAGCCCAGTTACAAGCTGATGATGGAATGCGACACCTTGCTGATGATCGGCTCGGGGTTCCCGTACTCCGAATTTCTCCCCAAGGAAGGGCACGCACGCGGGGTGCAAATCGATCTGCAGCCCGACATGCTCAGCTTGCGTTATCCCATGGAAGTCAACCTGGTGGGCGATGCGGGCGAGACGCTCGCGGCACTGGCGCCCTTGCTTGAGCAGAAGACATCGCGCCGATGGCGCAAAAAGGTCGAAGGCTGGCGCAGTGCCTGGGAGAAAACCCTGGAGAAGCGCGCCCTGATGAAAGCCAAGCCGATCAATCCGCAGCGTGTGGTGTATGAACTGTCCCCACGCCTGCCTGAGCTTGCCATCATCACCAGCGATTCGGGTTCGTGCGCCAACTGGTACGCCCGCGATCTGAAGATTCGCCGGGGCATGAAGTGTTCGCTCTCTGGCGGGCTGGCGTCCATGGGCGCCGCCGTTCCCTACGCGATTGCGGCCAAATTCGCCTACCCGCAACGTACCGTGATTGCCCTGGTGGGCGATGGCGCGATGCAGATGAACAACATGGCCGAGCTGATCACCGTCGCCAAGTATTGGCGGCAATGGGACAGCCCCAAATGGATATGTGCCGTGTTCAACAATGAAGACCTCAATCAGGTCACCTGGGAGCAGAGGGTGATGCAGGGCGATCCCAAATTCGAGGCTTCGCAGAACATTCCCGACGTGCCCTATCACCTGTTCGCCATTTCGATCGGGCTCAAGGGGATCTTCGTCGATCGCGAAGAGGACGTGGCCGCTGCCTGGGACAAAGCGCTGGCGTCGGACGTTCCCGTGCTGATCGAATTCAAGACTGACCCCGATGTCCCGCCGTTGCCGCCGCACATCAAGCTTGAACAGGCGAAAAAGTTTGCCTCGACCCTGCTCAAAGGCGACCCGGACGAAGCGGGGGTGATCGTGCAAACCGCCAAGCAGGTGCTGGGCGCCGTGCTGCCGCGCGGCTCGAAGAAGTAGCACTGACACACCGCTTGCCTGTTACACCCCTGGCCCAGGCCTGCGGAACTCACTTCCACACTGCCGCCATGGGCTTCGGCCAGTTGCCTCACCAACGACAGACCGATCCCCAGCCCATCCCGTTGATGGGTCGCATGCTGGTTGGCAGCCTGGCCAAACAGTTCAAACACTTCGCTGATGCTCTGCGCACTCAAGCCTGCGCCGCTGTCCTTGACGTCGAGCCGGGCCATGCCGCCCTCGCGACCGGCAATCAACTGGATCTGGCCGCCTGCCGAGGTGAATTTCAGCGCATTGTTCACCAGGTTCCAGATGATCTGTTCCACTCGGGTCGGGTCGGCATTGATCATCAGCGGGTGCCCCGCGTCGGGCAGGCGCAGGCTGACGTTGATGCCTGCAGCGTCATTTATGACGACGGCGTGGATGTCTTGCAACGCTTGGCACAAATCCATGGTGGCCAGCTTGAGTTTGAGTTTGCCCGTGCGTATGCGCGCCACATCCAGCAGGTCGTTGATGATGCGTGCCTGACTGTTGACGGCGTCACAAATGGTGTCGACCGCCTTGGCCGCGGGGGCCAGGGATTTGGTCACGGGCAGGCGACGCAACAGTTCCGCGTTGAGCTGGATCAGATTGAGCGGGTGCTTGAGCTCATGGGACATGACGGCAAAGAACTCGTCTTTGAGATGGCTGCTGATCTTTGTTTCAGCCAACTGCTGGTTTTGCTCTTCGTGCAAGCGTTTGTGGCCGGTCAGGTCCCGGGCAATTTTCACATAGCCCTTGAGATTCTCACCCTTGAGCCGCGTCACCTCACCGCTGCAGAAGAAGCGGCTGCCATCCTTGCGCAGGTGCCAGCGTTCATCCTGGCTGCGGCCATGGATACGCGCTGCCTGCAGTTCGCTTTCAGGCAGGCCGTTGGCGCGGTCTTCTGCGGAAAAAATGAAGTCGTAATAAGCACCTTCGGCCTCGGCCTTGCTGTAGCCGAAGATCAACTCGGCACCTTTGTTCCAGCTGGTGATGATGCCCAGTTCATCGAGGGTGATGATCGCGTAATCGCGGGTACTTTCGGCGACCAGGCGCATGCGTTCTTCGCCCAGGCGCAGCTCTTCTTCGGCGGCGCGACGTTTGCTGATGTCGATGAAGGTCAGCACGGTGCCGTCTATGTGGTCTTCGCTGGAGCGGTAGGGCAGCAGGCGCGCGATGTACCAGCGGTGTTCAGTGCTGCTGACTTCACGCTCGATCATGTTCAGCGATTCGAACACCTGCGCCGCATCAGTGGCCAGGTTGTCGTAATGCAAGCGGTGGGTGATGTCGAGCAACGAACGCCCGGTATCCACCGGCAACATATTGAAGATAAGTAGCAGCGCTACCTGTCTGATCAGGACGGCTCAGTGATTTAAGCGTAGTCCATTGGTTGATGAGCCGGTCTTGACGAGGAAGGTTTCGGGACGACTGGCGCTCATTCATGACAGAACCCGGCCGCATTGCCCCGAGGGGAGGAGCCGCGCCGGGGCCAGACATTCTTTAAACCTTCCGATGGCGCGAAGGGTCGATAGGTGAAGACCATCGGCTTCGCTGAATCGAGGGAACATCAATGATTGGTGTCGTGATACCCGCCCATAATGAAGAAAAACATATTGCCACCTGCCTGTCATCCGTCTTGCTTGCCGCAAAACATCCGGGACTCGAAGGTCGCCAGGTAACTGTGCTGGTGGTTCTGGACGACTGTTCAGACGCCACAGACAGGTTGGTCGCTGCCCTGGAAGTCAGCGCATTGATGGTCTGTTTCCAGAATGTGGGTAAAGCCAGGGCGACCGGTGCGGAAGAACTGCTCAGTGCTGGAGCGCAGTGGCTCGCCTTTACCGATGCCGACACGGTGGTGCCTCCCGATTGGCTCGCACGCCAAGTTGAATTCATGGTTGATGCGGTTTGCGGAACGGTCGAGGTCGACAGTTGGGATGATCATGGCGAGTGGGTTCGCGCCAGGTATATGGAGCGCTACCAGTTCATTGAGAACCATCGCCACATCCATGGCGCCAATCTCGGCCTCAGTGCCACAGCGTATCGAGACGCTGGCGGGTTCCAGCATCTGGTGGCTCACGAAGACGTTCACCTGGTTGCCGCACTTGAAAGAATCAATGCCCGCATTATCTGGACGGCAACCAACCCGGTCGTTACCAGTGCGCGCAGGGATTACAAATGTTGCGGTGGCTTTGGTGAATACCTGGTGTCCCTCACGGTGGCGTCTGCGTTGTAAAAGGCTGGACAGGTGTCTGAGAGCGGCCGATCCAGATCGGCATTGGTCAGGATTTTCTCGTCATGATCGGCAAACCTCCATCCATCCAGAGGGCGACTCTCTGCCTGGTGAGCGATAGAGGACGGGGTGAAAACAGAGTTCCATCGAGATGACTGACTGTCGTATTTCTCACTCCACAACGTATCGCTCATCATTCCTTTGGAACTCCCGACAACTGCGCTCCGTCCTTTGAAATGAGGGGGGCTGCGGGTATCTCGTGGCGGACCCTATAACGCTTTTTTTATATGGAAGGCGAGGAACGTCATGAATACTTCAGACACCAGAGCTGGCACTCAGACAGATCATCAGGACAACACCGGGAGGCCTGAGCAAGACTTTCAACATTTAAAGGAAGACGTAACAGAGGTGCTTGGCGGCGCGAGGCAGCAGGTGGATGCGCAGTTCGGGCAATACCGTGATACAGCGGCGGATCAGATCGAGGCACTGGCCAAGGGCGCGAAGTCCGTCGTTTCCGAACTTGCAAGCAAGGATACGCTAGGCATGTCCGACTACCTCGCCGACATGGCGCAATCCATGAGCGGCCTGGCAGGAAGTCTGCGCGGAAAAAGTGCCGAACAGCTACTCCATGATGGGGCCGACCTGGCTCGCAGCAATCCGACACTCTTCATCGCCGGCAGCATCGCGCTGGGCTTTGGCTTGTCGCGTTTTCTGAAAGCCGGCAGTTCCCCTGCCGCGACCTTCACCGATGGCAGTGACCCGGCCTCAGGCAGCTCTGTGCCGCCGTCAGGCGGTTTCGGCGCTCGTCGGCCTTATGAAACCTCCGTTGCATCACGCACCGATCCGGGGCCCGGCCTGGCCACCGGCATCACGCCGGCGTCGTCGAATGAACAGGACCACCCTTCGGACTTTGCCACGACGTCGACACCGGGTTCGACAACCTTCAAAGGAGAATTGTGATGAACAGACAAGATCCGGATTTTCCAGGCTCAAGACCGCTGTCCGCTCCCGAACAGGACGCTTCGGTCGTTGGATTGTTGCGGCAATTGTCCCGTGAAGTGCCCGATCTCTTCAGCAAGGAGCTGGCGTTGGCCAAGGCCGAGTTGCAAGCCAGCCTCACCACACTCAAGGCCGGCATTGCCGGCGTGGCGGGGGGGGCGATTGTGCTGCTGGCGGGGTTCATCATCTTGTTGATGTCCGCCGTCTACGGCCTGAGCATGGTAATGGCGCCATGGTTGGCAGCGCTGATTGTGGGCATCGTGGTCATGATTGTCGGGTTCGTCATGCTGCAGTCGGGGAAGAAACAATTCGAGCCGTCCCACTTCAAGCCTGAACGCACGCTGGGCGCCTTGAATAAAGACCAGGAAGCGCTGCGGAGGAAAGTCTCATGAACCGTGAATTGGACATTGAATCGGAAAAAAGTCCGGAAGCCATCGAGCGCGAAATCGATGCGCAGCGAGCAAGCATCGGCAATATCGTCGATGCCCTGGAAAGCAAGTTTACGCCGGGCCAGATGTTCGACCAGGCGTTGGGGATGATGCAGAGCAACGGCACGACGTTCCTGACCAACCTGGGAACCAGCGTGCGTAACAATCCGGTTCCCGCTGTAATCACCTCGGTTGGATTGCTGTGGTTGATGATGAGTCAGAATCGTCCGCCGACGCCACGTCCGGGCTATCGAGCTGGCCCAAGCGCGGTGGACAAGGCTGGGGAGTGGGTTGATGGCTTGAGCGACGGTATCGACAGCGCGCGAGACCATTTGCACCAGACCGCTGATACCTTCAAGGAAGGCTATCAGTCGGTCAAAGGCAAGGCGGCGAACCTGGGCGACAATCTGGGTGCGGCCACGGAAAACATCAGCCATGCCATGCATGATGCCAGTGACCGTTTGGCACGCAGTACCCAAGTGATGAGTCATCAATTGCGCCATTTGTTGCAGGAACAACCGCTGATGGTCGCCGCTGCGGGCATCGCGTTGGGTGCGATGTTGGGCGCGGCATTGCCTTCGACGGCGACGGAGCAACGTTACCTGGGCAAGACCAGTGCGGGCCTGGCCGACAAGGTCAAGCAGCAGGCCCGGGAGGGGTTCGAGGCGGTGCGCGATACGGTGACAAAGACGACGGAGCACCCGGATATGGACGTCAAGCCGGATGGGGAGCAGCAAACGGTTCCCGCGAGCGAAGCGAGTGCAGCGAGTGCAGCCGACCTGTCGCGAGGATTGGGTACTTCGTGATCGGGCGCGTGACGGGAGGTCCGCAATGGACCTCCCGTATTGCTCAAACCATCGAAAACCCTGGGGTTCACCGGTTCACAGTGAGTGCCAGACCCCGCCATCCGCAACCGGGACATCATTCAGGTCGAAGGGATTGACCCCTTCCAGGCAGCCGATGTTGAAACCGAACTCTTCCGGATTGGTGCTGCGGCGGTGGTGTGTATAGGTGCCGCAGTTTTTACAAAAGTAATGCTCGGCCACATGCTTGCCAAACTGGTACCTCGACAGCGCGGTCTTGCCCCTGATCACCTTGAGATCTGCCCAGTCTACTGCGGCGACGATTGCGCCTTTGCGTTTACAGAACGAGCAGTCGCAGCGGTGTGGATTGGGAACACCGTCCGGCAAATGGATCTCCAGAATGACGGCGCCACAATGACAACTGGCCCGGTGATGCGGGCGGATAGCAGTGTTGCCGATTTTCTTCAGCATCACACTGCCCTGATCATTGAAATCGGGGACCACGAATTGCTGCGGGTTTTGGGTCATGACGTTGAAACCTCTGTCCAATCCAGTTTTGCGGATTCGCGCCATTTAACGTCAGTCACTCCATACTTCTCCGCTTGCGGCCTGGAGATGATTTTAAGCGGCGGTCTACCCGGTTTCGGTATGGGAGCTATTCCGGCATCACAGCTTGCCCAATGCCATGCATCGGCATTGCGCATCAGTTTTGCCCGGATGATGAACGACTTCGACTCTCCGTGAAGCTTGTATTCGATGATGTAAAGACAGGTATTCATGAGGCCCCCTCCATTTGCTCATAGACAAAGGAGTGGCCGCGTCAAAAAAAATTCAAAAGGTTTGCATAGCCCCGATTACTGGTTGATTTGGATCAACATACTGCGAATTCGACCAAATTTCACTCTAGCTGATAGTGGCGGATTTGCCGTTTCTGATCGACCACTGACATGTCCAGCGTCCGGCACAAAACCTGTGGCGCCCAAAGCCGAGAACGCTTCGCACGAGCACACGATGCTATTGCAGCGACGGTTCCTGGCGTATATGCAGCAGAACCTGACCGAGAAGATGTCTGGGGGTTGATAACTGTCGGTTCAGTCTGGAGAGCGGATGCTCCAGCCATTGGCGCACATCTGCTCTCGAAGGGGGGCAGTCAGGTGAGGGGAAGCATCATCGTGATTGGAGAAAGCTGTGGGCTGCGGATGAACCCGGCCTTTTCATAGAGCGTCACCAGCCTTTCATTCAGCGGGTGGACTACGAGGGCGGTTGAGCCAATTTCGCTGGATGCTGCGATCGCTCGGATAATGGCATCTCTGAGCAGATCGATCGACAGCCCGGTGCCTTGAGCGGACTTGCATACTCCCATCCGCCCCAGAATCGTGATCGGATGCTGGTCGGGTGAATTGCGTTGCGCCTTCCTGGGC
Organism: Pseudomonas sp. LBUM1679; assembly: GCF_059695565.1. Taxonomy (NCBI): domain Bacteria; kingdom Pseudomonadati; phylum Pseudomonadota; class Gammaproteobacteria; order Pseudomonadales; family Pseudomonadaceae; genus Pseudomonas; species Pseudomonas sp. LBUM1679. The sequence goes on from NZ_CP166774.1 coordinate 2,641,435, forward strand.
ACCACGTTCGCGCGAATGATCATGCCGCTCGACAAGGTGTAATAGCCAACCACGGTTTTGCTGCCCTTCAGGCAGGTAACGAACACTGTGGCAAATCTGGAGTCCTGGGCCTTGGAAGCCTTCTTTGCCAAGTATTCGTTGATCGAATCATCACCACAATCGAAGGCGCTCAGCTCATGGATGTCCTTGAGTTTTTCCGGGGCGGTCAGCTCCAGCGAGGCGGCCTTTCCAGCAGTTGGCGCAGACATTCGTTACTCCTTAACGGGTTTGACTCCAAGGCTTGTTCAAATGCATCAAACTCATGGTTGGCAAGGACGAACAGGCGTTGATCCAGAATGACTTCCTCGGCTTTTTTACAAGCAGCATCCAGGATAAAGCTGGTCCGGTCGCTTCCCGAAATGGCTGCGGCCACATCGATCAAGTCTCTTTTTCTGAAATCGACCCGCATGTTGATCGGTACGGGTTTGGATCTGTCTGTTGCAGCAGATTCCGCAGGCAATAGAGTGGTCATGGTCTTGGTCCTTTTTTCTGAGGCCCTTATAAGTGCCTACTGCCAAAGTATAGGCAGTCTGTGTAGCAAATGTCTACATGTAACGCAGAAAGCTATACAGGCCGGTTGAGCCGGCTTTGGGCAAACCTGCATGCAGCCCTATCTCTTCAACGCCGGGTATAAATCACCATCAAAATGGCCCCATGCTCCGAACCCGCACTGTGTGCCGCGTCCGGCGCGCGGCAACAATAGTCGCCGACCTGCAACGTGCGATCCTGATCAAAGAACGAGCCCTGCAGCACGAACAGTTGCTCAAGCTCCCCGGCATGGGTGTGGCTGGGGACATGGGCGCCGGGGTCGACTTTCATCAGCAAGGTCTTTTCACCGCGCTCGGAGTCTTCGAACAGCGGCTTGATCCAGAAGCCTTCAGCCGCCGTCGGCTGCCAGTCATCCGCCGACGACGAATGATAGAGCGAGCCTTCGACCGGGCCCTGGATGCCGTTTTTCCCGGCAATTTTCCAGGTGGGGGTTTGATTGTCCGGCATGCCTGCTGCACCTCGATAATGGGTTCGCCTACAAATCCTTGACCAGTCGCAAGGCATCGTAGATCGCGGCGTGGGTATTGCGCGCGGCCACCGCATCGCCAATGCGAAACAGTTGGAATCGGCCTTGCGGGTTGGTCACTACCTGCTGCGGGTTGCCGACGATCAGGTCCTGATGTTCAACCACGCCGGCATTGCTGGAAGCGGGTTTCAACTCGAAATACAGTTCGTCCAGCGGTCGGGTTCCGTGGTTGATCACCACTTGATCGACCCGTCGCACCTTGCGTGCACTGCCGTAGTCGCTGTCGATGGTCGCCAGCAACTCCGCGCCTTCGCGTTCGACGGCGAGCAGGCGAAAGGTGACGGTGAAGGTGGTGTCCAGGGCTTGCAGCGAGCGCATGTAGGGCACCAGGTTCATCGCCATGACTTCCGGGGCAAAGGTCCGGTCCGGGGTCATGATTTCGATTTTTGCCCCAGATTTGGCGATGAACTCGGCGGCTTGCAGGGCGGCATGATCACCTGCGTCGTCGAACAGCAGGACGTTGCGCCCCGGTTTCACATCCCCGGAGATTATGTCCCAGGTCGAGACCACCAGCTCATTGCCGGCGCTGAGAATCTCGGTGTGGGGCAGGCCGCCGGTGGCGATGATCACCACGTCCGGGTTCTCGTCGTGGACGGTGGCGGCCTCGGCCCAGGTGTTGAAGCGAAAGCTGACCCCACGCGCCAGGCACTGGGCCATGCGCCACTCGACGATGCTGATCATTTCCCGCCGGCGCTCCGATTGCGCCGTGAGCCGCACCTGGCCGCCGGCCTGGTTGGCGGCTTCGAACACCACTACTTCGTGGCCGCGTTCGGCGGCCACCCGCGCCGCTTCCAGCCCGGCGACCCCGGCACCGACAATCACGATCTTGCGTTTGCCCGGGGCCTTGGGGATGTCATGGGGCATGCTGGTTTCACGGCCGGTAGCCGGGTTGTGGATGCAATAGGCGGCACCGCCCTGATAGATCCGGTCCAGACAATAATTGGCGCCGACGCAGGGGCGAATATCCTCTTCGCGACCCTCGATGATCTTGCGCACGATATGCGGATCGGTCATGTGCGCGCGGGTCATCCCGACCATGTCGATCTTGCCCGAGGCGATGGCATGGCGGGCCGTGGCCACATCCGGGATCTTCGCCGCATGGAAGGTGGGGAAGTCGGTGGCGGCGCGAATCTCTCCGGCGAAGTCCAGGTGCGGCGAGTTGCGCATGCCCTGGATCGGGATCAGGTCGGTCAGGCCGGCGTCGGTGTCGATATGGCCGCGCACGACGTTGAGAAAGTCGACCATGCCGCTGTCCTTCAGGCGCCGGGAGATGTCCAGGCCATCGGCCGCGGTCAACCCGCCGGGCAGTTGCTCGTCGCCGGTATAACGCACGCCGACAATGAACTCATGGCCGACGCGCTGGCGAATGGCGCTGAGGATGTCGAAGGTAAAGCGCAACCGATTGTCGATGGAGCCGCCATAGGGGGCCTCGAGGTCGTTGGTCAGCGGCGACCAGAACTGGTCCATCAGATGCCCGTAGGCTTGCAGTTCGATGCCGTCCAGGCCGGCAAACTTCATGCGCTCGGCGGCGTCGGCATAGTCTTTGATGATGCGTTCCACATCCCAGTCTTCCATCTTTTTCGGGAAGGAGCGGTGGGAGGCCTCGCGCTCGAATGACGGTGAGACCACGGGCAGCCAGTCGCCCTTGTCCCAGCGCGTGCGCCGGCCCAGGTGGGTCAACTGGATCATCACCGCGGCGCCATGCTCGTGGCAGGCGTCGGTCAGATCGCGCATCCAGCCGACCACCTCGTCCTTGTAGGCCAGGATGTTGTTGAACACCGGTGGGCTGTCCCGGGAAACCGCCGCGGACCCGGCGGTCATGGTCAGGGCCACGCCGGCCTTCGCCCGTTCCACGTGGTAGGCGCGATAGAGGTCCTTGGGCATGCCATCCACCGGATAGGCCGGCTCATGGGCGGTGGTCATGATGCGATTTCTGAGCGTCAGGTGCTTCAACTGATAGGGCTGGAGGAGCGGATCGTTCAGCATCGTCAAGACTCTCCGGAAGAGGGCATCGGATCAGGGGTGAAATTACGTTAGGGTGAAATGTACACCTGTGTCAACAAGCTGGACATAGGTGTACATTTTGCTTGCGCGACCTCGGATGAGCGACTAGGATCGAGCCATGAACGCACAAACCAAAGCAGTGGAAACCGGCTGGAGAGGGTCCCTGGAAGGGTGGCTCGATGCAGCGTATGAAAGCCTGACCGAGTGCGGTGTCGACACGGTGCGGGTGATGCCGCTGGCGAAAAAGCTGGGGCTGTCGAGAACCAGTTTCTACTGGTTTTTCAAGGATCGTGAAGAGCTGCTCGGCGCCTTGATCGAGCGGTGGCGGGTGAAGAACACCGGCAACCTGATCGCCCAGACCGAGTGTTATGCCGAGAGCATTGCCGAGGCGATGCTCAACGTTTTCGACTGTTGGCTGAACCCGGACCTGTTCGACTCGCAGTTCGAATTTGCCATGCGCAGCTGGGCTTTGCAGTCCGCTGAAGTGGCCGAACATATCCGGGTCGCCGACATTGCCCGGCGCGAAGCATTGATCCGGATGTTCGTGCGTTTCGACTATGCATTCGAGGCCGCCGATGTGCGCGCACGCACGATTTACCTGACACAGATTGGCTACATCAGCACCAACACCCGGGAGGATGTCGGGGAGCGAATGCGGCGGATACCCGAGTACGTGAAGATATTCACTGGCCAGGAACCCCTGGAGCGCGAATTGAAACGCTTCTACTCCCGCCATGGGTATGTGATGGACGATGTGTCCCCTGACTGACCGCGACTTCAGACTGACGAAGGCAGGTTCCTATGTTCGAAGCGCCCACGATAGGCATTATCGGTGGATCGGGATGGCTTGGCCGCTCGATAGCCCTGGCTATGCTCGACAAGGCTTTCATTGATCCCGGCGCGTTGGTGCTGTCGAACCGCAGTGCCGGTAACCCGTTACCGGATGCCAGGTGGTCGCGGGTGACGGTTACGCGCGACAACCAGCAGCTGGTGCAGCGGTGTGATGTGGTCATCCTGTCCGTACGCCCCGAGCAGTTTGCCGACCTGCAGATTTTCGCTGAAAACCGCTTGGTGATTTCCTTGATGGCCGGCGTGCCTTTGGAAGAAGTAGCGCAGCGCACCGGCAGTCGCCAGGTGATACGCGCCATGCCTAATGCCGCCGCGGAAATCGGCAAGTCCTATACGCCGTGGCTGGTCACGCAGCAGGTCAGCGATGAGCAGAAAACCTTCGCCCAGCGCCTGTTCGAAACCTTCGGCAGTGCCGATGAAGTGTTCAGCGAAAACCATTTGAATTACCTGACCGCACTGGTGGGAACCGGGCCCGCCTACCCGGCGTTGCTGGCTCGCAGCCTGTTCGAACATGCCGTGAACAGTGGCTTGCCGCCTGACGTTGCCCAACGCGCAGTGCATGCAGTGGTAGTCGATGCCAGTCAACTGATCGGCAACGGACACTCGGTCGACGAACTCTTGCAGGCGCTCATCGGTTACCGCGGCGTCACGGCGGCGGGCCTTGAAGCCATGATCGCCGGCGGCTTCGATACAACCATAAAAGCAGGCCTGGAGGCGGCGACCTCGGTCGCCAGTTCCATGAATCCGTTTGCCCGTTCTGCTGACACCAAAGAAGGTCCAATGACGCGGTAGTTGACCCTTCTTAACTCTGGCCGCAATCGAGGGTAGCGTTTATGAATGTAAAGTCTTTCTCGAAGACGGGACTTGCACTGGCAATCGTCGCATGCAGTGGCTGGGTGGCAGCGTCCGAGTGTGGTGATGTGACCATCGCCAACATGAACTGGCAATCGGCTGAAGTGATGGCCAACGTCGACAAGCTGATCCTCAATGCGGGCTACGGTTGCAATGCCGATCTGGTCTCGGGGGATACGGTTCCGACCATCACCTCGATGGTCGAGAAGGGCCGGCCCGATATCGCTCCCGAAGGCTGGATCGACCTGGTGCCGGAGGTGGCCAGGACGGGTATTCAAAGCGGTAACCTGATTCAGGCGGCGAGTTCGTTGTCCGATGGCGGTTCCCAAGGGTGGTGGATTCCGAAATACATCGCCGACGCCCATCCGGACATCAAGAGTTTCGATGATGTGAAGAAGCACCCTGAACTGTTTCCGGCCCCGGACGACCGGAAAAAAGGCGCGATCTATAATGGCCCGCAAGGGTGGGGCGGCACGGTGGTCACCGCGCAGTTCTACAAGGCCTACGGCTTCGAGAAGGCCGGGTTTGTCCTGGTGGATACCGGTTCGGCGGCGGCGCTGGACGGTTCCATTGCCAAAGCCTACGAGCGCAAGGCGCCCTGGCTGGGTTTCTATTGGGCACCCACCGCCCTGTTGGGCAAGTACCCGATGGTCAAGCTGGACAATGGCCACGCGGTCGATCCGGCGGAGTGGAAACGGTGCAACACGGTCGCCGACTGTCCTGACCCAAAACCCAATGGCTGGCCGATCGACCGGGTCTTCACCTTGACCACCAAATCCTTCGCCGCGCGCTCGCCAACGGTCATGGCGTACCTCAACAAGCGCGCCTGGTCCAACGAAACGGTGAACAAACTGATTGCCTGGATGAGCGATAACCAGGCCACCGGTGAGGAAGGCGCCAAGTACTTCCTGAAAAACAATGAAGCGCTCTGGAGCCAGTGGGTCACCCCTGAAGCGAGCGGCAAGATCAAGGCTGCGCTTTAATCCGTCGGGTCAATGCAGCCCGTTGCGACAGGCTGCACCGACCCTGCGCAGACCACAATAAAAACACCCATGTATTGAAATGACCTGCCAGCGTTCTTACGGTCTTCTACGAAAGGGGAATGTGATGGAATGGTTGACCAGCTTTCCACATATGGAGGACGAAAGGCTCCGGGCTTTGAAAAAGGCCATCGACGGGGCCTTTCGCAACTTCACCAGCACCTACGGCGACAGCTTCGAAGCCTTTTTCCAGCCGTTGCAGGTTTTCCTCAACCAGTCCGAAAGATTCATGACCACGACGCCATGGCCGATCATCATCGTGCTGGTCGCCTTGATTGCCTGGTTCGCCAGTCGCAGTTGGAAAATCGTCCTGGGTTGCGTGTTCACCCTGATGGCGATCGGGTACCTGGACATGTGGTCCGACACGATGAAGACGCTGTCGATGATCTTCGTCTGCACCGTCATTTCCATCGTCATCGGCTTGCCGACCGGCATAGCCATGGCGCGCTCCAATCGCCTGCGCAACCTGGTCAGTCCGGTACTGGACGTGATGCAGACCCTGCCGAGTTTTGTCTACCTGATTCCGGTGGTGATGTTGCTGGGCATCGGCAAGGTCGCGGGGCTGATTGCGGTGGTGGTGTACGCCTTGCCGCCGATGATCCGCCTGACCAATCTCGGTATCCGCCATGTCGATGCCGAGATGCTGGAGTGCGCCGACGCCTTTGGTTCGTCCAGTTGGCAGAAACTGAAAAACGTCCAGTTGCCATTGGCATTGCCATCGATCATGGCCGGCATCAACCAGACCATCATGATGGCCCTGGCGATGGTGGTCATTGCCTCGATGATCGGGGTCCAGGGGTTGGGGCAACCGGTGCTCAAGGCCATCTCCAACCAATACTTCACCCTGGGCATGTTCAACGGCCTGGCCATCGTCGGCATCGCGGTGATCTTCGATCGCGTCAGCCAAGCCTACGGCAGAAGATTGCAAAAGCATCTGGAGGTGGTCCATGGTCACTGACCTGTCGAATGATTTCGGCATCGAAATCAGGCATCTCTACAAGATCTTCGGTCACCAGGCGCAGGCCAGCATCGAACGGGTCAAGCAAGGGATGAGCAAGACCGAACTGTTGCGCAATCACAGTCATGTACTGGGGTTGAAGGACATCAATATCAGCATGCCGTCCGGGGGCATCCAGGTGATCATGGGGCTTTCCGGTTCGGGCAAATCGACCTTGATCCGCCATATCAACCGCTTGATCGACCCCACGGCCGGTGAAGTCATGGTCGGCGGCGTGGATGTGCTCAAGATGAGCCAGAGCGACCTGCGCGAATTTCGCCGCCACAGAATTTCCATGGTGTTCCAGAAATTCGCGTTGCTGCCGAACCGGACCGTGCTCGACAACGCGGTCTATGGCCTGGAGATCCAGGGCTTGCCCCGTGGCAGGCAAGTGGAGATAGCCACGGGCTGGCTGGATCGGGTGGGGCTCAAGGGCTACGAGCGTCACTATCCCAATCAGCTGTCCGGCGGCATGCAGCAGCGGGTCGGCCTGGCCCGGGCACTGGCCAGCGACGCGCCGATCCTGCTGATGGATGAAGCCTTCTCGGCCCTTGATCCGCTGATCCGCATGGACATGCAATCGGTGCTGCTGGACCTGCAAAAAGAGATCAGGAAGACCATCGTGTTCATTACCCATGATCTCGATGAAGCGCTGCGCATCGGCGACCGCATCGCCATCCTGCGTGACGGCGAGGTGGTGCAGCAGGGCACCCGGCAGGAGATCGTCATGAGTCCGGCCGACGATTACATTGCCAACTTCGTCAAGGAAGTGAACCGCGGGCGGGTGATCAGCGTCGAGGCCATCATGCGGCCGTTTGTCGGGGTGAAGCCCGGCGCAACACTGGCAGTCGCCATGGGCACCTCCCTGGAGTCGGCGGTCCAGCGCCTGGTTGAAGCGGGGCTCGATGAGCTGGTGGTCACGGATGGACGGGGGCAGCCTGTGGGGCAGTTGGCGCTGAAGTCGATTATCGCGACCATGGTCACCTCGACGGTTAGCGAGGCGTCGCCGGTGGTTCAGTCGAGAGCCGTGCCGGAAGCGACACGGCTCACAGAGGACTGATTATCAGCGAAAAGCAAAACAGTCCGTGCGCGGTCAGCCCTTGGCTGCCATGGCGGTGACTTCCACGCGCATGCCTTCCACCGCCAAAGCGGCCACGCCAACGGCGGCGCGCACCGGCCAGGGCTTGGCGAAGAAGCGCTGGTAAACCTCGTTGAAGGCGGCGCGGTCGGCCATGTCGGTGAGGTAGATGGTCAGGTGCAGGACCCGATCCATCGAGCTGCCGGCGCGCTCCAGCGCGATCTTCAGTGCCTGCAGAGTGCACTCGCTTTGCTCGACGATGCCGCCGAGTTCCAGGCTGCCATCGGCACGGGTAGGGATCTGGGTGGAGACCAGCAGGCCGCCGAAACCGGCGACGTCGGAGGAGATGGAGTCCGCGTCCGGGTCGGGGATGAAGGTGATGTCGTGGTTTGCCATGGGGAGCTCTTGTCGAGGGGTGATGAGGTGGCGGTCTTGCGCCTTTGTGTAGGGCGAAGGCCGTTGATTCTACCTCGACCACTGTACCGTAAACATCATGGTATGCCGTCACGAAGGCATCGTGAAATGGCGCCGGACGCGGTCAATGTAGGAGCTGCCGCAGGCTGCGATCTTTTGATCTTGATCTTTTCGAGATCGCTGAGAAGATCAAGATCAAAAGATCGCAGCCTCGCTTCGCTCGACAGCTCCTACAAGGGGATGGTTGGGCGAGTCAAACAGAACGAAGCCGCAGAATCCGCGCACCGTCGAATGGGTCGATCAGGTAATGCGCGTGCACACCAAACGTATCCAGCAAGCGCTGCGGGGTCAGCACCTCCAGCGGCTTGCCGAGGGCCACCAGTCGCCCCCGTTCCAGTATCGCCAGGCGATCACAGGTCAGCGCCTGGTTCAGGTCATGCAGGGCGATCAATGTCGTCACCGGAAGCGCCTGTACCACGTTCAGGATCGCGAGCTGGTGCTGGATATCCAGGTGATTGGTCGGTTCGTCCAGCAACAGGATCTGCGGGCGCTGGGCCAGGGCGCGAGCGATGTGCACACGCTGGCGTTCACCGCCGGACAGGCTGTGCCAGGTCCGGTTTTTCAGGTGCGCCGCATCGACGTCGCACAGCGCCTGCTGGACGATGGCAGCGTCCTCGTTCGACCACGGACTCAAGGCCGACAACCACGGCGTCCGGCCCAGGGCGACGGCATCAAACACGTTGATGGCATCCAGCGTGTCGGCCTGTTGCTCAACCACCGCCAGGGTTTGCGCGATGGTTCGCCGAGAGAGTGCCTTGAGGCGCTGGCCGTTGAGGTGAATGTCACCCCGGCTCGGGGTGCGCACGCCGGCCAGCAGTTTGAGCAGCGTGGATTTTCCCGAACCGTTGGGCCCGACGATGCCCAAGGTCTCGCCACGACGGATGTCCAGGTGGATATCGTGCAGCAACTCAGCGTCGCGGACGTGGAAACCGAGGCCGGAACAACTCAGCACGGATTCGCCGATAACAGGTGTGACGGCATTCATCGGGCATTCCTCCGGCCGATCAGGATCAATGCGAACACCGGAGCGCCGACCAATGCCGTGATGACCCCGACCGGGATCACCTGGCCTTTGATCAATGTCCGGGACAGGACATCGGCGGCGATCAGAAACAGGGCACCACCCAGCGCACTAGCCGGCAGCAGGCGCGCATGCCGGGTGCCCAGCAGCAGTCGCACGGCATGGGGAATCACCAGCCCGACGAACCCGATGGAGCCGACAATCGAGACCATCACTGCCGTCACCAGTGCGGCGCAGCTGATCAGCAGCAATTGCACGCGGCGTACCGGGATGCCGAGCGAGGCGGCCGAGTCGGCGCCAAAGGTGAAGGCGTCCAGCGCCCGCCGATGCCACAGGCAAACCACAAGACCGGCCACTGCCACCGGGACGGCCAGCCACACCGACGGCCAGCGCACCCCGCTGAGGTTGCCGAGCAACCAGAACATGATGCCCCGGGCCTGTTCGGAACTGGCCGATTGGGTGATCAGAAACGCCGTGAGCGCATTGAATAGCTGCGAACCGGCAATCCCCGCGAGGATGATCTGCGAGGTGCCGCCGGGCGAACCGCTGGCACGGGCCAGCAACACCACCACGGCGAAGGCGGCAACGGCCCCGGCAAACGCGCCGACCGACAGCGAAATCAGCCCGGCCCCCAGGCCCAGCAACGCCACCAATACCGCACCCGTCGAGGCGCCGGCGGAGATGCCGAGCAGGTAGGGATCGGCCAGCGGGTTGCGCAACAGCGATTGCAGGATCACCCCGCAAGTGGCCAGACCCGCACCGCAGGCCGCCGCCACCAGCGCGCGGGTCAGGCGGTAATTCCAGACGATGCCTTCGTCGATCGGGTCGAGGACATGACCGGCAGCCCACAGTTTATTGGCCAGCACCTGGAACACCACACCCGGAGCGATGGGCGTTTCACCGATGGCCACACCGGCAATGACGGCCAGCAGCAGGGTCACAACGGCCAGCACTGTGCGAATCAGCGTCCTGGTCATTTTGGCAGGTCATAGCCGTCGATGGCTGATGCCAGGGTGGCCAGACCGTCGAACATTCTGACGCTGGCCTGCATGGCCATGGCGTCGAGGATGATGATGCGGTTGTTTTTCACCGCGTCCATGTTGCGGGTCACCGGGTCGCTGCGCAGGAATGCCAGTTTCTTGAGGTGGTCGTCAGCGGGGAAGCGCCGGCGATCCATTCGTGCGATGACCAGGAAAGTCGGGTTGGCCTTGGCGATGGTTTCCCAGCCAACGGTCGGCCATTCTTCGTCGGATTGCACCACGTTACGCACGCCCAGGGTGTTGAGCATGAAGTCGGGAATGCCCTTGTGTCCGGCGACATAAGGGTCGATATCCAGACTGGCACTGGAGAACCAGAACAGCGCACTGGTGTGCTCCAGGTCCTTGTCCTGCACCGTGGCGACCGACTTCGCCAGACTGGCCTTGAGTTCGTCGTTCAACTGCCGGCCACGTTCCTGCACATCGAAGATCTCGGCCAATTGGCTGATGCTCTTGTAAATGCTGTCGATGCGAAACGCCTCCAGCCGTGTGCCGTCGGCGCCGACCAGATTGTCCTTGGCTTCGCAGTCGGAGGGCATCAGGTAGGTCGGGATCTGCAGTTCGTGAAACTGCTCGCGGGTACCGACCACGCCTTGCGGGCCGACCATCCACTCCAGTTCCACGGCCACCAGTTGCGGGCGTTGGCCGATCACCGCCTCGAAACTCGGCTCGTTATCGGCCAGGCGTTGGATTCGGTCGTTCTCTGTCTTGTACTTGGCCAGCACATCGTTGAACCACAGCGAGGTGCCGACCAGCGTGGGGGCAAGCCCCATGGCGTAGAGCATTTCGGTGCCGGCCTGGCCGATGGTCACGGCGCGGCTCGGTGCCTGCGCGAAAGTCAGGGTGCTGCCGCAGTTCTCGACCGTCAGGGGATAGTGGGTCGGGGCCGCATGGGCGAGGGTGGACAGACCCAGGGCGGTGACGAGGGTGGCAAGGCGTGACAGCAGCATGACGCAATCTCCAGTTGACCGTACTCGGAGCAGGGGTACGGACTGGAAACACATCATCGAACGCTGGCGTTAAAGCTCTGACGTAGCGCTCACCACAGGTGACGCACGGCGCAAGGATGTCCTTCCCGGACACCCCGCCGGTTAGTGATTTGCTTGGCCGGCAGGTCTCCTGACTGATGCGTCGGCGCCTGGCTCCAGCCTTCCCGGAAGCGATCCCAGTGGCAGTTCAGGAGCAGGCTCAGCACCTACAGTTGCGGGGGCAGTTCCGATTGATGCCGTGTCGGGCATCTCGGATTCCCTATTAATCCCATGTGGAAACCGGCGGCCGGCATGGTAGTCGATCATGCCGGCCAACGGTCCAGTATTTTTTTCTGGTGTGCCGATTCCAGGGTGCAAGTGCGCGTTGAAGGTAAATCAGCACCAAAGCGCTGCACATGCTTGCAGACCGGGAAATCCCTGCTTAACTCTGAAGCTCTGGTCAGTCAGTGACTCATCGGTCACAGGGCGCTGCGTGACACGCTCGCGCTGTCGCCGCTGTCGCCGCTGGCCCGTGATGCCAGGTTAAACCCCAGGAGGTCTATGCGTTGACGTTTGAACACCACCTTGAGCTTTTAATGTATTTACCTGGCACTTCGCTGTCGGTTCCACCACTACTGCTTTCTGCGATATGGCCCTGTGGGCATTCCTCACGCTGTGCGCTCAGTCCAACGGGTTCAAGGAAGAAAATGACATGATGCCGAACACCGCCATCGTCGAGATTTGCGATAAGTACAAGATTTATACCGAACACTATCTCAACGCCGCCGCTGACAAGACCATCATTCTGGTCAACGGCTCGCTGGCGACAACCGCGTCCTTTGCGCAGACGGTGCGTTACCTGCAGCCGCACTTCAATGTGGTCCTCTACGACCAGCCCTATGCCGGTCAGTCGAAACGACACAACCTCCACGGCGATCCGATCCGCAAGGAAGACGAGGCAGCGATACTGCTGGAATTGATCGAACACTTCGGTGCGCAGCATGTGCTGTCATTTTCCTGGGGCGGTGCGGCGACTTTGTTGGCGCTGGCCCAGCGGCCGCGACGAATCGAGAGGGCGGTCATCAGTTCATTCGCCGCGCGGATCAATACGCCGATGCGCGATTACCTGGAGCGCGGCCTGCACTGTCTCCAGGCCTGCGATCGTCTCAATGTCGGGCGCTTGATCAACGGGACGATTGGCAAGCACCTGCCATCGCTGTTCAAACGCTTTAATCACCGCCATGTCAGCAGCCTGGCGGAGCACGAATACCGGCAGATGCACTTCCATGTGCATGAGGTGCTGACCCAGGACACCCACTGCTACGTCGCCTGTGCCGATGCGATCGAAATCCCGCTGCTGTTTGTCAACGGCGAATGGGATGAATACACCTCGGCGCAAGACGCCCGGCTGTTCGTCAAACATGCCCCTCAGTCCCGGTTCCATACCGTCGCGAACGCCGGGCACTTCCTCGATATGGAACACCCGGCAGCCTGGCAGGAAACCCGGCAGGCCTTGCTCGGTTTTTTGCAGCCAGGGTCGGCGACGCGGGGTCAGGTGATGGGCAATGGTTCATCAGCGATGCCGTACTGCATGGAGAAGGCAGCGATAGGAGCGGCAGCAGCAGTGAGAGGCTGAGGCCAATACCCGCCTGGCACACATTCCCCTGTAGGAGCTGGCTTGCCAGCGAAAGCGGTCTATCAGCCAATACATATATCGACTGACACACCGCCTTCGCTGGCAAGCCAGCTCCTACAGGGGGGAATACGCGTGCACCTGAATATCAGGCCAGTCGGTTGGCCGCCCCCGGAGTAATAAGGGCTTTCTCAGAGCACCCGACAAACCTCTTCCAGCGGACGCGGAGCCGCGCCACCCGCACCTTGCCATGGATCAGGCCGCCCTGGCTCCAGCGCCACCAACCGTGACCTTGCAGCAGGGCGAAGACGCCCTGCAACCAGATCGGGCAAGGCAGGTTCCTCGACTGAAACGATAAGTGGCGCAACCATCAGAAGTTGATCGAGGCGCTCAACCGGGCCGTCAGGGGCGCGCCCTGGAACAGGTAGCCGTCGCCCATGTATTCGCCGGCATCACGCCAGTATCGCTTGTCGAACAGGTTGTCCACGGTCAGGCGGAACACCGTGTCGTAACCGTCGATGCGGGTGCTGTAGCGGCTGCCGAGATTGAAAATGGCGTAGGCACCGGTCTCTACCCCGCCTTGGCGATTGGCATATTTGCTGGCGCTGTATTGCACCCCGCCGAGCAGGCCCAGGCCATCGAACCCGGGCAGGGCGTAGTCGCCCTGGAGGCTGGCGCGCAGCGTCGGCACATTGATTGCCTGATGACCTTCATAGGCCGGCGTGCCGCTGTCGCTGACCCGGGCGCGGATCGCCGCGACACTGGCGGCGATCTGCAGGCGCTGGCTGGCCCAGCCATTGGCCGAGAGTTCCAGGCCGGTGTTCTTCTGTTCGCCCTGCTGGGTGAAAGTGAAGGTGCCGTCGTCATTGGGCCGGGAGTACTGGTATGCCTGGCGGATCTGGAACAGCGCCGCGGCCAGGCTGATGCGCTGCCAGTCGTACTTGATACCCGCCTCGATCTGCCGGGACACGGTTGGCGCGAGGATTTCAAAGGCGTTGGTGGTGAACCACGCCGCTTCGCCACCCAGGGACAGGCCCTTGCTGTAGCGGGTGTACAGCGCCAGGTTGTGCAGCGGCTTGTAGATCAGCGCGGCCTGGGGCAGGAACACATAGCGTTGGGTGTGCCGGGTGGTCTCGCCCTGGCTGTCGAAGGTCTCTTCATCCAGGCGCACTTCGCGCCCGCCGAGCACGGTCTGCCATTGTTCGTTGAAGCTGATCCGGTCATTGAAGAACAGCCCGTACTGGCGGCTGTCCAGGCGTCGATAGGCGTCGTTGAGCGGACCGTCGTAGCGTGCGAAATCTGCGGGTTCGCTACCGATATTGGCGCTGCCGATCATCACGTTGATGATGTCGCGTTTATCCACCACGCGGCGAAACGCGCTGGTGCCTACGCTCAGTTCGTGACCGAGGCCAGCGGTGTCGAAGGCGCCAGTGAAGGCCGCCTGTACCTCGTCATTGCGGCGGGTATCGTCAGGGCTGCGGAAGTCGTAGATGTCGTAGTCGCCCTCGGGGCTGAAGTAATTGGGCACCGCGGCGCTGGCGCAACTGGCGGAACCGTAGCAACCCCAGGCGAACGAGCTGTAGTCATCGATCACCACCCGGCTGCGCGAGGCGCTGATATTGCCTTTCCAGGTGTCGCTGAAGCGATACTCGAAGTTGCCATTGAGGTTCAGCGCATCAGTGGTGACGGGTTTCGAGCCGCTCTGATGGGCCAGCAGTTTTTTCGGCGAGGCGTGGTGTGGCAGGCGGGTGCCGCCAAGCAATTGATAGCCCGGTGCCGAGCGCTGTTCCCTGGTCTGGTACTCGGCATCCAGTTGCAGCAGGGCATCGGGGCTGATGTTCCAGTCGAAGGCCAGGGAGGCGAAGTCGCGCTGGCCATCAGTGTGTTCGACATAGGAATGCAGCGCTTCATGGGCCACGTTGGCGCGTAACCCGAACTGCTGTTCATTGCCGAAGAATCCGCCCACGTCTGTGGCCAGGTAGCCGCTGCCACGGTCGTCCGTGGAGACAGTGACCGAACGCACATCGGCCGGCCGCTTGGTCACGTAGTTGACCAGCCCGCCGGGCTCGCTGACGCCGCTCTGCAAGCCGGAAAGCCCTTTGAGCAATTCCACCTGTTGTTTGTTTTCCAGGCCGACGTTCTGCTCGCCGGTGATGGTGCGGCCGTTGATCTTGTAGCTGCTGGCGGAGTTGAGCGAAAAGCCACGCACGACGAAGTTTTCGTAGTAGCCGACCGGCGCGTAGCTCTCACCCACCGAGGCATCGTTCTTCAGGACTTCGCTGAGCAGGCGGGCCTGCCGATCCTTGATCAAGGCTTCGGTGACCACTGAAATCGAGGCCGGCGTATCAAGCAATGGCGTCGCGTCGAAACCGCCGACCGAGGCGCTATGGGCCTGGTAGCCGGAGGTGTCTTCGCCCGTCACGGTCACCGCCGGCAGTTCGGTTTCGGCGGCCTGCGCGGTATGGGGCAGCAGCAGGCCCAGGGCCAGTAGATTGAGCGTGAACCGTGGTGCGGACACTCCCTCGCGGGACGTCCGGTAAAGCCTATCCATGAATACTCCTCGACGATTGCGATCACGGGCCAGGCGAACACCGGGCACAGGCACCCGGGCGCGCTCCAGGACAGAGCCGTGCTGTTGAAACAGGAAAAAGCGATGTGTGCCTGGAGGGCGTCAGGCCGGAATTGCTCCGGTGGTTACTGGCAAGTCTGAATCCGCGGCCCACTCTTGAAGCGAGCCATCATACAAGAGTACGTTGTCGCGTCTGGCGTTATCGATCCGGATAGGCGGTAAAGAGCAGCTGGCCAGGTACAAGGTGCAAAAAAGCGGAAATCAATTAATGGGTTTCCGCTTTTTTTTTGCTAGTAAGAATCGGTAATTATCCTAAGGCTTCCAGATCTCGACATCCTTCGCATCCACCGCCTTGGGCAACAACCCCGCGGCAAAAAACGCATCGGCGATTTTCTGCTGCTCACCCAACTGATCACCTTTCACCGGCTGTACCTGATAGCTGCGATGGGTGTTGGCGGTCTCGACGGTCGCCACATCCAGATTGCCCCACAACGGGCTGAGTATTTTCGCCGCTGCACCGGGGTTGGTTTTCACCCATTCGCCGGTCTTGTGCAGTTGCTCGTACACCAGCTTGAGCACCTCGGGATGCGCCTTGGCGTAGGGGGTGCTGGTCAGGTAATAGCGTTTGTAACTGGCCAGACCTGCGCCATCAGCCAGGGTGCGAGTCGGCAGTTGACGTTGTGCGCTGGTGAGGAAGGGTTCCCAGGTGACCCACGCGTCGACCTTGTTGTTCTCGAAAGCCGCGCGGCCATCGGCGGGCGACAGGTAGGCCGGCTCGATGTCGGAGAATTGCAGGCCGGCTTTTTTCAGGGCAGCGATCAGCAAATAGTGGGAGCCGGCGGCCTTGGTGACCGCGACTTTCTTGCCTTTCAAATCCGATAGCTGTTGCAGCGGCGAATCCTTGCGCACGACGATGGCCTGGGCTGAAGGCGAGGGCGCTTCCTGGGCGAAGTAGGTCAGCTTGGCCTGCGCGGCCTGGGCGAAAATCGGCACGGTGTCGGCCACGTCGGCACTGATGTCGACATTGCCGACATTCAGCGCCTCCAGCAGTGGCAAGCCACTGGAAAACTCATGCCAGCTCACATCGATGTTGTTCTGCCCGAGGGTTTTTTCCAGGGTGCCTTGGGTTTTCAACAGCGTGATCAGTGTCGATGACTTCTGGTAACCGATGCGCACCGTTTCCCGGGCCTGGGCCGGGAGGGCGAAGGACAGAGCCAGCGCCACGGCCAGGCCGGTCAGTAGCGGACGACGGAATTTCGCTTCGGGGTTTTTGGTGGATTTCGACATGGCACGCTCGACATTAAGCAAGGGAGAAGGGCTATCTGCCATGAAGCATATTGTTCTAAAAACATTTTTATAAATAATTTTTTAGCATTAGCTTAGCGGTTTTGCATATTCCTTTGGGGTATAAATAAATCGTTATTTATTCCTTTTAATGTTGTCTCAAGAGGTGCACCTTAAAGGCCTGCACATCAGTGCGAATATGCCCAACACCAGACAGGAAGCCTCACCATGACCATCAAAGCGATCAACGTACGGAACCAGTTCAAGGGCGTCATCAAGGAAATAGTGGAAGGCGAAGTGGTCTCCGAAATCGATGTGCAAACCGCCTCGGGCATCGTCACCTCAGTGATCACCACCCGCTCGGTGCGTGACCTTGAATTGAAGATCGGCAGCGAGGTCATTGCCTTCGTCAAATCCACCGAGGTCTCGATCGCCAAACTCTGACCGGGCCGGCCACAAGCCTTGAATCTCAAGACCCGCGGCTTCGATCTTCTTTGCCCCCATTGGTCGGGCAGGTATCGAAGCCGTTCAACACCGTCCGACGCAACCGGCATAACCTTATAATTATATGATTCTTTCATAATTATTGACCTCTAATATAATCGAAATTGTTTTCTGGCTCGCCCTCGAAATCTCGCTGGACGCAACACGGCTGACCCGGTTTTTTGCTCGGCCTCTTCGAACCAACCCACTCCAAGGTCTTTCATGAAGTTGAAAAAACTCATCGTCGCCGCCAGCCTGTTGTTCGCCGCAGCCGGGGCTCAGGCTCAGCAAGCCATCGATATCAGCTACCAGCGTTCCTCGACCCTGTGGATTCTGCTCAAGCAGAACGGCCAGCTGGAGGAGCGCCTCAAACCCCTGGGCTTCACCGTCAACTGGCATGAATTCAGCACTGGCCTGCTCAGCTCCCTGAACGCCGGCAGTGTCGATTTGCATGCCGACGTCGCCGACGCCTTTGCCCTGTTCACCCAGGCGGCCGATGCGCCACTGACCTATTACGCCCGGGAAAATCCATCGTCCAGCGCCCAGGCGATCATCGTTGCGGACAACTCACCGATCCGTAGCGTTGCTGATCTGAAGGGCAAGACGGTCGCGGTGTCCAAGGGCTCGGGCAGCAACTTCCTGTTGATTTCGGCGTTGAAAAAAGCCGGGCTGACCCTCGCCGACATCACCCCGCGTTACCTCGAAGCGCCGGATGGCGGCGCGGCATTCGCCAACGGCAGTGTCGATGCCTGGGCCATCTGGGACCCGTTCCTGGCCACCCAGCAGCTGGATCATCACGTGCGCGTGCTGGCCGATGGCAAGGACGGCGTCGCCAATTACAACCGTTTCTACCTGGCGACGTCGAAGTTCGCCAAGGCGCACCCGGACGTGCTGCAAGTCACCTTCGATACCCTGCGCGAGACCGGGCAGTGGGTCAAAACGCACCCGCAAGAGGCGGCGCAGATCCTCGGGCCGCTGTGGGGCAATATTCCCGCGGCCACGGTGGAGCTGGCGAACACCCGCCGCAGCTACGACATCGTGCCGGTCAAGGTCGATGAACTGGCCGAGCAGCAACGTATCGCCGACACCTACTACGCGGCGAAGCTGACGCCCAAGCCGTTGAAGGTATCCGACATCGCTGTCTGGACGCCGAAGGCGCAGTAAGGGGACGTTGCCATGAGTCGTCAAATTCACCTGTCCGCCTTTTTGCTGACCGGCCCTGTCGTCCACAGTCACGCGGTGTGGCGTCATCCAGAAACCGTCGGCAACTACCTCGAGCCCGAGTACTACGCGCGTGTCGCGAAAGTCGTGGAGGAGGGCTTGTTCGACTTTCTGTTCTTCGCCGATCGCCTTGCCGTCGGTGACCAGATGGGCGGCTCCCGGGATCTGGCATTGCGCTATGGCGCTCAGGATGCGACCCGCCTGGACCCATTGCCGATCCTGTCTTACCTGATCGGCCAGACCAGCAAGCTGGGCCTGGGGGCCACCCGTTCCACCACCTATTACGAACCGGCGCATATCGCCCGGGAATTCGCCACCCTGGATCACCTGTCCAGGGGCCGTGCGGCATGGAATATCGTCACCTCGATGAACGACAGCGAAGGGCGTCTGTTCGGCAAGGACAAGCATCTGGAGCATGACCTGCGTTACGACCGCGCCGACGAGTTCGTCGAAGTGGCGTTGAAGTTGTGGCGCAGCTGGGGGCTGGACGCGCTGAAGCTGGACCGGGAAAGCGGGGTGCTGGCCGATCCGTCGCAGATCCACTCGGTGCAACACCAGGGCGAGTGGTTCAAGGTCGAAGGTCCGTTGAACATTCCGCGCACGCCACAAGGACGCCCGGTGCTGATACAGGCCGGTTCGTCCGGTCGTGGCCGGCGTTTCGGTGCGCGTTGGGCCGAGGCGATTTTCACCATTCATCCGCACTTGAACGCCATGCGCGCCTTCCGTGACGACGTGCGGGCGCAGGTGGTGCAGCAAGGTCGCGAGGCCGACAGCTGCAAAGTGCTGACGGCGGTCATGCCGTTCATTGGCGGCAGCGAAGCCGAAGCGCGGGCCAAGCGTGATCGGCACAACGCCCTGGCGCGTCCCGAATTGGGGCTGGTCACCCTGGCCTCGCAACTCAATGTCGACCTGTCGCCGTTTGCGTTATCCGCCACTCTGGCCGAGATCGCCCGGTCGCCGCTGATCCATCCGGCCGCCGCCGAAAAGCTGCTGATGCAGGGCCCGGACACCACCCTGGAGCAACTGGGACGGATTTTCGCCAGCAGCGTGCGCGTGCCGCAGCTGGTGGGCACCGGCGCACAGGTCGCCGAGCAACTGGCCGAGCTGTTCCTGGGCGAAGGCTGCGACGGCTTCGTGATCTCGCCGGCTTACCTGCCGGGCTCGTTCAGCGAATTCGTCGAAAGCGTTATTCCTCATTTGCAACGCAAGGGATTGTTCCGCCGTGCTTACGAGGGCTCGACCTTGCGTGAACATCTTGGGCTGGCCGGGCTGAAGGACTGAGCACCTCCATCAATCAAAGGGATATTTGCATGGCTGTTTTTGATCGTTTGACCCGTCGTCATCTGCTGGGACTGGCCAGCGTCGCCCTGGCGAGTCCGTTGCTGATGTCATTGCCGCGCGCCAGTTGGGCGACCGATGAACACGCTGGACATGCTGCCCCGGGTGCAAGCGAGCCCGGCGGCACTGGCGAGTTTATCCGTCTGGACGCGCCGCGGGCGCTGAAGCTGGCGGTCAACCTCAATGCGGTGTGCCTGGCGCCGGTGGTCATCGCCCATGGGCAAGGCTTTTTCAAGAAGCACAACCTGGATGTGGAACTGGTCAACTTTGGCAACTCCACCGAAGTCCTGCTCGAAGCCATCGCCACCGGCAAGGCCGATGCCGGCGTCGGCATGGCGTTGCGCTGGCTCAAGGCCCTGGAGCAGGGCTTCGACGTCAAGCTCACCGCCGGTACCCACGGCGGTTGCCTGCGTTTGCTCAGTGCGGTCAATGGTGACGTGCACAAGCTCGAAGACCTCAAGGGCAAGACCATCGGCGTCACCGACATGGCCAGCCCGGACCGCAATTTCTTCTCGATCCTGCTGAAAAAGCACGGCATCGATCCGGTGCGCGATGTCGACTGGCGACTGTTCCCGGCCGACCTGCTGGGCACGGCGCTGGAGCGTGGCGAAGTCCAGGCGATCAGCGGCAGCGACCCGTTCATGTTCCGCCTGATCAAGGCCGGCCAGGCCCGGGAGCTGTCCACCAACCTGGTCGAGGAGTACGCCAACCTCAGCTGCTGCGTGGTCGGCGTGACCGGCAAACTGGTGCGCGAGGAAAAACGCGTGGCGGCGGCGCTGACCCAGGCGATTCTCGAGGCCCACGATTACTCGGTGAAAAATCCACAGGCCGTGGCCAAGGGTTTCCAGGCCTATGCGCTGAACACCTCGGTCGAAGAAGTCGAGGCCATCCTGCACGACCATACCCACGGCCATCATGCCGTGGGCGCGCTGCTGACCAGGGAAATCACCACCTACGTCAGCGACCTGAAAACCGTGGAAGTCATTCGCCAGAGCACTGACGCCGGCGAGTTCGCCAAGGAGATCACCGCCGATGTCTTCAGCTGAGGTTTCGACACTGGCCGCAGCGGCGACGCCGCGGGCTTTCAAGGTCTGGCGCCAGGGCGCGATAGCGGTGTCGGCGTGGGTGGCGGTGGCACTGTTGGTCAGCTATTGGCCCAACGCCACGCGGGTCTGGCCGATGACCCAGGGCCTGGCGAATCTGTGCCTGGCGGTGGCGGCATTGATCGGTCTGCTGGGTATCGTCGGTCGCTGGTCGGCACAAGTCGCCACGCGCATTCGTGCAGCTGGCGCCTGGTTGATCGCATTGCCGATGCTGTTGGCTATCTGGGAGCTGCTCACGGCCAAACTGGGCCTGCTGCCGATGCCATTCTTCGCACCGCCGCAAGCGCTGCTCGCGGTGTACGTTGAAGACTGGCCGCGCCTGGCCGAGAGTTTGCTGCATTCGGCGCTGCTGCTGGGCACGGGTGTAGCGCTGGGCGCGGCGACCGGTTTTGTCGCCGGGGTGGCCATCGGTTGGTCGACCAGCATCGGCTACTGGTTGCATCCGGTGTTGCGCATTCTCGGGCCGGTGCCATCGACGGCGTTGCTGCCGCTGTGCTTCTTTCTGTTTCCCACCAGCTGGAGTGCCAGCGTATTCCTGATCGCGCTGGCGACCTGGTTTCCGGTGACGGTGCTGACCTGGTCCGGCGTGGCCAGCGTCGACAAGGCGTATTACGACGTGGCCCGGACCCTGGGCGCGAAGCAGGGCTTCCTGATTTTCAAGGTGGCGATCCCGGCGGCGTTGCCCCATGTGTTCGTTGGTTTGTTCATGGGCCTGGGCGCTTCGTTCTCGACCCTGGTGGTTGCGGAAATGATGGGGGTCAAGGCCGGCATCGGCTGGTACCTGCAATGGGCCCAGGGTTGGGCGGCCTACGCCAATATGTATGCGGCGCTGTTGATCATGGCACTGGCCTGCTCGGGGTTGGTCTCCGCGCTGTTCCTGGTCCGTGACCGGTTGCTGGCCTGGCAACAAGGAGCGATGAAATGGTAGCCCTGGCACAAACAACAACGGCGTCGGCTTCGGCAGGGCTGGCCCTGCGCATCGACAACCTGAGTCACGGGTTTGCCCTGGACGGTCAGCACTTGCCGGTACTGGAGCGGGTCTCCCTCGAGGTCGCGCCCGGTGAGTTCGTCGCCTTGCTCGGGCCTTCGGGGTGCGGCAAGTCCACCTTGCTGCGGCTGGTGGCCGGACTGGAACCGGCCGATTCCGGCCGGTTGCTGGCGGACGGCGTGTCGATTACCGGCCCGGACCCGAGTCGGGTCGTGGTGTTCCAGGACCCGACGCTGTACCCGTGGCGGCGGGTGTGGGACAACGTCGCCCTGGGTCTTGAAGCCCAGGGCATCCTGAAGACCCATTCGGCCAAGGTCGATGCCGCCCTGGAAAAAGTCGGTCTCAGCCAGTTCGCCCGGGCTTATCCACGGCAGCTGTCAGGGGGGATGGCGCAACGGGTGGCATTGGCCCGTGCGCTGGTCAACGAACCGCGCCTGCTGATTCTTGACGAGCCGCTGGGCAAACTGGATTCCCTGACCCGCATCACCATGCAGAAAGAGCTGATCGATTTGTGGCAACGCCAGGGCTACACCGCGCTGCTGGTGACCCACGATGTCGAAGAAGCCTTGCTGCTGGCCAATCGGGTGATCGTGTTCAGCGACCGACCGGCGGCGATCAAGGCGCAACTGACCATTGAACGGCCGTATCCACGGCATCGCGATGATCCTTATCTGGTGGACCTGCGACGCCAGATCATGGGCTTGCTCGGGTTGGGGGAGAGCTGGTAATCGTGGGGTGAATGCCCAACCGACGCCGAACACTATTGGCGAAACAACGACGTTCCTGTGGGAGCGGGCTTGCCCGCGATAGCGGTGTGTCAGTCCACACATATATCGCCTGACACACCGCTATCGCGAGCAAGCTCGCTCCCACCAAGAGCTCCACATTTCATAAGGACTCCATCGGACCATGAGTTTTACTTCCATGCATTGGGGGGCCTACCGCCCGCAGGTCGTTGATGGAAAGCTGAAAGCGATGGTCCCGGTGGAGTGGGACCCGGATCCGTCGCCCATCGGTACCTCGATTCCCGAAGCCCTCACCTCGCCGACGCGGATCCTGCGCCCGGCTGTGCGCCGCAGTTATCTCGCAGAGCCGGGTTCTCATCCTGAGCTGCGTGGCCAGGAGCCCTTCGTCGAAGTATCGTGGGAGGTCGCCCTGGACCTGGTCGCCGGGCAGCTGAAACAGGTCAAGGCCGAGCACGGCAACCAGGCCATTTTCGGCGGCAGCTACGGCTGGGGCAGCGCCGGGCGTTTCCATCATGCCCAAAGCCAGTTGCACCGCTTCCTCAATCAGTTCGGCGGCTATGTGTTCAGCATGGACAGCTACAGCCTGGGCGCCGGCCGGGTGTTGATGCCGCACATCGTCGGCAACATGGACTGGCTGCTGGCCGCGCACACCTCATGGAAAAACCTGGCCCGGCATTGCGAACTGTTCGTCGCCTTCGGCGGCCTTCCGGCGAAAAACGCCCAGACCAGCCCCGGTGGTGCCAGCGAGCATCTGTTATCCAGTGCGCTGGAAGAGATGTCCGAGGCCGGCGTGCAGTTCGTCAACGTCAGCCCCTTGCGCGACGACCTGACCGGGCCGAAAAATATTCAATGGTTGCCGGTTCGCCCGGGCAGTGACACCGCGCTGATGCTGGCGTTGTCCTACGTGCTGGTCAGCGAAGGTCTGCACAACGAGGACTTCGTCCAGCGCTACACTGTCGGCTACGAGAAATTTCGCGCGTACCTGCTCGGCCATGTCGACGGCCAGCCCAAAGACCCGCGGTGGGCCCAGGCTCTGACCGACATTCCGGCGCAGCAGATCACCGACCTGGCGCGGCGCATGGCCCGCCAGCGCACCATGATCAACGTCGCCTATTCCCTGCAGCGGTCGGTGCACGGTGAACAGCCGTTCTGGATGACCGTGACCCTGGCCGCGCTGCTCGGGCAGATCGGCCTGCCCGGCGGCGGCTTTGGCCTGGGTTACGGCTGCATGAACAACACCGGCAGCGGGCGCAAGGCGTTTTCCGGGCCGCGCTTTTCCCAAGGGGTCAACCCGGTCAAGGATTTCATCCCGGTGGCGCGGGTCACCGACATGCTGCTCAACCCAGGCGCGCCGTTCGACTACAACGGCAAGCAGTTGCATTACCCGGACATCCGCCTGGTCTATTGGGCCGGGGGCAACATCTTCCATCACCATCAGGATCTCAACCGTTTACTGGAGGCCTGGAAGCGGCCGGAAACCATCGTCGTGCATGAGCAGTTCTGGACCGCCCAGGCCAAGTACTCGGACATTGTGTTACCGGCCACGACGGCCCTGGAGCGCAACGATATCGGCAGCTCCGCGTCGGATCGCTTCATGATCGCGATGCACCAGGCGATCGAGCCGGTGGGGGAATCCCGGGATGATTATTCGATCCTGGCGGATGTCGCCGAACGCCTCGGTTTCGCCCAGGCCTTCACCGAAGGACGCGACGCCGAAGCCTGGCTGCGCTTCACTTATGACGAGTCCCGGGGCAGAGCGCAGGAGCACGGGATCGAACTGCCGGACTACGACAGCTTCTGGCGCGACGGCCTGTTCGAGATCGCTTACCCGGACACCGATACCGTAATGCTCAGCGCCTTCCGCCAAGACCCGGACGCCCATCCGCTGCCGACGCCTTCGGGACGCATCGAAATTTTCTGCAAGCGCATCGCCAGCTTCGGCTACGCCGATTGCCCCGGTCATCCGGTGTGGCTGGACAAAACGCTGGCATCGTTCCCGTTGCAGCTGCTGTCGAACCAGCCGAAAACCCGCCTGCACAGTCAATACGACCACGGCGCCTACAGCCGCGCCTCGAAGATCCGGCAGCGTGAACCTTTGACTCTCAACCCCGCGGACGCGCGCGCTCGAGGCCTGGTCGACGGCGACGTGGTCAAGGTGTTCAACGAGCGCGGCGCGTTCATGGCCGGGGTGATTATCTCGGATGGCATTCGCCCCGGCGTGGTGCAGATCGCCACCGGGGCCTGGTTCGATCCATGGGTGCATGGCGAGCGCAACAGCCTGGAAAAACATGGCAACCCGAACATGATCACCGCCGACATCGGGGCTTCGAGCCTGTCCCAGGGCTGCTCGGCGCAAACCGCCTCGGTGGAGATCGTGAAGTGGGATCAGGCGTTGCCACCGGTCACGGCATTCGAGCCGCCGTCGATGGTTTGACTAGGCTGCACCGAATACAGGCTCAGAGATAAAGAACCTGTGGGAGCGAGACCGGCTTGCCGGCGAAGGCGGTGTGTCAGTCGACATGAGTGTTGAATGTCAATCCGTCTTCGCGAGCAAGCCGGTCTCGCTCCCACAGGAGTCAGATGCTCTGATAGTCCTGATGCAATCTATGTGTTCTCACATCAATCAGAACGCGTACTGCAACCGGGTGTAGTAGTAACCACCGGTAAAACCAAAAGGCGAATAGCTGCCCCAGTTATCGCCAAACGAAGAGTTCGGCACACCAATATGGTCAGGGTACTTGTCAAACAGATTCTGCGCACCCACGGCCACGGTCAGTTGTTTGTTGATCGCATAGGCCACGTCAAGGTCGGTAATCCATTTGGCTGAGTACTCGCGATCCAGGCTCGGATCGCTTGTACTGTTGACCTCGGTGTACGTGCCATAACGGGTCAGCCGCAGATTGACGTCAAAGTCGTGGATCGCCCAGTCGGCGGAGAAGATCATCTTGCTGCTGGGGGAGGTTTTGGTGATCAGCGCTCGCGACTGGCGCCCGAGCAACTGGAAGTTGCTGCCCACGGCCGTGAGTTGCGATGGGGTTTCGTTGACGCTGAGGATTTGCGTGTGGTTGTAGTTCAGCGCCGCGGTCCAGCGCACCGAGCCGAACTGGTTCAGGTTCTGCCGGTAGTTGCCAACCACATCGACCCCTGAGGTGCGGGTGCTGGCGCCGTTGGTGAAGTACTGCGCCCCGGCGGTGGCGGGCACGCCGATGCTGTCGAGCAGGGCGGCGACGCCCGGGCCCTGGAAGCGTTCGCTGAGCACCAGGCGGTCGCGCAGGTTGATCACGTAGCCGTCCACGGTCAGGCTCAGGTCGTCACTGGGGGTCAGGGCGAAACCGAGGCTGAAGTTGGTCGAGCGCTCGGGTTTCAGCGACTCGGCCCCGAGGGCCTGGGCGCCTGCCGAGTCCACCGGCAGGATCACGTAGTTGTAGGACTGGTAGACGCCATTGATGGTGTCGAATCCGGTCGAGCGCGCGGTGAAGATCTGGTTGGCCAGCGACGGTGCGCGAAAGCCGTTGCTGATGGTGCCGCGCACCGAAAACACCGGGTTGAATTCGTAGCGGGTGCTGAGCTTGCCGCTGCGGGTACCGCCGACACCTTCGTTGTAGTGCTCATAACGCGCGGCGAGGCCCAGGTACCACTGCTCGACGGGATAGAAGCCCAGGTCGATGTAACTGGCGACGCTGTTGCGACTGACTTTCTGCGCATCGTCCGGCGTGATGCCGTTAGTGACTTGAGCGCCCGGATCAGGCCGTTGCCCGGCGCGCGGATGACCGGCCGGGAACACATAGCCGCCATCGATGTAAGAGGCTTCGGAGCCCGCACGCGTCTCGTAGCTTTCACGTCGATGCTCGAAACCGAAGGCCACGTCCAGAGGCTTGGACAGACCGATCTCATAGCTGTTTTTCAGGTCCAGGTTACTGGTCAACTGGTCGGCAATGTAAATGCCCGAGGTAAATTTGTTAGGCGTGTTTTCGCCCAGTGACGGGTTCTGGTTGTTGTAGGTCCGTTGCTTGGCGTAGTTGCGCCCATAGGTGCTGCTCAGGTCCCAGGCCCAACCGCCGATATCGTCGCCCTTGGCCCCGAACGCGGACTGGAAGTCGGTTTCGTTGATCAGCCAGTAAGGGCTGTAACCGTCGGGGAAACCATTGGGGCCGGTGGTGATGGTGTTGCGCCCGCTGGGCAGACGGAAGTTCTGGCCGTCGTTGTTCTCCCGCGTGGCCAGGGTCGAAAACGAGTAGAGCGTGACGGCATCGTTCAACGGCAGGTCGAGGTTGTAGCCGGCATCGGCCAGCTGGCTGCGCGGCAAGCCGTAACCTTTATAGGTGTGATGGCTGGCACCGGCCTCGCGCGGATCGGGCGAACCGTCGGCCAGTGGATAGTAGTGCGAGCTATAGCCGTTGCTGCCGGCCTTGTTGTCCCGTTCCTGATAGCGGGTGTCGAGGGAGACATTGAGCACGCCGGCCTCGCCGACTTCAAACCCATAGTTGAGCGCCTCTTGCCCGGTCCCGCGTTTACCGTCGTAGCCCTGGCCAAGGGTGGTGTCGGAACTGCCGCCGGTGGTCTGCTTGAGGATGATGTTGATCACCCCGGAAATCGCATCCGAACCGTATTGGGCGGCCGCGCCGTCACGCAGCACCTCGATATGATCGATGGACGCCACCGGAATCAGATCAAGGTCGGTGGGCGCCGCGCCGCTGTTGATGCCGTTGATGTTCAGAGTGGCGCTGGTGTGCCGGCGCTTGCCATTGACCAGCACCAGCACATGGGACGCGGTCAGCCCGCGCAGGGTGGCTGAGCGCACCACGCCGCTGGCATCCCAGCCCGCGCGGTCGGGCAGGTTGAAGGACGGGATGAATTTACTCAGCGCTTCCAGCAGGCTCGGTTTACCTACCGAACGCAGTTGTTCGCCGGTGACCACGTCGATCGGCGTCGGGCTGGTGGTCACGGTGCGTTGCTCGGCGCCACGGTTACCGGTGACGACGACGGTGTTGAGGGTCGGTGAAGGGGTTTCGGCAGCCTCCAGGTTGAACGAGGCCAGGCCGCAGGCGATCGACAGCGGAACTAATAAAGGACGATAGGAAGGCGCCGTTAGGCGCGCTGGGCAGTTGACCATGAATATGAAGCTCCTGAATAACCTGATGCTGTTCCCTGAAGCGCGAGCATCCACATCTGTGGCGAGGGGGCTTGTCGGAACGCCGCATCGCCCCGTCGGGTCGCGAAGCGGCCCCCCTGCGTCCATTCAGACAAAACCGGGTTGTCCGGACTTACGACTGCTTCGCAGCCGAACGGGGGCAAGCCCCCTCGCCACAGGGTTGATGTTCGCCTGACAGTTTTTTAGGTGAGCGCAATGAACTCAATAACGGGGGATGTCCGTGTCATTTCTTGCGCGCGGCGACAGCCTCGATTTCGACCAGGCCGCCGGGCAGCGGCAGGGCCACTACTTGCACGGCGGTGCGCGCCGGTTTGTTCGGTTGCGCGGTGCTGCCGAAGAACGGCGTATAGCCTTCTTGCAGTCCGGCGAAATCGAGCTTGCCGCCCTTGGCCGGGTCACCCACCAGGAACACCCGCAGTTGCACCACATCGCCCAGGTCCAGGCCTTGGCTGTGCAACACGCCTTTGAGCTTGTTGAGGATCGAGGTGGTCTGGGTGGCGGTGTCGCCATAGGCGGCGAAGGAATCCTTGGCTGCTTTCGGGTCGTGCAGGTCGGCAAGCAGGCCGCTGACGAACAGCAAGTCGGTTTGCGCCGGCACCGACACCGCCAGGGAGATCGGGAAATTCGAGTTGGGCAGGGCGACGCGTTTGATCTCGTCGGCGTGGCTGGTGAGGGCGGTGGCGGTCATGAGGAGTCCTGTGAGTAAAGTCATGGTTTTCATCGTTCAGTCCTTTTATGAAAAAAGTCGGGTGGTAACGCTTAATGCCAGTCAGTTGATGAACCTGTGGGAGCGAGCTTGCTCGCGAAGACGGCGGCACAGTCAACATCGATGTCGCCTGGCACACCGCTTTCGCCGGCACGCCGGTCTCGCTCCCACAGGGGATTGGTTGATTGACCGGCATCAGGCGGCAACGCCCGGTTGCTGGCGCTCGGCATGGCGGCCGATCAGTGAAACGATGCGCCGCGCCGAGTCGGCGGCGCTGTTCTGCCAGATGCCGACGCCGCCATGGGCCAGGGCATCGCTGGCCAGGTACGTGCGGCCCTGGGGCTGGTTGAGAAGCTGATAGGCGCTCTCGCCGACCTCGTCGTTGACGATCCACGGGCCTTTGCTGAAAGGCACCTTTGCCCAGTTGATCGCCACCGGTTTTTGCAGCTTGCTGCTGTGCCCGGGGTGCAGCAGTTCCACGGCTTGCCGGGAAGAGGCGAACTGTTCGGCGAGGGATTTTTTGCTGAAGGCCTGGGCCGATTCGCTGGTGTTGTAGGCCGCCACCAGAATGCCCTGGGCACTGTTCAGGCGATCGCTGGGGTACCACAACCCTTTGACTTCATGGTCCAGGTAAGAGAGCCCGCCGTAGATGTTGAAATCGGTTTCCCAGAACCGCGGCGACTGCCAGGCCACTTTGTTCGCCTGATCGCTTTGCGCGGTGAGAATCGCTTGCTTGAACGGCAGGCTGAAGTTGCTCGGCAGCTTGGCCAGCAGCGGCAAGGGCACGGTGACGATGGCGTAATCGGCGGTCAGGGTTTGCGTGGCGCCAGTCTTGCGATCACGGTAGGTGATGCGGCTGCCATTTTCCGAGGTCTGGATGTCGCTGACTTCGGCGTTGAAGCGCACCGCGTCCTTGAGCTTTTCGTAGAACGCATGGGGAATCCGGTCCATGCCACCGACCGGCTGGAACATGGTCGAGGAAAACTCTGGAATTTCATCGAACACCAGCGCACCCCAGAGCTTGGGGTTGAGCAGGGTCTGGAGCTCCAGCGGTGCGCGGGTGATGCCGGTCTGATCGCCGGCACCGGGCACGCGGTTGTAACCGGAGCGCACCGAACCCTTGTATTGCAAGTCGGCGTTGAGGTCGCCATAGACCTTGAGGAAATTCAACAGCGCCTGGCGGTCGTCGGCGGTCAAGTCCTGGTCGAGGGCTTTGCGGCTGACGGTTCGCGCCAGCAGTTCGGACAGCTGTCCGCGAGTGTCGTTGACCGCCTGGCGCAGCTGGAAGGCCGGCTTTTTCGGGTCCGGCAAGGCCAGGGCGTTGCGACTGCTGTTGACCAGCACTTGCAGCTCTACGCCCAACTCGCGGCAGTAGCCGAGGAGGGTCTGGTGATGGCTGGGAATGCGCGCCGGGCCGGCGTTGAAGAACTGCCCGTCATCGAAGTCGACGGTCTGGCTGACACCATCGTCGAAATCGATTTTGGTCCCGCGACGCAACGTCCAGTTGCGCCCGCCCACCCGCTCACGGGCTTCAAGAATTGTCACCGTGAAGCCAGCCTTGCGCAGCTCATAGGCACTGACCAGCCCGGAAATGCCGGCGCCGACCACCACCACATGTTTGCCTTTGCCACTGCTGCCCAGTTGCAACGGGTTGAAGGTTGCCGCCACCGCCTGAGGCGTGAGCCCCAGTGCACCGAGGGCGCTGACAGCGGCGGAATAGCCACCGACGGCGGCAATACGGGAAATCAGTTCCCTGCGGGTGAAAGCCATGGTCTCGCTCCTTGGGGTGTCTACACATCGTTCGAAATGGGTACGGATCTCACCTGTAGGAGCTGCCGCAGGCTGCGATCTTTTGATCTTGATCTTTCGCTCAGGCAACGTGTTGCCTGTACCCATGCGAAGATCAAAAAATCGCAGCCTGCGGCAGCTCCTGCGGGGTTTTCGTGTTCAGGTCAGAGGTCGTAGCGCACCGACAACAACAGGGTTCTCGGGTCGTTGACGGAGTAGTAGCGGGCACCGCTGGACGGCACGTAGCCGACCGATTGCGGGTAGGCGCGATCGAGCAGGTTTTTCACTGCCAGCGTGGTGGTCCAGTGACCGTCGCCGGAGATGTAGCGGGTGTTGGCGTTCCAGAAAGTCTGCTGGGGGACTTCCTGGACGTCGTCGTTCAGCGCGTTGGCGAAGGACTTGGTCTGGAACTGCGCATCGGTGCCGGCGAGCCAGGTGCCGGGCAATCCGGCCGGGATCGTGTAGTTGAGACCGACGCTGGCGTTCCAGCGTGGCGAGAACACCAACTGTTTGCCGTTGGCATCGATACCGGCGCCGCTGGCATTTTCGAAGTCGTCGTACTGGCTTTGCAGATAGCCAACGTTGGCGGTCAGTTGCAGGTCGTGGGTCAGGGCCGTCAGGGTTTCCAGCTCGACGCCGTAGGTGTGTGCCTGACCGACGTTGGTCCGCAGGCTGACACCCAGCGCCGGGTCGTAGGCGTTGGTCTGCAAGTCCTTGTAGTCGTTGTAGAACAGCGCGAGGTTGGCGCGCAGGCGCTGGTCGAAGAAGTCACCCTTGAAGCCGGTTTCCCAGGTGGTCACGTCTTCCGGCGAGAACGCCTGTTCGGCGGCGGCCTGGGTCGGCGCACGGTTGTCGTAGCCACCGGCCTTGAACCCTTTGGCCACGTAGGCGTACTGATTCAGGTGCGGTGTCCAGGCGTATTCGAAGCCGAGTTTCGGGCTGGTGGACTGCCAGGACTTGCTCGACTCGGCGCTGAAGTTAGTCCCGGTGATTTGCCGGTCGGTGTTGATGGCGTAGTTGGTGTAGTCGAAGTTCTTATGCTCGCGGGTAAAGCGCAGCCCGGCGATCAGCGACAGCTGGGGTGTGATCTTGTAGCTGCCCTGGCCATACAGGGCGTAGCTCTCGGTGTTGGTCGTGCTGTATTGGCCCTGGCCGATCACCCGATTGCGCGCGACGGAGAAGGTGAGGTTGTCGCGGTCGGCGTCGAATTTTTCGCGGTACAGGTACAGGCCGGTACTGAAGCTGAAATTGTCGTAGTCGCCGTTGAGTTGGAACTCCTGGGTGGCGTAGTCTTGCTTGTACAGAATCAGGTTTTGCTGGATCAGTGCCGCCTGGCCCGAGTTGTCATAGTTCACCGGTTGATGAAACGCCGAATAGGCGGTCACCGATTTGAAGTTCAGGTGATCGTCGATCTCATAGATGGCGCGCAGTACCGAGCTGCCCTGATCGAGACGGTTCTTCGGGTTGAGGCTGCTGTAACTCTTGAATTTGTCGAAGTGGCCGTCGGCATCGAACGGGGTATAGCTGGTGGTGTCGCCACGGTCGAACGTGCCGGCCAGGGTCAGTTGCACATCCCACGGCGAATCGTCGGGCTTGAAGCGCAGCTTGCCGCGGTAGGACTGGATGTCGACATTGTTCACATCCGAGCCGCGGGTCGGGTTGGAAACGGTGCCGTCACGGGTCAGGCGAATCGCCGAAAAGCTGCCGAACAACGCGTTGTCCACCAGCGGCCCGCTGATCAGCAGGCGACCGTTCCGGGCGTTGTAATCGCCGGCACCGAGTTCAAAGAAGCCTCGGGTTTCCTGGGTCGGATCGCGGGTGATCACGCGGATCGCGCCGGCGCTGCTGTTGCGTCCATATAGCGTGCCTTGGGGGCCGCGCAGCACTTCGACGCGCTCGACGTCGTTGAAGTCGAGCATCGAGGAAATGGCGCGCGGGATGTACAGGTCATCGGCGTAGACCGCGACAGCCGACTCCTGGATCGGATCGGTCTCGCCGATGCCACGGATACCGTAGGTCTGGGCGCTGTAGGAAATCGACTGGCGACTGAGGGTCAAATTTGGCACCTGCCCGGAGAGGTCGCGGATGCTTTTGATCTGCTTGTCTTCGAGGGCTTTTTCGTCGAACGCGGAAATCGCCAGCGGCGTCTTTTGCAGGTCTTCGCTGTGGTGTTCCGCGGTGACGGTCACAACAGGCAGGGCACCATCCTTGGTGTTTTCGTCAGCGTGGGCCGACACGCCGAACAGCGCCAGCGACACGGCCAGCGTCAGACGGTTTGAACGGAAAGTGTTGTGCATGGTGAGCCCCAGGTGTGTAAGTGCGGCGTTGGCGTCGTTATGTTTTTTTAGGCAAAGCGTTGCCGGGGCCATGGTTCGAAAGCCATGGCGGTGGCGGCTTGAGCCGGTTTCAGGTGTGGGTGTTGCGGTTGACCGTGGGGGTGGTGTCGGCCGGAAAAACGTGCAGTTCCGTGGGCCTCCACCTGGTCAGGGGTCGGTGATGGCTGTAACAATATTTGTATAAATAGGCGCTGTAAAAGTCCGATTAGTTATAAGGTAATTATAAAAAATTGACATTAATTACTAATATTAAATGCGTAAATCTGATGTTGTTTTTTTGGCAGATATAACGCAATCGCGGGCAAGCCCGCTCCCACAGGTGCTGTACATATCCTGTGGGAGCGGCGGTGCGACGATTCGACTTGCCCGCGATGACGGTGGAAGGGAATGACTCGGAATCAATACCCGCGTTGCACGTTCGCCTGATTCTCCAGTGCCAGGCCATTGAGGTAGCGCTCGAGATTGGCCAGGAAACTGTCGGCAATCTCGTGGCGACTGTTGCTGGAAATCGCCGAAGTATGGGGCGAAAGCCGCACCCGTGGGTGGGCGTAGAGCGGGTGCCCGTCCGGCAAGGGTTCCGGTTCGGTGACGTCCAGCGAGGCCAGGCCGACGCTTCCCGTTTCCAGTGCCTCCAACAGTGCCCCATGGTCGAGCAGGCCACCCCGTGCGATGTTGATCAGGTGCAGGCCGGGTTTGGCGCTGGCCAGCACGGCACTGTCGACGATGTGCCGGGTCGAGGCGGTCAAGGGCGCGGCCAGCACCAGGTGATCGGCACGGGCAAACAGGTCATGGATATCCCGCGCCGCTTCCACGCCTTCTACCTCGAACGGCGCCTGGCTCTGACGCAACGCCAGCACCTTGATGCCCAGGGCGCCGGCCTTGGTCGCGAGGCTGCGGCCAATGGCGCCGAAGCCGAGAAGCCCCAGCGTGGTGCCCTTGAGCGGCGTCAGCGCGGTGAAATTCCATTGTGAGTCATGCACCCAGATGTCCGGCAAGCGCTTGGCCGCCGCGAAGATCGCGGCCAGGGCGAACTCGGCGATGTTCTCGGCGGCGCTGCCGCGGGAGGTGCTCACCGGTGGGCCGTTGAACAGCCATTTCGGGTAAAAGTCGATCCCCGAAGACACCACCTGAATCCACTTCAAACCATAGGGCCAACCCGGTGGCGGCGTGTCCGGCGCTTGATAACCGCGCACATTGATCGGCCGCGCCAGCAGGATGCCGACCTCGGCCGGCAGGTCGCTCGGCACTCCAGCCGGCACGCCGATGACGCGGGCGCCGGGGTGCGATTGCGCGAGGCGCTGGCGGATCACTTCGTTGAAGTCTTCATCCAGTTGGCTGGCGATAACAAATTGGCTCATGGGCGTTCCTTTGGCTGGCGCTGGGCGAAGACCGCTTTGCCGACACCTTGCAGGACGGCGTCGTTTTGCGGCGTGTGAACCCGGCTGCACAGCACGTCGCGATAATGCCGTTGCAGCGGATTGTTGCGTGACAGGCCCGGGTTGCCGGAGGCCTCGATGGCCAACTCGACGGCGCGGATGGCGTTGCCGGTGACCAGGTATTTCAGTTGCGCCGCGTGACTGGCCGGGGTGTGGCCCTCGGCGGCGGAGTCGAGCAGGCTGCGGTTGGCGAACAGCAGGGTGTCGATGTGGCCGACGGTTTCCTGAAAGCGCGGCAGGGTTGACAACGCCGCGCCCAGGTTGGACGGCGCGCGGGTTTCCAGCCAGCCCACCAGCCAGTCGCGGGCCGCCTGGGCGACCCCGTCGTAGACCGACGACAGCAACACCGACATCCACAGGAAGCCGTCGCCATCGAGCTCGGGTTGCGGGGCGCTCCAGCGGCTGACGCTGACGGCGTGATCCAGCGGCACCAGCACGTTGTCGAACACCACCTCATGGCTGCAGGTGGCGCGCATGCCCAGGTGGTCCCAATCCTCGATGATGCTGATGCCCGGTGTGTCCTTGTGCACCAGCCAGGCGCCGACCAGCGGGTCTTCGTCGTTGCTGCGGGCCCAGACGCTGAACCAGCTCAGGCCATGGCTGCCGGTGGAGTAGATTTTCCGCCCGCTGATGCGCCAGCCCGCCGCGGTACGCCGGGCGATGGTCGCCGGCAGCCCGCCCCGGGCCGGGGTGCCGAGGTCAGGTTCGACGCGCAAGGCGTTGATCAGCGCGCCATGCTCGACGGCGTCTCGGGCCACCTGCTGGCGCAGCGCGTCGGGCCAGGTTCGGCTGTCTTGCAGACGGGAGTGCTGCAGGTATTGCATCACCAGGATCAGGGCGGTGGAGGGCTCGCCCTTGGCGATGGCGCTGATGGCCTTGCGTGCCTGTGCCAGGTTCGCGCCGCCACCGCCCAGGGCCTTGGGTACGGTCAACGCGACCAGGCCGTGTTCGTGCAACAGCTTGAAGTTGTCGTGGGGGAAGGCGCCGCTCTCGTCATACAGGTGGGCCGTGGCGGCCAGTTGCGCGCTGATGTTTTCGAGCAGTGCTTCGAATCGGGCCACTTCGACGGATCGCAGCGGTGGGGGATGTTGGGAAGAAAGACTCATGGTGGATTCACTCGATCAAAAAAGGGTGAGAGCCGGTATCTGTTCATGTACGACACAAACCCCCTGTAGGAGCCGGCTTGCTGGCGAAAGCGGTGGGTCAAACAACATCGATGGAGCCTGAGCCACCGCTTTCGCTGGCAAGCCAGCTCCTACAGTTGGCCTGTGCTGTTCACACCTTTTGTGTATGGCCTCATGGCTCAAAGCGGCAACAACGGGAAATTTTTGTCCCAGAGAGGACTGACGTCGAGCCGTTCGCTCAACACACCGGCGTTGTAGAACAGATCAGCCACTTCCTGCTGCGAGGCAATGGCCTGATCGTTCACGGCAATGATTTTCGACGGCTGGCTGCGGTTGTTGTACATGTCGAGAAACACCGCTTTGTCGACCCCCAGCAATTGCGCCGATTTGGCGGCCCAGGGCTCGGGGTTGTCGTTGATCCATTCCAGGGTGCGCGCCTGGCGCTGCAGATAGTCCTGGATTGCCTGCTTGCGCAACGGGTCTTCCAGAGCGGCGGGGCGCGCGGCGATCAGGTAGTTGCCGGACAAGTAACCCAGGGCGGTTTTCAGCACCCGGGCACCACTGCGGAATTTCGCCAGCTGGATAAACACGCCGTAGATCACCCAGGCATCGAGCTGGCCACTCTGGAATGCACTGAAACCATCCTGGGGCGTGAGCGCCACCGGCGTGATGTCCTTCATGGTCAGGCCTTGTTCCTTCAGGGCCTTGATCAGGAAATAGTGCGACGTGGTGGAGCGCACGTAGCCGACCCGTTTGCCGCGCAGTTGCGCCACCGATTCCAGGTTCGAGTCCTTGGGGATGAGGAACACCTGGTTGTTCACATCGCCTTGCAGCACCGCGATCAGCCGCGGTTGGCGATGGCTCTGAATCGAGAAGATCGGTGGGATTTCGCTCATGCCGCCGACGTCCAGACTGCCCGAAGCCAAGGCTTCGACGATCAGGTTGCCGCCGGCGAACTCCGAGTAATCGACTTTGTAGGGGGTATTGGCGGTACCGGCGTCTTCGCTGAAATAGGAGTCCTGGCCTCGGTAGGTGGCGACGCCCAGGGTCAGGTCCGAGAGCTTGTTGGCTTGGGCGAACGCACGCGGGGCCAGCCCCAGGGAGGACAGCCCCAACGCACCCAGGGCGATGGAGCTGGCCGTGAGGAAGCCGCGACGATTGAACTGTCCCTGTGTGATCTTTTTCGTCATGGTCAGGCTCTTGTCAGATGGCGAGTTGCACGGGTGTTTGCCCCAGCAGCTGTTCGACCGCGCGCAATACCGGGTCGGCTTCGGTGCGCACCAGCCAGTCCGGGCTGACTTCGGCGAAGGCCACCGTGCCGTCCCTGGCGATGACCACCACTGTAGGCTGCGGCAATTCCCAGGTGCCGGTGCCGGTGGTTTCACCGATGCCCTTGCCCTTGGCCAGCGCGGCTTTGCGCGAGGCTTCATCGAAGCTGTAGAGAATGCCCAGGCGTCGCCCGAGTCTGTTGTCCGGGTCGCTGGCCACTTGCAGATCGAGGTGGTGACGGGTCTTGATCTCCACCAGCTTCTCCGGCACCTGCGGGCTGACCGCTACCAGTGGAACGCCCAGCGCATGCAGTCGCGGATAGAGCCGGCGTTGGTAATAGGGCAGGGCGATGTTGCAGGCCGGGCAGCCGGCGAAGCGGAAGAAAATCAGCACCGCAGGGCCGTTGGCGAGCAACTCGTCGCGACTCAGGCTGCCACCTTCGACCTTCAACAACGTGAAGGGCTCAAGCGAGTCGCCGGCCCTGACGAAGTCGTCGACCCGGGCTTCATTCACCAGGCGCTGACGCTGGTCGATGTTGACTTGCAGGGCCGCCGGCTCCCAGGTCGCCAGACGTTCGGCATGCAGGTTCGCCAACAGGCGGTTAAGGGATTCGCTCATGCCAGTGCCTCGCTTTTTTCTTCGACCTGGGTGGTCGCGTGACGGTTGGCAGGCACTTCGAGACCGAGGTTGTCGCGCAAGGTGCTGCCGCTGTAGTCGTCGCGAAACAGACCGCGCTGTTGCAGTACCGGCACCACCAGTTCGGTGAAATACTGCAGGCCATCGGGCAGCAACGAGTTAATGATGAAACCGTCCGCGGCGCCTTGTTCAAACCAGGTTTGAATGGCGTCGGCGACCTGTTCGGGGGTACCGACGAAATCGCGCCGTGGACGGGAGAAGCGCAGGGCGACTTCGCGCAAGGTCAGGCCTTCATCCCGCGCAAGCTGCTTGATCCGGTCCGATCCACCTTTCTGGCTGTTGGAGCCCAGGTCACCCAGTTCGGGAAACGGCGCATCCAGTGGGTACTGGCTGAAGTCATGGTCGTTGAACGGGCGGCCGAGGGCGACGATGGCGTCTTCAATGGTCACCAGTTCCACGGCTTGCTGATAGCGGCTTTCAACTTCCGCCTCATCACGCCCGACGATGGGGCGGATGCCAGGCAGGATCGACAGCTTCTGCGCATCCCGGCCGAAGCCGCTGGCGCGTTTTTTCAGGTCCTGAGAGTAGACGCGGGCTTCGTCGAAAGTCTCGGGGCTGACGAAAATCGCATCCGAGTTTTCAGCGGCGAAATTGCGCCCGGCCTCCGAGGTACCGGCCTGGAAAATCACCGGCTGACCTTGCCGCGAGCGGGCGATATTGAGCGGGCCTTTCACCGAGAAAAATTCACCCTTGTGCTCCAGGGCGTGCAGCTTGCCAGGGGTGAAAAACTCACCGCTCTGTTTGTTGTAGGCGAAGGCATCGTCTTCCCAGGAATCCCACAGACCCTTGACCACGGCGACGTGCTCCTTGGCGATGCGGTAGCGCACGGCATGCGGTGGGTGCTCGGCTTTGCCGAAGTTGTCGGCGGTGCCGCTGAGCCAGGACGTCACCACGTTCCAGCCGGCGCGACCGCCGCTGATGTGGTCCAGGGACGCGAACTGCCGGGCGACCTGGAAGGGTTCGGTGTAGCTGACGGTGACGGTTGCCACCAGGCCGATGTGCCGGGTGGTGGCGGCCAGGGCCGAGAGAATGGTCAGCGGTTCGAAGCGGTTGAGGTAGTGCGGACTGGACTTCTCGTGGATGTGCAGGCTGTCGGCGATGAACACGAAGTCGAACTTCGCCGCCTCGGCCAGTTGCGTCTGTTGCTTGTAGAAATCGAAGTTCACGCTGGCATTGGCCAGGGCCTGTGGATGGCGCCATTCGCCCCAGCCATGACCGACGCCATGGACCATCGCACCGAGTTTCAGTTGGCGTTGTTTGCTCATGGTTCTACTCCTGAATCAGTCGCATCGTTAACGCGATGCCTGGTTGAGTTGGGCACGCTTGGCGTTGAAGCTCTTGTCGAAGCCTTGGGAGACGTCGATGTGTTTTGTGAGAATGCCCTCTTCCTGATAGATGTCCGCGGTGGTTTGCAGGCCGCCGATGACCTTGTCGTCGATCTCCACCGGTTCCATGTGCGTGCCTTTGGCCACGGCGACATGCACCGCCAGCGGCAGGCCGGTCACGCGCGCCTGGGCGGCGGCGTATTCCTCGGGGTGGGCGTTGGTCCAGCGGTAGGCGCGATCGACCCGGGCGACGAAATCGTCGAGTTGCTGGCGTTTGCCGGCGATGGCCTGGCTGGTGGCGGCCAGGTACAAATGGTTGGTCAGCAGGGTTGCGCCACTGGCCAGGACCTTGGCCTGATTCTGGGTGGTGGAAATGGTGGTGTACGGATCCCAGGTCGACCAGGCGTCGGCACTGCCGTTATCCAGCAGGATGCGCGACTCGCTCGGCAGCAGGTAGATGAACTGCACGTCGCTGGTGCTCAGGCCGACGCTGCGCAAGGCCTTGATCGCCAGGAAGTGGCCGATGGAGCCGCGGGTGGTGACGATCTTCTTGCCCTTGAGATCGCTGGCGTTGTTCAGCGCTGAATCCTTGGGTGCGAGGATCGCGGTGGTGTAGCGGCCTTCGGCATGCACGATGCTGACCACCTTGATCGGCGCACCGGCCCCGAGGGCGAATACGTAGGGCGCATCGCCCAGGGCACCGATGTCCACCGCGCCGGCATTCAGCGCTTCACCCAACGGGGCGGCGGCCGGGAACTCGGAGAACTGGATGTCGTAGGGCACATTCTTCAGCTCGCCGGAGACTTCCAGCAGCACCTTGATCGAGGACTTCTGGTTGGCCACCAGCAAGGGTTGCAGCTCGGCGGCGTAGCTGAAGGCGGTGAAGCCCAGGGTGCAGAAGAGGCTCAACAAAAGTGGTTTGAGTGACATGGCAAGCTCCAGGCGGGTTGTTGTGCTTCGTGTTGCCTCCGCCTGGAGAAGGGGTCGGTCTGTGGTTGACGTTATATCTATAAAAAGCTGCTGTGAAATTCTTTATGGTTATATGCTAATTATTAAGTTAGCTGATTATGTATTTTGTTATTATGAATTAAATGCATTTAATGAGGTGCCGAAGATCATCAACTTCAGCGCAGACCTGTGGGAGCGGGCTTGCTCGCGAAAGCGGTGTGCCAGACGGCACTGATGTCGACTGACACTCCCTCTTCGCGAGCAAGCCCGCTCCCACAGGTTCGCGCTGGTTGATCTACCTCGGGGGCAGTACCCTCAGAAGTTGTAGGCCAGCCGCGTGTAGTAATAGGCCCCACCAAAACCAAACGGCGAGAACTGCCCGTATTTGTAGCCGCCGGCCCAGTCCTGGATGCCGTTCTTGTCCGGGTATACGTTGAACAGGTTGTTGGCCCCCAGCGCCACTGTCAGGTGTTTGCTCAGGTCGTAGGCCACGTCCAGGTCGGTAATCCACTTGGCGCTGAACTTGCGGTCGTTCACCGGGTTATTGTCGCCCTCGATGTAGCTGCCGAAACGGGTGACGGCCAGGTTCAGGTTGTAGTCCGTGACTTTCCAGTTCGCCGCCAGGATCAGTTTCGATTGCGGCGTGGCGACGGTCAGGTCCTTTTGCAGGCGCCGGTCAAACAGCTGGTAGCCCGCTCCCAGGCCGCTCAGTTCTGGCGGGTTGTCCTGGAGCTTTTCGATCTTGGTCTGGTTCCAGTTATAGGCCGCGCTCCAGCGGATCTGGCCGTATTCGTCCAGCTGCTGGCGGTACTCGTTGATGATGTCGATGCCCCGGGTGCGGGTGTCGACGGCGTTGGTGTAGTACTGGGCATACAGGCCGGGGGACAAGCCGTTGGCGGCGAGGATCTGCGAGACTGCCGGGCCGCCTAGCAGGCTGGTGGAGACGATGCGGTCGCGGATGCCGATCTGATAGAGGTCGGTGGTCAGGCGATAGTTTTGCCTGGGCTCGTAGGTGAAGCCGAAGCTGTAGTTCAGGGATTTTTCCGGCTTGAGTTTTTCCGCGCCCAGGGCCTGGGCCTCGGTGGTGTCCACCGGCAACACCTTGACCGGCACCGAGACCTGCTGGCCGTTGACCACGCCGCCAGAGGTGAAGGTCGAGGAGGCATAAATGGTTTGCGCCAGGGACGGTGCGCGAAAGCCGTTATTGATGGTGCCGCGCAGGGCGAAGGCGTCGGTGATCTTGTAGCGGGTGGAGAACTTGCCACTCCAGGTGCTGCCGATGTCCTGGGTGTAGCGCTCATAGCGCGCCGCGACGCCGACGTACCATTTGTCCGTCACATCCAGGCCCAGGTCAACATAGCTGGCGACGTTGCTGCGACTGATTTCCCCGGCATCGGCGGGGCTGGTGCCGTTGTAGGAGGCGAGGCCGGGCAGGGGTGTCCTGCCGGCAAAGGGGCCGCTGGGGATGGCGTAGTTGCCGGGGGTGTAGGAGGCATAGTCGCCGGGCTCGATCTGGTATTTCTCCCAGCGGTATTCGAAGCCGAAGGACGTTTGCAGCGGATTTTTCAGGCCGATGTCGAAGCCGCGACTGAAGTCGAGGTTGTTGGTCCACTGATCGAAAATCTGCGAGGCCAGGTGGAA
Source organism: Pseudomonas sp. LBUM1679 (assembly GCF_059695565.1). Classification (NCBI taxonomy): domain Bacteria; kingdom Pseudomonadati; phylum Pseudomonadota; class Gammaproteobacteria; order Pseudomonadales; family Pseudomonadaceae; genus Pseudomonas; species Pseudomonas sp. LBUM1679. Next base: position 2,682,655 of record NZ_CP166774.1, read on the forward strand.
CGAGGTGGGGCTGGTCGGTCCCCAGGACGGGTTGAGGGTATTGCTGGCATTGAGCGTCGAGTCGTCCTCGCCCCAGGTCGAACTGGCGTCATAGTTCCAGCCGCCGAACTCGCCTTTGAAGCCACCGGCCACCTGAAAGTCTTTGGTGCGGTTGTGACGCTGGGCATGGATGCCATCGGGGTAGGGCGTATTCGGGTCACCGGCCAGGGAAGTAATGTCGTTGGGTCGATAGTTGCCAGTGACTTTAGTGGTTTCCATGTAGCTGGCGGTGGAAAACGAATAGAACGTCAGATCATCCTGTATCGGCAGTTCGAGGTTGTAGCTGGCGTTGGTGACCTTTTCCCGACCCAGCCCATAGCTGGGATTCCAGCCGTGACGATTGACGGTCTGGTCGCGGCTGTCGGGGAAACCGGGTAATGAATAAAGGTTGCCCGTGGCACTGCCGCTGCGGTCGAAGGGTTCCTGTTCCTTGCTGTCCAGTGCCAGGTTGGCGAAGCCATCGTTGGGCAGCGCCAGGCCGTAGTTGATCGTCTGGTGCACAGTGTCGCCATCGCCGCTGCCGTAGCGTCCGAACGAGGTTTCGGCACTGCCGCCGCTGTCGTTTTCCTTGAGGATGATGTTGATCACCCCGGCGATGGCGTCCGAACCATATTGCGCGGAGGCACCGTCGCGCAGCACCTCGATGTGGTCGATCGCCGAGACGGGAATCAGGTCGAGGTTGACCGGCACCGCCGCCGTGCCGATCCGGGCCAGGTTGTTGATCAGCGCCGTGTTGTGCCGCCGTTTGCCGTTGACCAGCACCAGCACCTGATCCCCGGACAGACCGCGCATGGTCACCCCGCGCACCGACCAGGAGGTGCCGCCGCCATTGATCGCCGGCAGGTTGAAGGAGGGCAGCAGGCGCGCGAGCAATTCCTTGAGGCCGACCTTGCCGCTGGCCTGCAATTGTTCGGCGCTGATCACATCGATCGGCGAGGGGCTGTCGGTGATGGTGCGTGGCTGGCTGCCGCGGTTACCGGTCACCACCACCGTGCTCAGGGTTTTGTCCGAGGCGCTGCTGTCGGCATGGGCCTGGATGCTCGCGGCCAGCAGGCTAAAGGTTGCGGCGGCGTAATAATCATATTTCTTGCGGCTGCTGAATGAGCTCATGACGCGACTTCCTGAAAGATTGCACGCACAGGCGAACCCCTTCGCGAGGGTTCGCGAATAGCAGGGGTTGCCAGCAATATCAGTCAGTCAAGGTGCGGAACCTGTGGGAGCGAGCTTGCTCGCGATGGCTGTTGATCAGTCAACATCAATATTGACTGACCCGCCGCCATCGCGAGCAAGCTCGCTCCCACAGGGACTGCGCTTGGCTGACTGGCATTAGGGGTTACCAGTTCTTTTCCAGAGGTGGAATCAGGCCGCGTTGGCGCGCCTTACCCGATGAGGAATGTCGTCATAAGCGATCAGCACCCGTTCCATGCGGCGCGGGTAGTCGCCGTAGTTGCAGACCGGGTAGTGCAGGGTCGAGCGGTTGTCCCAGAACGCCACCGAGTTTTCCCGCCATTTGAAGCGCACCTGATGTTCTGGCTTGTTGAACTCCAGCAGCAAGCGATTGATCAGTTGCCTGCTCTTCTCCGGCGTCCAGCCGATCACCGAAGGGTTTTGCGAGAAGTTGATGAACAGGCCGTCCTCGCCGGTTTCCGGATGGGTGCGCACCAGCGGGTGGGCCAGGATCGGGTAGTCATAGCCGACCTTGTCCAGCGACGACTTGAAGTCGTGGACCACATGCAGGTCATCGATTTCTTCACGCAACTCGTCGGGCAAGGCGCGATAGACCGCAGCTGTGTCGGCCCACAGCGTGTCGCCGCCGACCGGGGGCAGGTCGACCGCGCGCAACACGGCGCCGAGGGTGGGCTGCAACAGCCAGCTGGTGTCGGTGTGCCAACGGCCGCTGATCCGCGGACCGTAGAGTTTGCGTTCGTCCTGGGCCTGGATCAGGTGTGCTTGCGGTTGTGTCGGGTCGTTCTGCTGGGTGGTGGGATGCACATAGAGCTCGCCGAATTCGCGAGCGAAGGCGATCTGCTGTTCGGTGCTGATGGCCTGGTCGCGGAAGAAAATCACTTTGTGTTCGAGCAGCAAACCGCGCAGTTCGTCGCGCAGCGCCGGGGTCAGCGGCTGGCGCAGATCAATGCCGGCGATTTGCGCGCCGATGGTGGGTTCCAGGCGGGTGACCTGCAGTGTTTGGGTGACGTGTGAAGGGGCGTGGTGCAAGACAGCGGACATGATGTAAATCCTCTCGGTTGTGGGTTCAGCCTCCGCCTGGAGAGGGGTCGGATGTGTGTAGGAGCGAGCTTGCTCGCGAAGGTCGTGAACGATAACGCGTAAAACCAGATGCCCGGCGGCGCTCTTGGTGTTCTCGCGAGCAAGCTCGCTCCCACAGGTACAAAGGCCGCCGGAAGCCGGCGGTTAGATCACAAAAAAGCCATGGGTGCCGTCGCGGGCCAGTTGCTCGACCAGTCCGAACTCCCAGTCCAGATAGGCTTGCATCGCTTCGCGGGGGTTATCTGTGCCCTCATAGGGACGGCGATAACGGTCGATGCGCGGCGAGGCCAGGTGAGTCTCGCCTTCCTCCAGTGGCCGTTGTGCAGCGATCCAGCTGGCGGTACCGCCACGCAGGAGAAACACCGCTTTGCCGGTCAGCGCCTCGACCTCGGCGACCGCCAGGCGTGCCAGCTGGCTGCTGCCGCAGGTCAGCACGTAGCGCTGCGCCGTCGGCACCTTCGCCAGGGCTTCGCGCAGTTGTCCGCGCAGCACCCACCAGGCACCCGGGATATGGCGTTTGACGTAGTTGGCGCTGCTGGTGAAATCCAGCACGGCGGTGTCGCCATGGGTCAACCAGTCGGCCAGGGTCTCGGGGCTGATTTCCTCGGCCTGCCGCGGCGCGGGGACCGGGGCCTGCCAGGCACCTTTTTCGTTGAAGTGCGCCGGCTGCAGGTCATCCAGCACGTGCACCTCCCAGCCCAGTTGCGCGAGCCAGGACGCCGACATGTTGGCGCGCACGCCATCGTCGTCGGCCAGCACCAGGCGTGCACCGCGCACGCTGGCGAAGTGGTCGGTTTCCTGCACCAGCTGACCGCCCGGCGTCGAGCGGGCAGCGGGCAGGTGACCGGCTTCGAATTCTTCCGGGGTGCGCACATCAAACAGGTAGGTGCTGCGTGCCGGCTCCTGTTGCCAGCGTTGCAGGTCCGCCAGGGTCGCGCGGCCCACCAGGGCCTTGTCGGCGACGCGGCGGGCATCGCTGGCCGCGACTTGGCGATGTTCTTCGCGGGTCGGGGCGAAGCGCCGCGATTGGCCGTGCTGCAGTTTTTGACCGGCCAGGGTCCAGCCGATGGTGCCATTGCGCAAGGCTGACACCGGGTTGGCGATGCCGGCATTGATCAGCGACTGGGTGCCGATAATGCTGCGGGTGCGCCCGGCGCAGTTGACGATGATGCGCGTGGCCGGGTCCGGGGCCAGCTCCCGGGCACGCAGCACCAGTTCCGCTCCCGGTACGCTGATGCCGGTGGGAATGCTCATGGTCTGGTATTCATCGAAGCGCCGGGCGTCGAGCACCACCACGTCCGCCTCGCTGTCGAGCAGCGCCTGCACCTCTTCCGCCGCCAGGGATGGCGTGTGGCGCTGGCTTTCCACCAGTTCGCCAAAGGCTTTGCTCGGCACGTTGACGTCGATGAACAGCTCGCCGCCGTTGAGGCGCCAACCTTCCAGGCCCCCTTCAAGCAGGCTGACCCGGGTATAGCCAAGGTCCTGCAAACGCTGGACAGCGATGTTCGCCAGGCCTTCACCATTGTCGTAGACGGTCACTTGGGTATCGCGCCGGGGAATCCGCGAATACACCTCAAGCTCAAGTTTCGACAATGGAATGTTGGCCGCAAACAGTGGATGTGCCTCAGCGAAGGGGGCTTCTTCGCGCACATCCACCAGCGCCAGTTCTTCATGGTTCAGCAGGGCCTGGCGGATCTCGGAGTAGGAGCGGGTAGGTGCAGTGCTCATAGGGCTTGGCTCTCTTTGGACAAATCCCAGATATTGGGGAGAAAGGCGTTGGAATAACCGGAGATAAACAGTTTCTCGCTGCCGTCGGGCTGGTACACCGCGCGGCGCACGGCACCGATGTTGGCGCCATAGACATGGATGCTGATCGAGACCTGATCGTCGAAGGCGTTGCTGACTTGATGAATGTCGCCGATCTTCGGCGACACCGCCTCGACCTGACCCGGCACCAGCTGTATCCGCCGGCCCTCGGGCACCAGGCTGCCGTCAGGGTTACGGGCGAACCCTTGCGAGTACTCCGAACCGCGCAACATGCCGATCAGGCCCCAGACCCGATGATCATGGATGGGCGTGCGTTGCCCCGGCCCCCAGACAAAACTGACGATACTGAAGCGCTGGCGTGAATCGGCATGCAGCAAAAACTGTTGATAGCGTTCTGGATCCGGTTGGGCAAAATCGTCGGGCAGCCAGTCGTCATGGCTGACCAGTTGCGCGAGCAGCTTGCCGCCGCGATGCAGCAGATCACCCTCGCGGGGGTTGCCGTCGATCAATTCCGCCAAGGCGCCTATGAATGCTCTGAGTCTCTCCGGGTGTCGGGCCTGGGTCATGGCGATTTCCATTGTTCGTTCTGAAAGTTGACCTTTTGATTTAAGCATAATGTTTTAGATCAATATGCTATTGTTTAATGATTAGGTTATAGCCGAAAGGAATTAATACCGGGTTGCATGACCTAAGACGCCAGTGACCGGTGCTGAGGAATACGGCGGACTATCCAGATCCCAACAATAGAACTATGCTTTTCAGACATCTTATCGACTGTTCTCTATGTGCGGGCCAAATGAAAATTGATGATATCGACGCCTTTGTCGAAGTGATTCGTTGCCAGTCCATCAGTCATGCCGCCGAGTCGCTGCAACTGACTCAGCCGGCCATCACGCGGCGCGTGCAGAACTTTGAGCAGGCGTTAGGCGTGGAGCTGTTCGACCGCAATACCAAGCCACTCAAGCCCACGCTGATCGGTACGCGGGTGTATGAACAGTGCCGTTTGATCCTGCGGGAAATGGATGCATTGCGCGAACTGGTGGCCACCGATGCACCGCCCACCGGGTTGTTGCGCCTGGGCGTTCCGCAAACCATCGGTGATGTGGTGCTGCTCGACGCACTCAAGCATCTGCGCCTCGAATACCCCGACTTGCGGGCCCAGGTGGCCACGGGTTGGGGCAGTCAACTGGTCGGCAAGATCGAGCGCGGGGAGCTGGACGCGGCAGCGGCGCTGTTCCCGGCGGGCAAGATTTTCCCGGACAACATTGTCGGCGAGTCGATCGGCAAGATGGAGCTGGTGGTGGTGTGCGCCAAGGATCAAATGCCCAAGCGTCCCTGCAAACTCGCTGACGTTTACCAAAGTGGCTGGATTCTCAACCCCGATGGCTGCGGTTTCCGCGCCGGCTTGCAACGCACCCTGTCGGACCAGGGCCTGGCCCTGCGGGTCAATCTGGAAACCTTCGGCACCGAATTGCAGCTGGGGCTGGTCGCCGACGGCCTGGGGCTTGGTTTGGTACCGCGTCCGTTGCTCGAGCGCAGCGCGCATTTCGATCAGCTGGCGGTCATGCCGCTCAAGGATTTCAAGCCGGTGATGGATCTGTGGCTGATCTATCCGCATTTCCTTGGCAACCTGCAAGGGCCGGTCGACGCCTTTGGCAAACTGGTCGCCGTATCGCTGCAGAAGATCAAGAGTGCGGCGTGATGACTGGGGTGCCATATAATAAAAAAAAATGATAATTAGCTTAGATTAAAATGTGCTTTTTATTATTTTTTGACTTCCCATAGGCTGGCTGGAATCCTTAAGGCCATCCAGGAAGTTTTGCCATGAGCAGCGTCAGTCCGTTATCCAGCATCTCGAAAAATGTTCGCCAGCGCGTCAGCCCGGAAGAATGGGAAGTGCGGGTCAAACTGGCCGCGGCCTATCGGCTGGCGGCCTTGTTCAAGTGGACCGATCACATCTACACGCATTTTTCCGCACGGGTGCCCGGGCCGGACGAGCATTTCCTGATCAATGCCTTCGGGCTGCTGTTCGACGAAATCACCGCCTCCAACCTGGTCAAGGTGGACATCGACGGCACCCTGGTCGATGACCCGACGGGGCTGGGCATCAACTACGCCGGTTACGTGATCCACAGCGCCATTCATGGAGCGCGGCCGGACCTGCAAGCGGTGCTGCATACCCATACCCGCGACGGCATCGCAGTGTCCGCTCAGCGTGACGGTCTGTTGCCGATTTCCCAGCACGCCATCGGTTTTTCCGGGCGGGTGGCTTATCACGGTTACGAAGGCGTGGCGCTGGACCTTGACGAGCGCGAACGTCTGGTGGCTGACCTGGGGGATAAAAGCGTGTTGATCCTGCGCAATCACGGGCTGTTGACCGCGGGCATCAGTGTCGAGCATGCGTTCCAGCAACTGCACGGACTGGAGCGGGCCTGCAATATCCAGATCGCGGCACAGGCCGGTGGCAACGCCGAGTTGATCTTCCCGCCGGCGGAGGTGGTAACCAAGGTCGAGAAGCAGGCCGAGGTGTTTAAAAGCGGGGATGGACCGGGCGTGGCGCGGCACTGGAATGCGCTGATCCGGCAGTTGGAGCGCACGGATATCGAGTACAAGAACTGAGCCCGGAATGAAGGGGCGGCGGTGCGGCGATCCGACTTGCTTGCGAAAGCGGTCGGTCATTCAGCAAGGGTGTTGACTGTGCCGCCGTCTTCGCCAGCAAGCCGGCTCCTACACGGGATCGGCGTCGTTCACCGATGTCGTGCTCACTGAAAATCCCCTGTAGGAGCTGGCTTGCCAGCGAAAGCGGTGGTTCAGCTGGCATTGATGTTGAATGTGCCGCCATCTTCGCGGGCAAGTCGGATCGCCGCACCGCCGCTCCCACAGGGATCTATGGCGAACACAAAATCCGTGCGCGACAGTGATCAAAATGTGGGAGCGAGCTTGCTCGCGAAAGCGGTGGATCAGCTTGTATGGATGTTGAATGTGCCGCCGTCTTCGCGGGCAAGCCCGCTCCCACAGGGTCAGTGGTGGCCACAATCCTTGTGAACACCCACATTAAATAGTCAGTGCTTTCAGGCGACTTTCTCCGCCGCTTGCCGCTCACGCTCTGCCACCAATTGGCGGGTCAGGGGGATCAGGCGCTTGCCGTAGTCGATGGCATCGTCGAGGGGATCGAAGCCGCGGATCAGGAAGGTGGTGATGCCCAGGTCGTAGTAGTCGAGCAGGGCTTCGGCCACTTGTTCCGGGGTACCCACCAGTGACGTCGAGTTGCCTTGTGCGCCGAGCAAACCGGCGATCCCGGTCCACAGGCGCTTGTCCAGGCGCGAACCCTGGGCCGCTGCCGCCAGCAAGCGTCGGGAACCTTCGTTCGGTGGTTCGCGACGGACAAAGCCGTTCTGCTCGGCCAGGGCGGTAGCCTGTTGCAGGATGCGTTCGGCACGTTCCCAGGCCAGCGCTTCGGTGTCCGCCAGAATCGGGCGCAACGACAGGCTGAAGCGAACTTCGCGGCCATGTTTAGCGGCTTCGGCGCGCACCTGATTCACCACTTCACGTACCTGGTCATAGGTTTCACCCCACAGCGCATAGACATCCGCATGCTTGCCCGCGACCTCGATGGCCGCCGTCGACGAGCCGCCAAAATACAGCGGAATGTGCGGCTGTTGCGGCGACTTCACCGCCGAATGCGCGCCTTCGACCTGGTAATACCTGCCCTGATAGTCGAAAGGCTTTTCACTGGTCCATTCCTGGCGCACCACGTCGAGGTATTCATCGGTGCGCGCATAGCGCTCGTCCTTGCCGATAAAACTGCCATCAGCCCGCAATTCGCCATCATCGCCCCCGGTGATGATGTGCACGGCGGTACGTCCGCCATTGAACACGTCGAGGGTGGCGAACTGTCGCGCGGCCAGGGTCGGCGCGGCAAACCCCGGGCGGTGGGCGATGAGGAACTTCAGGTTTTTCGTCACGCTGGCAGCATGCGAGGCGATCAGCGTGCTGTCCGGACTGTTGGAATGGAAGGCCACCAGGGCGCGATCGAAACCGGCCTCATCATGGGCGCGGGCGACTTTTTCCACGTACTCGGGTTGCAGGACAGGGCCGCTGCGGGGGTGGATTTCCGAAGAGTGATGGCCGCCGATGTAACCGATGAATTCAATACTCATGCTGGGTTCCTTGTCATTGTCTGGGCGTGATTCAAGCCTCCACCTGGCAGGGGGTCGGTCTGTGGTGACGAAAGTAGGCGCAGCGGGGTGGCCCTGTGAAATGCCGTTTTGTTCTAAGTTAATTATTAAATTAATGAATCTTGATCAATATCAGATATCAGTAATACGCATTTTAATCTCCGACAAACGCCACAGCCCCGAAAGGACGGGGCCTGGGCACATTAATTATGCAAATAATTTATCTGGCACATTTTTTATCTGATTTATAATCATATTAGGTTATTCCTAAAAAGAATTTCACTGAGGTTTTTTATGCGAATAGCATGAATCCGAAGCTGACGCGTGGCGCCTCGAGCCATGTTCTTGATAAGGAAGGAAGCCTGATGACTGAAAAGACCTTTAATACCCCGAGCGCCAGTAGCTCGTTTTCCGTCGATAAGGCTGCACGCCTCACCAGTGACCTGCAGGGCGCGTCGCGGTTGATCCCCAACTGGGTACGCAACTGGCGCACCCCCGAGGTCTTGCTGCGTTTGCTCAGCCCGATTGCGCTGCTGCTGTTGTGGGAGCTGGCCTCGCAGGCGGGGCTTATTCCGCAGCGGGTCATCGCGGCGCCGTCGCAGATCGGTGGCACGCTGTGGGCAATGATCGTTTCCGGAGAACTGGGCAAGCATTTGCTGGTGTCGCTGCAGCGAGCGCTGCTGGGCTTGAGTATCGGCGTCAGCATCGGTGTCGTCGCCGCGCTGATCAGCGGATTGTCGAAGCGCGGTGAGGTGATCCTCGATTCGCCGATGCAGATGCTGCGCACCATTCCTTCCCTGGCATTGGTGCCGCTGTTCATTCTCTGGTTCGGCATCGGCGAATTCACCAAGATCGCCCTGATCGTCACCGGTACCACCTTCCCGGTGTACCTGAATCTGTTCGCCGGGATTCGCAACATCGACCCCAAGTTGATCGAGGCCGCCAACACCCTGGGCCTGAATCGTCGCGAGTTGATCTGGCATGTGATCCTGCCGGGTTCCTTGCCCTCGTTTTTTGTCGGCTTGCGCTATTCCCTGGGGATTTCCTGGCTGGCCCTGGTGTTCGTCGAGCAGATCAACACCACCGCCGGTATCGGTTTCCTGGCCAGTGACGCGCGGGACTTCATGCGCACCGATGTGATCGTCATCTGCCTGCTGATCTACAGCGTCCTCGGCCTGTTGATCGACGGACTGATCCGCACGCTCGAACGTTTTGCCCTGGCCTGGCGCCCATCTTTTGTGAGGAACTGATATGTCGAGCATCGATTTTTCCGACGCGGCAAAAAACCTGCATTCGCCGGCACCGGTACAGCTGCGCAACGTGGTGCGCCAGTTCGGCCAGCAGCGGGTCATCGATGGCCTGGATCTGGACATCGCCCCGGGCGAATTCGTCGCGTTGCTCGGGGCCAGCGGTTCGGGCAAAACCACCTTGCTGCGCAGCCTGGCCGGCCTGGACAGTATCGACAGTGGTCAGCTGCTGGTGCCCAAGGCCCGGGCCGCGGTGTTTCAGGAACCTCGATTGATGCCCTGGAAGCGCGCCTGGAAGAACGTGATTCTCGGGTTGCGCATTCCCGACGCCAAGGCGCGCGCAGTGCAGGCCCTGACTGAAGTGGGGCTGGCCCATCGGCTCGAAGCCTACCCGGCCACACTGTCCGGTGGCGAAGCGCAACGGGTGGCGCTGGCCCGTGGCCTGGTGCGCGAGCCCAAGTTGCTGCTGCTCGATGAACCGTTCGCCGCGCTGGATGCGCTGACGCGGATTCGCATGCATCGGCTGATCATCGAGTTATGGCGCAAACACAACCCTGCTGTGCTGCTGGTGACTCATGACGTGGACGAAGCGATCCTGCTGGCCGATCGGGTCATCGTGCTGGCAAACGGCAAGATTGCCGAACAGTTGTCGATCGACCTGCCACGGGCTCGAGACACCGGGCAGGAGGGGTTTCAGGCGATCCGCGCACGGCTCCTGAGTTTGCTGGGGGTTGAAGTGGAAACCACAGCGGTTACCGAGCGTCAGGCCACAAAGGCTACTGTCCGGCGTTTCGCCCATGGCTGATAGCGTTTCCAATCCATTGATACAGGGATGTTCTGTCATGCCGATCCGCGTCTGGAAATCTGCGATGCTGTTGCTGTCTGGCGTCGCGCTATTGCTTGGCGGGTGCGGTGACGCCGTCGAGTCAAAGTCCTCATCCGCCGCCCAGTCAGATCTGTCCGGCGTGACGCTGGTGCTTGGCGATCAAGCCAAGGGCCTGCGTACCGTGGTCGAGGCAGCCAATGCCCTGGAGGGCATCGACTATAAGGTTGAGTGGGCCAACTTCCAGGGGGCCGCGCCGTTATTCGAGGCCTTGCGCGCCGGTGCCGTCGACCTGGGGCCGGCCGGTGACACACCGGTGCTCGCCGCCGCGACCGGGGGCACGCCCTTGCGCATCGTCGCGGTACGGCGCAGTCAATCGAGGGGGATTGCGATCCTGGTTCCGGCCGATTCGGCTATCCGCACTGTCGCCGACTTGAAAGGCCGCAATGTCGTGGTGTCTTCAGCCCGCGGCAGCATTTCCCAATACCTGTTGATTCGCGCACTGGCCAATGCCGGGGTCGATGAGAAAGACGTCAATGTCGGCTTCGTCCTGCCGACCGACGCCTTGTCCGCGTTCAACGCCGGCAAGATCGAAGCCTGGGCCACTTTCGGTATCTATCAGGCGTTTGCCGAGCAGCAGGGCGCGCGGGTGCTGATCAGCGGCGAGGGAATCAATACCGGGCTGACCTTCATCACCGCCTCGGACGAAGTCCTGACCGACCCGCTAAAACGCAAGGCACTCGGTGATGTCCTGCAGCGATTCGCCAAGGCATTCGAATGGGCGCAGCAGAATCCGGACGAGTACGCCCGGGTCTTCGCCAAGGTCAACGACATACCGCTGGACGTCTCGCAGCGGCTGCGCAGTTGGGGTGACGAGTCGTTATTGCCGGTCGAGCCGCGGGATGTTCAGGCGTTGCAGCAGGTCGATGACTTGTTTGTGGAGAAGAAGATCTTTCCCCATCGGGTCGATGTGCAAAAGCTGACGGATGCACAGGTGTTTTCGCTGAAGCCGTTGACATTGACGCAATCGGAACCGGCACGTTAGTCCGGGGCCGGGCGCGTGTTCAATTTGAATCTTTACAGGAGTCAGTGAATGGGCAATGTCCAGAGCGCCGCAAGTGCCCTAGAGGTGTTTCGGCACCCGGCACCCGGTGGCGAGCTGCTCGACCTTGGCCGGGTTTTCCGTGAACCCCTGGCGTTATCGCGGTTGCACAGCACGCCCAAGCGTGTGTTGAGTCGCCGCGAAGGGGTCTTGTTGGGGGTGTTCGCGCTGGTGCTGCATGGCGCGGTGATTGTCTGGGTCAACCAGACACCGCCGCCGGCATTACCCGTGGTGCCACCGGAGATTCCGCCGATGACCATCGAGTTCTCGCAGCCGGCACCCCCGGTGACGGCACCACCACCTGTAGCGGCGCCACCGCCCGAGCTTCCCCAACCCGTGGTCGAACCGCCACCGCCGGTTGAGGATGAGCTGGCTGTGAAACCACCGCCACCTAAACCCGTCCCCAAACCAAAACCCGTGGTTAAACCGGTGCCTAAACCTGTGGCCAAGCCGGTGGAGCAGCCGCCTGCACCCCCTGCGCCGCCACAACCGGTCGCCGTCCCAGCGCCCCCCGCACCCCCGGTACCGAAACCGGTAACCCCGGCATCGGCCAGCGCCGGTTACCTGAAGAACCCGGCGCCGGAATACCCGTCTCTGGCGATGCGTCGCGGCTGGGAAGGCACGGTGTTGTTGCGGGTGCATGTCCTGGCCAGCGGCAAACCCGGCGACATCCAGATCCAGAAAAGCAGTGGCCGCGATCAACTCGACGACGCCGCCCTGGCTGCAGTCAAACGCTGGAGTTTCGTCCCGGCCAAGCAGGGTGATGTCGCCCAGGACGGCTGGGTCAGCGTGCCCATCGATTTCAAAATCAAATAACCCCCATAAACAGCACCGCGGGCCACCTGACAAAAGGCGCATCGCTACAACCGATCCATTGCCTTGTTGGAGAGCCTGAAATGAACCTGATTGCATCCCCCTTCGAATCCATCGAACACGCCGTCATCTGGCTGTTGATCATCTTCTCTGTCGCAACGTGGGGCCTGGCCTTGCTCAAGGGCGTGCAGTTCACCCGCCTGAAGACCCAGGACCGCAAATTTCATAAACACTTCTGGGCCGCCTCCAGTCTCGATTCCGCCGCTGAATTGGCCCATAGCCAACCGGGCGCCGCCGCTCGCGTGGCACTGGCCGGTTACGCCGCGATCCAGGTCAGCGATCAGCCGGGCACTGACCTCAGTCAGTCGATCAACCACCAGGACCGTCTTGAACGCGCCCTGCGCCAGCAGATCGTGCGTGAACGACGCTCGCTGGAAAGCGGCCTGGCAATCCTCGCCAGCATCGGCAGCACCTCGCCCTTTATCGGCCTGTTCGGCACCGTCTGGGGCATCATGTCGGCTTTGAAAGGCATCAGCGCGGCGGGCTCGGCGAGCCTGGAAACCGTGGCCGGGCCGATCGGCGCGGCGCTGGTTGCCACCGGTGTCGGCATCGCCGTCGCGGTGCCGGCGGTGCTGGTCTACAACTACTTTCTGCGGCGCCTGAAGCTGACCGCCGCCGACCTCGACGACTTCGCCCACGACTTCTACAGCCTGGCGCAGAAAAACGCGTTCCGCGTGCTGCTGCACCCGGTATTGAGCAAGTCCGGCGCCACAGTCGCCGGGCAGAAAGTCAAGGAGGCGTCCTGAGATGGCCTTCTCCACACAAGACAGCGATGAAGTGCTCAGCGAGATCAATGTCACACCCTTGGTGGACGTGATGTTGGTGCTGCTGGTGGTGTTCATCGTCACCGCGCCGCTGCTGACCAATGCGATCCCGATCAACCTGCCCAAGACCGAGTCGGTGGCGCCGGTGGAGCAGAAAGATCCGCTGGTGGTGAGCATCGACGACAAGGGCAAGGTGTTCATCAACAAGGACGAAATCCAGGCGGACCTGCTCGAGTTCAACCTGCAGGCGGCCAAGGCGAAAAACCCTGATGTGCGGGTGCAACTGCAGGCGGATAACGGGGTGAATTATGGCGAGGTGGCGCGGGCCATGGCGTCTATTGAACGGGCGGGGATTACCAAGTTGTCGGTGATTACGGCGAAGTAGGAAATGTTACCGAAGGATCATGCTTGTTTCTTTTGGCCGCCATCGAGCGGCCTTTTTTATTGCTGTTTGTTTCAGTTTGTAGGCAGTTTCTGAAAATGCGTCGGAAACGTCCTAATCATGCTCCGAGATATGGATTAGCAGCCTGGGATGATTCATTGTGTTTGTAGGTTGCTGAACTACACCTGAATCGAAAACGTTTTATTCGCTGTTTCAAAAAGGAACTCACAGGCTGCTGGCAGCAATGTTTTTATTGGGTTGGCAAAATGGCATGGGTTCCAGTCGTTCTTGTTGTTGTGACGGTGCGTGCCGTTACTTAATGTCTATGGAGGGGATATGGCTTCAAGCAGTTTTCAAAACGAAGTGCCCAAGGCCCGGGTCAATATCAAGCTCGATTTGCACACCGGTGGGGCACAGAAGAAAGTCGAGTTGCCGCTGAAGTTGATGGTGATGGGGGATTACAGTAATGGTAGGGAGCAGCGTCCTCTGTCTGAAAGAAGCAAGGTCGATGTAAACAAAAACAACTTCGACAGCGTGCTGGCCGAGTTCTCTCCACGCCTGACACTGGCCGTGGAAAACACCTTGGTCAATGATGGCTCCGACGCCTCCGTCAAGCTGGAATTCCAGGGCATGAAGGACTTTGAACCGGAACAGGTGGCGCGTCAGATACCGCAACTACGTGCCCTGTTGGCGATGCGTAATCTGTTGCGCGACCTCAAGTCGAACCTGTTGGACAACGCCACCTTCCGTCACGAACTGGAGCGCATCCTCAAGGATGACGCGCTGAGTGACGAGTTGAGAGCCGAATTGGCCGCTCTGGCGCCGGAACAAGATCGTTAATTCACCTCGGTTGGTTTAAAGGGAAGTTCGCACAATGTCCGTAGAAAACTCTTCCGCGCAATCGCGTGGCGCTGCAGTGCTGTCTGAAGAAAATCATACTGTATATAGTGGTTTGTTTAGCAAGATCAACCTCAGTCCGGTTGCAGAGCTGGGCGCAATCGACGTTTTTCAGAACAATGAAGCCTTGTCCGAGGCTTCCACCGATGAGCGAGTGACCGCGGCCGTCAGTGTATTCCTGAAGTTGCTCAAGCAGTCGTCGAAGAAAGTCGAGCGCCTGGATAAGACACTGTTGGATGAGCACATTGCATCGCTGGATGCGCAGATCAGCCGTCAACTGGATGCAGTCATGCACCATCCGGATTTTCAGCGCGTCGAGTCGACCTGGCGCGGCGTCAAATCGTTGATCGATCAGACCGACTTCCGCCAGAACGTGCGGATCGAACTGTTGGATCTGAGCAAGGATCACTTGATCCAGGATTTCGAAGATGCACCGGAGATCGCCCAGAGCGGGCTGTATGTGCATACCTACACCCAGGAGTACGACACTCCCGGCGGTGAGCCGATAGCGGCGGCCGTTTCCAACTATGAGTTCGATCGCGGCCCGCAGGACATTACCCTGCTGCGCAATATTTCCAAAGTTGCGGCAGCAGCGCACATGCCTTTCATTGGTGCTGTCGGCCCGGCGTTCTTCGGCAAGGAATCGATGGAAGAGGTGGCTGCGATCAAGGACATCGGCAACTACTTCGACCGCGCCGAATACATCAAGTGGAAGTCATTCCGCGACAGTGACGATGCCCGTTACATTGGCCTGACCATGCCGCGCGTGCTGGGTCGCCTGCCCTATGGCCCGGATACGATTCCGGTGCGCAGCTTCAACTACATCGAAAGCGTCAAGGGCCCTGATCACGCCAAGTATCTGTGGACCAACGCCTCGTTCGCCTTTGCGGCAAACATGGTCAAGAGCTTCATCGCCAACGGCTGGTGCGTGCAGATTCGCGGACCGCAGTCAGGCGGCGCGGTCACCGAGCTACCGATTCACTTGTACGATCTGGGCACGGGCAGCCAGGTGAAGATCCCTTCGGAAGTGATGATTCCGGAGACGCGTGAGTTCGAGTTCGCCAACCTCGGATTCATTCCATTGTCGTACTACAAGAACCGCGACTACGCCTGTTTCTTCTCGGCCAACTCGGCTCAGAAGCCGGCGCTGTATGACACGGCCGACGCCACCGCCAACAGCCGGATCAATTCACGGTTGCCCTACATCTTCCTGCTCTCGCGCATTGCGCATTATCTGAAAATGATCCAGCGCGAGAACATCGGAACGACCAAGGACCGTCGTTTACTGGAGCTGGAGTTGAACAAGTGGGTCGGTGGGCTGGTCACCGAAATGACCGATCCGGGCGACGATCTGCAGGCTTCGCACCCCTTGCGTGATGCGAGGGTGACCGTGGAAGACATCGACGACAACCCGGGCTTCTTCCGCGTCAAGCTGTACGCCGTGCCGCACTTCCAGGTGGAAGGGATGGACGTCAACCTGTCGCTGGTTTCGCAGATGCCCAAAGCGAAAGCCTGAATCAACCCCTAGAGAAACAACGTCATGAAAATCGACCGCCCCCTGTGGGCCGCGGGAGCCTTGCTGTGCCCGCAGCAATTCCAACAGCAGGCGCGCTGGGAGGCGTGGGCCAACGAGAGCCTGGCCCGTCTGTCCATGGTGCATCCCTGGGGTGTCCAGGTGGTGGGGTTTGACCCGCAAGCCCTGCGCCTGGGCAAGCTCAAGGCCACCCAGGTGCGCCTGCGCATGCCCGACGGCACCCTGATCGATACCGATCAGGTGGATCGACTGCCCTCTGCCCTGGAGTTGGCCCGCCTGCTGGCCGATGACATCCAGGGCGCCACCTTGCTCCTGGCCTTGCCGCTGGAACAGGCCAATGGCAACAACTGCCTGTTCGACGCAGCCAAGGCTGAACGGCCGACACGCTATCGCCAGGATTGGCGTGACGTCCAGGACGTTTACGCCGACGAGGTGCAATCGATCGGCGTGCTGGAGCACGCGTTGAGCCTGCGCTTTGCTCATGACGAAAACGGCGATTACCTGACCTGCCCGATTGCACGCCTGGCGCGCGACGGGCAGGGCGGCTGGAGCCTCGATCCGGATTATGTGCCGCCGCTGCTCCACTTCGCGGCTCATCCCGGCTTGCTGGCACAGCTTGATAACCTGTTGACCCAGTTGTCCGCCAAGCGGCAACGGCTGATGGGCATGCGCCGCGAGAGCAACCAGCGCATGGCCGACTTCGCCGTTGCCGATGTCTCGCTGTTCTGGCTGCTCAATGCCTTGAACACGTACCAACCGGTATTGGCCGATCTCAAGGCCTATCCTGCACGGCATCCCGAGCAGGTCTATCTGGAACTGGCCAAGTTGGCCGGCAGCCTGCTGACCTTTTCGCTGGAACACGATATCGATCAGATTCCGGCTTATCGACACGATCAGCTGGAGACCGTGTTCCCGCCATTGATGCGCCTGATTTCCACCTTGCTCGAGGCCAGCCTGCCGTCACGGGTGATTGCACTGCAACTTGAGGAGATCGGTACCAACCGCTGGCAAGTCACGATCAATGATGCGCGCCTGCGTGAGGATGACGGTGCCGACTTCTATCTGTCGGTGCGTTGCCGGATGCCGGCCGCACAGTTGCAAAGCCAGTTTCCGCGCCTGTGCAAGGTCGGTACACCAGATGCTGTCGATCACCTGGTCAACGCCGCACTGGACGGTGTTCCGCTGCAGTCACTCAGCCACGTGCCGGCCGCCATTCCGCTACGCCTGGAAAACCAGTATTTCGCCCTCGATCTCAGGCATGCCGAGGGCCAGGCCGTGCTGGCCCAAGGGGTCTGTGCCTTCTACGTTCCGAGTACGCTGGCCGACGTGAAGCTTGAACTGTTCGCGGTGCTGCGCACATGAGCCGGGTTATCTCCAACAGACAGACCGCGACGGCACCGGATATCGACGCGCTGTTGCAGGACAGCTACCTGCTGGTGGTAGAGCTGCGCCATGGGGCTTGTACGCAGAATGCCGACGAACTGTGGGCGCGTTGCGCCGGGCAGATCGAGTTCGTTCGGCAAATGCTCGAGCAGGCCGACCTGAGCCAGCGCAGCATCGACCACATCAGCCATGCCCAATGTGCATTGCTCGACGAAACCGTACTCAACTGTGCCAAAGCCGATGCCCACGCCAAATGGGCCCGCGAACCGCTGCAGGCGAAATTCTTCAATCGTCACCAGGCCGGTGTGTTTTTGTATGAAGACATGCGCGAAGTGCTGCGCGAACCGGCGCCCGATCCGCAGGTGCTGACGGCCTTCCACCGGGTACTGATGCTGGGCTTTCGAGGCCGATATCGCGAACTGAATGATCCTGAACGCGAGCAACTGCTGACAGCCTTGAATGGGCACGTCGCGCCAATGGAACTGGGCCTTGGCATAACGACGCAAGTGAGTGGCGCTAACCGCGTCGGCAGCCTGCGCTGGCTGCGATCACCGTTGCCTCACGTTCTGGCGGCGGGCCTGTTGTTCGTCGCTGTCTGGTGGGGGCTGGATCGCCTGTTGAGCGGTCTGATCACTACGCTCCTGCCCGGGGCCGCCTGAGATGGGGCCGATGGCGCTCAAGCTGACACGGGGTCTTTGGCTGTGGGCGGGTTCGCTCGCCCTTGCGCTGCTGGCGGTTGTTCCATTGACAACCTCGACCCGTGCACTCGCTGTCCTGACCGTCCTATGCTTCGTCGCCCTTGCCTGGCGTCTGGCGGGACGACGTGCGGCGGCGCTGAGGGAGTCACTGACGCTGGCCGGCCATACCGCCTTGCCGTCTGCAGCCTACCGTAAGCCGGTGGTCCTGGTGTGCGGTGATGGTCTGGCGAGTCTGTTTGGCGTAACGGCCGTTGACCACCTGGCCTTGCACCTCACTAAAGACGGTTGCTATGTGCGGGTACCCGAGCTGGAGCAGCTACCGTCGGTGACCGCTGGTTTGATGGCCCTGCGTCCGGAATGGGGCGGGCAGCTCAGCGTCATGTTCGTCGTCAACCCCGCCGAGCATACCGACGCCGCAGTGCTGGCTGGACAGATACGAGCCTTCAGTTATCAGGTAGCGCTGGTTCGCAAACGCGGCATAGCGCTGCCGCTACTGCTGGTGAGCTACCTGCAAGCCTCGCGGGGTGATGGTCCCTGGTTCAGCTGGCAGGGAGGCGAGGGCAACCCCAGCGTGCGCGCGGCGGGAGCCTGCGTCAGCCTGGCGGATTGGCAGCGGCAGTCCGCTGACAGCGCCACGCACGCCGGCCGGTTGCACACCAGCGTCCAACTGAGCAGCGTTGCGGCCTGGCTGGATGAAACGGTATTGCCACATTTCGCCCGCTGGGAAACCCGTCATTGCGTCAGCCTGCCGAGGGTCTGCGCCGTTACGCTCGTACCGGTACTGCCTCAATCAGTGGCGGGCAACCTGTGGCAACAATGGCTGCGTAACAAAGTGGCGCTGGTTGACGCCAGGCAGGCGGAGCCTGGGGAGGGCGCGCGCTTGCCGTTCCCTGATGCCTTGCTGCATCTGCTGCCGGTTAATGGACGGCGTTCCCCGTTAGGCCGTGCAAGTGTCATCGCGTCGTGGTTGTTCGCAGTGGCCGGCGTCGTCGCCCTGGCCAGCTCGGCCTGGCAGAACACCTTACTGGTGCGTCAGATCACCGATGACCTGCGGCGGTACACGTCGCTTTCCCCGACAGGCCAACGTGACCGGCCCGAATTCGCCTTGCGCGAGGAAGCGTTGGCGCAGCTGCGTCAGGACGCCACGCGTCTGGATCACTACTACCGACAAGGCGCACCACTGGCGCTGGGCCTGGGCCTGTATCGCGGTGAGCCTTTGCGCGCGCAGGTGCTGGCGACGATTGCCGGTCACCGTCATCCGACGGCTCCGATGCCAGCCGGGAGCCCAAGACCAGTGCGCCTGGACAGCCTGTCGCTGTTCGGTACCGGGAGCGCCCGGCTCAAGTCTGGTTCGACCAAGGTACTGGTCAATGCCCTGGTCGGCATCAAGGCCCAGCCTGGCTGGCTGATCGTTATTGCCGGGCATACCGATGCCACGGGCAACGCCGGGCACAACCTGCAGTTGTCCCGTGCCCGGGCGGCCGCGGTGCACGAGTGGATGCAGCGCATGGGTGACATCCCTGACAGCTGTTTTGCCGTCCAGGGGTTTGGCGCCAGCCAGCCGATTGCCAGCAATGACACCGAGGCCGGGCGCGCGGCCAACCGTCGCGTCGATATCCGTCTGGTGCCGGAAGTGGGGGCCTGCGTGCTTCCCACGCCGGGGCCGGACGTACAACCCCCTGTCGCATTCCGCGACATTCATGTTCTGAGAGAAGGAGTTTCACATGGCAATTCCGGTTTATCTGTGGCTGAAAGATGACGGCGGCGCGGACATCAAAGGTTCGGTGGATGTACAAGGGCGCGAGGGCAGCATCGAGGTGCTTGCCCTGGACCATGAAGTGTCCATCCCCACCAACGACAACACAGGCAAGTTGACAGGCACACGGGTTCACTCCCCGTTTATTTTCACCAAGGACATCGATGCCTCCTCTGTCTACCTGCTCAAGGCTGTGACCATGGGCCAGACGTTCAAGAGTGCCGAGCTCAAGTGGTATCGCATCGACGAAAATGGCCACGAAGTCGAGAACTACAGCACTTTGCTTGAGAACGTCAAGGTGGTGAATGTCGCTTCGAAAATGCACGACATCAAGGACCCCACCAAGGAAAAGCACAATCACCTGGAGGAGGTTGAGTTGCGCTACGAGAAGATCACCTGGACTTTCAAGGAGGGCAATATCAAGCATTCGGATTCCTGGAGCGAGCGCAAATCAGGTTGACCTGAAAAGCCGGCAGACGGGCTTCTGTCTGCCGGCACCCGCTGTGTTTGGCTGAGCGTCTGTTCGCGGGCGTTCATCCAACTACATCGAGTTTCAGGCTCACCACCGGCTCCATCGAACATACCGAGTATCAAGAACAAGGACGCGCCCCCATGGCACACAATTCCACCCGTTTGCTCCGCCGCCTCAACCCCTATTGCGCCCAGGCGCTGAGCGCGGCGGCTTCGCTGTGCCAGAGCCGCGGCCATGGACAGATCAGCATCGAGCACTGGCTGCTCAAGCTACTGGAGCAAGGGGAGGGCGACCTGACCCTCATCGCGCGTCGCTACGAATGGGATATGGACGCGCTCTGGCGTGGGCTGCTCGACCATCTCGACAGCCTGCCACGCAGTGTGCAGGGCAAGCCGCAGCTGTGTGGCAAGTTGCAGCAACTGATCAGGAACGCCTGGCTTCGAGCCTCCCTGGACGACAACCACGAGCATTTGCGTTCCGCGCATCTGCTCGGTGCGTTGCTGGAGACCCCCGGCCTGCTCGCGTGCGACGCCGCGTGGCCGCTGCTCAGCCTCAGTGATGTTCAATTGCAGCGTTTGTCTGTGCTGCTCGATCAACACTCCGAAGAGCGTCCGCAGGTTCAGCAAGAAGCGGCCTTGGACCAGATGGAAGTGTCTGCTGGCCAACCGATTACCCCTCCATCCAGTGCCGTCATGCAGGATGCCCTGCAAGCCGTGCTGGACAAGTTCACCCAGGACATCACCGCCAAGGCCAGGGCAGGGCAGATCGACCCGGTGTTCGGCCGTGACGATGAGATTCGACAGGTCATCGACATCCTCAGTCGCCGGCGCAAGAACAACCCGATGCTGGTCGGCGAACCCGGGGTGGGCAAGACCGCCCTGGTCGAAGGCCTGGCCTTGCGCATTGCCCAGGGCAATGTCCCGGACAGCCTCAAGCCGGTCAGCTTGCGCACCCTGGACCTGGGGCTGTTGCAAGCGGGCGCCGGGGTCAAGGGCGAGTTCGAACAACGCCTGAAAAACATCATCGACGCCGTGCAGCAATCGGCCCACCCGGTGCTGCTGTTTATCGACGAAGCCCACACCCTGATCGGTGCCGGCAATCAGGCGGGCGGTGCCGATGCGGCGAATCTGCTCAAGCCGGCCCTGGCCCGTGGGGAACTGCGCACCATCGCCGCCACCACCTGGAGCGAGTACAAACAATACTTCGAGCGCGATGCCGCCCTGGAGCGGCGCTTCCAGACCGTCAAGGTGGACGAGCCGGACGACGCCAGCGCCTGCCTCATGCTGCGGGGTCTCAAGGCGCGCTACGCCAGTCACCATGGCGTGCACATCCAGGATGCGGCGGTACAGGCCGCGGTCAGCTTGTCGCGGCGCTACCTCACCGGCCGGCAACTGCCCGACAAAGCGGTCGACCTGCTCGACACCGCCAGCGCGCGAGTGCGCATGAGCCTTGACTGTGAACCCCAGGAACTGGTCCGGCTCAAGGCTCGGCAGGCCGCCCTGGAACTGGAGCGCCAGGCCCTCGAAGAGGATCGGCAACTCGTGGGCGGCAGCGCCAGCGAGCGTTTGGCGACGATCGCTGCGCAACAGGCGGATTTGCAAGGTGAACACGCCGAGCTCGAACAGCAATACCGGCATGAACTCGACCTGACACGACAATTGCTCGATGCACGCCAGGCCGAGCCACCCCAGCCGGATATCTGCGAACAGTTGCAACGACGACTGACCGATGCCCAGGGCAACCGTCCGTTGCTGGCCCTCGATGTCTGCGCCCGCAGCGTGGCCGAAGTGATCGCCGACTGGACCGGGGTGCCGCTGGGCAGTCTGCTCAAGGACGAACACGCCAACCTGCTGGCACTGGAGCTGCAATTGAGCGAACGCGTCATTGGCCAGGAGCCTGCGTTGAATGCCCTTGCCCAACGACTGCGGGCCGCCAGGACCGGCCTGACCGAAGAAAAGGCGCCGCTGGGGGTTTTCCTGCTGGTGGGCACCAGTGGCGTCGGCAAGACCGAGACCGCCCTGGCCCTGGCCGACTGCCTGTTCGGTGGCGAGAAATCGCTCATCACCCTCAACCTTTCCGAATACCAGGAAGCCCACACCGTCAGCCAACTCAAAGGCTCGCCTCCGGGCTACGTCGGTTACGGCCAGGGCGGCGTGCTCACCGAAGCGGTGCGCCAACGGCCCTACAGCGTGGTGCTGCTCGATGAAGTGGAGAAGGCCCATCGCGATGTGATCAACCTGTTTTACCAGGTGTTCGACCGAGGCTTCATGCGTGATGGCGAAGGGCGTGAAATCGACTTCCGCAACACCGTCATTCTGATGACCTCCAACCTCGGCAGCGATCCACTGCAGGCCTGCCTGCAGCAACAACCTGACGCGCCGGACAGCACCCTGCAGGAACTGCTGCGGCCGATCCTGCGCGAGCACTTCCAGCCGGCCCTGCTGGCGCGTTTCCAGACCCTGATTTACCGCCCGCTGCAAGCCGACGCCCTCAAGGGCATCGTCGGCCTCAAGCTCGCCCGGGTGGCCAGGCGTCTGCAGCGTCACTACGGCCTGGCCTGCCAGATCGATGAAGCCCTCAACGACGCCCTGGTTGCCGCCTGCCTGCTGCCCGACTCCGGCGCGCGCAACATCGA
Organism: Pseudomonas sp. LBUM1679; assembly: GCF_059695565.1. NCBI lineage: Bacteria > Pseudomonadati > Pseudomonadota > Gammaproteobacteria > Pseudomonadales > Pseudomonadaceae > Pseudomonas > Pseudomonas sp. LBUM1679. The sequence continues at coordinate 2,705,473 of NZ_CP166774.1, forward strand.
CAGCCTGCTCAACCAGCAGATCCTGCCGGTGCTCAGCCAACAGCTGCTGCAACGCCAGGCGGCCGGACAGACAACCCACGGCGTGAGCCTGGGCTACAGCGACGACTACGGCGTGACCCTGCACTTCACCGACACCCACGACGCCGGGCACCTTGCCGCGATGGAGGTGTGAAGATGTCCAGCCAACTGCCCATCTTCTTCGACCACAGCCGGCACAAACTCAGCGTCCATAACTTCGACGCGACCCTCGACGTCCTGGCCTTCCACGGCGAAGAACAGCTGAGCCAGCCATTCCACTACGTCGTCGAATTCACCTGCAGCGAACAGGACATCGCCGCCGACCAACTGCTCAACCGCGAGGCCCAGTTCAGCCTGCACCCCGTGCCGCGCAAGCTCACCTTCCTGACCAAGGACCTCAAGGTCAAACCGCTGCGCACCTTCAACGGCGTGATCACCGGCTTCAAACGCCTGTCCGGCTCCGTCGACGAAGCCCGCTACGAAATCACCCTGCAACCGCGCCTGGCACTGCTCGCCCGCGGCCAGCAATTCCGCCTCTACCAGCACCAGTCGGTGCCGCAAATCGTCGAACAGATCCTGCGCAGCCGCCACGATTTCCGGGGCGAGGATTTTTTCTTCAAGCTCACGCGGGACTACCCCAAACGCCTGCAAGTCATGCAATACGGCGAAAGCGACCTGGCTTTCATCGCCCGCCTGCTGGCCGACGTCGGCATCTGGTACCGCTTCACCAGCGACGAACGCCTGAACATCGACGTCGTCGAATTCCGTGACGATCAGCTGCATTACCAATCCGGCATCGAGCTGCCGTACCACCCACCCGCCGGACTGAGCAGCAGCGAGCAGGACGGCGTCTGGGCCTTGCAAACCCAACACCAGGTGGTGGAACGCCAGGTCAACATCCGCACCTACCAGCACCGTGACGCCCGCGCCCATCTGGACGGCGAGATCGACCACACCCGCGGCGCAACCACCACCTACGGCGAGGCCTACCACTACGCCGAACCCTACACCGCCCTCGGCGACCGCTACCAGTTCTACGAAGACCTGCCGCCGGAAACCGGCTACTTCTACGCCCGCCTGCAACACGAACGCTACCTCAACGAGCAGACCCGCCTCAGCGGCACCAGCAGCAGCGCCACCCTGGCCCCCGGCCAGAAGCTGATGATCTCCGGCGGCGCGCCCCAGGCCTTCGCCCCCGGTACGGTGATCACCCACCTCAGCACCCGCGCCGCCCGCGATGCCAGCTTCGAAGCCCGGTTCCAGGCCATCCCCTATTCGGAAAGCGTGTGCTTCCGCCCGCCGCTGCAGCCCAAGCCGCAGATCGCCGGCACCGTCCCGGCCCGGGTCAGCAACCCGCAAAAACACGACCCCTACGCCGAGATCGACGTCGAAGGGCGCTACCGCGTGCAGTTCCTGTTCGACCGCGACACCTGGAAACCCGGCCAGGAAAGCATGTGGCTACGCCTGGCCCGGCCCTACGCCGGCGACACCCACGGCCTGCATTTGCCGCTGATCGCCGGCACCGAAGTGGCGGTGGCCTTCGAACAGGGCGATCCGGATCGGCCGTATATCGCCCATGCCCTGCACGACAGCCAGCACCCGGACCACGTCACCCTGCGTGCGCGCAATTACAAACGCAATGTGCTGCGCACGCCGGCCAATAACAAGCTGCGGATGGAGGACACTCGCGGGGAAGAGCACGTCAAGCTCAGTACCGAGCACAGTGGCAAGAGCCAGCTCAATCTCGGGCATTTGGTCGATGCCGAGCAGAAAAAACGTGGTGAAGGGTTTGAATTGCGCAGCGATGGTTGGGGTGCGATTCGGGCGGGGAAGGGGTTGTTTATCAGTGCTGATGAACAGGCCCTGGCGCAGGGGCAAGTCCTGGAAATGAGCGCGGCCATCGGTCGTCTGCAACAGGCGGGTGAGCAACTGCAATCGCTCTCTGTCGATGCCCAGGCCGCCAACGCAGATCCCGCGGATGTGCAGGCACAAATGGCACTCGTGCGCGAACAACTCGACGAGCTCAAAGCCGCCGTAGTACTCCTCAGCGCTCCCAAGGGCATCGCCCTCACCAGCGGCAAACACCTGCAACTGGCGGCGCAAAAAAACCTGATGCTCAACGCGGGGGGCGAAGCCGACCTCAGTGTGGTCAAGCGCCTGTTCATGGGGGTAGGGCAAGGCCTGAGCGTTTTCGTGCGCAAGCTGGGCATCAAGCTGATCGCCAACCACGGACCGGTAAGCGTGCAAGCGCAAAACGACACGCTCGAACTGATGGCCCGTCACGGCCTGGCAATCACCAGTACCGAAGACGAAATCCACATCACGGCCAAGAAGAAAATCACCCTCAACGCCGGTGGCAGCTACATCACTCTGGACCCCTCCAGCATCGAATGCGGCACGGCAGGTGACTTCAAAATCAAGTCGGCGCAGTTCGACTACAGCGGTGCAGCCAAGCAATCGCTGGAAATACCGCCGTTAGCCCAATTGACCGAGCATAACTCCACGTCTCTGGGGCGTACGGATTTCTCCGGCTGACCCCTTTTTCGCAAAACAAGGAGCGACATTCAACATGGCCAACTTGCTTGCCCGACTTTTTGGATTTCACGACACCCGCAGTGACTCGCAGGTGGATCGACCGGTACCGCCGATCTTGCCGACGCCTGACACCCGGCCAGTTTCATTGTCTCCAGCACCCAGTAGCGACACTCTGCCACCGCTGAAAAACTGGAGCCATCCGTTCAAGGACAAAGATCCGCGCGAGGACAAACGCAACCCGCTGTTACAGCTGACCCACCTGGCCAAGGCCAAAGCAGGCTATTTCCCTTTGGGACGCAGCGGCCTCTGGCACGGTGGCGTACATTTCGACAGCGGCACCGCCGGCCTCCTGGATCAATCCAGCGTGCAGTGTCTGGCCGACGGCGAAGTGGTGGCGTACCGCATCGATACGCAGTCGCCGACCACGGCATATTTCGTCGATAAACAAACGGCTTATCTCGTCAATAAACACACTGTAGAAAAGCCGTTCTCGCGCAATTTCGTGCTGGTCCGCCATCGGCTTCAGCCACCGAAGCTCGAAGGCCGCCCGGACACGCCGCGCAGCCTGGTCTTCTACAGCCTGTACATGCACCTGCGGGATTGGTCGGTGTACCGGAAGGACGCCGCCATCGTTCGTCCGGCGTTTTGGCCCGAGAGCCCGATCCTTCGCGTCAAACAGACGGTGAACGACGTCCGTCCCGGAAACCTTGAAGAGCGTGGCCTGAACGTGCGTATCAAGGCCTGGCCGGGCCAGGTGATCGACTTCCTGCCGCGGGGCGCCGAGGTGACCGTCAGTGGCGAGGGCAGCTATCGCAAGCTGGAGAACAGCCTCGGCCCCGCCAAACTGATCAAGGCCGATGGCTCGATAGCCGGCTACCTTGCCGCCAGCCTTCTGCAACCTGTTGCCGGCAACGAGTACCGCATCACGTCGTCGGAGGAGTGGGTCAATGTTCGCGCTGATCCAAGCGTTACCAACCCGGAACTTTTAAAGCTGCCGGTGGGAGCGGTGGTCAGGGTCAGCGGTGAAGGCGAGTTTCGTAAGCTGGAACGCGTGAATCAGTATGTGCATTTCGACTCGCTGGAAGGTGCGCAGGAACCGCTGGTGTTGGATCGCGTGGTGGTGCTCGACTCGCCTGTTCCCATCAAGGCCGGCGCGTTGATCGGTCACCTCGGCCAGTACCAGGACGGCGGCGCGGATCAGCCAGAGGAAAAGCTGCACCTGGAAGTATTCAGTAACGACGACGTCGATTTATTCATCGAGGCCAGTCGCGCCTGGGCCCAGCACCTGCCGGATAAAGACAGGACCTGGCTCAAGCTCGCCAAAGGCACCGCCGTGGTGCCTCATCAAGAAAATGCCACCGCCGCCCAACTGAAAATATGGAGTGCCGCCAGCCCACGCAGTGCTGCCGACCTGTTGGTCCCCAAGAGTGTGCTGGAGGCTTTGCCGGCCGACAGAAAAATCCAGGTGAGCGCGAGCGAGAGCCATAAAGCCAGCAACTGGTATCGCCTGGATGGGCTGCTGCACGATGCTGACAACAACCTGCTCAAAGGCTGGGTGCGCGAAGAAGTCGGCGTCACGTCTTGGCTCAGTCCCTGGTCGTGGGAGGGCTATGACACTATTTTCGACTACAGCACGCCCAAACACTTGATGGCCTCGTTTCTCAGTGCCGTCGACGGTTTCACCGAAGAGCAACGCGAGCGCTTTCGTCCCTTGGCTGACAAAGACGACCAAGGGCCGATGAAAAGCCGGCTGTACGAGATCATCGACCCTAACCGCGTCGGCAAGATGACCGCCGAAGAACTGCAAGCGGCCCTTCACCTGCCGGCCCACGCGCAAGCGATCTCGCAATTGATCATCCGCAAGGAAAGCGAATGGTTTCACCAGGAGCGGAAGTGGGACGCGTTGGATGAATTGCTCGGCCATAGCGGCTCGACTCCGCACTTGAACTGGCTGGCGGAGAAGCAGCGGATCCAGCAGATGGGTTGGTGGGGTGAGGTGGCGGAGAAAGTGGGGTTGCCGTCGTGGGGGAAGGTCTTTCACTTTCATCCGGTGGGGTTAAAGGAGTGGTTCAACGCTAGTGATCGAAAAATTACTGTTGAGCTATTAGAAAAGGTTACGGGCAAATCTGGTAATTGGTTTACCGGGCGAGGGGGTGGGCGCACCTTTCTTAATGAGTTCAAGTCAAAGTATCCGCTAATATATAGATATGATAAATATGAGTTTGTTGCTCAATTGAATGATGCTCTTGAAAGATATGAAATAACAACTCCGCATCAGCAAGCACATTTTGTTTCTCAATGTTTTCATGAGTCAGCAGCCTTTGAAACGACTGTCGAGTTTGCGTCAGGCGAGCAATACGATCCTGGTAGGCATGTAAATGCTATAGCGAGTGGAAATACGGAAGTCGGTGATGGGCCAAAATATAAAGGAAAGGGGTTGATTCAACTTACTTGGAAAAACAATTATGCATCCTATTCGGATTATAGGGGGGTTGATTTTGTGCGCACTCCAAATTTAATCGCAGAGAATATGTTTGATGCCATAGACGTTTCGTGTTGGTATTGGCGGCGGAATGGGGCCGTCAGCAGGAAGTATAATGCGCGGGGTGATATTAACGTTCTGATAAATAATGAGCCTGACAATGTCGATCTTGTGACGTTGGCAGTAAATGGAGGTGACAATGGCCTGCATGAGAGAGTAAAAATATACGAGGCGATACGAAAAGAGTGGGGCTTACGTAAATGAAAGAAATGAGATCAGTGTCGATAGCTGGCTTGCTTTTGATGTTGTATTTTTTTTCATATGGGGCTAGCGCTGAGTCATCTCTACCTGCATTGCAGGTTGATCGTCTCTCACCCCTTGCCGTGTCAGTTACTTTTCAAGGGGAATCTTATCCCCTAACACTGCCTGATGGTTTTATGAAAGAGGTGGAAGGAGTATATGACGATGTTTATATTGAAGATTTAAATGGGGACGGGGTTGGGGAAGTGGTTTTTCGTATGGGTGGGGGAGGTTTGAATAATTGCTCAAAGGTATTGTATTACAAGGCTGCTGAGCGCTCCTTAGCTGAGATGGACTTTGGTGATGGACCTTTGTGTAATTTTCAGATTCGGCATGATTATATTGTAAGCTCCTTTAAAGATGGTGCGGCTTGGAAAGAAAATGTCTATCGTGTTCAAAATGGTAAAGTAAAATATTATATTTCAGATAGTTGTGTTGGGTGTGGAGAAATTAAACGGAAAACATATAATTCGGATGGCTCGTTTACACGATTGTTAGTGTCCGATGATGTTGATTTTGAGCGCAGGGTGCCATTGACTACTGACGTCTCTGCTCTTCGTGCTGAGATTTTCAATTTTCCAGAACTTTCAAAAAAAACAAGTAAATATTTGATTCAAGGAGACAGTATTACGTTGCTGGATTTTTTTAGGGGTGATGATGAAGATTGGGTTGAGTTCAGGTTTTCTGGAGTTGTTACGACTGAAGGATGGTTGAGGTGTCGGGATCTCCAATATTGCGATGGGCATTAATGTATGAAATCGTTGAGTGAGTTGTTGTCGTTGGTTGTTAATAAATGCGTGAAAAAGTGCGGTCGATCCCTATTCTCAGGTTCGGTTGTGGCAAAGTTTGCAATTGACATTTTGGCTCGTGAAAGAGATCTAGTGTTTTCCCCAATTCCTGGCCATGGCCGCCCGGTAACCGCCAAGAACCCATCCAATGTTTAAAGACAAAAATCGTCCAACCGCATCTGACAGCCCGCTATGTGATTTTATGAAAGCTGAGGTTTTGCTTGTTTCGCGCAAAGAAGATGTCGAGAAACTACATGGCGATGTGAATTGGGAAGCACGGAATGACAAATTAAAAGATATGTCCGTCGGCCTGATATGTCGAGGAGACACACTGGTGAGACGAGAAAAATCATACAGAGATTTATAGCTGAAAATGACTTGGCTGGTTTTGTTGGATCTATTTGTGCTCGTAAAACTTGGGTGTCGGTGCCGGCTAATAGCTTTGACAAACGCGCTCGTTACATGAGGGGTCAATAAGTGATACGAATTGGATTGTTGTTTCTTTTGATTGTAGTGCCGTTTGATCTTGTAAGAGCTCTACCGGCAGACTATTCAAATGCATCAGAGATAAGTTCTGGTAGAAGTGGAGGGGTACTTGCGCGCTACATAAAAACCTTTGGGGGCGACTGCCTGGTAATCGAAGTTGTAAGCGTTCAAGGGAAACTTGAAGTATTGGAAAGCATGAGTCTATGCAGTTTTGAAGGCAAGACTTTTTCAACGGGATTTGCTTACGCTGGATTCCAAGATATTACCTTTGAAAAAGATGGAATTCACTTAATTTTAAGCGTTACGCCGCTGGAGACTACGGGAGAGCTGTTACGTAAATGCTCCATACCAATCGAAAACGGGAAAATGAGACGCCTCCACTGTTCCGAGCCTTTCGAGTAACAATGAGTTAGTAAAAGAGTGTGGGGGCTGTGTAGTTAAACACGGAGTTGAGTTTCTTGAGTAGGGATAAAGCATGAAAGGCATCATTCATGTAGGTGACATAACAACTAGCGGTCGCACCATATTATCAGGTTTGGTTGTGGTGAAGTTTGCAATTGTTCGCGTGGCTCGTGAGGGAGACCCTATGCTGTACCCGATTCCTGAACATCGCCGCACGGTGATCGCCAAGGGGCCATCCAATGTTTAAAGACAAAAGTCTTCCAGTCGCATCTCACGACCAGTTTGGCGCTTGCAGTTGCGCATTGATTTTCTCCCCGATTGAAGCGAGGGCGAGTTAGTCATGCCCATCAGACTGGATAAAGTACCTGCTCCCGCGCTGCGTCCTATCCGACCTCGCTTCTGGCTTTGGTTCATCTTGCTGTTGCTGTGTTCATTGCTCGGAGTGGGAGGGACGTTATTGCTAGGCGATGAACCCTTGCGCCAAAAGCCTGTTGATTTCTGGAGTTTGGCCTTGGGCCTGCCGATCCTGGGCTGGTGTGTGCTGGGTTTCGGGCGAGTGCTATTTCACATCGGCGAACAGTCCGCTGCCGACGGCTGGGATGAGGCCCGCGAAAAAGCCATGATCCGCAAGATTCGTCAGGGTCGACGCTCGCAGCAGGTGTTGGGTGTGAGCTTGCATACCGCCCTGCAAGATTCAGTGGACGAGCCAACCGTCCAACTCGACGCTTTGTTGAGCGGCACCGAGGCGCTGAAGACGCAACCGTCGAGGGTGGACGATGCACCTGTAAGTCACAGCCGCTTTATCGAAGGCTCAGGTGAAGACCTGGAAGCGGTACTGATGAGTGTATTAGAGAAGAGGCTGGCTGACCTGGCACCGATCCTGGCGCAATTGCCTGACGATAAACCTTTGGCCCTGTTACTGGAGATCGACTGCAGGTTACCGGAGGACCAGTGGCGCCCTGCGTGGCAAAAGATATGGCGAGAGTCCGGCATCCGCCAATCGACGGTACCCGTCGAGGGCAGTGGATTGGCTGCGGTGGATCACTGGCTCGACCAGCGCATCGGCGATCAGGCCTTGTTGCTGGTGCTGGCCGTGCAGCTTGCACCGGAACAGCCCGAGGGCACGGCAGAAGTCGCCGTCGGCGTGTTGTTCGGCAATCGCCTGACGCAAACCACCTTGGCGCCGATCGCCTACCTGCACCGTCCTGAGCAGGAGCGCCAGCCTACCGACACTGATCTGCTTTACGCCACGCGTCAAGCCCTCGACTGGGTGCCGCTTGAAGCGAAGTCAATCGAGAAAGCCTGGCAGGTAGGTATCGACCCACAACGTCATGCCGCCATTGCGACCGTGTTGGCTGAAGAACCCATGTTGGTCAAGCAGGCGCCTTGCAACCTCGATGCGTTGCTGGGGCATTCCGGGAAAGCATCCCCTTGGCTGGCCATCGCGGCCGCGACGCAGACGATTGCGCGCGGCGCTGGAGCGCAATTCATTTTCAGTGGTGGTGGCCCTGCCACGGCCGGACTCTGGGGCACGGTCTTGATGCCTGTGTCAGCACTTTCTAAATAGGAATCTCGAATGCAGTTTCGCCACTCTGTAGGAATGGGAGGGCTGGTTGGCCTGCTGTTGCTGACCGGTGTGATCTTGGGCGTGTTGGTTTGGCATTACCCCGAGTCGCTGGGTCTTGCGGCCGGTAGTGACCGGCAAACGATCTCGCTTTGGGGGATATCGGCCACGACTTTGGTCGTCGTGGGACTTCTGGCAGGGTATCGACTGATGGGACGTCAGCTTGGGCATTCGGCTTTTGACCGGCTCGACGCGGATGATGCCCCGCCTGCTCAGCCAGCCTCCACTGAAACCCCCGGTACTCGGGCGCAACCGACCGCTGTCGTTCAAGCGTATTTGCGCGAACACCACGGCCCCTTCTGGCGCCGCAAAATCCGCCTGCTGCTGGTCGTCGGCGAACCGGAACAGATCCACGCCATCGCCCCGCAACTTTCAGAAAAGAACTGGTTGGAAGGGCAAGACACGGTCCTGATCTGGGGCGGCAGCGTACAAGGCAATGCGGAGGATGCACCCTTTGCACAGTACCGCAGCCTGAACCGCTGGCGCGCACTCGACGGGGTGATCTGGGCCCTGAGCAAGGAACAGTCCAGCGACACCGCCGCGATGGGCGCCGGCGTGCGGTACCTGCAAACCCTGGCCCGCCATCTGCAGTGGCAGTTGCCGTTGTACCTGTGGCAAGTCTGCGCCAGTGAGTGGCCGCAGCCCAAGCGCATGACCCAACCCGTCGGCTGCCTGCTACCCGCACGCGCCACCGCCGTGGCCCTGGAAACCTGCCTGGACAACCTGATTCTGCCCTTGCGCCAATCAGGCTGGGCGCAAATCCACGGCGACATGAAGCATGACTTCCTGCTGCGCCTGTCGCACGATCTGCAGGTCGAAGGCATTGCCCGCTGGCGCCAGGCGCTCGCGCCCTTGTTCGGTGAATTCGCCCGCGGTCTGCCGCTGCGCGGGCTGTGGTTCAGCCTGCCGTTGCCTGCACACGAGGGCCATGCGGCGCACCACTGGCCGATTGACCCGGCCTGGCAGGGCGTGCTCGATGACAAGGCCGTGCACAGTCGCCGCTTGGGCGGCCACCCGATCCGCATCGGCTCGGCGTTGGTGCTGGGTTTGGCGCTGGTATGGGGCGCCGGCATGCTGCTGTCCTTCGCCACCCACCGCGTGCAGATCGCCCAGGTGCAAAGCGCACTGGTATCGCTCGAACAAGCCGGGCAGGGCGACGCGCAACTGCTGGCCCTGAACGACCTGATGCGCGAACTGGCGCGCCTGGATTACCGCGCCGAACACGGCACCCCCTGGTACCAGCGCTTCGGCCTGAACCAGAACCAGAATTTGCTGCAGGTGGTATGGCCCGCCTATGTCGAAGCCAACAACCGCCTCCTGCGCGATCCAGCCGCCGCCAACCTGCAGGCGAAACTCACTGCCCTGATCAAGCTGCCCCCGGGGAGCGCCGAGCGCGCCCAACGGGCCCGGGAGGCCTACGACCACCTCAAGGCCTACCTGATGCTGGCGCACCCGGACAAAACCGACGCGACCTTCCTGACCAAGACGCTGATCGACGCCGAACCCGTGCGCGCCGAAATATCACCGGGGCTGTGGCAAGGCCTGTCACCCAGCCTGTGGCAGTTCTACGCCGAGCACCTGGCGGCGCACCCCGAATGGCGCATCAAGGCCGACCCGAAGCTGGTCGCCCAGGCCCGGCAAGTGCTGCTCGGCCAGTTGGGCCAGCGCAATGCCGAAACCAGCCTGTACCAACAGGTGCTCGACGCCGCGGCCAATCACACCCCGGACTTGAGCCTGGCGCAGCTGGTCGGCGACACCGAGGCCGGCGCGTTGTTCGCCACCCGGGCCAGCGTACCGGGGGTGTTCACCCGCCAGGCCTGGGAAGGCCAGGTGCGCCAGGCCATCGAGGCCGTCGCCGAGGCGCGGCGCGAGGAAATCGATTGGGTGCTCAGCGACCACCCCGCCGAGCTCGATGCCGACCTGACCCCGGACGTGCTGCGGGCGCGCCTGACCGAACGCTACTTCGAGGACTACGCCAGCGCCTGGCTGGATTTTCTCAACCGCCTGCGTTGGCAGCCGGCCGATAGCCTCGGCGAGGTGATCGACCAACTGACGCTGATGAGCGACGTGCGCCAGTCGCCGCTGATCGCGCTGATGAACACCCTGGCCTACCAGGGCCAGGCCGGCGTCCGCGGCCAGGCGTTGGCCGAGTCGCTGATGCAGTCCGCCCAAAAGCTGGTCGGCCAGGCCCCGGTGCCGGCGATCGACCAGCAGTTGCAGGGACCGACTGGTCCGCTGGACGCCACCTTCGGCCCGTTGCTGGCCCTGCTGGGCAAAGACGCGGAAGGCAGCGGCGACAGCGACCGGTTGAGCCTGCAGGCCTTCCTCAACCGCGTCACCCGGGTGCGCCTGAAACTGCAGCAAGTGCACAACGCGCCCGACCCGCAAGCCATGACCCAGGCCCTGGCGCAGAGCGTGTTCCAGGGCAAGAACGTCGACCTCACCGACACCCAGTCCTATGGCAGCCTGCTCGCCGCCAGCCTCGGCGCCGAGTGGGTCCAGGTCGGCGAGACACTGTTGGTGCAGCCGCTCGACCAGGCCTGGCAGCGCGTGCTGCAACCCTCGGCGGCGGGGCTCAACCGCCAATGGCAACGCGCGATCGTCAGCGACTGGCACAGCGCTTTCGCCGGCCGCTACCCCTTTGCCGCCACCGCCAGTGACGCGTCCTTGCCGATGCTGGGGCAGATGATCCGCGCCGATTCCGGGCGCATCGACCAGTTTCTGCAGCAGCAACTGGGCGGCGTATTGCGCAAGGAAGGCAGCCGCTGGGTGGCCGATTCCCGGCACAGCCAGGGCTTGCGTTTCAACCCGCAGTTCCTCACGGCGGTCAATCAGCTCAGCCACCTGGCCGACGTGCTCTACACCGATGGCGGCATGGGCCTGAGTTTCGAACTGCGCGGCAAACCGGTGCGCGACGTGGTGCAAACCACCTTCGTCCTCAATGGCGAGAAACACGAGTACTTCAACCAGAAGGAAAGCTGGCAACGCTTCAGCTGGCCCGGCTTCAGCAGTCACCCGGGCACCAGCCTGACCTGGACCAGCGTGCAGGCCAACGAACGGCTGTTCGGTGATTTCCAGGGCACCTGGGGCCTGATCCGCTTGCTGGAGCAAGCCCGAATCACCCCGCTGGACGATGGCGGCAGCCACTACCGCATCGTCCTCAAGGCCCCCGACGGCCTGGGCCTGACCTGGCACCTGCGCACCGAGCTGGATGCGGGGCCGCTAGCGCTGCTCAAGCTGCGCAGCTTCAAGTTGCCGGCGCAGATTTTTTTGAGTGAGGGCGATGAGGCGGTCGCCGATGTGCAGATGAGGAGGATCAAATGAGCCTGCGTACATTAATCGCCCGATGCCTGGGCGAACGCGATGCCCTTTCCCTGGCCCACCTGCAAGCCGAGCGTTGGCAAGCCTGGTTGCAACCGATCAGCACGGACTTGCCCGTGGGTGAGGATCCGGGCTACGACGATGACTTCCAGCGCATGCGTGAAGAGGTCAACAAGCTGTCTGGCGCCGATGTCGATCAGGTGGAGCAACTGGCAGAGAAACTCATCACCCAACGTTGCAAGGACCTGCGCGTCGCCACCTACTACTTGTGGGCGCGCTTGCACAAAGACGGTGAGACCGGGTTGGCAGACGGTCTCGGCCTGCTGGCGGCCCTGGTGGAACGCTATGCCGGCGAGGTGCTGCCCGCGCGTCCCAATAGTCGCAAGGCGGCATTGGAGTGGCTGACCAGCGGCAAAGTGCTGGACAGCCTTTCGCTGTTTCCGGAAGTGGTCAAGGACGAGGCTGAGCGCACCGTGGCGGCGCTGGCCTGGCTGGAACGCGGGCTTGAGGCGTGGCCGCCGGAGCAACGGCCCGCCCTGGGCGCACTGTATGGCGCCTTGTCGGCGCGCCTGGCGCAGTCCGGCGGCGTGGACGCACTGGTGCCGCAGAACAGCGCCAGTCAGGAGTCCAGTGCGCAACCGACGGCGTCCAACGCGGCAACGATCAAATCCGGCCGCGACCTGTTGGACAGTGGTAAAGCCCTGGCCGGTTATCTGCGCGAGCAACCGCTGGGCTGGCTGGCAGCGCACCGCCTGATGAAGAGCCTGCGCTGGGACACCGTGCATCAGGCTCCGCCCCAGGACGCCAATGGCATCACGCGCCTGACTGCGCCTCGTGGCGAATATCGGGCACAGCTCAAGCGACTGTATCTGCAACAGAGCTGGACTGAATTGCTCGATCAGGTCGAGCGCATGTACGCCGAGGGCGTGAACCATTTCTGGCTGGATCTGCAGTGGTATGCGTGTCAGGCGCTGAGCAAACAACCCGCACCCCAGGACAGCTGGGCCGATGTGGCCAAGCGTGATCTGGGCATGTTCCTCGAGCGCCTGCCGGGCGTTGAAGCCTTGTGCTGGAGCGACGGCTCACCCTTCGCCGATGAGACCACCCGGGAGTGGATTGCCCGGCACGTCAGCGGCAATCGCCCCCAGCAGTGGCTACCTGCACCGACCGTCGCAGTGCCCGGCGCGGATACCGAGATCCTGTCACTGGAAGCTGAAGCCCTGGTTCAGGCCGACAGCGACGGCATCGAGCAGGCGTTGGCCTGGCTGGCCGCGCGCCCCGGCATACAGACCGGACGGCAGCGCTGGTTGCTGCGCCTGCTGATGGCGCGGGTGGCCGAGCAGTATGGCAAGAGCGATCTGGCCATCCACCTGCTGGGCGAACTGGACGCCACCGCCCAGCGCCAGGCATTGGCCGAATGGGAGCCCGAGTTGAATTTCGAGGTCAAGGCCCGCCTGCTCAAATTGTTGCGCTTGAAAGCACAGCGCAACGATGCCGACAAACCCACCCTTGCCCGGCGCATGGAGGCGCTGCTGGCGGCGCTGGTGGCCATCGATCCGGTACGTGCCGCAGTGCTCTGCGGCTAACCTCATTCATCAGGATTTTTTCTTTGAGCATGGACAATCTGACACTGCGTTATTTCGACGCCGAGATGCGTTATCTGCGCGAGGCTGGCAAAGAGTTCGCGCAAGCGTTTCCGGACCGGGCGGCGCAACTGAACCTGGACAAGGCGGGCGCACACGATCCCTACGTGGAGCGCCTGTTCGAAGGCTTTGCCTTCCTCATGGGCCGGTTGCGCGAGAAGCTCGACGATGACTTGCCGGAGCTCACTGAGGGCCTGGTCAGTCTGCTGTGGCCGCATTACCTGCGCACCATTCCATCGCTGTCGATCGTAGAGCTGGCGCCCGATCTCAAGGAGATGAAGCGCAGCGAACGGATCGCCACGGGCTTCGAAGTCCTGTCGCAGCCCATTGGCCCGCAGCGCACCCAATGCCGCTACACCACCACCCAGGACCTGATGCTGCAACCACTGGTCGTGGAGTCTGTGCGCCTGGCACATGAGCCCGACGGACGCTCATTGCTGCGGCTGCGCTTTGCCTGCGGCGCGATGGCCGATTGGGGCGAGATCGACCTGAGTCGCCTGCCGCTGTACTTGAATGCCGATGCGCCCTTGGCAAGTGCGCTGCACCAGGCACTGACCCTCAACACCCAGGCGATGTACGCACGAATGCCGGGACAAGCGGACCGTCAGTTACTGGAAGGCCATTTTGTGCCCAAGGGGTTCGCCGATGAGGACCGTCTGTGGCCCAAAGGTGACAGCGCCTTCAGCGGGTATCAGTTGCTGCTGGAGTATTTCACCTTCCGTGAGAAGTTCATGTTCGTGACCCTCTGCGGGCTGGAGCAGTTGGACATCACCCAGGGCACACCCTGGTTCGAACTGGAGGTGGTGCTTGGCCAGCCATGGCCTCAAGCGTTCAATCCGAGCGCCGAGCACATTCGCCTGCATGCGGTGCCGGTGATCAATCTGTTCACCCTGGAGTCCGACCCGCTGGACCTGGCACCTTTGCAAACCGACTACCTGCTTCGCCCCATGCGTCTGCAGGACGGTCATACCGAAATCTATTCGGTGGATCAGGTCACCTCTTCCAGGAGTACCGAGCGCCAGGATTATGTGCCGTTCACCAGCTTTCGCCACAAGGGCGGCATGCTGCGCGACGAGGCGCCCGAACATTACTTCCACACGCGCTTGAAGCGGGGCGCCAATGGCCTGCATGACACCTGGCTGATTCTGGGCGGCGAGGGCTTTGACCAGGATCGGCTGCTCGCGGGCGCCAGCCTGTCGTTGCGCCTGACCGGCACCCACGGCCAGCTGCCGCGCAAGGCCCTGCAAAGCACCCTGCTCGATACCCTGGTGCAATCCACCCAGGCCGGCTTGCGGGTGCGCAACCTGTGTGCGCCGACCTTGCCGTGCTACCCGCCGAACCGCGATCGTTTTCACTGGCGCGTGCTCAGCCACCTGGGCTCGAATTTCCTGCCGATGCTCGACAACGCCGAAGTATTGCGCGGCACCCTGGCGCTGTACGACTGGACGGGCAGCGAGCTGAACCGACGTCGGCTGGCAGCGATCGTCGAGGTGCGTCACCACCTGATCCAGCGTTTTGAAAAAGGCTTTCTGCTGCGCGGTGTGGATATCGAAGTCACCCTGGACGCCAATGGCTTTTCCGGTGAGGGCGACATCAGCCTGTTCGGCGAGATGCTCCATCGCTTCTTCAGCCTGTACGCCGACATTCATTTATTCAACCAGCTCACGCTGATCCTCCAACCTACTGGAAAGTGCCTGCGATGGAACGAGAACCACAGTCAGCGTATTCCCGGCTGAAAGCCAGTGGATTACTGGAAGGACTGCAGGGGCGGGTGGCCGAGGCCAATCTGTATCGCTTCTGCCAGTTGCTGGAACAGGCCTTGCCGGATCATCCGCCATTGGGTAGCACGGCGCACCCGGCGGATGACCCGGTACGCTTTCGGCCCGACCCTGGCATGGGCTTTCCTGCCGGGGAACTGAAGGCGATCGAAACCAGTGACCATCATCCGCAGCGTCCGGCAACGGTGCGCACACGCCTGCTCGGGTTGTACGGGGTCGACTCGCCGATGCCGACGGCTTTTCTCGACGATATCGCCCAGCGTCGGGAAGGGCATGAGGCGGTGGAAGCCTTCCTCGATATATTCAACCACCGGATCTTCACCCAGTTCTACCGTATCTGGCGCAAGTACTCTTATCCGGCCACGTTCGAGGCGGGCGGCACCGATGCAACTTCGCAGTGCCTGCTGGGGTTGATCGGCCTGGGAATTCCCGGCACCGCCCGGCAGATTGCCACGCCGGTATCACGCTTCCTGGCGCTGCTCAGCGTGATGCGCCTGCCCACCCGCAACGCCGAAGGCATTGTCGCGCTGGTCAAGCTGCTGGCCCCCGCGACCCGGGCACGGGTGACGCCCCATTGGCCGCAGAAAATCCCTTTGGCGCATCCGGCGAGTCTGTGCAGCCAGCGCCCGGTAAGCCTGTCCCAGGGCACGCCCTTGGGCAGTGTCGGGCATGACGCCAATAGCCAGTTGCACCTGGCGCTGTTCACCGAGGATGCAGACGAGGCCCGTGGCTGGCTGCCGGGTGGTCAGTTGCACAACGACCTGCGGGTGCTGCTGCGTGTGTACCTGGGCTGGCGTTGCACCGCGAAGCTGCAGTTGTCGCTACCGCTGCGCAGCCTGCCGACGCCAGTGCTGGGGCGAGCCTCGGTACGGCTGGGCATGACCGCTGTGCTGGGCCTGGGCAGTGACGCCTGGCAAGTCGGGGCGCACGACACCATCACCCTCAATCTGGGCCGATACCAGGGCCTTTCGAAAAATTCCCAGGACAGGGAGATACACCATGTCACGTACGGTTTTTAAATCATCGATGGTCGTTGCGCTGGGTGCATGGCTCGCCGGCTGTGGGGTGACCCAGTCAGTGACGGACAGCACCGCGTCCGCCGCCAGTTCGATTTTCTACAAGCAGGTGAAAACGTTGCACCTGGACTTCAGTGGGCGGGCATCGATGAATACTGATGGGGCAGACATGAATGCATTGTCGGTAGCCACGCTGGTTCGGGTGTACCAACTCAGCGACAGCAAGCTGCTGGAAAAAGCCACCTACGACAGTTTGCTGAGCCAGGACGACCGGCTGCTGAGCGCGAATCTGCTGGACAAGCGCACCGTGGTGGTCAAGCCGGGAGAGGGGGCGCAACTGAGCGTACCGCTGGACACTGATGCGCGCTCCGTCGCCGTGGTCGCGTTGTTTCGCCAACCCGACAGCCAAGTGAAAACGTGGCGCCTGACGTTGACCCGTGATGACCTGGATCCGGACCGGGCCCGGGTCATCGAGCTGGCGGACAACCTGCTGACCTTGCGACCGCTGGCCAAGGAATAATCGATGACCGAATTCAATCCTTCGCTCTACGAAATGCTGCTGCAGAATTTCGATGGCGAGCTGGACCTGTATCGCGTCGGCGAAGCGGACCAGCACACCTTGTCGGTACTGGACAACCTGCAACGCATTCTCAACAGCCGGGCGGGCACGCTCAGTCACCTGCCTGATTACGGTCTGCCCGATATGGGCCTGATCCTCCAGGGCTTGCCTGGGATGGCGCATGACCTGATGAGAAGCATGGCCGATACCTTGCTCAAGTACGAACCGCGCCTGGCAGCGGTGAATATCGAACTCCTGCCGCAGGTGCAACCGGGTCATCTGGAATACGCCCTCGATGTGCAGCTCAAAGCGGGGCAGCGAGTAACCTTCGGTACCACCCTGGCGGCCGAGGGCCGAGTGCTGGTGCGTCACCTCAAGCGGCAGAACTATCTGTCGGCCACGAACCTGTAAAAGAAGGGAAGCTGGATGACGGCGTTGTTTGAAATGCGTATACGCACGGGTGGTGATCCGCGCGGCTTGGGCGAGTACATGGCGTTGCGTGATGAACTGGCCAAATTGAGCCATCCAGCCTGTCCGGACGTGAACTGGATCAAGGTCGAGCAGTTGTGCCTGGCCTTGTTCCAGAGCAACGGGGCGGATCTGCAAACCGCGGTCGCTTATGCGCTGGCGCGCAGCCAGCGTCATGGCCTGTCAGGCATGGTGGAAGGGGTGGCATTGATCGAGGCACTGAGCTGCGAATGGCCGCACGTGTGGCCGCCAGTGGAATCGATGCGCCTGGATAGCCTGGGCTGGCTGTTCGCCCAATTGCAGCCCTTGCTGCGCAGCCTGGCGCTGGATACGCGGAGCTTGCCGGCACTGGTCCATCTGGACACCGAGTTGAGCCGTTTGAACCAGCGACTGGACGCTCAGGCTCAAGTGCCGATGGTCACGCTGCAGGCTCTGCGTCAGCAGGTCGATAGCCTGATGCAACGTTTGCAGCAAAGCACGGCTTCGGGCGCAACCGTGCAGCTGTCGGCAAGGGTGCCTGAACCGTCATTCGTGATGCCGGTTGTGATCCTGCCACCGCCTCGCATGCCCGAAGCGGGGACTTCAGACCCGGCCACAAGGAGACGTCGAATAGCCCTGTGGCTGTTCGCCGTGGCGATTGGCATTGCCTTGACCGGCTGGTTTGGGTGGAAGCATTGGCTGGCAGGCCAGGACAGCGCTCGCTTATCCGCCGATCCCGTGCAGCTGGACAGTCTGATGCTGTTCGATGCCGGCAGCGCCGAGCTCAAATCCGGCTCGACCAAAGTGCTGATCAATGCCCTGGCCGACATCAAGGCCCGGCCAGGCTGGCTGATCGTCATCGCCGGGCATTCCGATGCCACGGGCGATGCGGGACAGAACCTGGCGCTGTCACGCGCCCGCGCCTCTGCTGTGCGTGACTGGATGCAACGCATGGGCGACCTCCCGGACAGTTGTTTTGCTGTCCAGGGACTTGCAGCCAGCCAGCCGATCACCGGCAATGACACCGAGTCCGGACGCGCGGCCAACCGGCGTGTCGATATCCGTCTGGTGCCACAAGAGGGGGCCTGTGAAAGCTGAAAAAGGCGTGGCAGCGCGCAGAGAAAGTCGGTGGATTCTGGCGCTACTGTAGGCAACGACACAAAATGTTGTAGGCTGCGCGAAGGTATTTTGCCGCTGATTAAACAAGCTCCGACAAATGCGTGTGTTTTCGGCTGCAGGCTTCCCACAGCCGATTAAAACAAGCTGAAAATACAAGAAATGTCTGACGTATTTTTAGGGTTGGCTGTCGGAAGTGCGGCGGTTAGCGTGGTAGCTCTCATCACTCAGCAGAGAGCCACCATGCCCGACGACACACTCCAAACCCATGAGCCATTTACGGTCCACAGTACCTCCCCGTACGTCTCTGGCGATTCGAAAAAATTTCACCAGGCCGCCGACCGGGCACTCGATCACTACCTCAAACCCGCCGTTCCCGAAGAGGCCCGCAATCCGCGCAAACCGGCGATGATTTTTATCGTCGCCCCCGAAGTCGACAACGAAACGCTACTGGCCCAGGTCTGCGAATTGCTGGCGTCGGCCAATGCCATGGTCAGCGACCTGGCCGGGCTGGTGGACGGAACTCAGCGCAACACGATGCTGGCGGTCCAGCAGGTCATCATGCTGGGTGAACTGGCGGTGAATCGGGTGCTGGATAATGTGGCGCCGCCGCAAAAGGCTCAACCGCTGCTGAACAACTGACGGATCAGGTTCGGTGTACTCCCGGTCCAGCGCTTGAATGATCGCCGAAAGTTCGCCGCATCGTTAAAGCTCAAGTACTGCGCGACTTCTTCGTTGGTGAAGCCCTTGATCTGGTACAGGTACAGCGCGACATGCTTGCGCACCCGATCCACCTGTTGTTGAAACCCGGTGTCGTGCTTTTGCAGTTTACGTTTGAGCGTGGCGGGACTCATGGCGAAGGCCTGGGCAGCCTGTTCGAGGTTGGGAGCCTGGCGCACATGGGTTTGCAGGTAGCGATACACACAGTCGACGAAGCCTGAGGCAAAGCCCAGTTGTTCGATTTGCCCCTGGGCTTCCTGTCGGGCGACCTGGCCAGCGGTGGCCGAGGCGTCGGGCCAGGGGCGGGTGAGATATTCCCGGGGGATGCGCATCAGGTCCAGCGGGCGCTTGAACTGGGTGTTTTCGCCCAGATGCACCCAGTACTGCTCGACATAGCGCGGCTCGGCGTGGCTGAAGCTGCACTCCCACGGCAGGCGCAGGCCGCTCTGTGAGCGGCTCATGGCCACGATCGAGGTCATGCTCGCCTCCAGCAGAAAACGCCATTGCTCGCCGGCGCCGCAGCTGTCCAGCCAGTAGAGCCAGGCATGTCTTTCATCCAGCACCAGGCGCGGCGTGACCAAAGGGCTGAGCAGTGCCTGTAGCTGCACCAGGGTGTCGAGGGCCTGGTGCAGATTTTGTGCATGACGCAGGGCGTGGCTGGCGGGGCCGTAATGCCCCGGCAGCAGGCGCTGGCCGAACAGAAAGCCGCTGTCGTCGGCATCCAGCAAACGCCGGCTATTGCCGATCAGGCCGAGAAACTGCTGCGGGCTGAGGCGGGTCTGGCCGGCCAGGATGTCGTCATGAAACAGGCCGGTGCCGCGTAGCAGGCGATGGCTGTCGATGTCCCGGGACAACGCCAGATCAATCAGGGTCGCCGGCTGGTAGTGCCCGGGAATGAAACGGCTGTCGGTTTCATACCAGGTGTTTTTCAGGGTCATGGCCGCGCCTCAGGCAGTTTTTGCCAAGGGCTGCTTGGCCCGGGCCAGTGCCAGGTTGAGGCGTTTGAGCAGGGCGTCCGGCGCCTCGTCCACGGCCATGACCACCGCGGTGCTGGCCGACAGGTGGATGCGCTCGCCGTGTTGTCGGGTTTTGTGGGCCAGGCCCTGTACCGCCTGTTGCAGCTCCAGCGCCAGCAGCCGTGCCTGGCTCTCGCCGGTGTTGGGCAGCAGCACCACGAATCGGTCGCCGGCCAGCCGGCAGAGCAAGTCCTGGCGGCGCAGGTTGAGCAGCAGCAGGTGACTGAGGGCCTGCAACACGGCATCGCCTTCTGCATGCCCGAAAGCCTGGTTGATAGCCGCGAAGTTGTCGACATCCAGCACCAGCAAGGACAAGGGTTGCGCCTGCCCCTGACTGTCCTCGAGGCTGGCGCTCAACTGGCGCTTGAGGTAATCGGCACCGCCCAGCGGCGTGAGTTTGTCGAACAGCCGGTGCTCGCGGAACAGGCGCTCGCGTTTCTCCATTTGCGCGCTGATCGCCAGTTGTTCGTGGTGCCAGTGATAGATGCCGATGGTCAGCAGGATCATGCCCACCGGCATCGGGCCGGACTCCAGCCAGTGATCCCAGGTGATGCTGTCGGGCAGGCGGATGAACTCGTCGAGGCTGTCGATCCACCAGGAGAAAAAGATCCCGCTCAAACCCAGCGCCAGGTAATTGGTGACACGCCCGGCGGGTCGACTCTTGAGCACCAGGCCGAGCCAGACCAGCGCCAACAGCGCCGAGCCGCCTTCACCGACGATGTCCA
This sequence comes from Pseudomonas sp. LBUM1679, assembly GCF_059695565.1. Lineage (NCBI taxonomy): Bacteria > Pseudomonadati > Pseudomonadota > Gammaproteobacteria > Pseudomonadales > Pseudomonadaceae > Pseudomonas > Pseudomonas sp. LBUM1679. The sequence goes on from NZ_CP166774.1 coordinate 2,726,449, forward strand.
GCCAGACCCATTCGCTGACGCTTTTCAGCTCGCCGCAGGCCAGGTGCAGGAGCAGCCCCATGTTCGCGGCCACCAGCAACAGGGCGAGTTTCCAACGATGGGGTTTGAGTACCGAGAACATGGCCGCGATCCTTTGGCGAAGAGGCAATGCGCGTCAGCACAGCAGATGTTTGTGACAGTGGGGTTACTGCGGTGTGGGGGACTGTCGGAGCCGGCTTGCTGGCGATCGGTCTCGAACATTGCGGTGTTCTCAGGTACGCCTTCGCTGCGGTGCGGCGATCCGACAAGCCAGCTCCTACAGGTGATGTGGGTGTGAGGTCGAATCAGCTCATCCGGTTGCGCGATTTTTTGTAGGAGCCGGCTTGCTGGCGATCGGTCTCAAGCGTTGCGGTGTTCTCAGGGACGGTACAGATGCGAGGTGGGTGTGAGGTCTGTAGGAGCCGGCTTGCTGGCGAAAGGTTTCAGGGCATGCGGTGCTCTTGCGGGCGCCTTCGCTGGCAAGCCAGCTCCTACAGGGGGGCATTGTCGGCGAGTCAAATCAGCTCAGTTGTGCCGGCAATCATCGGTGAAACCCCGGTTTTCAGCACCTCCCGTCGACCCCTGTCACAGAACCGTCATCCCGCGAACCTAGCTTGCCCTCCCAGTTGCCGGGCCTCTTGCCTGGCGTTATCGGACTCTTGGGGGAGGACATTCATGTACAAGCGCTGCGGCACCGCCGGACTCGTCGGCTTTACACTCACCACCCTGGCCATGGCGATCGCCAGTGAACGCCTGAACGCCGCTGAATCGGGCGCGAACACGGAACACGTCGAAGTGGTGGGGCAGGCCGCGAGTATCGATCAGGCGCTCAAGGAACAGCGCAGTTCCGACAGCATCAAGAGCGTGGTGCATGCCGACGGCGTGGCGCAGCTGCCAGACGAAAACGTCGCCGAAGCGGTGCAGCGCCTGCCGGGGATCAGCGTCGAGCGCGACCAGGGCGAAGGACGGTTTGTCAGCGTGCGGGGCCTCGGCCCGGACCTCAACAGCGTGACCATCAACGGCACGCTGGTGCCCTCGCCGGAAAGTGAACGCCGCGCCGTGGCCCTGGACGTATTGCCCTCGGAACTGGTGCAGTCGTTGTCGGTGATCAAGACCCTGACCCCGGACATGGACGCCAACTCGCTGGGTGGCACCATCGATGTGCAGAGCCTCTCGGCGTTCGATCACCAGGGCCTGTTCTACACCGGCAGCAGCGAAGCCAGTTACGACAAGAACACCCGCCAGACCAGTCCGAAGTTCTCGGGCGCCATCAGCGACCGGTTCAGCCTGGGCGATGGCATCGACAATTTTGGCGTCGCCGCGGCGCTGAGCTGGCAGAAGCGTGACTTCGGTTCGGACAACGTCGAAACCGGTGGCGCCTGGGACTTCGAGCAGGGCGCCAGACTCGAGGAATTCGAGCAACGGGACTACGACATCCGCCGCGAACGTGCCGGCGGTGGCCTGAACTTCGATTACAAACCCGATGATCTGAGCAGCTATTACCTGCGCACCCTCTACAGCCGCTACAAGGACAGCGAGACACGCAACGCCACCGGTTTCGAATTCGCCGACCCGCAAGCAGCGGGTGAACTGGGCGACTCCGAGGGGGCGCGCAAACTCAAGCAGCGCGAAGAAACCCAGGAAATCCAGTCCTACGTGTTGGGCGGCGAGCGTATGTTCGGCCTCTGGACCCTCAGCGGCCAAGCCGGTTACAGCCGCTCCAGCGAAGACAGCCCGGGCCATATCGCCAACGCCGCTTTCGAGGGCACGGACGACTTCGCCGAGAGTGGGTTCTACGATCAGGACAAGCCACGGCCCATCATCGGTCAGGGCTTCTACAACCCGAGCAATTTCAGCCTCGACAAAGTCGACTGGGAACAGCAGCGAACCACCGACACCGAGAAGAACCTGCGCCTGGACCTGGCCCGCGACTACGACCTCAGCGGCTACGCGTCCCAGGTCAAGTTTGGCGGCAAGGTCAGCCGGCGCAACAAGGACAACAACCTCGATGCCTGGGTCTATGAAGACTTCGACGACCTGGGTTTCAGCGACGAGCAGCTCAACCTGACGCGGTTCCAGAAAGGCAGCGTCGACTATCGTCTCGGCCAGTTCGGCCCCGGCATCAGCGGCAGCGCCATCAAGCAATTGATCGGCGGCCTGGATCCGGCGAACTTCTATGACGAAACCGAATCCCGGGTCAACGACTTCAAGATCAGCGAGGACATCAACGCCGGCTACCTGATGAACACTCTCGATATCGACGACTGGCGCTTCATCGCCGGCCTGCGTTACGAAGGCACCGAGTTCGAAGCCAAGGGCACCGGCGCCACCGACGGCGAATTCCAGGCCACCGACACCAAGCGCCGTTATCACCACTGGTTGCCGGGCCTGCATGCGCGCTATCAGCTGGACAAGAACACTCAGGTCCGCGCGGCCTGGACCAAGTCCGTGGTACGCCCGACCTTCGGCCAACTGACGCCGGGTTTTGTCATCGACGACGACGAGGCGACCTTCGGCAACCCGGACCTCAAGCCCCTGGAATCCAGCAACCTCGACCTCGGTATCGAGCACTACATGGGCCATGCCGGCACCGTCTCGGCGTTCGTGTTCTACAAGGACATCAAGAATTTTGTCTACAATACCGACCTGGCCGGCACTGGTGCCTGGACCGATTTCGCCGAGGCCCACAGCTTCGCCAACGGCGACAGCGCCAAACTCTATGGCCTGGAACTGGCCTACTCGCAGAAATTCGACTGGCTGCCGGCACCCTGGAATGGCCTGCTGCTAGGCGCCAACACCACCTTCAGCCGCTCCGACGCCGAGATCAAGGGCTTCGATACCGCCACGGGTTCCAACCGCACACGCAACATCGACCTGCCCAACCAGTCGGACACTGTCGGCAACCTGATGCTCGGTTGGGAAGACGACAAGCTGAGCCTGCGGCTGTCGGCCAACTACAAGTCCGATTACCTGTTCGAGCTGGCCTCGATCGACGACAAGGCCCACGACCTGCATGTGGACGCCCAGACCTTCGTCGACTTCAGCGCCCGTTACTCGCTGACGAAAAACCTGCAGGTCAGCTTCGAGGCGCAGAACCTCACCGACGAGCCGTACTTCGTCTACACCGGCCACCGTTCCTACAACGGCCAGTACGAAGAATACGGCCCGACCTACAAGCTCGGCCTGACCTTCACCCACTTCTAAAGCCCGGGGTGGCAGCCCGGTGCTGCCGCCGTGATGGATACAAGACAAGGACTTTGCCTGTTCATGAGTATTTCGTGGTTACCCAAGCGCTGCCTGCTGGCCGCACTGATCAGCCTCACCATCGGCCAGACCCTGGCCGCTGCGCCGAACCTGGCCCTCACGCTCTGGGCGCCGGACCTTGCGGTCGATGCCGTGGCGTTTCTGCCCACCAATGGGGGGGCCGAACGCCTGGCCGCCAGCGAGCGTGACGGCTTGCTGTTGCTGGATGCGCAAGGAAAGGAACTGGCACGCCTCAAAGGCTCTTTCAGCCGCCTCGACAGCCGCGCCGCCGGCCAGCAGGTGTTGGTGGCCAGCCTCGACAACAGCCGTCAGCAAGCGCTGCTGGTCAGTGTTGATCCGCAAAAACGCAGCTGGGGTCAGCCGGTGTATCTGCCGACTCGGGACTACCCGGTGAACGGCTTGTGCCTGTACCGCGACGAAGCCAGCAACCTGTTCCTGTTCCTGGTGGGCGAGGAGGGCAAGGGCGAGCAATGGCTGGTGGGCCATGACGCGACGTTGAATCCGCAGCCGCAACGGGTGCGCGGCCTGCCATTGCCACCTTCGGCAACCGATTGCCAGGTCGACGACGGTGCCAGCCAACTAGTGGTCAACGAGGAGAATGTCGGTTGGTGGGCCTACCCGGCGCATCCCGAAGCCGATGTCACGCGCACGCCGGTGGCCCTGCGCGAACCCTTCGGCGAGATCAAACACACGGCGGGTGCCATCGCGCTGGTGCCGGGCGGCATCGTTGCGCTCGACCCGAAAGCGGCGCAGCTGCACCTCTACCAGCAGCAGGACGAACGCTGGATAGCGCAGGCTGCATTGCCGTTGTCGGGATTGAAGAAACCGGAAAACCTGGCACTGCGTCCAACGGACAAAGGCCTGCAAGTGCTGCTGCGCGACGATGACGACGGCCGCCTGTACCAGGGCGAACTGAACTGGCAGGCGACGCCTGTGCCATTGGCGCCGGTGCTGCCGAACGTCAAGGCGCTCAGCCAAAGCGACCCGGTCGGCCGTCAGGGCGATGCGGCGGATGATCCGGCGATCTGGATTCACCCCCGGCAACCGGCCCTGAGCCGGGTGCTGGGCACCAATAAAAAGCAAGGGCTGCTGGTGTATGACCTGCAAGGCACGTTGCTGCAGGAGCTGCCGGTCGGGCGTTTGAACAACGTCGATGTGCGGCCGAACTTCAAGCTGGGCCAGCAGACCGTCGACCTCGCGGTGGCCAGCCATCGCGATCACAACAGCCTCAGCCTGTTCAGCATCGATCGCAGCAGCGGCGAGTTGCGCGAAGCCGGGGAGATCCCCACACCGCTCAAGGACATCTACGGCATTTGCCTGTTCCAGCCCGCCAGTGGCGAGATATACGCGATCGCCAACGACAAGGACGGCACCTTCCTGCAATACCGCCTGAGCGCGCCGAACGGCACTGTGCAGGGTGAGCTGGTGCGTCAGTTCAAGGTCGATAGCCAACCCGAAGGCTGCGTGGCCGACGACCAGCGCCAGCGACTGTTTCTCGGTGAAGAGGATGTCGGTGTCTGGGCGGTGGACGCCCGCGCCGATCAGCCGGCGACCCTGAGCAGCGTGATCAAGGTCGGGCCGAAGTTGCAGGCTGATGTGGAAGGGTTGGCGCTCTATCAAAGTGAAACCCACGACTATCTGGTGATTTCCAGCCAGGGCAACGACAGCTACCTGGTGCTGGACGCCGAACCGCCGTTCACCTCCCGTGGTGCATTGCGCGTCGGATTGAATGCCCAACTCGGCATCGACGGTGCGTCGGAAACCGACGGTCTGGAAGTCACTTCCATGAACCTCGGCGGGCCCTGGAGCAAAGGCATGCTGGTGGTGCAGGACGGCCGCAAACGCATGCCGGAGCAGACCCAGAACTTCAAGTTCGTGCCCTGGGCCGAGGTTGCCCAAGCCCTGAAGCTGCCCTGATCCGGTCAGTCATCAACCTGTCATCAGTTTTTCATCGAATAGCTCAACGGCCGTCGCGCATCGACGGCCCGAGAGCGCCCGACAAGGAGTTTCACCATGCACGCCACGCTTGAACACATGACCATCTGGGGCCTGATCAGCGACGCGAGTCTGCTGGTCAAGGCCGTCATGTTCACCCTGTTGCTGGCGTCGTTGCTCAGCTGGTACCAGATCATCCAGCGCAGCCGCGTGCTGCACCGTCGCGAGCGGCACATGAATGCCTTTGTGCAGCGCTTTCGCAGCACCGCAGATCTGCTGCCGCTGTACCGGGAAACGACCGGCAGCGAACACGGCGTGGAGCCGGTTTTTCATGCCGGGGTTCACGAGTTCAATCACCTCAACCAGCACGCGGGCAACGACGCCGACGTAGTGCTCGAAGGGGTGGAGCGCGCGTTGTATGTGGCCATCAGCGAGCAGGAGGTGCAGCTGGAGAAAGGCTTGCAGTTCCTGGCCACGGTCGGCTCGGTCAGCCCCTATATCGGTCTGTTCGGCACCGTATGGGGGATCATGAATTCCTTCATCGGCCTGTCCCAGGTGCAGCAGGCGACGCTGTCGACCGTGGCGCCGGGCATCGCCGAAGCGCTGATCGCCACGGCCATCGGCCTGTTCGCGGCGATACCGGCGGTGATCGCCTACAACCGCTTTTCCTCCCGCAGCCAGACCTTGCTCACCCGTTACTACGCATTCGGCAATGAGCTTCAGGTGCGCCTGCATCGCCGGTTGCACGGTGTGCCGATGAACCTGGCGGCAGCCGCCTGAGAGGAGCGTGAAGATGTTGGTCAGACCGCAACGCAAACACGGGCCCAAGGCCGAAATGAACGTGGTGCCCTACATCGACGTGATGCTGGTGCTGCTGGTGATTTTCATGGTCACCGCGCCGATGCTGACCCAGGGGGTGAAGATCGAACTGCCCAAGGTCGCCAGTGAAGCCCTGGCCACGGACACTCGCCAGCAGATCCTGACGTTGTCGGTGAAGGCCGAGGGCGGTTACTACTGGAACCTCGGCGGCGAACTCGACACCCGCAACCAGACCGACAGCGCCGTCACCCTCGACGATATGCGGGCCAAGGTGGCGCAGATTGTTGCCGGGCGGCGCGATACCCAGGTCTATATCCGCGCCGACAAGGACGCCAGCTACGGCAGCGTGGTCGCGGCCATGGCGGCGTTGCAGCAGGGCGGGGTCAGCAACCTGGGGCTGGTGACCGAGGCCCCGCAATGACGGCAATGATCATGCACCCACCAATACTGACCTTGCACACTGGAGTGCGGCGCGGACTCTGGCAACACTGCCTGGCGGCGGGCCTCGCCGTGGCGCTGCACGGGATCGTCCTGGCGTTGCTGGTACAGGATTGGACGGTCGAGAAACCACCCGTCGAGCAACCGTCGGTAATGCACACCCAACTGGTGATGCTGCCGCCGGCGCCTCAGCCTCAGCCTCCGCCACAGGTGCTGGAACCGGTGCCCGGCGTGGTGCAGCCGGCACCGGTGGAGCCGGTTGTCGCCGCGCCGGTACAGCCGGTCAAACCCACCGTCGATCCACAGATCCAGGCACAAAAACTTGAGCAGTCCGCCCTGGCGCGTAAACGGGTCGAAGACAAAAAACGCGATCTTCAGGCCGAGCAACAACGCCAGCGCCTGGAAACGGAGAAGCGCAATACCGAGGCCGAACGACAACGCCTCGCCCAGCAGCAGGCACAACAGGCCGAACAGGCGCGCCTGGCCGCTGACCGCAGCCGCCAACAAGCGGCGCAGGCGGCGGCCGACAGCCGTCAGTACCTGCCCTTGAGCAAGGAAGCGCCGGGCTATCCGCAGCGGGCGCTGGACAAGAACATCGAAGGCGATTGCAACGTGGAATACACCGTCGACCCCCAGGGCAAAGTGGAAAACCCCAGGGTGCTCGACGGTTGCCATCCACTGTTCATGCGTCCGTCACTGGCCGCCGCCAACACCTTCCGCTATCAGCCACGGATGATCGATGGCCGGGTGGTTTCAGTGCCAGCAGTGCGTAATACCTTTCACTACCGGATCAAGTGAAAGGTGGTGTCATTTCACGGCGTAAAACTTGCGTACGTAGCGGGTGCTGGTCCATGCGCATGGCGCGCCCCGGGGGACGAACACGCTGTCGCCGGTGTTGACTGTCAGACTGCTTCCGTCCGGGGCCTGCAAAGTCACGCTGCCTTCGATCAGGTGCATCAACTCATGGAGTTTGTGCGGCCGACCATGGCGCTGGTAGGGCGTCGAGTCCCAGACGCCGACGCGCAGTTCGGACGCGTCATCTTCGAAGGCATTGCGTGAGCGGCATTGCGGGGTGGGGCCGATCAGAATCTGGGGCTCCGGTGCCGCCGACGGCGAGAGCAGGGCCAGCGGGTCGAGGGCGGTCAGACCAGGTGCCGGCTTGGCAACGGGAGAGGTGACTGCACAGAAGGCCCAGCGGGTGCCTGGCTGAACCTGCACCTGCAATACCGTGCCGCAGCCGATGACAGCACCGGCGCCGATGTCCAGTTCCAGCGTTTGCCCGTCACTGTGCAGCACGACCTGTCCGGCGTGCACGACCATGACTTCGGTGTGGGGGAATTGATCGATCGATAAGGCGGCGTCGATCTGTACGATGCCCGCCGACACGCCGTCGGCGTCGCTGTAGGCGATCTGGCGAGCGTATCGGAACGGATCGGCGGCACTCAACGGCGCAGGGGTGAATGACGTGGTAACAGGGCTGCCGTCGGCGCGCGCCAACAGCACAAGGGTAGGGTGGGACATGCGGATGACGCTCCATGAAAACAAGCAGTGAACGGGATTGGAGTGTGCGCGGCGTTCAGCCGATGGCTTGGGTGACCACCGCGAATTGCCGCACGTTTGCGCTCGCTTGCGGTGGGGTGCCCTTGGCCATTTGCGCCACGGTGTCGACCTGTTTGAGGCCGGCCTGCTCCAGCCATTGACCCAAGCCACAGTCCGCCGGAATGTCGATGCGCACGAAGGCGTCCGGCACTTGCGCCAGCAGCACGCTGATCAGGTGCCTGACTTGTTCGACATTCTCGGCGATCACCGGGCCGAGGCAGCGACCACGGCCGAAAGGGCGCAGCAGGGCGAAGGCGCGTAACTGGCCGTCACGCTCGATCCCCACTGAATGTTCGACCACCTCGAGCAGGTCCGTGAGCACGGCTTGCCGGTCCAGCCCGCTGCCGGCGTTGGCCAGGGCCAGCAGTTGCGCCCGGTCATCGGCGCGCAACCGGCGGCATTGTTCGTCGTCTGCCAGCGGCTCGGGGACAGGGCCTTGTGCCTGACCTTGATGTTGTTGTATCCGCCCGAACTCGACAAACCCCTGGCTAACGTAAAGCGGCGCCCCGGCCAGCGTGGCATTGAGCACCGGGGTGCGGGACTGGCAGGCATCCAGTGCCTGCTCCATCAACTTGCGCCCGATGCCCTTGCCCTGGTAGTCGTCGCTGACTATCACCAGGCCGATGGTGGCGAACCCGCCCTGGGGGCAAGTGAACGCAGTGCCGATCAGGCGCTCGCCGTCCAGCACCACGAAACCATGGCTGACCCGCTGCAACATCGCCCAGTCTTCCAGGCGATGGGGCCACTTCAATTGCACGGACAACGCATGGGCCGAGGGCAGGTCGGCGGCGGTCATCGGGCGATAGACATAAGCAGGTTGTTGCAAGGCGGACATGGCGAGTCTCCGTTGGACAATGTGCGCGAGCGACCGGATTTCCAGTGCGATGCTGCCTGTATCCCATCTGCGCGAAGGCCTGACAAGGGGGCCCCGAGCATTCGGCAGATTCCGCAAGACAGAGGCGGCAAGACCACACTTCCTACTTAATTGCCCGGCAAGGTCGGCAGCAAATGCTTGGGTTTTTTTTCTACGATGGAGGCCTGGGTTCACGACTCACCGTTCCTCTTCTGGAGTGCTCCATGGATAGCTTCGATCCTCGCCTCATCGCTGTGCGCAGCGCTCATTTCATCGGTGGACAATACCGCGATGCTCAACCCGGCCTGGAGGTGGCGCGACCCTCGGATGGCCAGGTGTATGCCGAGCTGCCTATTGCCGATGCTGCGCGGGTGGACGAGGCGGTCAACGATGCCTGGCAAGCGTTCAACCGCAGCGATTGGGCCAGTCGGCCACCCCGGGAACGGGCGCGAGTGATGCGTCGCTGGGCCGATCTGATCGAAGCCGACGCGGCCGTGCTGGCGCCGCTGGAAGCGCTGGGGTCGACCCGTCCCCATAAAGACGTGATCGCCTGGGACATTCCTTATGTCGCCGAAGGCATTCGTTTTTTTGCCGAGCTGGCGGACAAGCATGGCGGCCAGGTGGCGGCGACCCAGACCGACCGCCTGGGGATGCAGATTGCCGAACCTTACGGCGTCATTGCCGCCATCGCGCCGTGGAATTTCCCGTTGAGCATGGCCTCCTGGAAAGTCGCGCCGGCCTTGGCGGCGGGCAATGCCGTGGTGCTCAAGCCCTCGGAGTTGACGCCGTTCTCCAGCCTGCGCTTTGCCGAGCTGGCGTTGCAGGCGGGCATTCCGGCGGGGATCTTCAACGTGGTGCAGGGCGATGGCCGCACCACCGGTGACGCGCTGTGTCGGCATCCGCGGGTCGCCAAGGTGACCTTTACCGGGTCCACGGCGACCGGCTCGAGCATCATGTCGACCTGCGCGCTGGTGGGGCCGAAACCGGTCACCCTGGAACTGGGCGGCAAGAGCCCGCAACTGGTGTTCGCCGACGTTCCGGACATCGCGAAAACCGCGCGCACCGTGGCGCTGGCGATTACCGGCAACGCCGGGCAGGTGTGCGTGTCCGGCTCGCGGCTGCTGATCCAGCGCTCGATCATGGAACCTTTTGTCGCCCATCTGCAGGCGTATTTCGAAGAACTGCGTCCCGGGCCGACCTGGTCGTCCGAGGCCACGCTGTCACCGATCATTTCCCGCCTGCAGGCCAGCCGTATCGACGGCATCGTTCAGCGTTCGCGCCAGGCCGGTGCCGAAGTGCTGACCGGTGGCGGGTTGTTCGAAGGCCTGGGTGGCGCCTACTACCGACCGACCTTGCTCACCGGCCTGGACAACGACAACCCAGCGATCGGTGAAGAAATTTTCGGCCCGGTACTGACCGTGCAGGCGTTCGATGATGAGGAGCAGGCGTTGAGCCTGGCCGCCCATGACACCTATGGCCTGGCGGCGGGCGTGCATACGGCCGACATCAATCGTGCCCTGCGCCTGGTCCGGCGCCTGGAGGCGGGGACTGTCTGGGTCAACCGCTACGGGCGCAGTAACGACTACATCCTGCCGACCGGAGGCTACAAACGCTCGGGCATCGGCAAGGACCTGGGACGTGAAGCCTTCGAGGCCAACTTGCGCTTCAAGAGTGTGTTGATCGATATCCTCCAATAACAAAAACACTGATACCCCCCTGTAGGAGCTGGCTTGCCAGCGAAGGCGTCATCACAGGCAACAACGATGTTGAATGTGTTGAAGGCGGCATTACAGCCGGCAATGATGTTGAATGTTACGGCCCCTTCGCTGGCAAGCCAGCTCCTACAGGGGGGTGAGTTAGCCGCCAAACGGGCGCTTTCCCACGGAAGCGCCCGTTTTCGTTCCACCCGGCGCAGGTTCTGCGGCAATTGCCCGCACATTCGCTTCCGATGGCCCCGTAAAGTCCCATAAGAGCGCACAAACACAGGCTTTGCCCAAGCCTGGAGCGCGCCGCAAAGTCTGCTGAGGGCGGGTAGCAAAACGGTGGTTTGTATCGAGCCAAGGGCGCTTTTAACGCCATCTGCTGAATTCACGGTGTTGTAATGACGGTGTGCTGCAGGGTTGCATCACGGCTCCCGAAATGGAGCGAATGCTTGTCACGCCATGACCTCAACGAACTTCAGGACCGCACTCAATGAGCTTTCTTCGCCCCAAATTCATTACGTTCGACTGCTACGGTACGCTGACCAATTTCCACATGGGCACCATGACCCGCGAACTGTTCGCCGATCGCGTGAAGCCCGAGCAGATGGATCAGTTCGTCAAGGACTTCTCGGCCTATCGCCTGGACCAGGTCATGGGTGACTGGATGCCCTATGACGAGATCCTCAAGACCGCGCTGGCGCGGACCTGCAAACGCTGGGGCATCGCATACCGCGACGAAGGCCAGCTGTATTACGACGCCGTGCCCACCTGGGGCCCGCACCCTGACGTGCCGGCCGGCCTGTCGAAAATCGCCGACAAGATCCCCCTGGTGATTTTCTCCAACGCCAGCGACAGCCAGATCATGTCCAACGTCGACAAGCTCGGCGCACCGTTCCACAAGGTCTTCACCGCTGAACAGGCCCAGGCCTACAAGCCGCGCCTGGCGGCGTTCGAGTACATGCTCGACAACCTCGGGTGCGGTCCGGAAGACATCTTGCATGTGTCCTCCAGCTTCCGTTACGACCTGATGCCGGCCCACGACATGAAGATCAAAAACAAGGCGTTCGTCGCCCGTGGTCACGAGGTTCCGGCCAATGCCTTCTACGGCTACCAGCAGATCACTGACATCGGTGGCCTGGCAGCGCTGGTCGGGCTCTGAGTCGAACGATAACGGCACTCTTAACCACATAAGGGATTAGACATGGGCAGTGAATCCTACTGGCTCGACACCGCACCGGACTTCACCGGTGCCCAGCCCGGCGCTTTGCCCGGGCAGGTCGACGTGGCCATCGTCGGTGGCGGTTTCACCGGTTTGGCGGCGGCTCGGGCGTTGGCCTTGAAGGGCGCCAGTGTGGTGGTGCTGGAGGCTGGAAGGGTGATCGGCGAAGCCTCCGGGCGCAACGGCGGCCAATGCAACACCGGCGTGGCCCAGGACTACGCCGGGCTCAGCGCCAGCCTCGGTGCCGACAAGGCGCGGGCTTATTACCAGGCTTACGAAAGCGCCGTGCAGAGTGTCGTTTCATTGGTGGAGCAGGAGCAGATTGCCTGCGACCTGATCCGCAACGGCAAGCTCAAGTTGGCCGCCAAGCCGATGCATTACGAAGGCCTGGCGCGCACCTGCGAACTGATTCGCAAGGAAGTCGATGCCGACGTCGAATTGCTGACCGCCGAGCAGACCCGGGCGGAAGTCAATTCGGCGCAGTTCCACGGTGGCTTGTTGCAACGCAACGGCGTGCAGATGCACGTCGGGCGCTTCGGCGTCGGGCTAGCCGAAGCGGCGGCGCGTCACGGTGCCTTGATCCATCAAGGTACCTCGGTGGTGGACTGGCAGGCCAAGGCTGGCGGCTATCAGGTCAACACCAGCAAGGGTTCGCTGCACGCCGGGCAAGTGCTGCTGGCCACCGGCGCCTGTCAGCACGGCGGGTTGGGCTGGTATCGGCGGCGGATCGTGCCGGTGGGCAGTTTCGTGATCGCCACCGAAGTCCTGCCGCAGGCCTTGATCGACCAACTGCTGCCCGGTCGGCGCGCCTACGTCACCAGCCGCATGATCGGTAACTATTTTCGCCTGACCCCGGACAACCGCCTGCTGTTCGGCGGCCGTGCGCGGTTCGCGATGTCCGACAGTGTCAACGACGCCAAGAGCGGCAAAGTGCTGCAAGCGGCGATGGTGCAGATGTTCCCGCAGCTGGCCAACGTCAGGATCGACTACTGCTGGGGCGGCCTGGTAGACATGACCTCCGACCGCTTGCCCCGGGCCGGCCAGCACGGCGGGATTTATCACTCCATGGGCTACAGCGGCCACGGGGTGCAGATGTCGGTGCACATGGGCCAGGTCATGGCTGACGTCATGACCGGCAAGGTTGAGGCCAACCCTTGGCGCGAACTGGAATGGCCGGCGATTCCCGGGCATTTTGGCAAACCCTGGTTCCTGCCGTTTGTAGGTGCCTATTACCGATTCCAGGATTATTTGCATTGAGTTGATGTTGTGGCGTCACCGTCGTTTGCGTTTCCAGGACGCTCCGGACATCCGCGAGCACTCGAATCTACTGATTATCGACAGGTACAACTGATATGACTGACAACAAGATCGACTCCCAACTGATCTCCGGCCAGGACAGCCTGCGGGTGTTCGAAGGCCTCAATCGCGGCATGTCGCGCCGCAATGCCTTGCAGATGCTCGGCGTGGCCGGCGTCGCGGCGGTGGGTGCCGGCAGCCTGTTCGGTGCCGCCGGCAAACTGTTCGCCGAAGAAGCCGCCACCCCGGGCAAAGGCAAGCCGGGCGGGCGCATCCGCGTCGCCGGTATGTCCAGTTCCACCGCTGATACCCTGGATCCGGCCAAGGGCGCGCTGTCCACCGACTACGTGCGTCACTTCATGTTCTATAACGGCCTGACCCGTTTCGACAGCCACCTGGTGCCACAACTGGAACTGGCCGAGCGCATCGACAACACCGATGCGACGCTGTGGACCATCACCCTGCGCAAGGACGTGACCTTCCACAACGGCAAGACCCTGGGCGCCGCCGACGTGGTGTTTTCGCTGTCACGCCACAAGGACCCGCTGACCGGCTCCAAGGTCATGCCGCTGATGGCGCAGTTCGAGGAGATCAAGGCCACCGGCCCCAACGAAGTACAGATCCGTCTCAGCGCGCCGAACGCCGAGCTGCCGTCGATCCTCGCCGTGTCGCACCTGATGATCGTTCCGGAAGGCACCACCGACTTCAACCAGGGCATCGGCACCGGGCCGTTCAAGGTCAAGGAGTTCAAACCCGGCGTGCGTTCGATTGCCGCGCGCAATACCGGCTACTGGAAACCGGGCCTGCCGTACCTGGACGAAATAGAGTTCATCGCGATTGCCGACGAACCGTCGCGAATCAACGCGCTGCTGTCGGGCGATGTGCACCTGATCAACGAGGTCAATCCGCGCTCCACCGCACGGATCAAGGCCAGCGCCAAGCATCGGGTGGTCGATGCGCCGTCGGGCAACTACACCGACCTGATCATCCGCCAGGACCAGATGCCGGGTAAAAGCGCCGAATTCACCCAGGCGATGAAGCATCTGCTGGACCGTGAACAGGTCAAATCCGCGGTGTTCCGTGGCTATGCCGTGGTCGGTAACGACCATCCGATTTCCCCCGGTTCGCGTTATTACAACGCCGACCTGCCGCAAAGAGTCTACGACCCGGAAAAAGCCAAATTCCTGCTGAAAAAGGCCGGCATGGAAAGCATCACCATGCCGCTGGTCGCATCGCCCGCCGCCACCGGTTCGGTGGACATCGCGGTACTGCTGCAGCAATCGGCGAAGCAGGCCGGGCTCAAGCTCGACGTCAACCGTCTGCCGAGCGATGGCTACTGGTCCAACCACTGGATGAAGCACCCGTTGAGTTTCGGCAACATCAACCCGCGGCCGAACGCCGACGTGATGTTCTCGCAGTTCTTCCAGTCCAAGGCGCCGTGGAACGAATCCGGCTGGCAGAACGATCAGTTCGACCAGTTGCTGATGCTCGCCCGGGGTGAAACCGACGACGCCAAGCGCAGCAAGATGTACGCCGACATGCAGACCCTGGTGCATGACCACAGCGGCATCGGCGTGCCGGTGTTCATCAGCAACATCGACGGCGTCGACCAGCGCATCAAAGGTTATGGCAGCAACCCGCTGGGCGGCTTCATGGGCTACATGTTCGCCGAGCAGGTCTGGCTGGACGCTTGATCCGCGATGGGTTTGCGCTACGAGGACATTGCATGAGGGCAGGGCGATGAATAGCAACACACTGTGGTTGATCGGCCGGCGCCTGGGCGCCGCGATCGTGACCTTGTTGATCGTGTCCATGGTCGTGTTCGCGATCACGGCGGTACTGCCGGGGGACGCGGCGCAACAGGCGCTTGGGCAGTTCGCCACGCCGGAGCAAGTGGCAGCCTTGCGCCTGAAACTGGGGCTCGACCAGCCCGGTGTGTTGCGTTACCTGCACTGGTTGATGAACCTGCTCAGCGGTGACCTCGGCCAGTCGGTATCCAACGCCATGCCGGTCAGCGACCTGATGGCCGGGCGGGTGCCCAACACCCTGATGCTGGCGGCCGCCACGGCGCTGGTGTCGGTGCCGGTGGCACTGATCCTCGGCATTGGTTCGGCGATGGGCCGCGGTGGGCGCATCGACAGCTTCCTGAGCTTCTTCACCCTGGCCATGGTCGCCGTGCCGGAGTTTCTGGTGGCGACCCTGGCGGTGCTGATTTTCGCGGTGAACCTGGGCTGGTTGTCGGCGCTGTCCTACGCCAGCGACATCACTTCGCCCTGGCAATTCATGCGCACCTACGCCTTGCCGGTGATGACGCTGTGCTGCGTGATCGTCGCGCAAATGGCGCGCATGACCCGGGCCGCGGTGATCGATCAGCTCGACAGCCCCTACGTGGAGATGGCGCGGCTCAAGGGCGTGAGCCCGATGCGCATCGTGCTGCGCCACGCCTTGCCCAACGCCATCGGGCCGATCGCCAACGCCATCGCCCTGAGCCTGTCCTACCTGTTGGGCGGGGTGGTGATCGTCGAGACGATCTTCAACTACCCCGGCATCGCCAGCCTGATGGTCGATGCCGTGACCAACCGCGACATGGCGCTGGTCCAGGCCTGCACCATGCTGTTTTGCACGGCGTACCTGGGGTTGGTGCTGATTGCCGACCTGTGCGCGATTCTGTCCAATCCGAGGCTGAGAAACCAATGAACAATCTCATTGTGAAATCGACGCCTGCTGCGCCTGAACTGGCAGCCGGCAAGGTGTCCGCCGGCCCCTCCTGGCTGGGGCTGGTCGGGGCGGTGATGTGTGTCCTGTGGCTGCTGGTGGCGATCTTCGGCCCATGGCTGGCACCGCACCCGGTGGGGGAGGTGGTCTCCGACAACGTCTTCGACAGCATGAGTGCGGTCTATCCGTTCGGCACCGACTACCTGGGCCGCGACATGCTCAGCCGCATCCTCGTCGGCGCCCGGTTTACCGTGGGCCTGGCGTTGGTGGCGGCGGTGCTGGCCAGCGGCCTGGGTACCGGTTGTGCGTTGCTGTCGGTGGTGTCACCGAAGTGGCTGGATGAAGTGATCAGTCGCCTGATGGACGCCTTCATTTCGATCCCGAGCAAGATGCTCGCCCTGATCATGGTCTCGGCCTTCGGCTCCTCGGTCACCTTGCTGATTTGCACCGCGGTGTTGAGCTTTACCCCGGGCGCATTCCGGATCGCCCGCAGCATGGCGGTGAACATCGAAGCCCTGGAGTACGTGCAGGTGGCCCGTACCCGCGGCGAGCGCCGGCTGTACATCGCCTGCGTGGAAATCCTGCCGAACATGCTCAATCCGGTGCTGACGGACCTGGGCTTGCGCTTCGGCTTCATCGTGCTGCTGCTCAGCGGCATGAGCTTTCTCGGCCTGGGCGTGCAACCGCCGGACGCCGACCTCGGCTCGCTGGTGCGCGAGAACATCGGCGGCCTCAACCAGGGCGCGCCGGCCATCGTGATTCCGGCCCTGGCCATCGGCACCCTGACCATCGGGGTGAATCTGTTTATCGACCGGCTGTCGTCGCGACGTAGTCGACGTTCGGGAGGTCATTGATATGAGCCAATTGATACGCGTCGAAAACCTGCGGGTGGTCGCCTGTGGCGAGCGCGGCGAGGTGGAAATCGTCAAGGGCGTGAGCTTCGCCCTGGCAAAAGGGGAAGTGCTGGCGCTGATCGGCGAGTCCGGCTCCGGCAAGACCACCATCGCCCTGGCGCTGCTCGGCTACGCCCGGCGTGGCTGCCGGTTGGCGGGCGGGGTGGTGCAGGTCGGCGAGCATGACATGCTGGCATTGAGTGAACGCGAGCTGCAGGGCTTGCGCGGCAACCGGGTGTCGTACATCGCGCAAAGCGCGGCGGCGGCGTTTAACCCGGCGAAAAAACTCATCGACCAGGTGGTGGAGGGTGCCTTGATCCATGGCCTGGGCAGCCGCGCTGTGCTCGAATCCAAGGCCATCGAATTGTTCCGCGACCTGGCACTGCCGGACCCGGAACGCATCGGCCAGCGCTACCCCCATCAGGTTTCCGGCGGGCAACTGCAGCGGGTGATGGCGGCCATGGCGCTGATCAGCGATCCACTGCTGGTGGTGCTCGACGAACCGACCACGGCCCTCGACGTGACCACCCAGATCGACGTGCTGCGCGCCTTCAAGCGGGTGGTGCGCGAACGGGGCGCGACAGCGGTCTATGTGTCCCACGACCTGGCCGTGGTAGCGCAGATGGCCGATCAGATCGTGGTACTCAACGGCGGCCAGATTTTCGAACAGAACGCCACCGCGCCCTTGCTTAAAGGCCCGGCCCACGAATACACCCGCAGCCTGCTGGCGGCGGCGCGGCCGGACACCACCATCCGCCCACCCTGTGGTGTCGCCGAAGACACGCCGTTGCTGACGATCCAGGGCCTGACCGCCGGCTACGGCAACAAGAACACGCACGGCATGCCGGCGATTCGTGTGCTGGAAGACATCGACCTGACGGTGCGCAGGGGCCAGGCCATCGGCGTGATCGGTGAGTCGGGCTCGGGTAAATCGACCCTGGCGCGGGTGGTGGCGGGGTTGTTGACTCCGGCGTTGGGCAGTTTGACCTTCGATGGCCAGCCACTGGGTGGCAGTCTCTCTGAGCGCACTGACGAACAGTTCCGACGGATTCAAATGGTGTTCCAGAATGCCGACACCGCGCTCAACCCGATGCACAGTGTCAGTACTATTCTGGGCCGCCCCTTGAAAATGTATTTCGGCCTCAAGGGCGCCGCGCTGCGCGAGCGCATCGGCGAATTGCTGGACCTGGTGCGCCTGCCGCGAGCCATGGCCGAACGCCGGCCGAACGAACTGTCCGGCGGACAAAAACAGCGGGTCAACCTGGCGCGGGCCCTGGCGGCCAAGCCGGACCTGATTCTCTGCGACGAGGTAACCTCGGCGCTGGATACTGTGGTCGGTGCGGCGATTCTCGAACTGCTGCGCGACCTGCGCCAGCAACTGGGGGTGTCCTACCTGTTCATCAGCCACGACATTTCCACGGTGCGGGCGCTGTGCGACGACATCGTGGTGATGTACAGCGGGCACAAGGTGCAGGCCGGCACCCGGCAAGCGTTCGCCCAGGCACCGTTCCATCCGTACACCGACCTGTTGATTCATTCGGTGCCGGAACTGCGCCAGGGCTGGCTGGAGAGCTGCGGCACCACCTGTGGCGAGCTGCCGCCGATCGGCGCCAAGGCCAACGTGCCAGAGCTCTGCACCTTCCTCAGCCGGTGCCCGGTGCGGATCGACGGTGTGTGCAATCGCACGGCACCGAACCGGCGCATCGTCGCCGGCGGCAGTGAAATCCTCTGTCACCACGACAGCGCCGAGTTGCTGAAAACCCAGCAGGATTTGAACATCATGACCCAGGGAGCCTATGCATGAAGGGGCGATTTGTGAGACTGGCCGAGCAGGGCCGGCCAACCGTCAGTTTGACCGTGGACGGCGCACCCATCGAGGCGTTGCGTGGCGACACCCTGATGGTCGCGTTGCTGACCCAGGGATCGGCGTTGCGCCAGTCGGAGTTCGACTCGGGACGGCGCGCCGGTTTTTGCCTGATGGGCGCCTGCCAGGATTGCTGGGTCTGGACCCGCGGCGGCGAACGTCTGCGCGCCTGTTCCAACGAGGTCCGTGAAGGGCTGGACATCGTCACCACACAACCGGAGGCGAAATGGCCACTGCACGGCTGAGCTCTAAAAAAGTCGTTATCGTTGGCGCCGGGCCGGCGGGTATCCGTTGCGCCGAAACCCTGATGTCGGCGGGATTCAAGCCGATCCTGATCGATGAAAACCGTCGCGATGGCGGGCAGATCTACCGCCGCCAGCCCGAAGGGTTTACCCGGGATTACGCCACCCTTTACGGCACCGAGGCCACCAAGGCCCGGCACCTGCACCAAAGTTTCGACCGCTTGCGCGGGCAGATCGACTATCGCCCGGACACCCTGGTGTGGAACCTGACGCCGGGGCAATTGTGCTGTGTCAGTCAGGGCCAACATTCGACGGTGGATTACGATGCATTGATCCTCTGCACCGGCGCCACCGACCGTTTGATGCCAATCGAAGGCTGGCAACTGGCGGGGACCTACAGCCTCGGCGGGGCGCAAATCGCGCTCAAGTCCCAGGCGGTATCCATCGGCCACAGCGTGGTATTCATGGGCAGCGGGCCGTTGCTGTACCTGGTGGCCAGCCAGTACGTCAAGGCCGGCGCCAGCGTGGCGGCGGTGCTCGACACCTCGCCGCTGCGCAAACGCATCCTGGCGATGCCCAAACTGCTGGCGCGCCCCGGGTTGCTGTTCACCGGGATGAAACTGCTGGCGCAGCTGTATCAGGCGAAGATCCCGGTGCACCTGGGGGTCCAGCCGCTGCAAGTGGTGGGCGACGCCGCGAGCGGTGTCAGCGGTGTGCGGGTGCGTACCGCCAAAGGCGAGACCCTGGGGGTGGATTGTGACGCCGTGGCCTTGGGGTATCACCTGCGCCCGGAAACCCAGCTGGCCGATCTGGCCGGTTGCCGCATGCGCTTTGATGACGCCTCCGGCCAATGGTGGCTGGCGGTGGATGAGGATGGCCGGACTTCAGTCGATGGCGTGTATGCCGCCGGGGATGGTTCGAAGATTCGCGGCGCGGATGCGGCGGAACACGCCGGACGCCTGGTGGCCATGGCGCTGCTGGAAGACCTGCATCAGCCAGTGAATGCCGGTGTGCGCGACAAGCAACGCCACGCACTGGCAGTGATGGACCAGTTTCGCCTCGGCCTGGCCCAGGCGTTTCCCTGGCCTGCCGAACACGCCAGGGCGCTGCCGGATGCAGCCATCGTCTGCCGCTGCGAAATGATCAGCGCCGGCGAGTTGCGCCGCACCGTCAGCGAAAAAGGTGCTTGTGAAGTCAATCGGGCCAAGGCGTTCAGCCGGGTCGGCATGGGCCGTTGCCAGGGCCGTTATTGCTCCCAGGCCGGGGCCGAGGTGATTGCCGCGGCGGCCGGCGTCAAGGTGCAACAGGTCGGCCGTCAACGCGGCCAGGCGCCGGTCAAACCGCTTTCGATGCTCACCACTGAGGTGTCGCCATGACGGTACAAAAAGCCGATGTCGTGATTGTCGGCGGCGGCCTGATGGGCTCGGCGGCGGCGTTTTTCCTGCGCCGGCGGGGGCAGTCGGTGATCCTGCTGGAGCGCGACCAGATTGGTCAGTACGCCAGTGGCGTGAACTTCGGCAACGTGCGGCGCCAAGGGCGGTACCTCGGCCAGCTGGCGTTGGCCAACCGTTCCTGGGCGCTGTGGAAGCGTCTGCCGGAGCTGATCGATGACGACCTCGAATTCATCGCCAGTGGCCACATGCGGGTGTGTTACCGCGAAGACGAAATCCCCGAGCTTGAGGCTTACGCGGCAGCGCCCGAAGCGGCGCAGCTGGACCTGCAGATCTTTCGTGGCGCCGAGCTGCACGCGCGTTTTCCGTTCCTCGGGCGGGACGTGAAGGGCGGTTCCTATGCGCCCCACGATGGGCACGCCAATCCGCGCCTGGCAGCCCCGGCCTTTGCCCGTGCCGCACGCCGCCTCGGCGCGCGGATCGAGGAGCAGACCGAAGTCGCCGAGGTGCAGAAGGTCGGCGGCGAGTTCAGCATCAGCACCACCGACGGCCGCCGGTTCAGTGCCGCGCAGTTGCTGATCACCGCGGGTGCCTGGGGGCAGAAGCTCTCTGCCCAGTTCGGCGAACCGGTGCCGCTGGACACCCACGGCCCGCAAATGGCCGTGACCGAGCCGGTGCCCTACGCGTTGCCGACGGTGATCGGCGTGTACACCAAAATTCCCGAGGAAGTGATCTATTTCCGGCAGATTCCTCGGGGCAACATTGTCATCGGCGGCGGCTACCGCAGCAAACCGGACATGCTCAATCGCCGGGCCCAGGTCGAGCCGCGCAGCATCCTCAATCAGCTCGAACAAATGCGCCGCCTGCTGCCGGGAGTCGGCAACCTCAACATCATCCGGGTCTGGAGCGGCATCGAGGGTTACCTGCCCGATTCCCTGCCGGTGATGGGCCCGAGCGGCACTGTCGATGGCTTGTTCTATGCCTTCGGCTTCTGCGGCCATGGCTTCCAGCTCGGTCCGGGCGTCGGCGACGTGATGGCCGAACTGATCAGCACCGGCAGCACCAGCACTTCAATTGAGCCGTTCTCCATCAACCGGTTCGCCCTTTCCGCCGAGCAACGGAGCAAGGCCTCATGAAACCTCGTGTACTGGACATTCTCAAACGCCTGATGGCCTTCGACACCGTCTCTTGCGAGTCGAACATGGCGCTCATCGAATACGTGCGCGACCTGCTGCTGAGCAAAGGCATCGAGTCGCTGATCGTCAAGGACGAAAGCGGCCAAAAGGCCAATCTGTTTGCCAGCACCGGCCCCCGGGAGTTGCCGGGGATTCTGCTGTCCGGCCATACCGACGTGGTGCCGGCGGCGGGGCAGGCCTGGACCTTCCCGGCATTCCAGGCGACGGTGCAGGACGGGCGGATCTATGGCCGTGGCAGTTGCGACATGAAGGGCTTCATCGCCCTGGCCCTCGACGCCATGCTCGACGCGGCGGACAGCCCGTTGAGCCGGCCACTGCAACTGGCGCTGTCCCACGACGAGGAAACCGGCTGCGTCGGTGTGCGTCGTTTACTCGACGTGCTGCACCTGGCGCCGGTGCGGCCGTTCCTGTGCCTGATCGGCGAGCCGACCAACATGCAGTTCGTGCTCGGGCACAAGGGCAAGGGGTCTTACCGCACGTACTGCCGTGGCCTGGAGGCACATTCCTCGCTGGCCCCGCGTTCGGTCAACGCAATTCACGTGGCCTGCGATTTCATCGCCGCGCTGCGTCAGAGCCAGCAGCAGTTGCAGGAGCAGGGCGCTCAGGATGGCGACTATGACGTGCCTTACAGCACCGTGCATGTCGGGCAGATTGTCGGCGGCAAGGCGCTGAACATCGTGCCCAACCTGTGCACCCTGGATTTCGAAGTGCGCAACTTGCCGGCGGACGATCTGGATCAGTTCCTGGAGCAGATGCGCGAGCGCGCCGAAGTGATTGTGCGCGAGGCGAAAAAGCTGTCCAGCGTCGCGGCCATCGAGATTGAAACCATCAATGTGTATCCCGGCCTGGACACGCATCCGAGCGTCGAAGCGGTGCGCTTTCTGAAAAACTTCGCCGCGCCGGACACCGGCACCGCCAAGGTCTCCTTCGGCACCGAGGGCGGGCTGTTCAAGCAGCGCCTGGATGTGCCGGTGGTGGTCTGCGGCCCGGGGTCGATCGAACAGGCGCACAAGCCGGACGAGTTCATCGAGATCAGCCAGATGGAGGCGGGGGAGCGGTTTCTGGAAGGGTTGCTGGAGTCCCTGAAACTGTAATCAGGTCCCAAGGCCAGCACCGATCAACTGTAGGAGCTGGCTTGCCAGCGAAGGGGCCGTCACATTCAACATCATTGTTGCCTGTAACACCGCCTTCGCGAGTAAGCTCGCTCCCACAGGGTTCTGTGTTTACCTGGACAGACCCTATGTCCCCTCGGTAGAGCCTGCCGTCCCATCGCAAATTTCAGCATCCGACGCTGCCCATCAGACGCTTTCAGCATCCTCCTCCGCAGCCCCTCCCTAGACTGGAACCTGTCTCGGATCAGGACTCGACCATGCTCAAAAATCGTTTGAAAGACCCCAGCCTTCTGGTAGAACTCGCCTACATTGACGGCCAGTGGACCGGCGCCGACAACGCCGCGACCCTGGACGTCATCGACCCCGCCAGCGGCCAGGTGCTCGCCCAAGTACCGGCGATGCGCGACAGCGAAACCCGTCGCGCCGTCGAAGCGGCCGAGCGTGCCTGGCCCGCGTGGCGTGCGCGCCCGGCGGGGGAGCGGGCAGCGCTGCTGGAGCGTTGGTATCAGGCCATGATCGACAACCTCGACGACCTGGCATTGATCATGACCTGCGAACAGGGCAAACCGCTCAACGAAGCCAAGGGCGAAATCCGCTACGGTGCCGGCTTCGTCAAATGGTTCGCTGAAGAAGCCCGGCGGGTCTACGGCGAAACCATGCCGGCCCCCAGCGGCGATCGCCGGCTGCTGACCCTCAAGCAACCGGTCGGCGTGTGCGCCGCGATCACTCCGTGGAACTTCCCCAACGCGATGATCACCCGCAAGTGCGCACCGGCCTTGGCGGCCGGGTGCCCGATCATCGTCAAACCCTCGGAGCTGACACCACTGTCGGCCCTGGCCCTGGCGGTGCTGGCCGAACGGGTCGGCATTCCGGCCGGGGTGTTCAACGTGGTCACCGGCCTGCCCGCCGGCATCGGCGAAGAGCTCACCGGCAACCCGACCGTGCGCAAGATTTCCTTCACCGGTTCCACCGCCGTGGGCCGCCTGCTTATGCGCCAGAGCGCCGAACACATCAAGCGTCTGAGCCTGGAACTGGGCGGCAATGCGCCGTTCATTGTGTTCGACGACGCTGACCTGGAGCAGGCAGTGGCCGGCCTCATGCTCAGCAAGTTTCGCAACGCCGGCCAGACCTGCGTCTGCGCCAATCGCATCCTGGTGCAGGACGGCATCTACGAACGTTTCGCTGCGCGCCTGGTGGAGGAGGTGGGCAAGCTCAAGGTCGGCAACGGGCTGGACGCCGACGTCAGCATCGGCCCGCTGATCAACCCGGCGGCGGTGAGCAAGGTCGCCCGGCACATCGACGATGCCCTGAGCCAGGGTGCGCGCGTGCTCTGCGGCGGCATGCCCGCGGGCGACAGCCAGTTTGTCCAGCCGACGGTCCTTGGCGAAGCCCACGCCGGCATGCTGCTGGCCAACGAAGAAACCTTTGGCCCGGTAGCGCCTTTGATGCGCTTTACCGATGAAGCCGAAGCCCTCGCGCTGGCCAATGCCACGCCTTATGGTTTAGGCGCCTACTATTTCACCCAGGACTTGCGCCGTTCATGGCGTTTTGGCGAAGCGCTGGAGTTTGGCATGGTCGGGCTCAACACCGGGATCATTTCCATGGAAGTCGCGCCGTTCGGCGGCATCAAGCAATCGGGCCTGGGCCGTGAAGGCAGCAAGTACGGCCTGGATGAATACCTTGAAGTCAAAGCCTTCCACATCGGCGGGCTGTAACGCACAGACACGGGGAGCCATGATTGATGAGCAAGACATTCAGAATCGCCGCGATTGCCGGCGATGGCATTGGCAAGGAAGTGCTGCCGGAGGGGTTGCGGGTACTGGAGCAGGCTGCGAAGAAGTGGCAACTGGACCTGAGCATCGAGGTGCTCGACTGGGCCCACTGCGATTACTACCTGGAACACGGGCAGATGATGCCCGATGACTGGTTCGAACAGCTCAAGGGCTTCGATGCGATTTACTTCGGCGCGGTGGGCTGGCCGGACAAGGTCCCGGACCATATTTCGCTGTGGGGTTCGCTGCTCAAGTTCCGCCGCGACTTCGACCAGTACGTGAACATCCGCCCGGTGCGGCTGTTCCCCGGGGTGCCGTGCCCGCTGGCGGGACGCAAGCCGGGGGACATCGATTTCGTGGTAATCCGCGAGAACACCGAGGGCGAGTATTCGTCGGTCGGCGGCAAGATGTTCGAAGGCACCGACCATGAATTCGTGCTGCAAGAGTCGGTGTTCACCCGTCGTGGCGTCGACCGGATTCTCAAGTTCGCCTTCGAGCTGGCCCAGACCCGGCCGCGCAAGCGCCTGACGGCGGCCACCAAGTCCAACGGCATCTCCATCAGCATGCCGTATTGGGACGAACGCACGGCGTTGATGGCCGCGCAGTATCCGGACATTACCTGGGACAAACAGCACATCGATATTCTGTGCGCGCGTTTCGTGTTGCAGCCGGACCGCTTTGATGTGGTGGTGGCGTCGAACCTGTTCGGCGACATCCTCTCCGACCTCGGCCCGGCCTGCGCCGGCACCATCGGTATCGCGCCGTCGGCCAACCTCGATCCCGAGCGGCGTTTTCCGTCGCTGTTCGAGCCGGTGCACGGCTCGGCACCGGACATCTATGGGCAGAACATTGCTAACCCGATTGCGATGATCTGGTCCGGGGCGTTGATGCTCGATTTCCTGGGTAACGGTGACGAGCGGTATCGCGCGGCTCATGACGGGATACTGCAGGCGATCGAGCGGGTGATTGCCGAAGGGCCGATTACGCCGGATCTGGGGGGGAAGGGGTCGACGCAAGACGTCGGCAAAGCCATCGCCGACAATCTCTGAATCCACCCCTAACCACTGTAGGAGCTGGCTTGCCAGCGAAGGCGTCCGTCCAGTCGATATTGATGTCGACTGACACTACGCCTTCGCTGGCAAGCCAGCTCCTACAGGGGATCTGTGTGTTCAGTAACCCTGGGAGCGATCGATCTGGCCCTCCATCGGTTCACCCCGTTGATACCGGCGAATATTCTCCAGCAACACCCCAAACGCACTTTCCGGCTGAGTCATCGCGGCAATATGCGGTGTCAGCAGAATCTGCGGATGATCCCAGAACGGATGATCCTGCGGCGCCGGTTCCTGCTGCAGCACATCGATCACCGCGCCGCTGAGGTGCCCGCTGTCCAGCGCCTCCAGCAGATCGCCTTCCACCAGATGCCCGCCACGGCCCATGTTGATCAGCGCCGCACCCTGGGGCAGTTGCCGGAACAGTTGACGATCGAGAATGCCCTGAGTCTGCCCGGTCAGCGGCAGTACGCATAACAGGATGTCGCACTGGCTGAGGAACGCCGGCAGTTGTTCGTTGCCGGCATAACACGCCACGCCCGGTACCTGGTGGGCGCTGCGGGCCCAGCCCGATAGCGCAAAACCCAGTGGCTGCAACGTTGCCAGAATTTCCCTGGCCTGGGCGCCGAGGCCCATGACCCCGACTCGACGCGAGGCCGCAGGTTGCAGCAAGTGCGCCTGCCAGCAGCGCGCCATTTGCTGCTGGCGGTAACGCAGCATGTCCCGGTGCAGGCTGAGCACGGCGAAACTGGCGTATTCGCACATGCCGCGGGTGATGCCCGGGTCCAGCAGGCGCACCACTGGCAGGCTCGCCGGCAAGCGAGCGAGGTCCAGTTGATCGACCCCGGCAGACAAGGCGAACAGCACCTTCAAATTCGGCAGCAGCGCTTGCAGATCATCGGGCGCCTGCCACGCAGCGAGGTACTCGATGTCCTCGGGATCACCGATGTCCGGCCAGGCGCGCCATTCGATATCCGGGGCGTGTTCGGCAAACAGCGCTTGCCACTGTTCGCCGCGCACTGGGTCAGCTATATAAAGCAGGGCCATGGGTATTTCCTGAAAAGGATGAGGGGGTTGTCCATCATCGCGCAATGTCGGCGCAGGATCTGTCGAAAGGGCCGGGTTAAACGGCTTGCGCGAGGTGCTATCGGTAAGTGGCCGGCAGATTCGGCGGGCTGAAGGAATCTGCCGTTTGGCGGGGTGAAAACAGTCGATCCGAATTTCTCAGGGGTCAAGTTCGGCGTAGATCGTTTCGCGCAAGCCTTAACCTGAACACCATCGCAACCACCTCCCGGTTGCCGGACTCACGATGGGAAATGCCATGAACAGCAAAGTCGACGAAACCCCTCATTTGCTCCGTCAGCGCGATCAATTCGTGCCGCGTGGCCTGGTTACCGCTCACCCCCTGGTGATCGATCGCGCACAGGGGGCCGAGTTGTGGGACGTGGATGGCAAGCGCTACCTGGACTTCGTCGGCGGCATCGGCGTATTGAACATCGGCCACAACCATTCGAAGGTGGTCGCCGCGGTACAGGCCCAGTTGCAGAAAGTCACCCACGCCTGTTTCCAGGTGGTGGCCTATCAACCGTATCTGGACCTGGCCCAGCGCCTGTGCGAAATGATCGGGGGCAAAGAAGCTTATAAAGCGGCGTTCTTCACCTCCGGCGCCGAAGCGGTGGAAAACGCGGTGAAGATTGCCCGTGCCCACACCAACCGCTCGGCGGTGATCGCCTTTCGCGGCGGCTTCCACGGCCGTACGTTGCTTGGCACCACGCTGACCGGCATGAGCCAGCCTTACAAACAGAACTTCGGCCCCTTCGCTCCGGAGGTGTTCCATACGCCGTATCCGAATGCTTATCGAGGGGTCAGCAGCGACATGGCCCTCAAGGCCCTCGACGAGCTGCTGGCGACCCAGGTTGCCCCTGAGCGCGTGGCCGCGATCATCATCGAACCGGTGCAGGGCGATGGTGGTTTCCTCTCGGCACCGGCGGAGTTTCTCCAGGCCCTGCGTGCCCTGACCGAGAAGCACGGCATTGTGTTGATCCTCGATGAAATCCAGACCGGCTTCGGCCGTACCGGCAAGTGGTTCGGTTTCCAACACGCTGGCATCCAGCCGGATCTGGTCACCGTGGCCAAGAGCCTGGCCGGTGGTTTGCCCTTGTCCGGCGTGGTCGGCAAGGCGGCGATCATGGATGCGCCGCTGCCGGGTGGTCTGGGCGGCACCTATGGCGGAAATGCCCTGTCCTGCGCGGCGGCCCTGGCGGTGATCGAGGCTTACGAGGAAGAACAGCTGCTGGCCCGCGGCGAAGCACTGGGCGAGCGGCTGCGCCAGGGGTTGTTGCGGCTGCAGGCCCTTCACGGGCAAATCGGCGACGTGCGCGGCACCGGTTTCATGCTGGCGATCGAACTGATCAAGGATGACGAAGCCCGCACGCCGGACGCCGACCTCAACCAGCGCCTGATCGATGAAGCCCGGGTCGGTGGCCTGCTGGTGATCAAGTGTGGGGTGTACCGCAACGTGTTGCGTTTCCTCGCACCCTTGGTGGCCACCGAAGCGCAGGTCGACGAAGCTTTGCAGATTCTGCAAGCGGCATTGGCACGGGTCTTGAAGTAAGCCCATGCCCGCGCTCGGGGCGGTGCCGCAAGGCATCGCCCGTGAGCGTTTATGGAGCATGGATGGAATGGAATGCATCATCGGAGGCTTTGCGCACCATGGGGCTGACTGATTATCGAGCACTGCTCATCGATTGCGATGAAGTCCTGGTCGATCGGGATTCGGGGGTCTGGACCGCACTGCAACCGCTGCTCGACAGCCGGGGCGGACGTCCTGAAAAGGATCAGGTGCTGGCCGAATACGCCGAGGTGATTCGGGGGCTTTACCCGCGTTTCGAGGAGCTGGGGTTCAGTGGTTTATTGTGTTTCGCCCATCGGCAACTGGCCGAGCGCTGGGGGCTGAAGGCGAGCTGGGAGGAGGGCATGAGCTTTGCCCGTTCGGTGGCCGGTTGGTCGTTGTTCGAGGATGCGCCGGGTGCAATGTTGTACCTGCGCAAGTTCTACCGCCTGCTGGTGCAGGGCGACCGGGACGCCGAAGATCGCGGTCTGCTCTGTGAGCGCCTGGGGATCAGTCCTGAGGATTTCATTTCACTGGCGAGTGATCCCTTGCTCGATCCGCAGTGGCTGCAAGCCAACGAACTGCACGCCGCTGACATCCTCCAGGTGACCCGACCTTCGGTCGGTCGACAGGCGGTCAGGGCCCTGTGCCTGATCTGTCGCGGGCGGGCAAAACAGCCGACTCCCTGTGCTGCGGATTATTGCATCAACAGCATGGCGGATCTGGTGGCGCAGCATCAGCTGTCTTTACGGCGCTGATTTTGCTAGAAGATTGTCCTACAAATGGCAGTCAGAGGTAGGCAATGGAAGGGTTAGTAAAACTGGACCGGATCGATATCAGTATTCTGGTCGAGCTGCAGAAGGACGGGCGCATGACCAACGTCAGCCTGGCCGATGCCGTAGGACTGTCGGCCAGTCCCTGTCTGCAACGGGTCAAGCGGCTGGAATCGGCGGGGTATATTTCCAGCTACAAGGCGCACCTGAACCTGGCGAAGATCACCGACTCGGTCACGGTCTTCACTGAAATTACCTTGAGCGACCACAAGCGTGAAGACTTCGCCAAATTCGAATCCAACATCCGTCTGGTCGATGAGGTACTGGAGTGCCATCTGATCAGTGGTGGTTACGATTACCTGGTGCGTTTCATGACCCGCAGCATCCAGCATTATCAGGAAGTGGTCGAAAGCCTGCTGGACAAGAACATCGGCATCTCCAAGTACTTCAGTTACATCGTCATCAAGTCCCCGGTGCTCAAGGACGGCGTGCCGTTGCGCAAGCTTCTGCGTCACTGAAACATCCCTCATTCCCCTTCCCGTGCAGTCCGCCGCGACCTTGAGAGAGGTGCGCGGCGTCCTGCTGCCGGTCACTCAAGCGCATGCACACAGGCAATTAATGTGGGAGCGGGCTTGCTCGCGAAAGCGGTGCGTCAATCGACATCAATATCGACTGGCAGGACGCCTTCGCGAGCAAGCTCGTTCCCACATTGATTGCGTGCGATAGAGGAGGCGGTGAATCTGAAATGCACCGCGTTTGGACATCGGACCGACAGCACCGCCCCGAGGCGCCTCGTACTGGCGCAGTCCGCATAAACGGCTGTTTTCGAGCCGAAAACAGTTGCCGGTAGCGTTGTAAGCGATGAATTCGGAGCACAGCGCAAAAGTGCCTGCGTTGTAATGCGCTCAGAGAGGGCGTGGATTGTGGCGTGGCTGTCGACCCGGCCAGGGCGGTTGCCACGATCCGCTGAATGACACCAATCGGAGCGAAAAAATGCGAATGAGCAACGCAAAGGCACTATTGGGTTTCGGCGTCTTCATGCTGGCGAGCAGCAGCGAGGCGCATCAGATCTGGTATGAACAACCACCCGGCCAGCCACTGGCGCTGTACTACGGGGAATACGAGAAGAACATCCTGGAAGTCACGCCGGGCGGGATGGACCGCTTCCAGCAACTCAAGGGCTGGTTGGTGAGCAACCCGCAACCGCTGACCCTGACTTTGCAGCGCCAGGCTTTTAAGGTGGCCCACCAGACGAAAGCCGATGACTCGCTGCTGGCCCAGGACCCGCACTATCCGATCTTCGACCTGCATGAGGCCGAAAAAACCCTGAAGACCCACTGGACGCCGGCCACCCGTTGGGTCGGCGATTTGCGCGCGCGGACTCCCGAACTGACGCTCGATATTGTCCCCACCGGCCTGATTGAGGGAAATAAAGCGCAGTTTCAGGTGTACTATTCCGAAAAACCTATTCCAGATCAGGATGTTATGCTGGAAACGGGCTCCGGTGAGGTCTTTACCCGGCGCACCGATGCGACCGGCAAGGTCAGCTTCGATTTGCCATGGCAGGGCACGTACGTGGTGGCCGTCGAATACAAGGACCGCACCCCCGGCGAGCGCGTCAGCCCCCAGGGCAAGACCGAGCCGTTCGACCTGAAGAGCTTCAGTTCGACCTTGTCATTCTATCGAACACAGGGCCAGGCACCGTTGCCGCGGGCACCGTCGCAACTGCCGGCCTCGGAAGTCGCCCGGCTGAAGAAGCAGGCCTGACCCGGCTGTCGTCCATCGACCTTTACATGAGTGACTGATATGTCCCTATCTTCAGGATTGGCAGGGCAGGCGGGAACCGTTTCCCCTGCACTTGCAACCAGTGCCGTCAAGGCCAACACCCGGATGCTGGCGATCGACGCCCTGCGCGGTTTCGTCATGCTGCTGATGCTGATCGACCACGTGCGCGAAACCTTTCTGCTGCACCTGCAGGTGACCGATCCGATCGATGCCTTGAGCGTCACGCCGGACCTGTACTTTACCCGCATGCTCAGCGAAATCTGCGCCCCGGCATTCATCTTCCTCACCGGTCTGTCGGCCTGGCTCTACAGTCAGAAACACACGGCTAAGGAAACCTCGGTATTCCTGCTCAAGCGCGGGCTGTTCCTGGTGTTTCTCGAAGTCACCTTCGTCTGCTTCGCCTGGAACGCCGAATTCCCGCCCAAGACCCTGTGGCTGCAGGTGATCTGGTGCATCGGCATCTGCATGATCGTGCTTGCCGGACTGCTGCACTTCAAACGCGGCTGGCTGATCGTGCTCGGGGTGGCCATCGTCGCCGGGCACAACTTGCTCGATGGCGTGACCGTGGGGCCTGAGTCGCCGTTCTTCGTGCCCTGGTCGATCCTGCATCAACGGGTATTCATCGACATCACCGAGTTCACCCGGGCGCGCACCACGTACCCGGTATTGCCCTGGATCGGTGTGATCCTGCTGGGTTGGGGCATCGGCCCGTGGTTTGGCAAGGACATGCCGTCGGCCGAGCGCAATTCCCGGCTGCTGAAACTCGGCTTCGGCCTGCTGGTGGCGTTCGTGTTCATTCGTTATCTGAACGTCTACGGCGAGAAACCCTGGGTGCAGACCGGTGATTCGCTACGCACCTTCATGAGCTTCATGAGTGCGAAGAAGTACCCGCCGTCGCTGATGTTCCTGATGCCGACGCTGGGCCTCTCGCTGATTCTGCTGGCGTGGTTCGAGAAGCTGCAGGAACGCTGGTCCATCGCCACCCTGGCGATCTACGGCGGCGCGCCGATGTTCTTCTACTTGCTGCACCTGTATGTGCTCAAGGCCATGTACCTGGTGGCCGTTGCGATCTGGGGCGCCAATCAGGGCGCTTACTACGGCTTCGACAATTTGCCGACGGTGTGGCTGTGGAGCGTGATCCTCGGGGTGTTGCTGTTCTTCCCGACGCGCTGGTTCGCCAACCTCAAGCAGCGCCGCCGCGACATCGCGATCCTCAAATACCTCTGACGTGCCCAAAGGGTGTCCCCCGATCGGCGGGACACCTTGCCAACCCCGATTTTCCTGGAGTTGCACTGTGAAAACCCTATCGACGCATACCCTGCTTCTGGCATTGGGCGGGCAGTCCCTGCTCGCCCTGGCCTCGGAGCAAGACACCGCCAAAGGCTTTGTCGAGGACAGCCAATGGAGCCTGCTCAACCGCAGCCTCTATGATCGGCGCGACTATCAGCACGGCTCGCTGAGCAATGGCGCACGCAATGCCTTCAAACCCCGAAGCGAACGCAGTGACCTGGCCGAGGAGTGGGGGTATGGCCTGATGGCCGATTTCACCTCCGGCTATACGACCGGCACCCTGGGGGTGGGCCTGGATGCCCATGTATATTCCGGTTGGCAACTGGACAGCGGCGGTGGTCGGGCCGGCAAGGCGCGGGTGCTGGGCGTGGACAATGACGGGCATCCCAAGGATGAATTCAGTCGGGGCGGCGCGGTGGCCAAGCTGCGCTGGTCGTCGACGGAGTTGCGCTACGGCGAGCAGCGGGTGAAGACCCCGGTGTTCGGCTCATCCGACAGTCGCCTGCTGCCGGAAACCGCCACGGGCTGGCTGCTGACCACCCGCGAACTGCCCGCCACCACCCTCTATGGCGGGCATTTCAACGAGAGCACCGACCGCAACGCCAGCAGCCACGACCAAGGCTTTGTGGTCAATTATTCCAACGGCAGGCAGGGCAACAGCTTCGATCTGGTGGGCGTGCGCAACACTGCAGTCAAAGGTCTCAGCGCCAGCCTGTTCAGCGCAGTCTACGATGACACCTGGCGCCAGCATTATCTGGGAGCGCTCTACACCCTGCCATTGGTGCCAGGCCAGGAGCTGGTCTTCGACCTCAACCTGTACCGCACCCAGGACACCGGCCAAGCCCTGTCCGGCCGCATCGACAACACCACCTGGAGTTTGCTGTCGACCTACAAGATCGGTTCCCACAGTGTTGGGCTGGGTTATCAGAAAGTCGATGGCGACACGCCCTTCGACTACGTGACCCGTGGTGCGATCTACCTGAGCAATGCCGTGGCATTGTCCGACTTCAACGCCCCCGAAGAAGCGTCCTGGCTGGCCCGCTACGATCTGAACCTGACCGGCTATGGCATTCCCGGGCTGAGCTTCAGTGCACTGTACGTTCGCGGCAGCGGCATCGACGGCAGTCACATGGACCCCAACGGGGGTTACAAGTGGCTGGGTTACGGGCAGGGCGGCAAGCACTGGGAGCGCGATCTGCAGGCCCGGTACGTGGTGCAGTCGGGGGTGGCGAAGAACCTGGCGTTTTCCCTGAGGCATGCGGTGCATCGCGGGAACACGGCCCAGGCCGAACTGGATGCCAATCAGATTCGTCTGGCGGTCGAGTATCCGTTGGGCGGAAAGTTCTAAAGCGCGGATCCCCGGTGGGAAAGGGCCCAACCTTTTCAGGTCGGGCCCTTTGATCACTGATCCTTTTCGCAATTGACCATCCACGACACGCCAAACCGGTCGACCAGCATGCCGAAGCGCGCTGCCCAGAACGTGGCTTCCAGTGGCATTTGCACCTTGCCGTCTTCGGCCAGTGCCGTGAACACGCGCTCCGCCTCGGCGATGCTGTCGACATTCAGCGAGACCGAGCAGCCGGCCATTTCATCCGTGGGGCGATCCGGCGTGGTGTCCGAGCCCATGATCGCCTGATCGCCCACTGACAGGCGGGTGTGGATGATCAGGTTGTGCAGATCCGCGGGAAGGTGTTCGCGCGCCGGGCTTTCACCGAAGGTCATCATCATTTCGATCTGGCCTTGCAGGGCTTGGGCATAGAACGTGAAGGCGGCTTTGCAGTCGCCGTTGAAGATGAGGTAGGGATTGATTTTCATGTTACAGCTCCCGGTCAATGAGGGTACACATCGGTTGATCCTGTGCCTGGCCAGTGAATTCCGATGTGCTTCGACTCGGGTAGCAAAACCCTAAAACGCGGCGGGCGGGTGGGTTTTTTTAGATGTTTTTTCCATGGACGAGGCCAGGCTTATTGCCTCGGGTACCCGTCGCGGCGCGAGCACACGCTCGATGGCGCCACGCACCAGGCTTTCGAGCATTTCATCGCGCTCCGGTTCATCCAGCGCAGGCTGCGCCAGCCAGCTGGGCGCGCTGTTGAGCAAGGCGGCAATCGCATGCCCGGCGGCCAGCCGGCCCTCTTCACTGAACCGTGTCCGGGTGCCGAGCATCAGCAGCAGTTTGCGTTCGTACTGCTCGCGCAGTTGCCGGACCCGTTGCTGTTGCTCTTCGTTCAGGCAGCCGCTGTCGCGCTCCACCAGACGAAAATGCCAGGGCATCTCCTGATGCAGGTTCACATGCGCGCGGATCAGCGCCTGCAGTTTGTCGCGCTTGGCCGGCGCCTGTTGAGCGATGCGCCCCAGGGTGGCCAGCAGCTCTTCGTAGAACTCTTCGATCAGATCAAGCAGCAAGTGCTGTTTGCTGGGGTAATGGTGATACAACGAACCCGGCGAGAGCCCCAGGCAGGTCGCGAGCTCTCGCATGCCGACCTGGCCAAAACCCTTGCTGGCGAACAGCTCCAGTACTTTGTCCCGGTACTCGGCGAAACGTGTACAACGCTCAGGCATAGGCATGGAAGCCGCGCCCCGTTTTGCGTCCCAGGTAGCCGGCGGCGACCATTTCCTTGAGCAGCGGAGCAGGGCGGTATTTGCTGTCGTTGAAGCCATCGTAGAAGGCTTCGAGAATTGCCAGCACGGTGTCCAGGCCGATCAGGTCCGCCAGGGCCAGCGGGCCGATGGGCTGGTTGCAACCCAGGCGCATGCCGGCGTCGATCTCTTCGGCACTGGCCAGGCCTTCCTGCAACACCAGGATCGCTTCGTTGATCATCGGCACCAGGATCCGGTTGACCACGAAGCCCGGACGGTTGCCGGCGGTGATCGCGGTCTTGCCCAGGGTGGTGGCCATGTCCAGTGCCAGGGCGTGGGTCGCATCGCTGGTTTGCAGACCGCGGATCACCTCGATCAGGCCCATCACCGGCACCGGGTTGAAGAAGTGCAGGCCGATGAAACGTTCAGGCTGGCTGACGCTGGCGGCGAGTTGGGTAATGGACAGCGACGAGGTGTTGGAGGCGATCACGCAGTCGGGGCTGACCTGCGCGGCGATTTGTTGCAGCACGCGCAGTTTCAGCTCGAGGTTTTCCGTGGCGGCTTCGATCACCAGTTGCACGTTCTGCAGGCTGCTGTAGTCGGTGCTGGTGCGGATCCTGTCGAGGGTGGCCAGTTTTTGCTCCTGGCTCAGCGTATCCTTGGCGATTTGCCGATCAAGGTTTTTGCCGACCGTCGCAATGGCCTTTTGCAGGGCGCTGTCGCAAATGTCGATCAAGGTCACCTTGAAGCCGGCCAGGGCGCAGACTTGCGCAATGCCGTTGCCCATGGTGCCCGCGCCGATCACGCCAATGTCTTGCAGATTCATGTTCTGTGTCCTTGCGCTCAAACCTTGCGATACCTTGGCCGCCGCAACGGCCGAAAGCGTACTATTGGCCACGAGTCTAGATCCGGCAGGGCGGTTGTCCTATGCCGAAACTGTTCAACGGAACTGGTGTTTTTTGCCAGTCGGGCAATGGGGAGAGAAGCGTTAACATGCGGGAAAAAGACTCGGTGGCCGCCTACTTCGTGCAGGCCATGGTCCAGAAAATGGGGAACGATCCGCAGCGCCTGGGGACTGCGCTGGAACAGGCGGGCATTGACCCGGTATTGATGGAACAACCCACGGCACGGATCCCGGCCAGTGCATTTGCCGCCCTGTGGCTGATCCAGATCCGCGAATTCGACGACGAATTCTTCGGCCTCGACTCCCATGGCATGCCACCGGGCAGCTTCGCCCTGATTTGCCGGGCGCTGATTCAGGAGCCTGACCTGCACAAAGCCATGCGCCAGTGCCTGGTCAACTTCGCCCTGTTCCTGCGGGACTTTCGCGGCACCCTGACCGTGCGCGGCAAACGGGCGGTCATCAGCCTGGAAACCCGCGCGCAAAACGATGACCTCGCCCGTTTGGGCGAAGAGACGTTCCTGGTGTTGATGATCAGCCTGCTGTGTTGGCTGGGCGGTCGACGCATCCCCATTGATCGTGCGGACTTCCGCCATCAGCGCGTTCCCCTCAGCGATGACCGTTTGCTCTGGGGCCCCAACCTGACCTTCGGCGCCGAACGCACCGAGATCGAATTTGCCAGTCATTACCTGCGCTTGCCGGTGATTCAGGACCTGGCCTCGTTGAAAGTATTCCTGCGCACCGCACCGCAATGGCTGGTGATCCGCTTCCGCAACCAGCACGGCCTGGCGTCGCAGGTGCATCAGCGCCTGCGCCACAGCCATTACAGCGAATGGCCGACCTTGCAGGCCTTCGCCCTGGAACAGCACCTGAGCTCCAGCACCTTCCGCCGCAAACTGGAGCGCGAAGGCTGTTCGTACCAGGAGATCAAGGATGAAGTGCGGCGCGGGGTGGCATTCGAGCAGTTACGCCAGAGCAAGGCGAGCATCGGCGATATTGCCGAGCGTCTGGGGTTTCAGGAGCCGAGTGCGTTTCATCGGGCGTTCAAGAAATGGACGGGGGAGAGTCCGGGGCGGTATCGGGCGCGGTTTCAGGGTGAATTGTCGGAAGGCTCTGACAGACCCGTCTGATTAAGCGCGACCCCGATGTTTTTGGCGGTTTCGGGTTGTACAGTCCCAGCTCCTAGTCTCTGTTCAACGCTGTTTGCAACAAGGACGCTGACCCCAAGGAACTGGAGCTTGTCGATGACCGATATTGAAAACATTCCCCCGCGAACCGTAAACCCGACACCCGATCGCTATGGCCAATTGAGTAAAAGCCTGTTGTGGCTCAATGAGCGCGCCTGGCCATTGACCCTGGTCATACTGCTCACTGCCGGGGCGTACCTGTATCAATACATTCAGGAAGAAAAGATCCCGCTGAGTATCACCTCTTCAGCCGTCATCTCTGCACTGCCGGTCATGTCCGCGATACTCATTTTCATCATTTCGATCCTGTTGGCTTTCGTCCTGTTGCCGATTTTCGTCCTGTTTCATCGACTGAATGATTCTGGCAAGCGGCTGAGCGATGAGCTCAGCCTTGAACAAACCACTCCAGAGAACAGGGCACGCCACAGTCGAATGCTAAGACGCTGGGGCGGTAGCCTGTTGATCCTCGGCACCTTCTGCGCGGTGCTGTGCGTGATCGGCTCCCAAGTGACGGGCAACTGGTACTGGGGCACCGCGGCGGTAGTGGGTACCGGGTTGACGATTGCCTGCTACTACTGGCTGATGACGCGCGGTGTGGAAGGCCCGGTGTCGATGGATTTTCGCATTGCCTGCGTCATGTCCGCCTTTGTTCAGGTGTGCGTGATTCTCAATGTCACGATTGTGGCGATCGACATCGCCGGCCGATACGTCAGCAATCTGTGGTGGCTGGTGCCGCTGATGCTGGTGGAATTGCTGGTGGTCTGGATCATCCAGCTGCTGGGTGCGTTGTTCGTGGTGAAGATGCGCAGCCATGACAACCCGGTGGCCCTGATAGCGTCCGCCGTCATGGTCCTGGTCATCGTTCTGGGTTTGTATCCACCCACAGGCGCCAAACTGGGCGGGTTTGCCTTTCAAGTCTCGGCCTCCGGCGCACGCAATTGCACCCTCATGAATTTCGCCCCCGAGAGCAAAGGGCTCGAGGCGCTCACGGATCCCGACAGGCCCGGCTTCAGTCGCCCGTTACGCGTCATTGCCGAGGCAGACGGTACTTATTTTGTGCGCCTGTGGAAGACAGACTCAAAGGCGGTGCAGTTTGTACCTCGTGCCAGTCTGGTGGGCGTTGATGTCTGCCCGGCCGCCAAACCCAAGACTGCTTCCTCTGGAGAACCCGCGCCGATCCCTGGCTGAAGTACCATGGCGCATTGTTGTTCTCACCAAGCCGGGTCCAGCGCCGTATGCCAGTTGCTCTTAACCGCTTCACTGCCTTGCTCGACCAGGCCAGGCGCGCCTTGCTGCTGGTCTGGGGAACCTCCCGCGGCTTATTCCTCGGTCTGGTGCTGGCAACCCTGATCGCGGGCGTCCTGCCCGCGCTGGCCGCCTGGTTGGGCCAGCGCATCGTCGATGCGGTGGTCTTTGCCATGCAGTTGCACGCGCAGCAGGGCAGTGCGCCGTTGTGGCCGGTGGTGCGTTATGTGCTGTTTGAGGCCGGTGTGCTGGCGTTGCTGTCCGGGGCCCAGCGGGCGCTGTCGGTGCAGCAGTCGCTGTTGCGGGTGCAGCTGGGGCAGAAGGTCAATACGATGATTCTGGAAAAGGCCCAGACGTTATCGCTGGTGCAGTTCGAGAATTCCGAGTTCTACGACAAGCTGGTGCGGGTGCGGCGCGAGGCTTCGACCCGGCCGTTGGCGCTGGTGATGAAGTCGTTGGGGCTGATCCAGAACCTGATCGTGTTGATCAGCTTCGGCGTATTGCTGGTGCATTTTTCGCCGTGGGCCCTGGTGCTGCTGGTGGTCGGCGCGTTGCCGGTGTTCTTTGCCGAAGCGCATTTTTCCGGGGATGCCTTCCGCCTGTTCACCCGCCGCGCACCGGAGAGTCGCCAGCAAAACTACATCGAGACGCTGCTGTCCCACGAAGGCTATATCAAAGAGGTCAAGCTGTTCGGTTTTGCGCCGCTGTTGTTGAAGCGTTATCGCGAGACGTTCGCCCGTCTCTATGCCGAAGACCGGCGGTTGACGCTGCGGCGTGATGGCTGGGGTTTCGGGTTGGGGCTGCTGGGCACCGCTGCGTTTTATCTGGCGTATGCCTGGGTGGTGGTCGATGCGGTCCATGGCAACATCAGCCTCGGCCAGATGACCATGTACCTGGTGTTGTTCAAGCAGGGGCAGACGGCGGTGAGCAACAGTCTCAGCGCCATCAGTGGTCTTTATGAGGATGGCCTCTATCTGTCGAGTCTTTATGAATACCTGGCGGAACCGGTGGTGGTCGATACCGGCAGCCTGACGGTAGGCGCACTGCCCGGCGATGGTTTGCGTTTCGAGAACGTCGGTTTCCGTTATCCGGGTGCCAGTCGCGCCGCGCTGGAAGGCATCGATCTGCACCTGGTGCCTGGACACAGCGTGGCGCTGGTGGGGGAGAACGGTTCCGGCAAGACCACGCTGATCAAACTGCTGACCCGCCTGTACCGTCCCGATCAGGGCCGCATACTGCTGGACGGCAGTGATCTGCAGGCGTGGGAAGAAGACGCGCTGCGTCGCCGCATCGGCGTGATTTTTCAGGACTACATCCGTTACCAGTTCTCGGTC
Organism: Pseudomonas sp. LBUM1679; assembly: GCF_059695565.1. Classification (NCBI taxonomy): domain Bacteria; kingdom Pseudomonadati; phylum Pseudomonadota; class Gammaproteobacteria; order Pseudomonadales; family Pseudomonadaceae; genus Pseudomonas; species Pseudomonas sp. LBUM1679. Next base: position 2,765,530 of record NZ_CP166774.1, read on the forward strand.
GGCGAGAACATCGGCGTCGGCGACACCCTGGCGTTCAACGATGAACAGCGTTGGCAGGAGGCCGCCGCCGAGGGCATGGCTGCGCCCTTTATCGAGCGTCTGGATCGCGGTTATGCCACACAACTCGGGCGCTGGTTCGCCGGTGGGCAGGAACTGTCCGGCGGTCAATGGCAGAAGATCGCCTTGTCCCGCGCCTACATGCGCCGCGAGGCCGACATCCTGATTCTCGATGAGCCGACCTCGGCGCTCGACCCGGCGGCGGAAGCGGCGGTGTTCGAGCATTTCAGCGAGCACACCGAAGGCCGCATGACGTTACTGATTTCCCACCGCTTTTCCAGCGTGCGCAATGCCGATCACATCATCGTGCTGGATCAGGGTTCGATTCTGGAGCGGGGGGACCACGACAGTCTGGTGGCGGCTGGCGGGCGCTATGCGCAGTTGTTCAACTTGCAGGCCAAGGGTTATCGCTGAGCCTCAGGAATCCTGAGCGCGCCGAGTCACTGCCGGCCCCGCGACCTGGGCCGGCGGCTTCGACTGCATCAAGCTGTCCAGGGCCTTGCGATAGGTCTGCCCACCCAGGCTCATGCTGTTGTTGTGCGTCGCGCCGGGCACCAGCAACAGACGCTTGGGTTCCAGGGCTGCATTGAATAATTGCTCGCTGAAGCGCGGCGGCACGTAGCGGTCGTCCAGCCCGTGGACCACCAGCAGCGGCATGTTGATCTCGGCGATCTTGTCGATGGAATCGAATTTCTGCGACAGCAGCCAGCGCACCGGCAGGGAAGTATTGGCCATCGCCGTGGCGACGTCGGCCAGAGAAGTGAACGTAGACTCGATGATCAGCCCGCGAGCCGGCACCGGGGCCTGCTCTTTTGCGGCTGTCTGGCCCAGCTCGGCCGCCAGGTCGATGGCCACGGCGCCGCCCAGTGAATGACCATAGATCAGCCGTTTGTTCGCATCCGGTTGCAGCAGCTTGAAGCGTTCCCAGGCAATCCGTGCATCTTCGTACACCGTGGTTTCCGACGGCAGGTCGCCGTGACTCTGACCGAAACCGCGGTAGTCGATGGCCAGCACCGAATAGCCCAGTGCCTGCAGTTGCTGGATGCGAAACAACTGCCCGGTGAGGTTCCAGCGTACGCCATGCAGGTAAAGGATCGCCGGCGCATTCGCCCGCTCCGCCGGCCACCACCAGCCATGGATACTTTGCCCGGCCTTGAAGCTTTTGGGCTGCAGCTCGAATTCCTCGACGCTGCTCGGCAACCCGCTGTACCAACTGGCATTCCCCGGTTCGATGCGGAACAACAGCTCCCGCTCCTTATGCTCCAGCACCGCGCAACCCACAGGCAGGCCGACGAGCAGCGCGGCCATGCATAGCAGCGGTAGCCAGCGTTGGCGCAAGCGTGGGAGGAGGGGAGCGGGCATTGGGCGGTCCACGGTAAAAAACTGAAGTTCGGGTTTTAGCAGAAGCGTGCGCAGGGCGGGAAAAATTTCGACAGCCGTTCACCGACCCCTTGTAGGAGCGAGCTTGCTCGCGAAGAACGCAAGGACGCCCCGGGCAGTCTGATGCCACGCATTATCGTTGACGTTCTTCGCGAGCAAGCCCGCTCCTACAGGGGGCGACGTCGCTCGATATCGTGGCTCAATCCACCTGCAACACAATCTTGCCAATGTGCTCGCCCGCTTCCATCCGCTCATGCGCCTGGGCGGCCTGCTCCAGCGGATAGACCTTGTCGATCATCGGCAAGCAACGCCCGGCGGCGAGGACGGGCCAGACGTACTCGCGCAACTGCTCGGCAATCGAGGCTTTTTCTTCGCGGGTGCGCGCGCGCATCAGGGACCCGGTGATCGTCGCGCGTTTGCCCAGGATCGCCATCAAATCGACCTCTTTGGCGTGGGCGCCGCCGAGAAAGCCCAGCATCACCAGGCGGCCGTCCATGCCCAGCGCCGCGATATTCGGATTCAGGTACGAGCCGCCCATGATGTCGAGGATCACATTGACCCCTTTGCCAGCAGTTTTCTCCTGGATGACCTGGACGAAATCCTGCTCGCGATAGTTGATCGCCTCGGCCCCCAGCTTACGAATCGCCGCACACTTTTCTTCACTGCCCGCCGTGGCGAAGGCCTTGATCCCGAATTCGCGACACAACATCAGCGCGGTGGTGCCGATGCCGCTGGTGCCGCCATGAATCAATGCGCGCTGGCCCTTGCTGGCGCCACCGATGTCGAACAGGTTGGCCCACACGGTGAAGAAGGTTTCCGGGGTCGCTGCTGCTTGCACCCAGTCCATGCCTTCGGGAATCGGCAGCGCCTGACTGGCCGGTGCGACGCAATACTGCGCATACCCGCCGCCATTGGTCAGCGCACACACGCTATCGCCCGGGATAAATTCACTGACGCCCTGACCGATCGCCACCACTTCACCGGCCACTTCCAGCCCGGGGATCGGGCTCATGCCGGGTTTCATCGGGTACTTGCCGGCGCGCTGGATCACGTCGGGGCGGTTGACGCCGGCGGCGTGGACGCGGATCAGTATTTCGCCGGCCGCTACGGTGGGGACGGGGACCTGGCGCGGTTGCAGGACGTCGGGGCCGCCGGGTTGGGTGATTTCAATCTGGGTCATGGTTTGGGGCAAAGTCATGGCGAATACCTGTGTGGAAGGTGATCTGTAGATGGGATCACCTGAATGTACAAATCATTCAGTGTGGGAGCGGCACAGGGCTCCAGTCGCTGGCCGGTACAGCAACCGCATACCCAATTCCAACATCAGTGCCACAACAATAGCCCCCGCCGCAATGACAAACATCACTGTATGCTGCCCACCGCTGGCGTTGAACAACGCCGAATAGGCAAACCCTGCGATCGCCTGGAACGTGGCGAATGAGACCGTGGCACGGCTCCAGGCGATCTGCTGCTGATGATGGTTCAGGATCAGTTCATGCACCCGAGCCAGCGCCAGCGGGACGACAGCTTATACCGGGGTATTGGTGTTCCCAGTAGGCGCCGCCCCGCGGAGCTAGGCTGCGATCTTTTGATCTTATGGCATTTCCGGCAGTTCCTGCGGGCGCAGGTCAAACACCAGCACTTCGGCATCCACACCCTTGCTCAAGTTCAGCACCTGCTCATCGCGAACCCTGACGCCATCACCTTCCTGTAACGGCACCCCATTAAGTTCGACACTGCCGCGAGCAACATGCACATAAGCAAAGCGATTCGCTCCCAGTTCCAGGCTGGCGCTTTCCTTGCCATCGATCAGGCCGGCATACACCCGCGCATCCTGGCGCACCTTCAGCGAACCATTCGTCCCATCAGGGGAAATGATCAGTTGCAGACGCCCGCGTTTTTTCTGCGTGCTGAAGTGTTCCTGCTGATAACGCGGTTTGGCGCCGCTGACTTCCGGCACGATCCAGATTTGCAGGAAATGCACCGGCCGCGTAGCCGAATGGTTGAACTCGCTGTGAGCGACACCGCTGCCGGCGCTCATCAGTTGCACATCGCCGGGGCGGATCACCGAACCGGTGCCCAGGGTGTCCTTGTGTTCCAGGGCGCCTTCGAGCACATAGGAGAAAATCTCCATGTCGCGGTGCGGGTGCTGGCCAAAGCCTTTACCGGCCGCCACGCGGTCATCGTTGATCACCAGCAGGTCGGAAAATCCCTGCTCTTTGGGGTTGCGGTAGTTGGCGAAGGAAAAGGTATGGAACGACTTCAACCAACCGTGATTGGCGGCGCCGCGATCAGAAGCTTTGCGTAGGGTCAGCATGATGAAGTTCTCCTGTGGGGACGTTGATTCGTCCAAGTGAGGAGAAGATTAATGGTTACTGGTGGATGCAATAAGTAGGTAAAAATTGAAATACTGTCGTGTACAGGTTGACAGTTATAGGCGGCTTTTCAAGTATGCTTGTTCGATGTCTCGCGTGGTCATAACCCTAGGCGGGACGCTTTCCTGTGGGAGCGGGCTTGCCCGCGAAGGCGTCGGCACATTCAACATGACCGGTGACTGACACACCGCTTTCGCGGGCAAGCCCGCTCCCACAGGGGGCGGTGTTTATTCAGTATTATTTTTTTACCTCAGTGATTTTGAACCCATGAAAACCGTGGCAATGGTGCTGTTCCCCGACTTTCTCCTGCTCGACATGGCCGGGCCCATGGAAGTGTTTTCCATCGCCAACCGTTATCTGCCGAAGGCCGAGCGTTATGAGCTGTCGACCATCGGTACCGAACCCGGTGCGCTGCGGGCCTCCAACGGCGTCAGCGTCCAGGCCGACCGGCACATCGATCAGGCAAGTAAAGCCTATGACTTATTGCTGGTGCCGGGCGGTCCCGGTGCCTATAACGAAAAACATCCGCCGTTGCTCGGCTGGCTGCAAGGCGCTGTCAGCCGCGCAGGCCGTTATGGTTCGATCTGCACCGGCGCCTTCGTGCTGGGCCATGCCGGTCTGCTCGACGGCTACCGCGTCACCACCCACTGGCACTACACCGAACGGCTGATCAAGGGTTTTCCCAAGGCGACGGTGGAGACCGACCAGATCTACGTGTTGGACCGCAACCTCATCACGTCCGGCGGTGTCACTGCCGGCATCGACCTGGCACTGGCGGTGGTTGCCGAAGACCATGGCAAGAAAGTCGCCCAGGACGTGGCCAAGGTGTTGCTGGTGGTGATGAAACGCCAGGGCGGGCAGGCGCAATTCAGCCCGTTGACGGCCGCCGTCGCCCCCCAGGAAACGCCGGTGACCCGCGTGCAGAACTATATGCTCGAGCATCTCGATGAAACCTTCAGCATCGAGCGTATGGCCGGCTTGGCCACCATGAGCCCACGCCATTTCGCCAGGGTCTTTGCCAGGGAAGTGAACATGACGCCCATGGAGTTTTTGCAAAGTGCGCGCATCGATTGTGCCAGGAACCTGCTGGAAACCAGCGACCTGCCACTCAAGACCGTAGCCTTTAAAAGTGGCTTTGGCAGCGTGCGGCACATGCGTTTCCTGTTCAGTGAAAAGCTCGGCCTGACCCCGAGCCAGTACCGCGAACAGTTCAGCTAGAGCGTTCTTGTCCGTTGTGCGCACCCTGATGGCCGTGACGCTCCCATCTTGGCCGTTTTACCGTCACCGAGGCCTGCCAAGATACCGTTGAACTCTTTGCTTTGGAGGTGCGGAAACCTGGATGGGCGTGCGATGGCGTTGCGCACCGTGAGCCGGACCAGGTTTTCAGCACAAGAACGTGCATGAACAGCCTCAGAGATTTGAACAGCGAAGCGCTGCTGCGATTCGGTCCCTATACGTTTCACCTGCGCCAGCGGCTGATCCTGCAGGGTGATCGGCCGCTGCGCATGGGTGGACGAGCCCTGGATATTTTGCAGGTGCTGGTGGAGCATGCCGGCACAGTGGTCAGCAAGGACGAGCTGATCGCGCGGGTCTGGCCGACGTCGGTGGTCGAGGACATCAACCTGCGGGTGCACATTGCCGCGTTGCGCCGGGCGTTGGCCGACGGCCAGGACGGGCAGCGCTATATCGTCAATATTCCGCAGCGCGGCTATAGCTTCATCGCGCCGGTACAGCATGAACCGGAAGGTGCACCGGTCTCGCTCCAGACGCTGCAGAAAACCCGGCACAACCTGCCTGCGCGGCTCTCGCCGGTGACCGGTCGGGACTCGATTGTCGGCAGCCTGGTGCGGCAGTTGCCGGTTCGTCGGCTGATGACCCTGGTCGGTCCCGCCGGCATCGGCAAGACCACCGTGGCATTGCGCGTGGCCGAGTTGCTGCTGCAGCACTATCAGGATGGCGTCTGGCTGATCGATCTGGCGGTGATCGATGACCCGGCGCAACTGGTCGATCATCTAACCCGTGCCCTTGAACTGGAGATCGGCACCACCCTGGCGGCATTGGCGCAACGGCATACATTGCTGCTGCTCGATAACTGCGAACACCTGCTCGAACCCTGCCGGACATTGGTCGAGGATCTGCTGATGGCAGCGCCCCGGTTGTCGATCCTGGTCACCAGTCGCGAACCGCTGCAAGCGCTGGGGGAGACGGTCCAGCGTTTACCGCCCCTGGCGGTGCCGCCGGCTTCGGCGTTGCACAGCGTGTCCGAGGTCATGGGCTATTCAGCGGTGCAGTTGTTCGTCAGTCGTGCGCGGGCCCGCCAGCAAGGTTTTGCCCTACGCGAACAGGACCTCAAGTCGGTACGCGAAATCTGTCGGCGGCTCGATGGTTTGCCCCTGGCCATTGAACTGGCGGCAGCGCAAATCGACGCGTTGGCACTGGTCGGGTTGCAAGCCCAGCTCGACAACTGTTTTCAGCTGCTGACCCAAGGCCGGCGCACTGCCGTCCCCCGGCATCAAACCCTGAAAGCGGCGCTGGACTGGAGCTATGAACAGCTGAGTCCGCTGGAGCAAACCGTATTGCAGCGCCTGGCGGTATTCAAAATGGCCTTCACCCTGGAAGCGGCAATCGGCGTGATCAGTTGCGCGCAGCTGCTGCCCGGCCCTCTGGTGGAAGTGATCGATCACCTGGCGCTCAAGTCGTTGCTGTCGCTGGAGCAGGGCCGCGGCGTGACCCGTTACCGTTTCCTCAACACCACCCGCAGCTACGCCCTGGAGAAACTCGACCACAGTGGCGACTTGCGTGCTTTCGAAATGCGTTACGCCCGCTACATCAGCCGGGCGCGCTGGACTTCAGGTGGACAGATGGCGCTGCAAGCGGTCGAGTAAGCGCCGGACTGTCGTCAGGTCCGGTGTGGTAAAGCCTTCGGTGAAGCGCTGGTAGATCGGTGCCAGTAGCCCATGGGCTGGTTGATAACGGCCCTGACGCTGCCACAGCTGTGCCAGCGAGGCGGCGCTGCGCAGTTCCCAGGCCAGGGCGCCCTGGGTTTTTGCCACGTTGAGCGCCCTGATCAATATCACCTCGGCCGCTGCGGTGTTCAGCGCGCAGTCTTTGCTCAGCAGCGCTTGCGCCCTGGCCCGCAGGATCTCCGCCGTGCTCCAGCCTGCGGTGCCGGTATCGGCCCGGTGCAGCAACGCGTCATCGACGCAGCCACTGTCCAGCGTGACCATGATGTCCTTGATCAGCCCGCTGCCCGGTTGTGGCAGCGGCTGCGCTTCAGCTCGGTCGATTACCTGCGCATAATGTCGGGCCCAGGTGTAGAACAGCAGCACCGAATGTTTCTGTGCCTGCTCCAGCAGCAGCCGCAAGAGTTCGCGGGCGGTACGGGTGTCACCGTTGTAATGGGCGATCGGGCAGCCGGCTAGCGCCAGGGTGTAGCAGATGGACGTGCCGTGGTTGATCTGGCACGCGATGTCCAGCGCCTGGCGGGCGGTGCGCCAGGCCTGTTCCGGCTGCCCCTGGAGCCAAAGAATCCGCGCCAGGATGGTCAGGGCGGCAACGCTCTGGTCGTATTGCACGCCGAAACCATGAGTGAAGCGGTTAAGGTGCCCGCTCTGGGCCATGCGCTGCAAAACCTGTTCGGCATTCACCCGTGCCGCTTGTTGGTCCCCGGCGAAGTGCAGGGCCAGCACCCGCAAGCGGTGCGCGCTGAGGGATAAGACCACGTCGCCCTGCAGCTCGAGCCGGTCGAACTGCCGGCTCTGCTCCAAGGCCATTTGATAGTTGGCACAACCGAGGTTGACTGCCATGTGCCCGGACACCGCCCGCAGCTCACCGGTCAGGTCGTTGCACGCTCTGGCCAGGGCCCGGGCGCTGACGAAGGCCTCGACCGTTTCCGCGGTACCGCCCTGGGTGTGATAGCAGGAACTGCCGAGGGCCAGCTTGAGGGTCATTTTCAGTTGAGCGCAGGGCTCGGGTGCTGCATCGAGCAGCGCCAAGGCCTTGCGCACATAGGCGCCGTGTTCCTTGAGCAGCGACAGCTCCTGCCACAGCGGTGTCGACGTCGCGGTCAGGCGGATCGCCAATGCCTGCGGTCCCTGCGCGTTCAACCCCCAGTCCAGGGCTGAACGGATGTCTTCAAGGCTGCGGGCATGGCGCTCGATCCACAGCCCGGTCGGGATCAGCTCCCAGTCGTGCCGGGCCTGATGCATCAGGGCCAGGCAGCGTTCGGCGTGGCGTTCCCGGGTATCGGGCAGATCGGCGGCCTGGTCGAGTTTTTCCAGGGCATAGCTGCGGGTGGTGTCGAGCAGACGGTAGAACACTTCTTCATCGCCCACTTCCACGTTCAGCAGCGACTTGGCCACCAGTTGCGTGATCGAGCCGAACACCACCCGGGGTTCGATGTGCTCGCCGACAATCACCGCCGCCGCTGACTCCAGGGTGAAGCCGCCCCTGAACACTCCCAGTCGGCGCAGGCAGGCCTGTTCGCACGGGCTGAGCAGTTGGAAGCTCCAGTCCAGCGTGGCGCGCAGGGTCTGATGGCGCCCCGGCGTCGAATCACAGCCCTGGATGAACAGGCGAAAACTGCCTTGCAGTTGCGCCAGCAATCCACTCAGTCCGAGGCTGCCGACTTGCGCAGCCGCCAGTTCGATCGCCAATGGAATCCCGTCCAGCCGGCGGCAGATTTCAATCGCCAGCGGCAGTTCGTCATCGGTCAGTTCGAAGCTGTCGTGGCTGGCCATTGCCCGCTCGACGAACAATTGCAGCGCGGAAAAACTCAGGGCCTGGGTGCGGTCGAGCACGGTATTCGACGCAGGGCAGTCCAGCGATTCCAGGCGCTGGACGTATTCACCTTCGGCTCGCAGGCTCTCGCGGCTGGTGGCCAGGATATGCACCTCGGGTGCACCGCGCAGGATGCTTTCGCTGAGCAGCGCGATGGCGTCGATCAGGTGTTCACAGTTGTCGATCACCAGCAACATCTGCCGCTCGCGCAGGAACGCCGCGAGGCCGCTCACGGGTTCGGCATCGTGCAGGGACAGGTCCAGCAGCGTCGCCAGGTGGTTGGAGATCATCGACGGGTCGTTGATCGGCGCCAGGTCCAGCAGGCGAATGCCGTCCCGGTAGCGCCCGATCAGCTGTTCGGCGACGCGCAACGCCACGGTGGTCTTGCCGATGCCGCCGGGGCCGACCAGGGTGATGAAGCGCTGGCGCGCCAGTTGCAGCACCACACTGTCGACCAGTGACTGGCGACCGATCGGGCGGGTTCGGCGCACGGGCAGGTTGTGCCCGCTCGGTGGGAGGGCTTCGCTCGCGGGATGTGGCTCGACCTGTTCCAGGGAATAGGGCGCGACAAAACTATAGCCACGCTGGGCGACGGTGACGATGTAGCGCTGGCCGGCCTGACCGTCGCCGAGGGCTTTGCGCAGTGCAGCCATGTGCACACGCAGGTTGATATCTTCCACGATGCTTTTTGGCCAGACCCGGGCGATCAGCGCTTGTTTGCTGACCACATTCCCGGCGTGTTCCAGCAGGATCAACAGAATGTCCAGGGCTCGCCGGCCCAGGCGCAGTGGCTGGTCGGCCTCCATCACCAGGCGTTGGCCAGGATAAATCCGGTAGGGGCCGAAATGGATGGCTTGTTCGGGGGAAAGGGGCAACGGGTCACTCCGCGGAAATTAACAACGATTAACTCGTACTGCGTCAGGTCTGCGCCCAAAACTCTCTTATAAGGACTGTAGCGTCAAGAGCATGCCGAAGACCGAGTGGCGCGTCTGGCAGAGCGCATGGGCCACTGCATCGCGACGCGGATCAGCTGCGTACCGATAAATTGTGGGCAACGCCAAGCCCTGTAGCCGGCTTGCCGGCGAAGGCGTCTTCAAGGGCGCAGCAGGACTCAAGGCCGCCTTCGCTGGCAAGCCAGCTCCTACAGGTTGGTGCGCGGGAGGGCACGCAGGGTCTGACAGCGCCAGGCAAACGGATTGATGCCTTCGCTGCGGGTGAAGAGGTGACAGAAGTGCGCCTGATCGCAGAAACCGCATTCCAGGCTGATTTGCGTCAGCGTCAGGTCGGTGTTCTGGATCAGCTGCTTGGCCCGTGCAATGCGTTGATGACGAATCCAGTCCTGGGGTGAAAGCCCGGTGCTGCACTTGAACGCGCGGGAAAAGTGGCTGCGCGAGAGCGCGCAGGCCTGTGCCAGTTCGGTGACTTCCAGCGTTTCACCGAGGCGTTCGAGGATCAGCCGCTTGACCAGGCTCTCGCGCCACGGGGTCAGGCCACCGGTGTTTTTCTTCGTTTCAGTGACTGCCGCGCGAGCGGCGTTTTGCTGAAAGTGAGCCATGGCGAATGTCCGTGTCGGTGGCAATCATTCTTGGTGGCGAGGGCTCTGGCAGGCGAGTTAAACGTTGTTAATTCTTCATTTGCTGTGGGCGGTCTTGAGTAAAGTCAGACACAATCACGACCCTCGTGCCTGGCTGAACACACAAGGGAACCGTGCTGATGAACCGTAACGATCTGCGTCGCGTCGACATGAACCTGCTGGTGATTTTCGAGGCCTTGATGTTCGAAAAGAACCTGACCCGGGTGGCGGAAAAGCTGTTCATGGGGCAACCGGCGGTGAGTGCGGCGTTGGGGCGGTTGCGGGATTTGTTCGATGATCCGTTGTTGCTGCGTAACGGTCGCGGGATGGAGCCGACGGCGCGGGCGCTGGCGATTCTCAAGGAGTTGCAGCCGGCGATGGACACTATTTCCGGTGCGGTGAGCCGGGCCAAGGAGTTTGATCCGGCGACTGGTTGCGATGTGTTTCGCATCGGGCTTTCGGACGATGCCGAGTTCGGTCTGTTTCCGCCGTTGTTGACGCAGCTGCGGAAGGAGGCGCCGGGGATCATTGTTGTCGTGCGTCGGGCCAACTACCTGTTGATGCCGGCGTTGCTGGCGTCCGGGGAGATTTCGGTGGGGGTCAGTTACACCACGGATCTGCCGGCCAATGCCAAGCGCAAGAAGCTGCGGGACATTCCTTGCAAAGTGCTGCGTGGTGATAAGCGAGCGGGGACGCTGACGCTGGATGAGTATTGTGAACGGCCGCATGCGATGGTGTCGTTTTCTGGCGATTTGAGCGGCAACATCGATCTTGATCTGGCGAAGATCGGGCGTAGTCGGCGTGTGGTGTTGGGGGTGCCGCAGTTCAGTGGGTTGCGGGCGTTGCTGGCCGGGACCGAGATGATTGCGACGGTGCCGGATTATGCTGCGTGTGCCTTGGTCGAGGGTTGTGCGTTGCGCGCCGAGGAGCCGCCGTTTCCGATAGAGGCGGCGCAGCTGTCGATGGCCTGGAGCGGGGTGCATGATAATGATCCGGCGGAGAAGTGGTTGCGGTCGCGGATCAGTCAGTTTATGTCAGAGCCGCTGAATGCCCCGTTGGCGGCCTCGTAGCCGACCAAGCTCCTGCTGATAGTGTACATACCCATTTCTGCGGCCTGACAACCCACCTGATTTCCCGGATGTACCCCGACCCTTGTAGGCGCTGGCTTGTCGGATCGCCGCACCGCAGCGAAGACGGCCTCAAGCCTTGCACCGCCCATGAAAACGCCTTCGCCAGCAAGCCGGCTCCTACCGGGATCTGCGGTGGGTCGTAGTTCCAGCTCAACCTGAAAAAAGAGCACGTACATCCAATTTTCCTCGCTTCCACCCCGGCACTATCAAACCCGGTCCCGGCGCGTCGACGCCGGTAGTTTTTGATTTGTGCAAGGTAGCCCATGAACGCTTTGCGATGGGATGAACGCGCCCAGGACTTCGGGCTGTTTTTCTTGCGGGTCAGCGCTGGCTTGTTTTTATTGTGGGTGCACGGCCTGCCAAAGCTGCTTGACTACAGTGCGCAACTGCAAGTCATCGAAGACCCGTTTCACCTGGGTGCGAACGTCACGCTGATGCTGGCGATTTTTGCCGAGGTGTTGTGTCCGCTGCTGATCATAGTCGGGGTATTGGTGCGTCTGGCGTGCCTGCCGATTCTGGCTGTGTTGTTGATCGCGCTGCTGTTCGTGCACCCGCAATGGAGCCTTGATGAAGGGCAGTTCGGCTGGCTGCTGTTGATACTGTTCACCAGCCTTTTTATCGCCGGGCCTGGACGGCTGGCGCTCAATGTCCGATTTGCCGGAGCTTTGCGTTATGCCTGAATCCAATCGTTTCGAAGAAGTCGTGACCCTGGTCATCAAACACCGGATCAAGGCGGGTTTTGAAGCGCCCTACGAAGCCTGGTTGCGCAACATCGTCAGTATCGCCGGGCAGCAAGACGGGCACTTGGGCGTCGATGTGATTCGCGGCAAAAGCGCCGGGCTCGATTTGTACACCTGCGTGTTGCGCTTTTGCTCCACCGAGGCGATGCAGCGCTGGCTCGACTCGCCGCAGCGGCTTGAGTTGGTCAACGAAGCCACGCCGATGCTCGCCGACGGCGACCAGACCGAGGTCAATCCGGTCAACGAATTCTGGTTTGCGCCGCAGGCTGAAACCAACACGCCCCCGCCGCGCTGGAAGCAGGCCGTGGTGACGCTGTTGGTTATTTTGCCGCACACCTTGCTGGTGCCGCTGATCTGGGGTCCGCTGCTGCAGCTTAACGCCTTCCTGTCCAATTACGTGGTTGCCACGTTCCTGATCACGCTGACCATCGTCGTCTCGGTGGTGTACCTGTTCATGCCGATGGCGACGCGCTTGTTCGCGCCCTGGCTTTCCTCCTCCACTCAGCCTAAGGAAACGCGATGAGCGCCGATCTGATTTTATTCAATGGCCAATTTCATACCGTTGACCGGGAAAACCCGCGTGCCAGCGCCGTAGCGATCAGCGAGGGTCGCTTCGTCGTGGTCGGCACCGATGCCGAAGCCATGGCCCTGCGCGGTTCTGGCACTCAGGTTGTTGACCTCAAGGGCCGCTGCGTCATCCCCGGTCTCAACGACTCGCACCTGCACCTGATCCGGGGCGGTTTGAACTACAACCTCGAACTGCGCTGGGAAGGCGTGCCTTCCCTGGCCGATGCCCTGCGCATGCTCAAGGACCAGGCCGACCGCACGCCGACGCCGCAGTGGGTGCGGGTGGTGGGTGGCTGGAACGAGTTCCAGTTCGCCGAAAAACGCATGCCGACCCTGGAAGAACTTAACCAGGCGGCGCCCGACACGCCGGTGTTCGTGCTGCATTTGTACGACCGCGCCTTGCTCAACCGTGCGGCATTGCGCGTTGCCGGCTACACCCGCAACACGCCGAACCCGCCTGGGGGCGAGATTGTGCGCGATGCCAACGGTGATCCGACCGGCATGCTGGTGGCGCGGCCCAACGCGATGATTCTGTACTCGACGCTGGCCAAGGGGCCGAAGTTGCCGCTGGAGTATCAGGTCAACTCGACCCGCCAGTTCATGCGCGAGCTCAACCGTCTCGGCCTGACCAGCGCCATCGATGCCGGCGGTGGTTTCCAGAACTATCCCGACGATTACCAGGTGATCGAACAACTGGCCAAAGACCAGCTACTGACCATCCGCATCGCCTACAACCTGTTCACTCAGAAGCCCAAGGAAGAGCTCACCGACTTCAAGAATTGGACCAGCAGCGTGACGCTGCACCAGGGTGACGATTATCTGCGGCACAACGGCGCCGGGGAAATGCTGGTGTTCTCGGCGGCGGACTTCGAAGACTTCCTCGAGCCGCGCCCGGACTTGCCACAAACCATGGAAGACGAGCTGGAGCCGGTGGTTCGCCATTTGGTCGAGCAGCGCTGGCCATTCCGTTTGCATGCAACGTATGACGAGTCCATCAGCCGCATGCTCGACGTGTTCGAGAAGGTCAACCGCGATATTCCGTTCAATGGCTTGCCCTGGTTTTTCGACCACGCCGAAACCATCACCCCGCAGAACATCGAGCGGGTGAGGGCGCTGGGTGGCGGGATTGCGATCCAGGACCGCATGGCGTTCCAAGGCGAATATTTCGTCGAGCGCTACGGCAGCAAGGCCGCCGAAGCCACGCCGCCGATCCAGCGCATGCTGGCCGAAGGAGTACCGGTTGGCGCCGGCACTGATGCCACGCGGGTGTCCAGCTACAATCCCTGGACCTCGTTGTACTGGATGGTCAGCGGCCGCACCGTCGGTGGCCTGCAATTGCACAGCGAAGGGCTTTCCCGGCAGACCGCGCTGGAGTTGTTCACCCACGGCAGCGCCTGGTTTTCTTCCGAACAGGGCAAGAAAGGCATGATCAAGGTCGGCCAACTGGCTGACCTGGCGGCGCTGAGCGCGGACTTTTTCAGTGTCGACGAAGAGGCGATCAAGTGGATCGAGTCGGTGTTGACCGTGGTCGGCGGCAAGGTGGTGTACGCCGCCGGTGATTTCGAAAAACTGGGCCCCGCCAGCGTGCCGGTGCTGCCGGACTGGTCGCCGGTGGTCAAGGTGCCGGGTCACTGGCGCCCGACTTCGCCGATGCAGGCCCAGGTTCACCATTGCAGCGGGCCGTGCGCGGTGCATTCCCACAGTCATGAACGGGCGCGGTTGTCCAACGCGCCGGTCAGCGATTTTGCCGGTTTCTGGGGCGCCTTTGGCTGCTCGTGTTTTGCCTTCTGACGATCACAACAAAGCGTCGGTCCACTGGGCCGGCACTCCTAGCGATAACTATCCACCGAGGAGTTACCCATGAGCAACGTTCCCTACAAACGCCTGAACAAAGATGATGCCGTTGTGCTGCTGGTCGACCACCAGACCGGCCTGATTTCGCTGGTCCAGGATTTCTCGCCGAATGAATTCAAGAATAACGTGCTGGCCCTGGGCGACGTGGCCAAGTTCTTCAAGCTGCCGACCATCCTGACCACCAGCTTCGAAAACGGCCCGAACGGCCCGATCGTGCCTGAGTTGAAAGAGCAGTTCCCGGATGCGCCGTATATTCCGCGTCCAGGCCAGATCAATGCCTGGGACAACGAAGATTTCGTCAAGGCCGTGAAAGCCACCGGCCGCAAGCAGCTGATCATCGCCGGTGTGGTGACTGATGTTTGCGTGACCTTCCCGACCCTGTCGGCGCTGGCCGAAGGTTTTGAAGTGTTCGTGGTCACCGACGCTTCCGGCACCTTCAACGAAACCGTGCAGCAGGCGGCCTGGGCGCGCATGTCGGCCGCCGGTGCTCAACTGGTGAACTGGTTTTCGGTGGCGTGTGAACTGCAGGGCGACTGGCGCAACGACATGGAAGGCCTGGCGAATCTGCTGTCGCCGCGTATCCCCAACTATCGCAATTTGATGAACAGCTATTCGGTGCTCACCTCGAAGTAAGTAGTCAACGCACATCCTTGTAGGAGCTGGCTTGCCAGCGAAGGCGGTGTGTCAGTTAATATATGTGTCGACTGACCCACCGCTTTCGCTGGCAAGCCAGCTCCTACAGGGGAATGCGTGCACCCGTCATTCAACGCTTGTGCAACCACCCCAGAAACCCACCTTTCTTGATCGGCACCGGCTTGGCCAACAACGCCAACCGACTGTTCTGTTGCCGAACCGCCTGTAACTTGTTCAATGCCCGGTCGACTTCAGCGCGCTGTTCCATGCAGTTGCGAGTCAGCGTTTTATCGATCCGGTAAATGATGCACGAGGTCAACGTCGTGAACGTCGCCTGCGACGGTGTATCGGCCAGGATGCTCTGTTCGCCCATGACCTCGCTCGGCCCCATGCGGCCGGCTTCAGCGTGCCCGCTGCCATCGGGCACGGTCGCGCTGACCACGCCGGTGGCGATGACCATCAGGCTGTCCGGCACTTCGCCCAGTTCCAGCACCACCTGACCGGCCGCGTATTGCTGCGCAACCATCGATCGAGCCATTTGATCGCGTTCATCTTCGCTCAGGGAACGGAGGACTTTCACTTCATCGAGCAATGCCCGTGCGCGGGTCGAAGGCTCGATCACGCCATCGAGCTGCCGGGAAATGCCCGCCGCTTCCAGATGCCTATGGGCCAGATCAAACAGTTGATTGCGCACTTCGCTTTTCCTGCCCAACTCGGCGATAAACCCGCTGGCCACGTATTCGGACATGCTTTCGCCGGCCTCTTTCAATACCGCTTTGGGTGCCGGGTTGAGCAGCAAACTGCTGCTGCCCTGCAGCGTGCGATCCAGCGCATCCAGCACCCGACGTGGACGAATGTGGTTGGGCACCTGAATGCTGATCGACACGCCGTGCATATTGCTTGGCCGACTCAAGTTGACGATCTTCGCCTTGGCCGCCACTGAGTTCGGCACCACCGCCGTGCTGCCGGCACTGGTCAGCAGGTGGGTGGCGCGCCAGTCGATGTCCAGCACCTTGCCTTCCACGCCGTCGATCATGATCCAGTCATCGACCTGATAGGGCTTGGTGGTGTTGAGCACGATGCCGGAAAACACATCGCTCAACGTGCTCTGCAGCGCCAGGCCGACCACGATCGCCACTACCCCGGAAGTCGCCAGCAAACCTTTCACCGGCAGCTCAAGTACGTAACCGGCGGCCGCGACGATGGCGATCAGAAACACCAGTGCGCCGATCACGTCCTGAAGCAGTCGGCCGCTGTGACCGATACGGCGCATCAGCACCATGCCGATGACTTCGGTCAACACCCGCGCGGCGTACAGCCACCAGAGAATCCCCAACGCCGTGGCGCCCAGCTGCGCCACGGGATCGTCGGCAACCAGCGGCGCCTGCAACGGGCTGACGCCGGCGTTGATGATCAGCGCACTGAAGATCAGGAACAACGCCAGACGCACACCGACGCGCACGACGCGATGCTTGAACGGGGCGAGGTGCCAGAGCAGGGCGTCGATCACCAGCAGCAGGGCGCTCCAGGACAACAGGTGAGCAAGGAGGAAGGGCATGGCAAACTCCGACGGTAATGTGGTGGCTTATCAGGTGGAAGCGCTTTCGTGGCGAGGGAGCTTGCTCCCGCTTGAGTGCGCAGCACTCAAAAATCTGCATCGGCCAGCACACAGATTAATAGGGTGATGAAAAGGGAAAAAGCGGCTATAAAGTGTTTTACTGTCAACCAGAGCGTGACAATGAACCCGTTCGAAGATATGCGCATTTTTTGCCAGGTCATGGACTCCGGCAGCTTCACTGCTGCCGCCGATCAATTGGGCCTGTCCAAGCAATTCGTCAGCCGGCGGCTGATGCAGCTCGAAGAACGCCTGGGCGTGCGCTTGCTCAACCGGTCTACCCGGCGCCTGGACGTCACTCCCCTGGGACAGAGTTACTACGAGTCGGCCTTGCGCCTGCTCGGTGAAGTGGAGCAAGTCGAGCAGGGCATCGCCGGCCAGACCACCGAGCCGCGGGGCACTATTCGCGTGAGTGCGCCATTGTCCTTCGCATTGGCGCACCTGGGCTGTCTGCTGCCGCTGTTCTTGCAGCGCTACCAGGACGTCACGGTGGAAGTGGACTTGAGCGACAGGCCAGTGGACTTGCTCGGTGAGGGCTACGACCTGGCCCTGCGCATCGGCATTCTGGAAGACTCGACGCTGATCGCCCGTCGCATCGCTTCCATCCAGCGCGTGTACTGCGCAAGCCCTGCTTACCTGGTCGAACGCGGCACGCCACGCAAGCCCGAAGACCTGCACAACCATGACTGCCTGCCCTATGGCCATGGTCGCCAGGTGCAGTGGCGTTTCGCAGGGCAGGGCAAGCCGCTGGCGGTCAACGTCACCGGGCGGATGCGGGTCAACAACGGGGAGTTGCTCAGGGATGCGGCGATCGCCGGGATGGGGATTACCTACTTGCCTACGTTTATTGTCGGTTCGGCGTTGAAGGATGGCAGGCTGGTGCCGGTGCTGGATGACTTTCGCCCGGAGCCGCTGACGTTGTCGGCGGTGTATCCGCAGCATCGCCAGGGGGCGAGGCCGGTGCAGGCGTTGATCGAGTTCTTGCGCGAGCGGCTGGATCGGGCGGACGATATTTTATAGAACAAAGCACTTTCCAATGTGGGAGCGAGACCGGCTTGCCGGCGAAGGCGGAGTGTCATCCGGCATTGATGTTGTCTGACACTGCGCTTTCGCCGGCAAGCCGGTCTCGCTCCCACAGGGTGCTGTGGGGCCTATGTGATTAGTGGGTGTCAGGACCTTTTGTCATCGCCTGGCTCGCCACCGACATGCACACCGTGATCGTCGCCAACTTCGCCGGAACGATGAACGCCGTGGTCATCGCCAACTTCTCCTGAACGATGAACCCCATGATCATCCCCCCGTTCGGTATGCGTGCCACTGCGACCGGAAGATGAGGCGGAGTTGCCCGAATGCCCCGAGCCATGGTCGCTGCCGCTGTGGTCGCCGCCACTGTGACCGCTGCCGCTATTGCCGCCGCTGCCGCTTCCCCCGTGGCCACCGCCATTGCCGCTTCCACTGCTGCCACCACCACCTCCTCCATGGCCGCCACCGCCACCGCCGCCGCCGCCACCACCGCCACCACCACCGCCACCACCGCCACCACCCCCACCCCCACCCCCACCCCCACCCCCACCATCCTTGGCCTGAGCACTCGATACACCGGACAACCCATCCGGCATCAATACGGTGGACGCAGACAGAACTGCGCCAATAGCCACCGCAAGCAACAGCTTTTTCATGTGCATATCGATCTCCGTCTTGTTGTCGGGTGTATCAGTGAATGCTCGAGGCCAATTCGAAAATCGGGATGTACATCAGGATCACGATGACCCCGATCAGCAGGCCGATGAAGGTCATGAGCAGGGGTTCGAACAGCCGCACGAACCATTCGATCCAGCGGCTGATTTCTTCGTCGTAGAAATCGGCGCTGCGTTCCATCATTTGCCCGAGGTTGCCGGACTGTTCGCCGGCGCGCAGCAGGCGCAGGGATACGGGTGTGACCAGGTGATTGAGTTCCAGCGCGGCTGACAGCGATTGCCCTTCGCGCACCCGTTCACAGGCCTGGTCCAGGCGGGCGCGCGAGGCGACGGTGAGCAGGCCGCGGACCATGCCCATGGCGGTGACTAGGGGGATGCCGCCTTGCAGCAGGATGCCCAGGGAGCGGTAAAAGCGCGCCAGTTCGTACATGAAGATGCGTTGATGGACCGCCGGGAGTTTTTCGATGACCCGGTCCACGCCTCGGCGAAAGGCCGGTTGGCGCCGGAGGAAGGCGAGGGCGACGATGATCGCCGCCAAGGCGCCGAAGAATTCACCCTGGTGCGCGTGCAGGAACATTCCGCCGCTCATCAGGATCTGCGACAGCCACGGCAGGTTCGAGCCCAGGCCTTCGAACACCAGGCTGAAACGCGGCACCACGTAGCCCATCAGGAACAGCACCACGCCGCCGCCTACCACCAGCAACAGCAGGGGGTAGATCGACGCGCTGACGATCTTCTGTCGAACCTCGTCCATGCGCTGGCGATAGCTGACATAGCGGCCAAGGGCATCGCCCACGGCGCCGGTCTTTTCACTCGATTGCACCAGCGCGACATAGAGCGGCGGGAACACCGCCGACAATTGCCCGAGGGCCTGGGAGAACGACTTGCCTTCATAAAGCAGGCGCACCAGTTCGCTCAAGGTCTTGCGGGCCTGGGGCGCATGCTCTTTTTCCGCCAGGCTTTCCAGCGCATCGATCAACGGCAGGCCGGCGTTGAGCAAGGTGGTCAGTTCCTGGCTGAACAGCACCAGGTTGAACGTCTCGCGCTTGTGCAGGCGCAACGCCCGCCAATGCCGTTCGACGTGCAGGCTTACCACCCGCAAGCCCTGGTCTTCGACGATGCGTCGGGCTTCGCTGTGGCCGGCGGCCTCGACTGTCATCGAGACCACGCCAGCCTTGCCCACGGCCTTGAGGTGAAAGCGCATGTTCGTCCCTCGTCATTGCCAGCTGGTGATTTCGGCGTTTTCGCCTTCGCCGCCGGGTTGGCCGTCCTTGCCCATGGACAGCAGGTCGTACTCGCCATTCTCGCCGGGGTGGCGGTAGGTGTAGTTACGGCCCCACGGATCCTGCGGCAGTTTTTTCTGCAAATAAGGGCCGGTCCAGCGGGTCTCATCGCTCGGCGCGGTGACCAGCGCCTGCAAGCCCTGTTCGGTCGACGGGTAATGGCCGACCTCCAGCCGGTACAGATCCAGGGCCTTGCCCAGGCCCTCGATTTGCGCCTTGGCCACCTTCACTTCGGAACGCCCCAGCTGGGCGAAATACTTCGGCGCGACGATGCCGGCCAACAGCCCGAGCACCACCAGCACCACCAACAGTTCGAGCAGAGTGAACCCGCTTTGCGTACGGGGGGGACAACACAGACGCTGATTCATGATGACCTCACACAGTGGGCAGAAGAGTCGCCATGCAGGCTTATGCAATTGCCATGCTCACGCCCGTGCAGCCTGCTGCAACCCCCAGAATCACGGGCCTTCGCGCACTCGGCACAGTGCTTGCGTATGGCAGGTGTATGACCGGTCATTGGGGCATTACCCCCATTTGTCGGGGCCGGTCAGGGGGAGGTAGAACAATGAAAACACTCACCATGGGACTGCTCGGGCTGCTGATGCAGACCGGCGTCGTACAGGCCGATGTGTTCGTGTCGGTGGACGCCAAGGGCAGCTACGTTTTGTCCAATGTCTACCGTCCCGGTCGCACCTACGAGCGGGTGATTCATGAGCCTGAATCCGCCCAGGTCAGCACTGGCGGGCAACCGCAGATGATTGCCCGGCAACCCTATGCCGAGCTGGTCACGGCGGCGGCCACGGCCAATCAGCTGCCGGCGGCGTTGTTGCATGCCGTGATCCAGACCGAGTCCAGCTACAACGCCGGCGCGACCTCACCCAAGGGCGCCGGCGGGCTGATGCAACTGATGCCCGACACCGCCCGGGAAATGGGCGTGATTGACGTCTACGACCCCAAGGCCAACATCCAGGGCGGCGCCCGTTATCTCAAGCGCCTGATGACCCTCTTCGGCAATGACATCAGCCTCGCTGTAGCGGCCTACAACGCCGGGCCGCAAGCGGTGCTCAGCCATGGCGGGGTGATCCCGCCGTTCGCCGAAACCCAGCGTTATGTGCCGAGCGTATTACGCCAGTACCGACGCTTGCAGGGCCTGGCCGTGGATGCGCCGTTGTGATTGGGGGTTGCCCCATTAGTGGGGCAACGCTCTCAGGATCAAAAGATCAAAGATCAAAAGATCGCAGCCTTCGGCAGCTCCTACAGGGAGTACACCGATCGAAATGTAGGAGCTGCCGAAGGCTGCGATCTTTTGATCCTGGGAACCATCCCCGGGAAAGTGGGGAATGGGTGGGGAATATCCCCCGGCTTATCAAATGCTATCTTTAAGCTATTGATAAACAACAATAATATTTATGGCATGCGGATTGCTCCAAGGGACTTGTCGAGAAATATTCCCTGTGAGCACCCACAGCGAGGCCCGTGATCATGACCGGCATACCCCAGGCTCAGTCCCTTTTCAAATTGCTGCTGTTGGTAGCGTCGATGCTCGGCATCGGGGTGGCCGAAGCGGCGCTACGCTGTGAACGCAATCTGGTGGCCAACGTCGTGGCCCTGGATCAGCCATTGATGTTCAACCGCCTCGGCGCGCAGAACGTCAACGGCATGATGTTCGCCCTGCGCCGCGACGTGGTCGACGACCATGACCGGTCCCTGGCCCAGGGCGGGGCGGCGGTGCCGGGCAAGGTCTCGCTGCGGCCGGACAAGCGTCCGCGGCCGTTGGTGCTGCGGGTCGCGGCGGGTGACTGCCTGACCATCAACCTGCAGAACCTGCTGGCCTACCAGGCCAACCCCGGTTCGCACGAGGACGGCGAGGAAGAAGAGGGCGAGGAAGGCGAGGTTGAAATCGGTAACGAAGCCAACTTCAAGGTCGACGAACAGGTCAAGGACCGTCACGTCGGCTTCCAGGTCAACGGCATGCAGGCAGTCAATAGTATCGACGACATTGCGTCCTATACCGGGCGCAACGCCAATACCTTGATTGCCCCGGGTGCCAGCCGTTCCTACACCCTGTACGCCGAGCGCGAAGGCGCATTCGCCGCCAGCAGCCGCGGCGCGACCTTCGGTGGTGAAGGGGATGCGGGCAACGTGGCCAACGGTCTGTTCGGCCAGGTGGTGGTGGTGCCCAAGGGTGGCCGCACTTATCGCAACACCGTGACCGAAGAAGAAATGCGCCTGGCCGGCGCCGGCCGCACCCCGGCCGGCCAGCCGATCGTCGATTACCAGGCACGGTACCCGCAGCGCGAGCCCTGGATCCGTGAAGGCAAGGCCGGCACGCCGATCATCGGTATGGTCGACGGCAACGAAATCATTTCCAGCGAGAGCGACGCGATCGTGATGGGCAGCAACGCCGACGGCAGCTTCCCGCCTTCGACCTACCCGCTGGAAGCCATCGGCAAACGCAACCCGGCGATCCCCAATCGTCTGGAACCGTTCCGCGATTTCGCCTCGCAGTTCCAGGATGAAACCGCCGCGACCCAGGCGTTCCCCGCTTACTTTGCAGACCCGGTCATGGCCCATGTGCTGGAGCCGACCCGCGACTCGTTCATGATCAACTATGGCTCCGGCGGCATGGGGGCCGAGGTGGTGGCCAACCGTCTGGGGGTGGGGCCGATGCACGATTGCCTGTCCTGCGCCTACGAAGAGTTCTTCCTCAGCTCCCACACCGTCGGCGACGTGGCGATGCTGGTGGACGTGCCGGCCAACGCCGGCCTGGAAGGCATTCTCCCGGGGCAGGTGCCGCGCGCCGATCAGATCGGGGTCAAGGCGACCACGGCCCTGTATCCGTCGGAGCCGTCCAACGTCAACCACAGTTACATCGGTGACTTCGTCAAATTCCGCAATACCCACAACGGCCACGAGCAGCATATTTTCCACTTGCACGGGCACCAATGGCTGTTCAACCCCAACGACGATAACTCCGACTATGTGGACGCCCAGGGCATCGGTCCGGGCGCCGGCTACACCTATGAAATCGCCAACGGTGGTTCGGGCAACCGCAACCGCGTTTCCGGCGATGCAATCTATCACTGCCACTTCTACCCGCACTTCGCCCAGGGCATGTGGAGCATGTGGCGGGTGCATGACGTATTCGAAGAAGGCACCCGCCTGGAAGTTTCGCAACAGGGCCAGGACGGTTATCACCGCGAACCCTATGCATTGCGTAGCGGTAAACCGGCGGCGGGTGCACGGGCTTTGCCCGATGGCGAGATCATTGCCGGCACACCGATTCCCGCGGTCGTGCCGCTGCCGGGCAAAGCCATGGCGCCAATGCCGGGCAAAGTCGTGGTGGTGCCGAAAATCGGCGAAACCCTGATAGCCGGTGGTGGTGACGACGATGACGACGACGGCGAGCAACACGGTGGTAGCGGCGGCGCTCAAGCCATCGGTTCCCTGGCCCTGGTCGATCGCAGTGCAGCCAACCGTAATGCCGACGGCAGCCTGAAAAACCCTGGCTATCCGTTCTGGATCGGCGGCATGGAAAGTTCGGTCGGCCAACGCCCACCGACTCCACCGCTGGACATGCTCGACGCTGCCAAGGCTCAGTCCTTGAAGGCCAGCGGCAATGCCTTGTGGGCCAATCTCGACCCGGCTCAGTCCGGCGGCTGGGACGGCGGCCTGGGGCGGCATTCCCTGGACGGCTTCTCCTCCGGTGGCCAGGCGCACACCATCACCACGTCCCTGGATTTCTCCAAGGAAGTGACCCGCGCCAAACCCATCTACATGCCGGAAGAGGGCACCGAAGTCGAACAGGCGGCCATGGCGTTCCACGCC
This sequence comes from Pseudomonas sp. LBUM1679, assembly GCF_059695565.1. NCBI lineage: Bacteria > Pseudomonadati > Pseudomonadota > Gammaproteobacteria > Pseudomonadales > Pseudomonadaceae > Pseudomonas > Pseudomonas sp. LBUM1679. The sequence continues at coordinate 2,789,041 of NZ_CP166774.1, forward strand.
AAAAAAGACCACCCGAGTTTCGCCGTGCTGCCGGGCAAGCAGGTGGTGGCGCGCAACTTCCGCACCAACGGCGCCTTGCCGATCGCGGGCGCACCGTATTACGAACCGTGCATGGATGACCGGCAAAAACGCCTGACCACCAGCGCCGGCACCGGCGAGTTCAATAGCGGTGAACGGGTTGACGGCATGTCCTACACCGGCTCCTCGACCTTCACTGCCGACCGTCCACGGGTTTATAAAGCCGCAAACATCCAGTTCGACGCGGTGTACAACAAGGTCGGCTACCACTTCCCGCAAGCGCGCATCCTCGCCCTGTGGGAAGACGCCTGGCCGGTGATCACCAAGCAGCGCCCGCCAGAGCCCCTGGTGATGCGCATGAATACCTTCGACTGCGTGCAGTACCAGCAAACAAACCTGGTACCGGCCACCTATGAGATGGACGACTATCAGGTGCGTACGCCGACGGACGTGATCGGCCAGCACATTCACCTGCCCAAATGGGACCTGACCGCCGCCGATGGTTCAGCCAACGGCTGGAACTACGAAGACGGCGTACTGTCCCCAGGCGCGGTGCAAGAACGCATCCACGCCATTCGCGCGTTCAACCAGTGCACAGGCACCGACCCGCGCGACGGCACACCGGCCTGCCCGAAAGCCAAGGCTCACCCATTCTTCGGCCAATATGGCCGGGCCGACTGGGTCGGCGCGCGTACGGCGATGCAGCGTTGGTTTGTCGATCCGGTGGTGAACACCAAAGGCATCGACCGTGGGCTGGGGACCATTTTTACCCACGACCACTTAGGCCCATCGACTCACCAACAGATTGGTCTGTACGCCACCGTGCTGGCTGAACCTGCCGGTTCCACCTGGTTCCACGCCGAAACCGGCGAGCCGTTGTACAGCGGCGCGAGGCAGGACGGCGGACCGACCTCGTGGCAAGCGGTGGTGTCCACCGGCGACGTGGACGGCGACGGCAAGAACGACAGTTTCCGTGAGTTCTTCCTTGAGTACAGCGACTTCCAGCACGCCTATGAAGCCGGTGTGTATGTAGGCGCCGGCCCCAATGGCGTGCCTAACCCGCAAGCCTTCCCGGCCACCGCGGACAGCTTCCGCTACGCGATCAACCCGCCGGTGCGCAATAACGCCAGCACCCTGCTGGAAGGGATTGTCGAAGTGCAAGGCGGGCAGGTTCCCGGTTGCCCAAGCCGGCCATGCCCACAGGCGATCTCGGTCGATGACCCTGGCATGTTTGTGGTCAATTACCGCAACGAACCGCTGGCCCTGCGGGTGTACGACCCGAACAAGGTCGGCCCGGACGGCAAGCGCGGCATGCAGGCCAACGGCCTCGGCGGCGACCTGGCGTACGCCATGCAAAGCCGTACCGACCGTGCGATCCCGGCGATGAACCTGGCGCCGAACCTGGTCACCTCGGCCACCGGCCCTACCGGCGGCACCACACTGTTCCCGCCGCACATCAACCGTGGCGGCGCGGAGCCGGGTGACCCGTTCACCCCGATGCTGCGCACCTACACCGGTGACAACGTGCGGCTGCGGGTGCATGCCGGCGGTCACGAAGAAGAGCACAACGTGACCCTGCACGGTGTGAAATGGCTGCAGAGCGGTTCCGGGTTCGGCAACAGCTCCAACTCGGGCTGGCGCTCGTCGCAGATGATCGGGATTTCCGAGCAGATGGGCTTCAATGCGCCGGTGTCGATGATGTCCAGCTCGGCCGCGACCACCGGGGACTACCTGTACTCGATGGACGCCTCCCTGGAAGGTTACTGGAGCGGGATCTGGGGTGTGATGCGCAACTACACGGCCCAGCGCAGCGATCTGTTTGCACTGCCGAACAACGCGAAACCGGCCGGTATGCGCAACACCGTGGCGTTCGACGGCATCTGCCCACGGATCGGTGCCAACCCCAATGGCATCGGTACCCGGCCGACCGTGCAACGCAACTATGAAGTGGTCGCGGCGCTGGCCAACGACATTCTGCGCAACCCGCTGAACCTGACCATCGGCGATCCGGCCGGGCTCGGGCAACATGTCGGCGGGCCGTTGAATCCGGCGGGCGGCACCCTGGTGTTCAACTCACGAACGGTGAGCATTCCTCAGGTCACCGTGACCGATCCCGAAGACGGCGAGACCTTCACCATCGGCGGGCAAAGCGGGCCACTGCATGACCCAACGGCGATCCTGTATGTGCGCAAGGGCGACCTCGATCCGATCACCGGCAAGCTCAAACCCGGTGTACCTGTCGAACCGCTGGTGCTGCGCGCGGCAGCCGGTGATTGCATCAACATCACCCTGGAAAACCGTCTGCCCCTGATCATGCCGGACCTGACCCAGACCGCGGTGATGCAAGGCATGGTCAAGCGCGATCGCAACAGCGGCCTGGGTGCGACCACCTTCAGCAACAACCTGATGCGGCCGTCGAGCCACGTTGGCCTGCACGCGCAACTGCTGGCGTACGACATCACCAAGTCCGACGGCACCAACGTCGGCGCCAACCCGATCCAGACCGTGCCACCACGGGTCGGTAACGTCGGTGCGTACCCGACGCGTACCTATCAGTACTACGCAGGGCACCTGGAGCGTGAAGGCAAGCCGGTCACGCAACTGGGCCGCAATGTCGACAACATCAACGCCACGGCGGTGGAGTTCGGCGGGCTGAATTTCACCCCGGCGGACGTCATCAAACAGCCGCAGAAAGGCCTGGGCGGGGCGATGAGCATCCTGCCGATCGGCGCCACCTGGGTTGACGATGCGCGCAAAGTGACGGCCACGGTCACCGCACCGGGGCAAACCACCTACCGCGACTTCGCGATGGTCTGGCAGAAAGCCCTGAACATCCGCTGGGCCAACGGTCGGCCGGTGGAAGGCATTGCCGCCGAAGGCCTGGGTGTACCGACCGATCCGCAGGACAACTCGAGCATGGCCATCAACTACAAGGCCGAACCGCTGTGGTTCCGCTTCGGGCTGGCACCGGATGCGCCGTTCGGTCATGCCGATGGCCATGGTTACGGTGACGTGCCCAATGCCCACATGGCCTACAGCAACGCGCTGGTGGGAGGCGATCCGCAAACGCCGGTGCTGTATGTGAAACCGGGCCAACCGTTCCGCACCCACATCATGATGCCCACCGGTGGCAGCCGCGGTACGACCTTCCAGCTCGACGGTCACGTCTGGTCGGTCAACCCGTTCCAGTCGGAGAAGAGCGATCCCGGTGGCTATCCGATGAGTGCACCAGGGGTGGGGTCGGTGCGGTTTGGCTACAACCCGATGTCGATGTACATCGGCGCCCACGAAAGCATCCTGCCGGCGGCGCACTTCAGCTTCATGCACCCGAGCGCCGGGGGCAGCAATGCGATACCGGGCGACTACCTGTTCCGCGACTACGGCGCCTACGGCAACACCGCCGGGCTTTGGGGGCTGTTGCGGGTGACCAACGAGCCTGAACCGGCGCCCGCACCGTAGGGGCATTGGGAGGGGGGGCGGATGTCCCCCCTGTAGGAGCGAGCTTGCTCGCGATGGACGCCAACGATAACGCGCTCAACCTGACACCCCGCGGTGTTCTCAGGCTTTTCGCGAGCAAGCTCGCTCCTACAGGGGCGGTCAGGCAGGCACAGATCTGTAAGGGGAGAACGATATGAACAGGACCATCATAGTCGCCGTTTGGGCGCTGCTTGTCGGGTTGGCGCTGATCTGGCTGGGCGTATGGCGAGCGTGGCAGCCGGTGATGCTCAGCGAGGTGGCGGTGCCGAAGACCTGGAGCAAAAACACGCTGGTGCGTGACGGGGTGACGGTGGCATATGAGCTGAAGCCGCTGGCCGGAAGCGGTGTGCTGCGCGAGGGTGAGTTCGCCGACGTACGCTTTCGGATCACTGACAGCGCGTCGGGTCAGCCACTGTCAGGCGTCGCCCCCGGTGCCTGGCTGGACCCGGAAGCCGTCGCCGCCGACCAGGCCCAGGGGCGCGAAAAAAGCTGCAAATCCCGGGTCGGGGTGTTTCTGAAATCGAGCATCGGTGCACGGCCGCTGCTCGACCTGAACAGTTACTTCCTGCTGGTGATGAACCGCGATGCCAGCGTCTCGGTGGTCGACCCTTCGGTGTCAGTGGGCGGGATCACCAGCACCATGTCCCGGATCGATATCAAGCAGCCGCCGATGGACTGGGTGACGCCCCGGGACAACAAACGCGTATTCGTGTCGATGCCCACTGCCGGGGAGGTGGCGGTGATCGACAGCGAGCAATTCAAGCTGATCGACTCGGTAGCCGCCGGCAGCAACCCGGTGCGGGTGGCGTTGCAGCCGGACGAACGCCTGCTGTGGGTCGGCAACAACGCAAAGGCCGCCGGGGACTCCGGGGTCACGGTGATCGACACCCAGAGCCTCAAAGCCCTCAAACACCTGCCTACCGGTGCCGGGCATCACGAAATTACGTTCAGCAAGGACAGCCGTCATGCCTTCGTCACCAACCGCGACGACGGCACGCTGAGCATCATCGACATTGCCAGCCTGACCATCAGCAAACAATTGAAGACCGGTTCGCACCCGTTATCGGCTGCGTACTCCTCGCTGTCCCAGGCGGTGTATGTCAGCGATGGCGAGGACGGCACGGTGACCGTGGTCGATAGCGCCAGCCTGGCGGTGCGCCGGGTGATCAAGATCAAACAGGGGCTAGGCCCGATGGGCTTCAGCGCCGACGGACGTTTCGGCATCGTGCTCAACACCCTGGAGAACCAGGCCGCGGTAATAGACGCTGCCACCGATTCATTGATCCATGAACTGGACGTGTCCGCCGAACCCTATCAAGTGGTGTTCACCAAGGCCTATGCCTACATCCGCGGACTGGCCTCGGCCAAGGTGACGATGATCAACCTGGCGTCCCTGGGTGAAGGCCGCAAGCCGATCAGCCAGGGTTTCGAAGCGGGGCCGCAGGCACCGCGCCTGGCCGGTGACTTGCCGCTGGCATCGAGCCTGGCGGTATCGCGGGATGACAACGCGGTGTTCGTGGTCAACCCGGTGGATAACACCACCTACTTCTACGCCGAAGGCATGAACGCGCCGATGTCCGGTTACCCCAATCGCGGCCAGGTGGCCCGTGCGGCGCTGGTCATCGACCGCAGCCTGCGTGAAGTCGAGCCGGGGTTGTACAGCTCGCGGATCAAGCTACCAGGCGCCGGGCGCTTTGACGTGGCTTTCCTGCTCAACCAGCCGAACATCATCCATTGCTTCACGGCGCTGGTCGAGCCGGACAAAACCCTCAGCCAGCAACCGGGCATACCGAAGGTGGAGTTCATGCTCGACAAAACCACGACCGCTCTCGGCAGCCCTTATGTGGTGCGCTTTCGCATTGTCCAAGGCAAACAGAAGACCCAACGCAGTGGCGTGAAGGACGTACAGGTGCGCTACTTCCGCGCCCCGACGTCCCGCGCCCAGGAGGTCGCTGCCCTGGAGGTGGGTAACGGGATTTATGAAGCGCCGGTGACCCTCGACCAGAACGGCGCCTGGTACCTGCATGTGCGCGCAGCCTCCCTCGGCGCGAGTTTCGACGACAAGACATTTGCCAGCGTTCGGGTCCTGCCCGGCGATACCCACTAAGAGGAAACTGACATGAACCGATTCGCACACTGTGGACTGTTGACGTTCTGCCTGTTGGCCGTGGGTATCGCTCAGGCCCAGGCCCACTCGACGGATGAGCACGCCGGCCATGACATGCCGGCCAGCAGCGCCAGTTCGGAAAGCGCCCAGGTCAAGTTCGCCGACGTGGCACTGGAGGACCAGAACGGTAAGGCAGTGCGTCTGGAAAAGGATCTGGTGACCGACAAGATCGTGGTCATGAGCTTCATCTACACCAGTTGCACCACGGTCTGCCCGGTGGTGTCCTCGATCATGGCCAAGGTGCAGAAACAGCTCGGCGCCCGGGTCGGCACCGAAGTGCAGCTGGTCTCCATCAGCATCGACCCGCAACGCGATGACGCCAAACGCCTGAACGACTATGCCCGCACCTTCCAGAACGGTCCGGGCTGGAGCTGGCTCACCGGCAGCCCGCAGTCGGTCAATGAAACCCTCAAGGGCCTCGGCAGCTTCAGCGGTGACCTCAAAAGCCATCAGCCATTGATCCTGGTAGGTGACGGCAATAGCCGCAACTGGACCCGTTACTACGGTTTTACCGACCCGGCCGTGTTGAGCCGTGAAGTGGAAAAACTCAGCGGCCAGCGCAACGGACGTACCAAACACACTGCCATTGCCATGGAGCCTCGGCCATGAAAGCGCTCGCCTTGATTCTCCTGACGATCGGCCTTTGCGTAAGCAGCGACAGGGCGTTCTCCCACGAAGGGCAGGCGAGCGCCGCGCCGGCGGTGGCCACTGCGCAACCGGCTGGCGGCACGCGCGATGCGCAAACCTGGTTCACCGACACGCCGCTGCAGGACCAGAACGGCAACACCCTGCGCTTCTACAGCGACGCGTTGCAGAACCGCGTGGTGCTGCTGAACGTGATTTTCACCAGTTGCAACGATGCCTGCCCGCTGATCACCCGCAAGCTCAAGGAAGTTCGCGAGGTGCTGGGTGACAAGGCCGATGGCATCACCTTTATCTCCCTTACCAGTGATCCGCTACGGGACACCCCGGCGGTGCTCAAGGCTTATACCTTGAAGCAGGGCGTCGATGGGCCCCACTGGCTTTTTCTCACGGGCGACAAGGCGCAGATCGACCTTGTACTGAGCCGCATCGGCCAGATCCTGCCGAGCCCCGAGCAGCATTCCACCCAATTGATCGTGGGGGACGTGGCCAACAAGCGCTGGAGCAAGATCCGTCCCGATGCCCCGGCCGCCGCCATTGCCCAGCGCTTGCAGTTGCTGACAATGCCCGTGGCCGGTCGTTGAGCCCGCGCCATGAAGACCTCACTCATCCTCGGCCTGCTACTGCTCGGCATCAGCCTCGCCGCCCATGGGCAGCCCCTGAACCCCAGCGAAAGCGCCGGTAAACGGTTGTATCGCGAGGGAGTGTCGGCCAGCGGTGAGCCGGTCATGGCCCGGGTCGGCGCGGCGAACATGCTGCTGCCGGCCAGCAGCCTGCCGTGCGCCAACTGCCATGGCAACGACGGCCAGGGGCGACCGGAAGGCGGAGTGCGGCCGCCGGACTTGAGCTGGTCGCGACTCACCAGCCGCTATGGCCAGCAGCAAATCAACGGCCGTGACTATCCGGCGTATACCGAAGGCCTGTTGGCGCGGGCGATTCAGGAAGGACTCGATCCTGGCAACAATCGGCTTGATCCGGCGATGCCGCGCTTCGTGCTGTCGATGAATGATCAGCGCAACCTCACGGCCTACCTCAAACGCCTGGCCGACGACCGCGACCCGGGCCTGACCGACGAAACGCTGCACCTGGGGACCTTGTTGCCAAGCCAAGGACCGTTGAGCGAGGAGGGTGCCACGGTGGCCGCAGTGCTCAAGGGCAGCGTGGCGTGGATCAACCGGGCCGGCGGGATTCATGGCCGGCAGTTGCGCCTGACCATTGTCGATCCGGGTCCGGACCACGCCAGTGCCGAGCAGGCGCTGGACCGCTTGATCGAGCAGGAGCAGGTGTTCGCCCTGATCGCGCCGCTGGTACCGGCACTGGACTCGGACCTGGCCGCGCGTCTGGAACGGGCCGGTATGCCGCTGATCGGCCCGCTGTCGCTGCTGGGAACGGCCCAGGCCAGTCGGCAGATCTTCGAGCCGCTGCCGGGTTTGCGTGAGCAACTGATCGCCTTGGCCGATTACGCCACCAACAGTTTGCGAGTGCTTCAGGGACCGACACTGATCACTTACCCGGACGAGCCCGGGCAACGGCTCGCGGCGCAGAACCTTGGCCAGTACCTGCAGGATCACGCTTGGCAAAAGGTGAGTCTGCAAGCCTATGACCCGGCACGGGACGATTTGCCACTGGGCTCGCGCTCGGTGTTCTACCTGGGCAGCGGCGGCGGTTTCAGTCGCCTCGCCGCACGCTTGCAGACTGCGGGGCAGGTGCCTTACCTGTTCGCCGCCTCGAACCAGGTGGCCGGCGATCTGTTGCAAGTGCCCAGTGGTTTTTCCCGGCGGGTGTTTCTCGCCTACCCGTTCGTGCCCAGTGACTGGACGCTGGCCGGCCGCCTGGCGCTAACCCAAATGCGCGAGTACCAAGGGCTCGGCGGCCAGCACGCGGTGCTGCAAGTCGGCGCGTTCAGTTCGATGCTGCTGTTCAGCGAAGGCATGAAGCAGGCCGGGCGCGATGCCAGCCGCGAGAAGCTCATCAGCGCCCTGGAAGGCCTACATGACTTCGAAACCGGGCTGACCCCACGGATCAGCTTCGGTCCCGGTCGCCGCCTGGGCCTGAGCGGCGCACACATTGTCAGCGTCGAGCTGCCCGACCAGCGCTTCTATCTGGTGGCCCCCTACAAACCCATTGCAGCTACGCCCTGACCGGAGGTCGATGATGAAACTCAACACTGTGCTGATCCTGCTGGCGATGTGGGTACCCGTGGCGTTTGGCGGCAACGGCCCGGCTGCCGCACGAGTCAACGGCGAGGAAATTTCCGAAGGGCGCCTGGAGCGTTATTTCGCCGAGTACCTGGAGGACCAGGGCCGGGCAGTGGCCAGCATTCGCAATCCCAAGGCCTACAAGCAATTGCGTCAGGCCGCCCTCGACGCGCTGATCGACCGCGAGCTGCTGTGGCAGGAAGCGGTCAAGCGCGGGGTGGTGATCAGCGACGCCATGGTGCATAGCCAGGTCGACCAGACCCGGCAGGCCATAGGCGATGCCAATAAGTTCGCCCGGCGCCTGGAAGACGCCGGCTTCGACGAAGCCGGTTATATCGAGTACACCCGCCGTGAGCTCGCCGCCCGTCAGGTGTTTGCCGACCTGACCAAGGCCGCCGAGCCGGATGAAAAGCAGATCCGCGCCTTCTATGAAGCGCATCGCGCCGAGATGAGCCGGCCCGAGGAAGTCCAGGCCCGGCACATCCTGATCAAGGTGGCGCAGGATGCCGCCCCTTCCACAGTTGAAGCCGCGCGGCTACGCTTGGAGCAGTTGCGTGTGAAAATCACTCAGGGCGAGGACTTTGCCAGCGTGGCCCGGGCCGGTTCCGAAGATGCATCCGCCAGCGAAGGCGGGGACCTGGGCTATTTTCCACGGGGGCGCATGTTGCCGGAGTTCGAAGCGGTGGCGTTCACCCTGGCGCCGGGAGCCGTCAGTACGCCTGTGCGTACGGCGGTCGGCTGGCATTTGATCCATGTGCAGAACCGCCTGGAGGCGACCGATGTTTCAGAGGAGCAAGGGCTTGAGATGGTCCGGGTGTACCTCGCCCGGCAACACCAGGCCCAGGCTCGTCGAGACGTTCTGGCGCAGTTACGTTCCAGTAATCGAATCGAGCGAATTGACGATGAATGAAGGTTTACCCCCCACTAGTGGGGAAAGAGCTTCAGTGCCAATCCATGCACTTCCCCGCCTTTGGGGGAAAGGGGACTTGGACGATAGGGCATTGTCTTTAAATTCAAGGACATGAAGAGATAATAATACCGGCGCCCAGCCTGGCATGAAGTGTGCGTTAGTCCTGTAAAGGGCGCACTCCCAGGGCTGGAACATCGGACCTGCGGTTTCAAGGAGTCGACCTTGTTAAACAAAGTACTGGTTGTCGAAGACGAACAGCTCCTTGCCGAAAACCTCAAGGATTACCTTCAGGCGCAAGGGCTGGACGTCCGGATTGCACATGACGGTGCGACGGGTATCGGTGAAGCCGAACGGTTTGCACCCGATGTGATGGTGTTCGATTACCGCTTGCCCGATATGGAAGGCTTTGAGGTGCTCGATGCTGTCCGCCGGAACAGGAATTGTCATTTTGTACTGATCACAGGGCACCCGACCGCTGAAGTCTGTGAGCGGGCCCGGCAACTCGGAGTCAGTCATATCCTGTTCAAACCCTTTCCATTGGCGGAATTGGCCCGGGCAGTCTGCGATCTTCTGGGCATGCAGCGCGAACCCAAAACAGGCATGAGCAACGCCGAAGGTTTTGTCGAACGACGCCAGAGCAGGACCGAAAGTTTCCCGCTGCAGTTGTACGACGGCAGTTGGGTGCTGGCAGATCGTCGACGAATTCCATCGACGTCCGAGGCACCAGACGACGGACAATTGCTCACCGGGGATTAGGGGCGCGACAAGCTGTAATGGCTCGCCGCGTCGACAGGGCTCAAAGCCCCCGGCGTTGGAGAGCATGCCATGGACCGTCTATCCCTTGTCGTCGAACCGACGCTGCTGGGTTGTGTACCGTCACGTTTTTCCAGTGAGCAACTGGCCCAGGCTCGGGCCCGGGCCACCAGTTCCGGCGAGCGGGTACTGGACGCCCTCGGGGTGCTGTGCGAACTGGCCCCCATGCCCTTCATCCAATGCCTGGGCGCGACCCTGCATTATCCGGTGCTCGACACCGACAGCCTGTTTCAAGCCACCCCGGTGTTCGACCGGGTCACCCTGGCCCAATGCCTCAAGCGCGAATTCATCCTGCTGCGTCACGCCGATGCGGTCATCGGCGTGTTTGCCGACCCCTTCGACCCCTCGCGCCTGGCCTGGATCGACGACTGCCTGCATGGCGCGCCGCTGTACCTGGTGCACGCCGACGACCTGAAAGCCTACCTGGCGCGCCACGAAGAGAGCTTCCACGCGGTGGAATCGCTCAACGCCCAGGCCGACGCCAACATCGAAATCGATACCCTGCAAAGCCTGTCCCTGACCAGCATCAGCGAAGACGCCAGCGTGGTGGTCAAGCTGGTCAACTCGACCCTGTACGACGCGCTGAAAATGCACGCCAGCGACATCCACCTGGGCACTACCGGCAGCGGCCTGGTGATCAAGTACCGCATCGATGGCGTGCTGAACAACATCAGCAAGATCCAGGGCAGCGAGTTCGCCGAACAGGTGATTTCCCGGGTCAAGGTCATGGCCGAACTGGACATCGGCGAAAAACGCGTGCCCCAGGACGGTCGTTTCAAGATCGGCATCAGCGGCCGGCAGATCGACTTCCGGGTCTCGATCATGCCGAGCATTTTCGGCGAAGACGCGGTGCTGCGGGTGCTGGACAAACAGGACCTGGCGGACAAGGTCAGCGGCGTGCAGTTGCAGGCCCTGGGGTTTGAAGAACACACCCTGCGCCAGCTGCGCCGGCTGGCCGCCGAACCCTACGGCATGGTGCTGGTCACCGGTCCCACCGGCAGCGGCAAAACCACCACCCTCTACGCGATGATCACCGAGATCAACCACGGCGTGGACAAGATCATCACCATCGAAGACCCGGTGGAATATCAACTGCCCGGCGTGCTGCAAATCCCGGTCAACGAAAAGAAAGGCCTGACCTTCGCCCGCGGCCTGCGCTCGATCCTGCGCCATGACCCGGACAAGATCATGGTCGGTGAAATCCGTGACCCCGACACGGCGCAGATCGCCGTGCAGTCGGCGCTCACCGGGCACCTGGTGTTCACCACCATCCACGCCAACAACGTATTCGACGTGATCGGCCGCTTCACCCAGATGGAAATCGACCCCTACAGCCTGGTCTCGGCGCTCAACGCGGTGCTGGCCCAGCGCCTGATCCGCCTGGTGTGCGCCAGTTGCAGCGCGCCGAGCTATCCGACCGAGGAGGAACTGCGCCTCTCCGGACTCGATCCGCAACAGGTCGACCACTTCCAGTTTGTCCACGGCAAGGGCTGCGGCCATTGCCGGGGCACCGGTTACCGCGGGCGTACGGCGATCGCCGAGCTGCTGCACCTCGACGACGAGCTGCGGCAGATGATCGTCGAGCGCCAACCGGTTTCGAAAATCAAGGCACACGCTTGCAAACGTGGCTTGCGCCTGTTGCGCGAGTCGGCGCTGGAACTGGTTGCAGAGGGGCGGACCACGCTCGAGGAGATCAATCGTGTCACTTTTGTCTCGTGATCATTTTGTCGCCGTGCTCGGCGCCAGCAGCGTCGGCCTGGGCCAGCGCAAGGGCAACGAAACCCTGTGGCTGGGCAGCGTCGGCTTTATCGACGAAGGCTTCCATGCCTGGACCGTGGCCCTGGACACCCTCGACCATCTGCTGGCTGAACACACCCGGGCCGGTGCCGAATTGAGCGTGGTGATTTCCGGGCACTTCAGCCGTTTTTGCCTGGTGCCCTGGAGCGACCAGATCAGCAGCCCTGATGAACTGCAGGGGTTCGCGCAGCTGTGTTTCGAAGACCTCTACGGCGTACCGACTCAACCCTGGAGCCTGGTGCTGTCGGCCGAACCTGCGGGTTACGACCGTATCGCCAGCGCGCTGCCGCACGACCTGCTGGCGCGCCTGCGCAGTCTGGTGAGCGGGCGTGGCCTGCGCTTGCGTTCGGTGCAGCCGTACCTGATGGCCGCTTTCAACCACTTTGATAAAAGCCTCGACGCCGGCGACTTCCTGTTCGTGGTCGCCGAGCCGGTGCGCAGTGTGTTGCTGCTGGCCCGGGAAGGGCGCTGGGCCGCGGTGCGCTCGGTCGGCACCGGCGACAGCGATGCCGCACTGACCGCGCTGATCGGTCGCGAAAGCCAATTGCAAGCTTCGACCAGCGAGCGGCCATTGAGCGTCTACCTGCATGCGCCGGCGCGTATCGAAGTGCAGCCCGACGTACCCGGTGTGCAGCTTTGCTCCCTCGTAGAAGACCGGACCGGCGTACGCGATGCGTTGTACGTCATGTCCCGGGCGGTGGCCTGACATGCGCGCCCTGATGCTCGACTTCCAGCCGCGCCGCCGCTCGGGCCCATTGGGCTGGAGCCTGCTGGCCGGCGGCCTGGTGCTGACCCTGGGCTGCTTCTTCATCCAGCAGCACCTCAGTGAACAGGCCGCGCAACAGCAAGGCCATCTGCAGACCGCCCAGCGGGTCCTCACCGGCGACACCGGCAGCAAGACCAGCCTGACCCCGGCCGAGACCCGCGAACAGGCGCAGAACCTGGCCGAGATGCGCAAGGTTTCGCAGCAACTGCGTCGGCCCTGGGAACGGCTGTTCGCCATGCTCGAAGCCATGCCCCGGGATGACATCGCCTTGCTGACCCTGACCCCGGATGCGCGTAAAGGCCAGGTGCGGATCAGTGCCGAGGCACGGGATCTGGAAGCCATGCTCGCGTTCCACCAGCGCCTCGAAGCCAGCGATGAGCTGTCCGACGTGTCGCTGCTCAGCCACGAAATCGTCGTCAAATCGCCGGAGCAACCGGTGCAATTCAACCTGTCGGCCAGCTGGGAGATCGGTGATGCAAATCTCTAGATTGATCGTCCACGAATACTTGCAAGGCCTGGGCGTGCCCGGCCTGGCCGGGCTGGCCATGCTGCTGCTGGCGCTGATGTATGGCCTGGGCGGCCTGATGCCGGACTGGCAGGCGCTGCAAACCCTCAGCCAGCAGACCCGCGAAGCCGGCGAGTACCTGGCCAGGGTCGAAGACGGCAGCGTCGCCGCCCCGGTGGTGCCGCAACGTCAACTCGACGATTTTCGCAGCAAGCTGCCGTCCCAGCCCCAGGCCACGGTCGCCATCGACAAGATCTATGCGCTGGCGGCCCAGGAGCACATCACCCTGGCCCGCGGTGAATATTCCCTGGGCATCGACCCCAAGACCCATCTGGCCCGCTATCAGATCCTGCTGCCGGTGCGCGGCAGCTACCCGCAACTGCGGCGCTTCCTGCATGCCTTGCTCGGCCAGCTGCCCGCAGTGGTGGTCGAGGACGTGGAGTTCCAGCGCAAAAAAATCGCCGACACCGACCTGACCGGGCGGATCCGCATGACCCTTTACCTGTCGAGGTCATGATGAATACCAAGCGAGTAGTGGGTTGGGTGGGGTTCTTCGGCGTGGCGGCGGCGCTGACCTGGTTGCCCGATTACTTCATGCCGTCGGAGGAGGTCGAGGTCACGGTCGCCACCGCGTCCACCTCGAGTACCGGCAAAGCCCGCGGTGCACAGCCAGCGGCGTCGGCCGCTAAAACACCGGCGGTGGTCAAGGACCTGACCCCGGCTGGCGACCTGTTCGCCGCCCGCAGCTGGAAGGCTGCCCCGACGCTTGCCAGCGTCACCGAACAACCCGTCATCGTCACCCCGGTGGTGCAAGCCGCCAGCGCACCGCCGATGCCATTCCAGTTCATCGGCAGGCTGGATGACCGTTCCGACCTGCAAGTGTTTTTGCAGAACGGCGAAAAAATATACGTCGTGCGCAAAGGAGATGTGATCGACGAAACCTGGCGGATCGAGGGCATTTCCGATGTGGAACTGAGCTTCATCTACCTGCCGCTGCATTTGTCCCAGACCTTGTCTGTGGGGAGCACGCAATGAACAGATCATGCCGTCATACGATCGGAGCGCTGATAAGCCTTGGCCTGTGCGCTGGGCTGGTCGCGTGCAGTACGGCGCAAGTGGCCAACAAGGAAGCGTCCGAGCTGATCGAACAGGGCCAGTACGAAGCCGGCCTGGCCCGGGTCGAGGAAGGGCTGCGGGAGAACCCGCGCGATACCGAGTTGCATCTGCTGCGCAACAGCGGTCGGGCCAAGGCGATCACGGCGCTGCTGACCCAGGCCGACACCGATCGCGCACGCCGGGATTTCGCCTCGGCACGCATGGCCTACAGCCGGGTGTTGACCATTGAACCGAACAACCGCCGCGCCCAGGACGCCCTGCGCCAGCTCGACTACCTGCGCAGCATGGAAGACAAGCTCGAACTGGCCCGTGGCGACTTGCGTCGCGGTGACATCTACGGCGCCGACCGCCAGGTGAAACAGATCCTCGAACTCGACCCGAAGAATGAAGGCGCGCTGGAACTGCAAGGCAACATCCGCCTGGTGCAGAGCCGCAACGTGATCCCCTATCCGCAGCTGCGCACCCGCCTGGACCGGCCGGTGACCCTGGAGTTTCGCGACGCCAACCTGAAGGTGATTTTCGAAGTGCTGTCCCAGGTCGCCGGTTTGAATTTCATCTTCGACAAGGACCTGCGCCCGGACATGAAAGCCACCATCTTCGTGCGCGACGTGCGCATCGAAGACGCCGTGGAACTGCTGCTGCAACAGAACCAGCTGCACCAGAAAGTGGTGAACGAAAACACCTTGCTGATCTACCCGGACTCGCCGCAGAAGGTCAAGGATTACCAGGAGTTGGTGATGCGCACCTTCTACCTGACCAGCATCGATGCCAACACCGCGCTGAACATGATCAAGACCATGCTCAAGACCCGCGACGTGTTCGTCGACGAACGCCTCAACACCCTGACCATGCGCGACAGCGAAGACGCCGTGCGCATGGCGGAAAAACTCCTGCAATCCCAGGACCAGTCCAACCCGGAAGTGGTGCTGGAAGTGGAGGTGATGGAAGTCGCGACCCAGCGGATTCTCGACCTCGGTCTGCAATGGCCCAACACCTTCGGCGTGGTCAACAGCGACGGTTCGGCGGTGACCTTGCTCGATCAGCTCAAGGGCATCAACTCCGGCCGGATCAGCATCTCGCCATCGCCCCAGGCCAAGATCAACGCCCAGGACAACGACATCAACACCCTGGCCAGCCCGGTGATCCGCGTCAGCAACCGCGAACAGGCACGCATCCACATAGGGCAGCGCGTGCCGATCATCAGCGCCACCTCGGTGCCGTCGACCCAGGGCCCGGTGATCACCGAAAGCGTTACCTACCTGGATGTCGGTCTTAAACTTGAAGTGCAGCCGACCGTGCACCTGAACAACGAAGTGGCGATCAAGATCGCCCTGGAAGTCAGTAACGCCACCCCGCTGGAGCCGACCCGCCAGGGCACGATTCCGGTTCAGGTCGACACCCGCAACGCCCAGACCACCCTGCGCCTGCATGACGGCGAAACCCAGATACTCGCCGGCCTGATGCGCAACGACCATGGCGCCACCGGCAACAAGATTCCCGGCCTTGGCGACATTCCCGGATTGGGCCGTTTGTTCGGCAGCAACAAGGACACTGTCGGCAAGTCGGAACTGGTGCTGTCGATCACCCCGCGGATCGTGCGCAACCTGCCGTACCAGAGCCCGTCGGACATGGAATTCCCTACCGGCACCGAAACCAGCATGCATATCCAGGCGCCGGACCGGCGGCTGGAGTCGGCTGTTGCGCCTGCGGCCATCGATCGGCCGGTCGCGGTCACCACCCAAGTCGTTATCGAGAAGCCTTGATCATGAACGCCTCGCAACGTGGTTTTACCCTGATCGAAGTCGTGGTGACGCTGGCCCTGATCGGCTTGCTGGCCGGTATGGCCGCGCCGCTGACCGAGACGGTAGTGCGCCGGGGCAAGGAACAGGAACTGCGCACGGCGTTGTACCAGATTCGCGACGCCATCGACGCCTACAAACGCGCCTTCGACGCCGGCTATATCGAGAAGTCGCTGAACAGCAGCGGCTATCCACCCGATCTGCAAGTGCTGGTGGACGGCGTGCGCGATGTGCGCAGCGCCAAGGGCGCCAAGTTCTATTTCCTGCGCCGTGTGCCCCGTGACCCACTGGCCCCGGTCAAGCGCGACGACGAAGGCGGCTGGGGTTTGCGCACCTATGACAGTACGGCTCAAAGCCCGCGGGAGGGCGAAGATGTCTTTGACGTCTACTCCCAGGCGCGCGGCAAGGGTCTCAACGGCATCGCCTACCGGGAGTGGTGACTTATGCGCCGGGAAAAGGGTTTTACCCTGCTGGAACTGATGGTGGTCATGGCAATCATCGCGACCCTGATGACCATCGCCTTGCCACGCTATTTCAACAGCCTCGAGGCCTCGAAGGAGACCACCCTGCGCCAGAGCCTGTCGGCAATGCGCGAGGCACTGGACCACTACTACGGCGACACCGGGCGCTACCCCGATTCCATCGAACAACTGGTGGAGCAGCGTTACCTGCGCAACCCGCCGATGGACCCGATTGCCGAACGCAAGGACCTGTGGGTCCTGGTGGCACCGCCGGACGGAGTGCCGGGCGGGGTCGCCGATATCAAGAGCGGTGCTACAGGGAGGGCGCGTGATGGCAGCCTTTATGCCGAGTGGTAGGCCCTCGAACCAGGCGGGTTTCACCTACCTGGGCGTGCTGTTCCTGATCATGCTGATGGGCATGGGCCTGGCCAGCGCTGGCGAATTGTGGTCGAGCGCCTCGCGCCGTGACCGTGAACGCCAGTTGCTCTGGGTCGGTACCCAGTATGCCCAGGCCTTGCGCAGCTATTACCGCAGTTCGCCGGGCCTGGCGCAGTACCCCAAAGAACTGGCGGACCTGGTGCAGGACGAACGTTTTCCCAACGCCAAACACCATATTCGCCAGCTGTACCCGGACCCGATCGGGGGCGGCGAATGGACCCTGATGCGCGGTTTCGACGGGCGCATCACCGGCCTCTACAGCCCCTCCACGGACACACCGCTCAAACAGGCGGATTTCCCCAGTCAATGGTCGGACTTCACCGGCATGGCCAGTTACAAGGACTGGCAGTTCGTGGCCGAGAAGGCGTTCCTCGAGGGCGCGTCGGGGCCGAAAAGTCCATCCAGGTCTGCACAAGGAGTGATGCCATGAACAGATTCTGCCTGGCCCTGATCCTGCTGCTGGCGACGCCTGTTGCCGCGGTCGCCGAAGAGGACGAAATGATGGGCTTTATCGTCGATGACACCATCTCGCACATCGGTCACGAGTTTTATTACGCATTCAGTGAACGCCTGCGGGCCACCAGTCCCATGGATTTCAACCTGGTGGTACGCGAACGACCTTCCGCACGCTGGGGCAGCCTGGTGACGGTGGAGTATCAACAGCGTTTGGTTTATCGGCGCTTCCTGCCGCCGAACACCGTGGAGCTCAAGGAGGAGGCGTCCGACGCCGCCGACTGGGTGCGCGGGCAGATCGTCAAACGCAAGCTGGAAGCCTTGTTGCAGGACACCACGGACCTTGAGAGGGACGAACTATGAAAACCAAAACGTTGTTGCACCGCCCCGGACTTTCATTGGCCGCAATCTGCTTGCTCGGGTTGGCCAGTGGCGGCCTGGTCCAGGCCACGGAGCTGGTCTACACGCCGATCAACCCGTCGTTCGGCGGCAATCCGTTGAACGGAACCTGGCTGCTCAACAATGCCCAGGCGCAAAACGACTACGACGATCCGGACTTGAAAGACCGGGCTGCGCTGGCCGGGACCTCAGCCCTCGAACGCTTCAGCAGTCAGTTGCAATCGCGGTTGCTGGGACAGTTGCTGGACAATATCTCCACCGGCAACACGGGGAGCCTGTCCACCGACGCTTTTATCGTCAACGTCATCGACGACTCCGGCGCACTGACTATTGAAGTGACCGACCGAGCGACCGGTGAAATTTCGGAAATCCAGGTGAATGGCCTGGCCCCTTGAGGGGACTCGGGCAATGGGGAGACAAGGACATGAAAAAGATAATTGCGCTAGGGCTGATGTTGGCGGCATTACAAGGGTGCAGTCTGCGCGACACGATGCCGGCCGAGCAGGACACCGAAACCCCGACCCTGACACCTCGGGCGTCGACCTATTACGACTTGCTGAACATGCCACGGCCCAAGGGCCGGTTGATGGCGGTGGTGTACGGCTTCCGGGATCAGACCGGGCAGTACAAACCGACCCCGGCCAGTTCCTTTTCCACCAGCGTGACCCAGGGCGCGGCGAGCATGTTGATGGACGCGATGCAGGCCAGTGGCTGGTTCGTGGTGCTGGAACGCGAGGGGCTGCAGAACCTGCTGACCGAACGCAAGATCATCCGCGCCTCACAGAAAAAGCCGAATACGCCGATGAATATCCAGGGTGAGTTGCCGCCGTTGCAGGCGGCGAACATGATGCTCGAGGGCGGGATCATTGCGTACGACACCAACGTGCGCAGCGGCGGGGAAGGGGCACGTTACCTGGGCATCGATATTTCCCGCGAGTATCGGGTAGATCAAGTCACGGTGAACCTGCGGGCGGTGGATGTGCGCAGCGGGCAGATCCTGGCCAACGTGATGACCAGCAAGACCATCTACTCCGTGGCCCGCAGTGCCGGGGTGTTCAAGTTCATCGAGTTCAAGAAGTTGCTCGAGGCTGAGGTCGGTTACACCACGAACGAACCGGCGCAGTTGTGTGTGTTGTCGGCGATCGAGGCGGCGGTGGGGCATCTGCTGGCCCAGGGGATTGATCGCAAGATGTGGCAGGTGGCGGGGGATATGACTGCGCCGCTGCAGGATGAGACGCTGGATCGGTATTTGACCCAGGCCAAGGTGGTGCCTGAGGGTGAGGATGAGTGAACGTGGCGGCCTTCGGGCCGACCAGGTTCTTGGCGGCCGGGTACATATCCATTGCTTTGGTAACGGCTGCTTATGGTTTCGCCCTTACGGCGAGTCCCTTTTGTCAAACGCCACAAAAGGAACCAAAAAGTCTTGCCCCAGCGTCCGGCCCCTCGCTAGGGCTCGGCGTTCCTTCGCTCCGGCATCCATCCGGGGACACTGCCCTCCGGTCTGCTTCGCGACGACCTACATGCAGCGTGTTCGACTGCGTCGAACGGCGCTGCGCGCCACTCCCCGGATGCACACCTCCACTCAGCCTCCCGAAGGGGCGGGTGGATCAAGATCAAAAGCTGCAGGCGAGCTAACGCTCGGCCTGATGAGTGGTGAGAGGCTACGGGTGTACGCCGATCATTGTAGGAGCTGGCTTGCCAGCGAAGGCGGCCTGACAGCCGACCAATCTCTCGCGGATGTACGCTGACCCCCTGTAGGAGCTGCCGCAGGCTGCGATCTTTTGATCTTGATCTTGGCGGCCTGACAGCCAACCTGATTTCACGGATACACCCGGATATTGTGGGAGCGGGCTTGCCCGCGAAAGCGGTGGTTCAGCTTGCATAAATGTTGACTATGACGCCGTCTTCGCGAGCAAGCTCGCTCCCACAGGGGATCTGCGGCGCCCACAGAGTCTTCATACACGACAACGATCAAAAATGTGGGAGATTCTATGTTGCAGGGCAACCCTGCAACCTCAAGCCTGTTGGCCCACGCCTGTGAATCGCTGGCTTCCGCGAGTGTCATGGCCAGTGATTTCGCGACATTCGTGGATGGGCCGCAGCGCAGCATGGTGTTGGGCATCCAGCAGGTGATCATGCTGGCTGATCTGGCAGTAAACCGGGCATTGGATAACCTTGATCCCCAAGGTTAAACCCTCAAGCACAAGAATCGTCAGGTGGACCGCGTTGCGATGACATCCTGACAGCCGTCAATCAATGTCGACCGTACTCGATTCCACTGTAGGAGCTGCCGAAGGCTGCGATCTTTAGATCTTTGACGTCAGTTCAATGGCTGAAGATCAAAAGATCGCAGCCTTCGGCAGCTCCTACAGGGGGATGTGTCAGGCGAGAAAAAACCGCGACCCAGAGAAGGGCCGCGGTTCTTTTTATTGCGCAATTATTGCTGCAACACCGTCGCCTGGTTCCCCGTCCCATACTGCTGAACAGTCGCCATCTGCGTCATCCCACTCTGATCAACTCGGGCAATGTTCCCCGCTCCCTCCTGGGTTACATACGCCACGTTCAGGCTGTCAGCCTGTTTCACAGTGATCTGGTTATCACTCCCGTACTGTGTAGTGAACGCCTGGTTGTCCATACCCGACTGGTCGTACTCGGTGCTGTTGCCAGTGCCGTTGCTGGTGCCCTGGGCCAGGTTGGTGGTGCCGCGTTGCGAGGCGATGAGGATGTTGTCGCTGCCGTTCTGGTCGAAGTACAGCTCGTTGTAGTCGTCGGCCTGGCTGACGGTGGTTTTGTTGCCGGTACCGGCCTGGTTGGTGGTCATGATGTGGCCGGTGCCGGCCTGGGTGAAGCTGGCGGTGTTGTTGCTGCCGGTCTGGTTGATGGTCGCACGCTGGTTTCTGCCGAACTGGCCACCGGCTTGCGGACCTTTCCAGTTGCTGGCGTAGACCTTGTTGTCATTACCCACCGAGTTGGCATTGAGCACTTGGCTGTCGCCGCTCTGGTAGGTGAAGTGCACGTTGCCGCTGCCCTGTTGGTACAGCGCCAGGGTCGAGCTGGTGGACTCGAACTGGTCGGCGTAGATCGCGTTGGCGCCGCCGACTTGCAGGATCTGGGCGACGTTGTTTTCGCCGAAGCTCTGGTCGACGATGGTTTCGTTGGTCAGGCCTATCTGGTCGATGGTGGCTTGGCTGGCGAGTTGGGTGTCTTGCCAGACTTCGCTGCCGTTCATGTCGCCCAGCTGGTTGATGGTCACGGTGCCGGCGTTACCAAAGCTCTGGTCACCGTAGGCATAGTTGCCTTCGCCCGCCTGGTTGATATTGATCTGCCCGGCCACGTGCCCGACATGTTCGCCGGTGCCGGAGTTGGCGGTGCCGTACTGGATGACTGTCGCGTTGTTGCCGGTGCCGTACTGGAGTTGCTCGATGTTGGCTTCGTTGCTGTCACCGAGCTGCAAGGTGGTGGCGGTATTGCCGTCCTGCCCTTCCTGGTAGATGAAGGAGAAGTTGCCGGTGCCTTGCTGTTGCTGCAGCGATTCGTTGCCGCCCAGGCCGATCGACTGGCTGGCATGGCTTCCGTTGAAGGCGCCGACCTGTTGCTGGACGATGGTACTGCCGTTTTCGTACAACTGCTCGCCATAGCCTGCGTTGAAGCTACCGAGCTGATCCTGGGTAATGGTGCCGGTGGCGTTGTCGTGCTTGGCGGCCACGTCGTTGCCTTCGCCCAGTTGTGTCTGGGTGACGGTACTGAAAGGGGCCACGATCTGTTTCACGTCAGCGATGTTGGCGGTCCCAACCTGGTTCTGGGTGGAAAGGCTGTCATCGGCCATCGCCTGGGCACTGACAATGACCAGAATGGCGGCGGTGAGGGGCGTCAGTTTGAACATGATGAAACCTCCAAAGTGGTGCAATGCTTTAGCGATACTGTTTGACCGAAACGCTCATGCCGTTTCCCGACTGGGTCACGGCACTCGAGAGCCCCGTGCCGGCCTGGTCGATGCTGGCGTCGTTGTTGTTGCCGTTCTGGGAAATCTGCGCGCGGTTGTGGCTGCCGTTTTGCGTGATTTCGGCGTTGTTGCCCGAACCTTGCTGGGTGATCAGGGCCATCAGGTCGCTGCCTTGCTGCAGGATGAATGCTTCCTGATTGCTCCCCGACTGGACAATGCGACCGAGCAGCGACTGGCCGTTCTGTTGCACCAGCGCGACGTTGGCCTGGCCGTTCTGGTCGATCAGCGCTTGCTGGCCGATCGGCGCTGGCCACTCGCCGAGGTCGGCACCGGGCGCCAGGTCGTCGTTCTCCATCAGATCATCGGCCCGCACGCCCACACTGCTGCAAAGCAGAAGCAGGCAGAGCAGGGTGGCGGTCGATATGTTCATGGCGGTGTCCTGTGGGAAGAGGCCTGCCCCACCGATCGGCCAGATCGGTGGGGCGAGGGCTTACTGCACGGTAACGGCGACCGTGCGCACGGTGCCTTGGGACGAGCGGATGGTCGCTGTCGGGTTCGCCGACGGGATCACCGTGGTGCTGTTGCTCACCGTCAGCCGCCAGCGTCCGGTCACCGGTACCGTGGTGGTCCCCAGGGTTACCAGCCCGGTCGGGGTGGTCACCTGGACGGTGATGGTGTTGCCGGTGGTTACCGATGAGGTGCCCGTGAAGTCCCAGTTGAAGCGGTTGTTGGAACGGGCCGTCACCGTGGCCGCGGTCACCGCGAAGGTTTCCGCTGCTGGCCTTGGCGAGACTTGCACCGTGACCGTGGCCGGCGCCGACAGGGCGCCGAAGCTGTCCCTGGCGATGTAGGTGAAGGTCGTGGTGAAGGCCGTCGTGACCGTGGCCGGTGGGGTGTAGGTGATCACGGTGCCGTCAGTGCTGACGGTGCCGCGACCGGCCGCTGGCTGGGTCAGGCTGGCGACGGCCAAGGGCACGTTGCCTTCCGGATCGGTGTCGTTGGCCAGCACGTTGATCGGTATCGCCACGCCCAGGGTCGCGATGCTGTCGACCACGGCCACCGGAGACCGGTTAGGCGCCACGGTAATGGTCACGGTCGCCGGAGCGGTCGAGGCCAGGCCTTTGACGTCTTGAGCCTTGTAGGTGAAGGTCGTGGTCAGCGGTGCGTTGACTACGGCCGGCGGGGTGTAGACCACTGCTGCCGTGCCGCTCAAGGCGACGGTGCCCTGGCCGGCGGCCGGTTGGGTCAATGCGGTGATGCTCAGCGGCGTGTTGCCGTCCGGGTCGCTGTCGTTGCCCAGCAGGTTGAGGGTGATCGGCACCCCGAAGCTGGTACTGCCGGTGTCGGCCACCGCCAATGGCGCCTGGTTTTCACCGGTATCCGGGGCCGAGCCGACCACCACGACCGGCTCGGTATCGCTGCCGCCCGCAGCGGATTTGACCGTGACGGTGGCCGGTGGCTGCGGCAGATCGGCGACGGTCAGGCGTTGCAGGGTGCCCGTCTTCGACAGGCGTCCGTACCCCTGGGCGACCATGTCCGGCACCGCCACTTCGTCAGTCGATGTCGCTTCGATCAGCAGGCTGTGATTGCTCCAGTTGTAGCGCGCGGTCTGGACTTTCACCACGTCGGTGAGCTTGCTGGATACCGCCGTCGGCCGGGTTGTGCCCGTCGGGTGGGTGGCAGTGACCACCACGACCGCAGGCACGTTGCCGGTGAACTGACGCTGGCCGAAGAACAGGCCATTGTTGTCGCCGGTCATGGTGATCAGACACGGCGAAAGCGGTGGGCCGGGTACCAGGGCAACGCTTTCGCGAAAGCACAGGCTCGAACTGTTGCCCGATTTACCAAAGACTTCGACCCGCGTGCCGGTGCCGGTGCGCCGGTACGTGGCGCGGTCGATTTCCACCGGGGTCTGGGCACGGTTGTCGAGGACTTTGCCGGACACCGTGAACCGGTCGGTAAAGAGGGTGCCGGCCGGTCCCTGGATGCGTACGAAGTTGGTGCTGTTGGGGCTGCCGGTGACCAGCTCGGTGAGGTTCGGATCACCGACGAACGTGTCGACGGTCCCGGTGTCCGGGTTCATCTCGGTGTAGGGACCATTCACGCTGCGCAGGAACGGACCGATGCTGCCGTTCAACACCCCGCTGAAATTGCCGGGGGCGCCGATACCGATGTCGCGGGTGATGTTGATGGCACGCCTGCCAGGCGCGGTGACGTTGACCGTTTCCACGCCGTAAGGGTGGGTGATGGTGTAGATCCCGGCGGTCGGCACCGAGACGCGCAGGCGAATCCGCGCGAAGCTTTGCTGATCGCCATCGACCGGGTTTTCCGAGGCGAATGCGGCCTCGACCGCGGCCACATACACCTCCAGTTCATACCCGCTGTTACCGACTTGCGGGATCGCGGTCTCCGCCGCGAACCAGAAGGCTTCCGCTGGCCAGTTGTCCGGGAAGATCATCGGCTGGGCGTCGTCGTAGACCCCTGGTTCCGCCGCGAGGATGCACATGAAGGATGGTGGAGTGGTGACCGGCACCCGCGAGCTTACGGCTCGGGACTGGCACAGTTCCATCTTCAATTGATTGTTGTCCTGATACCACATGGGGAATTTCCCCGTGGCAAAGGTGTAGGGGCCGGGGTCGACGGCGGCGAGTTGCGCGAACGCGCTGCCGGACAGCGATAAAGTCAGTCCCAGGGCGTTGAGCGCCAGGCGTGGCCAATTGTTCATGATGCCTCCTGATGAGGATCTGGGCATGTGAGCGTTCATTGCACGATGACCACTTCTTCGGTGTCGCTGCCGCCATTGGATGACGTCACGCGAACCCTGGCCGGCGGAATCGGCGAGATCCCGGTGGCCAGGGTTTTCACCGCGCCTTCGCCACTGAGGGCGCCGATGGCGGCACCGCTGGCGGAGGCGGCGGTGAGCACCGGCGGCGAGGTTTCGTCGCTGGTCGAGGCCACGAGGGTCAGTTGCCCGCTGCTGAGGCTGTACTCCGCACGCTGGATCACCACCAGGTCGGTCAACACCATGGACAAGGTGGTCGGTGTGCTGGTGGGGATCGCCAGGTGATTGTCGGCGGTCACCTGCACCGTGCTTGGCAAGCTCGGATTGGCCGCGGACTGCGCGTACCAGTTGCCGGCGGTGTTGGCTTCGCTCATGTTCAGCACCGGGCTGTTGCTGGTCACGGCGACAGTCGCCGGCGGCGGGGGCGCCATGACGAACACGTCCTGCTGGGCGATCGGCGCGCTGGCACCGGCTTTTCGCGAGTAGGTGCTGCGCTGGGTGATCATCGGCGTCGGCCGCACGACCGTCGACAACTTGCCGGAGATGCTGAACAGCGTGGTGCGCAGATCCAGGCCATTGGGCCCTTCGATGCGCACGAAGTTGGTGTTGAACGGGCTGCCGGTGATGGCCTCTTCGAGGTTCGGATCGCCGATGAATTTCTCGGCCGCACCGGTCAGCGGATTGGTCTCGGTGTAGGGGCCGTTGACGCTGCGCAGGAAGGGGCCGACGTCACCCTTGAGGGCGCCGTCATAGGTTTTCGGCGAGCCGATGCCGATGTCGCGGGTCATGTTGATCGCCCGCCGCCCGGGCACGTCGACGTTGAACACATCGACGCCATAGGGGTGGGTGACGACGTAGGTGCCGGCGGTGGGCACATCGATGCGAATGCGCACCCGGGCGAAGCTGAGCTGGTCGCCCTCGACCGGTTCTTCCGCAGCGAAAGCCGCTTCGATGGCGGTGCCAAACGACAGGTCGATGCCTCTGGCGGCGTCGACGATGGCCGCATCGGCGGTGAACCAGAACGCCTCGTCAGGGAAATTGGTCGGGAAGACGATCGGCTGTGCGTCGTCGAACACGCCGGGGGTCGGCAGCAACGTACACATGTACGACGGCGCACCGGGTGCACCGGGAGCCCTGGAGCTGACGGCCTTGGACAGGCACAGGTCGAGGGTTCGACCGTGGGTGTCCTGATACCAGGCGGCGAACGAGCCGTTGGCTGGAAGGTAAGGTCCGGGGTCGACGGCATACAGCGTCGCCTGAGCGATGCCTTGGGCCAGAGCACTCACGACCAGGGCGGCCGCGGTTTTGGACAGTAAAGGGTGCATGAGTTAAGCCCTCTATCAGAGTACCTGTCCCTTGGGGATGGGTCAGTTGAGAGGGCTTCGGCAACTTCCGTACCAAGCGGCGAAAACGTTCCTGAGAGGTCCGGGGCGCGGGCCTGTAGCGGTCAATCGCCGTCAGGCCTTCGCTCGAGCGAGCGGGCCATTGTCCCCAGCATTGGGGGCAGGTGGGGATAGCGGGGAGGTGGTAGCGTAAGGAATATGTAAAAGATTCAAGAAATCGAGAAACGTCTGACATTCTTTTAGGGTTGGCTGTCGGACGCGAGACGTTTAGTGTGGTCGCTCCTGACAGAAAGTCTGGTCAGCCCGGCGCATGACAAGGGTGCATTGGCACAGATGCACTTCATCTTTCCAGCGACGACAGCGGGCCACACACCGATTAGACTGCCGTATAGATCCCGGAGGTCATATGAGCGCCGAACTTTCCCCAATCGTTTCAGAGTTTGAAACTGAAGAGCAGGCCGCAAGCTACGACCGATGGTTCCGTGCCAAAGTGCAAGCCTCGCTCGATGACCCGCGCCCGAATATCCCGCATGACCAGGTGATGGCTGATATGCGAGCGCTTATCGAATCAAAGCGCAATAAGCGCGATGCTGGGAGTGGCGGCCCGAAGCACGGGCCGAACTGTGGCAAATCCTGAATTACATTGGCGATCTCCGCCTTGTGGCGGCTAGCGAGTTACACCAAGCCATTGAAGCCGCTACATCAGCTCTTCCTCAACACCCCTACCTCTATCGATTTGGCCGTGTTCCCGGAACGCGGGAAATTGTTGTACATCCCAACTACCTGGTGGTTTATCGAGTGACGGACCGGATAGAAATCGTTGCCGTGTTGCATGCCAGGCAAGAATACCCCTGACTCCAAATCTGGGCAGTTTCCCGTAGTTGCGGCTCCCTGCATGCAACTTCATCGAAATCAATGCAAAAACCTGTGGGAGTCGGGCTTGCCCGCGATAGCGGTGTGTCAGTAAACGGATGAGTCGGCTGACACGCCGCCATCGCGGGCAAGCCCGCTCCCACAGGTATTCATGTTTCTTCAGCTCGACCCCATTCAGGTTCACCACGGTCAACACCCGCCCCAAAACCCGACATCGGGGCAAACGGCCATTAGTGGGCTATAACCCTATAGGGGAATCGTCGGGAACAACGTCCATGAACATGCCAACCAAAGCGCTCCAGTCGCAGGAGGGCGATACTCGCCTGCACTCGCGCAAGCCGTCGTTCAATTTGTTGCGCTGGTTTTCGCTGATCAGCCTGGCGGTGATCGGCACGGTTGCCGTGGCGCTGGGGGCGGTGTCCACGCGGTTCGTGATTACCGAGAGCGTGCAGCGTGATGCCTTGCTGACGTCCCAGTTCATTCAGGCGATCGCCTCGGCCGAGGTACGCCATGTGTCGATTCCCAACGTGCGGACCATGGGCGAGTTGCTCGACCCTCGCAAGGACAAGGACTTTCCCGACGTCGACCCCATGGCCCGGGCCAATGCCCGTGGCGAATTCCTCGACCATATCGAACACTTGCCGGACGTGATCCTGGCCAACATCTACGCCCCCGACCGCATGGTGATCTGGTCGACGAACCCGGCATTGATGGGCACCACGATCCATACCGACGACGACCTGGATCAAGCCTTTGCCTCCAAGACCCCGGTGTCGGCCAGCTATCACAACGTCGACCACAATCGCATGGAGCAGAAGTTCGTAACGCCCCCGGAATACATCTTCATCGAGAACTACATTCCGCTGTTCGATGCCGACGGCGACACCGTCACCGCGATGGTCGAGATCTACAAGGAGCCCAAGGACCTGATCAGTCGCATGGAGCGCGGCCTGGTATTGATCTGGCTGGCCACCGCCCTGGGCGGCGGGCTGATTTACCTGGGGCTGTACTGGATCGTGCGCCGGGCCGCGATCCTGCTGGCGGCGCAACAGCAGCAACTGATCACCAACGAAACCTTTGTCGCCCTGGGCGAGATGTCGTCGGCGGTGGCCCACAGCCTGCGCAATCCGTTGGCGACCATTCGCTCCAGCGCTGAACTGGCGCTGGAATTCGACAGCGGCGCGGCGCACAAGAACATCAACGACATCATCGGCCAGGTCGATCGCATGTCGAAATGGGTCAGGGAGCTGTTGCAATCCTTGCGCCCGCTCAACGACGAGGCGGAGCCAGTCAATCTGGTGGCGGCGTTGCACGACAGCCTCATGGCCTTCGAGCAGCAGATCGCCAAGGCCAACGTCCTGGTCGTGTTCGAGCCCGGGGAAACGCCCATGGTCCTGAGCCAGCAGGTGCAGTTGACGCAGATCCTCAACAGTTTGCTGGCCAATGCACTGGAGGCGATGGAGAAGGGCGGCACGCTCACCATCACCCTGGAGCCGACCGATGCCCACGGCGTTTGCGTGGTCGTGAGCGACACCGGCAAAGGCATGAACGAAGAGCAGCGCCATATGGCCTTCCGACCGTTTTACACCACCAAGCGCGGTGGCCTGGGGGTCGGACTGGTGTTGGTCAAGCGGATCATGGATCGTTTCGGCGGCGCGGTGACTCTGGAAAGCCGCGAGGGTGAGGGCACGACGGTCCGTCTTTCGTTCAAACGGCTCACTTGAAAATGGGTGTGAACTTTCCCCGATAGCGGGTGTCATTCCCCAGTCGCTTCCCGGTCATGGCACATTGATGTTGATAAGCCACTGTTTTGGCAGGTGTTAATACTTTGTAAAAACTAGTTACAAATATGGCGAGCTACTTGCAAATCACCATTACCCCTTCATGACTTCGAGGCGGCTGGTGATGGACAGTAGAGCGCGGTTCCCCTTCAAGCGGTTTGGCTTCCTGACGCCTTTGAGCGTCCTTCTGACGATGGCGCTGGGAACAGCGAGCCTGCATGCCAGCCCCATCGATGACGAACGACAGCCCGAACCCACCGACCCGTCGGCATATTACGACGAACCCGCCGATAAACCGGCCGCGCTGAACGCCATCCTGACGATGCCGGAAGCCAACGAAGACGCCTTCGATTTGCCCAATGGCGTCAAAGGCAGCCGCGACACCCCGCGCCAGGAAAACATCCTGCCGCCCAGGGTGCAGACCAGTTTCAATTACCCCACCAATGGCAAGCCGAGCCCGCTGTTCGGCGCTCAGCCATTTACTCAGCAACTGGTGTTGTTCGAAGAGTTCGGCCCGGAAAAACTCGATCCCACCACACCGGCGGCGCCCTTGGGATTTCCACCGGCGGCGATCGGCCCGGCGCCTGCGCAGGACCCCACCAGTGTGGCCCGCAGTGCGCCACCCGGCGCGGCCCTCGATGCGTTCTTGCGCCAACCGGGACTGACGCCATTTCCGAGCCAGTTCTCCAACGTGGTCGATCGCAATCCGTGGCAGGCGCAGATCGAATATTTTCTCAATCGCCACATCGGCTCTTCCGCCGAAGGTCGTCCGCCAGGCAAGGGTTGGTCGCATCAGCGCTGGAACGAGTTCTACCCGCAAGCGGCCTACAAGACCGTGCAGACCGGTGCACGAACCAACGGCGGCCTGCGCGACAGTCGCCAGATGCATGGCTATGCACTGGGTGAGTTCGGTCCCGGAGGTCTCTATCACAACACCGCCGGTGTACCGCTGACCGAGGGCACCGCCAAAGGCGTCGATGCGCGCTTTCACCCGAACATGCCGGTGCAGAACCACAACTCGGTCTGGACCTTCGACGGCACCTTGCCCCCAAAATTACTGATGGTGCGTTACGGTCAGCCGGTGCTGATGCGCCATTACAACGGCTTGCCCATCGATCCGGCGGCCAACATGGGCTTCGGCTTGCACACCATCAGTACCCACGAACACAACGGTCACGCACCGGCGGAAAGCGACGGTTACGCCAACGCGTTTTTCTTCCCGGGGCAGTATTACGACTACCGCTGGCCAATCCAGCTGGCCGGTTACGACAGCATCAATACCCGCGCCGAAGACCCGCGTGCGGCCTTCCCGTGTTCGCCGGGGGAAACCCTCTGGGTCAATGACATGAACCCCGGTCGCAAGACGTGCGACCACGGCACCATCAAGATCCGTGGCGACTGGCGCGAAACCATGAGCACCCACTGGTTCCACGATCACATGCTCGATTTCACCGCGCAGAACGTCTACAAGGGCAATGCGGCGATGATGAACTACTACAGCGCCCTGGACCGTGGCAACGAAGCGGTGAACGACGGCGTCAACCTGCGTTTGCCCAGCGGCAGCGGCTTGCCGTGGGGCAATCGCGACTACGACGTCAACCTGGTGATTGCCGACAAGGCCTGGGATCAGGGCGGCCAACTCTGGTTCAACCCGTTCAACACCGATGGCTTTCTCGGTGATCAGATACTGGTGAACTGGCAGTGGAAACCGATCCTGGACGTGCGCGCCCGCAGCTATCGGTTTCGTATCCTCAACGGCTCGGTGTCGCGTTACTTCAAGCTGGCCCTCGTGCGCGAGGTCAAGGGCAGCAGCGGTGAATTCCCCGGCCCGAAAAACGCCGGGGTCTCCTACAGTCGGGTGCCGTTCCACATGATTGCCAACGACGGCAACATCATGGAACACAGCGTGCCGTTCGACGGCAGCATGGACCTGGATGCCGATGGCAATAAACAGAATCACAATGCGATCCTGCCCACCCAGGGCATCGCCGAACGCTTCGACATCATCGTCAACTTCGCGAAAAACGGGATCAAGCCCGGAGACAAACTGTTCTTCGTCAACCTGCTGGTGCATGACGACGGCAAGGGGCCAAAAGAGCCCGTTTCCCTGGGTGATGTGCTCTCGGAAAAATACCTGGCGGTGATCAAGCAAAGCAGCAAAGGCCCGCAGTGGGACAAGGGCGACCCGGCCGTGGGCAAAGTCTTGCAGCTCAACGTCAAGGCCTACACCGGTCAGGACCTGGCCATGGACCCGGCCGCCTATGAACCCGCCAAACCGGGCAAGGCCGAAGGCAAGGTGATGATCCCGCTGAAGATTCATCGCGATAACGTCGCCGACAAGGCGCTGCTGGCCAAGGCCCGTCACCGCACCTTCACTTACGGGCGCTCGGACGGCACCGACGAAGCGCCCTGGACGGTCAAGACCGACGGCGGCTTCGGTTTCCATATGGACCCGCGTCGCCTGAACACTTCGACTCAGTTGGCCAGTGGCCCCACCGATGCCGGTGTCACCGGTTTCGGCACCCTGGAAGTGTGGAACATCAAGGCCGGCGGCAAGGGCTGGAGCCACCCGGTGCATGTGCACTTTGAGGAGGGGATCATCCTGAGTCGCGGCGGCAAGGCTCCGCCGGAATGGGAAAAATGGGCGCGCAAGGACGTCTACCGCATCGGCTCCGAAGACGATGGCCTGGACAGTGTCGAGTTCGCGATCAACTTCCGCGAATTCGCCGGGACGTACATGGAGCACTGTCACAACACGCAGCACGAGGACAACTCCATGCTGCTGCGCTGGGACATCGAGAAACCGGGGCAATTGCAGTTGATGCCGACGCCGCTGCCGAGCTGGGATGGCGTGCGTTACGTCAACTCCGCCGCATTGCCCACCTTCCGCACCGGCGATGGCTTCGGCCCGCAAGTGCCGGTCAAGAAATGAATCGGGAGAGCGCCGACATGAACGGGCATACGCCGCGCTCCCGTGCCTTGGGCATGCACCTGGTACTGATGCTGGTCGGCTGTCTGCTGGCGACCCGGTTGCTGGTGGCCCACGAGGTCGCCGAGGCGCCGACTGCGGCGGCGACACCTTGGGGCGCCAGTTATTTCCCCAATACCCTGCTGACCGACCAGGACGGCCGGCAGGTGCATTTCTTCGATGACCTGATCCGGGACAAGGTGGTGGTGATCAATTTCATCTTCACGACCTGCAGCGATTCCTGCCCGCTGGAAACCGCACGCCTGCGTCAGGTGCAACAGTTGCTCGGGGACCGGGTGGGCAAGGACATTTTTTTCTATTCCATCAGCATCGATCCGCTCAGCGACACGCCCGAGGTGCTCAAAGCCTACGCGCAGCGGTTCAAGGTCGGGCCGGGCTGGCAATTTCTCACCGGCGACTTCGATGCTGTCACCGAACTGCGGCACAAGCTCGGGCTGTTCATCGAAGGCGTCGACAACGGACGCAACAAAGATCACAACCTGAGCCTGATCGTCGGCAACCAGGCCACGGGCCGCTGGATGAAAGCCTCGCCCTTCGAGAACCCGTGGATTCTGGCCGATCAGTTGGCCAACACCTTGCAGAACTGGAAGCAGCCCAGCGTCGAGCAAAGCTATGCCAATGCACCTGAGCTCCGGCCGCCCAGCAGCGGCGAAGAATTATTTCGCACCCGCTGTGCCTCATGCCACAGCCTCGGCCCGCAGGACGGGCAAGGCATCGGCATGCGCAGCATCGGTCCCGACCTGATCGGCGTCACTCGCCAGCGAGCGCCGGCCTGGCTGGCGCGCTGGATTCGCGAGCCGGACCGTATGCTGGCCGAAAAGGACCCGATCGCGATGGAGTTGTTTGAGCGCTTCGACAAGATACCGATGCCCAACCTGCGTCTGGATGAGAACGCGGCGCAGTCCATCCTGGCTTTTTTGCAGGAAGAAACCGAGCGGCAGCAGCCGTTGCAGGCGGTGCAAACGCAGTAGCGGCCAAATAATATCAATGACACCATCAGCCTCGAACAATGCCACCTACACTGATTCGAAACACGGCTGAAAAGGCTTGATGCAAGCATCCAGGACCCTCCCATGCAGATATTGAAACAACACACTACAGCTGCGTCGTTGCCGACGCCGGCTACAGGACGCAAGGGCAGGCGTGGGCCGTTCAATTTGCTGCGCTGGTTCTCCTTCGGCAGCTTTTTCATCATCGCTGCCGTGGCGCTGGGGTTGGGCTCTGTTTCCACGCGATTCGTGGTGACCGAGAGTGTCGAACGCGATTCCATACTGACCGCGCAGTTCATTCAGGCCATGGGTGAGGCCGAAATCCGCCATGCTTCGATCAGCCCGAACCGAACCATGGGCGAAATGCTCGATCCGCGCCAGGACCAGGCGTATCCCGACGTCGAACCGGCGACCCGAGCCGCCGCGCGCATCGAGTTTCTCGATCATGTGGAGCATTTGCCCGACCTGCTGCTGGCCACGGTGTATGCCCTGGACCGTACCGTCGTCTGGTCGACCAACCCCGAGTTGATCGGCGTGCGCATTGAAGACGATGAAGAGCTGGATGAGTCCTTCGACATGAAGGAGGCGGTGTCCACCAGTTACCACGAAATTGTCGAGGAACGCCCCGAGCAGCGATTGCTGCGCGAGCCCGAATACCTGTTCATCGAGAACTACATCCCGATGTTCAATGCCGACAAAAGCCAAGTGATCGCCATGGTGGAAATTTACAAGGAACCGGTGGATCTGGTGGCGCGCATCCAGCGCGGTTTCAAGGCCATCTGGCTGGCGACCGTGCTGGGCGGCGCTGCGATTTACCTGGCGTTGTTCTGGATAGTGCGGCGTGCGGCCAAGCTGCTCGAGAGCCAGCAGAAACAGCTGATCAGCAACGAGACCTTTGTTGCCCTGGGGGAAATGTCCTCGGCGGTGGCTCACAGCCTGCGCAATCCGCTGGCGAACATACGTTCCAGTGCCGAACTGGCCCAGGACATCGCCAGCCTGGGCGCGCAGAAGAACATTGGCGACATCATCAACCAGGTCGATCGCATGTCACGCTGGGTCCGGGAACTGCTGATGTCGTTGCGGCCAGTGAATGACGACGATGAAACAGTGGACCTGGTGCTGGCCATCGACGACACCCGGGGTGCCTTCGACGCGCTGATCAAGCGCTACGGTGTCGAGGTGCGTTTCACGCCACAGGCTTGTCCGCTTATTGTCAGCCAAAAGGTATTGCTCACGCAGATTCTCAACAGCCTGTTTGCCAATGCCCTGGAAGCCATGCCCAAGGGCGGTGTGCTCAGTATCGATATCGAGTCGCCGCAGCCCGGGCGGGTGTGCATGACCCTGAGCGACACCGGCAAGGGCATGAACCCGCAGCAACAACAAATGGTGTTCAAGCCGTTTTTCACCACCAAACAAGGCGGGTTGGGCGTAGGCCTGGCCCTGGTCAAACGAATAATGGAGCGTTTCGACGGCTCGGTCGAACTGACCAGCCGGGAGCAGGAAGGAACCCGCGTCAGTCTCAACTTTATAGTGGCAACGGGAGGGGAATATGGAGCGCAGCATACTGCTGGTCGAGGATGATGAACTCCTCGCCGAGAATATTCAGACCTATCTGGAGCGCAAAGACTTCGAGGTGACAGTCTGCCACTCGGCCGAGGATGCACTGGAGCAATTGAGCACGTTCGTGCCTGATGTGGTGCTCACCGATAATTCGCTGCCGGGCATGAGCGGTCACGACCTGATCCAGAAGCTGCGCATCAGCGCGCCGGACCTGAAAGTGATCATGATGACCGGTTACGGCAACGTCGAAGATGCCGTGACGGCGATGAAAGAGGGCGCGTTCCATTACGTCACCAAGCCGGTGGCCCTGCCGGAGCTCAAGCTGTTGCTGGACAAGGCCCTGGCCACCGAACGGATGGAACGCACGCTGTCGTTCTATCAGGAACGCGAAGCGCAGAAGTCCGGGGTGCAGGCCTTGATCGGCGATTCGGCGCCCATGCAGTATCTGAAAAACACCATCGGCCAGTTGCTCGACGCCGAGCGGCGGATGGCCAACACCGATCTGCCGCCGGTACTCGTCGAAGGCGAGACCGGCACCGGCAAGGAACTGGTGGCCCGGGCGCTGCACTTCGACGGTCCGCGCAGCAAAGGCCCGTTCATAGAATTCAACTGCGCGTCGATTCCCTCCAACCTGGTGGAGTCGGAACTGTTCGGTCACGAGAAGGGCGCCTTCACCGACGCCAAGGACCGTCGTGTCGGGCTGGTGGAAGCGGCCGATGGCGGTACGCTGTTTCTCGACGAAGTCGGGGAAATGGACCTGTTGCTGCAAGCCAAACTGTTGAAGTTGCTGGAAGACCGGACCATTCGCCGGGTCGGTTCGGTGAAGGAGCGCAAAGTCGATTTGCGGGTGATCAGCGCCACCAACTGCAACCTCGAACAGATGGTCCAGCAGGGCAAGTTCCGCCGCGACCTGTTCTTCCGCTTGCGCATCATCTCGATCAAGGTGCCGCGCCTGTATGCCCGTGGCGAAGACATCCTGGTGCTGGCCCGGCATTTCCTGGCGGCCCATGGCAAACGCTATGGCAAGCCGAACATGCATTTCAGCGACCAGGCCGAAGAGTTGCTGCTCAACTACAGCTGGCCGGGCAACGTGCGCGAGTTGCGCAACATGCTGGAGCAGACCGTGCTGCTGGCCCAGAGCGACACCATTGCCACCCACCAGTTGAACGTGTGCCTGAGCCTGGTGGACGAGCCGCTGGCGTACCAGCAGGAACCCCAACACAACGAGCCGCGTCCGGCCTACAACGGCACCGAGTCGATGAACCTGCCGGAAGTGGAGCGCGACATGGTGCGCAAGATGCTCGACAAGACCGATTGGAACGTCACCAAGTCCGCACGGCTGCTGGGCCTGAGCCGCGACATGCTGCGTTACCGGATCGAAAAACTCGGCCTGGCACGCCCGGACAAGCGTCAGTGGTAGACCTCGGATGCCTGTTCCGGGCGGCTGAGGCAGGCGAGCAGGCAGGTGGGGTCAAGTACTTCTTCGTTGACGTAGACGCCGCGTTCCGCATCGTAGGAGCGGATGAACACCCGCACGGTGGCATCCGCGACTGTGGGTAATCGTGAATCATAGAACACATGCTGGCTCGCAATCGGAATGAAATCCCTCGGGGCCGTCGGGATATACGACCGCGGCGGCACCGTGCTCAGGGACGGCGGAACGGGATGGGCGAAGGGTTGGTTCTCGCCGTAATAGTTGAACTCGCTGCTGTAATCGGTGGTGGGGGTCAGGTCGTCCGCATGGGCGGCGGCGGTCAGGCAGAAAGCGAACGCTAGCGTCAGATCGGTTTTGTTCATGGTTACACCTGCGAAATCGGTAGTCCCGCATTTCCCCAAGGTCATTAACTATAGCTGTCCTGCGGGCACACGTTCGCGCTGCCTGGATTACAAGATCGCAACAAACGCCAAATGGGTTTTTTCAAAACGCTGATCTAGGGGGCGTTCTCAATTAGTTTCCCCTCCGCGCCGGGTCTGCTGTTGTGCAGGGCAAGGCGCGAGAAGCGTGGTTTGGTCATTCCAAATAAGCTTCGAGCAACGCAGCCCTGCACAACAGCAGGCCCGGCCCTTCGGGTTGTGCCTTAAAGCGGGCCAGGCTGCGTTGCAGGCCTTGGAAAGGGAACAACCATTCCCAGCGGCCTGCGCCTTGCCTGGCCCGCTTTAAGGCGACAACGCGGTGGGGAAACTAATTGAGAACGCCCCCTAGACTCGTGCCGGCCAATCAAGACCCGAGTTCTGGAGTGTGCAATGGAAGTGCCGACAAAAGAAAACGCCATCGCCAGCAACCGCGATGCCTGGAATGACTCCGCCCGACACCACAAGGACGCCCCTGAGTGGCAGGCCATTTTGAGTGCCGTGGGCCGTGGGAATTTTTCCTGCCTGGACGAGACCCTGACCGTTTTGCTGGAGCAGGTCGGCGTCGATGGCAAGGATGTGGTGCAACTGGGCTGCAACAACGGACGCGAAAGCCTTTCGCTGTTTGCGCTGGGTGCCCGCAGCGTGGTCGGCGTCGACCAGTCCGCAGCCTTTCTCGATCAGGCGCGGGAGCTGGCGTCCCATTCGCCCCATGCGCCTGAATTTATCGAGGCCGACATCCATCATCTGCCGGGCGAACTTCACGAGCGTTTCGACGTGGCGCTGATCACCATCGGCGTCTTGAACTGGATGCCGGACATCGGCTCATTCTTCCGCCATGTCGCGCAAACCCTCAAGCCTGGCGGCAGCCTGGTGGTGTATGAAACCCATCCGTTTCTGGAAATGTTCGACCCCGAGGCAACCGATCCCTATCGCCTGGACAGCTCGTACTTTCGCCGCGAACCCTTCGTGCAGGAACAGCCGATCGTTTACGAAGGCAAAGTCGAACAGCCCTGCGCGGCGTCCTACTGGTTCGTGCATACCTTGGGCGCGATCTTCACCGGCGCCATCGACGCCGGGCTGCGGATCAGTCACTTCAAGGAGTACCCGCATTCCAACCGCGAGGAACTTTATGACCGGTATCAACAGCAGAAGGCGCAGTTGCCGTTGTGTTTTACGTTGGTGGGGGTGAAGGGTTGAGTGTCTGAGCTGAATTATGTGTAGCTGCCACTGACGCCATCGCGGGCAAGCCCGCTCCCACAGGTATTGTGTCCGTTCACCTACTCGGCGAACGACGCGGTCTTGTGGGAGCGGGCTTGCCCGCGAAGAACGATAACGCGGTGCCTCTGCCGTCCGCTATCCTAGGCCCACTGACCTCAACGAGCCTGCCCCCATGCTGTCGGTCCAAGGCGTCTTCAAAAGCTACGCCACTCCCCAGGGTCCATTGCCGGTGCTGCAAGGCGTCGACCTGAGCTTGAAACCGGGCAGCAGCCTGGCGTTGATGGGCGAGTCGGGCAGTGGCAAGAGCACCTTGCTGCACTTGATCGCCGGGTTGGACAAGGTCGATCGCGGCAGCATCATCAGCGGCGGGCATCGCCTGGAACAGATGAGCGAAGGGCAACTGGCGAACTGGCGGCGGACGGAAATCGGCCTGGTGTTCCAGCAGTTCAACCTGATCGGCAGCTTGCGCGTGGAAGACAATCTGGCGTTTCAGGCACGGCTGGCGGGGCGCCATGATCCGCGTTGGCAGGCGCATCTGGTGCAGCGTCTGGGGTTGGCTGATCTGCTGCGGCGTTATCCGGAGCAATTGTCCGGCGGGCAACAGCAGCGGGTGGCGCTGGGCCGGGCGCTGGCATCGCAACCAAAACTGCTGCTGGCCGACGAACCTACCGGCAGCCTTGATGAAGCCACCAGCGACGAAGTGTTGAAGTTGTTGCTGGAACTGCTCGACGACAGCCCCACAACCTTGTTGATGGTCACCCACAGCCCCCGGGTCGCGGCGCGACTGGCGGAGAAAGTGGTGCTGCAGGGTGGCCGTCTGGCTGGCGCGGACGAGCGCTGAAGTGCGGATCTTCGGCGAAACCTTGCGGGCGCTGCTCAGCCATTGGCGGCAGCACCCGGTGCAATTTTTCAGCGTGCTGACCGGGCTCTGGCTCGCCACCAGTCTGCTGGCCGGCGTGCAGGCGCTGAACAGCCAGGCGCGGGACAGCTATGCCCGGGCCAGTCAGCTGATCGGCGGTGAACCCCAGGCCAGCCTCAGTACGCCCAGCGGCGCGACCTTTTCCCAGCAAGTATTTGTCGACCTGCGCCGTGCAGGCTGGCCGGTGTCGCCGGTGCTGCAGGGCCGGCTAATACTCAAGGGACATGAAGACCAGCGCTTGCAGCTGATGGGCATCGAGCCGGTGTCGCTGCCGGCCGGTTCCGCGGTAGCCGGGCAGGCACTGGCGATCGAGCAGATCGTCGAATTTTTCAGTCCGCCAGGCAGGACCTGGATTTCGCCGCAGACCTTGCAGGCCCTGGGCTTGCATGAAGGTGAACAGCCGTCGAGCCTGGGCGGTGTGGCATTGCCGCCGCTGCGTGTTGAAAACGAGATGGCCCCCGGTGTGTTGCTTGTGGACGTCGGCGTCGCCCAGCAGGTGTTGGGGCTGCCGGATCAACTGTCGCGCCTGCTGTTGCCCAGGGATTTCAGCGCGACGCTGCCCGATCAATTCAAACGCCAGCTGCAATTCAAGAGCAGCGGCGAAGAGAACAATCTCGCGCGCCTGACCGAGAGCTTTCACCTGAACCTCGATGCCCTGGGGTTTCTGTCATTCGTGGTCGGCTTGTTCATCGTTCACGCCGCCATCGGCCTGGCGTTGGAGCAACGCCGAGGATTGTTGCGAACCTTGCGCGCCTGTGGCATCAGTGCCCGGATGTTGATTGCGTGCCTGAGCATTGAACTGGGTGGACTGGCACTGATCGGCGGCCTCGCTGGAGTGATCAGCGGCTACTTGCTGGCCAGTGTGCTGTTGCCGGATGTCGCCGCCAGCCTGCGCGGGTTGTATGGCGCCGAAGTGGCGGGGCAGCTGAGCCTCAGTCCGTGGTGGTGGCTCAGCGGCGTCGGCCTGAGTCTGCTCGGCGCCTTGCTGGCAGGTGCCAACAGTCTGTGGCGGGCAGCGCGTCTGCCGTTGCTGGCCCTGGCTGATCCGCAGGCCTGGCATCAGGCCCATGCGCGCTGGTTGCGACGCCAGGGGTGGGTGGCCGGGACTGCCGCTGTGATTGCGCTGCTGGCATTGCTGCGGGGCGATAGCCTGGCCAGTGGTTTCGTGCTGATGGCCGCGCTGTTGCTCGGCGCCGCGCTGGCGCTGCCGGTGGTGCTCAATAGCGTGCTGAGCCTGGTGTTGCCGCGCAGTCGATCGGTGCTCGGCCAATGGTTTGTTGCCGATTGCCGCCAGCAACTGCCGGCCCTGAGCCTGGCGTTGATGGCGCTGCTGTTGGCCCTGGCGGCCAACATCGGGGCCGGCAGCATGACCGCCGGTTTCCGCCAGACCTTCAGCGACTGGCTCGAACAACGGTTGACCGCCGAGCTCTACCTCAACCCACAAAACCCGGCCCAGGCCAGGGAACTGCACAGCTGGCTCAAACAGCAACCGCAGCTCACGGCGGTGCTGCCCAACTGGCAGGTGTCTGTCCAGGTGCAAGGGTGGCCGGCGGATGTCTTTGGCGTGATCGATCACCCGACCTATCGCTGGCACTGGCCGCTGCTGGAAGCCTTGGGCGACAAGCCGTGGGAGCGCCTGGCCAGCGACGATGCGCTGATGCTCAGCGAGCAACTGGCCCGGCGCTTGAAGGTGCGCCTTGGCGATCACCTGACGATACCGACACCGGGCGGCCCGTGGTCGCCACAGATCGTCGGGATCTACGCCGACTATGGCAACCCCAAGGGCCACATTCTGGTCAACGCCGACCACCTGCTGCGCGCCTGGCCGCAGTTGACCCCCAACCGCTTCAACCTGCGCATCGACCCGCCGTCAATCCCGGCATTCCTGACGGCGCTGCAAGCGCGCTTCAATCTCGATGACAGCCGTATCGTCGATCAGGCGCGGCTCAAGGGCTGGTCCACGCAAGTGTTCGAGCGCACTTTCGCCGCGACTGCTGCACTCAACAGCCTGACCCTCTGCGTGGCGGGCGTGGCGTTGTTCATCAGCCTGTTGACCCAGAGCCAGAGCCGCCTGGGGCAGCTTGCGCCACTGTGGGCGCTGGGTGTGACGCGCCGGCAATTGATGCTGCTCAACCTTGGGCAAACCTGGTTGCTGGCGGTGCTGACGTTGGTGCTGGCATTGCCGTTGGGTATCGCGCTGGCCTGGTGCCTGAATGCTGTGATCAACGTCCAGGCCTTCGGCTGGCGCCTGCCGCTGCAGGTGTTCCCGCTGCAGCTGTTGCAGTTGCTGGGGTGGGCGCTGCTCGCGACCTTGCTGGCGTCGGCGTGGCCGCTGTACTCGCTGTATCGCACGCAACCGGCGGATCTGTTGAGGACCTTTGCCCATGAGGATTAAGGTCGGTGTGTTGATCCTGGCATTGCTCGGCGGGTGCGATCACCCGGCGCCTGTCGAGAAAGGCTTCGCGGGGCTGGGCAATCAGGCTGCCGCGTTCAAGCCGGTGGTGCCTGGCAGAGCCTTCAGTTTCCCGGCGGATCACGGCCCTCACGACGGTTTTCGCATCGAATGGTGGTATGTCACCGCCAACCTCAAGGACGCTCAGGGCAACGAGTTCGGCGCGCAATGGACGTTGTTTCGCAGTGCATTGAACGCGGTGCCCGAGCAAGCTGGCTGGGGTAGCCCGATCATCTGGTTGGGGCATGCTGCGGTGACGTCGGCAACGGTGCACCACGCCGCCGAACGTTACGCCCGGGGTGGCGTTGGTCAGGCCGGGGTGAACCTGACGCCGTTCAGTGCGTGGATCGACGATTGGCATTTCAGCAGTCAGGCCAGCGCTGACAATCCTTTGGCCGACCTGCAGCTCAGCGCCCGGGACAAGGCGTTCAACTACCAATTGCGGCTGACCTCTACGCGTGCGTTGGTGTTGCAGGGCGACCAGGGTTTCAGCCAGAAATCCGAACAGGGCCAGGCGTCCTACTACTACAGCCAACCGTTTTTCCAGGCCAGTGGCACACTCGAAATCGATGGCAAGGCACATCAGGTCAGCGGCCCGGCATGGCTCGATCGCGAGTGGAGCAGCCAGCCGCTGACCGCGAATCAAACGGGCTGGGACTGGTTTTCCCTGCACCTGGACAGCGGCGAACAGGTCATGCTGTACCGCATGCGGCATAAGGACGGCGCGCCGTACCTAACCGGCACCTGGATCGACGCTCAAGGGCAGACGCAGTCATTGCACGCCGCCGACATCCTGCTCACACCGCAGGGCACGGCGAACGTCGCCGGCCGTTCCATGCCCGTGCGCTGGTCGATCAAGATTCCCGGCAAGCAACTCGACATCACCCTCAATGCCCTCAATCCCAATGCCTGGATGGATTTGCGCATTCCCTATTGGGAGGGGCCGGTGCAGGTGAGTGGCAGCCATGGCGGGCAGGGGTATCTGGAAATGACCGGCTATTAAAATCAAAAGATAGCGTTGCACCCGTAGGAGCTGTCGAGCGAAGCGAGGCTGCGATCTCTTGATCTTGATCTTGGTCTTGACCCAATCCCACCGGAACTCCGAACGCCGCCCGACCCTCTACCGTACGAACGCCCAAGCTGGAGCCCGTCATGAGCGACGACCTGAAACCGCCTGACCTTGCATCGTGGCAGCGCCTGTTCGAAGACAAGGCCTACTGGCAGCAGTCCCCCGATGCCCATTTCGCCGAGCTGTTGCGAGTGGCCGATGATTTGCTGGGGCAGGGCGCCATCGACCTCGAACAGTGGCAGGCCTTGAAGGCCAAGGCCGATCAATCCCATAAAGACTCGCCTGCAGTGAACGTCGCCCAGGAAGTCGACGATCCCCAAGCCTGAGGAGAACCGTCATGAACCGCAAAGCGCCTGAGACCACGGAACACCCCGACGAGCCGCGGCCGCCCGGAGAAGTCGAACGCGACAATGACGCCCTGCGCCCCACCGATCCGACCCGGCGCAAGGACAGCGGTAAAGGCACCGACAGTGGCGAATCCACCGCGCAGGAAACGGCGAAGACGCCCTGATCAAGGTCAATGCTCGTCGACACGGACATGGAAGGGATTGAAGTTCAGAGGCAGCGCAAGGATGGCTTATTACCAACCGTGAAATGCTAGTATGAAAATTGAGCATTGACTCTATATGCAATCTTGTACAACTTTTCTGTATAAGGTCGGTCAATGATCGAACTGGTGAGTTTAATCGGTGCATGTAATGATATTG
The DNA here is from genome assembly GCF_059695565.1 of Pseudomonas sp. LBUM1679. Taxonomy (NCBI): domain Bacteria; kingdom Pseudomonadati; phylum Pseudomonadota; class Gammaproteobacteria; order Pseudomonadales; family Pseudomonadaceae; genus Pseudomonas; species Pseudomonas sp. LBUM1679. Next base: position 2,831,479 of record NZ_CP166774.1, read on the forward strand.
GGATTGGCCTTTGAGAAAAATGTTTCGATAAATTTCATGTTTATATGCGCGGACATATTGTTGAAGTTGCATTAAAATACCGCCCGTTCGCCCAGTGTCAGGGCTCTTTACCAGTGCATGGATTGCCGAGGCCCCTACACTGGGCGAACACCTTTGCTGGAACATCACGTTAAAAGTTCCAGCACGAAAAATGGGCGACCGTCATAGTCGCCCATTTTTATTGGCGATCAATTCTCCTGATTCTATAGATGAATGTATTTCGCGCCACGCTATGCACATGTCATTCATTTGAATAATGCGCTGCAAAAATATATAAGCCAGATCAACCGCATTCAGAATTTATTCAGAAGATTTTTCCTCAAGTGCGCTAGAAGTTGCGCAGCGTTGTGCAATTTGTTGCACTCAACTGAAGACTTTGGTGCGCAGCAGCACAAACGTTCTTTTACAGCCAGGTCATTGCGCCACCTGGCGCGCATCAAGGCCATGCGCCATCACTCAATTCCAGCGGGCGACAAGTGAAACAAACTGTCACCGTGAAGGGTCCATCACACAGGTCCCCCCACGCGGTTCAGCTTGCGAAAACCCTGAAATGGAGTGAGAACGACATGAAAATCCTGATGGTCCTAACGTCACACGATCAATTGGGTGACACCGGCAAGAAAACCGGCTTCTGGCTGGAAGAGTTCGCCGCACCGTATTACGTGTTCAAGGATGCCGGCGCTCAGTTGACGTTGGCCTCGCCCAAGGGCGGCCAGCCCCCCCTGGACCCGAAAAGCGATGAACCGGATGCGCAGACCGCGGCCACCGAGCGTTTTCGCAAAGACTCCGCCGCCCAGTCCGCCTTGGCGTCTACTGCCTTGTTGAGCAGTGTCAGAGCGGCAGATTACGATGCGGTTTTCTATCCGGGAGGCCATGGTCCCCTGTGGGATTTGGCCGAAGACCAGAATTCGATCGCGTTGATCGAGGCGCTGCACCAGGCCGGTAAACCGGTTGCGGCAGTCTGCCACGCGCCGGGGGTATTACGTCACGTCAAGGATGCGGACGGCCAGCCGTTGGTCAAAGGCAAGCGCGTGACGGGCTTCACCAACACCGAGGAGGAGGCTGTGCAACTGACGAATGTCGTGCCGTTTCTGGTGGAGGATATGCTCAAGGCCAATGGTGGTGTTTATTCCAAAGGCGCTGATTGGGCGAGCTACGTGGTCACGGATGGCCTGTTGCTGACGGGGCAGAATCCGGCGTCTTCGGAAGCGGTGGCTGAGGCACTTTTGGCGAAGCTGAAATAAGATCAAGATCAAAAGATCGCAGCCTGCGGCAGCTCCTACATGGGTTTTTGCACACCCGCAGGAGATGGGTTTGTGAACACCCGCAGGAGCTGCCGCAGGCTGCGATCTTTTGACGGCGTTAACGGTTAATCGCTTAATGCTGCGAAACACTGCTCGATCGAACGCCGTTGCGTCTCGGCATACAACCCCAACTCATCGATAGTCGGTCGCCCCAGCGCCTTTTCGAACGCTTGGCGATTGGAATGCACGCCATAGTGAGTCTGTGCCGCATCGCCCAGGTTCGACTGAAAAATCCCCGCCGCGCTGACCGGCAGGAAATCCTCGTACACCAGGGGTTCAACCCGCAAGTAGCCCCCGCTCAGCAGGTCCTCCAGGGTTGAGGATTTCAGCGCGTCTGCCCCCAGGCCTTTTGCCGTAACGAAGTAGCGAAAGTACGCCAGTTCCTGGAGCCGCATACCTTCATAGGTATCAGGGAATTCACTGAAGTGCTGCGCCATCAGCTCGTTGTAGCGGACCGCGTTGGCCTCGTTGGGGAAATCGTCGAGTTCGTCCCGGGCGGCATTGAGCAGGCGGTCGTAAAGCGCACGGCCCTTGGGGGTGAGCGCGGCACCGCGCTGTTCGATTTCACCGAAGCGGGCACTGTGGCTGCCGCCAGCCCCGGCTTGATCGGTGAAGGCGACGGGTTCGTCCAGGGCCTTGAAACTGGTCTGGCGCAACAGGATCGGGCACTGACGGCGGGGCGGTCCTTCGATCACCGCTTTGGGCGTGATGCCGTGGGCGGGCATTTGCGCCTGGACGATGTCGATGTCCAGGGTGCGCGGTGTCAGGTGATTGATGTGCGGGCCTTTGAACGCCACCACGTCGGCGATCAGGCGATGCTGGGCGCTGAGTTTGCGGTACTGCTCGGCGGTGACAGTGGCGCTGTGGTGCCAGCGGAAGGTTTCCAGGGCCTGCTCGACGAAGTCCTGGGCTTGCTGTTCGGTCAGGCCGCCCTGGCTTTCGGCGCGTTCGATGAGAATCAGCGCTGCCGGGGTGAAAATCGAACGCTTGTCCAGTACCGACTGGGCGAACGCCCGAAGTTCCAGGTCTTCGATCAATTCCAGGCGCAGCAGCGAGGTGAACACGCGAAACGGGCTGACCTGCAATGCCGCCTCATGCACGGCACGGAATGCCGTGGAATGTACCGGTACGCCGGCCGGGGTCAGGTCGTAATAACCCACCGGCTGCATGCCCATGACCGCGAACAGGCGGGCGAGGGTGGCGAGTTCAGCGGCGGTGCCGACCCGGATCGCGCCATGTCGCTCCAGGTCCAGCCGTTCGATTTCCCCGGTGCCGTGCAACTGGCGGGCGATCTGCGGATCGCTGTCCACTACATGGCGGTTGGTCTGTTCCACCAATTCCATTAGCGCGCCATACAACGGCACTTCTTCGCGGTACATGTCGGACATCGCTTTGGAGAAGCGTTGGCGGATCAGGTCAGGGCTGACGAAGTTCGGGTGGCTCATGAAAAAGGATTCCTGGCGCGGTGACGTGAAGGATGAGGGAAAAGATCGCAGCCTTCAGCGGCGCCGACAAACGAAGAATCTTCCGGACTTCATTCTGCCAAGGACTGCTTGCTCAGTGCAGCCGTTGGTCCTGCGGGCTTTCCGAGCGCTGGGATGCCAAAAACTCCCGATAGACCCGCGCCGTGTGCGAAGGGTCTTCGACCATCGGCAGATGGCCGATGCCTTCCAGGATCTCCACCCGCAGATCGTCGATGCCTTTACTCCAGATGGCCACGCTGCTGACATCGATCAAGCGGTCCTTGCGCCCCCACACCAACAGCGCCGGGCACCTGATGTCGGGCAGCCGCGGTTCCATCGGCGCACTGGCGCGATAATCCCTGAAGATTTCTTCCAGTTCATCGCAGGCCTGTTCGTAGCGCTGGGCGATGGCGTCCAGCACCACACCGGGCACCCACGGCGGCTGGACCATGGTCATGGCGTAAAAATGCTGGAATTCTTCTTTTGAATGAATCAGGAACGGGTTGTGACCCTTGGCCAGGTGGCGCTCCAGGTCACTGACCTCGGGGGCGGTGACCCCGGCCGGGTCGATCAGGGCGACCGAGACAATGCGGTCCGGATAAGTGGCCGCCAGCCACGCTGCCATGTAGCCACCCATGGCGCTGCCGATCACATGGACCTTTTCGACGCCGCAGACGTCGAGCAACTGGATCATCCGCTTGGCCTGCAGCGCAATGTCGTAACCGCCGCCCGCCTTGAAGCCGGTTTCCCCATGACCGGCAATGTCGGGGATGATCACCCGATAGTTGCCGACAAAGTGCCGGGCAAAACGCAGCCAGATCTGCTTGTCGGCGCTGAAACCGTGGAGCATCAGCACACTGCTGGACGCCTCGTACGGCCCGCCTTGCCAGGTCGAGACGGTCATTTCCGTGATCGGCACGACGAGCTTGTGCAGGCGATACAACTTGGCTTCTGCCGCCATGTTCAGCTCATACAGCCAGTGCCCGATGGCCGGGTAGCTCAACCAGCTCCAGGCCACGAAAACCGCGATTGCGACAACCAACAAAAGCATCAGCGTCTTCCTTCTATCTGATCAGGACAGGTTGTGATCGGCAGGAGTCAACCATTTCAGTGTAGGTCCGTTCCGCTTAGGGGCGAACTTCGATGTGCGCAGGCCTGGTTTTTTTCGATGGACCAACACCGTCACCTGTAGGAGCGAGCTTGCTCGCGAAGATCTTGAGGGCGACGCGCTTATCCAGATACAACGCGTTATCGTTAACGTCCTTCGCGAGCAAGCTCGCTCCTACAGCCGACGGTAGTTAGACCGCCAGCCGGTGATGGCTATTTAACGTTGCCCTGATAGACTTCCAGCACATCTGCAACCCCGGTATGTTCAGGTTCCGTCAGCGGCATAGAGGCCCCATGGAAAAAACGGGAGGAAAAGGACTTTCACTGGCCAGGAGGCTGTATACATCGCGCATCCTGGGCCTGGCCCTTGGGCTGTTGTGCGTGGGCGCGGCGATGTATCCACTCGATCCGGCACCGTGGGTCTGGGTGTTGATGCTGCTCAACGGCATCCTCTGGCCGCACGTGGCCTACCAATGGGCACGCCGGGCGAAGGTGCCCTTCCACGCCGAACACCGCAACATCCTGGTAGATGCCTTTCTCGGCGGTTTCTGGGTCGCCGCCATGCAATTCAACCCGCTGCCCAGCGCGGCGACGCTGTCGATGATGGCGATGAACAATGTGGCGATCGGCGGGCTGCGTTTCCTGCTGGTGGGGACCGTCGCGCAGGTGCTGGGGGGCGGTATCGGCTGGCTGATTTTCAAGCCGTTGTTCATCCCGCAGACCACCCCGTTGCAGTTGTATGCCTGTCTGCCCCTGCTGAGTCTCTATCCGTTGGCGCTGGGCTGGATCTGTTTCCGTCAGGCCACGACCCTGGGTCGGCACAAACGTGAGTTGCTCGCCCTGAGCCGCACTGACAGCCTCACCGGCCTGCTCAATCACGGCGCCTGGAAGGATCAATTGGAAGTCGAATTCCAGCGCTGCCAACGCCAGCATCGGGGCGGGGCGGTTGCCCTGATCGACATTGACCATTTCAAAACCATCAACGACACCTACGGCCATGTCGCCGGGGATATCGTGTTGCGCCAGCTGAGCAAGATGCTCAAACAGAACCTGCGGGCAGCCGACCTCGCCGGGCGTTACGGTGGCGATGAATTCTGTGTGATCCTCCCGGATCTGCCCCTCGCCAGCGCCGCCGCTGCCATGGACGCCCTGCGAGATCGCTTCGCCACGCTGGGCTATGAGCAGAATCCGGCACTGAAAGTCAGTCTGAGTATCGGCCTGGCTGCCTTCAATCCGGCCCACACCGACGCGACCTTCTGGCTCAACGATGCCGACCGGGCGCTGTATGAAGCTAAATCGACGGGGCGCAACCGGGTCATCTGCTGCGGCGATGGCAGGCCTCGTCGCGAATTGCTCGACCCGGTCTGAGGACCTGCACTGGCCCCCTGTAGGAGCTGGCTTGCCAGCGAAAGCGTACTTCCAGACAACATTTTATTGGTTGACACACCGCTTTCGCTGGCAAGCCAGCTCCTACAGGGGAGCGGTCATTCAGGTTCGTATGCGTCGCATTCGGTGTAGAGCCTTGCAGCGTAGTCAGGTAGGGTTTCAGCTCCCCTGACACGAAACAAGGATCGATTCATGACGCTCAATCTCCCTCGCTCCCTGCTCGCCACCAGCCTCGGCTTGACCCTCGCCTTCGGCGCCTTCGCCCCCGTGGCGTTCGCCGAACCCCACAAACAGATCCTCGCCGATTCCGAACAGTACAAGGGCGAAGCCCTGAAACTGCTGGAGCGGCTGGTGAACATCGACTCCGGTTCCGGTTATGAACCGGGCCTGACCCAAGTCAGCGACATTGCCATCGACGAGTTGAAAAAACTCGGCGCCACCATCGAACTCGTGCCGAACACCCCGGACAAAAGCAACCATGTGCTCGCGACCCTGAAAGGCACCGGCAAGGCGAAAATCCTGTTGATGGCGCACATGGACACCGTATTCAAGGAAGGCTCCGCGGCCGAGCGGCCATTCCACATCAAAGAGGGGCGCGCCTACGGGCCGGGGGTGATGGACGACAAGGGCGGCATCGTCGCCGGCATCTATGCGCTGAAAGTCCTGAAAAACCTCGACTTCAAGGATTACGCGCAGATCACCTTCCTGCTCGATGCCAGCGAAGAAACCGGCTCGGACATCGCCACCGACCTGATCAAGAAAACCGCCAAGGCCCACGACGTGACCCTCAACCTCGAGCCTGGGCGCCCGGCGGATGGCCTGGTAGTGTGGCGCAAAGGCAGTGCCACCGCGGTGGTCGAGGTCAAAGGCAAGGCTGCCCACGCCGGTGTCGCGCCGGAGTTGGGGCGCAACGCCGCGATGGAAGCGGCGCACCAGATTCTGCAACTGGGCAAACTGGGGGATGCGGAAAAGAAAACCACCATCAACTTCACTGTGATCAAGGCCGGCGACCGCACCAACGTGATCCCGGATCAGGCCACGGCCAAGGCCGACGTGCGGGCCGCGGTGCCGGAAGAGTTCGACCGGATCGAGAAGGACCTGGCGCGGGTGTCCAAGGACAAACTGATTGCCGAGACTGAAGTTACCACGACGCTGCAACGTGGCTTGCCGCCGATGCCGCAGACGGCGGAATCGGATCGGTTGATGGCCATGGCGCAGGGGATCTACGGTGAAATCGGCCGCAAGTTGACGGAAGAAGGCAGTGGCGGGGCGGCGGATGCCAGCCTCTCGGCCGGTGTGGGGACACCGACCCTGGATGGGTTCGGGATTGTCGGCGGCAATATTCATACGCCGCAGGAATACGCGGAAGTGGAAAGCGTGGCGCCGCGGATTTATCTGTTGTCGCGGATGATTATGGAGTTGGCCAGGAAGTAAGCGAAGCATGGATTAAGGCCGCGGGTTTAGCGGTGTAGCGACTGGCGCCTTCGCGGGCAAGCCCGCACATTAAACAGCGTCCGATTGGACAACTCGGTCAACTGTGGTAGCGAGCTTGCTCGCGAAGGAGTCCTGTCAGTCAACACAGCCATACCTGCCAAATTAAACAGCGTCCGATTGGACAACTCGGTCAACTGTGGGAGCGAGCTTGCTCGCGAAGGCGTCCTGTCAGTCAATACAGCCATACCTGCCGCACACTGTCACTCCTTGACGCTCATGAACTCCTGCGCCCACCGAATATATTCCTCAGGCTGCGTATAGGTATGCGTCAGTTCGGTCGCACTCAGGTCCGAGGCCTGGATAAAGATCTGCCGTTGTTCCCGCAGGCTGTCGTAAGTGGCCTTGATCGCAGCGAAGTACGCACCATGGCCGTCGATGGTGACCCGCACGCCCAGTTCGGCCAGGCGTTTGTCGTCGCGCAGCAGCGGGTTGCCGTAGGTGACCAGCATCAGCGGCACGCTCAGGTGCTCGGCGATCTGTTCGAGATGGTCGAAGTCCCGCACGCCCACCATGCAAATTCCGTCCGCCCCCGCCTGCTGGTAATGCCGGGTGCGGCTGATGATTTCCTGGACCGGCAGGATCCCCGCATGGGTGCGGGCGATGATCGCCATCTCCGGGTCGACCCGGGCTTCCAGCGCCGCGCGAATCTTGCCGACACCTTCGGCGACCGTGATCAGGTCGGTGGATTTGCGGCCGAACTGCGCCGGCAGCAGGGTGTCTTCGATGGTCAGTGCGGCCACGCCGGCGCGCTCGAGTTCGACGATGGTGCGCATCACATTGAGCGCGTTGCCGTAGCCGTGGTCGGCGTCGGCGATGACCGGCAATTGGGCCACGCGGCCGATGCGGGTGGCCTGCTCGGCGAACTCGCTGAGGGTGATCAAGGCAAAATCGGGGGCGCCCAGCACCTGCAACGACGCAACCGAACCGCCGAGGATCCCCACTTCAAAACCCAGGTCAGCGGCAATGCGTGCCGACATCGGGTCGAAGACCGACGCGGTGTGATAACAGGCATTGGAGGCGAACAGCTGGCGAAAGTTACGGCGCAAATCTTGATGAGAAAGCCTGGACATTTGAGTTCCACCAATGGAATGGACGGGCTTGAGCAAAAGTGTCAACGCCGAAGAAACAAAAGGCTATCACGCGCGAGGGGGAGAAATGATGACGAATTTGCAGGCGATTGCGCAATCACGCCGATTCCTGTGGCAAAGGCGCTTGTTGTGGCGAGGGAGCTTGCTCCCGCTCGGCTGCGAAGCGGCCGCAAAGATTTTGGGGCCGCTGCGCGACCCAGCGGGAGCAAGCTCCCTCGCCACAGTGTCATGGCCAATGCCAATGTTGGAGCTTTATCACGCCGCCACGGCCTGCGGTTGTTGATCGAGCAGCGGCACGGCGCGCACCGAGTTGCCGGGTTGCAGTTGCAGGCGTTTGGCGGTGAGGCGGTCGACGATCAGGCTATTTCCCATCCGACGTGCGCGAGCGCTGGTGATGCGGCAGTTTTCCACGCGGCGATTGTGGATCAGCCATACCGGTGCTTCGTCGTCCGGTGTGCCGATGGCCAGCACCAGTGGTTGGCTGTCGCGTACGGTGCGGATTTTCGAAATCGGCGCCTCGATGACCGGGCCGGCATCGAAAATGTCGATATAGCCCTTATGGGCAAAGCCTTCGGCGGTGAGGATTTTCAACGCCGGCCCGGTGCTCGGATGGGCTTTGCCGATCACTGCCCGGGCCTGCTCGGTCAGCAGGCAGGTGTAGAGCGGTTGGCGTGGCATCAGCTCGGCGATGAATGATTTGTTGCCCAGCCCGGACAAGTGATCGGCATGGCTGAAATCCATCTTGAAAAAATGCCGGCCCAGACTGTCCCAGAACGGCGAACTCCCTTGTTCGTCGGCGCTGCCACGCAGTTCTGCGATCAGTTTGTCGCCAAACAGGTGCGCAAACTCTGCAACGAACAATAGTCGCCCCAATGACAGTAATCGACCATTGTTGCCCTGGCGTTGATCGGGTCGCAGGAACAACGAGCAGATTTCCGATTGCCCGGTCATTTCATTGTTGAGGAACAAGGTCGGGATCTGCCGCTGGATACCCAGGTCCGGCGATGAACTGACCGTGAGCCCCACCCGGTAGTTGTACCAGGGCTCACGCAGGCCGACGGCCCCCGTCAGGGCGCTGACCCCCACCACTTGTTGATCGTCATCTTCGAGCACGAACAGGTAATCGGCATCGGCACGCTCGACCTGCCCGGCAAAGGTGCGTTGGGCCCAGCGCAGCCGGTGGGCCAGGCGTTCCTCACTGGCCGGCAGGGTGGTGAACCCGGGGCCGGCCTGCCGCGCAAGCGCGAGCAAGGCTGGCATGTCGGTGACGCTGGCCGGACGGACGATCATGATGCAGTTCCTTGTTCACGCTTGTTCGGACGCGGTCGTTGGGCACAGGGCCGGAGGCTGCTCACAGGGCAATCAGCCGGATCGGGCTGCCTTGTGTCACCTTCAGCGCCGCGCACATCCGGGCATTCAAGGCCACCGGTTGTCCCGGGTTGTAGTCCAGGTCGGCGACGATTGCGCGATAGTCCTTGAGTGAATCGTTACTCACCAGATAGCTGCCACGGGCATCGATGGCCAGGCCCGAGTGCGCGACACCGGCCCGGCTCTGCGCAATCGAGCGAATGTTCGAGGTACGCGCATACAGCATCGGGCCGCCGTCGAACAGGTCGATGTAGTTACTGGTCGCGAATCCTTCGCGCTCGAGGATATCGAAGGCTTCCTGGCCATCGGGGTGGATGCGGCCGATGCAATCCTGTGCGGCCTGGGGCAGCATCGGCACATAGATCGGGTATTGCGGCATCAGTTCGGCGAGGAAGGTCCGGCTCTCCAGGCCGCAGAGTCGCTCGGCCTCGGTGTAGGACAAGTCGAAGAAATGCTTGCCCAGCGCATCCCAGAATGGCGACCCGCCTTGATCGTCGCTGAAGCCGACGATCTCGGTAATCACCGCGTCGGCAAAGCGCCGCGAATGAGCGGCAATGAACAGCAGTCGCGCCCGTGACAGCAACTCGGATGCCGGCGTGCGCTCCAGCGCTGCATCGATATGAAAGCCCCGTAGCAAGGTGTGGCCACTGAGGTCGTGGCATAACGATAACGCGGGTACCCCGTGCTCGATGTTCAGCTCCCGCGAGGCACTGGTGAAGTGCCGGTTGCGCAGGCTGTAGAACGGTTGGCTGAAGCCTGCGGTGGCGAGGATTTCCGAACAGCCCGCCAACCGTCGGGTCGACGGGTCCTCCAGCACGAAGAAGTAATTCTCCGGGCCATTGCGCTGAACGTCTTTTTCGAATGAGGCGCCAGAATCGAGAATCCTGCGGCGCAAGCGTTCGGTGTCGTCCGGCAAGGACGTGACGCCCACCAGGCTTTCGCGGGCAAGTCGCTGCAACTGGGGCAGATCGGTTAACTCGACTGGGCGTAAGACCAGCATGGATGCACTCCTGTATCAATGGGTTCGGTGGTCGGCACCGGACCTGACTATCACTGTCGGTTTCCACGCATTGAATGGGTGATCGTCTGCATGACTGTCAGACGTCACACTTTATTTTTATCAGCCGTTAGTGGGTGGGGCAGCACTGTGCCGGCGACGGGTTTTTTGTTGAAATAGCCGTCGAACTTGCAACTGAGCGCAGGGGGAATCGAGGCGGTCATTGTGGTCGTTGCGAGAGGGCATCCGGGCTCCTGCTGGATGGGGGGTCGGTTTCAATTGCTGATCCGAGAAAACAGTATTTATTTATCGCCTGTCCCATGTCTAGTTAATTTTGCACGGTGTTTCCAGACCCCAAGAATGGGGTGAAATGCCCGTATGCCGGGGCCTACGGCGAACTCGACTGATCGTGTAGGCCATCGCCTATAAAGGTATCGGAGATAGCCGCTTTTCAAGCCGGGATACGCTGTGCAATCGGCTGAAACGAAACGCCCCCGATCGCGCGACTTGCGGCACAATTACCCGGATATTGACGGTTTGAAGCCGTTTTCTTCCTTTAAACAGAGTGATCATTCGTGCAGTCGACCCGTTTGACGCTGATGTGCCACGCTAGAACCGTCGCACAGAAATTTGGGCGTTTTCCTACAGATGAGCCATTGGAGATGGCCGGGCAATCGGCGATGGGTTCCCGCCGTGCCCGGTTCAAGGGAACGCCGCGCCTTCTCTGCGGCCCGGAACTGCGGGCCCGGCAAACCGCCGGGTTGTTCGGCAGCGACGTGGAGGTGGTCCCGGCCCTGAGGGATTGCGATTTCGGGCGCTGGAAAGGTGCGCGGATCGACGATTTGCTTAAATCCGAACCGGAAATGCTCCAGGCCTGGCTCGACAACCCTGACTCGGCCCCCCATGGCGGCGAGTCGGTGGTGCAACTCGGTGAACGAGTGACCGCCTGGCTGTCGACACTGGAGGCGACGCCGGGGCACATCGTCGCCATCACCCATCCGTTTGTCATTCGCGCCGCGCTGATTCAAGTGCTGCAAGCCGCGGCGTTCAATCTGATCGATGTCGAGCCGCTGTCGGCCATCGAGTTACGGTTCAATGGTTGCTGGCGCTTGCGTTTAATCGGCACTGACCTCGAGGAAATACATTGATGAAAAAGCTTCTGGTCATCGGCATCGGTGCCGGCAATCCCGACTACATCACAATGCAAGCGGTGAAAGCGCTGAACCTGGTCGACGTGTTTTTCCTCATGGACAAGGGCCAGAGCAAAGACAAACTGATCGACCTGCGCCGGGAGATCTGCGATCGCTACATCACGGATCGCACGTATCGCTTCGTCGAAGCCCACAGCCCGGAGCGCGAGCGGGGTGATGTGGACTACAAGACCAGCGTGGAAGAGCTGAACCTGGCCAAGCAAATGACTTTCGAATGGCTGATCAATGAGCAAATGTCTGACGACCAGTGCGCCGGTTTTCTGGTATGGGGCGATCCGGCGTTGTACGACAGCACCATAAGGATCCTGCAGGCGATTCTGACTTCGGGTCGCTGTGTGTTCGAGTTTGAAGTGATCCCCGGCATCACCAGCGTCCAGGCCCTGGCGGCGCAGCACAAGGTGCCGTTGAATCGCATCGGCCGCTCGATTGAAATCACCACCGGCAGGCGCCTGGCGGCGGGGCAGGTGAGCGATGCCGATAGCCTGGTGGTGATGCTCGATGCAGAAGATTCCTACCATCAGGTGGCGGATCAACAGACACAGATTTACTGGGGAGCCTACCTGGGGACGCCGGATGAAATCCTCATCAGCGGCAAGCTCGAGGACGTGGCGGATGAGATCGAGCGGGTGCGCAAGGCGGCGCGGCTGGCCAATGGGTGGATCATGGACACCTATTTATTGCGTAAGCCTTGAGGAAATGGCTGTCTGAGTTGGCCTCATCGCGGGCAAGCCCGCTCCCACAGTAATTGTTGGTGAATGCACATGTTGCGCAAACCTCAGATCACTGTGGGAGCGGGCTTGCCCGCGATGGGGCCCTCAAATACACCTCAAAAAACGGCATTGAGCCCCTGCCCAAACCGCTCCCGATACACCGACGGCGGCACCCCGACCACGCTGCGAAACGCCACCCGGAAACTCTCCACCGAACGATAGCCACAGCGCTCGGCAATCTGTTCGGTGTGCAGGCGGGTGCACTCCAGCAGTTCGCGGGCTCGCCCCAGGCGTTCATGCTGCAACCAGGCCTTGGGCGGCATGCCGGTGGCGTCGGTGAAGCGACGCAGGAAGGTGCGTTCACTCATGGCGGCCTCGCTGGCCAGGTCGCGCACCTCCAGCGGTTCATGCAGGCGCTCCCGGGCCCACTGCATGACACGCGAAAGATCGCTGCGCGGCGCAGGGCTGACCGGTGTCGGAATGAATTGCGCCTGGCCGCCGGTGCGTTGTGGCGCCATCACCAGGCGCCGCGCCACCGAGTTCGCCACCTGGGTGCCGAAGTCCCGGGCCACCAGATGCAGGCAGGCATCGATGCCGGCAGCGCTGCCGGCCGAGGTGATCAACTGACCCGAATCGACATAAAGCACGTCCGGGTCCACCCGGATGTTCGGAAACCGCTCCGCCAGTTCCGTGGTGTAGCGCCAATGGGTGGTGGCGCCGTGGCCGTCAAGCAAACCGGTGGCCGCCAGCACGAACACCCCCGAGCAGATCGACAGCAACCGCGCACCCCGGGCATGGGCCTGGCGCAGCGCCGCGATCAATGCCTCGGGCACCGGGGCGTTGCGGTCACGCCAGCCGGGAATGATGATGGTCCGGGCATCCTCGAGCAGCTCCATGCCGCCATCGGCCACCACTTGAATGCCGCCCATGGCCCGCATCGGGCCCTGATCCACGGCGGCGATCCGATGCGAGTACCAAGGGAAGTCGAACTCCGGGCGCGCCAGGCCGAAGACCTCCACGGCGATGCCGAACTCAAACGTGCAAAGGCCGTCATAGGCCAGAATCGCGACCAATCCAGGGGTGGGCTGCATTTGGCGGAAAATTCCCGGTGAGTGTCTTGTGCGCCACTGTAGCGGCAAGCAGCAGGCGGATAAAGTTCTTCTCACACCCACCGAGACTTTGGAGTACAGCCCATGACCAGCCTGGTCCGCGAGATTCCCGCCGCCCCATCGGCCATCGCCCTGATGCATTTCAGTAACCGTCTGACCTATGAAACCGACTGTTCCGACGTTTATGGCAGCCAACAGGCCGGCGACGTGGATTTTATCCTGGTGGATGTGCGCGGCCCGCAGGCGTACGAGCGGGGTCATGTGCCGGGCGCGATCAATATTCCGGGGCGACTGCTGACCGCTGAAGGCCTGGCGGGCTACCCGAAAACCGGCTTGTTCGTGGTGTATTGCGCCGGGCCCCACTGCAATGGCGCCAACAAGGCCGCGGTGAAACTGGCGGCGCTGGGTTACCCGGTCAAGGAGATGATCGGCGGGGTGACGGGGTGGCTGGATGAAGGGTTTGAGTTGAGCGTGGCGGCTGCACGCACCGCCATGGCGATCACCGGTTGCGAATGCTGACCATCAAACACAGCTGATCATTGTGGCGAGGGGGCTTGCCCCCGTTGGGTCGCGAAGCGGCCCCAAAACCTGCGGCCTGATTTATTCGGAAACACCGCAATCGTAGGTTTTGCGGCTGCTGCGCAGCCGAACGGGGGCGAGCCCCCTCACCACAAGAGCCTCGCCAGTTTTCAGGGTTAGTGTGTGCCTGACGATGCCGCCCACCACCCATCCAGCGTCACCTGCAACCAGTCAAAGACGGCTGCATGGGCGGCGCTGTCCTGTGGTTCCCGAGGCAACGGCGACTCGTCGGCAAAGTGCGCATTGAGCGTCGCCACGGATTCAGCATTCCACTCCGGATGAAACTGCAGCCCGACCCGCGTCGGTCCCACGCGATACATCTGCTGGCGACACTGGTCGCTGCTGGCCAGCAACTGCGCGTCAGGCGGCAGCTCGATCGCGTCTTCATGCCACTCCAGCACCTTCAGCGTCTGGCCATCGGCAAACATCACCGGGGTCCAGCCGGTTTCGCTGCGGTCCATCCGCCGTACATTGCCGCCCAGACTCAACGCCAGCAACTGCGCCCCCAGGCAAATCGCAAACACCGCTGCGCCCTGATCCAGGCTGCCCGCCAGCCATTGCCGTTCGGCTTCCAGCCACGCCGGCCCCGCGTTGGATTCAAAGGGCCCGCCCAACAGGATCACCGGTGCCGCACTCACCGGCGGCAACCGGCCGAGGTCGGCGCGAAAGACATTCAGCGTCAGGCCGCGGGCTGCGGCCCATTCGGCAATGGCACCGGGACCTTCGGCGGGGTGGTGCTGGATCAGGTTCAACGTAGGCATCACGCTTCTCGTGTTGGGCGACGGGGCCTCAATGTGCCGCAAAAAACCACTCGTTGCCAGTCGGAGCAATCAATCGGATTTGTACCGAAACCTTGTAGATTTTGTCCGAAGCAAGGGCTTGTCCTACAGTCCTTGTACCGCCTTGGTGCATGCTTCAAACGTCTCTAATTCAGCGATCATTGCGACTTCGAAGCGGCCATTCATCTTTATGCCTTGCCGCAACACTGGCCGCAGTGGCAGTCCCTGGCGGCTCGCCTGAAGGCCGGTGTGGCGTTGTTGTGTGAAGATTCCGGTGGCAGCTCTTTCGATGAGTCCTGCTCCTCGCCCTGGTTGCGTCTGGCAAGGGCATTCCCTGAAGCGGCGATTCCACCGGCCAACCTGGCGACCACACTGGAGCTGGGCAGCATGGGCGACACCCGGGTCGATCAGGCCCGGGCCAATGGCGAGGCGATCCTCGGGTTCCTTGCCGAGCAGGGTTTCATCAAGGGCACCTGGCCGGCGGCGCCGGATGAATGCTGTGAGGGCATGCCGTTCGAAGGCACCGAATACCTGTTTGCGCCTCATCACGGGGTGGTCAGTTTTTTGCGCGAGGCCGGAGAGTGGGTCGAGCAGGGTGATGCGCTGTTCGAAGTGGTCGATCCGTTGAGTGATCGGGTGACGACGGTGCGGGCCGGGACCCGTGGGGGTGTTGTTTGCGATTGATCGCGGCCGGTATACGCAACCGGGTACGTGGCAGGCGAAAGTCGCGGGGCGCGAGCCGATTCGGGCAGGCAAACTAATCAACGACTGACCCAAACCCCTGCGTAGGAGCTGTCGAGTGAAACGAGGCTGCGATTTTTTGATGTTGTTTTTTAAAAGCAAGATCAAAAGATCGCAGCCTGCGGCAGCTCCTACCTGAGGCGCCGATCGGCGACAAGAGTGTTAGGCTCTACCCGAATCCTGCACGTGTGAAGGAAGGTTCATGTTGAAGTTTTTTGCTCTGCTGGCGCTGCTGGCGTCCGCCGCTGTCCACGCTCAAACCCCGCTGCAAACCGATCTGCCGCTCAAGTACCTGGAGCAGACCCACGCCGAATCCAGCGATCAACCCCTGGTGATTTTCCTCCACGGTTACGGCAGTAACGAGCAGGACCTGTTCGATATCAAGGATGAGTTGCCCACGCACTATAACTACCTGTCGGTGCGGGCACCGATGGTGATGGAGGAGGGTAGTTACAAGTGGTTTCGCGAAAAAGGCACCGGTGCCTATAACGGCGAAACCGATGATCTGAAGTCCAGTGCGCAGGTGCTGCAGGATTTCGTCGCACAGGCCGCGAAGAAATATCACACTCAACCGGACAAGGTGTTCCTGGTGGGCTTCAGCCAGGGTGCGATCATGTCCTACGAGGTGGCGTTGCGTCAGCCCGAGGCCGTGGGCGGAATCGCGGCGTTGAGCGGGCGGATTCTGCCGGTGCTCAAGTCCGAGCTCAAGCCGGATGAAAAACGCCAGGCGCTGGCGATTTTCATCGGGCATGGCACCGCGGACAAACGCCTGCCGTACAACGATGGCACGGATGCGAACAGCCTGTTGCAGAGCCTGTCACTCAAGCCTGAGTTCCATGCCTACCCGGGTGTCGGTCACAGCATCAGCGCTACCGAGATGCAGGATTTGAGCGCCTGGCTGCAGCGTCTCAATCCCTGAGGGTTACTTGCCGGTGACGATCTGTTTGACCAGCGCCTCGTGCCCTGCATTGTCGCTGAGGCGGGAAATCACCTGAACGATCGCCATGCGCGTGTTGGACGCGGCCATCAGCGTGGTGTCGAGGGTTTTGCCGCCGCCCTGGGTGGCGGTGCTGTCGATCTGCCGCAGCCCCAGGCCCGTGCCTTTCTGGGTCAGGCTTTTCTCGCTGAGCTTGGTGAAGTCCGGCAGCGCGGCGGCTTGCTCGGTGGCGAAGTTGGACACGGCGGAGTCGAGGAACTGACCGTCGTTGTCCTTGACGTTGACGCCGCCGGGAATGGCGTTTTCAGCAGCGATCACTACGGTTTTGGTGGTCTGGTTGGTGTACATGGTGCCAGTCGCCCCGGCGGTACCGGTGGCCGCGTCGCCGGCGGGCAATGGGGTGGCGACAAAGCCCTTGGGCAAGGTGAACTTGAACTTGCCGCCCAGCATCGAAACCTTCTGTGCCGGCGCCTTGTCGCTGGCCGTCGCCTTGGCGGCCTGTGCATTCAACGCGCCGAGACTGGCGACCGCCACCAGCAACAGGACAACGGCTTTTTTACTCAACAATGACATTCAAAATCTCCAGGGATGGTCGCGCTTTGGCGGGCGATGATCCCACAGAGTCCGGTGCACTCGCACTGTGCCATGCAGGGTCGGGGATGGATTACGACAACTGGTTCAGCCGCTGTCCTGTCTGTTCCTTCAGCTCGTCGGGCAAGCGACCGCCTGGCCGCCAGCCGGTAGGGCAGTTCAGCGCCTGATTGCCGGCCCCCCGACCTCGGGCACTGGTGTCGCCGGTTTTGCCAGCAGGCGCCTGGTGACCCCGAGCATGGCCACGGACACCGCGACGCCGAGGCCGAACCCGCTCAGGCCCATGCTTGGCAAGGTCAATGCCAGGACCAGGCAGAATGCGGTAAAGGAATACATCCCGGTCGCGGTGGCGCGCAGCAAGGCCGCCGTAAATGCCGGTCCGCGGGTTTGCTGGGAGAACACCGCCATCACGCTGCCCAAGACCGGGAACACCGCGAGCAGGCCGCTCCAGCGTTCGCCGACAGTGCTGGCCAGCAGCGTGACGGCCAGGGTCAACAGGGCACCCGCCATCATGCGCAACAGTAATTTGTCGGACTTCGGTGCCGGGCCTGAAAGGATGGGCTGCACCTTTGGAAACAGATACGGCGCCGCCAGCAGCGCTGTCGCGGCGGCAATCACCGAGAACACCAGCGACGGTGGAACCAAAGACAGCACGACAGCCGCCGTGGCCCAGACCGTCAGCGAAATCACCAGTGCCCAAGGCCAACCGGCTCGCTGTGCGACCTGAGCGTAGGTCACACAGAAGGCTATCATCGCGAACATGGCCGATAACGCCGCGGTCGCGGACTGGGCGGCGAACACTTCACCTTGTTCGATGGCGAGGAAGAACAGAATCGGCCCGACCACCACCGGCAACCCTGACAGCCAACCGGCCACACTCGGACCCCAGCGTTTACCGGCCAG
Organism: Pseudomonas sp. LBUM1679; assembly: GCF_059695565.1. NCBI lineage: Bacteria > Pseudomonadati > Pseudomonadota > Gammaproteobacteria > Pseudomonadales > Pseudomonadaceae > Pseudomonas > Pseudomonas sp. LBUM1679. The sequence goes on from NZ_CP166774.1 coordinate 2,849,285, forward strand.
GGAAATCAGCAACAGAAATCCGGGAATTACCAACAGTTTGAGCAGCAGCACGCACGCACCTCCGACCTGTGTGAGGCAGCAACGTTAGCATTGCCGGCGGAGGATTGCTGTATCGATGGCCGAGTTTTGTATACAGGCTGAGTGTAAAAAAGCGGCTGATCAGGCCTCGGTCACTGTAGGAGCTGCCGAAGGCTGCGATCTTTTGATCTTGTTTTGGATTTTTTCAAGGCCGCAGAAGAGCAAGATCAAAAGATCGCAGCCTCGTTTCACTCGGCAGCTCCTACAGGGGGGGCGGGTTCACAGTTTTGGTTTTGGGTATGACCCGATGCGACATGAGAGTCGCACCGGGGGGTTGCCAGACTGCGACGGTTCTTCGTGGGCCCCCGCGCAGTCTGTTGAACGCTTTACGCCCGCTCGATCGCCAGTGCCACGCCCTGGCCACCACCGATGCACAGGGTGGCGAGGCCTTTCTTGGCGTCACGCTTGATCATTTCATGCAGCAAGGTCACCAGCACCCGGCAACCCGAGGCACCGATCGGGTGACCCAGGGCGATGGCGCCACCGTTGACGTTGACCTTGTCCAGGTCCCATTCCAGGTCCTTGGCCACCGCCAGGGATTGCGCGGCGAAGGCTTCGTTGGCTTCGATCAGGTCCAGTTGCCCGATCGACCAGCCGGCCTTGTCCAGGCAACGGCGAGTGGCAGAGACCGGGCCGATGCCCATGATGGCCGGGTCGACGCCCGCGTTGGCGTAGGCGGCAATTTTCGCCAGCACTGGCAAACCCAGGGCCTTGGCTTTTTGCGCGCTCATCAGGATCACGGCGGCGGCCCCGTCGTTCAGGGACGACGCGTTACCGGCAGTCACCGAACCGTCCTTCTTGAAGGCGGCTTTGAGCTTGCCCAGGGCTTCGGCGGTGGTGCCGGCCCGTGGCTGTTCATCGGTGGCGAAGGACAGCGGATCGCCCTTGCGCTGTGGAATCAGGATCGGCGTGATCTCATCGACAAATCGCCCGCCTTCGATAGCGGCCGTGGCTTTCTGTTGGGAGGCCGCGGCGAAAGCGTCCTGTTGCTCGCGGGTCAGATTGTATTGTTGCGCCAGGTTCTCGGCGGTGATGCCCATGTGATAATCGTTGAACGCATCCCACAGGCCGTCGCTGATCATGGTGTCGACGATCTGTGCGTGGCCCATGCGCAGGCCGGTGCGGGCACCCGGCATGACGTAGTTGGACAGGCTCATGTTTTCCTGGCCGCCGGCAATGATCACCTCGGCATCGCCACAACGAATGGCCTGGGTGGCCAGGTGCAGGGCTTTGAGGCCCGAGCCGCAGACCTTGTTCAGGGTCATGGCCGGCACGGCGAAGGGCAGGCCGGCCTTGATCGAGGCCTGGCGCGCAGGGTTCTGCCCGGCGCCGGCGGTCAATACCTGGCCCATGATCACTTCATCGACTTCGGCAACGTCCAGGCCGGTTTGCGCCAGCAACTGACGGATCACCGCAGCACCGAGGTCAACCGCGGACACGTTGGCCAGGGCGCCCTGGAAACTGCCGATGGCGGTACGGGTGGCGGCGACAATGACGACTTCTTGCATGGAAGGATTCCTCACTGGGCAGTGAACTGCATTTCCGGAACGTGATCGGGCACGATCAGTTTGCCGGCGGTCTTGGCGACGATTTCCTCAACGCTGACGCCTGGCGCACGTTCCTTGAGAATGAACGCGCCGTTTTCGATTTCAAGATAAGCCAGGTCGGTCAGTACGCGCTTGATGCAACCGGCGCCGGTCAGCGGCAGGCTGCATTTGGACAGGAGCTTGGACTCACCGTCCTTGGAGGCGTGGGTCATGATGACGATAATGTTGTCTGCACCGGCCACCAGGTCCATGGCGCCGCCCATGCCTTTGACCAGCTTGCCGGGGATCATCCATGAGGCAATGTTGCCTTGCACGTCTACTTCAAAGGCACCCAGCACGGTCAGGTCGACATGACCGCCGCGAATCATCGCGAACGACTCGGCCGAGGAAAAGATCGATGCGCCGATACGCGCGGTCACGGTTTGCTTGCCGGCGTTGATCATGTCGGCATCGATGGTTTCTTCGGTAGGGAAGGGACCCATGCCGAGCAGGCCGTTTTCCGACTGCAGCATGACTTCCATGCCTTCGGGGATGTAGTTCGCAACCAGGGTCGGGATGCCGATGCCCAGGTTCACGTAAAAGCCGTCCTGCATTTCGCGGGCGACGCGTTGAGCCATTTGTTCGCGGGAAAGTGCCATTGTTGTTATTCCTTCATTCGGTCCGGGGGCAGGGGTTCACTTACGCACGGTGCGCTGTTCGATGCGCTTCTCGAACGTGCCGCAAATGACCCGGTCGACGTAGATGCCAGGGGTGTGGATCTGCGCCGGGTCCAGCTCGCCGGGTTCGACGATTTCTTCGACTTCGACCACGGTGATCTTGCCGGCGGTAGCGGCCAGCGGATTGAAGTTCTGGGCGGTGTGGCGATAGATCACGTTACCGAAATGGTCGGCTTTCCAGCCTTTGACGATGGCGAAGTCACCGGTGATGGATTCTTCCATCAGGTACTGGCGGCCATGGAATTCGCGCACTTCCTTGCCGTCGGCGACCGGGGTGCCGACGCCGGTGGCGGTGAAGAACGCCGGGATGCCGGCGCCGCCTGCGCGCATTTTTTCGGCAAGGGTGCCTTGGGGGGTCAGGATGACTTCGATTGCGCCGCTCAGCAGTTGCTCCTCGAACATCTTGTTCTCGCCGACGTAGGACGCCACCACTTTGCTGATCTGGCGGTCTTCCAGCAGCACGCCGAGGCCGAAACCGTCGACGCCGCAGTTGTTGGAAACCACGGTCAGGTCGCGAGTGCCTTTGCGCTTGATCTCGTTGATCAGGTTTTCCGGGATCCCGCAGAGGCCGAAGCCGCCGGCGATCACGGTCATGCCGTCTTCCAGACCGGCCAAAGCTTCCTCGTAGGAACTCACGCGCTTGTCGAAACCTGCCATATGCACCTCTTTTATTCTTTATGGGCGGCTGGCTAGCCGTATGGGGTTGAGTGTCTCGCTAGAGAATTGATTTGTTAAGTTGATTTTTAAGGTTGATTGATAGATAAAACTCACCAATGCGTAGGAGCTGCCGAGGGCTTTGATCTTTTGATCTTGATTTTCAGCGGCCTTGAAATCGCTACGATCGATCAAAAGATCGCGGCCTTCGGCAGCTCCTACATTGAATGCGTTTACGTTGGAGACAGTGTTCATGACAGTCAAGCAGATCCGTGCCTTCCTGGCCGTGGCCCAGAGCCTGAGCTTTGCCGTGGCCTGCGAGCGGTTGCACCTGTCGCAATCGGCGTTGAGCCTGACCATCAAGGCGCTGGAGGAGGGCCTGGGCGGGCGTTTGTTCACCCGCAACACGCGCAATGTGGCGCTGACCCCTGAAGGCGAGTCGCTGGTGCCGCTGGCGCGGCGACTGATTGCCGACTGGGACAATGCCGAGGATGAGCTGCGCCAGCGCTTCACCCTGCAGCGCGGTCGCGTGACCCTGGCGGCCATGCCGTCGTTTGCCGGCAACCTGCTGCCACCGATCCTCAAGACGTTTCGCGCGCGGTATCCCAAGGTCAACGTCACCGTGAACGATGTGATCAACGAGCAAGTGCTGGAAATGGTACGTGATCGACAGGTGGAACTGGGGGTGGCGTTTGAGCCGATGCAGAGTTCGTCGCTGCAGTTCACGCCCTTGTACATGGACCGGTTTGTGGCGGTGGTGCCGCACGATTCTGCGTTGGCGGAACTGCGCGACGTCGACTGGCAGACATTGCTGCAGGAGCCGTTCATCACCTTGCAGCGGCCGTCGACGCTGCGGGTGATGCTCGAAGAACACTTGCAGGCCCGGGGCATGAAATTGCCGGTGGAGTTTGAAAGCCATCAATTGGCGACAGTGGGGCGGATGGTCGCCAGCGGGCTGGGTGTCAGCGCAGTGCCAGCGCTGTGCGCCGAACAGATGCGCGAGCTGGGTGCGCGGTGTATTACCTTGCGCGATCCGGTGGTGGAGCGGGCGATCGGGGTGTTGACCACACCTGGAGGGGAACTGTCGGCGGCGGCGCAGGCGTTGTTCGATATCTTGAAAGAAGAAAACCTGGGCGAGCGTCTATCTTTGCGATAAACACAAAACCCTGTGGGAGCGGGCTTGCCCGCGATGAGGCCGGCACATCCAGAATAGTTTTCGACTGACCCACCGCCATCGCGGGCAAGCCCGCTCCCACAGGGTTTGGGATCAATCAGGACGAGAGGTGTTGAGCCAGTAACGGCAGCAACCGTTCACAAGATGCTTCTATTTTCATATTGAGGATGTCATCCGCCCGAGTCTTGCCCAGGTTGATCGCAATCAACGGCTTGCCCTGATCCGCCACCGCCCGACACAACCGAAACGCCGAATACGCCATCAACGAAGACCCCACCACCAGCAATCCAGCCGCCTTTTCGACCGCCGCCATGGCCTTGGCCGCCGTTACCTGCGCTACATTCTCGCCAAAAAACACCACATCCGGCTTCATCCGCTCCCCCGCGCAGTGCGGACAATGGGGTACCTGAAAGCGTGCTTCGAACGCCGCATCCAGCAGCGTATCGCCATCCGGGGCCTGCACCGCATCAACCCCGGCCAGGTAAGGGTTCTGCGTTTCCATCAGGCGCTGGATCGCATCGCGCTCGCTGCGCTGCCCGCAGTCCAGGCACAACACCCGTTGCAGGCTGCCGTGAAGTTCGATCACGTCATGGCTGCCAGCCTGGTCGTGCAAGGTATCGACGTTCTGGGTGATCAGCCCGCCAATCTGCCGGGCGCTTTGCAGGCTGGCCAAGGCTTCGTGGGCCTTGTTCGGCCGGGCCTGGCGCACCCGTGGCCAGCCGATCATCGCCCGCGCCCAATAGCGGCGCCGGGATTCGGGGGCCGAGAGGAATTCCTGGTACATCATCGGTGACCGGCCACGCCGCACACCCTGGTTGTCGCGGTAATCCGGAATGCCCGACGGGGTGCTGATGCCAGCACCGGTCAGGACCACAAACGGTTGATCGGCCATCAGCTGCTGGAGCCGGTCGAGTTGTTCGCGGACGAGGCTGCCTGGCATGTTCAACACTCCGCGGGATTTTGACTGTTGCAGGGTAGCATTTGTCGATCACCCGGGCAGGTGGTCTGCGGGCGGACGGAACAACACAACGCGATCCAATGCACCGCGGTCCAATGTAGGAGCTGCCGCAGGCTGCGATCTTTTGATCTTCAGCGATTTCAGCAGCGCCAGATCAAGATCAAAAGATCGCAGCCTGCGGCAGCTCCTACAGTTAGCCATCAACAATCAACAATCAACAATCAACAATCAACAATCAACAATCAACAATCAACCGTCATCCGTCAGCCGACAGCGGTATCTATTTACGCGCCTCCAGAATCAGGTTGAACGGCGTTTCCGTCGCCCGACGGAACGTCTTGAAGCCCGCCTCGGTAAAGACCTTGCGCAACCGCGCCTCACCCGCCTGGGCACCGAGGCCGAGACCGACTTCCTGGGACAGCGAGTTCGGGGTGCAGATGAAGGTCGAGGCGGCGTAGAACAAGCGGCCAACCGGGGTAATGTTGTCGTCGAGCGAGTCATTGGCGAACGGTTCCACCAGCAGCACCGTGCCGTCCGGTTTCAGCGACTCATAGGCATGCCGCGCCGCGCCCACCGGGTCGCCCATGTCATGCAGGCAGTCGAAGTAGCAGACCAGGTCATAGTCATTGCCGGGGTAGCTTTTTGCCGTGCCCTGGAAGAACCGTGCCCGTCCGGACACGCCGCCTTCTTCCGCGCGCTGGGTGGCCACGGTGACGGAGGGCGCGTGGTAGTCGAAACCGACGAACCGCGAATCCGGAAATGCCTGGGCCATGATCACCGTGGATGCACCATGGCCGCAGCCGATGTCCGCCACCTTGGCGCCAGCTTCCAGTTTGGCGACCACGCCTTCGAGTGCCGGTAGCCATTCGGCGATCAAGTGCGCTTTGTAGCCTGGCCGGAAGAACCGCTCCGTGCCGTTGAACATGCACGGATGGTGATCGCCCCAGGCGAGGGCGCCGTTGCCGCGCATGGCGTTGACCAGTTTGTCCTTGTCATGGAAAAACGATGCGACCACCCCGATACCGCCCGCCACATAGACCGGCGAGTCTTCGTTCGCCAGCGCGAGGGCTTGCTCTTCGGGCAGGCGGAACTGGCCGTCGCGGTGTTCCATGTACCCGGAGGCGGCGTGGGCACTGAGCCATTCACGCAGCAAGCGCGTGTTGCAGCCGGTCTTGTCGGCGAGTGTTTCAGGGGTGATCGGCTGACTGTCGGCCATGGCCCGGTACAGTCCGAGTTCTTCGCCGAGGATGACATTGGCCAGCATCGCCGCGCCGCCCATGTCATTCACCAGTTTACCCATGAAATCATTAAGTCTGGCCTCGTCCATCACGTGTGCTCCTGTGGCAGGATCACGGTCCAGAGGCCTTGTTGTTCGAGGCGTTCGCCACTGGGCGGTGGTCGTGGGAATGAGACAGGACGATGAGTACGTCCTGCGTGCATTAAGTTTAGTCAGGGGGCCGTGCAGCGTAGGCTGGAGCGACGAAAGCGCCCTGTGACTCCAATATCCGGTTTAACGCTGAACCCTGTGGGAGCGGGCTTGCCCGCGATGGCGGCATGTCAGGCGACAAAAATGCTGGATGTGCCGGCCTAATCGCGGGCAAGCCCGCTCCCACAGGGTTTAGCAGTAACCGAATGGATCGTGTGTATCCCACTGTATCCAACTCCCTCCTCGATACAGTACCTCCCATTCCGGGGGGCGGCAGAACACAGTCCCGATACACCCCCGCGATCAACTGTGGTTCCGTTCTGGCAACCCTTGAGATCGACATCATGCAGACCCCCCTCACATCAGCGAAGGCCAGCGTCGGGCTTGGCCTGCGTCGCGGCTTAATGAAAGACCTCCAGGCCGCTCTGGTGGGCGACTTCGACTTTCTGGAAGTCGCGCCGGAGAACTGGATCGGCATCGGCGGCGCCCATGGCGCGGCATTGCGGGCATTGGCCGAACGTTTTCCGTTGTCCTGTCACGGCTTGTCCCTGTCGTTGGGCGGACCGTCCCCGCTGGACGTCAAATTCCTGCAGGAAGTCCGGGGTTTTCTCGATCACTACAACGTGCCGCTGTACAGCGAACACCTGAGCTACTGCAGCGACGATGGTCACCTTTACGATCTGCTGCCGTTGCCGTTCACCGAAGAAGCCGTGCATCACGTTGCCGCGCGGATTCGTCAGGCCCAGGATATCCTCGGTCGGCGCCTGGCGGTGGAAAACGTCTCCTACTACGCCGCGCCACAGCAGGACATGGACGAGGTGACCTTCACCAACGCGGTGTTGCGTGAAGCCGACTGCGACCTGTTGCTGGACGTCAACAATGTCTACGTCAACTCGATCAATCATGATTTCGATCCCCAGGCTTTTCTCGCCTGTATCGACTCGGACCGCGTGGTGGCGATGCACGTGGCCGGGCACTTCGATGAGTCCGACTCCTTGAAAATCGACACCCACGGCGCTTCGGTCAAGCCGGTGGTCTGGTCGTTGCTGGCCCAGGCTTACGGCCGGTTCGGCGCGCAGCCAACCTTGCTGGAACGGGATTTCAATTTCCCGGCATTCTCGGAGCTGGTGGCCGAATTGCAGACTATCCGCCGCCTGCAAGCCGTGGAGGTGAACCGTGGATAAGCACTCGCTGCATCAGCAGCAAACGACGATGGGGCTTTACCTGCGCGACCCCGAGCATTGCCCGCCACCGGCCGGAATGGACGTGGCGCGGGCCCGGGTGTACCGCGAGCTGATCTTCTCAAACTTGTCATCGTTGCTCAGCGGGACCTTTCCGGTGCTGATCAAGCTGCTTGGCGATGAACACTGGCGTTCTCTGGTGCGCAGCTTTTTGCGGGACTACCGCGCGCGCACGCCGAAATTCGGCGTAATCGCCCAGGAGTTTGTCGAGTTCCTCGCCTCTGAACCGCACGCCAGGAGTGCAGGGCCGTGGCCGCCATTCATGGTCGAACTGGCGCATTACGAGTGGATCGAGATGGCACTGCAACAGTCTGAAGCCGAGCTCTTGCCGGCCAGCGATGCCGGGTTGTTGCTGGATCGGCCGCTGCAGGTTTCGCCGCTGGCCTGGCCCTTGGCCTATACCTGGCCAGTCCAGATGGTCGGGCCCGATTATCGACCTGATGCGCCACCGGTTCAGCCGACGCTGCTGTTGGTGCGCCGGACCGAGGACTGGAGTGTGAAGTTTTCCCAACTGAGTCCATTGGCGTGGCGGTTGTTGCAGCGGATCGGGCAGTTGCCCGAGCTCAATGGCCGCGCGCAGCTGGAAGGGCTGGCGGCGGAGGCGGGGGCCTGCGGGTCATCGGAGTTCATCGATAGCGGGCTGGCATTGTTGCGACAAATGCATGGGGAAGGAGTGGTGGGCGTCGTCGCCTAGGGCGCATTCGCCCAAACACCACCCATCAAATGTGGGAGCGAGCTTGCTCGCGATAGCGGTCTTTCAGTCGACATCAATGTTGAATGTGACGCCCTCTTCGCGAGCAAGCTCGCTCCCACATTGGATTGCGGTGTTGCCGCGTCCTGTGTTTCATCGTTGAAACACGCGTAACTTTTTCCCTAATCCCCGTGGAAATCCTCCTCCCGTTCAACGCCCCGCTTTACTGCCCGGCAACCTGAGCTCCGCGCACAAACCACCGCCTTCACGATGACTCAACGTCAACGAGCCCCCGAGCGCCAATGCCAATTGCTGCGCAATCGCCAACCCCAGTCCGGTGCCGCCGGTGCTGCGGTTGCGTGAATTTTCCACACGGTAGAACGGCTCCATCACATGCGCCAGTTCCGCTTCGGCAATGCCAGGACCACGGTCCATCACCTTCACCGACAAATTGCCGTCGGCCTTCGACTCCACCCATAACTCGGCGGCGCCGGCGAACTTCAGTGCGTTGTCCGTCAGGTTCACCAGTACCCGGCGCAGGGCATGGGGCCGGGTATTGATCACCGCTGCGCTTTTGCCGCCCAGCTGCACGTCCTTGCCCATGTCCTGATAGTCGAACACCAGGCTGTCGAGGAACGAATCCAGATCGGTGCGACGACTCTCCTCGGTGGAGCCGTGAACGCTGCGGGCGTAGGCCACGCCTTCGCGCACCAGGTGTTCCATCTCGCCGAGGTCGTTCCACAATTTGTCTTTTTCGCTGGAATCGTCCATGAATTCGGCGCGCAATTTCATGCGGGTGATCGGGGTTTGCAGGTCGTGGGAGATCGCCGCCAGCAGTTGCATGCGCTCCTTGAGGTAGGCGGCGATGCGCGCCTGCATGGCATTGAACGCCTTGGCGGCATGGGCAACTTCGGTCGGACCTTTCTCGTCCAGGAGTACCGCGTGGGTGTTGGGGTCCAGGGTCTCCACCGCCTGGGCGAGGCGGGTGAGAGGGCGGATGGCGATTCTCACGGCCAGCCAGGTGCAGGCGATCATCAGCGCCAGTTGGCCCAGCAACACCATGGGCAACCACGGCGACAACGGCAGCATCGACGGTCGTACATCGATGGTCACCGGGCTGCCATCAGCCAGCTTCAGGTGGACCTGGAAGTGTTTGATCGGCCCGGGAATGTCGGTAACGGTCATCGGGTAATCCTTGCCGATGGCGTCCTTGATCGAGGTCACCGCGATGGGGGTGTCGCTCATGGGCATGCCCGGTGAGCCCTCGTCGAGCAAATAGCGGTAATTGCGCCGTTCCAGTTGTTGCAGCCAGCTGGCACGCTCTTCGGCGGGCAAGCGGTCGAGGATGGCGATGGAGGTCGATACGTCGGTTTCCAGATTGCCCAGCATGGTGTTTTTCGCGCTTTCGTAACGTTCGTAATACTGCGCGCCGAAGGACAAGGCCTGCGCCAGGATCAGGCCGATCAGGAAAATCAGCGACAACCGTGAGGCAAGGGTGCGGGGCCAACGTATCGCGAGGTTCATGACGGTGCACCCAGCACTTCCACCGGCAGGGAAAACACATAGCCTTCACTGCGCACGGTCTTGATATACGCCGGCTCGCGGGCGTCGTCCAGCAAGCGCTGACGCAGGCGACTGACCAGCAAGTCGATGGAACGGTCGAACAGGTCGGCGTCGCGGCCTTGGGTCAGGTTCAGCAACTGGTCGCGATTGAGCACCCGCTGCGGATGATCGAGGAACACCCGCAGCAGCCGGTATTCGGCGCCGCTGAGCGCGACCATGGTGCCGTCGTCATCGAGCAGGTGCCGGGCGGATGTGTCCAGGCGCCAGCGGCCGAAGGCCAGCAAGCGCCCGCTTTCGGTGACCACCAGGTTCGGCGGCAGCATCCGCGTGCGGCGCAATACGGCGTTGATACGCGCGAGCAATTCACGGGCGGCGAACGGCTTGACCAGGTAATCGTCGGCGCCCATTTCCAGACCGATGATGCGGTCGGTTTCATCGTTGCGGGCGGTGAGCATCAGTACCGGGGTGGCCTTGTGTTTGCCGGCGCGCAACTCGCGGCAGAGCATCAGGCCATCGTCGCCCGGCATCATGATGTCGAGCACGATCAGGTCCACCGGCGTGGATTCGAGGAACGCGCGCATTTGCCGCCCGTCCGCCACGACGGTGGTGCGCAGGCCATTCTTTTTCAGGTAGTTGCCTACCAGCTCTCGAATCTCGCGGTCATCGTCCACGATGAGAATGTGATCGACGTGTTCCATGGGGCCAAGCCTCTGTAGATGGGGGATGTCGCACAGTCTATCGAGCGTTGGCCCGCCTGCCCGCAGCCCTTTGTATTGCAGTGTATCTGCTGTAGCAGCGGATACATGCAGACGCAAAAACACTGTTTTTCCATGGTTTTGTATCGCTGTGTATCAGAGGGCGGCTTTGATACGTACCGATTTACACGCGCCTGTTTTCGACACAGACGAGATACCTCGCGGGCTTCTAATAGGCTCCATCGAGGCAAGCCAGGACGCCTCGGCCCAATCAACGATTGACCCATTGAAGCCTGAGGAAACCACCATGAACACCAAAGCCGTTGTCGCCGTCTGCCTGTTTGCCGCACTGAACATCTGCACCCTGTCGGCCCGCGCCGAAGCCGATGTCACCCCTCAAACCTACACCTACGGCACGCACCTGGACATCAAGAAGGTGATCTCGATGAAACAGGACGCCACGCCTTCCTGCGGGATTGTAAATGCCCAGCTGACCTACCTGGATTCCGGGAATAAAACCCAGGTCCTGGACTACCGCAAATTTGCCGACGGCTGCAACGACGACAACTGAGTCCTTCGCTGGCCGATGGCCCAACCCCTTTGCAACAGGAAGAAACATCATGAACAACCTATCGCGCTTTCTGACCGCCGCTGCCTTCTCCCTGGCCGGCGCCGCCGCCCACGCCAATGCCGCCGTGGAACAAGGCAGCTGTGGCAGCAGCACCTGCTTCCAGCTGACTCCGGTGACCAAGCAGGGCGCCGATGCCTTACTGGCACAGGACGGTTTCGGCCGGACTCCGCAGGGGCAACTGCTGGATAACCAGACTGCCTGAATCAACACGGTTCCCCCTGTAGGAGCTGGCTTGCCAGCGAAGACGGCGGCACATTCACCATAGATGTTGACTGACAGAACGCTTTCGCTGGCAAGCCAGCTCCTACAGGGGGCCAGCTTTGCGGCGAAGACGGCGGCACATTCAATATTGATGTGACTGAAAGATCGCTTTCGCTGGCAAGCCAGCTCCTACAGGGGGCGGTGTGTGAAGTGCCACCCTCATACTTTCAAGGTGATCCCCATGTTACTCATCGCGTTCCTGGGCGGCATATTGACCGTCCTCAGTCCCTGCATCCTGCCGGTCGTGCCGTTCCTGTTCGCCGGGGTCGACCGTACGCGGTCCTCGGTCCTGTTCACCCTCGGCGGCATGGTCCTGACTTTTGCCCTGATCTCCAGCCTGGCGGTGGTCAGCAGCGAGTGGGTGGTACAAGCCAACAACACCGGGCGGCACGTGGCCCTGATCGTGATGGTGCTGTTCTCCCTGTCGCTGATCTCTGCCCGTGTGGGTAGCTGGATGGCGCGTCCATTCGTCCTGCTCGGCAACCGCCTCGACCCTGACACCCGCAAAATGTCCGGCCCGCTGGGCTCGGTCATGGTCGGCGTCGCCACCGGCCTGTTGTGGGCGCCGTGCGCCGGGCCAATCCTCGGCGTCATCCTCACCGGCGCCATGCTGCAAGGCGCGAACGCCCAGACCAGTCTGTTGCTGGTGGCGTACGGCCAGGGTAGCGCGTTGTCCCTGGGCACCCTGATCTTCGCCGGTCGTGGCCTGGTCAATCGCTTGAAAGCGTCGATCCCGGTCACCGGTTGGCTGCGTCGTGGTACCGGCGTCGCAGTGCTGGCTGCCGCGGCGGTGATCTCCACCGGCGCCGACAAGACATTGCTCGCCGGCACTTCGTCCGAAGGTGTCAGCAGCATTGAGAAAGGTGTGTTGGAAACCGTTCCGAAAGTCGTTGATTATTTCGTCAGCAAGGTCAAGGCCGACTCGACCCTGGACAACGCTACAGGCCCCATGCCCTCTATCTCCGGCGCGGTCGAGTGGATCAACTCGCCAGCACTGAGCAACGAGTCCTTGAAAGGCAAGGTGGTGCTGGTGGACTTCTGGACCTACGACTGCATCAACTGCCAGCGCACCCTGCCGTACGTGAAGGACTGGGCGCAGAAGTACGAGAAGGATGGCCTGGTCGTGATCGGCGTCCACACCCCTGAATATGGCTTTGAACGCATCATCGCCAACGTCAAGGATCAGGTGAAAAAGCTCGGCATCACCTACCCGGTGGCGATCGATAACAACTATGCGATCTGGCGCAACTTCGACAACCAGTACTGGCCCGCTCATTACCTGATCGACGCCAAGGGCCAGGTGCGTTTCACCCACTTCGGCGAAGGTCGCTATGAGACCCAGGAGAAAATGATCCAGCAGTTGCTGGAAGAGGCCAAGGCAGATACCAAAGCCGCTCCCGCTGCGTAAACCACTTGATCAATGGCTCACAGGCTGCGCGCCGTGGGCCATTGGTTTTTTCTCCTGACTGCGCCGCCACGCCGCCGGGGGGGCCCCGAACTCACGACGGAACGCCCGACTGAATGCCGTATCGGTCTGGTAACCCACTTCTTCGGCAATCCGCATCAATGAACTGTTACTGCTGCGTAACAGGTTGGCCGCCAACAACATCCGCCACTGCGTCAGGTACTGCATCGGCGAAATACCCACCAATTGCTGAAACCGTTCCGCCAGCACCGATCTTGACGTGCCGGCGGTGCGCGCCAGTTCATCCAGCGTCCAGGCGTGACAGGGTTTTTTGTGCAGAGCATTCAGGGCTGCACCGACGATCCGGTCGCTCACGCCCGCCAGCCAGCCGGTACGGCCTTTGCCCTGTTCGTGCATGTACAGGCGCAACACCTCGATGAACAACACCTCGGCCAGCTTGGCCAGGACACCTTCGCCGCCAGGGCGCGGCGAGCGAGCTTCGGCCAGCGCATAACGCACCGAAGACTCCAGCCAGATCCCGGCATTCGAGCCGCGTACGTTGACCCGCACTATGGGCGGCAACCCCGTCAGCAACATGCCCGCCAGCCGTGTGTCGCACGCCAGATAGCCGCACACCAGGCGCGTGACCGCGCCGCCGCCGCCATAGCTCAACTGCCGGGGACGGCGCGCCAGCACCACATCCAGTCGCGCACCGGTGGCGGGCGCGAGACCCGGTCTGGAGCTCATGCGATGGGCGTCCCCTTGCGGGAACACCACCACATCGCCCGCCGTCAGCAGAAGAGGCGGGGCATCACCCAGTTCGACGTAACACTCGCCTTCGGTGATCAAGTGAAAGATCACCACCCGTTCGGCGCCGGGCTCCAGGAAGGGCGCCGCGGTGTCGGCGCTGGGCGACTGGTAGCACCAGGGTGCGGTGAACCTGGCATTGATGAAGATCGCGCCGACCAGGCGGACGACGCGCAGGGTCTGGGACAGGGCGTCCATGATGGTTTTCCCCTGTGTTCGGGGGCTGCTTTTCAAGGGTGAGTTTGATTGTGAGCCCGTCGCGGCAGAACGTGAAATCTCCGGACGATCGGACAGGGTTGGCCGACGATCGGGCAGGACGCCAACGTTCCCCGGCGCGATAGTTGGCACACAGGGTCAGTCGACCCTGTCATCAATAACAAGAATGAGAGGTTGCCATGCCGAAGTTCGTCATAGAACGCGAGATTCCAGGCGCTGGAACACTGTCAGAACGGGATCTGAAAGCCATCTCGCAAAAGTCCAGCAGGGTCTTGCGCGATCTGCCAGAAGTGCAATGGCTGCAGAGTTTCGTCACCGGCGACAAGATCTACTGCGTGTACATCGCGCCGAATGCGGAGCTCATCCGGGAGCATGCCAAGCAGGGTGGTTTCCCGGCCAACAGCGTATCCCAGGTCATGAACATCATCGACCCCACGACGGCGGAGTAATCGAGCGCCCGTTGCCGGTCCGTTGTTTCAACCCGTCAGAGACAGTCTCCATGAGTACACCCATTGATCTTACTGCCCTGAAAAACCGTCAGATGGCCTCCTGGGCCAGCGGCGACTATGCCGTGATCGGCACCACGTTGCAGATCGTCGGCGAGGAACTGGCCGAAGCCTGCGACCTGCTCTGCGACGAACGCGTGCTCGACGTGGCCGCCGGCAATGGCAATGCGACGCTGGCCGCCGCTCGCCGTGGTTGCCGTGTCACCTCCACCGACTACGTGGCTGCGCTGCTCGAGCGCGGCGAAGACCGGTCCAGGGCAGAGCGCCTGGAAGTGACGTTCCAGGTGGCCGATGCCGAGGCATTGCCTTTCGACGATGCCAGCTTTGACGCCGTACTGTCGACCTTCGGTGTGATGTTCACGCCGGACCAGTCCAAGGCCGCCGCGGAACTGGCACGGGTCTGTCGCCCCGGAGGCCGGATAGGCCTGGCCAACTGGACGCCCGAAGGCTTTGTCGGGCAGATGTTCAAGACCCTGGGCCGGCATCTGCCACCACCGCCGGGCGCGCAACCGCCTTCGAACTGGGGCACCGAGGCCTGGCTGCGCTCGCACTTCGATGAGCGCGACTTTCTGCTGCAAGTGGCGCGCAAGCACTTCAACTTCCGCTACCGCTCGGCCGCGCATTTCATCGACACGTTCCGCACCTGGTACGGCCCGGTCCACAAGGCGTTCGCGGCGCTGCCCCCCGAAGGTGCACAGGCCTTTGAAAAAGACATGACCGAGCTGCTGAACCGCTTGAACCGGGCGGGGGACAAGTCGCTGGTGGTGCCGAGTGAATACCTGGAAGTAGTGATTACCCGGCGTTGATCTCGCGACACAAAACCTGTGGGAGCGGGCTTGCCCGCGATGACGGTCGTTCATTCAACATCAATGTCGAATGTATGACCTCATCGCGGGCAAGCCCGCTCCCACAGGGATATATAGTGTCTGATCGTTTGTTCACTCATCCAGCCGCTCGGTATACACCACCCACACACTGCACGGCATTTTGTACAGCAGGTGCTCCACCGTGCTGCCGATCAGCCGGCCCAGCCCGCGATGGCCGACCCGCCCCATGACAATCACGTCGGTGTCATAGGCCTCGGCAAAGCGGATCAGAACCTTGCCCGGACTGCCCATGATCATGTGCCGCTGCTCCGGCGCGATGCCGTTGCGCTCGACCAGTTCGTGGAAGGCGTCTTCCTGGTAGTCGTACAGGGTCTTGGCCTTGCCCGACGAGAAAAACGTCGACCCGTTGTCGAAGCCGAACTCGTCCGCACTGATGGAAGAAAGATCGTAGGCATACACCACGTCGAGCTCGGCATTGCAGGCGCTCGCCAGTTTCGCCGCTTCATGAAGGATCCGGTCGTTGAAGGTCTTGTAGTGATCGTCGCGATGGAAGGGATCGACCGCGGCGACGATCTTGCGCGGCAAGGCGTGCACCGCGTGACTGACGAAGTGTAAAGGTACCGGACACTCACGCAGCAAATGCACATCGAGCGGGGTGAACATCAGCCGAGACCACAGTGATTCATGCTCCAGCGCCTTGATCAGTACGTCCATCGGCTGCTCCTTGAGGTGCAGCAGGATTTCCTCCAGCGGGCGTTCGACCCAAGCCACCTCGGTAGTGACGTGCACACCGATCTTGCGCAAGGGACGGGCCTGTTCCTCCAGCCACTGGCGATGGCGGTCGACGTAGCCCAGGCGCATCTGCTCCAGGGCTTTTTCGTTGACCAGACTGGCAGTCGCCAGGCCCTCCAGATAATCAAAGGCGACGATGTGCAGCGCCGCGTCTTCGGCCTTGGCCAACGCCGCGGCCCGGTCGAAGGCGGGGCTGTGTTCCATCAAGGGCGAGGCGACCAGCATGAAACGTGATTGCTCAGACATGACAAACCTCCCGTGGGTTGACGAGCAGGTGGCGGCACCCCTGTAACAACCAGGAAGTACCGACTTTGCCGCCCGATGTGCGGTCATTCCATAGGCGTTCAATCCCCTAAGTATTGACCATGATCAACCTTCCGTCCGTCAGTCCGGCGCAGGCTGCAGTTCGTGCTGAACTCATGCGCACGCGCACTCTCGGGAGAACTGCCATGGCAACCATGAAAGCCGCGATATTCGTGGAGAAAAACCGCATCGTGCTCGATGACAAACCGATCCCCGAAGTCGGGCCGCTGGATGCGCTGATCCGCATCACCACCACCACGATCTGCGGCACCGACGTGCACATCCTGCGCGGTGAGTACCCCGTGGCCAAGGGGCTGACGATCGGTCACGAACCGGTCGGCATCATCGAGCGGCTCGGTTCGCAGGTGCGTGGTTTTGTCGAAGGGCAAAGGGTGATTGCCGGCGCCATCACCCCCAGCGGGCAAAGTTATGCCTGCCTGTGTGGCTGTGGCTCCCAGGACGGCGCGGACACCCGCCACGGCTTCAAGGCCGCCGGTGGCTGGAAGTTCGGCAATACCATCGACGGCTGCCAGGCCGAGTACGTGCTGGTGCCGGATGCGCTGGCCAATCTGTGCCCGATTCCCGACGGCCTGAGCGACGAACAGGTGCTGATGTGCCCGGACATCATGTCCACCGGGTTTTCCGGTGCGGAGCGGGGCGAGGTCAACATCGGCGATACCGTCGCGGTCTTCGCCCTCGGGCCCATCGGCCTCTGTGCCGTGGCCGGAGCGCGGCTCAAAGGGGCCACCACCATCATTGGCGTCGACGCCGTGCCTGAGCGGATGAGCGTCGCCCGCCAGTTGGGCGCGACCCATATCATCAACTTCCAGGACGGCGATGTGGTTGCGCAGATCATGGCCCTGACCGATGGTCGCGGCGTGGACGTGTCGATCGAAGCGCTGGGCACCCAGGGCACCTTCGAATCCGCGCTGCGAGTGCTGCGCCCCGGTGGCCGTCTATCCAGCCTGGGGGTTTACTCCACTGACTTGCGTATCCCGCTGGATGCCTTTGCCGCGGGCCTGGGGGATTTGAGCATCGTCAGTACCCTGTGCCCCGGTGGCAAGGAACGGATGCGACGGCTGATGGCGGTGGTGGAAAGTGGCGGGGTCGATCTGTCGCCGTTGGTGACCCATAGGTTCAAGCTCGACGACATTGAAGCGGCGTATGAGCTGTTTGCGCATCAGCGGGATGGGGTGATGAAGGTGGCGATTACACCTTGAATCCATCAAACACAACGCAAACCCCTTGTAGGAGCTGGCTTGCCAGCGAAGTCGGCGGGACATTCAACATTGATGTGACTGACAGATCGCCTTCGCTGGCAAGCCAGCTCCTACAGGGGGATTAGTGGGGTTTGTGGTAGCTAAACGACCTTGGCGCCACGCGCCGTCAGCAATTCGCGCAACACCGAACGATGACAGTGCGCCTCTTCCTCGCAATAACACCCGACAGCCAGCGAGGTTTGATGGGAGAGGGCGGCCAACAGATCCAGCAATTGGCTCGGCGCGGGATGGTTCATTTCAGCCTTGAATTTACGCCGAAAGGCTTCCCAGGCCTTCTCATCCTCAGCGGCCTTGGCTTGCGCAACCAGTTCCGCGCTGGGCGAAAGCAACGGTTGCCATACATCATAAAAATCTCGACTGGCAAACTCGGCCTTCGGCACGCCCCGCGGCGGGCGGCGTACCGTGCCTATCCGCAGGCCTTCATCAGGCAGGCGCGGGGTGCCGAGCCGGACGATATGAATGGGCATGGCGGCCTACTTGTGCCGCGACGTGTCAAACCACTCCATCGCCGTACGCCAGATGCAGATCCCCAGGAAATAAGCCGACATCAGCAGCCAAAGCCCCATGACCAGCGGGTTGATCACCGGATGATTGACCACCAGCGACAGGCTGCACAGCAGCCAGACGGCTGTCACCGCGATGTTGATCGGCATGAACCGGCGCACGCGGAACGGGTGCAGGAACTTCATCCGGGTCACGGTCAGCAGCGCCAGGCCGATGACGGTGAGCAGAGTGATCCACGGCGATGGTGCAATGATGTACAGGCACAGGGCGACCACGTTCCAGGCGGCGGGGAAGCCCTGGAAGTAGTTGTCCTTGCTTTTCATGTTGACGTTGCAGAAGCAGAACAGCGACGAGACCAGAATCAGTGACACGGTCAGCAGCAGCGTGTAGTCCGGCAACGGGATGTAGCGATAGATGAACAGCGCCGGGATAAACACATACGTCAGGTAGTCGATCACCAGGTCAAGGACCGAGCCGTCGAAACTCGGCAGTACCGATTGGACATTGACCTTGCGCGCCAGGGCGCCGTCCAGCCCGTCGACGATCAGCGCGACGCCCAGCCACAGCAGGCAGTTGGTGGGTTGGTTTTCCAGCAGGGCGAGGGTCGCGAGGAAGGCAGTGACCACGCCAGTGGCAGTAAAACCATGGGCGCCCCATGCTTTGAGCCTGGCGATGTGTAGAGTCGAAATCACGGGGGCGTTCTCCAGAAAGTGAAGCAAGCCGGTCATCACCCACACTGTTGGGGGCGGCGGCAAACCTGGTCGGGTTGCAGGTATCGACCGGAAATCCGGGAATAAGGTTCACCACTCATGAATCTTAGCTGCGCCACACAAAAATACCCCGGATAAATCCGGGATACGGTTGGAACCGGAGGCCGCCTGTCTGTGGACTAAAGGAGTGCCTGCGGATTGCGACCAAACACCCGGCTATCTTCGGCTGTGGCGGTCTGCTCGGTAAACGCTCCCGACCATTTGGACCTTGGTGACGCAGATGAAGAGGGAACGAACTTCGGCTTAGCATTGTGTTTGCAGCCGGGTTTCACGTCAGCCAAACGGTGGTGGCACATTTGTCTGCGAGGACTATCGTTGCCTGACTGGATCACTCCAACCAAAGAGGATGCCGTCATGAACACCAGCGATCTGCTCGAACAACTTCTGCGCGGTGCCGGCCAGGGCTCGATGCCGCAACAGGGTGACCGTGGTGCTTCGGCCCAGGGCGGGCCTGGCGACCTCGGCGGGTTGCTCGGCGGCCTGTTGGGCGGTGGCGCCGGTTCCAGCGCCGGCGGCGGTGGGCTGGGTGGCTTGCTCGGTGGATTGCTGGGCGGCGGCTCACCCTTGGGTGGTTCGACCCGGAGCCGGTCAGGCGGTGGGGCCAACTACGCGGCGCTGGCTTCGCTGGGGATGATGGCGTTCCAGGCGTATCAGGCCTGGCAACGCAGTCAGGCCGCGGCACCGCAACAGGCACCGCGCACGGTCGACCTGTTGTCTGGCCCGGAAGTCGAGGACCACAGTCATGCGATCCTTCGGGCATTGATTGCCGCGGCCAAGGCCGATGGCCGGATCGATGAGGCGGAAAAGCAGATGATCAGTACCGAGATCGGCCGTCACACCGATGATCCGCAGTTGCAGCAATGGCTGGACGATGAAGTCGCCCGGCCGCTGGACGCCGCCGATGTGGCGCAGTCGGCCACCGATCCTGGCATGGCGGCGGAAATGTACCTGGCCAGTGTGATGCTGGTGGACGATCAGCAGGACGCCGAGCGCATTTATCTGGATGAGCTGGCGGCCGCGCTGAACATTGATCCGGATTTGCAGGTGCATCTGGAGCAACAGGCCAAGGGGGGCGTTGCTTGATAATCGTCCCCATATGCGTCGCAACGATCTAACACGGGCGCTGCGTACGGTGTAGGAGCTGCCGCAGGCTGCGATCTTTTGATCTTGATCTTCGCGGGCTCAAGACCGCCAAAGATCAAAAGATCAAAAGATCGCAGCCTGCGGCAGCTCCTACACGAGAAACGTCACCCCATAACGCTCGGCCACTTCAAAAATCCGCGGTAAATCCTCCGGCACCTTGAGCTGATCCATCGCCGCAAAGAACTGCCCGCCCCGCGGATCGGAAACCACCCCAATGATTTTCGCCGTGGTGCTGAGGTTCTTGTAGGCATGGACCGTCCCGGCAGGGATATGCACATAGCCACCGCTCGACACCGTGTTGGATTGGCCTTCGACCGTCACTTCCACTTGCCCGTCGATGACATAGAAGGCTTCATCCCAGGGATGAAAGTGCGGCGGCGGCCCTCCGCCTTGCACGCCTTGCTGGATATGCACTTCAAAGGGTTTGGACAGATCCCCGCCGGCGAGAATCGTGATCGCCTCACCCACGACGTTGACCGGCCTGGGGATGTTATCCGCCTCGATGACATGAACCGTGCGCATGATTGCTCTCCGAAGGATGGGTCCACACCCGTTGAGTATATTCACTCCAGTGCAAGCCAAGTGCCGCACCGGCAGCCGTTTGTCCGGGCTCTTTCAACCCCGATGGAATTTTTCTGCGCCGCGGTCGCTCTGCTGATGTAGAGACGTGCTGATCCAGCGTCCTGCCACTGGCCTCAGACCGAGAGATGCATCCATGACTGCCCTGACACGACTTGAATCCAGGCCTGCCCACGAACATCCGACTCCCGGCGCCGGCAGCATTAAACAGATCTACCAGCAACTGCTGCTGAGCGACGATGGGCAGCACCGGCATGCACTCGCGCAACGCTTTCTGCAGACTCAGTTGCAGCGTGCGGCGGACTTGCCGGACGAGTTGCCGCAGGACCTGTCGGCACTGCAAGGTTTTGTCGAACAACACAGCATCGCAGTCGCCCGGCAATACGCCGACTATCTGCAACAGCGCAAGGAGGGCGGGCCCCGGCAGTTCTTCAGCAACAAGGCGCACGCGCTGTTTTTCCTGCAGGCCGTTGCCCCGACCAAGCTGGTGGACGGCGCCTGGCTGTGCGGTCTGCTGCGGCACTGGCGCGACCCGCGTTTCGAGGGCCTGATCTGCACTTACCTGGAGGAGCTGGGCGAGGGCAACCCGGCGCAGAATCATGTGGTGATCTACCGTAAATTGCTCGCCGAGCATGGCTTGCAGGACACAGTAGCGATCCCCGACGAACGTTATCTGCAAGGCGCCCTGCAACTGGCGCTGGGTGAAGTCGGCGATGAATGTTTGCCGGAGGTCATCGGCTACAACCTGGGGTATGAACAATTGCCCCTGCATTTATTGATCAGTGCCTATGAACTCAGCGAGCTGGGCATCGATCCGTATTATTTCACCCTGCACGTGACCATCGACAACGCCAGCACCGGCCACGCGCACAAAGCCGTGCAGTCGGTGTTGCAGCTATTGCCGTTGGAGGGCGATCGCGAGGAGTTCCTGCGCAGGGTCGCGCTGGGTTATCGCCTCAACGATCTGGGGCAGGGCAGCCGCGCGATCATCGAGTCGTTCGACTTATACGCTGAAGTCCTGAACATGCTAGAGCGCAAGCGCCCGTTCGGCCAGCACCTGCATTCCGACTACTGCCGTTTCGAAGGCAAGACCGTCAATCAATGGTTGTCGACGCCGGAGCAGTTGCCCGGCTTCCTCGCGGCCCTGGAAACCAAGGGCTGGATCAAGCGCCACCAGGACCCGCAGGCCAGCCGCTTCTGGCAATTGATCGACGGCGACGGCGCCGCCATGTTCGGGGTGTTCAGCCCTTATGAAAAGCAGTTGCTGCATGACTGGATCGCTGGCGACTGGGTGCCTGAGCGTTCAACCGCAACGATCCGAGGTAGCGCCAGTGTCGCGGCCGTACCCTCAGTGCCGGTCAACGACCCGGATATCCAGAGCCTGCAAAACGCGTTGGCTGGCGTTTGCGCTCACGATCAGATGCAAGTCCTGATCCCATGGCTGTCAGCCCACCGACATTCCCATCCTGCCGGTCTGTTCGCCACCCGACGCTTCATCGAACTCAAATCCAGCCTTCGATAGGGAGCCTGTGATGAATCAGGAAGAGCAACTGGGCGCTGCCGATCTGGCATTGCTGCAGCTGGGACGCCGCTTGCAGGCCGACGGTTATCGTTTCATCACCCCGACGCCGCTGACCCATCAGCGGGTCAATGATCGCGCCTTCGGCCAAAGCGCCCGAACCCTGCGCGAAGTGTTCGGCTGGTCGCGGACGTTCGAGCCCGGCTTGTTGTCGGGGGACGAACAGCGGCAGTTGCAACAGGCGGGTGTACTTGAAGAAAGCAACGGGCGGCTGAAAAGTCGCGTGCGCTGGTCGAGCCTGGATGACCTGCTGTTCGTGCACTCGGGATTCCCCACCGAAGCCGCTGATGCGGTGTTCTTCGGCCCCGACACCTATCGATTTGCCCAGTTGATACATGCCCATCTGCAACAGAACTTCGCCCCGATCAGACGCGCCGTGGACATCGGCTGTGGTGCGGGCGTCGGCGCGATTGTGATCGCCCGCGCGCGTCGCGAAGCCGAGGTGCTGGCCGTCGACATCAACCCGGCGGCGCTGCGTCTGACGGCGGTCAACGCCGCGCTCGCCGAAGTGGCCAACGTCAGTATCGAAGCCAGCGATGTGCTGCAGGATGTCGACGGCAACTTCGACCTGATCGTCGCCAATCCGCCTTACATGGCCGACCCCGCCGAGCGTGCCTACCGCCACGGCGGCGGAGCGCTTGGCGAACAGTTGTCGCTGCGCATCGTCGAGCAGGCCCTGTATCGGCTGGCCCCCGGCGGCTCGCTGGTGCTGTACACCGGCGTGGCGATGATCGATGGCTGCGACCCGTTTCTGGACGCACTGACCCCGCGTCTCGAGTCGCCGCTGTTCGCCTGGACCTACCGCGAACTCGACCCCGATGTATTCGGTGAAGAGTTGTTGACCCAAGGCTATCAGCGCGTGGAGCGGATTGCCGTGGTCGCCTTGATCGTCACGCGCATCGGCCCCGGCATCGGGGGCATCATTACCTCGCCTGCAGGTGCGCCATGAACAGGAATCTGGACGATTACAACCGCATGCGCGACTTCTCGGCGACCTCGGAACCGGCCGCCAAGCGCTCGAGCAAAAAAAAAGCGCAGGAGCATGCGCTGCAATTCTGCATCCAGAAGCATGACGCCTCGCGCCTGCATTACGACTTCCGCCTGGAACTCGACGGCGCCCTGAAAAGCTGGGCGGTGCCCAAGGGGCCGTCACTGGACCCCAAGGTCAAGCGCCTGGCAGTCCACGTTGAAGACCATCCGCTGGACTACGCCACGTTCGAGGGCAGCATCCCCGAAGGCCATTACGGCGCCGGTGACGTGATCGTCTGGGACCGTGGCGTATGGATACCCCAGGAGGATCCGGCCAAGGCCTACGCCAAGGGCAAACTCAAGTTCGAGCTGCAGGGCGAGAAGCTCGGCGGTCTGTGGAACCTGGTGCGCACGCACATGCCGGGCAAGCAGGAGCAATGGTTTCTGATCAAGCACCAGGACGGCGCGGCCAAACCCGAAAGTGAGTACGACGTGGTCGCCGCCGAACCCGACAGCGTGCTCAGTGACCGGACCATCCTCCCCAAACAGTCGAAGACCGCCGACAAACCCAAACCCGTGAAGAAACCGGCCGCAGCGGCGCGCAAGGAAAAAGCGACGCCGTTGACCGGCGCCCGCAAAGCCAGGCTGCCGGAACAGCTCAAGCCGGAACTGGCCACCCTGGTCGAGAAGGCCCCGGGCGGTGACTGGAGTTATGAGATCAAGTTCGACGGCTATCGGATCATGGCGCGCATCGACCACGGCAAGGTCCAGCTGTTTACGCGCAATGGTCACGACTGGACCCACAAGCTGCCGAAACAGGCCGAGGCGCTGGCTGCACTGGGCCTCGAATCAGCCTGGCTCGACGGCGAAATGGTGGTGGCCAACGACCAGGGCGTGCCGGACTTCCAGGCCTTGCAGAATGCTTTCGATTCGGGCCGCAGCGGCGCCATTCTTTACTATCTGTTCGACATGCCTTACCTCAACGGCGTGGACCTGCGCGAAGTGCCTGTCGAGGAGCGCCGGGCTGCGCTGGCAACGGTACTCAAACCCAATGAACACCCGCTGCTGCGGTTCTCCGACGCGTTCGGCGAAGAGCCGGAAGCCTTGCTCAACAGCGCCTGTCAAATGCGCATGGAAGGGCTGATCGGCAAGCGGCTGGGGTCGCCCTACGTGTCCCGGCGCAGCAGCGACTGGATCAAGCTCAAGTGCAAGCATCGCCAGGAATTCGTGGTGGTCGGCTTCACCGATCCAAAAGGTTCGCGCAATGCATTCGGTGCCTTGCTGTTGGGGCTGCATGACCGTGACAGTGGCGAACTGCGTTACGCAGGCAAGGTCGGCACCGGGTTCAACGAGACCACGCTCAACCATATCCACGACCAACTCAAACCCTTGCAGGTGAAAAAACCGTCCGTGGTCAATCCACCGACCGGCTTCGACGCCAAGGGCGTGCATTGGCTTAAACCGACGCTGCTGGCGGAGGTGGCCTTTGCCGAAATGACCAAGGAAGGTTCGGTGCGCCATGCGGTGTTCCATGGCCTGCGCGACGACAAACCTGCCGAAGACATTACCGAGGAGCGTCCGAAAGCCGTGAAGACTTCAACCTCGAAAACTGCTGCTACGAAAACTGCTCCTAAAAAAACTGCTGCTGCAAAAACCGCTGTTACGAAAACTGTTGCTGGAAAAACTACTGCTGCAAAAACTGCCCCTGAAAAACCTGCTTCTGAAAAACCTGCTTCTGAAAAAAAAGGCACCGCTGAAAAGCCGGCCACCAAAAAGAAAACCCCAGAACCTGCACCTTCACAAATCGGCCTGGGCAAGGGCAAGGTGCGCATCACCCACCCGGACCGGGTGATCGACGCCAGCAGCGGCACCACCAAAGTGCAACTGGCCGAGTACTACGCCAGCGTCGCCGAATGGATATTGCCCGAGCTCAAGGACCGGCCCGTGGCATTGGTGCGCGCCCCGGACGGTATCGCCGGCGAGCTGTTTTTCCAGAAGAACGCCGAGCGCCTGGCCATCCCGGGGATCACCACCCTGGACAAGGCACTCACCGGCCAACCGGTGATGATCATCAACAACGCCGAGGCCCTGATCGGTGCCGTGCAGATGAGCACGGTGGAACTGCACACCTGGAACGCCACGTCGGACAACCTCGACAAACCCGACCGCTTCGTCCTCGACCTCGACCCGGACCCGGCGCTGCCCTGGAAAAGCATGGTCGAGGCGACTCAACTGACCCTTTCGGTGCTCGATGAGCTGGGGCTCAAGGCATTCCTCAAGACCAGCGGCGGCAAGGGCATTCACCTGGTGGTACCGCTGACCCGCAAGCTCGGCTGGGATGAGGTCAAGGACTTCAGTCATGCCATCGTCAGCCACATGGCCAACTTGCTGCCGGATCGTTTTTCCGCAGTCTCCGGCCCGAAGAATCGGATCGGGCGGATCTTCATCGATTACCTGCGCAACGGACTCGGCGCCACCACCATCTGCGCCTATGCCGTGCGGACCCGCGAAGGATTGCCGGTGTCGGTGCCGGTCTTTCGCGAGGAGGTGGGTGAACTCAAGGGTGGTAATCAGTGGAATGTGCGTAACGTGCATGAGCGGCTGGCCGAAGTGGGAGACGAGCCTTGGGCGGATCTGAAGAAAACCCGGCAGACCATCACCGCCGACATGCGGCGGCGGGTGGGGATGAAAAAATAGCGACTCGTACTTCAGGTCGTTTTGTGGGTGCCTACAAGACCTGAGCCAGACATAGCCCACTGTGGGAGCGGGCTTGCCCGCGATAGCGATCGGTCTGTCACTGCGATGTTGCCGGTGCCACCGCCATCGCGGGCAAGCCCGCTCCCACAGGTGCTGGTGGTGTTTTCGAGATTTGCGCCCGGCACCGCTCCCACAGGCTGGGGGTGTTTCGAGATTTGCGCCTGGCACCATTCCCACAGGTGTTCGAGGAGGTTTGCGAGGGGGCGGCGAGCAGAGCCCGCCGCCCTGATGACTATTGCTTGCCGACAACGGCTGCCAGCAAGGGCGCCGCCTGCTCATCGGTCAACGCGGCATGGACTTCCATGTTCATCAGGTCATTCCATTGCAGCACCCACTTCTGAATCTGTACGACATCGTCGGTTTCCGCGATGCCAAACCCGCTGGAGCCACCGACGGCGTGCCATCGCCCCAGCATCTTCACGCCTTCGGGTGGAGCGCCCTTGGTCTCGAGAAAGCGCTGGATCACGCTGTTGCGGTTTTGCGGGCTGATCGTCCAACTGACCATGAATAACATTCGCCACCTCCCGTTACAGATTGGCACCTGTTGATCTTCGCGCACCTGGCTGGCGCCGGGACCACGGTCACGCCTGTATTGCCAGCTTCATCCTGGCTGGCCTGAAACGGTTTCTCCCATGAGAAGGCATAGCAGCGGACCCGCCTGCGCGTATGACCGCTGATCCTGTTTCGATGCATCTGGAATGAATGGCATGGGAGGAGGGCTCAAACGATCAGGCGTCACGCAACAGGTCGTTGGCATTGAGCAGCTCGTAGGCAACCTCGGGGCGTTTTTCCAGCCCGCGGCGAATGGCCGCCGGAATCGACTGCCGGGTCTTGCGACACAGGCCCGGCAGTTCGCCGATGGAAATGGCGATGCCGCGCATGGTCCGTACTTCGTTGAACCCGGGGGCGATCTCCACCCGGATCCCGAGTTGCTCGTACATCCGCTGCTGCAACCGCTCGAGGTCGCTCAGGCTCTGCAGGTTTTCCAGGCGCTCGACCAGGCGCTTTTCCTCCGCGCGGGTCAGGAACAGGATGCGCACGTCCGCGCCCGGGGTGTCCAGCAGCGGGTCACGCCCGCAGTCGCAGGCGCCGGGCGGGCAGGGTTGGCGGATTGGAGGCGTGGTCGTCATGGGGTTCAATCATAGAGCGCTCGGGTCGGGTTTGCCCATAGAGCCCTGAATTTGTTGGATGGCATGACTGGACGCAGGTATTTTTTCTATTGCGCGATGGGAGGGGCCAGCCCTCCCATTGCCGATCAGTCGCGATAAACCGGGAAGTCACTGCACATCGCGGCAGCCAGGCTGGCGACCTGGGCCTCGACATCGGCGTCACCCAGGTGATCGAGGATGTCGCAGATCCAGCCCGCCAGCTCGATGCTCTGGTCTTCCTTGAACCCACGACTGGTGATGGCGGGGGTGCCAATGCGCAGGCCGGAAGTCACGAACGGCGACTGCGGGTCGTTCGGCACCGCGTTCTTGTTCACGGTGATGCCGGCGCGACCGAGGGCGGCGTCGGCGTCTTTGCCGGTCAGGCCCTGGCGGATCAGGCTGACCAGGAACAGGTGGTTATCGGTGCCGCCGGACACCACATCGTAGCCACGGTCGATAAACACCTTGGCCATGGCCTGGGCGTTGCGGATCACCTGCGCCTGATAGGTCTTGAAGGCGGGCTCCAGCGCTTCCTTGAAGCACACGGCCTTGGCGGCGATCACGTGCATCAGCGGTCCGCCCTGGCCACCGGGGAACACCGCGGCGTTGAGTTTTTTCTCCAGCTCCGGGTTGGACCTGGCCAGGATCAAGCCACCACGAGGGCCGCGCAGGGTCTTGTGGGTCGTGGTGGTGACCACGTCGGCGTACGGCAGCGGGTTCGGATACAGACCGGTCGCGACCAGCCCGGCGACGTGGGCCATGTCGACGAAGAGATAGGCACCGACCTTGTCGGCGATCTGACGGAAGCGCGGGAAGTCCAGGGTCTTCGAATAGGCGGAGAACCCGGCGATGAGCATTTTCGGCTGGTGCTCGACCGCCAGGCGCTCGACTTCGTCGTAATCGATCAGCCCGGTGTTGGTGTCGATACCGTACTGCACCGCGTTATAGAGCTTGCCGGAAAAACTGACCTTGGCGCCGTGGGTCAAGTGGCCGCCATGGGCCAGGCTCATGCCCAGCACGGTGTCGCCGGCCTGCAGCAGCGCCAGATACACCGCGGCATTGGCCTGGCTGCCGGAGTGCGGCTGCACGTTGGCATAGTCGGCGCCAAACAGCTGCCTGGCCCGATCAATGGCCAACTGCTCGACCACGTCGACGTGCTCGCAGCCACCGTAATAACGCTTGCCGGGATAGCCTTCGGCGTACTTGTTGGTCAGGCCGCTGCCTTGCGCCTCCATCACCCGTTGGCTGGTGTAGTTTTCCGAGGCGATCAATTCGATGTGGTGCTCTTGCCGTGCGTCCTCGGCGTTGATCGCCGCCAGCAGTTCATCGTCGTAGCCTTTGATCTGGTCGTGCTTGCTGAACATGGTGGAGTCCTGTTCTCAGGGTGATATAGACCCCCGTGTAGGAGCTGCCGCAGGCTGCGATCTTTTGATCTTCTTCCGGGTTTACCCCGGAATATCAAGAGCAAGATCAAAAGATCGCAGCCTGCGGCAGCTCCTACCAGGGGGCGGCGGTGTTCTTGCCATCCAGCGCCGGATCGGTGTTGGTCGGCAGTGAGCGTGGTTTGAGGTTGACCAGCAAGTGCGGTGCCAACAACAGCAATTCTTTATGAATCAATGAGATGAGATATTTTTGTGAGAAATGATGGAGCTTTCTGTATTGAAATCAATACAGGTAGGGTGGGAGTTAGAGGCGCGGAGGGTGCCGGATTGGAGGGATGTAGGGTTGCGGCAGAAGTGGATCGTATTCGATACGCTGTATCGGTTTGCACACACCACGACTCAAGGTGCTGCGGATGGTCAGCTGCAACGCATCCGAAGCAGCTTTTTGCCAAGCATCAAGCTTGCGGCTGAAGGTCGCTCAGCAGCGCCTTGATTGCCGTCCTGTGGACCAACTCACACCACGGGCCATCGTCGATAATCGCGCCGTCCTGCATCACGATGACTCGATCAAAGCGATACAGGTGGCGGACGTCGTGGGTGACACAAATCAGTCCGCGCTCGGAGAAAGTGTCGAACAGCAAGTCCCACACCGGAATCGCCAGCTTCGGTTCTATCGAGGCACTGGGTTCGTCGAACAGATTGAATTGGCCTGGCCTGTTGATCAGGCGCAGCAGTGACAGCCGTTTGGCTTCGCCACCGGAAATATTGGAGGCGTTTGCGTTCAGATCACGCTGGGAAACAATGGCTTCAAGGTTCAGTTGTTGTATCGCCTGGGCAATATGTGGCGAGGGAAGGGTGCCAAACAGAACCGAGCGGTCAAAGGTGCCTTCCAGAAACTGCGGTGATTGAGGGCAATACCTCAGGTATTTCAGGTGTAAATGGGCGTTCAAACTGGAAACCGGCACGCCGTTCAGGCTCAATTGGCTCCTCACCGAAGCATTCAATCCGGCCAGTGTTTCCAGCAAGGTGGTTTTTCCCGCACCACTGGGACCGGTGATGGCGACCGATTGGCCTTGTTGAAAAGTGATGGCATTCGCGATAGATAGCCGGACCGCTCTGTTATCGGTCACAACGCAGGGGGCGAGTACCATAGTCGAGGCGTGCCGGGACGTGATTTCGGCTTGACGGTTGTCCTGGTCAAAGTTTGGCAATGATAACAATTGCTGCAGTCGACGCTGGTCAGCGAGAAATTGGTCAAGTACTCGATAACCTTCGGTAAGCGCGGTGATGTTGAGTAAAAAACTTCCCGCAATGGAAAATATGGCTACCAGTTGCCCGACGCTGATGTTTGGCTCGCCCGACAATTGATCGAAAACACCCCAGCCCAGCAATCCTGCCGTGGAGAGGCTGACAAATAAAATCTTTGCCGCGCTCAGGAAACCGCCGGAGCTTGTCACGGTTACCGCAGCGTTGGCGTATTGCTCGAAGGCGCGGCTCAACGGTTGTGTTGCCGTGTGTTCGGCTCTTTCCAGTTTTATCGATTTCCCCGCGGTCAGGGTATTGAACACAATCGCGCTTAACTCATCTTCTTGCTCGTTGACCGCATCAATATACTTTCTGCGCCACCTGATGATTTTATGGGTGACAAACAGGTAGAGGATGCCAAGACCGGTCAATGCGAGGAAAATCCCGGTACCACCCATATAAAGAAAAACGCCGCCCACGATCAAAAACTCCAGACACATGGGGATTCCGACGGTGACGAAGAATGTCAATAATTGTTCATGGGCCGTGATGCCGCGCTCCACGGATTTGATAAAGTGCCCGATGCGCCACGAATCGAAATGACCAAATTCTTTGCGCATCAACTCTGCCATCCAGTCTATGGATGCGTTCATCACTATCTGCTGCACTAATCGGGATAAAAGAAAAATTTGCAGTGGATTAATGATCGCTTGAATGCATCCAGCCAGGGCAAACGCAGCCGTCATCGTAAGTAGGGTGTTGAGGGTTGTATAACTATCACTGTTCAGCGCGTCGACGATTTTGCCTAGTAGCAGGGGCGGAGCTAGCGCTATAAGCTTGAGTACTATGATGGTGGTTATTGTTGAAGTCAGCAGTACTGCGTGTTTTTTACAGGTCGTTCTGATGAGTGTCTGCATGGGGCACCTGTCGGCTGTGTTTTCTCGCAGGTGAATTAATAGCAATGAGTTTTCAGGTGTTCAATTGTTAGTGTGGGTAGAGCTTCCCATTATTGTGTAGGAAGTTTCTTTTTTGCAGGTAGGGCAAATCCATTAGGTAATGGATGTTGTTGCATGTCGATTTACACGCCCGCAGGAGTCACCAGCAAACACATTAAAGCTTCCCCGGAATCCCATACTTACGCAGCCGAATAGCAATCGCACTGTGCGAAGTTTGCAACCGCGCAGCCAATAAACGGCTCGACGGATAGCTGCGGTAAAGCTGTTCCAGCAGGTTTTTTTCAAAATCACCGACGGCCGCTTCCAGGCTGCCGACTTCGCCGGCGTTCTGCCGCTCCATGGCCGTGCGGGCGATGTCCAGGTCGTCGATGTCCACCAGCGGGTTCTCGCAAATGGCCGCGGCGCGGAAGATCACGTTCTGCAGTTGCCGTACGTTGCCCGGCCAGCGATTGCCGAGCAGCGCCGGATAAGTGCCCGGCGCCAGGCGGCAGACCGGGCGCTGGATCTGTGCGCAGGCCTGTTGCATGAAGTGATTGGCCATCAGCAGGATGTCGTGGCCACGGTCGCGTAACGGTGGCACTTGCAGGTTGAGCACATTCAGGCGGTAGAACAGGTCTTCGCGAAAGCTGCCTTCGCTGACCATTTTTTCCAGGTCGCGGTGCGTTGCGCTGAGGATCCGCACGTTGACCTTGACCTCGCGATCGCCACCCACCCGACGGAAGCAGCCATCGCTCAGGAAGCGCAGCAACTTGGCTTGCAGGTAGGGCGACATTTCGCCGACTTCGTCGAGGAACACCGTGCCCTGGTCGGCCAGTTCCAGCAGGCCGAGTTTGCCTCCCCGTTGCGCGCCGGTGAAGGCGCCGGCGGCGTAGCCGAACAGCTCGCTTTCGGCGAGGCTCTCCGGCAGGGCCGCGCAGTTCAGGGCCAGGAAGGGGGCATCACGTCGGGTGCTGATGGCGTGGCAAGCACGGGCCACCAGCTCTTTGCCGGTGCCGGTTTCGCCCTGGATCAGCAGCGGAGCGTCGAGGGCGGCCACCCGCTGGGCGCGGGCCTTGAGGGTACGAATCGCCGGGGATTCGCCCAGCAGCGCATCGAACCCTTCGGCATGGTCATGGTGCAGCGCCGAGAGGCGTTCGCCGATGCGGTTCGGTTGATACAGGGTCAGCAGGGCGCCGGCATCAGTGATCGGCATCGCGTCGAGCAGCAAGGTCTGACCAGCGAGGCTGACCTCGTGCATGGGCAGGCGGTAGCCGTGTTCGATCAGCGTGCGTTGCAAGTCGGGATCATCGAACAGCGCCGTCAGCGGCTCACCGGCCGGTTCACGGCCGCACAAGGCGATCAGCGCCGGATTGGCCAGCAGCACATGGCCGCGCTCATCCACCGCCAGCACCGGGTCGATGCTGGCCGCAAGCAAGGCATCCAGTTGCAGGCGGCGACGCTGTCCCGGGAGGATGTCGACCAGGGTCACCGCTTGCACACCCCGCACGCCGAGCAAGGCCTCGCGCAGTTCCTCCAGCACATCGGCACCGAGTGTCGGGGCATCGATGTACACGTTTGGCGGCACCATCTCGACGGCATCCAGATTGAAACTGCGCCCGCCGAGCAGGGCCAGTACTTCCTGGGTAATGCCGACGCGGTCGATGAAGGTGACGTGGATGCGCATGATTGGCCTGCAAGGTGGCGAACGGGATGACGGCGCCGATCAGTATGCCGGGCACTGTTCAATGGTGGCGAGCAGTGTCTGTCAGTGACTGGCTGCCTTGCGCGAACAGGCGTCCAGGTCCTCGAGGAAAGCCTGCAGGATCGGCGGCGGGGCAGTGCTGCGTCGAGTAATCACATCGAACGGCGACATCAGTTGCAGGCTGGTGGGCGCCAGCTGATGCATCTCGCCGTTCTTGACCCACTGCGAGGCGAAGTGCACCGGCAAAAAGCCCAGGTAGGCCCCGGAAATCAGCAGGATGGCCAGCGCTTCGATGTTGTCCACGGTGGCCGCGGCCTTGCTCACGCCCAAGTGCTCCAGGTCGTATTGCTGCATGTAGCCCCTGACCACAATCCGGCTTGCGGCAATCTCTTCGAGCAGTTCGTCACCCTCGGCCTTGCTGCCATACAGTGGATGCCGCCGCCCGCAATACAGCCCCAGGGCTTCCTGATACAGCGGTGAATGCAACAGCCCGGGAACGTGGATCGGGAAGTGCCCGATGGCCAGGTGCAGGCGACCGTCTAGTACACGTTCTTCCAGTTCCGCCGGGGTGCCGACGTACACGTTGAGGTGCACGTCATGCCCTCGGGACACGAAGCGCTGGGTGGTGCGCGGCAGCGGTGAGTCCGGGTCGGTAATGGTGGTGTCGATGATGCCCAGGTTGAGCTTGCCACTGATGTGCTGCTTGAGCACGTCGGCGTCCATGCAGAAATTCTCTACCGCCGAGAGCAGGCGCTGGGTGGCTTCATGGATCGCCACGCCTTGCTCGGTCAGGCGAAAGCCGCTGCGCCCGCGCTGGCAGAGTTTGACCCCGAGCCGGGTTTCCAGATGAGTCATCTGTTCGCTGATGGTCGACTGGCCGGCATTCAGTGCCGCCTGCGCGGCAGAAAACCCGCCGCACCTGACAATCGTGGCAAACACCCTGAGCAGTTTCAGGTCGACATCGTGCAGCTGGATCACCTTGGACCTCCCGCGTGTGGATGCATCGGTAATGCCGATATGAGTATCTGATGTTTAGCATTTTTTCCACGAAAACCTGCGCCCATAGTCACTTCAACGGCGGTCGCCTTCCACGACCGCACAGCCAATAACAAGAATTGGAGATGCCAGACATGTCGAACAACGGTTATGAATCCGGTCGCCTGAACCTGCCATTCGTGGGGCACTGCACCTTTGGCAAATCCCCGGTGTGCACCGATTGGGATGCCCTCGATGCCGACGTGGCAGTCCTTGGCGTCCCCAACGACATGGGCACCCAGTGGCGCTCCGGTGCCCGTTTCGGGCCACGGGGAATTCGCGAGGCATCGACGCTGTTCTCCTTCGGCCATGCCGGTGCCTACGACCACGAAGATGACGTCATGTACCTGACCGCCGCCGATGTGCGCATGGTCGATGTCGGTGACGCCGATATCGTGCACACCGACATGGTCACCAGCAACGCCAACACCGAATACGCGGTACGCAAGATCCTCGATGCCGGCGTCATGCCAGTGGTGCTCGGTGGCGATCATTCGGTGCACGCGCCGGTGATCAAGGCCTTCGAGGGCCGCGGTCCGATTCACATCATCCATTTCGATGCCCACCTGGACTTCGTCGACGAACGCCACGGCGTGCGCTACGGCCATGGCAACCCGCTGCGCCGTGCTTCGGAAATGAACCACATCGTCGGCATGACGCAGATGGGCATCCGCAACGTGTCTTCCTCCAATCGCGATGACTACGAAGCGGCCCATGCGGCGGGCTCGAAGATTCTCTCGGTACGCGATGTGCGGCGCCTGGGCGTCGACGGTGTGCTGGCGTTGATCCCGCAGAACATCAACTACTACATCACCATCGACATCGACGGTTTCGACCCTTCCATCGCACCCGGCACAGGCACCCCCAGCCATGGCGGTTTCCTCTATTACGAAGTGCTGGAAATCATCCAGGCCCTGGCCAAACGCAGCCAGGGCAACATCGTCGGCATGGACCTGGTCGAGGTGGCGCCCGTCTATGACCCGACTGGCATGACCTCGATCCTGGCGGCGCAACTGCTGCTAAACAGCATCGGTTTCATCTTCCACGAGCGGGCTCAGGCGCGGCACGTCATGAGCGCAACCACCACGGCCTCGGCGTGACCTGACCGCCGCACAGAGAGACTGAAAATGGACACGATCGTCAAAAATTACCTGCAGAAATTCGGCGTCTCCGAAGCCACCCAGACCTTCCTCGGCAAGGCGCAGAAGATGTTCATCGGCGGCGCCTTTGTCGACGCCAGCGACGGGCAGACGTCCGAGGTCATCGAACCTTCGACCGCAGGCCTGATCACCCGGATTCCCATGGGCACCACTGAGGACCTGGATCGCGCCGTACAAGCCGCCCGCGCGCAATTCGACGGTGGCGCCTGGCGTCAGGCCAAACCGGCAGAGCGCGAACGCATGATGCAACGCCTGGCCGACCTGATTGAAAGCAACGCCGCCGAACTGGCTGAAATCGAATCGATCGACATGGGCAAATCAGCGGCCTTCGCCCGGGATGTCGATATCCAGGGCACGGTCGATACCCTGCGCTATTTCGCCGGCTGGGCGACCAAGCTGCACGGCCGCACTGTCGAGCCATCGCTGCCGGGCAACTACCTGGCGTATACGCGCAAGGAAGCGGTGGGGGTGGTGGGCGCCATCGTGCCGTGGAATTTCCCGCTGCAGACCATGGCCTGGAAGCTGGGCGCCGCATTGGCAACCGGTTGCACCGTGGTGGTCAAACCCGCCGAACTGACATCGCTGTCGGCCCTGCGTTTTGCCGAACTGGTCCAGGAAGCCGGGATCCCGGACGGCGTGATCAACATCGTCACCGGTCGCGGCAGCGTGGTCGGTGCGGCCATGGCCACCCACCCGGGCATCGACAAGCTGACCTTCACAGGTTCGACCCCGGTCGGTCGCACCGTCGGCCGTGCGGCGCTGGACGAAATGAAGCGACTAACCCTGGAACTCGGAGGAAAATCACCGGTAATCGTCCTGGCCGACGCCGACGTGAAAGCCGCCGCCCAGGCCATCGCCAATGGCGTGTTCTTCAACTCGGGCCAGGTGTGCGATGCCGGTACCCGGGCCTATGTTCATCGCAGCGTCTACGACGAGTTCCTGCGCGAACTGATCGCCTACACCCGGACCTTGAAGATGGCGCCGGGTCTGGATCCGGATTGCTTCATCAGCCCGCTGGTCTCGGCGTTGCAGCAGCAGCGAGTGACCGACTACATCGACACCGGCAAGCAGGAAGGTGCGCAACTGGTCTACGGCGGCCAGCCTGTGGAAGGTCCCGGTTTCTTCGTCGAGCCGACCATTTTTGCCCATTGCCGCAACGACATGCGCATCGTCCAGGAAGAGATCTTTGGCCCGGTGCTGGTGACTGCACCGTTCGACGATGAGGAAGAGGCGCTGGCCCTGGCCAACGACTCGCCTTACGGCCTGGCGGCCGCACTGTATTCCAATGACCTTGGAAAGGTGCACAGCCTGATCCCGCGGTTGAAAGCGGGGTCGGTCTACGTCAACGCCCACGGCACCCTCGATCCGTCGATGCCGTTCGGTGGCTACAAGCAGTCCGGATTCGGCAAGGACCTGGGCGCGGAGCAGCTCGATTATCTGCTCGAGACCAAGGCGGTCTGGATCACGCTGCCCTGAGTCATGGCTGTTGAAGGAACGCAATTCCTGTAGGAGCAAGCTTGCTCGCGATAGCGTAGGGACAGGCGCAGATGCAGTGACGGATAAGACCTCATCGCGAGCAAGCTTGCTCCTACAGGGGGGCGTCGTTCACCCGAAAGAATGCAGTTATCCCGTCATGATCTTCAAACAATAAGAGCCCATCATGAACATTGACGCCAAAGCCACCCCCAGCCTGTCCATCCTCGACGACAAACCCATCGTCGAAGGGCATTCGATCGATTTTATCCCGGAGAGCGAGCGTACCGACAAACTGTCGAGCCAGGGCCCGTTCTGGTTTCTCGGCAATTTCACCTTCTTCACCATGACCATCGGCTTCGTTGGCCCGAGCGTCGGCCTGACCGCGTTGTGGACCACCCTCGCCGGGACGCTGGGCATCATGTTCGGCACGTTGTTCATGGCCTTTCACGGATCGCAAGGCCCGCACCTGGGGCTGCCGCAGATGATCCAGTCCCGTGCGCAGTTCGGCTATCGCGGGGTGATTCTGGTGCTGCTGGCGACGCTGTTCGTGTTCGCCGGTTTCAACATCGTCAATCTGGTGTTGATGATGCAGGGCCTGCACACGCTGTTCGGCTTCAACCCCATTGTGGTGGCGGTGGCCGTGACGGTGCCGGCTGCCGTCCTGGCGATCCTCGGCCACGACTGGATGCATCGCAGTTTCAAATGGGCGTTGTTCCTGTCGCTGCCGCTGTACGGCCTGGTGACCCTGGCGGTGTTGATGGGCTGGGTGCCCGACGCCGCGGTGCCGGTACTGGCCGCCGGTGAAGTGGCCCCGGCACCCTTGGGTTTTAACTGGACCGGTTTCATCGCCCAGTTCGCCGCGGCGGCGAGTTACAACATCGCCTATGCGCCCTATGTGTCCGACTATTCACGCTACCTGCCGAAGAACACGTCCAGCGGTAAATTGATCGCGGTGGTGTTTCTCGGCGCCTCGTTGTCCGGTGCCTGGATGATTGCCGTGGGTGGCTGGCTGGCCGATCACCTGCACTCCACCGACGTGCTGGTCGCCCTTGGCCAGGTGGGTAACACCGTGTCGCCGTTCATGGGTACGGTTGTGGTGGTGGTCACGATCCTGGCGTTCCTGCCGGTGATCGCGATGAACATCTACAGCGCCAAGCTGACCACCCTGACCTGCGTCGATTCCATCAAGCACATCGAGCCAACCCGCAAGGCACGGATCCTGGCCATCGGTTTCGTGATCCTGCTGCAACTGGGCGTGGCCCTGAGCATTCAGAGTTCAGGCAAAGGCCTGTCGGTGCTGGGCATCTACCTGGTGGTGATGCTGTACTTCCTGGTGCCCTGGACCTCGGTCAACCTCACCGACTATTTCTTCGTGCGCAAGGGCCGCTACGCCATCCCGCACTTCTTCATGCCCCACGGCAACCTCTATGGCAGCTGGGGCCTGCGCGGCATCGCCGCGTACGCGATCGGTTTCATCTCGATGATCCCGTTCTTCTACATCTACGACGGCGTCGAGCAGCGCGAGGTCTATGTCGGCCCGTTGGCGAAGGCGCTCGGCAGCATCGACATCGCCTGGCTGGTCGGGCTGATTGTCTCGGGACTGGTGTACTACTGGTTCAGCCGCTCGATCGACCTCAAGCGCGAAGAAGCCGTCATCCGGCACATCGAAAAAACATCCCCGCAATACACCACCGGCGACCGGCTGACCAAGCCTTCGTTGCCGGTATTCAATGAATCGACGGCCGGGAGATAACCATGGCGACGCAAAGATACGACTACATCATCATCGGTGCAGGCTCGGCCGGTTGTGTGTTGGCCAACCGCCTGAGCGAAGACCCCGCTACTTCCGTGCTGGTACTGGAGTTCGGTGGCAGCGACCGCAGCGTGGTGATCCAGATGCCGAGTGCGTTTTCGATCCCGATGAACACCAAAAAGTACAACTGGCGCTACGAAACCGAGCCGGAACCTTACCTCAACGGCCGGCGTATTCACTGCCCGCGCGGCAAGGTGCTCGGCGGCTCGTCGTCGATCAATGGCCTGGTGTACATCCGCGGCCATGCGTGTGACTTCGACGAATGGGAATCCCTCGGCGCACAGGGGTGGGGCTACCGCAATTGCCTGCCATATTTCAAGCGGGCCGAGCATTACGAGGAGGGCGGTGATGGCTATCGCGGCAGCACCGGTCCGTTGCACACCACCAACGGCAACCACATGAAAAACCCGCTGTATGGCGCCTGGGTCGAAGCCGGTGCCGAAGCGGGCTACATAAAGACCGACGACTGCAACGGCTTCATGCAGGAAGGGTTCGGCGCCATGCACATGACGGTGAAAAATGGCGTGCGCTGCTCCACCGCCAACGCCTATCTGCGCCCGGCCATGGGCCGTCCGAACCTGACCGTGATCACCCACGCGATGACCCGCCAGATCATGCTCGAAGGCAAACGCGCGGTGGGGGTCATCTATGACCACGAGGGCCAGAGCCACCAGGTCTATTGCAACCGGGAAGTGCTGGTATCGTCCGGCCCCATCGGCTCACCGCACCTGCTGCAACGTTCCGGCATCGGTCCCTCCGAGGTCCTGCGCAAAGCCGGGATCGGCGTGCGCCATGACCTGCCGGGGGTAGGGGAGAATCTGCAGGACCACGCCGAGGTTTACATCCAGTTCGGCTGCAAGGAGCCGGTGACGCTCAACAGCAAAATGGACCCCCTGAGCAAGCTGTTGATCGGCCTGCGCTGGCTGTTGTTCAAGGACGGGCTCGGCGCCACCAACCATTTCGAGGCCGGTGGTTTCATCCGCTCCGACAAGGGCCTGCGCTGGCCGGACATTCAGTTTCACTTTCTGCCGGCGGCCATGCGTTACGACGGCAACAAGCCGATCAAGGGCCACGGCTTCATGGTGCTCACCGGGCCGAACAAACCCAAGAGCCGCGGCCATGTGCGGGTGCGTTCGGCGGATCCTTACGAGCACCCGCAAATTCAGTTCAACTACCTGCAACGGGAAGAAGATCGCGAAGGTTTCCGCCGCTGCATTCGCCTGACCCGGGAGATTATCGGCCAGCCGGCGATGGACCGCTTCCGCGACGGTGAGATCGCACCCGGGCCGCTGGTCAATACCGATGAAGAGATCGACGCCTTCGTCCGCGAGAACCTGGAGAGCACCTACCACCCTTGCGGCTCGTGCCGGATGGGCGAGGACGACATGGCGGTGGTGGATTCCGAGCTGCGGGTGCGGGGGATCGCGGGTCTGCGGGTGATTGACTCGTCAGTGTTCCCGACCGAGCCGAACGGCAACCTCAATGCACCGACCATCATGCTCGCCGAGCGTGCCTCGGATCTGGTTCGCGGGCGCAGCATGCTGCCGGCATCCGATGCACCGGTGGGCTTGGTGGAGGATTGGGAAAACAGTCAGCGATCGACATTGCCGGGACGCAATGTGAGGGTTTGATTCAGGCCTTCGGGACGCGATAGCCATGGTTGAAGGAGATCCCCTGTAGGAGCTGGCTTGCCAGCGAAGGCGGTGGGTCAGCTAAATTGATGTTGCCTGACACTCCGCTTTCGCTGGCAAGCCAGCTCCTACAGGGGGTTGTGTAAGCTGAAGATTGTGCTTACTTCACTTCAACACCAACAACCGATAAACCCCGCCCTCACTTTCGATCCCATGGGTGTCATGGGTGAAACCGGGGAAGGATTTGTCGAAGCTCTCCAGCGCCCTGAGATAGGCCAGCAATGGCCCGTCCGCCGGCCCTGCGTTCTCACCTGGCATCAACAATGGAATGCCCGGTGGATAGGGCACGATCCCGGTCGCGACGATCCGCCCGGCGGCTTCTTCCAGGGTCACCTGTTCGACTTCGTTCTTGACCAGTTTTTCGTAGGCCTCCACCGGACTGAATTCGGCCTGGGGCAGCATGCCGAATGCCTGGGCCATGGTCGCCGTGGTCTTGTGTCGCTTCATGGCGGCAAAGATGTCCGCGGCGAGGTCCTTGAGGCCCATGCCGGCGTAGCGTTGCTGATTGGCGGTCAGCAGGTCCGGCAGGCATAGCTCGAGTTCGAGGTTGTCGTCATAGTCGCGCTTGAAGTCGAGCAGCGCGTTGACCAGGGTGCCCCATTTGCCTTTGGTGATGCCGATGGAGAACAGGAAGAGAATGGTGAAGTCGGTGGTCTTCTCGACGACGATGCCCTGGCGTCCGAGGTAGGCGGTGAGGACACAGGCGGGGATGCCGAAGTCCAGCAGGTTGCCATCGTCGCCCATGCCGGGGCTCAGCACCGAGACCTTGATCGGGTCGAGCATGCAATAGCCGTCCTCGATGTTGCCGAAACCGTGCCACACCTCGTTCGGGTGCAGTACCCAGCAGTTCGGCTCGGTCTTGAGCAGCACCGGATCGACTTCATGGAAAGGTACCGCTGCGCCGCCCACCTGCACTGACGGCGGCTGCCAGCAGGTGAAAAACCACTCGTCCTTGCCCTGCATCTCGTTGTTCATGCGTGAGATGACCTGGCGGAAAGCGATGGCTTCTTCGATGGATTCGGTGGTCAGGATCTGCCCGCTGGGCGCTTCCATCA
Source organism: Pseudomonas sp. LBUM1679 (assembly GCF_059695565.1). NCBI lineage: Bacteria > Pseudomonadati > Pseudomonadota > Gammaproteobacteria > Pseudomonadales > Pseudomonadaceae > Pseudomonas > Pseudomonas sp. LBUM1679. The sequence goes on from NZ_CP166774.1 coordinate 2,889,999, forward strand.
TCGCCGAGCTGACGTCGCAGGAGGCCATGATCGCGTAGTTGGGCGAGGTCGAGGCGTGCATCATGAACGACTCGTTGAAGCGCCCGTGCGGAATCGGGTTGCGGCCGTTGCGCACGTGAATCATCGAAGCCTGGGACAGCGCGGCCAGCAGCTTGTGCGTCGATTGCGTGGCGAACACGGTCGGGCGCGACTCATCGTGATCGTCCGGGCTGCCGTGCATGGCGAAGCGGTCGCGATACAGCGGGTTGAACCGCGCATAACCGTACCAGGCTTCATCGAAATGCAGCCGGTCGACACTCTGGCCCAGCAACTCCTCGACCCGGGTGACGTTGTAGGTCAGGCCGTCGTAGGTCGAATTGGTAATGATGGCGTGGATCGGCGTCGGATCGATACCGTCCTTGACCAGCGGGTTGTCGGCGATGGCGGCTTGCACCCCTTCGGCGCTCAGGGTCTGCGGCAGGATCGGGCCGATGATGCCGTAGCGATTGCGGGTCGGCACCAGGTAGGTCGGAATGGCCCCGGACAAGGTCATCGCGTGCTCGGCGGACTTGTGGCAATTGCGGTCGCACAGCGCGATCTGGTTGCGCGTGACGCTGGCCATCAGAATGACCCGATTGGAGGTCGACGAGCCATTGGTCACGTAATACGTGCGGTGGGCGCCAAAGACCTTGGCGGCGTAACGCTCGCCCTGGCCGATGGGGCCGCTGTGATCGAGCAGCGAACCGAGTTCGCCGACCGAAATCGACAGGTCGGAACGCAGCAGGTTTTCGCCGAAGAACTCGTAGAACGCGCGGCCCGCCGTGCTCTTGAGAAACGCCGTGCCACCGGCATGCCCTGGGGTGTGCCACGAGTATTCATAAGTCCGGGAAAACTTCAGCAGCGCGCCGAACATCGGTGGCAACACCGCCTGCCGATAGCGTTCGATGGCGGCCAGGATGCGCCCGCTGAGGAAGCGGCTGGTGTCCTCGGGCAGCCAGATGAAGTCGTCGGCGTGCTGCATGACCACCAGCGGAATGTTCGACGCGGTGCTGCGGTCGCTGATCAAAAACACCGGTACCCGGGTGTTGCGTTCGCGCAGGCTGGTCAGCAGTTTGATGCATTCCTCATGGCCTTCGCTGTCATCCATTTCCCAGCTGAGCAGCACGCATTGAATCGCCGGATCCGAATGCAGGATCGAGGTGGCGTCGCTCAGGCTTTCCGAGACCAGCACGCTGATCGTGCGTTCTTCCACATCGCTGATCAACTGATTCAGGGCGCGACCGAATACGGTTCTTTTGTCCGGCGGACTGCTCACCAGCAGCGTGAGCATTCCGAGCGAATGTCTATATTCCGTCATGATTGAGTCTCCAGAGTGGCCGTTTTCAGATTGTTCACCGGCACCGGCTCGCCACTGATGTGCTGAGCACTGACAGTCTGCGTCGGTACGCTGTTATTGAGTGCTTCGAGGCGAATCAGGCGGTTGTTGACGAAGCCGAACAGCGTGTAGCCGAAGAGGGTCGCCACGCCGCCAAGCATCAGCGCCTGCTCGCCCGAGCTGTAGAGCGCCAGGTAGCTGTAAGCGGCGGCCACCCAGGCAATGATGTTGGTGGCCAGCGCCTTGCCTGCGGGTACGTTGGACACCTTCTGCATGGTCATCAACGCGGCCATGGACAGGATGTATGGCACCAGGTTGGTGACCACTGCGAGGTTGACCAGGGTGTCGAACTGCTTGCTCAGGTCCGGGCTGATGGTGAGAAAGCCCAGCGCCGTTTGGCCCGCCAGCAGAATCAACATGCCGACAATCGGCGTGCCAGCCTTGTTGGCCTTGGCGAAGATCGGCAGGAAGTAACCGGTGTCCGCCGAGCTTTTGAACACCTGGGCGATGGTGAACTGCCAGCCCAGCAACGAACCGACGCAGGCCAGCACCATCGCCGCCATCACGATGTCGCCCACCAATGGGGTGAACATCTTGGCAAACACCAGGCCGAACGGCGCGGTGGAGGAGGCCAGTTCCGGGTTGTCGACGATACCGGCGATGACGTTGGTGGAAACGATGTAGATCACGGCCGCGCCGAGGGTGCCACCGAGGACGGCGATCGGCACGTTCTTCTCCGGATTTTCCACCGCGTCGGTGTTGGCGCACGCCGACTCCAGGCCCAGGAATGCCCACAACGTGATCGCCACCGAGGCGCCCGCAGCTTCCAGCCAGCCCATGTTGTGCGGGTTCCAGCCGGCGGCGTAGACACTGCTGTCGAACCAGAACCAGCCAATGGTGGATACCAGCACCACCGGTGCAATCACCCCCCACACCGTGATCGCCCCGATCCGGCCGGTAATCCGCGCGCCGCCGAAGTTGGCAAAGGTGGTGATCCATAACAACGCGATGGTCGCCAGGCCCACTTGCAGCGAACCCAGCTGCACGTCGAACAGCACCTGGATATAGCCGACCGCGGTAATACTGATTGCCACGTTGGCAATCAATAACGAGAGGCCATAGGTGTAGTTGGTCAGGTAGTTACCGGCCTTGCCGAACGTGTATTCGGCATAACCGCCCATGCCCCCGGTCTTGCGACTGAGCATGCCGCAGCGTGCAAAGGCATAGGCCAGCGCCAGGGAACCGGTGGCCGTGATCAGCCAGGACAGAATGGAAATACCGCCGACTTCGGCGAGTTTGGTCGGCAACAACACAATGCCTGAGCCCAACATGTTGACGGCCGTCAACATCGTCAGTTGCCCCACCGTCATTTTCTTTGCGCCTGACATTCCGTTGCCTCTATGGATTGCGTTTGGAAGCGTTAGCTATAGCCAAGGTTTGAGATCTCGCAAGAAACGTCCGTAAGACACTGAGAAAACAAGCTATAGCGCACTCAAGGCATTTTGCTGGCCCCGAAGCCTCGATCTTTTGACCAAAATCAATTTATTTTCAGTTAGTTAGGATCGAATGCAAATGCGGAATGTGTTGATCGTGCTCATGTCGTGCGGCCTGGCCAGCGGTGTGGCTTCCGTCCAGGCCAGGGAGCTGGTGGAGAATGACCGCTATATGTGCAGCTGGGGCGCGGGAACGGCGGCCAAAGCCCAGGAACTCAAACTGTCGGGCGTCTCGCTGTATGCCGCGCGCCAGAAGTTGCAGGCCTACAAATTCAGCAAGCCATGGATGCGCATGATGGCCATGGGCATTACCGAGCAGACCTACGACAGTCAGTCGCGGCTCAAGCCGGCGGCAATCAGGCAGGGTTTTTACGATGACTGCGTCCGCTACAGGGTGGCGCGTAAATAGCAGATGGCGAAGGCGCCCGTGAGGTCAGGCATCGATGGCGGGAAATGGCACACCCACTCATTGTGGCGAGGGAGCTTGCTCCCGCTGGGCTGCGAAGCGGCCCGAAAAATGTGCATGCAATTGTTGATTTTGTGAGCGCTACGCGCTCAAGCGGGAGCAAGCTCCCTCGCCACAGGGGTCTCACTGACTGCTTTAAGGAACAGCATCACCGCTGTCACCAACACTTCAGCAGGCAGCAGAGCGAAGTGTTCAACGTCTCCTATACTGGAACGCCTGAGAGTTTCCCTACCCACACCACGAGGAAAACGAACATGGCAATCCGCATAGGCGACGAAGCACCGGACTTTACCGTCGAAAGCACCGAAGGCACGCTCAATTTCCACGAATGGATTGGCGACAAGTGGGCCATCCTGTTCTCGCATCCGAAGGACTTCACCCCGGTCTGCACCACGGAACTGGGCTACATGGCCGGCCTCAAGCCCGAGTTCGACAAGCGCAACACCAAAATCGTCGGACTCAGCGTCGACCCCGTCAGTAACCATCAGAGCTGGGCAAAGGACATCGAAGAAACCCAGGGCCATGCGGTCAACTACCCGATGATCGGCGACGAGAACCTGGTGGTGGCCAAGCTCTACGACATGATTCATCCCAACGCCAGTGGCGGCGCACGGACCGCCGTGGACAACGCCACGGTGCGTTCGGTGTTCATCATCGGCCCGGACAAGAAGGTCAAGGCGATGCTGATCTACCCGATGAGTGCCGGGCGCAACTTCGATGAAGTGCTGCGACTGCTCGATTCCCTGCAGCTGAACGCCAAACACACCGTCGCCACTCCCGTGAACTGGCGTCCGGGGGAGGACGTGATCATTCCTACGTCGGTGTCCGACGAGGATGCGCGCAAGAAGTATCCGGAAGGCTTCAAGACCGTGAAACCTTATTTGCGCACGGTGGCGCAACCGCAGTAACCGGCCCTGATGCCGGGCACCCGCTCATGCCGCGGGTGCCGGCTTGGCCAATTCAATCCCGGCGGCACCCAGGCGCTTGAGGATCTCGAACAGCAGGTCGCTTTTGGTGGTGCTGACAATTCTCGGGCTGCCGACATAACCGGTGATGGTCAGCGTGATGCCTTCGGGGGTCAGTTTGCTGAACCGGACCACCGGCGCCGGTTTGTCAAGAATGGTCTCGTGTTCGCAATACGTGTCGTACAGCAGGTTTTTCACCTGTTCGGGGTCGATGTCCAGGGGGAAGGTGAGTTCGAGTGTCGCCACCCCCTGGGCACTGCCGCCCAGGGTCACGTTGCGCAGGTTTTGCGAGATCAGCTGCGAATTCGGGACGATGACGATCGAGCGGTCGCTGAGCTGGATTTCGGTGGCCCTCACGTTGATTCGACGGATGTCACCTTCGACCCCGCTGATACTGATCAGGTCGCCTACCTTCACCGGCCGCTCGGTCAGCAGGATCAGGCCGGAGACGAAGTTCTTGACGATCTCCTGCAAACCAAAGCCGATCCCCACCGACAAGGCGCTGACGATCCAGGCCAGATTGGTCCACTGCACGCCCAATGATGACAGCGCGAGCAGGATGACCAGGGCGTAGCCGATATTGGCGAACAGCGTGCTGAGCGAGGCCCGCATGCCCGGGTCCATGTCGGTTTTGGGCAGGAACTCGTTATCCAGCCAGCGGCGGAGTGAGCGAATCAGGTAAATGCCGATCAACAGCGCCAGCACGGCGTTGAGCAGATGGCCCGGGATTATATTCAGTTTGCGCAGGCCGCCGCCTCCGAGTATTGCGAAGATGTTGGTGAGCAGTTGTCCGAGGGTCGTTCCGATGCCTCCGACCAGCAGTGTGACAAGCGCTAACAACAACAGCCCGGCCCGACCGGCCCCCGACAAGATGATTGAAACCTGTTCCAGGCGCCGATCTTCGATGCCCAGCATCTGTTTCAGCGCCTTGCCGCTTGGGCTCTTGGGTGAAAACAGGTATTCGCAGGCGTCCTTGAACAGCTGCATCAGGAGGTAGAAGCCGCAGAGGATCAGAAATCCCCAGACCAGTTCGAAGGTAATGAACCTGGCCAGAGAAATGTAACCACTCAACAGCGATATCAGGGCAATCAACACCGCCAGGCCGGTGAGGGCATAGAGCAGGCCGGCGAAGGTTGTGCCCGCTTCGGGGGCTTCGCCGCTAGCTGCGACTGATCTTCGGACTTTGCCCGTGTGCCACAATAAAACCGCGACTATCGAGGTGACCGTCAGCGCGATGACGCCTCGACCACCGATCACGATCTCACTGCTCATGCCGGCTGCGTTGGCGACCTGGACAATCGTCATCTGCACCAACAGGACAGCAGCCAACAGTCGAGAAAAGGATTTGAGCGACAGCGCCACGGGATCGGCAATCGCGGGCAGCCGCCAGGAGGGGTGTCGCGTGGACAACAAGGCGCGGCTCAGCGCGGTAACGAGCACGCAGGCATAAACGATCTTTTCGAATTCCTGGGAAAAGGTCATCAGCATCGGCGTCAGTGGACTTTCGCGCGTGCAGGCAAAAAACAGCAATTGCAGGGAAATGCCGACGGTCAATACCGTGGCCAGCACCGAGGCCAGTGCGAGTGAGCTTCGACGCAGGCGTCCTTCGGGCATGCGGTGGATGCACAACCACGCCAGCCCTCGTTCGGCGAGCCTGCGGCCCAGGGTCCATAGGACCAGGGCCAGCAACAGCAATGCCACGGTGAAGAGGCGCTGACCGGGTTGCCAGGCGGTCTCGATCACGTCTCGCGCCTGATCGATGAACGAGCCCAAGCGCTGCCGATCGTCCGGCGACGGGTTCAATAGCGGTGACCAGAAACCCGGATTAAGGATGCTGCGGGTGCTCAGGGTCAGTTCGCTTTCCAGCAGGTTGCGCCGAATGCCGGCTATCTGGGTGATGAGGTCAGTGGCACTCTCCTTGAGTGCCGCCAGGGTTTTCAAGGTGGCGTCGACTTTGTTTTTTTGCTCGGTGAGCGCCGCCCTTTGCGCAGCGATATCGGATTGCTCCGTTGCTACATCGTCGAGCGGAACTGGCCCCAACACGCCGAGTTGCGCGCGCAGTTGAGTCTGCAGGGGAAGCAATGAGGCCGACAGGCGATCGACATCGAGGATGAACGCCTGAACCAGATCCTGCGGGCCTTCCAGCTGGTTGTAGTTGTCTACCAGCGAAATTTGCTGTTTGAGAATGTCCAGTCGAAGTTGCAACGCCTGGAGGTCGCTCTGGGAAACGGCAAGGATTGCAGCACCCGGTCTGGGCACTGAAGCGTCTGGCGGGTCCGCTGCCGACAGCATTCCGGGACTCGACCCGAAAAGCGTGAAAGCGACGAAGATCATGGCTTTCAATGCAGGACGCATAGGCGTATTCGACTCTGTTGATAGTCACTCAGCCTATGAGGTTAGGTCATCACACCGATTTTCGAAGGGTTTTGTCGATCGCGCTCAGCCTGCCCCCGCTGAACGGGGGGCAAGCGCAGGCGGGGCGGGCGGTCTGGTCAGACGCGTTCGAACAACACGGCGATGCCCTGGCCGCCGCCAATGCACATGGTCGCCAGGGCATACCGGCCCTGAACACGGTGCAGTTCGTGAATGGCCTTGGTGGCGATAATCGCGCCAGTGGCGCCCACCGGATGCCCCAGGGAGATCCCCGAGCCGTTGGGGTTGACCTTCTCTGGATCGAAGCCCAATTCTTGCGCCACGGCACACGCCTGGGCGGCGAAGGCCTCGTTCGATTCGATGACATCCAGGTCGGCAACGGTCAAGCCTGCGCGTTTGAGCACCAGACGCGTAGCGGGAATCGGGCCCAGTCCCATCAGTTCCGGTTCGACACCGGCATGGGCATACCCGACCAGTCGCGCCATCGGCTTGAGGCCTTGCGCACGGACCATTTCACCGGTGGCCATGATCAGCGCGCCCGCGCCGTCATTGAGGCCAGAGGCGTTGCCGGCAGTAACGCTACCGTCTTTTTTGAAGGCCGGTTTCATCTTGCCCAATTGCTCGGCGTTGACCTCGGCGCGCACGTGTTCGTCAGTGGCAAAGGTCACCGTACCTTTGCGGCTCGCCACTTCGATCGGCACGATCTGCGGGGCAAACCGCCCTTCGGCAATCGCCCGGGCCGCACGCTGCTGACTCAGCAGTGCCAGTTCATCCTGGGCCTGACGGGTGATGCCATAACGCTCAGCGATGTTTTCCGCGGTGATGCCCATGTGGAAACCGGCAAAGGGGTCTTGCAGCACGCCGAGCATGTAATCGATGGCCTGCATGTCGCCCATGCGTGCGCCCCAGCGGGCCTGCGGCAGCAGATAAGCGCCGCGGCTCATGGACTCGACGCCACCGGCCAGCGCGGCCCCGGCATCCCCCAGCATCAGACTTTGCGCAGCACTGACAATCGCCTGTAAACCGGAGCCGCAGAGACGGTTGACGTTGAAGGCCGGCGTTTCCTTGGGCAGGCCGGCATTCATTGCCACGGCTCGGGAAATGTAGGCATCACGGGCTTCGGTCGGGATCACATGCCCCATGACGGCGTGACCGATGTGCTCCGGCGCCAGGCCCGAACGCTCAATGGCGGCGCGGCAAACGTCGGTGGCCAGCTGGATGGGGGACACATCCTTGAGGGAGCCGCCAAAGCTGCCGATAGCCGAGCGCACGGCGCTGATAACAAAAATATCGGATGGGTTCATGGTGGTTCTCCTGGATCAGCACCGGATTTTATTTAGTTTGGATGCTTTTATAGGAGGGCGAGTCTAGATTCGGCTAAGTGTTGCGCCTATGCCGAAACTGCTCAAAGGCGCTGGTGTTTTTTGCCATTTTACTTGAGGTGCTCGCGGTCCCTGTAGGAGCTGGCTTGCCAGCGAAAGCGGTCTGTCAGCCAACACCTCTGCTGAATGTGCCGCCATCTTCGCCAGCAAGCCGGCTCCTACACGGGATCTGCGTCGTTCACCGAATTAGCGTTACCATCTGGCGTCTTTGTCAATGATCACTAATGCACCACACACCCTGGGCCTGGTAATCCAGCACATGCTCGCGCCCCTGGTGTTTGTAATCTCCATGGCTTCAACCCTCTACGATGGAATCGAGTGGAGGCCATTCACACTGCTTAAGGAGGTGCATCATGTCCCAGCCAATCAGGTCCGGCCTGGCCAGCTTGACGAACTCGGTTCTTCAATCGCTGGGCGCCGGTGATAACGCGGCAAGCATCGTCTTGCCACGCTGCAAGCAGGTGGTGTTGTGTCTGGTTGACGGGCTGGGCGCTCAACTTCTGGACCGTTATGCCCACAGGGCGCCGTACCTGAACTCACTGATCAACAGAGGGCAGGGGCAAGTGCTGCGTTCGGGCTTTCCGTCGACGACGGCTGCCAGCCTGGCTTCGCTGGCAACCGCAGAAGACAGCGGTAGTCATGGCATAGTCGGTGCGGCTTTCAATGTCGAGGGGTGGCAGTTCAACCCTCTGTCCTGGCAGCTCTTCGACCCGCGCACCGGTCGACTTGACGCAGCCGCCGCCTGTGCCGAACAGATCGTGGTCAGCCAGTCGGCCTGGGTGAAGGCGGCCGCCGGTGGCTTGTTGATCAATGCGTTTCTGCCTGCCGCCATTGCCGGTTCGGCCTATACCCGGACCGTGTTCAACGGGGCCAACGTCATTGCGTTCACTGATCCCGACGATCTGATTGCAAACGTTCGGTCGGCGTCAGCGTGCAATGATCGACAGCTCTCGTACGTTTATTTCGGTGAGCTCGACCTGTGCGGACATTTGCATGGACCAGGATCCGAGAAGTGGCAGGACACGCTCGAAGACATCGATCAACGAATCCGCAGTCTGCGAGTTCAAATTGAGCAGGATGCGGTGCTGATAGTGACCGCTGACCATGGTATGACCACGATCGAAGATGCCAGGACCTTTGATTTTGACTTGATGCCGGACTTGCAACGGGGAGTAGCCAGTCTCTGTGGTGATATTCGGGCACGGCATGTCTATCTCCAAGACCCCACCGATGCCGATGTAGTGAGGCGCTGGCGCGAAATTCTCGCAGGTCACTTCGAAGTGCTCACGCGAGAACAGGCGTTGGTCCTTGGCCTGTTCGGGAAGAACGTGACGGATGCCGCGTGCAGGCGCATTGGCGATCTTCTGCTGGTCGCCGGGGACAATGCCGGCTTGGTTCGCTCTGTGCGGGAACCCTTCCAGACCTCGTGGACAGGTCATCATGGAGCACTGTCGGATGAAGAGCAGCTTGTACCTTTGATTGTCGCAACCGGGGGATGAAGCGCCGAAAAAGCGTTTCCATGGACCGGGATCAATGTCTGATGACCTGAATGCCATACGTCGGAATCGAGGAACGGCTATTCATGAAAAAACTTCCAACGACAGTCACAGCCCGGGAGTTCGACCATGAATGACGATAGCAAGCAGGAAGCCCTGGATGCCTGGTATCAGCTGCTGAAAGAGCCCGAAATCCGCATGGATCCTGAAGAGCAGTATGACGAGTTGCTCAAGGCCGCCGATGAGATGGAACGCAAAGGGCTTATCAACAGCGTTGAATGGCGCGGACTGGTTCGCCAGGCCGGCAGCGCTTTTGCCAATGCGATAGAAGGGTTGGGGCGTGGCACCTAGGGATCAGGCTTTGTGCGACGATTGTTGGTGTCCGGGCTTGCGCCTTCGCCGGCTTGCCGGCGAGGTCATTCGGCCTGCTGGGCGAACCATTGCATGATCAGCGAGCACGCCGGGTGCGAGGCTGCTGAAGGTTGCAGGTTCAGCGCGTAGATTCCGCGGGTTTTCAAGGGAGGGCCGAACGGTATGTCCAGCACGCCCCGTTCGATGGATTCGGCCGCCAGGGTCAAGTCGGTCATGGCCACCCCCAATCCTCGCGCTGCGGCATCGAGCGCCAGCTCGTCGAGGTTGAAGGGGATGTGTCGGTAATCCTCCAGCGACTTGCCGTCATTGGCTGCCAGCCACTGGCCCCAGTCATGCTTGTCCGCCGAACGATGCAGCAGCGCAAAACCCACGAGATCTTCCACCGACTGCAGCGGCCGGGTCGGGCTGGCCAGGCCCGGGGCGCACACCGGCACCAGGGCTTCCTCGAACAGGGTCAGGCAATCCGGATCAGCGGACGGCTCCGGCAGATAGAGGATGTAGGCATCGCTATCGATCGCCGGCTCCACCACTTCAGTCGCCACGGTTTCGATCGACAGCGAAACGTCCGGATGACTTCGATAGAACTCGCTCAACTTCGGCAGTAACCATCGCACCGCCAGCGACACATGCATGCGGATGCGGAAAGGACGTTTCTGCGGTGCAAGCCGGTCCTCAAGTGTTTTCAATTGCGCCAGGACAGTGCGCGCGGTGGCCAGCACCTGTTCGCCCTCCGGCGTCAGTCGGACATGGCGGCTATTCCTCACAAACATCGGTAAGCCGAAATGACTCTCCAGTTGCTGAATTTTGCGGCTCACTGCGCTTTGGGTCAGGCACAGCGTCTGCGCAGCCTGGGTGAAGCTGCCGGTGTCGGCGACTTCGACCAAGGCCTGCAAGGCCTGGAGCGAAGCAACGTGGCGAATTTTATCCATGCGTTTTCTGAATGGCTCAATGATTTTATAACGTTGGTTGTATTGCCGAAGGCCTTATAGATTCTAGCTCTAGCTACCGCCAACTCAAACCACTGATGCGATTGTTGCATGAGGTTGTGCTTTGAACAGAGACGGCTCGCGAAATGACAGTCGAATGAGGTGATGCATGGAAAATAGATGTGGCTGGATCGCGCAAGTTGGAGATTCTCCGGCACGCGCTCGCCTGAGCGGCACGCAAAAGGCTGACTGGCTGATTATTGGTGCCGGCATCACCGGCCTGTGTGCCGCTCATTCGCTGGCAGGCATGCACCCTCAGGCACGCATCGTGGTCGTCGACCGGCAACGGGCGGCGCAGGGGGCTTCGGCGCGCAATTCAGGCTTTGTGGTCGGCCATGAACACCCGACCGATGACGAGTTGATTGGCGGTCGGGGTTTTGCTGATTTTGCCGTGGATACCGAGATTTCCCGGGTCGCCAACGAAGAAGTACGCCAGCGCATTGTTCGGCATGGCATCGAGTGCGATTTCCGTGATTCGGGTTATTACTTCGCCGTCAGCGATCCACGCAAACTGACCCAGGTCGAGGCCAAGCTGCAAACGCTACGTGCCGTCGGCGCCCGCGCGGAGTTTCTGCAAGGTGAAGCACTGAGCAAGAAGCTCGGAACCCGGCATTATCAGGCCGCGATCTGGTGTGGCAATGGCAACGCACTGCTGCAACCGGCGAAGTATGTGAAGGGACTGCTCGATACATTGCCCGACACCGTCACCCTCTACGAAAACACCGACATCAGCGGGCTGGAGCGTCTGGGTAACGGAAGCCTTCGCGCCAACGCTGTCAACGCGAGCATCGAAGCCAAGCAGGTGCTCGTCTGCCTGAATGCGTTCATCCCGCGCGCCGGGATCGCGGACAGCGGCACCTTCGCGATGGAACTCAGTGCCAGCCTCACGCGGCCGCTCAGTGACCAAGAGTTCAGCGCAATGGGCGCTGTCGAACCCTGGGGCGTGCTCTCTACCCGGCCATTGGGGGCCACGGTGCGCCTGACGCCGGACCGTCGGGTAATGATCCGCAACACGGCGGAATACCGTTCCCGGGACTTGTCCAATAGTGAACTCGAACAGCGTCGAAAACACCATGTGCTCGGCTTGCAGCGACGTTTTCCATGGCTGAACGAGCAGGACATCCAATACACCTGGACCGGACACCTGAGCGCCTCACGCTCCGGCCAGCCTTACTTTGCCAAGGTCGAAGAGGGCGTTTTCGCCGTGGCTGGCTGCAACGGGTCGGGCGTCGCGCGCGGCACCCTGTGGGGACGCCTGCTCGCCGAACTGGCATCGGGTGCCAGCTCGCCGATCCTGACATCGGTCATGCACAGGGCTCAGCCGGGCTGGTTGCCGCCGCGGCCCTTGCTCGATATCGGTGCCATGCTGCGCATGCGCGTGGAGGCGGTCAGGGCCCGAACAGAAATCTAGAAAACCCGGCAACCGGCAAACAATAAAAACTCATCAACAACCAGGTGATTGAACATGCGCATCAACGATATTCCGCTGATGGTCGTGCTGACGACGTTGTCGGCAGCCTGCTACGCCGACGAAGTCGTCAACATCTCGAACTGGAACGGCTACATCGCCGACGACACCCTGACCAGCTTTACCAAAGAGACGGGGATCAAAGCCACCTACGACATTCACGACAGCAACGAAGTGCTGGAGTCGAAGTTGATGACCGGCAACACCGGCTACGACGTGGTGAGCCCTTCGAACCATTTTCTGTCCCGGTTGATCAAGGCCGGGGCCATTCAAAAGCTCGATAAAAACCAGTTGCCCAACTGGAAAAACCTTGACCCGGCACTGATGAAAAAACTCGAGGTCAATGATCCGGGCAACCAGTATGGCTATCCCTACATGTGGGGTACCGCGGGTATCGGCTACAACGTCGAGAAGATCAAGGCGATCTTCGGCAACACCGATGTCACCCGCTCCTGGAACCTGTTTTTTGATGAAAACAACATCAAGAAGTTGAGCCAGTGCGGCGTGGCGATTATCGATAACCCCACGCAGGTCCTGCCGATCACCCTCAATTACCTGGGCCTGCCGCCCCATAGTCACGAACCTGCGGACTATAAGAAAGCCGAGCAGGCACTGCTGAAAATCAGACCCTATGTGCAGTATTTCCACGCCTCCAAGTACATCAGCGACCTGGCGAACGGCAACGTCTGCGCGGTGATCGGTTTCAATGGGGACGTGGTGCAGGCGGCGGCCAGCGCCAAGGAAGCCAATAACGGTATCGACATCGCCTATTCGATCCCTGACGAAGGATCGACCCTGTGGTTCGACATGGTGGTGATGCCCAAGAGCGCACCGCACGAAAAGAATGGCTACACCTACATGAATTACCTGCTGACGCCGCAGGTCATAGCCAACATCAGCAACAGCGTCCATTACGCCAACCCCAACCTGGCGGCGGATCAATATGTGGTTCCAGCCGTGAAACAGGACCTGGCGATCTACCCGCCGAGCAGTGTGCTGGACAAGTTGTTTACCGTGGAGGAACTGCCTGCGGCCATCGCCCGGTTGAGTACCCGGTTGTGGACCAAGCTGAAAACCAATACCTGACCGAGCGACCCGGTAAAAAAAGCCCGCCAGAAAAACCAGTGCACGGCGTCGCAGGCAAGTTGGCTCAGGTGTACGCCAACAGTCGTCCGCAGAGAATCACGGTGACCCATAGCGCAATCGAAAACAGCGCCTGGATCCTGGCGATGCCAGGCGCTGCAACGGCGGTGTTCCATCGGTTGACAGAGCGGTATACACCGACGTGGAACAGGGCGGCATTGGCGCCCGCCGTAGCGATCAGGCACAACTTCAGGATAAACACGCCGTTGGAGGCAAAATCATGGGGATGAGCTGAAAACATCATCAGGCCGGCAGGCACGATCAACAGCAGGGCCGCAATCGACCAGGTCAGGAGGTGGCGCGCCAGGGCCGTCACCGCAATATCTTTTGACAGCCCGAGCACCCGTAGATCGAACATCAGGACAGAGCCGACCAGCACCGTGAAACCGATGATGTGAACCACCTCGACCATCGGATACAACCACAGGTCGCCGCGCATGGCCGCCCCGACCGGCGAGTCGTTCAACCAGTCCAGCCAGCTGTCCGGCCCCGTTCCACCGCTGCTGTCGGCGGTCTGCATCATCGCAGCTCGGTGGTCTTGTCGCCGACTGTGATGCGTTCGGCGCGCAATTCGTCAGGCTTGTTGCGATTCTGATAGCCGACCACAGTGGCCTCGTTTCCCACACTCAGCATGTCTCGGGTAAGGCCGCGATTCTCCATGCGCGAGGGCGGTGCGAGGACGACGTTCCAGGTCTTGTCCGCTGTCTTGAGGCGCACGAAACCGTGGGGATGGGAGTAGCCGGATTCTTCTATCGTGCCATTGAGCTCCAGGGGGTTGCTGGAGTCGTATTCACTCCAGCCGTGATGGGCGAACGCAGCCGTTGCTGCCAGTAAGAGTGATAATCCAATGCTGCCGAGCATGCCTTTCATGACAAGTCTCCTGTTGCAGGTCATTGATCAACCGGACTCCCGACGCACTTGGGCCGGGTTCGGCGCAGATGGTTTTCAGAATAGCTCGACATTGTTCCCAGCGGTACGCCGGTGATCCATGTAGGAGCTGGCTTGCCAGCGAAGGCGGCCTCAGCCCTGCAGACGCCTTCGCCGGCAAGCCGGCTCCTACAACAGCCAGCCCGCGCACCCGCAGCCGACAACCACCAGCCAGGGCGGGAGTTTCCAGAACATCAGGGCCACCAGGGCAACCAGCGCCAGACCGAAGTCCCGGGCCTGGAAAATGGCGCTGGTCCAGACTGGCTGATACAGCGCGGCCAGCAGCAGGCCGACCACCGCCGCGTTCACCCCGGCCAGTGCGGCCTGTGTGCGCACATTGCGACGCAACCTTTCCCAGAAAGGCAACGCGCCCAGGACCAATAGAAAGGACGGCGCGAAGATCGCCAGCAGGCAAGTCATGCCGCCGATCCAGCCCGAAGGGGCGAGACTCATCGATGCACCCAGGAACGCGGCGAAGGTGAACAAGGGGCCGGGGACGGCTTGTGCGGCGCCATATCCGGCGAGGAAGGCATCATTGCCGACCCAGCCGCTGGGTACCACCTCGGCTTGCAGCAGCGGCAGGACGACGTGGCCACCCCCGAATACCAGTGATCCGGCCCGGTAAAAGGCATCCACCATCGCCATGGTTTGATTGGGCAGCACCTGGGCCAGGAGGGGTAGGCCCACCAGCAATGCCAGGAACAGCGCCAGCCAGATCGCCCCGGTCCGGCGTCTGATCGTGATCGGGAGTGGATCGTGACCGGCACTCTGTCCCGGCTTGAACAGCAGGAGGCCAGCCACGGCCGCGGCGGCAATCACGCTGACCTGGCCCCAGGCGGACGGTACGAGCAGGGCGACGCACGCCGCAATCGCCATGAGGGTGACTCGCGGCACGTCCGTGCACAGGTTTCGCGCCATGCCCCATACCGCTTGCGCGACCACTGCCACGGCCACCACCTTGAGGCCATGCAGTGCGCCGGGGGAAATGGCCGTGCCATATCGGGAAATGCCCAGTGCAAACAGGATCAGGGCAATCGCCGAAGGCAGCGTAAAGCCGACCCAGGCCGCCAGCGCGCCGCCGTATCCGGCCCGGGACATACCCAGCGCGATGCCGACCTGACTGCTCGCCGGCCCCGGCAGGAACTGGCACAGGGCTACCAGATCCGCGTAACTGCCTTCGCTCAGCCAGCGCCGTCGTGTGACGAACTCCTCGCGAAAGTAGCCCAGGTGCGCAATCGGGCCGCCGAAAGAGGTCAGCCCGAGGCGCAGGAAGATCAGAAACACCGACCACGCACTGCTGCGGTCATAAGCACGAGCGTTGATCATGTATTCGCCTTCCTGGTGAACGGGTCCGGTTCAATCATCGAACGACGATAGCGAGGTCAGATGACTGTAAAAGGCGCTCCCTTTCGAAGCGACTCACAGTTGTATGTCGTCGTCCCGAGCATGGCCTACGCTTATTCGCAGGCCAAGGTGCGTTGAACAGGGATTGCGCCCTGATCGACGTTCAGCCGGCAACTATAAAAACAATGCAATCGGGAGACAACTCATGTCCGCTTTGTTCCATCGATTCAATCGCTACCTTGCCGCAGGGATTACCGCTGCCGCGCTCGCGACACCGGCCTTTGCGCTGGACACCGTCAAGTTCATGGCCCCGGGCTCCGTGGGTGGCGGTTATGACCAGACCGCACGGGTGCTGGGCAAAGCCTTGGTCGAGGCCAAAGCGGCGAAATCCACCACCTTCGAAAACAAGGGCGGCGCCGGGGGGACCCTGGGGCTGGCGCAATTCGCCAACAGCACCAAAGGCGACCCGAATGCACTGCTGGTCGTCGGTGCGATCATGGTCACTGCCATTGAACAGAACAAGCCGCAAATCAGCTTGAAGGACGTGACTCCGATCGCCCGGCTGTTCACCGAGTACAACGTGCTCGCCGTACGCAAGGAATCCGAATTCAAGACCCTGGAGGACTTGCTCAAAGCCTTTAAAGACAAGCCGACCAGTATCGCCTGGGGCGGTGGTTCCAAGGGATCGATCGATCACATCGGGATTGCCGAACTGGCGGGAAAAATGGGGGTGCCGGTCAACAAGGTCAATTACGTCGCCTTCGCCGGTGGCGGTGAAGTCGTTGCCCAGGCCTTGGGTGGCCAGATCAAGGTGATCACCGGTGGTTATGCCGAACTTGGCCAGTACATCAGGAACGGCCAGTTCCGTGTGCTGGCCATCGGCGCGCCCGAGCGTGTGGCCGGCATCGATGCGCCGACGCTCAAGGAGAGTGGTTACGACATGACGATCGGCAACTGGCGGGGCGTTTACGGCGCCGCAGGCCTCACGCCGGAGCAACGTAAAGAAGTGACCGACGCGGTCGTGGCCGCTACTAAAAGCAACGTCTGGAAAGAAAATATCGACACCAACAAGTGGTCACCCAACGTCCTGACCGGCGATGAGTTTGGCAAATTCGTCGACGACGAGCACGTGCGGCTGCGTGCGATGCTGGTCGAGGTCGGGCTGGTTGCGAAATGACTCAGCCTCGCACGATTGTGCCCACGCAACTGGCGATTGGCATCGGCGTGATTGCCATCAGCGCAGTGCTGGCGTTCGGCGCGTATCGGTTTCCGCCGGAGATGGGGTTCGTCATCCTCGGCGCGCACGTCTATCCCTACGCCGTGGCGGTATTCCTCGGCGCCGTGGGCCTGTTTCTGAGCTATCAGGCAATCACGGGTGGCTTTCGCGAACTGGCCGACGACACCGACGGGACGGCTGGCGTCGTACCCGGCGGAAAAGCCGGTGCGGCCTGGGTGACGGCGGGCCTTCTGGGGGTGGCCTTGCTCATCAACTTCATCGGGTTCGTGTTGGCGGCCGCGTTGTTGTTTGCCTGCTCGGCACGAGGGTTCGGCAGCCGCCGTCCGGTGCGTGATCTCGCCATCGGCATGGCCCTGACCCTGCCGATTTACTGGCTGTTCAACGCCGGGCTGGGGGTTTCCCTTCCGCCCCTGGTCAACGCCTGGATCTGAACCGGGCCGAAGGAGATCGATACGGTGGACATTCTCGCAAGCCTGGCGATGGGGTTTTCCTCGGCACTGACGCCGATCAATCTGATGTGGGGGTTTATCGGCTGTCTGTTGGGCACGGCGATTGGTGTCTTGCCGGGGATCGGACCGGCGCTGACGGTGGCCCTGCTGTTGCCGATCACCGCCAAGGTCGATCCCACCGGGGCCCTGATCATGTTCGCTGGTATCTATTACGGCGCTCAGTTCGGCGGTTCGACCACGTCCATCCTGCTCAATACTCCGGGTGAATCGTCGTCCATGGTCACGGCCCTGGAAGGCAATCTCATGGCCCGCAACGGTCGGGCGGGACCGGCTTTGGCAACGGCGGCGATCGGCTCATTCGTGGCTGGCACCATCGCGACCATACTGCTGACCCTGTTTGCTCCCCTTGTGGCCAAACTCGCGCTCAAGTTCGGTCCTGCGGAGTATTTCGCGATTCTGGTGCTGTCCTTCACCACCGTGTCTGCGGTACTCGGGGCTTCGATGCTGCGAGGCTTCGCCTCATTGGGGATCGGCCTGACCGTGGGCTTGATCGGCCTGGACTCGACT
Organism: Pseudomonas sp. LBUM1679; assembly: GCF_059695565.1. NCBI lineage: Bacteria > Pseudomonadati > Pseudomonadota > Gammaproteobacteria > Pseudomonadales > Pseudomonadaceae > Pseudomonas > Pseudomonas sp. LBUM1679. The sequence continues at coordinate 2,908,021 of NZ_CP166774.1, forward strand.
TCGGGTATAGCCCGATACACCTTGGGGGTCCCCGAGCTGGTGGATGGCATCGAGGTGGTGCTTGTGGCGGTCGGGTTGTTTGCGGTGGGGGAGGCCTTGTACAGCCTGCTCTATCAAAAAGAGGAAGCAGCCGGCCGGCACCGCTTGACCTCGTTGTGGATGACCCGCTCCGACTGGAAGCGCTCGGTGCCCGCCTGGCTGCGGGGAACGCTGATCGGTTTTCCCTTCGGCTCGATCCCGGCCGGTGGCGCTGAAATTCCGACCTTCCTGTCCTATTCGACCGAACGCAAACTCAGCAAATACCCCAAAGAATTCGCCGCCAGCAAGGGCGAGGGCGCCATCGAAGGCGTCGCCGGCCCCGAAGCCGCCAACAACGCGAGCGCGACCGGTTCTCTGGTGCCGCTGCTGACACTCGGCATTCCCACCTCGGCTACCGCGGCGATTCTGTTGGCCGCGTTCCAGAACTACAACCTGCAACCGGGACCGATGCTCTTCGAGACCTCGGGGGACTTGGTCTGGACCCTGGTGGCCTCGCTGTACATCGGCAACGTCATACTCCTGGTGTTGAACCTGCCACTGGTCGGCCTCTGGGTGAAGCTGCTGCAGATCCCCCGGCCGTACCTGAACGCGGGCATTCTGGTGTTCGCCACCATCGGCGTGTACGGCATGCGCCACTCTTCCTTCGATCTGTTGCTGATGCTGGCGATCGGTTGGGGCGGGGTCCTGATGCGGCGCTTCGACTTCCCCGTCGCCCCCGTGATCGTCGGCATGCTGCTGGGGCCGATGGCTGAAAAGCAACTGCGTAACGCCTTGTCCATCAGCGAGGGGGACTGGACGGTGTTTCTGACCCAACCGATATCGGCGGCGTTCCTGGCGCTGACGTTACTGGTGCTGCTGGTGCCTCATCTGCTGCATGCGCGGGGTATCAAGTTGCATGAGGATGATTGAGACACTGGGGGCTCAGTCAGGCCTTGACCCAGCGTTGACGGCTCCAGCTGCTCAAGGTGTCGACGGCGAACACCAGGATCAGCATGGCCAGAATCACCGTGCTGGCTTGAGCTTCCTGGAACAGGCTGAGGCTGACATAGAGCATTTGCCCCAAGCCCCCTGCGCCGACGAAGCCGAGCACGCTGGCCATGCGGATATTGTTTTCCCAGCGGTACAGGATGTAGGCCAGCAGCTGTGGCAACAGGTTGGGCAGGGTGCCGTAACAGAACGCCCAAACGGCATTGCCACCCTGCAGGCGGATGGCGTCGGCGGGTTCGGGCGGGGTATTTTCCAGCGCTTCGGCGAACAGTCGGCCGAGCACGCCAGTGGTGTGCAGGGCTAATGCCAGGGTGCCGGCATTGGGCCCGAGGCCGGCGGCAAGCACCATCAGCGCGGCCCACACCAGTTCCGGCACCGCGCGCAAGGCGTTGAGCACCAGGCGCGACGCGCTCTGCAAGGGCCAGCCGAAGCGCCCGGCGGCGGGCAATGCCAACAGCAGACCGACTACCGCCGCGAGCAGGGTGCCCAGGGCGGACATGGCAATGGTTTCCAGGGCGCCGTGGCCGATGGCTTGCAGATGGCCCGCGCTCAGGTCCGGGCTGAGAAAACGCTGGGCATAAGCGCCCATCCGGTTCAGGTTGCCGCTGCCGCCGAGCTCGCCGAGGTCGATGCCCAGGTAGATGAATGAAGCAACGACCGCTGCACCGATGCACAGCAGCAGGACCAGGTTCAACAGGCGATTCATGCCAGCCTCCAGCGCAGCAGGCGGCTGAGTTGATCGGCGAGCAACACCAGCACGAGGAACGTCAGCAACAGACTGGCCACCTCACCGCCAGCGAACATGCGCAACGACAGGTCCATTTGCTGGCCCAGGCCGCCGGCCCCGACGAAGCCCATCACCACCGAAGCGCGGATGGCGCATTCCCAGCGGTACACCGTGTACGACAGCAGCTCCGCGGCGACATTGGGCAGGATCCCGTAGCAAAAGGCCGCAAGCCGACCGCTGCCGGACTGCAGCAGCGCGTGGGCCGGGCGCTGGTCGACCGACTCGAAAATCTCCGCGTAGACCTTGCCCAACATGCCGCTGTAGGTAATGGCAATGGCCAGCACCCCGGCGGTCGGACCGAGGCCGACGGCGCGCACGAACAGCAGGGCCCAGACGATTTCCGGCACGCTGCGCAGGAAGATCAGCAAGCCGCGAACCGGCCAGCGCAGCAGTCGGCCCCAAAAGCCCGGGTGACCGGCACGGGAGGCAGCAGACAGCGACAGGGCGCGACTGGCCAGCAGGCTGGCGGGGATTGCCAACAGCAACGCCAAAGCCATGCCGGCCGTGGCGATGGCCAGGGTCTGCAGGGTGGCTTGCAACAACAGCTCGATGAACGCCTCGTCATCGGCGGGTGGCCAGAAGGCTGACACGAACTTGCCGATCTCGCTCTGGCTGTCACTGGCTACCAGTACGCTCAGGTCCAACTCGCTGAAGAGGATGCCCGGCCACAGCAGGACCAGGGCCAGCAGCGTGAACAGCAAGCGGGGGCGGGTGGCGGGATCTCGGGTATCGCGCGTCAGCATCGGGGAATCTGCACAACCAAGGGTGCCGGAACAACCGGCGACGACTGCAGCTGCTCATTGGCGTAGAGCTTGTCGAGCAGCTCGCGGTCGACGGCGCCGGCGGGCAGGTCGAACAGGATCTGTCCATCACGCAAGCCGATGATCCGCGAAAAGTGCGCCAGGGCCAATTCCACCGCATGCAGGCTGGCGACCAGGGTGACGTTGTGTTCCCGGGCATGGCGGCACAGCACCGACAGCGTGTGCTCGGCCAACACCGGGTCCATGGCCGATACCGGTTCATCGGCCAGCAACACCTCGGGCGCTTGATACAGCACCCGGGCAATGCCCACGCGCTGCAGCTGGCCACCGGACAGTTGCTGGCATTGCGCAAACAACTTGTCGCCAAGGTCCAGCCTGGCCAATGCCGCGCGTGCGCCCGGAATATCCAGCGGATGCAGCAGGTTCAGCAGGCTCTTGCCCAGGCCCCACTGGCCCAGCTTGCCGGCCAGGACCGCGGTGACCACGCGCTGGCGCGGTGGCAGCGGTGGTGCTTGATGGATCAGACCGATGCGCGCGCGCAAACGCTGGCGCTGACGGGCAGACAGCTGCCAGGCGCGCTCGCCGAGTACCTGCAACTCGCCGCTGCCAGGGCGCAGGGCGGTGGCCAGCAGGTTGAGCAGGCTCGACTTGCCCGCCCCGGACGGGCCGATGATGGCGACCTGTTCCCGTGCTGCGATGTGCAGGTCCACGCCCTGCAGCGCCTGGACGCCGTTGGCGTGGGTAAGGCTGACCTGGGTCAGATGCAACGTCATTTGAGCAGATCGGCGGCGCGTGCGGCTTCTTCGATGCCCTTGTAGTTGTCAGGGCTGGTTTCGATGAATCGGCTGGCGGCCTGCAGATCGAGGATTTCCTTGTCTTTGGGCTTCGCCGGATCGAGCGCCAGGAAGGCAGCCTTGATCTTCGCCGCCAGCGCCGGGTCGAGGGTCCCGCGCACCGTCCAGTTGTAGTCGAAGTAGGCCGGGGTGGTGGCAAACACTTTGACCTTGGTGGTGTCGACCTTGCCGGCGGCGACCAGTTTTTCCCAGACGCTGGCGTTCAGGACCCCGGCGTCCACCTTGCCGGCCTGGACCCAGGCGACGGTGGCATCATGGGCACCGGAGTAGCCCACGCGACTGAAATAGGTTTCCGGCTTGATGCCGTCCTTGAGCATGAAATAGCGCGGCATGAGGCTGCCTGAAGTGGAAGACACCGAGCCGAAGGCAAAGGTCTTGCCTTTGAGATCGGCCAGCGACTTGACGGCCGGGTCGGCTGTGATGAATTTGCTGGTGAACTGAGCATCCTGTTCGCGCTGTACCAGCGGTATGGCATTGCCGGTTTTCAGGCGGGCCTGCACGAACGTGAAGCCGCCCAGCCAAGCCATGTCGATCCGGTCGGTAGCGAGCGCCTCGACCACGGCCGGATAGTCGCTCACGGGCACAAACTCGACCTTCATGCCCAATTGCTGTTCCAGATAAGCGCCCAGCGGCTTGAACTTGCGCAACAGTTCGGTGGGCGCTTCATCGGGAATGGCGCTGACTTTCAGGGTGTCGGCGGCTTGCGCCAGCAGGGTGCAAAACGACAGGGTCAAGCCAACGGCCAATGCCAGGGGGCGTTTTAACATGAAAATTCTCCGGTACATTAACGCAAGAATGTCGATGCGCCGGGCACCAACTGATGGCTGCAGGGCGCATTGTGAGGGTAGACGAAACGGTGCGGTATTGACCGCTTTTGGCCCAATGGCAATCTGTCGCCAAGGGTGCAATCGAACGAGGACGGACCGGGCCTGCCCAGTCCGTCCGGCGGGGTCAGCTTTGGCAGAACCGGATCCGGTTACCGAAAGGGTCGTAGACTTCCAGCACTTGGCCCCAGCCCTGCTGCACAATTTCCGGGCGTCCGTAGCCGTAGCGCTTGGCCAGTAATTCATCCCGCAGCCGTTCGATATTGTGCATGGGCACAAACACCGTGGCCCCGGGGCTCGCATCGCCATGATGTTCGGACAGATGCAGTTGCAGCCCGTCTCGGCTGATCCCCAGGTACAGTGGCAGATCGGCTTCGAAGCGGTGCTCGAATTCGACGCTGAAACCCAGGAAATCCAGATAGAACTCCCGCGCCTTGGTTTCGTCGAACATTCGCAATATCGGGATGGGTTTTTCGAAAGTAATCGTTGGCTGCGGGTTTTCCTGGGGCAGCAGCGCTGACGCGGTGTTCCAGTCCTTGTAACCCAGTTGTTGCGCAACCAGTTCAAGCGCGGTGGAGTGAGGCACTGCTTGATCGCGCGTCTGAAGCGAGGCACGTAGCCGCTTGGCCATCTGCTTGGCTTGCTCGATTGAAAACATCGTTGCTCCTGTAGTCGAGGCTTTTTGGAGCTCGCGTTGCCAAATCCCGACCGTCAAGAGATACGACATGATTTGGAAAAACAGATGCTTTCACCTTTCCCTGCGGGAGCGAGCGGCGGGCAGCAGCGGCCCGGGCTGATGATACATAGGCGCTGCCAAGTGCGGAAGGTTTTCCTGGCTGATCGTCTCGTTCATGGGTGTTAAGTCCGTTGTGGCCGGATAGCGAAGGGTTTAGTCAGGCCGTCGCTCAGCCCTTTTAGACCTCGGGCTGTTCAGTCATCTCCTAAGCATCATTAACCTCAAGCCCAGGTCGATGTTCTGGAACACTAAATTAGCAGCTGGCCAGAGTTGTCCAGCCACGGTCATGACATTAAACGACAAGCGTTCGTGGCTTACTGGAATAAAAGTTTAATGTCCTGTCGTTTGCCCAATCTACTTGGGTTCGTTTTTGAGTTCTCGCCTGAATTTAACGTAACCAACAACTGCGGATAATGCCCCGGAGATGGTGGAGATCGTTGGGATTCCGAGTGATTTCGAATTTGTTTCCGAGATTACGCCTAATGTGTTTAGCAGCCATATAATGGAGAATGTCGCAGGTATAAATACTGCCGTTAGTGATAGCGAGAGTACCGCAAGAATTTGCAAAGCGAGAAGATCCCGGGCAGGTGATTTCAAAAGATATAATTCCGTTACTACAATCGAGCCGCCCAATACGAGAAAAATATTTAAAAGCGCCTGCGCAGAGCGATTCACTATAAAATCGGCGTGAGCGTAATTGAATACTGAGACCGGCAGTAAAATAGCGAGCAGAGATATGTAAATGATACAGCGTGAGGAGTAGCTAGAGCGCGGAGACCAAAGTAATGCTGTTACAGAAATCCCAGCAGCAATTATCAGTCCGCTAATGAAGAATAAATAAAAATTTGATCTTTCATCGGGTATCGACCAATTAGGTACGGTGTTGGGCGAAGTGATCATATCTCCTAAACTTGCAATGAAAAAATGCCCTACAAACGCAATTGGGAATCCCACCAATACGAAAATAAGACCGGCGATTGCAGCGAGTAACTTTCGGTTTCGTGGGGTCATATGCAAAAAACGCCTCGTGGGGTAGGGGATTTACTGTCATGTCACTTATACCGTGATAGCGGGTCCTCTCAATCAAGGTGAAAAATCGTTATTTTTCGAGGATTAAAGACATGTCTCGCGACAACAGGTTCTGTAATCGATCGTAGTTGCTCTGATGCTCATCGACTCGCTTACCGGTAAGCTGGCTCTCCCAAGCAGTTGACCAACCGTCGATACCCTTCCTTTTTTCGACAACAGTCGTTGCGATTTGGGCATCCCCTCCGACTCCGCCTGCATACTCAATGAACGCTGAATCCATATATTTCAAATAAGCTGAAAAGGCATCATTCGACCAAATTGCGCGGTGAGAATGCATTTCGCGGTCGACATGGCGCTTGTAGGCAATGATAGTTTCAGGGTTGTCTTCCTTCCAGGAACCAACGTCTTCAACGAAACAGTAAATCCTGTTCAGATCGTCACTAATCTCGTCGTACAGCTCAAGGCGTCGATTTGCTAATCGCTGACTTTGTTGCCAAGAACGAGCCTGGTCAGCAAGAAGTTTTTGCGTGGTGCTTGCCTGATCCGCCAGTTGCGATTGGAAAAAAAATCCAAGTAGTGCGACAACAACTGGTGTCACAAAAAGCTTGGCTATCTCAAGGCTATTCCACGGCGATTTAGATTCATCGGTCATCATATCCTCCAACGGTGCGAAGGAGTTCTAAGGGAAAAGTTTTCTGCGTTCGATTTGGAATATAGGTAAGGGCAATAAACTTTTCTTCAGAAAGCTACTCGCCGGATTCTCTTACGAGCGTAGGCGGTAATTTCCGTTTCGTCGATGATCCGTGTCGCGATTGACCAGCCAGGATGTGAAGCTCCCCTAAGGTTTACAGGACGCCGTCAGGTAGCAGGTTGCTTTTAGAAAGTCGGCCGTACAACCCTGAAATTAGAATCAGATTCCGGATTGGTGAACCGCCCAGTGTTTCATTTCTTCGTCAATGAAATGATTCACCAAGTCGCTGTACATCTTCTCGATTGCATCCGGGCTCAGGCCTTCCGCTTCAGCCCATATGCGACGTGTCGCCAGCATCGCCATGAATCGCTCCGGGGCACGCACCGAGGTCGCCGAAGTCTTGAACTTCGAGGCAGCCAGTACGTAGTGGAAGCGTTTGCCCAACAGTTTGATAACAGCCTGATCGAGGACATCGATTTCCCGCCGGATGTCTTCCATGCCTGCGCACTCGGCAGGTTGCAATTGGTTGATGACTTCCATGTAGGTGAACTCCTTTTGTTGGAATATCGTGGTCCTGCGGATGCGTTCTCGGCGTTGCTGAAAGCTGCAAGCAATATTCGTTGGAATCGCTGGTAATGTCGACAGGATGCTGCGAGCCGGGAACAAAGTGGCTGTCATGTCCTTTTGGCGGCATCTACTGGCTTATTGGCGTTAGTCGGTCATCGGCAGGCAGGTTAAAGTCGTTACAACGTTCCTGGCGCCCCGGATGATGCTAATGACCCGCCCTCGCTTCTTGCCCGACAACTTCACCCTGACCCTGATCGGCGTGGTGATTCTCGCCAGTGTGCTGCCCGCCAGCGGTCAGATCGGGGTCGCCTTCGGCTGGCTGACCAACTTTGCCATCGGCCTGCTGTTTTTCCTGCATGGCGCCAAGCTGTCGCGCGAATCGATCATTGCCGGTGCGGGGCATTGGCGCTTGCATCTGCTGGTGTTCGGCCTGACCTTTGTCCTGTTCCCGCTGCTCGGTCTGGCGCTCAAACCCCTGTTGTCGCCGCTGATCGGCAACGATCTGTACATGGGCATGCTCTACCTCTGTGCACTGCCCGCCACGGTACAGTCGGCGATTGCATTTACCTCGCTGGCCCGTGGCAACATTCCGGCGGCGATTTGCAGTGCGGCGGCGTCCAGCCTGTTCGGGATTTTTCTCACGCCATTGCTGGTGACCTTGCTGTTGGATGTGCACGGCGAGGGCGGTTCGACCCTCGATGCGATTCTGAAAATCAGCGTGCAGCTGTTGCTGCCGTTCATTGCCGGACAGATTGCCCGGCGCTGGATCGGCACCTGGGTGGCGCGCAACAAGCACTGGCTGAAGTTCGTTGATCAGGGCTCGATCCTGCTGGTGGTCTACGGTGCTTTCAGTGCGGCAGTGGTCGAAGGCATCTGGCATCAGATTCCGCTCTGGGCCCTGGCCGGGCTGGTGGTGGTGTGCTGCATTCTGTTGGCGCTGGTGCTGCTGATCGCCACCGTGTCGGGCAAAGCCCTGGGCTTCAATCGGGAAGACCGCATCACCATCCTGTTCTGTGGTTCGAAGAAAAGCCTGGCGACCGGTGTGCCGATGGCCCAGGTGCTGTTCGCCGGCAGCACCCTGGGTGTGTTGATCCTGCCGCTGATGCTGTTCCACCAGATTCAGCTGATGGTGTGTGCGGTGTTGGCGCAACGCTATGCCAATCGCTCGGAAACGGTCGCCGAACTGATGGGCCAGGTCGATCCCTGATCGCCAGGACTTGAGCCACCCACACCATCACCCGCGTTTGGGCAGCTTCCAGTTCGGCCGGATGAAATGGCAGGTGTAGCCGTTGGGATAGTGTTCAAGATAGTCCTGGTGCTCCGGCTCCGCTTCCCAGAACGGGCCGGCGGGCACGATCTCGGTGACCACCTTGTCGGGCCAGAGACCGGAGGCATCGGCGTCGGCCACCGTGTCTTCGGCCATGCGCTTCTGCTCTTCGTCGAGATAGAACAGGGCGGAGCGGTAGCTTGTACCGATATCGTTGCCCTGGCGGTTCCGGGTCGTCGGGTCGTGGATCTGGAAGAAAAACTCGAGGATCTGGCGATAGGTGATCTGGTCCGGATCGAACTCGATCTCGATCGCTTCGGCGTGGGTACCATGGTTGCGATAGGTGGCGTTGTCCACATCGCCGCCGGTGTAGCCCACCCGCGTGGACAATACGCCGGGTTGGCGCCTGATCAGATCCTGCATGCCCCAGAAACAACCGCCGGCCAGAACGGCCTTTTCAGTTCGCGTGCTCATTTTACTGTCCTTGCGCTCAGTGAATTTGCCCGGTGAACGTACCGGCGAAAATGCTCTCGCCGGGCTGCCGAGTATCGGCCCCGGCCCGTGCGAACGTCAATTTCATCCGAGGGCGGCTGGCCATAGTATTTTTGCTTCCAGCCGCCGTTTTTGATGAAGGAAATCGGTCTAAAAATCGAGTTCAACGCTTGGAGCTTCTTTGCTACTCTGAAGTTGTAGGTGAAGACGCAGACTGATGCGCAAAGCGGATAGCGAGGAAACGTGGGGCGCGTTCCGAAGGGTACACGGTTAGAAAGATCTCCGCGCTGAGATCCAGCCCTTATGCCGTGTGAAGCAGAAGAGCGCAAAACTCTTCTGTCAGAGTCCTGATAAACCTTGTAAGCCAGAGACCAGCGCTGGCCACCTACTCAACTTTCACTAACTAAGCCCGCCTTGCGCGGGCTTTTTCGTGGGTGCGCCAGGCATGGCGCGTTGTGCGCAAGCGCAACCAGCTTGGCTGTGGTGGCCACGCTGGTGACTTGGAGGTGAAAGTCCTCTACACACCCGGCAAGGGGAAGTGTTAGCCGAAGGCAAGGGTGTCGCGGGTGACTGCGAATCTGAAGGAAGCCCGAGGCAAAATGCTGGCCTGACGAACAGGAAGCGGATAGAGGCGGCGCAGCGGGGTGAGACGGCCCAAACCGTTAAAGCCCAATACTTGCACGGAACGCTGTGACGTAGATCCGACAGGCATAAGCAGGAAGGTCGCGCGAATTACCCTGGGAGATCTGTACGTTTGCCACTGTGCTACCGAGCGCCGCGAGGCGACGGGATGAGCGTGCAGAAGTCAGCCGAAGCCGTAGTAAGTGGCGGTCAACCGCGCCACCAAGGGCCGAACAGGTTATGCCGCCAGTAGGCGTCAGAGTCTCGTTGAATACCGAAATGCAGAAATTTCTCCAAGAGAAGACTGTTACTCCGAGTCCCGGACAGAATCCGAGGATGACGGCTGACAGCGTAAAGGTATCGACGGCATCTGTGACGTGGACGAACGCGGAGCCGGACACGCTGATGGCGCGGGTGCTTGCACCCGCCAACCTCAGGCGTGCGTATCAGCGCGTGGTCAGCAACAAAGGCGCACCGGGTGCCGATGGCATGACGGTCGACCAGTTGGCGGGCTACGTGAAACAGTATTGGCCGACCCTCAAGGCGAGGTTGCTGGCTGGCGAGTACCACCCACAAGGTGTACGCGCCGTCAAAATCCCCAAGCCCAAAGGTGGCACCCGACAACTGGGCATTCCCAACGTCGCGGACCGCTTGATCCAACAGGCACTGCTGCAACAGCTCACGCCGATCTTCGACCCGCTGTTTTCGGACTACAGCTACGGCTTTCGTCCGGGCAGAAGCGCTCATCAAGCCATCGAAACAGCCCGTGCCCATGTGGCGGCGGGTCACCGCTGGTGCGTGGAGCTCGATCTGGAGAAGTTCTTTGATCGGGTCAACCACGATGTCCTGATGGCCTACGTGGCGCGTCAAATCGAAGACAAACGTGTGCTCAAACTGATCCGTCGCTACCTCGAGGCCGGGATGATGTCGGGCGGGGTTACCAGCCGACGGCAGGAAGGGACGCCGCAAGGCGGCCCGCTCTCGCCGTTGCTGTCGAACATCCTGCTCAACGAACTCGACCGCGAGCTGGAACGACGGGGTCACCGTTTTGTACGTTATGCCGACGATGCGAACATCTATGTACGCAGCCCGCGTGCTGGCGAACGAGTGATGAGGAGTGTTGAGCGCTTCCTGAATCAGCGCCTGAAACTGACGCTGAACCGGGACAAGAGCCGAGTAGCCGGGTCTTGGAAATGTGATTACTTGGGTTACGGGATGAGCTGGCACCAGCAACCGAGGCTGAGAGTGGCGACGATGAGTCTAGGTCGTTTGCGCGACCGACTCAGAGGCCTGCTCCGTAAAGCGCGGGGCCACAAGATGGCGAATATCATCGAGCGGATAAACCCCGTGCTGCGCGGTTGGGCTGGCTACTTCAAGCTCAGCCAAGGCAAGCGTGCCTTGGAAACACTTGATGGCTGGGTACGCCATAAGCTTCGCTGTGTCATCTGGCGTCAATGGAAGCGGCACTCTACGAGGGCGCGCAACTTGATACGGTTGGGACTCGGTGAGGCACGGGCGTGGAAATCGACAGTCAATGGCCGAGGCCCATGGTGGAACTCGGGAGCGCCTCATATGAATCAGGCGCTACCGAAGAAGCTGTGGGATCGACTTGGGCTGGTCTCGATACTGGATACGATTAACCGGTTTAGCCGTGTAACCTGAACCGCCGTATACGGAACCGTACGTACGGTGGTGTGAGAGGACGGCGGATGTGAATCCGCCTCCTACTCGATTCGTGGATGCACCGGATGGGCGTATTTCAACGGACTTCATGTATCGTCAGCTCTCAAGGATATTAATGCCCATAAGGAGACGGCTTGATGTTGACCACCGAACACCTGATTGAAATCGCAATGACCAATCCGGCCAACGCCGAGATAGCCCGACGCTTGCCGTCACTGGGCCTAAACCAATGCATGCTGACCGCAGGCTGTCTGTTTCAGGCGGTCTGGAATCAGCAAGCCGGGCATCCCGCGGCCTGGGGTGTCAAGGATTACGACGTTTTTTACTTTGATGAAGACGTGTCCTGGGAGGCGGAGAACGAAGTCATCAACCTCGCACGCCAGCTCTTTCACGACCTCGAAGTGGACATCGAAATCAAGAATCAGGCACGGGTTCACCTTTGGTACCGCCAGCGGTTCGGCAAGGCGTATCCCAGGCTTCAGTCCACAAAGGACGGTATTGACCGGTATCTGATTGCGGGAACTTGCATCGGGTTGGATGTGCTGACGGGTGAGGTGTATGCGCCTTACGGTTTGAGCGATGTCGAAGAAGGGCTGTTGCGGGTCAATCCGGTCAATCCTGAACCGGATTTGTTCGAACACAAGGCCAAGAGTTATCAGGCGCGCTGGCCCTGGTTGAAGATCGTTGGCGAAGACGGTTCTTTTTAAAAAAACGAACTTGCAGGGCAAGCTTTTCTCGAAGTTAAGGAGCCCGGAGATGTTCCGGACCTGGGGAGAAGAAAGCCTGAAATGAACAAATCGATCAGTGCCAGCGATCTCGGTATTCATCTGAAAGATGCAGACGAAAGCGCCTTGTTCAAATGGTTTGTCGCCAGCTTCCTGATGGGCAAGCGCATCCAGGTTGAAATCGCGGCGCAGGCCTACCGCGTTATCGTTGAAAAACACGGTCGCGACACCGCGCGCAAGCTTGGCGGCTGTACCCACAGGCAACTGGTTTCAATGTTGGGAGAAGCCCATTACGTGCGCTACGACGAGACCACCGCGACGCGTCTGTTGGACCTGTGTAAAAAACTCGGCGAAGAATACGCCGGCAAGATCGGCCACATTCAGGCCGCCAGCGAGGATCGCCAGGCCTTTGAAAAACGCTTGCGCGAGTTCGACGGGGTAGGGCCCAAGACCGTGGAGATTTTCATGCGCGATGCCGCGGCGGTGCTCTATTGAACCAGGCCAATCACGTCCCGTCGGTATACATCGGCTGTGCCGGCTGGAACTTGCCCCGAGAACACTGGCCGACGTTTCCTGAGCACGGCACCCACCTGCAGCGGTATGCCTCGCAACTCACGGCCGTTGAAATCAACAGCTCCTTCTATCGCCCGCATCGGTCGCAGACCTATTGGCGCTGGGCGCAATCGGTACCGGCGCCGTTTCGGTTTTCGGTCAAAGTGCCCAAACTCATCACCCATGTTCAGCGCTTGCAAGGCTGCGAGCTGTTGCTGGACGAATTTCTATCCCAATGCACGGCGCTGGGTGATGCCCTGGGCTGCCTGCTGGTGCAGTTGCCGCCGTCGCTGGCTTACGACAAAAGCGTTGCCGCGGCGTTTTTCCAGGCACTGCGGCAACGTTACGCCGGGGCGGTGGTGCTTGAGCCGCGGCATGAGAGCTGGCTGGACGCAGACGCTTTATTGATCGAGCAGCGAATAGGGCGGGTCGCTGCCGACCCATCGCCCATTACCGGCGGCGATACCCCGGGCGGGTGGTTGGGGATTCAATACTGGCGCTGGCACGGCTCGCCGCGCATTTATCACAGTGACTACGACTTGAGCCGATTGGAGGCATTGGCGCGGCAGGTGCAGAACCCGGTGCAGGCGGGCACAACCCGCTGGTGCATCTTCGATAACACCGCCAGCGGGTTTGCATTGAGCAACGCGCTAACGCTGCAGGCACTTCTGGGCTGTGAGGCTAAGCCGTAGCAAGCCGGGCGTTAGAGAGGCTTGTCGCTGGCAAGCCAGGCTCCCACAGGTTTTTTGTCAGCCCTGAACATCATGCCGTCGACCTCTGCAGTGGTCGGGGGCGTTCGCCAGCCTGTTGCTGGTTTTCCGGTGTGGGAAACGCGCAAAAACAGTCGAGGACGACCGCATGTCGTAAAAGGTACGTGCGTATTGAAATAGCCTTCAACTAGCGCCCGGCACAGTCGATAACCCGTTCAGAGAGGCCCTCCGCGCAGGGCTTTACCCAACTGTCAGGGAACCCACAACGTGTCGATAAAAATTCGCTTGCTGTTGTTGATTGGCACCGGCCTGCTCACCGCCTTGATCATGAGTCTGGTCAGTTACCTGGGAAACACGCAGATGGCGCAGGCGGTGAATGACAATGAGGTCAGCATGACCGCGCTGCGCAATCACCTCGAAGCCGACATGATGCACGACGCATTACGCGCCGACGTGCTCGCCGCGATGCTGGTCGGGCTGGGCAAAAGCACCAGCAGCACGGCCGAGGTGCGCAGTTCCATAGAGGAACATGCGGCGCACTTTCGTGAAGTGCTCGGTGAAAACCTCAAGCTGCCGGTCAATGCCACGCTCAAGGCCGGCCTGGAGAAGGTCAAGCCGAGCCTGGATACCTACATCAACGCCGCCGAACGCATCGTCGGGCTGGCGCTGGCCAACCCGGAGGCCGCGCAAAAGGAACTGGGTAGCTTCAATGCAACCTTCAGCCAGCTGGAAGACCAGTTGGCCGCTCTGAGCGAGTTGATCGAAACCGACACCCGACAGACCAGCGCCGGTACCGGGCAAGCCATCAGCAACGCCAGGTTCGCCATTGGCGGCATGCTCATCGCCAGCCTGTTATTGCTGCTTCTCCAGGGCCGCTGGGTGATTCTGAGCATCATGGGGCCGTTGCAGACCGCCAGCCGCATTGCCGACAACATCGCCCATGGCAACTTGAGCGAACCTATTGTCGAGCCCACCCGCAAGGACGAAGCCAGTGCGCTGATTCGAAGCCTGGCGACCATGCAGCGCGACCTGCGCGGCATGATCGAGGCGGTTCGCAGCAACGCCCATGGCGTGAGCGGCATGAGCCAGCAATTGAGCAACGGCTGTCACGAGGTCGCCGGCAGCAGCCAGCAGCAAAGCGCCGCGGCCAGCACCATGGCGGCGGCAGCCAGCGAGATGACCGCCAGCATCGAGGAAATCACCCGGCATGCCGAGCGGGCGCTGAACATGGCCAACCAGGCGGAGACCCTGGCCAAGGATGGCGGGCGGGTGATCCATCAGGTGGTCAACGACATGGACGGCATCGCGCGTTCGGCGCAGCAATCGGCCCAGGTGATCCGCACGCTGGACAAGGAGTCCGAGGGGATTTTCAGCATCATCCAGGTGATCAAGGGCATTGCCGATCAAACCAACTTGCTGGCGCTGAACGCCGCCATCGAGGCCGCTCGCGCCGGGGAACAGGGCCGTGGCTTTGCCGTGGTGGCCGACGAAGTACGCAGCCTCGCCGGACGCACCAGCGCCTCCACCCAGGAAATTGCCGCCATGGTCGCGCGCATCCAGCTCAGCACCCGTGAGGCGGTGACCAGCATGGAAGCGGGTGTGGCCCAGGTCGACAAAGGCATGGCGGTGACCGCCGACGTCGAACGCGCCATTCGCGAGATCCTCGACGCCACGCTGAACACCACGCAACTGGTCAACGACATCACCCGCACCATCGGCGAACAGAGCCTGGCGAGCAATGAAATCGCGCATCAGGTGGAAATGATCGCCGGCATGTCCGAGGGCAACAGCCAAGTCATCGGCCGCACCGCTTCGACCACCGATGAACTGTCCACCCTGGCGGGCAAGCTGTCGCAGTCGGTGGATCGATTCAGGCTATGAGGTAGCGCGCTGGAAATCGCCGGCGCCGGCATTGATCGCGTGGGGTCAGATCACACCGCACGCGACACGGTCGCCGCCACCGCCCAAGGGTTTTGGCATGTCCGAATGGTTATCGGCGCCGGCGTGGATCATCAGTGCGTGACCTTTGATTTGCGAGAGCGTCTTCAGGCGCGGCGCCAGTACCGGATAATTGGCGATGCCGTCGGCTGTCACGTAGACCGCCGGCAGATCGCCCAGGTGCCCGTCGGCATACGGGCCCAGGTGCTTGCCGGTTTTCAGCGGATCCAGATGTCCCCCGGCTGCCAGCGCAGCGCCTTTGACCCCATCCTTCATCCCCGCTTCGCAGCTGCCGTTTTCGTGCACGTGAAAACCATGCGTGCCCGCCGGCAGGGACTTGAGATTCGGCGTGAACAACAGGCCATAGGGCGTCTCGTTGACCGTTATCGTGCCGATGGCCTGAGGCACACCCTCGGCGCTCACCAGATTCATGGGCACTTCCTGGGAAGCTGCGTGTGCCGTGCCGGTTGCCAGGGTAGCGATCAATCCAAACCACATGGAGCGTTTCATAGGCGATTCCTGAAGGGTTGTGTGAGGGTTTTTGCGAGGCGAACTCATAACCTGAGGGCATTAACTGCCGATGAAGTGCATCGTGACGATGCATGGAGTTCGCCAGCGTAAAAGTGAGAGTCGGGGGGGCGTTCAGAAGTTTTAGGGGATTACGGGCGCATTTGTTACGAGAAGCTTTAAAGAGGGGCCAGGGTAGGGGGCAGGGCTGCGCCGTTCAGTGATTTTTTTGCGTTGGTCATGAGGGCCTCTTCGCGAGCAAGCTCGCTCCCACATGGGGTCTTGGGTGGACACAGAATTTGTAAGCGCCCGAGACCAAATGTGGGAGCGAGCTTGCTCGCGAAGGCGTCAGTTCAGACAACGTTGCCCTCCTAGAGATACTTATCCGTCACAGCGCCCTCCGAAGCGCTGGACACGGTCTTCGCATACTTGGCCAGCACCCCGCGCTTGTACTTCGATTCCGGCCGCACCCAGCGGGTCTTGCGCTCGGCCAGCTCGGCGTCGGACACGTCGACGCTGATCTGCCGGGTTTCAGCGTCGATCGTGATCCTGTCGCCGTCTTCGATCAGCGCAATCGGCCCGCCCTCGAAGGCTTCCGGCGTGATGTGCCCCACCACGAAACCGTGGGAACCACCGGAGAAGCGCCCGTCGGTAATCAGCGCCACATCCTTGCCCAAGCCCTTGCCCATCACCGCCGACGTCGGCGACAGCATTTCACGCATGCCGGGCCCGCCCCTGGGCCCTTCGTAGCGGATCACGATCACGTCGCCGGCCTTGACTTCGCCGTTGAGAATGCCGGCCAGTGCGCCTTCCTCACCGTGATACACCCGAGCCGTGCCTTCAAAGCGCAAACCCTCCTTGCCGGTGATCTTGGCCACCGCGCCAGTGGGCGAGAGGTTGCCGCGCAGCACCACCAGGTGCGAGTCCTTCTTCACCGGCTGGTCGAAGGGCAGGATCACGTCCTGGCCTTCAGGATAATCGGGCACGTTTTCCAGGTTTTCGGCCAGGGTCTTGCCGGTCACCGTCAGCACATCACCATGCAGCATGCCGGCGGCCAACATGCGCTTCATCAACGGCTGGATGCCACCGATGGCCACCAGTTCGCTCATCATGTATTTACCGCTGGGGCGCAGGTCGGCCACCACCGGCGACACCTTGCCCAGCTCGACGAAATCATCCAGAGTCAGCTCGACATCCACCGCATGGGCCATGGCCAACAGGTGCAGCACTGCATTGGTCGAGCCGGCGAGGGCGATCACCACCCGAATCGCGTTTTCAAAGGCCTTGCGGGTCATGATGTCCCGCGGCTTGAGGTCCAGCTTGAGCAGCTCCATCACCTGCTGGCCGGCGCGGAAACTGTCCGAGGCCTTGTCGCTGCCCACCGCGTCCTGGGAGCTGGAACCGGGCAGGCTCATGCCCAGCGCCTCGATCGCCGAGGCCATGGTGTTGGCCGTGTACATGCCGCCGCAGGAACCGGGCCCGGGGATTGCCACTTCCTCGATCTGCTTGACCTGGATCTCGTTGATATCACCCCGGGCATTCTGGCCCACCGCTTCGAACACGGAAATGATGTCGGTGTGGCCGGCACCGGGGCGGATGGTGCCGCCATAGACGAAGATGGAAGGGCGATTCAGCCGCGCCATGCCGATCAGGCAGCCCGGCATGTTCTTGTCACAGCCACCCACGGTCACCAGCCCGTCAAAGCCCTCGCAACCGGCGACGACTTCAATGGAATCGGCAATCACCTCCCGCGACACCAGCGAATACTTCATGCCTTCGGTGCCGTTGGCGATGCCATCGGAAATGGTGATGGTGTTGAAGATCACGCCCTTGGCACCGGCGGCATTCGCACCTTTTTCCGCTTCGATCGCCAGCTTGTCGATGTGCATGTTGCACGGCGTGACCATCGCCCAGGTCGAAGCGATGCCGATCTGCGGCTTCTTGAAGTCCTCGTCGGTGAAACCCACGGCGCGCAGCATGGAGCGGCCGGGCGCGCGTTCTATGCCGTCCACCACTTGAGAGGAATATTTGCGCAAATCGACTTTATCGCTCATGACTGTTCCTCACCGGCTCGCAGAAAAATCAGGATCAGTATAGTGGCGCCCGGCGCCCGTGCCCGGGCATCAAGTGGGGAACAGACGCGCGGGTTCGCCATGTCGTGATATTCTTTGTAATAACTTGCTTTGACTTATTCAGTTTGCGTGTCCACGAGACCCGCCAACAGAATCACTGTCGCTCAAGTAGCTGAAGCCAATAAAGATAAAAACCAGTTCAGTAGGGACATATAAACTGAGGTCGATGGAACACGTCGGCCTTGTGTGCCCACCCTCCAATCGTCATGCGCAAGAACCCACGACATCTGCCTGTATGCCGTGAAACAAGGGCCTTGCGAGTGAAGATGGAAGGGCGGATGGCGTTTTATCATAGGTGCTACAGATGTTTAAAAAAATGAACACAGCCCTGCTGGGGCTGGCTTTGTCGATGGGGATCACTTCCGTTCAGGCGGAAGAGGCAAAGAAAGTCGATGTACTGCTCATCGGCGGCGGGATCATGAGCGCGACCCTGGGTGTGTGGCTCAATGAGCTGGAACCCGGCACCTCGATGGAAATGATCGAGCGCCTTGACGGCGTCGCCCTGGAAAGCTCCAACGGCTGGAACAACGCCGGTACCGGTCACTCCGCCCTGGCCGAGCTGAACTACACCCCGGAAGACGACAAAGGCAACGTGCAGATCCCGAAAGCCGTTGAAATCAACGAAGCCTTTCAGATCTCCCGTCAGTTCTGGGCCTGGCAGGTTCAGCAAGGCGTGCTGAAAAACCCGCGTTCGTTCATCAACTCCACGCCGCACATGAGCTTTGTGTGGGGCGATGACAACATCAAGTTCCTGAAAAAGCGCTACGAAGCCCTGCAAGCGAGCCCGCTGTTCGCCGGCATGCAGTACTCCGAAGACCCGGCGGTGATCAAGAAATGGGTGCCGCTGATGATGGAAGGGCGTGACCCGAACCAGAAAATCGCCGCCACCTGGTCCCCGATCGGCACCGACGTCAACTTCGGCGAAATCACCCGCCAGTTCGTCGCGCACCTGCAGACCACCCCGAAATTCGACTTGAAACTGTCCAGCGAAGTGCAGGACATCACCCGGAACGAAGACGGCAGCTGGCGCGTCAGCTACAAAAACCTCAAAGACGGCAAAAAATCCGAAACCGACGCCAAGTTCGTGTTCATCGGCGCCGGCGGCGGTGCCCTGCACCTGCTGCAGAAGTCCGGCATTCCTGAAGCCAAGGAATACGCTGGCTTCCCGGTCGGCGGCTCGTTCCTCGTCACCGAAAACCCGACCCTCGCCGAGCAACACCTGGCCAAGGCCTACGGCAAAGCCTCCGTTGGCGCACCGCCGATGTCGGTGCCGCACCTGGACACCCGTGTCCTGGACGGCAAGCGCGTCATCCTGTTTGGCCCATTCGCCACCTTCAGCACCAAGTTCCTCAAGGAAGGCTCGTACCTGGACCTGCTGAGCACCACCACCACCCACAACGTGTGGCCAATGACCAAGGTCGGCATCAAGGAGTACCCGTTGGTCGAGTACCTGGCCGGCCAGCTGATGCTGTCGGACGAAGACCGCCTCGACGCCCTGAAAGAATACTTCCCGAACGCCAAGGCCGAAGACTGGCGCCTGTGGCAAGCCGGCCAGCGCGTGCAGATCATCAAGCGTGACGAAGCCGCCGGTGGTGTGCTGAAGCTGGGCACCGAGATCGTGGCTTCGCAGGACGGCAGCATTGCCGGTCTGCTGGGTGCATCGCCAGGCGCATCGACTGCCGCGCCGATCATGCTGACCGTGCTGCAGAAGGTGTTCAAGGACAAGGTGGCTTCCCCGGCCTGGCAGGAGAAGCTGCACCAGATCGTGCCGAGTTATGGCACTCAGTTGAATGGTAGTCCTGAGAAGGTGGCTGAGGAGTGGGCTTACACCGCCAAGGTGTTGGAACTGACTCCGCCGCCGGTGATCGGTCAGGCTGCTGTTCCTGCTGCACCTGCCGCCGCTGAAAAGCCGAAGGCTGTGAAAGAGAATGCTGCCAGTGATATGGCTTTGTAAGTAGAAAAGCTGTTTGAAAGCCCGCTGAACCGGTGACGGTCAGCGGGCTTTTTTGTGGGCATTGGTTTTTTGGATATTTGAAACGCCTGAATAGTAGCAGTCGGCCCCATACATAAATTTTCCCATCCGGATGCGATGTAATACCAATCAATACTGAACTAAAGTGTCAGGCTGTGCAAGTAAGAAACGTCTTACAGAAACCGTAAGGTTTAGGGTCTGAAATTTCCTTTGTTCACAAATGGTGCTTGAAGTTTTTCCAGGTTTTATTGTTTGAAGAAAACGGCTTGATATAAGGTGGCTTATTAGAAGTTGCCGCGCTGTTTGATGCCAGGTTCATGTACTGGGAGCACTCGGCCTGGTTTCCGTTGCCGAGTTCTTTTGTCGAGGGCTTGCCGCGCATTGGTGAGTACTACCTGGATGGCATTAATATCGCGTAAGATGCAAATAGAGAGTTGGCAGTGGACGAATACTTTGCGCTTTTTGTTGAAGAATTTGCGACTCAAATTGAACGTCGAGAAGTTCCAGAGTCAACTATTGCTCGATATCGGCATAGACTCCCAGACCAACTACTTGAATACTGGATTGAGTATGGTTGGTGCGGATATGCGGATGGTATTTTCTGGACCGTCAATCCTCAGGATTATGAGCCGTTGCTGAGCTACTGGTTAGCCGACACTGAATTTTACGACCGAGACTGTTATCACGTAATCGCCCGCAGCGCTTTTGGTGTGCTTTACATATGGGGAGAAAAAAGCGGGTATTGCCTGACTATCTCATGCCCGATGGCACGCTATTCCTTACGCGACTCCAGATTCACCGGTTCGCAACTCGATTTTGGCGTGAAGGTTTTCTTCTCAGCCATGAATGCTGGATCCAACGATTTTGGAGAGTTGTTCGTACCAGCAACCAGAAAACTCGGGCGACTCAAGCCTGATGAGATGTATGGACTCGTCCCTGCTTTGGCCCTTGGTGGATCGGTAGAACTGGATAATCTGCAGAAAGTTAACACGGTCGAGCATCTTGAATTTTTATCTCAGTTGTCCCCGCTTCGGGATTGGGGTTTTCCTGATATTTAATTGTGATAATGACTTGATCGCCTTCTCACTTAGCCATCTCAAGGACGTTTATGGCCGGCTCTAGTACTGGCATTGACCTAAAAGGACTTAGAAAGAGGCGAATTTATTAAGGCGCTCAACTACGTCTAAAATAAATCTGACGCGTGTTTTATTGCGTTTTTATTTTTCAAACGTTTTCCTAAGCTGTCCGCGGCTCCACAAAAATTAATGCAATATTCAAAAGATGTAAGTAGGAGTTGGCTTTGGACGAGGATTATGCTTTTTTTATCAAACAGTTCGGCGCTCCAACCACACGCCAGGAAGTTCCGGAATCGAGCGTGGCTCGATATGAAAACAAACTTTCCGGTCAATTGATCGAGTATTGGAAAGAGTTTGGGTGGTGCGGATACGGGGACGGGTTATTTTGGACCGTCAACCCTCAGGAATACGAAACCGTACTGGCGCAGTGGTTAGTTGATACAGAGCTTTATCACCAAGATAACTACTATGTTATTGCACGTAGTGCGTTTGGTGATCTTTATGTGTGGGGAGAAAAAAGCGGGTATTGCGTGACGATCACCGCTTATATGGCACGTTACTCCACCCGTGTCTCCATTTTTACAGGCGAGCAGCTTGATTTTGGGGTACGTGTGTTTTTTTCGTCCATGGACCCCGATTATAACGACTTGGAGTTTTTGTTTAAACCGGCTGTGCAGAAGCTAGGCAAACTTGAAGCTGACGAAATGTATGGGCTAGTGCCTGCTTTGGCTCTCGGTGGATCGATAGATTTAGAGCATATTGAAAAGGTCAAAACGATAGAGCACCTGGAGTTTTTGTCTCAACTCTCACCACTTACCGACTGGGCGTTTCCGAAAATTTGAAACATCATAGCTGCCGTAAGGTGGTGGCCCGAATGTCTCGGAGATTTCCTACAATCCGATAGGCTTGCCTCTCGGAAGTCCCCTCGCTAATCTCCCTCCGTCGCTGCCAAGGCAGCGATCGGGTGTGGTAGCCCGTATTTCTTATAGGAGCCCCACCCATTGGAGTTCCAGATGCTCAACGACAACGCCAAGCCGTCCCATACAACCGAGTCGCCAAAAATCGATCCAGAGTCTCCATCTCGCAAGCCAGCCATGGCCGAGCGTCGTCCCAATGCCATCTTCACCATTGTCCCCACCGTAAATAGCGAGACCCTCCTAGTTCACGCCTGTGAAACCCTTGCCTCGGCTAGTGTCATGGCCAGTGAGTTGGCGTATATCCTCGAAGGACCGAAATGTAATCTGGCGTTGGCGATTCAGCAGATGATTTCTTTGGCGGAGTTGTCGGTGAATCGGGTGTTGGATCAGGTTGATCCGCAGGAATAGGTGAGGGGGCATTTAACGTGTTGGGCCCTCTGCGCGATATCGGTGTTTGGGCTCTGGGATAGGGGTGTGTAGATCCAAAGCTAGAGCAATGGCAAGATCAAAAGATCGCAGCCTTCGGCAGCTCCTACAGGGGGAATTGAGTACGGTCGAGGTGGATGGGTTGGCTGTCAGGGCGCTTTCGCTGGCAAGCCAGCTCCTACAGTTGGATTGCGTGCGGATCAGAGAGCCAGGTCGGCTGGTAGGCCGCCTCGCTTTTGCTTTTGCTTTTGCTTTTGCTTTGGCGGTGCACGCCCCATCGAGAGGCCGAGTGGAGGTTCTGCGCAGTGGGCAACCCGGCATGGATGCCGGGTTAGCCGCGCACGGCCATGGATGGCCGATCGCGGCGGGCCCACGGAGCAGGACCGGAGCGAGGGCATGCCGAGCCTTAGCGAGGCACCGAACGACAGGGGCAAGAGCCCTTGGTTACTTGGGGCTTTTCCAAGTGACTCGCTGTAAGAGCGAAACCGGCAGTAGCCGTTGCCGAAGAAATGGATATGTACACGGTCAAATAGCCGGGCCAGCCATGAGGACGCCATCGCGGGCAAGCCACGCTCCCACAGGTTCTATGCGCGACAGTGATGTTGATGGTGTGCGTGGGAATCTGATCCGTATTTTCCTGCGCCATCTGCTGCTGTAATGCACAGCGTCCGCGGCTCACAATGACAGCACGGTCCGCAGTTCCATCAGCTACTGCACCGCAAACTCATAACGTAGGAGGCCCCATGGGCAAAATGGCATTTTTCCTCGGTGGATTTCTGGTGTTGACCATTCTGATCGGCGCCCTTGCCACGATCTCTCCCGTTTAGTCCCCCCCGCAGTGCCCGCTGCCGATCACACCTCTTCCCGCCAGCGCCGCGCCTGTATGAGCAACGCCGGCGCAAAGTGCAGCATGACCATCCGCACCAGATGATGAGTCAGGATGAACACCACGTTCAGCCCGCCACTGAAGGCGACGATGGTGATGGTCTCGATGGCGCCAGGCATGTACGCCAGCCACAACGTCATCGGATCGCTGCCCAGCACCCGCCCGGCCACGCCGGCAAAGGCCGCTGCGATCAGCAGCATGAGGGTGACGGACACCAGTGCGGCGCGGCCGTGGCGCAGGAGTTCCGACAGGGGAATGTCCTTGAACTTCGAGCCGATCAGCACACCCAGCAGGACGACGGCGCTGTCGACACTCCATTGCGGCATGTGGAAGGCCTGCAGATAACCCATCTTGATGTAGACGCCGGTGACGACAATCGCGGTGAGCATGAAGGGGGCGGGGACGCCGACGCGCAGCAGCCATCGGCCGAGCACTATGCACAAGGCGATCAGCGACAGCAGGGTCAGTGCCGTACCCGTTACCAGCGGACTGCTCTGGGCAAGCACCGCGCTGGTCTGCGCGGGAATGCAAAAACTGACCAGCACGGTGATCGATAGCAGTCGGACCAGGTGTACGACGATCACTTTGCCGGACGCACGTTCGGACTCCAGCAAGTCAAACACCGCGGCGAGGGCGCCGGGGTAGACGGCCAACAGGCTGTCCTTGCGATTCCATCCCGAGACCCTGAGCAGCCAGAATCCGGCCACGGCGCTCTGGACTGCCAGGGCCAGCAGCATGAACCCCAGGCTGGGCAGCATCGCCGCCGCCGTTTGGCTGTCCCATGACTTGAACATCAGGCCGGTTGCGATCCCCAGGACGATTTGCACGTAGCCAAGGCTGAGGGGCAGCGTGGGCGAAAAGCGCAGGTTGCTGGCGAACAATGCGGTGGCGAGTATCGAGCCCAGCAACAGGCCATGGGGGATGCCGGCGTACTGCAGCGCGATACCGACGCTGATGGCGATCAGCAAGCAGAATAGGGTTTTCATGGGGCTGACGAATCTTCCTTAATTCTTGTAATAACCCAACGCTTGCATCGAGTCTTCTTTTCAGGGCCAACACGTTGTCCCATTTAACGGCTTGAAGCGTCAAGTGCGCCGGGTTCAATGCGCAGAAAGACCTCGCCAGCCAAAAAGCACAACGCCTCCACAGAGGGAGGCGTTGCGGGTTTTCAGCAGTACGGTTGAGTTATTTGAGATCGAAGCGATCCAGGTTCATCACCTTGGTCCAGGCCGCAACGAAGTCTTTGACGAACTTCTCCTTCGAATCGCTGCTGGCATAGAATTCGGCCAATGCTCGCAGCTGCGAATTCGAGCCGAAGACCAGATCGACGCGGGTCCCGGTCCACTTCACTTCACCGGTTTTACGATCCCTTCCTTCAAACGCTTCGTTGTCCTGCGAGGTTGGTTTCCATTCCACGCCCATGTCCAGCAGGTTCTTGAAGAAGTCGTTGGTCAAGGCTTCCGGCTGCTGGGTGAACACGCCGTGTCTGGTTTGTCCGGCGTTGATGTTCAACACGCGCAGGCCGCCGAAGAGCGCGGTCATTTCTGGCGCGCTGAGTGTCAGCTGTTGTGCCTTGTCGATCAGCAATGCCTCGGCGGGTGCGCGGTAGCGGCTCTTGAGGTAGTTGCGGAAACCATCGGCAATGGGCTCGAGGAAACCGAAGGATTCCACATCCGTCTGCTCTTGCGAGGCGTCCATCCGTCCTGGTGTGAACGGCACCGTGACGTTGTGGCCGGCATTTTTCGCCGCCTGTTCGATACCGGCGCTGCCGCCCAGGACAATCAGGTCCGCCAGCGAGATCTTCTTGCCGCCGCTGTTGAACTCGCTCTGGATGCTCTCGAGTTTCGCCAGCACGTTCGCCAGTTGCTCAGGCTGGTTGGCCTGCCAGAATTTCTGCGGGGCCAGACGCAGGCGGCCGCCATTGGCGCCGCCGCGTTTGTCGGAGCCGCGGAAGGTGGAAGCCGCTGCCCAGGCGGTTGATACCAGCTGCGAGACCGTCAGGCCCGACGCCAGGAGTTTGCTCTTGAGTGCGGCAACGTCGCTGTCGTCGACCAAGGGATGGTCGACCGCTGGAATCGGGTCTTGCCACAGCAGTTCTTCGTTGGGCAGTTCCGGGCCGAGGTAGCGCGACAGTGGACCCATGTCACGGTGGATCAGTTTGAACCAGGCGCGGGCGAACGCATCGGACAATTGCTCCGGATTCTCCAGGAAGCGCCGCGAGATCGGTTCATAGATGGGGTCGAATCGCAGCGACAGGTCGGTGGTCAGCATGGTCGGATTACGCCGTTTGGACGGGTCGTGGGCATCGGGAATGATGCCGGCGCCGGCGCCGTCTTTCGCGACCCACTGGTTCGCCCCGGCCGGGCTTTTGCTCAGTTCCCACTCGAAACCGAACAGGTTCTCCAGGTAGTTGTTGCTCCACCGGGTGGGCGTGGTGGTCCAGGTCACTTCCAGGCCGCTGGTGATGGTGTCCGGGCCTTTGCCGGTGCCGAAGCTGTTCTTCCAGCCAAAGCCCTGGGCTTCCAGGCCGGCAGCTTCCGGTTCGGCGCCGACATTGTCGGCAGGCCCGGCACCGTGGGTTTTGCCGAAGGCGTGGCCGCCAGCGATCAGCGCCACGGTTTCTTCATCATTCATGGCCATGCGGGCGAAGGTTTCGCGGATGTCCTTCGCCGCGGCGAGCGGATCCGGGTTGCCCTCTGGGCCTTCCGGGTTGACGTAGATCAGACCCATCTGCACCGCAGCGAGCGGGTTTTCCAGGTTGCGCCCCTGCTCGGTACGGCTCTCCTCGTTTTCCCCCGGCTCGGCAACCAGCGGGCCTTCGCCGGGCTCTTGCATGGGCTCGTTTTCCTTGCCGTAGCGGGTATCGCCGCCCAGCCATTTGTTTTCCGAACCCCAGTAGACGTCTTCGTCCGGTTCCCAGACGTCCTTGCGACCGCCGGAAAAACCGAAGGTCTTGAAGCCCATGGACTCCAGCGCGACGTTGCCGGTCAAGACGATCAGGTCAGCCCAGGAAATCTTGTTGCCATATTTTTGCTTGATCGGCCACAGCAGCCGGCGCGCCTTGTCGAGGCTGACGTTGTCCGGCCAGCTGTTGAGCGGTGCGAAGCGCTGTTGACCGGAACCCGCACCGCCGCGGCCGTCACCGGTGCGATAGGTACCGGCGGCGTGCCAGGACATGCGAATGAAGAGGGGCCCGTAGTGACCGAAATCCGCCGGCCACCATTCTTGTGAATCGGTCATCAGTGCGTGCAGGTCTTGCTTGAGCGCCGCAAAGTCCAGGCTTTTGAAGGCTTCGGCGTAGTTGAAGCCCTCGTCCAGGGGGTCAGTGAGGGACGAGTGCTGGTGCAGGATCTTCAGATTCAGTTGGTTCGGCCACCAGTCGCGGTTCGTCGTGCCACCGCCAGCGGCGTGGTTGAACGGGCATTTCGATTCGTTTGCCATGTGTGAGCTACCTTTAGGTCGTGTTCATCCGGCTATCCGTCCCGGTATGGGCGCGCAATAGCGACGAGCAAAATCAATGACTTAGGCGGCAGGGCCAGCAGTTCGATCAACTGATTGTCTTGACCACTCGGGAATTCTGAACAGCGGCAATCGAGTTGCCTGCGCGGTGGCCCACGGGTGCCCTAGTCAAGCTTCGGACTCATTCGGTGTTTCCTGATCAGCGCTAAACCGGCCAGCTTATAATGCCAGCGCTGGATTAAGGTTAGACCCGAGTGCCGGAGTCAGCTAATAGGTGGAGTATTCGGGGGTGATAGGCAGAATCTTTCAGCTTGGCCTGCCGCCCTTACTGCCAATTAACGTATTCGCGAATTCCTGCTGATCGTTCTCTCGCTTGCGCGTGGGAAGTGCGCTTGAGATGCACCGGTTTACGCTTTTCCTACCCTGTTCTCAGTGTTACTCAGAAACGCCCTACGCACCCATCAGAAACGTCCTATTTCCATCGTGGCCGCCATCGTAAAAGCTCTCGAGCGCTTGTACGAGGGTGGACATAACGCCTCCCTGTTCGTCCCACACAGACCAGGAAGGCCTGACCATGCCCAACCCCATACGCACCTTCTTCGACCACAGCCGCCACAAACTGCACGTCCTCAACGCCGGCTTGACCCTCGACGTCCTGGCCTTCCACGGCGAAGAACAACTGAGCCAGCCATTCCACTACGTCGTCGAATTCACCTGCACCGAACAGGACATCGCCGCCGACCAACTGCTCAACCGCGAGGCCCAGTTCAGCCTGCACCCCGTGCCGCGCAAGCTCACCTTCCTGACCAAGGACCTCAAGGTCAAACCGCTGCGCACCTTCAACGGCGTGATCACCGCCTTCAAACGCCTGTCCGGCTCCGTCGACGAAGCCCGCTACGAAATCACCCTGCAACCGCGCCTGGCATTGCTTGCCCGCGGCCAGCAGTTCCGCCTCTACCAACACCAGTCCGTACCGGAAATCGTCGAACAGATCCTGCGCAACCGCCACGACTTCCGCGGCGAGGACTTTTTCTTCAAGCTCACGCGCACCTACCCCAAACGCCTGCAAGTCATGCAATACGGCGAAAGCGACCTGGCCTTCATCGCCCGCCTGCTGGCCGAAGTTGGCATCTGGTACCGCTTCACCAGCGACGATCGCCTGAACATCGATGTCGTCGAATTCCATGACGACCAGCTGCATTACCAGTCCGGCATCGAGCTGCCGTACCACTCACCCGCCGGCCTGAGCAGCAGCGAGCAGGACGGCGTCTGGGCCTTGCAAACCCACCACCAGGTGGTGGAACGCCAGGTCAACATCCGCACCTACCAGCACCGTGACGCCCGCGCCCACCTGGACGGCGAGATCGACCACACCCGCGGCGCGACCACCACCTACGGCGAGGCCTACCACTACGCCGAACCCTACACCGCCCTCGGCGACCGCTATCAGTTCTACGAAGACCTGCCGCCGGAAACCGGCTACTTCTACGCCCGCCTGCAGCACGAACGCTACCTCAACGATCAGACCCGCCTCAGCGGCACCAGCAGCAGCGCGACCCTGGCCCCCGGCCAGAAGCTGATGATCTCCGGCGGCGCGCCCCAGGCCTTCGCCCTCGGCACCGTGATCACCCACCTGAGCACCCGCGCCGCCCGCGATGCCAGCTTCGAAGCCCGGTTCCAGGCCATCCCCTATTCGGAAAGCGTGTGCTTCCGCCCGCCACTGCAGCCCAAGCCGCAGATCGCCGGCACCGTCCCGGCCCGGGTCAGCAACCCGCAAAAACACGACCCCTACGCCGAAATCGACGTCGAAGGGCGCTACCGCGTGCAGTTCCTGTTCGACCGCGATACCTGGAAACCCGGCCAGGAAAGCATGTGGCTGCGCCTGGCCCGGCCCTACGCCGGCGACACCCACGGCCTGCATTTGCCGCTAATCGCCGGCACCGAAGTGGCGGTGGCCTTCGAACAGGGCGACCCGGATCGGCCGTACATCGCCCATGCCTTGCACGACAGCCAGCACCCGGACCACGTGACCCTGCGTGCGCGCAATTACAAACGCAACGTGCTGCGTACGCCGGCCAACAACAAGCTGCGGATGGAGGACACAAGGGGGGAGGAGCACGTCAAGCTCAGTACCGAGCACAGTGGCAAAAGCCAGCTGAACCTGGGGCATTTGGTCGATGCCGAGCAGAAAAAACGTGGTGAAGGGTTTGAATTGCGCACCGATGGCTGGGGTGCAATTCGGGCGGGGAAGGGGCTGTTTATCAGTGTCGATGAGCAGGCCAAGGCGCAGGGGCCGGTCCTCGAAATGAGCGCGGCAATCGGCCGCCTGCAACAGGCGGGCGAGCAGCTGCAGCAACTCTCTGTCGATGCCCAGGCCGCCAATGCAGATCCCGCCGACGTGACTACGCAACTGAACCTGCTCCGGCAAGACCTGGAGCAACTCAAGTCGTCAGTACTGTTGCTCAGCGCGCCCCAGGGCATCGCCCTCACCAGCGGCAAGCATCTCCAGTTGGCCGCGCAAAACAACCTGATGCTCAACGCCGGTGGCGAAGCCGACCTCAGTGTGGTCAAGCGCCTGTTCATCGGCGTGGGGCAGGGGCTCAGCCTGTTTGTGCGCAAGCTGGGCATCAAGCTGATTGCCAACCATGGGCCGGTGAGCGTGCAAGCGCAAAACGACACGCTCGAACTGATGGCGCGCCACGGCCTGGCGATCACCAGCACCGAAGACGAAATCCACATCACCGCCAAGAAGAAAATCACCCTCAACGCCGGCGGCAGCTATATCACCCTCGACCCCTCCAGCATCGAATCGGGCACGGCAGGTGATTTCAACATCAAGTCGGCGCATTTCGACTACAGCGGTGCAGCCCAGCAATCGCTGGAAATACCGCCGCTGGCTCAATTGACCGAGCACAAAGCCGAGTCCGTGGAGCTCTCGGATTTCTCAGCCTGATCCCTACAAGACACAAGGAGTGAAGCACACCATGCGCGATTTTCTCGTTTGGCTTTTTGGCACCGAGTCGTCGTTCGGCCAGCGCTCACGATCTGTTGCGCCCGTTGCTCCCATCCGACCCGCTTCCGCCTTATCGACGGTTGTGGCGGACGCTTCGCTGGAGCCAGGCGTCAATGCATCGCCCCCACCGATGAACTGGTGCCATCCCTTCAAGGAGAAACGCAACCCGCTGTTGCAACTGACCCACATGGCCGAAGCGAAAGCAGGCTATTTCCCCCTGGGCCGCAGCGGTCTCTTTCACGGCGGGGTACATTTCGACAGCGGCACCGCCACCGCCCTGGATCAATCCAGCGTGCACTGCCTGGCCGACGGCGAAGTGGTGGCGTACCGCATCGACACGCAGGCGCCGACCACGGCTTATTCCATCAATAAACAAACCGTAGAAAAGCCGTTCTCACGCAATTTCGTGCTGGTCCGCCACCATCTTCAGCCACCGAAGATCAAAGGCAGCCCGGACACGCCGCCCAGCCTGACCTTCTACAGCCTGTACATGCACCTGCAGGACTGGTCGGTGTACCACGAGGACGCCATCCTCACTCGTCCGGCGTTCTGGCCCGAGAGTCCGATCCGCCGTGTCAAACAAACGGTGAAAGACGTCCGCCCCGGAAATCTTGAGCTGCGTGGCCTGAACGTGCGCACCCAGGACCGGAACGGCAAGGTGATTGACCTCTTGCCGCGGGGCGCCGAGGTAACTGTCAGTGGCGAGGGGCACATGCGCAAGCTGGAGAACCGCCTCGGCCCCGCCAATCTGATCAGCGCCGATGGATCGCTGCGCGGCTATGTGTCCATGTCCGAGGTGATGCTCATCGCCGGGGACGACTATTACGTCAGGGCGCTCGGGGGCTCGCTCAATGTCTACGCCGAACCGAGCTTTCCCAGCGAGGTACTCATGGAACTGCCGAATGGCACGCGCTTCACGCTCAGTGGTGACGACTATTACCGAAAACTGGAACGCATCGACCAGTACGTGGATTTCGCCTCGTTGCAAGGCGAGCAGAAACCGCTGGCGCTGGACCGGGTGGTGGTACTCGACACGCCCGTACCCATCAAAGCAGGGGAACTGATCGGCCATCTCGGCCTGTATCAAGACAGCGGTGCGGAGCAGCCGGAAGAGAAGTTGCATCTGGAGGTGTTCAGTGGCGATGGCGTCGAGGTGTTCATCAAGGCCAGCCGCGCCTGGGCTCAGCGCCTGCCGGAAAAAGACAAAACCTGGCTGAAGCTCGCCAAGGGCACCGCGGTGGTGCCTCATCAAAATAATGTCACTGCCGCGCAACTGAAAGTATTGAGTGCCGCCAGCCCACTCAGCGCTGCCGACCTGTTAATCCCCCAAAGCGTGCTGGATGCTTTGCCGGCCGACAGAAAAATCCAGGTGACCGCAAGCGAAAGCCGCAAAGCCAGCAACTGGTATCGCCTGGACGGGCTGCTCCACGACGCGGACAACCACCTGCTCAATGGCTGGGTGCGCGAAGAAGTCGGTGTCACCCCCTGGGTCAGCCCCTGGTCGTGGGAAGGTTACGACATCATCGACGAATACGACGTCCCTCAGGAGTTCATGGCCTCATTCCTGCGCGCGGTTAAACGCCTGAGCGAAGCGCAACTCGAGCGTTTCGGTCCCATGGCGGATGAAGGCGACAAGGGGCCGTTGAAGACCCGGCTGTACGACATCATCGACACCAACCGCGATGGCAGGATGACGGCTGAAGAGGTGCGAACGGCAATCAGCCTGCCCGCTCACGCGCAGTCGATTTCGCAGTTGATCGTACATTGTGAAAGCGAGTGGTACCACAAGGCAGGCAAATGGGACCGGCTGGATGAGGTACTTGGGCATAGCGGTTCGACGCCACATTTGAATTGGTTGGCGGAGAAGCAGCGGATCAGGCAGATGTGTTGGTGGGGGGAGGTGGCGGCGGGAGTCGGGCTTCCGGCGCATGGGGAGGTCTATCACTTTCATCCGGTGGGATTGGTAAGCAGTTTCTTCGCCGTTGATGATCAGAACGATTTGCGCTGGCTAACAGTACCTTATGGTCAACTAACCTTTGATGCTGAAGGCAATGATATAGAGGATGAGTCGCACCCATCGTACAGATACTTCAGTAGAGTTGCCCACTGGCCGGGTGGCGTATCTGGAATAACAATTGGCCGTGGTTACGATCTAGGTCAGCGGCCTAATCCAAGAAAAGACCTGTATGCAGTAGGCATTGAAGAGCCGCTAGTAACTTGGTTGATCGGGGCGAAAGGTCTTCATGGAACAGCAGCTAAGAATTATATCGACAACGCTCCGATGGCTATCCGAAAGCATAGGATTTCTAGAAGGCAGCAGTACGAACTGTTCTTGCCTGTTTATGATTACATGAAAAAAGATGTGGTTCGTATATCGAATACAGCAGCAGCCAAAGATGCTTATGGTGTACTCGTCTGGGGAGCGGTGAATGGCAAGATTCAAGACATTGTAATTGACTTGATTTATAGAGGTGATTACACCACGCATGCGAGAACTTTCATTCAAAAGCCCTTTGTCGAAAGTGATATTGGGCTAGTAAGAAATATAATGTCCAATAAAGATCGTTGGTTGAACGTCCCAGACGATAGGTTTAAGCGAAGAGCGGAGTATATAAAGCAATGAAAACTTTTTTTTTGTTTGTACTGGCTATTTTCGCCGTTGGCTTGGGTGAGGCCTCGGAATTTAACTACAAGGGAGTAATTATGGCAGGGACAGGCGACGTAGGAGATCTTTTGGTTCGGTATCTTATTTCATCGGATGAGTCATGTATTGTTATCCAGAATTTGCTTCCCGGCGGTAGAGGGACGGTATCAGCAGAGAAAAAAATCTGCTCATTAGCTGGAAAAGACTTTGATGACGGATACACAGCTGTGGATGTAAAAGAGGGCGCCTTCAAAGATGGAAAACTTCTATTTAAAATTGGAGTGACCCCCTTACAGCCCATCGGTGAGACAGTTATGTCCTGCGAATCAATATTTTATAATGGCCTGGCAGATCACCTTTCCTGCCAGGAAAAGGAAGAAATCAACGAAGTGACCTGCAAATGCAACACGGAAAATTAGTATTTATAGTTTTTCAATATCGTAGTCACCGCAAGCAGGCACTGATTACTTCATACGCTGAAAAATTTGAAGATATTCTTAAACAAACTTCTGTGCTGTCTTCGGGGTTGTGACATGTCAAAAAAAACGTTCTTTATCATGGTGTTGTTTTTGATTTCGCCCTTTTCAAAATCAGCTGCAGTAGAAATAGTAAATGGGGCGAAAGCTGGAAGTGTGGTGTTGCGTGATGGAAGTAGCGAAGTAGTGTATGAAAATATTACGGGTAATGAATACAATGTTGCTCGTCGTTTGGTTGATATAAACGGCATTCCTGCGTTGCTCGTTCTTTCCAGAGGTAGTTTTTATTTTACCCTGCTGTCAAAGGGGAGGGAGATATTAATTGATTGTGCTTACGCTGATAGTCGAAATAATTATAATGGCGCCAGGATGTCGGCTGGGACGTGTGGGCTTAACATTCCGCTGAGTGAGGACTATGTTGAAGTTGCACAGAACAATTCAAACAGGTGGTCGTCTTCGGTTTTTTCTTTCGATACAAGCCCCGTGTTCAAGCAGAAACTGGCGACTAACTTCTTGTTGGGAACGATTGGGGATGTTGAAGTTTATGATAGATATGCTTCGGAGGAGGCGCTTGAGAATGCATTGCCTCAGAAATATATCAAAGGTCCCTCGGGTTGCTTTGATTTTAAAGAGGCTGATGTTTTTTTAGTGTTTTTGAATGGCGACAGTCCTCAGCTTAAATATCTCGATATTCTCCGATCTGAAGAGCCCATTAGATTTGCCAGAAAGACGGAAGATGATTTAAAAAAACTAGCCACTGATAAATGTTTGTAGTGAAAGTTTTCGATTCGACTGCATATCATTTGTTGGTGTGCAGTGGGCTCTAGAAAGACGATCAGCAGTGGCTTCGGTTCTGGAATATTAAAAAGAGCCAGTATGGTTAGGCGCCGGGCTCCTAGTTGAGAGGTAAAGTATGCAAGGCATAATCAGTGCTGGCAGCGGACGTGCATTAATTTCCCCACTGTCTGAAACGAGAGCGCGTTAGTCATGCCCATCAGACTGGATAAAGTTCCACCTCTAGCGCCACGTCCTGAACGGCCTCGTATCTGGTTGTGGCTCGGCTTGCTGCTGTCGAGTTTGTTGTTGGGACTCGGAGGGACCTTGCTGTTCGGCGACGAAACGTTGCACCAGAAACCTGATGAATTCTGGGGCCTGGCCTTAGGCGTACCGATCCTGAGTTGGTGCGTGCTGGGTTTTGGGCGAATGCTGTTTCATATGGGCGAACACGATGCTGCCGATGGTTGGGATGAAGCGCGGGAAGAAGTCCTGATCCGCAAAATTCGACAGGGTCGACGCTCGCAGCAAGTGTTGAGTGTGAGCTGGTATACCGCGCTTCGAGCGCCAGGGGAGCCGCCGGCCGCACAACTGGATGCCTTGCTGAGCGCAACCATAGCCCTGAAATCTCAGCCGTCGAGGTTGGACCTGACTACTGTTAGTCATAGTCGCCTGTCAGCGGGTAGGGATGCAGACCTCAAACGGACACTACTGCGAATACTTGCACAGGTGCTCTCCGACTTGGCGCCAACCCTGGCGCGATTGCCTGATAACGCGCCGCTCACCCTGTTACTGGAAGTCGATAGCGGTTTGTCTGACGACCAGTGGCGCCGAGTGTGGCAAAAGGCATGGGGAGAGTCCGGCATCCGCCAATCGACAGTACCCGTCGAGGGCAATGGGCTGGCCGCGCTGGACCAATGGCTCGACCAGCGCATCGGCGACCAGGCCCTGCTGCTGGTGCTGGCCGTGCAGCTTGCACCGGAACAGCCCGAGGGCACGGCAGAAGTCGCCGTCGGCGTGTTGTTCGGCAATCGCCTGACGCAAACCACCTTGGCGCCGATCGCCTACCTGCACCGTCCTGAACAGGAGCGCCAGCCTACCGACGCCGATCTGCTCTATGTCACGCGTCAAGCCCTCGATTGGGTGCCGCTTGAAGCGAAGTCAATCGAGAAGACCTGGCGGGTGGGTATCGACCCACAACGTCATTCGGCCATCGCGACCGTGTTGGCTAAAGAACCCCTGTTGGGCAAGCAGGCGCTTTGCAACCTCGATGCGTTGTTGGGGCATCCCGGGAAAGCATCACCTTGGCTGGCTATCGCGGCCGCGACGCAGACGATTGAGCGCGGTGCTGGAGCGCAATTCATCTTCAGTGGTGGTGGCCCTGCCACGGCCGGACTCTGGGGCACGGTCTTGATGCCTGTGTCGGCACCTTCTAAATAGGAATTCGCATGCAGTTTCGAACTGCGCGACAAAGCGGTGCGCGACGTGGTGCAAACCACGTTCGTGCTCAACGGCGAGAAACACGAATACTTCAATCAGAAGGAAAGCTGGCAGCGCTTCAGTTGGCCTGGCTTCAGCAGCCACCCGGGCACCAGTTTGATCTGGACCAGCGTGCAGGCCAGTGAACGGCTGTTCGGTGACTACGAAGGCACCTGGGGGTTGATCCGCCTGCTGGAAAAAGCCCGGGTCACCCCGCTGAACGACAGCGACATCCTGCACCGGCTGCAACTCAAGGCCCCGGACGGCCTGGAGCTGACCCGGAACCTGCGCACGGAACTGGGCGCGGGGCCGTTCGCGTTGCTGAAGTTGCGAGGGTTCACCTTGCCATAAGCGGTTAGGCCGGTTCTTTCGCTTCGACCTTGCCGACCGTCTTGCGATACGTCAGCAACACAATACCGGTGACAACGATCACCCCACCCATCACCTGACCGGCACTGAGCATCTGGTCCAGCACGATCCAGCCCATCAACAAGGTCGCCAGCGGTTCGATGTTCATCACCGGTGCATTGCGCGGCATGTTCAGGCGGGGCACCGAGATGAACAGCACGATAAACCCGGTGCCATAGAGCACCACCAGCGTGGCGAGGGCCAGCCAGCCGGTGGTGGTTGCCGGCAGGTTCAGGCCGCCGGGGAGGGCGCCGCTCAGGCCGGCGAGATTGACGCTGCTGAAGACGATGAAGATGGTCAGCAGGCTGCGCACCGAACCGCGCACCTGGGGCAGTTTGTGATCGGTGATCCACAGCGCGCAGGCGAACACGCTGGCGGCGCAGAAGGCGAGGGCGACGCCGAGCAGCCACTGCGGGCCGGCGCTGCTGTTGGCCGAGAGGCGTCCCGGCACGTCCAGTACAAATACCAGGCCCAGCAGAATCAGGCCCATCAACGCGGCGGTGCGCGCGGTCGGTCGTGGCCCGCCCAGCGCCCAGGTGAGCAGTGCCAGCAGGATGGGGAAGACGTTGGCCACCAGCAGCGCCAGCGCCACCGGCACCCGTGCCACGGCAGAGTAGAGGCACAGGCTTTGCGCAGTGATCAGCAAGCCCAACAGCAGCTGCCAGCGCCAGGCGCCCGCGGGCAGGCGCAGACTTTGGCGCTGCCAGAGCACCAGCGCGGCCAGCACCAGCACGGTGGCGCCCGAACGCATCAGGATCGCCAGCAATACGCCAGCGCCGTCATCGAACGCCACCCGCGCGGCCACATGGTTGCCGGCGAAGGCGCACCCCATGCACAGCAGGATGAGCACGGCGAGGTGGCGGGGGAAGGGGGGCGGGACGGTTTGTGCGGTGGCGAGGCGGGTCATGGCGGGGTCTCGAAGGGTGTTTGCCATCGTCGGGGATGGACGGGTGTTTTTATTATGTTGTCGTACAACTTGGTGAGTTTGTACCGTTTTGGATTGGAGGGGCAAGGGTGCCTAGCTTGTTGGATTGCTCAGGGCTTGGGGGGTGTGGGGGATGATTGCTTGCGAGGAGGGAATGGCGAATTGTAAAAGAGGTCGTATGACTTCGGCTTTTGTGGTGACCGTCCGGGCCTCTTCGCTGGCAAGCCAGCTCCTACAGTTGATCGCTGTCGTGCACGGATTCTGTGTTCGCCGCAGATCCCCTGTAGGAGCTGGCTTGCCAGCGAAGGCGGAGTGTCAGGCGACATCAATACAGCTGATTCACCGCTTATGCCTCTGCGTTGACTGCGTGACAATCAAAAAACCGCATAGCGCGGACCGGCGAATGCTTTACTCCGTGAATCAGACTCAAACCCGGGTATCGCTCGTCGGGAGTGACAGCTATGGCGCACTGCACATGGATTCATTGATCACTGCGGCGGCGCGCGCGCTGGCGGCGGGTGATCCGCTCGGGGCGCTGGACCGGGTGGCGTTGCGCGACGACGCGCCGGCGCTCGCCCTTCGGGGCATCGCGATGGCGCAGCTCGGCGATCTGGTGCGGGCCAGGGCGCTGGTGAAAAGTGCGGCGCGGGCCTTTGGGCCGAAAGAGGCGGTGGCCCGGGCGCGGTGTGTGGTCGCCGAGGCCGAGATCGCGCTGGCCTCGCGGGACCTGGGTTGGCCGGTGAAGGCCCTCGATGCGGCGCGGGTGACGCTCGAGGCTCACGGCGATCGGGTCAACGCAGCCCATGCGCGCTATCTGCAGATCCGGCGCTTGTTGTTGATCGGCCGGCTCGATGAGGCAGAAGTCTTGCTTGCCGCGCTTGATCCGGCACCGCTACCCCCGGTGTTGCGCGCCGCCCATGAACTGGTGGTGGCGGGGATTGCCATTCGCCGCCTGCAGTCGCAGTCGGCGCACAATGCCCTGGCACGGGCCAGGCATGCGGCCGAAGTGGCCGCTATTCCGGCGCTGACCGCCGAGGTCGAAAACGCCGCGCTCATGCTCGACACGCCCGCCGCGCGCCTGATCGTCCAGGGTGAAGAGCGGCCCCTGTTGCTGGATGAGGTTGAGTCGCTGCTCGGCTCAACGTCACTGGTGGTGGATGCATGTCGTTACAGCGTACGCGGCGCCGGCATGTCGGTGTCCCTCGCCACCCGTCCCGTGCTGTTCACCCTGGCCAGAATGATGGCCGAGACCTGGCCCGGTGATGTGTCGCGCGAAGCGCTGATCGCCGGTGCCTTTCGCTTGAAACTGACGGACGAATCCCATCGCGCCCGGTTGCGCGTCGAAATCGGCCGGCTGCGGGCGGCCCTCAAACCCTTGGCCGGTGTGATGGCGACCCCGCGCGGATTTGCCCTGGTGCCTTTGGTATCCACCGACGTGGTGGTGCTGGCGCCACCGGTCGATGAGAAGTTTGCCGCGGTGTTCGCCTTCCTCGCCGACGGCGAGTCATGGTCGAGTTCCGCCCTGGCGCTGGTCCTTGGCGCCAGTCAGCGCACCGTGCAGCGCACCCTCGAGGCGCTGGCGGCGGCGGGCAAGGTGCAGGCATTCGGGCGTGGGCGGGCGCGGCGCTGGATGACCCCGCCGATCCCGGGTTTCGCGACGACCTTGTTACTCCCGGCGCCACTGCCGAGTGACTAGGATGAACGCCATCGACAGTGGCAAGGTGAGGGCGGTTCGGCGTCCCAGATGAGACGCCGAACCTGCTCAATCAATGCACGCGTAGACCACCAGTTCCACCAGCATCTCCTCCCTGGCCAACCCGGCGACCACCACGGCCGCTCGGTTGGGGTAGGGCGCCTGGAAGTACTCGGTGTAGAGCCCGTTCACTGTGGCCAGGTAGCTGCGGTCGGTGACGTAGATCAGCACCTGGGTCACGGCATCCAGCGAGCTGCCGGCGGCCTCCAGGGTATGGCGCAAGTTGTCCAGGGTCTGCCGGGCCTGCGCTTCGATGCCACCGGTGACCACCTGGCCCTGGCGGTCGATGGGGATCTGCGCGGTGTACAGCGTGCCGTTGCCGACCACCGCCCATTCCATGGGGGCGCGCGAGGCGAAGAGATCGGTGTTGATGGCGTATTTCATCGATGGTTTCCTGACAGCAGGCTTAATGATGTTCAGCGGGCGTCGCTGCTTTCGCCGGCACCGCGGCGTCGGGATTCTTCGGTGCTTTCCACCAGCACCTGTTCGCCCAGTTTTTTCAACATGACCCAGACCTCGTCGTCGACCTCCAGGCCGCCGGCGAGCTGGCCGGTGAGGAGCGGCGGGTCGCCGGGATCCGTGTCCTCGGCGCTGAGCCGTGGCAGCAGGGTGAAGTGCCGCGAGATCAACACATTGATGCTTTGCTCGTCGCTGCGGGCAGAGGGTGGCAACGCGTACACCCGCAAGGACGGCGTACTTTGCCCGGCGGCCAGGGTGGCGACCAGTTCCTGGCGAGCGTCGCGCCAGTAGACGCAAAAGTTCAGCCCTTGATCGGCGCAGCGCGCCAGGTAGCCAAGCAGCAGGAGGCGGTTGTGGCAGTGGCGGATCCGGACCTGCGCACTGCCGCCGCGCAGGGCCTTGCTCACGCCCAGTTCGACGGCCTGGGCGGCGCAGCGCAAGACGCTTTGGCCGTGGGCATCGAGGGTCAGTTGTGCGGCATCTTCGTAACAGGTATCGAACGGTCGATCGACTTCATCGTGGAGAAAGGCCAGGGCTTTTTTCAGCGCGCCGATACCGTCGAGCCCCTGCAATTGCAGCCAGGCGATCATCTCGGCGGCGTCGTCGCAATCACCCGGGGCAAAGCCGATGCCTTCGAAGGCCTTGCGGCAGATCACCTGGATTTCATTGAGCGAGACACGCATATCAGAGTTCTCCGGCAGCGGTTGCCAGTGGGGGCATGACGGCGAAATTCCAGTCATCGCTGAAGGGTTGGCCAATTTCGCTGACCAGGGGCGCGCCCTGGAACAGGGTGATGCGTACCCAGCGACTGGACTTGGGGTCGAACTTGCCGGCACCGAAGAATGCCAGCTTGCAGCGCAGCAGGTGGATCGGCAGCATGCTGCGGTCCATCAGGTTGGCGCGGATTTCCCCATAGGCGCAGCGGTCCATGCCCTGCAAGCGGCAGACGGTGCCTTTGAACTGCGGCTGGGCCAGCAGGAAATGCGCGGTCAGTTGCTGCGGATGCTGTTCCCGGTAGACCGAGAGGGCGCGGTGGCAGCGTTGAATGTTGTGCGCAATGCCCAGCTGCATTTCCTTTTCGGCACCCGGTTCCATGGCGCGCTCGCCCAGACGCGGTTCCTCCTTTTCCGCCGAGCGATACCAGAAGAAATGGTTGGCCTCGGCCGCGCTCAGGTCATAGTCGAGTGCCCAGCGGTAGCGGCTCTCTATCAGTTCGCACAACTCATCCAGCGGCATCTCGGCATTGAGTCGAAAGCCTTCCTTGACCGACATGAGCTCGGCCAGCGGATCGACCTGTTCGGGGTACAGCTCCAGCAGCAGGCTCACCAGAAATTCCTGGCAACCGTTGCCGCCGTGCCTCTCGGCCCAGGCCTGCACCCGCGGCCACAGGTCGCCACTGGCGGGCTGCCCGTCGAACCACTTGGCCAGTTGCCCAAGATCGGCCAGGGTCTGCCGGTCGATAGCGCTTTGGCGTGGGTCATCGGTGGTGGTTTGCGCCAGGTGCTGGCGAGCGCGCTGCATCAGCGCCTGGAAGTGCTGCACCCGGGACAGATCGGCAGGTTGCGCCATGACCCGTGCCAGAGCGGTTTCCCTGGCCCACAGCCATTGATTGACCAACTGCGGGTGATTGATCAGGAACGGCGCCATCCCCAATCCCGTGGAATTGCCGACCCCGAGGTAACGTTGCAGGGCAATGTCCAGGCCGACGGCCCGTTGCGGGTTGCGCGCCCGGGCCATGTGTTCGATTTGCTCGATGCTGAAATGCCGCAGCAAATACACGGTAAACATCTGCGCGCTGAAGGGTTGCGTGAAGTCGGCATTGCCTTGCAGGCAACTGAAGTCGGCGATGCCGAACTTGCCGTTGCCATACACGGCGGTGGTGCGATACAGGTAGCCCACCTCGGCGAGTTGCCGCGGGTCTGGCTGACAGCCTTCGGCCAGCGCCCCGAGGAAACGCTCGAAGTTGCGCAGGCTGCGGTTGGCCCGCGACAGCACCAGCACCCGGGCATCGAAGCGTCCGGCTTCCTGCAACGGCACGTTGCGCCGCAGATCGGCCAGCTGCTGCCCATCGACATCACCGGCGAGCAGGACGAAGCTGACGTCCCACTGATCGGCGATCACCCGGTCGCTGCGTTTTTCCGGTGGCAGGTAATTCGAGAAAATCACGCAGTGATAGTGCGCACTGGCGGTGTCGATGCGGTAGATGGCGGTGCCAAAGCCTTCGGCATCCAGGTCGAAGCAGGTGCGCTGGATGCGCCACTGCTCATTCATCATGCGCCGCATGCTGCTGCGCACAAAACTCAGCCGGCTTTGAAAGTGACTGCCCAGCCGATCCAGGTCCATGACCTGGGCCGCGGGGCGCAGGGTCGGTTGTTCGGCAGCATCTGGACGGGAGGGTGACATCATTGCGATTCCTGAACTATTCATCATCAGACAGCCTGTTCGCGAGCCATGTGCCGGGCGATTCGCAGCGCATCCCAGAGCGACGGCAAAATCAACAGCGACACCGGGACCGCGGTGATCACGATAAAGGATTGCAGCGCCGTGACCCCGCCGGAACCGATGGTGATCAGCACGACCGCGGCCAGCCCCATGCCGATGGCCCAGAAGGCTCTCAACCATTTTTTCGGCTTGTCATTGCTCGACATGGCCATCGCTACGGTGAACGCCATGGCATCGCCGTTGGTGGCGACCGAGATGAAGCTCAGGAACAGGAACAGCGCGGAGACCAGGCCACCCAACGGCAGGTTTTGCGTCACCCCCAGCAACAGGGCTTCGGGTTGTGCGCCATTGGCCGTGACGATGCCGGGGGTTTGCAGTTCCAGGCCGATGCCGGTGCCGCCGACCACGGTGAACCAGAACATGGTCACGATGGGGGCGATGATCGACAGGGTCATGATCACTTCGCGGATGGTCCGGCCACGGGAGATCTTCGCGACGTAGAGTGCGACCATCGGTGCATAGCCGATGAACCAGCCCCAGTAGAACACCGTCCACCAGTCGAGCCATTTCGGATCGGCGCGAAACAGCGTCATCGGGATGAACTGTTCCAGGTGCAGGGCGAACGCCGACGGGAAGCCGCCCAGGATAAACATCGTCGGCCCGAACGCGACCATGAAGATCGCCAGGCCGATCATCAGCCAGACATTGATTTCGCTGACGAAGCGGATGCCCTTGAGCCCGACCAGGCAGGACGTGGTGTACATCACCGTGACCAGGACGATGGTGATCGACTGGACCATCAGGTCATTGGGAATGCCCCAGACCGAATGCAACGCACTGCTGATTTGCAGGCCGAGGAAGCCGATCGGGCCGATGGTGCCGGCGACCACGGCGATGATGGAAGTGGCGTCCGCCAGGGTGCCGATCGGGCCTTTGAGCGCGCGCTCGCCGAGCAATGGGTACAGGAGCGTACGCGGTGCCAGTGGCAGGCCCTTGTCGTAATGCAAATGCATCAACACGATGGACAACAGGCTGCCCAGCACGGCCCAGGCGAGAAAACCCCAGTGCACGAAGGACTGCGCGAGTGCGGCATGGGCCGCCGCTTCGGTGTGCGGTTGCACCCCGGCGAACAGCGGTGGCGGGCTGGCGAAGTGCATCATCGGTTCGGCCGCGGCCCAGAAGGCGCCACCGCCGGCGAGCAGGGCGCACATGATCACCGCAATCCAGTTGAAGGTGCTGGTGTCGGGGCGTTGGTCGACGCCGCCGAGTCGGACCCGCCCGCATTTGCTGAAGCAGATGAACAGGCTCACGGCGAAGGTCAACAGCATCAGGATCTGCCAGTACAGCCCGAAGAATTTGGTCGACCAGGCGAACAGCGTGTTCACCAGCGTCGACACGCCATCGATGTCGATCAGCGCCGCGATCAGGAATGCACCGAGGAAGCCGCCACTGATGAGAAACAGCGGCCAGTCGATGTCTTTTTTCGGCGGCGCAAGGTTCAGCGGCGGGCTGTCGACTTGCAAGGTGCTGGTGGTTTTCATGATGCCTCCAAAATACGCGCTTGAGGCTGTCCATCGCCGGGTGGGGAGATGAACGGGACGCTGTTGTTGTTTTTCATGCTGTCCTCACGGTTGATATCAGGCGTCAGTGTTGTGCGGTGGTGGCGTTTTCCAGCAGGCGTAGCCAGTTGAGTCCCATGATGTTGCGCACCTCGTCGTCGGCGAAGCCGCGGGCTTGCAGGCCCCGGGCAATGACCGGGAAGTCGCGGCTGTCGCGGAACCATTGCAGGGGTGACGGCCAGCTGGCGTTGTCCTTCGAGCCTTCGCCGTAATCCTTGTCCTTGCTCCAGCGCCCGTTGCGCATCCACTCGAGTACCCCCAGGGGTTGCTGCTGGCACAGGTCGGTACCGATGCCGATGTGTTCGACACCCATCAAGTCCGCCGTATTGGCGACCATGTCGCAGAACGCCTCGAGCGTGCAGCCCGACGCGCCCTTGAGGTGGAAGGGGTAAGTGCTGAAACCGAGCAGGCCGCCGGACTCGGCGATGCCGCGCAGTACCGCGTTGGATTTGTTGCGTTTGGCGGCGTGGAAGCTCGACGGGTTGGCATGGGACACGATCACCGGCCGGCTCGACAGCTCGATGGCTTGCAGGGTGCTGCGCTCGGCGCTGTGGGACATGTCGATCAGCATCCCGACGCGGTTCATTTCGCGGATCACCTGGCGGCCGAAGCGGCTGATGCCGTTGTCTTCGGTTTCGTAACAGCCGCTGGCCAGCAGGCTTTGGTTGTTATAGGTCAGCTGCATGATCAGCACGCCCAGCTGGCGGAAGATTTCCACCAGGCTGATGTCGTCTTCGATGGGCGAGCAATTCTGGAAGCCGAAGAAGATCCCGACGCGGCCTTCCTGATGGGCCAGACGAATATCCGCCGCCTCGCGCACCGGACGAATCAGTTCGGGCCAAGTCTCGAAACGCCGGTTCCATTCGCCGATTCGCGACAGGGTTTCCCGGGCGTTTTCGTGGTACGCAATGGTGGCGTGTACCGCACTCAGGCCGCCGGACTGCATCTGGCGAAAGATCTCTTCGTCCCAGTTGGAGTATTGCAGGCCATCGATCATCAATAAGTCGTGCATGGCGATCTCCGATTCAGGGACGCACGTAAGTGGTCTTGACCACGGTGTAGAAATCGCGGGCGTATTGCCCTTGCTCGCGCGGCCCGAAGCTCGAGTTTTTGCGCCCGCCAAACGGCACGTGGTAATCGGTGCCGGCGGTGGGCAGGTTGACCATCACGCAGCCGGTGCGGGCGCGGCGTTTGAAATCGCTGGCATGACGCAGCGACTGGGTGATGATCCCGGCGGTGAGGCCGTACTCGGTGTCGTTCAATACGGCCAGGGCCTGTTCGTAGTCGTTGACCCGGATCACGCAGGCAATCGGACCGAAGACTTCTTCGCGGTTGATGCGCATGCCGTTATGGCTTTTGATGAACAGTGCCGGGCGCATGTAGTGCCCGGCCGGCTCCAGTGCCAGCAGCTCGCCGCCTTCGACCAGGGTGGCGCCTTCGTCCGCGGCCAGTTGCAGGTATTGCAGGTTCTGTTCCAGTTGGCGGGCTTCGGCCACCGGACCGATCTGCACCCCGTGTTCGAGGGCGTGGCCGACCTTCAGCTGACGCATGCGTGCAATCAATGCGTCAACAAATCGATCGTGGATGCCGTCACAGACGATCAGCCGCGAAGAGGCGGTGCATTTTTGCCCGGTACCGAAGAAGGCACCGTTCAGTGCGCATTCGACGGCGATCTCCAGATCAGCGTCATCGAGCACCACCAGCGCATTCTTGCTGCCCATTTCCAGCTGGCAGCGCACCAGGTTGCCGGCGGTGGCAACCGCGACCCGGCGTCCGGTGGCCAGTGAGCCGGTGAAGGTCAGCGCGTCGATATGCGGCGACTGGATCAGGCTTTCGCCGACGACACCGCCAGTGCCCATGACCAGGTTGAAGGTGCCAGGCGGCAGGGCCTGGCGACTGATGATTTCGCTCAGGGCCCAGGCACTGGCCGGCACCAGGTTGGCCGGCTTGAACACCACGGCGTTGCCGAAGGCCAGGGCCGGGGCAATCTTCCAGGCAGCGGTCGCCATCGGGAAATTCCACGGGGTGATGATGCCGACCACACCGACCGGTTCGCGCTGCACTTCAATCTCGATACCCGGGCGCACCGACGCGGCCGTCTCGCCCATCTGGCGCAGCACTTCGGCGGCGTAGTAATGGAAGAACTGGGCAGAGCGATTGACTTCGCCGATACCCTCGGCAAGCGGTTTGCCTTCTTCGCGAGAGAGCAGTTGGCCCAGCTCGTCCTTGCGCGCCATCAACTCGTTGCCGATGGCCATCAACAC
The DNA here is from genome assembly GCF_059695565.1 of Pseudomonas sp. LBUM1679. NCBI lineage: Bacteria > Pseudomonadati > Pseudomonadota > Gammaproteobacteria > Pseudomonadales > Pseudomonadaceae > Pseudomonas > Pseudomonas sp. LBUM1679. The sequence goes on from NZ_CP166774.1 coordinate 2,952,915, forward strand.
CTGTTGGCGCTGTTCCAGGCCAGTGGCGGCCCACAGTGGCTGAGCCTCACGGGCTGCAGCGATGGCGTCCAGGGTTTGTCCGGCGCTGGCCTGGTGATAGTGGCCGACGATGTCTTTGACATCCGATGGGCTGTGGTTGGCGATAACGGCCTGGCCGTCACACCAGTGTCCAGCGATGTAGTTCTTGCAGGGTTGCAGTGCCATGGGAACCTCCGATTGCGTGGTTCCCATCATGAGAGTATTAATCTGCAAATAAAAATTAATAATAAAAATGAATTGATAAGGAAAACTTACCGTGTTGCCCGAGCTGAAGATCACCCAATTACGCTATTTCGTGCTGGTCGCGCAGCTGAAAAGCTTTCATGGCGCGGCTAAAAAGGCCTATCGCACGCAACCGGCACTGTCGTTGGCGGTGCGTGAGCTGGAACAGAAACTGGGCCAGGCGCTGTTCGAAAAAGGCGGTAAAACCGAGCTGACCCCTTTTGGCGAGCACTGTTTGCCGCTGTTCCAGGACCTCCTGGCGCACCACGACCGGATCGCCCGGGAAGTCAGTTTGCTGGCGCAGCATGAAATCGGTCAGGTCAGCATCGCCACGGTGCCGTCGGTGGCCAGTCGGTTGCTGCCGCACTTGCTGGCGCGATTTGTCAGTGAGCATCCGAAGCTGCAGATCAGCATTCAGGACGGTAACGCCGACAGCGTGCGGCAGCTGTTGCTCCAGGGGCAGGTGGACTTCGCGATCAGCAGCGTCTGGCTGCCCGATGAGAGCATTGAGTTCCTGCCGATCCTGAGTGACCAGGTCGGTGTGGTCTGTCGCCATGATCACCCGCTGGTCGCGATGGGCGACGGGGCCTTGCACTGGTCCAGCCTGCTGGCGTATCCGCTGGTGCGCAATGGCACCTCGCGTTTGCTTGAAGGTACCGCGGCGGCGGGGCTGCTGGAGAGCAGTCTGTTGTTCGTCTCCAACATGATTTCGCTGATCGCAATGCTCGAACAAGGCATTGGCATCACGACACTGCCGTCCCTGGCGTTTCCCCAGGGCAATGAACAGCTGGTGTTTCTGCCGCTTTCAGAGCCGAAAGTGGAACGGCAGATCGGTATCTTGTGCCGCAAAGGCCACAGCCTGTCACCCGCGGCGGCCGAGTTGATGAGCTTTCTGAAGGCGAATATGCACATGACAGCCACATAAATACACAACGGTGTAGGAGCTGCCGAAGGTTCGGGCCGCGTTCGGACGATCCTTTGATCTTGGTTGTTGGCGATGTCGAGAAGATCAAGATCAAAAGATCGCAGCCTGCGGCAGCTCCTACCGGGACGGGTTTTGGCCTGCAGGATTGATGGCGTACCCCATTACCCCTGGCAGGAGCCGGATGAAGAGGTGATCAAGGGCGGCAAGCTGCCGATCGTCGGCGGTTGCGTGAAGATCACCCGTGCACCGGGCTTGGGGCTGGAACTGGAACTGGATCACGATCAATTGGGCAAACTGCATGACCAGTACCTGACCTGCGGCATTCGCCAGCGCGATGACGTGAAGCAGATGCAGCGTTACAAGCCGGAGTGGAAGGCGGTCAAACCGCGGTTTTGAGTTCAGCCAACAGGCGCTCGATCTGCGCCAGCTCCCAGGTGCTGAGCAAACTGACGGGGTCGGTGCGTTGCCAACTGTCGAACACGCCCTCGCGGCCGTCCGGACTCTGGCAGCGCTGGCAGTGACGCAGGTGGTTGCCGTCGACGTCGAGGGTCAGGCGCCAGCCCTCGATATCGACCTGCACCAGGCCAGGCCCGGACTGTTCGCCGAGGCGCTGCAAAGGGCGAATGCCCAGGGAGGCATCGCGCAATGACTGGTAAACCTCGCGGGCGGTAAGAGGTGTCACGGGTGTCTCCGTCGGGTGGGGGTGGTGTAGGAGCAAGCTTGCTCGCGATGGTCGTAAACGATAACGCGTTTTTATCTGAATGAACGCGTTTCTGTTGAGGCCATCACGTGAAGATCAAAAGATCGTCCGAACGCGACCCGAACCTTCGGCAGCTCCTAGGCCGACCGTGTTCAACCCTGAGTTCAGCAGGTCTTCGCGAATCCTTGTAGGAGCTGGCTTGTCGGATCGCCGCACCGCAGCGAAGGCGGCCTAAAGCCTTGCAGCGCCCATGAAAACGCCTTCGCCAGCAAGCCGGCTCCTACAGGTTTGGTGATTTCCCAATCTGGCTATTTGCAGGTGATTGTGTCGATACCGAAGGCGGCGATCTTGGCGATCGCCCGGGCAGCCCTTGAATGGCGGGTTATTGCACGTATAAAAAAACCCGGCAGACGAGGCCGGGTTTTTCGTTGAGTGTCGCGGTAAAACCATTCATTTACGCCGCACGGCTTTCGATCAAACGATCAGAACCACCTTCGGCAACGCGATTTTCGATCAAGCGATCCGAACCATCAGCCGCCACGCGGTTTTCAATCAAACGATCAGAACCATCAGCCGCCACGCGGTTTTCGATCAACCGATCCGAACCATCGGCAGCCACGCGGTTTTCGATCAAGCGATCCGAACCATCGGCAGCCACGCGGTTTTCGATCAAGCGATCCGAACCATCAGCCGCCACGCGGTTTTCGATCAAGCGATCCGAACCACCCTCAGCCATACGGCTTTCAATCAGACGATCCGAGCCGCCTTCAGCGACAACCGGGTGAGCAGAGGTAGCGGCAAAAGCGTTAGCTGCAAAAACCGAGAAAGCGATGCTGAGGAAGATTTGGCGTTTCATGGTGGTGTGCTCCGGGGTGTAGTTGTTTGGTATGGAGCTGATGTTACGCCCCGGAGTTTTTAAGAGAACTTCATTGGGTTGATGGTGACTATCGACGCCGGCAATGGATGGTTTTGCCCGCCGTACCGTTTTTGTTTGCCTGGTCAGCCGATATCGGAGAAGCTCCTTCGGGCCCATCCGGGGCGGGCAGGTTGCATGATCGAATGGTTCAGGGATGGGGCGAATGACACTCAGGGTGATGGTGGTCGGTGGCTACGGAAACTTTGGCAGCATCGTTTGCAGGCATTTGATCGCGATGCCGGGCATAGCGTTGGTGATCTCGGGGCGTGACTCATACAAGCTATTGAGCAAGGTCGATGAGCTGCAAGCCCGGTCAGGCCGAGTCTGTGAAAGTTGGTGTGGTGATGCCATGGGCCCTGCGTTCACCGCCACACTGCGAGCGATGGGCATTGAGTGGGTGATCCACACCGGCGGCCCGTTTCAGAGGCAACCCTATGCCGTGGCACGAAGCTGCATCGACGCCGGGGTGAATTACTGCGACCTGGCGGACTGTCGCACCTTCGTGAATGGCATTGATGCACTCGATGCACACGCAAAGCAGGCAGGCGTTGTCATTCTCAGCGGCTGCAGTTCGGTGCCGACGCTGTCATCCGCCATCATCGATCAGTATCGCCACCGTTTTCAGCGCATCGACTCGATCGAGCATGGCATTTCTTCTTCAGCCAAGATGCCGGGTCTGTCCACTGTCGAAGGCGTTCTGGCCTACGCCGGCAAGCCCATCAAGCAACTCAAGAACGGCCAGGTGCATGAAGTGTCGGGTTGGCAGGACCTTACCCTGCGTAAAATGCCGCAGCTGGGGACACGGGTACTGGCCAATGTAGACGTGCCGGACATGGATATTTTCCCGGGTCGCTACGGTGTCAGGACCTTGAGTTTCAAGGCTGGTTCGGGCCTCAAACTCGGAGGTGTGGCCAACTATCTACTTGCCGGGGCGCTGAGAGTCGGTCTGGTTCGTGACCCTGCGCTCTGGGCGGCACGCTTGCATCGCTGGGGTACCCGGTTCGAGCGTTTTGGCGACGGTAAAAGTGCGATGTACATCGACGTCAAAGGGCAGGGAGGCGATGGAAAACCGCTGTCCATGACCGCGCAACTGACGGCCAGTAATGACAAGGGGCCGGAAATTCCGAGCTGTGCGGCCGTGGCCCTGGTGGCGAAAATCGTCCAGGGCTACTGTCCTGAAACCGGTGCCCGAGCCTGCGTGGGCGAAATCAGTGTCGACGAGTACATGGCCGCCATCAACGATCCGGCAAATCTGCACCTGTCCGTACACTTCTCTGACGAGCAGTCTTGAACATGCTCTACCTGTGCCTGAAATACCTCCACGTCATCGCCGCGATCTTCCTGTTCGGATTCGGCATGGGCTCCTACCTGTACTTGATCGCGGCCAGCCGCACGGCCAACCCTCAAGTGATCGCCCACGTGGCCAGAATGGTCGTGCGGTTCGACACCTGGATTACCACGCCGGCCGGCTTGATTCAGATCGCGACCGGCTACCTGCTGATGCAACTGTCCGGACTGCCATTGACTACGGAATGGATTCTGACCTCGCTGATCATCTTCCTGTGCGTCGGTTCGCTTTGGCTTCCGGTGTTAGTGTTACAGAAGCGACTTCATGTCATGGCGTTGAGTGCGGTCGACACAGGGCAGGATCTGAATGATGAGTATCGGTCGGTTTACAACAGATGGTTCTGGATGGGTGTAATCGGTTTTACGGGGATGTTCGTGATTGTGATGATGATGGTGACAAAAATGACGCTGGGGCAAATGGTCGGGATGTTGGGGATTCAGCCATGGGTTTAAGCAAACGCGAGCAAGCGCATATCGAACGGCTCCTGGTCGCCACGCTGACCGAGGCCTGCGAGACGGCCAAGGCGGAATTGGTCGGGTTCACCTGGTTGACCCACGCGATCGATTACAGCGAATTTCCTTCCAGCCTGAGGGTGGTCTGGGTCTTCGAGACTCAGGCGCAAAAGGATCAGGCATTGGCGAGCGGGCAGGGTGGGCGCATGGTTGAACTGACTGCTCAGGCGTTAGCTGAAGCCCAGGTTCCGGTTAGTCCGGTCTCGGCCCATGTGCAGTTCGATTCCGAAGAGGAATGTCAGCGTGCCAATGGTGGGAACTGGCTGCAGCGTCTGGCGCGCAAGCACTCGCCGCGCAGGTGATCGAGTTGGCTGGATTTTCCGCAAAATCGGTTTCAGCCAATGGTCGTCAGCTCAAGCCCGAGGATGTTGCCACCAGGTTCGATGTCCCACACTAAAACGACGGCAGATTCAACATCGCAGTGCCTGACAGGCCGCTATCGTCGGAACGCCGCCCGGAGCAAGCTCGCTCCCACATTGGCCCGGTGCCCGGCACAAATCTCGCAGACACCCGCAATTCCCTATGGGATGGTGCCAGGCACAAGTCCTGCAGACACCATCTGGCAACCCGATAGATGCACTCACAGCAACTATAGTGAGAGATCCATTCACGAAGGAGGTAAACCCGAGCCTGATCAGATGAGCAGGCGAGCTTTGCGATTCACCTGAGTGCGCGTAATCGACGTCTTTAAACACCACCGACTCAGGCGACTTTGAGCGGATGTGCGTTAAAGGCGATTTTTTACACTTTTCCATCAGGAGATCATCATGTCCCAGCTCGAAAAAGTACTGTACACCGCCAAAGTCCACACCACGGGTGGACGGGACGGCGCCTCACGCAGCGATGATGGCCGTCTCGACGTCAAGCATTCGTCCCCTGGCGGCCCGGGCGACGGCACCAATCCGGAGCAGTTGTTCGCCGCCGGTTGGTCCGCCTGCTTCATTGGTGCGATGCAGGTGGCGGCGCGCGAAATGCAGGTCAAGCTTCCGCCTGACCTGAGCATCGATGCTGAAGTTGACCTGGGTACCAATGCGGGCGGTTACCTGCTTCAGGCTCGCCTCAACATCAAACTGCCCGGCCTGGACCAGGAAACGGCCCGCAAGCTGGTGGATAAAGGCCACCAGTTGTGTCCGTACTCCAAGGCCACGCGGGGCAATATCGAGGTCGAGATCAACCTGGCCTGAACCTGAGCTTTCATCACAAGGGTGAGGCCGACCCTCTGCCCTTGTGATGGTTTGATGGCAGACAAACTAAACGCCACACTCGTTTGTATCTGTACGTATCCACCCCGTCGACAGCTACCTTCGCATACAAATCCATGGGTTGCGCGACACTTGCGCGATACACGGTGGCCTCCCAATAGAGCCACCGCATCCGCGGCAAACCTGGCGCGGCCTTGCCGTGCATTCCCTGGAGAAATGCGATGTCCCGTATCAACGTCCGTAGCAACTTGTGCGCTACCGCTGGCCTGTTCGCCGTGGCCGCCAGCGTGGCGCTCGCCGCCTTCGCCGGCGTCTCTCAAGCTCAAGAATCAAAGGCTCCCACCGAAGCCAGCCAAGGCGCGCAGCCGGCCAAAAGCTGGCAAACCGGGATCCACCGCACGGATCTGTTGCAGCGCGACCTGGATGTTTCCGGGCGTGAGGTGATCCAGGTTCGGGTTGATATCGATCCGGGTGTGTCATCGCCCAAGCATACTCATCCCGGGGTCGAAGTCGCCTACGTCCTGGAGGGCACGTTTGAGTATCAACTCCAGGGGCAGCCGCCGGTCACCCTCAAGGCGGGTGACTCCCTGTACATCCCTGCGGGCACTGCGCATGTCGCGAAGAACGTCGGTACGGGCAAGGCGTCGGAGTTGGCGACCTATATCGTGAAGAAAGGCGTGCCGGTTGTAGAGTTGTCGAAGTAAGCGACGGCGATTGGCAACCTATGCCAGTCGATTAAACGCAGGTCCTGTGGGAGTGAGACCGGCTTGCCGGCGAAAGCGATTTAATATTCAACATCTGTTTTGATTGACACTCCGCTTTCGCGAGCAAGCTCGCTCCCACAGGTTCTGCGTTTCAATTGACGCCTTGCGACGCTGTAATCCATTTGGTGACCGTCGGCGCCTGCCACTGCTCCAGCGCATCGATCAGGGCAGGCGGATCGGTGTCGAAGATCAGCATCTGGCTGTGTTCGCTTTTCATGAAACCCTCTTTCACGGCATGCTCGAGAAGGCTGCGAACCGGATCGAAAAAAGCGCTGATATTCAGGCAGGCGACGGCTTTGCGGTGTTCACCCAATTGCGTCAGGGTGGCGACTTCAAACAGTTCTTCAAAGGTCCCCAATCCGCCAGGCAATGCGATGAAAGCATCGGCCCATTCACTCATGCGCGTCTTGCGGCTGCGCATGTCTTGCGTCACTTCATGCCGGGTCAGTCCGGGGTGAAGGTGGCCGAGTCCGAACAACAGATCGGTAATGATGCCGACCACTTCACCGCCTTCGGCGAGCACGGTATCGGCCATCACCCCCATCAAGCCCTTGTCGGTGCCGCCATAGACCAGGCGTATGCCGCGCTTGGCGATTTCCCGGCCGAGGGCCTTGGCCCCTTCGGCATACGCCGGGTTGAAGCCGTGGTTGGAGCCGGAGAAAACGGCAATGCTGCGAAGCGGGGAAGGCGTGGACATCGGATGATTCCCGGTGGATGGCAAGCACCGATGATGCGATCCGTCGGGCGGGCGAGAAAGGTCCAAGAACCGGCTGTCGGAGTGGGCCATGATCCACTGCATTACATCAACTCGAGAATGCGCCTTCCCAGTTGTTCGGCGCTGTCTTCGCAGTCGATGTTGGCGAACCCGAGCAGCAGCGCGGAATTGGCCTGGCCCTGGATGCTCCAGTCGCTCAGGGCTTCTGCATAAATTGCGGCATGCTGCAGACGCTCGACCAGCAAGCGATCGGACTGTGGTTCCTTGAATCGCAGGATCAGGTGCATGCCACCCGGTTGCGCATCGATGCGGATCTTGTCACCCAGGGCTTTCCTGAGCCCCCGCGCAGTCATCTCCCGGCGTTCGCCATAGAGTTTTCGCATACGCTGGATATGCCGGGCAAAATGACCTTCCGTCACAAACGTGGCGACGATGGCCTGGGTGAGTTCCGGGCAGCCGCCGAGGAATATCTGGCTGACCTGTTCGAAGCGTTCGACCTGCGCCGGCGGCACAACCAGGTAGGCGAGACGGATGCCAGGAAACAGCACCTTGCTGAAGGTGCCGCAATAGAGCACCCGACCCTCGCGGTCCAGGCTCTTGAGCGCGGGCAGCGGGCGGCTGATGTAGCGGTACTCACCGTCGTAATCGTCCTCGACGATCCAGGCTTGCTCGCGGCTCGCCCACTCCAGTAGCTGCAGGCGTCGCGGCAGCGACAGTGACACGCACAACGGGCTCTGATGGGCCGGGGTGACCACTGCCGCACGCGCCCGTGCCGAATTGCTCACCGCGTCTTCGACACGCATGCCGTCCTGATCGACCGCAACCGGGGCCACTTCCATCTGCAGATGCTCCAGCAACTGGCGGGTCGGCAGGTAGCCGGGGTCTTCAACGAGCACGCGATCGCCGGGTTTAAGCAGCGCATAAGCGATCAGCGACAGGGTGTTGCGGTATCCCGAGGTGATGAACACCTGAGCGGGCGAGCAGGTAATGCCCCGTGCCACCTGCAGGTAGGTGGCAATCGCGCTGCGCAGTGATTCCAGCCCATAGACCGACGGGTTGGCCATGTCCGGGATTCGGGTGGCACGCACGCAGCGTGCGCCGATTTGCGCCCATATTTTTCGTGGGAAAGCGTCCAGCGCGGGCAGGGCCATTTGAAACGGCAGGACCGGCGCCTTGTGCCTGATGGAGGCGCTTCCCACCGAACCGGATGTTCGCTCTGTAGGGGACGAAGACGCCCTGACGTTGATGCCCGGCGCCACCACCGTGCCGGCCTGGCCGCGGGACTGGATGTAGCCCTCGGCGGTCAGCAGTGAATAGGCGGTGTCGATGGTCCCTCGCGCCAGGCCAAGTTCCTTGGCCAGCGCCCGGGCCGCGGGAATCCGCTCGCCTGGTGTGAGCAAGCCATCCGTAATCGCACCGCGGAACCGCCAGTAGATTTGCCGGTAAATAGGCTCCGGGGAGGCGGGGTCGAGGGGGGAAAGGTTGTTGATTTGATGGGTCATGGCTGCGGACAGTGTGCTCATTGTTTTTTTACCGGGACATCCGGCATCACGGCAGACGACGATGGCCTGCATTGCAAGCGGGTTGCCCAGACCTGTCGGGACGCGGTCAGCTTATTTGTTTCTCTCGTAAAGGAGCGCAAGATAAGCGACTGGACGTTCAAATAGGTGTCGCAGTCGGCTTGCATGCAGCCATCTCGGGCACCACCGGTAAGGACATTTCACCGAATAACAAGATGAGCGCGTTCTCTGTCGAATGCAGGGGCCGGAGGAGGCGTTTTGAACCCGTTCCAGCTCAGACCCGGTGCCTCAACCATCAACATGTTGCTTCAGGCGTGCCTGCAACGCCGCGACGCCGTGCCACCGACGTTAACGGAAAAAGCCGTTATACCGGGCATTCCCAATGCTCGCTACTGGCTGGACCAGGATCTGAGCCCGTTCATCCAGGATGCCATTGCGGCCAACAAGAGAGAGCATGAGGCGCTCGTTGCAAGCGGCAGGGCAGACACCATCCTGCCGCTGGCCAGTATGCTGGCAATTTCCGGTGGTGGCGACGCGGGCACCTTTGCGGCGGGGCTCATTGCAGGGTGGACCACGCATGGGAGTCGTCCTGTGTTCAAGATCGTCACCGGCATCAGCGCCGGCGCCCTGGTCGCCCCGTTCGCTTTCCTGGGGCCGCAGTACGATGCGGTCATTCAGCGCATCTCCAACGCAGTCGGCCCGAAAGACATTTTCCGTTCGCGCAATGTCCTGGCGCGTCTTGCCAGCGACGGAATAGCCGACAGCAAGCCACTGTCGCGGCTGATTGCCAAATACATCACGCCCGAGGTCCTTGCGCAGATCGCGGCGGAATATGCCAAAGGTCGAATTTTGATGATCGGCACGACTGACCTGGATTCAGCGCGGCCAGTCACCTGGAACATGGGCACGATTGCCTCCAGCCAGGCGCCGGGAGCGCTCGAGCTCTTTCGCAACATCATGGTCGCATCGATGAGTATTCCCGGCGCAGTTTCACCGGTGATGATCGATGTGGAAGTCGATGGCAAACTGTTCCAGGAAATGCACGTGGATGGCGGTGTCATCACGCAGATGTTCCTGTACCCGCCAGGCACCGTGATGGCGATGAACAAAGTCCCGGGGGCACCTGTGCGCAACGAACGTCATTTCTATGTCATTCGCAACGGAAAGCTGGCCCCGCAGTGGTCCGGGACGAAGCGCCGTACATTGAGCATTGGTGGTCGAGCCATCAGTGCCTTGATTCAAACCCAGGGGGTCAGCGACCTGGATCGGATCTACCGGATGGCGAAGCAGGATGGGGCGGACTTCAATCTTGCGTATATCGGCGCCGATTTTTGCTTTTCCCGAAATCATAAGTTCGATGGCGAGTACATGAAGCGTTTATTCGAATACGCCTTTCAACTCGGCGCGAAGGGCTATCCGTGGCATAAGTTGCCGCCGGGCCCGGTCCTCTGACTGTCCTATGAGTCATTGCAGCGCCGCCGGGTTTATTCAGCGCGTATGGATGAACAGTGTTCTCTCTGCAACGGCCAGCGCTGCAGTGAGGAGCAATGCGCCTGGTTATTTTTCCCCCAGAAAGTTCAGCATGATCGCGTTGAAGTCAGCGGGTGCCTGCATGAACGCAAAATGACTGGCATTGGGCAGAATGGCCAGGCCGGCGCCGGGTATGGTCGCGGCCAGGTACTCGGTGTGATCGCGTTTGATCGCCTCATCGTGGTCGCCATCGGCAATCAGCACCGGCGATTTTATGGTCTTCAGGTCGGCATCGCTCCAGGCCGGTTGTGTGCCCCACATATGACTGATTTGCTCGACAAACTCGTCATATTTGTCCGGGGTCGGCGACAGCTTCTTGTATTCCTGCCCGGCACGGTCGATGTAGGCGGCAAAGGTCGGGTTTTTTTCAACGCCGGCAATGACGCCATCGGTGGTCGAGTTGGCGGCGAAGGCGAATATTTTCCCCACGCGATCAGGGTGGCGTATCGCCAGATCCAGCCCCAGGATCGCGCCGTCACTCCAGCCCACCACGTCAGCCTTGGGGATTTTCAGATGGTCCAGCAGCGCAACGACGTCATCGGCCATCAAGTCATAGCCAAAGGCCTGGGTATCCCGGCCACTGCGACCATGGCCACGGCTGTCGAGCAGGATCACGCGGTGATGAGGCGCGAGGACCTTGACCTGGTTTCCCCAATAGTCGGAGTTGGCCAGGCCGCCGTGTAACAGGATGACGGGCGACCCCTGGCCGACAACGCTGTAGAACAACTTGGCGCCTTTTACGTTCAAGTAGTCGGATTTAGCGGTTGTCGTGACCTGGGGCGTGGCTGGAAGTGTTTCCCAGCGTTCGGCGGCGTAGGCCATCGAAAAGGCGGTGCACAGCAAGGCGACAGCCAACAGTCGGTTCATGGTGTTCTCCATCGGTCATCGATTCGAAGAAAAATACGCGTGTAGCACCTGGTCTGTCTTGCGCCTGGCTTCCACGACGGCATCCGGCCCCAAGGCAGTGCCTTCCACCGAGAAGAACGTTAGTGCATGCAGCCCGATCATGCCCAGTACGGCGGTCAGATAGGGCGTCAGGAAATCCGGCTGACGCGGGTTCACCCCGGAAAATCTGCCACCCGACGCCACCGCGACAAACACCGGACGGTCGCGCAGCAGGCTGGTTTTACCCTGCGCGCCGACATTGAAAGTGCGGCGAACGCGAGCGACGTGATCGATCCAGACTTTCAGTGCGGCGGGTACGGTGAAGTTATGTATGGGGGTGCCGATGACCACCACATCGGCACTTTCCAGTTCCTGGATCAGCGCTTCCGAGCGGGCGAGAGAACCTGCTTGTGAAACGTCTGCGGACGACTGTTGGGAAATCGCGTAATCCTCATCGACCTGGGAAATGGCATCACCCGCCACCACCCGGTTGATGACGGTTGCCGTCGGGGTGCTATCGAGTAAGTAACCAATGATGTTTTGTGCAAGGCGGTAGCTCTCGGAAGCTTGCCCGCGAGGACTGCAAGTGACGTGGAGGATTTTCATGATTCACCCGTTGCTGAACGTGCTGATGTGAGGGGAATCACTTTATGCAGCTTATGACCTATCACAAAGGTCCATGAATGGAGTTCCTTTGTAGTCCATGATCCCAAGGCTCGGAATGATCATGGCCCAGATAGGAACACCGATCATGGACCTTACCAAATAGGCCAAGAGGCAGCACGATGGCGTCCCTTATCCAGCAAACACAAGGACTCATCATGAGTAACCGTATCGACTACTCCAAAGCTTCTCCCGAGGGTTACAAGGCGTTTGGCGGCGTGTACGTCTATCTGCAAAACAGTGGTCTGTCCCACGAACTGATCGACCTGGTCTATCTGCGGGTTTCGCAAATAAACGGCTGCGCATTTTGCATCGACATGCATTCGCGCGATTTGCTGAAACTCGGCGTGAGCGTGGACAAGCTGGTGCTGGTGCCGGTGTGGCATGACGCGGGCGAAGTCTTCAGCCAGCGCGAACGTGTGGCACTGAGTTGGGCGGAGACCGTAACCCGTGTCGCTGAAACCGGCGTTCCCGATGCTGATTATGAGACTGCGGCTGCCGAGTTCGGCGATAAGGAATTGGCTGATCTGACGTATGCGATCGGTCTGATGAACGCCTTTAACCGCCTCGGCGTGACCTTCCGTTCGAAACCCGCGGCTGCCAACCAGGCTTGAGATAACCCTTCGGTCGGTAGAACGACCACCCGGTTTCGCCAGGCGTCAACGCCTGGCGATTCAACTTACGGAACACACCAACGGGGGCTGTCACCATGGCATGGGCACTACTGGGCATCGCCGGCATTCTCGAAATCGCGTTCGCCTTCTACATGAAAGGTTCTGACGGTTTCACCCGATTGATACCGGGACTGCTGGCGGCCGCCACGGGCTTGTCGAGCGTCTTTCTGCTTTCACTGTCACTGCGGACTCTACCGGTCGGTACCGCCTATGCGGTCTGGACCGGTATCGGCGCCGCGGGCACGGCGATTCTGGGGATGGCGCTGCTGGGGGATGCCGCCACGGCGCTGAGGATATTGTGCATTGCGCTGATCCTGGCTGGCGTTATCGGTCTCAGGCTGGTTTCGGCAAACTGAAGTGGGCCGTCAGGGCTGCAATTGCTCCACCAATTGGGGTGTCACGTAGTGCGGGCCGTCGAACAGGTACAGCGGGTAGCCGTCATACGCGGCTAGCTGCGTCTTGAGTTCGGCCGCGGTCGCGGAGCGGAATCCGCCGCCGAAGTTGGGGCGGAAGGCTTCGACGATGATCCGCACACGCTCCTTGCCCAGACGTTCGCCCAAGGCGTCAGCGTAGGTTCGGGCCACGGGTGCCGTGCGCGCATAGACGCCGACGCCATCCTGAAAGAACACGCCGATGTCATCCGGCAGCCATTGCTTGAGCCAGTCGGCAGTGGCCGCGGGGCCGATGTTGGCGCCGTCGTAGACGCTGATCCACAACGGTCGTGGCAGCTTGGCCAGCAGCGCTGGCAGTTCATTGGCGCGGGTCCAGCTGGGATCGACTTCGGCCGGGAAATACCAACCGGTGACGTGCAGTGGCGTTGGCAGTTTGGCGATGCGTTCCGAGACCGCCGCCAGTTGCTCGATGTTGTCCCTTGAACGGTTCTCGCTGAAGTAACCGGCCAACCCGAGGATGACATCCTGAGCCCAGGGTGCCTTGGCGATACGCGCCCAATCGGGCAGGACCGGGACGCTGGGTAGGCCGCTGCCGGGGATAAAAGCCTGATCGTCGACGACGGTCCATTGCACCAACAGTTCTCGAGCGCCCAGTTTTTCCCAGTTTCCGCTGATACCCACGGTCTTGTTGTCCGGCTGCCAGACGATGCCGACTACCCCCGGGTCCAGGGCCTTGGAGTTCGTCATATAGAGCATGCCGATACCTGCGCCGAGGATGATGGCAAGCAACAGGACTGCAACGGTCGCGCGTCTGGCGGTGTAACCGAAGATGTTCACGGAAGTGCCTTGTTGATGCGCTGATGCCATTGCCTCATCGGGGTGACGCCTTTTGCATTCCAGTTGGCTGCCGCATCAGGGCCGAGGTGGAACTGGCCTTCGTTGAATTGCCAGACGATCACCTGCGGCTTGTGTTGGACAAAATCCGCCGACTCCAGGTATTGCAGCAGCGTAGCCCACGGGCCGACGTCGCCGGGATTCCAGGTCAGCGCGACGGGACGGTCCAGGGCATTGGACAGCTTCTGGGTAAAACCCAGGTACGGCTGGACAAAGCTGTTGCCGACCACCTGGACCGCTGCCGGCGCGTCATCGATCAGCAGGTCTTGCTCTGCCTGATGGCGGACGGTGTAGATGTCGCGACCGATGGCCTTGCGCTTGACCGCTGGCAGGAAATTGCTGGCCAGGTCGCCGAACGCGCGTCGGTCGAACCACTGGCCCAGCGCCGCGCCGCCGCCGGGTTCACCGGGCAGGCGGTAACGCCCGGCGATCAGTTGCGCCGTAGCGTCGGCGGTGTTCTCGGCGCTCCAGGCTGTCCAGTGATAGTCGGCGCGGTAAAACGCGGTCTGTTGACCTTGCTCGGTCCGTTGCAGGATCGGCTTGATGTTCAGCGTGGTCAGGCCCGCTTGGGTCAGGTCGCTCTGCAATTGGTCGTAACGCTGCACGACGGCCGGGCTCAAAGGCTGATCGGCGGGCAGGCGCTGGGCATAAAACGGCGCTTTCATCGGCACCACCAGCACGACCAGCCCGATGTGTTCGTGCGCAAGTTGCTGCTGGAGTTGTTTCACCAGCGCGATGTTGCGGGCCGTGCCGGGGTTATCGACCTTGCTCAGGCTTTCCCAGGCCGGGAACAACCAGCCGCCGTTGCCGGTGATCACTGCCGAGGCCGCTTGCACGCCATTGCCCAACAAGCCCAGCAGCAGACCTGCGACCATGCCGGGAATCGACAAGCGATGGATAAAACGCTGGGGTTTGAATGAAAAGATCATGGCGCAGTCTGGTCGACAAGGCCAATCAGGCGTGGCGCCTGTCGGGAGCCAATCAGGAACAGGCTATAGCGATCGCCGGCCTTGAAGGGCGCCAGTTTCATCGGCAGGCTGGCGTTCGGATTGCAGCTGGCAACCAACGTCGCCTGCACCGGGTTGATCGTGCGCTGGGCTTGTCCGTTGAACGGCACCTGGTTGAATACCGGAGCGCCATTGGCCAGCTGGATGTCGGCCCGTTCACAGCCGCGGCCCAGGTTATAAAAGTTGAGTTCGGCGCGCAGGTCTTTACCGCGCAGCGGCGGATCGATGACCATGCGTGGGGCCAGTGCCGGGTTGCTGTCGAGAATCAGCGTGACCCAGGCGCCTTTCGGTGCGGTCAGGCCTTTGATCTCGCGACCATTGACGGTCAAGTAAATCGGCTGTTGCGAGTCCACGACCTGGAAAGGGCTGGCCACTTCGGCCTGGGCGGAAAGGGCCAGGGTCGCGCCTTGGCCTACCCGGACCTGCGTGGAAGTTTCGCCGGGATTGACCACCCGCACCCAAGCGGAGCCTTCGGGCAGTGTTGGCGCATAAAGACGGGCAATTTCAGGGGCGGCTTGCGCCCCTGTCGGGACCAGGCCAAGACCCAGCCATAAAAAAACTCGAACGTTCATGTCAGTCCTCAATAGGAATAGGTCAGGCGCGCGAACACGCCTTTGGCGCGGTCATCGCCCAGCACTTTCACGCGGTATTGCAGGGAAAAATCCACGTAGGAGCGGGGGGCGTTGTACGCATCTTCGCGGAACCAGTAGCGCACGTTGTTACCGACACCGAGGCCTCCTGCCTTGCCGGATGATGAGTCCGAGCTGCCGTCGGCAGCAGTCTCGCTGTGCATTTTGGAGTCGTAGTCGAACGCGGCCACGACATGCGGGAAACTGACCCAACGCGAGCCCGTGCCGCCGATGGCGTAGCTGCGACCCACCTGCCATTCGCTGTTGAAGTAATCGCGCGAGTCATTGATGTAATGCCCTGCCTCGGCGAACAACTGCGAGGTCCACCAGCTGGAAGTATCGACCCGCAAATCGGTGCCGACGCTCGAACCATAGCCCAGGCGCACCAGCCAGTCGCCATCGACGTCCGACGATCCCAGGGGGAAAGTGCGCTCGACGGCGGCCATCACGTTCAGCGCCGTGAACGGTTTGACCCGGATACCCACGGCGCCTTGCAGCGCGTCGAAACCAGAGTCCGATTCGCTGTTCTTGCTCCACAGCGTGTCGGTGACGCGTCCGTAGAGTTCGACAAATCGTGCGTTGCGATAACCCAGGGGACGCCAGGACAATTCGGTGCTGTTTTGCAGGCTGTCATTGCTGTTACTGCCGCTGGTCGGGGCTGCACTCAGGCCACTGCTGGAACTGTTGCCCCGATAACTGGTGGTGCTGGTCAGGCCCCAGGTGCGCGACACATCGGCCACTGCGCGACGGGTGTCGAACAGCTGCTGCGCGGGCATGTCCAGGTCACCGGAGGCTTGCGCGTCGATGACGCGCTTGAAGTAGCTGACGGCTTGCTCGTCGTCGTTGACCCGCATGGCGGTGTAGGCCGCGTCCTGGGTCGCCGTCGGCGTGAGTCGGGTGTCGGCATCGGCGTTGCGGAACGACGCTTGGGCTGCGTCATCATCGCCGGCCTGGACCGACAAATAGGCCAGCTGCAGCTCGCTCATCGATTCCAGCTCACCGGTGTCCCGCGCTTGTTGCAGGCGTTCGCGCGCGGTTCGGCGCTGGCCGATGGCGGCATACAGGCTGGCTTCTTCGTAAGCGGGCAAACTGCCCAGGGCCAAGGCCCGGGTGAAGTCCTGGCGCGCCTCGGCATCGTCACCCGCTTGCTGATGCAGGCGGCCGCGTTGGGCCAGCAGCCGGGCGTCATCGCCACTGACCTTGAGGCCGTCGCTGGCCGCTGCAATGGCTTCGGGCACCTGTCTGCGGTCACTCAGGGCGCTGACCAACAGGCGCCGGTATGCCGGATTCTGCGGCGCGCGGCCGATGGCTTCATTGGCCAGGGCAACCGCGGTCGCCGGGTCCTTGCGGGCGAGGGCAGCGTAGGCCTGGGCGGCCATGTCGGTGCCCCCGTCGCGCTGGTTGCCAGGCCAGATATCACAGACCAGGCCGAAGGCCGTTTCCTGACAGTTCAGGGTCGGTGCCGGAAAATGGGCAACAGCGTTCAAGCCGTTGTTCTTCTGCCGCAGTGCCATTCGGGCGGCTGTACGTCGGCGGGCCACTTCGCCGCTGTCATCTTCGGCCAGTGGCTGCAGATGATCGAGCGCCTGTTGTGGCTCGCCATGGGCCAATGCAGCGTCAGCGGCGAAGAACCGGATGTCACGGATTTCCGCATCCAGCAGGCCATCGATGGCCAGGGCACGCTTGAGGTCGGCCTCGGCTGCCCGGGTGTTGCCCTGACGATCAAGGGCATAGCTGCGCAGAATCCACGGCGCGATTTCTCCATCGTCTTGTGCCAAGGCGCCGGACGCGGCCTGTTCTGCCCCCGGATAATCCCTGGCAGCAAGCAGGGCACTGATCAGCAGTTGCTGATTGGCGCCGATTTCCGGGGCCCAGGCCACGGCTTTTCTGGCCTGGTCCACGGCCACTGACGCCTGGCCTCGCTCCAGGGCGCGATAGCCCTGAACCGCCAGCGGTGCCGCCAATTGACGACGAATCGCTTCGCGCCGCATCAACAACGTATCGTCGTCCGGGAACACGGCCAGGGCCTGATTGGTGGCTTGATCCGCTGCCGGCAGGTTGTGTTGGCGCTGCAAGGATTCGATCAGCAACAACCGGTAATCCATGCGCTTGGGCGCCTGAGCGATGGCTTGGCGTGCCGCCTGGGCAGCGAGGCCGAAGTCATCGCGATCATAGGCCTTGAACGCCCGGGCCGCGGCACCGAAGCCTGGGGCCTGCCGCGACTGCGGGTAGCGTCGGGGATGATCACGCAGCTCCTTGTCGCGTTGAGCCAGCACAATCAGCGTGTTCAAGCGGGTAATGTCGGCCCGCTGGCGCAACGCTTCGCGGGCCTTGGTGATGGCCTGGTCGTAGTCTTTGCGCTCGTAGGCGTTGTACGCCTGGTTGGCCGTTTCATAGGCGGGGCCGGTCAACGGCAACGGCAGCGTCTCGGCATGAGCATACCCAGGCATCAAGCTCAGCCCCGTGGCCATGAGGGTCAGGAAGGGGCGGTTCATGCCGGAAGCTCCTCGGGATAGTGGCTGTGCTGACGCGCGACGGCCTTTTCGATGGTGGCGCGAGGCAGCACGCCGCTGTCGACCAGGTAATCGCCGATGCGGCCGTGATGTTGCGGGCGGTACTGCAGCATGGTGCGGCTGAACACCTCGCGATCCAGCAGTCCCATCTCGATCAGCAGGTCGCCCAACAGGGGCGCGCGAGCATCCGGAACCGACTGGCCTTCGCGCATCTTCAGCT
The DNA here is from genome assembly GCF_059695565.1 of Pseudomonas sp. LBUM1679. Classification (NCBI taxonomy): domain Bacteria; kingdom Pseudomonadati; phylum Pseudomonadota; class Gammaproteobacteria; order Pseudomonadales; family Pseudomonadaceae; genus Pseudomonas; species Pseudomonas sp. LBUM1679. Next base: position 2,971,185 of record NZ_CP166774.1, read on the forward strand.
GACGTAATCGCGCGACGATTTCGCTTTCCCGGGCAATCAACTGCACGGGCACACTGCCCAGCTCATCACTGACCTGTTGCAGGCCTTCGGCCGGCAGCGGGCTGGCTACGGCAACTTGCGCATGGCCCTGGGCATTCAAGCCCAGCGGCACCACGCGCCAGCGCAGGGCAAATTCATCGTCCAGCATCAGCGGTGAATTGCGTGCCTTGGCAGCCACGTCGAACACCCGTGGCAAGTCGTTCTGGAAGGCGATGGCTTCGGCCAGGGTTTCATCGTCCAGCCAACCGTTGCTGAGCAAAATCCGCCCCAAAGGCATGTGTCGGGTTTTCTGTTCGGCCAGGGCGGTTTGCAGATCGGCGTCGTTGATTGCCTGCCAGGACAGCAGCACGCTGCCCAGCTTGCGCGGTGCGGTGGCGACCAGATCGGTGGACGGGAAGTCGTGCATGGTCTTGTCCCAGACCAGCTTGCGGTTGAGCAGCTTGCCGACCAGGAACATGCGCCAGGCACGGGACGCTGCCATGAAGTTGATGAAATTGCCCACGACCATCCGCGGGATGGACAGCAAGCCATGCTGCCAGCCGTACAGCACGGTGGTGAAATAGCAGCGGTGCGCGATCCGCCAGGCCAGGGCGATGCCGTTGGCCAACAGCAGGTAGGCGATAAACCCGTTGGCTTCGAAAGGCGTCGGGAAACTCACGTCCCACAGGCCGCTCTGGCGCAGGATGATCAGGCCCAGCAGCTGCGCCAGAATGACGTAGGCGATGATGCTGACAAACGCCGTCACCAAGCCCTTGCGGTCACGAAACAACAGATAGCGGTTGGCCAGCGAGCCACTCCAGCCCATCTGCTCCCAACCTTGCAAACCGATGCCCAGCGTCCAGCGAGCTTTCTGGCGGAAAGCGGTGCGGAAGGTGTCGGGGAAAAATTCGCGCACGCACAACGGCATCTTCAGGGTCGATTCGTATGGCTTGCGGAACCATGATTTACGCAGCACCCGGAACTGCACCGGGAACCGCACGAAGATCGCGTTCATGCCAACCTTGGCCAGGCGCGCGGCGACGTCGTAGTCCTCGGTCAGGCTGTCGGTGTTGAACGGCTGGTTCTGGGTTTTTCCGGCCAGCACGCGCAGGGCACGATGGGAAAAACAGGTGCCGACGCCGGCCGATGGCACCGTGTCGGTCAGGCTTTCGCGCACCACCAGATCCTTGCCGTGCCATTCGGCGAACTCGTCCATGTAGGTGCCGGCCACCCACTCGTACCAGTTGCGCTCAAGCGACACCACGGGCAGCTGGATCATGTCCTTGCGGGGTAGCAAATAGTTGAACAGACGCAGTTCCATCGGGTGCAGCACGTCTTCGCTGTCGTGCATGACCACGCCGGCGAAGGTCATGCCGTGGATTTGCTCATGCAGGAAAATCGCCTGCACCAGCCAATTCAGGCAGTCGGCCTTGCAGGTCGGCCCGGCATGCGGCACTTCCACGCGGTGCAGCTGCTTGTAGCGCCGCCGCATGCGTTCCACTTCATCGATGGTGCGCTGGTCGTTGATGTAGGTGCCGACGAAGACCACATAGTTCTGGTAATCCAGGGTCGACACCATGTTCTCGATCATCGGTGCGATCACGTCATATTCCAGCCAGGCCGGGACCATGATCGCCAGGGGCTGTTCATCCCGGGCCAGCAACTGCTCGGCCGTCAGCGGCCGGAATTTGCGCTCCGCGGTGAATTTGCGGAACAGGCGGCGAGACCAGTACCACAGGTCAATGAACAGATCGTCCAGGCTGGAGATCAGGATCAGCACCGCGACCACGATGGTCGAGATCTCCAGGAAGCTGTAGTAGTGGGCCAGCCAATAGGGCCAATAAAGCGACGTCATCGAAGGTTTCCGTTACTGGCGATTGCGACGGGCATTACGGCCGGCCAGCAACAGGATGAGAACCAAGAGGATGCCGCCGGGAATCAGCCACAACCACGACGGTTTACGCCAGGCGTCCAGCCCTTTGGGCTCTTCGTTGTCGATCAGCTGGCTGCCACTCGGATCCTGGGTATTGAAGGTGGTCAGCGCACCCTTGTCTGCGAGGATGGCCACGTCGCCGCGGGTCAGCAGAATCTGCCGGGCGAAGCGCGGTGTGTCGGTGCCCAGGGTGCGATAGACCAGGCCGTGCTGGCCGCCGGCATCCACCACTTGCAACAAAGCCAGGTGGTTGAGGGGATGCACATCCAGCAGCACCTGATCCTTGTGGTTGATGCGCAGGCGACCCTGCTCATCGACCTGCACCGATTCCTGGCTGTCGTTGATCGGCAGCTCGAAGGCGAGGAAGGCCTTGTCCGGCGTGACCGAAGCCTTGGGGTCCGCACTGACTTTCAATTGCGCCCGCAGCGGCGAAACGCCGGCGGCATCAGCCACTGAAATCACTTGTGGCAAGCTGCTCGCCGGATGCTCGAGGTAGGCCTGTGGCACGAGGATCTGGGTGTCCATGGCAAAGCGCGCGGCCATGCCGGAGAAGTCGTTATCCAGCGCGGTTTTTTCCAGCACGATGTGGCTGGTGGGCAGCACCGAGACCGGGAAGGCTTGTGGCGTTTCCAGGCAGCGGTCGCTGACCGGCTGGCGCTGGAACGACACACGCAACACGTTCTTCGAGCCCAGGGTGTAGCGCGGGATATGCGCTTCGATGCGCTGCTTTTCACCATTGGCCACCAGCTGTTGCGCGCCAATCAGATAATCGTTGAGAAACAGCGAGGCCACCGGCGCGGTGTCCGAGGCCCCAGGCGCGGCAGACACGTCGATCACCGCCTTGACCGGCAGGCGACCGTCGTAGGCCACACTGCCCAAGGGGAACGAGGTGCTCCAGTCGGACTTGGCCAATACGTCGATGGCGCCGGGATTGCCGCCCAGGCGCGACAAGGCCACGCGACCGTCGGCGCTCAACGGCAGCTGTGCTTCGCTGACCGTCAATTGGCGGCTGCGGGCCAAGGTGTTCCAGGCTGAACTGAACAGGGCCAGCGCCTTGCCGGTGGCCTGGGGCGCGATCATCAGCACCGGTCGTGTGCCGAGCAATGCCAGGCGCACATTGTCCGTACCGGTGGCGGCCAGGCCTGCATTGATATGCCGCTCACGCCATTGCGTGAAGGCGTTGGCTGCCGTGGCGTCGAGGCCCTGGATCTGGCGCTGCAGCGCGTCCAGTGACTCATTGACGGCCTTGAGCAGCAACGGGTCGTTGATGGCCAGGTCCGCCTGGACGTTCGGCGTTTGCCCCAACATCAACAGCGCGCCGATTTGCGCCGGGTCCGCCAGCACGTGCGGGCCTTTGCCGTTGAGGCTGGCGAACGCTGGAATCGCCAGCAGTTCGGCGGGGATGCGCAGGCCGCTCAGGTCAACGCTGTCTTGTACGGCAGGGAAGGGCAGGATGCGGCTGTGCTTGCCAATCCGCTCCAGTGCCACACCGAGGCGCCAGGCCGCGTCGTAGCTGTCGGCGGACAAGGTGCCCGAGGCGACCATGATCCCCGGCTTGCCGGGCAAGGCGGTCCAGGCGGCGCCGACGTCCTGTAACTGGCTGGCGTCGTAGCTGTAATTGAGGCGGGTGGCGGGCTCGATACGCAGCACGTTGCCGATGGCGCGTTCGTCTTCGCACAGCACCCTGGACACGATCGACGACCAGGCAATGCCCAGGCGCAGCGAGCCGCTGTCCCGCGCTTGCTTGTCCACGCCCAACGTAGCGCTGGCGTCGCCCTGGGCTTCGCTGAGCCCTTCGGCGCGAACCGGATAGCCGTCCAGCGACAGCAGTAACGTATTGCGGCCACCTTCGCCATTGAGGTAACTGGCGTCGAAATGCAGTGTGGCGTCCGTCAGCGGCACACCGGCGGGCACCGGCAGGTACAGCTCGCGTCGGGCGTCGGTGGAGCCAAGGATGATCGGTGCGTCGATCCCCAGGTCGCTCAAGCGGATTTCACGCTCCTGTCGGGTATCGGCGTTGAGCCGCTGGATGGCCTGGGTGAGCGGGCTGTCCGCAGCCAGGGCAAAGGCAGGCATGAGCGCAAGCAGGCTCACACCACAGGCAAGGGCGCTGAGCGCACCCGTATGGAGGGCAACGGAAGACTTCATCAGGCAGATCTCGAGCAGATAAGAGGGGAGCGAACGGGTTACAGAGAGGTGAACACCGAGTGATGGGCTTGCGCTAACAAGGGCACGCGTTGCAGGTACCTCGGTGGTCGACCCGCGACAAACTCATCGACGGGTCGCCCCATCAGGGCGTCGACTATGCGTGCGCTGGCCTTGCCATCGCCGTAAGGGTTGGCCGCCCGGGCAGCCCGACGCCATAGCAGATCGTCATCGAACAGCGCGTTGACACCGCGAATGATCGTGTCCGGTGCAGTCCCGACCAGCCGCACGGTACCCGCGGCCACGGCTTCCGGGCGTTCAGTGACATCACGCATCACCAGCACCGGTTTGCCCAGGGACGGCGCTTCTTCCTGCACGCCACCGGAGTCGGTGAGAATCACGTGGGCTCGCTGCATCAGGCGCACGAACGCCAGGTAGTCGAGGGGTTCGATCAAGTGCACGTTGGGCAAATCACCCAGGTGTTCGGTCACCGGGCCCAGCACATTGGGGTTCAGATGCACCGGATAGACGATCTGGATATCCGCACGCCGCGCCAGGTGGCGCAGGGCCTTGCAGATATCCAGGAAGCCGTCGCCGAAATTTTCCCGGCGATGGCCGGTCACCAGCAACACCTTGCACCCGGGCTGCAGGAACGCGAACTGCCGGTCCAGGCTATCGCGCAGTCCCGGGTTCTGATCGATGCGTCGGGCCGTCATTTGCAAGGCGTCGATCACAGTGTTGCCGGTCACCAGGGTATGCCCTTGCAGGCGTTCGCCCAGCAGGTTGTCGCGGGACTCGCCGGTTGGCGCAAACAACAGATCCGCCCCCAGGTCGATGCAGCGTCGGTTCATTTCTTCCGGCCACGGGCTGTAGATATCACCGGTACGCAAGCCAGCTTCCACGTGGCCCACGGGGATGCGTCGATGAAAGGACGCCATCGCCGCGACCATGGCCGATGTCGTATCGCCATGCACCAGCACCCGATCCGGCCGGGTCATTTCCAGCACCGGGTCGATCGCTGCGTATAACGCCGCGGTCAGCGAATTCAGGGTCTGCTTCGGGGTCATGACTTCAAGGGTGTAATCGGCCTTCAAGTCGAACAGATCCAGCACCTGTTTAAGCATGCTTTGGTGTTGGCCAGTGATGCAGATCTGCGAATGAATGCCGGGCTCCGCAGCGAGAGCCTTGACCAGGGGCGCCATCTTGATGGCTTCCGGACGAGTGCCGAAAATCGAGAGGATCCTGATCGGTGAATGATGGCGAACGATGATGCCTTCCTTGCGCAGTTCTAGTGCGCCGCAATACCAGTCGAACCAGACATGATTTCGTCCTGGATCAACTTGCGATAGTTGAGATTGGTAAGGATCGGAGTTGTACGGGAGAGACTTACTGATCACTAAAAGTTAGAGGGTAAGTTACGTGACTGTCCGAAAGCGGCGCGATTATTAACATCAATGGCGATAAGGGCAAAGGTTATATGAAGTTTTTTTATTAAATTAATAACTGAAACTTTTCGCGGTATTGTGAGTCGCGAATTGTTTGCTTTGTTTTCCAGAAATCACTTTATGTTTGTACTGTTACCGATTGTTTTTTAATTAAATTTTATTTGATCTCCGTTCATCGGAACAGTTGAATTTGTTACGGTTAATCTTGTCGTTCAAGCGCTGTCAGATAGGATTAATAGGTCAGTAGAATGGCGCCTGTATATTGTCATGTTATATGGGAAGAGTTTTAGAGCAGTTTGAGCGGGAGTAAAAAGTTCCATCTAAAGATGGGGGCGTTCACAATCCGCTGCCCAGCAGTTTGAGATAGTCGGGACTGTCGGAAATCGAATTGTGTCCGACACCCGGTATGACCCGTAACGATGCCACGCCATCCGAGAAGTGCCTGTAGAGCCGCTCGGTGCTGGAACGCGGTATCACTTCGTCGTGCTCGGCCGCGATCAATAACGTCGGCACCTTGATGCGAGCGGCGTATTTCCAGGAGTCGAAGGTGTCCTTGAGCAGCCACTTCACCGGGAACATCGGGTACAGCCGGGCCCCGAGTTCTTCGAGGCTGTTGTAAGGCGTAATCAGCACCAGGCGCGCCGCCGGCCGTTGGCTGGCGAGGCGTACGGCGACCCCCGAGCCCAGGCTGCGACCGACCACGGCGATATGGGGATGCGTGGCGTAGACCTGGTCGAACAAGGCCACGGCATCGCGCTGGATCGCCTCTTCGGAGGGCGAGCCGGAACTGCCGCCGTAGCCCCGGTAGTGCAGCAGGTAGAGCGCATGCTCCGGGAAGGCCCGGGCGAATCCGGGCAGGCTGCGGGACACGTCTTCGGCATTGCCGCCGAAATAGATCAACGCCTTGGCGCCGCCCTGCGGGCGCACCGAAACCAGCACCTGCGCGTCGTCGACCGCCAGGGTGAGCAGCGCGGCCGAGGTGTCGAGGGCCCGTGGTTGCGGGTAGTAGATGAGCGCACGCTGGAACACGAACAGTGCCACACAGAGCACCAGGTACAGCGCTGCGACGATGACGACGAGTGACACCAGGATGCGCGACATTCGGCTAACGTTAGTGGGCGGCATTGACTGCTCTGGGCCTGAAGGGTGCTATCGCCTGATAGCGCTCAGAGTGTAGTCGATCGACAGTGGACGCACCGGGAGGGCTCCCATGCCCATCGTTCTGAAGTGGCTCGACGTACGGCCAGCCGAAAGAACGGCGCTGATGTTGGGTTTTGCCTTTCATTTCTGCGTGCTCGCCAGCTACTACCTGGTACGCCCGTTGCGCGATGCCCTGGGGCTGGAGGGCGGCGCCGACAAACTGCAGTGGCTGTTCACCGCCACGTTCGTGGTGATGCTGTTGATGGTGCCGCTGTTCGGTGCGCTGGTGTCGCGGCTGCCGGCCATTCGCTTCGTGCCGCTGATCTATCGCCTGATCGCCTTGTCGATGCTGGTGTTTGGCGGGTTGATCGCCAATCACGTCGCGCCGGTCGGCGTCGGGCGGGTGTTTTTCGTCTGGATCAGCATTTACAACCTGTTCATTGTCAGCATCTTCTGGAGCGTGCTGGTGGACCGCTTTTCCAGTGAACAGGGAAGGCGCCTGTTCGGCTTCATTGCGGCGGGCGGCACCCTGGGCACCTTCATCGGGCCGTTGCTGGCCGCGACCATGGCGACCAGCCTGGGCCCGGTGGCGTTGACCCTCGCGGCGGCGCTGCTGCTGGAAGCCGCGGTGCGTTGCTATCGGGCGTTGTTGTCCCGCACGCAAGCGCAGTCCGGCAGTCGTTCAGCGGATGATCGGCGCCTGGGCGGCAGCATGCTCGCCGGCATCACGCTGATTGTGCGCTCGCGCTATCTGCTGGGGCTGGTGCTGTTCATGCTGTTGCACACCAGCGCCGCGACCCTGCTGTATTTTGAACAGGGCCGGATCGTCGCCGGCCACTATGCTGATGTGGCCAGCAGGACGCAATTTTTCGCCGTGGTCGATTTGATTGTGTCGGCATTGACCCTGATCTTTCAGGTGGTGCTGACAGCGCCGTTGATCCGCCTGATTGGCGTCGGCGGGGCGCTGGCAGCCTTGCCGGTGGCAACGATCGTGGCGTTCACCGCCATGGCCCTGGCCCCCGTGCCGACCACCGTCGCCCTGGCACAGGGGTTGCGCCGCGCAGTCGAGTTCGCCATCGTCCGACCGGCCCGCGAAGTGCTGTGGACCGTGGTCAGCCGGGAGGAAAAGTACAAGGCCAAGAATGTCATCGAAACCCTGGTCTATCGCGGTGGCGATGCCGCCAGTGGCTGGCTGTCCGCCGGTTTGACGGCGCTGGGCGCCGGGTTCGGTCTGGTGGCGCTGGTGATCGTGCCGTTTGCCGGGCTGTGGGGCTGGTTATGCCTGTGGTTGGCCAGGCGACAACAGCAAAGGGCTGACAGCAAAAATGGGGAAGGACCATTTCATGAGCCACACTGATGGATATACCCGTCGACAATTACTCACGCTGGCCGCCGGCGCTTCGGTGGTCCTCACCTTCGATCCGGCCTTCGCAGCGTCCCCGCCGTCGAAGGAAACAGGAGGCAAGAACATGCTGACCCGAGCCATCCCTTCCAGCACCGAGCCGTTGCCCGTCGTCGGGCTGGGCACTTATCGCGGCTTCGATGTCGCGCCTTCGGACCCTGCCTACAAGGATCTGCCCGCGGTGCTCAGTGCGTTGTTCCAGAAGGGCGGCACTGTAGTCGACAGCTCGCCGATGTATGGCCGCGCCGAACAGACCACCGGTGAATTGCTGTCGATCCACCAGCCGCGCTCGCCGGCCTTCCTGGTCACCAAAGTCTGGACCCGCGGCCGCGAAGAGGGCATCGCGCAGATGGAACAGTCTTTCAAATTGTTACAGACCGACCGCATCGATCTGATGCAGATTCACAACCTGCTGGACTGGAAAACCCACCTGCCGACCTTGCGCAAATGGAAGGAAGAAGGGCGCATTCGCTACATCGGCATCACCCATTACACGGCGTCGGCGTATGACGAGGTGGAAGCGGTGCTCAAGGCCGAGCCGCTGGATTTCTTGCAGATCAACTACGCCCTGGATGATCGCGGCGTGGAAAAACGCCTGCTGCCGTTGTGTCGCGAGCGCGGCGTGGCGGTGATCTGCAATCGACCCTTCGGTGGTGGTGGCTTGATCGCACGCTTGAAGGGCAAGCCGCTACCGGGATGGGCCGCCCAGGTAGAGGTCAGCAGCTGGCCGCAACTGGCGCTCAAGTTCCTGCTGGCGCATCCGGCGGTGACCTGTGTCATTCCCGGGACGGGTAACCCGCGCTACATGGCAGAAAATGCCCGTGCCGGGTTCGGCCCGATGCTGACGGGGGCGCAGCGCGAGCAGTTGATCGATCTGGTGGGGTAGGCGGGTCAAGACCCGGCCTTGGTCCATTTGATGAGATTGTTGCGCAGCGTCACGACCGCCTTCTGCATGTCCATGAACTCCTCCGGCGTCAGCCCGGTGGCCTCGGCGAGGCCCGATTCCGGGCGACCGTCGCGCAGCTGTCGACCTGCCTTGGTCAGGCTGATCCGCACCTGGCGCTCGTCCTCGGGGTCGCGCTGGCGCTGCAGATAGCCCATCGCTTCGAGCTTCTTCAGGATCGGCGTCAGGGTGTTCGATTCCAGAAACAGCTTTTCGCCCAGGCTGCCCACGGTCTGGTCGTCTTGCTCCCATAACGCGACGATGGTGATGTATTGCGTGTAGGTCAGCCCCAGCTGCTCGAGAATCGGCTTGTAGGCCTTGCCGAACGCCAGATTGGTGGAATAGACCGCAAAACACAGGAAGTCGGAGAGCTTCGGGTCGGCGCAAGCCGACTTGTCGGTGGTTTTCATGTGCATCCTCTGTGGCCGAAGACCGGTGGCTCGAAAAATGTGAAATATACCTCGTATGCGATTCTATCGGAACGATACCAAACTTGGGGGTTGCGACCGGTTCGCCGGTGAAGGCGAACCGGTCACAGGATGGATCACGCCGTCAGGGCGTTAATGACCACATCGATATTGCCTCGCGTTGCCTTCGAGTACGGACAGATCTGGTCGGCGGCGTGCGCCAACTCTGTCGCGACTTCCTGCGTCAGGCCCGGCACGCGCAGGGTCAAACGCGCCTGGAGGAAGTAGGCCGCACCGGTCTGGCCCAGATCGACCTCGATGATGACGGCCAGGTTGGCCGGGAGCGTCACCTTCATGTTTTTCGCCGCCAGCTCCACGGCGGCGGTGTAGCAGGCCGACCATGCGCCGGCGAACAGCTGCTCGGCGGTCGGGTGCGGCACGATGGCGGTGAACTCGTGAGCCAGTTTCGCGTTACCCGGTGACGAGAGCTGGATGTCGAGGCCATGGGCCGAGTTGCCAGCGTCGCTGAACGTCGTGTGGGTTTTGCCTGTCGCCAGTACTTTTTCGATCTTGTTCATGGATGAGTCCTCATCGTTTGCAGAGTTTTATGATTCGCATACGCTTTAAGCGCATACGATGTATATGGCGTATCGAAGCTGCCGATCGATATCAACGCCGCGCGGTGCGTCATGCCGTGAGGACGTTCAGGGCCACGTCAATATTACCGCGCGTCGCCTTGGAGTACGGGCAAATCTGGTCGGCGGTATGCGCCAGCGTCGTCGCGACATCGTGCGCCAACCCCGGCACGCGCAGGGTCAACCGAGCTTGGAGGAAGTAGGCCGCACCGGTCTGGCCCAGATCCACTTCGATGTCGACGGACAGGTCAGAGGGCAGCACGACGTTCATCTCACCGGCAACCAGCCCGACGGCGGCGGTGTAGCAGGCCGACCAGGCGCCGGCGAACAGTTGCTCGGCGGTCGGGTGCGGCTGGGTGGCTGCAAATACGTGAGCCGGTTTCGCGTTGCCGGGGGTCGACAGCGTGATGTCGAGGCTGCCGTCATGGCCGCGCGAGGTGATGCCAGCTTCGCTGACGGTGGTGTGGGTTTTGCCGGTGGCCAGGACTTTTTCGATCTTGCTCATGGGGGTGAATCCTCAGGGTTTGGAAAGCTGTGGCTTATGTATCGTGTACGTTTGTATCGTATGCGATTGAAATAATAGTCGCGCAGATACCAATCACTGTCAATAGACCTGAAGCGGGCTTCCCGACGAGTGGTTGGATAGAGCCGCGTCGACATTTTCGACGGTATGCCGAATTCGTCATCGCCCGGACCGAAAGCGATCAAGCCGCAGGCTCTGGAATGGGCCAGTCTGGGCGGTCTGTCCAAGGAGTTGATCATGATCCGACTGTCCCTGGCCGAAGCTCGCGAGCTGGCCGAATCGATCTTGCTGCACAACGGTTTCAACCTCGGCCACGCCCGTGCGGTGAGCGACACGGTAATGGCCGGTGAGTGCGATGGCTGCGCCTCCCACGGCCTGTACCGGCTATTGGGTTGCGTGAATTCGCTCAGGGCCGGCAAGGTGCTGGCGGACGCCGAGCCGCGGGTGGTCGACCAGGCCCCGTCAATCGTGCGGGTCGATGCGGCGGGTGGTTTCTCGCAGTTGGCGTTCCAGGCGGGCCTGCCGTTGCTGCAGGAGAAAACCCGGGCCAACGGGATCGCGGCTCTGGCGATCAATCACTGTGTGCATTTTTCCGCGCTGTGGGTCGAGATCGAGCAACTGACCGCCGCCGGCCTGGTGGCGTTGGCCTGTAATCCCAGCCATGCCTGGGTCGCGCCGGTGGGCGGTAGCCAGCCGGTGTTCGGCACCAATCCCATCGCGTTCGGCTGGCCGCGTTCGGGCAAGGATCCCTTCGTGTTCGACTTCGCCACCAGTGCGATTGCCCGTGGCGACATCGAGTTGCACCGGCGTGCCGGCAAAGCGATACCCGAAGGTTGGGGCGTGGATGCTGACGGGCAGCCGAGTACCGATGCCAATGTGGTGCTCGATGCTGGCGCGATGCTGACGTTCGGCGGGCACAAGGGCTCGGCGCTGGCAGCGATGGTGGAGCTGATCGCCGGGCCGTTGATCGGCGATTTGACCAGTGCCGAATCGCTGGCCTATGACGCCGGCAGCAAATCGTCGCCTTACCACGGCGAGCTGATCATCGCCCTCGATCCGCGGCGCTTCCTCGGCGAGGCCACCGAACAGCACTTGGCCCGGGCCGAGGTCATGTTCGAGAGCATCCAGGGGCAGGGCGCCCGCTTGCCGTCGCAACGACGCTACGAGGCGCGAGCGCGCAGTCAGCTGGAGGGCGTGCAGATTCCCGAAGCCTTGTACAACGACTTGAAGGCACTGCTGGGCTGATTGAAACGGCTCGGCAGTCCCGTGGGAGCGAGCCTGCTCGCGATGAGGCCATCAGATCCAACATCATCGTTGACTGACACGACGCCATCGTCGGAACGCCGCCCGGAGCAAGCTCGCGCTTACAGGAAGTTGCTGCAGTTTTCTTTAAATCGGTTCGCGCTGGCTATTGCCATCGAGCAGCCGTGCAATACCCAGCGGATTGGTATCTTTCAGCGCATCGGGCAGCAGTGCATCCGGGCAATTCTGGTAGCACACCGGCCGCAGGAAACGCTCGATAGCCAGGCTGCCGACCGACGTGCCTCGCGCATCGGAGGTAGCCGGGTAGGGGCCGCCATGCACCATCGCATCGCAGACTTCGACCCCGGTCGGGTAGCCGTTGAACAGCACCCGGCCGACCATCTGTTCCAGCAGTGGAAGCAGTTCGCCATGGGTTTGCAAGTCGTCGGCTTCGGCAATCAGCGTAGCCGTGAGTTGCCCGTGCAGACTCTGCAGCGCCCGTTGCAGTTCGGCCTTGTCGGCCACTTCCACCAGCACCGTGGTCGGGCCGAAGACTTCTTCCTGCAGCAACGGATCGCCATCGAGCAGCAGGTTGATGTCGGCCTTGAACAGCTGGGGCTGAGCCTGATTGCCCTGTTGGTCGCGTCCGGCCAGGTGAGTGATTCGTGGATGTGCGAGCAAGGCCTGTAGGCCTTTGCCATAGCTGTCGAGCGTGCCACTGTTGAGCATGGTCTGCCCCGGTTGTTCGGCCATCACTGCGCCGAGACGCTCGATGAATGCGCTCAATTCGGGGGAGCGGATACCGATCACCAGTCCGGGGTTGGTGCAGAACTGACCACAACCCAGGACCACCGACGCGGCCAGTTCGCTGGCGATTTGCTCGCCGCGCAACCGCAATGCTTCAGGCAACAGCACCACCGGATTGATGCTGCTCATCTCGGCAAATACCGGAATCGGCTGTGGCCGTGCCGCGGCCATGTCACAGAGCGCGCGCCCCCCCTTGAGCGAGCCGGTAAAACCCACGGCCTGGATCGCCGGGTGCTTGACCAGCGCTTCGCCGACACCCGCGCCGTAGATCATGTTGAACACCCCCTGGGGCATGCCGGTTTGCCCGGCGGCGCGAATGATCGCATCGGCGACCCGTTCGGCAGTCGCCATATGTCCGCTGTGAGCCTTGAACACCACCGGACAACCGGCGGCCAGCGCGGCAGCGGTATCACCACCGGCGGTGGAGAACGCCAGCGGGAAATTGCTCGCGCCGAACACCGCGACCGGGCCGACGCCGATCCGGTACTGGCGCAGATCAACCCTCGGCAACGGTTGGCGCTCGGGCAAGGCCCGGTCGATGCGCGCGCCATAAAAGTCGCCACGGCGCAGAACCTGGGCGAACAGGCGCATCTGCCCGCTGGTGCGTCCGCGCTCGCCCTGGATGCGCCCGGTCGGCAGCGCCGTCTCACGGGTTACCAGAGCGATGAACTCCTCGTCCAGAGCGTCCAGTTGCGCGGCGATGGCCTCGAGAAACTCCGCACGGCGGCTCGCCGGCAAATTGCGAAAGGCCGGGTAAGCGGCCGCAGCGGCCTGGGCGGCGGCGTCCACTTCTTCAAGGGTGGCTTGCATGAACGAGTACGGCAGCGTTTCACCGGTGCTGGCGTCATGGCTTTGCACGGTGATATTGCCAGCGGCGCTACGGGTACCGCCGATGTAGTTGTGGCCGAGGATCTGGGGCATGAAAAACTCCTGTCAAAAAAGGTGGGACCAAGTCCCCTGTAGGAGCGAGCTTGCTCGCGAAGAACTCGAGAGCGACGCGTTTATTCAGGAAACCCGCGTCATCGTTAACGTTCTTCGCGAGCAAGCTCGCTCCTACAACAACGATCGGTTCAAGCCAGCGAATCGCCCCGGCGGGTGGCGGCCGGTTCGGCGTTGTCCAGGGCGGCAATGCGCGCCGCGGATTCGCTGTCCACCAGGTGCAGCGACTTGCCACGGGTTTCCCGGGTCAGGCCGACGGCGACGATGGAGATCAGCGCGGCACCCACCAGGTACCAGGCGATCGGTGTCGAGCTGTGGTACTTGTTGAGCAGGGTGATGGCGATCAAGGGTGCCAGGGAACCGGCGAAGATCGGCGCCACCTGATAGCACAGGGACAGTGCCGTGTAGCGCACATGGGTCGGGAACATTTCGGCCATCAGCGCCGAGTAGGGCGCATAGGTCATCGACTCGATGGCCAGGCCCAGGGTGATGGCGCCGATGATCAGCCAGTTATTGCCGGTGTCCATCATCGGGAAACCGATAAAGCCCCAGAACGCCGTGAGTATCGCCCCGGTCAGGTACACCGGTTTGCGCCCGACCAGGTCGGACAGGTAACCCATCAGCGGGATCATGAAGAAGTGCAGCAGGTGCGCGCCGAACATCAGAAACAGAATCTCGGAGGTGTCCTTGTGCACCACCAGTTTCAGATAAGTGATCGAGAACGTCACGACGGTGTAGTAGAGGATGTTCTCGGCAAACCGTGCGCCGATGCCGACCAGCACCGCGCGCCAGTGATGCCGCAGCACTTCGACCACCCCCAGTTGCTGTTGCTTGTTCTGTGCCTGGCGCGCCTGGGCTTCCTTGAAGATCGGGGCGTCATCGACGCTGGTGCGAATCCAGTAGCCGATCAGCACCACCACCGCCGAGAACCAGAACGCGACGCGCCAGCCCCAGGCCAGGAATTGCTCTTCTGACAGGTTTGAAGACAACAGCAGCAGGGCGACGGTGGCCACCAGGTTGCCGGCCGGAACGCCGGCTTGCGGCCAACTGGCCCAGAATCCCCGACGATTGTCTGGACAGTGTTCTGACACCAGCAAAATCGCGCCGCCCCATTCACCGCCGAAAGCGAAGCCCTGGATCAATCGCAGCAGCACCAGCAACACCGGCGCGGCGTAGCCGATCTGGTCGAAGCCCGGCAGGCAACCCATCAGGAACGTGGTGATGCCGACTACCACCAGGCTCAGTTGCAACAGGCGCTTGCGGCCGAATTTGTCACCGTAGTGACCGAACACCAGGCCACCCAGCGGCCGGGCGAGAAAGCCGACCGCATACAGGGCGAAGGCGGCGATGATGCCGTCGATCGGGCTGTCGGTCTGGCGAAAGAACAGTTGGCCGAAGACCAGGGCCGAGGCGGTGCCGTAGAGGAAGAATTCATACCATTCGGCGACGGTGCCGGCCATGGCGGCGGCCACGACACGCTTGAGTCCCGAAGGTGTAGTTGCGCGGGAAGTGCTGTGAGGATTGGACATGCTGGCGTTTCCTGTAGAGGCGCAAAGACAGGCAGCCGGGCCGGGGCCGCAAGGGCCGGCCCGGCAATCACTCAGAGACCGACGTCCGGCAGTTCAGGACGATTGGCCAGGGCCTTGGCCATGATCTGCTCGACGAACACCCGATCGGCTTCCGGCAGGGCCAGGCGTGGCGGACGGGTCAGGGCGCTGCCGCGACCGGCAATCGCTTCACAGAGCTTGATGCACTGCACCAGGTCGGCACGGGCATCGAGGTGCAGGATCGGCATCAGCCATTCGTAGATCGGCATGGCTTCGGCGAAGCGACCGGCCTTGGCCAGGCGGAAGATGGTCTCGCCTTCTTTGGGGAACACGTTGGACATGCCCGAGACCCAGCCTTCGGCACCTACCGCGATGCTTTCCAGCACCACGTCATCGAGGCCGGCGAACAGCACGAAACGGTCGCCGACTTCGTTGCGCACGTCGATGAAGCGCCGGGTGTCGCCGGAGGAATCCTTGAAGCACACCACGTTGTCGCAGTCGGCCAGGGAAATCAGGATGTCCGGGGTGACGTCGTTTTTGTAGATCGGCGGGTTGTTATAGACCATCAGTGGCACGTCGGCATTCTTGGCCACGTAGCGGTAGTGCTCGGCCGTCTCGAAGGGCTTGGAGCCGTAGACCAGCGCTGGCATCAGCATCACGCCGTCGACGCCGACCCGGCGCACCGCGTTGGCGACTTTGGCCGCTTGCAGGCTGGTGAATTCGGCCACACCGCAGATCACCGGCACGCGACCGCGGGAGGCGTCGACCGCAACTTCGGTCACGGCGATTTTTTCTTCGGCGCTCAGCGAGGTGTTTTCCCCCACCGAACCGCACACCACCAGGCCCGATACGCCGTCACGGATCACGTTGGAAATCACCTGGTGGGTTTTTTCCAGGTTGATGGAGAAGTCGTCGTTGAATTGAGTGGTCACCGCGGGGAAGACGCCACTCCAGTTAATGCGCTTGCTCATTGTTGCCTCCGGTTCAATTATTGTATTTCGTATACGATATTTAAAATGACGAAGCTCGGCTAGTGCTTTTTGCAAATAAACAGGGGGTTCTGTAGCCGTTTGTCCGGGAAATATCAGGCTCCGGGCCAGGTGTCCGACAGGCGATAGCCCTGTGGCCAGGGATCGCCTGGATCGAGCAACAATTGATGGGTGCCAGTGATCCACGCCCGGCCGGAAATGCACGGATAGATCGCCGGGCGTCCGGCCACTTCGGTCAGCGAATCGATGCGGCAGTGGAACTCGGAACCGATGATCGAGCGACCGATAAAACGCTCGCCCACCTGCATTAAACCTTTGGCCTGTAACACCGCCATACGCGCCGAGCAGCCGGTGCCGGTGGGCGAGCGGTCGATCTTGCCGGGTTGAATGACCACCGCATTGGCGCCGGTGGCGATGCCATTTTCAATGACGATCGGCGCGGCGATCTGGCAAAAGGAAATATGCGACCAATCGGGGTTCAACGGATGGACGAAGCCCAGTTGTTCATTGGCCGCACGGGTGATTTTCAGCCCCACCTCAACCAGGTCGGCCGCCTCGTCGGGACGAATGGCAAAGCCCAGGCCCTTGGCATCGGCGATCACAAAACTGTCACCACCGTACGCGGTGTCGACCTGCAACGAGCCAACGCCTTCGACTTCGATCCAGGCGTCAAGGCGGTCAGCGAAGGAGGGCACGTTCTTGATTTCTACCCGTTCAACCTTGCCGTCACGGCAATCGGCCACAGCCTCGATCAGGCCGCCGGGGGCTTCGAGCACCAACCGGGTTTGCGGTTCGGTCATCGGCAGGATGCCACTGTCGAGCAGCACCGTGGCGACGCACAGCGAGTTGGAGCCGGACATTGGCGGGGTGTCCGCCGGTTCCATGATGATCCAGGCCATCTGTGCCCGGGGATCCTTGGCCGGCACCAGCAGGTTGACATGGCGGAAGACGCCGCCGCGGGGTTCGTTGAGCACGAAGTTGCGCAGGGTCTGATCCTTGGCGATCCAGCGCGACTGTTCCCACACGGTGGCGCCGGGGGGAGGGGCGACGCCGCCGACGATCACGTCGCCGACTTCGCCTTCGGCGTGGCAGCTGACTACGTGGATGACTTTCGATGAGCGCATGGTTTGTTCCTTGTTTTGTCTGTCTGGGCCTCGATCACTGTAGGAGCTGGCTTGCCAGCGATGGTCGTCAACGATGACGCGTGCAGTCTGGATAAACGCGTCGTCCTTGCAATCTTCGCTGGCAAGCCAGCTCCTACAGGGTTGATTTGGCCATTGGTTATTTCACCGATTTGAGAAACGCCGCGGTTTCCGCGTGCACCGGGTTACCTATCACCTGGTCCGGCGAGCCGATCTCATGCACCAGCCCATTGCGAAAGAACGCCACGCGGTCGGACACATCCCGGGCAAAGCGGATTTCGTGGGTCACCAGGACCATGGTCATGCCGTCTTCGGCGAGCATGCGCATGGTGTCCAGCACCTCGCCCACCAACTGCGGGTCGAGGGCCGAGGTGGCTTCGTCGAACAGCATGTAGTCCGGCGACATGGCCAGGGCGCGGGCGATGGCCATGCGCTGTTGCTGGCCGCCGGACAGCTTGCCGGGGAACGCCTTGAGCTTGTCGCCGAGACCAACGTGGGTCAGTTGCCGGACCGCCAGCTCTTCGGCCTCTGCCTTGGTTTTACCCAGCACTTTACGCGGCGCCAGCATCACGTTTTCCAGCACGGTCAGGTGCGGGAAGGCGTTCCATTGCTGGAACACGATGCCGATCTTCTGCCGCAGGCGATTGAGGTCGGTGGCGCTGTGGTGGACCTCGACGCCATCGACGCGGATGTTGCCTTTCTGGATCGGCTCCAGACCGTTGATGCACATCAGCAGGGTCGATTTACCCGAACCGGAGCCACCAATGATCGACACCACCTCGCCCTTGTTTACCGTGAGGCTGACGCCCTTGACCACGTCGAGGTCGCCGAAGGATTTATGTACGTTGTCGATCTCAATCATTTTCTTGCCACCTTCTTTCCAGACGAGCACCGAGGCGCGCGACCACCAGGCTCATGACGTAGTAGATGAGGCCCGCAATGCACAGCACCAGCAGCGGTTCCTGGATGCGGGTAACGATGGTTTGCGAGGCACGCAACAATTCGACGATGCCGATCCACATCACCAGCGCGGTGTCTTTCATTACGCTGAGCACCAGGTTCAGCCAGCCGGGGAAGGCCACGCGCGAGGCCATCGGCAGCACTATCCAGCGCAGGTCCTGCAGGAAGCTCAAACCCAGCGAGCGACTGGCCCGGCGCAAGGTAAATGGCACCGAGAGCACGCCGCTGCGCACGATCTCGGTGAAGTACGCGGCGGCGTAGACCCCGAGCACGATGCAGCCGACGCTGAAGGCGCTGATGTTCAAACCGACGATGCTCTTGAGCGAGTTGAACAACACGAACTGGATCAACAGCGGCACGCTGCGGAACACGTCCAGCACCCAGGCCAGTGGCAGACTGGCGCGCGGCAACAGCGCCCGCAGCAAGCCGAACAGCAGCCCGGCAAAGGAGCCGAGGATGATCGACCAGAACGTCAGTTGCAGCGTGACCCAGGCACCGTTAAGCAGGAACAGCAGGTCATTCGCGGAAAAACTGGTGGTAAACATGGTCGCGTCCTCAGTAACGGAACAGCCGCCAGGCCATCAGCCGGGCTACTGCGACGATCGCCTTGGCAATCAGGTAATACAGCGCCGCTGCGATGGCGAAATATTCGAAGGTGCGGAACGTCTTGACGTTGTAATCCTGGGTCACGCCAGTGAGGTCATTGTTCAGCCCGACGATCACCCCCAGCGACGTCATCAACACCGCCCAGACCATCTGGTTGCTCAGTGGGTAGAACACGATCCGCAGCAACTGCGGGACGATGATCATCCGATAGGCCTGGAAGGCACTCATGCCCAGCGAACGCGCGGCGCGCACTTGCGTGCCGGGCACCGCCTTGAGGCCGCCGCGAAAGTTTTCCGCCAGGTAGCCGGCATTGTTGAAGGTGATCCCGGCCAGCAGGGCGAACCAGGAGCTGACATGCAGGCCGAGCGAGCCGAGGCCGAAATACAGGACGTAGATCTGGAACAGCGACGGCGTGTTACGGGCGATCGACACCCAGCCATTGCCGATGCCGCGCAGCAGTGGGTTTTTGGTTTCGCGCATCACGGTCAGGGCCAGGGCGATCAGCACCCCGAAGATCATCGACAGCGCCGCAGTCTCGAAGGTGACCCAGGCGCCGGCCAACATGTCTGGCAGGGCGCGCAATGTCGCGCGCCATTGGAAGGTGTAATCAAACATGCGCGGGGCTCTCCAGTGAGGCAGCAGGTTGCAGCCAGGCCGGCAGAAGACCGCTGGCGGTGGCGTTACAGGCCGCGTCGACGCACTCGGCGAGGTTGGCGAAGTGCACCTTGCGACCGACCAGCCCGGGTGCGTAATGGGCGTACTTGCCGGAGTTGGTCATCAAGGTGGTTGCCGCTGGCGGGATCACCGGTTCGCCGAGCATGCACCAGCAGGTGTCGGTGACCAGCGTCGCGCCGAAGGCTTCGATCACGGCGATATGCCCGGCCTCGCGGGCCTGCTCCAGCACGGCACGGCCGCAGGTGATGGCGAGGACCACGTCAGGGTGCTTGTGCCGACCCCGGCACAGTCGCGCCAGGTGGGCAAACTCGCTGAGGGAGAAATGCGGGTTGCCCAGGGAAACCACATCCACATGACTGTCGCGGGCACTGTTGAGCTCACGCCAGCTGAGTAGCAGGTCTTTCAGGTCGATGGTTTTCACCGGCAGGGGGACGTCCGGCTCCAACACCTGCGCCGGGTCGAGTGCCTCCGGCGTCACCCCGGCGATATGAAACAACGGCGCGGCGCAGGTGGTGGCGAAGGCCGCCCCGAAGGCTTTCAAATCGTCCAGGCTCGGCTTGCGTTGCTCCAGTCCCAGTACCAAAGGAATCCGGCTGCCGGCCAGTGTGCCGACGTGGTAACCGAGCAGTGGGTAAAAGGCATCGTCCAATTCGCCCAGCGCGGGCAATTCGATCTGCAGTCCCGCTTTACGTTGCGCGTCCAGATGGCAGCCGATCAGCGGCGCGCGACCGGTCAGGGCGATGCAGATATCCAGGTAGTCCGGGTATTTCAGGGTGCGCGCACCGAGCACGCTGTTGGCGTAGACCACCGCGTTGGATTCGGCCCAGACGATCTGCTCGCCAGCCTTCGGCGCGCTGTCGAGCAGGTAGGGCGCGCAGGTAAAGCTGAGCTGCGCGCCCATCGCCATATACGCATCGCCCAAGGCACTGGCCGGTACGCCGAGTGCCGGATCGATGCCCAACTCACGCCAGCGGCGCCGGTCGACGGAAATTGAATTGAGGGTGGTCGGCACCCGCACTGTTGCTCCCCACTGCACCAGCTGTTCGGCAAAGCGCAGGCTCGCAGGTCCGGTGTAGATGCAGCCATCGATGTGCGCCTGGGTGACATCCACCAGGCGGCGAGCACCTTGCAATTGCGCCATGCGCAGGACGATCTGCATGGCCACTTGCGCGGCCTTCCCATGCTCGCCCTCGAGCAGCGCCCGATCCTGTACGGTGAGTTCGATCGAGGCGCTCGTTTCGGCGGTTTGCGATGGGTCGTCGAATGCCTGCCAAGCATCGCCCGGCAGCTGTTCGAACAGTGTCACCGAGTGCCCTTCGACCCGAGCGAAGGCCTGGCCGCGCAAAGCGGCGAAAGCCTCCCGGCCGATGCACAGCACCGGCAGGGAAAGCTCGAAAATGGTCTGTGCCACGAGCACGCCCAGGGTCAGGATCTCATCGGGTTCGGCCAGCACCAGCGCGGCTGGCGCATGACCGTTGCTGATCAGTTCCATCAACACACTGCTGCCGGTGCACGAGCCGCGGCCACTGGGAATGGCCAGCACCCGACCGGCCAGGTATTCGCCGCTGAGCGGGTGGTGCCGGTCGATGATTTCTCCGCTATACGGATCGACCCCGCCCCAGAAGCTCAAGCCGACATCGGCGAACAACAGGGCGCCCTGGGCGGCGCCCGCGACCAGGCTGCGAGCGGTCAGAGAAGTGGACCTGGGCATGCCGGACATCTCAGTAGTAGACCTTGGGCACGGTCAGGTCGGTGGGTGAAATCTCGGTGCCGACCCATTTGGTGAACAGCTCTTTGTATCGACCGCTGCGTACCTGCTGGTTGACGAACAGATTGAGGTAATTGAGCAGGCCGTACTCATTGCGCTTGGCGCCCAGGGAGACGTAGTCGATGGTGTACGGCGCGTTACCGGCAATTTTCAGGTTCTTGTATTTGCCTGACTTGAGGGTGGCGGCGGCCACGGTATTGGTGACCACGGTCGCATCGATGTGGCCCTGGGCGACCGCCAGCAGGGTGTCGTTCTGCGACTGATAGGCGCGGAAGGTGCCGCTGCCCCAGCTCTTCACGTCTTTTTCCAGGGCGATGGCCTCATAGGTGCCGCTGGTATTGCCCAGCGCCTTGCCTTTGATGTCGGCGAAGCTGTTGATGCCGGTGTTGTCACGGGTCAGCACCACCATCTGGAACGCAAAGTAAGGCACGGTCAGGCCGACGGTCTTGGCCCGTTCCAGGGTGTCGGAAGTGGAGGCGACGATCACGTCGGCGCGTCCGGAGACCAGCGCCGGAATGCGGTCCGGGAACGGCGTTTCCACCACCTCGGCGTCGACCCCGAGGATTTTCGCCAGGTCGTTGCAGTAGTCGACGTCAAAGCCGGCGGGGTTGTTGCCTTCATCGCGAAAACCCATGGGCGGGAAATCCAGGGTCACGGCGCAGCGCAGCTTGCCTGAGCCAATGATGTCGTCGAGCTTGTCAGCCTGGGCGGTGGCAATGAAGGAGGTACTGAGAACAGCGCTGAGGGCTACGGCAAATGCGGGGTTTTTCATAGAGGCCTCGTTAGGTGGAGTGTTGTCAGATATCGTATTGAGGATTTCGTATACGATATTAACAATAGCAATGCACGTGCCTGTTTTCCTCCCAGAACAGAATTATTTTCCAGCCCTTGAGTCAGAGGGCTTTCGCGGCGGGAAGGAGCCAGCAGCGCGTCGGCGCGCAGCAGGGAGGTGTTACAGAAGGGAGCACAGGCGCCCTCTGGCGCCCATTAAAGGAACACTTTAACGACGGCTGTCGCGATACTGGCTGGGCGCCAGGCGGGTCAAGGCGCGGAACTGCCGGCTGAAGGCACTGTGGTCGGTGTAACCGCAACGCAGGGCGATCTCGGTGATCGGCAGGTCGGTGTGCAGCAACAGCCGTGAGGATTCTTCCAGTCGTGCCTTGTGAATCATTTGCCGTGGGGTGAGCTGGAACACCCGTTTACAGTGGCGTTCCAGTTGCGCAACGGAATAACCGGCAATTGCCGTCAGCTCGGCAAGGCTGATGGGACGGGCGAAATGGTTGCGGATATGCGCGTCCACCGCGGCGAGTTTCTGGAAGGCCGGATGGTTGGACTGTGGCAGTTGCAGGTCGCGGGAGATGCCGGCCAGGCCGACGATATGACCCTGCTGGTCGCGCAACGCAAGTTTGTGAGTCAGGCACCAGACCGGCTGGTTTCCGAAATACAGGTGCAGTTCGAGTTGGTCGACAAGTTCGCGCCCGGTGGCAAGTACCCGTCGATCCTGCTCGGTGTACAAGGGGCCGAAACGTTCCGGAAAGACCGTCTCGGCCGTACGCCCGAGCAGCTCGTCAGTGTGTTTGAAACCACAGCGCCGGGCCAGGGTCTGGTTGACGAAGGCGTAGCGCGCCTCGCTGTCCTTGATGAAAAACACCACGTCCGACAGGGTGTCGAGCAGCGCCGCGATCGGTTGCAGGCTGCTCAGCAGGGTTGGCAGGTCGCAGGGTTTGAAGGTCGTGAGCGAGGCATACATGGCGCTGGGCGTCTGGTGGCAATGCCCGGGATCATAAAGACTCGGCAGCGGACCTGAAAGCCCCGGGCCGGGATTCAGGCCGGCGGGGTGTCGTCCAGGCACAACAAGGTCTCGATCCGCGCCGGGCTGAATGGCGGTCGTGGCGCCGAGGGTTGCCAGCCGAACAAGTGCTGCGTGGCGCCGCCGCACACCCGGCCCTGGCAGGCGCCCATGCCGCAGCGGCTGGCCAGTTTGGCCTCGCGCCAGTCAGTGTGCCCGGCAAGCAGCCCGTAAGGCACGTCTTCGCAGCGGCACACCAGGGTGTCGGGTTGCGCCAGCGACTTGAGTTGCGGGTCGAGGGCGAATGCCTTGTTCAGGGCGTCGGCGAAACCCTGCCAGTGCGTACGCCGAGGCCACAATGCTCGGGCCGAATCAACATCACCAACCGCGGCGTGACCGGCGATTGCACCTTCGACCAACGCCAGTTCACTGCCGCCGAAACCGGTGCATTCACCCGCCGCGTAGTGATTGGCGCGGCTGCTGGCCTGCCACGCATCGACGGCCAGCGCCAGGCCGTCGAGCTCGCAGCCCAAGGCCTGGCCAAGCCGGGTGTTGGGGATCAAACCGAAGCCGCACGCCAGGCGATCGCATTCCAATTCGACGATTTTCCCTTGCTGTTGCAGGCGCACGCCTTCCAGTCGCGCATTGCCCAGAGCGGCCAGTACATGGGTCCCGCTCCGATAATGACGGTCGAACAAGGTCAACGACTGCAGCAGTTTGTGCGGCCAGCGTGGCAGTTGCGCAGCGAAACCGGCGACGGCGACCGTGGAGGCTTGCTCGGCAATGCGCAGCACCTGGGCGCCGTCATGTTTAGCGGTGGCGGCGCTGGCCAGCAGCAACGGCCCGCTGCCGGCGATTACCACACGTTCATCCCGTACGGGCAAACCACCCTTGATCAGCGCCTGTAGACCGCCGGCACCCGTCACCCCGGGCAAGGTCCAGCCGGGGAAGGGCAGCAGCAACTCCCGGGCGCCTGTACACAGAACCAGTTTGTCGTAGCCGATCAGCCAGCCACGATCGGGGTCTTCGACCAGCAAGTGTTTCGGGCCGGCACAGGCAATTACCCGCGTGCCGGCGTGGCGGCGGATGTTGCTGCACGCCTGCAGTCGCTCGCGCATCTGACGCGCCTGCTTCGGCAGGTTGGCCTGAGGCCCGTCGCGCCAGATTTGCCCACCCGGCAACGGGTTGTCGTCGAGCAGGACGATGCGGGCACCGCTGGACGCCGCAGCGAGTGCCGCGGCCATGCCGGCGGGCCCGGCACCGATGATCAGCAGATCGGCGTATTCGCTCATGCCCGAGTCTCCACGCGCATGCCGTCACGGCACAGTGTCTGGCAGGCGAGCCTGCGCCGACCGTCGATGGTCACCCGGCATTCCTGGCAAATGCCCATGCCGCACAGCGGTGCGCGGCGCTGGCCACTGACCGAGGTGCGACTGCAACCATCCCCGCCCAGCGCCAGTGCTGCCGCGACACTGGTCCCTTGAGCCACCTTCAACGCCTGGCCGTCCAGCATCAATTCAGGCATACACCGACTCCTCGAGAAAACGCTGGGGCAGATAAGGTTGCGCCGCCAGTGGCGGCGTTTCGTTGAACAGGTGTGCGACCAACAGGTCGGCTGTACCCGGGGCGGTCGTGACACCCAGCCCCTCGTGCCCGACCGCCAGCCACAAGCCTTTGCGATGCGGATGCGGGCCCACCAGCGGCAGGCCGTCGGGACTCGCGGCGCGAAAGCCGGTCCAGGCGCGGATGCCGTTGAGCGCGGCCAGACCCGGCATGTACTCGGTGGCGCGCCTGAGCATTTTCGCCAGCATCCAGCCTTCGACCTGCGGGTCGGTGGTGCCGAACTGCCGTGACGCGCCGATGAACAGTTGCCCGGTCGGCCGCGGCTGGATATTGCAGGCGGTCGAGGGGCCAGTGGCGTTGTGGGCGCTGGTGACATAACCCAACTCCACCAGGGTATGGGTGACTGTTCCGGGGTAGCGATCGGTGATCAGCAAGTGGCCTTTTTTCGGCTCGATCGGCAGCTCGGGGCAGAGCTCGTTGGCCTGGATGCCGTTGGCCAGCACCACGGCATCGGCACTCAGCCAGTGGCCGTCGTCGAGGCGTACGCGGTTTCCGTCGACTTCGCTGACCCGTGCCCGGTGTTGGCTGATGTTGGGGGAATCGAGCATCCAGCGTGCAGTCGCCGGGGCATAGAGGATGCCGTCGCCCTTGATCAGCAGGCCGCCTTCCAGGCCTTCGCGCAGTTGCGGTTCGCGCTGGCGCAAGGCACGGTCGCCGATCAACTCGCAGGCCACGCCCTGTTCCTGCAGGTGGCGGTATTTGCTTTGGGCGACCGCCATTTCTTCAGCATTGGCCGCCAGCCACAGTGTGCCGTTGCTGCGGTAGGCGCAGTCGTCCGGCAAGGCCGGCGCCTGGTCGCGCCAGCGTTGCAGGGAGTATTGGCTGAGCGCCAATTCTGCCGGGTTGTCGTCGAGCACCAGCAGGTGGCCCATGCCCGCCGCCGTAGCGCCGGGCAGGCCGGCGTCCAGCACACGCACGCGCACGCCACGCCGGGCCAGCGCCTGGGCACAGGCGGCGCCGATGATGCCGGCACCGATCACGATCACATCGGCTACGCGGCCCTCGTTCACGGGCGAATGCCCCAGGCGAACGGGTCGTCCTGTTCAATGATCAGGCTGGCTTCGGCGCTGATAAAGGCACGGCCGCGAATGGTCGGCACGATGCGCTCGCCCTGGATTTCGTAGGAACCCTCGAATTCGCTGCCGATGACACTGGCCTGGCGCCAGATCTGCCCCGGCTGCAATTTATCGTCGGCCGCCAGGCACGCCAGTTTGGCACTGGTGCCGGTACCGCAGGGCGAGCGGTCGTAGGCCTTGCCTGGGCACAGCACGAAGTTGCGGCTGTCGGCCTGCTCGTCCTCGGCGAACAGTTCGACGTGGTCGATCAAGCCGCCGTCTTCGCCGCGAATGCCCTGAACGTCCAGTGCCTGCTGCACGGCGAAGGTATAGGCGGTCAGCGTATCGAGGTTGTCGCCAGCAATACGCAGGCCATGCTCGGCGATCAGGAAGAACCAGTTCCCACCCCAGGCCACATCGCCAGTCACCTGGCCGATACCCGGTACCTGCAGCGACAGCGCTTGGCGATAACGGTAGGCGGGCACATTGCGCACGCTGACCGAGCCGTCTTCGTGCAGCGTTGCCTGCACCGTGCCCACTGGCGTCTCGATGCTGTGCACGCCGGGGCCGATCTTGCCCAGGTGCGCCAGCGAGGCCACCAGGCCGATGGTGCCGTGGCCGCACATGCCGAGGTAACCGCTGTTGTTGAAGAAAATCACCCCGGCACAGGCGCTCGGGTCTACCGGCTCGCAGAGCAGCGCGCCGACCAGGACGTCACTGCCCCGTGGTTCGAGCACGCAGGCGGCACGCCAGTGGTCATGCTGTTCGGCCAGGCGCTGTCGACGTTCGGCCATGCTGCCGTTGCCCAGGTCGGGAAAACCGGCGGTCACCAGGCGGGTGGGTTCGCCGCCGGTGTGGGAGTCGATCACGGTGATGCGTTTCATGGGAGGGCCACGTCCGTTCAGATGAGTGAACGAAAGAGTGGCCTGTGCGGCGGGGTGCCGGCTTGATGGATTTAGCCTGTGCCGATGACGAAATCAGCACAGTGGTCAGTGGCTGTGGGGCAAGTGCTCGAACAGGGTCTTGCAGACCCCGGCAATGTGCTCGTCGAGCAGCTTCACTGCCCGATCCACGTCACCGGCGCGACAGGCCGCGAGGATTTCCCGGTGTTCGTGATCGGCGCGCTCCTTGCCGGCCGACAGGCTCATCTGCATGCGCAGGTAGCGTTCCAGCTTGTCGTTGACCGAGCGGATCAGGCCGACCAGAAACGGCCGTTGCGCCGGTTCGTACAGGCAGGCATGCAGTTCCCAGTTGAGCTCGGCCCAGCGTCCGACGTCATCTTCGCCGATGAATTCCTGGCAGATGCGTTCGGCGCGGGCGAAGGTGTCTTCGGTCATGTTGGGAATGGCCAGGCGCAGTACCTTGTCTTCGAGCAGCATGCGCACTTCGAACATCTGCGCCAGTTCCGCATCGGACACCCGCGTGACCATCGCCCCGCGATTGCGCTGGAACATCACCAGGCCTTCGGCTTCCAGGCGCTTGAGGGCCTCGCGTACCGGAATCTTGCTGACGTTGAACTGGCGGGCGATGTCGTCCTGGCGAATCGGTTCGTCTTCGGCGAAATGTCCGGCGACGATGGCATCGCGCAGATGACGGGTGATGATTTCCGAGGTCGAAGGCGAGTTGCCAAGGTCGGGTGCGTTGAGTTTGGTCAGGGCCACGGTGGTGATCGTTCGCAATGAGGTGCATATATGGTATACGAATTTGCCCTGTGATTCCGCCTATCAACGTTCGGGCAGGTTCCAGCTTGCGCGAACATGCTCGTATTCCGTCTCGGGCAACTGGATCAGCAGCGGCGACTGGCGCGGATCCAGCCAACCGAACAAACGGGAAATATCCGCTTGATCCATGGCGGTACAGCCAAGCGTCGGCAATGCAGGGCCGCGCCAGATATGGAAGAAAATGCACGAGCCCGAGGCAGGAACCGCCGGCGTGTTGTGCTCGATGAAAATGCCTTTGCGATACATGTCATCGTCACGCCGCATGCGTTCGGAACTGTTCCAGTCCCTGGCGATAGTCGATCCGTCGACCAGCTCGTTGTAGTGTCCGGAGTTGCTGTCATCGACGCATTCGGTGGTTGAGGTCAACGCCAGGTAAGGCAGTTTGGTGTTGGCCGTACCGTCGTAGCCGAACGCCGTTCCCAGCTTGAATATCCCCGCAGGCGCTTTTCCATCGCCTTCATGCTTGACCGGTCCGTCGCGCTGATCATGGCTGTCCGCAAGGCCCTTGCCCCAGGCCAATCCGTTCTTGCCGAGCACAATCGGAAACGGCTCCCCGTATTTTCGAAACGTCTGCCCTTGCCGTTCATAGCGCTGGGCCGTGCCCTGAACATCAGTCCAGTTTTTGCTGGTGACCACTATCAGTTGGTGGCTCGTGTCTAGAACGTTGCTGGCCTGCAGCGGCGTGATGGGGAAGTCCATGACGTCCTTGCGCGGACCCGCGCCACTGTAGGTGAAGTGCCACCATTCTTTGTCGTACCCGGAAAACCCTTCCTTTTCCATGGCCCGGCTGAGTAGCTGGCGATTTTTCCGCGCGTCGGCGTTGATCAACGGCGTGTCG
The DNA here is from genome assembly GCF_059695565.1 of Pseudomonas sp. LBUM1679. Lineage (NCBI taxonomy): Bacteria > Pseudomonadati > Pseudomonadota > Gammaproteobacteria > Pseudomonadales > Pseudomonadaceae > Pseudomonas > Pseudomonas sp. LBUM1679. Next base: position 2,999,477 of record NZ_CP166774.1, read on the forward strand.
GTATGCGCGCGCTCATCGAAGCAGTCGTAACCGGTGCCCATGTCGAGTGCGCCGTCGCGCCAACGTTGGCCGTAGGGCGCCGTGCAATCGACTTGCGCGGCCGAGGGCGTCCAGATGTCGGCGGGCAGTGCCTGGGGACCGGTCAGGGTCAGGTCCACGGTCGAGCCTCTGGAGTGATTGGACACACGGGCCACATAACCCAGGCGCCAGAAGTCCTGCTTGTCCACGCGTGGATAGAATTCTGACTTGCGTGGGTCACCCGGCACCGTCGCGAAGCGCCCCATATCGGCAACTGCTCGGCCGGGTCGATAGCAGTCGAATACCTTCAACCCATAGCCCTGGGCACTCAGTGCCTTTTGTACCCGGGCGAGGGCCTGGGCCGCGTCCTGCGTCAACAGGCACTGCGCCGCGGCGTAACCGTCGAGCGGGTGCCCGGTGAAGTTGTGGGCGCTGGCATAGCGGATGTCCTGCTCGATGCCCGGATCGATCGAACGCAGATACACCATGCCCTCGGGCCGTGATTGCGCAGCGGCCATGGTGGCAGCGAAAACGCCCAGGCACAGGATCCAGCGCAGCCATGCGCCTGCGCGCAGGGTTCCCGGACGATGCAGAAACGGCATCGAGAACGACGCGGATATGACTCGGCACACAAGGCGCATGTGATGCCTCCGATGATGCGGGCTGCTGCTGTAGGAGCAAGCTTGCTCCGGGCGGCGTTCCGACGATGGACGTGAACGATAACGCGTTTTTCCAGAATAAACGTGTCGCCCTCAAGACCTTCGCGAGCAAGCTCGCTCCTACAAAGCGCCGTCCACGCTGCGAGGCAACAGCAGGTTACTTTCACGCAGGGCCTCGGGCAGTAAAGCATCAGGAAACCCCTGATAGCACACCGGGCGCAGGAAACGCTCGATGGACGTCATGCCCACCGAAGTGAAGCGACTGTCCGACGAAGCCGGAAACGGTCCGCCATGAACGGTGGCAAAGGTGACCTCCTGCGGATGCGCAAAGGCGTTGACGATGATGCGTCCGGTGCGCCGTTCCAGCACCGGCAGCAAGCGCCGGGCCAGTGGCAGGTCACTGTCCTCAAGGTGCATGGCGGCGCTGAGCTGGCCACGCAGCGAGCGCGCGACAGCCAGCATTTCATCCGCGTCCCTGACCTTCACCAGCAGTGCGCACGGACCGAATACTTCCTCGGCCAGCGCTGGGTCGCGCAGGAAAATGGCGCCGTCGACCTCAAGCAATGCCGATCGGCCGTCAAGCAGCGCATTCACTCCGTAGCCTTCGGCGATGCGACTGGCCCCGGCGTTTTCCAAGGCGGCGAGCCCGCTGACATAGGCCGCATGGATACCCGGCGTCAGCATGGGACGTGCCGCTGCTTCGCTCACGCGCTTGACCATGGCCGTGCGCAACGCTTCAAAGCCAGCCCCTTCGATCGCGATCAGCAGGGCGGGCTTGAGGCAGGCTTGCCCGACATTGACCAGCATGCGCTCGACGAAACCATCACCGATCCGGTCGCCACGTTCGGCCAGCGCATCCGGGAGAATGAAGGTGGGGTTGACGCTGGTCATTTCGGTGAACACCGGAATCGGCTCGGGGCGTTGCTGCGCCCGACGATACAGCGCCATGCCGCCTTGCTCGGAGCCGGTGAAGGTCACCGCCTTGATCAGGGGGTGATCGACCAGGGCTTCACCGATCGCGTTGCCGCCGCCACGCACCATCGAGAACACGCCTTCGGGCAGCCCGTTGTCTTGCACGGCCTTGCGGATGGCTCGCGCCTGGATTTGCGAGGCGCCAGGGTGAGCGTTATGCGCCTTGACGATGACGGTCGCGCCCGCCGCCAGGGCAGACGCGGTATCGCCCCCGGCGACCGAGTAGGAAATGGGAAAGTTGCTCGCACCGAACACGGCCACCGGGCCGATCGCGATCTTCTGCAGGCGATGGTCCATGCGCGGGCGTGGCTGGCGCTCAGGTTGCGGCGGATCGATGGCCAACTGCAGGAAGCGGCCTTGGCGCACGACTTCGGCGAACTGGCGGAACTGGGTCGCGGCTTTTGCCGCCTCGGCCTCAAGCTGCGCGGCGGGCAGACCCGTTTCCAGTGCGGCCCGCGCCGCAAGCTCCTGGCGAACGGCGTCGAGATTGTCGGCGATGCTGTCGAGGAAGGTCGCACGTTGGGCGAGTGAGGTATGGCTGTAACTATCAAAGGCCTCGTCGGCGAGTCTTGCAGCCTGGTCAACCTCGGCCACGCCACCCAAGGCAAATTCCGGCTCGATCAATTGCTGGGTGGCGGGATTGAGCGCCTTCATCGTCCCCTCGGTGGCCGGGACATCGTTGGCGCCGATAATCAGGGCTTCTGTCAATTTCATTGGATCACTCCTGCTGTGCCAGGGCGGCGATGAGTTCGTCGGTGGCCACGATGGAATGGGCGAATGTCGGGCCGTTGAGTTCATGGGCGGCGTGCATCATTTCCGGCTTGAACGCAGCGGTGGCATCGCGCACCAGGGTGACGTGGTAGCCGAGCTCGGACGCATAACGGGCCGTTGCCTCGATGCAGGTATTGGCCAGCAGGCCGACGATGATCACGTGGGTGATGCCTTTTTGCTTGAGGCGAAAATCCAGGTCGGTGTTGGCGAAACCACTGGAACCCCAATGCTCCTTGACCACGATGTCGCCGTCCCTGGGCGCGAAATCGGGGTGCCATTCGCCACCCCATTCGCCGCGTGCGAAGTGGTGCATGTGCATGACCTTGCACTGGGTCGGGCTCGGATGATCCCAGCCTTCGTAGTCGCCTTGTTCCCAGCGGCGGTGCGGTACGATGACCACCGGAATATCCAAGGCACGGACCGCGCGATCGAGGGCGCGCAGGTTGTCGAGCAGGCCGATTTGCGTGGCGATCGGCTCGATCAACGGATAGACCTTGCCGCCTTCCGACAGGAAATCGTTGTAGGGATCGACCAGCAGATAGGCGGTTCTGTCGAGGGGGTAGAGGGGTTTCGACATGGCAATGTTCTCCAGGGTTTTTTCGGTGGCCTGTGCCGTGGAGTTGCCATGGCACGTTGTAGATATGATAATCATAGTGACATTGAAAGAGGCAAGTCCATATGTCGGCAAACCCAGGCATTGCACCCACCTTGTGCCCGATTTCCAGGGCCGAGGACATCGTGGGCGACCGCTGGACCGTGCTGGTCCTGCGCGAGTTGTTCATGGGCAGTCATCGCTTCGACGAGATCCAGGCGCAGACCGCAGGCACCCCGCAAATGGTCGCCACGCGCCTGAAAAACATGGAGGCTGACGGCCTCGTCACGCGGCGCCCCTACAACGAGCGGCCACTGCGCTACGAATACCACCTCACCGCAAAAGGCGAGGCCTTCTACTCGGTAGTGCTTGCGCTACGCGCCTGGGGCGAAACCTGGTGCAAATCGCCGCAGGAGGGACTGGCGGTGCGCTACACCCATCAAACCTGCGGCCAGCCTGCCGGCCTCGGACCGCTGTGCGAACACTGCGGCGAGCCATTGCGCCGTGGCGAGCTGATCAGCGAGCACAGCGAAGCTTATGCCGCCGAACGAAAATCACGGCGTGAAGCCTTCAAGGGTAATCGTGGATCGGACTCGGTTTAAATGTCCTGCTGTCAGAGGGGCCGATCCAGATATCTGTTGAAGAGATAGCATTGATCATTTTAATTCGCTTCTGAAGATTGCTGCTTCGCGAGTACTGTCTGCCCATCTGAAAGAACAGAAGGGCAGGTATGAACAGCGTGAAATCAACCATCGCCAGTGAACCCACGCTGCGGCCAGCCTCCGCGGGGTGGAGCACCCTGGCCGGTTTTTCCGCCAGCCTGGTGGGCATCGGCCTGGCGCGATTTGCCTATACGCCGCTGCTCCCGGCCCTTATCGGCGCGCAATGGTTTGACCCTTCCAAGGCCGCTTACCTGGGGGCCGCCAACCTGGCGGGCTACCTGGCCGGAGCGATTTTCGGCCGTTCGATGGCGGCCAAAACCTCCACTGTCTTTACCCTCAGGGCGATGATGTTGCTGGCGAGCCTGGCGTTTTTTGCCTGTGCCTGGCCGGTGTCCTTCGTGTGGTTCTTCGCCTGGCGCTTCCTTTCGGGAGCCTCCGGTGGTGCGCTGATGGTGCTGGCCGCGCCCACCGTGCTGGCGCATGTGCCTGCGTCCCGGCGCGGACTGGCAGGTGGGGTGATTTTCATGGGCGTCGGCGTTGGCATCGCAGCCTCTGGCACCCTGGTTCCGCTCTTGCTCGAACAGGGCCTGCGGCAAACCTGGCTCGGCCTTGGGCTGATTTCCCTGGTGTTGACCGCCATCGCCTGGCGCGGATGGCCAAGGGCACACGCGCCTGCGGCCCCCCCCACGCAGCACCGTCGTCCGGCGGCCAACGGCACACTCAAGGCGCTGTATGTCGAGTACGCACTCAATGCTGCCGGTTGGGTCCCGCACATGATTTTCCTCGTGGATTTCGTGGCCCGGGGCATGGGCCAAGGCCTTCAGGTGGGGGCTCAGTACTGGGTGCTGTTTGGCATTGGCGCCACGGTCGGACCTCTGCTGGCGGGCGTATTGGCCGACCGGATCGGCTTCGGCCGCGCCTTGCGGGTGTCTTTCATCATCGAGGCCATCAGCGTCGCCGTACCCGCCCTCGGGCTCGGAAACGCTTGGTTGATGATATCCAGCGTCGTCGTAGGCGCTTTTGTCACCGGTACCGTGCCGCTGGTGTTAGGGCGGGTTCACGAACTACTGGCCAGGCATCCCGCCCAACAGAGTTCGGCCTGGCAGACAGCCACGGTCGGTTTTGCCCTGTTTCAAGCGGTGGCCGCCTATGGCTTGTCGTTTCTGTTCTCGTACAGCGGGGGCAATTACAGCGTGCTGTTCATTATCGGCACTTCGGCGATGTTGCTGGCTTTTGTCATCGATGTCGTCGCGGTCAGGAATGCCAATGACCAATAACGGAGCTTCTCTTGAGGTGAGTTATGCCGAGCGCAATCTTGCCTATTGGCGCCGCAACCTGGCGGTGTGTGTCTTCGGCTCGTTCACCACCCTGGTCAGCCTGAGCATGTTGTTGCCGTTCTTGCCTCTTTATGTCCAACAACTTGGCGTCACGAACCAGGCCGACGTGGTGCAATGGTCGGCGGTGGCATTCGGCGCCACTTTTTTTGGTACGGCGATAACTGCGCCGATGTGGGGGCGACTGGCCGATCGTTACGGTCGAAAGCCGATGCTGATCAGGGCGGCGATCGGCATGGCCTTTGTCATGTCGATGATCGGCCTGGCCCGCAACGTCACCGATCTGGTGGTACTGCGCCTGATCGCCGGGCTCATCGGCGGCTACGCCTCGGCCTCGATCGTCATGATCGGGTCTCAGGTGCCACGGGAAAAAGCCGGTTGGGCGCTGGGTGTGTTGTCCACGGGAGCCTTGTCCGGCAACCTGATCGGGCCGCTGGTGGGCGGATTTCTGCCGGAGCTGGTAGGGATCCGTGGCACATTTTTCGTCGGTGGAGGGATGATCGCTCTGGCAGCGCTGACGACCATCCTGTTCATTCGTGAGGACTTCGATCGTGTCTCGGACGGCCAACAACGGGGTAAAAAAACCCGACCCGAGGGTGTCCGTTCCAACTGGCCGATCATTGGCGCGCTGCTCATGACCGCGATGATGGTGCTTCTGGCCAACATGTCGATCGAGCCCATCATCACCGTCTACATCGGCCACCTTGGCGTTGCCGTCGATGACCAGGCGCGGATGGCGGGCGTGGTGATGGCCTGTTCAGCGCTGGGCAGTATCTTGACTGCCGCCAAACTGGGTGCGCTGGCAGACCGCATCGGCAGTTGGAACGTCATCGTCGGTTGCCTGGTGTTGACGGGCATCGCCATGGTGCCCCAGGCGTTTGTCACGCAATGGTGGCAGTTGGCAGTTTTACGCGGTGTCATGGGCATGACCATCGCCGGGCTGCTGCCGTCGATTGCGAAGCTGATACGGCATTCGGTTGAAGAGCACAGCACCGGAAAAGTGCTGGGCTATCTGCAATCGGCGCAGTTCTCCGGGCAGGTGATCGGGCCGCTGCTCGGTGGCCAGATCGGTGCTCATGTAGGTTTGAACGCGGTGTTCCTGGTCACCGGCGCGCTGTTGGTGCTGTGTGCCGGGGTGAACGCGTGGGTGCGACGTCGCTTCATCGCGCCAACCCGATGCACTGCCTGCAGCACCTGATCGAGCTATGACGCCAGGGTCATTGGCGCAGGGGCGGCGGCACCGTCCAGGCGAACACTCTGCAGAAACGTGCTTAACGCGCTGGAAAAATAGCCATCGAGGCGTCTGACAAACACCGTCTCCACGGCGGCGAGTTCTGGCGCAATCTCATGCGCGGCAACCAACCCCTCGCGCACGGCGTTCGCCACCACGCCTCGGGGCAACAGCGTGACCCCGACCCCGGCGGAAACGCAGGCGATGATGGCGTCGATCGAGCCAAACTCCAGCGGCTCCGGGGCCTGGATACCCAGGGTGGCCAGCAGGGAATCCAGGCGCTGTCGATAAGAGCAGCCGATGCGAAAAACCACGGTCTTCAGCGTGTCGATGCCAGCGATAGCCTCCAGGCTGTGAATCGCCGGGGAGGTGACCAGTACCAGCTCTTCGCGGAATGCCAGCTCGCTGTGCAATTGCGGATGGTTGACCGGGCCTGCGACGAATGCACCTTCGAGCTTGGAGTCGATCACTGCTTGAATCAGGCTGCAGGTGGTGCCCGTGCGAACCACCGGCCGGACCTCAGGGTAGGCCTTGGCAAATTTTGCAATCAGCTGCGGCAGACGCAGCGCCAGCGTGGTCTCCAGCGTGCCGATCTCGAGCACACCGTTTGGCTGCCCATCATCGCGCGCGGCGCAGGACGCATCCAGCAACAGCTTCGAAAGCCGTGCGGCGAAGGGCAGCAGGCGGCGTCCCGCGGGCGTGACCTGGACGCCCCTGGCGCTGCGCTGAAACAGCGCCACGCCGAGCTCGACTTCCAGTGAGCGAATCCTCGCGGACACGTTGGACTGCACGGTATTCAGCTCGTTGGCAGCCTTGTTCATGCTGCCATGCCGGGCAACCGCATCCACCACTTTGAGATCCGTCACATCCATCGCATTCACCTATCTCAAAAACTAATAACCGATTGTGAAAAAGCTACGTTTCAGAGATTAGATTTCGTGGGGGGCAAAGGCAAGCAAAGCGTGGCGATCGGGGCCTCTGAGGTTCATCAAAACAGATCATAGGCATCATTAATCATCGTTTTACATGATCTAGTGCCAGGCATAGGTTGATCAGGCAAACAAACCGCAACCAGTGGCGGATCGAGTCTTCGACTCCGAGGTTGTGGAACAACAATAATTTCCCACTGCACCTCGGAGTCAACGTGAATCACGCATCTGAATCAGCCAGAATTCGCAACCATCCCCGGTACAAGGAATTGGTCTCACGGCAGCGAAGATTCGTCGCTTGTCTGACGGCCGCGACCCTTGTGCCTTACTTCACGTTTATCCTCGTCGCCGCGTTTGCCCCCCAGCTGCTGGCGACGAAGCTTTCCACCACGAGCATGATCAATATCGGTTGGCCGCTGGGTGTCGCTTTCATCATCGGCGCCTGGTTGTTTACCGGTGTGTACATCCTGCGGGCCAACGGTGAGTTCGATGAACTGACCGCAGAAATCCGCGCGGGGGCAATCGTATGAAACCTGTCCTTGGATACCTCATTGTTCCTGCACTCCTGGGCGCAGTCGCCACTGGCGCCTCGGCCGCCGACGTGTTGCAGCACGTCGAAAAACAGCCCCTGAACATTACCGCGATCGCCATGTTTCTGGTGTTCGTGGTGACGACACTGGGCATCACCTGGTGGGCCGCGTCCAAGACCAAATCCATGGAGGACTTCTACACCGCCGGCGGCGGGATTACCGGCTTCCAGAACGGCCTGGCGCTGGCCGGCGACTACATGTCAGCCGCGGCGTTGCTGGGTGTCACCAGCATGATTTTCTTCAACGGCTTCGATGGGGTGCTGTACTCGATCAGCTTCTTTGTCGCCTGGCCCCTGCTGTTGTTCCTGTTTGCCGAGCGCATCAGGAACCTGGGGCGCATCACCATTTCGGACATCGCCTCGTTTCGACTCGATCAAAACCGCATTCGAACCCTGACCGCCTTCGGCTCACTGACCGTGGTGTGCTTTTACCTGGTGGTGCAGATGGTCGGCGCGGGGCAGTTGATACAGTTGCTGTTCGGTCTGCCTTACAACTATGCGGTGATCGCGGTCGGTCTGTTGATGGCGGTCTACGTCACCTTTGGCGGCATGGTCGCCACCACCTGGGTGCAGATCATCAAGGCCGGGCTGTTGCTGGTGGGCGGTACCTTGCTGGCGTTCCTGGCGATGAGCAAGTTCGGATTTTCCTTTGAACTGTTGTTCGAGAAAGCGGTGGCCGCGCACCATGACGGCGAGCGGATACTGCTGCCCAGCAAGCTGGTGGCCGATCCGCTGTCGCTGATCTCGTTGGCACTGGGCCTGGTGTTTGGCACCGCGGGATTGCCGCACATCCTGATGCGCTTCTTTACCGTGGCGGACGCCAGGCAGGCGCGTAAATCGGTGTTCGTCGCCACCGGTTTTATCGGCTTTTTCTACCTGATCGTTGGTGTGCTGGGCCTGGCTGCAATTGTGATCGTCGGGCAAGACCCGGCCTTCTATGAGTCGGGTATTTTGGGCGGCAAGCTTATCGGCGGCGGCAACATGCCGGTGATGCACCTGGCCAAGGCCGTGGGTGGAGACTTCCTGCTCGGCTTCATCTCCGCCGTCGCGTTTGCCACGATCCTGGCCGTGGTGTCCGGACTGACCATGGCCGGTACCTCGGCGATTTCCCATGACCTCTATGTCATGGTCTTCCGGAAAAACCGGGCCGATGCCAAGGACGAGCGGCGGGTGTCGCGGATCGCTTCGGTGGGCATCGGCATCGTCGCGGTGGTGCTGGGTATCTTGTTCAAGGACCAGAACATCGCTTTCCTGGTGGCGCTGACGTTCGGCGTGGCGGCCTCGGTCAACTTCCCGATACTGGTGCTTTCGATGTACTGGAAAGGGCTGACCACCCGAGGGGCGCTGATCGGTGGCATTGCCGGCCTGATAAGCGCCGTCAGCCTGGTCATTCTCTCGCCTGCGGTGTGGGTCAAGGTGCTGGGCAACGCCGACGCGATCTTCCCTTATGACTACCCGGCAATCATCTCGATGAACGTGGCCTTCCTGTTCACGTGGCTGGGCTCGATCACCGATCGCAGCGGCGCGGCCGCGCTTGAGCGCGCGCGTTTCGATGATCAGCTGATCCGTGCCCAGACCGGGCTTGGGGCATCCGGGGCCGTCAGCCATTAAGGCGCGGCTCCCCTGGATACCCCCGTCCTTTCCATGTCCTGAAAAAGGAGTCAGCCATGCAATTACGAGACAATGGCCTGAGATTCTCACCCATCACTGTCGCGCTGCACTGGGTCGTGGCGTTTTCGCTGCTCTCGATCATCTGCCTGCAGGGTTTTATCGCCCAGGCCTCCAGCGACGCTCTGCGGATGGAACTCGCCAGGGTGCAAAACCTGATGGGCCTGATTCTGTTCCTGGTATCGATCTATCGGTTCTGGGCCAGGGTCACGGCTTACCATCCCTTGCCTGTGGGCACCCCCAATCCGATTGAAGTGATCATCAGCCGCTCCGTTGCGGTGGCGCTCGCCCTGGCGATGGTATTGCTGCCGATCGCGGTCTGGGCTTCAAGGTCTGCCGCCGCAGAGGTGACGGCTCTGCCCTGGGGCTTTGCGATACCCGCGCTGTTGCCTGCCAATCAGGCGCTGAAACAGGTCGTCGATGTGCTGTTTGATATCGGCGCCTCATTGTTCCTGGCCGGCCTGGCCCTGCATATCTTCGGCGCGATCAAGAATCACTTTCTCCTGAAGAACAACACGCTCAAGCGGATGCTTGGAAAACATGTGGAGTTGTGAGCAATGAACGAAGCCAAATTTGATTTTGCCGGAAATGCCATTACTCGACTGTGTGGCGTCAAGTACCCGATTTTTCTCGGCGGCATGGCGGCCATTTCCGGCCCGCCGCTGGTGGCGGCAGTCGCCAACGCCGGGGGGATGGGGGTCATGGGTGGCCTGCGTCTGCCGCCGTTGGCCTTGCGCCGATGGCTGCAGGAAACCCGCGCCCTGACCGACCAGCCTTTCGGGGTGAACCTGGTGCCTCAGTTCGGCGGCCCGGATGTGTTCGAAGCGCAATTTCAGGTGGTGCTCCAGGAAAAACCGCGGCTGCTGTCGCTGTTTTATGCCGAAGCGTATTCCGCCGACATGATTCCCCGGGCGAAAGACGCCGGGCTGGTAGTCATGGTGCAAGTGGGCTCGGTAGCGCTGGCGAAAAAGGCCATCGCCCAAGGTGCTGACATTATCGTGGCGCAAGGCAGTGAGAGTGGCGGTCACCTGAACCGCGGCACGATCGGGATCATGCCGTTGCTACCTGCAATCATTGCCGTCGCGCAAGGGCGGCCGGTGTTGGCAGCCGGCGGCATCACCACCCGCGACGATGTCCGCGCCCTGATGTCCCTCGGTGCGTCCGGGGTGGTGGTGGGCACCGCTTTCATTGCCACCGATGAGTCGAATGCGCACCCGCTGTACAAGCAGAAAATCGTCGAGGCGACTACCGATGACTCGGAGTACCGCACAGGGTATTCGTTCGGCTGGACCTATGGCACGCCGCACCGGGTAATTCCCAATCGGGACAAGTGGAACCTGCTGCGCTTCATCGGCGGCGGCGCCCGGGCGATCGACAAGCCGCGCATGGCCAGGAAACTGTCGCTGTACGCGGGTCAGGGCGTGGGGAAAATCCACAGTGTCGTTCCTGCTGCGCAGCGCATGGCCGAGCTTGCCCTGGGGCTGCCGATTTCAACCAGCCGGTTTGAATTGGAGGAGGGCGGTGCCGTCAACCATGCCGCTCAAGGCAGGATCGCTCTGTAGGAGCGAGCTTGCTCGCGAAGAACGAGAGAGCGCCGAGTTTAGTCAGTAAACACGCGTTTTCGTTAACGACCATCGCGAGCAAGCTTGCTCCTACACCGGCCGGGCAATCTGCTCTTGCGCCATCCCGACGAACGCACTCATGGCCGAGGTGATCATCGAATCGTTCCTGCGGATAAACACCGTTGAAACCTTGGCGAATTCCGGCGGCAAGGTGTGGCAGCGGATGCCGTGGCGCACACTGCAGTTCTCGGCGATGGCCTTGGGCAGCAGGGTCACGCCCATACCCGCGGCGACGCAGGACAGGATACCGTCGAGGGTGCCCAGTTCCATGATCTGGTTAGGCACCAGCCCGACCTGGTAGAACCAGTTTTCCAGGGTCGAGCGATAGAAGCAGCCGGTGCGGAACACGAGCACGGTTTGCTGGGGCATTTTATCGATGAGCGCGGCCAGCGAATCGAAATGACTGCTGCTGACCAACACCAGTTCTTCTTGAAAAACCTCTTCCTGCGCCAGCGCCGAATTCTGGTGGAATCCGCCAACGAAGGCACCGTCGAGTCGATGCGCTTCGATCGCCTTGATCAGCTCGACCGTGGTACCGGTGAGGAGCGACAGCTGCACGTCGGGGAATTTCTCGCGGTACTTGGTCAGGACCTGGGGCAAGCGAATGGCGGCCGTGGTTTCCATCGATCCCAACCGCAGCAGGCCTGTCGGGCTACCGGTGTCCATCAAGGCGCTGCGGCTCTCTTCGGTGAGTTGCAGGATACGCCGCGCGTAACCGAGGAAGGTTTCGCCCGCCGAGGTCAGCACGACCCCGGACTTTTTACGGATGAACAGCTCGCGGTTGAGTTCGGCTTCCAGCTCCTTCACCCGCATGGTGACATTGGACTGCACTGTATTCACGTTGACCGCGGCGGCGGTGAAGCTGCCCAGCTCGGCCACCGCGCAGAAAATCTTCAGTTGGCGCATTTCCATGATCGTTGCCACCTATCATAAAAAGTGATGGATTGCATCACGAGCCATCATTTTACTGGCTTTGCCGGCGATTAGTAAAGTGAACAAAACAGGACTGACAAGCACGGTTGTGAACGATGACACTGACTTCAAACATTGATCATGTCTTTGCCGGCGGCCTGGGCGTGTTGAAACCCGAGGGGCAACGTACGGGCATCTTCAAACGGAGAATCTCAGGCCCTGCTCGCGTGGAATATCAGGGTATTGTCGGTGACCAGCACGGGGATCCCAGGGTTCATGGAGGGCCGGAAAAGGCAGTGCATCAGTATGCGGCGCAGAACTACGAACGATTGGCGCAGGCGTTTGCGCACAGTGCCCCGGAGCTGATTCCTGGCAGCCTGGGGGAGAATGTTTCAGCACGCTTGCTCTCTGAACGAAACGTGCATATCGGCGACGTGTTCCAGATGGGCAGTGCCGTGTTGCAGGTCTCTCAGCCGCGCAGTCCGTGCTGGAAAATCAATCATCGCTTTGATGCCGAGCGGATGTCGATGCACGTCGCCAAAGAGCGAATCACCGGTTGGTATTACCGGGTCATCCAGCCGGGATTCGTCGAGGCGGGGGACAGGATCGAACTGCTGGAACGGCACACCGAGCGCTTCTCCATTGATGAGTTCTGGCAGGTGCAGCTGTCGCACCGGCCGTTGATCGACGATCTGCTGGCGCTGGCGGCAACCCATGGCTTGGCCGAGGACTGGCAGCAACGTCTGACGAAACGGGCGCAGTGGCTGCAAAGGACGCTGGGGACCGAGATAACTGCACAGCCCTGAGCGAGCTGAACCAGGACGATTGGCGGCCTTACAGGCGGCTTGGTCGGACATGGGATTTTGTGTGCACCCCGATTACCTGTAGGAGCTGGCTTGCCAGCGAAGAGGGCGTGTCAGTCGACATAGATGCCAGATGCCAGTCCGCCTTCGCTGGCAAGCCAGCTCATACACTGGATCTTTGCCGGACTCGGGATTTGCGTACGCCCCGAACACCTGCCCCTGTAGGAGCTGTCGAGCGAAGCGAGGCTGCGATCTTTTGATCTCGGTGACCAGCAACCGCTAAATAATCCAGCATCAAACACCCATCTGTGGCGAGGGAGCTTGCTCCCGCTGGACTGCGCAGCAGTTCCATTGTTGGGGTCGCTTCGCAACCCAGCGGGAGCAAGCTCCCTCGCCACAGACCACTGCGTCTACGCAGGCGGATCAATCTGATCCAGCATCCGGTTCGCCGTGATCTGCGCCACCATGAAGCTGTTGGAAATGCCCAACCTAGTTGCGGCCTCATCCGTCGTGGCTGTCGCAAAAGTTATTTCATAATTTGTGATCCATAAGATCATTAATCATCATTTTACATGATCCAGAGGCTGGCCTACTTTGCCCCTGACAGGCACACCGACCCACCGCCTGGCACTTTCCTGACAACAACAAGAGATGGCTCTTATCCACCACCAGGGGACACCCGCCATGAGCAACCAGCCCGCAGAGATCGCCCACTACATTCACGGCCGCGCAACGCCAGGTACTTCAAGCCGCACGCAGAACGTCACCAACCCCGCCACCGGTTCGGTCATTGGCCAGGTGGCGCTGGCCAACGCTTCTGATGTCGACACGGCAGTGAAGTCGGCAGCGGCCGCTTTCCCGGCCTGGTCGGCGCTGCCGCCGCTGCGCCGCGCCCGCATCATGTTCAAGTTCCTGGCGCTGCTCAACGAGCACCGCGACACCCTGGCGCGGATGATCACCGCCGAGCACGGCAAAGTCTTCACCGATGCCCAGGGCGAAGTGACGCGCGGCATCGAGGTCGTCGAGTTCGCCTGCGGCATTCCCCAGTTGCTCAAGGGTGACTACACCGAGCAGGTCTCCACCAACATCGACAACTGGACCATGCGCCAGCCACTGGGCGTTGTGGCCGGCATCACGCCGTTCAACTTCCCGGTGATGGTGCCGATGTGGATGTTCCCGGTGGCCATCGCCTGCGGCAACACCTTCGTGCTCAAGCCCAGCCCGATCGATCCTTCGCCCGCGCTGCTGATCGCCGAACTGTTCAAGGAAGCCGGGCTGCCGGACGGTGTGTTCAACGTGGTGCAGGGCGACAAGGAGGCGGTGGATGCGCTGCTGGATCACCCCGACGTCCAGGCCGTGAGCTTTGTCGGGTCGACGCCGATCGCCAACCACATCTACGAGACGGGCGCCCGCCACGGCAAGCGCGTGCAGGCACTGGGCGGGGCGAAGAATCACATGGTGGTGATGCCCGACGCCGACATCGACCAGGTGGTCGACGCACTGATCGGCGCGGCTTTCGGCTCCGCCGGCGAACGTTGCATGGCGATCTCGGTGGCGGTGTTTGTCGGTGATGTCGCCGATAAGGTGATACCGAAACTGGTGGAGCGCACACGGACGCTCAAGGTGCTCGAGGGCATGAACCTGGCGGCCGAGATGGGCCCGATCGTGTCGCATGCAGCGCTGCAACGTATCACCGGTTACATCGAACAAGGCGTCAGCGAAGGTGCTGAGTTGCTGGTCGACGGGCGTGGTTTTGACGGCCAGCAAGCCGGTGCCGATTGTGCGCAGGGTTTCTGGCTCGGCGGCACGGTGTTCGACCATGTCAGCGCCGGGATGAAGATCTATAAAGAAGAGATTTTTGGCCCGGTACTGGCGTGCATGCGGGTGAAGGACTTTGCCGAGGCTGTCGATCTGGTCAACTCCCACGAGTTCGGCAATGGCACCGCTTGTTATACCCGCGACGGCCACATTGCGCGGGAATTCGCCAGCCGGATTCAGGTCGGCATGGTCGGCATCAACGTGCCGATCCCGGTGCCCATGGCGTGGCACGGTTTCGGCGGCTGGAAGCGCTCGCTGTTTGGCGACACGCACGCCTATGGCGAGGAGGGTGTGCGCTTCTATACCAAGCAGAAGTCGATCATGCAGCGCTGGCCGAACAGCATCGCCAAAGGCGCCGAATTTGCGATGCCGACTTCCAAGTAGGCATTGCTATTGATGGTTTCGGGTTGGATGTCGGGAGGCACGGGCTGCACGCCATCCTTTTTCCCTGGGGGCGAATTCCTCGCTCCCGATTTTTTCCGCAAAGGTGAATCGTGATGCCGCTGCTCAAGTTCGACATCATCCAGGGGCGCAATGACGAACAACTCAAGGCGCTGCTGGATGTCGCCCATCAGGCCATGGTTCTGGCTTTCGAAGTGCCTGCCAGTGATCGCTACCAATGCGTCACGCAACATCGTCCAGGGGAATTGGTGCTGCAAGACACGGGTCTGGGTTACACGCGTTTGGCCAATGTGGTCTTGCTGACGGTGATTTCCCGACCGCGTTCGCAGCAACAGAAAACCACGTTCTACCGGTTGCTCGCCGAGAAGCTGCAAGCCGACTGCGGCCTGTCGCCCGACGACCTGATCGTTTCGCTGGTGGAGAACGCCGATGCGGACTGGTCCTTCGGCCGTGGCAGGGCGCAATTCCTCACCGGGGAACTCTAGGCTCTGGCGGTCCGCTTCCACTCATCCGCACATTTCTTACAGGTGATGCCATGTCCAATCCTCTGCTGTCTCTGTTGAACATCGAACATGCGATCATTCAATCGCCCATGGTCGGCGTTTCCACCCCAAGACTCGCGGCTGCGGTGTCCAATGCCGGTGCGCTGGGGTCCATCGGCATCGGCGCAAGCAACGTCGAACAGGCGCGGGCCATGCTGCGAGAGACGGCGGCGCTGACGGACAAGCCCTTCAACGTCAATCTGTTCTGCCACCAGCCTGCGGTGCATGACGCTGTCCGGGCCTCGCAATGGCTGAACGACCTGACTCCTTTTTTTGCCGAGTTCGGCGCCGTTGCGCCTGCCTCGCTGCGTGAGATCTATACCTCATTCGTCGAAGACCCGGACATGCTGCAGATGCTGCTGGAAGAAAAGCCTGCGGTGGTCAGCTTCCATTTTGGCTTGCCCGCGCAATCGGCGATCGATGCCCTCAAGGCCGCTGGCATCATCTTGTTGTGTTCGGTGACCAACCTGGCCGAAGCGCGGTTGGCGGAACACGCCGGGGTGCATGCCCTGGTGGCTCAAGGTTACGAAGCCGGTGGGCATCGCGGGGTATTCGAGCCAGGGCAGGACACTGAAATGGGAACCTTCGCGCTGGTACGTGTGCTGAGCGCTGAATGCAGCCTCCCGGTGATTGCGGCGGGCGGAATCATGGACGGCGCAGGCATCAAGGCGGTGATGCAACTGGGCGCCAGTGCCGCGCAGTTGGGTACGGCGTTCATCCTCTGCCCGGAATCTTCCGCCAACGGCGCCTATCGTGAGGCCCTCAAAGGTCCGCGGGCGCATCAGACCCGGGTCACCAGCGTCATTTCCGGCCGTCCCGCCCGGGGCATGGTCAATCGCAACTTCACGTGCCTGGAGGTGACTGGCACGCTGCCGGATTATCCGTTCACTTATGACGCCAACAAGGCGCTCAACGTGGCGGCCAGCGCCCGCGGCAACACTGATTTTGCCGTGCAGTGGGCCGGGCAGGGGGCGCCACTGGCCCGTGAAATGCCGGCGGCGGCATTGGTGAAACTGCTGGCCGCGCAAATGACATTCTGACTCGATACAGCGAGTGTTCCAGATCCGGACGGCACGTACCGGCGGTCGGGCTGCAGGAATCTTCTGTGATGGCCGTACTCGACCGTCCGATAGGCAATTGCTTTTTCAATGGCGGTGATTTCCGCCCGGGGCACTCACAATGATATCGGTCGAAGAATTCAGGACCCAATCCCACGCACTACTGATCGAACTGGACGCCGCTACGATGGGCATGATGGTGCTGGTGTCATCCCGCTGTGTTTCAGGGCCGGCGTGGGACGATGCGACCAAGAGACATCACGATGCCTATGAGCTCTGGAATAACTTTCTCAATGTGCCTGATCCAGCCCTGAACCGGGCTACTCACTGACATCCATCACCCTCTGACTAAGGACGATTTCGGGGCGACCTTGCGCTTCAGCGCAACGATCGGAACGCCGTGCGCAGTTCCTCGGTAAACAGCTGCGGCTGTTCCCAGGCTGCGAAGTGGCCACCCTTGTCGGCTTTGTGAAAGTAAATCAGGTTGCCATAAGCGCGTTTGGCCCAGCTCTCAGGCGGATAGTAGACGTCATCCGGAAACACCGTGACGGCCACCGGTAGCGTGATCTCGGTGGTCTTCTGTGCGCTCGAAGAAAGTGGGCTGCGTCCCATGTTCTCCCAGTAGAGCCGCGCTGACGAAGCGGCGCTGTTCGTCAGCCAGTACAACGTCATGTCATCCAGCACTTGATCCCTGGTCGGCGACTGCCGAGGGTCGGCGCCGTACGTCCATTTGGAAAATCCCGGATGCACCAGCAACAGCGCGGCGAGGAAGGCCGGCGAGTCCGTCGCGCCATAGCCCATCATCTGCGGCCGAGCCGCCATCATCGTGCTGTAAGCCAGGTTGCCCTGTTTGACGAGGGTGGCGACGGCGTCGTAAGTCGCGCGTTCCTCCTCGGAGAATCCCGCCGGCGCCGGCCCGCCGACAGCGAGTGCCGCGCCCGCTTCCGGTGGAATCGTCGCCGGCAGATTGAGATGAATGCCGCGCAACCCCGCCGGTGCCTGGCGCGCCATCGCGCTGGTGATCGGGCCCCCCCAGTCGCCACCCTGGGCTACGTAGTGGGTGTATCCCAGGCGCTGCATCAGTTGCGCCCAGATCCGCGCGATGTGGTCCGGGTCCCAACCGGTGCCACCCGGCTTGCCGGAGAAGCCGTAGCCAGGAATGGACGGAATCACCAGATCGAATGCATCGGCAGCATTGCCCCCATGCGCGGCCGGATCGGCCAGAGGGCCGACGACCTCGATGAACTCAAACACCGAGCCTGGCCAACCGTGGGTCATGATCATTGGCAGCGCGTTCGGACTGGGCGAGCGCACCCAGATGAAATGGATATCGACCCCGTCGAGGGTGGTCATGTACTGCGGCAACGCATTGAGCTGCGCCTCGGCCTGGCGCCAGTCGTAGTCCGTGCCCCAGTAGCGAACCAGCGCCTGCAACTGCGCCAGCTGCGCGCCCTGTGAGCGATCGGCAACCGTCTCCTTGTCCGGCCAGCGGGTCGCCAGGAGGCGGGTGCGCAGGTCGGCGAGGTCCTTGTCCGCAATGGCGACGTGGAAAGGGCGGATGGCGTTGGCGTCGTCGGTGGGCGCTGTACTGGCGGGGGGTGAAATGGCAAGCGAAAGGGCCGCCAGAACGACCGCGAATAGGTGCTTCATCTTCACTTCCTCGGTTGAGGGGCGGATGAGTGATGCCGTGCTCATTTCTAATGTAGACCAAGCGCACCAAAACTCGGAAGCATCCTACGCCCATATCGGAAACGGCCTATTTCGGCCGCGGACGCCATCGTGAAAGCTTGCGGGCGCTTGAGCGAGCTCGACCCGAGCGCCCAGTGCATACGGATTGCTCTGGCTGATCCCTTTTTCGCAAAACAAGGAGCGACATTCAACATGGCCAACTTGCTTGCCCGACTTTTTGGATTTCACGACACCCGCAGTGACTCGCAGGTGGATCGACCGGTACCGCCGATCTTGCCGACGCCTGACACCCGGCCAGTTTCATTGTCTCCAGCACCCAGTAGCGACACTCTGCCACCGCTGAAAAACTGGAGCCATCCGTTCAAGGACAAACGCAATCCGCTGTCGCAGCTGACCCATCTGGCCAAGGCGAAAGCAGGCTATTTCCCGCTGGGCCGAAGTGGTCTGTGGCACGGCGGCGTACATTTCGACAGTTGCACTGCAGACCCCCTGGTTCAATCCGGCGTGCACTGCCTGGCCGATGGCGAAGTAGTGGCATACCGCATCGACACGCAGGCGCCGACCACGGCATATTTCGTCGATAAAAAAACGGCTTATCTCGCCAATAAACACACTGTAGAAAAACCGTTTTCGCGTAACTTCGTCCTGGTCCGCCATCGGCTTCAGCCACCAAAGATCGAAGGCTGCCAGGACACGCCGCGCAGCCTGATCTTCTACAGCCTGTACATGCACCTGCGGGATTGGTCGGTGTACCGGAAGGACGCCGCCATCGTTCGTCCGGCGTTTTGGCCCGAGAGCCCGATCCTTCGCGTCAAACAGACAGTGAACGACGTCCGCCCCGGAAACCTTGAAGAGCGTGGCCTGAACGTGCGCATCAAGGCCTGGCCGGGCCAGGTGATCGACTTCCTGCCGCGGGGCGCCGAGGTGACCGTCAGTGGCGAGGGCAGCTATCGCAAGCTGGAGAACAGCCTCGGCCCCGCCAAACTGATCAACGCCGATGGCTCGATAGCCGGCTACCTCGCCGCCAGCCTTCTGCAACCTGTTGCCGGCAACGAGTACCGCATCACGTCGTCGGAGGAGTGGGTCAATGTTCGCGCTGATCCAAGCGTTACCAACCCGGAACTTTTAAAGCTGCCGGTGGGAACGGTAGTCAGGGTCAGCGGTGAAGGCGAGTTTCGTAAGCTGGAACGCGTGAATCAGTATGTGCATTTCGACTCGCTGGAAGGTGCGCAGGAACCGCTGGCGTTGGATCGCGTGGTGGTGCTCGACTCACCTGTTCCCATCAAGGCCGGCACGTTGATCGGTCACCTCGGCCAGTACCAGGACGGCGGCGCGGATCAGCCAGAAGAGAAGCTGCACCTGGAAGTGTTCAGTGGCGATGACATTGATTTATTCATCGAGGCCAGTCGCGCCTGGGCCCAGAGCCTGCCGGAAAAAGACAGGACCTGGCT
Organism: Pseudomonas sp. LBUM1679; assembly: GCF_059695565.1. Classification (NCBI taxonomy): domain Bacteria; kingdom Pseudomonadati; phylum Pseudomonadota; class Gammaproteobacteria; order Pseudomonadales; family Pseudomonadaceae; genus Pseudomonas; species Pseudomonas sp. LBUM1679. The sequence continues at coordinate 3,019,199 of NZ_CP166774.1, forward strand.
CAAGCTCGCCCAAGGCACCGCGGTGGTGCCTCATCAAGAAAATGCCACTGCCGCACAACTGAAAATATGGAGTGCCGCCAGCCCACGTAGTGCTGCCGACCTGTTGGTCCCCAAGAGTTTGCTGGATGCTTTGCCGGCGGACAGAAAAATCCAGGTGAGCGCGAGCGAGAGCCATAAAGCCAGCATTTGGTATCGCCTGGATGGGCTGCTGCACGATGCTGACAACAACCTGCTCAAAGGCTGGGTGCGCGAAGAAGTCGGCGTCACGCCTTGGCTCAGTCCCTGGTCGTGGGAGGGCTATGACCTTATTTTCGACTACAGCACGCCCAAACACTTGATGGCCTCGTTTCTCAGTGCCGTCGACGGTTTCACCGAAGAGCAACGCGAGCGCTTTCGTCCCTTGGCTGACAAAGACGACCAAGGGCCGATGAAAAGCCGGCTGTACGAGATCATCGACCCTAACCGCTACGGCAAGATGACCGCCGAAGAACTGCAAGCGGCCCTTCACCTGCCGGCCCACGCGCAAGCGATCTCGCAGTTGATCATCCGCAAGGAAAGCGAATGGTTTCACCAGGAGCGGAAGTGGGACGCGTTGGATGAATTGCTCGGCCATAGCGGCTCGACTCCGCACTTGAACTGGTTGGCGGAGAAGCAGCGAATCCAGCAGATGAGTTGGTGGGGGGAGGTGGCGGAGAAAGTGGGGTTGCCGTCGTGGGGGAAGGTCTTTCACTTTCATCCTATCGGGTTGGTCGCTAGCTTCACCTTTATGGGAGAGTTGAAAGTTATTGCTGGTAAGATTACTTTCGATGCAGAAGGTAATGATATTCCAAGTTCGCTGCACTACAGCAGAGTTATACATTGGCCAGAAACCGACCTGTCTGGTGTGACTTTGGGTCGGGGTTATGATATGGGGAGTCGAACGCAAAACGAAATATATATCCATATAACCCAGGCCGGCATCGATGATGAGAAGGCTGGAAGGATCTCACAAGCTCACGGGTTGAAAGGGGCGGCGGCAAGAGAGTTTGTAATAAATAACAAGGCGCTAATCGGAGAGATAACCAGGTGTCAGCAGATTTTTTTGTTTAATGCTATCTATCCTGCTTATGTGAATAGAGCTGTTATTAATTACAATAAATGGACTGAGAATGAAGCAGGAAGAGTGGCGTGGGGTGATCTTGATCCGGTTATCCGGGACGTACTGGTTGACTTTGTGTATCAAGGATTCACGGCTGGACCTAATCCGATGAAGTCAGGGATGCACAATAGTAGATTGGATATGATTTCCTATATTGAAAATAGCTCTGCAATTAGCCAATACGAACCGGGGCGGCACCGAGCTAGTTATTTAAGAGCCAATTAGTTGGGGTGTTTTATGGTTGCGAGAATTTTATGGGTGTTGTTGTTTTTTTATTGTGGTGTTAGCTATGGTGAGTCAGCTCAAACGGATGAATGCGATTCTGGCAAGGCGAATAGCCAGGTAATATACGAGTGCTCAAAGCGAAAAAGTAAAGAGGCTGATATGATTTTAAATAATGCATATAGAGCGCTGAATGAACAAGTGTCGTTGGACTACAAGGCGGAACCTCAACTAGGAGATGAGCTTAAGGAACATATAAAAAAGTCACAGAGAGCTTGGATCAATCTACGGGACGAAAATTGTGCCATTGAGAGCTTTGTGATATCTCCTGGAACTCAAGCGTTTGAAACAACGAGTAATTATTGTTTTGCGAGAGAAAGCCTGGAAAGAGCCCGCTACCTGAATAATTTAAGTTTTTGACATCAGGTGCTCAGGTCGCAACAAATTCTGGCAAAGGGGATAACTTTGTCCTTATATGCAGGGGTACGGATGCCTGAGGCCGGCCCCCTCGGAGAAAGGGGGCCAGTGCAACACATCACTCACGCACGTTCTGGTACAGCATCAACCGCGAAGTCTCATGCATACCCCGAGTCAACTCCACCAAACGCTTGAACTCGTCAGGATTTTTCTCTGCCACGTTGTCCAGCGGCGTCTTTGAAGCCAGGTCGTGGAGCGTCGGCGAGCTGCCGTCGTGTTCCATCTGCACCATATAGTGCTGGGTGACGCCGGCAATTAACGGGAAGGTGCCTTCGCGCAATACCAGCGGCACGACTCGTTCACCCTCGGGGGCGGGCTGCTGGATGTCACGGCCCATGCCGCTGTTGCGGAACTCGAGGCCGGCCATGCCTGCGACGGTGGGCAGCAAGTCCACCAGGCCGACGGCTTCCTTGACGTTACGCGTGCCGAGCAGGCCCGGCGCGTGGATGATCATCGGTACCGCGTTGCTTTCCAGGCCCAGTTGCTCGTAGGCCGGGGCCAGGAACGGGATCTGGGCGATGCGGGTGTTGTGGTCGCCAAACAGCACGAAAATGGTGTTGTCGTACCAGCCGCCGGCCTTGGCGATTTCCATCAGGCGACCGATGTTGAAGTCCAGCAGGCGTACGGCGTTGTACTGATCGACACTGCGCGATCCTGCGGCCTGTACTTCCTCCAGGGTAGGGTGCTTGACCTCGAAGCCGTCATTGGTCTTGGGAATGGTGAAGGGGCGGTGGTTGCCGGCCGTCTGCACGTAGGCGAAGAACGGTTTGTCCTTGGGCAGCGCTTGCAGGATCTGGTCGGTTTCCTTGAACAGGTCCAGATCGGAGATTCCCCAGACATCCACCACCGGGGACTTCCAGTCGCGCTCTTCGAACAGGCGAACGCCGTCGATGCTCTGCCGGATCAAGGCATTCATGTTGGCCCAGCCGGAGTTACCGCCGATGGTGTAGAGCTTCTCGTAGCCGGTGAAGGCGTTGATCAGGGTGTGCTGTTTGGTGATCAGCGGATTACGGGTCGCGGTTTCCTGTCGAGTGACGTCAGGCACCCCGCTGATACTGGCCCAGACGGTTTTCGCGGTCCCAGTCACCGGCACATAGAAGTGCTCGAAGAACCAGCTCTGGGTGGCCAGGCGATCAAGATTGGGCGTCGGATTGATCGGATTGCCGTAGGCGCCGACGGCGCTGGTACCCAGCGACTCAAGCATGACGAACATCACGTTCGGTGGTCGATTGCCCGGTACTTTGTAAGGTTGTGGCGCCTGGTGACGGACGAAATCAAGGCGTTGCGGATCAGGTTGTGCGACCCCCAGGTACTTGGCCATGACGGGGTAGTGTTCGCGCACCTGTGCTTCGTCGTAGCGCGACTGGCCGACCTTGACCGTGTCGTAAAGGAAAATCACCGGGTTCAGGCCCAGTGCGGCGACCTGGTTGTTACCCGAGAAGAACGCATCGCTCCAGCGCAACGGCACCGGGTTTTCCAGGTTCATGTTCTCGACACGGCCCAGAATGCCCAGCAACACCACCACCACTATCACTGCGCTGCCCCAGGTAACGGAGAGCGGGTGAATGACTTTGCGCGGGCGGTCCAGGGTCACGCGTTCCAGGCGCACCAGGGCCAGGGTCACCAGGGCGACGGTCGCCAGCCAACCCAGTGAAATCCAGATCACCGGGTAGGTCTGCCAGACCATGTCCCGGGAGATTTGCGCATCCTCGATAAAACGCAGCACGGTGGCGTTGATTCTGACGCCCAGGTACGCGTAATGACCGAAATCGATGATGTAGATCAGCAGCATGACGCTGAGGATCGCGGCCAGGTACACCCGGGTGATGCGGCGCAGCAGGCGGCTGGTGGTGAGGTTCCAGCGCGGGATCCAGGCCAGCAGCGCCACTGGCAACATCACCAGGATGGCCAGGCGCAGGTCGAAACGAAAGCCGATGCCCAGGGTTTCCGGCACGGCCGGTTCAGCGCTCAACGCGTTGGCGTCAAAACCGGAAAAGCCGAAGAAGAACACCACCCGCAGCAGTACAAACAGCACAAACGCAATGGCTATTGCACCCAGCCAGTAATGTAAACGTCTCGATTGCAGCCAACCCATCCATGTTCCCCTAAAAAATGTCGTGAATCTAATTTCGAACTGAGCCGCGCAGCGTGTTCAGCCAGCGAAAGGTCCAGCGCATGGCCAACACCAGCAGAGCCAGGCAGCAATACAGGCCCAGCAGTGGATCGACCAGGTAATCCCAATAATTGTGCGAGGGCTTGATGCCGGCGATGAACGCCAGGGTCGCGCCGGCCAACATCACCACCGCCAGGTAGTTGCGCAGGTAAAACAGGCTCAACGTCAGCAGTGCGACGAACACCAGCATCGGGCGCGGGCTGAAGCCGAACCGATAGGGGTCCAGGTCACTCAAGCCCAGGGTGGCCGGGTACAGCGCCAGGGCCATCACGGCAAAGAGGACCAATACCCCGGTTTGACCGTGCTGCGCGGGCGGCAGGAAGTCCATTCGACGCAAGCAACCCCAGATCATGAACACCAGGGTCGTGACCGCAAGGTCATCGATGTGGCTGCGCAAATAGGCGGCCAGGGTCAAGCCGTCCATCGGGATGAAGCTGACGGCCAGCAGGGCGAACAACAGTGCGACACGCCAGGCCTTGCTCAAGCCAAAAGACGGCAGCAGCAGGAAGAGGATCATTGCGAAGCTGATATGGGCTTGCCAGAGGTTGATCATTGGACACGCTCCGACAGCCAGGCATCGTTGAAAGTCACGTGCTTGATGAATGTGTTGTTCCAGGAATACACCAGGTGATACAGACCATCGGGACTGCGGATGAAGTAGGGGTATTCATATTCGAATTCGCAGCCCTGGCTTTTGCAGACGCGGGTGTCGAGGTTGCTCAGGAACTGGGCTTCCAGCGGTTGGCGGAGTGCGCCACTGGAACCGCGAAATTCCTGGCCGATGATTTCCTTGTAGGCCTCGGGTGAAAACGGCGCACCCATTGGGTCAGGCGATTTGTCCAGGTCCCGAAGCGAGCGCCAATCGTCCATCTCTGCGTCGGTACCGTACAGGCTCAGCTTGAAGCGCCCCTCCTGCAGGTCATTGAGCGCTACCAGCAACCCGTGTTCGGGGGTCGCGACTGCCGCCAACGAGGAATTCGGATTCGATGGATCGAGCGGGTAGGGTTCGCTCCAGGTTTGCCCGGCATCTTCAGTGCGGGTCGCCAGCACCCGGTGGTGGACGTTGCCGGCGTAGCGCAGCAAGGCCACACCGCGCTGCCCGTCCAGTGGAACCACCGTGGGTTGCAGGGAGTTATTGCCGTGGCTGATGCGGTATTTATCGATCACATCGCCGTCCGCACTCAAATACAGGTACTCGGCAAACTTGCCGAGAAACTCGTGATAGACCGGCAGGCCGATCGAGCCGTCGGCATGAAACACCGGTGCCGAGCGGACCAGGGTGCTGATGTTCAGGAAGGGTGAAGTGATCAACTGGCGCGGTTCGGACCATTGGCGACCAAAGTCGTCCGAGACCATCACATTGACCGCACTGCCGGCCCAGCCGCCCATGGACACGGACACGTAGAACAGCCAGAGGCGATTGTCCGGCGCGAGTGCGACCACCGGATTGCCCAGCTTTCGAATATATTTGCGGGTGCCCTGTTGGGTCGAGTCACGCGTCGCGAGCACCTGTTCCGCACCCCACTCGCCGGTGTTGGCGTCGAAGCGGGCAGAGCGCACCTGCACGTCGGAGGCGCCTTCGCGAGTGCCGGCGAACCAGACCGCCATCAGGCTGCCGTCAGGCAAGGCGGTGACCGCCGAGGAATGCACGAAGTCCACCAGCCCGGACGAGGCGAACCGGCTGGTGTAGATGGGCTTGGCCACTTGATCGGCCACCGCCATGACCGGTTTCATCAGGGCAAAGGACGAATGTACAGGGGCCGGGTGGCTGAACCATGCGCCCGCAAACAGGCAGGCAAGGGCAAGGTAGGCACCGAAGGCGGGAAGACTGGGAAGATTGATGCGCATAATTAAGGGAGAAGAGCATCTCATGGCCCGAGCGAGCGCCGTAACCTATCACTAGTAGTCGACAGCTCGGTGTTTAACGAGTCGTTGAATTGTAAGAAAATGTTTGTAGGATCTTTTTCGACCGAAACCGGTAAGTGCGGCACCTTGTAGCGCCAGTGTTTTCGGCGTTTAACCGGTGTTTGACCGTCAGTCTGAAACACCGTTTACGCAGGCAAACATTCCCGGGTTTCGTCCGTTTCTTGCCGCTGCTGCCTCATTTGGCCGTTCCCGGGTCTCGTTCATTGTTCTTCGCCAGCGCCTGGCGTTTTTCCCTGCTCAGGAACAGGCTCAACAGCACCGAGGCCAGGATGATGCCGGCGACCAGCGCCAGCGACCATTGGATCGGCACATGAAACCACGGCATGACCAACATCTTGCCGCCAATGAATACCAACACGATGGCCAGCCCGTATTTGAGCAGATGGAAACGCTCCGCCATATCGGCGAGCAGGAAATACAGGGCGCGCAAGCCCATGATCGCAAAGATGTTGGAGGTGAACACGATGAAGGGGTCGGTGGTGACGGCGAGGATCGCCGGGATGCTGTCGACCGCAAATATCAGGTCGCTGGCCTCGATCAGGACCATCACCAGAAACATTGGCGTCGCCCAGCGCACGCCGTCAAGCCGCACGAAGAACCGCTCGCCATGAAAGCCGTCGGTCACGCGCAAATGACGTCGCAGCCAGCGCAGTAACGGGTTCCTCGCCAGATCGGGCTGCCGGTCGGCGAAGATCAGCATCTTGATCCCGGTGATCATCAGGAACGCGCCGAAGACATAGAGCAGCCAGGCGAATTGCGACACCAGCCAGACCCCGGCGAAAATCATCAGGGTGCGCATCACGATGGCGCCCAGCACGCCATACAGCAGGACTCGGCGCTGCAGTTCCGGCGGCACCGCGAAGTACCCGAAGATCATGACGAAGACGAACATGTTGTCGATCGACAGCGATTGCTCGATCAGGTAGCCCGTGAGGAATTCAAGGGTTTTGCGCTGGGCGACCTGCGCGCCGAAGGTGTCGTTCAGGTACCACCAGAGCAGGGCGGCGAAAGCCAGCGCCAGGCCGCTCCAGGCGATGACCCAGGACAGCGCCTCGCGGACGGACACGCGATGGGCCTTGCGTCCGCCGAACACGAAAAGGTCCAGCGCCAGCATGCAGATGATGAAGGCGATGAAGCCGGCCCACATCCAGGGTTCGCCGATGTTGATGGGGGACATGCGATTGTTCCCGAACTGATCGAGGCAGGTGCAGGTCATGCTATCGATCAGGTTGCATCAGGAAAAATCGTTTATTTTTGACTGACCCTTCGTTTTTTTCGAAGTGTTGTTGGCCGCCGCGACTGGCCCGTCGTGGCACGTCATGCCCCCTGCATAGGGTCTATTCCCATCCCGGGCCCCTGGACAAGCAGACAGTCGTACTCAAATCCGCGCCAGCGCCTGGGCCAGGTCCGCCCGCAGGTCTTCGACATCCTCGACCCCCACCGACAGACGCACCAGCGCATCGCCGATGCCAAGCTGCGCACGGGTCTCGGCAGGAATGGTGGCGTGGGTCATGATCGCCGGATGTTCGATCAGGCTTTCCACCCCGCCCAGGCTCTCGGCCAGAGCGAAGATTTGCACGCCCTCGAGGAAGCGTCTGGCACCGGCCAGGTCGCTGTTCAGGTCGAGGGAAATCATCCCGCCGAAACCGCGCATCTGCTGCCGCGCCAGTTCGTGCTGCGGGTGCGAAGGCAGCCCCGGATAATAGACGCGCGCCACCTGGGGCTGCCGTTCCAGCCATTGCGCCAGTTCCAGTGCGTTGCTGCAGTGGCGCTCCATGCGCAGTGCCAGGGTTTTCACCCCGCGCAGGGTCAGAAACGCATCGAACGGCCCGGCGATAGCACCCACCGCGTTCTGCAGGAAACCCAGGCGCTCGGCCAGCTCGGCGTTCTGACCGACCACGGCGATGCCTCCGATCACGTCGGAGTGGCCGTTCAGGTATTTGGTGGTCGAGTGCAGCACGATGTCGAAGCCCAGTTCCAGCGGGCGCTGTATCCACGGGCTGGCGAAGGTGTTGTCGGCCACACAGATGATGTCGCGGTCACGGCAGATGCGCGCGATGGCCGCCAGGTCAGTGAGGCTCAGCAGGGGATTGCTCGGGGTCTCGACCATGACCATGCGCGTGTCATCCTGCAGCGACGCTTCGAAGGCCGTCAGGTCTGAGAGGTCGACGAAGCTGAAACGATGCCCGGCGCTGCGCCGACGCACCTTGTCGAACAGGCGGAAAGTGCCGCCGTACAGGTCATTGCCGGAAACGATGTGCGCGCCGGTGTCGAGCAGTTCCAGCACCGTAGAAATCGTCGCCAGCCCGGAGGCGAAGGCGAAGGCCTGGGTGCCGCCTTCAAGGTCCGCGACGCAGCGCTCCAGGGCAAAGCGCGTCGGATTGTGCGAGCGCCCGTAGTCGAAGCCCTTGTGCACGCCGGGGCTCTGTTGCAAGTAGGTGGAGTTGGCGTAGATCGGCGGCATCAGCGCCCCGGTGGTCGGGTCCGGCACCTGCCCGGCGTGGATCACGCGGGTGGCGAAGGCGCGGGTTGCAGCGTGTTCATCGTGTTGACTCATGTCAGGGCTCTCCGTAAGTGATTGAGCAGGTCGACCCGGGTAATCAGGCCATGGAAGCCCGACGCGTCGGCGATGATCGCCACCAGCCCGCGGTCAAGCTCAGCCTGCAGTTCGGCCAGACTGGCGCCGGGCGGCAGGGTTTGCACCTTGTCCGTCATCGCGCTGGCCACGCTCATGCGAAAGTGCGATGGATCTTCCTGCAGGCCCAGCAGAATATCGGACTCGTCGATCACGCCGACCAGCCGCTGGCCGTTCACCAGCACCGGCAGTTGCGACACATCCGCCAGGCGCATGCGCTGGAAAGCGGTGAGCAGGGTGTCGTCCGGGCCGACGCTGATCACCCGGCCATCCTCGAAGCGCCGCGCGATCAGGTCGCGCAGATCGTCGTAGTGTTTGTACTGCAGCAGGCCCTGATCGTTCATCCACTGGTCGTTGTAGACCTTCGACAGGTAGCGCGTGCCGGTGTCGCAAACGAAGCTGACCACGCGCTTGGGCTCGGTTTGCTCGCGGCAGTAACGCAGCGCCGCGGCCAGCAGGGTGCCGGTCGAAGAGCCGCCGAGAATGCCTTCGGCGCGCAGCAACTGGCGGGCGTGATCGAAGCTTTCTTCGTCGCTGATCGAATAGGCCTTGCGCACACTGGACAGGTCGGCAATCGAGGGAATGAAGTCTTCACCGATGCCTTCCACCGCCCATGAGCCGGGCGTGCCAAGGGTGCCGCTGCGGCTGTACTCGGCCATGACCGAGCCGACCGGGTCGGCCAGCACCATCTCCAGGTTCGGCTGCACGCGGCTGAAGAATCGGGTCAATCCGGTCAGTGTGCCGGCGGAGCCGACGCCGACGACGATGGCATCCACATCATGTTGAGTCTGCGCCCAGATCTCCGGCGCGGTGCTGCACTCGTGGGCCAGCGGGTTGGCCGGGTTGTTGAACTGATCGGCGAAGAAGGCATCGGGGATATCCTGCGCCAGCCGTGCGGCAACGTCCTGGTAGTACTCGGGATGGCCCTTGCCGACATCGGAGCGAGTGATGTGCACCTCGGCCCCCATGGCCTTGAGGTGCAGGACCTTCTCGGTGGACATCTTGTCCGGCACCACCAGCACCACCCGGTAGCCCTTGGCGCGGCCGACCAGGGCCAGACCCAGGCCGGTGTTACCGGCGGTGGCTTCGACTATGGTTCCGCCCGGTTGCAGACGGCCATCGCGTTCGGCGGCATCGATCATCGCCAGCCCGATGCGATCCTTGATCGAACCGCCGGGGTTCTGTGATTCAAGCTTGAGAAACAGGGTGCACGGGCCGGTATCGAAGCGGCTGATACGCACCAGCGGCGTATTGCCAATCAGTTCGAGCACGGCGGGGCGGGAGTCGTTCGGCATGTTGTCACCTCGCTGCAAAAATCTGCACTGGATGGGACAGCAACCCGCGGCGAGTTCTCGCGCGCCGGTCGCAAGCAAATGCGTCGTTTGGAACATAGGCCGGGATTGCCCCACTCGCAACCGCCCACGACCAATTGGTAGCGTCGTTATCGAATTCACGGTTCCTGCCGTTAGTCAGCCATAGCCAAGTAACCGGCAAGCGCCGACTACCCTGAGGCAAAGGCCAGCTTCCAGGAGGCACCATGAACAAGGGCGATCGATATCCGCGAAGGCGACAGTCTGAACGAAGTCGCGTTCAAGGCGCTCATTTGCGCCGCCGTGGCGCTCAATGATTCGAAGCGATCAGCGGGTCTAATTGACAACTGAACTCACTGGCGCACCATGCTTCAATTTTGGCTTTTGTATCATTGGCCAAGTGTCCTGTCCAAATATGGCGAGACGGTCCTTTCAAGCGGTATAACACTTGAAAGCACAGATGGCGTCTAAAACGCTTGAGCTTATCAGCGTTGCTCGCGTCAGTTTCATAGCAGCTCCAGAGTAAGCTGATCAGCGCTTCAATCTCCTCATTGACAACGAAACCGGCAATTACTATTTCAGAAATCAGGTAGGCTGCATCGTGTGAGCCACATCCCACTTGGCCTTGTTCGAAATCTATTACCGCAATGCGTCCATCCCCGCAAATGATAATGTTTCGAGTGTTCAAGTCTCCGTGTAAAAGGGTCGCTTGCAATGTCAGATGTTCGTTTAGAAAATCGTTGGCTGCCTCAAAGTTTTTCTTGAGTAGAAACTCAAATGTTTTTTGGTACTGAAGCGTCGCTTTGTAACGTTTGAAAGCATCACTGCTGGCACTTATAGAGAGAATATTCGGATTCTCCAGAGCGTGTAAGGACCTTAGCCATGCCAAAACGTATGAGACCTGTTCAACCGCGTAATGAAATGTCCCTTTACTCACCACGTACTCATATAAATTAGCCCCTTTGGCTCCCTCCATTGCAATTGCTTTATTGTCAGGGTCCATAGCCAACAATCGAGGAACATACACTTTTTCGCTGTCTACTTTTTGAGCATGCTCATGGAGGTCAACAGCAACGTTGTACCGTTGTAGAGCAGTGGTTGGCAGCGGAGGGAATCCTTGGGTTTTAGCCTCATCTGCAAACGATTTTATATAAAAATGCTCCTCTGCTCTGATCACGCGATACACGTCGTTGAATAAACCTCCCTCAACCACAGATGCAATATCATTACGGGTCAGCTCAAGAGCATCGTATAGTTTTTGGTGGCGAGGGATCATTTCTATAACCTTGGCTTTTTTTTATCCTCTGATGATACGCTTTTTACCTGGGAGAACATGCGTTATGAGTGGGTCCAAACTGCTTGCTGCCGAAAGTCTGGAGGGGGCGGAGTCGGAGTGCTAGTCGGGGTTGCTGTAGTTCATGATTTGCAGCAATCGCAAGAGCCGAACCGACCTGTAGGAGCCGGCTTGCTGGCGAAGGCGTCCGTGAGTACGCCTTCGCCAGCAAGCCGGCTCCTACAAAAAAGCGATTTTCGGGGTTAAAACGTGGGGGTGTATTTCACGCTGAACATGACATTGCGCGGCTCACCAAAGTTGTTGTTGCCATTGAGCTGGTCGTACCCCGCGGTGTAGTAGTGCTTGTCGAACAGGTTGTTGGCGTTCAGCGCCAGGCCGATCTCCGGGGTGAGTTGATAGCCCAGGCGAGCATTCCAAACGGTGTAGCCCGGCACCTCAAAGGTGCGTTCGTAACCCAGGGTGTGGCTTTGGGTGGTGAAGCCCAGGCCAGTGCTGACACGGCTCCAGTCGCCGCTGAACTGATAGTCGCTCCAGACCCGCAGCATGTGTTTCGGCGTCCACTGGCTGAAGACCCTGCCTTCGTTTTCCGGATCTTCGAGGTATTTGGTGGTGTTGTAGGTGTAGCCGGCGAACAGTTGCAGGCCGCTGAGCACTTCGCCGCTGATTTCGGCCTCGATCCCCTGGCTGCGAACCTTCCCGGAGGCCGTCGAGCAGTACCAGCCGTCGCAGGCGAAACCCGAGGCGACGTCGTTGACCGCACGGTTTTCCTGGTCGTAGCGGAACACCGCCAGGGACGTATTGACCCGGCCCTCCAGCAGCTCGCCCTTGAGACCGATTTCGTAGTTGCTGCCGATCACCGGCTTGAGCACCGAGCCGCTCGTGGTGCGTGCGGTCTGTGGTTCGAACACGTCGGTGTAGCTGGCGTAGACCGCCCATTCGCGGTTCAGGTCGTAGACGATGCCGGCGTAGGGCGTGACTTCCCCGGTTTCGTTGGTGGTGCTTGGCAAGTCGTCGATAGCGACGTCGCTGAACGCAACCTGGGTCGCCGACTTGTAGCTGTAGTCATACCAACTGACCCGGGCGCCGAGCACCAGGGTCAGCGGCTCGATCGGCTTGACCCGCCAGCTGCCGTACAGGCCTTTTTGCCGGATGTCGTATTTGCTCGGGGTCGCACGGCCACCGGGGGTATTGAGCAAACCGTCGTAGCTGATTTCAGGCCGGTCATGATCAATGCCGAAGATTGTGTCGCTGCTGTTGTTGAAGGTCCGCGCAAAACGGTCGTCCGAGGTGTACTTGGAGTAGTTGCCGCCCAGCATGACCTCCTGCTGCATCGACAAGGCTTCAAAGCGCCCGACGAGGTTCATGTCCAGGCCGACCTTGGTGGCGTCGAAGTCCGACACGAAGTCGGCGTATTGCACGCCGCTGCCATCGGCGTTGAGGCCGTCGCCGGAGGTTTGCAGCCGTTGATTTTTCGCCTGGTTGTCTTCGGTCATGCGCACCGCGCCGACCTTGAATGCCCAGTCGTCGTTGAAACGGTGCTCCAGATCGGTGTAGATCGTGGTGACATCGATGTCCGAATGGTTCCAGCGCGCACCGGTGTAGGTCGAACGCGACACGTCGACCGGGCTGCCGTCGGCGTAGCGGGGCAGGCCGCGGATCATCGGTCGCGACTCGCCGTCGGAGTGGCTGACGGCCAGGCCCAGGGTGGTGTCTTCGCGCAGATCGAAGTCCAGCGCGCCGTACAGCGAGTGGGTCTTGCTCCATTCGTAGTCGGTGAAGGATTGGCTCTGGTCTTCGTCGGCGACGAAGCGGCCACGCACGGTGCCGGTCTGGTTCAGCGGTCCGCCGGCGTCCAGTTGCAGGCCATAATGATCCCAGGATCCGGCCTTGCCGGTGAGGGTCACGGTCGGTGCGTACTGGCCGCGTTTGCGCACCAGATTGATCGCGCCGCCAGGGCTGCCGGTGCCCTGCAGCAACCCCGAGGCGCCGCGCAGCACTTCCATGCGATCGAAGAAAATCAGGTCCTGGGTGGCCCAGTTGCCCAGCGCGTAGGTGTTGCGTGGGATCGGCACGCCGTCGTACTGCCAGTCATCGATCTGGAAGCCGCGCGAGGTCAGGATCATGCCTTTGCCCACGCCCTGGACGCCGACCAGCCCGGTGGTCTGGTTGGCTGCGTCCTTGAGGTCTGTAAGGCCCTGGTCGTCCATTTGCTTGCGGGTCATCACCGTGACCGACTGCGGAATTTCCTTGAGCGTGTGGGTGCCCTTGCCGATGGTCACCGCCCGTGCGGCGTAGGAGCCTGATCCTTCGGTGGTGGCATCGACACTGCGTTCGACGATGCTGGTGACACCCAGTTGCAGCGTAGCGTTGCTGTCCGTGGCCGGTTCGACGCTGAAGTTGCCTTGCTCGGTGACGCGCAACTGCAGGCCGCTGCCCGTCAGTGCCTTTTGCATCGCCTCAGCGGCGGGCATCCGGCCGATCACCGCCGGCGCCTGTTTACCCTGAACCAGTGAAGGCTCCAGTGAAACGATATGTCCGCTTTGGCTGGCGATCGCATTCAGCGTACTGGCGAGGGGGCCGGCCGGCAGGTTGAAGGACAGGTCTTGGGCCTGTGCCAGGGCAGGGCTGGCCAGGGTTGCCAGGGCAACGGCGATGCAAAGGGGGTGGGGCCACGGGTTGAACACAGCATTCTCCTGAGGGTGTGGAAGTGTCAGGAGATAGGTGGGACGAGAAATGAAAACCGGACACGAATGAGAGTGATTTTCAAAAGAAATTTATCTGCACGACTATTTCGCCCGAATCAGCGTCAACCAGGGGCTGTAGCGATCGACCCGTATCGGCAGGGTTTCAGCCAGCGCGGTGAAGGTTCGGTCGGGGTCGTCGAGCGGGAATACACCCTGGACGCGCAGGTGGCGAACCTCGGGCGCGACGCGTACAAATCCGCGGCTGTACGGGCGCAGTGCCTCGACAACCTGCTCCAGCGGTTCGTCCAGCACATTCAGCCGTCCGCTGAGCCAGTCGGCGCGATGGCGCTGGTCGCCGACAACGGGGGTAATGTGTCGGGCTTTCATCAGGGCTGACTGACCTTCTTGCAGATCCAGCGTGGTGCCGTCGATCAACCGGGCCTGGACCGAATGCTGCAGCACGACCACACGACTGGCGTCCTGCTCCTGAGCCACCAGGAAACGCGTGCCCAGTGCGCGTATTTCACCCTCGGCGGTGCGCACCCGCAGTGGACGCCGGGGATCGGCCGCCACCTGAATCATCAGTTCACCGTGACGCAGAATCACCAGCCGTTGCTGCTCGTCGAATTGCAAGTCCACCGCGCTGTCGGCGTTCAGGCTCAGGCGGCTGCCGTCGGCCAGCGTGAAATCCTGACGCTGGCCGCGCCCGGTGTGCAGGTCCGCCAGCAGCGAGTCACCCAACGGGCTGCGCGCGCCCAGCCACAAGCCGCCGCCGAGCAGGCCCAGGCCGGCGATCACACGCAATGCGTCGCGTCGCGAGCCATGGGGCTGCAACAGCAGTTGGCGCGCTTCGCCGGCCTGCCCGGGCACGCGTCGATCCAGGGCGCGCACCGTGTTGAAGGAGCCACCGAGTCGCTCCTGCAATTTCGCCCAGGCCTGGGCATGCGCAGGGTCCATCGCCAACCAGGCGTTGAACCGCGCCTGCAACGCCGCGGCCGGCTTGCCGGCGCGCAGGCGCACCATCCAGTCAATGGCTTGTTCGCTGACGGGGTCCAGGTGGGGTCTGCTCATGGCGCCATTTCGCTCAGGTAGCACTGGCGCAGTGCCTGTTTCATGTAACGGCTCACCGTGCGTTCCGATAACCCGAGCTTTTGCGCAATAGCCACATAGCTCAGCCCGTCCAGTTGGCTGTAGAGAAAGGTCGCCTTGACCACCAGCGGCAAGCCGTCGATCGCCCGGTCGATGGCGACAAGCGCTTCAATCAGCTGCAACTGTTCTTCGGGGGAGGGCGCCAGCGCTTCGGGTACGGTGGACAGGCGCTCCAGGTAGGCCAACTCCAGCTTGCGCCGCCGATGCCGATCGAAGATCAGCCGGCGGGCGATGGTCGACAGGTAGGCGCGAGGTTGTTCGATGCTGTCGGGGTCGACGCGGGCTGTCAGCATCTGGCAAAACGTATCGGCGGCCGTGTCCTCGGCGTCCGCGTGGTTGCGCAGGCGTCGCTGGATATGCTGCAGCAGCCAGCGATGATGGTCGCTGAAAAAGAAGCCCAGCTTGCTGGTCGGAGGAGATTGCACCGGTGGCTTTCCAGATGTGAGTGTGAATCGTTCTCAATCTTACCTGTGAGAGGATCATCACTGCAATCGCCGGGTTTGCCAACGCCCCGGCGGGTGGTTCGTCTGAAAAGAACAAAAAGCTGCGGCCGCGATCGCGGCGTATGAGACAACTTCAAATATTGAGCTAATGTCTAGTTGTTCCCCTCGCCAGTCGCGGCCCAATCAGCTCGTCCCTGACGTAGCTGGCGAGGTGGACGCCTACTGAATACCTCGCTAGTTACCATCCGCCACCTTGCGTTCTATCTCGGCAATTTTTTTCCTGAGCTCCTCGGCGTCCTGCTCCTTGGTTCGAGTGGAAGAGGGCGTAATGCTTTCATCCACCCCTTTGGTGTCGCTGTCTCTGTCCTCAATATCTCGTTCTACCACATTGACCGGCTTGCCGGACGAATCAGTGGGCGGGGCGTTCGACGTTGCTTGGGGTTCGACGTCGTTGTCGCGGTCATCGTTGTTCATCGCGCTTACCTCGGTTGGCCTACACATTGGATACAGCACCCAGGGCCGAGTTCGAGATTTTTTGCCGCCGTCTTTACACCTCTTGTCGGCCCTCATGAACCTATGTCGCAGGCGATAGCTCCATTCAAAAAATAACGCTCACAAATAGCTATGGAATCTCACGGCCATGAACTCATTCAGAAACCTGCTGACGCAGGCCGAGGAACGCCGACTGTGTGCATTGGATGCCTGGCATCGGGCGCTGGAAAACATCGCGCTACGCATGGAATCTCCGGATGCCTACCATGAAGAGCTGCTACGACAGTCGGATGAGTTGGATCGCCAGGGAATCGTCACTTGGGAAGAGTGGCGCGACCTGCGAATCGAGGCGGATCAGGCGTATTTGCGCGCGGTCGCGGGCGAGGACTATCACTGAGGGGCGCAGGGATGAACCGACACCTGAAGTTTGGAATCGAAGAGGAATACTTCATCACCGACCTGGATTCCCGGTGCATGTCCGGCAAGCCCCCCGATGCTGCGATCGAAGCGTGCAAGGCGGTGCTGGGCGAGTGTTTTGCCCATGAGATGTTCCAGGGGCAGATCGAAGTCGCATCCCCGATCTTCACCAGCCTTGCGCAAGCCGCGGACTACCTGGGTACTGCTCGCCAAGGGTTGCGGCTCGCGCTCGAACCCTATGGTCTGGGATTGCTCACGGCCGGCAGTCACCCTTTGGCTGACTGGCGTACGCAACAGGCCACGGAGCAAACGCACTTTCTCAAACTGTTCGATGACTACCAGCACGTCGCCTGGCGTAGCCTGCTATCCGGTCTGCACGTGCATGTTGAGGTGCCGGGCCATCTGGATCGCATTCGCGTGATGAACGAGGTCTTGCCGTGGATGCCGTTGTTGTTAGCGCTGAGCAGCTCCTCGCCCTTCTGGAACGGTGCCGACAGCGGCTTCATGAGCTATCGCCAGACAGCCTGTGATGAATGGCCGAGGATGGGTGTTCCGGAGTACTTCGAAGATCAAGGTGCCTATGACGCCTACGTCGACTTCCTGATCCGCACCGGCGCCATCCGCCAGGCCAGCGAATGCTGGTGGGGCGTACGGCCCGCGACGCGGTTTCCGACCCTGGAGCTGCGGATGACGGATGCCTGCCCGCGACTGGAGGATGCCTTATGCATCGCCTCTCTGTTTCGATTACTGGTCGCCTGTGCCATCGAACAACCCCGCCCCGGATCGACCTGGTCACAGCAATCGCGACGGATCCTCCAGGAAAATCGCTGGCGGGCGAAACGAACCGGCACCCATGCGTCCTTCATTGTCGAAGGTCATGACCGGCCTTTCTCTGCCGAGCAGTGGTTGTGCATGGCAGCGCAGATCTTTGGCGATGCAGCGCAGGCAATGGGCGTGGAAGAGGTCTTTTTCCAGGCGCGCCGGATTCTGCGGGACGGTACCAGTGCCGAGCGACAGCGCGACCTCTACCGGCAAATCCTGCGCAGCACCGGGAATGTGCAGGCCGCGTTGTCGGGTGTGGTGGATCAGTTGCTGATGGAGACGGCGGAGCAACCGTGCATCAAACGAGCAGTGTGTGCGTCATGACCCGAACTCACCGCTAAACCAGATACCGTCGAAACCACTCCAGCGTCCGGTCCCAGGCCAGCCTCGCCGCCGCGTCATCGTACCGGGGCGTGGAGTCGTTATGGAAACCGTGGTTGGCGCCCGGATAAATGTAGGCTTCATAGGTCTTGCCCGCCGCTTTCAACGCTTTCTCATAGGCCGGCCAGCCTTCGTTGATACGGGTATCCAGTTCGCCATAGTGCAGCATCAAGGGCGCCTTGATCCGGGGGACGTCCCTGGCCTCTGCCTGGCGGCCATAAAAGGACACGCCTGCCGCCAGTTCCGGATAGGCCACGGCCGCGGCATTGACCACGCCACCGCCGTAACAGAACCCGGTGATGCCGACTTTGCCAGTGGTTGCGTCGTGCTTCATCAGCCACTCGATGGCGGCGAAAAAGTCATTCATGAGCTTTTCAGGGTCGACAGTCGCTTGCAGCTCCCGGCCTTTGTCATCGTTGCCCGGGTAGCCGCCGACCGAGGTCAGGCCATCGGGGGCGAGGGCGATGAAACCGGCCTTGGCCACGCGCCGCGCGACATCCTCGATGTACGGGTTGAGTCCGCGGTTTTCATGTACGACGACCACCGCCGGCAGCTTGCCGCTGGCCTTCGCCGGGCGCACCAGATAACCACGGACCTGCCCGTTGCCCTTGGGCGAGGGGTAGGTGACGTACTCGGCGATGATGTCCGGGTCGGTAAACTCGACCTGCTCGGCGAGTGCATAGTTCGGGCTCAGCGCAGCGAGCAGGGCACTGGCCGTCAAACCGCCCAGGGTGAACAACGCCGCACGATCGAGAAACTCGCGCCGGTTGATCTTGCCGTGGGCGTAATAGTCGTACAGCTCGAGCAGTTCCGGGGCAAAGTCTTTCGCAGTGAGACGGGTCATCCGTGCGCTTCCTTTTGGGCGGGTCGAGAGTCTTCCGGCTCGACGATGTGAGCGATAGATATCGAGCGTAGTCGCTCAAGAACAAGTGCTGAAGTGCAGATTAAATGATTGCCGTTATCAAATTGAGCTTACGGTCCGGATTGATTGAAAAAAATACCCGTAAACAATACATAAACATGATTAGTGGATCGTATATGGGTATATTCATTGATGCGAAACGAGTTTTGTGTAGTATTGGATTATTACCTATATATGAATCATGAGATTGATCTAGGGTTCGTATAC
Organism: Pseudomonas sp. LBUM1679; assembly: GCF_059695565.1. Classification (NCBI taxonomy): domain Bacteria; kingdom Pseudomonadati; phylum Pseudomonadota; class Gammaproteobacteria; order Pseudomonadales; family Pseudomonadaceae; genus Pseudomonas; species Pseudomonas sp. LBUM1679. The sequence continues at coordinate 3,037,891 of NZ_CP166774.1, forward strand.
GGGTATTTTTGGTTGCCTGAAGGCGTCTTCGTTGCTAAATTCTTTTCATTATCTGAAGAGCGTCCATCATGGCCAATCGCATCTATTCACCCCACACCGTCAAGGCACTCGAGATTCTGGGGAAATTGATCCAGCTCAAGCGCAAAGAGCGTGGGTTGACCCTGCAGCAGCTGGCTGAGCGGGCCGGTGTCTCCCGCAGCCTCATACAGCGTCTCGAGAAATGTGAGCCAGGCTGTGAGATTGGCGTGGCGTTCGAGGTGGCTCATCTCCTGGGTATCGAGTTGTTTGAGTCGCCGGTGGACCAGAGCACCTTGATCGGTATTCTCACCGATAAAATCGCCTTGCTCCCGGCTTCTGTGCGCGATTCCAAAAAGGAGGTGAGCAATGCCTTCTGAAGATCAAGTCTGTTACGTATGGATGTGGTTGCCGGGCAGCACAGAGCCTGTCGTCGCCGGCAGGTTCGTGAGACGACGCGATGGCCGGTTTGCTTTTCTTTACGGTCAAAGCTACCTGAAGAATCCCCAGGCCATCCCACTGAACAACCTCGAGCTGCCGCTGGGTACAGAAATGATCGAGCCGCCAGCAGGCTTGAAAATTGCCAGCGGGATACGTGACGCGTCTCCCGATGCCTGGGGGCGACGCGTCATCATCAATCGCCTTTACGGGAAAGCCGATCTCGCGGCTTACGATCAAGACCTGGATGAACAGACGTATATGTTCGAGTCCGGCTCTGACCGTATTGGCGCCCTGGATTTTTAGTTGTCACCGACCGAATATGTGTCACGCAGCAACGACAATGCCACGCTTGAAGCACTGCTTAATGCTGCCGAGCTGGTAGAGAAGGGAATTCCCCTGACTGCCGAGCTGGATCAAGCTCTGCGCCATGGGTCATCTATCGGTGGTGCTCGCCCCAAAGCGCTCATCAAGGCAGACGAGGCGAAGTATGTAGCCAAGTTCTCTGCATCTAACGATACGGTCAGCGTCGTCAAGTCGGAGTTCATCATGATGCGCCTGGCACACTTGCTGGGACTAGATGCCGCACCGGTAAAGATCCAGCAGGTTTTGGGCAAGGATGTACTGCTGATCGAGCGCTTCGACCGTGTCCAGCAACCGGGGGGCTGGGCTAGGCGCATTATGGTGTCGGCACTGACGCTGTTAGGGCTGGATGAGATGATGGCTCGCTACACGAGCTATGAAGACCTCACGCACCTCATCAGGAAATATTTCCACGACCCCAAGCGAGATTTGCATGAGCTGTTCTCCCGGCTCGTGTTCAACATTCTCTGCGGGAACACAGATGACCATGCACGTAACCATGCGGCATTTTTTGACGGTAAAGCCTATAGCCTGACGCCAGCCTATGACATCTGCCCGCAGAATCGCTCAGGGAACGTGGCGAGCCAGGGCATGCTCATCATGGGGGGCGCCAACCAGAGCCAGATCGCCCTGTGCCTGGACGCCGCGCATCTGTTCCTGCTGGACCGTGGCCGAGCCAGGCAGATTGTTCTGGGGCAGATCGAAGGTTTCCGTGTTCACTGGGAGGCTGTGTGTCAGGCGTCTGGTATCAACCAGATTGACCGCAACGTACTGGCCACTCGGCAGGTATTGAATGCGTTTGCCTTCGAGAATTTGCAGGAGGATGACCAGGATATCCGGGCGCTGGCTGAGGATGTGAGGCGCACATTGCCAGTTCTGTAGCGCCCATGAAAACGCCTTCGCCGGCAAGCCGGCTCCTACAGGGTTTGGTGTTTTCCGCAATCTATCCGTGCGCAGGAGAGTGTGTAGGAGCTGGCTTGCCAGCGAAAGCGGCCTCGAGCCTTGCAGCGCCCATGAAAACGCCTTCGCCGGCAAACCGGCCCCCACATGTTCAGCGCTGTTTGAACCTCAGCCGGAATTTGTGCAGCAACGGTTCGGTATAGCCATTGGGTTGCGCGCCGCCTTCGAACACCAGCGCACACGCCGCTTGAAACGCCACCGACTGTTCGAAGTCAGGCGCCATTGGTGTGTACAGGGGATCGCTGGCGTTCTGCTCGTCGACGATCCGCGCCATGCGCTGCAATATCTCGACAGTCTGGTCCCGGGTGATCACGCCGTGCAGCAACCAGTTGGCCATGTGCTGGCTGGAAATGCGCAGGGTCGCGCGGTCTTCCATCAGCCCTACGTTGTGGATGTCGGGGACCTTGGAGCAGCCGATGCCTTGTTCGACCCAACGCACCACGTACCCCAGCAAGCCTTGCGCGTTGTTTTCGACCTCCTGACGAATCTCGTCCGCCGACCATGACGGATCGGTCACTACCGGCACGCTGAGCAAACCCTCCAGCAACGACTGGCTGACGCCATTGAAATCGGTGTGTTCGAGCTTCTCCTGCACGCTGCGCACCTTGACCTGGTGGTAATGCAGCGCATGCAGGGTCGCGGCGGTTGGCGAAGGCACCCAGGCGGTGTTGGCGCCGGCTTGCGGGTGGGCGACTTTCTGTTTCAGCATATCGGCCATCCGGTCCGGCATGGCCCACATGCCTTTGCCGATCTGGGCCCGGCCGCGAAGGTTGCAGTCGAGGCCAACCAGCACATTGTTAAGCTCATAGGATTCAATCCACGGCGTGCTTTTCATGTCGCCCTTGCGCAGCATCGCGCCGGCTTGCATGGCAGTGTGCATCTCGTCACCGGTGCGATCGAGGAAGCCGGTGTTGATGAACGCGACCCGTGAGGACGCGGCGGCAATGCAGGCCTTGAGGTTGACGCTGGTGCGGCGCTCTTCGTCCATGATGCCCATTTTCAGGGTGTGGCGTTCGAGCTGCAGCAGGTCTTCGATGCGGCTGAACAACTGCTCGGCGAAGGCCACTTCGGCAGGGCCGTGCATTTTCGGCTTGACGATGTAGACGCTGCCGATGCGGGAGTTACCGCGGCGTTGCAGGTCATGCAGGGCGATCAGGCTGGTGATGACGCCGTCGAGAATCCCTTCCGGAATTTCCAGCCCGCCATTGTCGAGAATCGCCGGGCTGGTCATCAGGTGCCCGACGTTGCGGATGAACAGCAGTGAACGCCCGTGCAGCTTCAAGGCAGCGCCGTCGGCGGCGGTGTACTCGCGGTCTGGATTCAGCCGGCGGGTGATGGTTTTGCCGTTTTTCTGAAGGTCTTCTTTCAGGTCGCCCTTCATCAGGCCCAGCCAATTGCGGTAGACCTGCACTTTGTCATCGGCGTCGACCGCCGCCACCGAGTCTTCACAATCGATGATCGTCGAGAGCGCCGCCTCCAGCAGCAGGTCCTTGACCCCGGCAGTGTCGGCCTGACCGATGACACTCTGCCGGTCGAGCTGGATCTCCACGTGCAGGTCATTATTTTTCAGCAGGATGGCCACAGGGGCGGCCAGCGAGCCCTGGAAACCGATGTACTGCGCGGCGTCGGCCAGGCGGGTCTGGCTGCCATCGTTCAAGGTGGCCTGCAGGGTCCCGTCTTCGATCTGGTAACGGGTTACCGTCGCATGGGAGCCGCTGCTCAAGGGTAAGGCCTGATCGAGGAACGCCCGGGCGAACGCGATGACTTTCGATCCACGCACGGGATTGTACGCGCGGCCTGGTTCGGCACCGTCGTCATGGGGGATCACGTCGGTGCCATACAGTGCGTCGTACAGCGATCCCCAGCGCGCATTGGCGGCATTGAGGGCATAACGCGCGTTGACGGCCGGGACCACCAGTTGCGGTCCGGCTTGCAAGCTGATTTCCGTATCGACATTGCGGGTGCTGACCTTGACCGCTTGAGGTGACGCTTGCAGGTAACCGATGCCGGCCAGGGAGTCGCGATAGGCCGGCATGTCGCTCACCGGTCCCGGGTGGGCACGGTGCCAGGTATCCAGTTCGGCTTGCAGGCGATCCCGTTCGGCCAGCAGCGCGCGGTTTTGCGGCGCCAGTTCATGCACCAGCGTGGCGAATCCGCCCCAGAATGTCTGCGGGTCCAGACCGGTGCCCGGCAGCACGTCCACCTCAACGAAACGTTGCAGGACGGACGCGACCCTGAGGCCTTGGCAGTTGACGAAATCGGTCACTTCTTGCATCTCCATCACACACTGTTTATCGAGCGCGAACAGCGCCCGGCTCAATTCAGTTCAGGCATTGCGCCCCGGCCTTGGCCACCTGCGCATCCTGCTCGGCCTTGACCCCGGACACCCCGACGGCACCGATGACCTGGCCGTCGACGATGATCGGCACGCCGCCTTCCAGGGAGGTCAGCAGGGGCGCTGACAAGAAGGCGTGGCGTCCACCGTTGACCATCTCTTCATAGCCTTTGGACTCGCGCCGACCCAGGGCCGACGTGCGGGCCTTTTCGGTGGCGATGTAGGCGCCGATGGGAGCGCAACCGTCGTGGCGTTCGAGGGCCAGCGGGTGACCGCCGTCGTCGACGATCACGATGGTCACGGCCCACTGGTTGTTCTGTGCTTCGGTGCGGGCGGCAGCGAGGATCTGGCTGACTTCGGTCTGACTCAGTACGGGTTTGCTTTTCATGGGATTCTCCAGTTTGGGATTAAGGTAACGCGGCTTCGACCAGTTCGATCCAATGCCTGACCGGGGTTCGGCCCGCACCGTCGAGGTGGGATTGACAGCCGATATTGGCGGTGACGATGACTTCGGGATGTCCGCTTTCCAGGGCATTGAGCTTGTTGTCGCGCAATTGCCGGGACAGTTCGGGTTGGGTCACTGAATAAGTGCCCGCGGAGCCACAGCACAAGTGAGCGTCGGGCACGGGTGTGAGGTTGAAGCCCAGGCGGGTCAGGATTGCCTCGACCGCGCCGCCGAGTTTCTGTGCGTGCTGCAAGGTGCAGGGGCAATGAAACGCCAGGCGCTGGTCGCTGTGCACGCCGAGCTTTTCCAGCGGCTCGTCGCGCAGCACTTCGACCAGGTCCTTGGCCAGGGCACTGACCTTTTTCGCCTTCTCGGCATAGGCCGGGTCGGTGCTCAGCAGGTGTCCGTAGTCCTTGATGAAGGCGCCGCACCCGCTGGCGGTTTGCACGATGGCTTCGGCGCCGTTTTCAATGCTCGGCCACCAGGCGTCGATGTTGCGCCGGGCGCGATCGAGGCCGGCGGCCTGGGCGTCGAGGTGATAATCCACGGCGCCGCAGCAGCCTGCTTCGCGGGTCGCTGTGACGCCGATTCCCAGCCGATCCAGGACTCGCGCGGTGGCCGCGTTGGTATTGGGCGACAGGCTCGGCTGCACGCAGCCTTCGAGCATCAGTACCTGCCGGGCGTGGCGAGTGACCGGGCGCGGCTTCGCCGGGTAAACCCGGCGCGGCAACTTGGCCTGCAAGGCAGTGGGCAGCAACGCGCGGAACACTTGGCCACTGCTCACCAGCGCCTTGAACAGTCGCGGATTGGGCACGACGCCGCGCAAGCCTTCGCGCAACAGGCGCTGGTCGATCGAACGCGGCACGGCGGCATCGACCACCGCGCGGCCGATGTCGAGCAAGTTGTGGTAGTCGACACCGGAAGGGCAGGTGGTTTCACAGTTGCGGCAGGACAGGCAGCGATCCAGATGCTGTTGGGTTTTCTGGGTGACTTCGTTGCCTTCCAGCACCTGCTTGATCAGGTAGATACGCCCCCGGGGCCCATCCAGTTCATCGCCGAGCAACTGATAGGTCGGGCAGGTGGCATTGCAGAAACCGCAGTGTACGCAGGTGCGCAGGATGCTTTCGGCTTCTTCGGCACGGGGCAACTGGCGGGCGTGTTCGCTCAAGGTGGTCTGCATGGGTCAGAGCTCCGCGTACAGGCGACCGGGGTTGAAGATGCCCCGGGGATCGAGTTGCTGCTTCAGGCTGCGGTGGTAACGCATCAGTGCCTCCGGCAGCGGCTGGAACGGACTGTCGATCAGGCCGTGGCTGTAGCAAGTCACATGCCCGCCGACCTCTTCGACGACCTTGCGGATGAACGAGGCCTCGGCGTCGGATTTGAGCCAGCGCTGTGCGCCGCCCCAATCGATCAGCTGCCGGCCGGGCAGGGACAGTCGAGGGGTGTTATGCGGTACCGACAGACGCCAGAGTGGCTGGTCCTCATCGAAGAAACTCAAGCGCTGTTCGTTGAGGTCCGCCCAATAAGAAGCATCCAGCACCTCGCCACCCAGGCGGTCATGGGCCGCGGTCACCGAGCCTTCGCCACCCTCGAGCCGCAGGTGCAGGCGCTGACCGTCGTGGCACGCGGCACTGATCGGCAGCGGTTGCTGGCCCCATTCCGCCAGGCGCAACAGGGCGCGATCGCTGTCCATGTCCAGGCTGATGCTTAAGGTTTGCCGTGGTTTGGGCAGGACCTTGAGCGAGACTTCGGTGATCACACCCAGGGCGCCATAGCTGCCGGCCATCAGGCGCGACAGGTCGTAGCCGGCGACGTTCTTCATGACTTCGCCACCGAAACGCAAATGCTTGCCGAGCCCGGTGATGACCCGGGTGCCGAGCACGAAGTCCCGTACCGAGCCTGACCAGGGACGGCGTGGTCCCGACAGCCCGCTGGCGATCATGCCGCCGACAGTGGCGTCGTCACCGAAGGACGGCGGTTCACAGGGCAGCATCTGCTGCGCCGCGTCCAGCACTTGCGCGAGTTCGGCCAATGGCGTGCCGCAGCGGGCAGTAATCACCAGTTCGGTCGGGTCGTAGCTGACGATGCCCCGGTGCGCGCGGGTGTCGAGCACTTCCCCGGCGACGATGCGCCCCAGGAACGCCTTGCTGTTGGAGCCCTGGATGCGCAGCGGCGTGGCGTTTTGCAGCGCCTGGTTGACCTGTTCCAACAGGGCGCCGCTGTCATCGATATCGTGTTCGCTGCGCATCAGAAACGCTCCAGTTCCGGGAAGGGTAACTGACCCATGTGCACGTGCATGGCGCCAAACTCGGCGCAGCGGTGCAGCGTCGGAATGTTCTTGCCGGGGTTGAGCAAGCCACTGGGATCGAAGGCGGCTTTGACGGCATGGAACAGGGTCAGCTCATCGCTGTTGAATTGCGCACACATCTGATTGATCTTTTCCCGGCCCACACCGTGTTCGCCGGTGATGCTGCCGCCGACTTTCACGCACAATTCGAGAATCTTGCCGCCCAGGGCTTCGGCGCGATCGAGTTCGCCGGGTTGGTTGGCATCGAACAGAATCAGCGGGTGCATGTTGCCGTCACCGGCGTGGAACACGTTGGCCACCCGCAGCTCGTACTCGGCGGACAACGCGGCAATGGCTTGCAGCACGCCGGGCAGTTCGCGACGCGGGATGGTGCCGTCCATGCAGTAATAATCCGGGGAGAGCCGGCCCACCGCCGGGAAGGCATTCTTGCGCCCGGCCCAGAAGCGCACCCGTTCGGCCTCGTCTTTGGCCAGGCGCACTTCGGTGGCGCCGGCCTGTTCCAGTACCTGACGCACGCGCTCGCAGTCGTCGTGGACGTCGGCTTCGACGCCATCGAGTTCACACAGCAGAATCGCTTCGGCGTCCACCGGATAGCCCGCGTGGATGAAGTCTTCGGCCGCGCGGATAGCCAAGTTGTCCATCATTTCCAGGCCGCCGGGGATGATGCCGGCGGCAATGATGTCACCCACGGCGCGCCCGGCCTTTTCAACCGAGTCGAACGCCGCCAGCAGCACCTTGGCGGTCTGCGGTTTGGGCAGCAGCTTGACCGTGACTTCGGTAATGACCCCGAGCATGCCTTCGGAACCGGTGAACAGCGCCAGCAGATCGAACCCCGGCGAGTCGAGGGCATTCGACCCCAGGCTCAGGTGCTCGCCATCGACGCTCAGGATGTCGACCTTGAGCAGGTTATGCACGGTCAGCCCGTACTTCAGGCAATGCACGCCACCGGCGTTTTCCGCGACGTTGCCGCCGATGGAACAGGCGATCTGCGAGGAAGGGTCCGGCGCGTAATACAGGCCGAACGGTGCCGCCGCCTGGGATATCGCCAGGTTGCGCACCCCCGGCTGGACCCGTGCGGTGCGGGCGGCGGGGTCAATGTGCAGGATGTTGTTGAAGCGCGCCATCACCAGCAGCACGCCTTTTTCCAGGGGCAATGCACCGCCGGACAAACCGGTGCCGGCACCGCGGGCGACCACCGGGACCTGCAGTTCATGGCAGACACGCAGCACGCCTTGCACCTCGTCGAGGTGACGTGGCAGCACCACCAGCATGGGCGTGGTGCGATAGGCAGAGAGTCCGTCGCATTCGTACGGCTTGAGTTCTTCGCGCTGATGCAGGATTTCCAGATCCGGCAATCGCTTTTGCAGCGCCTGGATCAGTGCGGTTCTGTCGACATCAGGCAAGACACCGTCGACGCGTTCATCGTAGAGGATGTTCATAGGCGGTTCACGGCACTCGGTTGTTTTTATTAGAGCCCTGTTTGCGGATAACGCTCACTTGCATCATTGGCCCGAGGCGGTCTACTGTCTATGCGTTGTTTTACTGGTCGAACCAGTTTTCTATTCGATATTTCCCGCTATGTCTAAAAAACACTCTATAAAACATCAGCTTATAAGCGTGTCTGCCGGGGTGTTATTAAGCTGATGCAGCTGGTCATACCAGTTGGAGGGTTAATGGAAAGCGCAGCAACGAGTCGAAATCCGCAAGTCGCGGACGTGGTCTGTGAGCGCATCGAACGGCTGATCGTCGATGGGGTGCTCAAGACCGGGCAGCTGTTGCCGTCGGAACGGCGCCTGACGGAAAAACTCGGCGTCTCGCGCACGGCACTGCGCGAAGGGCTGAAGCTGTTGCGCGCCCGCGGCATTATCAGGACCGAACAGGGCAAGGGCTCATTCGTCGCCGATCTTTCCGGTCATGGTGGGGTATCACCGCTGATGCACCTGTTCAGCTCGCAGCCACGCACCCTTTATGATCTGTTCGAGGTCCGCAGCCTGCTCGAGGGCGAATCCGCGCGCCTGGCGGCCTTGCGCGGAACCGACGCCGACTTTGTCCTGATCACCCGTGCTTACGAAGCATTGATCGATGCCCACAACCATCCGTTGCAAGCGTGCGACCACGCCCGGCTCGATCATGCGTTTCACCTGGCCATCTGCGAGGCCTCGCACAACCCGGTGCTGGTGCAGACCTTGCGCTCGCTGACCGACTTGCTGCTCAACACCGTCTTTGCCTCGGTCAACAACCTCTACCACCGCGAACCGCAAAAGCGCCAGATCGACCGCCACCACGCGCGACTCTACAACGCCGTGACCGGGCGCATGCCGGAGCAGGCGCGCAAGGCGGCCATCGCGCACATCCAGAGCCTGTGCGACAACCTCAAGGAAATCGAAGGCGAGGAGCAACGGCTGGTCCGGGCCACGCTGCGGCTGGAGGGGTGGACCTGATGCAGCACCTGGATCACTTGTCCTTGCACCTGTTCATCCTGGTCTGCGACGAAGGCACCATCGCCCGGGCCAGTGAGCGGGCCTTCATCGCACCCTCGGCAGTCAGCAAGCGCATTTCCGACATCGAGGCGCGCTTCGGTACGCCGCTGCTCAAGCGCAGCAAGCGCGGGGTCGAACCGACACCGGCGGGGCTGGCTCTGCTGCGGCATGCGCGGTCATTGACCCGGGCGATGGAACGACTCGACAGCGAACTCGGCGAATACGCCGAAGGGGCCCGCGGGCATGTGCGGGTCTTGGCGAACGTCTCGTCGATCATGGAGTTTCTGCCGGAAGAACTCTCCGCTTTCATGTTGGACAACCCGCGAATCCAGGCCGACATCGAAGAGCGTTTCAGCCCCGACGTCGTGCGCGGGGTGGCCGAGGGCAATGCCGACCTGGGCATCTGCCGGCGCTCGATGGCCGTGGGCGACCTGGAATTCCTGCCTTACCGTCAGGACCACCTCGCTGTCGTGGTGAGTGCGAGTCATCCCTTGGCCGAGCGCAGCCGCATTGCCTTCGAAGAGACACTGGACTTTGATCATCTGGGCCTGTCGGCCTTCGCCACCCTCAATACCTTCATGCGCGAAGACGCGTCCAGGCATGGCCGGGAGCTGCGTTTCCGCTCCTATGTCTCGTCATTCGATGCCGCGTTCCGGCTGGTGCAGTTCGGGCTGGGACTGGCGGTGTTCCCGCTGGAAGCGGTGGCGCGCTACGCGCAACTGTTCGACCTGCGCATCATCCCCCTGACCGACGATTGGGCGCTGGGCGAGTTTGTGATCTGCGTGCGCGATCGTGATGCCTTGTCACTGTCGGCGCGTCGATTGCTGGACCATCTGCTGCTGCGTGCACCGCCGCGCCAATCGACGCTTTGATCCATCCATCGCGGTTGGCGATGGATCAGGCCGTGAATCACGTCTTTTCGGCGCCGCGCTGTCTCTCTAGTCTGGGCCTGTGCTTCAGCCTGTGAGAGAACGTCATGACAACAATAACGATCAACGAAGTCGGCATGCGCGATGGTTTGCAGAGCCTTCAAGCCATCATGCCCACCACCGCCAAACGCCAATGGATCGATGCGGCCTATGCCGCCGGCGTGCGCCACATGGAAGTCGCGTCCTTCGTGCCAGCCAGACTGTTGCCGCAAATGGCCGATGCCAGGGAAGTGGTGGCCCATGCCTTGAGTTACCCCGATCTGGTGGTCTCGGTCCTGGCGCCGAACCTGCGCGGCTGCCGCGACGCCCTGGAATCCGGTGCGCACCGCATCATCGCGCCGGTCTCTGTCAGCGCCGCCCATAGCCTGGCCAATGTCCGGCGCACACCGCTGGAAATGGCCGAGGAGCTGGCGCGGATGTGCCAGTTGCGGACCGAGATGGGCTTGCACAGGGTTCAGCTGATTGCCGGAATGTCGGTTGCCTTCGGTTGCACCCGCCAGGGCGATGTGCCGCTGAGCGACCTCTGCGAGTTGACCGGCCACGTGCTCGAAGCCGGTTGCGATCTGGTGTCCCTCGGCGACACCACCGGCTACGCCAATCCCGGCCAGGTGGCGACCACTTTGCAGGCGATTCGCGCCATTGCCGGCGACAAGCTCAGGGCCGCGCATTTCCACGACACCCGCGGCCTGGCGCTCGCCAACAGCCTGGTGGCGGTGCAGCAAGGCATCACCGAAATCGATGCGTCCCTGGCCGGGCTGGGCGGTTGCCCGTTCGCCCCAGGGGCGTCCGGCAACACCGTGACCGAAGACCTGGTGTTCATGCTGCAAAGCATGGGTTACGACACGGGCATCGACCTGGCTGCCCTGATCGCCTCACGGCAGGTGCTGCGCGAAGCATTGCCCGACGAAGCCCTTTACGGCTGCATTGCCCGCGCCGGCCTGCCACTCAATTACACCCCAGCCGCCAGTCGCGCTTGAATCTGCGAAGAGGAAAACAATAATGTCCAGACTTCCATTGGATGGCATTCGTGTCGTCGAAATCTCGCACATGGTGATGGGGCCGACCTGCGGGATGATCCTCGGTGATCTCGGCGCCGAAGTGATCAAGATCGAACCGACCCGCGGCGACGGTACCCGCCGCCTGCTGGGCGCCGGTGCCGGGTTCTTTCGCACCTTCAATCGCAATAAGCAGTGCATCGCCATCGACGTCAACACCGCGCAAGGACGCGATGCCGTACTGGAACTCATCGACACCGCCGACGTGTTCATCGAGAACTTCAAACCCGGGCGCATGCAGGAACTGGGCTTCGGTTACGAGGCGATTCGTCAACGCAACCCGCGCCTGATCTATGCCTCGCACAAAGGCTTTCTCAAGGGGCCGTATGACAATCGCCTGGCCCTCGATGAAGTGGTACAGATGATGGCCGGCCTGGCCTACATGACCGGTCCCGTCGGCAGACCGTTACGCGCCGGCAGCTCGGTGAACGACATCATGGGCGGCATGTTCGGTGCCATCGGCGTGCTTGCCGCGCTCAACGACCGCAACGTCACCGGCGTCGGCCGTGAGGTGCAGAGCGCGCTCTACGAAAATTGCGTATTGCTCGCCGCCCAGCACATGCAGCAGTTCGCCGTGACCGGTCAGGCCGCCGCGCCGATGCCGAACCGCATCAGCGCCTGGGCGATCTATGACGTGTTCGAGTTCGCCGGCGGTGAGCAAATGTTCGTCGCCGCCACCGGCGAAGGGCAGTGGAACGCCTTGTGCCAGTTGCTGGGCCAGACCGCGCTGCTCGACGACCAGACACTCGCCACCAACAATGACCGGGTGTTGCAGCGTCCACGGCTGCTGGCGCATCTGGCCGAAGTCTTCGCCACCCTGGATGCCCAGGCGCTGGCTGTGCAACTCGAAGCCCACAGCATTCCCTTTGCACCGATACGTCGCCCGGAGGAGTTGTTCGAGGACCCGCACCTGCTGCAAAGCGGTGGCCTGGCCAATCTTGAGCTCGAAGACGGATCCTTCACTGCCATGCCGTTGCTGCCGTTGTCCCTGGATGGCGAGCGTCTGCACCCCCGGCGCTCGATTCCACGCATCGGCGAGCATACCCACAAGGTAATGCGCGGACTGGGTTACAGCGACGAGCACATCGCCGAGCTGTGTGCCGCGGGTGTGCTTAAGACCGACGTTCAGGCCTGAGGAGACGTTGCCATGGCTATCTATCAATACGACAGGTTTATCCCTGCCATCCACGTCGAAACCTTCGTTGCCGAAGACGCCACGGTTATCGGCCATGTCACGCTCGAGCAAGGCGTCAGCGTCTGGCCCCAGGCCGTGCTGCGCGGTGACAACGCGCCGATTCGCATCGGCCAGCACAGCAACGTGCAGGAAGGCGCGGTGTTGCACGCCGACCCCGGTTTTGCACTGACGGTGGGTCAGGGCGTCACCATCGGCCACCAGGCCATGTTGCATGGCTGCACCATCGGCGACGGCGCGCTGATCGGGATTCAGGCGGTGGTGCTCAATGGCGCGGTGATCGGCAGGAACTGCCTGGTCGGTGCCGGCGCGATTGTCACCGAAGGCAAGGTGTTCCCGGACAACTCGCTGATTCTGGGGGCGCCGGCCAAGGTCGTGCGGGAACTGACGTCTGAAGCCATCGCCGACATGCACGGCAATGCCCGGGACTATGTGAGCAAAGGCCAGGCTTACAGGGACAAATTGATTCGCATCAGCTAAACCCCGTTGAGCAACGTCCTGAAGGATTTTTGCTTCTCTCCAATAATTACAACATCGGAGAAACACCATGGTTGCCATGACTGGCGCAATGCCGCTTGCGCGCAGCGAAGAAATCAACGAGTTGCTGCTTTATCGGCGCGTGGCCTGGCGCATCATGCCGCTGGCCATCATCTGCTTTCTGTTTTCCTATTTCGACCGGATCAATATCAGCTTCGCCAAAGTCCAGATGCAACAGGAACTGGGCTTGTCCGATGCGGCCTATGGCCTGGCGGCGAGCATGTTTTTCGTCGGTTATGTGCTGTTCGAAGTGCCTAGCAGCCTGGGCCTCAGGCGCTACGGCGCGCCGGCCTGGATCTGCCGGATCATGATTTCCTGGGGGCTGGCTACCGCGGCCCTGATGTTCGCCTATACCCAATACACGCTGTATTTCCTGCGTTTTCTGATTGGGGTGATGGAAGCCGGTTTCGGCCCGGCGATCCTGTTCTACCTGGCGTGCTGGTTCCCGAAAAAGCACCTGGCGAAGATGAACGGGTTGTGGTTCCTGTCGGTGCCGCTGGCCGGTGCGTTGGGCGGGCCGGCGGCCGGCATCCTGTTGGGGACGATGGATGGCGTGCTCGGCCTGGCGGGCTGGCACTGGCTGTTCCTGATGTCCGGGTTGCCCTGTGTGTTGCTGGGCCTGCTGGTGCTGTGGAAGCTGGACCGGGATATCGAGTCGGCCAAGTGGTTGAGCCGGGGCGAGAAAGACCTGCTGGCGGCCAACCTCGAGCACGACCGGGCCAGAGCCAAACCGGTGCATGCCTCGCTGTGGCGCGTATTGCTGACCCGGGAAGTGGCGATCATGGCGCTGATCTACTTCGTGATCAAAATGGCCTCCTACGGCATCAATTTCTGGATGCCGCACCTGATCAAATCGTCCGGGGTGCAAAGCGTATTCTGGGTCGGCATGCTGTCATCGCTGCCCTACATCGTAGCGTGCATCGGCATGATCTGGCTGACCCGCCTCTCGGACCGCACCGGCGAGCGCAAGAAATACCTGGTGATGTGCCTGTTGCTGGCGGCGGTGGGTTACTTGCTGGCCTGCCTGTTCTCCGATTCTTCCTGGGCGATGATGGCGGCGCTGGTGCTGGCCACGGCGGGCACGTTCATCGCGATTCCGATCTTCTGGACCATTCCGCAATCGACCTTCTCCGGGTTGGCGATTGCCAGCGGCACGGCGGCGATCAACTCCATCGGCCAGCTCAGTGGCATGGTCGCGCCAGTGATGGTGGGCAAGATCAACGATGTCTCCGGGACCAGCTACATGGGCATGCTCTCCATCGCGCCGATGATCCTGATCGCGTGCATTGTGGTCGCGTGCTTCGTCAAGAATCCGAAGGCCTGACCGGGGCGTTGAATCGATCCTCGCTCCTGATAACAACAATAAAAAAGGCACAAACATGACTTCATTCACCACCCGGCGGGCATCGCTGATGCTCGCGACGCTTTGCTGCGCCTTTCAATCGGCGGTCCAGGCGGGTTTTGTCGACGATGGAAAAGGCAGTCTGGAGCTGCGTAACTTCTACTTTGATCGTGATTTTCACGGTGACTCGGCCACCCAGTCCCGGCGCGGCGAGTGGGCGCAGGGCTTCATGCTGAAGTTGCAATCGGGGTTTACGCCGGGATCGCTGGGCTTTGGTCTGGATGCCGTGGGCATGCTGGGGATCAAGCTCGACTCCAGCCCGGATCGCTCCGGCAGCGGGTTGTTGCCACGGGGGGCGGACAAGCGTGCGGTCGACGATTATTCAAAAGCGGTCGGCACGTTCAAGGCCAGGCTAGCGCAGACGGAGGTCCGAGTGGGTGGTCTCAGTCCGCAGCTGCCGTTGCTGGCGTCCAACAACAGCCGGCTGTTCCCGCAGTGGTTCAACGGTGCCCAGTTGGTGAGCAAGGACCTGGACAAGTTCACCTTCACCGCGCTGGAAGTGGACTCGACCAAACTACGCGACTCTACCGATTTCGAAGACCTGACGGCGATGGCGCAGCAGGGGGCTTATTCGGCTACCGTGACCGGGGATCGTTTGTACTACGCCGGTGCTGATTACCAACCCCTCGCGAACCTGACGCTGAGCTTGCACACCAGCCAGCTGGAAGACCTGTTTCGGCGCGATTTCGCCGGGTTCAAGTACAAGATCGGGATGGGGCCGGGCGCTGTGTTTACGGAGTGGCGCTATTTTTCCGCCCGTGAAACCGGGCGCGAGTTGTTGGGCAAGGTCGATAACCAGACCTTGAGCACCAACTTCGGGTATTCGATCAAGGGCCATACCTTCAGCGGCGGCTACCAGAAAGTCCGCGGCGACACGGCTTACGCGTACGTCGGCGGTACCGACACTTATCTGTTCAGCGAGCAGCAGGTCAGCACCTTCGCACTGGCCAATGAGCGGGCCTGGATGATGCGCTATGACTACGATTTCGCTGCGCTGGGTGTACCTGGGCTGACCTTCAACCTGCGTTATGTGAAGGGTGACCAAGTGGATCCGACGACTATCAGCAGCGTCAAGGCTGCAGGCTTGCGGGCCTCGGGTGGGGAGGGGGAGGAGTGGGAGCGGACGACGGACCTGAGCTACGTCATCCAGTCCGGGGCCATGAAGAATGTTTCGCTGCGCTGGCGTAACGCGACGATGCGCTCGAACTTTGCCGATGCGGCGGATGAGAACCGGGTGATTGTTGGCTATACCATCAACTTCTAAGTGTCATCGACAGACACATCGCCTTCGCTGGCAAGCCAGCTCCTACGGGGTTTTGTGTTGGGCATAATATTCGTGCACGGCAGCGATACCTGTGGGAGCGGGCTTGCCCGCGATGAGGGCAGCACAGTCAACATCGATGTCGACAGGCACACCGCCTTCGCTGGCAACCCAGCTCCTACAGGGTTTTGCATCGATCACTTCCCGCCGACGACCATACTGCTGAACGGCTCCACATACGCCTGCAACGTCACCAGGCCACCGACCAGGATGGCCAGGATGATCGAATGGAAGAACACGTAACGCAGGATTTCCCCTTCATGGCCGTACCAGCGCGTAGCGGTCGAGGCGACCACGATCGACTGCGCGTCGACCATCTTGCCCATGACCCCGCCGGAACTGTTGGCCGCCGCCATCAGCACCGGGCTGAGCCCCAGTTGCTCGGCGGTCACCCGTTGCAAGCCGCCGAACAGCACGTTGGAGGCCGTGTCCGAACCGGTCAGGGCCACGCCGAGCCAGCCGAGCAGGGTGCCGAACATGGGGTAGAAAATGCCCGTCGCGGCGAAGGCCAGGCCCATGGTGGCGTCCAGCCCCGAATAGCGCGTAAGGAAGCCGAGAGCGAGCATGGCGACGATGGTGATCAACGAGTAACGCACGATCCAGATCGTTCGCAGGTACTGGTGGATCAGTTGCGGGATCGAATACCCCATCAGCAACCCGCCGAGGATCGCCGACAGCAGGATGCCGCTGCCGGTGGAGGTGAAC
This sequence comes from Pseudomonas sp. LBUM1679, assembly GCF_059695565.1. Classification (NCBI taxonomy): domain Bacteria; kingdom Pseudomonadati; phylum Pseudomonadota; class Gammaproteobacteria; order Pseudomonadales; family Pseudomonadaceae; genus Pseudomonas; species Pseudomonas sp. LBUM1679. Next base: position 3,054,376 of record NZ_CP166774.1, read on the forward strand.
CAGTTGAACTTGTACACCGCTTCTTCGGTTTTAGGCGCAGGCACCACCGGTGGTACCTTCTCGATCTGCTGGTGAATGGTGCCGAAGGTCAGGGTCGGGGCGAAGATCGGATTGGCTTCGCGCATCGGCTTGCCTTGCGGGTCGAGCTTGGCCGAGCTGGTGGCCGGATCGATCGCCGCACGGGTATCGAACAGGTTCTTGAAGCTTTGGGTGCCCCAGGCGAACACGAACACCGTGAGGATGATCCACGGCATCCAGGCACGCCTCACCGCCGAGCGATTGTCGCTGTTGAAGTTGGCGGTCGCCGTGGGTTGGACGTCGTGCTCCTCGGCAATCTTCGAGTTGTCTACCCGGCCTGACAGCGCTGCGGAGGTATGGATGGTGGCCGGTTTCCAGACCTTGATGAAGCCGGTCAGGCAGGCCATGGAAATCAGCGCGGCGATCACGTCCACCAGCATCGGCCCGTGATAGTTGGAGACCAGGAACTGCGGCACCGCAAAACTGACCCCGGCCACCATGATCGCCGGCCAGATTTCCAGCATCTTGCGCCAGCCGGCAAAGGCCCAGATCAGCCAGAACGGCACGATCACCGAGAAAAACGGCAACTGTCGGCCGACCATCATCGACAGTTCCATTTCATCCAGCCCGGTGACCTTGGCCAGGGTGATGATCGGTGTGCCCAGGGCGCCGAACGCCACCGGCGCGGTGTTGGCGATCAACGCCAGGCCGGACGCCGCCAGCGGCGAGAACCCCAGCCCGATCAGGATGGCCCCGGTCACCGCCACCGGTGTGCCGAACCCGGCGGCCCCTTCGAAGAATGCACCGAAGCAGAAGGCAATCAGCAGCAACTGAAGCCGTCGATCGTCGGTGATGCGTGCCAGCGAGTCCTGCAGCACCTTGAACGAGCCGTTCTCGGTCGTCAGTCGGTGCAAGAAGATGATGTTGAGCACGATCCAGCCGATCGGCAGCAAACCGTTGGCGGCGCCGTACAGCGCGGCGGAACCGGCCATGTTCGCCGGCATGCCGAAGGCGAAGATCGCAATGAGCAAGGCCGAGCCCAGCGCCAGCAGTGCCGCCAGATGCGCCTTGATGTGGAAAAACGCCAAGGCTGCCAGCATCACCACCACCGGTACTGCCGCCATGATGGTTGAAAACACCGGGTTACCGAACGGATCGTAGATTTGCTGCCAGACCATGTTCCACCTCTGCTTTTTATTGTTGGGAATGCAGACCCCGAGGGGGCGGTGGCTTGTAGTATAGGTGGCATTACTCCGCTGTCCTGGCCACCCCGCGAACGCGCCGCACTGAGCTAACATGGCCAATAGGTGAATGCGCAACCGCACCTCAACGGGAGGAATGCAGCAATGACTGAACGCCATATACAGCACAAGGAAACGCTTTCCAACGGATGCAAGATCGAGGTTAGAACCGAAATTCTGAAGGACGGATCCCTTGGAATGTTTATCGGTGTTTACCGACCTGACGGGACGGTCATCGATGAAAATCATGACCCAAAACCGCACATGCTGGATATGGAAGCCGCGATGGACTGGGGCATCGATATCGCCAAGGGCATCGGGAACAGCCAAAGAACGCTGTAGCGTGCGCGAGATCCCTCGTGCGCGAGCCCCTTGTAGGAGCTGGCTTGCCAGCGAAGGCGGCCTAGAGACTTGCAGCGCCAGTGAAAACGCCTTCGCCAGCAAGCCGGCTCCTACAGGTTCTCGCGAAAGCGGTGTGTCAGTCACTGTGATGCTGAATGGACCGCCGTCTTCGCGAGCAAGCTTGCTCCTACAGGGCACTGTGCATCAGCGCCCGGCCTGTTTATTCAACGCCGCTTCCGCCGCAGCGATTTGTGCCTGGCGCTTGACGATCATGTCGCCCACCGGCGGCCCCTGGAAGCGTCGCGCTTCGAAACCGAACCAGACGATGGCCGTCAGGACCAGGAACCCGATGGTGATGTACAGCGCCCAATCGTTCGGTGGCTGGATGCCGATGATGAAAATGATCACCATCGAGAGGATCGAGAGGATGGCAAAGAAGGAGTACCAGAAGCGCCCCATGTTCCACGGCCCCATGGTCGGCCACTTCGCGGTGCCGTAGGTGAACAGGCCGAGGATGATCGGAATGACGAAGGAGAAGAACAGGAAGATCACCGTGCACGAGACCACAATGGTATAGACCGGCGTTGCACCGATCGAGATCACCGACGAGCCCCAGACGAACAGCACCGCCAGCGTCGCCCCGGTCCAGATCGCTGCCACCGGGCTGCGATAGGTCGGCGAGACCGTGGCCAAGGCTTGCGAGAAGGGCAGGCCACCGTCGCGGGAGAAGGCGAAAATCATCCGTGAGACCGAGGTCACGGTCGCCAGCCCGCACAGAAACTGCGAGATGAAAATCGCCAGGTACAGCGCCGTCTTGACGGTCGGGTTGACTTGAGTGTCCATCGCCCAGAAGAACACATTCCAGCCCTTCGTCGCCGCTTCGTCCATGCTCGGCAGCATCAGCACGAACGAGCTGAGCATGAGCCAGCCAAACAGCAGCGACCAGACCACCGACATGACCATGCCGACCGGCACCGACATCGCCGCATTGCGGGTTTCCTCGGAGGTATGCGCGGAGGCGTCATAGCCGGTGATGGTGTAGATCGGCAAGAGCAGGCCGAGCATGAAAATCCAGCCATTGGAGACTTGTGGCCAGACGCTGCCGCCGGCCTCGCCGGAATAATTGCCAAAGGTCACCAGCCGGACGAATTCATAACTGGGGGCCGCGATCAGGCACACGATGGTCAATGCGATCGCCGTCGCGAAGATCAGATAGCCCGAGAAGTCGGTGAGCTTGGCGGTCAGGCCAATGCCGAAATGGTTACACAAGGCCTGGATGCCGGTGAGGATCGCCAGGAAGATAACCCGGGTCGTCGTCGTGTCTTCCATGCCCAGGGCCGGACCGAAAGCCCCGAAAAAGAAGTAATAAGTACCGACGTTGATCGCACCGAGCACCGTGACCAGCCCCAGCAGGTTGAACCAGGCCGTCAGCCAGCCGGTGAAGCGGTTGCCGAGGATCGAACCCCAGTGATACAGACCGCCAGCGGTGGGATAGGCCGAGGAAATCTGCGCCATGGCCATGGCAAAGACCCCGGAAATCAGGCAGCCGATCGGCCAGCCGATGCCGATCGACGCGCCGCCCGCACCTGAGGTGCCCTGGGCCAGTGAGTTGATGCCACCCGAGAGGATGCAGATGATCGAAAAGGAAATGGCAAAGTTGGAGAAAACGCCCATTCGTCGCGACAGCTGCTGGGCATAGCCCATGCTGTGCAGCACCTTGACGTCATCGTCTTGCGGCGCGCTGGTGCCGGGCTGGCTTGCTGGGTTCATTTGGTGTGCCCCTTGTCAGGTTCTGGAACAGGCCGAACTTCGCCGCCGTAGGCTGCAGCCTTGGTTTTTTGTAGGAGCCGAGCTTGCTCGCGATAGACTCAAGGGCGACGCGTTTATTTAGTAGGCACGCGTTATCGTTAACGTCCATCGCGAGCAAGCTTGCTCCTACAAACGGCCGTGATACGCCGCGTCGAAAATCTCGGCCGCGCCGGCCCGGGTCAACGGCAGCGGATTGCCGCCGGCAGAGGGGTCGACAACGGCCATTTCCGCGATCAGGTCGGCCTGTCGATCATCCACGCCCAGCTCGAACAGCGTGTGCGGAACGCCAATGTCCTTGCGCAGTTTGAGGACGAAGGCCAGGAAGCTGTCGAAGCCCGGGGAGGGCAGGCGCAGCCAGGCCGCCAGGCGCGTGATGCGTTCTTCGATGGCCGGGCGATTGAACTTCAGGACATAGGGCATCAAGGTGGCGTTGGTCATGCCGTGATGGGTGTCGTACAGCGCGCCCACCGGGTGGGCGAGGGCGTGCATCCCGCCCAGGCCTTTCTGGAAGGCGGTGGCGCCCATCGCCGCTGCCGCGAGCATCTGCCCGCGCGCCTCGAGGTCGGAGGGCATGTGCACGGCCCGCACCAGGGCATTGGCGATCAGGCGCATGCCTTCCACGGCGATGCCTTCGGCCATGGGGTGGAAACCGGGGGCGCAGTACGCCTCCAGGCAGTGCGAAAATGCATCCATGCCGGTGCCAGCGGTGACTTTGGCCGGCATGCCGACGCTCAGGGTCGGGTCGCTGATGACCACTCGCGGCATCATTTTCGGGTGAAAGATGATGCGTTTGGTGTGGGTGCGCTCGTCGATGATCACCGCCGCACGGCCCACTTCCGAGCCGGTACCCGCCGTCGTCGGTACCGCGATCACCGGGGCGATGCGGCTTTCGTCGGCCCGGGTCCAGTAGTCGCCGATGTCTTCGAAATCCCAGACCGGTCGCGTCTGGCCGCTCATGAAGGCGATGAGCTTGCCCATGTCCAGGCCGCTGCCACCGCCGAAGGCGACCACGCCATCGTGCTTGCCGGCGCGCCAGGCATCGAGCCCGCCCGCCAGGTTGGCTTCGACCGGATTGGGCTTGAGGTCGCAAAACAATGCCACGCCAAGACCGGCGGCGCGCAGGGCGTCCAGCGCGGCGGTGGTGATCGGGGCGCGGGCCAGGCCGCTGTCGGTCACCAGCAGCGGTCGCTCGATACCCTGGCTGCGGCAGGCCTCGGCCAGTTCGGCAATGCGGCCGGCACCGAAACGGATGCTGGTGGGGTAGTTCCAGTTCGCAGTCAGGCTCATGGCTCGTCTCTCATGGTTCAAGACTCAAGGTTCAAGACTCATGGTTCAAATCTCGTGGCGCAAATGGAAGGATTTGGCGCGGGTCAAATGTTCATAGCCCAGGCGCGACAGCGTGACCCCGCGCCCGCTGTTCTTGACCCCGGTCCAGGCCAGGGTCGGGTCGAGGTAATCGCAGCGGTTCATGAAAACCGTGCCGGTGTCGATCTGGTTGCCCAAGTGCTCGGCGGTGGCGAGGTCTTGGGTCCAGATGGACGCGCTGAGCCCGAACTCACTGTCGTTCATCAAGGCGATGGCTTCATTGTCGTTGGCCACCGGCATGATGCCGACCACCGGCCCGAAGCTCTCCTCACGCATCACCGACATCTGATGGCTGACATCGACCAGTACCTGCGGTGCGAGGTAGGCGCTGCCCGGCGCATCGGCGGGAAAGGCCCGTGGGTCGATCAGCGCGCGGGCGCCCTGTGTCAGGGCTTCGGCGATCTGCCCACGCACGAAATCAGCGGCGCTCGGCGACACCAGCGGGCCGAGCGTAGTGGCTTCATCCAGCGGATTGCCCAGCACGTACTGGCGAGTCAAGGCGACGAAACCCTCGACAAAGGCCGGATAGACTTTCTCATCGACATAGATGCGTTCGATCGCGCAGCAGCTCTGCCCGGAGTTGAAGAAGCTGCCATCCACCAGGTTTTCCACCGCGTGCTCAAGGTTGGCGTCGGCCCGGACATAGGCCGGGTCTTTGCCGCCGAGCTCCAGGCCCACGCCGAGGAAACCTCCGACGGCAGCGTGTTCCATGGTCTTGCCGGCTTCCACTGAACCTGTGAAGTTCACCTGCTGCACGCGTCCAGAGGCAATGATCGCTCCGGTATAAAGATGACTGAGCAGCAAGTTCTGGAACAGCCCATCGGGCAGATGGGCGCGGCGAAAGGCCTCGGCAAACCGTTCACCGACCAGCAGCGTTTGTGAAGCGTGTTTGAGAATGACGCTGTTGCCGGCCATTAGCGCTGGAATGATCGTGTTCACTGCCGTCAGATAGGGGTAATTCCAGGGGGCGACGACCAATACCGTGCCCAGCGGCTCGCGTTTGATAAAGCGTCGAAAGCCCGCGATGGGCGTGGGCTCAAGCGCTGCCAACGCTTCAGGCGCAATGGCGATCATATGCCGGGCACGCTCTTGGAACCCGCGCAGTTCGCCCGCGCCAAAGCGCACCGGGCGGCCCATCTGCCAGGCCAGTTCCGGCACGATTTCAGCCTGCATGGCCAACATGGCGTCCACTGCGGCGCTGCACAAAGCGGCGCGTTCGCTCAGTGGCCGGCGTTTCCATAACGCCTGGGCCGCTTGCGCAGCCGCCAAAGCCTGGTCGATCTGTGCAGCATCGGCGCAGCTTCGTTCGGCATAGACCCGGCCATCGACCGGCGAGATGAGCTGAATCGTTGAAGTCATGATCTTCTCGATAAAGGCGGCTCAATAGCGCTCGAAACCGCGCTGCAGTTCCCAGTCGGTAATCCGCCGGTCGTACTCCTTCTGCTCCCATTCGGCGGTGTGCACGTAGTGGTCGATCACTTCATCGCCGAATGCCTCACGCAACATGCTCGAGGTGCGAAGCGCGGCACAGGCCGCGCGCAGGGTCTTGGACACTTCCGGCAGGTGCTCGTCGACGTAGGCATCGCCTTCAAAAGGCGGCGCGAGCTCAAGCTTCTCGTCGATCCCGGCCAGTCCAGCGGCAATCAACGCGGCGAACGCCAGGTAAGGGTTGAGGTCGGCGCCGCCGATGCGACATTCGATGCGGATGGCTTTGCTGTCCTCGGCGCACAAGCGAAAGCCCGCGGTACGATTGTCCCGGCTCCAGACCGCCCGCGTCGGGGCAAACGTGCCAGCCTGGAAACGCTTGTAGGAGTTGATGTAGGGTGCGAGGAAACAGGTGATGTCGTTGGCGTACTTGAGCTGCCCGGCCACCCAGGCGCGCATCAGCTTCGACATGCCAAACTCGGCCTTGGCGTCGAAGAACAGCGACTTCTTGCCGTTCTTGTCCCACAGCGAATTGTGGATGTGGCTGCTGGAACCCGCCGCGTCATAGCGCCACTTGGCCATGAAGGTGATCGCCTTGCCCTGCAACTGCGCGATCTCCTTGCAGGCGTGCTTGATGATGACGTGATGGTCGGCCATGGTCAGGGCATCGGCATAACGGATGTTGATCTCTTCCTGGCCTGGCCCCCATTCACCTTTGGAGTTTTCCACGGGAATGCCCGAGGCCTGCAGATGCTTGCGAATCGCCCGCAGCACCGGTTCCTCGCGGGTGGTCTGCAGGATGTTGTAATCCTCGATGTAATGGCCGGCAGTCTTGGGCTGGTGGTAGTTGCGGTTGTGAATGGCCTCGTAGCTCTCGTCGAACAGATAGAACTCCAGTTCCGAGGCGAACATGCCGGTATAACCGCGCTTGCGCAGGCGTTCGATCTGCTTTTTCAGGATGGCCCGCGGACTGTGCGGCAAGTCTTGCCGATGGTGATGATCGAGCACATCGCAAAGCACCAGTGCCGTGCACTCCAGCCACGGCACCCGGCGCAAGGTGGCCATGTCCGGCTTGAGCACAAAGTCGCCATAGCCTTTGCTCCAGCTGGCGGCGGCATAACCCGGCACCGGCTCCATGTCGATGTCATCGGCCAGCAGGTAATTGCAGCAGTGGGTTTCTTCATGGCCGCTGTCGATGAAAAACTCGACCTGGAAGCGCTTGCCGACCAGTCGCCCCTGCATGTCGACCATGCACACCAGCACGGTATCGATTTCGCCGGCAGCCGCGGCACGCTTGAGTTGGTCGAAACTGAGGAGGGGCTCGGTCATCACGTCAATCCTGCGTGAAGGGGTTGGACCTTTCTGAAATAGCTGTTGCAGACGCTCTCCAGAAAAAACCAAAACCTGCAGACGCGAGCATCGTGGGCAATGAGCTGTTCTTAGCTTAGCTTACTGTTGGAATGCGCAAGTTTCGCCAATCGACGCCGGTCAAATCGGGCCGGGCACAGCTAGCGAGGAGACACAGATGGGCAAGAAAAGAGAGCACAACCCGTACCGCCAACTGAAAAAGCAGTACCCGGATTACCTGGCCGCCGTGCAGGCCCTGGGTACGGCGGTGCGGCATGCCGGCCCACTGGACGATGCAGTGGTCCAGCTGATCCAGCTCGGCGCCGCGGCAGCCATTCGCTCCGAGGGCGCGGTGCACAGTCATGCCAGGCGGGCAGTGGAAGCAGGCGCTACGCCAGAGCAGATCCGTCACGCATTGATCGCGCTGACGAGCACGATCGGTTTCCCTACCGTCGTCGCGGCCATCAGCTGGGTGGAGGATGTGCTCGAGCAATGAACGGGTAGCCATTTACCTTGTTTGATCCGCGCGGGTGCCGAGGGCGACGGCCAATGCCGTGACGATCAGCCCCAGCGCAACGGCAAAGGTGATTCGCATGCCGCTGGCAACCGCCTCGGGGTGCGCACTGCCGATCTCGGCCGTCGCCGAGGCCAGCGCAAATACCGCGCCCAAGGCGCTGGCCCCGGTGATGAGCCCCAGATTGCGCGAGAGGTTGAGCAGGCCGGAGATGACGCCCCGCTGATCCGGCGCCACATCGGCCATGACCGCGGTGTTGTTGGCCGTCTGGAACAGCGCATAGCCGAGGGTAACGACCACCATGGGCACGAGGTAGCCGCCGATGCCGAGCGTTGGTGGCAATACCGATAGCGCGAGGCAGCCGGCCGCCATGGCGATCAGCCCGGCGAGGGTCATGCGTTGGGCGCCAAGACGGTCGGCGATGCGACCTGCGGGCACGCCCGTCAGCGCCACCACCAACGGTCCGACCGACAACACCAGTCCGACCCTGACGGCATCCAGTCCGAGTGCCTGCGAGAGATAGAACGGCCCGACTACCAGCGTCGCCATGATCACCGTCGCCACGAGTGTGCTCATGGCGAGGCTGGCGCTTAGCTGCGGATCACGCAACAGCGCCAACCGGATCAAGGGTGAGCCGACTCGGGTCTGGGCGAAGACGAACAGGGCGCCGCCGATGCCCGCCGCCACCAGCAACGCCAGGTTGAGGTGACCGAAGCTGCCGCGTCCGAGCGTCATGGCCAGGGCGTATGCACCAAGCGTCAGCGCCAACAGCAATGTGCCCAGCGAGTCGAAGCGGGCACCCTCGGACCTGGCTTTGTGGCGATTAACCGGCAAGTGGCGATGCGCGAGCCACCCCGTCAGCAGACCCAGCGGCACGGTGATCAGGAAGAGCGCCTGCCAGCCGAAACCGGCGATCAGCATGCCGCCCAAGGACGGCCCCAGCGCGGTGCCAATCGCCGACGTCGTCCCCAGCAACCCCATGGCGCTGCCGGTTTTTTCCTTGGCCACCGTCTCGCCGACGAAGGCCATGGTCAGCGCCATCATGATTGCCGCGCCGAGCCCCTGCAGCGCCCGGGCGGCGATCAACAGCCACAGCGTCGGCGCCAGGGCGCACAGGGCCGAGGCCAGGGTGAACAGGCCGATGCCGCCCAGCAGCAGGCGTCGACGGCCGATGATGTCGCCGAGCCGACCGACGCTGACGATCAGGGTGGTGATCGCCAGCAGATAAGCGAGGACGATCCATTGGACGTGCTGGAACGAGGCGTCGAATACCGCGGCCAGGGTCGGCAGGCCGACGTTGGCGATGCTGGTACCCAGCGAGGACAGCAACATCGAAAGCGCCAGGCTGGCCAATGCCCACCGCACTGAAGCAATGGGTTGCACGGAGTCTGCTACTGCATGGGTTGGCTTCATCTCGCCCTCTTTTGTGAAGTCACTCCCGAAGTGGAGCTGTTAGAAAGGTACGCTCGGGCCTAACATGGCGGAAGGCGCAGCAGTTGCAGTTGATAAGTGCGTCAAACGCCATATCACCACAGCTCAGGGGCGATCCATGTCCACTCCCGATTTCAATCTGCTGGTCACCCTTGATGTGCTGCTCGCCGAAGGCAGTGTCGCGCGCGCCGCCAAGCGCCTGCAGCTGAGCCCGTCGGCGATGAGTCGGGCACTGGCGCGGCTGCGTGAAACCACGGGCGATCCGCTGCTGGTCAGGGCCGGACGGGGCCTGGTGCCGACACCCCGGGCGCTGGAATTGCGCGAGCGGGTCAGTCAGCTGGTGCAGGACGCAGAAGCGGTGCTGCGGCCGGCCGAGCAGCCGGACCTCACGCAACTCAGCCGTACTTTCGTCCTGCGCAGCAGTGAAGGTTTCGTCGAAAATTTCGGCGCGGCGCTCATTGCGCGCATGGCCGGGCAAGCGCCTGGGGTGCGGTTGCGTTTCATGCATAAACCCGACAAGGACAGCACTTCTTTGCGCGACGGCACGGTCGATCTGGAGACGGGCGTAGTGGGCAAGTCGGCCAGCCCCGAGCTGCGGACACAGGGCTTGTTTCGCGACCGTTTGATTGGCGTCGTACGCAGGGGCCATCCACTGGCGCAGGGCGAGATCACGCCCGAGCGGTTTGCGGCGGGCAGCCACATCGGCGTGTCACGGCGGGGGCTCGAATGGGGGCCGATCGATGACGCCTTGGCGCCGCTTGAACTGGAGCGGCAGATCGTGACCATAGTCGCCGGTTTCTCGACCGCAGTGGCCCTGGCCCGGGCCACCGACCTGATCGCCAGTGTTCCTGAACGGCATACCGCCAGCCTGCGCGAAGGAATGCACAGCTTTGCTTTACCCTTTGCCGTACCGACGTTCACCGTGGCAATGCTGTGGCACCCACGGCTGGATGCCGATCCTGCTCACAGGTGGTTGCGCAGTTGTGTTCATGAGGTGTGTGCACAGTAAGAAAAACAACTCGTTATCAAGTTGTAATCCTGTACACAGGCGCATCAGGGTTAACCATCCGGTCTCAAAAAGCGAATGACCGGGACGCATGCTGCGCCAGTTCGGTGTCCAGTAGGTGCTCGACCAGCGCGTCGTTCAAGAAGCGGAACTGATCGTTGAGCCCGACCACTTCGTTGTTGAAGTGGTGGGTGGCGGCCGGCATCAGCAACGCCTCGAAGTCTTGGTCGAACACCAGCGAGAGCTCTTTGCGCGAAACGACGTGCTGGGAGTAGTAGTTGTTGCCAAAGACCGGAAAACTCACGGCCAGGGTGACGGAGTGGATCATGACGTGCGCTCCTCGGACAGGACATACCAGGAAAAAATGCTCAGGGTGACGGCGGTCAGGGCCAGGCAGGTCAGGAGATGGATGATCATGATGTGGCCCTCCGAATCGGGGTTTTGTGATGGGGTTGAGATTGATCCTACGCTGAAGGGTTTTTAGCGGAAGGCATTCGTGGCGATGGTAGATATCGATGTCAATGATGGTCGGGTTTAGCGGTGTACTTGATGGCCTCATCGCGAGCAAGCTCGCTCCCACAGGGTTCTGCGGTGTGACACTGTTTCGTGTACGACACAGCCCCCCTGTGGGAGCGAGCTTGCTCGCGATGAGGCCATAAGCCCCGCCACAACATCCAGACGAATGGCAGATCACTGCCACCTATACTCAAATCAGAAGGCTTGTAACCCCGAATATCCTGTTCGGGGGAAGACTGTAGGACACCGCGATCTTGAACCTGCGTTCGCTGCTCGTCGCCGTGCTGGTGGTGTTGGCGGGGTGCGTCACGCCTGTGCGTGCGCCTGTGCCCGCCCCGCCGGTGGTGATTTCCCAGAGCACCTGGCAGCAGGTGGACCGGGAGATTGTCGAAGCATCGCAATCGGCCACCGAGCAGACCAAAATCTACTCGCGCGGGGCCATGGACTACTGGCGAACCCGGGTTTATCAACTGACCGAAGAAAACTTCATCCCATGGTTCAGCAGTTACTGGACCCAGGAATGGCTATCGATGAAGGTCAGCTGGTACAGCCTCAGCGCCAAGGGCGAGCAGGATGCCTCTGCCAAGCGCCTGGCCGCCTATCTGCTGGAGCAATACCAGCAGCGGGTGCTGGCGCCGGTCGCGGTGGAGATCGATCCCGACCAGATTCTCAGCCTGGCTACGGCGTTCTACGTCGACATTCTTCAGGAAGAGCTGCAGCGCATCTCCCAGCGCCATGGCGTGCCGATGGCCCAGCTCAATGGCCGGATCCAGAAAATCCCGGCCATCGCCCTGGGACCTCCATCGGCACGGGACGCTTCGCTCTATCAGGTGGTGCACACCCAGCCGTTGAACACGTTGCCGGCGTATGCGGCGCTGATCGACAAGATCCACAAGGCGGGCGGTGACAAGGGGGTGGACAACACCGACACCGCCATGGCCCCCGTTGCCAAGCGCGCCAGCAAAAGGATCGAAGCCGAAATGGCCCCGCGTGGGGCGGCCAGTGCCGTGGCCGCGGCGGCGGGGAAACTGGCCGGGGCGTTGATTTCCGTGGGGGTGGCGGGCGTACGGGCGATCATTCAGGCCAACGACCGGCCTGACAGCGAAGCGCTGATTCGCAGCAGCCTGGGTAATACGTTCGACAAGGCCTGGGTGAAGCTGGTGCAAAACCCGACGACCGGCGTGATGGCGGGGACGCTGTACATCGCGGCGCAAATCGAAGGCAACCTGGCGAGCAGCGCCGAAATACCGTCGGTCAGCTCGGGCGGCGGATCGGTCGATTGGACCGCGACCCAGTCGACTAACCAGCAGATGGCCCCATGACCCAAGGAGAGCGACCATGTCCTATGTAGATGGCTTTGTGATTGCCGTACCCACCGCCAACCGCGAGCAATTCAAGCAACACGCCGAGTCCGCCGCCGCCGTGTTCATCGAGAACGGGGCGCTCAGCCTTGCCGAATGCTGGGGCGACGATGTACCTGATGGCAAGGTGACGTCCTTTCCCATGGCGGTGAAGCTCAAGGACGACGAAACCGTGGTGTTTTCCTGGATCGTCTGGCCCGACAAGGCCACGCGGGACAAGGGCATGGAAAAACTCATGGCCGATCCGCGGCTCCAGCCCGACATCAATCCGATGCCGTTCGATGGCCAGCGCATGATCTTCGGTGGTTTCGACATGCTCGTGAAGGCTTGAAAGCCACGACACGACAGGATCACTCCGGCGTCGGGGTGATCCTGCAACTCTTGCGTTGACGAATCTCGCTGTCCGACGGCCGCTCCCTGACGAACTCGAAGCGCGGCTCACCTTCGTTGTAATGGACCAGCCAGCCCCATTCCAGCTCGGACTCATCCTGGCCGGGTGTCGGTGGCACGGCCCACCATGGCTCCTTGCTGATGATTTCTCGCATGGCCCCCTCCAGTTGAATCGTTTGCATGAACTATAACTTGGATGTCAGGAGGTGCCACGTATGAGCGACGAATCCCACGAGCCGTTGAAACGACTGTTTTTTGCCCTGGACTGCGCGCCTGCCCAACGCAAGGCGATTGCCCAATGGCGCGGTGACCTGCAGCTCAGAAGCGGACGCCCGGTACCGGCGGAAAATTTTCACCTGACGCTGTTGTTTTTGGGCGCGGTCGGCGTGGCCCGGATTGCAGAAATCTGTACGGCCGCCGCGAAGGTCCGTAAACCGGGCGTGTCATTGAGGCTGGTGCTGGATCGTCTGGATGTCTGGCGCCGGGCCGGGGTGCTGGTGCTGGCACCTGAGCAGGCACCGCCGGAGTTGTTGCGGCTGGTGTATGCGCTGGAACAGGCGATGTTGCCGTTCGGGTTTGAAGAGGCACCGAAGGAATTCCGCCCGCACCTGACGTTGATGCGCGACTATCGAATGCCGGTGCCAGAATCGGTGACGCCACCCGAATTCTTTTTACGCGCCGAACACTTCACCTTGTTCGAATCCCATAAAGGGCGCTATCGGGCATTGGCGCAATGGCCGTTGGGGCCATCGTAGCACACACAAAAAAAGGCGCCCGAGGGCGCCAAACTTCACCTGAACCGAGGAAGCCAGGCGAGGCCGTTCGTCAGAGAGGAGGGCAGCGGTGGTAAGGCGCTGCAAGAACGGAAAAGGTGAGCATACCGCTGTCCAACTGTGGGAGCGGGCTTGCTCGCGAAAGCGGTCGATCAGTCGCCATTAATGTTGAATTTGATGGCCTCTTCGCGGGCAAGTCGGATCGCCGCACCGCCGCTCCCACAGGGTATAGCGTCGTTCACAAATCTTTGTTCCACCCTGGACCCCTGTGGGAGCGGGCTTGCCCGCGATGGCGATCTCAAATACAGGGGAGATGCCAAGTGGATTACTGACCGAGCTTCACCCGCGTCCACCCCCGGGTCATCACCCGCTGCACGCCAATCGGCATATCCGGGATTGCATACAAGGTCGCCATCACCGCCTGCGATGGATACGACCCCGGATCATCCCGAATCGCCTCATCCACCAAAGGCGTCGCCGCCGCGTTGGCATTGCTGTAGCCGATGTTGTTGGTGATCTCGGCGATGATGTCCGGGCGCATCAGGAAGTTCATGAACAGGTAGGCGTTTTCCACGTTCGCCGCATCCCGCGGGATGGCGACCATGTCGTAGAAACTGCCGGCGCCTTCTTTGGGAATGCTGTAGTCGATTTTCACTTTGTCGCCGGCTTCTTGCGCGCGAGCCTTGGCTTGCAGCACATCGCCGGAGTAACCGACGGCGACGCAGATGTTGCCATTGGCCAGGTCCGAGATGTACTTCGACGAATGGAAGTAAGCCACCGACGGGCGGATCTTCATGAACAGTGCTTCGGCTTCGGCGATCTGCGCCTTGTCCTGGGAGTTCACCGGATAGCCCAGGTAGTGCAGGGCGGCCGGGAGCATCTCGGTCGGCGAATCGAGGAAGCTGATGCCGCACGCCTTCAGTTTTTCGGCGTTTTCCGGTTTGAACAGCAAATCCCAGGAGTTGGTGGGCGCATTGGCACCCAGCACTTCCTTGACCTTGTCCGGGTTGAAACCGATGCCGATCGAACCCCACATGTAGGGGAAGGCATGGCCGTTATCCGGATCGCTGGCAGAAGCGTTTTTCAGCAGGACCGGGTTGAGGTTTTTCCAGTTCGTCAGTTTCGACTTGTCCAGTTCCTGATACACGCCAGCCTTGATCTGCTTGGCCAGGAAACTGTTGGACGGCACCACGATGTCGTAGCCGGACTTGCCGGCCAGCAGCCGTGCTTCGAGGGTTTCGTTACTGTCGAACACATCGTAGGTCACGCGGATGCCGGTCTCGTCTTCGAACTTCTTGACGGTGTCCGGCGCGATGTAATCCGACCAGTTGTAGACGCGCAGTACTTTGTCATTGGCCTGGGCGCCGGTAACCATTGCGCCCAATAAGGACAGTGTCAGCAGAGTCCTGCCAAACATTTTCATCGGTACAACTCCATTTCTATTCTTATTCAAAAATCACAAAGCAAAAATGCAGTGAACACACAACCTATGCAGCAAACACACAAAACTTGTGAAGAAAACACAAAACCTGTGCAGCAAACACAAACCCTGTGGCGAGGGAGCTTGCTCCCGCTGGGCTGCGAAGCGGCCCCAAAATCTGTGAGTGCTGCGCACTCAAGCGGGAGCAAGCTCCCTCGCCACAGTCAACTCAACACCGGCACTACGCAGTAGCTTGCGCCATCTGCTTTTTCGGTTGCTGCCAGGATTCGCTGGCGGTCTGGTCCATCGCTTCTTGAATCGCCCGTTTGCGGGTGGCTTCAGCACGGCGGCTGAAATACCAGACCATGAAGGTCACGATCGATACCGCCAGCAAAATCAGACTGGCCACGGCGTTGATCTCGGGCTTCACCCCCAGACGCACCGCCGAGAACACTTCCATCGGCAAGGTCGTCGAACCCGGGCCCGAGACGAAGCTCGCCAGCACCAGGTCATCCAGCGACAGCGCAAACGACATCATGCCGCCCGCCGCCAGAGACGGCGCGATCATCGGAATGGTGATCAGGAAAAACACCTTGAACGGCTTGGCCCCGAGGTCCATGGCCGCTTCTTCGATGGACAGGTCCAGCTCGCGAAGGCGGGCGGAGACTACCACCGCCACATAAGCGGCACAAAAGGTGGTGTGGGCGATCCAGATGGTGACGATGCCACGCTCCATCGGCCAGCCGATCAATTGCGCCATGGCCACGAACAACAGCAACAGCGACAGGCCAGTGATCACTTCCGGCATCACCAGGGGCGCCGTCACCAGGCCACCGAACAAGGTGCGGCCCTTGAAGCGCGTCACCCGAGTCAGCACAAACGCCGCCAGAGTCCCCAGCGCCACCGCGGCAATGGCGGTGTAGCAGGCGATTTCCAGCGAGCGCACCACCGAGCCCATCAGTTGCGAGTTGTCGAGCAGGCCGGCGTACCACTTGAACGACCAGCCACCCCACACCGTCACCAGTTTCGAGGCGTTGAACGAGTAGATCACCAGGATCAGCATCGGCAGGTAGATAAACGACAGGCCGAAAATCAGCATGAACTTTGAAAATCCGAAGCGTTTCATCCCCGACCCTCCATCTCTTTGGCCTGGCTACGGTTGAACAACAGGATCGGCACAATCAGGATCAACAGCATCACCACCGCCAGGGCAGACGCCACCGGCCAGTCGCGGTTGTTGAAGAACTCCTGCCACAGCACACGACCGATCATCAGGGTCTCGGGACCGCCCAACAGTTCCGGAATCACGAACTCGCCGACCACCGGAATGAACACCAGCATGGCGCCTGCGATGATGCCGTTCCTGGCCAGCGGTACGGTGATTTTCCAGAAGTTGTTGAAGTTGCTCGAACCCAGGTCGGACGCGGCTTCCAGCAGGCTTTGATCGTGCTTGACCAGGTTGGCGTACAGCGGCAGCACCATGAACGGCAGGTAGGCGTAAACCACCCCGATGTACACCGCGGTGTTGGTGTTGAGGATCTCGATCGGGTGGTCGGTCAGCCCGGTCCACATCAGGAACCCATTGAGCAAACCGTTGTTGCTGAGGATGCCCATCCATGCGTAGACCCGGATCAGGATTGCGGTCCAGGTCGGCATCATGATCAGCAACAGCAGAACGTTCTGGGTTTCCTTGTTGGCCTTGGTGATCGCGTAGGCCATCGGGAAGCCGAGCACCAGGCACATCAGCGTGCTGAAAAACGCGACCTTCAACGAGCCGAAGTAAGCCGAGATGTACAACTCATCCTGGGTCAACAGCGAGTAGTTGCCGAGGTTCAGCAGCAGCTCGAATTTCTGTTCGGCGAAGGTGTAGATCTCGGAATAAGGAGGAATGGCCAGCGCCGCTTCCGAGAAGCTGATCTTCATTACCAGAAAGAACGGCAGCATGAAAAAAAGGAACAGCCAGAGGAACGGAATCCCGATGACGAGCTTACGACCACTCGGCATCAGCCGCAGGAACTGCTGATTGAGTGTGTTCATGAGCGCAGTACCACGCCACTGTCGTCTTCCCACCACACGTAGACCTTGTCGTCCCAGGTCGGACGCGCACCACGGCGTTCGGCGTTGGCCATGAACGACTGCACCACCTTGCCCCCGGGCAGCTCGACGTAAAACACCGAGTGGCCGCCGAGGTAGGCGATGTCATGCACCTTGCCGCTGGACCAGTTGTAGCGCGCCTCAGGCTGGGTGGTGCTGACCAGCAGTTTTTCCGGGCGGATGGCGTAGGTGATCGACTTGTCCTGCACCGAAGTGCTGACGCCGTGGCCGACGTAGATCTTCTGTTCCAGGTCCGGGCTGTGAATGATCGCATGACCTTCGAGGTCCTCGACCACGATGCCGTCAAAAGCGTTCACGTTGCCGATGAATTCACAGACCATGCGGCTGACCGGCGCTTCATAGATGTCGACCGGGCTGCCGATCTGCGCGATCCAGCCCAGGTGCATGATTGCGATGCGCTGGGCCATGGTCATGGCCTCTTCCTGGTCGTGGGTCACCATCACGCAAGTCACGCCGACGCGCTCGATGATTTCCACCAGTTCCAGCTGCATCTGCGAGCGCAGCTTTTTATCCAGCGCGCCCATCGGTTCGTCCAGCAGCAACAGCTTCGGCCGCTTGGCCAGGGAGCGGGCGAGCGCCACACGCTGACGCTGACCGCCGGACAACTGATGGGGTTTGCGTTTGGCGTATTGGGTCATGTGCACCAGGCGCAGCATCTCTTCAACGCGGGCGTCGATTTCACTGGCGGGCAAACGGTCCTGCTTCAAGCCGAAGGCAATGTTCTGCGCCACCGTCATGTGCGGGAACAGCGCGTAGGACTGGAACATCATGTTGATCGGCCGTTCGTACGGCGGCATGTCGGTGATGTCCACGCCATCGAGCAGAATCCGCCCTTCGGTCGGGCGCTCGAAGCCGGCGAGCATCCGCAGCAGCGTTGATTTACCCGAGCCGGAACCGCCGAGCAGGGCGAAGATTTCACCTTGATGGATCTCAAGCGAGACATCGTCCACCGCGGTGGTTTCGTCGAATTTCTTGGTGACGCGGTCGATTTTCACCAGCACCTTTTTCGGTGCCTGGTGACCTTCAAGAGCCTTCCTGTAGATGCTGGAGGCGTTTGCCATGTGAAACTCCCAACAGGTTTCAGTCGTCGGGCCAACGCGGCCTGACTTAAGAGTGGATTGCAAGCCCGGGCTGTACGGTGCCAGTGAATTCAAACGCGGCCCCCTGTAGGAGCTGGCTTGCCAGCGAAGAGGCCCTTCCAGGCGACATCATTGTTGACTGTCAGGCCGCCTTCGCTGGCAAGCCAGCTCCACAGGGGTATCGCGCATGAATCACTGGCGCGTACTGATCGGGCTTATTCGGCGCCGCCGTCCTGGCTGCCTGTTCGTACTTGTTGTTATCGCAGTGTGTTGTTTTCGTGAGTCACGGATGCGCAAAGGCACATCCGCCGGCCTCACGGGGGCAGTAAATTGATTGTTCGGGGTTTATGTCAGCGCTTATTCCGCAACGCCGCCCGCTGCCGGCACGCATCGCCAAACGCCTGGAAAATACTCAAATAAGGAGGATTCGCCAGCACCTGCCATTCCGGATGCCACTGCACACCAACGGCGAAGGCCTTGCTGTGCTCAACCGAAATCGCCTCGATCAAACCATCCGGCGCGACCGCTTCCGAGCGCAGGCCGGGAGCCAGTCGGGCAATGCCCTGACTGTGAATCGAATTGACCTGGAACACCTGCGGCAGATCCAGCGCTTCGAACACGCCGCCCGGCTGAACCGTCACCGCATGCGCCGGTGCGTATTGCACCGCCAGCTCCGGACTGTCCGCTTCGCGGTGATCGAGCATGCCCGGCAGTTCATGCACCTTCTGATACAGGCTGCCGCCGAACGCCACGTTCATTTCCTGAAAACCGCGGCAGATGCCGAGCACCGGAACACCGGCTGCGATGGCTGCACGCAATAAAGGAAGGGTGGTGGCATCCCGCGCCGGATCGTGATCCGTGCCGGGGGCGCTGGCCGGGCCTTGATAGTGGAAGGGTTCCACATTCGACGGCGAGCCGGTCAGCAACAGACCGTCGAGCTGCACGAGCAGGTCCTCGAAGTCGGTCAGATCGCCTAAGGAAGGAATAACCACGGGCAGCCCCAGAGCCGCGACGCTGACAGCACGCAAGTACTTGTCGCCGCTGACGTGGTAGGGGTGCAGGCCAATCTGTTTGACGCAGGCTGTAACGCCGATCAATGGCTTGAGTGCCATTTTTATCACCTCGAAGTTTCACACTTGAACGAGCTTTTCCGGAGCTTAGCCTTGTTGATTTTAATTAACAACTCTCATGTAAAAAATTCTAAACGCCGCACGTCCGATCCTGAGGAGTTACGCGGTGCTAAAGGCTGATCTGGCACTCTCGCGCCCATAAAAGGCCCGAAAATAAAGGTTGAAAGGCCAAGTGTTCGCTATTGACTTCACTTTGCCTTTCGGATTGACTGGGCTCGTGACAAGGTAGTGAACATAATAATTAACAGCTAATAGGTGCATCATGTCGGTCCCTCTGCGTGCCGTTCAACTCAACGAAGCAAACGCATTCCTTAAGAAATATCCTGAGGTTTTGTACGTCGACCTTCTGATTGCGGATATGAACGGTGTGGTGCGCGGCAAGCGCATCGAGCGCACCAGTCTTCATAAGGTTTACGAAAAAGGCATCAATCTCCCGGCCTCTCTGTTTGCTCTGGACATCAACGGTTCCACGGTGGAAAGCACCGGCCTGGGTCTGGACATCGGCGACTCGGACCGGATCTGCTTTCCCATCCCCAACACCCTCAGCATCGAGCCCTGGCAGAAGCGCCCGACCGCGCAACTGTTAATGACCATGCACGAACTCGAAGGCCAGCCGTTCTTCGCTGACCCGCGCGAAGTGCTGCGTCAAGTGGTGAGCAAGTTCGATGCAATGGGCCTGACCATCTGCGCCGCGTTCGAACTCGAGTTCTACCTGATCGACCAGGACAACGTGAACGGTCGTCCGCAATCGCCACGCTCGCCGGTATCCGGCAAACGTCCGATCTCGACCCAGGTGTACCTGATCGACGACCTGGACGAGTACGTCGACTGCCTGCAAGACATCCTCGAAGGCGCGAAAGAGCAGGGCATTCCTGCCGACGCCATCGTCAAGGAAAGCGCCCCGGCGCAGTTCGAAGTGAACCTGCATCACGTCAACGATCCGATCAAGGCCTGCGACTACGCGGTGTTGCTCAAGCGTCTGGTGAAGAACATCGCCTACGACCACGAGATGGACACCACCTTCATGGCCAAGCCGTATCCGGGCCAGGCCGGTAATGGTTTGCACGTGCACATTTCGATTCTCGACAAGGAAGGCAACAACATCTTTGCCAGCGAGGATCCCGAGCAGAACGCCGCGCTGCGACACGCGATCGGCGGTGTGCTCGAGACCCTGCCGGCGCAGATGGCGTTCCTGTGCCCGAACGTCAACTCGTACCGGCGTTTCGGTGCGCAGTTCTATGTACCGAACTCGCCGAGCTGGGGCATCGACAACCGTACCGTCGCGGTGCGAGTGCCGACCGGTTCGCCGGACGCGGTGCGCATCGAACATCGTGTCGCCGGCGCCGACGCCAACCCGTACCTGCTGATGGCCTCAGTCCTGGCTGGTATCCACCACGGCCTGACCAACGAAATCGAACCGGGCGCCCCGGTGGAAGGCAACAGCTACGAGCAAAACGAGCAAAGCCTGCCAAACAACCTGCGCGATGCACTGCGCGAGCTGGACGACAGCGAAGTCATGTCGCGCTACATCGACCCGATGTACATCGACGTGTTCGTGGCGTGCAAGGAAAGCGAGCTGGCCGAGTTCGAGAACTCCATCTCCGACCTTGAGTACAACTGGTACCTGCACACCGTCTGACGGTTGTGGCATGACCCTGTAGGAGCTGCCGAAGGCTGCGATCTTTTGACTTTGCTTTTTAAGGTCAAGATCAAAAGATCGCAGCCTTCGGCAGCTCCTACAGGGGATTTGTGTCGTTCCCAAAGGCTGAGAACAACACCGATCAATTGTGGGAGCGAGCCTGCTCGCGAAGGCGGCGGCACATTCAACACTGATGTCGCCTGACACACCGCCATCGCGGGCAAGTCGAATCGTCGCACCGCCACTCCCACAGGGATTGGCGGCGTACACAAATTTTGTGAACAACACCGATCAACTGTGGGAGCGAGCTTGCTCGCGATGGGGCCACAACATTCGACATTGATGTGGGCTGACCTACCGCCATCGCGAGCAAGCTCGCTCCCACAGTGTCCGTGTTTTTCTAATTGAACATTGGTCGGTTTTAGTCCGACGACTACTTATTCCTCTGCGTCGAGTCACAACCATGACAAACACTCGCAGCGACTGGGAACAACGCTTCCAGTCCCTAACCATAGAAAGCCGCGCCTTCATCGACGGCCAATACCGCCCGGCACTCAGCGGTGACACCTTCGAATGCATCAGCCCGGTCGACGGCCGCTTCCTGGCCAACGTCGCCAGCACCGACGAAGCCGACGCCAATGCGGCCGTCGCAGTCGCACGTCGCACCTTCGAATCCGGCATCTGGGCGCGATTGGCACCCGCCGAGCGCAAGCGCATCCTGATCCGCTTCGCCGACCTGATCCTGGCCAACCAGCAAGAACTGGCCCTGCTCGAAACCCTCGACATGGGCAAGCCGATCAGCGACTCGATGAGCATCGACATCCCGGCGACCGCCAACGCGATCCGCTGGAGCGCCGAAGCCATCGACAAGATCTACGACGAAGTCGCCGCCACACCCCACGACCAACTCGGCCTGATCACCCGTGAACCCGCAGGTGTGGTCGCCGCCATCGTGCCGTGGAACTTCCCGCTGATCATGGCCAGCTGGAAGTTCGCCCCGGCCCTCGCAGCCGGCAACTCGTTCATCCTCAAACCTTCGGAAAAGTCGCCACTGACCGCGATCCGCATCGCCCAGCTGGCGCTGGATGCAGGCATCCCCAAGGGTGTGTTCAACGTCCTGCCAGGCTACGGTCACACCGTCGGCAAAGCGCTCGCATTGCACATGGACGTCGACGTACTGGCCTTCACCGGCTCGACCGCGATCGCCAAGCAACTGCTGATCTACGCCGGGCAAAGCAACATGAAACGCGTCTGGCTCGAAGCCGGCGGCAAAAGCCCGAACGTGGTGTTCGCCGACGCGCCGGACCTGCGCGCGGCAGCGCAAGCCGCAGCCGGTGCCATCGCCTTCAACCAGGGTGAAGTCTGCACCGCCGGTTCGCGCTTGCTGGTCGAGCGCTCGATCCGCGAGCAGTTCATTCCACTGCTGGTCGAAGCCCTGCAAGCCTGGAAACCAGGGCATGCACTCGACCCGCAAACCACCGTCGGCGCGGTCGTCGATCAGCGCCAACTGGACAACGTGTTGCGCTACATCCAGGTCGGCAAAGACCAGGGCGCACAACTCATCGCCGGCGGCAGCCGCACCCTCGAAGCCACCGGCGGCCTGTACGTGGAACCGGCGATCTTCGACGGCGTGACCAACGCCATGACCATCGCCCGGGAAGAAATCTTCGGCCCGGTGCTGTCGCTGATCACCTTCGACACTGAAGAAGAAGCCCTGGCCATCGCCAACGACAGCATCTTTGGCCTGGCCGCCGGCGTCTGGACCAGCAACCTGAGCAAGGCCCACACCTTCGCCCGCGGCCTGCGCGCCGGCAGCGTCTGGGTCAACCAGTACGACGGCGGCGACATGACCGCGCCGTTCGGCGGGTTCAAGCAGTCGGGTAACGGACGGGACAAATCGCTGCACGCGTTCGACAAATACACCGAACTCAAAGCGACCTGGATCAAGCTCTAACACCTCTACAACGGCGGCTGCCAAATCGTATCGGCGGCCATCGGAGAAACCTATGAAACAAACAACACATGTAAACAGCTACTACGCCGCCACCCGCAACTTCACCGGCGACTTCCCGGTACTCGAACACGCGGTCGACTGCGACGTCTGCGTAATCGGTGCCGGCTACACCGGCCTGTCCTCGGCCCTGTTCCTCGCCGAAGCCGGCTACAGCGTCACCGTCCTCGAAGCCGCCAAAGTCGGGTTCGGCGCCAGCGGTCGCAACGGCGGCCAACTGGTCAATTCCTACAGCCGCGACGTCGACGTCATCGAAGAACGCTACGGCGACAAGACCGCCGAAGTCCTCGGCAGCATGATCTTCGAAGGCGCCGACATCATCCGTCAGCGCATACAGCACTACGACATCCAGTGCGACTACCGTCCGGGCGGCATCTTCGCCGCGCTGAATAAAAAGCAACTCAAAGGCCTGGCCGAGCAGAAAAGCAGCTGGGAACGCTACGGCAATAAAAACCTGAAAATGCTCGACGCCGCCGAGATCAAGCGCGAAGTCGGTTGCGACAACTACGTCGGCGGCCTGCTCGACCTGCAGGGCGGCCACATCCACCCGCTGAACCTGGCCCTCGGCGAAGCCTCGGCCATCATCGGCCTCGGCGGCAAAATCTACGAACAGTCCGCTGCCGTGGAAATCACCTACGGCGAACCGATCACCGTACGCACCGCCAAAGGCCTGGTCCGCGCCAAATACCTGCTGATCGCCGGCAACGCCTACCTGCCGCAAGACCTCGACAACCGCGTCACGCGCAAAAGCATGCCGTGCGGCTCGCAAATCGTCGTCACCGAACCGTTGTCGGAGAAGGTGGCGCGCAGCCTGATCAAAAACAACTACTGCGTCGAAGACTGCAACTACCTGCTCGACTACTACCGCCTCACGGCCGACAACCGCCTGCTGTACGGCGGCGGCGTGGTCTACGGTGCCCGCGAACCGGACGACATCGAACAGCTGATCAAGCCAAAAATCATCAAGACTTTCCCGCAGCTCAAGGACGTGAAGATCGACTACCGCTGGACCGGCAACTTCCTGCTGACCATGTCGCGCATGCCGCAATTCGGCCGTATCGAGAAAAACGCCTACTACATGCAAGGCTACAGCGGCCACGGCGTCACCTGCTCGCACCTGGCCGGCAAACTCATCAGCGAAATGATCCGCGGCGACGCCGAACGCTTCGATGCTTTCGCATCGTTGCCGCACATGCCCATGCTCGGCGGCCGCACCTTCCAGGCCCCGCTGACCGCCATGGGCGCCGCGTACTACGCGCTGCGTGACCGGTTCGGCATCTAAGCCCGGCACAGAAAAAGTGCTAACACCACCGATCGAAACTGTGGGAGCGAGCTTGCTCGCGATGAGGCCAAATCAGCCAACATTGATGTAGCTGACACACCGCCATCGCGAGCAAGCTCGCTCCCACAGGAGATCACCGGTGCACACAAGCCCAACTAATACCCGAGATCAAATGTGGGAGCGAGCTTGCTCGCGATGACGCCAAATCAGCCGCCATCAATGCCGCGTGACACACTGCCATGACGAGCACAACACTTGTATACAACCAGCACCAACCTGTGGGAGTGAGCCTGCTCGCGAAGGGGCTACAGCAGCCGATATTGATCTCGCCTGACCCACCGCCATCGCCAACAAGCTTGCGCCTACAGCAACACCCCCAAACGTGATTTAATACCCGACTTTCACATATCCGGGACAGGGAAGCGGTACCTTCGCGGCCAAAAGTCGCCCGCCATCCACCCCCATAACCCTTAAGTATTTCTTCGCATAAGGCTGTCATGGACACGGGCTCACGACTCAAACTAGTACGCGAAAGCTACAAACTCTCCCAGCGCGAGCTGGCCCGGCGTAGCGGCGTCACCAATGCCACCATCTCCCTGATCGAACAGAATCGCGTCAGCCCCTCCGTCAGCTCCCTGAAAAAACTGCTCGAAGGCATACCGATGTCTCTGGCGGACTTCTTTACCTTTGATCAGCCGCCGCGTGAGCATCAGTACGTGTTTCGGGCTAATGAACAGCCGGATCTTGGGCGTCATGGTTTGCGGTTGTTGTTGATTGGGGCTTCGGTGCCGAGTCGGCAGATGCGGTTGCTGCGTGAGCAGTACGCACCTGGGGCGAGTTCGGGGGAAGAGCCGATTGTGCATTCGGAAGGGGAGGAGTGTGGGCTTGTCACCCGGGGCACCGTTGAGCTCACCGTTGATGGGCAGATTAGCGTGCTGAACGCCGGGGATGGGTACTACTTTCCGACGACGTTGCCGCATCGGTTTCGGAATATCGGGGCGGATGAGGCTGAGATCATCAGTGCGAATACGCCAGCGAATTTTTGATTAATTAAATAATTCAGTGCCCCTGTATTGGATGCAGGGTCCTGAAGATTTTGAATGTTGTACTTATAATGGATTATGCATTGATGGATATTAGAACAATTCGCTATTACCTCATGGCATGGTTTTTGGTCTTCGCCTGTGCAGCTTTTTATACCGTGATACTTATGTTTGGGTTAATGCAGGTAATAACCCTGGAAGACAAATACTTCAATGCAGTCGGAATTTCAATTTACGTGGTTCTTTGCATTCTCGGCTTATGCTACTACGTTCCAATGCTACGGAAAACGGAGCTCGATGAGACGTTGAACG
Source organism: Pseudomonas sp. LBUM1679 (assembly GCF_059695565.1). NCBI lineage: Bacteria > Pseudomonadati > Pseudomonadota > Gammaproteobacteria > Pseudomonadales > Pseudomonadaceae > Pseudomonas > Pseudomonas sp. LBUM1679. The sequence goes on from NZ_CP166774.1 coordinate 3,079,945, forward strand.
GCAGGTACACCAGTGTGCGAGCTTCCAGGATCGGCATCTTCATCTTTGCTTCAGTTGGGACCATAGTTTCTATCCCTTCGATAGACAAGGTAAAATTCTTGAGTGGTTTACCTCATTGGGGGGCTATAGGGGTTTTATTTTTTGCTTTCGCATGTGCCATGTTTGTTTTTTCTCATTATGTCTGGAAGCCGGGGTATAGACGGTAATCTAGGCACGTCCAGATGCCGCTTGAACTTCGACACGGCGCACCGTGATCACCTCGCCTACCTTGACTTTACGGCGTGGCTTCGCTTTAGCCACAAAGGTTTTGCTGCCATCGAGTGACATCCATACCAATTCACCAGAATCGACACGAAGCACGCTATCGCTCACTGCCAATGCCCGAGCATAAGCAGTCATGGTAGCTATTTTTGCTAGATTAGGAACCTGACGCTCCAGAGCGTCCATTTCTTTTTCCGAGAGCTTCTTCACTTTTACAGTCATTGGGATTCTTCCTATAAATGGAAATGTTGACTGATTTATGTTTACAAATAAATCAGTCACCCTTTTTGCAAAGCTCTTACGCAGTAGCAGCGTTTTCCTTGCTAGAGTCCTCGCCCGTTCTCATCAGTAGCAAAACGAGCGGTTATTTTTTGGCTAAAGCCGATGCGAAGCCGGCTGTAGCCAAACCTGGCCTCGCCAATCCGGCTGCCAAAATAGCCCGTAGCCGAAGCTGTCATACTTTATTTTTTGCAACTTCACCCAGTGCATGAACCAGCGCCGTGTCTCCGGCCTTCATACTTTCAGAAATGTAAGCAGCCATGATTTCCGGATTGTCGAAAAAATGGGAAGCTTTGTGACGACTTGTGCTAGAAGTGTCGAGGTTGAGGATAGGCATATCCTCGGGATTGAATGTCGTTTCTCTCATGTCATTTACCTGTCAGATTACCGAGGATCTTTTTAGCTCACGCTTTCAGTGAGCATCGTATGGTCGGTCGTCCTGGTGCGCACAGAGTACTTGAGGTCAGACCTAGGTAAGGAGTTATGTGGTAACAAAAACCCGCATGACCGCGGGTTTTTTTGATTGGGAGTCGGTCACCGACCTTTGGAAGTATCAAACTCACGCTGCTCAATCACCCGAAACACATCGCTAACATCCTGGACCAAAATCCGAGCGATGTTGGTGACGGTGTTGATGTCGTTTTCGGCGTAGTCGGGGAGGCTGGTGCAGGCCATGAGGTGCAGGTATTTGAGGACGGCGTTCAGGCGTTCGCTGACGCAGTTATGGAGTTCGCGGAGCGGGGCGTCGCTGTCGATGAGCAGGACGGGGTAGTCGGTGGCGAATTGGGACATTGGGGTGAAGCGGCGAGGCGGGTTGTTCATTGTCATTGGATAAGATTCTTTATGAAGGGAATGAACAGCCACCTTTTTGCTGCGAAACAAAATGGGTGGCGATCTGGGCACGTTTAAAAATGCGGCAGGGATTGGTTCGGCTTCGCCGCCCAGCGGGAGCAAGTTCCCTCGCCACAAAGGGTAAATTCCTACACGATTTTCGGACGTCAAAATCAAAAGATCGCAGTCTTCGGCAGCTCCTGCGCTGATTGAGTGTTGGCTGCCGATTGGGGCGATGAATGCCGCTCATGGCACTGTTGTCGGACGGATGTCTTGGCCTGTCACTAAAGCTGCGTTGGGCATTCGGCCAAGGGTGCGTTCATATTCAACCTGCGCCGTCTGTTCGGAAAAACTCCCCCGCCCATCTCGACACCCACCACGGTAACCACGCTATTCCCAATGGTTGCAGATCGCGTCAGCCATGGACATAAACCGGTATACCCCGATTTTTCGCAGGAGGCGCGGCGGGAAACTTTACCGAGAGGCGGGTACCAGGACGTTGAGGATTTCGTCCTTGATGTGCTTCATGAATCGCCACAGGCTGAACCCGGACAGTCGGCATATCGCACCCAGAATCACCAGGATATTAGAAGGCGACCACCACGTAGAACATCACCACCATATTGGCTAGTGACATCGGCACTGCACTGCCGTTACTGCAGACGGCGTAGGCCCCAGAGCCAAAGGCGCCGAGTGGGACAAGCTTCTTGATCAGGTTGATGAATTCGAGGCTTTGATTGAATCTGGTTATGGCAATAAAGAAGCGCGTTTTTGTCCAGCCTGAATCCGGCTTATCATCAGCCCATCTTCGACGGTATGGCATTCTGCCTTCGCGACCACTACCATCCGCGCGTTGCGACCATTTCGGACGCTCAAACGGATTCACGGTATGGACGCCTCCGCGCAGCTTGAAGCCTTACGCACCAGTAACGATTTCACCTCGCTTATCCGCTATACAAATGTATTTGATCTGTTCAAAGTAATGGGTGTAAGCACTAAGGAACTGGTTCACTCCAATATCCTGGCAGCGTTCATGAATGAGCATGAGGCTCATGGCCTGGGTGCGTTGTTCAGGGATGCTTACGTGGCTTCTCTCTTTCAATGCCCTAACACCGGACCGTCGCTGTCACAGCAAGTGCTGGAAAGCACTAGAGGTGCTAAGGCAAAGGTCTCACGAGAGCTAGCGCACATCGACGTGTTGCTGGATTTCCCGGCCCTGCGCTTCGTCATTGCAATCGAAAACAAAATTTGGGCTGCAGATCAGCGCGAGCAGGTCGCACGCTACCAACAGGCGCTGTGCGAGCTTTACCCTCATTATGAGTCCCGTGCGCTGGTGTACCTGACTCCAACCGGTCGCGAATCCCCGACCCTTGATTCGGACTCCAGTGTGCCGGTCTACTTTCAATCCTATGGGCAATTGGCGGCTCTGCTAGGTCGATATCAGCCCGCGGATAATCCTCCTGCCGCACATTTCATCGATCAGTTCATCTCCCATGTTGAGAAGACCATGTCCGGTAACACGGAGCTGAATCAACTGTGCTGGGGCATATTCGAACAGAACGAGGAGGCCTACGAACACCTCGTTAAACACCACGAATACTGCAAGGCACGCAAGATGGATGAGCTCTTTGCCAGGCTACAGGTGCGATTGGCACGGGACAGCTTGTTCGCCGAGTGGGCTGACCTGATGGAGACAAAGTTCTCTGCGAGAGCGGACAAGCAACAGTACGACTTGGATGTCCGTTTGCGGACTTGGCCGCAGGGGGTGTGGGTTAAAGTCTATAAGCACACATGGCTTGGTGTGTTTCCGTTTTTCCGTGGCGGTGATCGGGACGCTCTTATGCAGCGTCTTCCTTCGTTTACACAGCCTGCCCGCGCCGTCCCGGATTGGACTGATCTTTACTTTGCTTCTACTCGCTTCCTGATCAAGGATGATCGCTGCGTAATCGCCCAAGGTGACAAAGCAGGTGAAAGCCATCTCAATGACGCACTGACTAAAGTTCACGATTGCATTGAGGAGATCAATCGGGCGTTGGAGGCCACTGCTTAAACGGATAGGGATGGTTCCCGCTCAACGTCTCGCGGCACTGATCGCGGTATCGACATACCAATTCGACCCATGACTGTAGTTGAGCATTCATCAGAAACTGTCGGTGCCATGACAAATAGGGCTTTGTTTCAAAACTGGCGCCACCCACCAAAGCCCTGAATCATCAGGGCTCAGCTCTTTGAATTTACGGGTTCCAAGATCCTTACCGCACACCGTCCGACGTTATTGTCTGGCCTGTGGGGAATTGGGATTGTGTTCGGTGTGTTTCGGCCCGGCCAATGCCCATGCCACCACCCCAAACAGCGGTACAAACACGATCACCACGATCCACAAAAGCTTGTTGCTCGATTTGCCCTGGGCTTTACGCACCCGATTGATCGCCCACAACTCGACCAGCAAAAGCACTGCCGCGAGTACGACCCAGATTGTTTCGATTTGCATTAGCCACCTCCTGATAGTCATTCAGTTAGGTGCGCACGGGCGGGCAGGGTTCATTTTATTGGGCATTTTTGACTTCGCGGGAAATGTCCTACAGCTCAAGGCCGGAACAGAATAGGACGGGTCTGATTCTGCTTTCCAAGCATATTTCTACAGGCAATGACTGAGTTAAAACGCCGTACATTCACTCCTGAAAAAAATAGAAAAGTGATTCCATCACCTGGGAGAGGACGCATGGCGTTTGATGCATTTGTCAAAATCGAAGGCATTCCCGGCGAAGCCCTGGATGAAACATACCGCGACTGGATCGAGGTCAGTGGATACAGCTTTGGCACTCATCAAAGCACCTCGGCAACCGCCAGCTCCAGTGGCGGCGCGAGCTCTGGGCGTACGACGCTGAGTAACTTCACGTTCACCAAAGTATTGGATAAATCCAGCTGCAAGCTGATGGAGGCCAGTTGTGCTGGCGAGCATCTGAAGGAGGTCAGTCTGGTACTGAGCCGAGCGGGTGGTGAGAAGCTCAAATACTTCGAGATTATTCTCGAAGAGGTCATTATTTCCGACTACGCGCAAAATGCCTCCGCCGGCATTCCGGTGGAAATCGTGCAACTGAATTATGGTCGGATCAAAACCATCTACACCCAGCAAAAACGCAGTGATGGGGCTGGTGGCGGCAACATTGCGGGCGGCTGGGATCGCATCAGCAACAAAAAATATTCGTGAGGCTGAAATGGCAGAGCCTCTAGCGTTTATCAATTCTCGAACCCAGACTTACGAGTCGCTGAAGACTCAATTGGGTCTGACGGGGGTCTCCAAAAGCAAGTTCGATGCACTCAACAGCCACATCGCCAACACGGTGGTGCTGGCCGGCGAGCTCGTTATCCTCGGCGACGCGTCCACTTCATCCAGTACGAGTCAAGAGGCGTACTTGATGGCCAAAGCGCGCGATATCCATATTGGTCTGTTGACGAACCAGGTCGACGCTGACGACTTTTTCCTGGACAACTTCGATCTGCTGAAGGAAGTGCTCACCTACAGTGCAATTGGCGCCGGGGTCGTCAGTGACGGGTGGAGCAAGCATATGGCAGCGATCGGGAAAACCCTGGAAGAGATCGAGCAGCTGCATAAGGAGTTTCTGCGTACAGGATCAGAAACCGCCAGGAAAAAGTTTTTAGCCGAGCGCGCCATCTTGTTCGGCAAGCTGGAGGGACAGCTTGCAAGGGCAGCCTCTTATGGTTCAGGACTTCGCCATCATGGCTCGATAAAAAGACTGCTAGGTATTTCGACCAAGCGCTATTTGCATACGGGTGAGATTGCCGGGTATGCGGAAAAAGTCGACGGCGTTGCCAAGGCTGCGAAATTGATCAAGAGCGGAACCTATATCGGCACGGCGCTGACGGTCGCTTCGTCCGGGCTGGCGATCAGGAACGCGTGTGCGCAGGGGCGGGAAGATCAGTGTACGAAGGCGAGGTATGTAGAGGGCTCTTCCTTGGTTGGCAGCTTGACGGGGGGCGTTTATGGGGGATTATTAGGAGGTTATACAGCAACACTCGGCTGCGTTGTTGTCCTTGGAATAGCCAGTGGAGGCCCCGGTGCGCTGGTGTGCGGCGTGGTAGGCGGCGCAATAGGGGGGGTGGCGGGTGGAAAGGTGCTGGGTGGCGCTGGCGGAATCTTGGGGGAATTCCTGTATGAAGAAATTGCGCAATGAGCTATGTACCGATCGGTTTGATATTACTCTTTCTCTTTGCGCCTCTGATTCTTACAGAGATATGGTTGATTTACATGATTCACCGTTTCACAGAAAAAGCTGAATCATTTTTGCCCAAAAGTACTTTCGTCGAAGCAAATAGAGCGGCGTATTCGCAAGCGGGGTTTATTGGAAAAGGTATGCGCAACGGTTTTCTTACCTTGGTCCTGATGATTCCAGGCCCGTGTGCGAGGAGAGGGATTGTTGATATCACCGAAGCCAAAAATTTTCCGAAAGACTTGAAGCGGATATTGTTTGTGTCGTGGGGATCGTGTTTTGTTTTTTTTATCTCACTGATGGTGTTTGGCCTCTATCTTCGTTGCACCGACCAGCCAGCTGTATTTTGAGAAAGGTTTAATGACTATTTGTGCCGAAGGGTTAGCTCCTACAAGGGTTGGGTTGATGGCTTGCTAGCGATGGCGTTTTGAGAACGTCTTCGCCGGCAAGCCTGGCTCCTACAGGGGTTGTGTGTGCTTCAGTTATAGGCTGTTAGCCAGTTTTCCGGTTGAGAGGCGGCGTTTGTAGGCGGTGTCGCGGTTGGCTAGCCAGAAGTACCAGCAGAAATCCCGGTTGCGATAGGCGCGAGGAGGGCGGTCGTGGGCGCCAACCGAGAGGTAGACTTTTTTGCCGGCACGCTGCAATTCATCGGCGATCTGCACGCCGGACGAGCCAGCGCCGACCACGAGCACAGCACCTTCGGGCAGTTGCGCCGGATTGCGGTAGTCAGCGGAATGGATCTGCAGGAAGGGCTGATCTTTCGGTGCAATCGGCGGGATGACCGGACGCTGGAAGGGTCCGGTGGCGGCCACTACACGGTTGGCCTCGATCACGCCTTCGGAGGTTTGAATGGTGAAGCCCGGGCGACCGACGTTGCGCTCGACCTTCTTCACTTCCACGCCGGTGCGGATCGGTGCCTTGAACTTCTTCGCGTAGGCTTCGAAATAATCGGCGACCCGCTCTTTCGGGGCAAAGCCGTCGGGGCTGATGTCGTCAAACTCGAGACCGGGAAAACGGTCGTGCCAGGCCGGACCATTGGCCACCAGCGAATCCCAGCGCCCGGTGCGCCAGCGCTCGGCGATACGGCTGCGCTCCAGCACCAGGTGCGGCACTCCGAGTTTGCTCAGGTGTTCACTCATGGCCACGCCAGCCTGACCGGCGCCAACAATCAGCGTATCTGTTTTTATTGTGTCAGTGGTCATCTCTATGCCCTTCGAAGTTGGAGTTAGGTCGCTAACGGCCTGCCATTTCTTGGGCTCAAGACTAGGGATCACCCTGGTATCGGTAAAATATTATTAAGCTGACATTTGAGTATAAATAACTGATGCAGAGGCTTCGGGCCGGCGTATATGCTCGCTGCGATTTCAAAACTTATCGTTGAGTCGAGCTGATAATGGACAGATGGACGCTGCACTGGCTGGAAGCCTCAGGGAGCCTTGGCAAATGTCGCGCCGAGGTGATCGGCGAATTCGAAGCGGCCTGCAAGTCGGTCTCGCGTCTGGTCACCCCTCCACGACTTGATGTGTTGCTCCAGCGCCTGCCTGGCGAAACCATTCCTGAAATGGGCCTGATGGGACGAGCGTATCGAAGCACTATGTTCTCGATGACCCTCGATCCGGATAACCCGAATTGGTTGCCGAGCCTGCGCAGCGGCGCGTTGCATCGGCAGATCGTCCATGAGGTCCATCATTGTTTGCGCATGGCGGGGCCTGGCTACGGCTGGACGCTGGGTGAAGCCTTGGTCAGCGAGGGACTGGCCGGGCAGTTTGTCCGCCATTTGCTCGGCAGCGACCCGGAGCCCTGGGAGGATGCCGTCAGCTGCGCCGATCTTCTACGCGCTCCGGCAGACCTGAAGGCGCTTGAGTCGACGTACTACAACCACAGTGAATGGTTCTTCGGAACCGGCACTCAGCCAAAATGGCTGGGTTATACGCTCGGTTATCAGATGGTCGGACGCTGGCTGGCGTCGGTTGGCGACATCGATGCGGCCACCTGGATCAATATACCCGCCGCCGATATTGTCGCCTCGGCGCTTGAGGAAGGTTATGTGTTGCACAAGCCCTGAGCCCTGACCCGGTAAGTCGCAGAGGGCTCAAGCGCCCCGTCAAAGTGACCTATCATCAAGGCATTCAAGCCCGGGTGGTGGAACTGGCGGACCTGGAAGAGAACAGCGATTTATCGCGGATTGAACAGCCGTCCTGGGACGATCTTGAGCGCATTGAAAAGTATCGACGGGCGATTGGCATACTGCGCTTGTAACGTTACGGAATTACAAGGCGTGCTTGGCCAGAGTCGCCTTGAGCGCCTCGGTGACCAGAGCAATCAGGATGGGTTCGGATTTCGCCTGCATCTCCCCACCGATAGCGGATTGCTGTGCTTTCACTTTGCCCATGTATTTCGATGCACGACCTTCAGCCGCGAGTGATGACAACTCCTTTGCAGAGAATGACTTTCCATAGGCCTGCGCAAGGTTTTCGTCCCAGTCAGCCTGATACTGCGGCAGCAATGCGTTGATTTGCTCAGCCACGGCACTGGTTGCACCGGTGCTTCCCAGCTTTGAAGCGATCATCGCGTAGGTGACCGTTCTCTGCGCCGTCATCAGTGCAAGCGCGGGAAGATTACTGCCCATGTTTGCCTTGGCTACGAGTGTGCGAGCGGCATCAAGAGAGGGGGCTTCAGCAAACACTGGACTTGCCAGCGCGAATAACAGGGTCAATGCGATTGCAGCAGAGGAAATCCTTTTCACAATTTGACTCCGGAGGAGGATTCGACGCGATTATGCATGATACTGAATCAGTAGGTTGCGGGATGAGCATGCGCTAGCCGCAGCGTTGCCCCTTTCGATCCGGCGCCTCAATGGGTGCGCGGGCTCGCTCCCCGATAACCTGCCATTGACCAGACTGGTACTGACGAACATTTTGAGGTCGAAATCTGACACGTCTCGTTGATCCCTGACGCCGACAATCCGCCTTGGTTGCAACAACCTTGAACGCGGTGTGCGGGGATCAATGATGGTTATCAGTGTTTTTGACGAGTCCACGCCTGGATTGCGCACTTCCAGTTCCCCTGCCGGTGAGTCTGATCGACTCCAACCGCCGCCGCCGCCGCTACGCATCGGCTTCTGGCTGATGGAAGCCTTCGATTTTTACACCCTGGCCAATGCGCTGGAACCACTGCGCCTGGCCAACCAGGTGGCCGGGCGGGCGCTTTGCCATTGGCACATGCTCAGCCTGCAAGGAGGGCAACTGCACGCCAGCAACGGCATCGCTACCGCCACGGCGCGACTGGATCAGGCCCAGGCCCTGGATGTGTTGATCCTCTGCGGTGGCGATAGCTTGCCCGCCGATGCGGATCAGCCGGACTTTCGCCAGCCGCTGTGTCACTGGGCCCGGCAGCCGATCAGCCTGGGCGCTTTGGGCCAGGCCGGTTGGCTGCTGGCGCAGATCGGGGCGCTGGACGGCTATCGCTGCAGCTTGCCAGAGCCCGATTCGCTTGCGCCCCAGGCCGCCTTGAATGATTTGACCCCGGTGGCCGCGCCGTTCTGCGTCGATCGCCAACGCCTGACCTGCGTCGGGCCGCAGGACGTTCAAGGGCTGATGCACGAATGGCTCGCCCGCACCCACGGGCGTGGTCTGGTGCTGCGCATGGAAAAACACGCCGCGCGCCAGGCCAGGCCGCTACAGGCCATGCATAACGCGCCGGCACGGCTGCAAGCGGCACTGGCGTTGATGGGCGATCACTTGAGCCGAACCTTGGGTATCGACGAATTGGCGGAGGCTATGGGCATGTCTCGCCGACACCTGGAGCGGTTGTTCAAACGCAGTCTGGGGTGTTCGCCGTCACGGCATTATCTGGATTTGCGCCTGCAGCGGGCGCGTCAGTTGCTGCAGGCCGGCGAGCAATCGATGGTGGAGGTTGTCCACGAGTGCGGGTTTGTCTCGCTGCAACATTTTGCTCGCTGCTATCGCCAGTACTTCGGTGCGCATCCGCGGGAGGATGTGGGAGGGGAATTGCGGGTGATGGCGGGGTGTCAGTCGACCTCTGTTTTGCATGTGCCGGCCCCTTCGCGAGCAAGCTCGCTCCCACACTGACTTGGCGTCGTGCCTCGATCCTGCGATAGACACCGACCCCCTGTAGGAGCGGGCTTGCCCGCGAAGAGGCCAGTCCAGCCGACATCATGTTGAATGCCAGGCTGCCTTCGCTGGCAAGCCACTCCTACAGTGGATTGGTGTCGGGCTCTGGTCCTCTGATCCGCACTTAACCCTGTGGGAGCGGGCTTGCCCGCGAAGAGGCCAGTCCAGCTGACATCGATGTTGAATGCCAGGCTGCCTTCGCTGGCAAGCCAGCTCCTACAGTGGATTGGTGTCGGGCTCTGGTCCTCTGATCCGCACTTAACCCTGTGGGAGCGGGCTTGCCCGCGAAGGGGCCAGCCCAGCTGACATCGATGTTGAATGCCAGGCTGCCTTCGCTGCGGTGCGGCGATCCGACAAGCCAGCTCCTACAGTGATCGTGTGACGCTCTGCCCCAATGCCTCCGTCCGACGGGGGCATTGTTGTTTTTACCGGATGAGTTCTGGGCGCGCTTGCCAAAGAGCGGATCTGACCAACTACAGGTCGGATTCGCACAAAAAACCTCGCTTTGCATCTGTTCGAATGATCTTCAGCGGCCCGCCAGAGTGGCGCCTTCTGTTGCAATCACTGACAAGGATAAATGACATGCAAATGCCGAAAACCATCCAGATCAAGAACGGCGAAAAAGTGACTCCGACCTTCTCGGCTCAGGAATATGCCAATCGCCAGGCCAAATTGCGGGCTTACCTGGCGCAGAATAATATCGACGCGGCGGTCTTCACCTCGTATCACAACATCAACTACTACAGCGATTTCCTGTATTGCTCCTTCGGCCGTCAGTACGCACTGGTGGTGACCCAGGACAGCGCCGTCACCATCAGCGCCAACATCGATGGCGGTCAGCCTTGGCGCCGGACCGTGGGCACTGAAAACATCGTTTACACCGACTGGCAGCGTGACAACTATTTCGTCGCGATCCAGCAAGCCTTGCCCAAGGCCGGGCGGATCGGCATCGAGTTCGATCACCTGAACCTGCTCAATCGCGACAAACTCGCCAGCCGTTACCCGCAGGCCGAACTGGTGGACATCGCGGCGCCCTGCATGCGCATGCGCATGATCAAGTCCGCCGAAGAGCACGCGATCATTCGCCATGGCGCCCGCGTAGCGGACATCGGTGGTGCCGCGATCGTCGAAGCCTTGCGTGACCAGGTGCCGGAATATGAAGTGGCACTGCATGCGACCCAGGCGATGGTGCGCGAAATTGCCCGCACGTTCCCGGACTCCGAGCTGATGGACACCTGGACCTGGTTCCAGTCCGGCATCAACACCGACGGCGCGCATAACCCGGTGACTTCGCGCAAGGTCAACAAGGGCGACATCCTCAGCCTCAATTGCTTCCCGATGATCGCCGGGTACTACACCGCGCTGGAACGTACCCTGTTCCTGGACCACTGTTCCGACGAGCATCTGCGCTTGTGGGAGGTCAACGTCAAGGTGCACGAGGCCGGTCTGAAACTGATCAAGCCGGGCATGCGCTGCTGCGATATCGCGCTGCAACTGAACGAGATTTTCCTGGAGCACGATCTGCTGCAATACCGCACCTTCGGCTACGGCCACTCGTTCGGCACGCTGAGCCATTACTACGGCCGCGAAGCCGGGCTGGAACTGCGCGAAGACATCGACACGGTGCTGGAGCCGGGGATGGTGGTGTCCATCGAGCCGATGATCATGCTGCCCGAAGGCCTGCCGGGCGCCGGTGGTTATCGTGAGCACGACATCCTGATCGTCAACGAGCAGGGCGGGGAAAACATCACCCATTTCCCGTATGGCCCGGAACACAACATCATCAAGAAGTAAGACCGCGCGCCGCACAGTGAGCCTGTGTGGCGAGGGAGCAAGCTCCCTCGCCACAGGTTTCATGCTCACCACAGATTGCTTGTTCGCTTCATGATTTTCTTGCAACTGATGCATACGCGCCCCAGAACGCGCAGCATCTACAGACCCATAACCCTGCCAAGTAAAACAATAGAGGGGTTTTGCCATGATCCACGTCCCGACTGTCCATACCGATAACCGCACCTCTACCACCGGAGGTGCGCAATGAGCACCCAAAGTGCAAGCCTGACGTCCCCCCTGGAACAGCAACGTGAACTGACGTCCGAGCGCAAGGCCTTGCGCCGCGCGGCCAGTGCCAGCTTCATGGGCAACTTCGTCGAGTGGTTCGACTATGCGGCCTATGGCTACCTGGCAACCGTCATCGCCATGACGTTTTTTCCGCAGACCGACAAGGCAACGGCGCTGCTGGCGACCTTCGCGGTCTTCGCGCTGTCGTTTATCGTGCGCCCGTTGGGCGGACTGGTCTGGGGTCACTTTGGTGACAAGTACGGGCGGCGCAGTGCGTTGTCCTGGTCGATTCTGATCATGTCGGTGTCGACCTTCTGCATCGGCATTCTGCCCACCTACAATCATATCGGCCTGTGGGCGCCCGCCTTGTTGTTGCTGATCCGCCTGTTCCAGGGCTTTTCCGCCTCCGGCGAATACGCCGGCGCATCAGCCTTTCTCGCCGAGTACGCCCCCGAGGGCAAGCGCGGTTTGTACACCAGCATCGTTCCGGCGAGTACCGCGGCCGGCTTATTGTTCGGCGCGGTGTTCGTCGCCGGTCTGCATGCCTGGATGAGTGTCGAGGATCTGCACAGCTGGGGCTGGCGCCTGCCGTTTCTGTTGGCGGCGCCGTTCGGCCTGGTGGGGCGGTATATCCGCATGAGTCTGCAGGACACACCCAAGTTCCTGGAGATGGAAAAACGCCTGGAAGCCAAGGAGTGCGCAACCCATGCGCCGGTTCGCGAATTGCTCACCGTGCATCGGCGCAGCGTGATGATCGGGATCGGCGTGACCTGCCTGAACGCGGTGGCCTTCTACCTGCTGCTCAGCTACATGCCCACCTACCTGTCCACCGAAATGGGCATGAGCGAGAGCGATTCGTTCCTGGCCTCGACGGTGTCGCTGGCGACCTATATCGGGTTGATTTTCCTGATGGGCAAGCTGTCGGACCGTTTTGGCCGCAAGACCATGCTGCTGACCGCTTCGGTGCTGTTCCTGGCGCTGACATTCCCGCTGTTCGGCATGCTGGAGAATCAGCCGCTGATGGTGATTCTGATGATCCAGATCGCCTTTGGCGCGATCCTGGCGATGAACGACGGCACCTTGCCGTGCTTCCTCGCCGAGATTTTCCCGACCCGGGTGCGTTTCAGCGGTTTTGCTTTCAGCTTCAATATCGCCAATGCGGTGTTCGGCGGCACCGCGCCGTTTATCGCGACTTGGCTGATTCAGCTGACCGGCAACAAAATGGCGCCTGCCTGGTATCTGCTGGCGGCAGCGGCGGTGGCACTGGTTGCGATGCTGGCGAGTCGGGAAACGGCGCATAAGGCCTTGCAGGACTGAGTCAATCTCCCAACTGTGAACACAGCTTGCCTGCGATGGCGATCTTACGGATGCCATCGCGAGCAAGCTCGCTCCCACAGTGGATGGGTGTCGTGCCGAAGTCTTGTGTACGACAAAGAACCCTGTGGGAGCGGGCTTGCCCGCGAAGGGGATAGTCCAGCCAGCATCAATCTTGAATGTCAGTCCGCCATCGCGGGCAAGCCCGCTCCCACAGTGATTGGGGGCGAGTTATGGTCCTGTGATCGGCACTGAAACCTGTGGGAGCGAGCTTGCTCGCGATGAGGTCAGTCCAGCCGCCATCAATCTTGAGCACCGCCCCACCATCGCAAACAACCGCCCCCTTCACATCAATGCACCGCAGCCACTTGCTTGCGCTCCCCAATAGGCGATACGCCGAAAAACCGGCTGTAGCATTTGGAGAAGTGCGCCGGCGAAACAAAGCCGCACGCCAGGGCGATATCGCGCACTTGCGACTCGCTGCGCAGCAGCAATTGCCGCGCCCGTGACAGGCGCAGTTCCAGGTAGTATTGGCTCGGCGTGCGTTGCAGGTGCTTGTGAAACAGGCGCTCCAGTTGCCGTACCGACACCTCGTTCAACCGCGCGAGCTCTTCGAGGCCCACCGGCTCTTCGAGGTTGGCCTCCATGATCGCCACCATCTGGCTGAGCTTGGGCTGCGAGGTGCCCAGTTTCTGCCGCAACGGCACCCGCTGTTGCTCCCTCGCGCCACGTACCCGATCACACAGCAGCAACTCGGCCGCATGGGCGGCGATGTCCCGGCCGCCCGGTTCGCGGGCAATCAACTGCAGGGTCATGTCCATCGAGGCCACGCCACCGGAGCAGGTGTAGCGATCGCGATCGAGTTCGAACAGCTGGTTGGAAATAATGATCCCCGGGAAACGCTCCTTCAGCGCTTCGATGTCTTCCCAGTGAATGGTGCAGCGATAGCCCTTGAGCAGATCGGCCCGTGCCAGCAAGTGACTGCCGGTGCAAATCCCGCCGAGCGGCACTTGATCGTGCGCCAGCTTGCGCAGCCAATTGAGCAGCGGTCGGCTGCTGTGATTGGAAACGATCGGGTTGGATCCGACCACGAACAGGATGTCGAGCCTGGGTGCATCGGTAATGGCGTAGTCGGGCAGGATCCGCATGCCGTTGCTGGCCGTGACCGGGTCCAGGCTGGCAGCGATGATGACCGTGCGGAACATCGGTTCGCGCGCAGCCATGTTGGCCATGCGCAGGGTCTCCACGGCGGAGGCGAAGCCGATGGTGGTGAAGTTGGGGATGACCAGGAAACCCACGGTTTTCACCGGCCGTTGTTCATTAGCCGAACGTCCTGTAGCGGGTTTCGCCACCTGGAGTTTCGCCATCTCTACCGCTCCTCAACTGTTTGATAGTGACGCGCTCCGGGGCAAGCTGCCGAAAGGTGGCAACGTCATCTCGATTTTATGTGATTAACCCAGCATTCGGGTTACTGGATATTACACCCAGTGCCTGATCAATAGGCATATCGAGACGGGTTATAGCTGTTCAGGAGGGGCGAGGCAGGCGGGGGAAGCGCAAGGCGAAAAAAACGGCCCGCTCCGTGGTGGTAAGCGGGCCGCAAAGAGGTGAAAGTTCAAGCGTCGAGGCGGTTTTTAAACAAGTAATCGCGCGTTAGTTTGTTCACGCCAACTCGGCTTTCTGCACAGGGGTTTTCCTGGCGTTGAAGATTGCACCCATACAGACAATGGAAAGCGTCAGCGCACCGGTAGCAATCACTTCCATGCGGTGCTGCGGCAAGATCAACATCACCACCAGAATGCTCACGATGCTGACGATCACCAGGTAACTGAGCCAAGGGTAAAACCACATCTTGAAGGCGATTGGCTGTCCCGATGCATTCATCTTTTTGCGCAGTATCAACTGCGACACAGCAATGGCCAGATAGACCAGCAATGCTACGGCGCCAGACGTGGCCAGCAGGAAGGAGAACACTTCGTTGGGCGCAAAATAGTTCAGCGCTGTGGTCAGGAAACCCACGGCCGTGCTGGCCAGCACCGCAAAATAAGGCACCCCTGACGCTGAAGTCTTTTGCAGTACCCGAGGGCCATCCCCACGTTTGCTCAAGGAGAAGACCATGCGCGAGGCGGTGTAAATGGCTGAGTTCAGGCAACTGGCCACGGCGATCAACACCACGATATCGACAATCATTTTCGCGTAGGGAATGTTCATCAACTCAAGCGCCCGCTGGTAAGAGCCGACTTGCACCAGCATCGGGTCGTTCCAGGGCACGATGGAGACGATTAGGAACACCGAGACGATGTAGAAAATCCCCATGCGCCAGACCACGGAGTTGGTCGCGCGGGTAATCTGTTTGGACGGGTTCTGCGATTCAGCGGCGGCAATCGTGACGATTTCCGTGCCCATGAAGCTGAACACCGTGGTGAGCATCGCCCCGACAACGGCGGTCATGCCGTTGGGCATGAAGCCACCGAATTCATGGCTTAATTGAACGACACCACTGACAGTCGTATCAGGCAGCCCGCCAACCAGTGCCAGCGCGCCCAGTGCAATAAAGCCCAGTACCGCAATCACCTTGAGCATGGCGAACCAGAATTCGAACTCGCCGTAGCGCGCGACACTGAACAGGTTTGTCAGCGTCAGCAGGCCGGTGACCATTATCGCGAATTCCCAGGTCTGGATGGACGGGAACCAGGCATTCAGAATGGCCGCGGCGGCAATGGCTTCGATAGGAATGACCAGTACCCAGAACCACCAGTACAGCCAACCGATGGTAAAGCCGGCGCTGCGTCCCATTGCGCGCTCGGCATAGGTCGAAAACGATCCGGTGTCCGGCGACGCGACGGCCATTTCGCCGAGCATGCGCATCACCAGCACAACCAGGGTGCCGGACATGATGTACGCCAGGATCGCTGCCGGGCCCGCCGAGGCGATGGCATGACCCGAACCGATGAACAGGCCGGCACCGATGGCGCCGGCAATGGAGAGCATGGTGACGTGACGCTGCTTGAGCCCTGGGGCCAAAGTGGAGGTGCTGGACATGAGACGTACCCTTTTTATTATGCTTTGGAGGGTGCAGCGTTAACTGTGGTTTCTTGTGGGTGCACGCCCTTGTGCTTTCAAGTTGCTAAATCAAAGGCCTCCCTTACAGCGGCGCTGATACCGGATACACAGACGTCCAGGATCAACTCGCCTTTCTCGCGACTGGAGCCTTTGGGGGACGACAATGTGCCGCACGCCGGGGTGCGCTCGGGGATGATGGGAAACACGTCATATGGCGGAAAACGGGCCGGTGGATGGTCAACGGCGCGGCTCAGATCGACCTTGTCCGGGTGAAGCGCGAGCATCAGCGAAGTTTCAAAAACACCACCATGTTCTATATCCCAGCCGAGGAAGCCGTCGGGATATAGCTTTTCGATAACTGCGGGATCGTTAACGAAGTCCCAATAAGACAACACGACAACTTTGAAGTCATCGATGCCGCCATAACGAAGTTCTCGAAGTGCCAGGTCAATGCCCTCGACAATGAACATCGAGTTTTCATAGTGGCCGTTCATCATCACCAGTTTGCGTGCGCCATGACGTGCGAGTTCGCGAATGATGTCCTGCACGGTATGAGTCAGCGTGGCGCCATCGAGACTGGTGGTTCCCGGAAAGTGGTTGCCGCCCCCCGATTTCTGCTGGGATTTGTAACCGTAGGCCAGGGCCGGCAACACCAGGCCGCCGACATTCTGCGCGACCGCCTTGCATATCGCGGTCGGCAGCAGCACATCGACTTCCATGCACATGTGATGGCCATGCTGTTCCAGGGCGCCCACCGGCAGAAAGATCGGGCAGCCGGTGGCGACCTTCTCTGCATACTCTGGCCAGGTGAGTTCGCCAATAACGACGCTGTTATTCATCTACACACTCTCTTAAGTGATGGACCTCGCCTTTCCTCTGACCGACCTGTTGGACGGCAGATATCGAAAGTGGCGCATGGAATGATTCGATCAGATCGGCAGGCCAGCGATTTGTCCAAATCCGACCCGTAATTGACCAAACACCCTCTGATTTGGCTTTTCTGACAGGGCGGGGTTGGGCAAGCGCAGGCGATGGGTCGGATCTGACAAACTTCAGGTCGGACGCGTACAAAAAAGGGTGATGGCGATCTGCTGCAATGCTTCGTGCCAGCCAATGATGCGTGTGGCGGGCAGATCGACCAGCAAGCGGCAAGACCACAAGGACGAGAAGGACAGACGCCACTTTCCATCACCCGGGAGAGACCATAATGAATAATCGCATCGACCTTTCGCGCCGTACCTTCCTCAAGACCACCGGCATCCTGGCAGGCACCGCGGCGCTGTCCGGTTTGCTGCCGTTGAGAAGCTTTGCCGCAGCGGAGAAAGAACTGGTGATCCTGGCCTGGGCCGGACACGCCGAGCCGGACATCGTCGCCGATTTCGAACGCCAGTATGGGGTCAAGGTCAGGGCCAAGTACTACACCGGTGGCGACAACATGTTGGGGCTGATCTCGCAATCGCCCCCCGGCACCTTCGATCTGATCCTGTCCGACGCCGAATATGTACAGCAACTCAATGCCGCCGACTACATCGAGCAACTCGACCCGGCAGACTACCCCTTCGACGACTTCTATCCGGAGTTCCAGCACTTTCCCGGTCACTGGCAGGGGGACAAACTCTATTCGGTGCTGATTCGCTTCGGCTTCCTCGGCATCGCCTACAACACCCAGCTGGTGCCCGAAGCCAAGGTGCGCACCTACGATGTGTTCTGGGACGAAAGCCTCAAGGGCAAGGTCGGGCACTTCGACTGGCACCTGCCGAACCTGGGACAGATCAGTTTGCTCAATGGCAATGCCCGCCCTTACGACATCGATAACGCGCACTGGGAACTCGTCCAGCAGAAGATGATGAGCCTGCGCCCGCAGATCGGTGGTTTCTTCGATTACGGCGGCACCTTTTCTTCGCTGAAGAACGGTCAGGTCCATGCCATGTGCGGCATTGGCGACTGGATCACCGGGGTCTTGCAGCGCGCCGGCGCACCGGTGAAAACCGTGCTGCCGGAGGAGGGCGGGTTGCAATGGACCGAGTCCTACTGCATCGCCAGGAAGGCCCATAGCCCGGAGCTGGCGAAGAAGTTCATCCAGTACATCACCTCACCCCAAGGCCAGGTCAAGTCGGCGAAGATGGCCGCCTACCCGGCGCTGATCCCGAGCCAGAAAGGCTGGGAACTACTGAACCAGACCGATCCCGCCGAAGCCAAGCGCCAGGGCATGCTGCTTGGCCAGCGCAACGTCATGGACGATATCCGCGACGGCCGCATCAAGTACCGCGAACTCCCGGTCCGGCAGAGCCTGGATGAGTGGAACGACTTCTGGTCGCAATACAAAGGTGCCTGACGAGGCGCGTGGAGGTGGTCGCAATGATTTCAGACAAGCTCAAGACTTCACCGCCGGTGCTGACCGACAACGCGCTGAGCCGCCGGCGGAGCCACAAACGCACAGTGCGCCTGCCCTGGTACGGCCTCAGCTTTTCGCTGCCGATCCTGATCTGGCAGTTGATCTTCTTTGTGTTCCCGCTGGCATTCCTGGTGGCGATCAGCTTCTGGCTGGTGCGCAACTTCCGCATGGTGCCGACGTTCGAGTGGCTGAACTGGAGCTACATGCTCAGCCGCGGCTTCTTTTGGGATGCCTACGTCCACACCCTGGCCATGGCGGCGGGGGCCACCGTGCTGGTGAGCCTGGTGGCGTTTCCCTGCGCCTATACGATCGCCTTCAAGTTTCGCGAGTCGACCAAACAGTTGCTGGTGTTGCTGCTGATCACGCCGTTCTTCACCAGCTACCTGGTGCGCACCTATTCATGGCAGGTGTTCCTCAGCGATAACGGCATCTTCAACGCCGCGCTCGCTCTGCTCGGGCTGGAGCCATTGGCGATGCTGAACACAACGTTCGGCACCTATGTCGGCTACTTCACGCTGTGCCTGCCGCTGGTGGTGCTGCTGCAGCTGTTCAGCCTGATGTACATCGATCGCTCGTTGATCGAGGCCGCGCACAACCTCGGTTGCGGGCGACTGCGCACGGTCTTGCTGGTGGTGGTGCCGTCGGCACGGATCGGCATCGTGGTTGCGGCGCTGTTTTGCTTCATCCTGACCTTCGGCGATTTCGTCAGCCCGCTGTACCTGGGCGGAGGCCAGCCGCCGACCCTGAGCACCCTGATCACCGACACCACCAAGTCGGGCCAGCAATGGCCACGGGCGGCGGTGATCGCCACGATGATGATCCTGACGCTGCTGATCACGGCCTTTGCCGCGGTTCGCTTCGCTTACCGGAGGCGCGCATGAACGAGCACCGACTGATCAACTTCCTGCTGCGCGGCTTTGTCGTGCTGGTGTTCATCTTCATCTTTACACCCATTGCCGGCAGCTTCGTGTTCTCGTTCAACATCGACCGCTTTCCGTCGTTGCCCCTGGGTGGCTTCAGCCTGTACTGGTACGAGACGATTTTCGCCGATCCGGCGGTCTGGCAGGCTTTCAGCAACAGCTTGAAAGTGGGGGTGGTGGTGTCGCTGGTATCGACTCTGCTCGGGTTCACCGCGGCGTATACAGACTTCCGCTACCAGTTCTTTGGCAAGTCGATCTACATGGCCCTGGCGCTGCTGCCGCCGACCATTCCGGTGGTGATCATGGGCCTGGCCATGCTGGCCTTCCTGTCGCGTGTCGGGCTGTCCGGCGAGGTTTACGCGGTCATGATCAGCCACATCGTGATGTGTGCGCCGTTCGCCATGGCGGTGATCAGGATGCGCCTGGCACAGATGGATCCGAACATCGAGGCCGCGGCCTGGAACCTGGGGGCCAATCAGTGGAAGGCCATGCGCCATGTGATCCTGCCATTCACCGCGCCGAGCATCTTTGCCGCGCTGTTCGTGACCATGGCCGTGTCCTTCGATGAGTTCGCCGTCGCCTGGTTCGTCTCGGGGCTTAACGAGACGGTCCCCGTGCGCATCCTCAACACCTTGCAAGGGCAGGTGAGCCCGACCATCAACGCGATCGGTACCATTGTTTTCATCACGACCATGACCCTGGTGATCCTCGCGCAGCTGCTGCTGATGCGCCGGCGCAAGCCCGCGACGGCCTGATATCACCTCACTCATCCGAACCCGAAGGATTCAGCCATGACTCAACCGCTGGTGGTATTCGACAACGTGGTCAAGCATTTCGGCAGCTATATGGCCGTCGAACGCATGAACCTGGAAATCTACAAGGGCGAGTTCGTCGCGATCATGGGCTCCAGCGGATGTGGCAAGACCACCACGCTGCGCATGCTCGCGGGGCTCGATAAACCGAGCGAGGGCGAAATTCGTCTCAATGGAGAGCGAATCAATGACCTCTGCTCCTGGGAGCGGGAGACGCCGCTGGTCTGGCAAAACCTGGCCCTGTTTCCGTTTCTCAACGTCGTGGAGAATGTCGAATTCGGCTTGCGCATGAGAGGCATGGCCAAGGCCGAACGGCGCAAAAAGGCCCTGCACTGGCTTGAGCGGCTGGACCTGGAGGAATTCGCCACCCGCGACATCAGCCTGCTTTCCGGCGGCCAGCGCCAACGCGTGGCGCTGGCGCGCTCGTTGGTGACCGAACCGCCAATCCTGCTGCTCGACGAACCCCTGAGCGCGCTCGATGCTCATTTGAGCGTGCGCATGCAAGGCGTGCTGACCGGGCTGCAGAAGGACCTGGGGATCACCTTCGTCTACGTCACCCACAGTCAATCCGAAGCCTTTGCCATGGCGGATCGCGTGGTGATCATGAGTCGCGGCCGGGTTGAACAGATCGGCTCGCCGCAGGAGGTGTTCCTTGAGCCGCATAACCGTTTCGTCGCCGAGTTTGTCGGTGGCAAAAACATCCTGTGCGGCACGGTCGCGGGCTTCGACGATACTGGGTTGGTTCGCCTCGATTCGGCGCACGGTCAATTCCAGGCGCGGCTGCCCCAGGGTAAATCGGTCGTCCCCGGGGAGGACGTCACGGTCTGCGTCAGCGCCGAACATATCGACCTGACCGCGCAACCCGTGCGGCACAACCGCCTGGACTGCACCGTGGTCGGTGAAGAGTTCATTGGCTCGATGGTTAACATCTATCTCGAAACCAAGGATGGGCTTGAGCTGCAGGTGCAGAAACCGCATGCCGAATACAACCGGCTTGGGATGAACTGCGGGCAGGAGATCATCGCCGAGTGGGACGGTGTTCATGCGTTGATTTTGCGCGGCGGCTGAGCAGGAGGTACCCGGCCAGTCATTGCTTGAGCAGGCCCTTGCAGCCATGCGACAGGATTTCCTGATGCATGCTTTTACTGTCATTTTTATTGATGAAATTGATGGCGTAGAGTGTTTGCTCTGCATCAAAAGGGTCTAATAAAAAAGGCGCTACGCTTTTAGCGTCAGCGTTTAAATCGGCGAAAAGATTGTACTGATCTGCTGAAACAAAATGCTGCGTTTTCCCCCAGGGTAGCGTCATTAACTCATCGTAGGAGGGTGATTCATGTATGGGTGTTTCAACAGTATTAAGCTCGTTGGCCATTGAGGTATTGGCATAGAAATGAAATGCCGTATTGGAATAAACAGAGGCTATTTTTTCAAGAAGGTTGAGTTTGTCTTCGCGATTCGTCTCTGGTTTGAAAAGCCTCGGCATTAACATCAACGCCACTGAGGAGCCTGGTTTTATAGTGCTGTGAAGATTGCTCAAGCTGTCGAGAATTTCCTGGTCGGTGAGTATTCTCTGAGCGCCCGAGGACGTCGTGTAGTTCCCACCGAGCCAGATGACGTTGTCCATATCTAAAAATAGGGGGTGAGCGGAAAGGGGGTTAACTGAGCGAGTGCTTCGAATAGCTAGGGAAGTACTCCAGAGATGGTGATCTTCCATCTGGTTGAGCTTTTTGAATAACGCCAGGTCTTTGAATCTTAACAGGGAAATCTGTGATTTTAGAAAGAACATGTTCGGCGCCTGAGTGTGCTCCTCTTTTAAAAATTGCATGATGGGCGCGTCAATCAAATGTGAGTACATGCCGATTTTTTTGACGGCGATTAAATTTTGCCTGTTTTCACTCAGGAGCATCTCGCCAACAGCGCCTTGCCCAATGAGAAGGATACAACTGTATTTTCCTGTATCAATAAGGTCGGGCGGGGTGTCGGATAAATTAACCAGGTCCGGTTTTTTTTGGGGCCATTCAGCTATTAGGCCGGCGGCACCGTTGGCATCGCCACCTCGACCTTTTGTTATTATCAGTACTTGAGGCGTCTGTTCCGGGCTGGAAACGGCGGTGTCGATACCGGCCCCGGAAAGTAAACCAATCAGCAGGAGTGTTGGATAGCCATTCTTTTTCATAGGTGCACCTGTATCTCCAGTCCTTGGCCAAGTGAGAGTGTCATTGTGATTAGTTCTAAGGCTGTTTTATTTTTACTTTACTATGTGAACAAGCGATAGCGGTGTGCGTAAGTGATTCAAAAGATGAAAAGTGCATGTTTATAGAGGTCAGGGTGCTCCGGCCTGCGCGATCAACGAAAAGTCATAGCGTTTGCACCGGGAAGACCAATGCGCCCGCCAGCACCCGGCAGTGGGAACAGGTGTTCGAGCGCGCGGGCAAGCCATGCTCCTACAAGCCAGCTTTCTTCTTCAGGATTGCCGACAAATGGGACAAGGCCTGTGCTTCAACAGCGCCTTCGTCGTTGCCCGCGCAAAACACCGCACAGCTCGCGGTGGCGTCGCCCGAAACGCAGCGATAGACCGCCACCACGCTGCCCGGTCCACCGCCGGTGTGTCCGCTGAGGATCAAGCCACCTTCCGCCGCGCCTTGCATCAGGCCGAGGCCGTAACCTGGCGCAACCCAGGGACGGCCGGGGATCGGTCCGCCGAGTGTGCGTGCCGTGTGCATGTCCCGTAGCAGCGAGGCCGGAAGGAGGTGTCCGGCAAGCAGACGGTCCAGGCAACGCGCCGCGTCTTCAAGCGAGCCGACGAGCAATCCGTGATAGACCCAACCGGGGTCGTAGGATGGCGAGGCGCCCATGTTCACGTCCTGCAGATCGGCTCGCGTCATGGCCAGACGCACACTCGATAACCCGAGGGGCAAAAAGACCCGTTGTGTCAGTGCTTGCTCCAGCCTGAGTCCGCTCACACGTTCAATCAGCCTCGCCACGAACAGATAACCGACATTCGAATATCGCCAGCCCTCTCCCGGGGTGTAGCGCAACCTGCCGGCATCCAGGCGTTGCAGCATTTCATCGGCCGACCAGGGCGTCCCATGGCACGCGACAGCGGCGTGATAATCAGCGAGTTCACTGTAATCCGCCAGCCCGGCCTCATGCCGCAGCAATTGGCGCAGGGTGAACGGGCCTTCAGGCAGTACGTCATCCAGGTTGATCAGCCCGTCACGCACCAGCGACAGGGCGGCAGCGGCCAGCACCGTCTTGGTGAAACTCCACCAGGGGACCCTGGCCTCAGGCTGCTCAGTGGGGTGGAATGAACGGTTTGATACCAGGGAAACAAGCATGGGCGGCGGCTCTGGAAAAAGGCACCGGGGGAGTTTGCCAGAAACCGAGGTGGTTCAGGCGGGCGCCTGAACCCGTCGCTCAGTGTTGGGTTACGACTGTGACCGCTGTCATCTCGACACGCGATCACACACGGCCTGCCTGGTCGCCAAACGAAAAAAATAATCCTGATACCAACGCTTGTAACTTTCCTGCGCGTCGGGATCGGCCTGTTGAAGGACTTCCATCAGCCTGGCCTCAGGGACTTCTTCCCAGCGGATTGTTGGCTGGTAGGGGACGTAGTTGCGGGTGGCGCGTTCCAGAGTTATCAGCTGAATCATCGGAAAGTCTTGCCCAAGGCCCCCTGCCAACGCGGTACGAAAGAAGCGCTGCAGTAGCACGAAGTCTTCCAGTGGCGCCATGAAGTCGTCGTACGAAGGGCTGTTCAATTGGGCTTTCAAGTAACCTGGCAGACGGCTCGTTACTCGCTGGCGCAATTGCTGGAGCCCCCGCGCAGGGAAATCCATCGCGAGGGTGCTCGCTTCGCCGGTCACCTTATCGGGAGCCTGCCCGCGCCCAAGGGAAAAGGTGGTGTGGACCCAAATGTCGATATTGCCAAGATGGTCGGGGGAGCGTTTCATCCATGCCAAGTCTGGTCTTGCCGAGACTCGACGCTCCCGAAATTGCGGTGTGTGATCTTCAGCTAGCCGGTACTGATCCGGGAGGGCTGGACCCGCTACATCGGGCACCTTGCCGGGGGAAGCATAGGCGGCAGTGAACGTGTCGAGCAGCCGATCCGCCTCTGCCACCCGGCAGCCCAGCGGCGTATCGGTCAGCACCGGATGGGTGTAAGTCACACGGCTGATCAACGTCCCGTCACCGGGCGCACTCGTCACGGCCACTACTCGACCCTCCGCTGCGTAGCGCAGTGCCTGGTTGACGATGGCTGCATCGTAGACGCCAAGATTGAGCCATTGATCATTCGCCATGATCTCCAGGGTGACTTTGGTGGATGTGGCGGCTGTTGCCGGTTGCAGGGTCCAGCGAATCTGGCTGGCATCAATCCCTTCAGGATAAGTGTCCTGGCCGATCAATACTTCCCGGACGCGCAAGCCACTGGGAGCCACTTCGAAGTCAGTGGCCCCAGGGAACAGTCGATCATAGCCACCCAGACGTTCTTGCAACGCTGCTTTCACCGGGGGCGGGTGAAACTCGGCGACCTTGGTGCTGACCGCCTCGGCGATTTTCGCTTCACGCAGGGCTTCGGGGCTTGACGTCCAGCCCTGGCCTTCGGCCGCCATCAGCGACCTGACCAGGTTGCGATCGTCGTTTGTGGCTGCAAAGGAGGCCTGACGTGCCGCCACGGCAAGCACACCGGGCCGGGCAGCACTCATGAGTGCTTCGGTCACCCAGTTCTTTGCCCAGGTGTGCGTCCAGGTTCTGACGGCATCCCTGCCCAGGTGTTTAACCAGTGTTTGAGCTTGTCTGCCCAATTCTGTCGTGGGTCTGGCGTCGACTGCCCCAAAGGCCTGGTCCAGCACGTGTGCAATAAGTTTTCCCTGGGCATCCAAGGGGGCGAGCGGGGTGCCATAGCGCTGTTCGAGCACTGCGGTCAATCTTGCGAAGAGCTTCGGGTTTTGCTGTTCAAGGCGCGCGACTGAGGGGGCTACTGCCTGCTCGAGCTGTTGTTGTGCCTTGACAATGCCTGCCTGGTCTTCGATGGCATCGCCGAGCGTCGCTACGACCTCTCGCCGGATTTTCGTCGCGCTGTCGGCAGAGGCGGACACTTCGATGCGCTGACCGGTCAAGGCGGCGCGGACAAATTCGGACTCGTTGTGGTTTGAACCTGTGACTTGCACCCATTGCTCAAAGGCCGTGCTGCGGGTCATATCACTGAGGGCTGCCCGTACGAAAAGCCGGCTGGCGGCCTGGACGGCGGGGGCAGCAGGATCTGGATCGACGGGGTCGGCGTTGGGATTCTTTAGCGGGGGAATGGCAGACAGTGCTGCTTCCATGTTCCGTTGCGCTTGTTGATCGGCCGCATTCATCCGAAGGTTGTTGACCATCAGCTGCATGGTGTCGGCCAGTGGTTTGGCACACCAGCCGATCAGGGAAAGAATGAGCAGAGCGGTGGTGACATAAGGCAGAGGCTTTCTCACCCCGCCTTGGTCTTTGCCCGATTGTTCGCTGGACAGCAGGGGTGCCTGGCGCGCCGCAAAATACAACGAAAGGCCGACGCCGACTAAACCGAGGATGCCCAACATGGTGCCGAATTGGCTGCCGATTACCCTGGCCACCCCATGGATTGACTGTGCTGAATCGATGACCGCTTGGGGGACGACGTGGGTGCTTGAGGCGAGAAAACGGCATGCCCGAATGAGCAGGATCACGGTGCCAATGAAGATGGCCCCTATCCACGATAGATGTCGCACGCGCTTGAGCACTGTAAGGCTGCCGGTACGCGTCTTTGTTTCTCGACGATCGGCCGCCTTGCGTCGAATTTTGCCAAGAACCATAAGCCAGATCTGACACAAGGCCCACAGTGCAACAAGCAGTGTCAGGATGGCGTACGGGCGCATGGCGTTCTCCGGCAGACACGGCGCTCGCTTTCACAGCCTTGACCGCAGAACGCGACTGCCGTGCCGATCTTCCTCGATGCACAGAAAATCGAACCCCCACGTTTCTGTGCACGGCCGCCTGTACAGGGGCGCCGAAATCCTGATGCCGCCGTGCCACCCTAGCAGTAAGGTTGCGAAATAAAGACAGCGCAAACCCGATGAGACGAACGGCCCGCTCGGCGCATCGCTGCCCGGTTTGCCCGGTCACAGCATTGTGCAAGCGTTTTAACGCAGCCTGTTCAGCTGGCGTCCATCAGCTGTGACCCAGTGCAATGGCAAACGAGACCACGATCATGCAGGCAAAGGCAAAATTGAGATTCATGAAGCGTTCTTCCGCGATAGTCGAATCGGCAACATCTTGCCCGATGCGGGGAAGAATAAAAAATTCGCCTTCATGATTTGAATGATCGACAGAATTGATGAATGGGGGGTGATCGACATCAGCGCAACACATAATCCACCGGCTCCAGGGCCGGGGGAAGATGCGTCGCCCCCAGCGCTGCCAGCACGTCCCGTTCGATGGTGCGCACCATGGCATCGGTGGGCAGGTCGTTTTCGTCACGGCCGAACGGGTCCTCCAACTCATCGCCGATCGCATCCAGGCCGAAGAAGGTGTAGCTGACGATCGCGGTGAACACCGGCGCCAGCCAGCCCAGCGGTTCGGCCATGGCGAAGGGCAGCAAAATGCAGAAGAGGTAGGTGGTTCGGTGCAGCAACAGGGTGTAGGCAAAGGGCAGGGGCGTGTGTTTGATCCGTTCGCAGACTGCCTGGGACCGGGTCAGGTCAGTCAGGTGGTTAGCCATCAACGTATAGCGCCACTCACTGATCGCCCCCGACTCGCCGAGTGCCGAACACTGCTGGCCGACCTCGATCAGGATGCGCCCGCTGATATCGGGCACGTTGCCCGTGGGCATGGGTTCAAGCCAGTCACACGCGGCATCCAGTTCCTTTTCCGAACGCAATTTGGCGTTGAGCGCATTGGCGAAACCGCACAGGTTACGCAGGATAATCTGCCGCTCGTTCGCATTCTTGATGGCCTGGGTTTCACGAATCATCGAGCGGATCCCGACGATCATTTCGCCCCAGGCTTTTCGCGCTTCATACCAGCGGTCATAGCAGGCGTTGTTGCGAAAGCTCATGAAAATCGACAGGGACAAGCCCAGCAAGGTGAAAGGCGTGGCGTTGACCTTGGCAAAGTAGCTGGGGTGCAGGGTTTCGACGAGCACGATGACGCAGGCCAGCAACGTCACCATCAGGCTGCGCAAGGCAATCCGCTTGGCGATCGAGCCCTTGAGCGCACTCAGGATGTGGATCAGGTTGGGTTTGGGTCTGACGATCATGGCGGTCTACCTGCGCAGGCGTCCACCTTGATGGGGACTGCGCTGTTCACGGATGTGTTGGGCGCAGGCTAATTGCAGCGTGGCAGGGCGTCAAATCACTGGTTATGACCAGGTGATCGACGGGATCTATGATGGGCCTCGGTTCTGTGACTGACCCGAACCCCTGGTGGGAGCGAGCAGGTCGCTCCCACATTGGATTTTTGCCGGATGCGGGATGGGTGTACGAGCGCAATAACCTGTGGGAGCGGGCTTGCCCGCGATAGCGGTGGATCAGGCGCCATTAATGTTGACTGTGCTGCCCTCATCGCGGGCAAGCCCGCTCCCACAGGAAATTGCGGTCGTGCTCAGATAGTGTGCCCAACACAAACCCCGGCAGCATGGAATCTGCCACATGGACGGGTTTATGGATATCCGGGGGTGTTTATGGCGTACCGAACATCGCCGTCCAGTAGATTCCCGAATCACTTTTCGGATCCACCGCATAGGCCGCGCCCAATTCCTGGAAACCGGGATTCATCAGGTTTGCACAGTGACCGGGGCTGGACACCCAGCCATCGACCACCTTGCGCACGGTGTCTTGCCCGGCCGCGATGTTCTCGCCGATCTGTTGACCGCTGTAGCCGGCCAGCTCGGCCCGGTCACCCGGCGTGCGACCATCGCGGTCCTTGTGATCGAAGTAGTTGTTGTTGGCCATCGAGCGCGAGTGAGTCTCGGCCGCTGTGGCCAGCGTGGCGTTCCAGGCCAGTGGCGTGGTGGCGGCAAAGGATTGCGTACCGCACTGGCGTGCCCGGCTGCGGGCGACATTGAGTTCGGCCAGCAACTTCTGACCTTCCGCCTGCCAATCGCCGAGGCGCCCGCTCAACAGCGGACGGGCGAGCACGATGCGCCATTCACGGTCCTGGCGGCTGACGCCGATGTCGACGAATTGCGGGTCCAGCACCACCTGGCAGAAACTCTCGCGAATCGCCGTCATGGCTGACTGCGCATCACGGGGACCGGACAAGCTGATCGCCTGCACATTGACCATCGGATACCCCGCCGTGGCCAATGCCTGCTGCAGGTTGCCGATGCTGGTGGCGGACAGCGCCAGCCGCGGATCGCCCGCCAGCGGTGGCAACTCCGGTGAGGCCTGACCCGCGCACGGCTGCGATTGGCTGCGGTAGGTATTGATCGAGTCGATCAGCTGTTTCTCGTCGGCCGCCAGCGCATTCATGGCGCACAACAGACCCAGTGTTAACGTGGCGAGACAGCTGACGGATGAAATGAAGCGCATGGCAATCCTCCTTGAACGGACTGCGGCCATAATGCGCGAAATTGCCCCCTCGAAGGCAACGGATTTTTCAGATTGCCGTGGTGTAATTGCTATCATTTCACTACTACACTGAAACGATACTGCCCACCGAGTCATTTCGATCATGCGCCTTCACTGGATAGCCACCTGCATTGCCATGATGCTGCTTGCCGGTCCCGCCATCGCCGCGGATCAACAGCAAAAACAACAAGCGGCCGAGAACAAGGCCGAGGTGCTCGAGCAAAAAGCCGCAGAGAACAACAGTCCCGCGCCCGCGCCCAAGTCCGAAGCCATTACCCAGTCAGAAGTCCAGGCCGTTGACCCTGCCGGTTCCGGGCCGCTGGACGATGCAATCACTTGCCTGGCCCGTTCGATTTATTGGGAAGCCAAAGGCAAGGATTCCGCCGACATGGAAGCGGTGGCCAATGTTGTCATGAATCGACTGGGCCACGGGGGCTTTCCGGATACGGTGTGCGGTGTGGTCAAGCAAGGCTCCGAAACCAAGAGCTGCCAGTTCTCATGGTGGTGTGACGGGCGCCCCGATACGGTCCAGGAAGAGGTGCCTTACGCACTCGCCAAGGAAATCGCGCGCAAAGCGTTAAACAAGCAACTGCCGGATCGCACCCACGGCGCACTGTATTTCCATGACCGCACGGTGAAGCCGGATTGGGCCAGGGAGTACATCAAGACGGCGGATATCGGCTTGTTTCGGTTTTACAAGCCGCATGATGGGGACGCGAAGTAGGGGTTGTCGGGCGCTATAGTGCTGAGCGTTACCGATGGCGCCGTCAACGCTGAAGTGGTGATCGAATTGACTGGCGGCTCCAAGGTGTATTCGATCGTGGCCCGTGAAGCCGTTGCGGAGCTGGGCCTGGTGCAGGGTGTCAGCGCCGCTGCGGTGATCAAGACTTCCCACATCATTCTGGGTGTCCCGGCCTGAATCCTTCAGGCCGATTGAAGTCTGGCTGCAGAGTCGAGCAGCCAGACTGGACCAGTCGATAGTCAATAAACATCCCGCAGGTAGCGTTTCTGTTCGCTCAACTGGCGCCAGTAGTCAGCTGCGCTTTCCGGGCTCAGTCCACCATGGCTTTGTGCTACCTGGCGCAAGGCCTGGTCGACATCCTTGGCCATGCGACTGGCATCGCCACAGATGTACACCTGCGCACCTTCCTGGAGCCAGCGCCACAGGTCGGCACCTTGTTCGCGGATCCGATCCTGCACGTAGATTTTTTCCGGCTGATCGCGGGAAAAAGCCAGGCTGAGTTGGCTGAGCAGGCCATCGCGCTGCATACCCTCCAATTCTTCGCGATAGTAGAAATCGGTGGCGGCGTGCTGCTCGCCGAAGAACAGCCAGTTGCGACCCTGATCGCCCCGCACACGGCGTTCCTGCAGGAACGCCCGAAACGGCGCCACCCCCGTACCGGGGCCGATCATGATCATCGGCAGGTTGCCATCGGCCGGCGCGCGGAAGTGTTTCGATGGCTGGACGAAGACCGGGACCTCCCCATTCTCTGCGCGATCGGCGAGGAAGGTCGACGACACGCCTTTGCGCTTGCCATAACGGACGGCAGCCACGGTCAGATGGACTTCCTGCGGGTGCGCCTTGGGGCTGGAGGAGATTGAATACAGTCGTGGTTGCAGGCGCTTGAGCGTGGCCAACAGTTCGCTCGCCGAACAATCGAGCGGAAACTCCTGTAATACGTCTGCCAGTTGCCGGCCCC
This sequence comes from Pseudomonas sp. LBUM1679, assembly GCF_059695565.1. Lineage (NCBI taxonomy): Bacteria > Pseudomonadati > Pseudomonadota > Gammaproteobacteria > Pseudomonadales > Pseudomonadaceae > Pseudomonas > Pseudomonas sp. LBUM1679. The sequence goes on from NZ_CP166774.1 coordinate 3,110,531, forward strand.
AGAGCCAGTCTTTCAACTCAGCCTTGCGTTCACTGCCCAGCAGTTGTTTCAGAGCCGGGTTAGTGCTGCGTTCGGCGATGAACGCCAGGGTTTCGCTGTGGGGACGGGCGATCTCAAAGTGTTCGGTCAGCGCTTGATGTAACGGGACTTCACCGAGCTTGTCGACATTCACCGTGGTGTCGGCACCCAGGCGGGTCAGATCGAGCAACTCACCCACCAGTTCCGGGCAGTTGCGGGGCCAGACACCCAAGGCATCCCCAGCCTCGTAGTTCAATCCGGAATCAGCCAGAGCCAGGGAAAACATCCGGGTTTCCTTGTTTGCGCTCTGGTTGTTCAGCCGAATGTTGACCAGCAACCGCGAAGCATAAGGATTGGCCTTGCCGGGTGCCTGGATTGGATTAACGACAGCATTCGGTGTCGGCCCGACTGTCACCGACTGCGCGGGTATCAATGATTGCTGGAATTCGGCCAGCCAGGCATCCGCACGCTCCTCGAACTCCGTATCGCAGTCGACGCGCTCCAGTAGCCGTGTCGCACCCAGCTCCTGCAGACGCTGATCGAGTTTCTTGCCGTGCTGGCAGAACTGGTCGTAATTGGGGTCACCCAGCGCCAGAACCGCAAAGCGTAGCGACTCCAGACGCGTCTCGGCGGTACTCAGGGTGTTCCAGAAGCCTTCGCCATTGTCCGGCGGATCGCCGTCACCAAAGGTGCTGCTGATCAGGGCCAGATTGTCGGTGCCTGCCAGTCTGCTCGCCGGAAAGTCCGCCATCGCGCTCAGCTCCACGGCTACACCGCCGTCGCGTAAACGCGTGGCAAAACGCTCGGCGAGGGCTTCGGCGTTGCCGGTTTGCGAGGCCCACAACAGCGTCACTGCGGGTTTGATGGCCGCCGTTGAGGGTACTGCTGGTTCAGTACTACTGCTCAAGCGTGGAATGCCTGGCTCGACCCGGCTGAACAGCCCGCCCAAAACACCGTCAAGCCATAGTCGAGTGCCAGTGGCCAGGGGCGCGTTTGGCGGTAGGGTAGGGATCCCGCCGGCCTGCCGACCCGCAGGGGATTGCAAGCCACTGAGAAAACCGGCGAGGTAGGTGCGCTCGTTCTCGCTCAGTTGCGGGGGCGGCAGGCTGCTGATGCCGGCGAGATCGGCGAAGGCCTCGATGCACGACATGGGAAGTTCCTCTTTCAAAGACGAAGCAGGGGGGAGGTCGACGGCGGTGGGCGCTGGCACGTCGAGAAACGCGTGCTCGATCAGTTCGACCCGTTGCAGGGCGACCGCGCAGAACTTGAATTCAGGCTGCAGGGAAATCGGGTCGACGGCATCGTTGGTCACGGCATTGATCGCCAGGTTTTCGCCAAACACATCGTTCCAGTGGAAGGGCGCAAAACAATTGCCCTGGCGAACCCGGTCGGTCACCACCGCCGGCAACACGGCGCGGCCACGCAGTGAACGCACCTCGACATGATCCTTGTCTTTGATGCCAAAGCTGGCGGCATCTTCCGGATGGATTTCAACGAATGGCCCGGGATTGAGCTTGTTCAGCGTCGCCACCTTGCCGGTCTTGGTCATGGTGTGCCACTGGTGTTGCAAGCGACCGGTGTTGAGGACGAAGGGGAATTCCTTGTCCGGCATTTCCGCCGGTGGCATGTGCGGCCGGGCGAGGAATATGCCCTTGCCGCGTTCAGTGGCGAATACGATGGCGGGTTGGCTGCCATCGGCCTCGATCTTGAGCTTCTGGCTCACGCCGTTGTTCAGGTAGCGAATCGGATTGCGGTCCGCGCCATCGCCCGAAGCGCAGGGCCACTGCAGCGGTTTTTCCCGCAGGCGTGCATAACTTGCACCGCGAATGTCATAACCGGTCTTGGGATTCCAGGCACGCTTGATCTCTTCAAACACCTCACAGGAGGAGGCGTAGGTGAAGGCCTGCGCAAAACCCATTTCGCACGCCACCCGGGCGATGATCTGCCAGTCGGGCAGCGTCTCGCCGGGCGGCTCGACAGCTTTTTGCATCAGCGTCAGGTTGCGCTCGGAGTTGATCATCACCCCTTCGGCCTCGGCCCAGAGCGCCCCAGGGAGAAGGATGTCGGCGTAGCGGTTGGTCTCGGTGTCGAGGAACGCATCCTGGGTGATCACCAGCTCGGTGGCCTGCAAGCCTTCAATCACTTTCTGGCGGTTGGGGACGCTGGCGACCGGGTTGGTGCAGATGATCCAGCAGGCTTTTATCTGGCCGGCGGCCATCTGCTCGAACATCGCCACGGTGCCACCGCCGACCTCACGGGGCAGGCTATCGCGCGGGATGTTCCACAGGTCTTCGATGAATACCCGATCGACCTCGACCAGCACCGAACGCTGCCCCGGCAAACCGGGGCCCATGTACCCCATTTCGCGACCGCCCATGGCATTCGGTTGCCCGGTCAGGGAAAACGGCCCGCTGCCCGGCCGGCAGATCGCACCGGTGGCCAGGTGCAGGTTGCACAGGGCATTGGTGTTCCAGGTGCCGTGGGTGCTTTGATTGAGGCCCATGGTCCAGCAACTCATCCACTCGGCGGCCTGGCCGATCCATTCGGCGGCCTGACGGATGTCAGCCTCGGGGATGCCGGTGAGCTGCGCAACTGTATCCGGTGGATAATCTTCGAGGAACTCGGGCATGGCGTCCCAGCCTTCGGTGAACGCGGCGATGAAGTCCGGGTCGGTGTGACCGTTTTTCACCAGCAGGTGCAGCAGGCCATTGAGCAGGGCCAGGTCGGTACCGGGCTTGATCTGCATGAACAGACTGGCCTTGTCCGCCGTGGCGCTGCGCCGCGGATCGACCACGATCAGTTTCGCCCCGGCCTTGACCCGATCCATCATGCGCAGGAACAGAATCGGATGACAGTCGGCCATGTTGGCGCCGATGACGAAGAACAGGTCCGAGCGATCGAAGTCTTGATAAGAACCCGGTGGCCCGTCCGATCCGAGCGAAAGCTTGTAGCCACTGCCCGCACTGGCCATGCACAGGCGCGAGTTGGATTCGATGTTGTTGGTGCGGACAAAGCCCTTGGCCAGCTTGTTGACCAGGTACTGGGCTTCCAGGGACATCTGTCCGGACACATAAAACGCCAGGGCGTCAGGGCCGTGGGTATCAAGGATCTCGCGCAATCTTCTGGCCGTCTCGCTGATGGCCTTGTCCATGTCGATCCGCACCGGGTCGCGATGGCGCTCCTGGCGCAGGTAGGCGTTTTCCATCCGGCCCGACTTGGCAATGGCCTGGCCGCAGGTATTGCCTTTGGTGCACAGGCGACCGAAGTTGGTTGGATGGGTCTTGTCCCCAGCGACCTTGACGACCTGGTTGTCTTCGACCTGCATGACGATGCCGCAGCCCACACCACAATAGGGACATACACTGCGTACGGTCTTGTTTGCCATCTTCGCCCCTCGATTCTCTGCCGCACCTGACCGGTCCGGAAACAAAAAGGCGCCATGTGACCCTCCGTTGAGAACGGGGGCTACACGGCGCCTTTGTCGTATCTGTGCAATCTTCGTTGACTGCGTGTCAGGTGATTGCAAGCAGCGGGCCAGAAAGTGCAGGGCTCGGCTTTAGCGGCTTTCCAGGCAATAGAAGGTCAGGAGGCAAGTGCTATTTGCACTTTTATATAGCGACTTTCAGTCCATGTGCACCAGCTCGAGGCGAGCGCCGCCAGACTGATGGATTTCGTGGGCGGCGCTGTTCCAGCCGGTCAAAGTTTGTAGCCAATCTGCCGCAACAGGTTCTTGCGCCACAGGATGTCTTCCTCGCCTTCAATGCCCTTGGCACAGAAGCCATCGACGACGCCGAGAATGGCTCGTCCCTGATCCGTCTCGGCGAGAATCACTTCGGTCGGGTTGGCCGTTGCACAAAAAATCCGGCACACCTCTGGCACCATCTTGAGCGTGTTCAATACGTTCAGCGGATAGAAACCGTCGCCGAGGAAAATGATGAAGCTGTGGCCGGCGGCGATGGCTTGTGCATTGCGCTGGGCCAGTTCGATCATGGCGGGATCGGTACCGGACCAGCGCACCAGGCATTTGCCGGAGGCTTCGCAGAAGGCCACGCCAAACTGGATGCCGGGCACGGCGTTGACCAGCGCTTCGTGGATGTCTTCGACGGACTTTATGAAGTGCGTCTGCCCAAAGATGAAATTGGTCGCTTCGGGTTTGTCGATGTTCACGGTGATGAGTTGCATCTCAAGCGCCTCCTGTTAAAACTTCGCGTAGTTCAACGCATCGACAATGGCCGAGCCACCGATCCCGGTCAGCGACAGCAGCAGCGCCCTGATCAGCGGATCTTCGGCATAACGTGAGAACGAGCCGGTAGCGAGCGTCGCCACCCGCTCGCGGATTATCTTGAACTTGGCGTAGCAAGGCGTCGTTTCGGGTGTTTCCAGCAGGTAGGTGTCGAGTCGTTGCAATGCCTGCGTACGGGATTTTTCCGCTGCTCGGCGCAGCGACAGCGCGGAGACCAGCAGAATCAGCGCCGTCAGCAGGTAGGAAATGATCAGGCCGGGCGGTGTCGGCCAGTTATCGAACAGGCTGCTGCGCGAGGCCAACAGGATCAACATCACCACCGTCGGCGCGTAGATGAGGCGGCTGACGGCCGAGGTGCGCTTGGCGATCAGTTGCACATCCAGCCACTCGTCGATGCACGGGTGCTTGAGCATGCCAAAGGTTTTCTTGTGCTGCATCTGCAAGGTGCCGGGCCAGATCGCATGATGTTCGCTGAGATGGCGGATGAATCGCGTCAGCAGCAGATTGGCGTCCACCACCCAGAACACCAATACCTGGAACACCAGGGTCGGGATCAGCCAACTCAGCATCCACCACGGCGACTGACCACGAACAGGCATCCCTTCCATGGGCCAGATGACGAACAGCACGCTGGTGGCCACGACGTATAGCCAGGTGGCGAGAAGGGTGCGCAGCATTCGTGCGCCGAACGAACCGCAGACGCAGTGCTCACCCCAGAAGCGAGCAATGACGATCATTTTGCGTCCGTCCGTGCACGCGGCCTGATTCGGTGCGCAGGACTTTGACCATTCCTCGCTCGCGCTCAGCAGTGGGAAGAAAATCAGCATCAGGAAATGTCCCAGCTCGTTACTCCAGCGCCGACACTTCCAGTGTTTGCCTCGGCGAATCAAGCGTCGAACCTGGCCCCACAAGGTCATCTCATATTTGCGCATGTGCAGGCGCAAATGGTACATGGCTTCGATCTCGGCCCGGTTGGTGCGCAGCTTGCGCCAGCCCCATGCCAGCGCCGAGAGGGAGATCAGCACCGCCAGCAGTCGCAGCGCCACGGTGGGCCAGGCACTGATGCCTTCAAACAGGAACATCGGTTCACCGAGCCCGTTGTCGGTCAAGGTGCTGCGCATCTGGTACGCCAGCATCAGGGCAAGGATAAACATGACAAGCGGGACCACGATGTACCAGGCCCGGGCGTTGTATGAGCCTGTGCTTGCGCTAGTAGTCGACGCCTGGACCAACGCCAGTTGCCTGGCCGAGCGCCGGGCCAGGTTCGACGAGACGATCCCCAACAGGATCAGCACGAAGGTGAACCAGAGGAACTCCGCGTGCCAGAACCGTGTGGCGATAAAGGCGCAGATCGCCGCCACCATGAACAACGTGATCGGCACACCGCGGACCCAGGCCAGCCGTGTGTCGTGGTTATCATACGGGCCCTCGATCCGCGACCAGACGATAAACCCGCCGAGTACCAGCAGGGTGAGCGTCAGCGGCCCGGCCCAGAAGAATGACTGGGACTGCTTGAAGCGTTGGCGTAGCGATTTGGAGGGCTCAGGGTAGGGCGGTGGCGAGGGGTCTTGAAGACAGCGCAACGCCATCAGGTCGTGCGGGCGCACACCTCGATCGGATTGGGATTGGGTCGGTGCTTCACAACTCGAGGGGCGCGACGCGGTCAGCCGGCTCGCCAGGGGAATGAAGCCGCTGATGCCCACTTCATAGATGCCCGGCGAGAGCAGTTCCGATTTTGAATAGTCGAACTTCGCGCGCTTGGCATCGAAGGATTGCGGCGCCAGCGCGGCCAGCACCGAGATGAACACCGCACTTTGCAAGCTGTCGCGAAACGGCGGCACGTCCTGTTGCAGGGCGCGGGTCAGCGTCAAGCCATAGGGTGCGGCGAGTATCAGATTACGCGTGGTTTGCGCCTGGCCCCGTTGCAGCATGCGGGCATCGAGGTCGGTGGAAAAAAACAGTTTGTACGGCATCCGGCTCTTGAGCGCCTGCAACACCAACAGCTTGTCGTAGGCGTCGACGCCCAGCACTCCGATCGCGCCGATGCCGCTTTCGCCGTTGCGTCGATAGGCTTCGTCCTCGCGGGCAATGTGGTCGGCGAGGCGCCGCAGGTAATCGAGCTGGGAGTTGCCGTCGGATTTCTCCAACGGGCTGAAATCAATTGGAGTGACCTCTTTATTTTTACCGGAATCAGAACCGGCGCTTTTATCGTTGCTCGCGGACTCCTCCGGCAGGCGCCCGTCCAGGCCGCGTAAATAGCTGAAGCGCAAAATCCACTGATCGACCACGTCCCTATAGTGCTTTTCATCATTGCCCAGGTGTGCATCGTTGGCGACCTGCGCCTTGAAGCTTTCGATCAGCGCGCGGCTGTAGAAACTGTCCCATTCGGCAATCAAGGCAATGCGATTGCCACTGCGGCGAAGGTCACGGGTGCAGGGCGCGCCAATCTGGCTGCACCGCACGCCGCTGGCCGGATCGACACGGCGCAGTTTCAGTTCCTCCAGCATCAGTTGGGTCATGGTGCCGTCGTCGCTGACGGTGCGCAGCAACTTCATGGGGACCCGGTTTTCCAGCGCTGGCGACAGTTTCCGGTAACCGCGATCCAGGGTTTCGTTATCGGCGGTGGCCAGCGGCGAGTAGATTTCCACGGTGGAGGTGGCCTTGCCGATGTCCTGGTCCTGGAACATGTCGCGCAGGACAGTCGAGGTAGAAGGGCCGATGACCTTCAGGACGGCATTGGCGGGTGGTTCGGAACATGGGGCAGGCGTACAGGCTGTTCTGGTTTTGTTTGTCAGGGTCTCGCGCATTTTTTCAAGCTGCTGCAACGGCGTTGAACCGAGCGCGTCCTGTTTCAACCAGAACACGATCGTGCGGTCAGGCGTTGGCGCGGCCCCTTCAAGTGGCGTGGGGGGATCGAAGGGGTTGGAGACGAATATTTCATAGGGCACGTCGACGAAGCCGGTTTTTTGCGGGGCATCCAGCGACAGGTTGGCGGTCAGTCGCAAGCAATGGATGTACTGCTCCTGGTCCGGCACTCGATGGGAGTTCTTGAACCCCGCCAGCAGCGCATAACGAATGCGCCGCCGCCGTTCGACTTCATCGGCATAAGGGCCACCTTCGACCAGCGCCACCAGGATGTCGGGGGCAGATGTTGCTCCGGACAGGGGCGAAATGTCGGGGCTGCAGACATTTTCGGCATCCGGGTTCCTGCTGTCCGAGAGTTTCTTGCGATAACGCTCGACCGCATCGAACGGGTCCTGCCAAAGCCGTGCTTCGATGGGCAGTTGCGCCTGGAACTGTGCGCCGACGGGACGCGGTTCAAGGAAGGGTTCGCGGTTGAGGGCGAACATCGACACCACCAGACTCAGGATGACCGCACTGCCTGGCAGCCAGAAAGCCAGATTAGTGCCAGAACCATTGTTGTCCACGGCCTGTGCCTCGTGTTTTTCGGCCAACTGATTACAGTTATGTATAGACCCGATTAGGGCGTACTGTGAGAAGCGGGTGGCTGGAAAGCTGGTGTGCCACCTTTAAGGTCAAAGGAGACAGCCGCCATGCTGCACATCGGACTCATCGTCTACCCCGGATTCCAGGTGCTCGGTCTGGCCATGTGCGCCACCTTCGAGTTGGCCAACACCGCCACCGACGAACCGGCCTACCGCATTTCCCTGCTGTCCGAGCACGGCGGCACGGTGCAGACCTCCGCCGGGTTTGGCGTGGAGACCACGGCGTTCGACCAGCGCTCGTTCGATACGCTGCTGGTGATGGGCGATAACCTGATCCGTCCGGTTGCTCCCGGCCTGGTGGAATTCTTGCGCAGTGCCAGCCGGACCACCCGGCGCCTGGGGGCGATCTGCACCGGTGCGATCGCGCTGGCCGAGGCGGGCTTGCTCGATGGCCGGCGCGCGACTACGCACTGGTGTCATGCCCCGGCGCTGCAGAAGGCGTACCCCAAGGTGAAGGTCGAGGACGACCGGATCTTTATCAACGACGGCAATATCTGGACGGCCGCGGGGATGAGCGCCTGTGTCGATCTGGCGCTGGCTCTGGTGGAAAAGGATCTGGGCGCGGAAATCGCCCGGCGGGTGGCGCGGCAACTCGTGGTGTACCACCGACGGGCGGGCGGGCAGTCGCAGTTTTCGGTGATGCTGGAACTGGAGCCCAAGACCGATCGCATCCAGGCTGCGTTGACCTACGCCAAGCAGAACCTGAAGTCCGCGCTGTCGGTCGAGGAACTGGCCGGCGCGGCCAATCTCAGTCCTCGGCAGTTCAGCCGCGTGTTCCATGCCGAAACCGGGCAATCACCGGCCAAGGCCATTGAAAACCTGCGGGTGGAAGCGGCGCGGTTGATGATGGAGACCGGTCGGCATCCTATTGATGTGGTGGCGACGGATACCGGGTTTGGCGATCGGGAGCGGATGCGTCGGGCGTTTATCCGGGCTTTCGGGCAACCGCCGCAGGTGATTCAGCGGGCCAATCGCGGATGATCATGCCTCCATTTGCTGAGGCACGGCTTGCCGGTGATGGCGTATTCGGAATCGCCTTCGCTGTAGGAGCTGGCTTGCCAGCGAAGGCGATGGTGGCCGCGATGACGCCTTCGCTGGCAAGCCAGCTCCTACAGGGGGCGGTGTCCTGAAAGGTGGTGTGTATGACATTTTAGTCTTAATATTATTAGCGTAATTTAATCTCGTTGGAGCCCACTTTCTAATGAGATTACTGCCATGACCCTTGTTAAAGCCGCCGCCGTACAAATCAGTCCCGTTCTTTACAGCCGTGAAGGCACCGTCGACAAAGTGCTGCAGAAGATTCTCGAACTCGGTGACAAAGGCGTGCAGTTCGTCGTGTTCCCGGAAACCATCGTGCCTTACTACCCGTATTTCTCGTTCGTGCAGTCGCCGTTCCAGATGGGCGCCGAGCACCTCAAACTGCTGGATCAGGCCGTCACAGTTCCTTCGGCCACCACCGAAGCCATCGGCGCCGCCGCCAGACAGGCCGGCATGGTGGTGTCCATCGGGGTCAACGAACGTGATGGCGGCACCTTGTACAACGCGCAGTTGCTGTTCGATGCCGACGGCACACTGATCCAGCATCGGCGCAAGATTTCTCCGACTTATCACGAACGCATGATCTGGGGCATGGGCGACGGCTCGGGTTTGCGCGCCACCGACAGCGCGGTGGGGCGTATCGGCCAACTGGCGTGCTGGGAACATTACAATCCGCTGGCCCGTTACGCCTTGATGGCCGATGGCGAACAGATCCATGCGGCGATGTATCCAGGGTCGTTTGCAGGTCCGCTGTTCACCTCGCAAATGGAAGTCAGCATCCGTCAGCATGCGCTGGAATCGGCGTGTTTCGTGGTCAATTCCACGGCCTGGCTGAACCCTGAGCAGCAGGCGCAGATCATGGCCGACACAGGTTGTCCCCTCGGTCCGATTTCCGGTGGTTGCTTCAGCGCGATTGTCAGCCCGGACGGGGTGGTGCTGGGGTCGTTGACCGAAGGTGAGGGCGAGGTGATTGCCGACCTCGATATGGGGCTGATCGACAAACGCAAACGCATGATGGATTCGCGCGGGCACTACAGCCGCCCGGAACTGTTGAGCCTGCTGATTGACCGTACGCCGACTGCGCATGTGCATGAGCGCAGTGCACATCCGCAGCTGGCCGCCACTCAACTGGAAGCGGTGTGATCAGCGCTGGCTGTTGAAGGAGGCCTGATTCCGCGGACGTACCCGGCCCCCTGTAGGAGCTGGCTTGCCAGCGAAGGCGGAATGTCAGTCAACATCGATGCCGGATGTGAGTCCGCCTTCGCCGGCAAGCCAGCTCCTACAGGAATCGCTGCCGTGCACGCATATTGTGTCGGTCTTACAGCTCCTGACCCAAAAAGATCAACGTATTGCCATGGGCCTCAGCCGCCGCACGCTGGTTGTAGCTGTCACGATGCGAGCAGTTGAAGCCATGTTCGGCCTCCGGGTACACGACGATTTCCACGTTATCGTTGTTCTCGAAACGTTCGGCGATTTTCTCCACGGCGTCCAACGGAATGTGGCTGTCCTCTTCACCGAAATGCATCAGCAGCGGCACGTCGATGTCATCGGCGCGTTCCAGTTGGTTCTGGATCCCGCCGCCATAATAGGCAACGGCCACGTCAACCAGCCCATTCGCGGCGGTGTGGTAGGACAGCAGGCCGCCAAAGCAGTAGCCGATGGAGGCGATCCCGCCGTCCAGGCCCGGCTGGGCTTTCAACGCGTCAATGGCCAGTTCGATGTCTTTCTGGGCCTTGCCGACGTCGGTGGCGTTCATCAACTCGACGGCGCGTTTCCAGCCGGCTTCGTCGTAGGTCAGTTCGATGCGCTGGCCGCTGCGCCAGAACAAGTCCGGTGCGATGACCAGGTAGCCGTCGGCAGCGTATTGCTCGGCAACCGAGCGAATGTGTTCATTCACGCCGAAGATCTCCTGGATCAGCACGATTCCCGGGCCCTTGCGGGTATGCGGGATGGCCAGGTAAGCGCCGAATTTACCGTCGGCGCTGTCGATCTCGATCCATTGGGTGGTCACGCTCATGATGGCTCCTGTCTACACAAGTGAAGTGGGAAGTGAAGCTTGTCACGGTAACATTTCAACGAGGGTTGTGACGCCAGAAGAATCGAGCCAGCAGCGCGTCGACGCTGAGCTTGCCGGCGCCAGAGAGTAGCAGCGGCATAAAGGCCACCAGGTAGATCAGCGGCAGCTTGAAGTTGCCGTGCCCCTTGTTGCTGATGGCGTAACCCTGGGCAAGCTCACTCAATGTAGACCAATCGGCCGGCCAGTGAACGGCGGCGGTCGCAACGAGGGTTACCACGACCAGAATGAAGGCCGAAACCCGCGTCCCCAGGCCGATCAACAGGGCGAGTGCGCAAATCAGTTCGGCCCACATCGACAGTTCCCAGTTCAACGTGGCCGACACGTGGTTGAACGGAAACGGAAAGCGCTCCTGGATATCGGCGAACCAGTTCTGCCCATTGAATTTTTCCAGGCCGGATTCGAAGAACTCCCAGGCGAGGAACACCCGCAGGGTCAGGGGCGCGATCCAGGTACCGGTACGGTCGAGGTTCAGGTGCAGGCCTTTGACGGCCGAAGATAGTGAGGTGGTCATGGACGAGATCTCCGTTCAGTCAGGGATGTTGGGCAACGGCATGCCCCACGCCGGGGGCTACTCGCCGGCGCCGCACTTGCCTTCGCCACATTTGCCTTCTGCCGGTTTTTCCGCAGTGTCGGCCTGAGCCTGGCTATAACCATGGGCCAGTTGCTTCATACTGAATGTTTCCGATTCGGAGGCCGATGCCACGTTGGACAGGGCCAGACCACCGGCGATCATCAGGCCGAGGGTCAGGGAAGAAGTCGAGAGCTTGAACATGGTGATACTCCGTAGCATTGAGTGAGTTGAGCGCCTTGGCCGGCTTGGCCGATCGACAGGCACATTTCATCAAGCAGGTGTATCTGCGGTGTGTCTTTGGGGGCGGGTTATAGCGGCGGGGTGTGTCGGGAGGGGGGTTGTACACACTTTGATACGTGGTCGTGTATCGCCGGAGCTGGAAGTACCCCATCAAATTGACGAACCCGGTCGGCGTAGGAGCTGCCGAAGGCTGCGATCTTTTGATCTTGTTATGATCTTGTTTGAAATTGTTGAAGATCAAGATCAAAAAATCGCAGCCTGCGGCAGCTCCTACCCGGGGACAGTGGTGTATGTGGGATTGGGTTTATTCGGTCCATGGGGGGGCAGGTCGCCCAGGGCATCGCTGGTGACGCTCCGCGACTTTTGCTATACATTTTCCGCCCGCCCATTGCATGGTGAATCGCTTCATGTCTCTTGCGCTCGAACGTCTGGTTGCTGGCACCCCGATCCCTTTCGCCGGTAACCGTGTCACGGTGGTCAGCCCCGAACTGGCAGCGCGCTTCCAGCCCGGTGACCACTTGCTGGTGGAGCAGCTCAGCGGTGAATTGTTACTGATTCCGGTGGCGGACCAGCAAGCGGCGACTGTCGCGATCGAACGGGCGCAAGCGGCATTCAAGGCGATGTCCGCGGTATCGGATCAGGCGATCAGCGCGTTCTTCGATCTGTTCGCCCAACGTCTGGAATCCCCGGATTGCTGGGCCTTGATCGAAGCCGCGAACCTGGCGGACATCGAACGGGCCAAGGCGCGCGGACGTTCCACCACGCGCCTGCTGGCCGATGAGCGCATGCGCCGCGACATGATCGCCGGCCTCAGGGCCTGGCGCGATGCGTCGGCCACCCGGGGCAAAGTGATCAGTTGCATCGAGCATGACGGCTGGAAAGTCGAGCAAGTGGTGTCGCCCCTGGGCATCGTCGCCTTTGTCTTCGAGGGCCGTCCAAACGTCTTCGCCGACGCGGCGGGCGTGCTGCGCACGGGCAACACCGCGGTACTGCGCATTGGCAGCGATGCGTTGGGCACTGCGCAAGCGATCGTCGCCCACGCGCTGAATCCGGCGCTGGCCGACGCCGGGTTGCCGACTGGCGCAGTGTCGCTGGTGGACAGCGTCAATCACGCCGCCGGTTGGGCGATGTTCGCCGATCGACGCCTGTCGCTGGCCGTGGCCCGTGGATCGGGCCGGGCTGTCAGCCAGTTGGGCAGTATCGCGCAACAGGCCGGCACAGCCGTCAGCCTTCATGGCACCGGCGGCGCCTGGTTGATCGCGAACCAGGACGCCGATGCCGCACGCTTTGCCGCTGTGGTGCGCCATTCCCTGGACCGCAAAGTCTGCAACACCCTGAACGTGTGCCTGATCCACCGCGACCGTGCCGTTGAGCTGGTACCGCTGTTTCTCGAGGCGGTGCAACAGGCCGGCGTCGCCCGGGGCCAGGGCTGCAAGCTGCACATCGTCGAGGGTAGCGAGGCGTATTTGCCAAGCGAGTGGCTGACCGCGAGTGTCGAGGTGTATCGCGCCGAAGGTTATCAATCCGAACCCTTGGCCGAACCGCTGTCCGAAGATCAGTTGGGCCGCGAGTGGGAATGGGAAGAAACCCCGGAAGTCAGCCTGAAGATAGTCGAGGACCTGGACCAGTCTATCGCCTTGTTCAACCGCTACAGCCCGCAGTTCACCGTGTCGTTGATCAGTGACGATGCCCAGGCTCAGGAACGCTTCTACAACGCGGTCAACGCGCCTTTTGTCGGCAACGGCATTACCCGCTGGGTCGACGGGCAGTACGCGCTGAATAAGCCGGAACTGGGCCTTTCGAACTGGGAGAGCGGTCGTCTGTTCGCGCGCAGCGCCATTCTCTCCGGTGATGGGGTATTCACCATTCGCAGTCGCATGACGCAGACCGATCTGTCAGTCAAGCGTTAAGGCACACCCGCGGACGGCATTCCGACCACAAGCACCGGCCGAACTATAATGAATGTTGGGTCTGTGTTTGCGTGACGAGCACTCCGAAATCGATCAAGTGTCCGTAACGCTCGTCTGAGAGTCAGAGGCAACACAGCCAACGGGACGGACAGGCTTCTGATTGCGTAAGGGAGGGTTGCACCATGAAACGTCATTCCTTTGAGCATTACTCTCATAACCTGGAAATGGTCGCGCACGACGCGTGGATTACCACCCGGGTGAAATCGGCGCTGGCAATGGCCAAACCAGGCCTGGGCCTGCATATCCATGTCAAGACCCTGGCGGGCAAGGTGCTGTTGAGCGGCCTCGTCGACACCCATAGAGAGTGTGAGCAGGCTGTTGCGCTGGCCCGCTCGGTCAATGGTGTCGTCGACATCGATGCCAGCGGCTTAACGACGCACGTGTTCACACCGGGAAGTGTTCCAGGTGCGCCCGACGCCGAAGAGAGCACCGAGTATCGGCCACCCACGTCAAGGAAGATGGACGACAAATGATCGCCGCGGTTGCCTGAGTGCAGCGCTCCCCTGAGCCGGGGCGCTGCAGTGTTCGTTTCGCGGACCGCACGGGTTCAAGCCACTTCAGCCGCTTTGCCATAAACCGCACAGAGGGTCGGGTGCTCGGCCAGCGACACGAACGTGCGGCTGCTGCCATCCAGGGCATCGATCGAACCGGTTTCGATGTCGTAGACCCAGCCATGCAGGTTCAGCAGGCCTTTTTCCTGGGCCAGCCGTACGCTGGGATGCGTCTGGATATTGGCCAGTTGGGCAATCACATTTTCCCGCACCATTGAACTCACTTTCGCCGCGCCACTGGCGTGAGAGCGGGATTCATTGATGACTTTTGCCGACTCGGCGTGTTGCAACCAACCGCTGACGGCCGGCAGGTGATCCATGCAGGTGCACTGGGCAACGGCGGTCATGGCGCCGCAATCGGAGTGGCCGCAGATCACAATGTCAGTCACGCCGAGCACCGCAACCGCATATTCGACCGTGGCCGACACACCGCCCGGGTGCGGGCTGTAGGAGGGCACGATGTTGCCGGCGTTGCGGATCACGAACAGTTCACCGGGCTCTTGTTGGGTCAGCAGTTCCGGTACGACACGGCTGTCGGAACAGGTGATGAACAAGGTGCCCGGATGCTGGGTGGTGGCCAGGTGTTTGAACAGGTCGGTCCGTTGCGGAAAGACCTCGTTCTGGAACTTTAAAAAACCTTCGATGAGCGCTTTCATACTGACTCCTGTGTGGTTCGGGGTCAGCCCGCACATCGGTGCGGGCCGGTATGCACTTAGAAAGGACGCAGCGGCAGGAACTTGCCGTCGAGCGTAATCACAGCGCGTGAGCCACCTTCCGGGTCTTCGACCTTCTTCATGTCGAGCTTGAAGTTGATCGCGCTGATGATGCCGTCGCCGAATTGTTCATGGACCAGGGCTTTCAAGGTGGTGCCGTAGATCTGGATCATTTCGTGGAAGCGGTAGATGGTCGGATCGGTCGGGATTCCCGAGAGGCTGCCGCGCAGGGGAATGATCTGCAGGCGGGCCACCGCGTCGGCGTCCAGATCGAGTTTGTCGCCGATCACGTTGGCGGCGCTTTCCGGCAGCGGGTGCTGGCCGAGCAGGGCGGCGGTGACGTAGGCCAGGCTGAGGCCGGTACCGTCAGCCAGAGCCTGCCACGACAGGTTTTTGCGCGCCTTTGCATCAAGGATCGAGGTTGTCAGGGCCAGACTCGGGTCGTTGTAAGCGTGGGACTGTTGCATGGGGGTTCTCCTGTCGGTGTTGTGTTGCTTGGGTGTGGAGCAATATTCGGCTGATTGATCCATAGCGTCCAAGACCGATATACAATGCAATGCATAAGTGCTGCCTATAGATAGGAATCCCCATGCTGCTGCGACATCTGCGCTATTTGCTGGCAGTCGCCGACCACGGCGGCTTCACCCGCGCCGCCGAGGCGCTGCACGTCTCCCAGCCGACCCTGTCGCAACAGATCCGGCAACTGGAAGAAACCCTGGGCGTGAGCCTGTTCGACCGGACCTCGCGCACGGTCAAGCCAACCGATGCGGGCCAGGCCTACATCGAGTGCGCACGTCGGGTATTGGTGGAGCTGGAGGCGGGCAAACGTGCGCTGCACGACGTCAAGGATTTATCCCGTGGCACCTTGCGACTGGCGATGACGCCGACCTTCATGGCGTACCTGGTGGGACCGTTGGTGCGCGACTACGTGGCGCGGTATCCGAACATCCATCTGCAGATTTTCGAGTTGTCGATGGACGATATCGAGGCCGGGCTGGTGGATGACTCACTGGATATCGCTATCGCGTTTACCCAGGTCAGGCATGCCGACATCGAGGCGATCCCGGCATTTACCGAAACCCTGGGAGTGATGGTGGGACGCGATCATCCCCTGTACGAAAGCCGGGAGGCGTTGTCTGCCGGGGCGTTGGCGCGATTGGAGTTTGCGTTGCTGACCACGGACTTCGTCACCCGTAATCGTATAGATGAGTACTTCGCCCTGGAGCAGATCACACCGAAGGTGGTGATCGAGGTCAACTCGGTGAGCACCTTGCTCGAAGTGATCCGGCACACGGCCATTGCCACCGTCCTGCCGGAACCCATTGCTACCCAGGACCGTGCGTTGCGCAAAATTGCGTTGCTGGGGGAGGCGCCCGGGCGAGGTGCTGCGCTGCTTCGGCGCAAAAACAATTATCACAGTGCGGCGTCGGTGGCCTTTATGGAGCTGGTGTTGGCTGCGGTTGCGGATGAGTCGGCGAGGTCAATCATCCACTGACTGGCACACGCCGTTGGGTGCCTTGCCGGTCGAGGACACGGTCACGGAGTCGTCATCGGCGAGGACGATATAAATTGTGATGCCCGAACCCTTGGCTTCGAAGCGACGATCGTCGATGACTTTGGTGGTGGCCTCCTTCTCGTTGATCAATACGGGGCCGTCCTGATCGGCGTGGACGACAATTGTCCCGGGGCAGTCCACATCGAATGAGGGAATGCCAGGGATGCTGTTGGCCTGGGCAGCATTGGTCATGACCAGCAACACCAGCAACACCAGGAATGTCAGGGTACTTTTCATCGCAAGTCTCCAGGGACCAACAGCCATAGGATTAACGATAGCTTTGTTTTGCTGCGAACGAGACAAACAAAAAGGCCCCGCTCGATTTGACGAGCGGGGCCTTTTTCATTGATGGGGTGTCCCCCAGGGAATCAGTAGAACCGGTCAATCACCCGAACTTCGTTGTGGTTCTGCATCGAGGCCCACGCCTGTTTCAGCGTTTGCAGGACATTACCGATGAAGTCCTTGTCGGCCGCGGCTTTCTTGCCGACATAACCCTGGCCACGACGGTACATCTTCAGTCGGGCGAGCAGGTTCTGGTTGTTGCGGTCGAACTCGGCTTCATGGGCATGCGGCGACAGGCAGTCGATATGCACCTGGCCCGACTTGCTGATCCACAGGATATGGCTGTCATGGCTGTCTTTTTGCGCCGCGAACATACGAGCCAGTTCATCGATAGTGGGTTGATTGTTCAGATTCATAATAAAGCCCCTTGACCATTTGGTGATCTTTCAAAGTTGATTCGCTAATACAGGTAGCCCATCGGTTAGTTGATCCCTGGCACCGAAACCAGGACGTCAGCGGTCGACCGACAAAAATGACGGGGTCCGCGTCTGTTGCATGTAGTCGTGTTGAATAACTGCTACGCAAAAGCGTCACAACGAAGAGAAGCAGCGAAAACCTTCAGGCCATTGCCGACGTTTTCAGGGTCGGCCACAAGCTTCATGAGGATTGATCGCCAGCGCTTCTCGCCCTTGTACTGGACGTTCAGGCCAGGTCAGCTTCTTCAATCTGCCTTGTGGGCAGCGTGTATCCGGGAAAAACAGCTCGGCGGTCAGACGAGCTTGCTCAAACATGTTGCCTGTACTCCCGATCGGGGAGACATCTGCATCATGCAAGGGCAAATCGGAGGCGTCAACGGTTTTGTAGTGAATATTTTTACTCACTACATATTGTCGGACAAAGTGGTTTTGGAATTAGAAAAATCAGTGCGGCGGGCGCTTGGAGGAGGGTGGCGTAGTTGAAATCGCCAGGATCGCAGCCTTTGGCAGCGCCTACGGGACCGGTGCAGGCGCTGTCGAAGGCTGCGATCTTTCAAAGCGGTAAAAGGTACAAGGGTAACCACCCACCGGCAGCTGATGCACCGTGAACTCACCGCCCGCGAGATCGGGCATCACCCTGGCCCAGAACAACCGTGCCGCCTGGTTTGCCTCGATATGGAAAATCTGCCATTGACCGGGGAATTGGTTCAAGAGGGTGGAAACGACAAATTTCGCGACGCCTTGGCCACGAAATCGTCGGCTGACAAAAAGGTAGCCGATGTTGTAGTGGGCGCCGGGTAGATGGACGACGTCATCCACGGTCACGAAACCGGCCAACTCGTCGTCGACCTTGATCAGGAATGGCCGGGTCGCGGGGTTGCGCCAGTAATCCAGTAGGGGCTGGATGTCGAAGAAGCCATGCCCACCGAGTTTCAGCGGCAGCCACTCGCTGAAATCATGCAGGTAGAACTGCATCAGGTTTTCAATCGTTTCCAGTTCGTCGCGCTGGGCGGCGTGCAGTTCTATTGAAAGCATGGGGCGTGGCTCCTGATGCTGGTGCAAGCCTGATACTGGGCAAGCATAGATCGAGCTTTTGGGACGGCTTCGCCGTCCAGCGGGAGCAAGCTCCCTCGCCACAGGACTGTGCGTGGCCCTCAAGCCTTGCTCGCCGGTTTCGCCGCGCGTCTGGTGCCCGTCGAGGGTTTGCGCTTGGCGGGTTTGCGTTTGTTTTTCCACGGCGTGGCGCCGAGTCCGGCCGGGCTTGCCGGCCCGCTGATGGTCAGGTTCAGGCCGGCGCAACGGGCGACTTGCTTGCTCATCCAGGCGGCCTGTTTGGTGACGAATTCTTCCAGGCTCATTTCACCGCTCTGCACCATGTCCAGCGCCTGTTCCCAGATCGCCGTGGTCCCGGGATCGGCAATGGCGCGCGGCACGGCATCGATCAGGCTGAACGCGGCCGGGGTCGCGGCCAGGGCCTTGCCGTGCTTGATCAGGTAACCGCGGTCCAGCAAACCCTGGATGATCGAGGCCCGGGTCGCTTCGGTGCCGATGCCGGTGGTGTCCTTGAGCTTTTGCTTGAGCAGCGGATCTTCCACCAGTTTGGCGACGTTCTTCATCGCCTTGATCAGGTCGCCTTCGGTAAACGGCTTGGGCGGTTGCGTCCAGAGGTCCTTGAGCTTCACGTCGGCCACTGCGCAATCGCGCCCTTCGGCCAATGCCGGCAGGGTTTGCGGCACCGGCGCTTCGCGGCCCTTGGCCGGGGCAAGGGCCTCAGGCAGGGCGCGTTTCCAGCCGGGCTCGACAATCTGCTTGCCCACGGCGCGCAAGGCTTCACCGGCACAGTCGAAGTCGGCTTGGGTGCGGTCGTATTCGTGGTTGGGCAGAAACTGCGCCAGATAACGCGCGCGAATCAGCGTGTAGACCGCCCGCTGCTTGCCCACCAGCCGCTCGAGGTTCTTTGCCGCTGCGGTGGGAATGATGCCGTGGTGAGCGCTGACCTTGGCATCGTTCCAGGCCCGTGAGCGGCGCTGAGGCTCCAGGTGATCGTTCAAGGCGTTCAGCGCCGGGTCGGCCTGCCTCAGCGCCGCCAGGATGCCCGGCGCTTCGCTGTGCTGGCTCAGAGGCAGGTAGCCGCAGTCGCTGCGCGGGTAGGTGATGACCTTGTGGGTTTCGTAGAGCGCCTGGGCGATATCGAGGGTTTCCTGGGCGCCGAGGCCCAGCTTCTTCGAGCAGACCTCCTGCAAGGTTCCGAGATCGAACGGCAGGGGCGCCACTTCGCGCATCCGCTCGGTACGCAGCTTGATGACCCGGGCACTCGTCGCACTGCCCATCGCCGCCGCCGCTTGCTGTGCCAGCGCCTGATTCAGGCAGCGGTCCTGATCGTCGCACGCGTCGGAGGCCGCCCGCCATTGCGCGGTGAATGCGGTGCCGTCGTGCAGCAGCTGCACGTCGATGGCCCAATAAGCGACCGGGACGAAGTCGGCAATGCTGCGGTCACGATCCACCACCAGGCGCAGGGTCGGCGTTTGCACCCGGCCGACCGGCAATACCCCCTGATAACCGGATTGACGCCCCAGCAGGGTAAACAGCCGACTCATGTTCATTCCGATCAGCCAGTCGGCCCGTGAGCGACCCAGTGCCGAATGATAAAGACTGAAGGTCTCGGCCCCGGGCTTGAGCGCCGCCAGCGCCTTGCGGATCGACGCGTCGTCCAGCGCCGACAGCCATAGCCGCCGGATCGGCCCGCGATAACGACAATGCTCCACCAGTTCCCGGGCGATCATCTCGCCCTCACGGTCGGCGTCGGTGGCGATCACCAGTTCGGTGGCCTCGCCAAGCAAGCGTTTGACCGCCTTGTATTGACTGGCGGTACGGGGCTTGACGGTCATCTTCCACTTCTCTGGAATGATCGGCAGGTCCGCCAGTACCCAGCGTTTGTAACGGGCGTCGTAGGCATCCGGCGGCGCGGTTTCGAGCAGATGGCCGATGCACCAGGTCACCGTGACGTTCGTTCCCAGCCAGCAGCCGTCGCCGCGACGCCTGGCGCCGAGTACGGCCGCAATGTCTTTGGCCTGGGAAGGTTTTTCACAGAGGTACAGCTGCATGGCCACCGTCGTCGATCAGTGTTCGAGAGGTGCACAGAATGGCGGGTGATGAGCGCCGGGGCAATCATTATCTGTATGGATGTACAGCAAAAGGTTGCTCGCGGTCATAAAACAGATCGCAGCCTGCGGTAGGAGCTGCCGCAGGCTGCGATCTTTTGATCTTGCGGCCAAGGTGCTTGCTCCCGTTCAGCTGCGAAGCAGCCGCCATGGCGCAACATGAGGTATACCTGTTACATCGCGGTGGCAGGTTTTGAGGCTGCGGCGCAGCCCAAACGGGGCGATGCGGCGTTCCGACAAGCCCCCTCGCCACAGCCAAGCATCTTCCCATGATCCAGGAGATAGTGATGAAAAGCTCCGGTCCCAGTCCTGTCATCACCATTGCAGAACAGCCTGGCTGCCTTCTGGTGAAGTTTCACGGTATTCAAGTGGCCGCGTCCGCTCGAGCGCTGGTGCTGCTGGAGGCCAATTATCCTCCGGTGTACTACGTCCCCCGGGAGGACATCGACGAAAAATATTTCGCCCGCACCGACCACACCAGCTATTGCCCCTACAAGGGCGACGCCAGCTATTTCAGTTTGCAGATCCCGGGGCATGAAGGCGCCAATGCGGTGTGGAGCTATGAAAACCCCAAAGTGTCTGTCGAGCAGATTCGCGATTACGTGGCCTTTTATCCCGATCAAGTGACGTTCGAGATTCTGAAAGACGTCGAGTGATGGTCGTTTTCCGGAATATTAAAACGCCCCGTATGGGCGTAATGCCGTTCATTGCAGGAGCGAGCTTGCTCCGGGCGGCGTTCCGACGATGGACTCAAGAGCGCGGCGTTCAGCCAGTAAACACGCGTAATCGTTAACGATCATCGCGAGCAAGCTCGCTCCTACAATGAACAGCATCAACCAAGGTGGATTCATCAATCTGACCAATTGACGTCACCCCGGTCAAGGTCATCGCCACGCGCATCTCCTTGGCAAAGATAGCCAGCATATTTTCCACCCCGCGTTGACCGTCGACAGCCAATGCATAGGCCATCGAGCGCCCCAGCATGACGCCTTTCGCCCCCAGCGCCAGCATCCGTACGACATCCAGGCCCGAGCGGATCCCGGAGTCGACCAGCACCGTCAGATCATTGCCGATGGCCTGCATGATCGGCGGCAAGGCCCTGGTCGTGGAAAGCACGCCGTCCAGCTGTCGCCCACCGTGGTTCGACACGACGATGCCATCGGCGCCAAAGCTGACCGCGTCCCTGGCATCCTGGGGGTCGAGAATGCCTTTGATGATCATCGGGCCTTTCCAGAATTCACGAATCCATTCCAGATCGCTCCAGCTGATCGAAGGGTCGAAGTTGTTGGCCAGCCAACCCATGTAGTCTTCGAGTGTGACCGCCTTGCCCAGGTACTTCGACACATTCCCCAGGTCGTGGGGACGGCCCATGACGCCTACATCGAAGGCCCAGGCGGGTCGGGTCATGGCCTGGAAAATTCGCCGCGAGGCAGCAAAAGGCCCTGACATGCCCGAGTGTGCATCCCGGTAGCGGGCCCCGGGCGTGGGCATATCCACGGTAAACACCAGGTTCTGCACGCCGGCGGCCTTGGCACGCTCCAGCGCGTTTCTCATGAACCCCCGGTCTTTCAACACATACAGTTGAAACCAGAGGGGTTGTTGGCTTTGACTCGAGACTTCCTCGATCGAACACACCGATACCGTCGACAGGCACAGCGGGATGCCTTTGTTTTGCGCGGCTTTTGCGGCCTGTACTTCACCCCGACGGGCGAACATGCCCGTCAGGCCGACCGGCGCCAAAATGATCGGCATTGCCAGCGGTTGGTCGAAGAGGGTGGTTTCCAGGCTCAGGGTTTCGACGTTTTTCAGAATGCGCTGACGCAGACTGATGTCGGCCAGGTCGGCGCTGTTGGCTCGCAGCGTATGCTCTGCATAAGCGCCGCCATCGATGTAGTCGAATAAAAAACGCGGAAGTTTGCGGCGGGCGGCCTCGCGATAGTCGGATGCGGATGAAATGATCATGGTGCCTCGGTCTGGAGAGTGGCGGGGCGATGGATGCGTCGAGCGATCAGATTAACGAAAACGCCCCGGGTTGCGGGGCGTTTTTTTGCACGGGCTATTAGTTGGTGTCCAGATCCACGTTCTTGGTCTCGCGCAGGCAGATCAGCCCCACCACCAGGCTCACCCCGGTAATCACTACCGGGTACCACAGCCCGTAAAAGATGTCCCCGGTGTACACCACCAGGGCAAACGACACGGTCGGCAGGAAACCGCCGAACCAGCCGTTGCCGATGTGGTAGGGCAGGGACATCGAGGTGTAGCGGATGCGGGTCGGGAACAGTTCGACCATCAGTGCCGCCAGCGGGCCATAGCACATGGCCGAAATGATGATCAGCGCCACCATCAGCGCCACGATCATGGACTTGTTGACCTGTTGCGTATCAGCTTGTGACGGATACCCCGCCAATGTCACCGCGCCACGCAACGCCGCTTCGTCGTAGCCATCGATTTTCACCTCGCCAACGCTCACCTGCACGCCGCTGCCGGCCGGGGCCGCTTCACTGCTGTAAGGCAGGCCCTGCTTGACCAGGAAGGTCTTGACCTTGTCGCATGGGCTGTCAAATTTCGCCTTGCCCACCGGGTCGAACTGGAACGTGCAGGTGGCCGGGTCGGCCAGCACGGTGATCGGTGCCTGGCGGCTGGCCTGGTCGATGGCCGGGTTGGCGTAGTGGGCGATGGACTTGAAGATCGGGAAGTACAGCGCGGTCGCCAGCAGCAGGCCGATCATGAGTACCGGTTTGCGCCCGACCTTGTCCGACAGCCAGCCGAAAAAGATGAAGAACGGCGCGCCGATGATCACGCTGACGATCAGCAGGCTGTTGGCCAGGGCCGGGTCCATTTTCAGGAACTGGGTCAGGAAGAACAGTACGTAGAACTGCGCGGCGTAGAAGGTTACCGCTTGCCCGGCGTTGATGCTGAACAGGGCGATCAGGACGACTTTGAGGTTTTCCCATTTGCCGAAGGAATCGCGCAGCGGCGACTTGCAGAGTTTGCCTTCCTCTTTCATTTTCACGAAGGCGGGCGATTCGTGCAGGCTCATGCGAATCCAGGTCGAAATGCCCAGCAGGATGATTGAAAACAGAAACGGAATGCGCCAGCCCCAGACTTCGAACTGATCACCGGTGAAGTAGCGGCAGGCCAGGACCACCAGCAGCGACAGCAGCAAGCCGAGGGTTGCGGTGGACTGAATCCAGCTGGTATGAAAACCGCGTTTGCCCATCGGCGCGTGTTCCGCGACGTAAGTGGCAGCACCGCCGTATTCACCGCCCAGGGCCAGGCCCTGAAGCATGCGCAGCACCACCAGAATGATCGGCGCCGCGATGCCGATGCTGGCGTAGGTCGGCAGCAGCCCGACGCAGAAGGTCGCCACGCCCATGAGAATGATGGTGGCAAGGAAGGTGTATTTACGCCCGATCATGTCCCCGAGCCGGCCGAATACCAACGCGCCGAATGGGCGCACGATGAAACCGGCGGCGAACGCCATGAGCGCAAAGATGAACGCGGTGGTGTCGTTGACCCCGGCGAAAAACTGTTTGCTGATGACCGCCGCGAGGGCGCCGTAGAGGAAAAAGTCGTACCACTCGAACACCGTCCCGAGCGATGAGGCAAAGATGACTTTCTGGGTCTCGCGGCTGGTCCCCGCACTGCGTACGGCTTCCAGTGGCTGAACATGTTCTGACATATCGTATCCCTCACAGTGATTGTTTTTGTTGTTCCACTGTCGGCACCGGCCTTGTGGGCCTGGTGCCGCTACTGTCGATGTATCGGATGTAAAACGTCCCGTTGGCGCTGTTTTTTGTGCCTGACACACCCCTCTGTAGGAGCTGGCTTGCCAGCGAAGGCGGTGTGTCAGTCGATATATGTATTGGCTGATAGACCGCTTTCGCTGGCAAGCCAGCTCCTACAGGGATGTTGGTGTTCAAGCGTTCGTGACCCGTTCCATGGGTGAGGTCAGGCTCCTTGTCGAGGGGTTGAGGATCAGTTGCGCGGCTTTTTCGCCAATCATCAGCGTCGGCGAGCAAGTGTTGCCCGAGGTGATGCGCGGCATGATCGAAGCATCCGCGATGCGCAGGCCGGGAATACCGTGAACCCGCAGCTCGGCGTCGACCACCGCGTCCGCGTCATTGCCCATGCGGCAGGTGCCGACCGGATGGAAAATCGTGGTGCCGATTCGCGCGGCGGCTTCGTGCAACTCTTCTTCGCTTTGCAAGCTGTCGCCGGGCAGGTATTCGACCGGTTTGAAAGCTTGCAGGGCCGGAGCCGACACGATGCGCCGAGTCAGGCGAATGGCGTCGGCCGCGACCCGCAAATCTTCTGGATGGCTTAAGTAATTGGGCTGGATCAGCGGTGCTTGCTGCGGGTCGGCGGAGCGAATCTCTATGCGACCCCGGCTTTGCGGTCGCAGATCGCAGACCGATGCGGTGAACGCGGGGAACGCGTGCAAGGGTTCGCCGAAGCGTTCCAGGGACAGCGGCTGCACATGGTATTCAAGGTTGGCCGAGGTCTGCTCCGGCCCCGACCGGGCAAACGCGCCGAGTTGGCTTGGCGCCATGGACAGCGGGCCGCTGCGGTCATACAGGTAACGCAGGCCCATGCCCATCTTGCCCCACAGGCTGCCGGCAATCTGATTCAGGGTGCGGGCGTTTTCCAGCTTATAGATCATCCGCAGTTGCAGGTGATCCTGCAGATTGCCGCCAACACCGGGCAGCTCATGGGCGATGCCGATGCCCAGGCGTTGCAGCAGCGGTCGCGGGCCGATCCCGGACCGTTGCAGGATGCTCGGTGACCCGACGGAACCGGCGCACAGGACGATCTCCTTGCGCGCCTTGAAGGTTTTCGCCTGGCTTTGCCAGCGTGCACTGACTGCAGTTGCGCGGCCATTCTCCAGCAGCACGCGATCGACTTCGACGCCGGTCAACAGGGTGAGATTGGGACGGTTGCGAATCGGTTTGAGAAAGGCTTTGGCCGCATTCCAGCGGACCCCGGCCTTCTGATTGACCTGGAAGTAGCCACAGCCTTCGTTGTCGCCCTGGTTGAAGTCTTCGATGCTGGCGATGCCGCTTTGCCCGGCTGCCCGTTGGAAGGCATCCAGAATTGGCCACGACAGCCGCTGACGCTCGATCCGCCATTCGCCGGATGCGCCATGAAACGGTGAGTCGCCGGCAAAGTGGTTTTCGCTTTTCTTGAACAGCGGCAACACATCGTTCCAGCGCCAGCCGGGATTGCCGTCGGCGGCCCAGCCATCGTAGTCGCCGGCCTGGCCGCGCATGTAGATCATGCCGTTGATCGAGGAGCAGCCACCGAGCACCTTGCCCCGCGGGTAGCTCAGGGCGCGACCTTGCAGTCCGGGCTGCGCTTCGGTCTTGAAGCACCAGTCGGTGCGCGGGTTGCCGATGCAGAACAGGTAACCCACGGGGATGTGAATCCACGCATAGTTGTCGCGACCGCCGGCTTCGAGCAGCAGCACCCGGTGTTGCGGGTTGGCCGACAACCGATTGGCCAGCAAACACCCGGCCGGCCCGGCACCGACCACGATGTAGTCGAATTCATCAAGGGAAGTCTGCATCCTTGACCTCGTAGTGTTGTTCTTGTCGTCAGTCATCCTAGTTGTTAGCTTTCGTCAAAAGAATGTTAGTTTTTGCGCAGCCGCTGTGCGTTTTTAGACAGCGCCTGTCATAACGAAGCCTCAAGGATGATTCATGTTCGACTGGAATGACCTGCGGTTTTTTCTCGAATTGCAGCGCAGCGGGCGTTTGCTCACCGCTGCCCGCCGTTTGAACACCACCCACGCCACCGTGGCCCGGCACATCGAGGCCATTGAAAAGAGCCTGGGCACCGCGCTGTTTGTCCAGCACGCCCAGGGCTATGAGCTGACCCCGGCCGGCGAAGCGCTGCTCAAGCACGCCGAAGCCATGGAAAACGTCGCCTTGCTGGCCCAGGAAGAAATCACCCAATCCACGGCGCCCCTGGGCAAGATTCGCGTCGGGGTCACGGAAGGCCTGGGCATCATGTTCCTCGCCAGTCGCATGAACGGTCTGTTCGAGCGGTATCCGGGGCTGGAAGTGGAACTGGTGGCAGTGCCGCGCTTCGTCAGCATCCTCAACCGCGAAGCCGAGATCAGCATCCACTTGGAACGTCCGGCTGCCGACATGCTGGTCACCCGCAAACTCACCGACTATCGCCTGGCGCTCTATGCCAGCCAGGACTATCTGGACCGCTCGCCGGCGCTGCACAGCCGCGAAGATCTCGGGCGCCATGCCTGGATCGGCTACGTCGACGACTTGCTGTTCAGCCAGGAATTGATGTTTCTCAACAGTTTTTGCCGCAACCCGCAGGTCGTCTTCCACAGCACCAGCGTCATCGCCCAGCAACAGGCCGCGCGCTCGGGGTTGGGGATCGCCGTGTTGCCGTGCTACATGGCCAGTGCCGATCCCGGTCTGGTGCCGTTGTTGCCGGAAGAAAGCATCCTGCGCAGCTACTGGATCAGCACGCGACGGGAGTTGCACAAGTCGGTGCGGCTGCGGGTGTTGTGGGATTACGTGGTGCAGCTGTGTGAAAGTGAACAGTCTTTGTTGCTCGGTCCCGATCCCCTGTAGGAGCTGGCTTGCCAGCGAAGGCGGTGTGTCAGTCGATATATGTATTGGCTGATATACCGTCTTCGCTGGCAAGCCAGCTCCTACAGGTGTCGCGTTTCAGCGGGTGGTTTCAGTTGTTGGAAGGAAGATCGCGGGTAGTGCGCTGCAACGGATCTCGCCGTTGACCGTCCGGTATCGACAGGGTTGCCCGTAACCCGCCTTCAGGCCGGTTGACCAGGGTGATCCGTCCTCCCAGTCGAGTGGCAATGGTGTTGACGATCGTCAGCCCCAGTCCAGCCCCTTGCGCGTTCCCACGACTGTAGAAGCGTTCGAACAATCGCCCACGATCCGCTTCGTCGATACCTGGCCCCTGGTCCTCGACACTCAAGTTATAGCAGCCGTCGGCCTGGCTCAATTGCACCCTGATCACGCCATGCTCGGGTGAGAAGTTCGCGGCATTGCTGATCAGGTTGTTCAGGGCAATGTCGATGGCGGCGGCGTCGGTGACCACTTTAATCGGACGCTCATTGGCGTCAAAGGCCAATTCCAGGTTTTTACTCAGCAGCCAGGGGGTGAGCTGAACCAGACTGTCGCGTACGGTTTCGGTCAGATCAATGGCGTGCAATACCGGGGTTACGGTGTTCGGTTCAAGGCGGGCCATCGTCAGCAACTGGTTGACCAGGCGGCTGGTCCGGTCGACACCCGCGATCAGAAACGCCAGGGATTCGCGGCGCTCTTTTTCGGTCCCGGCCTCCAGCAGGTTTTGCGCATGCACCCGCAGGACTGCCAGGGGCGTGCGCATTTCATGGGCGGCGTCGGCGATGAAGCGCCGCTCGCGGCCGAGCACTTCCTGGATCTGCGCGAGCATGCGATTGAGCGCCGCCTGCATCGGTTCCAGTTCGCTGGGCAGGGGTGTCAGTTGCAGCGGTTCCAGCGACCCGCTGTGTCGCGCCCGCAATGTCGCCGCCATGTCCGCCAGAGGCTTGAGGCCCCAGCCAATCGCCATCCAGACCATGGCCGCGAGAATCAGGCTGCCCAGCACATTGGGCCACAGGGTATGACGAACGATCCGCTCCACCAGGTCCGAACGCACGTCGTCTCGCTCGCCGACCCAGATCCGCAGGTCATTGTGTTTGTCTTCGAGCATGAACGCGCGCCAATGGCGATTATGCAGGTCTACCACATCGCTGAAGCCGGGTTCCGACGGGACAGCGGTCAAGGAGGGCGCGCTGGCCGTATGCACCAGCACTTCGCCCTTGGGATTCCACACCTGGAAGGCAAGCTTGCTCTCATAGGGATGGCCATCGACCCTGGGGACCGCTTCGCTCAAGGCCTTGTTGAACGCCTGATACAACTCGGTGTGTTCCTTGCTCGCCATGGGCATGCGCATCACACCCTGCAGCAGGCGGGCATTCTGGGCCAATTGGGCATCGTAGACTTCGGCGATTTCGTGGTTGCTGTCATGCAGATTGAGCGCGCTGATCACCGCAAAGCCAGCGAGCATCAGGCCGATGATCAGTGTCAGGGTGCGACGCCGAATCGACGTCATCGACGCTCCTCGACCAGGTAACCGACACCCCGGACGGTACGGATCAGGTCGCTGGAAAATTTCTTGCGCAGATGGTGGATGTGCACCTCCAGGGTGTTGCTTTCCGCTTCCTCGTTCCAGCCGTAGAGCAATTGCATCAGATGATCGCGGGTCATGACCCGGCCCGGAGGCGAGAGCAGTTCATGCAATAGCTGATATTCCTTGGGGGTCAGGGCCACCGGCTCACCCTGATAGTTGACCTGCTGGGTGCCGGGGTTCAGGCTGATGCCGGCGTGTTCGATCAGCGCGTGGGCGCGACCGGCACTGCGCCGCAACAAGGCCCGCAGGCGGGCCTTGAGTTCCGCCAGGTCGAAGGGCTTGATCAGGTAATCGTCAGCCCCGGCATCCAGTCCGGCGATGCGGTCTTCGGTGGCATCCCGGGCGGTGAGGATCAATACCGGCAGGTTGGAACCACTGTCACGCAAGCGCCGCAGCACTTCGAGCCCGTCCATGCGTGGCAGGCCAAGGTCAAGCACCGCCAGGTCAAAAGTTTCACTGAGCAGTGAATGCAAGGCACTGCTGCCGTCCTGCAACCAGTCGACCGTGTAGCCCTCGCGGACCAGGGCCTGATGGATGCCTTCGCCCAGGGCGATGTCGTCCTCGATCAGTAATAAGCGCACACGGACTCCTGTCAGTTGAGTTTCTTGTTCACATCCACCAGCAATGCCTGGATCTCTTTACGGCGCCCGGTGTCGGCGGTTTCGCGGCCTGGTCGTGGGTCTGCCTGCAAGGCTTTCTGCAGTGCGCCCCTGGCTTCGCTGTAGCGCTTTTGACGGTAGAGGTGATCGCCCCAGAAGTACAGACTATCGATGCCGTCCGGGTTGAGTTGCAAGGCTTGTTTGAGCAATTGCCCGGCCTTGTCGGCGTCGCCGAATCCGATGGGCCAGCCCGGTACGCGGTCGTACAGTGCACCAAGGCTGGTGTAGGCCGAACCTTGCAGGGCTTTGGGGTCCAGGTTCAGGGCAGTTTCCAGATCGACCTTGGCGTCCTTGACCTTGCTCAGCGCACCAAGCCCGCCCTGGGCTCCGGCCCAACTGCTGGTGACGATGCCGGACCAGATCCACGCCTCGGCCACCGACTGGCGCTCCCGGGTAAAGGCCGACGTCTGGGCGGCGAGTTTTTCGAAGGCTGCGGTGCGTTGCTCGGCGGGCAGTTCGTATTGAATATGCGCCCAGCTTTGCTGGATGCCCGCCAGACGCTGCTGGTCGGCAGCGTCCAGGGCCCAGACGCTCTGGCTCAAGGCCCCCAGCAGCAGGCAAAAGGCAAATTTTTTCATGGTTCCATATGCTCGTTTTCAGGTTTTTGACTCAGGCGACGGATCAGTGGCAATTGCTTGCGCAAGCCGCGGTCCACCAGGTTCGGCATTAAGCTGTTGAGGCGCACGAAGAAGCGTTCCGGCCAGCCCAGGTACAAGTCGCGCCGGTCACCGGCGATGGCGTGCATCACCGCCGATGCGACTTTCTGCGGGTCGTCGACGTTGGATTTGAGTGCGTCATTCAAGGCTTGCGCCGCCGGGCTGTTCATACTCGTGCGAGTGGCACGGGGGGCGACATAGAGAACACCGACCCGGGTATCGGCCAGTTCCCGGCGCAAGGCTTCGGAAAAACCGCGCAACGCGAATTTGCTGGCGCAGTAGCTGGCGTAACCGGGGTAGCCGATCGAGCCGTAGGTCGAGCCGACGTTCACCACCATCGCGCTCTCGGCTTGCTTGAGCAGCGGCAGCAAGGTTTTGGTCAGGCAAATCGGCGCGCTGATGTTCACCGCCAGCATGGCGTCAATGTCGCTGTCTTCCAGCTGCTCAAGCATGGCGAAGTGATTGATCCCGGCGGCATTGATCAGCAGGTTGACGCCGCCAATGATTTCGGCGGCGGCCAGCACTTTGCGCCGGTCGGCAACCAGGGTCAGGTCGGCGCCGATCCAGCACAGGTACTGCGGGTAACGCTCAAGCAATGGCTCAAGCGGTTCCCGATGCCGAGCCACCGCCAGCACCCGGACGCCACTGGTACACAAGGCGCTGGCGATGGCCAGGCCGATCCCGCCACTGGCACCGGTCAATACAACGCAAGCCTCAGACAGGCGCATCGAGCTTCTCCCCACTATGTGGCAAACCACGGAACATATCGGCATAGAGCCGATACACGACGCTGGACGCATGGATCACGGCCGCCTGGTCAGCCGGATCTTCCAGCTTGTTCATCAGCCGGCGATAGGTCTGCATGTGCTCGATATCCAGGGAGCCGTGGGAGCTGAGGTAGCTGAAGGCGCTTTGCGGCAAGTCCAGGCGTTCACGAATGCCGTCGGCGGCGTGGGTGGCCAGGGCGATGCTGGTGCCTTCCAGTACATTGACCATGCCGAACAGGCCGACCGGGTTGTCCCGGGCGATCAAGTCGTAGAGAAAGCTGACCATCAATTCGATCGGCAAGAACGGCCGGCCATCGCGCACTGCGTGCTTGTCGCCGCCGCAAGCCTCGATGTCATTGAGCACCCATTGTTCGTGGCCGTATTCTTCATCGATGTACTCGCACACGGCCTCACGCAGCCATTCAAGGCGTGACGGCAGGCGCGCACCACACGCCATCATCAATGGCACGGTGTGGCGCACGTGGTAATAGGCTTGCGCGAGAAAGGCCCGGTAACTTTCCAGGCTGACCTGGCCCGCGAGGGCGTCACGAATGATGGGTAGATTGAACAGTTCATGGCGTTCGTGCCGGGTCGCTTCTTGTAGCCTGTCGAAAAAACTCATGATACGGATTCCTCGGAAAGGGCGGATTCGGTCAGCTGCACCCGGTAGCGCTCGACGATGGCATCCCGGCGCGGTCGGCCATTGGCTGTCAGCAGACCGTTGGCCGCGGTGAAGGGTTGATCCAGACGACTCCAGTGATGGACCCGGGCGTAATCGGGCAAGGCCTCGTTGGCTTCCGTCACGGCGGCTGCCAGTTGTTCGTCGGTGCAGTCCGGGCGATGGGGCCAGAGCAGTGCATGGTTGCGGGGCATGGCTTCGCCGTAGACGAAGGCCTGGGCGATATGACGGCGTTGGGTCAATTCGGCCTCGACCCACTCCGGGTTCACGTTGCGCCCGAAACTGGTGACGAATTGATGCTTCTTGCGCCCCTTGAGGTAGAGAAAACCCTCGGAATCGAACTCGCCGAGATCGCCGCTGGGCCACCATTCATCGCTGTGCGGCGCCTCTCCCAGATAACCGAGCAGGGTTGAACCCTTGATCAGCACTTCGCCGTCGTCGGCGAGTCGAATCTGCACAGACGACAAGGGCCGGCCGACACTGCCGGGCCGTCGTGCTTGCGGTCGATTGAGGCACACCACCGATGCGCACTCCGACAGGCCATAGCCCTCGTAAACCGGCAGGCCGATACGTTGCGCGCGCTGCAGCAATTGCTCGGCAACCCGCGCGCCCCCCACCGCGACAAAACGCAACGAGCAGGGGGAGAAGGCCTTTTGCTCGGCGGCGCTGACCAGCATCAGCAGCACCTGCGGCACCAGGATCAGACTCTCGGGTGCCCGGCTGGCCAGGCAACCGAGCAATCGTGGCACATCAACGCCACTGGCACCCTCGATGCCCAGGGTTTTCTGACTCGGCACGCTCAGCGTGGCCCCTGCGTATAACGCGGCATAACAACCGATATTTTCCAGCAGGATCGCCAAGGGCAGCAGGGCCAGATGGTGCCGGGGATCGGTGGGTTTACTGGCCTGATCGAGCTCGCGGGCGACTCGCAGAATGCTTTCGGCACTCAGGCACACGCCTTTCGGAGTGCCCGTGGTGCCGGACGTGAAGGTCAGTTTGGCGGTGCCTTCGGGCATCCGGTTCGGGCCGCTGAAGCTGCGACGCCAGAACTCACCGCCTTTCTCATACCCGGCGGTTTGCAGCTCGGCGTCCCATGTCGGCTCGGCAATCACCAACTCGGCCTGGCTGTGTTCCAGGCAATGGCTGCGTTGAGCCGGGCTGAAAAAGGCCGGCAACGCCAGGCAGGTCAGGCCTTCGAACAGCGTGGCCAGGTCCCAGAGCATGGCTTCGGCGCCATTATCCAGTGCCAGTGCGACCACCTTGACCTTTTCATCGCGCAGCCGCTGCTGGCGATACACCACTTCGGCGTATAGCGTGGCGTAGTCCACTTTCAGTTGATCGCCCCACAGGGCGATGGCATTGGTCTTGCGTTCGGCATGGCTGCGCAGGGTCTGTCTGAAACGCTCCAGTTCAGGCGACATGACTGGACTCCTCGATGGACGTTGGCACTCCCAGGCGATTGAACAGCCCGATGTTGCGCAAATGGATGAAGCCGGCGCGGATGTTGCCGACATGAACCCAGGGCTTGCTCTCGTAATAACTGCCCCAGCAGTGGCGGTCGTCGCCCAGCCGCACGGGATCGGCAGCGCAAAGGCTCACGGGTTTCAAACCCAGGCGATGAAAGCTGTTCACCAGGCCGATGTTGCCGGTAAACGCCACCCATTCCAGGCCACCCATGGCCAGCAGGTAAGTGATGGCGATGATGCTCATGCGCGCATTGCCGGTGTCGCTGGCAGCCAGATTGCCCACCTCGACGATATCGGCCCGGCCCACGGGGCGATCGGCCGCGGCACTGATCAGCGGATCGATCGGTTCATCCAGGTAACGCTCCAGAAACAGTTGTCCGCTGCTCGCCAGACGCACACCGGCCACCGCACAAAGTTCACCTGAGGCGGTGTGCATACCGAACAGTTCCGGCATGAAATGACGAATGTCGGCCCCGTGGGCCTTGCGGAAACGTTGCTGGATAAAGGCTTCGAAGAGGGGACGTTGGGGGTCGCCCGGCAGGGCTCTGGCCAGACTCGTCTGCGGGGTTTCGGCTTGGCCGAACCGCAAGGGCAGAGGGATGTTCCAGTCAAAATCGGGCATTGGAAGACGCCTCCCGGGGTCAGTGTGGGAGGAGTATCGCGGGCAATTCTTAACGAAGTCTGAAGGTGGTGAAAGAGTGGTCGAAGCCTTCTTCAGATTGCCTTAAGACTGACTGGGCAAAGTGTCGTCAGTCGAATCGGTGCTAAACCGGATCCGGTTTGGGCGAATGAATCGACAACCAGTCATGACGTTAACGAGGCTCACGATGACCCGCAATTCAACGACCCAGCGGTATGGAACATTGTCGATCACCTTGCACTGGCTGATGCTGGCGCTGTTTGTCGGCGTCTATGCCTGCATCGAAATCAAAGGCCTGCTGCCCAAGGGGCACGTTTTGAGAGGATTGTTTCTCGGGTTGCATGGCGTGTTCGGGCTGAGCATTTTTGGGTTGGTCTGGGTGCGATTGCTCGGGCGCCTGACGCCTCGACCCCCGATCACCCCGGCCTTGCCCGGTTGGCAGACCGGCATTTCGCACCTGATGCATCTGGCGCTGTATGGGTTGATGATCGCCACCCCCCTATTGGCCTGGCTGATGCTGTCGGCGGCGGGCAAGCCGATGCCATATTTCGGCTTCTTCCTGCCGTCGCCGGTTGCCGTCGATCCGGACCTGGCAAAGCAGTTCAAGTACTGGCACGAACTGCTCGGCAGCAGCGGTTACTGGCTGATCGGAGCGCACGCCGCGGCGGGGTTGTTCCATCACTACTGGGTTCGGGATAACACGTTGACGCGCATGTTGCCCGTTCGATCCGGCAATGCACTCAATCGACGTCAGCGATAATCTCGAAACCCGTGCTGGCCAGGCGCTCGCCGTTCACCAGAATATGCACGGCATGCCTGCCTGCGTAATGCCGGCGGGTGGTCAGCTCCTTGATGTACTGGCCTCGGGCAATGTACTCGCAGGCCTTGCCCGGTAGCGTCAGGGCCTTGAGCTTGAACACCTTCGCCGAGGTGCTGCCATTGGCTTTGACGTAATCGATGGCGTAGTCGATCACCAGTCGCTGGCTGTCCGGCACTGTGGATTTCACGGTAAAGGACAGGCTGATTTTTTCGCCCAGGCGAATCACCGGCGGGTCCACCTTCACCCCGATGATCTCGACCTCAGGCTTGCCGCCCGCGCCAATGATTGCCAGCGCCCGCGGGTTGCCCTGCTTGATCAGGCTGCGCAGGGCATGTCTGGCGATCCATGCGGTGTGTTTGTTTTCCAGTGACCAACCCTCGAGCAGGTCGAGCACCCATTCGGGATGGTCCTTGGTGATGTCGTTGAGGTGGTTGGCCACCGACTTGCGCACATAGGGGCTGGCATCGGCCTTGAGATTGTCGAGAATGGCGGCGGCGAGTGTCGGGTCGGCCTGGATTCGCTCCAGGCGAAACGACCATGGCAGACGCGGTCGGCTGCCTTCGCTGGCCAGGCGCCGCACATGTTCGTTGGCATCCAGCGACCAGCGATGCATCTGCGCCAGCGCGGGTTTCAGATCCCTGCGCAGGAAGTGCCGGATCGCGAACTCCGATGAACCGAATGCGGTGAAGTATTTGAGTGCGTCCATGGACAGCTCGAACCGGTCAGCGCCGTAGGTCGCGACGTAGTGCGGCAACGAGATGCTGACGAAGCCGCTGTTCAGCCGCGGGGCGAGGGCGTAAAGCACTTCGAGGGTCTCTTCATAACTCAATGGCAGCACCGCGTGCAGGCACTCGCTGACCCTGGCCATACGTTGCATGATCGACAATTGCCCGAGGCCTTCGTTGGCCATTTCCAGGAAGGCCTTGGCGCTGAACGTGGGGTAGACCGCGGTCATCTCGGTTGCAATGTGCGTGAGGCGCTCGGCGTTGAAGATTTCCTTGAGGGCGGGGGAGGGTTGATCGGCAGACATTGTGGGTTCCTTGACAGTCGTTGTTTATCCGATGCACCGCGTTATCGTTCATCGCGGGCAAGCCCGCTCCCACAGTGATCTCGGGTGACCCCGATTCTGTGTACACCCATAGCCCTGTGGGAGCGGGCTTGGTCCGGGCGGCGTTCCGACGATGAGGCCCTCAAAGTCGCCTCAACGCTTACCCGCTTCCTCCTCCAACTGATCCGACTCAAACAATCGCGCCAATTCCGCCCGCGCTTCCTGCGCAGTCTGCAACACCTTGGCCGCATCGTCATACACCGCATGCTGAGCTTCCAGCACCTGTTCATCGTGATGCTTGAAGCGCTTGATTCGCGCATCCGCCTGGGCCTGGCTCAGCCCCAGCCCGACCAGCGTCCGCCGGCTCATTTCCAGGCTCGAATAATAGGTTTCGCGAATGGCCTCGGCGCCGATGTCCATCAAGCGGTGCACATGCTGACGGTTGCGGGCCCGGGCGATGATTTTCATGTGCGGATAGAGCCTGTGCACCAGCTCGGCGGTTTTGATGTTGGTGTCCGGATCATCGGTGGCGATGATGAAATACTCCGCCTCACCGACCTTGGCCGCGCTAAGGATTTCCGGACGCATCGGGTCACCGTAGAACACCGGCACGCCGCCGAAGCTGCGCGACAGTTCGATGGTTTCCACCGACGTGTCCAGCGCCACGAACTTGATGTTCTGCGCCCGCAGGATCCGCGCCACGATCTGCCCCATGCGGCCCATGCCGGCGATCACCACGCGCGGCGCGTCGGTATCGATCTCGCGGAATTTCTCCGGCACTACCATCGGTTGCACCCTGGGGCTGACCAGCCGCGCGCACACCAGCAGCAGCAATGGCGTGACGGCCATGGACAAGGTGATCGTCAGCACCAGCAAGTCGTACAGGCGTGGCTCGAACAAGCCCTGATCGCGGCCGATCTTGAACACCACGAAGGCAAATTCACCGCCCGCCGCCAGCACGATGCCCAGGCGAATCGCACTGACCTTGCCCAGGCCGCCGGCCAACCGGCCGACGACAAACAGCAGCGGCAGTTTGATTGCGATCAGCAGCAGGGTCAGGCCCAGTACCACGATCGGCGCGCTGAGCAGCAGGCTCAGGTTGGCACCCATGCCAACGCTGATGAAAAACAGCCCCAGCAACAAGCCCTTGAACGGCTCGATCTGCGCTTCCAGTTCGTGGCGGTATTCGGAGTCCGCCAGCAGCAATCCAGCAAGGAATGCGCCCAGGGCCATCGAGACGCCGACCAGATCCATCAGCCACGCCGTACCGATGACGACCAGCAACGCGGTGGCGGTAGAGACCTCCGGCAAACCGGTCTTGGCCACCACCCGGAACACTGGGCGCAGCAGATAACGTCCGCCGATCACCACTACCGCGATGCTGCCCAGCACCCGCAAGCCGTGATTCAAATCTTCGGCAGCGGTGGTGGTGTGATCACCGCCCGCCAGCAGCGGCACCATGGCGATCAGCGGGATCGCGGCAATATCCTGGAACAGCAGGATGGCGAACGCCAGCCGCCCGTGGGGACTGGTCAGCTCCTTGCGTTCAGCCAGGCTCTGCAGCCCGAACGCGGTGGAAGACAGTGCCAGACCCAGCCCGAGTACGATGGCGCTGTTCAACGACTGGCCGAAAACGAACAGCGCACACACGCCAATCACCGACCCCGTCAGCACCACTTGCGCCAGGCCGACGCCGAACACCGC
This sequence comes from Pseudomonas sp. LBUM1679, assembly GCF_059695565.1. Classification (NCBI taxonomy): domain Bacteria; kingdom Pseudomonadati; phylum Pseudomonadota; class Gammaproteobacteria; order Pseudomonadales; family Pseudomonadaceae; genus Pseudomonas; species Pseudomonas sp. LBUM1679. The sequence continues at coordinate 3,147,573 of NZ_CP166774.1, forward strand.
TTTGCGCATCACCCACAAACGTCGCGGCGACAGTTCCAGGCCGATGATGAACAGCAGCAACACCACCCCGAGTTCGGAAATGTGGCTGACGCTTTGCGGATTGTCGATCAACCCCAGTACCGACGGCCCGATGATGACGCCGGCAAACAGATAACCCAGCACTGCCCCCAGTTGCAGGCGCTTGGCCAGTGGCACGGTGAGCACCGCCGCGAACAGAAACACGACAGCGGCTTGCAACAGGTTGCCTTCATGGGGCATGGCTTACTCCAGAGCTCGGTACGGCGGGGGGGCAAGGATAAAGGCTGAGCTCACGGAAGATCTACTGTGAGAGCGAGGTGGGTCCGGGTGGCGATCAGGCGAAAGCGGTCTTACAGTCGCTGATGATGTTGCCTGTTTTACCGCTATCGCGGGCAAGCCCGCTCCCACAAGGATTATGCGGGTCCCATATCTTGTGTACGGCGCAAAACCTGTGGGAGCGGGCTTGCCCGCGATGGCGATCTCACGGATCACGCTGAACAAGTGTCAACCACCATTCCTTTCGGCCAAGCAGGACTGCACAAGTCATTCGCCCCGTCGATGACTCTCCGCCCGATCCCCCGGCAGGGCTATAACACCTCGCCTTTGTCCCACAAGTGCACGAGTTCACCAGGCGCCTGATCTTCAGGCACTTTCATCACCATCCGGTCGGCCTGCTCACCGATGCGAAAGTGCACTTCTATCTCATAAAAGCGCTGATCGCCTCGACCCGGGGTCGTGTCTTCGAATGCCAGGCAACCTTCCAGCACCGAACAAATCCGTGTGCGTTGATCAATGTCGCATTGCGCAAATTCGATGCGACGAGGACGAGTCAAGGCATGGATCGCCGCCACGCCACCCTGGCGGGAGAGGCGTACCACGGCATCATCGCCCAGTGGGGGCAGGCTTTTCATGATTGCTCCTGAGTCGGGACCACACCTGTTTCAGACCAGGCGTGCTGCACCACTTCAGCTGCATCGGCGCCATAACGCTGGCGGGCACGCTCGATGGTCAGCGCCGCGAAGTCACTGAATGACGCCTCGCGGTTCAAGCCTTGGTCGCACAGCGTGTCATACCAGATACGACCGGTTTTCTCCCAGGCAAAGCCGCCGAACGCCTTGGCTGCGAGATAAAACGCCCGGTTGGGGATGCCGGAATTGATGTGCACGCCACCGTTGTCCTCCTGGGTGATCACGAACTTGCGCATGTGATCCGGTTGCGGGTCCTTGCCGAGCAGCGGGTCGTCATACGCCGTGCCGGGATGGGCCATCGAACGCAAGCCGACGCCTTTTATCCGCGGTGTCAGCAAGTCGGCGCCGATCAGCCAGTCCGCCTCGTCGGCGGTCTGGCCCAGGACATGTTGCTTGATCAACACCCCGAACACGTCCGATATCGACTCATTCAAGGCCCCGGACTGATTGGCGTAAACCAGGCCGGCTTCGCTTTCGATCACGCCATGGGTCAACTCGTGCCCGATCACATCCAGCGAGCGGGTGAAGCGCTCGAAAATTTCGCCGTCACCGTCACCGAAGACCATCTGCGCCCCGTTCCAGAAGGCATTCTCGTAATCCTGGCCGTAATGCACGCTGCCGATCAGCGCAAAACCCTTGTTATCGATGGAGTCGCGGCCGAGTACCTTCCAGAAGAACTCATGGCTGGCGCCCAAGGCATCATAGGCCTCATCGACCGCCGGATCGCCCGTCGCCGGCTGCCCTTCAAGCCGGGCAGGCATCCCCGGCAGGAGCATTTTCCCTTGGGCATCATGGACGCTGCGCCGGACCTGACCGGGTTGAGCGGAAGGCGGCAGGAGGGTCGCTGCGGCAGAACGCACCGGTGGCAGCGGCGTATGGCGAAGGGTGCGCACATGGGTCAGGGTGATCAGTGCACTGGAGCGCTGCCGCTCGGAGCCATGGGCAATAATGCGGTTGAGGATGTAAGGCGGAATGAAACTGCACAGTGATCGTGAGTCGGTCATCAGAGCATCCTTTCCTGAGTACGAAGTCGATACACATCTGAGCGGCAGGCGGCGATTCGGTTCCATGGATTGCCAACAGCGGCGGATTCTGCGAAAACCTCCGTCCGCGCCCCTATGACCCGGGCGGACAACAAACGAGTAACCAGTATGAACGACGAATTGCAAATCATCGATCTGCAGCCAGGGGACGGCAAAGCCGCCGTCAAGGGCGCACTGATCACCACACACTACCGAGGGTGGCTGGAAGACGGCAGCGAATTCGATTCTTCCTACAGCCGGGGTAAGCCATTCCAGTGCGTGATCGGCACCGGACGCGTAATCAAGGGCTGGGATCAGGGCATCCTCGGCATGCAGGTAGGCGGCAAGCGCAAGTTGCTGGTGCCGGCGCATCTGGCCTATGGCGAGCGAACCATGGGCAAGATCACGCCGAATTCGAATCTGATCTTCGAGATCGAGTTGCTGGAAGTGCTGACCCGGGATGATTGATCGTCAGGGCTGAAAGGTGTCCCGGTAGGCGTAGAGGCCTGGCGTTCCGCCGGTCATCACGAACAGCACGTTGTCCCCGGAACGGAAGCGTCCTTGCCCGAGATCGGCCAACAGCCCGGCGAAGGCTTTTCCGGAATACACCGGGTCGATCAACACGCCTTCGGCCTGGGCCATCAGGCGTACGGCGTCTTGCATGGCCTGCGTCGGCAGGCCATAACCGTCACCCAGCTGACTGCCGTCGATGACAATCTCTTCAGGCTGCACGGTGGCGCTGCTGCCCAGCAACGTCAGTGCGTCCCGGGTCAATTGCAGGGTCCTGGCCGCTGACGTGTCTCGATCGGATAAAACCGAATAGGACTTGACGAGCGATGTGCCGCGATCCAGCAGCTGGAAGCCGGCCGCGAGCCCAGCGTGGGTGCCGGCGCTGCCGTTGGGCACCACCACCTGATTGAAGCTGAGGCCCAGTTCGGTCTCCTGCTGCGCGATCTCCGCTGCGCAACGCGCATAACCGAGACTGCCCAGGGGCGTTGAACCGCCCGTAGGAATCACCAGCACTTTGCGCCCGGAATCGCGCAGTTGCGCGGCCCGTATCTCGGCCTTGGCGACCGAGTCGCTGCCGCCGGCCAGCACCTGCAGGTGTGCGCCGAACAACTGATCGAGCAGGACGTTGCCGTTGAGTTCGTATTCCATATCCGCTTTGGGTACCGACCGGGTCAGGATCAATTCGCAGGTGATGCCCAGGCGAGCACACACGGCGGCGGTCAGGCGTGCATGGTTGGACTGAAGACCGCCCACGGTAATGACTGTGTCGACCCCGGCCTCCAGCGCCGCTCCGATATGGAATTCGAGCTTGCGCAGCTTATTGCCGCCGCCGCCAATCAACATGTGATCGTCGCGCTTGAGAAACAGGCCGATGCCCTGCGACTTCAGGCCCAACAGCTGTTCCAGGCGTTCGGCCCGCTGAATCGGGGTGGGCCCTTGCAGCAGGTTTGCTCGCGCAAAAGAACTCAGTGACTTGTCCAGTAGGGTTTGCATCAATAGGGCCTCGTTGTGCGCATTTTATTAATGTGACTGTATGAACAAAGGCCCTCGTGATAAACCCATCGCCGGTTATTACTCCTTTAACCTGATGTACTTAATGGAGCGGGCCAGCGGTCGTTTTCATCCCTTTACAAGGCATAGTCATGAGCAAACTCAGGCAAATGGAAGTATTCGTCGCCGTGGTCGAGGCAGGCAGCTTTGCCGATGCGGCGACTGCGGTCGGCATGTCGGCGGTCATGGTCGGACGGCATATCCAGAGCCTGGAGAACACTCTCAATACCAGACTGATCCAACGCACCACCCGGCGCCAATCCATCACCGGTGAGGGACGATTGTTTTACGAAGAAGCAAAATTGGCCCTGGAGCAGGTGAAGTACGCGTTCAGTCGGGTGGAGGCATCGAGCCCGGAGCCGAGCGGCCTGTTGCGCATCACCGCGCCGATGACCCTGGGCGTGTCATTGGTCGGGCCCCTGGTGTCTGCGTTCATGCAGCGTTTTCCGCAGATCCAGGTAGAGCTCATTCTGAGCAATGAAGTGCTGGACTTGTACGAGACGTCATTCGATGTGGCGTTCAGGATCTCCGAACTGATCGGCGTCAATCTGTTGGCCAAGCCATTGCCGCCGTATCAAATGGTGATCTGCGCGTCGCCCGGGTACCTGGAAAAATGGCAGGAGCCCCTGTCCCCTGAAGACTTGTACCGGCATCGAATTCTCACCCATACGTCCTGGAACAACCGGTTTGCCTGGCCCCTGAAAAGCGGCGCCAGCGCGGTGCCCTGGCCGAAGCGCGCTGTATTGAAAAGCAATGATGGCCAAGTGTTGCTGCAGGCGGCCGTGGCGGGAGAGGGGTTATTGATGCAACCCGATTTCCTGGTGGCGGCCGCCTTGGCCAGCGGCGAATTGGTCAGGATCCTGGATGCCTGTGTCCCCCCGCCCAAGCCGGTGCAGATGGTCTATCCACGTTCCAGGAAGTCGCTGCCCAAGTTGAAGGCGTTTGTCGATTTTGTGCTGGATCGGCTGGCTTGACCGGGGTGGATGCGGATTTTTCAGGCCGGTTTCGATAGGCTTCGCCGCGTCGGATAATCATTGCCTTCGCAGGGAGAGGGTGCATGTCGCCAATCAACGAATACACCGCTTATGTCCAACTGCTGGACGACGCTTATCGGCACTGGACCGGTGAAAGCCTGCCCGCTCCCCGGGAACTGACAGGACCTGAGCGCTTGCACTGGTTGCACGTGCATGCGCCTTACAGCCTGCTGGCCCACGGTACGCAAGACGACCCTTGTTTCTTCTACGCCAATGAACAGGCGCTGGCCTGTTTCAAATACCCGCGCTCGGCGTTCCTGGGCATGCCGTCACGGTTCAGCGCTTCGCCACTGGACCGCGCCATGCGCCAGTCGCTGCTGGAGCAGGTCACGGCCAACGGCATTGCCCATGGCTACAGTGGCTATCGGGTGGACCGGGAGGGCCATGCGTTCATGATTCACGAAGGCAAGGTCTGGACGCTGATCGATCGGCAGGGCGAGCATCGGGGGCAGGCGGCGCTGTTCTGGCCAGACGAACTGCGAATCGGCCGGCTCGATTGAGGAATGGACGGGACCGATTCGCCTCGCAACGAGGCCAGAATATCAGTCAGTCAAGGAGCGGAATCTGTGGGAGCGAGCTCGCTCGCGATAGCGGTTTAACATTCAACATTCAACATCAGCATCGGCTGATCCGCCGCCATCGTCGGAACGCCGCCCGGAGCAAGCTCGCTCCCACAGGGATTCATGCGAGTTTGGATAGTTTGTATCCACCACAAGTCACTGTGGGAGCGGGCTTGCCCGCGAAGGGGCCATCACATTCAATATCGATGGTGACTGACCCAGCGCTTTCGCGAGCAAGCTCGCTCCCACAGGGATCCATGCGAGTTTGGATATTTTGTATCCACCACAAGTCACTGTGGGAGCGGGCTTGCCCGCGAAGGGGCCATCACATTCAATATCTATGGCGACTGATCCACCGTTTTCGCGAGCAAGCCTGCCCACAGGTCATCGCCAGGCGAGGGAGCGAAGTAGCTTTTCAGTGCTGCGCACGAATCTGCATGTGCGGGTTCATGCGTCACCTTGCGCTTGAGCGGCGTGCAGGCCGTCGATTGAAGCCTGGACCAATGAACGTGCCGTGCCAAGCATCTGGCGACTGGCCCAGCGTAATGAGGCCGTGTGCTCAGGGCGGGTGGCGTTGGGGGCTTGATGGGCGAGGTCTTCGGCGCAGCTGAGGTAGACCGCGGCGTGTTCGAGGGCGTCGAGTAACGGGATATCGGGCTGAACGGCGAACAGGTGATGGTCGACGTGGTCGCAGCGGGCGAAGAGGGTGGATTTTGTGGTTGGTTCGGTCATTGATGTAGCTCCGTGAAGTTCAGAAGAGCAGCCACGAAATCGCCGTCAAACGGATAGGGTGGCAACTGTGCGCAGGTTGACGGACCGGTCTTCACGGAAACCCGGCGCACCATGAGGTGCCCCACGCACAGTCGCCATAATGCAATGCTGCGGGCACGAAAATGCTCGAGCAGAGATAAGCTATGCGCGTCGTGAAGATAGCGGGCCGTCAAACCCGATCACGAATGAGTCGTGACAGCCGCGAGGATAGGGAGTGAGGCCTAGGCAGTCAACCGGCGGAGACCGTGCAGGCCATTGCGCTGATCGCAGCGATCTCAGCACTTACATCAATTGGCGAGAAAATCGACAATCGGTAGCCCTTGATCTTCGTTCCGGGCCGTACTGTCAAACCTGACAGTAGTCATTTCCGTCACTTGCGCGTTTCAATATCTCCCTGCATTCAAGCCGAGGTGGCATGAACTGGTGCAGGGAGAGCAGAGATGAAAGAGCCCGTCACTCCAACAATCAGAATGGGTACGATCAGCGCGTTGACCGTGGTCGAGGTCGGAGCGATCCCGACGACCTTTGCCATGGTCACTACCGAAGGTTGCTCTTCCAGGTCGGCGGTCCGGATAGGCGCCAATTGCACTGTTGAAGGCGAGGTTTTTTTTTCCGTTGGGGATGAAGTGGAATACACATTGATCCAGGGGGCGGCCGGAATACCGCCCAAGGCCTGTGACCTGGTGAAATCGGCAAACCATCGCGACGCCATTGTCGATGAGTATTGCCAGCCGATCCGCAACAACCCTGCATAGTTACCCTTGGACTCAAGTACTGAGTCGGCTCCGCTATAACCTGGCCATGTCCTCCAATTCTGCCACCGGGTTATGCCCGATCAGCACTCACCGGATGATATGTGTGTCCGGAACAAACGACACGGCACGTTCAAGCGCCTGCACTCAGCGTGCACCACGTATTCCACCCAAGGTTAAACCTCTGATCTACTGGTGTACTAGCAGATCTGCTAGGTAGACAGCGCTCTAAGTTCGGTTAAAGATCACTTTTGAGTAAGTCATTGCTTTCAGGGGAGTGGTCCATGTCAGTCGAACGTAAAGAGATATTTTGCCGCTATCACTATGACCCATTGGATCGCTTGGTCGGTCGCGCACCCGCCAGGCAGGAGTCGCTGCAATGTTTCTACAATAAAAGCCAACTGGTCACAGAGATTCAGGCGCAAGTGCAACACTCGTTCTTTCAATCCGATGGTCAATTGCTGGCGCAGATTTGGGGCGACGTTGAGGGTGTTGAAACCCTGCTATTGGCCACAAATCAAGGACAATCAGTTGTACAAGCATTGAACGCCGAAGAATCTCAGAGGCTGATATACACTGTTTACGGCCATTTATCCGCAAAAAACGGTCAGGTGAGTTTGTTAGCATTCAATGGCGAACGCCCGGATCCGGTAACCCATCATTATTTGTTGGGTAATGGTTATAGGGCGTTTAATCCCGTATTGATGCGCTTTAATAGTCCCGATAGTTACAGTCCATTTGGTAGGGGAGGGTTAAATCCATACGTATATTGTTTAGGTGATCCGGTTAATTTGGGTGATTCAAACGGGCATTCGCCACAAAAATTTTTAAAAAGAATCTGGAATAGGGTCAAGTCATCCGTATCCCGGAAATCAATGGCTGATGACGTGGGTGCTCTGAGTGGCAATAAGCATTTTATCAGCGGAGCGGTGACCGATTATAGTGGAGACATTATCAATCCATTATCTCTTCGTGACTTGGCTATGCATAAAGCCGAAAAAATGATTAATGCAACCCCAGGCGGAGAAATAGAGTCTTTGCTTAAAGGTCGATTTGGTGCGTCAGTAAAGGCATGGGACAATAAAACGGGAATGACCAATATAGCTAAACATAGCTATTACAGCTACAGAAATGCTAGCACGTATGACGTAATAAGTGCTGGCATTAATGGCGAACTGTATGGGGTTCTACCAGCGCGTGCGCAAGAATATTCGCTGTCAATCATAGCTAACTCTCAATCTAGAAGTCTCCATTTAGTACATCCCCCAGGTAGTAGTAGGGCAACAGCAGTTAATATTGCTGCGCAAAGAGAAATTTATAGACAAGCCGGCGTGCCTATTCCCGCTTTTTTAAAGGACGACGCCATTGGTGAGCAGGTGCAACGAATTCGAAAGTAACAGAATCACCAAGAGCTACTTCGCGTCTCGATATTTGGCTAAAAATCCACCACGCGCAAGCTATTAGTCCTGGTAGAGTGTTATGCGCCAAGCCGGCTACGCAACAACCTGGCCATGTCCTCCAGTTCTGCCGCCGGGTTATGCCCGATCAGCATCCACGCGTGTTCCATGTCAGCCCAATACACCACGTTGAGCCCACGCCGACGCTCGTGGGCGAAGGGTCGATTGCCGCTGTTGGCGCGGGTGACGCACAGCGCCAGCGGGCCGTGCGTCGGGTCGAGCCAGGTGATCTGGGCGATGGGCACGCCGTCGTATTCGAGGATTTGCGCGCGCTTGAATTGCGCGCGCGGCAAGGCCAGTTTGGCCGGGACCAGATTGAGCCCCAGACGCGCGTCGATGGTGCGCAGTTGCGCGCGCTGGGCGGCTTCGTCGCTGGGCAGATGGTCCAGGGTTTGCGGCACGTAGAGCGCCATGTAGTCCGCAACCAGTGCGCGCCAGCTATTTTTCTGCGAGCCCGATTGCCAGCCGAGGAATAGCCGGTCCGCCACCACGCCGCTGACCACCAGTCCGGCCGCCGCCGCAAGGAACCAGCGCCGGTTCATGGCCGGGCGCGCGGGGCTGGGCAACGTGTCGAGCATGGACTGCAGGCGTTCCGTGGGCGCTTGTCGACCCAATTCATCGTAGGCGTCCTTGAACGGCAGGCTGCTGCGGGCCAGCCATTGCAGGCGCAGGTTGAGCATCGAGTCCTCGGCGATGGCGGCGTCGATGCGGCTACGCTGTTCGCTGTCCAGTTGGTCGTCGAGGTAGGCCACCAATTGCTCATCCGAAGGGATCGCGTGATCGTTCATCGGCGTTCTCCTGTGGAAGGGTTCGGCACGGCGTGCAACGGCGGGTACTCGGCGAGCTTTAACCGTGCGGCGGCCAGGCGACTCATGACGGTGCCAATGGGCACTTGCAGGACCTCGGCGACCTCGCGGTAGGACAAGCCCTCGACATAGGCCAGAAATACGGTTTCACGCTGGGCTTCGGGCAGCGCATCGACACGGCGGATCACCTGAACGGCGAGGATATGGGTCTGTGCCGCGTATTCACCGTCGAACGACAGGGTGTGGTCGGCATCCACCAGGCCCTGGCCTTGACGCACCCGGCGCGAGCGCACTTCGTTGAGCCAGATCGAATGCAGAATGCTCAGCAGCCATCGGTCCATGCGGGTGCCCGGGACAAACTGCCCGGCACGTTCGAGCGCCCGCCCGCAGGTAGCCTGGACCAGGTCTTCGGCGACATGCCGTTGCCGGGACAGCAGCAGGCCGTAGCGCCATAGACGCGCCAGATGCTGGCCCAATTCGGCCCGTATTGCCTGATCGCTGGCGATGGCGACCTCCGTCCGCTCGGGGTGTCAGGTTTTCGACGAATCGTTGATGGCTTCGGCCAGGTCCTGGTATTCCTCGCAGGCACTGCCACAGATCGATTTGATCTGCTGCAGTTGCTCCTGCGCCAAGTCCAGCCGACCTTTGATCACATAGGCCTCGCCCAGGTACTCACGCACTTGCGCGTATTGCGGGTCGAGTTTTACCGCTTGCAGGTAATACCCGATGCCTTCGTCGGTGCGCCCCAGTTTACGCGTGGCATAACCGCGATAGTTCAAAGCCTTGGCAGTGTTCGGCTGTTGCAGCGTGTCGAGCAGCGCGAGGGCTTCTTCGTAGCGACCGTCCTTGGCCAGGCGATAGGCGTAATCGGTACGGTCGGCGTCCGGGACCAGGCTGCTGTTCTGCATCAGGCATTTCTGCTGTTTGCTGTCCCAGACCTGACCTTTGGGGCAGTTGGGTTTTTTGACAGGTTCCTCTTCATCGCCATTGGCGAAGGCAAGCGAACCGGACAGCGCGAAGACCAGCAGCAGCGCAGGAGTGAAAGCAGTAAAACGGATGTTCATGGACAGTGCTCCACAGATTGATGCGTTTCAGTTCGAACCACGGCCCGGCAGCATGCGGCGCAAGGTATTGTCGCGCAGGCCGTAATGGTGAACCAGCGCCATTAACGCATGCAGCCCGGCCAGGATCACGCCCAGGCCACCTGCTCATGCAGGCCGCCAAACACCGACTTCATGCTTTTATCGAAGGTGATCAGGGTTGGGACAGCGAACAGCCCGAAAAAGTTGAAGGGTTCTGCCTGGGCCCAGCGCAACAGAAAACCCAACAGGATCTGGCTCAGCAACAAGACATAGAGCGCCAGATGCGCGGTTTTCGCCAGAATGTTCATGACGCCCTGATTGGCAGGCGGCAATCGACGGCCCCGAGTCAGGCGCCAGAGCAGCCGGCCGATGACGATCACGGCCAGCAGGATGCCACAGGAAATGTGCAGCGCCTGCAATTCCTTGCGCAGCGGCGTGCCCTTGGCCAATTGCTCCCAGACCTGGGCGCTGGCGAGCAAGCTCGCTCCTACATCAGTTCAGCAGACGAATCGGTTCTCCGGCCGACCAGGCCTGGATGTCCTCGATCATCTGCGAAAAGAACTGCTGATAGTTCTGCCGACTGACGTACCCGACATGGGGCGTGGCCAGCACATTCTCCAGGGTCCGGAACGGATGATGCGCGGGCAAAGGCTCCTGCTCGAACACGTCCAGCGCTGCGCCAGCCAGGCGTTGTTTCTGCAGGGCCTTGATCAATGCCGACTCATCGACGATGGGGCCGCGGGCGGTGTTGACCAGCAGCGCCGTGGGCTTCATCCAGTCCAGTGCCTGGGCGTCGACCATTCCCCGGCTGCGCTCGCTGAGCACCAGATGCACCGACAGTACATCGGCCTGTTCGAACAGTTCCTGTTTGCTGACATAGGTCACGCCGGCTTCGCCCGCGCGCTCGGCGGTCAGGTTTTCACTCCAGGCGATCACGCGCATGCCGAACACCTGGCCAAACTGGGCCACACGCTGGCCAATGCTGCCCAAGCCAAGAATCCCCAGGGTTTTGCCATGCAGATCGCCACCCAGACCTTGCTGCCATTTGCCTAAGCGCAGGGCATTGGCTTCAACCACCAGGTTACGGGTTGCGGCCATGATCAGCGCCCAGGTCAATTCCGGCGCGGCGTGTTTGTAGCTGTCGGTGCCGCAGACCTGAATACCCAGCGCGGCAGCGGCTTTAAGGTCCAGGGCGGCGTTGCGCATGCCGCCGGTGACCAGCAGTTTGAGTGTCGGCAACTGCCGCAACAGGCCTTCGTCGAACCGGGTGCGCTCGCGCATCACGCAGATCACTTCAAATTTACCCAGACGCTCTGCCAGGGTTGCGTTGTCGGCGGGGTAGTCATGGACAAAACTCACCTGGCCAAAGGCGTCCAGCGCCGACCAATCCACCACGTTACGGGCCACATCCTGCCAGTCATCGATTACCGCAATCTGTACCGCCATCAGCCTTACCTCATCAACGAACGGGGTTGGTTTTGTCCAGCCACGCCAGCAGCGCCTGGTGGAATTTCGCCGGTTCTTCCATCTGCGGCGCGTGGCCCATGCCTGGGAATTCGACCAGCGTCGACTGGGGAATCACTTTCGCCACCTGTTTGCCGAGTATTTCATAGTGACCGATTTTCGCCTTGACCTCGGGCGGCGCAAGGTCCTTGCCGATGGCCGTGGTGTCGGAAGTACCGATCAGCAGCAGCGTCGGCATCTTCAAGTCCTTGAACTCGTAGTACACCGGTTGGGTAAAGATCATGTCGTAGATCAACGCCGAATTCCATGCCACCTGAGTCTTGCCCGGCCCTTTGCTCAGGCCCGCGAGCATGTCCACCCAGCGATCGTACTCGGGCTTCCAGCGGCCGTCGTAATAGGTGCTGCGCTCGTAGTCGCGGATACCTTGGGCGGTGACCTTCAGTTCGCGCTCATACCATTGATCCACCGTGCGATAGGGCACACCAAGGGCTTTCCAGTCTTCCAGGCCGATGGGGTTGACCAGCGCCAGCTGTTCGACCTGATCGGGATACAGCAGTGCATAGCGGGTGGCGAGCATGCCGCCGGTGGAATGCCCGAGCAACGTGGCCTTCTGGATGCCGAGGGCCTTGAGCAGTTGCTGGGTGTTGGTGGCCAGTTGCTGGAAGCTGTATTGGTAGTTGTCCGGCTTGCTTGAAGTACAGAAACCGATCTGGTCCGGGGCGATGACCCGGTAGCCGGCGTCGCTCAGGGCCTTGATCGAGGTGTCCCAGGTCGCGCCGCAGAAATTCTTGCCGTGCAGCAACACGATGCTGCGCCCGTTGGCCTTGCCGTTGGCGGCGACGTCCATGTAACCCATTTGCAGGGATTTGCCCTGGGACTGAAAGTCGAAATGCTTGACGGTGTAGGGGTACTCGAAACCTTGCAGCTGCGGGCCATATTCCGGGCCTTCGGCGTGAGCGATGACCGGCAGTGCGGCGGTCAGCAGCAGGCTGGGCAGCCAGCGCGAACGAGTCTGGGACATGGGTGAACTCCATAGGAAATCCGCCGATGCTGGATCGGCTTGATTAGGGCGACATTAAGCACAGGCAATCGCGGCGAAAGATCGTTCAACCCATCCAGCCCAGAGTGGCGAGGGCCAGCACGCCATAGCGGGCGCCCTTGGCCAGGGTCACGATCAGCAGGAATCGTCCGAGCGGCTCGCGCATCACACCGGCCACCAGGGTCAGTGGATCACCGATGACCGGCACCCAACTTAGCAGCAAGGACCAGTGACCGTAGCGCTGATAATTGATTCGGGCTTTTTCCAGATGGCGAGGACTGACCGGAAACCAGCGCCGGTCGCGGAAGCGCTCGATGCCACGGCCCAGCCACCAGTTGACCAACGACCCCAGGACATTGCCCAGCGTGGCCACGGCCAGCAACAGCCACAGCCAATACCGGTCGCTCAGCAGCAACCCCACCAGCAGCGCTTCGGACTGCAGCGGCAGCAGGGTCGCGGCACCGAACGCGGCGAAAAACAGCCCGATATACGCACCGGACATCAATGGGCAGGGTAATCCGCCACCACCACGTCAGTGCCGTCCTTTTTCAGGCCGATCACCTGATAGGCATCGCTCATGCCGTCCATTTCCATGCCGGGCGAACCCATGGGCATGCCGGGGGCGGCGACACCCATCAGATCGTTGCGCTTGCTCAAGGCCAGTACCTGATCGGCGGGCACGTGGCCTTCGACGAATTTGCCGTTGATCAGGCCGGTGTGGCACGACGCCAGACGCGGCGGCACGCCATGCTGTTGCTTGAATTCGCTCATGTTGCTTTCGACGCGATCGTCGACCTTGAAGCCGTTGGCCTCCAGATGGCTGATCCACTTCTTGCAGCAGCCGCAGTTGGCGTCGCGGTGAACCTCGATCGGGATCAGGTCGGCGGCCTGGGCCAGGGAGGAAATGAACAGGGCGCTCAGGGCGGCCAGACGCAGATGGGTTCGCATGGGTAATCTCGTTTCAGGTAGCGGCCAGAAAAAATGCATTCTGACCGGTTTTCCCGCCAATTAGGTATGAGAGTGTTTCAAAAGATACCGCAGACGCTGTATTTCCTATTGGCGCTTTGAGTAAGAAGAAGTGGGGCGAGAGCTAGCTTCCTACTGATCGTTCACTGGCTTGCGTGTGGGAAGCGCACTCGAAAATGGAAGTGTTTCGTGTAGGAAAATTCGCTCCAGTTTAGATACCGACGTTTCCTACGAACTCGCCAGAAACGTCCTATTTCCAACTAATTCAACTTCACCAAAGCTTCCAACCCCCAGGACCAGGGTGGAAGCAAAGCCCTTCCTCTCGTCAACACTCAGACCAGGAAGGCCTGACCATGCCCAACCCCGTACGCATCTTCTTCGACCACAGCCGGCACAAGCTGCGCGTCCATAAATTCGACGCGAGCCTTGACGTCCTGGCCTTCCACGGCGAAGAACAGCTCAGCCAGCCATTCCACTACGTCGTCGAATTCACCTGCACCGAACAGGACATCGCCGCCGACCAACTGCTCAACCGCGAGGCCCAGTTCAGCCTGCACCCCGTGCCGCGCAAGCTCACCTTCCTGACCAAGGACCTCAAGGTCAAACCGCTGCGCACCTTCAACGGCGTGATCACCGCCTTCAAACGCCTGTCCGGCTCCGTCGACGAAGCCCGCTACGACATCACCCTGCAACCGCGCCTGGCATTGCTTGCCCGCGGCCAGCAGTTCCGCCTCTACCAACACCAGTCCGTACCGGAAATCGTCGAACAGATCCTGCGCAACCGCCACGACTTCCGCGGCGAGGACTTTTTCTTCAAGCTCACGCGCACCTACCCCAAACGCCTGCAAGTCATGCAATACGGCGAAAGCGACCTGGCCTTCATCGCCCGCCTGCTGGCCGAAGTTGGCATCTGGTACCGCTTCACCAGCGACGATCGCCTGAACATCGATGTCGTCGAATTCCATGACGACCAGCTGCATTACCAGTCCGGCATCGAGCTGCCGTACCACTCACCCGCCGGCCTGAGCAGCAGCGAGCAGGACGGCGTCTGGGCCTTGCAAACCCACCACCAGGTGGTGGAACGCCAGGTCAACATCCGCACCTACCAGCACCGTGACGCCCGCGCCCACCTGGACGGCGAGATCGACCACACCCGCGGCGCGACCACCACCTACGGCGAGGCCTACCACTACGCCGAACCCTACACCGCCCTCGGCGACCGCTATCAGTTCTACGAAGACCTGCCGCCGGAAACCGGCTACTTCTACGCCCGCCTGCAGCACGAACGCTACCTCAACGATCAGACCCGCCTCAGCGGCACCAGCAGCAGCGCCACCCTGGCCCCCGGCCAGAAGCTGATGATCTCCGGCGGCGCGCCCCAGGCCTTCGCCCCCGGTACGGTGATCACCCACCTGAGCACCCGCGCCGCCCGCGATGCCAGCTTCGAAGCCCAATTCCAGGCCATCCCCTATTCGGAAAGCGTGTGCTTCCGCCCGCCACTGCTGGTCAAACCACAGATCGCCGGCACCGTCCCGGCCCGGGTCAGCAGCCCGCAAAAACACGACCCCTACGCCGAAATCGACGTCGAAGGGCGCTACCGCGTGCAGTTCCTGTTCGACCGCGACACCTGGAAACCCGGCCAGGAAAGCATGTGGCTACGCCTGGCCCGGCCCTACGCCGGCGACACCCACGGCCTGCACCTGCCGCTGATTGCTGGCACCGAAGTGGCGGTGGCCTTCGAGCAGGGCGACCCGGACCGCCCCTACATCGCCCACGCATTGCACGACAGCCAGCACCCGGACCACGTGACCCTGCGTGCGCGTTATTACAAACGCAACGTGCTGCGTACGCCAGCCAATAACAAGTTGCGGATGGAGGACACAAGGGGCGAGGAGCACGTCAAGCTCAGTACCGAGCACAGTGGCAAGAGCCAGTTGAATCTGGGGCATTTGGTCGATGCCGAGCAGAAAAGACGTGGTGAAGGGTTTGAATTGCGCACCGATGGTTGGGGAGCGATTCGGGCAGGGAAGGGGTTGTTTATCAGTGCCAATGAACAAGCCAAGGCCTTGGGCGACGTGCTCGCCATGGACACAGCCACGGGCTTGGTCGAAGGTGCAAAACGGCAAATGGCCGACTGGCAAGAGATCGCCCAGGCCCATCACAGCCGTCAACCCGCCATCGAAGGTCTGCAGCAGTTTCACGCCGATGCGCAAGACCTCAAGGCTCCAGTCATTCTGCTCAGCGCCCCGAAAGGCATCGGAGCGGTGACACCGGCCAGCCTGTTGCTCAAAAGTGGCGACGCGCTCTACCTGCAAAGCAACGACGAAATCAACCTGGCCGCCGCCCAGCGCCTGTCTGCCCACGCCAATCAAGGTATCTCCCTGTTGGCGCAGCAGGAAGGCATGCGCCTGGTCTCCGGCAAGGGGCCACTGGACATCGAATCCCACGGCGATGTGCTGAACCTGATTGCCCAGCAGGACATCACCGTGCAGTCGGTGCAGGGCCATCTGCAACTGACCGCCAAGAACGGCATCACCCTGGGCTGTGGTGGGGCCTACATCCGTATCACCGCTCAAGGCGAGATACAGATCCATGGTCCGAACCTGGTCAGCATCAAGGGGCAGCACCGATTTAATCCACCTGCCGGTGAGGCGTTTCCTCTTCCCGAACTGCCCGGGTCAGTGTGCAAGGAATGCCTGAAAAAGGCTCAGGCCACCGCTCAGGGCTTCGTACTCAGGGAGGCACAACCATGACGGCTGTTCATCTCAATACCTGGCTCGACCTGCTGGAAACCTCGTGCGTTCAGGCTTCTACCACCTGCCTGGACATCATTGTTGATCAGGCAGGCAGCGACGCACCGTTGCTCTCCAGGGTCCTCAGTGTCGAGCCTGCGCTGCCCTGGTATTCGTTATTCACCGGACTGCCAGAGGCCGGTGCCGATGAACTGGCTCCGTTGCTGGTGCGTGTCGACCTGGCGCAGCCGCTGCAACGGCAATGGCTCATGGGCCTGATGCAGGCGCTCAGTGGTCGTTCGCAACTCCTGATGTTGACCTCCCTATGGCCTTTCCAGCATCTGGCCGAGCACCTGGGTCGGTGCCTGGAAGCGCGCAACGGTGGCTACCTGGGGCTGCTGCGTTACTACGATCCACGCGTGTTCCCGCTGTTGTTCAGTCATGTTCTAGAACCTGATCAACAGGAGATGTTGTTAGGCCCGGCCGTGTTCTGGAGTTGGCTTGATCGAGAGGGCGCGCCCAAGCGCATCTCGGGACGAGCCGAACGACCAGAGCGGTTCGACCGTTTCAGTCCTATCGAACTCAGCGATGCCCAACTGGACATCCTTTGCTGTGCCAGCGACGCCACTTCAGCCATGGAACATTTGAGCGAAGCATTCCCCTTGGAATGGGGTGTCGAACAACGTTTCCAGTTTTGCTACGCGGCCATGATCGACGCCACCGAAGCCGGGCTGTTGCTGGCACCTCAGCGTGAAGACTTCATCCACGACAGGTTGTGCAACCCATGAGTACGCAGACCTTGCCGGCATCGGAAATGAAGCTTGTGTCGAAAGCCTCAATCGTGAATGTTCCCATTGCCCTGTTCTTGGGGCTGGGGGTGTTGCTCAGTCAAAGCGTACAGGCCAGCACTATCGAAGGCATCAACCATACCCACTGGGCTATTAATCATTTCAGTGTTGATGGGCGTTCGGGTATCGACATCATCGGCCCGTATCAGGGCGGTGGTGGGGGTTGTTGCTATGTCGTGCCTTCGCGATGGCAATCGGGGATGACGGTGCGGGTCGATTGGGAGAGGGGAGCTGGGAGTTCAAAAGGTTATCCCGGGACGGGTGACTGGCCCAAATATTTAGCTTGGGAGAAAAAAATCGATGCACAAAAACGGCTACACAGCCGGGTAGTGCCAGTCCCCGACTACACCGGCGAGAAAGTCTGCGGCATCACCGTGCACTTCCTCCCCTGCGACGAGCTGAAGGTCAGCACCTCCTGCTACGCCTACGGCAGCCCCGAATACCCGATCAAAACCCCGCTGCAATTGCCGGAGCCCCAGTCATGTCCGAAGTAAAGCACGCCCCTGTTTGGTACCCACCGCAATTTCCGCTTCAGGGCCGCTTGCCCAACCGCGCCGCGCAGGTTCACCGGAACATCCAGCGCCAGTGCAATCAGGAGCGCGAATACCACGATGCCCTGTGCGTGACAGCGGGGCGCCGAGTGATACCGCCCTGCTGCAAGACCTTGCACATTAGCCTGTTTTTCGACGGCACCGGCAACAACCTCAATAACGACCTCTACCTGTCGAACCCCAGGCACCCGACCAATATCGCCCGATTGTTTCGCGCCAGCATTGGCGACGGCCATGCCGGCGGCACCGTTCACGGTACCAGTACAGCCCGGGGGCTGACCGATGCGGTGGGCACCGGAAACGGTCAGTACTTCAAGTACTACATGCCGGGTGTGGGTACCCCCTTTACCGAAGTGGGCGATCTGGATTACGGCGATGCTGGTTTGGCCTTCGCCCATTACGGCGAGGAGCGCATCAACTGGGGCCTGATGATGATCATCGACGCCCTGCGCCGTACCCTGAAG
Organism: Pseudomonas sp. LBUM1679; assembly: GCF_059695565.1. Lineage (NCBI taxonomy): Bacteria > Pseudomonadati > Pseudomonadota > Gammaproteobacteria > Pseudomonadales > Pseudomonadaceae > Pseudomonas > Pseudomonas sp. LBUM1679. The sequence goes on from NZ_CP166774.1 coordinate 3,165,667, forward strand.
CTGCCACGGCTGGACAACTCAGCCTTACTGGCGGCGGTCAAGGCCATGGGCAGTTTGCCGGGGCTGGAGTGGGCGACGGCGTTCGCCAACCGCTACCGTGAATTTCACAAGCAGTTCGCCGACTTGGCCAAGCCCTTACGCATTGCCCTGACCCAGCCGCAGCCGGGCCAGGTCAAACTGCTGGGTATCAAGCTGTATGTGTATGGGTTCTCCCGGGGTGCAGCGGCGGCGCGGGCGTTTGTCAGCGCTTTGAACCAGCTGTTGACACGGTCGGAGTCGACGCCGAATCTGACGCTGCTCGACTTGAAGTTGCCCCTCAGCGTGGAATATCTGGGGCTGCTGGATACCGTGGCCTCGGTGGGCATTGCCGATATCATCCCGGGAGCGACCGGGCATATGAGCTGGGCCGATGGCAATCAGGAGTTGCCCGCTGGCAGTCTGGTCAAGCGGTGTTTGCATCTTGTGGCCAGTCACGAGCAGCGGCTGTGTTTTCCGTTGGATTCTATTCGTCGCGAGAAGGGCGGTTACCCGGCCAACAGTGTCGAAGTGATTTATCCGGGTGTGCATTCTGATCAGGGGGGTGGTTATCCGCCTGGGGATCAAGGGAAGGCGATCGGCGATAACGATCATTTGCTGCTGTCGCAGATCGCTCTAAATGATCTGTATGCAGATGCCTTCACTTATGGCGCACCGCTTAAGGTACCGGAGGATGCTTTACCAATAGAGTTGCGTCATGAACTATGGCGGGCGATGGCACCGGAAGTTGCTCGAGAGTTCACCACAGCGCCTACGCTGGTCAACCGCTTCAACGCCTGGCGGCAGGTGACCCTCGGCCTTGATCCAGCGCTCCGCCCGCTATCCATTGAGCAGGCCGAACTCTACCAACCACTACCCGCCACCGACAGCCTGGAACAAGCACTGCGCACACAGTTGGACTGGATCACCGCCTGGCGTATCGACCGTTATGGCTTTGCCAGCCTCATACAAAAGGAGTTCTACCTTCAGGCGAGTGATACTCAGGCTGACGAGTGCGAACGCAAGAAGGCCGAGGGCGTGCGCGACGCGGCGCAGAAAGCCGTCGAAGCACGGCGCAAAATGCAGCAGACCCGCGAAGGCTTCCTCCGTGAAGCAAAAACGCCGCTGGAACCCGGGATCAAAGACTTCGATGCGGATATGGCGCAAACCCAATTGCGCGAAGCCGCCGAGGAGTTCGCGGCAGCCTACCGTGGCCCAGGCCTACTGGACTCCATTGTGTTACGCGTGGCACTGCTGGCGCTCGTTCAGCACCCGTATCAAGCCACGGAAATGGCGCTCGCTGAGCGCCAACGCATGAAATCCGCGGGGCGAGCCAAGGTCAGCCAATTATTCCCGTTTCCGCGCGGCGTGTGGGGTAACCATCAGGACGAACACACCCGAGGGCCTGTGGATGAAAGCCTTAACGCCGCCAAGCCCGAAGGGCTGCTGCGTGATTTGTTCGACGACCAGGTACACGACTCCCGTGCCTGGTTTCTCTACAAATGGGGACGAGAGCCGGGCGGCAACTATTTCAGCGAACGTATGGTGTTCTTCGGTGACGCCGGCCGTAGGGATCTGGCGCTGTATGGGAAAGACGGTGCAGCCATGCTGGCGAGTACCACGACCCTGCCAGCGTCTGATCCTGCCCGTGCGTCGCAGCCGACGATCATGGGCGCCGAGCGACTGGCTGAAGCGCAACAAGCCATAGACGCGATCTGGGAAGCCTATGACGCCAAGGGTGGTGAGGTGAACGATGCGCTCGCCTGACTCTGCTCTTTGCCGCTCAACACCAACAACCGGCTCCATGTTCACGCTCCGCGCGCTGCTCGGCGTCCTCTGTGGACTCGCCACAATTTTACTCATGCACAACGCGCAGGCCAGTACGATAGAAGGCATCAATCACACCCACCGGGCCATCAACCATTTCAGTGTCAATGGTCGTTCAGCCTTAGACATCATCGGTCCGTATCAGGGTGGCGGCGGGGGCTGTTGTTACATCGCGCCCTCGCGCTGGCAACCGGGTATGACGGTGCGTGTTGACTGGGAAACCGGAGCGAGTGGCGTGAGTGATCTCGCCGATGAATACCCGGGGTTTGCCGACTGGCCCAAATACCTGAACTGGAAGGAGAAGGTAAATGCCCAGAAGCGCCAACACACCCAAGTAGTACCAATCCCCGACTACACCGGCCAGAAAGTCTGCGGCATCACCGTGCACTTCCTCCCCTGCGACGACATCCAGGTCAGCACCTCCTGCTACGCCTACGGCAGCACCGAATACCCGATCAAGACCCCGCTGCAATTGCCGGAGCCCCAGTCATGTCCAAAATAATCTGCGCCCAATGGCGAGAGGTCTGCGAATGAAAGCGGTGATTCGTCAGGGCGACACGCTACGCGAGCACGGGAGAGGCGCCAGCCTGATCAGCTCAATCCCCGATAAGTTGGTGATCTTATGAATACTGCTCCGAAATTTGATCCGTGTCCTCCAGTGCGAGAGCCCAATTATCCACGCTGGTTTCTTATCGGCGCAGTCCCGGTGCTGGGCAGTAGCCAGCTGATCCTGATGAGAAACGACAGTACTCTTGAAGAGTTTGCTGTAACTGTCGGCGTTACGGGAGTAGCGGTGCTTTGGCTCCTGGCGTTTCTGTTGCGCGTGTTGGTTTACTGTCTCAATTGGCACAGTGCCAACTACTACACCAAAAAAGCGCAGCAACTACAGCAAGACTGGTGGGCACACCATCGCCAGAAGGTCGCGCTGATCGATGCTGTGTTGGTGGGCGGCGCCTGCAGCAATCCCGAACAGCGACAACACCTGTTCAGTCCAGACCACCAACCTCCCACGCCAGGCAGCACGCCCGAGGGAGCGACGATCCGACTGCTCCAGGTGTTCGGTGATGAGGTCGCCGAGCGTGAACGGCAGCTGGCGAACTTGCTGGTTTTACAGTGGCAGGCACAGCAACCGGAACCGCTCGTAATGCAGCCGTTGGCTTGTTACTGGCAGGGCTCCCTGGCGACGTGGCAAGCCTTTGTCAAACAGATGACGAAGTGCTTTCCGGATGTTCGATTGCCCGAGGAGCCTGAACCCTGGCAAGGAATCCGTAGCCTGGATTCGATCATTGATCGATTGCAGGGAGCGCCCGTCGAGACCCGCATTCTCTGTGCCGGCTGCCAGTCCTCGCCGCCAGGACCGGAGAGTCTTCTTCCGGCGGGGGAGGCTGCGTTGCTGTGGCTGCTCGGCCCGGAAGGTGGCGTGCGGTTTTCCCGAGGCGAATGGTTCGACGCTGATACCGAACACCTCGTGACAGTAGCCGAACGCGCTCTGCAACAGGGCCAACTAACGGCTCCCCCTCAATGTTGCGTGTCGTTTTCCCAACCAGGTGTGCCAGGTCTGTCTGCCCATGGCTGGAACACCAGCCAATACCGTCAAGACGCCAACTTTGGCGCCCTGGGAAGTCTGGAGGCCATGGTCGTACAGACCCTGGCTGCCGCTTATGCCGATCAGCATCAGGTGCCTTGCGCCTGGTTGGCGAACGATCCTCATCACACCCTGGCCCTTGGAATAGTGGAACCCGATGACTCAATCCGTTGAAACACAGAAAAAAATCTCTCCTTTGAGCACAACGGTACTACTCGCTGTATTCCTGGCTGTGCTTGTCGCGGCGGGTGCCACGGTCTGGTGGTTGTGGGTGGAGTCTGGCTCAGTCAATCGCGCCGTGATCCAGGATTTATTGCTCAAGGGATCATTGTTATGGGCATTGTTGTTCATCGCGGCAGTATTGACCTGGCAGACGGTGCAGGACGGAATCGGCAAGCTGATGGGCGGTTCCCTGGTGCTGCCATCCCCAAGTTCCGTCGAGCCTGATACTCCGCAAACCCAGTCAGAGATACCCAAGAAGATGCGCGAGCGTCACGGTCCCCTCTGGCGCTACAAGGTCCGCCTGCTGCTGGTCGTCGGCGAGCCCGAACAGATCCACGCCATCGCCCCGCAACTTTCAGAAAAGAACTGGCTGGAAGGGCAAGACACGGTCCTGATCTGGGGCGGCAGCGTGCAAGGCAATGTGGAGGATGCGCCCTTTGCACAGTACCGCAGCCTGAACCGATGGCGGGGCCTGGACGGGGCGATCTGGGCCTTGAACAAAGAGCAGTCCAGCGACGCCGCCGCGATGGGCGCCGGCGTGCGCTACCTGCAAACCCTGGCCCGTCACCTGAAGTGGCAGTTGCCGTTGTACCTGTGGCAAGTCTGCGCCAGTGAGTGGCCGCAGCCCAAGCGCATGACCCAACCCGTCGGCTGCCTGCTGCCCGCACGCGCCACCGCCCTGGCCCTGGAAACCTGCCTGGACAACCTGATCCTGCCCTTGCGCCAATCAGGCTGGGCGCAAATACATGGCGACATGAAGCATGACTTCCTGCTGCGCCTGTCGCACGATCTGCAGGTCGAAGGCATTGCCCGCTGGCGCCAGGCGCTCGCGCCCTTGTTCGGTGAATTTGCCCGGGGCCTGCCGTTGCGCGGGCTGTGGTTCAGCCTGCCGTTGCCTGCACACGAGGGCCACGCGGCGCACCATTGGCCCATCGACCCGGCCTGGCAAGGCGTGCTCGAGGACAAGGCCGTGCACAGTCGCCGTTTGGGCGGGCACCCGATCCGCATCGGCTCGGCCTTGGTCATGGGCCTGGCGCTGGTGTGGGGCGCCGGCATGCTGCTGTCCTTCGCCACCCACCGCGTGCAGATCGCCCAGGTGCAAAGCGCGCTGGTATCCCTCGAACAAGCCGGGCAGGGCGACGCACAACTGCTGGCCCTGAACGACCTGATGCGCGAACTGGCACGCCTGGACTATCGCGCCGAACACGGCGCGCCCTGGTACCAGCGCTTCGGCCTGAACCAGAACCAGCACCTGCTGGCGGTGATACAGCCTATCTATGTCGAAGCCAACAACCGCCTGCTGCGCGACCCGGCCGCCGCCAACCTGCAGGCGAAACTCACCGCCCTGATCAAGCTGCCCCCGGGCAGCCCTGAACGCGCCCGACGGGCCCGGGAGGCCTACGACCACCTCAAGGCCTACCTGATGCTGGCGCACCCGGACAAAACCGACGCGACCTTCCTGACCAAGACGCTGATCGACGCCGAACCCGTGCGCGCCGGAATATCACCGGGTCTGTGGCAAGGCTTGTCATCGAGCCTGTGGCAGTTCTACGCCGAGCACCTGGCGGCGCACCCCGAATGGCGCATCAAGGCCGACCCGAAGCTGGTCGCCCAGGCCCGGCAAGTGCTGCTCGGCCAGTTGGGCCAGCGCAATGCCGAAACCAGCCTGTACCAGCAAGTACTCGACGCGGCCGCCAATCACACCCCGGACTTGAGCCTGGCGCAGATGGTTGGCGACACCGAGGCCGGCGGGCTGTTCAGCAGCAAGGCCAGCGTGCCCGGCGTGTTTACCCGCCAGGCCTGGGAAGGCCAGGTGCGCCAGGCCATCGATGCCATCGCCGAGGCGCGGCGCGAGGAAATCGACTGGGTGCTCAGCGACCACCCGGCCGAGCTCGATGCCGACCTGACCCCGGACGTGCTGCGGGCGCGCCTCACCGAACGTTACTTCGAGGACTACGCTCGCGCCTGGCTGGATTTTCTCAATCGCCTGCGCTGGCAGCCGGCCAATAGCCTGGGGGAGGTGATCGACCAGTTGACGCTGATGAGCGACGTGCGCCAGTCGCCGTTGATCGCGCTGATGAACACCCTGGCCTACCAGGGCCAGGCCGGCGTGCGCGGCCAAGCGTTGGCCGAGTCGCTGATGCAGTCCGCCCAAAAGCTGGTCGGCCAGGCCCCGGTGCCGGCGATCAACCAGCAGCTGCAGGGACCGAGTGGTCCGCTGGACGCCACCTTCGGCCCGTTGCTGACGCTGTTGGGCAAAACCGATCCCGAAAGCCAGCGCGGTGACGACAGCCTGAACCTGCAAGCGTTTCTCACCCGGGTGACCCGGGTACGCCTGACCTTGCAACAAGTCAGCACCGCGCCCGACCCGCAGGCCATGATCCAGACCCTGGCGCAGAGCGTGTTCCAGGGCAAGAACCTCGACCTCACTGACACCCAGGCCTATGGCAGCCTGCTCGCCGCCAGCCTCGGCGCGCAGTGGGGCGGGATCGGCCAGACCCTGTTCGTGCGGCCCCTGGACCAGGCCTGGCAACGGGTCCTGCAACCCTCGGCCGCGGGCCTCAACCGCCAGTGGCAGCGCGCAATCGTCAGCGACTGGCACAGCGCCTTTGCCGGCCGCTATCCCTTTGCGGCCACCGCCAGTGACGCGTCCTTGCCGATGCTGGGGCAGATGATCCGCGCCGACTCCGGGCGCATCGAACAGTTTCTGCAGCAGCAACTGGGCGGCGTATTGCGCAAGGAAGGCAGCCGCTGGGTGGTCGATCCGCGGCATAGCCAGGGCTTGCGTTTCGACCCGCAGTTCCTTACGGCGATCAACCAGCTCAGCCGCCTGGCCGACGTGCTTTACACCGACGGTGGCCTGGGGTTGGGGTTCGAACTGCGTGGCAAGCCGGTGCGCGACGTGGTGCAAACCACTTTCGTCCTCAATGGCAACAAACATGAATACTTCAACCAGAAGGAAAGCTGGCAGCGCTTCAGCTGGCCAGGCTACGGCGAACATCCCGGCACCAGCCTGACCTGGACCAGCGTGCAAGCCAGCGAACGGCTGTTTGGAGACTTCCAGGGCACCTGGGGCCTGATCCGCTTGCTGGAGCAAGCCCAAATCACCCCGCTGGACGACGGCGACAGCCGCTACCGCATCGTCATCAAGGCGCCCGATGGCCTGGGCCTGACCTGGCACCTGCGCACCGAGCTGGACGCGGGGCCGATGGCGCTGCTCAAGCTGCGCAGCTTCAAGTTGCCGTCGCAGATCTTCCTTAAGGAGGGAACGTAGCGGGTCAGCGTTGATAGCTACTCATCACCGCAAGAAGCTAAAACTCGTCATCGGCTGTAACATGAGACCCCGTGTGCAGCCCCCCACCCCTGAAAAACGGTAGGAGCCTGGCATGCATTCGGATATACATTTTTCAGCTTCAGACTCACATTCAGGAAAACGCAATGACCCAGTCGCAACGTTTGAAATACTCGATTCTGATCTCCCTGGTCGTGCTGGGCATCATGTTTGGCCTTTCTTATCTGCAGAACACCGGCGTCATCGACGAAAAGCTGTTCCAGTACATTGCCATTGGCGTAGCGGTGCTCGTGGTGGTGATCAATGGCGTGATGCGCCGCAAGGTCAAGCCCTGAGCGACGCTCATCGGCCGGGTTACTCGGGGTGGAGAACGGCGGCGGCCTGTGGATGCAGGCTGTAGCTCTTGTCCGGATTCAGGGTGATCACGCCTTCGCCGCACAGGCGCTTCAACACTTCCCGCACACTGAGAAACGACAACGGGATGTCCAGGTCCAGCAAGTGACTGTGCACGCCCCGCACCCCCAGGCTGCGGTCGCTTTCGGCGGCGGTGAGTAAGGCGTCGATGACCTTCAGACGAATGAGGCTGGTGCGCAGGCCAAAGCTCTTGAGCAGGCATCTGATCCGCTCGTTGCCGTGGCGCTCGGTCCGTTGATCGAAAACGCCGGAGCCCATGGAGGTGCTTTTTGGCGCCGTGCTACCGTCCGTTGGCAGTTGCGAGTTGTACATGCAAAAACTCCTTTTTTAGAGCCTGAACCGGAAAATGTGATGAGCGCTCTCATTCAATAAGACGCATGAGCCGGGCAAATCATGAAGGCTCAGATGTAGAAATTTTGTCGCCATCGCGTCAGCGCCACGTCAGACGCCGTAATGGCAGGGGTTAGAGCCCTAAATTTTTTTCCTTCGCTTCGTCCTTAGGGGGAGGCACATTGCGGGCAACGACGCAGGGTGTGACCTTCGTTTATACGATCAGGAGCGAGCGTGATTATTTCCAGGCAGTTAACCCGGTTGAGCCTTGCCGGTATGTTGGTGGGCTTGAGCCTTGCGGCAAACGCACGCAGCCAGCCGGAGCAGGCGACTGCCGATATCCGGCGCACCAGTTTCGGCGTGCCGCATATTCGCGCCGAGAATGAGCGCGGCCTCGGCTATGGCATTGGCTATGCCTACGCCCAGGACAACCTGTGCCTGCTGGCCAATGAGATCATCACGGTGAGCGGCGAACGCTCACGCTATTTCGGCCCGGACCAATTGACGGTCGAAGAGCGCGAAAACCGGGTCAGCGATGTGTTTTTCACCTGGTTGAACACCCCCCAGGCCGTCGATGCATTCTGGCAGGCGCAAACGCCGCAAATCCGCCAGCTCATGGACGGTTATGTGGCCGGCTACAACCGTGCACTGAGAGAGCGTCGGGCCCAGGGTTTGCCACAGCAATGCCAGGGTGACTGGGTGCGTGAAGTGACCGCGCAGGACCTGGTCAAGTTGACCCGTCGTCTGTTGGTCGAAGGCGGCGCAGGGCAGTTTGCCGAAGCCTTGGCCGGTGCCGCCCCACCCAGAGCCGTCGCTCGAACGACAGCCGCCCCGACCTCATTCCAGCTCGCCGATTCGCGCATGCAGCGCTTTGCCCTGGATCGTGGCAGCAATGCGGTAGCCGTCGGCAGCGAGCGTTCCTTCAATGGCCGCGGCATGTTGCTGGCCAATCCGCATTTCCCCTGGGTCGGCGGGATGCGCTTCTACCAGATGCACCTGACCATTCCCGGCAAGCTGGACGTCATGGGCGCCGCGTTGCCCGGGTTGCCGCTGATCAACATCGGTTTCAACCAGCACCTGGCCTGGACCCACACCGTGGACTCGTCGAAGCATTTCACCTTGTACCGCCTGCAACTCGACCCCAAGGATGCCACCCGCTACCTGCTCGACGGCCAGTCGTTGCCGATGAAGCAACAAACGGTGACCGTGGACGTGAAGCAGCCAGATGGCCAGACCCGGGCCGTGTCCCATGTGATCTACAGTTCACAATTCGGCCCGATCGTGCAGTGGCCGGGGAAGCTCGACTGGGACCATCGGTTCGCCTATAGCTTGCGCGATGCCAACCTGGATAACGATCGGGTGCTGCAGCAGTGGTACGCGATGAACCGTGCAACCAGCCTCAAGGCGTTGCAGGCGTCGGTGCATGAAATCCAGGGCATCCCCTGGGTCAACACCCTGGCGGCGGACGATCAGGGGCAGACGCTGTACATGAACCTGTCAGTGGTGCCGAACGTCAATGCCGACAAACTGGCCAAGTGCAGTGATCCTCGGGTCGGGTTGCAGATGATCGTGCTCGACGGTTCCAACAGCGCCTGCGCCTGGGACATCGATCCGCACGCTGCGCAAAAAGGCATCTATGCGGCAGCGCGGTTGCCGCAATTGTTGCGCAAGGACTTTGTGCAGCACTCCAACGATTCGGCCTGGATGGCCAACCCCGCACAACCGCTCACCGGCTTCTCGCCGCTGATCAGCCAGGACAGCCAGCCTTTGGGGCTGCGTTCACGCTTTGCCCTGGATCGCCTGGGTACCTTGAGCAAGGCCGGCCCGATTGCGGCGGTGGACCTGCAACGGATGGTCATGGACGACCAGGTGTATCAGGCCACCCAGGTGATGCCGGACCTGCTGCAATTCTGCGCGGCGGACCTGGGGGGCGATGCGCCGATGCTGACGCCGTTGTGCGCCAGCCTCAAGGCCTGGGACCGCAGTGCGAATCTCGACAGTGGCCTGGGTTGGGTGCATTTCCAGAACATCATGGAGGCGCTGCAGGACGCACCTGATGTCTGGCGTGTCGGGTTCGATCCGACAGATCCGCAGCATACGCCGCGTGGCCTGGCCGTGGATCGTCCGCCCGTGGCGAAGGCCGTCCGCGAGGCCATGCTGGCATCGGTGGAGCACGTCAATCAATCAGGTCTGAAGACTGACAGCCGTTGGGGTGATATCCAGGTGGTCAGCAGTGGCGGCCAGCAGACGCCGATTCACGGCGGGCCCGGTACCCTGGGGGTTTATAACGCCATCCAGAGCGTACCGAGAACCGACGGCAAGCGCGAAGTGGTCAGTGGCACCAGCTATTTGCAAGTGGTGACCTTCGATGACCAGGGGCCGCAGGCTCAGGGGCTGCTGGCGTTCTCGCTGTCCAGTGACCCGGCGTCGAAGTACTCCCGGGACCAGACCCTGGCCTTTTCGCAAAAACAGTTGAGTGTGCTGCCGTTCACCGAGCAGCAGATCACGGCCGATCCGCAGTATCAGGCCCTGACGATCCGCGAGCAGGATGAATAAGCCGGGAAGGTGGCCAGACAGTAAAACGGTTGGTGCTGGAGCGAAGAAAGAAGGCCGCACCCAGGGGCTGCGGCCTTCAGCTTTTCGGAGTTTGTTGCGGAATGGCGTTGAGGACCGGGTTGCCGTCCTTGTTGCGGGTCAGGTAGACCGGCAGCACCTTGGGCAGGGACGCCGCCAGGCTGTTGAGCTCCTTGATGTTGTAGATGCCGCCGAGGCGGATCGAGCCGGTACTGTGATCGGCCAGCATCAGCGGCTTGCCCAGGTATCGATTGATCAAGGGCAGGGCATCGGACAGCGCCAGATCATCAAGCACCAGTTTGCCGCTGCGCCAGGCCAATGAATTATCGTTAGCGTAGGTCTGGCTGATCTGCGGTGTGTAGTCGCCGTGTTTATAACGGGCCTGCATCGCCGGCCCGAGACGCAAGCCATCGCCCGGAAGATCATCATTGCTGCTCACCAGCACCGAACCTTCAATCAGGTTGACGCGCACCTGATCCTCATACATCCAGACGTTGAACTTGGTGCCGGTGACCCGAATCTTGCCGTCCGCGGACTTGACGATAAAAGGGTGAGTGGTGTCGTGGCTGACGCTGAAAAAAGCTTCACCCTTTTCCAGCGTGACCCGGCGATGGTCCTTGTAGTTGCTGAACGTCAGCTCACTGCCCAGGTTCAGTTCCACCTGGCTGCCGTCGCTCAGGGTGACCTGACGAACCGTATCGCCGGCCTCGAAGTGCTGGTAGGCATCGGGCAGCCAGCCGAGATTCCAGCCGCTATAGGCCGCCAGCGGCAACGCCAGGGCACACACGGCGGCGGCGATGCCGACCGTGCGCCAAGGCGTTGCCGGTTTGACCCGGGCCGCTGGTACCACGGCGTCGGGACGAGGCAAATCCCCTGCGACTTCCCAGATCTCCAGCATGGCCTCGTACTCGAACGCGTGAAGCGGATGAGCATCACGCCATTGCTCGAAAGCCAGGCGCTCTTGCGCGGTGCAGTCGATGGCGTGCAGACGCATGCACCAGTGCGCAGCGGCATCGGTGATGGCGTCATATTGGGCTTGCGAGAAAGGGCTGTCGGTCATTGACTCATCCTGATTTCCTGCATTCTAACCTTGAGCGAAGTCGGCGAGAACAACCGTCATGGCAATTACCCATCAATCAGGAATGTTTTTTACTTAAACACTCTGAAAAAACCGGCAGTTGCCATGCAGTATCCATAAAACCCGTGAAAAAATGATCAAAATCAGCGGTGAGTCAAGGCGAGGTTGTCGGTGTTACCGGCACCGGGTCGAGCTGCCGGCCCATTTCGCAGACGAGCCTCGCGATTGAATCCGCGTTACGCAAAACAGGGGGGTGTTTGCGCTTGTCGCCGTTCATCGCTCGCCAGCTTGATATGGCTGAGCCAGGTAAAGTCCTTGTCTGACAGGGAGTGGGTTTTTCCGAGTTCCTGGTGCAAACCCGGCTCATTGAGCACTTGCGGAAAAAACAATGAGGGAGGAGAAGTGGTCATGGAGGTCTCGAAAGGATCGCCACATCGGCGAATAATGAGTGAACCTCCAACCTAGGTGATACCCGCACGGGCAAGGTGGTAAATAGTTATCGCAATGTTCGGTGCCGGGTCGGTTACATTGAACTCAATCGAAAGATTGACAGCCGGCTCGGGTCGCGTTGTTTAATTGGTTCGCATATCCCTCGTACGCTGTTGCCCCCTCCAATAATTAGTCTGGAGCTTCAGATGTCTGCGCCACACGATCAAGTGTCTACTGCTGTCTCGCAAAACCTGTCCCTCGAAGCGCTGACGGGCTTGCTTGAGAAGATCTTCCTGCGTCACGGTACGTCGGCCGACGTCGCTCGCGTACTGGCGCTCAACTGCGCTGGCGCCGAGCGCGATGGCGCCCACAGCCATGGCGTGTTCCGCATGCCCGGTTATGTGTCGACACTGCAAAGCGGCTGGGTCAATGGCCAGGCCGTGCCGGTGGTCGAGGATGTGGCCTCGGGTTTTGTCCGGGTCGACGCTGGCAACGGGTTCGCCCAACCGGCCCTCGCGGCGGCACGTGGGTTGCTGGTGGAAAAGGCCCGCAGTGCCGGCATTGCGGTGCTGGCGATTCGTAATTCTCACCATTTCGCCGCCCTGTGGCCGGATGTCGAACCGTTCGCCTATGAGGGGCTGGTGGCGCTGAGCGTGGTCAACAGCATGACCTGCGTCGTGCCGCACGGTGCCGACCGTCCGCTGTTCGGGACCAACCCGATTGCCTTCGCCGCACCGCGGGCCGATGGCGAGCCGATTGTCTTCGACCTCGCCACCAGCGCCATTGCCCATGGCGACGTGCAGATTGCCGCCCGCAAGGGCGAACGGTTGCCCGCAGGCATGGGCGTGGACAGCCTAGGCCAGCCGACCCAGGACCCGAAAGCGATTCTGGAAGGGGGCGCTTTACTGCCGTTCGGCGGACACAAGGGGTCGGCCCTGTCGATGATGGTGGAGCTGTTGGCGGCGGCGTTGACCGGTGGCCATTTTTCCTTCGAGTTCGATTGGTCGAACCATCCGGGTGCCAGGACGCCCTGGACCGGCCAGTTATTGATCGTCATCGACCCGAGCAAGGCGGCTGGACAGAGCTTTGCCGAGCGCAGCCAGGAACTCGTGCGGCAGATGCACGGTGTGGGCCTCAAGCGTTTGCCGGGGGACCGACGCCACCAGCAGCGGGCCAAAACCGCTACCGATGGCATCCAGCTTGATGCTCAGACGTTGGCGGATCTGCGGGAATTGGCGGGGCTCTGAAACCTGCTCAGGCAGGAACGGCGAACTCTATCCCTGATGCCGGTCCCTGTAGGAGCGAGCTTGCTCGCGATGGACGTAAAGGATAACGCGTTTTTTCTGAATAAACGCGGCGCCCTTGAGACCATCGCGAGCAAGCTTGCTCCTACATTACCGCCGACCCAGCAGCAACCCGACCACCAGGCCGAAACCGGCGGAGATGGCCACGGTTTGCCACGGATGCCCACCGATGTAGGTCTCGGTGGCTTCGACCGCAGGCAGGGTCCGGTCACGAACGCTGGTCACCGAGTCCCGGGCCTGCTGGAGTTTCTGGGCAATCTGCCCACGAAGGGTATCCGCTTCCTCACCGACCAGTGAGGCACTGCTCTTGAGCAGTTTTTCCGACTCTTCGATCAGAGCCTGCAGTTCGCTGAAGGCTTGATCCTTGATTTGATCTTCGGCGACTTGTGCGGCGGTTTTCCGGGCCATTGAGGTACTCCTTGCAGGTGAATGGACAGTGAACAATGGAGTCTGCGACCGTGGGAAAAGTTGCAGCGAATTTGTGTGCCGACGTCGTCCTGATGAGAAATCTGGCGCAGGAAATTTCTTTCTACAGTGTAAGATGTCGCCTATTTTACGCCGCAGGTATTTCCCATGAGCTTCAATCTGGCCGACAGACCCCTCCCCGAGCGCGCTGCGCTTGAAGATGAGAAATCCCGTCTGTTCGAACTCTGGCAAAACAACCTGGGCAAAGCCAAAGGCGAGGCGGCGCGGTTGTTTGGCGAACGGGCCAAGCGCAAAGGCAAATGGGCCGAGTGGGTGCGTGCCGAACTCGACGGCATGTCGCCGCCGGAATTTGCGAACATGGTGCGCAGTGAAGTCAATCGGCTGATGGCTGCGAAATAGATGTCCATCTGACATTAACCCCCGTAGGAGCTGCCGATGGCTGCGATCTTTTGATCTTGATCTTCTCGGGATCGCTGAGAAGCAAGATCAAAAGATCGCAGCCTTCGGCAGCTCCTACAGTTGATGGGTGTCGCCCGCGAGCGTTGTGACCGACACATGCCCCTTGTGAGAGCGAAGGTTCAGCGCTGTTGAAGCCACTCTTCACGGGTGATTTCCCATAGTTCTCTCGGCAATCGCCCGCTGACGAAGTCCCTCTCGTCGGTGCCGATCAAGCGCATGCCCGTGCGCTGCGAGAGTTTGCGCGAGCCAATATTGAGCGCCGCTTTCGGAACACGCAGCACTGAACGAGCGAGCGTCTCGAACCAGTATTCGGTCACGGCGGCACTGGCTTCGCTCATCAAGCCCTGGCCTTGCCACTGCGGTGCAAGCCAGAAACCGCGGTTGTTGTCCTGCTCATTCATCAGGCTGATAGTGCCGATCAGTTGCTCGGGTGCCGACTTCAACCGGATCGACCAGTGCCATTCCTCGCCGCAGGCCATCGCTGGCAGGGCGTTATCCCGCAGATAAGACAGCGCCCCGTCGGCGGGATAGGGCCAGGGCACCAACGCGTTCAGATAGCGCACCACTTCCCAATGCGGGAACTGTTGCTGGATTGCCTCGGCATCGGCCAGTTCCAGCGCGCGCAGGATCAGGCGTTCGGTGTAGAGCGTGGGGATGTCCATGGGTGTTACCTCCTTGTCCATACGTACTGAACGTTATCGCCAGCGCCGAATTTACCGGGGTGTGACCGTCGGCCCCGGCAGGCTGAGCTTGCCACTGTCGACAAAACGCAGGGTACCAAACAAGCCGCCAGCCAGTTTGCCGCGCAGCACGTAAGGCACGTTGTTCAGCGTTTGCGTCTGGCTCAGGCCCAGTGTCTGGCGCAGCACCGAGAACGCCGAGACGCTGACCGGCACGGTCAGCACAGTGTCGGAAAAGCGCGCAATCGTGCCGGCCTGATCACTGACGCCCGAGGCCAGGGGCTGGCCGTTTACCTCCAGGTCCAAGGCCACGCCGTTGTAGTCGATCGCGGTTTCATTGGGGTTTTGCACGCGTATCTTCACGGCAAAACGCACTTCCATGTCCTGGCTCGGCAACGGCTCGAAACCGACCACGTTGATGTTCAGTGGATCGCGATTGGGCAGCAGGGCGCAGGCGCTCAGGGAGAGCAACAGCAATGAGAGGGATAAAGCGAGGAGTCTGCGCATGAAGGAACTCTCGACAGAAAAGGGGATCGAACCACTGATGGCTCGACCCTTGAGCAACTGTCCAGCGGTCCATGTGCGACACGTTCACTGTGAGGGGTTCGTCGCAGACTGTCACTTGTTGATGAGCGATGTGCCTTCGGCAAGCGCTGTCATCAAGCGCTTCGCGGGCCCGATTACCGCTAATCCTGAATCGAAACCCGCATCACCGGATCCTTGATAAACCCTGACCAATCCTTCCCTTCAGCCGTTCCGGCCGGTGGGGGCTTCAGGGATCGGTGGGTTCTCCATGACCTGCAGGATCGACGCCTCTGGATCGAAGTCATCTTCTTCCAGTTCGATGAACTCCTCGGGCAGAAAGATGTTGAGCACGATCGCACACAGCGCACCGACGGTAATCGGTGATTCGAAGATGTTGAGCAGCGCCTTCGGCAATTCCCGCAGCACTTGCGGCACGGCCGCCACACCCAGGCCCATGCCGATGGAAATCGCTACGATCAGCATGTTGCGCCGGTGCAGGCCGGCTTCGGCGAGGATCTTGATCCCGGCCACGGCGACGGTGCCGAACATCACCAATTCGGCACCGCCGAGCACGGGTTTGGGCATCAATTGCAGTACCGCGCCTATCATCGGGAACAGCCCCAGCACCACCAACAGGCCGGCAATGAAAAACGCCACGTAGCGGCTGGCGACGCCGGTGAGCTGAATCACCCCGTTGTTCTGGGCGAAGGTCACCATCGGCATGCTGTTGAACACCGCCGCCATGGCCGAATTGAGACCGTCGGCGAGCAAACCGGACTTGATCCGGCGGAGGTAGATCGGGCCTTTGACCGGCTGCCGGGAAATCATCGAATTGGCGGTCAGGTCACCGGCAGCTTCCAGCGGCGACACCAGGAAAATCACCGCCACCGGCACGAACGCCACCCAGTCGAAGGAGAAACCGTACTTGAACGGCACCGGTACGCTCATCAGCGGCACGTCGGGCAGGCTGGCAAAATTGACGTCACCCAGCAGCCAGGCCACGGCATAGCCGAGCGTCAAGCCGATGACAATCGCACCGAGGCGCAAAAATGGCACATCGATGCGGTTCAACACGACAATGGTCCCAAGGACCAATGCCGCCAGCCCCAGGTGGCTGGCCGCACCGAGATCTGCCGCACCGAAGCCGCCGGCGATGTCGGTCATCGCAACCTTGATCAGCGACAGGCCCATGAGGGTGATGATGGTCCCGGTCACCACCGGGGTGATGAGCATGCGCAGTTTGCCGATGAACTGGCTCAAGACAACTTCGATGAACGCCGCGAAAAAGCACACGCCAAAGATCGTCGAGAGGATTTCATCGGGGCCGCCACCTCGGGCCTTGACCATGAACCCGGCGCTGAGAATCACGCTGATGAATGAGAAGCTGGTGCCTTGCAGGCACAGCAGGCCGGAACCGACCGGCCCGAAGCGCCGCGCCTGGACGAAAGTGCCCAGGCCCGAGACGAACAGCGCCATGCTGATCAGGTATGGCACTTCGCTTTGCAGGCCCAGGGCACTGCCCATGATCAGGGTCGGGGTGATGATGCCGACGAAACTCGCCAGTACATGTTGCAGGGCGGCGAAGACCGTGGCGGTCAAGTGCGGGCGATCGTCGAGGCCGTAGATCAGGTCGTTGTGGCGCGAGGCAGGGGCTTTTTCAGAGGCGGTCATGGTGGTGTGCGTGCCAGAAGGCGGGCCGGGTCAAAAATGGAGGCGCAGGATGCCAGAAAGACCATTTAGTGGCGAGCGATGAGCCCGATGGCTGGCACAATCCCTGTGGGAGCGGGCTTGCTCGCGAAGAGGCCGGCACATCCAGCATTGATATCGACTGACACGACGCCTTCGCGAGCAAGCCCGCTCCCACAGGGTCGTCGCAGGATTCAAGCAAACGCTGCCAGCAAATCCTCCTCAAACGCCTTCTGCGCATCCCCCGGCACCTGCGCCCGATGCCGGGCCAGATGAAACGCCACCTCGAAACTCATATCGCCACGGCGCACGCCCCTGAGCAAACCCTTGTCCTCCCAGCTCCTGGCAAAGTGACTGGGCAGATACCCCACATGCTTGCCAGAGAGAATGAAGGCGAGGGTGCCTTCGACCTGCTCCGAGCGCGCCGAACACAGCTTGCCCTGGAACGGTTCGTCGCAGCGCAAGAAGCGGTAAGGGTGATCGACCCGGTCGCAGGCCTGGAGTGCCTGATCGTCCGGCGCGTCATCCGTGAACAACGGATGGCCGGGGGCGCAATACAAATGCTGGGTTTCGGTGAACAGTTCGCGGTAGTCAAACGCGCTTTGCACCTGTGAGAAATAGCCGATCGCCAGGTCCAGCCGCTGTTGCAGCAGCAAGCGCTCCATGTCCCCGGGCATGGCACTGATCAACTCGATGCGTACCGATTCGTCCCGCTCGCGAAAGCGCCGGATGGCTTCGGCCACCCGTTGCAGCACCGATTGATCGAGCGCCTCGGACAACCCCAGCCGTACTTCGCCGATCAATCGACCCGCCACGCCGTTGGACTGATGGCGGAATGCTTCGATGGATTCGAACAACCCTCTCGTCGCCGTCAGCAGTCGTTCACCCTTGGGCGTGATCTTGAATCCGCCCTTGCCGCGACTGCACAACCGATAGCCGAGCCGGGTTTCAAGCTTGGCCATTTGCTGGCTGATGCTCGACTGGCTCAGGCCCAGTTCACCCTGGGCCGCGCTGAAGCCACCGCATTCGACCACGCTGACGAACAGTCGCAGCAGGTGCAGATCAAGATCGTGCAGTTGGCCGAGCATCAAACATTACTCCAGGATAAAGTCAGGATAACAATCCTTATATTTTACCAATGTATCCGACGCTGCATCCTGCAACCACTTCTCCTGGTCAGGTGTTCGTCATGGCTCTTCCACTCAAGCTGTGTTTACCCGCGCTGTTCCTCGCCATGGCCGTCACGGTCCAGGCCGAGGAAAAGGTTGTCAATCTGTACAGTTGGGCCGATTACGTGGCGCCGCAAACGCTGCAGCGGTTCGAGCAGGAAACCGGCATCCACGTACGTTACGACACCTTCGATGCTTCCGAAGTCCTGGAAACCAAATTGCTCACCGGTGGCAGCGGGTATGACGTGGTGGTGCCGTCGTCGAGTGTGCTGGCCCGCGGGCTGGCGGCCGGTGCGCTGAAGGAAATTCCCCACGAGGGCCTCAAGGGCTACGCCAACCTCGACCCGGACTTGCTGGAAAAGCTCGCGGCCGTGGATCCTGGCAACCGTTATGGCGTGCCCTACACCTGGGGCACCCTGGGTTTGGGGATGAACGTCGAAGCCGTGACGCAGCGTTTGCCGAACGTGCCGCTCAATAGCCTGGACCTGCTGTTCAAGCCGCAATACGCCAGCAAGCTGAAAGACTGCGGCATTGCCATTCTCGATTCGCCCCAGGAAGTGGTCGGTCTGGCCCTGCATTACCTGGGGAAAAATCCCTACAGCACCGACAAGGCCGATCTGTCAGCCGCCGAGGCGTTGTTGCATCAGCTGCAGCCCAATGTGCTGTACGTCGCCACCGGTCGGCAGATCAGCGATCTGGCCAATGGCAGCGTCTGCCTGGCATTGACCTACAACGGTGACGCCAGCATGGCCGCCGACCAGGCGCGCAAGGCCAACAAACCGTTCGAGGTGGCGTACCGGATTCCGCGGGAGGGCACGCTGGTCTGGCAGGACAACCTGGCGATTCCCAAGGATGCGCCTCATCCCGAAGCCGCCCGCGCCTTTATCGAATTCATGTTGCGCCCGGAATCCGTCGCGGCGCTGACCAATACGCTGTTCTTTGCCACGGCCAACCAGGCGGCGACACCGCTGGTGGATGAGGCGGTGCGCAGCGATCCGGACATTTACCCACTGGCCGACGTGCGAGAACGGCTGTATGCCGACCGCAGCATGAGCCTCAAGGACATGCGCCAGCGCACTCGCTTGTGGACCACTTTCCGTAGCCGCCAATAATAAGGAGCCTTCAATGGACGTCCCTGTGCAGAACGATCAAGCCCTCACCCGTGACAGCCTTTACGGAACAGTCGCCGAAAGCACCTACGCCGGTATCACCAGTTTCATGCGCCGTCGCTACAGCCGCGACTTGCGCGGTGTCGACGTGGCGGTCAGCGGGGTGCCGTTCGACACGGCGACCAGCAACCGCCCTGGCGCGCGTTTCGGACCGCGGGGCATTCGGGCCGCGTCCACCGGGATTGCCTGGGAGCGCCACTGGCCGTGGACGTTCGATCCGTTCGACCATCTGGCGGTGGTCGACTACGGTGACTGCGACTTCGATTACGGCACGCCGCAGTCGATTCCGGAAAGCATCGAGGCGCACGCCGAGCACATCCTCAACGCCGGCAGCGCGATGCTGACGTTCGGCGGCGACCACTTCATCACCTATCCGTTACTCAAGGCCCATGCCCGCAAACATGGGGCGTTGTCGCTGATCCACTTCGATGCCCACAGCGATACCTGGCCGGACGAGGGCGGCAAGCGCGTCGATCACGGCACCATGTTCTGGCACGCGGCCAGGGAAGGTCTGGTCGATCCGTCGCGGTCGGTGCAGATCGGTTTGCGTACCACCAATGACGATCATCAGGGGTTCGAGGTGCTGGATGCGCGCTCTGTGCACCGACGCGGGGTTGATGCGATTGTCGAGGCGATTCGGGCGCGGGTCGGGGATAATCCGGTGTACCTGACGTTCGACATCGACTGCCTCGACCCGGCTTTTGCTCCGGGTACCGGGACGCCGGTGTGTGGCGGCTTGAGCACGGTGCAGGCGCTGGAAATCCTCGGCGGCCTGCGTGGAATCAATCTGGTGGGGATGGACGTGGTGGAAGTGGCGCCGGCCTACGACAGTGCGGACATCACATCATTGGCGGCGGCGACCCTGGCGATGGAGATGCTGTGCCTCTATGCGGCCAGACACAAGGTCGATCGGTAACACGCGGTCAAATGTGGGAGCGGGCTTGCTCCGGGCGGCGTTCCGACGAAAGCGGCCGTCCAGTCAACCATGATGTCGCCTGACACTCCGTCTTCGCGAGCAAGCCCGCTCCCACACTGGATTTCAGCGAATACAGAATCTGTGCATCACCCGGATCAAATGTGGGAGCAGGTTTGATGGGTGTCAAGCCACTGGGATAATTGGCAAGTCCAGGGTTTCAGCCCCGGTAAACCGCGTCATCGATCCGGCAATGGATTCATGGGGCACGCCCATTGCCACCTCGCTGACGCCGTCAAGCCGCGACACCTGCTCAACGCTCAAGCTCACCTCCAGCGCCCCCAACGTCGCATCCAGTTGCTCTCGGGTCCGCGAACCCAGAATTGGAATCAGCGCGGTGGTCGAACGCCGGGCCTTTTCCCGCAGCCAGGCAATGGCCACATGGGTCGGGCTGGCTTCCAGTTCCGCGGCGACGGCCAGCAAGGCGTCGAGCAGGGCGGTGTCCCGGGCGCTTTTCTCGGCGTGAACCAGCATGCCGAGTTTGGCCGCGCGGTTGTCACCATCGTTGCCGCGGTACTTGCCGGTAAGGAACCCGCCACCCAAGGGCGACCATAACGTCGCGGCCAGGCCGAGGGCTTCGGCCATGGGCAGTTGTTCCCGTTCGGCTGTGCGTTCGGCAAGGCTGTACTCGACCTGAATGGCGGCAATCGGCGCAAAGCCGCGAACCTCGGCCAGCAAGTCGGCCCGGGCGATGCGCCACGCCGGGAAGTTCGACAACCCGGCGTAATGAATCTTGCCGGCGCGCACCAGATCGTCGAAACCACGCAGGATCTCTTCCATAGGCGTTACGCCGTCGCTCATATGCGCCCAGAACAGATCGATGTGATCGGTTTTCAGCCGTGTCAGGCTTTCTTCCACGGCACGGATCATATTCTTGCGGTTGTTGCCGGTGTGGGAAATGCCCGCAGCCGGTGTAGTCCCCAAGGTGTATTTGGTAGCGATGACCAGACGATCGCGTTCCGCGGCGATGAACTCGCTGAGCATGGCTTCCGACTGCCCACCTTGGTAACCGTTGGCGGTGTCGATGAAATTGCCACCGGCTTGCATATAGCCGTCGAAAATACGCTTGGCTTCATCACGTTCGGCGCCGTGACCCCAGCCTGTGCCGAAGTTACCGGCGCCCAGCGCCAGTTCCGAAACCCGCAAGCCGGTTTTGCGGCCAAAAACTTTGTAATGCATGGGATGACTCCTGACAGGAAAGACACTGGGCCGGGTTTAGATGTCGTGTGACATTCAAATAATATTATGCTCATAATATAATCCGTCAAGGCACTTTTCCATTCAGGACAAAAGGGCCGACGACCGGAGGATGAAGCCAGGCATTTCTCTCCAGAGAGATCGGCACCCAGATCGCCCGGCTGGACATCTCCCTGCAGCGGACGTGGCATACTGCCGCGTATGAATTTCGACTCCCCCCTCAGCGCCTGGCAGTACGCCATCGAACACAAGGGCTTCGTCCAGGACGAAGCCCAGGAACATGCGGTCTGGGCCTTGCAGAAATGCTATGAAGCCCTGCATGAAGGGCGCACGCCCATCACCGGCGTTTACCTGTGGGGTCCGGTCGGACGCGGCAAGACCTGGTTGATGGACCAGTTCTACCAGAGCCTGCAGGTGCCGGCCCGGCGCCAGCACTTTCATCACTTCATGGGCTGGGTGCATCAGCGCTCGTTCCAGCTGACCGGCACCGCCGACCCGTTGAAGGCACTGGCCCGTGAACTGAGCCAGGACGTGCGGGTGTTGTGCTTCGATGAGCTGTTCGTCAATGACATCGGTGACGCGATCATTCTCGGGCGCTTGTTCCAGGTGATGTTCGAGCAGGGCGTGGTGGTGGTCTGCACCTCCAATCAGCCGCCGGACCAACTGTACGCGGATGGCTTCAACCGCGACCGGTTCATGCCTGCCATCGCGGCGATCAAGCAGCACATGCAGGTGATCGAGGTCAATGGCGGCGAAGATCATCGCCTGCACCCCGGCACCGGTTTGCAACGTTACTGGGTCGCAACGCCCGGGCAGCCCGGCGCCTTGGCGGACGTGTTCAAGGCCCTGACCGTCGGCCAGTCGGTATCCAGCGAGCCGATCAAGGTCGGCTACCGTTCTCTCGATGTGCTGCAGTCCAGTGAAACCGTGCTCTGGAGCCGTTACTCCGACCTCTGTGAGCAGCCCTTTGCCGCGATGGATTTCATGGCACTGTGCGACACCTTCAAGGCTATTCTGTTGAGTGAGGTACCCAACCTCAGCGCGCAGAAACGCGCCGGACGCATCGCCCGCGGTACCGAAGATGGCGTCGAGCGGGTGGTGGCGGGCGATCGCGAGTTGCCGCAGTTGTCGGTGAATGACGACGGTGTGCGGCGTTTCATTGCCCTGGTGGACGAGTGCTACGACCGTAAAGTGCCGCTGTACCTCGAAGCACAGGTGCCGATGGAATCGCTCTACACCGAGGGTTATCTGGAATTTCCGTTTCGCCGCACCCTCAGCCGTCTACAGGAAATGCAGTTGCAACGTTTCGCCGACGCCTGATATTCGGGAGGAGAAGATGAATCAGCCGCTGTCGCACCATTTGCTCACCATGGCCTATCAGAACGCCTGGGCCAATCATCGACTCGCCGGGGCCTGGGGCCAGTTGAATCCGCAGGAGCTGACGGCGCCCAGGGTCAGTTTCTTCCCCAGCCTGCGCGCGACGCTCAATCACATCCTGACCTGTGACTGGTTTTACGTGGATGCACTGGAGCGCGAATTGCGCGGCGATGATCCGCATCCCGATTGCGCCGTATTTTTCAAGCACGACGAGCCTTGCTCAACAGCCGCCGACCTCAAGCGCGAGCAAGCCCTGGTGGACCGACGCCTGATTGCCTACTGCGAGCAAATGCGCGACGCAGACCTCGGCAAGATCGTGACCATCGCCCGTGACACGCCACAACATGACAGCCGTTTGCGCCTGTTGTCGCATCTGTTCGAGCACCAGATTCATCATCGCGGGCAGGTTCATGCCATGCTCAGCGGCACCCCGGTCAAGCCGCCGCAACTGGACGAGTTTTTCTGTGCCGGTGAGTCGGGATTACGGGCGGCGGATTTTGCCGAGCTCGGGTGGACGGAAGCCTTGATCTGGGGGCATTGAAGTCAAAAGATCGCAGCCTGCGGCCGAACGCGTCCCCCATGGATGGGATGTACATCGCCCCTGTAGGAGCTGGCTTGTCGGATCGCCGCACCGCAGCGAAGGCGGCCTATCAGTCAACACCTCTAGTGAATGTGCCGCCGTCTTCGCCAGCAAGCCGGCTCCTACACGGGATCGCTGTCGTTCACCAATTGGGAGTTCGCTGAAGATCCCCTGTAGGAGCTGGCTTGCCAGCGAAAGCGGTCTGTCAGCCAACACCTCTGCCGAACGTGCCGCCGTTTTCGCCAGCAAGCCGGCTCCTACACGGGATCTGTCATTTCGGCTTGTAGGACTCGGTCACTTGCGCGGTTTGATCGTCCGGGACCCGGACCTCCGAGCCTTTGTTCTCCTGAACCTGCTGTTGACTGAGCCGTAGGCTGTCGAAGTAATACCGCATCCGTTCTGCCCCACCTTCGGCCAATGCGTTGGCCGAGACGAACGTCATCAGGCCGGCGATGATCAGGGGTGTACGTTTCATGGTGTGCCTCCCATCAGGAATGTCGGGTGCCTTTCGTCCGTGCTCCAAGGCGATGTCGAAGGTCCATTATCTGCCGATTCCGTTAATTGGGCGTTAAACGCTAGAGCTTCCAGTCCAGGCTCAGGGTGACTGTGCGCGGGTCGCCCCAGAACACGCCGTTGTAGAAGCCGACGTTGTCGTAATACTTTGTGTCGAACAGGTTATCGACGTTCAGGGACGCCGACAGGTGCCGATCGAATTCGTAGCGCGACATCAGTTTGACCACGGTGTAGGCCTGCTGGCGGATCTTCGCGCTTTCGGTGATGATCTCTCCAGCGGCGCCGCGCCCGACCGGGCGCCTGGAGTTGCCAAAGACGTCACTCTGCCAGTTCACCGCGCCTCCGACTGTCAGCGCCTGCCAATCACCCGGCAGGCGATAGGCCGTGGAAAGCCGCAACATATTCAATGGCTGGTTGGTCAAGGTCCGTTTCTTTTCGCCATTGACCGAATGGGTGTAGGTGTAGCCGGCCGTCATGTTCCATCCGACCATGACCTCGCCGGAGACCTCGGCTTCGAAGCCCTGGACCTTGTTGCCTTTACCGCCTGACTTGAAGAATTCCTCGCGGGTCACCGGGTCCGGCGGCACTGAGTCGTCGAGTTCCGCGACGTTGTCCTGTTTGCTCCAGAACAGCGCGGTAGCCAGGTTGAGGCGTTCTTCCAGCAGACTGCCCTTGAGCCCCAGCTCATAGTTGCTGCCCACCACCGGCTCGAGGTATTTGCGGTTGCTGTCGCGATTGGACTGCGGTTTGAAAATGTCGGTGTAGCTGACATACACGGTGTATTCCGGGGTGAGGTCGTAGAGCAGGCCGGCGTAGGGCGTCCACATGTCGCTGTGCTGTTGGCTGGTGTTTTCCGACCCGCTCAGTTGCAGATCACCATCGTAGCTGTTGCTCGTTTTCGAAGCTTTCCAGCTGCCATACCGACTGCCGAGTATGGCGTGCAGCTCACCGGTCAGACTCAAGCGAGTGGCGAGGTAACCGGCCTTCTGGCGGGTACTGTCTTTTGAACCTGTAAGGCTGGTGACGGTGTTGGGGAATTTGGCGATGTCGCCCATGTATTTCCAGTCGCGGACGTTTTCGTAATCGGAGGCTCTCGGGCCATCTACCGTATAGGGGTTTACTTCGCTTCGTTCGGCTTCTCCATAGCCGAGCATCATCTCGTGTTCGCGCCCGAACAGCATGTACGGCCCGGACACATTGAAGTCATAGGCCTTCATTTTCTGCGTGCCGATCATGTGGCTGACGTTAGCGATCATGCCGCTACGATCAGCTTCGGGGAAGCCGCCGCCGGCATAGTAGATCTTGCCGTCGGTATCGCTTTCACGATGGGTATAGGCGGCCTTAATGTGCCAGCCGGCGCCTAGTTGATGGTCCAGATTGGCGAATGCGGTCTTGTCCTCGATCGGCCAGGAACTCCAGGACGTCGCCATGTTGGTCGAGCGCCCGAGGTTGGCTTTGCCACCGTCGGCGTTCCAGTAAGGCACCGTGCCCCAGGACGTGCCCTGAACGTGTTTGTTCTGATAGTCGTAACCCACGGCCAGCACGGTGTCGTCGGTCAAATCGGCTTCGAGAATGCCGTAGCCGACTTCCCGTTGTTGCTGGTACTTGTCGCGGAACGAACCGGCGTCGCGATAGGCCAGCACGCTGCGCCCGCGTAGTCGGCCGTCGAACGCCAGCGGGCCGCCGACATCCAGGTAGCTGTAATAGTCGTCATAACTGCCGCCACTGGCACCGGTCTGGACTTGCCACTGCGCGGTCGGTCGTTTGCGCACCATGTTGATGGTGGCCGACGGGTCGCCGGCGCCCGTGGTCAGGCCGGTCGCACCGCGAACCACTTCAATGCGGTCGTAGATGATGGTGTCTGAATCGGACTTCATGTAGCTGAAGGTGTTGAGCATGCCATCGACCTGGAAATTGCTGATCGAGTAGCCGCGCGAGGAATAGCTGACCCGGTCCGAGTCGTTGTGCTGCACCACCACGCCGGTGGTCTGGCCCATGGCTTCGGACAGCGAGCCGAGCTTGAAGTCGTCCATTTGCTGACGAGTGACCACGGACACCGATTGCGGCGTTTCCTTGATCGACAGGTTCAGGCGGGTGGCCGTGCTCATGGCACCGGTGGTGTACGACTCGGTGTTTTCGGTGGTACTGGCCAACCCCAGGGCGGTCACTTGGGTGGCGCCCAGCTCGAGGGTGCTGCCGGGTGCTTGATCAGAACCGGTTTCAGCCAGCACATCGGGGCACAGGGCGACACTGCACAGGCCCAGGGTAAAGGTCATGGAACGGGTGATAGGCGCGAACATCGCAGCCGACTCCTTGTCTTCGAGGGAAAATTTCCGTTTGCTCAAAGACGAAGGGGAGGGCGCAGATTTAGCGATAAACGAGAATAATTATTATCTTGGCAGGATTTTGCGCAAGATAACCCCTGTGGGAGCGAGCTTGCTCGCGATAGCGGTGGATCAGGCGACATCAATGCTGACTGTGCCGCCGCCATCGCGAGCAAGCTCGCTCCCACAGGTTCCGTACCTTGAAGTGGATCCTTGAGCAGGTTTACTTCTGCACCACTTCCGGTGCAGTTGGTAACGCCTTGGGCTTGATCAGGCTGAAGTCGATCAGTGGCCGCTGTTGACGCTCATAAGGGTTGCCGATCATCAAGGGCCGGGGCTTGAAGCTGTCGCTGACCAGGCTCTTGCTGCGATCGAGTTCATCGAAGCTGAGCCCTGCGAGATCGGCCCAGGTATGAATCAGGTGCGAGCTGCTGTACGGCCGCCCCAGATCGCCGGCAAAGCTCCAGTCATGGGTTTCGCGCCATTTCGGCGAGGCCCAGGCCATGAACGGAATGGTGTACATCGGCGCCGTCGGCTTGCTTTCGTTGCGCCCCAGAGTGCCATGGCCAGGGGAATCGAATACATCTTCACCATGGTCGGAAAGGTACAGCAGGAACCCGTTCGGATCGGACTTGGCGTAGTCCTTGATCAGGCTCGAGACCACAAAGTCGTTGTACAGCACCGCATTGTCGTAGCTGTTATAGGTCGGCAATTGATCATCGCGCACGCCTGGCGGAACGCCCTGGCGGTCCTTGAACTTGTCGAAGGTCGATGGGTAACGGTATTGGTAGCTCATGTGCGTGCCGAGCAGATGCACGACGATCAGCTTGCGCGGCGCAGCGTCGGTCAGGGCCTTGTTGAACGGCTCGATCACATCGCCGTCGTACTGGGCGGCGTTCTGGTTGCGGTTGTTGTTCAGGTACACCTGCTCATCGGCCTGCTGGGAGAAGGTCGTCAACATGGTGTTGCGCTTGGTCATGGTCTGCTGGTTGGTGATCCAGAAGGTCTTGTAGCCCGCCTGTTTCATCATGCTCACCAGCGACGGGGTCGACAGGTACAGGTCCGGGTTGTCTTCGTCGGCGAAGGTCAGCACCTGTTGCAACGCTTCGATGGTGTAGGGGCGCGGGGTGATGACGTTATCGAAGACCGCCAGCTGATCCTTGAGCTTGTCCAGCTCCGGCGTGGTTTCCCGAGGGTAGCCGTACAGGCTCATGCGCTGACGGTTGGTGGATTCACCGATCACCAGCACCAGCGTTGACGGCTGATCGGCCGCCGAGTCCTTGAGGTTGTGCAGCGGCGGGATCTTGCTCGCGCTGGTGAGCATGTCCTGCATGCCGGCCAGGGTGTCGAGGTAGCGGTGATAGGCCACGGCCATCTGCCAGGGCACGGCAGGCTCGATGCGGGTCTCGAATTTCTCGAAACCGTCGGCAAAATTTCCGGTGCGCAGGGTCTGTTTGACCAGCGGGTAACCGATCACGGCCACCAGAATGGCGGTTGCAGCGACCAGTGCCTGCCCCCGGGGCAGGTACACCGGACGCAAACGCGTCCACAGGAACCAGGCGAACAGTGTGTGGGCGAGGAAGGCCGCCACCATCCACCAGGCGAAGTACTGGGTCATGTACTCGCCCACTTCAGAGATGTTCGACTCGAACATGATGAAGATGACGCTTTGGGAGAATTCCTGCTGGTAGATGAAGAAGTAGCCCAGGCTCGCCATGGAGCAGGCCCACAGCACCACGCCGATCAGCGCGGCCAATACCCGGGTCTGTTTAGGGAACAGCAGCATCGGCGCCAGCCAGATGGCGCTCATGATAAAGGCCTGGCGGAACCCGGTGAAACCGGAAGTGCCCGTCAGCTGGATCAGTAGCTGGGTAATACCGGAAAAATACCAGAAGAACAGAAACAGCCAGAGTAAACCTGCCCAATCGAAACCTTTCGCAGACGTGGTGCTGCGTTTAAACAAAGCCATTCATCGCTCCAACCTGAAATCACTGCCTTCGCCGAGACGTGAATATCACCGACGAACGGAGGGCGCGCGGATACCGAGCGGCCACAATGAGCCGGAGTATCAACAGACATGTGTGAAAAAATTGTGATTGCTGCACAGTCAGGGCGGCATGGCCGGGGCGTATTGGAAGCAGCAGAAGGCTGCTTCCGATTCAAGCGGAGGGATCAGGCGTGGGGAGCACGCTGTGTGACGGGCCAGGACTGAGCCTGAGCATCTTGTGTCAGCAGTCGCAGTTGCGCGACTTCCTGCCTCAACTGGTCGCGTTCGTCTTTCAACTGGCGCAATTCATCGCGACGGATCGTGACGTAAAGGGTTTGTGCTGGCCGTGCTGCTAGTAATGTGCCCATTGCTCACCTCGCAAATGGCTGATTCAACTGTAAATCCGCTCCGACGTCGGATGCTGACTTACTATCGGCGCCGATTTTGATTTCTTTTGCCCAAGAATGGAACTTTTTTATTTTTCATGGTCGCTGTGTCTTCGGCACGATTTCTGACGTTATCAGTCTGGATCGGGCACAATGCCCGGAAACTTCGTCCCGCCGCTCTGGACTAACCCACATTAGTCGCGTTGGGCTATAACCTTTGACACACTTTATTTGTAGTAGGGAGCATCAGCACATGCAACTCGGGATTATCGGACTGGGCCGCATGGGCGGCAATATTGCACGGCGCCTGATGCTCAACGGGCACACCACCGTTGTTCACGACCGCAATACCGCCTTCGTCGAAAACCTGAGCGAAGAGGGCGCCACCGGCGTTGCCGACCTGCCAGCCCTGGTTGCCGGCCTGGCCAAGCCACGGGCGGTCTGGGTCATGTTGCCGGCCGGCGCACCGACCGAAGACACCATCGACACCCTGAGCACGTTGCTCGAAGCCGGCGACACCATCATCGACGGCGGCAACACTTTTTATAAGGACGACATCCGCCGGGCGAAAACCCTGGCGGAAAAAGGCCTGCACTATATCGACGTCGGCACTTCGGGCGGCGTCTGGGGCCTGGAGCGTGGTTACTGCATGATGATCGGCGGCGATGCCGAGACCGTCAAACGTCTCGACCCGCTGTTCGAAAGCCTGGCACCGGGCCTGGGCGACATTCCGCGGACCAAGGACCGCAAGTCCGATGACGATCGCGCCGAACGGGGTTATATCCACGCCGGTCCGGCCGGTTCTGGCCATTTCGTGAAGATGATCCACAACGGCATCGAGTACGGCATGATGCAGGCCTTCGCCGAAGGCTTCGACATCCTCAAGACCAAAGCCAGCACCAACCTGCCGGAAGACCAGCGTTTTGACCTGAACGTCGCCGACATCGCCGAAGTCTGGCGGCGTGGCAGCGTGGTCTCGTCCTGGCTGCTCGACCTGACCGCCGACGCACTGGCCAGCGATCCGAAACTCGATGGGTATTCCGGCTCGGTGGCCGACAGCGGTGAAGGTCGCTGGACCATCGAAGCCGCCATGGAGCAATCGGTGCCCGTACCGGTGTTGTCGAACTCGCTGTTCTCCCGCTACCGTTCGCGCGGGCAAGGCACCTTTGGCGACAAGATTCTCTCGGCCCAGCGCTTCGGCTTCGGCGGCCATGTGGAGACTGCGAAGAAATGACCCGTCTGATCCGCAATAAATCCAAGGCAGAACCCGCACCACCGACCACGCTGTTCCTGTTCGGTGCCCATGGTGACCTGGTCAAGCGTCTGCTGATGCCGGCGCTGTACAACCTGAGTCGCGACGGTCTGCTTGGGGATGGACTGCGGATCATCGGCGTTGACCACAACGCCATCAGCGATGAGGCCTTCGCGAAAAAACTCGAAGACTTCATTCGCGCCGAAGTGACCTCCAAGGTCGGCAAAGGCGATCAAGCCCTTGATCCGGTCTTGTGGGCCAAACTGGCAAAAGGCATCAGCTACGTCCAGGGCGACTTTCTGGATGACAGCACTTATCAAGCGTTGGCGGCGAAAATTGCCGACAGCGGCACGGGCAACGCGGTGTTCTACCTGGCCACCGCGCCGCGTTTTTTCAGTGAAGTGGTGCGCCGTCTTGGCGCTGCCGGTTTGCTGCAAGAGACGCCTGAAGCCTTCAGAAGGGTGGTGATCGAAAAACCGTTCGGCTCCGATCTGCCGACCGCCGAAGCCTTGAACGCTTGCCTGCTCAAGGTGATGACGGAAAACCAGATCTACCGGATCGATCACTATCTGGGCAAGGAAACTGTACAGAACATTCTGATCAGCCGGTTCTCCAACAGCCTGTTCGAAGCGTTCTGGAACAATCATTACATCGACCACGTGCAGATCACCGCCGCGGAGACCGTCGGCGTGGAAACCCGTGGCAGTTTTTACGAGCACACCGGCGCCCTGCGGGACATGGTGCCCAATCACCTGTTCCAGTTATTGGCGATGGTGGCCATGGAGCCGCCGGCAGCCTTTGGTGCCGATGCGGTTCGCGGCGAGAAAGCCAAGGTGGTTGGAGCGATTCGCCCCTGGTCGGTCGAGGAGGCGCGGGCCAACTCGGTCCGCGGTCAATACGCGCCCGGTGCAATCGACGGCAAGCCGTTGCCGGGGTATCGCCAGGAAAACAACGTGGCGCCCGACAGCAATACCGAAACCTACGTGGCACTCAAGGTCATGATCGACAACTGGCGCTGGGTCGGCGTGCCGTTCTACCTGCGCACCGGCAAGCGCATGAGCGTGCGCGACACCGAGATCGTCATCTGTTTCAAGCCGGCGCCTTACGCGCAGTTCCGCGATACCGAGGTCGATGAGCTGCAGCCGACCTATCTGCGGATCCAGATCCAGCCGAACGAAGGCATGTGGTTCGACCTGCTGGCCAAACGGCCCGGCCCTGCTCTGAAGATGGCCAATATCGAACTGGGGTTTGCCTACAAGGACTTCTTCGAAATGCAGCCGTCCACCGGCTATGAGACCCTGATCTACGATTGCCTGACGGGCGATCAGACGCTGTTCCAGCGCGCCGACAACATCGAGAATGGCTGGCGCGCCGTGCAGCCGTTCCTCGACGCCTGGCAGCAGGACGCGAGCGTGCAGAACTACGCGGCCGGTGAAGACGGGCCGCAGGCCGCAGAAGACCTGCTGACCCGCGACGGTCGCGTCTGGCACGGCCTCGGATGAGCGAGCCGACGCAAGCCCCCATCCGTTTTCTGCTCAGTGACATGGACGGCACCTTGCTGCTGCCCGACCACAGTCTCAGCCGGCGCACGATCGAAGCGGTGCGTTCGTTGCGCGAGGCGGGCGTGCTGTTCAGCCTGGCCACCGGCCGTCCGCCCAAAGCCATGCTGCAGCAGATCGAAGCCCTGGGCGTCGATCTGCCGACGGCGGCGTTCAATGGCGGTACGATCGTCAACCCCGACGGCAGCATCCTGGTCGCGCATTACTTGCCGGCTACAGCCGCGCTGACCACCTTGACGCTGTTTGCCGATCTGCCGGAGATCGAAGTCTGGGTGTTCAGCGGCGGCGACTGGCTGGTGAAAGACCCGGCCGGGCCGATGGTGCCGCGCGAGCAGCATGGCCTGGGGTATCCGCCGGTGGTGGTGGAGAGTTTCGAGCCGTATCTGGAGCAGATCGATAAAATTGTCGCCGCCAGTAACAACACTGAGCTGTTGATCGAGCTGGAAGCGCAATTACTGCCCAAGGTTGAGGGGCAGGCTCAGGTCTCGCGTTCACAACCGGTGTACCTGGACGTGACCGCCATGCAAGCCAACAAGGGGGAGGCGCTGGCGACATTGGCCGAGTTTCTTGGTGTGCCGCTGGAGCAGACGGCAGCCCTGGGCGACGGCGGCAATGACCCGGCGATGTTTCATCGCGCCGGGCTGTCGATCGCCATGGGACAGGCGGAAGAGGCGGTGCAGCGCCAGGCGGATGTGGTCACGGGGACCAATACCGAAGACGGTGCGGCGCAAGCGATCGCACAGTACATTCTGAAACGCTGAGCCCCTGTAGGAGCTGGCTTGCCAGCGAAAGCGGTCTCCCAGCCAACATATCTATTGAATGTGCCGCCGCCTTCGCCAGCAAGCCGGCTCCTACACGGGATCGGCGTCGTTCACCGATTCCGTGTGCACAGAAGACCCCCTGTAGGAGCAGCCTGCGGCAGCTCTACAGGGACGGCGGTGTTACAGCCAGAAACTCACGGCGTACCACCCCAACACACCCATCACCACCGTATACGGCAACGCCATCCACACCATCCGCCCATACGACAGGCGAATCAACGGTGCAATCGCCGACGTCAGCAGAAACAGAAACGCCGCCTGGCCATTAGGCGTGGCCACGCTCGGCAGGTTGGTGCCCGTGTTGATCGCAATCGCCAATGTCTCGAAATGTTCGCGGCTCATGTGGCCGGAGAGGAAGGCCTGTTTCACTTCGGTGATGTAAATGGTCGCGACGAACACGTTGTCGCTGATGGCCGACAGCAAGCCGTTGGCAATGAACAGCATGCCCGGCTGTTGCTCCGCCGGCAGCGCCAGCACCCACTGGATCAGCGGCGTGAACAGTTGCTGATCGTGAATCACCGCCACCACCGCAAAGAACACCACCAGCAGCGCCGTGAACGGCATGGCATCCTTGAACGCGTTGCCGATACGGTGCTCGTCGGTGATGCCGGTGAACGAGGTGATCAGCACGATCACCATCAGCCCGATCAGGCCGACCTCGGCGATGTGAAACGCCAGCCCCGCGATCAGGATCAGCGCCGCCAGCCCCTGCACCATCAGGGCGGCCCGTTGGCGTGCGGTGCGTGCGGCGTTGTCTTCGGCGGCGTAGTTGGCCAGCACCGCACGCACGTTGTCCGGCAGGAGCGTGCCATAACCGAACCAGCGCAATTTCTCCAGCAACACGCAGGTCACCAGGCCCGCCACCAGTACCGGCAAGGAAACCGGGGCGATTTTCAGAAAAAACTCGGCGAAGTGCCACCCCATCTCATGGCCGATCAGCAGGTTCTGCGGCTCGCCGACCAAGGTGCAGACGCCGCCTAGCGCGGTACCCACGGCGCCGTGCATCAGCAGGCTGCGCAAAAAGGCGCGGAATTGATCGAGGTCAGCGTGGTGCAGTTTGGGCAAGTTCCGGTCGTTACTGATCGAGGTGTCCTGCCGCGGGTCATCGCCCGAGGCGACGCGGTGATACACCGAGTAAAACCCCACCGCCGCACTGATGATCACCGCCGTCACGGTCAGGGCGTCGAGAAACGCCGACAGAAATGCCGACAGGAAGCAGAACATCAGCGCGAGCATGGTTTTGGAGCGGACCCCGAGCAGCAGTCGCGAGAACAGGAACAACAACAGGTCTTTCATGAAGTAGATGCCGGCCACCATGAACATCAGCAGCAGGATCACCGGAAAGTTGTGCACCAGTTCGTCATAGAGTGCCTGGGGCGTGGTCATCTTCAACAGCAGGGCCTCAACCAGCAGCAGGCCACCGGGCATCAACGGATAACACTTGAGTGCCATGGCCAGGGTGAAGATGAATTCCAGTACCAGCAGCCAGCCCGCCGCCACCGGGCCGACCGTCCACAACACCAGGGCGTTGAGGATCAGGAAGCCGACAATGCTTGCCTTGTACCAGCGGGGGGAATGCCCGAGAAAATTGTGCGCGAACGCCTGGGCCATTGAACCGGACATTGGCTACTCCTTGTAAAAAGAAGCGCGCAAGTTGCCGTAAGTCCAAGGCAAGATCAAGTGTAGGAAAAATCCTTTGGGTTAACCCAGGTAACGTGCGACGACCGCCCGATAGTTGCCGTCCAGTGAAGAGCCCGCCACGACGATGCTTGCGTTCGCTTGCACGGCCAATGACGTGGCAATATCCAGGCTGCGACTCTGGCGGGTGCGCACCCAACCGGTACCATTGCCAAAGCGACAATCGAGCTGACCGTCGGGCATGTAGCGGGCCAGGATGAAGTCACCCTCGACGCCGCCCAGGGTTGCGCCTGCCGTCAGCACGCAGCCGTCCGGCAATGCCAGGGCGGCGCTCCACTGGCAGCCACTGTGGCCGATTTCCAGCAGTTGCGGATGGCCGCCGTTGCAATGGTTGTCGGGACGGCCGTTGCTGTGTACTTTCAGTGAAAGGCAGTGCATCGGGTCGCGGCTGCTGCCAAAACACTGCAAGTCGCCATTGTCGTGCTGGATGATCTGGCTGATCTGAACGCTACGCTCCTGTGCCTTGAAACTCATGAAGCCGTCCACGGCGAAACTATCGTCGAGCCGGCCATCGGTGTGATAGCGGGCCAACAGGCCTTCCTGGGGGAAGTTGATCGAGCCGCCCACCAGAATCCGGGCGTCTCGTTGGACCATCAGGCTGCTGATCCAGGTGTTCATCAGCAAATGCCTGACCATCACGAAGCCACGACCATTGAATGTGCCGTCGAGTGAACCGTCGGCATCGAGTCGTATCAGCATGCCGACATGATCGGCCAGTTCAAAGTGATGGTTGGCCAGCAGCAGGATGCGACCATCCTCCTGCACGCACACATCACAGGCTTCGGTGCCTGGCATGCCTGGGGGCAGCCAGCCGTCGCGCGCACCCATGGAAAGATTGCCCGGCAGACGCACCACGCAGCGACCATTGTCGCCAAAGCCTTGAGCCGGACGGCCTTGCTGATCAAACAGGGCGAGGGCAGGCAGTGTCCGGTGCGTATTCTCGTAATGCAGCCCGGCCAATAAAATGCGCCCATCGGCCAGGACATGGACTTTTCCACCCATCGCCTCGAAGCCGTGTTCGAACTGCCCGGTGACGCTGCCTTGATGGCCGAATACCAGATCGGCCGAGCCATCTTCCAACAGGCGAGCCAGGCCGAAGCGGCTACCGCCTGGCGTTCCGACCTTTGCCGCTACCAGCAATCTGCCCTGTGAATCGATTGCCACTCCGTTGGCCATGCTTGAGGTGCTGCCGGCGAAATACACTTGGGTCGTGCCGTTTCCGGCGAAGGATAAATCGAGTGCTCCGGCGTCGTTCAATGTGGGCGTCAAGCTGAAAGCGGTCTGGATTGCCATGCACGCAGCTCCTTGCGAGTCGTCCTGATCCAGAAGTTGGGTGGCGACTTTCATTAGGGAAATCATTCAAACCCTGAATGCCCCGATGCACAACAGTGATAACTAACAGGCGGAGGGTCGTTTTGTGCCAGAACAGTGTCTTTTCGAACCACTGGCAAGCCTGGCAATCAAACGGGTTCTTCGAAATAACCCAGCGTGAAGTGCAGATGGCCCTGCAACGCCAGCTGCCCATGATAGAGGAGGGTGCGGGTTACATGAAGTAACCCGCCCTTAATGCTTAGTGCGGCATTGACCAGGATTGCAGGGTGTAGCCTTCCTCGCTCAACTCGGCACGTGCCCGATTAAGCAGGCTTTCAAGTTGCGCGGGATCGGTATAGGCACTGCTTGGAATCTGCTGGCGACCGATGCGGGTGTTGGTACGGTCGATGACACTCAGGCTGAGTTCGCCATTACCGTCCTGTGGGGCCCAGGCCACGCATTGAAAGGGTTTGAATGCGCGGTCGGCGATCAAAAGAGCTTCGTTGATACGGAGCGGGGCGTTCATGGGATCGTCTCTCTGTATGCCCAATCAAGTGAAGTGCCGTCGGTTGGGCTTACCGTTCGGCTCGTTACTTGTACTGATGCCCGCAACCCGGGGGCGGGTCACATTCAATCCAACGTTATTTCAACTTTATTTCATTGGATCAAGGTTGGAGGAATTTTGAAAGCTGAGTGAAAGGTTGGAGTCGTTAGGTAACTAACAAAGCCGCTTCTTATAACTATTCACTTAACGGCCATATAGTCAAACGATACAAGGGACCGTCAAAATCTTGCTAATGTTACAGTCAAGATCGCCAAATGACTGTTTTTAATAATATTTCATATATTTGGCGCCAAGGAACAGTCATGAGCGAAGCGCCTGCCTTACGACGTCTATTAGTAGTGGACCCCTGCGATGACTGCCATCGGCTCTTGCCGGGTTTACGCTCTGTGGGATGGGATGTAGACAGCTGTACCCTGGAACACGCCGCTGACAAAACCTGCGATGTCGGCTTGCTGCGATTACAACCTTTTCACCTCGAACGACCGGACGCGGTCAAAGAACTTATCAGCCGCAGCGGCACCGAGTGGATCGCCGTACTCAACCAGGAAGTCCTGCGCCTGCAGAATGTCGGGGACTTCGTTTGCGAATGGTTTTTCGATTTCCATACCTTGCCGTTCGATGTGTCCCGGGTTCAAGTGACGCTGGGCCGGGCGTTCGGCATGGCGCGCCTGCGCGGCCAGGGCACGGTTCACATCGATCAGCCCGAGCATGAGCTGCTTGGTGACAGCAAGCCGATTCGTGAACTGCGCAAGCTGCTGAGCAAACTGGCACCCACCGAGTCGCCGGTATTGATTCGCGGTGAAAGCGGGACCGGTAAAGAGTTGGTCGCCCGCACGCTGCACCGCCAGTCCCAGCGCCACAGCAAACCCTTTGTCGCGATCAATTGCGGCGCGATTCCCGAACACCTGATCCAGTCCGAACTGTTTGGCCACGAGAAGGGTGCCTTTACGGGCGCCCATCAACGCAAGGTCGGGCGGATCGAAGCGGCCAACGGCGGGACGCTGTTTCTCGACGAAATCGGTGACCTGCCCCTGGAGCTGCAAGCCAACCTGCTGCGTTTCCTCCAGGAAAAACATATCGAGCGTGTCGGTGGCAGTCAGCCGATTCCAGTGGATGTGCGGGTATTGGCGGCGACCCACGTCGACCTTGAGGCCGCCATCGAGAAAAAACGCTTCCGCGAAGATTTGTACTACAGGCTGAACGTCCTGCAAGTCGTCACCGCACCCTTGCGCGAGCGTCACGGCGATCTGTCGATGCTGGCCAATCATTTTTCCCATTTCTACAGTCATGAAACCGGTCGCCGCCCTCGCAGTTTCAGTGAAGACGCGCTGATTGCCATGGGCAAGCATGACTGGCCGGGCAATGTCCGTGAGTTGGCCAACCGGGTTCGCCGCGGGCTGGTGCTGGCTGAAGGACGGCAGATCGAGGCGCGGGACCTGGGGCTGATCAGCCAGCATGCCATCGCCGCACCGATGGGCACCCTCGAAGACTACAAGACCCGCGCCGAGCGCCAGGCGTTGTGCGATGTATTGAACCGTCACAGTGACAATCTCAGCGTCGCGGCACGGGTATTGGGCGTGTCGCGGCCGACCTTTTACCGATTGCTGCACAAGCACCAGATCCGCTAGAAGCAGGATCAAAAGATCAAAAGATCAAAAGATCAAAAGATCAAAAGATCAAAGGATCAAAGGATCAAAGGATCAAAAGATCGCAGCCTGCGGCAGCTCCTACAGGATGAATGCAATCCAATGTAGGAGCTGCCGCAGGCTGCGATCTTTTGATCTACAACGGGTCAGAAGTAATACGGGAATTTCAGGCTGAAGGTAAAGTCCGGGGCATCGTCCGTCATGCCGATGGACAGGTTGGGGACGATGGTCAGGTTGTCGCTGGCCGCAATGGTCATGCCGACGTTGAAGTAACCGGCGTTGGCATCGCTGGAAACAACCGACTGCCAATCACCGCCATCTTCCCTGATCTTGCTTTTACGTTGCACCAGGTCAGACACCGAGAACGACATACTCATCTTTTCGTTCAACGCAAACGCAATACCGGCGCCGATCTGGAAGCTGTCGCCGATACGCACCTTGCCCGGGGTTTTCTGGTTGACGGTGGAACTGATGTCGTCAAAGGAATCCTCGAAGTTGTGGGTGTAGGAGAGGCTACCGAACAACACGGCCGGGTCGAAGGTCTTGACCAGCGAGATGCCAGGGGTGATCGACCAGACGCCGTTGCCGGTCGGCAGGGACTCTGGCACGAACAGATTGGTGTTGGCATTATCCTGAACCAGCTTGATCCCGAACGGTTCCTTGCCGGTCGGTGCCTTGACGCGCAAGGTGACCACTGCATCCGGAGTGTTGACCGACTCGTCGAGGAACTTGTAGGCAATACCGAAGTTGACGTCGCCAATGGTTGGATCGCGTTTGACGCTGCTTTCGGTGGTGACCCCTGCGGACCCCTCGTTACCGCCGCCTGACTGATAGGTCGATTCGCGGTAGATCACCGGCACGTTCAGGTCGAACTGCCAGCGGTTGTCGAAGTTGTAGCGGCCGGTGAGGTCAAGCGTCCAGGTGTCGGCCTTGATCCGGTCCAGGTTGATGTTGCCCAGAAAGATCGAGTCCAGTGCGAGGAAGCCATTGAGGATCAGTTGGCGCGTATCGTACCGGGAATAGGTCAACCCGGTTTCCAGGCTGAACTTGCCGCCGCCGAAGAACCCGCTGGCCTCGTCGTACAGGTTGGAAACACTCTGTGCCGGCTGCGAATCATCGGACAGCGATTGCCCGTAGGAACTGCCGCCGCCCCCGGCTGCGCCCCCTGACGCCGCCGCAGCACCGGTACCGGTCGCGACTTGTGAATTGCTTTTGAGGTCGGCTGGCGACTTGGCCAGACGCTTGGGTTGTGGTGTTGCCGGTTGATCTTCGACCTGACGGACCCGTTGCTCGAGGATCGCCAGTGCTTTTTGTTGTACTTCGTATCGTTGCTTCAGCTCCAGAAGCTCCTGTTTCAGAATCTCCACATCCGAGGCGGGTGCTGCTTGCAAGATCGCCGCGGGGAATAAAGTGCTCAAACATACAACTGCGCGCAGTGATACTGATCGATACATGAATAAGCCGTCCCTTAATGCCCAATGATCGAGACTCAGCGTAGTTCAATATCCCAGACTGCGTAGTGCGTTCAGTTGAGTCAGGTTGCAGTCCAGTGCACCTGCGCTCGGGCCATTATTGTTCAGCACTACATTAAGCTGAGTCAGGTTATTGACCACATTGCTGCTGCCCAGTAACCGCGTGTTCTGCAACAGGCCACCCTGGGCAACCTGCTGCAGGGACGTGCCCTGGTTGTTGTTGGCCTGAATGGCCATCTGGATGCCGCCGCCAGTGGCGGAAACAGCCACAGTGCCGGCCGCACTGCTACCGGTAATGGTTTGCCCGCTCATCAACACCTGGCCCAGGCTCGGGTTGTTGGCCGGGGCATGACTGGCCTCTTTGACGTCGATCGCGACATTGTTGTAGGCGGTGTTGCCATCGCCGGCGGCGCGCACGCTTTGGGTGATCCCTTGTGCGCTGTTCAAACCAGCGCCGCCAATGACGCTGCCGGTGCCTTGGCCGGGTGTACTGCCGTCACCGGACTGGCTAAAGGTTGAAACGTAGAATTCGGGTTTCAGGGTACCTGCCTGGATCTGCATCGAAGTGGCAGCCCCGATCAAATCACCACTGGCATTACGCCAAGTACTGCTCATGACCACACCGAAACTGATGATCCGTCCCGGCATGACGTAACGGCCACGCAGCTCGCCGAGCTCATGGTCGTTGATTTCGATCGGTTTGAATCCGTTGGCATGGCCTGAAGCACTCGCTGCCAGACAGGCAGCGGCCAGCCAGTATGAGGTTTTCATCTGCTGCTCCCGGAGCATCCCGCCCCAAAATCATCTTTGGGCGATTAAAAGAAGTCGCTCTGTATGAAACCAAAATCCATCAACTCGGCATCTTTGACCGGGTTGAAGTTATCCAGCTTGTTTTTGGCCGTCAGGGGTTCCGGTGGACTGCGTAGCACATTGGTCTTGTCGTAACCGGGACCTACGATAGCGAAGACAATGCCGTTCCAGCCTTTGACAAAGTCATCATGGGAGTAGCGTTTGTGACCGAGGACCGGGTCGCCGATATAGACCCATTCCTTGTCTGCCCGCTGCATCACCACGAAGTGCTTGTAGCCGCGAATTTCCATCAGTACCACCACCGGAATCGTCACTGCATCCAGCTTTTCAGTGGGGATCTTGTAGCCACGGGCGCGCATGCCGATGCTTTCTATGTAGCGCTTCATGTCCAGCATGGAAAAACCCTGGGTACGAACAAGGTCCTGGTCAGCATTGACCAGCATGCCTTTGATGATGTGCTCTTCATCGACGTCGAGCCAATAAGCCTGGCGCAGGACCGTCGCCAGTGCGGCGGCGCCGCAGCTGAAATCGGTTTTCTGTTCGACGATGTCGCTGAACTTGCGCTCACGCAAACTCTGTACCTCCTTGTAGACCAGCATACCGCCAGGCAGGGCGGCCACGGGCATCTGTGCGGCCTGAGTCAGGCCAGACAGGCAGAGCAGGGCGAAAAGGGCAGTCTTACGCATGATCGATACGCCTTTGCGGACTGTGGAAAAGCCCCGTTGCCGGGGCTTTTATTTCGATCGCGATTACAGGCAGACGTTGCAGCCGGCAGCGATGGACAGCGAGTTGCTTTGTTGGTTGCCTACACCCGATGCTACGTTGGCGCCGCCGTTGCCGGAGAAGCCGTTCATCGAGCCCGACATGGTGGCGGTGTTGGTCACAGGGGTTTTCCAGCCATCTGCGGTCAGTTTTTGTTCTGTGGTTACGCCAGCCAGGCCGAATACGCCGACAGCGACGAAATCAGACTTGGTGACATCGTCGTCATGACCGCCACGACCACCTTTGTTGCCATAACCATGGCCGCCACCGTGATGGTCATCCTCTTTGGACACGGCTTTGCCGGCTGCCACGAACGCACCCGCAGCGGCAAAGGTGCCTGTGAGCGTGTCTGTCTTGTACACCTGGGTGCCATAGTTGTTGACAACCAGCCCGGTGGAGCTTTGGTTGGCCGCTGCCGCCGCGGTTGCTACACGGCCGCCCGATACAGCGATGGCCAGGTTGTTTTTCTGTTGGTTGAAACTGCCGGAAGCCACGTTCATGCCGATGTTGCCGGAGCCGTTGTTGCCTGCGTTGTTGAGGGTCGAAGTATTGCCACTGGAGTAGTTGTTAGCATGGTTGCCAGTGTTGTATTGAGTCGCGGCTGAAACGGCGGTTGCGGAGCCGAAGATGAAGCTTTCGTCGGACGTGGCCAGTGCAGCGGCGTTGTCTTGCTGGTTACCGTCACCGGCTGCAACGTTGGCGCCCATGTTGCCGTTGGAACCATTGAGCGAGTTGTCGCCTTTAGCGTCGTTTTTGGTGCCTTGGTTCAGCCCGTTGTTGCCGGAGCTGTTCTGCACGTCCAGCACGGCTGCCTGGGCGCCGGAGCTAAGCGACAGAAGTGTGTCAAAGCTTGGGCCGCGATCGTGCCCGTTGTTGCCGTGGCCATTGCCGTGACCATTGCCATGACCGCGATCATCATCACGACCGCCTGCTTGTGCCGCGATTGCCATTACTGCTGCCAGTGCGAAAACCAGTGGTTTGAGAGCCATTGTAGGTTTCATGGTGTTTCTCCGTGCTTATTAGTTGGTTAAGTGTTTACTT
The DNA here is from genome assembly GCF_059695565.1 of Pseudomonas sp. LBUM1679. NCBI lineage: Bacteria > Pseudomonadati > Pseudomonadota > Gammaproteobacteria > Pseudomonadales > Pseudomonadaceae > Pseudomonas > Pseudomonas sp. LBUM1679. Next base: position 3,207,125 of record NZ_CP166774.1, read on the forward strand.
TCTAATTGCACTGCGTTTGGGTCAGTCAGCGACCCGGATGCTCAGGGTGTTAGCCATGCGGTTCCCCACCCCGGCACTCTGGTTCACCTGAATCACTCCTCGGCTGCCGGTGAAGGCCTGGTCGCTGATAGCGACCTGGCGACTACCGATTGGAATGCCAGTTGCTCCCGAGTTTGGTTGCAACGCCACGTTCTGTTGAGAAAGGGCGCTATCGTCGACGCTTTGCGGTCCGGCACTGATGCTGATGCGCATTGCGTTGGCCATCTGGTTGTTGGCCCCGGCGCCCTGGTTGACGCCCAGTACACCGTTGCCATTGCTGAAAGAGGTGCCGCCGATGGTGGCCGTCGCGTTCATCGACGGATTGGCGGAGGTATTGATGTTCTGGTTGATGCGGGTGGTCGCGGCAGCTTCGGTGCCAATGGCGATCGCCCGTACGTTGGTCTGTTGCTGTTGGTCACCGGCGGCCTGGTTGACGTTGAAGTTGCCTGTGTACCGGGTGCCGGAGTCCTGGATTCTTGCGCTGTTCACCGTGCTGACGCTGGAGTCGGCCATGGCGCTGGTGCAGCCGAGCAGGGCGAGGAATATCAATGAGCGAGTCATGTCATTGGCCTCCAGCCAGTCTGCCCAGTGGGGCGAGGCCAGTACTCAAGGCACGGTTGATGGTTCCCGAGATCGCCCCACCACTGCCACCGCCGTGGCCTGCGGTCATGCCAGGCATGCCGTTGGGGTTGGTGATCACGTTGAGGCCTTGCATGCCTGAGCCATTCTGGGGAATGTTGTTGCTGATGGAGGAGCCGCTGGCGACGTTGGCGAAGTCGCCATCGCTGAGCTCGGCATTGCTGAGGCTGTGGGTGACTCGTTCAGAAGGATTGACGTTGACAGTCGTCGGATTGGGATCCTTGCCTCCGTTGCGGCCGATGTGCACCGGCTGAACGTCACGTTTAAGCACGATGACCCCATTGCCTTCAGCTTGAACATTGAAGCTGAGCATCGAGGTGGCGAATCCGACCAGCAGGAGGTGGGTTATTCCTTTGTTGAGAGTTCCCATGGCAACTATTCCTTCTTCTGCGAGCTGGACCTTGTCAGCGTTATGAAGGAGAGAGCGAAAGCTGTGCCGCTTTTTGATAGTCGTGGTAATTCAATAGCTTGCGAATTATGCCAACAGGGGGCGTGTTGGGCTTTGTTTCAAGTTTGAGACAGTGCAAAGTGCCTGTATCAGGCCAAAGCAGTTGCGATGCTCTAGATCAAGGGTTGACGGCGATGTGTTTCATTCTCCTTACAGCCGAGGTGTAAAGATTATGAAGCCGTTCAAATAGCCAGTTTGAGCTCGGAGGGGTGTTTCAAAAATGGACACTTCCCCCCCAAAACAGGGGAAAAACCGCGTCCGGAATCGCAAATCAATCAGGATTGGAGCAGGAGCTCAACGGCCTTCAGGGCCTGGTTGCGACGCGCTGCCCAATCGCCCTGCAGCACTTGAACCGGTTGTTGATGGCGCTCCAGCCAGGCGAGGGTCTGCTCGAAGAAGGCCCGGCGTTGTCTCAGTTCGGGTTGGCAACGCTGACCGTCATCCGTCCAGGCGACATCGTCGGGGGACAATAGCAGGTGCAAATCATATTGCCTGGTCAACAGCGCCTGTTCGACCCAGACCGGGCACTGGCCAAACAAGGTCTGGCTCCAGAGGATGTTGCTCAGCAAATGCGTGTCGAGCAGCAGCAACCGTGGCTGTCGGGCACGGGCCTCGTCCTCCCATTGCAGTTGTCCGCGGGCAATGGGCGTAATGTCGGCCAGGCAGGTGTCACGGGGGTTCTGCTCGATGAACCAGCGGACATATTCGTCCACCAGAACGCCGCCGAAATGCGCTTGCAGTTCGGCCGCGAGCCAGCTCTTGCCACTGGATTCGGGACCGGTGAGCACCAGGACTTTCATGTGCGCAATACCGGGTCCGCGCGCCATTCCCGCCAGCCTTGCACGGCTATCAGGGCAAACAGTGCGTAGAGGCCGGCGGTCAGGTACATCCCCTTGTAGACAAAAAGCCCGACGAAAATCACGTCCAGGGTGATCCACAGTGGCCAGCATTGCACGCGTTTCTGCGCCATCCAGACTTGCGCCACCAGGCTGAAACCGGTCAACGCCGCATCGAGCCAGGGTTGGGCGGCATCGGTCCAGTGCGCCATTGCCGCGCCAAGCAGCAGACTGCCGATCGCGCCGAGGGCAAGACTGACCGTTATCGATTGTCCATCTAGCTGACTGACTTGCCGCCCCTGACGGGTGTCGCCCGCACGCGTCCACTGCCACCAGCCATACAGCTGCAAGGCGGCATAGATCACTTGCAGCAGCATGTCCGAATACAGTTTCACTTCAAAAAAGATCCAGCTGTAGAGCAGCACCATGACCAGGCCGATCGGCCAGCACCAGGGGTTCTGTTTGACCGTCAACCAGACGGCAATGACACCGAGGGTGGCGGCAAACAGTTCAAGCCCGGACATGGAGGTTCCTTTGGGGAAGTCGAAGAGGGAGGCGATTGTAGCGGGTAGGCGCGGTTGGTGGGTTTGTTTGATTGTGTACATATTCGTTGCTGCGGTGGTTTCTTTGTTAGTGTACATATTCGTTGCTGTGGTGGTTTCTTTGTTGGTGTACATATCCGTTTCTGCGGTAATGGCTACTTAGGGTTTCGCCCTTACGGCGACTCACTTTTTTTTCAAACGCCAAAAAAAAGTAAGCAAAAAAAGGCTCGCCCCAAGCGTCCGGCCCCTCGCTAAGGCTCGGCGTTCCTTCGCTCCGGTATTCATCCGGGGACACTGCCCTCCGGTCTGCTTCGCGACGACCTACATGCAGCGTGTTCGACTGCGTCGAACGGCGCTGCGCGCCACTCCCCGGATGAACACCTCCACTCAGCCTCCCGAAGGGGCGGGTGGATCAAGATCAAGCGCTGCAGGCGAGCTAACGCTCGGCCTGATGAGTGGTGAGGAGCGTCGGTGCGCGCCGATCCATTGTAGGAGCTGGCTTGCCAGCGAAGGCGGCCTACCAGCCGACCTGATTCTGCGGATGTACTCAGACCCACTGTAGGAGCTGCCGAAGGCTGCGATCTTTTGATTTTGATTTTGATTTTGATCTTGATCTTGGCGGCCTGCCAGCCAACCAATCTCTCTCGGATATACGCTGCCCCCTGTAGGAGCTGCCGCAGGCTGCGATCTTTTGATCTTCAACATGATTGCGCGGTGCCTGATCCGCAGCAAAGATCAAAAGATCGCAGCCTGCGGCAGCTCCTACAGGGGACCGCGTGCGCTTGAAGGATAGGCCGGCCGGTAGGCTGCCTTGCCTTGCCTTGCCTTGCCTTGCCTTGCTTTGCTTTGCTTTTGCGGTGTGCGCCCCCTCGACAGGCCGAGTGGAGGTTCTGCGCAGTGGGCAACCCGAGCCACAGCGAGGCACCGAACGAAAGGGGCTACTTGGGGCTTTTCCAAGTGACTCGCCGTAAGGGCGAAACCCTAAGTCGCCGTTACCGCAGCAACGGATATGTACACCGCGGCAGCGTTTATCAGACTTGTCTGATAGGATTTCGGCCCCGCGCGGAAAAACCTGAGTCCAAGTTGATTTTTCACGGAATTTTTACGGTTTTGTGGGGGAATTACGCGCGCGGGACTTCATCTGCACTGGTCACAGTGGCGTTCTGAAAAATATTAACGGGGCATGCAGTGGCGCATCGCTTCTTGGGGGATTGATGGATCTTTGGACCGCCTTTCAGGCATTGATACTTGGCGTAGTAGAGGGACTGACGGAGTTTTTGCCCATTTCCAGTACCGGGCACCAGATCATCGTGGCCGACCTGCTCGACTTCGGGGGTGAGCGGGCCATGGCCTTCAACATCATCATCCAGCTCGGGGCGATCCTGGCGGTGGTGTGGGAGTTTCGCCGCAAGATTTTCGATGTGGTCGTCGGTCTGCCGACCCAGCCAGGCGCTCGACGTTTTACCGCGAACCTGCTGATCGCCTTTATGCCGGCCGTGGTATTGGGGGTGATTTTCGCCGACCTGATTCACCATTACCTGTTCAACCCGATCACCGTGGCCACGGCGTTGGTCGTGGGCGGTGTCGTCATGTTGTGGGCTGAACAGCGTCAGCATGAAGTGCATGCCCACACCGTCGACGAAATTACCTGGAAAGACGCCCTGAAAATTGGCTTTGCCCAGTGTCTGGCCATGATTCCGGGCACCTCGCGCTCCGGTTCGACGATCATTGGCGGTTTGCTGTTCGGCTTGTCCCGCAAGACCGCCACCGAGTTCTCGTTCTTCCTGGCCATGCCGACCATGGTCGGCGCGGCGGTGTATTCGGGCTACAAATACCGCGACCTGTTCGTGCCGGCTGATTTTCCGGTGTTCGCCATCGGCTTCGTCACTGCGTTCATCTTCGCGATGATTGCCGTGCGCGGCCTGCTCGTGTTCATCGGCAGTCACAGCTACGCGGCGTTCGCCTGGTATCGCATCGTGTTCGGCCTGGTCATCCTTGCCACCTGGCAGTTTGGTTGGGTTGACTGGACCGCCGTCAAGCCATGAATGACTCCAGCGCGCGCAACAACCCCGGACGCCGGTCCGGGGGCGAGATTCGCCATGCCCGGTTGAAACTGCTGGTGTTTGCGATCCTGTGCGCGCTGCCGCTGTCGGGTTCGATGACGATGTGGCTGGGGGGCATTTCGCGGGTGCCCCTGGCGGTTTATGGCATCGTCAGCGTGCTGGCGTTCCTGCTGTACTGGAGCGACAAGCGCAAGGCCCGGCTCGATCGCTGGCGCATACCGGAGAACGTGTTGCATGCGGTGGAACTCGCCGGCGGCTGGCCTGGCGCCTTGCTGGCCCAGCAGGTGTTTCGGCACAAGACGCGCAAGCTTTCGTTTCAGGTACTGTTCTGGGTGATCGTGCTGCTGCACCAGGTGTTCTGGATCGATCAGTTGTTCCTTGGCGCCCATCTTTTCGCACTGCTTTAAATTCGCGCAGCGTTAAAGTACCAGGCCGACCTGGGTGCGCCGAGGCAACTTGCGCACCACCAGTTGATGGGAACGTCGCAACAAATCTTGCAGCTCTTCGGCACCGAGCGGGTAGGGTGTTGCCATGATGATCCACTGCGCCCGCGCCAGATAAGGTGCCGGGTGAATGCCCGGACGGTCGCAATGACCGAGAAACAGATCCTTGTCGACCTTGAACGCCAGGGATGCGCCCCGCAGGTTCTGCAAGGCGAACATCTTGTTCCCGGCAATCGAAAACACCCGCACGCCACCCCACTTGTAGTCTTCCCGCGCGCCGGGCAGCGCCAGGCAGAACTGCGCGACATCCTCTTCGCTCATGCGTGCGGCCTTCATAGCAATCGTTCCCCACAGGCGTTGAATGATTCGATCAAATGGTCGATCCAGGCGCGCACCGCCGGCATCACCCCGCGCCGATGAGGGTAGACCGCTTGCAGCCAGCCGCCAGGCAATGACCAGTCAGGCAGCAACTGCACCAGTGAACCGTCTGCCAGCGCTTGCTCGCAATACATCATCGGCAACAGGGTAAACCCCTGGCCCGCCAGGGTGCAGGCCTTGCGCACGATGAAATCATCGATACCCAATCGCGCTTCGAGGGTCAAGTCAACGCTATTGCCCTGTTGATCGAGCATGCGGATGTGCACCATGCGATCGGCTTCCAGCGCGCCGAGCACTGGCAGTTTTTTCAGGTCTTCGGGGTGGTTGATCTCATGTCCGTGCAGGAAGGCGGGGCTGGCGACCATCGCCATTTGCGCCTGACGCAGGCGTCGGGTGACCAGCAACGGGTCTTCGTCGCCCAACTCCCGCACGCGCAGGGCGACGTCGACGCCCTCGGTCACCAGGTCGACCCGTCGATTGAGCAACATGACTTCCAGTTGAACCAGTGGAAACTTCGCCAGGAAATCGCTGATCACGGTCGGTAGAATTTCGTGAGCCAACCCCACCGGACAGGACACCCGCAAACGCCCGCGAGGTTCGCTGGACATGCTGGCCACTGCCTCATCGGCCATCTCGGCTTCCAGCAGCATTGCCTGACAGTGCCGCAGGTAACGCTCGCCCACGGCCGTCAGCTTGAGTTGGCGGGTGGTGCGTTGCAGCAGGCGAGCGCCCAGGCGTTCTTCCAGCTCGGCGATCCGTCGCGACAGGCGCGACTTGGGTATCCCGAGCAAACGCCCGGCTGCCGCGAAGCCACCGGCTTCAACCACCTTGGCAAAATAGTAGAGATCATTGAGGTCTTGCATACGGGTCACTCGATTGTTCTATCAGTGGGACGAACTATCGCATTGTTGCCATCTAATCAGCTATTGGTTTCGCCTGTAGGATTGTCTCCATCAGATCGCCATGAGCGGTCCTCACTTGGAGATCCCCACATGAAATTGCTGCATATCGATTCGAGCATTCTTGGCGACAACTCGGCTTCCCGTCAGCTGAGCAGCGAAGTCGTCAAGGCCTGGCAAACCGCCGAGCTGAGCGCCGTGGTGACTTACCGTGACCTGGCTGCCGACGCCATCAGCCATTTCTCCGCCGCCACCCTAGTGGCTGCCGGCACCACGGCTGAACTGCGCAATGCCGCGCAACAGCACGAAGCCGAGCTGAGCGCCCAGGCGCTGGCTGAATTTCTCGCCGCCGATGCCGTGGTGATCGCCGCCCCGATGTACAACTTCACCATCCCGACTCAGCTCAAGGCCTGGATCGACCGCATCGCCGTTGCCGGTCAGACCTTCCGCTACACCGAAGCCGGCCCTGAAGGCCTTTGCGGTAACAAGAAAGTCGTGATTGTCTCGACATCTGGCGGTCTGCACGCCGGTCAGGTCACTGGCGTTGCCCATGAAGAGTATTTGAAAGTCATGTTCGGCTTCCTCGGTATCACCGATATCGAGTTCGTCCGCGCCCACGGCCTGGCTTACGGTGATGAAGTGCGCACCAAGGCCATGAGCGATGCCCAAACGCACATCAGCGAGCAATTGTTCGTCGCCGCGTAAGGCTTGCGTAAAGACGTCAAACAGCTCGGGCAACAACCAAAAAACTCTGTATTCTGATCACGCAAGTGCCAGAGGCGGAGTTTTTTGTTTCTGGTTGTTGCTAGTTCTGGCCCGGGTTATGCAATCAAGGGTTATCGTCTCCGGTCAAGTAACAAGGTGGGGCATCCCATGGTGCGTCTTTGTGCAAGCTTGCTGATATGTCTGCTCGGCAGCCTGAATTCAGTGCACGCCGCACCTGCGCCGCATCCGCACTGGAGCGTCGGCTTTCATGAGATGAGCTTTCTCGATCCGCTGGACCTGCAGCCGATGCGCGCCATCGCCTTCTATCCTTCCAGCGACAAGGAACACACCAGCCTACTCGAGGGCTATGCCGTCGAAGCCGGCGAAGACACCCGCGTCGCCATGGGTCGTTTCCCGATGCTGATGCTGTCCCATGGCAACACCGGAACCCCCCTGGCCCTGCACGATCTCGCCACCTCACTGGCGCGCAAGGGGTTCGTCGTGGTGGCGGTGATCCATCCCGGCGACAACTCCAGGGACCACAGCCGCCTGGGTACCTTGAGCAATCTGTATGGCCGGCCGATCCAGATTTCCCAGGCAATCACTGCGACCCTGGGCGATCGCATGCTTGCGCCCTTCGTCAACGCCAACCAGGTCGGCGTGATCGGCTATTCGGCAGGTGGGGAAACCGCATTGATCCTCTCGGGTGCGACGCCTGACCTGGACCGCCTGCGCCGCTATTGCCAGGAGCGTCCGGATGATCGCGATGCCTGCAACACCCAAGGCGAATTGATCGTTGATCGTGATGACCTGCAGCCGGTGGCTGACCCACGGGTCCATGCCTTGTTGCTGATGGCGCCGCTGAGCCTGAAGTTCGGTCGCCATACCCTGGCCGACGTGCACGTGCCGGTACTGCTTTACAGCGGCGACGGCGACAAACTGGTGGCATTCGACAAGAACGCCGCAGCGCTGGCGCGTAAACTGCCGATCGCGCCGGACTTCAAATTACTGGCCGGGGCCGGGCACTTCGTGTTCATGGCGCCTTGTACCGAAGAACAACTGGCGGCGATGCCTGCCTTGTGCACTGACGCTGACGGCGTCGATCGCAAGGACATCCACCGCACCATGACCTCTGAAGCCAGCCGGTTCTTTTCCCATGCGCTGGGCAATTCAGGCAGGGCAGGGATGCAAACTGCCGATCAATAAAGGGTGATCGACAGTTTTTGTTATCGGTTACTTGTTAGCCAACGCAGTTTCAATGTTTGAACCCTACTGTACAGTCTGAGCGATCAGGCCTGTATCGGCTTGGTCGCTTTTATTCCAGTTGAGCGTTACACCGTGCAGTTTGAGTGGGTTGTCCGGTCGCTGAACGTTGTTACTCGCGGGTTCAACGCTGAAAGGGCAGCACGGACTACCAATGTCGCCCGGGCCACCGATGTCCCAACATACACCGTTATGGCAGATTTGTTGCTGAGCCGAGTTTTCCGCATGTGCAGTGGAGTAAAAGGTAAATGCCAGCGGGGCCAGTAGGATTAAAGGCAATATGCGCATTTTCAATGATCCTTGTTGTCGATTTCCGTAAGTGCAACGCAAGTCATTTTGTCGAAATCAGTCATTAAAACAAGGATGGCACTTTGCATTAATCGAGTAGAAATGTTGCATGTTGCTGGTATTTGAAGTTGCTTCGTTATTTTGTAACTTGCCTGTTCCCGCGGGCTTTTAACTTGTTGCACGTGCGGCTCGTCGGGACAGCAGCAACGTCAGGCCAAGTCCGCTCACCGACAACAGCGCTGCGCTGAAGAAAATCCATGAGTACCCCAGGTTCAAGGCGATTGCGCCCATCAACGGCCCGGCAATCGCCAGCGCCAGATCGAAAAACACCGCGTAGGCACTCAACCCCGCGCCGCGACTGGAATTGGGTACCTGCTTGATCGCCTCCACACCCAAGGCCGGGTAGACCAGCGACAAGCCGAAGCCGGTCAGACCTGCGCCGATCAACGCATAAGTGGTCGAGGGCGCAAGCCACAGCAGCCCCAGGCCCAAGGTTTCAACACTCATGCAGGCAATGGCTGAGGCGAATCCGCCGAAGCGGCTGATGCTGGAGATGAACAACAGCCGCGCCAGAATGAAACAGACGCCGAACACCGTCAGGCAGTAGGCCGCGCCAGTCCAGCCGCGGCTGACGTAATACAAGGTGATAAAAGTAGTCAGGGTACCGTAGCCGATGGAGGCCAGGCTCAGGCTCGCGCCAAACGGCGCAATGCGCCCGAACACCGCCCAGAATGGCAGGCGCTCGCCGCGAATCACCGGCACCGAGGGTTTGTTGCGGATCAGCTGCAATGCCGCCAGCGCCAGCAGTGACAGGACAATCCCCAGGCTTTCAAAGCCGTACTCGGCGACCATCACCACCCCAAGCGGTGCGCCAATGGCGATGGCGCCGTAGGACGCAATCCCGTTCCAGGAAATCGAGCGCGCGGTATGTTCGGCACCGACCTGGCCCATGCACCAACTGATGGTGCCGACGCCAATCAAGCCTTGGGCGATCCCCAACAGCAGGCGGCCGGCGATCAGGATCAACAGACTCAACAACGGAAAGCTTTGCAGCAAAGTCGACAACAGCGTCAGCACACCGCTCAGCACGATCCCCGACAAGCCGTACACAATCGCCCGCTTGGTGCCGATACTGTCCGACATGCGCCCGGCCATGGGGCGGCTGAGCAGAGTGGCCAGGTACTGGCAGCCGATGGTCAGCCCCGCGATGATCGCGCTGAAACCCAGCTGTTCGTGGACGTACCCCGGTATCACCGCAATCGGCAGGCCGATGCACAGGAACGCAATGAAGGTATAGAGGACGATAGAGACGATCTGCAGGGTGATCGCCATGGAGCTTTGCGGGGGCACTTGCTGCACAGACATGAGGGCTCGTTCGCGGGCGGCGGTAGGAGAATTGCATCATGGCTTGGGTGGGGAATAAAAGGAAGCAGGCTAACTATATTCGTTGCACTTGAGGGCCTCTTCGCGGGCAAGCCTCGCTCCTACAGGATTTGTATCGTTCACCCATTACTCGAACGCCGCAAAACCCTGTAGGAGCGAGGCTTGCCCGCGAAGGTGTCAGCACCAAAACATTCCTCAGCCCTGAAATGCAAAAAGCCCCGTCACATGGACAGGGCTTTTACTCGCAGCTTGCAGCTTGAAACTAATTTGCTGCTCTTAAAACACGACGCCTTGACTACGCAGGTAGTCATCATAAGTGCCGCTGAAGTCGATCACGCCGCTGGCGCTCAACTCGATGATGCGGGTGGCCAGGGACGATACGAACTCACGGTCGTGGCTGACGAAGATCAGCGTGCCCGGGTAGTTCTCCAGCGCCAGGTTCAGCGCCTCGATCGATTCCATGTCCAAGTGGTTGGTCGGTTCGTCCATGATCAGAACGTTCGGCTTTTGCAGGATCAACTTGCCGAACAGCATGCGGCCTTGCTCACCACCGGAGATGACCTTGACCGACTTGAGGATCTCGTCGTTGGAGAACAGCATCCGGCCGAGGGTGCCGCGAACGATTTGCTCGCCGCCCTGGGTCCATTGGCCCATCCAGTCGAACAGGTTGCAGTCTTCTTCGAAGTCGTGTGCGTGGTCCTGGGCGTAGTAGCCCAGTTCCGCGGCGTCGGTCCATTTCACGGTGCCGGCATCCGGGGTCAGTTCGTTGACCAGGGTACGCAGCAGGGTGGTTTTACCGATACCGTTCGGACCAATGATCGCCACGCGCTCGCCGGCTTCAACAACGAAGCTGAAGTCCTTGAACAGCGGCTTGCCGTCGAAGCCTTTGGCCATGCGCTCGACGATGACCGCCTGACGGTGCAGCTTCTTGGTCTGTTCGAAACGGATGAACGGGCTCACACGGCTCGAAGGCTTGACCTCGGCCAGTTGGATCTTGTCGATCGCCTTGGCGCGGGAGGTCGCTTGCTTGGCTTTCGAGGCGTTGGCCGAGAAGCGGCTGACGAACGATTGCAGTTCCGAGATCTGTGCTTTCTTCTTGGCGTTGTCCGACAGCAGTTGCTCGCGGGACTGGGTCGCCACGGTCATGTACTCGTCGTAGTTGCCCGGGAACAGGCGCAGCTCGCCGTAATCCAGGTCAGCCATGTGCGTGCACACGCTGTTCAGGAAGTGACGGTCGTGAGAGATGATGATCATCAGGCTGGAGCGCTGGGTCAGGATATTTTCCAGCCAGCGGATGGTGTTGATGTCCAGGTGGTTGGTCGGTTCGTCGAGCAACAGCACTTCCGGATCGGAGAACAGCGCCTGCGCCAGCAACACGCGCAATTTCCAGCCCGGGGACACTTCGCTCATCGGGCCGAAATGCTGCTCGATGCCGATACCCAGGCCCAGCAACAGTTCACCGGCACGGGATTCGGCGGTGTAGCCGTCCATTTCGGCGAACTCGGTTTCCAGCTCCGCCACGGCCATGCCGTCTTCTTCGGTCATTTCCGGCAGCGAGTAGATGCGGTCGCGCTCGGCCTTGACCTTCCACAGCTCTTCGTGACCCATGATCACGGTATCGATCACGGTGAATTCTTCGTAGGCGAACTGGTCCTGGCGCAATTTACCCAGACGCACGTTCGGCTCCAGCATGACCTGGCCACCCGATGGCTCGAGGTCGCCACCGAGGATTTTCATGAAGGTCGATTTGCCGCAACCGTTGGCGCCGATCAGGCCATAACGGTTGCCCGCGCCGAATTTCACCGAAACGTTTTCAAATAGCGGCTTGGCGCCGAACTGCATCGTGATGTTAGCTGTAGAGATCAAAGGTTTTTCCTGCGAAGCTTAAAGAGTAGCAAGGGTTGCGGCAGTACCGATTCAGTACCCGTTTCCGGTCTCCGAACCACGGCAAATTCATCCCGGTCAGAAGCGGAAGGTCCATCTGGCAATAAGTGGACAGCAGCATAAGGAGCGCTTGGCCCGAGTCGAACTGCGCTGAGGCGGGGTTCATTCCCGTCATCAACCAAGGGGGGCGCATAATGTTTGGCGGCGATTGTACTGGTCTGGCTCTTTAAACGATAGGGCGTTGAGGCCGTACGACCGCTTTGACGCCACCAGCGGACAGATTTTCACCCCTGAATGCTAACAGCTTGTTACAAGAGGAGGCTAAAATGCCATCGTTGATCCTGAGGCCGACAGTCGGCAGGCGCTCAGGGACGCGCCACCGGCACCGCCGTTTCGATATCAGACGCTGCACAAGGCCCTCCAGGGGACGCAGTTTGTTCACTTCTGACGTGTGACGATTTTCGTGAAGCTCATCATTGCTGTTATTTATGTTGTATCGATCGCGTACGTTCATCTGCGCGGACGCGTGCGCCACAAATTGGGCCGCCAGCTAAGTGATCACTCGACATTTCTGGCACCGGTCAATTGCTTCCTCTACCTGTTCTCGAAAATCCCCAACAGGCCTTATCTTGACACTGCCGATTTTCCTGACTTGAGTCCGCTGCAGACCCATTGGCAAGACATTCGCGCCGAAGGCCAGAACCTGCTCAAGAACGGTGAGATCAAACGCTCGAACCAGTATGACGATGTCGGATTCAACTCGTTCTTCAAGACGGGCTGGAAGCGCTTTTATCTGAAATGGTACGGCGATAGCCACCCTTCGGCCATGAAACTCTGCCCGCGCACCACTGAACTGGTGCAGAGCATCGGCTCGATCAAGGCCGCGATGTTTGCCGAGCTGCCACAGGGATCCAGACTGGTCCGTCACCGCGATCCGTATGCCGGTTCCTATCGGTATCACCTGGGCCTGGACACGCCGAACGATGCCGGTTGCTACATCAACGTCGATGGCGAGAACTACCACTGGCGCGACGGTGAAGCGGTGATGTTCGACGAGACCTTCATTCATTACGCCGAAAACACTACCCAGCAAAATCGCATCATTCTGTTCTGCGACATTGAACGGCCAATGAAGTATCGCTGGGCGGCGGCGTTCAATGGCTGGTTCAGCCGCCATGTGATGGCGGCGGCGGGGGCGCCGAACGCTGTGGGCGACAAAACCGGTGCTATCAACCGCCTGTTCGGCAGAATCTACAAGCTTCGCCTGCGGGGCAAGGCGCTCAAGAAGCGCAATCGCAAGCTTTACTACCTGGAGAAGTGGGCGCTTTTGGGTGGGTTGCTGGCGGTATTTGTGCTGATCTGAATTCAGTGTTGTTACAAATGGCCTCATCGCGGGCAAGCCCGCTCCCACAGGGTTCAGTGTCAGCTCACAATTGACAGCAAACACTGAATCTGTGGGAGCGGGCTTGCCCGCGATGAGGCCGGCACTTACACCGCAAAACTCACGGATGCCCTGTGATCGATCAACCACTGGAGCGCTTTGAAGTTTTTTTCGCCGGCGCCGGCTTGTCGCTCGATTTGGCTTTCGCTGCAGGTTTAGCAGCGGCCTTGCCACCCAGGCTGCGTTTAAGCAGCTCCGTCAAATCGATAACATCCGCAGTCTTGCGCTCTTCTTCGCCAGTCGCCGATTCCACGTCCTCGATCTTGCCTTCATGGGCCTTTTTCTCCACCAGCGCCATGATCTTGTCTTCGAAGCTGTCGCGGTAGTCCTCAGGGCTCCACTCGGCACTCATGTCTTCAACCAGCCGCTTGGCCATGTCCAGCTCACCCTTGACCAGCTTCGCATCGGTGACTTCGCTGCCCAGTTCGAGCGTATCCAGGCTGCGCACTTCGGCCGGCCAGCGCAGCATTACCAGGACCATGGCCGACTCCAGCGGCATCAGCGCCGCCAGGTGCTGGCGAGTATGCAAGACCACGTGGGCGAGGGCGACCTTGTTGGTTTTGCTGAGGGTTTCGCGCAGCAGCGCGTAGACCTTGCCGCCGCGTTTATCGGGTGCAAGGTAGTAGGGTGTGTCGATGTTTTGCAGGGGAATCTGTTCACTGTCGACAAAGGAAAAAATGTCGATGGTTTGCGTGGACAGCGGGTGCGCCGACTTGATCTCCTCCTCACTGAGCACCACGTAGCGACCCTTTTCGTACTGCACACCTTTAACGATGTGCTCTTTGGTGACTTCCTTGCCGGTGACCTTGTTGACGCGCTTGTAGCCGACCGGCTCCATGCTCCGGCTGTCGAGCCAGTCGAAATCCACCCCTTGGGAAGACGTCGCCGAGACCAGCGCGACAGGGATATGCACCAGCCCGAAACTGATTGCGCCTTTCCAGATTGCCCGTGCCATCGTCGTCTTCTCCCAAGTGATGATCAGGTGACCCGTGGCCTGGAGCAAAAGTTTCAGCCGCTTTGGGCCGCGTTTCGAGGGCGGATCAGCGGTACGGTCAAAGGGTGTTACATCTTGTCGGGGAGGTTTTGATTAACAAATGCGAACCCCGGGCGTAGCGTGCTATCGAAGACTTTATCCACGCTTACGTCGAGAGGCTCCCGATGAACCGATTAATGCTTGGCATCACCGCGTTGGCATTGAGTGGCGTGCTGAGCAATCCGGCCCAGGCCGGCCCGGCGCCATCCTCACCCTTGTTGTTGGCGCAAAGCCCGACGGGCAATTCAAGCAATCCTTACAACAGCCCGATTCGTCGGGCCAACCCCAACAGCATGCAGGGCACCCAACCCGGCGCTCCAGGCATTCGCGGGCCAAACACCGTGCCGGTTCCGCGACCACCGACCCTGGACAACGGCGGGATTGGCAACCGCTATCCCCAGGACCGACCCGCTGCGCCCAGCCAACCGATATTCATACCTAATCCGCCTCATCGAGACACAGGCACCAGCAACCGTTGAACGGCAAGACGCAAGTCTGCCAAGCATTCTGACGACAAAAGGAATCGTGCATGTTGCGTAAAACCCTCCTGGCCACACTCTGTGCCAGCACCTTGATCACTGCGACCGCACCGGCCTATGCCGCGCCCGTTCAAGAACTGAAAAGTGAACAGGGCACCCTCGAAGTGACCCCGATCGTCGAGGGCCTGGAGCACCCGTGGGCCCTGGCGTTCCTGCCCGATCGCCAGGGAATGCTGGTGACCGAACGCCCCGGCAACCTGCGAGTGGTCAGCGCTGACGGCAAGCTCTCGGCCCCGCTCGACGGCGTGCCGACAGTCTGGGCCAAGGGGCAGGGCGGTTTGCTGGATGTGGCGTTGTCGCCCGACTTCAAGCAAGACCGCACGGTCTATCTGTCTTATGCCGAAGGGGGCGGCAAGGGCGACAAGGCCGGGACGGCGGTCGGCCGCGGACAATTGTCGCAAGACCTGAAGTCAATCAGGAACTTCAAGGTGATCTTCCGCCAGGAGCCGAAACTGTCGGTCGGCAACCACTTTGGCTCGCGCCTGGTGTTCGACCGCGACGGCTATCTGTTCATCACCCTCGGTGAGAACAACGACCGGCCGACGGCCCAGGACCTCGACAAGCTGCAGGGCAAGGTCGTGCGGATCTACCCCGACGGCAAGGTACCGGACGACAACCCCTTTGTCGGGCAGACCGGCGTGCGCCCGGAGATCTGGTCCTATGGCCAGCGCAATCCACAAGGCGCGGCACTCAACCCCTGGACCGGGGTCCTCTGGGAAAACGAGCACGGCCCCCGGGGCGGTGACGAGATCAACATCATCGAGCGTGGCAAGAACTACGGCTGGCCAATGGCAACCCACGGCATCAACTATTCCGGCCAGCCGATTCCGGAAGCCAAGGGCAAGACCGCCGAAGGCACCGTCGCGCCACACCATGTCTGGGAAAAATCCCCTGGCCTGAGCGGCATGGCGTTCTACGATGCCGATCGCTTCAAGGCCTGGCAACACAATGTGTTTATCGGCGCGCTGGTCAGTCAGGAGCTGATTCGCTTGCAGTTCGACGGCGACAGGGTGGTTCACGAAGAACGGTTGATGGGTGAGCTGAACAAACGCATTCGTGATGTGCGGCAGGGACCGGACGGCTATTTGTATGTGTTGACCGATGAGGCTGACGGGGTTCTGTACAAGGTCGGCCTGAAGTAAAGCGATGTCCTCCGATAATATTCAGCCCGACGGTAGTGATACAGATCAAAGAACCCGTGATGCGGTCTTGCGTGTGGGTGGCGTCGGCGGATACTGAATCAGCGTCGTTACAATTTTACCGTCGTGGATCATGCAAATTGCAGGGCCGAAATCGGCTTTCGTTGCATTTTGCATGAAAAAGCCAGCAGACAATGTCCTTATGTCATTGAAATAACCGATGAGCTGCACGGCGAAACTCGCGGCATGTTTTATGCTGTAGCTGGCCTTGAGCTGACCGGCATTTCATTTGAGTCAGCGGCTACACCGGAAAACGGTCAGATGAGGACTTGATAAAAACCTGCAAGAAACATGAGCGGGGAATTTAGTACTGATCGACGTGGATGTTTGATTGGCATTCTCACATTAAGGAGAGGTTCGTAATGTTTCTTTCTGCCTTGGAACTTCGAAACATCATTGAAAGCAGTTTTCTTCCGAAACGTTGTCAATGTACGTTGTCGCCGGACCTGTCGATGACTGTAAAAGTCTATTCCGATCGTGAAACCGATCACCTCGATCTGATGGTAACCGGCATAAATGCCAAACATCTCAATGGCTGCAAGGAAATCAACAACCTGATTGCCGAATTGCGTGTGGACATGCAAAACAGGGCCGATGTCCAGACTCTGCATCCAGACAGGAAAGCGCTTTAACCCACGGTTTCAAGGCTCGCGCCGGGTCTGGAGAAAAGCCAGGCCCGGCGCCAGCTCTATCATCAGCATGCAATATGCCCGCACCGGCATGGCGATCGAGCCATTCGCCGATGCACTCCGTACTGCCTGCTCAGCTTTGCATGCTGCAAGCGTCGGACAGTTTTCGATAAGTGATTTGTGCCGTTTTGCCTGACGTGTCGATGTACTTCATTTCAGCTGTAATGACTTCGCAATACAGGGTCGAGGGCTCGGTCAGCGAAATGACCTTGGCCACGTGCAATGGCATCCCGTAGTGATACGCAGGGACTTGGACTTGGGTCGAGGACGTTTCGTCGGCCAGAGCAAGACCGGCAAAGGCGGTGCAGGCGAGGGCGGCTGTCGACAACAATGTGCGCGTGTTCATGAACGATCTCCAGTGCAGGCGAAAGGTCAGCTCGACGTAGGGTCGAACCTGCCGCACTGGGCGTCAGAGAGATCTGAGGGCGTGCGGTCCAGTAAAGCTTTGGACCGCAGCGTTAAGAGATGGTTAAGCCGGCTGAATGCCACCTGTCGGCAGTTTCCTTTAATTGACCGGCAAACGCTGTTAAATGGGCCACCTTGGCGAGCAGGCTCGCTCCACAGTTGATGTTTCGACTGATGTGTTGAACCGCGATCCGACGCCTTAAAGGATTGCGAGATACTGTTGATAGCGTTCGTAGGCCTGCTGACAGGCTGCCACATTGTCTGCAATCGGCAGGGTTTCACTAGCCGGATCGAGCTTTACGCAGCGCTCGCACAAGTCCGCCAGGCTGTGTTCATGGCCGTTTGCCCAGGACTTGCACCACGCCGCCTGAATCGCTGCGCCGAGCGCCGCGGCTTCGCTTTGCCCGGTGCAGATCACTGGGGTGTTCATGATGTCCGCGACCAGCTGCCGCCACACCGCGCTTTTCGAACCGCCGCCGATCAGGCAGATGCTGTGGCTTTGCAGGCCATTGCGGCGCAACAGGTCCAGCCCATAACGCAAACCGAAGGTCGTGCCCTCAACCACGGCGCGACACAGGTTGGCCTGCGTCAGGTTGGTCATGGTCAGCCCCAGCAGGCTGCCCGTGGCATGGGGCAGGGCAGGCACCCGTTCACCATTGAGAAACGGCAGCATGCATACGCCTTCGGCACCGATCGGCGCTTGCGCGACGAGTTCGTTGAAACGCGGGATATCCAGCTCGAACAACGCGCGAATCACCCCGGTGGCATTGGTCAGGTTCATGGTGCAGATCAGCGGCAGCCAGCCACCGCTGGATGAACAGAAGGTCGCGACCGAGGCGTCCGGACTGACATTCGGCTGGTCGGCATAGGCGTAGACCGTTCCCGAGGAGCCGAGGCTCATGGTGATTGCGCCGGGCTTGATGTTGCCGGTACCGATGGCGCCCATCATGTTGTCGCCACCGCCGCTGGACACCAAGGCCTGCGGGTTGATGCCCAGGTGTTCGGCGATGCCCGGCAGGAGGGTGCCAACGGCCTGGTGGGCGTCGATCAGCTCCGGCAACGCGGCTTGCAGGCGGCCGGTGGGGTCGATGTCGCGCAGCAGCTGCAAGTCCCACTGGCGGGTGCGAACGTTGAAATAGCCGGTGCCCGAAGCATCGCCATACTCGCTGCAACTGCGGCCGGTGAGCCAGAAGTTGAGGTAGTCGTGGGGCAGCAGGATGCGGGCGATGCGGGAATACGTTTGCGGGTGCTGTTCTTTGGTCCAGAGCAGCTTGGACACGGTATAGCCCGGCGCGATGACGACGCCGAGGCGTTCCAGCGAACCGCTTTCGCCGCCCAGATGGGCCAGCAGGCGGTCGTTCTGCGGGCTGGATTCGGTGTCGCACCAGAGCTTGGCCGGGCGCAGTACCTGGCCCTGGTCGTCGAGCAGGACCAGGCCGTGTTGCTGGCCGGAGACGCCGATGCCGAGGATGTTCTGGCCGTCGACATTGGCCGCGATCAGCGCTTGGCGAGTGGCCGAAGTGAATGCTTCCAGCCATTGCGACGTGTCCTGCTCGCGACGGCCATTGGCGCCACTGATCAGGCTGTGGGGAGCAGCACCCTGGCCGAGGACCTCGCCGCTGATTGCGTCAAGGATAAGGGCCTTGGTGCCTTGGGTGCCGCAGTCGATGCCGAGGAAAAGTTGTTGGTTTGCCATGGAGGATCCTTGGTGTGTCAGGTCGATCTCTGTGCACATTCAACATTGATGTTGTTTGTCAGTCAGCCATCGCGGGCAAGCCCGCTCCCACAGGGATGTATGTTGTTCACAAATCTGTCTTTCACTCCGAACACTGTGGGAGCGGGCTTGCCCGCGATGGCGACAGAAATTTCACCGCAGAGCTTAAGCGAGTACTCGCTCGAGGGTCTTGGTTACCCCAACATCCCGCAAGCTGTTGCAGCACCATTCGAACGCCGCCACAAATTCGGGCGAATTGGGAATCTGCGTACCAAAGATCTCCTCGACCTCCAACAACCGCTGGGTGATCAACACATCATCGGCCACCAATGCCTGACAAAACGCCGCGCGCGGATCCGGAATCGAGTACGTATCGCCATGCTCATTCACCCCCTTCAAGTACAACGCCCAGGCTGCCACCACCAACGCCGCACGCTTCGTCTCGCGGCCATCGGCAATCAAGCGATTGATAGTCGGCACGGTGAACTTGGGAAACTTCGACGAACCGTCCGAGCACACCCGCTCCAGCTGATCGGCAATCGCCTGATTGGAGAAGCGTGCAACCAGGGTGTTCTTGTAGTCGGTCAAGTCGATCCCCGGCACGGGCGACAACTGTGGCGTTACGTCCAGATCCATGTAAGCGCGCATGTACCGGACAAACAGCGGGTCGTTCATGGTCTCGTGAACGAAGCGGTACCCCTTCAGGAATCCCAGATACGTCAGGGCCAGGTGGCTGCCGTTGAGCAGCTTGATCTTCATGTCTTCGTAAGGCGTGACGTCGTCGGTAAACTGCACGCCGACCTGTTCCCAGGCCGGGCGCCCATTGACGAACTTGTCTTCCAGTACCCATTGCGCAAAGGGCTCACAGACCACCGGCCAGGCATCATCGACGGCGTGCTTGTCGGCCAGTTGCAGGCGATGTTCAGCGCTGGTCATCGGCGTGATGCGGTCGACCATGGCGTTGGGAAAACTGACGTTGCTGTCGATCCAGTCGCGCAGTTCGGCATCGCGCAGGGCAGCAAACGCCAGGAGCGCCTTGCGGGTGACCGCGCCGTTGTGGGGCAGGTTATCGCAGGACATCAAGGTGAATGCAGGCGTGCCGGCGGCGCGGCGTTTGACCAAGGCGGCGCAGAGAAAACCGAACACGGTTTGCGGTGCGTCGGGATGCGCCAGGTCATGTTGGATCTGCGGCAAATGGGCCATGAATTCGCCGTTGCTGTCGTCGATGCAGTAGCCGCCTTCAGTGATGGTCAGCGAGACAATGCGAATCTCGGGGCTCGCCAGTTTGTCGATCAGCGCCTGGGCCCCGTCTTCGGCCAGCAGCATGTCGCGGATTGCGCCGATCACCCTGACTTCGGTGTCGTCGGTGTCGCCCAGCTCAAGCAGGGTGAACAGGTAATCCTGCTCCTTCAGGTCATCCCGGGCGCGACGGTCTTCGGCGCGCAGGCCGACGCCGCAAATGGCCCAGTCCAGATCCTTGCCGGTGTTCATCAAGGCGTCGGTGTAATACGCCTGATGCGCGCGGTGGAAACCACCGACGCCGATGTGCGCGATGCCCTGGCGGGTGTCGCTCAGGGTGTAGGCGGGCAGGACCACTTCGGGGGCGAGGTGGTGCAGATTCTGGTTATTCAGTTTCATCACAGGCTCTCTGAATTCAGGCGGCAACGCGCAACGGACGGGTCAGCGCCACGCCGTCGGCATCGAATAAATGGCAGTGCTCGGCATCCAGGTGCAGGCTCAGGGTTTCGCCGTAACGGCTGGCCAGATCACCGCGCACACGCATGGTCAAGGCTTCGCCGGACGCAGTCACGACGTGGCAGAAGGTGTCGCTGCCCAGGCGCTCGCTGACGTCGGCGGTGACCTGCAAGCTGCAGTCGCCGGTGTGTGCCAGCTCCAGGTGTTCCGGGCGGATGCCCAGGGTCACGGCGCCGCCGACGCTCAGGTTGGCGCCGCTCAACGGCAAAGTGATGCGGGTGCCGGCGTCCAGCAGCACTTCGCAGCTCTGACGCTCGACGCGGGTGACCTTGCCCTTGAGGAAACCCATCTTGGGCGTGCCGAGGAAGCCAGCGACGAACAGGTTGGCCGGTTGGTGATAGAGCTCCAGCGGCGAGCCGACCTGTTCGACCTTGCCGCCATTGAGCACCACCACCTTGTCGGCCAGGGTCATGGCTTCGACCTGGTCGTGGGTCACGTAGATCATGGTCGCTTGCAGTTCCTTGTGCAGCCGCGACAGTTCCAGGCGCATCTGCACCCGCAGGGCGGCGTCGAGGTTGGACAGCGGTTCGTCGAAGAGGAAGATTTTCGGGTTGCGCACGATCGCCCGGCCGATGGCCACGCGCTGGCGCTGGCCGCCGGAGAGTTGCTTGGGCTTGCGCTCCAGCATCGGCCCGAGTTCGAGGATGCGCGCGGCGTCGTTGACCTTTTTCTCGACGTCGGCTTTGGGCACGCCAGCGAGGTCGAGGGCAAACGACATGTTTTTGCGCACGCTCATGTGCGGGTACAGGGCGTAGGTCTGGAACACCATCGCCAGGTCGCGCTTGGCGGGGCTGACTTCGGTGATGTCGCGGCCATCGAGTTCAATGGTGCCGCCACTGACTTCTTCCAGGCCGGCGATCAGCCGCAGCAGGGTGGACTTGCCGCAGCCCGAGGGGCCGACGAAGACCACGAATTCCTTGTCGCGCACTTCCAGGTCGATGCCCTTGATGATAGAGAAGCCTTCGAAGCCTTTTTGCAGGTTTTTGATTTTCAGGTTGGCCATGGTGGTGGGCCTCCGTTTGTTGTTATTCAAATTGTGCCGGGCGGGCTTCTTGTAGGAGCGAGCTTGCTCGCGAAAAACCCCCAAGCGCCGCGTTCTTCCAGGCAGCACGCGTCATCGTTCACGTCCATCGCGAGCAAGCTCGCTCCCACAGGGGGCGCGTTCTTCCAGGCACCATGCGTTATCGTTTACGTCCATCGCGAGCAAGCTCGCTCCCACAGGGGGCGATCTTCATTTCACCGCGCCAAACGACAGGCCGCGGACCAGTTGTTTCTGGCTGATCCAGCCGAAGATCAGGATCGGCGCGCAGGCCAGGGTCGAGACCGCCGACAACTTGGCCCAGAACAGCCCTTCGGGGCTGGAGTACGAGGCGATCAGCGCGGTCAGCGGTGCGGCCTGGGACGAGGTCAGGTTCAGCGACCAGAAGGCTTCGTTCCAGCACAGGATCAGCGACAGCAGCACCGTGGAGGCCAGGCCGCCCTTGGCGATCGGCAGCAGCACCCGCACCATCTCCTGCCACAGGGTGGCGCCGTCCAGGCGTGCGGCTTCGAGGATGTCCTTGGGGATGTCCTTGAAATAGGTGTAAATCATCCAGACCACGATCGGCAGGTTGATCAGGGTGTAGATCACGATCAGCGCGATGCGCGTGTCGAGCAGGCCAAAGCTCTTGGCCAGCAGGTAGATCGGCATCAGCACGCCCACCGGCGGCAGCATCTTGGTCGAGAGCATCCACAGCAGCGTGCCCTTGGTGCGCTGGGTTTCGTAGAACGCCATGGAGTAGGCGGCCGGCACCGCGATCAGCAGGCACAGGGCGGTGGCGCTGAACGAAATCACCACCGAGTTCCAGGCGAAGCTGAAATAATCGCTGCGCTCGTTGATGTGCAGGTAGTTCTCAAGCGTGGGCGTGAAGATGAACTGCGGCGGCGTGGCGAAGGCGTCGATTTCGCTCTTGAAACTGGTCAGCACCATCCAGAAGATCGGGAAGAAAATCAGGATCGCGATGGCCCAGGCCAGGGTGCCCAGCAGCAGGCTTTGCAGACGACGGGATTGTTGAAGGGTCATGGCAATGGCCTCAGGCTTTGTCGGTCAGGTTTTTGCCGATCATCCGCACCAGGACGATGGCCGCGATGTTGGCGATCAGCACCGCGATCAGGCCGCCGGCGGAGGCCATGCCGACGTCGAACTGCACCAGCGCCTGGTTGTAGATCAGGTAGGCGAGGTTGGTCGAGGCGTAGCCGGGGCCGCCGTTGGTGGTGGTGAAGATTTCGGCGAACACCGAGAGCAGGAAGATGGTTTCGATCATCACCACCACCGCGATCGGGCGAGCCAGGTGCGGCAGGGTCAGGTGCCAGAAAATCGCGATCGGACCGGCCCCATCGAGGCGCGCGGCTTCCTTCTGCTCTTGGTCAAGGGACTGCATGGCGGTCATCAGGATCAGGATCGCAAAGGGCAACCATTGCCAGGACACAATGATGATGATCGACAGCAGCGGGTAATGCGCCAGCCAGTCCACCGGCTGCGCGCCGAACAGTTTCCAGATGTAGGCGAGAATCCCCGACACCGGGTGGAAGATCAGGTTCTTCCAGATCAGCGCTCCGACGGTGGGCATGATGAAGAACGGCGAGATCAGCAGTACCCGCACGATGCCGCGGCCGAGAAACTCACTGGCCTCCAGCAACGCACTGATCAACACGCCGAACACTACGCTGATCAGCAGCACGCTGCCCACCAGCAACAGTGTGTTGGTGGCGCCGGGCATGAACCCCGAATCGCTGAGGAAGTAGCTGAAGTTTTCCAGGCCGACGAACTGGTTTTCACCGGGGTAGAGCAGGTTGTAGCGGATCAGCGAAAAATACACGGTCATGCCCAGCGGCACGATCATCCACAGCAGCAACAGCGCCACCGAAGGGCTGACCAGGAACCAGCCGGGATTGGCCAACCGGCTTTTACGCAGCGGTTGGGGGATATCCATGTGAGCTTTGGCAGTTGAAATAGTCATGGCAATAGCACCGATAAGGAACAGACAAAATGAAGATCAACTGTGGGAGCGAGCTTGCTCGCGAAAGCGGTATTTCAGTCTCTGAAGATGCATCGGATGTACCTGCCTCTTCGCGAGCAAGCTCGCTCCCACATGGATTGCGCTTAACCTGTGGGAGCATGGCTTGCCTGCGATGGAGTCAACCCGGTACCCAGACAAACAGGACAGTTGCACCCACCGCACCCTTATTATTTGGGATAACCGGCGCGCTTCATTTCACGTTCGGTGGTTGACTGGGCGGCGGTCAGGGCCTGGTCGACCGTGGTCTGGCCGATCAGCGCCGCGGAGAACAATTTGCCGACCTGGGTGCCCACCGCCTGGAATTCAGGAATGGTCACCAACTGAATGCCAATGTACGGCACCGGTTTGGCGCTCGGCTTGCTCGGGTCCGCCGCTTTCAGCGATTCCAGCGTTACCCTGGCGAATGGCGCAGCCTGCAGATAGGCCTCGCTGTAGGTCGAGGCCCGGGTGCCTGGCGGCACGTTGGCGATGCCGTCTTTTTCCGCGACCAACGCCCCGTACTCCTTGGAAGTGGCCCAGGCGCTGAAGGTTTTCGCTGCGTCCTTGGCCTTGGAACTGGTCGGAATCGCCAGCGCCCAGGAGTACAACCAGGCCGAGCCCTTGTCGGTGGTTTCGTGCGGTGCGTAGGTGAAGCCGACCTGTTCGCTGACCTTGCTCTGGGTCTTGTCGGTGACGAAGGAGCCGGCCACGCTGGCGTCGACCCAGATCGCGCACTTGCCGCTGTTGAACAGCGCCAGGTTTTCGTTGAAACCGTTACTCGAAGCACCCGGCGGGCCGGATTTTTTCATGGTGTCGACGTAGAAATTCAGTGCGTTCTTCCATTCCGGACCGGTGAATTCCGGCTTCCACTGCTCATCGAACCAGCGTGCACCATAAGCATTGGCGACGGTGCTGATGAGCGCCATGTTCTCGCCCCAGCCGGCCTTGCCGCGCAGGCAGATGCCGTACTGTTCCTTATCCTTGTTGGTGAGCTTGCTGGCGAATTCACCGATCTGGGTCCAGGTCGGGCGTTCTGGCATGGTCAACCCGGCGTCCTTGAACAAGTCGGTGCGGTAATAGGTGATGGAGCTTTCGGCGTAGAACGGCAAGGCATAAAGCGAGCCCTTGACCGAAAGGCCTTCGCGCACCGAAGGGAATACATCGTCGAGGGCGTAGCTGGCCGGCAAGTCCTTCATCGGCTCCAGCCACCCCTTGGCGCCCCAGAGGGCCGCTTCGTACATGCCGATGGTCAGCACGTCAAACTGGCCACCCTGGGTGGCGATGTCGGTGGTCAGGCGCTGGCGCAGGACGTTTTCTTCCAGCACCACCCAGTTGAGTTTGATGTCCGGATGCTCGGCCTCGAAGGTTTTCGAGAGCTTTTGCATGCGGATCATGTCGCTGTTGTTGACGGTGGCGATGGTCAGGGTCTGGGCGCCGAGGCTGACGCTGCTGAGGGTCATGCAGGTGAGGGCTAGCAGAGCTTTTACAGAGGGTTGCATCGTGCACTCCTTTTCTGCACCCGGCGGGTTGCAGAAGGACAGTTATTGTTTTTGTGTCTTCCGAAGGGAGGAAGAATGTGCACTGATTACAGCCTTCAATTGATGGCGTGACAAATCATCCGTCGCACTTGGATTGATACTATTTTGCACTGAGGTTTGGAGGGAGAGCTGCGGGGAACGGCGTTGTTGCCGTCAGTCGGTATTGATTGCGTACAGGTTTTAGGGCCCCAGAATCAAAAGATCGCAGCCTGCGGCAGCTCCTACATTGGAATGCGATCCCCTGTAGGAGCTGCCGCAGGCTGCGATCTTTTGATCTTTCTTTACCCGAGATTCTGCTCAGTCAATCGCTGCACGGCCAACTTGCGATAGTGCGACGGCGTCATGCCTTTGAGCTGCTGAAATCGCCGATTGAAATTGGAAATATTGTTGAAGCCCGACTCGAAACACACATCGGTCACCGGTTTGTCACCGTCGGCCAATAGCTCGCAGGATTTGCTGATGCGCAGGCGATTGACGAATTCGATGAAGCAACGCCCGGTGGCTTGTTTGAACACCCGGCTGAAGTAGGTCGGCTTCATGCCCAGGTGCTCCGCCACTTCCTCCAGCGGCAGATCCCGGGCGTAGTGGGCGAAGATGTAATCCACTGCTCGGTTGGTGCGATCGATGTTGTGTTCGTCGGCCAACTGCGGCGTCGTCGCGCCGGAGAGCGTTTGGTAATCGTCGCAGGAGGCCAGCAGTTCCAGCAGAATGAAAAAGTGCCCGAGCCGGGTCACGCCCTTCGTATCGGCGATACGCTGCATCAGGCCCATCGCCTGGCGGATGGTGCGTTTGCAGCGGAATTCGATGCCGTACTGCGCACGCTCCAGCAGCGGCGCCAGGGTCTTGAGCTCGGCAAACACCAGATGGCCGCTGTCGAACAATTCGTCGGTAAAATTCACCAGCATGTCGCGCTTTGGCACCACTTCGTCTTCGGCGACCTGGCTGATCCAGTTGTGGGGCAGGTTGGGGCCGGTGAGGAACAGGGATTCGGGATAGAAGTTGCCGATGTAATCGCCGATGAACACCTTGCCGGAACTGGCGACGATCAGGTGCAGTTCGTATTCCTTGTGGAAATGCCAACGCACCAGCGGGCAGGGGAAGCCGTGCTGGCGATAGATGATGGACAACCCATTGTGGTCGTCCATCAGTTCGTAGGAAGGGTCGGTAACTCTGGCTGCTCGGGTCATGTCAGGGTGCTTTTATTGTTCTCGCACGCTGATCATGCCTCGTTTCGGACGGTGAATACCACCCACTAGCTCTTCGGGTCGTCCCCGTATTTATTTGCCACCAAGAAGCTCCCCGGTTCGTTTTGGTCCTGTTTTGCCACCTGGTAATCTCCCAACGATTCGTTCCGCTCTTCTTTTGCCGCGACCAAATAGCTCGCCGAGAGCGATTGCGTTTCATACAAGGCGTCGCCATAAGCGGCCTTCATGCTCGTGGCGATCCAGCAGTAACGGACGATATCGGATTCTTCAAAAAAATCGGTGCTGATAATGCTGCAACGTGTAACCCGGTCCCGGCTTGGATGGAACCAGTCGTTGATGTGGTTTTTGATGTCCTGAGGACCACTCAGGAAACCATAAGTGGTCGCCGATAACGTCCATAAGAAACTGCCGATGGGGGCATTTGCAAGCGTGGTGGAAATGAAGCGGTTCAGAGCGTCGGTGTCAGTCAGATCTTTGCGGCTCCACTTTCGGGTCACCCGCGACCAGAAATAATTTTTGTCAAATTCAGACACTGACGGCGCGGCGAGCACCAGCCTTCGCTGATTGCTGGCCTGTTTGAGCTCTCCCACGGTTTTCGTGGCGTCAGAAGGCGGGATGATCCGCTGTCCAAGTCGCTCCACCAACAAGTCATTCAGTTTTTTGTAGGCGAAAAAATTGTGATCGACGCCCAACTCGTAGAAGTCGAAAATAATGAATTCGTCCGGGTTCTGGTCGAGAAAAGCCGACACCGCATCAATCAATTCATACAGTACGCGATGAGACTGATAGCCATTGTGATGAAAGTAGAAGATCGATTGGTCATGGCCTTCGGTATAGCCAAGACGTATATCAAATGCCCGCGCTCCGTTTGACAGTTGCCAGGCAAATGAGTCGTTTTGACAGGTGGTCCAGTTACCGACGATGACGTCGTAATTGGGCGCCTTTTTGTCCATTCCCGAGTTGTGAGTGCCGGGCCAGACGATATCGGTCAGCTTTAATGTGTCGATGTCGAGAATGTTGCTCATCCATGTTTTTTTATTCAGATTCCCTTCTGTATTCGTCATTGTCGATCCCTTACGTGACTTCGCCCATCCGTGGGGAGAAGTTGATTGATGGAAATCCAATCATAAAGGGCCGCCCGGGCAATGCCAATTGCGGAAACATGTACACAAATTAAGTGTTCTGACGGTTTTTCGCTTCAATCCATTGCGACATGTATTGAGTGCTCTTGTGCTGATGATGGCGCAGCATGCTACCGGTGAAGTTATCCCTTCTGATCGACGAGAGATGCTGGCGGCATTCGTTGATTCGGGCGATCAACGCAGGGCCATGATGGGTGTGCTGGTAACGACTGGCCAGCAGTTGCAACCCTTGCGCCTGTGCATTCAACCAGCGGGTCTTGTCTTTATAAAGTTGCACGGCGTTATCGGCGAACGCCTGGGCCGTCCGGGTCACCGCCCCTGGCCAGGGTTCCTCGCCGTGCATGGCTTCTGCGCCGATCGGCGTGGTGACATTCGGCGTACCGCAGAGCATGGCGTCAACGAGCTTGCCTTTGATGCCTGCCCCGAATCGCAACGGCGCCAGGCACACTCGCGCCGCCGACATGACCTGCAAGGCATCTTCTGCCCAGTTCATCACATGAAACCCCTGGGCGGCATTGTGCAGCGCAGTGGCTTTGGGCGGAGTGTAAGCCCCATAAATGTGTAACTGGGCGCTGGGCAACTGTTGGCGAATCAACGGCCAGAGGGTGGTTTTCATCCAGAGCACCGCGTCCCAGTTCGGCGCATGGCGAAAGTTGCCAATGCTGAGAAAGTGCGCTCGTTCCTCAAAGGGCGGTGGCGGGGCGATCGGCACATCGACCATCAGCGGGCACCAGTGCAGTAAGTTGCGCGGCACTTTGAATTGTTCGACCAACAACTCGATTTCCACTTCGGAGATCATCAGATTCAAGTCACAACGATAAATCGCGGCGATCTCCCGTTTGGCCAGGTCGGTCTCGGCCATGAATTCAAACTCTTCACGCAGTGCCGGGGCGAACAGCTCACTGAAATCATCGGCGTCGTCACTGGCCTTCAGGCGCTCCTTGAGGCGTAGATGCCGGGCATCGCGCAGGCTTTGCAGGTCGGACGTCTCAAGCACGCGCAAGGCATCGGGGCAGTGTTTTTCAACGCGCCAGCCAAATTGCTCTTCCATCATGAACCGGTCGAACAGCACCACATCCGGGGCCAGTTGGCTGATGAATGTGTCGAAACTGCTGTTGTTCAATTCGATCGGCATTTCACGAATGCCCAGCGCCGTCAGGTCTGCCCGGTGTTCGCCAGTGCCGGCCGGACTGCTGAAGGTGATGTCCCAGCCTTGCTCCAGGAACGTCTCGAGAATTTGCATCATATGCCCGCCAGCCGCCGAAGAGCGGGGCTCGGGCCAGACGTAACCAATGACCAGGACGCTGGTTGCGCGGGACTGACTCATGAATGGACATTCCTTGAAACGGGGGCATGGGACGAAATCGGGGTGCGATTAAACCACAGGCAATGGCAAACCCCGTTGCCCCTTCAGTGCAGATCAGGCGTTGTTGAGAATTCCTTTGACCTTGTCACGCAGTTGGTCGATGGAGAACGGCTTGCCAATCACATGCATCCCTGCAGGTACCTCGATGCTTTCGGCATATCCACTGGCGAACAGGATCGGCAGTTCCGGATGCAGCATCCGCGCCTGCGTGGCCAGTTCACGGCCATCCATCACCGGCAGGCCAACGTCGGTCATCATCAAGTCGATGTGCTGATCTTCGTCGTTGAGAAACTCCAGTGCCTGTTCGCTGCCATCGGCCTCGAGCACCTCGAACTCCAGTTCCTCCAGCACATCGACGATCAGCATGCGGACGATGGCATCGTCTTCGACGACAAGGATGATGGATGCATTGGAGGACATAGTAGGGGTTCTCAAAGGTTGAAAAGACGGTTGCCGGTCGATTGAAATTGCCGGGCTCTGCATGAGTAAGTGGCGGATCCCGACAAGTTCCCGGCGCGGTTAAAAAAAGGATAGCTACCCAAAGCCTGCAAGGATAACCGCTCCTTTGCGCTGGAGCAGCTGATTGTAGGATTTTGCTGGAAAACCTGTCAGAAAGTTGGATCACTGTGGCGGTTTTGGGGCAAACTCCGTGGTTTTCAACAGATCGACAAGGCTTCCCCATGACCTCCGCGTCTTCGGTTGACGAGCAACGATTTCGTAAACTCCTGAGCCGCAACGTAAGTCTGCCGTTAGGTGTCGGCGCACTCAGTGCCGTGTTCTTCGTTTCGCTGATCGCTTATCTGCTGTCGGTGATCCAGTGGGTCGAGCACACCGACCGGGTGATCAATAACGCCAATGAATCGATAAAACTGACCGTCGATCTGGAGACCGGGATGCGCGGCTTCCTGCTCACCGGCGACGAGCAATTCCTCCAGCCCTACGAAACGGCGAAGCCACGTATCACGGTCGCCCTCAGGACCTTGCTCGAACTGACTGCGGATAACCCGGTGCAGACCGACCGCCTGCAACGGCTGCAGGCTTTGCAGGATGAATGGGCCGCTTACGCTAAAACAACGATCGATTTGCAGCGCTCCCGCGGTGACTATCGAGAAGCGGTCAAGGCCGGGCAGGGCAAACGCCTGACCGACGAGATCCGCAAGCAATTCGAAGACGTGATCGACATGGAGCAGCAGTTGCGCACCGCGCGCAACGAGGACGTGCGCCGCACCACCCTCTGGAGCATCACTCTTTACCTGTTGTTCATCGCCGGTATCAGCGCAATGCTGGCCTACATCGGGCGCCGGGACTTACTCAACCTTTCGCAAAACTACAGTGCCAACCTCGCCGCGCAACAGGCCAGCGCCCGTCGCCTGGAACAGCAGGCCTGGCTGCGCAATGGCCAGACCGAACTGGCTGAGCAAGTGCTGGGGCAGCTGTCACTCAATGTGCTCGGGCGTAACATTCTGCAGTTTTGCGCGCAGTACCTCGGTACGGTGGTAGCCGCTATTTATGTCCGTGAAGAGCACGGCGGTCTCAAGCGCGTTGCGTCTTATGGTTTCTCCCGGGAACAGGAAGCGCTTGAACAACAGATCCACAGTGGCGAAGGCATTGTCGGCCAAGTGGCGCAACAGGCTCGCTTGATCCGCCTCGACCACGTACCGAGTGACTACTTCAAGGTCAGCTCCGGCCTGGGCGAAGGCTTGCCCCATAGCGTACTGGTGGTGCCGACCAGTGACGATGACCGGATCAACGGTGTGATCGAACTGGGTTTCCTGCGGCCGCTCAACGACCGCGATGTCGAACTGCTTGAACTGATTGCCGGTAACATCGGCACCTCGATCGAAGCCGCGCGCTATCGTCAACGTCTGCAGGAAGTGCTGGCAGAGACCCAGCAGCTCAACGAAGAGCTGCAGGTTCAGCAGGAAGAACTCAAGACCGCCAACGAAGAGCTGGAAGAACAGTCGCGGATTCTCAAGGAGTCCCAGGCGCACCTGGAAACCCAGCAGGTCGAGCTTGAACAGACCAATGAACAACTCGCCGACCAGGCGCAGATCCTGGCCGATCAGCGCGACGCCATGGACCAGAAAAACACTGAACTCAATCAGGCGCAGATCCAGCTCGAAGAACGCGCCGAAGAGTTGCAGCGTTCGAGCAAGTACAAGTCCGAATTCCTCGCCAACATGTCCCATGAGTTGCGCACGCCGCTGAACAGTTCGTTGATCCTGGCCAAGTTGCTGGCGGAAAACCCCCAGGAAAACCTCAGCGCCGAGCAAGTCAAATTCGCCGAGTCGATCTACTCCGCCGGCAACGACTTGCTCAACCTGATCAACGATATTCTCGACATCTCCAAGGTCGAGGCCGGCAAGCTCGAGGTGCGCCCGGAGAACACCAGCGTCGCGCGTTTGGTGGAGGGCTTGCGCGGGATGTTCCGGCCGCTGGCTGCAGACAAGAGACTGGACCTGCAGGTGCA
Source organism: Pseudomonas sp. LBUM1679 (assembly GCF_059695565.1). Classification (NCBI taxonomy): domain Bacteria; kingdom Pseudomonadati; phylum Pseudomonadota; class Gammaproteobacteria; order Pseudomonadales; family Pseudomonadaceae; genus Pseudomonas; species Pseudomonas sp. LBUM1679. The sequence goes on from NZ_CP166774.1 coordinate 3,238,469, forward strand.
ATTGCAGCCGGGCGCGCCGATGATGATCTATACCGACCGCCAGCGCCTGGAGCAGGTCATCAAGAACCTGCTCTCCAACGCGGTGAAATTCACCGAAAAAGGCTCGGTCAGCCTGACAGTCGCCCACCAGCCTGGCGACGGTATCGCCTTTATCGTGAGCGACTCCGGGATCGGCATTGCCGCGGACCAGCAGGACAGTATTTTCGAAGCCTTCCGCCAGGCCGATGGCACCACCAACCGCCGCTACGGTGGTACTGGCCTGGGCCTGTCGATTTCCCGCGACCTGGCGGCGTTGCTCGGCGGCTCCATCAGCGTCACCAGCGAGCCAGGGCAGGGCAGTGTGTTTACCCTGGTCTTGCCCCGGCAATACGTTGAACCGGGCGGTGGACCGGTCGAGCCGATGAAAGCCTCACCGGTGGCCATGCCCCCGAGAGTCACGCCCGCCGCGCCGGTTCCGTTGATTGCCGCCGTCGATATCCCGCGTTTCGACGACGATCGTTCAAAGGCGCCCTTCGCCACACGTTGTATCCTGGTGGTGGAGGATGAGCCCAACTTTGCGCACATCCTCTACGATCTGGCCCATGAGCTGGGTTATCAGTGCCTGGTGGCCCATGGGGCCGACGAAGGCTACGACCTGGCCAGGGAGTTCATCCCGGACGCCATCCTGCTGGACATGCGTCTGCCGGATCATTCCGGATTGACCGTCTTACAACGACTGAAGGAACACGCGCAAACCCGGCACATTCCGGTGCATGTCATTTCTGTGGAAGATCGCGTCGAAGCAGCCATGCACATGGGCGCCATCGGGTATGCGGTCAAGCCGACCACCCGCGAAGAACTCAAGGACGTGTTTGCCCGCCTCGAAGCCAAGCTGACCCAGAAGGTCAAACGTGTGCTGCTGGTTGAAGACGACGACGTGCAACGCGACAGCATTGCCCGGCTGATCGGCGACGATGACATCGAAATCACGGCCGTCGGCCTGGCGCAGGAGGCGCTGGAACTGCTGCGCACCACGGTTTTCGACTGCATGATCATCGACTTGAAGCTGCCGGACATGCTCGGCAACGAGCTGCTCAAGCGCATGTCCACCGAGGATATCTGCTCGTTCCCGCCGGTGATTGTCTACACCGGACGCAACCTGACCCGGGACGAGGAAGCCGAACTGCGCAAGTATTCGCGCTCGATCATCATCAAGGGTGCTCGCTCGCCCGAGCGTCTGCTGGATGAGGTCACACTCTTTCTGCACAAAGTCGAATCCGGGTTGTCCCATGAACGGCAGAGGATGCTCAAGACCGCGCGCAGCCGCGACAAAGTCTTCGAGGGCCGCAAAGTACTGCTGGTGGACGACGATGTACGCAACATCTTCGCCCTGACCAGTGCGCTGGAACACAAGGGTGCGGTCGTGGTCATTGGCCGCAACGGCCGTGAGGCGATTGAACGCTTGAATGAAATCGAGGACATCGATCTGGTGTTGATGGACGTGATGATGCCGGAGATGGATGGTTTCGAAGCCACCAGCCTGATCCGCAAGGACCCGCGCTGGCGCAAGCTGCCGATCATTGCGGTGACGGCCAAGGCCATGAAGGATGATCAGGAGCGCTGCCTTGCAGCCGGCTCCAACGATTACCTGGCCAAGCCCATTGACCTGGATCGCCTGTTCTCGTTGATTCGCGTGTGGTTACCGAAGATGGAACGCATTTAGTGGAACGTATTTATTCAGGGGAGCGAAACAGCGAAATCGAATTGCGCTTGTTGATCGAGGCGATTTACCTCAAATACAGCTACGACTTTCGCGATTACTCCGGCGCGTCAATCAAGCGTCGCGTCCACCACGCGTTGAGCCAGTTCGAGTGCGCCACTATTTCGGCGTTGCAAGAGAAGGTGCTCCACGATCCGACCGCGTTCATGCAGTTGCTGCAATTGCTGACGATTCCGGTCAGTGAGATGTTTCGCGACCCCTCGCACTTCCTCGCCATCCGCCAGGAAGTGGTGCCGTTGCTCAAGACCTATCCTTCGATCAAGATCTGGATCGCCGGTTGCAGTACCGGCGAAGAAGTCTATTCGATGGCGATACTGCTGCGCGAAGAAGGCTTGCTCGATCGCACCATTATCTACGCCACCGACATCAACCCGCGTTCGCTGGACAAAGCCAAGCAAGGGATTTTCTCCATGGAGAATGTCCGCGCCTACACTCATAACTACCAGCAGGCAGGTGGCCAGCAGTCGTTTGCCGACTACTACACGGCGGCCTATGGCTACGCCATTTTCGACAAGACGCTGTGTGACAACGTGACCTTCGCCGACCACAGCCTGGCGACCGACAGTGTCTTTTCAGAAACTCAATTAATTTCATGTCGTAACGTATTGATTTACTTTAATAAAAAACTTCAGGATCGCGCTTTCGGCTTGTTCCACGACTCCCTTTGCCATCGAGGATTTCTGGTGCTGGGCAGCAAGGAAACCCCGGACTTCTCGGCATACGGCAGCCAGTTCGAACCCCTGATCAAACAAGAACGGATCTACCGCAAATCATGAACAGCGCAAAGGAATTGCCGCGTATGGAAGCTATTGTGATCGGCGCCTCGGCGGGCGGCGTGGAGGCGTTGTTCACGCTCCTCGGCCCGCTGCGCAAAGGCTTCGTCCTGCCGATCATTGTGGTGCTGCACCTGCCTGAAGCAGGTCGCAGCCAACTCGCCGAAGTCTTCGCGCGAAGGGTGTCCCTGCCGGTGCTGGAAGCCCGCGACAAGACGCGGGTCGAAGCCGGCACCCTGTATTTCGCCGGGCCTGGGTATCACTTGTCGGTCGAGCAGGACCGCAGCTTTTCCCTGAGCCTGGAAGACCGCGTGCATTATTCGCGGCCCGCCATCGATTACCTGTTCGAGTCGGCTGCCGATGCGTATGGCCCGGCGCTGGCCGCGGTATTGCTGACCGGCGCCAACCGCGACGGCGCGCGCGGCCTGGCCCAGGTCAAGCATCGTGGCGGCCTGACCATCGTGCAGGATCCCGCCGAAGCCCAGGTCGCGACCATGCCCCTGGCCGCGCTGGATATCGTTGCGCCAGACCACATCCTCCCCCTAAGCGGCATCGGCCGTCTGCTTGTCGAGCTGGAACGAATAGCATGCTAAGTAACATTCAAGCCAAACTGCTGATCGTCGACGATCTGCCGGAAAACCTGTTGGCGCTCGAAGCGTTGATCAAGCGTGAAGACCGTATCGTCTACAAAGCCTTGTCCGCTGACGAAGCCTTGTCCCTGCTGCTGCAACACGAATTTGCCATGGCCATTCTCGACGTGCAGATGCCCGGCATGAACGGTTTCGAACTGGCCGAGCTGATGCGTGGCACGGAAAAGACCCGAAACATTCCTATCGTGTTTGTCAGCGCTGCCGGCCGCGAGTTGAATTATGCATTCAAGGGCTACGAAAGCGGTGCGGTGGACTTCCTCTACAAGCCGCTGGATATCCACGCGGTCAAGAGCAAGGTCAATGTGTTCGTCGATCTGTTCCGCCAGAGCAAGGCGATGAAACAACAGGTCGAAGCGCTGGAGCAAAGCCGGCGCGAACAGGAAGCACTGCTTCAACAGTTGCAGAGCACCCAGCTCGAACTGGAGCAGGCGGTGCGCATGCGCGATGATTTCATGTCGATCGTCGCTCATGAAGTCCGCACGCCGCTCAATGGCCTGATTCTCGAAACCCAGCTGCGCAAGATGCACTTGGCCCGAGATAACGCCGCGGCGTTCACCCTGGAAAAAATGAACGCGATGGTCGATCGCGACGAACGGCAGATCAAAAGCCTGATCCGGCTGATCGAAGACATGCTTGATGTGTCGCGAATTCGCACCGGCAAACTGTCGATCCGGCCGACGCGCTTCGACTTGTCGGTGCTGGTTGGAGATTTGTTACATAACTTTGCTCCGCAGATCGAAGCCGCCGAGTCCTCCGTCACCCTGCAGGCCGGGGAGCCGGTAGTGGGCAACTGGGATGAGTTTCGCATTGAACAGGTCATTTCCAATTTGTTGACCAACGCTTTACGGTACGGCGCCAAGAGTCCGATCACCGTGAAGGTGTACAGTGAGAGCGGCCAGGCGCTGGTGGAGGTGCAGGATCTGGGAATCGGCATCGGTGAAGAAAACCAGAAGCGCATTTTCCAGCAGTTCGAGCGGGTTTCGGCCAAGCACGCCGTCGCCGGGTTGGGCCTGGGGTTGTTTATTTCAGAACAGATTGTGACCGCCCATGGCGGTTCCATTACCGTCGAGAGCCGGATTGGCGAAGGCGCCTTGTTTCGCGTTTGTCTGCCGCTGTAGGAAAACAGCCAGTTAAACGCAACCTCTGATCGACCCCACGGTCGTATCAGCAGCTATTGACCGAACAAAGGCTTCCCATGAGTGAAGATGCACAAGACGTCGTACTGATCGTCGAAGATGACCCCTCGATATTGATGGTGCTCTCGGCCTATCTGTCGGGTGAGGGCTACCGGGTATTGCAGGCCGAAAACGGCGAGCAGGCCTTCGAAATCCTGGCGAGCAAGCCGCATCTGGACATGATGATCACAGACTTCCGCCTGCCTGGCGGGATCTCGGGCGTACAGATCGCCGAACCCGCCGTGAAACTGCGACCGGAGCTGAAGGTGATTTTCATCAGCGGCTATCCGCAGGAAATCCGCGAGACCGACAGCCCGATCACCCGCAAGGCGCCGATCCTGGCCAAGCCGTTCGACCTGGATCTGTTGCAGGAGCTGATGCAGCAGATGCTTTCCTGAGACCCCGCGGTCCAGCGGTCCCAATGGTCGCAGGGATCGCCCGGGTCGCCGGGGTCCCCCTACAAAAGCCCAAAAGCCCATCGCCCCATCGGTCATCGGCCCATCGGCGTATGGCACGTCGGCATTATCGACCATTCAAATCCGGATCATCTCCCGTACCTTCGCCGTCAACAGGTCGAAGGTAAACGGCTTGGTGATCATCTGCATGCCCGGGTCAAGGAATCCGCCACGTACCGCGGCGTGTTCGGCGTAGCCGGTGATGAACAGCACCTTGAGTTCAGGCCGGTATTGCCGGCCGATTTCTGCCAGCTGCCGGCCATTCATGCCGGGTAGGCCGACATCGCTGATCATCAGATCGATCCGTTGCGCCGAATCCAGAATCGGTACCGCACTGTCGGCATCACCGGCCTCGACAAAGGCATAACCCAGGTCGCTTAACACGGTACTGACCAACACCCGCACCGCCGGGTCGTCTTCGACGATCAACACCGTTTCGCCGTGTTGCGCGAACGGAGCATGCTGGACGTCTACCAGAACGTCCCGGGGCAGGACACCGCCGAACCGCGGCAGGAACAAACTCACCGTGGTGCCATTGCCCACTTCGCTCTGAATGGCGACGTGGCCGCCCGATTGTTTGCTGAAACCATAAATCATCGACAACCCGAGGCCTGTGCCCTGGCCGATCGGCTTGGTGGTAAAGAACGGATCGAAGGCCCGGTTGATGGTGCTTTGCGGCATGCCACACCCGGTGTCGGTGACGCTCAGCATCACATAGTCGCCCGGGTCGAGGTTGCTGTGGGCCTGGGTGAAGCCTTGGTCCAGATGGCGATTGCTGGTCTTCACGACCAGTTGGCCGCCAGCGGGCATGGCGTCGCGCGCATTGATCACCAGGTTGAGCAGGGCGCTTTCCAGTTGATTGGGGTCGGCCTCGGCTACCCACAGCTGCTCACTCAGTTGCATGTCCAGATGAATGCTTTCGTTGATACTGCGTTGCAGCAACTCCCCCATGGACACCACCAGGGTGTTCATCTGCACCGGTTTTGAATCCAGCGACTGGCGTCGGGAGAAGGCCAGCAGGCGGTGGGTCAGGCCGGCCGCGCGGTTGGCCGAGGTCACTCCCAGGTCGATCAGGCTGTCCAGGTCTTCGGTACGGCCACGGGCCAGGCGCCGGCGCAGCAACTCCAGGCTGCCGATGATGCCGGTCAGCATGTTGTTGAAGTCATGGGCGATGCCGCCAGTGAGTTGGCCGACCGCTTCCATTTTCTGTGACTGGCGCAGGGCTTCTTCGTTGTGGCGCAGCTGTGCGGTGCGTTCCTCGACCTGCTGTTCAAGCGTTTCGAGGGTGTTCTGCAACCGCAGCTCGCTTTGACTCAGATCGATCAGCCGATCCCTGGCTTCGTACTGTCGTCGTCGCCCGCGCAACGCGGTGGTCACCAGGCTGATCAGGGTCACGGGATGAAAAGGTCGCTCAAGAAAGGTGACATTGCCCAGTTGCGGACCGAATCGCGACGCGGGGTTCTGTTCCGGACCGCCATGATAGGTCAGCAACACAATCGGCAAGTCCGACCAGGCCGGCTGTTGCTCGATCAGGCCGAACAGCGGTTCAAGATCACTGCCCAGCAACGCCTCGGACGATATCAGCAGCAAGCCTGCGCCTCGCGTCAACTCGCTGCAAAGGCCCACCAGATCGCGAGTGATGACGCCGTCGTAACCCGCTTCATTGAGCATCATCAGTGCAATCTGGCTGTCACGTCCCAGCGGCGCGAGAATGATCGCGCGCTCGGACATTGCTTCCAGGGCCGTCACGGGCTCTCTTCCCCGAGCAACGGATTGCTCGCGCCCATATACGTGGGCACACCGCGCAGTACGCCCTGGAACGCGTCCAGCGGTTCGCCGATCGTCATGCCCTGGCCGCTGATGCGGTATTCACGAATGGTCGATTCATGGCTGCCGGTGCGTTTCTTGATGATCGAAATCGCCCGGCGAACCTTGCCCACCGCTTCGAAGTAACGCAGCAGGATCACCGTATCGGCCAGGTAGGTAATGTCCACGGGGGCCTGCATGTCGCCGACCAGTCCGTGCTGGGCGACGGTCATGAAGGTCGCGGCGCCCCGGCGATTGAGGTACAGCAGCAACTCGTGCATGTGCAGCACCAGGGCGTTTTCTTCAGGCATTGCCGCTTGATAGCCATTGATGCTGTCGATCACCACGGTCTTGATATCACGCTGGTCGACGCAACGGCGGACCCGGTGGGAAAACTCGCCGGGGGACAATTCGGCTGCATCCACTTGTTCGATCAGCAGGTTGCCGGTGTCTTGCAGGGCTTGCAAATCGATGCCCATGTTTTTCATGCGTTCGAACAGCAACCCCAGTTCTTCATCAAAAATGAACAACGCGGCTTTCTCGCCCCGGGCCACGGCCGCCGCGGCGAAGATCATCGAGATCAGCGATTTGCCGGTACCGGCCGGGCCGAGGATCAAGGTGCTGGACCCGGTCTCGATGCCGCCGCCGAGCAGGGCATCCATTTCCTTGATACCGCTGGTCAATTGCTGACGGGTGTACACGCCGCGATGTTCGGCGGCCACCAGCCGCGGAAACACGTGGACGCCATCGCCCATGATGGTGAAGTCGTGGAAGCCGCCACGGTACTTCTGACCGCGATACTTGACCACCCGGATCCGCCGGCGCTCGGCGCCATAGTTGGGGGTCAGTTCTTCCAGGCGAATCACGCCGTGGGCGACACTGTGCACGGTCTTGTCGAGGGACTCGGTGGTCAGGTCGTCGAGCAGCACCACCGTGGCGTCATAGCGCACGAAGTAGTGTTTGATCGCGAGGATCTGGCGCCGGTAGCGCAGGGAGCTTTGGGCCAGCAGGCGGATCTCGGACAGGCTGTCGAGTACCACGCGAGTCGGCTTGACCCGCTGGACCACTTCGAAAATCTGCTTGGTGGCTTCGCCCAGTTCCAGGTCCGAGGAGTACAGTAAGCTTTGCTGATGCTCGGCATTGAGCAGGCTTTCCGGTGGTGTCAGCTCGAAGATGTGGATGTTTTCATCCAGCTCCCAGCCATGGGACAACGCACCCTGGCGCAGTTCGCGCTCGGTTTCCGACAAGGTGATGTACAACGAGCGCTCGCCGGCTCGCGCGCCGGCCAACAGAAAATGCAGGGCGACGGTGGTTTTACCTGTGCCGGGTTCACCTTCGAGCAAAAACACATGGCCGCGGGACAATCCGCCAGCCAGGATGTCATCCAGACCTTCAATGCCGGTGGCGGCTTTTGCACTGAACAACTCGTTAGACGTAGACAAAAAATGCCCTCTCAAGATCAGGGAAAACGAGACAGCAGGCCTGAAAAGCCTGAATGGACTGCCTGATCACTTGACCTTTGGCCGCGAAGAGCGTTCAACACTTTTTGCTGGGCGTGGATCCAGACCGCGTGTACCACCCCGGTTCCCTGTAGGAGCCGGCTTGCCGGCGAAGGCGGCGTGTCAGTCGACATCGAAGCCGGATGTCAGTCCGCCTTCGCTGGCAAGCCAGCTCCTACATTGGATCTTTGCCGGTCACAGGATTTGTGTACGCCCCGATTCCCTGTAGGAGCCGCCCCGCGAAGCGAGGCTGCGATCTTTTGATCTTTTTTTAAAGCCCCTGCTGCAACGTCGGGTCGTCGGGATTGAGCTGTTCCAGTTGCGCCAACAGAATCTGCACGTTCTGCAGTTGTCCGCTTTCTTTCCAATAATTGATCAACAACACCCGGGCCCTGCGATCGGCCGGGTGGCGCTGGACGATTTCCTGCAGCTGTTTCTGCGCCGCTTCCAGCTCCAGTTCGCCGTGCAGCGTGGTCGCCAGGTCATAGCGATAATCCTTGTTGTCCGGCTCCAGCTCCACCGCCTTGGACAGGCCGAGCAGCGCGAACTCACTTTGACCGTGATGCAGCAGCCAGAGCCCCAGGGCATGTTGCAGGTAGGCCGAATCGGGTTGAGCCTTCAACTGTTTGGCCAATAGCAGCCGGGCGGCTTCGCTCTGGCCTTGCTTGTCCAGCACTTCAATTTGCATCACCAGCGCGGGCAGGTTGCCGGGCGCAAGACGCAAGGTGTTCTCCAACGCCTGTTGCGCTTGTTGCAATTGGGCATTGTGCAGGTGCAGCCGAGCCAGTTGGTAGTGGTTGTCGGCGCTTTCGGGCTGACTTTTCAGGTCCTGCTCCCAGGCGTCGATGGCTTGCTCCAGCGGCCCGAAATACAACCCGAGATCGTCTGGGGAAAGCCCCAGCAAGGCGTTCACCGAGGCATAACGCACGCGCTGATCGCCGTCGTCGAGCAGCGGGCCCAGCAGCAGGCTGCGCTGGCCGTTGGGCACCAGGGCGCTGATGCTGTTGATCGCCGCAATGCGCACGTCCGGCGATTCATGCTGCAAGTCCGCAGTCGCCAGTTTCAGCGCTACGGAGCTGGGGTAGTTGGGCAGTTCGGCATACAGCCAGATACGTCGTTTCGGTGAAAGATCCGGGCGTGCCAATTGCTGGTAGAGCACCCGCGCCGCACCTGGTTGACCCGCGCGCGCCTGGTTGAGCGCTTCGGTGTAGCCGCGCTTGATCGCAGCCGGCACCACGGGGGTGGTGCTGCGCAGGAAAAACCAGGCAAGGCCGATGGCGAACAGGACGCAGAGGCTGATGATCAGGTAGCGGCGGGACTGGGGCATGCAGGAATCCGGGAGCTGGCAAGCTGTTGCAGAGCCGCCAGCTTCGGTCAGGAGGGGCCGTGAGTCAAATCCTGACGCCAACATCCTGACTGAAATCTGTCGAGGCAACACAGCAATGACTACGCTTGCTGGAGATGACCCAACGGGCATTCCCATGCAACCGCTGCTTTTATACTTCAAGGCGATGCTCAACCCCGGGCGCGGGGTGCTGTTGTTCGCCTTGCGGACGATCGCCGCCGGGCTGTTGACCCTGTATCTGGCCTTCCTGTTCGACCTCGACCAGCCCAAGTGGTCGATCATGGCCGTGGTCATCGTCAGCCAGCCATTGGGTGGCATGGCCCTGGCCCGCAGTTTCGGCCAAGTCATCGGCACCACGCTCGGAGCGGTCGTGGCGGTGTTGATCATGGGGATCTTTCCCCAGGCGCCGTTGCCTTTCATCCTCACCCTGGCCCTGTGGCTGGCGCTGTGTACCGCTGGCGGCACCTTGTATCGCTACACCAGTTCCCAGGCGTTTGTGTTGAGTGGCTACACGGCGGTGATCGTGGCGCTGCTGGCGGTGCCTGATCAGGATGGCACCTTCATGCTGGCCGTGACCCGTGTGACCGAAACACTGTTGGCGGTGGCTTGCGTGTGCGTGGTCAGCTTGCTCACGGCACGACCGGAAGCCGTGGCCCGGGATTATTTCGCCCGGATCGATCAAGTGATCAAACTGCTCGCGACCCATGCGGCCGCCGTCATTCGCACCGAAGAAAGCGAGGCCGACTTCCGCCAGCGGCAGATGACGCTGTTAGGTGAGATCAGTGCCCTTGAGGGGGTACGGCGGCATTTGTACTTCGATGCGCCACGTCTGCGCAGCGCCAATGGTCTGGTGCAGTTGCTCGGCAATCAATTGGTGCTGCTGACGTCACGGCTGATGGCCTTGCGTCACCAGCGGGAGCTGTTGATCGAACGCTGGAAAGGGGCACTGCCCGTCGACTCACAGCGTTTGCTGGCCGAAGAACTGGTGTTCCTGGATGAAGTCGCCCGGCAGGGGCGCTCGTTATCGACCGAGGCCCGCCACTCTTTCGCAGCGCTGCAAAAACGCTTCGATGAACTGGCCTACCGGTCTGAACGACTGACCGAGACGATGCCGGCCACGTTGCGCTCCCTGGCGTGGTCGCTGCGTTGGGAACAGGCACGAATGTTAGAGCAGCTGAGTCAGATTCTGGACCTGAGCGACGCGATTCAGGAGGGGCGTGAAGCCAGTTGCGTGTTCCGCGGCCAGGACAATCCGTTGCATCTGGATTTCACCCTGGCGGCGATGAACGCGACGCGGGCATTTTGCGCGCTGGTGGTGGCCGGTCTGATCTGGATCGAGACCGCCTGGGACGGGGCGAGGGGCGGGATGATTGTGGTCGGGGTGCTGTGTTCCTTGATGGCGACTTTTGCGCGGCCGCTGCTGGCCGCCCAGAGTTTTGCCAGGGGGCTGGCCCTGGCGCTGGTGGTATCGGCGCTCTATCAGTTCATGTTGGTGCCCATGATCAGTGACTTCGAGCTGCTGGCCTTGCTGTTGGCGCCGTTGTTGTATGCCGTCGCGGTGGGGTTGGCCAGCCCGGCAACCACCGGCACGGGCATTGGTCTTGGACTGTTGACGTTTCTGTTGCTGGGGCCGCAAAACACAGGGACAGGCCAGAACACCGCGATCCTGTGGTTCGAATTTGCCGGTGCCTATGTCTACGCCGTCACGCTGGCGTTGAGTGTCTACGTCCTGATCTTTCCATTCAGGCCCGATGTGCGGATGCGCCGGCTGTTCACCGAGAACCGCGAGCAGGTCTACGCTTTGCTGAAGACGCCGGCCACCGATGAGCAGCAATTTACCTTTGAAAGTCGCATGGTCGATCGCCTGACCATGATGCTGGGCCTGTTGCCGGCTACCCATGACAAACAGTCCGGCGCGCTGTTCGAGGTCAGCCTCGGGTGCATGGCACTGGGTGTTGCCTTGAACCAGCTCAGGCAACAGGGGCGAAGCAACACGTTGCTGAGTACCGACCAACAAAACCGTTTGCTGGACGCCGTCCGTGAAACAGGAAAATGGGTCGCCGGACGCCCCGGAATCGACCTTGAACAGTTGCTGGAAAACTTGCGGGTCCTGGGCGATGAAATGGACGACCTGCATACAGACGTGCATGAGCACTTGTGGTCGGTATTCAGGATGCGCGTGGCGCTGTTGATCGTGGTGTCGTTTCTGCAGCGATACCACGACTGTTTTCAACCCGCAGACGTGGAAGGAGTACCCGCCCTTGCCCATTGATCTGGAAGTAGGTGGCGTCTACTTGCCACCGATCGCCCAGGCCTTGCTGCTGGCCTTGCCGGTTTTCCTGCTGCTGGACTGGACCTTGCGCCGCCTGGGCGTGCTGCGTTTCGTCTGGCATGAGGCCTTGTTCGAAGGCGCGTTGTACGCCTGCGTGTGCGCGACGCTGATTCTGCTGATGGGAGCCTGATGCATTGAAGAAGATTATGCCCCGACTGGTGACGGCGGCGGTGGTAGTGCTGGCCTTTGTGCTCGGCTGGTTTGCCTGGGAGCATTACACCCGCGCGCCCTGGACCCGGGATGCGCGGGTGCGGGCCGATGTGGTGACGTTATCGGCAGACGTCTCGGGTCGCATTGTCAGCCTCGCTGTGCACGACAATCAACATGTGCAGAAGGGTCAGTTGTTGCTGGAGATCGACCCGGCGCGCTACGTCCTGGCGGTGGAGCACGCCAGGCGCTCGGTGGAAGTGGCGAAAGCGGCGCTGGGTCAATCCGAAGCGACGATAGTCTCCAGCGGCGCAATGCTCAGGCAGCGGCAGAGCGAAGAGCGCCGGCGTCGCACCCTCAAGGACCGCGCCGCCATCTCTGGCGAGGAGTGGGAGAAATCCAGCACGGACGTGGCCGTGGCGCAGGCCGAGTTGCTGCGCAACCAGGCCATCCTGGGTCTGGCCCAGGCCAACGTGCAACTGGCCATCGCGGCATTGACCCAGGCTGAACTGGATTTGCAGCGCACCCGGGTCGAAGCGCCTGTCACCGGGTACGTCACCAACCTGCTGACCCGCCAGGGAGACTATGCCACCGCCGGCGGGGCACTGTTGGCGCTGGTGGACAGCGACTCGTTTTATGTCAGCGGCTACTTTGAAGAAACCAAGTTGCCGCGGATCGAAGAGGGCGACCGGGTCCGGATCGAATTGATGAGCGGGGAAACCTTCGGCGGCACGGTGAAAAGCATTGCCTTCGCCATCGCCGACAGGGAAAACCTGCCCGGCGGCCGCCTGCTGGCCAACATCAATCCCAGCTACACCTGGGTCAAACTGGCGCAGCGGGTGCCGGTGCGAATACAGATCGATGCCGACTATGCGGGCAAAAACCGCCTTCGTGCCGGGACCACGGCTACCGTCACCGTCCAGGAAAACCAACAATAATGCGGCCACCCACGCCCCCTGTAGGAGCTGGCTTGCCAGCGAAGGCGCCCTCAAGGTCAATGCAAAACTTCGAGGTTGATGCAAGATTCAAGGGACCCTTCGCTGGCAAGCCAGCTCCTACAAGGGGGGGGTGGGCAAATTTCAGGCAAAAAAAACCCCGCGACCGAATGAGGCGCGGGGCAAAGAATCTGGTTGGTTGCGGCCAACCAAAGGAGCTCGTTGATAGGTTACTGGCTGGCGACCGTCTCGGGTTGCCAGCCACCGCCCAGTGCCTTGTAGATCGCGACAATGCCGCGATACAAATCGACTTCGGCCTGGGCCTGGGTATCTTCCGCGGCCAGGCGCTCACGCTGGGCATCGAGCAGGACGAGGAAGTCCGCCGTGCCTTCGCGGTAGCGGATTTGTGCCAGATCGGCCGCGGCGCGGCTTGATTCACTCTGGCGAATCAGCGAAATCAGGCGTTGCTGGCGTTTGCCGTAGTCGCTGAAGGCGTTTTCCGATTCTTCCAGGGCCAGCAGCACTTGCTGTTCGTAGGTGGCCAGGGCGCCTTCGGCGTCGGCATCGGCGCCGCGCAATCGGGCGCGCACGCTGCCCAGGTCGAACGCAGCCCAGGTGATGCTCGGGCCCAGCGCCCAGGCGTTGGCCGCCGAGGAACCGATCTGCGAACCACGCCCGGCGGTGAAACCGAGGAAGCCACTGAGGCTGACCCGCGGGAACAAGTCAGCCTTGGCCACGCCGATACGCGCCGTGGCGGAGGCCAGTTTGCGTTCGGCACTGAGAATGTCCGGACGACGTTGCAGCAACTCACCCGGATCACCGATCGGCAACGCCTTGGCGATGGCGGGCAAGTCCTTCGGACTCAGGTCGACGGTCAGTTTGTCCGGACGTTCACCCAGCAGGGTGGCGATGCGGTTTTTCTGCCGAACCTGCTCAGCCTGCAATTGCGGCACGCTGGCTTCGACGGACGCCAGACGTGCATCGGCGCGTTCCACATCGAGCTGATCGCCGACGCCGGCATCACGCAGGCTTTCGGTGATCTTGCGCGATTCCTGCTGGTTGTTCAGGTTGGCCAGCGCGATCTTTTCCCGCAGTTGCGCACCACGCAGTTGACCGTAGGCGTCCACCAGTTCGGCAATCATGGTGACTTGCAGTTGGTACAGATCGGCTTCGATCGCCTGCTGTTCGGCGTCGGCGGATTCCAGGTTGCGCTGGATACGGCCGAACAGGTCGATCTCCCACGCCATGTCCAGGCCCAGGTCGTAGCGCTCGCTGTTGACCCGTTTGGTGGTCTGGCCAGGAATCTGCCCCTTGCCCAGATCACTGCTGGCCCGGCTGGTGATGGTCGGCATGGCGTCATTGCTGACGTCATCGCGAATCGCCCGTGCCGCTTTCCAGCGCGCGAAGGCTACGCGCAAATCGCGGTTGCCTTTCAGGGACTCTGTCACCAACTGGTTCAGCGTCGGGTCTTCAAACTGTTGCCACCAGATGCCTTCGAAACGTGCGCGGTCGAAATTCTTCTGACCGGCGGCGCCATCGGTGGCCGTGGTGATGTTGGCCGGCTCGGTGGCTGGGGTCTTGTAGTCCGGGCCGACGGCGCAGGCACTCAGGGCCAGCACCAGCAGGCTCGGCAGGAAGGCTTTCAGGCTCATTGTTGCGCCTCCAGTTTCAGGGTCTTGGCCGCTTTGCGCTTCTCGCCACGCTCGACAAAGTTGCGAATCAACACGTAGAACACTGGCGTCAACAACAGACCGAAGAACGTCACCCCAAGCATCCCGGAGAACACCGCCACACCCATGGCGTGACGCATTTCGGCACCGGCACCGCTGGAGAACACCAGAGGCACAACCCCCATGATGAACGCGAAGGAGGTCATCAGGATCGGCCGCAGACGCAGGCGGCACGCTTCGAGCACCGCCGCCAGCGGGCTCATGCCTTCGTCCTGCTGTTTATCCTTGGCGAACTCGACGATCAGGATCGCGTTCTTGCAGGCAAGCCCCACCAGTACGATCAAGCCGATCTGGGTGAAAATGTTGTTGTCGCCTCCCGACGCAATCACCCCGGTGATGGCTGACAGCAGGGTCATAGGGACAATCAGGATCACCGCCAGTGGCAGGCTCCAGCTTTCGTACTGTGCCGCGAGCACCAGGAACGCCAGCAATACGCAGAGCGGGAACACGAACAGCGCGGTGTTGCCGGACAGAATCTGCTGGTAGGTCAGGTCGGTCCACTCGTAGGTCATGCCGTTCGGCAGTTCTTCCTTGAGCAGTTTTTCGATGGCTTTTTCGGCCTGGCCGGAGCTGTAGCCGGGGGCTGCCGCACCGTTGATTTCAGCGGTGATGAAGCCGTTGTAGTGCATCACGCGGTCCGGGCCCGAGGTGTCGCTGACCTTGATGAAGGTCGCCAGCGGGATCATCTCGCCTTTGTTGTTACGCACTTTCAGCTGACCGATCTGGTCCGGTTCGAGACGGAACTGCTGTTCAGCCTGAACGTTGACCTGGTAGGTGCGACCGAAGCGGTTGAAGTCGTTGGCATACAGCGAACCCAGATAGATCTGCAGGGTGTCGAAGATGTCGCTGACGGCCACGCCGTGGGTCTTGGCTTTTTCGCGGTCGATGGCGGCATCGACTTGCGGCACGTTCACCGTGTAGCTGGTGAACAGGGCGGCCAGTTCCGGCACGTTGTGGCTTTTGTTGATGATGTTCATGGTTTCTTTGTACAGCTCGTCATAACCCAGGTTGCCCCGGTCTTCGATCTGCAGACGGAAACCACCAATGGTGCCCAGGCCTTGTACCGGCGGCGGCGGGAAGATCGCCATGTAGGCTTCCTGAATCCCGGCGAACTGGCCGTTCAACGCCCCGGCAATCGCACCGGCGGACATGCTCGGGTCTTTACGCTCGTCGAACGGTTTCAGGGTGACGAAGACGATGCCGGCGTTAGGACTGTTGGTGAAGCCGTTGATCGACAGGCCAGGGAAGGCCACCGCACTTTCCACACCAGGCTGTTTCAAGGCCAGGTCGGACATGCGTTTGATCACGTCTTCGGTACGGTCCAGGCTCGAGGCGTCCGGCAGTTGCGCGAAGGCCACCAGGTATTGCTTGTCCTGGCCGGGGACGAAACCGGTCGGGGTGTTGGAGAAACCGAAGAACGTCAGCACCATCAGGCCTGCGTACACCAGCAGGGCGATGCCGCTGCTGCGGATGACCCGGCCGACCGTGCCGACATAACTGTGGCTGGCCTTGTCAAAGAAGCGGTTGAACGGACGGAACAGCCAGCCACCGAAGATCTTGTCGAGGACCTTGGAGAAACGGTCTTTCGGCGCGTCATGGCTCTTGAGCAATACCGCAGCCAAGGCTGGCGACAGGGTCAGCGAGTTGAACGCGGAGATCACGGTCGAAATCGCAATGGTCAGGGCGAACTGCTTATAGAACTGGCCAGTGAGACCCGAAATGAACGCTGCCGGGATAAACACCGCACACAGCACCAGCGCCGTCGCGATGATCGGCCCAGTCACTTCACGCATGGCACGCTTGGTCGCTTCGACCGGTGTCAGTCCGAGTCCGATGTTTCGCTCGACGTTCTCCACCACCACGATCGCATCGTCCACCACGATCCCGATGGCCAATACCAATCCGAACAGTGACAAGGCGTTCAGCGAGAAGCCGAATAAATGCATCACCGCAAACGTACCGATCAGCGATACCGGCACCGCCACCAACGGAATGATCGAGGCGCGCCAGGTCTGCAGGAACAGAATCACCACCAACACCACGAGGATCAGTGCTTCGAACAGGGTGTGAACCACCGCCTCGATCGAACCGCGCACGAAGATCGTCGGGTCATAGACGATGCTGAAGTCCATGCCTTCCGGGAAGCTCTTCTTCAGCTCCGCCATCTTGTCGCGTACTTCGTTGGAAATTTCGATCGCGTTGGAGCCCGGGCGCTGGAAGATCGGGATCGCCACCGCCGGCTGGTTGTTCAGCAAAGAGCGCAGGGCGTACTGGCTGGAGCCCAGCTCAACGCGAGCGATGTCCTTCAGACGCGTGATTTCACCGTTGTCGCCAGAGCGAATGATGATGTTCTCGAACTCTTCTTCGGACACCAGACGGCCCTGGGTGTTGACCGACAGCTGGAACGCCGTGGCATTCGGTGCAGGCGGGGCGCCCAACGCACCGGCCGCCACTTGACGGTTCTGCTCGCGAATCGCGGTCACCACATCGGTGGCGGTCAGATTGCGCGAAGCGGTCTTGTTCGGATCCAGCCACACCCGCAGCGAGTAGTCGCCCA
The DNA here is from genome assembly GCF_059695565.1 of Pseudomonas sp. LBUM1679. Classification (NCBI taxonomy): domain Bacteria; kingdom Pseudomonadati; phylum Pseudomonadota; class Gammaproteobacteria; order Pseudomonadales; family Pseudomonadaceae; genus Pseudomonas; species Pseudomonas sp. LBUM1679. The sequence goes on from NZ_CP166774.1 coordinate 3,255,632, forward strand.
TGCCGAACAGCTGCACGTCACCGACTCCGCCCAGGCGCGCCAGCTCGTCCTTGATGTTGAGCAAGGCATAGTTGGACAGGTAGAGCATGTCGTAGCGTTTGTCCGGCGAGGTCAAGTGCACCACCATGGTCAGGTCGGGCGATGCCTTGTCGACGGTGATACCGATGCGCGTCACTTCCTCGGGAAGCTTGGGCTCGGTCCGGGTCACGCGGTTTTGCACCTGCACCTGAGCGTTGTCCAGGTCAGTGCCCAGGGCGAAGGTGATGGTCAGGGTGATCTTGCCGTCAGCGGTTGACTGCGAGGACATGTACAGCATGTTCTCGACGCCGGTGATGGCTTGCTCCAGGGGAGCGGCCACGGTTTCACCGATGACTTTAGGGTTGGCACCCGGGAAGTTGGCGCGGACCACAACGGTCGGTGGCACCACTTCCGGGTATTCGCTGATCGGCAACTGGAACAATGAGATGGCGCCGGCGATCAGGATCAGCAGCGACAGCACCGCTGCGAAGATCGGCCGTGAAATGAAGAATTGGGAAAAATTCATCGTAGAGTCCCTTAACCGCGTGGTGTCGCAGCAGCCACTTTCACAACCGCACCCGACGCAACCCTGGCAGGTGCGACTTGGGGCAGGTTGCTGGCTTCCAGCGCTTGTCGTTGTTGAGCCAGAGCAGCGAGGGTTTCCTGGCTGGCCATCGGGATCACTTCTGGCGTGACCGGCGAACCAGGACGTACACGTTGCAGGCCCTTGACGATGACGGTGTCATCCTTGTTCAGGCCGTTGCGCACGATGCGCAGGCCTTCGATCTTCGGACCCAGCTCGACCGAGCGATACACCGTCTTGTTGTCGGCATCCATCACCAGCACAAACTTCTTGCCCAGGTCGGTGCCGACCGCTTCGTCGTTGATCAGCACGGCGGAGTAGGTGCCGCTGCCGACCAGTTTCAACCGTGCGTAGAGGCCCGGAGTGTAGGTGCCGTCCGTGTTATCGAACACGGCGCGGCCGCGGATGGTGCCGGTCTTCGGGTTGACCTGGTTGTCGACGAAGTTCATCACGCCCTGGTGCGGGTTGCCGTCTTCGTTGGACAGGCCGAGGTAAACCGGGGTGGTGGCGCCACGTTTTCCCTGGCGGGCGAGGGCGGTGTACTTGAGGAACACGCGCTCGTCGGCGTCGAAGTAGGCGTAGACCTTGTCGGTGGACACAACACTGGTCAGCGCCGTGGTATCGGCGGTCACCAGGTTGCCCGCGGTGATTTCCGCACGGCTGACACGGCCACTGATCGGTGCGGTGACGCGGGTGAAGCTCAGGTTCAATTTTGCCAGATCAAGTTGCGCCTGGAGGGCGCCGACGGCGGCGCGGGCTTCCTGGGCAGCACTGGTTCGCGAATCGGCCAACTCGGCAGAAATCGCGTTGCTGGTACGCAGACGTTCACCGCGCTGGGCTTCGTTTTCGCTGCGGGTCGCGTTGGCGCGGGATTGGGCAACCAGGGCTTCGAGTCGGCGGACTTCAGCCTGGAACGGACGCGGGTCGATCTGGAACAGCAGGTCGCCTTTCTTGACCAATGCGCCTTCGGTGAACGCCACTTCATCGATCTGGCCGGATACCCGGGGACGGATCTCCACGGTTTCCGGGGCTTCGAGACGCCCGGTGAATTCGTCCCACTCGTTGACCGGTTGTTCCAGTACCTTGGCCACACTGACCTTGGCTGCGGGCAGCGTGGCGGCCGTGTCCGGAGCCTTGCCGCAGGCGCTCATCCCCAACATGGCCAACAGGGCCAAGGGGAAGCGCAAATGTTTGAGTGATTGTTCCATGGATGCATCCGCCAATGTATTGAGAATGGACGGATGATGCTCGGCGGGGTTGTATCTCACGAATCGAATGAAGCAAAGGTAACTATCATTCGGAATGATATAAGCGTGAAGCGAGCCCTCTAGTCTGCGGCTTTCGTTAGGGGGCTATCAATAGCATTGATGACAATTCAGTGTTGCGGGGAATGCAAAGGACGGGCTTGAAACCGAGTCGCGGCCATCGCGGGCAAGCCCGCACCCACAGGGATTTCATTCACACCACAAACCCCTCCCACTGGGATTTCATTAACACCACCAATCCCTGTGGGAGCGAGCTTGCTCGCGAAGAGGCCATCAGCCCCGCCCACAAATCCGGATCAGGCCAAGCTGTCCGGATCCCCGAAAAACATTTTGACTTGGCTCTAGAACGGTAGGTTTAGGCAGAAAAAAATGAAATTTGCCCCAGTTATGCCCCCAAGTGAGCCCGATGAGCGGGTAGTGCTGTCTTGGTGGTTTGTGCGCAAGAACGATCAAGAATCAGGGGTTCTGGACTCGCTCAGTCGCTTCGCGTGGCTGTGATCAATGCATCCCAGTCATCGGGAGGGTTGCCCCGGCCCAACATCTTCTCGAACACGGCATAAGGAACGGATTTGCTGCCTGCCGACCTCAAGGTGTGTTCGTCGTTGACCCATGCATAGACGATAACCCTAGACTTCGAGTCGTAGCGAAAGAACAGCCGAAACCGCCTACCGATCTTTGCCCGCCGCCAATGGCGATAAGCTGTTCCAAGCGTATTGCCTTGGCGGAACTCATCCCGTGCAGGATCGCTGGGCACGCCATCCATGATCAGATGACTCAAGGCCCGGAACAACTTGACGTTGGCATTGCTTTCAAAGCCTTGCGGGTCGTTCTGTTCAGCCCGGGCGACAGCCTCTTGCAGTTTGCGTAGCTGTACGATCACACCTTCATGGAACAACAGTGTCCAGCCATGTCGCTGCATCAAAGCGCGACCTCACCGTCAATCTCTTCATCCAGATTCACACTGTGGCCCGCGTTGGCGAGCATGGTCTGCGCCAGATCTTCTGGCAGTGCGGTGATGTTTCGTCCGCTTCGAATGTCGGCCTCCAGCAAGATCAGGAATGCGCCGATGGCAGGGTCTTCGTGGACAGTGTCCACACGACTGACCACCACTTCACCCGCGCGCACATCAAATGCGATCTTGCTTCCGGTATCCAGGCCCAGTAGCTGCCGAACGGATTTGGGAAGCGTTACCTGCCCCTTCGAGGTCAGCGTGGCGATTTCATGAATGGCAGGCATCAGGGTTCTCCCGAAAAAGGAAACCAGATTGTAAGGAATATTCCTTACTTGGTCAATCTGGGTTATCTGCTGATCAAGTACACCTTTGATCCGGGATTGTGCACGGCGTTGCCTGAATACTACGCGTGCCGCGGTGCTTCAACAGGCGGGGTGCCGTCGTGAAACATCGTCTTCAGTTGAGCACGCAGTTCCGGTGAGTCGGTGTGCTTGTGAACACTGACTGCATGTTGTGCGGCGGCCTCGAGCAGTTCGCTTTCAGAGTCTGCGGACAGTGCGACTGAGCAGTGGGAATCGCTCGGAAACTCGCGGCAGTCGATGTATTTACGCGCCATGATAGGTTCCTCCCTACGACGAAGGCAGGCCGTGGCCTGCGTGAACGATCGCTCGCAGCGTCACCCCATGCATCAGACAAAATTGCGTGTCACATCGAGTGTGCCGACATTTGAAGTATAGGCTCACCCGATGTCAGGGTCGTTGTGCCAGGCATGGAAAACGGTCGTGCGCAAACTGGGAACAGATCACTCATGGTCACGGTGCTGAAGCTTCAGGGGTGCCACCCGTAATATCCGGCGATCGCCGCCAGGACGAACCCGAGTTGCGCCCCACGGTTAGCCCACTTCTTCCAGTCGATGCCCGCGAGGGCTTTTCTGAAGTTCATCGCGCTTCCTCCAAGGTGTCTGGAGGGCCTGAGCCCCGAGTTTTTACAGGGTTCTCAGGTCTTACGGCCCCGGCTGCTCGAGGCTATCCGGATCCCCAAAGAACATCTGAATCCGCGACCTCAACCACCGCTCCCCCGGATCATTGTCCTGGGACCCGCGCCACGCCATGTGCAGTTCAAAACTGCGCACCGGCAATGGCGGGTCTTCAGCCCGTACACCACCCGCCGCCGTCAGCGCTTCAGCCGTGTAATCGGGCACGGTCGCGACAATATCGGTGCCGCTGAGCAGTGTGCTCAGGCCGTTGAACTGCGGTACCGCGAGCACCACATGGCGTTTGCGCCCGAGCTTTTCCAGTTCTTCATCGATAAAGCCGCTCAAGTCACCGGCGAACGACACCAGCGCGTGGGGTCGCGCGCAGAAATCATCCAGGCTCAATGGCCCCGGCACGGTGTCGGCGCGCAGCAGCTTGGGCATGCTGCGGCGCAGCACTTTGCGCTTGGCGTTTGCCGGCAGGTCCGCGGTGTAGCTGACGCCGATGGAAATCTCGCCCGAGGCCAGCAGGCTCGGCATCAGGATGTAGTTGGCCCGCCGCACCACCAGCACAATCCCCGGCGATTCGGCGCGCAGGCGCTTGAGCAGCATCGGCAGCAGGGCGAATTCGACATCGTCCGACAGGCCGATACGGAATACCGCGGTGCTGGTCGCCGGGTCGAATTCCGCCGCACGGCTGACGGCGGTGGAAATCGAATCCAGGGCCGGAGAGAGCAGGGCGAAGATCTCCACCGCCCGTGCGGACGGCTCCATGCTGCGCCCGGTGCGCACGAACAACGGATCGTCGAACAGCCCCCGCAGGCGCGAGAGCGCCGCACTGATGGCCGGCTGGCCGAGGAACAACTTCTCCGCAGCGCGGGTCACACTGCGTTCGTGCATCAATGTTTCGAATACGATCAACAGGTTCAGGTCGACACGACGCAGGTCATTACGATTCATCTGGAGTCCTGGCAGAGTCAAGGCTTGACGAGAGCGGCCATTTAAGAACAATGGCCGGCATGAATCTTACGGGGAAAGGCTGCTACTCTGCACCGAATAATTCAGTTTCGCTGGAACGACGACGATAACCGTTGATCCTGTCGGTGCTGCGGAATCAATGACAGGCATGTCGACTATTAATAGCCACTGATGGTCTTGGGTACAAAGCCCAGATAGAGTTCAGGGCATTAGAGGTTTCTTTTGACGAGGTTTGCGATGTCACGCACGATCCGTTTTCACAAGTTTGGTCCGGCCGAGGTGCTCAAATGCGAAGAGCATGCGGCCGCTCTGCCTGCGCCGGGCGAAGTGCAAGTGCGCGTCGAGGCAATTGGCATCAGTTGGTACGACATACTCTGGCGCCAGAACCTGGCGTCGTCCCATGCTCGCCTGCCTTCAGGGCTTGGCCATGAAATGGCCGGCGTGGTCACGGCGCTCGGCGAGGGTGTCGATGACCTGGAAATCGGTGACAAGGTCGCCAGCTTTCCGGCCGAGAGCCCCAACGACTATCCGGTCTACGGCGAACAGATCGTTCTGCCGCGCTCGGCGCTGACCCGTTACCCGGACGTCCTCAGTCCGATCGAAGCCAGTGTGCATTACACGCCGCTGTTGATCGCCTATTTCGCCTACACCGATCTGGCACGGGTCAAGCCCGGGCAATTTGCCCTGGTCACCGACGCCAGTCACTGCGCCGGACCTTCGTTCGTCCAGTTGGGCAAAGCCTTGGGGGTGCGGGTGATTGCCGCGACCAAGACGGCGGATGAACGCGAATACCTGCTGTCCCTCGGTGCCGAGAAAGTCATCGTCACCGAAGAACAGGATCTGTTGATGCAAATCAACAAGATCACCGATAACCGTGGCGTGGACGTGGTGTTCGACGGACTCGGCGGCCCACAGATGTCATTGCTTGGCGATGTGCTTGCACCTCGCGGCAGCCTGGTGCTCTACGGCCTGCAAGGTGGTAACCAGACGCCGTTCCCGGCCTGCGCAGCGTTCCAGAAGAACATTCAATTCTTCGTGCACTGTATCGGCAATTTCACCGGCAAGCCGGAGTTGGGCATCATTCAGGATCAGGTTGCGCTGCAACGGGCCTTGCGCGATATCAACCAGTTGACCGCTGACCGTGTGCTGCTGCCGCTCAAGACGCGGGTCTTCCCGTTTACCGAGTTTGTCGAAGCACACCGCTACATGGACGAATGCCCTTGTCGCGAACGGGTCGCCCTCCAGGTCGAGCCTGCGTAACCCCCCCCCGAAGAGTCCGTGCCCGCACGGACTCTTCGTTGCTGCTTCCCGCCCTCACACATGAGACCTCCCATCGCCCTGTCGGTGGGTCAGTTCAGCAACTGAACTGGTTTTTGCTCTCAATCTGTATCTTCTAATCAGCTTATAAGCCCTGATAATTGAATGATTACTTTCATCTCAAGGAATGAGTCATGGCCGGTTCTCAGGCTGATACTTTTCAATACGCCTCATTGATGTATGTTCGAGCAATAGCGGCTCGTAAAGCAGTTGCCAAAAAAGCATGGGTAACTTCCTTCTTTATTTCTTGTACTAAATGTCTGTGGGACGCTGTCGGACATTTCCTAGGACGTCCAGCGTTGCCGCACGGCACCGTATCTACCGGGCTTCGCGGTAGTCAGTCCTTGGTCAAGGCTCGGGCAGTCGTCACTCACTCCAAATAATTGCCAAAAATTTAAGTGTTAGCATTTTGCAATAAAGCCCGGCTCTTCAAGCACGGGCTGGCGATCCATTGCGCGGTGCCTATGTTTGTTTGTGCACTGTCGAACTTACGCGTACCAGGTAAATGAAGATGACCAATATCCATGATCAAGCGATGACCTATGTCTATCAACAAGTGCTGCAACGATTGCTGAGTTACTTCTCGCGCGCCGAACGCACCGCATTGCAGCTGATGATTCAGCGGCTGGTGGTGGCTGCGGGGGGGATGGAGCGTATCGGCGATTACAAGGTGCTGGCGATCCAGTCCGGATCACGTGACAGTTGCTACACCTTGGCGCTGCTGCGTGCTGCACAACTGAGTATCGCCGGCCGCGCGCCCGCGACGTTCCAGCTGCGTGTCGCCACCCTGCGCCTGAACGGCGACAGCGCCACGGCCCTGGAAAACATCCACCGCAGCCACAGTGCATTGTTCCTCTATGACGATTCACGGGTCGAAGTCCTGATGGTCGATAACCGGGAGGTCCTGCCGTTCAATCACCTGGCGCCGATCTCCGAAGCCGGGCGGGAATTCCATCGGCTTAACCTGCTGATGGTCGGCCATCGTCGAAGCTCGAACGGGCCGCTTGATCTGTGGGACGACGGGTACCTGGCCACCGGCGAGTTCTACGGGCAAATCGCCCGCTGGGACCGCGGTGTCGATGCACTGGTCAGCAGCGACAGCCCTCGCCAGCAAAAGCGTTTTATCGAGGGGTTGAGGCGTGCGGCGGCGAAGGCCGGGCTCGGCACCTCGAATCACCACGAACCCGGCTACGAAGGGCTGTTCACGCTGCTCGATGAACTGGGCAGCGACAGCTATCGCGGGTTGTATCCCGAGGACGACCGGGCTGCATGGCGTCCCGCCGAGCATTTTGAAGCCTGCCGTCGCACGACCTATATCGACATTCACGACCTCTTGGTCAGCAATCTGGAAGAGCGCTGGCCGCTGCTGACCGAGTTTCTCGGATTTCAACCGGACGAGTTGTCGGCTCAGCTGCGTGACAACGATTACGTCAGCCTGTCTATCTGCGCGCACCTGCAGGGGTTGCAAGCGTATTTTGTGCATGCTCGCAGCTACGAGTCGGGCGTCGCCGACTACCTGCAATGGGCCTTGGTGATGATGCGCCGCAAGCAACTTCCCCAGCGATTGGGCGAGCAGGCGGTGGCGGCGTTTGGCAACCCGGCGACCTCGGCCGAGCAGCGCGCACGGGCAGCGGCCGAGGCACAGAAAAATCTTGGTTTGAGCGAGGCGCAACTGGTGTGTCTGCTGTTCGCACCTTTTAGCGATAACGGCGCAGCCCTTGAGCGCTTTCTGCGTCAGTGCCACCCCGGCATGCTCGTGGCGTTGCCTGACTTGCACCGGGCCATGCAGGGTAATCCGGTGCCGGAGCAAATCGCGCAATGGATGGTCGACGTCAGCGGGCTGCCTGTCAGTCTGATCGGCACGCTTTATCGCCTGGGCTCGATACCTGACCCGGCGGTGTCCATGCAGGCCACCCTGTATGACGATAACTGCGCCGTGGGGGGCGAATGGTCGGCGGGACAGTGAAAGGTCCAAGAGAAACCGACTTCGCCTATCAGGCGGTATACCGTTACCTGACCAACCTGATCGAGGCGCCGGCCAGCGACACACGAGTGCGCCTGCCATCCTTGCGCCAGTTGGCGGACCGTCTGAGTGTGTCGATCTCGACGATTCAGTACGCTTACTCGCTGCTGGAGAAGGAAGGGCGGGTGTATTCGGTCGCGAAGTCCGGTTATTACGCGTTGCCCGTGTCCTGCGTCATCGTGCCCGGCAGTGGTCATGACCTGCTCGAAACGGTCTATGTCAATGCCAGACGTCCCGGCATGCTGGTCTTGAGCGCCGATGAGCCGGCGTTGTTGCAGCCCCTGGACCGGCCGTTGCTGCTGCTGGAGAGGGAATTGCTGCGCCAGTATCCGCGCCAGCCGCAATCGTCTTCGCAGCCGTGCGGGGAACCGGAACTGCGTGCGGCGCTGGCGGCGCGCTATACCTCGTCGCCACTGCGCTGCTGGCACGCCGATGACGTGTATATCGGCGCAGACCTGCGTGGCGTGCTGGAAATATTGATTGCGGTGCTGTGCCTCAAGGACGCCACCGTGGTCGTCGAGTCGCCATGCGACTGGGTGATTCTGCGCCTGCTGCAGGCCGCGGAGGTGGACGTGATCGAGCTGCCGCTGCAAGCCTGCGGCGGTCTGGACGTCGAGCGGCTCAAGGTGTTGCTGGAGACCAGGCCGGTGCGTCTGGTGATGCTTTCATCCGCAATGAACATGCCGCGCGGCAGCCTGGCGCCCGACGACAACCGACACGACATCGCGCAGCTGCTGGCGCAGCATGGGAGTTGGGTCCTGGAAAACGACTGCTACGGTGAGCTCGGATTCGAACCGGACGGCTTGCGGTTTCGCGATCTGCTGGACCCTGACCGACTGATCGTGTTTTCCACGTTCGAAAAGATCATCGGCCCCGAGGCACCCTACGGCTACCTGCTGTCGCGGCATCTGAGGGTTGAACTGCAGCGCCAGTTTTTACTGCGCTCGTTTCGCCTGTCGCCGATTCGTCAGAAAGCCATCGCCCGCTTGTACGTCAATGGCCGTATCGACCACCATCTCCAGGTATTGCGGCGGTTGCTCAAGGATCGCAAAGTGCAGATGACCCAGCTGCTGCAGGAGCGTCTGGGCGATGCCTTGCAGTTCGTCGATCCCCAGGGTGGCGCGACGATCTGGGCCCGCTCGCTGCGCCAGGTCGATGTGCATCGAGTGTTTCAGCGACTGCTCAAGCACCAGGTGGTGATCGCGCCGGGAGAACTGTTCAGTCTGCAGGGGTTGCACTCGCAACATCTGCGCCTGAGCCATACGTTCGGCGGCGACCATGATCTCGCCGCGGTATTGGGTCTGCTGGGGGATGCGTTGCGCCTGGAATCGATCGACTGATCTGTTTGGCGAAGCCGGCGCGTTTTATAGCGTCGCTTGCGGGATCGTTAATATCGCGCTGCGGTCAAACTGCCAGTAAACTGCGCCAATTCCTGACCCACTCTATTCCCGAGGTTTTGCAATGACACTCAGTCCTTTTGCGGGCAAACCGGCACCGGCAGAACTGTTGGTCGACATCCCGCGACTGGTAACGGCCTATTATACCGGCCAGCCTGATGCCGCCATCTCCACCCAGCGCGTAGCCTTCGGCACGTCCGGGCACCGAGGCAGCTCGTTCGACTTGAGTTTCAACGAATGGCACGTGCTGGCGATCAGCCAGGCGATTTGCCTGTACCGCGAAGCCCAGGGCATTGATGGCCCGCTGTTTGTCGGTATCGACACCCACGCGCTGTCCACCCCGGCCGGGGCCAGCGCCCTCGAGGTGCTGGCTGCCAACGGCGTGACGGTGATGATCGCCGAAGGTGACGAATACACCCCTACGCCGGCCATTTCCCATGCCATCCTCTGCTACAACCGCGGGCGCACGTCGGGCCTGGCGGACGGCATCGTGATCACGCCGTCCCACAACCCGCCGCAAAGCGGTGGCTATAAATACAACCCCACCAACGGTGGCCCGGCCGATACCCACATCACCAAGTGGATCGAAGCCAAGGCCAACGAACTGCTCGGCAACAAGCTGGCCGGCGTCAAGCGCATCAGCTACGAGCAGGCGCTGAAGGCGGGCACCACCCATCGTCACGATTACCTCAACACCTATGTTGCCGACCTGGTCAACGTGATCGACTTCGATGCCATTCGCGATGCCGGGTTGCATCTGGGCGTCGATCCGCTGGGCGGAGCAGGGGTGCGCTACTGGTCGGCGATTGCCGAGCATTACCGTCTGGACCTGGAAGTGGTCAATAAAGAGGTGGATTCCACGTTCCGCTTCATGACCGTCGACTGGGACGGGCAGATCCGCATGGACCCATCGTCGCCTTATGCGATGCAAGGTCTGATCGGCCTGAAAGAACGCTTCGACGTGGCATTTGCCTGTGATCCGGATCACGATCGCCATGGCATCGTGACCCCGTCCGGGGGCCTGCTGGCGCCGAACAATTACCTGGCGGTGACCATCGATTACCTGTTCCAGAACCGACCGCTATGGCGCGCCGATGCAGCCGTGGGTAAAACCGTGGTCAGCAGCGGCTTGATCGATCGCGTCGCCAAGCGCCTGGGTCGGCGGCTGTACGAAGTACCGGTCGGCTTCAAGTGGTTCGCCGAGGGGTTGTTCGACGGCTCTCTGGGCTTTGGTGGCGAAGAAAGCGCCGGCGCTTCGTTCCTGCGCAAGGATGGCAGCGTCTGGTGCACCGACAAGGACGGCTTGATCCCGGCCTTGCTGGCAGCGGAAATGACCGCCCGCACCGGTCGCGACCCAAGCCAGGCCTATCGCGCCCTGACCGATGAACTGGGCGAACCGTTCTCGGTGCGGGTCGACGCCAAGGCCAATCCGGAGCAGAAAGCCTTGCTTAGCAAATTGTCGCCGGATCAGGTGACCTCGACCCAACTGGCGGGCGAAGCCATCCAGAGCATTCTCAGCCATGCGCCGGGTAACGACCAGGCCATCGGTGGCTTGAAAGTCATGACCGAGAATGGCTGGTTCGCGGCGCGGCCGTCGGGTACGGAAGATATCTACAAGATCTACGCCGAGAGCTTTGTCAGTGACGAGCACCTCAAGCAGTTGGTTGCCGAGGCTCAAACCCTGGTGGATGGCGCAATTTCTGTGAAATAAGTGAGGGCCTCATCGCGGGCAAGCCCGCTCCCACAGTGATCCCCAGTGAACACAGATTCTGTGTCGAACATGATCCCCTGTAGGAGCTGGCTTGCCAGCGAAGGCGTCGGTACCGTCACCACCATAAATTCCGCTAGATAAAAAAAGGGGTGACCCCACACGGTCGTCCTTTTTTTTACCCTGCATTCACACAATCAAGCCAAATCCACCAGCACGATTTCACTGTCCTCGATCGCCGTCACCCGCAACACCTGCTCATCGACCACCGCCACCCCGTCTCGAGCTTGTGCACGCAAGCCATTGACTTCAATGACCCCGGTCGCCGGTACCAGGTAGGCGCGACGGCCGTTGTCCAGGCGATACTCGGCGGATTCGCCGGCCTTCAGGTTAGCGGCCACCAGTCGAGCATCGGCACGGATCCGCAGGCTCTGATCGTCGCCGGACTTGCCGCTGGCCAGGGTCACGAAACCTTCGCGCTGGCCCTTGGGGAAAGGCTTGGCGCCCCACGACGGTGCCAGGCCAGATTCATTGGGGATGATCCAGATCTGGAAGATCCGGGTCGCGGTGGCTTCCAGGTTGTACTCGCTGTGGGCGATTCCGGTACCGGCGCTCATGACCTGAACGTCGCCCGCTTCGGTACGACCCTTGTTGCCCAGATTGTCTTCGTGAGTAATTGCGCCTTCACGGACATAGGTGATGATTTCCATGTCCCGGTGCGGGTGTTTCGGGAAACCGGTACCCGCGGTAATCACATCGTCGTTCCATACCCGCAGGTTGCCCCAGTTCATGCGTTTCGGATCGTGGTACTCGGCGAACGAAAAGTGGTGGTGGGCATCCAACCAGCCGTGGTTGGCGCCGCCCAGGGAGTTGAAGGGTCTGAGTTCAAGCATGATCGTCTCCGCAAAGGATGGTTGATGACGAGCATCATCTGCCAGCTACCGATCGATAAAAAGCGTAAAAAATGCCTGAATACAATCGAATTAGTTGATGATTTAGCGGCTCGACCCGTTCTCACCCAACCTTCACTTCAGCGCATAAGCCAATGACCTGTAAGCATTTCACTAGAACTCATTGGCAAATGCAGACACCATAGACCTAACAGCCTCACACCCTGGAGTCAGTCCGCGTGCCGCAACACACCCCCGATCTTCCTCCCGAACTTCGTCCACTGGCCGAGATGCCATGGCTCAAGCGTCTGGCCGCCCGGTTCTTTGGCCATGGCCTGACGCGCCTGCGGGCGCAACATCGCGCGTCCTGGCTGCACGGCCAGGCTGACGGCTTTCGCAGCGGGCATAGCGCCGGCGTCGATTACGGCTTTAAGGAAGGCAAGCTTGAAGGACTTGAGGAGGGCCGGCAGGTATTGCTGATCCGCGATTCACGCTCCACCGAGCATCGGCCGCCCAGTGTCGACGCCAATCTGTTCGACGACTGGCGCCTGCCACTGAATGCCGAGTTGAAGAAGCGCATGAAAGCTGACGTTGCCCGATTGCTGGCGCCGCACGCCCAGCCCAGCGCCGCTCAGTGGAAGATGATCTTCAGCGACACCCCCTCGACCTCGGTGATTGCGGGGGCGGGTGCGGGCAAGTCGACCACGCTGGTGTTGCGGATTTTGCTGCTGAGCCACTATCTGGGCTTCGAGTTGAGCTCGATGACGGTGGTGACCTTTACCCGTGAGTCGCGCAAGGACTTCATCGGCAAGCTGGTCGAACTGTTTGCGCTTTGGGGGCGGGCGCTCAGTCTCAAGGAGGCGCGGGATCTGGTGCGCACGTTCCACTCGCGCATCCTGCCAATGGTTCGCAGCCTGCCGGGCTTCGAGCGGCTGCAAGCCTTTGAAAACCTCAGCAGCCGTGCACAAACCGGCGACGAGGAAGTCGACAGCAATCCGTTCGACCTGCGCATCAATGATGCCCAGCGCCAGCAGCTCAACGCCTGCTATCACAGCCTGCACACCCGGGATGAGCGTTTTCGTGAACTGATCAAGCCTTTGTCGCGTCACGCCTTGCAACTCAAGGAGCTGGAGCGTGATCACCCGGACGTACAAAAACGCATGGCCGTGACCGAACTGGCGGCCAAGCGTGATGAAGAGCTGTGCGATGTCATCGAGGATCTGTGGTTTCGCGCTGGTGCCTGGCCGATCAAGGGCATCGAGCCCAATCGCCAGACGTTCGATATCAACGGCGCCACCTTCCATTGCCACGGCTATATTCCAAGTCTGGACGCCTGGGTGGTGCTGGGTTTCGATCCCCGGGAAAACCCGCAGGTCAGCCGTCCGAACGCCAAGCTTTCCGTGCGCGCGGAATGGGCAGTAAAGCGCACTCTGTTTCAAGCTTTCTGCCGTAAGCCTCTAATATGGCTGGATAGTTATGAGTCATCAAGGCGTGTGCTGGCCTCTCTTGCAGGCGATGCCAGCGCCGGTCCCGGCTTCGATTACAAGGTCAAGGGCGAGCTTGCTTCGGCACCGCTGCTGGATTGTTTCGTGGCGGCGGCGGGGTTTATCGAGAATCTCGGGCTGGATGTTCCGGGCGCCGTAGGGCAGATGAGTTTTGCCAAGGATGACCCGGACCGGTTTTTCTTCGAGGCCTTGAGCCTGTACTGGCGAGCGCTGGAAGACCATCTGCTGGACCAGAAACCGCCGGTGATGACTTACAACCGGATGTTCGCCTTGTTCAGCGAGCATTCGCCGGAGAATCTGAAACTGCTGAGCGATGAGCTGCTGCGGCCGATGTCGCATCTGATGATCGATGAATTCCAGGACGTTTCGCCGCAGATCGTCTCCTGGATTCGCGCCAGCCTGGCCGAGATCCGCGGTCGTGGGCCAGCCATGCATGTGGGACGTGGTGCGCAACATTCGTCGTTGCTCTGTGTCGGCGATGACTGGCAGTCCATCTATGGCTGGCGCGGCAGTTCGCCGACCTATTTCATGGAATTCAGCAAGGAATTCCCGTCACCGGGCACGACCAGGGTCATGCTCAGCGAAAACTACCGCAGTCACCAGCACATCATCGATGCCGCCGAACATATCGTGCGCGCCGCACCAGCGATCGCGGGCAAGAAGGCCAAGGCCAGTGGCGAACCGAAGGCGTTGCTGCCGGTCAATGTGCTCGATCGGGATGATCCAGGCATGGCCACACGCTTGATCGAGCACTATAAAAAGGGCGATACAATCTTGATGCTTTATCGAAAAAGTAGCGATAAGGCATTGATAGAGCAGCATATTCATCCTGTAGTTAATGTAGATTCTAGCTTGCCCCATGACGCGCGGCGGCTGAAACAATTGACCTACCACAGTGCCAAGGGGCTTCAGGCGGACGCGGTGTTTCTGCTGGGGGATTGTCAGCACCTGACCCGTTCACCCTACAAGAACCAGGTCTACCGCATGGCGGGTCTGGGCAAGGCGGGCGACAGCGAAGCGTATGACAATGCGCAGAAAGACGAGATCCTGCGCCTGGCTTATGTCGGCATCACTCGGGCGGTGAGTCACTGCTACTGGTATGTCGACGGTCAGGACACCCAGGCGGCCAACATGCCCAAGGCCTCCGACCGGATCGGCAAGGGCAAGGCATTCTTCGTCGATCACCGCCAAGGCAAGACATCGGCGTGAACCCCTGTAGGAGCGAGCTTGCTCGCGAAGGACGTTAACGATAACGCGTGCTGCCTGGATGAACGCGCGGCCCTCGGGTTTTTCGCGAGCAAGCTCGCTCCTACAGTGGGCTTGTTGTGGGTTATTCAGCCTTCAGGCATAACTCCTGAGGGCCATCGGCGGAATGAAAGCCTCAAGCTCATCCTCCACCGCTTCGATTATCCGCTCTACATCCGCCGCAGTCATGACCGTCGCGCAGGGGATACCGGCGATGGCGATCATGGTCTCGCCACTGGCACGGTCAAACAGACGGGCAATCATACTGCCCGGCGCATCCATGCTCGCCTCGAAACCCATGGGATGAAAATGCCAGCGCATCAGCTGGCAGGCGTTTGGAAAGGTGACTTTGTTATTTAACCCTTTATTCATGTGTAGCCCGCCTTCTTCATCGAGCGCTTCCGTTAGCTCATGTTAGGAGGGAAGAGCCTTCATTGGCTCAACCGGTGACTGCCATTAAAAGTAGCATCTGCATGTGAAAATAATGTGGATTTTTCAGGCTGTTTAGCGATTGGTTCAGTTTTTTTTGACGCAAGTCATACTTGGCTGTTTTTTTTTTTGGGCAGGGTCGGCATGGTGTAGCCATTGTAGCCGGGGCGGAATTTCGGCAAGCTCGGTTTTTTTTTCGTCGAGTCCCTTATGCACGCCGATGATGATGGGCCGTTGCAAACCCAGGCGACGGGCGAGACGGTGATGCGTTACCACCTGCGCTGGAAACACCGGGATCTGGACGGTGTCATGGCGCTGTTTCACCCCGATGTC
Source organism: Pseudomonas sp. LBUM1679 (assembly GCF_059695565.1). Lineage (NCBI taxonomy): Bacteria > Pseudomonadati > Pseudomonadota > Gammaproteobacteria > Pseudomonadales > Pseudomonadaceae > Pseudomonas > Pseudomonas sp. LBUM1679. The sequence goes on from NZ_CP166774.1 coordinate 3,271,248, forward strand.
CAATACAACGACTTTTTCCAGAACCGGGTGATGGGCCTCGACGAATTGCATGAGTACGTGCGCGGCAGCATGCCACGGGATCCGGATGAAGCCCTGGAGCACTCCGACCGTATTCGCCTGGATGGCAACACCGCGTTTATTCAATACCGCATCACCCTGCGCGGCGGCGAAGGCCTGGTGTCGTTCCGGGCCAGCGAGGCGATCACCGTACGTGACGGGCTGATCTGGCGGGTCAACGAATACGCCTCCCTGGTGCATGAGCAGCCCGCCAGCAACACCGCCGGCAGCCAGCGTCCGGCTGTCAGTCGACTCGGTCTGTCGCCACGGCAGCTGAGTTTCATGGCGCAAGACCTGCAACAGTATTTCCAGAAGCGCCAGCCCTATCTGGATCCCGAACTCGACCTGCAGCGGGTGGCCGGGGAGTGCGGGTACAGCCGCAACCAGATGTCCTATCTACTGAATCAGGTGCTTGGCCAGAGCTTCTACCAATACGTAAACCAGGCGCGACTGCAACATCTGCTCGCGGCGCTGGAGGGTGCCATGCCGCCATTGCGCATCGACGAACTGGCCTTTGCCGCCGGCTTCAATTCACTGTCGGCGTTCTACAAATGTTTCCGCCAGCACACCGGCCTCTCGCCCAAGGCCTACGCCAGACAAATTTCTTTGCGTGCACGCGCGCAAGACAGCCTCTAGGTCCACGCACTAGGATCGACGCCATCGAAGTTTGAGTGGCGGAGTCTGGCATGTCGGCGTGGCGCACTATCAGTTTGTGGATGGATCTACTCGACGAGCCCTTGTTGGCGCGACCGGCGCTGGACCGGGATCTGGACGTCGACGTGGCGATCATTGGCGCGGGGTACACTGGCCTCTGGACCGCGTATTACCTCAAACGCCAGGCGCCTGGGCTGAACATTGCCATCGTCGAAGCGCAGACCGCCGGTTTTGGCGCCTCGGGACGCAATGGCGGTTGGTTGATGGGGAACCTGTTGGGCGAGGATCGCTTGCTCGCCCACTTGGCGCCCGAGCAGCGCCGGACTTCTGTCGATCTGTTGCACGGTATTCCGGATGCGGTCGCGACTGTCATCGAACGTGAAGGCATCGACTGCGATTACCGCAAGGGCGGAGCCTTGTATTGCGCCGCCCGTTATCCGGAGCAGGAAACCAGCCTGCGTCATTACCTGGACGCGCTTTACCGCCAGGGCCTGACCGAAAGCGATTATCGCTGGCTCAACCCCGAGCAGCTGGCGCAACAGATCCGGATCGCCAAGCCTTATGGCGGGATCTACGCGCCGCACGTCGCAACTATTCACCCGGCCAAACTGGTGCGAGGGCTGGCCCGGACGGTCGAGCGCATGGGCGTGGCAATCTACGAGAACAGCCCGGTCACGCACTGGCAGTCGGGTAGCCTGCGCACGGCGAAAGCCGGGGTGCGCTGCCAGTGGATCGTGCCGGCGGTGGAAGGCTACGCGGTCACGCTGCCGCCGTTGGGGCGCTATCAACTGCCGGTGCAAAGCTTGATCGTCGCCACTGAACCGCTGTCCGCCGCGACCTGGGATGAAATCGGCCTCAGTCACGGCCAGGCCTTCAGCGAAAGCAGCCGCCAGGTCACCTATGGCCAGCGCACGGCGGACAACCGCCTGGTGTTCGGTGCGCGTGGCGGTTATCAGTTCGCCGGCAAGCTGCGCCACGACTTTGACCTGACCCGCAGCGAGGTCGAGTTACGGCGCTATCTGTTCGGCGAACTCTTCCCTCAACTCAAGAGCGTGCAAATCACCCACGCCTGGGGCGGCAACCTGGGTATGTCCCGGCGTTTCCAGCCGCACATGCTCTGTGACCAAGCCAGCGGCATTGCCTTGTCCGGTGGTTATGGCGGCGAGGGGGTGGGCGCCAGCAACCTCGGCGGGCGCACGCTGGCCGACCTGATTCTGCAGCGCGATAGCGAGCTGGTGCGCCAGCCGTGGGTCATCCCCGAAGGCGGTCTCGAGGCGCTCAAGGCCTGGGAGCCGGAACCCTGCCGCTGGCTCGGCTACAACGCGATCATCCGCAGCTTCGTCCACGAAGACCAGACCCTGGCCAACCCGGCTACCGCGCCATGGCGGCGCAAGCTCGCCAGCGGCGTGGCGGGGTTCATGGAAGGTTTCATGCATTAAACGGCGCGCTCTTCATTTATCAGGCTTTATCGACAGGTACTCCCATGGGCATTACACAATTCAAGAACACCGCAACCCTGCAGCTGGAAGAATCGAACCCGGTCGCCGTGCCACTGGGCGCACCGGTGGCGGTGGCCTCGACCACCAGTGTCGAACGCGACGACGGCGTCGAAACCGGCGTCTGGGAGTGCACCCCGGGACGCTGGCGACGGCAGATCGTTGTCCAGGAATTCTGTCACTTCATCCAGGGACGCTGCACCTTCACCCCGGATGATGGAGAAACCCTCTACATAGAAGCCGGCGATGCACTGATGTTGCCTGCCAACAGCCTCGGTGTCTGGGACATCCAGGAAACCGTGCGCAAGACCTACGTCTTGATTTTTTGATCAGCTGATTGCCTGCAACCACTCCAATAAAAACAACACAACCCCTACAGGAATCGACTCATGATCCGAAAGACCCTGACTCTGGCCCCCTTGGCACTCGTAGCGACCCTCGGCCAGGCGGCCGAAACCGTCAAGATCTACAACTGGTCGAGCTACATCGCCCCGGACACCACGAAAAACTTCCAGAAGGAAACCGGCATCGGGTTCAGTTACGACGTTTATGACAGCAACGAAACCCTCGATGGCAAGCTGATGACCGGCAACTCCGGTTACGACGTGGTGTTCCCGTCCAATCACTTCATGGCGCGGCAGATTCAGGGCGGGGCGCTGAAGACGCTCGACAAGAGCCAGTTGCCGAATTGGAAAAACCTCAATCCGGTGCTGCTCGACGCCTTGCAGACCAACGATCCGGGCAACGAGCACGGGTTCCCGTACCTGTGGGGCAGCACCGGCATCGGCTACAACATTGCCAAGGTCAAGGCGGTATTGGGTGATGACGCGCCAGTGGATTCCTGGGACCTGATCTTCAAGCCGCAGTACATGGAAAAACTGCAGAAGTGTGGCGTGGCCATCCTCGACAACGGCCCGGAACTGCTGCCGGCAGCGCTGAACTACCTGGGGCTGCCGCATCACAGCAAGCACCCGGACGACTATAAAAAGGCCGAAGCGCTGTTGATCAAAGTCCGGCCGTACGTCAGCTACTTCCACTCGTCCAAGTACACCGGCGACCTGGCCAATGGTGACATCTGCGTGGCCGTCGGTTTCTCCGGCGACATCCTGCAAGCGGAAAGTCGTGCCAAGGAAGCCAACAACGGCATCGAGATCGGCTATTCGATTCCCAAGGAAGGCTCGGCCATCTGGTTCGACATGGTGGCCATGCCTGCCGATGCTCCGGATGAGAAGGCCGGCTATGCCTTCATGAATTACCTGTTGCGGCCGGACGTCATGGCCAGCATCAGTAACCATGTGCGCTATGCCAACGGTAACCAACAAGCCGATAGCCTGATCGACCCGGCAATCAAGAACGACACCAAGGTCTATCCGAGCCCGGAGATGATGGGGAAATTGTTTGCGCTGGAAGCGATGCCGCTGAATGTCGACCGGATTCGCACGCGTGTCTGGAACAAGATCCGGTCGGGGAGCTGACGATCGCGTACACCATCGAAATCCCGGTCGGCCGTCAGACCGCCATCGCTGGCAAGCCAGCTCCCACAGGTAATCGGGTCGTACACCAATCCCGAGGCCGGCAAAGGTGCGCTGTGGGAGCGCTTGGCATCAGCAAAAGGGACCTGCGGTTGTCTTCAAGCGATCAACGCCGATCCAGCCACACCGTCTGGGCATTGCAGAACTCGCGGACGCCGAAATGCGACAGCTCCCGGCCAAAGCCGCTTTTCTTCACGCCGCCAAAGGTTACGCGCGGGTCGCTGGCACAGTAGCCATTGATGAACACACCGCCGGTTTCCAGTTCTCCGGCCATCTGCTGCGCCAGCTCGACGTTGCGCGTGTAAATGGTCGCGGCCAGTCCGAACTCACTGTCGTTGGCCAATGCCAGGGCATGGGCGGCATCTCGCGCGGTAATGATCGAGGCGACCGGGCCGAACAGCTCCTGTTTGAACGAGGTCATCTGGTCGGTGACATCGGCGAATACCGTAGGCTCGTAATAGTTGCCAGGACCTTCAGCCTTCTTGCCGCCCATCAGCAAGGTCGCGCCTTCTTCCAGGGTGTCGCGCACTTGTTGATCCAGTTCGTCGCGCAGATCAAAACGGGCCATGGGACCGATATAGGTCTCGGCCGCCAATGGATCGCCGACCACCAGTTGGCGGGTGGCTTCGACGAACTTGCGCGTGAATTCCTCGACGATGTCCTGCTCGACAATCAGGCGCTTGGCCGCCGCGCAGACTTGCCCGGTGTTCTGGTAACGGCCAATGACGGCGGCTTTGACTGCTTCATCCAGGTCGGCGTCGTTGAGCACGATGAACGGATCTGAGCCACCCAGTTCCAGCACGCACTTCTTCATGGCGGCACCGGCCTGGGCACCAATGGCCATGCCGGCGCGCACGCTGCCGGTGAGGGTCACCGCGGCGATGCGGGGATCGGCGATCGCCGTGGAGACACCGTCCGGCGTGACATTGATCACCTCGAACACGCCTTGCGGGAAGTTGGCGCGCTGCAAGGCATCACGCAGCAAATAGGCTGATCCCATTACGTTTGGCGCATGCTTGAGGACGTAGGTGTTGCCGGCGATCAAGGCTGGTACCGCACCGCGCAGCACTTGCCAGATCGGGAAGTTCCACGGCATCACCGCCAGAATCGACCCCAGCGGGCGATATTCGATGCGCGCCTTGCCGCCTTCGACCAGCGTCGGCTCGGCGGTCAGCATGGCCGGGCCGTGTTCGGCATACCATTCACACAGCTGTGCGCACTTTTCGATTTCGCCGCGCGCCTGGGCGATGGGCTTGCCCATCTCCACGGTGATCATGTTCGCCATTGTGGCGGCGTTGTCGCGCAGTGTCCGGGCGAGAACGACCAAGGCCTGGGCACGTTGCTCGACAGGCGTACGGCGCCAGATCGAGTATCCGGCCGCGGCGCGGGCCAGGGCGGCGTCCAGGTCCGATGCGGATTGGAATGGGTAGTGGCCGACCTGCTCGCCGTTGGCGGGGTTGATCGAAATGGCATGGGTGAGGCTGGAAATCTGGCTCATGGCACCGTCCTGCTGGGTGGGTATAGGCTCAGATTAAGCTGGCGAGCTGGTTCTGGAAACTGAATAATACTGAGTATATCGTTCACGTTTGGAGAATGACTTGGATCTGGTACAGCTCGAGATTTTCAAAGCCGTGGCCGAGCACGGCAGTATCAGCGTGGCCGCCCAGCACATACACCGGGTGCCTTCGAACCTGACGACGCGGATCAAGCAGCTGGAGCTGGACCTGGGCGTGGACCTGTTTATCCGCGAGAAGAGCCGTCTGCGCTTGTCTCCGGCCGGGTGGAGTTTTCTCGACTATGCCCGGCGTATCCTCGACCTGGTCCAGGAAGCCCGTGCCACAGTGGCGGGCGAGGAGCCGCAAGGCTCGTTCCCCTTGGGCTCGCTGGAGAGCACCGCGGCGGTACGCATCCCCGAACTGTTGGCCGCCTATAACCAGCGCTACGCCAAGGTCGAACTGGATCTGTCCACCGGACCTTCCGGGACCATGATCGACGGCGTGCTGTCGGGCCGGCTGGCCGCCGCCTTTGTCGACGGTCCGGTGTTGCACCCGGCCCTGGAAGGGGTGCCTGCCTTTGAGGAAGAGATGGTGCTCATCGCGCCGCTGAACCATGGCCCCATTCTTCGCGCGCAGGACGTCAACGGCGAGAGCATTTATGCATTCCGCTCCAATTGTTCCTATCGGCATCACTTCGAAAGCTGGTTCGCCAAGGATGCAGCGGTGCCCGGGCGGATTTTCGAGATGGAGTCTTATCACGGCATGCTGGCCTGCGTCAGCGCCGGAGCCGGCCTGGCGCTGATGCCCCGCAGCATGCTCGAGAGCATGCCCGGGTGCGCCACGGTGAGTGTCTGGCCATTGTCGGAGTCGTTCCGGTTCCTGCGCACCTGGCTGGTGTGGCGCCGGGGCACGGTGTCGCAAAGCCTGACCATGTTCGTGCGCCTGCTGGAGGAGCGAGGGGTGGTGCGGGAAGAGGCGTAAGCAAACGGGAGCGGGTGCTGCTCCCGTTGGTGAATAACCTTGTGCTAATTCGCGCGCCCGAGGATCGCTTGAGCGCGCGCAATGACCGGCGCATCGACCATTTGCCCATCCAGCACGAAAACCCCTTCGCCCAAGGTCGCGGCCTCCATGATGCGCTGCGCCCAGTGCCGTTCTTCAGGGCTGGGTGTCAGCGCTTGATGGATGATCGCCACCTGGCTCGGATGGATACACAGCGCGCCGCCAAACCCCATGTCGCGGGCAAACTGTACGGCGTCATGCAGACCTGCGGTGTCCTGGATCGAGGGGAAGACACCGTCCAGCGCCGGGGCCAGGCCGGCAACCCGGGTGCCGAGCAGTACCGCGTAGCGGGCATGGCTGAGGAACGCTTCGGCGGCGCGGCTACCGGTGGTCAGGTTCAGGTCCAGGCCGAGATCAAGGCTGCCGAACGATAAGCGCTCGACACCCGGGGCGCCGGCAATGTCGTGGAGTGCAGCCAGGCCTTTGGCGCTCTCGATGATCGGCCAGACCGGTTTGCCAGTGCTGGCCGCTGCATGCACCTGTGCCGCGCTTTCGGCCTTGGGCAGCAAGACTCCGATCACGCCGGCATGCTGGCGGCATAGCTGCAGGTCCGCAGCATGCGCCTGGTGATCCGGGGCATTCACTCGCACCAGAATCCGCGCCTGCCGGTTTTCACTCAAGAAGCGCTGCAGATTGTCCCTGGCCTGATCCTTGAGGTTTTCCTGCACGGCATCTTCCAGGTCGACAATGACCCGATCCGCGCCAGTCGCGATGGCTTTGGGGATGCGCTCGGGGCGCGTGGCCGGGACAAACAGGGCGGAGCGAACGATCGACAGGTTCATGGTGTTTCTCCCTCGCTGAACTCGACTTCCCCGATCTGCGCGGTGCCGTCCTGATTCCCGGCCCAGACCTGCGCCTTGCCGTTGCCGAGCAAACGCCCGCCGACCTCGAAGGGCTGGGGTGCAAACAGCGGTCGAAGCCCTCGGAAGGTAAAGCGCTCCAGTCGCGCGCGAGGGTGCGCCCGGGTAAAGGCACGCAGGTTCAGGGTAGCGATCAATGGCCCATGCACCACCAGCCCCGGATAGCCTTCGGCCTCGGTGACATAGGGCCAGTCATAGTGAATCCGGTGGCCATTGAAGGTGACTGCGGAATAGCGGAACAGCAACGTCGGGGAGGGTTCGACCTGCTCCTGCCATTGGCCTTCGGGGAGCACTTCGGTGCCGATCAGTTTGGGTGGAGTCGGTTCGCGGTAGACGATGTCCTGCTCGTCCTGCAGGGCGCGCTGGCCGTCCTGGAAATACTCATGGCGTACCGTGACGAACAGCAACGACCCGGTGCGGCCGTGCTTCTCTTCGACATTGATAATGGTCGAGACACAGGTCACCTGCGCCTCCACCTTCAGCGGCTGGTAGAACTCGATACGGCTGCCGGCCCACATGCGATTGCGGTTGTGGGCCGGCGGCAGGAAGCCGCCGAGCGCGGGATGACCGTCCGGGCCCAGCTCGCTGGCTGCCACCGGTTCCTGAAAGAACGCCCAGTGCCACAGGGGTGGGAGCGGTTCGCCGGGCTGCGGCGTCATTTCGTTCAATGTCGCGGCAATGCGTTTCACCAGGTTCAGACTGATCCGGTCCTGGCATTCCTGGCGACGTCCAATCCAGGCTGAAAAATCTAAACGGCTCATCGCTAATTTTCCTGTCGGTCAGTGGTCGTGGTCGCGGCTAGATCGCCCCGGCTGCACGCAGTTGTTCGATGCGGTCCGTCCCCCATCCCAGCTCCCTGAGCACCTGTTCGGTGTGTTGGCCAAGGCCCGGTACGGCATCCATGCGTGGCTCGAACGCACTGTTGCTGCCCGGCGGTAACAGGCTAGGCACCGCGCCGGCAGCGGTCTCGACTTGCCGCCAGCGCTCACGGGCCCGGAGTTGTGGATGATCCCAGACCCCTTGCATGTAGTTGACCCGGGCGTTGGCAATCTGCGCATGGTCCAGTCGATCAATGACCGCATCGAAGTTGAGGGTCGAGAACGACTCGACGATCAAGTCCCGCAACGCGTGACGGTTTTCGACCCGTTTGAAGTTGGCACAAAAGCGCTCGTCCTTGGCCAGTTCCGGCGCCAGCAGCACCTTGTCGCAGAACAACTGCCATTCACGTTCGTTTTGCAAACCCAGCATGACCGTGGTGCCGTCACCGATGGGGAAGGGGCCATAGGGATAAATCGTGGCATGGGCGGCGCCGGCGCGTGGGGGCGGCGGCGCACCGTCGTAGGCGTAGTACATCGGGTAGTTCATCCACTCGACCAGGCTTTCCAGCATCGACACATCGAGGTGACTGCCTTCACCGGTTCGCCCGCGCAGCAGCAGTGCGGAGAGGATGCCGGTGTAGGCGTACATGCCGGCCGCGATGTCGGCGATCGAGCATCCGGCCTTGGCCATTTCTGCTTCGCCCGAGCCGCCGGTCACCGACAGAAAGCCGCCTTCGCTTTGGATCAACAGGTCGTAGGCTTTTTTCTTTTCATAGGGGCCTCCCGCGCCATAGCCTGAGATGTCACACACAATCAGCTGCGGAAAACGTTGATGCAGCGCCTCGAACGAGAGGCCCATTCGCGCAGCGGCACCGGGTGCGAGGTTCTGCACGAACACATCGGCGGTGGCCAGCAGACCGTCCAGCACCTCGGTAGCCGGGTCTTGTTTGAGGTCGAGGGTCAGGCTTTCTTTCGAGCGGTTGGTCCAGACGAAGTGCGAGGCCAGGCCGTTGACGCGCTGGTCGTAGCCCCGGGCGAAATCGCCGACGCCTGGACGTTCGACCTTGATCACACGGGCACCGAGATCGGCCAGTTGTCGAGTGCAGAAAGGCGCGGCAATGGCATGCTCGAGACTGACGACGGTGATGCCATCGAGTGGGCGGATGCTTTTGGGCTGGCTCATGATTTATCTCTCTTGTTATCAGAAAGAGCGCGGCAGTTCGAGCAGGTGTTCGGCAACGTACGACAGGATCAGGTTGGTGGAGATGGGGGCGACCTGATACAGGCGGGTTTCGCGGAACTTGCGCTCGACGTCGTATTCGCAGGCGAAACCAAAACCACCGTGGGTCTGCAAGCAGGCGTTGGCGGCTTCCCAGGAGGCCTTTGCCGCCAGGTACTTGGCCATGTTCGCACTGGCTCCGGCGTTCTCGCCGTTGTCGTATTCCTCGCAGGCACGCCAGCGCATCAGGTCGGCGGCCTCGATCTCGATATGCGCTTCGGCAATGGGGAATTGCACGCCCTGGTTCTGCCCGATCGGTCGGCCGAACACCACGCGGTCGCGGGCATAGGCACTGGCCTTCTCGATAAACCAGCGACCGTCGCCGATGCACTCGGCGGCGATCAGGGTGCGTTCGGCATTCAGGCCGTCGAGGATGTACCGGAAGCCTTTGCCTTCCTCGCCGATCAGGCTGTCCACGGGGATCTCCAGGTTGTCGAAGAACAACTCGTTGGTCTCGTGGTTGACCATGTTCGCGATCGGTTGCACGGTCAGGCCGTTGCCGATGGCTTCGCGCAGGTCGACCAGGAAGATCGACATGCCTTCGGACTTTTTCGTCACCTCGGCCAAAGGCGTGGTGCGCGCCAGCAGGATCATCAGGTCGGAATGCTGGACCCGCGAGATCCAGACCTTCTGGCCGTTGATCACGTACTTGTCGCCGCGCTTGACCGCCGTGGTCTTGATCTTGGTGGTGTCGGTGCCGGTGGTGGGCTCTGTCACGGCCATCGATTGCAGGCGCAATTCACCGCTGGCCAGTTTCGGCAGGTAATAGCTTTTCTGCGCCTCGCTGCCGTGGCGCAGCAGGGTGAACATGTTGTACATCTGCCCGTGAACGGTGCCGGAATTGCCGCCGCAGCGGTTGACTTCCTCGAGGATCACCGAGGCTTCGGCCAGACCGAGGCCGGAGCCGCCGTATTCGACAGGGATCATCGCCGCCAGCCAGCCAGCGTCGGTCAGGGCCTTGACGAAGGTTTCAGGGAAGCCTTTTTCTTCGTCGACCTTGCGCCAGTAAGCCGCATCGAATTCAGCGCACAGGGCACGTACGCCCTCGCGGATGGAAGTGAGTTCTTCAGAGTTACGGTCAGTCATTATTATTCTCCTCAGCGCGTCACGCACGGTTTCTGCCCTGCGTGAGCGGGTCCGGGCAAAGAGCAATCAGATCGGGTTGAAACCCAGGGCAGCACGAAAGCGATTCTTGATGTAGTGCCCGTCGCGCGGTGGCAGCACCCGTGGCGGGTTTTGCGCTTTGATCTTGATCGTCGCGAGCTTGACGCCATCGCGGGTTGCGAAGCGCTCGCGCAGGTCGTGCACGCCCTCCATGTCGCGGATTTCATTGGTCCAGCTGAAGCCGCAGGTTTTCGCGACCTGGTCCAGGGAAATACCGAAACCGGCGTGACTGACCTGCATGCCGGTCTCACCAAAATGCCCGTTATCCAACACCGCGATGGTCAGGTTGGCAGGCTTTTGCAACGCGACGGTTGCCAGAGCGCCAAAGCCCATGAGCAGCTCGCCGTCACCGGTGACCACCACCACCGACTTGTTCGGCTGCGCATTGGCCAGGCCCAGGCCCACCGTGATTGCACTGCCCATGGCGGCCCACAGGTAATAATTCAGAACGTTGTCACCGGCGGCCATGACGTCGTAAGACGCCGAGCCCAGACCGGTCACCACCAGCACGTCTTTGCGGTCGGCCAGCAACGCCTTGACCACTTCACGGCGGCACAGGGTGTGGTTTGCGCTTACTTGACCCATTTCTTTTCTCCAATCAGGCGCTGACCGAGCAGCAGGGCAGTGGCGCAATCACCGTTGAAGGCCATGGTCGCGGCACCGTGCAGCAGCGGGGCTACATCTTCAGGGGCGTCCGCGCGCCAGGTCAGGACCTTCATCAGGTTCAGCGAGGCTTCGGTGGCCTGGCCCATCGGGTTCTGCCAGGCGTTGAACTCCGCCCAGTCGCCGCGCATGGTGACCACCATCAGCAATGGGAAGCCGGCACAGACTTGAAGCGCCAGGGTGTTGATGCAGTTCCCGACGCCACTGGACTGCATCAACAGCGCGCCGCGCTCTCCGCCCAGCCAGGCGCCGGCGAGGTAGCCGATGCCTTCTTCTTCGGTGGTGAGGACGACGGCCTTGATGTCCGGGTCTGCATACGACATGCGGATGGCCGCCGAGTGGCCTGCATCCGGGACGAAGACCACGTGTTTGACGTCGTGGGCCTTGAGCACGCGGAACACGTCCTCCTGCCAGTCTTGCCCTACGGTGTGTTCAGCTTCTGTTGACATGCCCATCTCCCAAGCAGTGCTGCTTTTGTGTTTTCACACATTCTGGGAGTGCTGGAAGTGAACTGCGACTACCGTTTTTGTCTTTGAGATATGCCCGTTTGGTATAGCTGGGCGGTGATGGGAACGAGCCTGAATTTAAATGTGGCGAGCATCTGTGGCGAGGGAGCTTGCTCCCGCTGGGGCGCGCAGCGGCCCTAAAACCTGCGTGCCTGTTGTGTCAGGCGTACCGCATTCTCAGGTTTTACGACTGCTGCGCAGCCGAACGGGAGCAAGCTCCCTCGCCACAGGTTCTGTGTTCGGCATGTCTACGCACTGTCGGAGCGAGCTAGCTCCAGGCGGTGTTCCGACGATGGACGTCAACGATAACGCGTGTTTTTTGGATAAACGCAGCGCTCTCCGGTTTATCCCGAGCAATAGGGAAAGAGAGGGTTCAACGCAGAACAGAGCAGGGCAGTTCCTTCTCACGTTAGGGTTTTGCCAAATCCCATTGACACTCTTTCAACCTATCTATGTCAGTGCCGCTCCCTCCTCGCATATCAATGTTGCCGTCGGCGTCAAGGTATATGTGCATGTTGGGCCATTGCGGGGTGATGCTGATGCAGTGCCAGCGCTCGTTCTCGGCAGCCCAAGAAAACTCCATGAAGAACTCGGCATCAGGGAATAGAAATCCGTGGTCACTAACGGCGCCACCGGGGGACATCCGTGCCCTGTATATCCGGTCTTGGACGTTCCATGTGTACCGCAGCTCCTTCACCGCATCCTTGGGGTAATGGACGGTTGCAGTGGGTAGTACATAAATATTCCAGAGGACCATTAACTGCAATACCAGCAGCGGCAGCAGTAGTGGCAACAACGGAATCCATAGCCACCACATGCACCGTATACGGGGTTTATTTACAGACAGGGACACGAACTTTTTCCTACATTTTCATCGGAGTGGCGGACAACACTTCATTCGTGATTTTCAGCCTTTTGCATCTTTCAAGGGGGCGCGGTGTCCGTGATGCATTGTTTCAGTCGATCCGAATCCGTACCGCTGCCTTCGCTGTGGTCAATGTCGCCGTTGGCATCGAGGTAGATGTGCGTATCGGGCCACTTCGGGGTTATGTTGACGCAGTGTCGGAGAGCGCCATCGTTCCACCAGGAAATTTCCATGAAGAACTTCTCATCTGGAAACAAGAAGCCATGATCCCTTGTGCTGGTGCCTGGGGGCAGGCCGCCTTTGTATATCCGGTGTTGCACGTTCCAGATGAACCGCAGTTCGTCTACGCCATTCTTGGAGTAATGGATGGTTGCCGTGGGCAGCACAATGATTTGCCAGAGGGCGATTAGCAGAAGCACCAGCAGTGGCAGCAGTAGCGGTAACAACGGAATCCACAGCCACCGTATATAACGTGATCGAGGTTTATTTGCAGACGTGGACACGGACACCATCTCCCCAGTTTTCTGGAGCAACTGCCAACACTTCATTCATGATCATCTGCGCGGTTATTCCGCCATTGGGGTGCTGGTTGGCAAGCTTCGTGCCGATGCTGATCGATACTCTATCAGCCACATCATCCCATGATCGCAACTTCGTCCAAGGACTGCCTGTAGGACGGGGGCCGAGGCGTTTTCTTTCTTCTTTGGGTTTTGTTAGTAACTCATCAACCTTGCGCAGGGAGTCCGAGGCGATTTGTTCAGCCCCGGCACCGTCCAGTAGCAAACTTTCTGAAAGCCCTCCTGCAATGCCAATGTACCCATAGTGAATGTTCGACCAGATATCGTAGTAGTACTCGTACTTCCCTTGCTTGTGACGCACGACACCGTTGTACATCGCCTCCAGCTTCGGCTTGTGATCCCACTCCATATTTTGACCCACTTGCTTAGTCCAGATCGCCATCGCCTCCAGCTTTTTCGCCAATGCGATGCTGTTGAAATTCGGTGGCCCGGCCAGTCTGGCGTACCAGGGTAACGCCTGAAATTTCCTGGCCTGTGCGCTGCTGTCGTAGTTGATCAGCTCCTTCATTTTCAACACGGCTGGATGCTGGATGTTTCGATTCATCTCGCCAGCGATGTAGGCGGCAAGTTCTTCCATCTGGTCAGGATGATTGCAGTCCGCAGGACTTGTTGCTGCGCCGGAGTTGGCGAAAGGAGCAGCGGCTTTCTCTGCTAGCGTTGAATCGGCCGGTTGGGCCCTTGTCGTTGGGCTGCTATCTGGCTGGGCTGCTGAGCGAGCGGCTGCCCCTGGAGCTCGCGATCGTTCGATCGGTGCAATAAGCCGGTTGCTGCCTGGCGGGCAGTCGCAGTGGATTAGCGCCCCGTCCAGTACGGTCGGTATCCCATTCCATTTCATCGCGGGCAGACTGTCGATGATGACGCCGGCTTTGCCGCATTGCTTGCAAGGGGTGGTTTTATCCCCGAGCCGCAACACCCCGCGTCCGCCTTGTGCCGCATTGGGCAAGCTGCTGATGCACACCGCTCCGGTGGTCGTCAGGTCACCGTGAAGCCCTTGTCCAATTCCGTTGGCAGCGCCACGTCCCATCATTCAGTCCTCGATGGGAGCTGTTCGCTGAAGCCGGCAAGCTGCTGCGAGAACGGTGATTTATTCAGAGTGAGGAGCAATGCAGAGGAGACTTCGTTGGTATACGACAGGTGCGAGGGTGAACTCATTTCCATGATCCTGATCCTTGGGAGTTTTGGCTGCTTTTCCCTTATCGCCTGGGCGTGCGTGCTGTGGCGCTTGCCTGTCAGGGCAATGACATTGAATAAGAGGATGGAAAATCAGCAGGCCGTACCCTAGAACCATGGTCATCGGAAGTAAGTAGGGCGTTTCCCAAAACCACGTAATCCCAAAGAATTTAACGGGTAGGAATTTTCAGTTCGCTTTGGCGCTGTTACTCAGTGACGCAAGAAAGGGCCCATGGATGACAGGGGCCCTTTCAAGTTACACCATCGGGCATCGTCAGGCCCTGACAGCGTCCGGCCTTGCACATCCCTTCAACCCGGTCCGCTCTTCGATCTCCCCGGAACCGCTGATGTATCCATAACGCGACAGGTTCGGCATCAGCATCGAGGCGATGAACGTAATGGTCACGATTGCCGCGACATAGAAGAAGAAATACTCCTCGATCCCCTGGGATCTAAGCGACAAGGCCACGTATTCCGCTGTCCCGCCGAACGCCGCATTGCCTACGGCATATGGAAAGCCCACGCCCAGTGCGCGCACCGCAGGCGGGAACAGTTCGGCTTTGACGATCCCGGCAATCGGGGTGTAGAGCGACGCAATGGCCAGGCCGCCGAACACCAGCAAGAACGCCATGAACGGACTACTGACCGACTGCAGCGAATAGAGCAGGGGGATCACCAGCAGCATGGCCAACCCGGAAAACATCAGCATGTGCGCCTTGATCCCGATGCGGTCGGCGAGCAAGCCAAACAGGGGCTGGCAGAACATGAAGCCGACCAGGGCGGCGGTCATGATGAAGCTCACCGTCTCCGGGCTGAAGCCGGCGGAGATCACCAGGAACTTCTGCATATAGGTGGTGAAGGTATAGAAGTACAGTGACCCGCCGATGGTGAACGCCACCACCAGGGCAACAGCGCGCTTGTGCTTGAACATGCCGCGCAACGAGCCGGCATCTTTGCGGTTCATGTCTTTCTTGGTCGCGGTTTCATGCATGGCGCGCCGCAGATACACCACGACGATCGAGCTCAGGGCGCCGATGAAGAACGGAATCCTCCAGCCCCATTCGCGCAACTCCTCACCCGTGAGGGTTTGCTGGAGAATGACCACGGTCATCAAGGCCAGCAGTTGTCCGGCGATGATGGTGAAGTACTGGAAGGAGCCATAGAAGCAGCGCCGACCCGGTGTGGCGATTTCACTGATGTAGGTAGCGCCGGTGCCATATTCCGCACCCACGGACAGCCCTTGAATCAACCTGGCGACCACCAGCATCACTGGCGCTGCGACCCCGATCGTTTCATAGGTCGGCATGACGGCGATCAGCAACGAGCCGGCGCACATCATGAACACCGAGATGATCATCGAGACCTTGCGGCCGCGAGTATCGGCAATCCAGCCGAAAATCCAGCCGCCGAGAGGGCGCATGAAAAAGCCGACAGCGAAGACGCCGGCGGTGGCGAGCAACTGGGTGGTTGTATCCCCCTTGGGGAAAAACGAAGCCGCAAAATAGATGGCGGTGTAGGCGTAGATGAAAAAGTCGTACCACTCCACCAGATTGCCTGAGCAGGCGCCCATGATGGCCCTGACGCGATTCTTACTGGTCAACGCACCGGTCGTGGAAGCGTGGTCGGTTGAGTTAGTAGTTGATGCGGACATGATGTTCACCCTTTTCTTCAAGGCGAGACGATACGAGGAGCACCCTGGGGCGTCTGCGACGTTGCTGGCTCGATGGGGTAGATACGCTTAGCGTCGCGGCATTGACCCATTGACGATCAAGGCTGAAGAGGGGGGATGCAAACGAGCGATCAGCTGCTCGCTGACCGGATGAGCCAGATAGCTCAGGCAAAGAGTAACGGTGTAGATCATGGCGCAAGCCCTCGAATCTTATTCTTGTAGTAAGTCGAGCGCTCTGGCGTCGACGTTGAATGCACGCTACCGCAGAGTGAGGAGGTTAATAAGCCGTCAGCCAGGCCTAACTGATATACCGAAATTTTATAGCTGGCCTTGCAACCCCAGTGGGCGGGGGTTACAGCCGGCTCGAAAGTCGCAAAGGCCCCGGCGATGCGGGTCCCTTGGCATACCAGACAACGCCATTGCGTTTACACTGACGCCACGTTCGACACATTTCGCGCCGAACCCGACTTTGACTGGCCAGGTAATGGATGTCGTTCAACTCAAAACCCTGATTCACGTGGCCGAACTGGGCAGTCTCAGCAAGGCCTCCGACCGGCTGCACATCGCGCAACCGGCACTTAGCCGCCAGATTCGATTGCTGGAAAAAGAACTCGGCACCTACCTGTTTGACCGACATGGGCGCGGCATGGAAATTACCGATGCCGGCCGCGAAGTGTTGGCGCATGCCACCCGGATCATGGAAGAAATGGAGTCCATTCGAAGCTCGGTGGTAGGGGGAAAGGCTTCTTTTCGCGGAACGGTGGTCATCGGTACGACACCGACGGTAGCCGAAATCGTCACCGTGCCCCTGGTGCGCAAGATCAAGGAGGCGCACCCGGATCTCGCCATCAGGTTTTCCTCTGCCTTCAGCGGCTACCTGCTCGATTGGGTGCAGCGTGGCGAACTGGAGCTGGCGATATCCTACGATCCGCAACCGTTGCATACGCTGCGGATCGTGCCGGTGATGATGGAAAACCTGCTACTGGTAGGTCCCGCCAGCGCCAGCCTGCGGCTGGATACGCCGGTGACGTTCGAGTCTTTGGCCGAGCAAGCATTAGTGTTGCCGAGCGCCAGGCACAGCTTGCGGGTGATTCTGGATAATTGTGCGCGTGAAGTCGGGATCAAGCTCAACACCAGCGTTGAAGCCGACTCCTTCGGCGCCATGATCGACCTGGTCGGCAATGGCTTTGGTTTCACCGCGTTGCCTCTGGCATCGATTTACCGGCAGATCGAAGCGGGCGTGCTCAGTGCCGCGCCCCTGGTCGACCCCGTTCCGATGCGCAAGCTGGTCCAGGTCTTTCCCGCTGACAGGCGAGTCAGTCCGGCGGCAAAATTTGTCGGCGATGCGTTCATCGAGATTGCCGCCGATCTGGTCAATCGCAACATCTGGGCGGGGCACCTGCTTTGAACATGCTGCCAATTACGCTGATAGGGCTGCAGAGTTTGGGCGGTGGAGGGATTGTTGTCGCCCGAGGGTGATGCGGTGCCCGTAAGGGCCTCATCTTCGGAACGCCGCCCGGGGCAAGCCCGCGATGAACGATAACGCGGTCTCAGTCTTCCTTGCGCACCGTGGCCACTTCAGCAGCCCTGACCTTCACCTTCGCCCCGGAAATATCTTCAAACTCGTAAAAACCGTACTTGGTCTCGGTGTCCGGCATGTCCTTGGTCAAATACTGGGTGCCGTTCTGCAGGGTCACCACCGTCGGCGTCGAGCAACCGGCCAGGGCCAGAAAGGCCGCCACGGCCAAGGGCAAACCCAGAGTCTTGATATTCATACCCACCTCTCATCCTTTTAAAAGAAAACAGCCCACGGTCTCGTTCGAGCGTTATCGCAACTGTACCTCTAAGGCAGTTGGTGCGATGGATCGGCAGAAAGTTCGACAGGCGGCAAAAAAACACGCCGATTGCCCGCCGCTGATCCTTTTCCATTTGCACCGCACCGGCTGTAGCTGGTATCTGTACGCATAACCAGTACTCGCTCGCCATGGCCCTTTTTCCTGTGACTGCAAATCCCCTCGACGACCCGTTCTACTACTTGAACAACTTCATGCAAGTGCTTGATTGGCTTGAGCATCGCTATGCCGATGTGTTGAGTGTCGAGGAGCAGCGGTTCATCGGCGATTTCTATCAGCTGCCCCGGCCCTCCAGGGCGCTGCTGGTGCGGATGGTGATGCGCAGGGGCATACACTTCCGGGCGAGCAAGCTGCAGTACGCCGAGATCGGCGACACCGCGAGCGCTGCCGGCCCGTTGCTGGCGCTGGGCTGGATCGACGAGCAGGCGCCGCTGTCGGTCGCGGAACTGTTCGAGGTGCTGCTCAAGGCGGAAATCCTCCAGTGCCTTGGCGCGGCCATCGATCAGCCCAAGGGCAAGAAGACCGATTGGCTGCCGGCATTGAGCGAGCAGTTTGCCGAAGCCCGATGCTTCAGCCACTGGTGCGAGGCATTGG
Organism: Pseudomonas sp. LBUM1679; assembly: GCF_059695565.1. Taxonomy (NCBI): domain Bacteria; kingdom Pseudomonadati; phylum Pseudomonadota; class Gammaproteobacteria; order Pseudomonadales; family Pseudomonadaceae; genus Pseudomonas; species Pseudomonas sp. LBUM1679. The sequence goes on from NZ_CP166774.1 coordinate 3,289,561, forward strand.
ATGATCGACTGTTCAGCCTGACCATCATGGGTCTGTGTGATCGCCTGCGCCTGATGTTCTTTGGCAATCTCTACCAGGACTGGTCGGAGTTCGTGCTGGCCGACCTGGGAATTTTTACTTATGAAAAAGTCGAGTTCTGCGCCGACTCCCGGGGCTTGCGCAGCCGCGAGGATGTGGATGCCTGCGTTTTCCTGCATGACTGTCAGCAGCGTTTCGAAGCGGGCGAAGCGCTGGCCGGCATTGTCGAGCAGGTCAACGGGCTGGCGCTGGACAATCCCTGGCTGCAACGTCGTCGCGACAAACTGCTATTTCAGATGGGTCAATATTGCGAACGCACCGCCGATTTCGCCACGGCCCTGGGCATCTACCGCGAGTGCGCCTGGCCCGGCGCGCGGTTGCGCCTGATTCGCGTGCTGGAGCGCTGCGGCGAGTATCAGTTGGCGCTGGACCTGGCCAGCCATGCCGAGCAATCCGCGCAAAGCGCCGCCGAACAGCAACACTTGCTGCGGGTGTTGCCCCGACTGCGGCGCAAGCTCGGCGGGCCGCCCATCAAGCGTTCGTCCCCGCGGGAAATGCTGCGCCTGGACCTGCAACTGCCCAGGACCGATCCGGCGCTGTCGGTGGAATATCATGTCCAGGCTCACCTGGCACACGCATCGGCACCGGTGCATTACGTGGAGAACAGCCTGATCAACTCGCTGTTCGGGCTGCTGTGCTGGCCAGCGATCTTCGCGCCCTTGCCGGGAGCGTTTTTTCACCCGTTCCAGCGGGGGCCGGTGGACCTGCTCAATGAAGACTTCCATGTGCGTCGGGCAGACCTGTTCCAGGCCTGCCTGGCCGAACTCGACGACGGACGTTACCGCCAGACCATCCGTGACCGTTATGCCGCCAAGTGGGGCGTGCAATCACCGTTCGTGTTCTGGGGCGTATTGAGCGAGGAGTTGCTCGATCAGGCCCTCGATTGCCTGCCGGCCGATCACCTCAAGCACTGGTTCCATCGCCTGCTGCTGGACATCAAAGCCAATCGCGCCGGCATGCCGGACCTGATCCAGTTCTGGCCGCACGACAAGACCTACCGCATGATCGAAGTCAAAGGCCCCGGCGATCGCCTGCAGGACAACCAGTTGCGCTGGCTGGAGTTCTGCCATGAGCACCAGATGCCGATTGCCGTGTGCTACGTGCAATGGGCGGAGCAGAGCGCGTGAGCTACAGCATCGCGGTGCGCGCGTTGTGCGAGTTCACCGCCAAGGTCGGCGACCTTGACTTGCGCTTCACCCCGTCGCCGACCGCACTGGAAGGCATCGTCGGGCATCGCACCGTGGCGTCCCGGCGCAGCGAGGGTTACCAGAGTGAAGTCGCGCTCGAAGGCCGGTATCAAACGTTGAAGATCAAGGGCAGGGCGGACGGCTACGACCCGGTGCAAAATTGCCTGGAAGAAGTCAAAACCTATCGCGGTGACTTGAGCAAACAGCCCGCCAACCACCGCCAGCTGCACTGGGCGCAGGCGAAGATCTACGGCTGGCTGATGTGCCAGAAACTGGAACTGGCGCAGATCAACCTGGCGCTGGTGTACTTCGACATCGTCAGCGAAAAGGAAACCTGCCTGGTCGAGGCCTTCAGCGCGCCAGAGCTGGGACTGTTTTTCGAGCACCACTGCCGCCTGTTCCTGCAGTGGGCCGAGCAGGAAATGGCGCACCGCGAAGGACGCAATCGTGCGGCGCAACAACTGGCGTTTCCCCATGCCGACTTTCGTCCGGGGCAGCGTCATCTGGCTGAATCGGTCTTCAAGGCGGTCAGTACCGGTCGCTGCCTGATGGCCCAGGCACCTACGGGGATCGGCAAGACCGTCGGCACCTTGTTTCCAATGCTCAAGGCCCTGGCGCCGCAGCAACTGGACAAGGTGTTCTTCCTGACCGCGAAAACCCCGGGCCGCAAACTGGCGCTGGATGCCGCGCAAGTCATCCTCGACAGTGCCGAAGCGCCACCCCTGCGGGTTCTGGAAATGATCGCCCGGGACAAGGCCTGCGAGCATCCGGACAAAGCCTGTCACGGCGAATCCTGCCCGTTGGCCCAGGGTTTCTATGACCGCTTGCCCGCGGCGCGCCAGGCCGCCAGCGAGCTGACCCTGCTGAACCAGAGCGCCTTGCGCGAGGTAGCACTTGAACATGACATTTGCCCGTATTACCTGAGCCAGGAAATGGCCCGCTGGGCAGACGTGGTGGTTGCCGACTACAACTATTATTTCGATTTCAGCGCGCTGCTGTTCGGGCTGGCCCAGGCCAACAACTGGAAAGTCGCGGTGCTGGTGGACGAAGCGCATAACCTGGTGGAGCGGGGGCGGCAAATGTACAGTGCCAGCCTCGATCAATCGACCCTCAACGCTGTGCGCAAAACCGCCCCGCCAGCGCTGAAGACAGCCTTGCAGCGGGTCAACCGGCAATGGAATGCCCTGCATGACCTGCAGCTCGGCGCCTATCAGGCGTACGACAAGGCGCCGGAAAAATTGCTCCAGGCCCTGTCGTCCTGCAGTGCGAGTATCGGCGATTACCTGAACGATCATCCGCAAGGCCTGGACAGCGCCTTGCAGGGTTTTTACTTCGACATGCTGCAGTTTTGCCGGGTCGCCGAACTGTTCGATGAACAGTTCCTGTTCGACATCAGCAAGCGCGACCTCGAGCGCAAGAAAAACCTTTCACAGCTGTGCCTGCGCAACGTGGTGCCCGCTGGCTTCATCCGCCCGCGCCTGACGGCTGCGCGCAGCACCGTGTTGTTTTCCGCGACCCTGAGCCCGCGCCATTACTACGCCGATCTGTTGGGCACGCCGGCGAACACGGTATGGATCGATGTCGAATCACCCTTTCACGCCGATCAGCTGCAAGTGCACATCGTCAGCCAGATCTCCACCCGGTTCGTTCATCGCCAGTCGTCCCTGGCGCCGATCGTCGAGCTGATCGCCAGGCAGTTCAGCCAGCGTCCCGGCAACTACCTGGCGTTTTTCAGCAGCTTCGATTATTTGCAGCAAGTGGCGCAGTTGCTGGCGCAAAGACATCCCCATATCAACCTGTGGGCGCAGTCTCGAGGCATGGCGGAAGGGCAGCGCCAGGGTTTTCTCGATCAGTTCACCGCCGACAGCCAGGGCATCGGTTTCGCGGTGCTGGGCGGGGCGTTTGGCGAAGGCATCGACTTGCCCGGGGCGCGCCTGATCGGTGCGTTCATTGCCACCCTCGGGCTGGCGCAACTCAACCCGGTCAACGAGCAGGTGAAACATCGCATGGCGGCGATTTTCGGTGCCGGGTATGACTACACCTACTTGTTCCCCGGGGTGCAGAAAGTGGTCCAGGCGGCGGGCCGGGTGATTCGCACCCAGCAGGATCAAGGGGTCGTCATGCTGATCGATGACCGGTTTGGCGACAGCAAGGTCAAGCAACTGCTGCCGCGCTGGTGGACGATTGCGCCCGCGACTTATGTCGCGCGGCAACCCCCCGAGCAAGCAGTCATCCAGGACACCGCCCAGGGTTGCGCACAGCCCGCGTTGTTTTGAGCTTTCCAAATTTTCCGTTTGTCCCATAATCCACAGAAACATCCACGACGTGAGTGATCAATGAGCGAAGATCGAAGCAAAGCCACCGCCATCGATGACAGTCGTTTTCGCCTGTTGATCGATGCTGTGATTGACTATGCGATCTACATGATTGATCCCGATGGCATCATCACCAGCTGGAACGCCGGCGCCAGGCGTTTCAAGGGGTATGAGGAGGCCGAGATTCTCGGCCAGCACTTCTCGCGTTTCTACACCGAAGAGGATCGACGCGCGGGTATGCCCCAGCGCGCGCTGAACACGGCAATCAACGAAGGGCGTTTCGAAGGCGAGGGCTGGCGGGTGCGCAAGGACGGTACGCACTTCTGGTCGCACGTGGTCATCGATCCGATTATCGACCCGTCGGGCAAGTTGCTGGGGTTTGCCAAGATCACCCGGGACCTGACCGACCGCAAGATGGCCGAAGAGACCCTCAAGCAAAGCGAGCAGCAATTCCGCCTGCTGGTGCAAAGCGTCACGGACTACGCGATCTATATGCTCGCCCCGGACGGCCGCGTGACCAACTGGAATCTCGGGGCCCAGCGCATCAAGGGCTACTTGCCCGAAGAAGTGATCGGGCAACATTTTTCGATGTTTTATACCCCGGAGGACCGCGAGGCTGGCGAACCGCAACGGACCCTGTCCGTTGCCACCCGTGAGGGGCGATTCGAAAACAAAGGCTGGCGCGTGCGCAAGGACGGTACGCGGTTTTTGGCGCATGTCGTGGTCGATCCGATTTGGGGTGAGACCGGCACGCTACTCGGCTTCGCCAAGATTACCCGTGATATCACCGAAGTCACCCAGGCCCAGCAGGTCCTCGAGCAAACCCGCGAGGCGCTGTTCCAGGCGCAGAAGATGCAAGCCATCGGCCAGCTCACCGGAGGCATTGCCCACGATTTCAACAACCTGTTGACGGTGATCCTCGGTAACCTGGAAATTGTGCGCAAGCGCGTGGGTGACGACCCGCGCATTACCCGGCTGGTGGATAACGCCACCCAGGGCGCTTTGCGTGGCGTATCGCTGACCCAACGCATGCTGGCGTTTGCCAGGCGCCAGGAACTCAAGGCCGAACCCGTCGAGATACCAGCGCTGGTACAAGGTATCTCCGGCTTGTTGCGCAGCTCCCTCGGACCTTCCGTGGTCCTTGAAACCCGCTTTTCCCCCGAACCTGAACCGGTCCTGGCCGACGTCAATCAGCTTGAACTGGCAGTGCTGAACCTGGCGACCAACGCCCGGGATGCAATGCCCCATGGCGGGAAGATGGTGATCAGCGCCAGAACGGAAGAGGTTCACGACCAACTCCAGTTCACCCCGATGAAGGGCCGCTATGTCTGCCTGAGTATCAGTGACACGGGGGAAGGCATGGATGAGACCACGCTGGCCTCGGCGATGGACCCGTTCTTCACCACCAAGGGGGTGGGTAAAGGCACGGGCCTGGGGTTGTCGATGGTGCATGGTTTTATCGAACAACTGGGCGGGCGCTTCATACTCAAGAGCCAGAAAGACGCGGGCACGACGGCAGAACTGTGGATACCCGTTGCCACGACCGGTTCGGTTGCCATGCCCGCTACCGACGAAGAAACCGCACCGCCGGTGCCTCGCCTGTGTGTGCTGGTGGTGGACGACGACAGCCTGGTGTTGACCAGTACCTGCCTGTTGCTCGAAGACCTTGGGCACCGGGTGGTCAGCGCGGTGTCCGGGGCGCTGGCGCTGAAAGCGCTCGATGCCGAGCCCGCCATCGACCTGGTCATTACCGACATGGCCATGCCGCAGATGAATGGCGCGCAACTGGCGCAGGCCATCCGAACCCTGAAACCAGACCTGCCGATCATCCTCGCGACCGGCTACGCCGAACGACTGGAAGGTTTTGCGATGCAACTCCCGCGCCTGTCCAAACCCTATACCCAGCTCAATCTGGTGGAGATCATCGCCTCGACCATGAAATGATCACCGCACGACCTGCATACCGCTGGATTGTGGAAAACGCCAAACCCCTTTGTAGGAGCCGGCTTGCTGGCGAAGGCGTCTGCATGGGCGATGCATGGCTTGAGGCCGTTTTCGCTGGCAAGCCAGCTCCTACATGGATCACCGGTGTACCGAACATCAGGTCGCGGAGTGCGCATTCTTCCTGAAGCCGCGCAGGTTCATGGCGCACAGGCAAAACTGCAACACGATCAGGGCATAGGCCTGGGTGTGGTAACCCCATATCACCCACAACACATTGCTCACGATAAAACAGATGAAGCCCGAGACCCGGCGTTCGGGGTTTTGCGAACCGATCAGCCACGCGGCCAGCACCGTGACCACCATGGCTGGCCATTGCACCCAATCGAGATAGTCCATTGCTGACCCCTTGTGTTGTCAATCCGGCTGAACTTGTCGGCAGCGGTTTCTTCTAAAGGTCTTTGTAGCCCTCGGGTGATTCCTGTGCCAAGAATACTGACCGAGGCCCCGGCCGAAGAAACCCTCACCGAACACAATGCCAAAATGTTTGGTTCGCCCAAGGAGCGCCTGGATTTCTATCGCCGGGAAATCCAGTACGAAACCAGCATTCTGGCCAATCGCACCGACGCCTACCTGGCCGCGCAATCGTTTTTGCTGATCGCCTTTGCCTCCTGCATGTCCAACCTCAATCCGGAATGGGGCAAGCTCTTCACCCTGGTGGTGCCGCCATTCCTGGCGTTGTTGGGGCTGCTCAGTTCGCTCAACGCCTGGCCGGGTATTCGAGCGGCCTACGACATTATTGATCATTGGCATTTCAAGCAGAGTGAGTTGTTGCGCAGCGAGCCCTTGATGGGCCTCGCCTACGATGAATCGCCGTTGTTCAGTGAGATGGAATCGTCCCATAAGGGCTATCGCAAGTCCCTGTTGTTTTCGGTGCGTACGCCGTGGATTTTCGCCACGTTCTGGGTGTTGCTGGGCAGCTATGCGGTTTATATCCAGGTGACCAATCCCGGTGGGTGAGTCAGTGGCAAACCTGTGGCGAGGGAGCTTGCTCCCGCCTGAGTGCGTAGCACTCACAAAAAATCGGCATTGTTGCCATATTTTTGGGGCCGCTACGCAGCCCAACGGGAGCAAGCTCCCACGCCACAAAGGTCGGTGTGCCGCAGTGTCGCGCTAGACCCGCATCAAGCAGCCATGTTGCCTGCACTCATTTCTTTCTTGTACTGAGCCTTCAAGGTTTCCATCTGCGCCCCCAGTTCTTCGAGGGTGGCTTTACCCAACAGCTTTTTCGCCTGAGGAAACATTTCCGTCTCTTCCTCTTCGATATGGTGCTCCAGCAGTTCCTTGACCACTTTCACCCGACCGGCGAATTCCGGAGTGGAGGGGTCGGTGACTTTCAAATCGGGCAGCACCAGCGAATCGACCGTGCGATGTTCTTCCTTGGCTTCGTAATACATCACGTCCTGCTCCTTGCCCCCGGCTTTCTTGTACGCCGGGTACAAGACTTCTTCTTCAAGACGGGTATGAATGGTGATTTCCATTTCCAGCTTGGCCAGCAGTTCGCCGCGTTTTTTGATACCCCGCTCGGTGGATTCGCTTAATTGAGTCAGGATGCCTTTTACGCGTTCATGGTCAGCTTTCAACAGGTCTATGGCGTTCATGGTCGAGTCTCTCAACTAGTCAGGGAATGAGCGCGAACGGTCTCAAGGCCGAAGGTCGCTCCTCGTTCAGGAGCATTTGTCGTGCCGGTTCTTTCGCTGGAACAACATCCATATGAATCAATAGCTTGAGATCCTTGATGGCAAACCGGAGTCGTGCAGGCTGCATGAGTCTGGACATTGACTCATGCAGTTCGCGGCGTCGCCGTTTACCCTGTGCAATACCTCGATTTTCAGCCTTGACCGCTGATCAGATTCGCCCCGCATGCAACTGAACTCGCGGTTCTGCCTCGTTCCCTTAATACAGACAATCGATGTCTTTATTGACCAGTGAGGATGCAGCCATGCGTGCAATGACTTACCACGGAGCCCATGACGTCAAAATCGAAACGGTGCCCGATCCTGCTATCGAAGCAGCCGACGACATCATTTTGCGGGTGACGGCTACCGCCATTTGCGGATCGGATTTGCATTTGTATCGAGGCAAGATTCCAACCGTGGAGCACGGCGACATTTTTGGTCATGAGTTCATGGGCATCGTCGAAGAAACCGGCTCGGCAGTGACGGCCGTGCAGCGCGGTGATCGGGTGGTGATCCCGTTCGTGATCGCGTGTGGCGAGTGTTTTTTTTGCCAGCGTGACCTGTTCGCCAGTTGTGAAACCACCAATACCGGTCGTGGCGCCATCATCAATAAAAAGGCGATTCCACCACCCGCTGCCTTGTTCGGCTTCAGTCGGCTGTATGGCGGCATCCCGGGTGGGCAGGCCGAACTGGTCAGAGTGCCCAAGGCCAACACCGGGCCTTTCAAGATTCCCGGGCTGCTCGCGGACGAGAAAGTGCTGTTCCTGTCGGACATCCTGCCCACGGCGTGGCAAGCGGTACTCAACACCGGGATCGGGCCGGGTTCCAGCATTGCGATCTATGGCGCCGGGCCGGTGGGGCTATTGAGTGCGGCGTGCGCGAAGATGTTCGGTGCCGAGCAAATCTTCATGGTCGACCATCACGACTATCGGCTGGCTTATGCCCAGCGCACCTATGGCGTGATTCCGATCAACTTTGATGACGATGATGATCCGGCTGACACCATCATTCGCCAGACGGCGGGTAGCCGTGGGGTGGACGCGGTGATCGATGCCGTAGGCTTCGAAGCCAAGGGCAGTACCACGGAAACGCTGCTCGCCACGCTGAAACTCGAAGGCAGCAGCGGCAAGGCGTTACGTCAGTGCATCGCCGCCGTGCGCCGTGGTGGGGTGGTGAGTGTGCCGGGCGTCTATTCCGGGTTTATCCACGGTTTCCTGTTCGGCGATGCGTTCGACAAGGGCCTGACGTTCAAAATGGGCCAGACCCATGTGCAGCGCTATTTGCCGGAACTGCTCGGGCACATCGAAACTGGACGCCTGCAACCGGAGGCGATCATCACTCACCGCATGTCCCTGGAGCAGGTGGCCGAGGGGTACAGGATTTTCGACAAGAAACAGGAGGAGTGCCGCAAGGTGATTCTCACGCCGGGTTCCAGTGATGTGCCTCTGACCGAAACTGTGGAGACTGCGCCTATCCCGGCGTTATAGACCCCGTCAGCTCCAGGTACTGATCACCTGTGTAATTGGATGGACTCGCCCAAGCCGAGGCGTCAATGCGCCACGGTGTCAGTCGCTATAGATGTCGACTGTGCAGCCCTCATCGCGGGCAAGCCCGCTCCCACAGGAATCGTGCCATGCACGAATTGTGTGCCCGGCGCAACACCTGTGGGAGCTGGCTTGCCTGCGATGGCGTCCTTTGGATCGCTGCCGCATGCACCTGCTGTTACACCCTGGATTCAGCTTTCTGGTGCAAACGTTGCGCGTTTTGCGTAGACATCGACACCGGAGGGAAATCGGCGTTGAGTACGCGCAAGTGTTCGATCGCTTCCTTGAACTTCAGGTTGGCCTTCCTGCGTATGTCCAGATAGCGATCAAACAGTTCCCCATCCATTTCGCTGCCATCGAGCAGCTCGAAGGCGCTGCGGCTGAGCGCCTGGGCCTCGGCAAACATCTGACGGTTGCGTTCCAGGGCGAATGCCCGGCAGGCTTTGATTTCTTCGCAGGTTGAATAGTGAATCATGACCAGCACCTTATTTTTCGAGGTCCTTTTTAATAGGCTTGGCGCCGCAGGGGAGCCGAACCTGAACCATCGCGCCATATAAAAGCCGGGCGGGATTAAGCGTATGACCCGCCGGATCGCCCAAGGATTTCAAATTTATGAAGGCGAAAATTCGATGATTCCGACAGTAAAAACCCAGAGATAAAATCAACTATCCTGTTTTTTACGCCGTTCATATCGAGCCAGGATCGGTTGGGTACTGATCCCGTGGAGCAGGATGCTCAGCGCGACCACGGACAGGGTCAGATCGATGCACAGCGTTGCTACAGACGGCGCCAGCCCGTGGTTCAATGCATAAAACAGATAAAACAGGCTGCCGATGCCGCGTATGCCGAACCAGCCGATCAACAGGCGCTGGCGACTGTCCAGCAAACCACCCCAAGGCATGGCGACCACGCTCAACGGTCGAATCAGGCAGAACAACACGCCGGCAACCGCCAACGCGCGCCAGTCCCAGTGAGCGATCAGCACCACGCCGAGCAGCGTCACCAGGAAGACTTCCATGGCCCGCTCCACCAGCCCGCCGAAGGCGAGCATGTCGCCCATCATGATGCCCGCTGCCACCTGCGTGTCTTCAAGGCTTGCGGTATCGCCATGCACGGCGTCCTGCGGCTCGCTGTTCTGGTGCCCGACCACCGGCTGTACCAGATGCTCGGCGGGAAGCTCATCGGTGCCCGTGGATTTGACCTCTGCCTGACGCAGACCCAGGCCCGCGGCGAACACCGACAGAAAGCCGTAGCCGTGAATCGACTCGGCCACTACATACGACAGGGCGATCAACGCGAGGGCCAGGTAATCATTCGGCGAAAGCGTGCTGTCGTCGTTTTTGATCCGCAGCAACAAGGTCACGCGGCCAATACCGCGTCCCATCCAATAGCCGGTGAGCAGGCCGGCCGGCACTGCCCACAGCACGCTGCGCAACAGCCAATCACCCAGCCAGCCGGGGTTGCCGTCGAGTTGCACCAGCAGCAGGCCAAGAATAACGAAGGGAAAGGCGATGCCGTCATTGAGCCCGGCCTCACCCGACAGTCCGAAGCGCACGCTGTCGTCATCCCGGGCATCGTTGACTTGCACCAGCGAGGCGAGGACCGGGTCGGTCGGCGCCAGAATCGAGCCGATCAGCACCGATGGCCCCCAGGTCAGCTGGAACCCGTAGTGCAGCAACAGACTGACGCCGGCAATGGTCAACAGCATCACCGGACCGGCCAGCCCGAATGCAATCCGCCAGTTTTTGTCCCTGAGCGGCGAGCGCAATTTCAGGCCGCAGACGAACAGCGAAAACAGCACCGCGACTTCAGTCAGGTGCTCCATCCAGATGGACGCGTCAGTCGTATCCAGTTTCAACAGCCCGAGTCCCGACGGCCCGATGGCCACCCCTAGCACCAGGCACACGGCGGAGGTGGTCACCGGCATCCAGCGCAGGTACGACGACGTCAGTGCCAGCGTCAGCAGCACAGCTCCCAATACCGCCACCCAGACAATGAAACTCATGATCGGGATTCACTGCGGGCGGCGCGGGCCCCAAGGGCCGAGGTCATCAACCGACAGTCGCGCGCAGGTATTCAGGCGATAACACGTTGAACCAGATCACGATCATTTCCACCAGGATGGTGACCAGTACCAACAAGCCGACACCCCAGACGCAAGCCGCATTCAACAGGCCTTGTTCCTTACGCTCGTGCATGAAGGTCGGCAGGCCGACAAACAGCAGGAAGGTCGAATAGAGTGAGGCGGCGCCCAGCACGGTGATCGCCAGCCAGCGGCTCGGGTATAGGCCGGCAATGCCGGCGAGGAAAAACGGGGTCACGGTATAGGCTGCAAAACCGATGCATTGATTGACGGTAGGCCGCGCGTCGAACGTGCGCGACATCCAGCGGATGAACAGTCCCATCAGCGCCACGCCAGCGATGATGGTCACGTAGAGCAATCCGCACAACTGCAAGGCACTGCCGGCGCTGAGCTTGACGATTTCATTTTCGGCCAGGCTCCAGCCGACGTAGGTGGTCCCGATAAACAGGCACACGGCGGGGATCAAGGCCAGCAGCAACAAATGGGCGAGGTAATGACGCGGATGCGCTTCCTCTTCCTTGCGGATATCCGTCCACGCGAAGTTCGGTTGGGTAAACAGCTTGACGATAGGTGCGGACATGACGACCTCCTGAGCTGGAGCGGCCCGTGACAGGGGCCCCTAAACGTATTGAGGGGCAAATTTTGCCAGGGGTTCATTTTTTCTCCGCAGGCCTGGGGCAGGCGCCGATAGAGGGAATGTTTGCAGGTGGCCAAGGTCAACCGAGCAGTTCCCTGCCTGGATGATTTGCCATGAACGTCAGCCAATCGGTGGTCGAGTATCTGCGTCAAAACGACTTGCTGCTGACCACCGCAGAGTCCTGTACGGCCGGCAAGATCATCACACTGCTGGCTGAAGTGCCGCACAGCGGGGATCTGATCGAAAGCGGGTACGTGGTCTATTCCCCCGAAGCCAAGCAACGATTGCTCAACGTCAGCCCCGAGACCATCGAAACCTTCAACCTGACCAGTTGTGAGGTTGCCCGGGAAATGGCCTCGGGTGCACTGCGCGACAGCACGGCCAATGTCGCGGTGGCGACCACCGGCATTCTCGGGCCGGAAGACGTCGATGGCATTCCCGCCGGCACCATCTGTTTCGCCTGGGCCTTCCAGACCGCGCAGGGACGCCGTGTTTTCAGCCAACAACTGCGGTTTTGCGGGACACGTACCGAGGTCCAGTTATTGGCCGCCGAGCATGCGTTGAAACGGCTGCCGCATTTTCATCAGCGGGTATTGGCCGGTGAGCAAGGCCAGGAGAGCGCTCGATGAACGATGAATCCGGCCATACCGATTACCGCAGCCGCGACTATCCGGTGCGTGAAGACATGGCGCATCAGGTCAAGGTCTGGCGATTCGAGCGTTGGGGCTGGTACGTCCTGGTGTTGTTGGTGGTGCTGGCCCTGCTCGGGCTGTTTTCACGCGGGCCACTGAGCACCCGGGACGTGCAGGGCAGCGATGGCAAGCTCAGGGTGCAATACGAGATGTTTCACCGTAACGGATCGACCAACCCGATGCAGCTCAGCGTATTCGGTTCGCCCGATGCCATGGTCGAGCTGGAACTGACCGGAGCGCTGCTGGACGGCTTCAGTATCGAAAGCCTGCAGCCGGAGCCCATCCGTGCCGTCAGTGCCGGGCAAGGTATGAAGCTGTGGGTACAGACCGACGCTCAAGGCCAGGCCAACCTGCATCTGACCTTGCGCGGGGAGGGGCTGGGGCTGTTTCACAGCCGTATCGCTTCGCCCGGCGCCACCGCGGTGAACTTCGATCAATTCATTTTCCCTTAGGTGACCTATGGACTCGGTATTGCGCGCGGCCGCGATGTATCTGGCACTGATGGTGCTGTTCAAGATTGCCGGCCGGCGCTCCCTGGCCGAGTTGACGACATTCGATTTCGTGCTGTTGATGATCATTGGAGAGGCAACGCAGCAGGCGTTGCTGGGTGACGACTTTTCCCTGACCAATTCGATGCTGGTCATCGTCACGCTGATTGCCATCGACGTCGGCCTGTCGCTGCTCAAACAGCGCTCGCACTGGATATCGCAGCTGATCGATGGCGGGCCGACGATCATCGTCGAGAACGGCAAGCTGCTGCACAAGCGCCTGCGCCACGCGCGATTGATCGAGGCCGACGTCATGGAGGCCGCACGTTCCAGCCAGGGAATCGAAACCCTGGATCAGATCAAATTCGCGATCCTGGAGCGCAACGGCAAGATCTCGGTGATTGCCGTGTAGGAGCGAGCGGTGCGGCGATCCGACTTGCCCGCGAATCGGGCGCTGCGGTGTACCTGTTGTACCGCGTTATCGTTCTTCGCCGGCAAGCCTGGCTCCTACAGGGGCCAGGCGTGGCATTGACCCAAGTACGGTGTTCAGAGCATCGGTTTACCGCCGGTAATCCCATACCGCTGCCCGGTGATGTAACTGGCTTCATCCGACGCCAACAGCACATAGATCGGCGCCACCTCCACCGGCTGGCCCGGCCGCCCGAGCGGGGTCTGCCCACCAAAGTTCTGCACTTCTTCATCGGGCATGGTCGAGACGATCAACGGCGTCCAGATCGGCCCCGGTGCCACGCAGTTCACCCGGATGTTCCTCTCGCCCAGCATCTGCGCGAGGCCGGCGGTGAAGTTGGCGATTGCGCCCTTGGTCGTGGCGTAAGGCAGGAGAGTCGGTTTGGGCATGTCCGAATTGACCGAACTGGTGTTGATGATCGAACTGCCGGGTTGCATATGCTTCAGTGCGGCCTGGCAGATGCGGAAAATCGCAGTGATGTTGACATCGAAGGTCATCACCCATTCTTCGTCGGGGATGTCTTCGAAGTGTTCGTGGGTCATCTGGAACGCGGCGTTATTGACCAGCACATCGATCCGGCCGAAGCGTTCGACCGTCTTGTCCACCAGGGCCTGGCAGTGCGCTTTTTGCGCCAGGTCGCCGGACAGCAGCAGGCATTGACGGCCGGCCTGCTCGATCCAGCGTGCGGTTTCCTGCGCATCTTCATGTTCGTTGAGGTAGGCCACGACGACATCCGCGCCTTCACGGGCGAAGGCAATGGCGACGGCGCGACCGATGCCGCTGTCGGCGCCGGTGATCAGGGCGATCTTGCCCTCCAGTCGGCCCGAACCTTTGTAGCTCTGCTCGCCGCAGTCCGGGTAGGGGTCCATTTTCTTCTGGGAACCGGGGACGGGCTGGCTTTGTTTCGGGAAGGGTGGTTTTGGATAGTCATTCATTGGGAAATCTCCGTTCTCGAGGCAGAAGAGTCAAAGGGTTGACCCTGGTGTTTTGCCTTGAGTTCGGTTGGATTTCAGAGGCTGTCGAATCTCTCAATCCCAACAGATTACCTTGTGGGAGCGGGCTTGCCCGCGATGATGCCGTCACATTCAACATAATTGTTGACTATAAGGCCGCCATCGCGGGCAAGCCCGCTCCCACAGGGGATTTGCGTTGCCTTCAGGGGCGTGTCAGGCATTTCGATTGCGTAAACTGCGCTCCATCCGCGCAATGCCTTCTTCCAGCAACGCCCGCGGGCAGCCAAAATTCAGGCGCACGAACTGTTGGCCGTCATCGCCGAAATCCAGGCCGGCGCTGAGCCCGACCTTGGCCTGTTCGAGGAAAAATTGCTGCGGGTTGTCCAGCCCCAGCGCCGAACAATCGAGCCACGCCAGGTACGTGCCCTGCGGCACATTCATGATCACGCCCGGCAATCGGGTGTGAACGGCGTCGACCAGGTAATCGCGGTTGCCTTGCAGATAAGTCATGAGCCCGGCCAGCCAGGGTCCGGCTTCGCTGTAGGCGATGCGGGTGGCTTCCAGGCCCAACGGGTTGACGCTGTCGACCAGGCCGCAACGCGCGTGGTTGACCCGCTCGCGCACGGCTTTGTCCTGAATGATCATGAACGAGGTTTTCAGCCCGGCAATGTTATAGGCCTTGCTCGCCGACATCAGCGTGATGGTGCGCCTGGCGATGTCCGGGCTCAGGGTGGCGATCGGCACATGCACCCGTCCGTCGAAGCACAGTTCGGCGTGGATCTCGTCGGAGATGATCCAGGCGTCCTGCTCCAGGCAGATGTGCGCCACCGCTTGCAGTTCTTCCCGCGGGAAGACCTTGCCCAGCGGATTATGCGGGTTGCTCAGCAGCAATGCGCCGCCGCCTTCCAGGGACTGGCGCAAAGTCTGCAGCGGCGTGGCATAGGTACCGTCAGGCAAGGCATCGAAACCCAGTTCGACCTTGTTCAGCCCCCAATGCGCCGGTGCGTGACGCAGCGGTGGGTAGTTGGGAGTCTGGACCACGACAGTCTGTTGTGGCTGCACCAGTGCATGCAAGGCCATGTTGACGCCCGACTCCACCCCCGGCAGGAAGATCAGCTCCTGGGGCTCGACGCGCCAGGCGTACTTCTTCCACAGGTCGGCAACGATGGCATTGCGCAAGTCGTCCTGAGGCACGCTGTAGCCGAGCAATGGGTGTTCCAGACGTTTTTGCAGGGCCTGGATGATCACCGGCGGCGCGGCGAAGTCCATGTCGGCGACCCACATCGGCAATACGTCGGCCGGGTAACGGCTCCATTTGGTACTGCCGGTGTCGTGGCGGTCGAACACCTGATCAAAATCGAAAGTCATGCTCATCTCATAAGGGCCGGATTAATTCGGCAGACATGATAAGCGCCAAGCCCTTGTGGGAGCGAGCCTGCTCGCGAGCGGGCGAGCGGGATTGTCCAGGACACCAAAAATCCCTGTGGGAGCGGCGGTGCGACGATTCGACTTGCCCGCGATGACGGCCGCCCATTCGACATGGATGGCGACTGACCCGCCGCTATCGCGGGCAAGCCCGCTCCCACAGGTCTCGTGCCTGTCGATTCATGACCGACAAATGCCCGACGGTCGGTTTTCACACAACTGGCGACAACATTGTCTACAGTTTCCAGTGTCGGTAGCTACGCTGCCGGCACCGTGATCGTCCAGAAAACCCGGCAAAAGTACCGGGTCTCCACCTGATCAGGAGTGCACGATGGACCTCAACCGTCGTCAGTTCTTCAAGGTCGCCGGTATCGGCCTTGCAGGCTCGAGCCTCGGCGCGCTGGGCATGGCCCCCGCGACTGCCTTTGCCGAGCAGGTGCGCCACTTCAAGCTTGCCCACACCCATGAAACCCGCAACACCTGTCCGTATTGCTCGGTCGGCTGCGGGTTGATCATGTACAGCCAGGGCGATGCCGCCAAGAACGTTGCGCAAAACATCATCCACATCGAAGGCGATGCCGACCACCCGGTCAATCGCGGCACCCTGTGCCCCAAAGGCGCTGGTCTGCTGGATTTCATTCACAGCCCCGGTCGCCTGCAATACCCGCAGGTGCGCAAGCCCGGGAGCGGCGAGTGGACGCGGATCTCTTGGGATGAAGCGCTGGATCGCGTGGCCGACCTGATGAAGGCCGACCGCGATGCCAACTTCATCGAGAAGAACGAAGAAGGCAAGACGGTGAACCGCTGGCTGACCACTGGTTTCCTGGCGGCCTCGGCGGCGTCCAACGAAGCGGGCTACATCACCCACAAGGTCATTCGCAGTCTCGGCATGCTGGGGTTCGACAACCAGGCGCGTGTCTGACACGGCCCGACGGTGGCAAGTCTTGCCCCGACGTTTGGCCGTGGTGCCATGACCAATACCTGGACCGATATCGCCAACGCGAACCTGATTCTGGTGATGGGCGGCAACGCAGCAGAAGCGCACCCGTGCGGCTTCAAATGGGTGACCGAAGCCAAGGCGCACAACGCCGCCAGGCTGATCGTGATCGACCCGCGATTTACCCGGACCGCTTCGGTGGCCGACTATTACGCGCCGATTCGCACCGGTACCGACATCGCCTTCATGGGCGGGCTGATCAATTACCTGCTGACCGAGGACAAGATTCAGCACGAGTACGTGCGCAACTACACCGATTTGTCGTTTCTCGTCGACCCCGGCTTCAGTTTCGAGGACGGGATCTTCAGTGGCTATGACGCGGTGAAACGTCGCTACACCGACAAGACCACCTGGAATTATCAATACGCTGAAGACGGCTTTGCCAAGGTCGACCCGACCTTGCAAGACTCGCGCTGCGTCTATCAGTTGCTCAAGCAGCATTACAACCGTTACAACCTGGAACTGGTGAGCCAGATCTGCGGCATGCCGACCGAGTCGATCCAGAAGATCTGGGAAGAAATCGCCACCTGCTCGCAACCGGGCAAGACCATGACGATTCTCTACGCACTGGGCTGGACCCAGCACTCGATCGGCTCGCAGATCATCCGCAGCGCGGCAATGGTGCAATTGCTGCTGGGCAACGTCGGCATGCCCGGCGGCGGGGTCAACGCCTTGCGCGGGCACTCCAACATCCAGGGCCTGACCGACCTCGGATTACTGTCGAATACCTTGCCCGGGTACCTGACCCTGCCCAGCGACAGCGAGCAGGATTATGACACCTATATCTTCAAACGGGCGTTGAAGCCATTGCGTCCAGGGCAGATGTCCTACTGGCAGAACTACGGCAAGTTTCATGTCAGCCTGATGAAATCCTGGTACGGCGCCAATGCCACGGCAGACAACCATTGGGGCTACGACTACCTGCCGAAGATCGACATCCCCAGCTACGACATCCTGAAAATGTTCGACCTGATGGGGCAGGGCAAGGTCAACGGCTACATGTGCCAGGGTTTCAACCCGATCGCCGCGCTGCCGGACAAAAACCGGGTGACGGCGGCACTGGCCAAACTGAAGTGGCTGGTGATCATGGACCCGCTGGCCACCGAGACCTCGGAGTTCTGGAAAAACGTCGGGCCCTATAACGATGTGAAGAGCGCCGAGATCCAGACCGAAGTGATTCGCTTGCCCACCACCTGCTTTGCCGAAGAGGACGGCTCGCTGGTCAACAGCAGTCGCTGGCTGCAATGGCACTGGAAAGGCGCCGACGGCCCGGGATTGGCGCGGACCGACATCCGCATCATGAGCGAATTGTTCCTGCGCCTGCGCCAGCGTTATCAGGCCAATGGCGGCGCCTATGCCGAGCCGATGATGAAATTGTCATGGCCCTACAAGGTGCCTGAAGAACCGTCGCCGGAAGAACTGGCCAAGGAAATCAACGGCAGCGCCACCGCCGAATTTACCGATGCCACGGGCGCGACGATCAAGAGTGGCGCGCAACTGGCCGGGTTCGGTCAGCTCAAGGATGACGGCAGCACCGCGTCCGGTTGCTGGATTTTCTGCGGTAGCTGGACCGAGGCGGGCAACCAGATGGCCCGGCGCGACAACAGCGACCCGTACGCCATGCACCAACACCAAGGGTGGGCCTGGGCCTGGCCGGCGAACCGGCGGATTCTCTACAACCGCGCCTCGTGCGACCCGCAAGGCAAGCCCTGGGCCGAGAACAAGCGCCTGGTGTGGTGGAACGGCAAAACCTGGGCCGGCACCGACATCCCGGACTACAAGGCCGATTCGCCACCGGAAGCCGGGATGAATCCGTTCATCATGGCGCCCGAAGGTGTAGGGCGGTTTTTCACCCGGGACAATATGGCCGAAGGGCCATTCCCCGAGCACTACGAACCGTTCGAAACGCCGATCGGCATCAACCCGCTGCACCCGAACAACAAGAACGCGACGAGCAACCCGGCGGCGCGGATCTTCGATTCGGTGTGGGACACCCTCGGCGTGGCCAAGGACTATCCATACGCGGCCACCAGCTACCGGCTGACCGAGCATTTCCACTTCTGGAGCAAGCATTGCAAGCTCAACGCCATCTCCCAGCCCGAGCAGTTCGTGGAGATCGGCGAGGTGCTGGCCAAGGAGAAAGGCATCGTTGCCGGTGACAAGGTGCGAGTCAGCTCCAAGCGCGGCTTCATCGAAGCGGTGGCGGTGGTGACCAAGCGCATCCGGCCGTTGCAGGTCAACGGCCAAGTGGTGCACCACATCGGGATTCCGTTGCACTGGGGCTTCACCGGCCTGACGCGCCACGGTTACCTGACCAACACCCTGGTGCCGTTCCTCGGCGATGGCAATTCCCAGACCCCGGAATCCAAGTCATTCCTGGTCAACGTGGAGAAAGTCTAAATGGCCAGCCAAGACATCATCGCCCGTTCGGCCACCACCACGGTTTCGCCCTCGGTGCGCACTCAGGACGAAGTGGCCAAGCTGATCGACACCACCAAGTGCATCGGCTGCAAGGCCTGCCAGGTTGCCTGCTCGGAATGGAACGAGCTGCGCGACGACGTCGGCCATAACCTCGGCACCTACGACAACCCCCAGGACCTCAGCGCAGACACCTGGACCTTGATGCGCTTTACCGAGCATGAAACCGATGCCGGCAACCTGGAGTGGCTGATCCGCAAGGACGGCTGCATGCACTGTGCCGAACCGGGTTGCCTGGCGGCGTGCCCGAGTCCGGGGGCGATCATCAAGCACGCCAACGGCATCGTCGATTTCGACCAGGACCATTGCATCGGCTGCGGTTACTGCATCACCGGTTGTCCGTTCAATATTCCGCGCATCTCGCAGAAGGATCACAAGGCCTACAAATGCACCCTGTGCTCGGACCGGGTGGCGGTGGGCCTGGAGCCGGCCTGCGTGAAAACCTGCCCCACCGGGGCGATTGTGTTCGGCACCAAGGACGACATGAAAGAACATGCCGCCGAACGCATCGTCGACCTCAAAAGCCGCGGCTTTGAAAACGCCGGTCTGTACGACCCTGCCGGTGTCGGCGGCACTCACGTCATGTATGTGTTGCATCACGCGGACACGCCGGTGCTCTACGCCGGCTTGCCGGATCATCCGACGATCAGCCCCCTGGTGGACCTGTGGAAGGGTGTGAGCAAACCCCTGGGGTTATTGGCCATGGGCCTGGCGGTGCTGGCCGGGTTCTTCCACTACGTGCGCGTCGGACCGCAGCTGGTCGAGGAGGAAGAACTCCCGACTACGGTCGATCCTGCGGTGCATGAGGTCGATCCGTCGGTGCATACCTTTGATCCGCGCGGGGAGGACAGACCATGATCCGCAGACAGATCCTGCGCTACACCTCGAACCAGCGCACCAACCACTGGCTGGTGGCGATCTTCTTCTTCATGGCGGCGCTGTCGGGGCTGGCGTTGTTTCATCCGGCGCTGTTCTGGCTCAGCCACTTGTTCGGCGGCGGCCCCTGGACGCGCATTCTGCATCCGTTCATGGGCGTGGTGATGTTCGTCCTGTTTCTGGGCCTGGTGCTGCAATTTTTTCGGGCGAACTTTTTTATCACCAATGACCGGCTGTGGCTGCGGCGCGTCGGGCGGGTGATCCGCAACGAGGAGGAGGGCGTGCCGGCGATCGGCAAGTACAACCCGGGGCAGAAGCTGCTGTTCTGGACCTTGCTGCTGTGCATGCTGGTGCTGCTGTTCAGCGGGCTGGTGATCTGGCGCGCGTACTTCAGCGTTTACTTTGGCATCACGGCGATTCGCTGGGCGATGCTGCTGCACGCGTTGGCCGGTTTGATTCTGGTGCTGAGCATCATCGTGCACATTTACGCCGGCATCTGGATCAAGGGTTCGGTCAGCGCCATGTTGCATGGTTGGGTCAGCCGCGCCTGGGCGAAAAAGCATCACGAACTCTGGTACCGGGAAGTGACCCGGGACGAGCACCCCGAGCGACCGGCCAGCAAAAAAGGATAACCCCTTGGCGACTATTCTTGAGCCTGGCGACATCGAAGCGGCGGCGAGTTCTCCGCCGTTTCTGCACCTGCCACCGAACAACTTGTTCACGTTGCGGGCACAGCGCCTGGAACGGTTCGCCGAAGGGCATCCCTTGGCCGATTACCTGCGGTTGGTGGCCGGCCTGTGCCATGTCCAGCAGCAACTGATGGACGATCCTCCGGCCACTGCACCGCCGGACCCCGAACGCCTGCGGGTCTGCCAGCAACATGGCCTGCCACCGTTCGCCGCCGACAGTCTGGTGCGCGAGGGTGGTTGGTTGCCGTTCCTCGAAGCGCTGTTGCAGCGGTATCCGCCACCTGCACAACCTGCGGTCGTAAAAGCCCTGGCGACTTTGCGCAATGCCAACGCCGGGCAGCTCAAGGCCTGGGCGATTGCCTTGGTCAGCGGCCAGTTCACGTTGCTGCCAGCCGCGCTGGTGCCATTTCTCGGCGCGACGTTGCAGGCGGCCTGGAGCCATTGGTTGTTGAGTACACCGAACCTGCAATTGAAACCCGGCGACAGCCTCAGCCAATGCCCGGCCTGCGGTTCGCCGGCCATGGCCGGGGTGATTCGCCACCGAGGCAAATACAACGGCCTGCGTTATCTGGTGTGCTCGCTGTGTGCCTGTGAATGGCACGTGGTGCGGGTCAAATGCGTGTACTGCGAGCAAAGCAAAGGCCTGGAATACGTCAGCCTCGACGATGACCGCCACACCGCCGACCAGGCGCCGCTGCGCGCGGAAACCTGCCCCGGCTGTCACAGCTATCTGAAGCTGCTCTACCTGGAAAACGACGCCGAAGCCGAAGCGCTCTCGACCGACCTGAGCAGCCTGATGCTCGATATGCGCCTGGAGCAGGAGGGCTATCAACGGCTGGCGCCGAATCTTTTGTTCGCCCCGGGAGGCGACTGAACCTGTGATCCTGTGATCCTGTGTAGGAGCTGGCTTGCCAGCGAAGGCGTCTTCATGGGCGCTGCAGGACTCGAGGCCGCCTTCGCTGGCAAGCCAGCTCCTACAGGGGTTCAACGGCTACACTCAGGCGGTCAGCGTTTGCGGGGAGCCCCTGATGTCTTCCAGATCCGCCAGCCCGGCCTTGCGGCTACCTTCCATCGACAGTTTGCTGCGTCATCCGGCGTGCCAGCCACTGGCCGAGCGCTATGGGCGCGACGCGCTGCTGGCCAGCTTGCGCCAATTGCTCGACGACCTGCGTGAACCGGTGCTTGGCGGCCAACTCGACGCCGTTGAGATCGCACCCGAAATCCTCGCGGGCAGGGCGGGCGAGCGCCTGGCCCTGCAGCATCGCAGCCATGTCCGCCGAGTGTTCAACCTCACCGGCACGGTGCTGCACACCAACCTTGGTCGCGCGCTCTTGCCAGAGGAGGCAATTGACGCCGTGCAGCTCGCTGCGCGCTACCCGCTCAACCTGGAATTCGACCTGGACAGCGGCAAGCGCGGCGACCGTGACGACCTGATCGAAGGCCTGATCCGCGAATTGACCGGGGCCGAAGCCGTGACCGTGGTCAACAACAATGCCGCCGCGGTGCTACTGACGCTCAACAGCCTGGGCGCGCGCAAGGAAGGCATCATTTCCCGGGGCGAGCTGATCGAGATCGGCGGCGCATTCCGGATTCCCGACATCATGGCCCGGGCCGGGGTAAAGCTGCACGAAGTCGGCACCACCAATCGCACCCATGCCCGCGATTATGAAGCGGCCATTGGTCCGCGCAGTGGCCTGGTGATGCGGGTGCACGCGAGCAACTACGCCATCGAAGGCTTCACCGCCCGGGTGCCGACCGCCGAGCTGGCGCAACTGGCCCACAAGCACGGATTGCCGTTGCTGGAAGACCTCGGCAGCGGCAGCCTTTTGGACCTGACGCGCTGGGGTTTGCCTGCCGAACCGACGGTGCGCCAGGCGCTGCTCGATGGCGTGGACATCGTAACCTTCAGCGGTGACAAGTTGCTTGGCGGCCCGCAAGCCGGGTTGATCGTCGGCCGCAAGGACCTGATCGCGCGAATCAAGAAGAACCCGCTCAAACGCGCCTTGCGGGTCGACAAACTGACCCTGGCCGCCCTCGGAGCGGTGTTGGGCCTGTACCGCGATCCGGACCGACTGGCCGAACGCCTGCCCAGTCTGCGCCTGCTGACCCGGCCACAAGCGGACATCCTGGCCCAGGCCGAGCGCCTGCAGCCCGCGCTGGCCAGGGTGCTCGGCGACGGCTGGAGTGTCAGCGCAGTGACGGCACTGGGCATGATCGGCAGTGGCAGCCAACCGGTGGCGCGTTTGCCGAGTGCCGCGTTATGCATTCGGCCCGACACGTCCAAGCGTCTGCGCGGACGACGCTTGCACGGTCTGGAAACCGCGCTGCGCGGCTTGCCGATCCCGGTGCTCGGACGCATCGATGACGACGCCCTGTGGCTCGATCTGCGACAACTGGACGACGAGGCGGCGTGGCTGGCGCAACTCGATCAATGGCCGCAGGAGGGCGTACCAGGGTGATAGTCGGTACCGCAGGACACATCGACCACGGCAAGACAGCATTGCTCCAGGCCTTGACCGGCCAGGCCGGCGATCGTCGCCGGGAAGAACGCGAACGCGGCATGACCATCGACCTGGGTTACCTGTACGCGGCGCTGGAACCCGGAGCGGCCCTGACCGGTTTTATCGACGTGCCCGGTCATGAGCGCTTCACCCATAACATGCTGGCCGGGGCGCAGGGCATCGATCTGGTGCTGCTGGTGGTGGCGGCCGACGACGGCGTCATGCCGCAGACTCGCGAACACCTGGCCATCGTCGAACTGCTGGGCATTCCTCGGGCACTGATCGCGATCACTAAATGCGACCGGGTCGATCCCTCCAGGGTGCAGGCCGTGCGCGACCAGATCGAAGCGTTGCTGGCGCCCGGACCTTATGCCGGCGCACCGCAGATTGCGTTATCGAGTGTGACCGGGGCGGGGGTCGAGACCCTGCGCCAGGCCTTGCTCCAAGCGCAACATGAAGTGCTGCAACGCAGCACCCACGGCGGTTTCCGCCTGGCCATCGATCGCGCGTTCAGCGTGGCCGGCGCCGGTGTCGTGGTGACTGGTACCGCGTTGTCCGGGCAGGTTGCGGTGGGTGATACGCTGATGCTCGGCCCCCAGGGAAAACCGGTACGCGTGCGTGGCTTGCATGCGCAAAATCAAGCCGCCGCCAGCGCGTCTGCCGGCCAGCGCGTGGCGTTGAACCTGAGTGCCGAGCGTCTGGCGCTGGAACAGATTCACCGGGGGCACTGGCTGCTGGCCGAGTGGTTGTATGCGCCGACCCGGCGCCTGGATATCGAACTGCGGTTACTGGCCAGCGAAGACCGGCCCTTGGAGCACTTTCAATCCGTGCATGTGCATCTGGCTACCCAGGACGTGACGGGACGGGTGGCGTTGCTCGAAGGCACGAGCCTCATACCCGGTGAGCGGACGCTCGCGCAACTGCTGCTCAACGCTCCGGTGCAGGCCGTGAAGGGCGACCCGCTGATTCTTCGCGACCAGAGCGCCCGACGCACGCTTGGCGGTGGCCGGGTGCTCGACCCGTTTGCGCCGAGCCGACACCGCCGCAGTCCCGAGCGCCTGGCGCAGCTGCAGGCACTGGCCAGCAGCCATGGCCTGGAACAGGTTCTGCCAGTATTGCTGGCCAACAGCGACACCGGCCTCGATCCGCAACATGTGGAGCGGCAGTTCAACCGTCCGCGTGATAGCTGGGTGTTGCCTGGCGACGTGCGTCTGATCGATACGCGGCAGGGCTCACTGTTGTTCAGTGCGGCCCGCTGGGAAGCCCTGAAAACACCGGTGCTGGAACATCTCGCACGTTTTCATCGACTTGAACCGGATCAAATGGGCCCGGACCGGGATCGCTTGCGTCGATTCACCGGCACGGCACTGGAGCGCCCGACCTTCATCAGCCTGCTTGAAGAGTTGCTGGCCAGCGGCGCGATGGCGGCCAGCGGTCCGTGGCTGCACCTGCCCGATCATCAGGTGCGCTTGAGCGAAGACGACGAAGCCCTGTGGCAACAATTGCAGCCGTTGTTCGAGCAGGCCGGCTTCGATCCGCCGTGGGTGCGCGACCTTGGTCATGACCCGGTCGCGGTACGCTTGCTGCTGCGCAAGATGGCGCGGCTGGGGTTGTTGCACCAGGTCGTCCGGGATCTGTTCTACACCGATGCGATGCTGCGTCGATTGGCGGCTATGCTGGTGCAACTGGCGGCCGAAAACCCGCTGATCCAGGTCACGGCGTTTCGCGATAAGGTGGGGCTGGGGCGAAAACGCAGCATCCAGATTCTCGAATACTTCGACCGCATCGGCCTCACCCGACGATTCGGCGACAGGCGTCATATCCGACTCGACAATGCACTGGCTCAGCCGGACGAGCCCTGAGTTCAAGGAAGGCAATCGCGCCCGGTGGCGCGGCCGGGCTTCAAACCCGGTTGGGGACGGCATCCGTTCCCGGGCAGGTTCGACTCCCGCTGCCTTCCGCCATTTTTAATCTCCCAGGCACCCCCAACCCCTGTAGGGGCGGGTTTGCCCGCGAAGGGCGGGGCGTTTTTTTTCGCTTTTGATCTTATCCGCGAGCCTTGGCGATCAACTGCGGCGGCCCATTCAACATCGCAGTGACAAACCGACCGCTTTCGTCGGAACGCCGCCCGGAGCAAGCTCGCTCCCACATTGGCACGGTGCCAGGCACAAACCTCCCAGACACCAGCGATACCCTGTGGGAGCGAGCTTGCTCGCGAAGACGGCGGCAGATTCAACATCGCAGTGACAGACCGACCGCTTTCGCGAGCGGGCGGGCTCCCACAGAGGCGGTCATTGCTTTACATAACGCCCGGGTGCCGGTTCCAGTGGCGGGTACTGCTCGCTACCGGTGTGCAGCACCGAAGGCTGGCGTTCCCCGGCGTGCCCGGCCAGCCAGGCGAACCAATCGTTCCACCAACTGCCTGGAGTCTGTTGGGCATTGCCGAACCAGGTTTCAGGGTCCTGGGTGACTTGGTCGTTGGTCCAGTAGTGGCGTTTTTCCTTGGCCGGTGGATTGATCACGCCCGCGATATGCCCCGAGGCGCCCAGCACGAACCGCTTGGTTCCGGAGAGCAATTCGGTGCTGGCGTAAGCGCTCCTCCATGGCACGATGTGGTCGTCATGGGTGGCGAGGATGTAGGCCGGGGCGTCGATGGCGCGCAGGTCCAGCTTGACCCCGCAGCAATCCAGCTCACCGGATTTCAGGTCGTTCTGCAAATAGGTATGGCGCAGGTACCAGCAGTACATCGGCCCCGGCAGGTTGGTGCTGTCGTTGTTCCAGAACAGCAGATCCAGCGGGATCGGTTTCTGCCCCTTGAGGTATTTGTCGACGTTGTAGTTCCACCACAGGTCGTTGGGGCGCAGCAGCGAGAAGGTATTGCCCATGTCCTCGCCCTTGAACAGGCCGATGGGGCCGTTCAGGCCGCCAATGGTGCGCTCGCGTTGGGCGACCAGTTGTTCGTCGACGAAGATATCGATCGCACCGGTATCGCGGTAATCGAGGAACGTGGTCAGCAGGCTGACGCTGGCGATGTCCTTGTCACCGCGGGCCGCCAATACGGCCAGCGCGGAACCCAGCAGCGTGCCACCGATGCAGAAACCCATGCAATTGGGCCGTTGCTCGCCGCTGATCTCGCGGGTCACCTGCAGGCCTTTGATAATGCCGGTTTCGACCAGGTCATCCCAAGTGGTGCCGGCGAGCGACTGGTCGAAGTTGCGCCAGGACATCAGGAATACCGGGTGGCCTTGCTGCAACAGATGGCGAACCATCGAGTTGTCGGGGCGCAGGTCGAGGATGTAGTACTTGTTGATCGCCGGCGGAACGATAAATACCGGGCGCCGGTATTGGGTTTCGCTTTGCGGATAGTACTGGATGAGCTGGAACAGCTCGTTCTCGAAGACTACTTCGCCGGGGGTATTGGCCAGGTCGACACCCACTTTGAAAGCACCTGCGTCGCACTGGCGCATCTTGCCTTCCTGCAGGTCGGCGGCCAGGTGCATCAGGCCGGTGACCAGGCTGCTGCCCTGGGTATCGACCACCCGTTGCAGCGCGTCGGGGTTACTGGCCAGGAAATTGCTCGGGGAAGCGGCGGCGATGGCTTGCTCCACCAGATACAACAGGCGCTGGCGTGGTTTCTTGTCGTTGATCGGCAGCAGATCGAGCAGCTTCAGTAGAAAACCGGCATTGAGCAGGTAAAACGCGGCGAGGGAACCAAACAATGGCTGGCCCCAGTTACCGCTCGCAAACCGTCGGTCGTCGAAGGTAAAGGCCTGGCCGGTCAGCAGACGCTGGCCGAGTTCAGCCCATTGTTGCTGATAATCTGACTGAAGGCTGTCCAGGGTGCTGCGTGGCACATCGAACCAGGCGTTGTGGTCCTGCCCGGTGAACCACGGATTGGTGGCGACCCACAGACGCAACTGTTGCACTGCAAAAGAGGCAGCGAACGGAACCTGGCCGGACCAGAAGGTGTTGAAAGTGTGTGCGTTATTGTCCATGGAACTCCTTGCCCACATGAAAAAAAACCAGACAGAAAAAAACCGCGGCGCCGGACTTCGGCGCCGCGGCTGCAGCCAAGAAAGCAGTTCGGTGTGTCTAGCGCTCGATGGCCAGGCTGACGCCCTGGCCGCCACCGATGCACAAGGTGGCCAGACCTTTTTTGCCATCGCGACGAATCAGTTCATGCACCAGCGACACCAGGATTCGCGCGCCCGATGCGCCGATCGGATGGCCGAGGGCAATCGCGCCACCGTTGACGTTGACCTTGTTCATGTCCCAGCCCAGTTCCTTGCTGACGGCCAGTGATTGCGCGGCGAACGCTTCGTTGGCCTCGATCAGGTCCAGGTCGTCCAGGCTCCAACCGGCTTTGGTCAGGGCCAGGCGGGTGGCAGGCACCGGGCCGATGCCCATGATCGACGGGTCGACACCGGCACTGGCATAAGCCTTGATGCGCGCCAGTACCGGCAAGCCCAGGGCCTCGGCCTTGGCGGCGCTGGCCAGCATCAGCACGGCGGCGCCGTCGTTGAGGGTCGACGCGTTGCCGGCGGTGACGGTGCCGGTTTTCTGGAACGCCGGCTTGAGGTTGCTCAAGGCCTGGAGTGTGCTGCCCGGGCGCGGTTGTTCGTCGGTGTCGAAGACCAGCGGATCACCCTTGCGCTGGGGAATCAGGATCGGGGTGATTTCAGCCTTGAAATAACCGCCTTCGATGGCGGCAGAGGCTTTCTGCTGCGAGGCCGCGGCAAAGGCGTCCTGGTCTTCGCGGCTGAGCTCATACTTGCTCGCCAGGTTTTCGGCGGTGATGCCCATGTGGTAGTCGTTGAACGCATCCCACAAGCCATCCTGGATCACGCTGTCCTGCAGTTGCGCATGACCCATGCGCAGGCCGGTGCGTGCCTTGGGCAGCACATAAGGGGCCAGGCTCATGTTTTCCTGGCCGCCGGCAATCACCAGTTCGGCGTCGCCGCAACGGATGGCCTGGACCGCGAGCTGGACCGCCTTGAGGCCGGAGCCGCAGACTTTGTTCAGGGTCAGGGCAGGGACGGTATGGGGCAGGCCGGCCTTGATCGCCGACTGGCGTGCCGGGTTCTGCCCGGAGCCTGCTGTCAGCACCTGGCCGAGGATCACTTCATCGATCTGTGCAGCATCGACACCGGTCTGTTCGAGCAGGCGACGAATCACTGCTGCGCCCAGTTCAGTGGCGGGAATGGCGGAAAGGGAACCTTGAAAACTGCCAATGGCGGTACGCGTAGCGGCAACGATTACGACTTCGTTCATGCAAAACCTCATCAGGATTGTGTCAAGCGAGAGCAGGGCGTCCTTGCCCTGACAGACTTATTGCATGTTCATGCCGCCATTGACCGAGAAGTCGGCGCCGGTGCTGTAGCCCGATTCATCGGACGCCAGCCAGGCGACGATCGAGGCGATTTCTTCGGGTTGGCCGAGGCGACCGACCGGTGTGGCCGCGATCATGGTGTCGAGAATGTCCTGGCGGATGGCCGCGGTCATGCTGGTCTGGATATAGCCGGGGGAGACGGTGTTGACGGTCACGCCCTTTCCTGAAACTTCACGGGCCAAAGCCATGGTGAAGCCATGGATGCCGGCTTTGGCCGCGCTGTAGTTGGTCTGGCCGAACTGGCCACGTTGACCGTTGATCGAGGAGATGTTGATGATCCGGCCCCAGCCCTTGGACAACATGCCTTCAATCACCTGTTTGGTGGTGTTGAACATGCCGTTGAGGTTGGTGTTGATTACGGCGTTCCAGTCTTCCGGAGTGATTTTGCGGAAGGAGGCGTCACGGGTGATGCCGGCGTTGTTGACCAGTACATCCACCGGGCCGAATTGTTCACGGGCCATCTCGAAGGCCTTGCGGGTGGACTCCCAATCGGTGATGTCGCCGTAGATGAATTCGAACTGATAACCCGCCGCCAGCTGGCTCGCTGCCCACTCATTCTTGCGGGCGGAATCGGAGCTGCAGCCCACGATGACTTTGAAACCTTCCTTGTGCAGGCGCTGACAAATTGCCGTGCCGATCCCACCCATACCGCCAGTAACCAACGCAATACGACCAAGCGATTTCATACAGTCTTTCCTTTCTATATTTTGCGTTGCAGGATGGGGTGTGATTGTTCGGTATTGGCGAGGTATGCGGAAGTGTTGGGAGGTGACTGTCTGGTGTCCAACGGTGCCACGCTTTTTTTTTCGATCCGCTGGCAAAAGGTGAGCAGAACCTATACTGAGATCAATAGTTCAATTTTAAACACCGGTTAATATTTACTGTAACGTAGGTAAGTCATGGCTCCGGACAGGATGTTCGGTTCCACAGGTCAATGAGGACGCCATGTATAGAATGAGTTCCGGTTACGCCAACGTGCTGGTCAATACGCTGTCAGCGGAAGGACTGGATGTCGCCCACCTTTGTCAGGAGGCTGGACTGGACTTGAAAATCGCGCACACGCCAGGAGCGTTATGTGAGCGAAGGGCGATCTATCGGCTTTGGCAACTGGCGGCACAGGCCAGCGGCGATCCCGACATCGGTTTGAAAGCCTACGGCCATTTTCACCCCGGCAGTTTTCAGATTGTCGGTTACACCATGATGTCGAGCCTTAACCTGAAAAGGGCGCTTGAACGCCTGGTGCGGTTCAGCCCGTTGATCGGCGGCGGTTTCAGCCTGTTTTTTGTCCCGGAGCAGGAGCATTACCGAATGGCTTCGCTCGATCATCAACAGTCCGGCTCGATCAAGCCTCGGCAATTTGCCGATGCCGGGCTGGCTTCCCTGCTGGGCTTTTGCCGCTGGCTGGGTGGCGGTACGTTGCCGCAGCCCCTGAGTGTGGAGTTCAGCTATCCGGAACCGCGAGACACGTCCGAGCATCAGCGGCTGTTTGGCTGCGACCTGCATTTTGGTTCGGCCTACGACAGCATCCTGTTTGACGGCCAGGAACTGCTGCGTCCGTTGAGCATGGCCAACGAGGCGTTGGCGGTACTGCATGACAGTTTCGCCGAGGCGCAACTGGATTCGCTTTGTGGCTTCTCCATTGTCGGCAAAATCCGCGCGCTGCTCACCGAGCGTTTGAGTCACGGCCAGGGCCAATGCGACATGGAGTCGATCGCCGCTGCGTTGCACCTCAGCAAGCGCACCCTGCAACGCGCCCTGGAAAAGGACGGGACCCAATTCAAGGACGTGCAGAACGCCGTGCGCCGGCAGCTGGCCGATTTCTACCTGCGCCATTCTCACTTCAACATGAAGCATGTGGCGTATCTCCTTGGTTTTCATGACCACAGCAGCTTCAACAAAGCCTGCAGCCGCTGGTTCGGCATGACCCCCGGTCAGTACCGGACAAATGAATCGTTCGCGTTCGAGGGGACCGCGCCGGTGTGACGCGGCGCTCGTGTGATCAAGGCTTTTTGGTCGAAGGTTTTTTCGCGCCTTTTTTTCCTTTGGAGGAGGGGCTCACCGGGCTCACAGTGTTGGCGATGGGTTTGGGCAGCACTGCCGGGACTTTTTGCGCGGTAGGACTGGTGGGTATCGGCTTGGCCGCTACGACCGGGACTTCCTGATTGATCGGCTCAGGTGTCGCTACCGGGTCTTTTTGCTTGGCTGGCTCAGGTGTGGCCAACGGTGCTTTTTGCTCGGCTGGCTGAGGTGATACCCCAGCAGCTTTCTGCTTGATTGGCTCAGGTGTGACTACGGGCGTTTTTTTCTCGGCTGGTTGCGTTTTTACCCCTGCGGCTTTTTGCTTGACTGGTTCAGGTGTGGCCACGGGCGCCTTTTGCTCGCCTGGCTGAGGTGATACCCCAGCAGCTTTCTGCTTGATAGGCTCAGGTGTGACTACGGGCGTTTTTTTCTCGGCTGGTTGCGGTGTTACCCCTGCGGCTTTTTGCTTGACTGGCTCAGGTGTGGCCACGGGCGCTTTTTGTTCGGCTGGCTGAGGTGTTACCCCAGCAGTTTTTTGCTTGACTGGCTCAGGTGTGACCACGGGCGCTTTTTGCTCGGCAGGCTGAGGTGTTACCCCAGCAGCTTTTTGCTTGACCGGCTCAGGCGTTACCACGGGATCTTTCGGCTGGACTGGCTGTGGTGTGACCACGGGAACCTTGATCGGCTCAGCTATCACCACCGGCATTTCCTGCTTGATGACTTCGGCTGTGGCTTCACTCGGCGCCTGGGTCGCGCTGAAAGCTGGCAAAGAGACATCCAGTAGCGTGTGCAGCTCACGCCAGAACGGATGTTCAGCGCCGTTGATGGTCAGCAGTTCCGGCAGCAGATTGGCCGCCGCCGCCAACACTTGTTGGCGTTCTTCGGCTTCGGGCAGCAGCAACGGCAGGCTTTGCACGCTTTCCTGCGGATAGGTGGCCACCAGCAATTTTTGCAGGCTCAAGGTTTCGCGCAGGTCAACCGACCCGGCACTGTGATCCGGCAGCGGCGCCTGCAATTGCCGGATCAGCTTCTCGACACTTTGCTGGCCGGGCTCGTTGATGTTGCGGCCCAGCAGAAACAGGATGCGGATCAAGGCTTCCATCAAGCCGCCCAGGGGCAGGGCATCCTGCAGGCGTTCGATCAGGAGCTTGTCGTGCTGCTCGGCATGTGCCTGCAGGTTTCGTCCGGTGACATTGCCGGTGAGGCTGTTCAATACGCCATAGATACCGTAGAAACACAGCTCCTGGGTGGCATCGCGCAGATCGCGGTAACCGTCCAGGGCATCCTGGATCTGGTTGGAGAACAACGCCTGCCAGGCCAGGAGAGGGTTGTCCGGGGTCGCTGGCTGACGATCCTTGCTCACCTGGGAGGCACTGGCGGATAGCCACCACAAGGCCGGGTTCATGCTGCTCCACATCACTTGTTGCTGATGGAAGGGGTGCGAGCGGCGGATCAGTTCGGCGGCCGGTTCATTGATCCACTGCCGCAACCACGGGCGTATGAAGCCGTCGTAGAGGCTGTTGTTGAGGGCGGAAGCGCGTTCGACCAGGGCGAATTCGCGATCGTCGTCACGGCGCGGCGGCTCGTCGCCATGAATGTCGGCGATCCGCCGCGGTTCGAAACGCACGGCATAGGGTGTTGCCGAGTTTTCCGGAAGGTCTTCGATCAACATTTCATACAGTCCGGCCGGCAAGGCATTGATGATGTCGACCGCACCGAGCAGCTCCCGGTGCTCGCGCCGGGCCACTTCACCGGACACGAAGATACCCAGGTGCCCGATGCTGGCATGGCGCAGGTAAACGATGGTGCGCCCGGCACGTTGCAGGGCGAGATCGCTGGGGTAGACGTCGGTGATCCAGTCCAGCGCCTGTTGCGGCGGCGTGATGTTGTCGCCATAGGAGCAGAACACCACCACCGGCACTTCGATGCGCTTGAGGTCCAGCCCGCTGCTCTTGCGCCCCAGGCCGCCGGACAAGCGATTGCCGATGAACAGGTCATCGACAATCATCTCGATTTCTTCGCCGTTGAGCAGCGTCGGGCTGCCCCACCAGCGCTCGAAGTCCAGAAAGCGCGGGGCCTCGCTGTCGACTTCGCTGAACAGGTGGTAGTACTTGCCCCACCAGCTGTGTGCCGGGTCGAGGCTTTCGAAATTGCTCACCAGCCAGGTGCCGTCGAAACGGTCGTTGCCCAGGTCGCTGCCCAGGCGCGCCATCCAGCCGCCCCCCAGCAAGCCGCCGGTGTAGCGCATCGGATTTTTTCCATTGACGCCGGCCCAGTAGGACAAGGGCGCGCCATTGACGATGATCAGCCCCGGCAACTCCGGCCGGGAGGCTGCCAACCCCATCAAGGACCAACCCGCCTGGCAGTTGCCGATCACCACCGGTTTGCTGCTGGCGGGATGCCGGGCACTGACGACTTCGATGAACCGGGCCTGGGCGGCGGTAATGTCCGCAAGGGTTTGCCCGGGTCTTGGCGAGTGACTGAAGGAAATGAAGTAGGTGGGGTGACCGGCCCGCAGGCTTTCGCCGATGACCGAATCCTGTTTGAAACCACCGATACCCGAGCCATGCCCGCCCCGTGGATCGATGATGATCACCGGCGGTTTATTGCCGTCGATCGCTTTGCCGGAGCCGCCAAACACCTGCAACAGCGAGTAATTGACCGGGCGGGGCAGGTCTGCACCGGCGACCAGGGTTTCATGATCGAATTTGAGCAGCAGCGGATACCCGGCCCGTTCGTGCGCCAGGGTGTTGTCGCCGCGCTGACGCAAGGTGTCCCAGAACAGCACGCTGCGTTGGCCAAGATCAGTGAAATATTCCTGCCATTGCTTTGCGGTAGGTTGTCTCAGTTGCCCGAGACTTGCGGGTGCGAAGGTTTTTGCCTGGCGCTTTTGCACGGCGTCGAGCACGTTGCGGGTATTGAGGCGTTGCAGGTGATTCAGGTGTTCGAACAACCCGGAGGTTGCTGCAAGCCCTTCATCTTGCAACGCAATATTCTTTTCCTGGCCCATGGTGAACTCCTGATGCCTTATAGGGACGCGGCGCATCCAACCCTTTTATTGAACAAGACTGGGCCGGCCGTCTGATGGTCAGGAGTTTAGCGCTATTAAGGGCAGGGCTGACAAGGTTTATTTTGCGCTGCACAAAATAGGGGTTGCGAAAATCTTTTGTGCACTGCAATATCAAGGCTAACGCGATGACTGGCAGGATCGCTATCGCGTCCTTCGGCCCATTTGGGCCTTCCAGTACCAGGAGATTCAAGCATGTCTTTTTTCAACTCGGAAAAACTGCAAGCCACTCAGAAAGCCAACCTTGACCTGATCCAGCAAATCAGCGGCAAAGTCTTCGCCAGCGTTGAGCAGCTCAGCCAGTTGCAGTTCAAGGCCCTGCGCGAGTCGACCGAAGAGCAGTTCGAAGGTGTTCGCAAGCTGCTGGCCGTACGCGGTCCACAAGATTTCGCCGAGCTGCAGGCTTCTTTCACCCAGCCGAACAAGCAGACCGAACGCCTGACCGAGTTCAATCGCCAGGTTCAGGCGCTGATCGCGGACACTCAGTCGGACATCGCCAAGCTGGCCACCAGCCAGGTAGAAGCCGGCACCCAGCAAGTGCAAGAGTTCGTTGAAGCGATCAGCAAGAACGCACCAGCTGGCTCCGAGCCAGTAGTGGCCGCGTTCAAGTCGGGCCTGGCGAATGCCAGCACCGCGTTTGCAAATGCACAGCAAGCCGCGAAACAGGCTTCCGATACGGCTCAGAGCACTTTCGCCGAAGCCACTGCCGCCGCCACCAAAGCAGCTCCAGAAGCAAGCGCCAAGACCGGTAACAAGTAAGTCTTGTCAGGCCGGCTGCACCGATGGCGATGGGTTTATTCCCCATCGCCATTTTTTTTGGTTTGAGAAAACTGATCGGCAGGGCTCGGGCCGACTGCAGGCGCTTGATCCATTCGAGCAGCACGCCGGGCAGCAGGGGCTTTCTGGTCCAGGGATGCAGGATGTCTGCATTCGAACAGCTGCGAACCCGCGCTAAAGATTGATGACTTCACCAGGCCTCAAGTGCCTTGGTTCGGTTGGGGAGGCAGGATGACTGTGAGCCGGGTAGGCGTCGCACACCTGTCAATGACCAGGCAGTGCTTCACTCACCGTCTTTCTTTGGCGGCTTGGCGCCAAACAGGCCGAACATGTTCTGGGTGTTGAGATAAAGCGCCTTGGATTGATCGACATACTGCCGCATCAGGTCCTGCATCACTGGCGCCTGTTGGTGCATGAACGTGGTCCAGGCTTCTGACGATTGCGCGCCGGTCTGGGACTGGATGTCGATCACGGTCTGAATGCTCTTGTCCAGGTAGCTGCCGAGCACGCCCTGATAAGGGCCGTAGAACTGGATGATCCCCATCAGCATCTCGCTGGAGAAGATCGGCTCGCCGCCGCTTTCAGCCTCCAGAATCACTTGCAGCAGAATACTGCGAGTCAAATCCTCGCCGCTCTTGGCATCGACCACCTGAAACGAAACCTTGTCGACGACCAGCTGGCGGATATCGGCCAGGGTCAGGTGACTGCTGGTATGGGTGTCGTACAGTCGGCGATTGGGGTATTTCTTGATCAGGCGGGGGGTGGTATCGGTCATGCGGGCGTCTCGCGGCGGGCCTGGTTAGCAGGCATCTTACTCTACTATGACCACTGCCGCGGGTTGGTGTCGGGGAGGGGAACCCAGGCCCGACATGTTTGTTGCTCTGGAGGACGCCATCGCGAGCAAGCTCGCTCCCACAGTGTTTGTCGGTGAATGCAGTATTTGCGAACAACAGAGATCCCTGTGGGAGCGAGCTTGCTCGCGATGAGGCCCGCCATCACAGGGCAAATCCAGCAGCAAAAAAGGGACTGCGCCATCCAGCGAGTCCCCCCTTGTGCAGCCGGATCGACTTACCAGATCGGCAAGCTATAGCTGACAATCAACCGATTCTCATCCAGATCGCTGCCAAAGTTGCTCGAGCGCACCGTGGCGTTACGCCATTTCACCCCGACATTCTTCAACGGCCCGCTCTGCACGACATAGCCGATATCGGTATCGCGCTCCCATTCCTTGCCTTCCGGGCGGTTGTTGCCCAGGTCGATATCGGAACCGGTGAGGTAGCGGGTCATGAAGGTCAGGCCCGGAACCCCAAGGGCCGCGAAGTTGTAGTCGTACCGGGCTTGCCAGGATTGTTCATCCTTGCTGGCGAAGTCGCCGATCTGCACGAAGTTGACCAGGAACGCATCGCTACCATTGATGTAGGCGTAGCCGGTGTCGCCGCTCATGCCTTGATAGCCGAGGCCGAACGCATGCCCGCCGAGGCTGTAGGTGAACATTGCGCCAATCGCGTTATTGTCGACGTTGCTGCCGCCATCGTCCGTGGAGCGGGCGTAACGCAGATCAGTCTTGAGCGACTGGCCGGTGGTGACCGGCAGCACGTAGGTCAGGTTCACCAGGTGCTGACTGTAGAGATTGTCGAGGTGGCCGTAGCTGTAGCCGGTGGCCAGGTTGCCGGTCCATTTGTAGTTGAGGCTGGCGAAATCGAAGCTGTCGCTGGCCGCATGGCGGGTAACGATGCCCTTGGCGCCGGTGCGGGTGATGCCCATGTCCTCGTAGTCCGAGGAGTCACGCTGGTTGACCTGGGTCAGGCGCCCGGCGTCCAGGGTCAGGCCTTCGACTTCCAGCGAGGTCAACTGACCGCCTTCGAAGGTTTGTGGCAACAGCCGCGAATCGTTGGCCAGCACCGTGGGCAGCTTGGGCAGCAGGGTGCCGAGTTTCAGCGTGCTCTTGGAGGCGCGCAGTTTGGCCGTCAGGCCCAGTTCGCCGTACTCGTCCTGGGCACCTTTACTGATGTCGCTATGGCGCTTGAGCAGGCCGGAGCCGGCGCGGTCGGGGCTGGAGTCGAGTTTGACGCCGACCAGGCCAATGGCATCGAAGCCGACGCCGATCAAGCCTTCGGTGAAGCCCGATTCGTAGCGCAGCAGAAAGCCCTGGGCCCATTCCTCTTGTTTGGATTGCGCAGCGTTGTCCTGGCGATAATCGCGATTGAAGTAGAAGTTGCGCAGCTCGAGGCTGGCCTTGCTGTCCTTGATAAAGTCAGCAGCGGCGGGGGCCGAGAGGCTGATGACGCCACCGGCCAGCAGCAGTCGGGTTGTGAGAGTGCGGGTGTTACGGTCCATGGTGAAGCCCCTTTGTTTTTATTATGCAAAGACAGGTCCCGCGGCCCTCGCCGGACGGGCGAGGGCTTATCGATAAAAACGCAGGCGCCGAAAAGAGAGGAGCGTGGCGCCGCGTGGGTTCAATCGTTAAAACTGTTCGGCAGACAGGCCATAGAGGGAGCCACTGCCGGCGCGGATGGATTGCTCCAGGCTCAAGATGCGCGGCAGCAGGCGATGGATGTAGAAGTCGGCGGTAGCGATCTTCGCGCCGTAGAACGCCTCGTCTTCGCCGCGTTTCTGCCCGGCGACCTGAGCCATGCGCGCCCACAGCCAGGCGTAGGCGACGTAGCCGAACAGGTGCAGATACTCCACCGAGGCGGCGCCGATTTCGTTGCGGTTGGTCGCCGCCTGGTCCTGCAGCCAGTCGCTCAGGTCTTCCAGGCGCTGCACGGCATCGAACAACTGAGCGCTATAGGGCGCGTCGGGCTGCTGGGCGAAATGAAGGATCTGGCCGGTGAACTGACGCAGGGCGAAGCCGTTATCGGCCAGCACTTTGCGACCGAGCAGGTCCAGCGCCTGAATGCCGTTGGTGCCTTCGTAGATCTGCGCGATGCGCACATCGCGAACCAATTGTTCCTGGCCCCATTCGCGGATATAGCCATGGCCGCCGAATACCTGTTGGCCGTTGATGCAGCTTTCCAGGCCGGTGTCGGTGAAAAACGCCTTGGCCACCGGTGTCAGCAGCGCGACCAGGGTTTGCGCGGTGTCGCGCTCACGGGCGTCATCGGAAAATTTCGCCAGGTCCAGTTGCTGCCCGACGTAACTGGCAAACGCACGGCCACCTTCGGTCATGGCTTTCATGCCGAGCAGCATGCGCCGTACATCGGGGTGGACGATGATCGGGTCGGCCGCGTTGTCCGGGGCGATGGCACCGGTCGGTGCGCGGCTCTGCACCCGTTCACGGGCGTAAGCCACGGCGCTCTGGTAGGACGCTTCGGCGCAACCGATGCCCTGGATGCCGATGGACAGGCGTTCGTAGTTCATCATGGTGAACATCGCCGCCAGGCCTTTGTTGGCCTCGCCGACCAACCAGCCGCTGGCGCCGTCGAAGTTCATTACGCAGGTCGCCGAGGCCTTGATGCCCATCTTGTGCTCGATCGAACCGCAGCTCACGGCGTTGGGATTGCCCAGGGAACCATCGGCATTGACCAGCACTTTGGGCACCACGAACAGCGAGATGCCTTTCGGGCCAGCCGGCGCGTCCGGCAGTCTGGCCAGCACCAGGTGCACGATGTTTTCGGTCAGGTCCTGATCGCCACCGGTGATGAAGATCTTGCTGCCGGTGATGCTGAAGCTGCCATCGGCCCGGGCTTCGGCACGGGTGCGAATCAGCCCCAGGTCGGTGCCGGCGTGGGCTTCAGTCAGGCACATGGACCCGGCCCAGCGGCCTTCATACATCGGCGGCAAATACAGGCTTTTCAGGGCCTCGCTGGCATGGGCGTCCAGCGCCAGGCAGGCGCCGGAACTCAAGGCCGAATACAGGGCGAAGCTCGAGTTGGCGCCGTAGAGCATTTCCTCGAACTGCACGGCAAGCATCTTGGGCATGCCCATGCCGCCGAAATCGGCGTTGCCGGACAGGCCGACCCAGCCGCCTTCGATGTAGGTGGCGTACGCCTGTTTGAAACCGATCGGCGTACTGACCTGGCCGTCTTGCCACTGGGCACCTTCCTCGTCGCCGCTGCGATTCAAGGGGGCGATCAGGTGCGAGGTGACTTTGGCGGCCTCCTCGAGAATCGCGTCGGCGGTGGCGGCGTCGACACTGTCGGCCAGGGCCGGCAGGCGCGCCCACAGGGCCGGGGCGTCGAACACTTCATGCAGCACAAAGCGCATGTCGCGCAGCGGGGCGTTGAATTCGGGCATAACGTGAACCTCAATGGAACGGTTGGGCACGGCGCCGCTGTGGCGGGCCGTGCCTTGTCTGTCAGTGGCTGGAAGCGCTGGCGGCACCGAGGCCGGTCTGGGCGCGAACGAACTGGTCGGCGTAGGCGTCACGCTCCTTGTCGGCGCGCACGCTGCGGTCAAGCCGGGAGACGACCACGATCACCAGGAACGCCAGCGGCATGGAGAACAATGCCGGGTGGTCGTAAGGGAAGATCGCGTGGGCATTGCCGAGCACGGTGACCCAGACGGCTGGCGACAGGATCACCAGCACCAGCGCGCAGATCAGGCCGGAGAAACCGCCGATGATCGCGCCCTTGGTGGTCAGGCCTTTCCAGTACATGGCCATGATCAGCACCGGGAAGTTGGTAGACGCGGCGATGCCGAAGGTCAGGCCCACCAGGAACGCGACGTTCATCTTCTCGAACAGAATGCCCAGCAGGATCGCGATGATGCCTAGGCCGACAGTGGCCATGCGGGTCACACGCATTTCCTGCTTCTCGCTGGCCTTGCCTTTCTTGAACACGGTGGCGTAGAGGTCGTGGGAAATCGCCGAAGCACCGGCCAGGGCCAGCCCGGAGACCACCGCGAGGATGGTGGCGAAAGCCACGGCGGCGAGGAAACCGAAGAACAGGTTGCCGCCCACCGCTTTGGCCAGGTGCATGGCGACCATGTTGCCGCCACCGATCAGGGCACCGCCGACTTCACCGTTGACGTAGTACTGCGGGTCGGTGCCGATGATCACCATCGCGGCAAAGCCGAGGGTGCAGACCACCAGGAAGAAGAAGCCGATGAAGCCGGTGGCGTAGAACACCGATTTGCGAGCTTCTTTGGCGTTAGGCACGGTGAAGAAGCGCATCAGGATGTGCGGCAGGCCTGCAATGCCGAACACCAGGCCCAGGGACATTGATGCGGTGTTGATCGGGTCGGCCAGCATTGAGCCAGGGCCCATGATGTTCCAGCCACTGGCGTGAGCCTCGACGGCCTTGGTGGCCAGGGCTTCGTAGCTGAAACCGAACTGCGACATGGCCATGACCGCCAGCGTCGTGCCGCCGGCGAGCAGCAAAACCGCCTTGATGATCTGCACCCAGGTGGTGGCGATCATGCCGCCGAAAATCACATACACCAGCATCAACGCGCCGACTATCACGACGGCGACCGGGTAGTCGAGACCGAATAGCAACTTGATCAACTGGCCGGCACCGACCATCTGCACGATCAGGTAGCAGCACACCACCGTCAGCGAGCCGAAGGCGGCGAAGATCCGCACTTTGTTCTGGTCCAGGCGATAGGACACGATGTCGGCGAAGGTGTAGCGCCCCAGATTGCGCAGGCGCTCGGCCATCAGGAAGGTGATGATCGGCCAGCCGACGAAAAAGCCGATGGTATAGATGAAGCCATCGTAGCCTTTGGCAAACACCAGGCTGGACAGCCCGAGCAGAGTGGCCGCGGACATGTAGTCACCGGCAATCGCCAGACCGTTCTGGAACCCGGTGATACCGCCGCCGGCGGTGTAGAAGTCCGAGGTGGATTTGGTCTGGCGCGCCGCCCACCAGGTAATGGCCAGTGTGCCGAGGACGAACACAAAGAACATGCCGATGGCATGCAGGTTCAGCGGTTGTTTTTCCACCACGCCCAGTGCGGGCGCGGCAAGTACCACGGAGGCCGGCAACAGGCAGGCCGCGGCGAGGATCAGTTTACGCAGCGCAGTCATCACTTGCTCTCCTCGAGAATGGCGGCACCCAGTGCATCGAAGCGGGTGTTGGCGCTGTAGACGTACCAGCCCGTCAGCAGCCAGGAAAAAATGATGATCGCCGCGCCAACCGGCATGCCCAGGGTCAACATCCGATGCTCGGCGAGTGGTGCATGCAACCATTGCGGGGCAAACGCGACCACCAGCATGAAGGCGTAGTAAGTACCGAGCACCGTGGCACTCAGCGACCAGGCCAGGCGCGATCGGCTGCTCACCAGTTGCAGGAATTTCGGGTTGGCCCGAATACGTTCACAGCGTTGGGTATCGGTTGAATGGATGTCGATCATGGGTGGCTCCACCTTGTTTTTGTTATCGATGCTTTGGGCATTCAACAGCGGGGGGCATGGCAGGCCGAATTCGGCCTGCACGAGCCCGAGGCGGCAGGTAAAAACACCTGCCGCCTGACGGGTACAGCATTGATTCGGGTTAGAGCGCCTTGGCCCTGTCGCGCAGGACGTACTTCTGGATCTTGCCGGTGGACGTCTTCGGCAACAGGGTGAAGACCACCGTGCGCGGGACTTTGAAACCGGCCAGGTGTTCGCGGCAGAAACTGATGATGTCGGCCTCGTGCACGTCCTGGTGATCGGCCTTCAAGGTGATGAAGGCACAGGGGGTTTCCCCCCATTTTTCATCGGGACGGGCCACGACGGCCGCTTCCATCACGCCCGGATGGCGATAGAGCACGCCCTCGAGTTCAATGGTGGAAATGTTCTCGCCGCCGGAAATGATGATGTCCTTGAGCCGGTCCTTGATCTCGACATAACCGTCGGGGTGACAGACCGCCAGGTCGCCGGTATGGAACCAGCCGCCTTCAAACGCTTCGGCGGTGGCGGTCGGGTTTTTCAGGTAGCCCTTCATCACGGTATTGCCGCGCATGAAAATCTCGCCGATGGTCTGCCCGTCCCGCGGGGTCGGTTCCAGGGTCTTCGAGTCCGCGACCATCACGCCTTCGAGCGTCGGGTAGCGCACGCCCTGGCGGGATTTGACCTGCGCCCGCTCCTCCAGCGGCAACGCGTCCCATTCGGCATGCCAGGCACAGAGGGTCACCGGGCCATAGGTTTCGGTCAGGCCATAGACGTGGGTGACCTTGATGCCCATTTCTTCCACGGCACCGATCACCTTGGCCGGCGGTGCGGCGCCGGCGACCATGGCGTTGACCGGGTGATCGATGGCCGCCTTCGCCGACTCCGGCATGTTGACCAGGGCATTGAGCACGATCGGCGCCGCACAGAGGTGAGTGACCTGGTGCTCACGGATCAGCGTGAGGATTTTCTGCGGATCGACCCGGCGCAGGAACACATGCACACCGGCCAGCGCGGTGATGGTCCACGGGTAGCACCAGCCGTTGCAGTGGAACATCGGCAGGGTCCAGAGGTACACCGGATGGTTGCCCATGGCCCAGGTCATCTGGTTGCCCAAAGCGTTCAGGTACGCACCGCGATGGTGATACACCACGCCCTTCGGGTTGCCGGTGGTGCCGGAGGTGTAGTTCAGCGCGATGGCTTGCCATTCGTTCACTGGCCAGTGCCAGTCGAAGGCCGGGTCGCCTTCGGCCAGCAGCGCTTCATAGTCCAGGTCGCTGACGGCCTCGCCCTCACCGTACTCGGGATCATTGACGTCGATGACCAGCGGCGGGTGATCCAGCATGCCGATCGCCGCGTGAATCACGCTATGAAACTCGCGGTCGGTGATCAGCACCTTGGCCTCGCCATGCTGCAGCATGAAGGCAATGGCTTCGGCATCCAGGCGCACGTTGAGCGGGTTGAGCACCGCGCCGATCATCGGTACGCCGAAGTGCACTTCCAGCATCTCGGGAATGTTGGGCAGCATCACTGCCACCGTGTCGTTCTTGCCGATGCCGCGCCCGGCCAGCGCCGAGGCCAGGCGCCGGCAGCGGGTGTAGGTCTGCGCCCAGGTGCGACGAATCGAACCGTGGATCACGGCGGGGTAGTTGGGGTAAACGCTGGCGGTGCGCTCGATGAAGCTGAGCGGAGACAGGGCAATGTGATTGACAGCCGCAGGGCCTAGCCCTTGTTCATAGATCGACATGTGCGGGTACTCGGTGGCTGATTGTTAGCTCTATGGGGGCCTTGCAGCGTCGCCGCTGAGGTCACCTTTTATGTCCGGTGTGCTTTATATAACATTCAGCTGTCGATATGGAAGTACAACCTATAGCTTATAGTACATATACTATAGATAATTCTTGCGGCTCTAAATGAATGCGGCCTAACCCCCCATGGGCGGTATATCCTTGGTTTCCCTGACGAAGGACCCGAAATGACCCTGACCCCCGTTCGATTGCACAGCTGGTTGCGCCTGCAGCGCGAAGGTGTGCCCCTGGCCGCCCGTGCCGATGCCTTGTGCCGTGCGCTGCAGGAATGCCCCGAGGTGCGCCGGGCGGTCTATCTGAGCTGGCAAGCCAAATCGCGGATCTACAGTCACGAAGGTGCCGCCCAGCATTTTCCACCTGGCTTGGGTGACCCTTCGCAAGCCAGCGATCAACGGCTGTTCGAGCGCCTGGTCGAGGCGGGGCGGCTGGATCTGGCGCAAGTGCGGCAACTCGATTGCTGGCTGGCCGGCCGGCTGCGTCGGGCCGCCATCAGCCACGGCCAGGTATTTGACCTGGCCTTGCAGCCGGATCAGCCAGGGTTGTTGCTGGTGGAGGTGTGCGAGGGCGTGAGCCTTGACTGGCTGGGTTGGGTCCAGGATTTGCTGACGACCCTGCTCAGCAGCGTCAATGGCATGCTGCGCGGCTCGCCGCTGTTGGGCCACGATCCGCAGCCGAGTCTGTTGCTCGATGCCCAGGGCCGGCCGCTGGAGTTCAATGCGGCGCTGCTGGCATTGCTCGCGGAAAAGCCGCTGACCGAGTTACCGGGCTTTCTGCCGGTGAATCATCGGGTACTGGTGCGCGCTTGTCTCGACCAGCAACGCGCCATCGAAGGGGTCGAGGCCCAGTTCGAAGCGCAGATCCTGATCTGGACCTTTATCCCCGATCCCCAGGACAACCGCGTACTCGCCCGTTGCCGCGACGCCACCGCACAAGTGCTGGCCGAGCGCGAAGCGACCCAGGCGCGCCGGCTGTACCGGCTGATCATCGAGAACACCACCGACCTGATTTCCCGACACACCCCGGACGGGCGCTTTCTCGATGCATCGCCCGCGTCCTGGACCTTGCTCGGCTACTGGCCGGAAGAGTTGCGCGGGCAAATGGCCCAGGGCCTGTTCCATGGCCAGGACCTGGCCAGCCTGGTGCAGCGCGCGCGGGATGCCCTGGAGCAGGACGGTTACCACACCATGACCTATCGCATTCGTCACCGGGACGGGCACTACCTGTGGTTCGAAACCGCCAGCCGCGCGATTCGGGAAACCTACACCGGTGCGGTGGTCGAAGTGGTCAGCGTCTCCCGGGACATCACCGCCCGGGTGCAGGCGGAGGAGAACAAGCGGCGTCTGGCCGAAGTGGTCGAGGTCAACACCGATCCGGTGCTGTTCATCGACCCCGAGGGGCACGTCACTTATCTCAACCCGGCAGCCCGACGCATCCTCGGGGTCGATGAGCA
Organism: Pseudomonas sp. LBUM1679; assembly: GCF_059695565.1. Classification (NCBI taxonomy): domain Bacteria; kingdom Pseudomonadati; phylum Pseudomonadota; class Gammaproteobacteria; order Pseudomonadales; family Pseudomonadaceae; genus Pseudomonas; species Pseudomonas sp. LBUM1679. Next base: position 3,333,472 of record NZ_CP166774.1, read on the forward strand.
ACAGCCGATGCCGACCCTGGCGCAGCTGTTCGCCAGCAGCGACCTGGCCCGCCTGCAACGCGACGGCTGGAGCGGCGCCGAACGCAACGGGGTGTGGAGCACCGATGCCCGCTTGCAACCCCCGGGCGGCGGCACATCGGTGCCGGTCTCGCTGGTGCTGCTGGCGCACCGTTCCGCCGGCGGCGAGCGCTATTACTCATTGGTGGCGCGGGACATGACCGAGCACGAACTGCGCGAAGTGCAACAGCGTCGCCATCAGGACGAACTGGCGCACACCGCGCGGCTGGTGACCCTGGGGGAACTGGCCTCGGGCATCGCCCACGAAATCAATCAGCCGCTGGCGGCCGTGGTCAATTATGCCAACGCCAGCCAGCGTTATTTGCAGACGCTGGACTCCAACCCCCAGGCCGCCGCCAGAGTCGCGCTAGGACTGGAACGCATCACCCACCACGCGACCCATGCCTCGGAGGTCATCCGGCGTTTGCGCGCGTTTCTGCGCAAGGGGCAGCGGCGCATGCAGGCCCTTAATTTCACCGACGTCGCCCGCGAGGCCGTGCGCTTGTGCGCCTGGGAAGCGAACAATTGCCAAGTGACAATCGAGGATCGACTGCCGGATAATCTGCCGCCGATTTATGCCGACCGGGTGCTGCTGGAGCAGGTCTTGCTCAATCTGCTGCGCAATGCCATCGACGCCAACCGCGAACAGCATCCGGGACAGCCTTCACTGATCGTGATGGCCGCGCAGCAGGGCAGTGGTGCGACGGTGGAAATCAGCGTGCAGGACCAGGGCCCCGGCGTCAGCGAGCCGGAGCTCGAGCAGATATTCACCCCGTTCTACACCAGCAAGCCCGATGGCCTGGGCCTTGGGTTGTCCATGAGCCGCAGCATCATCGAAGGTTTCGGTGGCGAGTTGCAGGCCCGCCGCCAGCCGGTCGGGCTGCTGATGTGTTGCCGCTTGCCGCTGGCCGGTCCGACAAAACAACAACAGGAATAATGCAATGGCAGGTGCGACTGAGCACGTGGTGTATGTGGTCGACGACGATCAAGGCATGCTCGATTCAACGGTCTGGCTCCTGGAATCGGTGGGGCTCAAGGCCTTGCCGTTTACCAGTGGCGTGGAGTTTCTCAATGCCTGTGATGCGACTCTCGATGCCTGCGTGCTGCTCGATGTGCGCATGCCCGGCATGGGCGGCTTGAACGTGCAGGAAGAAATGCGCGCCCGGGAGCTGAACCTGCCGATCATCTTCGTCAGCGGTCACGCCGATGTGCCGATCGTGGTTCGAGCGTTCAAGGCCGGCGCCCATGACTTCATCGAGAAACCCTACAACGAGCAATTGCTGCTGGACAGCGTGCAACAGGCCCTGAGCAACTGCGCGGCCAACCGCTCGGGCAATCAGGGCCACGACGCCTTGCAGGCGCGCCTGCTCACCCTGACACCGCGCGAGCGCGACGTCTTGCTGCCGTTGGTGCAGGGTTACACCACCCGCGAAATTGCCGAGCAACTGGGGGTGAGCGCCAAAACCGTCGATCTGTATCGCTCGCGGGTGATGAAACGCATGCAGGCCGGCACCTTGCCGGACCTGGTGGGCATGGCGATCGCCGCGCAACTGGTCGATCCATTGAAGCTGCGTTGAGACCTCGCGTTCTCCATCGAGGGTCTATGCTGGGCTAACCGACCCCCGACCTTGCAGTGATCTGCAAAGAGGCATCCATGGAGCCCACGTCCCTCTCCGAGAAAACGCTCACCCGCACGCTGCTGGATGTCTTGATTCGTGCCGGGCTGATCGCCGTACTGGTGCTGTTCTGCTTCGAGATATTCGCCCCGTTCCGCGACTTGATGCTGTGGGCGCTGATTCTGGCGATCACCCTTTACCCACTGCAAACACGGCTCAAGGGGGCGCTGGGGCGCAAGGATGGCACGATTGCAACACTGATCGTGCTGGGGGCGATCGTTATCCTCATGGTGCCGATCTACCTGTTGGGCATCTCGATTGCCGATTCGGTCGAGCACACGCTGGAAATCGTCAAGGGCGGCGAGTTTCATATTCCGCCGCCCGCGGAGTCAGTCGCCCATTGGTCGTTGATCGGCGAGCCGCTCTCGGCACTCTGGTTGCAGGCTTCAACCGATCTTCCCGACCTGACCGCGAAATACCTGCCGCAGATCAAACATGCCAGCCTGAGCCTGTTGAGCAAGCTTGCCGGTGTCGGCATGGGTTTGCTGATGTTCATTTTTGCCTTGATCATTGCCGGGATCTTCATGGCCTATGGCGAAGAGGGCAGCCGCAGTGCGATACAGATTGCATCGCGCCTCAGCGGCCCGGAAAAAGGCCGGAAAATTGCCGCGCTGTGCACCGCCACGATCCGTGCGGTGGCGCTGGGGGTGGTCGGCATCGCCTTCATCCAGATGTTGCTGGTGGGCCTGGGTTTCGTGTTCATGGGCGTTCCCGGTGCAGGTTTGCTGGCGCTGGCCGTGCTGTTGCTTGGCATCATGCAATTGCCGGCGACCCTGATTACGCTGCCGGTGATCGCCTTTGTGTTCGCCACCGAAGGGGCCAGCACCGCGACGATCGTCTTCGCCATCTATGTCTTCGTCGCCGGCCTGGTGGATAACGTGCTCAAGCCATTGCTGCTGGGCCGCGGTGTCGATGTGCCAATGCCGGTGATATTGATCGGTGCGCTGGGCGGGATGGTCACCAGCGGCATCATCGGGCTGTTCATCGGTCCGGTGGTGCTGGCGGTCGGGTATCAATTATTCTGGCAGTGGGTGCAGGATCGGCCGCAGGAAGGAGGAGGGCAGTCACTGTGAGTGCGATCATCGCCACCCAATCGACATCAGTGATATCGGCTACTCGTAGTGCAACACGGAGCAATCAATCATGACCGTGCATGCCTGGGAAAAGCTCTACCTCGATGACCTGAGACTGGGTCAGGAATTTGAAAGCGACCCTGTCCGTGTCGAGCGCGAGGCGATGTTGGCGTTTGCCCGAGCGTTCGACCCGCAACCCTTCCATCTCGATCCTGAAGCGGCCAGCCTGAGCCTGTTCCGCGGCCTGGCGGCCAGTGGCTGGAACACCGCGGCGCTGACCATGAAAATGCTGGTGGCCAGCGTGCCGTTGGCAGACGGGATCATTGGCCTGGGCATCGAACTGAGCTGGCCGACGCCGACCTATCCGGACGACGTATTGCGCCTCAAATGCACCGTGCAGGCCATCGAACCGTCCGCGTCCAAACCGGATCGAGGGGTGGTGACGATGCTCATGGAAACCCTCAATCAGAATGACAAGGTGGTTCAGCGCGCGACGGGCAAGTTGCTGGTGTTCAATACGCCGGCGCCTGATTGAGCAGTGATCAATCGTTGCCGAGCGGCAGTATCGCTGAGCATCAAGTCAGCCTATACTTCATTTGACTGAAAAAAATGTTCATTTGAAGGTAGTGATCATGAATACCTCGACCGCCACTCGGCGTCCGGCCGCAAAGAAGGATGAACCCAGCGAAGTCGGGATCGCCGCGTTCTGGCGTTTCAGTGTCAATCGAGAACTGCTCAAGGACTCGGAGCGCTTGCAGCAGATCAAGGCGGGTTTTCCAGCGTCTCTGGTCCAGGCTTTGCGCCAGACCTTCGACCTGCAGGAGCGCAATGTCGAAATGCTGCTCAACGCCTCGATCTCTACGCTCGAAAGGCGTCGGCGTGAGCAAAAGAATCTGGATTCTGTCGCTTCCGAACGTCTGGATCGCATTGCCACGGTCTTTCATCTGGCTGAAGAGGTGTTCGAGAATAAGGTAAACGCCGCGCACTGGATGTCGACGCCGAACCAAGCGCTCGGCGGCATTGCCCCGATCATGCTCTGCGAAACCGAGATCGGCGCCAGGCAGGTTCGGCGTGTGCTTCATGCCCTGGAGTGGGGCGGCGCTGCCTGATGCGGGCCTGGCGCATCGCGAAGGCGAAACGTGCGACCGATCTTTCGGGTATGGGGGCCGCTATCGAGGGTGGACGTTGGAATGATCAGGATGTACCCGCCGTCTACATGGGGCTGACGCCGGCAATCTGCTGCCTGGAAACCTTCGTCCATGCAGGTGGCGAGCCGACATTCCCGATGAAGATCACCTGCTTCGAACTGCCCGACGATCCCGCGCTGTTTTTGCAGCCTGATCCGAAAACGTTGCCGGACGGTTGGGCGAGCCTTCCCGCTGACCGCCCAAGCATGGATTTCGGTACCGCCTGGCTGAGGGCGAATACGCACTTGGGGTTGATCGTACCTTCTGCGGTTTTAGCGCTGGAGCGCAATGTGGTGATCAATCCAGGTCACCCGGCAATCTCCGGGATCAAAGTGGTCGACGTATTCGATTTCATGTACGACCCCCGCATGTTCGCGTAGGCGCTGGCTCGCCGCACCGCCGCCATCGCGAGCAAGCTCGCTCCCACAGGAATCGCTGCCGTACACAAATATTATGCCCAACACAAAACCCTGTAGGAGCTGGCTTGCCAGCGAAGAGGCCGTATCAGCCACCATCAGTGCCGGATGCCAATCCGCCTTCGCCGGCAAGCCGGTCTCGCTCCCACACCGGATCAGACAATCCCGGTCAGGTAATACACCCCAATCACAAAAAACGCCGCCAATACCTTGAAGATGGTCATGCCGAAAATATCCTTATAAGCCTGACGGTGGGTCAAGCCGGTGACCGCCAGCAAGGTGATGACCGCGCCGTTGTGGGGCAGGGTATCCATGCCGCCAGCAGCCATTGACGCCACGCGATGCATGACTTCCAGGGGGATGTGCGCGGCGTTGGCCGCGGCGATGAAGGTATCGGACATGGCGGCGAGCGCAATGCTCATGCCACCCGAGGACGACCCGGTGATACCGGCCAGCAAGTTGATGGTGATGGCCTGGTTGACCAAAGGATTGGGAATCACCTTCAGCGCCTCGACCACCGCAACGAAACCCGGCAACGCCGCGATGACTGCACCGAAGCCATACTCGGACGCGGTATTGAGCGTGGCAAGCATCGCACCGCTGACGGCGCTACGGCTGCCTTCGGCCAGTTTGCGGGCGATGGTGCGGTAGCTGAAGATGAAGACCGTGACGATCCCGACCAGCAACGCCGCCTGCACAGACCAGATCGCAATCATCTTCGACACCTGAGTCTGGATGGGCGCCTTCAGCCCTGGCAGGTCGATTTCATACACACTGCCATACCACTGCGGTATCCAATGGGTGAAGGCCAGGTTCATCACGCCCACCAGCAGCAACGGCAACAACGCTATCAGCGGGTGGGGCAGGGCGATGTCCTGCGGGGTTTCCGGTTCGTTGCGCAGATCGGTGCCGTAGCCTTCACCCGCACGCAGGGCCTTGCGCCGTTGGCGCTCAAGATAGAGCATGCCGCCGATCAGTATGAACAACGAACCCAGCACGCCCAGCCAGGGCGCAGCCCAGGACGTGGTGCCGAAAAACGTGGTGGGGATGATGTTCTGGATCTGCGGCGACCCAGGCATTGCATCCATGGTAAAGGTGAATGCCCCCAGGGCGATGGTCGCGGGCATGAGTCGCTTGGGAATATCGCTTTGACGGAACATCTCCGCCGCAAACGGGTAGACCGCAAACACCACCACAAACAGCGAAACACCACCATAGGTGAGCAGCGCGCAGACCAGCACGATGACCAGCATGGCCTGGCTGCTGCCCAGCAGGTGAATGACTGATTTGACGATAGAGCGGGAAAAACCGGACAGCTCGATCAATTTGCCAAACACCGCTCCCAGCAGGAACACCGGGAAGTAGAGCTTGATAAAGCCGACCATTTTGTCCATGAAAATATCACTGAACGCCGGCGCTACCGCGCTGGGGTCTGTGAGCAAAACGGCAGCAAGTGCCGCGAGCGGCGCGAAGATAATGACGCTGTATCCCCGATAAGCAGCGAGCATTAACGCGAACAACGCCATCAAGGCGATGATGACACTCATGGGATGTCCTTCGAGGCTGAGCCTGCAACGCAGAGGGCCGAACGACAGGCTGCGCAGTGGCTGTGATTTTTTATTGTCGGGCCGCACGCGGCGCGGCCCTTTTTAGCCAGGCTTTTCTTACTCGGCGATACCGGCGTACGGCACATCCTTGTGACCGTAGCGACGGACCCGGATGTTGGCCTGTTCGCCATGTCCGGCGAAGCCTTCCAGCGCACACAGGCGTGAGCAGTACTCACCGATGAGGGCCGAGGCCTCGTCGGTCATGACCTTCTGATAGGTGCAGGTCTTGATGAACTTGCCGACCCACAGGCCGCCGGTGTAACGCGCGGCTTTCTTGGTCGGCAGGGTGTGGTTGGTGCCGATGGTCTTGTCACCGTAGGAGACGTTGGTGCGCGGGCCGAGGAACAGCGCGCCGTAGTTGCGCATGTTGTTCAGGAAGAAGTCCGGGTCACGGGTCATGACCTGCACATGCTCGAACGCCAGGTCATTGGCGATGGCCAGCATTTCCTGTTCGTCTTCGGCCACGATCACTTCGCCAAAACTTTCCCAGGCCTGACGAGCGATCCCGGCAGTCGGCAGGATCTGCAGCAGGCGTTCGATTTCGGCCATGGTCTCGCGCGCCAGTTTTTCCGAAGTGGTCAGCAGGATCGCAGGCGAGTCCGGGCCGTGTTCGGCTTGACCGAGCAGGTCAGTGGCGCAAATTTCCCCATCGACCGTTTCGTCGGCGATTACCAGCGTTTCGGTGGGGCCGGCGAACAGGTCGATACCGACCCGGCCGAACAATTGGCGCTTGGCCTCGGCGACAAAAGCGTTGCCTGGACCGACCAGCATATCGACTGGCGCAATGGACTTGGTCCCCAGGGCCATGGCGCCGATTGCCTGGATCCCGCCCAGGCAGTAAATCTCATCGGCGCCCGCCATGTGCTGCGCGGCAACAATCGCCGGGGCCGGCTTGCCATGGAAAGGTGGGGCGCAGGTGATGATGCGCGGCACACCGGCCACCTTGGCGGTGATCACCGACATGTGCGCGGAAGCCAGCAGCGGGTACTTGCCGCCCGGCACGTAGCATCCTGCGGCATTGACCGGGATGTTTTTGTGGCCGAGGACCACGCCTGGCAGGGTTTCGACTTCCAGGTCGCGCAGGCTGTTGCGTTGGTGCTGGGCGAAATTGCGCACCTGGGTCTGGGCGAACTCGATGTCGGAAATGTCGCGCTTGGTCAACTGCGCCATGCAGGCATCGATTTCGGCGCTGGTGAGTCGGTAGTCCTCGCGATCAAGGTTGTCGAAGCGAATGGAGAGCTCGCGAACCGCGGCATCGCCACGCTCTTCGATGTCGGCCAGGGTCTTTTCGACCGTGTCACGCACTTCACGGGCGGCCGATTTGATGACGGACGCTTGCGCGCCATTTTTGAGCCAAGTTGCCATGGGATAGATTCCTGAGCGTTGTTGTTTTTGAATTTGCATACGTATGCAATAAGGGCAATCCTAAGTCATTCCCGAGGCCGATGAAAAGGGGGGGGGCAGAAAAAAGACCTGGAGGGTTCGTAGTGGGAGGCATGTGTCGAGTGGCAAAACGGGCAGGCTGCACACGTCGCTGGCAAGGGCAGGTATGATCGCCATTTGAACATTCGGCGCAGACGCAGAAATGGCAGATTCCAACGACCCACTCCGGCATCCGGTCACGGCCCATGACGTGGCCAAGATGGCTGGCGTCTCCCAATCGGCGGTCTCGCGTACCTTCACCAAGGGCGCCAGCGTTTCGCCCAAGACTCGCCAGAAAGTCGAGGAAGCGGCGGCGACCCTGGGTTACCGACCCAACCAGTGGGCACGCTCGCTGATCAAGCGCCGCTCCAACCTGATCGGCGTCGTCGCGCCCAGCATGGAAAACCCTTTTTATTCAGCGGTGCTGGAGGCCTTGTCGGCGGCGTTCGAAGAACTGGGTTATCGCGTGCTGCTGTTCTCCACCGCCAATCACGAAGACTCCGATCCGGTGCTCGAAGAAGTACTCGGTTACCGCGTTGAAGCATTGGTCCTGGTCTCGGCCAGCCTGTCTTCGCGTTTTGCCCAGGAGTGCAAGCAGACCGGTTTGCCCGTGGTGCTGCTCAATCGTCGAAATGACAGCAGCAGCATCTCCAGCGTGACCAGCGACAATGCCCAGGGCAGCCTGGAAATTGCGCAGTTTCTGGTTGCCGGTGGCCATCGTCATCCGGCTTTTATCGCCGGCAAGGAGAGTTCTTCGACCAGTCGCGATCGGGAAAGAAGTTTTGTCGACTCGCTGCAAAGTCTTGGGCATCCAGCGCCGCAACGGGATGTGGGGCACTACACCTTTGACGGAGCAATGGACGCCACTCGCCGCCTGCTGTCGAGCGCCACTCCTCCGGATGCGATTTTTTGCGCCAACGACATCATGGCGCTGGGCGCGATCAACGTCGCTCGCGAGGAGTTCGGCCTCAAGCCGGGCACTGACATTTCAATCGTCGGTTTCGATGACATTGCCCTGGCGTCCTGGCCGGTCTTTGCGCTGACCACTTACGTGCAACCGGTGGCTGCCATGGTCAGTCGTGCGGTCGGCATCATTTGTGCGCAATTGGAGAACCCGGATACCCCGGCGATTCAAGAGGTCGTTCGAGGGCAGTTGATCGTGCGCAACAGCTCGAAAATTCCCGCGTCCGGGGTAAAGCACGGGGCCGGTTGCCTTGTCTGGCAACCGCAGGACTAGTCATCAGCCGGCTCAAGGCGCATTGACCACGATATAAGTCACATCGCTGCCCTGATACTGCGGCTGTCAGTTTTTTGCCGTTGCAGAAGAACTCTCGTGTTCGAACATCGCCTTGCGTCCTGGCATATAGGCGATTGCGACCGATCACGGCCTGTTTTCGACGGCAGAACCCCTCAGGCGAACACGAACGCACCTGCGCTTATACAGGCGCGTCGGAGCGGGAGGCGAACGGGGTGTTAAAATATGTTATAAATAAAAAATACTTCACATGATCAGATCATTGGTGGATGATCTCCCCAACCGGTAGGACACCCCTGCTTTCCTCTGGAGTACCCCATGAATAACAAGAATGTCGGTGTCGTCGGTCTGGGTGCGATGGGGCTGGGCATTGCCCGCTCCTTGTTGCGCAGCGGTTTCAATGTGCATGCCTGTGATGTGCGGGCCGGCATCACCGAACAGTTCAGCGGGGAGGGCGGCGTGGCGTGCTTGTCACCGTCGCACATGGCCGCTGAGTGTGAGGTCATCATTACCGTGGTGGTCAATGCCGAGCAGACCGAGACCGTATTGTTCGGTGAAGGGGGGGCGGTGGCCGCACTGCGCCCGGGCAGCCTGGTGATCGGTTGCGCCACGGTAGCCCCGACTTACGCCGTGGATCTGGGACAGCGTCTGGCCGCGCTGGGCCTGCGGTACCTGGATGCACCGATTTCCGGGGGCGCCGCCAAGGCGGCCGCTGGCGAGATGACCATGATGACCTCAGGCCCGGCCGACGCCTATGCCAAGGCCGAGTCGATCCTGGCGGGCATGGCCGGCAAGGTCTATCGCCTGGGTGACGTCCATGGCCTGGGTTCGAAGGTCAAAATCATCAACCAGCTGCTCGCCGGGGTGCATATTGCCGCCTCTGCCGAAGCCATGGCGCTGGGATTGCGTGAAGGGGTCGATGCCGATGCGCTGTATGAGGTGATCACCCACAGCGCCGGTAATTCCTGGATGTTTGAAAACCGCGTGCCGCACATTCTCCAGGGTGACTACACGCCGTTGTCCGCGGTGGATATTTTCGTCAAGGACCTGGGCCTGGTGCTGGATACCGCCCGGGCCAGCAAATTCCCGCTGCCGTTGGCGGCCACCGCGCACCAGATGTTCATGCAGGCATCCAGTGCCGGCTTCGGCCGTGAGGACGATTCGGCGGTGATCAAGATTTTCCCTGGCATCGAATTACCGACTGCCAAGCCCGATTCCGTTTGAGGAGCACCCCATGACTACCTCCACCGCACGCCCGCTGCTGGGCTGCATCGCTGACGATTTCACCGGCGCCACGGACCTGGCGAACATGCTCGTACGCGGCGGTATGCGCACCGTGCAAAGCATCGGTATCCCGAGCGCGGAAGTTGCCGCCGGACTTGACGCCGATGCGATCGTCATTGCCTTGAAGTCGCGTACCACGCCGGTCGCCGAAGCGGTCGAACAATCCCTTGCCGCGCTGGCCTGGCTGCGCGAACAAGGCTGCGAGCAGATCTTTTTCAAGTACTGCTCGACGTTCGACTCCACCGCGGCCGGCAATATCGGCCAGGTCAGCGAAGCGTTGCTGGCGGCGCTGGACAGCGACTTCACCCTGGCCTGCCCGGCGTTCCCGGAGAATGGCCGGACGATTTTTCGTGGTCACCTGTTTGTGCAGGATCAGTTGCTCAGCGAGTCCGGCATGCAGCATCACCCACTGACGCCGATGACCGATGCCAACCTGGTTCGGGTGCTGCAATCGCAGACCCGGCTGAATGTCGGCCTGCTGCGCCATGACACCATTGCCCGCGGCCCTGAGCAGGTACGCGTGCGAATCGCCGAGCTGCGGGCTCAAGGGATCGGCATGGCCATTGCCGATGCCTTGTCGGACAGCGATCTGTACACCCTCGGTACCGCCTGCGCCGATCTTCCATTGTTGACGGGTGGTTCGGGGCTGGCCCTGGGTTTGCCGGACAATTTCCGTCGCGCCGGCAAGTTGCGCGACCTCGATGCTTCGAAACTCCCGGCGGTGTCCGGTGGGGAAGTGGTGTTGGCCGGGAGTGCCTCGATCGCCACCAATGGACAAGTGGCGGCCTGGCTCGAAGCAGGCCGGCCGGCACTGCGCATCGATCCGCTGGCCCTGGCCGCGGGTGAGCCGGTGGTGGCGCAAGCCTTGACCTTCGCCCGTGAAAACCGGCAAACCGTATTGATCTACGCCACCAGCTCACCGGAAGAGGTCAAGTCGGTGCAACAGCAACTGGGTGTGGAACAAGCCGGCAGACTGGTGGAAAACGCCTTTGGTGAAATTGCGCAAGGTCTGCGCCGCAGCGGGGTGCGCCGTTTCGTGATCGCCGGCGGGGAAACCTCGGGCGCTGTGGTTCAGGCGTTGGGCGTACAGCTGCTGCAAATCGGCGCGCAGATCGATCCGGGGGTGCCGGCGACCGTCAGCAGTACTGACGAGCCGTTGGCGCTGGCACTCAAGTCGGGCAACTTCGGTGGCCGCGACTTCTTCAGCAACGCGTTGAATCAACTGGCCAGAGGTGTGCAATGAGCACTGAAAATGCGTTGCGCGAAGAGATTTGCGAGGTTGGCCGCAGCCTCTACCAACGCGGCTACACCGTCGGCAGCGCCGGCAACATCAGCGCGCGCCTGGACGACGGTTGGCTGATCACGCCAACCGATGTCTGCCTCGGGCGGCTTGATCCGGCGACCATCGCCAAGGTCAACCTGGCCGGCGAATGGGTGTCCGGCGACAAGCCTTCCAAGACCCTGGCGCTGCATCGCCAGGTCTACGACCGCAACCCGACTGTCGGCGGCGTGGTGCATACCCATTCCACCCACCTGGTGGCGTTGACGCTGGCAGGTGTCTGGCAGCCGGACGACATCCTGCCGCCGCTGACGCCGTATCAGGTGATGAAAGTCGGGCATATCCCGTTGATTGGCTATCAACGCCCCGGCTCACCCAAGGTCGCCGAGCAGGTCGCCCAGTGGGCCAATAGTGTTCGTGGCGTAATGCTCGAACGATTGGGGCCGGTGGTCTGGGAGAGTTCGGTGTCCAAGGCCAGTTATGCGCTGGAAGAGTTAGAGGAAACCGCGCGACTCTGGCTGATGAGCCAGCCCAAACCGGAACCTCTCGACCAGGCAGCTCTGGAGGAGTTGCGAGAGACCTTCGGTGTTATCTGGTAGACCGCAGTGATTGCGGGACTGGAAGGCGCGCCAGGCGCAGTAGCGAAGGTAGGCCACGGGCTCTGCTGAAAGCTGGAGCCCGTCGTTTCAGGCCGCAGTATGGTCAGACGGCAGCAACAGTTCGACTCCCTGCTTGCGGATGCCATCGGCGGCGGCAGGGGTCAACGCGTCGTCGCTGAGGATGATATCGAACTGCTCGAGCCCGGCAATCCTGTACAGGCTGAAGGTGCCGTATTTCGAACTGCTGGCCACCAGCACCACTTGCGAGGCCGATTGCATCGCGGCTTGTTTGACCTCCACCTTCAGCGCCGAAGGCGTGGTGAGGCCGCGACGCAAATCCCATGAGCTGGACGATATGAACGCGATGTCGGTGACGATTTGACGCAAGGTGGCCACCGCCAGGCTGCCCACGCACGATTGATTGGAGTGATCCAGTTGCCCGCCGGTATGAATCACCGTGACGTGGGGGGCTTCGATCAGTGCCTGGACGATGCCGAAGTCGTTGGTCACCACGGTCATGCCGGACAGTGCCTTGATGTAGGGGACGATTTCCAGGGTGCTGGTTCCCGCATCCAAGTAGATCGTCATATCGGCATGCAGTAGCCGGGCGGCGAGCCTGGCCATGGCTTGCTTCTGGGGCAACTCGACCACGGCCTTGAGCTGATGACTGGGTTCACTGTGGAGCTGGCTGGCGATTCGTACCCCACCCGTTACCGAGTAAGCCCGGCCTTCCTGCTCCAGCAACGCTATGTCGCGGCGTATGGTCATGTGCGAGCAGTCGAACATGTCCATCAATTGATGAACGCTCAGCACCTGATGCTTGCGCAGCTGTCGCAGCATGGATTCACGGCGCTGTTCAGGAATCATCGGTGCGCCGCTTTCGGCGGCGATGTTCTTCTGGCTAGGCATTCGGGCTCCAAGGCAAGGGTAACGGTCAAACATGGTAGCGAATCCGTAGCTGGATCAGTAGCGACAATAATGGGGGGCGTGGCGTTTCTCCACCAACGAGGACCGGCCGCGCAAGTCCGGCAGCTAAGAGCTGATTCGGCAATGCAAGCCAGCGATTCCTGTGTAGGAGCTGGCTTGCCAGCGAAGGCGTCTGTTCAGTGAAAAATATGTCGACTGATACACCGCTTTCGCTGGCAAGCCAGCTCCTACAGGGGGATGTGTTGAGCAGTTAGAGGGTGTCGCGGGTTGGTTGGCCGTCCACCAGGCGTTGGATGCCCAGCGGATTGGCATTCTTCAAGGCTTCGGGCAGCAAACTGTCCGGGTAGTTCTGGAAACACACCGGCCGCAGGAAGCGATCGATCGCCAAGGTACCCACCGACGTTCCGCGCGCATCGGACGTCGCCGGATATGGCCCGCCATGGACCATTGAATCGCAGACCTCCACACCGGTCGGATAACCGTTGAGCAGGATCCGCCCGACCTTCTGTTCCAGCAACGCCGTCAGCTCGCCGAACTGCGTGAAGTCCTCCGGTTCGCCAATGATGGTCGCCGTCAGTTGCCCATGCAGCCCGTTCAACGCGGCACTCAGTTGCGCCTGATCCGCGACTTCGACGAACACCGTGGTCGGCCCGAACACTTCCTCCTGCAGCACTTCATCGCCATCGAGCAACAGGCTGACCTGCGCCTTGAACAGTTGCGGCTGCGCCTGATTCCCCGCCTGCGGGCTGCCGGCCAGGTGTTCGATGCCGGGATGCGCGAGGAGTTTTTGCAGGCCCTTGCCATAACTGTTCAAGGTGCCGGCGTTGAGCATGGTCTGCGCCGGCTGATCGGCCATCAACCCCGCCACCTGCTGCACGAAGGTGCTGAACTGCGGCGAACGAATCCCGATCACCAGACCCGGATTGGTGCAGAACTGCCCGCAACCCTGGACCACCGAAGCGCTCAGGTCTCGGGCCATGCTTTCAGCGCGCGCGGCCAGGGCCTGGGGCAGCACGATCACCGGGTTGATGCTCGACATTTCGGCAAACACCGGGATCGGCTGGGGACGGGCCGCGGCCATGTCGCACAACGCCCGGCCGCCCTTGAGCGAGCCGGTGAAGCCGACCGCCTGGATCGCCGGATGCTTGACCAGCGCTTCGCCGACCCCGGCGCCGTAGATCATGTTGAACACGCCCGCCGGCATCGCGGTTTTTTCCGCGGCGCGCAGGATCGCATCGGCGACCCGTTCGGCCGTGGCCATGTGCCCGCTGTGGGCCTTGAACACCACCGGGCAGCCGGCAGCCAATGCCGAAGCGGTATCACCGCCGGCCGTGGAAAAGGCCAAGGGAAAATTGCTCGCGCCAAACACCGCTACCGGGCCGAGGCCGATGCGGTACTGGCGCAGGTCGGGACGCGGCAACGGCTGGCGTTCCGGCAAGGCCTGATCGATCCGTGCACCGTAGAAATCACCGCGCCGCAGCACCTTGGCGAACAGCCGCATCTGGCCGCTGGTGCGACCGCGCTCGCCCTGAATCCGTGCGGCGGGCAACGCGGTTTCGCGGCAGACCAGGGCAACGAACTCATCGCCCAGCGCATCGAGTTCATCGGCGATGGCGTCGAGAAACTGTGCCCGGCGCTCGGCACTCAGGCTGCGATAGGCCGGGTAAGCGACGGCGGCAGCCTTGGCGGCGGCGTCGACTTCTTCCAGGGTGGCCTGGTGGAAATCGTGGGGCAAGGCTTCGCCGGTGCTGGCGTCGACGCTGTTGACGATGACAGTGCCGGCAGCGCTGCGCTGACCGCCGATGTAGTTGTGGCCGATAATCGTGGACATTTCTGGCTCCAGTAAAGGATGTCCCCTTGCGGGGATGTCAGGACAACAGGGGAGGGAGCACGGATTCAGGTGACTGCGCCAATCTGCCAGGGCACAAACTCGTTCTGCCCGTAACCGTGCTGCTCGCTCATGCTGCGTTCGCCCGAAGCAATGCGCAGCATGAGTGTGAAGATGGCTTCACCGCATTCTTCGATGGTCAGGGTGTCTTCGGCGATCTCGCCGCAGTTGATGTCCATGTCTTCGCGCTGGCGGTTCCACAAGGCGCTGTTGGTCGCCAGTTTGATCGACGGGGAGGGCGCACACCCGTAGGCAGAGCCACGTCCGGTGGTGAAGGCGATCAGGTTGGCGCCACCGGCGACCTGGCCAGTCGCCGAGACCGGGTCGTAGCCCGGGGTATCCATGAACACCAGGCCTTTGGCGCTGACCACCTGGGCGTACTCATAGACATCGACCAGGTTGCTGGAGCCTGCCTTGGCGACGGCGCCCAGGGATTTTTCCAGGATGGTGGTCAAACCACCGACCTTGTTCCCGGCCGAGGGGTTGTTGTTCAGTTCGGCGCCCATGCGTTCGCAATACGCTTCCCACCAATGAATCCGTGCGACGAGTTTTTCGCCTACGGCGCGGTTGACTGCCCGGCGGGTCAACAGGTGTTCGGCACCATAGATTTCCGGGGTTTCGGAAAGGATGGCCGTGCCGCCACAGGCGACCAGGCGGTCCACCGCATTACCCAGCGCCGGGTTGGCCGTGATCCCGGAGTAACCGTCCGAGCCGCCACACTGCAGGCCAATAACCAAGTGCCTGGCACTCACGGGTTCGCGCTTGACCTGGTTAGCCTCCGCCAGCAACGCCTTGACCTGGGCGATGCCACTGGCGACCGCTTTTGATGTGCCGCCGCTGTCCTGGATGCTGAAGGTGCGCAGCGTGTTACTGCGGCTCAGGCCCTGGGTGCTGAGCAGCCCTTCGATCTGGTTGGTTTCGCAGCCTAGCCCGATCACCAGCACGGCGGCGAAGTTGGCATGGGTGGCGTAGCCGGCCAGTGTCCGGCGCAATAGGGCCAGGCCTTCTCCGGCAGGGTCCACGGCGCAACCGGCGGAATGGGTCAGGGCGACGACTCCATCGACTTCGGGGTACGCCAGTAGTGCGGAAGGGTTAATGTCGCGGCGGAAATGGTCGGCGATGGCACGGGCCACGGTCGCCGAGCAGTTCACAGACGTCAGGATGCCGATGTAATTGCGCGTCGCCACCCGACCATCCGGGCGCACGATGCCCATGAACACTGGCTCTTCGTTCAAGGGTTGATCGGGTTTCACATCAACGCTGAAGGCATAGTCGCGGGCAAAATCGCCCATGGTCAGGTTGTGCACATGCACATGATCACCGGCCTCGATCACCCCGGTTGAAAAACCGATGATCTGCCCGTAACGACGCAAGGGCTCGCCGGCTTCGACTCGACGTGCGGCGATCTTGTGGCCGGCCGGTATGGGTTGGCGCACGGTCACGCCTTGCTGTTCGAGTACTTCTCCGGCGATCAACGGCCGACGGGCGATCAACACATCGTCCAGAGGATTGAGGCGCAGGACGGCGGCTGCACCGGTTTTCATGATCAATTCCATCGGAAACTCACTGGCTATGAAGCGTTGGAGGTCGCTGGCAAACGGGCTGCGCCTTACCTTTGTTGCCGCACTATAAGAGCCCCGGGACAGCGTTGCCTAATGAGACCTTTGGATTGATCGATAACCTTTTCTCATTGGTTCGAGGGTTTTTGAATGAAACATCGCTCAACGGTCACCGGCTTCCCGTCGCAGCCGGGCGAATTCCAGCAAGGTATCGGCGAATTCCCGGGCAGCTTCAGACAGCGGTTCGTCCTTGCGCGTGATGATGCCGTAGTCCTGAGGTTCGACCTTGAATGGCGTGTTGAGCACTTTGAGCAAACCGCTCTGGACCTGGGACTGAACCATGGACTCGGGCAACATCGCGAGCATCGGTCCCGATTGCAGGAGTTGCAGGAAGGTTGGCATCGAGATGGTTTCGACCGTGTTGGTGGGCGTGCGCATGTTGAACTCGGTGAAGGCACTTTCCATCCGGCGGCGTATGGGGGCATTGAACGGATACATGACCCAGGGCCAATCGCTGAGTTGCTCGGTCGCCACCTCGTCGAACTGCGCGAGGAGATGGCGACTGTTGACCACCAGGCAAAAGGGCTCGGGCCCTAGCGCACGAAATTCGAACCGTTGCAGATAACGTTCATCGGTGAAGCGGGCAATGATCAGATCGAGTTTTTTATGTTCGAGCATTTCCAGCAGTTGATTGCTGGTTTGCTCGATCACCTCGATGGACAGCATGGGGCGGTCCAGCTTGATGCGGGTGATGGCCTCGGGCAGCACGACCGAGGTTGCGGCGAATATCGCGCCGACTTTCAAATGACCATGTCCCCCTTTGCGCAGCTTATTGAGCTGATCGACGAAGGATTGCGTGTCGTCCAGCGTCATCCGCGCATAGCGGACCACAAACTCGCCCAATTCAGTCAAGACCATGCTGCGGGTTTGCCGTTCGAACAACGCAAAACCCAACAACACCTCAATGTCGCGCAGCATCTTGCTGATGGCTGGCTGGGTCAGATTCATCAGTTCGGCCGTGGTGTGCATGTTGCGCGTCCTGGCCAGTGTATCGACCAGCATCAGATGCTTGATCTTGAGCCATTTGCTGACACTGGCGTACGAAATTTCGTCGTTTTCCATAAGGCGCTCAATCGGGTTGATAACGAAACGATATCAAATGCTGAAAATATGTCATTGGGATTTATCGACCAAGTCCACTAGTTTTTGTCCCGTCGCCACCGAATTGACTTGGATCTCCTTATGCCCCATTTGAAATTGACTTGTGAAAACACCCTCCCGATCGATGGACTACAAGGTACTCTGATTGGTCGTGCCTGGGTGCCGGGGGAGACAGCAGGCCCGTCGCCGGTGGTGCTGCGCGCCGATGGCGTGTTTGATTTGTCCCAGGCGTTCGCGACGTTGAGCGATCTGCTGGAAAGCGCCTCACCGCTTGAGGCCGTTCGCAACACTCGCGGCCGATACATCGGCAGTGTTGAAGAACTGTTGGCCAATACGGGGTTGGAGTCCGATCCGGCCAAAGCTTTTCTGCTGCCACCGGCTGACCTGCAGGTGATCAAGGCCGCCGGTGTGACATTTGCCTCCAGCATGATCGAACGCGTCATTGAAGAGCAGGCGGGTGGTGATGCGGCCAAGGCCGAGAGCGTACGCAGCCTTGTCACGGCGGCTATCGGCGACAACCTGCGCTCGATCAAACCCGGTTCGACTGAAGCGGCCCGGCTAAAGGGTGTATTGATAGAGCAGGGCCTTTGGTCGCAATATCTTGAAGTGGGCATCGGCCCTGACGCCGAGATATTCACCAAGGCACCGGTCCTCGCTTCCGTCGGCAGTGGCAGTGAGATTGGTATCCATCCTAAATCCAAATGGAACAACCCTGAGCCGGAAATCGTCCTGGCGGTGAACAGCCGTGGCCAGGTACACGGCGCTACCTTGGGCAACGACGTCAATCTGCGCGACTTCGAAGGCCGTAGCGCCTTACTGCTGAGCAAGGCCAAGGACAACAATGCGTCTTGCGCGATCGGTCCGTTTATTCGCCTGTTCGACGAAGGCTTCTCCCTGGATGATGTGCGCCGCTGCGTGGTCGACCTGGACGTCGTAGGTGATGACGGTTTCACTCTGCACGGCACCAGTTCGATGGAGCAGATCAGTCGCGACCCGCTGGAGTTGGTAGCGCAGACTGTGGGCAGCGATCACCAGTACCCGGACGGCTTCATGCTGTTCCTCGGCACCCTGTTCGCCCCGACGCAAGATCGTGAAGAGCCGGGCAGTGGCTTCACCCACAAACAGGGCGACAGCGTCAGCATCGGCAGTCCGCTGCTGGGCGTTCTGCACAACCGCGTCACCTACAGCAATGAAGCCACACCATGGACGTTCGGCCTGCGTGCATTGATGGGCAACCTGGCCGCTCGCGGTCTGGTGGCAGGTAAATCGCTCCACTGATTTGCCCCTGCCAGAGGTTCCTGGTAGCTAAAAAACAGTGGTCGCTGGACATCTAATAACAAGGCACACAAACGATGACCAAACGGCCAATATGGAGGTCTGGTTCACCGATCCCCGTGCAGGCATGTTGTCACTGTCGGCGGCGGGGCTGGTTGGGGTTTATCTGCTATGGACGTTGCGTGCGCCGAAGGGGCAATCGCTGGTGGAGCAAAGCCCCTTGGACGGGGTGGCGAGTCAGGGCCGGGCAGCTTCGAACGCTTGAAAGAAACAGTCCGCTCATAGACAGATAAAAATCGCCGAAGCCCTCAGGGCTTCGGCTTTTTTTTGTCTTCTTTATATCTAGGGGGGTATATCTAGGGGGTATATCTAGGGGGTATATCTAGGGAGTTACTTGATAACCGCGCTGCTGCATGCAACTGGTGTAGGCGGAAGAAGCGGCAGCCGTATTCTGCTCTGCACTGCGGCGATCCTGACGACGATCCTGACGTTGCCGGGCTCCGCCGACAACCGCGCCGGCCACCGCGGCATCCTTGGCTTTGTTCTGCCGATATTCCTGTTTGACATCGTCATCGACCCGGTCATAAAACTCGTCATGCTGACGACCGCGAGCCCCGGCCACCGCCGCGCCCGCGACTGCACCCGTAGCGGCACCACGGACGCGTCCACCTGATTGAGGGCTGGTGCTGGTGCTGGAGGTACCGCCGGCCTGGGCCTGGCAAGCGCCTATGTCTTGCTGGATGATTTCTTGGGACTGCCCTTTGAGCGGCGTCACGGTCTCGGCAGTCGCGCACAAGCAGACCATGGAGAGCATCGTTGCGATGCAGGGTGAGAAGGACGTTTTCATAAAGCCTCCACTACTGACGAAGTGCTCTGGCGTTGCGGCGCCCTGGAAGGACGCGCTGCAGCCTGGTTTGCACCCCTGATCAGATGTTCAACGTTAGACCGCTTCTGCATTGACGACCCGCGCTTTTCGAATAAACAACGCGCGCACCTTCTCCCAGAAGTTCCCGCCCAGCACGAAGAAGCTTGTGATCAGCATCAAGTCGCCCAGGGCCTGCATCTGCCAGAGGTTGGGCCTGAGGCCCGGCCAGAGGGTGTCGACGTAGGGTTCAAGAAAGGCCGAGACCAGCGGCACAAAAAACATGACGAGGCCGATTCGGTGCCGCCATGGACCCACCTCGACATCCATGCTGGGCACCATCGAGGACACATAACCGAACACGGTGCGCTTCAACTGTTGGAACCCGGCTTTGCCCATCACCGCAATGACGATGATCAGCAGCACCTTGTTACTGATGAACAGCACACCGGTCAGCGCGGCGATCCTGGAACCCGCCACACCGACCATCGCGGCCAGGGGCACCAACAGCCAGGAACCCAACATCACACAGAGAATGATGATCCCCAATTTGAAGCGCCAGCCGGCTGAATGGGGTTCCACAGTAGCCTGGGTCGTAGTCATGGGTGTCGTACCTGTTAATCGGTCGCTGCAGAGGTGGGGCGTGTTAAAAAAGCTTAGCAGCCGTTTGCCCGTTCGGGCGTCTATGCTCCAGTGAACTTCGTCGGCCGGGAACAGCGTAAATGCAGTCACGTAGAGCCATGCTGTTTCGGCCAGGCCGGCTCCTGCTGCTTGGTGCACTGGGTCTAAGCGGCTGCGTACGACTCGGACCGGATTTCCAGGCGCCTGGCGAGGCCTGGGTCAAACATTGGGGCAGCCCGGCCCTCGAGCAAGCCAGTCAACGCAGCCTGAACCCGGATCTGCGGCAGTGGTGGCAAGTCTTCGCCGATCCGGTCCTGGATCAGTTGATTGCCGAAGCCGATGCGCACAACACCGACCTGAAAATCGCCGGTCTGCGGGTGATGGAAGCCCGCGCCCAGCTGGGTATCGCACAAAGCGGACGTTACCCGCAGTTGCAGCAGGCCAGCGTTGACAGCCTGTACTTCAACCGTCGGCAATTCGGTGGCAGCAACCCGCAGGACAGTCATTTCTGGCAACACAGCGCTGCATTCGACATCGGCTGGGAGCTGGATTTCTGGGGGCGCTTCAGTCGTGCCATCGAGTCGTCCGATGCCAGCTACTTCGCCGCCCAGGCCAACTATGAAGACGCGCTGGTGTTGCTGCGCGCGCAAGTGGCCGAGACCTATTTCTCGCTACGCACCACTGAAGCCCGTTTGCGTGTCGCCCGGGAAAACGCCGAACAGCAAAAGCGCAACTTCGAGATCACCGAAAAGCTGTTCAACAGTGGCCAGCAAGCCGAACTCGACCTGCAACAGGCCAAGACCCAATACCTGGGCACCTTGAGCACCATTCCCGATTTCGAAGATCAGCTGCAGCGCACCCGTAATGCGTTGGCCGTGCTGATCGGGCAACCGCCGGGCGCACTGCCGCAGCTGACCGAGCATCAAGGGCTGATTCCGCTGGTCGATCGCGCGGTGCTGCAGGACGTGCCGGCCAACCTGTTGCTGCGCCGGCCCGATGTGCGCGCCGCCGAGCTGAATGTCGCCGCCCAGTCTGCGCTGATCGGCGTGGCCGTCACCGACTTCTATCCATCGCTGACGTTGCTTGGCAGCATCGTCTGGTCGGCCGACACCCTCAGTGGCACCTCGCGCAGCCTGGATTTTATCGGCGGCCCCAGCCTGCGCTGGAACCTGTTCGATCATGGCCAGATCAGCAACAACGTACGGGTGCAGGATGCGCGGTTGCAGCAGTTGATCGAGGCTTACCGCGACAAGGTCCGCCAGGCTGCACGGGAGGCGGACGATGCTGCCTATGGCCTGATCAAATCCCTGGAGCGCGAACGGATCCTCGGTGAAGCTGAAACGGCCGCCAAGCGGTCGCTGGTGCTGGCCAGCGCGCAGTACCGCGAAGGCTACTCTGACTTTCAGCGGGTGCTGGATGCGCAGCGGGCCTTGCTCGAGCAACAGGACAATTACCTGGTGGCCCGCAGCAACGCGGTGAGCAATGCGATTGCCCTGTACAAAGCCCTGGGCGGTGGCTGGTACAGCCCCCGCCCGAAAGTGGATCCGGCCACTCGCCAACAGATGGAACAACGCACCGACTGGGGCGATTTGCTGGAGGAGTCTGCGACCCCGGCACCAGCCTTTCCGATGTCTTACCAGGAACAAGAGCCATGAGTGAAGCCCCCCAGCCCTCGTCCGATACGCCTGTCAGCCAGGCACCGGAACCGGCCGCCGACCCGACGAAAAAAGGCATCAAGTGGGTGCTGCTGGTGATCCTCCTGAGCCTGGCCTGGTACCTGTTGGCCGACCGCTTCACGCCCTATACGCAACAGGCCCGGGTGGGGGCCTTTGTGATACCGGTGGCCTCGGAGGTAGCGGGGCGGGTGACCCGGGTCAACGTGCGCAACAACCAGGACGTCAAGGCCGGCGAACTGCTGTTCGAGGTCGACCCGCAGCCGTACCGGATTGCCGTCGACCGTGCGCGCGCCGACCTTGAATCGACCCGCCGGCAGATCGGCGCCAGCACCGCCGGGATTGCGGCCGCGCAAGCCAACTTGCGCGCCGCCCAGGCCAATGAACTCAAGGCGCGGCAGGACAATCAGCGCCTGGAAGGCTTGTACCGCGAAGACCCCGGGACCATTTCCGTGCGCCTGCTGGAAGTGTCGCGCTCTACCCGCGAACAGGCGATCAGCCAGGTCGCGGCCGCCCGTGCCGAAGTGCAGCGGGCGCGTGAACAGGAGGGCGGCAGCGACGAAGACAACGCCACGTTGCGCAGCGCGGCCACGGCGCTGTCAAAAGCCGAACTGGACCTGGCCAACTCGCAGATCCGCGCCCGCTCATCCGGGTTGGTCACTGATTTGCGCACCGATGTCGGGCAGTTTGCCGGGGCCGGCAGCCCGGTGATGACCCTGATCGCCATCCACGATGTGTGGATCAGTGCCGACATGACCGAGAACAACCTCGGCCTGGTCAAGCTCGATACGCCGGTGACGATCGTGCTGGACGCGTTGCCGGGCGAGCTGTTCGAGGGGCGCGTGCGCAGTGTCGGTTATGGCGTCAGCGTCGGCCAGACACCCGCACCCGGCACGCTGCCCAGCATACAGAACAGCCGCGACTGGCTGCGCCCGGCGCAACGTTTTCCGGTGATCATCGAGTTTTCCGAGGATTCGAGGGCCAGGTTGCGCGACAGCGGTGCCGTCCGTGCCGGTGGGCAGGCGGAAGTCATGGCATTCCCCACCCAGGGCAATCCGCTGAATCCCCTGGGCCGTTTGTTTGTCGGCCTGATGAGTTGGCTGAGCTATGTCTATTAAAGGCGCGCCTACCGGGCGCTCGCCCCGGGCGCAGCGTGCACTGCGTCTGGCCACGGGCACGGCGCTGAGCCTGGCCGCCAGTTTCGGACTGGGGTTGCCAATTCCGTTTTTTGCCCCGGTGCTGGCCGTTCTGCTGCTGGCCACACTCAATCGACCGCTACCGTTCAAGGCAGGCCTGGTGCTGGCCCTGGCCGCCCTGTTGACCACTGCTATCGGCCTGCTGTTAATCCCGATCCTGCGCTATTACCCGGTCAGCGGCGTACTGTTGATCGCCCTGTGTCTGTTCCTGGCCTTCCGCTTTGGCCTGCGTGGCGGTAACAACCTGATCATGACCTTTCTGGTGATTGGCCTGACCATGATCTCGTCGGCCGGCGTCGCCGATTTCGAGCTGGGCGCCCTGGTCATCGGGGCACTGGTCAAGGGGTTGCTGCTGGCGGTGGTGGTGCTGGCGTTGAGTCACTGGCTGTTTCCCGAGCCGGCCAACGCCCCGTCACCCCCGGCCCCGCCGACCTTGCCAGCCGACGAGGTGGGCCGGGTGGCGCTGCGCACCACCCTGATCGTGCTGCCGACCTTCCTGTTGGCGCTGATCGATCCCGCCAGTTACCTGCCGATCATTCTCAAGGCCGTCAGCCTGGGTCAGCAGAGTTCGACGGCGACCGCCCGCAACGCCGGCCGCGAATTGGTCGGCTCGACCTTGTTCGGCGGCCTCCTGGCCATCCTGTTCTGGTGCGCCCTCAGCCTGTTCGTGCATCTGTGGATGTTCTTTCTGTGGATGCTGCTGTTCGGCCTGGTGCTGGCGCGCAAGTTATATGCGCTGAGCCCGACCCGCTTCAGCCCTGGATTCTGGCTCAACAGCCTGATCACGATGATTATCCTGTTGGGCCAGTCGGTGCAGGACAGTGCGGCGGGCAAGGACGTCTACACCGCCTTTGCCGTGCGGATGGGGTTGTTTATCGTGGTGACGCTGTATGCCTGCCTGATGGTCAATCTGCTCAGTCAGCGTCGCGGCGGATTGATCGCCCGGTAGCACCCGTGTCAACCGGATGTTAATCATCGACTAGACTGACCCGGTTGGTCATGGAAAGCAAAAGGGCCGCCCACAACCCTGTAGGAGCGAGCTTGCTCGCGATAGACTCAAGAGCGCCGCGTTCCGCCAATAAACACGCGTTATCGTTAACGACCATCGCGAGCAAGCTCGCTCCTACGTGGGGTCTTTTCAATGGCAAAGGACAAGAAGAAAGCCCCTAAGAGCAAGCCCGCTGAAAGCCCGAAACTCAAGAACAAAGTCTATCTTGAACAGTTGCGCGGCCTGCACGTCGAACTGGTCAAGTTGCAGGAGTGGGTAAAAGCCAAGGGCATCAAGATCTGCATCGTCTTCGAAGGACGGGACGGTGCCGGCAAGGGCGGGACGATCAAGGCGCTGACCGAACGGGTGAGCCCGCGGGTCTTTCGTGTAGTGGCGCTACCGGCGCCGACCGATCGCGAGAAAAGCCAGATGTATGTCCAGCGTTACCTGCCGTATCTGCCCGCGGCGGGCGAAGTGGTGATCTTCGATCGTAGCTGGTACAACCGCGCGGGCGTCGAGCGGGTGATGGGGTTCTGCACCAAGGAGCAGGTCGACGGTTTCCTGAAAACGGTACCCAACGTGGAGCGGGCCATCGTCGATTCGGGCGTCATCCTGCTCAAGTATTGGCTGGAAGTCAGCCCGCAAGAGCAGACCCGCCGGCTTGAAGCGCGAATCAAGGACGGCCGCAAAATCTGGAAGCTGACCCCGATGGATCTCAAGTCATACAGCCGCTGGTATGACTACTCGCGGGCGCGCGACGACATGTTCATGACCACCGACACTGAACATGCGCCCTGGCTGGTGGCCAACTCGAACGACAAGCGGCGGGCCCGCCTCAACATCATCAGCGATTTGCTCAGCCGCATTCCGTACGAGGAAGTCGCGCGCGAGAAGGTGATATTGCCCAAGCGGCAGAAGCCCGGTGGCTATCGCGAACCGGATTATCCGCTGCGACGAGTTCCCGAAAAATTTTGACGGTTCGTCGAATCCTGTCTGCGTTGCACACCAAAGGGCCGCGCTGCCATGAGCCAGTCGGATAGTTCGCCCCAAGCCCCGGAACCGGGGCGGATTGCTCGCCGCGAGTCGAGCGCCGATCAGACCGGCTGGGGCCGCTGGCTGCCGGGACTGCAAACCCTGCGCGGATACAAAGTGGCCTGGTTGCGGCACGACCTCGTGGCTGGATTGGTGCTGACCACGATGTTGGTGCCTGTCGGTATCGCCTACGCGGTGGCATCCGGTGTGCCCGGCATCTATGGTCTCTACGCGACCATCATTCCGCTGCTGGCTTATGCGTTGTTCGGGCCCAGCCGGATTCTGGTGCTGGGGCCGGACTCTTCGCTGGCTGCCGTGATCCTCGCCGTTGTCCTGCCACTGTCCTTGGGTGATCCGCAACGGGCCATTGCCCTGGCAGGCATGATGGCGATCGTGTCGGGGGCGGTGTGCATCCTGGCGGGCATCGTGCGCCTGGGTTTCGTCACCGAACTGCTGTCCAAACCGATCCGTTACGGGTACATGAACGGTATCGCGCTGACGGTATTGATCAGTCAACTGCCCAAGTTTTTCGGGTTTTCGATCGAGTCCGACGGCCCGTTGAGGAACATATGGGCGATCACCACGGCGGTGATGGATGGCAAGACCAACTGGACTGCGTTCATGGTGGGCGCAGCCACCCTTTTAGTGATCCTGCTGCTCAAGGATCACAAACGCGTACCGGGTATTCTGATTGCAGTGGCAGGCGCGACGGTCGCCGTGGGTGTGCTGGATCTTGCAACGCGGGGCGGGGTGTCGGTCCTCGGCTCGCTGCCCCAGGGGCTGCCGGCCTTCGCCATTCCCTGGATCACCACCGCCGATATTGTCCCCGTCCTGATCGGCGGTTGCGCCGTAGCCCTGGTGTCATTCGCCGACACCAGCGTGCTGTCGCGTGTCTACGCGGCGCGCACTCGAACTTACGTGGACCCTAACCAGGAAATGGTCGGGCTGGGCGTCGCCAACCTGGCCGCCGGTTTTTTCCAGGGTTTTGCGATCAGCAGCAGTTCGTCTCGCACCCCCGTGGCCGAGGCCGCAGGCGCGAAAACCCAGCTGACCGGCGTCGTCGGCGCGCTTGCCGTGGCCTTGCTGCTGGTGGTGGCGCCGGACTTGTTGCAGGATTTACCCAATAGCGCATTGGCTGCAGTGGTGATTGCATCCGCCATCGGCCTGATCGAGGTCAACGACCTGCGACGAATCTATCGCATCCAGCGCTGGGAGTTCTGGCTGTCGATCGTCTGTACCGTGGGCGTGGCCGTGTTTGGCGCGATTGAAGGCATCGGCCTGGCCATCGTCATCGCCGTCATCGAGTTTCTGTGGGATGGCTGGCGGCCTTATTCCGCGGTCCTGGGCAGCACCGATACCGTCAAGGGTTACCACGACATCAAGCGCTACCCCGAGGCGCGACTCATACCCGGTTTGGTGCTGTTTCGTTGGGATGCACCGTTGTTTTTCGCCAATGCCGAGCTGTTCCACGACCGGGTCCTCGATGCCGTGGCGACGTCGCCCACGCCGGTGCGCTGGTTGGTCGTGGCGGCGGAGCCGGTCACCAGCGTGGACGTCACCTCGGCAGACATGCTGGCGGAACTGGACGAAACCTTGCACGGGGCGGGCATCAAGTTGTGCGTTGCCGAGATGAAGGATCCGGTCAAGGACAAGCTCAAGCGTTTCGGGCTGTTCGCGCGGCTGGGTGAAACGGCGTTTTTTCCAACGATAGATGATGCAGTCGGCAGCTATCTGGTGATTCATCCGCAGGATCCGCCAGCGCCCCTGGACTTCCATCAACGTTAATCTCCCGTGAAAGCGAGCCCGCTCCCGGAGGCTGCACTTTCACGGGAAAACGCGATTACTCCAGATGTTCCGGCTTGACCGGATCCCCCGATTTCATCTCCAGCTGCTCCCTTATGTCTTCGAACATCAGGTCGTAGAATTTGTGATTCGAACCGATGCTGCTATGCACCTTGGGGATGCCGTATTTCTCAAGAATCTTCGTGAAATTGCTGGCAAAGTTGTAGGCTTGATCTTTGGGCAGGAAAAACGTTTCGCTCATGTCCTTGCCCTGGATCGAACCATGCAACGTGAACTGCATGCCTTGGCCTTCCTTGGGGTCCTGGGCGACTTCGTAGTCGAGTTGCAGGTTGTAATTGACATCGTCATCGTTGAGCGCGTGGCGCTCGATGTGCAGATGTCCGGGTTCGAACGTAGCCATTGCCGTCTCTCCTCACAAATAGGTAATGCCAGTTACTCGGTGCTGATACGGGTACCGGCCGTGCCCTGACCGATGGCCTCGATGTCCGAGAGTGAACCGATCATCGCGACTTTTCCAGTGATAGGGGAATGGAGGCGCTGGCGTCGGCTTCATGCTCATCTGCAAACGCCATGAGCACGTCCAGATCGAGCACATCCAGCTTGATCCGGGTGATAAAGGCGGAGAACGCCAGGTTGGCGGCGAGCCGATTCAGATCGGCGGCCCAGTCCGGGACGTGGACCGGCCCCTTGAGCCAGCCGGACTCGAAGAGCGGGGCCAGGCGCACGGTGTCACCCAGGCTGAGGCGTCCGGCGAACAGATAACCCACCAGTTCCGGCCGATTGTCGCGGATCGCGATGCGCAGCAGGGTATGCACGCCGAGCAAGCCGGTCAGGTAGGCGGCATCCTTGGTGAATGCCGAACCGCCGTGCAGGTCGGCGCCGCGGAAAACCCGTTGGGTCGAACGAAAGGACTCCTCCTGGGACTGACCGGCAGCGAGAAAACCTTCGAATACCTGAATGAAATCGGCACCCTCCAGCGCCTGCTGGACCGCGAGCACGCGCAGGGCGAGGCGGCGCAGGCGGTTGATGTCCATGCTGCCGGTGAACAGCTCGGCCAGCGTGGCGATGCCTTCCTGGGTCTGGGTCGTGCGTGGCGCCCCCAGCCCCAGGCTTTTCAGGTTGGGTTGCAGCGCGCCGTTTTGCGCCGTGGCAACATGCACAAAGGCTTCATGCTGCAATAGCTGGTGCTTGTCCAGTTCCGAGAACAGGGCGCTGGCACGCAGGCGGATGCGGCTCGCCCCGGCGATGGCCTTGGCGGCCAGGGTCGGATCGAGCACGACCGTGATCCGGCCCGGGCCGAAGAAACGATCCAGTTCCGGCTGCATCCAGGCAGCGAACGCCTCGGCCGGGATGTCGGCCTGGATCGGTGGAATCCGCGCACCGCCCAGCAAGGCATCGGTGGTACTGAGGAAGAACCGGGCTGCGTCCAGCATGCTCAAGTTCAGGCGTGGGTAGTAGAAGTCCGGGCGCCGGTACAGCGCTGACGAATACTGGGTAAAGGCGGGTGTGCCAATGGCACCCAGCATGCGTCCGGCCGTGGCATAGCTGCGTGCCGTCATTGCGAGGTAACTGCCGGCCGGATGCCCCTCGTCGCAGCGACCGGTAAAGGCTTCCAGGGCCACGATGTCGGCGCTGTGGTCGCGCGGGCGTAGCTCGACCCTGGGCAGTTCCGCGCGCCCGGCGCGCCAACGTTGCAGAAATACTTCCTCGACCCCGTCCGGCCAGGCCAGGGCTTCCAGGACGCGGATCTTGCGGACCAGACCGGGCAGGGCGGCATCGAGTTCGGACAGGGGCGCGGTGCTCACGGGAGTCTCCCTGGTTCGGCCGAACAACTCATTTCCCCAGAGCCTGGCTTCTGGAACAGGACGACATCGCCGTCTTGCCAGAAGCTGTAGGGCCCTTGGGAGTCCTTGCCAGTGTATCGGGTTCCCGAATCACTCGGCACCTGGCTCAGGGTGATCGAGGTGTTCGCCCATTTCAGGTACACGACACCCGGCTGCGTGGTGAAGAAGGTGGCGGCAATCGGGGCGTTCAACCCTGGACAACGAAACGCCAGGGGGCCTTCGGTGAGTCTGTCCGGATCCCGGGTTCTGACAATGGCCGAGCCTTGACGCAGTTGGTGCGCGCGCTCGGCATAACTGCGGATCGTGCACGCCTTGAGCTCTGGCCCGGACGCACACTGATTGCGGGTCTCGATCCAGAACTGCTGGTCGATCACGACGTTGTCCGGCGGCGGTATTGAGCGTTCATCCGTGAGGGCCAGGCGATACAGGCGCAGCAGTTCGACATCCATCTGCGCCAGCTGCGGATCGCGACAGATGAGTTTTTCGGCGGGTGCCCTGGCCTGGGCGCAGTCGAAGCTGGTTTTGAACATGGGTGTAGGGGGCGCAGCCTGTGCACGGCTGCTCGCCGCCGCGCACACGCCGGCAGCGAGCAGACAGGTGAAAAAGGCCGTGACCGTTTTCATATTGGCTTTACCCAGATCATGACGTGATGCCCGGATTGCCGTGGACCAATCGATCCCTCAGGTGTGTGTGGCAGTGTAAGTCGAGTTTTTTATAAGCGCACTCTTTGTTGATACTGCGTTTGCTGAAAATGCATTTGCTGATAATGCCTTTGCTGCTAATGCCGCTGATTAGAATCGAGGCGGGCGAACCGAGCCGGCGCCACGAGGCTCCGAATCACGCAGCATGGCCCGCGCCGGATCGGGTAAATCCGAGCTGGCGGCGGAATGGTTGGACGCCTCCAGTCTGGAAACCCTTTTGCTGACCTCGTTGATATCGACAGGACTCAACGTGATATAGGCGCTGTTGACGCGGAAGGTTGCGGGTATGCCCTCCTTATAAAACTCGAGGCGTTTTGCGCTGCCGACTGCGAACCATCCATCCGCGCGCAATGCCTTTTCCAGTGCCTCGCGTTCTTGCGGTTGAAATTCCAGGCGAATGGATCGGTAAGTCAGTTTCTCCTGCGGTACCTGCGAGATATTGGGGCTTCCCATAGGGTCCGCCACGCTGGAAAAGTTGTCTGTGACATCCAGTGTTATTTCAGCGCTACTGGCCGTTGCGCCAAACACTTGCATTGGCTTGCTGTGCGTGCACGAAAGGTAGTTATAAAAATCCACGCACTCTGTGAATCCTTGAGCTTTACCCAGCGCCTGGGTACCTGGAACAGAGAGTCCCGCAACCTGAACGGTTGTCAGGCGGTCAGCAGAATGGGCAGTACCTGCCACGAGTAGAAGAAAGATCGCTCCCAGCTTGTTCATATCGAAGCTCCTACAGATCTATCGGATTTGAAGTAGTGTGGACCGCCTGTCGATCCCTGGTGCACAACGCGCGTTATCGGAACCGTGCTGGCATTTTGTGTACGAGGGGATGTTAGTCGTTAAAACAGCCTGCGTCGGTTGCGTTACACATTAGTTCAGAATTTGTGCTGTGCTTGCCGTACAAGTGATGCTCAAGCGCGTTGTGACGGGGCAGGGTGCTGGATCCGGTCGAGCGCACACGCAACCGTACGCTACGGGCCAACCTGCGCGGTACGACTGACGCAGCCACCGGCCAAGCGCTGATTGCCGATGCGTTGCCACCGCGTATTGCGGCGGCGGTGGGCACGGATGAGCTGGAGTCGCTGCGTCGCCGCGTGATCGAGTATTCATCCATGCCCTTGCAGCCACGCTTCGGCTGGGATGATTTCAAGGGTGCGGTGGGTGTTTTCCTGCTGGTGGTGTTCTCGACATTCCCGCTTGTAGTGCCGTTTCTGTTACTCGACCAGACGGACCTCGCCGTACGTGCCTCTAACCTGGTCGGACTCGCGGTGCTGTTGATCGCCGGTTGGTTGCTGGGGAAATACGCAGGCGCAAAACCGTGGCAAGGCGGTGTTGCGTTGGCAGTTACCGGCGCTGTCCTGATCACGGCGATCATCGCGCTCGGTGGATGAGCAGACAGTGCCCGGCCGCGTCAGAAAAACAAAGGGTAGGCCGTGGTGCCGACCTTGCCGCTTTTGTACAGCCCCCCGATAAAAATCCTCGCTGCAATCTCTGATCCGATGCCTTACCTGGCAGCCTCCTCATAGGTAACGCCGCAAAAAAATTACATATTTTTTACGATGGGTATTGTTACTCGCAACGATACTGACCGGCAAAATTGACAGCGCTTTTATGCCTCGCAACCTTTGAATCTCTCGGGTAACCCACGAGTTTTTCCTGGGTTGGTCAACGCTGCTTGCAGGGGGGTGGAAGGTGCTGCGCAGTTTCACCGAAGTCCACCACGGCCTTGAAATCTCACGGATGCGTTTTCGGCCCTCAATATTCGAGACGTAGAAAGTGAGCGAGACAGCGACCCATGCAATTGAAGAACCCCATCGCAAAACTTCAGCGGCGGGACTGCTCGTCGCTGCGGTCGGGGTGGTATACGGAGATATTGGCACCAGCCCCCTGTACACGCTCAAGGAAGTGTTTGCCGGTCACTACGGTGTCCAGGCCAACCACGATGGCGTGCTGGGCATTCTGTCGTTGATCTTCTGGTCGTTGATCTGGGTGGTCTCGATCAAGTACGTGCTGTTCATTCTTCGCGCCAACAACCAGGGCGAAGGCGGGATCATGGCGCTGACGGCATTGGCCCGGCGGGCGTCCGCCCCTTATCCGCACATGAGCAAGGTACTGGTACTGCTTGGCCTGTTCGGTGCGGCACTGTTTTACGGGGACAGCATGATCACCCCTGCTATTTCGGTGCTCTCTGCGGTTGAAGGACTGCAGCTGGCGTTTGACGGCATCGAGCACTGGGTCGTGCCGTTGTCAGTGATCGTGCTGGTAGCGCTGTTCTTGATACAGAAACACGGCACGGCTCGCATTGGCATCCTGTTCGGTCCAGTGATGGTGCTGTGGTTTGTCGTGTTAGGTGCCCTGGGGATCCATGGCATTTTGCAGCGACCGGAAGTACTGCAAGCGCTCAACCCATACTGGGGAGCGCATTTTTTTATCGCTCATCCGGGGATTGGCGTGGCCATCCTTGGTGCAGTGGTGCTCGCGCTGACGGGCGCCGAAGCGCTGTACGCCGACATGGGCCATTTTGGTCGCAAGCCCATTGCCCGCGCCTGGTTCATTTTGGTGCTGCCAGGACTGGTACTCAATTATTTTGGCCAGGGTGCCTTGATCCTGGAGAACCCGGAAGCGGTGCGCAACCCGTTCTATTTACTGGCACCGACCTGGGCCCTGTTGCCGATGGTCGCACTGTCGACACTGGCCACCATCATTGCTTCTCAAGCGGTGATTTCCGGTGCTTTCTCCCTGACTCGCCAGGCCATCCAACTGGGTTATGTTCCTCGCATGTTCATCCAGCACACCTCCAGCCAGGAGCAGGGACAGATCTACATCGGCACGGTTAACTGGGCGTTGATGGTGGGGGTTGTGCTGCTGGTGATTGGTTTCGAGTCGTCCAGTGCCTTGGCCGCCGCCTATGGGGTCGCTGTGACGGGAACCATGTTGATCACCACCATCCTGTCCTCGGCTGTCGTCCTGCTGCTATGGAAAACGCCGCGCTGGCTGGCCATTCCGATGTTGCTCGGATTTTTGCTGGTAGACAGCCTGTATTTCGCGGCCAATGCGCCGAAGATTTTTCAGGGCGGTGCATTCCCGGTGATCGCCGGCATCGGGCTGTTTATTCTGATGACCACCTGGAAACGGGGCCGCAAGATTATTGTTGAACGGCTGGATGAAGCCGCGCTTCCTCTGCCGCTGTTCATC
The DNA here is from genome assembly GCF_059695565.1 of Pseudomonas sp. LBUM1679. Taxonomy (NCBI): domain Bacteria; kingdom Pseudomonadati; phylum Pseudomonadota; class Gammaproteobacteria; order Pseudomonadales; family Pseudomonadaceae; genus Pseudomonas; species Pseudomonas sp. LBUM1679. Next base: position 3,366,049 of record NZ_CP166774.1, read on the forward strand.
AGCAGCATCCGTACACAACCTCCCCATCGCGTACAAGGCACGGCAGTGTTTCTTACGGCCAGGGCCGATGCTGTTCCTCATGCGCTGCTGCACAATCTGCTACATAACCAGGTTTTGCATGAGCAAGTGGTGTTGCTCACCGTGGTGTCTGAAGACAGCCCTCGCGTGGGTGCTGGCCGACGGTTTGAGGTAGAAGCCTATGGTGAAGGCTTCTTCCGGGTCAGCCTGCACTTTGGCTTTATCGAGGAGCCCGATGTCCCCTTGGCGTTGAGTCTTTGCCACTTGGCTGAGCTGGATTTCAGTCCGATGCGCACGACCTACTTCCTCAGCCGAGAGACGGTTATCCCGACCAAGCGCATTGGTATGGCTCGCTGGCGAGAGAGCTTGTTCGCGTTTTTGCTGAAGAACGCCAATAGCAACCTGAAATACTTCAAGTTGCCGTTGAATCGGGTGATAGAGCTGGGCACACAGGTTGAGATGTAAAGAGTCATCGAGTACCCAAGGGGCTCAAGGGGCGGCTTCGCCAGAAGGTCGAAGCTGCCGCACTGCCTGTGCAGCACCTCAAGCGTTCAATGCGGGCCATTCATGCTGGATGAACCCCGCGTCAGACGCTTGAGCGCGATGACCATCAGGCCTCCGGCAACCAGCATTCCTGTGAGAAAAAGCGGATAGGCAACCCACCAGGGGACGGCTGAGGTCATCATGCTGAACTCAGACATGCCACCAATGCTGGCGATCAGGTTGAGAGGCAGGAACACCACATTGATCAGCGTCAGTTTGCGTAGTAGGTTGTTCATGGTGTTGTTCATCAAATTGCCGCGTGCATCGATCAAGCCGGCAAACACCCTGGAGTAGATTTCCGCCTGCTTGTTGCACTGGGTGTTCTCGATGATCAGATCGTCGATAAGCGCGATCGCCTCGACGCTGAAGTGCTCTTTTTCTGCATGGTTGCGCAGCCGGGTCAGGACAGCACCATTGCTGTGAATCGCGTTGATGTAATAGATCAGGCTTTCGCTGAGGTTAAACATCTGGATCAGATGTCGATTCTCCATCGAGGCGTTGAACTTCTGCTGCAACTCGCGAGCCACCATCTTGATCACCTTGAGGTGGCCCAGGTAGTGGTGGAGGTTGTTGAACAATATGTCCAGCAGCACATCCAGTGGTGTGTGCAAGGGGTGCCGCTGCCCCAGTCCGCTCAACTGGGAATCGTCGGTCGCGATGACCAGCAAGCGTGTTTTAGAGAACAGTAAGCCGAACGATGAGACCTCGAAGGCCAGGCTTTCTCCGCCCGAGTAACTTTCCGGACGCTTCCAGATCAGGAACAGGTTATCCGGGTGGAACTCGATGCGTGAGACTTCGTCAGGATCCAGTGCCGAAGCCAACGCGTGATCGTCCAGTTTGAAATCGTTGCGCAGCAGATCCCGTTCTGCAATATCGGGATTGCTGAACAACATCACGTCGGCATCGAGGTGTTCAACCGGTACCAGCGCCCCATTGGCGAGTTGAAAGCTCTTGATCACATCTGACCTCTGGCGTTATCGACTGAGAAAGTCAGTGTCTTGCAGGATGCGTGTCGGATCAAGCGTTCACCAAGCCTGGCCGCGACGTTTGAGTTCCAGGCGCCGGACGAATTCTTCCAGCACCAGTGAATACAAATCGTCTTGCAAGTAAGCGTCCTCGATGCCGGCGTCCATGTTCGGGTTGTCGTTGACCTCAATCACCACCACCTTATCGCCCGACTGCTTGAGGTCGACGCCATAGAGGCCGTCGCCGATGAGGTTCGCGGTCTTCACCGCCAGTTCGACTACCGCTCGCGGTGCCTCGTGGACCGCCAAGGTGCGGCATTCCCCATTAATGTCCTGGCCCTTGGCTTTGTGGTTGTAGATCTGCCAGTGACCTTTGGACATGAAGTACTGGCAGGCGAAAATCGGCTTGCGGTTGAGCACGCCGATGCGCCAGTCATACTCGGTGTAAAAGAACTCCTGAGCCAGCAACAGCACCGAGTGTTCGAATAGCTCAGAGGTGGCTTCCAGCAGTGCTTGTTGGCTTTCGACCTTGATCACACCACGGGAAAAACAACCATCGGGAATCTTCAGCACTAATGGAAAGCCCAGGCGTTCACCGACTCGCTCGAAGTCTTCCGGTCGTTCCTTGTAGAGAATCTCGGTCGCCGGCATACCCAGTTGATGGCTTTTGAGTAGATCAGTCAGGTACACCTTGTTGGTACAGCGCAGGATTGAAGTGGGATCGTCCATCACCACCAGACCTTCGCTTTCCGCCTTCTTGGCGAAGCGGTAGGTGTGGTTATCCACGCTGGTGGTTTCGCGAATCAGCAGGGCGTCATACTCGGCGATTCGTGAATAGTCTTTCTTTTCGATCAGGTCGACATCAATACCCAGGCTTTTGCCGACCCGGATAAAATTCTCGAGTGCCTTGGCATTAGAAGGCGGCAGCGCTTCTTGCGGGTCATGCAAAATGGCCAGGTCGTAGCGGGCAACACGAGGTGAGCGCGGCACTCGCCAGATTTTGCGGCTGAAACTGTCCAGCGAGTTGGCAAATTGATCCTCCTGGTCTTCGCGTAATTTTTGCAAGACGCCAGACTTTATTCCTTCGATGCGCCAACTATTGCTTTTGCGGAACTCTACCAAGAGTATCGGACAAGGGAATATTTCGAAAATTTGTCGCGCCAGTTCTTGCAAGGGTTCAAGGTTGGTTTTACCAAAGTATAGAGTGAGCGTGAATCCTTCGGTGTTACTGTAAAGGTGGTTGTTCAGTGCTTTGTCGAGCGCCTTGTCCAGATCATCCAGTGCCAGGCCATACAGTGACTTTCGAGTCAGCTCGCTGATGGTTCGCACAGACGGAATAACTTTATGGCCGCGTGCTTCAGCCAGTAATGAACAGTAATATCCGTGTCCCAGGTACTTGTAGCTCCGACACAGATTAATAACCTGAACACGCTTGCCGGCTTCGCTTTCAAGGGGTTGCTCGAGATACTCCTGTGCACTCATCACATCCTCTGAGGGGAAATAAGAGGCCCAGTCTTCTTTGCGCTCAACAATAATAACTACCTGGCTAGACCTTCTAGGTGTACTCGGTAAATAAGTAAGGTTTGGTATTGCCGCTCGCCGATTTTGCTCTGATACTTCACGCAAATCACCCTGTACTGCTGACATATGAGAAGGTCCGTTGGAGAACAAGTCCTTATCTATTAAGCACGATCTTTTAAAAAAGTCTCGTTTCGTTACGCAACTTTTACGGCGGCTATATGAACCTGTTATTTCGCAAGGCTACACAAGATGATCTGAAGTCTCTGCTGGAATTGGAAAACCAGTGCTTTACCTATGATCGGCTGACTCCGCGCAGTTTTCAGTGGATGATCAGCCGAGCCCATGCCAGCCTGATCGTTGCGCAGGCCGGGAGTCAACTGATGGGCTACTGCCTGGTCCTGTTTCACCGTGGCACCTCCCTGGCGCGCCTGTACTCAATCGCTATCGCCACCCACAGTCGTGGCCTCGGCCTCGGAAAACAGCTATTGGATCAGGCGGAAGAGTGTGCTCGCGCGCACGACTGCGCCTACCTGCGACTCGAAGTCCGACCGGATAATCCCGTCGCTATCAGTCTTTATGAGCGCAATGGCTACCGACACTTCGCTGTGGTCCACAACTACTACGAAGACCATGTGCATGCGCTGCGTTTGGAGAAGCGCATTCTGCAACATCGGGAAAGCCGTGAATTCCAAGTGCCCTATTACCAGCAAACCACTGAATTTACCTGCGGCCCGGCTTGCCTCTTGATGGCCATGAGGGCATTGCAACCCGATCGTTTGATCGAGCGTAGGGACGAACTGCAAATCTGGCGTGAAGCCACGACGGTGTTCATGACTTCGGGGCATGGCGGTTGCAGTCCCCAAGGGTTGGCACTGGCGGCCTGGCGCCGAGGGTTTCGCGTGCGCCTGCAAGTGAGTATCGCAGGTCCGCTATTTCTCGACGGCGTGCGCGACGAACATAAAAAGGAGGTTATTCGCCTGGTACACGAAGAGTTCTGCACGGAACTTCAGCAGAGCGATGTGGAGCAGGTCAGCAGCAACCAGCTGGATCTGGCTCTCACGCTGAAGGCCGGCGGTCAACCCTTGGTGCTGATCAGCAGCTACCGTCTGACTCGCTCGAAAGCCCCGCACTGGGTAATTGTCACTGACTACGATGAAGATTTCGTCTACCTGCATGACCCGGACATTGATCACAGCAAGCACCGTCAAGCACTCGACTGCCAGCATCTGCCCGTCAGCCACAAGTCGTTCGATAAGATGTGCGCTTTTGGTGGCAACAAGCTGCGCGCCTCAGTGACGCTTTACGCTCGCGAGAATCTTGCTACGGAGTGCCAATTGTGAGAAGGATTATAGGCTGCTTTCGACATCTTCCAGACTGAACGTCGCGGTGTGGTCGTCATAGGAGAAAATTTCAGCGTATCGCCCCCAAGTGATCACGCTCTCCAATGTTTTCTCCACAAACGCCTCAGTGAGTGAATCTTCCAGTTCTTGCTCAAAGCGCACCCGTGGCGCCCGGTGCCCTTGTCGTTCCTGCAATACCTGCCGAATGCGTGCGGCCAGTGGCACGTGCTTGACCAGGTGCTCGGCAAAGAGGGTTTTGCGCTCCTGGGTGCCGTACTCGGCGAATAACTTGCCTATCTCAGTCAGGGTGATGTCGGCGCCCTTGAGTTCAGCGAACCCCAGGTATTCCAGCATCTCTGCTACCGGGAACAGGTCGTCCACTTCCAGCAAGCGCCGCTCTGCAACATCTGGCAGGCCGGCATGCCCGTTATAGGGTTCGGCAGCGAGGGTTTCGATCAGGCCTGCCATGAGGTTGGTGGAGACTTCTGGCAACGGGCTGCCCATCTTCAGTTCCGCATTTCCGGTGCTGGCGTCGGCGCTGCGCCGGTCGGTCATCAGGGCATAGATGTCGTCGACCATTTGCCGAAAGGTCGGGTCCAGTCGGTTGCGTGGATGCTCGAAGGGCACTTTGATTTCGGCGACGACGCTCCCGGGGTTTGATGACAGGACCAGGATGCGGTCGCACATCAAAACGGCTTCTTCGATGTTGTGGGTCACGATCAGGATGGATTTGATCGGCAGTTGTTCACCGCTCCACAACTCCAGCAGGTCGGTGCGCAGTGTTTCGGCGGTCAGTACGTCGAGGGCGGAGAAGGGCTCGTCCATTAACAGCAGCGTCGGGTTGACCACCAACGCGCGGGCGAATCCGACTCGTTGCCGCATACCGCCGGACAATTCCCGTGGATAGGCGTTTTCGAAACCATCGAGGCCGATCAGGTCGATCGCTGCCAGTGCGCGTTTGCGCGCGGCCTTGCGTTCGACCTGTAGCGCTTGCAGGCCGGCCTCGACGTTTTCGAGGACGGTCAGCCAAGGGAACAGCGCAAAGGTCTGAAAGACCATCGCCACGCCTTTAGCCGGCCCGGTGAGCAAGGCGCCGTTGTACCGGATCTCGCCCGACGACGGCTGTATCAGGCCGGCAATGATGCGCAGCAAGGTGGATTTGCCCGATCCGGAGCGGCCCAGCATGCCGACGATCTCGCCTTCGCGCAGCGTCAGGTCAACATCGCTGAGCACTTGCAACTCGTCCTTGCCCTTGCCAAACGCCCGGCTCACGTTGTTCAGCGAGTAAATTTCGGGGGATGCCTGTGTGTGTTCGGTATAGGTATTCATGACATCGAATCCCGTTAATTGAGACGGAGTTTGTTTTCAGCAATGGCGTACAACGGCCGCCATACCGCGCGATTGAAGGCCACGACAAAGAGCGACATCACCACCACGCCCAGAGTGATTTTCGGAAAGTCACCGGATGCCGTGTTCTGGGCGATGTAAGCGCCCAGGCCGTGGGCAACGACCTTGTTTTGTCCCCATGAAACGAATTCGGAAACGATACTGGCGTTCCACGCACCGCCAGAAGCAGTGATCGCCCCGGTCACGTAATACGGGAAGATGCCCGGCAGCATGACCTTGCGCCACCACAGCCAGCCGCGAATGCGGAAGTTGGCCGCGGCCTCGCGGAAGTCGTTCGGGAATGCACTGGCGCCGGCGATGACGTTGAACAAGATGTACCACTGCGTACCCAGCACAATCAGCGGGCTCAGCCAGATATCCGGGTTCAACTGGTAACGCAGAATCACGATGACAAACACCGGGAACAGCAAGTTGGCGGGGAAAGCCGCGAGGAACTGCGCCAACGGCTGGATTTTTTCCGCCAGGTGCGCACGCGAACCGATCATCACGCCCAGCGGCACCCAAATCAGCGAGGCCACGGCAATCAACAGCACCACCCGTACCAGGGTAATCAGCCCCATGCCGAGCACATGCCCGACCTCATCGAGTGTCACTTCGCTGCTCATGTAGAGGGCAATGTGGTACAGCGTGTAGAGGGTCAACACGGCAATCAGCGTGCCCCACACCCAATCGATCAGTCGTGAAGTGGCCGGGTTCGATGGCATGGCGCTGCGGCTTGAGCACGGCAGGCTGAAGCGTCGGTTGCCGATTCGGCCGATGGTTCGGGTGATGGGGCGCAAGATGCGCTGGACCATGCGGGTGCGCTGGATCAACTTCAGCACCCATGACTCCGGTGCGCCCGCCTGGGAGGCGGTATTCTCCATGCGGAATTTGTCGGCCCAGGCCACCAGTGGCCGGAACAGAAACTGGTCGTAAATCAGAATGACCGCGATCATCGCCAGAATGACGTAGCCCACGGCGTGCAGGTCTTGCTGCTGGATGGCGATCGCCAGGTACGAACCCACGCCAGGCAGCATGACGGTCTTGTCACCGACGGTAATGGCTTCGGAGGCCACCACGAAGAACCAGCCACCGGACATGCTCATCATCATGTTCCAGACCAGTCCCGGAATGGCGAACGGCACGTCGAGCTTCCAGAACTTTTGCCAGCCGGACAACTGAAGGTTACTGGATACTTCTTCCAGGTCACGCGGCAGCATGCGCAGTGACTGGTAGAAACTGAACGTCATGTTCCAGGCCTGGCTGGTGAAGATGGCAAAAATGGCGGCGAATTCAGCGCCAAGTACTCGCCCTGGAAACAACAACAGAAAAAACGTCACGGTGAACGAAATGTAGCCCAGCACGGGCACCGATTGCAGGATGTCCAGCACCGGCACCAGCAGTTTCTCGGCCCGTCGGCTTTTGGCCGCCAGGGTTCCGTAAAGCAGGGTGAAGACCAGAGACACGGCCATCGCCGCAAGCATGCGCAGGGTGGTTCGCATCGCATATTCGGGCAGGCTGGCCGGGTCGAGTGAGATGACTTCACCCTGCAAGGTGGACATCGGCGCCCAGGTTTCCCGTGCGGCTACCGAAAAAAACAACAAAAAGCCGATCACCAGCGGCAGGGCAAACAGATCCCAGCGGTTGGGTAGTAATCGGAGCGTAGTGGCCGGGATGTAGTGACGCAGTACCTTGTTCATATTCAGTGATTCCAACATCGTTCTGAATGGAGGGGCAGGACCACAAGTCAGCACTTTCTTGAACTCGCGTGGCTGAACCAAAAATCAACGTAACTTTTGCCGCCCTGTGTTCAAGGAATAAAACGGTAACCAACACCCGTTTCGGTAATGAGGTGTCGCGGTTGGGAAGGGTCTGCTTCGACTTTTTTACGCAGGCCGCCCATGAATACCCGAAGGTAAGGTGTATCTGTGGTGTGCCCAGGACCCCACACAGCCTTGAGTAGTTGCTGGTGAGTCAGCACGCGGTTCGGATGTGAGCAAAGATGGACCAGCAAGCGATACTCAAGCGGTGTCAGATGCAGCGGGGCGCCAGAGCGCTCCACGATACGCCGTTCCATATCAATCCGGACGTCGCCAAAGGCCAGGACCGCATGGTTCTCGGTATCCTTCACGTGTCTGCGCAGCAGTGCGCGGACGCGAGCCAGTAGTTCTCCGGTGCCAAACGGTTTCACCAGATAGTCGTCAGCGCCAGTATCCAGGGCCAGGATCTTGTCCGACTCCGCGCCACGGGCTGACAACACAATGATCGGCACCTCTGACCAACTCCGTACGTCCCGAATAAGGTCAACACCGTCGCCGTCGGGCAGTCCGAGGTCGAGCACGATCAGGTCCGGATGGCGTGTCCCTGCATCGATAAGGCCTCGATGAAAGGTATCGGCTTCATGCACCTCCAGGCCTTCAGCTTGCAGGGCCATGCGCACGAAGCGTCGTATTTCCTTCTCATCTTCAATGATCAGGACGTGCAGCACCGATTCGGTCATGGTTGCTCCTCGCCTGTTTGCTGAGCAAAGGGTTCTATGACTGGCGGCTCTTCACGGGGTAGACGTAACGTGAAACGCGCACCGCCCTCTGGGCGTGTAACACCCAAAATGGTTCCTCCATGAGCTTGCGCAATGGCTCGACAGATGGCCAGGCCCAGCCCTACGCCGGGTATCGAGCTTTCCTTTTTGCCGCGCATGAATTTGCTGAAAATTGCCTCTTCGTGACCGTGCGGTAACCCGGGTCCTTCGTCGGCGACCCACACTTCGAAGTTGTCAGGCGTGGCCCTGGCGCCCAGGCCTATGGTGGTGCCTGCCGGCGTGTACTTGACGGCGTTCTCGATCAGGTTGATGAGGACGCGTTCGATCAGTACCGCGTCGATTTTTACGGGAGGTAAATCATCGTCCAGAGCGACCTGAACCGAACGCCCACCCAGAATCGGCTGGATGGCTCGCAGGGCGCTGCCCACCACGTCTTCGATGGGTTGCCACTGCCGATTCAACACCACTTTGCCGGATTCCAGGCGCGCCATGTCCAGCAGATTGTTGACCAGCGTATTCATGCGCAGCGCCGATTCGCCCACCGCCGTGGCAATCTCGGCGGCTTCGCCGGTCAGGGGTGGCTTGGTCAGTTTAAGCGCTTCGGCAAGCCCTACCAAAACGGACAATGGCGTTCGCAGGTCGTGGGAGATGGCCGAGAGCAGCGAGTTACGCAAGCGCTCGGACTCCATCTGCACTGTCGTGTCCTGGGCAATGTGGATGTAATGAATCCGTTCGAGCGAGATGGCCAGCAATGACGCACAGGTGTCGAGCAGGCGTCGCTGTTCCGGCACCACCAGCCGGCTCGTGTCTCGCGGTTGCACGGCCAGTACACCGCGCACCCGCATGGGGGCTGACAACGGCAGATAAAGTGTTGAACTTGAGGGCAGGGTGTCGGTGCCGTAACCGGCCGGTTCGGTTTTATCGAAAGACCACTGGGCAATGGCAACGTCCACTTGCGGGGCATCTCCCGTGACCATGGGGGCCAGCAGTTTGTTGTTGTCATCGGCTACCAGCAAGGCAGACCTGGCGCCAAACTCGGCGCAGAGAAAACGTGCACTGATGTCGGCGACTTGCTCGGTCATCAGCGCGGCGGACAACAGGCGCGACATGTCGTACAGCGCCCGCATGCGGTCTTCGCGCCGTTGCGCCACCCGTGCCTGGTAGGTCAGGCCGGCGGTCATTTGTCCGATCACCAGTGCGACCACGAGCATGACGCTGAACGTCACGAGGTACTGGGCATCGGTGAAGGCAAACGAAAAACGCGGCGATACAAAAAAGAAGTCGAATGCCCCCACTGACACAAAGGCCGCCAGAATCGCAGGGCCACGACCAAAGCGGACGGCGACGGCGACGACGACCAGCAGGAATATCATGACGATATTGGCCTGTTCCAGCACGTGAGCCAGGGGCATGACCAGCATGGTCGTTACCGTACAGAGGGCTACGCTCCAGATATAGGAGCGCCACATCACTGGATTCTCGGTCTTGGTGGCGCCGGGCTCGGTTTGTGTACGCTGGCTGGCTGGTAGGGAAACTTGGATAACGTCCAGGTCAGCGCCCAGCGTACCAATTCGATCCGCCAGTACCCGCCCCCAGAAACGACGACGAGGGTGTTCGTCGCGCCCCAACACGACTTTGGAGAGATTGTGCTGCCGTGCGTACTTGACCAGCGTCTCGGCAATGTCCTGGCCGGCCAGGGTCGAGATCTGGGCGCCCATGTCCTGGGCCAGCTTTAAGGTCGCCAGAACGCGACGGCGCTTCGTTTCGGGCAGACGCTGCAAGGCAGGGGTCTCGACATACACCGCATGCCAGGGCACGTTGAGCTGAGCGGCCAGACGAGCTGTCGAACGTACGGTCTTTTCCCCCAATTCATGCGGGCCGATGCAAGCGAGCAATGAGTCTCGGGTGCCCCAGACGGGTTTTACTGCACTGCTTATGCGGTATTGGAGCATCTCGCTGTCGACACGGTCGGCCGTACGCCGTAGTGCCAATTCGCGCAAGGCGATCAGGTTGCCTTTGCGGAAGAAGTTCTGCACCGCGCGTTCAGCCTGATGGGCCAGATAGACTTTGCCTTCCTTGAGGCGTTGCAGCAGGTCGTCAGGTGGCAAGTCGACAATGACCACTTCATCGGCCGTGTCGAACACATGGTCGGGGACGGTTTCCCAGACCCGAATCCCGGTAATGCCGCCGACGATGTCATTCAGGCTTTCCAGGTGCTGAACATTCATGGTGGACCAGACGTCGATACCAGCGCCGAGCAGCTCTTCGACGTCCTGCCAGCGTTTTGGATGGCGGGAGCCGACGATGTTGGAGTGAGCCAGTTCGTCGATCAGAATCAGCTCGGGTTTGCGCAACAGCGCGGCGTCCAGATCGAATTCGGTGAGCGTACGGTTCTTGTCGATGACCTGTTTGAGCGGCAATTGTTCGAGCCCCAAGGTCAGCGCCTGGGTCTCGGCGCGACCATGAGTTTCGATCACGCCGATCAGTACATTGATGTTCTGTTGTTTCGCCGTTTGCGCGGCGACCAGCATCGCGTAAGTCTTGCCGACACCGGCACTGGCGCCGAAAAAAATCTTTAACCGACCGCGATTGGCTTGCGCTTCTTCTTCACGAATCTGAGCCAGTAGCTGGTCCGGATCAGGACGTTGTTCTGCCATCAAGCCCACCGTGTGTGAGTTGGCGCTCAATGCGTGGCGTCGAGTGCCAGGTTCAGTTCGAGGACGTTGACCCGAGGCTCGCCAAGGAACCCGAACAGCATGCCTTCAGAGTGCTCGGCGATCAGTTGATGAACGCGCTCTATAGGCAGGCTGCGCACCCGCGAAATTCGACCCGCCTGATACAGCGCTGCTGCGATGCTGATATGCGGATCAAGACCGCTAGCCGAACTGTAGACCAGGTCGGCGGGCACCGTGGCGGTGTTCCCGGGATCGGCTGCACGCAAGGCATCGATGCGGCCCTTGATCGCGTCCGCCAGTGCCGGGTTCAGAGGTCCCAGGTTTGAGCCTGATGATGCTGCCGCGTTGTAGGGCATGGGGCTGGTTGCAGACGGACGACTCCAGAAATGCCTGGGATCGCTGAAGCCCTGACCGATCAACGACGAACCCACAGTTTTACCATCCTTTTCGATCAGGCTGCCCGCGGCCTGAGAGGGGAACACAAGCCTGGCAATCCCGGTGGTGACCAGTGGATAGGCCAGGCCCGTGATCAACGACAGTGCAATCAGCAGGGTCAACGCCGGACGCAGCAGAGAAGCCATGACAGTGCTCCTTCAAGTCAGACCGACGGCAAACAGCGCCATGTCGATCACTTTGATGCCAATGAATGGAACGATCACGCCACCCAGTCCATAGATCAACAGGTTACGGCGCAACAGCAAGGCCGCGCCGACCGGGCGATACTTCACGCCTTTGAGCGCCAGGGGAATCAGGAAGATGATGATCAACGCGTTGAAGATTACCGCTGACAACACCGCCGAGTTAGGGCTGGTGAGGCCCATGATGTTGAGTGCCGCAAGCTGCGGGTACGTGGTGACGAAGGCAGCCGGTACGATGGCGAAGTACTTGGCGATGTCGTTGGCGATCGAGAAAGTGGTCAGCGAACCACGGGTCATCAGCATCTGTTTGCCGGTTTCCACTACCTCGATCAACTTCGTCGGGTTGCTGTCCAGGTCGACCATGTTGCCGGCCTCCTTGGCAGCCTGGGTCCCCGAATTCATCGCCACGGCGACATCCGCCTGAGCCAATGCCGGAGCATCGTTGGTACCGTCGCCAGTCATGGCCACCAGCCGACCTTCGGCCTGATAGCTGCGGATCAGTTCGAGCTTTTGTTCGGGCGTCGCCTCGGCCAGAAAGTCATCGACACCTGCTTCGGCGGCGATGGCCGCAGCGGTGACCCGGTTATCGCCGGTCACCATCACCGTCTTGATCCCCATGCGGCGCAGTTCGACGAAGCGTTCCTTGATTCCGCCCTTGACGATGTCCTTGAGTTCGATGACGCCCAGTACATTGGCCCCGTCGGCCACCACCAGTGGGGTGCTGCCCCGGCGCGCTACCTCTTCAATGCTGGTTTGCACCGCCTCGGGAAAGCTGCCGCCCAGACCTTGAACATGCTTGAGGATCGCCTCGCCAGCGCCCTTGCGTATTTGCCGGTCGCCCAGGTTGACACCGCTCATGCGCGTTTGCGCCGAAAAGTGCACGAAATGGGCGTCGAGTGCGCCAATGTCGCGTTCCCGCAGGTTGAAACGCTGCTTGGCCAATACGACGATACTGCGTCCTTCGGGGGTTTCGTCGGCCAGGGAGGCCAGTTGCGCCACATCCGCCAGTTCGGCCTCCTTGTGTCCCGGCGCCGGTATAAATGCCGAGGCGTGACGGTTACCCAGCGTGATGGTCCCGGTTTTGTCGAGCAACAGAACATCGACATCTCCGGCAGCTTCCACGGCTCGGCCGGAGGTGGCAATGACGTTGGCCTCCATCATGCGGCTCATGCCCGCCACCCCAACTGCCGACAACAATCCGGCAATGGTGGTGGGAATCAGACACACCAGCAGTGAGATCAGGACGGTGATCGACACCGGCATGCCGGCCTTCGCCACGGCAACACCAAACAACGAGAAGGGCAGCAGGGTCACCGTGACGCCGAGGAACACGATTGTCAGTGCGACCAATAAAATCGACAGGGCGATTTCATTCGGGGTCTTTTGTCGCTTGGCGTTCTCGACCATGGCGATCATGCGGTCGACGAAGGTCTCGCCGGGATTGGTGGTCACGCGCACGACAATCCAGTCCGACAACACCCGAGTCCCGCCGGTCACTGCCGAGAAATCGCCGCCACATTCTCGTATCACCGGGGCAGACTCGCCGGTGATGGCTGACTCATCCACCGAGGCGGCACCCTCAATCACCTCGCCGTCGGCAGGGATCACCGAGTCCGCCAAGTCGCCGGCTTCAACCACCACCACATCGCCCTTGCACAGATCGCTCGATTGAGCCAGTTGCCACTCTGCGCCGTAGTGAGGTTCGCGTAGTTTCTTGGCCCAGGTTTCCTTTTTCAGGTCGCGCAGGGAGGCCGCCTGAGCCTTGCTGCGGCCTTCGGCCAGGGCCTCGGCAAAATTGGCGAACAACACGGTGAACCAGAGCCATAGGGCAATCGCGAGAATGAACCCGGTGCTGGCCTCACCCTTGCCGCCAAGGGCTTGTGCCCACAGAGCGGTGGTGATGATTGCGCCGATATAGACGACGAACATCACCGGGTTACGCCACTGAGTCCTGGGACTGAGTTTGCGCATGGATTCAACCATGGCAGGTCGTATGAGCTTGGGGTCGAACAAGGAGAACGCTTTGCGTGTCATGTTCGTGATCTCACTTGATCATGATGAAGTGTTCAACGATGGGACCCAGCGCGAGCGCCGGTACGTAGTTCAACAAACCGACCAGCAACACCGTGCCGATCAGCAGAACAACGAACAGCATCCCGTGGGTGGGCATCGTGCCTGCGGTGACCGCCAGACGTTTCTTGGCTGCCAGGCTGCCGGCGACCGCGAGCACCGGCACGATGACGCCGAACCGGCCAAACCAGGTCATGATCGCCAGCATCGTGTTGTAGAACGGTGTGTTGGCCGACAGGCCGGCGAATGCACTGCCGTTGTTGTTGGCCGCCGAGGTGAAGGCGTAGAGAATTTCCGAAAAGCCATGGACACCGGGATTGGCGATCCCCAGCCTGCCGGCCTCGGCCATGACGGCGATGGCTGTACCGAACAGCACCAGCAATGGCGTCACCAGAATCGCGATGGCGACCATTTTCATCTCGTAGGCTTCGATTTTCTTGCCCAGATACTCAGGGGTACGGCCGATCATCAGGCCGGCGATGAACACCGCGAGGATGGCGAACACCAGCATGCCGTACAGGCCTGAACCGGTGCCGCCAAACACCACCTCGCCCAGTTGCATCAGCACCAACGGCACCGCGCCGCCCAGTGGGGTGAATGAGTCATGCATACCATTGACTGCACCGCAGGAAGCCGCCGTGGTCACGGCCGCGAACAGGCTGGAGGCGCTGATGCCGAAACGCAGTTCCTTGCCTTCCATGTTGCCCGCCGCCGTATCGATGCCCAGCGCTGAAAATTGCGGGTTACCGAGTTGTTCGTAATGGGTGACAGCCACCACCGCGATCAAGAAGATGATCGTCATCGTCGCCAGCAGCGCCCAGCCTTGTCGTATGTCGCCGACGACGTGGCCGAACACGAAACACAGCGCGGTAGGAATTAGGAAAATCGCGATCAACTGCAAGAAGTTGGTAATGGCGGTGGGGTTCTCGTAGGGGTGGGCCGAGTTGGCGTTGAAGAAACCGCCACCGTTAGTGCCCAGCATTTTGATGGCCTCTTGTGACGCCACCGGCCCCATGGCAATGGTCTGCTCGTCACTGATGATGCTTTTCAATGCGGGATTGCCTTGCGCATCAAGGGTCGGCTGACCGGCGTCATTGAGTGCCGGAACCTGGTACTGCATGACCTCCATCGTCGTGACTTCCTTATAGGGGGCAAGATTCTGGATCACACCTTGGCTGACGAAGAACAACGCGAAAATCAGCGACAGCGGTAACAGCACCCACAAGGTGATGCGCGTGAGATCTGTCCAGGCATTGCCGATGCTGTCCGCGCTGTGGCGCGCGAACCCGCGAATCAGGGCAATTGCCACCACGATACCGGTGGCGGCGGACAGGAAGTTCTGCACTGTCAGCGCGAGCATCTGGGTCAGGTAGCTCATCGTTGCTTCGCCGCTGTAGGCTTGCCAGTTGGTATTGGTGACGAAACTGGCAGCCGTATTGAACGACGAATCCGGACTTACGGCGCCCATGCCTTGCGGGTTAAATGGCAGAACGCCTTGCAACCGTTGTAGTGCATAAACGACCAACAATCCCAGCGCATTAAATACAATCAAGGCGAGTGCGTATTGAAGCCAACTCATCTGCGTTTCAGGTTTGACCCCGGCAAGGCGATACAGCGGCGACTCAATGCGCGAACCGAAGGTAAACCGGCCTTCCATCACGGTGGTCAGCCAAAGCCCAAGAGGCCAGGCCAGAATGCCGAGCGTCAGAAGAAAAGCCCCCAGCAGGACCCAGGCTTGAATAGTCACAGGAAGTCCTCCGGAAACAGCAACGCGCAGACGAGATAAACCAGTAACCCGGCCGCTATCAGGCTGCCGAATAGATAGAAGCCCGTCATGACCGCCTCCTGTTAAGCGCCGCACAGCCGAGCGCCAGGCCCACCAGGCTGATAAAAAACAGCGCTGCGAGTACTAAAAAGATGAAGTCCATGGCATTCCCTCCAGCAATGAAGGAAGCCTAGTTTGGCGTCTGGTAAATTGTTGAAAGGATTGGGGGCGAAAGAATAAAGATCTTATAAAGACCCAGGATAGTGCGGCTGGATCAGGGGCAGTTGATTGGTATCAGGCATTTTTCTTTGGTAGGTCTTTTGGAAATTGTTCCGGAGGATAAAATATCTTTCGCGGAACTCAAGGCGCTCTACGATTTCTTTACGATTCATTTGGTTAATTATACGAAGCTATACGTGAGCGAACAAAATTAGTTCAACGCGTTGGTCCTTCTTTCCACAACCAATGATCGCCCGGCATTCTCTATGTCAAAAATCTACAGCTATGCCCGCGTGAATGGCTCCTTGCTATCGAGCCTGAACGCTCGCCAGGATCACCCACAATCCCAATAAAGCCAGAACAGCAAAGCCTGCCCCCATCAAGAAGGTGCCCTGGAAGCCTACCGTATCCCACAGCGCCCCGGCGATCACACTGGCCAGCAGCAAGGTCAGCCCGGTCAACAGATTGAACATGCCGAAGGCCGTCCCGCGCAGTTCAGCCGGCGCGTGGTCGGCAATCAGGGCGGCGAATATCCCTTGGGTAAAGCCCATGTGCAGCCCCCATAGCACGACGCCAACGACCAGACCACCAATACCCGGCGCGAAGGCCAGCGTCAGATCGGCCGCGACCAGCAACAACAGACCTGCGCCGAGCACCGCCACGCGGCCGACACGATCAGACAGGGCGCCTGCGGGATAGGCTGACAGTGAGTACGCCACCCCCATCAGCACCAGCACCGCTGGCGCCCACATCGGCGCCAGCCCGACGGCGTGACCGCGCAAGATCAAAAAGGCTTCGCTGAAACGCGCCAGGGTGAACACCGCGGCGACACCGACCACCCACCAGTAGCCGGCGCCCAGTCGGGCCAACTCCCGCCGACTCAAAGGCGCACGCACCCGGCGCGTCCCTTGCGTTTGTTTGGGTTCATGCACAAACACAAGCAACACAGCGACGGCAAGGAAGGCCGGGATGACGGCCACCCAGAACACCGTCTGGAAGTGGTTCGCGGTCAGCCACATCAATCCGATCGCCAGCAACGGCCCCAGGCATGCGCCCACGGTATCCAGCGTCTGACGCAGGCCGAAAGCCGCCCCCCGAATGGCCGGTGGCGTGATATCGGCGACCAGCGCATCGCGTGGGGCGCCGCGAATGCCTTTGCCGATACGGTCGATAAAGCGCGCACCGATCAGCCAATCCAGCGAGCCCGCCAAAGGAAAGATCGGTTTGGACAGCGCCCCCAGCCCGTAACCCAGCGCCGCGAGCAGTTTGCGCTTGCCCAAACGGTCACTGAGTGCTCCGGAGAATACCTTGGTGATCGAAGCCGTGGCCTCGGCGATGCCTTCGATCAGGCCCACCGCCAGAACGGAGGTACCCAGTACGGTCACCATGTAGAGCGGCAACAAGGCATGGATCATCTCTGAGGAGATGTCCATCAACATCGAGACGAAACCCAGCGCCCAGATGCCGCCAGGCATGGTGCGCCAGCCGTTGCGGGTTGACGCTTCCTCGACCGGCGCGGTAACCGGCGTGTCACCCGACGGGTCAGTGGATTTCATCATGAGCCTCGAAAATGTGTTTGGCATGGCATCCAGCGCCACCTTGCACGGCTCAGTCAATGAGTCATTTACAGGGGAATGCCTCTCGGTGTGCTTGAATCGCCAGTGCCACTTCCGGCAGGTTCAACTGATTGGGATGGGCCTCCAGATACTTGACGACGACGCCTACGCTTTCTTTGTTGTTCACTGCCCGTGGAACGCAGATGCGTTGTTCTTTCGGCAAGAGGTCGGCGTATGCGCTCAAAGTCTGGCGAACGCCCTGGACCAGCCCGATGCACAACCCGCTTTCAAAGGCACTGTAGTCGTCAGTTGGAATCTTCTGACCGATCATTTTGCACGCCATCAGCAAGTTGTTCCCATCTGCCAGGGCCTGACCACACCCCAGCAGCGATACCAATGCGACCAGTCCGATTCGTATTATCAACGTGCATTCTCCCATGACTCGGGAGAGGCTAGCCGGTGCGATTGCGATATTGAAGGACCTATAAACATAAGCGATTACCGCATAAGTTTTTCGCAAGGCTCCGTGCCAATGGCCAGTTTCTGTACCCGTTCAGGCCGCGGTTTTGGCTCGATCATGTCCGCCGCGCGCCATAGTCGACCGTAGAGTCCTGGCTGACCAACTGAGTTTAGTTTCAATACAAAAAAAGGGCCGTGAGATCCTTTCTTATTGAGAAATTCCACCCAGGTTTTAATCTTCGCATCGACGAACTTGCGCGACGGATAGATCGCGAACAGGTTCAACTCCTCCAGCCGGTACTCTGGCAATACCCGCACCAATGTCCCTGCCCTCAGGCCGCTCACGGCCGATGCTATTGGCTGAATGCCGATTCCCATGCCTTTTTCGATCGCGATGGTCATGCCGTCGGCGGTGTTGATGTGAAAGGGTGACAGCGCAATCGTGATGGTTTCCGTACCTTGGGGGCCTTCGAAGGTCCAGTTCTCGACCGGCATGACCGTGTTGACGATCCGCAGGCACTCATGCTCGCAGAGCGCGCCGGGTGTGTGCGGGAGGCCGCGTTTTTCCAGGTAGGCCGGCGATGCGCAGAGGATGCTGTAGGTGATGCCGAGGCGCTGGGCGACGAAGCCCGAATCCGGGAGGTCGCGGGCCAGCACGATGGACATGTCGTAGCCTTCTTCCAGCAGGTCCGGGACGCGGTTGGTCAGGGTCAGGTCGAACATGACTGTCGGGTGGATTTCCCGGTAGCGGGCGATGGCATCGATCACGTAATGGTTACCGATGGCCGACATGGCGTGGATTTTCAAGCGGCCGACGGGCACGGTCTGGGCGGTTCCGGCTTCCTCGTCGGCTTCGCGTACGTCGTCGAGGATTTTTTCGCAGCGTTGCAAGTAACGTATGCCGGCTTCGGTGAGGGCGAGGCGGCGAGTGGTGCGGTTGATCAGGCGCGTGTGCAAGCGGGCCTCGAGGGCAGAGACGGTTTTGGAGACGTTGGTCGTGGTGGTATCAAGCAGCTGCGCGGCGGCGGTGAAGCTGCCGCTTTGGGCGACGACGATGAAAAAGCGCATGCTCTGGAAGACGTCCATCGTTTCGTCTCGGGAATCAGGTGGGGAGAGTATAGGGGCGGCCTCGAGGGAGAGCGCCCCGTTTGTTGGTCACTTTTTACGCGCAATAAAGCCAGGAACGCCGGTCTCCACCACTGAATTGAATCGAATCCGGGTGGTGATGTCTTCCTTGATCTCACGCATCGCCCGGTGCGGCAGTGTCGCAATATCGAAGTTCTCCTGAATATGGCTTGGCGTCGCCGAAGTCGTCAGGAAAGCGGTGCCGCGTTGTACCGCCCACGCCAGCGCCACTTGCGCCGGGGTTTTTTGCACATGCCGGACGATGCTGGTGATCACCGGGTCTTCCAGCACATTCGGCTCCATCCCGTGCCCCAGCGGTGCAAAGGCCAGAACAATGATCCCGTGCTGTTTGCAGAACTCCAGCATCTCCCATTCCGGCAAATACGGGTGCGATTCGATTTGCACCACCGAGGGTTTGATCCGTGCGGCAGCGACAATCTCCTTCAACGCATCCAGGGTGATGTCCGAGAGACCGATGGACTTGCAGCGACCTTCATCCACCAGGCTTTCAAGGGCGCGCCAAGTGTCGAGCAGCGTGATTTCGCCATCGTAGATGACATGTCCGAAAACGTCCCGTGGATCCTGATCGTCGCCGGGCTGGAAGGCGAACGGCGTATGGATCAGGTAGCAATCGATGTAGTCGACCTGCAGCCGTTGGCAGCTCGCTTCGAACGCCGGTCTGACCCGCTCGGGGCGGTGGTTGGTGTTCCACAGTTTGGTGGTGATGAACACGTCCTCGCGGCGGATGCTGCCGGCGGCGAAAACCTGCTGGAACGCCACGCCGATCTTGTCTTCGTTGCGATAACGCTCGGCGCAGTCGAAGTGGCGAAAGCCCGTTTCGAGGGCGCATCTGACTGCCTCGGTGGTGGTGCCCAGGTCGCGCAACAGCGTGCCGAATCCCACGGCGGGCATCGAACCCGCACCGTTGCTCAGTGGCAAGCGTGTGTCGCGAAGTTCATCGTGAAAGGCTTCGTAGGTCATGTCAGTTCTCCAATGTCGGTCGTTACAGCGGTTGTTGATCAGTGCGATCGCGCGCGGCGAGGTGTTGCTCGAAGACGCCTACGGCATTGCCGCCCAGCGCCACGAACAGCTGCACCGTGTCGAGATAGCGCGCAGTCTTCGCGCGGATCTGTCCGAGCAGTGCCTGCTCGTAGGCGCGTTCGGCTTCGAGCACTTGCAGGATGCTGTTGGCGCCTTGGGCGTAAGCCTGTTGGTTCAAGCGAAAGCTGGTGTCGGCGGCGCGCAAGGCGTCGTCCTGCGCCAGGCTTTGCTCCGCGCCATGGTTGATCGCCTGCAGGGTGTCCGCGACCTGGCCGAACGACTGGATCACCGTTTGCCGGTAGCGGGCGAGGGAGGCGTGGTAACTGTCGACCGCCGCCTGACGTTCAGCCTTGAGCGTGCCGCCATTGAAGATCGGCGCGGCCAACCCGGCGGCGAATCCCCAGAGCGCGGCGCCGCCATTGCCCGACGCGGCTTGCGCCAGCGAGGCGGATAGTACGACGCGGGGAAAGAGGTTCGCCGTCGCCACGCCCACTGCCGCGCTGGCGATGTGCAGTTCGGATTCGGCTTGCAGGATGTCTGGCCGGGTGCGGGCCATTTCGGAGGGCAGGCTGACCGGGATGCTCGACGGCAGGGCGAATTCGTCGAGGGTAAAGTCCGGCGCGATCCAGTCCGCCGGGCCTTTGCCGGCCAGGATCGACAACGCATGCCGCGCCGCATCACGTTGCTGGGCGAGTGGTGGCAGCAGCGTACGGTCCTGCGCGAGGCGGGTTTCGGCCAGCGACACATCGATCCGGGTCGTGGTGCCGCTCTGATGCGCCCTCTGTACCAGATCGAGGTTTTTCGCGTCGTTGGCCAGCAGCGCCTGCACGGCCTGGATTTGTGCGTTGGCCGACGCGAGCAGCAACGCCTGGCGGGTGACGTCGCCGGTCAGGGTCAGGTACGCCGCTTCGTAGCGATGCTTTTGCAGATCGGTCAGCGCTTGCTGACCTTCGACCACGCGTTTGTTGCCGCCGAACGCGTCCAGATCGAACGCGACCCGTGGACCGATGGCGTAGAAGTTCGAGACGCTCGGTTCAGGCCCGGTGTGGGTGCGTTGGCGACCGCCTGTAGCGCCGAAGTCCAGCTGCGGATACAACGCACCTTCCGCCGCCGCGACGGCAGAAGCGGCCTGGCGGATGGTCGCGTCGGCGGCCACCAGTTCGAGGTTGCCATCGATGGCACGGTGCATGACCTGATCGAGTTTTGGCGAGCGCAACGCCGACCACCAGTCGCCGTTGATCCGTTTGCCAATGTCAAAGCGCTGGCTGCCAGGTTGCCGCTCGGCCTGTTGATCGTAGTGTTGTGACGAACTGGCGGTGGGCCGTTCAAAGTCGGGGCCGACGGAGCAGGCGGACAGCATCACAATCATCGCCAGCGCAATGAAGGTGACCGGGAACGCAGAGCGGGTGAAGCGCGTAGACGTTTTCATGTTCCAGACTCCACGAATATCAGTTGGCCGCAACCGGCTTGCGAAGGAACAACACCAGCGGACTCACCACGAGCATCGCCATCATCAGAATCTTGAATTGCCCCATGACCGCGATGAACGCCGCCTGGTGCGTGACCAGATGGTTGAGCCCCTCAAGCACCGGCAGCGAGGTCGGCAGCGTCACGCGGTACGGCGTCAGGTGGCTGACCAGCGCCGAGTGCATCGCCTGGGTGTTGTTGAAGAAAAAGATCTGCACCACGGCCACGCCGAGGGTGCTGCCGTAGACCCGCATCAGGTTGAAGAACCCGGTGGCTTCCGGACGCAGCTTCGGATCGATCGTGCTGAACGCGACCTTGCTCAGCGCCGGCATCAAAATGCCGAGGCCGACACCCTGGATGAAGCCGGTCACCGCCACCGGCGTCCAGTCCATCAGCGGTGAGTAACCGAGCATCAGCCAGTTGGCGTACACCACCAGGGCAATGCCGGCGGCGATGAACACCCGGGTGTCGATCCAGGCAGGCGCACGGCCCATCAACAGGAACGCGCCCACCAGCCCGATGCCGCGCGGGATGGTCAGGAAACCGGTGGTGTCCGGCGGATAACCGAGGATTTCGTCGAGCATCGGCGAGGTCAGCGCCATGGTCGACAGCAGCACGAAACCGAGGGCGAAGAACATCACCGTCGACAGCATGAAGTTGCGGTCGCCGAACAAACCCTTACTGAGAAAATGCACCTTGGCGGTCAGCACATGGACGACGAACAGGTACAGCCCCAGCGCGCAGGCCAGCGCTTCGATCCAGATTTCCGGCGAATCGAACCAGTCCAGGAGCTCGCCACGGTCGAGGAGCATTTGCAGGGCAATCATGCCGAGGGTGAAGGTGCCGAAGCCGAAGAAGTCGAACGACGGGCGCTGGTCGGCCTTCTTCTCGGCGAGCAGCAGCGTCACCACCATGAAGATGTACGCCGTCAGCGGCAGGCTGAGGTAGAACATCGGGCGCCAGTCGGCATACTCGCAGATCCAGCCGCCGATGCTCGGCCCGCTGACGATGCCGAACAGCACCAGCGCCGTCCATTTCGGGCCGAACGCCGGGCGCCGTTCGGCAGGCAACGTCTCCAGCGCAATGGCCATCGACAGCGGCGCCAGCACGCCACTGGCCAGCCCTTGAAGGATGCGCGCAGCGATGAACTCCAGCGGTGTGCCGGCCAGCGTTGCGAGCCACAGACCGAGGGCGAACATCACCAGCGCGCTCTGATAAACACGCTTCAAACCGCAGCGCCCGGCCAGCCATTGCGCGACGGGCAGGGTGATAGCGCTGGCGGCCAGGTAGGCGGTGAAGATCCAGCCGGCCTGATCGTCGGTCATCGAAATACTGCCCTGAATCAGGCGCAGCGCTGCGTTCGGCAACGGCAGGTTCACCGATTGCATGTAGGTCGCGAGCAGGGCAACGAACCTCAGCGAGCGCGCGTCGGCAGTCATGGCGTGAGCGGTGGCGTTCATCACGGATTACCTGCGGTCAACAACGACTTGAGCGGATGCCACCACGGCAAGCGGTAGCCGGTATCGACCTTGACCGTGGCGCTGGTGCCGGAGAACACCGGGAGGGCAGGATCGGCCTCGTCCAGTTCAAGACGAACCGGAACCCGCTGCACCACCTTCACCCAGTTGCCGGTCGCGTTTTCCGGCGGCAGCAGGGCAAAGTCAGCGCCGGCACCGGGGCTCATGCTGATCACGTGCGCCTTGAACTGCCGGTCCGGGTAGGTATCGAGGGTGATGGTCGCTGGCTGACCGGGGCGCATGTGCGTGACTTGCGTCTCGCGAAAGTTGGCCTCGACCCAGATCTCCCGATCGGAAATCAGCGCGAACGCGGCGGCGCCGTTGTTGAGGTAGTTGCCGACCTGCAGATCGTCGACCTTGGCGACGATGCCCTGGTCCGGCGCGGTCACTGTCGTGTAGGAGAGGTAGAGCAGCGCTTCGTCAAGCTGAGCCTGGGCCTCGCGCACGGCGGGGTGGCTGTCGATGGCGATGTCCGGGTTGCCGTTGAGGGCGGCGACGGCGCTGGCGATCTGTTGTTCGATCGAGGCGATGCGTTGCCGCGAGACTTTCAGGTCGGTTTCGGCGCGCTCGTAGAGGGCCCGGGATACGAACTCGGTCGCCATCAACGCTTTTTTGCGGGCGAATTCTTTCTGTTCGTAATCGGCCGACGCCTTGGCCGATTGCAGTTCGGCCTGTTGCTGGCGGTAGTTGGCCTTGAGTCCGTCGATGCTCAGGCGGGCGGTGCCCAACCGGGCTTGCGCACGGTCAACGGCGATCTGGAACGGCTTGGGGTCGATGCGGAACAGGATCTGGCCCTTGCGCACCTGTTGATTGTCATCGACAGCGATCTCGATCACTTGCCCGGAAATCCGCGCATTGATTGAGGCCTTGGCCACGCGGGCATAGGCGTTGTCAGTGGACACGAACGGCACGTTCGCCACGTATTGGCTGTAGCCGATGACGGCGAAGAGGGCGGGAACGCCTGCCATGAGCAGTGGCCGCAGCTTCTGCTTCAGGGGTTTTTTCGGCGGTGCGTCAGCCAGGTCAGGACCCGGGTGTGCGCTGGCTGGTGCTGCTGAGAGATCGAATTGCCTGGTCATGCTCGAATCCACCCTTAACCGGGAAATCGGGCGCTGTGCACGATCGCCTGCGACCCCGACGTCATTAATTGCTGTGAGTAATCAAATCCGTGCGCGGTGGGGGAGGATCGCTCCGTACCGCTGTTTCGTCGTGGTCAGACCCGATTTGAGCTGCGCTGGCGATCAAGGAATTTCTGGTTCCTTAATTTTGTGCGATGGTGTAAGAATATAAGTGAGCCCCTCTTCATGCAAGGATTTTGTACGACATGGCACAAAATAAAACGACAGAAGGAAAAGGCCGCGGCCGTCCTCGCGCGTATGACCCGCAGACAGCGCTGCAGCAGGCGCTCGGGGTGTTCTGGAACACCGGCTATTCCGGCGCTTCGCTGGACAGCATTGCCAGTGCGGCGGGAATGAATCGCCCGAGCCTGTATGCTGCGTTCGGCGATAAACACGCCCTCTATATCAAGGCGCTCGACCAGTACTGGCAAACGGCTCACACCGCCATGCGGGCTGCGTTAAACGACGGCAGCCTGACACTGAAGCAAGCGCTGACCGATTTTTATGAAGGGCAGTTGGCGATTTATTTCTCGGGGGATGGGCAGCCGCGGGGCTGTTTTGCGATTGGTACAGCGACCACCGAGGCCGTCGAGGATCCGCAGATCCGCGATGTGTTGTCGGCGCGGCTCAGCCAGCTCGACGCCGATCTCGAAGCCCGCCTGCAAACCGCGATTGAATCCGGCGAACTGAAACCCGGTACCGATCCGGCAGCGCTGGCAGTACTTGCCTCCTCGCTGCTGCACAGCATTTCGATTCGCGCGCGGGCGGGTAAATCCCGCGAAGAGTTGACCGGCCTTGCGCGCAATGCGGTCAACGTCATCTGCAGCTGAGATGGATTATGGAAGCGCTTGAAGACATTCTGGCTGAAGGTCTGTCAGTGGTTTTTTGCGGGATCAATCCCGGCTTGCTGGCCGCGGCCCGGGGGCATCATTTCGCGGGGCGGGGAAATCGCTTCTGGCGCACGCTGCATCTGGCCGGGTTCACTCCCGAACAAGTGCGGCCGGAAAACGACCGGTCAATCCTTGAGTACCAATATGGATTGACCGCCGTGGTCGCACGGCCGACAGCGCGGGCTGATCAGTTGTCCGCCCGGGAATTCACCGCAGCCGCTGCGAGTTTTGAACAGAAAATTGTCCGCCATGCACCGCGCCATGTGGCGTTTCTCGGAAAAGCGGCCTATGCCGGATTGTCCGGGCAGAAGGTCATTCAGTGGGGACTTCAGGCCAGGACGTTCGGCGGTGCAACCGTCTGGGTGCTGCCCAACCCCAGTGGGCGCAATCTTGCGTTCACACTGGAGCAATTGGTGGCGGCGTATCGACAGCTACATCAGGCTGCCGGTCTGCAGGCGTATCCACGCCCTGACCCGAGGTCGTAGGCTTCGGACTTTACTCGACATTATCTTGCGGAATCATTGGCGCTGAGCAGAGTCCACCGACAACTACTGCACCGGACAGTTGTCATGCCTATTCTCGCCATCATCTCCTGTTATCCCGGCAACCTTTGCGTGCTTCTTTTAGCCCTTCATTCCTGCATGCGCTGGCCAACGGTCAGTGGGCCGCATGGACTCGGTTGACTCGGCGCTGATGGCGGCGCGTGCCCAATTCGCGATCACCATCAGCTTTCATATCGTGTTGGCCGCCCTCACCATCGGGCTGGCCAACTTTTTGATGGCGCTCGAAGCGCTTTGGCTGTGGCGTGGGCGACAGATCTATCTGGACGTTTATCGTTACTGGCTGAAAGTATTTGCCCTCACCGTGGCGGTGGGCACCGCCTCGGGCCTGATTCTGGAGTATCAGTTCGGACTCAATTGGTCGCGGCTTTCGGCCAAGGCGGGAGACATCCTCGGGCCCTTGATGTTCTACGAAGTGCTCGCCGCGTTTTTTCTAGAGGCTGGTTTTCTTGGCATCATGCTCTTCGGTTTGAAGAAGGTCGGCCCGCGGATTCATTTCTTCGCCACCTGCGCGGTGGCCCTCGGCTCACTGATCAGTGCGTTCTGGATCCTGTCGGCCAATTCCTGGATGCAGACGCCTGCCGGTTACACCATTGGCATTGATGGACGCTTTCTGGCCGAAGATTGGTGGGCGATTATCTTTAATCCGTCGTTCCCTTATCGGCTGGTGCACATGACGTTGGCCACGTTCCTTGGCACCGCCACGCTGGTGGCCGGGGTCAGCGCCTGGCAATTGTTACAGCAACCCCGCAACCCACGAGCACGCCTGCAATACTCCATGGCGCTGTGGGCGCTTGTCGTGCTTGCACCCCTGCAAATAGTGGCGGGTCACCTGCATGGTCGGCACAGCCTCGAGGTTCAGCCACAGAAAATCGCCGCCGTCGAGGCCTCCTGGACTCGTCCCGCCCAGGGTGCGGGGGAACCCCTGCGCTTATTCGCCATTCCAGACATGGCCGAGCGACGCAATCATTGGGAGGTGGCGATTCCCCGCCTGGGTTCGCTGTACCTGCGGCATGACCTGAGTGGCAGCATTGCCGCTCTGGATGAATTCCCGCCACAGGACATCCCACCGGTGCCCGTGGTGTTTTTTGCATTTCGCGTCATGGTCGGTCTGGGCCTGTTGATGCTGGGGCAGGGTATTGCCAGTCTGCTGGTGCGACGGCGACAACGGTTATACGCCGCGCGCTGGCTGCTCCGATGGGGTGTGCTGATGGCCCCGGCCGGTTTTCTCGCGATGCTCAGCGGCTGGGTGGTGACCGAGGTGGGCCGCCAACCTTTCACCGTCTACGGATTGCTGCGCACGGCTGACAGCCTGTCCTCGGTGTCCCGACAGCAGGTGGTCGGGTCGACCTGGGTGATCCTGGGGTTTTACCTGCTGATATTCGGTGTTGGCCTCTGGGTGCTCCTGCGAATACTGCGTGATCCTCCGCACAAGGACGAGCCCGGGCCGCAGCCTGCGTTGGCTGACGAGACGGGTGATTCCTGAGGGCATGCGCCATGTTCGATAATGACATGTTGACCCTGCTTTGCGCGGCAGCCCTAGGGTTCTCGGTAATGAACTACGTCTTGTTGGACGGCACTGATCTTGGCGTTGGCGTACTGCTGGGCCTGACCCGCTGTAGCCGGCAGCGACGCACCATGGCGGTGACCATTTTGCCGATCTGGGATGCCAATGAAACCTGGCTCGTATTAGGTGGCGGCGGCCTGTTGGCCCTGTTTCCGCTGGCCTACGCCATCCTGCTGCCGGCGCTTTACCTGCCCTTTATCCTGATGTTTCTGGCGTTGATTCTCCGAGCGGTGGCGTTGGAGTTTCGTGACTACGCGAGCAGCGCCAGGCTCAAGCGTGGTGTCGATGGCTTGCTGTCAGTGGGTTCACTGCTCGCCGGGAGCGCGCAGGGGATGGTGTTGGGGACGCTTGTACAGGGCGTCCCCAATCAAGGGGGGCAGTACAGTGGCGACGGCTGGGAGTGGCTGGCCATGTTCCCGCTCTACTGCGGTGCGGTGCTCGTGGTGGGCTACACCTGGCTGGGTGCCTGCTGGCTATATTGGCGTACCGAAGAAGAACTGCAGCAACGATCAGCCCGACAGGCGAAGGTGCTGGCCAGCGTAACCGTGTTGCTGTTGACCGTGCTGGTTGCCTGGACAGTGACATTGGACGCTCGGTACGCGCATCGGCTTTCAGACCCTCTTGTCTGGCTGCCGGCCGCCGTCTTGCTCATTGCACTGCTGATTGGCTTCATCTCGGGCTTTCGAAGCCGTCGACACTATCTGCCACTGTTCGCGGCATTGGGAATCTTCGTGGTGGCGTTCGTCTTGATGATCGCTGCGCTGTATCCGCTGATCGTTCCGCCGGATCTGACGTTGCAGGCTGCCGCCTCCAGCCCGGCCAGCCAACTGTTCATGCTGGTCGGTTTCGCCGTGCTGATACCGGTGACGCTCATATACAACACTTACGGCTTCAGGGTCTTCAGCGGGAAGGTCCGTGCCGCGCGTGATTGACCGCAACCGGTGGCGTCGACAAAATTCCTCGCTGCCGGGTTACAGGTTAATGGGGGGGGGCGACGGATGCCGCCAGAGGGGCGGGCCGAGCGGAGTTGACCGGTTTGACGAAACTGGCGCCGGTGCTTGCGAGCTGCTCGCGGACCTTGTCGACGATGTACGCGCCGATCGGAATGGCCGAGGTCGCAGCAGGCGACGAGCCTGATGCGCACCCATCTGATGTCGCCGGTGCGGATCATCGTCGAGATGATGCAGCGTGACGAGTGGGCGAAGCTTGCCTGACCCCCATCCAGGGCTCCCCTACGCCTTCAAGGGTGAAGAGCCGAGTAGGATGGCCTCGCCGCCTGCTTGTGCACACCTCTCATCCGAGCAGGTCTTCGTTCTTACCCAGGGGTGACGATTGACTGGCGCACTCGCGCAACCAGTTCATGAACACCAGTAATCGTTTAGGGAGGGTGTCGAGCGGCGGGTGAACCAGATAATAATCATAGTGGCCCGATCGGCTGAAGCCGGCGAGGGGAAGCACCAGTTCGCCGCGATCGACGCGCTTTTGCACCAGCTGTTGACGGCCAATCGCGATACCGGCGTGGTTCATGGCGGCCGTGACACTCAAATCGGAGCGATCGAAGGTCAAGGTGCGTTTGGGCAGTGCCGCGAGCAGGTTGTGCTGTTCTGCCCAGAGCGTCCACTCTGCGTCATAGGCCGCATGATCCCAGGCCAGGGAGTCATGCAAGGTTGTGCAGTGCCGCAAGTTCTCGGGGTTTTCCTCCAGGCGATGGCGTCGCGCATAGTCGGGACTGCACACGGGGGCCAGCTGTTCGCGCATCAATCGATGGCTCGTGAGCCCGGGGAATTCGCCGTTGGCGTAATACAGGGCCAAGTCGATTTTGCGGGTGCGGAAATCGACATTGTCATTACCTACCCGCAGGTCCAGTGACACCAGAGGGTAACGCTCGACAAAGTCCGCCAGCCGGGGAACCAGCCAGCATTGGGCGATGGAAGGCCTTACATAGAGCGCGATGGAGCCAGCCACTTCAGCTTGTGACGATTGCTCAAGGGCTTCGGACAATTCTCCCATCGCATTCTGGAGTATTTCAAAGATCCGTTCGCCTTCATCGGTCAGGCTGACCTGCCGGGTCAGGCGCTGGAACAGTTTCATCGCCAGCGCGGTTTCCAGCCGGCTTATGCGGTGGCTCACGGCGCTTGCGGTCAAGCACAGTTCCTCCGCCGCACGGGCAAAGCTCAGGTGACGCGCGGCGACCAGAAAGGTGTGAAGGTTCGCAAACTGGCTGCTGTTGAGCCTGGAACTGATACGAGGAGGAAGGTTGAGCACGACAGTTTTCCCTCGAGCACAAAAGCCGCCGGGTGCAGGACGCATTCCCAGAGGTCAAACGGACTCGGATGTGGCAAGTCGTTCATCTTGCCACATCCGGTTTTGCGCTTGAATCAACGAGTACCCGGGCGCATTCCTGCCGCGCGGGTCTATCGCCCGATCAACCCTTGCCGAGCAATTCACGGCCCTTGGCCAGATACGCGTCCATCTCGTCGCCAGGCACCATGTTGCCGCCCGTTGCCCACACCAGATGGGTAGCTTGCACCATGGCCTGGTCGTCCAGGCCCGCGCGGGCCAGGTAGCCTTGCCGGTCGGCATGGACTCGGGCAATGCCGGGCACGCCGGCGAGCGCGGAGGGCTCAAGACGCACACCTTCGCAGCGCTCCAGCAGTGCCAGCAAGCTGTACATTTCCTCGTCGCTGACGGTGTAGAAACCATCGAGCAAACGCTGCATGGCCTTGCCGACAAAACCTGATGCGCGGCCGACGGCCAGGCCGTCGGCAGCCGTCACGTTGTCAATACCGAATTCTTGCACGCTCACTTCGTCGTGCAGCCCGGTATAGACGCCCAGCATCATGCACGGCGAGTGAGTGGGCTCGGCGAAAATGCAGTGCACGGCATCACCGAAGGCCAGCTTCAGGCCGAAGGCCACGCCGCCAGGCGCGCCACCCACGCCACAGGGCAGATAGACAAACAATGGATGTTGCGCATCCACGGTGATAGTGGCCTGCGCCAATTGCTGTTTCAGGCGCTCGGCGGCCACCGAGTAGCCCAGGAACAGGTTGACCGAGTTTTCATCGTCCACAAAATGGCAGGCCGGATCGGACTCCGCTTGTTGACGGCCTTGCGCAACGGCCACGCTGTAATCGGAGGCGTACTCGACAACCGTGACGCCGTGCGAGCGCAACTTGTCTTTCTTCCATTGTCGCGCATCCGCCGACATGTGCACGGTCACCTGGAAGCCCAGCGCAGCGCCCATGATGCCGATGGACATGCCGAGGTTGCCGGTCGAGCCGACGGCTATTTTATACTGGCCGAAAAACGCCCGCGCCTTATCGCTGTCCAGCACGGCGTAGTCGTCGTCAAGGGTCAGCAGATTGCCAGCCAACGCCAGGTCCTCGGCATGCTTGAGCACTTCATAGATACCGCCGCGCGCCTTGATGGAGCCCGAAATGGGTAGATGGCTGTCCCGCTTGAGCCACAGCGCCCCAGCCAGTGCCTGGCCGTAGCGCTCGCTCAGCGCTTGCTGCAGGTGTGGCACCGGCACCACGTCCGACTCGATAATGCCGCCACTGGCCTGCGTTTCCGGGAACGCACGGCTGAGGTAAGCAGCAAAACGCGTCAGGCGAGCGCTGGCATCGGCGACGTCGGCGGCCGTCAACCCCACATCGCCGATCGATTCCGCGACCGGCGCCACGGCAGGGTTGAACCAGGTGGTTTCTTGCAGCGCGACCAGATCGCGAATCAAAGGATGACTGGCGTACCAGCTTTCAAGTGTTTTTCCCAAAATCATGACGTGGTCCCTTTAAACAGATAAGGCTGAAAATACGGGTTGATTCAAACGAAATTCGACAGCAGCAGGGTCAGCCCCAGCGCGACCAGGGACGCCAGTACGGTGGCCAGGGTGAATTTCTTCAAGGCTTCGGCCAGCGAGACCCCCAGGTATTCCTTGACCACCCAGAAGGCGGAGTCCGTCACATGGGTCCAGCCAATGGCGCCGGCGCCGATGGCAATGCAGATGATTTCCTTGCTCACGGCGGGATGAGCGCCCAGCATCGGCAGGACCATGCCCGCCGCGCTGATCATGGCCACTGTCGCCGAGCCGACGGCGAAGTGCATCAACCCGGCCACCAACCACGCAAGGACGATGGGATTCATGTTCAATTGCGTCAACGAACCGGCCAGCGCGTTACCCACGCCGCTGTCGACCAGGATGCCGTTGAATGCCCCGCCGGCACCGATGATCAACAGAATGCTGGCCAGTGGAGGAAAGCTCTTCTGAGTGTGCGCGAGCAAGTCAGGCATCGATAAGCCGCGGCGCAGCCCCAGCGCCCAGTAGGCGAACACCACGGCAATGGACAGGGCTATCAGCGGCGTGCCCAGGAACGAAATGACACTGAATGCGCCCGAGTCATGGGGCAGGGCGGTCGCGAGGCTTTTCCCTACCATCAGCAGCAGTGGCAACAGGATGGTCAGCAGCGTCAAGCCCAGGCCTGGCAAGTCCCGGGTCGCGCTGTCATCGCAATGTTCGTCCAGAAAAGCTGCTTGAGTGTCAGGCGCTTCACTCTTGCAGACCAGCTTGATCCACAGCGGCCCGGCAATGATGGCGGTCGGCAGCGCGACAATCAGGCCGTACACGATGACCTTGCCGACATCGGCGCCCAGCATCCCGGTAATCGCCATGGCGGCAGGGTGCGGGGGCAACATGCAATGAACGGCCATCAGCGACACGGCCAAGGGCACGCCCAGGTACAGCAGGTTGATCCTGGTCTCTTTCGCGACCACATAGATCAGCGGGATAAGCAGGACGAATCCAACCTCGAAGAACACGGGGATGCCCGCAATAAACCCGACGAGCATCATGGCCCATGAAGCACGCTCTTTACCCATGGCGCTCAATAGCGTGCGGGCGATGCGTTCCGCGCCACCGGATTCTTCGAGCATCTTGCCGAGTATGGCGCCAAGGCCAATGACCGTTGCCAGGAACCCGAGTGTGCCACCGACACCTTTTTCATAGGAAGAGGCCATTTGCGCCAGTGGCATGCCTGAACCGATCCCCACCACAAAACTCGCTGCGGTCAAGGCCAGGAAGGCGTGGACGCGAACTTTGACGATTAGGAAAACGATCAGAAAGATGGCGCAAAACAACACCAGCAATAAAGTGGGACCGCTGTGCATGGTATCTCCTGGAAGAGTTTTTATTGTTGAAATCAGTGATAGGGATCACTGGCTTCGCGGCATTAGAGGCCACTCTTCAGGGGCTGACAAAGGATGGATCATCAAGGTATGGATGACATGGGATCATCCATAGGGAGGAGGGCAAGCCGGGCCCAGCCGTCCAGGATCGGTGCGACAGGGCCGGCTTGTTACTGCGTCAGACCAATTTGAAGCGGCTGACCATGGTTTGCAATTCGCCGCCCAGGCGGGCCAGATCAGTGCTGGCGGCAGAAGACTCTTCTGCGGCGGCAGCCGACTGTTCAGCGACATCGTGAATACTTGCAACACTGCGATTGATCCCTTCGGCCACCGAACTCTGTTGCTCGGCAGCGGTAGCAATCTGCTGATTCATCTGCTGAATATTCGACACAGCGGTGTTGATCGTTGCCAGTACCGCACCGGCTTCCTTGGCCGACCCCACGGTATGGCCGGCTTCGACGCGGCTCATGCCCATCATGTCTACCGCACCTTGCGCACCCGTTTGCAAGGTGCCGATCAAGCCTTCAATCTGCGCCGTCGATTCCTGGGTTCGGCGGGCCAACGCTCGAACTTCGTCAGCCACGACGGCAAAACCGCGACCGGCATCCCCTGCGCGCGCCGCTTCGATAGCCGCATTGAGGGCGAGCAGATTGGTCTGCTCGGCGATACTTTTGATCACATCCAATACCGTGCCGATGTTGGCGCTGTCATGGTTCAGGCGCTCGATGGATTGCGCAGACTGCTCCACAGTCATCGCCAGTCTCTCGATGCGCGCTATGGTCTGCTGAACCACCAACGTGCCCTGGTTCGCTTGCCGGTCAGCCTGATCGGCGGAGCAGGCTGCGGCTTCGGCGTTGCGTGCCACATCCTGCACGGTGGCAACCATTTCGTTCATGGCGGTGTTCACTGGCAGAACAATGGCATCGTCCAAACAGCCCAGGACGGGAATGAAAACAGCTTTCAGGCGCGCGGCGACCCAGCCGCCCCCATGCGACTGGCCACCACATGGATGAATGCTCCGCTGACCGCACCTATCAGCCACCCCCAGTCGCCGATGTTGAACATCAGCCCGAATGCGCCCAGCAAGGCCAGGCTGATCGACACGCTTCCCGAAACAATCAGCGCGAACAAGGCCTTGGTGTTCCAGCCGCCCTTGAAGTACAGCGAGCCTTCGGGAGACAGGGTGTACAGATCCTCCAGCTTGATGATCTGCCGCTTCACCAGGTAGTAGTCTGAGACCATGATGCCGAACATCGGCCCCAACACCGCGCCGAAGACACTGACGAAAATCGTGATCGCCTGCGGACTCGACACAAACAACCATGGGCAGACCAGCACCGACAGGATCGAGGCGATCAAGCCGCCCAGCCTGAAGTTGATTTTCTGCGGCGCCAGGTTGGCGATGTCATAGGCGGGCGAGACGAAGTTGGCAACGATGTTGATGCCCATCGTGGCGACGATGAACGTAATGGCGCCGATGATCGAGACGATCGGGTTATTGATTCTTTCAACGATCAACACGGGTCCATGATGGCCTCGCCGAACACCTGTATCGAACCGCCAGTGACAATGACCGTGATTAACGCAAACAGGATGAAATTGACCGGAAGGCCCCAGAAGTTGCCCTTTTTCATCACTGACTCGCTCTTGGCAAAGCGTGCAAAGTCGCCAAAGTTGAGCAGCAGTGCCGCAAAGTAGGCCACGATCAGCATCGCCGCGTTAGCCATCAGGCCAATTCCCCCTGACGCTGAAAAAAAACTGCAAGGACTGACCCGAAAGTCAGTCTTGCCCAGGGGCGTGGGCGGTCACTCAAATTAGTGTGCTCGTCTTTCCCGCAGGATGAGAACACGACTCCAAAACTGATAATAGCTACCTATACTGAAGCCATGAACGATTCTGGAACCAAAAGCATCGTCGATCGTGTCCTGCAGGTATTGGCTTGCGTGGCCAAGGCCGGACGGCCGATGGGTGCCAAGCGCATAGCCTCGCAAGTGGGGATACCGTTAAGTACGGTTTATCGTCACCTTGCGGTCCTGAAAAAGTGGGGGCTGTTGCAGGAGCACATGACATCGGGCCTCTTTGCACCCGGGGCCACGGGTGTGCAACTGGCCTGGGGTTTTGATCAGAACTCGAACCTGATCAACCAGAGCCGCGACGAAATCAGCGCACTGGTGGAACGGACCGGCGAGAGTGTCGGCCTGCTGGTGTACAGCAACGAACAGATGGTCTGCATTGCGATGGAAGAGTGCAACCGGTCGCTGCGCTGCTCCTTTACCAAGGGCCGCGCGCATTCGTTGATGCATGGCGCATCTGCAAAGAGCCTGCTGGCGTTTCTGCCCGAAGAGCTTCGCCAGCGCCTCATGCAGGAGCAGTTGGGCGACTCGCCGCAATGCCTGGAGGCATTGGAGAAGGAAATCATTGAAATTCGCAGGAACCGTTTCGCCACCAGCGACAGTGAAGTCGACCAGGGCGTATGGGGGGTCAGTGTGCCACTGATTTCACATGATGAAAGTCTCCAGGGCACCATCACGTTGATGGCGCCTTCGCTACGAGTTGGATCACGCGAAGCTGAGCTGATCAGCCTCACAAGAAAAGCAGGCAGCCGTATCAGCAATCGGTTCTAGCCTGTCGCTTGCTCACTGTTCTGACCCTTTTCAGAACTCACCCTCGCCGAGGACCCCTTGATGAATGCTTCCAAGTTGCTAAGCCCGATCGCTGCGGTATTTGCCCTGTTGACCCTGATCTGCATGCCTGCCCAGGCGGCGGATGAGGTGATGCGAGTCGGCACCGATGCCACATTCCCGCCAATGGAATTTATCAAGGACGGTCAGCGAACGGGCTTCGACGTCGAGTTGATCGAAGCCATGGGCAAGCAAATGGGCAAGAAGGTTGAATGGGTCGACATCGGCTTCAAAGGGCTGATTCCCGGCCTGATCTCCAACCGGTTCGACGTGGCGGCCTCGGCCATCTACATGACCGACGAGCGCCGCCAGGTCGTCAACTTCACCGACTCCTACTACCGTGGCGGTCTGGCGGTGCTGGTCCTCAAGGACGACACCACGATCAATAAACCCGCCGACCTGGTGGCAGGCAAGAAAGTCACCGCGCAGGTGGGCACCAAATCCATCGAGTTCCTGAAAAACCATTACCCGGCGGTCCAGGTTGTCGAAGTCGAGAAGAACCAGGCCATGTTTGACCTGCTGACCATTGGCCGGGTCAACGCCGCCGTCACCGGGCGGCCAGCCGCGGTGGAGTATGCCAAGTCCGAGCCGCGGGTTCGGGTGCTTGATGAAGGCCTGACCACCGAGTTGTATGGTTTTGCCATCCGCAAGAATGACACCGAACTGGCTCAGCAAATGAACCAGGCGTTGCAAACCCTGCGCAGCAACGGTGAATACGCAGCACTGATACTTAAGTGGTTTGGCACAACAAAAGAATAATGACCTGATCGCCATCCTGCGTATCCGTGCCGGATGTCCTGCAGTGGCTTAACTTGCGGAGTATATATATGGACCTCGATTTTTCCCCGGTCTGGGCGGGCTGGCGCGCGCTTTTGGCGGGCACCGGTGTCACCCTCGAAATCACGGCTGCAGCGCTGGTGCTCAGTTGTATTCTCGGTCTGTTGATCGGACTTGGTCGGCTGAACAAAGACCGCGCCATCATCTACGGTTTCTGCACCACCTACCTGACACTGGTGCGCGGCACGCCACTGCTGGTGCAACTGTTCATCCTGTTTTTCGGCTTGCCGCATTTCGGCATTCAGTTGCCCGCGTATGTGTGTGGCATTTTCGGCCTGGGCATCTACAGCGCGGCTTACGTGTCGGAAGTTGTCCGTGGCTCCATTCAGTCAGTCGAAAAAGGCCAGATGGAAGCCGCGCGCTCACTGGGCTTGCCGTACAGGATGGCGATGCGCAAGGTCATCCTGCCCCAGGCGTTTGTCCGGATGATCCCGGCGCTGGGTAACGAGTTCATCGCCTTGATCAAGAACTCTGCGCTGGTGTCGTTGTTGACCATTGCCGATGTGATGCACGAGGGCGAGAAAATCATCAGCGTGTCCTACCGCTCGCTGGAAGTGTACCTGGCTATCGCGTTCATTTATCTGATGCTCACCGGTACCACAACATTGATTCTGCGTAGAACCGAAAGAATGCTGCGTGCGGACGGGAGAGCGTGATGAGTGCAACCATTATCGACATCAAGAACCTGAGCAAATCCTTCGGGACGCACCAGGTGCTGCATAACATCGATTTTTCCGTGCAGGCCAGCCAGGTGGTCGTGGTGATCGGGCCCAGCGGCTCGGGCAAGAGCACCTTCCTGCGCTGCATGAACGGTCTGGAAACCGCCGAAGGCGGCACGCTGCACGTCTGCGGTCACACCGTGGTCGAGGAGGGCCAGATGATGTCCGAAGCGAAACTGGATGAAATGCGCAGCGAAGTGGGCATGGTCTTTCAGTCCTTCAATCTGTTCCCGCATCTGACGGTGCTGGAAAACGTCACGCTGGCGCCCCTGTCCCTGCACAGGAAGTCGCGCAAGGAAGCCCATGAGCAGGGCTTGCAGCTGCTCGACAAGGTGGGTCTGAAACACAAGGCCGACGTGTATCCCGGCACCCTGTCCGGGGGCCAGAAGCAGCGAGTGGCCATTGCCCGCGCCTTGGCCATGGACCCCAAAGTGATGTTGTTCGATGAGCCAACCTCGGCGCTCGACCCGGAACTGGTGGGTGAAGTGTTGCAGGTGATGCAGACCTTGGCCGCCGAAGGCATGACCATGATCATCGTCACCCACGAGATGGGATTTGCCCGTGAAGTGGCCGACGTGGTGGTGGTGATGGACCAGGGCGCGATCGTCGAGGCAGCCCCGCCGGCCCAGTTGTTCACCGCACCCAAGGAAGCGCGCACACGCAGCTTCCTGCAAAGTGTCCTGGCCCGCGACGCTTCGCACGCCGGCTGATCGGCCCGTTCCTGTCTGTTTTTTGCGAGGTGACCGTGAAGCCCGATGTCGATGTAAATGCTCCCGTAGATCGCGATTCAAATCCTGTTTTGACCCATCGCAGCCTGTTTGCCGAACGTGCACTGCTGCCTGGCGGATGGCACGACAATGTGCTGTTGCGCTGGGATGAGGCTGGCGACCTGAGCGAGATCCGTGTCGATGCAGCCCGCAGCCCGGACATGCCACTGGCGTCCGGGCCAGTGGTCAGCGGCATGCCGAATGTGCATTCTCATACGTTCCAGCGCGCCATGGCCGGCCTGACCGAAACCATGGGCGACCCGGCCGATTCGTTCTGGAGCTGGCGCACCTTGATGTACCGTTTCGCCCAGCGACTGCAACCAGGACATTTACACGCCATCGGGCGCCAGCTCTACATCGAGATGCTCAAGGCCGGTTACACGTCGGTGTGCGAGTTTCACTATGTGCACCACGGGGCCGACGGGCAGCCTTATGACAATCCGGCAGAGCTGGCGCAACGCATCGTCAGCGCGGCGCAGGAGGTCGGAATCGGCATGACGTTGTTGCCGGTTCTCTATCAGTACAGCGGCTTCGGGCAGACCG
Organism: Pseudomonas sp. LBUM1679; assembly: GCF_059695565.1. Taxonomy (NCBI): domain Bacteria; kingdom Pseudomonadati; phylum Pseudomonadota; class Gammaproteobacteria; order Pseudomonadales; family Pseudomonadaceae; genus Pseudomonas; species Pseudomonas sp. LBUM1679. Next base: position 3,403,756 of record NZ_CP166774.1, read on the forward strand.
AGCCCCTGGCCCACCAACGGCGCTTCATCTCCTCGCCGGAGTGGATTCTGGCGCTGCGTCAGCGGCTGAAGGCGTCCATGCCCGAACACGCCAATCTGCGTTATGGCGTGGCCCCGCACTCGTTGCGCGCCGTGTCCGAGGCGTCGCTGTCGACGCTGCTCGAGGGGCTGAATGCCGATGACGGTCAGGCGCCGATCCACGTTCATATCGCCGAGCAGACCAAGGAAGTCGACGACTGCATCGCCGCCCTCGGCCAGCGTCCGGTGGAATGGCTGCTGGCGCGCCAGCCCGTGGACAGCCGCTGGTGCCTGGTGCATGCCACGCACATGAACGACACCGAATACGCCGACCTCGCGCGCAGTGGCGCCACGGCGGGCCTGTGCCTGACGACCGAGGCCAACCTGGGCGACGGTCTGTTCGATGCCCAGCGGTACCTGGCGGCCAACGGTCGCTGGGGGATTGGCTCCGACAGCAATATCACCGTCAACCCCTGGTCCGAACTGCGCTTGCTTGAGTACGGCCAGCGCCTGCTGCACCGCCGCCGCAACGTATTGGCCGACGTCAACGCGCCGGTGGTCGCCGACCGGTTGTTCAGTCAGGCGGTGATCGGCGGCGCCGCAGCGACCGGTCGGCGAGTCGCGGGGTTGTCGGTGGGGCAGCGCGCCGACTTTGTCGTGATCGACCGCGATGCGCCCAATGTCGACCCCGACAATCCGCGGCAACTGCTCTCTGCGCTGGTGTTCTGCGAGCATGGCGGTAATCCGGTGCGCGACGTCTTCGTCGGCGGGGAAAAAGTCATCGATAACGGCCAACATGCGCTGCAGGCTAACGCTCTGCACGACTACCGCGCCGCCCTTGCCCAGTTGTTGAAGGAAACCGTATGAGTCACGACGCCGTATTCACCCTGCAGCAGGGCCACGGTCCGCTGCTGATCTCCATGCCGCATGTGGGGACCCATTTGCCCGACGACCTTCGGCACCGGTTCAGCCCGACCGGGCTTGCCGTGGACGACACGGACTGGCATATCGAATTGCTGTACGACTTTGCCGGCGCTCTGGGCGCATCCGTCCTGCGGCCGCTGTGCTCGCGGTATGTGATCGACCTGAATCGCCCGGCCGACGGTGAAAACCTGTACCCCGGCCAGAACACGACCGGCCTGTGTCCGCTCACCACCTTCGACGGCGTGCCCCTGTACCTTGATGGACAGGCGCCAGACGAGGCGGAAACGGCGCGGCGCCTCGAGCTTTATTGGCAGCCGTACCACCGCGCCCTGCAGTCGGAACTCGAGCGAATCAAAGCCATCCATGGCTATGCCTTGCTCTGGGATGCCCATTCGATTCGTTCGGTCATTCCCCATCTGTTCGATGGAGAACTGCCGGTGTTCAACTTCGGAACGGCCAACGCAACCTCATGCGCAGCCGGCATCGCCGAGGCCTTGCTGGCCTCGGCCAGGGACGCTGCGCCGGACTTGCCTGCGGTGTTGAACGGTCGCTTCAAGGGCGGCCACATCACCCGCACCTACGGCAACCCTGCACAACGGGTGCATGCGATCCAGCTCGAGTTGGCACAGCGCAGCTACATGCAGGAGGTCGCCCCCTATGCGCTGGACGAGACGTTGGTGGCCCGGCTGAAGCCGGTGCTGGCGACGCTGGTGCAGCAGTTCATGGGGTTCAAACCCAGCTGAGTCTCACCACGAAAAACGCCACACATTGTAGGAGCAAGCTCGCTCCTACACATCCAGTGCGACCACCAGGCGCCCCCGTACCTGGCCAGCCAACAGTTTCTGCGCCATCGGAATAATGTCTTTGAGCGCGACCGTCTGGGTGATCTGTTCGAGCAGTGTGCGGTCCAGATCGCGATCCAGGCGATTCCAGGCGTCAATCCGGTCCTGCCGAGGGCGCATCACGCTATCGATACCGGCCAGGGTGATCCCGCGCAGAATGAACGGTGCCACGCTGGCAGGGAAGTCCATCCCCTGGGCCAGTCCGCACGCGGCCACCACACCACCGTAACGGGTCGCGGCACAGGCATTGGCCAGGGTGTGGCTGCCCACGGAGTCGATCACGCCCGCCCAACGTTCCTTGACCATGGGTTTGCCCGGCTCGCTCAAGCTCGCACGGTCGATGATGTCGCTGGCGCCCAGCGCCTTGAGGTAGTCCGACTCCTGTGGCCGACCGGTGGACGCGACGACCTGATAGCCCAGGCCGCTCAACAGCGCGATGGCGAAACTGCCGACTCCGCCATTGGCGCCGGTCACCAGGATCTCGCCGCTGCGGGGCGTGACGCCGTGGCGTTCCAGGGCCATCACGCAGAGCATGGCGGTGTAGCCGGCGGTACCGATGGCCATGGCCTGTGCCGCGGTAAATCCGGCGGGGAGGGGGATCAGCCAGTCGCCGTTGAGTCGTGCCTTTTGCGCGAGGCCACCCCAATGGTTTTCACCCACGCCCCACCCATTGAGCAGGACCTGGTCGCCGGCTTTGTAAGTCGCGTTTTCGCTGTGCTCGACGGTTCCGGCCAGGTCGATGCCCGGGACCATCGGAAACTTGCGCACTACCGGGCCTTTGCCGGTGATGGCCAGGGCATCCTTGTAGTTCAGCGTGCTGTAGTGAACGCGTACCGTGACGTCACCCTCGGGCAGCTGCGTCTCTTGCAGGCGCTGCAGGGTGGCGCGATAACCCGCGTCGTCTTTCTCAATCAGAATGGCGTCAAACATCACTCTTCTCCTTTTAGACTGATCGTCTATAAATAGTGCAAAAAAGTCAGGCTTTGAGCCCTGACAGGAAACCGCGCAGGAAAATATCCAACGGATGCGTATTGCCAGTCAGGCGCGCACGCAGTACCGCACCCTCCCAACCGATCCAGAAAAACGCCGCCTGGTCCTCGCAATCCACCGCCGGGTTCAGTTCGCCGCAGGCCTTGGCCGCTTGCAGGCAACTGCTCAAGCGCGCTTGCCAGGAGTTGATCACGGCGTCCAGGCGTTGTTTAAAGCTGGCCGGCAGCAAGGTCACTTCCTGGCCCAGGTTGCCCACCAGGCAGCCACGCTTGAATTCATACTTGGTCATGCCGCGTTTGGCGTCTTCGACGAAGGCGGTTATGCGTTGCAGCGGCGGCAGGTCTTCGTTGAGGAAATGCCGATCCAGGCGCCGTGCGAAATAGTCGGCGTAGTTGTCCAGCACGGCATGCCCGAAGGCCTCCTTGCTTTCGAAATAATAGTAGAACGAGCCTTTGGGCACGCCGACCTGCGTCAGCAGCAAATCGATGCCGGTACTCATGAAGCCCTGTTCGGTCAGCAGGGCGGTACCGCTGCGAATCAACGCATTGCGGGTATCGGGATTGGCGCGGGGGCTTTTCGGCGGACGCCCGCGGCGTTTAGGCAAGTCGGTCATGGCATGAATATAGACCGATCGTTTATTAATGCAAGTTGAAAAAATCAACCGCGCCTGATGGCGGTCAAATGTGTCCCGCCAGACGTCCGGCGTGTAAGAGCTGGCTTGCCAGCGAAGGTGGCCTCAAGCCTTGCACCGCCCATGCAGACGCCTTCGCCAGCAAGCCGGCTCCTACAGGGTTTGACGTTAACCATAATCCATCAGTATGCAGGTGATCGTGTAGGAGCTGGCTTGCCAGCGAAGGCGGCCTCAAGCCTTGCACCGCCCATGCAGACGCCTTCGCCAGCAAGCCGGCTCCTACAGGGTTTGACGTTAACCATAATCCATCAGTATGCAGGTGATCCTGTAGGAGCTGGCTTGCCAGCGAAGGCGGCCTCAAGCCTTGCACCGCCCATTAAGACGCCTTCGCCGGCAAGCCGGCTCCTACAGGGTTCAGTGCTTTCCATAATCCATCCCACCGGGACCGGCGGCAGTGGTGTGACACACCGCGGCCGTTGAAGCATTGTCAGGCGATTACGGGTCGGGCAATTGAGTCGCCCGGGCCTGTCAAAAGGGCAGGGTGGTCGGCCAGCGCTCTCATTGCTTGAGCGCCTTGATCGTTGCGGCAAAGAAGTCGTAGTCCTGGACGGTGGCCATGGTGTTAAGGGTGACACAAGATCTCGCGACGTCGATCAGGGCCGGTATGCTGTTCGAAGGTTATTTTCAAATGTGGATAGGCGCCGTGTTCACGGTCATTGCCCATCCGCCGGGTGCTGTTGCGCACCATCAGGGAGTGGTTCAGGCCTATCAGGCCGATTGATAAGGAAGCGTCATGACTCAACGGTTACTTCAACTTGATCAAGTGTCGTTCAACCTGCCCGACGGGCGCATGCTGTTCGATCACTTGAACCACACCTTCAGTACCAGGGCCACGGGAATCGTGGGCGTCAATGGCTGTGGCAAGTCCTTGCTTGGCCGGCTCCTGACGGGGGAGCAACTGCCCACCAGCGGCATCGTCCGTCGCGAAGGGCGGGTTTACGCCGTGGCGCAGTTACTGGAATCCGAGCGCTATCCCAGCGTTGCGGCGCTGGCCGGGGTCGACCATATTCTGGCGGCACTGGAGCGCATAGCCCAAGGCAGCGTCGACGATGACGACCATTCGCTGGCCGTCGATCAGTGGGATTGCGCCGCACGGCTAGACGCCGAGCTGGAAAAGATCGGCCTGGGTCATTTGAATGCCGACTCGCGGACCGACGCCCTCAGTGGCGGCGAACGGCAACGGGTGGCGCTGCTGGGGGCGTGGTTATCCCGGGCCGACTGGCTCATTCTGGATGAGCCCAGCAACCACCTGGATATTGATCAGCAACTCAAGCTGGCGCAGCAGATCGATCGCTGGCCCAACGGCCTGGTGTTGATCAGCCACGACCGCGGACTTCTGGAGCACGTGAACGAAATTGTCGAGCTTTCGCCATTGGGGCTGGCGGTTTATGGCGGCAACTACAATCAGTATGCGGCGGCGCGCGAGCAAGAACAGCAGGCATTCCAGTCGGCATTGCAAGGTGAGCGGGCGCAGGCCAAGCGTGAGCAACGTGAGATGGTCGTGCAGATGGAGCGTCAGCAACGGCGTAATGCCCGCGGCGACCGTCAGGCCCGCGACGGCAATCAGACCAAACTGATCACCAATGCCCAGAAAGAGCGCAGTGAAAACAGTCAGGGAAAATTGCGCCTCAATCAACAGGTGGCCCGGGAGCAGCAGCAACAGCGGATCGCCGAGGCCCGTGCGCGGTACGCGCCGGACATTCAACGCATGATGCTGTCTCCGGAAAGCGTAGTGCCCAATGGCAAGCTGATATTGCAGCTCAACGATGTCGTGCTGCCGTTCGGTCATACGGCGTCGGTCAATCTGACGCTGACGGGGCCTATGCGCATGGCGATCCTGGGCGCCAACGGCAGCGGCAAGTCGACCCTGTTGCGAGTAATCGCTGGCCAACTGCCGGTGCGCGGAGGCGAACTCATTTGCAGTTGCCATGTCGGCTGGCTGGATCAACACGCCGGATTGCAGTATCCCGAACGCACGGCGGTGCAGTGGCTCCATGAGAGTAATCCGCAATTGCCCGAAGCCGAGGCTCGAACCCGGCTGGCGCAGATGGGGATTGATGCGGATCGTGCGATGCTCGAGACCTGTCAGTTGAGTGGCGGCGAACGCCTGAAAATAGCCCTGGCGGCGCAGCTGTATGCACAGCGCCCCCCGCAATTGCTGTTGCTGGACGAGCCGGATAACCATTTGGATCTGCCCAGTAGAATCGCGCTGGAGCAGATGCTTAACCAGTATCAAGGGGCATTGATCGTCGTCTCTCACGACAGTGCTTTCTTACAGGCCATTCATCTGGGTGCTGAGCTCCATCTCAAAAGCTAGAGGTTGTTGTCCAAGTTTTTACAGTTTATGGATAGAGTTCGTCGAGCACCTGCATCAGCGCTCGCTTGCGTGGGTTTTCCAGGCCGGTCCAGGCCACGCCGATGCCGGCGCCGCTCATGGCCAGTGTCAGGGGGCGGGTCACGACTCCGATGGGCAGCGCCGATGCGGCACCGCTTGGCAAGATGCCGAGGCCCAGGCCGGCGGCCACCAACGCCAACTGGGTGGTGAACTCGCCCATCTCCCGGGCGATCGTCAGGGTGATCTTGCGTCGGTGAAAACCCGCCAGCATCTGGTCATACAACCCGGGAGCGAACTTACGCGCCAGCACCAGCATCGGACACCCGGCCAGATCCTGAGGCTTTATACGACGCTGGGCGCACAGCGGGTGGTCTTGCGGCAGCGCCACCACCAGCGACTCCTCGAAGAGCATGCGCGTGTGCACCCCAGGCACATTCAAGGGCAGGCGTATCAAGCCAAAATCCAGGGCATTGTCCAGCAAGGCCCGGGCCTGCGGCAGCGAAGGCATGTCCTTGAGGTCCAGTTCGATACGCGGGTAGCGCTCCTCCAGCGTACGCACGAGCACCGGCAACAAGTGCGACAAGGTTGAAGACACAAAGGCCAGGCGCAACACCCCGACCTCTCCGGCCGCGGCCTGCTGCAATACCTCACGGGCGCGCCCGGCCTGGCGCAGGGTCGCCAGGGCCTCGGGCAGAAACAGCGCCCCTTCCTCGGTCAACTCGACCCGGTGCCGGTCGCGCTCGAACAACTGCGCCCCGACATCGTCCTCCAGGGCACGTATTTGCGCACTCAAGGCCGGCTGGACAATGTGCAGGCGCGCCGCCGCACGCCCAAAGTGCAGCTCTTCGGCCAGGGCCGCAAAAGCCACCTGGGCGCGATACGCGCCCTGCAGGAAGTCACTGGGGCTGTACATGCGTCTGTCACTCAAGGAATCGCCGACCTTCATCCGCCTCAAGGCGCTCAAGCGCGTATGCGTCAACCCGCTGCTGCAACTGGCACTGGCCTTCCCGGTGTGGTGGGTACTCAGCCTGGGCAACGTGGTGGCGAGCATCATTGCCATCTCCATCGCGCTGGGCATCGGTACCTGGGGCATGTTTGGCACCCAGGCGGCGCTGATGCCCGAGCTGTTCGGCTCCCGCCACCGTTACATGGGTGTGTCGATCGCCCGGGAAGCGTCAGCAGTGATCGCGGGCGGTATTGCGCCGATGATCGGTGCCGGCATTATCGCCCTGGTCGTGGCGAGCCACGACTGCGATGCCAGCGCCGGTGTCAAAGCCTGGCTGCCGATTGCCTGCTACCTGACGCTGCTCACGCTGATCACCCTGTACACCACGTTCAAGACCCCGGAAACCCTCAACCGCGACCTGGACGAACCTCGTGATGCCTGGGAAATAGCCAGCGCCGCAACAGCGATACCTGTCCAGTCCAGAACCCGTGCACGCACACGCACACGCACAGCGTGACGCCGTAGCCTCCAGCACCAGGGTGACGCGAAACAGGATGGGAACGCAGCCGTATCATCAAGCGAACCGCTCAATGGTGATGCTTCGTTCCCGGATGCTCTGGGGTAAATGGAGGCTCAGGTAGTCGATCAAGGGTGTCGTTCGAGGAAAAGGTCGGGTGCTCATAGTTCGACTCTGAGGGCGCGAATTGGCTGAGACCATGACCTGCGAGGTCATTGATTTCGTCGAGACGATATCACTAACCTGTCTGTACTGATCATCGCTACTTGTCCAAGGAGGACAAATGAAAAGACCCTACATCTCACTTGCTACATTGGTAATTTTTTCGTTGTATACGGCGGGTACCCTGCTCTTTGCCGAGCAATCGCTCATCGACTTTGGCCTTGGGTTACTGTCCAGCCCGGACACTGCCCAGGTAGTCATTGACCTCTACCTGCTGGGCGTCCTCGCTTGCGTCTGGATGTATCGGGATGCTCGCTCCAAAGGCCGATCTACGGCCTCTCTTGTGCCTTATTTCCTGATAACAGCAGTATTCGTATCGATCGGCCCATTGCTCTACATCGTCATCAACGGGTTTGCCAGGAAAACACTGCGGTAGGCATGCCTATTCGACAGACATCCTCACGCGCCCAAATTGCGATGTCTTGAGTATGAACGAGGGAGACGTCACACGTTTGGAGTCTTGATCTCGTGCATTAGCAGCAGCCGGCAGGAACACAAAGTCCCGCCAGACTGCTGCTGATTGCCGAGTAACCGCTTCTATTGTTTTTGCGGATCGAATTGCTTGTCTTTGATGAACAGCGCCGGAATCACGCCGCAGATGAAGTAGGCCGCACCCATGACTAGAAAGCCCACGCCGATCGAGCCATGAGAGGCGAGGAAGCCGATAGCGGCCGGCGCAATCGCTGCGCCCAGACGCCCGATATTGTAGGCGCCCCCTACGGCGGACCCGCGAAATTTGGCCTCGAAGCTTTCGGTCATGTACGTGGCATTCACACCGTAAGGAATGCCATACAAAAAGCCGAACACCACCAGCATCCACAGGATGTTTTCCTGGCTTTGGAACAGCACGATCACCGGCAGGAATACCGCGGTCCCCAGGGCGCCAAAGGCGAACACGGTACGACGCCCGATACGGTCAGCCGCGAAGCCAGCCAGAATTTTGCCGAGGATCATGGCGGTATAGGTGCCAACCATATAACTGGTCATGGATTTGAGGTTCATGCCCAGTTCGCTTTCCAGGTACGTCGGCATCCAGTTGTTCACACCGTAGTAACCGAACTGCAGAAAGCCGGCAGTCAGGGCCCAGAAGATAAACATCCGGCTGGCCTGCGGATCACTGAAGATCAGCTTGTACATGCTCTCGCGCTTTGCGGGGAATGACTGTTGGGCGCCCTTGATTTTTTTCCTGGCGCGCTCGGCCTGAGCGTTGATCCAGGCTTGTGGCTCCGGCACGAAACGTTGCATCACCACGGCCAGGACCACCGGGATAATGGCGATGTAGAACAGCCAGCGCCAGCCATGGACTGGCAGTATCCAACCCGCCAGCAGCGTGGCAACGATATACCCCACTGACCAGCCTGCCTGCAGGGTGCCGAGTACGGTGGTGCGGTAGCGGGTGGGCACGTATTCGGACATCAATGTGTTGCAGGCCACGTACAGCGCGCCGATCCCCAGCGAGGCCACGAAACGGGTGATCGCGAACTGCCAATAGCTGTGCGTCAGGCCCAGGACAGCGGTGCCGACGGAAAACAGGACGATACTCCAGACCACGGTTTTCACCCGGCCGAAACGATCGCAGGCCCAGCCACCGTAGATGCCACCGATGGCCATCCCGGCCAGGGTGAAGCTACCCAGGCTGCCGGCCTCGACATTGCTCAGGCCGAACTCGGCCTTCAGGCTGCTGAGGCTGTAGGACAGCAGCATCAGATCGGCACCGTCGATCAACAATCCAAGAAAGCAGAAGATGAAGACCAGCACCCAGGTACTGGTTTTGGCGTGCGTCGTCGCACTCGCCTTAGCAGCAGCGTCCATAGCGTTACCTTATTGTATTTATGGGGGAGGGGACTTGAGCCGGGAATTGAAGGTCAGTGGCCTCAGCCTTGCGCGTAGCGGATCATGTTTCGGGCAATGACCAGCTGCTGGATCTGGGTGGTGCCTTCATAAATGCGGAACAGGCGAACATCCCGGTAGAAACGCTCGATGGCATATTCGCTGACATAGCCGGCGCCACCATGAATCTGTACGCAGCGGTCGGCGACCCGTCCGCACATTTCAGTGGCGAACATCTTGGCGCAGGAGGCTTCAGTGCTGACGTTACGTCCGTCGTCACGCTTGCGTGCGGCATCCAGGACCATGCAGCGTGCTGCATAGATTTCCGCCTTGCTGTCGGCAAGCATCGCCTGGATCAGTTGGAACTCGGCAATCGGCTTGCCGAATTGCTTGCGCTCGATTGCATATTGCAGCGAATCGGCCAGCATGCGCTCGGCGGCGCCGACGCTCAGGGCGGCAATATGCAGGCGACCTTTATCCAGGACTTTCATGGCGGTTTTGAAACCCACGCCTTCAACGCCACCGATCAGCTGGCTGGCGGGAACGCGGGCATTTTCGAAGATCACGTCGCAGGTGTGAGCGCCTTTGTGGCCCATCTTGTGATCGGGTTTACCCAAGGAGATCCCGGCCGTGTCACGCTCCACGATGAACGCACTGATGCCACCGGCACCTTTGATGTCCGGATTGGTGCGCGCCATCACGGTGAAGATGTTGGCGTGGGGGGCATTGGTGATGAAGCGCTTGGTGCCGTTGAGGATATAGCTGTCGCCGTCACGCACCGCCGTGGTTTTGAGCGAGGCAGCATCAGACCCCGAGTCGGGTTCGGTCAGGCAGAAGGCACTGAGCAGCTCGCCACTGGCCAGCTTTGGCAGGTACCTGGCTTTCTGCTCCGGGCTGCCATCGAGCAGAATGCCGATGGAGCCGATGCCGTTGTTGGTGCCGATGTAGGAACGAAAGGCCGGGGAGGTACGCCCCAGTTCGAAGGCGATATTGACCTCTTCTTCCATGGTCACGCCCATGCCGCCGAACTCTTCCGGAAGGGTCAGACCGAACAGCCCCATCTCTTGCAATTGCACAACGATGTCGTCCGGGATGTTGTCGGTCTCGGCCACCTCGTTCTCACGGGGAATCAGCACTTCGCTGACGAACTGACGAAGGGAATCCAGCAGTATCTGCAGGGTTTCGGTATCACGGATCATGTGCGCTCCCAAGGCTCGCAAGCGAGCCGGTTTTTTAGGGCGCCGTTACTCCGTTGCGTCAGCGAGCAGCGGCGCCAATGTTATTGACCATGTTGATCAGGCGAGGCCCGATATCGTCCACGAGCTGTTCACGGGGTAGCTGAAAGCTCGGTCCACCGCAGTTGAAGGTCAGCAACCCGTACTGCGGATGCAGCAACGGCACTGCGACGGAGTTGACGTCGCGGTGCCACTCACCGACCGACAGGCAGAAGCCGTAGTCGGCGTAATCCCTGAACGCTCTGTCCAGGCCCTTGCGGATGGCTGGCCATTGCTCCGTTTCACGCTGGCGAATGTGGTCGAGCAGAAATTCCCGCTCGGTTTCCGGCATCGCCGCCAGGCACGCCCGGCCCACCGAACTCTGCGCCAGCGGCAAGTAGCTGCCGATCTGCCGGCGCATGGTCATGTTGCCCTGACCCTGAACCACATCCAGGTACACCATCTGCAGTCGGTCGCGGGCGGCCATGGCGACGGCCGCCTGAGCGTGATTGGCCAGTTCCTCCATCAAGGGATGCGCCACCGTGCGAATCGCCAGGTTCGACAACATGGCGTAGCCGAAACCCAGTACACCGACGTCCAGCTGATACTTGCCTGAATGCACTTCACGCTTGAGGCAGCCCAGCCGCATCAGCGTATTGGTCAGACGCGTCACCGTCGGTTTGGGCAGCCCGGTCATCCGCGCCAGGTCTTGATTGCCGAGCACGTTGTCCCGCGGGGTGAAACACCGCATCAATTCAAGCCCGCGGGCCAACGCCGTCACGAACTGGCCAGTGCTTTCGTCATCGCTCAGCGCGCTGGCGGGATCAAGCATGCCCATCTTTAGCAAGCCGATTTCATCCGTTCCTTTCGCCTGGTCCACGGCCTGGTGATCTGCCTTGTTGCGACCCATGGTAGAACCTCGCTTTCGAGAAATGCAAGAAAATAAAATACAGTTTCGCCTGACGAAATTGTATTCGTTGGCTTTAAAAATACCAATCAATTTATTAAGTATCTTTAAGTCGCTGTAATTAAAGGGGTAAAACAGATTTATTGGTTTGCCTGTTTACAGAAATTTAGAAGCGTATCTATGATTGATCGTAATTACGGTATTCAGTTTCGCATAGCGAAACAAAAAATAAGAGGTAGATATGGACTCCCAGCTCAACGCTGTAGTGGCTCTGCAGATTCGCGATGACGCCGTCGCCGTCGTACGAATCCAGCGGCCCGAGGTCAAGAACGCGCTCAACAGCGCAGTGCGCGAACAGTTGGCAGAAATCTTTCGCGCCCTGGCCGGCAATGAACGGGTGCGTGCGATTGTTCTCACCGGTGGTGAACAGTGCTTTGTCGCTGGTGCCGACATCCGCGAGTTCGCCGAGGCCAGCCCGATCGAGATGTATCGTCGCCACACGGAGTACTTGTGGGAGGCCATTTCTCGTTGCCCTAAACCGGTGATCGCCGCGGTGAACGGTTTTGCCCTGGGCGGCGGCTGCGAATTGGCGATGCACTGCGACATCATCGTTGCAGGACAATCGGCACGCTTCGGCCAGCCGGAGGTCAAGCTTGGCCTGATGCCGGGCGCCGGTGGCACCCAACGGCTGATTCGCGCCGTCGGCAAGTTCCAGGCGATGCGTATCGCCCTGACGGGCTGTCTGGTCGCGGCCCCCGAAGCGCTGGCCATGGGCATGGTCAGCGAGGTGGTGAGTGACGAGCGCACAGTGCCGCGAGCCCTTGAGCTGGCCGCTGAAATAGCCGCCTTGCCGCCGCTGGCTGTGGCGCAGATCAAGGAGGTGATGCTGCTCGGTGCCGACTTGCCCCTGGACAGCGCCCTGGCGTTGGAGCGCAAGGCGTTTCAGTTGCTGTTCGACTCCAGGGACCAGAAAGAGGGCGCCAATGCCTTCCTGGAAAAACGCAAAGCCACCTTCTCGGGAGAGTGATTCATGACACGTGAGATCAACCGTATGGCGGTGGTGGGGGCTGGCATCATGGGCACCGGCATTGCCCAGATTGCTGCCCAGGCGGGCATACAGGTAATGCTGTTCGATAACCGCGAAGGCGCCGCCCAGGCCGCTCGCGATAACCTTGAACGGACGCTGGACAAGCTGGTGAGCAAGGGCAAGATCCTCGGCGCAGATGCACAGGCGGCACTCGATCGCCTGCAGGTAGCGACCGCGCTGACCGAGCTCGAGGACGTCGACCTGGTCGTCGAAGCCATCATTGAGCGCCTCGATGCCAAGCAGGCGTTGCTCGCACAGCTTGAAGCGGTCGTCGGTGACGATTGCATTCTGGCCACCAATACCTCGTCGCTGTCCGTGACCAGTATCGCCCGGGAATGTCGGCGTCCTGAGCGTGTCGCGGGGTTCCATTTCTTTAACCCGGTGCCGCTGATGAAAGTCGTCGAAGTCATCGACGGCCTGGCCAGTGACCCGCAAGTCGGTGATCGCCTGCAGGCGTTGGCGGCGCGCATGGGCCACCGGGGGATTCGGGCCAAGGACACGCCGGGTTTCATCATCAACCATGCGGGGCGCGCCTACAGCACCGAAGCCCTGCAAATACTCAAGGAAGGCGTGGCCGAGCCCGCCGAAATCGACCGCATCCTGCGTGAAGGCCTGGGGTTTCGCATGGGGCCGCTGGAGCTGTTCGACCTGACAGCCCTGGATGTCTCGCACCCGGTGATCGAGTCGATCTACCACCAGTTTTACCAGGAACCTCGCTATCGTCCGGCCGCGCTGACCCGGCAGATGCTTGAGGCCGGGTTCGTCGGGCGCAAGGTCGGGCGGGGCTTTTACCGCTACGCCAACGGTCAAATGGTCGATGCGCCCCCGGCGCAGGCAGTGCCGGTCGTGGAGACCCTGCCACCGGTGTGGCTGGGGACCGAGAACGAGGCCGATCGTGTCAGCCTGATGGCGTTGCTGGAGCAGCTGGGCGCGCAGGTAGAGCAGGGCGCCACGCCGTCCAGCGGAGCACTCTGCCTGCTGGCGCCCTATGGCCTGGATGCCACCAGCGCTGCGGTACGCTTTGCCGCCGACCCGACGCGCACGGTCTGCATCGACCCGCTGCTCGACAGCGCGCGCTACCGCACGCTGATGCCGACCCCGGCCACCCGCGTCGACATGCGCGATGCCGCGCATGCGTTGCTGGCGCGCGACGGCGTCGGAGTCAGCATGATCAACGACAGTGTCGGCTTCGTCGCCCAGCGCGTGCTGGCAATGATCGTCAACCTGGCCGGCGATATCGTCCAGCAGCGCATCGCCAGCGTCGAAGACCTGGAGGAGGGCGTGCGCCGAGGGCTGGGTTATCCGCAGGGGCCGTTGGCCTGGGGCGACAGTGTCGGCAGCAAACGCTTGCTGACCATCCTGGAGCGCATGACCGAATTGACCGGCGATCCGCGTTACCGGCCGGGTCCTTGGCTGCGCCGACGCGCGACCCTCGGCCTGTCGCTGTGCCACGCCGAATGCACGCAAACAAAGGTGAAATGACATGGGTGCTTTGACTGGATACCGCGTACTCGACTTGAGCCGTGTGCTGGCCGGCCCCTGGTGTGGCCAGACCCTGGCCGACCTGGGCGCCGAAGTGATCAAGGTTGAACGACCGGGTGTGGGTGACGACACCCGTGGTTGGGGGCCGCCATGGATGAAGGGCCAGAACGATGAGGCTACCCACGAAGCCTCCTATTACCAATCGACCAACCGCGGCAAGTTATCGGTGGCACTGAACCTGGCGAGCGCCGAAGGCCAGGAGCTGGTGCGTGCGCTGGCCACCGACTGCGATGTGCTGATCGAAAACTACAAGGCCGGGTCGTTGGCCAAATACGGGCTTGATTATGACTCCTTGTCCCGGCTCAACCCGCGGCTGGTGTATTGCTCGGTGACCGGCTTCGGGCAGACCGGGCCGCGGGCTGCTGAACCGGGTTATGACTTCATCATCCAGGGAATCGGCGGGTTGATGAGCATCACGGGGGAGCGTGATGACCTGCCCGGTGGCGGGCCGCAGAAAGTGGGCGTGGCGTTTTCTGATTTGATGACCGGACTCTACTCCACGGTCGCTATTCAAGCTGCATTGCTCAGCCGCGAGAAAACCGGCGTGGGTCAGCACATCGATATGGCGCTGCTTGATGTTCAAGTCGCCACGCTGTGCAACCAGAGCCAGAACTACCTGGCTTCCGGTAAACCCCCAGGCCGCTACGGTAACGCCCACGCCAACATCGTGCCGTATCAGGTGTTCCGTGCCAGTGACCGGGATTTCATCATCGCTTGCGGCAATGACTCCCAGTTTATCGCACTGTGCGAGGCTATCGGTCTGGCGGACCTTCCTAAAGACCCACGCTTTGCACGCAATGCGGACCGAGTGACCCATCGGGAGACGATCATCGAGATGCTCACCCAGCATTTTCTCGGCGCTACTGCCGATGAATGGGTGCGACGGATTCACCCGCAGGGCGTGCCGATAGGCGCGATCAACAGCATTGCCCAGGCGCTGGATGAGCCGCAGGTGAAGGCACGCAATATGCTGGTGAACATCCCCCATCCGCTGAAGGCCGATTTCGTTACGGTGGGCAGTCCCATCAAGTTGTCAGGCACGCCAGTCGAGTACCTGCGCCCGGCCCCGATGCTCGGTGAACATACGGATGAAGTCCTCAAGCGGCAGTTGGGGCTGGACGATGAACGCCTGGTCGAGTTGAAGGCACGCGGTGTCATCGAGCAGCTGGGCGAGCGCTGAGATTGGTATTTAATTAAGTCTTAACTAACAACTATGCACTGTTGAAGAAAAAACAAGCCCAAAGCAGGCGTCGTCAATCACTCAGCTGATTGACGACGCCATTTCTTGGTCTGAGCGGCTGCCTGGTTCAAATGCAACGGCAGCACGAGATTTCGCAAGTGCTTTCTCCAGTACCGTTTTCACGGGTTAACTCAGCAACAGTAAGCCTCAGTCAAGCAGGTCGGCAATGGATTCGGCGGCTAGCTGATAGGAGCGGCAGCGTGCGTCGCGGTCATAAATCCTCGCATCGATTATCACCTCGTCCGCTTCAGTGGTAGCGATGAACTGACGTAGCCAACACCGACCGATACCAGGGTGAGTGCCAGACCAATGCTGAAGCACAAAACGAGCGCGATGCAGCAAAGCCATCAGGTGATTCAGTTGATTGCCGCGCCGAAAGCGACGCGGCTCACCGAATGGTCATCAGTGTTTGAACATCACATGCCGCACAACGGTGTAGTCCTCCAGCCCGTACATGGACATGTCCTTGCCATAACCAGACAGTTTCTGCCCGCCATGGGGCATTTCGCTGACCAGCATGAAGTGCGTGTTCACCCAGGTGCAGCCGTACTGCAAGCGGGCCGAAAGGCGATGCGCACGACCGACATCCGCGGTCCAGACCGACGATGCCAGGCCGTAGTCCGAATCGTTGGCCCAGCCCAGCACCTGTGCTTCATCGCTGAATCGGGTCACCGACACCACCGGCCCGAATACTTCGCGGCGGACGATTTCGTCATCCTGTTGCGCGTCGGCCAGCACCGTTGGCTCGAAGAAGTAGCCATCGCCGTGCACCACCTTGCCGCCCGTGATCAAGCGGATATGCGGCTGCGCCACGGCACGCTCGACGAACCCGGCCACACGGTCGCGATGCTGCGCGGTGATCAGCGGGCCCAGTTCGGTCGATGGGTCATCCTGCACGCCGTACTTGATGCTGCTGACCGCCGCGCCGAGCTTCTCGACGAACCTGTCGTAAATGCCATCCTGCGCATAAATGCGGCACGCGGCGGTGCAGTCCTGGCCGGCGTTGTAAAAGCCGAAGGTGCGTATGCCTTCCACGGCGGCGTCGATGTCGGCGTCGTCGAAGATGATCACCGGGGCCTTGCCGCCCAGTTCCATGTGCAGGCGTTTGACGCTGTCGGCGGTGCTGGAAATGATGTTCGAGCCCGTCGCGATCGAGCCCGTCAGCGACACCATGCGCACCTTAGGATGGGTGACCAGCGGGCTTCCGACCGTATGACCACGGCCGAACACCAGGTTAAGCACACCGGCGGGGAAAATATCCGACGCCAGTTCAGCCAGGCGCAACGCGGTCAGCGGGGTCTGTTCCGACGGCTTGAGCACCACGGTATTACCGGCGGCCAGGGCCGGGGCGATTTTCCAGGCGACCATCATCAACGGGTAGTTCCACGGCGCGATGGAGGCGATCACGCCGACCGGGTCACGGCGGATCATCGAGGTGTGACCGGGCAGGTATTCACCGCCGGCCGAACCGCTCATGCAACGGCTGGCGCCGGCGAAGAAACGGAACACGTCGGCGATCGCGGGGATCTCGTCGTTCAGCGCGGCACTGTAGGGTTTGCCGCAGTTGTCGGATTCGAGTTTGGCCAGTTCCTCGCCATGGGCTTCGATGGTGTCAGCGAGTTTGAGCAGCAGCAGCGAGCGTTCTTTGGGCGTGGTTTGCGACCAGCTTTCGAAGGCGTTGTCGGCGGCACGCACGGCGGCATCGACCTGGGCTTCGCTGGCTTCGTTGATCTCCACCAGCACACGACCCAGGGCCGGGTTGAACACCGGTTGGGCAGGGCCTTCGCCGTCGATCAGTTGGCCGTTGATCAAGAGTTGGGTTTGCATGGCATTGTCCTCTTCAAAATTTTTATTTTTCTACGGTCCCCTGTAGGAGCTGGCTTGCCAGCGAAGGGGCCATCACATTCAACATTGATGCTGGCTGACCCACCGCTTTCGCTGGCAAGCCAGCTCCTACAGGGATGCTCGTTATCAGATCGATGATCGACTGGTCGACACGCCGGAAATGTCCGCAGGTTTGGCAAGCGATTTTGAAAACTTCCAGGCATCCCCCGCCGGCGCCGTACCTTTGTCGTAAGGCTTGCCGAGCAGCATGTAAACCAGGCCGGCGCCCATCACCACCAGCGTGGTCAGGATCATCGAATAGTTGATGTACCACGGCGCATCCGGCGAGCGCGGCCAGACCATGTTGACGATGGCGCACACGCCATACACCAGCGCTGCCAGGTTTACCCAAAGGCCCCAGGCGCCGAGCGTGAATTGACCATTCGGGCGCCAACCCTTGGCGCGAGCGATCAATGCCGCGACGATGATCAACTGGAACGCGACGTAGATCCCAATCGCCGCGAAGCCGACGATGGTCGCCACGGCATCGGCCATGAACATGCCCAGGCAGACAATCGCTGCGGGCACCAGTCCGCTGATCAGCAACGCGAACGACGGCACGTGGTTGCCCGAGAGCCGTTTGAGCAACGAACTGCCGACGATCATTTCGTCACGGGCATAAGCGAACAACAGACGGCTGGCCGCTGCCTGCAGGCTCAAGACGCAAGAGATAAAGGACACCATCACCACCGCCATGACCAGCCGTGAACCGACCGGACCAAAGGCGTTAGCCAGGATGGTAGCCACCGGATCGGTGTCTTCACCGGCCAGCACCTTGGCCATGTCCGGCACCGAAAGAATCAGCGCCAGGCAAGCGAACATCGCCGCTGCACCGCCGATATAGATCGTCATGCGCATGGCTTTGGGGATGCGCTTGCCTGGGTTCGGGGTTTCTTCGGCGACATCGCCGCAGGCCTCGAAGCCGTAGTACTGGAACAGGCCCGCCAGGGACGCCGCAAGGAACGCCGGCAGGTACGAGCCGTTGACTTCGAGGTTGAAGGTGTCGAACAGCACGCTGAACGGCTGATGACGCTCGAAGATCAGCAGGTAGCCGCCAACGAGAATCGCTCCAACCAACTCGCAGAGAAAGCCGAACATGGCGACGCGTGCCAGTAGTTTGGTGCCCACCAGATTCAGGCAGGTCGAGAGCAGGATGATGGTCAGGGCAATATAGATATTGGCCTCGGGACCCGGATTGAAGCCGAGCATAATCGCCAGATAGGGCCCGGCACCCACCGCGACTCCGGCGATGGTCGCACACAAGGCCCACGCATAGACCCAGCCAACCATCCACGCCCAGCGCTTGCCGACCAAGCGGCGAGCCCAAGGGTAGACACCACCGGAAATCGGGAACTGCGAAACGATTTCACCGAAGATCAGGCACACCAGCAGCTGGCCGGCACCGATCAGCAGGTATGACCAGAACATCGGCGGGCCGCCTGCGGCCAGGCACAAACCGAACAGGGTGTAGACACCGACGACCGGCGACAGGTAGGTGAAGCCCAGGGAAAAGTTTTCCCACAGACTCATGCTTCGATTGAAATCCGAACTGTAGCCGAGGGCGCGGAGTTGTTCCGCATCCTGATCGGCGACGCTTGCACGCGCGTTGGGTAAGCCACTCATTTTATTTCCTCATTATCAATGGCAGTTGATTTGCAGTACTGGCAGGTTGGCCTGCCTATAGGTTTTATTTCAGGATGCCGCGATCTTTTCTGTAGGCGCTGGCTTGCCAGCGAAGGTCGTTAACGAAAACGCGTGCATCCTGGATATACGCGGCGCCTTTGACTCCTTCGCTGGCAAGCCAGCTCCTACACAGAGAGTCGTGTCAGGCTTTGGGCTCGTCGTCGTACTTGGAGAGCCATTCGACGGCGGCATCGCGGTAGCGGTCGAAGCCTTTATAATCGACCAGTTGCTGGTTCAAATCCCGCAGGACCCGATGTATGCGTCGGGCCCACGCCGGGTTGGTGGCGATGTCTTCGAGGCTCAGCAGGTAGGTGCGAATCGGAAAGACGATGGCGTTACTGCGCGGCAGGCGATGCAGTGGCTGCAACTCGATACGCAGGTAGACCAGCTTGCCGGCATTTTGCGCGGTCACGATGGTGCGGTCCGGTGCCCATTCCGGCAGACTTTCGGCCGAGACTTCCAGACGCGGGTTAACGGTCAGCGACCAGTTCAATCGACGCACCGGGTGGCCGGTGCGCAGGCGCAGCAGAAATTTCAGTGCGCGGTCGAGCATGCCGATTTCCTTCACCAGCGGCACCGGCCCATGGAACTCTTCCCAGCTCATGCCGAGGTTGAAACGCAGGGAGTAATCGGCGCGCTGGGTAGCGATACCGGCCCCCCAGTACAGCGTGCCGTCGCGCTCTTCTTGCAGCACCCAATCGCCCTGCGCCTGTCGGGTCACGTATTCCATGGGCTCGTACGGCAGGGTGGCCGGATCACCGAAGGTAAAGTGGTCGTCGATGTCCAGCAGGCGGTTGGTCCAATGCCACTGCCGACCTTCACGTGCCAGGCTGAAGTACTGCGGATAGTCCCGGGCGTAGGACTCCATGATCAATTCAAGCAAATCCCATTGCGCCTCCATCATGTGCGGCGCCGAGACGTAGTGCATGCCCGGATCCTTCTCCAGGGTGATCGCGCGGTCCCGGCACTCGCTGATGTAGTGCTCATCAATATCGAAGGCGGCACGAAACGCACCGTCGCCGACCGAGACATGCGGCTCCAGGTTCATCGAGTACATGTAGTTGTCATCAGGGAACGGGAAGGGCGCGCGAGCGATGGTTTCCGGGCTGTTGGCGAAGGTGTAGTCGTCGCGGTAGGTTTCGTCGGGATTGAATTTGATATTCATTGTTATGTCTCCGTCGATCAGAGGTCGATGACCAGGCGATTGCACTTGGCGCGGGATACGCAGGGCATGATTTTCTTGCGACTGGATTTGTCTTCATCGGACAGCCAGTCATCGGTGTGCAGCAGCTCGCCGTCGAGTTCCAGGACCGCGGTTTCGCAATGGCCACAGGCACCGCCCCGACACAGGTAAGGCATGCTGTAACCGGCGGCCTCCACCGCTTCGAGCATGGTCTGGTCTGGCGAAACGGCGATGGTCGCGCCGCTGCGGCCGAGGGTGAAACTGAAGGCTTCGCCGCCGCTGCTTTGTTCAAGGAAGCGCTCGAAGTGCACGTGGCTGTCGGTCCAGCCAAGGTCGCGGGCACAGGCCAGGGTGGCGTCGATCATGCTGTCCGGACCGCACGCATAAACGTGGCTGCCCAGCGGGCGGTCAGCGAGGATCCGGCCTATGTCCATGCGCGATTCGATGCCTTTGCGATACAGGTGGACCTGCGCGCCGTAGGTGGCCTGCAACTCTTTGCCGAGTTGCGCATGCTCCTCGCCGCGAACCGCGTAATGCAGCTCGAAGGGCACCTTGCTCAGGCGCAATTCTTCCAGCTGGGAAATCACCGGCGTGATCCCGACCCCGCCGGCGATGAACAGGTGCAGGCGCGCCTGCTTGATCAGCGGGAACAGGTTGACCGGCGGCGTGACCTCGATCAGATCGCCCTCACTGACGTTGTCGTGCAGCGAGACCGAACCGCCGCGACCGCTTTCTACCCGGCGCACGGCAATCTGATAGCTGCTGGTGTCGTAGGGCGAACTCAACAGCGAGTAGGGGTTGCGCAAGGTGTTGTGTTGATTGGCGATCAGCACCACGACGTGGCTGCCGCCGGAGAACGCCGGCAAATGGGCGCCGGTTGGCGACACCAGGGTGAAGCGCTTGATTTGCGGGGTCACCGATTCGATTCGGGCCACTCGCAGATTCAACGTCCCATTGTTCTGGCTCATGTGTCGAGCTCCTCGGCTTCGGGCAATTCACCCGGGACTTCGGCATCGGCCTTGACCGCCTGAAAGGCTGCCAGCCGGCGGGAATAGTGATCGCGCACCACCAGCGTCAGGCCGCAACCGGGGCAGTCGTAGACGCGCTGGGTGACATTTTCGGTGTAGCTGTCGCAGTGCACGCACCAGACTCGGCGGACCAGCGTTCCAGAGTGCTCGCGCAGCACTTCGTCGCGATTCAGGTCGAAATGCGTGGCCACTTGCATGGCACTGCCCAGGAAACTTTCGGAACCTGCGAGGTAAAGACGGGTGCCCATACGCGCTTCGCCGAGCAAAGTCTTTAGCTCGTCGATCAGTGCCTGATTAGAGGCATGCACGTGCAGTGGGTGTTCGGCGTGCTGCTGCAGTTGGCTCAGGAAATCCTGGCCGGAAAACGACTCCTGGGAGTACAGCAAGGTAATCGGTCGATCCAGTCCCGCCATATCGCCCAGCAAGCGCAACATGGCGCGCCCGCCGCTGCCTTGCCCGGCGATGATGTGCCGAATGCCTCCCGGCAGCGGTTGCAACTGGTCATAGACCGGTCGGCTTTTGATCCCGGTGATCAACATTTTTATTATTCCTCCTGGCTACCGGCTCGGCTGATGCAAGCCGGCCCTGATGCAAAGCCCCATGATGAGGGGGTGCAAATACCAGGAGCACAGGTCGTGCCATAAAATTAACGCATTGAATATAAAGGGTTTTATCTAATGCTTGGGGTGACATGCAGGCAAAAACAACCACGGCTGTATGCGTTTTTGCAGCGCTTTATGCGCAGTTGGACACATCCCTGTGTCGGGGAGATTCAGTCGCGTTGCAGCTTGCGGATCAGCGTACCGATGTCGATACCCAGGTGCTGCGCCGCTTTGCGCTTGCTGCCGCATAAGTGCACGGCCCTGAGGATGACCTGTCGCTCGAAATGCTGGACTTGAAGCTTGAGATTGCGTTCTGGATCGTCCTCTGGTTCACCATCCGCAGCCGAGGGTGTCAAACATTCCTGAGGGCGCATCGGCTCGAGCAGTTCAGCCGGCAGATGATGCTCTTGCGCTTCATCGTCGGCGAGGACCGCCAGCCGTTCAAAGATGTTCACCAGCTCGCGGATATTGCCCGGAAAGTCATAGCTCATCAGCCGCTGCCGGCAACCGGCAGACAGGCTCAATGAGGGCTCGCGGTCACCGTTGATGCGACTCAACAGAATGTCGATGAGAAACGGCAAGTCATCCCGGTGCTGGCGCAACGGCGGAATTTCCACCGGCAGGACGGCCAGGCGATAGTAGAGATCGGCGCGAAACTCACCCACGCTCACCAGGTGGCGCAAATCCTTGTTGGTGGCCGCAATGACTTGTACCTGCACCGTTTTGCTCAGGGGCGAACCCACCGACTGGATCGTACTGTCCTCAAGGAATTTCAGCAGTTTGGCCTGGACATGCAGGGGGATCTCGCCGATTTCATCGAGGAATAAGGTCCCGCCCGAAGCCGCCTCGATATAGCCTTGCTTGCCGCCCTGCAGTGCGCCGGTAAAGGCGCCACGTTCATAGCCGAACATCTCGGACTCGAACAGGCTCTCCGGAATGCTGCCGCAGTTAACGTGAATAAAAGGGCGATCACCCCAACCGGCCGCACGGTGGATATGCCGCGCAATCGCGGTCTTGCCGACGCCAGGCTCGCCAAGCAGTAACAACCGTGCGCGACGTCGGAAGGCGCGCACGCCGGTGTCGGCGATGCTCGATAGCTGAGGTGACAGATGCAGGGCGCTGTCCTGGGGGTCGCGCAGACCTTGCGGCTCCACGGGCCGGCTGCCCAGCGACGCTCGACGCTGCGGCTGACTGCCATCGAAGTCTTTCTGAGTCAACATCCTGAACGGTTTTTCGTAGGCGCCGGTGGGGATGGCGTGGGTGCTGCTGAGTAGAACCCGACCTTCCCGTGAGCGGGTCAAGGCACTGTGACCGCCTCGATTCAGCGCGGTCTGCAAGTCGTCGTAATTCAATGCCGAGCGGTGGTAAAACTCATTGTCGGACAGCCCGACGGCTTGCTGTCTGGACAGTCGATTCACGCGCTCGGCGGCCAGATTCAGAAAACGCACCCGACCTTCACCGTCCGTTACGATCAGCGCTTCGCTGAAGCTGTCGAGCAAGGCGTGCAGCGCAGGTGTTTCCAGCAACGCGCCAAGAACCTCGCTGCTGACATTTATTGAAGAGCGCATGCCCATCTGCAGCGTGGGTGGCAGGTTCTTGTCTTTCATGGATGCAACTCTTGTGCACGGCGCACACCCTGGCTTTCGCGAAACACTGCGACCCGCCAGGCCACGCCTTCACGAATCAGGATGCGCGAGCAATGCACATTGAAGTTCAAGTCGCGCCCGCTCAAATCAGGCAGTGGCAGGCTGTGCCAAGTACGCTCGGGGAGGGCGTTATCCAGCAGCAGTCGAGCGATGCCGTCGCCGTGGATAATGCCAAAGATCTCTTCAAAGGCTGCGTTGCGCCATTGTGGTTGCAGGTGTTCATCGATCACCAGCACCGCATCCGGCACCGCATCGAAGACCCGGCGCAAGGCATCGATGCGCTGTTCGGCGTCATGCTGCATGCGCAATTCCTGGCTGACGTCGCGAATGCTGCCCCACATCCGCAGCAGACGTCCGTTGACGATGGTCGCGCGGACATCGTTCTCGACGTAGGCCGGTGAGCCATCGTGACGGCGGTCCACCGAGAGCGCGCAGTCGACGCTGAAACCGGCTTCGATCAAGCGCCGCACGAACTCCTCGTTGGCCGGGCTGCGAGGCCAATAAAGACGAACCGGTTGTTGGTTGAAATCGACATCCGACGGCATCTCATAGACCTCGGCCATAGCCCGATTGCACATCCGCCAGTGGGAGTCGTTTTCGAATACCTGACGCACGATTTCATCCGGCGACGTGTTGATGTCCACCGCCTCGGCGAACTCGATGCACCAGTAGGCAACCTTGGCGCTCTGCAGCATCTGGCTCATCACTTCATTGGCGTTGTGCATTTCCCGCAGCCGATGCCCCAGCGACCCGAGCGGAATTTTCAGCAGGTGCAGGCGCGCCGTTTCAACCGAGCGCCACTCCAGCAGCCCGCAGGCGACCACTTGCAGCAGGCCGCCGTTGTGGCGAATCAGGGTCAGCTCCAGGCTGTGGACTTGCTCGTCGGCAGGAGGATTGGCGAACAGCAACTGCAAGGCGTGTATAGAGTCGACACTGTAGATACGTTCAATCGGCTGATTCAGCAGCTCCTCTGGCGCATAACCTAATTGATCGCTCAGGCTGGCAGAGAGATTGACCAGTTGCCCACTGGCACTCACGGTGCTTGAAAGCGGTTGGACTTTGTTCACTAGGAAATTGAGGGTATCCATCGATTGTCGGCTCGATTTGGCTTATGGGTTCCTGATTGAAGACACTCAGGCTTTTAGAGCAGGGGCATATCGCATGCCAACAAAAAGGCTGGTGAATATTGAGGTTTAAGGACCTATGAATGAGCATGTGCTGTGATATTGCAGCGTAATGGGCATTTTTGCAGCACAGTTCATTGCGCGACCCAGGTCAATCGGTTTATCGAAACCCGGCGCTTAGCGATAAACCTCCCGTTGAAATATCATCGACGGCGAACCTCGATAGATACCGAATCTGGCTAGACCCGTTGCCGCCTCGCGGCCCTGGCCATTCCACTCATAGAACAGCCAGGACGGCATGGCCGGCAACTGACCGAGAACTGATCCATTGACACCGGGAGGCTGCAGGCGCAACAGGCCCAGGCCAGCACTCGGTGCGATTAATGTGATCTGGTCATTTGCGTAGTTTTCCTGGCTGAGCTGCCCCGTATATGAGGTTAGCCCTGGCGCCTGCAAAACGGTTGCCGTGGTGCAGGTATCCAGGCCTTCAACCCGAAAGCTGCCACCTGCGGCGTTTTGCCAGGTTTCGATGCTCAAGGGCAGGTCCAGGCTCTGAAATTCCGAGCCATGGGCGTTGCCCAGACGCAAGCGGCCGAGACGGATTTCGCTGCCAGGGCTGTTGGCGAAGTCATAGTGATACGCCGAACAACCATTGCCATCGCCAAAACAGGCACCATCGCTATCGGTCAATGTCGCAGCACTGAAGCTCCCGGCAATGGCCGCCATAAATGGCCGGTCATCGGCCAACGGCAGGATTGCCGGGGTGTACTGCAGGGTTTCGTCGCTCCAGCGGTAGCTCTGGCTGCCCTCGCCATCGTCGACGCCACCTCGCGTCAGACGTGCTCCGCCACTGCTGGTCAGGCGCCCGCTGGCATCCAGGCCGCTCTCACCGCCACTGACGGTTTCACCGAAATAGGCATTGGCCAATGGCGTTGCGCGCAGTCGAAATACGCCGACTTCGGAAATGGAAGTGAGGGTCGTCGTCTGGCTACCTGAAGCATGATCGCGCGGGCTGCCCGTTACCGGGGTGCCATTGACCAGCACCGGTTGGCTGCCCGTAGCGGGATCAAGGTAGGCCGAGCTAAGACTCAGTGTGCGGGTGACATTGGAGAAACCCGGCACACAGGCCTGCGAGGCATCGTTTTTTTCACGGCGCGCAAGGCAATATTGCTTTGTGGTCGGGCCGCTATCAGGGTCGGCACATCGAACATGGTCGGTGGGACGAAACAGGTTGCCGACGGGGGAGGTTCCAAAGGCAAATTGGGTCACATCCCTTGATGTGAAAGGTTAGGAGTCCTGATCATCCGGGGCTTGGTGCTGGCGTGAAGGTGGTAGAGGCGGTTGGGAGGGAAAGTTTGATGATGCCGAATAGTCAGCCCGTCGAGCCTCTTGAATAGGGGCCCTTCAATCAGAGAACAACTCAAACATCAGCTGGCGCAACCAACGATTGGCCGGGTCCTTGCTGTATCGCGTATGCCAGAACAGATTGATCTCGATGTTCGGCAACTCCATGGGCGGCGCAAGTACAGTGAGTCCGAAGGGTTGTTCGCAACTGAGCGCGAATCGTTCGGGCACTGTCGCCAGCAAGTCCGTGCGTTGAAGTATGTGGCCTATCGCGACGAAATGCGGCACCTCCAACCGTATGTTTCGCTCGATGCCTTCACGGGCGAGGAAAGTATCAACGACGCCGTGCCCGGTGTTCGCTGCTACCACACGAACGTGGTCATAGCTGCAAAAGCGCTCGAGTGTCAGCGGCTCCCGGGTGGCTGGATGGCCCTTGCGGCACAAGCAGACGTAGCGATGGTGGAACAGGCGTTGTTGAAAAAAGCCCGCTTGCAGGTGAGGCAGCAACCCGACCGCAAGGTCGATCGCACCGTTCTGCAGACCTTCGGCCAGGGTATCGGTGTTGTTGCGCAGCGTACTGATCGAGCAACCCGGAGCGCGTTCAGCCAGCGCATCCATCAGCCGCGGCATGAAGTAGATTTCACCTATGTCCGTCATTGCCATGGTGAATCTGCGATTGCAATTGAGCGGGTCAAACGTGTCCTGGCGACTGAATGCATCGCGTAACGTCTGAATGGCTAGCGCAACCGGCTCGGCCAATTGCCGGGCATAGGGGGTGGGTTCCATTCCCTGGTAGGTGCGCACGAAAAGTTCGTCGTTCAAGGTGGTACGCAAGCGCTTCAGCGCGTTGCTCACCGCTGGCTGGGTCAGTTCAAGGTTATCCGCAGCAGTCGAGACCCTGCGGTCGATCAGCAGTTGGTTGAACACCAACAGAAGATTGAGATCCAGCTCCCGTAATTCCATAACGCCTCGTGCAGGTTGGCTCATGCCAGGGCAATAAATCCGTCGCCCGTCGTTGCGTCTGCACCGCTCTGAAATGGCCGCTGCAAGAGCCGCCAGCCTATCAATTGCCATAGCGACGCGTCCATCGCGTTGGCTGCGTGGCTTTTGCTCGTCCCTGAGCTGTATTCATACTCGAAATAACAGGTATGTGGATCACTGCATTTATCACGCTTGACGCCTTGGCCATGATCGCTGCAATGCCCAACTCCTGAACGGTTTACCTCACGCAAGAACGACACGCATACCGATCAGCCAGTTGGGCACCGCGCAACCTCCGCAGGCCTCTGAACCTGCGGCTCTATAACAATGACAAAAAGAGCGATGCCATGCGTACGATCGATGTATCAGCCCTGATTGACGGGGCACGTTTCAATGCCTTCCACGCGCGCGTACTGTTCTGGTGCGCGCTGATTATCATCTTCGACGGCTATGACCTGGTCATCTATGGCGTGGTGTTGCCTTCACTGATGGCCGAGTGGGGCCTGAGCGCATTGCAAGCTGGAGCCTTGGGTAGCTGTGCGCTGGTGGGCATGATGTTGGGTGCGCTGTTTTTCGGATCATTGTCCGACCGGATAGGCCGACGTAAAACCATCATGATCTGCGTCACCCTTTTCAGCGGGGTGACCGCGCTCAACGGCCTGGCGCAGAGCCCGGAGGCGTTTGCGCTGTGCCGGTTTGTGGCCGGTCTGGGTATTGGCGGGGTCATGCCGAACGTTGTCGCGTTGATGAACGAGTATGCGCCCAAGCAATCGCGCAGTACCTTGGTTGCCCTCATGTTCAGTGGCTACTCGTTGGGCGGAATGTTGTCTGCCGGCCTGGGCATGGTGCTGATTCCCCTGTGGGGATGGCAGGCTGTGTTCTATGTGGCCTTGATTCCACTGTTGGCTTTGCCATTTCTGATACGACAGCTGCCCGAGTCGATGGATTTTCTGCTGCGCACCGGGCAGACGATCAAGGCCCAGTCGCTATTGGCGCAGGCTGTGCCGAGTTATGTGCCAAGCGCAGCCGACCAGTTAAACCGCATCGCCGCCAAAGGCTCGAACGTGTCGATTTCACAGCTGTTCCGCGAGGGGCGCAGGTTGAGCACCTTCATGCTCTGGCTGGCGTTTTTCTGTTGCCTGCTGATGGTCTATGCATTGAGTTCCTGGTTGCCAAAACTCATGAGCGCCGCCGGTTATGGACTGAACTCGAGCCTGGCGTTTCTGGTGGTGCTGAACCTTGGTGCGATCATCGGCGCGGTCGCCGGCGGTTGGCTGGGCGATCGAATCGGCATTGCCAAGGTCTTGTTCGTCTTCTTCTGCTGCGGGGCGGCGGCCCTGAGTCTGCTGGCGCTCAAAGCGCCATTACCGGTGCTCTATTTGCTCATTGCCGTCGCCGGTGCGTGCACCATCGGCACGCAAATCCTGGCCAACGCCTGTACCGTCCAATATTACCCGCCGCAGATACGGGCTACCGGCCTCGGTTGGGCAATGGGCGTGGGTCGCACCGGCGCAATCATTGGTCCTTTGCTGGGCGGCGCATTGCATGCCTCTTCGCTGCCGTTACAGGCGAGCTTCCTCATCTTCGCCATTCCGGGATTGGTCGGGGCCATCGCCATTCTGGTCTTCCTGATACAAAACGCATCGAGCCGCCAGCGCTCAGCCTCCAGCCAATATTCACATTGATGATGCTGTGTATTGGAGTTGCTGTATTTATCAATAGCACTCAGTTGGCGATGATTCAGTGACTCCAATAACAAACAGCCACACGGGTATCTTGCTATGCATTCTTCTCCCTCTACCTTGCACATCGGTATTGTCGGCGGTGGTATCGCCGGCGTGGCATTGGCCCTGGATCTGTGCCGCCACTCCCATCTCAGCGTGCAGTTGTTCGAAGCGGCATCGGCCTTTGGCGAGGTTGGTGCAGGTGTCTCCTTCGGCGCCAACGCCGTTCGCGCCATCGCCGGCCTGGGCATTGCCGAACCCTATCGGCAGATCGCCGACCGCACGCTCGATCCATGGCAGGATATCTGGTTCGAATGGCGCCGTGGCGAGGATGCCGGCTACCTTGGCGCCAGTTTGGCCGAAGGGGTAGGGCAGTCTTCGGTGCACCGTGCGGATTTTCTCGACGCGTTGGCCAGCCAACTGCCAGAGGGCATCGCGCAATTCGGCAAGCGCGCGATCAGCGTAGAGCAGGATGAGCAACAGGCCCGCGTGTTGTTCACCGATGGCAGCGAACATCGTTGCGATCTGTTGATCGCCGCTGACGGCATCAAGTCTTCGATTCGTGATCATGTGCTTCAAGGCCTGGGCCACCCCCTCGCGGCACCCCGCTTCAGCGGCACCTGTGCCTACCGCGGGATGATCGACAGTCAACAGTTGCGCGCGGCGTACCGGGCCCGGGGTGTCGATGAGCACCTGGTCGACGTCCCGCAGATGTACTTGGGACTTGATGCACACATCCTCACGTTTCCGGTCAAACAAGGCCGACTGATCAACGTAGTGGCGTTCACTTCCGACCGCAGTCGGCCTGACCCGGCCTGGCCGAGCGATTCCCCATGGGTTCGCAATGCCACCCAGGAAGAGATGCTGGCTGCCTTCACCGGCTGGGGTGATGCCGCACGAGTGCTGCTCGAATGCATTCCGTCACCCACCCTTTGGGCCCTGCATGAACTCGAAGAACTGCCAGGTTACGTACACGGCCGCGTAGGGCTGATCGGCGATGCGGCCCACGCGATGTTGCCGCACCAGGGGGCCGGCGCAGGGCAGGGGTTGGAAGACGCCTGGCTCCTGGCCCGCTTGCTGGCTGACCCACAAGTGCTGGCAAGCCGGCCACAGGCTGTGCTGGAGGCCTATGACGCGATCCGCCGGCCACGTGCCTGTCGTGTGCAGCGCACTTCCTGGGAAGCCGGCGAACTGTATGAACTGCGCGATCCTGTTGTCGCCGATAACGAGCAGATGCTGGGTAAAACCCTCGCGGAGCGTTTCGAATGGCTGTGGGATCACGACATGCAGACCGACCTGCAACAGGCTCGCAATCAACTGGGCTGGACAGTACCTGCCTAGGGCTTGAACCGGCATGCGTGAGGCAGGGATGCATTCTTGAAGTTCATAAGTGGAGTGAACACGATACGCTTGCGGCCCGGCGCGCCTTTTCATGGATGTGTATATGCAAGTTGTTACTCCTGCCAGACCTTCGTTGGCGTTTCTGCTGGGGGCTGTCGTTAGCGGATGGGGATTACTCTATGCAGGTCGACCTCGACTCGCCGCAGCGCTCATTGCCGTGTTATGGAGCTGTCTGCTGATAGGAGGCTGGTCTGGACTTTTCACCAGCCGGCGCGGCGTAGTTGTCTTGGTCGCGATCATCATAGTGACGAAGTGCGTATCAGCATTTGCCGGCGCCTGGTTTGCGCGACGCCGGGTCAAAGTACACACCAAACGAGACCATTATTTCTTCCTTGCGGCGATGGCAGTCAGTTTTTGGCTGCTGATCCAACCAGGCACGCGCTCTCTCTTGCTAGGAATTGAGGGCTATCGCATTCAGGGAAATGGCATGGCCCCGACCCTGATGAAAGGCGATGCGGTGGTTTGTGATAGTCGACATAGCGATTACTCCCTGGGAGATGTCGTGGTTTACGAACGCGAAGGAAACGTCGAGGTCAAGCGTATCGCTGCCACCGAGGGGAACAGCATTGAGATTATCGACGGGGACGTGTTACTGAACGGAGAAAGCTTCGGGCCCTTTCATTCCGGGTCGCCAAGGGAAAAAAGCTACTCGCAGCGCTTCGAGCGAACACAGGTTCCGCGTGGATATGTTTTCATGCTTGGGGACAACCGCGACAACAGCCGCGATAGTAGATCCGAGGGGCCAGTACCGCTCGCTAGCGTCCGCTGCAAGGCCACTGAAATAGTGTATTCGGCGGAGCGTGGGAGAACTGGAACAGCGATATGGTAGGCATTGAGCCAAAGCAGACACCACCCGCCGACGGATATCAAATGATCGCATCGCTCCCCACGTGCAACGCCGGCACCTGCACCGCCGCCTCCGCGGTCCAATAGTACAAGCGGGCCTGTTTCACGATGATCCAGGCGAATGACAATTCCTCTCGCGCATCGGCCTCGAACTCCTCCGGGGTGAACACATGGACGTCGAGCGGGTGCATGACGCCGAACAGATGCCGACAGATCGATCGGCGTCGCGCTGACTTTGCCAGTGGGGTGCGCTGGATGACGAACAGGTCCAGGTCGCTGTCCTCGCGGGCGAGCCCGACTGCGTATGAACCAAAGGTGCCGGCCGCGATGGGCTGGCACCCTTGGACGATGCGCGAGACGATGCGCTGGATGTCGGCTTCGCTGAGCATCAGGCGATCCCGTAGCTGACGATCAGCAGGATGTCGTTGAACTGCGAGGCGTCCAGGCGTGCATGTCCATTGAGCGTGATGGCGATCGCCGGCGCAATGCCGGACTCGGGCACGGTCATCGTGTAGGCGCCCGGCGGTCCTGACTGGCCCGTGACGACGCCAAGCGCCGCGACGGGGTCGCCGCCAGACGGTGGCGGCACCTGGTTGATCGACAGGGCAACAGCGGTGCCGCCGGTTGGCCCGAACGTGGCGTTGGCGATCTGGGTGCCAGCTGGCGGTACCTCGGTCAGCATCAGGTTGATCGAAATATCGGTGATGGAAGCCGCGCCCAGACTGGAGAACGGGAAGACATTGGCCAGCAGCGGCAACGTGAGCACCTGCTGCGTGGCCTCGGGATCGGCGGGGTTGAAGAAGGCGTAGTAGGCGTCGCTGAAACTGCTGCGCACGCTCAGCAGAAACTGCCGCGGGCCCAACGGCTTGAGCGCCTGGCGTACCGCCTGGGGGTCACCGCCGGCCGAGCGCGCCGAATAGCGCAAGTGCAGGACGACGTCGGTGAGGGTGGAGACATCGAAGCCGTTGTCGCGGGGATCGAGCTCCAGGGTCCATGTACTGATTGCACCTTGCCCTTCAAAGGGTAACCAGCGCTCGTCGTGCAGGTTGACCTCGAACAGGCCCGCATCGTCCTGGCCATGACTGGTGCTGATGCTAACGTTGGCAGCCGGCAGGCTGGCCGCGAACGCCGGGGCCGCGGCCACATCCCGCGCCAGTGCAGGCGTGTACGGCGCAGTGGGCGGCTGCACGCGAACCTTGGCCTGGGCGAGCGTCAAGTTGGCGTTGACGCCACTGTAGGGACCGGTGACGCAGGGCACGGTGAGTGCCACCGAACGCAGCCGACGGAAATACTGCCCGGGGTGATCGCGATCGAACAGCGCTTCGTCCAGTGCGATATCGCACAGGCCCGTCTGGAGCAATTGCACCAGGGCCAGGGGTTGCGTCAGCGCCAGCGAGACATGTTTGACCAGCTCGATCTCGCGGGTATTGGCTTCCAGGTACCGGGCCTGCATCCGGCGCAAATCGAAGAGCAGGCTTTCCCCGGCCGTGAGCCCTTTGAGTTGGGTGTCCCAGTAACCGAACTGGACGAAGGCGTCCTGGCTGCCGAGTTCGTACTGATAGGCGCCCTGGGCCTGCCGGGCGAGGGCGAAGGCCAGCTGGTAGGCCTGGGTGTGCACCGTGGTGAGTTGCGTCAGCATCCAGCCGTACAACTGCTCGTTGGTATATCTTTCATTCAGGAAGTCGCCTACGGCGCGGGCGTTGGCGATCTGGCGCGTCTGCAGGACGACTTCGCTGTTGGCCATCGCCAGCCGGTCATTGGCCATGGCGATCTGGGTCTCGAGTTGAATCAGCTCGGCGGCGGCGATTTCCTTTTGCAGGTTCCATTCGTCCATGCGTCGGTGGTAGCTGCCCAGGGTCGCCGTCATTCCCGCGACCTCGCTGATGACGCCCGCAGTGCCGCGCTGGGCGCTGGCCGAGGACGCGAGCGATGCGGCCACCTGGTCGCCGCTGACTTTGACCAGCGAGGTTGGACTGCCGGCCCAACCCGTCGCGCCGAAGGTCATTTCCGGAATCAGGTGGGCGCCGCTGGCGGTGAGGTCCAGGGGCACCGCCATGCCATTGATGATCGCTGCCTGGATCTGCAGGGCACCCGCCGCGACTTCCCATGGGTTCATGAAGTCGATGCTTGCATAAAAGTCGTGGCGAATCTGGACCGTGGCTTTCTGATTCTGCAGGGCCGCGACCTGGCCCTCGGCCTCCGCAACGGCCCGGGTCTTGATGTCGAGCAGCCGCGTCTGGATGTCGATGTCCTGATTGGCGCGCAACACGCCGAGCGCCTCGGCATCCTTTTTTTCCAGTGCCGCCAGCACGCTGGCGCCGTAGGCGCGCACATCATTGGTCAACTCCAGGGCGCGTTCCAGGTAGACGGGGAACCGGTACACCGGCGTGAATGCCGCGGCGGCACCGATCGTTCCGGTGCCGTAGGCGGCCTGCCCTCCCATCAGTTGCAAAGGATTGATCGGCGGGGCGTACAGCGGCAATGACTGGGCGACGCCCTGCAGGTTCAGGCAATGGCGGATCTTGTACAGGCGGTCGGCGACCGTGTCCCAATAAGCCAGCAGCTGATCGTTGGGCGGTATGCAGAAAAACAGCGTGGATAGCTGCGGCAGGTCCGGCGCCTCGCTCACGGCGTCCAACGTTTCCAGCGCCGGGGTCGGCGCCGCGATCACATTCTCGATGGCGACCAGCACATCGGAGAATTCGTCCAGCCCGTCCTGGATGGCGGCGTAGTTCGTGGCGTCCGGTCGGGTGGCGAAATCGACGTCGCGCAGGCGCACCTGTTCGGGCCGGGGGCCCAGGATCAGGTTGGCGAGCACATAGAGCTGCTCGGCCTGTGCGACCTTTTCCATGGTGTACTGGGCGTACAGCGAGTCACCCCAGGCAATCAGGTTGTCGAGGAACTTCATGACAGTCGCCTTGGCGTACGCGCCGATGCGCAACCGGGCGATGCGGTGCGGATCGAAAGGATGCGCCAGCCAGTCCTGGAGTGCGGCGGCGGTGTCCGGGTCCGCGGTGCCTTGCTGTGCGTTGGCCGCCAGTGTCGCCAGGATGTGCTGGATCTGCTGTGCCAACCAAGTGTCGGCATTCATTTCGTAGAACGGCCGGGTGCGCCAGAAGTGCCCCGGTACTGGCGCGGGGTTCGGGTCGGTTGGATCGAAGACGTATTTGAGCCATTGCATCGCAGGCTCGTGTTGCTGGTTGCGCATCAACTGCGTGGCCACCAACATCGGCGCGTGATAGAAAAGCTCCCAGTTATAGAGGGAGTAGGCACCCGATACGCTGAAATCGACGTCCTCCCGGGGATAGGGTGTCATGACCGGGGGTTGCGGTTGGTACGCTGTCGCGAAGTCGAAGTTGCCCTGGCCGCGTACCGTTTGCGGATCGGTCTGCAGCTGGCGCGACATCAGCCGGTCGGTGCCGCCAATCTCCAGTTCGCGCAGGAATGTACGCGCGTAGGGGTGATAGAACGGCGTAAAGGCATAGCTCGTTGTCCACTGCGGGATGTAGGCGAGGTCGTCGAGTTCCTGCGGTGAGCTGGATACGGTGTAGTAATGCGGGCATACGAAGAAGGTTCGCGTCGAATCGGCGGCGAAGAACGGATCCGCGGAATCGAACACCCGGTCCTGCATCGGCACCACCACACGCTGGTTGTCGATGGAGTCCAGCAGGGTCAATGCCGCCGGCGCGCTGTGGCTGCCGGCCAGGGCCAGCACCGTCAGCGGGTTGACCGGGCCCGGATGGGGACCGTAGCTGCAGAGATCCTGGCCGCGGAATCGGTAGTTGGCCGCCGTCACCAAGGTATTCGGAAACTGGTATTTTTGCCTGATGAGCGCGTAGCTGGGTTCCTGCGACTGATCGACGGCAGAGGCGGCGGGCAGGGAGTTCTGCGAATAAACGGTGAGCGCTGAATCCGGCATGGGCAACTGGGCGGTGCCTACCAGGACACTGGACCAGATGCCGTAGTTGACCCAATGTACACTCAGATAGATCTCCAACTGCAACGTCGACTGCGCGTCCGCGAACGCGCGGAAGGTGAAGTCGAGCGCCGGGTTATCGGTCTGGACATAGCTTTTTTCGGCATAGGTGCGCTTGGCCTGCCATTGCCCCGCACTCAACTCGCTCATCGCGAATTCGATGGACCAGAATTTCCTGGCGGCCGCTGCGGAATTGGGCGTTGGCGCCCCGTTATTGGAGGTCGGTATGCTTTGGGTGCCGGCCTTCTCGGCGATCTGCTTGAAGATCGGCCAGACCAGATGCAGTCGCTGGTCCCACACCAGCGGCACGACCTGATCCGAGGCGATATCCAGGTTCAGCGCCTGCCATGGGCTCCAGACGCCGCAGCTCAGCGAGCCCTCGGCCCGGCTGCGGTAGTACCACTTCGGCGGCGCGCCACGTGTGCGCGCGAACACATGCAAGACCCGGGATCCATCGGCGCGAGTCTCGCGGTAATGCGCGGCGACGGTCAGGTGCCTGACTTCCACCAGTTTGCGTACATAGTTCTTTAACGCCGCCGTGGTCGCGTCGGTGTCGCAGTTGCTTTGCTTGAGTTCGTTCTCGAGGTCGGAAAAGAACGGCGAGCGGTCGGTGCGCAGCTCGGGAAGCAGATAGTTCTCGGGGTACAGGAAGACCTGGCGGTTGGCCTGCCAGAGCCTGAACTGGCTCATCCACGTCCATTGGTTCCAGCCCGGATCGACGGTTGAATCCACCGAGACGCCAGGGACCAGGCCGAGGAAACATTGCTGCACGAATTGCTGCACCGCCAGCGAAGCCTCCAGCAATCGCGTGGTGATGCCGCACGCGCACATGCCGGGGTCGATGAGAAAGCCATTGAAAATATCGTCGCTGCTGAGCAGCGGCGGCGTCAGTGCGACGGCCGGGCCCGGACCGAGGAGGTAAGCCACCAAGGCATCGCGGCGCATTTCGCGCAGGGTGTCTTCCACCGGCTGCACGGCGCCCAGCCAGGCCGAAGGGGCGTAGAGGGACTGGAAGATGCCCATGGCGGCAGAGGCGGACTCCACGGTCGGCGGCGCGGCTGACAGTTGCAGCAGCGCCGCAGCCCCGATGTGATAATGCGCCATGGCGTCGAGCGCCGTGCCAATCGCCGTGAGCAGGCCCATGTCGGCGAGCGTGCCGGCCTGGGTGCCCGCATCCAGCGTGGGCGTCTTCGCCGCCAGTGCATTGGCCAGGACGGTCAGGTCAGTGGTGCTGGTATTCAGGGCGGTGGCCAGGGCGCCGGCCTCATCGCCAATGGCGCCGGCCAGGTCAGCGGGCAACGCCAGCACCCAACGGCCCAACACGTCGAACAATCTGGGTGCGCTCGCCGTCTGGCGGCGGTTGAGTTGCAGCGCCTGCAGCAGGCGTTCGAAGGGCAGATAGACATTGCCGGCAGGCGGGGACAGGGCCAGCGCGGCCGGATTCAACCAGTTGAACGAGGCCGCGTGCTGGATCAGGAAGGAAAAGCTCGACACGGTCGGTCTTAGTGCATTGAACAACGCGGCGGCCTTCGCCACGCGGGTGAGCCCGTCCACCAGCGGCTGGAAAGGTGTCGGGTCCACGCCATTCGTTTGCGCGAGCAACTGCGTGATCGTGGTGGCAGGCAGCGGCAGTATGCCCGTGCTGGTGAGCGCGGGTGCCAGGACGTTGGCGCTGACGCCAGTCGCCGCGGCCAAGGCGCTGACAAACAAGGTTTGCACCGCAGCGGGGTCAGCCGGCGCCAGCTTGGCCAGCGCATCGCGAATCGCCTGCAACACGGCCGTCGCCTCTGCCGGTGTAAACGTCATTTCGCTGCGGGTGGCCGATCCGTTGCGCAGCAGATAGTCCAGGTCGGCCAGCTTGATGCCGGTCCCTTGCAGCAGCGCCAGTCTGCGCAGGAACTCGGCCGTGTCGGCCGGCGTGCCGCCGAAAGCGGGAGCGGACCCGGAAGGCAACGCATCGCAGAGTGTCATCCACAGCAACAGGTCCGGCACGGTGAGGGATAAAGAGGCGGCGAGCCGGGCGTGCCGGAGCAACAGGTTGAGGCCGTCGAGCGACAACTCGAGGGTGACGCCCGTTGCGGCGCCAATCGCGGCGAGATCGTCGGCGCTCAAGCCCAGCGCCGCTTTGATCGCATTGGCATCGATCGGCCCTCCCGGCAAGGCACCGGCGTCGACAAAGACCCCGGACCAGGACGCCAGCAACGTCGGACTGCGGAACACCCGGTCGTAAGTCGATGCAACGAGGGTATCCACCTCGCCCAGGTGACTGTTCACGTCATGGGTGGGCATCGGCCCCCAAAAACTCAGCAGCTCCTGCAGCGGCAGCCTGAGTCGCTCGCGCAAGGCCAGCGCATCGGCAATGAATACCAGGAACGCGTC
Source organism: Pseudomonas sp. LBUM1679 (assembly GCF_059695565.1). NCBI lineage: Bacteria > Pseudomonadati > Pseudomonadota > Gammaproteobacteria > Pseudomonadales > Pseudomonadaceae > Pseudomonas > Pseudomonas sp. LBUM1679. Next base: position 3,440,861 of record NZ_CP166774.1, read on the forward strand.
GTCCAGGTTGCCGTTCGCCGATTCAAGCGCCCAATCCAGCTCCCACATCTGCAGCCCGGTGGCCGTCCACAGCCGCAGGAAGCGATTGGCCCGGTCAAGCACGGCGGCATCGAGCCCCTCAAAGGTCATGAGCGCCGTGTCGCAGCTCGCGATGTTGAGGTTGTCCTGGACGGTGAAACCCAGCTTGAGGGTCACGTTGCCGCCCGTCACCCAGGCTACTTCCAGCAACTGGCACAATTGGGCGAAGTCCAGATGTGCCCGCCCCAGCAGCACGGGCACCTTGGATAAGGCGGCGATCCAGTCGGCGGGGGACGGGCTCAGCGGTTGCCTCGTCTTGGGGTCATATACGTTCGTCGGGTTGGCCTGGGCATCGAATCCCCAACGCTCCCAGGGCGGGTGTGGGTCGGTACCGTTGATCACCGCCTGTAAGGCGGGATTGAGGCCCAGTTGCGCGGCAGCCCGCGCCGCCGCACTGCCGCTGCCGCACAGGCGCATCACCTGGTCGAGTCGAGTGCCCATCGCCTGCAGGAACGCCGAAGTCCGGGCAAAGGACAGATCGAAGGGCAGCGTCAGCGGGAAGACCGTCACCGCGGTTTTATCGTACGCCGCCTGTGACACGTGCTGGGGCAGCGCACGCCGCTCCGCGGAGGAGCCCGTGGTCGCGAAGAGCGTGAGTGGTGCAGCGGGCGGTGCTATCGCCGATTCCAGCAATTCATTGACCAGGTCGATGTAGGGCAACGTGACGTCGGTGTTGTCGCAGCCCAGGGCGATGAATGGCAGATCGGGCCGACGGGAGAGCAGTGCATCGAGCACTGCGCGTTGTTTGAGAAATTGCAGCAAGTCCACGAAGTAGGCCGCGGGACTGAGCACCGAGCGGCATTCGCTGCATTCACAGTAATCGAGCGAACCAAACAAGGCCTGCAGGTCCGGCAGGTTGGCCAGCGAGTCCGCAGCAGGCACGGGGGAGGCCATCAACGCCACCGTGGTGCCATTGAGCGCGAGGTTGTAGCGGCCGAAAGCGGACAACGCGCTGGCGTAGCGCGCTTGCGCGCGCAACCAGGCCGCCTCGGCTCGCGGTTCACTGCCGAGCAGCGGTGCCATCTGCGCGACGAAGGGTGCGCGCCCGCTGAAATAGACGGCTTGTGCCGAGTGGTAACCCGCGTCTTCAAGTGCTTCTACCGTAGCGTAGCGCGCCGACAAAAAGGACAGCCGTTGCAGGGTCTTCAGTGAACCCAGGGCCTCGGTCGACAGCTCGACGTTGTTCCTGGCGACGTACCGATCGATGTTTGTGCGCCGCAGATTGAGTCTCGGGTTCGCGGTCAGTACCGACACCAATTCCTCCCTGGCGGCGAAAGAGGATCCGGTGGCTTTGCTCAGGCCGCCAAGAAAGGTCGTTGTCAGGTAGCGCGACTGGAAACGTTCGGCCAAGGCCTTGGCGAAACGGGCGATGCGCTGTGCCGGCGTGTCATCGGGCAACACCTGGGGAATCGTCGAAGCCTGCGGATCGAGTTGCTCGATCCTGGCGATCCAGTCGGCTTCATCGAGCAGGGCGAGATTCTGCACGCTTGCCAGTTCTCCTCGAGCCAGGCGCTGCAGGGTGTCTTTCACCAGTGTCAGGTTGCCGCCGAGCAATTCGCTGGCGTTCAGTGCGGTGTTGAGCGTCGCCAGTTGTTCCTTGGTCAGCGCAGGGTCGGCACGCAGCAGCTTCCATGTGGTACGCAGACGTTTACCCGACACGGCGTAGGCCTGGATGAAGGCAGCGCTCACCGCAGCCTCGACGCCGGCGGCACTCAACACGTCGTTGAGTGGCGTCTTGCCGCGGATGTAAGGCGTCGCGCCGACACGCTGCGTGCGCAACGCGCGCAGCTGCGCCAATTGATCTTTCTGTTTTGCCGCATAGGTGGCGGGCAGCACATTGGCCGCGAGTGCGGCGCCGAGCGCCTGCGCCAGCGACGCGTCCGAATGGGCCAGCACCCCCGTCAGCACCTGCGCAATGAATGCGTCGTCGATGCCGGCATCAGGCAACTGCCCCAGCGCCGTGTCGAGGGGCGCCGGAATGCCCTGGCTGAACAGGCCGTACAGCGTGTGTTCGTCCAGCTTGCCCGGCACTGCCAGGCGTCGCGCGATGTACAAGCGGGCCACGTCGGCAAACGGCACGCCGCTGGCTTTCGCGACAAAATCCAGTTCGCGATGGTCCTTGTTCTGTTTCAGCTTCGCCAAGGGCGTCTTCAGCAATTGACTCGCGACCGTGCTGCTCAGCAGCGTGTGGGCCGACGGCGCAGGCACACGGCCGACGCCTGCCGTCGTCAGGTCGATGTCGACATGCGCATCGGCAGCGAACAGGACTTCGGACTCCGCGGTGACCTTGCCGTCGGCGTCGAGGGCTTGCACGATCAGGTTGACGGCTTTATTGCGCCGATAGGTCAACAGGAACCCGCCCGACTCATCCGTGGCCGCCGAGGCGAGTTCCGATCGATCGCGTACCCGCTGCGCCAACAAAGAGATGCGCGCACCGGCGATGGGTGCGCCGTCCGCGTCGACGAAGGTTCCCTGGACGCTGCCCTGGCCGTCGCCGGTAGCGCCTGGTGTGAGTTCGATAGGCATGGAGCATCCTCCGTGAATCAAACTGACTATTGCGAGAGTCGATCAAAAGCTCGACTGAGTTGGGCACAAACACCGCTGTGGCACCACGCTGCATACACGTCATCGCCAGAGGTCAGGACTGTCTTGAGCTGCATGTCCGACAAGAGTTCGGCATTGAGCACGCGTACGCCGGGCGCATGGCCGTTTCGGCCGATGACGTTGATGTCCGCGTTCAGGAAATGCCGCTGCCCCCCCACGTTGGGATTAAGATCATCGGCGGTCTGCGACAACATTCGCCCTGTCTCATCGCCATGGGGCCCCGACAGAATCGTCAGCCTTCGCCCCGTCCGGCCGAACCGGCGTATCGCATTCAACAGGCCGCCCTGGGTAACGGGGCCTCTGCTCAGGATGAGTTGAGTCCCCCCGCGTATCCACCTCGAGTACCAGCGATCGTTCGACAGGTGCGCCAGGACGCCTTCGGAGTCCGCCAGATAAAGCGGGCCGTTTTTGACCGGGAGGTAATTGTGCGGCCCCCTGACATCATCCGCGCCGGGCGCCACGGGTGCCTTGGGTTTGGCGGGCATGGCCGACATCGTCAGGAAGCCCATGGCAATACCCTGGAAAACCTGCACGTCGGTGCTCATGCTTTCGGTCACGATCGCACCGGTCATCATGTTCAAGGCGTTGGGTTTGACCGCCCATTCCGGATGGTCGAGTTTCATTCCCCAGTAACCTTTATTAGCGTCCGAAAGGGCATTCCATTGTTTTTCGCTTATCTTTATCTCGAAAAGCATGTCGCCGATCATATGGACGATGATTGAAGCGTCGAGGTTGTCGCCGGCGTCGTACAGCTTGGGTATGAGTGTGCGCAGCATGTCGATCCGCTCCTTGATCTTGCCCCTCTGCGTCGGCGTTATCGGCGGGCCCTGGGCGTTCCAGCGAGGCAGGTCCGGGGTCAGCAGGTCGCGAATTTCCTTGGTACGGGCGTCGATCCTGGCGATGTCCTCGTCCGTCGGACGGCCATCATCAGTCCCGGCCGGATCAGTCAGCCCGGTGGGGCAGGACATGACGTATTCGTACAAGTTGAGGCCGCCTTGCAGTCCGGTGGGATCGCAGCTCGTCCATCGGCCCAGCCAGGTCGCGTAGTACCTGGCCCCGTGGTAGCTCAGCCCGCTTTCCTCATCGCGCTCCATCCGGGTGAAGCGATAGCGCTTGCGGCTGACTTCCACCGCGCTGCGTCCCGCCTGGTACGATGTGTTGCCGTAGGGACAAAACTCTTCGTAGGAAATCACCTGCGCCGCATCGTCCAGTTCCAGCACCGCCGAACCCAGGTGATTGCTGAACTGATAACGCACCAACCGCGCGGGAGAACCATCGTTGCCCTGGGTCCGCGTCTCTACCTGGGCGATGCGTTGCCGGTCGTCGGCCACGTGCAGCGTTTCGCGTTGCAGGGTGAGGGCGCCCGCGTTGTCGTACTCGACATACACTTCGAATCCGTCCAGATAGAACCGCTCCTTGCGTTTGATGCCAGCCGGCGATTGGGTAATCTTGCGGGCCCGTTGGCCGGTACCGTCGTACACGTAGAACGTGCGCTCGCCCAGGTGCAGCGCGCCATCGGCATCGTCGGCATTCACCGCCTGGCGCTGCGACATAGAGAGCTCGTCATGGAAATTCCACTGCATCGCCTGCAATTGCGGCATCGACGTCATGTTGCCGTGAAGGTCGTATCCGTACGCCTCGGTCAGGCCCTGGGTCCCGGTGACAACCGTTGAGGACAGGCGATTGCCGACCTTTCCCGGCTCCAGCGCACTGGTTTCGTTGTAGTTGTAAGTACGCGTCCATCCCGCATGGATGGGCTGGCTGCCCTTATGAATCAACCTGAGAAAGTTGCCTGCGGGGTCATAGTCGTAGTGCTCGGTGTACGTCCCCATGGCTTTGCCGTTATGGGGGCTCGGCAAGCGAACGCGAGACGCGTCGCTGTATGAACTCGCCGCCGGTGCCAGCGGGATGTCGTTGGCGCCCAGTCCAAGGAGCTCGCGGCCGTTGGCTAGCGTCAAGCGATAGAGGGCATCGTAGGCATAGTCATTGCTCGGTTCCACGCGCTGGTTGCGGAAAAAAATGGTTTGCTGCGCGGTGTCGCGAACGGCGGTGACGTTGCCCACCGGATCGTAGGTGTAGACGAGGTTCTGGATCTGGCATCCGGGCCAGTCCGTGTCCTGTGGCGACGGACAATCGTCGGCAAAACCGGCCGGGTTGCGTCGGGTGAGCACCCGCGTCAGACGCGAGGTGAATGGATCGTAGTCGTACCTCGTCCTGGCGCCGTTGCCATGGTCGATCAACGTGCGACGGCCTTGGGCGTCGTAATCGATGTTGGTGATAAAGGGCGTCTGCGCCGCCGCGCCCGCCAGATTGATGCTGACGGTCTCGAGCATATTGGCGGCGTTATAGGTGGTACGCGTGATGCTTCCATCAGGGGTGGTAGCCGCGGTCGGACGGTTGAGCGCATCGTATTGGGTATGGCCGATGAAGGTGCTGCCAAGTACTGGCGGTGCCGACCAGTTCGGCAATAGCTGATGGTCCTCGATGAATTGCCGCTTGACCCCCAGCGCATTGCCCTTGAAGTCGTAGGCATGCGGCAGCCCGGTAACCGGGTCGAGTGCCAGGTGGGTGACGACACCGGCCGTGTCGCGGGTCGAGTAGGCACGGGTGCGAAGATTGAGCAGCACATCGTCCAGCATTCCTTCACCGTAAACGACCTGGTGGTACTGCACCTCGGTCAGGGTGCGCGGATCGGAATTCACGGCGTCGGTGCCCTGCACGAACAAGCCGGTCAGCCTGCGCAGTGCATCGTATTCGTTGCGGTGATTGTGGCCTCTGGAATCCCAGGCGCGAATGGTTTTCCCGGTGACATCGTCCAGGCTCCAGCGCTGCCCGGCTTCCATGCCGGACTTATGAACACTGCCGCCCAGCATGTGGTAGTCGTACACCATGACCTTGCGGTCGAGCGCATCGCTGACGGACCGCTGCAGGCCCTGGATGTCGAGCTCGACGCGCGTCGCGTATCGGCCGGCGGCGGCGTTGTCGGCGATGGTCAGGAACGGGCGTCCCAGCGCATCCAGGTGGGTGATGCCGGGCGTGTTGGCGTGGGCGGCCGCTTTCGCAGCGGCATCCTGCTCCTGCTGGCCGAGATTGGCGTTGATGCGTTGCGCATACCAGGTCGGTGCCAGATCACCGGTGGGCAGCAGACCGAGGTAGCTGCCCACGTCCGCATCGGCTGCAGGCTGGTCCACCAGCACGGTGTCGTTTGCGTCCCAGGATTGCTGATGCCACGCATCGAAGACGATCTTCTCGTAGGTCTGATTGGGATGGAGCGTGGCGACTACGCGGCCTAACGGGTCGTAGATAAGAATCGCGCTGACGCCCGCTTGTACGCCGAATTCGAACTGGTGCCCCTTCGCTGGTAACTGGCTGAAAAACGGCTCGTATTGCCGCACAGGTTTGCCCTTGTTGTTGCAAATGGTCCAGCCGCTGCCGACCCAACGCGGATCGATCACAGGGCCGTCCGCCACGGCCGGCCCAGGTTCGGCCTGGACTTTCTTCTGCACGGTTCGGCCGAAGCCATCGCAGTACCCAAAAGCAAGGTGCATTTTGCTGGTCTGACCCTGTGCAAGGTCGCTGACATGCGTTTCGCGCACGATAGTGGCGGCAAAGGCCGGCAACCACTGCGATGGATCGTCGGGGGCGGCCAGACGCGAATTGAAGAAGCGCAGCGGGTCGTAGACGATGCGCATCGTCGCCGTGCCCAGCAGCGCGCCGGCCAGGTCGTGGGGATCATCGGCGGCAAAAAAACCGTCGATTTCGGCAGGTGTCAGGCCGTCGGCAAAGCCGGTGAGTGAATCACCCAGGCTTTCGGTGGCCTTGCCCATGATGGCGGTCCCCGCCACAAAGCCGAGTGCATCGAAGGCAGCAGCGCTGCGATTGCCGTTGGGATCGGTGACGAGCACCGGCAACAGCACGCGGTAGTCGTGGGTGGCCGTTGTCGAGTTGCCAACCGCATCGGTGGTGTGCACCGGAACCAGATCGTGCACGTCGAAGGTGGCTGTCGCGTCATTGCCGTAGGGATCCACGGCGCGGCACGGCAGATAGAAATGCTCGAGCGCCGCGGATTTTTCGGCGGCGGGCGTGGTGGCGGTGGGTGAGTAAAAAACCCGGCTGGAGGGCTGCCACCAATGGCCGTCGCCATTCAAGTCGACATAACCACCGCCATCGGCGGCGATGCTGGCAAGCACGTCGGCAGGCACGGGCAGCAGCGCAGCGCCGTCCCGCCGATAGACCTGCGAAACCAGTCCCGGGGTGAATACGAGCTGGTACTGGACGCCTGGCAGCGCCAGCGCCTCCAGCGTGCCAGGCGGGAGGAGTGCGTTGGCGTCGGCGGCCGCAGTGCCCATATCGTCGGGCCGGTAGAAAGTGCTAGCCCGCGCAATCAATCGCCGGTACGTTTGCCCTGCCTGGAGACCCGAGGGATTCAGGTCTTCGAAGGCGATGTCGTGTGCGCCGTCTGCTGCGGTTTGAAGGGCACTGGCCAATTGCGCGAACCCCAGCAGCGGTGTAATGCCGGGCGGCGCATCCGATGGCGGGAGCTGGATCAGTTCGTAGCTGCTCGATTGCGCAGGCAACGGCGCACGGTACGCGTCTTCGGCGAGGACCGCGTTGGTGAAGGCCGCCTGCGCATAGGTGCTGAGTGGCGCTGTTTGTTTGCGTTGATCCTGCGGCGTCAGCGAGGGATCCAGATAACGGCGCCCGTAGGCGACCGCCGCGGATTGCAGCACGTTGCCGAAGGGATCGATCTGGAGCGTCAGCGCGTGGGACACCCGCGGGTCGGCGGCTTCCGTCGCGCCGGGCGGCGGCGCTGCCTGATCCACCAGCTGGTTGCCGAGGACTTTGTAAAGCTTGCGCTCGTAATGGAAGTCAATCGCCTCGCAGGTGAACGCGAAGAACACCGCATAGGGGTTTTCCCCCCGTGGTTGCAGAACTTCGATCCTGTAGTTGCGCTCGGAGACGCTGTAAGGACGGTCGGCGGCGTCAGAGCCGTCGAGCGCGTAGATTTCCTGGCGCAGAATCGAGCCACGCAACGGGCGGCAGGCCTCGCGCATCTCATCGGGTGAGCCGTTCCATGGCAGGCGACTGCCATCGGCAAGCAGCACGGCGTCGGGCAGCAGCGTGTCGTCGAGCAGCAGGCTTTGCTGTTCTGCGTCGCTCAACCCCGCAATGAAGCTGCTGTCGTCGCCTTCGTCGTAATACTCCTGTGCGAACTGCCGGGAGACGCTCGATTCGCCGAAATAGCCCCCCGTGTGGAACCACGTCCTGGTGTGCACCGGCGGCACTGAATACGCAGGGTCCTGGTTGTTCGCCCCTGGAAACGCGCCGCCCTGGGAGACGGCACTGATCTCTTCGGTGTCCCACTGATCGACGCGGCCGAAACCGCGAAATTCGCGCTCCACTCCGTCGAAATAGCCGTGGTGGTAGGCGTAGCGGGTGACGAAGCGATTGCGGCTGATGTAGTCATAGGTTTCCACGTGTTCGATCACATGCACCGGAAACGGCAGGCGGGTCAGCCAGGGGGTGCCCGCCAGTTTGTCGGCCACGTAGAACCGGGTCGAGGGCGCGTACCGGACGACAGTTTCTGCGCCCAGGTTGTTGCGCGAGCGCACCAGCAGGTGGGGCTTGTGGCCACCCATCAAGTCGATGTAGCGCATCGGGCGCGATGCGCTCGTGGGCAAGGGTGAAGACCAGAGCAAACAGGCCGTGCCGTTGCCGAGCAGGTCCAGCACCGTGGCCGACGATACGGATTCGACGGCCGGGAAATGTGCGAGGCGGCGTCGACTGCCCCAGGCGTTGCCGGATTGATTGAAATAAAGATCGATCGCGTTACTCGTGAAATAGAGGATGTCCGTGGTGCCGGACCCATCGATGTCGGCGAGGCGCAGGCGGTTGCCGTCGAACAGGTCGGCGTGATCGAAGCGGGGCGACTGCGCCATGGTGACCTTGGCGCCGAAGCGGCCATAACCAAGGTTGGGCCAGTAGCAGACCTCGCCGTTGCGAATGCGCACGAGGTCGGTCAGGCCGTCCCCGGACATATCGGCGAGAAAGATCGACTCGCTGCCATCCGCGAACACCAGTTGCGGTCCTGCTTCCTGATCCAGTGACTGGGGCCGGTGCTGCGCTGTGGCGAAGCCATCGACCGACAAGGAGGCATGCCAGCAGAACGCGTGGTCCTCGCTGATGAGCAGATCGGGGAAGCCGTCGCCGGTCAGATCGACGAACCTGAGGTTGGGGTTGCTCCAGTCGAGGACAGGGATCGACCGGAACCGCTTGAAACGGTCCCAGTCCTGCTCATCGGTGCGTTCGAAATAGCCGGGGGAGGGGCCGTCGAATGTCACGACAGCGAGATCGCCGGCACCCGACAGATTCATCAGATGCACGCGGTCGCTGTGCAAGGACGCCGGCGAGGGTTGCCGTGCTACGCGCTGCGTCGGCCCGAAGCGCGGCAGGGAGACTTCGGTGCCGGCGATGACCTGCCGGTTGGCCGGGCTCAGGTTCGACTTGTAATACCAGCTGCCGCCCTGTTCGGTCAGGATGCCGGGGACGCCTTCACTGTCCAGATCCACCCAGCGATAGCTGGCATCGCTGAGCCCACTCGGCAGGTTGCGCAAGCTTACAGCGTCGAGGTCGCGCACGGACTCGTCGATTTCAGCCTGGGTATAGTCGAACTCGAGCGGTGGCAGCGAACTCGCGCGGTATCCGGCGCCATCGCGAACGTAGCCCGTCTGGGTGACGGAGCGCAAAAAAGCGTAAAAAGGCTGCGTGGTGTCGACGGGTGGGGCAGATGCGTGTTCCAGGTGGGTGGCGCGCACCAGGCAATCGAGGCCGACGTTCGATTCACCGGCGAAATGATGAAACATCAGCACTCGCCGGCACAGGCGATAGGTGCGGATCTCGAAGCATGCACGATAGTTCGAGAATGGATCGGGCCGGCAGGTCCATGCCTGTGAAGTGTCCTGGGGGACCGGGGCCAGCAGGTCGTGCTCGCCATAGTCGAATACCACCTCGAAGCACCAGTCGACGGGTGGCGGGGGCGGTTCGGTGGCGGTCAGGTCCGGCAAGTAAGGCACGCGATTGCCGTAACGGATGCGCTTGACGTAACGCTGGGCCGATCGCGTCAGGTCACTGCGATTGCGCTCCTGGACCTGGGACAGGTCGACGCCTGCCGAGTCCTCCGGCTTGTATTCGTAAAAAACGGCGTTGCCCTTGTCGTCATGGCTTTCGCAAATCAACCAGCTGAAAATGCGCCCGGGGTCCAGAGGATCCGCAATCCGACTCTGCGCAGTCCTGCCGTACCAGGTCGTGACGTTGTCCTTGGAGATCGAGCGCCAGAACGTGTCCGCCGTGTTGGCAGTGTTCACCCAGTGTTCGATGCGCGCGAACAATCCTTCAATGCGAGGCCGATACCGGTGGATGCTGTACGGGTGTCCATACACGGTGCGCGGCGGCAGGACTTCGCGGACCCAGTCGTCGTCGACACGGAGCAGGACCGGCATCAGGTCTTCGGCACCCGAGAGCATGAAGATGTCGGGCTCTTCTGCCGCCCCGTACAGCGGCAAGCCCTTTTCCGTTTTGCGCGAGACGACGGGAAGCGACAGGTTCCAGCCGAAGCCGAAGGGCCCGTTTGCTGCACCGGAGTTGTAGTTGATGGACAGCTGAGGGCCGAATCCGCTGCGCCCGGGAGACGTGGCAATGGGCACCAACATCGAGCCCGTCCCGGTGACGGGGTCAGCGGCAAACTTTTCGCCCATCCCGCTGAGGGCACCGCCGCCTTTGGGCGAGACGATCTCGGGCGTCAAGCCGCGATTGGGGGGCTGTCCCGTGCTACCGGACTTGTGTTCAGCAGGCTCCATCGGTCCCTCCAGTCAAACGGATAGGACCTTGAACCGTATCGAGGGTCGCGGAAACGGCTCAGGCCGAGAGTGCAAAGGCTAGTCACTTATCCCGAGCTCGTAGAAACGAATTTTTCTAACTCAAATAGCTAATCGATTTAAGGGTTGTGTTGCAGCATCAGGCAGGCAAAACGACCGCGACAATCTGGAACTCGATAAACTACAAATTGAAATTCGGAAATTCACGGCCGAAACCCGCAAGTTCATGGCCGAAGAAGGTAAGCTTAAGCAAGAAGCCTTCTGGTACCCGTTTTTATTCATTCTCAATGGTCTTACCTCCTGTCGTACGCCTACACCAGCCCCTTCAACACCATTCGAGATCGCTTGTTTAAGCGCCCTACAGCTTACTTCCTGAGAACTACAAGACCTTGCGTCGTTGCCTACAGGTACGCCAGAATCCGTCGGCTTGTGCGCCTTGAGGTTGCTCGGTAACTTGATTCGCGTCACTGCTCATCAGTGATCGGGTTTAGCAGCCCGGGGTTATAAGTAAGGTGCACAAGCTCTTGTCAGTCAGGCATACCAATGCCTGCAATTGATGGTGGTTGTGCGCAGGGCGCCTTCGCGCCTACTCGAGTATCCGTACTGGAACGGGGGATCATTCCGGGGGCCTGCGACGGATGTCGCGACAGCGTGGCGACCTTCCACTAGTTGTCGATCAGTAACTGACTGATGGCGCTGCCAACGATGCCGCTGGCCCCCACGACCAATGCTGTCTGGGTCATACGTTTCTCCTGGATGTAGAGTTGACTAGCGGGAGTGTTCTCGCCGTCCACGACGATTAAGCGCGTATAAGCATCCGCCAAATAACAATGCCACGCCTGCAGCAACCAGGATGGACGGTCTGTGCTTGGCTGCACGCCACCCACCTTCAATGCGGCGAACACCACTTGGCGGCGCAAACAGATTCCCTGATGACGATTCAGACTGCGGGCCATGTTCTACACCCAAGCGAGTCAACCATCCTGACAAGAGCGGGAACCCCGGTACCAGTAAATGCGCCAGACGGGCCATCGTGGCCGCACCTCCAACAGTGGTGCTAGGTCTTGGACGTAACGCGCAGGCAACCATCGCCTGGGCGACTAGATGCGGATCATAGAGGGGCGGCGGTGGCTTGAGCGCATGACCGGTGAAGTTGCCTGCATCGCGAAATCCCGGTGTGTCCATGACAGCCGGATAGATGTCGCACACATGGATATTGGGATATCCGATCAGTTCCCCGCGCAGCGCTTCACTCAAACCGCGCAAACCGTATTTGCTGGCAGAGTAAGCAGCGGCATAGGGCTGTGCGACCCAGCTGCCCAATGACAAGGTGTTGATCAACGTACCGCGTTTTTGCGCCTTGAAGTAAGGCCATGCCACATAGGCGCCGCGCAGGTAACCGATCAGATCCGTTTGCAGCACCTGCTCGTGTGCTTCAAGAGGTGTTTCCTCGAACCTGCCAACCGCTCCAACACCGGCATTGTTGATCCAAATGTCTATCTGTCCGTTACCAAACGCGGCAGCTTGATCCGCCAAAGCGCGCATCTGTTCGCTGTCAGTCACATCAGTTTGGACTGCCAGGGCTGTGGCACCACGTGCAGCACATTCTTCGACGACTTCAGCGAGCGCGGCTTCGTCACGTGCCCCCAGTACCAGGCGGGCGCCCTCACTGGCGAATGCATGAGCTGCTGCGCGGCCTATGCCGCTTGATGCCCCAGTGATGACCACCAGTTTGTCGTGGAGGGCGCTGGTCGGGTCTCTTCGGTACACCTCAGAACGATCTCTAACCTCTGATGAGGGTAAATCTACTGCGGCGTTGTATCGCACTTTGTTCAGTTTCAAACGTGCACCATCGATCAAGGTCAACGTCAGGTCTTCGATGGTGCCGGCGACTCGATCTGGAAACACCGGTTCGCCTTTAGGATCGAGTTCGTCGTACAAAAATTGCCGACCTTCCAGCCACCCGACGGCGGTCATTAATTCGGGGCCCAGGTAGTATTTTCCGTCGAGAAAGAAACCGGGAAAATTTCGTGTTCGTTCCAGGCTTTCGACGGCGTAACGCTCGCCAGGCTTCATACCGGTCAATGAGTCGATCATGGTGACATCCTCAGGTTCGCTGGTGTTGAGGTAGAGGATGGGCTGTCGTCAATGTTCCATCGAAATGACTGAAAGGCCTGATAGGTGTCCCTTCGGGTATTTGAGTATGACTTTTCAAACTCTCATCAGTTGCGGATCGCCCAGCGGTAGCTCTTTATTGAGGTCGGTGTGCCACGTTAAGCCGCCTCTGGCCCGAGCACGGGTGTAGCGTGATGGAAGCTTAAACTGACAGCATCGAGAAACTCGATTCAGCACGCTTGGGCATCATGTCAATCACGCCTTTCTCAGGTGGCGTTTCTCCGGTCGGGGTAGGGCGGCATCCAGGATATCCAGGTAATGCGTAATGGCGGTGAAGATTCTGAACTAATGTGTCACGTCACCACGGTAGGTAACTTCAACAGCTAACATCCCTCGTGAGGAAATTGCCAGCACGGTAAAGCGAGTAGAGCACTAGAGATCGGGGCAGGCGATCCATGACTCATTTCAAACTCAATAAATGTGTGGGAGCCGTGTTATGAACAAACTGGCAGCGATCTTTCTTCTACTGGTAGCAGGTACTGCCCAATCTGCTGAACGCCTGACCACCGTCCAGGTTTCGGGGCTCTTTGTCCCCGGCACCCATACGCTGGGGAAAGCGCTAGGATTCACAGAGTGCGTTGACTTCTTTAACTACCTGTCCTGCACGCGCAGCAAGCCAATGGACATTTTTGGCGCTACGGCCAGTAGCGCGGAAATAACACTGGATGTCACAGATAACTTTTCCAGCGAAGCAGATCCTATGGGAGGCGCCAAGATCGCGGGTGTGGCACTGGAGAAACTGACCTACCGATCCATTCGCTTGGAATTTCAACCGAAAGAGCGCGAGGCACTGGAAAAGGCCTTGCGCGCTGATGGATGGTTCGCAGTAGGCAACGAAAAACGCCGTGAGTTTTATAAGGAGGGCATCCCCGCAAGCTTCCGCGTCGGTGGCGCCTACACAACGCTGAGTCCTGTCGATATCAACGAGGTTAGAAAAATGGCTTCCAGACCGGAGGCAAAGTCCACCCATCCAAGCATTACCTCAAATACACCCGATCCGGCGCAGTCAATGCTGCTTGATTCAGAGCCTCGTGGCTCTATGCGCGCGCCTCGATTTTAAAGACTGAATCGATATCGGCCGCGTTGGGTCGATTGCTATCTGTGAAAACGGGCTGCAACCGATTGCGGCCAGCCATGAATGTGGGGACTCGATCCGTAGCTTTCACATTGTAGAGACCGAACGAAAGCGTAAGCGGGGTGAAGTCTTGCGGTGATGTCGGCATTTCGCTCGTAAATAGCCATCAGCCTAGAGATGGATTGTCATACGTCGATCTGCAATTCCAAATCACCGTTTTCCAAGTGGCGCGTGTGAGCGACCGTGCCGGTTAAGTGTTTTCCTGGAGAAATGAAAATGGTATTTTCTTAGGAAGATCGACTGCGCTGGCCGTGAGCCAGGCCCGAGACCTATTGGCAGGTCACTCGGGTGTCATGAGCACCGCAAGGCTCAAGTTGATGAACTGTTCGATCTGTGCGTGAGCGCGACGGCAAATGGTGGACTCGCGGCATCAGAGCCCACCAGGTCACGACGACTCAAGTCTTACGGATCGGGTAATCCGGCTGTAGGAGGATACGTACAAGCAGGATGGTCGCCTCAATGATTGAAGCGCCTAGGGGCAATAGAGGTAAGTGTCCGGTCACGGCGATAGCGCGCATTCGACGGTGCGCGCTATCGATGGGTATCTACCAGTCATTGATCTTCATCTAAGAGCCAGCTTGGGATGGGTCAGCTTCGCTACCTTGCGTTGAGCCAGCGGTTGAACGGTCGAAATCCTCTTCGCCGACTGTTTTTTCAGCAGTAAACCAGTGTTCCAGGTCTTGTCCTTGCGGCTTCCCATCTTTTTCCCAAAGCCGATATGCAGCTTCTCGAATTTTTTGCTCATCCATCTTCGAATTCCTCCCATTTTTCACTGAGTGATTTCGGGGCGTAACGGGAGAAGCAGTATCGGCTCCCGATCCGTCTAGCAGCGTAAGGGTAGACGTCATAACAAGCTCCGCCATCGCTTTTGATCGGATAGCTGTGACGACCGCCTCCGGGCAGATGCAGGCACTGCTAAAGAACAAGGGCAAAGAGCTAGGAGCGCCGCCGCTTCCCGCCAGTGCTTAGGCAAGATCGGTTGATACGACCTATTTGCACCGAAAGGGTCATCGCACCGAACTTTCTTTCGATTTTTCAGTCGACCAAACACCAGCCTCATCAGCGCACGCGATTAAGTGCTTGTGCGCACGCCCGTCGCAAGCGGTCTACAACGGATCGGGTACAACTATAAAATTGGTGGTCGCGATGAATTGTCTTATTTGTGTAGGTGTCGCAGAGCGCATTCAGTGTCATGGCTCATGGGAAGAGAGGGATTGCCCGGATTGTGGACGCTACCGAATTTCTGATGAGCTACTCTTGGCCTTGATGGATCAGGGCCAGATTTTCGATGTCAGCAAAACGAGAGGTTGGCTTGAAAGCCGGCGTATCGAAGTTGCAATTCCTTCTATTGAGATTCATCAAGCCCTACTGGTGCCATGAGTGGTTTGACAGCGTTCGGGTGCCAGCCTCGCGTCAATCTCAAGTTTAAGCCTGCGAGTGATGCGGAATCTCAGGGAACGATATCGACATCGGTTCACCCGGCCCTTTCGGAGTAAAGAGGCTCATTCCGGTTTCATGAGCACCGCTTTCGGTCTGGATAGCTACCAGCAAGCCCATACTGGAATCATCACCAGCGATGCACTTCCATCAGCGGATGGCCAATCTTCCACACCGTCCAGGGACTCGATTGCATGACAGTGCAGAAAGGAGCGTGAATTAGCCCACGCCTATGCTCAGGTGGTTTCGGCAATGCGTGAAACTCTTACTGTTCAGCGGAAGCTATGCTCGACGCGCATGAGGGCTTTTAGACTGATGCTGGCGGAACTGGATGTCACCACCCGCAACGGTCAGACAAGGTTGCCTGGATAGCCGCCCGAATGATGGAGCGTAAAAGTCGCCCATACAGAGCCGAGGTTTTCCGAAAGAAAAGGTGGCACGGCGGAGTCATAGGGCAGACGGGGATTAGAAAGAGCGCACATATGCGCTGAAGGCGCTGACAACGGATAATTTTGAATAGGTGTTCCGCCAAAGCGATAGCGCGCACAAGTGCCGTCGATGGTCATTGGCGCAAGCTCGAGCTATTCATCGGATCCGCAGGAGCGTTTCTTGCTGTAGTTGTCCGTAGCAGCTAATAGTTAGTAGTTAGAGTGTGGCTCGACGGTGAACTCGAAGAGGACGTGAAGATGGCCTGGAGATTCGGTGTTGTTCCTGCATTACCCACGGATACGGAATCCATGCGCAACGGAACGCGCTCTTACTGTAAAACCGCGACCGTAGGTTTTAACCTCTACGACAACGAGAAAAAGCTGCGGCTGCAGACCACCTATCAGACCCGAGCGGAGGCCGAGTATGAGTGCCTGCGGCACAACACGGAACGGCTTCAAATCGTCCATTCAGAACGGAAGGCGCAGCTCGGTCGATTGGCGCCCAATCTGATAAATTCTGCGAGCGGGCGAAATTCTGTCTGAGACTTCGAGCCCGTCGGTGGGAGCTGTCGATCTGTGGCGCGTTCACTAAAGCAAACTACAATTTTAATTTCATCAGCCGGCAAATGACATAGCTCTTTTTTGCCTCTGATTTCCTGTCACTGGAGTAATAAATTGCTAAATCGCCCAGATAAAGATGCACTTCGTGCGATGCTGGAATCTCAAGTTAAAGAAAAGCTGCAGCGCGACCCTGATGCGGTAACGACGTATGCCGCCCAACCCGACCCTGAACGTAAGCGATACACCACTAAGCCCACGGTTCAAGACAAAGCCTTCATCAAAGAACTCGAACAGATGCGTGCTGATGCTGAAGCCGGGGTGTTTCATAGCCCCGTCCCCGAGCAGACGAACGTTGAAGCTGGGATTGGGCTCGATGATTATCCTGGCTTAAAAGAAGCAGGCAATCCCTCAAATCAATGGTGAGTTCAGTCACTTTTAGCTCGAGATGTAAAGACACGGTCTGAGGTGTCTTTTCAGACATGGGTGCTGACGCAACATTTACGTGCATGTGTACGAAACCCTGACGTGAATACTGCAAAGACTGGCCTGGGATTTCCGGCCAGATGACTTCGCCTGAGGTAAACCAAGATGAGCACCAAGGCGCTCTCCCCACGGCATAACGCCTCCCTTAGTGGGCTAAATGAATCTTATTTTCCTTGGCCTCGAGCGATTCTTGACAGGCTCGATACTGACCGGGCGTCATGCCGAACCAGCGCAGGCAAGCCTTGTGAAAACTGCTGTGATCGTGGAAGCCAAGTAGGTAAGTTACGTGCTGCATATTGAAATGGGAATGGCGCAGATAGAAGTCGGCCAGCTGCTGACGCATATGGTTCAGGATATTCGTGAACTGCGTGCCTGCCTTCTCCAGTGCCCGTTGCAATGTTCGCTTGCTGATGCTCAGCGCGGCCGCAATCGATTCCATATTACATTGGCGCTGTGTTTGCGCCTGGCTCAGGCGTTCGACGATCAGCGCACGAATCCTGCACACCACGGTGGAGTCATTCAGCAGGTCAAGCTGACCGTTGGCATAGCTTTCATGGAGCTTGGCCAATGCTTCGTTGGCCATGCGTAACGGACGCAGTAGCTCCTCGCCGTCGAACAGGATGCTGTCATTGGCTGCCCCGAAACGTAGCTCGCAGCCAAACAGCTGCTGATGCTCATGGATGTCTTTGGGTTGGGGATAGCTGAATTCCACACTCAGCGGTCTCAACGATTTGTTACCACTCAGCCAGCGGTAAACACCTAGCAGGGCTCCGAGGCTGGCATCGGTGTACTGGCGGGGTTTGATCGAGCCTCGTTGATGGTGATCGAACGTGGCCAGGCGGTAATGCTGTTGTTCCTGGACAACAAACATGGTGAAACCTGTGCCGATCAACGGGCTGAAATGAACCAGTCGTTCGAATGCATTTTTGAGGTTCGAACTGGACATCATTGTATAGCCGACGACCTGAAACATGCCTGGATGGAAGTTCTCGGCCGATTTCAAACCGATGTTTGGATCGCCGGAAGCCTGAGCAGCCAAATCCAATAGGCGGTAGATAGTGCTTCGTTCGCAGAATGATCCCGGTATCGTTGCGAGCTTCATATCAAGCCCAGACTCCTGGCACAGACGGTCGACATCCAATCCTTGCGCCGAAAGCATTTTCACCAGCACGCAGGCATAGCCTGCACTCATTTTATACATGAGGACTCATCTCCCTGTTGAATCAGACATCCATGGCAAATCAAGGCGTCCTTAAGTTATCGGAAATGTTGGGTGTGAAGGGGAAGGTGGTATTTCGTCATCAGCGATCGAAGGTGCTCGATGGCATCATCATATTTAAGATCGGCATGCCGTCGCTTTTCCTGGAACTGGCTGAAAGCGGCTGTATCCAGGTAGGGCCGATCAAGAATGTCCAGCGCGGCGTAGCTCAAGCTTTGTGCTTCGCAGAAAAGCTGGTTGTTACGTTCAAGAGCCCGGTTGAGACAGGCTATGGGTTGATGAGACTTTCGCGTGTCGTTCATTGCAGAACCCTTTTGATTGATCTGTTTTTATTTTTTAGCTCAACCTGCTATCTCGCGTGGCAGGCCGGCTCGGGTCAGAAACGTCACCGCACATTTACTTCAAGACGATGCCAACCAGTAATCCTTCCCATGGCGACGTCGTTGGGCTAGTCGGCTCCAACGAGGAGCGGATGGCTGAGGTTCATGAGATCAGGGCACCGGCAGCTGCGCTCATTTGCAAGAACAAAGGGTCAGGGCCTCATGTTCTTCCATCATCAATCGTAGTAGAAAATGCGCAGCTGGCAGGCCGTCAAGCACTCATCGAATGTCAAAAAACGCACATGTAGGTGATCGTCCTGACCATGATGACCAATCTATGTGAATTTTTTGTGTAACGACGAAGTGGGCAAGCGATGCTGCTCAGCAAATCACGCCATGATAGGGATATGAATCAGGTTTAGGGCAGGGGGCCAAACACGCTTGAGCAGTCCATTACCAAGCGGATGGGTTAGCCAGGCTGGAGGAGGGGAGGCATGTGAAATACAGTTCCTTAGTCCGAGATTATTTCTTGTGAGTGGTCAACTCGGATAAGGCCGACCCTCACCTGAATGCCTAATCTCAGGCCATCGCAGTTTTGGACACGTGTGTCCACCAGGGTGGCCGCCCAGATCATACGAAATTAGATGAGTTTAATGACGTCCCGATCTGTTCTGCTGGGCCTCCACCTCTGCGCTTAGCATTTGAGTCCGGGCATGTTCGTGCTTTTGGACAAGGGAGAGATACTCATCGACGTCCTCCTGCGTCCGATGCTCCTGCCCCAAGAGCGACTCGCTCAAAAAGTTAAATCGCATAGATTCCTCGAGCGTCAGGCCAGCAAAGACTTCGTTGCCCTGATGGTCTTCACTGAGGGCTCGTATTTTCCTGAGGTACGCGCGCTGCATGTCCGTGAGCACTAGCATTTAGATCTCCTGTTAATTGTCACTGCGGAGCTGTGCCGCAATGCGCAGAGTTGCTCACCTAATTATTTTGAGGGCCTGTTGTATGGGTTCAGCCGCGCTTGAAAGTTCCGCCCTAAACAGAGCAGATACGCGGATAAAAGGGTCACGTCGGATAGAAAAATGGGACGAGGGCATGGGGTTGGATCTCATGCTGAACAGTTGGACAGCATAGTGAAGCTATGCAATGAACATTCTGGGTGTGGATTGCTGGCTTGTAGCATCGCGGAACGCTTTGACCCACACGCATCTGTAGATAGCGAACAGGCCACCAACTGGGTGACAATGCTTTGCAGACGCCCTGCAGAGAATGATAGCGAGGCTCTGGCGGCAGTCCTCCATCAGCTTGCGAAATTTAGAGATGTGGTGCGCTATCTGAACTCGACGCCGCTGCACTTATGTCAATCGCATACGACCTAAGATCTGCGAAGCCTTGAACGCCTGAGTCGGTGCGCAGGCGCATGATGGAAAACTACTCATCCCTTGTTACGATCCTGCTAACTTTTTCCGGGCCGCTCGGGCTTCTCATCGGAAACTGCTGAAGTCTGCTTGCTATGGTGGCCTATAGCCGCTAATAGTGAGGGGCGCAGAGAGGACGTGAAGATGATTTCGAGATTTGTGGTTGTGCCTGCAGTCCCAACGGAAACGGGATCGATGCGTAACGGATCGCGCTTTTACTGCCAGATCGCACCTATAGGCTTCAACCTCTATGACAATGAGGGAAAGCTGCGGCTGAAGCCAACCTATCAAACCCGAGAAGAAGCTGAGCGTGAGTGCCAGCGGGTTAACCTGGAGCGGTTACAAAGCGTCCTGCCAGAGTGAGGATCCATTCAACAGCTGGGCAGGACTGAGCTGAGACAATTTATGACAGCGCGTCGTGCTTTTCCCTTGGGAAGGACGGCGCATCAGTGAGTTAACGGCTTCGCATTTCTTGGTTACAAGGAATATCGAACAGAGGTTGTTCAGAAGACGCTCTTGCTGCTCACGCTCCCAAGAAAGTGCCCTAGCACTGCCAGCTTTCAAGAAACCCGGCACAACCCTCAGGTGACCTGCAGTCCACGCCGTAATCAGTTGCCTGTGCTCGGCATTCCAGGCACATCCATGTTGATCTTGCGCCAAGCAGCTTCGGAAAAGCTGTAAACCGAAAAGGCGATCATCCCCAAGGCCATCACCATCAAAATAAAACCTCCCGCCGGCAGATTCTGGAGCGCATCGAGCGCCTCCTTCATGCCCGGCGGATCCATGGCTTTGTAATTCGAGCCGCTGATCATCAGAAGCAGAGCAATCTCGATAAAAACGACGCCACGGGCGATCAGACCGAATTGAGACACCGGTCGGACGTAACGCATAACGTCTTCGTCAGCTTCAAAATATTTCTCGAATGTCGCCTTCCAGCCCTTGATGATGTGAGCGATGCCTACGCCGAGTGGTACAAGTGCGACCAGGTACACCAGTAAATTCGAGTGTTCCCAGGACAACAGATACGCCAGTAAATCCTTGGTTTGCCCACCTCCGGAATTGCCCGAGCTTCTGATGCCGCTAATGAGTAGGCCCAAGGCAAAAAACGCCAGTGCGCCGTTGACTACACCACCCGCCAACAAACCTGCACGGATTACCAACCCCTTCATTTCTTTACCGTGATGATCAACGTCGCGTGTTGCCTGCAACACTCGCCAAGCGGCGAAGGCGAGCAGGCCAGCGACCACCAGCCCGATTAAAACGTAACCGAATGGCTGGCTTAGCAAGGCTTCCAAGCTCTTGTGACTATCCTTCGGCTTGGTCGAGTCGAGAGCCGCCAGCAGGGCGAAAATACCTATGATCAGATAAAGAACGCCTCGAGCGGCATATCCGCCCCGTGCGACTACGACAAGGCTCTGTTGTGCGGACATAGGATCTAATTCCAAAGAAGTTATACAGGAACAGACCTATCCAGTCGGTTGGGGTTCGATTGAAGGCCACATGCATCGGATCGAGAAGCCGCTCAGGCCACCAGAATAAAAAGAGCGGGACATGTGTATCGCTGTGTATCTAGACCCGCTGTACGGATGCTGGCGTACAAATGCCCCTCGCTCCGGATACATCCGGGATACATGGCTGCATTCAAATTGCTTGGCCTTAGCGAGAAAGCAAACGCACCTCGCACCACGGCTTATCGCCCTGGCGGCATGACCCTGAGCGGCCTCACCGCACACAGTATCCGGAGAAACAACCATGTCCTCTATCTCGAACAAATCCCGTATTGGCCTGATTGCTGTTGCACTGGTCGGCAGCATGAACCTCGCGTCGTCCGTCTTCGCCGCTGACGCACTGCCCCAAGGCTACCAACTCGCCGCGGCGGAAAAGACCAGTGAAGGCAAGTGTGGCGAAGGCAAGTGCGGCGCCAGCGAAACCGGGGCCAAGGTCACCAAGGCCGGTGAAGGCAAGTGCGGTGAAGGCAAATGCGGCGACGCGTCCTTCGCCCGTACCGACACCGACGACGACGGCCGCGTGTCCCTGAAAGAGTTGCTGACCGTGGCCCCGCAGGGCGCTGAGGAATTCAAGGCGATGGACACCAACAACGACGGTTTCCTCTCCGAAGGCGAGGTCTACAAATTCCGCACCAACCAGTTCACCGCCAACGGCAAGAAAGTGCCGACCGAGCTGTTCACCAAAATGAGCAAAGCCCAGGGTTGATAGTGGGTAGCACCCACTACGCCGACACCCGTGTGGCGAGATAGGGTTTTCTCTATCTCGCACACAATCATTTCAGGCACCTTGTTCCCGCTTTTGCGCACGCCGTCTGCACGGCGCGCAACTATTGCTGGAAGTGATAGTGACCATTACGAAACATAAGTTCTGCTTTGTCGGCAATAGTTGGAAAATCGCGGCCATCGAATGACGCAGTTCCGTTGCGGGATAAACCGAACCTTTTATTTTTCAGGATGAGACCGATGCGCCCTTTAATCGTGCCTGCCATGGCGTTTGCCACTTTGTTGCTTGCCGGTTGTGCCTCCGCGCCGAACGATCCGACCCGCACCTTGCAGACCAACAAGACCCCTGCCCAATACGCCGACTGCGTCGTACCGAAATTGCAGGGCAGTGCGTTGAACCCGACTGTCTCGCAGACCCAGCGCAGCTACCGGATCGTGGTGCCGAGCAAAATCTCGGCGGACAACGTGCTGGAAGCCTACAAGGCCGGCAGCGGCGGCAAGGTGTTCATCTACGAGCGGCATTTACTGGCCTCGAACTTCCTGCCTTCGAGTTTTGAGCGCGCCGCACAGGATTGCATCTGACCCCGGAACGTAAAGACTTTTCACAGAGCTCCTTTGGTTGGCCGCAACCAACCAATTCTTGCCCCGCACCGCATTCGGTTGCGGGGCTTTTTTTTTGTCTGCCAATCAGGCGGCGGGGAGCAGGCCTTTCTGTTTGGCCACATGTGTCGCCAGTGCGTCCATCAAGTCCGGCGACAGGCAGTCATAGGGCTCCAGGCCGATCGAGCGCAGGCGCTCACGGATGGCCTTCATTTGCGCTGGCGGAGTGCCGGTTTCGATGATGGAGGACACGAACGCTGCGAAGCCCGGCGTAGCCCATCCGCTTTGGGGAGAGAGCTCGGTGTGGACGAAGTCCAGGCCATAAAACGCATGGTCCTTGTTCTCGATGCGCCCGAAGAGATGGGCGTGGCACTGCTTGCAGGCATGCCGCTGGATGGTGGCGGTTTCGTCGACAATCGCCAGTTTCTCGCCGTGGGCCGTGACGCTGACCTTATCCCGAGGTACCACGGCGATGACGGCGAATGTCGCGTTTTGCGGTTTCCAGCATTTGCTGCAGCCGCACGCATGGTTATGCAGGGTTTGTGCGTCGATCCTGACCTCGACCTTGTCGGTCGCACACAGGCATTGCAGGGTGCCACCGGTGAAATTCGCGGCGGCGGGTTGGAGACTATTGTCCAGTGCAGGGTGAAGTTTCAAGGTGTTCACGTTGGCTTCTCCTTTCATGGTGTCAGACGAAAGTGCCTGGGGCCGTGCATCAGGCGACGGTGCAGATCGATTTTTAAGCAGAAGATCTCATTAGACTAGCTCCTGGATCTTCGGGCGCCACACGTGTATCTCGTGCGCATCGATGGGGGCAGCATGAGTGGTACGGGTGTGTTGTCCAAAAACACAGCAGCCATGTCGAAAAGAAATGGGTGAATGAAATTCCACTCATTCCCCCCCTCAAGGGTGAGTGGAGGTGATTAGCCATAAGGCCCCTAAGGCCTAAAGAGGTCAAAGTAAAAATTCATTAATGATCGGGGCTACGTTGGGTAAGTCCGTAAGGAAAAACAAGTGTCCGTCATCAAATACATGCAATTCTGCATTAGCGATCTGATCAGATAATCGTTTCATGTTAGACAATGGAATGATTGGATCATCGCTACCTGCCAACACTAGCGTAGGCTGGACTATTTGGTTCAGCCAGAAAGCGCTAGACCACCATGCAATGGCCATCATTTGATAGCTATAGCCAGTAGTGACTTCGTAAGGTGATTTATCAGCACACATTTCCTTGGCGTGCAAAGAGGCGAGCTTCTTGTCGTACCGGAACTTGCCTCCGTAGAGGGCAGGTGCAATGCTGGCGGCATATTCAGGGTCGGTATAACGGCGCGGACTGGCCATCAATCCCAACACTTTGTAATCTGGCAGGATGGACATCAATCCACATGATGTGGCTGCGAGTATAAGCTTCTTACACCGTTGTGGATAATCAAAAGCAAATTGCTGCGCTAAGAATCCACCCCAAGAAAGACCAATAATGTTAACTTGCTCATGCCCTAAATAATCAAGGATTTCCGTTACGGTTTTGGCCAGGCCAGAAAAAGTATAAGTAAAACTTGGCATGGATGAGCCACCTACACCGGGAACGTCAAATGCTATGACCTCCAGATCAGGGTGCATTGCATTAACAATGGGCAGGACTAGCTCAAGGCCAGATCCAATTCCATTGAATATCATAAGGGGAGTTGTATTGGGTAACCCTGTGCGCACACCTACACGGATTGTCTGACCATTGATATGTATTTTTTCAATATCCATTCCCAAACTCCTGCTTAGAATAATTTTCGTAGCAATTTATTACCTAAGTTAAGGACTCTGGTGGCGCGTCAAGGGTTCAATCATTTAACACCCCTAAGCATTTATCAGTTTTTTTGGGTGGTTGGCGCAGGGATGCCCGCATGTTACCCATTGATGTTGCGCAAGAAATTCATTGTCGGAGCGAGAGGGCGGCCCGTGAATTAGCTGGCCAGCCGTGCCTGGAATTCGAAGGGCCTGATCCACCCAAGCGGGAGATCTGCTGCAGCCGGATGTTCGTCAAGCGTCTCACCGAGATTGCACGGATAAAAAAAAGATTTCCTTGGCACGTATGATGCGAGCCACGGAGAAGTTCGGGGCTCAGAAGTCGCTGTGCAAGAAAATCCGGGTGTATTGCAGATGATGCGTGGCCGTCTCCAGCACTGTCTTGGGCCCAAAAAAAAGATACACTGCCTTGAAGGAGATGCTGCGGATGAGCATTTGGTCATCAAGCCTCGAGTCTTTTCGGGACAACATTGCGGCCGATACGTCGGTACCAAGCTGTGGTGCCACGTCATGCGTATGTGCCAGCTTCGGGCTTGCGCTTCTCCTCATGGCGCTACGAAAATCCGCTGCCAGCAATTTGGAGGACGAGCGGAAAAAGACCCTCTATGAGGTGGAGCAGCTGATGGCCGTCATGAAGGCCCACGCCGATAATGATGTTCGGGCGTTCAGTGCTTTTATCGAAGAGCCATTGACTGACTCTCAAGGGCACAGTCAGCAGCGAACACTGGAAATTACCTTAGGTGCACTCGCAGCTGCGAGATGCTGCCTTCAGGGCATCGACCTTGCGGAGAGGGGCTTACCCTGTGTGAAGCCATTCTTGCAATGCGATGTGGTCGCTGCCGTGTTAACCCTGCACGCAAGCCTCTCGGCGCTATTGCTGAATGTCGATTCGGACGTTGATCAGCTCGTACCGTCAGCCAGGAGAACTGATCTGGTACATAGCCGCTCCGACCTTCAGCGAAAAGCCGATGAAGCGCTAGCTCGCGTCTGGCGTCAGGACAAACCGCTCCTGGTATGAACACGCAGCCTTTCATGTGCCGTCGAGGGGCATTGGCGCAAGCTCGAGCTATTCATCGGATCCGCAGGAACGTTCCTTGCGGTAGTTGTCCGTAGCCGCTAATAGTTAGTAGTAAGAGTAGCTCGACGATGAATTCGAAGAGGACGTGAAGATGGCCTTGAGATTCGGTGTTGTTCCTGCGTTACCCACGGATACGGAATCCATGCGAAACGGAACGCGCGCTTACTGTAAAAACGCGACCGTAGGTTTTAACCTCTACGACAACGAGAAAAAACTGCGGCTGCAGACCACCTATCAGACCCGAGCAGAGGCGGAGTATGAATGCCAGCGGCGTAACATGGAGCGGCTTCAAATCGTCCATTCTGAACAGGAGGCGCAACTCGATCGATAGGCACTCAATCTGATAGATTCTGCGAGTTTGCGAAATCTAAAAGAAGCAGGCACTCCATCAAATCACTGGTGATTGTTGTCACTGTCAGACTGAGATTGGTAGCCAGGGTCTGAGGGGGCTATTCGATTGGTCACCTGTGCCGACAAGATAAGCGACGCCAGTTGATTTTTAATGGCGTGCCGATCTGTTCTGCTGCGCCTCTATCTCTGCGTCTAGTAGTTGACGCCGGTCATGTTCGTGCTTTTGGACGAGGGAGAGATACTCGTCGACGTCTTCCTGCGTGCGATGTTCCTGCCCCAAGAGCGATTCGCTCAAAAAATTGAACCGCATGGATTCCGCGAGCGTCAGGCCAGCGAATACTTCGTTGCCTTGCAGGTCTTTACTCAAGGCTCGGATTTTCCTGAGGTACGCGCGCTGCATGTCCGTGAGTGCAAGCATCTAAAGCTCCTGTTAACTGCCACGACGGTGTACCGCAATGCGCAGAGTTGATCACCAAAATTTTTGAGGGCTGCTTATATGGGGGCAGCGGCGCAGGAAAGTTCCACCCAGATTTCATTGACGAAGAAGCACGTTTCCGATTGGACGCGCACTGCAAGCCATCTGGGCGAGGAGTGGCCTTTTATGTTCACGCTCGTTCGCCTAGGCCTCGACATGCTTGTAACAGGCAAGCAGTTGCCTTCATGCATCAGGTCGAGCGCTGCGTTGATTCGCTCCAGCGGCATGGTTGCGGGAAATCTACTACCGCATCCTGACTGGCGAGCAGGGTGGCTCAATGCGCGCCGCGCTTAATCGCCAGGGGCACTTCGGCAAGATCACTCGGGCCATCCGCAAGATCCACAGTTGCTACCATGAGCGCCTGGATGTGGAGTCCCTTGCACAGGAAGCAAGCATGAGCGTGCCCAGCTTTCATCTGCATTTTCGCAGCGTGACGGACTCGTCGCCGATGCAATACCTGAAGTCGACGCGCTTGCATCAGGCGCGATTACTGATGCTGCGCAATGCGATGACCGCTTCGACTGCGGCGTTCAATGTCGCTACGAAAGCGCCTCGCAATTCAGTCGCGAGTTCAAACGCTTCTTCGGCCGAACGCCCCAGGCCGAGATCGAATGGATGAAGGCGACCTATGCGTTGCCTGCGCCGTCCACGCCATCGATCTATGTCTCGTCGCATTAGTGATGATGCCGGGCTGCGATAGCCTCGCGGGATGAGGTTCCCGCGGACTCCCAATACGCTACTGCAGCTACTTACAGTTGCCCGCTTTCCGATAGCCCGCCGCCCGGGCTTCAGATTCAGAGCCAAAAGCTATCTGGTTTTTCGCCGACACCTGACCATAACCTGGGCACCCCATTGAAAGGTGATAGATCTGGCTTTTCCGGTTGCCAATGATCGAACCTGCTCCGCTTGTGCTCGCCAGGGACGGCTGGGCTGCTGCTCGCGGGGGATTGACAGGAATGACGCTAACCATTCCATCACCAACCGTCTTGTATCCTTGCGTCCATCGACGGTCACCGGTTACGAACGGGTTGGAATACCCCATGATTGCCGCAATGCGCCTGTCACGCTCTTTCTCCCAAGCCGAAACGGGGTGCTGTTTGTCCCAGGCCATCAGGAGCTGTTGCTGCTGACGAGACATGTTCAGATCGTATCGGTCGAACATGTAAAAGGTTGTCCTGGCGACTAGCCCTTTGACCTCGTCACGCGGTTCCGCCGATCTTTGATCGAAATCGACTCGCGTTTTGCACTGCCCATACTGCGGCGCCACGCCGGAAGCCATACCGTAGTTGAAATTGCTCCGGTCGCCGTTCACCTCGCCAACGGATGGATAGAGGTTGAACAGGTCTGCCTCCATTGCCCGAAAAACCGGATCATCGTCTACGCAGTGCTCTCGACCACCGTTCTGCCAGCATTGGCGTTGATTACCGAACGTCCAGGCAGGAACGATGTGTTCCCACTCAGTCCGTTCAGCACGGCTCTGTTGTTTCCTGGTTTGATAGCCGCAAGATTCAGCGTCAATCCGGCCACCCGACTTACCTACCCATGTCCACTTGCAGCCACAATACAATTCGCCAAAGGCACTGTTCGCCTGGTCGAGGTAGATCTTTTGCTTTGCGATGACCTTGGCTTCGGAAAAGGTCGATGGAGGGCTTGAAAAAGCGGGGGGGATTATCGAGAGGGCCAGTGCTACTACGGCAAGCAGTTTTTTCATTGGACAGCTTAAGTAATTGAAAGGAAAAGCATTATACGCACGACTTGGCGGGTGCCGATGGAGAACCGGGGATCTGAGAGGGCGTGTCTCGTCCAGCAATCACTGGAAGGACGTGCCTTCAGGTTAGAATGTTCATCATTGTCTGTTCATAAGAGCCTGCCACTCATAGTCAAGGAAACAAGATGCTATTGCACGATTTGAGTCCTGGAAAAACCATCTACCAATCGTTGTTTGAAGAATGAATCGCCCGCTGTTTGTTTCTCTGGATGGGCCCAAGGGAACCGGCAAAACCACACTGTTGGAGGCCATTACCAAAGTACTGAGGGCAGACAACAAGAAGGTGATCCGCCTTTGCGAGAGTAAAAGCGATCCCTTTAGGGGTGAAACAATGGCCCTCGTCAACAAACTCGTCAGAAATCCCACCCGGGAGTTGGAGTTTGGGGTTTGTGAGCGCTTTGCTGATAGCCGTGCCTGGATTTCCCGGCACGTGCTGGCTAAACAGCCAACGGACAGCATCATCCTGATCGATCGCTGGTACCCGTCTGATGCCGCGTTTCGCCGGATAGTCCCGTTTGCAGAGATCCTGCAGTTGAACATCGATCGAAACGTGCGAGTGCCAGACCTGCATGTCGGGGTTGTCACCACCCCTGAAGTTTCATGGGCGAGGGCCACGGCACGCTCTCGTGGGTTGGGCAGTACGGTGATTCATAACCTGGAAGAGCATGTCGCTTGTACCCAGGCGTTCGAGCGAGCGATTGCAGATCACGGCTGGGTTTTATGCCGTAATGAGGGCACGATCGAAGACGCAACGATGCAGGTGGTTTCCGAGATCTATAAAGTGCTTCGCTGCCCTATAGGCGAAGTTCGCTGTGCTGGCCTTGATGCGGTCGAGATAGCCGTAGATATAAATCGTTAGCAGGATCGAAGGGGTGATTTGTCGTCGCAGCGTCGCCGACAGCCCGTTCAAGCGCCTGCAACGCTTCGTCCGGAATGCGTCCGGGGCAGGGTGGAGAGGCGCCCAACCACGGCTGGGCGCCATTTGACTCAGCCAGTGTGGTGACTCTCGGCAAGGCCGTAGACGGAGGTGTCGATGCCTTCGAAGCGTGCCTTTAACTGCAGCGCCAGATACAGCGAATAATGCCGTGATTGATGCAGGTTGCCACCGTGGAACCAGAGGTTTTCCTGCTGTGTTGGCTTCCACATGTTCCGCAGTTCGCCTTCGTACGGGCCAGGATCATTCGTGGTTCCAGAGCCCAAGCCCCAGCAGCGGCCGACCTTGTCAGCGACTTCCTGGGAAATCAGCTTCGCCGCCCAACCATTCATTGAGCCATAGCCTGTGGCGTAGACGATCAGATCTGCCGGAAGTCGGCTGCCATCGTTGAGTACGACGGCATCTGCTTCGATGCGTTCGACACCCAGGCCAGGCGCGCTCTTGAGCTTGATCGTGCCGTTAGCGATCAGTTCCGAGGCTCCGACGTCGATGTAGTACCCAGAGCCACGGCGTACGTACTTCATGAAAAGACCAGAGTCGTCGTCACCGAAGTCGAGCATGAAGCCGGCCTCGGACAAGCGCCCGTAGAAGTCCTTGTCACGCTCCTTGATCGCTTCAAAGACTGGTTGATGAAAGCTCGGCAATACCTTGTAGGGGATCGAGGCGAACAGCATGTCGGCCTTGTCCGTGGTCAAACCCGTCTCCAGGGCGTCTTCAGAGTAGAGCCCGCCGAAGACCAGATCCATCAAACTGTCGGAACGCACGATGTGGGTGCTCGAGCGTTGCACCATGGTCACCTCGGCGCCGTTCTCCACCAGGTCGGCGCAGATATCGTGAGCCGAATTGTTCGCACCGATGACCACCGCGCGCTTGCCACTCCATGCGTCTCCGCCGGGATGGCGGCTGGAATGATGCTGCTGGCCATTGAAAACCTCGGCACCCGGATAAGAGGGAACATTGGGTACACCGGACATGCCGGTGGCGAGGATCAACTGGGTAGGCTGTAAAGTCACACGTTCGCCATCGCGCTGCACTTCAACCTTCCAGGTGCCGCTTTGATTGTCAAAGCTGGCGCTCACGCATTCTGTACGCGGCCAATAATTGAGCTCCATGACTTTGGTGTACATTTCCAGCCAGTCGCCAATCTGGTCTTTTGGGGTGAAGACTGGCCAGTGATCGGGGAAGGGCAGGTAAGGCATATGGTCATACCAGACCGGGTCGTGCAGACACAGCGACTTGTAGCGACCGCGCCACTGATCGCCGGGACGCTCGGCTTTGTCGACGATCAGGGTTGGCACGCCCATTCGCTTGAGCCGTGCAGCGAGCCCCAGCCCCCCTTGGCCGCCGCCCACGATCAGGCAATAGGGTTGGGTGGTGATACCTAGCGAAGATTCTTCATCGCGTCGGCGCTCCAGCCAGTTGCGTTTGTCGGCGTGGGCGTGACCATGACTGGCACCCATCGGCCGACGGCGGCCACTGGGTTCTTCAAAACCTTTGAGTTCGCGCATGGTCGTCAGCAGCGTCCAGCACAGGCCCTCCTTCAGGCGCACGTAGCCTTTACCTCGCGCCGCTTCGGTTTCCACGCTGATCCAACCTTCGAGCACACCGTTATTCAGCGTCGCCTCACCGTCCACTTTCCATTGCTCGGGACGAGTCTGGTCCAGGCGTGTTTCGAGCATGTCTCGGATGGCAGGCTTGCCTTCCAGGGTCACCAGGTTCCAGCTGAAAAGTAGCAGGTCGCGCCAGTAACACTCGTCGGCAAATAGTTCGAGTGCGCCGTCCAGATCACGTTGGGCGAGACACGCGTTGAGGTTTTCGACCCAAGCCGCGAGCTGATCAGTTGGCGTTCGCAGAGGTGTTTCGATAGCGATGTTCATGGGGTTTCTCCGGTTCTTGTTGTTTTTGTAACAACTTGCCCTAGAGCAAGGCCCGGGCCATCTTCATGAAAGCCCCGTTGCAGAGCGGTTGCCGCAGTACTGTTCAGGCGTTGACTCGGATCTATGTCACGATTCCGGGAACGGCGGGTGACAGAGTGTCACGCGGCGCAAAGAGCGCTCGTTGCAGTCTTTTCATATAAGCTGCGAACAACCCCGTGTCCTGACCGTAGCGGAGAACAAGAACAATGAAGCCGGCCTTGATCAACGCCCATGCACAACAAGTGCTACAAGCCGTGCAGGGCACTCCCGCCAGCCACGGCCATACGACTGACCTGGCTATCACACGGTCTTGGCGCCGTTGCCTGGATCAGCATCAGCTCGATCCCGCCAGCCGCCGCGCGCCTAATGTAGTTGAGCACCCACGCTTACAGGATCACCGCGCGCCACTGGAACACATCATCTCCGTGGCGCACTGGCAGATGAACAGTCTGCACCAACAGCTCGGGCGTGACGGCCACGTGGTGCTTCTCACCGATGCTCGCGGTGTGGCGATCGACAGTGTGTTCAACGAATCCGAGCGAGCCGAGTTCCAGCGTTCCGGACTGTGGCTCGGTTCGGTATGGAGCGAGGATTGCGAGGGTACCAACGGTGTCGGCACCTGCCTGGTCGAGCGACAGCACGTAACCATCCGTCGTGATCAACATTTCCGTGGTAAGCACGTCGGCTTGACGTGCTCGGCCAGCCCGATATTTGATGCGAGCGGAGAGTTGCTCGCCGTGCTTAACCTCTCTTCTGTGCGAGAGGAACAAAGTCTTCAGCAGCACTTCAAAGCCATGGCGTTGACCAACCTGACAGCCAATTTGATCGAGAGCTGTTTTTTCCTGGGGCATGATCCGCAGCGATACTTGCTGCGCTTCCACCCTGAGGCAGGTTTCGTTGGGCTGCTGGGTGAAGGTCTGCTCAGTTTCGACGAGAGTGCCCGTATCTGTTCAGTCAATCATGCTGCGCTGGATCTGCTGGGCCTCAGCCGTGACCAGGTGGTTGGGCAATCCCTGACGATGCTGTTGGAAACACCTGTCGATCAGGTGATGAGTCAGGCCAGCGCTCAGCCGAGTGTCTGTTGGCCAATGCGGCTGGTGGACGGACGCCTGCTCTACGGACAGTTGCGAGAACCCTTACGCCAGGTGCCTTCAGTCACTCCTGCAATCCCCAAAATCAACGACGTGCACGTGTGTCTGGAAGACCCGCGCCTGCAACGCGGCTTTGCTCGCGCATTGCGCGTTTTGGAGCGTGACGTTCCGGTGTTTTTACAGGGCGAAACCGGTACCGGCAAAGAAGCTTTTGCTGCGGCGCTGCATCGCGCCAGCTCCAGAGCGAGCCAGCCGTTTGTGGCGATCAATTGCGCGGCCATTCCAGAAACGCTGATCGAGAGCGAGCTGTTCGGCTATCGCGGCGGCAGTTTCACCGGCGCACGCAAGGACGGGATGATCGGCAAGCTGGAGCAGGCCCATGGCGGCATTCTATTTCTCGATGAGATCGCCGATATGCCACTGGCATTACAGACTCGCCTGCTGCGTGTGCTGGAGGAACGTCAGGTAGTGCCGCTGGGCGGCGCGACGGCACGTCCGCTCGACGTACGCCTCATCAGTGCCAGCCACCAGGATCTGCACACCTGTGTGGCCGAAGGGCGCTTTCGCGAGGATCTGTTTTATCGCATTGCCGGGTTCGCCGTGCAACTCCCGCCGCTGCGCGAGCGTTCAGACAAAGGCCGTTTGCTCGACCTATTGCTGCGCGAGGAGGCAGCAGGGGCCAGAGTTCGGCTGGAGGCGGGCGTCAGAGAGCGCTTGCTGGCGCAGCCTTGGCCAGGCAATGTCCGGCAGCTGCGTACGTGTCTGCGCACACTGGTAGCGTTGGCGTTGGAGGGGCGTGTCACTCTGGATGACCTGGCCGAGTTGCTGCCGGCAGCGCCAGCGACAGCCGCGCTGGCCGAAAATCCGCTTGGCGTATCCGAACGGCAGACGCTACTGACGTTGATTGAGGCGGAACACTGGCATATCGCCCATGTTGCCGCTCGCCTGGGGATCAGCCGCAATACGCTTTATCGCAAACTGCGTCATCACGGTATTTCACGGCCTGGTTGAATGCGCAATGACCTCATCGCGTTTCCTGCCGCTGTGGATTTGGGCTGAGGCGATAGAGGTCGGGTAGGAGAGGGCGCTAAATGCATGATGTGCTGGCTCCACGAAACGTTTTATTTCTTCCTCATTTGTCCTCGGCGCTACCGTGCTGTTCGCTATCCCAGGCTTCTGTGAGCTCGTCAATTCGATCCGCGATTTGAGGTGTTTTGGATAGGACAAGGCATCGAGTGCTGCCAACAAATTCTTCTATCAGGTACACAGCGTCGCCGACATCCAGTTCGAGCTCCTGCAAAGCCTCATCGGGAATTCGAATCGCACCATCACCATCCCATTCTTCGATCATGATTTTCATAGGTGGCTTTCTCACGTGTGGTCTCCATTGCGTTAAAGTCGGCAATGGTAACGTGCTTTTGCGTCCAGGCTCAGAGCGCGGCGAGCAAACCTTCGAGCTGTTCACGCTCCCAGGCACTCAATAGGGCAACAGGATCAGCTCCGTTGCGCTGCCATCAAGTGTTCCGGCTCGACCGTCAGGCGAGCTGCAGTGCTCGCAATAGTCCAGGATCTCACAGTCATTGAAGGGTGTGAGTAGCCAGTCATTCTGGTTTTTACGTCTGTTGATTGGGGGTTGCAGCAAGCTCAAACCTCAAGAACCCTGATGATAGGGCGCGCATGCTAATGATTTCTTTGGAATCTGGTCATTAGCGGCTGCTCCAATCGCGAAATGCGTAGACATTTCCAACCCGTCGATTTCATTGAACAAGCTGTATTTTTTTGCAATGAGTAGACTTTTTCCGGGAATGTCTACTCAGATATCGCCCAAGTTTGGTTTGAGTACAAAAGGGTCCTTCGAGGGCCTTTTTTGTTAAACACGATGTACTATCGTAATGACTTTTTGCCGTGATCGGTATGTTCTGGGGCATGCTGGCAGCGTAAAGCATCTTTCTGAAATTTAATCGGTTGATTCAGTCATTACCGGTGATTGGATCTCCGTTCATCAACATGAATCTCTCGGTGCTCATGACGCCAGAGTGACCCGACCTAATGCAATTTTTCACACGGAGAATTCCAGAATGGCAGCGCATCATAAAGAGAAACACTCAATAGACAACATTGGTTGGCTGCGCGCTGCCGTATTGGGGGCCAATGACGGAATCGTTTCAACTTCAAGTCTGATTCTGGGCGTAGCCGCCTCTCACGCAACTCACAACAGCATCCTTATAGCGGGTGTCTCTGCTCTCGTCGCCGGTGCTATGTCGATGGCTACCGGAGAGTACGTTTCCGTGCAGTCCCAAGCCGACACGGAAGCGGCTGCCCTAGAGACGGAGCGAATTGAGATTCAGGAAAATCCGAAGGGCGAGAATCGTGAACTGACAGGAATTTATGTTGAGCGAGGACTTGAGGTGCCGCTTGCAAAAGAAGTCGCGACTAAACTAATGGATCACGACGCCTTGGGGGCGCATGCCCGAGATGAGTTGGGAATCACCGATGCGATGAGTGCAAAGCCATTACAGGCTGCTCTTGCATCTGCGCTAAGCTTTGCCGTAGGTGCGGCACTACCATTACTCGTGGTCGTAGTAGTTCCACAAGAACATCTCATCCCAGTCATCGTCGTCGCGTCGTTGGTCTTCCTTGCTATTCTTGGCGGCTTGGCGGCCAAGGTCGGCGGGGCGAATATTAAAAATGGGGTTTTACGTGTGACTTTTTGGAGTGCGCTTTCGATGGCGGTGGCAGCAGGAGTCGGTACCCTGTTGGGAACCACAGTATAAAACCCGGAGCGGGTTCCAGAATTAAATTCTTGATGGTGAGAGTGGGCCTTTATACAAGGATGGAACAGGGTTTATATATTTGAAGGCAAGAGAAAAGCAGCGCTGCCCCCACACACCTTTATCCGATAGGATGCCGCCGGTTTTTTCTTCTGTTTTCTTTAGCTTTTTAATCCCACAGGATTGAAAGCTGGAACAGAAGCTGAAACTGAAACGCAGGCCTTGGGGGCCCAAGGGGAATCGCATTACTTACAGCCGTGGGCTGCTGCTTATGCTTTGAATACAAAATACCGTCAATTTTTTCAAAAAAATCCACATATTGCTATTCATCGGTTTTATTTCGTTTTTTACCATTATATGTTGTGTTTTCGGCGGGTGGGGTGATGTGAGAATCAAGTGGAGCTAGAGTCAGAGCTGGAAGCGACGGTCTGGGCAGTAGCATTGCGTGCCTACGGTGCATCGCTTCATCAGGTACTTGGGCAAGCGTTGGCGCAATACAAAAGACAACCTTGGTTGGACGAGCTGACGCGCTTGCACCCGAGCACAGGGGGTCAAGCTGGCGTCCGCGCACTTGGTTGTGCTCTCTCCAAAGAGGTGCCGAACTGGGGCGATCGGCACCGTGATGACTACATCGAGATCCGGCGCCGGCTTCGTTGGCATATTGCCCGTCACCTGCACCTACCTGAAGGTGTTCGGTGCGGCGAAGCCGCACTGTGCTTATCTGTTCGCCAACCGCCGCGCCAATCGTATGAAAGTGTTGGTGCATGACGGCGTGGGGATTTGGCTTGCGGCCCGGCGCTTGAATCAAGGGCGCTTCTTTTGGCCAGGCGTGCGGCACGGCTCTGAAGTCGAGTTGGATGCAGAGCAACTTCAAGCCTTGGTGCTCGGTTTACCTTGGCAACGCGTCGGTTCCGGAGGAGCCATCACGGTGCTCTAACTCGTCTGCCATGGCGCGCTTGCCAGCGCAATTGGCCCATCCGTCTATCGCCGCCACTAGCCCTCTCTGGCAAAATCGGCGGCATGACTTCGCATCCGAATCTCGATCAATTAAACCCTGAAGAACTGCGTGCCTTGGCGGCGCAGTTGATCCAGCGCGTCGAGACGATGGACAAGCAAATCACTCATCACAAGTCGGTCAACGAGAAACTGGCCCACGAGATTGCATTGCTCAAGCGCTTCAAGTTTGCCAAGCGAAGCGAGCAGTTGAGCCCGGATCAAGCTAGCCTGCTCGACGACTTGATCGATACGGATATCGCCGCTATCGAAGCCGAACTTGAGGCGCTGCAACCGGCACCTGTCGAAGTCAAAGTGCGCCAGCAACCCAAGCGCGCACAGCTGCCACCGCAGTTCCCTCGCACGCTGATCCATCACGAACCAGACAACAGCCACTGCCAGTGCGGTTGCACCCTCAAGCGCATCGGCGAAGATGCCAGCGAAAAGCTCGACTACACGCCTGGCGTGTTCACCGTTGAGCGCCACATCCGTGGAAAGTGAGTCTGCGAGCAGTGCGAAACGCTGATCCAGGCGCCGGGACCGGCGCACGTCATCGACAAAGGCATACCGACAGCGGGTCTGCTGGCCCACGTCATGGTGGCCAAGTTTGCCGACCATCTGCCGCTTTATCGGCAGGAGAAAATCTTCGGCCGCGCCGGGCTGCCTATTGCTCGCTCGACCTTGGCGCAATGGGTGGGCAACTGCGGCGTCCAATTACAGCCTCTGGTCGATGCACTGCGCGAAGCTGTGCTGACGCACGGTGTCGTCCATGCCGACGAGACGCCAGTACAAATGCTGACGCCTGGGGCGAAGAAAACTCATCGCGCTTACGTCTGGGCCTATGCCACCAGCCAGTTCTCCCCAAGCTCAATACCCTCTGACTGAAGCTCAGCTGTCTAACGCTATTGCTCAACGATTCGACTCGACGGTTGTCGAGACCGAGAACAGCGTCGTCGGCTTTGCTAACTTTTATCGGGCTGAAACGGGTGGGGTTTGCTGTATCGGCAATGTCATCGTTGCCCAAGAGGCACGAGGAAAGGGTGTGGCGACCTTCATCGTGGAGACGATGACAGCTCTGGCGTTCGACCGCTATGACGCCACAGAGGTGCAGATCTCGTGCTTCAATGAAAATACAGCAGGCTTGCTGCTTTATCCAAAACTGGGCTTCTTACCATTTGCTGTCGAAGAGCGAATTTCCCTGGATAGTCGTAGATCAGCACTCATCCATATGGCCCGCAGCAGAGCGGCCCGACCATAACTCACATTGAAAGCCCGCTTAATGCAGCTGCTTTCAGGTATTCAGTTGGTTGCTTTGGTTCAGGTGCGTCAGTGCTGAATGGGCAGCGCTGTGCAGCCTAGGGATCTAGGGGTGGGATTACCGGACGCTTACGGCCAAGTCATCTACCCAGCCATGCAAAGCCAAGACATGGTGTGCACTTAAATTTGAGTGGGCACCAGTTCTAGCCTTTTAAGCGGGTATTTCATGCAGCCACAACGCCGTTCCTACTCCAAATCCTTCAAATCCAAGTCATTCAAGAGTGCGCCCAGCCCGGTGCCTCGATTGCCAGCGTCGTGCTGAGCCATAGCCTCAACGCGAACCTTGTCCACAAATGGATTCGGCTGCAAACGCAAAAAAACACGGAGCTGCAACCTGCTTTTATTCCGTTACCCATGCAGCTAGCCGGAGCAAATTCGCAAGCTGCATCATCGAATATCTGCGTTGAAATCCAGCACCCGCATGGCACGGTCAAAGTGAACTGGCCGACCGAAAGCGCGGCTGCCTGCACGACCTTTCTTCGAGACCTGTTGCGATGATCCGCATCGACTCCATCTGGCTTGCCACCGAGCCCATGGACATGCGCGCCGGCACCGAAACCGCTCTGGCGCGTGTGGTCGCCGTGTTCGGTGCGGCGCAGCCGCACTGTGCTTATTTGTTTACCAACCGCCGCGCCAATCGCATGAAAGTGCTGGTGCACGACGGGCTGGGTATTTGGCTGGCGGCGCGCCGCCTGCATCAAGGCAAGTTCTTCTGGCCGGGTTCTCGACACGGCTCTCAGATGGAATTAGGTGACGAACAACTGCATGCCCTGGTGCTGGGGTTGCCTTGGCAAAGAGTTGGGCCAGGCAGCGTGATTTCCATCATATAAGGGGAGCCTACAGAGTTCGGAAAAAATCGTACGCTAAGGTTTTCTAACCTGCCGTAGCGGCCTGAATTTCCTGTCTTTCAGGTTGCTGGCTTTGCCGCCAGACGTGGCTTGTTCATTTTGGGTGTGGGCCTGATAAAGCATAGCGACTTGCCTCTTCCATCAAGTCATCGCACATAGGATTCGCCTTGAGAACGTGCGCAGCTGGGTCGATTATCGACAAGCCAAGCGACGTCTCTTCTGTGGCGGATGTCCAAACTTCTCCCATAGGCCCGACAATTTGGCTTTCACCTCTGAATGTCGCCTCTGCGCCTGCATACATTTCCACACCGGTACGATTGGCACAGATAAGCGGAGTGGCGTTTTCCATTGCGCGAATGCGCGCAAGCTGGGTTGTCCAAGGCCCACCATAGTTGGCTGGACAACACAGTAACTGCGCACCTTGGCGCACCAACAGGCGAGCGGCTTCTGGCATCCAAAGGTCAAAGCAAGTAAGAACGCCGAAACGGCAGATTCCGTCATCGAAACACGCTAATGAATCGCCTGGGGTGAAGAGGAGCTTTTCTATGCGTGACAGGTGGCACTTGCGTTGCTTTCCCAGCCAGCGCCCTCGCGATACGACAATCGCCGTGTTGTAGATGTGATCGCCATCACGCTCGGCGATGCCAGCAATTAGCGTTGCATTCTTGTCTGCCGATAGTTGCAGTAAGAACTGCGCCGTTGGCCCATCGAGCGCCGATTCAGCATGAAGAAACAATGCCTCACGCGAGTCGTGAAAATAACCGATGGTGCAAAGCTCGGGCATGACTAAGAGATCAAATCGCGCCAAGTCTACAATATCGCGAATATTCCTAAAATTTGCTGCTGGATCGCCAAATGAAACGGGATACTGCAAAAAAGCGGTCAGCATGAAGTTGTCCAACCATTATGGAGGTTTTCTGGGCCCGGGCTTATCTTCCCTTGGGCGGCGTCAAGTTGAGCTATACCCTTGCCGGATGTCAGGCAGGCCACCCGCGCCGCGTCGGAGTAGGGTCGCTTCTTGCATTTCCTGACGCCTCGGCGTCAACCTCTACGGCCTCAACCTGACAGGCCGCACGCTTAGCGTACGATTTTGTCCGTTTTCTCTATCGTCCCCTATAATGACTGCCACGACCAGCCAGGCCGTGCAATTGTCCAATGAGCCTATCGTCGGTTTTCGCCGGCTCTGGCAAAATCGGCGGCATGACTTCGCTGCCCAATCTCGACCAACTAAACCCTGAACAACTGCGCGCTCTGGCGGCGCAGTTGATGCAGCGTGTCGAGAGTCTCGATCAGAAAGTCGAGACAATGGGCAAGAAGGCCATCGAAGCTGAACTTGAAGCGCTGAAACTTGCTCCCACTTCGACTGAGGTTCGGCAAAAACCTAAACGCACCGCCTTGCCGCCGCAGTTTCCGCGCACTCTGATCCACCACGAACCCGATAGCAGCCACTGCCAGTGCGGCTGTGCTCTCAAGCGATTTTCGGTCGAGCTGGGTTGGCCATCGCCCGCTCAACCTTGGCGCAATGGGTCGGCAACTGTGGTGTGCAGTTGCAGCCGCTGGTCGATGCCTTGCGCGATGCTGTCCTTGAACATGGCGTAATCCACGCCGATGAAACACCGGTGCAGATGCTCACGCCGGGCGCGAAGAAAACCCATCGCGCCTATGTCTGGGCGTATGCGACCAGCCAGTTCTCGGACTTGGCGGCGGTCGTTTACGACTTCAGCCCCAGCCGCGCTGGAGAGCACGCCCGCAACTTCCTGCAAGGCTGGAAGGGCAAGCTGGTCTGCGATGATTTTGGTGGTTACAAGGCCAGCTTCGAACTCGGCGTGACCGAGATCGGTTGCATGGCCCATGCACGGCGCAAGTTCTTCGAACTGCACGCCACCAACAAGAGCCAGCTCGCCGAACAGGCCTTGAGATACATCCAACTGCTGTACGAAATCGAACGTGAAGTCCGCGACCTTGAACCGGACTTACGCCACCGAATACGACAAGAAAAAGCCGTGCCGGTGATGGATGCCTTGCATGCCTGGATGATCGCCCAGCGCCAGATCGTGCACGACGGTTCGGCGATAAGCAAAGCTCTGGATTACAGCCTCAAACGCTGGACGGCGCTGTCGCGCTATCTCGATGACGGCGCAGTACCCATTGACAATAATTGGGCCGACAACCAGATCCGACCATGGGCGTTGGGTCGCAAGAACTGGCTCTTTGCAGGATCGCTGCGCAGTGGCAAACGGGCGGCGGCGATCATGAGTCTGATCCAGTCGGCGCGGCTCAATGGGCATGATCCGTATGCTTATTTGAAGGACGTCTTCACGCGCCTGCCGACGCAGCGGGCGAGTGATATTGCGCAGTTGCTGCCGCATAGGTGGCGACCGGTTTAGTTGCGCAAGACGGGGTGCCCGGACACATACGGACATGTAGATAGCCGTTGAGATTCAAAGGCAATCTAACGCTATTTCAGGACAATATTGCTTGAGGTTTAAGGGCAGTAGCAGACTTTGATGCAAGCTCCGATCCATGCATTGAGTCCATTGTTTGAATGCTGAGTGTGCACTCATTCATGCTTCAGAAATCGACCGCGATGATCGGGAGAAGGCGATTGGCAGGAATCGTATTGGCCAAATAGCCGGTAACGGTTGAGGGCGATCTTGTTGTACATCCAGTCGCGGAACGGGCCTGGGATGATTCGGGCGACTCTCAGCCAGCGCCATGGCGCAGGTAAGCGGGCAAAAATTCTGAACATCGCATCGGAGCGAACGTGGAATTGGTGCTCAGCGATTAATACGATTGTGTTGAACTCATGCCGTGGTAGGCCGGCCCACTCGAGCAAGGCCTGACCCTCAGGAGACTGCACCGTCGCGAGCTTGATCCGATGTGCGCGGTCATGTCGGATGATGAATTTGGCCCACCCATTGCAGAGTTTGCAGGTACCATCGAATAGCACGACTGCTTCGCCTAGTGGCACGAGCCGCGCGCTTCCTGAACGATGAGGGGCCATATTCCTACCTTCCAATTCACATTCCATCTAAAGACAGTCTATTGGCATTGAGTGTTGGTTGAGGATTTCTCGGTGAGCTAGCGTAGCTCTCTCCGGTGGTTGATCTGAGAATGCAGCCAGGCTGCTGGTCGCTTTTAAAGCTCAGTTCGACTCTAAGGGTCTTGCGGTGTCAGCATCCAATGAATGGCACCAGGCGCCATAGGGGGTATTGCAGGCTTGGTATCTATTGAAGTCGGGACTGCCATCGTCCCACCACACCGGGCCTCGCTCTCCAAGCGCTACCTGCGCAGCTTGGACGCGCGCCCTGGCAGTCTTCGGTTGGCCATGATCACCAGTGGCTTTCGCTGCCTTTACCTCACGACGCGCTGCCATGAGGTCATCGACCAGGCGTTGCCGGGCATCCGCAGGCAGCTAAGGGTTGCTACAACCCCACAGCTTCCCTTGGACTACAAAATAGTGACCGTCGGGTTATCGTCGTTGGTAGTCTTGGCCTCAGGAGATCCCTCCTATGCCGCCTACTCGAATATCCGTTCTGGAACGGCCTAAGGTATCAAGTGCATATCGCGTAGTTTGTCGAACACGTCGAAAAATGCTTGATCGCTCGCCTGGTAGGCGGTGAAACCCATAGCACGGCTTTTCGACATATCCGTGACAACTTCGATTGGTCGACCGAGGTCTGCGTCGGTGTGCCACGGGGACACCAGGCGCCCCATATCGGGTTCTTTCAAGCCGTATTCCTCTACGATTTGCGTCCATGCGGCTTGGTCGTCACCCATCTGCTTTTCAAGGGGCGAGAGGGATGCGGGATAATCGGCAGGAGGCAAGGCGAAATATTCAGCAATTCTGCTCCACATCCATTTCCAACGAAATACATCGCCATTGGTAACATTGAATGCCTGATTGGCCGCAGCCGGTGTGGTGGCCGCCCACATTTGTTGTTTCGCCAACTGCCGTGCGTCCGTCATATCGGTGAGGCTGTCCCACTGCATTCTTGATCCGGGAAACACAAAAGGGCGATTGGTTTGTTTGCAAATCGAGGCATAGACGGCGAGGGTGGTTGCCATGTTCATCGCGTTGCCCACGGCAACCCCGGTGACTGTATGCGGGCGATGCACGCTCCAAGTGAAGCCGTCCTTTTCAGCGGCGGCGAAGAGTTCGTCTTCTTGGGCGTAGTAGAAATTTTCGATGTCCAGACGACCCTGCTCTTCGCGAAACGGTGTTTGCGGAAGGCTACCCTTACCATACGCTTCAAACGGGCCGAGGTAGTGTTTGAGGCCAGTGACGAGTGCTACGTGCGTAACACTCTTGGCATGGCGAATGGCAGCGAGCACGTTGTGTACCATGGCGGCATTGACGCGAATGTTCTCGGCCTCCGTGGCTTGCCGTGACCATGTGGTAATGAACACATGGGTGGGTTTCAAATCCGCCAGCGCATGTTCCAGCGACGCCGGGTCTTGAAGGTCTGCAGCGACAGGGATCACGCCGGGGGCCTGCGACGGGTGCCTCGACAGCGCGGCGACCTGCCACTTGTTTTCGATCAGTAGCTGACTGATGGCGCTACCAACGATGCCGCTGGCGCCCACGACCAATGCTGTCTGGGTCATACGTTTCTCCTAAATGAAGAGTTGGGAGCCCGCATAAGCAGCAGAGGTTCAACCTAAAGCGGATCCGCATTGGCGTCCCCTGTGTACCAGGCAGATCAGTCGCATCGAATAATCGCTTGGCCATCCACCACCTTCGAGTCCTGGCTGACTAAGTGAATTCGGTTTGAGTACGAAAGGGGCCGTTAAGGGCCCATTTTGTAGGTTCCGCTTTTGATAGGGTTGCTGCGCCGACAGCGTTCCGAGCAGTAGCGCACTTCTTGCCAGCACCGAGCCCACTTCTTTCGCCATGTGAACGGAAGTCCGCAGGTCGCGCAGGTTTGACTGGACGCTCACTCTTTTTCACGGCGATACCTTGAATTCATCTTTCGACCGGCATCACGCCACTTTGCCAGAGCACGGGCTGTTCAGGTTCAGTCATGCGTTCGAGGTTTGTACATAATGTCTAGGCTTTAATCGCTGAGTGGAACATCTCAATCGCTGCCCGCCTGAGTCACGCAAGGTGATTCCGGTCGGAGG
This sequence comes from Pseudomonas sp. LBUM1679, assembly GCF_059695565.1. Classification (NCBI taxonomy): domain Bacteria; kingdom Pseudomonadati; phylum Pseudomonadota; class Gammaproteobacteria; order Pseudomonadales; family Pseudomonadaceae; genus Pseudomonas; species Pseudomonas sp. LBUM1679. The sequence continues at coordinate 3,483,890 of NZ_CP166774.1, forward strand.
CATACTGACGCCGTGGAGCCTTAGCTGGCTCGATAATTATTAGCAACAACAAGGGCCCCGCGAGGCCCTTTTGCTGGACGGGGAGGGAGATTATGTCTAACCGTCTGTACACTTATCTGAAGCAAAAACTGAATTGTTACGCGTTTACGCCGAGAGGTAATCGTCCACAGATTTAACGGTGCCGTAGCCGAACTCAAAAGCTGTCATCATCGCCGCATGCGCTTGGGCGGCAGGAACGTTCACGCCGCGAAATGAGAGATCCAGGGTGGCGCAGGCGTCATGCAGCACAGTAACCGGATAACCCATGTCCGCCGCAGCGCGTACTACGGCATCAATGCACATGTGGCTCATTGCACCTATGACCACGATTTCTTGTACACCTGAGGCATCCAGCTGCTGCTTGAGGTCAGTTTCCCTGAAGGCGTTGATGTGTTTTTTTACGATCACAGGTTCGCGACCTTCAGGAGCTACAGCTGGTTGAATTTCCGCGCCGGTAGATCCCTTAACGAAGATTGGAGCGCCCTCATTATCGGACTCATGCCGTATGTGAAAAACTGGAACACCTGTATCGCGCGAGTGGCTGATCACTCGGATAGCATTCGCGACAGCCGCTTCGATGCCGGTTAACGGCAATTTGCCAGTGGGCAGGTATTCGTTTTGCAGATCAACTACTACAAGGCCTCGTTTCATAACGATCTCCAATTAAGTCACTAATTTTATTATTCCATGAAGGCTGATCTGCCTCTCACAGGCTGCGTAAAAGTGGGCCGTTGAATAAACCATTTCTCTTCGTGAGCACCCTGTCGCTTATGGGTGATCACGAGCCGCCCTGAACAGCGGCTCCCGGTGCTTTAAATCAAAACTCTAACGAAGCGCCGTCTTCCGGTATGTCTACGCGACTCTCGATACCATGCTCTTTGACGTAGGTGCGCAATTCCTTGCGGGTCAGGGACATATGGTTGACTGCGTCCATGTGCACGGCGACGATTTTCGCGTTTTTCGCGGCCTGTGAAGCGCGCAATACATCCTCCTCACCCATGATGATTGCACCCTCATACCCCGTCATCTTTGCTTTTCCAGCGTTGAGCACGATGACCTCGGGGTCATATTTCTCGATGGCCTGGTCGACCTCTTTACGCCAGACAGTGTCACCGGCGAGGTAGAGAGTCTTGTAGCCAGGCGCTTGAAAAACGACGCCCATTGCTTCGCCTAGAGGTTTAGCGAGAGCTGGTACGGCATACATTTCGTCGGTGCCATGCTGGCCACCGGTCTTGGTGATTTTGACGCCGCCGAATTCAGCTTCATCAGTCAGTACGCGTACATTCTTGAAACCTTGGGAGCGAATCAGTTGCGCATCTTCTTCATGCTGCGTGAACAGAGGGATGTCTTTAGGCAGCGCTTTTTGTGCGGCATCGTCCCAGTGGTCAAGATGCGTATGTGTGACGATGACTGCGTCAACACCAGAGATAACTTCAGCGGGCGACTCGGTCAGATCAACCAGGGGATTGCGCAGGTTGCTTCGGTAGGTATTTTCAAATCCAGGGTAGGTTCCCTTTTTGGCCAGCATCGGGTCGATCAGGAAGGTCGTGCCGCCGTAGGAGATTTTCACCGTTGCGTTACGAACTTGCTGCAAGTCCACTTTATGGGATGCGTCGGGCGTCTTGGGGACGTTTGAGCCCGCAAATGCCGGTGTGGTGGCCGCAGCGCAAGCAATACTGAGGGCAAAAGGAAGAGTTCTAAAATTCATGAAATTAACCCTGTTGATACATCGAGGGCACCATTCTCGCCCAATGCCTTGAAGCCCAACAGTGGCCTGAATGACATATTTCGATATAATCGGGCCATACGACCAGCGTTGTCCGTACATTTGAGAGGGGGTTGATTTACCCCTTCCATCTGCGCAAATACATCACCGCAGACGGTCGCTCATTAATTCCTGTGTGCGTTTGATGGCACGTACACGGCCAATTCGAGGCTGCCTGATGCAATCCATACGTGTGGCTGTTCTAGCGTTTGACGGCGTAAGCCTGTTCCATCTGTCTGTGCCAGGAGTGGTTCTGGGGACGGCTCAATCCGCACCTGGTGAACCTCAATACGAGGTCAGCTACTGCGCAGAGTCGCCGGGGATGGTGAATAGCGACCAAGGCATCGGCTTGGAGGTCACTCATGGCCTGGAACTGATGGACGCATCTGATGTAATTGTCATTCCAGCGTGGGGCGATCAATCGGTCGCTGCATCTGCACAGCTTGTGCAAGCCTTACAGCTCGCTAATGCCCGAGGAAAACTCATCGTCGGGTTATGTTTGGGAGCATTCGTGCTCGGCGATGCCGGGCTGCTTGACGGCAAAGAAGCAACCACTCACTGGGCAGTCAGAGACGAATTTGCGCGACGCTTCCCTGAAGTTCATTTCAGGCCCGAGGTGCTCTACGTCAGTGATGGCAATATCATGACCTCTGCGGGAACCGTGGCGGCAATCGATTGTTGCCTGCATCTGATACGCCAGCGGCTCGGTGCTGATGTGGCGAATCGCACCGCGAAGATGCTGGTGACGCCGCCGCATAGGCAAGGAGGCCAGGCTCAATACGTAGCACATTCTGTGCCGCAACTGTCTAGCGAGACTCATTTGTCTGATGTACTGGAGTGGGCCCGAATGAACCTGACCAATGATCTGTCGCTCGACGTCCTGGCGGACATGGCGAAAATGAGTAGGCGCACGTTTACTCGGAAGTTTAGGGAGGCCACTGGCAGTACCGTCTCAAAATGGTTGAACGCTGAGCGCGTTGTCAGAGCGCAAGAACTGCTTGAAACGACTGACTTGCCTATTGAATGTGTTGCCGGTGAGGCAGGATTTGGAACGCCCTTATCCATGAGGCAGCAATTTGGCGCTCATCTCGGCACATCGCCTTCTGAGTATCGGCGAATGTTTTTTCGCGACATGAGAGCGGGCCCGAAGGCGAGCGGCAGTTCGCATGCTGCTGAACCGCCTACTCGCTCCAAGGCTTAACGTTCGACGATGTCCCATAGCTCAGGCAGTAGCATTTCTGACGACCGCGAGCAGGGCCTGCAGTGGATGTAAAATGGTTACACCCTCCTTTCGCTTCACTTGGCTGCGGCAGGAATAGCCATCAGCCAATAACCGGCCTGAAGCATTCAACTTTGTTACAAGCGGCGCCCAGGACTGTTTGTAAATTACCTCAGACGTCTCGGCGTTTTTCGCCTCGTGTCCATAGGTGCCGGACATGCCGCAGCATCCGCTGGCTTGAACGCTCAGTTTCAGTCCCATTCGCCCATAGACTTGCTGCCAAAGGCCAATGCTGTTCGGCTCATTTGTTTTTTCAGTGCAGTGGGGAAGGAAGTGATAGGGATCGGCATCTTTCACGCTCTTTGCCTGTGGAAGCGCACCGGCGAGCCATTCCTGAGGCAGTAGAACGGTAGGTGCTTTGTCGCTGCCCAGCGTCTTCGCATATCTGACTCAGCTGTTGTTCTAGTGCCACGAACCACTTTCAGGGTTTGCGATAGCTGAACAAAGGATGACGTGAACGGCCCACCGGCCTGGCGAAGAACCTGCTTTAAAAATCGGCTCTGCAAGAAGCCGTTAGCCTTTTCAGGATCGTCCGGCGCGACTCTCATCATGGCGCGGGTGACTCTTCACGCGGCATTTCAATACGTTCAGCAACCCGTGGCTGTCGTCCTGTACAACCGAGACCCCCTTGGTGTGCCACTACAGGATGTTTTGGCGCAGATGCTAGGGTGCCGCGAAGATCTGGTGAATGACCTGGCTGCCACTCTATTGGAGGAGTGGAGTGATTGGGATGACGATGACCCGTACTTCATCGAGCAGACTTACGCGACATCTGAAATGACATCTGAGTGGGCGCAGATGGAGCGCAGTCTTCAGGGCGAGGCTCGATTCGTGAATCCTGATGCGAGTCGGATTTTGGAGAAAGTCTTTGGCCCTATCGAGCAACTCCAGGCCGCTGAAAATTCGTCTGCGATTTTGAACATCGGCCCTGGCCAATCCATCCAGTCTTTCCAGCGGGCGAGAATGTTCTCTAACGAAGGAGACGTTGTGCAAGCCTTGAAGCATCCTGAGCGTCATCTCGGCCCACCTCCGCTTGGGATAGGTGGCGCAGGTCGGATGAATGCTAAAGGCGTTTCGGTATTCTATGGGGCAACGAATGATCTGACGGCGATCGCCGAGGTGCGTCCTCCAGTTGGTAGCTCCGTAGTTACAGCGACGTTCAATGTCATCCGGCCGCTACGACTGTTGAATCTAACCGCTCTGAGTGAGATACGCCCGAACAGGACGCTAAGTTATTTCAATCCTTTCCGAGTAGAGCAGGCCCAGCGTTGCGCCTTTTTGATGGGGCTGCAGGAGCAACTGCTAATGCCCGTTATGCCAGACCTTGAGGATCGGGGTTATCTCATAACTCAAGCAATAGCCGATTTTCTATCGACGCATCCCAGGTTGCACGTGGATGGTATTTTCTTTCCATCCATCCAAGTCACAAAGCGCAAGGATGTTGCTCCGGGCCACAACGTGATCCTGTTCAGTAAGGCGTGTGGGGTTTTGAAGCGTGACACAAAAAATGAGGCTGACTACGTGAGCCTATGGGAGGCTGATGATGGCTTGTTTTATCGGCCGGAAATCTGGGCAGGACAGGATCAGGATCATCCAAAACGACGCAGAAGCGACAGGCATATTCAGCAGAACATGCGACCTCCTCACGAGCCTACTCTTGAACTTGACCGTAATCACATTTGTATCCACAAAGTGAAAGGAGTGGTGTTCGACGTGGATCACTGTGACGTTGAATACCATCCATTCCATGAGTAGGCGGGCCATTGCTGACCGAAGAAGTTAGGAGTTAGTGCTTCAGGTAGAGTCCCCCAGGTGGAGAGCGACGATGCCGCTGATAGAGCGGCATCCTTGGAGATAGCTTAACGGTAACGTTCAAGCCAATGAGCGTACGGTGCAGGAAGCGTCCAGGATGCTTTATCAACACCCAGCTCTTTGGCTGCAAAGTAAGGCCAATGTGGGTCGGCCAGATGGGCTCGTCCAACAGACACCAGGTCAAGCTGACCTAACTCGATTGAAGATTGCGCGAGCTGTGGAGTTCCAAAACCCCAAGCAGACGTTACTGGCAGACCAGTTTCACGGCGAACGCGCTCAGCGATTGTGCCCATGAAAGCCGGGCCCCAAGGAATATTGGTTTCCGGGATAGTGAATCCTACACTGACGCTCAACAGGTCAAGGCCACCGTTCTTGAAGCCCCGCGCCAATTCGATCGACTCGGTTAGAGTTTGCTCATCGCGTCCGTCATATTCGATGACACCAAAACGAGCAGTGAGTGGCAAATTTTCTGGCCATACTTCGCGAACAGCTGCCAAAGTCTCCAGCAGGAACCGGCTGCGGTTTTCGAAGCTTCCACCGTATGCATCGGTACGCTGGTTGGAATGCTCGGAGAAAAAACTTTGGCCCAAATACCCGTGCGCGAAATGCAGTTCGATCCATTCAAACCCAGCTTCGCGCGCCCGGCGTGCAGCGTCAACGAAGTCCTGGCGAACCCGTGCAATGTCTTCCAGGGTCATTTCTTCGGGAACCTTCGGCAGATTGGCGCCGAATGCGATGGGGGAGGGGCCGATGGTCTTCCAGCCATTTGGATTGCCATCAGCGATGTGATCATCACCTTCCCAAGGGCGGTTAGCGCTAGCCTTTCGACCAGCATGAGCAATCTGAATACCAGGCACGGAGCCGGCAGCCTTGATTGCTTTTACTGCGGGCACAAAAGCCTGAGCATGGGCATCGCTCCAGATACCGGCGCATCCTGGCGTGATGCGCCCCTCGGGAGAGACGGCTGTTGCCTCAACCACGACCAGGCCGGCGCCGCCTCGTGCCAAACCTGCCAGGTGCACAAGGTGCCAATCATTGACCATGCCGTCATCTGCCATGTACTGACACATCGGCGGAATGGCAATACGGTTTCTTAAGGTGACGTCCTTCAGGGTGAATGGCTCGAACAGTGCTGACATCGGTAGATTCCTCATGGATTGCTTCGCTTGTTCGATAGTATTCGAAATATAGCGTTTATTGAAACTTTTCGTTATGATCAGCACATGCGCGCCTTCAAACATCCTCTCCCATCCGATTTAGTCCTCGAGCGTTTGCTTTACGCCTTGAGCGATCCCGTGCGCATGGAAATTGTTCGGTACCTCGCCGGCGTTGCTGAAGCGTCATGCGGCGAGCTAGATGGCGGTCGACCCAAGTCCAGTGTGTCCCATCACTTCCGAGTTTTGCGCGATGCCGGGCTTGTTCAGACGCGAAATGTGGGCACGACACATATGAATTCGCTGCGGTCGGAGGAACTCAATCTGCGCTTTCCGGGCTTACTGGATTGCATACTCTCCCAGGCTTGAATCACCTCTTGTTGAGACAGGGTATGAGTTTGTCCGCCGTCCTGCGTGCAAGCTCGATGTCATCGTGGAGTGAACTGGGAAATTCGGTGATATCAAACCGTGTTCGAATTTTCCTCGATGCAATTTCAAACGAAGTAAAAACACAGCGCCACAACGTAGACGTACGGCAACCTCATCTGCACGTTTTGAATTGCGCCGACCTTGAAGGGGAGGCCGAAAATAGGAGCATGAGCTGCGTTCAGGCTGCATCAGTTAACCGGAATTGCCGCAATACACAATTGGCTCGTAAACCAGAACTCTGGTTAGATATTCTGATTTGAATTGGTGGGGAGCAGGGCATGACATTGATTGTTGCAGGTTACACAGGCGTCACCTTATGGAAGACAAAAACTTATGACCGAATTTTTTCGTGGGCGACACGCTTGTGTCTGCCGAGGGTCGAACAGATAAACGTGATCGCCTCATCGAAATTTTCAAGAAGGTTCGAAGCATCCCGGTAAAAATCTGGATTCCTCATTTCGATAATGAGGGGCATTTCAGTCGGTATCTCGAGTCCTTTTCGAGTTCATGCGTCATTGCCTACGCCGGCAGTACGCTGACCTTTAGTCATATGCTGAATGGTATACAAGAGCACCTCGGACAGCTCCGCTACACCTTCATTGACGGTCAATACAAGATCGTCAAACACTGCTCCGGTGAGGCTATCCAAAAAAATTATGCTGTAACGTGGGCTGATGACATTACGTTCGAGTCCCGGAATTTGCCGGCCCTGACTGCAGATTTCCAAATGGATGTAATCTCGCACGTAATACGGCGTGCCTTGAAGGATGTCTCCGCACACCGGTTGCTGGATCAAAACTCCTTCAAATCTATTGGCTGCCAACTCGCTGTCGCGCTTTTTTGCTGGGAAGCAAGAAAGCCGGTTCTCTACCATGTGGAGGTCGTGTTAACTGATGAATTCCCGAAGTACGCGACGCTCAAATATCGTCGGCTTGGTGAGCAGGAGACTGCCGTCCTAGGTAAGCCGCTACAACGAGATGTAGAAGAATTGATGCGGGCGGCTCGCGAGGCTCCGGAGTCGCCAACAGAAAAGACCAAAATTGGAGGCCAGCTAGATCGAGGAACTGATGAGCTGAAGGCTGCGAAAGCACTGCTGCGAAAAGAGATTCTGGCAGACCTAGAGGGAGATCTTAATTACATAGGAGGCATGATCGACTGTTGGGAGTTTTCCGACAGGGGGCATACGAAGCAATGGTATGAGCTCCCTGCTGTCTCAGATTCGGAAGAAGGCTCGATCATATCTCCGGACGAATAAGTACAATGGTGCCATGACAGCCAATTCACCGGCTTATGCTCCGGAGTACCAAACTCATATGAAGCAGGTAGTGTTGCCGCTGACCGAAAACTGACCCAGTAAAGGCTGTTCTGCCTACTGAAAACTGACCCAGGTGTTCAACTGCTTCTGCTCGCTTTCCGAGCAGGAGAACACAGGGTGATCAGCATGGAAATGTTGGGGAAAATTCGGCGGATGTACTTTCGCGACAAGCTGTCGCTGCATCAGATAGCCAAGCGTACCGGGCTGTCGAGAAACACCATTCGAAAATGGGTCAGAGCGCCCGAAGCCACTCAGCCGGCGTATCAACGGTGCGCAACCTTCAACAAACTCAGTCCATTTCACGAGACGCTAGAGCAGGCGCTCAAGGCCGATTCGTTTCGGGCAAAGCACAACCGTAGAAGCGCCAAAGCGCTCCTTGAGCTGATCAAGGCCGAGGGTTACGACGGCGGCTACAGCCAGCTCACCGCCTTCATACGCTCGTGGCGCGGCGAGCAAGGCAAGTCTTTACGGGCCTTCGTACCGCTGACCTTTGCACTCGGCGAGGCCTTTCAATTCGACTGGAGCGAAGAAGGTCTGCTGATCGGCGGCCTGTTCCGACGCATCCAGGTCTCCCATATGAAGCTGTGCGCCAGTCGCGCATTTTGGTTGGTTGCATATCCCAGCCAAGGCCACGAGATGTTGTTCGATGCCCATACCCGCTCGTTTGGCGCGTTAGGTGGGGTGCCGCGTCGCGGCATCTACGACAACATGAAGACCGCTGTCGACAAGGTCAACAAGGGTAAGGACCGCACGGTCAATGCCCGGTTTTGCCGTGATGTGTGCCCACTACCTGTTCGACCCGGACTTCTGCAACGTGGCCTCCGGCTGGGAAAAAGGTATCGTTGAAAAGAACGTCCAAGACAGCCGACGGCGCATCTGGCTCGATGCTCAAAACTGCATGTTCCACACCTTCGAGGAGCTGAATGCTTGGCTCGGCCAACGCTTCCGTGCGCTCTGGGACGAGCTGCTGCACCCGCAGTACAACGGGCTGACAGTGGCGGACGTCCTGGAGCTGGAACGCGCTGAATTGATGCCGATGCCGACCGCCTTTGATGGTTACGTCGAGCGCACCGTGCGGGTCTCCAGCACCTGCCTGATCAGCGTGGCGCGAAATCGCTACTCGGTGCCGTGTGAGCGGGTCGGCCAGTGGGTCAGCAGCCGTCTGTATCCTTCACGGATTGTAGTCATCGCCGATGAAACGACGATTGCCAGTCACGAGCGCCTCTTTGATCGAGACCAGGTCAGCTTCGACTGGCAGCACTACATTCCGCTTATCGAGCGCAAGCCCGGAGCGCTGCGCAATGGCGCTCCGTTTGCTGATCTGCCGAAGCCGTTGCAACTGCTAAAACGCGGTCTGAGGCGTCACACCAACGGTGATCGAATCATGACGCAGGTACTGGCGGCTGTTCCCATCGCTGGGCTCGATGCCGTGTTGGTGGCTGTGGAGTTGGTACTTGAATCAGGCAGCTTGAGCGCTGACCACATCCTGAATGTCCTGGCTCGACTGACATCGACAGCAGCCCCTCCGTCCGCCGAAACCAGCCTTCAACTCAAGATAGCGCCTGTCGCCAATACGGCACGCTACGACCGGCTCCGTACCACCGATGAGGAGACTCGCAATGCGTGATCTTATGGCGGAACTCAAAGAACTGCGTCTGCATGGCATGGCCAGCGCCTGGGAAGAACTGGCCTCGCAAGGAGAATCCTCAACGATCTCGTCGAAATGGCTGCTTGAGCATCTTCTGCGACAAGAACATGCGGATCGAGCGGTGCGCTCAGTGAATCACCAGATGAACATGGCCAAACTCCCCATGCATCGTGATTTGGCCGGCTTCGACTTCAGCGCTTCCAGCGCAGACGCCCGCCTGGTCAGGGATCTGTCCAACTTGGAGTTCACCGATACCGCGCAGAATGTGGTGTTCATCGGCGGGCCGGGAACAGGCAAAACACACCTGGCCACCGCCTTGGCCGTGTCCGGGATCACGACGCATCACAAACGCGTGCGCTTCTACTCCACGGTGGATCTGGTCAATTTACTCGAGCGTGAAAAGTACGACGGCAAGACGGGCCGAATCGCTCAAGGGCTGTTACGAACAGACCTGGTGATACTCGATGAACTGGGGTATTTGCCCTTCAGCCAGAGCGGTGGCGCCCTGTTATTTCACTTGCTATCCAAGCTGTACGAGCACACCAGCGTGGTTACCACCAACCTCAGCTTCTCGGAATGGTCGAGCGTGTTTGGTGACGCCAAGATGACCACTGCGTTGCTGGATCGGCTGACACACCACTGCCACATCGTCGAAACGGGCAACGAGTCCTACCGCCTGCAACACAGCAGCTTGGTCGCCCAGACCAAGATCAAATCACGTGAACGAAAGCGCAAAGACGATGATGGTGCCGAGGACGATGAGCTGTTTTGATCTGCACCGAAAATACCCTGCCGCATGCTCACATGTGGTGGGGCTTGATGCCTCTTCCACGGGGACACGACTGCTAAGCTTATCCACAATTGCTGATGCCAAAATCAGCAATCCGCCCTGGGTCAATTTTCAATCGGCAGGGTGGGTCAGTTTTTATTCAGCGCCGACACTTTCAAGAACGAAAGGATTGTTTGTTGGAGTCCTTGCGAGTGAACCAGCAACAACCGGGCGCAATGCGCAGAGTCCTCGCTGATCCACAATCTACAATCCTCACTCATCGTACATCAAGAACGTAGGTTGGTTTAAATTTGCCGACATGACCGGATCGCTGCGGTTTTCGGTCAACTGACGAACCATACCTTTTTCTTCTTTGCAGAGCATACGGCCATCATTGCGGCGAGTGACCAAGCACGATACTAATAAAGGGAAGGCTTTCGGCTCTTGAATTACATGACGTGCAAGAACGTGCAAGAAGGACGATGAGGGCTAGGAGGTCTGGCGGATCAACGTCGAGGTGACGCGCGTTGATGAGGTGGCGATTCCCGTTGTGGCTGGTGACGAGACTTTTTCTGACCGTGGGCTGGAGCAGATTGCTGGGCGGGAGCTCGGAGCGCGGATGATGGCGGGAGCGTTTAGCGCAAGGGTGAAATTAGAAATAAGTACCCTTCGGCAGGCGTTAGTGAGTGACCAACGCTGACGTGGGAGATATCCAGTTCAATTCGCGGATTGGGATGGGTGGTAAGCCGGAGCTTCACATACTTGATCAGGATGAGCCCACCTTGCCGAGAATTTTGACTTCCCAGATAAGTGACACCGCACTCAACGAGCGCAATGCGAAGATGTTCGGGTCGCCGAAGGAGCGCTTGGATTTTTATCGTAGAGAGATTCACTACGAAACTAGCATCTTGGCCAATCGAACTGACGCCTATCTGGCATCCCAGTCCTTTTTGGTCATCGCATTTGCCTCTTGTATGGGCAATCTCAATCCAGAGTGGGGCAAGTTGTTCACGCTGGTAGTGCCACCGTTTCTTGCGTTGCTTGGAGTGCTAAGCTTGCTGAATGCTTGGCCAGGTATTCGCGCGGCATACGACATTATTGACCACTGGCATTTCAAGCAGAGCGAGCTATTGCATAGCGAGCCTGTAATAGGGTTGGCGTATGACGACTCGCCTTTATTTTGTGAGCGAGAGTCCACGCACAAGGGGTACCGAAAGGCGTTGCTGTTTTCGGTTCGCACACCTTGGATTTTTGCGACGTTTTGGATATTGCTTGGCATTTGGTCGGTTTATATTCAAATCACAAATCTAGATGCTTGAGACGTAAACAGAGAGGCAAATCTTTGCTGTTTGGTCGCTGATGGCAGGCCGGGCGACCAGCTTTGGCAGAGGCAATGGTGGACGAACTCACCGCTGCGCACCCTAAAGCGCAAATCATATTCACCGATTCGGGCACTGTAACCGGCCAGTACGACCCGGCACGCATGGCACAAGTTTTCTCAACTCTTATTGGCAACGCTTTGCGGCACGGCAATGCTCGGCGCCCGATAAATGTCACATTGAATGGGGATGGCCTCACCGCCTGCTTTTGCGTGCAAAATCATGGAGAACCCATTCCCGCCAGCGCACTGCCCTCTCTCTTCAATCCGGAAGGGCGTTACTCCAAATACTCAGAGGGAGAACGAGACGCAGCTTCTGGGCTGGGGCGGGGATTATTCATAGCGTCTCAAATTGTGGAAGGTCATGGCGGGACAATAGAGGTAAAGTCGACACTCGAGCAGGGCACGATTTTCCGCGTGATTTGCTTATTCGTTAACGACAATTTGTTGTCCCTACTTTGACCGGATCCAACTGGTCATTATTTGACAGCCGTAGTGGACAGCGGTCGACCAATTTCAGCCGATGCTGACAGGCGGCTATTTGTTGTGGGCTCAACGGTCGATGCAACAGCATTGGCTCAATTTTTCATTGGGTGTTCGTAGTTTCGGCCAGACGTCTGCGTCGGCAATCACGCAAGCATATCTTTGAGATTGGCATACGGATCATGCCCATTATGCCGTATCGAAGCCAGTTGCACGTTTGCTGCGAAACGAGACTGCAAACAACCAGATCGAGCGCCCAAAAGCCCGTGGCTGGATCTAATACTCGCACCAGTTATTATCGATATCCGAAGCCAAGGGGGCGCGTGACCGTTTGGCTTTGGTGTATGACTAGAGATTGAGCATGGGGTCTCGTTATAATTAGACGCCTTGTCGCTCTAGGTTAAGGGCTAGTTGTAGTGGTCAACTAATCCCGGACACGATGTTAAGTTTTTCTTCGGCCCGAGCTGGCGCCAGCCCACCGTTGAATTGATGGGGTCGAACCCAGTTGTACCGATGCATCAAGAAATGGCTGATATCGCGCTGGGCTTCTTGAGCCGTTCTGTAACCCGTGGTCGGTATCCATTCCGTTTTCAAGCTGCGGAACACGCGCTCCATTGGCGCGTTATCCCAGCAATTCCCCCGGCGACTCATGCTCTGGCGCATGCGATAACGCCACAGCCGCTGGCGAAATAAACGACTCGCATACTGGGCGGATTCAACCGGTCGTCGCAACACTGGATTGTTGAATTGATTTTAGATACTTGTTTAGTGCTTCGGCAGGTGTTTTCCAGCCTAATGTTTTTCGAGGCCTTGTGTTCAGCGCATGGGCTACGGCTTGGATCTCTTGGGCACTCCAGCGAGACAGGTCGGTACCTTTCGGGAAGTATTGGCGCAGAAGACCGTTCGTATTCTCGTTCGTGCCGCGCTGCCATGGACTATGCGGGTCAGCAAAGAAGACCTTCACTCCGGATTCGATGGTAAATCGAGCGTGATCCGATAGTTCCTTTCCACGATCCCAAGTCAAAGATCGCCACAACTCGATGGGTAGGTCAGTCACCGTTTTCTTCAGTGCGTTGGCCATAGTGACAGCCCCGTAGCCGGCCAGCGCCGGGCCGTTCTTCGTTCGAGGAGTTAACCCATAACCTTCCTCGCGAGGCAGGTGGACGAGCATGGTGAATCGAGTTGAGCGCTCGACCAGCGTTCCAATCGCGGATCGGTTCAGGCCGATGATCAGGTCTCCCTCCCAATGCCCTGGTACAGCCCGGTCTTCCACCTCAGCAGGGCGACTGGAAATCATGACATCCTCGCTGACGTGCGCCCACGTTTTGGCCTGCGCCCTAGCTCTCGGCACACGCAACGCTCGCCCTGTGCGCAGGCAGCTCACTAGCTCGCGCTTAAGAGCTCCTCGCCCCTGAATATAGAGGGCCTGATATATGGCTTCGTGAGAGATGCGCATGGATTCATCGTCCGGAAAATCGATCTTTAGCCGGTTGGTAATCTGTTCGGGCGACCAGCCATTGACCCATTTACGGTCACTGCGATGTGGTTTATTTCGGCCTTTGAAGGGAGCTTGTCGAGGCCCAACAATCTCGCGACCATTAGCGCCCTGAACTTTACCCTCCAGACGGTCTTGCACGTAGTGACACAGCCGCGGGTTAGTCAACAGTTTCGCTGGCTTCGGTCTTTTGGCAACCAGTTCTGCCTTCCATTGTGCGACTGAAGCTCGATACTCAAGCCGACCGCAACGAGTTGCAGCATTACGTGTCAGTTCCCGTGAAACTGTCGACGGACTTCGTCCAAGGAGACGCGCAATCTCACGTACGCCAACATCTTTCGCCCGAAGCAGCCCAATCTCTTCTCGCTCTGCGAACGATAAGTACCTTCCGGATATCTGGTTAGACATGAACAATGGCATCCCGCCCCGATGACGGAACCAGCGTGTGCCTACCGCTGATGATACGCCAGTAGCCTCCGCTGCTTTTTCGCTTGTGATCCCGATTGCGATTTGTTTCCAGAACAGCCGCTCGATTTCATTACGAAGTGACGGCGCACCTGGCGAACGCATCGCTCCACGTCCCGTCAACTTTTGCATCCAGCCTGCAGGCCGTCCCATAAACACCTCGATCAGAGGTGTTGCGACGACCGGTTGAATCCGCCCTGCGACCCTTGATCCGAGTGAAACAGCAGGCCCTGAGGCCTTCCTCGTTGCTCGTAAGCCATATCCAGCGCCTTGATAACCAGATCGGCGTCCGGCTTTTCCGACAACGCCCAGCCCACCACACGGCGCGCGAAAAGATCCAGCACGACCGCCAGATAGTGCCATTTTCCCTGGACCCAAATGTAGGTAATGTCGCCGCACCACACCTGGTTGGGTGCCGGGACATCGAACTCGCGATTCAAGATGTTCGGGATATCCAACCGTTCAACCGTCGCTCGTTTATAGGCATGAGAACCTGGCTGTTTGCTCACGAGGTCAAGCTCACGCATCAAGCTGCGCACTTTGAACCGACCGAGTTGCTCGCCGTCGTCACGCATCAACGAGAGAATGCTACGGCTGCCGGCTGCACTGCGACTTTGCGTGAACAACTCGCTCACCCGGCTGCGCAACCGAAGCTGTTCGACATCAGGCGTTCGGCGCCTAAGGCGCTGGGCGTAGTAGCACGAACGGGTGACTTCAAACACCTTGCACAGCCAATCAATCGGCTCATGGACGCTCAGCTGATGGATCAGCGCGTACGCTCGTGATCTTCCGACATCAAGAGCGCGGTAGCCTTTTTTAATATCGATTTTTCCCGTTCAAGGCGGGCGATCCGGGCTTCCAGCTCCTGGATTTTCTGCTGTTCCGGGGTCAGCGCTTTGCTCTGCGGAGTGACGCCTTGGCGCTCCTGCTGAACCTGATCAACCCAGCGGCGCATGGCCGACTCGCCGACGCCGAGTGAACGGCTGGCTTCGATGTAGCTGTAGTTTTGCTTGAGCACGAGGTCGGCAGCCTCGCGTTTGAATTCAGCAGAAAAGGAACGGCGTTGTTTGGTCATTTGACACCTCGATCTGGCGAGCATTCTCGCCTAAATGGGTGTCCGGTTTCATTAGACCACTACAATCGCAGCCGTCGGGGTGGAAGCCGACGTCTGAGGCGTAACGGGAGAAGCACCAGCGGTAGGAGCAGTAGGGGCGGCCTCCGCTGGCGACGCAGCGTGCTTACCTATCCCGAGTTTTTCCACCAACAAATAAGCCCGTGATGCCCCAAGCACTCATAAGTGAAGGGGCACGACGGGCTTTCTTGGGTATGGCTGGTGGAGCTTATTTGGTTATTGGCTGATGCACTTCAATGATGTTGCCATCCGGGTCTTGCAAGAAGATCTGGTACCAGTTGGCCATGGCCCAAACACCGTAGTCCGCATACGGAATCTTCAGTTCTTCCAAGCGCTTTTTGAAGCCTTCGATATCGTCCGTTCGGAAGCAGAAATGGCCGCTGTGCAGAGGGTTGATCGCCTGATTCATGCGGAAGCTGAGGTCGATGTCCTTGGTCGCCAGGTGGAACTCAACAGCCCCGTCAGTCACGAAATCGACTTCCGCACTGTAGCCATGGGCCGTATCGGTGTTGCAACGCACGTGCTCTTCATCCTCGATGCGATCGAGGTCAAAGATAGAGCGGTAAAACGACGAAAGGCGACCGACGTTTTCCGAGCAGAGGTTCATGTGATGGAAATGAAATTTCATGGCTGATCCTTCGAATTGTATTTGGAAGTAAGGGGCTCATGCCTTGGTACATCCCGCGCCAGTAGGGCATCTGCGGGACGGCTATGGCTCTGCTGACAGCCTTGATACCTCCTTGAGAGGTGGGCCAGTGGCTGCCGACGGGCTCATATTAAACAGATTCAAATATGAAATGAAAGATGTATGTGTGAAATATTGTTGTCGATGGTGCTTTACATCATCGGGATTTCGCGTGATAGGATGCGCTTACACAACAACAATTTCACCAGCACATCGCGATCTGCGATCGCTAGGTAGAGAAGGAAAACTCCATGCGTGAACAAATCAACTCGGCACCAGGTCGACTCGAAACCTGCTCCATTAGTAACGCGCGGCGTGTAGCTGCAATGCTGGATCTGCCTTCTGAGGGACTTATAGAAGGTGCGGCTCTGCCTCGTGGTTGGCATTTCACGTTGCTAGGAGCGGATACTCTGAGGTCTCAGCTGCGTGGAGATGGCTTTCCAGGACTGGGGATTCCGCTTTCAGAGCTGGGGCTTCCCCGCTTGCTCCAAGCAGGACGGACTGTGACCTTTCATGGCGACATCCCCATTGGCGCCAATATCACTCGACATAGCTCGATAGCCAGCCTCGAAAGGAAGTCAACTCGGTCGGGCGAAATCGCTATCGTCGTCGTTGATCATCGCTTGGTCGTTGTTGGTGAGTCAGAGCCAGCTATCAACGAAACCCAAACGTTCTTTTTGTTGCCCGCGACCTCCGAGCGGCCCTCGTATGCGGCTGACACAGAGTCCGTCACGTTAAGCCAACAGAAGACCATCACCACAGACGACACGCTGCTATTCCAATACTCCGCCTTAGGGTTCAATTCGCACAAAATCCACCTCGACAGGGCCTATGCGCGAGAGGTCGAAGGGTTTCCAGATCTTGTTGTGAATGGGGGCCTGACAACCTTGTTACTGACTGAGTATTTGCGAACCGAGCTTAAGGTCACACCGAGGCAGCTGAAAATTAAGTACACGGCGCCGTTGTTCAGTGGCCGCTCCCTGACCATCGCGGATGACAGCCAAGGCGATGTGTTGAACATCAAGGTGTTCAATAACTACGGAAAGGTGGCTGCGGAAATGGAGGTGGAAGTTTATGAGTATTAAGCCTCTTGAAGGTATCCGTGTGTTGGATCTCACCAGTGTCGTCGTCGGCCCGGCGTGCTCCGCTCGGCTTGCGCAGTACGGCGCAGAGATCATTAAGGTGGAGAGCCCAGAGGGTGACCTAATGAGGGGGTTGGGTGGTACTTCACCTACCGGCCAACACTCAGGTGCCTACCTTCATTTGAATCGCGGTAAGCGCAATATTTGCCTTAACCTGAAGCAGGCCGGCGCACGTGAAGTGATGGATAGGCTGGTTGAATCAGCCGATGTGATCATTGCCAATATGCGGCCTCAGGCACTGGTCAAACTCGGAATCGATTCGGAAAGTATTCTGCAGCAGTATCCTGAAAAAATTTATTGCCTGATAACAGGGTATGGCACCGACGGCCCCTACGCAGGTGAGCCGACATACGACAGCGTGATCCAGGCGGCTACAGGCATGACCGGTCTCTCGCTCGCACGTGATGGGGTGCCACGGTATGTCCCGATGCTCATCTGCGACCATGTCGTAGGCGAAATAGCGGCAGGTTCGATTGTCTCTGCACTCTATCACCGCCGCGAAACCGGTTTGGGTGCTAGCCTGGAGATCCCTATGTTCGAAACCATGTCTGCGTTCGTGCTGCAAGAGCACTTGGCGCAACAGAGTTTTGATCCACCTGTTGGCCCTGCTGGTGATCAGAGGCTCCTAAGTCCTCATAACAAGCCAGTACAGACTGCCGATGGGTGGATTTCATTTACGGTCAATACCGACGCTCAGGTCATCGCCTTTTTAGAGACAGTTGGGAAAGCAGATCTGATTGGTGATCCTCGGTTCTCCTCGGTTCTCCTCGGTCGCTGGACGTGCGGAAAACGTGAAGGAGTGGTTTGAGATCCGAGGGGCGCCTCTGCTTGATAAGACGACAGCGCAATGGCTGGCCGACTTTCGGACTGCAGACCTGGCAGCAAAACCCTGTCACACGCTCGAGACGCTCCCTAACGATCCTCATCTCCAGGCCGTTGGGCTTATCGACTATGAGACCCACCCCACGGAAGGAAAGGTTGCTTGCATACGTTCCACGATCAGCTTCAACGGTAGTTACTTGGATGCCGGAGCCCCGAGCCAGCCGAAGGGTTGGGAGACCAGAAAGCTGCTTGAGGAGCTGGGCTTCGATTCTGAGGCTATCGACGATCTGGTCTCGACCCGAGCGGCCTTGGTAGCTCAAAGGGTTTAGCGGGTACCGAAAACAACAAGACGTGAAGGTGAAGCAATGAACGAATCACGGGCAGAAAACATCAGAACAATGGGTATTGTCGGTGCCGGCGCAATGGGGCGAGGCATTGCCCAGATTGCGGTACTGGCAGGCGTCACGGTACTGATGTTCGATACCAATTCTGAGACGGTGCAGGCAGCCTACGACCAGGTGTGCTTGATGCTCGACAAGCTCACTAACAAGGGCAAGTTGGATGCGGAACACGCGGTGATTGCCAAGTCATGCTTGTGCCAATCGACTTCGATTGCTGAGTTGGCTGACTGTGACCTTGTCGTCGAAGCTGTGGTGGAACGCATCAATGTAAAGCAGGAGATTTTTCAGAACCTGGAAAAGGTTGTGTCTGAAGCCTGCATTTTGGCTACAAACACCTCATCTCTGTCCATCACTGAGATAGCCAGTGCTTGCGCCTATCCAGCTAGGGTCGTGGGGTTTCACTTTTTCAACCCCGTGCCGTTGATGAAGGTAGTTGAGGTCATCGATGGAGTGCATACCGATCCAGCTGTATCCAGCGATCTGATCGCTTTTGCTCGACGTCTCGGCCACACGCCGGTGCGAGCAAAGGACATGCCTGGATTCATCGTGAACCATGCCGGGAGAGCGATGAATACGGAAGGGCTCAAGATATTGGGAGAGGGCGTGGCTACCTGTGAGCAGATTGATGCAATCATGCGCCAACAAGCCGGGTTCAAGCTGGGGCCGTTTGAGTTACTTGACCTCACAGCGCTCGATGTCTCTCAACCAGTGATGGAATCGATCTACCATCAGTTTTACGAGGAACCTCGTTTCCGTCCATCGCCCATTGCCCGGGTCAGGCTCGCTGGAGGACTGCTCGGACGTAAAAGTGGTAGAGGCTTCTACAGCTATGAAGAGGGTAGGCAGGTAGTTTCTGATGATCAGCCGGCCCCCTCGGTGTTGCCACGCACTGTATGGATCAGTAATCGCTATCCTGAGGCTGCGGCTCAAGTACGCGCCCTTGTGGAGGGGGCAGGGATAGAGGTCGATGACGGACAGCGTCCTGGGCTTGGATCACTCATCGTCGTTACGCCGTTTGGTGCTGATGCCACCACCTCCGCCGTAGAGGAGGGATTGGACGCGACTCGAGTTATCGCCGTGGACGCTTTGTTTCCTTTTAAGCAAGGACGACGGCGAACGCTGATGACCACTCCGGCGACTCATCGATCAGCGAGAAACGAGGCTCATGCGCTTTTTGCTCATGATGAGTCACCGGTCACAGTGATCAATGATTCTACAGGATTTGTGGCTCAACGCATCGTAGCGCTGATTGTGAATGTCGGGTGTGACATTGCTCAACAAGACATTGCCTCTCCCTCAGACATTGACCTCGCTGTAGAGCTTGGGCTCGGCTATCCGATGGGCCCCTTCGAGCTTGGAGACAATTTCGGGCCAAAGATCATTCTGGAGATTTTGAACAATATCCAGCAAGGACTTGGCGATCCCCGTTATCGACCATCTCCCTGGCTTGCTAGGCGAGCAATGTTGAACATTCCACTCCGGCATGCTGAAAGAGTTATTTGAAGCGTTGCGAATATGACGGTGTTTTCAAGGGGATTAATGAAACTGGAGGAGTGTGCATTCCACAGGCTTTGTACAGCCTGTTTTTCGCGCAAATTTATAAACGAAATACTGTAAAAACGAAAAATAATTACAAGAGGTTTTTATGAACGAAGCTACGTTGGATCAGGTTGAAATCAAACCAGAGAGTTCTATGGCTGTAAGGGCTACGATAGCAAGCTCAGTCGGTGCCGCGTTGGAGTGGATTGACTTTGCAGCATATGGTGCTGTTGCCGCTACAATATTTCCTAAGCTATTCTTCTCTGCAATGGATCCTAATATGGGGATCTTGGCAGCCTTCATTACATTTGGTATTGGCTTCTTCGCTCGACCTTTGGGCGGGATCTTCTTTGGAATGCTCGGAGATAAAATCGGCCGCAAAAATATTTTGCTCTATACATTGTGCCTGATGGGGGGGGCTTCATTCTTAATAGGATGTCTTCCTACTTATCAAACGATAGGAATAGCGGCTCCAATTTTTCTGGTGGCGTTACGTTTCCTCCAAGGCTTTGCTTTGGGAGGTGAGGCCACCGGGGCGCAGTTGATGACGATGGAACATGCTCCGAAGTCGAAGCGGGGCCTCTATGGGTCGTTCATTAATATAGGATCATCATTCAGCTCAGCGTGCGCCAACGGGATGATGTTCGCTCTTATCGCTATAATGGGTATCGTCGAGTTTGAGTCATGGGGCTGGCGTATCCCGTTTTGGATGAGTTTTCTCCTGGTTATCGTCGGCGTCTACATTCGTATGCGTGTTACGGAAACACCGGCCTTTCAGAAAGCTCAGAGCCAGGGAGTCACTGAAAAGGTTTCTGTATTCGATGTTTTCAAACGATATCCAAAAACCATTCTGCGACTTTTGATTATCTGGTGTGCACCAACTGCATGCTTCTATGTTATTACCGTTTTCTCACTCAGCTACTTGACTAAAAATTTAGGCATGGACAGTCAGAGCGCTTTCTTGTGCTTGGCTGGTGCAAACCTGTTAGCCGTTGTCATGGTGGTTTCTGGGGGGGCATTGAGCGATAAGTTCGGTCGCAAGCCCATCATGTTGATCTCGTCAGTCATGATGTTGATCGTTTCTATGTTCTATTTCTCAATGCTGGATACGAAGAACTGGTACGTGATTTTTGCCGCTATGGCAATGTTTGTAGGCTTCCTGCAAATCCAGTCGGGCGTGCAACCTGCTTTCTTCGCCGAACCGTTTCCTACAAAGGTTCGTTATTCTGGATCTGCAGCTGCTTATACAGGCGCAAATTTAGTAGCCGGCGGCCCAACACCCTTCGTTGTGGCCTGGTTGCTACAAAACGGCGGTGGGTCGACGTTACCCGTGACTATTTTCTGCGGGGTGATCATCTGTCTGGCACTCGTTGCGATTATCTGTAGCCCGGAAACTCGCCATCTTGAAATGTCCCGATAGTTCTGTGTAACAATAATCACTTAGTGGAGCTTCAATCATGATCCTTAAAGATAAGGTATGTGTAATCGTCGGAGCCGCATCTTTACGAGGGATTGGCTATGCGACTGCCGGTCTTTTCGCAAGTCAGGGCGCAATCGTTGTGGCAGTCGATTTGGCGATGAATGACGATGTCGCATCTACCATCAAGCATTCCATTGATGAAAAGTATGGGGTTGACAGTGTTTTGATTGGGCGTAAGTGCGATATCTCTAGTTCGGCTGAGTGCGCTGATCTTTTGGACAGCGTAGCTAGTCAGTTCGGTAAGGTTGATGCTTTGGTTAACTGTGCTGGAATCGTGCAATCGCTTTCAGTGCTGTCGATAAACGAATCCGACTTTGACCGGATGATCAGTGTGAATCTGAAGGGCGCTTTCAATCTCGCTAAAGAGACATTGCGAGTTATGAAACCTCAAGGCTTCGGCTCGATAGTGAATGTCGCCTCTGTTGCCGCTCAGCGTGGCGGTGGCCTGGTGGGTGGCGCTCACTACGCGGCCTCTAAGGGGGGAGTCATCAGTCTTACCAAAACGATTGCGAGGGAGTTTGGAGTTGACGGTATTAGGGCGAATACCGTGTGCCCATCAATGACCGAAACAGGGATGATTGATGGCATGAGTCCGGAAAAATATAAGGAGATAGTCTCGGCCATTCCCTTGCAGCGTGCTGGGCATGCTGAGGATATTGCCGGCGCCTGCCTATTCCTCGCTTCTGACTTTTCCTCCTATATCACGGGGACAACATTAGATGTCAATGGTGGTAGTCACATCCACTAATAGGCTGTTTCCATAGTTTAATAACGCTCTCTTTTAATTGTTAATCCAATAGTTTGGCTATTGCGATGGCGTATGCTTGTGCGCGCAATAGTCAAACTAGAGTCGCCTGAAAACAAGAATAATGGTCAAGGGGCTTCACGAATGAAAAGTAACCAGGTCGTTGTGGCTGCATCCATTTCTCTGCTGAGCTTGAATTGTTTGGCGGCGGGGTTTCTTGAGGATTCAAAGTCTTCAGTCGGGTTACGGACTTTGTATTTCGAAAATGATAATAGAGAAATTGGAAGCGCCGATCAGCGGCAAACTGCCCAAGGAGCGAGAGTTGATTTCGTGTCGGGGTTTACGCAAGGCACAGTAGGCTTTGGGTTGGATGTCCAAGGACTCTTGGGGTTAAGTCTTGGCGGTGGCATAGATCACCAGTCTTCTGCGACCGTCAATACGGTAACTCCCGTGGATTCGGACGGTTCGCCCGTGTCTAGTTGGACGCGCGCCGGCGGGAATCTCAAAGCCAAATACTCTAAATCTGAGCTTGCAGTAGGAACGGTACTCGCTCCGAATCTACCGATCCTGGTCGCCAACGATTCCAGGGTTATGCCCCAAAATTTCGAGGGTGGAATGTTAACGTCCAAGGAATGGGATGGATTGACATTGACTGGGGGTAAGCTTACGCAAGGTGCCAGTCGAGCTTCCAGTAACTATTCGGGGCTTGCTGTCAGTGGCGGCAGTAAAGGTTCGAATGACTTTACTTTCGTGGGAGGCGATTGGAAGCCGAGAGCGGATCTGCTTCTGCAGTATTACCATTCCAATTTGGAAAACTATTACTCGCAAGATTTCTTTGGTCTGGTGCACGTTTTCAATATTGCCGAGAATCAATCTATAAAGTCAGATCTAAGATATTTTAAGAGTGACTCGAATGGAAAAAATGGCTCGGGCGGGTATTTGTTCAATAACGCTGGAGGATACGCCGATACTCCAGGTAAAGTCGACAACAAGACGTGGTCGGCAATGTTCACATACTCTCTAGGTTCCCACGCTTTGATGTTAGGTCATCAGAGGGTAAGTGATGATGGTGCAATGGTTTATGTTAGTAGTGGAAATGTCCGTGGTGGGAACGGCAGCCTGGAAGGGCAAGGGGGCGCCAGTGTCTACTTGTTCACTGATTCATTAATCAATGCGTTTGTCAGGGCAGGCGAAAATACTACTTTTGGCCAGTATTCATATGATTTTTCTGGCGCTGGGGTGCCGGGACTAAAGGCATATTTTGTCTACCTCAGGGGAGATGACATCAAGGACGCAAAGGAGAGTGGCAAGGAGTATAGCGAATGGGAAAGGGATATGCGCTTAGACTATGTTTTGCAAAGCGGCCCGCTCAAAAACCTTGCGTTTTCTCTGCGTCGAGGCAACTTCCGAACTGAGGTGCCGAATTCTCAGGGCGGCATCGATTATGATCAGACCCGTTTGTACGTCAACTATACTTACACTTTTAAGTAGCAGGCTGACAGGCTGCGTCGGTTTCGTTGACCGACGCAGCGGAGTACTGATTGATCTTAGTGAATTCCACTCACTCTATTCGATAGCAGTAGCGCAGCAGCTTCCAGCGCACTTTGAACCTCGGCTATGGATTTTCGTTTTGACTGATCGATTCGTTCTGCATAGGGAACTGTTAAGGCGGCAATAGCATGGTTTTGCGAGTCCAGGATTGGAAAGCTAACTGCGTACAGCCCTCGAACCTGGATACTATGCGCAGATTCATAACCATTCGCAGCAATGCGATCAAGGATATGATCTAGCTGAGGGTCGGCATGATCTGGGTTACGGGATAGGGACTCTTCAATACGCAACGCCCGAACGCCTTTATCTTGGAATGCTAAAAGCACTCGCCCTGAGGCAGAAATAATAACGTCGAGTTCGGCACCGACACGTACGCTGAATCCCATTCCGCTGGGCACATCGACTTTAGCGATAACCATTTGCTTGCCTTGACCATATAGGGTCAGGTGGCAGGACTGGTCAAGCTCGCTGGAGAGCTTGTGCATAATTGGTCTGGCTTCGTTTAGCAGCCGGTGAGTTGGCGGATTCTTGTGGGCCAATTCAAAAATCTTATTGGTGATGCTGTAGGTGTCTTCCACCAGGGCGACATAATTTCTGCCAACTAAACAGTTGATCATTCGGTAGACTTCACCAACACTTCTACCTAATCTTTGAGCAATTTCTCGCTGGGATAAAGGTTGCTCTGCCTCGCAGAGCATCTCCAAGATATCCAGACCCTTCTCGAGAGCGGGGGCTGCGTAGGCTTTGCTTTCAGATTCTGAGTTCTTGTTCGCGTCGTCGTCTTTCATTGTTCGTTCGCCTAGGGCTTCTCTCAGGAGCGATTGGGTTAACCCGCAGTCAAGAAAGGATTATACATTTTTAGTGGGTGTTCGAAAGCCAGAATGTCATCTGCGTGTGAGGTTTTTTTCGGTCTTGGTGATTGTCTGAGGCGCGATGAACTATAGAGGGTTTTTCGTTGGAGCTAAATGCACAGGATGGTTTAACTAAGAGGGGCTATTAAACGGGGGGTTTTATTTTGATTAGTTGTCGTTGAAAGTTTGAATTTGACGGATATCTCGAATGGTAAAGTCGGGCTGCCAATGTCATTCGCTCATTGCGAAGTTGAATGCTGGCGACGTTCGATGGGGCTCCTTTTAGTACAGTGATTCTCCTTATTGGTTCAAGGCAACAATTGCTTCACCATAGAGGCTTTGAGCTGCTCAATCGCCTCTTCATTCCTTCTCAAGAAATGAGCAGCGCCAACTTTTTGAAGATCCAAGAGATGGTCCTTTGTGAGCACTGCCAAATGGCTCGATAAAGTCGATTGAGGCAGGCCGCA
This sequence comes from Pseudomonas sp. LBUM1679, assembly GCF_059695565.1. Lineage (NCBI taxonomy): Bacteria > Pseudomonadati > Pseudomonadota > Gammaproteobacteria > Pseudomonadales > Pseudomonadaceae > Pseudomonas > Pseudomonas sp. LBUM1679. The sequence continues at coordinate 3,508,736 of NZ_CP166774.1, forward strand.
TCGCGCAGTTTTCGCATGCCAGTTGTATGACTGCGTCTAAGCACTGCTCGATCCGGACGCTTGGTATCTTTATTTGCGATGCCTCCAAACGACCTAAGCGATTGGTGGGACCAGCACCCGTCTCGTTAAGGTTGCCCGAGAAAAAGATCAGAAGTATAGCCATCCCTCTGCAACGGAATCCACATGCGTTACCGACGTCTCGACCTCAACCTGTTGGTGACTCTGGATGCCTTGTTGAGCGAGTGCAGTGTCAGCAGGGCGGCCGAACGTTTGTGCCTGGGCCAGTCTGCGACGAGTTCGGCCCTTGGGCGCTTGCGTGAGCATTTCAATGACCCGCTGTTGGTTCAGGTCGGACGGCGACTGGAGCCCACTGCATTGGGGTTGGAGTTATTGCCCAAAGTGCGTGACGCCTTGGCGCTGACTCGGGAGATCGTCGATGCGCCGGTGAATTTCCAGCCGGCCACCTGTACTCGACGTTTCACTCTGGTCGCTTCCGATTATGTGGCCGGGGTGCTGATGCCGGTGGTGGCTCGTGAGCTGGCGCGCCTGGCCCCTGGCGTACGCTTGAGCCTGCGGGACTTGCCTGCACCGCGTGATGGCGACGTCGTCAGCGAAGCGCTGGATTATCGGCGCAGTGATTGTGTGATTGTGCCTCATCGCCGGTTGAACCCTGCTTACCCCCATCTGCCGATACTGACTGACCAACTGTGTTGCATCGTCTGCGCTGGGCAACTGCAGTTCGCCGAGGGCTTGAGCCTGGCCAGCTATTGCGACGCGCAGCACGTGGTGCGTGAGTTCGTCGATGGCCGAAACCTGGCGATGGATGCGATGCACCTGCAGGAACTGGGCATTGTGCGGCGAGTGGCGGTGGCCGTTGAAAGTTTCGCCTTGATGCCGGAATTCGTAGTGGGCAGCGCGCGGGTCGCGACGGTGTTTCGTCGACAGGCGGAGCGTTTTGCCCAGCGCTACCCGCTGCGTATACACCCCGCACCGCTGGCATTTCCCGAAGCCACCCAGGTGCTGCAATGGCATCCCTACCAGGAACATGATCCGGCCATGCTGTGGTTTCGCGGCCTGTTGCTGGAGCAGGCCGCGACGCTTGAGCTACCGCTGCTCTAGCATCCCGCTGGCTGATCGCCATTGTCCGCCACCAGCCCGACCTGGACGATTGCCTGCAAGGCACAGCGCTCGTCATTGTCCGAGGTGTCGCCGCTGATGCCGACAGCACCCAGAAGCAACCCCTGCGCATTGCGGATCAGCACACCACCCGCCACGGGAATCACTTCGCCGCCGGTGAGACTGTTGATGGCGTCGAAAAACGCTGGCATGGCTTGCGCGCGCCTGGCCAGCTCACGTCCGCCAAAGCCCATTCCCAAGCAGCCGCGGGCCTTGCCTGCGGCGATCCGGGGGCGCAGGAAGCTGGCGTGTTCATCGCGCAGGATGGCCAGCGGATGACCCGCGGCATCGAGTACGGCGACGGCGAGGGGTTTAACGCCGGTGTCGCGGGCGAATCGGATCGCGCTGCTCGCGATGTTGGTAGCCGTCAGGAGGTCGAGTTGCTGCATGGTATCGCTCCTCACAGGGCCCACTTGCCCAGTTGGGCAACACGGTCGCGGGTGTAAAGGTCGGTCCACTTCAACGAGTTGAAATCGGACACTTGTTTGGGGTTGTAAGGGCTGCGCTCCATGCGCACCGGCTGGCCGGCCTTGTACACGGCTTTGAGCCGCGAGCGGTCTTGCAGAAGGCGGATATCGTGCAATGGCGAACCGTCGAGCAACAGGAAGTCCGCTTGTTTGCCCACTTCCAGGGTGCCAAGGGTCTCACCGCGCGGCATGCAGCGCGCGCCGACGGCGGTGGCGGCAAGCAAGGCTTCGGCCGGGGTGAAGCCGAGGCGAGTGACCAGCAGTTCCAGTTCCCGGGCATGCCACTCGCCGTAAGGCGTGACTGCAAAGCCGCTGTCGCTGCCGCAGGCGAAAGGCACCCCGGCGGCCTTGGCCCGCCTGAGCACAGCCGAACCGACTTCCAGGGTGCGTGCGCAATAACCGGCATAGCCGGTGCTGATGGCCGGATCGTGGGGCTGACAGAAGTCCACGGTGTTCTGTGGAAAGGTCATGGTGGGCGCAAGAATACTGCCGGCTTCGAGCAGGGCTTCGATACACGCGTCGTCCATGTAGAAAGCATGGAAGACCAGGTCGACACCGGCGCGAGCAGCGTACATCACGGCTTCGCGACCATAGGCGTGAGTGGCGACTTTGCAGCCCAGGCGATGGGCCTCTTCCACCATTTCATAGGTTTCTTCGGCCGTGAAGGCGGCGATGATTTCGCCATTGGGCCGGCGATGAGTGCCGTCCATGGCGATTTTGATCAGGTCGACGCCGTCCTTGGCCTGCTTGCGGATTTCAGCTAGAGCATCGCTGCGACTCGTGACCAGGTGCGCAGTGAAAAACTCCGGGGCACCCATGCGGCTCGGGAACCAGTCGTTGAGGCTCTGCCGATTGGTGATGACCCGACTACTGGCTGCAATGCGCGGGCCTTCGAACAAGCCGGCTGCGATGGCATTGCGCACGGCGATGCTGAGCTGGCCGCTATCGCCCGGGCAGACCATGCTGGTCACGCCGGCCGCCAGCACATGCTGCGCGAAAAACATGCCGCGCAACGCGCGAAATTCGTCGCTGGTCCAGATATCGATGTCTTCTTCGCTTTGCGCATTGCCGAATGCCAGGTGGGTGTGCACATCCACCAGACCGGGCATGACAAAGTTGTCGCCGGCATCCAGCAGGGTATCGCCCGGTTCAGGTTGGGGCGCCAGCGCTGTGGGGCCGACATAACTCAAGAGACCGTTGTCGACCACCAGCGTTTGCTGCTGGCGGGTTTGCAGGCCAGTACCGTCGAACAGGGTCTGGCATTTCAGGTGCAGGGTATTCATGGCTTTTTCGCTTGGCTGATTGTTATGCCAAGCGAGGCTAAGGGGCCGGCATGGTCACCACCAACAGATTGCATCGATGGCCGCGTATTGATGGCGTCGATAGCGTCTTGCGCGCCGGTGTTTTACGACCTTTTTGGCGATGCACGGGATCCCGGCAGGGTATCGCGCCACACAGTAAAACGCCGGACAACCACAAGGCTGTCCGGCGTTTGACCGTGTGGCGAGGAAGGCCGGTCAGTCAGTGTGCCCACCGAGCGTTTCGGCGACCCAGTCGGCGATGTACTGACCCGCGTTGATGCTGTTATCGAAGCTGGAATGTTGCACGCCGCCTTCGCGCTCGGTGAAGATTTTCAGCTCGCGTTTGGGGCTGTTCACCAGCTGTTCGTAAGTGCGATGCGCCCACTTCAATGGAATCTGCGAATCCTGTTGACCGTGGGTTACCAGGAAGGGCACCTTGATCCGGTCCAGCACACCGTCCAGGTGCACGTTTTCGGCGATGGTCATGAATTCATCGACATCCTTGGCGCCCCATACCCAGCATACGTGCGCCCAATAATGCGGCACGGGGAAGCTGCCTTCTTTCTCCAGGCGACGCTTTTGCACATCCCGCCAATCGTGGTTGGCGCCCCACACCACACCGCAGGCAAAGCGCGGCTCGAACGCCACCGCGCGCGGGCAGTAATATCCGCCGAGCGAGACGCCTTCGAGGCCGATTCGCCTGGCATCCACGTCGCTGCGGGTTTCCAGCCAGTCGACGACGGGGCTGGCCCAGTGCTCGCTGTCGTAGCGGGCAATCAGGTTGTGCAGGCGCAGCGCTTCGCCGGTGCCCGGTTGATCGATGATCAACGATGACACGCCGCGTTTAGCCAGCCAGGCCGGCAGGCCGACGCGGTATTTCATTTCCTTTGTCGAGTCGAGGCCGTTGACCTGCACCAGGATCGGCGCCGGCTCGTTTACGCCCTCGGCCCGCACCAGCAGGCCGGAAATGTGTTTGCCTTCGTAGGGGATTTCAACCCGCTCACAGTTTTCACGGGACAGTTCGATGCCACGTTTGAAGTTCTGTAAAAACCGCTGGTACAGCTCGGTCCGGCCGGGGGCACCGTGGGCTTGCAGGCGTTCGCAGGTGAGGTAATACGTGGCGGCGCGGTTGTATTTTTCGCCGGCGGACAACTGCCGGCCATTAGCTTCGTCTTCCTGCGCCAGGCCGCAGAGCTTGTCGGCCATCTTCGCCCAGGTTTCGCGGAACGCTCGGGTGCCGGCGGCGTCAGGTTGTTTGGCGGCGTCTTGTAGCGGCGCGCACATTTCTTCGATTTCGCCCATGCGCGCACCCATCTCGATGGCCAGGTCGACAGAAAGATTCCACACATAGTTGGTCGGGAAATAACGGAACATGGAGTTTGTTGTCCTTGTGGTTGCCTTGTCGTGTGCAAGGCACGTTAGGGACGACCCGACTAATTGGCCAATCGTGACTCGGGATGGGAGGTATCGCGAGCGGCGATAGGAGCCTGTTCCAGGTGCTGGATGAACTCACTGATGCGCTCGCGCAGCCAGCGGTGCATGGGGTCACCGTCGACGCTGCGATGCCAGAGCATCACCTCGCGCATGACCGGGATCTTGACCGGCGGTTGCAGGATGCGCAGCGGTAGGTGTTCGGCGTACAGGCGCGCCAGTCGCTGGTGCATGGTCGCGATGCGCTGGGTGCCGACGATCAATTGCGGCAGGGTATTGAAGTCATTGGTGATGACTTCGAGGCGGCGATTGAACCCGTACTGGTTCATGAACCATTCTTCGATGCTCATGTGCCGGCTGCGACCAAAGCCTACCGAGACATGGCCCATTTCCATGTATTGCTCAAGGGTCAGGCTGTCGCCCACCTGCGTATTGCCTTGCCACACCACGCAGACATGTTCTTCTTCGAACAGCAGTTTCGAGGGGTGACCTTCAAGGGTGTAGCGCTCAGGCACGATCATCAGATCGACTTCGCCACGCACCAGCAACTCACCGGAATTATCGCCTGGGCCGAGCATCTCGAACGTGATGTGGGGCGCTTCCTGGTGGATCTTCTGAATCACTTGGGCGAACAACACGCTGATCAGGTAGTCCGACGTCACCAGGCGAAAGTGGCGCTTGCTGGTAGAGGGGTTGAACACCGGCTTGGCGGTGATCGACGACTGAATCGTCAGCAGAACTTCGCGCACCGGCCTGCCCAGTTCCAGGGCATAGGGTGTGGGCTGCATCTTACGCCCCACCTGCACCAGCAGTTCGTCCTCGAAATAGTTGCGCAGGCGTCCCAATACGCCGCTGGTAGCGGACTGTGTCATGTGCAGGCGTTCGGCGGCGCGGGTGATGTTCTGCTCTTCGAGCAACACATCCAGCGCCACCAGCAAGTTCAGGTCCAGGTGATTGAAACGCATCAGGCACGTCCATTGTTGTATTTATTTTCGCGATACATTCGGACGAATACAGTGCCGCGTCAACCCCGCTCAAGCGCCCATTTGCGGCGACATCAGGTATCGCGTTTGCCGATAGGTCGCATCCTGACACTCGATTAGTCAGCTGGCCCACCGAGCGTCAATCTTCGCCGCAGTCGGACCTTGCCGACACCACCACCGGCCTGATTTGCCTGCCTGATCGCCGAGTCGAGCGTTTGGCAGCTGATCCCGGATCATAATTTCAATGGAGTGGTAGCGATGAACATCATTGGCCTTGACGCCCTGATCTTTGGCGTCGATGACATCCAAGCCTGTACCGGTTGCCTGTGTGATTACGGCCTTGCGCCTGTCGCTGTCGACAGTGATGGCGGGCGTTTCGAAGCGCTGGACGGCACCGCCGTGATCATTCGCCGTGCGGATGATCCGGACCTGCCAGCCGCCATCGGACCGGCACCGTCCATTCGGGAAACCGTCTACGGCGTCGCCAGCACCGCCGACCTCGACGCGATCGAAGACGAGCTGGCCCGTGATCGCCAGGTCACCCGTGGCCCCGACGGAGTGGTACACAGCGTGGATGACATGGGGTTCGCGATCGCTTTTCAGGTCACTGTGCGCAAGGCCTACAGCGCCCCGGACGACCTGACCAACGCCGCCGGCCATGCGCCGCAGCGCCCGCTGAACCAGCCTGGCATCACTCCGGAAATGAGTGCGACGCCGCGCACCTTGTCGCACGTGGTGTATTTCGTTCCGGATGCAGCCAAGGCCGAGGCGTTCTACGCCGAGCGCCTGGGTTTCAGGACCACCGACACCTTTATCGGCGCCGGGCCGTTCATGCGTCCGTCGGGTTCCGATGATCACCATTGCCTGTTCATGATCCAGACCCCACCGCACATGAAGGGCTGCGAACACTTCACCTTCCACATGGGCAGCGGCACCGAAGTGTTGTTGGCCGGGACGCGCTTCGAGCAAAAAGGCTGGACCAGCTTCTGGGGGCCTGGCCGGCACCTGTTCGGCTCCAACTGGTTCTGGTATTTCAACAGCCCGTTGGGTTGCCATATCGAATACGACGCCGACATGGACAAACACGATGACGCCTGGGAAGCGCGCAGGGCGCCGCTGTCGGCGGATAACTCGCAGCTGTTCCTGTTCACCTCGAAAGAAAAATGGGCGCCCGGCGGTCCGCCACCGAAGCACGGTTGAGCGTGGTTTCAGCCATGGATCACAGCAAGGTTGTCCTGTGCCGGACGGAGGAATTGGTGGAAGGGCAGGCGCGGGGATTCGATCCGATGCAGCGCGGCAAAGACAGTGTATTTGCGCTGCGACACCAAGGCCGGGTGCGGGTTTATCGCAACAGTTGTCCGCATCTGGACGTGCGCCTGGAGTACCGCAAAGACCGGTTTCTCTCCGCCGACGGCCAGTTGATCGTGTGTTACGCCCACGGTGCGCAGTTCCTTCCGGGCACTGGCGAATGCGTCTACGGCCCGTGTCTGGGCCAGAGGCTCGAGGCGTTGCCGTGGTGCGTGGAGGAGGGCTGGCTGGTGCTGAAAATGCCCGGCTCGGCGGCGTAGCAGGGACGGATCGAGGTATCGCGTACGGCGATACATCGCATCCTTACTCGCGATTAGTCAAATCCCTGCTTTGCCGGGAAGCTGGACCCAACGACGCAGTGCCCGACGCTGCATCGAATCAAAAAAATAAGAAGTGAGAATGCCATGAGTGCAGTGAACAATGTTCTGATCGTGGGCGGCGGGATTGGTGGGTTGTGTGCGGCCATTGCGTTGCGGCGCAAAGGCATTGAAGTCGACTTGATCGAACTCAAATCCGAGTGGACGGTTTACGGCGTCGGGATCATCCAGCAGAGCAACGTGGTCCGCGAGATGGCCAGGCTGGGCGTGCTCGACGGCTATCTCGACTCGGCATACGCCTTTGACGACGTCGCCATTTATGGCCCGGCCGGGCAACAACTGGCGCGTATTCCGGGCCAGCGACTGGCAGGGCCGGAGTACCCCGCCAACGTCGGTATCTCGCGGCTGGCGCTGCACAAGGTGCTCAGTGAAACTACCCTTGAACTGGGCGCGAATGTCCGCCTGGGCCTCAGCGTGCAATCCCTGGTGGACGACGGTGACCGCGTTGACGTGGTGTTCACCGATGGCAGCCGCGGTCGTTACGACCTGGTGGTGGGCGCCGACGGCCTGTTTTCCAAGGTGCGCGAGCTGTTGTTCGGCGACGCCTACACGCCGCGTTTCACCGGCCAATCGGTGTGGCGCTATAACTTCCCGCGCAATCCACACATCGACCATCTCGCCAACTACCAGAGCGCCGACGGCAATGCCGGCCTGGTGCCGCTGGCCGGCGACCTGATGTACCTGTTCCTGACCTCCCACGAGCCGTCCAACCCCTGGATGGACCCCGCCACCTTGGCCGAGCAGATGCGCCAGCGCCTGCAGGGTTTTGCCGGCCTGATCGGCGAATTGCGCGAACAGATCACTGACAGCAGCCAGGTGGTTTACAAGCCCATGGAAGTGGTCTTCGTCAACGAGCCCTGGTATCGCGGTCGCGTGCTGCTGATCGGCGACGCTGCTCACGCCACCACGCCACACCTGGGCCAGGGAGCGGGCATGGCCATCGAAGATGCCATCGTCCTCAGTGAAGAACTGACGGGCACCGCAGACATCGAAAAGCAGCTCCAGCGCTTTATGGATCGCCGTTTCGAGCGCTGCAAATACATCAGCGAAAGCTCGGTGTTGGCCGGCGACAAAGAGATGCAGCACGACCGCGACTTCGATCGCATCGGCCTGGTCAAGCAGATGCTCGCCCGCACAGCCGAGCCAATCTGATCGACCCTGCCACTCACCCACAGCAGTTACCACTATAAAAACAAGAGGTTAACGCGATGGTTAGCTCTACGACTGCGACGCTCGCGCGCCGCCAGGTCAGCTCGTCTGCACCCTTTGGTTTCAGTTTGGCCGCAGTGCTGGTGCTGTGCAGCCAGGGTGCCTATGCCTTTCAGGTCGATACCGGCAGCCGCGATTTCAAATTGCGTTGGGACAACACGGTCAAGTACAGCGCCGCCTGGCGGGCCCAAGACCCCGGCAGCAAACTGACCCAGGGGCAGGTGGCACTCAATCAGGACGATGGTGACCGGGCCTTCAAAAAAGGATTGATCTCCAACCGGATGGACATCCTTTCCGAACTGGACATGTCCTTTGACAACGTCGGCGCGCGCTTGAGTGGGGCGACGTGGTACGACACCGAATACCAGCACGACAACGATAACGACGACCCCGCACGGGCCAACCAACGCTCGGTGGCCTACGACGAGTTCACCGATGATACCCGCCACCTCCATGGTGGTGACGGCGAACTGCTGGACGCATTCGTGTACTGGAACGGCGAGGTAGCCGATCGCGCCACCTCCGTGCGCGCCGGGCGTCACGGGTTGATCTGGGGCGAAAGCCTGTTCTTCGGCGCCAACGGCATTGCCGGCGGCATGGCACCGGTGGATGTGGTGAAAGCTCAGTCCGTGCCCAACACCCAGTTCAAGGAAATCACCCGCCCGGTCAATCAGCTGTCGGGGACTTTTCAACTGACCGACGACCTGTCGCTTGGCGCGTTCTACCAACTCGAATGGGAGGAGACGCGCCTGCCCGGCGCTGGCAGTTACTTCTCCACCAGCGACACCATCGGTGAAGGTAACGAGCGCCTGATCGTCGGCGCACCGTTTCCTGCATTCCTGGGCGGCAATCCCGGCAGCCCGGCAGCGTTCTTCCATGGCAATGACAAGGAGGCGCGGAGTTCGGGGCAGGGCGGCCTGCAGTTGAAGTACAGCGCCGAGACCGTTGAATACGGCCTTTACGCGATTCAGTACCACGACAAAACGCCGAAGCTGTATCTCAGGCCATCCGCCGCCGGGCCGAATTTCAGCAGCGGACAAATCGGCGAATATTACTGGGTATACCCCGAAGACATTCGCGCCCTGGGTGCGAGTTTTTCCACCACGGTTGACGAGTACAGCTTCGCCGGTGAAGCGTCGATGCGCTGGAACATGCCGCTGGTGTCCAACGGTCAAACCGTTTTGCCTGGCGTGGTCGCCGACAACGATGACGACGCGCTCTACGCCGTCGGCCGTACCGCTCACGTCAATCTCAACGTACTGGCCTCGTTCGGGCCGAACTTCCTTGCCAGAGAGTCGGGGTTTGTCGCCGAGATCGCCTGGAACCGTCTGCTGAATGTCACAAAAAACCGTGCCGCCCTCGACCCCAATGCCACCGATGACGGCCTCGGTTTCAAGATGGTGTACACCCCGACTTACCGCCAGTTCTTTTCCGGTATCGATATCAGCATTCCGCTCGGCCTCAGCTATTTCCCGCTGGGCAAGTCGGCAGTGGTCGGCTCGTTCGGCCCGGACAACGGCGGCGACATCAACATCGGCATTACCGCCACCTATCTGGACCGCGTCACTGCGGGCCTGACCTACACGCACTACTACGGCGCCGAGGACACCAACCTCAACGCCCTCAGCCAGTTCAATTACAAGCAATCGTTGAAGGATCGGGATTACCTGGCCTTTTCCGTCAAGACCACGTTTTAAGAGGACTTGCGCATGACTGCGAACAAGAAAAATCCGGCATTCAAACTCAAGGCGCTGTGCTTCGCGCTGCTCGGCACCCTGGTCATCTGCAGCCAGGGGGCGGCGGCGGCCACGGCTGAAGAAGCGGCCAAACTGTCAAAAAGCCTGACGCCATTCGGTGCCGAACGCGCCGGCAATGCCGACGGTACCATCCCGGCCTGGGATGGCGGCTACACCAAGGTCGATCCTTCGTTCAAGCCCGGCGGTAAACGCACCGATCCGTTTGCTGCGGACAAGCCGGTGTTCAGCATCACGTCGAAGAACCTCGCGCAATATGCCGGCAAGCTGAGCGACGGCACAAAGGAAATGTTCAAGCGTTTCCCGGACACCTATCGCATCGATGTGTACCCGACTCGCCGTTCCGCCGCTGCGCCGCAGTGGGTGTATGACAACACGCTGAAAAACGCGACCCGCGCCAAACTGGTCGACAGCAGCGCCGGCCCAGTACCGCAAGGCGCGTTTGGCGGCATCCCGTTCCCGGTCCCGCACAACGGTGCCGAAGCTATGTGGAACCACCTGCTGAATTGGCGCGGTACTTCGCTGGCGATGCATTTTCGGCATTACCTGATGACCGCCGACGGCAAACAGGTGATGACTACCGACGGCCAGGCCATCCAGGAGATGCCGTATTACTACCAGGACGGTTCGCCTGAAACCTTCGCCGGTGACTATTGGCTGTTCCGCCTGCTCAACGTCGGGCCACCGTTGCGCGCGGGCGAGCAGATCATGGGACGCACCAACATCAATGGCGACGACTCCCAGGCGCACGTGTACCTGACGGGCCAGCGCCGGGTGCGCAAACTGCCGAATGCCTGCTGCGATACACCGACACCGGCGACCGCCGGGGTGATGTCGTTCGACGAACTGAGCGTGTTCCAGGGCCGCATGGACCGCTTCGACTGGAAGTTGGTGGGCAAGCAGGAGATGTACATCCCCTACAACACCAACAAGGTGCAAACCGCCGTTAAACCGGAGGACCTGTTCCTCGCCCACCACATGAACCCGGACTACATGCGTTGGGAATTGCACCGAGTGTGGGTGGTGGAGGCCGATCTGGCACCGGGCAAACGTCACCAATTGCCGAAGGGTCGTTACTACCTCGATGAAGACACCTGGCAGGCCATGTTGGGCGACCGCTGGGACGCCAACGGCCAACTGGCCAAGACCCTGTGGTCGTTACCGGCCGTGCTCCCGGACCTGCCGGCACAAGCGCAATTGTCCTCGGGCTTTTACGACCTGACGTCCGGCGCCTGGTTTATCCAGAACGTCTACACCGGCCTGCCCGAGCAGTACGGCGTGGTGGATCGCTACAAGGCCTCCGAGTTTTCGCCGGCGGCGATGGCGGGTGCCGGAGTTCGCTGAGTCGGGCCGGACCACGGTCTGCGGACAGTGATCGGGTTTCACAGGGTTTTTCGAGGTCGGTCATGAACAGAATCTGTCAGGTAGTGGGTGGGCTGATAGGCCTTGCGGTTCTGCCTTTGGTGTGGCCGTCGAGTCAGGCGCAGGCCGCTGCGGTGGGCGATACGCTGCACACCCCGGCGATGCGGGCGCCTCAAGCGCAACACGCGGTGTTGCTGGATCTGGCCCTTGCGGGGTCGCGGTTGGTGGCGGTAGGGGAGCGGGGCATCGTGCTGCTGTCCGATGACAACGGCACGACCTGGCGTCAGGCCGAAGTACCGGTCTCGGTCAGCCTGACGGCGGTGCAGTTTGCCGATGCCAACACCGGCTGGGCCGTCGGCCATGCCGGCGTCGTGCTGGTCTCGCAGGACGGTGGTGAACACTGGTCCCTGCAACTGGACGGCAGCCGCGCGCCGCAACTGGAACTGCAAGCCGCCCGGCAGCAATTGACCGCCGCGGCCGACCAGGACGCAGCGGCAGCCCGTGTGCAAACGGCGGAACGGCTGGTCAGTGATGGTCCGGACAAACCCTTCCTCGCCCTCACGTTTGTCGATAACCGACACGGTCTGGTCGTCGGCGCCTACGGCCTGGCCTTCGAGACCCATGACGGCGGTCTTACCTGGCAGTCATTGATGGGGCAAATCGACAATCCGATGGGCGCGCACCTCTATGCCATTGCGCGGCAAGGCGAGCATTGGTTTGTTGCCGGGGAGCAGGGTTACCTGGCGCGATCAACGGATGGCGGCCAATCATTCGCCGCACTCGACAGTCCCTACACGGGCAGTTTTTTTGCCCTGCAGATTCGCGACGACGGCACGTTGCTGGCGGCGGGTTTGAAGGGCAACGCCTTCATCTCCACCGACCTTGGCGACAGCTTTGAGCCTGCGCCCGTGCCGATGCCGGTTTCCTTCAGCGATGCGATTCGTACCGATGACGGCCAGCTGTTGTTGGTTAATCAAGGCGGTGCACTGTTTCGTACCGGTGGCCAGCCCGGTGCGCTGCTGGAGCCTTTTGGCAAACCCCTGGGCAAGCCCGTTGCCAGCCTGATCCAGGCGGCCGACGGCAGCCTGGTGCTGGCAGGTTTCACCGGCTTGACGCGCGTACCGCCGTCAACCGCTCATGCTTCGGAGTGAGGTTATGAAGTCATTCGACAACGCCACGGCCAGCCTGGCGAATTTCGACCCGCGTTCCGGCTCGGTGGTGGAACGCACACTGTTCAACCATCGGCTGTGGGTACTGCTGGTGTGCGTGCTGACGACCCTGGTGCTGGGTTACCAGGCAACGCGAATTGAGCTGAACGCCAGCTTCGAAAAGATGATCCCGACCCGGCAGCCCTACATCGCCAATTACCTTGAGCACCAGAAGCAGCTCAGCGGGCTGGGCAATGCCCTGCGCATTGTCGTGGCCAACCGGCAGGGCGATATCTACGACGCCGAGTACCTGAAAACCCTGCAGGCCATGAGCGACAAGCTCTACCTGCTGCCGGGTGTCGACCGTGCGTACATGAAGTCGTTGTGGACGCCGGCCACCCGTTGGGTCGCCGTGACCGAAGACGGCCTCGACGGCGGTCCGGTCATTCCCGATGATTACAGCGGCACTCAAGCCAACCTCGAAGCGTTGCGGCGAAATGTGCAGCGCTCCAACGAACTGGGCCAGTTGGTGGCCTTCGATCAGGCCTCCAGCATCATCTACGTGCCGTTGTTGGCCAACACGACCGATGGTCAGCCGCTGAATTATTCGACCCTGTCCGATCAACTGGAAACGCTGCGCAGCACTTATCAAAGCGACAGGATCGACATTCACATCACCGGTTTCGCGAAGAAAGTCGGCGACCTGATTGCCGGTTTGAAACAGATCCTGCTGTTCTTTGCCGTGGCGATCCTGATCACCACCGCCGTGCTGTTCTGGTACACCCGCTGTCTGCGCAGCACCCTGCTGGTGGTGTTTTGTTCGCTGGTGGCGGTGGTCTGGCAGTTGGGCTTACTGCCTTTGTTGAACTACCAGCTGGACCCGTATTCGGTGCTGGTGCCGTTTCTGGTGTTCGCCATTGGCATGAGCCATGGCGCGCAGAAAATGAACGGGATCATGCAAGACATTGGCCGGGGCATGCACCGGGTGGTCGCCGCACGGTTCACCTTCCGGCGCCTGTTCCTGGCCGGATTGACCGCGCTGCTGTGTGACGCCGTGGGGTTTGCGGTGCTGATGTTGATCGAAATCCAGGTCATTCAAGACCTTGCCGTGATCGCCAGCATTGGCGTGGCGGTGCTGATCTTCACTAACCTGATCCTGCTGCCCGTGCTGCTGTCCTATGTCGGCGTGACACCGCAAGCGGCGCAGTTGAGCCTCAAGAGTGAACAAACCGAACAGGCCGGTCAGCGACGCCATGCCTTCTGGCGTTTTCTCGATTTGTTTACCCGGCGCCGTTGGGCCAGCCTGTGCATTGCCATCAGCCTCGCATTGGCGGCGGTCGGCTTTGTGGTCAGCCTGCAACTGAAGATCGGCGACCTCGACGCCGGCGCACCGGAGTTGCGGGCGGACTCGCGCTACAACCAGGACGATGCCTTTCTCACCCGTCATTACGGCGCCAGCAGCGACCTGTTTGCGGTGATGGTGAAAACCCCGGCTGGCGGTTGTGCGCGGTACGACATCCTTGCCAAAGTCGACGCCTTGGACTGGCAATTGCGCGCGTTGCCGGGTGTGGACTCGACCAATTCGCTGGCACTGCTCAACCGCCGCATGCTGGTGGGCCTGAGTGAAGGCAGCCCGAAGTGGTACGAGCTGCAGAACAACCAGGCGATGCTCAACATGATCACCGCCAGCGCGCCGCGGGGTTTGTATAACGAAGACTGCAGCCTGCTGACCCTGTATGCATACCTCACCGATCACAAAGCCGAAACGCTGACTCGCCTGGTCGAGCATGTGGAAAAGTTTGCCGCCGCCAATAACACCGATGAAGTGCAGTTCCTGCTGGCCGCAGGTAATGCAGGTATCGAAGCGGCGACCAATATCGTGGTCAAGCAGGCCAACCGAGAGATGCTGTTCTGGGTCTACGGCGCGGTGATTGTGCTGTGTCTGATCACCTTCCGTTCCTGGCGCGCGACGCTGTGCGCGGTGATCCCGCTGATGCTGACTTCGATCCTCTGCGAGGCGCTGATGGTCTGGCTGAACATTGGCGTGAAGGTCGCCACGCTGCCGGTGATCGCGCTGGGGGTCGGCATCGGTGTCGACTACGCGTTGTACGTGATGAGCATTTTGCTCGGTCATCTTCGCCAGGGCGCGAGCCTGTCCGAGGCCTACTACCGTGCCCTGGTCTCCACCGGCAAGGTGGTGATGCTGACTGGCATCACTCTGGCCATTGGTGTGGCGACCTGGATTTTTTCACCGATCAAATTCCAGGCCGACATGGGCGTGCTGCTGGCCTTCATGTTCGTCTGGAACATGGTCGGCGCCCTGGTGTTGCTGCCGGCGCTGGCGTACTTCCTGTTACCCGCGCGCAGCCAGGTGTCCGGCGCCGTGGTGCCCGTGAGTGCATTCAACGTGGCGCCTCCTACTGCGGCTGTTGCCGGCGTCCATCACCTGCGCACCCCCGAGAACTGCCATGGTCAATAAATCCTTTGTAGAAAACCCCGGTCGACAGGCTGGCATGATGCAATCGCTGTTGTTGCTACTGGGCAGCTGTCTGCCGGTATTGGGGGCGGTGTTGCTGGCCCCGGTGCTGCCGCGGATGCAGGCGCACTTCGCCGACGTGGCGGGCAGCGCGGTGCTGGTCCCCATCGTGCTGACCCTGCCGGCGTTGGTGATTGCCTTATTGGCGCCGTTCGCCGGACTGATCGCTGACCGCCTCGGGCGCAAGCCGCTACTGTTGGCGAGCATGCTGTTGTATGTGCTGTGCGGCGTGCTGCCGCTGTGGCTCGACTCGCTGTCCGCCATCGTCGCCAGCCGTGCGGGAATCGGTCTGGCCGAGGCGGGCATCATGACCTGCTGCACCACCTTGATGGGTGACTACTACAGCGGTGCCAGGCGCGAACGCCTGTTCGCCTTGCAGATGGTCGCCACGTCACTGTCCGCCGCGGTGTTTATCGCGCTGGGTGGTTTCCTCGGGCAGGACGATTGGCGCACACCGTTTGCGCTGTACGCCGTGGGGTTGATTTTTTTGCCGCTGATGGCCTGGAAACTCTGGGAACCGCAACCTCGAGCACGTAACGAGCCAGCGTCTCCATCCGCACCAGCGGGCAAGTTTCCATGGCGTGCCCTCACGCCCATGTATGCGCTGGCGCTGTTGGCAGGGCTGAGTCTGTTCATCGTGCCGGTGCAGGCCGGTTATCTGCTCAATCTGCTGCAGGTGGATGCCCCGCAGCAAATCGGCATGACCATGGGTGCCAATCAACTGGGCGTGCTGGTCGGAGCCCTGAGTTTTCGTTTGTTCAGTGGCCTGCGCAGCCAGCACCTGTTGATGATTGCCTATGTGCTGGCGGGTGTCGGCGGCTTGCTGATGGCGAGCGCCGGCAGCCATGCACAGGTGGTGGTGGCCGTGTTGGTCAATGGCCTGGGGATCGGCTTGATGTTGCCGACCCTCATCACCTGGATCATGGCGCAGGTCGATTTTCATCAGCGTGGGCGGGCAGCGGGGTGCTTTACCGCGGCCATTTTCGCCGGCGAATTCATCAGCCCGTTGGCGATCCTCGGCATCACCGCGGGCGTCACCACGGCATTACCCCAGGCATTAGCCACGGTCGGTTGGCTGCAAATAGCGGTGGCCATGTTCTGTCTGACGATCCCCAGGCTGGCTGGCCTTTTGGCCACCGCGGATATGGATGGTCGCGACACCATCGGCAATGGCAATTAAACGAGGATGTTCCATGCAAGCGCTTCCAACCTTCAAACGAGTGGTCACCGGCCACGATGCGCAAGGCCAGGCCATTGTGGCGAGCAACGGGCCGCCGCCCAATGTCTTTCCTCTGCTGGCTGTACCTGGCACGGTGTTTTATGAGCTATGGAACAGCGGCGCCAGCCCGGCGTTGCTGGACAACGCTGACGATCCCACGACGAAACCGTTGCAACTCAGCCCCGGCCCCCAAGGCAGCGTGATTCGCGTGGTGGACATCCCACCGGACAGCGTCCAGAACCAGGTCAGCGATGAAAACGCTGCAGCGGCATTTGCTGAAATCGGCGAGTCCCGTGCCGGCACCGGCCAGGCCAACGCCCGGCACAAACTGATGCACCGTACCGAAACTCTTGACTACGGAATCGTCACCGAGGGCGAGGTGTGGCTGGTGCTGGATGAGGAAGAAGTGCACCTCAAGCGCGGCGACGTGGTGGTGCAACGCGGCACCAATCACGCCTGGAGCAACCGCACCGAAGCCATGGCACGCATGGTCTTCATTCTTCTCGACGGGCGCTTTGCTGCCGGGATGGACACTCGCCAGGGAGCATCGACATGAAACTTGCCACCTTGAAAAACGGCAGCCGTGATGGTCGGCTGGTGGTGGTCTCACGAGACCTAGCGTGGGCGCTAGACGCCGGCGCCGTGGCGCTGACCTTGCAACAGGCGATCGAAAACTGGAGCACGGTCGAACCGCAGTTGCAGGCGCTGGCCAGCCAGCTCGACGCCGGCGATGTGAGCCATGCAGCGGCCTTCGACCCAATCCAGGCCATGGCGCCGTTGCCCCGCGCTTACCAGTGGTGCGACGGGTCGGCGTTCCTGAGCCATGGCGCGCTGATGCAGAAGGCGTTCAACCTCGACCCTATCGACGGTGCCGAACATACCCCGCTGATGTACCAGGGCGCCGGCGACGATTTTATCGGCGGGCGCGACGACATTGCGCTGCCGAGCGAAAGCCAGGGGATCGACTTCGAAGGTGAATTTGGGGTGCTGGTGGATGATGTGCCGATGGGATGCGGGGCCGAGCAGGCGTTGCAGCACATCAAGCTGATTGTGCAGATCAACGACGTCAGCCTGCGGGCCCTGGCCCCACGGGAAATGCGCACCGGCTTCGGTTTTCTGCAGGCTAAACCCTCATCCAGCTTCGCGCCGCTGGCCATCACACCAGATGAACTGGGCGATGCCTGGCGCGACGGGCGCGTGCATTTACCCCTGCAGGTGCAGTGGAACGGCCAATGGTTTGGCCATCCCCACGGTGGGCAGATGGACTTCGGTTTTGGCGAGTTGATCGCCCATGCCGCGCTGACCCGCAGGCTGCGCGCTGGCACGCTGATCGGTTCCGGTACGGTATCGAATGCCGAGCGCGGTGTCGGTTCGGCCTGCATTGCCGAACGCCGCGCCATCGAGATGATCGAGCAGGGCGCCGCGCAAACCGGTTTCATGCGCTTTGGCGATCGGGTGCGCATGGATGTTCTGGCGGGCGATGGCAAGTCATTGTTCGGCGCGATCGACCAGCGTGTCGTCAAGGCCCAGGGCTGAGGAGCGGCATATGCGCGTGTTGATTACCGGTGCCAATGGATTTGTAGGCCGTGAATTGGTGCGATGCCTGCTGGCACGCGGCAGCTTGCGGGGCCAGTCCATTGGTTCGTTGCTGGTACTGGATAGAGACTTGCAGGGCTTGCCGGATGACGCCCGTCTGCGCCGTCATTTCGGCAGCGTGACCGATCCGGCCTTGATGCGTCGGGTATTGGCCGACGGCATCGACGTGGTGTTCCATCTGGTCAGTATTCCCGGAGGCGCGGCAGAAGAGCAGTACGAACTCGGTTACCAGGTCAATCTGCTGGCCAGCCTGGAGTTACTCAACCAACTGCGTAACAAAACCCGGCCGCCGGTGCTGGTGTACGCCAGCAGCGTCGCGGTATACGGCGGGCACCTGCCGGCGCGAATGAGCGAGGCCGCTGAGTTGCGGCCCGAATTGTCCTATGGCACGCACAAAGCCATGGTGGAGAACGCTGTGAGCGACCTTGCCCGCAGGGGAGACGTAGATGGTCGCGTGTTGCGTCTGCCGGGCATCGTCGCTCGGCCCCGTGAGCCCAATGGCTTGCGTTCAGCGTTCATGAGCGACCTGATGCGGGCGTTTGCCGAAGGTGAATCCTATCGCTGCCCGGTCTCTGCAGAGGCGACGGCCTGGTGGATGTCGGCCCGCTGCTGTGTGAACAACCTGATCCACGCCGCCGAGCTGGATGGCGCCTTGCTCGGGGCCCAACGAGTGTGGCAATTGCCGGTGCTGCATTTGTCCATAAGTCAGGTGGTTGACGCATTGGTCGAGCGCTATGGGCAGGAGCGCCGTGGTCTGATCAGTTACGCGCCCGATGCCAACCTGGAAGCGTTGTTCGGACGAATGCCGCCCCTGAAAACCCCCCAGGCCCGTGCAGCCGGTTTCAGCCATGACCGTACGGCCGCCACGCTGGTTCGCAATGCCCTGAGCCCCGCGCCCCCCCGACATTTACCTCTGAACGGAGAGACCTTTCATGTCACAGCCACCCAAGCCTAAACGACGTCTCGTGGACCTCTCGGTCACCCTCGACAACAACCCGTACACCGATCCACCACCGTTGTTGCCCACGATTGACTACATGGATCACCAGCAAGGCTGGCCCGAGATGGCGGCGATGTTCCCGGGGTTGCAACTCGATCAGATGCCGGGCAACGAATCCTGGGCGGCCGAGCGGCTGCACATCACTACCCACAGCGGAACACACATGGATGCACCGTGGCATTACGCCTCGACCACCGACGGCGGCCAGCCAGCGTTTGGCATCGACGAGTTGCCGCTGGATTGGTGCCTGCAGCCGGGGGTGAAACTGGACTTTCGGTACATGGCGGACGGTCATGTGGTAACGGCCGACGAGATCGAAGCGGAGCTGGCGCGTATTGGCCATGAGTTGCAGCCGCTGGATATCGTGCTGATCAACACCCGTGCCGGTGCATTGTTCGGGCAGCCGGGGTATCTGGATGCCGGCGTCGGAATCGGTCGAGAAGCCACGATGTATTTGCTGGAACGTGGCGTGCGGGTCGTCGGGACCGACGCCTGGAGTTGGGATGCGCCTTTCAAGTACACCCGTGAGCGTTTTGCTGCTAACGGCGATGCCTCGATCATCTGGGAAGGGCACAAGGCCGGGCGCGATATCGGTTATGGGCAAATGGAAAAGCTCGCCAATCTTGAAGCCCTGCCGGCCAGTGGGTTTGTGGTGTCGTGTTTCCCCTACAAGATCAAACATGCGTCGGCGGGGTTTGTTCGCGCGGTGGCGATATTCGAAGAGTAAGCCGCGCCACCAAACAGAAAACCTTCCGATAGAACACAATAAGAGAGAACACATGCCTCTTTTGCGTCTGCCTCAAACGTTACTGATAACCGCGCTGATACTAAGTAGCAGCCTGGTGCTGGCGGCCAGCGCTGACTCAGCGCAACCCAATATTTTGCTGATCGTAGCCGATGACCTGGGTTATTCCGACCTGGGCAGCTATGGCGGAGAAATCAGCACACCCAGCCTGGATCAATTGGCCAGGGCTGGCCTGCAGTTCACCAACATGTACGCTGCGCCGACCTGTTCGATTACGCGCTCGATGTTGATGTCCGGCACTGACAACCACCTCGCCGGACTCGGCACCATGGCGGAAGCCTTGCAGCCCTTTCAGCGGGGCAAACCGGGGTATGAGGGGTATCTGAACCAACATTCCTACTCGATTGCCGAACTGTTGAAACAGGGTGGTTATAGCACGCTCATGGTCGGTAAATGGCACTTGGGCCTGGAAGCGGATCAAGGACCGGATCAACGGGGGTTCGAGCAATCTTTCACCTTGGTGGAGGGCGGCGCATCGCACTTCAAACCCTCCAGTGCCGACCCGGCAAAGATCGAACAGGTGCACTACCGGGAAAACGGCAAAGTCGTAGAGCTGCCAGAGAACTTTTACTCCTCGGATTTCTACACCGACAAGTTGATCAGCTATCTGCAAACCAGCAAAAAGGACGGCAAGCCATTTTTTGCCTACGCCGCATTTACCTCGCCCCATTGGCCGCTGCAAGCCCCCAAGGAGTACCTGGACAAGTACCAGGGGCGGTTTGATCAAGGTTATGACAGCGTGCGTCTGGCGCGAATCGAGCGGATGAAAAGACTTGGCCTCATGGCCGACGACGCCGAGCCTGCGAAACCGCTGCCGGTGAATCCAAAGCTGCCGGGATGGGCCCAGTTGAGTCCCGAGCAGCAGCGTATCGAGGCGCGAAAGATGGAAATCTACGCGGCCATGGTCGATAACTTCGACCATAACATTGGTCGACTGATCGATTACCTGCGTCAGAGCGGGCAGTACGACAACACGCTGATTGTGTTTATGTCGGATAACGGCGCGGCGGGGGAGAACCACGCCCAGTTCTATCCGCCGGGTGCGCACACCGACAACAGCTATGCCAACCTGGGTCAGAAGGGTTCACAGATCGACTACGGGTTGCGCTGGGCCGAAGTCAGCGCTGCCCCGTTCCACTTGTTCAAAGGCACCACCGCAGAAGGCGGTATCAGCGTGCCGGCGATTATCCAGATGCCCAAGACACAGCGTCGTCAGGGTGTGGAACGCGGCATTGCCCGAGTAGATGACCTGGCGCCGACCTTTCTGGAATTGGCGGGAATCGCGATGCCCACCGAAGCGCCAACAGACACGAGCAAACACCCGATTACCGGTAAATCAATGCTGCCGATGCTCGCCGGCAAAGGCAGCCCGCACAGCGACGGTAGCCTGGCCGGGGAGCTGTTCGGCAATGCCTATTACCGCGAGGGCAACCTCAAGCTGTTGGGCATGCGACCCCAGGCGGGCTTTGGCGACAACGCGCAGCCACTGCAATGGCAATTGTTCGACGTGGCGCAAGACCGTGGGGAAACCACAGACCTGGCGGCTTCCCAGCCGCAAACGGTACAGCGACTGAAGGAGGCCTGGTTGAAGTATGCCGAGCAGGTGGGTGTGGTGTTTGCTACGTATTGACCTGAGCGCTTCGATGGCCGCGAAAAGGCGGGCTGATATTTCGAGGGAGGGCTGCCTTCATGCACGTGGTCAGATGCATGAGGGCAGACACCGAACATGAAACCTTTTGATCTGCCCGTGGGTAACATCTCCCACCTCATACAGAGGAATACCCACAGGGGTTTTCCCACGGCGTCAATCCAGTCGCCAGTTGCCTCCATCCGATTGGGCTAAATCAAGTATCGTGAATGTTGTGCTGGTCTTTGGTAGATTCGGCTGACAAACGGACTGCTTGGCGCGCAGCTTCAGATACTGAGCTTTAAAATCGGAAATCTTCATGGCAAAGAAATCAGCGGCTCCCTCCACCGACACATCGATCACAGCAGCCAAGAAGGGTTCCAGCCTGACCTTGATCGATGTTGCTAAGGTTGCGGGTGTTTCGCCGATGACCGTTTCCCGGGCATTGCATCGACCGGAATTGGTTAACGAGGATACTCGGGAAAAAGTTCGTGAAGCCGTGCGTAAGACTGGATACGTACCGAACATGCTGGCCGGGGGATTGGCGAGTAATAAAAGCCGTTTGGTAGCGATTTTCCTCCCGACTATCGCGAACTCGATTTTCGCAGACACGGTGCAATCACTGATGGACCGCCTGACCCAAGCCGGCTACCAAACCCTGCTAGGTCTTACAGGCTACTCGGCCGAGCAGGAAGAAAACCTGCTTGAAGCTGTACTTGGTCGGCGTCCGGACGGGATTGTTTTGACTGGCACACTCCACACCGAATCAAGTCGGTTACGCCTCGCTCAGGCGGGTATCCCAGTCGTTGAGGCGTGGGACTTGAGCGAGGCTCCTTTGGATATGCTGGTCGGTTTCTCTCATGAAAAAGTGGGGGAGGAGACCGCACGGCATTTGTTGAAAAAGGGCTACAAGCGTTTCTCGGTGGTGACGATCAGTGACCCTCGCGGGCTGCGCCGTTGCAACAGCCTTATCGCGGAGTTGAAGCGCCAGGGCATCGAAGAAGTCCCCATGGAAGTGTTGGCGCCGCCAGCCACGCTCGAGGTAGGCAGGGAAGGGCTTCGACGGCTTTTGGAGCAACCAGTTCGACCCGACATCGTGGTGTGCAGCTCTGACACAGTGGCACAAGGCGTTTTGGCAGAAGCCGCCAGCCGAGCGATGAATGTGCCCTCTGACCTCGCCGTCATGGGTTTCGGGGATTTGAGCAGCGCGGCACAAGTTTATCCATCTTTGTCGACCGTCAGCGTCGATGGCAAAAACATTGGCCTGCAAGTGGCTCAGGCACTGCTTGAGCGTTTTGAATACCCAAGTACCAGTCATCATCCTGTGCGAATCGACACAGGCTTCACCCTCATCGACCGCGCCAGTACCTGACCTGAAAATCATCTTTACAGAAGAATGTACTGTTGAATGATTGCGCAATCAGTGTAGTATCGGTTCAAAGGCCCTCTCGACGGGGTCTTTTTTAAAACATCGGATGATTGCGCAATCATTGCTTGATCACGCCGCAATTAGGAGCTGTAAGGGCCACACGGATTCAATGCTGTATTCACAATAAGGAAAATAATAGTGATCAACCCTGCGCAATCGGTAGCGAAGACAAATGTCCGCTATCTCATCCTCGTGATGATCTTCATCGTCACAGTGTTCAACTACGTTGACCGGGCGACGCTGTCCATTGCCGCCCCCAGCATGCGCACAGATCTTGGCTTCGATGCCATGACCATGGGCATTGCCTTCTCGGCATTCGGCTGGGCGTACACCTCCATGCAACTGCCTGGCGGCATTATCCTCGATCGATTTGGCTCTCGCGTCGTCCTCGGGATGAGCCTCATCATCTGGTCGGTTTTTACGTTCCTGCAAGGCTACGTTGACCTGTTCAGTTCGGCCTTTCTCGCGCTGTTTGTTTTGCGCTTCATGATGGGCGTTGCGGAAGCACCTGCGTTTCCCGCCAATAACCGCTTGACCGTTATGTGGTTCCCGCGCCACGAACGTGGTTTGGCCACGGCGGTGTTCCAGTCCGCTCAGTATTTTGCACTGGCGGCCTTCACTCCCTTGATGGTCTGGCTGGTCAGCACCTGGGGTTGGCAGCACGTGTTTTGGGTTACAGGTGGCGCCGGTATCCTGATTGGTTTCCTGTGGTTCCGGATGGTTCAGGAGCCGCGCAAAGACAAGCGCGCCAACCAGGCTGAACTCGACTACATCGAAGCCGGAGGTGGCTTGCCAACCATCGGTGACGTTAAGACGCCATTTAGTTGGAAGCGCATGAAGGCCATCGGTGGCAATCGCATGATGGCAGGCATCTATCTTGGGCAGTTTTGCCTGACATCCATCACCTGGTTCTTCTTGACCTGGTTCCCGACTTACCTGATCGAAGCCAAGGGCATGACCATGCTGAAGGTCGGGCTGGTCGCGGCCATTCCACCCATCGCCGGGTGCTTGGGCGGCATGATCGGCGGCGTCTGGTCGGATTGGATGCTACGCAAAGGCTTCAGCCTCACCGCGGCGCGCAAGACCCCCATCATCTGTGGCTTGTTGCTCTCCAGCAGCATCATGGTCGCCAACTACACCCAGTCGATCACTTTGGTCATTTTGGTGATGTCCGTCGCCTTCTTTGCCAAAGGTGTGGGCAACCTGGGCTGGTGCATCGTCGGTGACGTGTCCCCGGCACGGGCCATGGGAGTCAGCGGCGCCATGTTCAACTTCTGCGGCAACCTCGCCAGCATTGTTACGCCTATCGCCATCGGCGTAATGATCAACCAGCTGGGATCCTTCGATGTTGCACTGATGTACGTCGCGGGTATGGGTTTGCTGGGCGCTTTTTCTTACCTGTTCATCGTCGGGCCACTAAAGCGCCTGCAACTAGATGATTTTGAAGAGCTGCCGGTCAAGCCTGCCGAAGGCGTTCCGGTTAACAGCAAATTGTCCCACCCTCGTACCTGATCTCTATCAAGACCTCATCACTGTTAAGGAGAGCTCCATGCTCGCACAACAAGAATCTATCAAATCCTCCGACGATGATCGCATTGCCTGGGTTCGGGTCTCCTCGGTAATCCTGCCTCTGGCCAATCCGATCAGCGATGCCAAGGTGCTAACGGGACGGCAAAAGCCGATGACCGAGATCGCCATCCTGTTCGCGGAGATCGAAACCATCGATGGTCACCGTGGCCTTGGTTTCAGCTATTCCAAGCGTGCGGGCGGGCCGGGCCAATTTGCACACGCAAAGGAAATCG
The DNA here is from genome assembly GCF_059695565.1 of Pseudomonas sp. LBUM1679. Classification (NCBI taxonomy): domain Bacteria; kingdom Pseudomonadati; phylum Pseudomonadota; class Gammaproteobacteria; order Pseudomonadales; family Pseudomonadaceae; genus Pseudomonas; species Pseudomonas sp. LBUM1679. The sequence goes on from NZ_CP166774.1 coordinate 3,533,266, forward strand.
CCCCGGCGCTGATTGGCGAGAATCCGAGTGACATTTCCAAGCTTTGGACCAAGCTGTGTTGGGCCGGCGCGTCCGTAGGCCGCAGCGGCATGTCGACTCAGGCCATTGGTGCCTTCGACGTGGCGCTGTGGGATTTGAAAGCCAAGCGCGCCAATTTGTCACTAGCCCGGTTGCTCGGCGCTCAACGTGATTCGGTGCGTTGCTACAACACTTCAGGTGGTTTCCTGCACACCCCGCTTGACCAACTAATGAAGAACACCGACCTGTCCCGAGAAAAGGGCATTGGTGGTATCAAGCTGAAAGTAGGGCAGCCTGATTGTGCCATCGATATTGAACGTGTCAGTACGGTGCGCAAGCACTTGGGCGACAACTTTCCTCTGATGGTTGATGCCAACCAGCAATGGGATCGCCCGACAGCCCAGCGCATGTGCCGCCAATTCGAAGAGTACAACTTGATCTGGATTGAGGAGCCGCTGGATTGCTATGACGCTGAAGGCCACGCCGCTTTGGCACAACAATTCGATACGCCGATTGCCACTGGCGAAATGCTTACCAGCGTTGCCGAGCACGCCGAGTTTATCAAGCAGCGCGGCGCTGACTTTCTGATGCCCGATGCGCCACGAGTAGGCGGTATCACCCCCTACCTGAAGGTCGCATCAATGGCCGAGCAAGCGGGACTTATGTTGGCCCCGCATTTTGCCATGGAGTTACACGTTCACTTGGCGGCGGCTTACCCGACTGAACCGTGGGTCGAACACTTCGAATGGCTTGAGCCGCTCTTCAACGAGCGCCTGGAAACCCGCGACGGACGCATGTTTGTCCCCACACGTCCCGGTTTGGGCCTGACACTCAGCAAGCAAGTGAAGCCGTGGACAGCGCAAGAAGCTGAGGTGGGTACTCGTCCCTGAAGAACCTTTGCTCCCCCGGTGTATGTTGCACACCGGGGGGCCGAATTTCCCCGGGCTTACGGTCTCGCAAACACCTGAAGAAACATCTCTGAAAGGTAGCTTTCCCTGCTTCTTTACATGAAAAAGTGCATGTCCATCGCACCCAGCAGATCAGAGTTGCCGGGGCAGCGAATCAGACGATACGTTCAAAAGGTGCGCAGTATTATTCAATACACTAGTCGTTGAACCCTCTAAAACTGGTCTCTCAAAACAATAACAATTATGAGGAAGTCATGAAGGTACTCAAGATTTGCGCAAACCTGCTTGTCCTTGCGACCACTCTCGCCAACGTTGCACTCGCCGCGGACAAACCTGATATCAAGGCGAGAGTTGCATTGAAGGAGAGCGTCTCGTGGGATGGGACGCCCTATGAACCCTATCCTAAAGGTCAGCCGCAACTCACGATACTGGAAATAACCATACCTCCCCACACGGCATTGCCTTGGCATCATCATCCCGTTCCGAACGCGGCCTACGTGGTCTCGGGGGAACTGACGATCGAGGACAGGCTAACGGGAACAAGGCATAAGGTGGGCGCCGGGCAGGCATTCGCTGAGTCGGTAGGCGCCAGCCATCGCGGCGTAACCGGCGATCAGGCAGTTGTCGTGATAGTGACTTATTCGGGTGTCGAAGGCACCCCTCTGTCCGTTCCGGACAAAGGCGAAAAAGACGAGTTCGAACACGTCGAATAAACCTCCAGGTGGATGTGCCGCAAGACGGATGTGTGCCTTGCGGTTATTTCACCGTTCACCCTTACACCGGGCCGACATGCCACGTGTTCGCCTAGAACACCTTGATCGGTACGTTGATAATGAGCCTGAGTTCATCAAGATTGCCTTCCAGTTGATATTCACTGGCACGGTGCGAGGAATAGCTGGTGATCAAACTGATGTTCTTCAAGGTGCCCGATTGCACGGTGTAGCTCGCATTGACGCCCACTTCATAATGGCTTTCCCCTCGCTGCCTGAGTACCGAGTTGTAGATGCCGTTCGGGCCACCGTCGTAATGACTGCCGTCGATGCCCATGCCCTTGATGTACCAGAGCGTAGTCTTGAGACCCGGTAGCCCATAAGCGACCCAATCGTTGGTGTAGAACACCCCGACCGAGCGTTCATTGGGGCCGTTGAAGAAGGACATCATGGTATTGGGCAGGTTGATGGCATTGGATTCGAAGGGATAATCGAAATATTCATCACCCTTGATTTGCTGCAGGCCGATCTTCAGTGAGTGGTTGCGCCATTGCTGCATGATACTCAGGCCGTAGGCCTGCTGGTCAATTCTTCCGCCGATTTCGCGACCACTGGACCGGGTGTTATAGGCATCCAGTTGCAGGTCAACGTTGACCGGCCCCCAGTTGGTTTTCCTGCCCAGGCCCAGATACTCGCGATCCCAGATATCGTCGAAGCGAGAGACGTAGGCGCTGCTGCGCCACCCAGCGCTCGACACATAGTCGGCCCCGGCGTAAGCGTTGAAGTCACTGGTGACCAGCGGTGAACCATATGTGGGAGTCAAGTCCTGGCTCCCGGCTCCGGTGCGCGGCGAACCCTTGTCGAAATAGCCAGACTTGATCGTCAAGCCTTCGATGTCATGACTTTCCAGGGACACTCCATCGAACGATGAAGGCAGGGTACGGGTGTCGGTGTAGGACATCATCGGCGTCCTGACTTGATGCCTGCCAACCTTGAGCAGTGTGTCGTCCACTTTGAACTTCAGCGCTGCGATACCGAGTTTGCTCCAGTCGTCGACCACATCGCCGTCCTTGTCCACCAACATTCGATTACTGCCGCCTGCCGCCGCTGTCCGGCTGCGCTCCAGCGCCACTGCCGAGAAAGTCGAAAGATCCAACCCAAACTTTACCGGTCCTTCAGTAAAACCGGAGACGAAGTCGAGCCTGATGCCTTCCAGCCAGGCGGTGCGGTCACGCAGCATGCGGACCCCGTCGGGCGTTTGCAGTTTGAAATAAGTGGCCTTGTGGCCGACCTCGTTTGAGTACCACTGACGGGTATTTACCGTCAGTGAGCTGTTTTGCAGAAAACCTTGTTCTTGGGCATGGACCTGGAAAGTACAAACTGCGGCCGCCAGCGAGCCGACGGTGAGTAACGCCAAATTACTAGTGCGATACATAGACTTTGCCTGTTGTTGTTTTTAGGGCAGATAAGAAAGTAAGTCGCCGAGTCATCGTTATGGAGTTTTTACGCGGGCAGGGCGTGGCCCGACTTGCCCATCAGGCCGCAGGGGCCTGATGGTGGTCGTTCAGCTATTGGGGTGCCGGTTCAGCGCCTCGAGCACTTTGAAGTCATTAAGCATCGATGAAGATGTAAACCCAAGCCTGCAACCTCAGTTGAGATAATCCTTCACAAGTTTCACCCAGCAGTCGGAGCCGATGCGAATCAGCTCGTCATTGAAGTCGTAGTGGGGGTTATGCACTGAGCAGCCATGAAACTCGCCTTCACCATTACCCAGAAAGAAGTAGCAGCCGGGCACTTCGGTCAGCATCCAGGCGAAGTCTTCTGTCGCCATGATCTTCGCCGCGTGTGGCAACAATTGTCCGGGCTTGAACAGCGGCGCCAGGCTCTGGCGAAGCATCTCTGTTTGCGTCGCCGTATTGACTAGCGCTGGCGCCAGTTGCGTGGTTTCTAGTTCGATTTTGACGCCAAATGTGTATTCATGGCCCTGGGCGATTTCCGCCAGGCGCTGATTGATTTTGCCTTCGGTCTGCGCTGTGTCGGTACGCACGCTGATCAACATCGATGCCGTGTCGGGAATGATGTTGTAGACACTGCCAGCTTCGACCATACCGATGCTGATCACTGCGTGCTCATCAACGCACAGATTGCGCGACTTCACTGTCTGGATCGCGTTGATCATGCTGGCCAGCACCGGTATCGGATCAACAGCGCGTTCGGGCATTGCGCCATGACCGCCGCGACCTTTGATCAACACCCGCACGCATTCAGAAGAGGCCATGGTCGGACCGGCCTGGACCACCGCGGTGCCTAGCGGTATTCCAGGCAAGTTGTGCAAGGCAAAGATCGCGTCACAAGGAAAACGTTTGAAAAGGCCGTCGTCCATCATGGCCTTGGCTCCACCCAGACCTTCCTCGTCTGGTTGGAATATCAGATTAAGCGTGCCATTGAGGTCGGACGACTGAGCGATTCGCCACGCGGCTGCCAACAGGATGGCAGTGTGGCCGTCGTGGCCGCAGGCGTGCATGCGGCCCTCGATCCGGCTGGCGTGGTCGAAGCGGTTATTCTCCTGCATTGGCAAGGCATCCATGTCGGCACGCAGGCCCAAGCGGCAAGTGCCGCTGCCTCGACGCAGTACGCCGACCACGCCATGTCCGCCGATACCTCGATGAACTTCGTAGCCCCAACTTTCGAGCTTGCTGGCCACCAACTCGGCGGTCAGCGGGGTATGCGCGCCCAGTTCAGGATTCTGGTGGATGTCCCGGCGCAGCTGGATAAACGTGTCCAGGCCCATTGCGCCAACGGTTTGGGTCAATGCATTCATCAGGTCACTCCCGACCAGGGTTTTCGGGGAATACAGCCAGGCAGGCCAAACTGATGGCGCCGCCGGCGAGCAGGTACAGAGCTGGCGCCTGGGGGGTATCCAGGGCCGCCGTGAGCCACGTGGCGATCAACGGGGAGAAACCCCCGAACAAGGTGACGCCGAAGCTGTAGCTGACCGCGGTGCCCAGAGCACGGCGATTTTTTGGAAAGGCTTCCATGATCAGGGCGAAGAACGCCCCCGAACCGATGCAGCCTGGCAGTACCAGAATCGCAATGACGAACATCGCCACAAACAAATTGGTGCTCAAGCTGAGCAAGTAGAAGGCTGGCCACGCCAGTAGCACGGGCAGGGTTATCGTCCAGACCAGCAGCTTCTTGCGCAGGCGATGGCGATCGGCAAAGCGCCCGGCCAGTGGCGTGATGACAGCCAGGCAGGCACTTGCAACACAGGCGATAACCAAGGCACTAGTTTGCGGGTAGCCCAGGGTGACCGTCAGGTAGGCGGGCATGTAGAAAATAAACAGGTATATGCCAATGGTGGCGCTGGCCATCAGGCCGATCGCCAGCAGGGTGTGGCGCAGGTCGATGTGGTCGCGCAGCCGACCGTCGCGTCTGGTCGGTTGGGCTTCGTGGGTTTCCGGCAGGAAGCGACGGATGTACCAGCCTAGCGGGCCGATGAGCAGCCCCAGTAAAAAGGGAATGCGCCAGCCCCAGTTTTCAAGGTCCTCGGCACTCAACGTGTTGTTCAGCAGTAAACCGAGTCCGGCACCGACCATGGCCGCGTAGCCTTGGCTGGCTGCCTGCCAGCTGACGTTACGACAGCGGTTTGTCGTGGCACTGGACTCCATCAGATACACCGACGCGGTCCCGACTTCACCTCCCGCAGAAAAGCCCTGCATGAGGCGGCCAGCCACCAGCATCAATGTGCCGAACAAGCCAATGTCCTGATACGACGGCGCGAAGGCAATCATCGCAGTGCCGACTGTCATCAGGCTGATGGTGAGGCTCAATGCAGATTTGCGGCCACGTCGATCGGCAAAGCGTCCGATCACCACAGCACCCACCGGGCGCATGAGGAAACCCACGCCAAAGGTGGCCAAAGACATCAGTAGCGATGCCGTTGCCGACTGTGCAGGAAAGAAATTCTTTGCAATCACGACCGCGAAGAAACTGTAAATCGTGAAGTCATACATCTCCAGGGCATTGCCTAGAGCGCAAGCCACTGTGGCTTTCCTGGAACCGTTCACGGGTGGAGCAGCGGTGCAGGGGAGAGGGGGCGCATGCAGAGTAGTCATCGATTTTTCCTGTGACAGTTTTATTGTTGCCCGAATATCCGGCAAACACTGCCACTGCGCACTTGCGCTTTTGTTCGATGATTAACCGTTAGTTATGATGCTTGGCCGCCCAAGCGGAAGAGGTTGTCAATTCGGTGAGATATTGCCCGATTATCGATCACACGCACTGTTTGATGACAGTGACTCGGTCGTCGTATCAGGTTGCGGAGCGGGCAATTGCAAGGTTTCAGGCCAATAATCGCGAGGCTATGGTCGCTGGCCCCCGGAAACCAGCCAGACTTAACCATTAGGCATATCGTTGCATTTTTCTTAAGTTTGTCGAGTATGCGTTAGCGCGAGGAGTCCATTGACTGATTCACTGAGATCACGCCCTTGATCGCGTAGTAAAGGTCGCGAGCCGTCGTTGTCAGAGCGTTGCGATCAATACACACCAGGTAGATGGGATACTCAGGAATGATTTCTTCGATCTTGACCTGTATCAGGTCTTCATTGAGCGCCTTGGGTAGCGTATTTTCCATTCCGGCTTCGCTGAGCGTCATGAATGCATCGGCGTGGTGCAATAGATCAAGCGCCAGCAATACCGATGAACACTCGGTGATCCGCTGCGGTGGAGGAATCTCGTTGTCTTCGAACATTTGATAGAACTGAGACGAGTGATCGTCGATGGCATCGAGGCTGATCCAGTTCGCAAACTGCAACTGACGCAGTGAGCGGGAGTGGCGCAGAGGATTGTTTTTTCGACAGACCACCACTCCCTTCATGCGGCTCAACGCTTCCCAATCCAGGTTAAGTCTCTGCGTATGCTGTTGCGAGGTGATAGCGAAATCCAGCGTACCGTCCCGCAGGCGCTGTAGCATCTGGTTGGGACGAAGGTCCACCAGGCGGATGCGAATACGCGGATTCTTCGTCTGGAAACCAGCGATGCATTCTCCCAGCCCCTTGAGCACAGATGTCAGGGAAGTGACACCGACGGTGACCTCACCGACTTGCATATCCCTGATGTTTTCCGCCTCCAGTTGCAGGCGTCGCATGCTCTCGACGGTCAACTGTGCATGGCGAATGATGCGCCGGCCTTCATCGGTGAGCGACATTCCCCTGTGAGAGCGCTGCAGCAAAGCCAGGCCCAGTTCGCTCTCCAGGTCTTTGATTGATCGGCTGATGGCTGGCTGAGTGACATGCAATATTTGGGAGGCTTCACTGATGCTTCCGGTTTGGTGGATAGCTACCAGTGCCTTGATTTGATGGAATTTCACTTACGGACAGGTCCTTGCAGTGCGACGAAGGTGCTGCACGTTACTGCAAGGCCGAGGAGCAAAAAAGCCTGGACACGTTTTTCTCGCGGTACTGCTTGGGTGTCATGGACAGTTTTTCCTGGAACAGTCGGGTCATGTGGCTCTGGTCCGAGAACCCGCAGTCCATGGCGACAGCTTTCAACGGAACATCGCGCACCGTGGACAAGATCCGCTCGGCCTTTTTCAAGCGACGCGACTGAACGTATTGATGGGGCGAGACCCCGTACACAGCCCCGAACACACGCACAAAGTACGACGGGCTCAAGTCGACGATGGCGGCCATGTCTTTTACCGAAATGGAGCAGGACAGGTGTGAATCGATGAATTGCTGAAGCTGGTCGCGTTTGATGTTCGTCAGGCGAGACGCGTGCTCGCTGTCTCTCAGGTCACACCGCACATACTGGCGCAGCAGATGAACGCATATCTGTATTTCCAGCGTCTGGGCGAAGATGCTGCTGCCCGGCTCGCCACTCAAGCATTCCATTTCATAGGTTGCCATGAGCCTGGATAGTTTCGCGTCGTTGACCATGGGGCAGTGATCGACAAAAACACCCTCCACATCCTGCTGAAAAACTTCGTTGGCGACCTTCGTCATCATCGCTTGCGAAATGTAGATATGACTGACCTCGATATCGTTCATCCAGTACCACCTGGATGATTCGCCTCGAGTCAAAATGGTCACGTCGTCATCGCCAACGGACCATTTTTGCCATTGCTTGCCATCATGGAAACCAAGATTGGATGTTCCCGATTTCCACCTCACCAATTCGTAATCGCGCATGCAGGGGATGCTGACTTCGGTTTTGTCAAAGCGATAGCCCCGGATCGACATGCCGGTATCTGGCGCCGTGTCGACGGTACCTTTGAACGTTACTTCACCAGGGATAACGTCCAGCATTTTTTCTGGCGTTAGCAGGATGGCACTCATCAGAACTCCCTTTTTATTTGTGTTGGTAGTGGAGTTTTTTCCAGCATTCAGCATTTTTGGGGGTGTTGATGGCGCAGCGTTGTCACATTGAAAAAACTAACACGTCCTTCAAGTTTTTAAGCAAAACGGGCTTGCCATCGATCGGGGAATTTTCATCCGTTCGTCTGACAAGCCTTTCCTTACTTCACCTGGATTTCGTGGTCACTCGGATCGGTCGAAGCCGGTCGCCATCGGCGCAGATGAGTGTGACGCTCATAGGCCTGCGCCGATGGGTAAGTCACCAGTTCTATCGTGCTCCCCCAGGGCGTGCGGGTGTAGACGTAGCGATTACCTTCCCCTGCGTCGCCACCCGGGAGGTCGCCAGGACGGCTGAGCAGAACGCCGCCAGCCTTCTCCAGGCGATTGGCGGCGTCGTCGATATCGTCAACGTAGATGCATATGTGCTGAATACCCAAATCGCTGGGAACCACAGGCTGCGACTGCTGCACCCCAGTGTACGAAAACAACTCCAGGTTGGGGCCGTTGCCGAGGCGAAGCATGCGGATTGCGGTAATCACAGCACCGTGTGCGATGCCGAGTCCCACCTCAACCGCAGGCCCCCCCAAGGGCGCGTCGAGCATGTCGTAAAGCGTCTCGGCGCCAAAGGCATCGACGAAGAATCGGGTCGCCGCTTCCATATCCGGAACGGTAATGCCTACGTGTTCGATCGCGCGAACGTTCATGACAACTCTCCTATTTTCGCTGCCGCCCAATATCCGGACTGGGTTGCCTCATACATCCGCCCGCCACGGGACCTCGTTCCGATGCTATGGACGCGAATGTCATCGACGCACGCCTGCAGGACAGTCGAGGCATGGCGCGCAGTCGCCATCACCACGTAGCCGTCACCGGGCGCCGCGCCTGCTGTACTGATCGATACGTCCAGGCTCTTTAGAAGGCCGGTGAGATGGTCGCGCTGCATATCATTGGTATCGACACCCACTCCAGCGGGTGAAACAAGGCTGACCTTTTTACCTTGCTCGGCCATCCATAGGGCGGCAAACATTGCAGTCTCGGTTTCACCAAAGACGGTGAGTTCGTCAGCGGCAGGCAGGTCCCCGTTTGCCAGCAGGTCGGCCACATCCGGACCGTGATCCTGCGCAACGGTACCGGTCGCCAGCAGTACGGTGTCCCACGGGGTCAAGTCGAAGTCAGTTGCATCGGTATTGAGGTGTACTTCGACGCCCACGCGCTCGAGTTCGCTCTCGTAAAACTGGATCATGTTTTTGACCTCCATACGAAACGGGCTCGCAGCTGCCCAGGCATGGAGTTGGCCGCCGATGCGATCCGATCGCTCGACCAGCCGCACACGGTGACCTCGCTCAGCGGCCAGGATCGCGGCCTCACAGCCGGAAGGCCCACCACCGACGATCAGTACTCGCTGCTGCCTGGAAGCAGGGCGGCGAGCGTCACTCGCACGGCGTTCCTGTCCGAGGGTAGGATTTATCACGCACTGCGTGCCCTTGCCGTTGAACATCCACCGTGAGATGCACTCATTGACCGCAAGGCATCGGCGGACACTCTGCGGTTGTCCGCGTCGTGTCTTGTTAACTGTTTCGGGGTCCGCAAGCCCGGATCGACCCAAGGCCACAAAGTCGAGTTCGCCGTCAGACACTGCTTGCGCCATCTCGTCGAACAGCCAAGTAAGACGACCGACTCCGATCACCGGGATCGAGACACGCTTTTTCACCAGCTTGGCGTAATCGATTAGCGATCCTGGCGCAACCATGGGCAGCAACGTCATTGCAGTGTCGTAGTTCCCGGCACTGACATCCAAGGCGTCAACGTAAGGCTCGAGCATTTCGCAAAAGGCCAGGCCATCTTCCAATGAGAGGCCACCCTCGTATGGCTCCATCACGCTGAGGCGATACAGGATCGGAAAGTCGGCACCGACCTGTTGGCGAATCCCGCGCACCACTTCGAGCGCGAAACGGGCACGATTTTCCAAAGGTCCGCCCCAGTTGTCGGTGCGTTTGTTTGTGAAAGGTGAGAGAAACTGACCGAGTAAATAGCCATGCGCACCGTGCAACTCAACGGCATCAAAGCCGGCTGCCACCGCACGCCGGGCACCTTGGACGTATTGGTCGATCAGCCCGGGAATTTCATGTTCTTCGATTGCTCGCGGCGGGGTGCCGAACGCGCTGGTGATGCCTGCTGTCGGCGCGAGCGGCGGTTCGTTACGTTCCGTATTACCCTGGGAGTTCTGGCGCCCGGTGTGGTGCAGTTGAACCGCAATTTTTGCGCCTTCGCCGTGGACGGCGTCAACCAGATTGCTGAGTCCGCCAATAAACCTGTCATGGTCGATCCGCATCGGGTGGCCGGCCGTGCGCCCGACTTCCCAATCGATAGAGGTGTTCTCGGTGATGATCAGACCAACCCCTCCACGGGCGCGGGCCCGATGGTATTCGATCAGCTTGTCGTCAACCTCTCCGAAGGTACTGGCGAACTGAGTGAAGATCGGCGCTTGCACAAAGCGGTTACGCAATTGCAGGGTGCCGATCCGCCCGGGCTGGTAGAGCGCTGCAGCAGGGCCGTCTGAAACCACAAGATTACGGATGTCTGGGTGTGCCATTACCATCTCCTCATTATTTTTTTTTGTTTTGAGGTTCGAGCATGGAGTGAGAGCCGGCAGGAGTATTGAACGTTTATGCCGAGGTGTTGAAGAATCCTGCTGTGGCGTCGCAGTCGAATTCGCTCAGGTGAGTTAATCGGAAAACAGCTCAAACATCAGCTGGCGAAGCCAACGATTGGCTGGATCCTTGTTATAGCGAGCATGCCAGAACAGGTTTATTTCGATGTTTGGCAGCTCAACTGGCGTCGGTAGCACCGCGAGCCCGAAGGGTTGTTCGCAGCTGCTGGCGAATCGTTCCGGGACGGTTGCCATCAAGTCGGTGCTTTGAAGAATGTGGCCGACGGCGACGAAGTGGGGAACCTCAAGGCGTATGTTTCGCTCGATGCCGGCCCGTGCCAGAAACGTATCGACTTCGCCATGCCCGGTGTTCGCTGCGACGACGCGAACGTGGTCATAACTGCAAAAACGCTCCAGCGTTAACGGTTCCCTGGTCGCGGGGTGGTCCTTGCGGCACATGCAGACATAGCGATGGTGAAACAGGCGCTGCTGAAAAAATCCGGCTTGCAGGTGCGGCAGCAGTCCAACGGCGAGGTCGATCGCACCGTTCTGCAACCCTTCAGCCAAGGTATTGGAGGTGTTGCGCAGTGTGCTGATCGAGCACCCCGGGGCGCGCTCAGCCAGGGCATCCATCAACCGCGGCATGAAATAGATTTCACCGATATCGGTCATCGCCATCGTGAACCGGCGATTGCAGTTGAGCGGGTCAAACGTGTCCTGTCGGCTCAGTGCATCACGCAGGGTCTGAATGGCCAGTGCAACCGGATCAGCCAACTGGCGGGCATAAGGCGTGGGTTCCATTCCTTGATAAGTGCGAACAAAAAGCTCGTCGTTCAACGCGACGCGCAGTCGCTTCAGTGCATTACTGACTGCGGGCTGAGTCAGCTCCAGGTTATCCGCTGCCGTCGACACCCTGCGGTCAATCAGCAGCTGGTTAAACACCAACAGCAGATTGAGATCCAATTCACGTAATTCCATACCGCCTCGTGCAGATTGCGCGCTCGTCAAGGGCTGAAAATCTTTGCCCGCCTTGGGTCTGCACCGCTTTGAAATGGCCGTTGCATGACCCCAAGCCTAACAAGTGCCAGTCCGCCCCGTCCATTGCAAACGCAATGGCGCTTTGCTTGGTACAAAGCTTTATTCACGTTCGAAATAGTGGGTATTCGAATCACTGCATTTATCACAGCTGATCGCTTGTCCATCATCAATCCAGTGCCGCTTCTAACCATCGCTCGTGGAGCGCGCGACAGTCAGCAAAACGGTTCAGTTCTGCAGGAGTGCAGATTGATATTTACATGGGCTGAATGAAAGGACCCGGACACCCGTAATTGCAATAAAAAAAATAATAAAGGCTTTGCATGCACATAAAAACTAGCACTTTGGTTCACTGCTCAATTCCCTGCTTTTTGGTGGCTGCATCAGCGTCAGTCGCACACGCTGATAACACAGTAGTCCTTCCGCCCGCGGCCAGTATTCCCTGGGCGGACAATCCGGTTTATCTCGCAGATCCTGAAATACGCAACTCGGATTTTCTCGGGCCCATCCGTTACATACCCCTGTCGGAAAACGCCAAGGACTACCTGTCTATTGGTGGTGAGGTGCGCTACCAATATCAAGACTATGAACATGCGCTGTTAGGCGTGGGCGGAGTCAGCAATCCCAACAGCATGCTGCAGCAGCGTTTGAGAATCAGCGGTGATCTCAACTTGAGTAATGGTTTGCGGGTGTTTGCTGAGCTGGGCGATAACCGTGAGTTTGAGGCAGAGCGGGTCAGCCGATTCAATCGCGACAAGACCGATGTTCAGCAGATATTTGTTGAGCTGACGTCCGGTGATTCCGCCTACGGGACCGTTCAACTGCGCGCCGGACGATTCGTGATGCCGCTTGGGAGCATTCGATTGGCCGGTCTGCGTGAGGGCGCGAATGTCCGATACACCTACGATGGGGCCAAAGTAACCTGGACCACGCCGTCAAAGTCCCGTTGGGAGCTGTTCTCCGTCAGCCCCACCCAGATTGATCCGCTGAAGTTCGATGATCAACGCGACAAGACCCAGGACTTTTCCGGGTTGTATGGCACCAATGTATGGAGTCCCGCAGGCAGCCAGGTCGACCTGTACACCTACACATTCGGGCGCGACAGAGCGACTTACACCAGTAGCTCCGGCAGCGAACGACGCAATAGCTACGGCGCGCGTTTTTACGGCCAACAGTCGCAATGGGATTATGACCTTGAGACTGTGCTTCAAGGCGGCAGCAGTGCCGGGCGCAGCATTCGCGCCTGGGGAGTCATGTCCCAGGCCGGTTTCACCTTCAGTGACGTGAAGTATTCGCCGCGACTTGGATTCCGGGCAAACGCATTCAGTGGCGATGACGATCCCAAGGACAATACGCTGGGCGATTTCGTTGCCCCTGCGCTTGCCTCCGGTCTGGTATTCACCGATGCGAATTGGTTCACCGCCACCAACATGGTCAATATCGCGCCTGTCGTACTTTCTCTGAAGTTTTCCCAAAACGTAAAAGCGGAAGTCAACGTTGACTATCTGATGCGCGAGAGCACCAAAGACGGCATTTATTATTTGCCGACCAGCGCGCCTTATGCGCCGAACCAAGGTGATGCGCGGCATGTGGCCACGAATACAAACTTTATCCTCGATTGGCGACTGAACAGGTTCACCACTGTGCATGCCATGTATACCCACGTGCAGGCGGGTAGGGCGCTGGAGGATATAGGTGGCACCAATACTGACTATTTCGGGGTGTACACCCAGTTTGTATTTTGACGGGCGATCGGGTCCTGAGCCGGTCAAATAAAATAATAAACGGAGACATGTCATGCGTGATGTATTCAAACCCAATTCAATCTGCTCCTTGGCACTGGCAGGTGGCTTGAGTCTTCTTACGGTTCCGGCGAGTTACGCCGCGCCAATCGATATAAACGCGAAGCCCAACATCGTATTGATTGTTGCCGATGACATGGGCTATTCGGACTTGAGTGCCTTTGGCAGCGAGATTCAAACACCGAACATCGATGCCATCGCCAACCAGGGCGTTATCTTCAGTAATTACCACACGGCACCGACCTGTTCCCCCACACGCTCGATGCTCATGAGCGGGACCGATAACCACATCGCGGGTGTCGGCACCATGGCCGAGCTCGTTCTTCCGGAACAGAAGGGCAAGCGTGGTTATGAAGGATACCTGACCGATCGAGTGGTCGCTTTTCCCAAGTTGCTGCAGGCCAATGGCTATCGCACGATGATGGTCGGCAAATGGCATTTGGGCAAAACCCCGGAAACCAGCCCTGTGGCGCGAGGATTTGATCAGTCCTTCGCCCTCATAGAAGGGTCGGCTGACCATTTCACCCAAGGCGGAACCACGGATAGAAATCCCAAGGCGACCTACAAGCTCAATGGCAAAGAGATAAAACTGCCGAAGGACTTTGGGTACTCGTCCGATTACTTCACCACCACGGCCATTCAACAAATTGACTCACAGAAGAGCGATAAACCTTTTTTCGTCTACCTGGCCTACACCGCTCCCCACTGGCCATTACAAGTCCCGGCGGCGTATCAAGAGCGGTATCGGGGGTTTTACGATAAAGGGTATGCCTCTGTCGCACAGGCCAGACTTCAGCGGATGAAGGCCAAGGGCCTGGTTGCCGAAGACGTGCAGATCAATCCAGGACCCGACGTCTGGCCTGATTGGGACAAACTGTCGGCCAAAGAACAGCAGCTGGAAGCGCGGCGGATGGAAATTTACGCCGGCATGATCGCCAACCTTGATGACAACGTCGGGCGTCTGGTCAAACATCTGAAGGACACCGGCCAGTACGACAACACCGTGTTCGTGTTTTTCTCCGATAACGGAGCGGAAGGCAGCAACCCAGAAGACGTGACGCCAGACAATGCCAAGTGGATTGCGGAAAACTTCGATAACTCACTTGATAACATTGGCAAACCCGGTTCATTCAGTGGTTACGGCCCCAACTGGGCGCGTGTGAGCTCGACACCTTTCAGGATGTACAAGGCCTTCACCTATGAGGGTGGCATTCGCACAGCCGCTTTCATCAAGGGCCCGGGCATGCGTCACGGAGAAATTTCCGATACGCACATGAGTGTCAAAGACATCGCGCCTACGTTTCTGGAGCTCGCGCATATCGAGCACCCCTCCATTAGCGATGCCAGTGTTGCCAAAATGCAGGGAAGCTCAGCCCTGGCCTTTCTGAGAAAAGACAAGGCCACCGTTCATCCTGCAGACGAAGTTCAATGCACCGAGTTGTTTGGACGTGTCGCGTTGCGCCAGGGGAACTGGAAAATGACCTTCAGTAATGCGCCCTGGGGCACTGGCAAATGGGAGCTGTTTGACATCCGCAAAGATCCCACCGAGTTACACGACCTGGCGGCTCAAGAACCACAGGTCACTCGCTCATTGTTAAACCAGTGGCAAGACTGCCAGGCGCGCAACGGGATCGAATGGAATACCGATCTGGCCACAAAAATTCGATTCGGCAATGAGATCAAGCATTACGAGACGGCTGATGAACAATAAAGGGGTCGATCGCAACGGGGCATCACTGATCAGCATCCATCAAGGTCGGTTTCTGATGGGATCTCAAGCTCATTACCCTGAAGAAAGCCCCGCCCGCTGGGAGGAGGTCGCAGGGTTTGCCATGCAGGCCACTCCCGTGACCAATGCCCTGTTCGCCGCGTTTATCGCTGATACGGGTTATGTGACCCAGGCAGAACGATCTCTGGCGCCTGAAGATTATCCCGGTGTGGCGCTGGACATGTTGAAGCCAGCCTCACTGGTGTTCATGCCGCCCGACTTCCCCGTCAAACTGGACGACGTCAGTCGCTGGTGGTCATTGGTCCCTGGCGCCGACTGGCGTCACCCACTCGGGCCCGACTCGAACCTGCAAGGTCTGGAACAGCATCCGGTGGTTCACGTGGGTCTGGAGGATGCGCAAGCCTATGCCCACTGGGCGGGCTGCCAATTGCCCACCGAAGAAGAATGGGAATTTGCCGCTTGGGGAGGCCGAACAGGTAGCGAGTTCGTCTGGGGGGATCAGCTTGTTCCGGAGGGTCGCCATATGGCCAACATCTGGCAGGGGGATTTTCCCTGGCGCAACCTTGCCCTGGATGGGTATGACCGAACCTCGCCTGTGGGCACATTTCCCGCGAATGGATACGGTTTGCTGGACATGATCGGTAATGTCTGGGAATGGACAACCACTTCATTCAGCAAGGGCGTGCAGGGCGGTGGGAAGCCTTCTTGCTGCGCCAGCAGCGGTGGCGAGAAGGCAATGATGGTGCTCAAAGGGGGTTCACATCTTTGCGCCCCTGACTACTGCCAACGCTACCGCGCACCTGCTCGCTCACCTCAAGCAAAAGACACGACGAGTTCGCACATCGGCTTCAGATGCATACGTCGATGACCTCTATTCAGCCTCGAAATACTGCCTATTCGCCTGGATGCATTTATCACGGTCGATCGTTTGCCCATGATCGAAACCATGCCCTCGTCTGAATGCTCTGCGTAACACCATTCATTGGGCACCGCGCAATTCCCGGAGGCGTAGATCTTCCGGCTCTATAACAATGACAAGAAGAGCGATGCCATGCGTACGATTGATGTATCAGCCCTGATTGACGGGGCACGTTTCAACGCCTTCCATGCGCGCGTGCTGTTCTGGTGCGCGCTCATCATCATTTTCGACGGCTATGATCTGGTCATCTATGGGGTCGTGCTGCCCTCGTTGATGGCCGAATGGGGCCTTAGTTCTTTACAGGCCGGTGCGTTAGGCAGTTGTGCGCTGGTGGGCATGATGCTGGGGGCGTTGTTTTTCGGTTCTTTGTCGGACCGTATAGGTCGACGTAAAACCATCATGATGTGTGTCGCCATCTTCAGCGCAGTGACCGCGATCAACGGTCTGGCACGCAGCCCCGAGGCTTTTGCGTTATGCCGATTCATCGCCGGCCTTGGCATCGGCGGGGTGATGCCCAACGTTGTCGCGTTGATGAACGAGTATGCGCCGAAAAAATCCCGAAGCACGTTGGTCGCGATCATGTTCAGTGGCTACTCGTTAGGCTGCATGCTATCGGCCAGCCTGGGCATGGTGTTGATCCCGCAATGGGGATGGCCGTCGGTGTTTTATGTTGCGCTGATTCCGCTGTTGGCCTTGCCCTTTCTGATACGACAATTGCCAGAGTCGATGGATTTTCTGCTGCGCACCGGGCAGACCGTCAAGGCCCAACACCTGCTGGCACAAGCCGAGCCCTCTTATGCGCCCACCGCGAATGACCAGTTGAACCAGATGGTCGCCAAAGGCACGAGTGTGTCGATTGCGCAGTTGTTCCAGGACGGACGCAAGTTGAACACCTTCATGCTGTGGTTGGCGTTTTTCTGCTGTCTGCTGATGGTGTATGCGCTGAGTTCATGGCTGCCAAAACTCATGAGTGCTGCAGGCTATGGATTGAACTCCAGCCTGGCGTTTCTGGTGGCGCTAAACCTCGGCGCGATAATCGGTGCGGTGGCCGGTGGATGGCTGGGAGACCGGATCGGTATCGCCAAGGTCTTGTTCGCGTTCTTCAGTTGCGGCGCGTTAGCCCTGAGCCTCTTGGCGCTCAAGGCGCCGTTGCCGGTACTGTACTTTCTCATCGCCATCGCCGGAGCGTGCACCATCGGCACGCAGATCCTGGCCAACGCCTGCACTGTGCAGTACTACCCCGCGCACATACGGTCGACGGGGCTTGGCTGGGCGATGGGCGTCGGGCGCACCGGCGCCATCATTGGGCCGCTGCTGGGCGGCGCACTGCATGCCTCATCACTGCCGTTGCAAGCGAGCTTTCTCATCTTCGCAGTACCAGGACTCATAGGGGCCATCGCTATTCTGGTTTTTCTGATCCAGACCTCCTCAGGCCGTCAGGCCGCTTCGTCCAGGAGCACCGTGCAGCAGTAACGATTGCAGACAAAGGCAAGTTCAAGGAAGGGCTCGTTTCGCCAATGAATGCTCGTCTCCAAGAGTAATATTCACACTCGTGATGGGATGTATGGGTGTTGCGGTATTTATCAATAGCGCTCAGATGACGATGATTTGGTCACTCCAATAACAATCAGCCTCATGGGTAACGAGCTATGCAAACCTCTCAATCCAAATTGCACATCGGTATTGTCGGCGGCGGTATTGCCGGCGTGGCTTTGGCCCTGGACCTGTGCCGTCATTCCCATCTGAGCGTGCAGTTGTTCGAAGCGGCTCCAGCCTTTGGTGAGGTCGGAGCAGGTGTCTCCTTCGGCGCTAATGCCGTTCGTGCCATCGCGGGTCTGGGTATTGCCGAACCCTACCGCAAGATTGCCGACCAAACCCAAAACCCCTGGCAGGACATCTGGTTTGAATGGCGTCGTGGTGAAGATGCCGGTTATCTGGGCGCAAGCCTCGCGGAAGGGGTAGGGCAGTCTTCGGTACACCGTGCTGACTTCCTCGATGCACTGGCTAGCCAATTGCCGGAAGGGATCGCCCAATTCAGTAAGCGCGCCGTCAGCGTGGAGCAGGATGCCGAACAGGCTCGCGTAGTGTTCACCGATGGCACTGAGCATCGCTGCGATTTGTTGATCGCCGCGGACGGGATCAAATCTTCAATTCGTGATCATGTGCTCAACGGTCTTGGCCAACCCCTTGTGGCGCCGCGTTTCAGTGGTACCTGCGCCTACCGCGGGATGATCGACAGCGAACAGCTGCGCGCGGCGTACAGAGCCCGGGGTGTCGATGAGCACTTGATCGACGTGCCGCAGATGTACTTGGGGCTTGATGCTCATATCCTCACATTCCCCGTCAAACAAGGCCGGCTTATCAACGTTGTGGCCTTCATTTCCGATCGCAGCCGCCCTGATCCAACCTGGCCGAGCGACTCTCCGTGGGTGCGCAATGCTACCCAGGAAGAAATGCTCTCTGCCTTCAATCATTGGGGAGACGCTGCACGGGTGCTGCTCGAATGCATTCCGGCGCCCACGCTTTGGGCGCTGCATGAACTCGATGAGCTGCCAGGCTACGTACACAACCGCGTGGGACTGATCGGCGATGCAGCGCATGCCATGTTGCCCCACCAAGGCGCTGGCGCAGGTCAGGGTCTGGAAGACGCCTGGCTGTTGGCGCGACTGCTGGCCGATCCGCAGGTCTTGTCCAGTCAGCCGCAAGCGGTGCTCGCGGCTTACGACGCCATCCGTCGTCCACGTGCCTGTCGCGTGCAGCGCACCTCTTGGGAAGCCGGGGAGCTGTATGAAATGCGCGATCCAGCCGTCGCCGATGACGAACAACTGCTGGGTAAAACCCTCGCCGAGCGTTTCGACTGGCTGTGGAATCACGATATGCAGTCCGATCTTCAAGAGGCTCGCGCCCAGTTGGGTTGGCAAGCACTCGCTTAACGACTTGAATCGACCTGCGCGGAGGGAGCATCCAGCGGCTCTCTTCGTTCATGAATACCAATAAGATCCGGTGAATCAAAATGACCGTAAAAATTTCTCAACTGCCGTCTTTGCAGCAATTCTTCCGCCAGGCCTCGGGACTGGACAACAACGAAGGTGATCCACGCCGCAAGCAGATCGTTTTACGCCTGCTGCAGGAAGCCGCCCGAGTGATCGAAGATTTAGAGATCAGCGACGACGAATTCTGGGGCGCGGTTGATTACGTCAACCGACTGGGTGCCAGAAACGAAGCAGGTTTGCTGGTCGCCGGACTTGGCATCGAACACTTCCTTGATCTGCTGGCGGATGCGAAGGACGCCGAAGCGGGCCGGACCGGAGGCACGCCACGGACCATCGAAGGCCCCTTGTATGTCGCAGGGGCTCCAATGAGTGAGCATCAAACCCGAATGGATGACGGGAGCGAGGATGGTGTCGCAACGGTGATGTTTCTGGAGGGGCGCGTCACCGATTTGACGGGGCAGCCAATCGCGGGAGCCACCGTGGATTTGTGGCAAGCCAACACGCAAGGCAACTACTCCTACTTCGACAAGAGCCAGTCCGACTTCAACTTGCGTCGCCGGATTCTCACTGACGCCAATGGGTGCTACCGGGCTCGCAGCATCGTGCCTTCGGGGTACGGTTGCGACCCTGCCGGTCCCACTCAGGAATGCCTCGACCAATTGGGCCGTCACGGGCAACGACCGGCGCACATCCACTTCTTCATTTCCGCCCCAGGGCATGAACACCTGACCACGCAGATCAACTTGTCGAATGACGAGTACCTGTGGGACGACTTCGCCTATGCAACACGTGACGGACTGATCGGCGAAGTCAATTTTGTCGATGACGAGGAACGGGCCGCAGCCAAGGGCGTGGCCGGGCGCTTTGCCGAGATGACGTTCAATTTCAGCCTGCGTGCGGCCGTGAACGAAGCCGCCATCCATCGCAGCCAACGCCCGCGAGCTTTGCAGCCTGCCTGATACGCCGCCGTTTTTTCGACTTCGACGAACTACTGCAAGGAGACAACAATGTCCCAGAACGATGCACCATCGATGAAAGTCCGTGCCGCCGTGCTACGCGCCTCGGGATCCCCATTGGAAATCGAGGACGTCTTGCTTGAGGCGCCTCGGCCAACAGAAGTGCGCGTCCGTGTGGTCGCCACAGGCGTTTGCCACACTGACATGGTGGTCCGGGATCAACTGTTTCCTACACCACTGCCCATCATCCTTGGCCATGAGGGTGCGGGTGTGGTGGATGCGGTCGGTTCTGCGGTCACCACGGTACAACCGGGCGATCACGTGGTGATGACCTACATGTCCTGCGGCCTTTGCCTGCCTTGTGAAACGGGTCACCCGGCACACTGCACGCATATGCACCCGCTGAACTTCGGTGGCGGCCGACTCGATGGCAGTTCCTCCGCTTGCGCATGTGGCAATGACCACCCCATCCACGACCATTTCTTCGGCCAATCCTCTTTTTCCACTTACACGATCGCCAATGAGCGCAACGTGGTCAAAGTCTCGAAACAGGCACCACTGGAACTGTTGGGCCCCCTGGGTTGCGGCATCCAGACGGGCGCAGGTTCAGTGCTCAATGCACTCAAGGTGGAAGCCGGATCGAGCTTTGCCGCCTTTGGTGCGGGCGCGGTCGGGCTGGCAGCGGTCATGGCAGCGAAGGTCGCCGGCGCTACGACCATCATTGCAGTGGATGTCACCCCGAGTCGCCTGGAACTGGCGCGCGAACTGGGGGCCACCCATGTCATCAACAGCCGCGAAGAAGATCCGGTTCAACGTATTCAGGCCATTACCCAGGGCGGTGTCAATTACAGCCTTGAATGCTCCGGTCGTTCCGAAGTGCTTCGTCAGGCGATCGACGCACTGACCACACTGGGCACCTGTGGCATCGTCGGCGCCACTAAAATGGGCACCGAGGTGGCCTTCAATATCAACGACGTGATGATTCCCGGTAAACGGATCATGGGCATCGTCCAGGGCGATGTCGTTGCCAACGCCTTTATTCCGAAGCTGGTTGATCTGTATCTGCAGGGCCGATTCCCCTTCGACAAACTGTGCAAGTTTTACGCGTTCGAGGAGGTGAACCAGGCGATGGCAGACAGCGAGCGCGGTGTCACCATCAAACCGATTCTTCGCATGCCAGTCCCTGCTTCGGTCTGACTTTTTCCATTTCCAAAGGAACCCGCAATGACCGTTCAACTCGTGATAGACAATCAAAAACTCGACGCCTCCAATGGCAAGACTTTCCAACGCGTCGATCCGCTCAGCGCTGCGACCGTAAGCGTAGGTGCAGCTTGCAGCGTCGAGGACGCCATCCGTGCTGCCGAATCTTCCCAGCGCGCTTTT
This sequence comes from Pseudomonas sp. LBUM1679, assembly GCF_059695565.1. Lineage (NCBI taxonomy): Bacteria > Pseudomonadati > Pseudomonadota > Gammaproteobacteria > Pseudomonadales > Pseudomonadaceae > Pseudomonas > Pseudomonas sp. LBUM1679. The sequence goes on from NZ_CP166774.1 coordinate 3,554,722, forward strand.
CGGACGTGGTCCAGAACCGGCCCAACCGAGCGTCGGCGCATTCTGCTGGCGGCAGCTGATGCCCTTGAATCGAAAATGGCGCAGTTCTGCTCGGTCATGGCCGAAGAGATCGGCGCTTCGCAGTTGTGGGCACAATTCAACGTGGGCGCATCGGCCAACCTGCTGCGTGAAGCCGCGGCCCTGACTACGCAAATCAAAGGCGAAACCATTCCTACCGACAAGCCAGGCGCACTGTCGATGACGTTGCGCCAACCGGTGGGCGCGGTGCTGAGCATCGTGCCCTGGAATGGCCCGGTCGTTCTTGGCGCACGCGCTATTGCCTATCCACTGGCGTGTGGCAATACGGTGATTTTCAAGGGTTCGGAAAGCAGCCCACGTACGCACGCGTTGCTGGCCGAAGCGTTTTACGATGCCGGCCTGCCTGCGGGGGTGTTGAACTTTCTGATCAGCGCGCCAGAGGACGCGTCTGCTGTGACTGAAGCGTTGATCGCGCATGACGTGGTGCGTCGAGTGAATTTTACGGGCTCGACCAAGGTCGGCCGCATGATTGCCCAGACCTGCGCCAGTCATCTCAAACGCTGCCTCCTGGAGCTGGGTGGCAAAGCACCTTTCATTGTTCTGGATGACGCGGATATCGACGGGGCAGTCAACGCTGCCGTTTTCGGCGCATTTCTTTACCAGGGACAAATCTGCATGTCGACCGAGCGTTTCGTGGTCGATGAAGCGGTAGCCGACCAATTCGTTTCCCGTTTCGCAGAACGCGTGCGGTCGCTGGAGACCGGCGTGCCATCTACGACCCCAAGCTGCGTGATTGGCCCAATGATCAGCCAGGGCTCTGTGCAACGGATCAATCATCTACTCGACGACGCCATTGGAAAGGGCGCTGACATTGTTGCTGGCGGCCTGGCGGAAACTGCCTTGATGGGCCCGACACTGGTCGATCGGGTGACCCGTGAGATGTCGATCTACGATGAAGAGACCTTTGGCCCGGTGACAACGATCGTCCGGGTGAAAGGCGCCGAGCAGGCGCTGCAGGTGGCCAACGACACCGCCTACGGTCTTTCGTCCTCAATATTCAGTCGCGATGTCACACGGGCATTGGAGTTGGCCGGCCGACTGGATGCCGGCTGCGTACACATCAATGGCGCCACCGTGCAAAACGAGCCGCAGGCTCCCTACGGTGGGATGAAGAAGAGCGGCTATGGACGCTTTGATGGCAGCGCAGTCATCGAGGAGTTTACCGAGGTCAAGTGGGTAACGGTTGAACCCTCTGACCAGCCTTATCCATTCTGAGTTTTAAGCCGGCGCGCAATGCGCCGGCTTTTTTGTATTTGGGTACTACCGCCGCACCGCCAGGCCTCGAAATACTCCTAGGCGCTACTGCCTTTGCGGGTCGAACTGCTTATCCCTGATAAATAGCGCTGGAATCACGCCACAGATGAAGTAGGCCGCGCCCATGACCAGAAAACCCACACCTATCGAACCATGGGAGGCGAGAAAGCCGATAGCGGCCGGAGCAATGGCTGCCCCCAGACGCCCGATATTGTAGGCACCGCCCACGGCAGATCCACGAAATTTGGCTTCGAAGCTTTCGGTCATGTACGTGGCGTTCACGCCGTAGGGAATACCGTACAAAAAGCCGAACACCACCAGCATCCAGAGTATGTTTTCCTGGCTTTGGAACAGCACGATTACCGGCAGAAACACCGCCGTTCCCAGTGCGCCAAAGGCGAATACGCTTCTACGTCCAACGCGGTCTGCAGCCATGCCAGCGAGAATTTTGCCGAGGATCATGGCGGTATAAGTGCCTACCATGTAGCCGGTCATGGACTTGAGGTTCATGCCCAGCTCACTCTCCAGGTAGGTCGGCAACCAGTTGTTCACGCCGTAGTAGCCGAACTGCAAGAAACCGGCAGTCAGCGCCCAGCAGAAAAACATCCGACGCGCCAGGGGATCGCTGAAAACCTGCTTGTACATGCTGTCACGCTTTACCACTGACCCCTGACGGATTCCAGCGAGTTTTTCTTTGGCTCGCTCGGCCTGGGCGTTGAGCCAGGCCTGTGGTTCCGGTACGAAACGTTGCATCACAAGAGCAAGGATCACCGGGATAATCGCGATGTAGAAAAGCCAACGCCAGCCATGGACCGGCAAGATCCAGCCAGCCAGCAGGGTCGCGACAATGTAGCCCACAGACCAACCGGCCTGGAGGGTGCCAAGCACCGTGGTGCGATAACGGGTTGGGACGTACTCGGACATCAAGGTGTTGCACGCTACGTAAAGCGCGCCGATGCCCAATGAAGCCAGAAAGCGGACGGTCGCGAACTGCCAATAGCTGTGCGTCAGGCCCAGGGCGGCAGTGCCTATGGAGAACAGCAAAATACTCCAGACCACGGTTTTCACTCGGCCGAATCTGTCGCACGCCCAGCCACCGTAGATTCCGCCGATCGCCATCCCGGCTAAGGTGAAACTGCCCAGGCTGCCGGCCTCTACGTTGGTGAGGCCAAACTCAGCCTTCAGGCTATTGAGGCTATACGACAGCAGCATCAAATCGGCGCCGTCGATTAATAAGCCGAGAAAACAAAAAATAAACACCAATACCCAAGTACTGGTCTTGGCGTGCGCAGTCGCGCTTGCCTGAGCAGCGGTGTGCATAAAATCACCTTTATTGTATTTATTGGAGTGGAGCTGGCGTAGGGGGGAGGGGCGTTTGCCTTAGCCTTGAGCGTCGCGAATCATGTTTCGCGCAATCACAATCTGTTGGATCTGGGTGGTGCCTTCATAGATGCGGAACAGGCGCACATCCCGGTAGAAGCGCTCAATGGCGTATTCGCTGACGTAGCCGGCGCCGCCATGGATCTGCACGCAGCGATCGGCAACGCGCCCGCACATTTCCGTAGCGAACATCTTGGCGCAGGAGGCTTCGGTGCTCACGTTATGGCCATCATCGCGCTTGCGGGCAGCATCCAGGACCATGCAGCGGCTGGCGTAGATTTCCGCTTTGCTGTCGGCCAGCATCGCCTGGATCAGTTGGAATTCGGCGATGGGTTTGCCGAATTGTTTGCGTTCCAGCGCATAGCGCAGGGCATCATCGAGCATTCTCTCGGCTGCACCCACGCTCAAGGCCGCAATGTGCAGGCGGCCTTTGTCGAGGACTTTCATGGCGGTCTTGAAGCCCACGCCTTCGACGCCGCCGATCAATTGGCTGGCTGGCACGCGAGCGTTTTCAAAGATGACGTCACAGGTGTGTGCGCCTTTGTGGCCCATCTTGTGGTCGGGCTTGCCCAAGGACACACCGGGTGTACCGCGCTCGACGATAAACGCGCTGATACCGCCAGCGCCCTTTATTTCGGTGCTCGTACGAGCCATTACGGTATAGATGCCAGCATGGGGCGCGTTGGTGATGAAACGCTTGGTGCCATTAAGGATGTAACTGTCGCCATCCCGCACGGCACTGGTCTTGAGCGATGCGGCATCAGAGCCGGCATCGGGTTCAGTCAGGCAGAAGGAGCTGAGCAGCTCGCCACTGGCAAGCTTGGGCAGGTACTGCTGTTTCTGCTCTTCAGTGCCATCCAGGAGGATGCCGATGGAGCCAATCCCGTTGTTGGTGCCGATATAGGAGCGAAATGCCGGGGATGTACGCCCCAGCTCAAAGGCGATATTCACCTCTTCCTCCATCGTCACGCCCAGCCCGCCAAACTCTTCCGGCAGCGTCAGGCCAAACAGCCCCATGGCCTGCATTTGCTCGACGATGTCCTGGGGAATCGCGTCGGTGTCAGCCACCTCATTTTCGCGAGGAATCAGCACTTCGCCGACAAATTGGCGAAGGGAGTCCAGCAGGATTTGCAGGGTTTCGGTATCACGGATCATGTGCGCTCCTAACGCTCGCAGGCGAGCGGTGCTTTTATTAGGGCGCCGTTACTCCGTTGCGTCAGCGAGCAGCGGCACCAATGTTGTTAACCATGTTGATCAGGCGAGGCCCGATATCGTCCATCAGTCGTTCACGCGGCAACTGAAAACTCGGCCCGCCGCAGTTGAAGGTCAGCAACCCGTATTGCGGATGCAGCAGCGGTACCGCCACCGAATTCACGTCGCGATGCCACTCGCCGATCGACAAGCAAAAGCCATAGTCGGCGTAATCCCTGAATGCTCGGTCCAGCCCCTTGCGAATGGTTGGCCAGTGCTCCGATTCGCGCTGGCGGATGTGGTCGAGCAGAAACTCCCGCTCGGTTTCGGGCATTGCCGCCAGGCAAGCGCGGCCTACCGAGCTCTGTGCCAGTGGCAAGTAACTGCCGGTCTGGCGACGCATGGTCATGTTGCCCTGACCCTGAACCACATCCAGGTACACCATCTGCAGGCGATCGCGGGATGCCATGGCGACGGCCGCCTGCGCATGGTTGGCCAGCTCTTCCATCAACGGATGGGCCACCGTGCGAATCGCCAGGTTCGACAGCATGGCGTAGCCGAAACCCAGTACACCGACATCCAGCTGGTACTTACCGGAATGCACTTCACGTTTGAGGCAACCCAGGCGCATCAATGTATTGGTCAGACGCGTCACAGTCGGCTTGGGCAGGCCCGTCATGCGTGCCAGGTCTTGATTACCCAACACGTTGTCGCGCGGAGTAAAGCAGCGCATCAATTCCAGCCCGCGTGCCAGCGCCGTTACGAACTGGCCGCTGTTTTCGTCGTCGCTCAATGCGCTGGCGGGGTCGAGCATGCCCATCTTCAGTAACCCGATTTCCTCCGCTCCCGTTGTCGTGTCGGCGGCCTGTTGATCTGCCTTGATGCGAGCCATGGTAGAACTCCAATTTAAAAAAATGCAAGAAAATAAAACGCGGTTTCGTCTGGCGAAATTGTATGCGCTGGCGTTTTAAAAACCAAGCGCCTTGTGTAGAGCGATAAATGGCTAGTGTTTACTGGGGATAAAGCAGGTCTATGCTTTTTCTGTTTACAGACCTTTGAAAAAATCCCTATGATTGATTGTAATTACGGAATTCAGTTTCGCCTGGCGAAACTATAATAAGAGGTTGATATGAACTCCCATCCAGAGCCCGTCGTGCATCTGCACATCCAAGACGATGCGGTCGCTGTCGTGCGCATTGAAAGGCCCGAAGTCAAGAACGCACTTAACAGCGCCGTTCGCGAACAACTGGCCGATATCTTTCGCGCCTTGGCCGGCAATGGCAGCGTGCGGTCAATCGTCCTCACCGGCGGCGAGCAGTGCTTCGTCGCAGGAGCCGACATCCGCGAGTTTGCTCAGGCCAGCCCTGTCGAGATGTATCTTCGCCACACGGAACTCCTGTGGGACGCCATTGCTCGCTGCCCCAAACCGATCATCGCCGCAGTGAATGGGTTCGCCCTGGGCGGCGGCTGCGAACTGGCGATGCACTGCGACATTATTGTGGCGGGCCAATCGGCACGCTTCGGCCAACCCGAGGTGAAGCTAGGCCTGATGCCGGGAGCCGGTGGCACTCAACGGTTGATCCGCGCTGTCGGTAAATTCCAGGCGATGCGAATTGCACTGACAGGATGCCTGGTGCCCGCGCCAGAGGCACTCGCCATGGGCATGGTCAGCGAAGTGGTCAGTGATGACCGCACACTGCCCCGGGCACTCGAGCTGGCAGCGCAAATAGCCGCATTGCCGCCTCTGGCAGTCGCGCAGATCAAAGAAGTCATGCTGCTCGGTGCCGACCTGCCTCTGGACAGCGCATTGGCATTAGAACGCAAGGCGTTCCAGTTGCTGTTTGATTCCAGGGATCAAAAGGAAGGCGCCAATGCGTTCCTTGAAAAACGCCAAGCTATCTTCTCTGGAGAATGACCCATGACACGTGAAATAAAACGTATGGCTGTCGTGGGCGCGGGCGTCATGGGAACGGGTATTGCCCAGATTGCGGCTCAGGCCGGCGTTGAGGTCATGCTGTTCGACAACCGTGAAGGCGCCGCGCAGACCGCTCGCGAAAACCTGCAACAGACCCTGGACAAGTTGGTGGTCAAAGGCAAAATTGCGGCCAGTGATGCCCACGCAACCCTTGAGCGTCTGCGTGTTGCCAGCGCATTGACTGATCTCAGCGACGTTGACGTAGTGGTGGAAGCCATCATTGAACGCCTCGATGCCAAGCAAGCCTTGCTCGCCCAGCTTGAGGCCGTCGTTCGCGACGATTGCATTCTTGCCACCAATACTTCCTCGCTGTCAGTCACCAGCATCGCTCGCGAGTGCCGAAAGCCTGAACGTGTGACGGGGTTTCACTTTTTCAACCCGGTGCCACTGATGAAAGTGGTGGAGGTCATTGATGGCCTGGCCAGTGATCCTCGCGTCGGTGACAGTCTGCAGGCATTGGCTGCGCGGATGGGGCACTGCGGGATTCGGGCCAAGGACACTCCCGGCTTCATCATTAATCACGCGGGGCGCGCTTACAGCACCGAAGCCTTGCAGATACTCAAGGAAGGCGTCGCTGAGCCGGCCGAGATCGATCGCATTCTGCGCGAAGGCCTGGGTTTTCGCATGGGGCCGCTGGAGCTGTTCGACCTGACGGCACTGGATGTTTCCCACCCAGTGATCGAATCTATTTATAACCAGTTTTACCAGGAACCCCGTTATCGGCCCGCCGCGCTGACCCGCCAAATGCTTGAGGCCGGCTATGTAGGGCGTAAGGTTGGACGCGGTTTTTATCGCTATGCCAACGGCCAAATGGTCGACGCGCCGCAACCCCAGTCCGCGCCCGTCGTGGATGCTATGCCACCGGTGTGGTTGGGTACCGAAAACGATGCCGACCGTGCCAGCCTCAGCGCATTGCTGGAACAACTGGGCGCCCAGGTAGAACAGGGCGGCACTCCTTCCGAAGCTGCTCTTTGCCTGTTGGCGCCCTATGGTGTGGACGCAACACGCGCGGCGCAACGTTTTGGCGTAGACCCGACGCGCACGGTATGTATTGACCCGCTGCTGGATTGCACCCGCTACCGCACGCTTATGCTCACACCGGCAACTCGCACCGATATGCGCCAAGCCGCTCATGCGCTGCTGGCTCATGACGGTGTGGGCGTCAGCGTGATCAATGACAGTGTCGGCTTCGTCGCTCAACGCGTGCTGGCGCTGATCGTCAACCTGGCGGGCGATATCGTCCAGCAGCGCATTGCCAGCGCTGAAGACCTGGATGAAGGCGTACGCCGTGGGCTGGGTTACCCGCAGGGCCCGCTGGCCTGGGGCGACAGTGTCGGCGCTCAGCGCGTGCTGACCATCCTCGAACGCATGACCGAACTGACCGGTGACCCACGTTATCGCCCCGGCCCCTGGCTGCGCCGTCGCGCGGCCCTCGGCCTATCGCTGCGCCACCCGGAACCGACACTGACCTGACCTTTCAACGCTTAGGAAACTGCCATGCTCGATGCTTATATTTTTGCGGGGTTGCGTACGCCTTTCGGTCGCCATGCGGGCGCACTCGCGCCGGTACGGCCTGACGATCTTGCAGCCCATGTGATTCGGGAACTGCTTGCACGTAATGCCATCCCTGGCGACGCTATCGAGGACGTCATCCTCGGCAATACCAATCAGGCCGGCGAGGACAGCCGCAATATCGCGCGTCACGCGGCAATGCTTGCCGGGTTGCCGGTCACTGTACCCGGGCAGACGGTCAACCGATTGTGCGCCAGCGGACTGGCTGCCGTGATTGATGCAGCCCGCGCAGTCACTTGTCACGAAGGTGAGCTGTTTGTAGCGGGCGGTGTAGAGAGCATGTCGCGTGCACCCTTCGTCATGGCCAAGGCCGAGGCTGCCTACAGCCGAGATTTTACGGTGTACGACAGCACCATCGGCGCGCGTTTTCCGAATCCGAAAATTGTTGCGCAGTTTGGTAATGACACCATGCCGCAGACCGGCGACAACGTGGCGCAGGAATACGGCATTGACCGTGAACAGGCTGACGTTTTCGCAGCCCGTTCGCAGGCCAAGTACGAAGCCGCGCGCGAAAGCGGTTTCTTTGACGATGAAATTCTGGGTGTCAGCGTGCCCACTGGCCGTAAAACCCCGCCCAACCTTGTGGAGCACGACGAACACCCGCGCCCGCAATCTGACCTCGCGGCGTTGAGTCGTCTGCGACCTCTGCACGAGGGTGGGGTGGTCACCGCCGGCAATGCATCCGGTGTCAACGACGGCGCTGCCGCACTGCTGATCGGCACGCTTGCCGCAGGCGAACGCCATGGCTTGGTGCCCATGGTGCGTATCCTGTCGAGCGCGGCTGCAGGTGTCGCGCCTCGCATCATGGGTGTCGGCCCGGTCGAGGCGATCAATAAAGCACTGGCACGGGCAGGGCTGACCGTGGCGGACATGGACATTATTGAAATCAACGAAGCATTTGCCAGCCAGGTTCTGGGTTGCCTCAAAGGGCTCGGCGTGGCGTTCGACGATCCTCGTGTCAACCCCAATGGCGGCGCGATCGCGGTGGGCCATCCATTGGGCGCCTCCGGTGCGCGCCTGGCGCTCAGCACTGCGCGAGCGTTGCAGCGCAACGGCAAGCGTTATGCCGTGGTCAGTCTGTGTATCGGTGTTGGCCAAGGGCTGGCGATGGTGATCGAGCGTGTGTAATCGCTCAAGCAGAGGTGAAATGACATGGGTGCTTTGACTGGATACCGCGTACTCGACTTGAGCCGAGTGCTTGCAGGCCCTTGGTGTGGGCAAACGCTGGCCGACCTGGGGGCCGAAGTGATCAAGGTCGAACGGCCGGGCGTAGGCGACGATACCCGTGGTTGGGGGCCGCCATGGATGACAGGCCAGAGCGATGAGTTGACCTCTGAAGCGTCGTATTACCAATCCACTAATCGCGGCAAGTTATCGGTAGCGTTGAATCTGGCCAGCCCTGAAGGGCAGGAATTGGTGCGTGCGTTGGCGACCGATTGCGATGTGCTGATCGAAAACTACAAAGCCGGCTCCCTGGCCAAGTACGGGTTGGATTACGCCGCGTTGTCGCAGCTCAATCCGCGACTGGTGTATTGCTCCGTCACAGGCTTCGGGCAGACTGGCCCGCGCGCGGCCGAACCAGGTTATGACTTCATCGTGCAGGGCATCGGCGGGCTGATGAGCATTACCGGCGAGCGCGATGACTTGCCCGGTGGCGGCCCGCAGAAGGTCGGCGTGGCCTTTTCCGATCTGATGACCGGCCTTTATTCTACAGTTGCCATCCAGGCGGCGTTGCTCAGCCGGGAAAAAACCGGTGCAGGCCAGCACATCGATATGGCGCTGCTGGACGTGCAGGTTGCAACCTTGTGCAACCAGAGCCAGAACTACCTGGCCTCGGGCAAACCACCGGGGCGTTACGGCAATGCCCACGCCAATATCGTGCCTTATCAGGTGTTCCGTGCCAGCGACCAGGACTTCATCATCGCCTGCGGCAACGACTCGCAATTCGTCGCGCTATGTGACGCCATCGGGCTGGCGCACCTGCCTGCAGACCCTCGCTTTACACGTAACGCCGACCGTGTGGCCAATCGCGAAGCGATCATCGAGATCTTGTCACGCCACTTCCTTGAGGGGCGTGCACAGGAGTGGATTGACCTTGTCCATCCGCGTGGCGTTCCAATCGGTGCGATCAACAGCATCGCCCAGGCCCTGGATGAACCTCAGGTCAAGGCGCGCAATATGCTGGTGACGATTCCACACCCGCTGAAGGCGGACTTCGTGACGGTCGCCAGCCCGATCAAGATGTCCGGCACGCCGGTGGAATACTTGCGTCCGGCACCGATGCTTGGTGAGCACACGGATGAAGTGCTTAAGCGTCGACTGGGGCTGGATGACGAGCGTCTGGCGCAGTTGAAGGCCAGCGGCGTGATCGAGCAATTGGGCGAACGCTGAGGTTTTTTCCCGGTATGCCGGTGGCGTGTCGGGTTCAATATTTTGCTATGGAGTTATCCATGAAAGTCCTGGTAGCCATCAAGCGGGTGGTCGACTACAACGTGAAAGTTCGCGTCAAGGCGGACAATTCCGGGGTCGACCTTGCTAACGTCAAGATGTCGATGAACCCATTCTGCGAAATCGCTGTGGAAGAAGCCGTACGCCTGAAAGAACTCTCTATAAAAGAAGGGCGCGTGGCGACTGAAATCGTCGTGGTCTCCATCGGCCCGTCCACCGCTCAAGAGCAACTGCGCACTGCGTTGGCTCTGGGTGCCGACCGCGCCATCCTCGTCGAATCCGCTGAAGATCTGACTTCCCTGGCCGTTGCCAAGCTGCTCAAGGCCGTTGTCGACAAGGAACAGCCGCAGCTGGTGATACTTGGCAAACAAGCCATCGACAGCGACAACAACCAGACTGGCCAGATGCTCGCTGCATTGAGCGGTTACGGTCAGGGCACCTTCGCTTCGAAAGTCGAAGTGTCCGGCGACACCGTTGCCGTGACTCGCGAAATCGACGGCGGCGCGCAGACGGTTTCCCTGAAACTGCCGGCCATCGTCACCACCGACCTGCGTTTGAACGAGCCGCGTTATGCGTCTCTGCCAAACATCATGAAAGCCAAGAAGAAGCCTCTCGAAGTGCTGACTCCGGATGCTTTGGGCGTTTCCACCGCCTCCACCAACAAGACCGTGAAAGTCGAAGCGCCAGCTGCACGCAGCGCAGGGATCAAGGTCAAGTCGGTGGCTGAACTGGTCGAGAAACTGAAAAACGAAGCGAAGGTGCTTTGAGTTAAGGAGCCAGAAATGACTATCTTGGTTATAGCTGAACACGACAACAAAGTAGTGGCCCCGGCCACGCTGAACACGGTTGCTGCTGCCGCCAAAATCGGTGGTGACATCCACGTTCTGGTTGCCGGCCAAAACGTTGGCGCCGTGGCTGAAGCCGCTGCGAAAATCGCTGGCGTGGCTAAAGTGCTGGTGGCCGACAACGCCGCCTACGCTCACCAACTGCCGGAAAACGTCGCTCCCCTGGTCGCCGAACTGGGCGCTGGCTACAGCCACATCCTGGCTGCCGCCACTTCCAACGGCAAAAACATCCTGCCGCGCGTTGCCGCTGCGCTGGACGTTGACCAGATCTCCGAGATCATCTCGGTCGAAAGCATTGACACCTTCAAGCGTCCGATCTACGCCGGTAACGCCATCGCGACCGTTCAATCGAACGCTGCAGTGAAGGTAATCACCGTACGTGCCACCGGTTTCGACCCGGTAGCCGCTGAAGGCGGTTCGGCTTCGGTTGAAGCGGTTGCTGCTGCTCACGACGCTGGCATCTCCAGCTTCGTTGGTGAAGAACTGGCCAAGTCCGATCGTCCGGAACTCACCGCTGCCAAAATCGTCGTTTCCGGCGGTCGCGGCATGCAGAACGGTGACAACTTCAAACACCTGTACGCCCTGGCCGACAAGCTGGGCGCTGCCGTCGGTGCTTCCCGCGCCGCGGTCGACGCAGGTTTCGTACCCAACGACATGCAGGTCGGTCAGACCGGCAAGATCGTTGCTCCACAGCTGTATATCGCCGTCGGTATTTCCGGTGCGATCCAGCACTTAGCCGGTATGAAAGATTCCAAAGTGATCGTTGCGATTAACAAGGACGAAGAAGCCCCGATCTTCCAGGTGGCCGATTACGGCCTGGTAGCGGACTTGTTCGAAGCCGTCCCGGCGCTGCAGCAGGCTCTGTAAGAACCCGGCGGCAGGCGAGCGAAAAGCTCGCCTGCCGCCGGCTCAATCGTACGAGCCCTTGCCGGGCATTTTGATGCCATGCAAGTTCACTTTGCGGTACAGCGTTGCACGGGAGATCCCCAGTTCGCGCGCGGCCAACAGGGGTTTCCACCGGTTGCGCACAAGCGTGTCGATCAACGCCTGGCGTTCCGGGCTGCCACTGACGGTCTCCTGGCCGTTTACCGGCGCACTCGCGCCGAGCGTCACTGGCAGATCATCCGCTCCGATCACCTGGCTTTTACACACGGCGCACGCGTATCGCAGCACGTGATGCAGTTGTCGCATGTTGCCCGGCCAGCTGTAATTCAAGAGCATTTCCAGCGCAGCCTCGCTCAGTTCCACACGCTCGCCCGAGCGCTGGCACTCGTCGTCCAGCAGTGCGTTGATCAACGCCAGTTTGTCTTTGCGTTCGCGTAGCGGCGGTATATCGAAGCGTGCGCCGCTCAGGCGGAAAAACAGGTCTTCACGAAAGCTGCCGCCTTCAACCAGCGTGGCAATATCGCGGTGGCTGGCACAAATCACCTGAATATCGATGGCCTGGGTGCGCGCACCGCCCAGGGGTGCCACTTCACCTTCGCTGAGTACTCGCAATAGGCGGGTTTGCAGGGCCAGGGGCATGTCGCCGATTTCATCGAGAAACAACGTGCCGCCGTCAGCCTGCTGCAACAGACCCCGCATGCCTTTGGTCGAAGCGCCGGTAAAGGCGCCAGCAGCATAACCGAACAATTCACTCTCTATCAGGCTCTCGGGAATCGCCGCACAGTTCACTGCGACAAAGGGCTTGTCTCGACGTTTGCTGGCGGCATGCAGTTGCAGGGCAAAAAACTCCTTGCCCGCACCGGTCTCACCATGGATCAACACGGGCAAACCACGATCCTTGACCCGTATCGCCAGCTCCATCGCCTGCGCAACCTTGGGGTCCAACGCTGATGCCGCGTTGCTGGCTAGTGGGGAGCTGATGGGGCGGCGCGGTGCCTTGAGGCGCACGTGCAACCCCATCGACGGCAGAAAGTGGATGCTGTCATCCCCAGCGGCGGGCAGCTTTGCTGGGGTGAAGGCTTCGTCAATATGCGCGGGGATTCGGCCACAACTCTTTAACAGCAGGCGCCGAGCGGCGGGGTTAAGCGCCTCTATGCAGCCATCCCGGTCCCAGGCGAACAGGCATTGTGGTTGGCTGTCGACATAACCGGGCAGGGGGTGTGCCCGTAATACCCACAGATCTTGCGTGATGTACATGAAGTAGGCATTTTCAAGTTCCGTAGCGCTTTGAATGACCATTTGCCGAATCAAATGCTGGCTGCGCCGGTCATCTGGAGCACGCACTGAAGAAACGTCCAATACCGCCAGGATCTCGCCGCTGGGTGAAAATATCGGCGCCGCAGAGCAGGTATTACCGATAAACGCTGCACGGAAATGATCGAGTTTGTGCACAGTGACTGGCAGCTTGTCGATTAACACCGCGCTGACAGCTGTCGTGCCTTCTTCCTTCTCCGACCAGCATGTGCCGACGTCCATGCCGGAGCGGCGGTACTCGCCGCGAAGGGCCGAGTCGATCCGGTAGTCGACGGTACATCCCAGCGTATCGGTGAGCATCACACAGTAGTCGGCGTCGCGTACGCGGCTGTGCAGCCGTGACATTTCGTCACCTGCCAGATGCAGGAAATCGTCGACACGCTGGCGGTGCTCATTGATCTGGTGAGCCTCCAGAACCCTAGGCCCCTGTAAGGATCCCGGGTCGAGCTTGTAATGCTGTACCGAGCGACGCCAGGAATCGAGGATGGCATTGGGAACTGGCAGTGTCGGGGCATTCTGGGCAGTGCGCAATACGCGACTCACGTGTTCCACATGAGTCTTCGAAAAACCAGAGGACATGGTACCTCCGAAGGTTGGATCTTATTTTTCTGTTGATGGCCATTAAAGGCGGCTTGGCCAATCCCTTCAAGCTGAATCCGTCAGCCGGTGCCGGTGAGACATAACCGCTCAGTATTCGCAGCGTCTCACTGGAGACATGAGCGGTTATGTCTTGCGACGGCCGGGGGGTGATTGGGATAAATGACGCTCGTAGGGCTCTATTCCGGGCGTTTTGGCCGGGTAGTATGGTGTTGGCATCCGACTTGCTCTGTCAGTCTCAGCAGGCCGCGTCGAACGGTCGCATCTCAACAACAATAACGACAGAGGCAGTACATGAGCGAATTCAACGCTGTGAATTTCTCCCTGAACGGCAAGGTTGCCCTGGTGACAGGCGCTGGCCGTGGCATTGGCCAGGGTATTGCGCTGAGCCTGGCCCAGGCGGGCGCAGACCTGGTGCTGGCCGATTACGACTTGGGGATCGCGCAAGAGGCTGCCGCTCTGGTACAGGCCTTGGGTCGTCGGGCTGTGGCCCTGCAAGTTGACGTCAGCGAACCCGAGAGTGTCGCCAGCTTGATTGAGCAGGTCAGGGCGGAATTTGGCCGCCTGGATGTGGCGGTCAACAACGCGGGCGTAGTCAGCCTCGGCCGGGTCGATGAGTTAGCGGTCAGCGAGTGGGACCGCATCATGAATATCAATGCGCGTGGCGTCTTCTTGTGCTGCCAGGCCGAACTCAAGCTGATGCGCGAGCACAAGTTCGGCCGCATCATCAACCTGGCTTCGATTGCCGGCAAAGTCGGTTTCCCGGACCTCTCCCACTACAGCGCCTCCAAGTTCGCCGTGATCGGTTTTACCAACGCCTTTGCCAAGGAAGTTGCCCGCGAAGGCATCACGGTTAACGCCCTTTGCCCAGGTGTTGTGGGCACCGGCATGTGGCGCGGTGATGAGGGACTTTCCGCACGCTGGGCGCAACCGGGCGAAACCGAAGTGCAATCCTGGGAGCGGCATCAGTCCAGCCTGTTGCCCCAAGGGGAAGCGCAAACCGTGGAAGACATGGGCCAACTGGCGGTTTACCTGGCCTGTGCCCCCCATGTCACCGGCCAGGCAATTGCCGTCGACGGCGGCTTCTCGCTTTAGTTGAAACCGCGGGCCTGTCCTGGCCCGTCAAGCACCCATTGAAGATACGTTCCCGGAGCGCTCGCCCAGGGAAACGGATACGGCTTGCCTGCAGTTTGGTTCACCTCTGCGGGCGCACTGATCGAAACAGGAGAACATAATGACAACTACAGTTCTGGCTAAACGTTCCGTTGGCACCGACGTTATCAACTACGACGCCATTGTGATCGGCGCAGGTTTCGGCGGCATTTACATGCTCAAGAAGTTGCGCGATGAATTGGGCTTGAAAGTGCGCGCCTTCGACAAGGCCGGTGGCATCGGCGGTACCTGGTTCTGGAATCGCTACCCCGGCGCATTATCCGACAGTGAATCGTTTGTCTATTGCTTCTCCTGGGACCGCGAACTGTGCCAGGAATGGGACATCACCACACGCTACCTGACCCAGCCGCAGATCCTGTCCTACCTGAACCACGCAGTGGATCGCCACGACTTGCGCCGCGACATCCAGCTTGAAACAGGGATTACCGTCGCCGTGTTCGACGAACAGAGCAGCCGCTGGCTGGTCTCGGCCGATGACGGTCATCAATACAGCGCCAAGTACCTGGTGACGGCGCTGGGCCTGTTGTCGGCAACGAATGTACCCAAGATCAAAGGCCTCGACCAATTCGAGGGGCACATGTATCACACCGCCAACTGGCCGGCAGATGCTGTGCTGGAAGGCAAGCGCGTGGGTGTGATCGGCACGGGTTCGACGGGTTGCCAGGTCATCACCGCGCTCGCACCGACCGTCGGCCACCTGACCGTGTTCCAGCGCTCTGCGCAATACACCGTGCCGGTGGGCAACGGTCCGGTCAGTCGCGACTACGTCGAAGACATCAAACGCAACTATGACGCAATCTGGAAGGAGGTGCGTTCCTCGCGCTTGGCGTTCGGCTTCCCAGAAAGCGACATTCCCACCATGAGTGTGGATGCTGCTGAACGCAAAGCCATCTTCCAACGCGCCTGGAAAGGTGGCGGCGGTTTCCGCTACATGTTCCAGACCTTCAACGATATCGCCACCAGTGAAGAGGCCAATATCGAGGCGCAAAACTTCGTCCGCGAGAAAATCGCCGAGATCGTCACCGACCCGGAAACCGCACGCAAGCTCATGCCACGCGACCTGTACGCCAAGCGCCCGCTTTGCGACAGCGGCTACTACGCCACCTTCAATCGGGCCAATGTGTCGCTGGTCGACGTCAAGGCCAACCCGATTGACGAGATCACTGCCAAGGGCATTCGTACGGCAGATGGCGTCGAGCACGAGCTTGATGTGCTGGTGTTTGCCACCGGTTTTGACGCCGTAGACGGTAATTACAAGCGCATCGATATTCGCGGCCGCGATAACGTCTCGATGAAGGATCACTGGGCTGACGGCCCATCGAGCTACCTGTCGGTGGCCACCGCCAAATTCCCGAATATGTTCATGATCCTGGGGCCTAACGGTCCGTTTACCAATCTTCCGCCGACGATTGAAACCGAAGTGGAGTGGGTCTCCGATCTGGTTGGGTTCATGGAGCAGAACGAGTTGGCCTGCGTGGAACCGTCTGCGCAAAGCGAGCAGGAATGGGGCAAGACCTGCCAGGACATTGCCGATCAGACGCTGTTCGCCAAGACCGACTCGTGGATCTTCGGCGCCAATATCCCCGGCAAAAGCAACAAGGTTTATTTCTACATGGGTGGTTTGGGCGCGTTCAGCGAACAATTGGCAGCGGTCAAGAACGATGACTATCGGGGCTTCAAATTCAAGGCCGTGAGCATCGATCAGACGCAATCGCGCCGCGCTACGGAGCTCCTGAAATGAAGTTGAACAACCCTCGACTCTTGCGTCACCAAGCCTATATCGACGGTGAGTGGCTAGCCGCCGACAACGAAAGCATTATTACCGTGGTCAATCCATCGACGGGGGTGACCGTCGGCCAGGTGCCACGCATGGGCAAGGCCGAAACACGCCGTGCCATCCAAGCGGCCGAGCGCGCGCTGCCGGCCTGGCGTGAGCTTTCTGCGAAGGCCCGCGCCAATGCGTTACGACGTTGGTACGACTTGATTATCGAAAACCAGCACGATCTGGCTCACATCATGACCCTGGAGCAGGGCAAGCCGCTGCCTGAAGCGCTGGGTGAAATTGTCTTCGGCGCGTCCTATATCGAGTGGTATGCGGAGGAGGCGAAGCGGGTCTACGGCGATATTATTGCGGGCGCAACGGACAAACGCTTGTTGGTCATCAAACAGCCCGTGGGTGTTTGCGCTGCGATTACGCCATGGAATTTCCCCAGCGCAATGATCACCCGCAAAGCCGGGCCGGCGCTTGCCGCCGGTTGCACCATGGTCATCAAGCCGGCCTCCCAGACGCCGTTCTCGGCATTGGCGCTGGTGTACCTCGCCGAACAGGCGGGCATTCCCAAGGGAGTGCTGTCGGTGGTCACGGGCGCCGCTGCAGAGATTGCCGAGGAGCTGACCAGCAACCCGGTGGTACGTAAGATTTCCTTCACGGGATCTACCGAGATCGGGCGCCAGATCATGGAAAAATGTGCCCACGACATCAAGAAAGTTTCCCTGGAGCTTGGCGGCAACGCGCCCTTTATCGTGTTCGAAGATGCCGATCTGGATGCTGCCGTTGAGGGCGCACTCGCTTCGAAGTTTCGCAATGCCGGGCAGACCTGCGTCTGCGCCAATCGCCTGTATGTGCATGACAACGTGTACGACGCCTTCGTCGACAAACTCGCATCAGCGGTGGGCGCTCTGAAGATTGGCGATGGTTTTACCGATGGCGTCACTCTTGGGCCGCTGATTGATGGCAAGGCCGTCGCCAAGGTGCGCGAGCATATCGAGGATGCCTTGGCCAAAGGGGCCAAGGTGGTCCAGGGCGGCGGTGCGCATGCCCAGGGCGCCAATTTCTTTGAGCCCACCATCCTGGTGGACGTGCCGGACACCGCTCGGGTCGCCAAGGAAGAAACCTTCGGGCCATTGGCGCCGGTCTTCCGCTTCTTCGATGACGCCGAAGTCATCGCTAAAGCCAACGACACCGAATTCGGCCTGGCGGCGTATTTCTACACCGCAAACCTGAGCCGGGTGTTCCGTTTGGGGGAGGCGCTGGAGTACGGGATCGTCGGGGTCAACACCGGGATTATCAGTTCCGAAGCCGCACCGTTTGGTGGGGTGAAGGCATCGGGTGTCGGCCGGGAAGGCTCCAAATACGGGTTGGAGGATTACCTGGAGATCAAATACCTGTGCCTGGCCGGCATTTGAGCTGTAGCTGCCCACTGTTCAACTGATTGCTTTCTTGAGTGACCGCAGGAGCGTTGCCCTGCGGTCCAGTCAACGACGTGTCGTAAACAAAAAAACAATAGGGTAAATCGACATGAACATCGCTTGGAAATTGCCGATGGGGCTCGGGCTCCTGTCATGCATCGCCGTGCCTGCATCCGCTGACGACGCTTCCTCGAAATGGGGCACCGGAGATTGGGGAGGGGTACGCAGTGAGCTGCTGGAGCAGGGTGTTGACGTGATCGTCGGTTACGTCGGCGAAGCCGCCACCAATGTTCACGGGGGTTATGACCATGACCGCACGGCGCGTTACACCGCGCAATGGGCACTGGGCACTCACCTGGACCTGCAAAAATTGCTGGGCTGGAATGACGCCGAGTTCCAACTGCTGGTAACTGAACGGAATGGCAACAACCTCTCCAACGATCGCGTTTCTGATCCCCGCGCGCCACAGCTCAGTTCGGTGCAAGAGGTGTGGGGCAGGGGGCAGACCTGGCGCCTGACCCAGATGTGGTACCGCCAGAAATTTTTCGACAGCGCCCTGGATCTCAAGTTTGGCCGCGTGGGCGTCAACGAAGACTTTGCCAGCTTCCCATGCGACTTCCAGAGCCTGTCTTTTTGCAGTGCACCCATCGGAAACGTCGCCGGTGATGTCTGGTACAGCGGGCCTGTGAGCCAGTGGGGCGGGCGGGTGCGCTATAACCTCGATGAACACTGGGCGGTGCAGGTCGGGGTGTATGAGCAGAACCCGTCGAACCTCAGCACCGGCAACGGCTTCAAGCTCAGTGGCAGTGGTACCAAAGGCGCGTTGGTGCCGGTGGAGGTCATCTGGAAGCCATCAGTCGGCAACGAAGCCTTACCCGGTGAATACCGCCTGGGTTACTACTACAGCAGTGCCAACGCCAACGATCTGTACGACGACGTCAACGATAACCCTCAGGTGTTGACCGGCCAGCCGCCAAAGTCGCGCAGCAGCAAACATGGCGCCTGGATCATTGGTCAACAGCAGCTTACTGCCCACAACGGCGACGCCTCACGCGGCCTGAGCGTGTTTGCCAGCCTGACCATCCACGACAAGGCCACCAGCGGCATCGAGAGTTTCCAGAATATCGGTGCGGTCTACAGAGGCCCGTTTGATGCGCGGCCCAACGATGACATCGGCTTGGGCATCGCACGCCTCAAGGTCAACGACGATGTCACCGAGCGCCAGCGCCTGATCAATGACAGCACGGGCATCAGCGACTACGACGATCCGCAGTACGTTCCAGTGCAGCACAGCGAATACGACATCGAACTCAATTACGGCGTACACGCGACCAACTGGCTAACCGTGCGCCCGAACGTGCAGTACGTGCGCAATCCAGGCGGCGTCTACGAGGTGGACAATGCCTGGGTTGCCGGTGTGAAGCTGCAGGCGAGCTTCTGAACCTGGGCAGATGTGTGAGCAGTCTTTAACCCCCATCACTAATAAGAAGGAACACCAGAATGAGTAAGTCCTTGGGAAAAGTTGCTTTTGTAACCGGTGCCGGTCAAGGGATCGGAGAGGCCATTGCATTGCGCTTGGCGGCAGATGGGTTCGCCATAGCCTGCGCCGATATGAATCTTGAAACAGCCGATCAAGTGGCTGAAAAAATCAGGAAAACGGGCGGCAAAGCCCTGGCGATAAAGGTCGATGTAGCCGATCGCGAGGATGTTTTCAAGGCCGTGCAGGCAGCGGTGGATGGCTTGGGTGACCTGCATGTGGTCATCAATAACGCAGGCATTGCGCCAATTGCTCCAATCGAAGCGATTACGCCAGAGATCTATCGGCGAACGTTCGACATCAACGTGGGTGGTGTTCTCTGGGGCATACAGGCGGCAGTCAACGCGTTCAAGGCGTTAGGTCACGGCGGCAAAATCATCAGTGCTTCGTCGCAGGCGGGTCATATCGGCAATCCCGATCTGGCAGTGTACGGCGGGACCAAGTTTGCCGTGCGTGGCATCACCCAGACAGCCGCCCGGGAATTGGCTCACCTGGGTATTACGGTAAACGCCTACTGCCCTGGCATCGTGAATACACCGATGATGCGCAAGGTCGCCCAGGACGTGGCCGATAACGCCAATCAAAGCATTGAATGGGGGATGGAACAATTTGCCCAACACATCACCTTGAAGCGACTTTCCCAGCCCGAAGACGTGGCGGCCTGCGTTTCGTTCCTGTCCGGTCCTGACTCTGACTACATGACCGGTCAGGCGGTGATCATTGATGGCGGCATGGTATTTAACTGATTCGTTATCAGCGCAGAAGAATGCTCAAGTGTGTACGCGTTGAGCGTTTTGCGCATGCGACGTGAGGGAATGAGATGACTATTACCAAAGGCATTGCATCGCCGGCCAAATTTCTGGTCCAGGCCGATGCGTTGGCGGATTTAGCGGCACATGGCAAAGTCTTCGGAGCCAATGCCTATTTGATCTGCGATCAATTTATCGTCGGTCGGGTTCATGAGAAAGCGATGCCGGGGTTCAAGAACGCACAACGCGCCGAGTTGGCCGTGTTTGGCGGGCAGTGTTCCGACAGTGAAATCAACAGGCACGTGGAAGCGGCGCGTGGGGCTGATTATGTCGTCGGGATAGGTGGCGGAAAAACCCTGGATACAGCCAAGGCGGCTGCACACTTCCTGAAAAAACCCGTGTTGATCCTGCCCACGTTAGCCTCCACGGATGCGCCCTGTACGGCGATTTCAGTGATTTACAACGACGACGATACGTTTAATCGCTACTTGTTTTTATCCAGAAATCCGGACGTTGTTTTAGCCGACACACGCATTCTGGCGGAACAACCCCCGCGGTTTTTTGCAGCGGGCGTGGGTGACGGCTTGGCCACATATTTCGAGGCCCGCGCGTGTTTTGCTGCGCAACGCGACAATCTGATCCTGGGCAATGACGGCAAGATGCTAAAACCCACATTGATCGGGTTTGCGATTGCCCAAACGTGCTACGAAACCATCAAAAAATATTCGGCCCAGGCGGCATTCGCGGTGCAGAAGAAAGCCATTACCGCCGCCCTGGAGAATACGATTGAAGCCACCATCTACATGTCCGCTGTCGGGGCTGAGTCGGGTGGTTGTGCCGCTGCGCATGCGATCCATAACGGGATGACCAGCGTGCATGATCTGCACAGCGCACAGCACGGAGAAAAGGTCGTGTTCGGCCTGTTCACCCAGCTTGTGATGGAAGCTGCGTCTATGGCTGAGATTGAGGAGGTGGTGGATATTGCGATGGCAGTCGGTTTGCCACTGACGCTTGAAGACTTGGGGCTCAAACACTTCAAGGAAGCGGAGTGGAGAAAAGTGGCCGAGTTGGCCTGCGATAAAAACGACACGATGCACAACATGCCTTTCACGGTGACGCCGGATCTGGTGTATGACGCGATCGTGGCGACTGACGCATTGTTGCATGGGTTCAAGAAACAAAAGGCAGTGCACTAGCCACTTGATTGGGTACCCGTTTTTAGGCGTCCATAGCGCTCAAACGGGTTGGCGCCGTCAATCGTTCAAACGGATTGGCGGCGCCTTTTTTTTGAGCACGGAACTGACGGTTGCCAGCGCAACGGTGTCCCCCGGTTGCACCTTGGCGGTGTTATGCAGTGCGCCGATCCCCGTAGTTACACCGCAGCCCAACAGGCATACGTGCTCAGGATTGGCGTCAGGGTTGATCTTCGCGACAGAGACTACCGCCACCACGGTGTACTCACTGAATGTCGAGCAATCCATGTAGTGATAGAGCGGCTGGCCATTATAGGAGTGGAGGGTTCGGCTCTGCGTCGTCCTACCCCTGCATACCCGAACTGCCAAGCTGATCCCTGAGCCGGGCAGCGAGGTGCCCAAGCGTTGCCTCGTTGCGTTGGAAAAAATGAAAGGAGCCTGTCTTGCGGACATCGACCAAGGCGACCTGCTTGAGTACCGCCAAATGCTGGGACACTGTCGACTGGGACAGCCCGCAACGTTGCGTGATCTGCCCAACGCTGACGCCCCATTCCATCTTCCAGTCCTGTTGCGGGAAATACACCAACGGCGCTTTGAGCCACTTCAGGATTTCCCTTCTCAGCGGATGAGCAATCGCGCGCATGGCGGCATCGAAGTCAGGCGAGGGGCGCTTCATCTGTTGTTTCTCACGCATGGCTTAGCCCATCGCTCCGGTCCGGCTCAAGCCAGCATGTCGGCAAGGGATTCGGCGATCAGTTGATAGGACCGGCAGCGAGCCTTGGCGTCATAAATTCGCGCATCAATGATGATTTCATCCGCCTGGGTCGTTGTAATGAACTGGCGTAGCCAACTGCTGACGTCGTCCTGGTCACCTGTCGCCGTGCACAGCATCGCTTGATTGAGCGTGTGCCGATCAACGTTTGTAAGCGTATCCATAAAACCCTCCGAGGGACGCGGTAACGGGCCTGCTTTCCCGGCGTACAGGTTGCACACCCACTGCCGGTGAGAGCTCGCGATGTAATCGGCTTCGGCCCGTGAGGGGGCAGCAAAAACATTCACGCCTGCGATCACATAAGGCTGCTTGAGCGCCGCTGATGGGCGGAAGGAAGTACGGTAGTGCGTAATCGCATCCATCAAGAAGCGCGGCGCGAAATGCGAAGCGAATGCGTAGGGCAGCCCCAGCTTTGCGGCAAGGTCTGCGCTGTTCATGCTCGAACCGAGGAGCCAGAGTGGTACGTCGTGGGTTCCGGGAATCGCCCGGACCGGCTGATGCCCGTTGTCTGCCAGATAGTTCTGCAAGTGTTGAATATCCTGCGCGAAGTCCCGTTCCGATGCGTCACCCCGCAAGGCGCGGATTGCCGCTCCGGCTGAACCCGGTGCTCTACCGATACCCAGGTCGATGCGGCCAGGGAACAACGTGGCCAATGTGCCGAACTGCTCGGCCACCATCAACGGGGAGTGGTTGGGTAGCATGATGCCGCCGGAGCCCACGCGCAGGGTGCGGGTGGCCGCCGCCAGATGCTGGATGAGCAGGGTGGTGGCCGAAGATGCGATGCCCGGCAGGTCGTGATGCTCGGCGACCCAATATCGTTTGTAACCACAGGCTTCCACATGTCGCGCCAGTGCGGCCGCGTCAGTCAGCGTGTCGGTGAAGGTTTTACCCTCGCCAATCATCATGAGGTCAAGCACAGAGAGGGCAGTCATTGCAGACTCCTTTTTCATATCAGGTGGAGAGGGCTTTACAGCGATGAAAAGTCCGACCAGTGCGGATGACGCGCCAGGCGAATATCAATATCCCGAAGGGTTACCAGGCAGCGTTGCAGTTTCAGGTAAATATCGCCGCCGTAGTCCCAGCCGAGCACGCCAATGCTGCCTGTGTATCCGACGCTGTTCAGCGCCGCGACCACGGCAAAGTTGTCCAACTCTCCACGGTCAACCGGCTCCATGGTGGCCACGCCGCCCCAGCCCAGTTCGCTGAGCGCGCTGCCTGACAGTACGACTTGCATCAACCAGGGTTGCAGGGCTTCAAGACGCTGCTGAAGTTCGCCTTCCTGACTGGCGTACCAGTGATAGCCGTTGAACGATGCTCCCAGGCGCGGGTGAGCGAAGTACTCGCAGATCTGCACCACTTGAGCTGTGGTCTGAGTGACGTGGTGAAGATGAGGATACAGAGCGATTCTTAAGCCGCGCCGTTCTGCGATGGGCAGCAGCGACTCGATGAACCGCATGATGGCCGGGCTGCCGTTGACTGAGGTCTGGATCGCCAGCTCGATGAGTTCGACCCCTTCGACGCTTTCGATGATGCGCCGTATAAGGTGATCATTGCGGCCTTCGTGCAGCACCAGGTACAGGCCTTCGACGCGCAGGCCGTGCTGTTCGCCAACGCGCGGCAACAGGCGCAGATCGGTCAGCGGCGTGCCGCCCCAGGCCGAAACAGTGAGACCGTCATAACCGAGTTCGGCGAGCATTTCGCACTGTGACTGAAAGGCATAAACGCCCATTGAAGAGTAAAAAAATGAATCGAGTGCATGGACACGATGGGCCACGGTCTATCTCCTCGCCTAGCGTGGCGTCTCGGTCAATAGGGCCCATTCAGGGTGTGCGGCCAGGCGTTGCTCCATAGAGCGATATGCCGTGGCTGAACGGCGCAGGTTGCCGTAGACGTCGCCTCCCATACTTTGCCATCCCAGCACGCCGACACGACCCGTAAAGCCGCGGCGTTCCAGGGCTCCCAGCAGGACGAAATTATCCATCTCGCCTTCATCAAGCGTTTCGATGGTTGCCAGCCCGCCCCAACCCAACGGAGAACGTCTTGTGCCGGCAATGTTCACGTGCTGGAGCCAAGGCCACATCGCATCAAGGCGTTGTTCCAAGGCATGTTCTTCAGTGGCGTACCAGTGATAACCGTTGAACACGATATTGAGCAGGGGATGGTTGAACTCCCGGCACAGTGCGACGGCTTCCGAGGTCGTTTGCATGCCGTAGCGTGCGTGCGGATAAAGGTTGATGTGCAGGCCTCTGCGCTCACAGATAGGCAACAGGCGCTCAAGCATGCGACGGTCAAAGTTCGTGACTTCATCACCTGAATGCAGCGCCAGTTCAATGGTGGTGCAACCCTCAATGCTCTCGAAAACCTGGGTCACGAACGATTCGAGGCCTTTGCGGTAGATCAGGTAGACCGCGCCCACGTCAAGGCCCCAGGTCGGTTTGACTTGGGGAATCGACTTCAGGTCTTGGCTCCACGCAGACATCGTCAAGCCCTGGTAGCCAAGCTCGGCGAGCATTTCGCACTGTGCGGCCAGAGGATAGGTGCCCATGGCGGTCTGGAAGATGAAATCCATGTGGTGAAGGGCGTGTTTCATTGGGCGGCCTGCGTAGGTTGAGGGGTAACGGGGAGGGCGATGCTTGGAAAATGCGGCAGGAGGTATTCAGCCAGCTCATCGATGACTTCAGCGGCAGGGCGGCGTTGTGGTTTGAAGTGCAGGGCGACATGACCCACCCCCTGATCCTGCTGGCGTTTCCAATGCTCTATCAGCGCATTACGCCCGGCGCGCAGCACGCGTCCCGCCTCGACGGGATGGTTCGGATCGCGATCCAGATCAAACAACGTGCCGTAGCCGTAGGGTTTGTGCACCTCGTTGCCACAGACGGCACGCCAGCGCTCGATCACCTGGGGAATCAACGCAGGGTTGGAGGTGTAGGAAAGAATCCCGTCAGTGTGCTCACCGATCCATTCCAGCGACTGACCCGCGTGGCCGACGATAAGGGTGGGCAAGCGCGCGCCGACGGGTTTGGGGATCAGATCAATTTCACCGCTCAACTGGCCATAAAAACGCGACGTATGCTTTGCCCAATGGCTTTGCGTGGTTACGCGGATGATGCCCAGTGCATCACGGAAGCGGTCGGCACGGTTGTCAAAATCCAGCCCGAAAGCCGGGTATTCGATCGGCCGGTCACCGGTGGCCAACCCCAGAATGAATCGCCCGCCCAGCAGCTGGTCCACGCTCGCGGCCTGCTTGGCAACAATCAGTGGATCGCGCAACGGCAAGACGATACCCGCCGTGCCAATCGCAATTCGCGTGGTCACGGCAGCCAGGTAGCCTGCATAAACCAGTGGATCGAGGATCTGGCCGACGTCCCCAAAGTTGGGGTCATAGAACGGCACGTCGCGCAGCCAGATCGCGGAAAATCCGGCTTCGTCTACGCGTTGAGCCATCTGCGCGTGATCCTGCAAGGTGGGGCCAGGGCTGTTGGGGTAGCTTTCCAGCGGGGCAATGAAACCGAAGGTCAAATGCCCCGGTTTGAATACGCGGGCATAGCCAGGGTGTTGCTGAAGCTCCTGGGCGATTGCGCGCGCGCGAGGTTGAGAGGTCATCGGGGTACGCTCTTATTAGCGGATGGCGGTGACGTTGAAGGCGAGAAGCACTCCATAAAGTCACGATGGGGGGACTATAGGCGGTATGATTGGAAAGAAAAATAGGATGTAATTCCGATCATTTGTGAAAATAACGCTCAAATAGGCGAGGCTGTTCATGGATCATTTCGGCGCGCTCAGCGCATTCGTTCAGGCGGCGCAGACCCGCAGCTTTACTGAGGCCGGGCGCAGGATCGGGGTGTCTTCCTCGGCCGTTGGCAAGGCCGTCGCGCGGCTTGAGGAAGAGTTGGGCGTGCGGCTATTTCATCGTTCCACGCGGGCGATTACCTTGACGGCCGAGGGCAGCCTTTTTCTGGAGCGTTGCCAGCGGATTTTTGCTGAATATGAAGTCGCAAAGCGAGAGCTCACGCAGGCTGCAGGCAACCCACAGGGCAAGTTACGCCTCGGTTTGCCACAGCTCGGCATGCGGTTGATGCCTCATTTGATTGCGTTTCAGCAAGCGTATCCGGAAGTGGAATTGGAGCTGGAGTTCAGTGATCGCTTGGTCAATGTGATCGAGGAGGGCTTCGATGCGGTGATGCGCATCGGCGAAGTCGACGATTCCCGACTGATGATGCGTAAGCTCAATGGCTACAGTCACCGGTTGGTCGCATCACCAGACTACCTTTCGTGTCGGGGTGTACCCTTGCGGCCGGCGGACCTTTCTGGTCATGCTTGCCTGCGGTACCGCTATCCCACCAGCGGTAAGCTTGATCCCTGGCCGCTGGTGACGAAGAAAGGGCAAGACACGCTGGAGCTGGGGCAATCGGCGACGTCAAACGCGATTGAAGCCTTGCTGGCAATGGCGCAGGCGGGGCAGGGTATCGCCTGCCTGCCTGACTTTTTTATCGAGGACGCCATCGCGGCTGGGCGCTTGGTGCCGGTGCTGGATCGATATATCAGTGATCACCGCACGTTCAGCATCCTGTGGCCGTCCAGCCGACAGCCGCTGCCCAAGATCAAGGCGTTTGTCAGCTTTATGGCGTCACGCCTGACGTGAGCGCCGCCTGTGCCCCAAACGCAGCTGCCAGCGCACTGGGTTCGCAGGGCGCCGGCAGCTGTCACGTGTGGGCTCAATCAAGCATTATTGGATGGCTTGGCCGCGAAGGCGCCTTCACCCAGCAATGCAACGACCAGTGCGGTCATGCTCAGGTAGATTGGATATTCCCAGCCGCCATTGGCGTTGCTGAAGCTCCAGCCGTTGCCGAAGTGCACGGTCGCCGCGACGAATAGCTGTACCACTGCCAGTGCGGCTACCCAGCGTGCATAAACACCTAATACCAGCATCAAGCCGCCGATCACTTCGAACGCCATGACCGGATAGGCCAGGAAGCCTGGGAAACCGATGGACTCGAAAAAGCCTGCGGTGCCGGCCGGGGTAAACACCAGCACTTTGGTCAAGCCGTGGGCGATGAACATGATGCCCAGCGCCAGACGC
This sequence comes from Pseudomonas sp. LBUM1679, assembly GCF_059695565.1. Classification (NCBI taxonomy): domain Bacteria; kingdom Pseudomonadati; phylum Pseudomonadota; class Gammaproteobacteria; order Pseudomonadales; family Pseudomonadaceae; genus Pseudomonas; species Pseudomonas sp. LBUM1679. The sequence continues at coordinate 3,581,954 of NZ_CP166774.1, forward strand.
ATTACGAATGCGGCGTAGGGTGCAGTGCGGGAATCAATCATGGTGTAGCTCCTTTTATTTAGTTGGGAAGGGACAGCGTGTGGCTCAGCCATTGAGAAAAGTCGGCCAGTTCTTCACCGATAATCTCGTGGGCCATGTTGTAGAAATGGGTTTCGTGCTTGACGCCGATGCGATCCAGCCAGGCATCTGCCTCGTTTGCCCAGTCCACCGGCAGGACGGCGTCCTGGTGACCGTGGGCGATGAAGGCCGTGACCGACTTGAGGCGCTCGGCTGAAGCGATCCGAGGGGCAATCTCGCGCAGCATGCGGCCGCTCAATATGGCAAAGCCCGCCACCAGTTCGGGTTCAGTGACGCCCAGGCTCGCGCTCATGATGCCGCCCTGGCTGAAACCTGCGATTACCGTCGGCAGGGCGGGCAGCACTTCGATGAAGCGCTGCAACAGCAGGCGACTGGCTTCCGCCTGTTCCTGGTTGAAGGATGGGCCGTTGCTGGTGAAGTTCACTTGGTACCAGGCGAAGCCTTGGGGGCCGACCTGCAAGGGCGCGCGCACCAGAATGACTTCCAAGTCTTCAGGAAGCGATTCGGCCAGGGCTGCAAGGTTGGCTTCGTTCGAGCCCACACCATGCAGCAGGATCAGGCGACCTTTAGGTGTGAAGGTGCTGCAGCCTTTGCGGAAAAACAGACCTGTTTGTGGTTCGCGGGCTGCGTCGGAAAATGTAGTGTCACGCATGGTCGAGAGTGCCTTGAGTCAGTTGAATGGGTTCGTGGCCATTGGACGGGGCCGAGGTGAACAAGTAGCTGTCCATTGCCAGCACGCCGTAGGTCACGCCGCCCTCCAATACCTGCGTCTCGTAGCCTTCCCCGGCTGCGCCCAGAGCGATCAGCAAGGGCAGAAAGTGTTCATCGGTGGGGTGAGCCCGCTCAGCCGACGGCGCATACTGCTTGAAGTCCAGCAATTGCCCGGTGTTACCGTCTTGCAGGGTTTGAGCTGTCCACGCGGCAAACGCATCGACATAGGCAGCGCTCTCGCGGGTGGCTCCGCGGAACTCGTACAAGTTGTGGGTCAGGCTGCCTGACGCGACGATCAGTACATTCATATCCCGCAGTGGCTTGAGCGCGTCGCCCAGCTTCCAGGCCTGATGGGTGTCAAGACTGGCTGGCATGGAGACCTGGACCACCGGAATATCTGCCTCGGGTGCCAGGTACAACAACGGTACCCAGGCGCCATGGTCCAGGCCGCGTTGAGCGTCCAGTCGTGACTGCCAGCCGGCTGCCTGCAACAGGTCTACGATGTGCCCAGCCAGGGCGGGCGAGCCCGGTGCGGGATAGCTCAGTTGATACAGTGCGTCGGGAAACCCTCCAAAATCATGGATGGTCGCAGGCGCGGTGCTCGCCGTGACAACGACTTCGCCGCGCGTTATCCAATGCGGAGAGAGGACGACGATGGCGTCAGGTCGCGGCAGCTCGCGACCGACCTGAGCCAGGCGGGGACCCGCCAGGCCAGGCTCGATGGCGAACATTGGAGCACCATGAGACACAAACAGCAGGGGAAACGGGGTGTTCATGGTGGAATGCTCCGAAGGAGTTACTTGTTACGGCAGACAGGGCGATGGAAGTGCCGCGTTGGTGCTTGTTTCGATGGGAACAGTCTATAGGTTGTGAATCTGAGATAAATAAGGCCAAATGTGATAGATAGTTCCATTAAGTGAGATAGTCATGGACAGAGCGTTGGAGATGCAGGTGTTCTGCACGGTGGTCGATAAAGGTACTTTTGTAGGCGCGGCCGAACCGCTTGAAATGTCCAAGGCCGCTATCTCGCGGTATGTGAGTGCCCTTGAGGAGCGATTGGGCGCGCGGCTGCTGCATCGCACCACACGCAAGCTTTCGCTGACCGAGGAGGGTCGGCAGTTCTACCATCAGGCACGAGAGGTGCTGGCCCTGATGGATCAGGCAGAGGAGGCTGTATCGTCCGCTGCGCCGGAACCCAGCGGTGTTTTACGAGTGAATGCGCCGGTCAGTTTCGGCGTTCTGCACCTTGCGCCGCTGTGGGGAGTGTTCATGAACACCCACCCGAATGTGGAGTTGGATATCAGCTTGAATGACCGTTTGGTGGACTTGGTGGATGAGGGCTTCGACGCAGCGATACGCATTGCGCGCATGGAGAATTCATCCCTGGTGGGGCGGCGGCTGGCTGGTACGCGTATGCGCCTGTGTGCATCCCCCGATTATCTGGCAAGTCATCCGCCGCTCCGCACCTTGGCGGACCTGGCTGAACATCGCGTCATTGCCTATACCAACTTTGCGACTGGCAATGAATGGCCGTTCGACGGGCCCGACGGTCGCGTCAGCGTGCGCACCCGCTCGAGCGTGCGCTGCAACAATGGCGATACGTGCCGCAGTATCGCCCTTGCCGGCGGCGGCATTGCCCTACAGCCGAGCTTTATGGTCGGAGAGGATTTACGCAGCGGAGCCCTGGTGGAAATCCTGCCTGAATACCGCTCCATCGAGTTGGGCATCTACGTGGTTTATCCCACTCGCAAGCACCTGGCGAGCAAGGTGCGGGCGCTGATCAGCTTCCTGACTGAACGTTTTGCCCATCCCGAATGGGAGCGTTAGCGCTTTTAGCCGCACGCATCAGGATCGTTGCAAAAAGTTGTGTAGGTCAGCGGCGAATTTCTGCGGGTTCTTGAACGCCAGAAAGTGGTCGCCCTGTTCAGTCTTGTCGTACACAAACAGTACCGAGTCACTGATCACTGAGTTCATCCACTTCTGACTGTCCAGCCAGTCACTGTATTCCCCGGTAAAAATCGCAGTCGGTACATCGATCTTGGTTTGGATGACATCTCGCCAGTCGTTGGTGACGTGATCGAAAAGCACTAACCCGGTAAACGCCATGTCATCCTTTATGGCCGCCTGGACCAGGCTGATTGCATTGTGGAAGTAGGGTGAGTCAAGTGCCATTGCGCGCTCGACAACCCGACTTCCTGAAATCAATTGGTTGGTCGGTGTCATGTTCACGTAGGAATCGATCATGCGTTCCGGCGAGGTGGTGAACGCACCGGCATCCAGTCGCTGTTGTTCCGTCCAATCAGCGTGACAATAAATCGAAGGTGCCTGGTCGATGATGCTCAAGGTGTGAATACCTTTTGTACCAAACAGATCAATGTAGGCCCACATGATCGAGGCCCCCATCGACCAACCGCAATAGTGCGCATCGGGCACGCCCAGATGTTCGGCAAACTCTTTTACGTCCATGGCATAACGGGAAATGCGATTGCCCGACGCCGTTTTCTCGGAGAATCCCTGGTTGCGAACATCCAACACGTAGACGTGATAGTGATTGCTGAGGATGTGCATGAGGTGGAAATACATCGCACCGTTGGCCGACCAGCCCGGGATAAAGATCAATGGCTGCCCTGCACCCGCTTCCCAGTACGCCAGATTTACACGGTCACTGGTGGTGAAGCTGCTGACTTTAAGGTCGGGAAAATCCGAGGTGCGGAATGCCTGGCCAATGATTTCGTGGGGAAAGTAAAAGTCTTCGCCGAGCATAACCGGGAGTGATTGATTGATCAGGGGGTACTTCACGGTCCAATCCTGTGTCGTTTCAAATAACGTTCAAGCGACGATTTCCGGCGCGGGCTGTCAGTTGGCCGCACCCGATTCCATCAACTCGCTGCCAACCGAAGATAGACCTTGGACAGCTAGAGGATAAATACTCAAAATGCCTGAACATTCGAAACGGATCATTGGTAATGGATCGTCTGAGCAGTATGGCGGCATTTGTCAAAGCCGTGGAAATGGGGTCTTTCAGTGCCGCTGGTGATGCGTTGCAGATGTCGGCGCAATTGATCGGCAAGCATGTGCATCACCTGGAGCAGCACCTCGGCGTGCGCTTACTCAATCGCACCACGCGCAGACAAAGCCTCACCGACTTCGGGCGCGATTTTTACGAGCGTTCAAAATTCATCCTGGCCGAAGTCGAAACCGCCGAAAACCTGGCAGCCCATACCCAGGCGTCCCCAAGCGGACGGCTACGCATCAATGCGCCCGTCAGTTTCGGCATGCAGTCCCTTGCGCCATGCCTGCCGGCGTTTATGGAGGCCAACCCGCAGGTGAGCGTCGAGCTGAGCTTGGCCAATAGTGCTGTTGATCTTATCGATGAGGGCTTTGATGTGGTTTTCAGAGTCGGTGTGCTGGCCGACAGTGGCTTGGTCGCCAAGGCACTGGCGCCCTACAGGCTAGTGTTGTGCGCTGCGCCGTCTTACCTCGAAGGCAAGCCTGCGATTGAAACTCCGTGGGACCTGCAGAATCATGAGTGCCTGGGGTTTTCCCACACCGAGCTGCGCACGCACTGGACATTCGATGGGCCTGAAGGAACAGTCGTTGTCCCAGTAGGCAGTCGATTCATGGCCGATCACGGCGAACCGCTGCTGTGTGCCGCGCTGGCCGGGTTGGGGATACTGCTTCAACCGGTGGAGCTGGTACGCAAATCACTGCTCGCCGGGGAGCTCGTCACACTGCTGCCAGATTACCCGCCACCCAGTCGCCCCCTGCACGTGCTGTACGCGCCCGACCGCCGGCTCACCCCGAAATTGCGCAGTTTTCTCGACTTCGCCACGCAGAATTTCGGTGCTGATTTCGTTGAGACTGAGCTCTTTTGAAACAGGCTGTTGTAGATGACCAACCTGAATCGACATTTTTCCAGGAGCGGTAAAGCCATACAGTGGCCGCTTTGTTTTCTACGTAACGGTAGGAACTGATGGCGGGAATACATGCCCGTACATTCTTGACGGAGAAATGATGAATATCCAACTGAAGACGAAACGTGCACTGGTTACCGCCTCGACAGGCGGCATTGGTTTTGCGGTGGCCAAGGGGCTTGCCGAGGCAGGCGCCGCAGTCGTCGTCAATGGTCGTAGTGAAGGCTCTGTGAACGCAGCGGTTACCCGTCTGCTGGCTGAAGTGCCCGGTGCCAGTGTCAGTGGCGTGGCCGCAGACCTGAGCACCGCGCCAGGCGTTGCGACCTTGTTGGCCGGTGTCAGTGATATCGACATTTTGGTGAACAACGCCGGCATTTATGAGCCGCAGGATTTCTTCGAAGCCGGTGATGACGTGTGGGACAACTACTGGCATACCAACGTGATGTCGGGCGTTCGCTTGAGCCGTGCGCTGTTGCCTGCCATGGTTGACCGCGGATGGGGGCGGGTAGTGTTCGTTGCGTCTGAGTCTGCACGAAACATTCCGGCGGACATGATTCACTACGGCGTTTCCAAGACAGCCCAATTGGCACTGGCCCGTGGTTTGGCTAAAAGGGTTGCGGGCAGTGGTGTGACCGTCAATAGCGTGCTGCCTGGGCCTACGCTGTCTGATGGCGTCGCGGACATGATGAAGGGCGAAGTCGAACGCACCGGCAAATCCCTTGAGTCGGTGGTCGCCGAGTTTGTCATGCAGCATCGCCCAAGCTCGATCATCCAGCGCGCTGCCAGCGTGGAGGAAGTGGCTAACATGATTGTTTATGTCTGCTCGACGCAGGCATCGGCTACCACTGGCGCTTCGTTGAGAGTCGACGGTGGCGTGGTAGACGATATCGTCTGACAGGCGTCCAAAGCTGGCGTGACACCTATGGATTCACCACGACGAAGTACCACCCTCCGATCGAGCCTTTGCCGGGACCGCAGAGGCTCAACCTTTCGAGGGCAAGCCCAAGCCAAGGGGCTCCAGTAACTGCAAAATCAGCTCTGTGGTCTTGCGTACCACCTTGTCATTACGGCGGTCGGGGTGCATGGCGACCCAAATGTCGAGGTCCAGCATCGCACGTTGGCTGTCTAGCCTTACCAAACGATCGTCACTGTCCCCGATAAAGCACGGCAATCCTGCAACGCCGATCCCGGTGCAGGCTGCCTCATATTGGTGGCTTAAATCTGTGACCTCGCAGGCAACCCGCCTCGAGCCGATTAATTCGTATAGCCAGCGCTTGTGGGCAAAGTCACCTTGTCGATCGGTATAACCAACGAATTCCCATTTTTCCTCATTCAGCGCATTCGCATAGCCAGCCTTCGCGTAGAGCGCAAACTGCATCAGACCCACCTTTCGGGTGATGTCGGTATCTTCGATAGGCGGCGAAAGACGCAATGCCAGGTCTGCCTCAAGCCGTGACAGGGAGGCGAAGAGGGGCTCGCTGAGAATTGAAAGCTGCACCAGCGGAGACATTCTGGCCAGCTCAGCCAGATTGGGTGTCAGGAAATGCCTGGCCAGGATAGGTGGGGCAGTGATAGTCACCTTCGCCCGCACAGTCGACCTGGAAGACAAGCACTTGCGCTCAACGGCGAAAGCCTTTGCTTCAATATCCCAAACGTCCTGCATTATCTGCTGACCTATTTCAGTCAGGCGCGATTCACGCGGCAGTCGATCTACCAAGCGTACATTGAGTTGAGCTTCCAATGCGGCGAGCCGCCGGCTCACTGTGGCTTGATTAACATTAAGCTTACGTGCAGCGCCCGATAGGCTGCCTGCAGTTGCAATCGCCAAAAAAAATCGCAGATCTTCCCAGTCCATGTGCCATGCGTTTATGCATTGAATGTGTGCGAATTTTAATATTTACGCATTGCTTGTCAAGAGCTACCGTTTAGCGATTGAAATAACACCGCGACCCCACATCATGTCCGCCACCGCACCCAAAACTACATCCCTGTCAGCGATCCATATCGCAGCTTGCCTTGGTTTTCTTGTCGTCCAACTCGACGTCAGTGTCGTCAACGTCGGTCTAGGTGCGTTAAAAACAGCATTCGATACAGACCTGACCGGCCTGCAATGGGTCATCAACAGCTATGCACTTGCATTTTCGGCGCTGCTGATCATGGGAGGCGCGTGGGGTGACAAATTCGGTGCCAGAGAAGTGTTCGCCTCGGGGTTTGTACTTTTCACCATTGCCTCCATAGGTTGCGGCCTATCCGACAGCATGAGCATGCTAATAGGGATGCGTATCGTCCAAGGCGTGGGTGCAGCCTTTTTGGTGCCTACCTCCCTGACATTGATACGGCTGGCATTCGAGGATCCTGCCAAAAGGCGATCAGCCGTGGCAGCGTGGGGTGCTTGTGGAGGTATTGCCTTGGCTGCGGGGCCGGTCATAGGAGGCCTGCTGATCGAGTCGCTCGGCTGGCGCAGTGTTTTTTTACTCAACGTCCCAATCGGCCTAATTGCCATCGGACTGATCTTGCGGTATGCACCACCTTCTCCAAGGGTCGATAAGAAAGTGGACATTGCGGGGCAAGTCAGCATCGGTATTTGCCTGGCGTCACTGACTTACGCCCTGACTGAATCAAGTTCCCAAGGCTGGGTAACTGAAACGCTATCGACCCTGGCAATCGCCGTACTTTGCGCAGTCGCATTCGTCTTGATTGAGCGACGCGTAAAGGCCCCTATGCTGCCAAGTCGACTGGCCCGAAACAGAACTCTGGCAACCACTGCATTGGCAGGTGCCGCCATCAATTTCACCTTCTACGGCACCGTGTTCATATTCAGCATCTACTTCCAGTCGTTCCTGCATTACGACGCTTTCAGAACTGGGCTGGCGTTCATACCGCTCACGGCAGTGCTGACTATTTCCACGATGATCTCGTCCCGGATCGCCAGGCGTGTCAGCGCACAGCGCATCATCACTATTGGTTTCCTGATTCAGACAGTCGGCTTTGTGGCGTTGGCGCGCGTCACCCCTGAGACATCGCTGTGGTACCTGAATATTGCCCTGATGGTAGTGGGTATTGGCAGTGCATCGTCTGTGCCTTCGATTACGAACTCGATGCTGTCGTCGGTTTCTTCGCATGACGCCGGCATGGCGTCGGGACTGATGGCGTCGGCCAGACAGTTGGGCGGCGTGATCGGTGTGGCAGTGTTCGGGGCCATGATCACCAGCACCGAACCTGCTGCTTTTTCCCGAGGGTTATCTACTGCAATGATTGTCTCAGCGATAGTTTTGTTGGCCTGCATAGCGGTGAATTTCTGGGTCGGCCGAGCGTCCCGAGTGCCCGTCAACGCCTGATAGCCCCTCAACCCCCATCAGCTGAAATTAACAGGAGCCCGCATGCCTGGATTAACCTGACATACGGGCCCGCAGCTTAAACAAACTGCAAAACGTCGCTCACGACTTTACGCGGTTTCTGTGGCCAGTTGGCCACGCCAGGGTAGCCAACGGTGATTAACATCACGGGCACATCTTCATCCGACAGGCCAAACTCTTTGGCGACTGCAGCCTGATCGAACCCGATCATCGGCGTCGATACTAAACCCTGGCCCTTGGCGGCCAACATCAGGGTCATCGCGGCAAGCGAGCCAGAGCGGATTGCTTCGTCGCGCTGCTGCTGAGGATTCTCCTGGTACATGCTTTGAGCCGCACCCACCCACATATCGTAGATCGATTGGTCAATGATCCCGGCATCCAGTGTTGGCTTCAATGCAGCAGGGAGGGTCGCATGCGGGTTCAGGGTACCGCAGACAATAAATGTCACGGCAGCGTCCATGACCTTTTGCTGGCCGAACGCCAACGGCAACAAGCGCGCTTTGGCTTCGGTGCTGCGCAGGGCTAGAAACTTCCAGTTTTGCAGGTTGAAGGCGGAAGGGGCGTGGGTAGCCAAGTCAATCAGTTCGGCAATCTGGGCGTCCGTCAATGAACGTTCAATGTCGTAGCTGTTGGCGGAAATGCGGGACTTAATAACTTCGGCGATTACGGACATGTTGGTCTCTGTGTGGGAAATCGATGCGCAGGACACGCTTGTCGCTCCTGAGCCTGCGCCTGATTGAATTCAGCGGCTGAAGCCGTCGAAGGGGGTCATGTATACGGCGCCAAAGGGGTCGAGGCGCTTGCGGATTTCAGCGTCGGGTGTGCCGTAGACCACCAGGCTTTTGATGGAGCACAGCTCCAGGAAGCGCTGGCCGAAAGGCGCGAACGTGGTGTCCACGTGGCTCACCACGGCATCGACGTTATAACGCTCAAGGATGTGAACGGTGCTGTTGTCTTCATTGACGCTGTATTCGTAAACCAGTGTGCCCGGCTCGGCACGGGTGGCGGCCACGATGTTTGCGATCAGTGCCTTGAACTCTGGTAACTCTTCTGGTTTTACGGCGAGGGAGAACAGGCAGGAAATATGTGGATGCATGGATGATTCTTCCGTCAGAGGCGTCATAAGGCGCCAGTTGGGGATGCATCGCCGGCCAAGCCGATGCATTCGGTGCAGATGGAGGATCAGGGTTTCTCGGGCGCGTCCCCGAACAGTTTGCCGGCGCCTGCCCAGTCGGATGCTGCAACGTCTTCAAAAATGACGTAGATGTAGTTGGCATCGGTACCGGTGTGTTTAACGATGCTTTCGGTAATGTCGGCGGCAACAGCGGCTTTTTGCGCGTGTTCTTTACCTTCGAACCAGCTCACACGTACGACGGGCATGATGTATTCCTCTTGGGGCATGGATCTGGAGAGAGGTGCGTGATGAGCACCGTTTTCTTGCTGGTGATCATCCTAATGTTGAACGTTCTGGCGATAAATGGCCTCAAGCTATAATCTGGGTAGAGTTAAACTCTACAATTAGCGAGCTGGCATGGTACCTATCGATTCGTTTCAGGGCGTCATCACGTTCGTAGTGGCCGCGCGTTCAGCCAGTTTCACCCAAGCTGCCGAGCGCCTTGGCCTGTCAAAATCAGCCGTGGGAAAAGCCATCGCGCGCCTGGAAGAACGTTTGGGCACACAGCTGTTTCATCGAACGACCCGTCGCATCTCCCTGACGGCGGATGGGGAAGCCTATTTCGCGGCGTGCTCGACAGCGCTGGAGGAAATTGGCGCCGCCGAGAGTGGATTAGGCCCCGATGCAGGTGAGCCTTCCGGACGCCTGCGAGTCGACATTCCCGTGGCGTTCGGGCGTCGGGTCGTGGCCCCGTTGCTGTTTGAGATCGCCAACAAGTACCCGGCTTTGCAACTGAACCTGACGTTCTCCGACCACCTTGTTGATCCCTTCGAGGAGGGCATTGATTTGCTGGTCCGTTTTGGAGAACTGCAAGACACCAGCGGTCTGGTGGCGCGGCGTCTGACCCGACAACGCTGGGCCATTTGTGCCGCCCCTGACTATCTGGCGCGCTTTGGCATTCCGCAGACCCTGGAAGACCTGAGCCAGCACCGTTGCATTGTTGGGCATCGACGCGGCCAGCCGCTGTCGTGGCGGATCATGCAGGCGGGGCAGACCGTACGTTACGCACCACCTTCGACCCATCAGATTGGTGACGGGGAGGCCATGATTCTTGCGGCGGTCGCCGGCACAGGTTTGTGCCAGATGCCACGCAGCCTGTTCCAGGACGATATCCAGGCGGGCAGGCTGGTAGAGATTCTGCAAGGGTATGAACCCGAAGCTGTCGATGTGCATGCCGTGTGGCCAAAGGTGTCGCACCTGCGGCCAAAGGTCAGGTACGTGGTCGATGAGCTGGTCAAGCTGTGTGCGCATTGGCAGTGATGCCCGCTGATAGGTGGAACAGGCCTCACTTGAAGGTCTTCTGCATCACGGAAATGACCAGCGCAACACCGGCGACAATGATGACTGCCCAGAAATACTCCATGCTCGCGACCAGGGTTGATTGTTGGTGCAGGGATTGGGCAAGTGTCGCGACCGAAATCTGGCTGGCAGGGCCCGCACCCACGGCAGGAGTGAGTGCCTGGGTCAACATCTGAGTCTGTTCCAGATAGAGCGGATCGCCAGAGCTGAAGTGACTGTTGAGGTTGTTGTATTGCACGGTGGTGCGCCATTGCAGGAACAAGGTCGCAACGGTCGTGCCGAGTGCCATGGCTATCTGCGCCAGCATGCTTTTGATCTGATAGGCGTGGGCGAAAAGCGTGTCATGGTGTGTCACATCGCGAAATGTCTGCATGGCCGCCGTGGCGAGTACCAGCATCACGAAACAACCGTTGAGCACCAGCGCAGGCAAGATGTTTGACCACATGTTCGCGCCAGGCGTGAGGGACGAAGACAACCAGCCGAAGCCGAGCAACGCTGCGAACCCGGCCACGAAGAACTTTTTCGGGGCGGGGAATTTGGGAATGACAACGGACATGATGCCCCAGGTGATCAGCGCTCCCGCCAACCCGAAAGCCTGGAACGTACCGATTGTGTCCCATGAGTAGCCGAGCCCGGCCTGCAAAAAGTACGGCAAGATGTAGTTGTTTCCGCCCAGCACTACGTAGGTGAAGCAGAAGAGGGCGACCCCTAGCATGTAGCGGTGTTGCATCAGGTCTTTAACCTTGAGAAAAGGCGCATGTTTGCCGTGTTCGGTATGGAAAAAGATGTAGATGCCCAGCGCAGCGAGTAGCGCAAATGCGATGAGAATGAATGACTCGTTGTAAAAGTCGTAGTAAGAGCGTTGGAGGATGTAAAGCAGGAAAAAACTGCTGACTGATAACAAGAGGATATTGGCCGGGCTGGAGGGCGTTCTTTCATCTTCCGGAGCGAGGGTATTGGGCAGAAAACGCGTGCACAGGAATGCTGCGATCACAGCGCCTGCGGCCAATATCCCGAAAATGGCGTGCCAGGTATCTTCAACCACCACCAGTGACGAGAGGAATGGCGCCGAAGCTGTACCGCCCGCCAAACCGGTAGCAAACACTTTGACCCCCACAAAACGCCCAGGGCCAGGCGGGAGCAGGTTGACCATCAAGCGTGCGGATGTCATGAATGATGCGCCACCCAATGCCATGATGACCCGGCCGACTGTAAAGGTACTCAGATCAGTCCCCACGCCACACACAAATGCGCCCACTACGTAAATGCTGATGGAACCCAGCATGAAGTTGCGCCAACCCAGCCGCTCGACCAGCCAGCGCTGCTTGGAAATGACCACGACGGCGATGCACGCATACAGCGCAGCGACCAGCGTGAACTCTTCAGGACTGGCGTCTATTTCCCCGCGGATAGGCGCAGAGGCAAATGCAATCATGCCTGCCTGCAGATATTCCAGCGCGCACAACAGTCCCACTGTCAGCAATAAGGCGGCATTCTTTCTGTACATGGTCAGGCTCCGTTACAGATTTATATCTTTGGAGCCAGGACGATCTGCGTTAGCACTGATCACTTGCTCGACGATGTCGTTGGCATCTTTAAGCTCGTTGTTGAAAATGTCGGTGCTATAAGCAGGTTGCGGCGGTGTTCGAGTGTTGAGAACCGGGCCGCTGGTATCCGAGGTGTCCACCGACACGCGCATGGACAAGCCGAGGCGAAGCGGGTTTCGTGCAACCTCTTCAGGTTTGAGTGCAATTCGCACAGGTACGCGCTGGGTGACCTTGATCCAGTTGCCTGTGGCATTTTGTGCCGGCATCAAAGAGAACGCACTTCCCGTACCCGCATCCAGCCCGACCACCGTGCCATGGAAATCCACATGGCGGCTGTAAGCATCGGCACTTAAATGAACCGATTGCCCGATACGCAAATGTTCGAGTTGAGATTCCTTGAAATTGGCGTTCACCCAAACCTGATCCATGGGTACAACCGACATCAGTGCCACGCCCGGACTGATTCGCTGCCCGACTTGCACGCTGCGTTTGGTCACGATGCCCGAGGTGGGCGCATAGACCTGTGTACGGTGTAGCGAGATGTACGCGTCACGCAGATTGCTTGCCGCGACGAGAACGTCAGGGTGGGTTCGCAGCGTTGTGTTGTCCACCATGGCCAGGCGAACGGCCAAGGCATGGCGAGTACCCTCCAGGCCCGCTACGGCATTCTTGAGCACTTCTTCGGCATGGCTGATCTCCTCACGGGACACTGCCCCACTGGAGGCAAGCTGATTGCGCCGGCGAACGTCGTCCTGTGCCTTGCGCACGTCGTTCTGACGTTGGTTGACCTCGGCCTGCAACTGTTGCACTTGATAATACTGAGTGCGTGCCTGGCGAACCGCCCGCGCCAGGTTGGATTTCGCGCGCTCATATTGAATCTCGGCGTCCACGGCGTTCAGTGTGACCAAGGGTGAATTGGTGTCGACGTGATCCGTATTGTCGACACTGATGACCGTCACCGTGCCGCTGACCTGAGCAGTCACCTGAACGATGTTGCCGTCGACATAGGCATCGTCGGTGGTTTCCGTTCCCAGCTTCATCACGTACCAGCCTGCCAGTGCCGCCACTAACAGCGCGATGACGAGAAGCAAGAGAAGTCGAGGCAGGAAGGGGGCTTTTCGAGTTGCGGATTCAGGAGACGGGGAAGTATTGGACGTCATGATTTATCAGCTACGGTAGAGTTTGCATTGGCAGTCATGGGCATTTCCGGGCGGTACCCACCACCCAGAGCCCGGCTCAAGTTGGCTTGCAAGGAAAGCGCCCTGGACTGCAAGTCGACCAGTTGGCGTTTTTCAACGAGCGTTGCGTTCTGTGTCGCCAGCACTTGCAGATAGGTCGCCAGGCCTGCGGCATAACGCTTGTCAACGAGATCAGCCGCGGCCACGGCAGTCGCTACGGCCTCGTTCTGTTGAGCCAGGCGTTCTTTCAACCAGCGAAGCGAAGACAATTGATCGGCGATGTCACGCAGCGCGTCGATGACTGTCTGGTTGTAATTTTCAACAGCGAGATCGTAGGCCGCATCCTGCGCATCAAGGTTGCCGCGCAAGCGGCCTCCTTCGAAAATGGGCAGGCTGATCGCCGGAGCGATTCCCAGAATGCGACTGCCGTGATCGTTGAACGTGTCGAAAGCCAGGCTTTGCAAACCAACGAAAGCCGTCAGGTTCACGTCCGGGTAGAAGCGTGCCTTGGCAACATCAATCTCATGACCGGAGGCCTCCACGCGCCAGCGTTGGGCCACGACATCCGGGCGATGACCGATCAGTTCAGCCGGGATATTCGACGGCATCACAACCGTGTCGCTGGCTTGCAGGTGAGGGCGGGTGATCGTGCGTCCACGGTCAGGCCCTTTGCCCAGCAGTGAGGCGAGTTTATTCTGATTGAGTTCGATGGACTCTTTGAGCGCCGCGATATTGGCTCTACTGGCAGGCAATGCGGCCTGCGACTGCTTGATGTCGATTTCCGTACCGAGCTCGGCGACGAAACGCTTTTTGGTGAGTTCCTCAATCTGCTCCTGCTGATTGAGCAGGGCCTGTGCGACGTCGATTTGTTGATAGACATTTTGCAGGGCGATATAGGTTTGTACGATGGAGGAAGAGAGTATGAGGGAGGCAGCGCGCTCATCGACTTCCAATGCCTTTCGCCTGCCCACAGCCGCCTCGACTGCAGAGCGGTTCTTGCCCCAGAAATCCAATTCATAGCCGACATTCAAAGTCCCTTGGTGGACGTTCTGCCAAGTGCCCTTGGCAGGCGCCGGGGTCGTACCATTGGCGCTGAACCGCTCGCGGGTAACACTCATGGAAGCGCTGACGTCCGGGAACAACTGGGCACCCTGTATCGCTTCCAGTGCGCTGGCCTGGTGGACACGCGCTGCGGCGGAACGAAGGGTAGGGCTGTTGGTGAGCGCTTCACTTATCAACGCATCAAGTTGAGGATCCTTGAAACTGCTCCACCAGTTGTCGGCCGGCCACGAAGCCTCGGAGAGCTTGATTCCACTATTGGCAAGCGTCTCGTTGACCTCGGAAGGCTGCAACAGGCGTGATTGGGGTTTCAGATCGCTGTACGTGCATCCGCAAAGCAGCACCGCGGCCATCGCTAACGATGCGTTCCTGCCTGGTTTCGTGAAGGGCGGCCTGTCCTTTGCACCCTGATTCGATGGACTTTTCATGAACGATTTCTCTGGAGCATGCGATGAAAATGAGTAAGGGCAGGGCTTCCGCCAAAAATGCTAATAAACACTGTTAGTGTCGTTATGCCCGTTAAAAAACCGCCGAAGCGGTCTTTTCGGTTTATCCAGACCTCAAGCCCTTCACGATGATGGCAACGGCACTGTCGATGTCATCCAGGTTCTTGAGGTCTGCCGTGACCAAGTGAAGCCAGGACATCCCGGTCAGCATCGAGACGGCGCTATCAACGGCTGGACCCTCCTGGATGTCCGCCGACTCCACTGCCCGGGCAAAGATCTTTCGTAACGTGCGCTCGCGACGTGGCAGAAACTCTTTCCTGAACTCCTCAAGCGCTGTCGGCTCGTGCTGGATCTCGGCAATCAAACTTCGCAATGTCTCTCCCGCGCTTGATGTCCGCCACCAGTGCCAGAGGGAGCGCAAGTGAAGGATCAGGTCTTTCTCCAGATCACCGGTGTTCGGCTGTGTCACAAACGTCAGGGCGGTGCGTTCATACACATCTCTGAGTAACGCGCTCTTGCTCTTCCACCAGCGATAGATCGTAGGCTTGCTTGAGCCGGCACGTTCCACCAGCGCGTCCATGGTGAATGCCTGATAGCCACGCTCCTCAAGGATCGCCGCTGCGGCCTCAAGGATGGCTTCTGTGCTCTTAGGGCTGCGTACGGCGCCAATGGAGGATCGGCTACGCGCTTTGGCAGGTTTGGGCTGGTCGGGCTTGGAGGTCATGCGCTGCTCTGACTGGTTTCGCGAACTGAAAGGCGTCAATAGAAACTGTTGGTATTTATAGGCTCAAAAGTAAATTTGGTCAATAAGAGAAGCCCGTTTCAAGTATTCAAGTTGTGAATAATGAGTATGGCATTTGAATATGATCTATTTCAGGGGTTGCTGTTACAGTCATTAATCAAAACATCTATTTGGAGGCTTGAGTGGTTACGCATTTAATTGACGCATTTAATGTGCTTGAGAGCGTTAATAAAGCGATGGGGGAGTGGATGGAAGAATCCATTGCCAGCCACAACCTGACCGTTCTGGATTTTCGAATTCTTGATGGCCTGGCGCAGGGTGCCGTAGCGACTACGAGCCAGTGCGCCAGTCATCTGAATATCATGCCCTCCAAAATATCCTTGAGTACTGAAAAGCTCGAAAAAGCGGGCTTCGTGCAACGTCGACGTGATCGGCCGGACAGGCGAATGGTTGCCTTGCAGTTATCTGACGAGGGCCTTGAACTCTATGAGCTTGCCCTGCACGCGCTGAATGAGCGGTGGCAAGACCTGTTTGGCGATGTCGGTACCGATGTCATGCAGTTGGCTGCACTTTTTGCTGGCCCGACGCGAGCCCCCATAGGGGCGTTGATTAAGAATTCGCTACGGGAAAAACATTCAACCGTTAAATAGTCAGGGCGACAATACCCGCTCAGTCGCGGCGGCAATTCAATCCCAATGCCGCCGCCCCACTCGCCACGAACCGTTCAGTCAAACCGCGCGAATGCCTAGAGTATGTCCAGAGGGTATTCGATGAAGGCCCGGACTTCGTTCAGGTTAGGACCTACATCGCGATCTGCCCGGTAGATCGAGTTGCGCAGTTTGAATGACAGATCCTTGAGCGAGCCCTCCTGCACCACGTATTTGACCTGGTTGAAGAACTCACGCTCCGTACCGTCTTGCTCGCCCCCTGCATCGATGTTGCTGCCGCGCACGTAAGCCGTCTTGTACGTCAGCCCTGGGGCACCGAATTCCGAGAAATCCAGCTCATAACCCAGTTGCCAGGACTGCTCGTCTTTCAGGTTGAAGTCAGAGTAGTAAGAGTTGGCGACATAAATGGCGCTGCCGCCGTCGCCGTAGTCATAGGCATAGCCGGCATCGCCGCTATTACGCTGATGGGCGACGATAAACGCATGCGCACCGACGCTGTATTTGGCCGCCAGGCTCCAGATCGTGTTGGTGTCATTGATGCCATCGCCACCAAAATCCAACGCCGCTTGAGAGCCGTTGGCGAAGTCGGTGCGGTAAATGTTGAAGTCGAGGTTCAACGCCTGGTAGTCGGAAAACGGCACGGTATAGTTTACGTTGCCATAATATTTCTTGTAGGTGTCCTTCACGTCGGAGTGATATGCCGCGACACTCAAGGCGTCGGTCACGCTGTAGGTACCTCCAATCACATCGATACTCTTGAGATGATTCGGATCCCGCGCCGGATCGCCCATCGGGCTATCCGCGGTGAACCGTCCAGCATTCAGTTCCAGCCCTTCGATTTCCTTGCTGGTGACAAGCGTGCCAGTGAACGCTTGAGGCAACAGACGCGAATCGTCATAGGCCAGCACCGGCATGGACGGGAACTGGTTGCCGTAGCGCAATACGGTATTGGAGAAACGCAGTTTTAGTGCAGCCCCTGCCTCCGAAAGGTCATCGACAGGGCGACCATCGCTGTCGACATCGAAAAAGGCCGTGTTGTTGCGCCCGCGACCGCTATCGAGCTTCACACCGAGCAAACCATAGACATCCAGGCCGACACCGACGACGCCCTGGGTGAAGCCGGACTGGAACGTACCAATAAAACCCTGGCCCCATACCCTGGCGTCATTGGTGTGGTTCTTGTAATCGCGATTGAAGTAGGCGTTACGCAACAGCAAGTTCAGGTCACTGTCCTCGATAAAGCCCTTGGCGTCGGACTGATCACTGGCAAACGCACAGGACGAACTTGCCGAGATCAGCGTGCACGCGATCACGACATGTCTAGGATTGAACATCAGATACTCCCAATAGCTGTTTTCTTGATTTTGGTGTTGGCAGGGGCTGCAAAAATCGTTGATAACCACTATCAAAAATGGCAGGAGAAATTGTTCGTCTAGGAGTTCCCACCCGTTGCAGCGGGACGATAAATACTATTGAAAGGACCTCAAGGATAAGTCCTATTCATGATTCCAATTATCTATGAAATCAATGACGTAGGAGTTCGAAACACAGGTAAGCTGGCTGGGATGAATGCAGAGGGTGCGGCTCTCGCTCCTGGTGCAGGTGAATCTCCAACTCATCACTCCTTTGATGCACTTTTTGGCCCGCCCACGCGCGGGCTTTTTTTTTGTGTGCCGGGCGCTGCGCGTTAGTGCAGCCGGCGTGATCTTGTGCCCGAAGGTTCGGCTATCAGCAGAGCACTCGATTACAGCCTGAAACGCTGGGCAGCGCTGTCGCGCTACCTCTATGACGGGGCCATAACCATTGATAGTAATTGGGCGGAGAACCAGATCCGCCCATGGGCTCTTGGGCGCAAGAACTGGCTCTGGGAACCTCAATCTTTAAAGATCACAGCGTAGCCCATCGCAATGTGCTTTCACCGGACGCTTACGGATGGAGGCTGGTGGTCAAATATCGATAGACGTTTCTATGTTCCAGTGAGAGCTCGTTACCGCCAGCGAGAGCGTCGCGTGGCGGAACGAAACCTGTAACCGTGTCAGGGCTTGGTCGGGATGGCCGGTGCTGGATGATCCCAGCCACCGCCAAGAGCGCGGATCAGGCGCACCGTAGAAACGGATTGCTCGCCATACAAACTGGCTAAGCTTCGCTGCGCTTGCAATGTGCTTCGATCGGCATCCAGTACACTCAAGTAATCTCTTGCACCTTCATGATACTGCGCCTGCGTAATACGACTGGCGCCTTTGGATGCGTCAACCGCTAGCGTTAGTGCCTGCGCTTGCTGCTGCAACAGGCGTACGTTGGCCAGGTTGTCTTCGACTTCACGCAATGCGTCGAGCACGGTCTGGCGGTAATGTGCGACCTGTTCCTCGTAGACGGCTCGTGCGTTTTTGAGGTCTGCGTTGCGCTTGCCACCATCGAATATCGGCAGATGGAGCATGGTACCTGTGAGCGGCCCTAGCAAAAAAGCTTTGCTTGAGCTTTGAAACAGTTCGCCTAAAGTATTGCCCTCAAATCCTGCCGTACCCGTCAGAGTCAGTGAGGGGAAGTAGGCCGACTTGGCTACCCCGATCCGCGAGTTGGCGGCGGCCATTGCTCTTTCCGCCGCGGCAATGTCAGGGCGGCGTTCAAGCAACGAGGAGGGCAGACCCGCAGGGATTTCCAGAGTAATCGCTTCAATCGGTTTCGCCGGGAAATCGAACGTTGCCGGAGCCTGCCCTAGCAACACTGCCAGACTATGTTCACTCGTCGCGCGAGCGCGTTTGAGCGCCAGCGAATCAGCTTGTGTGCTGGATAGCTCGGCTTGTGCTCGCATCAAGTCCAGTTGATTGTCCTGTCCGATTTCTGCACGACTCCTAGCGAAGCTGAGCGCATCCTGGCGTAGCTTCAGCGTGTCGTCATAGACCTTAAGCTGCGCGTCTAGACTCCTGAGCTGGTAGTAGTTGACTGCCACATCAGCTTGCAACGCCAGCAGTACGGATTGGTAAAGTGCGGCACTTTGCTCCGCCTCGGCACCGGAGGCTTTGATAGCGTCACTGACGCGACCGAATAAGTCAGCCTCATAGGCGACATTTAGCTGAGCCCGCCAGTAGGTCGTTGCGGGTTGTGCATTATCACTGGACGATTCTGAGTTGCGCTCGCGGGAGGGGCCGAAACCAGTGTCTACGCTTGGTAGCCTGCGAGCTTCATTACCTTGATGGTAAGCACGCGCTTCCTGGACCCTGGCCATCGCCTGCTTCAAGCTTAGATTTGCATTCAGGGCGCGGGTTTCCAGGTCATTGAGAACCGGGTCGCCGAAGACTTGCCACCACTCTCCACGGGGATAGCGGTCGGCCGGCTGGGCAGGTTTCCAGCCAGCCTGAGGCGTCAGGTTCTGCTCCTTGAAATGCGTGGGTGTTGAGTCGACAGGAACAGCGTATTCGGGGGCCATTGAATGGCAGGCCGATAGCAAGACTATGGTCGAGGTGGCCATTGGTAGGCTGGCCCAGAGCTTGGTTTTAGAGAAGTTCATACGGGGTCAGCCCTCGATATCAGCGGTGCGATGATGCTCAGGACACAGCGATTTACCGC
This sequence comes from Pseudomonas sp. LBUM1679, assembly GCF_059695565.1. Taxonomy (NCBI): domain Bacteria; kingdom Pseudomonadati; phylum Pseudomonadota; class Gammaproteobacteria; order Pseudomonadales; family Pseudomonadaceae; genus Pseudomonas; species Pseudomonas sp. LBUM1679. The sequence goes on from NZ_CP166774.1 coordinate 3,601,693, forward strand.
CGGACACCTTGCGCAACAACACGTAGAAAAGCGGGGTAAGCAGCAATGCGAAGAACGTTACTCCAAGCATGCCGAAGAACACGCTGACCCCAATGGCGTGACGCATTTCGGAGCCCGGACCTGTCGCAATGACCATGGGTATTACGCCCATGATGAAGGCCATCGAAGTCATCAGGATTGGCCGTAGTCGCAAGCGACTGGCTTCAATGGCGGCTTCGGCAATGCTGCGACCTTGCATTTCGAGCTCGCGAGCAAACTCGACGATCAGAATGGCGTTTTTGGCCGATAGGCCGACCAGTACGACCAGTCCTATTTGTGTGAAAATGTTGTTGTCGCCATCGGTCAGCCATACACCCAGCAGGGCGGACAGCAAGCTCATAGGGACGATCATGATCACTGCCAGTGGCAAGGTCAGGCTTTCGTACTGAGCAGCAAGCACCAGAAACACCAGTAGTACGCAAATCGGGAACACCATCATTGCAGCGTTACCAGCCAACTGCTGCTGATACGCAAGGTCAGTCCATTCAAACTTGATGCCGGGTGGAAGGGTTTCCTCGGCAATGCGTTCAATGGCCGCCTGAGCTTGGTTGTTGGAGTAACCTGGCGCAGGCCCACCGTTGAGGTCGGCAGCAGTAAATCCGTTGTAGCGAACCACCATCTCCGGGCCATATGTGGTTTTGACATGGAGAAGCGTGTCGAGCGGTACCATCTCACCAGTGCGGCTTCGGGCCTTCAGCTGTCCGATATCTTGGGCGAAAGCGCGATACTGGGCGTCTGCTTGAACCCGTACCTGATAGACGCGACCAAACCGGTTGAAGTCGTTGACGTACAGTGAGCCCAGGTAGATCTGCAGAGTGCTGAAAACTTCCTTGACAGGGACGCCGAGCTGTTGAGCTTTGACCCTGTCAATCTCCACGTCGAGTTGCGGAATGTTGATGTCGTAGCTACTGAACAGAGGCCCCAACTCGGGTGCTTTCGCCGCTGCTGCTATGAATGCCTCGGTGGCGTCATGCAGGGCTTGGTATCCCAGTGCTCCGCGGTCTTCAAGCTGGAGCTTGAAGCCACCCAGGGTGCCAAGGCCCAGAACAGGGGGCGGTGAAAATACGGTAATTTTAGCTTCTTTGATCTGAGTGAATTTTTTGTTCAAGGACTGCGCGATAGCGTCAGCACTCAGGTCGGCACCGTGGCCATAACGTTCATCGAAAGAGGTCAGGGGCAGAAACATCACCACGGAGCTGGATGATGAGGTGAATCCGTTGATCGACAGTCCAGCATGAGCAACGGTAAAGCCCACCCCAGGCTCCTTCAGGGCCATGCGGCCCATTTCTTGTGATACTTCGTCGGATCGCGCCAAGGTAGCGCCATTGGGCAATTGAGCCACTGCGATCAAGTACTGTTTGTCTTGTGCAGGCACGAACCCACCGGGTACGAGATTGCCCATAAGCGCAGCCAGTCCTAGCAGCAACCCGTAGCAGATCATCATCGCGCCCTTGTGCCTGAGGGTACGACCTACACCCTGTCCATAAGCTTGCGACCCCCGATTGAACAAACGGTTGAATGCTTTGAAGAACCTGCCTAGCACCAGATCCATTCCACGTGTCAGGCGGTCTTTGGGGGCGTGTGGACTGCGAAGAAGTAAAGCGGCCAGGGCAGGCGATAGTGTCAGGGAGTTGAACGCAGAAATGATGGTCGAGATCGCGATCGTCATGGCGAACTGTTGGTAAAACTGGCCCGTCAGTCCCGACATGAACGCAAGCGGAACAAACACCGCAACTAGCGTTAGTCCAATGGCAACGATCGGGCCGCTGACCTCGTCCATTGCTTTATAGGTCGCTTCCCTGGGACTCAAGCCGTGCTCGAGGTTGCGCTCCACGTTCTCTACGACAACGATGGCGTCGTCGACGACGATACCAATCGCCAACACCATGCCGAACAGGGACAAGGCATTGATCGAGAAGCCAAACGCCAACATCAGTGAAAACGTGCCGACAATAGCCACCGGCACGGCTAACAGCGGGATTAGCGAAGCGCGCCAGTTTTGCAGGAACAGGATGACAACCAGTACGACCAGGGCAATTGCCTCAAGCAGGGTATGAACTACCGCCTCAATACTCGCGGACACAAAACGTGTCGGATCATAGTTGAAGCCGTAGCTGACGCCCTTCGGCATCTCTTTGCCGATATCCAACATCTCACGACGCACGTCATCGGCAATCTGCAGCGCGTTCGCGCCAGGCTGCTGGAATACCCAAATCGTCATCGAGACCTTGGTATCGAGATGTGTACTCTGCGTGTAGTCTGCCGCGCCTAGCGTGACCCGCGCCACGTCGCGAAGGTAGGTCACGCCGCCTTCGGCGTTGGTCTTGACCACGATGGCTTCGAACTCTTCAGGAGTTTGCAGTCGACCCTTCACGTTAATGTCTAACTGCATCTCGACGTTGGGAGCACTAGGCGTTGCGCCCACCATCCCGGCGGACACTTGAGCGTTCTGTGCCTGGATAGCGCCGACCACATCAGTTGCCGACATTTGTCGCTCGGCCAATTTGCGTGGGTCGAGCCAGATTCGCATGGAATAGTCGCCGCCGCCTTTAAGCTGCACATCGCCTACGCCCTGGATCCGGGCCAGGCGATCACGGATATGGATGAGCCCGTAGTTATGCAGGTAATCCACATCGTATTGGTCGTTGGGGGAAAACAGGGTTACTGCCAAGGTCATGGTGCTGGATGCCTTGATCGTGGTAACTCCAAGTTTCTGCACGGCTTCGGGCAGCCGAGTCAACGCTTGGGAGACTCGGTTCTGTACCAGCTGCTGAGCGAGGTTGGGATCCATGCCCAGCTGGAAGGTGACGGTAGTCGTCATCTGGCCATCGCTGTTGGATTGAGACTGCATATACAACATCTTTTCCACGCCATTGATTTTTTCTTCAATCGGCGCGGCGACAGTTTCGGCAATCACCTTGGGGTTGGCGCCGGGAAACTCGGCATGAACGAGCACTTGCGGAGGAACAACTTCCGGGTACTCGGCAATGGGCAACTTGAACGCAGCAATCGTACCCATCAGCAGTATGACGACCGATAACACGGCCGCGAAAATGGGGCGATCAATAAAAAAACGGGAGAACTTCATCGCTAGGTTTTCTTCGGCAATAGGAGAGCGACGATGTGCTGGCGTGGCACATCGGGTTTGGGCGAAGCCGGGATAGAGGAAGCGATTGTTAGCGCTGAACAGCCAAAGCCCCGGGTCGGGTATCCATGGCAACTTCGTGCGGGCTCACTACATCGTCCGCATGTACACGCTGCATGCCATTGACGATGATTCGATCCTGGGCGCTGAGCCCGCTATCGATGATGCGCAGTCCGTCATACAGGTCGCCCGGTTTGACTTCGCGGTAATGCGCACGACCGTCCGTGTCGACGACCATCACATACTTGCGATCCTGATCAGTACCAATCGCCGCCTCGTTGATTAGAAGAGCCTGACGGCGCTGACCTGCACTAACCTTCACGTGGGCGTACATGCCCGGTACCAACAACCCTTGGGCATTGTCGAAGCGAGCACGTACTCGGATCGTGCCGGATTTAGCGTTGAGCTGGTTATCTATCGAATCAACCACACCTTGACGTCTGAAATCAGTTTCTCGGGCGAGACCCAGCGCTACCTTCACCGGCTGTTCGTGACGCTGTCCAAGGAAGCGAACATAGGTTTGCTCGTCGACTTCAAAGGCCGCATAGATCGGTGAGATGGAGACAATTCGGGTGAGCACAGGCGCGTTTGCACCTGCTGTCACGACGTTTCCGAGAGTCAGTTCAGCACGGGAAACCCTACCACTCACAGGCGCGACAACATGGCAGTAATCCAGATTCACTTGTGCAGTCTCCAAGCGGGCCACGGCCCCCTTGAGCTCAGCTGAAGTGGTCTGCTCAAGTTGCCAAGCCACGTCCAGATCCCGTTGAGCAATAGCGTTCTGACTTACCAAGCGTTTGGCGCGTGACGCGTCGGTTTTGGCGTAAGCGTTGCGTGCTCTGGCCCCAGCAACGTCTGCCTGCGCCTGGTCTACGGCTGCCTGGTACAAGCGGGTGTCAATGGTAAACAGTTGATCACCGCGTTTGACCTGGGCGCCATCCTTGAAATGAACGCCGGTGATACTGCCAGAAACCAGAGGGCGCACGTCGACGGCATCAATTGCCTCAAGTTTTCCCGAGTAGAACTGGAATTCATTGATCTGCTCTGACAAAGGGGAGGCAATGTCTACCTCCGACCGCGGCTCAGTGATGGCTTCGTTTGCCATGGCGACGTTTTCACCATGGAGACTTTGAAGGTGATAACCGATGGCGACGGCAGTCAGCGTAGCCGCGAGGGCGATTGGGCGATTTTTGATGAGTTTCATGGGTTCTGCATATTAGAAAAAAGGGAATTACGAATAGCCGGCAATGCTAAAGTAGAGTGCATATGCGATAAACAGGCTTGGAATCGCAAAACTGTCGCCTTTCAGTCCTCAATGAGTTTTGTCCATGTCATCAGCTGATACCTTCTCCGGCATTCACACGTTCGTGACCACTGCTCGCTCCGTCAGTTTTACTGAGGCGGCCGAACGCCTCGAGGTTTCCAAGTCGGCAGTGGGGAAGGCCATCGCCCGTTTAGAGCAACGCTTGGGGGTAATGCTCTTTCACCGCACCACGCGCAGGCTTTCGCTGACCGCGGATGGCGAGGCGTATCTAGCAGCCTGCAGCGGGGCGCTCGACGAAATCCGCGACGTGGAGAACTGCCTGATGTCCAAGGCTCACGAGCCTTCAGGGCAATTGCGGGTCGACATGCCTGTAGCGCTGGGTCGGCAGTTGATCCTGCCAGTGATGATGGAGATAGGTCAGCGCTTTCCAGGACTGTCGTTTACGCTGACGTTCAATGACCACCTGATTGATCCGGTGGAAGAAGGGGTTGACCTGGTCATTCGTTTCGGCGATCCGGGTAACCAGCAGGGTCTTATTGCTCGTCCGCTGTCGTCCCAGCGGCTAATCATTTGTGCCGCCCCGGCTTACTTGAAATCAAGAGGTGAGCCGCAAACGCTGGCGGATGTAGACAATCATACCTGCATCGTTACCCATCGGCGGGGCCAACCACTTGGTTGGCGAGTTATGGTGGACGGTCAGGGGCAGCGTGTTGTCCCGCCCGCAACCCATCAAATTGGAGATGGTCAGGCTATGATCGATGTGGCCTTGGCCGGATTAGGACTTTGCCAAATGCCGTTGTGTGTGGTTCGCAAACATCTTGAGACGGGCGAACTGGTCACTGTGCTTGAAGCGTTTGAGCCTGAGCCGTTAAACGTTTATGCGTTATGGCCAAAGACATCACATTTGCGGCCTAAGGTGCGATGCCTGATTGATACGCTGATTGAGTTGGGTGAAGCCGGGCGGCTTAACTGAAGAAAAGGGGAGTGAGGTGCACACTTCGGACTCGAAATGTCCCAGTGAGTCAGTTTTCATGGGATGGGGCACTAAAGATCACTGTCTTGCTCATCGTGAGAATCATCGCCAATGCTAGGCAGCCGCCAACCGAAATGAAGTGAAGCCATCCGCAGCACCGTACATCCTCCTGCGGTCAGCCACGAAATCACCACCGTATTTGCGCCGCTGTAACTGAGCAAAACCTCAACACCTGCGCCTGCTAAAGCGGCAGACGCGTAGATTTCCCGCTGCAGGATGCCTGGCACGCGCGATAGCAAAATATCTCTGAGTACTCCCCCTCCGACTGCGCTGACCATCCCCAGTAAAATCGCGACCTCGGCACCGGCCTGGGCGGCCAATGCCTTTTTCGCGCCTGCCACTGCAAACAGTCCAAGGCCAATGGAGTCGAACAGTTGTACGGGCGATTTCATTCGACACACCATTGGGTAAGCACACACCACCCACGCCGCAGCGATCAGCGACACCACCAGATAGCGCCAGCTCGACAGCCCGGCCGGCGGCAGTGTGCCAAGACACAGATCCCGTAGAATCCCGCCACCGCAAGCGACGATGAACGTGATGGTGGCGATGCCGAACAGGTCCAATCGCCGCTGGCGTGCGGCAACCGCGCCGCTTACACCAAATGCAAACGTGCCGAGCAGATCTAAGACGGTGTAAATCAGGTGAGTGTCCATTGCTGTGTCACTTAGCGGTCCTGAACCAGGCGAATGCTGCGCAAAGCATCGTTTCGAGCCCGGTACGCAACGTAGGGTGCAGCAAAGGCGCGAACTGGGGCGAGTGATTGCTCGGGATGCTGTTTATTTTTCCCTTGGCCTTGGCCTGTTCGTACACTTGCGGGTCTGTGCAACCTACGAACCAGAACACGTAGGGCACCTTCCATGCGCGGCCGAACACACTGAAATCCTCACTCGCCGCGGCCGGCGCCGTTTCATAGGCTCTGTCGCCAAACCAGGCTCCAAAGGCCTCAGCCAAACGGGTTGATGCACGCTCATCATTAACCGTCAACGGGTAGCGGTTGATGGTGGTGATCTCGGGGCCGCGTGGTGCATTGGATGCAGAGCATTCGGCACAACAGATCCGTTTGATGGCGCCCAGCATGTGCTCGCGCACGCCCTCGTCGTAGGTGCGCATATTGAGTTTCAACGTCGCATTGTCCGGGATGATGTTTTCCTTGGTACCTGCCTGTAACGAGCCTACCGTCAGGACTGCCTGGTCCAGAGGGGAGATTTCTCTCGATACAATGGTCTGCAAGCGCAGCACCGTTGATGCCGCCATGATTACCGGATCTACCGAAGTTTGTGGCTGTGAGCCATGGGCGCCACGGCCGAACATCTTGATTTTCAGGCTGTCACCGGCCGAAAGAATGGTGCCACTGCGGTGTCCCACAGTTCCGGCTGGCCCCACCATCACATGCTGACCCAGAATGATGTCAGGCTTGGGGAAGCGATCGAGCATGCCGTCGTCGATCATGTTCTGCGCGCCCACACCCACTTCTTCACCCGGTTGGAAAACAGCCAGGAGAGTCCCCCTCCAGGTGCCACGGTTTTCGGACAATACCCGAGCAACCCCCATCAACCAGGTGACATGCATGTCATGCCCGCAGGAGTGGCAGACAGAAACCTCCACACCATCTTCGTCTCGGGTGACCACGTCGCTGGCATAGGGCAAGCCTGTCGCTTCGGCCATGGGCAACGCGTCCATGTCGGCGCGCAGCATCACCACCGGGCCTTCACCGTTGCGCAGCACGCCGACAACACCGGTGACACCGATTTCGCGTGTCACCTCGTATCCGTAACGCACAAGGTAGTCGGCGGCGATTTTCGCGGTGCGATACTCATACATCGACAGTTCAGGATGACGGTGCAAGTCCTTGTAGACTTCTTCGAGCTCAGGCAACAAGGCATCAAGATCTGGAATCAACTTTTCGAGAGACGACATGGGGTACTCCTTAATGTAAAAGAGGGCGGAAAAAGTGGGAGAGGGACGGTGTCAGGAAGGCGGAAGCAGACTTTCCATCAGCTTTGAAAGCAAGCCATCAAGTGCCACGCGTTCTTTGGGCGAGAGCGTGCAAACCAGTTGATCTTCCAGTTGGGAACCGACGACAGAGGACTCGTCAGCGATCCGCGAGCCCTCGGCGGTTGTGCGCAAACCAACGCTGCGGCGGTCGACAGGGTGAGGCGCGCGCGAGATGAGCTCACGCGACTCCAACTGCGCCAACGTCTTGGAGAGCAGTGTTTTTTCCAGAAAGGCGCGTGATGAAACTTCTTTTGGAGTGATGTCCGGGCAGGCCTGAATCAGACGCAACACCCGCAATCCGCGGACATCCAGATCCCAGTGCTGACGGTACACGGCGTTCGCGTGTTCCATCAGCAGGGCACTGGTCATATCCAGTTTGAAATTCAGAAAGTCGGAATACATGGCAGGCTCCAGTCGAATGGCTGAAGTATAGCAATGTAGTTGAAATATTCAACTACATTTCAGTGACTGGCCGCTCTCCGACTTGAGCCCTGGAGCCGTGAATACCCGTTGCCGGACAAGCCTAAAGCCGTCCGGCACATTGCTGCGTGCCAGGCAGAGTCAATCCGTTATCGGATCAACGGCACGCCACTGAGCGTTTGCAATGCCTCGAAGCTGATATCAGCGACAATCTCCCGGACCTTCAAGCCTTTCGCAGTGACGTCCAGAATAGCCAGGTCGGTATAAATCCGATTCACGCAGCCTATGCCGGTCAGCGGGTAGGTGCATTCCGCCACCAATTTGCTTTCGCCCGTCTTGGTCAGGTGATCCATCATGACGAACACCTGACGCGCGCCTGTCGCGAGGTCCATCGCGCCACCCACGGCCGGAATGGAACCTTCGGCACCGGTGTGCCAGTTGGCAAGGTCGCCGTTGACCGAGACTTGGAAGGCGCCAAGCACGGCAATATCGATGTGCCCGCCGCGCATCATCGAGAACGAATCGGCGTGGTGAAAGTAGGCGCCACCGGGCAGCAGCGTCACGTGCTGTTTGCCCGCGTTGATCAGGTCATCGTCTTCCTCACCCGGCGCAGGACTCGGGCCCATGCCCAGCACCCCGTTTTCACTGTGCAGGAACACTTCCTTGTCACCCAGGTAGTTGGCCACCAGCGTGGGCACGCCAATACCCAGGTTCACGTAGGAGCCTTCGAGAATATCGTCGGCCACACGTTGGGCCATTTCGCTGCGCGATAGTTTTTTCATGAAAGTCATGGCAGGCCTCACTTGACGTTGGCTTTCGAGACAGGGGCGAGCGGCACGGCGACCACGCGCTGAACGAAGATCCCTGGCGTGATGATGTGCTCGGGGTCCAGCTCTCCCAACTCGACGACCCGATTGACCTGGGCGATGGTCATTTTCGCTGCCATCGCCATGATCGGTCCGAAATTGCGCGCGGCTTTGCGATAGGTGAGGTTGCCCCAGCGATCGCCTTTTTCGGCCTTGATCAGGGCGACATCCGCGCGCAACGGCATTTCCAGCACATAGTTGCGACCGTCGATCACCCGGGTTTCCTTGCCTTCGGCCAGCAACGTGCCATATCCGGTGGGCGAATAAAACGCTCCGATTCCAGAGCCTGCCGCGCGGATACGTTCGGCCAGATTGCCTTGTGGCACTACCTCAAGCTGCACCTTTCCTGCGAGGTAGAGTGCGTCGAAGACATAGGAATCGGATTGGCGTGGAAACGAACAGATGACCTTGGCAACGCGCCCGGCCTTGAGCAATGCGGCCAGTCCGATTTCACCATTGCCGGCATTGTTGCTGATGATGGTCAGTTCGCGAACACCCGAGGCTATGACGCCATCTACCAACTCCGACGGCATCCCGGCAGTACCGAAACCACCCACCATGATGACCGAACCATCGGCAATGCCGTCTAGTGCGGCAGCGACAGATTCAAATGTTTTATTGATCAAGGCGTACTCCTGTTTTATTTGGCTGAGCAGAATGATCCGACGACAAACCGCATGAATCATGATGGCTGCAAGGTGTGCATAGCCTGCCAAACAACGGGTGAAGGAGGGTGTCTCGGCACGAGATGTCGTGCGATTAGCGAACGAAACCGTGAGTAGTTGAACGGGCATGACTGAAAGCCTTTGGCGGCAATCGCGGGGTTTCGTCGTGTCGCGGCCGTCGCCGAGAGGCGGTCGACGGGGAGGAGTTACGAAGGCTTTGGGAACTGAGTGCCAGTGAGCCACTTGATAGGCTCCGGGTGAGACTCGGGATGTTCGCTCAAGACGGAGGCGTTGGCATTCACGCTTGAACTTGATCCATAGACTCCATCACTCCCTTATCCTCCCTAATAATCCCGCCGCTCTGACGCTGCCACATAAGCGCATAGATGACGTTCTTCGCGAGCAACACAAATAATTGAACAACAAAAAAACCGGTCTTGCGCCGGTTTTCCTGTTTCTTTGAAGGTCCCCTAATCGAGAGTTCAGAGCGCAGCTTTCACCTGCAAACCGAGCACCAGCGCATTGTCGATGTCTTGCCCGGAAAACGCGCCTGGTTCGATGATGTATTGCACATTCGGGCGCAGCGTCAGCCAAGGAGTGGCTTGGTAGCCATAGCCAAGCTCGATCAGTTGTTCGGCACTGTCCAAATTCGGGAACGTTGTGCCATTGGCGAGCGCGGCGTCCTGCTGCACATCCCGGCTGCGTGGATTGGGCACGGCCCTGCCGTAGCCCAGAGCGACGGTGTCACGCGGGCGACCTTCGAACGGTTTGTACAGAACCACGCCGGTGCCGTACCACTTGCTGAACGGTGAAGCCGCTTCGCTGGCCGCCGAGTATTGGCCGAAGGCGTGCAGACTGCGGCCCTCGGATGATTGCGAACTCCACACGGCCTGATCAATCAGCAGGTAATGACCGCCGCGGCCGGACACTTCTTTATCGCTGCCGATGCGTTTCACGTCGGAACTGTCGTAGTAGTAGCCAACCTTGTACTCGCTGGGCAACTCACCCGCGTGCTTGTACACCAGTTCGATCGGCACCACGGTGCCGGTCGTATGTTTCGGGCCAAGATGCCAGGCACGGCTGGAATTGCCGTTGCTCTCAGGATCGACATTGAAGGCCGCCACACGCAGCTGCCAGGACGACGACAGGTCGTACTTCACGCGTAGGCCCAAGTGGGCGTTGGGGTAGTTGGTCCAGCCACTACCGCCGGACATGTTCAGTGGATGGCCGCAAAAACCGGCGTTCATGAAGTTGCAGAGAATGCCACTGTCCAGGCCACCGAGGTCGTTGCCCATGGCCATGTAACCCAGTTTCACGTTGAAGGCCTTGGTGAACAGGGTGCGCTCGTAACTCAGTTCAGTCAGACGCGTGTAGAGACCGCCGTAGTTTTCCTGGATGGGCAGACGGTTGCCGACCAGATCCTCGGAGGCGCTATTGCCGCGTCGGTCGTTGATGGTCAGCTGAATCTTGCCGGCGTTCTCCACGCCATACAGTTTGCTCAGGTCGAACTGCGCACCAAGCTTGATGTTTTGCGAGTAACGGGCCGAACGGTGCAGGCCGCCATCAGCGTTATAGGCGGTTTCGCCGCTGTAGTCACCGGTGAGTTTGATGCCATCCTGATCCATCTGGTGGCGCAGACCACCCCAATCACCGGTCAGGGTATTGCGGGTCAAAAGATTCGAGTCGGTATCGGCGAAGGCGGGCAGGGTGGCGCTGCAGGTCAGGCCCAGTAGCAAGCCGTTGAGCCAGCCTGCATGAGAAAAGCGAACAGCCAAAAACATGTGAGTTTTCCTGGTGGAATCTTGAATGATTTCGCAAAGCGGCGCGGCACCCGCAGGTGCCGCGCACAGAGAGATTGCCCGCCAGTGAGGCGGGCACATCGGCTTACGGCAAGGCGTAAGCCATCACGGAGTCGCCGCGATCGGTCGACTGGCGCGCACCACCGGCAGTGATGACGATGTACTGCTTGCCGCTTTTCGGCGAGACGTAGGTCATCGGGCCGCCCTGACTGCCCACTGGCAGGCGCGACTTCCAGACTTCTTCGCCATTACCGCTATTGAAGGCGCGCAGGTAGAAGTCCTGAGTACCGGCGATGAAGATCAAGCCACCTTGAGTCGACAGGGTGCCGCCGAGGGTCGGCAGACCAACCTTGATTGGCAGGTGCATGCGGATACCCAGAGGTCCTGTGTCTTCAACGGTGCCGACCGGAACCTGCCAGGCGACTTTCTGCGTCTTCATGTCGATGGCGGTCAGCGTGCCGAACGGCGGTGCCTGACAAGGAATGCCGGCGACCGACAGGAAGCGGTTTTTGTTCACCGCATACGGCGTGCCCTTGAGCGGCACGGCGCCCATCCCGGTGTTCAACGCTTCGCCACCTGAAGTGGCCTGACCTTTATTCTGCGACGGGATCATCTGAATCCACAGACCCAGACGCATGTCATTGACGAAGATGAAGCCGTGCACCGGGTCGGTGGAGATGCTGCCCCAGTTCATGCCACCCAGCGAACCTGGGAAGCTCAGCGATTTGTCGGTGCCCGGCGCGGTGTACAGGCCGTCATAACGCATCGATTTGAAATCGATACGGCACAACAACTGGTCGTACGGCGTTGCACCCCACATGTCGGATTCGGTCAGGTGCTGAGCACCGATCTGCGGCATGCCCACCGATTTCGGCTGGGTGGGCGAGTACGGTTCGTTGGGGATGTTGGCGGCTTTGACCGGTACTTCCTCAACCGTGGTCAGCGGCTTGCCGGTGGCACGATCGAGCACGTAGATCTGCCCAGCCTTGGTGCCGATGACCAGCGCGGGTACGGTTTTGCCGTCCTTGGTGAAGTCGATCAGGCTCGGCTGCATCGGCAGGTCGAAGTCCCAGAGGTCGTTGTGAACGGTCTGGAAGACCCAGCGTTCTTCACCGCTGCTCGCGTCCAGCGCCAGGATCGAGGCGCCGTAGGTGTGATCGAGCTTGCTGCGTTCGACACCATAGATGTCGGTGGAAGAACTGCCCATCGGCAGGAACACCGTGTTGGTCGCCGGGTCATAGGACATCGGCGCCCAGCTGTTCGGCGTGCTGCGCACATAAGTACTGCCGTCGGCCGGCGCTTTGCGATCCTGCGGGTTGCCCGGGTCGAATGCCCAGCGCATCGCGCCGGTGATCACATCGAACCCACGAATCACACCACCCGGCATGTCGCTCTGGACGTTATCGGCCACTCGACCGCCAACCACCACGGTGGCGCCGGCCATCAGCGGTGCGGAAGACAACTGATAATAGCTGTCCGGAACATCACCCAGGCCTGCCTTCAGATCAACCTGACCGTTGTTGCCGAACCCCTGGCAGAACTCGCCGGTGTCGGCATCGACCGCGATCAGGCGGGCATCAATCGTGTTGGTCAGCAAACGGCGCTGGCAATTGGCTGCCGGGGCAGGTTTGGCTTCGATGATGGTCGAGTTGCTTGGCTGAGCGATGGTCGTCGTGGCGTCGAAATAAGCCATGCCACGGCAACGCTGCCAGACTTTCGACTGCGCGTTGATCGCGTTTTTCCAGAGTTCCTTACCGGTATCGGCATCCAGTGCGATCAGGTTGTTGTGCGGGGTGCAGATGAACACCTTGTTACCGACCTGCAGCGGGGTGAGCTGGTCTTCGGCGCCATTGCCATCGCTCTCGGCGACGTCACCGGTGTGGTACGTCCACGCCACCTTCAACTTGTCGACGTTGTTGCGGTTGATCTGATCCAGCGCAGCAAAGCGGCTACCGCCCTCGGTGTTACCGTAGTGAGCCCAGTCCTTTTGCGCGTTGGCTGGCTCGACGGGCGTCAGGCCCGGGCCAGTGCCCGTGGCGGCGACAGTCGGGTGCGCAACGAACATGTTGCCAGCGGCCACCGCCAGCGCAATCGCCAACACAGCAGCGATGCCATAGGCACCGTGACCTGGGACGCCACCATTGGCACGCTTGAGCAGCGGGTAGACCAGCGTGACCGCCAGGCCAATGGCGCTGAACATGAACAGGCGCGAGAATACCGGCCAGAAAACCAGCCCGGCATCACTCACAGCCCAGATCGCCGTGCCCACCAGAAACGCAGCGAACAACCAGGCACCGGCCGTTTTGAAGCGAGCGATCAGCAGACCGGAAACGGCCATCACCAGCCCACCCACCAGGAAGTACCAAGACCCTCCCAGGCTGACCAATTTCATGCCGCCAGCAGCAAGTGCCAAGCCGAGGAGGGCGATGATCAAGCCCAGTCCGACCAGAATGAATTTTGATACGCCCGAGAGGCGTTGACTCTGCTTCACGTTGAATGTCCCGTTGAAATGATGTGTTCATTATATAGATAGCTAACTATCTAGTTAAACCATAAATTCAAAAAGAAGCGTAGTTCGCTGCTCAATTACGCGCCTGATCGAAGACCAGCGCGCCTCAGGGATTTGCTGGGATCGTTGAAACGTTGACAAAAGGCTCTTTTTTGTCAGGGGAGAGCGGGTTTGTGACAGGTATAGATCACGGCGTAGTAGTGCGAATCGAACAGACTCAGCCTCCGAATTACCGACGATTAACCGAACGGTTTCGACTACGCGACTTGCATTCCGAGCGACTTCGACCAACGCCGGCGTAGTATCAGGAGCTCGAAGCGGCCTTGATGCCGCGGGTGCTGTTTCAGAGAGATCTTGCGTCGATCAATGCCCGCAACGAGCTGCACAATGTTCGGAATACTGCGGGGTGCACCACGGAAGTGGCTGGGACGATGAGCCTGGTTGAGGCCCTATCCACCAAACATCTCCGGAATCTGCGCTGAGTGTATGCTGTGCTCCGACGATATTTGAGACGAAGGCTTTACCCGAGGAGGTACTATGGTTGTTTGCGACGGCCAGCGGAGTGGCGAATTCTAGGGCTTCGAGGATCAGGAGACTGTTTTCGAGTTTTATGGTGGCCGGAAATGGCGGCAGGCGACGTGACGTTCCGCATTGGTCTGTGGCAAATTTGCAAGTGAACCGTTGCGTCGTAAAACCTCCGTAATGGAAAACTCGTTCAGCGAGCCATCCGGTTGTAAGCACTCGTCGAGTTCAAGCATCGCGCCGAGGAGGGGCCTTACCATGGAAGGACCGGTACGCTCGCCGTTGCTTTTGGGCGTAGTGTCGAACAGCGGCTGAGGGATGCGTCACATTACACGATTTAACAAGTGGGCGATGTCATATGTTCATAAGTAGCTCATGACCTTAAAACTGCTGACTCAACGCTATTAAAATTAACGTAAGTGTTCATCGATTGATGTTCATAGACCTCGTTTTCCGCCCGCCTTAGCTTTGCCACCCCGACCTCTGACAGTCCCAATTCAGGGGATGAGGGATGCTGCTTTTCAGAAAGCACGTTTTGGATCTGGATTGGAAAACGATGTTGCAGGGCATACGACCTTGATCTGGCTAGCCCTGAAGTGGTGGCTGCTGCAGGCACCCACGTCATGCACTTCATCGGTGAGTATCCAAGCCAAATCTGGTATTAAACAGGAAGAAGCAACGCCTCAGGCGCATGGCATTTGGGCGCGCCTCAAAAATTGATTCAGTGGTAACGGCAACAAGTGATCGGCTAGGGTAGGCGCACACTAGCCGGCTTACTGGGGACGCGCAATAACTCCTGTTCGCCTGAGAGAGCCATCGTAAGCTAGAAAAGACATCTATTTTGCGCTGTAAACAAAAAGGAAAGATCCATTGCTTCAAATACTCCTTCGCTGTTAACAGATCGTCAGGGACGGTCTGCCTGTAATTTCTTCAGTAAATCAAGCCCCCGACGACTTGCGCCAAGATGCTATCCATTTGAATAACCTGCCAAGCCACCAACGGCTGCGTGCTTCGCGAATTTCGTCTAGCTGCATGAAGGTATATGGGACGGGCATGCTCCGCTCTTGAATACGGAGTGCTCGCAAACCTCGGAGGACATGACGGCCGTAGAGCAGTATAAAGATGCTGCCACCGGTCATAACTGTCATACCTACGAGCGCGCCTGTTAACATTCCTGCCCATTTTAAAAAAATGCTAGCGGCAAGAGTAGTCACCCCACCAATCAGAGGAATACTGTAATTCATAGACGGCTTCGAATTAACGTCTTGGCGAGTCTGGATCCTATTTCCGTTATATTCAAAGGGTTGGTATACTGGCCTAGTGTTAGTCACCACTATGTAAACAATACCAACTAGAGCAGCTGGCGCGAGACCAATCAGAAAACGGTATAGACTTAAATCGAACGACGCATCTGCAGCCAAACCGTATGCAACAACACACGCAGGCAATGTAAAACCTCCGACGCATGAGATCAAGAGCGACCATATATAGGTAATATAGCTCTCACATATGTAGACTATATACAATGTCCATGAGAGCATGAAAGCCAACAAAAAAAAGTAAACATGCCAATTATTGCCCAGCATGAGAGTACCAAAAGCCATGAATAACGCCAGCAGAAAAAAAACTGCCCAACCACCTGTCTTTATTGTCTCGGAATTAATCATTATCTTTAATCATTTCTTTTAATTTATCTCCGATCAGTTTATCTGCTCCACTCTCTCCCATAGCCCATTGTGCAACCATGCCTGCACCCCAGCCGATGAGGATAATAGCAATCAAAGGTGCGGCTCCTGCGGCGGCGACGCCAGTGCTACCGGCAGCTAGTGCGGTAATTGCGACTCTAGCTATATTCCCTACAATTATACCTGCGCCAACCGATGCGACGTTCGTAGGCTGACTGTCAAAAGATTTACTGTAAAACTCGGTTCTGCTGGTGGAGTTTGTGTAGTCCAGAACTGCCTGTGGGCCCGTAGCAATAATTAGTCCTACAGTGTTACCACCCATAAATTTAAGTGCGCCCGTAGCACCATTACTATGCAGATGCGCCCGTTGACTCAATGCTGCGCTAGTGCCAACTAGCGGTATATGAGCAAACTGCTGCCCAGCTTGACCTAATATTTTGTAGTGCTGCGCAACAGCGGTAACAGGTATCTTAAAGAAAGACTTGCCATCTCTCTGAATGATCGTAATGTTATTTTTAAATGTCTTGCGGGCTGATCTGGAACCAGGAGCGCCTCGTGTATTAGCCCACGAATGTAATTTATTTTTCTGCTCGGTAGTCAGCTCTAGCAGGTCCGTAACTTTTCTGGACTTGGCTGCAGCCATAACTGCGCCTGATGCACTTGCAATTGTTCCAGGTAAATTTCCTAATGAAAACATCAGCGGACCAATTTCTGGGATGTGTTCAGCCATCTGCTGAAGAGAGTTTAACGCCTCAGCCGGGACGTTCGCCGACGCTTTCAGCGTCTTTAAATACCCTCTCAACTGAATAACGAAATTTTTATATTCCTCAGGGCTAAGCTCCGCATCTTTGGACAATAACAGGTTAACTATGTACAACGCCGCGCTGTAGTCGTCTGTTTCGTAGGTACCTGCAAAGTTTTGAAGCGGCATGTAAAAGCTACTAGCTGACTCACCCGCGAAAGGTCGATAACCCCCACCAAGTAACCCAGACTGACTTCGTTCGCAGCTTAATGCTGCGGAGGTGGGTGGGGACAAGAATCTATTCATGCGTGCGCCTCCGTAGCTGCCAGATCACGTCGTTCGTTGAACTGAGACACCAAACGGAAGCTTGGGATCTGGAGGGAAGCATGGGATCGCCGAGATTCCTGAGACCAGCGGCTTTGCTGTGACGGCTTGGCTTGATCCATGGTCTATACATATCCTTTCCTTGGGCGTACCTATGGCTGTTACAGCGACGGAGCGCGAGTTAGGGGCCGGAAGCTAAAGCATTCAGCTCGCAAAATATTTCTTTTTCAAATATTTTTTCTACGCTTGACACTGGTTCGAAAAATACAAAATTTACGAAAAGCTCATAGGAGCGTAACACGTATCATTTGAAATCTGAGAATTAAAGCTGTCGCAGCCAGCTGTGACGTGGCTTGCCAGCCGTTTGAGACCTCTCCTATCTCAAAATCCATGGACGGCACACGACGGACAACAATCAACGGTTGATTGTATGCATCAATTGCTCAGGCGCTAGCCGGCAGAAGCATCGTCCTCACGACTCGACCTGCAGTGCGCAGGGTAAAGTGACCCCATGATGTAGCTGTGCGAAAACGGCAGAGTTTCTCGTACCCATCTTTGGCCAAAATCCTTAGCTGTCAGAACGCAAGATTTCAGCGATTGCCCTGAGGCTTGTTCTTCTACACTCAGATCCGTAAGGCGTGTTTGAGCCAATCTTGAATATCCATGTAATCCTTTAAACTAATCTGATGGGACAGCTGCTTCTCAAGCTCTCGCGCTCCCCGAGTGAAGGACGACGTGGTTACGAGTATGCCCGCCGTAGCTCGCTCTGCTTGAACAACGCCGCTTAGCTGTCTAACCAAATTAACCTTGACTGGATGAGCTGGAGAGTACTTCTTGCATTCTACGACGTACATGAACGTGCCCAAATGATCCTTCCTCGCCACACAGATGTCTTTTCCTCCATCTTTTGAGGCCGGAGTGAGCTCCACCTCATAGCCAAGGCGTGACAGGAGCTCGGCGACAAACTCCTCAAACTTACGTGGCGTCAGTTCATGAATAAGCTGCGGCTCACGATAAATCCGGCTCAGAGCCTCCGCCGTCATTGAGTTAAGATCGACTAAAATCTGCCGCTCAGACGGACTGTTCCGCTCAAGTGGCAGCCCATCAGGCCCAAGAATGGTGCTCCGAGAGAAAGGGCTAAGCGCTTCCAGTATCTCAGATGCTGGCCGGTCTTCCGTTTGGAGCAGTTGAGCCAGTAAAGAAGCAAACGCTGCATTGCCTTTCGAAAGATCGAACACGTACTGCAGAATTGCCTCGGGCGGGGATGCAACCAAGCTTTTTTCGAAAAGTTCATGAAATTCGAATTTGTTAAGCCCCGTTAGACGCAGTGTCACATCTGCTGGTAATGAAGCACCATTGCGCCTGGACAAGTGAGTAGGTGCTGATAAAATCGAGATTATCCTCTAGCTATTCCGGAGAGGGCCCAAACGGTCTCTCCACAGCCATCCAACTCTTGCAGATGTTTGATGCAGAGATCGAAGAATACATAATCGATCGCAGTGTCTTTCAACGCTGCGAAGCGGGATGCCTGTTGTCAACCGATCTCGAAAAGCTAGAGCAGGCGCGCCCAATTCGGCCATGGCGCTTCCGCGACTACATCGTCCATCGTCCAGAGTGGAGCGAGAAAATTCGATCGCTCAATCTCCTACAGAAATTCCCGTATCGCTGAGCTTTCGACTGCTCGATGAACGTCTAACCGATCCAGCTGTAGGCTTTCTGAAAAACCCGGATTCCGCGATCTCCACGGCGTTTCGTCGGCTCGAAAACATCGCCCGAAGCAGGATAGGCGTTTACGACAAAATCGGTGTCCTGCTCTTGAAGCGAGCCTTTGAAGGGTGCGTTAGGAGCCTCACTAGTATTCATTAGTCTAGGTTATGGCCCCGTCTCAGGAAACAGAGCGCACAGAAGCCTGCTAAAGGGCGAATAGCGCAGCTATTTCATATTTTGTCTTCCACGAATCGATTTTTTGAAAAAGCTGAGGTTGGGGGTTGCCGTGACGTAAGCACGCGCCGCAACTGTGCTGTTGTGGCCAAGCAGTTCGGCAATCATGTCTGCCGGTGATCCCTGGTCCGCCAAACCTTGCCCGAGGTGATGACGCAGCAAGATAGTTACCTGATTAGGCTTGTCTATCCCTGCTTCACGCAGTTCATGTTTGAGGCCTGCACCGATTTCGTTAACTGACAGACGTCTTCCATTAGGACTGACAAATAATGGTTCGCAGTCGCTGCCAAACTGGCGTTGTATTTCCGAGATGTGGCGTGAGATTTTTTCACCCAGCCGGAAGGTGACTTTGCGGGGTCGTCGCTCAGGTCTGCGTTGGCCGACCTTTTTGGCCATGGGTAGCCACAGGGTGTAGTACCTCTCATGACCAGCGCTTTCAATGAACTCAAAATCCGCGATGTCAAGCGAATGGAATTGAATCGAGCGTGGTGCGAGTTCGAAACCCAAGTGAAGTACTATATTAAACTGGGCTTCCTCCCAAGAGTTAGGTGAAACCTCTCGTTCAATGCGTTTGAGCAACCGAACTTCCTCATCAAGGTCTAAGCCAGACTGCGAGAGAAAAATTCGCGCATACGGGTCAACTCGATCTGATTTCACATCCTTGATTCTTAAGTAGGTGATTGGATCGAAGCCATTGATTCCTCTATCCATTGCCCAACGGTAAAGCCTTCGAAACCCTATAAGTACTGTCCTCGTTTTTTTGAGTTCTTCGAGAGCAGTGACCAGTTGATGGGGGTCCCAAGGAAGTCCGGCCGCGAGATTTGTACTAGATAAAAAGCGTAGGGTATCTGCGAACATTACTGCGGTTCGAGGCGCATATTTCTCAAGTGCGTAGGCCATAAAGCCTTTGCCTATTTCGATTAGCTCCGAATTCAGTTGGAGTGCAGTCCAATCGATTTTCATCGCGAGTCCACCGTCGTACCACGTCCACACCTTCAGCCGAGTATCGACGTATCGTGGCTGATCATTGGTGCGTGTTCGAATAGCAACCTGAGTCGGCCCTTGGAACAAATAACCCGCAAAAGAGGAGGAGGGTAAAGGATGATCTTGGCCAACTGATTTAGTCACAGCGAACCTCCTTAACTGTCAAGTCGGCTCCAGGCTGCCGAGGCGCGCTGGGCGTTATGGCGGTTGGCCGACTCGGCTAGATAACGACTTGCATAACGGCGTGGCATCGCCGAAGTATCAGACCAGCCGCAGACTCGTCGGAGTTCGTCCGTGGCGCGCTCCAGATCATGCCCGCGCGTCTCGACCAGGTAAGCCAAGAAACGGTCGGCGAAGGTGTGGCGAAAGTCATGTGCAGAAAGTGTAGGCAACAACCCCGGATGAGCCAGTTCAAGGGTCAGAAACAGCCGATCGAGGACGTTAGACAATGCGCGAATCGACAGCGGGCGGCCTCGGTCAGAGATGAATAAATAGCTGTACGGCAATTTCATCGGTTTGCCGTCACGCAGAGGGCGCCGTTCGCCCTGGATATAGTGCTCGTAGACCTCATACAACTGTGCGGAGATACTTACTGTCCGTCCGTGTGTTTTCAGCGCAGGCTCTTCAACGCGCGGGTCGCCTGGGTCATGTTCGCGGTCATTGATGCTGACATAGGCGTGCTGAGAACCCTGATTGATATCTGTGGTGTAGAGCTTCAGAAGCTCTCCGCGACGGATACCGGTCTCCAGCAGCAATTCAATCATTAGCCAATTGCGCAACTGCAATCGTTCCGGAAACGGATTCTCCGCAGCGCCCGGGCGAATCAGTGTGCGAATGATCTGGAGTTGTGAATCTGTCAGGCTGCGGTAACGAGCGTGGTCGGGACGAACATTGATGATATGGCTCTCAAAGCGTCGTTCAATGACGTCGGCGACATCTGCAAATACCACCTCGATGTTTGCCTGGGTGGTTGAGTTTTGACGAGCGCGCGGGATGTATCGAGTGACGCACCAGGACAGATACTGCTTCAACAGCCGCAG
This sequence comes from Pseudomonas sp. LBUM1679, assembly GCF_059695565.1. Lineage (NCBI taxonomy): Bacteria > Pseudomonadati > Pseudomonadota > Gammaproteobacteria > Pseudomonadales > Pseudomonadaceae > Pseudomonas > Pseudomonas sp. LBUM1679. The sequence continues at coordinate 3,622,669 of NZ_CP166774.1, forward strand.
GTATTGGTCACGGGTGCGCGGATCGATCTACGGAAAAGATGTCGTTTTAGCTGAACCGATTCGGGCGACCAGATTATCGGCCTGACGCCCGCTTTGGAGCCAGTATGCGCGGTGTCTGAGTTTTACTTGTACGTAGATGAACGGAACGAGTATGGGTAACGGCGCCGCATTACCAGCTTGCACAAGCAGCGGCACACGCAGACCTGAAGAGAAACGGCACTGAATCAGCTTCATTGGTAGCCACCTCATTCCCTCATTCAATGACGCGCCATGAACGCGAAGTACATGGCCCGTTGAGAGAGTGGACGCCAGAAGCGGTTTTGTCGAATCAGTGGCTTAAGCAGCTCATGAACATCTATGACATGACCTGTCGTTTAACATAATATACATTACACGTAATGATGTATTTCAGGATCAGCCCGGTTGCACGCACATTTCGAGGAGATGATTGTCGAGATTACTTAAAAATGCGAAACCTAGCGAATTATGCGAAACCCCACAAAATCATAAGGTTGTAGTCATTCCTTTGGCTGTTGATCAAGCCGTGCCTTGGGCTGACCTCATTTAAATATGCGAACTCCGCTAGCTCTCGGCAGTAATTTCTTTTCATTTCAAGAACTAAATTCCTTGCATGGGCGATTTACCGCTTGGACAAGATTTTCCTCTACAGACGTCCGGATTCATTTTACTCCTGCAGCATCAAATCCGGAAATCTAGCCCATAAGTAACCTGGGTGCTTAACGTTGATAAAGCCGAGACTTGGGCTGACCCAGATTTTAAGGAAGGTCATTCTTGTTGATGACCGGCGGCGTACTCGACATTAACCAGTGCAAGCGCCTGTCTCATTCAGGCGCGGATCAGGCATTACGATTGTGTACTTTGGGATCGGCTAGGATCTGTAGGAAATCAGCTGAAACTCATTTGAACCCTATATGCATCGGGATTCAGTTGAGTACGCGTCCATCAAAGGCAGGAGCCCACGATGACCAAACGTTATGGACTCCCCGACGCGGCCTGGGAATTTGTTGCTGACCTCTTCATCGAAGCCCCGCGCGGTGGTCGCCCAAGGGCAGATGATCGCTTGATGCTGAATGGCATCCTATGGGTGCTTTGCTCACGCGCTGCTTGGCGAGATATGCCGGAGCGTTTCGGGCCTTGGTCTACGGTCTATCAACGCTTTTGTGATTGCCGCAACCGAGACGCCTTCGATCAATTGCTCAAACCTGCGTGGCCGTCCCCCCAAACGCTGTCGATGGCTGCTGGTCGACAAGGGCTATGACGCCGAGGCATTGCGCCGTTACTGCGATAGTTATCGGATGCAGCCAGTGATCCCGTTGCGACCCATGAAGCACAAGCCTCGACCGGGTTTGCCCAGGCTGTTTGATCGCCTCAAATACTGACAGCGCAACATCATCGAGCGCATGTTCGGATGCTGAAGGGGAACCGCCCCATCGTTACACGCTTCGACAAGCTCGCGAAAAGTTTTGCTGCGATGGTTTCGTTGGCCTGTGCCATGCGGTGTTCGCGACATTACTTTTCGTACAGAGCCTAGCACTAGTCAGAAGCACTGTGCGCCATCGCGGTTGTTGGCGATGATGATCAAATAACTCCATGAGGCAAAAATAATTACCCGAATACAACGTACTTTGTAAAATTCGTGACTAAGCCGCCCTCTGGACGGTTTTCAGGGTCAAAGTTACGATAACTCAACTAAACATCTATTTAGTTGAGTTATATATCAGCCTGTTAATTCCCCTGTTTCAGCTTATCAATCTCCCCTACCCAACCCGGACACCCGTTTCGCGTTTTGAGGTAGAAACTTTGATTTCTGGTGCACCCTCAAGACTGATCCAGCCCCAGGTACGCTTGCTAGCGCATACGCACAGTACTGACCGCGCCGCACGCCATCTGCAGCTCTTCGCCCTGCAACCACTGGGCGTAATAGTCTTTCAGCTCTTCCTCCCAGCCAATCACTTCGTCCAGCAAGTGCTCGGCGTGTTCACGGCTCAGCGCAAAGTGGCTGTGATGACTGAGTAAATTGGCCCGGCTGATTTGATTGCCGTCCCGGCCCACTGCCATGGCCAAGGTCTGGGCAGGACCCTCATCGACAATCGGCAGCACGTCGTACATCGGTGAGAGGCGCCACTGCCCTGCGAGCCAGATGATCGAGTGGTTTCGCGGGTGGTCGTCGCTGTTGCCCGCCAAGGCGTTGTAGCACATGCGTTTGAACAGCTCGTGCAGATCCACGTCCGGCACTCCGCGCCGGCGCATTTCATCAGCGACTGCCGCATAGCGCCAGTCACGGTGGTATTGCTCGTTCCATTCCGCATCCAGCAAGGTCAGCGCACTGAGCATCGGGATGCGCCTGGCGCCTTCGGCCAAGGGTGTGCGGTCGAAGCGTTCGATCAATAACGTAGAGGGCGTTTCGGCATGCAAGGCGGTATTGGCAACGTTCATACCCTTGGATGCGGCGAAGGTCATGCAGGCATATTCGATGGCAGGGAAATCATATTGGTCAAAGCGGTCTCGGGGCTTGGCCAGAATCAGCATCCCGTGGTCCTGCAATGTTCGCTTTGGCCGCGCACCACCTAGGGAGGAGCGTTGCTGGCGGATGTTCAGCATCGCGACCGACTGTTCATCCAGTTGTCCGTCATAGACCGCTTCGCAGGCTTCTATGAATTTGGCCAAACCTTTCAAGGTTGGCACCGGACTGTCTCCCAGGCCGGGTACGGGCACAGTCGCTGTTCCGGCCATGAGATTGCCGACGCGGTCGTTGTTCGGTGACTTGAGCAAGAATTCGATGGGCGCCAGCACTTGACCGAAGGCGCGCTGGAGCAAGCGCTCTCCCCATCCGTCCGGCATGGCGTCGTTGATAAAGCCCGGTATGCCTCGGTTCTTGGCAATGCCGGTATAGGCTTCTGCGCGTAACGGATAGTTGATGGGATCGGGCACCCAGTTGCCACGCTCTACATAGTCGGGCGCATAAATGAATTCGCCGAACCTCCCCTGCAGGGTCAGTCTGCCAAGGGTCAGGATCTCTCGGGTGTCCGGGTGCTCCATGTAGATATAGGCACGGGACATCAGAAGTCCTCCGCTTTGGATTTGCGCAACCGCACACGTTTGGAGGCAATGCTCTGGTGAGCGTCCTCATCGGTGACATAGCGGGTGATCTGCGATGTGGTTTCGATCCCGTCCAATGAGGCGAAAATCGACTCGTTGATCCCAAGGCGCCACAGGACCAGCATAAAAGATCGCAGGTCGACGAATTCCGACCCGTTTTCGATTTTGCGCAGCGTGTGCTCGGAGATGCCGAGCGTCGATTTGAAATCCGCTTGGCGCATGCCCGACGTCAAGCGCCTGGCTTTGACCAGAAGCCCGATTTTGCTGAGGGTGTCGGCACAGGCGACCGGGAAAAAGTCTTTCATAATACGCACCATAATGAGCGTTATCCTTCATAAGGTTAACGATAGCACGTATTAAGTGTGCGCCTGATGTATTAATAGTGACCACGGTGAGTATTATTGCGGATAAAGCTCACATGGGTGAGCTTTATATTAGCGACAGCTACGCTTGAGCGTTTCACTTGGCAACTCTTGAAACAACGCCCGATAGCTGCTGGAAAACCTTCCCAGATGCCAGAACGACCACTGCATCGCCACTTCGGCCACCGTGGTCTCCATGGGCGAGCGCTTGAGCAGTTCACGGTGCGCGCTGTTGAGCCGGCGCAAGCGTAGCCAATGGGTGGGCGTCATGCCGGTGTAGGCCTTGAACGCCTGCTGCAACTGACGCAGGGAAACTCCGGCCACCTGGGAAAGCTCCAGCAGGTTCAGGGTTTCTTCCGGAACGTCGGCCGCCCATTCACCGATACGCTTCATGACTGCCCGTTCTTCGGCGCGGCGCCGCAGACCTCCGCGATCGAGGCAGACGCAGGCGTTATCGAGGATGTACAGGCAGTCCTCCAGCAACTGCTGGGTCAATGCCTCCTTGCTCGGCGGATCGAGTGTCTGCGTCAGCCGGGTCAGGGTCCCGCTCAGCCAGCGGCTGAACAGCGCGTTCTGCCCCGAGTTCAGCGGCGCCATGAACAACCCTTCCAGCCTGGCAACATTGAGGCCGTGGTGCTGAACGAACGCCGGGCCGAACACCACGGCGATTTCCTGGTAGTTCTCCGGGGTGATCCAGATGTTGCGGCTTTCTTCATTCAACACGTACAGCGCGTTGTCGCTACGATCGAAACAGAACGCCAGCGAGCCCTCGGGCGCACTGAAATTCTGCTCGACCCGGGTGTTCATGTGTTCCTCGTAGATTTCCACGCCTTGCAGGTCCAGGTAGCGCACCCGCCCGGCGAAATGCCCCGGCGACATCTGCTGGTAGTGCTGGACCCAACCGGGTGTGGCACGGATCTGTTCGGCCACGTCGGCGGTGTTGAAGGCTTGGACTTGTAATGGGTTACACGCTGTCATGGGTGACCTTACGCACTCGTTTGGTGCGTTTTGGTGCTGCTGAAAGTGGATAGATGGAACCGCAAGGCTCACCCAAGATAGTCGTCAACGCGCCACAGGGGAAGTGTGTGGTGGATGAAACCACCCTCCCCGGCGTTAACAAAACCAATAACGAGGTCTTTATGAATGCCCCTTTCGATCAGCTGTTCACTTGGCTGAAAGATCACAAGATTACCGAAGTCGAGTGCGTCGTCAGCGACCTGACGGGCATTGCCCGCGGCAAGATCGCCCCGACCAACAAGTTCCTGCATGAGCGAGGCATGCGCCTGCCGGAAAGTGTGCTGCTGCAAACGGTAACCGGGGACTTTGTCGACGATGACATCTACTACGACCTGCTCGATCCGGCCGACATCGACATGGTGTGCAAGCCCGTTTCCGATGCGGTTTACGTGATTCCATGGGCTATCGAGCCGACCGCGATCGTGATCCACGACACCTTCGACAAGTTCGGCAACCCCATCGAACTGTCACCGCGCAACGTGTTGAAAAAAGTCCTGCAGCTGTACACCGACAAAGGCTGGAAGCCGATCGTCGCGCCGGAAATGGAGTTCTACCTGACCCAGCGCTGCGAAGACCCGGACTTGCCGCTCAAGGCGCCGCTGGGCCGTTCGGGGCGTGCGGAAAGTGGCCGGCAGTCGTTTTCCATCGACGCCGCCAACGAGTTCGATCCGCTGTTCGAAGATGTCTACGACTGGTGCGAACTGCAGGGCCTGGACCTCGACACCTTGATCCACGAAGACGGTCCGGCGCAGATGGAAATCAACTTCCGTCACGGCGACGCGCTGGACCTGGCCGACCAGATTACCGTGTTCAAGCGCACCTTGCGCGAGGCGGCGCTCAAGCACAACGTCACCGCGACCTTCATGGCCAAGCCGATCGGCGACGAGCCTGGCAGTGCCATGCACATTCACCAGAGCGTGGTCGATAGCGTCAGCGGCCGGCCGATCTTCGCCGATGCCGAAGGCAACATGAGCGAGCTGTTCCTGCACCATATCGGCGGCCTGCAGAAGTACATCCCCAAAGTGCTGCCGATGTTCGCGCCCAACGTGAACTCCTTCCGCCGCTTCCTGCCGGACACTTCGGCCCCGGTGAACGTCGAATGGGGCGAAGAAAACCGCACCGTCGGCCTGCGCGTACCGACCTCCACGCCGGATTCGATGCGCGTGGAGAACCGCTTGCCGGGCGCCGATGCCAACCCTTATCTGGCGATTGCGGCAAGTTTGTTGTGCGGCTACCTCGGCATGGTCGAGCGCATTGAACCGAGCGCCGCGGTCCAGGGCCGAGCCTACGAACGGCGCAACCTGCGCCTGCCGATCACCATCGAAGACGCCCTGACACAGATGGAGGAATGCGAAACCGTCAGCCGCTACCTGGGCAGCAAGTTCGTGCGCGGTTACGTCGCGGTCAAGCGTGCCGAGCACGAGAACTTCAAGCGGGTGATCAGTTCCTGGGAGCGTGAGTTCCTGTTGCTCAGCGTCTGAGATTTGCGCTGCCGGTCAGGGCCTCTTCGCCGGCAAGCCGGTCTCGCTCCCACCGATCCCCTGTGGGAGCGGGCTTGCCCGCGATAGCGGTCAGTCAGTCAGTCAGTCAACGGTGATGTTGAATGTACTGGCCTCATCGCGGGCAAGCCCGCTCCCACAGGGGCCGAGTACACCAAAGAACACCTGAATAAATTCAACAACTATAAGAGGTGTCGCCATGCATCTATTGAAATCCATGCTCCCGGCCGCCCTGGCCGTGCTGTTCAGCACCGCAACGCAGGCCGGGCCAAGCGTCAGCGTCTATAACTGGACCGATTACATCGGCGAGACCACCCTCGCCGACTTCCAGGCCAACACCGGGATCAAGGTGATCTACGACGTATTCGATTCCAACGAAACCCTGGAGGGCAAACTGCTCGCCGGTCGCACCGGGTACGACGTGGTGGTGCCGTCCAACCACTTCCTCGCCCGCCAGGTGAAGGCCGGTGCCTTCCTCAAGCTGGATCGCTCGCAGTTGCCCAACTTCAAGAATCTCGACCCCAAACTGCTGGCATTGCTGGAGCAAAACGATCCGGGCAACGAGCATTCGGTACCCTATCTGTGGGGCACCAACGGGATCGGCTACAACGTCGACAAGGTCAAGCAGGTGCTGGGCATTGACCGCATCGATTCCTGGGCGGTGTTTTTCGAACCGCAGAACCTGAAAAAGCTCAGCCAGTGCGGCGTGTCGATGATGGATTCGGCCGATGAAGTGTTCCCTGCGGTTCTCAACTACATGGGCATGGACCCGCGCAGCGAAAACCCTGAGGATTTCAAGAAGGCCGAAGCCAAGCTGCTGACCATTCGCCCTTACATCACCTATTTCCATTCCTCCAAGTACGTGTCGGACCTGGCCAACGGCGACATTTGCGTAGCGTTCGGTTACTCGGGCGACGTGTTCCAGGCCGCGAACCGAGCCAAGGAAGCGAAGAACGGTGTGAACATCGCTTACGCGATCCCCAAGGAAGGCAGTAATCTGTGGTTCGACTTGTTGGCGATTCCCGCCGATGCCGGCAACCAGAAGGAAGCGCATGCGTTCATCAACAACCTGCTCGACCCGAAAGTGATCGCCAACGTCAGCGCTTCGGTCGGTTACGCAAACCCGAACCCGGCTTCCCAGCCCTACATGGATGCCGCATTGGTGAATAACCCAGAGGTGTATCCGCCTCAGGCCGTCCTCGACAAGCTCTACATCTCGACCACCCCGCCCCAGCCGATCATGCGGCTGATGACCCGTTCCTGGAGCAAAGTGAAGTCCAGCCAATGAACAACCAACACGCGCAGTCCTATTACGCAGCGTCCGCGAACAGCCTGGCGCCCTACCCCACGCTGGACGAGGATCGGGTTGCCGATGTGTGCGTGATCGGCGGTGGTTTCACCGGGGTCAACACGGCAATCGAACTGGCGCAGCGCGGCCTCACGGTGATTCTGCTGGAAGCCCGACGGATCGGCTGGGGCGCCAGCGGGCGCAACGGCGGTCAGTTGATCCGCGGGGTCGGCCATGACGTCAGCGGTTTTGCCCGGCATGTCGGTGCAGAAGGCGTGCGTTACCTCGAGCGCGCCGGGATCGAGTCGGTGGAACTGGTGGGTAAGCGCATCCGCGAACACGGGATTGACTGCGACTTGCGCTGGGGCTTCTGTGAGCTGGCCAATACCAAGGCGCAGTTCGCGGCGTTCGCGGCAGAGCAACAAAGCCTTGCGGAGTCGGGATACGCCCACCAAACCCGCCTCGTGGGGCCGGCGCAGATCCGCCAGCAAGTGGTGGACTCCGGGGTGTATGCCGGCGGTCTGGTGGACATGGGCTCGGGACACTTGCACCCGCTCAACCTGGTCCTTGGGGAAGCGCGACTGGCACAGAGCCTCGGCGTGCAGATCTTCGAGCAAAGCCCGGTGCTGGAGTTGATTCATGGCAGCACCGTGCAGGTACGCTGTGCCGCCGGCACGGTACGCGCCGGCACGCTGGTGCTGGCGTGCAATGCGCACCTGGAAGAACTCGAACCGAAACTGAGTGGCAAGGTGCTGCCGGCGGGGAGCTACATCATCGCCACCGAGCCTTTGGCTCCCGAGGTTGCCGCGCGGTTGATCCCGCAGAATCTGGCGCTGTGCGACCAGAAGGTCGGCCTTGATTATTACCGGCTCTCGGCGGACAAGCGCTTGCTGTTCGGCGGCGCCTGCCATTATTCCGGACGCGATCCGGCCGATATCGCGGCCTATATGCGCCCGCAAATGCTCAAGGTTTTCCCGCAACTGTCGGACGTGAGCATCGCCTATCAATGGGGCGGCAAGATCGGCATCACCGCCAACCGCTTCCCCCAGGTCGGGCGTTTGCGCCAGCATCCGAACGTGTTTTACGCCCAGGGGTACTCGGGCCATGGCCTGAACGTGACCCACTGGTGCGCCAGGCTGTTGGCCGAAGCGATCCATGCCGGACACAGCCAGGGATTCGACGTGTTCAGCGCCGTGCCGCACATGACCTTCCCTGGCGGGCCGATGCTGCGCTCGCCGCTGCTGGCCCTCGGGATGTTCTGGTATCGCCTGCGCGAATTGCTCGGTTGACGAAGAAGACTTTGGTTGCCTGCAAGGCCGCCTTCGTCGGAACGCCGCCCGGAGCAAGCCCGCTCCCACAGGGATCTGCGTCCGTTCACACCTGATGTGTTCACTGAGGATCAATGTGGGAGCGGGCTTGCTCGCGAAGAACGATGACGCGGTCTACCCGGCAATTGCGCCTTTCGATTTGCTCAATCGCAAGGCACTTCTATATTGAGGGGGTGCTCTGAATTTCCTGTCTCCTGGCGAGTGCGGCCTATGGCTACGACTGACCACCTGATCATCTGCGAGCACTGCGACTGCGTGTATGAAAAAGTCACGCTCGCCAAACATCAGAAAACCCTGTGCACGCGCTGCGGCGGCGTGCTTGAGCGCTATAACGGTCTTTCAGTGGAACAGCGCCTGGCGTTGACCTTCACGGCGGCTGTCCTGTGGACGTTCGCCAATTTCTATCCGGTCATGAGCATCAGCCTCAAAGGCCTGAAAAACAGCGCGACGCTCTGGGATTCGGTGCTGGCCCTCAGTCAGGGACCGATCACCTTCATTGCGCTGGTGGCGGCGATTTCGATGATCATCGCGCCGGTGTTCCAAGTGTTGTTGCTGATCTGGGTCCTGAGCTACGCCCTGGCGAACCAGCGCTCGCCCGGGTTCAGGTTTTGCATGCGCTGGCTGGAAACCCTGCGGCCCTGGAGCATGCTGGAAGTCTGTCTGCTGGGGGCCATGGTCGCGGTGTTCAAACTCGCCGGATTGCTCGATGTGTTGCCCGGTATCGGTCTGTTCGCCCTGGCGGTGCTCAGTTTGATGATGATCCGCATTGCCGGACGCGATATCCGCGAACTGTGGGACATCTTATGACCACGCCACCGGTCGCCAGCGAACTCAATCTGTGCCTGTGCCACAGCTGCGGCCTGGCCTGTGACATCACCCATGACCCGCATGAATGCGAACGCTGCGGCGCACCGCTGCACCGGCGCAAGACCGACTCGCTGACCCGGACCTGGGCTTATCTGCTGGCGTCGCTGATATTTTATGTGCCGGCCAACCTGCTGCCGGTGATGAACACCACCATGCTCGGTTCCGGTTCCGAGAGCACCATCATGGGCGGTGTGCTGGAGTTCTGGCAGCACGGCGCCTGGGATATCGCCCTGATTATCTTCATCGCCAGCATCGCGGTGCCGGGCATCAAGTTCGTCGCCCTGACGATGCTGCTGGTGACTGTGCAGCGCGGGAGTTCATGGGCGCTCAAGGAACGTTCGAAGCTGTACCGCTTCGTCGAACTCATCGGTTACTGGTCGATGCTCGACGTGATTGTCGTCGCCCTGGTGGCGGCGCTGGTGAAGTTCCAGGCGCTGGGCGATATCGAACCGAGACAGGGCATCCTGTTCTTTGGCCTGGTGGTGGTGTGCACCATGCTGTCGGCGATGAGTTTCGACCCGCGCTTGATCTGGGACAAGCAGGATAAAGCACGCAATAACCCACCCAACGAGGAGGTCATGGATGAAGTCGCAAGCCACTGACGGGCCGCAAGCCCCCGGCCCGGCACCGGTCAAGACCCGCCGATTCAGCGTATCGCTGGTATGGATCGTGCCGATCGTCGCAGTACTGGTGGGGATTTCGCTGGTAGTGCACTCGGTCATGCAGGAAGGGCCGACCATCACCGTCACGTTCAAGACCGGCAGCGGCCTGACCGCCAACAAGACCCAGGTCAAATATCGCAATGTGGTGATCGGGGTGGTGTCCGACGTGGAATTGAGCGACGACCAGAAGAGTGTCAACGCCACCGTCAAACTGGCCAAGCAGGCGGAAAGTTTCACCCGCGAAGACTCGCAATTCTGGGTGGTGCGGCCGCGTATCGGCGCCGGCGGGGTTTCGGGTATCGATACCCTGCTATCCGGAGATTACATTGGGGCCGATATCGGCCAGTCGAACGCCCGGGCGAAGAACTTCACGGGGCTGGAAAGCCCGCCGCCCATCACCTATGGCGAACCGGGCAAGCGCTTCACCCTGCATACCCAGGACCTGGGTTCGCTGGACATCGGCTCTCCGGTCTACTACCGCAAGATTCCGGTCGGTCAGGTGGTGGCCTATGCCCTGGACGCCGACGGCAAAGGGGTGAATATCGAAGTGTTCGTCCATGCCCCCAATGATGCCTACGTCACCGAGAACACCCGGTTCTGGAATGCCAGCGGCATCGACGTCAACGTTGGCGCCAACGGCTTTGCGGTGAAGACCGAGTCGCTGTCGTCCATCCTGGTGGGCGGCATCGCCTTCCGCGCCCCGGAATACAACCCCAACGACAAAGCGGCCGGGGAGGAAAAAGCCTTCGAATTGTTCGAAGACCAGCAAACCGCCCTCGCCCCGCCCAGTGGCAAGGGGCAATACCTGAGCTTGCGTTTCGATCAGGCGTTGCGCGGGCTCAAAGTCGGTGCGCCGGTAGAGTTCCTGGGCATCGAATTCGGCAGAGTGGTGTCGGTCAATCTGGATTTTGACCCCAAAAAGCGTAGCTTCCCGGTCAATGTCGGCATCGTCATCTTTCCGCAACGCCTGGGGCAGGCTCATCTTAAAATGCTCGAGGCCTTGAAACATGATCCGAATGACGAAGCCGCGGGCGTGCGGCTGATGGGCAGTTTCATCGAAAACGGGCTGCGGGCCCAGGCCCGTAGCGGCAATCTGTTGACCGGCCAGCTGTATATCGCCCTCGATTTTTACCCCAAGGCGGAGAAAGTGGCGTTCGATCCGGCCGCCCGTCCCGTCTCCATCCCAACCATTCCTGGCAGCCTCGAGCAGTTACAGGAAAAACTCGAGGGTATGGTCAACAAGATCAACCAACTGCCGATCGAGCGCATTGCCGGCAACCTCGACAGCAACCTCGTCGAACTGCGCAAAGGCCTGGCCCAATTCAACGCCAAGACCCTGCCGGGCGTGCAAACCACCCTGGCGGATGTCAGCAAGACCCTGCAATCGGCCAGCTCGACCCTGGCCGAAGATTCACCGCAACGGGAACAGCTGACCCAGACCCTGGACGAACTGGGACGCATGTCACGCTCCTTGCGCGAGCTTTCGGATTACCTGGGCCGGCATCCGGAATCGCTGCTGCGTGGTCGTCCCAACAATGCCGCGCCGATGGATCTGCAAGCGCCACCGCGCAACTGAGCACAGGAGCATTACCCATGGCATTTCCGCTGAAGATCACCTTGGTCGCCGCGCTGTTGCTGCTCACCGCTTGTCGCAGTGATCCGATTCAATTTCACACCCTGGTCCCGACCCAACCGGACAGCCATTCAAAGTCCGCCGTTGCGGATATCCAGATCGAAGCGATCAGCGTACCGCCCCAGGTCGATCGCCCGCAGATCGTCATCCGCCAGGGCAACAGTGGCCTGGCGATTCTGGAAACCCAGTGGTGGGCCGCGAGCCTGGTGGATGAGTTGAGCAGCGCGTTGAAGGATCAACTGGTCAACAGCAGTTCCCAGCGCAAAATGTCGGTGCGCCTGGATGTGCAGCGCTTTGACTCGATTCCCGGGCAATACGGCCTGATCGACGTCAAATGGCGCCTGCGCAACCTGGGCGAAAGCGATAACACACCGGTGACGTGCCGCAGCACATTACAGACGCCTTCAGGGCCGAGCATCGATGATTTGGTGGCGGCCCATCAGAACAACGTCAAACGCCTGGCCGCGCTGATCACCCAGGCCGCGAATGGAAAACAAGGAGGTTGCCCGCCAGCCCAGTGACTTGACGATTTTCTCATCCGGCGCATGACATTTGCCACGCTTAAACCTGCAAATGATTCGTATTGGCCTACAATAATTGACGACCACCCCGGTCACGTCTGCGTGCACGATTCTAAAAAACAGGAGCTGCCCGGCATGATCCCCCCCATCCCTTCTTTTCTTAAGCACGCCGTGCTGACGGCCGCGCTGTTGAGCGCCGGCCATGGGTACGCCGCTGATGCCGACGGCATCGTGGTCTACAACGCCCAGCACGAAAGCCTGACGAAATCCTGGATTGAAGGCTTTACCCGGGAGACCGGGATCAAGGTGACCGTGCGCAATGGTGATGACACCGAGATGGGCAATCAGATCGTGCAGGAAGGCGCGTCCTCCCCGGCGGATGTGTTCCTGACCGAGAACTCCCCGGCCATGGTGCTGGTCGACAACGCCGGGCTGTTCGCGCCGGTGGCACCGACGACCCTTGAACAAGTCGACGCGGCCTACCGCCCGGCCCATGGCAAATGGGTGGCCATTGCCGCGCGCGCCACGGTCTTCGTCTACAACCCGGGCAAACTGCCGGAAGCCGAGCTGCCCAAGTCGCTGATGGACCTGGCCGGTCCGGACTGGCAAGGCCGCTGGGGCGCTTCCCCGGCCGGCGCCGACTTCCAGGCGATCGTCGCCGCCGTGTTGGCACTCAAGGGTGAAGCCGCGACCCTCGAATGGTTGAAAGGGATGAAAAGCAACTTCACCGCGTACCGGGGCAACAGCGCCGTGCTCAAGGCGGTCAATGCCGGCCAGATCGATAGCGGCGTGATCTACCACTATTACCGCTTCGGCGATCAGGCCAAGACCGGTGAAAACAGCAAGAACACCGCCCTGCACTACTTCAAGCACCAGGATCCAGGTGCCTTTGTCAGCCTTTCCGGTGGCGGCGTCCTGGCGTCCAGCAAACACAAGGATCAGGCTCAGGCCTTCCTCAAGTGGGTGACCGGCAAAGACGGCCAGGCCATCCTCAAGACCGGCAATTCGTTCGAATACGCGGTGGGCAAAAACGCCGAATCCAACCCGAAACTGGTGCCTTTGCAGCAGCTTGACGCGCCGAAAGTCGACGCTTCAACACTCGACAGTAAAAAAGCCGTGGAGCTGATGACTCAGGCCGGACTGCTCTAATTGATGCCTGAAACGCTGCCGGCGGGTGTCGCAGAGGCGATCCCGCCCCATTTACGCCGACGTTCCCGTGGCCTTTTTGCGGGCCGTGGCGGTGCGTGGGTGATCGGTTTGTCGGTGCTGGTGTCGCTGCTGGCCCTGCTGCCGATCGCTTTTGTCCTCGGCGTGTCCTTCGATACCGGCTGGGCGACCCTGGTGCCGCTGATCTTCCGGCCACGGGTCGGCGAGTTATTGATCAACACCCTGTTGCTGGTGGTGATCACGATTCCCTTGTGCGTAGTGCTCGGGGTGGCCCTGGCCTGGTTCACCGAGCGTACCGATCTGCCGGGGCGGCGTGGGTGGTCGTTGTTGGCCACCGCACCACTGGCAGTCCCCGCCTTCGTCCACAGCTATGCCTGGGTCAGCCTGGTACCACCGATTCACGGACTGTTTGCCGCCGTTCTGGTGTCGGTCATCGCTTACTTCCCGTTCCTGTACCTGCCCATTGCTGCATCCCTGCGGCGGATCGACCCGACCATCGAAGATGTCGCAGAGTCACTGGGGCTCAAGCCCTGGGCGGTATTTTTCCGGGTGGTGCTGCCGCAATTGCGCCTGGCCATCTGCGGCGGCGCCTTGCTGGTGGGGCTGCACCTGCTGGCCGAATATGGCCTGTACGCGATGATCCGCTTCGACACCTTTACCACCGCGATCTTTGATCAGTTCAAGTCAACCTTCAACGGCCCCGCCGCCCATATGCTGGCCGGGGTGCTCGCCTTGTGTTGCCTGGCGATGCTGACCGTCGAATCGGCCGCGCGTGGCCATGCACGTTATGCCCGCGTCGGGTCGGGCAGCGCCCGCGAACAGCGGATCGTGCGCCTGTCTGCCGGGCCAACCGTACTGGCGCTGGCCCTGCTGATCGTGACCTGCGCCCTGGCGCTGGGTGTGCCGTTGATCACCTTGGGTCAATGGTTGATCGCTGGCGGCACGCAAGTCTGGCAATTGTCCGAGCTGCTGCCGGCGCTGGAACAGACTGTGCTCCTGGGCATCAGCGGGGCACTATTGACCACCTTGGCGGCCATCCCGATTGCCTGGCTGTCGATTCGCTCGCCGGGCCGACTGCAGCGGGTGCTGGAAAGCTGTAACTACATCACCAGTTCGTTGCCGGGGATTGTCGTGGCCCTGGCGCTGGTGACCATTACGATTCATTTCGCCCGGCCGATTTACCAGACCACGATCACGGTGCTACTGGCTTATCTGCTGATGTTCTTGCCCCGTGCGCTGGTGAGTTTGCGTGCCGGTATTGCCCAGGCACCGATCGAGTTGGAAAACATGGCCCGCAGCCTCGGTCGCTCGCCCGCCCGGGCGCTGTGGCTGATCACCTTGCGTCTGGCCGCACCGGGCGTTGCCGCGGGGGCCGCGCTGGTGTTTCTGGCGATTACCAATGAACTGACGGCCACCCTGCTGCTCGCGCCAAACGGTACACGCACCCTGGCGACCGGGTTCTGGGCGTTGACCAGCGAAATCGATTATGCCGCCGCAGCGCCCTATGCCCTGCTGATGATCGTTCTGTCGTTGCCGCTGACTGCCATTCTTTATCATCAATCCAAGCGGACGGCGGGCCGATGAACACGCTCGAACTGCACTCGATCTGCAAGGCCTACGGTGCCCAGACGGCCCTGGCAAACATCAGCCTGTCGGTGCCCGCGGGCAGCCGCACGGTGATTGTCGGCCCTTCGGGTTCGGGCAAATCCACCTTGCTGCGCATGATCGCCGGCTTCGAATTTCCGGATTCGGGGCGCCTTCTGCTCAATGGGCAGACACTGGTCGACAGCACCCATGAGGTGCCGGCCCACCAACGATTGATTGGCTATGTGCCCCAGGATGGCGCCCTGTTCCCGCACATGACCGTCGCCGCCAACATCGGCTTCGGGCTGTCGACCAGGGGTCTTGAAAAGCAGGAACGCATTGCCGAACTGATGGACAGCGTGGCGCTGGACGCCAGCATGGCCAAGCGTTGGCCCCACGAGCTTTCCGGCGGCCAGCAGCAACGCGTGGCCCTGGCGCGCGCCCTGGCCCAACAGCCGCGCCTGATGCTGCTGGACGAACCGTTTTCGGCACTCGATACCGGCTTGCGCGCCGCCATGCGCAAATTGGTCGCACGGCTGCTGGCCGATGCGGGCGTTACCACCATTCTGGTCACCCATGACCAGAGTGAAGCCTTGTCGTTTGCCGATCAGCTGGCGGTGATGCGTCAGGGCCGGCTGGTGCAGTCAGGCCATCCGCTGGACTTGTACCGCTATCCCGACGATGAACAGACCGCTCTGTTTCTCGGCGATGCGGTGGTCATGCCGGCACGGATCGAAGCGGGCTGGGCTCACTGCGACCTGGGGCGGATTCCGGTCAACAATCACCGGAACAACCAATGCGCGCAGATCATGCTGCGGCCCGAGCAATTGCACCTGGTCAGTATCCAGACGAATCCGGCTGGAGCCGCAGGCTGCCGTGCCGTGGTGACCGAGCGCGATTTCAGCGGCAATACCTGCACCTTGACCGTGGAATTGCAGTCGCACAAAAGCGCGCAACAGCCAGGCCGATCCTTGATGGTGCGCAGTTCCGGGTTGTATGCGCCACCCATGGGCAGCGCTGTTCACGTCTCGATGATCGGCCACGCCCACGTCCTGAGCGAAGCCTGAACCCCTGCCCTCACAGATCGAAGCGATCAACGGCCCGACGCCGCTCGTTGTCATCGCGCACATCGTAGTTGGCGGTCGTCTGAATGTTGCTGTGATGCGCCAGCTTCTGGGCGATCGACAAGTCATGCTCCTCGATCACTCGGGTAATGAACGAGCGCCGAAAGTCATGGGGCATGATCTTCACCCCGACTTGCGCGCCGCGCTGGCGGGCAATGTAATAGATCGCGTGCTTGGTGATGCGTTCGCGGGTGATGTGACTGCCGCGGCGGATGCGATTGAACAGGAATGGATCGTCGGTTTCGCCTTCCTTGAGTTGCGACCGGCGCAGCTCCAGCCAGGCGTCCAGTTTGGCGAAGGCCCAGGCCGGTGCGTACTTGATCAACTGCTTGTTGCCCTTGGCGGTGACCCGCAGGCTGCGTTCGGCGAAGTCGACCTGATTAAGGTCCAGGTTCACCGATTCCGACTTGCGCATCCCCGAGCCGTACAGAATCCCGATGATCGCCGCGTCCCGCAGGCCTTGTGGCCGAGGATCGGCGGCACAGACCGCCATCATCTCCTGGATCAGCGTGCGCCGCAGATTGCGTCCCTGGGACAGCCGTGTACCGGCTATGCCCTTGACCGAGCGCATTTTCAGCAGGTGTTCCTGACTGATCAGGCTCATGCGCCACGCTTCGTTCATCACCCCGCGCACGGCGTTGACGTACAGCGACGAAGTGTTTGGCGCGTAGCCATCGGCGCGCAAGGTGGCCACCAGCGCAATGACATCTTCGGGCTGCAACTCATACCAGGGAATCTCCTCGACATTCATGTCTTCGAAACCCAGGCGGTCGGCCGCGTCCTGCAAGACGTAGCGCATGGTCAGCTGGCTGGACGGGGCCAGTCGCGCCAGGTACAGGGTCAGCGGATTGATTTTTGGCGTATGGGCAACAACAGCGGGTAAGTCAGTCAAACGAAACGACCTTGAATGAAAAGTCCAGGGGAAAAGCACAACGAAAGGTAAAGAACTGGCGGTTACGCTGCCGGTCATGGCCGGGAAAGTCAATTGGTATGCCCGGCTGAACACGGACTGCGCGATAGAAGAACTGAAACATGGCGCTGCTACTCCTGAAAGGGTGTCGATCAGGTCAGGAGAGCCTCCATGAAAATCAGTGTATTCGGCAGCGGTTACGTTGGCCTGGTGCAAGCCGCTGTCCTGGCTGAAGTGGGCCATGACGTGGTGTGCATGGATATTGACCCGCAGAAAATCGAGCGGCTGCAGCAAGGCCATGTGAGCATTTTCGAACCGGGGCTGGCCAGTCTGGTGCGTGAAAACCTGGACGCCGGGCGGCTGCAGTTCACCACTGACGAGAAACGCGCGGTGCAACATGGCCAGGTGCTGTTCATTGCCGTCGGCACACCGTCCCGGGATGATGGCTCGGCGGATTTGCGCTACGTGATGGCAGTGGGTGAAGCCGTGGCGCGTCATCGCGAACTACCGGTGATTCTGGTGGAAAAGTCCACGGTCCCGGTGGGCACCGGCGATGCCTTGCGCGCGCATATCGACAAATACCTGCTCAAGATCGGCCGGCTGTTGCAGTTCGACATCGTCTCCAACCCGGAGTTTTTGAAGGAAGGCTCGGCGGTCGCCGATTGCCGGCGCCCGGACCGGATCATCATCGGCTGCGAACGCGATGACATACGCGAGGTGATGCGTGACCTCTATGGGCCGTTCAACCGCAATCACGACCGCATCATGTTCATGGACCTGCGCAGCGCGGAGCTGACCAAGTACGCCGCCAACTGCATGCTGGCGACCAAGATCAGCTTCATCAACCAGATCGCCGAACTGGCCGAACACCTTGGCGCCGACATCGAATCGGTACGGCTGGGCATCGGTGCCGACTCGCGCATCGGTTACCACTTCATCTACCCCGGCTGCGGTTATGGCGGCTCGTGTTTCCCCAAGGACATGCGCGCCTTGATCCACAGCGCCGCACAAGCGCATTGTTCCAGCGACTTGCTGCAGGCGGTGGAGGCCATCAACCAGCGGCAGAAACACAAGCTGTTCGAGCGGATCAACGCGTTCTACCAGGGTAACTTGCGCGGCAGGACGTTTGCCCTGTGGGGCCTGGCGTTCAAACCCAACACCGATGACATGCGCGATGCGCCGAGCCGGGTGCTGCTGGAAGCGCTGTGGGCCTCCGGGGCCAATGTGCGGGCGTTCGATCCGGAAGCCATGCAGCAAACCCGGCAGCTGTATCCCGATCAATCGAAGTTGATGCTCATGGGCACCCCGGAAGCGGTGTTATCCGGTGCCGATGCGTTGATCATCTGCACGGAATGGCAGCAGTTCAAGGCGCCGGATTTCAACCTGATCCAGCAGCGGCTCAACAAGCCTGTGATCTTCGATGGCCGCAACTTGTATGACGCCGAACGCCTGGCGCGCGCCGGTTTCATGTACTTCCCGATGGGGCGCGGTGAATCGCGCAAGTTGCCGATTCCGCTGCAACAATGGCCCGTGCCGCACGTCGTCGCGCAATAACCAAACGCGGACCCCCTGTAGGAGCTGGCTTGCCAGCGAAGACGGCCTCAAGCCCTGCAGCGCCCATGCAGACGCCTTCGCCAGCGAGCCGGCTCCTACAAGGTCCGGCGTTTTCCACACACCATCGGATGAACCATCAAGCTGGCACCTTCAAGTCGACGCCCAACGCCTGGGCAAACGCCTTCACCAGCGGACTGCGCACGGTGTTGTGGCGCAGGATCAGGTTGAACGGGGTATCGATGTGGATCAGGTCCGGACGCACGGCTCGAAATTGCCCCTGGGCCACCAGCGAGGCGGCGTAATGCTCGGGTAGAAAGCCGACGAAACGCCCGGTCTTGATCAACAGCGCCACCGCTTCGACCTGGGTCGCAGAGGCCGAAGAGCTGTCGTAGTGGGCAAAATTCAGTTTGTCGCGATGTATCGCATAACGGTGGTTGATGCACTCGTAGTCCTTGAGCACATTGCTGCCCATTTCCGCCTCCGGCAGGGTGAACAACGGGTGGTCGACAGCGCAGTAGACGTGTGAGCGCTCCTCATAAAGCGCGTAGTAATCGAACTCTTCCCGGCGTTGATAAACCGGGACAATCCCCGCCAGCAACCGCCCCTCTACCACGGCCCTTTCCACTTCATCCAGTTGCGAGGTCTGAAGTTGCAATCTTACTTTGGGCGACGCTTCGTTAATCCGTCTAAGTGCAGCAACTAACGGCGAATGGGCATCGGAAATCGTATTGTCTATAACCCCCACGCCAAGGTCGCCAATAAGTTCGTTTTGCGCTGAACTAAGACGATCCCGGAAGTTATCGACCGAGGCAAACAGATCAATGGATGCCTGATACACCAGGCTGCCTTCTTCGGTCAGGTGAAAGCCCTCCCGGCCCCGAGTACACAGGCGCATGCCGATGCGAATTTCAAGGTCGGAAATCTGTTTGCTGATGGCTGCCAGCCCCACATTCAACTCGTTCTGGGCCGCACTGAAGCCTCCGGCCTCAACCACGGCCTTGAACACTTTGAGCAATTTGAAGTCCAGGCCACTGAGGGTCAGCGGTGCCCGATGCGACGTTTTAGGCGGCGGGTTTCCGGAATTGGAAAGTGGGGTTTCCATAATGCTTATTTACCTCTGGCGCCCTATTCAACACTCTGTGCACAACAACAAAAACACAGCTGGCCAATAATAATGAACACAGAAAACCAGGCTTGGCAACCGCTAATCAATTGCGCCCGTCAGTGCCAACTCACTGATTTCGAACTGTTAAAAGCTGACATTTCGATCAACTTCCGCCACTTCGCAACTGCCCTCTTGAACACAGCCTGGACCGAGTCACGCCCGAATCATTTCCGGTGTGACACCGATCCCCTGTAGGAGCTGGCTTGCCAGCGAAGCTCCTGGCCACAACACCATTCACCTGCGAGCAACGACGAGGAAAACAACAATGTCCCAACCCACCGACCGTCTCTGGGGTGCCCGCTTCAAAAGCGGCCCGTCCGAAGCCCTGGCGGCCCTGTCCCGTTGCCCTGAACGCTATTTCCGGCTCACCCCGTACGACCTCGCCGGTTCCAAGGCGCATGCCCGTGAACTGCAACGCGCCGGGCTGTTGAGCGAGCAGGAAACCCAGGCCATGCTCGACGCGCTGGAACGCATTGGCGCTGACTTTCGCGCAGGCAGCATCGCCCCGACCCTGGACGACGAAGACGTCCACACCTTCATCGAACGCCTGTTGACCGAACGCCTCGGCGCCCTGGGCGGCAAACTCCGCGCCGGTCGTTCGCGCAATGACCAGACTGCCAACGACCTGCGCCTGTTCCTGCGTGATCACGTGCGCACCCTGGCCGTTGAAGTCCTGGCCTTGCAGCACGCCCTGGTGGATCAGGCCGAGCAACACGTCGACAGCATCTGCCCGGGGTTCACTCACCTGCAGCAGGCCCAGCCGATCGTCTTCGCGCACCACTTGCTGGCCCACGCCCAATCCATGCTGCGCGATGTGCAGCGCCTGGTGGACTGGGACGTTCGCACCTCGCTGTCGCCACTCGGCGCGGCGGCCATGGCCGGCTCCGCCATTGCGCGCCTGCCGCAGCAGTCGGCCAGGGAAATGGGTTATAGCGGTGTCTGCGAAAATTCCATCGACGCCGTGGCCAGCCGCGATCACGTCGCCGAATTCCTGTTTATCGCCAGCATGCTCGGGATCAACATTTCCCGCCTCGCGGAAGAGTTCTGCCTGTGGTCGTCCCGGCAATTTCGCTGGGTTGCGCTGGACGATGCCTACGCCACCGGCAGTTCGATCATGCCGCAGAAGAAGAACCCGGACATTGCCGAACTGGCCCGAGGCAAGGCTGGCCGCCTGATCGGTAACCTGACCGGCCTGCTGTCGACCCTCAAATCCCTGCCACTGTCGTACAACCGCGACTTGAGTGAAGACAAGCACAGCGTGCTTGACAGCGTCGACACCTTGCTGCTGGTGCTGCCGGCCATGGCCGGAATGGTCGCGACCATGACGGTCAATGTCGAAGAGCTGCGGCGTCAGGCGCCGCTGGGCTTCACCCTCGCCACCGAAGTCGCCGACTGGCTGGCCATGCGCGGCGTGCCGTTCAAGGAGGCCCACGAAATCACCGGTGCGCTGGTCCAGGCCTGCGAGAAACATGACATCGAACTGTGGGAAGCCTCGCCGGCGCTGTTGGCGGAGATCGATCCGCGCCTGACGCCTGAGGTGCGCGAGAGCCTGACCCTCGAAGCCGCCATCGCTGCGCGCAGTGGCTGGGGTGGAACCGCGCCGCAACAGGTGCGCGAGCAGATCGGCCGCTTGAAAACCGCCCTCGCCGCGCAGCAAGAGTGGACCGAGAACTATCAGGGCTTCCGGCTCTGATCGACGACGCAAACCCCCTGTAGGAGCTGGCTTGCCAGCGAAGGCGGTGTATCAGTCAACAAAGATGTTGAATGTTAAGCCGCTTTCGCTGGCAAGCCAGCTCCTACAGGGGATCGCGGTTGGCCTGAATTACCAAGTGTACGGAGAAGCAACATGAGCCAGACTCAGGCAGAACGACTCCAGGCGGAGCGCAAACTGGCGGAAAACCAGTTCGATATCACCCAGTATCACCATGTGCCACGACGCTATTACGGGCGGATCTTTTTCGCCACCGTGATCGTCATCGCCATTCTCGGCCTGATTCGGGCCTTCGCCGAAGGCAAGATCGAATGGTCGTACATCGGCCAGTTCCTCACCTCCCAGGCGATCATGTGGGGGTTGCTCAATACCATCGTCATGGCGGTGCTGGCGATGGCCCTGGGCATCGTCTTCGGGGTGATCACGGCGATCATGCGCATGTCGGCCAATCCGATCCTGCGCTACGTGGCAGTGACCTACACCTGGCTGTTTCGCGGTACGCCGCTGATTTTGCAACTGCTGTTGTGGTTCAACCTGGCGCTGATCTTCCCCACGATCGGCATCCCCGGACTATTCGAAATGGACACCGTGACCCTGATGACGCCCTTCGTGGCGGCCCTGCTCGGCTTGAGCATCAACCAGGGCGCCTACACCGCCGAAGTAGTGCGTGCCGGCCTGTTGTCGGTGGACACCGGCCAGTACGAAGCCGCCAAGTCGATCGGCATGCCGCGCCTGCAAGCGCTGCGCCGGATCATCCTGCCCCAGGCCATGCGGGTGATCATTCCGCCGGTGGGCAACGAATTCATCGGCATGGTGAAAATGACGTCCCTGGCGAGCGTCATCCAGTATTCGGAACTGCTCTACAACGCCCAGAACATTTACTACGCCAACGCCCGGGTCATGGAGCTGCTGATCGTCGCCGGTATCTGGTACCTGGCCACCGTCACCGTGCTGTCCTTCGGTCAAAGCCGACTGGAGCGTCGTTTCGCTCGCGGCGCCGGCAAGCGTTCTTGAGGAGTCCGACATGAGAAGCATCGTCAAGGCCGTGAGCCTGAACAAGTACTACGACCATTTCCACGCACTCAAGGACGTCAACATCGAAGTCGAGCAAGGCGAAGTGCTGTGCATCATCGGCCCTTCCGGCTCCGGCAAAAGCACCTTGCTACGCTGCATCAACCAGCTGGAAAAGATCGACAAGGGCGGCCTGTGGGTCGACGGCGAACTGGTGGGCTACCGCATCGCCGGCAATAAACTGTACGAGCTCAACGAATCGCAGATCGCCCGGCAACGCCTGTCCACCGGCATGGTGTTCCAGCGTTTCAACCTGTTCCCGCACATGACTGTGCTGCAAAACATCATCGAAGGGCCCTGCCAGGTGCTCAAGCGTTCGCCCAAGGAGGCGCACGAAGAAGCGGTGGAACTGCTCGCACGCGTCGGCCTGGCCGACAAGCGCAACAGCTACCCGATCGAACTGTCGGGTGGCCAGCAACAACGTGTTGCCATTGCCCGCGCGTTGGCCATGCGTCCCAAGCTGATGCTGTTCGATGAACCCACTTCGGCACTCGACCCGGAACTGGTCGGTGAGGTGCTGTCGGTGATGCGCGATCTGGCGCAGACCGGCATGACCATGATCGTCGTCACCCATGAACTGGGCTTCGCTCGCGAGGTGTCCAACCGCATGGTGTTCATGGACGGCGGGCAGATCGTGGAGGCTGGAAGCCCCGAAGAAATACTGATAAGTCCGCAAAACCCGCGCACCCAAAGCTTCATTTCTGCCGTTCGAACCTAGGGGGCGTTCTCAATTAGTTTCCCCACCGCGTTGTCGCCTTAAAGCGGGCCAGGCAAGGCGCAGGCCGCCGGGAATGGTTGTTCCCTTTCCAAGGCCTGCAACGCAGCCTGGCCCGCTTTAAGGCACAACCCGAAGGGCCGGGCCTGCTGTTGTGCAGGGCTGCGTTGCTCGAAGCTTATTTGGAATGACCAAACCACGCTTCTCGCGCCTTGCCCTGCACAACAGCAGACCCGGCGCGGAGGGGAAACTAATTGAGAACGCCCCCTAGATGCCGTGCTTGGAAAACAAGAGCCGCCTCACAACACTCATAAGAGAACGACCATGAAGAACTTCATTATTCCAGCAGTACTCGCAGGCGTTATGGTCTCCGGCTTCACTTTCGCCGCCGAATTGCCGGCCAGCATCAAGGCCAAGGGCGAAGTCGTGGTAGCGATCATGCCGAACTACCCGCCGATGGACTTCAAGGACCCGGCCACCAATACCCTCACCGGGCTCGACTATGACCTGGGCAATGCCCTGGCCGAACGCCTGGGCGTGAAGATCAAGTGGCAGGAAACCGGCTTCGAGCAAATGATCAACGCCTTGACCACCGACCGTGTGGACATGGTGATGTCGGGCATGACCGACACGGCCGAACGCCAGGCCAGTGTCACCTTCGTCGACTACTTCACCAGCGGGCCGCAGTTCTACACCTTGCAGAAAAACAAGGACACCAACGAGATCATCGACCTGTGCGGCAAGAAGGTCGGCACCAGCCGCCGCACGACCTTCCCGGCGGAAATCGCCGAATGGAGCAAGGCCAATTGCGAAGCCGCCGGCAAGCCTGCGATCAATGTGATCGGCACCGAAGGCTCGGCCGACGCCCGTGCACAGCTGCGCCAGAGCCGTATCGATGCGGCGATGCAGGGCAGCGAGACCTTGTCGTACCTGAAGACTCAGGAAAAGGACATGTACAAGACCGTGGGCCTGCCGATCTCCGAGCAGTTCACCGGGCTGGGCGTGAGCAAGAAAAAGCCCGAGCTCAGTGAAGCGGTGAAGGTTGCGTTGCAGAGCATGATCGATGACGGGACCTACCAGACCATCCTGAAAAAATGGGACCTGGAGCTGGGCGCGATCAAGACCGTGACCATCAACGCCGGGAAATAAGGATCCTGGGAATGCCTTCTGTGGGAGCGAGACCGGCTTGCCGGCGAAAGCGATCTGCCATGCGACAACGATGTTGAATGTGCCGGCCTCTTCGCCGGCAAGCCGGTCTCGCTCCCACAGGGTCTGATGTCGATCCAGACTCTGAGGGCAACCGAAAATACTTGTGGGAGCGGGCTTGCCCGCGATGGCGACCTGTCAGGCGACATCGATGTTGTATGTGCGGGCCTTATCGCGGGCAAGCCCGCTCCCACAGGTCCTGCGTTTTACCCGTAAACAATGGAGCGCCACAATGTCCTCCTCGCCACAACCCACCTGGCCCGACCAGCACAAAGCCTGCCTCGCCCTGGCCTTCGACCTCGATGGCCCCACCGGCGATGCCATGCTCAATGGCTCGATCTGGCGCAAGCCCGAATACTTCGGTTTCGGTGGTTACGGCCCCTATCGGGCGCTGCCGAGGCTCCTCGACCTGCTCGACGAGTTCCGGATTCCGACGACGTTCTTCGTCCCGGCCTGGGTGGTGGAGAACTGGCCGAAACAGTGCCAGGCCATTGTCGAGCGCGGACATGAGGTGGCCTACCACGGCTACAAACACGAATCCTTTTACGCCCTGACGCTGGAGCAGCAAAAGGACGTGATGAAAAAATCCCGCGAGGTGTTCTGGCAACACCTGCACATTCGCGCCGAAGGTTTCCGCACCCCGTCCGGCGACTGGCGCGCCGAGACGCCGGCGATGCTGGTCGAGGCCGGCGTGACCTACTCCAGCAGCATGCGCGGCGATGACCGGCCGTACCTGGTCAAGGTGCCGGGCTTTGCCACCCCGCTGGTGGAAATCCCCGGGCGCTGGGAAATGGACGACTACGCCTCCATCGCCTATACGCGAGCGCCAGACTTTCCTTGCGGCCTGGACCGCACCGCCAGCTACGCGCTGACCCTGGACAACTGGTGCCGCGAATACGACGGTGCGATGAACGAAGGCCTGTGCCTGACCACCCTGTTCCACCCCAAGATCACCGGAAAACCGGGGCGCATCCTGCTGCTGGAAAAACTCTTCGAACACATGCGCCAGCGCGATGACGTGTGGTTCGCCACCTGCCGCGATGTCGCCCACTGGTGGCTCAAGGAGCATCACCATGGCTGATTCCACTGTCTGGCCCAAAGGCTACCGTTGCGCCGTGGTGCTGACCGTCGATTACAACGATGTCCATGGCATCCTGACGCAAGCCCCTGAAGTCGCCGGGCGCGACAAGACGCTCTCGGTCTGGCGTTATGGCAGCCAGCGCGGCGTCGAGCGCTTGCTCAGGTTGTTTGCAGAGTTGGGTGTCTCCAGCAGCTGGTGCATTCCCGGTATCGTCGCCGAGGAAAACCCGGAACACATTCGGGCCATCCAGGCGGGCGGCCACGAGATTGCCTGCGCCGGCTATCGCCATCAAAACTACGACACGCTGGACCTGGCCGCGCAGAGCGCCGAGATCGCCAAGGGATGCGCGGCGTTGACTGCGCTGACCGGCCAGCGTCCGACCGGGTTTCGTATTCCGGCCGGCAATGGCGCGCCGGGTTTCATCGAGGCGTTGAAGGATCACGGCATTCGCTGGTCCTCATCCTGGCGCGGCGATGACTTGCCATTCGCTCACCCGACCGCGCCTGAGGTCATCGAACTGCCGCTGCACTACGAACTGGAAGACGAACCCTACTTCGCCTTCAACCTCAGCCCCGCCGTGCCACCGGCGCAATCGCGGATCGCGTCTTACAGCCACACCTTGGGCAACCTGCAAATGGACTTCGCCGGGTTTCACCGGTTTGGCTTGTGTTATGTGCTGCGGCTGCACCCGGAAATCATCGCCACGCCGGGGCGGATTGGCGTGCTGCACGGGTTGCTTGAGGGGATTCAACAGCATGAAGACGTGTGGATTGCCACGGGCGCCGACGTCGCCCGATGGTGGGCCGATTCGGCGGCACCGGTGACCGAGGATCATCCCGCTTCAGTGTATGAGCGGCATTACCGGGATTACCTTTCATGAGTGCGCGGATGCAGCGGCTGGCGCTGGATGAACTGGAATCGGTCGGGTCGCTGGACCTATGACTGAATTGATTATGGCATTGCCTGACCCGGCCCCTTCGCGAGCAAGCCCGCTCCCACAGTTGGAATGCATTCCCCTGTGGGAGCGAGCCTGCTCGCGAATGACCGCGACTCGGTACACCGGCAAACCACACAAGCTCCCACAGTTGAAATGCGCTTCCCTGTGGGAGCGAGCCTGCTCGCGAATGGCCACGCCCCGATACACCGGCGAACCACACAGCTCCCACAGCTGGAATGCATTCCCCTGTGGGAGCGAGCTTGCTCGCGAAGGGCAGCGACTCGGTATCAATCTGAACACTACAACATCTGAATAAGGACATTTGCCCCCCCGTGGCCACTTACTCACTCGTTATCCGCCGATTGATGATCGTTTCACTGACCATCGTCGTCAGCCGTGCCATCACCAGCCCGCTGCTCACGCTGTTCCTGAGCAATAAACTCGGCCTCAACCAACAGGACGTCGGTTTGCTGCTGGGCATCGCGGTCTTCATCGCCACGTTGCTCGCGCTCTACGGCGGTTACATCATCGACCGCCTCGAGAAGCGCCGGCTGCTGATCCTCGCGATGCTCTCCAGCGCTATCGGCTTCGTGCTGCTGACCTTCGCCGACAACCTCTACCTGACCACCGCCACCCTGGTAATCACCGAAACCGCCTCGGCACTGTTCCTGATCGGCTCGAAGGCGATCCTCAGCGAAAACCTGCCCATGGGCCAACGCGCCAAGGCGTTTTCCCTGCGTTACACCTTGACCAACATCGGCTACGCCACCGGCCCGATGTTGGGCGTGGTGA
Organism: Pseudomonas sp. LBUM1679; assembly: GCF_059695565.1. Lineage (NCBI taxonomy): Bacteria > Pseudomonadati > Pseudomonadota > Gammaproteobacteria > Pseudomonadales > Pseudomonadaceae > Pseudomonas > Pseudomonas sp. LBUM1679. The sequence goes on from NZ_CP166774.1 coordinate 3,649,983, forward strand.
TTGCCGGCGTGTATCCGATTGCACCGTTCCTGATCGCCGGCGGTATCGCGTTCTTCAGTATTTTCCTGATGATCGGGATACCGAAGGACTCGGCCCTGCCACCCGCCATCGGCCAACCCCAGAGTTTCCTCAAGACCCTGGTCACCCTGAAAAACGACCGCACGCTGATCATGTTCACCTGCGGCTGCCTGCTCAGCACCGTGGTCCACGGCCGCTTCACGTTGTACCTGTCGCAATACCTGCTGGTGACCCAGGATTCCAAGCGTGCCCTGCAAACCATGGCTGCCCTGCTCGCCTGTAACGCCATCAGCGTGATCCTGCTGCAATACCAGATCGGCCGTTTCCTCAAGCGCGAACAACTGCGCTACTGGATCGCCGGCGGCACCAGCCTGTTCATCGTCGGGCTGATCGGCTTCAGCCTGGCCGACAGCCTGGTGTCCTGGTGCGTAGCGATGTTCATCTTCACCCTCGGTGAAATGATCATCTACCCCGCCGAATTCCTCTTCGTCGATACCCTGGCGCCAGAGGAACTGCGCGGCAGTTACTACGGCGCACAGAACCTCGCCGCCCTGGGCGGGGCCTTGAGTCCGGTGATCTGCGGTTACCTGCTGCTGCACTCCCCTGCGCCTACCATGTTCTATGCCTTGAGCGCGCTGACTGCCATGGGGGGGGTCCTGTGTTTCATGAGTGGGCGGCGGGTCGCCATACTTCAGAAATAATGAATTGAAGCTTCATTAATATGAATTTGTCAGCATCAGGATTGAACGGCACACTGTGCCGGTTCCTCCCCCAATAGTTGGAACACCTTCAAGGGCTTTCTGGGTATCCCAGCTAAGCCTTTTTTTTGCCTCGATTTTTTCTACGGATCCTGTGCCTCATGCTTGCTCGCTGGTTACCCGCTGCCATCAATACCCGTCCTTCCGAATGGAGTCGCGCCGCCATTGGCATGTCCCTGGGCACGATGTTCAGCGTCTGGCTCTGCAGCCAGGTATTCGGCATGCCAGTGGCGCAGCATCTGATCGGCCCGCTGGGTGCCTCGGCCGTGTTGCTGTTCGCCGTGTCCTCTGGCGCACTGGCCCAGCCCTGGTCGATTCTTGGCGGGTATTTGAGCGCCGGGGTAGTCTCGTTGCTGGTCGCGCATGTGCTCGGACGGACCCTTGGCAGCGCGTCCCTGGCAGCGGGCATGGCGTTGATTCTGATGTGCTGGTTGCGTTGCCTGCACCCGCCTGCCGGAGCGCTGGCGTTGCTGTTGGTGCTGGCGGACCCGGCGACCATCGCCCTGGACTGGAAAGCACTCGGTCCGGTGATGCTCAGCGGCTCGACCATGCTGCTCTGCGCCCTGGCCTATAACAACCTGACCCGCATCCGTTACCCCAAGCGTGCCAGCGAACCGGTTGCCGTGGTGCCGGCCGATCACCCGCCGCTCGACAACCAGGCCATCACCGCCCAGGACCTGAAACTGGCCTTGGCGGAGATGGAAGCGTTCTTCGACGTTACCCCGGAAGATCTGGAACAACTGATCCATATCAGTGAGTTGCACGCCAAACGTCGCAGTATTGGTGAAGTTCTGAGCCAGATTTCCTGACGACACACATCCCTGTGGGAGCGAGCTTGCTCGCGATGAGGCCGTGTCAGTCACCATCGATATTGAATGACACATCGCCTTCGCGAGCAAGCTCGCTCCCACATGTAGGGTCATGCAAATATGCAGGGAGTACCTGCACATTTCCCGGTTGTACATAACAAATTTGCACTGGTACGATCCAGCATCGCTCGCGTGCGAGCTTGTCTATAAAGAACAATAAAAGCAGGGAGTTACTGATGACTGCTCAGGTTTCTTCTCCGGGGACTTCGTCCATGGATGCCACGCAAAACGAAGTGCTGGCCGAGGTTCGCAACCATATCGGTCACCTGATCCTCAATCGCCCCGCCGGCCTCAATGCCCTGACCCTGGACATGGTGCGCACGCTGCAGCGTCAGCTCGACGTCTGGGCGCAGGACCCGCAGGTGCATGCGGTGGTATTGCGCGGTGCCGGCGAGAAGGCTTTCTGTGCCGGCGGCGATATTCGCTCGCTGTACGACAGCTTCAAGAACGGCGACACCCTGCACGAGGATTTTTTCGTCGAGGAATACGCCCTCGATCTGGCGATTCACCGCTACCGCAAACCGGTCCTGGCCTTGATGGACGGTTTCGTCCTGGGCGGCGGCATGGGCCTGGTGCAAGGCGCCGACTTGCGGGTGGTCACCGAGAAAAGCCGCCTGGCGATGCCGGAAGTCGGGATCGGTTATTTTCCGGACGTCGGCGGCAGCCACTTCCTGTCGCGGGTACCTGGTGAACTGGGCATCTATCTCGGCGTCAGCGGCGTGCAGATCCGTGCGGCCGACGCGCTCTATTGCGGCTTGGCCGACTGGTATCTGGACAGCAGCACGCTCGGCACCCTGGACGAGCAACTCGATCGGCTGCAATGGCACGACACGCCGCTCAAGGATCTGCAAGGCTTGCTGGCAACGCTCGCGGTGCAACAACTGCCCGACGCGCCACTGAGTGTATTGCGTCCGGCTATCGATCACTTCTTCGCCCTGCCCGATGTGCCGAGTATTGTTGAGCAACTGCGTGAAGTAACGGTTGCCGACAGTCATGAGTGGGCCGTGGCCACCGCCGACCTGCTGCAAAGCCGTTCGCCGCTGGCCATGGGTGTGACCCTGGACATGTTGCGCCGCGGTCGGCACCTGAGCCTGGAAGACTGCTTCGCCCTTGAGCTGCACCTGGACCGTCAGTGGTTCGCGCGCGGCGACCTGATCGAAGGCGTGCGCGCCTTGCTGATCGACAAAGACAAGAGCCCGCGCTGGAACCCGCCGACCTTGCAGGCGCTGGACGCCGGGCACGTCGCGAGTTTTTTCAGCGGGTTTGACCCAAGCCGGAGCTGAGCCATGCACGATATCGAATTGAGCGAAGAACAAGTCATGATCCGCGACATGGCCCGGGACTTTGCCCGCGGCGAAATCGCGCCCCACGCCCAGGCTTGGGAAAAGGCCGGCTGGATCGATGATGGCCTGGTGGCGAAAATGGGCGAACTGGGCCTGCTGGGCATGGTGGTGCCCGAGGAATGGGGCGGCACCTACGTCGACTACGTCGCCTACGCCCTGGCGGTGGAAGAAATCTCTGCCGGCGACGGTGCCACTGGCGCGCTGATGAGCATCCACAACTCGGTGGGCTGCGGACCGGTGTTGAACTACGGCACCGAAGAACAGAAACAGACCTGGCTGCCGGACCTGGCGAGCGGCCAGGCCATCGGTTGCTTCTGCCTGACCGAACCCCAGGCCGGTTCCGAAGCCCACAACCTGCGCACCCGCGCCGAATTGCGTGATGGCCAGTGGGTGATCAACGGCGCCAAGCAATTCGTCAGCAACGGCAAACGGGCGAAACTGGCGATCGTCTTCGCGGTGACCGATCCGGATCTGGGCAAGCGCGGCATCTCGGCGTTCCTGGTGCCCACGGACACGGCAGGTTTCATCGTCGACCGCACCGAACACAAGATGGGCATCCGCGCTTCCGATACCTGCGCGGTGACCCTGAGCAACTGCACGATCCCCGAAGCCAACCTGCTCGGCGAACGCGGCAAAGGCCTGGCCATCGCCCTGTCGAACCTCGAAGGGGGTCGCATCGGTATCGCGGCGCAGGCGTTGGGGATTGCGCGTGCGGCATTCGAAGCGGCGCTGGCCTATTCGCGGGATCGGGTCCAGTTCGACAAACCGATCATCGAGCACCAGAGCATCGCCAATATGCTGGCCGATATGCACACACGCCTGAACGCGGCGCGGTTGCTGATCCTGCATGCCGCGCGCTTGCGCAGTGCCGGCAAGCCTTGCCTGTCGGAGGCTTCACAAGCGAAGCTGTTTGCCTCGGAAATGGCCGAGAAGGTCTGCTCGTCGGCGATGCAGATTCATGGCGGGTATGGGTATCTGGAGGATTACCCGGTGGAGCGTTATTACCGGGATGCGCGGATCACGCAGATTTATGAAGGGTCGAGCGAGATACAGCGGATGGTGATTGCCCGAGAACTGAAGCACTACCTGGTGTGAAGCTTAAAAGCTTCGCGGGCAAGCCTCGCTCCTACGGGTTATGAGTTGTTCATGCGAACACCGATAACCTGTAGGAGCGAGGCTTGCCCGCGAAGGCGTCCGCAAGAACGCTACATCACTTCCCTTTGAACTCAGCGTCACGCTTGGCAATAAAGGCCGCCATCCCTTCCTTCTGATCCTGCGTCGCAAACGCCGCATGGAACACCCGACGCTCAAAGCGCACGCCTTCCGACAGGCTCACTTCAAACGCGCGGTTGACGCTTTCCTTGACCATCATCGCAATCGGCAGCGACTTCGCGGCAATCTTGGCCGCGACTTTCAGTGCTTCTTCCAGCAGTTCATCCGCCGGAACGATCCGCGCGACGATCCCGCAACGCTCGGCTTCCACCGCGTCGATCAGGCGGCCGCTGAGGCACATTTCCATGGCCTTGGCCTTGCCCACGGCGCGGGTCAGGCGCTGGGTGCCGCCCATGCCCGGGAGCACGCCGAGGTTGATTTCCGGTTGACCGAACTTCGCGTTGTCACCCGCCAGGATGAAATCGCACATCAACGCCAGCTCACAACCGCCGCCCAAGGCGAAACCATTGACCGCGGCGATGACCGGCTTGCGGCGGTTGGCTACGCGGTCGCTGTCGCTGAACAGATCGTCAAGGTAGATCTGCGGGTAGGTCAGCTCGGCCATTTCCTTGATGTCGGCGCCGGCGGCGAAGGCTTTTTTCGAGCCGGTCAGCACGATGCAGCCGATATTCGAATCGGCCTCCAGGCCGTCGAGGGCCTGGTTCAGTTCGCTGACGATCTGCGCATTCAACGCGTTCAACGCCTGCGGACGGTTGAGGGTAATCAGGCCCACGCGACCATGGGTTTCCAGCAAAATCGTTTCGTAACTCATGTATGACTCCTAAGCATTGTAAAAGCCTTGCCCCCGGGTAGGAGCTGCCGAGTGAAACGAGGCTGCGATCTTTTGATGTTGTTTTTAAAGAGCAGATCAAAAGATCGCAGCCTTCGGCAGCTCCTACAGGGGTTCCGTTTATAGATTGCGCGAAATGACCATGCGCTGGATATCGCTGGTGCCTTCGTAGATCTGGCAGACACGCACGTCGCGGTAGATCCGCTCCAAAGGGAAATCGTTCAAGTAACCGTAGCCGCCAAGGGTTTGCAATGCCGAAGAGCATACCTTCTCGGCCATTTCCGAGGCGAACAGTTTGGCCATCGACGCTTCGACCAAGGCCGGTTTGCCGCTGTCACGCAGCGCTGCAGCGTAATGCACCATCTGCCGGGCCACGGCGATCTGGGTGGCCATATCGGCCAGACGGAACGCTACGGCCTGGTGTTCAATGATCGGCTTGCCGAAGCTCTCGCGCTCACGGGCGTAGTCCCGGGCCGCTTCGAACGCGGCACGGGCCATGCCCACCGATTGCGAGGCGATGCCGACACGGCCGCCTTCGAGGTTGGCCAGGGCGATCCGGTACCCTTCGCCCTCCTCGCCCAGACGGTTGGCCAGCGGCACTTTCACGTCTTCGAACAGAATCTGGCAGGTGTCGGAAGCATGCTGACCCAGCTTGTCCTCGACCCGTGCGACTGTGTAGCCCGGCGAGTCGGTCGGCACGATGAACGCGCTGATACCACGCTTGCCCGCACCCGGATCAGTCACGGCGAAGACGATCACCACCCCGGCGTTTTGCCCCGACGTGATGAACTGCTTGCAGCCGTTGAGCACGTAGTGGTCGCCGTTCAGGCGGGCGCGGGTTTTCAGGCCACTGGCATCGGAGCCGGCCTGGGGTTCGGTCAGGGCGAAGGCACCCAGCATCGCGCCGCTGGCCAGCGGTTTGAGGAAGCGCTCTTTCTGCTCGTCGTTGCCGTACTTGAGGATCGGCACACACCCCACCGAGTTGTGGACGCTCATGATGGTCGAGCAGGAACCGTCACCGGCGGCGATTTCCTCCAGGGCCATGGCGTAGGCCAGGTAACCGGTGTCGCAACCGCCCCACTCTTCCGGCACCAGCATGCCGAAGAAGCCCAACTGTGCCATCTCGCCGATGGCTTCCTTGGGGAAGCGGTGTTCGCGGTCCCATTGCGCGGCGAACGGTTTCAGCCGTTCCTGGGCAAACTGCCGGGCCGCGTCGCTGATCTGAAGTTGTTCGTCATTGGGAATCATGGCAAATCCTTAAAAACCGTTTGTACAAAATGCCTGGTTGAAACACTGGACCTGTGGGAGCGGGCTTGCCCGCGATTGCAACCTGTCAGACGAGATCATTGGCGTCTGGCAAACCGCCATCGCGGGCAAGCCCGCTCCCACAGGGATCGCGAAGAGGCCGTGTCAGTCGACATCAGTGTTGAATGACATACCGCATTCGCTGGCAAGCCAGCTCCTACAGGGATCGGTGGTGGCTTCAGTACAGGCATTCCACGGCCATCGCCGTCGCTTCACCGCCACCGATGCAGATCGCTGCGACACCACGCTTCAGGCCTTTCTGGCGCAGGGCCGAGAGCAAGGTCACGAGGATCCGCGCACCGGACGCACCGATCGGGTGACCCAGGGCGCAAGCGCCGCCGTGAACGTTGACCTTCTCGTGGGGGATTTCCAATTTGGTCATGGTCACCAGACTGACCACGGCGAAAGCTTCGTTGACTTCCACCAGATCGACTTCGTCCAGGGACCAGCCGGTTTTCTTCATCAGTTTCTTGATCGCGCCCACCGGAGCCACCGGGAACAAGCCCGGGGTATCGGCAAACGCGGCGTGGCCGTGAATCACCGCCAACGGTTTCAGGCCGCGCTTCTCGGCCTCGGAACGGCGCATCAGCACCAGTGCCGCCGCGCCGTCGGAGATCGAACTGGAGTTCGCCGCAGTGACAGTGCCGCCCTCGCGGAACGCCGGTTTCAGCGAGGCGATCTTGTCCAGCCTGGCTTTCGGTGGCTGTTCGTCGTGGCTGATCAGCACCTGCTCCTTGCCGACGGTCACGGTGAGCGGCACGATCTCGTCCTTGAAGCTGCCGTCCTTGATCGCCTGCTGCGCGCGGGTGGTCGAAGCAATGGCAAACGCGTCCTGGGCTTCACGGGTGAAACCGTGGGTTTCAGCGCAATCCTCGGCGAAGGTGCCCATCAAACGGCCTTTGTCGTAGGCGTCTTCCAGGCCGTCGAGGAACATGTGGTCGAGTACGCGACCGTGGCCCATGCGGTAACCGCTGCGCGCGCGGTCGAGCAGATACGGCGCGTTGGACATGCTTTCCATGCCGCCGGCGACCACCACCTCGGCGCTGCCGGCCACCAGCATGTCGTGCGCGAGAATGGCCGCTTCCATGCCCGAGCCGCACATCTTGTTCAGGGTGGTGCAGCGGGTCGATTTATCCAGCCCGGCGCCGAGGGCGGCCTGACGTGCAGGCGCCTGGCCGAGGCCGGCGGGCAGTACGCAGCCAAACAGCACTTCTTCAACCGCATCCGGCGCAATACCGGCGCGTTCAACCGCGGCTTTGATCGCTGCCGCACCGAGTTGCGGCGCGGTCAGGCTTTTCAGTTCGCCCTGGAAACCGCCCATCGGGGTGCGGACGGCGCTGACGATAACAATTGGATCGTTGGCAATAGTCATGACAAATCCTCTTTACTTGGCGGCCATGCGCAAGGCGCCGTCGAGACGGATCACCTCGCCATTGAGCATGCTGTTTTCAATGATATGCCTGACCAGGCCGGCATACTCGTCCGGTTTGCCCAGGCGCGGCGGAAACGGCACGCCGGCGGCGAGCGACGCGCGGACCTCCGGGGTCATGCCAGCCATCATCGGCGTTTCGAAAATCCCCGGGGCGATGGTCATCACGCGAATGCCGAAGCGCGCCAGTTCACGGGCGGCGGGCAAAGTCAGGCTGACGATCGCGCCTTTGGAGGCCGCGTAGGCTGCCTGGCCGATCTGGCCATCGTAAGCCGCTGCCGAGGCGGTGTTGATGATCACCCCGCGCTCGCCATCGGTATCCGCTTCGGTCTCGGCAATCGCCGCCGCCGCCAGGCGCAGCATGTTGAAGCTGCCGATCAGGTTGACGTTGATCACCTGGCTGAAATTGGCCAGCACATGCGGGCCGGTCTTGCCGAGGATTTTCTCGCCACGCACGATGCCGGCGCAATTGACCAGGCCATTGAGGCCACCGAACGCTTTGACCGTGGCCTGCACCGCGGCTTCGGCCGCCGCTTCGTTGCTGATATCGGCCACCACGCTTTGCGCGCCCAGACGTTGCGCCTGAGCGGCAACCGCCTCGGCGTTCATGTCCACCAGCATGACTTTTGCACCGGCAGCGACCAGCATTTCAGCGGTGGCCGCGCCGAGACCGGACGCACCGCCGGTGACGAGAAAAACCTTGTTTGCGATCTGCATCATTGTGTCCTTGGATTCAAGCTGAAGGGTTCTTCGCCGCAGCCTCTTGAGCCTTGGCGATCTCCTGGTTGCGCAAGATAAAGCGCTGCAACTTGCCGCTTGGGGTTTTCGGCAACTCGCTGACAAATTCGATTTCACGGGGGTATGAGTGCGCGGCCAGGCGCTTGCGCACGTGTTGGCGCAGTTCTTCGGCCAGCTCCGGTTCAGGACGGTATTGCGCGCTGAGCACCACGAAGGCTTTGACCAGTTCGGTGCGCTCCGGGTCGGGTTTGCCGACCACTGCGGCTTCGACCACCGCCGGGTGCTCGATCAACGCGCTTTCCACGTCGAACGGGCCGACCCGGTAACCCGACGTGGTGATCACATCGTCACTGCGGCCGACGAAACTGATGCTGCCGTCCGGGTTCCACTCGACGGTGTCGCCGCTCAGGTAATAGTTGCCGACGAAGGCTTTGGTCGGCGCACCTTCGTACCCGCCGAACCAGCACATCGGCGACTGGGTGCGATCGATGGCCAGGATGCCTGGCTGGCCGACGCCGAGTTCCTTGTACTCGGCGTCCAGCACCACGATGCGGTGGCCCGGCGAGGCAAATCCGGCGGCGCCCATGTGGATCGGATGCGCCAGGCCATGGTGATTGCACAGCACCATGCCCAGTTCGGTCTGGCCGTAATGATCGTGGATCACCACGCCGAGGTTGTCGGCGAACCAGCGGATCACTTCCGGGTTCAGCGGCTCGCCGGCACTGCTGACGATGCGCAGCTTGCCCTTGATCGAGCGGGCGAACTCGTCGCCGCCGGCGATCAACAGGCGATAGGCGGTCGGTGAGCCGGTGAGGTTGGTGATCCCGTATTTGTTGATCACCCGGCAGGTGCTTTCGAGGGTGAACGGACCATCGTAGAAGGTGATCGGGTGGCCCATCGACATCGGCCCGGTGACGCCGAAATAGATGCCATAGGCCCAGCCCGGATCGGCGACGTTCCAGAACGCATCTTCAGGGCGCAGGTCCACGGCGTCACGGGTGTAGCTCTGGAAGGCAACGATGGCCTTGAGCGGCACCGACAGCGCTTTGGACGGGCCGGTGGTGCCCGAGGTGAACATCAGCAGGAACGGGTCTTCGCCGGTCAGCAGCACCGGTTCGCAATGGGAGGAAAAATTGGCCAGTTCGGCCCAGAAACTGTAATCGCCCCGGACGATGCCCTGCCCCTTGGGACCGGCAACGGTGACGATGGTCGGGCAGTCGGCCACTTCCATCAGTTTCGAGCGATTGACCGCGTCGGTGACCACCACTTTGGCGCCGGAACTGCTCAGGCGGTGTTCGATGGCCTTGGGGCCGAACGCGGTGAACAGCGGCTGATAGACCGCGCCGATGCGCCAGGTGGCGAACACGGTGATCAGCAACTCGATGTTACGCGGCAGGAGGCCGGCGACCTTGTCGCCCTTCTTCACGCCCTGGGCCAACAGGAAATTGGCAAAACGCGCGGCCTTGTCCTGCAAGTCGGTGAAGGTGTAGGTCGCGCTGGCGCCGTCGCGGCCTTCCCAGAACAGCGCGATGCGCCCCGGCAAGGCATGCCGGTCGCAACACTCGACACAGGCGTTGAGGGCCGTCAGATCGCCCGCGAGTGCGGCGTCGACGGTGTGCTGATAATCGAACTGTGACGTGGCAGACAAGTAATCGCGCATTGCCAGAATCCCTGTGTCTTCTTATTAGGTTGGGGGAACCGTAAGTAACAGGGAAATACTCGCTCTACACGGGGAGCGGGACAATGGTCAAAGCTATCAAGTTGTGTGACTGGTTTGGCCAAGATCCGGGAGGTGCAGCGCCAGTGCTGACGCCTTCGCTGGCAAGCCAGCTCCTACAGGGGTTCTGCGGCGTACACAACACTTGTGATCACTGACAATCCCTGTAGGAGCTGGCTTGCCAGCGAAAGCGTCAGCCCAATCACCGCAAAATCCGGATCAATCAGCCTCGTTAAGGATCAAACTGCGGTAATGCCCCGGATTCGACCCCGACCACTTGCGAAACGCCTTGTAGAACGAGCTGGTATCGGCAAACCCCAAACGCGTGGCAATCTCGGCAAAACTGATGGCTGGCTCGGCCAGCCACACGATCGCCAACTCCTTGCGCACGCTGTCCTTGAGGCCCTGATAGGTCTGCCCTTCTTCGGCCAGGCGCCGGCGCAAGGTCGAGGCCGACATGCACAGCTGCTGTGCCAGCGCCTCGGTCTCCGGCCAGCGTTCGGCGGGCAATTGCCGCAAATCGTGCTTGATTCGGCTGGCCAGGCTTTCCGGGTCGCGATACTTGACCAGGATATTGGCCGGTGCGTGCGCCAGGAAACGCTTGAGTTCTTCAGGGCTGCGCTTGATCGGCACATCCAGGCACTCGGCGGAGAAGATCATTCGCGTACGCGGCCGATCAAAACGCAGGTTTTCAGAGAACATCACCTGATAGTCATCGCAGAAGTCCGGCTCCGGGCAGCGCAGTTCGATGGCCAGGATCGGAATCCGCCGCCCCGCCAGCCAGCAGGCCACGCCGTGAACGATCATCCAGTAGGTGAAATAGGTGAAGGCCCGACGCGGGTCCTGGTCGTCCTCCAGCAGCACGATCTCCGCCAGGCTTTGCTGGCGCACCAATTGTGCGGGCAGGTGTTCCAGCATCAGCGACAGGAAACCCAGGCCCGAGGCCAGGCCGGCGGCCAGGCTCGGCTGGACCATGGAGCAACGACAGAGAAACTCCAGGCTGCCGGATTTGAGCTGGCGCGGGTCCATGCCAAAAAACTCGTCGTCCCGGCGCCGGGCCAGCAATCGCCACAGGCGCGCATACGCAGTAGCCGGGACACGAGCGTCGGTGGTCTGTAGCAGTGCCGGATCGATGCCGACCTTGTCCAACACCTCTTCGGTGGCAGCGCCCGGGGCGCAACTTTGCAACAGCGCTTCACGCACCAGTTGCATGGAAATGGTGTCTTTTTCCGACATTAGAGAATCCGATAGAGCAACCGCTCGATCCGTACCCTGCTCACGCGCTTGAGAAATTTGGCCACCGCCGGTGGGTATTCCAGCAGTGTGTCCAGCGCCTGGTAACGCTCGATGCGGCGGGTGTGCTGGAAAATCTCGTCCAGTTCTTTTCGCCGCGGCTCAAGCAATTCACCGTTGGGGTCATCGATCAGCAGCGCGTTTTCCAGGTCCAGCCGAAATGCCCGCGGGTTGAGATTGTTGCCGGTCAACAAGGTGTAACGCTGATCGATCCACATGCCTTTGAGGTGATAGGTGTTGTCGCCGTCCTTCCACAGGTGCAGGTTCAACAGACCGCTTTCTATGCTGCGATGATGACGCTTGGCGAAGCGCCGCAGGCTGATCTCGTACAGGTACGGCAGCGCAGCGATCACCTTGAACGGTTCGCTCGGCGGGATGTAGAAATCGTTGGCGGTCTTGTCCCCGACCACGATGTCGATCTTCACCCCTCGCGCCAGCGCCCGGTTGATTTCCCGGGTGACCGCCAGCGGCAGGTTGAAATACGGCGTGCAGATGGTCAGTTGATGCCGGGCACTGGCGATCAACTCGCAAATCACCCGGCTCAACGGATTGTTCTTGCCCACGCCGAGCAACGGGCTGACGGTCAAGCCGTCTTTGGCGGTAGTGCCCGTGGTGGTGTCGTACGCCGCGTGCTTGAGGCGGCTGCGCAGGTCACCGATGTCGTTGCGCAGGCTGCGGGTGGTCGGCAGGTTCGGCAAGTCCAGGCGATGCACTGCCTTGGAGGCCATCAGGCCATGCTGGATCAGGTGCTGCATCGAATCGGCCAGCGCGCTGTTCTGCAGCAGGTGATAACGGTCGTAGCGGTATTTGTCGAACTTGTGCAGATAGACGTTGTTCAGACTGGCGCCGCTGTAGATCACGCAGTCGTCGATCACAAAACCCTTCAGGTGCAGGACGCCGAACAGCTCTCGGGTCTGTACGGGAACGCCGTACACCGGGACCACGCTGTCGCGGGTACGGGTGGTTTCCTGATACCAGGCGGAGTTGCCCGGCTGCTTGCCGGCGCCAATCAAGCCACGCTGGGCACGCAGCCAGTCGACGACTACCACCACGTCCAGTTCCGGACGCGCCAGTTTGGCGGCGTGCAACGCATCGAGGATTTCCTGGCCGGCTTCGTCCTGCTGCAGGTAGAGCGCGACGATATAGATGCGCTGGGTCGCCTGGGCGATTTTTTCCAGCAGGCAACGGCGGAACTCGGCAGCGCCTGAGAGGATAGTGACGGCATCGGCGGTCAGCGGAAAACTGCGCAGTTTGGGCAGCAGAGAGCGTTTGAAAAGCGACGGCATAGGGCTCGCAGTGGGTCGAATCCGAAGAGGTTGAGAGCTTACACCATGGATGGGTTTGGGTCTTGTTTGGGTCTTGGCTCTTGTCTTGGCTCTTGTCTTGGCTCTTGTCTTGGGTTTTGTTTGGGGTTTTGTTGGTGTCTGTTCTGGCGCCTTCGCTGGCAAGCCAGCTCCTACAGGGGAATGCGATCACCCTGTAGGAGCTGGCTTGCCAGCGAAGGCGATTTAATAGACGATAAAAATAGCCGCTTGACCAAGTAGAACGATCGTTCTACTGTTTGTCCCATGAACGAAATAACCAGCAACGACACACGCGACATCATTCTGGATGTCACCGAGAAGTTGATCTACAAAAGTGGTATCGCCGCCACTGGCATGGACCTTCTGGTGAAAACCGCCGGCGTCTCCAGGAAAAGTATTTACCGCTACTTCGCCAGCAAGGAGGCGCTGACCGTCGCGGCGCTGCGGCGGCGCGACGTGCGCTGGATGCACTGGTACCGGAGCGCAGTCGACCAGGCCGAAACGCCGGCCGGGCGGCTGCTCAACCTGTTCACCGTGCTCAAGGCCTGGTTTGCTTCGGAAGGCTTTCGTGGCTGTGCCTTCATCAACACCAGCGGTGAAACCGGCGACCCGCAGGACCCGGTTCGCCAGGTCGCCAAAGACCACAAACAGAAGTTGCTCGATTACCTGCGCGAGCTTTGTACCGAACATGGCGCTACCGACCCGGATACGCTGGCCAGACAGCTGCTGATCCTGATCGATGGTGCCATTACCGTGGCGCTTGTCATAGGTGATCACAGTGCCGCCGATAATGCGCAATGCATGGCGCGAAAGTTATTGGACCTGTGACACTCCAAATAAGCCCGACACCTTGCTTGAACTTTAATTTGCCAGGGAGTCTTTACATGTCTAACGCCGAAGTTCGTCCGCCATTACCGCCCTTCACCCGTGAATCGGCCATCGAGAAAGTTCGCCTGGCCGAAGACGGCTGGAACTCCCGCGACCCGCAACGGGTGTCGCTGGCCTATACCCTGGACACCCGATGGCGTAACCGTGCCGAATTCGCCAACAACCGCGAAGAAGCCAAAGGCTTTCTGAGCCGTAAATGGGCCAAGGAGCTGGATTATCGCTTGATCAAGGAGCTCTGGGCCTTTACGGACAACCGCATCGCCGTGCGTTACGCCTACGAATGGCACGACGACTCCGGCAACTGGTTCCGGTCCTATGGCAACGAGAATTGGGAGTTCAATGAGGACGGTTTGATGGCCAATCGATTCGCCAGCATCAACGACATGCCGATCAAGGAAAGCGAGCGCAAGTTCCACTGGCCGCTGGGGCGTCGTCCGGACGATCATCCAGGCCTGTCCGACCTCGGCCTCTAGCCAACACCACCCCCCCTGTAGGAGCTGGCTTGCCAGCGAAGGCGTCCTCAAGTTCAGCGCATGACTTGACGCCCCTTCGCTGGCAAGCCAGCTCCTACAAAAGCAGTCGCGGTCGCCGGCATTACACAATGCAATCGCGGTCACCAACGTTACACAAACAATCGCGATCGTCCGCGTTATACAAGCAATCGCGATCACCCGCGGTCCACAAGGAATCGCGGTCGCCCCCAAGAATGGATGCAGGTAAGATACCGGCCCTTCCCCGCAGCCTCCTTCTGCGTCCTGCCGAATAAGCCGATTCCATGCCTTTCGAACTCAGCGTTGACCTCACCACCCTGGCCATCCTCGCCCTTGTCGCTTTTGTTGCCGGTTTCATCGACGCCATTGCCGGCGGGGGTGGCTTGTTGACTACCCCGGCACTGTTGACCGCCGGCCTGCCACCGCACCTGGTGCTGGGCACCAACAAACTCAGTTCGACCTTCGGCTCGGCCACCGCCAGCTTTACGTTCTACCGCCGCAAGCTGTTCCATCCAAGACAGTGGGTGCATGCCATCGTGGGCACTCTGGTCGGCGCCCTGACCGGTGCCGTGGTCGCGCATTACCTGCCCGCGGAATGGTTGAACAAGATGCTCCCGGTGATCGTCTTCGCCTGCGGCCTCTATCTATTGTTTGGAGGCACGCCGAAGGCACCGCTGGACAGCGACGCACCGATCAGGAAGAAGTGGCAATCGAGCCAGGGCTTCAGCCTCGGCTTCTACGATGGCGTGGCCGGCCCCGGCACCGGGGCTTTCTGGACCGTCAGCAGCATGCTGATGTACCCCATTGACCTGGTGAAGGCCAGCGGCGTGGCGCGCAGCATGAACTTCGTCAGCAACATTGCGGCGCTGTCGGTATTCGTGTTTTCCGGGCAAGTGGACTGGATCATCGGCCTGAGCATGGGCCTGTCGGTGATGGTCGGCGCTTTCTTCGGCGCTCGCACCGCCATCAGCGGCGGTGCGAAATTCATTCGCCCGGTGTTCATCACCGTGGTACTTGGGCTGACCGTGCGGTTAGCCTGGCAGCACTGGTTCAGCGTGGCCTAGGCGCCGCGCCACATAGACGTCGATCAGGTAACGGGCAATCGAGCGTGACGCCGGCAACGGCGGCAGCACGTTAATGTTGAACCACTGGGCGTCTTCGATTTCGTCTTCCTGGCAGACGATCTCGCCTCCCGCATACTCGGCATGGAAGCCGAGCATCATCGAATGCGGGAACGGCCAGCACTGGCTGCCCATGTACTGGATGTTCCTGACTTCGATCTGCACCTCTTCACGGACCTCGCGAATCAGGCAGTCCTCGGCCGACTCGCCCGGCTCGGCAAACCCCGCCAGCGTGCTATAGACCCCGGTGACAAAACGCGGTGAGCGTGCGAGCAGGATTTCGTCGCCACGGGTGATCAGCACGATCATGCTCGGCGAGATGCGCGGGTAATAGCGTAAGTCGCAAGGCTCGCAGTACATCGCCCGTTCGCGCACGACCTGGCGGGTCGCCTGCCCGCAATTACCGCAGAAGCGATGCTCGCGCGCCCAGGTGCCGATCTGCGCCGCATAACCGAGCACCTTGAACACCCCGTGGTCGTCTTCGAGCATGAAGGCACGCAAGCCTTTCCAGTTGCAGCCCGGCACTTCGCTGTGACTGCGCAACTCCAGCAGATAGACCGGCTCACCATCCAGATGGCCGATGCCGTGCTCGGCGAGGATCGGCAGGTCCTGGCGTTTGAGCCATTCGCGGGGGAACAACGCGCCATTGTCGTCGTACAGAAAGCCTTCGGGGCTGCGCGCCACGGCCCAGCCGCCGGGTTGATCGGTGTCCAGTACTGCAGTGGTCCAGCGTGAAGTCATTTTAATCAATCCAGAAATTCGGGTTTCTGTTTGCTCATATGGGCGGCCATGGCCACGCGCAGATCGGTGGATTGCAGCATGGCGGCGTTCCAGGTGGCGACGTATTCGAGGCCGTCGTCAATGCGATGGTCGCGCATGTAGCTGATCATCTCCTTGGTGCCGGTGATGGCGATCGGCGACTTGCCGGCAATCTCCCGGGCAATGCCCATCACGCCGTCAAGCAGGCTGGCAGCATCGCTGTAGACGCGATTGACCAGGCCCATGCCCCGCGCCTCCTCGGCGCCAAACGAGCGACCAGTGTAAGCCAGTTCACGCAGCATGCCGTCACCGATGATCCGCGGCAAGCGTTGCAAGGTGCCGACGTCGGCGGCCATGCCGATGTCGATTTCCTTGATCGAGAATTGCGCGTCTTCGGCGGCGTAGCGCATGTCGCAGGCGGCAATCAGGTCGATGGCGCCGCCCAGGCAATAACCCTGGACCGCTGCCAGCACCGGCTTGCGGCATTGGTCGACGGCATTGAACGACGCCTGCAGCGCCAGGATCTTGCGCCGCAGCAAGCGCGCGTTACGCCCGACATCCTTGCCCAGCTCATTGGCCACGCCCGCCAGCATCATCAGGTCGATGCCGGAAGAGAAATGCTTGCCGGCGCCACTGAGCACCACCACCCGGACTTCGTCGGTGTCATCGATCCACTGGAAAATTTCGATGATTTCGCTCCAGAACGCTGCGTTCATCGAATTGATCTTCTCAGGACGATTGATCTGCACGTGGGCGATCTTATCTGCCAGTTCGACGGTGAATGCGGTGTACTGAGCCATGCGAGTGATCCTTTACCGGGCAAGAACGAGAGCCGAACTATATCAAGGCCGCAAGGTGCCCCGTAAGGCAGCGGTTCGGCCAAAAGCGGGACGAACCAGCGCACCATAAAAGCGCACTCGCCTGGCCGACTTGTGCACGATAACGTGTCGTTACTAAGATTTTTTGACGCCAAATCATTGAAAAAGCTGCCCTTCGTCGGTGAATTTCGCCTTCTAAACGGTACGCTCGTACCTCTTTGCACCGATTGTCGAACAATTTTGCCATTCGGCCTTCCCCGCTCTAAGTTCTGGCCTAGACTCCTTTCCGCGAGGCGAAACCGGTCAGTCATAAAGTGAAAAAAAACTCGAAACTTTTACCTGCCGCGACAGGTCACCTGAAAGGGAGGAGTGTTGCGACTGGTGCAATCCTTGCAATGTCCATTTCAAGCGTTACTGCTTCAGCGCATGGGCAGCATTTGCTGACCGATGCGTAGCGCGTTTGCGCCCGGCCACATGAATTGGCCACGGAAAATCGTCTGCCAGACCTAAGAATTAGATCAATAACACGGGAGATTCATATGATCAGTGCGGCTTTAGATATTCAGGGAGAACGTGCTCATCAGCAGGTCGGCGAGTCGAGCGTCGTGAGTACAGGCAGTGCCCAAACGATCAGCGTCACGGGCACCAAGGCGCTGGCACCGGTTGCCAGGCACAACCCCAATAGAAAGAAAGTCCTGTTCGTCACCTCCGAAATTGCCGATCTGGTGAAGACCGGCGGGCTGGGTGACGTTTCCGCTGCGCTGCCCCGGGCCATGGCGCTCCTGCACGATGTTCGTGTACTGATTCCCGGATACCCGCAGGTCCTGCACAGCGAAAACCCCATTCATATCATTGGCGAGCTGGGCGGTCACGCAGCCCTGCCTCCCTGCAAGATCGGGCGCATGGACATGCCCGACGGCCTGGTCATTTACGTGTTGATCTGCCCTGAACTCTACGAGCGCGAAGGCTCGCCCTACGGCGCCAACAACGGTCGCGACTGGCCGGACAACCATATCCGTTTCGCCCGACTGGGCCTGGCGGCCGCCGATATCGCGGCCAACCTCGCACAAATCCACTGGTGCCCGGACCTGGTGCACGCCCATGACTGGCCGGCCGGCCTGGCGCCTGCTTATATGCACTGGCGTGGACAGCGCACCCCGACCCTGTTCACCATCCACAACCTGGCTTATCAGGGCGTGACCAGTCTGGGATCATGCCCGGAACTGGGGATTCCCACCCATGCACTGCAGCAGGACGGCATGGAGTTCTACGGCAAGATGTCGTTCCTCAAGGCCGGCATGGCCTATTCGAGTCACATCACCACGGTCAGCGCGACCTACGCCCAGGAAATCACCACCCCGGCCTTCGGCTGCGGCCTCGACGGTTTTCTCGCCGCCAAGACCCAGCAAGGTCTGCTCAGCGGGATCCCCAACGGCATCGATGAAAGCTGGGACGCGGCTACCGATCCCCACCTGTTCTGCCCGTTCAGCATCGGCGATTGGGAGGGCAAGGCCGTCAACGCCGCCCACGTTCGTGAGCTGTTCGGCCTGGACGATAGCGAAGGTCCGCTGTTTGCCGTGGTCTCGCGCCTGGTTTATCAAAAAGGCCTGGACCTGACCGAAGCCGTCTCCGAATACATCGTCGAATCCGGCGGCCAGATCGCGATCATCGGGCGTGGCGAGCCGGAAGAAGAACAAGCCATGCGTGAGCTGGCCCTGCGTTTCCCGGGGCAAATCGGGGTGCGCATCGGCTTCAATGAAACCGACGCCCGGCGTATGTTCGCCGGCAGCGATTTCCTGCTGATGCCGTCGCGCTACGAGCCTTGCGGCCTGAGCCAGATGTATGCCCAGCGCTTCGGTTCATTGCCGGTGGCGCGCAATACCGGTGGTTTGGCCGACACCATCGAAAACGGCGTGACCGGGTTCCTGTTCGATGAATCCACGGTTGAAAGTTACCAGGAAGCCCTGAGCCGCGCCTTCAAGGTATTCGCCTACCCCGACCTGCTCAATGCCATGCGCTGCCGCGCCATGGCCGCGCCATTCAACTGGTGCAAGGCGGTCGAACCCTATGCCGAACTTTATGAACAGCTGGTGGCTAAAGCACTGGGTAAATCGCACAGACAGTAAGAGGTTTTCAATAGATGCCGTTACGGACCCTTGAGACCTGGCCCCACGGCGCAATCATGCTGGACGCAGAACACACGCGTTTTGCCTTGTGGGCGCCAGATGCGTTTTTTGTCAGTGTCGAACTGGAAGATGGACAATCCTTGCCACTATTGCCTCAGGCCGATGGCTGGTTCGTGATCAACACCCGTTGCCCGGCCGGCACGCGTTACCGCTACAACATCGACGGCGAGCTGGAGGTGCCCGACCCGGCCTCCCGCGCCCAGGCCGGTGACATCCACTTGCACAGTGTGGTGGTCGATCCCCTCGCCTATCAGTGGCAACACAGCACCTGGTTGGGTCGGCCATGGAACGAGGCAGTGATTTACGAATTGCACGTCGGTGCCCTCGGCGGTTTCAGTGAAGTCGAGAAGCACCTGGCGCGCCTGGTCGAGCTGGGGGTGACCGCGATCGAACTGATGCCCCTGGCGCAGTTCCCCGGTGACCGCAATTGGGGCTATGACGGCGTCCTGCCCTATGCGCCCCAATCCTCCTATGGCGCCCCCGAACAACTCAAGCACCTGATCGACACCGCCCATGGCCACGGCCTGGCGGTGATTCTCGACGTGGTTTACAACCACTTCGGCCCGGACGGCAATTACCTGCATCGCTACGCCAAGGGCTTTTTTCGCGAAGACAAGCACACACCCTGGGGGGCCGCCATTGATTTCCGGCGGCGCGAGGTGCGGGACTTCTTCATCGAAAACGCGCTGATGTGGCTGCTCGAATACCGCTTCGACGGCCTGCGTCTGGACGCGGTCCACGCCATTGAAAGCCCCGACTTCCTCCAGGAACTGGCGCAACGGGTTCGTGAGCAGACAGATCCGGCGCGGCATGTGTGGCTGACGGTGGAGAACGAGCATAACCAGGCCAGCCTGTTGCAGGAGGGCTTCGACGCGCAGTGGAACGATGACGGCCATAATGCCCTGCATGTGTTGTTGACCGGCGAAACCGACGCTTATTACGCCGACTATGCCGACAATCCCACCGAGCAACTGGCGCGCTGCCTGAGCCAGGGTTTCGTGTTTCAGGGCCATGTGACCCGCCACGGTACACCCCGCGGAGAACCCAGCGGGCACTTGCCGCCCAGCGCTTTTGTGCTGTTTTTGCAAAACCACGACCAGATCGGTAATCGCGCGTTTGGCGAGCGGTTGCATCAGTTGACCCATAGCGATGCCTTGCAAGCGGCGACCGCGCTGCTGTTGCTGTCACCGATGATCCCGCTGATGTTCATGGGCGACGAATTCGCCGCCGAACAACCCTTCCTGTTTTTCACCAGTCACCACGGTGAACTGGCGGAACTGGTGCGCGAAGGACGACGTAATGAATTTGCCGCATTCAGCGCGTTTACCGATCCGCATAAACGCGAACAGATTCCCGATCCAAACGCACGCCAGACCTTTGAGGCGTCCCGGCCCAAACTGACCGCCACCCGGCAATCGGCGATGCAGGGCCTGTATCGCCAATTGTTGCGGCTTCGGCATAAACACATCATTCCCAATCTGCCCGGGACTTATGCCTTGGGCGCCGAAGTCCTGGCCAAGGGCGCGGTGACCGCACGCTGGCAACTGGGGGATGGCAGTCAGCTGTGCATTGATCTGAACCTCAGTGATACGCCAGTGGTCCACTCATCACAGGCCGACGCTTCGCTGCTGTTCGCACACCCGCCGCAGTCGGCCGGCCTGTTGGATCAGGGCACACTTGCCCCGTATTGCGCGCTAGTCAGCCTCACGGCCGCAGCCCCTATGCTACCCCCGGATGGAGAGCGCCAATGAGTGATGCGCAACTGGAAATACTGGCCAGCCGAGCGGGTTTGGCAGTCGACTGGATCGACGCCAACGGCCGCCCGCAGAAAGTCGCCCCATCGGTTTTGCGCAACGTCCTCACCGGACTCGGCCACCCCGCCGGCTCCGCACAGGAAATCGACGCCAGCCTGCTGCAATTGCAGGCAGTGCAACAGACCCGCCACCTGCCTCCGCTGATGACCGCCGACGTCGGTGTCGGTCTCAATCTGGCGCATTACTTCGAGCCGCAAACGCCTTGCGAGGTCCATCTCGAAGATGGCTCGCGGCTCAACCTGAAACTGGACGCCGAGGCGATTCTGCCCGGCCTGATTCCGGTCGGTTATCAGCACGTCAGCATCGACGGACAATCCTTTACCCTGGCCGTCGCACCGGCTCGCTGCTACAGCGTCGGCGATGCCGTCGACAACCCGATCCCCCGCGCCTGGGGCCTGAGTGTCCAGCTGTATGCCTTGCGGCGTCCCGGTGACGGTGGATTCGGCGACACCCAGGCCCTGGAGGATCTGGTCCGGGTGGCTGGCGAGCGCGGCGCCGAAGCGTTGGCGATCAGCCCGCTGCATGCGATGTTTGCCAACGACACCCACCGCTACAGTCCTTATTCGCCGTCCAGCCGCCTGTTCCTCAACAGCCTCTACGCCGCACCGGGCCTGATTCTCGGTGAGCGCGCGTTGCGCACGGCAATCGATGCCACGGGGCTCGCCGCCGAACTCAAGCACCTTGAAGCGCTGCCGCTGATCGATTGGCCGATGGCCGCCGAGGCCAAGCATCGTCTGTTGCAGGCGCTGTACGACGGCTTTGTCCAGGGCGAACACCCGCTGCATGCCGACTTCAGCAGCTTCCGCCACGCCGGCGGCGAAGCCCTGGAAAACCACTGCCGCTTCGAAGCCATTCAGGAGGCCCGCGCCGCCAAGGGTGAAGGCCTCGACTGGCGCGAGTGGCCCGAACAATGGCGCGACCCGCGCAGCGCCGCCCTCGCCGCGTTTGCTGAAGAGAACGCCGGTCGCATCGGCTTCTTTGCCTTCTGCCAATGGCTGATCACTCGCTGCCTGGAGCGCGCACAAACCGCTGCCCGCGCCAGCGGCATGAGCATCGGGCTGATTGCCGATCTGGCGGTGGGTGCCGACGGCGGCGGCAGCCAGGCCTGGAGTCGCCAGGACGAATTGCTCGCCTCCCTGACCGTGGGCGCACCACCGGACATTCTCAACCGTACCGGCCAGGGCTGGGGCATTTCCGCGTTCTCCCCCGAAGGCCTGGTACGCAACGGTTTTCGGGCGTTCATTGAAATGCTCCGGGACAACTTCGCCCATGCCGGTGGCCTGCGCATCGATCACGTCATGGGCCTGCAACGGCTGTGGGTGATTCCCAATGGCGCGCCCCCTGCGGACGGCGCCTACCTGTATTACCCGGTGGACGACCTGCTGCGCTTGCTGGCCCTCGAATCCCATCGCCATCAGGCCATCGTGCTCGGCGAAGACCTGGGGACGGTGCCGGATGGCCTGCGGGAAAAACTCATCGCCCGCTCGATCCTCGGCATGCGCGTGTTGCTGTTCGAACAGGACAACGCCCACTTCAAGCCAATGCTCGATTGGCCGGACAACGCGCTGGCCACCACCAGCACCCATGACCTGCCGACCCTCAATGGCTGGTGGCACGGCCACGATATCGACTGGAATGCCCGTCTCGGCCTGGTCGACGCCTCGGGTGAAATCGAATGGCGCCAGCACCGTGAACGCGAGCGCGAAGGCTTGCGCCGGGTGTTGAGCGAGGATCCGCAGAACTTTCGCGAGGAGTCCCATGAAACCGATCAGGTGCTGGATGCCGCGATCCGTTTCCTCGGGCACACCCCGGCGCCGCTGGTGCTGCTGCCGCTCGAAGATGCCCTGGGCATCGAACAGCAGGCCAACCTGCCCGGCACCACCGACACCCATCCCAACTGGTCCCGGCGCCTGCCCGGTGACAGCGAATCCCTGCTCGATGACCCGGACGCCGCCCGGCGCCTGGAACTGCTCGCCTGCGCGCGACTTCAGGCGGCCGAGCGTGACCAATGAATCAAGCGCTTATCCAACCGTTGCGGGCCACCCTGCGACTGCAGTTTCATAAAGGCTTCACCCTGGATCAGGCGGTGCCGCTGGTCCCCTATTTCGCCAGCCTGGGCATCAGCCATCTCTATGCTTCACCCCTGCTGAGCGCCCGCGCCGGCTCCATGCATGGCTACGACGTGGTTGACCCGACCACGGTCAACCCGGAACTGGGCGGCGAAGCGGCATTGCGTCGCCTGGTCAGCACCCTGCGTGAGCACCGGATGGGGCTGATCCTCGACATCGTGTCCAACCACATGGCGGTCGGCGGCGGCGACAATCCCTGGTGGCTGGATTTGCTGGAATGGGGGCGCCTGAGTCCCTACGGCGAGTTCTTCGATATCCAGTGGCATTCCCCCGATCCGTTGATGGCAGGCCAGCTGCTGCTGCCCTTCCTCGGCAGCGATTACGGCGTTGCCCTGCAGGACGGCACCCTGCCCTTGCGCTTCAATGCAGGGCACGGCGCGTTTCATGTCGAGCACTATGAACATCACTTCCCGATCTGCCCGACGAGTTACGGCGAACTGCTCAAGGCCGATGACGCGCTGAATGCCGATCAGGCAGAGCAGCTCAAATCCCTGGCAGACCGCTTCAGTGCCTTGAGTTACCAGATGGACGCGCACAGCCTGGCGATCCCGCTCAAGGCCGAGCTGCGCGAGCTCGCCGCTGATCCGGCCATTGCGCAAGCGATCCAGGGCAACCTGGACGCTTATGATTCGCTGACGCGCGAGGGGTTCGAGCGTCTGCATGCCTTGCTGGAGCGCCAAAGCTATCGCCTGGCCAGCTGGCGCACAGCGGCGGACGATATCAATTGGCGGCGCTTTTTCGATGTCAACGAACTCGGCGGCCTGCGGGTCGAGCGGCCGGCCGTGTTCGAAGAGACCCACGCGAAGATCTTCGAGCTGGTGGCCGACGGCCTGGTCGACGGTCTGCGCATCGATCACATCGACGGCCTGGCCGATCCACGGGGTTATTGCCGCAAACTGCGGCGCCGGGTCGATAGCCTGTCACCCCAGCGGCATCTGCCGATCTTCGTCGAGAAGATCCTCGGCGAAGGTGAAACCCTGCACCGCGACTGGTCCGTCGACGGCACCACCGGTTATGAATTCATGAACCAGTTGTCGCTGCTGCAACACGACCCGGAAGGCGCCCAGACCCTGGGCAAGCTCTGGAGCCGATACAGCGAACGGCCCGCCGATTTTCGCCAGGAAGCGCAACTGGCCCGCCAGCAAATTCTCAACGGTTCCCTCGCCGGCGATTTCGAGAGTGTCGCCCAGGCGTTGCTGCAAGTCGCCCGGGACGACCTGATGACCCGCGACCTGACCCTCGGCGCGATCCGGCGGGCATTGCAGGAACTGATCGTGCACTTCCCGGTGTATCGCACCTATATCAGCCCCCGTGGCCGCAGTGCCGAAGACGATGTGTTTTTCCAGCAAGCCATGGACGGCGCCCGGCAATCGCTCAGCGAGGCCGATTGGCCGGTGCTCGATTGCCTGGCCCGCTGGCTCGGCGGCGAACCGTGGCGCAAACGCCCGGCGGGTCGCCAGCGCAAGATGCTCAAGCACGCTTGCGTGCGCTTCCAGCAGTTGACCTCGCCGGCCGCGGCCAAGGCGGTGGAAGACACCGCGTTCTATCGCTCGGCGGTATTGCTGTCGCGCAATGACGTGGGGTTCAGCACCGAACAGTTCAGTGCGCCGGTCGCCGATTTCCACGCGGTGTGTGTCAGCCGGCTCGAAGCGTTTCCCGATAACTTGTTGGCCACCGCCACCCACGACCACAAACGCGGCGAAGACACCCGTGCGCGCCTGGCAGTGCTGAGCGAGCGCAGTGCCTGGTACGCCGAGCAAGTGCCGCTCTGGCAAGCCCTGGCCCGCCCCCTGCGCAATGACGACCAGATGCCATCGACCGGCGACGAGTTGATCCTGTATCAAGCGATCCTCGGCAGCTGGCCGCTCGACTTGCGCAGTGACGATCCACTAGCGATCGAGGCGTACACTCAACGACTCTGGCAGTGGCAACAGAAAGCCTTGCGCGAGGCCAAGTTGCAAAGCAGCTGGAGCGCGCCCAACGACGCTTACGAACAAGCGATGCAGCAATTCCTGCAACGGCTGATGCTCAGTCCCGAAGGTGAACTGTTGCGCGCCGCCCTGGGCAAGGCGGTCAACACCCTCGCCGCTCCCGGCGCCCTCAACGGATTGGCGCAAACCTTGCTGCGCATGACCGTGCCGGGCATACCGGATCTTTATCAGGGCAACGAGTACTGGGATTTCTCCCTGGTGGATCCGGATAACCGGCGGCCGGTGGACTACGCTGATCGGCAACAGGCCCTGGCCTCTGCGGACTTGCCCGAGCTGCTGACGACCTGGCGTGACGGGCGCATCAAGCAACGCCTGATCGCCCAGGCGTTGAACCTGCGGGCCGAACACGCCGAGCTGTTTCGGCGCGGGGCGTATCAGGCCCTGGAAGTTGTCGGCAGCCAGGCGCACCGGGTGCTGGCGTTTGCCCGCTCCCGGGAAGGAAAACGGGCGATCGTGATCGTGCCGATACGCTGCGCCGAGCTGCTGAAAAACAGTGCCGAACCGCGGATCGACGCGCGGCTGTGGGGCGATACCCGGGTCAAATTACCGTTCGCCACCTCTGACATACATTTGAAGGGACTTTTTTCAGCCACCGCAGTCACAACCCAAGGGGAGCTGATGATCAGCGCTGCGCTGGGGGATTTCCCGGTCAATCTCTTTATCCAAACTACCGACACTTGAGTGCAGTTCAGGAGCATAGCGATGAGTACCGACGATAAACGCATCCGCGAGTTTGCCTATCAGATCTGGGAATCTGAAGGAAAACCCGAAGGCCACGAAGCCCGTCATTGGGAGATGGCCCGCAAGCTGGCTGAAGCCGAAGCCCTGTCACCGAACAAGTCGTCGAAAGCCGCTGGCAGTAAAGCGGCCGCGACCAAGACAGCGCCGAAAAAGCCCGACGGCAAGTTGATTAATGACAAGTCGCTCGATGGCAAGGGCGCTGAGCCGAAAACCAAGGCCAAGGCCAAGCCGGCCGCGGCATCATCGGTGGTCCCGCCCGGCGAAAAAGCCACCGTGAAGAAGCCTCGCGCCGCGCGTAAACCTCCCGCGGTCTAACGCTTCCTTACTTGTCCTGAATGATTGAATGCGTGGCGAGCTCCCCGTCGCCACCGAGGGCTCGCTCGCCCTCGAAAAACGCCAGAGCCAAGAATTGTCCCCCCTTTTGCAGGAGCATGTATGAGCAGTCCAAAGAAATCCGCGCCAGAACCTCACGTCGAGACGCCATCGCGAATCCGTGAAGGTTTGCCCTTCCCGCTGGGCGCGAACTGGGATGGCCTGGGGGTCAATTTCGCCTTGTTTTCCGCCAACGCCACCAAGGTTGAGCTGTGCATCTTCGATGATGCCGGTGAAGTCGAGCTGGAACGCATCGAGTTGCCGGAATACACCGACGAGATCTACCACGGCTACCTGCCCGATGCGCATCCGGGGCTGATCTACGGCTACCGCGTCTACGGCGCCTACGATCCGGCCAACGGTCATCGCTTCAATCACAACAAATTGCTGATTGACCCTTATGCCAAACAATTGGTCGGCGAGTTGAAATGGTCCGAAGCCTTGTTCGGCTATACCATCGGCCACCCCGACGCCGACCTCAGCTTTGATGAGCGTGACAGCGCGCCCTTCGTGCCCAAATGCAAGGTGATCGACCCGGCCCACACCTGGGGGCACGACCATCGTGTCAGCGTGCCGTGGGACAAGACGATCATTTATGAGACTCACGTGCGTGGCATCAGCATGCGTCATCCCTCCGTCCCCGAGAGCCAGCGTGGCACCTTCGCCGGGTTGATGGTCGATGACGTGCTCGAACACATCCGCAAGCTCGGTGTGTCGACCGTGGAATTGCTGCCGATCCATGCCTTCGTCAATGACCAGCACCTGCTACACAAAGGCATGACCAATTACTGGGGCTACAACAGCATCGCGTTTTTCGCCCCCGACCCGCGTTACCTGGCCAGCGGCAAGATCGCCGAATTCAAGGAGATGGTCGCGCACCTGCACGAAGCCAATCTCGAAGTGATCCTCGACGTGGTCTACAACCACACCGCCGAGGGCAATGAACAGGGCCCGACCCTGTCCATGCGCGGCATCGACAACGCCTCGTATTACCGCTTGATGCCCGACGACAAACGCTACTACATCAACGATTCCGGCACCGGCAACACCCTGGACCTGAGCCACCCCTGTGTGCTGCAGATGGTCACAGACTCCCTGCGCTACTGGGCCACGGAAATGCACGTGGACGGTTTCCGCTTCGACCTGGCGACCATTCTCGGCCGTTACCACGAGGGCTTCGACGAACGCCACAGCTTCCTCGTCGCCTGTCGCCAGGACCCTGTGCTGCGTCAGGTGAAAATGATTGCCGAACCGTGGGATTGCGGCCCCGGCGGTTATCAGGTCGGTGGTTTTCCGCCGGGTTGGGTCGAATGGAACGATAAATTCCGCGACACCGTGCGCGCGTTCTGGAAAGGCGATGACGGCCAGCTCGCGGACTTCGCCAGCCGCATGACCGCTTCCGGCGAGATGTTCAACCAGCGGGGCCGGCGGCCATACGCCTCGTTGAACTTCATCACCGCCCACGACGGTTTCACCCTCAACGACCTGGTCTCGTACAACGACAAGCACAACGAAGCCAACGACGAGGACAATCAGGACGGCAGCAACAACAACCTGTCCTGGAACCACGGCGTCGAAGGCCCGACTGACGATCCCGAGATCAATGAACTGCGTCAGCGCCAGATGCGTAATTTCTTCGCCACGTTGCTGCTGTCCCAGGGCACACCGATGCTGGTGGCCGGCGACGAATTCGCCCGCACCCAGGAAGGCAACAACAACGCCTATTGCCAGGACAGCGAGATCGGTTGGGTCAACTGGGACCTGAGCGAGGACGGCAAGGCGCTGCTCAAGTTCGTCAAACGCCTGATCAAGCTGCGCCTGGCCTACCCGATCCTGCGCCGCGGGCGTTTTCTGGTGGGCAATTACAACGAAGACATCGGAGTCAAGGACGTCACCTGGCTGGCGCCGGATGGCAGCGAGATGACCATCGAACAATGGGAAGAAGCCCATGGCCGCTGTCTGGGCATGCTGCTTGACGGCCGCGCCCAGGAAACCGGGATCCGCCGCAAGGGCGGCGACGCGACCCTGCTGCTGGTGGTCAACGCTCACCATGACGTGGTCAACTTCCTGCTCCCGGAAGTACCCGATGGCAGTTTCTGGACCTGCATGATCGACACCAACCAACCCTCCATTCGCGGTCAGGAACGCTTCGAGTTCGGCCACGAGTACTCGGTCACCGGGCGTTCGCTGCTGCTGTTCGAATTGCAGCGTGAGGACGACGAGTGAAATGGACCTCCAGGGTTTTCTGCATCGCCAGTCGCCGGACTACGCTGACACTCAAGCGCTAGGCCGGTGCCTGCGGGCGCTGGTGGAGGCGGGTCTCGATCAGCTGCCTCTGCCCGGCAGTGGCCGGACCCTGGAGCGGTTTCAGGCGCTGGCCGAGGTCGGCGGGCATGATCTGGGGTTGTGCAAGTTGTACGAGGGCCACACCGATGCGCTGGCGATCATCCAGCAACTCGGTGGTTCGCCAACACCGGGCAGTACGTGGGGCATGTGGGCCGCCGAACCGCCCCAGGCGCGGGTACACGTCAGCTCACACGGCCGCTCGGTTGTACTGAACGGACGCAAGGCCTGGTGTTCGGGGGCGGCGGTGTTGACCCACGGCTTGCTGACGGCCTGGGACGAGCAGGATCGGCAGCAACTGGTGGCGGTGGCGCTGGATCAACCCGGCGTGACCCTCACCGATCAAGGCTGGCACGCCGTCGGCATGGGCGCGACCGGCAGCGTCGACGTGCTGTTCGACGGCGCCCAGGCGCACGTCATCGGCGATCCCGGCAACTACCTGCAACGCCCCGGCTTCTGGCAAGGCGGGATCGGCATTGCCGCTTGTTGGTACGGTGCCGCCCGGGGCATTGCCGAACGTCTGCGCAGTCACTGCGCCCACCGCGAAGAACCCCATGCCCTCGCCCACCTCGGGGCCGTCGACAGCGCATTGCAGGCCGCTGCCGAGGTGCTGCGCGGCAGTGCCCTGAGCATCGACGCCGCACCCCTGGACGACGCCGAACTGCTGGCCCGTCGCGTGCGGGCGGTGGTCGAACACAGTGCCGAGCAGGTCATCCGGCATGTCGGACACGCCCTGGGTGCCGGCCCCTATTGCAAGGATCGCCAATTCGCCCGGCTAATCGCCGACCTGCCGGTGTTCCTGCGTCAAAGCCACGCCGAACGAGACCTTGCCGCGCTGGGACGACAGGTCATCAACGGAACATGGAGCTTATGAAAACCAATCCAATCGTCGGCCAGGGTACGCCCCTGCACCTGTGGCAAACGTCCAGCCACCTGGCGCAGCTACCGGTGATCGACATCCTGACGCTGGTACCGCAAGGGTCCCGGGCCGTCATCGTCGCCCCCCATCCGGACGATGAAGTGCTGGGTTGTGGCGGCTTCCTGCAACTGCTGGCCGCGGCGAATCGTGCGCTGCAGTTGATCTCGGTCACCGATGGCAGCGCCAGCCACCCGGGGTCCGAGCGCTGGCCGGTGGAACGGCTGAGCGCGGTCCGCCCGCAGGAGTCCGCCGAAGCCCTGCGCCGCCTCGGCCTGCCGCTGCACAGTCTGAAATGGTTGCGCGGCGGGTTCGCCGACAGTCGGGTAGCGGCGCGAGAAGCCGAGTTGAGCGCGTTCATCGAACGCCACCTGTGCCCCAACGATGTGGTGTTTACCACCTGGCGTGAAGACGGTCATTGCGACCACGAGGCCGTGGGTCGTGCCAGCGCTGAGGCGGCCCGACGCGTCGGGGCAACCCTGCACGAACTGCCCGTCTGGACCTGGCATTGGGCAACCCCCGATGACAGTGGCGTGCCCTGGCACCGGGCGCGGAAAGTCTTGCTCACGCCGCATCAGGTGGCGCGCAAGCGGCATGCCGTGCACGCCTTCGCCAGCCAGTTGGAAGGCGACCCGCACATCGGCTTGCCGCCGGTCCTGGCCCCCTATGTGCTGGATCGATTGCTGCAACCGTTCGAAGTGGTGTTTCTATGAGCGTCGAGGATCGCTACTTCGACGGCTTGTTTGCGGGTAATGACGATCCCTGGGCGTTCCGTGATCGTTGGTACGAACAGCGCAAACGTGCCATCACCCTGGCCGCGCTGCCCCGGCCACGTTATCGCGCCATTTTTGAGCCGGGGTGCGCCAATGGGGAACTGAGTGCCGACCTGGCCACCCGCTGCGACCGCCTGTTGTGTTGCGACACCGCAGCCGCCGCGGTGACACTGGCCCGCACGCGTCTGAGCCTGTTCGAGCATGCCGAAGTCCGTCAGAGCCGCTTGCCAGGCGATTGGCCGAACGAACAGTTCGACCTGATCGTGCTCAGCGAAGTTGGCTACTACCTGGACGCCGCAGACCTCAAGCACCTGATCGAGCGCGCCGCACAATCGCTGACCGCCGACGGCCAACTCCTGGCCTGTCACTGGCGCCCGCCGATCGATGGCTGCCCGCTCAATGCCCGACACGTCCATGACCTGCTCCACGAGCATTTGCACTTGCCGCGCCTGGTCCTGCATCAGGAGGCCGATTTCCTGTTGGAACTGTGGAGCCGCGAACCCCGTTCGGTAGCGGCTCTGGAAGGCTTGCGATGAGTGATGCCTGATCCGACGTAAAGATCAAAAGATCGCAGGCTTCGCCAGCTCCTACATTGACCGTGGTGATTGCAGATATTTGGGCATTCCCGGCGCCTCGTAGGAGCTGCCGCAGGCTGCGATCTTTTGATCTTCAGCACGTATTGCGCGATACCTGGCGAGAAAAATGATTCACCAACGGATCAGGAAGATAAAAACGTACCAGATGGGACATCGACGCGACGTATCGCCTGTCATGAGCAATACTCTGCTTTCGGCAATCCAGGATTTGGAGCGCTGCACATTGCAACCAGACAAGGATGTAGCCCCGATGAAACCTGTTTCCATCAATGAAAGCAGCCAGCCCGCACAGATCTGGAACAGCGCCCCTCAGCTGGACACCATCCCCGTCATCAACACCGAAACCCTGGTTCCCGCCGGCGCGCGTGCCGTGGTGATCGCGGCACATCCCGGCGATGAAGTCGTGACCTGCGGCGGCTTGCTGCAGTTGCTCAGCGCCCTGGGACATCCCCTGCAATTGATTTCGATGAGCGGCGGTAGCGCCAGCCATCCGGGGTCGCAGCAATGGTCGGAGAAACGCTTGAGTGTGTTTCGCCCCCAGGAAAGCGTCGAAGCCTTGCGCCGGCTGGGGCTACCGATGCACAGCCTGAAGTGGATTCGCGGCGGCTTCACCGACAACGCCCTGGCCGGACGGGAGCTTCAATTGACTCAATTCATCGCCCGTTACTTGCGGCCCGGTGATGTGGTGTTCAGCACCTGGGGCGAGGACGGCAATGATGACCATGGGGCGGTTGGCCGGGCCAGTGCCAAGGCTGCCGCGATGGTCGGTGCGACATTTCATGAAGTACCGCTGCGGGCCTGGCACAGGCCTACCCGCGATCGCGCAATGATTCCCTGGCACCGCGCGCGCAAGATCCGTCTCGACACCTGGACCGTCGCGCGCAAAAGCCACGCCACTCATGCTTACGCCAGCCAGCTCGACGGTGAACCGGCCATCGGCCTCGCCCCGCTGCTGCCTCGCGTACTGCTGGAGCGGATTCGCTTGCCCTATGAAATCGTCTTCGTCTAACCCAACCCCAATCCAACTGTGGGAGCGAGCTTGCTCGCGAAGGCGGCGGTACATTCAATATTGATGTGCCTGACAGACCGCATTCGCGAGCAAGCTCGCTCCTACAGGATTTGGCGCTTACCACAATCCATCTGTACTCCGGTGATCCCTGTAGGAGCTGGCTTGCCAGCGAAGGGGCCCTTGAAGCCTTGCATCGCCCATGACGACGCCTTCGCTACGGTGCGGCGATCCGACAAGCCGGCTCCTACAGGTGTACGCGTACGGCGTAGGAGCTGCCGCAGGCTGCGATCTTTTATCGATTTACGGCATGAAATTGATTCCGCGACGAATCCCGCTGAACTGCCCGCCCCCGCATCAGTCGCATGCATAAGCAGCCCTGAATCAGAGGAGTGAACGTGAGCAGCGATTTCAAGCCGCAGGCCGTCGAATCCACGCCGTTGGACACGCCACCGGTGGTTCATCGGCTGAGAATACTCACCGTCAACACCCACAAAGGTTTTACCGCGCTCAACCGACGCTTCATTCTCCCGGAACTGCGCGAAGCGGTGCGCAGCACCTCGGCGGACCTGGTATTCCTGCAGGAAGTCGTCGGCGAACACGG
The DNA here is from genome assembly GCF_059695565.1 of Pseudomonas sp. LBUM1679. NCBI lineage: Bacteria > Pseudomonadati > Pseudomonadota > Gammaproteobacteria > Pseudomonadales > Pseudomonadaceae > Pseudomonas > Pseudomonas sp. LBUM1679. The sequence goes on from NZ_CP166774.1 coordinate 3,682,307, forward strand.
GCGTCATTCCTCTCGGTTCAACAATTGGCCGCAAACCTCGCAACACGAGTTCCTGGCCGACAGCATGTGGAGCGACTTCGCCTACGGCCGTAATGCGGTCTACCCCGACGGCCACCACGGCAATGCCCTGCTGTCGAAATACCCGATCCGCGAATACCGCAACCTCGACGTCTCGATCACCGGCCCCGAACGCCGCGGCCTGCTGCATTGTGTGCTGGATGTGCCGGGGCACGCCGAGGTCCACGCGATTTGCGTGCACCTGAGCCTGCTGGAAAGTCATCGCCAGTTGCAGCTCCAACTATTGTGCCAGCTGCTCGAATCCCTGCCTGACGAGGCCCCTGTCATCATCGCCGGCGACTTCAACGACTGGCAGCTCCAGGGCAATGCTGCCCTCGTGCGCCGCGACTACCTGCATGAAGCCTTCGAACGCCATCATGGCCGGCCTGCGAAAACATATCCGGCGCGGTTCCCGCTGCTGCGCCTGGACCGGATTTACCTGCGCAACGCCAGCAGTCATGACCCGCGGATATTGGGCACCAGGCCGTGGACACACCTGTCGGATCACTTGCCGTTGGCGGTCGAAGTACACCTCTGAAGCCCCGCATTTAGCTGGCCTACCTGTTATTTGTGACAGTAGTCGCACTGTCAATCCAGGGCAGCATCACGCCGTTCACCGCTGGCCAGCGTGCAACCTTGAGCAACGCCGGGGTGATCGACCTGAGCAGCGGCAATACCCGCACCAGCGACACCTTGACGGTTCAGGGCAATTACGCGGGCAACGGTGGTCAGTTATTTTTACAAAGTGTGCTGGGTGACGACAATTCCGCGAGCGACAAACTGGTGATCAACGACGGGACATTGACGGGCAATACCCTGATTTCCGTCACTAATCTTGGCGGCGCAGGAGCCCTGACCCGTCAGAACGGCATCCAGTTGGTGCAGGCCCAGGGCACGGCCATCAGCACCAACGATGCCTTCGCACTCAAGAGCGCGGTTTCGGCCGGCGCTTTCGACTACCGCCTGTTCAAAGGGGGCATTACCGCCGGGACTGAAAACAGTTGGTTCCTGCGTTCGGCCGTTGTCGCGCCAGCGGTGACCACCCTTCCCAACCCTGATCCGGGCTTGCCGCCGATTACGGTTCCGGTGGTTGCCACACTGGTAGCGGCTCCCGCCCCGTTCGGTGGCCCCGAGCTGCCAGCGTTGCCAGCCGCTGTGCCAGGTACCGCGCCGATTGCCCTTTACCGTCCGGAAGTCCCGACCTGGTCCGTGCTGCCGCCGGCTGCCGCACAATTGAGCCTGGCGGCTTTAGGCACATTCCATGATCGCCAGGATGACGGTATTTCACAGGTGTCGTTCGACTCCGACAGCGCCTGGACCGGACGCCTCGGGGCGCGGCTCAAGGGTCGCTACTCAGTCGGCGGCCAGCCACTGGAACCTTACCTGCGCGCCAACCTGTGGCACACCTTCTCCGGCACCGACAGGGTCACGTTTGACCACGCCGATCAAATCGAGACGCAGCAGAAATCCACACAGGCTGACGTCGGCGTCGGGCTGATCCTCAGCCTGGCCCCGTCGGTCAGCGTCTATGCCAGTGCCGATTACAGCAGCAACATCGACAGCACCCAGCAGCGTGCCATGTCTGGCAATGCGGGTCTCAGGGTTAGCTGGTAGCGTTGCGCCGGGTTTACAGTTCGCGCTTTTTTGACGATCTGACGAACAAACAAGAGGTTAGAGAAGCGCCATAATTCAGTCACTTATAGCCCCTAAAAATACCAGTACCACTCATCGGCCAATTTCTTGACGCAATGTCAAGGGTCTTCTTAGCTACACCTTACTACCCCCGGAACCATACCAGGGGCAAGCCTTCAGGCACCCGCGACAACGGGCGGCCAGAGGTTTGCCCAACCCATTCGGTCGCCCCTCATTCGGGGTAGGAGAGAGACGCCAAAGCGAGATAAGGCATGCTATTGCAAGGAAGACCGCCATGAAAAAGTCACTCAGCCCACAAGAGATCAAATTCACGTTTTGCACGGTCTCGAGTTCTCTCCTGCTGTGCTCGGCCATGGGGGTCCACGCCTCGCCCGAGGATGAAAAAACCGCCTGGTATGACCAGGAGGTCCAGAGGCTGACCTTGCCCCCCCTCGCTGCAGCCGATGCTGGCCGCTTCAATGCCAATCCTGACTTGCGCAGTTCCCACCTCACCGTTGAAGACGCCGCGCCGTTGGCCTGGGATCAGCTTTACGGGCAGGCATCGCGGCAGGCACAAACCGACTATCTGGCCCAGGGCTATTCCATCCCGGACGCCAACACCCTCAAAGGCCCGGCGATCCTCACCCTGCAAAATGGCAGTGGCCATACCCAGCGGGTCGGACTGATCGGCGGCACGAGTCAGTTCCAGGGCAATAGCAACGGCTTGCTGACCAGTCGCGCCCTTGCCGACCCCCACACCGAAACCCTCAACCTGCAAGGCGAGAGCCTCGGCGCCTATTGGAGCCTGACCGGCCCCCAAGGCTGGCACGTGGACTTGAGCGCCAGTGGCGGCCGGGTCAGCGGTTACAGCCGTGACGGCCAGGGCGCCCGGCAAGCGGCCGAAGGCAGCGCGGTGACGCTGTCGGTGGAAGGTGGTTTCCCGATCGGCCTGAGCGAAAACTGGGTGGTTGAACCCCAGGCGCAATTGATCAATCAACGGATCACCCTGGACACCCCGAACCAGGACTCAAGAGATCCGTCGTCCAGCGACCTGACGTCGTGGAGCGGTCGGGTCGGGGCAAAGTTGAAAGGCAGTTACGACATCAATGGCCTGCCCGTCGAACCTTACGTGCGGACCAACTTGTGGCACACGGTGTACACCGGCAATACGCTGACGCTTGATCAAGTCGACAAGATCAGCAGCAGCCGCTATTCATCGTCCGTCGAAGTGGGGTTGGGTCTGGTGGCCAGAGTGACGCCTGCGGTGAGCCTGTACGTCAGCGCCGATTACAGCAGTGATGTGGATGACAATGATTTGAATGGGTTGATTGGGAGTCTTGGGGTGCGGATGCGGTGGTGATAGTTGATTTCAAGAAGTGTGTTGCCTGGTCTGGCCCTGTGGCGAGGGGGCTTGTCGGGACGCCGCATCGCCCCGTTGGGTCGCGAAGCGGCCCCAAAAAAGGGGACTGCTGCGCAGTCCAACGGGGCGATGCGGCGTTCCGACAAGCCCCCTCACCACAGGGTGTTAGATCAACCTTCCGGGCGCAACATCAACACCGCCAACGGCGGCAGATTCAACACCAGCGACAGCGCCTGCCCATGGCTTGGCTCATCCTCGGTAAATGCCCCGCCGCTATTGCCATAGTTGGAGCCGGCATAAGTCGCCGAATCGCTGTTGATCACCTCGGTCCAGCGCCCGGCAAACGGCACGCCAATGCGATAAGCCTCGCGCGGCACCGGCGTGAAGTTGGCCACTACCAGCACCGGCCGCCCGTCCTTGCTCCAGCGCATGAACGCGTAGACGCTGTTGACCGCGTCATCACCGATCAACCACTGGAAACCCTGCGGCGCGTCGTCCTGCTCGTGCAGTGCCGGCTCTTCGCGGTACAGCCGATTGAGATCGCCGACCAGTTTCTGCACGCCCTTGTGTTCCGAATACTGCAGCAGGTACCAATCGAGTTGCTGGTCGTGGTTCCACTCCCGCCACTGGCCGAACTCGCAGCCCATGAACAGCAGCTTCTTGCCCGGATGCCCCCACATGAAACTCAGGTACGCCCGCAAGTTGGCGAATTTCTGCCAGCGATCGCCCGGCATCTTGTCGATCAGCGAATGCTTGCCGTGCACCACTTCATCGTGGGAGATCGGCAGGATGAAGCGCTCGGACCACGCATACACCAGGCCGAAACTCAGTTCGTTGTGGTGATGGGCGCGGTACACCGGATCCTGCTGGATGTAATGCAGCGAATCGTGCATCCAGCCCATGTTCCACTTGTAGTCAAAGCCCAGGCCACCCTGTTGCGTGCTCTGACTGACACCGGGCCACGCGGTGGACTCTTCGGCGATCACCAGTGCGCCGGGGGCTTCGAGGTCCACCACATCATTGAGATGACGCAGGAAGTCGATGGCTTCGAGGTTCTCCCGGCCGCCATGCCGGTTCGGTACCCACTCGCCGGCCTTGCGCGAGTAGTCGCGATACAGCATTGAGGCCACGGCATCGACCCGCAGGCCATCGACGTGGAAATGCTTGAGCCAGTGCAGCGCCGACGCCAACATATAGCCGTGCACTTCGGTGCGGCCCAGATTGTAGATCAGCGTGTCCCAATCCTGGTGGAAGCCTTCCTGCGGATTGCCGTATTCGTACAGCGCGGTGCCGTCGAACTGTGCCAGGCCGTGGGTATCGGTAGGAAAATGCGCCGGCACCCAATCGAGGATCACGCCGATTTCAGCCTGGTGACAGGCGTTGACGAAGGCCGCGAAATCGTCCGGCGATCCATAGCGGGCACTCGGGGCGAATTGCGAGAGCAATTGATAACCCCATGAACCGCCGAACGGATGTTCCATGATCGGCATCAATTCGATGTGGGTAAAGCCCAGTTCCTTGACGTACGGAATCAAGCGCTCGGCCATTTCATGCCAGGTGTACTGGCGGGCTACTTCTCCCAGGTCATCCAGCTCGCACTGCCAGGACCCGACATGCAGTTCGTAGATCGACAGCGGCGCGCTCGGCCGATGACGGTCGCCGCGCGACAGCATCCAATCCTGGTCCTGCCAGTCGACGTTCAGCGGTGAAGCGACTTTCGACGCGGTGTCCGGCGGCAGCGAGGTGGCCAGGGCCATCGGGTCGGCCTTGAGTGGCAGAATGCCGTGGCTGCCGAGGATTTCGTATTTGTAGGCCTCCCCCGCCTGCATGCGCGGGATGAAAACTTCCCAGACGCCGGTGGGATGGCGCAGACGCATGGGATGGCGGCGACCGTCCCAGTTGTTGAAGTCACCGACCACCGACACCCGCCGGGCGTTCGGTGCCCATACGGCAAAGCGCACGCCGTCGACACCGTCGACTGTCTTCAGTTGCGCACCGAGGCAAGCACTGAGATCGCGATGGTTGCCCTCGGCGAACAGGTACAAGTCCATCTCGCCGAGCAACGGGCCAAAGCTGTAAGGGTCTTCGGACAGTTGTTCGCCACCGGCCCAGCGGGTGCGCAGCAGATAAGGCTGGCTCCTGTCGAAGTGCCCGACGAACAGCCCCGGTGTCTGGGTCGGTTCAAGGTTGCCGAGCTCCTCCCCGGAATCCTTGGCCACTACCTGTACGCTCAAGGCGTCCGGCAGATAGGCCCGAATGAATTGCCCGCCGGCGCCATCGCCGTGGGGGCCGAGAATTGCAAAAGGGTCCTGATGCTCGGCACGTACCAGAGCATCGATATCCCGTGCCTTGGGCAGCAACGCTTCTTTAGCGTGACCCTGATCCCTGTTCGAGAAACTCATGACTACTCTCCATCAAAATCGGAAAAGGGTTTAAGCCCACTCAATAGCCCATACAAACCGTGCAGTGGCACGGGCAACCATGTGGGGCGATTTTCAGCCTCGTACGCCACCTCATAAGCCGCCTTCTCCAGACCGAACAACGCCAGCGCGGCGTCCTCGCCTTCCGGATCTTGCCACGCATGAGCAAGACTAGCTGCAGCCAGCCGATAAGCGTCGATAAATGCTTGTCGTGCTTCACTTAAATAGCGTTCGGCGACGCGCTGGCGAGCGGCCTGGGCCAGGTCGGTGTTGTCGACGTTGTGCACGTTGATCGTCATCGCGGCAGCGTAGTCGAAGGAACGCAACACTCCACTCACATCTTTATAAGGACTGTGCTTGCCACGTCGTTCGTGCAGCGGCCGCGCCGGCTCGCCTTCGAAGTCGATCAGGTAGGCGTCACCCTTGATCACCAGCACTTGCCCGAGATGCAAGTCGCCATGGACGCGGATCCGCAGGCCACCGGCGGCCTTTTTGCCCAATTCCTGGACGTGGCTGAGGACGGCTTTTTTGTTGTCCAGTAAACGGCTGACCAGGGTTTTGTCCGCTGAGTTCAGTTCGCCTTGATGTTGCTTGAGCAACTTGAAGGCGTTTTCCAGCTGCGCCGCCACATCCTTGGCCGAGGCCAGCGCCTCTTTCTGGGTGGTGACGTGCGGCGCGAAGTCCGGGTTGTCGGTCGGTGCCGCCAGCACCTGGTGCATTTCCCCCAGACGCTGGCCGAGCATGCCGGCGAAGTCCCTCAGCTCGCCGAGAGCGTTGTAGTGCTGTTCCTGCTCGGACATGGCGTCGGCCAGTTCATCGCGCAATGCCCGTTCCAGGTTGTTCTGGGTCCATTCCCAGGCATCCCCCTGATTGCTCAGGTACCCCTGGGCAATCATCAACAGATTGTCCTCGCCCGCCGCATCGCGGCGAATCACCGAGCCCAGCAGCGGCGAAATATTGGCGAAGCCGGCCTCGGTCAGGTACGCGCTCATTTCCAGTTCCGGGTGCACGCCCGAGGCGACTTTACGGATCAGCTTGAGCACCATGCTGCTGCCGACCACCACCGAGCTGTTGGACTGCTCGGCGGACAGGTAACGCACCTCCGGCTCAGCCGCGAGCCCCAGCTTGTCCAGTTCGTCGGTGGCTTCGAACCGGATCTCGCCGCCATCCGACGGCAACAGGGTGTTGTTCTGCATGCCCTGCACCACCGTGCGGATGAAGTTTTCCAGGGCGAACGCATCGGTGATCAAGCCGACCTGCGGCCCGCGTCGCACCCGCGACAGCGCCAGTTGCTGCGGCAAGGCGGGGCCGACCTGATCATCGGCAATGAAGCCGAACGGCAATTGGTAACGGCTGGTCTGGCCGCCGCTGGTGACTTCGATTTCACTGAGCAGCACCGGATGCTGCGCGTCGCCGAAGCGCACGCCATAGGCCAGGTGGACCTTGTCGATGGCCGCGTCCTTGCCCGCGAACCAGCGGCGGTTTTGCAACCAGTTGGGCAAGATGCCCTGCTCCAGCGTGCCGCGTGACGGCGCTTCGAGCAGTTCTTCCATGCGTTTCTTCAATACCAGGGTCGTGAAGTCCGGAAGGCTTTGCGCCGGTTCTACGTGCCAACTGGGCATTTGATTCTCCGCTGCGAGTCCAAACCAGTAAAAACCGTATGGCGCCAGGGTCAGCAGGAAATTCAACTGGCCGATCGGCGGGAAGGCGTTACCGCCCAGCATCTCCACCGGCACCATGCCAGCGTAGGCGGACAGGTCCAGCTCCGCCGCTTGCGCACTGCGCGAGACGTTGGCGACGCACAGGATGATTTCGTACTTGCCGTCCGGCCCGCTGTATTCACGGGTATACGCGAGGATCCGGCGGTTGCTCGGTGAGAGCATTTTCAGGGTGCCGCGCCCGAAGGCCTTGGACTGCTTGCGCACGGCGAGCATGCGCCGCGTCCAGTTCAACAGCGAGTGCGGGTCGCCGGCCTGGGTTTCGACGTTGACCGACAGGTAGCCGTATTGCGGGTCCATGATCGGTGGCAGCACCAGGCTCGCCGGGTCGGCGCGGGAGAAACCGCCGTTACGGTCGATCGACCATTGCATCGGCGTGCGCACACCGTCGCGGTCGCCGAGGTAGATGTTATCGCCCATGCCGATTTCATCGCCGTAATACAGGGTCGGCGTGCCGGGCATCGACAGCAGCAGGCTGTTGAGCAACTCCACGCGGCGGCGGTCGCGCTCCATCAACGGCGCCAGGCGGCGGCGGATGCCCAGGTTGATCCGCGCCCGCCGGTCGGCCGCGTAGTAATTCCACAGGTAGTCGCGCTCCTTGTCGGTGACCATTTCCAGCGTCAGCTCATCATGGTTGCGCAGGAAAATCGCCCACTGGCAGTTGGCCGGAATTTCCGGGGTCTGGCGCAGGATGTCAGTGATCGGGAAACGGTCTTCCTGGGCCAGCGCCATGTACATGCGCGGCATCAACGGGAAGTGGAACGCCATGTGGCACTCATCGCCATTCAGGCCTTTGGCGTCGGTGTCGCCGAAGTACAGCTGGGTATCTTCCGGCCATTGGTTGGCCTCGGCCAGGAGCATGCGGTCCGGGTAGTTGGCGTCGATTTCGGCACGGATCTGCTTGAGGACGTCGTGGGTCTCGGGCAGGTTTTCGTTGTTGGTGCCGTCACGTTCGATCAGGTACGGAATCGCATCCAGACGCAAGCCATCGATACCCATGTCCAGCCAGTAGCGCATCACCGACAACACGGCTTTCATGACTTGCGGGTTGTCGAAGTTCAGGTCCGGCTGGTGCGAATAGAAGCGGTGCCAGAAATACTGGCCGGCCACCGGATCCCAGGTCCAGTTGGACTTCTCGGTGTCGAGAAAGATGATGCGGGTGCCGTCGTATTTGTGATCGTCATCGGACCAGACGTAGAAATCCCGTGCCGCCGAACCTTTCTTGGCCTTGCGTGCGCGCTGGAACCAGGCGTGCTGATCCGAGGTGTGGTTGATGACCAGCTCGGTAATCACCCGCAGGCCGCGTTTGTGGGCCTCGGAAATGAAACGCTTGGCATCGGCCATGGTGCCGTAATCGGAATGCACGCCACGGTATTCGGCGATGTCGTAGCCGTCGTCGCGCCGTGGCGATGGGTAGAAGGGCAACAGCCAGACGGTATTGACGCCGAGGTCGGCAATGTAATCGAGTTTGGCGATAAGACCGGGAAAGTCGCCGATCCCGTCATTGTTGGAGTCGAAAAACGATTTGACGTGAACCTGGTAGATCACCGCGTCCTTGTACCAGAGCGGGTCCTTGATAAAGGTGGCTGCCTTGGGTTTCTTCGCCATTTGAAACTCCTGTTGAATTCAATAAAGCCACTTAGGCGCAACACCCCCACATCCCTCAAATCTGGCGAACCCTCTGTAGGAGCTGCCGCAGGCTGCGATCTTTTGATCTTGTTTTTCGACGGCAAGATCAAAAGATCGCAGCCTGCGGCAGCTCCTACAGAGGGTTATTCACCCGCCACAAAAAATGTGTTCGTCACGGGGACGCGGGTTTATTCAAGAGACGGTAAATCGCCAGATGCCGAACGGCAGATGCGCCGGGTCGATTCGCATGAACTGGTACTTGCCGTGCCAGGTCCAGCGATGGCCGCTCATCAGGTCTTCGCCCTGGCTGCTGGCGTCGTCGGGTAATCCCATCTCCCACAGCGGTAATTCGAAGTTCGCTTCCTGGACGTTGTGCGGATCCAGGCTGACCGCCACCAGAATGAAATTGCTGCCGTCGGCACTGCGCTTGCCGAAGTACAGGATGTTGTCATTCCAGGCGTTGTAGACCTTCAGCCCCAGGTGCGTCTGCAGGGCCGGGTTCTGCCGGCGAATCCGGTTGAGCTGGGCGATCTCGGCAATGATATTGCCCGGTGCGGTGAAGTCCCGCGGGCGGATTTCATACTTCTCGGAATTGAGGTATTCCTCCTTGCCCGGCACGGGTGCCGCTTCACAGAGTTCGAACCCTGAATACATGCCCCACAGACCGGAGCCCATGGTCGCCAGTGCCGCGCGAATCAGAAAACCGGCGCGCCCGCTTTCATGCAGGAACGCCGGGTTGATGTCCGGTGTGTTGACAAAGAAGTTCGGCCGGTAGCACTCGCGCCACGGCGACTCGTTCAGTTCGGTGAAATAGGTCGCCAGCTCGGCCTTGGTGTTACGCCAGGTGAAGTAGGTGTAGCTCTGGGTGTAACCGACCTTGCCCAGTCGCGCCATCATCGCCGGGGTGGTAAAGGCCTCGGCGAGGAAGATCACTTCCGGGTGCAACGCTCGCACATCGGCGATCAGCCATTGCCAGAATGGCAACGGCTTGGTGTGGGGGTTATCGACGCGAAAAATCTTCACGCCCTCCTCGACCCATCCGACCACGATGTCGCGCAAAGCCAACCAGAGACTGGGAATCGCATCGGTGGCGTAGAAGTCGACGTTGACAATATCCTGGTATTTCTTCGGCGGGTTTTCGGCATATTTGATCGTGCCGTCCGGCCGCCAGTTGAACCAGCCCGGGTGCTGTTGGAGCCACGGATGGTCCTGGGAACACTGGATGGCGAAATCGAGGGCGATTTCCAGCCCATGCTCGGCCGCAGCCGCGACCAGCCGGCGGAAGTCTTCGCGGGTGCCCAGTTCCGAGTGAATCGCCTCATGCCCGCCCTCTTCGCTGCCGATGGCATAGGGGCTGCCGGGATCGTTCGGCCCGGCGGTCAGGGAGTTGTTGGGGCCTTTGCGGTAACTGCGGCCGATCGGGTGGATCGGCGGAAAATACAGCACGTCGAAGCCCATGTCCTGGATCATCGGCAGCCGGGAGTGCACATCGTTGAAGGTGCCGTGGCGGGCAGGGTCATCGGTGATCGAGCGTGGAAACAATTCATACCAACTGGCGAACTGCGCCAGTTGTCGCTCGACGTCCAGCGGATACTCGGGGCTGAGACTCAGATAGGCGCGGTGATCGGCCTGGGCCATCAACTCGGCACTACGCTGGTGCATGAACAACGCGACCTGCTCGGTTTCGAGCAGCCCGGACAATTCATGGTGCAGTGCCGCCAGGTCTTCGCTCAACTGACCTTCCGCACGCTCCGCGGCTTGCTGGACCTGATTGCGGCCTTCCTGCAACTCGAGACTGACGGGCACGCCCGCCAGGTGCTTTTTCTCCAGCTCGTAGCGGAAGCTGGCGAACTGATCGATCCAGGCTTCGATACAAAAGACGTAACGGCCCTGCTCCACCACATGGAACTGGCCCCGCCAGCCATTATTGCCCAGGCTGGCCATGACCTCGGTCTGCCAGATCTCGTCGCCATCGGCGCGCCAGCGCACCCGTACGGCCAGTTGATCGTGGCCATCGGCAAACACTTTACTGGTCACCACCACGTCCTGCCCCGCCACGGCTTTGACGGCAAACTGCCCGCCATCGAGGGTCGGCATGGTGTTTTCGATCGCGATGCGCGGCAGCAGCAAAGCCTGCGACAGCGGCATATGCGGGTTGTAGTTGAGCTCTGTCGGTTTTTCAGCAGTCATCGAGCATCTCTCCTTTACGCCCCATGGACGCTCTTGTGCTTGGTCGCCATTCGCGCAAGGCCGTCGGCCCCGGAATGAACTCACTTAGGTTCCGAGCGACAGGCGCGGGTAAAAGTTCACGGGGATTTGCCTGAGTCTTCGAGGGAATCAATTCCGTTATGCGACGGTCAACCTACTTAAGCACGTCCTACGCCATGTGCCACAAGGAGGCTGCAAAGATGGTTATTCCCGTCCCGGCTAAAACACCCGACCCGAACATCGATAACCCCACCATACCGCCAACCGAACCGCAACCGGTGCCTGAAGAAGAGCCGCCGGGCACGACCCCGCCGCCGCGGGAAGATCCACCGGAGACAATGCCGCCGGTGATCGTCAATCCATGAACAAAGATCCAATGTAGGAGCTGCCGAAGGCTGCGATCTTTTGATCTGGATCTTGATCTTCAACGATGTCTGGCGCGACAAAGATCAAGATCAAAAGATCGCAGCCTTCGGCAGCTCCTACAGGTGATTGTGATCCTTCTCGAAGAGCTTAACGATTTTCGGCATCACCCCCAGAACCAGCAAGGCCAGCAACGTGCTGAGCACCGCCGTTGCCTCGCGCCCCAACCCGGCTGAAACGCCGATGGCCGCGGTCATCCACAAGCCGGCGGCGGTGGTCAGGCCTTTGACGTGGCCTTCGTCGCCCTCCTGGTTCTTCAGGATGGTCCCGGCCCCGAGAAAACCGATCCCGGCGATCACGCCCTGGACCACCCGGCTCATCGCGTCGGCCTGGGAGCCGGACATCTGCGGCACCAACACAAACAGCGCCGCCCCCAGCGCCACCAGCATGTGGGTGCGCACCCCGGCGGCCTTGCCCTTTTGTTCGCGTTCAAAACCGAGAATCCCGCCCAACAGCGCGGCCATCAACATGCGCACGGTGATGCGTGTCAGCTGGGATGCGTCCGTGATGTCGGCGAACTCCGCTTGCAGTGTCACCCAAACCTCATGCCACCAGGCGTTCATGCGCAGTCCTTGTAATGATTGAGTTGCTCGATAGAGGATGGACCGCGGCGACCATTAATCGGTTGCACAGAACGATGTCCGTCCATGACGTCCTAACAGTTTAGAACCCGCCGAAAAAAGGACACCCAACATGACGGTACGCATCGAAAACCAGACCTGCTTCTTTACAACCGAGAACGGCGAAGAAATTCGGCTGTGTCCCGACGTCACCATCATTACTGACCCTGTCAAGGCCATGTCCGCGGTGGACATCAATGGTCAGCACATCTACATCACCGAGGCAGAAGCCGATGCATTGACCGTAGCAGGTGCCGTGGACGGTCGCAGGCATTTGAAGGCCACCGACAGTGATTCGGTGATTTGACCGATTCGCATCAACAACGCCTCCCGGCGCCTGCTACAGGCGTCGGCATCGCGCTGTTTCCGATGCTTAACGTTGTCGCAGGCAGCGGGTTCCAGCCCATCTGATCCGCTTTTTATTGCAATATCTGAGTCTGTTATGCAAACAGATCGCCGCGCATAGTGCTCACGCCTGATGGAGGCTGATGAGCGACAGACCATGAGCGATAGAATCCCCGTCCGAACCCTGGAAAGCGCACCCCTGGTACAAAGCTACGAGGTACAAAGCTACGAGCCTTCGCGTCCACAGATGAAGGCCAAGTCCAGCGACAACCTGATCCACACCCGCAGCTTCACCGGCCTGTTCCGCACATTGCGCATGAGCGGCGCCGGGTTTCTGTTCTTGCTGTTTTTCGGCACCGTGTGGTTGAACTGGGGCGGTCGCCAGGCGGTGCTCTGGGATCTTTCCGAAAGCAAATTCCACATCTTCGGCGCGACCTTCTGGCCGCAGGATTTCATCCTGCTCTCGGCACTGCTGATCATCGCCGCGTTCGGCCTATTTGCGATCACCGTGTTCGCCGGACGTGTCTGGTGCGGCTACACCTGCCCCCAGAGCTCCTGGACGTGGATCTTCATGTGGTGCGAGAAGATCACCGAGGGCGAACGCAACCAGCGCATCAAGCTGCAAGCCGCGCCCTGGGGCCTGAACAAACTGATCCGGCGCTCGATCAAGCACACCTTGTGGCTGGCCATCAGCCTGCTGACCGGCCTGACCTTTGTCGGCTACTTCACGCCGATCCGGCCGCTGGCCGAAGAATTGCTGACCTTGCAAATGGGCGGCGTCAGCCTGTTCTGGGTGGTGTTTTTCACCGGCGCCACTTACATCAACGCCGGCTGGCTGCGTGAGGCGGTGTGCATGCACATGTGCCCGTATGCCCGGTTCCAGAGCGTGATGTTCGACAAAGACACCCTGACCATTTCCTATGACGTCGCCCGTGGCGAACACCGGGGCCCGCGCAAACGCGATGTGGCACCGGCTGCGGTCGGACTCGGCGATTGCATCGACTGCCAACTCTGCGTGCAGGTCTGCCCCACCGGCATCGACATCCGCGACGGTTTGCAGATGGAGTGCATCGGTTGCGCCGCGTGCATCGACGCCTGCGATTCGATCATGGACAAGATGGGCTATGCCCGGGGGCTGATCAGCTATACCTCGGAGCATGAGTTGCAGGGTGGCAAGACCCGGCTGCTGCGGCCACGGCTGATCGGTTATACCGCGGTGCTGCTGGTGATGATCGGCGCCCTCGCCCTGGCGCTGGTGGAACGGCCGATGGTCTCGCTGGATGTGAGCAAGGACCGGGGGCTGTTTCGCGAGAACAGTCAGGGCCAGATCGAGAACATCTATAGCCTGAAGGTCATCAACAAGACCCAGCAACGGCAGGACTACCGGTTGACCCTGGTCGATGGCGACGGCTTCCAGCTCCAGGGCAAGACCGAACTGAGCCTCGCGCCTGGCGAGATCGTCGATGTGCCGGTGTCGGTGGCGATGACGAGCGAACGGCCGGCCAGCGGGTCGCAGAGCATCAGCTTCAAGATTGTCGATCGTGACGAGCCCGATATTTATAGCGTGGCCAAGAGCCGGTTTGTTGCGCCGATGAACCGTTGAGCCTTTAAGATGCAGAGCAAAAGGCAATTTCAGCTGCGCTCGTTTCTCAATGAATGACACCTCTCCAGGCACCCGATGAAACGCTACGAAAAATTCGCCGATGACATTGCTGAACTGATCCGCTCCGGCGTCCTTGGTCCCGGTCAGCGTGTACCTTCGGTGCGCTACGCCAGCCAGACCTACGGCGTCAGCCCGTCCACGGTGTTCCAGGCCTATTACCTGCTCGAACGTCGCGGGCTGATCCGCGCCCGGCCGCGTTCTGGCTACTTCGTCAACGCCCATGCACCGAGTCCGTTTTCCGAGCCGGTGATCAGCAGTCAGGTCAACGAATCCACCGAAGTCGACGTCAGCGAACTGGTGTTCTCGGTCCTCGACTCGATCAAGGACCCCAACACCGTGCCCTTCGGCTCGGCCTTCCCCAGCCCTGCCCTGTTCCCGTTGCAACGGCTGTCGCGCTCCCTGGCCAGTGCCGCCCGGGACATGGACCCGCGCATGGTGGTGACCGACATGTCGCCGGGCAACCCGCAACTGCGGCGACAAATCGCCCTGCGCTACATGGTCGGCGGGTTGATGCTGCCCATTGAAGAGCTGCTGATCACCAACGGCGCGCTGGAAGCCCTGAACCTGTGCCTGCAAGCCGTCACCGAACCTGGCGACCTGGTGGCCATTGAAGCGCCTGCGTTCTACGCCTGCCTGCAAGTGCTGGAACGCTTGAAGCTCAAGGCCGTGGAAATCCCCGTGCACCCGCGCGACGGCATCGACCTTGGCGTGCTCGCGCAAACTCTGGAGCGCCACCCGATCAAGGCATGTTGGTGCATGACCAGTTTTCAAAACCCCATGGGCGCGACCATGCCCGAAGCCAAAAAACGCGAACTGGTGGAGTTGTTGCGCAGCCATCAAGTGCCGCTGATCGAAGACGACGTCTACGCCGAGCTCTATTACGGTCAACAGGCGCCGAAACCAGCCAAGGCCTTCGACACAGAGGGGCTGGTGATGCACTGCGGTTCATTCGCCAAGAGCCTGGCCCCCGGCTACCGCATCGGCTGGGTCGCTGCCGGGCGTTTTGCGCAAAAGATCGAACGGCTGAAACTCATGACCTCGCTCTGCGCCTCGATGCCGGCCCAGGCGGCCATTGCCGATTACCTGCAGCATGGCGGTTACGACCGGCACTTGCGCAAACTGCGTTACGCGCTGGAAGAGCAGCAGAGCGCGATGCTGGCGGCCATCGCTCGCTATTTCCCGGCGCAGACACGGGTCAGTCAGCCGGCAGGCGGGTACTTTTTGTGGCTGGAATTGCCGGCGCAGATGGATTCGTTGAAGTTGTTTCAGATGGCCTTGGCGCAGGGGATCAGCATTGCGCCGGGGCCGATCTTTTCACCGACCCAGCGCTTCAGGAATTGTATCCGGTTGAATTATGGCAGCCCGTGGGATGAAGCTGCGGAGAAGGCAATGGAGACCTTAGGCAGGATTGTCAGGTCCTTTTAAAAGCAAAAGATCGCAGCCTTCGGCAGCTCCCACAGGTGGACGCAAAACCCCTGTAGGAGCTGGCTTGCCAGCGAAAGCGTCCGTTCATGCGATAAAGGTATCGACTGATCCACCGCCTTCGCTGGCAAGCCAGCTCCTACAGGGTTTTGCGTTCCCCTGGGAGCTGCCGAAGGCTGCGATCTTTTGATCTTCAGCTGTTACCGGCCACCACCCAGATCAACGAAAGTCCCCGTCGCATACGACGCCTTATCCGACAACAACCAGACAATCGCCTCCGCCACTTCATCCGGCCGCCCACCCCGCGCCATGGGGATCGCCGATTCCAGCTTGCTGACCCGGTCCGGATCGCCGCTCAGCGCATGAAAGTCGGTATAGATGAATCCCGGTCGCACGGCGTTGACACGAATACCTTCGCCCGCCACTTCCTTCGACAGGCCGATGGTGAAGCTGTCCAGCGCGCCTTTCGACGCCGCGTAGTCCACGTACTCGTTGGGTGAGCCCAGGCGCGAGGCGACCGAGGACACGTTGACGATGCTGCCGCCCTGCCCGCCGTGCCTGGGCGACATGCGCAGGAGCGCATGCTTGGCGCAGAGGATCGGCGCCAGGACGTTGGTCTTGAGGGTCTTGAGGATGCGAAATTCGGACATTTCCTCGACCCGGGACTTGTGCCCGACGGTGCCTGCGTTGTTGACCAGGGCCGTGACCCTGCCCAGTTCGCTGTCCACCCGCTGGAACAGGGCGATCACCTCGTCTTCGATGCTGACGTCGGCGCGTACCGCGATGGCTTGCGCGCCAAGGGCGCGGACTTGCTCGAGCACCGTCTGTGCGGCTTCTTCGTCGGACTGATAGTTGATGCAGATCCGATAGCCCTGTCCGGCGGCCAACAAGGCGGTGGCGGCGCCGATACCGCGGCTGCCGCCGGTGATGACGATGACTTTATCCATGCTGGCTTTCCCCCGTTTCAAGCGTAAGCAGTCGGAGCAAAGAATAACCGTCATTGCCGGGTTTTGCATGGGAGTGTTTCCAAACCCTGTGGCTGGCTGAGGATACTTCTGTGGCGAGGGAGCTTGTGTGGCGAGGGAGCTTGCTCCCGCTGGGTCGCGAAGCGGCCCCAAAAGCTTTGCGACTGCTGCGCAGCCGAGCGGGAGCAAGCTCCCTCGCCACACCAGACCCTCACCACAAAAGCAGCCTGTTCTCTTAGGGTGGATCAACCGACTGCCAATTGCTCCCCACGAAGAATATCCGCCATGAAGCACGCCGCCGGCAGCGGATGGCCGAGCAGATACCCTTGCAACGAGTCGCAGCCGAGTTTTGTCAGGAAGTCCTGTTGCACCCCGGTTTCCACGCCTTCGGCGACGATCCGCAGACCCAATGCCTGGCCAAGGGCGACGATGGCTGAAACGATGGCGGCGTCGTCGCTGTCGTGCTCCAGATCGCGGACGAACCCCCGGTCGATCTTCAGCTCATTGGCGGGCAGGCGCTTGAGGTACATCAAGCTCGAATAGCCGGTGCCAAAGTCATCGATGGACAGGTCGACGCCCATTTCCGACAATTCCTGAAGCACCGTCATGCTGACATCGGCGTCGTTCATGGCGGTGGTCTCGGTGATTTCCAGGGTCAGGCTGTTGGCCGGCAAATGGTGCGTGGCCAGGGCTTTGGCCACGCTCTGCACCAGCCCGACGTGGCAGAACTGCAAGGCCGAGAGATTCACCGCGATGCGCCAATCGGTGTAACCGAGCAGAAACCACTCGCGCATCTGCCGGCAAGCTTCATTGAGCACCCAGTCGCCGATCGGAATGATCAACCCGGTTTTCTCCGCAAGATCGATGAACTTGTCCGGCAGCAGCATGCCCTGGGTCGGGTGCTCCCAGCGCAACAGCGCTTCGGCGCCGACCGGATGGCCATGGACGGCGTCGAACTTGGGCTGGTAATGGAGACTGAACTGCTGCTGCTCCAGTGCATTGCGCAAGTCTTGCAGCAGTTGCAGTTGTTTGCGGGCGTTGCTGTTCATCGATACATCGAAAAAACTGTAGCCGTTTTTCCCGGTGCCCTTGGCGTGATACATCGCCGCGTCGGCGTTCATCAGCAACTCTTCAGCGGTGCAGCCGTTACCCGGATAAACCGCGATACCGACACTGGCGGAGATCTGCAGGTCATGTTCGGCGACCTGGAACGAGCGCGCAATCAATCCGACCTGGCGGGCTGCCAGGTCCAAGGCGTCATTCTCCTCGCCCAGTTGCACCAGCAGCACGAACTCATCGCCACCGATCCGCGCCAGGGTGTCCTGACTGCGCAATTCCCCGCGTAGCCGCAGGCTGACCGCTCGCAGCAACTGATCGCCCATGTGATGACCAAAGGCATCGTTGACCGGTTTGAAGCCGTCCAGATCGATGAACATCAACGCAAAACAACCGCCCTGCTCCTGCACCTTCGACATCGCCTGATCGATGCGGTCAGCCAGCAACACCCGATTCGGCAGGCCGGTCAGGGTGTCATGCAGGGCCAATTGGGTCAGTTCGCGATTGGCTTCGGTCAGCGAGTGGGCAAGGCTGGCAGTGCGCGCCTCCATGCGTGCATCGAGCACCGACGTCAGCAAGGCAATGGTCAAAATGGCCAGGGTGGTGATCAGCACCAGGTTGTCCAGGCCCTTGCCGTTCAAGCCGTCGATGGCCGCGCCACAGAAACTGCCGTCGGCGAAGCGCGCCGCGGCCATGGCGGTGTAGTGCATGCCGACGATGGCGATCCCCATGATGACCGCGGCACCGCCACGGATCAGGCTCACATAGGACTGTGCTGGCGCAGGCGGAACGCGATCCATAACGCGGCGCCCGACGCGCCCACCGCAATGAGCAGCGATGCGCCGAACAGTGTCGGGTCGTAATCGATACCCGGTTGCATGCGCATCGCGGCCATGCCGGTGTAATGCATGGCACTGATGCCGGCGCCCATGATCAACGCACCGAACGCCAGTTGCCAGGTGGGCAACTGTGGCTGACTGACCAGCCACAAGGCAAAACCGCAGGACAGGATCCCGATCAGCAGTGACAGCAAGGTCAAGGTGACGTCGTAACCGAGGCCGATCGGCAGTTTGAACGCGAGCATGCCGATGAAATGCATCGACCACACGCCTACGCCCATGGCAAAGGCGCCGCCCGCGGTCCATAAATGCACGGCGCGACCCTTGGCCGTGGCGATGCGTTCGGTGAGGTCGAGTGCGGTGTAGGAAGCGAGAATCGCTACACAGAGCGAGATGATAACCAGTGTGGGGGAATAGCTACCGAGCATGGGCCTTCTCGCGACCGCCCCTTCGTACTGCTTCCGTTCTCGAGGGGGCAAATCCGGCGATTGTACTCAATGCACAACAGAACGCACTGACAAAATTAGCAAAAGGCCATCAAGCCGATGAAACGCTTGTTTGAAGTGCCTCCGAGAACGGCGCGCCCCCCGTAGGAGCTGCCGCAGGCTGCGATCTTTTGATCTTTCCAACAGACGACCACATTGCGCCTACGGGTTGTCGCTCACCTGCAGCGCGCCATCCCATCCGCCACCCAGAGCAGCGATCAGCTGAACGCTGGCAATCAACCGACTCTGCAATAAATTCAGTACGTTGCGCTCGTTACTTAATGCCGTTGCTTGCACCACCACCACGTCGAGATAAGCAATCACCCCGGCCTTGTACTGATTCTGGGTCAGGCGCAGCGATTCACGCGCCGCGTCCAGTGCTTCCTGGCGGACACCCGCTTCGTTTTCCAGGACCTTGAGTTGAACCAGGTAGTTTTCCACCTCACGAAAACCATCGAGCACGGTCTGGCGGTATTTGGCCACGGTTTCGTCGTAGGCGGCCTCGCTGCGGTCGACTTCCGCCGAGCGCTGACCGCCGTCGAACAAGGTCATCGCCAGTTGCGGTCCGACCGACCAGAAGCGGTTAGGCACGCTTAACCAGTTATTGGAGGTACTGCTGCTGTAACCTCCGTTCAGGCTCAGCGTCAGGTCCGGATAATAAGCCGCCTTGGCCACGCCGATGTTGGCATTGGCCGCCATCACCGAACGCTCCGCGGCGGCAATGTCCGGGCGGCGTTCCAGCAATTGCGAAGGCAGGGTCAGCGGCACCTGCGGCAAGGCTGGGATGTCTTGGGTCTCGGCCAGGCTGAACTGCGCCGGCGCCAGCCCGATCAGTACCGCAATGGCGTTCTCGAACTGGGCACGCTGCCAGATCAGGTCAACCATCTCGGCTTCGGTACTCTTGAGCTGAGTGGTGGCCTGAGCCACCGCGTCCTTGCCGGAAACCCCGGCACGGTATTGGTTTTCGGTCATTGTCAGCGAGCGTCGATAGGCTTCGACCGTCGCTTCAAGCAGGCGTTTTTGCTCATCGATCACCCGCAATTGCAGGTAGTTCTGCACCAGTTCCGATTGCTGGCTCAGGCGCATCGCCGCCAGATCGGCAAAACTCGCCTCGGCGTTGGCCGTGTCGGCTTCAAGGCCCCGGCGCAGTTTACCCCAGACGTCAGCCTCCCAACTGACCCCGGCCTGGGCGGTGTAAGTGTCACGGATACCACTGGAGGTACTGGTCAGGCTCGAGCTGCTGCTGCCGGTGCCCTGGCTGGAACGGTCTTTGCCGACAGTCAGGTCCACGGTGGGGAAAAACGCTCCACGGGCACTGCGTACCAAGGCCTGGGCCTGACGGTATTGGGCTTCGGACTGGGCGACGGTCTGGTTGGTGCTGTTGAGTTGCTCGATCAAGCCATTGAGCTGCCGATCGCCATACAACTCCCACCAGGCGCCGCGGGCCAGGGAATCACTCGGATTGGCCTGGCGCCAGCCGGCCGCTGCCTTGTATTGCACCGGCGCAGCGGCTGGCGGGCGCTGGTAATCCGGGCCGATGGCGCAGGCACTGAGCAGCGCCACGCACAGCGACAGGCTGAGTAAACGCGAACCTCGGGCCGTGACCACGGGTGCAGCCAGGTTAAACAGCGAACGGTCAGTCATAGCGGAGTTTCCAGAGCAGCATCGGTACGCACCCCACGCCAGTGATTGAAGCGATGGCGCAGTTTGTCGAGATAGAGGTAAACCACCGGGGTGGTATAGAGGGTCAGCACCTGGCTGAAGATCAACCCGCCGATGATGGTCAGGCCCAGCGGCTGACGCATTTCCGCCCCTTCGGCGCGGCTCAGCAGCAATGGCAACGCGCCCAGGATGGCGGCCAGCGTGGTCATCAGAATCGGCCGCAAACGTTGCAGGCAGGCACTGCGGATCGATTCCAGCGGTTCCAGGCCCTGATGCCGTTCGAGCTGCAAGGCCAGGTCGATCATCAGAATGGCGTTTTTCTTCACCACGCCAATCAGCAAAAACAGGCCGAGCAACGAGATCAGGCTGAACTCGCCGCCCAGCGCGTAGATGGACAGCAGCGCGCCCACCCCGGCCGACGGCAAGGTCGAGAGAATGGTCAGCGGATGGATGTAGCTTTCATACAGCACGCCCAACACCAGGTACACCGCCACCAGCGCCCCGAGAATCATCCACGGCTGGCTCTTCTGGGTGGCGGCAAACGCATCGGCGGTGCCGGACATTTTCGCGATCACGGCTTCAGGCAAGCCGACCTTGGCAATCGCCCGCTCGATGGCGGCCGTGCCCTGCTCCACCGTCACGCCTTCGGCCATGTCGAAGGAAACACTCTCGGAGGCGAACTGGCCTTCGTGGCTGACCCGATCGTCTTCCAGGCTGTTTTCATAATGAGCGATGGTCGACAACGGAATCCGCGCGCCGTCGGCGGTGATCACCTGGACCTGATTGAGGGTGATCGGATCCTGGGCGTATTTGGGGTTGACCTCCATCACGACCTGATACTGGTTGAGGCTGTCGTAAATCGTCGAAATCTGCCGCTGGCTGTAGGCGTTGTTGAGCACCGAGGTGACCATGTTCATGTCCACGCCCAGGCGTTTGGCCTGATCGCGATCGACAATCAGCGTGACCTGTTGGGCGCCACGACCTTCACGGGCGTCGATCGCCGTCAGTTCCGGCAATGCCTTGAGCGCGGCCACGACTTTGGGGTACCACTCGCGCAACTCTCCCAGATCGCCGCTTTGCAGGATGTAGGAATATTGCGACGTGGTCTGTTCGCGGCCACCGCCGAACTGCAGGTCCTGGTCGGCCATCAGCATCAGCTGCGCACCGGGGACCTTGGGCATTTCCTTGCGCAGGCGTTCAATGACTTTCTGCGCGGACAGGTTACGTTCCTTGATCGGCTTCAGGCGTACCAGCATGAAGGCGTTGTTGGTGCCGTTGGTGCCGCCGATGAAGCCGGCGACGCTTTCCACCGCCGGATCCTTGAGCACTGCACGCCGGAAAATTTCCATTTTCGGCTGCATCACGCTGAACGACAGACCGTCGTCACCGCGCACGAAACCGATCAGCTGACCGGTGTCCTGCTGAGGCATAAATGTTTTTGGAACAACGACATACAGCGCAATGTTAACGCCAACTGTCACAAACAGACTGAGCAGCGTCAGAAGGCGGTGACGCAGCACCCAGTCGAGACTGGTGGCGTATTTGCCCACCATCCAGGCGTTGGCCCGCTGGCTCCAGCGCTGCAGACGGTTTTCCTGACCCGGGGTGTGCGGCTTGAGCCAGCGGGCGCAGAGCATCGGCGTCAGCGTCAGCGAGACCAGCAGCGACACCACGATGGACGCCGCCAGGGTGATGGAAAATTCGCGAAACAGGCTTTCGACGATCCCGCCCATGAACAGGATCGACAGAAACACCGCCACCAGCGAGACGTTCATCGACAGCAAGGTGAAACCGACTTCCTGGGCCCCAAGATACGCCGCCTTCATCGGCGGCACGCCTTTGTCGATGTGCCGGGAAATGTTCTCCAGCACCACGATGGCGTCGTCCACCACCAGTCCCGTGGCCAGGATCAGCGCCATCAGCGACAGGTTGTTCAGCGAGAAGCCGTAGAGGTACATCACCGCAAAGGTGCCGACCAGCGACACCGGTACGGCCAGGGTCGGAATCAACGAAGCACGGAAGTTACCCAGAAACAGGAATACCACCAGGATCACCAGCGCCACGGCAATCAACAGGGTCATTTCCGCTTCGTGCAGGGTCGCCTTGATCACCGGCGAACGGTCCATCGCCAGGTTCAGCTTGACGCTGGCCGGCAGTACCGCTTGCAACGCCGGCAACTGGGCCTTGATCTCGTTGACCGTCTCGATGATGTTGGCGCCGGCCTGGCGGTTGATCACCAGCAAGACCGCCGCGTCGTCGTTGAAGAAACCGCTGTTGTAGCGGTCCTCGACGCCATCGCTGACCTTGGCCACATCCTTCAGGCGCAGGGCCGCGCCATCCGCGTAGTGGATGATCAGCGACTCGTAGTCCTTGGCTTTCTCCAGTTGATCGTTGGCCTGCACCTGCCATAACCGCTGACCGTCTTCGACCGAACCCTTGGGGCGGCGCACGTTGGCATTGGCGATGGTGTTGCGCACATCGTCCAGGGCCACGCCGTACTGGTTCAGCGCCTGGGGCTCGAGTTCGATCCGCACCGCCGGCAAGGAGCTGCCGCCGATCTGCACTTCGCCAACGCCCTGCACCTGGGACAGGCTCTGGGACAGGATGGTCGAGGCCAAGTCGTAGAGCTGGCCTTTTTCCAGCACGTCCGAGGTCAATGACAACACCATGATCGGCGCCTGGGACGGGTTGACCTTCTTATAGGTCGGCATGCTGCGCATCCCGCTGGGCAGCAGGTTGCGTGAGGCGTTGATCGCCGCCTGCACTTCCCGCGCCGCGCCGTTGATATCGCGGTCGAGGTCAAATTGCAGGATCACCCGGGTCGAGCCCTGGCTGGAACGGCTGCTCATGGTGTTCACACCGGCAATCGCACCAAAGGAGCGCTCCAGCGGTGTGGCCACGGTCGAGGCCATCACCTCCGGGCTCGCGCCGGGCAGGCTGGCCTGGACCACGATCACCGGGAAGTCCATTTGCGGCAGCGGCGACACGGGCAACAGGCCGAAGCTCACCCCGCCCAGCAGCATGATTGCCAGGCTCAGCAACAGGGTCGCGACCGGGCGCTTGATGAAAGGTCCGGAGAGGTTCATGGCTGCTCAACCACTTCCACGGACTCGGACTTGCGCCCCCAACGACGACCAAGGCGGTCGAAGTACAGGTAGATCACCGGGGTGGTGAACAGTGTCAGCACCTGACTCACCAGCAAACCGCCGACCATCACCAGGCCCAACGGCTGGCGCAACTCAGCGCCGGAACCGGTGGCCAGCATCAAAGGCACCGCGCCAAACAACGCGGCCAGGGTGGTCATCAGGATCGGCCGGAAGCGCAGCAGCGCCGCCTGATAGATCGCCGTCTCCGGGTCCAGGCCCTGATTGCGTTCAGCGTCGAGGGCGAAGTCGATCATCATGATCGCGTTCTTTTTCACGATACCGATCAGCAGGATGATGCCGATGATCGCGATCATCCCCAGGTCGTTGCCGCTCAACAGCAGCGCCAGCAAGGCGCCGACCGCCGCCGAGGGCAAGGTCGAGAGGATGGTGATCGGATGGATATAGCTCTCGTACAGCACGCCGAGCACGATGTACATGGTCACCACCGCCGCCAGGATCAGCAGCAAGGTGCTCGACAACGAAGCCTGGAACGCCTCGGCCGCACCCTGGAACTGGGTCTGCACGCCGATCGGCATGCCGATGTCCTGCTGCACCTGTTCGATGATCTCCACCGCATGCCCCAGCGCCACACCCGGTGCCAGGTTGAACGACATCATCACCGCCGGGAACTGGCCGATGTGGGTGATCGCCAGTTGCGCCTGGCGCTCTTCGGTGTGTGCCAGGCTGGACAGGCGCACTTGCCCGCCATCGGTGGTCTTGACGTGAATCTGGTTCAGCGCGTCCGGACCGATCTTCTCACCGGCCTGCGATTGCAGGACCACGCGGTACTGACTGGCCTGGGTGTAAATGGTGGAAATCTGCCGCTGGCCAAAGGCGTCGTACAGCGCGTCGGTGATATTCGACACGGATACCCCGACCCGCGACGCCGCGTCACGATCGATCACCAGGTAGACCTGCAAGCCTTTGTCCTGCAAATCGCTGGCGACGTCGGTCAGCTCCGGCCGTTGGGCCAGGGCTTCCACCAGGCGGCCACTCCACAGGCTCAGCAGTTCCGAGTCTGGCGATGACATGCTGAATTGGTACTGGGTGCGGCTGACCCGGTCTTCGATGGTCAAATCCTGCACCGGCTGCATGAACAGGCGAATGCCGGTCAGTTTGTCCAGCTCCGGCTGCAAACGGCCAATCACTTCGGTCGCGCTCAGGTCACGGTTGCCGTGGGACTTGAGGTTGATCAGCAGCCGGCCGCTGTTGAGCGTCGAATTATCGCCGTCGACACCAATGTAGGACGACAGGCTCTCCACCGCCGGATCGGCGAGAATCACCTTGGCCAGTTCCTGCTGCCGCTCGCTCATGGCCGCAAAGGAAATCGACTGCGGCGCCTCTGAAATACCCTGGATCACCCCGGTGTCCTGCACCGGAAAGAAGCCCTTGGGCACCACCATGTACAGGAACACGGTCAGCGCCAGGGTGCCGATGGCCACCAGCAACGTCAGCGGTTGATGCTTGAGAACCCACTTTAACTTGCGCCCGTAAGCCGCGATCATCCAATCAATTGTTGCGCCGCTGGCGCGGTAGAAACGGCCCTGTTCTTCCTCCTTGGGTTCACGCTTGAGCAGCCGCGCGCACATCATCGGCGTCAAGGTCAGGGACACCACCAGCGAGATGAGGATGGCCACCGCCAGAGTGATCGCAAATTCGCGGAACAGGCGGCCCACCACGTCTGCCATGAACAACAGCGGAATCAGCACCGCGATCAGCGACAGGGTCAGGGACACCAGGGTGAAACCGATCTGTTTGGCGCCCTTGAGCGCCGCATTCAGCGGGCTGTCGCCCTCTTCGATGTAGCGGGAAATGTTCTCCAGCATCACGATCGCATCGTCCACCACAAAACCGGTGGCGATGGTCAGGGCCATCAGGGTCAGGTTGTTGACCGAGAAACCGGCGAGGTACATCACGCCGAAGGTACCGATCAGCGACAGCGGCACGGCCACCGACGGAATGATCGTGGCGCTGGCGCGGCGCAGGAACAGGAAGGTCACCATCACCACCAGGGCAATGGCGATCAGCAACTCGTGCTGCACGTCGGTGACGGAGGCGCGGATGGTCTGGGTGCGGTCGGTGAGCACCACCACATCGAGACCGGCCGGCAAGTTGTCGGTGATGCTCGGCAGCAAGGCCTTGATCCGGTCGACCACTTCGATGACGTTGGCGCCGGGCTGGCGCTGGATGTTCAGCAATACCGCCTGGTTTTCATTGGCCCAGGCCGCCAGTCGTTCGTTCTCGGCGCCGTCGACGATCTCTGCCACGTCCTTGAGCCGCAGCGGTGCGCCGTTGGCGTAAGCCAGGATCAGGTTGGCGTAATCCTTGGGCGAGGTCAGCTGGTCGTTGGCATCGAGCATCGACACCCGGGTCGGGCCGTCGAAGTTGCCCTTGGGCTGGTTGACGTTGGAGGCGCCGATCAGGGTCCGCACGTCGGACAGGTTCAGGCCGTTGGCCGCCAGGGCCTCGGGGTTGACCTTGATCCGTACCGCCTGACGCTGGCCACCGGCGATGCTGACCATGCCGACGCCGCTGATCTGGGCGATTTTCTGCGCCATGCGGGTGTCGACCAGATCGTTGAGCTTGGGCAACAGCATGGTCTTGGACGTGATGGCCAGGGTCAACACCGGGGTGTCCGCCGGGTTGACCTTGTTGTACACCGGTGGCGCCGGCAAGTCCGTGGGCAGCAGATTGGTCGCGGCATTGATCGCCGCCTGCACCTGCTGTTCGGCGACGTCCATGTTGATGTCGAGACTGAACCGCAGGGTCAGCACCGAAGCGCCGCCGGAACTGGTCGAGGCCATCTGGGTCAGGCCGGGCATCTGCCCGAACTGACGCTCCAGTGGCGCGGTCACGGCGCTGGTCATGACATCCGGGCTGGCGCCGGGGTACAGCGTCATGACGCGAATGGTCGGGTAATCGACCTGGGGCAAGGCCGACACCGGCAGCAATCGATAAGCGATCACACCCGCCAGAATAATCGCCAGCATACTCAGGGTCGTGGCGACCGGGCGAAGGATGAACAGCCGGGAGATGTTCATGCGCCGCCCTTTTTCGCCTTGTCGGTGGTCGCGGGCTCAGCCGAGGTCGCCGCCGATTTGCCTTGCAGGTGCTCGGTCGGGGTAGTCGGTACATCCTTGCTGTCGTTGACCACTTCCACTTCGCTGCCTTCTTTCAAGCGGTCGGTGCCTTCCAGCACCACCCGATCACCGGCGGCCAGGCCCTCGGTGATGACGGTGTTGTCACCGTCACTGGCGCCGACTTTCAGCTGACGGATCGTGACCTTCTTGTCGCCGTCCATCGCGTAAACGAAGGTGCCGTTGGTGCCGAACTGAATGGCCGCCGAGGGTGCGAGCACGACGTCTTTGAGCGTGTCGGCCAGCAGGTGGACGTTGACGAACTGATTGGGGAATAGCGCCTGATCACGGTTCTCGTAGCGGGCCTTGAATTTCAGGGTGCCAGTGGTGACATCGATCTGGTTATCGAGGCTCTGCAACACACCGGTGGCCTGCAGTTTGGTGTCGCCACGGTCCCAGGCTTCGGCAGGCAGCTTGGCGCCGGTGCGATAGCGAGCCAGCACCACGTCGAGGCTGTTTTCCGGCAAGGTGAAGGCCACGCTGATCGGCTGGGTCTGGGTGATGATCGCCAGCGCCGTGGTGTCATTGGCGGCGACCAGGTTGCCGACGTCCAGCTGACGCAGGCCCACGCGGCCGGTGATCGGTGCGCGGATCCGGGTGAATTCGAGATTGAGCTTGGCGTCGTTGACCGCCGCCTGGTTGGTCTTGACCGTGCCCTTATACTGCCCCACCAGCGCTTCGGCGGTGTCCAGGGTCTGCTTGGCGATACTGTCCTCGCGATACAGGCCGCGGTAGCGTTCAACGTCGACCTGGGCATTCTTCAATTGCGCCTGATTCTGCAGCAAGGTGCCTTCGGCCTGCAGCAGGGCGTTCTGGTAGGGCCGCGGGTCGATCTCGGCCAGCAGATCGCCCGCCTTGACCATCTGCCCTTCTTCGAACGCAATCTTGATCAATTCGCCGCCGACCCGGCTGCGCACATTGATGGTGTTCTGCGCCGTCACGGTGCCCAACGCCTTGTAGTACAGCGGGAAGTCGCCCTTCACCGCCGGCGCCACCCGCACCGGTACCGGGCCGGCCGCGCCACCGAAACCCGGACGCATCCCCCCGGACCGACCGGTGTGCCCGGCCACGGCTTTTTGCCCCGCGCCTTCTTTTGGCGCAGCCCCGCCGGGCCAGAATTTCCAGCACAGGACGGCGATGACCAACAGCACAAGCAGGCCGAACAGCCAGCGACGGGGATTACGGGAAGCGGAGGATTGCATTGAATGATCAACCATTGGGCGCGTGGGCTTTTTCTACGGGAGGCTGAACGATAAGCACTGGAGGGCGTTTAGCAAAGCGCCTTTACCGGCAATTTACCTTTGGCTTACGTATCAGGAGGTTTGTCTAAGGCACTGAAGCGCAAATGAAAACGGCCTGGACAGAGGGGGCGTTCTCACTGAATTTCCCCGCCGCGCCGGGTCTGCTGTTGTGCAGGGCAAGGCGCGAGAAGCGTGGTTTGGTCATTCCAAATAAGCTTCGAGCAACGCAGCCCTGCACAACAGCAGGCCCGGCCCTTCGGGTTGTGCCTTAAAGCGGGCCAGGCTGCGTTGCAGGCCTTGGAAAGGGAACAACCATTCCCAGCGGCCTGCGCCTTGCCTGGCCCGCTTTAAGGCGACAACGCGGCGGGGAAATTCAGTGAGAACGCCCCCTAGGCCGTTATTAATTGTAAACGTTTGCTTATTTCAGAACAGCAAGGGCCGCGTCGTAGTTCGGTTCTTGAGCGATTTCCTTGACCAGTTCGCTGTACAGAACGTTGTCGTTTTCGTCCAGGACCACCACGGCACGGGCGGTCAGGCCTTTGAGCGGACCATCGGCAATGGCTACGCCGTAGTTCTCGATGAACTCGGCACCGCGCAGGGTCGACAGGTTCTGCACGTTGTCCAGGCCTTCGGCGCCGCAGAAACGGGCCTGGGCGAATGGCAGGTCAGCGGAGATGCACAGCACCACGGTGTTGGCGACGTCGCTGGCCTGGGCGTTGAACTTGCGAACCGACGTGGCGCAGGTCGGGGTGTCGACGCTTGGGAAGATGTTCAATACTTTGCGCTTGCCGGCGAAGCTTGCCAGGGTCACGTCGGACAGATTGCCGGCCACCAGGGAAAAGGCTGGCGCCTTGGAACCGGCTTGTGGCAGTTGGCCGTTGACTTGAACCGGGTTGCCTTTAAGAGTGACTTGAGCCATGAACGGAGTCCTTCTGATGGTTGTTGTGGAGATTTTTGACGAGGCCGAAGTTAACCACGAAATGGCCTGACGACCTATGCTCAGATACAAATTGTCATTCAGTACCCTGCAAAACTGGATACAAAAACCCGCGTTTCATCTGCTCACACCGCAAATCCCTGATCGCAGCCTGCGGCTGCTCCAGGTTTGCGCCAGACTTCAATTCCGAACACTTCCGCGATCGGTAGGAGCTGGCTTGCCAGCGAAGGCGTCGTTTCAGCGATTACTATGTCGACTGACCCACCGCTTTCGCTGGCAAGCCAGCTCCTACAGGGGCTCGGGTGTCAGGAAGATTTGCCGTGATCTTTCGTGCGCCGCGTTGTCGATTCAGGACAGGGTCATTCGACTAGCAGTGAGTCACTCAAATCCAGCGGAGACAAGACCATGCGATTCATGATTTTTGTGAAAGCCAGCCCGGATTCCGAAGCCGGTATCCTGCCCAGCGAAGAACTGATGACCGCGATGGGCAATTTCAACGAGGAACTGGCCAAGGCCGGCATCCTCATCGACTGCGACGGCCTGCAGCCCAGCAGCAAAGGCGCCCGTGTGCGCTTCTCGGGTGACCAGCGCACGGTGATCGACGGCCCGTTTGCCGAAACCAACCAGCTGATCGCCGGCTATTGGTTGTGGCAGGTGAAGTCGAAACAGGAAGCGATCGACTGGGTCAAGCGCTGCCCCAACCCGATGCCCGGTACCGACGCCGAGATCGAAATCCGCCAGGTGTATGAGGCGGAAGATTTCGGTGACGAATTCACCTCGAAACTGCGCGAGCAGGAAGAACGACTGCGTGAGCAGATGAAGAAACCCTGACTCATTGAGCCTGAATGGGTGTCAAACGGTAGCGCGATCACGCCCGGGCCTTTGCAGTTGGCGATGGACGTGATCGAACGCTTCGTACTCCACCGGTTGAACCGGATGCTCACTGTCGACTTGTGAATATGACGTACAGCGGGTCAAGCTCTGATTCGGCGGGAAAGACGACGATATAATCGTCAATCCGCAGGTCTTTCCCTTCGCCCGCGAGGGGTTCGAGGGTGGGTACTGACGGGGATTGGACAAACCCCAGGCGAGGCGATGCCGTTGGTGCGGCGGGAACACTTCTTTGGAGAGTGACCGGATCAGACCAACGAACGGTGATCGGTGCGCTGCCGTCAGCGGTGAAACTGTAAGCGTTGAGTTGCTCGTCATATTGCGCCACTCTGACCCTTACCCGGGAGGTCGGTGGGTTTCGCGGCGACGGCGTAATGTAAACCTGTTCCAGCTCCTTGATCTCGCGCAAGCCCTTGAACATCGTTCCGGGTTTACTGGGTACGATAGATGTGCCCATTCTAAGAAGAACATCGACCTCGCCCCCGTCTGCCGCCAGCGTCTGCCAATCCTGCCCCTCCAGCGGCTGCAACTCGGACAAGGGAACGCTGAGACCGAAAATTTTCGTATCCGCGCGGCTGGAAAATTCGAATTGCAATACACCTGCACATTGGTTCTCGTCACTCAACTCGCCTGACGTATTGCGCCAGGTAAATTCTGCGACAGCCGAACGAATGGTTTTTTGCAGGTCAACTTGTTGAGAAAGCTGCAACGCCGATGGTTCGCCTTCCAGTAGAACGGCGGGGCGTTTATTGGCAACGGCCAGTAACGCAGTCATCAAGTGAGCGGTTTTCGAAGACCCGGCGCCGGCCTGGGTACGAGAACGAAGCAATTGCTCCTGCGCCCCTGCCAATAATGGTTCGGCCTGGTCATGAAGCGCACGATGCCGCTGGGCAACGGTGGCCGATAGCGCAATGTAACGGTCGTGCGTGGCATTGATCTGTTGTGCGATGTCCTGCCACTGCGCTTGCTCTGACCGCGCAAATTTCAGGTCGCTCTGAGCACTTTTTTTAGCGAATTCAATGCGCATTTTATGGAATTCCAATTTTCTGACGGCCATCAAGGTTTCATGCTGAGCAAGCTCCAGGGCACGTATGCTCGCTTCCTGTTCAGAAATGGCCAGCGGAGCGCTCTGTCGACTGCGCGAATGCTGGATATCCCGCTCAAAAACGCCGAATGCCATTTCCACGGCTTGTTCTGAACCGGCCACGTTCGCGGCAATTTTTTGCACCTCCATCAGGCTGCGGGCGACAGGGCTCGCCGGTAACAATGGACGCGGGGCGGAGACAGCCTCGTTCTGGAATGCTGCAAGGCCTTGTTGTTCATGCCAGTTTCTGACGTTATGCACGACCAGCTCCGCGCTGTTCCTGATGACACTATCGTCGGCGTAAAACAGCAAGTCTGCGCCTTGGGGATGACCGACGATCCGGTCAAAATGATTGATTAGCCGGTCATGGTCCTGCCTGGGTAAATCGACGGCCCAGATCCTCTCGACCAGCGCCTGAAATTCCGACGCGGTGTATTCCTTGAGTGTTGCTTTAAGTTCCATCTTTTGTTCTTCCTTTTGACACTTGGGGGAACTGCCGAAGACAATGGCACCTGCTCGGTTAAGAGCGGGTGCCGTTAAATCGATAGAGGGGCAAATTATTCTGGTTTGAAACCAGGTTTTTTATTAGCTGCACGCCAGTCTTTAACAACTCTTAGCACATCCTCCGGCGTACTTACGCACCCTTCCTTAGGGTAAAAAATGACGTCAGAGCGATCTGAATGCTCAGTCACTAACTCGAAATGCCTCACGCCCTTCGCGATGAGGTCGTCAAATTCATCAGCGGATAAGTCGTCTCTCTCTTCATAAAGACTTCGTAAGAATTGTAAGAATTCGGCTTCTGTGTAGTCTTCAAGTTTCTCTTTGAAAATCATCATTAATTTCCTTTTCCATGAAGATTAATATGCCGTCTCGCAGTCATTATTACCAAATTATCCATATCGTAAACTGCTCCCCCTTGAGCAACTTCTTCTATGTGATGGATTTCATGTTTAATGCGCCCCCCATTTCTCTCATCTTTTGGTGCATAAGGAGCCTTGCCCCTTTTCATCAAGTGCAAATCGATAGGCGTAAATTGAGACTTGAGGTCCGGATCTGCCGCAACCGCCTTCCAGAACGCACGCCTAAACCCATGAAAATTACGAAACTCCTGCAATCTCAACTGATCTGCAATATGCGAAGGAATTGGTGCCCCCACTCCCCGCGCAGCCTCACCCAACCATATCCCTGAAACCGCTTGCCCCACCCCGGTCGCGACACCTGGATCGTCCCGTCGATCACGAAACAAAGCATCCGGCGAAGGCAGCTCCATATCCCCCGGAAACCCGGGAATTCTCGCACCAATCTCCCCTTCGTCAACAGCCGGAAACGTCTCGTTTTCCGGTAGGACCGGGATGGCCGGGTTGCCGGGATTAACCACCGGTAAGGTCGGCGTGATGGGCAATGTCGTCGAGCCGAGATCTTCGCTGCCCGGCGGCACCAAAGGTTTCCAGCTAGTGGCTGGTGGTATTGGCCAAGGAACAACTGCTGGCGCGATCCCGAGCCAGCCCTCAGCACTATTCGGCGTCTTGATACTGATGTTGTCGAGGTTGAAAGGATCAGACCAGAATTCTGACCGTTCCTGATAGCGCAGTTCGAACTCACGGTGTTCACCGACCCACGTGCTTTTCGGCGCGTAGGGTGCGAAGCCTTGTTCGATGCGTTTTTTGTTCACTTCATCAAATGCGGAGGCAAGCAGATGATGCTCTCCAAGCGTTTGCCACATGGCTTTGTCGAAGGCTTCGAACGACTTGAATTCCCGACCTCGAAACTGATCGCCGATTTGAGCGGGAATGGCTGCCCCCTGCGTCTGGGGGGCCGAACGCCACCAGTCAGTAGTTGGCGGTTGTCCGGTGCCGGTGACGACGCCCGCCCCCATCGGCGGCAAACCGAAGGACAGGTAGGTCGGTGGCAGGCCAGGCACGCAGACGATGCAGTCCTGAATGCGTAAATCGACACCTGACGGGATGTCCAGAACCTCGAACGGGGTAACAGCCAATCGAGACGGGTTCGTCATGGCGGGCTGAAGCGTGGAATCAGGCGTGATCAGCAAGTGCCGGGGCGGCGCCCCAGGGATCTCGGCGGTGTAGAGCCCGGAGAGGGGATCGAGTACTGCATTGACGACTGGAACCCGAGAATCGATGTCACCCCCGGTACTGACGGCGATGATCGCAGTACCTTCCGGTATGGCAACGGTTTTGAGCCGGTACTCCACCTCTGCAGATCCGCCCGCGTCAGCGATCGTTTGCAGCTCTTGACGGTCGTACAGCCCCAGTACTTGAGCCGGCACGACAGCGTGGAACAAGCGCCTGCGTTGTTCCGGAGTCAACTCGCCATTGCCCAGGGTGGGTGAGTACACCATCGCCGTGACGAAAACCGGGCCTGTCCTTGCTGCAATGCGAAGGACATCGGTGAGCGTATCGGCGGCCGCCTGAACTGCTTTCTCCAGCGCTGCGGCGACCTCTTGTGCAACCTGTATGGCTTCCTGGGACAGGATCATCCCGCCATGGGCAAGCGCAGTGACAGGGACTGTCAGCGTGTTGACCTGCCTGACCCGCTCTATGCGCGAATCTGCATCGGCCTGCTGCTTGAAGCGAATGCGCGCATCGCGTTGCTCGGCAGCCTGTCGCTGACGCTCCCAGCCGGCTTCTCTTTCGCGCCAGGCGATGGTCTGTTCGGCATGGTGCCTGGACAAGGCATTGGATTTTTCCGTCAGCGCATTGATTTGTGCCGACAACAAACTCGCCTCATGGGCGGCGTTATAGGCGTTTTCCCAAATCTGATGACCAGTACCGAATGCCTCGCCGAACTGGTCCAGGCGCGCCAGGTAATCACTCGCTGAGCGAACGAGCGCATTGTGACCATCGAACGCAAGGGCGGTCGCGTTCTTTGCGTTGAGTTCTGAAGTTTTACGAGCGATCAGCCCGTCAATTTCGTTTTTCTCTTTGGTGATGAGATACAGCTGCCAGCGTTCGGTCGAATCGTTGTTGGGTGCGCGATTAGCCGCCAAAATTTCCTGTTGAAGCGATGACTCCAGTTGCGCGACCTTGGCAGAGAAGCTTTGGTCGACAGCAGTCCTGAAGTTGTGATGCCGCTGCATCCACGACTCGAGCACTTGCTGTCGCGCCTGCGCACGGACGAGTTCCTGCGCTTGTGCCGCGGCGGCCGCTGCCTGAATTCGCTGTTGTTCCTGGGCTTGCAGGTACTCTTGTTTGACTCGCCTCCTGGCTTCTCTTGTGCTTTGACTGGGGCCGCTGAATGCCCCGGACGCGCCTACGCGGTTACCTCCAGAGCCGCCGCCCCCTGAGCCGCCACCGCCACCCGAAGCCGGCGGGCCGGATCTGATGACGACATCTCCTGTTGATCCATCGTTGAGTGTTTGTTGTGCCATACAGTCTCTCCTTGTCTGTAGGGCGCAGCATGTCGATGGAGTAATGCTCAGGTGCGGTACATATATATAGGTCGAATTTATTTATAGGATCAATGCGTTACCAGCGGTCAAGAGAGCTGCCATTGTTCCAGGCAGCGACAATGAGCCCCTCATCACAGGTGCTTTAAAGCCTGCCTGCTGTGCTCATCCAAAGAAGAAGTTTGTCGTGTCAGCGCCCAACTTTCTTATCCGCATTAACTTTTTAGTACACTAATATTTGTTGAAATCTTGTACACAAACCCAAGGATTTAACCCCCCACAACTGGATAACCCCCGTTTAGCTGCTAACTTTTACAGACGCGTCCTACAGGCTTGATTGGAAAAAAATACGCGTCAAAGGCCGCCAAGTGCCGAGTCGTCCGCTGAGCCACCAGGGAACCGGGGGAATCATGTCGAAAAATTCAGGAGCGAACGCCTTGTTGTTGGCGGCCTCGCTGGCGTCAGCCTTTTGTGCACACGCCGACAACGCTGACACCGCCAATAAAAGCAACAACCCGCTGAACCTCGCGCCGGGGATGAACCTGCAGGACTACTACACCCCGAGATACTACGACTCCAATATCCATAGCAACGACCTGCTGGTGCGCGGCACGCTGCCGATTGCGCCCAACGATTTCATCGGCGTCCCGCAGTTGCTACGCGCCACTGCGCCGATCAGCACCCGCCCCGATCCCAACGGCGGCTACAGCACCGGTGAAGGTGATCTGAACCTGTTCGACATCTTCCTGCTCAAGACCGAGGGTGTGCAGCTGGGTATCGGGCCGATGATCACCGCGCCCAGTGCCGACCAGGACGAACTCGGCACGGGTAAATGGCAGGCCGGTCTGGCCGCCGTCGCAATCGATTCATCGCCCCGCGGCTTGCTCGGGGCGCTGGTGCAATACCAGAGCTCCTTTGCCGGCGACAGCGACCGCGAGCATGTTGAGTCGGCCACTCTGCAACCGTTCATCATTCACAACCTGAACAAGGGCTGGTACCTGCGTTCCACCGGCACCTGGACCTTCGACCTCAAGAACGACACCCATTACATCCCTGTCGGGTTCGGCGCCGGCAAAGTCTGGAAGTCCGGGCCCAATATCCTCAACGCCTTCATCGAACCGCAGTGGACCGTAGAGCACAAGGGCGACGGCTTGCCACAGTTCACGCTATTCGCCGGACTCAACGTCACCTTCGGCAAATGAGGATTTATCTATGCACGGTGTAATTCGCGCAGCCAGCTACAGCCTGATGACGATGTTTGTCAGCTGCGGCGTCGGTGCCCAGGATCCTGGCACCCAGTCTTCGACCGGTTTCACCGCCACTCCGGAAGAAGCCCGGGGCATTGGGCATTGCCAAGGAAGCTTAGGCCCGCGCCTGCAAGACCTGTTGCGCGCTTGTTACAGCCGTGAACCGACCGAAGATCAGGCGCAGCGCCGACTCAGGCAATCCTTGGCTACGCTGCAAAGTCAGGCCAAACACAACAACGAATCAGCCGCACCCGCACTGCGACCACTTAATCCCGTTCACGAGAAGGATTCCCCATGACGAACCCGCTATCGATCCGCCAAGGCTACGGGCTGCTGCTCCTACTCACCCTGGCGCTGAGCCTGCCGGCGCTCGCCCAGACCGGCGAGCCACTGCCCTCGTGGAACGACGGCCCGGCGAAGACCAACATCATCGAGTTCGTCCGGACGGTGACCGATCAAGGCAGCAAGGACTTCGTCAAACCCGCCGATCGCATCGCCGTGTTCGATAACGACGGCACCCTGTGGAGCGAACAACCGGCGTACTTCGAATTGCTGTTCGCCTTCGACGAAGTCAAGCGCACCGCACCGCAGCATCCGGAATGGAAAACCACCCAGCCGTTCAAGGCCGTGCTGGAAAACGATCACAAGGCCCTGGGTGAGTCGGGCATGGACGGCATTCTGAAGATTTTCGGCGCGACCCACACCGGCATGACCACCGAGGCGTTCGATGACTACGCCAAGACTTGGCTGGCCCGGGCCCGCCATCCGAAAACCGGCAAGCCTTACACCGAGATGATCTACCAGCCGATGCTGGAAATGCTCGACTACCTGCGCAGCCAGGACTTCAAGACCTACATCGTCTCCGGTGGCGATACCGCGTTCATGCGTGCCTTCGCCGAGAAGGTCTACGGCATCCCGCCGGAACAAGTCATCGGCACCACCTTCGTCACGGCGTACCAGCTCAAGGATGGCCAGCCGTCGATTGTGCGCACGCCCAGACTGGCCCACAACGATGACGGGCCGGGCAAACCGGAAAGCATCGACGCGGTCATCGGGCGCCGACCGATCCTGGCGTTCGGCAATTCCGACGGCGACCTGCAAATGTTGCAGTGGACGGCCGCCGGGCCAGGCAAACGCCTCATGGGCCTGGTGCACCACACCGACGCCAAACGCGAATGGGCCTATGACCGCAACTCGGATATCGGCCGTCTGGACAAGGCCCTGGACGAAGCCAATACACGTGGCTGGACGATCGTCGACATGGCGTCCGAATGGCGCCGGGTCTATCCGTTCGAGGCCGCCACACCCGAGCAAGTGCAGTAAAAAGCGTTACGCAGGACCGCAAAGAACGTTTGTCGCACCACGCGACCCAGCGCAAAAGGAGCAAGTCAGATGACTCGCATACGCAAGTGGCTACCGGAACTCGCCCTGGTGGCGGCCTCGGTCCTGGCGATTTCGATTCATCACCGGCCAGACGCCGCTGCGGACCGGCCTGTCGAAAGTCGGCATACCGGGCGCGCCGGTCGGCCTGCAAAAACGCGACATCACCATCGCCCAGGCGCTCAAGTCCCAGGGCTACACCACCGGCCAGTTCGGCAAGAACCATCTGGGTGATCGCCGCTGCGCAAGCGTTCATCGAGAAACAGGCGAAGGCCGACAAACCGTTCTTCGTCTGGATGAACACCACCCGTATGCACGTGTTCACCCACGTGCGCGATTCGATGAAGGGCCAGAGCGGCATGCCCGGCAATGAATACGCGGACGGCATGCTCGAGCACGACGGTGACGTCGGCAAACTGCTGAAAACCCTCGACGACCTGAAAATCGCCGACAACACCATCGTCGTCTACACCACCGACAACGGCCCGAACCAGTTCTCCTGGCCGGATGCGGCCACCACGCCGTTCCGTAACGAGAAGAACTCCAACTGGGAAGGCGCTTATCGGGTACCGGCGATCATTCGTTGGCCGGGCAAGATCAAGGCCGGTGAAGTCTCCAACGAGATGTTCTCGGGCATGGACTGGTTCCCGACCCTGCTCGCGGCGGCTGGAGATGCCGAAGTGAAGGACAAGCTGCTCAAAGGCTGGGCGCCAACCTCGGGCGGCAACAACTTCAAAGTGCACCTGGACGGTTTCAATCAGCTGCCTTATCTGACCGGCCAACAGCCTAAAGGCGAGCGTAAGGAGTTCTACTACTTCAACGACGACGACGGCGTGCTGGTGTCCATGCGTTTCTACAACTGGAAAGTGGTGTTCTGCGAACAACGGGAACCGGGTGGTTTCAGGGTCTGGAGCGAACCGTTCGTGTGCCTGCGGGTGCCGAAAATCCTCAATCTGCGGATGGATCCGTATGAACGGGCGGACGTGGTTTCCGATCAGTTTTACGACTGGAATACCAAAAACGTCTACCTGGCGGCTGTAGCGGTCGGCAAGTCTGCGGCGTTCCTGCAGACGTTCGTCGAGTATCCGCCGAGCCAGAAACCGGCCAGCTTCAGCATTGACCAGATCCGTGCGGCGGTAGACAAGAAAATCGAAAAAAAAATGAAAGCTGCACAGTAAGACCGCATGACCGCCGCTCGCCCTCATTGGCGAGCGGCCCCTTTTCCAGATGACAGCACGTACCCTCCTGTAGGAGCTGGCTTGCCAGCGAAAGCAGTATTTCAGGCGACATCTACCTTGACCGGAAGACCGCCTTCGCTGGCAAGCCAGCTCCTACAGGGGGTTGTGTTGAATTCGAAATTTGTACAAGGCAATAGTCCATGTCCTCACGTGTCGCCAGCAAATCGTCGGCCATCCCCGCCTCTCACGCCAAAGCCCCGGCGCTGCTGATCCCTGCCCTGCTGCTGTTCGTCTCCGGTGCCGCGGCGCTGGTGTACCAGGTGTTGTGGATCAAACAACTGTCGTTGGTGGTCGGTGTCGAGGTCTACGCCATCACCACCGGGATCAGCGCGTTTTTTGCCGGTCTGGCATTGGGCGGCTGGCTGTTTGGCCGTTGGGCGGATCGCTTGTCGAAGCCGGTTCTGCTCTATGCAGGGCTGGAAGTGCTGGTCGCGGTGCTAGGTGTCGGCGCGACGTTCGCCATGAGCCTGGCGGCCAGTCCGTTTGCCTGGCTGGAACAACAGGTCGGCCTGCTGGCCTGGGCGTTGCCGTTTGCTTTGATCGGGATTCCGGCGCTGCTGATGGGCGGCACCCTGCCGGTGCTGGTGCGCTCGTTGGCGGCCGACCCGCAGCAATTGGGCAAGGCCGGCGGGCAGCTCTATGCGGCGAACACTGCCGGGGCCATTGCCGGCACCCTGCTGGCCGCGTTCGTGCTGATCGCGACCCTCGGCGTGCGCGGCAGTGCCTTGGCGGCGGCGATGCTGAACTTGCTGGCCGCCGTCGGTGCCCTGTGGTTCCAACGCCAGCGTTCGGTGCCGCTCCAGGCACCGGCAAAGCACCCTTCCAGCACCGCGCCGGACCGTCTGGCCTTGTGGTTGTATTCGATCGCCGGCGGCGTGGCCCTGGGTTACGAAGTGGTCTGGTCGCAATCCATCGTGCAGTTCATGAGCACCCGCACCTACGCGTTCGCCGTTGTGCTGGCGACTTACCTCACCGGGCTGTTTCTGGGCAGCGCCCTGCTGGCCCGTCGGGTCGATCGCCTGCGCGATCCCTGGGGGGTGTTCGGTTTGCTGATTGCCGGTGCCGGGCTGGTCGCCTTGCTGGAAATCGCCCTGCTCGGACGGTGGCTGGTGGTTGCCCAAAGCCTGGCCGAAAGTTGGGTGCTGTCGCTGGGCGCGGGCGAACTGCCGGGCATGAGCGCCCGGTTTGC
Organism: Pseudomonas sp. LBUM1679; assembly: GCF_059695565.1. Taxonomy (NCBI): domain Bacteria; kingdom Pseudomonadati; phylum Pseudomonadota; class Gammaproteobacteria; order Pseudomonadales; family Pseudomonadaceae; genus Pseudomonas; species Pseudomonas sp. LBUM1679. The sequence goes on from NZ_CP166774.1 coordinate 3,721,707, forward strand.
AGTCACGGCGATGAGCATGGTTTTTGTGCCAACGCTGATGCTCGGAGCCGCTTTCCCCTTGGCCCTGCGCTTGAGTGTCGGTCGCGAGCGGATCGGTCGGGATGTCGGCGCGGTGGTAGCGTTCAACACCCTGGGCGGGATTATCGGGGTCATGCTCTGCGGGTTTGTGAGTTTCACGAAATGCTGCTGGTGGGTTCGATGGAGCCGATCGAACTGGATGTGCTGAAAATCAGCGCACGCTTGCAGCAGGACAGCGTGCGCAGCACCTTACAGGACGTAGGCATTGGTTCGGCGGCTGCCTTGCTCGCCACCTGGGTGACCGATCGCGCGGGCCTTGAACGCTTCGCCGCAGACGCGCTGCCCGTCACTGACGATCAACCCCGGATCGAGTATGCGCCGTGGGTACGGAGCAAGGAGATCACTCGCGTGCTGCCGGCGCTTCTGGACCTGCGTCAGCCGCCCGTGCTGGTGAATGCGGACGCGGGCTTCCATGAGCGCATGAACGCGCACCAGCAGCGGCTGATGCAGTTTTATCGGGCGAGCCTGCATGCCTATGATGGCGACCGGGATGCCTGGGCCAGGGATATTCGCGAGGTGATGCGCGGGGATGGGGGGAATCCGTATTTCCGGTGGTTTGTCGGGGAGTGATTCTGAGTCTGGGAGACCGCTATCGCGGGAAAGCCCGCTCCCACAGGGTGTTGTGTAGTGTCCAAATGTTGTGAACGACACCAAACCCTGTGGGAGCGGGCTTGCCCGCGATGGGGCCCTCAGCCTCAATAAATTACTTGGACTTGAGCTTCAGATAAGACTGATGCAAATCCGAAGCCCAACCATCGATCACACCTTTCACATCATCGGCCTTCATCACCTGCGACTCGTTTTCCAGCGGTTTGCCGGTGCCTTTGCGCACCACCTGGGCCAGGACCTTGTTGTTTGCGCCGTCAAGGAACACCGCTTCCGTGGCCAGGTCGGTTTCCTGATCGCGAATGCCACTGGCCGTGCTCACCGCCGCGGCCAGCAGGGCAATCGGGATCACTTCATAAGGCTTCAGGCCTTCGGTCTTGCTGCTGACGGCGGTAATCGCTGCACGCACGACGAGCACACCGGGGCCAGGGCCAGCCGCCAGCGGCAGGGATTTACCCACTTCACGCTTGAGCGCCTGATCGTAATAGCCGGTGATACCGTTCAGAGTGCCCTGAGGGATCTTCGCGGTCGGTTGGGGCTTGGGGTAGAGCTGGGTCGGTTCAATGTAGACGCTGGTGTACTTGTTGATGTCGAGCTTGGGATCGACCCAGCGCATCACGGTAGCACCCGAGGGTGACTGGGCTTCCTTGAGCTGACTGTAATCCTTGAGAAACCCCGAATACTGGTCCGGTTCCACGACTTTACTGGAGCAGCCCACCATTGCGATCGAGGCAATGCACAGAGTGCTCATCATTAATGCAAGCTTCATGCTGTAACTCCTGTAAGCGGTTCGGCAAGGGTACGAACAAGGGTCTTACAGGTATAGCCAATGCAGCGCCTTTTGCTGTGAAAATCACCCTGTTCAGCCCTAACAGCCACCGGATCACAGCCGTCATTTGACAGAAGCCGGCCATCCGGCAAAGCTGCATCGAGCTGTAACGCGCGCCTGACGGCAAACGCACCTGGACTATGGACGTCGCAATGCCGAAACATAAAAATAAAGCGCCTGTACCGAACCCTGATTCAGCACCGACCCTGATCGCCCGTTATCTGTTTCCCGTCACCCTCGGTATATTGCTGATGGTCGTCGCGGGCATCGGCTGGTTTTTGTTCAGCAGCCAACCGGCCCCCGTGACTTATGCCCCGGCCAGCACGCCCGTGGCCGCGCCGGTCAAGCCGCAACCGGTGGCCGTGGTGCCGGCACAAATGGTCGATGAACAACAGTGCCAGGGCTGCCACAGTGAACAGGTCAAGGACTGGCAGGGCTCCCATCATCAGTTGGCGATGCAGCCGGCCAATGCCGAGACCCTGCTGGGTGACTTCAATAACGTCACGTTCAAGGCAGAAAAAGAAACGACCCGTTTCTCCCGTAAAAACGATGAATTCTGGGTCAATACACCCGGCATCGATGGCAAGAATGCCGACTTCAAGGTGGCCTACACCTTCGGTGTCGCACCGTTGCAGCAATACCTGATCGAGGTCGGCGAAGGTCGCCTGCAAGCCCTCGGCGTTGCCTGGGATACCGGGAAACAGCGCTGGTTTCACCTCTACCCCGGCCAGGGCGTGAATTTCAAGAATCCGCTGCACTGGAGCAAACCGAGCCAGAACGCCAACTTCATGTGCGTCGAATGCCACACTACCGGTTTCAAGCGCAATTTCGATCCGGTCAAAAACACCTTCGACAGTCACTGGAACAGCCTCGGTGTCGGCTGTCAGGCCTGTCACGGTCCAGCCTCCAATCACCTGGAATGGACCGCAAAAAAAGGCGGCCTGATCGATGCGGGGTTTGCCGTCGATCTCAAGGACAAGGACGCCACCGTCGAGATCGAAACCTGTGCCCGCTGCCACGCCCGCCGTGCGCCACTGGACGACGGCTTCACCGTCGGCAAGCGCCTGATGGACGATTACCTGCCGAGCACCCTGACCCGCGAGTTGTATGCCCTGGATGGCAAGATCAAGGACGAGGTGTTCGAGCATGGGTCCTTCGCCCAGAGCAAAATGTTCGACAAGGGCGTGCGCTGCAGCAACTGCCACAACCCCCACAGCACCCAACTCAAGGCACCGGGCAACGGTGTGTGCCTGCAATGCCATAACAGCGCCGGCAACACCTCGGTGGCAGGCGTCGACGGCAAGGGCCTGCAGGCGAAGAACTACGATTCAATCGACCACACCCGCCACACTGTCGGCCAGCCCGGCTCACAGTGCGTGGATTGCCACATGCCCGGCAAGTTCTACATGGGCAATGACTTTCGCCATGACCACAGCTTCAGCATTCCCGACCCTGTGCGAGCAAACACACTCGGCACCCCGGACGCCTGCCTGACCTGTCACCAGGGCAAGGCCGGTGACAAGGTCACCGAACAGTTCAAGCGCTGGAACAGTCCCACCCCTGCCCAGGCTCCGCGCTATGACGAGAGCCTGTGGCTGATCCGCAACGGCCGGCCCGGCGCGGCGCAAGCCTTGTACGAGCAGCTGCAACGCAGCCATCTGCCGGCGATCCAGCGGGCGACCTTGCTGGCCGAATTGCCGCTTTACCCCAGCGAGCAGGCGTTGAATCTCGCCACCAGAGACTTGAGCAACCCGGCGCCGCAAGTGCGCGAAAGCGCCGTGCGGGCGATCAGTGCGTTCCTGCCGCCGGCGGAGCGTGCGTCGCGACTGACGCCATTGCTGGGCGATCCGGTGAAGGCCGTGCGAATCGCCGCGGCCCGGGACTTGCTCAGTGCTGCCCAAACGGGTTTGGGCAGCGCCCAGGCCAACTGGAATGCGGCCATCACCGAGTACGAAGACGTGCAGAAAAGCCTGGCCGAACGCGCCGAAGCCAACCTCAACCTGGCCATGCTCTATCAGGCCAGCGGACGCGGCGGCGAAGTAGAAGCGCTGCTGCGCACAGCCCTCAAGCGCGATCCGGACTTCTACCCGGCGCTGGTGACCCTGGTGCAATGGCTGGAAGTTGGCGGACGCGGTCAAGAAGCTCAAGCGCTACTGGCACAGAGCCTCAAAGAGCATCCGGAAGCCGCCATGCTGCAACATACTCAAGGTTTGGCGCTGATTCGTGCAGGTAAATCCGACCAAGCCATGCCGGCCCTGCATAAAGCCGCGCAACTGGAGCCACAAAACGCCCAATATGGCTATGTCCTCGCCGTGGCGTTGCATGACAGCGGCAAGGTCGATGAAGCCTGCCAGGCGCTGGAAAGACTGTTGAAAGAACAGCCGGCCAACCGCAATGCACGACTGTCGCTGATCCAGTACTACCTGGAGAACGGGCAGGAGCCGAAGGCGCAGGTGTTATTGCAGGGCTGGAAGAAGATGAACATGGGCGATCCGGCGTTGAAGTGATTTTCGGTGCAAGGGCAACTCAAAAGATCGCAGCCTGCGGCAGCTCCTACAAGAGTTGCGTACATCCGCGTCATTATGGCTATACGCGGTCAATGTAGGAGCTGCCGCAGGCTGCGATCTTGAAGCCCTTATCGTCGCCTGAACAACGGCCGAGGCTCAATTACCGACCGGCCATACAACACGCTCATCCCCGCCAATCCCTTCAACGCATCTTCAGCGGATTTGTCTTCACGCACCGCAAAGCTGTCAAAACCACACTGACGCATATGGCTGAGCTGGTCGCGCAATACATCACCCACCGCGCGTAACTCACCTGCCCAGCCCAACCGCATCCGTAGCAGGTACGCCTGGCTGTAGCCGCGACCATCACGAAAGCTCGGGAAGTCCACGGCAATCAGCGGCAGATGGTCGAGCCACGGCTTGAGGCACTCCACTTCGTCGTCCGGGCCCAACCACACGCCGTGCCGTTGCGGTTCCTCCAGCCAGCTCGCCAACGGCACAATCACCGGGCCGGCGGGCCATCCGGTATCGACGCTCCTGACCAGCGTCCACGGATCGTCAGCGACAATCCGCGCCACACCGTCTTCCAGTCGCAGCAGATTGTTCATGCCGAGACCTCCAGCAGCTTCGGGTAAACCTCTTCCTTGAACGGCTCCAGGCCGATGCGCTGCAAGGTATCGACAAACAACTCTTCGCTCTCGCGGTAACGCACGAAGGTGGCAATGATCCGCTCGATCACTCCGGGCACTTCGGCGGCGCTGAAGGACGGGCCGATGACTTTGCCCAACGCGCTGTGCTTGCCCTGTGAGCCGCCAAGGGTGATCTGGTACCACTCGCTGCCGTTTTTATCGACCCCGAGAATGCCGATGTTGCCGATATGGTGGTGGCCGCAGGCATTCATGCAGCCGGAGATGTTGAGGCTGATGTCACCCAGGTCGTGCAGATAGTCCAGGTCTTCGAAACGTCCCTGAATCGCCTGGGCAATGGGGATCGACTTGGCATTGGCCAGCGCGCAGAAGTCGCCGCCAGGGCAGGCAATGATATCGGTCAGCAAGCCGATATTGGCGCTGCCCAGGCCTTGTTCGCAGGCCAGGCGCCAGAGGGCGAACAGCTCGGTTTTCGCCACGTCGGGCAGGACAATGTTCTGCTCATGGGCGATGCGGATTTCAGCAAAACCGAAATGCTCGGACCACGCCGCAACAGCGTCCATCTGCTCGCCGGTCACATCACCGGGCGGTGCAGCGATGCCCGGTTTGGTCGACAACACTACACTGGCATAACCCGGCACCTTATGCGGCTGGACATTGCGCGCCACCCAACGGGCAAACGCCGGATTCTCTGCCAGACGCGTGCCGAACTCCAGGTCGGTATCGGACAGTGAGCGATAATCGGGGGCCACGAAGGCACTGGCGACACGCTCATATTCGACCTCGGTCAATTGCGCCGGACCGTCCTTGAGGTACTGCCACTCCTCTTCGACTTCCCTGGCAAAGGCCTCGATCCCCAGCGCCTTGACCAGAATCTTGATCCGCGCCTTGTACTTGTTGTCGCGCCGGCCGTGTCGATTGTAGACGCGCAGCACGGCCTCAACGTAGGACAGCAGGTGCTGCCACGGCAACCCTTCGCGAATCTGCAGCCCAAGGATCGGCGTACGCCCCAAACCGCCGCCGACAATCACCCGCAGCAGCATTTGACCGTCGGCGCCGGGGTAAAGATACAGGCCGATGTCGTGCATCATGATCGCGGCGCGGTCCTGCTGCGCCGAGCAGATGGCGATCTTGAACTTGCGCGGCAGAAACAGGAATTCCGGGTTGATGGTCGACCATTGCCGCAGGATTTCCGCCAGCGGCCGAGGGTCGATCAACTCGTCTGCGGCGACCCCGGCGAAGGCTTCGGTGGTGATGTTGCGTACGCAGTTGCCCGAGGTCTGGATCGCGTGCATCTCTACCTGGGCCAGACGTTCGAGGATGTCCGGGACCTGGGCCAGTTCGATCCAGTTGAATTGCATGTTCTGCCGGGTCGTGAAATGGCCATAATTGCGATCGTAATCCCGGGCGATGCTGGCCAGCGTGCGCATCTGCTGCGCGCTCAAGGTGCCATAGGGAATGGCCACGCGCAGCATGTAGGCGTGCTTTTGCAGGTACAAACCGTTCTGCAGGCGCAACGGCAAAAACTCCTCTTCGCTCAACTCGCCCGCCATGAAGCGTTCGACCTGGTCGCGAAATTGCGCAACCCGCTCAAAGACCAGCGCCCGGTCATAGTCGTCGTACTGATACATGTGGCTACCTCATCAGGATGGTTCGGGCTGTCAGTCAAAGCACAGAACCTGTGGGAGCGGGCTTGCCCGCGATTGCGGTAAGTCAGGCGCCATCAATGTTGACTGTGATGCCGCCATCGCGGACAAGCCCGCTCCCACAGGGAGTGCGCCGGGAGTCGAGCTCTGTGGCTCGTTTTCAAGGTAGCGACTATGGATCTGCGGCGCAGCACGTTACAGATTCACCTGAAGGCAAAAAAACCATATCAGTGCGCGCTGGATTGCTGCGGGCATGGCACCTGATCTGATCCGCATAAATGTCGTTTCCCTGAGCCTGTTTTGTTTCCGGCAGGGTTTCTACAGTGCATGACCTGCCAGACCGGGTGGCCTGGCACTACTTTGCAACCGTGGAAGCATTGACCATGAGCACAGCAACAATCGGACAGGCCTACAACTACAAGGTCGTGCGCCAATTCGTCGTGGCGACCATCGTCTGGGGCGTCGTGGGGATGGCGATGGGCGTGTGGATCGCCTCGCAACTGGTATGGCCCGAAATGAATCTCGACCTGCCATGGACCACCTTCGGCCGCTTGCGCCCGCTGCACACCAGCCTGGTGATTTTCGGCTTTGCCGGCAGCGCGCAATTTGCCGCCAGTTACTACGCGGTGCAACGCACCTGCCAGGTACGACTCTATTCGGACAGACTCGCCGCCTTCACCTTCTGGGGTTGGCAATCGGTGATCGTGGTGATGCTGGTCACGTTGCCGCTGGGCTACACCACCACTAAGGAATACGCCGAGATCGAGTTCTCCGGCGCGGTGTGGATGACGGTGGTCTGGGTCGCCTACGCCATCGTGTTCTTCACCACCGTGGTGCAGCGCAAGACCAAACATATCTATGTCGGCAACTGGTTCTTCGGTGCGTTCATCGTGGTGATCGCGATGCTGCACGTGGTCAATCACCTGGCGATTCCGGTGGACTGGTTCAAGTCCTATCCGGTGTATTCCGGGGCGACCGACGCCATGGTCCAATGGTGGTACGGCCACAACGCCGTGGGCTTTTTCCTGACCACGGGCTTCCTCGGGATGATGTATTACTTCGTGCCAAAGCAGGTCGGGCGGCCGGTGTATTCCTATCGGTTGTCGATCGTGCATTTCTGGGCGTTGATCACCCTGTACATCTGGGCCGGCCCGCACCATTTGCACTACACCGCGCTGCCAGACTGGGCGCAGTCGCTGGGCATGGCCATGTCGCTGATCCTGCTGGCACCGAGCTGGGGCGGCATGATCAATGGCATGATGACGCTATCGGGGGCCTGGCATAAGTTGCGCACCGACCCGATTCTGCGCTTTCTGGTGTTGTCCCTGGCCTTCTACGGCATGTCGACCTTCGAAGGGCCGATGATGGCGATCAAGACCGTCAACGCCCTCTCCCACTACACCGACTGGACCATCGGCCACGTCCATGCCGGCGCCCTCGGTTGGGTGGCGATGATCACCTTCGGCTCGATGTATCACATGATCCCGAAGGTTTTCGGCCGCGAGCAGATGTACAGCACGCCGCTGATCAACCTGCACTTCTGGCTGGCGACCATCGGCACGGTGCTGTACATCGCGTCGATGTGGGTCAACGGCATCACCCAGGGTCTGATGTGGCGCGCAATCAATGACGACGGCACGCTGACCTACTCCTTCGTCGAAGCCCTGCAGGCCAGCCATCCGGGGTTTGTAGTGCGCTTTGCCGGCGGGGTGTTCTTCCTCGGCGGGATGTTGCTGATGGCTTACAACACCTGGCGCACGGTGCGGGTGTCGGGCATGGCGATGGCCGAGCGTGAAGCGCGTATTGCCTGAGGCGAGGGCTTGAGATGATCCTGATCGTGTTGAATATAGTCGGGGTGATGGGGCTTTGGTTGGCGGTTGAATGCTGCCTGAAGCACCACACCGCCCAGAGTCTGGAGGATGCGAGCCTGATTCCGTTTGCCGATGATCCGGAGGTGGCGCGGCGGGTGGAATTGGCGACGGGGAAGACGGTGAAGGCGGTGGCGCCGGAGGAGGTGAAATCCGGGTGGGGAAACATGGATATCTGATGTCCCCCGATCTTTGTGGGAGCGGGCTTGCCCGCGATAGCGGAATGTCAGCCAACGAATGTGTTGAATGTTCCGCCGCTATCGCGGGCAAGCCCGCTCCCACAGGGTTATGTGTAAGCCTCAGAGATTCAACCGCGATCGCGCGGGATCAGGCTCTGCAACTGCTGCGCCAGGAAGTTTGCATCGAAGGCAAAGGTGTCCGGGTCTTTCAGGCCGTTGGTCTTGCGCCACTGCCAACTGCTGGACGGCGGCAGGCACACCAGCGAAATGCTGCCATACCGCGCGGCGGTCAGGCCCATCACCGCCAGGGAAATCTGGCCACCGGCGCCCATCACATCCGGCACGAACTCCACCGGTTTGCCGGCAATCACGATGCTCAGTTTTTCGGTCTTGAAGGTCGAGGTCTCGAGCGGAACGCTGGGCCCCGATGCGACATAGGACTCGCGGCTCACTTCCAGCAGGTTCGGCGCCTTGACCGGTTCCAGCCACTGCTGAATCTGATCGAACAGCTCACTAATGCGCGTCGCCCACACGGCCGATTGCGACTCAAACAGTTGTTTCTTGTGCGCTTCGCTTTCTGCGTAGTGGCGAAGCATCTCACCCAGTTGCTGTACGTCGTCCATTGCGGTGTTCCTTTGATTGAAGCAGTGCTGCGGACTTTGAGCATGGCAGATGCGCGCTGGCGACGTACGACTAAAAGCGTGAGCGGTACTGGCTGGGGTACGGCGAGCCCCTGCACGACACCACCGAACTGCATGCGCAGGCGGCGGTGACGTTCGCTTCCGGGGAGTGACTTAACCGGCCTTGGGCGGGCGTCGCAGGCGCGCCATGCTCAAGGTATCCACCCATACGCCGTCACGCACGGCGTAGTCGCGAAACAGGCCTTCGGTTTCGAAGCCGAACTTGCGATACAGCCCGATGGCAGCTTCGTTGTCGGCGTAGACCGAAAGCTCCAGCCGGTGCAGGTTCATCCAGTTGTCGGCGGTGTCCAGCGCCGCCGCCAGCAATGTCGAACCGACGCCTTTGCCCTGCCACGCCACCGCAACACACATGCCGAGGTTACCGGCATGGCTGCGACGAATCCGTGAAAACTGCTCCAGGCCAATGTTGCCGATGACCATTCCCTGATGCAGCGCCACCAGCTGTAAATGTCGTTCGTTGCCCGGATCCAGGCGTTGGCGCCAGACCTCGGTGGACTGAAACGGCATTTGCAGCACCTGACGGGTAATGGCCGGGTCGTTGTAGAGCGCGGTAATGCCGTCGATGTGGGATTCGTTGAAGCGTTCGAGAGAAATGACAGAGTCACTGGCGCTCATGGGTGATTCATCCTTGATACAGACATGGCCGTCTACTCTATAACGCATTCTTCCGGTATGGCGAGAACCATGTAGGAGCAAGCTTGCTCGCGATGGACGTCAACGATAACGCACGGCATCTGACAGCACGCGTCGCCCCTGCGTTTTTCGTCGGAACGCCGCCCGGAGCAAGCTCGCTCCTACAGTTGCAAGCGCGTTCAGCCTTCGAACCACTCCCGCCGCTCTTCGAAGGTGTTGTGGATCAACTCGACGATCATCTGCACGCCCGCCTCATCCCGGGAATCGGCATTGACCGCCATCCACACCTGCCGCTGCATCGGTTGGCTGAACAATCCCGGCAATGCCACCAGCCCCCGGTCGAACCGGCTCATGTAGTGCGGCAGCAGGCCAATGCATGCGCTGCAGCGGATCATCTCCAGCATCAGTTCATAGGAATGCAACTGCACCACCCCCGCCAGACGCTGATCCACCACACTGTTCCATGGCCGAAAATGCTCGACCTGACGATCATGTTGCCACTGCACCAGCATGAAATCGGCCAGGTCATCCAGGCTGTCCGGCCGGGCTGCAACCCGCGAGTAGCGCTTGGCAATGTGCGGCAGGTAATCGAGCCGCGCCAGCCCTTGGGGTTCGCTGGTGACAAAACTCGGACCTGGCAGCGGCGAATCGGTACCAGCCAGCCAAACTACCACGTCGGCACTGATGGCCTGCAGGGACAGTTCGCTGTCCAGGGAGATGATGTCCAGGCGCACACTGGCGTTGCGGCGCAACAGCGAGACCAGGTCGCGGCCGAGAATGTCGTGCAGGATGGTTTCGCTGACGGCCAGGCGTATCAACGGCTGTTCAATCACCGGCAAGTCGCGTTCATGGGCCAAGGCGATCAATTGCGCCTGCAGCTGCAAACCGTCACGACTGAGGGCAAGACCATTATCGCTATGGTTGAACAATGAACACTGCAGTTGCGTTTCAAGTTGCGCCAATTGTTTGCGCAGCAGGGTCGCCTTGATGTTGAGGCTGCGAGCCGCCTGCATGAAACAGCTGCACCGGGCAATGACCCGGAACGCCTGCGCGAGCTCCGGATCGAGCCCCGCCGCCAGCGTGCGCCAGGGCGCGGTTTTGTCTACAGGCGCGCGATAATCGGCCACATGTTGACGGCCTGGGGTTTCCATAAAGGGCATCGTTGACTCCTTGTCGATCCGCTTGTCAGAAGCCTCTCATCCTGAGCATCTTTCATGAATCTGGTGTGACAATTGCCTCACTCGCTTGGGGTTTGCCGAAAGCTCACCGCCAGGCGATTCCAGCTGTTGATGGTGCTGACGGCGAGGGTCAGGTCAACCATTTCGCTTTCGTTGAACTGCTCCCGGGCCTGGGCGTAGACATCGTCGGGCACATGGCTTTCGGAGAGCAAGGTCACCGCTTCGGTCCAGGCCAGCGCCGCGCGTTCCCGGGCGTTGAAGAAGCCGCTGTCGCGCCAGACCACGATCGAGTACAACCGGCGATCGGTCTCGCCCAGGCGCCGGGCATCCACCGAGTGCATGTCGGTGCAGAAGGCGCAGCCATTGAGCTGCGAGGCGCGGATCTTGATCAGGTGCAGCAAGGCCGGCTCGATGCTGAGGTTACTGGTCAAGGCCTCCATGGCAATCATCGCTTTCATCGCCTTGGGCGAGGCGCTGTAGTAATCCAGGCGGGGGTTCATGACGTGTCTCGAGGATCGATGGGTACGCTTCACGTTAGGCGTTGTTGCACAGAGGTTACAGAGCCAATTGTGCGAAATACCCGTGGACCACCCAGGCACCAGACCAATCGGAGGTTTTTCGCCCACGCAACTACTGCGCAGCAGCTCATGCGGGTAATCTGGCGCGACGCACACGCGCCTCAACCGCTGCAGGAGCCTCGCCGGTATGGAACTTCATGTTGTCATCAACGGCCGCAAGGACCTGGCAGGCCAGTTGTACCAGCAACTGCGCAGTGCCATCGAATCCGGCCGCCTGGCAGCCGGGATGCAGCTTCCGCCCAGCAGGTTGCTGGCGCAACAGCTGGGCATTTCGCGCAAGACCATTTCGGACACCTACGCCCAGCTGACCTACGACAATTTTCTGACCGGGGTGATCGGCAAAGGCACCTACGTCAATGCCCGAGCGGCGAAAATCACCCATAAACAGAGCCATTCGGAACTGGCCGGTTTTGATGTCATCGAGACCTGGCGCAACCTGCCGGTGTTTCTGCGCCATCCGACCCTGGAAGGCTCGTTGCGCTACGACTTCATCGGCGGCGCCACCAGCAAGGGCCAGTTTCCCCAGGACGATTGGCGGCGCTGCACCTCGCACGCCTTGCGCCAGATCGCCGGCTCCAAGGGCTTTTACAGCTTGCCCGAGGGCTTGCCGGCGCTGCGCAATGCGATTGCGCGGCACATTGCGTTTTCTCGCGGGGTCAACTGCCAGGATGAGGATGTGGTGGTGTGCAACGGTGCGCAACAGGCATTGGACCTGATTTCCCGGGTGCTGACGAGTCCGGGCAGTGTGGTGGCCATGGAAGACCCCGGGTACCCGCCGGCGCGCTTGCTGTTCGGTTCCCACGGCGCCAGCGTGATCGGGGTGCCGGTGGATGCCGAAGGCCTGCAGGTCGACAAGATTCCCGATGGCACACGGCTGATTTACGTCACCCCATCCCACCAGTTTCCCCTGGGCATGCCCATGAGCCAGGACCGTCGGGTGGCGCTGCTGGAACGGGCCTACGCCTTGGGCGCGATCATTATCGAGGACGATTACGACAGCGAGTTTCGCTACGAAGGCCGTCCCACCGACTCCTTGCAAAGCATGGATGAACGCGGGATCGTCGCTTATGTCGGGACCTTTTCCAAAACCTTGTTGCCGGAGTTGCGATTGGGTTATGCGATTCTGCCGCCGGCCATTCTTGAAGCGGTGATTCGCGCCAAGCAACTCACCGATCTGCACACCTCCACCCTGCCCCAATGGGCACTGGCCAAGTTCATCGCCGAAGGCTGCCTGCTCAAGCACATCCGGCGCTGCCATACGATCTATGCCGGGCGCCGCGAACGAATACTCGCGCGCATGGCCGGCGACCTTGCACCCTGGCTTGAGGCCGTACCGACCACGGCCGGCTTCCACATGGTGGTTATGTGCAAAGTGCCTATCGATATTCCATTAGTGATCGAGTTGGCGAAAAAGGTCGAAGTCGGCCTTTACGCCATCGACAGCTTTTTCTACCAGCAAGCGCCACGGGCCGGGTTTTTCCTGGGTTTTGGCGCCATCGAAACCCTGGACATCGACATCGCCCTGGACCGTTTTCGGGACATTTTGCAGCAGGTCGCCTGACGATTGGTCTGGGTTTTTATCCGGCGATTGGCTATTGGTGGTCCGGGGGGCCAGGCCTATCCTGAATGGGCGTTATCCCTCAATGAGCAGGATTCGTCCGGCCCGATTCAGGAGTGTGAGCAATGTCCAACGAAGTGATCAATACCGTGAAGGTGCAGGCTGCGGCCGGCCGTTCGGAAGAACTCGGCAGGCAACTGCAAAAGATCGTCGAAACCCTGCGCGAACAACCGGGCTGCGACGCCTATATGGTCGACCGCTGCCCCGAGGACGACACCCGCTGGACAGTCAGCGCCCGCTGGCAATCGGAAGCCGCCATGCAGATGCATTTCAACTGCCCTGAAGTACAAGGCTTTATCGGTCTGATCGACAGCCGACTGGCCAACGCCGTCGACTTCAACAGTTTCCCAATCGTTTAGAAAGTTAGATCGCAGTCTCCGACCACTGCTAGCGGGCAATGGGTACCCCGGTAGGAGCTGCCGAAGGCTGCGATCTTTTGATCTTTAACGGTATCCATTGGTCCCCTTGTCTTCCAGTAAATTGGCCGTTTGAATGGCCTGACTTACGCATTACCGTGGTCCCTGACGACTAACCACCACAGGTGATGAACCATGAAAGCTTTGCGTTTCTGTGCTGCCTCTCTCGCTGCTTTGGCGCTGACCGTGTCAGCCTCTGCATTCGCCCATGAATCCGCAGATCCCTCGGAAAAAGTCACGGTGTTGCAGGACCAGCTGCTAAAAAACGTGCCGGGCAAAAAGGCGATGATGATTGAAGTCGACTACAAGCCCGGCCAATCATCAATCGCTCACAAGCACGAGGGTACGGCGATGGCCTACGTTCTTTCCGGCACCATCACTTCTCAGGTGAAGGGAGAAAAGGCGATCACTTACAAGGCGGGCGAATACTGGTATGAGGCAGCCGGGTCGGAACATCTGGTGTCGAAAAATGCCAGCGCCACCCAGCCTGCCAAACTGCTGGTATTCATGGTGTTGTCCCCGGAAGAAAAGGTGTTGATCCCCTTGGAAAACTGATGACTGCGACATCAGGCATAAATAAACAGGCTGAACTTAAGGATTCGGGCCTGTTTATTTCCCGGGGTAATTAATCGGTTTCTTTTAAACCAAACAAAACTATTGGCCACCTGACAAGCGCACCTATTGGCTATTTCATTCGGCAAAGACAGGTTTAGTCTGGGATTACCGCCGCCCCAAAGCGGCCACTAACACCTTCTACCCAAGTTATTTCACTGGAGAAACACCATGAAACTTGCGCTTGCCAGTACCTTGACGATGACGGTTCTTTTGACAGGCTGTTCGGTTCCCACTGCGCCGAAGGCCGTTTCTTCCCTCGACGGTCTGTTCACCGAACCGGTCGGTCGCAGCAGTGCCACGAGCGTCGCCAGTGGCCGCAACGTGTCTCTGGGCATTGTCTACAGTTCCAACACCCAGGCCAACCGCGCCTACCTTCAACATTACCAGACCAACGCCGGCACAGGTTTCGGTCAGAGTCTGCTGGTGCAGTCGATTCACGATGCCTATGTGGCCACCTCAAAACCGGATCTGGCCGTGGACTGGGTCAAGGCCTCCTTGCAACGTCAGTTCGGTACGGTGACGGTGTATCCGGACCTGCAAAGCCTCAGGGCGGCGAAACCGGATGTGGTCGCGATTGTCGATACCCGCAGTCAATTGATGACGTCGCGCAGTTCGGACATCGAGGCGGATGTCCGAGCGATGTTCTATGATTCCAACTTCAACTACATCGGCACTGCGCAGGGGTATGACGCTAAAGCGTTGAGTCCGTTATGGGCGGATTATAAACGCAGCGAAGAGATTGTTGCGGACATTAATGAACAGCAGAATGTACAAGTTCGGGCGCTGCAGAAGTTTGACCAGTCGCTCAGTAATTTATTGGCCGGGCCGGCAGATAAAGTGTCGATGGTTGATAATAAAACAGGCTGGAAGTTGTATTGAGGCAAATGGCCCCATCGCTGGCAAGCCAGCTCCTACAGGGTTTGTGTTGTCGCAGATAATGTGATCGACGCAAACCCTGTAGGAGCTGGCTTGCCAGCGAAGAGGCCCGCCCAAACACCAAAAAATTCAGGCATAAAAAAACCCCGCATCTCTCAATGCGGGGCTTTTTCATTCAACAGCCTGAATCAGGCAGCCGGCTCCAGCACGGTGTTGGCAGGAGCAGGAGCAGCGGCGGGTACCACCGCTTGCCCGCTCAACGCCAGGTCCAGCAGTTCGCGGTTGGCCACCGCGTACATGGCGTAGTCCGTGCCGCTGGCGGCACGCAGTTCCACCAGCATGGCGCGCCAGCGTTCGATCATGCCCTCGTGCTGCTCCATCCACAGTTCCAGGCGTGTTTCCACGTCCTGGGTGCCGTCGCCCTGTTGCAGGACCGAGATGGTGATTGCACGTTGCTGCCAGTCGACGTCATCCCGGAACGCTTCACGGGCCAGGGCCTGCCAGTTGTTTTCAACCGGCAGGGCGCTGATCTGCTGCAGGTACCAGGTGATGTCCAGCGCGCTGCCCACGGCGAAGTACGCCTTGGCGACGTCGGCGGCATTCTGGCCCGTCACGTCGGACGCTTCGATGATCGGCAGCAAGGTGTAAAGGTGCGTGGTGCCTGCAACCATGCGCGCCAGCAACTCAGGTACGCCAGCCGCGACGTAGGCCTGATAACGGGTCTGCCAACCTTCGCGGGTCGGACCTTCCAGCAGTTCGTCGAGCTTGAGGCCCAGCGCCGCCAGGTGCGGACCGAAGTGCGCGACGTCACGGGCAGCGTTCTGCTCGTTGCGACGGCTGCGCAGGAACCAGCGCGTAGCGCGACGGCCCAGGCGCATCAGCTCATCCATCAGCTCCAGTTGCACGTCGGCCGAGACCTGGTAATCCAGGGCCTCTATCTGCCGGAACCAGTGCGGGAGGTGGAAGATATCCCGAACTATTACATAAGCACCCGCTACGTTCGCCGGGCTCATGCCGGTCGACTCCTTGAGGCGCTGCACGAAGGTGATGCCCATGTGGTTCACCAGATCGTTGGCGATCTGGGTGCTGACGATTTCGCGCTTCAGACGGTGACGGCGCATGGCGGCGGAGAACTTGCTCACCAGGCTTGGCGGGAAAGCGGTTTCCATGTCGCGCGTCAGGTAGTCGTCGTCCGGCACCTGGGAATTGAGCAGCGCTTCCTTGAGGTCGATCTTGCTGTAGGAGATCAGCACCGACAGCTCGGCACGGGTCAGGCCGTGGCCTTCGGCGAGGCGCTCGTTGATCGCCTCTTCACCCGGCAGGAACTCGATGGCGCGATCCAGCTTGCCGCGGCCTTCCAGGTCGTTCATCAGACGCTTGTATTCGGCAATCCGCCCAAAGGCACGACGGGCCGCCAGAGACAATGCCTGAGTCTGCTTGTAGTTGTTGCCGAGCACCAGGTTGCCGACTTCGTCGGTCATGCTGCCGAGCAACTGGTTACGTTGCTTCTCGGTCATGTCACCGGCGTGCACGACTTCGTTGAGCAGGATCTTGATGTTCACTTCGTGGTCGGAGCAGTCCACGCCACCGGCGTTGTCGATGAAGTCGGTGTTGGAACCGCCGCCATTGAGGCCGAATTCGACACGACCCAGTTGAGTCATGCCGAGGTTACCGCCCTCGCCCACCACTTTGCAGCGCAGTTCGTTGCCGTTCACGCGCAGTGCATCGTTGGCCTTGTCGCCGACATCGGCGTGGCTTTCGCTGCTGGCCTTGACGTAGGTACCGATGCCGCCGTTCCACAACAGGTCTACCGGTGCCTTGAGCAAGGCATTGAGCAGCTCGGTCGGGGTCAGCTTGTCGGCTTGGATGTCGAAGCGCTCTTTCATCTGCGGGGAAATCGCGATGCTTTTCGCGCTACGGGAGAAGATCCCGCCGCCTTCGGACATGATGCTGGTGTCGTAGTCCGACCAGGCCGAGCGCGGCAGGTCGAACAGGCGCTGACGCTCGGCGAAGCTGTTGGCAGGCTCCGGGTTCGGGTCGATGAAGATGTGCAGGTGGTTGAACGCGGCGACCAGTTGCAGCTTGTCGGACATCAACAAACCGTTGCCGAACACGTCACCGGCCATGTCGCCGACGCCCACTACGGTGATGCTGTCTTCCTGGACATTGATGCCGCGCTCGCGGAAGTGGCGTTGTACGCCGACCCACGCGCCCTTGGCGGTGATGCCCATTTTCTTGTGGTCGTAACCGGCCGAACCACCGGAGGCAAAGGCATCACCCAGCCAGAAGCCGTAGTCGATGGCAATGCCGTTGGCGATGTCGGAGAAGGTCGCAGTGCCTTTGTCCGCGGCAACGACCAGGTACGGGTCATCGTCGTCATGACGCACGACGTTGACCGGCGGCACTAGGGCGCCGTCCTTGAGGTTGTCGGTGATGTCCAACAGGCCCGAGATGAAGATGCGGTAGCAGGCGATGCCCTCGGCCGCGATCTCGTCACGGCTGCCGCCCAGTGGCAGACGACGCGGCAGGAAGCCGCCCTTCGCGCCTACTGGCACGATGACCGAGTTCTTCACTTGCTGGGCTTTGACCAGGCCCAGGACTTCGGTGCGGTAGTCTTCTTCACGGTCGGACCAGCGCAGGCCACCGCGAGCGACGTTGCCGAAGCGCAGGTGCACGCCTTCGACGCGTGGCGAGTAAACGAAGATTTCGAACTTCGGTACCGGCTTGGGCAGCTCCGGAATCTGGTGCGGGTTGAACTTGAAGCTGAAGTACGACTTGTTCTGGCCCCGGGCATCGGTCTGGTAGAAGTTGGTCCGCAGGGTGGCCTTGATCAGGTCCAGGTAGCGACGCAGGATGCGGTCTTCGTTCAGCACCTGGACGTCGTCCAGCGCGGTCAGAATCGCGTGTTCCAGTCGTTGCTGCTTGTCTTCCAGGTCGTCGGTACCGAGCTTGCGCGCCAGGTAGAAACGGGTCTTGAACAACCGGGTCAACTCGCGAGCGATGTCGGTGTGGTTGGTCAGGGTGCTGGCGATGTAGCCCAGGTCGAAGCCCAGGCGGATCTGCTTCATGTAACGGGCGTAGGCCCGCAGCAGCGCCACATCGCGCCACGGTAGACCCGCGGTCAGTACCAGGCGGTTGAAGGCATCGTTCTCGGCATCGCCACGCACGATGTGGACGAACGCGTCCTGCAGGGTGTCGTTGAGCTGCTGGATGTCGAGTTCCAGGCCTTCGGCGGCGGTGAACGCGAAGTCGTGAATCCAGAACTCGCGGCCATTGTTGTGACGCAGGCGATACGGGAACTCACCCAGCACGCGCAGGCCGAGGTTTTCCAGGATCGGCAACACGTCCGACAGCGCCAGCGGCGTATCAGCGTGATACAGCTTGCAGTGCAGCATGCGCTGACCGGACACCTGGGCCAGCGGCTGGTAGAAGCTCATCACCAGCGGATTTTTTTCGCTCAGGCTCAGCAGGTGCTGCATGTCGACCACCGCCGAGTGGGCAGCGAAACGCTCGCGGTAACCGGCGGGGAAGCCTTTCGGGAAGTCGGCCAGCACGTTGGTGCCGTGGGCTTCGCCGAAGCTTTCAACCACCAGGCTGGCGTAGTCGTCCTGCCAGCTGCGGCAGGCTTGCACCACTTCTTTTTCCAGCCGGACCGGGTCGATGTCCAGGCGGTTCTTCGGATCGACGCGCAGAATCAACTGCACACGGGCAAGTACGGACTCGGAGAAGAAGGTCCAGAACTCGCAATCCGAGGCTTTCAGGCGATCCATCAGCACTTGCTGGATCTTCTGCCGCACTTCGGTGGAGTAGATGTCACGTGGCACGTAGGCCAGGCAGTAGCAGAAACGGCCGTAGGGGTCTTTGCGCAGGAATACGCGAATCTTGTTGCGCTCCTGGATCTGCACGATCGACATCACGGTGTTGAACAGCTCGTCCACCGGAGTCTGGAACAGATCGTCGCGCGGTAGCACTTCGACCACCTGCGCCAGTTCCTTGCCCAGGTGAGCCTTGGCCTGGAAGCCGGAGCGGCGTTCGATTTCCTCGACCTTGCGGCGGATGTACGGGATGACCCGCACGCTCTCGCCATACACCGACGAGGTGTACAGGCCCATGAAACGGCATTCCTTGATGACCTTGCCGTCGGCGTCGATTTCACGGATCGACACATAGTCCGGGTAAGCCGGGCGGTGCACGCGGCTTGGGTGCGCGGCCTTGGCGAACGACAGCAGCGTCGGTTCGCGCAGGTAGTTCACGGCGTAGTCTTCGATGCGCAAGTCATCGTAGGTCAGGCCGGTACGCAGCAGCTTGGTCAGGCCGAGGAACGAATCCTGGTCATAGACGATGTGGCCGCCGTCGGCTTCATCGCGCACCACGAATTCTTCGTAGCCGAGGAAGGTGAAGTGGTTGCCCACCAGCCATTCCAGGAAACTTTTGATTTCGGCTTTTTCTTCAGGGTCGACAGCGTACTGGCTGCTGTCCAGACCGCTCAGGATTTCCTGGACCTTGGCTTTCATCGGCTCGAAATCGGCAACCGCGACGCGGACTTCACCGAGAACCTGTTCCAGCTCTTTGCTCAGGACATTCAGTTCGGCCGTGTTGGCACAGCGGTCGATTTCCAGGTACATCAGGGACTCTTGCAGGATCCCTTCGCCCTGGGTGCCCTTGGGCAGGACTTCCAGCAACTCGCCCTTGCTGCCGCGACGCACGCTCAGCACGGTGGTTTGCAAGGTATGGATGCTATAGCCGCGGCGGTTCAGCTCGGTACGCACCGAGTCGACCAGGAACGGCAGGTCATGGTGCAGCACTTCGACCGCGGTGTGGGTCGACTGCCAGCCGTGGCGTTCGTAGTCCGGGTTGTAGACGCGCACTTGCGGATGCGCGTGATCGAAGCGCTCAAGCAGGCGCCATGCGGAAAGGGTGCAGCCGGCGAGGTCGGACAACCGACGCTGGGTCAGCTCGTCCAGGGAAATGATGCCGAAGAATTGTTCAGCGAACAGCGCCACTTGTGGCAGTGCCTGTTCACTGATGTGCTGCGCCAGTGCCGCTTGCAGTTGGTGCTGGAAGTCGGCTTTGCTGGCTGCGGTGAAGAACGCCATCTGTGGTACTCCGCTTGGGCTTGTTATTGATGGAAGCGTCGCGTGCAAAACCCCTTTCGGGGCGATCCGTCACCCTGTTCCTGATTCTCGGGCAGAGGAAACAGGGGGACAGGTGGGTGAAGCTGGACGAGACACTCGGGTCACATTCACCTTCCATGAATGGGCATCTGCAAAAGCGACTGGGCTGGGTGCAGCGCAATGTCTTTACAGGTATCCATTCGATGCGCAGCTTAACCACTGCGGCAAGGCCCGTGCTTGCGGCGCTGCGACATATTCGGTCATCGGTACGTAGCTCAAGGCATGCGCAACGAACAACACTAGCATTCGCACAGAAAAATGACGGTTTTCCGTGCGGTTTTATGGGACATGCGTACCAGAAATGACCAGTTACACTCTGGCCGTTCACGACAAGGCCGCAGACACTCGGATAAGCAGACGCTTGGAGAGGGAAGAGAATCTAACCGACCGCTTCGGAAGCGGTGGCGAACGATGCAGTGTCTTACGACGATGAACTGATCACGCTTGCTGGCGGGTTCACTGATCCCTCAGGGTTCCCCGCCAGTTCAAGATTTCGGCATAGGCAACAACACAAATCCGCCAATTACCTTGTCATGGGCAATCAACCCCTGGCTGCCACTCTTTACCAAACTCAGCTGAATGGAGATCCGGTTGCTTATTGAGGTTGTGGAAGTTCTGTTTGTATTTCTTCCCCTTGTACGCCACCTCTTCTGCGTAGACTGCATAAACCTTGCCGGCATCCCACACCGGGATATCGCCACACTTCCCTGCCTCGACAGGCGCTTTGATAGTCACATGCTCCGCCAGATTAATGGTATGAGTGCCATCGGAAACATCTACGGAAAGGAGGCCTGTGGTATCGGCAGTGACGGTTGGCGCTGTGAACAACATCGACTGCGCACTTCCTGTCGGCGGCACAAATCCGGTGGCGGTCCAACGATAGGTCAGTGGTTTGTTTGAGGGAGACTGCGCATAGACATGGGCGCTAAACGTCTCGCCCGACGCTACTTCCTCTGGCAAGGCAAGCCGTCCTGTAGGGGGTTTGTCGGCTCCGTCCGCCAGCATTTTTTTGATAGCGGCATCCATATCGGGCTGAACCCCGATTTCTGTCCGATTGCCATTGATCGGGGGGTAGCCCGTTTCGACGAGGAGTGCACGGAGTGCTTTCGGTGGAATATTGCCCAGGCCGTTGGCACGGGCCACGCCTTGCATGGAGGCAAGCACCCCCGCAATGATCGGGTTGGCTGACGACGTACCGCTAAACGTATGGGTATAGCCTGTAGTTGGGTTGCTCGCACTCCAGGTTGTAGTGGTGACATTACCCCCCCAGCCAAATAGATCGACACGACTTCCATATTCTGAAAAACCAGCTCTGAGGCCGGTCATCGGATCAACAGCACCCGCATAAACTGCACCCGTATCGAAAAGAGCACGATCAAAATAACCTTTGAAAAAAGGATGATCCAAATTGATATTGCCATTTGCAGCAGCCAACACTGTATGCACACCCTTCTCTTGAACAAGGTAAGAAATAATGTCGCGTACTGGCCTATTATATTCCAGGGGCATATAACAATTTGTTGTGCACCCCACCTCCTCAAAAGGCGTGTAATTATAGTGCACACCCAATTGCACCACATCTCCCTCATGCAACATTTCCGCCAACTGAAGCAGTCTATCCGTGCCCCATTGCAGATAGCCTAACCTGGCGGACGACGCTATACCGGTAGTACCAAAACCATTTTCCCTTGAAACAATAACGCCTGCGCTGGCAGTATCATGGGAGCCGGTTATGGCCCCGACGGTAATTTCCAGGTAGGGTTTTGGCAAATCAACATGATCATATGACCAGTGATCTACTTCGGCAGAGACGACCTCTATCTCTTGGCCCTTGCCCCCCGAGATTTTCCAGGCTTCAACTGCATTCACACCACCGATCTTATAGGGCGGCACCGCCGCTTGGCCTTGCAGATAATTTTGTTGTCCCGTGTAATCAGGAATATCCTTGCTCGCTACTTTTCCAATAGGCTCGCCATTATCTCCATGCATCCCATCTACACGGGGTTCAAATTGAGCTTCTTCGACCAATGGATTCTGTTTTAATTGTTGAATCAATGACTCTGCCTGCGTCGCCGTCATCGCGCGAGTATCAACTATAAAGTAACGATTCAAACGATGCCTTTGCAGCGCCTGCTGCTCAGCCTTGGTTCGCGTTTCGAAAGCAGGCACCAACGGCCTCATGTTTGGCACAAGGGCTTTTAGCGCCTTTAACGATTGACGAGTATACGGGATACTTTTCTGGCTATCGGAAATGGAAACCTCCTCTTTCAGCAAAAAAATCAGATGCGAGTAATCAGGCGTAGCGGCACTCACAAAAAAAGGCAACGAAGCCATCCAGAAAAGTAGGAAATTTATCCATTTACCCATCGACTTCATACTGACATCCCCTTGGTCAACACTTTCGGCATTATCGAATACACCCACCCGCAACAACTCTGGCTCTAGCAAAAAACACGATCAACACCAAGTTGCCAGCATTAGAGTTAATGCGTTAAACCAAAGCATGGCTACTGTCAGAAATTACAGTACCGACGACTGGTCGAGCGTTCCTGCAGTTTGTAGTCAGACGAGTTTTTTTGGATAACCTGCCCTTTAATTCATCTGACCGTTATCGCTGTAACAGCACAGAACGACCCTGTGGTCGAGCAGAAAACTTCAAAGGCTGGCAGAATCGCCTTTTGTTGTGATCACAACGCTCGTCGAGCCAGGATTTTCCCATGCAAATGACCACCCCCCTCTTGATCGTCAACCCCTGCGATGACGAAGAAGACAACATGGCAATGCTGTGCTGCCACAGCGAACAGGGCGATATGTTCCTGATGACCCGTTACCCCGACGAAGACGAGCTGGAAATCACCCTCGACGGTGAACCTTCGACCCTGGACGGGGTGAAAGTCACCCTCAGCCCTACCCGCCTGCTGATCGAAATTGCGGCGGCGGATGCCGATGCGTTGAATGGGGATGATTCGCTGGAGATCATTCACAGCACTGAGGCGGGGGATCTGGCGGAAGTGGAAGAAACCTTGCAGAACATTCTCAAGGGAACCGGGACCTATATCAGCGAACTTTGAGGGTGTTCAGGCGGGCCCCATCGCGGGCGAGCCCGCTCCCACAGGGTCTTGGGCGTTCACATTATCTGAATACGCCGAAGAACCCTGTGGGAGCGGGCTTGCCCGCGATGAGGCCGCCACACACTCCACTCCAACCCCCGCCCCGCAAAACTACAACGGTTTCGCCCATCATTTCCCCCCTTTAAGCAAAATGCCGTTAGTCGCCACCCCCCACGATGCTTTAAAGTAACGCCCCCAGCCCTGGCGTTACCGGAACGTCTGCGGTCACCCTTTCCAGGAACAGTCATCGATGGAACATCGTGAAGCGCTGCTAGCGCTGCGAACCTTTCTTTCAACGCAGATTCTCGGCCAGGAAAAACTCATCGAGCGCTTGCTCATCGCCCTGCTCGCCGACGGCCACATGCTGGTCGAGGGCGCACCAGGCCTGGCCAAGACCAAGGCCATCAAAGAACTCGCCGAAGGCATCGAAGCCCAGTTCCACCGCATCCAGTTCACCCCCGACCTGTTGCCCGCCGACATCACCGGCACGGAAATCTATCGCCCGGAAACCGGCAGTTTCGTGTTCCAGCAAGGTCCGATCTTCCACAACCTGGTGCTGGCGGACGAAATCAACCGGGCGCCGGCCAAGGTCCAGTCGGCGCTGCTCGAAGCCATGGGCGAGCGCCAGGTCAGTGTCGGGCGCAGCACCTATGAGTTGTCGCCGTTGTTCCTGGTGATGGCCACGCAAAACCCGATCGAGCAGGAAGGCACCTACCCGCTGCCCGAAGCGCAGCTGGACCGTTTCCTGATGCACGTGAAAATCGGTTTTCCTGACGCTGCCGTCGAACGCCGCATCCTGCAGCAAGCCCGTGGCGAAGCCTTGAACGGTGAAACCAAGCCCGAGCGACGGGTCAGCCAGCAGGCGATCTTCGCCGCACGCAAGGAGATTCTCGGCCTGTACATGGCCGACGCCGTGGAGGAATACCTGGTGCAACTGGTCATGGCCACGCGCACCCCGGCCAAGTTCGACCCGGAGATGGCCGAATGGATCGCCTATGGCGCCAGTCCTCGCGGCTCGATTGCCCTGGACCGTTGCGCCCGGGCCCACGCCTGGCTGGCCGGGCGTGACTTCGTCAGCCCCGAAGACATTCAAGCCGTGCTGTTCGACGTATTGCGCCACCGCATTATTCTTTCCTTCGAAGCCGAAGCCGCCGGTATCGACCAGGACCGGGTGGTCCAGCGGATCCTCGACGTCGTAGCCGTCGCTTGACCCCGATGACTACCCCCCTGCCGTCCGAACCGGGCATCCGTGTCAGCCTCGCCGAGCTGATCGAAATGCGCCATCGCGTGCGTGAAGTGCAACTGTTCTCAACGCCGAGCCAGCGCAGCCCGCTGATCGGCCTGCACCATTCGAAACTGCGTGGCCGTGGCGTGGATTTCGACCAGGTGCGGGTCTATCAGGCCGGCGACGACGTGCGCAGCATCGATTGGCGCGTCACCGCCCGCACTCAGGAACCGCACACCAAGCTGTTCCACGAAGAACGCGAGCGCCCGATTTTCATCATGGTCGAGCAAAGCTGCCGGCTGTTTTTCGGTTCGGGGCTGATGTTCAAATCGGTCCTCGCCGCCCAGGCCGCCAGTCTGATCGGCTGGGCGGCGCTGGGCCATAACGACCGGGTCGGCGGCCTGGTGTTCGGCGACAAAGAGCATTACGAGATCAAGCCACGGCGCAGCAAGCAGAGCCTGCTGCAGTTGCTCAACCGCCTGGTGCGGGTCAATCAGTCGTTGCACACCGAAACCGAGCCGGACCGTGACGCGTTCAACATTGCCCTGCGCCGTGCCCGGGAAGTCCTGCGTCCCGGCAGCCTGGTGATCGTGATCTGCGACGAACGCGCCCTGACCGAGGGCGCCGAACAGCAGCTGAGCCTGTTGTCGCGCCATTGCGACCTGTTGTTGCTGCCGGTGTCCGATCCGCTGGATCATGCCCTGCCCGCCGCCGGGCTGCTGCGCTTCGCGGAACGGGGGGCGCAACTGGAACTCGACACCCTCAATTTCGACCTGCGCCAGACTTACCGCGCCCAGGCCGAGGCACGCGTCGCTCGCTGGGAACTGCTGGCGCAGAAACTGCGGGTGCTGCTGATGCCGTTGAGCACGCAGAGCGAGATGGTCGAACAACTGCGCGAGTACCTGAACCCAGAACGTCCGGGGAAAAGCCGATGAGCAGCCTCGAGCAACTGCAACCGCTGATTTCGCCGCCACCGATCGAATTCTGGCCACCGGCGCCGGGCTGGTGGTTATTGCTGCTGTTACTGCCTGTGCTCGGTTTCGGCATGTGGCAATTACGACGCTTGCTTCCCGACAACCGCCCCGTCGTGCGCGCCGAACAACCGCTGGACCCGGTGCGCATCGCGGCCCTGGCCGAGCTCGCGCTGATGCCCAAGCCTTACGACGGCGCACCGGCCGGTGCCTGGCTGCAGCAACTCAACGGTTTGCTCAAGCGCCTGTGCCGCAACCACTACCCGTACAGCCAGAGCCACACCCTGAACGGGCGCAAATGGCTGGCCTTTCTCGACAACCGCTGCCCGGCTGCCGGCCTGACCCGCTGGATGGTGCTGGTCGAAGGCGCCTACAAACCTGAATGCAAACTCGACGACAAGGCCATCGCCGGCCTGACTCAAGCGGTCGATACCTGGATTCGCAAGCATGTTTGAATTCGCCTGGCCGTGGATGTTCGCCCTGCTGCCACTGCCCTGGCTGTTGCGCGTGGTGCTGCCGGTGGCGGACAGTGGCGAGCCGGCGCTCAAGGTCAGCTTCCTCAGTGACCTCGAAGGCCTGGCCCGGCGCCGCGCCCGAGCCAACCTGCCGGCCTGGCGCCAACAAGCGCCGTTCATTCTGCTGTGGTTGTTGTTGCTGATCGCCGCGGCCCGCCCGCAATGGCTCGGCGAGCCGCTGCCGATTGCCGCCAGCGGCCGCGACCTGCTGGTCGCGGTGGACGTGTCCGGCTCCATGGACTTTCCCGACATGCGCTGGCAGGACGACGAGGTCAGCCGCCTGACATTGGTCCAGCAGTTACTCGGCGACTTCCTCGAAGGTCGCGAAGGCGATCGGGTCGGCCTGATCCTGTTTGGCAGCCAGGCTTACCTGCAAGCACCGCTGACCTTTGACCGGCGCACCGTGCGGGTCTGGCTCGACGAAGCGCGAATCGGCATCGCCGGCAAGAACACCGCGATCGGCGATGCCATTGGCCTGGCCCTGAAGCGGCTGCGCATGCGCCCGGCGCAGAGTCGCGTGCTGATTCTGGTCACCGACGGCGCCAATAACGGCGGCGAAATCAACCCGCTGACGGCGGCGCGGCTGGCGGCACTCGAAGGGGTGAAAATCTACCCCATCGGCATCGGTGCCGATCCGGAGGACAGTGGCACACTCGGTTTTCTCGGGATCAACCCGAGCCTGGACCTCGACGAGCCGTCCTTGAAAGCCATCGCCAAAGCCACCGGCGGCCAATACTTCCGCGCGCGCGATGGCAAGGAGCTGCAGGCGATCAAGGACATGCTCGACACACTCGAGCCGGTGACGCAACAACCCACCCAGGCGCGTCCGGCCCAGGCCTTGTATCACTGGCCGCTGGCAATGGCATTGCTGCTGAGCATGTTGCTGGTGGTCCGCGAGCTCTGGCCGGACAACCCCTTGCAGCGCCTGTTTACCAAGGATCTGTTCTTGCAATCGCAACTGCCCGACTGGCGCCGGCGCCTCAACCGCCTGCGCCTGCGGAGGCGCCGATGAGTGCGCTCTGGCCCTTCTGGTTCCGCCCCTGGTGGCTGCTGCTGTTGCCGCTGCTCGGCTGGCTGCTGTGGCAACTCTGGCACCGACAGAAACGTGCGGGGCGCTGGCAGATGATTCTGCCGCCGGCCTTCCATGCGACATTGCTCAGTGGTGGCAGCGGTCGCAACAGCAAACTGCCATGGGTCGCCCTGGGCGTGGCGTGGGTGCTGACCATCCTGGCATTGCTGGGACCGGGTTGGGAACGTGTCGAGCAACCCAGTCAGAAGCCGGCCGATCCGCTGGTGGTGATCCTGGAACTGACCCCGGAAATGCTCGCCACCGACGTCACGCCAAACCGCCTGGAACAGGCACGGCGCAAGCTGTTCGACCTGCTGCAAAACCGCAGCGATGCCCAGACCGCCATCGTCGTCTACGCCGGCAGCGCCCACACCCTGGTGCCCCTGTCGGATGACCTGTCCACCAGCCGCAATCTGCTGGAAGCGCTCAAGCCGTCGCTGATGCCCCAGGCCGGCCATCGCGCCGACCTGGCGGTGGCCAAGGCCCTTGCCCTGCTGAATCAGGCTGCTCTCGGCGAGGGGCGGATCCTGCTCATCGGTTCGACCCTGACCGAACAGGAACGTCAAGGGATCCGTCAGGCACTGGAGGGCAAATCGACGCAATTGCTGATGCTCGGCATCGGCACCGCCGAAGGGGCGCCGATCACGCAAGAGGACGGCAGTTTCCTCAAGGATGCCCAGGGCGCGATTCTGGTGCCGTATCTGGACGAACCCGGCCTCAAAGCCTTCGCCAGTGCACTGGACGGGCGCTATCGCCATGCGCGTCTGGACGATGCCGACCTGCGTGCGCTGGGCCTGCTCGACGGCCCGCGCGCACTGATCAATGACGGCCAGACCGTGCGCCTCGACGCCTGGGCCGATCAGGGTTACTGGCTATTATTGCCGCTGTTGCTGCTGGCAGCCTGCGCCGGTCGCCGCGGCTGGCTGTTCTGTTTGCCGCTGCTGTTGCTGCTGCCGCAACCCGGCTACGCCTTCGACTTCGAAGACCTGTGGCTGCGGCCGGATCAACAGGGTATGCACTTGCTCAACCAGAAGCGCCCGGCCGAGGCCGCACAGCATTTCGCCGACTTGCAATGGCAGGGCGTGGCGCTGTACGAGGCCGGCGACTACAGTGGCGCCGCTCAGCGGTTCGCCGCAGGCAACGACGCCCACGCCCACTACAATCGTGGCAACGCCCTGGCCAGGAGCGGTGAGCTGGAAGCAGCGCTGGACGCTTACGAACAGGCGCTCGAACGTCAGCCGGATTTACGCCCGGCGTTGACCAACAAGGCGCTGGTGGAAAATCTGATCAAGCAGAAAAACACCCCGCCGCCGGTCAAGCCGGAGCAAAACCCGGGCGACGAAAACCAGGCCAGCCAGCAACAACCACCGCCCGGCGCGGCCACTCGATCGTCGGGCAACGGCGAACCGCAAACCGACGCCCAACAGGCCGCGGAAGATGCCGGGCAGCCGTCGGCGACGCCGCCAAAACCGGGTACCAACGATGTCCCCGGCAGTGAGCTGGGGGATGAACAACACACCAGGCCGCCCCTGCGCCCGGCCACTGACAGCATCGATGGCGAACAGCGCCAGGCGTTGGAGCAATGGCTGCGCAAGATCCCGGATAACCCGGGTGAATTGCTCAGGCGCAAATTCTGGTACGAACAGCAACAACATCAGGATCAGGGAAAAACTCGATGACCCGCTTCACCCTCTCCATGCTCGCGCTGCCGCCTGCCCTGTTGTTCTGCACCGTTCAGGCCCAGGCCGCGGAGCTGGTCGCCAGTGTGGATCGCAGTCGCCTGAACTCCGGCGAGACGGTCGAACTGACCCTGGAAACCACTGACATGACGCAGTTCGGCAAGCCTGACCTGACGCCGCTGGAGCCACAGTTCGACGTCCGCGGCACCCGTCAGGTCAACCAGTTGACCACCCTTGACGGCGACAACCGTGCGACCACCCGGTGGATCATCACCCTGCTGCCTCGGCAGACCGGCAGCGTGGAGATTGCGTCGCTGCAACTGGGCGAGGTGCAGAGCCAGCCGATCACCCTGCAAGTGGTCCAGAGCGAGACCCAGGACAGCCGCCAAAAACTGGCCCCGGTGTTCATCGACGCCAGCCTCGATCAAAACAGCGTGTACGTTCAGGCCCAGGCGATCCTGACCCTGCGGATCTACCATTCGGTTTCGCTGTACGACGACAGCAGCCTGCCGCCCTTGCAGATCGCCGATGTGCGCATCGAGCAACTGGGCGAGTCGCGCACCTATGAGAAAGACATCAATGGCCTGCGCCACGGCGTGATCGAAATGCGCTACGCGATCTACCCGCAACACAGTGGTGCATTGATCATTCCGGCGCAGATCTTCAATGCCGCCCTGGTGGACGCCACCTCCCAGGTACCGAAATCCGGCAAGCTGATGCGCGTCAGCTCCTCCGAGGTCATGCTGGCGGTCAAGGCCAAACCGGACGCTTACCCGGCCGATGTGCCCTGGCTGCCGGCTCGAAGCCTGAGCCTGAGCGAAAGCTGGAACCCGCAACCGGATCACGCGCAGGTGGGCGATTCCCTGACCCGCCGCCTGACCGTGAAAGCCGAGGGCCTGGCCAGTTCGCAATTGCCGCCGTTGCCCGCCACCGATGTCAACGGCTTGCGGCGCTACCCGGATCAACCGGTGCTGGGCAACCAGAACAGCGAGCGCGGCCTGATCGGCAGTCGCGAAGACCGCGAAGCCCTGGTGCCGACTCGCAGCGGCGCCATCGAGTTGCCTGCGGTGGAAGTGACCTGGTGGAACACCTTCGAGGATCACCTGGAACACAGCAGCCTGCCGGCCCAGGCCCTGCAAGTGGCGAACAATCCGAGCCTGGTCGACACCCCGGCCGGCACAGCACCCATCATTTCCGCCGTCGACAGCCAAACACTCTGGCGCTGGAAACTCAGCACCCTGCTCCTCGCCTGCAGCACTGTGCTGGGTTTCGGCCTGTGGTGGCGCGCCCGCTGGCAGCCGGCGATCCTGCGTGTCGCGCAGACCGGCCCGAGCCCGCGCACCGTGCTTGACGACCTCAAGCGCGCCTGTCAGGCCAATGACACCCACGCCACGCGCCAGGCCCTCGACGCCTGGGCGCGGCAACAACCGGAAACCCTGGCCGACATGGCCGCCCGCTTCGTACCGCTGTCCGACGCCCTCGACGGGCTGAACGGCGCGCTCTACAGCGAAACCGGCCAGCATTGGCAAGGTGAGGATCTGTGGCGGGCAATCAAGGCGATCCCGATTGCCGATCGGGTGCATGATCCGGTGGGCGACAGCGGGTTGCCGCCGCTTTATCCAAAATAAGATCAAACGATCGCAGCCTGCGGCAACTCCTGCATTGAAATACGCTTCAGGGCAGGAGCCGTCGCAGGCTGCGATCTTTGTTGCGATGGGTCAGTGCGAAGCAAACACCATCAACGCTCCAGCCATCAGGTCAAGATTTCTTCTTTTTCCCTTCTTCCTGCCAGAGCGTCACGCTTGATTCCTGCCCCGGCGCCCAATCGGTTGTGTACGAAGTGTGCGCTTGAATGCAGGACCAGTTCTTGTCGACGTAGCTCACAAGCTCGCCTCTTTCATAACGTGTATCGAGCTTCCATTCCTTATGCTCACCCTCACCCTGCGTATCAGCGCTCAGTTCATTGCTCGACGATGACAGCTTGCCGTTAAGGTCACGCGCCTTCACAACATAGCGGTATCGGGTAGAGGGCGTGAGGCCGGTATCCTCGTAAGCCGTCTGATTGGCGCTTACGGATTTGATTTCAATGCCGTCACGGTAGATCAGATAATTCACAATCGGCGCCGAGCCGATGGATGCCTCCCACATCAGGCTGATACTTCGCGCTGTCTGGCCCATGCTGTGCAGGTTGGTCGGTGCGGTAGGCCCCTCGCCACCCTCTGGCAACGTGTGCACTTGAACTGGCCGGCTTGGCGCCGAGGCATTGTCGCGATCATCGATGGCGCAGATGGTGTAGTTGTACTTGGTCTCTGGCTTCACGCTGTTATCGGGCCACGTGAGAAGCGGCGCATCAACATCAACCAACAGGGTCCCGTCACGCATAATACGGTAGGACGCAATAGGGCGTGGACCCGTTGCCGCATTCCATTTCAGTGTCACCTACTTGTCAGTGACGTTCTCAGCGGTGAGCCCGGTCGGCGTTTCGGGACGTTCACCTCCTCCGTCAGATGGCAAAAATTTCAGATCCACAACCTGATAGAACGCCATCGAAGTGTTGGCCACTTCCCAAGCAGCCAACATCACGTGGTAACCCTCACGCTTGGGCAGCGGGACCGGATGTGTGGTCGGTTTAGGGGGTAGCATTTCCTCCTCATGAGTCCAATGCGGTTGCAGATTGATTTGCACCGTGTAAAACGGCTCTGCTTCGAACTGGTCGCGTGTCAGGACCTTTTCAGGATCCCAACCCTCTTTCGTCAGGAAATAATTCCAGCGCCGGGTAGCGTGTCTGGCGCTGTAATCCCACGAAACATCCAGTGTTTCACCGCTGCGCACATCGTGTTTTATCCAGTGGCTACCTGGCGCATCCAGCTGTGCGCCGGTGAGTTGATTGGCACTGGCAATTTTGCCGTCAGGCGG
Organism: Pseudomonas sp. LBUM1679; assembly: GCF_059695565.1. Lineage (NCBI taxonomy): Bacteria > Pseudomonadati > Pseudomonadota > Gammaproteobacteria > Pseudomonadales > Pseudomonadaceae > Pseudomonas > Pseudomonas sp. LBUM1679. Next base: position 3,753,341 of record NZ_CP166774.1, read on the forward strand.
TGGTGCGGCATTTAATTCGTCGTCTTTGGCGAAAGCATCTTTAAGCCCCGCCAAACGTTGCGGAAAGAACTTTCCGGACTCGCGTTGATTCAAAGCCCCTTCATCGAGCCTGCCCGCATCCCATTCAAACCACGCCCTGGACGCCGGGGAAAAGATATGACCATAACGTGGAGTGTTGTCTCTACTGATAATGTTTGATTGACGCTGCGACATGATGTTTCTCCATTTTGAGTGAGCCGTTAATTCCTGCGCTGATAGGGCGAAGCTCAGGAATTATTAAGCAACAGACTCGTCGCCACGGATACTGTCAAAACTGTCAGTTCGAATGACCGTACGTAGGTTTTCCCAACTACTCATGCTCACGGTCAAGGCCAAGCCGAACACCTGCCCGGCCGATGCGACCTCACACTACTTGTCAAAGCGTTCAACATCCCCGGTCTTTTGCCTTTAAACTCTCACCCCTTTCGCCGTCATCATTTTCCTGGCGGCCATTACCTTATTCCTACGGAGTTCGCCTTGCGTCTGTTTCACACCTCCGACTGGCACCTCGGGCAGAACCTGCACGGCCAGGACCGTGATTTCGAGCACGGTTGTTTCCTCGACTGGCTGCTGCGCCAGCTCAAGCAAGACCTGCCCGATGTGCTGTTGATCGCCGGCGATATCTTTGACACGGTCAATCCGCCGGTCAAAGCCCAGGAACGCCTTTACGATTTCATCGTCAGCGCCCACGAGCAGCAGCCCAAGCTGACCATCGTGATGATCGCCGGCAACCACGATTCCGGCTCGCGCATTGAACTGCCCGCGCCGTTGATGCGTCGTTTGCGCACGCATGCCCTCGGTCGGGTGCTGTGGCTGGACGACGGTCAACTCGACGCCGAGCGGCTGCTGTTGCCATTACCGGATGCCAAGGGCAAGACCGTCGCCTGGTGCCTGGCGCTGCCGTTCCTGCGCCCGGCCGAAGTCACCGGCGCGCATCTGGGCGACAACTACCTGCGCGGGATCGGCCAGGTTCACGAATGGCTGATCGAAGCCGCCAATGCCAAGCGCAAACGGGGTCAGGCGCTGATCGCCATCAGTCACGCACACATGGCCGGCGGTTCGGTGTCGGAAGACTCCGAACGCAGCCTGATCATCGGCAATGCCGAAGCACTGCCCGCCAGCCTGTTCGGGCCGAGCATCAGCTACGTCGCCCTCGGGCATTTGCACAAGCCGCAGAAGGTCAATGCGCAAGAGCGCATCCGCTATAGCGGTTCACCCATTCCGCTGTCGTTTTCCGAGATCGGTTATCAGCATCAGATTCTCGACGTCATACTCGACGGCGAAACCCTGGTCAGCGTCGAACCGAAGCTGATTCCCCGCGCGGTGAATCTGCAGCGCATCGGACCGGCGCCGTTGGCCGACATTCTGCTGCAACTGGCCGACCTGCCAAACATCGACCTGCTGGCCGACATTCATCGCCAGCCTTGGCTGGAAGTCCGGGTGCGCCTGGATGAGCCGCAACCCGATCTGCGCCATCAAGTCGAAAGCGCCCTGCAAGGCAAAGCCGTGCGCCTGGTGCGCATCGCCGCGGAATACGCCGGCAACGGCAGCCGCGATGGCGTCGATGACGGCACGACGCTGGTCGAACTGGACCAGCTCACGCCCCAGGAATTGTTCAGCCGAGCGTGGCAGGACAGCTATGGCAGCGAGGTCGATGAGCAAACGCTGAAGGACTTTGCAGAGTTATTGCAGGACGTGCAGATGGAGAGCGAACAACCATGAAGATCCTTGCGATCCGCCTGAAGAACCTCGCCTCGCTGGCCGGTCCGTTTGAGATCGACTTCACCGCTGAACCGCTGGCCAGCGCCGGTCTGTTCGCGATTACCGGCCCCACCGGCGCGGGTAAAAGCACCCTGCTCGATGCCTTGTGCCTGGCGTTGTTCGGCGCTGTGCCGCGCTTGAGCAATGCACAGACGTCGGCCAAGGCACCGGACGCCGATGGCGAAATCGGCACCGGCGACCCGCGCACCTTGCTGCGTCGCGGCACCGGTGAAGGTTATGCCGAAGTGGATTTCGTCGGCATTGACGGCCGCCGTTACCGTGCACGCTGGGAAGCCAATCGCGCTCGGGAAAAGGCCGGCGGCAAACTGCAAGCCAGTCGCCAAAGCTTGCGCGATATCGATCAGGATCAACTGCTGGCCAGCCAGAAAGTCGAATTCAAAATCCAGCTTGAATCGGTGCTGGGCCTGAATTTCGAGCAGTTCACCCGGGCGGTGCTGCTCGCCCAAAGCGAGTTCAGTGCCTTCCTCAAAGCGAACGACAACGAACGCAGCGAGCTCCTGGAGAAGCTCACCGACACCGCGCTGTACACCCGTCTCGGTCGCCGCGCCTTCGACAAAACCAAGGAAGCCCGGGAAACCCACAAGCTGCTGCAGGACCAGGCCACCGGGGTCACGCCGCTGTCGCCGCAAGCCCGGACGGAGCTGGATGAGCGTTTCAACCAGGCGCAACAGCAACTCAAGACGCAACAGGCGCAGCTCAAACAGCTTGAATTGCAACACACCTGGCTCAAGGACCTGCGCCAGTTGCAGGACGCGCAACACAGCGCCACCGAGCAACTGACCAGCGCCCGACAGCATTGGGACAGTCTGGCTGGCGAACGTCTGACATTGACCCGGCTGGAGCAACTGGCGCCGCAACGGCACCAGTTCGCGCGCAAGGCCGAGCTTACCGCCCAGCTCACGCCGCTGGCCGTGCAGATCGAGCAGTCCACCCGCCAGCAAGCCGAGCTGAGCGAACGGCAAGCGCAACTCGAACTCAGCGTTGCGGCTGCGCAGACCGCGCTGATCGAAGCCCAACGCCAGCACAGCGCCTGTGCGCCGCTGCTGCGCCAGGCGTTTGAAGAGCAAAGCACCCTCGCCCGCCTGAACAGGGAAGCCGCTCAGAGTGCAGACCTCAAGCAACAGGCACAACTGGCCTGCACTCAAGGACAGCAAAAGATCCAGGGCTTGCTTGAGCAACAACAGCAAGTGGCCGCACGTCTGCAGCGAATCGCCGCGGAGCTTGAACAAAGCCGCCATCTGGCACCGCTCAGCGAGGCCTGGAACGCCTATCGCGACCGTCTGCAGCAGCTGATGCTGGTGGGCAATCGCCTGAACACGGGCCAGGCCGAATTGGCCGCCCTGGAACAGGGCGCCACCCGCGCCGCCGAAGAACTGGCGGCGCAAAAGCAGCATCTGGAAGTGCTGTACAAAGAAGCCGGTGCCGAACCGGAAGCCGTGGCGGAACAGATCCAGCTGCTGGGCAACCTGCTGCAGGACAACCGCAAGCAATTGCGCGCATTTGAAGAGCTGACACGACTGTGGGCCAGCCAGCAGGAACTCGACAAGCGTGCCGCCGAACTGCAACAGCGCCAGTCAACCGCGCAGCAAGAACGTGATCGCCTGACCCAGGACGGCGTGAACACCAAAAACCAATTGACGGTCGCCGAACAGACCCTGACCGTCACCCGCGAACTGCTGGAGCGCCAGCGTCTGGCCCGCAGTGCCAGCGTCGAAGAGTTGCGCGAGCAGCTGCAGGATGATCAGCCTTGCCCGGTGTGCGGCAGCCCTGATCATCCTTACCATCAGCCTGAAGCCCTGCTGCAAAGTCTCGGCCGGCACGATGAAAGCGAACAGGCCAACGCCCAGAAGGCGGTCGACCTGCTCAAGGAAAAACTGACCGACCTGCGCGCTGAAGTCGGCGGCCTGATTGCTCAGCAAAGGGAATTTCTGCAACAGCAGGAGCACCTCACCGCGCAGCAACAGAGCCTGGCGCCAAGCCTCGAAGCGCATCCGCTCTCAACGCAGTTGCTGGCTCAGGACGCGCTCAAGCGCGACGCCTGGCTGACTCAGCAAAACAGTCAGCTGAACCAAAGCATCAGTCAGGACGAACAGCGCCAATCCGCCCTGCTCACCCTGCAACAGGATGCCGCACGCCTGCAACAGCAGTTGCGCAGCGCCGAAGCGGCGAGCCAGCAGGCGACCCAGCTCCTGAGTCATCAGCAACAGGCGCTGAGCAGTGATCGCCAGCGTATGGACGAAGAGCTGACCGCGTTCAGTACCCTGCTCCCGGCCGAAACGCTGCAAGCCTTGCGCAACGAACCCGCTGCCACCTTCATGCAGCTCGACCAACAGATCGCCCAGCGCCTGGCACAACTCGATCAGCAGCGTGACGAACTCAGCGAACAGCAACTGCGCCAGCAAACGCTGGAAAAAGAGCAAGATCGCCAACTGACCCGCGTCCAGCAGCTGGAAGCCGCGCAGCGACAATTCACGGTCATCACAGAGCAGCAACAGACTTGCCAGCAGCAACTGGCGCAATTGCTCGGCCAGCATACGAGCGCCGAGCAGTGGCAACAGCAACTCGACCAGGCCGTGGAACAGGCGCGCACGGGCGAAGCCACGGCCAGTCAGGAACTGCAAAGCGTGCGCACGGGCCTGGTGCAACTGGCCGCCGAGCTCAAGGCGCAGCAGCAACGCCTGCTCGCGCTGGAGACCGAAGATCGGGATTTGCGCGGCAAAATCGAAGACTGGCGCGCCTTGCATCCGGAACTGGATGATGGCGGCCTGGAAAACCTGCTGAGCGTCGACGACCAGCAGGTCAAGACGCTGCGCCAGCAATTACAACACAGCGAAAAAGCCGTCGAGCAGGCCAAAGTGCTGCTGCAGGAGCGCGATCAGCGGCTGCTCGATCATCAGGCGCAGCACAACGGCAATCTCGACGCAGAGCAGCTGGCCACGGCGCTTGCCGAATTGCAAAGCCTGGCGGCCGCCAGCGAACACCAGTGCGCCGAACTGCGTGCCGAACAGGCCGAGGATCAACGCCGGCAGAACGCCAATCAGGCCCTGGCGCAGCAGATCGCCGACGCGTACACCGAATATCAGCGCTGGGCCCGCTTGAATGCACTGATCGGCTCGGCCACCGGTGATACCTTCCGCAAGATCGCGCAGGCCTACAACCTCGACCTGCTGGTGCATCACGCCAACGTTCAATTGCGCCAGCTGGTGCGGCGCTATCGCCTGAAACGCGGCGGCAGCATGTTGGGATTGCTGGTGATGGACACCGAGATGGGCGACGAACTGCGTTCGGTGCATTCGTTGTCCGGCGGCGAGACGTTCCTGGTCTCGCTGGCACTGGCATTGGGCCTGGCATCGATGGCCTCGAGCACGCTGAAAATCGAATCGCTGTTCATCGATGAAGGCTTCGGCAGTCTCGACCCGGAATCCCTGCAACTGGCCATGGACGCCCTCGACGGCTTGCAGGCCCAGGGACGCAAGGTCGCGGTGATTTCCCACGTCCAGGAAATGCATGAGCGCATTCCGGTGCAGATTCAGGTCCGCCGCCAGGGCAACGGCCTGAGCACCCTGGAGGTAAAATGAATACCCTGTATTCGTTCCGCCGCTGCCCCTACGCCATGCGGGCGCGCATGGCCCTGCGCTATTGCGCGGTTGCCGTGGACATTGTCGAGGTCAGCCTGAAGGCCAAACCCGCCCAGATGCTCGCATTGTCGAGCAAAGGCACGGTGCCGGTGCTGAGCGCTGGCGGTCAGGTGATCGATGAAAGTCTGGAGATCATGCGTTGGGCCCTGGCACAGAACGATCCGCAGGACTGGTTGCTCAAGGATGATCCTGTTGGGCAGCAGTGCATCGCCGAGCTGATCGAAGCGAACGATCAGGTGTTCAAGCTGCATCTGAATCGCTACAAATACGCCGAGCGTTATCCCGAGCACCCGATGGCGTTTTATCGCGCCGAGGGAGAAGTATTTCTACGCCGGCTCGATGAGTTGCTGGAGGGGCGCGATTATTTGCTGGCAGCGCATCCGAGTCTGGCGGATGTGGCGCTGATGCCGTTCGTGCGGCAATTCGCCCATGTCGATCGCGAGTGGTTCGCACAGACGCCCTATCGGCGTTTGCAGGCCTGGTTGCAGCGGTTTCTGGAATCGGAGTTGTTCACTGGCGTGATGCAAAAATAACCGCTTCTGTAGGAGCCGGCTTGCCGGCGAATGCGTCTGCAAGGGCGCTGCAAGGCTTGAGGCCGCCTTCGCTGGCAAGCCAGCTCCTACAGGGGGTGGGGGGTGTCTGGACATTCAGGCCAATACCGAGCACATCTCAATCACCGAGCAATCCACGTGAAAGGGTCCGAAAAACCCGCCCTGGCGCTTGATCGGCGGATTGCCAGCCAGCAGTCCCAAGGCCTTCGCGGTCTCGATGTTGCGAGCAAGATTGTGATTGGCTTCGATGGCCCGCGCCACCGACCCCGCCGAACCCTGGCCGATCCCCAGCAAGGAAGCGCCATTGGTCATGAACGCCAGGAAGGCGATGACCCCAAGTCTGTAGCCTTTCATGCTCCGGCGATCCCCGCGATCAGCGCCTGATCGACCGTCGCATGTTGCGCACGGTGTTCAAACTGGATGCCGGGATGAGCGACTTGAATCGGCGCTTCAAGGGTTTGACGCGACTGAGGCGAAAGGCTGAACACCAGGACCATGGCCAGGTAAAGACCGATCGCCACATAGACGCCGCGTTTGGCAGAAGTGAGGATTGCGCTGGCCATGATGGTTCTCCGCAGACATGTTTCGATGCCCACAGAATCGATCAAAAAAGCCGTGATAACCATTCAGGGTTATCCATAGTAAACATCAGCTTCGTTGATCATTAAGCCTGTCTATTTCGGTCTTCGATAAAAGCTATCAAGCGCGCGCGTGCAGCTTCCAGCGCTTCTTCATGGGCTGGGCCGGCGCAAGAATGGTGGATTGAAAATGGAAAATGCTGCTGCCGTAAACGCGTTATGCAGGAGCGACATCACTTCATGGCCTCTCGACGTGGGCGGTCGATTGGCAAGTGACTTCGCTCCTGCATAAAGTGTGCAGGGCTGGAGGTTCAGTGTTGGCTTTTGTGATCCAGGGCGGCGTAGAAATTGGCGCTCTGTTGCAGGTATTTCTGGGTGTAGCTCTGGGCGTGGGATTTTTTGTCGCTGATTTCAATGTTGGCGCTGGCTGGCAGCGCCACGGTGGCTGAGATAGCGGATGCGGCGATCACAGAGAAGAGATTGAAGTTCATGGCGGTAGTCCTCGAAGTCAGTTGGCTTGCTTGCCCGGTGGGGCCGTGGAGCAAACTTAACCTTCGAGGTTGGCGCCTTGAAATCTTTTGTAGCAGTAGCAGATATCAGCGTCATTAATACAAGGATGCAGGCCCCATCAACCGGGGCCTGCGGCCTATTGACGCACCAGAAACTTTAGGTCGCTCGGGGCATCCATCGGCAGTTTCTGTACGGTTTTGCCCAGCAGACCAGTCTTGGCATCGCGCTCGACGACGACAATCTGGTTGCTCTTCTGGTTGGCGATCAACAGGAACTTGCCGCTCGGATCGAGGCTGAACTCGCGCGGATGATCGCCTTCCACCGAGCGGCGCTGCAGCTCCTTGAGGTGGCCGGTCGCAGGGTCAATGGCGAACACCAGCAACTGATTGGCAGTGCCACGGTTGCTGACGTAGAGGAACTTGCCATCGGCCGAGGCATGTAGCGCCGCCGCTGCCTTGTCCGACACTGGCTGGCCCGCCGCCAGGTCGACCATTTGCGTCTGTTCCAGCTGACCGTCCCGGTAATCGAACACCGCCACCTGCGCGCTCATTTCCATGGTCAACCACGCATGTTTGCCATCAGCGCTGAATAGCAGGTGCCGTGGCCCGCTGCCGGGTGGCAACTGGACCGAGGCCGGTTTGGCCGCGGTCAATGGCAGGTCCGGATTGGCCTTGGGGTCGAAGCGATAGACAAAAATCCGGTCCGCCCCCAGGTCATTGGAAAACACGTAGCGGCCGTCTGGGGATGAGACAGCCGAATGCACATGGGCCGACATCTGCCGCTCGGGATTGACCCGGCTGGAAGGGTGACTGCTCATTTGCACCACGGGCTGGAGCTTGCCGTCGGCATCCACCGGCAACACCGCCAGGGTGCCGCCCGGATCTTCGGCCACCGAATAATTGCTGACCAGCAGGTGACTGGCTTCAACGGTGAGGCTCGAGTGCGTCGGCTCGTTGCCCAGGCTCTGCACCTGATTGATCAGGCTCAGCTCATGGGTCTTGGGATCGATCGCATAACTGCTGACGCGTCCTACCGGATCCGTCTGCCCCGGACCGTTTTCGTTGACCACGAACAATCGGCGTTGATCCCTGGACAGGGTCAGCCAGGACGGGTTTTCGCTGTTGACCACTTGCAGGGGTTTGTTGTCGATCTGCCCGGTGGAACTGTCGAACTTCAGGCGATAAATCCCTTGGCTCTGGCCAGCGGTGTAAGAACCGACCAGCAACTGATACTCATCAGCCGTCGCCGTCTGAACGCCCATCGCGCCAACGCTGCCGGCGATCAACAGCGGCCAGAGATTACGCATTTTCATGCTTTTCGTCCTCGTCGTCACCACCACCGAACGCATCCATCAGTACCAGCCGATGCTCGCCGGAATCACCGGTGATGAGCCAGCTTTGCAGAGTGGGATCGAAGGTCGCAGCGTTGATCTGGGCCATGCTGAACGCCCAGCGCTTTGCCGCTCGGCCGTCCATGCATTCGATGTGCAGGTTGTCGTCTTCATCGAGGGAGAAATCAAAGGCGTGCAGCCCGTCGATTTCCAGCATGTCGCAGTGTTCGAGGGCGTTGAGCAAGGTGTCGGTTACGGCAGTCATGGCAGTCGATCTTTGAATGGGAAAGACGCAATGATAGCTCAATGTGGGGGCGGCTCAGTGCCGCTCACAAAACTCCCCCACAACGCCGCCCCCCTGTAGGAGCTGGCTTGCCAGCGAAAGCGGTGGGTCAGTCGACATATTTATCACTGAACGGACGCCTTCGCTGGCAAGCCAGCTCCTACAGGGGTTTTGTACTGGGCACAGTATTCGTGCACGGCAGCGATACCTGTGGGAGCGAGCCTGCTCGCGAAGACGGTGGCACATTCAGCATCCATGTGACTGATACACCGCTTTCGCTGGCAAGCCAGCTCTTACAGGGGTTGTGTTTAGCCGTTAGAGGGTGTCGCGGGTTGGTTGGCCGTCCACCAGGCGCTGGATGCCCAGCGGATTGGCATTCTGCAACGCCGCCGGCAGCAAACTGTCCGGGTAGTTCTGGAAACACACCGGCCGCAGGAAGCGATCGATCGCCAAGGTACCCACCGACGTTCCGCGCGCATCGGACGTCGCCGGATACGGCCCGCCATGGACCATCGAATCGCAGACCTCCACACCGGTCGGATAACCGTTGAGCAGGATCCGCCCGACTTTCTGCTCCAGCAACGCCGTCAGCTCGCCGAACTGCGTGAAGTCCTCCGGTTCGCCAATGATGGTCGCCGTCAGTTGCCCATGCAGCCCGTTCAACGCGGCACTCAGTTGCGCCTGATCCGCGACTTCGACGAACACCGTGGTCGGCCCGAACACTTCCTCCTGCAGCACTTCATCGCCATCGAGCAACAGGCTGACCTGCGCCTTGAACAGTTGCGGCTGCGCCTGATTCCCCGCCTGCGGGCTGCCGGCCAGGTGTTCGATGCCGGGATGCGCGAGGAGTTTTTGCAGGCCCTTGCCATAACTGTTCAAGGTGCCGGCGTTGAGCATGGTCTGCGCCGGCTGATCGGCCATCAACCCCGCCACCTGCTGCACGAAGGTGCTGAACTGCGGCGAACGAATCCCGATCACCAGACCCGGATTGGTGCAGAACTGCCCGCAACCCTGTACCACCGAAGCGCTCAGGTCTCGGGCCATGCTTTCAGCGCGCGCGGCCAGGGCCTGGGGCAGCACGATCACCGGGTTGATGCTCGACATTTCGGCAAACACCGGGATCGGCTGGGGACGGGCCGCGGCCATGTCGCACAACGCCCGGCCGCCCTTGAGCGAGCCGGTGAAGCCGACCGCCTGGATCGCCGGATGCTTGACCAGCGCTTCGCCGACCCCGGCGCCGTAGATCATGTTGAACACGCCCGCCGGCATCGCGGTTTTTTCCGCGGCGCGCAGGATCGCATCGGCGACCCGTTCGGCCGTGGCCATGTGCCCGCTGTGGGCCTTGAACACCACCGGGCAACCGGCGGCCAATGCCGAAGCGGTGTCACCGCCGGCCGTGGAAAAGGCCAGGGGGAAATTGCTCGCGCCAAACACCGCTACCGGTCCGAGGCCGATGCGGTACTGGCGCAGATCGGGACGCGGCAACGGCTTGCGTTCCGGCAAGCCCTGATCGATCCGGGCACCGTAGAAATCACCGCGACGCAGCACCTTGGCGAACAAGCGCATCTGGCCGCTGGTGCGACCGCGTTCGCCTTGAATGCGCCCGGCGGGCAACGCGGTTTCGCGGCAGACCAGGGCAACGAACTCATCGCCCAGCGCATCGAGTTCATCGGCGATGGCGTCGAGAAACTGTGCCCGGCGCTCGGCACTCAGGCTGCGATAGGCCGGGAAAGCGGCGGCGGCAGCCTTGGCGGCGGCGTCGACTTCTTCCAGGGTGGCCTGGTGGAAATCGTGGGGCAAGGCTTCGCCGGTGCTGGCGTCGACGCTGTTGACGATGACAGTGCCGGCAGCGCTGCGCTGGCCGCCGATGTAGTTGTGACCAAGAATCCGGGTCATGTAACTCTCCTTAAAGGGTGCCGACGGTGCCGGGCTCGAACGCCGCTTCGACGGGTTTGATGCCGTTGATCAACGGCGCGCCGAACTCGGCCTGGCTGATCTCGAATACGTCACCCGGTCGGGTGCGAATGCCGTCGGCGAAAGACAGGGTCGCGGTGCCGAAGAAGTGAATGTGCACATCCCCCGGACGCAGGAACTGGCCGTATTTGAAATGGTGGTACTCGAGGTTCTCCAGGCTGTGGCACATGTTGGCTTCGCCGCTGAGAAACTCGTCCTGCCACAGCACCTCGCCGTCGCGCAGGATGCGGCTGGTGCCTGCCAGATGTTGAGGCAGTTCACCGACCCGAAGCTCCGGGCCATAACTGCAACTGCGCAACTTTGAATGGGCCAGGTACAGGTAATTCTTGCGCTCCATCACGTGATCGGAGAATTCGTTGCCGACGGCAAAACCCAGGCGCCAGGGTTTGCCGTCCTGGCCGATGACGTACAGGCCACTGAGTTCAGGTTCTTCACCGGCATCCTCGGCAAAGGGTGGCAGCGCAAATGGTTGGCCCGGACGCACGACAATACTGCCGTCGCCCTTGTAGAACCATTCCGGTTGCACACCGGCCTGCCCCGCCGCTGGTTTACCGCCCTCCACGCCCCATTTGAAGATGCGCAGGGTGTCGGTCATCGCGGCTTCATCGCCGGCCTGCTGATGCATCTTGTCCCGCGCCGAGGCACTGCCCAGATGGGTCAACCCGGTGCCGCTGATCAGCATGTGCGCCGGGTCCGGGTGATCCAGCGGCGGCAGGATACGCAACTTCGCCAGCAGCTCGGCATAGTCATGGCTGATGCCCAGGCCCAGGGTTTTCACCTGCTGTTCGAGATTGACGCCGGCCTCGATCGCCGCCAAAGCCAGATCACGCACCGTGCGCGCATCGTGTACCTCGCGCACCAGACCGTCCTCGACCACGCCGACCCGGCGCTCACCGTTACTCAATTCGAACTGAACCAAACGCATGGTTTTTCTCCTGTAAACAAAACTTCAATACAACGCAAATCCCTGTAGGAGCTGGCTTGCCAGCGAAGGCGGCCTGACATTCAACATTGATGTCGACTGACCCACCGTTTTCGCTGGCAAGCCAGATCCTACAGGTCCGTGTGGGTGGGTCAGGTACGGCTCGCCCCCCGGGCACTGGCCGCAAACCGGTCAGCCGGCAACACATGCTTGCGCTCCAGCACGCGATAGACCACGCCGGTCAGGATCAGGCCGAACACCATCACACCGGACAGGAAGTACAACCCAGACGCGAGATTCCCGGTGTATTCCTTCAGCGCACCGATCACGAACGGCCCGATGTAGCCACCCAGGTTACCGACCGAATTGATCAAGGCGATCCCGGCCGCCGCACTGGCGCCGGCAAAGAAACGACCCGGCAACGTCCAGAACACCGCCGTGCAGGAAAACAGCGCGAATGCCACCAGGCACAGCGCGGCCAGTTGCAGTACCGGTACCGTCAGCCAGGCGCTGAGGAACAGACCGATGGCGCCCAACACGTAAAGCACGGCCAGGTGACCATAGCGATCATTCAAGCGATCGGAACTGCGCGGAATGATCAGCAAACCGATGATCCCGAAGATGTAGGGCACCGACGACACGAAGCCAGTCACCAGATCGGTGCCGCCGAATTGCTTGATCAAGGTCGGCAGCCACAAACCCAAGCCATAGATGCTCAGGGTCACCGGCAGATAAAACAGCGCCAGCAGCAACACGCGTTTGTCCTTGAGCGCATGCAGCGGATTGCCGTGGCGGGTCTGGCCGTACTCCTCAAGATCCTTTTTCAGCTCGCCAGTCAGCCAGTCCTTCTCGGCCTGATCCATCCATTTCACTTGCTTGGGGCCATCGGGCAGCCAACGCAGCACGGGCCAGGTCAACAGGATCGCCGGCGTGCCGATGACGATGAACAGCCACTGCCAGCCGTGCAGACCCAGGATGCCGTCCATGCCGAGCAAGCCGCCGGATACCGGGCCGGTGATCAACATGGCGATGGGTTGGGACAGGATGAACAACCCGAGGATCTTGCCGCGATGGCGAACCGGAAACCATTGGGTGATGTAGTAGAGAACGCCCGGAAAGAACCCGGCTTCGGCCGCGCCGAGCAGGAAACGCATCACATAGAAGCTGTGCGGCCCCTGGACGAAGGCCATGCCGATGGTGATGGCGCCCCAGGTGATCATGATTCGCGCAAACCAGCGTCGTGCGCCGAAACGCTCGAGCATCAGGTTGCTGGGGATTTCCAGCAGGAAGTAACCAATGAAGAACAGCCCGGCACCCAGACCGTAGGCGGCATCACCGATGCCGAGATCGGCGCCCATGTGCAGCTTGGCGAAACCTACGGCGGAGCGATCCACATAGGCGATCAGGTACAGCAGGATCAGGAAGGGAATCAGTTTCAGTGTGATGCGACGAATAAGCCGCAGTTCCTGGCTCATGAGATCGGTCTCCGATTGTTGTTGTTATAGAACCTCGGGGGACGCCTCTCGCGGAAAACCGCCAGGGCCATCCCTCCGTTGAAAGCGACTATATAGTAATACTATTTAACCAACAACACTTCCAAACAGGCGAATTTGAGCTTATGTTAGGCGTCACCTGCAACATTATAGTCATACAATAAGAGAATCGATCATGTCTGATAAGCAACCCACCCTGCGCTCCGCCCAATGGTTTGGCACCGCCGACAAGAACGGCTTCATGTACCGCAGCTGGATGAAGAATCAGGGCATCGCCGACCACCAGTTCCACGGCAAGCCGATCATCGGCATCTGCAACACCTGGTCGGAACTGACCCCGTGCAACGCGCACTTCCGCCAGATTGCGGAGCACGTCAAGCGCGGGGTGATCGAGGCCGGGGGCTTCCCGGTGGAATTTCCGGTGTTCTCCAACGGTGAATCGAACCTGCGTCCCACCGCCATGCTCACCCGCAACCTGGCGAGCATGGATGTCGAGGAAGCGATTCGCGGCAACCCGATCGATGGCGTAGTGCTGCTGACCGGTTGCGACAAGACCACCCCGGCACTGCTGATGGGCGCGGCCAGTTGCGACGTGCCGGCGATCGTCGTCACGGGCGGGCCGATGCTCAATGGCAAGCACAAGGGTCAGGACATTGGCTCGGGCACTGTGGTCTGGCAGCTCAGCGAGCAGGTGAAAGCCGGCACCATCACCATTGACGATTTCCTCGCGGCCGAGGGCGGCATGTCTCGCTCGGCGGGCACTTGCAACACCATGGGCACGGCCTCGACCATGGCTTGCATGGCGGAAGCGCTGGGCACTTCCCTGCCCCACAACGCGGCGATTCCGGCCGTCGATGCCCGTCGTTATGTGCTGGCGCACATGTCCGGCATGCGCGCGGTGGAGATGGTGCGCGAAGATTTGAGACTGTCGAAGATCCTGACCAGGGAAGCGTTCGAAAACGCCATTCGCGTGAACGCGGCCATCGGCGGTTCGACCAATGCGGTGATCCACCTGAAGGCGATTGCCGGGCGCATCGGCGTAGAACTGGATCTGGATGACTGGACGCGCATCGGTCGCGGCGTGCCGACCATTGTCGACCTGCAACCTTCCGGACGTTTCCTGATGGAAGAGTTCTACTACGCCGGTGGTCTGCCTGCCGTACTGCGCCGCCTCGGTGAAGCCAACCTGATACCCAACCCGAACGCGTTGACCGTCAATGGCAAAACCCTCGGCGAGAACACCAGGGACGCGCCGATCTACGGCCAGGACGAAGTGATCCGCACCCTCGACAATCCGATCCGCGCCGACGGCGGCATCTGTGTGTTGCGCGGCAACCTGGCGCCACTGGGTGCGGTGCTCAAACCGTCCGCCGCCAGCGCCGAACTGATGCAACATCGTGGCCGTGCGGTGGTGTTCGAGAACTTCGACATGTACAAGGCGCGGATCAACGATCCGGAACTGGACGTCGATGCCAACTCGATTCTGGTGATGAAAAACTGTGGGCCGAAGGGTTATCCGGGCATGGCCGAAGTCGGCAACATGGGCTTGCCGGCCAAGTTGCTGGCTCAGGGGGTGACCGACATGGTGCGTATTTCCGATGCGCGCATGAGCGGCACGGCGTACGGCACCGTAGTCTTGCATGTGGCCCCGGAAGCGGCGGCCGGTGGACCTTTGGCAACGGTGAAGGAAGGTGACTGGATCGAGCTCGATTGCGCCAACGGCCGTCTGCACCTGGACATCCCGGACGCCGAGCTGGCAGCGCGCATGGCCGATCTGCAACCGCCGCAGCAATTGATCGTGGGCGGTTATCGTCAGCTGTACATTGACCATGTGCTGCAGGCGGACCAGGGTTGCGATTTCGACTTCCTGGTCGGTTGCCGCGGATCCGAAGTCCCGCGCCACTCTCACTAACCCCATTGCCCCCCTGTAGGAGCTGGCTTGCCAGCGAAGGGGCCATCACATTCAACACATAATGTGTTGGCTGTCAGATCGCCTTCGCTGGCAAGCCAGCTCCTACAGGGGATGGTGTGTCAGTCACAGTGATGTCGACTGTCACACCAGCGCGAGCAAGCTTGCTCCTACAGCGACCGTCCGCGCCACGCCTGTTATCATGCGCCGCACCTCCATCGCTCAGGATCGCGCCGTTCCCCATGGATTACCGCAAACCCTCCGACCGCAAAAGCATGCACTCGCGCATCGTCCAGGAACTGGGCATGCAGATCGTCTCGGGACGCTTCCAGCCAGACGACAAACTGCCCGCCGAAGCCCTGTTGTGCGAAGAGTACGCCGTCAGCCGGCCGGTGCTGCGCGAAGCCACCCGGGTGTTGGTCGCCAAGGGCCTGGTGTATTCCCGGCCGCGAGTCGGCACGGTGGTCAAGCCGCGCAAGGAATGGCACATGCTCGACCCGGACGTGCTGCACTGGTTGATGCAAAGCAGTCCGCAAAATCAATTCTTCGATCTGCTGACCAGTGTGCGCAGCATCATCGAGCCGGCCGCCGCCGCCCTCGCTGCGCAGCACGCCACGGACGAAGACATCGCCGCCATCGGCGAAGCCTACCAACGCATGGAAACCGCACCGACTCCCGAAGCCTTGTTGCAACCGGACCTGGACTTCCACAGCCGAATCGCCGACGCAACGCACAACGATTTACTGGCGAACCTGTGCAACATGCTCTCGGTAGCCATTGCCGAAGCGTTGAAGCACTCCAATCAACGCCCCAATCTGCATGAGTTGGCGCTGCCGCGGCACAAGGCGATCCTCACCGCGATCGAGAATCGTGATGCGCTGGGCGCGCGGCATGCGACATTGGTGCAGCTGGATGATGCGCGCAGTGCGCTGAATGTGGTGCTGGGCACAGATCCCTCATAATCACCATTTGAACCCTGTGGGATTGGTACAAATTCGAGATGTAAAAAAGCCGCAACCCTGGTTGCGGCTTTTTATTTTCAGCTACCGATCAGTGAGCAAACAGCGAATTGCCCTTCTGCCCCGCCAGCTTTTCCGGCTTGATCAGGAACCGCGCCAGCGCTGGCAGCAGCCACAGCGCACCGAACATGTTCCACAGCAGCATGAAGGTCAGCATCAGGCCCATGTCGGCCTGGAACTTGATCGCCGAGAAGATCCAGGTGCACACGCCGATCGCCAGGCACAGGCCGGTGAACAACACGGCTTTACCGGTGGATTTCAGCGTCTGGTAGTACGCCTCTTGCAACGGCAAGCCGGCACGCAGGAAGCTTTCCAGGCGGCTGTAGATATAGATGCCGTAGTCCACGCCAATCCCCACTCCCAGTGCCACCACCGGCAAGGTTGCCACCTTCACGCCGATGCCCATGAACGCCATCAGCGCGTTGCCAAGTACCGAGGTCAGGACCAGCGGTAGCACGATGCACAAGGTCGCCGCCCAGGAACGGAAGGTGATCATGCACATGGTCGCGACGCAGATGTACACCAGAATCAGGATGGTCAGCTCGGATTCCTTGATCACCTCGTTGGTGGCCGCCTCGATCCCGGCGTTACCGGCCGCGAGGATGAATTCCAGGCCGTCCTTGTTATTCTCCTTGGCGAACTCCTGCACCGCATGCACCGCGCGGTCCAGTGTTTCAGCCTTGTGGTCGTTGAGGAACACCAGCACTGGCGCCAGCGAGCAACTGTTGTTGTACAGGCCATCTGCACGTGCGATGGAGTTGTTCAACACATCCGGGTTACGCGACAGGGTTTCCCATTTCAGGTTGCCCTCGTTCATCCCTTTGATCATCTGCTTGGACACGGTCACCAGCGAGATCGCCGACTGCACGCCCTCGGTGTTCTGCATCTTCCACATCAGCTCGTCGATCGGCGCCATGGCCTCGTAACGCGAGCAGCCTTCGGACTTGGTCTTGACCATCACCACCAATACGTCGGAGCTGGTGGAGTAGTTGCTGATGATGAAGTTGTTGTCCTGGTTGTAGCGCGAGTCCGGACGCAGTTCCGGCGCACCTTGGTCGAGGTCACCGATTTTCAGGTTCTGGCTGTACCAGAGGCCACCACCGAAGGCGATCAGTGCCAGGGCAATGGAGACCGGGGCGACTTTCGGGCTGGCAAAGTTCGACAGCAGGCGCCAGAACGGGTGTTCGCGATGCGCGTCTTTCTTGCTGCGTTCGACCGCGCGTTTGCTGATGCCGACGTAGGAAATCGCCACCGGCAGCAGGATCAGGTTAGTGAAGACAATCACCGCGACGCCGATGGACGCGCCGATCGCCAGTTCACGGATCACCCCTATATCGATGATCAGCAGCGTGATGAAACCCACCGCATCCGCAAGGATCGCAATCATCCCCGGCAGGAACAGTTGGCGGAAGGTACGGCGCGCCGCAGTCAGGGCGTTGTCCGCTTCGCTGGACTGCAAGGCGATACCGTTGATCTTCTGCACGCCGTGGGAAATACCGATGGCGAAGATCAGGAACGGCACCAGCATCGAGTACGGGTCCAGCCCGAAGCCGAAGAAGTGCATCAGGCCGAGCTGCCAGACCACGGCCACCAGCGTCGTACTCAACACCGCCACGGTGCTGCGCATGCAGTTGGTGAACCAGTAGAGCAGGATCAGGGTGATGACGAAGGCCACGCCGAAGAACATCACCACCATGACCAGGCCATCGATCAGGTCGCCGACTTTCTTGGCAAAACCGACGATGTGGATCTGCACGTTGGGGTTCTGGGCTTCGAACTTGTCGCGGATCTTTTCTTCCAGCTCGTGGGAGAACTTGCGGTAATCCAGTGCCAGCAGCGTGCCCTGGTCCTGCGGGTCCGGGTAGGACTCCAGCAGCGGGATGTCGACGATGCTCGACTTGAAGTCGTTGGCCACCAGGCGCCCGACCTGCCCGGACTTGAGCACGTTGTTGCGCAGCAGGTCGAGGCTTTGCTGGGAACCGTTGTAGCTCTGGGGAATCACTTCACCACCGGCGAAACCCTCCTCCGTCACTTCGGTCCAGCGCACGCTCGGACTCCACAGCGACTTGAGGCCGGAACGGTCGACGCCGGAGATGTAGAACACCTCGTCGTTGATCTGACGCAGGGTCTCCATGTACTCCTTGGAGAAGATGTCGCCATCGGTGGCTTCCACCGAGATCCGCACGGTGTTGCCCAGGTTTGCCAGATCGTTGCGGTGCTCCATCATCTTTTGAATGAACGGATGATCGAGCGGGATCATTTTTTCGAAACTGGTGGACGGCCGGATCAGCGTCGCCTGCCAGAACAGGAACACACTGACCAGCAGGCAGATGAAGATCACTGCCGGGCGGTTGTTGAAAATCAGGCGCTCGAGAAACGTCGCCTTGTCTTGATGATGACTGCTCAAGGATGTCATAGACCCGCCTTCTTATTATGTGCCCGGCTCATTTGGACGACCCGTTTTTGCCATTCTCTGCGCCGGCGCCGGTTGGCGAGGTGACGCGAACGCCGCCCTGTCCTGCCAGAATCAGATTGCCGTTGCCCGCCGCAGTGACTGCCGAAACGGAAATGCGATCCGGGCGATTGAACACGCTGAAGGTTTCGCCGTTGTCGTTGCTGCGGATCACCGAACCGCCATTGCCGACGATCACGATGGAACCGTCGTCGAGCAGCGTGGCGCCGGACAGGCCGAACTCGAGCGCGCCGCGAGCAGCCTGCAACTCGACCTGTTCCCAGGTGCTGCCGAAATCCGTGGAGCGATACAGATTGCCCCGCAACCCGTAGGCCAGCAGGGTGTTGGCCTGAGCGGTGCCGATCACACCGAACAACGAGCCTTCATAGGGGCCTTCAAGTTTCTCCCAGGTCTGGCCACCATCGGCAGAGCGGAACATGCTGCCCTGCTCGCCGACGATGAACAGCCCGGCATCCTTGACCGCTGCGATGGCGTTGAGGTGGAACTGGTCTTCGTTGTCCAGGCGGTCGCTGACGTCTTCCCAATGCTGGCCACCGTCGGTGGTTGCCATCAAGGCACCGTAGGCACCCACGGCAAAGCCGCTGTCGACGTCCTTGAACCAGACATCGAGCAGCGGCGATTCGCGTTTGAGGTCTTCGAATTGTTTGGTCCAGGTGACGCCGCCATCTTCGCTGGCGAGGATCTGCGCGTCATGACCAACGGCCCAGCCGTGTTTGTCGTCGACGAAAAATACCGAGGTCAGCAGTTGCCGGGTGGGCACCTTGGCCTGGGTCCAGGTCGCACCCTGGTCATCGGAATACAGGATATGCCCGCGATCCCCGACCACCACCAGTCGAGAGCCTGCGTGCACGACGTCGAGCATCAGGCTTTTGCTGGCCTTGGCGGATTCAACGGAATAAACCACATCGGACGCTGGCGCCGCAGCGGCCAGCACGGGTGCCGACAGCACGGCACAGCCCAACAGCGAGAGCGCTGTAGCCAGCAACGCGAATTTGCGCAGTGCCGGCGGGCGGCAGATACCCACACCCATGACAGGCTCACTCATAGACCTTCCCCCATTATTATTGTTAGGTCGTTCAACCTTTCTGGGCGCCGCAAGGGGTGCATCGGGATTGCCTGTTCTGGAGCATAGTCCTGAAACCCGCAATCCAGAGCCCCTTCGGAAGCTGGCTTATCCTATCGGGGTTTGGAAAGGTCTGACAATCGACGCCACGTTATGTTTTGTTAACCAGGGGGGTATGGGGGGAGGATGAATGATGGGGTATCAGGTGGGGTGATTGGGGATTGGCCCGGTTTTGGGGCATGACATCGATCACCTGTAGGAGCTGGCTTGCCAGCGAAGGCGTCCGTTCAGTGATAGATATATCGACTGACCCACCGCTTTCGCTGGCAAGCCAGCTCCTACAGGTGTCCGGTGAACACCTGCGGGAGATCAGCCGGAATCAGGCCAGGCTTTTGCTGACCACTTCAAACACATCGCTGGACAATTGACCCGAAGCACGAATCCGCTCCAGCTCACCTTTCATCAACGCCTGGCGCGCAGCGTCGTATTTGCGCCAGCGCGTCAGCGGCGCCAATTGCCGGGAGGCGATCTGCGGGTTGAACCCATCCAGTTCGATCACCAGATCCGTCAGGAACCGGTACCCGGAACCGTCCGCCGCATGGAAGTTGATCAGGTTCTGCCCGGCAAACGCGCCGACCAGTGCCCGTACCTTGTTCGGGTTCTTGATGTTGAACGCAGGATGCTGCATCAACTGGCGAACCCGCTCCAGACCGCCCGGCAAGGTACTGCCGGCCTGAACGCTGAACCACTGATCCATGACCAGCGGATTGTCCTTGAAGTGCTCGGCAAAACTGGCCAGGGCCGCCGCCTTCTGCTCCTCGAACGGCGAATTCACCAGCACCGCCAACGCGGTCAGGCGCTCGGTCATGTTGTCGCTGGTCTCGAACTGCTCGAGCGTCGCTGCCAACACTTCCGGCTTGCCGCTGAGCATCAGGTACGACAGCGCAATGTTCTGCAACGCGCGACGCGCGAAGTGCTCGGCCTCGGCGACATAAGGGGTTTGCTTGGAGAGATCGCGATTAGCCTGATAACGCAGCCACAAGGCCTCGAACAAACCTTCAGCCAATTGTTTGCGAGCAAACTCGCGAGCGATGTGGATGGCGTCGACGTCAGCCACTTCGCTGATCTCGGTCAAATACGCTTCGCCCGGCAGCGAGAGCATTTCCGCGACCATCGCCTGGTCCAGCGTCCTGTCCGACAGCACCGTGCGCAAGGCAGCAATCAAACGCTGGTCGAGCACCAGCTTCTCGCCCTTCTGATGATCGGCGATCAGCTCCTGCAAGACCTGAACCGACAATTGCTGACCGGCATCCCAGCGATTGAAGCCGTCGCTGTCATGCTGCATCAAAAACATCAGCTGGTCGCGGTCGTACGGGAAGCTCAGCTTCACCGGGGCCGAGAAGCCGCGCAGCAACGAAGGCAGTGGTTTTTCAGCGATGTCGATGAAGGTGAACGTCTGCTCGGCCTCGGTCACCGACAGCACGCGCGAGGTCGCGCCAGCCGTGGCTTCACCGTGCAGACGCAGGGCAATCTCACCGCCCTTGCTGTCCAGCAGGCCCAGTTCGACCGGAATCACGAACGGCAGTTTTTCAACCTTGTCCGGGGTTTGCGGGCAGCTCTGACGGAAGGTCAGGCTGTAGGTTTTCGCTGCTGCGTCGTAGGACTCGCTCACCGCCAACCGCGGTGTGCCGGCCTGGCTGTACCAGCGCTTGAACTGGGTCAGGTCGACCCCGTTGGCGTCTTCCATCGCCTTGATGAAGTCGTCGCAGGTCACCGCCTGGCCGTCATGGCGTTCGAAGTACAGGTCGCTGCCTTTGCGGAAACCTTCGGCCCCGAGCAAGGTGTGGATCATGCCGACCACTTCCGAACCCTTTTCGTACACGGTCAGGGTGTAGAAGTTGGAAATTTCGATGAAGGCGTCCGGGCGTACAGCGTGGGCCATCGGGCCGGCGTCTTCGGCGAACTGGTGGGTCCGCAGGTAAGCCACGTCCTGAATGCGCTTGACCGTCGCCGAGTTCATGTCGGCGGAGAAACCCGAATCACGGAACACGGTGAAGCCTTCCTTCAGCGACAGCTGGAACCAGTCGCGGCAGGTCACACGGTTACCCGACCAGTTATGGAAGTATTCGTGGGCAACGATCGCCTCGACACGCTGGTGCGCAGCGTCGGTCGCTGTTTCGGCGCGGGCCAGCACGGCGCTGGAGTTGAAGATGTTGAGGCCCTTGTTCTCCATGGCGCCCATGTTGAAATCATTGACCGCGACGATCATGAAGATGTCCAGGTCGTACTCGCGACCGTAGACCTCTTCGTCCCAGCGCATAGACTTCTTCAGGCTGTTCATGGCGTGCTGGCACTTGTCGATGTTTTCCGGCTCGACATAGATACGCAGCGCCACGGAGCGCTCGGTCATGGTGGTGAAGGTGTCTTCGACGCACCACAGATCACCGGCCACCAGCGCGAACAGATAAGCCGGCTTCTTGAACGGGTCTTCCCAGGTCGCCCAGTGCCGACCGTCTTCGCCGGGCCCCGAGGCAATCGGGTTGCCGTTGGACAGCAGCACCGGATAGCTGTGCTGCTCGGCGACCACCGTGGTGGTGAACTTGCTCATTACGTCCGGGCGGTCGAGGTAATAAGTGATCTTGCGAAAGCCTTCGGCCTCGCACTGGGTGCAGAACATCGTGCCGGACTTGTACAGGCCTTCCAGCGCGGTGTTGGTTTCCGGATGGATCCTGACGCTGGTGTCGACCGTGAAGGTGGTGCTGGTCGGCTGCAGGGTCAGGTGCTGCTCTGTTAACTGATAGTCGGTCAGCTGGTAATCAGCGTCGCCCAACTCGCGATCGGCCAGCGTCACCGACAGCAGTTCGAGCTGCTGGCCGTCCAGCACCAGCGGCGGCAAGCCCGGGCCGCGTTCAGGATTGCGGCGCATCACCAGTTGCGCATGGACCAGGCTGTGGTCCTCGAACAACTCGAAGGTCAGGTGCGTCTCGTCGATCAGGTACTCGGGGGCCTGATAGTCCTTCAGGTAGATCATCTTCGGTTGTTCGGTGCGCATGCTGGAGTCCTTACTGATGCACGGCGAGCTGATAGGCCGTGTACTTGCGAATATTGATCACGCCGGTGTCGAAAATCAGGTATTGGCCCTTGATCCCCAACAGCGTGCCTTCGGCAATCGGGTTCTTGTCCAGGTTGAAGCTGACAATCTTCACCGGGTATTGCTCGATCGGATAGCGGATTTCGAGCGGTTCGACATCGGCAATGGTCTGGATTGCCTGCAGGCCGAATCGTTCCTGCAAACCTTGCAAACCGTCGGCACAGCTTTCAAACAGCTGATCGCGAACCTGGGCCAGGTCGACCGACATCGCGTCGCCCTTGAGTAAAGCACGCCAGTTGGTCTTGTCCGCCACCTGGCTGCGAAACAGGTCTTCGACGAAGCCCGACTGCTGACGGGTCGAGACGCGCATGATCGGCAAGGCCTGGCTGGCACCCTGATCGATCCAGCGAGTCGGCAACTGGGTCGCGCGGGTAATGCCGACCTTCACCCCCGACGAGTTGGACAGGTACACGATGTGATCGGTCATGCAGAACTGCTCGCCCCACGCCGGCTCCCGGCAGGTGCCGGCGTCGTAGTGGCAACGCTCCGGGCTCATGATGCACAGGTCGCACTGCGCCAGTTTGGTCATGCACGGGTAGCAGTAACCCTGGCTGAAACTGGTTTTGGTCTTGCGTCCGCAATGGGAGCAAAAGATCGCCCCCAGGTATTCCAGGCGCACCGTGGTGCCGATCAAGGGATTGACCGGTACCTCGAGGTCGTCCAGACGAAACGCGTATTGCACGTTCGGCCCGTCCAGGCGCGCCGACATTTTGCTGATTGCACCGCGGCCGATCTCGATCAATGGACGGCATCCGACTTGAACAGGATATTGGGTACGGTGATCGACTTGGAGCTGCATTCCTGCACGCCCATGTAACCGGTGCGCTGGTCCTCGGGCAGGTTCTGGATCTCCCAGGCGATCATCGCTTGCAGCGACAGTTCGCGCTGTTCGGCGGTGAGTTTGCCACCGTCGGACCATTTGCCGATTTCCACCGCCAGTTTCAGGCTCTGGTAGATATCGGGGGTAATGTTGTTGATCATTTCGTTAAAAGAGGACATCAGGTCTCCACGCTCTTTAATACATAACTTATTTAGATGGCCAGTTTACGGCGGTTGTACAAACCACCCAACAGACCGGTGAAGCATCCGATGAGTAACCCGCTGACGTGGGCCGCGTTGGCGATGTCACCGAAGCCGATCATCGAGACCAGCCCGGACAGACAGAGCAGCAGCCACACCAGCATCATCACCAGCACGCCACGCGGCAGGCGATAGGCCGGGTTCGGCGACAGGATCTGGAAAATCCAGCAGTGCCCCAGCAGGCCGTACAGCACCCCGGACAACCCGCCAAACAAGCTCGGGCCGCTGAAAATGAACTGGGTATAGTTGGACACCAGGCTGAACAGCAAGGTCAGGCCGAGCAGGTTGATACTGCCCTGGCGCGACTCGATGCGCCGCCCCAGCTCCCAGTACCACATGCCGTTCATGGCCAGGTGCAGGATGCCGAAATGAATCAGCATCGGCGTCACCAGGCGCCACCACTGCCCCGCCGCCAGACTGTCGGCCAACGGCACGAAATGGAGGTAGTCGCCGACGATGCGGAAATCGAGAAAGGTCAGCCAGCGCATCGTCGCGAAGTTTTCGCCCAACAGCGTCACCGCGCCGACCAGCAGGCTCAACACCAGTACCAGTGCCGTCGCCTTGGCATAGCGCAGTTGCTCGACAAAACCGGGGCGGCGGGTGGTCGGCGCCACGGGGATGTCCAGCTGTTGCCCGGGGTCGCCCGCCGGAAAACGTTCGTATAACGAACGCACGTCTTCACTGATGTTCGCCGGCACCCACAGCACCTGTTCGCCCGCCTCTTCACTGACCCGATGCGGCACTTGCATGCGCTGCAGCAACTTGACGAAGCCACTCAGATCCACCGCCAGGGGCAGGCGCAATACCGCAACGGTACTCATTGCAGCACCTCCGGCCGCTCGACATCGACCCAGACGAATTTATGCGGGTCGAGACGGGTTTCCTGATCCAGGCGATAGGCCACCAGTTTGCCGTAGAGCACTGCGCTGTAGTCCAGGCAGGCCAGGTTCGGCCGGATCGGTGCCGGTTTGCCGTTGCGCCAGTAATGACCGACGAACAGCAGAGGTTCATCGCCGCCATAGCGCAGCAAGGTGTCTTTCTCGGTGGCCGACAAGGGCGTTTGCGCCACGGGCTCTGGCAGTGCATCAGGCTGGAACACAATGTCTCCGTAGGTTTGCGGATCGTCTTCCCAGAACTTGGTGCGAAAGAACGAACGCGTCAGGCCATCGCCGCTGGTCATGGTCAGCCCATGGGGCAAACGCATGTCGGTGCCGCGCAGCAAACGATCGAACACGGTGCAGGCAAAGCTGCCGGGCACCGCCGAGGCCTGGAGGAAATGCTCATCGACGCAACCGTCGGGGAACAGTGCCCGCAACGGTTCGATCAGGCCGGCGTCCCAGCAGGCATGCACGACCCGGAAGCGCCCGGCATCGATGAACAGGGGCAGTTCATAGAACCATTGCAGGAAGTCGTGCCAGTCGGCCGGATGGTTTTCGAACTGGGTCAGGGTTTCGTTGAGCAGACGGGCATGGCGCGGCGTGTGCTCACGGACGAATTGCTGGCCGCTGCCCGGAAGTGCCGGGGTGCTCCAGCCCAGCGCGTTGAATTCATGGTTGCCCATGATGCACAGCGCCTGGCCGGCCTCGACCATGTCGTGGACGATGTGCAGCGCCTCGCGAATCCGCGGGCCGCGGTCGATGATGTCGCCGACGAACACCGCCATGCGCGACGGATGCCGCCAGACGCCGCCTTGTTTTTTATAACCGAGTCGGTCGAGCAAGTGCTCCAGGGTCAGAGCGCAACCGTGCACGTCACCGATCAGGTCGTAGCTTCGCGCGGGATCGAACATCAGTCGCCTCCACCCCCCAACCGACTGCCCCAGCCGAGTTTGGTCCGGCACACCTCATAGTAGTTGTGGTCGAGCGGATGAATCAGCCGCAACTTCTGCGCCTTCTTGCTGACGGTAATGGTGTCGCCGGGCGCGCAGGTGAAATGGTTCTGCCCGTCACAGGAGACTTGCGGGTAGATCTGCATATCCTTGGACACGACGATTTTCAGCTCACTGTTGCCATCGACCACAATGGGCCGGCCCGACAAGGTATGGGGGTACATCGGCACAATCACAATAGCGTCGAGCTTGGGGTGCATGATCGGGCCACCAGCAGAGAGCGCATAAGCGGTCGAGCCGGTGGGCGTGGCGACGATCAGGCCGTCGGCCTTCTGGCTGCAGACGAACTGGCCGTCGATGTACAGCTCGAACTCGATCATCCGCGTCGATTTGCCAGGGTGCAGCACCACGTCGTTCAGCGCGTCGCCCTGGCCAATGGCCTCGGCGTGACGCCGGACTTCGGCCTGCAGCAGGAAGCGGTTTTCCACCAGGTAGTGGCCGTCCAGCACTTCGGCGACTTTCACTTCCAGTTCATCGGGGCGAATATCGGTCAGGAAACCCAGGCTGCCGCGGTTGATGCCCAGCACCGGAATATTGTGTCGGGCCAACGCCCGAGCAGCACCCAACAGGCTGCCGTCACCACCGACCACAATCACCATGTCACAGACTTCGCCGAGCATCTTGCGTGACGAGGTTTGCAGGCCATGGCCGGGCAAGACTTCGGCAATGGTGTCTTCGAGGATCACGTGCAGGTGACGATCGAGCAGAAACCGTTTCAGTCGGCGGACGGTATCCAGCACCTGCGAACTGCCCAGGCGACCGATGATGCCGATATTGCGAAATTGCTCCATGGGTTTCCTGCGAGTCCGGCGAAAAACACGATTATGGGCGAAAGCGCGGGATAGACAAAATCCTTTCAGCCACAACGGTGTACTCACGATTGAGGCTATGCTCGCAAGATGATCCTATTTCCCGATTTGTTGCAGTTACCCCATCAGTTGCGCCACCCCGAAGTGCGCGACCTGGCCTGGGTCATTCTCGCGCCACCGATGCTCGACGTCACCCCGTGGCCGCAGCGCCACCCGCTGGCCGGCAGTGACTGGGTGCAGGCGCCGCAACGGCTGGAGCTGTGGCTGCGGCAGCTCGATCGCGACAGTTATGACTTGCTGCACTGGTTGGCCCAGGCCAGGACCCGGCGCCTGGGTTTGTATTACGAACGCCTGTGGCAGTACGCAGTGCGCCACGCACCGGGCATCGAACTGATTGCCGCGAACATGCCGATCCGCCGCGAGGGTCACACCCTGGGTGAGCTGGACATGTTGCTGCGCGATCGCGACGGCGTGCACCACCTGGAACTGGCGATCAAACTCTACCTCGGCCCGCAGAACGGCGACGGCCACGACACGGCGCAGTGGCTCGGCCCGGGCTGCCACGATCGGCTGGACCGCAAACTCGCCCACCTCAGCCAGCACCAATTGCCGATTTCCGCCCGCCCGGAGAGCCGTGAGGTGCTGGCGGCGCTGGATATCCGGCAGTTCAGCGCGCATCTGTGGCTGGGCGGTTATTTGCTGTATCCCTGGCCGGGACAGTCCACACCACCGGACGGCGCACATCCGCAGCATTTGCGTGGCAGCTGGTTGCATCAAAAGGACTGGGCGGACTTTGTCGTGCAGCGTCCGTTCGGCCGCTGGCAACCCCTGCCCCGCCACGCCTGGCTGGCGCCGGCGCATTATCCGGTGGAGCAGACCTGGAGCACTGAACAGCTGGAGGCGTGGTTGAGTGAGCTGGAGCCACTGGCCCCGGCGCAGTTGCTGGTGCGACTGGTAGAGAACGGCAATGGGGACTGGGAGGAAGCGGAGCGGTTGTTTCTGGTGGCGGATCTTTGGCCAAATGTGCCGGGCAATGGTTAAGTGTTGTGGTGTCCGGGCTGGCCCCATCGCGGGCAAGCCCGCTCCCACAGGATTTATGTCGAATGCAGATTTGGCGAACGACACAAAAACCTGTGGGAGCGGGCTTGCCCGCGATGGGGCCGCCGCGGTCTAGACGGACAACCGCAACGCCAACGCCGCCAACGTCGCCAACAACACCGGCACCGTCAACACAGTCCCGACCTTGAAGTAATACCCCCAACCAATCCGGATGTTCTTGCGCTGCAGCACATGCAGCCACAACAACGTCGCCAGACTGCCGATCGGCGTGATCTTCGGCCCCAGATCACTGCCGATGACGTTGGCGTAGATCATCGCCTCCTTCACCACCCCCGTTGCCTGGCTGGCATCGATCGACAGCAACCCGATCAGCACCGTCGGCAAATTATTCATCATCGACGACAGCAGCGCCGTCAGCACCCCGGTACCCATGGCCGCGCCCCAAATGCCGTAACCGGCAAAGCCGTCCAGCCAGCCGGCCAGATACCCGGTGAGCCCGGCATTGCGCAGGCCATAGACCACCAGGTACATGCCCAGTGAGAAAATCACGATCTGCCACGGTGCTTCTTTCATCACCTTGCGCGTGGAAATTTTGTGACCACGGGCAGCAATGGCCAGTAGCAGCGCCGCACACACCGCCGAGATGGCACTGATTGGAATGCCCAGCGGTTCCAGGGCAAAGCAGCCGAGCAACAGAATCGCCAAGACCGCCCAGCCGGCAACAAACGTCGCCTTGTCATGGATCGCGGACTCAGGAGACTCGAGCTGCTCGGGGTCGTAAGCCTTGGGAATGTCGCGCCGGAAGAACCACATCAACATCGCCAGGGTCGCCGCGACGCTTACCAGATTGACCGGAATCATCACCGCCGCATACCGGTTGAAGCCTATATTGAAGAAATCCGCGGAAACGATGTTCACCAGGTTCGACACCACCAGCGGCAAGCTCGCGGTGTCGGCGATGAAACCGGCGCCCATGACGAACGCCAGGGTCGCCGCCGGGGAAAAGCGCAGGGCCAACAGCATGGAAATCACGATGGGCGTGAGGATCAGCGCTGCGCCGTCATTGGCAAACAATGCCGACACCAGCGCACCAAGCAGCACCATGTAAGCAAACAACTTGCGTCCACTGCCCCGCCCCCAGCGCGCCACATGCAGCGCCGCCCAGGCAAAGAACCCCGCTTCGTCCAGCAACAGACTGATAATGATCAGCGCGACAAAGGTGCCGGTGGCATTCCAGATGATCTGCCACACAATCGGGATATCGCCCAAGTGCACCACGCCGAAGATCAACGCCAGCACTGCGCCGAATACCGCACTCCAGCCGACGCCGAGGCCTTTGGGTTGCCAGATCACCAGGGTGATGGTCAGCAGGAAAATCAACGACGCAATGAGCATGCACAGCAGCCTTGTACATTTGGCTTCACAATTTCTTGTGCTGCTCGACCCATTTTCCGTAGGCATTGATGAATTTCTGCAGGAACGGCTTGACCGTCTCGGACAGCTTGCCCGCCTCGTCGAACGCCGAACCGGCGCCGCTCAGGTAGGCTTCCGGCTGCTGCATGCAGGGTACATCGAGGAACACCATGGACTGGCGCAGGTGATGGTTGGCACCAAAACCGCCCACCGCGCCCGGTGAAACGCTGATCACCGCCCCTGGCTTGCCGCCCCAGGCGCTCTGGCCATAGGGGCGCGAACCGACGTCGATTGCATTCTTCAATGGCGCCGGCACCGAACGGTTGTATTCGGGGGTCACAAACAGCAATGCGTCGGATGAGCTCACTTGTTGTCGGAAAGTGCTGTAGGCTGCCGGCGGTGAAGCGCCATCGATGTCTTCGTTGTAGAGTGGCAGGTCGCCGATTTCGATGATGTTCAGCTTGAGATTCGCCGGCGCGAGATCGGCCAGGGCCAGCGCGACCTTGCGATTGATCGATTCCTTTCTCAAGCTGCCGACCAGTACGGCGATCGTGTAGACATTGCTCATGGAAGATTCTCGACTGTCCGATAGAAAGAGCTAGTAGTTATAGATGACGATTCAAGCAGTGGGCGACTAAAACACCGCCCCTGACTATTTTTTTCCAGCAGGAAAACTTACTTCGCCCAACCAAGGTCTACAGACCCGCAAATTGCGTGATTTATCTCCAGAGGTTCTAAGCAGATGGCAGCAGTACTCGTCGGTCAGTTCCATGCAAGAGACGCGGAAGGCCGCGTTTATCTAGTGCATGAGTTCCAGGACTCCACCCCGTCGGCAGACGGTCTTACCGGCTCGGTGCCTGTCACCACCTATAAGCTGGCCATTGGCGATCGAATGAAAAAACTCGATGACAACCGGTTTCAGCTGATTCAATCGGACGTCACTATTACGCGCGAACCTGACACTTATGTCGGCCAGCCGCCGGAAACCACCGTTGCCTCATAACCTGCCGTTATGAGCGGAAGTCATATGCGCGCACTTGGGTTAGGATTCAGTCACTGACTCCCTCACCTGCCGAACATGGACTTCACGCATGCGTTTACGTCATATCGAAGTGATCCAGGCGCTGCTGCAGACCGGTCACCTGGGCACCGCCGCCGAATGGCTGCAGTTG
Source organism: Pseudomonas sp. LBUM1679 (assembly GCF_059695565.1). Taxonomy (NCBI): domain Bacteria; kingdom Pseudomonadati; phylum Pseudomonadota; class Gammaproteobacteria; order Pseudomonadales; family Pseudomonadaceae; genus Pseudomonas; species Pseudomonas sp. LBUM1679. The sequence goes on from NZ_CP166774.1 coordinate 3,783,477, forward strand.
CCGGTGGCCGAGGTTGAACGCATTCTGCGCGAGGCCGAGGATCAGTTGGGTTTCATGCTGTTTTCCAGCGTGCGTGGACGCCTGCAAGCCACGCGCGAGGCGCGGGCGTTGCAGGTTGAAATCGCCCACGTCTATGACGCGCTCGAGCCGGTCCAGCGCCTGGCCAGCAGCCTCAAGCACTATCAAGCCCCGCCCCTGCGTATCATCTGCACCCCTCCCCTGGCGCAACAGCTGCTGCCGCAGAGCATCGCGACCTTGCGCAAGCGTCTGCCCGACGCGCCTTGCAGCCTGCTGAGCCAACCCACCCGCGAGATCGTCAGAAGCCTGCTGCTGCGCGAAAGCGATCTGGGCCTGAGCCTGCACGACCCCGATCACGCCGACATCCATTGCCAGGTGATTGCCCAGGGCAAACTTCAACTGCTCGCCCCCCATGGCTGGCTGCAACCGAAACAGAAGTACATCTCGCTGCAAGACCTGGCGGGACAATCGATGGTGGGACTGGAAGGTCATGATCCGTTGAGCCCGGCGTTCGACCACAAACTGCACGGGTTACGCCCGGCCCCGGTGGTCCATACCCGGGTGCAGACTCATCAGATGATGCGCAGCATGGTCGAGGCCGGCGAAGGCCTGGCGATCGTCGACCCGTTTACCGCGCTCGGGGCCAGATCGACCGGGCTCGACGTTTGCCCACTGGCGCCCGCGGTGTCGATCAGCCTCTATGCCCTGACCCTTAAAAACGGCGAGCCCTCGCTGGCCGTTCAGGCACTACTGGACATCGTCACGGAACAAGCCGCGGCGATGCTGGCCAGCTAAACGGGTTTTCCAGCGGGTTATCGAACAATCGATACCAGAACAGCGCCACTTCGGCGGTGTTCGGGTCAATGCCGCGATAGCGCAGATGATCGATCCCGCCCACCACGAAGCCGCAGCGCTCATAGAGCCGACAGGCACCCAGGTTATTGTTCTGGGTTTCGAGCATGATGCCCGGCAGTTTTTTCTTGCGACTCCAGAACTGCGCCACGTCCAGCAGCGCCTTGGCCACGCCATGTCGGCGGGCCGGCGCGTGCACCGCCAACTCATCGATATGGGCAAAGCCGTTCCAATTGGTGCTCACCACCAGGTGACCCACCGGTTCGTCATCGAGATAAGCCATGAAAATCTCGCTGTCGGTGGCCTCGCGGAAACTGCTGAACTCCTCCGGATCGATGCCGTAACACTTGCGGTAAGGCGTGATGGCCGTCACCGGCCAGCGCTCCACCGGTTCGCCGATGCGTGCGGCGCCATAGGCCGCGACTTCAAAACTGAAATCACTGCCCCAGATATAAGCGGCGAAACCATCGTCGGCAACGCGCACCGACAGCCCTGGGTATTGCGGATTCATGACCGGTTGCATACTGGGAAAGGTCCTCATTCCTTGATGCAATCGACGGTGTAATACCGTCCATTGCCCTCGTCTTCGTGTTGCAAGCCGTGCACATCGACGACAAATCCCGGGAAGCTGCTGTCGAATGTACGGGCAAACGCCAGGTAATCGATGATCGAGCGCGTCGACCCGGTAAAACGTTCGCCGGGCATGATCAACGGAATCCCCGGTGGGTACGGCACCAGCATCACCGCGGCGATCCGCCCGTCCAGGTCGTCGATCGACACCGCTTCAACGTCGCCACGCACCAACTGATCATAGGCGTCGGATGGCTTCATGGCGATTTCCGGCAGCACGGTGTACATGCGCTTGAGGTGTTTGGCCGTGGCGTTGCTGCGGTAGCAGGCGTGCAATTGATCGCACAGGTCGCGCAGCCCCATGCCCTGATAGCGCGTGACATGCGCTTGCGCCACGCAGGGCAGGCAACTGGCGAGGCTGACGTTGGCATCGTAGCTGCGCTTGAATTCCAGCAGCTCGGTCAGCAGCGTGCTCCATTTGCCCTTGGTGATGCCCATGGAAAACAGCACCAGGAAGGAATACAGCCCGGTCTTCTCGACCACCAAGCCACGCTCCCAGAGGAATTTGCTGACCACCGCCGCCGGAATCCCGCGCTCGCTAAGCGCTCCGCCTGCGGTCAGGCCTGGCATCACCAGGGTGACCTTGATCGGATCGAGCAACACGTAGTCATCGGTCACGCCGCCAAAACCGTGCCATTCGGCCTCGGGTTGCAGCAACCAGTCTTCGGTGACGACACGGTCGATGCCTTCCACCGACGGTGGCTGCCAGATGGAGAACCACCAGTCATCCGCGGCAATGTGTTGCCGCAGATTGGCCAGGGCCCGTCGAAAACTCAGGGCCTCGTCGAACATTTCCTGCAACAGCGAACGTCCCGCCGGGCCCTCCATCATGGCCGATGCCACGTCCAGGGACGCGATGATGCTGTACTGCGGCGAGGTGGAGATGTGCATCATGAACGCTTCATTGAAGCGATCCCGGTCCAGTTGCCGCGCGCCGCCGTCCTGGACGTGAATCATCGAGGCCTGGCTGAACGCTGCCAACAGCTTGTGGGTGGAGTGGGTGGTGAACACCAGCGGGCTGTCTTCACTGCGGGAAGTGCCCATGCCGTAACGTCCGGCGAAAAACTCATGGAATGCCGCATAAGCGTACCAGGCCTCGTCGAAGTGCAAGACCTCGACGCTGTTGCCCAGGTTCTGCTTGATCAGCTCGGCGTTGTAACAGAGGCCGTCATAGGTGGAGTTGGTGATCACCGCGAGTTTGACCTTGGGCGCCCGGCCCTTGGTCAGCGGGCTGGCGTCGATCTTGGCCTGGATCGATTCGCGGCTGAATTCGCTCAAGGGAATCGGGCCGATGATCCCCAGTTCGTTGCGCTCCGGGCACAGGTACAGCGGGATCGCTCCGGTCATGATGATCGAATGCAGCACCGATTTGTGACAGTTGCGGTCCACCAGCACCAGGTCATCCCGGGCGACCATCGAATGCCAGACGATCTTGTTGGCGGTCGAGGTGCCGTTGATGACGAAGAAGGTGTGATCGGCGCCGAAGTTGCGGGCGGCACGGGCCTCCGCTTCTGCCAGGGGACCGGTGTGGTCGAGCAGCGAACCCAGTTCCGGCACCGACACCGACAAATCCGAACGCAGGGTGTTTTCTCCGAAGAACTGGTGGAACGCCTGCCCGACCGGACTCTTGTGATACGCCACGCCACCGCCATGACCGGGCGTGTGCCAGGAATAGTTGGAGTCGGCGGTGTGTTGCACCAGGGCTTTGAAGAATGGTGGCAGCAGGCCATCAAGGTATTTGCGCGCGGCGCGGGCCACCTGTCGGGCGAGGAACGGCACGGTGTCTTCGAACAGGTACAGAATGCCGCGCAATTGATTGAGTTCAGCCATGGCGTCGGCCGGGGCGTTTTCCAGTGTCACCTGTTCGCCGAGGGCGAAGATCGGCAGATCCGGCGCTCGCACCCGCGCCAGGCCGATCAGCTCGGCCATGTTATGCAGCAGGTGCGAGTGTGTGCTGGCGTCTTCGGCGGCAATCAGCATGCAGGAGAGGCCGTGGTGGGTCGAGGCGACCAGACGCCCCTCGGTGTAATTGACCGCCGAAACAATGCTGAAGCCTTCCTGTTCCAGCTCCCGGGCGATGCCACGCACACGGTCACCGGCGACGGTGTCGGCCTTGATGTCGCGGTGGACAATCAGGACCGGGAATTTCAAATCTTTATACATGGGGCTCAGTGTCCTGAGGCGGCGGGCCGTGGCCTGCCAATTAGCTCAGGGTAGAGGGTTGATGCGGTTGTGGCGAGCGCGGATGCACTGAAATGGGTCATTGGGCGGCTATACGCTTGATCAAGATCAAGAGATCGCAGCCTCGTTTCACTCGACAGCTCCTACAACGGAATGCATACCCCTGTAGGAGCTGTCGAGTGAAACGAGGCTGCGATCTTTCCGGGCCTACCCCTACCCCTACCCCTACCCCTACCCCTACGCCTACCCCTACGCCTGAGCCTCGGCCAGTTGCTGCCACAACGACGGCGCTCCAGCGGACTTGGCGATGGCTTCGAGGCGGGCGATGTGTTGGGCCAGGTCATCTTCGCTGGCGCGAATGACGCGCGTCGGTTGACGGTCGACCGGCAAGCGGCGGATTTCAGTGGCCGAGTTGTCTGCGCCTTCACCGGAACCGTTGCCATCGGAAGCGTTACCGGCCAGGGACAGGCTGGTCTGGCCGCCGGTCATGGTCAGGTAGACGTCGGCAAGGATCTCGGAGTCGAGCAAGGCGCCGTGGAGTTCACGGCCGGAGTTATCGACGCCGTAGCGTTTGCACAAGGCATCGAGACTGTTGCGCTGCCCGGGGTGACGCTCCCGGGCCATCATCAGGGTGTCGAGGATCGAGCAGTGTTGTGTGATGTCCGCGCGATCGTGCTGGCCCATCAGGGCGAATTCGTTGTTGATGAAGCCAACGTCGAACGCCGCGTTATGGATGATCAGCTGCGCGCCCTTGATGAACTCGAAGAATTCATCGGCGACTTCGGTGAAACGCGGCTTGCCCACCAGGAATTCGTTGGTGATGCCGTGGACGCCGATGGCGCCTTCGTCACTTTCGCGATCCGGTTGCAGGTAAACGTGGAAATGCCGGCCCGTCAAGCGCCGACCAATCAACTCGACACAACCGATTTCGATAATCCGGTGGCCATCGGTCACCGGCATGCCGGTGGTTTCGGTATCGAGTACAACGGATCTGGTGGCCATCAGTGCTCAGCTCTCAACGGGTCGTTCTTACAAAAGCGGCGATGTTAACACGCTCGCGGGATCGGGCGCGCCACGCCAAGTGATGCAAACGCCGTGGATTTTCAGCAAGATCGCGTCATCGTTCATCGCGAGCAAGCTCGCTCCCACAGGGGATTTGCGCCCGATAGAGATCCAATGTGGGAGCGAGCTTGCTCGCGATGGCCGCGACGCGGTGTATTGGCAGAAACTGAATCAGGCCTGCTTGTACCCACGCACTTCATCCACCCCACGGTTGGCCAGTTGGTCGGCCCGTTCGTTGCCATGGTGGCCGATGTGCCCGCGCACCCATTTCCAGGTGACGTTGTGCCGGTTGACCTGCTCATCCAGCAGCTTCCACAGATCGGCATTTTTTACCGGTTCCTTCGCCGCGGTCTTCCAGCCGCGCTTCTTCCAGTTGTCCATCCACTCGTTGATGCCTTTCATCACGTACTGGGAGTCGGTGACCAGCAGCACGTCGCAGGAACGCTTGAGTTCCTCCAGGCCGCGGATCGCGCCCATCAGCTCCATGCGATTGTTGGTGGTGTTGGCTTCGCCGCCCCAGAGTTCTTTTTCAATGCCCTTGCACACCAGCAATGCGCCCCAGCCGCCAGGGCCGGGATTGCCTTTGCAGGCGCCATCGGTGAAGAGTTCTACGCTATCGCTCATGCCAATCTATCCAGAAAAATGCGGTTGGCCCGTCGATCCTTGACCGACGATGCCCGAGGCCGGGATGCACCCGGCCGGGAATATGAATGTGTATTACGGTTCGATGCGGCGACGGTTGACCTTGGCCATCGGCAACGGAATCAGCTTGCCCATCGGCTCGCGCCGCTCCTGACGCAGCGGCCGCAGGCCCACCACGATCTTGCGCGCGACGAGTAGATAGAAGCCGCCACCGGACAGTTGCCAGTCACCGGCCTTGCGCTCCCAACCGGCCAGGCGGGCCTGCCAGGCGGGGGACGCCAGCGGCGGACGATAGCATCCGAAGCGGCGTTTCTCCAGCGCAAAGCCCAGCAGGTTCAGCCAGTCCCCGACCCTGGACGGGGAAATGCAGCGCGCCTTGCGCAAGCCATCGTGGGCGAATACATGGCGCAAGCCCCAGGTGCTCCAGGGGTTGATCCCGACGATCAACAGATGACCGCCGGGGCGCACGCTGCTGGCCGCTTCGCGCAGCAAACCGTGGGGCGACAGGCAGAAATCCAGCCCGTGTTGCAGCACCACCACATCGGCGGCGTGCTCGCTCAGCGGCCAGGCCTGCTCCTCACAGACGATCTCGACGCCCGGCAATGGCGCGCCGAGCCGCACATTGCGCTGCACCTGCGGCGCCGACGGCGGTGTCTGGGCCGATGGACCGTAATGCACCAGGTAGCCGCCGAAGAAGCGCCCCAGCTCGTCTTCGAGCATGCGGCGCTCTTCGTCCAGCAGAAATTGCCCGATCGGGCCGGACAGCCATTCACGGGCCGCGCTGATCAACGTCAGCCACTCAGGATCGGCCTGTGCGAACGCTTTATCGGTCATTGCATTTCTCCAACGCGCCAGGAAGTTCTAAGATGCGCCATTGTTTTCTGCTTGGCGAATCCGACGATGATACAGATCAGTGCCCTGCCCGCCTTCACCGACAACTACATCTGGTTGTTACAAGACCACCCCACCCGGCGCTGCGCAGTCGTCGATCCGGGCGATGCCGGGCCGGTCCAGGCCTGGCTCGAGACGAATCCGGAATGGGTACTGAGCGATATTCTGATCACTCACCATCATCATGACCATGTCGGCGGCGTCGAACAGCTGAAAAAAGCGACAAACGCCACCGTCTACGGCCCGGCCGGTGAAAACATCCCGGCGCGGGACATCGCCCTCAAGGACGGCGACCGCTTCAGCGTGCTGGGCTGTGACTTCGAGGTCATCGCAATCCCTGGCCATACGCTGGGGCACATAGCCCTTTATCACCAGGGTCTGCTGTTTAGCGGTGACACCCTGTTCGCCGCCGGATGCGGGCGCCTGTTCGAAGGCACGCCAGAGCAAATGCACAGCTCGCTGACACGCCTCGCGGCCCTTCCCGACGATACGAGGGTCTACTGCGGTCATGAATACACCCAGAGCAATCTGCGCTTCGCCCTCGCGGTCGAACCGGGCAACCCGGCTATCGCCGAACGGCTGGCCACCGTCACCGGGCAACGGGAAGCCGGGATCATCACCCTGCCTTCGACACTGGCCCTGGAAAAGCTCACCAACCCGTTTCTACGTACTGGAGAAACATCCGTTAAAGAAAAAGTGGACGAACGGAACGGAACCCAAGACCGGGCTCCGAGTGCGGTCTTTGCTGCTCTTCGGGCTTGGAAAGATAAGTTCTAAGCCGTGTGGCCGATGGTACAAAAATTCTGAATGGTTGACCTAGGGGGGTACGCTTTCTAGAATCGCCCGACATTTTTGCCCGGAACTTACTTCCAGCCAATGTCGTCATCCATTCGTAAAGCCATCAATACAGACGCATTGACCCGCCTGGCTCAAGCCATCGCGGTGGCTGTGTCCGCCACCCTGGCGGGCTGTTCCAGCCATGTGCCGCAGACCGACGCGACACACGTTCCGAACCTTGCCGCGCGAGTCAAGCCAAAACCTGTGCTGCTTAGCGTGAAACCGACCCCGGAAATACCCCAGGATGTCTGGGAGCGCATGCGCCAGGGCTTCCAGCTGCAGGACACCGTCGGCGTCAACCCGCGCATCGAGCAACAGCGCCTGTGGTTCGCCAGCAATCCGTCATTCCTGGAAAACGCCGGCGATCGCGGCAGCCTGTACATCCATTACATCGTCGAACGCCTCGAAGAACGCAACATGCCGCTGGAGCTGGCGCTGCTGCCAGTGATTGAAAGCGCCTACAACCCGATGGCCTATTCCCGGGCCAACGCGGTGGGTCTGTGGCAATTCATCCCTTCCACCGGCCGCTACTTCAACCTGCGCCAGACCCGCTTCTACGATGGCCGGCGCGATATCACCGCCTCGACCACGGCGGCGATGGATTACCTGACCCGCCTGCATGACATGTTCAACGGTGACTGGTTGCTGGCCCTGGCGGCCTACAACGCCGGCGAAGGTACAGTCAGCCGGGCCATCGAGCGCAATGAAAAGCTGGGCCTGCCGACCGATTACTGGAACCTGCCACTGCCGGCCGAAACCCAGGCCTACGTGCCGAAGCTGCTGGCGCTGTCGCAAGTGGTGCTGGCACCGGACGCCTACGGCGTGAACCTCAACCCGATCGCCAACGAACCCTACTTCCAGGTCGTCGAGATCAACCAGCGCATGGACCTGTCCAAGGTTGCCGCGGTGGCCAACATCGACGAAGACGAACTGTTCCAGCTCAACCCGGCGTTCAAACAGCGCACCACCATCGATGGTCCCCAGCATTTGCTGGTGCCGACGTCCAAGGCGCAACTGCTGACCACCAGCCTGTCGACCATGCGGCCTGACGAGTTGATCAGCAAGAAGCCGCTGAAGCCGGTCTTCGAGGGTGCCAACAGCCCCGCCATTGCCGGCGTCAAGCGTTCCTACCGGGTCAAGCGCGGCGACAACCTGGGCACCATCGCCAAGGCCAATAAGGTCGACGTCAAGGACCTGCAGCGCTGGAACAACCTGACCGGCAAGAATCTCAAGGCCGGTCAGACCCTGGTCATGCAGGACACCACCAAGCGCAGCGCCGGGCGCGTCAACACCGTGGTCGCGGCCACCAGCAAGAAGCAGCAGACCCAGTACAAGGTCAAGCAAGGCGATTCGCTGTACATGGTGGCCAAGCGTTTCAATGTTGAAATGCAGCACCTCAAGCGCTGGAATCCCCGGATTGGCCAGGCGCTGAAGCCGGGACAGATGTTGACGGTGGCTTCGCCGCGTTAAAAATGGTGTGAAGCCGAAAAGATCGTCCGAACGCGGCCCGAACCTTCGGCAGCTCCTACATTCAGGCGTACATCCGATCAATCTCGGGTGTACTCGATCGATGTAGGAGCTGCCGCAGGCTGCGATCTTTTTTTATGCCCCTACACTGCTTTCGAACCCCGTCTTTTTCCTGCCCAGACAAGCTGTTACTGTACGGCCCACAAAGCCCAAGCCGCCTGGATCGGATCTCTGACTTGAAGCGTCCCCTCCTCCTGTTCCTGATCAGCCTGGCCTTGAGCTCCCCCGCAAGCGCGACGATCAGCGAAAGCCATGGTTATGCGCAATTCGGCACGCTCAAGTACCCGGCCAGATTTACCCACTTCGACTGGGTCAACCCGCAAGCGCCCAAGGGCGGTACCTTGCGGGTGATGGCGTTTGGCACCTTCGATACGCTCAACCCCTATACCTTCAAAGGTTCAAGCCCGGTTTCTACCGCCAATTTCCTGCAGTACGGCATCAACGAGCTCAATGAACCCTTGATGGTCGGCACCGGCCAGTACGCACCGTCCGGCGACGAGCCAACGTCCAGTTATGGCCTGATCGCCCAATCGGTGGAGTACAGCGAGGACCGCAGCTGGGTGGTGTTCAACCTGCGCCCGCAAGCGCAGTTCCACGATGGCTCGCCGATTACCGCCTACGACGTGGCGTTTTCCTACCGCTTGCTGCTCAAGGAAGGCCACCCGCAATACCGCACCAATCTTCAGGAAGTGTCGCGGGTCGACATCCTCAACCCGCATCGGATCCGCTTCGTCTTCAAGCGCGCCAGTAATCCCTTGCTGATCTTGCGCCTGGGCGAGTTGCCGGTGCTGCCGCAGCACTACTGGAAAGGTCGCGACTTCAAGGCCACCACCTTCGAACCGCCCCTGGGCAGCGGACCGTATCGCATTACTTCAGTAACGCCGGGGCGGCAGATCGTGTTCGAACGGGTCAAGGATTACTGGGGCAAGGACCTGCCGGTCAATCGCGGCAAGTACAACGTCGACCGCATGGAAGTGGAGTTCTACCGTGACAGCGACGTTGCGTTTGAAGCCTTCAAGGCCGGCGAGTTCGACATCTACATCGAACACCAGGCGAAGAACTGGGAAAACGGCTACAACTTCCCGGCGGTGCGCCGCGGCGACGTGATCAAGGCGCAGATTGCGCACCAGATCCCGACCCAGACCCAGGGCCTGTTCATGAACAGCCGGCGCCCGACCTTCTCCGACGCCAGGGTCCGTGAAGCCCTGGGGATGATGTTCGACTTCGAGTGGACCAACCGCACGCTGTTCAGCGGCGCCTACAAGCGCGCGCTGAGCTACTACCCCAACAGCGAATTCTCGGCCACGGGCCTGCCGGTCGGACATGAATGGCTGATGCTCAAGCCGTATCGCGAGCAACTGCCCCCCAGACTGCTCACCGAACCGTTCAGCCTGCCGCGGACCCAAGGCCGCGGCATTCCCCGGGAAACCCTGCGCAAGGCCCTGGGCCTGCTGGCCGAGGCCGGCTGGAAGCTCAATGGCCAGCGCGTCCAGAACGCCGCCGGGCAACCGTTGCGCCTGGAGATCCTGCTCGTCAACCCGAACCTGGAACGCATCCTTCAGCCGTACGTGGAAAACCTCGCCAGCATCGGCATCGACGCCCGGCTGCGCACGGTCGATCGCGCCCAGTACAAACAGCGCCTCGATCAGTTCGATTTCGACATGATCCTGATGACCCTCAACCAGACCCTCAGCCCGGGCCTGGAGCAATGGCAGTACTTCCATTCCAGCCAGGTCGGGGTCAAGGGCAGCAAAAACTACGCGGGCATCGCCAACCCGGTGGTCGACCACTTGCTTGAACAGTTGCTCGCCGCAAAGACCCGCGACGAACAGGTCGCCGCCGGCAAGGCGCTGGACCGCGTGCTGCTGTGGCAGCACTACATCATTCCCAACTGGTACCTCAATTATCACCGCCTGGCCTACCGTAACCGGTTCGCCTTTGTCGCCACGCCGCCCTATACCCTGGGCCTGAGTGCGTGGTGGCTGAAATCTTCGGAGAAGGATCGATGAAACCCGTCCGTGCCCTGCTGTTGCACGCCAGCGCCCTGTTGTTCGCCGGGCTGGCCTGCGCCGCCCCGCAACATGCCCTGACCTTGTACAACGAGCCGCCGAAATACCCGGCCGACTTCCAGCATTTCGATTATGTGAACCCCGATGCACCCAAGGGCGGGATTTTCCGCCAGGCCGGGTTCGGCGGCTTCGACAGCCTCAACCCGTTCATCGGCAAGGGGGTACCGGCCGACGACATCGGCATGATCTACGACACCCTGGCCAGGCAGGGCCTGGACGAACCGTTCACCGAGTACGGGCTGGTCGCCGGCAAGATCGAGAAAGCCCCGGACAACAGCTGGGTGCGCTTTTACCTGCGCCCCGAAGCGCGCTTCCACGACGGCCATCCGATCCGTGCCGAAGACGTGGTGTTCAGCTTCGAGACCCTGACCAGGGACGGCGCTCCGCTCTATCGCGGTTACTACAGCGACGTCGCCGAAGTGATCGCCGAAGACCCGCTCAAGGTGCTGTTCAAGTTCAAGCACAACAACAACCGTGAACTGCCGCTGATCCTCGGCCAGTTGCCGGTGCTGCCCAAGCATTGGTGGGCCAGCCGCGACTTCAACAAGGGCAACCTGGAACTGCCGCTGGGCAGCGGTCCGTACAAGGTCGGCGAAGTGAAGGCCGGGCGCTCGGTGCGCTATGAGCGGGTCAAGGATTACTGGGGCAAGGACCTGCCGGTGAACCGCGGGTTCTACAACTTCGACGTCATGACCACCGACTATTACCGCGACAACACCGTGGCCCTGGAAGCACTCAAGGCCGGGCAGTTCGATTACTGGCTGGAGATGGCCGCGAAGAACTGGGCCAACGCCTACAACATCCCGGCCGTCACCGAGGGCAGGTTGATCAAGGAACAGATCCCCAACGGCAACCCCACCGGCATGCAAGGCTTTGTGTTCAACCTGCGTCGCCCGGTGTTCCAGGACCTGCGCGTGCGCCAGGCCCTGACCCTGCTGCTGGACTTCGAGTGGACCAACAAGCAACTGTTCAACGGTGCCTACGCGCGCACCCGCAGTTATTTCGAGAATTCGGAAATGGCCGCCAGCGGCTTGCCGGACGCCGAACAGCTGGCGATTCTCGACCCGTTCCGCGGCAAGATCCCCGAGCAGGTCTTCAGCGAGGCGTTCCAGAATCCGGTCACCGATGGCAGCGGCATGATCCGTGCCCAGCAACGCAAGGCCTATCAACTGTTGCAAGAGGCCGGCTGGCGCATCGTCGACGACAAGATGGTCGACGCCACCGGCAAACCGGTGACCCTCGAATTCCTGCTGGCCCAGACCGAATTCGAACGGGTGCTGCTGCCGTTCAAGCGCAACCTGAGCGACCTGGGCATCGACCTAGTGATCCGCCGGGTCGACGTCTCGCAGTACATCAACCGTGTGCGTTCCCGGGACTTCGACATGATTGTCGGCAGCTTCCCGCAGTCCAACTCACCGGGCAACGAACAGCGCGAGTTCTGGATGGCCGCCGCGGCCGACAAACCCGGCAGTCGCAACTCCATGGGCCTGAAAGACCCGGTGGTCGACCAGTTGGTCGAGCAACTGATCAACGCTGACTCGCGGCAAAGCCTGGTGGCCCACGCCCGGGCACTGGACCGGGTGCTGCAATGGGGTTACTACGTGATCCCCAACTGGCACATCAAGACCTCGCGCGTGGCCTACTGGAACCACATCGGCCACCCGGACATCTCACCCAAGTACGACATCGGCATCACCACCTGGTGGGTCAAGCCCGACGCGAAACCTGCGGTAGAAGTCGAAACCAAACTGCAAGCCGACCCTGCGGGCACGGAGTAATCAGATGCTGGCGTATATTTTTCGGCGACTGCTGCTGATCATCCCGACCTTGCTCGGCATTTTGCTGATCAACTTCGTGATCATCCAGGCCGCCCCCGGCGGGCCGGTGGAACAAATGATCGCCAAGCTCGAAGGCTTCGAGGGCGCCACCAGCCGCATCGCCGGTGGTGGTGCCGAAGTTTCGGTGGCCGGTTCGGCCTATCGTGGCGCGCAAGGCCTGGACCCGGCGCTGGTCAAGGAAATCGAGCACATGTACGGCTTCGACAAATCGGCGCCGGAACGCTTGTGGATCATGATCAAGAACTACGCCACCCTGGATTTCGGCGACAGCTTCTTCCGCGACGCCAAGGTCATCGACCTGATCAAGGAGAAGATGCCGGTGTCGATCTCCCTCGGGTTGTGGAGCACGCTGATCATGTACCTGGTGTCGATCCCCCTGGGGATCGCCAAGGCCACGCGCCACGGCAGCCACTTCGACGTCTGGACCAGCTCGTTGATCATCGTCGGCTACGCGATCCCGGCGTTCCTGTTCGCGATACTGCTGATCGTGCTGTTCGCCGGAGGCAGCTACCTGGACTGGTTCCCGCTACGCGGGCTGACCTCGAACAATTTCGACGAGTTGAGCATGGGCGGCAAGATTCTCGACTACTTCTGGCACCTGGCCTTGCCGGTGACCGCACTGGTGATCGGCAACTTCGCGACCATGACCCTGCTGACCAAAAACAGCTTCCTCGACGAAATCAACAAACAGTACGTGGTCACCGCCAAGGCCAAGGGCCTGACCAACCACCGCGTGCTCTATGGCCACGTGTTCCGCAACGCCATGCTGCTGGTGATCGCCGGGTTCCCGTCGGCGTTCATCGGCATCTTCTTCACCGGTTCGTTGCTGGTGGAAGTGATCTTCTCCCTCGACGGCCTCGGGCTGATGAGTTTTGAAGCGGCGATCAATCGCGACTACCCGGTGGTCTTCGGCACGCTGTTCATCTTCACCCTGCTGGGGCTGGTGGTGAAGCTGATCGGAGACCTCACCTACACCTTCGTCGATCCGCGCATCGACTTCGAAAGCCGGGAGCATTGAGATGAACCTGTCCCCGCTCAATCGCCGACGTTTCGAACTGTTCAAGGCCAACAAGCGTGGCTGGTGGTCGCTGTGGCTGTTTCTGCTGCTGTTCGGCCTGAGCCTCGGCGCCGAACTGATCGCCAACGACAAACCACTGGTGGTGCACTACGACAACGGCTGGTACTTCCCGGCGCTCAAACGCTACCCGGAAACCGCCTTCGGCGGCGAATTCCCGCTGGAAGCCAACTACAAGAGCCCGTACATCCGCGAACTGCTCAAGGCCAAGGACGCCTGGGTGCTGTGGGCGCCGATCCCCTACAGCTACCAGAGCATCAACTACGACCTGAAAGTCCCGGCCCCCGCGCCGCCCTCGACCGACAACCTGCTGGGCACCGATGACCAGGGCCGCGACGTGTTGGCCCGGGTGATCTACGGCTTCCGGATTTCGGTGCTGTTTGCCCTGTCCCTGACCATTCTCAGCTCGATCATCGGTGTCATCGCCGGGGCCTTGCAGGGCTTCTACGGCGGTTGGGTCGACCTGGCCGGGCAGCGCTTCCTCGAGATCTGGTCCGGGTTGCCGGTGCTGTACCTGCTGATCATTCTCGCCAGTTTCGTCCAGCCGAACTTCTGGTGGCTGCTGGGGATCATGCTGCTGTTCTCGTGGATGAGCCTGGTGGACGTGGTGCGCGCCGAGTTCCTGCGCGGGCGCAATCTTGAATACGTGCGCGCGGCCCGGGCCCTGGGGATGCAGAATGGTGCGATCATGTTCCGCCACATCCTGCCCAACGCCATGGTCTCGACCATGACCTTCATGCCGTTCATCCTGACCGGCGCCATCGGCACCCTGACCGCCCTCGACTTCCTGGGCTTCGGTTTGCCGCCGGGCGCACCGTCCCTGGGTGAACTGGTGGCCCAGGGCAAATCCAACCTGCAGGCGCCGTGGCTGGGCATGAGCGCGTTTGCGGTGCTGGCGTTGATGTTGAGTTTGCTGGTGTTCATCGGCGAGTCCGCTCGCGATGCCTTCGACCCGAGGAAGTGAAATGAATCAGGACAATCTGATCGAAGTGCGCGACCTGGCCGTCGAATTCGTCGTCGGCGAACGCGTCCAGCGGGTGGTCGAAGGCGTGAGCTTCGACATCAAGCGCGGCGAAACCCTGGCCTTGGTGGGCGAAAGCGGCTCAGGCAAATCGGTGACCGCGCACTCGATCCTGCGCCTGCTGCCCTACCCGCTCGCCCGGCATCCGTCCGGCACCATCGAGTATTCCGGGCAAAACCTGCTGAGCCTGAAAGAGAAAACCATTCGCCACATCCGCGGCAACCGGATCGCAATGATCTTCCAGGAACCGATGACCTCGCTCAATCCGCTGCACTCGATCGAGAAGCAGATCAATGAGGTGCTGAGCATTCACAAAGGCCTGATCGGCAAAGTCGCGACCAAACGCACTTTGGAACTGCTGGAGATGGTTGGCATCCCTGAACCGGAAAAGCGTCTCAAGGCCCTGCCCCACGAATTATCCGGCGGCCAGCGCCAACGGGTGATGATCGCCATGGCCCTGGCCAACGAACCGGAACTGCTGATCGCCGACGAACCGACCACCGCGCTGGACGTGACGGTTCAACTGAAAATCCTCGAATTGCTCAAGGAACTGCAGGCCCGATTGGGCATGGCGCTGCTGTTGATCAGTCACGATTTGAACCTTGTGCGAAGAATTGCGCATCGCGTATGTGTCATGCAGCGCGGTTGCATCGTCGAACAGGCATCGTGTGAAGAGTTGTTCCGCGCGCCGCAGCATCCGTACACTCGGGAACTGCTGGCAGCGGAGCCCGGCGGGAAGCCGGCGAGCAATGTCATCGGCCCGCCTTTGTTGCAAGTCGAGGACCTGAAAGTCTGGTTCCCGATCAAGAAAGGCTTGCTGAAAAAGACCGTGGATCACATCAAGGCGGTGGACGGAATCAACTTCAGCCTGCCCCAGGGCCAGACCCTGGGGATCGTGGGAGAAAGCGGTTCCGGCAAATCGACGCTCGGTCTGGCGATTTTGCGATTGATCGGCAGCAAAGGCACCATCCGTTTTGAAGGCAAGCAGCTAGACTGCCTGACGCAGCAACAGGTTCGACCGCTGCGTCGGGAGATGCAGGTGGTATTCCAGGACCCGTTCGGCAGCCTGAGTCCACGGATGTGCGTGAGCCAGATCGTCGGCGAAGGCCTGCGAATCCACAAGATGGGCACCGAGGCGGAACAGGAACTGGCGATTATTGCGGCACTCAAGGAGGTAGGCCTGGACCCGGAAACCCGGAACCGCTACCCCCACGAATTTTCCGGTGGGCAACGGCAGAGAATCGCCATTGCCCGGGCATTAGTGCTAAAACCGGCGTTGATTCTGCTGGACGAGCCGACTTCGGCCCTCGACCGGACAGTGCAACGCCAAGTGGTGGAGCTGCTGCGTTCACTGCAAACCAAGTACAACCTGACGTATCTGTTTATCAGCCATGACCTGGCTGTCGTCAAAGCGCTGAGCCACCAGCTGATGGTGGTCAAGCAGGGCCAAGTGGTCGAACAGGGAGACGCGCAAAGTATTTTTGCCGCTCCCAAACATCCGTATACACAGCAGTTGCTGGAAGCCGCTTTCCTGGCACCAGCCACTGCGCAATAACCTGAAAAGAGAGGAGCAACACATGGGTTTTCTCGCCGGTAAGCGCGTACTGATCGTCGGTGTCGCCAGCAAGCTGTCCATCGCATCCGGCATCGCTGCCGCCATGCATCGCGAGGGCGCTGAGCTTGCCTTCACTTATCAGAACGACAAACTCAAGGGTCGTGTCGAAGAGTTCGCCCAGAGCTGGGGTTCCAACCCGGACCTGTGCTTCCCGTGCGACGTGGCCAGCGATGAAGAAATCGCTAAGGTTTTCGTTGAGCTGGGCAAGAAGTGGGACGGCCTGGACTGCATCGTGCACTCCGTCGGCTTCGCCCCGGGCGACCAACTGGACGGCGACTTCACCGAAGCCACCACCCGTGAAGGTTTCCGCATCGCTCACGACATCAGCGCCTACAGCTTCGTGGCCCTGGCCAAGGCCGGTCGCGAAATAATGAAAGGCCGCAACGGCAGCCTGCTGACCCTGTCGTACCTGGGCGCCGAGCGCACCATGCCGAACTACAACGTAATGGGCATGGCCAAGGCTTCGCTGGAAGCTGGCGTGCGTTACCTGGCCGGCTCCCTGGGCCCGGACGGCACCCGCGTCAACTGCGTATCGGCTGGCCCGATCCGCACCCTCGCGGCTTCTGGCATCAAGAACTTCCGCAAGATGCTGGCCGCCAACGAAGCGCAAACCCCGCTGCGTCGCAACGTCACCATCGACGAAGTCGGCAACGCCGGTGCCTTCCTGTGCTCGGACCTGGCGTCCGGCATCAGCGGCGAAATCATGTACGTGGACGGTGGTTTCAACACCACGGCCATGGGTAGCCTCGAAGAGTAATCTTCAGCTGACCCCATAAAAAACCCGCCTCTTCAGGCGGGTTTTTTTATGTACAGTTTCAAGGCTGATGCTGTCCCTGTGGGAGCGGGCTTGCCCGCGATGGCGGCGTGTCAGGCAACATCTTTGCTGAATGGAAACCGCCATCGCGGGCAAGCCCGCTCCCACAGGGTTACCAGGTGCTTGGACAACGCACACAAAGCTGACGAATCGCGAAGTGGCCGGACCGGACAGTAGTGCAACATCTACCTACCGGCGCAACGCCCTTTCGGCCTCAGCCAGCAGTTCCTCGACGCCATGGTGAAGAGTGGCATCAAACTCGATCTGCCCGATACTGAAACGAATGTCATAACCGCGACGCACCGTAGCATTGCGCTCGTCGAGCATTTCTTCGAGACGCGCCTTGATCGGTGCGATGTCCACCCAGCCCGAGCCGGTCAACAACGCGACAAATTCATCGTCACCGAGTCGACCAATCACGTCGTTTTCGCGAAACGCGATGCGCAGCACATCCGCGAAGGTTTTCAGGGCGTCGTCACCCTCGGCACGGCCATACAGATAATTGATATGTTTGAAGTCATCGAGATCGAAAAACAGCAGGGTCGCTGGCCGTCCCAACTGCTGGCAGGCGTCCAGTCCCAATTGGGCAAGCGCCGTGAAACCGTGACGATTGGAGAGCAGCGTCAGCTCATCCATGCTCGACATCTGCAAGCCCATCAGTTCCTGCTCGGCCTTGCGGGCCAGGTCACGCAGTAATTCGCGCACCTGCAGAGGTGTACGCAAGGGGTCTGCGCAAGCACTGTGTTTGACCGGTTTGCCTGGGATCAGCATTACTCACTCCATTGGCGGGTATGTTCTTTAGAGTCGTCCATACCCGGATTGACTCCCTGTTAACGGACCACCGGTCAACTGCCCTCTACCGGACACGGCCCTCCCGCGTCTGCCCAGAGCTTGAACTGGGCAACGAAAATGTCATGCGGCACCGGCACAGGCGCGCGCCCTACTCCCGGATTCCAGCCCCAGAGCACCAGTTTGTCGTCGCTGACATGCTTGATCAGCGCGGCAAAATCGCGATCGCCATTGCTGGAGCGGTCCTTGATCATCGCGCACAACTTGTCCGCCGGCAGACCGATCCAGGCCATTTTGTGTGCCGCCGGCGGCAGACTCCAGTGCGGCGCCCCCGGCGGCGTATTAGCGCCGTAACTGGCCGGTGGGTTGCTTTCGGCGTGGCAAGTGGCGCATGGCAAGCCCGCAGCGCCCTTGCCGTCCATGCCCCGCACGACGTTCATTGCGTGGGGAATCCCGGCGTCGAACTGCAACGGCGAATCGCCGGGGATATGGCAGTTCTGGCAGCGTGGGCTCTGGAAGACCTTTTGCACGGAGTCGAACGCCTTAATGGCCTCCTTATCGTCAGCGAACAGGTCCTCGGCGTAAGCGATCAGACCGATCAACACCACCGCACCAAGCATCAGATGTCGTTTCATCTCACACCCCCGACAATTGCAGCGGCAGCTCGCGCAAGCGTTGGCCGGTCAAGGCGAACACCGCGTTGGCCACCGCCGGCGCCGTGGGCGGCACACCGGCTTCGCCAACACCGCCGGGTTTCTCGCTGCTAGGCACGATATGCACTTCGACCAGCGGCATTTCGTTGAGCCGCAGCACCTGATAGTCGTGGTAATTGGACTGCTCTACCTGCCCGTCCTTGAAGGTCAGTTTGCTGTGCAAGGTAAATCCGAGGCCGAACGTGATCGCCGACTCCATTTGCGCAGCGATGCTCATCGGGTTGACCGCAATGCCGCAATCCACCGCGCACACCACTCGATGCACGCGGATCGCCAGGTTGTCCTGGGATACCTCCGCCACCTGGGCGACGTAGCTGCCAAAAGACTCATGCACCGCGACACCCAGCGCATGGCCATCCGGCAGCGACGCCTCCCAGTTGGCTTTCTCGACGGCCAGGTTCAACACACCCAGATGCCGTGGATGATCCTTGAGCAAGGTTCGCCGATAGTCCAGCGGGTCTTTTTCGGCCGCCTCTGCCAGTTCGTCGATCAGCGACTCCATGACGAACGCGGTATGGGTGTGCCCTACCGAACGTAGCCAGAGCACGCTGATCCCGGTTTTCGGCGAATGCAGTTCAACCTGACGATTAGCCAATCCCTTGAGGTAAGGGCTGTCGGCAAGGCCTTCGACCGAGGTCTTGTCGACGCCGTCCTTGACCATCATCTCCTCGAATGGCGTGCCGGCCATGATCGACTGCCCGACCATCACATGTTTCCAGGCGATCGGCAGGCCGCCGGCATCCAGCCCGATACGTGCCTGATGCAGAAACGCCGAGCGGTAGTAACCACCCCGGATATCATCCTCCCGCGACCACACGGTTTTTACCGGTCCACCCGCTGCCTTGGCGACTTCCACGGCTTCGGCGACAAAATCCGAAGTCGGATTGGCACGGCGGCCGAAACCGCCGCCGAGAAACTCGGTATGAATCTCCACCTGTTCAGGTTTGAGCCCGGTGATCTTGCCGGCAATCATCTGGTCCAGGGTCTGGAACTGGGTGCCGGTCCAGATTTCGCATTTATCGCTGGTGATGTTCACCGTGCAGTTGAGCGGTTCCATCGGCGCGTGGGCCAGATAAGGCACGCTGTATTCGACATCGATGGCTTTCACCGCTTTGCCCAACGTTGCCGTGGCATCCCCGGCCTGGCAAACCGGCGTGCCGGGCGTGGCGGCGAGTTTGCGGAAGCTCTCCAGCAGTTGCTGACTGTCGAGGCCGGCATTCGGCCCCAGGTCCCAGTCGACCTTCAGCGCATCGCGTCCGAGCTTCGCCGCCCAATAATGATCGGCGATCACCGCGACGCCCGTGGGCACCTGCACCACTTTATGCACCCCCGGTATCGCCAGCGCCCCGGCACCTTCGAAGGATTTGACGCTGCCACCGAGCACGGGCGAACGGGCGACCATGGCGGTCATCAAGCCGTCGAACTGCACGTCGATGCCAAACTTGGCCCGGCCGGTGATTTTCTCCGGTGTATCCAGGCGTTTGGTGGGCTTGCCGATGACCTTCCAGTCCTTGGCCTCCTTGAACTTGATCGAGGCCGGGTCCGGCACCGGCAGCTTGCCGGCATCATCAGCCAGCTCGCCGTAGGTGGCGCGTTTGTCGCCGGCAATGACCACGCCCGATTCGGTGCGAATCTCGGAAGGCGCGACGTTGAAGCGCTTGGCGGCCGCGTCGATCAACATCAAACGCGCTGCGGCGCCGGCCTGGCGGTAACGGTCGAATTCCATCCAGGTCGAGGTCGAACCACCGGTAATCTGCATCCCGTAATACTTGGCCAGGCCATAATCGGCTGCCGAGGCCGGTGCGTGTTCGACATGGATTTTCGACCAGTCGGCCTCCAGTTCTTCGGCGATCAACATGGTCAGGCCGGTCCAGATGCCCTGGCCCATTTCCGAGTGGCCGAGCAGCACGGTGACGCTGTTGTCATTGCCGATGCGCAAGAACGCATTGGGCGCGAAAACGTTGCCTTGATTCTCGGCGCCGAGGGCAAAGCGATGGCCGCCGGGGATGACAAACGCTACCACCAGACCGCCGCCCAGCAATGCGCTGCCCTTGAGAAAACCGCGACGCGACAGAGGATTGATACTGTTCATGATTCAGGCTCCCATCCACATGACATCAACCGATTTCTGCGGCGCGTTTCACCGCGGCACGAATTCGTGGGTAGGTGCCACAGCGGCAAATGTTGCCGGAGAGCGCCTGATCGATGTCGCTGTCGGTGGGTTTGGGGATCTTCGCCAGCAAGGCGGCCGCCGACATGATCTGCCCGGACTGGCAATAACCGCACTGGACCACATCGAGTTCGGCCCAGGCTTGTTGCACCGGGTGCGAGCCGTCGGTGGACAGGCCTTCGATGGTCAGAATTTTCTGCCCGTGAGCCACGGCCGTGGCGGGCGTGACGCAGGAGCGCAGCGGCGCACTGTCGACGTGCACGGTGCAGGCACCGCACTGGGCCATGCCGCAACCGAATTTGGTGCCGGTCAGGTGCGCGACATCGCGCAGAACCCAGAGCAGCGGCATGTCCGCCGGAACGTCCAGCTCCTGATCCTTGCCATTGATGTTAAGGGTCAGCATGGCGAATTTCCTCAGACTCACGGTGTTCTGAAGGGACTCTGTGCATGACGCCATCATGTGGGAGCGAGCCTGCTCGCGATGGTCTCAAGGGCAACGCGTTCATTCGGAAAAACGCGTTATCGTTATCGCCCATCGTGCGCAGGCTCGCTCCTACAAGGGTTTGTCGGTCTGCGCGCACCTCGGGTTATCCCTACAGCTAAGCGCAAATTTTCCTGCGGGACAGGTTCATCGACCACCGGTCACTTGATGGCGGTCTTTATGGATGGAATGCGGATGTGGCTGCTAGCGGTATTTGTTGGTGCACATATCCGTTTATGTGGATATGGCTGCTTACGGTCTTTGTTGGTGTACATATCCGTTTCTGCGGTAACGGCCGCTGACGGTTTCGCCCTTACGGCGAGTCACTTGGAAGAGCCCCAAGTAACCAAGGTATTTTTGCCCCGCCATTCGGTGCCTCGCCCAGGCTCGGCATGCCCTCACTCCGGCATTGCTCCGGGGGCCCGCCGCCATCGGCCATCCATGGCCGAGGGCGGCTACCGCGGCATCCTTGCCGCGGTGCCCCTGCGCAACGCCTGCGTTCGGCCTCTGGGAAAGGGGCGGCAGATCTGAAGCCAAAGCCAAAGCAACGGCAACGGCAACGGCAACGGCAACGGCAACGGCAACGGCAACGGCAAAATCAACAGCTTCGCAAGCAGGCTCCCACAGGGATCGGCGTCGCCGCCGATCGGGAGTTCGCTGAAGATCTCCTGTAGGAGCTGGCTTGTCGGATCACCGCACCGCAGCGAAAGCGGCCTATCAATCAACACTTCTATTGAATGTGCCGCCGTCTTCGCCAGCAAGCCGGCTCCTACACGGGGATCGGCGTACAGCTTTTGCTTTTCACCACTCATCAGGCCGAGCGTTAGCTCGCCTGCAGCTTTTGATCTTGATGCACCGCCCCCTCCGAGAGGCCGAGAGGAGGTTCTGCGCAGTGGGCAACCCGGCATGGATGCCGGGTTAGCCGCCCCCGGCCATGGATGGCCGATGGCGGCGGGCCCACGGAGCAGGACCGGAGCGAGGGCATGCCGAGCCTAGGCGAGGCACCGAACGACAGGGGCAAAAGCGCTTGGTTACTTGGCGCTTTTCCAAGTGACCCGCCGTAAGGGCGGAACCGCCAGCGGCCGTTACCGCAGAAACGGATATGCCCCCCATCCCCCATCCCCATACCACAGAACGAAAACACCGGTCCGCCTGCCGCACTTGTCGATCTACGGCACAGCCAGACCACCAGCGGCTGACTACGCTGAAAGTCCCAGCCCGAGCAATCCGTAGAGGAGCACCGTCATGCATCGTGTTCAAAAACTCACGCCCTGCCTGTGGTTTGACGATCAGGCCGAAGAGGCCGCCAAGTTCTATTGCGCGATCTTCGATCATTCGAAAATCAGCGCCATGACCCACTACAGCAAGGCCGGTCGAGAGATCCATGGTCGGCCCGAAGGCTCGGTAATGACGGTCAGCTTCGAACTCGACGGGCAGAGCTTTACCGGGCTCAACGGTGGTCCCGTATTCAAGTTCAACGAGGCGATTTCGTTCCAGGTCAATTGCCACACTCAGGAAGAAGTCGACCACTTCTGGGGGCGTCTGTCGGCGGGTGGCCCCACTGAGGCCCGGCAATGCGGCTGGCTCAAGGACAAATTCGGCGTGTCGTGGCAGATCGTACCGGTGGCCCTGATGGACATGATGAAAGACCCCGACACAACGAAATCACAACGGGCCATGTCGGCGATGTTGCAGATGAAAAAACTCGACATCGCTGCGTTGCAGCGCGCCTTTGACGGCGAGAGCTAATACACTGCGAAACTGATCCGCCGCGGACGTTGACAATGAAACACACCGTTGCCAAAGACACGGACAAGGCCCCGCGCTTCTGGCGTGATGACGCCCTGCCCTTCATCGAAGCCCGCTCCATCGCCGATGGGCGCGAGGTCTGTTACACCCGGCACGCCCATGAGCACTTTTCCATCGGGGCGATCACCGCCGGGTGCAGTACCTATCTCCACGAGCAATCGGCATTTCAGGTCAGTGCCGGCACCGTCGTGCTGATGAATCCCGGCGATGTCCATGCCTGCAATCCCATTGATAATCAGCCCTGGTCGTACTTGATGTTGTACGTCGATACGCCGTGGCTCACCGATCTGCAGCACCAGCTCGGGTTCAGCCACGACCTCGCGTTTCGGCGGTTTTGCGTCACCCATAACCGCGACGCGCAGCTGTTTGCCGGCCTGACGGGCTTGTACGACGTGTTGGTTGACGATCAGCAAGACGTGCTGCGTAAACACAGCGCGGCGGTGGAGTTTTTCACCGAGGTGCAGCTACGGCTCAACCCGGTCGATCCACCGCTGCGCGAGCCCAATTTCAAACTGGAGCGGGCGGCTGATTACATCCGCGACAATTGCACGCAAATGCTCAAGCTCGAAGACATTTGCGAGGCGGCTCAGCTGTCGCCGTCTTATCTGATCCGTGCATTCAAGCAGCATTACGGCATGACGCCCCATGCGTTTCTGGTCAACCGGCGCATCCAGTTCGCCCGGGATCGACTGCGCAGCGGCAAGCTGATCGCCGATGTCGCACTGGAAGCGGGGTTTGCCGATCAGGCGCATTTTCAGCGGGCGTTCAAACAACACCTGGCGGCGACACCGGGGCAGTATCGCGGCTGAAACCCGCACGATCCCCTGTGGCGAGGGAGCTTGTCGGAACGCCGCACCGTCCCGCTCGGCTGCGCAGCAGTCGTAAAACCTGAGAACGCAAAGTGTCTGACAAAATGCGTTTGCAGGTTTGCGGGGCCGCTTCGCAGCCCAACGGGAGCAAGCTCCCTCGCCACAGAGATCTGCGTTAAGACGCCTAAGGCAACACCAGGTAAATGGCACTCACCGTCAGCAACAACGCCATGATCCGGTTGAACAAGCGCATGCCTGCCGGGTTGTTCAGATAACCGCGCAAAAAAGTCCCGGCATAGGCCCAGCAGCCGACGGACAGGTAGCAGATCACCAGGTACACCGCGGCAAACTGCCAGACCAGCCGCGCCTCGCCATCGGCGACAAACGCCCCCATGCCGGCCACGCAGGCCAGCCAGGCTTTCGGGTTTAGCCATTGCATGACGGCGCCGTAGAGCATCGACGGTGCCCGGCCTGACTCCTTCGCTTCGAGCTGCCCCTGGTCGGCAGCCAATTTAAAGGCCATGTACAACAGGAACGCCACGCCGGCCCATTGCACCACCTGCGTCAACGCTGGCCATAGCTGCAACAGCTCATGCAAGCCCAATCCCATCAGAACCAGCAGCAATACAAAGCCCAGCGTTGCACCGGCCACATGTCGCTGACTGGCGCGAAAACCGTAACGCGCCCCCGAACTCAACGCCACGATGTTCACCGGCCCCGGCGTTATCGAAGCCGCCAGGGCAAACGCCGCCATGGAAATAATCAGACTCATCGCACCTTTCTTCCATTCAATTGAACCAGGCCCCAAGGTAGAGAGCGGCTCGATGGCTGTATTGAACAAAACGCCCCTCACCTGTACCGCGACTGGCGTTCACCACTGTACGGGTCAAGCCTTGCACGCCTGTGATAAAAATATCGCTCTTGTTTCAGGAGCCCCGTCATGGACCTCGCCACCCTCTCCCTCTTCCTCCCCGCCTGCTTCGCCCTGAACATGGCACCAGGCCCGAACAACCTGTTGTCGGTCAGTAACTCGACCCGCTATGGCTATCGCACCGCGTGTGTCGCCGGGATCGGCAGGCTGCTGGCGTTTGCCGGGATGATCGCCCTCGCGTCGGCAGGGCTGGCAGTAGTGCTGCAAACCTCGGAGCTGCTGTTCTACGGGATCAAGATCGTCGGCGCGGCCTATCTGTTTTATCTCGCCTGGCAGTTGTGGCGTGCCGATCCCGGGACGCAAGACAGTGTTGCGGGAGCGCCGGTGGGCACGCTGAGATTGGCGCGACAGGAATTTCTGGTGGCGGCCGGCAATCCGAAAGCGATCCTGATCTTCACCGCGTTCCTGCCACAGTTCGTTGACCCGACCCGGGCAATCACCCCGCAATTTGCGCTGTTGGGCGCGTTGTTCCTGGTGCTGGAATGGATTGCGATCGGCGCCTACGCCTATATGGGCCTGCATATGCGCCGCTGGTTTGCCGAGCCACGGGGCAAGCGGATATTCAACCGTTGCTGCGCGGGCTTACTCTCGGCGGCGGCTTCGGTGTTGCTGATGGCACGCCGGGCCTGAACTGTGTAGGAGCTGCCGAAGGCTGCGATCTTTTGATCTTGATATTAAAAGGCAAAATCAAAAGATCGCAGCCTTCGGCAGCTCCTACGAATTCTCTGTCGATTTTCCGGTGGAGGCGCCGGGCGACGCGCCTTATGCTCAGCCCATGAACCTACAAAACGCTGTGCTGCCGCCCCACGCCGAGATGGTTCGCGCCATGCTCGAACGAGACACCGCCTACGAGGGGGTGTTTTTTACTGCGGTCAAGACCACCGGCATCTTCTGTCGCCCCAGTTGCACGGCGCGCAAGCCGAAGCCGGAGAACGTCGAGTTCTTTGCCCATGCCGATGATTGCCTGTCGGCCGGCTACCGCGCCTGCTTGCGTTGCAAACCGCTGGACGCGGCGGCTATCGCTCCGGACTGGGTGCAACAACTGCTCAGGGCGGTGGACGCAGGTCCCGACCTGCGCTGGAGCGACGCGCAGTTGCTCGCAGAAGGCATCGAGCCACTGAAACTGCGGCGCTGGTTCAAGCAGCATTTCGGCATGACCTTCCACGCCTGGCTGCGCACCCGCCGCCTCGGCATGGCCTTGGGCGGTATCAAACAGGGCGACTCCATCGATCACGCCGCATTCGACTCAGGCTATGAATCACTGAGCGGTTTCCGCGATGCGTTTCAAAAGTCCTTCCACATCACGCCCGGCCGCGCCATCAACAGCGAGCCGTTACTGTTCACTCGCCTGACCACGCCCCTGGGGCCGATGATCGCCATGGCCGAACGCCGGGGGCTGGTGTTGCTGGAGTTTCTTGACCGGCCGGCTCTGAACCGGGAAGTCGAAGAGTTGCAGCAGCGCTACGGCTATGCCGTGGCACCGGGGCACAATAGCCATTTGCGCCAGATCGAAGAAGAACTGGCAGCGTATTTCGCCGGCAAACTGACCGTGTTCAACGTGCCGCTGCACCTGCCGGGCAGCGAATTCGCCCGCCGGGTGTGGGCCGAGCTGGCGAAGATCCCTTACGGCCAGACCAGCACCTACGGCACCATCGCCGCGAAGCTGGGCAAGCCTGGCGCGAGCCGCGCCGTGGGCCTGGCGAACGGGCACAACCGCCTTTCGATTGTGATGCCCTGCCACCGGGTGATCGGTGCGGACGGCTCGCTGACCGGCTATGGTGGAGGACAACCGCGCAAGGCGTTTCTGCTCCGGCTGGAAAAAGCCGCGGTGCAGCTCACCGAACACCTTGCGTTCTGATCCACGCCATCATGAACATCACCAGGAAGGACAACCTGACTTCCATGCACGACCCGTACCTGCCCGCCACCGCGTTCCTGGCGTCCATCGACGACGACTGGCGCCGTCACATCGCCGCCATCGGCCCCTGCCTGCATCAGGCCCATGCGGCTCGCGACCCTTATGAGTCGCTGGTGCGGGCGATTGCCTACCAGCAACTGCACGCCCGGGCCGGGGACGCGATTGTCGGTCGATTGCTGGCCTTGTTTCCAGGGGGGGCATTCCCCAGGCCTGAACAGATTGTCGCGACGAACTTCGAGCGGATGCGCAGTTGCGGATTTTCCGCCAGCAAGATCGCGACCATTCAAGGGATTGCTCAAGCGACGCTGGATGGCGTGGTGCCGGACTACGTCACGGCGCTGGCCATGGAGGATGAAGTGTTGATCGAGCGTTTGGTCACCTTGCGCGGGGTCGGGCGCTGGACCGTGGAGATGTTGCTGATCTACAGCCTCGAACGGCCGGATATTTTGCCGGCCGATGACTTTGGCGTGCGTGAGGGCTATCGGCGACTCAAGGGGCTGGAGGTGCAGCCGACGCGTAAGCAGATGATTGAGATTGGACTGGCGTGGAGTCCGTTTCGGACGGTGGCCTCTTGGTATTTGTGGCGGGTGGCTCGGCCCTAGACCGCAGCACCGCATCAACCTGCTCCGCAGCTTGCAACAGATGGCTGTCGTTTCTGAATCCTCCGATGATTTGAAGGCCTGCTGGAAGCGCTCCTGTGTTCCGAACCAGAGGGACATTAATTTGGGGCAATCCAAATGCCATCCAAAACTTGCTGAAATCGGAAGGTCCGGTGGCTTCAAGTCCCAACGGGGCGACGATGCCACAGCTCGCACCCAAAACGGCGTCAAAAGGCTTGAATATTTCTTCCAGAACGATAGCTAACTTTGCTAATCGCTTCTGTGCCGCTGACTCTTGCTCCCAGGTCGTCAGACTGGCGCGCTCGAACATGGCTAACAGTTCTGCGCTCAGTTTGTCCGGTTGCATGTGCAGTTCTTTGGCGAATGATCGAGCGCCCTCGCAATCGTTTATCAGCAGGTGGTCATCAAATACAGCGGCAAATTCCTCGGGCAGCAGCACCTCGCTCACTTGATGCCCTGCCGATCGCAGACTTTCTACAGCGGCCTCCAGTGAAGTGGCCACGTCCTCGTCTATTTGATCCCAACGGGCCGTACGACAAAAGCCGAACGACCGTAAAGGGCGCTCATGGGTGAGCTTGGGAAAACCAGGAATCAACACTTGAGCCATCAGCTCCAGATCACGCACGGAGCGGCCATACCAACCCACCGTATCGAAGCTTGGCGCTAATGGTTTGACCCCTTCAAGAGAAACCAACCCATAGGAAGGCTTGAACGCATAAAGTCCGCAGTAGGATGCGGGTTTAATCAATGATCCGGCCGTCTGTGTCCCCAAAGCGATCGGGAAAAAACCGGCTGCCATCCCTGCTGCCGATCCGGCGCTGGAGCTTCCAGGGGTTCTGTCGAGATCGTGTGGATTGCGGGTGGGCCCGGTATGCATGTAAGCGAATTCGGTGGTATGGGTCTTGCCCATGATGACTGCTCCGGCCTGACGCAGCAGTGAGACGACATGCGCGTCGCGCGATGGGCAGTTGTCATCATAGATCGGAGAGTAAAAACGGGTGGGATGATCCAAGGTGTCATAGTTGTCTTTGATGCCCACTGGAACACCTGCCAGGAGACCCTTCGCTTTACGCTTTGTCATTTGCTCAACTTGCGCGCGCACTCCGTCCGGATCGAACGAAACAAACGCCTTTATGCTCGGCTCTCGCGACGCAACACATTGAAGAAAGTGTTCGGCTACCGACTCTGTACTCACCACATCCGAACGAACCCATTCCGAAATGGCAGTGGCATCAGAATTACTGAAATCGTGCATATCGTTCCTTTTTCATTTCCTGGAGTTGCACCACCATGGACACCTCTCAAGTCGCGTAAACCGATTGCAAATCAGCGAAACCTTTTATCTCGATAGGATTCCCGGCAGGGTCCAGAAAGAACATGGTTGCCTGTTCTCCGGGCTCTCCAGGAAAACGGATGTCCGGTGGGAGAACAAACTTTACTGCGCCTTTGATCAGGCGGTCTTTTAAGGCAATCCAGTCCGCCATCTGCAATATCACACCAAAATGGGGCATCGGCACCTTGTGCGCGCCTACCTCTCCGGTGTTACTCACTGGAAAGGGTTCGCCCAAGTGCAACGATAATTGATGCCCGAAAAAATTGACGTCTACCCATGTATCAGTGCTTCGACCTTCCTCACAACCCAGTAAATCACAGTAGAACTGACGGGAAAGCGCCAAATCGCGGACGTGAAAAGCAAAATGAAAAATCGACTGCATAGGTGGCTCCTGAAAATCACCGGAAGGCGCAAATGACTGGACCGGATGAAGCTTGTGCGGTTTTTATCAAAAGAGATAGCATGTAGTTTTTAATGCCATCGAAAGAATTTGTTATGGACACCCGTTATCTGAAAAGCCTCATCACGGTCGTGGAATGCGGTTCCATAGCACATGCCGCGCGCGTGGAGGGGTTGACGGCAGCAGCGGTCAGTCAGCGAATTCTCGCGCTCGAACGGCAACTCGGCTTCGAACTTCTGTCTCGCGTCGGGCACTCAGCCAAGCCGAGTCAAGCCTGTCTATGTCTATTGCCCAGAGCCAAACGCGTCGTTCGCGAGATTGCGCTACTGGCGGGCGACGCCGACGTGGGGGGGCTTACGGGACCATTGAGAATAGGCGCTATTTCGACCGTCCTGACCGGTCTGCTACCCGGAGCATTGCGGGCCCTGACCGAGCTGGCACCGGGTCTCAAGCCGGTCATTGTGCCGGGAACATCGCGCTCGTTGTATCAAGCACTTCTCTCAGGTGAAGTGGACGCTGCCATATTGGTCGTTCCGCCTTTTGAATTGCCAAAAGCGTTGCATCTGGTATCGCTGCGAAAGGAACCTCTGGTTTTCCTGTCGAAGGAAAAGACCTCGGACAGCATCCTTGCTCAACTGAAAACCCGTCCCTACATTCGATACGATCCAGATTCGTGGGGCGGACGCCATGCCGAGCATTTCTTGGCGGACAATGGCTTGACGCCGACGCCACTGTTGGATCTGGATGCACTGGAGACCATTGCCATGCTCGTCACCGAAGGTCTTGGCGTGAGCCTTGTGCCGTATTGGTCCGGCTTTGAACATTGGGGCCATAAGTGCGCAGTGCACCCGGTAGGCATCGACCGGTATGACAGAGAGATTGCGCTGGTCAGCCATGTCCAGACTGACAGGCCCAACATGATGAGCGTGTTGTGCAAGGTACTTTCAACAGACTAAGGAGGGCCGCTGAGGGTCTAGGGGGCGTTCTCAATTAGTTTCCACACCGCGGCGGGGAAACTAATTGAGAACGCCCCCTAGGCTGTACTGGGTAAGTTCCAGACTCGTCGGAGGATGTCATGCAGCTCGAAGGTTCCTGTCATTGCGGCGCGGTGTCATTCGGTTTGACCAGCGCCCACCCCTACCCCTACCAGCGTTGCTACTGCTCGATCTGCCGCAAGACCCAGGGCGGGGGCGGTTATTCGATCAATATTGCGGGTGACGCCGCCAGCCTGAAAGTGCGTGGCCGCAAACACATCGCGATTTACCACGCACGACTCAAGGAAGAAGGCGCCAAGCGCGCCCACCGCAGCACTGCCGAACGGCATTTCTGCTCCCTTTGCGGCTCCGGCTTGTGGTTGTTCAGCCCCGAATGGCCGGAATTGATCCACCCGTTTGCATCCGTCATCGACACCCCGCTGCCGGTGCCGCCAGAACACACGCACTTGCTCCTCGATTCCAGGGCGCCGTGGGTGGAAGTCGACGTGCGTCCTGGCGATAAGCAGTTCGATGTCTATCCCGAAGAGTCGATCGCCCAGTGGCATGAACGTCTGGGTTTGAGCCGCTGAAGCGAGCCTGCCCTGCTGCAGCGGGAACGGTGAACGCTTTGTCGCACCCTTGCTGGGCGCAGGGAGCTTTACCCGTTTTGTAAAGGACCGAAATCATTCATCCTCCTGCGTTTGCCGTCGAAACTTGCTGCGCAAGGCCGAAGCTTTTACTGTTTGACTCGCACGTACATGCGTTACAAGTACACAGCTCACTCTTTAGTTCACCCTCTAAAATCAACCAAGGAATGGTTATGAACAAGAAACATCTGAATACTTCATTTTTACTAGCTGGAACATTGTTTTTATCGACAGGAGTTTACGCCGTCGATCTCGGTGCAGGCCTTGTCAATGAGTCCGACGCGGTATTACTAAAAAATCAAAACAACAGCCATAGCCGCTGGAATGGCGTTGGGAAAATATTCTGGAACGATGAACCCAGCTGCACCGCGAGCCTGCTCGATACACGCGATGAAAATAACAATGCGGTCGGCCCCGCCTATTTGCTTACAGCAGCACATTGTTTGATCGAAGAATGGGGTTTTGACCAGCCTGTCGAGGAAACCGTAAAATTCAACTACTTCAATGACACATCGAACGCCTACAAAAGCTACAAAATCAATAACACTGTCTGGAAGGACTATAAACATACCGATCTCGCCGTCCTGGAGCTGGACGCTACCTTGTCTACATTACTCGCGGATGGAATTAATCCGCTTCGGATGGCATCCGAATGGCCCAGGGTAACTGCAAATGTGCTTGTGGTCGGTGCTCCAGAGGATCTTCAGGAGTCCGGGCTGCGTTTGGCAGCCTGCGCCCAGGAGCCGACAGGGGCCCCTCTGGTTGAAGACACTCGCGCCTACCTCGCCACCTTGAAAAACCGCTGCAAGGAAATACGCCCCGGCTCTTCAGGAAGCCCTGTGCTTGACCGCAATACCGGCCAGATTCTCAGTGTTTTGACGACGAGTACCTATGGCGCGAAGATTGAAGAAAAATGCTTTGACAATGCGCCCTGTGAAATCAGGCGAGGACAACCGGTGTGGTCCTCCGATACCCACTACAGCGTTCCCGTCGATTATTTATCGGGCTGTTTCAGCAATGGCGTTTTCAGCAACGACTCAAATGCGTGCGCACCTTACACTACGTTCAAGGTGCTCACCTCGTCGTGGCCCACCCAATACATCGCCATGCCTGAGGATATCAACAGTTCGCCCCCTGCTGTACAGGTTGATTTTACATTGAACACCGCCTACTACCGATTCAAAACAGTGCAGGATGTTGCGCTTTGCCAATCTCCTCATGACTACAGCGGCACGTTCGATGCAACCGATGCTTCGCTAAAGGCGCCGATAAGCCGTGAATCCGGCATGCATTATCTTTGCATCATAGGCGTCGAATCTGCAGACCACAGGCCTAGCATCGAGCTGCTGAAAAGCGCCTGGGTTACCCCTGCACAACTGATCGAGAGAACACCAGTGCGGATGCCGGAGCCGACCATTATATTGAGCGCTGACTGGAACTATCACATTAAATGGCAGTATTCAATTCCGATGTATTTTGGCACGCTCTATTACACCAGTCCGGCCAAAGATACAGACTGCAGTGCAATACCGGTCAAAGACTACATTGAAACGTTTGAAACTATTACGTTTACAGCGGAAAAACTTCCTTTGACGCTGTGCAGTCGAAACAAGGATCTAAGCGACCGCTACTCAAGTGCTCGCACTGACCTGCTGGCATTGCCGTGAATGGCTGAGATTGGCCAAGTTCATCTTGAGCAATCCTTGATGTTTGACCCCGCCAGCCTGAGCGCGGCTGACGGGTTTTTTCCATGTAATTCAGTTCACTGCCAAGGGCGTTGGTACGCCACTGTGAAAACGGAATTCCACATCCGGCGATTCAATCAGCTCCTGCTCGGCGGCACGGACCTTGTCGATTACCTGGGCGATGTCCTTGGCGTCCCCGTACTGGTAGGCCAGTTTCAGGTAGCCCTGAAAATGCCGCGCCTCGCTTTTCAGCAGGCCGAAATAGAACGCGCCCAACTCTTCATCCAGATACGGCACCAGCGCCTCGAAACGCTCGCAACTGCGGGCCTCGATAAACGCGCCGACCACCAGGGTATCCACCAGCTTGACCGGTTCGTGGCTGCGCACCACTTTGCGCAACCCCGAGGCGTAACGCCCGGCGGACAGCTGACGCAGCTCGATCTTGCGCTTCTTCATCAGGCGCATGACCTGTTCGTGATGCACCAGCTCTTCCCGGGCCAGGCGCGACATCAGGTTGATCAGGTCGACATGGGAGTGATACTTGGCAATCAGGCTCAATGCCGTGCTGGCGGCCTTGAATTCGCAGTTCTTGTGATCGATCAGCAGGGTTTCCTGATCGGCCAGCGCGGCCTGGATCCAGCCGTCGGGGGTTCGGCAGCCGAGGAACTCGTGAATTTCGGGAAGGATCATGGGGCTCACGGATAAAAGGTTCAAAACGAAGGGCGCCGATTATACCGGCCTGCCGGCAGACCACCAGCCGCGACCGTTGATATGCATCAAGTCCCGAATGCCCGGCCAGCAACTATAGTTGTCCAACGCAGCTTTTTTACCTTCCTGGAGATCCCGAACATGCAAGCCATCCGCAGCATCCTGGTGGTCATCGAACCTGAACACTCGGAAAGCCTGGCGCTCAAACGGGCCAAATTGATTGCCGGCGTGACCCAGGCCCATCTGCACCTGTTGGTCTGTGACCGCAAGCATGACCACAGCGCCATGCTGGGCGTACTCAAGGCCGCCCTGTTGGAGGACGGTTTCAGCGTCACCACCGAGCAGGCGTGGAATGAAAGCCTGCACGAAACCATCGTCGACGTGCAGCAGGCGGAAGGCTGCGGGCTGGTGATCAAACAGCATTACCCCGACAGCCCGTTGAAAAAGGCCCTGCTGACCCCGGCAGACTGGAAACTGCTGCGCTACTGTCCAACCCCGGTGCTGTTGGTCAAGACGTCGAAGCCCTGGACCGGCGGGGTCATTCTGGCGGCGATCGACGTCGGCAATACCGATGGCGAACACCGCACCTTGCACGCCAGCATCGTCGACCACGGTTATGACATCGCCAGCCTGGCCAGAGCCCATTTGCATGTGGTCAGTGCCCATCCATCGCCGATGCTGTCGGCGGCCGACCCGACCTTGCAACTCAGCGAAACCATCGAAGCCCGTTATCGCGAGCAGTGCAAGACCTTTCAGGCCGAGTTCGACATTGATGACGAACACCTGCATATCGCCGAAGGGCCGGCGGATGTGTTGATTCCGTATATGGTGCACAAGCTCGGTGCGTCGGTGACGGTGATCGGCACGGTTGCGCGGTCCGGGTTATCCGGGGCATTGATCGGGAATACGGCGGAAGTGGTGCTGGATGCAGTGGAAAGTGACGTGCTGGTACTGAAGCCGGATACGATCATGGATCACCTGGAGGAGATCGTGACTCAGCATTGATATAGGCAGCGCCAATAAGGACGCCTTCGCGGGCAAGCCACGCTCCCACAGGGTTTGTGTCGATCACAACCATTGTGCACGACACAAACCCTGTGGGAGCGTGGCTTGCCCGCGATGCTTTTAGCCGCCAAAGGCGTCCCTGAGAAAGCCCGGCGCGATATAGCGCTGGTAATGCGCCTCGGAGAGCAAAAAGAACTCCCGATCGATGGCATCACGCAGTTCCGGCAGGTTCCAGTCGCGAAACTCCGGCATCAGCACCATCCCGTAGGCTTCCAGATTGTTGATCACCCGCGCACCACGGGCGATCAGCTGGTAAGCCCAGCAATATTGCGACTGATGCGGCACAAAACGGATCTTGCGTTGCTCCAGCTGCCATCGCAGGCGCTGGGGGTCGAAAATCTCCAGCTTGCTGGCCATCACTTGGGACAGCAACTGCTCAAGCCGCAGCCACACCGCACGTTTTTCTTCCTCGTTGTACCCATTCCAGTTAATCACTTCATGGTGGAAACGCTTGCAGCCACGGCACACCAAATCACCGTAAACAGTGGAGCAAAGGCCGACGCAGGGGGTCTTGATGGTCTGATTGGGCATAGGTAGGAGGACACGGAAAAGCAGAACAGGTGGGCATGTTAGCCCTTTGTCTAACATTCATCACCCCTCAAAAGTCAGACCCTAACTTACCTTTAATTTTTTTTTCCCGTAGAATCAGCCAGCCTTTTAAGGCGCCAATGTCCGTTAGAAGCTGTTTTCAAAGCGTCACGAGCACAGTCGTTCCTTCAGAGCGGTGTTGGCGAAGGGTTTTTCCAGCGGGGAAAAGCCCAACGCCAACCCTCATCAGCTCCCGTTCTGCAGGCGTAAAACTTTGAAAGCAGCTTCTGTAAGGAATTGTCGGTAATTCTGGCTGAGTGGCCCACAACGCCATGAAGCGCATGAGTACGGCAATTTCGGGATGAGCGTCCCGGACACCCAGATGGGACCACTGATGAGGGTAATAACTGTGCTTGAAGCCTACCGCAAACATATCGAAGAGCGTGCAGCACTGGGTATCGTTCCCCAGCCGCTTAACGCCGAACAAACTGCAGGCCTGGTCGAGCTGCTGAAGAATCCCCCGGCTGGCGAAGAAGCTTTCCTCGTTGACCTGATCACCAATCGCGTGCCGCCTGGCGTGGACGAAGCAGCCTATGTAAAGGCCGGCTTCCTGTCTGCTGTGGCCAAAGGCGAAGCCACTTCCCCTCTGATCGACAAGAAACGCGCTGTTGAACTGCTCGGCACCATGCAAGGCGGCTACAACATCGTGACCCTGGTCAACCTGCTGGACGACGCCGAACTGGCGCCAGTAGCGGCCGAAGAACTCAAGCACACCCTGCTGATGTTCGATGCTTTCCACGACGTGGCGGAAAAAGCCAAGAACGGTAACGTTCACGCCAAAGGCGTAGTGCAATCCTGGGCTGACGGCGAGTGGTTCAAGAACCGCCCGGTGCTGGCCGACAAGATCAGCCTGCGGGTGTTCAAGGTCACCGGCGAAACCAACACCGACGACCTGTCCCCTGCCCCGGATGCCTGGTCCCGCCCGGACATCCCGCTGCACGCCCTCGCCATGCTGAAAATGGCCCGTGAAGGTATCGTGCCTGACGCCCAAGGCGTTACCGGTCCGATGAAGCAGATCGAAGAAATGCGCAACGCCGGCTTCCCGATCGCCTACGTCGGTGACGTGGTCGGTACCGGTTCTTCGCGTAAATCGGCGACCAACTCGGTGCTGTGGTTCTTCGGCGACGACGTTCCTTTCGTGCCGAACAAGCGCGCTGGCGGTTTCTGCTTCGGCAGCAAGATCGCTCCAATCTTCTACAACACCATGGAAGATGCCGGCGCACTGCCGATCGAATTCGACGTTACCAACATGAACATGGGCGACGTGATCGACCTGTACCCGCATGCTGGCAAAGTCTGCAAACACGGCACCGACGAAGTCCTGACCACCTTCCAGATGAAGACTCCGGTCCTGTTGGACGAAGTTCGTGCTGGCGGCCGTATCCCGTTGATCATCGGTCGCGGCCTGACCGACAAAGCCCGCGCCGAGCTGGGCCTGGGTCCTACCGACCTGTTCAAGCTGCCTGAAGCACCTGTCGACACTGGCAAGGGCTTCACCCTGGCACAGAAAATGGTCGGCAAGGCGTGCGGCCTGCCAGAAGGCAAAGGCGTTCGTCCAGGTACTTACTGCGAACCGAAGATGACCACCGTCGGCTCCCAGGACACCACTGGTCCTATGACCCGTGACGAACTGAAAGACCTGGCGTGCCTGGGCTTCTCGACCGATCTGGTGATGCAGTCCTTCTGCCACACCGCGGCTTATCCAAAGCCGATCGACGTGACCACCCACCACACCCTGCCTGACTTCATCATGACCCGCGGCGGCGTTTCCCTGCGTCCGGGCGACGGCATCATCCACAGCTGGCTGAACCGCATGCTGCTGCCGGACACCGTCGGTACCGGTGGTGACTCCCACACCCGCTTCCCGATGGGCATCTCGTTCCCGGCCGGTTCCGGTCTGGTCGCGTTCGCCGCTGCCACCGGCGTTATGCCACTGGACATGCCGGAATCGATCCTGGTGCGCTTCAAAGGCAAAATGCAACCGGGCGTCACCCTGCGTGACCTGGTTCACGCCATTCCTTACTTCGCGATTCAGGCTGGCCTGCTGACCGTGGAGAAGAAAGGCAAGAAAAACGCCTTCTCCGGCCGCATCCTGGAAATCGAAGGCCTGGACAACCTGAGCATCGAACAGGCTTTCGAGCTGTCCGACGCCTCGGCTGAACGTTCGGCTGCCGGTTGCACCATCAAGCTGTCGAAAGAGTCGATCACCGAGTACCTGAACTCCAACATCACCCTGCTGCGCTGGATGATCGGCGAAGGCTACGGCGATGCACGTACTCTGGAACGTCGCGCGCAAGCGATGGAAGCCTGGGTTGCCAACCCTGAGTTGATGGTTGCCGATGCTGACGCCGAATACGCTGAAATCATCGAAATCGACCTGGCCGACATCAAGGAGCCTGTGCTCTGCGCGCCGAACGATCCGGACGACGCCCGTCTGCTGTCCAGCGTTGCTGGCGAGAAGATCGACGAAGTGTTCATCGGTTCGTGCATGACCAACATCGGTCACTTCCGCGCTGCCGGCAAGTTGCTGGAACAGGTCAAGGGTCAGCTGCCAACCCGTCTGTGGCTGTCGCCGCCGACCAAGATGGACGCTCACCAGCTGACCGAAGAAGGCTACTACGGCATCTACGGCAAGGCTGGCGCACGCATGGAAATGCCAGGCTGCTCGCTGTGCATGGGTAACCAGGCACGCGTAGAGCCGAATTCGACAGTAGTGTCGACTTCGACCCGTAACTTCCCGAACCGTCTGGGTGACGGCGCGAACGTTTACCTGGCTTCGGCTGAGTTGGCGTCCGTGGCGTCGATCCTGGGTCGCCTGCCGACCGTCGAGGAGTACATGGAGTACGCGGGCAAGATCGACAGCATGGCGGCCGATGTCTACCGCTACCTGTCCTTCGACCAGATCGCCGAGTTCCGTGAGGCTGCTGCGAACGCCAATATCCCGGTTGTTCAAGCCTAACGCTGCAACGCAAAAAAAAAACGCCGCCCATCGTGAGATGAGCGGCGTTTTTTTATGCCTTTTGATACTTGGCGTCCAATACCCGTTTCTGTGGTCACAGTGGCTGGCGCCCCTGGCAGCTGGGCATTATCCCGATCAACTGTAGGAGCTGGCTTGCCAGCGAAGGCGTCCGTTCAGCAATAAATAAGTCGACTGACCCACCGCTTTCGCTGGCAAGCCAGCTCCTACAGTTGATCTGTGTACGGCCTCAATACCCGACACGCCAGCCAAAAAAAAACGGCCAATCCGCATGCGGATCAGCCGTCATTCACTTCATCAGATCAAACAATCCGCAGCGATCATGCACTCAGCGAATAGATCAACGCCGAAATAGCCACCAAACCAACGGCCGTCACAAAGACATTGGAAGCCTGGCCGCGATAACGCGCCATCGCCGGCACCTTGCGGATCGCGTACATCGGCATCAGGAACAGAATCGCTGCGATGACCGGACCGCCGAGGGTTTCGATCATGCCCAGGATGCTCGGGTTCAGCGTGGCAACAATCCAGCAGACCACCAGCATGAACGCCGCCGTCATACGGTCCAGCGTCTTCGGTGCCGGGCGCTTGCCGCTTTTCACGATCAGTCCTTTAAGACCTTCACTGGCGCCAATGTAGTGACCGAGGAACGACTTGGAAATCGCCACGAACGCAATCAACGGCGCCGCAAAGGCGATGGTCGGATTGCTGAAGTGGTTAGCCAGGTAGGACAGGATCGACAGGTTCTGCGCCTTGGCCTCGGCCAGTTGCGCCGGCGACAGCGTCAGCACACAGCTGAACACGAAAAACAGCACCATCACCACCATCAAGCCGTGGGCCCGGGACAGGATCTGCGAGCTGCGCTCCTGGGCGTGATCGCCGTAACGACGTTTCTGGTCCACCGCAAACGCCGAGATGATCGGCGAGTGGTTGAACGAAAACACCATCACCGGAATCGCCAACCACAAGGTGTGCAACAACGCCGAGGGTTCAGGCAGCGTGGACGCGGTGGCCAGGATGCCGCCGTTCCAGTGCGGAATCAGGAACACCGCGAGAAACAGCAGTGCCACGATAAACGGATAGACCATCAGGCTCATGGCCTTGACGATCGCTTGCTCGCCGCAACGCACCACGGCCAGCAGGCCGAGGATCAGCACCAACGACAGTACGGCGCGCGGTGGTGGCATGATGTGCAATTGATGCTCGAGAAAACTGCCCACGGTGTTGGTCAGGGCCACACTGTAGATCAGCAGGATCGGGAAGATCGCAAAGAAGTAGAGCAAAGTGATCAACGCGCCGGCCTTGATCCCGAAGTGCTCTTCCACCACTTCGGTGATGTCCGCGCCTTCGCGTCCGGACAGCACAAAGCGGGTCAGGCCACGGTGTGCGTAAAACGTCATTGGGAACGCCAATACTGCCAGGATCAGCAGCGGCCAGAAGCCGCCCAGACCTGCATTGATCGGCAAAAACAGCGTGCCAGCCCCGATGGCCGTGCCAAACAGGCCCAGCATCCAGGTGGTGTCATGGCGATTCCAGCGGGTAAGGCTTGCTGGTGTCGCCGCTACATAGCGTTCGTCGACGCTATTGGCCTGATCATTCATCCGGTGGGATCTCCGCATTCCGGTCACTTGCTACCCGGTCAGGGCGAGTCGGAAAAACCGACAGGCAGCGCCCTGGCCGAAACAGGGGCGCGATTGTCCGGGATTAATGAACAGAAGCAAAGACTTAGCTGAGGAGTGGTTGTGCCACCCCCTGTAGGAGTGAGCTTGCTCGCGATGACAGCGGCACATTCAACGATGATTTTGCCTGACTCAACGCCATCGCGAGCAAGCTCGCTCCTACATTGGATCGGCAGTCCCCATTTGATAAAGGTCTCCCATCATGTATTTTGAAGTGACCTGCATTCCTCCCGGAATCTTGCCATGCCACTGGTTCGCGTCGATATCAAGAAGCATCAGGATCCAACCCACGCCAAACGCATCGGGCAATTGATCTACGCCGCCATGCACAGCGCCATTGGCGTGCCAGAGAACGATAATTTCCAGATTCTTGCCGAGCACGATGAACAGCATTTCATCTTCGATCCCGGCTACCTGGGTATCAACCGCACCGACAACCTGGTGGTGATTCAAATCACGCTGAGCGAAGGCCGCACCGTCGAACAGAAAAAGCTGCTCTATAAAACCATCGTTGACAGCTTGAATGTCAAACTGGCGGTGCGCCCAGAGGATGTTTTCATTAATCTGGTGGAAGTGAAGAAAGAGAACTGGTCGTTCGGCAACGGCGTTGCCCAGTACGCCCTCTGATCTCGCTCCCGATATAAACAATATTGATCGCCTTGCACTGTCGGCGCGTGGGAAAACACCTACAAACAATATATTTATAAACAAGCACGACAAAGTATTTCTTCGGCGCCGGACAGACTTAATTGTTACAATCAACTACCCGCCATTGAACACCCCTCATTTTCTGCTTATATTTTTCATGCATTGAATCAGGATGATCAATCGCAAGCGACTCTCAAATCTGACAAGGCGCTATCCGCATGCCCAATAATAATATTACTTCCACACTCCTTGCCGTCGCATTGTTGTGCCCTCTCAGTGGCTTTGCGCAACAAGCCCCCGCCACTGCCGATATTCGGGAACTGGCATCCTCTCCTCGGTGGCTGACAACCAAGGTCTATATAGAGGGCGCACCCCAAACGGATGTAAAAGAGAACTATCCTGGGGTGGTCGGCATATCAACGTGGGACCCCGAACGCAATCGCTATGAGTTCTTTTACACCGATACGGGAGAGTCAAAGTACAACCAAGGAGGTGGCGGTTACTTTTTTGTCACCGGCGATCAAAAAACCCACGTTCTAGTGCCCGATGTGGGACCCACCAAAACCGTGGTCAGGCAGTTGGAAACGTTGAACGCCAATGAGTTCACCTATTCACGCGAAGTGCCTCGCGACATGGTGAACAATAACCCTATGGTGCGCATCCATGTCGTGCATGCCCCCTACACCGGAACAGTAGTTACAAAGTCCGCCATCAAGCCAGATACCAATACCAATACCAATACCAATACCAATACCAACTGAAACCAGACGGCCCGCAGGACACTAACGATTCCATTCATTAGGCTGAAGTAGCACTGCCGCCTGAAACAAATCTTGTCACCTAATAACAACATGGAGTTTCACCATGCAAAAAACACTCAGAACATTACTAATATCTACGCTACTGATCTTCTCGGCGTTTTCCGTTGCCAATGCGCAATCCACCACGCCCACCCCTGCAAAAAATGCCGTATCCACGCCAGATAACGCCGTCATGCTGACCGTCTTTTTAAAGCACGATCAGTCACGACCATTGAGCGAACTAAAGGCCCAGCTTGCCAGGCAAGGATTCTATAAGGCCTTTCCACCTGCGGGGGTAGAGGTTGTCAGCTGGAACATCATGATGGGTATCGGACAAGTCGTCACACTGCGCCTTCCGGCCTCCCGCTTGGCAGAAGTAAACCTTGCGCTCGAAAATACGGCGTGGGGAAGTTACAGAACCGAGTTCTATCCCACCTATGATTTCAAAGCGATCGCACTGGCGGAACAAACCAAGGCACAACAAACGCAAACTGCCCAGTGACGCCTGCGGCAGCACACTGTATTTGCGGTGTGCTGCACTGTGACGTCACATCGGCTCCGTGCCCTGAAGCGTGAATTTGCTTCTTTCAGGATGCAGTCCAGACTAAAAAACACCTCCTCCGCGATTGACGACCATTGCCAATCCGCTGGGGAATCAGCACCCTGAAACCACTTTTTCGTGCCCGACACGCCAATGATCACAGGAGCAGAGTAATGCCCGCAACCGTTCTGGTACTGGTTGAAACAATCAATGATTACCTGCCGATTCTCGAACATCAGGGCTTCCACCTGATTCTGGCCCCGACGCCCGTCGAGCGCGCCGCGGCCATCACCCGGCATGGCGGTCAGATCGATGCAGTACTGACCCGCGGTCCCTTAGGACTGTATGCCGATGAAATCGCCGCCCTGCCCAATCTCAAGATCATCTGCGTGATCGGCGCCGGCTACGAACAGGTCGACCTGCAGGCCGCCGCCGACCGGGGCATCACGGTCACCAACGGTGCCGGGGTCAATGCGTCTTCGGTTGCCGACCACGCCATGGCGATGCTGCTGGCGCTGGTGCGCGACATTCCACGCTGCGACGCCGCCGTGCGCCGGGGCGAGTGGCCGAAGATCATGCGTCCTTCCCTGGCCGGCAAACGCCTGGGCATCCTCGGTCTCGGCGCTGTCGGCATGGCCATTGCCAAGCGTGCGGCTCACGGCTTCGACATGACCGTGAGCTACCACAACCGCCAGCATCGCAGCGACGTCCCCTACAGCTTCTGCTCGACGCCGACCGAACTGGCGCGCGCCTCGGACTTTCTGATCGTCGCCACCCCCGGCGGCCTGGGCACCAAACACCTGATCAACAAACACGTGCTCGATGCCTTGGGCCCCAAAGGCTTCATTGTCAACATCGCCCGGGCCAGTGTCATCGTCACCGCGGATCTGATCAGCGCGTTGGAACAGCGACGAATTGCCGGTGCCGCGCTGGATGTCTTCGATGCCGAACCCCGTGTACCGGATGCATTCAAGGCGTTGGCCAACGTGATCCTGACGCCGCACGTTGCCGGTTTGTCGCCTGAGGCAACCCAGGGAACCGTGGAGCTGGTGGGCCGCAATCTGGTGGCATTCTTTTCCTCACAGCCGGTGCTCACCCCTATCGATCTGCCGGCATCCCGGACCCAGGCAGTGCTATAGGCGGTCATTCAAACGGGTGTATCAAAAGCAATGATTGCCCGGCAACACGCTCACCTATAACGGCTGTTCGTGGTTGTGGGTGTCGGGTGTGCGCATTAGATTAGCCAATAGTCTCAGGCCTCCAGAATAAGCAGAAGGGATAAGCATGGCGCTTACTGACCAGTCCACCCGTATCCGCTCCGGCGAAGAACTCGATGCCAGCCTGATCGATCCGTACCTCAAGGCTCATATTCCGGGGCTCAGTGGCCAGCCTGCCATCAGCCAGTTTCCGGGCGGTGCGTCCAACCTCACCTATTTGCTGGAATACCCCGAACAGGAATTCGTCCTGCGTCGGCCGCCCTTTGGCCATAAGGCCAAGTCTGCCCATGACATGGGCCGCGAGTTCCGGATCCTCAATCAGCTCCGGGACGGCTTCCCGTACTGTCCTAAAGCGTACGTGCACTGCACCGATGAATCGGTGATCGGCGCCGAGTTCTATGTGATGGAACGGGTCAAGGGCATCATCCTGCGCGCTGAACTGCCGCCGGAGCTGGGCCTGGATTCGGCAAAGACCGAAGCCCTGTGCAAGAGCTTTATCGACAAGTTCATCGAACTGCATCAGGTCGATTACAAGGCCTGTGGCCTGGGCGACCTCGGCAAACCTGAAGGTTACGTCGCGCGGCAGATCAAAGGCTGGAGCGAGCGCTACGAAAAAGCCCTGACCCCGGACGCGCCGCAGTGGCAAGCGGTCAAGGCCTGGCTCAATGACAAAATGCCGGCCGATCACCCCACGCCGAGCATCGTGCACAACGATTACCGCTTCGATAACGTGATCCTCGACCCGAACAAACCGATGCAGATCATCGGCGTGCTCGATTGGGAACT
Source organism: Pseudomonas sp. LBUM1679 (assembly GCF_059695565.1). NCBI lineage: Bacteria > Pseudomonadati > Pseudomonadota > Gammaproteobacteria > Pseudomonadales > Pseudomonadaceae > Pseudomonas > Pseudomonas sp. LBUM1679. The sequence goes on from NZ_CP166774.1 coordinate 3,826,837, forward strand.
GACCACCCTCGGTGACCCGTTGATGGACCTGGGCAACACCCTCGCCTACTGGATCGAAGCCGACGACCCGGCACCTGTGCAGTTGATGCGCCGCCAGCCGAGCCACGCCCCGGGCATGCTGACTCGCCGTGAGTTCGTCGATTACTACGGCCAACGCTCAGGCATCCAGATCGACAACTTCGACTTCTACTACACCTACGGCCTGTTCCGCCTGGCCGGCATCGTGCAGCAGATCTACTACCGCTTCTTCCATGGTCAGACCCAGGACAAACGCTTCGCGCAGTTCATTCACATGAACAAACTGCTGGAGCAGATGAGCTTGCAGGTCATCCAGAAATCCAGCCTCTGACTACGCCCCTGGCCCAATAACAAGACTTTTCATAAGGGAATCCCATGTCCAAGACCCAGTTGTTCGACCTCGACGGCAAGATCGCTTTCGTTTCCGGTGCCAGCCGCGGCATTGGTGAAGCCATCGCCAAGTTGCTGGCCCAGCAAGGCGCCCACGTCATCGTTTCGAGCCGCAAACTCGACGGCTGCCAGCACGTGGCCGATGCCATCGTCGCTGCCGGCGGCAAAGCCACCGCCATCGCTTGCCATATCGGTGAAATGGAACAGATCAGCCAGGTCTTCGCCGGCATCAAGGAACAGTTCGGGCGCCTGGACATCCTGGTCAACAACGCCGCGACCAACCCGCAATTCTGCAACGTACTGGACACCGACCTCGGCGCGTTTCAGAAAACCGTGGACGTCAACATCCGCGGCTACTTCTTCATGTCGGTGGAAGCCGGCAAGCTGATGCGCGAAAACGGCGGCGGCAGCATCATCAACGTGGCTTCGATCAACGGTGTCTCGCCGGGGATTTTCCAGGGCATCTACTCGGTGACCAAGGCTGCGGTGATCAACATGACCAAGGTTTTCGCCAAGGAATGCGCGCAGTTCGGCATTCGCTGCAATGCCCTGCTGCCAGGCCTGACTGATACCAAGTTCGCTTCGGCACTGGTAAAGAACGAGGCGATCCTGAACACCGCGTTGCAGCAAATTCCACTCAAGCGTGTGGCGGATCCGAGTGAGATGGCGGGGGCCGTGCTTTACCTGGCCAGCGATGCGTCGAGTTACACCACTGGCGTGTCGCTGAATGTGGATGGCGGTTTCCTGTCCTGACACGGTTCTACAGAAGACCAAAAGGCAGCCTCAGGGCTGCCTTTTTTGTAGGTGCACCGGCTGATCTCATTATTCCCATTCGACGCCGAACCCCTGCAGGAGCTGCCGAAGGCTGCGATCTTTTGATCTTTCGACTTTGGCGTCTTCGAAATCGCCAACAATCAAGATCAAAGGATCGCAGCCTGGGGCAGCTCCTACGCCGAAATTCGCGCACACGGAATATTTATTCCATTTATTGCATTTTGGGTATATTTATTCTATTAATGAACTTCTGAAAACAATTATCCAAAGAGGGTCCCGGCCATGCGCGAACTCGGTATCGGTCTTATCGGCACAGGCTTCATGGGCCGCGCCCATGCCTTGGCGTTTCGCAATGTCAGTGCAGTGTTCGAACTCCCCCTGAAGCTCAAACTCGCCGCCCTGGCCGACGCCGATCCACAGCGTGCCCGCCACTGCGCCGACGCCTGGGGGTTCGAAACCGCCCACAGCGACTGGCAGCAATTGATCGATAATCCCAAGGTCAACCTGATCGCCATCACCACGCCCAACCACCTGCACTACCCCATGGCCATGGCCGCGCTCAGCGCCGGCAAAGCGGTGTACTGCGAAAAGCCGCTGGCGGTCAATCTTGAACAGGCCGATGCCATGCGCCAGGCGGCGAAAGCGGCAGGCGTGGTCACGCGGGTGGGTTACAACTATCAGCACAACCCGATCATCGGCCTGGCGCGGCAACTGATCGAAAACGGCGAGCTGGGGCATATCATCAGTTTCCAGGGGGAGTTCAGCGAAGACTTCATGGCCGATCCCGCATCACCCTGGTCCTGGCGGTGCGACGCCGGGCATGCCGGTGGCGCGCTGGCGGATCTGGGTAGCCACCTGCTGGCCATGGCCCGTTATCTGGTGGGCGATGTCGAGTCGGTATGCGCCGACACCCAGACCGTGCACGGGCAACGTCCCGCCACGCCGGGCAGCCAGGAGCAACGCAGCATCACGGTCGATGATCAGGTCCATGCCCTGCTGCGGTTTGCCAACGGTGCGCGTGGGACATTCAGCAGCAGTTGGCTCAAGCACGGTTACAAGAATCACCTGAGTTTTGAAATCAGCGGCACAAAAGGCACCCTGGCATTCGATCAGGAGCGCTTGAATGAATTGCGCCTCCATCGCGCCGGACAGGACGGTTTCCAACGCTTGCTGGCGGGACCGAATTTGCCGGGTTATGCCGCGTTCAGCCCGGCGGCGGGGCATCAACTGGGCTACAACGAACTCAAGACCCTGGAAGTGCATGACCTGGTGATGGCGCTGGCCGGGTTCGGTCAGGGTGGCACGGATTTCGAGCAGGCGTGGGAAGTCGAACGCCTGGCAACGGCGATTCGCCTCGCGGCGCGAGAGTCGCGCTGGGTCAGGCTGGAAGAGCTCGGATCGACCACTCAGTGAGCGCCCGCCAGCAGCTCAACGCCTGTTGCATACATCTGCGTGATCACTGGTGTAACAGCTCAATGCAGGAGCTGGCGAAGCCTGCGATCTTTTGATGCTGGCGTCTTCAAGAGCGCCAACAATCAAGATCAAAAGATCGCAGCCTGCGGCAGCTCCTATGCCGCTGGCGGTCTACGCCAACTGATCCGCGCTTACTGAGTGATGCAACGGGTCAGGGTGGTGTTTCGGGTCACCTGCCCTTCCGCTCGCATGTCGCCTTGCACATCAACGTTTTCAGTGGTTTGGCAGGTACGCACAGGGGGCGGCGGCGGAGCAAGGGGGGGTGGAGGCGGAGGACTGGCACAACCACCGAGTATCACCGCGCAGAGGGCAAGCGGCAGTGGCGCAAAAACGCGTTTCCCAAGACTTTTCATAGGTTGACCCGCGATAAGTGATGTACACAGTGGTGTGACAACAAAACAACGCTGGAAAGTCCACGGGCCGGCAACAGAAAGGCAGGATTACGACGTTTCGGGAAGATGCAGGGTATTGCTCTCAAGTTCATACCGCAGCTCTTCAACCAAAGCTGCCACGGCCTCCGGTGATCTGAGGCTCGTCACATTCAGTCCACTGACCACCAGGTCCACCTGCCCGGAGACCGGGTGATACAGCTTCACAGTCACCGAGTTATCACCCGACACGCTGCACTCACAAGCGCGAGGAGAAAACTGCTGCTCCAGTTGCGCGCGCAATTGCGCCAGATAAATCATTGCGATTCACCCCTGGCCCGGTTGATTGCCCCGTCGACCGAAACTGTCTTGAATTGGCGAAGCATGTGGCTGTTCCTTGAGCTGTTCCGAAGGGGACGCGATAGCGGTCCAAAGATCTCTATCGCACCCTTACAGACTAAGCACTGCGGCACCTCGCCAGAACATCCATTTGCATCTCAAGGTATAGTGCATTTGCACCTTCGCGCTAGCCTTTGACCCGCCACTGACCCGAGAACAACCCACGCTCGCGGGCCCAGACAATCGCCTCGCTGCGACTGTGCACATCGAGTTTGGAATACACCGTCGACACGTGATTGCGCACGGTATTAGGCGCCAGTTTCAGCCGCGCGGCGATTTCCTTGTCGGCCAGGCCTTCGCAGATCAGGCCGAGCACATCGCGCTCCCGGGCAGTCAGGTCAGTGAAGGACACGCTGGGTACCTTCGGTGAGTTGACATGCTTCACGTTGGCGAGTTTTTCGATCAGCGTGCGGCTGAACCACGAGGCGTCTTTCATGACCTCCTCAATGGCCGACACCAACTCCAGCTCCGTGCGTTTGCGCTCGGTGATATCCATCAACACCAACAAGTAGCATGGGTTGTCCTGGATGTTCACGGTGTCGGCGGAGACTGCGCAGTCGATCTCCCCGGCGTCTTTTTTACGCATACGTACGTCGATCCGGTCCAGGCTTCCGGCTTTCTCCAACGCCGCGAACAACTTCGTACGAGCGCCTTTGTCATGGATGAAATCGATCGCCGCGAGGGTCTTGCCGAGCACCTCTTCGCTGGGGTACGCGAAGGTGTCCAGAAAGGCTTCATTGACGTCCATCACCACCTGATCGCCGGCGTTACACACCAGGATCGGCACCGGAGTCAAGCGAAAGGCCTTGGCAAAACGTTCCTCACTCTGGCGCAGAGCGACTTCGGCCTTGTGCCGAGGCTCCATGTCCACGAAGGAAAACAGCATGCAGGCCTCGTCGTTGAGCTCCAGGGGTTGGCCGGCGACGATGACCTGTCTGCTGCCCCCTTCGGGCAATTGCAACTCGGCCTGCATCTGCGGAATGGTGGCCCCTTCGCGCAACCGTTGCTTGGCCAGGTCTTTGTTCTCGGCCCCCTCCAGCACATCCAATTCATAGGTTGAACAACCGATCACCTGATCACGGGAGTAACCGGTCATTTCCAGGAATCCGGAATTGACCTTGATGTAGCGCAAATCGCTGAGGCGACAGATCACCGCCGGGGCGGGATTGGCGTTAAAAGTCTTTTCGAATCGCTGCTCGGCACTGGCCCATTCGGTGACGTCGTCCATGATCAGCACCAGCGACTCCGGTTCACCGGCGCTGTCGGTCAGCACCATGCTGCGCACGTTGTGGACCCAGGTACGCTCTTCGTCCCCTGCGGGCATCACCTCGACCAACACATCACTGAACGTTTCGCCCCGAGCCACGCGACTGATCGGGTAATTGTCCGCCGGGACCGGGTGATTATTGCGATAGCGCAAGGTAAAGCGCCGGGCATATTCCCTGGCATTGGCGCCCAGATCATCGATCCGACTGACACCGTGCATGGCCAGCGCGGCCTCGTTGGCCCAAAGAATGGTCTGGTCGAGCTCCAGCAGAATCACCCCGTCGGACAGCCCCGCGATGATCTGCTGCAACTGGCGGCGATTGGTTTCGGTGGTCAGGACGTCCTGGCTCATTGCATCTCCACGGGTGTGGGGGCGCGTTTACGCGCTGCCCTGTGAAGATTACGACCGCTGGCGTTGATGTTCGTGCAGAAGGTGATCACCGAATAAACATGAAAGACCGCATCCGCGTGATCACTGGTGTACCTGCTCAATGTAGGAGCTGCCGCAGGCTGCGATCTTTTGCTGTTCAGGCCGCCAATTTTCCAGACGCGATGGCCGCCGAAGCTGCCAGCATCGCCCGCAACAGCACCGCACACCCGGCCGCCAGGTCATCCGGCGCGGCGTTCTCGATTTCATTGTGGCTGATGCCGCCTTCGCACGGTACGAAGATCATCCCGGCCGGACCAAGCTCAGCGAGGAAGATTGCGTCGTGCCCTGCCCCGCTGACGATGTCCATGTGCGACAGGCCCAGCCCTTGGGCGGCGCCGCGCACCGCTTCGACACAACCCTTGTCGAAGTACAACGGCGGAAAATCGGCAGTGGGCGTCAGTTCACAGGTCAGGCCGTGGGCCTCGCAGGTGGTTTCAATCACCTCGCGGACTTCGGCGATCATCGAATCCAGGCGCGCCGGTTCCAGATGACGGAAGTCCAGGGTCATGCGCACTTCACCGGGAATGACGTTGCGTGAGCCGGGGTAGGCTTGCAGGCAGCCGACAGTGCCGCAGGCATGGGGTTGGTGGCCCAGGGCGGCACGGTTGACGGCGCCGACGATGATCGCGGCGCCAACCAGGGCATCCTTGCGCAAGTGCATCGGGGTCGGGCCGGCGTGGGCTTCGACGCCGCGCAGTTTCAGGTCGAACCATTTCTGTCCGAGGGCGCCCATGACGACACCTATGGTCTTGTGTTCGTCTTCGAGGATCGGACCTTGCTCGATGTGCGCTTCGAAATAGGCCCCTACCGCGTGACCGCTGACCTTGCGCGGGCCGGCGTAGCCGATGGCGTTCAATGCGTCGCCGACGGTGATGCCTTCGGCGTCGACCTTGGCCAGGGTCTCTTCGAGGGTGAATTTTTCCGCGAACACGCCGGAGCCCATCATGCAGGGCGCGAAGCGCGAGCCTTCTTCGTTGGTCCAGACCACCACTTCCAGCGGTGCTTCGGTTTCCACACCCAGGTCGTTGAGGGTGCGCAGGACTTCGACGCCAGCCAGCACACCGAAGCAGCCATCGAACTTGCCGCCGGTGGGCTGGGTGTCGATATGGCTGCCGGTCATGACCGGTGGCAAGTCCGGATTGCGCCCGGGGCGGCGGGCGAAGATGTTGCCGACGGCGTCGATGCTGACGGTGCACCCGGCCTCCTCGCACCACCGCACGAAAATATCCCGGGCCTGGCGGTCGAGGTCGGTCAGGGCCAGGCGACAGACACCGCCCTTGACCGTGGCGCCGAGTTTTGCAAGCTCCATGAGTGACTGCCACAGGCGGTCGCGGTTGATGTGCTGATGGGTGGACTGCAGAACGTCTACGGCTGCGTTCATGATGATTTCCTCAGGCAGTTCTTATGGATTTCTTCAGGCATTTGCTGTGTGTATTTGCGGCCGTCATCGCGGGCAAGCCCGCTCCCACAGGGATTCATGTCGTACACAAATGTTGTGTACACCCGAACAATTGTGGGAGCGGGCTCGCCCGCGATGAGGCCAGTGCTCACACCGCAGATTTCACTGCAGTCGGACTCGGCCGCATCGCACTCAACCCGTAATAAATCACCCCGCCCAGGGCCGACCCGGTAAACCAGCCATAGCTGTAGAACCAGCTGAACGCATCACTCCCGAGCGACAACAACGTCAACACCACCGGCACACCGAAGGCGATAAACCCGAACCAGTTCCACGCCGGGTAAACGTCATCGCGATACAGCCCGGCCAGATCCAGTTGCTGCTTCTTGATCAGGAAATAGTCCACCACCATGATCCCGGCGATCGGCCCCAACAAACTGGAGTAACCCAGCAACCAGTTGGAATAGACCGTTTCCAGGCTCAGATCGGAAACAATCAGCCCCAGCTTTTTCAGCAGTTCATGCCCCATCAGCACCAGCCCGACCAGCCCGGTGAGCATCACCGCCTTGGTCCGGTTGATGACCTTGGGCGCAATGTTCTGGAAGTCGTTGGTCGGCGAAACGATGTTGGCCGCCGTGTTGGTCGACAGCGTGGCGATGATGATCAGCGCCATGGCCAGCGCAACCCACACCGGGCTCTGGATATGGCCGATCAGAGTGACCGGATCGGAGACGGTGACGCCCACCAGTTTCACGGAGGCGGCCGTCATCACCACGCCGAGGGAGGCGAACAGGAACATGGTCAGGGGCAAGCCGATGATCTGCCCGACAATCTGGTCTTTCTGGCTTTTCGCATAGCGACTGAAGTCTGGGATGTTCAGGGACAAGGTGGCCCAGAACCCGACCATCGCGGTCAGGCCGGCGGCGAAGTAACTGACCACACTCGCCCCTTCCGGACGCTTGGGCGGGATCGCCAGCAACTCGGTCATCGACACATTCGGCATCGCCCACACCAGCAGCCCCACACCCACCAGCACCAACAGCGGCGCCGACAGGGTTTCCAGCCATTTGATCGATTCGGCGCCACGAATCACCACCCACAGGTTCAGCACCCAGAACACCATGAAGCCGATGACTTCTCCGGTACCGCCCAGTGACTTCCAGCCCTCGAATACCGAACCCAGAAACAGGTGGATCGCCAGCCCGCCGAACATCGTCTGGATGCCGAACCAGCCGCAGGCCACCAACGCGCGGATCAGGCACGGAATGTTGGAGCCGAGAATGCCGAAGGACGAACGCAGCAACACCGGAAACGGAATACCGTATTTAGTGCCGGGGAAGGCGTTCAGCGTCAGCGGGATCAGGACGATGATGTTGGCAAACAGAATCGCCAGCAGCGCCTCGCCCACGCTCAGGCCGAAGTAGGCGGTCAGTACCCCGCCGAGGGTGTAGGTCGGCACGCAGATCGCCATGCCGACCCACAAGGCGGTGATGTGCCATTTGTTCCAGGTTCGCTCGCGCACTTTGGTCGGTGCCATGTCGTGGTTGTAACGGGGACTGTCGAGGACATCGCTGCCGGCTTCGAGCTCGAACAAGCCGTCGCGCTCGGTCACTTGCGATCTGATCTGTTGCATGGCCGCTCCACTGTTCTTTGAATTATTTTTTGCTCATCAGGGCTGATGGCTTCAATAACCGTGCCGGGCACCCCGTCTGCGCATCGGGCAGTTCCATAGAAACTTTGCAAACAACTGATGTACATCAGTTTTGATTATCAGAATATGAATCCCCGTTTACTTGTCATGCCTCTTCGGCTGACGATCTGACAAGTCGTCCAAACAGCCGGGACTCAATCTGGTGCAGCTGTTTTTTTTCAAGGTTGCGCATCAACCATAGACCATCCTTCAAGCGGCTGATTTCACATAGAAATCTCGTTCATTTTCAGAACCTGTCAAGTGCGTCAAAATGGTGAGGTGCCTCACCATTTTAGTGAATTTGTTATTTTATCTTTCAATATCAACATGTTAAAAAATATATAAGCTTATAAAAATATTCTTGCCCAATCCCCAAACTGCAGCTAGCGTCTATTCCTGACAGCACTGACAGGAATACGCCTGTTTGTGTCCGCGTCTATAAAACATTTAGAACCGGCACCAGTCGGTCATTGCCTGCGAGGAACTCGGAATGTCTCTGTTGATCCGTGGCGCCACCCTTATTACCCATGATGAAAGTTATCGGGCCGACGTCTATTGCGCCGACGGCGTGATCAAGGCCATCGGTGACAATCTGGATGTACCGGCGGGCGCCGAAGTGCTCGACGGCAGCGGCCAATACCTGATGCCCGGCGGCATCGACCCGCACACGCACATGCAACTGCCCTTCATGGGCACCGTGGCCAGTGAAGATTTTTTCAGCGGCACCGCAGCGGGACTTGCCGGCGGTACCACGTCGATCATCGATTTCGTGATTCCCAATCCGCAGCAATCGCTGATGGAAGCGTTTCATCAGTGGCGCGGCTGGGCCGAGAAATCGGCAGCGGATTACGGCTTCCATGTCGCCATCACCTGGTGGAGCGAGCAGGTTCGCGAGGAAATGGCCGAACTGGTCAGCCAGCATGGCGTCAACAGCTTCAAGCATTTCATGGCCTACAAGAACGCAATCATGGCCGCCGACGACACCCTGGTGGCGAGTTTCGAACGCTGCCTGGAGCTGGGTGCAGTGCCGACCGTGCACGCGGAGAACGGCGAGCTGGTCTATCACCTGCAACGCAAGTTGATGGCCCAGGGCATGACCGGCCCTGAAGCGCATCCGCTGTCGCGTCCTTCGCAGGTTGAAGGTGAAGCGGCGAGCCGGGCGATCCGTATCGCCGAAACCCTGGGCACACCCTTGTACCTGGTGCATGTCTCGACCAAGGAGGCTCTCGACGAAATCACCTACGCCCGCAGCAAGGGCCAGCAAGTCTACGGTGAGGTGCTGGCCGGGCATCTGCTGCTGGACGACAGCGTCTACCAACACCCGGACTGGCAGACTGCTGCCGGTTACGTGATGAGCCCGCCCTTCCGTCCTCGCGGTCATCAGGAAGCGCTTTGGCACGGCTTGCAATCGGGCAACCTGCACACCACCGCCACCGACCACTGCTGTTTCTGCGCCGAGCAAAAAGCCGCCGGCCGTGACGATTTCAGCAAGATCCCCAACGGCACCGCCGGGATCGAAGACCGCATGGCGGTGCTCTGGGACGAAGGGGTGAACACCGGCCGCTTGTCGATGCAGCACTTCGTGGCCCTCACCTCCACCAACACCGCGAAGATCTTCAACCTCTACCCGCGCAAGGGTGCGATTCGCGTTGGTGCCGATGCCGATCTGGTGCTGTGGGACCCGCAGGGTACGCGGACGATTTCGGCGAAGACGCATCACCAGCAGGTCGACTTCAACATCTTCGAAGGCAAGACTGTGCGGGGCGTACCGAGCCACACCATCAGCCAGGGCCGGGTGGTCTGGGCCGATGGCGACTTGCGGGCCGAGCGTGGTGCCGGACGGTATGTCGAACGGCCGGCGTATCCGGCGGTGTTTGAGTTGCTGAGCAAGCGGGCCGAGTTGAATCAGCCGACTGCGGTTAAACGCTGAGAGCGGCCTTCGGCCTATCGCGGGCAAGCCCGGCTCCCACAGGGATCTTCAGCGTTCACAAAACCCTGTGGGAGCGGGCTTGCCCGCGATGAGGCCAGTGCAAGCAACAAAAAAACCAATGCCCATCAGAGGCAACACCTCAAATAACCGTGAGGCCAATACCGTGATCAAGACCCTGAACCACCTCCCGCATCCCCCTGAGAATGCGGCCGCCCTCGCCGGCCATTTCACCGATCTGGCGCCGCCACTCAACGATCGCCAGGCCCATCTGGAAGCCTCGCGCTGCCTGTATTGCTACGACGCGCCCTGCGTGAATGCCTGTCCGAGCGACATCGACATTCCCTCGTTCATCCGCAACATCCACCAGGAAAACGTGCAGGGCGCTGCGCAGAAGATTCTCTCGGCCAATATCCTCGGTGGCAGTTGCGCGCGGGTGTGCCCGACGGAGATCCTCTGCCAGCAAGCCTGTGTGCGCAACAACGCCCACGAATGCGCGCCGGTGCTGATCGGCCTGTTGCAACGTTACGCAGTGGACAACGCCCACTTCAGCGAGCATCCATTCCAGCGCGCCGCCGCCACTGGCAAGCGCATCGCCGTGGTCGGTGCCGGTCCTGCCGGGTTGTCCTGCGCTCACCGCAGCGCCATGCACGGGCATGACGTGGTGATATTCGAGGCGCGGGAAAAAGCTGGCGGCCTCAATGAATACGGGATCGCCAAGTACAAGCTGGTGGACGATTACGCGCAGAAGGAGCTGGAATTTCTGCTGCAGATCGGTGGCATCGACATCCGCCACGGCCAAAAGCTTGGCGAGAACCTGACCCTCAGCGAGCTGCATCAACAATTCGATGCCGTATTCCTTGGCCTCGGTCTCGCGGCCAGCAAGCAACTGGGCCTGCCCCACGAAGATGCACCGGGCTTGCTCGCCGCCACCGACTACATCCGCGAACTGCGCCAGGCCGATGACCTGACTCAACTGCCGCTGGCGGACCATTGCATCGTGCTCGGTGCCGGCAACACCGCCATCGACATGGCCGTGCAAATGGCCCGTCTCGGCGCTCGCGACGTCAATCTGGTGTATCGCCGCGGTGTCGCGGACATGGGGGCCACCGGCCACGAACAGGACATCGCCAAGGCCAATCAGGTACGTCTGCTGACCTGGGCCCAACCCGAGGAAGTATTGCTTGACCATCAAGGCCAGGTGCGCGGCATGCGCTTCGCCCGCACTCACCTGGTGGAAGGTCGCCTGCAAACTACCGGGGAAACCTTCGACCTGGCCGCCGACGCCATTTTCAAAGCCATCGGCCAGGCCTTCGACGCCGACGCCCTCGCCGATCCGCTGGCCCGTGAACTCAAGCGCCAGGGCGAGCGAATCCTGGTCGACGAACAGCTGCGCACCAGCATCCCCGGGGTGTATGCCGGCGGCGATTGCACCAGCCTCGATCAGGACCTCACCGTGCAGGCCGTGCAGCACGGCAAACTGGCTGCCGAAGCCATCAACGCCCAACTCATGCTCAACGTGGAGGCTGCGTAAATGGCCGATCTCTCGATTGTCTTTGCCGGCATCAAAGCCCCCAACCCGTTCTGGCTGGCGTCCGCGCCCCCAACCGACAAAGCCTACAACGTGGTCCGCGCCTTCGAGGCGGGCTGGGGTGGCGTGGTCTGGAAAACCCTGGGAGAAGACCCGGCGGCGGTCAACGTGTCGTCGCGTTATTCCGCACACTTCGGGCCCAACCGTGAAGTGATGGGCTTCAACAACATCGAGCTGATCACCGATCGCTCGCTGGAAATCAACCTGCGGGAAATCACCCAGGTCAAGAAAGACTGGCCGGACCGCGCGCTGATCGTCTCGCTGATGGTGCCCTGTGTCGAAGAGTCGTGGAAATTCATCCTGCCGCTGGTGGAAGCCACCGGCGCCGACGGCATCGAGCTGAACTTCGGCTGCCCTCACGGCATGCCGGAGCGAGGCATGGGCGCGGCGGTCGGCCAGGTGCCGGAGTATGTCGAGCAGGTCACCCGCTGGTGCAAGACTTATTGCTCGCTGCCGGTGATCGTCAAGCTCACGCCGAACATCACCGACATCCGCGTCGCCGCCCGTGCCGCCCATCGTGGCGGTGCCGATGCGGTGTCGCTGATCAACACCATCAACTCGATCACCAGCGTCAACCTGGAACGCATGGTCGCCAATCCTGCGGTCGGCAGTCAGAGCACCCACGGCGGTTATTGCGGGTCTGCGGTCAAGCCGATCGCGTTGAACATGGTCGCCGAAATCGCCCGGGATCCGCAGACCCAGGGGCTGCCGATCTGCGGCATCGGCGGGATTGGCAGCTGGCGCGACGCGGCGGAATTCATCGCCCTGGGCAGCGGCGCGGTGCAGGTGTGCACGGCGGCGATGCTGCATGGATTTCGGATAGTCGACGAGATGAAGGATGGCCTGTCACGCTGGATGGACAGTCAGGGTTATGCCAGCGTCACCGATTTTTCGGGGCGTGCGGTGAGCAACACCACGGACTGGAAGTACCTCGACATCAACTATCAGGTGATCGCGAAGATTGACCAGGAAGCCTGCATCGGCTGCGGTCGCTGCCACATCGCCTGCGAAGACACCTCGCACCAGGCGGTGGCCAGCCTCAAGCAGGCAGACGGCACGCATAAATATGAAGTGATCGATGAGGAGTGCGTGGGCTGCAACCTGTGCCAGATCACCTGTCCGGTGCAGGACTGCATCGAGATGGTGCCGATGGAGAATGGCAAGCCGTTTCTGGATTGGAATCATGATCCGAGGAATCCCTATCACGTATCCTCCTGACATCAGCGGCGCCTGAACTGACGCCATCGCGGGCAAGCCCGCTCCCACAGAGTTTTATGTCGTACACAAATCTCGTGTACACCAGCGAACCCTGTGGGAGCGGGCTTGCCCGCGAAGAGGCCGGCAGCCACACCGAAATCCTCAAGGCTCCAACCCAATCCCGCGCAAGATCACACTGGTCACCGTCTGCAGCGCCCGCTCGAACTGCATGTCCGACAACGGCTGATGATCATTGAGAATATTCACCTGATGATCAAAGTCAGCATAATGCTGGGTCGAGGCCCAGATCATGTACAGCAGGCTCGAAGGCTCCACCGGCAGGATGCGTTTATCCTCCACCCACTGGCGGATTTTCGCTTCTTTCATCTTGGCCCAGTCATACAGGCTCGCGTCCAGTTTCTCACCCAGGGTCGGGGCGCCGTGGATGATTTCGTTGGCCCAGACTTTGGAGCCGTAAGGCCGGCTGCGGGAGTGGTTCATCTTGGCGCGGATGTAGCTGCTGAGGACCACCCGTGGGTCGTCGAACATCTCGAAGCAAAGGGCGTCCTGTTTCCAGACTTCGAGCAGATCGAACAGCACGGCGCTGTACAGCTCGCTCTTGGTGCTGAAGTAGTAATGCAGGTTGGAGCGCGGCAGTTGCACCTCGGCGGCGATGTCGGCCATGGCGGTGCTGCCGAAGCCTTTTTCGGCGAAGACCTTTTCGGCCCCCAGCAGAATTTTCTCGACGTTACTGCGGCGGATCTCGATCTTGTGATTGCCCATGAGGGCTCCCTGACACCAGCGTTGCTCAAGACTAGCATCCGCTCTACTTCGGGGCGACAGGGGAAAACGAATCTTCCTGCGCCCGGTTTCATGCTCATGCAGGTAAACTGCCCGCCTCTTCGAACCTGCCTCTGAGGTATCCACGATGCTGCTCAAGAACGCCCTGACCACCGCCGCCCTCCTCGGCTCACTGTTCGCCGCCTCATCGGTGTTGGCCCATGCCCATTTGAAAAGCCAGGCCCCGGCCGCCGACAGCACCGTCAGCGCACCGGCGGAACTGCGCCTGGTGTTTTCCGAAGGCATCGAAGCGACCTTCACCAAAGTTACCCTCAGCAAGGACGGCGCCGACATTTCGCTGAAAAGCCTGGCCACCGAAGGCAGCGATAAAAAGACCCTGGTCGTGACCCCGGCGGCGCCTTTGGCGGCCGGGGCGTACAAAGTCGAGTGGCATGCGGTGTCGGTCGATACCCACAAAAGCGAAGGCGCCTACAGCTTCAAGGTTGGCCAGTAATTCATGACGAGTGCGATGGTGCTGTGCCGTTTCCTGCATTTCACCGTGATGTTGATGCTGTTCGGGGCCTGGATCTTCAAGCCTTTGCTGTTGGGCCGTGAAACTGCGCTGGATCGGCCTCTGGCGCGGGCGAGCCGGTGGCTTGCCGGGGTGGGGTTGCTCAGCGGCGTCAGCTGGTTGCTGCTGATCACCGCCAGCATGGCCGGCTCCTGGGCGGCGGCATTCGATCCGTCGACCCTGGGGCTGGTGTTGGGCAAGACGTTTTTCGGCCAGGTCTGGCGCTGGCATTTGCTGCTCAATCTGCTGTTGCTGGCGTTGCTGCTGACGCCGCTGCACGGCAACCTGCCCTGGCGGATAGTCTTGAGCAGCCTGTTGCTGGCGACATTGGCCCCGGTTGGCCATGGCGCCATGCTCGACGGCAATGAAGGCCGGTTGCTGATCCTCAATCAGATCATTCACCTGACCTGCGTCGGCGCCTGGCTCGGTGGTTTGATGGTGTTGGTGATGATCCTCCTGCGACCAGACACACACTCCGTCAAAGCGATATTGCACCGCTTCAGCGGTGTCGGTTTCGCCTTGGTCGCCGGGTTGCTGATCACGGGGCTGATCAATGTCCGGGTATTGACCGGGGCGTTCTGGCCGACGCCATTGTTGAGTGGATTTGCCTTGATTCTGTTGATCAAGGTGCTGCTGGTGGGCGCGATGCTGGGGTTGGCGCTGTTCAATCGGTTGCGGATCCGGGATTGCGAGCGGCGCATGACGGCGTTGCGGGCCAGTGTGGTGCTGGAGTGGTTGCTGGGGATTGGGGCGGTGGCGGCGGTTTCGCTATTGGGAACCATGCCGCCCATGATCGCTGGCTGAAAATCCGCTAAAAGATCGCAGCCTTCGGCAGCTCCGCTCGGTATGGGACGTCGTGAGGCTGCGATGTTGCCGCAGGCACCACAAGATCAAAGTCAAAAGATCGCAGCCTGCGGCAGCTCCTACAGGGACCGTATTCCAGCGCTGGTGACGTGTGCACCGAAAATCCAATGTAGATACCGTCTTGAACCTCACTGAGCAAGCCCAAGTTTCGGGTCATATGGTTGGCCCGACTTGAGCACGCCGTAAACGAAATGCAGCAGCTTGCGCAACGCCTATTTCAATCGCAACTTCACCAACCCGGCCAACGCCCAGGGCAAGCGAGCTGCCGAAGCTGATGCACCGCACGGTGCGCACGATTTCGATCGTGATGATCTGATCGGCTTCGCCGCCAGCTTTGGCTACATCATGACCCTGATGCAGATTCCGTCGAAGATCACCACGATGTTCCTGACCCTGTCGGACAACCGCTATGTGATCCTGATGTGCATCAACGTCATGCTGCTGTTGCTCGGCACGGTGATGGACATGGCGCCGCTGATCCTGATCCTGATCCTGACACCGATCCTGATGCCGGTGATTCTGGGCATTGGCGTGGACCCGGTGCAGTTCGGCATGATCATGCTGGTGAACCTGGGGATTGGCTTGATCACGCCGCCGGTGGGTGCGGTGCTGTTTGTGGGGTCGGCGGTGGGCAAAGTCAGTATCGAAAAAACCGTGAAGGCGCTGCTGCCGTTCTATGGCGTGCTGTTCCTGGTGCTGATGGCCGTGACCTATATTCCTGCGCTGTCGCTGTGGTTGCCGCATTGGGTGTTGTAAAAGCTTGAGTATGTCCGTGCCCAATGAAGTTTCTTCTGCGGGGCACGGCCCTTTGTGGCGAGGGGGCTTGCCCCCGTTCGGCTGCGAAGCAGTCGTGAGTCCAGCCAACTCGGTTCGTCAGTAAGGTCGCCGGGGCCGCTTTGCGGCCAACGGGGGCAAGCCCCCTCGCCACAGGGATCTGTGCAGGCCTCTAAATCATTTACTTAGCAGGTCAACATGTCTGCAGTATCGCGAGCTCGGCTAACCCAGCATCTGACTCAGCACTGCGCGCAACTTGCCGGGTTTCACCGGTTTGTTCAGCAGCGGTGCCTCGAGCTTTTGCAAGGCACTGCGGCACTGGTCGGTGCGGTCCGCGGTGATGATGACCGCTGGAATCGCCTGGCCGAAATGCTCGCGCAAATGCCGGACCACCTCACAGCCCACCACCCCGTGATCGAGGTGATAGTCGGCCAGGATCAGTTCCGGCGCCTGGCCCTGCAAGGCCGTCAGCGCAGACGCTTGATCGGTGGCGATCACCACTTCGCAGCCCCACTGCCCGAGTAGCGCGCTCATGCTTTCAAGGATGCTCACTTCATTATCCAGCACCAGCAAACGCCGCCCTGGCAAGGGGTTGCCCGTGCCCGGCAGAGGCACGGCCTGACTGATCGGCAATGGGACCTCGTGGGAAATCGGCACGTCGATGCTGAACATCGAGCCGCGCCCCGGCCGCGAATGCACCTGAATCCTGTAGTCGAGAATCTTGGCAATGCGTTCGACAATCGCCAGCCCCAGGCCGACACCCTTGCGGTCGGCGGCGCGGCCGACGTCCAGCTGGTTGAACTCGAGGAAGATCGAATCCAGCCGGTCCGCGGCAATCCCGCGTCCAGTGTCCCAGACCTCCAGGCGCAGCATTGCACCGCGCCGCCTGGCGCCCAGCAGGATGCTGCCGGCGTCGGTGTAACGGCAAGCGTTGCTGAGAAAGTTGCGCAGGATCCGCGTCATCAGGCGCAAGTCGGTGCTGATGGCGTAGTCGCCCATATGCACACGCAATTCCAACCCGGCGGCTTCGGCCACCGAGCGAAATTCAGACACCAGCGGTCCGAGCAACTCGTCGAGGCGATACAGCGCAACGTCCGGTTTGACCGCGGCCTGATCGAGCCGGGAAATGTCGAGCAGATCGGTGAGCAGATCTTCGGCCCCTTCCAGGGCCTGGTGAGTACGTTCCACCAGCACCTGCTCGACCTCGGGCAGTTTGCGCTCGCGCAAGGTCGAGATCAGCAAGCGCGCGGCGTTGAGCGGTTGCAGCAGGTCATGACTGGCGGCGGCGAGGTATTTGTCCTTGCTGCGATTGGCGGCCTCGGCGGCGTCCCGGGCATCGCGCAGGGCTTCGGCGATCTGTTTGCGCTGGGTGATCTGCTGCTGCAGGTTGCGGTTGGCTTCGAGCAATTCGTCGGTGCGCGCCGTGACCCGCTGCTCCAGTTGGTCATTGAGCTGTTGCAGGCGCTGCTGGGCGAGTTTGCGTTCAGTGATATCGGCGACAAAACCTTCGACCAACCCTTCCTGATCGGGTTTGAGCAACAGGTTCATCAACACGTCCAGGCTGCTGCCGTCCTTGCGCCGCAACTGGGTTTCGTAGCCATGCAGGCTGCCTTGGTGCCTGAGGATTTCGCCGATGTTTTCCAGCTCCCGCGCCCCGCCGACAAACAGGTTGCTGGCCAGGTCCGCCAGCGAGAACAGCACCTCCTGCGGATCCTGATAGCCGAGCATCCGCGCCAGCGCCGGGTTGGCGGCGCGCATGCCTTCGAGCAGGCTGGCCTGGAAGATCCCGTGCACCGCATTTTCGAACAACCACTTGTAGCGATTGCGCTCGGCTTCCAGCTCGTCCAGGCGCGCGGCCAGTTCCGGGTAATGACTCTTGCGCGCCGAATGGCTGCCTAATCCGAGCAGGCCGGCCAGCGCCCGTTGTTGCTCGTCAGAGGGCTTCGCCATAGACGACCTCGACATCACGCTGGCTGGACTCGCGCGGGTTGGTGAGGATGCACGGGTCGTGCATGGCGTGCTGCGAGAGGAACGGAATGTCCGCCATGCTGACCCCGTGCAAACCGAGGGTTTCATGGAAGCCGATCGCATGCTTGAGGGCGATCAGGTGCTCCACCAGGCGCCCGCAGATCTGCCGGTGATTGAGGCCCCGGCAGTCAATGCCGAAGGTCTCGGCGATCACCTTGAAGCGGTCAGGCGCCGAGTTGTAGTTGAAGGCCACCACGTGTTCCACCAGAACCGCGTTGCACAGGCCGTGTGGCAGGTCGAGAAAGCCACCGAGGCTATGGGACATCGCATGCACGGCGCCGAGGATCGCGTTGGAGAACGCCAACCCGGCCTGCATGCTGCCGAGCATGATCTTCTCGCGCAGGGCAATGTCGTTGGGGTTGGCGATCATCTGCACCAGGTTGCCGTTGATCAGGCGCATGGCTTCCAGCGCATGGGGATCGGTCAAGGGTCCGTGACCGGTCGAGACAAAGGCTTCGATGGCATGCACCAGGGCGTCGATGCCGGTACAGGCCGACAGGAACGGGTCCATGCTCAGGGTGGTTTCCGGGTCGATCAGCGACACATCAGGCACCACGGCCTTGCTGACGATGGAGAATTTCATCCGTTCTTGCTGATTGGAGATGATCACGAACTGCGAGACGTCCGCCGAAGTACCGGCGGTGGTCGGAATCAGGATCAGCGGCGGGCTGGGCACGCGGATGGTGTCCACGCCCTCGAACTCGAGGATGCTGCGCCCGTGGGCGACGACGATGCCGATGCCCTTGCCGCAATCCATCGGACTGCCGCCACCGACGGCGACTATCACATCGCAGTGGTTTTCCCGGTACAGCTCGGCGCCGAGCATGACCTCTTCGACCCGCGGGTTGGGCGACACGTCGCTGTACAGGAAGTAATCGATGCCCTGGGCTTGCAGGCTGGCCTCGACATCGGCCACCCATCCGGCGGCAATCACCCCGGGATCGCTGACCACCAGCACCTTGCGGGCACCGAAGGTCTTGGCGTAGTTGCCGACGTTGTGCCGGCAACCGGCACCAAAGATGATTTCAGGCGAAACGAACTTACGCAGCTGGCTGAGACTCTGGCTCATTGGAAGCCTGTTTTTTATTGTTTTGGAAGGTAAAGCCACACTAACGCATCCGGCTGCGAATGCAATCAGACCAAAGGAGCGCCACTTGGGTTGTACCCGGGTTTTGTAATCACTGGTAATCCCTGTGGGAGCGGGCTTGCCCGCGATGAGGCCCGCACATTCAATATCGATGTCGACTGTTAGACCGCTATCGCGGGCAAGCCCGCTCCCACAGGGTTCTGTGTTGGATGTACCTATTTGTTTATCCGCGGTAGATCAGTCGTGAAGCCTTCTCGTTACGCAACGTCAGGTGTTCCATGCCCTGCCCCGGCGCGTCGGCCTCCTCCCGGGCCTTGAGGATCACCCCATGATGCGGCGACTTGCTGCACACCGGGTCGGCATTTGCCGCATCGCCGGTGAGCATGAACGCCTGGCAGCGGCAACCGCCCAGGTCCTTGTGCTTTTCATCGCAGGAGCGGCACGGTTCCTTCATCCAGTCATCGCCGCGAAAGCGGTTGAAACCGAAGGAGTCGGTCCAGATGTGCTCGATACTGTGCTCGCGCACGTTGGGAAACTGCACCGGCAACTGCCGCGCGCTGTGGCAAGGCAACGCGGTGCCGTCCGGGGTGATGTCGAGAAACAGGTTGGCCCAGCCGTTCATGCACGTCTTGGGGCGTTCTTCGTAGTAATCCGGGGTGACGAAGATCAGCTTGCACGGATGGCCCTGGGCCTCAAGACGCTCGCGGTACTCGTTAGTGATGCGCTCGGCACGCTGCAGTTGTTCGCGGGTCGGTAGCAGGCCGACGCGGTTGAGCTCGGCCCAACCGTAGAACTGACAGGTGGCCAGCTCGACGAAATCCGCCTCCAGTTCCAGGCACAGGTCGATGATCTTCGCGATCTGGTCGATGTTGTGCCGATGGGTGACGAAGTTCAGCACCATCGGGTAGCCCTGGGCTTTCACCGCCCGGGCCATGGCCAGTTTCTGGGCGAACGCCTTGCGTGAGCCGGCGAGCATGTTGTTTACCGCTTCATCGGCGGCCTGGAAGCTGATCTGGATATGGTCGAGCCCGGCGACCTTGAACTCGCGGACTTTCTGCTCGGTCAGGCCGATGCCCGAGGTAATGAGGTTGGTGTAGTAACCCATGTCCCGCGCGGCCTTGATCAATTCGGCCAGGTCTTGGCGCACCAGCGGCTCACCACCGGAAAACCCCAATTGCGCCGCGCCCATGTCCCGGGCTTCGCGAAACACGCGAATCCATTCTTCGGTGCTCAGTTCTTCACCTGATTTGGCAAAGTCCAGCGGGTTGGAGCAATACGGGCATTGCAAGGGGCAACGATAGGTCAACTCCGCGAGCAACCACAGCGGCGGTCCCGCAGGCGTATCATTCGATCCAGAATTGCGCATGGGCCACCTCCAGGAATGCCAGAACATCCTCGTCAATCCCCGGCACACCGGGGAAATTCACCGACAGCAGGTCAATGATCGCCGCGACGCTGCGCCGGCCGTCCAGCAGGTCGAGGATCTGCCCGGCGCTGGTGTTGAGCTTGATCATGCCTTCGGGGTACAGCAGCACATGGCAGTCCTGGCGCGGTTCCCATTGCAGGCGAAAACCCTGGCGCAGGGACGGTACCTGCCCGCGCTTGATCAGGCTCACAGGGCTATCCCCCGGTGCCAGACTCTCTCGGTCGTCACCGTGTGAAACGGCGGGCGTTCCAGCTCGTAGGCCATGCTCATGGCGTCGAGCATGCTCCATAGCACGTCGAGCTTGAACTGCAGAATCTCCAGCATGCGTTGCTGGGCCTCAAAGGTCACGTAGTGCGCCAGGGTGATGCGCAAGCCATGCTCGACATCACGCCGCGCCTGGCTCAGGCGAGTACGGAAATAGTCATAGCCGGCCGGGTCGATCCATGGGTAATGGGTCGGCCAGGCGTCGAGGCGGGATTGGTGGATCTGTGGCGCGAACAGTTCGGTCAACGAACTGCTGGCCGCTTCCTGCCAGCAGGCGCGGCGGGCGAAGTTGACGTAGGCGTCGACGGCGAAGCGCACGCCCGGCAGCACCAGCTCTTGGGAAAGTATTTGTTGGCGATCCAGGCCCACGGCTTCGCCCAGGCGTAGCCAGGCTTCGATGCCGCCTTCACTGCCGGGGACGCCGTCGTGGTCGAGAATCCGTTGCAGCCATTCGCGGCGGACCTCGCGATCCGGGCAGTTGGCGAGGATCGCGGCATCCTTGAGCGGG
This sequence comes from Pseudomonas sp. LBUM1679, assembly GCF_059695565.1. Classification (NCBI taxonomy): domain Bacteria; kingdom Pseudomonadati; phylum Pseudomonadota; class Gammaproteobacteria; order Pseudomonadales; family Pseudomonadaceae; genus Pseudomonas; species Pseudomonas sp. LBUM1679. The sequence goes on from NZ_CP166774.1 coordinate 3,848,061, forward strand.
ATGTTCACCTGGTAATAGAAACGATTGGCGACCCAGCCCTGGATCTGCTCGCGGCTGGCGCGGCCGGCGTACATGGCTTGGTGGAAGGGGTGGTGGATGTGGTAGAAGGCGCCTTTGGCGCGCAGGGCCTGTTCGAATTCGGCGGGGGTCAGCGGGGTGTCGGTCATTGCGGTTCTCCGGGGAACAACCGTTAAGGTCTGAGGTGTCTGGTCTGGCCCCTTCGCGGGCAAGCCCGCTCCCACAGGGTTTTGTGTACACCGCCGATCCTTGTGGGAGCGGGCTTGCCCGCGAAGAGGCCATCAGCTACAGCACAAATACTCATGCCGTCATAAGCCACCTCTATCCCCCCGCCGCTCCAGCTATGCCCGCTCGGCCGAGGCAGGCCCGGCCAACGCCACGGCTGGCCGGGCGGGCAATCAGCGGTTGGCGAAATACATCGTCACTTCGAAGCCAATGCGCAGATCGGTAAACGCGGGTTTAGTCCACATGGGTCAATCCTCTTCTTGTGCCGGACGATTCCGGTAAAGCCATTAATGCACGGGGTGCGGGGCGATCGAATGCTACTTTCGAACGAGGTGGCGGCGTGCGTTGGTAGGGGGTGGGGCGCGATCTTCACAAACACACAAAACCCATGTGGGAGCGAGCTTGCTCGCGATGAGGCCGGTACATTCAACATTGATGTTGACTGTCACGCCGCCATCGCGAGCAAGCTCGCTCCCACAGGTTCTTTAGGGCTTTTCAGGGTTCTTGCGGGGTTAGAAGAATCCCAGCGGATTGATGTCATAGCTCACCAGCAGGTTTTTGGTCTGCTGATAATGGTCGAGCATCATCTTGTGATTTTCACGACCGACACCGGACTTCTTGTAGCCACCAAACGCCGCATGCGCCGGGTACAGGTGGTAGCAGTTGGTCCACACCCGACCGGCCTTGATCGCGCGGCCCATGCGGTAGGCGCGGTTGATGTCGCGGGTCCACAGGCCGGCACCGAGGCCGAACTCGCTGTCGTTGGCGATGGCCAGGGCTTCGGCTTCGTCCTTGAAGGTGGTGATACCCACCACCGGGCCGAAGATTTCTTCCTGGAACACGCGCATCTTGTTGTGGCCCTTGAGCAGGGTCGGCTGGATGTAATAACCCGTCGACAAGTCACCCTCAAGACGCTCGGCCGCGCCGCCGGTGAGCAGTTCGGCACCCTCCTCCTGAGCGATCTTCAGGTAGGAGAGGATCTTGTCGTATTGCTGCTCGGACGCCTGGGCGCCGACCATGGTCTCGGTGTCCAGCGGGTTGCCGCGCTTGATTTTGACGATCTTTTTCATCACCACTTTCATGAAGTCGTCGTAGATCGATTCCTGCACCAGTGCTCGTGATGGACAGGTGCAGACTTCGCCCTGGTTGAAGAACGCCAGCACCAGGCCTTCGGCGGCCTTCTCGATGAACTGTGGCTCGGCTTGCATGATGTCTTCGAAGAAGATGTTCGGCGACTTGCCGCCCAGCTCCACGGTGGACGGAATGATGTTCTCGGCCGCGCATTTCATGATGTGCGCGCCGATCGGAGTGGAACCGGTGAAGGCGATCTTGGCGATGCGCTTGCTGGTGGCCAGCGCTTCACCGGCTTCGCGACCGAAACCCTGGACGATGTTCAGCACGCCGGCCGGCAGTAAGTCGGCAATCAGCTCGGCGAAGACCATGATCGACAGCGGGGTCTGCTCGGCGGGTTTGAGTACCACGCAGTTACCGGCGGCCAGGGCCGGGGCGAGTTTCCACGCGGCCATCAGCAGCGGGAAGTTCCACGGAATGATCTGTCCGACCACGCCCAATGGCTCGTGGAAGTGATAGGCGGTGGTCAGTTCGTTGATCTCGGCGGCGCCGCCTTCCTGGGCGCGGATGCAGCCGGCGAAGTAGCGGAAATGGTCGGCAGCCAGCGGCACGTCGGCGTTGAGGGTTTCGCGCACGGCCTTGCCGTTGTCCCAGGTTTCGGTGACGGCGAGGATTTCCAGATTCTGTTCGATGCGGTCGGCGATTTTCAGCAGCACCAGGGAGCGGTCCTGCGCCGAGGTCTTGCCCCAGGCGTCGGCGGCAGCGTGGGCGGCGTCGAGGGCTTTGTCGATGTCGGCGGCGCTGGAGCGAGGGAATTCGGCGATCACTTCACCGGTGACCGGCGAAGAGTTGGTGAAGTACTCACCGTTGACCGGCGCAACGAATTCACCGCCGATGAAGTTGCCGTAGCGCGCCTTGAACGTCACGACGGCGCCTGGTGTTCCGGGTTGTGCGTAGATCATGGTGGGCCTCTGTCTGGGTCGATGCCTGTTGGGCAAACAAGCGATAAAGCGATAGTAGAGAGCCCCGCGTGCCAGACGAATGCGTCGTTGGCAGGGGGATTCTCGTCATTTGGTCGTAGGTTTGCGCACATTTTTAGTGTGCATACCTCCCTGTGGGAGCGGGCTTGCCCGCGATGAGGTCGGCACATTCAACATCTTTGTTGGCTGACAGTCCGCTATCGCGGGCAAGCCCGCTCCCACAGGGTGATGCGGTGGGGGCAGAGTCAGTGCTTGGCCACCACCAGGTCTTTGGGCAGCTTGAAGGTCCAGAGCATACCGCCCTGGTTGAAGTCCTTGATGCGCTTGGCCACTTCGCCGCCCCACAGCGGTACCGCGCCACCCCAACCGGAGAGGACCGAGACGTACTGTTCGCCGTCCATTTCCCAAGTGACAGGGGAGCCGAGCACGCCGGAACCGGTCTGGAATTCCCAGACTTTCTCACCGGTTTTGGCGTTGAACGCCTGCAGGAAACCTTCCGGCGTGCCGGTGAACACCAGGTTGCCCTTGGTGGTCAGCACCCCGCCCCACAGCGGCGCGTAGTTCTTGTGGCGCCAGACTTCCTTGCCGGTTTTCGGGTCGATGGCGCGCAGCACGCCGATGTAGTCTTCATTCAATGGCTTGATGGTGAAACCGGCACCGAGGAACGCCGCGCCTTTCTTGTAGGCGATGCCTTCGTTCCAGATGTCCATGCCCCACTCGTTGGACGGCACGTAGAACAGCCCGGTGTCCTTGTTGTAGGCCATCGGCATCCAGTTTTTCGCGCCGAGGAACGCCGGGGCGACGAATACCGAACTGCCTTTGGCTTCAGTGCCGGGCGCGCCTGGGCGGCTGGCTTCGTTGTAGATCGGCCGGCCCTCTTTATCCAGGCCGGTGGCCCAGGTGATCTTGTCCACGAACGGGAAGCCGCGGATGAATTTGCCGTTGGTACGGTCCAGCACGTAGAAGAAACCGTTACGGTCGGCAGTAGCGGCGGCCTTGATCTCTTTGCCGCCTTCGGTGTAGTTGAACGACACCAGCTCATTCACGCCGTCATAGTCCCAGCCATCGTGGGGCGTGCTCTGGAAGTGCCACTTGATGGTGCCGTCGTCCGGGTTGAGCGCCAGGCGCGACGAGGAGTAAAGGTTGTCGCCAGGACGCAGGTGCGAGTTCCACGGCGCCGGGTTGCCGGTGCCGAACAGCAGCAGATTGGTTTCCGGGTCGTAGTAGCCGCCGAGCCAGGGCGCGGCACCGCCGGTTTTCCACAGATCGCCGGGCCAGGTCTTGCCCGCTTCGCCACCGGAGATGCCATTTTCTATGGCCTTGCCGTCCTTGTAGACGTAACCCATGTGGCCTTCGACAGTCGGACGTGTCCACAGCAGATCGCCGTTTTTCGGGTCGTAGGCTTCGATCTTGCCGACCACGCCGAACTCGCCACCGGCCACGCCGGTAATCAGCTTGCCGTTGATCACCATGGGTGCGGCGCTGATGGAGTAGCCTTCTTTGTGATCGGCGACCTTCTTGCTCCAGACCACCTTGCCGGTGTCCTTGTTCAGCGCCACCAGCTTGGCGTCGAGGGTGCCGAAGAACACCAGGTCGCCGTACAGCGCGACGCCACGGTTGATCACGTCGCAGCACGGCCGGATGTCATCGGGCAGGCGCGCATCGTATTGCCAGAGTTTCTTGCCGGTGCGCGCATCCACCGCGAACACCCGCGAATAGGAGCCGGTCATGTACATCACGCCGTCCTTGATCAACGGCTGTGCCTGCTGACCGCGTTGCTTTTCGCCACCGAAGGAGAACGCCCAGACGGGTCGCAGGTCCTTCACGTTGCTGACGTTGAGGGTGTCGAGCGGACTGTAGCGCTGACCCTGGACGCCCAGACCGTTGGTCACGATCTGCTCAGGGTTCTTGGGGTCCTGAAGGATTTCCTGATCGGTGACGCCAGCCAGGGCACTGCCGGACAACAGCATGGCACTGAGCAACAGGCTCAAGACGAAGGGTTGGCGACGTAAGGGTTGGGTCATGACGGCTGCCTCTGCGGTTTTTGTTATACCCGGGAAATTTTCCCGGTCTGGTGCAGATTCTTGGGCGCCGCCGCCCTGACAACAATTGCCCGCAGTGCCTAGATTGCTAATCCCTTAGTACCGGGTCGGAGGAGATGGACACCGGATTTTGCGATCAACACTGGCCAACTGTAGGAGCGAGCTTGCTCGCGAAAAACGTGAGAGCGCCGCGTTCATCCAGGCAGTCCCCGTCATCGTTAACGTCCTTCGCGAGCAAGCTCGCTCCTACAGTTGATGTGTGTTGTTCATTTGTATGCGGTGGAATCCACTCGCGTCATCTGTGAGCGTTCGTAACGCGGATACAGATGGCTGACGCTGCGGATCAGCTCGTAGCGGCTCAGATTGATCCCGGCAAACCGTTCGGGGATGGGGCTGCGGATCATCTCGGCCATGTCGCTACCGTTGGCGGCGCCGTCGCGCATCAGTTGATCGAGCCAGGTGAGGTAATCGTGCATTTGCGCGAAAGGCCGTTGATCGCTGGCCACCGGGCCATGCCCCGGCACGATCAGCGTCCAGGGCAAGCCTTGCAGGGTCGCAATGTCCGCCAGCCATACCGCCAGCCCCGGACTGTTGGGCGTGGTCAGCGCCCGTTGGTAAAACACCAGATCCCCGGCAAACAGCACGCCGGTTTTCCGGTCGAGAATAGCCAGATCCGCGCCGGTGTGCCCACCCAGGCTCAGCAGGCGCAAATCGTGATTCCCAAAACTCGATATGCCAGGGGTCAACGTCTGTGTGGGCAACACCACCTCGGTGCCGCGCATCCAGTCGCCCACCAGTCGATACAGGTTCTCGGCCATCGCATCGCCCTGCTGCTGCAACAGCTCGCTGGTGCCGGCCAACGCGCCGATCGGCACGTGGCTGAAAGCCTGGTTGCCCAGTACATGGTCCGGGTGATGATGGGTCAGCAGCACCTGGATCACCGGTTTATCGGTGATCGCGGCAATGGCCTTGCGCATCGCCTCGCCGTAACGCTTCGATGGCCCGGTGTCGATCACCACCACCCCGGGCTCGGTGACGATGAACGCGGTGTTGACGATGTTGCCGCCGTTGGCCTTGGCGAAGTTGTCGGTACTGCCTTCGAGCAGCCAGGTGTCTTCGGCAATCTGCCGCGGCTTGAGTGAGTAGTCGAGGTCGGCCAGGGCCGGCAGGCTCAGGCTGATGAACAACAGCAGCATCCAGCGCATGACGCGCTCCTTGGGGTCAGGGTATGGCCGCATCGAATTGATTGCCGCTGTTGTCGCGCAGCAACAGGCGCGTCTGCCCTGCCCCTTCGATATCAAAAGCCAGGTTGGGGTTTTCGCTGACGGCGGGAAACAGCTCAAGACGGGCCAGCAACTGGTCATTCTGGTCGCGCAGTTCGGCCTGGTTGATGAAGAACTCCGGGATGCCGCTGACCATGCCGTTGTCCATCGGGTGCGCCACCTGCAGGCGCACCCGACTGAACTCGCCACGGGGATAACGACCGCCCAGCACTTCGCCGATGTGGTCCTCCCAGCCCGGTTGGGTGCGCACCACGCTCGGTGCCGTGCAACCGCCGCCTGCCGCATCGATCAGGGTCGAGCCGACATGCCACAGCCCATCACGGGTCAGCACCGCCGCGCGCAACGGTGTGGCCTGCTCGATACGGATGCGCAGCGACAGCCACGGCAGCACCCGGTCCAGCGGTTGGAAATCGACGATTTTCGGCAAGGGATTGAGTTCGGCCCAGGCGAGGATTTTCACCACCTCGCCCTTGAAGGCCCGGGCGTCGATTTCCAGCGGCACTTGCCGGGCGTCTTCGGCGAACGGCGGCGCGAGCAGCTTGACTCGCTCATCGAACACGAATGGCGCATCACCGAGCATCTGCTGGTGATAGAAGGCCCACATCACCGAGGGCACCGGGTCCTTGCCCGGCTCGATGTCCACCGCGTGCGCGGCCATCGGCAGCCAGCAGGCCAGCAGACAACTCGCTCGCCAGTTCACTGTTGATACATCTCGGGCACGTCATAGCGCAGGCCGTAATGGCCATAAATGGCTTTGACCGAGCCGTCGCGAATCAACGCCTCCAGCGCGTCCTCCACGGCATAGGCCAACTGACGGTTGCTTTCGTGCACAGCCATGCCGATCTCCCAGAGCTGCTTGCCCATGTTCGGGTAGGCGTTTTCCGCCAGCGCCACCTGCGGGTCCGCCGCCTGCTGAACTTGCCAGTCGATCTCGCCGCGCATGGCCATCACCGCATCGACTTCACCGGCCTTCATGGCCGCGAACGCCTGTGGCACGCCGGGATAGTGGTGAGTCTTGCCGGCGAGCATGCCGTTGAACACCGAAGTCAGGTAAAACGACGGCACGCTATCGACCTCGACGCCGATCGGGTGGTGCTCGAACACCGCGACGCTGCCGACCTTGTCCACGCGGCGGCGGTCGAAGGCGACTTGCCATTGTTCGTTCTGGTACGGCCCGAACATCACCACATGGCCGTTTTCCAGTTCGCCTAGTTCGTTGCGTTTACGGGCGTAGTCCTGGTCATACGGCACACGCATCATCAGGTCGGCCAGTTGCAGGTCGTGCAACTGACTGGCCCGCCAGATGTAGTCGCGCAGGTCGTCGTCGAGCTTCTCGCCGGCCGGCGCCCAGATCAATGCCAGGCGCACGCCAAGCGCCTTGGCCAAGGCCTGGGCGAGTTCGACGTCGACGCCCCGAGGCTGACCGGCGTCTTCGAAACTGTAGGGAGCAAAGTCCTTATAGACCGCCACTTTCAGCTCCCTGGCAGCGATCATTTCGTCATAGGTGCGGACCTGCGCCTGCGCCACCTGGCAGCACAACAATACGGCGCTGATCAACACAGCGAGCAGGCGCATGGGTTATTCCTCGACGTGAACGCTATCCAGGTAAGTGCGCACCGCCCACAAGGCTTCCTGGCTCAGGTAGTCGGCCATCTTCGGCATGTACACTCGGCCATCGCGCACGGCGCCGTGACGGACCCGTTCGACGAACCATTCATCACCGGCGTCGCCGACATCGAGCATACGCAGGTCGGGAGCGATGCCGCCGGACTTGGCTTCCAGGCCATGACAGGCCGCGCAGTTCTGGTTGTAGGCCGAGGAGCCGATTTCCACTGCCTTGTCGTGTTCCGGGGAGGTGCGATAGGGGTTCACCGCCGCCCAGCCGTCGCCATCGACCTGCACGCCGGCGTCCTTGATCGGGGTCAGGCCCTGGGTGGCGACGGCCTGGGGCACGACGTTGCCGTGGGCCCAGACGGAACCTGCGCTGATAAAGCCGGCCAGCAGTCCGGCAACGAGCAAGGCGTTGCGTTTTGTTGTCATTGTTATGCCCTCGAGATTGCACGCAAAACCTCTTTGATGAGGCTATGGCACCCATCTTAAGAACGGCTTCGCGCCAGCCCCATGCTGCTTTGGTGTCCGCCACCCGGTACCTTGGTAGTAGGGCTTGTGGCGCACACCCAAATCAGGTGCCCCATGGGAAGTTTTCCCGGCAACGGCGGGACTTTTTCCGTATCCGGCGACACACCGGGCGCACCACCCTGTGCAGGCCAAAACCTCCACTGGGAACTGCAACCATGACAATAAGATCGCTACCCGCCCTTTCCCCTTTGACGCTCGCCGTGCAGGCTTTTCTGTTGGTCGGCAGCCTGTCGCTGAGTCCCGCCAGCTACGCCGCAACCGCCCCTGCCGTCCCGACCCGCAACGTCAGCTGGGAAGACATTGCCAACGATCACCTGACCACCAAGGACGTGCTGCAATACGGCATGGGCACCAACGCCCAGCGCTGGAGCCCGCTGGCCCAGGTCAACGACAAGAACGTGTTCAAGCTGACCCCGGCCTGGTCCTACTCGTTCGGCGATGAGAAGCAGCGCGGCCAGGAATCCCAGGCCATCGTCAGCGACGGCGTGGTGTACGTCACCGGTTCCTATTCCCGGGTATTTGCCCTGGACGCCAAGACCGGCAAGCGTCTGTGGACCTACAACCATCGCCTGCCGGACAACATTCGTCCGTGCTGCGATGTGGTCAATCGCGGTGCCGCCATCTATGGCGACAAGATTTATTTCGGCACCCTCGACGCGCGGCTGGTCGCCCCGTCGGCGTGACCGTCGGCTATGGCGGCGCGGTGCCGTTGTGGGGCGGCGACATGGCCGAGCTGACCAAGCCGGTGGCTCAGGGTGGGTCGTTCTGGGTGTTCAAGATCCCGAGCTGGGATCAGCAGACGGTGAAACGCTGATACCCCCTTCGCCAGCAAGCCGGCTCCTACAGATTTGCGACCCCCTGTAGGAGCCAGGCTTGCCGGCGAACGGGACGCCGCGGTGTATCTGTCGCACCGCGTTAGCGTTCTTCGCGGCGGTGCGGCGGTCCGACAAGCCTCGCTCCTACAGCGAAACCGCCCTCCCACACGACGAGAACCCGCCATGAAATACCTGCCTCTTTTTCTGTTGTTGACCGCCTTCCCGGTTTTCGCCAACGACGGCGAAGACACTCCGCTGATCATCAACGGCTGCACCATCGCCGGCCACAGCCAATGTCCCGGCGCCAATCTCAAAGGTGCCAACCTGAGCAATCAGGACCTGCGCAACATGAACCTCAGTGGCGCCGACCTGCGCGGTGCCGACCTGCGTCACGCCCGCCTCGACCTTGCGAACCTGGAAAAAGCCCAACTCCAGGGCGCCAACCTGACCCGTGCCAGCCTGCAACAAAGCAACCTGCGCCTGGCCGATTTCAGCGGTGCGACGCTGATGGCGATTCAAGGCTGGGGGATGTTTGCCCAGGGTGCGCAATTCCAGGACGCCAACCTCAGTGGCGCTTACCTGCAATTCGCCCGTCTCTCCGGCGCCAAAATGCACAACGCCGATTTGCGGGCTGCGGATCTGGAAATGACCTGGTTGAGCAAGGCCGATCTCAAGGGCGCCAACCTCGGCGATGCCAACCTGCAGGAAGCGAAGTTCGGTGAGAGCAATCTGGAGCAGGCCAACCTCAGCGGTTCGCGGCAGCATTATGCGAATTTTCAGGATGCGAATATGGAGGGGTGTATGGGGTGTCCAACCAGCTGGAACAAGTAACTCGCTCTAACGGTTGACGGATAACCCTGTGGGAGCGAGCTTGCTCGCGATGAGGCCTGTAAATTCAACAATGATGGTGGCTGTTACATCGCCATCGCGAGCAAGCTCGCTCCCACAGGGTCTTGCGGTGATTTGAACTAACTCGCCACCCGCACCACCCCCATATCAATCCCCAGATGTACCAGTTCGGCATGGGAGGTCACCTGCAATTTGCTCTTGAGCAAGGTCAGGTGATTGGAAACAGTCTTGCTGCTGATGCTCAACTGCTCGGCAATCACCCGCGCCGGAGTACCCTTGGCGAGCATCACGAAAATCTCCAGCTCGCGCTGGGTCATGCTCTGCAACCGCGGATCACTGGCGTCCTGTTGCGGATGACATGCCAGTTGGGTGGCCAGGGGCTGTTCGATATAGGCATGGCCCGCCAGGATGCGTCGCACGGCCTCGATCAGCACTTCGGGCGCCGAACTTTTGGTCAGGTAACCCGAAGCCCCCGCATCCAGCGCCTGACGCACCAGCGGCAACTCATCGTGCATGCTGAAAAACAGCACCCGCAACTGCGGCAAGCGCTGGCGCAGGCGCCGGGTGGTCTCCAGGCCACTGATCCCCGGCAGGCCAAAATCCATGATCACCAGGTTCGGCACAGCTTCATGAACCCGCGTCAGCGCCTCTTCACCCGTGGCCGCCTCACGTACTTCCATCGCTGGCAGCGCCGCCCGCAACAGACTGGCATAGCCCTGACGGACCACCGCATGGTCATCGACCAGCAGAATATTCATGACGCCTCCAAAGGCATGCTCAAGGCCAGTGCCCAACCGGCACCGGGATGGCTGATGATCCGCAGCTCGCCGCCCAGGCTGCGGGCGCGCTCGAACATCGAATACAAACCGACGCCCGGCCGCTGGGGCTGTTGTGCGCCGCGACCATTGTCGCGAATCAGCAAGCGCAAGTGCCCGCCGCGATGGTGCAGGCGCACCCGCACCTGGCTGGCGCCGGCGTGACGGGCGATGTTGGTCAACGCTTCCTGCAACAAACGGTAGAGATGCGTTTTGTTCGGTGCGGACAAAGGCGGTAACTGCGCACTGACCAACAATTGGCACTCAATCCCTTGCCGCCCCTGCCATTGCTCCACCAGCAAGCCGAACGCTTCGGCCAGTGGCAGGTGCTGCAACACCACCGGATAAAGGTCGTGCACCAGCGCGCGAAAGCCCTGTTGCAGGTGTTCGCAGTTGTGCTCAAGCTCGCGCACCGTGCGTTCCACCACCACGGGTTGATCCGCCACCAGCCGCAACAGACAGGCCTGGGCGCGAATGCCGGCCAGGTATTGACCCAGGTCATCGTGCAGGGTTTGCGCCAGATGAGTGCGTTCCTGCTCCTGTACCGCCAGCAACGTCCGGGTCAGTCGAGTGTTGTCGACACGAGCCTGCTCCAGCGCCTGGGTCATGCGATTGAAATGCAGCGCCAGTTGCTGCGCCTCGGGCATGCCTTCGGCGCGCAAACGCACGTTCAGTTGGCCTGCGGACACCTGCTGCAACGCCCGCAGCAAGTCGTCGAGCAGCCCCATACCCCGGCGCACGGCCCAGCGAATGGTCAAAAGACTCAACAACAATGCCAGCCCACACAGGCTCAACAGTTGTTGCAGCGAGTCCCAGACTTCATCGATTTCATCCCGTGGATCGACCCCGATCTGCACCCGCCGCCCATCCTGCAGGTCCAGCACCCGCGGACTGTGGCGAGCCTCGGCGAACAACAGACGTCCAAGCCAGGCATCAAGTCCATCCTGCGCCGGCAACCGTGCCTGTTCGCCGTGTTCCAGCCAATGCACCCGCACATGACGCAAGCTGCCGGTCAGCCTCGGCTGCAGGCTGGCGGGATCGCGCTCGGCGGTTTCGCTCAAGTATTCAACCACCGCTTCGGCCGATTGCAGCTCACGCTCCACGTCCGCCAGCGCCTGGTGCACCAGCAAGCCCATGCACGCCAGGGTCACCAGGGCGAAAAATCCGCACACCCACAGGTTGATCCGCCACAGGGCCGACACGCCTAGGGGGCGTTCTCAATTAGTTTCCACACCGCGCCGGGCCTGCTGTTGTGCAGGGCAAGGCGCGAGAAGCGTGGTTTGGTCATTCCAAATAAGCTTCGAGCAACGCAGCCCTGCACAACAGCAGGCCCGGCCCTTCGGGTTGTGCCTTAAAGCGGGCCAGGCTGCGTTGCAGGCCTTGGAAAGGGAACAACCATTCCCAGCGGCCTGCGCCTTGCCTGGCCCGCTTTAAGGCGACAACGCGGTGGGGAAACTAATTGAGAACGCCCCCTAGCGCCCCGGCGTCGCGGGCAACACCGGCAACGGTGCCGGGCGCGGGCCGTGAAACTTGTCGACACCGATCAGGGTGAGAGTCAGCAGCAACGGCAGGAGCAGCGCTTTGAGAACTCGCATGATCGATCGCCTCCAGAGTGATGGCCGTTGTGCCCATGCTAAAACCGCGCCGCCCGGGGCGAGTTACTACCTTGGTACTGGCTGACTGGTACTTTCTGCATATTTCATCCCTGTCCCAGGGTTCCTATGCTGGTGCTACCTGTAAAGGAGTGCCCTATGCGCCTGCTTGCCCCGTACGCCCTGATCTACCTGCTGGCGATTGCCTGCGCAGCCGGGCTGGCCACGCAAAGCCAGGCCGCGGACGCGTCGTTGCAGGTGCAGATCGGATACCTGGGCTATCGCCCCGACCCGGGCCCGTTGCTGTCGAACATCATTCCCGAGCCGGTTGACGCCGGGCTGCGTGGCGCCGAACTGGCGATCACCGACAGCAACAGCACCGGGCGTTTTCTCAACCACGGCTACACCCTGGTCAGCATCAACGCCGACAGCCCCGAAGCCTTGCTCGATGCGGCGAAAGCCCAACATGAGCAAGGCCTGCGGCTGTTCGTGGTGAACGCGCCGGCCGCCAGCCTGCGCCAACTCAGCGCCGCCCTGCCCGATAGCCTGCTGTTCAACGCCGGCAGTCCTGACGACCGTTTGCGCACCACCGACTGCCTGCCCAACGTGCTGCACAGCCTGCCGAGCCGGGCGATGCTCGCCGACGCCCTGGCGCAATTTCTGGTGGTGCGCAAATGGCAGCGGGCGCTGCTGATCGTCGGCCCGACCGCGGACGATCAAGCCTATGCCGCGGCCCTGCGGCGCGGCGCCAAGCGCTTCGGCCTGCAACTGGTGGCGGAGAAAGCCTGGAGCTTCGATAACGATCAGCGCCGCAGCGCCCAGGCCGACATGCCGCTGTTCACCCAGACTGCCGAGTACGACGTGGTGCTGGTGGCCGATGAGCGCGGTGATTTCGGCGAATACGTGCCGTACCAGACCTGGTACCCGCGACCGGTGGCCGGTACCCAGGGCCTGACCCCGGTGGGCTGGCACAAGACCGTGGAAACCTACGGTGCCGCACAGTTGCAGAAACGCTTCGAAGCCCTGGCCGGACGCTGGATGAACGATCGCGATTTCGCCGCCTGGATTGCCGTGCGCAGCATTGCCAGCGCGGTGAGCAAATTGCGCCAGGTCGATCCGATGGCGATCCGGACGCTTGAGATCAGCGATCAGTTGCCGCTGGACGGTTTCAAGGGGCGCAAGCTCAGTTATCGCCCATGGAACGGCCAGTTGCGCCAGCCAATTCCCATCGTGCAACCCCGGGCGCTGGTCAGCACGTCGCCGCAAGACGGTTTCCTGCACCCCTTCAACGAAATGGACAGCCTTGGGTATGACAAGCCCGAGGTCAGCTGCCGCTTTCCCTGATTCGACTTTCCACAAAAACCACAACAACAAGGAATCCGCCATGCGCCGCACCCTGCTCTGCCGCTCCCTAGTTTCATGGGCCCTGCTGCTCGCCGCCGGGCACGCCGCTGCCAGCACCGCCTGGGTGTCCAACGAAAAGGACAACAGCCTGAGCCTGATTGACCTGCAGACCCTGCAAGTCACCGACACCCTGCCCGTCGGCCAACGCCCGCGCGGCCTGCTGCTGTCCCACGACTACACGCTGCTGTACATCTGCGCCAGCGACTCGGACCGGGTCCAGGTGATGGACGTCGCCACGCGCAAGATCATCAAGGAACTGCCGTCCGGCAAGGACCCCGAACAGTTCGCCCTGCACCCGAACAATCGCTGGCTGTATGTCTCCAATGAAGACGACGCGCTGGTGACGGTGATCGACACCGAAACCTCCAAGGTGCTGAGCCAGATCAGCGTCGGCGTCGAACCCGAAGGCATGGCCGTCAGCCCCGACGGCAAGTGGGCGGTGAACACCAGCGAAACCACCAACATGCTGCACTGGATCGACACCGCGACCCAGACATTGGCGGACAGCACCCTGGTGGATCAGCGTCCGCGGTTCGTCGAGTTCACGCCGGATGGCTCCAGACTCTGGGCCTCGGCGGAGATCGGCGGCACGGTGACGATTCTCGATGTTGCCAGCCGCCAGGTCCTCAAGACACTGACCTTCAAGATCAAGGGTGTGCACCCGGATAAAGTGCAACCGGTGGGGATCAAGCTCAGCGCTGACGGCAAGTACGGTTTCGTCGCGCTCGGCCCGGCCAATCATGTCGCGGTGATCGACGCCAAGACCTTCGAGATTCTCGATTATCTGTTGGTCGGGAGACGGGTCTGGCAGATGGCGTTTACCCCGGATCAAAAGCAACTGTTGGCCACCAATGGCGTCAGCGGCGATGTGTCGGTGATCGATGTCGACAGCCTCAAGGTGGTCAAATCGGTCAAGGTCGGCCGTTATCCGTGGGGCGTGGTGGTGACCCCATGAGCGCCCTGGAAGTCAGCGACCTGAGCTTCGCCTACGGGGCGCGGGAAGCATTGCGCCAAGTGAGTTTCAACCTGGCACCGGGGCGTTTCGCGGCGTTGCTGGGGCCGAACGGCGCGGGCAAATCGACGCTTATCGCCCTGCTCACCCGGCTCTATGATGTGCAGCGCGGTGACATCCGGGTTGGCGGTTGTTCGTTGCGCAACGCGCCGCGGCCGGCACTCAAGCAATTGGGCGTGGTGTTTCAGCAAAGCACGCTGGATCTTGATCTCAGCGTCGAACAGAACCTGCGTTATCACGCCGCGCTGCATGGGATGTCGCGGCGCCAGACCGGCTTGCGGGTCGACGCCGAACTGGCCCGGCAGACCCTCACCGAACGCCGTCGCGAGCGGGTGCGCGAACTCAATGGCGGCCATCGTCGCCGGGTGGAAATCGCCCGGGCCTTGCTGCATGAGCCACGCCTGTTATTGCTCGACGAGGCCAGTGTCGGCCTCGACCCGGCCAGCCGCCTGGCCCTTAACCAACACATCCGCAGCCTGTGCCGCGAGCGAAATATCAGTGTGCTCTGGACCACCCATTTACTCGATGAAGTGCAAGCCAGCGATGACTTGCTGATTCTCCATCAGGGTCGGCTGGTGGCCAGCGGACAGGCCGATGTCCTGAGCCTGGAACATGGTGGCGACCTTGGGTCGGCCTTCGCTCGACTGACCACCCCTGGAGTCACCGGATGAACGCTTACTGGCAGTGTTTCAGCGGCATCGTGCTGCGCGAATGGCTGCGTTTTGTCCTCCAGCGCACGCGGTTTCTCAGTGCCCTGGTGCGGCCGTTGCTGTGGCTGCTGGTGTTCGCTGCCGGCTTTCGCGCGGCACTTGGCATCGCGATCATTGAGCCCTACGACACCTACATTCCCTATGAGGTCTACATCCTCCCCGGTCTCGCCTGCATGATCCTGCTGTTCAATGGTATGCAGGGATCACTGTCGATGGTCTACGACCGGGAAATGGGGAGCATGCGCGTGCTGTTGACCAGCCCCCTGCCCCGGACCTTCCTGCTGTGCAGCAAGCTGTTGGCCACTTCGTTGATTTCGTTGATGCAGGTGTATGCCTTTCTGACGATTGCCTGGGTGTACGGCGTGCAGCCGCCGGCCATGGGGCTATTGATCGCCTTGCCGGCGCTGTTGCTGGTGGCGTTGATGCTCAGCGCGCTGGGTTTGCTGCTGTCCAATGCGATCCGCCAGCTGGAGAACTTTGCCGGGGTGATGAACTTCGTGATCTTCCCGCTGTTTTTCCTGTCGTCGGCGCTGTATCCGCTGTGGAAGATGCGCGAGTCCAGCGAGTGGTTGTACTGGTTGTGCGCGTTGAACCCCTTTACCCATGCGGTGGAGCTGGTGCGGTTTGCATTGTATGAGCGCTTCAATCCGCTGGCGCTGGCGGTGTGCGTGGGGCTGACGCTGGTGTTCGCGCTGCTCGCCGTGCTCACCTTCAACCCGCAACACGCCGCCCTGCGCAAATCCAGCTAACCACACAGAACCCCTGTAGGAGCTGGCTTGCCAGCGAAGACGGTGTGTCAGCCAACAAAGATGTTGAATGTTAAGCCGCCTTCGCTGGCAAGCCAGCTCCTACAGGGGGGGTTGTGTTGAACACGCGAGCAAAATTACTACTTTAGTACCGGTTTACCTGTCTATCGTCGCATTCCAATCGCACCGCGACTGGCATGTAATGGGTTCATAACTATAAGGATTGAACCCCATGCCGCGTGCCCGACGTGTTCTGCTGCGCCCTTCTCTCGCTGTATTGTCGCTGAGCCTGTTACTGGGCGTCGCCCAGGCCGACACCCCGCTGTTCTCCGCCGACGGCTATCGCATCGGTCTCTACCGCAGTCCGACCCCGAATCAACTGCCGGGCGCGTCCATCATCGATACGCCCGCCCTGCAAACCCTGCTCAGCCAAACGCCGCGTCCGCTGCTGATCGACGTTTACCGCCGCCAATGGCTGCAAGGCCGTTTCATCGAAGATCAGCCGCACGAGAACCTGCCGGGCAGCCATTGGCTGGCCAATACCGGTGACGGTGATCTGCCACTCGCCTGGCAGGACTATTTTGCGCGTAACCTGAACACATTGACCGCCGGTGACCTTGCGCGACCGCTGGTCTTCTACTGCCGGTCCGATTGCTGGCTGAGCTGGAACGCGGTCAAGCGCGCCGCCGCCATGGGCTATAAGACATTGTATTGGTACCGCGACGGCCTGGACGCCTGGCAAGCGGCGAACCTGCCGGTGATGCCGGCCCAGCCCGAACCCTTTCCCTGATCTTTACGCTTGCGTGTTGTTGCCACACCATAATCAAAATAATGAGGTGAAAGGCTATGTACAAAATTCTGATTGCCGACGATCACCCGCTGTTTCGCGAAGCCATTCATAACGTCATCAGCGATGGTTTCCCGGGCAGCGAGGTGATGGAAACCGCCGACCTCGACAGCGCCCTGGCGCTGACCCAGGACCACGACGACCTGGACCTGATCCTGCTCGACCTGAACATGCCCGGCATGCACGGGCTCAACGGCCTGATCAACCTGCGCAACGAGGCGCCGACCATTCCGGTGGTGATCGTCTCCGCCGAGCAGGACAAACAGATCGTGCTGCAGGCCATCACCTATGGCGCGGTGGGGTTCATCACCAAGTCCTCGCCACGGGTACAGATGACCGAGGCCATCCAGCAGATCCTCAACGGCAACGTCTACCTGCCGCCGGACATCATCCGCACGCAGAAAAGCGGCACCCATCGCCGGATGAACGATACCCCGAGCTTTCCGCCGGAACTGCTCCAGGCCCTGACCCGCAAGCAGTTGCTGGTCCTGGAGCGCATGACCAAGGGTGAGTCGAACAAGCAGATCGCCTACACCCTGGAAATCGCCGAAACCACAGTCAAGGCGCATGTCTCGGCGATTCTGCGCAAACTCAATGTGCACAATCGGGTGCAGGCGATTTTGAGTGCCGGGGATATTGATTTCGGGTCTTACCTGCGGCGTTGATTCTGGCGGCAACTGTTAGACCGAGTCGCCCCCATCGCGGGCAAGCCCGCTCCCACAGGTTGATCTTTTTGTCACAAATTTTGTGTCCACTGAAGATCCCCTGTAGGAGCTGGCTTGCCAGCGAAAGCGGTCTGTCAGTCAACCCCTCTACTGAATGTGCCGCCGTCTTCGCCAGCAAGCCGGCTCCTACACGGGATCGGTGTCATCCACCGATTTGGCGAGAGGCCAGCGAACACACCACAACACTCAAGGCCGGATCAGCAAATGACTCATCGCCGTCTTGAGCTTCATCGGCCGCACCGGCTTGTGCATCAGGGTATGCCCCAGTTCACGGATCTGCTGCTTGAGTTCGTTGCTGTAGTTGGCGGTGATCATCATCGCCGGAATGGCTGAAGCACGCCGGGCATTGATCCGGGCCACGGCATCGACACCGTTCTTGTCGTCATCCAGGTGATAGTCGGCAATCAGCAAATCCGCTTCGGCATGATAGTTGTCCACCTGCCGCGCCAGATCCTGTTCCGACAGCGCCGTCACCACCAGACACCCCCACCCTTCCAGCAAGGTGCGCATCCCGGCGCAAATCGCCGCGTCGTTATCCAGCACCCACACCCGAGCCCCGCGCAAACGCTCCAGCATCGGCTCGCTCATCACCAGGCTCGGCAGCGCCTTGGGGGCCGTGGCGCTCAACGGCACTTCCACGGAGAACATCGAGCCCCTGCCCGGCCACGAACGCACGTGAATCCGGTGCCCGAGAATCCCGGCAATCTTCTCGACGATTGCCAACCCCAGGCCCAAGCCGCGATCCTGGTCCGGACGCTGCACATCACCGCGCTTGAACTCCTGAAAAATTTCCTCCAGTCGATTTTCAGCAATGCCCATGCCGCTGTCCCAGACCTGGATCGACAGCCGTTGATGATGACGCCGGCAACCGAGCACCACCCGACCACTGTAGGTGTAGCGAATGGCATTGCTCAGCAGATTGCGCAGGATCCGCGCCAGCAGTTGGATGTCGCTGCGCACCAGCGCCGAACACCCAATGAAATGCAGCTCCAGGCCTTCACTGCGCGCCACCTGGGTGTACTCGGCCGCGAGGTTTTCCAGCAGCTCGCTCAGGGCGAACGGCGCAATGTCGGCCTTGATCACCCCGGCATCCAGCTTGGAAATGTCCACCAGGGTACCCAGCAGGTTTTCCACATCTTCCAGGGAATTGCTGACATTGCGCACCAGCACCGCGTTGGCCACCGGTTCGCGGCGTTCCAGCAGCGCACTGGTAAACAGCCGGGCGGCATTCAACGGTTGCAACAGGTCGTGGCTGACGGCGGCCAGAAACTTGGTCTTCGACAGGTTGGCCTGTTCGGCGTCGAGTTTGGCCTCGCGCAGGCGTGATTCCACCCGCCGACGCTCGTCGATTTCCCGTAGCAACTGATCATTGAGGGTGGTCAATTCCGCCGTGCGTTCGCGCACCCGCAGCTCAAGGTTCTGATAAGCCTGGTGCAAGGCCTCGGCGGTGCGCCGGCGTTCGGTGATGTCGCGGATCAGCACGAAGATCCCCACCACTTCGCCGCTGGCCAGGCGATTGGGCACGTAGGAGCGCAGCATGTAGCGCTCCTGATTATTGATGTTGATTTCGGCAAATTCGAAGGTCACGCTCTCACCGGCCAGCGCCCGGGCCACGTAGGCTTCCAGGCGCTGGTAATGCTGCTCGCTGTGCACTTCGCGCAGGCTCTGGCCGAGCATCACGCCCCGGGGCCAGCAGTACCACTCTTCGTAGACCTTATTGGTGAACTCATACACCAGGTCGGCATTGAGGTAAGCGATCAACGCCGGTACATGGTCGGTGATCAGGCGGATCCAGCGCTCGCTTTCACTGAGGGCCTCGGCATGCTGGTAGCGCTCGGTGATGTCGGTGAAGGTGTTGACGAAGCCACCGGTGGGCAACGGATGGGTGCGGATTTCCAGGACCCGGCCATCATCAAGGCGCTGCTCGCATTCCTGCACCGGCCGCCCGTTGCCATCGCGACTGGCCGGGGTCAGCAGGTTCAGCTCGCTGTCGGCGATCACTTCGGCGAACGGTCGATGGGCCGCCACCGGGGCCAGGCCGCTCAATTCCAGGAAACGTCGGTTCCACAGCTCGAGGATGCCCTCGGCGTTGACCATGGCCACGCCCTGGGACAGGTTGTCGACCGCCCGTTGCAGCAAATGGGATTTCTGCGCCACGGCTTGTTCGCGGCGCACGGTCTCGCTGAGTTTGACGTCGGTAATGTCGGTGAACAGGATCACCCGTCCGCCTTCCTGGGTCGGCCGTTCGCTGACTTGCAGCCAGCGACCGTCCTGCAGGCGATAGAGCAGGTTCTCGTCGGCATGCCCCCGGGGTTCTTCGGTGAACAGCCCGGTGGCGGACATCAGCCGCTTGACCTCGGCCAGGCGCATGCCGGCGTTGATCCGCACCCGGCTGTTGCCCCAGAACGCCTTGAAGCGGCTGTTGAACAGGACGATCCGCTGCTTGGCATCGAACAGCACGAAGGCGTCGGAAATACTTTCGATGGCATCGATCAGATGCTGATGCGCAGTTTCCGCCCGCAGGCGCGCTTCGCTGAGCAAGTGATTGCCCGACTTGAGTTCGGCCATGGCCTGGTTCAAGGCGTCGGTGCGCTCGCGCACCTGTTCGGCCAGCACCACCGAATGCTGGAACGCCGCGTACGGGTCGTTGCCGCGGGTGATGCCGGACTCGATGCGCTCGATCAGCGCACTGTTGATCCGCTGCAGTTTGTGATTGTCGTGACGCAGGCTGGCGAGTTCGGCCTGCAGGTCAGCGCTGTCCAGGGGACCGGCCTCGGGCAATGGCAACCCCGGTGAAGGTCTGGTTGATGTGCATGCCATTGAACTGTTCTCCGTAGGTGTTGAAACCCATCACCCGCTGGTCACGCAAAAAGCCGCCGATCTGCTCCAGGTGCCCGCCGTCTTCCAGCTCCAGGCGCCTGAGAAAACAGTCGCAGCCGATGGTCAGCAACAGCTCGCCAAGGCGCTCCTGCAAGCCCTCGAACAGGTGTTGCAGATTGGGCAGCATCGGGCCCGGGGTCATGACCGTGAGGACGATGCCGTTTTCCACCGCGCAGTAGAAACTCAGGCTCAGGTCCGGATGCACCTGCTGGATCGCCCGCACGTAATACTGATCGTTGATTCGCACCGCCAACGGGTGCGCGGCGAAAATCCGGTGATCGAGTTCGGCCACCGGCACGCCGATGTGCCTGGCGTACTCCTCGGCGGCGGGTTCGGCGTTGAGCTCGAAGACCCGGCGTGAGCCGCTGTCGGCCCCGGTGACCACCAGTTTTTCCGCCCGGGGCAGGATGTGGTGGGTAGTGAAGACCTCGAAATCGAGCCAAGTGTTGACCAGCACCACCACCGCCGCGCCGCTGTGAAACTCGCCATTGAAATAGACGTGGGTGTGGGTCAGGTAGTTGTCATCACCGGCCGAACCGCCGAAATGCGGGATGTCTCCCAACGCCGCGCTCAAGGCGGCGAGGACCATTTCTTCGCGGCTGGACAGGCCATCGAGCAAGGTCAGGGCAAAGCTGTTGCCCTTGATCGGCGCCAGGGTGTTGCTGCGACAGCCACTGACCAGGCGCTCGACCATCTGCTGGGCGTCGATCAGGCTGAAGCGCTCCATCTCGCAGATCAGTTCGGCGTCGATGGAAAAATGCCGATGATCGAAGCCCACCGCGGTCACGCAATTGCGACCGTAGCCCACGGGGGTGATTTCCCCGGCGCTGGTGCAGCCCACCAGGCGAATGCCGCCGAAGCTTTGTTGCAAGGCCTGGCCCAGCGCCTGCAAGTCGTACTCGGCGGAGCAGAAGAACAGCACGAAGCCCAGGTGTGGATGCAACAACTGCCGCGCCAGCTCCTGGGCCACCTGCTGGGCATCAGTGGCCTGGGACATCGCGCTGACCACGCCTTCATTCTCGACCTGCTGCATCGTCGCCTCCCGCAGGTGCGCATGTATGAGGGATGAGTGTACGAAGGCTGTGGGGGGCGACCTATGCTACTTGGGTAGCGGTCTGGCGGTCCGATGGGATGAGAGAAGTGTCAAATCTACAAAACACCACACATCCCCTGTAGGAGCTGGCTTGCCAGCGAAGGCGGTGTGTCAGTCGATAAATAAATTGGCTGATATACCGCCCCCTTGTAGGAGCTGGCTTGTCGGATCGCCGCACCGCAGCGAAGGCGGCTTAACATTCAACATCTTTGTTGACTGACACACCGTCTTCGCTGGCAAGCCAGCTCCTACAGGAGATCTGCTTGATCCGGTTCCGGCGTTACCAGGTCAACACCGCCCCCACCGCAAAGGTGTCGGTGTCTTCATTCTGCGCACTGGTGTCATGGCCATTGATTTCGAACTGGTTGTACTCGGCCACCAATTTGAGGTTGTCATTGACGTCATGGAACAGCGCAACGCCGCGAGTCTCGTAATCCGCCCCGCTGCCCACCACGCCGTTGCCGTCGTCCTGGGTCTTGCCATACGACAAGGCCAGGCGATTCTTGCCCAGTTTGTAGGAGCCTTGCAGCAAGTAGCCGTCGCTGTCGACATTGCGCAGGGTCGGCTCGCCAGCGTTGTTAGTGAAGAACGGGTTGATGCCTTTGGCCTGGAAGCCGGACCCGGTCAGCGACAAGCCGCCCATTTTCGCCTGCACGCCATAGCCGACGCCTTTGGAGGTGATCGATTCGACGCTGGAATCGGTGTTGTCCGAAGTCTGGTAGCTGCCGTTGACCCAGCTGTAGATCTTGGCCCCGGCGAGGTCGAACTGATAGGTGATCTCGCTCTCGGTGCGCGGATTCTCCTGGTACGCCTTGCCCGTCGGGCTGCTGTCGTTGGTGTCGACCGGGTCCATGATCCCCACCGCTACCCGCAGGCCGTCCATCACCGGCGTGCGATAGGTGATCTGTGAAGTGGGGAACGGATACGGATAACCGGTGCCGATGTTGCCGAACGACACCCCGCCCCCGTCCACCAATCCCAGGGTATCGCTGACCTGGCCATAACCGGCGAGCAACTCATCGAGCAAAATGTTGGAACGGGCAAACAGGCCGAAGTCCTTGCCGATCAGCACTTCGCCCCATTGCGGGTTGGCCACCGTGCCGTAGAACTGCCGCACATCGATGGCGGTGTCGGTGCCGTTGGTTTCGCTGTCGTTGATGGTGACCCAGAACGAGGCACGGGCGCCGAGCTTGAGGTCATCGACCTGCTTGCCCATGTTGAAACCCAGGTAGTTGGGCAGAAAGCCCATCTTGACCCGCGACTGCCGACGGTCGTACTGCTCGCCGGCACGGTCGACATCGCTGTTGACGTAGAAGGCGTTGATGTAGCCATCGGTGGAAAACGTGGTCTGGTCGTTGTCGTACAGCATGATCTCGGCCTCGGCCATGGCACTCAATCCGAGGGTCGACAGGCTGGCGAAAAAGGCAGGCAAGTAACGATGCTTGAAGTTCTTATTGTTGTGCATGGCGCGCTCCGCAACGGGGGACTTGATGTCGGAGGCGATTATCGAAAGCGGACCGGCGGCGGCATACGCTGCCTTGGCGCTGGTTTTCAGCTGCTTTGGAGTGGCGGATAGAGCGCGGCAAAATCGATGTAAGACCGCCCGTGGGCAAGGCTCGCCACTTAGGGCGTACGCCTGTGGAACCGACTGGCATCCACAGGAACCGGTACCCGCTAGGCGCCTGCTCTGAACAGCATGTAGGCGGCGACCACCACGCAGATGCTGGCGAAGCCGATCTGCAAGACCCGGGCCGGAACGCGCGCGCAAAGCTTGCGGCCAATGACCATGCCGACGATGCTCGCGACAATGAACACCACGCCCACACCGTCGATGCGCACCCCGGCGTGAAACGCGCCGATGACGCCGATTGCCGAGATCAGGCTGATCACCATCAGGGAGGTGGCGACGATCCCGCGCATCTGCACGTCGGTCAGTTGCTTGAAGGCCGGGACGATCAGGAAACCGCCGCCCACCCCGAGCAGCCCGGAGACGACCCCGGTCACCGCACCGAGTGCCGCCAGGGTCGCGGTGCATTTGGCGGTCCAGGAAAAGCGCCCGGTCTGCTGATCGAGCATGCAGTTCTTCTGGCCCCAGTTGGCGTGGCCATGGTCGCTCGGCCCTGGCTCCCGGCGCTCACGGCGCAGCATGCGCCAGGCGACCATGACCATCAGTAGGCTGAACAGGATCATCAGGATTTTTTCCGGCAACTGATGGGCGAGGAAGATGCCCACCGGCGAAAAAATCGCCCCCAGCAAGGCGATCAACAAGGCCGCGCGATAGCGCACCAGCCCGTGACGCAACCCATCGATGGCCCCGACCGCCGCCGCACTGCCTACC
Source organism: Pseudomonas sp. LBUM1679 (assembly GCF_059695565.1). NCBI lineage: Bacteria > Pseudomonadati > Pseudomonadota > Gammaproteobacteria > Pseudomonadales > Pseudomonadaceae > Pseudomonas > Pseudomonas sp. LBUM1679. The sequence continues at coordinate 3,871,645 of NZ_CP166774.1, forward strand.
GCAAACAGCGCGACCGGTGCCGCCTGGGTCATGGTCAGACCCAACCCCAGCACCAGGGCCGGCACCGCAAGAATCCCGCCACCGGCGCCGGTCAATCCAAGGACCAGGCCCATCACCACGCCAAAAAAACCTGCCAGCAACATAAAACACTCATGATCCGCGAAAAAAAGCCGGGAACGCCCGGTATCGATTGAGTGACAGGATAGAGCCCGTACAGGTTTTTTCATTAATAGAATTAATACGGGGGTGGTCAACCCAGGGAAAATGAAACTACCCTCATGACCTGTCCCAAAGAAAAAACCACCATGCCTGCATTGATTGAAGCCTTCCTCGACCCCGCCTCATCGACCTACAGCTACGTCATCCACGACGCCGACGGCGGTCAATGCGCGATCGTCGATCCGGTGCTCGACTACGACCCTGCCGCCGGGCGCACCACGACGACCCAGGCTGACCGGCTTATCGCCTTCGTCCGCCAGCATCACTTGCAGGTGCAATGGCTGCTGGAAACCCACGCCCACGCCGATCATCTGTCCGCCGCGCCTTATCTGCGTCGGCAACTGGGCGGCAAGATTGCGATCGGGCAGTCCATCGGCAAGGTTCAGGATGTGTTCAAGACCTTGTTCAACCTGGAAGCGGAATTTGCCGTCGACGGTTCGCAGTTCGATCACCTGTTCGCGCCGGACGAGTCATTCATGATCGGCAATCTCAAGGCCACGGCCCTGCATGTGCCCGGCCACACGCCGGCGGACATGGCCTATCTGATCGATGGCGAGCAGATTCTGGTGGGCGACACACTGTTCATGCCGGACGTGGGCACCGCGCGTTGCGACTTTCCCGGGGGCAATGCCAGCCAGATGTTCGCTTCGATCCAGAAATTGCTGGCCTTCCCCGCCAGCGTGAGCCTTTACGTCTGCCACGATTACCCCACCGAGGGCCGCGGCCCCCGGTGCGTGACGACGGTGGGCGAACAACGCAAAAGCAATATCCACGTCCACGACGGCATCGATGAAGCCGCGTTCGTCGCCATGCGCAACCGGCGCGATGCCGGGTTGGGCATGCCGACGCTGTTGCTGCCGGCGGTTCAGGTGAATGTGCGGGCGGGGAATTTGCCGCCGGCGGAGGGCAATGGCGTGACGTACCTGAAAATCCCCCTGAACAAACTCTGACCCTGTGTAGGAGCCGGCTTGCCGGCGAAGGCGTCTGCATGGGCAGTGCAAGGCTTGAGGCCGCCTTCGCTGGCAAGCCAGCTCCTACAGGGTTGCGGTGTTACATAAACCGGCGGTTTACAGGTCAATTGCCGAGGGTCAGACCGTTGGCCGGCAACGGCAGCGCCGTCTTGTAGCGCACCTGCTTGAGCGCAAAGCTCGACCGGATATTTGCCACCCCCGGCACCTTGGTCAAAAAGTCCATCATGAAGCGCTCCAGCGACTGAATGGTCGGCACCAGCACCCGGATCAGGTAGTCCGGGTCGCCGGCCATCAGATAACACTCCATGACTTCCGGGCGATCCGAGATCGCCTCTTCGAAATGCTGCAGTGCCTCCTCCACCTGTTTCTCCAGGCTGACATGAATGAACACATTCACGTGCAGCCCCAAGAGATCGGCATCCAGCAGGGTGACCTGTTCGCGAATCAGCCCCAGTTCCTCCATAGCCTTGACCCGGTTGAAACAGGGTGTCGGCGACAGGTTGACCGAGCGTGCAAGGTCGGCGTTGGTGATCCGCGCGTTCTCCTGCAGGCTGTTCAAAATGCCGATATCGGTACGGTCCAGTTTGCGCATGAGACAAAAACACCTGTGATTTTATGCTTATGCAGAATATTTATCCTCAAATGGCTTCCAACGCAACGAAACACAGAGAAATATTCTCCTGGGTCCGGCCTATGATTGTTGTAGGACAAGAATTCTCCGACAGAAGAATGACTGTCAGCTCACTACAAAAAATTCACAAGATCGAGCGTAGAAGCCATGAACCAAGCGTACGAACCGCTGCGCCTGCACGTACCGGAACCTTCGGGCCGTCCAGGGTGCAAAACCGACTTCTCCTACCTGCGTCTGACCGACGCCGGCCTGGCGCGCAAACCCCCCATCGATATTGAACCCGCCGAAACTGCCGACCTGGCCAAGGGCCTGATCCGGGTGCTCGACGACCAGGGCAATGCCCTCGGCGAGTGGGCCGAAGGCGTGCCGGTGGAGATCCTGCGTAAAGGCATGCGCGCCATGCTCAAGACGCGGATCTATGACAACCGCATGGTGGTCGCCCAGCGTCAGAAAAAAATGTCGTTCTACATGCAAAGCCTCGGCGAAGAGGCCATCGGCAGCGGCCAGGCCCTGGCCTTGAACATCGACGACATGTGCTTCCCGACCTACCGCCAGCAAAGCATCCTGATGGCACGGGACGTGCCGCTGGTGGACCTGATCTGCCAGCTGCTGTCCAACGAGCGCGATCCGCTCAAGGGCCGTCAATTGCCGATCATGTACTCGGTCAAGGACGCCGGTTTCTTCACCATTTCCGGCAACCTCGCCACCCAGTTCATACAAGGCGTGGGCTGGGGCATGGCCTCGGCGATCAAGGGCGACACCAAAATCGCCTCGGCCTGGATCGGCGACGGCGCCACCGCAGAATCGGACTTCCACACCGCCCTCACCTTTGCCCACGTCTACCGCGCGCCGGTGATCCTCAACGTGGTCAACAACCAGTGGGCGATTTCCACGTTCCAGGCGATTGCCGGTGGTGAAGCCACTACGTTCGCCGGTCGTGGCGTCGGCTGCGGCATTGCCTCCCTGCGGGTCGATGGCAACGATTTCGTCGCGGTCTACGCGGCTTCTGCCTGGGCTGCCGAACGCGCCCGACGCAACCTGGGACCGACCATGATCGAATGGGTCACCTACCGCGCCGGCCCGCACTCCACCTCCGATGATCCGTCCAAATACCGGCCTGCCGACGACTGGAGCTACTTCCCGTTGGGCGACCCGATTGCGCGCCTGAAGCAGCACCTGGTGAAAATCGGCCAGTGGTCCGAAGAGGAACACGTCGCCGTCAGCGCCGAACTGGAAGCCGAAGTGATCGCCGCACAGAAACAGGCCGAGCAGTACGGCACCCTCGCCGGCGGCCAGATTCCGAGCGCCGCGACCATGTTCGAAGACGTCTATAAAGAGATGCCGGAGCACTTGAAGCGCCAGCGTCAAGAGTTGGGGATCTGACATGAACGATCACAACACCCATATCGAGCTGGAAACCGCCATGACTACCACCACCATGACCATGATCCAGGCCCTGCGCTCGGCCATGGATGTGATGCTTGAGCGTGACGATAACGTCGTGGTGTTCGGCCAGGACGTAGGCTACTTCGGCGGCGTGTTCCGTTGCACCGAAGGCCTGCAGACCAAGTACGGCGCCTCCCGGGTGTTCGACGCGCCGATCTCCGAAAGCGGCATCGTCGGCGTCGCCGTGGGCATGGGCGCCTACGGTTTGCGGCCGGTGGCCGAAATCCAGTTCGCCGACTACGTTTACCCGGCGTCGGACCAGATCATTTCCGAAGCCGCCCGCCTGCGCTATCGCTCGGCCGGCGAGTTCACCGCGCCGATGACCCTGCGCATGCCGTGCGGCGGCGGCATCTACGGCGGCCAGACCCACAGCCAGAGCATCGAGGCCATGTTCACCCAGGTCTGCGGCCTGCGCACGGTCATGCCGTCCAACCCTTACGACGCCAAGGGCCTGCTGATCGCCTCCATCGAAAACGATGACCCGGTGATCTTCCTTGAGCCAAAGCGCCTGTACAACGGCCCGTTCGACGGTCACCACGATCGCCCGGTGACCCCGTGGGCGAAACACCCGGCCGCCCAGGTACCGGACGGTTACTACACTGTACCGCTGGACGTGGCTGCCATCACCCGTCCGGGCAAGGCGGTAACCATCCTGACCTACGGCACCACCGTCTACGTCTCGCAAGTCGCCGCCGAAGAAACCGGCATCGACGCGGAAGTCATCGACCTGCGCAGCCTGTGGCCGCTGGACCTGGACACCATCGTCAAGTCGGTGAAGAAAACCGGCCGCTGCGTCGTCGTTCACGAAGCGACCCGCACCTGCGGTTTCGGTGCCGAACTGGTGGCCCTGGTGCAGGAGCACTGCTTCCACTACCTGGAAGCGCCGATCGAGCGCGTCACCGGATGGGACACCCCCTACCCGCACGCGCAAGAGTGGGCGTATTTCCCAGGTCCGTCCCGAGTGGGCGCGGCGTTGAAACGGGTCATGGAGGTCTGAATGGGCACGCACGTTATTAAAATGCCGGACATTGGCGAAGGCATTGCAGAAGTTGAATTGTCGGTGTGGCACGTCAAGGTCGGCGACATGGTCGTCGAAGATCAGGTGTTGGCGGACGTGATGACCGACAAGGCGATGGTCGACATCCCTTCGCCGGTGCACGGCAAAGTCATCGCCCTCGGTGGCGTGCCGGGCGAAGTCATGGCGGTCGGCAGCATCCTGATCAGCATTGAAGTCGAAGGCGCGGGCAACGTTAAAGAGTCGGCCCAGCCGGCGGCCGCTGCCGTGCAAGAAGCACCGGTTGCAGCGCCGAAAGCTGCACCGGTGGTTGAGAGCAAACCGGTTGCGGCACCGCGTCCAGCCGCCGTCTGCCAGGGCCCGATGGTTGCCCGTGAGGCCGATGAGCGCCCGCTGGCCTCCCCAGCCGTGCGCAAACATGCACTGGACCTGGGCATCCAGCTGCGTCTGGTGCGGGGCACCGGCCCTGCCGGTCGCGTGTTGCACGAAGACCTCGAGACCTATCTGGCCCAAGGTCAGCAACCGCAGTCATCCGCGACTGCCGCGTACGCCCAGCGTAACGACGAAGAACAGATCCCGGTGATCGGCATGCGCCGCAAGATCGCCCAGCGCATGCAGGACGCCACCCAGCGTGCTGCCCATTTCAGCTATGTCGAGGAAATCGACGTCACCGCCGTGGAAGAACTGCGCGCACACCTGAACGAAAAACACGGTGCGACCCGCGGCAAACTGACCTTGCTGCCATTCCTGGTCCGCGCCCTGGTCGTCGCCCTGCGCGATTTCCCGCAGATCAATGCTCGTTACGACGACGAAGCCCAAGTCATCACCCGCCTCGGCGCGGTGCACGTCGGCATCGCCACCCAGGCCGACATCGGCTTGATGGTGCCGGTGGTGCGTCACGCCGAAGCGCGCAGCCTGTGGGACAGCGCCACGGAAATCTCCCGCCTGGCCACGGCAGCACGCACGGGCAAGGCCAGCCGCGACGAGCTGTCCGGCTCAAGCATCACCCTGACCAGCCTCGGCGCGTTGGGCGGCATCGTCAGCACCCCGGTGCTGAACCTGCCGGAAGTGGCGATCGTCGGCGTGAACAAAATCGTCGAACGGCCGATGGTGGTCAAAGGCCAGATCGTGATTCGCAAGATGATGAACCTCTCCAGCTCCTTCGATCACCGCGTGGTCGACGGCATGGACGCGGCACAATTCATCCAGGCCATTCGTGGCTTGCTCGAACAACCCGCCACGCTGTTCGTGGAATAAGTATTTGTGGAGCAAGGCATGCAAACTCTGAACACCACGCTGCTGATCGTCGGCGGCGGCCCTGGCGGTTATGTGACGGCGATTCGTGCCGGTCAGCTGGGCATCTCGACCATTCTGGTGGAAGGCGCTTCGTTGGGCGGAACCTGCCTGAACATCGGCTGCATTCCGTCCAAGGCGCTGATCCATGTCGCCGAGCAGTTTCACCAGACGCAGCACCACAGCCAGCATTCGGCGCTGGGCATCAACGTATCGGCGCCGACCTTGGACATCGGCAAGAGTGTCGAGTGGAAGGACGGCATTGTTGATCGCCTGACCACTGGCGTTTCGGCGCTGCTTAAAAAGAACAAAATCCAGGTTATTCAAGGCTTTGCGAAGGTAATCGACGGTAAAACCGTAGAAGTCGGCGATACGCGCATTCAGTGCGAGCACCTGGTGCTGGCCACCGGATCAAACAGCGTGAACCTGCCGATGCTGCCGATTGGCGGGCCGATCATCTCCTCCACCGAAGCCCTGGCGCCGACGTCCGTGCCAAAACGACTGGTCGTGGTCGGTGGCGGTTACATTGGTCTGGAGCTGGGAATCGCCTATCGCAAGCTCGGCGCTGAAGTCAGTGTGGTCGAAGCTCAGGACCGCATCCTGCCGGCCTACGATGCCGAGCTGACGCAGCCAGTGCATGATGAACTGAAAAGACTCGGAGTTAGGCTTTACTTGAAACATAGCGTTCAAGGCTTTGATTCTGTTAACAATACACTGCAAGTTCTTGAGCCAGGCGGCGACACCCTGAACCTGGAGACCGATCAGGTATTGGTGGCCGTCGGGCGCAAACCCAACACCCAGGGCTGGAACCTCGAAGCGCTGAATCTGGACATGAGCGGGTCGGCGATCAAGATCGATAACCGCTGCCAGACCAGCATGCGCAACGTGTACGCCATCGGCGACCTGAGTGGCGAGCCGATGCTGGCCCATCGGGCCATGGCCCAGGGCGAGATGGTGGCCGAGCTGATCAGCGGTAAATCCCGCGAGTTCAACCCGACGGCTATCGCTGCGGTGTGTTTCACCGACCCGGAGCTGGTGGTGGTCGGCAAGACACCGGACGAGGCCAAGGCTGCGGGGCTGGACTGCATTGTGTCGAGCTTCCCGTTTGCGGCCAATGGCCGGGCGATGACCCTGGAGTCGAAAAGCGGCTTCGTGCGGGTCGTGGCGCGGCGTGACAATCATGTGATTGTCGGTTGGCAAGCGGTCGGGGTGGGTGTTTCGGAGTTGTCGACGGCGTTTGGCCAGAGCCTGGAAATGGGCGCACGGCTGGAAGACATCGCCGGGACGATCCATGCGCATCCGACGCTCGGCGAAGCAGTGCAGGAAGCGGCGTTGCGGGCCCTCGGCCACGCACTGCACCTATAAACCGGACCTGTAGGAGCGAGGCTTGCCCGCGAACAAGACACCACGGTGTATCTGAACCACAGCGTTATCGTTGTTCGCGGGCAAGCCTCGCTCCTACAAAGGATCGCATTCCGGGCTGCGAAAACGGCCCGGAATGAAGTATTGTTGTCCCCATCCAGAAAAACGTCAGAAGCCTTGAACCGTTTCGGCGGTTGTTAAGCGATAGAGGGTGTCATGGGTAACGAAAGCATCAATTGGGACAAGCTGGGTTTTGACTACATCAAGACAGACAAGCGCTATTTGTCGCACTGGCGTAATGGCGAGTGGGACGCAGGCACCCTGACCGAAGACAACGTGCTGCACATCAGCGAAGGCTCCACTGCCCTTCACTATGGCCAGCAATGCTTCGAAGGCCTGAAAGCCTATCGGTGCAAGGACGGCTCGATCAACCTGTTCCGCCCGGACCAGAACGCCGCGCGCATGCAGCGCAGTTGCGCGCGCCTGCTGATGCCGCAGGTGTCCACCGAGCAGTTCATCGAAGCCTGCAAGGACGTGGTCCGCGCCAACGAGCGTTTCATCCCGCCTTACGGCACCGGCGGCGCGCTGTACCTGCGTCCGTTCGTGATCGGCGTGGGTGACAACATCGGCGTGCGTACCGCCCCCGAGTTCATCTTCTCGATCTTCTGCATCCCGGTCGGCGCCTACTTCAAGGGCGGCCTGACCCCGCACAACTTCCTGATCTCCAGCTACGACCGCGCCGCGCCACAAGGCACCGGTGCGGCCAAGGTCGGTGGCAACTACGCCGCCAGCCTGATGCCGGGCTCCCAGGCCAAGAAGGCGCATTTTGCCGACTGCATCTACCTGGACCCGATGACCCACACCAAAATCGAGGAAGTCGGTTCGGCCAACTTCTTCGGGATCACCCATGACAACAAGTTCGTGACCCCGAACTCGCCATCGGTATTGCCGGGCATCACCCGTCTGTCTTTGATTGAGCTGGCCAGGACGCGTCTGGGCCTGGAAGTGATCGAAGGCGACGTGTTCATCGACAAGCTGTCCGACTTCAAGGAAGCCGGCGCCTGCGGTACTGCCGCGGTGATCACGCCGATCGGCGGCATCAGCTACAACGACAAGCTGCACGTGTTCCACAGCGAAACCGACGTCGGCCCGATCACCCAGAAGCTCTACAAGGAGCTGACGGGCGTGCAGACCGGCGACGTCGAGGCGCCGGCCGGCTGGATCGTCAAGGTTTGATCTGACGCCGCAGTGCCTTTGCGCAAAAAAAGCCCGGCCATCGTTTTGATGGCCGGGCTTTTTTATGGTTGTGAAGCGAAGATCAAAAGATCGCAGCCTGCGGCAGCTCCTACACAATCCGGGTACACCGGATAATTCACAGATGCCCACGGTCAATGTAGGAGCTGCCGCAGGCTGCGATCTTTTGACGTTGTTCTTGTGTCTCGACCGTCAACAGGGATCAGACAGGCATCGGCAACCACAACCTGAACCGCGCCCCGCCCAGCGGCGATGCCTCGACGGTCAGCGTGCCACCCTGAGCCTCCAGCGCCCGGCGACTGATCGCCAACCCCAGGCCAAACCCGCCCGTGGCGCGGTCCCGGCTGCGGTCCAGGCGATAGAAAGGTTCGAAAATCCGCTCACGTTGATCATCGGGAATGCCGATGCCATCGTCGTCGACCCAGATCTCACACCCCTTCGAGCCTACCTGAACGCCGATCTGAATGCGTTTTTCGCAGTAGCGCATGGCGTTGCGCAGCAGGTTCTGAAGGGCGCGGGCGGTCAGGCGCGGGTCGAGGCTGAAGCGCTCGAGCTGGCCGTGGAGCAGCACGTCGATGACGATGTCGGGGGATTCCAGTTCTTCGTCGACACTGCCGAGGATGCTGTCGATGAACTCATCCAGCGAGACCTCGACCTGCTCGGGCAGCCGCGCCGGGTTTTGCAGGCGGCTGTAGGACAGCAACTCCAGCACCAGCTCATCGAGTTCACGGATGTGTGCCACCAGCCCTTGCAGGCGCTCGCGGCTGGCGGCCGGCAAGTCATCCGACAGCGCCAGGGCCAGGCCGAAATCCAGGCGCGTCAGGGGCGTGCGCAATTCGTGGGAGACGGCATTGAGCAAGTCCCGCTGCTGGTTGAGCAGGTTCTCGATGTCGCCGGCCATGGTGTCGAACACGTTGGCCAGGCTGCCGATGTTGGAGCTGGGGGCGATTCGTGTGCGCTCGCTCAACTGACCCTTGCCGAAGCGTTCCGCCGTGCCCTTGAGGCGTTCCAGGTCGCGCCAGTGCGGGCGCAGCCACAGCAACAGACAGGCCAGCATGGTCGCGCCGATCAGCACGTTGATGCTCCAGTACAGCCAACTGACGTCCGTCGGGTCCGGCGGCACCACCATTTGCACCACCGTGCGCTCGTTCAGCGGCGACGCCGCCAGGGTGCGCCAGCCCCAGTCGCCAATGCGCACGATGTTCTCGCCACGCTGCAGACGTTGCCGTTCATCGAGGGTGAAATCGGCATCGTCATTGCCGCTCAACACGATGTGCAGCGGCTGGAATTCTTTATCCATCTCGGCCGCCAAGGTCGGCCATTGCGCCGGGGGCACGGAATGAAACTGTTTGACGATGAGGGTCTGCAGGCCTCGGGAATAGTCGAGGTTGTACGTCAGAAAACGTTCATGAAAGACCTTGATCACCAGGTCCGGCACCAGGTAGATCGCCGCGCTGAACGAGACGATGGTCACCAGGTACAGGCGAAACAGGATTCTGAACATCGGCTCAGCATTCCCACTCGGAACGGCTGAACAGGTAGCCCTTGCCCCAGACGGTCTTGATCTTGCGCGCCTCGCCGGCGCAATCGCCGAACTTGCGCCGCAACTTGGAAATTGCCACGTCCACCGAGCGATCGGTGCCGTTGAACTCGATGCCGCGCAGGCGTTGCAGGATCTGGTCGCGGCTGAGCACTTCGCCAGCATGCCGGGCCAGCACCACCAGCAGGTTGTATTCGCCGCTGGACAGTTCGACCGGTTGCGCCCGCCAGGTCACGGTGCGTTCGGACAAGTCGATGCACAGGTTGCCGACGAGAATGCGGTCGTTGGCGGCCTGCGGTTCGCCGAGGCTGCTGCGCCGCAGCAAGGTCCGGACCCGGGCCAGCAGCACCCGCGGCTCGCAGGGTTTGGTGACGTAGTCGTCGGCGCCCATTTCCAGGCCCAGCACCTGGTCGTGGCTGTCATCGCGGGCGGTGAGCATCAGGATCGGCAGCGTGGCCGAATCGGCGCGCAGCAAACGACAGACTTGCAGGCCGTCCAGCCCCGGCAGCATCAGGTCGAGGATCACCAGGTCCGGGGGATCGACCCGCGCCCGTTCGCGCACAAGGTCGCCGCGGCCGATCACGCTGACGCAATAGCCGTTGCGTTCCAGGTAGCTGGCAATCAGTTCGGCGAGGGCGGTGTCGTCTTCGACCAGGAGGATGTTGGGCATGGGGTGTTTCCAGAAAGTGCTGTAGCGACCATTAGCTCGCTTTCGCTGGCAAGCCAGCTCCTACAAGGATCAGCGCGATTTCAGAATTGACGCAGGACCCTGTAGGAGCTGGCTTGCCAGCGAACGAGCGCGAAGCGGTCGCCAAGGATATACGCCCTCACCCACCCCCGTGCAAAACCCTTACACAATTTCACACAGCACCTACAAAGCTTCACCGCTACCCTCGTCGCCTCCCCGTAGGATGCCGGGGTCATTATTGGGGTTATTACATGTCAAACAACCTGCTTGCCAAGCTCAGCCTGATTGCACTGGCGTTGACGCTGAGCGCTTGCGACAAGGCCTCGACTGCCGAAGAGCAGGCGCCACTGGCCACGGTTCGCATCGAAACCCTCTCGACCCGGCCGCTGTCGATCAGCAGCGAGCTGAGCGGGCGCATTGCCGCGCCGCGGATCGCCGAAGTCCGCGCCCGGGTGGCCGGCGTGGTCTTGCAACGGACCTTCCGTGAAGGCAGCGACGTGAAACAGGGCGATGTGCTGTTTCGCATCGACCCGGCACCGTTCAAGGCTGACCTGGACAGCGCCGAGGCCGCACTGCGCAAGGCCGAGGCCAATGCCTTCCAGGCGCGCTTGCAGGAGCAGCGTTACGCCCAGTTGATCGAAGGCAATGCGATCAGCGGCCAGGACTATGACAACGCCCGGGCGGCCGTACGCCAGACCGCAGCCGACGTCGCCGCCAACCAGGCCGCGGTGCAGCGGGCGAAACTGAACCTGGGCTACGCCACCGTCACCGCGCCGATTTCCGGGCGCATCGGCCGCGCGCTGGTGACTGAAGGCGCCCTGGTCGGGCAGAACGAAACCACGCCACTGGCCTTGATCCAGCAGCTGAACCCGATTCACGCCGACCTCACCCAGTCGACCCGCGAACTCAACGAGCTGCGCCGCGCCTTCCGCTCCGGGCAGTTGCAGCAGGTCGGCCAGGGCCAGGCCAAGGCCACGCTGATCCAGGACGACGGCAGCCTCTATCCGTTGCCGGGCAAGTTGCTGTTCACCGACATCACGGTCGACCCGGGCACCGGCCAGATCATTCTGCGCAGCGAGTTCCCCAACCCGGACCTTGACCTGTTGCCCGGCAGTTTCGTTCGCGTGCGCCTGGAGCAAGCGGTCAACCAACAGGGGATCAGCGTGCCGCAACGGGCCATCCAGCGTGACAGCGCCGGCATCGCCCAGGTGCTGTTGCTCGACGCCGAACAACGGGTCGGCCAACAGCCGGTGGAACTGGGTCCCGTGCAGAACGATCGCTGGATCGTCACCGGTGGCCTCAAGGCCGGCGACCGCATCGTCGTCGAAGGCCTGCAACACGCCAAGCCAGGCGAGAAAGTACAGATCGACGACTCCCCTCTTCCCCTTGCCCAGGCTACTGGTCAGTAAGCAGGACGCTTTTTATGCCGCAGTTCTTTATCGATCGCCCGGTGTTCGCCTGGGTAGTCGCCCTGTTTATCCTGCTGGCCGGCGCCTTGGCCATTCCGCAGTTGCCGGTGGCGCAGTATCCCGATGTCGCGCCGCCACAGATCGAAATCTATGCCGTGTACCCGGGCGCTTCGGCGCAGACCGTGGACGAGAGCGTGGTCAGCCTGATCGAGGAAGAGCTCAACGGCGCCGATCATCTGCTGTATTTCGAATCGCAAAGCAGCCTTGGCAGCGCGACGATAAAGGCCACTTTTCAGCCGGGCACCAACCCGGAGATGGCCCAGGTCGATGTGCAGAACCGCCTGAAAGTCATCGAGTCGCGCCTGCCGCAAGCGGTGAACCAGCAGGGTTTGCAGGTGGAGAAAGTCTCCGCCGGTTTCCTGCTGCTGATCACCCTGACGTCCAGTGACGGCAAGCTCGACGACGTGGCGCTCAGCGATTACCTGGCGCGCAACGTGATGAACGAGATCAAGCGCCTGGACGGGGTCGGCAAGGCCCAGCTGTACGGCGCGGAACGGGCGATGCGCATCTGGATCGACCCGCGCAAACTCATCGGATTCAACCTGACCCCGGCCGACGTCAACGCCGCCATCGTCGCGCAGAACGCTCAGATTTCAGCTGGCAGCATCGGCGACTTGCCGACCCGCAGCACCCAGGAAATCACCGCGACCATTCTGGTCAAAGGTCAGTTGTCGACACCGGAAGAGTTCGCCGACATCGTGCTCAAGGCCAACCCCGACGGTTCCACCGTGCGCATCGGCGATGTGGCGCGGGTCGAGATCGGCAGTCAGGAATACCAGTTCGGCACCCGCCTGAACGGCAAGCCATCGACCGCGGTCGGCGTGCAATTGTCCCCCGGCGCCAATGCCCTGAGCACCGCGACCCTGGTGCGGGCGAAGATGGATGAACTGGCGCGCTACTTCCCGGCCAACGTGGAATACAAGATCCCGTATGACACCTCGCCCTTCGTCAAAGTCTCGATCACCAAGGTGGTCTACACCCTCGTCGAGGCGATGGTGCTGGTGTTCGCGGTGATGTTCCTGTTCCTGCAAAACATCCGCTACACGCTGATTCCGACCCTGGTGGTGCCGGTGGCGCTGATGGGCACCTTCGCAACCATGCTGGCCCTGGGCTTCTCGATCAACGTGCTGACCATGTTCGGCATGGTCCTGGCCATCGGCATCCTGGTGGACGATGCGATTGTGGTGGTGGAGAACGTCGAGCGGATCATGGTCAGCGAAGGCCTGTCGCCCAAGGAGGCGACGCGCAAGGCGATGCAGCAGATCACCGGGGCGATCATCGGCATCACCCTGGTGCTGGTGGCGGTGTTCATTCCCATGGCATTCATGCAGGGCTCGGTCGGGGTGATCTACCGGCAGTTCTCGTTGTCGATGGCCACCTCGATCCTGTTCTCCGCGTTGCTCGCCCTGACGTTGACCCCGGCGCTGTGCGCGACCTTGCTCAAGCCGATCGCCAAGGGCGAGCATCATGAGAAACGCGGGTTCTTTGGCTGGTTCAACCGCCGCTTCGAGCAACTGACCGTGCGCTATCAGGGCTGGGTCGCCTACGCGTTGAAGCGCACCGGCCGCTACCTGTTGATCTACGGCGTGCTGTTGATCGGCCTGGGTATTTGCTTCAGTCGCCTGCCCTCCTCGTTCCTGCCGGTGGAAGACCAGGGATATACCATCACCGACGTGCAACTGCCGCCGGGTGCGAGCAAGAACCGCACGGTGCAGGTGGTCGAACAGATCGAAGCGCACAACGCCACTGAACCCGGGGTTGGCGACAGCACGGTGATTCTCGGTTTCAGCTTTTCCGGCAGCGGCCAGAACGCGGCGCTGGCGTTTACCACGCTCAAGGACTGGTCCGATCGCGGCAGCGACGATTCGGCCAGTTCGATTGCCGACCGCGCCAATATCGCCCTGAGCCAGATCAAGGACGCGGTGGCCTTCGCCGTGCTGCCGCCGCCGGTGGACGGCCTCGGCACGTCCAGTGGTTTCGAGTTCCGCCTGCAGGATCGCGGCGGCCTCGGCCATGCCACGCTGATGCAGGCGCGCACCGAGTTGCTCGAGGCCGCCGAGAACAGCCCGATCCTGATGAACGTGCGCGAAAGCGCGCTGGCCGAAGCGCCGCAGGTGCAGCTTGAAGTCGACCGCAAACAGGCCAATGCGCTGGGGGTGTCCTTCGCCGACATCGGCAGCGTGCTGTCCACCGCGGTCGGTTCGGCCTACATCAACGACTTCCCCAATCAGGGGCGGATGCAGCGGGTGGTGGTCCAGGCCGAAGGCGATCAGCGCAGTCAGGTCGCCGATCTGTTGAACATGCATGTGCGCAACAGCGCTGGAAACATGGTGCCGCTGTCGGCCTTCGTCCAGGCCAAATGGACACAAGGGCCTGCGCAATTGACTCGCTACAACGGCTACCCGGCGATCAGCATTTCCGGCGAACCGACACCGGGCCACAGTACGGGCGAGGCCATGGCGGAAATCGAACGGCTGGTGGCGCTTGGCCCGGCGGGACTGGGCCAGGAATGGACCGGATTGTCGCTGCAGGAACGCCTGTCCGGCAGCCAGGCGCCGATTCTGCTCGGGCTGTCGTTGCTGATCGTGTTCCTGTGCCTGGCGGCGTTGTATGAAAGCTGGTCGATCCCGACCTCAGTGTTGCTGGTGGTGCCGCTGGGCGTACTCGGTGCGGTATTGGCCGTGACCTTGCGCGGGATGCCCAACGACGTGTTCTTCAAGGTCGGGCTGATCACCATCATCGGTCTGTCGGCGAAGAATGCGATCCTGATCATCGAATTCGCCAAGAGCCTGTACGACGAAGGCCACGACCTGATCGACGCCACGCTGCAAGCGGCGCGGTTGCGGTTGCGGCCGATTGTCATGACGTCCCTGGCCTTCATTCTCGGTGTGGTGCCGCTGGCGATTGCCACGGGCGCCAGTTCGGCGAGCCAGCAAGCCATCGGCACCGGGGTGATCGGCGGGATGATCACCGCGACCCTGGCGGTGCTGTTTGTGCCGGTGTTTTTTGTGGTGGTGATGAAGCTGGTGCGCAAGCGGCACAAGACCCTGTAACCCACAACACCCCCCCCTGTAGGAGCTGTCGAGTGAAACGAGGCTGCGATCTTTTGATGTTGTTTTTAAAGATCAAGATCAAAAGATCGCAGCCTCGTTTCACTCGACAGCTCCTACACAGCTCCTACACAGCGCATTACACAGCACATACACAGCACATACACAGCACATTACACAGCGCAGACATGGCGCACACATGGCGCCTGCGCAAAGCGCAGTGGCGTGCGCTATGGTGCAGGTACGCACCGTCTTAGTGAGTCCACATGCCCTTCCTCGCCCGCACCCACCCGCGCCTGTCCGCCGCCGCCACGCTCGGCATCGCGGTGGGTATCCTGGCTCCGGCCGATTCGATCATCAGCAAAATCCTCTTCGGCTGGAATGCCGGTGTCTGGACTTATCTGGTGCTGATGTTCTGGCTCACCGTGCGCGCCAAGGCGCCGGACGTGAAACGCATCGCCGAGATCGAAGATGAAAACGCCGGGCTGGTGCTGTTCGTCGTGTGCATCGCCGCGATTGCCAGCCTGGCGACCATCGCTTTCGAGCTGGCCGGCAGCAGGGACCTGGAAACCACCCGCAAGCTGCTGCACTACGGCTTCACCGCGCTGACCGTGATTGGCTCCTGGCTGCTGATCGGGGTAATCTTCAGCGTGCACTACGCACGACTGTTCTACACCTGGGACGGCAAGGACCCGGCGCTGCGTTTTGCCGAAGGTTTGACGACCCCCGATTACTGGGACTTCCTGTACTTCTCGTTCACCATCGGCGTGGCGGTGCAGACTTCGGATGTCGGGGTGGCGACCCGGGAGTTGCGCAAGATCGTGCTGGCACAGTCGCTGGTCGGCTTTGTGTTCAATACGGCCATTCTCGGCTTCTCGATCAACATCGCGGCAGGCCTGTTCAACTGATCCGTGCACAAACGTTCTAGTCGCCACCCTCGACCCAGGCGTTCAATAGCTCGGCAACCCGTCCCGCAGGTGCAGCATGACCACTCATAACTGGATCGACCTGGCCCAGGACGCCGACACCGGCATCGAGACGCTGCGCGCGCATTTCAGGGGCCACGCCTACGACCCGCATTGGCATGACAGTTATCTGGTGGGCGTTACCGAGCAAGGGGTTCAGCAGTTCAACTGCCGGCGGGCGAAACATCAAAGCACGCCGGGCAAGGTGTTTCTGCTCGAGCCTGGCGATATCCATGACGGCGAAGCACCGACCGAGGATGGCTTCACCTATCGCATGCTGTACCTCGATCCGCAGTGGTTGCAGCGTGAACTCAGTGCGATGTTCGACAACGCTCCCGAAAACAGTCAATTGAGTTTCGCCAATACCCTGGCCACTGACGTGAGTCTGGCCCGCGCCACAGGTCTGGCATTTCAGGCCCTGCATCAGGGTGAGCTGAAGATCGTGCGCCAGACCGCACTCGATGGGTTGCTCGAACGCCTAACTGGCCATCTGCACTGGCGGGCTCGTTATGGCGAGGATCCACGTCTGCCGTTAGTGGCGAAGAAGGCGCGGGAGTATCTGCACGCCAACGCTCGATACGACATCGGCCTCGACCAACTGGCCACCGCAACGGGCGTTGATCGCTTCCGCCTGACCCGCGCGTTCAAGGCGGCTTTTGGTATCGCGCCCCACGCCTATCTGGTGCAATTGCGCCTGGCTACGGCTCGTCGAATGCTGGCCCGAGGTGAGCAACCGGCTACGGTGGCCATGGAGCTGGGGTTTGCCGATCAGAGCCATCTGGGCCGTTGGTTCGTGCGCGCCTACGGCCTGACGCCCGCACTGTATCGCAAGCGCTGCTCAAATCTTCCAGACAGATAACCCGGCAATGGTGAAGATCGCATTCAATGATTTTCACTGGAGTTGCCTGCGATGTTGTCTTCTTTCCCGACCTTTTTGCCCTTCCTTTTATTTGCGTTCGTGGCCTCGATCACCCCCGGCCCGACCAATATCCTGGTGTTGAGCAACAGTGCCCGATATGGATTGGCGGCTGCGGTGCCGATCATCTTCGGCGCCTGTGCCAGCGCTGCGACCATTGTGCTGCTGGTCGGCGCCGGGGCCGGTTCGTCGTTGACCGCGCTGCCCATCGTGCAATCCACGATGCAGTGGGCAGGCGTGGCCTGGCTGAGTTACCTGGCATGGCAGATATTCAGCGCCCAAGCGTCAGGCCTCAAAACCAATGACAGCGACGCTCGCCTCGGATGGGTGGGGGCCGCCAGTCTGCAGTTGATCAACCCGAAAACCTGGATGATGGCGCTGGCCGTTGTCAGCGTGTTTGCTGGAAGTGGCGAGCAACGCCTGGGCCATGTGGTGTATTTGTCCCTGGCTTTTTTCCTGATATCCCTGCCGTGCCTCGGCGTCTGGGCATTGCTCGGCGCGGGCTCCACGGGCTGGTTGCGCTCACCACGGGCGATGCAAGGTTTCAACCGCTGCATGGCTCTGCTACTGCTGGGATCGGCCTGGTTGAGTGTGTTGACCTGACCGCCACCCGTCGGCATTTTTTGTGCCTCGATCAATCAGGCACTTGACGGCGGATTCGTTTCTGGTGTCTCCTGAAACCGGTTTCAGTGCCAGCACGCAAACCTATAAATCCAATAAAAGGTTTCAGACCGTGAACGATTTTTCCGCCGCCCAGCGCAGCCGCGTGACCATGCTCGACGTGGCTGAACATGCCAAGGTCTCCAAGGCCAGCGTCTCGCGGTTCATCGGCGAAGACCGCGCCCTGCTCTCCGATGCGATCGCACTGCGCATCGAGCAGGCGATTGCCGAATTGGGCTACCGCCCGAACCAGATGGCCCGTGGGCTGAAACGTGGGCGCACCCGCCTGATCGGCATGTTGGTGGCCGATATCCGCAACCCATATTCGATTGCCGTGATGCACGGGGTGGAAACTGCCTGCCGTCAACATGGCTACAGCCTGGTGGTGTGCAACACCGACCGCGATGACGAGCAGGAACGCCAGCACCTGGCCCTGCTGCGCTCCTACAACATCGAAGGCTTGATCGTGAACACCCTGGGTCACCATCGCGATGAATTGCGCGAGCTGCATCGGGAAATGCCGCTGGTGCTGGTAGACCGTAAAGTCGAGCAACTCGAGAGCGATCTGGTCGGGCTGGACAACCCGGCGGCGGTCGAAATGGCCCTCGCCCACCTTGAAGATCGCGGCTATCGCGACGTGCTGCTGGTCACCGAACCGTTCGACGGCACCAGTTCGCGAATCGAGCGGGTCAGCAGCTTCAAGGCGCAGATTGCCCGGCGTCCGGCCCTTCGCGGCACGCTTATCGAAACCGGCAGTGAACTGACGGCGCAGCTGAAAACTTTTCTCGATAACCCTGGCCCCGGGCCGAAAGCACTGTTCTGCGCGAACGGTATTGCGGCGCTGGCCAGCACTCATTCACTGCGCGAATTGCAGTGCAACCTGTTCGAGGCTGTTGGCCTGATCGCCCTCGATGACCTGGATTGGTACCCGCTGGTGGGCAGCGGCATCACCGCCCTCGCCCAGCCAACGGCGCAGATCGGCGCCAGTGCGTTCGAGTGTTTGCTCAAGCGGTTGCGCGGGGATGACGGGCCGGTGCGGACCGTGGATTTTTCGGCGCGGTTGATTGTGCGGGGGTCCACCAGTGGGCATTTGGGTTGATTGTTCCGGCCCCATCGCGGGCAAGCCCGCTCCCACAGGGTTTTGTGACATACATGGATGTTGTTTACACCACAGATTCCTGTGGGAGCGGGCTTGCCCGCGATGAGGCCCCAAGGTTCACCACAACACTTCACCCCTATTCTTTTGAACAAAAATGAAACCGGTTTCAGAGGTATATAACAATGAATAAACCACCCGTCTCCATCAGCCTCTCCAGCTACGGCGCCGACCTGGTGCGCCAACGTGGCCAAGGCAGCTTCATCGACATCCTGGCCGCCGCCGGCGCTACACGCATCGAATGGCGCGAAGAACTGTTGACCGTCGAAGACCCGATGCAGCTGGCCGATGCCACCCGGGCCCAAGGCCTCGAAAGCGTGTACTCCTCGCCGATGGAACTGTGGCTGGCGGGCCAGTCCAAACCCAATCCCGAACTGATCACCACCCTGCAACGCGCACAGGCCTTTGGCGCAAAATGGCTGAAGGTGTCCCTGGGCTATTTCACTGATAACAGCGACCTGCAGACCTTGGCTCACGTCTTGGGCAAAAGCGCCGTGCAGTTGTTTGTGGAAAACGATCAAACCCTGCACGGCGGCCGAATCGAACCATTCCAGCGATTTTTCGCTGAAGTCGAGCAACATAAGCTGCCAATCAAGATGACGTTCGATATCGGCAACTGGCACTGGCAAGACCAGTCGGCCGCCAATGCCGCGCGGCTGCTCGGGCGCCACGTCGGCTATGTGCACTGCAAGGCGGTTAGCCGCCGGGCAGATGGCAAGCTGGTCGCCATACCGCCTTGCGCCAGTGACCTGCATGTGTGGGAACAACTGCTGCGGCACATGGCCCCACGCGTGATGCGGGCGGCAGAATATCCGCTGCAAGGCGAGGATTTGCTGCAACTCACCACCGAGCACGTCGCGACGCTCGCCCGCCTCGGCCAACCACGCCTGGAGCGTGCTCATGTCTGAATTCGATATCCTGTCGTTTGGCGAAACCATGGCGATGTTCGTTGCCGAGCAGAACGGTGAACTGGCCGAGGTCGGTCATTTCCACAGACGCATCGCCGGCGCCGACAGCAACGTCGCCATCGGGTTGTCGCGACTGGGGTTCAAGGTAGCGTGGCTGAGCCGCATCGGTGCCGATTCCCTGGGTCGCTTCGTCATCGACACCCTGGAGAAAGAAGGCCTGGACTGCAGCAAGGTCGCCACCGATAGCGCGCACCCGACCGGTTTTCAGCTCAAGTCTCGCACCGACGACGGCGGTGATCCGGTGGTCGAGTATTTCCGCCGCGGTTCGGCGGCGAGTCACCTGTCGCCGCAGTCTATCGTGCCCGAGTTGCTCAAGGCCCGGCACCTGCACGCCACCGGCATTCCCCCGGCGTTGTCCGACAGCGCCCGGGAAATGTCCTTTGAATTGATGACCCGCATGCGCGACGCCGGACGCAGCGTGTCCTTCGACCCGAACCTGCGCCCGAGCCTGTGGCCCAGCACGCAACAGATGATCAGCGAAATCAATCGCCTCGCCGCCCTCGCCCATTGGGTGCTGCCGGGCTTGAGCGAAGGCCGGCTGCTGACCGGTTTCGAAGACCCGGCCGACATCGCGGCGTTTTACCTCGACCAGGGCGCCGAAGCCGTGGCGATCAAGCTGGGGCCGCACGGAGCGTATTACCGCACCCGTCTGGATCAGGGCTTTGTCGCAGGCGTGCCGGTGGCGACCGTGGTCGATACGGTCGGTGCCGGCGACGGGTTCGCCGTCGGCATGATCAGCGCCCTCCTGGAAAACCACAGCTTTGCCGACGCCGTGAAGCGCGCCAACTGGATTGGCAGCCGGGCGGTGCAGAGTCGGGGGGATATGGAGGGGCTGCCTACTCGGTCCGAAATGTCCGTCGAATTCGAGTCCGCCATCGCGAGCAAGCTCGCTCCCACACTGGATCGGCGGCGCAAACAAAATGGGTAATCGACACAAATCCCTGTGGGAGCGAGCTTGCTCGCGAAGAGGCCCGCCCAGTCACTGAAGATTTAACCCGTTACCTGCTGCGACAAAAACAACAAGCTCAGGAGCACCACCATGAAAACCGCAACCCTCGCCGCCCGCCGCTGGTGGTACATCATGCCCATTGTGTTCATCACCTACAGCCTGGCGTATCTGGACCGCGCCAACTACGGCTTCGCCGCCGCCTCCGGCATGGCCGCCGACCTGATGATCACACCGGGCCTGTCATCGATGCTCGGCGCGCTGTTCTTCCTCGGCTACTTTTTCTTCCAGGTGCCCGGTGCGATCTACGCACAAAAGCACAGCGTGAAGAAGCTGATCTTCGTCAGCCTGATCCTCTGGGGCGGCCTGGCGACCTTGACCGGGATAGTCTCCAACGCCTACTGGCTGATCGTCATCCGCTTCATGCTCGGCGTGGTCGAAGCCGCGGTGATGCCGGCGATGCTGGTGTACCTGTGCCATTGGTTCACCCGTGCCGAACGCTCGCGCGCCAATACCTTCCTGATCCTCGGCAACCCGGTGACCATGCTCTGGATGTCAGTGGTGTCGGGCTATCTGGTGCAGCATTACAGCTGGCGCTGGATGTTCATCATCGAAGGCTTGCCGGCGGTGCTCTGGGCATTTATCTGGTGGCGTCTGGCCGATGATCGTCCGGCCCAGGCCAAGTGGCTGACCGACCAGGAAAAACAGGATCTGGAAAGCGCCCTGGCCGCCGAACAGGTGGGCATCAAGGCAGTGAAGAACTACGCCGAAGCCTTCCGCTCGCCAAAAGTGATCATCCTCGCCCTGCAGTTTTTCTGCTGGAGCATCGGCGTCTACGGCTTCGTGCTCTGGCTGCCGTCGATCCTCAAGGCCGGTGCGCAAATGGACATGATCGAAGCCGGCTGGCTCTCGGCGTTGCCGTACCTGGCCGCCGTGATCGGCATGCTGCTGGTGTCCTGGGGCTCGGACAAACTGCAAAAACGTAAACGCTTCGTCTGGCCACCGCTGCTGATCGCTTCGATTGCGTTTTACGGCTCCTACGCCCTGGGCGCCGAACACTTCTGGTGGTCCTACACCCTGCTGGTGATCGCCGGCGCCTGCATGTACGCGCCTTACGGGCCGTTTTTTGCCATCGTCCCGGAAATCCTTCCCGCCAACGTCGCCGGTGGCGCCATGGCACTGATCAACAGCATGGGTGCCCTCGGTTCGTTCGGCGGTTCCTATCTGGTCGGTTACCTGAACAGCTCCACCGGTTCGCCTGGCGCGTCGTACCTGTTGATGAGCGGTGCGTTGATGCTGTCGGTGGTGCTGACGATTTTCCTCAAGCCCGGCGCCAGTGACCGGGAGCGGCCCGGGGTCGCGCTGACACGCCGTACCGCGGCCCATTCCTGAATTGAGATTGAGATGACCACCATGAAAAAGCAGGTTGTTATTTACAAGAAACTGTCACCGCTGCTGATGGCGCGTCTGCGCGAGCAGGTCGAAGTGACTTTGATCGAAAGCCTCGACACCGAAGGCCTGGCCCGGTTGCGTGAAGCCCTGCCCCGGGCTCACGGCTTGCTCGGTGCCAGCCTCAAACTGGATGCCGGGCTGCTGGATCTGGCGCCCCATCTGCAAGCCATCGCCAGCGTTTCAGTCGGCGTCGACAACTACGACATCGAGTACCTGACCGAACGGCGGATCCTGCTCAGCAACACCCCGGATGTGCTTACCGAAACCACCGCCGACACCGGTTTCGCGCTGATCCTGGCGACTGCCCGGCGTTTGGTGGAACTGGCCAACGTGGTTCGCGCCGGCGAGTGGACGCGTAATGTTGGCCCTGCACAGTTCGGCACCGACGTGCACGGCAAAACCCTGGGCATCATCGGCATGGGGCGGATCGGCGAGGCGCTGGCTCAGCGTGGGCATTTCGGTTTTGGCATGCCGATCATCTATCACAGCCACTCGCCGAAACCGGCGGTGGAGCAGCGATTCGATGCACAATACCGCAGCTTGCCGGCGCTGTTGCAGCAGGCGGATTTCGTGTGCCTGACGTTGCCGCTGACGGCTGAAACCGAGGGGCTGATTGGCGCTGAAGAGTTTGCGCTGATGGGGCCTGAGACGATCTTCATCAACATTTCCCGGGGCAAGGTGGTGGATGAAGCAGCCATGGTCGAGGCGCTACGCGCGGGTCAGATCCGCGCGGCCGGGCTGGATGTGTTCGAGCGCGAGCCGTTGAATCCCGACTCGCCGTTGTTAGAATTGAACAATGTGGTGGCGACGCCGCATATTGGCTCGGCGACCCATGAGACGCGAGAGGCCATGGCCCGGTGTGCGGTGGATAATCTACTGGCGGCGCTGGCGGGGGAGCGGCCGAAGAATCTGGTGAATACCCGGGCGTGGAAGGCTTGAGGCATTTCGTGTCTGTTTGATAGCCTTCGCGGGCAAGCCCGCTCCCACAGTGATTGCATCGAACACAGATATTGTGTCCGCCGTAGATCCCTGTGGGAGCGGGCTTGCCCGCGAAGAGGCCAGCAAACCCGGCACACATCCATCAGGCCCGCCGAGCCTCCAGCAGATCCGCCGCACACAGCGCTATCCGCCGACAAGCATCCGCCAGCTTCAGCCGATCCACCACCAACCCGATCCGGATATGCCCCGCCGCACTCGGCCCGAACGCCTCCCCGGCCAGCACCGACACGCCGTACCCCTCCAGCAGCCGCTCGGCGAAGCCCTGGGCGCATAACCCGGTCTGGCGCACATCGACCATCACGAACATACCGCCATCGGGGCGGATCGGCCGCAGCCCCGGACACTCGCTCAGGCTCGCGCACACCAGGTCGCGACGCCGGCGATACTCATCGCGCATCAGCGCCACCTCTGGCAAGTCCCTATCCAGCGCCAATTGCGCCGCGTTCTGAATGAAATCCGGAATGCCGAACAGCATGCACAGCGATAGGTGCTCCAAGTGATCGGCCAAGGGTTTCGGCCCGATCACCCAGCCCACCCGCCAACCGCTCATGGCGTGGGATTTGGACAGGCTGTTGATCGTCGCCGTACGCTCGGCCATGCCCGGCAGGCTGGCCGGGCTGATGTGCTCGCCCTCGTACAACAGTTCGCTGTAGACCTCGTCGCTGATCAACCACAGGTCATGACGAACGCAGAGCGCTGCCAGTTGCTGCCAGATCGGCAGCGATAAACTGGCGCCAGAAGGATTGTTCGGGCTGTTGAGCACAATCGCCCGGGTTTTAGCCGTAATCCGGGCTGCGACATCCGCCGGGTCTACCCTGAAGCCATTCTCGGGACGCACCGCCACCGGCACCACTGTCGCGCCGATGGCACCGAACACGCCTTCATAGGTCACGTACATCGGTTCCGCGACGATAACCTCGTCGCCCGGATCAAGCAGGCACTGCGCCACCGAATACACCGCGCACTGGGCGCCGGGCAACACGATCACATGATCGGCCTCCACCGCGTGACCACTTCGCTGGCGATGACGACGGGCGATGCTGTCGCGCAAGCCTCGACTGCCGCGTACCTGGGAATAATGGGTATCGCCGGCCAACAGGCTGTCGATGGCAGCTTGAACGATGGGTAAAGGGGTATCGAAATCCGGATCGCCGACTGACAACAGCAGTACATCGACGCCCTGCTCGCGCAATTCCAGCGCGCGGTTATGAATTTGCCAGGCCGCGGCGCCTTCACCGGCGATGCGTTGGGTCAAGCCTGAATAGCGCATGTAGTTCTCCAGTCGCGCGAAATCCTGATTCAACCCTATATCAAATCACCAAACGCGCCACCCTAGCAGCTCATTCGGCGGTGCAGCCATCAGTTAAGCGATTACCTAGGATTTTTATCCATGGCTGGGCGATGGCCGAACCGGGCTTTTTCCAGCGGCATCGCTTGCACTATGAATTCCTGCTGCCCTGCTTAAAAAACTTGGCAAATCAAGAAGTTGATTTCCAAAGCTGCGGCCGACGGAATGAAAGGAAAACTCCTACATGCGGAATCGCATCGGCTGACAGCTCTTTCCTCAAAGCCCATTTAAAGTCCGCACCTGTAATTTGTGACAGGTTCCAAGACGAGCTAATCGCGCTATAACGAAACCGTGCCTACAGCCCTACCACAAGGGTCTGCAGGACGGCCGCGCGAACCATGCCTGTGTGAAGTAGGACGATTCTGCCGCGCCCACGCCGTCAATGATGATGAATGGGAGATTCGATTATGTACCGCTCCACGACCACTTCAGTCCGCTCATCAGCTGCCCAGGTGAGCTTCCAGCCACCAGAGTGCAAGCTCCCCCCGGCGATCAAGCTTACCGCCAGGGAAAAGGAGGTCTTGCAATGGAGCGCCATTGGAAAGTCGTCCTGGGAAATCGCCCAGATTGTCGACTGCACCGAGGCCGGAGTGAATTACCACTTTTGTAACATCCGCCGAAAATTCGGCGTGAGATCGCGCTGGATCGCCATGGTCATGGCGCTGGAGCAAGGCTTGATCCAATCGCCTTGAACCAGGCCCTCTGCAGCGGTCAGCGTTACATGACCCCTGTCGAGATATTTTATGCATCTGGAACAGACCACACGATTTAGCCCCACCCGCGAAAAAGCCTGTGACGAAATGCCGGTATCGCACAGGCAACAACCGGACAAAACGCTGCGCATCATCCTGGCTGACGACCACCCCGTGGTGCTGCTGGGGGCTGAAATGGCCCTCGGCAACACATTCTCCATTGTTGCCCGAGCCCACGACGCCGATGAGTTGATCGATCATCTGCATTGCACACCCTGCGATCTGTTGATCAGCGATTACTCGATGCCCTACGGGCGCTTGCCGGATGGTCTGGCATTGATGGGTTATCTGAAACGCCATTTCGGGCACATACCGCTGATCGTGATGACCATGCTGCGCAACCCTTCCCTGCTGCAGGCGCTGCTGAATGCGGGCGTTCGTGGTTTGTTCGATAAACGCAGCCCCTTAAGCGAGTTGAAACAAGCGGCATACACCGTGGCAAGAGGGCGTCGATATTTGTGTCCTGCCTTCGCCAGAGTTCTGGATGCCCAGGTGTTGCCCTCCCCAGGTACCGACGAGCCTTTGGTCCGCCTTTCCGAGCGCGAGTTGGAGGTGGTGCGGTTGTTCGTTCAGGGGCTGTCAGGACGACAGATTGCAGCGCAACTGAACCGCAGCGAGAAAACCATCAGCCGACAAAAACGTACCGCCATGGACAAGTTGGGACTTGGCCATGACGGTGGGTTGGTGGAGTTTGCGCGGGTGAGCGGGTTGAGATAACAAAAGCCCTGGAGGGATGAAATGTACTGACGAAGCCTATGGGCTTGTCACTGGATCCGAGTCAGCATAATTCCCTGCTGCATCATAGGCCCGCACCTTGATCGTCCAGGGCAAAACCACGTCTTCAGTCATGAAGGCGTGCGCGCGCCCCGGGACGTGATCCACCGTACCTAGTGGTGAATTGTTTCGATAAACTTCATAGTAGGTGACGCGAATGTTATCGGTGGAAGCTTCCCACGACATATAGGTTTTGCCACCAAAATGCGTCGCATAGAGTTTGGTGGGTTTGGACGGTGGCGACGCGTCCATGTAGACCGTCAACGGGTCAGAGTCGGCAAAGTTCCCGGCGGCATCCAGTGCGCGCACCTTGAAAACATAGGAGCTGCCCTCGACCAGGCCGGTGACGTTATAGCGGGTGCTGGTAACTGTGGTTATTGGTGTTGTATCGCGGAAAATCTGATACCCGGCGATCCCGATGTTATCAGTTGATTCAACCCACTCCAGAAGAACAGAGTTGTTCGTGATAGAGAGGGTTCTGAGGTTGGTGGGTTTGGAGGGTGCTGTCAAATCGACAGAGACCAGCAGTGGGTCCGAGTCAGCATAGTTTCCGCCGGCATCCAGCGCGCGCACCTTGAAAACATAGGATCTACCCTCGACCAGGCCAGTGGCGTTATAGCGGGTACTGGTAACTGTGGTTATTGGGGTAGTGTCACGGAAGATCTGATACCCGGTAACTCCGACGTTATCCGTTGCTGCAACCCACTCCAGAAAAGCAGAGTTGTTCGTGAGAGCGGTGACTCTGAGGTTGGTGGGTTTGGAGGGACGTGTAAGATCAGTAGAAACAAGCAGTGACTCTGAGTCGGCAAAATTTCCGGCGGCATCCAGCGCGCGCACCTTGAACGTATAGGTTACATCTTGGGCCAAACCAGAAGCGATATAGCTTTTGCTAATAACTGTGGTTATTGGGGTAGCGTCGCGGAAGATCTGATACCCGGTAATCCCGACGTTATCAGTTGATCCATCCCACTGCAGATAGGCAGAATCGCCAATGATAGAGGTGGCTCTGAAGTTGGTGGGTCTGGAGGGGTCTATCGTATCCTTCAGGGTGATGGGCAGAGGGTCTGAGTCGGCATGGTTTCCGGCGGCATCCATTGCGCGCACGATGAACGTATAGGTTGTACCTTGGGCCAGGTCTGCGGCGAGATAACTGGTTTCATCAATCGTGGGTCCAGGCGTACCGTTTCGGAAGATCTGGTACCCGATGACACCGACGTTATCAATTGATTCATCCCACTCCAGAAAGGCCGAATCGTCAGTGACAGAGGTGGCTCTGAAGTGGGTGGGCCTGGAGGGGGGGGTAATATCTTTTGTAGTGACGAGCAGCGGGGCTGATTCGACCTGGTTCCCGGCAAAATCCGCCGCGCGTACTATGAACGTATAAGTAACACCCTCGTTCAGATCGGCGACAACAGCGACGTTCTCGGTAATTGTCTGGTTCCAGCTGCCATTACAATATAGGTCAAAGTAATCTGCATTGGCTGAATCCCATTGCAGGGTTACAGAGGATCCTGCGTCATTGGTGACCCGAAAGTTGCTCGGTTTGGTGGGGGCTGTGGGCTTGCTGTTAACCACGGATGCCATCAGGGAGCGGTTGTCTGAGCCGTCGACGGCGCGCACTTCGAATTTTTCGTCCAGTTGAAGGTTGGCAACCGGGTATTCAGTGACCAGGCACAGGATCCAGGCGCCGCCATTACGACGGACCTCGTAGCCCACCACGCCTACGTTGTCTTTAGAAGCGCTCCAAGTCAGCATTGCGTTACTCGGCGTCGTTGCCTTGATTTTAAGTTCTTGCGGTCGTGTAGGAGGCACACGGTCCCGTGTCACTACGCTGATCGATACAGGCACCGCCGGGCTACCCTGAGATCGTCGGGCCTGCACGTGGAACAGGTACGGGACGTCGGGTATCAAGCCCGTTGCAGTGTACTCGAGTCCGCGCGTTTGAAAGGGTTCGAGCCCTGGACCGGTAATTGCATAATCGAGCAGATAAGTGGTGTCCAAGGGAGCATCCCAGGCCAGCAATGCCTGATCGAAAGTTTGCCCCGGGCTGCGAAGATTTCGCACCTGTTTGATATCCAGACTGATCGCGTCAACGGTTGAAGAATCCATATCCGATTTCTCTCTTGAGTCCTGGCCTCTGTCTTGACGTGGCGAACTTATCGCCACACCATCGTCGGTCATTATTGATAGTTCTGACGGCAAGCGCCACTAACAGAACTGTTAGTGGCGTCTTGCATGTTTTTGTGAGTTGCTCACCGATAATCCGGGTACGCTTTGGACTTCGCTCTATCTGTTATTGGTCGTAGCCAAATCTATCTTTACCAGTGTTTAGATCAAACACTGTTTTCTTCGCAGCTCCATGTATTTCCCGCTTTCAGGTGCTACTCCCCCTTTCTTAAAATATTTCTCCCTATCAAACACATTCATATTACGAAATTGTTTATCCGTAACTTGCGGGGGTGCCTTTTGGACCGTGGTAACAGGTTGAGCCTTTGGAGCCTCTTTTACCCGAGGTACGGCTGGGTCTCTAGGCGTAGAAATAGCTTTCGGATCCAAGTATGCCCCACGACTCGAACCAGGTGTAGGCGGGGCAACACGTGATGGTCGAGCCGGCACGCCACTTGAGCCAGCAGAACCCAACGGACCAGCACTGGTCTTTGTCGATACGCTTGGCGCAGATGCCACCGATTTCCCGGTGTATTGTAAAAACCCACGACTTTCAAGAATATCGGCGGTACCCGATGCTGCCAGACTGGACACTCCGCGAGAGCTTGAACCAATGGCTTGCGAAGTACGCAATACCGCATCATCGCCGGTATTCATAAGCATCCCCAATAACACTGCCCATTTAAAATGCCCCAATGGATCCGTATAATTAATCGGATCACCCATCGTGTACGAATACGCATTCAACCCACCGTCCCCAAACGGACTCCAACTGTCCGGACTATGAAACCGCATCAACACCGGATTTGACACCCGATAACCATTCCCTAACATATACCAGCCGGTTTGCACTTCGCGCCGTTCGCCGTTGTAACCCAGATGACTGCTCAACGCCGCTTCATTCGCACGATGGCCGTACGCTGAATACACCGCTTCATTACGACCATCCTGGCTCAATTCACACAACACGGTGTTCGTTTGATCATTGGCCAGCATCAGGACTTTGGGACAACACCTGCCTGGAGCTCGGCGAGCGCAATTGTATTTCCACCAGGCCGGATTTATGCACTACGCGAAAGACGTCGCCGCCGTCGTTGAAGAAATGAAAGCTGTCGAGTTTTTTCTCACCGATGGCCGGTTCCAGGCCGCTGCCGGTGACCTTGAAGGTTTCGCCCGTGCTCAGCGAGAGGATGCGGTTGACGGTGTCGTATTGTGACAGCTGCAGATCCCAGCCCAGGCCCAGACCGCTGTCGGTGCGGTTAAGGGGGCTGAAGCGCAGCTGCAGTGGGACGTCGGGACCGCACAGGTCATTGGCCTTGAGGGCGGGCAGGCTGATGGTGCAGGTGTATTGCCCGGTCCGCGGGTCGGTGCCGGTTTCGACGTAACTGAGAAAGTTGAAGGCATTGGAGTGTAATGAAGTTGACGCGGTCATGGTGTTCTCCTTAATAAGTATAAGCACACAGGCTCAATTCAATTGATATGTGCCGCGAGATAGTTAAGTCAATATTTGGTTGCCATCAAACTGTTACGATTGCCTGGTGTTTTGAAGTTGATTCTTACACGATGGCGATTGCCGTTGACATCATGGATGATCAAGTTCAAACCGGATGTATAGTCAGGCTCACAACCCAAATCGAAAGGCCAATATTCGCAACGGTGCAGGCTGATCAGAAATTGTCCTGGAGGGCATTCCTTGCCCCGTGCAACTTCTTTTTCCGGCCTTATCGACTCTGGCATTCGCGCATACAACAGAGGGTCGAAGTTGAGAACACTGCTTCGAGCAAAGGCATAACCGGTAAAACTGCAAACATCTTCATCGTACTGTCGACTTTCCCATTGGACCATACTCTTTGCGGCTTCGAATTCGACGTGTTTAATTGGAATCTGAACGTCGTTCAACGCCAGCTGCAACAGGTAATAATCACCACGAAAGACTTGATAGTCAACATCAGTAGGCTGTTTCCCCCCCCGATCAAAATCATACTCGGCCTTAAGGTGCAGCCAAGGCACGGTGATATCCAATGGAAATGGAAGATGGGCGCCAACCGATGTGCGGGCAAGGGCGTTAAGCCCCCATTGGATGATAATTCCATCATCAGCCAACCAGTTGTCATATTCTTTAATACGAACTGTCGTTGGAAAGGCTGCATCGGCGCGATCAATCAACAAATCATCCTTTGCCAATGGAACCTCGGGGGATTTCAAAGCGTCGGGCAAATCTCCCAATGCAACTTGCACTTTTGCAGGGAACGGCATATCACTGCGGTTGCCCGCCTTATCGAACAGAAAATACACAATATATTGATACCTCGAACTAAGTTCATATATCAACCCCTTGGGAATCAATATTAAACGGTCGTCTGGAAGTGCGCCCAAATATGCCAGTTCAGCAGGGTCCGGTTCTTCTGTCGGTGGCACATCAAACAATGCCACAGCGAGGGTGACAAAGGCTTTTTTGTCCTCAATGAAGTCTGGAATTTCGCAGATTAATCCGCCATCACGCTCCAGAATCTCCGTAGTGACCAAGGGGGCAGAAACAATGATAGGATCTGGCACCCCCGGTCTTATTGGCCCGGTTCGATCAATGGTGACAGGGGCTGGATCAGAATCAGCCTCAGTAGGCGTGTTCCAGGGTTTCACGCGATAACGAAACTCAAACTTGCCTTCAAAGTTGTCGAATATATGGAGAGGAATTGTTCGGTCCAACGGGAATTTAGTGTCAGGGAGTGTGCCCGAATCCGGGACAACTTCGTTGGCGAACGACTGAAATTTGGTTTCTGGCAAAGTCACAGGGCGCCAGTCCAGATAGAGAGTATCTTTGAAAAACGCATCGTCCGGGCGATTCGGCCATAGCGGAATCGTAACCTCCAATGGCGCGCGAATTTTGCTGATGGGCATCAACCCGTCGGCATCATCGTCAATTTTTCCCACAATGGTGGGTGCGGTAAACGCCAGCCCTTCACCCGTCCTGGCCAGCTGTTTGCGATAGTTGATCCGGACCAGTTCGGCGGCCTGCCGTTTGTTAGAGTCTGCCATGTCCTTAGCTCCAAAATCGTTGGGGTTCAACCATGAATAGACTCATGGCTTTTTTGAACTTTTTGGCAGTGCGATTCATGGCTCAGACGCTGCGAAAAAACGCCCTGACGTTCTGCCCGGCCGAAGTGACCTGAGCGGATTAAGCACTTTTTTTTTCAGTGTCGATACTGTCAGAGTTGACAGGTGGCGATGCATACAGCGGTGGTTGGCAGGCGCGGACTATTGCGCGATCTCTGGGAGCAGGGAGCTACGCTGGCCGGCATCGCGGCTGATACTTTTTAGAGCCGCTGTGCGTAATTTTTGTGGCGGGCGAGCTTCTTCCCGCCATATTGCGCGCTATGAGTTGAAGAGATGAGTCAGGCGTCGCGCGCGCCCATCCGCCAGACCCGCGCGATATCGCTCGCCCGCTCCCGCAACAAGCGCGGCGCCTCGGCACAGGCCTGGGCCAATGTCATCGGCCCGCTCGCCAGGGCGAACGCGGCATCGATGCCATGGGCATACAGTTGCTGATACCCCTCGCCCAGCGTGCCGGCGATGACGATCACCGGCACGCCCTGCTGCCTGGCGATCCGCGCAACGCCCAATGGCGTTTTTCCACGTAGAGTCTGCGCATCGAAGCGCCCCTCGCCGGTGATCACCAGATCGGCGTTTTTGACCGCTTCGGCCAGGCCGACCAGTTCGGCAACCACTTCAACCCCAGCTTGGAATTGCGCCCCCAGAAACGCCTTGGCGGCAAACCCCAAGCCGCCTGCCGCACCGCTGCCGGGCTCGTCGCGCACCTCTGTTTTCAGGGCTTGGGCACACAGCCCGGCGAAGTGCCCGAGCGCGCGATCCAGTTGTTCGACCTGTTCGGGCGAGGCACCTTTTTGCGGGCCGAAAATCGCTGAGGCGCCGTGGGGGCCGCACAGTGGATTGTCGACGTCGGCGGCGATGTCGAAGCGCACTTCGGCCAGACGAGGATCGATGCCAGTCATGTCAATGCGGGCCAGTTGAGCGAGCGCCAAACCGCCTGGTTCCAACGCCTTGTCATGTGCGTCGAGCAATGTCACGCCCAACGCCTGCATCGCTCCCGCGCCGCCATCGTTGGTGGCGCTGCCGCCAATCGCCAGGATCACCCGTTGCGCTCCGGCATCCAGTGCAGCGCGGATCAATTGCCCCGTGCCAAAGGTGCTGCTGGTACACGCGTCGCGCTGATCGACCGGCACCAACTGCAGCCCGCTGGCTTCGGCCATTTCGATGATTGCGGTGTGGCTGTGAGGCAACCAGCCCCAGGCGGCATTGACCGTTGCGCCCAGCGGACCGCGGACCTCGATCCGGCGAAGTTCGCCATTGCAAGCAGCCAGAACCGATTCAATCGTCCCCTCCCCGCCGTCGGCCATCGGGCATTTGACCAGCTGAGCATCAGGCCAGACATCTGCCAGGCCCAGAGCAATGGCGTCGGCCACGCCTTGGGCGCTGAGGCTGTCTTTGAACGAATCGGGGGCGATGACGATTTTCATGGGTGTTCTCCAGTTTCAATGCCCTCATGCTGCCAGTTGGCATCAACAATGACGCCAGTCCGCTGCACAAGCGGCACGGGGGATTATTGTTCATTTTCACAAACCAGTGCCTCCATGTAGGAGCGAGCTTGCTCGCGATGGACTTGAAGCTGACGAGATCCATCGGGAATACGCGTTATCGTTCACGTCCATCGCGAGCAAGCTCGCTCCCACAGGGGACTGCGTCGCTCACGGCTTCGCGTCGGTGTCGGGAAGAAGCTGCACACCGAGGTACAACGCGAGCATGCCGTCCAGGCGCAAGGGGTCGACGCCGCTGAGTTCGGCGATGCGTTCCATTCTGTAGCGCAGGCTGTTGCGGTGGATGCCCAGTGCATCGGCACAGGCCTGGCTCTGGCCGTCGTGATCGCACCAGCTGCGCAAGGTCGCCAGCAGTTGGCCGTTGCCGTCCTTGGCGATGACTTGGTGCAACGGTTTGAGCAACTCGTCCAGCGCGTCGTCGTTGCGATGGCGCCAAAGCATCACCGGCAGTCGATAGCGGTTCAACGTCAGCACACGGGTTCGGGGCACTACATCGCGCCCGTAGGCCAGCAAGTCTGCGACCTGCCGATTGCAACGACGCAAACCCGACAACCCATCGCCCTGCCCGCCCACTGCAATGCGCAGGATGTTCCAGCCGAGGCCGTCGAGCTTTTCCAGCAGCCGCTGGTTCTCGACTGTCTGGCAGGCCGGTCGGCACCACAGCAACGAAGACTTGGCCAAGCTCATGCACCAACTGTCCGGGTAGCGCGAGCTGAGCCAGGCGCTGAGCGCTTCGACGGTTTGCCCCGGACCCTGTTCCATAGCCAACTCGAACAGACAGGGTACCCGGTTCATCTGTGGCTTGAGCCCCAGTTGCTGTGCTTCGTCGATCAGTCGCGGCGAATCCCCGGCCTCGCTGAGCAGCAACGCCAGCAGGTCATCGCAACGCTGGCGTCGCCATTGCGGATCGGCTTGTTGATTGCGCTGAGCCACCAGCATCTCGGCGGTCATGCGCACCAGTTCGGCATAGGTACGCAGTTGCTCGGGGTCGCCGGTGATACCGAGTACGCCAATCAGGCGCTGGTCGAGCAACAGCGGCAGGTTGATACCCGGCTGCACGCCCTTGAGGTGCATCGCGGTCTGGGCGTCGATCTCCACGACTCGAGCATTGGCCAGTACCAATTGCGCGCCTTCATGGCGAGTGTTGACCCGCTCCGGTTCGCCGCTGCCGAGAATCAGTCCCTGGCTGTCCATGACGTTGACGTTGTACGGCAGGATACCCATCGCCCGGTCGACGATGTCCTGGGCCAGATCGTGATCGAGTTCAAACATGGTGGGGTCCTTGAAAGCGGGATAGCGAACAACGTTACCCTCGCTTCGCAAAAAATCATAATAAAGAGAGAGACCACATCCTCCTGTGAGAGCGTGGCTTGCCCGCGATTGCGTAGTGTCAGGCGCGTTGATGTCGACAGATACTCCGCCATCGCGGGCAAGCCACGCTCCCACAGTAGATCGATATTGCCCGCGATTCTTGTGGTCGACGCAGCCCCCCCTGTGGGAGCGAGACCGGCTTGCCGGCGAAGGCGTGATGACAGTTGACACGATGTCGACTGGAACACCGCTTTCGCCGGCAAGCCGGTCTCGCTCCCACAGTTTGATCCGGGGTGCTCGAAAATTGCATTTGCCCCCGGTACTTTTTCTGGTGTTTGATTGAGCCTTTCCCACTGGTAAAAGGATTTCTTCATGAGCTACCGCACGCTGGGTCATTCGGGCCTGCAGGTGTCGACCCTGACCCTGGGCACCATGATGTTCGGCGAACAGACCAGCACCGAGGACTCCCTGCGGATCATCGACAAGGCCTGGGACCAGGGCATCAATTTCATCGACACCGCCGACGTCTACACCAACGGTCGCTCCGAAGAAATCGTCGGCGAAGCCATCGCCAGCCACCGTCAGGAATGGGTGCTCGCGACCAAGGTCGGATTCGGTCCGGTGGACGGCGTGCCAAACCGCAGCGGCCTCAGCCGCAAGCATCTGTTCAACGGCATCGACGCCAGCCTGACGCGCCTGGGCACCGATTATCTCGACATCTATTACCTGCACCGCGAGGATCACAACACGCCGCTGGAGGTCACGGTGTCGGCCATCGGCGACCTGATTCGCCAGGGCAAGATCCGCTACTGGGGTGTGTCGAACTACCGCGGCTGGCGCATCGCCGAGGTGATTCGCGTCGCCGACACACTGGGCGTCGACCGGCCGGTGATCAGTCAGCCGCTGTACAACATCGTCAACCGCCAGGCCGAAACCGAGCAGATTACCGCAGCGCACACTTATGGCCTGGGCGTGGTGCCTTACAGCCCGTTGGCCCGCGGAGTGCTCAGCGGCAAGTACGCGCCGGAGGTGAAGCCCGACGCCAACAGCCGCGCAGGACGTGCAGACAAACGCATTCTGGAGACCGAATGGCGGGTTGAATCCCTGCGTATCGCCCAGAAGATCCAGGCGTACACCCAGGGCCGCGGGGTGGGTATTGTCGAGTTTGCGATTGCCTGGGTGTTGAACAACAGCGCGGTGACTTCGGCGATTGTCGGCCCGCGGACCGAGGAACAATGGGATGCCTACACTAAAGCGCAGGCGGTGAAGATCACGGCTGAGGATGAAGCGTTTATCGATTCGCTGGTGACGCCGGGGCATGCGTCGACACCGGGGTTCAATGATGTGAGCCACTTCGTGTCCGGCCGTAAACCCCTGCCCTTGTAGGAGCGAGCTTGCTCCGGGCGGCGTTCCGACGATCAACAAGAGAGCGCCGCGGGGTGTCAGGTTTCCAGCGTTATCGCTGACGATCATCGTCGGAACGCCGCCCGGAGCAAGCTCGCTCCTACAAGGGGTTTGGTGTCGATCATCCAACGATGCTCAAACTCAGATCCCTTGTAGGAGCTGGCTTGCCAGCGATAGCGGTGGGCCAGTTTGCGTCTCTGGCACAGACAGACCGCTTTCGCTGGCAAGCCAGCTCCTACAGGGTTTGGTGTCGATCATCCAACTATGCTTCAACTCAGATCGAGTGTGGGAGCTGGCTTGCCAGCGATAGCGGTGGGCCAGTTTGCATCTCTGGCACAGACAAACCGCGTTCGCTGCGGTGCGGCGTTCCGACAAGCCAGCTCCTACAGGGT
This sequence comes from Pseudomonas sp. LBUM1679, assembly GCF_059695565.1. Taxonomy (NCBI): domain Bacteria; kingdom Pseudomonadati; phylum Pseudomonadota; class Gammaproteobacteria; order Pseudomonadales; family Pseudomonadaceae; genus Pseudomonas; species Pseudomonas sp. LBUM1679. Next base: position 3,907,405 of record NZ_CP166774.1, read on the forward strand.
TTGGTGTCGATCATCCAACTATGCTTCAACTCAGATCCAGTAGTGTTGATTGATCGGTCAATATTCGGCTTGAAAACCACGTATCCTCTGCGCCCCGTTTCACGTTCAACTTCGCGAGGGCAGTTTGTCTAAAGGTATCGCTTTATCGGTCTCGGCCTCGGTGCTGTTTGCCGTCATGTATTACTTCACCTCGCTGCTCTCCCCCCTGAGCGGTGTGGAAATCTTCGGCTGGCGCATGCTGCTGACCCTGCCCTGCATGACCGTGTTCATGGTGGTCTCCGGCGAATGGAAACGGGTGATCGCCCTGTTCCGGCGCCTGGTCGGCCAACCCAGACTGCTTGCCGGCATGGCCCTCTCCGCAACGCTGCTCGGCCTGCAACTCTGGCTGTTCATGTGGGCTCCGCTCAATGGCTATAGCCTCGACGTGTCCCTGGGCTACTTCCTGTTGCCGCTGTCCATGGTCCTGACCGGGCGTTTCGCCTATGGCGAGCGCTTGTCCTACCTGCAAAAGGTCGCGGTGTTTTTTGCTTCCCTCGGCGTGCTCAACGAGCTGTATCAGCTCGGCGGTTTTTCCTGGGCGACCTTGCTGGTCGTCATCGGTTATCCGCTGTACTTCATCCTGCGCAAGCGGCTGGCGACCGACAACCTCGGCGGTTTGTGGATGGACATGGCCTTGATGCTGCCGGTGGCGCTGTGGTTCGTTCAAAGCGGCGAACAAGGCTTCGGCGTGTTCGAGCAGCATCCATGGCTGTCGCTGCTGATCCCGTTGCTCGGGGTGATCAGTGCTTCGGCGCTGGTGGTCTACATCATCGCCAGCCGGTTGCTGCCGTTCAGCCTGTTCGGGTTGTTGAGCTATGTCGAGCCGGTGCTGTTACTTGGGGTGGCGTTATTGCTGGGGGAAAGTATCAAGCCCGGTGAATGGCTGACCTACATTCCGATCTGGCTGGCGGTGGTGGTGTTGGTGTTTGAAGGGTTCAAGCACATGCTGCGCAATCGACGGCCTTAAAAGCAAAAGATCGCAGCCTGCGGCAGCTCCTACATTGACCGTGTTCGCCGCAATATTTACGGATAAACACGCACCTGTAGGAGCTGCCGCAGGCTGCGATCTTTTGATCTAAAAAAAAGCCCGGTCAACGACCGGGCTTTTCTTATAGTTGGACCGGCTTACTCGGTGGACAACACACCCCGACGAACCTGGTCGCGTTCAATGGATTCGAACAGCGCCTTGAAGTTGCCTTCACCGAAGCCATCATCGCCTTTACGCTGGATGAATTCGAAGAACACCGGCCCCATCAGGGTTTCCGAGAAGATCTGCAGCAACAGGCGCTTGTCGCCCGACTCGGACGAACCGTCCAGCAAGATGCCACGCGCCTGAAGTTCGTTGACCGGCTCGCCGTGGTTCGGCAAACGGCCTTCAAGCATCTCGTAGTAGGTTTCCGGCGGCGCGGTCATGAAGCGCATGCCAATGCTTTTCAAGTGATCCCAGGTCTTGATCAGGTCCTCGCTGAGGAAGGCCACGTGCTGGATGCCCTCGCCGTTGAACTGCATCAGGAACTCTTCGATCTGCCCGGCGCCCTTGGACGACTCTTCGTTCAACGGGATGCGGATCATGCCGTCCGGCGCGGTCATCGCTTTGGACGTCAGGCCGGTGTATTCACCCTTGATGTCGAAGTAGCGGATTTCGCGGAAGTTGAACAGCTTCTCGTAGAAGTTGGCCCAGTAGGCCATGCGCCCGCGGTACACGTTGTGGGTCAGGTGATCGATGATCTTCAGGCCGGCACCGACCGGGTTGCGATCAACGCCTTCGATGAACACGAAGTCGATGTCGTAGATCGAACTGCCTTCACCAAAACGGTCGATCAGGTACAGCGGCGCGCCGCCGATGCCTTTGATTGCCGGCAGGTGCAGCTCCATCGGGCCGGTCTCGATGTGGATCGGCTGGGCGCCGAGTTCCAGGGCACGCTTGTAGGCCTTTTGCGAATCCTTGACCCGGAACGCCATGCCGCACACCGACGGGCCGTGTTCGGCCGCGAAGTAGGACGCGACGCTGTTGGGTTCGTTGTTGAGGATCAGGTTGATTGCGCCCTGGCGAAACAGGTGCACGTCTTTGGAGCGATGGGTCGCGACCTTGGTGAAGCCCATGATCTGGAAGATCGGCTCCAGGGTGTTAGGGGTTGGCGATGCGAATTCAATGAATTCAAAGCCCATCAGGCCCATTGGGTTTTCGTATAAATCTGCCATGGTTGACGCCTCATCATTTTTATCAAGTAACGGATTCGTTAGTTGCTGGCAATGCTGAGACCGGCGGGTGGCGCGCAGGAGATCCCCCGCACGCTGCGGGCGAGGAAGTCACCGTAGATCAATTGAAACCCAAATATCTTCATGGTCGACCCAAGGCTATGACGGGCGAGGCTTCTGCTGCCAGAAGACGATTATTCTTATATGCGTAACCGGATTCTACACAGCGTAAATCAATTTGTCCGCCTTCTGTATCAAATCGCCTTTTTCCCTGCGCGCGCAAGGGGTTTGTTGCGCAGTAATCCCCGCCAGCGGCGCGGGCTTTTATCCAATTGGCCATGGGTCTGTACTACCGTTGATCGGCAAAAATCCTCAAGCCCATCTATCATGCCCGTTATCTGCACTCTTCTTGGGAGGCCTGTTGTCGTCCTGCCAGCATTTGAGAGCCCTTTTTCACACCGCTACAGGTTCCACAAATGCCACTAAACGTCAAAACCCGTCGCAAACGCGGGATCAGGATTGCCGTGACAGTCTTGAGCGGTTTACTCCCGGTGCTGCTGGGTTTCGCCATTCTCCATATGCAGGCCGAACGCACACTGCAACACAGCACCCGGCTGTCGGCCAGCGAAGCGGTGCGCCAATTCGAACTGATGCTGGACAATACCGCCCAGGCCGCACGCGAATTGCTGCCGCTGGCAGGCCAACGCTGCAGCGATATAAAGCTGGCGTTGCGCGAACAGGTCACCCGCCGTCCGTTTGTGCGCTCGACCAACCTGATCTGGGACAACATTATCTATTGCAGTTCCTTGTTTGGTGATTATCAGGAGCCGATCAATTCCGGCGACTACACCCAAGGCCAGTTGTTATTGATGAAGGGCAACACGGTCACGCCCGACCGCGCGTTGCTGGTGTATCGACTCAGCGAAGGACAAAGGGGGGCCTTGAGCACCCTGGATGGTTATCACCTCAGTAACATTCTGCGCCTGATCGACCGCCACACCCTGCTGGTGTTACAGGTCGGCCCCCATTGGTTGTCTGCTGATGGTCAGTTTCATCAGGATGCCCTGCCCGCCTTTGCAGAGGCGCAAAGCGAACTGACTTCTTCACGTTATGCATTCAGTGTGGCAGCCGGTTTCCACGAGGGTGAAACCTGGCGCTACATGAAAAGCGAGTATCCGCCGCTGTTCAGTCTGCTGATCTTTTTCGGCGTGGTGTCGGGCTCGATCGGCCACTTTCTGCAAAAACGCTCCATGTCACCCAGCCATGAAATGCAGCGCGCGATGGAAGCCGCGGAGTTCATTCCCTACTTTCAGCCGGTGGTCCATGGCGGCAGCAAGCAGTGGTCCGGCTGCGAGGTGCTGATGCGCTGGAATCATCCCAAGGAAGGCCTGGTACGCCCGGACCTGTTCATCCCCTTTGCCGAGTACTCCGGGCTGATCGTGCCGATGACCCGCTCATTGATGCAACAGACCGCCGCGTTACTGGCGCCCCTGTCCTCGTCGTTCGACGAGCCGTTTCACATTGGCATCAACATCACCGCCAGCCATTGCAAGGACCTGGATCTGGTCGAGGATTGTCGCAAGTTCATCAAGGCCTTCGCACCAGGCTCGATCAGCCTGGTGTTGGAGCTGACCGAGCGCGAACTCATCGAGCCCACGGCCATTGCCCATCAATTGTTCGAACAGCTGCACGGGCTCGGCGTGATGATCGCGATCGATGACTTTGGCACCGGCCACTCCAGCCTGGGCTATCTGCGTCAATTCAACGTGGACTTCTTGAAAATCGACCAGAGTTTTGTCGCCATGATCGGGGTTGACGCCCTCTCCCGACACATTCTCGACACCATCATCGAGCTCTCGGCAAAACTCGATCTGGCCGTTGTCGCCGAAGGCGTGGAAACCGCGGAGCAAAGTGATTACCTGACCGCCCATGGCGTGAACTTCCTGCAAGGTTATCTGTTCGGCCGGCCAATGCCCGGCGCAGAGTTCATTAACGCATTAAGTCATCATTAACTAACCGCTAAAAGCGACGAGACAGAGCGGTCAGACAGCATCAAAAGACTAGTGTAGTTACATGAATAAAAAGACAGGATTTACTCTTGACCCATTAACAACTACAATTTTTAATGCCTGCGCAAGATTGGCAGGCGAGCCATCATCACCGAGTCGCTACAAGGCGCTTGGCTTATAACCTTGTTTGCGGTTGGTATCAGCCAAATACACTATTGGAGTAAAGATATTGTCCAGACTCGCTGAATTTCGTGCAGCTGAAAAGGCCCTTCAGGAACAGCTCAAGCAGCTCGAAGCCCTGAAGAACGATGCCGGGCTCAAGAAAGAAATCGAATTCGAAGAAAAGCTCCAGGGGCTGATGAAAACCTATGGCAAGAGCCTGCGCGACATCATCGCCATTCTCGATCCGAACCCGGGCAAATCCGGTCTGCAACAGGCCGCAGCGCCTAAAACCCGCCGTGCTCGCGTGGTCAAGGTCTATCAGAATCCGCACACCGGTGAACTGATCGAAACCAAGGGCGGCAACCACCGCGGCCTGAAAGCCTGGAAGGAACAATACGGTGTCGACACCGTGGATTCCTGGCTGCGTGGTTAAGTACGCGCGGTAATGAAAAAGCCCTGCCAATGCAGGGCTTTTTCATGGGCCCCGTCCAACTGCAACGATGGGCGCCGATCATTCGCTACTTGCCGACTACTTCAGGCTTAATCCTTCTAGCCTCTAAAAACAGGCACTGGGACCCTGGACTGCAGCACATTGAAATCTGCAACTAAAGTTTCAAGCTGTTACGGGCAGCGTCTATTTCACCCTGACTTGCCTTATAAGCCTCAGCCTGCCCCGCGCAAGAAAAAACATAGGCCTTATCGGCATCCACGGCCGCCACCAATGTTTGAGACAGCACATGACGCCCGTTCTGGGTAATCGTGCAGGTAGTTTCCAGCGCTTCCAGGCGGCTCAAACGAGCGGGGTGAATCTTGTTGCAGACACTTTGATAGCCCCCTTGAAAGAAGTCTTTCTGCACCGACTTGCGCATCTCCAGCAACACCCCCTGCAAGTTCACCTGATGGCCGGTTTGCACTTGAGTCATGGTCAACTCCATCACCATCACCGGCGTGCCGCCCTGATCGTGTTTCACTGCGCGCTGACGGGACACCTGGGCATTGGCGGCTTCCTGCGGAACAGCTTCGACCTCCCAACCGGCAGGCCAGGTCACGACTGGCGCATCGGCGTGAGCAGTGTTCGCAGCCAAGAGCACACTCAGCAGGACGAAAATCGATGGACAGAACCGAATCATTGCAATGAATACTCAGGGTTTGATCCGCAAAGTCTGAGCCTCGCCCGTCGGCCAGGCAATAGCCTAAATTTGGTGATGCCTGCGCCCTTGCGTATCATGGTCATCATTCGCCAGTCCCACTTATTGTCCGGAGGGCCCATGAGCCTGCACGAATTGAACACCTTCCCCGGCGTGACCGCCCAGCCTGATACCGCGACCCACAAGTTCGTGTTCAACCACACCATGCTGCGGGTCAAGGACATCACCAGGTCCCTGGATTTCTATACCCGGATCCTGGGTTTCTCGCTGGTGGAAAAGCGCGACTTCCCGGAAGCAGAATTCAGCCTGTACTTCCTGGCGCTGGTCGATAAAGACCAGATCCCGGCCGACGCCGCGGCGCGCACCGAATGGATGAAATCGATCCCCGGCATTCTCGAACTGACCCATAACCACGGCACCGAAAACGACGCCGATTTCGCCTACCACAACGGCAACACCGACCCGCGCGGTTTCGGCCACATCTGCATCTCGGTGCCGGACATCGCCGCCGCCTGCGAGCGCTTCGAGGCGCTGGGCTGCGATTTCCAGAAACGCCTGAACGACGGCCGCATGAAGAGCCTGGCGTTCATCAAGGATCCGGATGCCTACTGGGTCGAAATCATCCAGCCCGCTCCGCTCTAACGTACACCACCCCCCTGTAGGAGCTGGCTTGCCAGCGAAAGCGGAGTGTCAGTTGACATCTGCGCCGGCTGACACAATGCCTTCGCCAGCAAGCCGGCTCCTACAAAAGCGTGCAACGGCGCGCACAAAAAACCCCATGATCGATCATGGGGTTTTTGTGTTTTCAGCGTCCGGGTTTACGCCGGGGCCGAAGTCCGGATCAGGTGATCGAATGCGCTCAGGGAAGCCTTGGCCCCCTCGCCCACCGCAATCACGATCTGCTTGTACGGCACGGTCGTCACATCGCCGGCCGCAAACACCCCCGGCACCGATGTCTCACCACGGGCATCGACAATGATCTCGCCGCGCGGCGACAACTCGATGGTGCCTTTAAGCCAATCGGTGTTGGGCAGCAGACCGATCTGCACGAAGATCCCCTCCAGTTCCACCGTCCGCAGCTCGTCCGACTGACGATTCTTGTAGCGCAGTCCGTTGACCTTCTGACCATCGCCGGTCACTTCAGTGGTTTGCGCATGGGTGATCACGGTGACGTTCGGCAAGCTGTGCAACTTGCGCTGCAGGACCGCATCGGCGCGCAGTTGCACGTCGAATTCGAGCAGCGTCACATGGGATACGATGCCGGCCAGGTCGATGGCCGCTTCGACGCCGGAGTTGCCGCCGCCAATCACCGCCACCCGCTTGCCTTTGAACAGCGGACCGTCACAGTGCGGGCAGTACGCCACGCCCTTGTTGCGGTATTGCTGCTCACCGGGGACGTTCATTTCACGCCACCGCGCACCGGTCGAGAGGATCACGGTCTTGGCTTTCAATGTGGCGCCGCTGGCGAAGTGGACTTCGTTCAATTCACCGTTCTTGCCCGGCACCAGTTTGTCAGCGCGTTGCAGGTTCATGATGTCGACGTCGTACTGCTTGACGTGCTCTTCCAGGGCCACGGCCAGTTTCGGCCCTTCGGTTTCCTGCACGGAAATGAAGTTCTCGATGGCCATGGTGTCCAGCACCTGCCCACCGAAACGCTCGGCCGCGACACCGGTGCGAATGCCTTTACGGGCGGCGTAGATCGCTGCCGCAGCACCGGCCGGGCCACCGCCGACAACCAGTACGTCAAAGGCTTCTTTGGCGCTGATTTTCCCGGCCTGACGCTCGATGCCGCTGGTGTCGATCTTGGCGAGGATTTCTTCCAGGCCCATGCGACCCTGACCGAAGTTCACACCGTTGAGGTAGAGACTGGGCACGGCCATGATCTGGCGCTCGTCGACCTCGGCCTGGAATAGCGCGCCGTCGATGGCGACGTGGCGGATGTTCGGGTTCAACACGGCCATCAGGTTCAGCGCCTGGACCACGTCCGGGCAGTTCTGGCAGGACAGCGAGAAGTAGGTCTCGAAGTTGAATTCGCCCTTGAGCGAGCGGATCTGTTCGATCACGTCAACACTGGCTTTGGAGGGGTGGCCGCCGACTTGCAGCAAAGCCAACACCAGGGAGGTTAATTCGTGGCCCATGGGGATGCCGGCGAAACGCAGGCTGATATCGGCACCCGGGCGGTTGATCGAGAACGATGGCTTGCGTGCATCATCACCGTTGTCGAGCAAGGTAATCTGGCTGGAAAGACTGGCTACATCTTTCAGCAGTTCGAGCATTTCCTGGGATTTCGCACCGTCGTCGAGGGAGGCAACGATCTCGATCGGCTGGGTGACCCGTTCCAGGTACGATTTCAACTGGGCTTTAAGATTGGCGTCCAACATACGGGCGATTTCCTTTTTGAATTTGAAAAAAAACGCCCGAGCGAATCTCGCCCGGGCGTTTTTATTGGGCGGTTGCAGCTTACTTAGGTGCGGGAACCCGCCCTGATGATGCGATCCACAGACTTAGATCTTGCCGACCAGGTCCAGGGACGGAGCCAGTGTGGCCTCGCCTTCTTTCCACTTGGCTGGGCAAACCTGGCCCGGGTGAGCAGCGACGTACTGGGCTGCCTTGATTTTGCGCAGCAGTTCGGAAGCGTCACGACCCACACCACCGTCGTTCAGTTCGACGATTTTGATCTGGCCTTCAGGGTTGATCACGAAGGTGCCACGGTCAGCCAGACCGGCCTCTTCGATCAGCACGTCGAAGTTGCGGGAGATGGCGTGGGTCGGGTCACCGATCATGGTGTACTGGATTTTGCCGATGGCTGGCGACGTGTTGTGCCAGGCAGCGTGGGCAAAGTGGGTATCGGTGGAAACGCTGTAGATCTCGACGCCCAGTTTCTGGAACGCGTCGTAGTTGTCAGCCAGGTCTTCGAGTTCGGTCGGGCAAACGAAGGTGAAGTCGGCTGGGTAGAAGAACACGACAGACCACTTGCCTTTCAGGTCAGCGTCCGAAACTTTTACGAAGTCGCCATTTTTGAAGGCGTCAGCTTTGAATGGTTTAACTTGGCTGTTGATGATAGGCATCGATGACTCTCCGTCAGGGTTGAAAAGTTGATGGAATGAATCCTACCTATTCAATCCCCCGATAGCTCATTGGCAAACCTCATGCAACTGATTGGTTTTCGCTATTAGCGGACAGTATTAATAGAAGAAAACGCTCCTAGGAGCCTTTCTCAATGGATTCCCCAGCGCAACGGGGAAACAGATTGAGAACGCCCCCTAGGGGATCACGGGCTTTTCAACGATCCGGGGCATCACCGGAAACGGATTGGCCTCGACGTAGCGCATGGCCGACTTCATGTCCTTCCAGCCGACGTAACTCATCAACGATTTCAAATCCCACCCGCTCTGATGTGCCCAGGTGGCGAAGCCGCGCCGCAAGGAGTGGCTGGTGTATTGCTCAGCGGGAATTCCCGCGCGCTCCAGCGCCTGGCGCAATAACGGGATCACGCTATTGGCGTGCAACCCCTCCTCGCTCAAGTTGCCCCAGCGATCAATTGCGCGAAACACCGGACCACGGACCAGCGCGGCCGCGCTGATCCAGTCGATGTACGCCTGCACCGGACACAACCGCTGCAGGGCCGGCGTCTGATAAGTCTTGCCGAGATTTTCACGATCGCTCTTGCTGCGCGGCAGGTACAGCGTGATGCCGGCACCGGCGCTCGCTTGCACGTGCTCGATCTGCAGGCGACACAACTCATCGCTGCGAAAGCCACGCCAGAAGCCCAGCAGGATGAGTGCCGTGTCGCGCCTTGCCCGCAAGAGCGCCGGATGATCGCCTGCGGATTTTGCGGATTGCGCCTCCTGCTCCAGCCAGGCCACTGCTTGTTCGAGGTGCTGCAGCTGCAATGGCTCGGCCTGTTTCTCCTGCGCCGGATGCAGCGCGCGAATGCCCTTGAACACCTTGCGCACCACCGGCGCCTTGGTCGGGTCGGCAAAACCCTGGCTGTTGTGCCATTGCGCCAGTGCCGATAGGCGCAGCTTCAAGGTGTTGATCGACAGCTCACCGGCATACGCCACCAGGTAGCGCGCGATGCTGTCCGCCGTTGCTGGCAGAAACCCACCCCAACTGACTTCGAAGTGCTCGATGGCCGCCCGATAGCTGCGACGGGTGTTGTCGCGGGTGGCCGCTTGCAGGTAACGATCCAGCTCACTCATGAAAATGACCCGTAGGAGCGAGCTTGCTCGCGATGGACGTCAACGATGACGCTTGCTGCCTGAATGCCCGCGGCGCTCTCGGGTTTTCTGTGCCAATCCCCAAGTTGACACCGCCCCCTGTAGGAGCTGGCTTGCCAGCGAAAGCGGTGTGTCAGCCAACATATTTTTAACTGGACGGACGCCTTCGCTGGCAAGCCAGCTCCTACAGGGGATTTGTGTACCGAAATCCAGCGACGAATGCTTCAGAAACGCTCTGACACGGGGTAATACCAGTATATCCCGTGTCATTAAACAAGGCATATTTAACTTTTAAGATGGCGTGGTACAATGTGTATTTGGTGGTACGTACCACATTACGAAATCGTAGGAGAGCACATGGCCCGTGGCGGCATCAACAAAGCAGTGGTTCAAACGGCCCGCTTGGCAATCCTCGCCCGCGGTGAAAACCCGAGCATCGACGCTGTACGGATCGAAATGGGCAACACCGGCTCGAAAACCACCATTCACCGTTACCTGAAAGAACTGGATGACGGCGCTGAACCGGCCGAGTCTTCTTCCGAGCCCCTCGACGACGAGCTGGCAGGGCTGGTGTCGCACCTGGCGCAGCGCCTCAGGGAGCAGGCGCAGGAACCGATCGATCAGGCGCGGGCGCAGTTCGAGCAACAGCGAACAGTGCTTGAAACTCAGTTGACCGAAGCCCGGCAAGCCAACACGCTGCTGCAGCAGCAATACGAAATTCAAAGCCTGGCCTACACCCAGGAATCCGACGCACTGGAAAACACCCGCGCCCTGTTGCAGACCGAGCAAACCCGCAACGCCGGGCTGAACCAGGCATTGACCGATTTCGAATTACGCTTGCAAGACAAGGACGAGCAGATCCGCTCCCTTGAAGAGAAACACCTGCACACCCGCGACGCCCTGGAGCACTACCGCAACGCAGTCAAAGAGCAGCGCGAGCAGGAGCAAAGTCGCCATGAAGGCCAGGTGCAGCAGATTCAGATGGAATTGCGCCAGGCCCAGCAAAGCGCACTGGTACGCCAGGATGAAATCACCCAGCTGCACCGCGACAATGAGCGCCTGCTGACGGAGAACCGAGGAACGCTGCGGGAGTTGAGCCTGCTGCAGGAACAGCTCAAGCAAACCCACCATCGCCAGGACCAGTTGCTGGAACAGGTCAATCGCATCGACAGCGAGCGCACCCTCCTCCAGGAACGCTTGCGCACTGCTCTGCTGGAAAGTCAGTCACTCAAGCAGAGTGTCGAGGAGCACGCACAGGCCAATAAATCACTGGAAGCCGAATTGACCCAGACCCAGTCGTACCTGGAGCAACTGCGCCTGGCGGCCGTCGTTGCGACAGCGCCAGACGCAACAGAACAGCAGAAGGACGATTAACCGGCGACCGGCGACCGCATGGTGACGAACTCTTCGGCGGCCGTCGGGTGCACGCCGATGGTTTCGTCGAAGTCACGCTTGGTCGCGCCGGCCTTCAAGGCAATCGCCAGGCCCTGGACGATTTCACCGGCATCAGGGCCGACCATGTGGCAACCCAGCACCTTGTCGGTCTTGCCGTCCACCACCAGCTTCATCAGCGTGCGCTCCTGGCATTCGGTCAGGGTCAGTTTCATCGGCCGGAAACGGCTTTCGAAAATCACCACCTCGTGCCCGGCCTCCCGGGCCTCCTCCTCGGTCAAACCGACCGTGCCGATGTTCGGCAGGCTGAACACCGCCGTCGGGATCATCTTGTAATCCACCGGGCGATACTGCTCAGGCTTGAACAAGCGCCGCGCCACCGCCATGCCTTCGGCCAGCGCGACCGGTGTCAGCTGAACCCGACCGATGACATCGCCAAGCGCCAGGATCGACGGCTCGGCGGTCTGATATTGCTCGTCGACCTCGACGAAGCCTTTCTTGTCGAGCTTGACCCCGGTGTTTTCCAGCCCGAGGTTGTCCAGCATCGGACGCCGCCCGGTGGCATAAAACACACAATCGGCTTCCAGCTCGCGACCGTCCTTGAGGGTGACTTTCAGACTGCCATCAGCCTGTTTGTCGATGCGCTCGATGTCGGCGTTGAATTGCAGATCCATCCCGCGCTTGGTCAGCTCTTCCTGCAGGTGCTTGCGCACCGCACCGTCGAAGCCACGCAGGAACAGTTCACCGCGATAGAGCAAGGTGGTGTCGGCGCCCAGGCCATGGAAGATCCCGGCGAACTCGACGGCGATGTAACCGCCGCCCACCACCAGCACGCGCTTGGGCAGTTCCTTCAGGAAGAATGCCTGGTTGGAACTGATCGCATGCTCATGCCCCGCAATCTCTGGAATCTGCGGCCAGCCGCCAGTGGCAATCAGAATGTTGTTGGCGGTGTAGCGTTCGCCATTGATCTCGACCGTATGCGGGTCGACGATCTTGGCGTGACCTTCATGCAAGGTCACGCCGCTATTGACCAGCAAGTTGCGATAGATGCCGTTCAGGCGATTGATCTCGCGATCCTTGTTGGCGATCAGCGTCGCCCAATCGAACTTCGCCTCGCCCAGGGTCCAGCCAAAACCGGAAGACTGCTCGAAGTCTTCGGCGAAGTGCGCGCCGTAGACCAGCAGTTTCTTCGGCACGCAGCCGACGTTCACACAGGTACCCCCCAGGTAACGGCTCTCGGCCACGGCCACTTTCGCACCAAAACCCGCCGCAAACCGCGCAGCCCGCACACCGCCGGAACCGGCGCCAATCACATAAAGGTCAAAATCGTAGGCCATTTCTTTCTCCTCGGCAGGCTACCAGCATACCTGCGGGCGCCCATTGAGCAAGCATCACGCCGAAATGGCCGGGCCGAAATGCGCGGCCCGCCCTTTGCTTTCGATCAATGCCCCGCTGCCGGCTGCGCTTTCGGTATCCCTCGTTTTGATTCGTCCATCCTGTTACCTGAATTCCACCAGCAAAGATCCAACCAACAGCCAAACGCCACTACCAATCAACATCACAGCTTTGATTTGCAACAGACGCTTGAGATGAGGAGGGAAGTTCTTAATATCTACGGGGTCCAGTTCACCAATGCGGATTGATGTCCTTGGCATCATCACCATCCCGCTGATTTTTGCTACAAGCATGAGACATCCGAACCAACCCTGATTGCGCAGGCCAGGCCCCCAGATGTAGATATAACGACTGTTTTTCAAAGCCTCCATCATCGCGTCCAAGTGACGGCCCAAGTATAAAGAGTACGCGATACCCACAACCCCCAATAGGAATGGCCCCCCAACAACTATTATGGCAACCCAAGGTGGCCACGCGTCGATCATGGCGTTGAGCCTTCGTACAATTTTTCGCCTACAAACTCGCCCCCAACACCGCCACGATTCGTACCCACCCATGCGCCAACACCTATCACGGTTGCGACGCAGATAACTCCCCCAACTCCAGTAGAGACTCCAAGGGCCAGGCAGATAGGTCCACTGGCATATCTGCCAATCTCTCCACCGATAACACCACCAACAGTAGAGACCGCAAATCCCCCCCTTCAGTACACTTGACCTTCTCGCAAGCTTCTGCAGAACCGGTATTACAAACCTCCTGAATACTCAGCAGCGAAGACACCCCGCCGATACCAATGCCGATGTAACTACCACTCTGCATGTATTTGGCAGCACGACTGGTTGCCTCCACATGAGTGGCATAACCCGGTAACTGGCCCGGCACCCGGCTGCAACTGGAAATGCCGAGGGCCGTCTTTAACTTGGGGTGATCTCCCATAAAATTACTCAAACTTCATCAGCACATAGCCAACCAATACCCAAATTGCACTACCAACAAGCATCGCCACGTCTGTTTGTAGAAGTCGTTTGAGATGAGGAGGGAAATTTTCGATATCGATGGGGTCCACATCACCGATGCGGATATACGCCCTCGGCCACACCACCATCCCGGCAATTTTATTGATCAGTACGTAACCCCCAAACCAACCCTGATTCCGCAGGCCGGGACCCCAAATATAAATGTAACGACTGTTCTTCAAGGCTTGCATCATGGCGTCTAGATGACGCCGGCTCAGGTACAGACTGAATACAACATGTACATAAATCAGCAGAATTGGACCAGCTAGAAGCCAGAAAGCTAACCAAGATGTCCAAAATTCCTCCCTTATCACTGATGTGTTCTCTCATACAAAATTTCACCAGCTCTCTCACCTCCCGCACCAACATAAGTCGTACCCACCCATGCGCCAATACCTATCACAGTCGCGACGCAGATAACTCCTCCAACTCCTGTAGAGACTCCAAGCGCCAAGCAGATCGGACCACTGGCATGTCGAGCTATCTCGCCACCCGCAACGCCACCACCGGTGGACCCAAAAAATTTACCCCCTTCAGTAAACTTTACCTTTTCACAAGCTTCTGCAGAGCCGGTATTACAAACCTCCTGAATACTCAACAGAGAAGACACCCCACCGATACCAATGCCTATGTAACCACCACTCTGCATGTACTTGGCAGCACGACTGGTTGCCTCGACATGGGTGGAATAACCCGGTATCTGGCCCGGCGCACCAGCCTTGTCCCAGTGATGCACCAGGCTGCGACTGGAAATGCCGAGGGCCGTCTTCAACTTGGGATGATCACCCAAGGTCGTCTGCCCACGCAGGCGAGTGGAGTTCAGCAGGTGTGCATCAAGTTGGGCGAGCAGGCGCTGGCGCTCGGTGAAGAACTGCGGCGATCTGAGGTGGCCGTGCTGGCGATAGGTGTCCTGATGCAGGCGTTCCATGGCTTGAAGGGTATCGCGCAGCCGGGTCAGGTGCTTTTCCATCACCACCGCGCTGACGCCAAGCCAGGTCGAGGTCTGGCCGGTAAAACTGGCGATTTCAGCCGCGTGGCGGAACATGAAATCGGCTTCCTCCGGTGTCAGGGGATCGAGGTCCGCCTTGACCTGTTGAGCAGACTGCATCAGTAGCGCTTCCTGGTAGGTGCAGGATGTGTTGTTCGGATCGCTCAGCACGATCATCGAACCTGCTTTTAGGTCGCCTGGCTGAGGGTTGAGCGCCTGAAACTTGCTCATCACGGCCGGGTCGCGAGCGGGGAAAAGCGTCGCTTCCAATGCTTCGCGGGTCATGCTCTTGGGCACGACATAGAAGCCAGGTTCCTGGGGCTCTTCGCTATTAAAAATCGCTGGCGCTTGAGGGTTCGAAGGAGCGAAACCGGATTGACGCGGCGCTACCGAATGACGGGTAGCCGCAGGAGAGGTCGGTTGAGCGGCTCTACTGGTGGCATGCCGCGCAGGTCGTGCTTCATTCTGATAGGTGGCTGTGAACACCGAAGGGATCAGTCGCGCTTTACAGGGACAATTGCTGAAGCTGTCCAGCGTGCCAGCCACGTGTTTGCCATGACTGATAAAGTGCGAAACGCCACCGACGATCTGATAGATCTTCCCGTCCTTTCCACAAGTGACTCGATCACCTTCGCGAGCATGGGCAAGGCCATACAGCATGAGTCTGGTATCACCATCCAGGACTTTGCCACCACAGGTGGTCTTGTCATCCAAGCCAATGTAATAGCCTTCATTCATCGATTTACTTCTCCATTTCATCCGGTCGAGCCGGGAGGCTTGCGACCGTAAGTTGCGACCATTTGTTTTGAAGACATTGGCGCAGCGCGGCACTGAGAAATAATCCAGCAGCGCCACGCGTTCCTGTCAGCCCGTGATAGATGGCAGAAAATCTTCTGCCATCGGCACACCTTCACGCACCACATACAAGGCCATGCCTTGCGGCGTATTGATGATTTCATCTCCATTGCTGAGATAACTGCCAACCAGCGCAAAATGGTTACAGTCTTGTCCCGCGCCGGTGACGATCTGCGCCGTACTGCCATCGGCATACACGACGTAATCACCTTTCCTCGCTACGCGCACTATCCGATCGTTATCCAATGTGAACTCCAGCGTCGCTGTCGTTTGCTGGACCACCCCGCCGTTACGGGTTTGACTGCCCTCGGTTGCCCACCGGTAAACAGCGACGGGGGGATGAGCGATAACGTAATCCTGCTGCTGACGAATAATCGCCTGGGCCTGTTCGTCGAATTTCGCAACCTGCTGCTCCGTGAAAGGCGAGTCGTTCAGGCTGTTGAGAAATTCAGGGGAGACATCGTTGGTATACAAGGGATGCAAGGGTGTATTCATTCGCAGGATCCTTATCCTTGGGGGCTCTGGGTTACTTGCCCCTCTTCCCCCGGCAAGAGCGCCGAGCCGGGCAAATATCGGGGCGGTCATAAATGATAAGGCGGACGCTAACAGCGTCGCGGCCCCCAAGGCAGGGTCAAAAGGACGATTAGGAAATTTCGCCAAAATAAAAACTCCTTTTCCTACAACGGCGTTGTTATGGAGTTGTTATTCGGGCAAGAGAACTCTGTTTTATAGCCGGTTGATCAGCCACATCACTTTAATGTTGCGCTGATACCCAGCGTCGAGGCGATATCAATCAACGAGATGCTCCTCGGCGATCAACTCTTTCAGGGGCGGATGGAAACAGGCTGGTCTGGCTATGCGACTCTTTTTGTCAGCAGGCCACAACAAAAAATGCCCCGTATCTTTCGATACGGAGCATTTTCATGAATCGCCGCGCAGAGGTTTTCACCCTGCCTGCGGGCAGCCTTTCATTACAAGCAGCTCAAGCTATCAGTAAGCCTTGCCGGTCTTGTAGAAGTTCTCGAAGCAGAAGTTGGTCGCGTCGATGTAGCCTTCGGCGCCACCGCAGTCGAAACGCTTGCCCTTGAACTTGTAGGCCATCACGCAGCCGTTTTGCGCCTGCTTCATCAGGGCGTCGGTGATCTGGATTTCACCACCCTTGCCTGGCTCGGTCTGTTCGATCAGGTCGAAGATGTCCGGGGTCAGGATGTAGCGGCCGATGATCGCCAGGTTCGACGGCGCGTCTTCCGGCTTTGGCTTCTCGACCATGCTGTGCACGCGGTAGATGTCGTCGCGGATCATTTCGCCAGCGATCACGCCGTACTTGTGGGTTTCCTGCGGATCGACTTCCTGGATGGCGACGATCGAGCAGCGGAATTGCTTGTACAGCTTGACCATCTGGGTCAGTACGCCGTCACCGTCGAGGTTGACGCACAAGTCATCCGCCAGGACCACGGCGAAAGGTTCGTCGCCGATCAGTGGGCGGCCGGTCAGGATCGCATGACCCAGGCCTTTCATTTCGGTCTGGCGCGTGTAGGAGAACGAGCAGTTGTCGAGCAGCTTGCGGATGCCGACCAGGTATTTTTCCTTGTCGGTGCCCTTGATCTGGTTTTCCAGCTCGTAGCTGATGTCGAAGTGGTCTTCCAGGGCGCGTTTACCGCGACCGGTGACGATGGAGATTTCGGTCAACCCGGCGTCCAGTGCTTCTTCGACGCCGTACTGGATCAGTGGCTTGTTTACCACCGGCAGCATTTCTTTGGGCATGGCTTTGGTCGCTGGGAGGAAGCGAGTGCCGTAACCGGCTGCTGGGAACAAGCATTTCTTGATCATATAAGTCCTTGAAAGGGCTGTGTGTTCGAGTTTCGGCGCAGTCTAATCAGGCGGCGCGCACCTTACAATGCCCCGCGCTGGCTAACCGATGCCATCATAGAGAAATATTCACGCGGATAGTTCCGCATAACGTTCTGCAGATATTCCGCCGCCCTCTATAAATAGCAGAGGTTGGCAGACTTGCACGGCCATCGACCGGACAGGCAACCGCACCACCATACGCCCATCAGCACCCGTTGGCTGCATTTGGCGCTATCATTGCGCGATTGAACCAGCCAACGAGGCAGATAGATGTCGGTAGCAAAGAGCGTCAACGGGTACCTGATCAACCAGGCGAAAGACGGCCAGTGGTGGGTCGACAGCGTCGGCGGCGAGAATATCGCCGGACCGTTCCCCAGCGAAGCGTTGGCGATTGAAGTGGCATCGGTGTTGCAAGACCAGCCTGCAGCCCCTAAACGCCGTGGCAAGGACAAGAGCTGATCCGCCCTGTCCACACAGCCCTGCTTCACGCAGGGCTTTTTTGTGATTGCCCGCGGCGAAGTGGCCAATCGCTATAACCTTTTGCAGCCAGCGCTGTCACAGGCTTAGCCCCATCATCCCGACGACGACCACCCACATGAATAGATTTTTGCCAATGATTGCGCTTCTGGCCCTTGCCGGTTGCGCCACGTCGGAAACGACTTACCTGCACAACGGCGAACAGGGCCTGACGATCGACTGCTCCGGGGAGGCCAACTCCTGGGCCACCTGCTACGAAATGGCTGACGCCTCCTGCGCGGGCACCGGCTACAACATCGTCGGGACGGATGGCTCACCTTCGACCAGGGAAAGCGACAAGACCCTGGGCGTGGATGTAGGCAATTACAAGAACCGCAGCGTGGTGGTGGTCTGCAAGTAAGGCACCCTGCCCCTACATGTGGATCTCGGCGAACTTGATCCCCAGGCCGCGCACGGTCTCGATCAAGTCATCGAGACCAGCGAAGGATTCGACTTCGTCGTTGTCATCCACCAGGAAAAAACTGCGCCCGGCGCTTTTCTTGAAAAACACGATCCATTCCCCCGGGTTCGCCGGGTTCTGAATCACGTGGGTGGCAGAGATATGACCCTCTGCATGGCACTTGCGTACCTGCTCTCGCTTCATGCTCGACTCCAGAAATGACAATGCGGTCCTGCCAATGCGATCCACTGGTAGGAGCGAGCTTGCTCGCGATGGTCGTTAACGATAACGCGTACTGACTGGCTAAACGCGGCGCTCTTAAGTCCTTCGCGAGCAAGCTCGCTCCTACATAAACGCGGCGCTGTTGAGTCCATCGTCCGCACGACGCCCCGAGCGAGGTTGCTCCCGTCCATCAGCCGGAAATGCACGCAGTGGCGGCATCGCGTACATCCTGGGGGCGCAACGGCACATTGGAGATGCGTTCGTGCAACTTGATGCTGCTGCCGCTGGAGCGCTCTTCGATGTCGAATACCGCCGCCGGGCCCGAGGAAAGCTTCTGCGGCACGATCACCCGCACACCATCCTTCTGCGGCTCGACCTGCAGGGCGCCACGGCTGTCGGCCAGTTTCCCGGTCAGGCACTGCGCATATTCATGGGGTTTCTTGCCTGAAATCACACTCATGGTAGGCAGCGTCTGACTGATATCCGAGACACTCGCACAACCACTCATCGCCACTACCAATGGCAGGATCCATATACCCCATTTCATGTTAAATCTCCAATAAAGAGCCTCCGACCGCATAAACGCGGTTTTTCTCCGAGGCTCGTTGCGTTTATCGCGCAGGGAATCGCGAATAACTGTTTTTAATTGTCAAAGCACGCCTCGACGACCGGATAATAACCTGTTCGGGCTGATAAACTGCGCCAATCGCCCATGCTATCGTTTTGATTTTGTAGAAAAAGCCCTTCTGGAGGCGCCCATGAAATTTATCCACCAGCGCGAGCACCTCAACGAAGACGACATCGTCGTCATTCAATGCTCGCAAACCTGCAACATCCGCTTGATGAACGACGCCAATTTCCGCAGTTTCAAGAATGGCGGTCGTCACACTTACCACGGCGGTGCGTTCGACACCTTCCCGGCGCGTATTACGGCGCCGAGCACCGGTTTCTGGAACATCACCATCGACACGGTCAACAGCCGGCCGATCAGCGTGACCCGCAAACCGACCCTGACTCATTCGATCAAGATCATCCGCCGCTCCAGCTCGAAACTGAGCTGAGTGACGCGACCACCCACAGACAAGCAGGTATGACCGTGGCTCAAACGACCAAGTACGTCATCAAATACAAACTCAACGGCGAGCGCCGCTTCGAATTTGCCCAGCTTGAAAACGGCACTGAAGCAGAAGCCAAAGTCGCGCTGGACGCCATTCATGGCCAGGGTGACGACGTCATCAGCGAAATCAGCGTCAGCAAAGCGCTGTAACGCAATCCAGAGCGAGGAATTCGACCGCAAGCGCCGGAGTGTTCGCGCCGGCAGCGCGCCCTAGACTGGCGACCTCAACCCTGGTCAAGGCGTCAGAACATGTCCGCTTCCTCGATTCGCTCTATCAGCGGCACTGCCGATCGCGAGGCGCGACGATGAGCGAGCCACTTCTCGAAGGACTGGATTGGCCAACCCTGGAGCAGCAACTGGATCAGGATGGCTGCGCGATCATCCGATCGCTCTTGAGTGGCCAGACGTGCGATGCAGTCAGCGCCCTGTACCCCCGGTCAGAACCGTTCCGCTCGCAAGTGATCATGGCTCGTCACGGTTTTGGCCGTGGCGAGTACAAATACTTCAGATATCCTTTGCCCGATGTCGTCGTCCGCTTGCGCAGTGCGCTCTACCCTCGCCTGGTGCCGATTGCCAATCGCTGGTACGAACGCATGGCGCTGCCGACCCGCTTCCCGGCGACGCACGAAGCTTTTCTCGAACGCTGCCATGCCGCCGGTCAGGAACGCCCGACCCCGTTGTTGCTGCAATATGGGCCGCAGGATTACAACTGCTTGCATCAGGATCTGTACGGTGAACAGGTGTTCCCGCTGCAAGTGGCGATTCTGCTGTCAGCGCCGGACGAGGATTTCACCGGCGGCGAGTTCGTGCTGACCGAACAGCGTCCACGGATGCAGTCGCGGCCTCAGGTCATCGGCTTGAAGAAAGGCGACGGGCTGATCTTTGCGGTCAATCACCGACCGGTCAAAGGCGTTCGTGGCTATTACCGCGTGACCCTGCGCCACGGCGTGAGTCGCCTGCACAGCGGAAAACGGCATACCCTTGGAATCATTTTTCACGATGCCTCATGAGCCCATGTCCCCGATCACTTTCGACCTGTTTGCCGATGCTGAACCCGAGCAGCAGCCCCGGCGCGAACAGATTGGCGAACAGTCTTTCGTCCTGAGGGGCTTTGCCCTGCCCTGGCTGGACCGGTTGCTGCCCGCGCTGGACACAGTGCTGGCCGCTGCGCCGTTGCGCCAGATGGTCACGCCGGGCGGCTTCACCATGTCGGCGGCCATGAGCAGTTGCGGCACATGGGGCTGGACCACCGACCGCAGCGGCTACCGCTACACCCGCCATGACCCGCGGACCGGGCAACCCTGGCCAGCGATGCCCGAGGCATTTTTCGAATTGGCCCAGGCGGCGGCGCGTGAAGCAGGGTTTGCCGGTTTCGTGCCTGATGCCTGCCTGATCAACCGTTATGTCCCCGGCGCGAAGATGTCATTGCACCAGGACAAGGACGAAGCCTGCCTCGCAGCGCCGATTGTGTCGGTGTCGCTGGGGTTGCCGGCGATGTTCCTGTTCGGCGGCTTCGAGCGCAGTGACAAAAGCCAGCGAGTGCCGTTGCTGCATGGCGACATCGTGATCTGGGGCGGCGTCGATCGCCTGCGTTATCACGGGGTGTTGCCGATCAAGGCCGGCCAGCATTCGCGCCTGGGTGAGCAACGCATCAACTTCACCTTTCGCACTGCCAGATGACGACCTCGAATTCGACCACAAGACCCGGAGTGCAGCCACCCCTGCGGCTGGTTAATCTGGATCAAACGGACCAACGGATATGACGCCATGACCAGTCACTCGCCAATTATCGCCACCGAGCATGACCCGCGCTGGGCCGCTGTCGTCGCGCGTGATCCTCGCGCCGACGGGCAGTTTGTCTATGCCGTGAAAACCACCGGTATCTACTGTCGCCCCAGCAGCCTGGCGCGCTTGCCGAAACCGCAGAATGTCGAATTCTTCGACACCGCCGCGCAAGCCGAGGCGGCGGGTTATCGTCCGAGCAAACGGGCGGCCAAGGACCACAGCGAGGTCGCCGCACAACATGCCCTGACGGTGGCCGCCGCTTGCCGCCAGATCGAAACCGCCGAACACTTGCCCGCGCTGGGCGAGCTGGCCCAGGCTGCGGGCCTCAGCAGCTTTCACTTCCATCGGGTGTTCAAGACCGTGACCGGGCTGACACCCAAGGGTTATGCCACGGCCCATCGTTCCCGCAAGGTCCGTGAGCGTTTGACCGATGGCGGTTCGGTGACCGACGCGCTGTATGACGCCGGCTTCAACTCCAACAGTCGATTTTACGAGGCGGCGGATCAGTTGCTGGGCATGAAACCCGGCGATTACCGCGCAGCCGGTCAGAATACCGACATTCGTTTTGCCGTCGGCCAGTGTTCCCTGGGCGCGATCCTGGTGGCGCAAAGTACACGCGGGGTATGCGCGATCCTGCTCGGCGATGATCCGCACCAACTGGTCTGTGACCTGCAGGACAAGTTTCGGCGGGCCAACCTGATTGGTGCCGATCGTGAGTTCGAGCAGCTGATTGCCAGGGTCGTCGGTTTTATCGAAGCCCCGGCCATCGGCCTGGACTTGCCGCTGGATGTTCGCGGTACGGCGTTTCAGGAGCGGGTCTGGCAAGCGCTGCGGGAGATTCCGGCCGGCAGCACCGCCAGCTACGCCGATATCGCCCAGCGCATCGGCGCACCGAAAGCCGTGCGCGCCGTGGCTCAAGCCTGTGGCGCGAACAGCCTGGCGGTGGCGATTCCGTGCCACCGCGTGGTGCGCAGTGATGGTAATTTGTCGGGGTATCGGTGGGGGGTGGAGCGCAAGCGGCAGTTGTTGGAGCGGGAGGGGCTGTAGATCAATCGATCAAAGATCAAAAGATCAAAAGATCAAAAGATCAAAAGATCAAAAGATCAAAAGATCGCAGCCTCGCTTCGCGAGACAGCTCCTACGCACACAGCCCCCCTGCACAAGCCGGTGTTGTCGTCCCTGCCCTGTTTTCATGTTGGAGAATTCTGCAATGAGCCAATGGCCAGATACCCGCATTCTTGATCTGCTCGGAATCGAACTGCCGATCATCCAGGCGCCCATGGCCGGCGCCACGACCTCGGCCATGGTGATCGCGGCGAGCAACGCCGGCGGACTGGGCTCGATGCCCGCCGCCATGCTGAGCATCGAGCAGTTGCGTGAGGAATT
This sequence comes from Pseudomonas sp. LBUM1679, assembly GCF_059695565.1. Classification (NCBI taxonomy): domain Bacteria; kingdom Pseudomonadati; phylum Pseudomonadota; class Gammaproteobacteria; order Pseudomonadales; family Pseudomonadaceae; genus Pseudomonas; species Pseudomonas sp. LBUM1679. The sequence goes on from NZ_CP166774.1 coordinate 3,930,105, forward strand.
GAAGACGATTCGCCAGCACAGCCAGCGACCGATCAACGTCAACTTCTTCTGTCATCAATCTCCGGCGGTCGATGAGCAACGCGCCCGGGACTGGAAACATCTGCTGGCGCCTTACTACCGCGAACTGGGCGTCGACTTTGAAGCGCCGACACCGGTGTCCAACCGTGCGCCATTCGATAACGCGGCGTGCGAAGTGATCGAAGCGCTGCGTCCCGAAGTCGTGAGTTTTCACTTCGGCCTGCCGGAAAAAACCTTGCTGGATCGGGTGAAAGCGACCGGGGCCAAAGTGCTGTCTTCAGCCACCACCGTCGAAGAAGCCCTCTGGCTTGAGCAGCAGGGCTGTGATGCGATCATCGCCATGGGTTATGAAGCGGGTGGTCACCGCGGGATGTTCCTCAGCGACGACCTGAGCAGCCAGGTCGGCCTCTTCGCCCTGGTGCCGCAGATCGTCGACGCCGTGAACGTGCCGGTCATCGCCGCTGGCGGCATAACCGATGCGCGAGGCGTCGCGGCGGCATTTGTGCTCGGGGCATCGGCGGTGCAAGTGGGCACCGCGTATTTGTTCACGCCAGAGGCCAAGGTCAGCGCCTCTCACCACAAGGCCCTGCGCACGGCCAGGGCGAGCGAGACCGCCATGACCAACATTTTTACCGGTCGCCCGGCACGGGGCATTCTCAACCGGGTCATGCGCGAACTCGGTCCGATGAGCGATAAAGCACCGGCCTTCCCGCTGGCAGGGGGGGCGCTGATGCCGTTGCGGGCCAAGGGGGAAGCGGATTTCAGCAACTTGTGGGCCGGGCAGGCGTTTACCCTGGGGGTTGAAATGAGCACGGCGCAGCTGACCCGCAAGCTGGCGGATGAAGGATTGGCAAGATTGATTAACCGCTAAAAGCCGGCCCCCGATTCTCCGACATGATCATCTGTGTACAAATGATTGCGAAAAACGCCGCCCCCTGTAGGAGCCGGCTTGCCGGCGAAGGCGTCCTCATGGGCGCGGCAAGACTTGAAGCCGTCTTCGCTGGCAAGCCAGCTCCTACATGATCACCTGCATACCGATAAATTGTGGTCAACGCCAAACCCTGTAGGAGCCGGCTTGCCGGCGAAGGCGTCTTAATGGGCGCTGCAAGGCTCGAGGCCGCCTTCGCTGCGGTGCGGCGATCCGACAAACCATTTCTACAACGTTCCGTTTACAGGCATTTCGCTATATATTCCGCTATATAGCGTTTCCCCCCTTGCTGTATTTGCCTATAGCGGAGCCGTTTCATGACCATTCGCGCCTCACGTTTTGCCCCCACCTGCCTTTCGAGCCTGATCGCTGTGTTCGCCTCGGGTTCTGCGCAGGCGGACGAAGTCCAGGTCGCCGTCGCGGCCAACTTCACGGCGCCGATCCAGGCCATCGCGGCTGATTTCGAGAAAGACACCGGGCACAAACTGGTCACCTCCTTTGGTGCAACCGGCCAGTTCTACACTCAGATCAAGAATGGCGCGCCGTTCGAAGTGTTCCTCTCGGCCGACGACACTGCCCCGCAAAAACTTGAAACCGAAGGCGACACCGTCAAGGGTTCGCGCTTCACCTATGCCATCGGCACCCTGGCGCTGTGGTCGGCCAAAGAAGGCTACGTCGACGCCAAGGGCAAAGTGCTCAGCGACAATCAGTATCAGCATCTGTCCATCGCCAACCCGAAAGCCGCACCCTACGGCCTGGCTGCGACCCAGGTGCTGGCCAAGCTGGGCCTGACCGACAAGGTCAAAGCCAAGATCGTCGAAGGCCAGAACATCACCCAGGCCTATCAGTTCGTCTCTACCGGCAACGCCGAACTGGGCTTCGTGGCCTTGTCGCAGATCTACAAAGACGGCAAAGTCACCGGCGGTTCGGCCTGGATCGTTCCGGCCGAGATGCACGACCCGATCAAACAGGATGCGGTGATCCTCAACAAAGGCAAGGACAACCCGGCCGCCAAGGCGCTGGTTGACTACCTCAAGGGCCCGAAAGCCGCCGCCGTCATCAAGTCCTACGGTTACCAACTCTAAATGACCCTATCGAGTGCCGACTTTTCCGCCATCTGGCTGACCCTGAAACTGGCGTCGCTGACCACGATCATCCTGCTGATCATCGGCACTCCGATTGCGTTATGGCTGTCGCGCACCCAATCCTGGCTGCGCGGTCCGGTCGGGGCGATCGTCGCCCTGCCCCTGGTGCTGCCGCCTACGGTCATTGGCTTTTATTTGTTGCTTGCGCTCGGCCCCCACGGGTTTGTCGGCCAGTTCACCCAATCCCTGGGGCTCGGCACCCTCACCTTCAGTTTTGCGGGGCTGGTGATCGGCTCGGTGTTGTACTCGATGCCATTCGTGGTCCAGCCGCTGCAAAATGCTTTTTCCGCCATCGGCACCCGCCCCCTGGAAGTGGCCGCGACCTTGCGCGCCAATCCCTGGGACACTTTTTTCAGCGTGATCCTGCCCCTGGCCCGGCCGGGTTTCATCACCGCGGCCATCCTCGGTTTCGCCCACACCGTCGGCGAGTTCGGCGTGGTGCTGATGATCGGCGGCAATATTCCCGACAAGACCCGGGTGGTCTCGGTGCAGATCTACGACCACGTCGAGGCCATGGAATACGCCCAGGCCCACTGGCTGGCCGGGGCGATGCTGGTGTTCTCGTTTGCCGTGTTGCTGGCGCTCTACTCCAGCCGCAAAACCAAAGCGGGCTGGAGCTGATCGATGATTCATACGCGCTTGAAACTGAAATATTCGGGGTTTGCCCTGAATGTGGATTTGCAATTGCCCGGTCGTGGCGTCACCGCGCTATACGGTCACTCCGGCTCGGGCAAGACCACTTGCCTGCGCTGCATTGCCGGCCTGGAACGGGCCGAACAGGGCTTTGTAAAGGTCAACGATGAAGTCTGGCAGGACAGCGACAAGCAGATTTTCGTCCCGCCGCACAAACGCGCACTGGGTTATGTCTTTCAGGAAGCCAGCCTGTTTCCCCATCTGTCGGTGCTGGCCAACCTGGAATTCGGCCTGAAGCGAATCCCGAAACCACAACGCCGGGTCGATATGATTCACGCGACCGAACTGCTCGGGATTGGCCATCTGCTGGATCGCCATCCACAACACCTTTCCGGCGGTGAACGGCAACGGGTCGGCATCGCCCGCGCCCTCCTCACCAGCCCGAAACTGCTGCTGATGGACGAACCGCTGGCGGCGCTGGACAGCCAACGCAAAGGCGAAATCCTGCCTTACCTGCAACGGTTGCACGATGAACTGGACATCCCGGTGCTGTATGTCAGCCACTCCCAGGACGAAGTCGCGCGGCTGGCCGACCACATCGTCCTGCTCAGCAACGGCAAGGCGCTGGCCAGCGGGCCGATCGGCGAAACCCTGGCGCGGCTCGACCTGCCCCTGGCACTGGGCGATGACGCGGGCGTGGTGATCGAGGGGCATGTCAGTGCCTATGACCCGGAGTATCAACTCCTGACGCTGCAGCTGCCAGGCACCGCCCTGAACATTCGCGTGGCGCACACGCCGATGGACGCGGGCCAGGCACTGCGCTGCAAGGTTCAGGCACGGGATGTCAGCCTGAGCCTGCACAGCGTCGAGCAAAGCAGCATTCTCAATCGCCTGCCGGTCACCGTGATCAGTGAGATGGGCGCCGACAATGCCGCTCACGTGCTGATCCGCCTGGACGCCGCCGGCACGCCGCTGCTGGCGCGCATCACCCGCTACTCCCGGGACCAGTTGCGCGTGCACCCCGGCCAGCAACTCTGGGCTCAGATCAAGGCGGTCGCCGTGCTGGCATAACTTGGCTGGCACCACTGCAACGGCATGCGGTCAATGGCAATAACGGCCCCTGATTCGTCGCAAGGACTACCGCCATGCCCGATACCGTATCGCCCGACGTGCTGCCGCCCGATTTGCATTACGTCGATGACACCCTGCCCGGAATCACCCGCCGGAAGCTGCGCGGCAAGTTCTGCTACTTCGATCCAACGGGCCGGCGCATCACCGACCCGGATGAAATCAAGCGCATCAACGCCCTCGCCGTGCCCCCGGCCTACACCGATGTGTGGATCTGCGCCGACCCGCGCGGGCACCTGCAAGCCACCGGACGCGATGCTCGGGGTCGCAAGCAATACCGTTATCACGCACGCTGGCGGGAAGTGCGCGATGCCGATAAATACTCGCGCCTGCGCGACTTCGGGCGCGCCTTGCCCAAGCTGCGCCGACAGCTGGAAACGCTGTTGGCGGCGCCGGGTTTCAGTCGGGACAAGGTCATGGCCACGGTCATCACCTTGCTCGATGCGACATTGATCCGGGTCGGCAATACGCAATATGCGCGGGATAACCGCTCCTACGGCCTGACCACCCTGCGCAGCCGACACGTCGAGGTCAATGGCAGTGCGATCCTGTTCCAGTTCCGCGGCAAAAGCGGCGTTGAACATCAGATCACCGTCAAAGACCGGCGCCTGGCGCGGATCGTCAAGCGCTGCCAGGAAATCCCCGGGCAAAACCTGTTTCAGTATCTGGATGAAAATGGCGAGCGGCATAGCATCAGCTCCTCCGACGTCAACACCTACCTGCAAACCCTGACCGGCGCCGACTTCACCGCCAAGGATTACCGCACCTGGGCTGGCAGCGTCCTGGCGTTGTCGGTATTGCGTCATTTGCAATGGGAGCCGGAGTCGGACGCCAAGCGCCATGTGGTGGAGATGGTCAAGAACGTCGCCCGGCAACTGGGCAACACCCCGGCGGTCTGCCGCAAGTGCTACATCCACCCGGCAGTGCTCGACGGATTTCTCCTGGGGGCCCTGGCCGAGTTGCCGCGCCCCAGAACACGCAAAGGACTCAGGGCCGAGGAAGTCGGACTGGCGACTTTTCTCGAGAACATGATCGCTGCCGCGGACAAAACCTGACTGGCGGTACGCCGCAGATTCAGCCGACGAACTGCCCGTTGATTTTTTTGCATGATCGCAAATGGCTTCTATGCTTGTTCTGGACACGTTTCACCTGCGGTGACGCAGTTGAACGCCAGGTCGCAGATAACCGCCCGACAAGGCTCAAGTCCGGGTCTATACTGAAAAAGGCTGAAGGATCAGCGACCCCATCGGTAGAAAGCTCGCTCCCAGCGGGCTTTTTGCTAGCACTGACAAGGTATCTTCAACGGAGGTGTTTGCCATGTCCGAAAAAGAGTCCATCACCACCCTGCTCACCCTGCTTGACTCTCGCCAGGCTCGCTTGGCTGCGGCGTGCAAGGAAATCGCCGACTGGGTCGACCATCAAGGCGGGCACCCGACTGCACTCAGAATTCGTGATCGGCTGAATGACATCGAGAAGGACACGCCACTGATCCGCAACACGCTGTCTTCGCTCCAACCTGTCGACCCGCCCCTGCCGCGGTTCAGATGAGTGGATCTGGACAACGGATTCGAGAGCACGGCCTGATTCAGGACGCATGAACGGCAACGAACAGTTACCGGGTACGTCCTTGCCTGAGCGCTTGCCGCTACACCCGTCAACCCGACCTGGCGTCGGGATTTTTTTACCTGAAGTTTCCTTTCACATCGCTTTCACAATTCACCCCCTACAGTGGCCTCACTCCTTTTGAAGCATCCCTTGGCCCGCCCGCATGCGAGCCTTTTTTTTGCCCGTGACCCGGTCAACGAACGTCGTCACCTGCGCAAGGTCAAACGATCACACGTCACGAAGGAGACGACTGATGGTCACCCATCTAAAGATCGACGGGCATCTGGCCTGCGGTCACAAAGGCACCAATCTCACCTCGACCCGCGAACTGAACCGCGTGAAATGCAGAAGCTGTCGCAACACCGACGCCTTCAAGCAAGCGCGCAAAGACCAGCGCAACGCTGCACGCCGCGCCTCACGTAAAACCAGAGTCACCCCCACTGCCAACGGCTGGCGCGCGGCCTGGACCGAGCGGCTCACCGCCATGGCCGGACGGCAACGCTTGCCTCGGGGTTTTACCGGTCAACCATTCGTTTAACCGAGCGGTCAGGCGGCCGGGTTGCGTTCATTCGGCCCGGCCGTCCACTGGCGGAGTGCTCAGTGGAAAATCCGATGGAACAAGGCTGTTCGTTATGTTTCCAAAGGTATAGGCCCTGACCTTGCAGGCAGGGCGTTACTGGAGAGGAAATCCTGATGAACAGTAGACTTGTGCTTCTGCTTGCCTGCCTGAGCCCTACCCTGACGATGGCCCAGGGGTGCGATGTCCTGACCCGATCCCAGAGCCCTTCCGTGCCCGTGATCGAGACCCATACCTGCTATGAATACAAAGGCCTGCCGGTAGACGCCATCGACTGGTCCTGCAGCAACGAGAGCAAGGAGATGCTGACCAGCACCAAGAAAAAAGTCGAGCAGTGCGCCGACCTTTACCAGGCCACGTGCATGGGCACCGTGACGCCCGAATCCCTGGCCAACCCTCAGTCCGTCAGCAAGGACAAGAACAGCAAGGCACTCAACATCCCGAAAGATGCCCAGATCATTACCTATTACTACGCGGCTGAAAATCTCGGGCAATCGAAGGTCGATTGCGAAACCGGCGGTGGCAGCTGGAAACAGAAATAGCAACTAACGCACACTGAATTTATTATTGGTGGTCTTTTTCGTTTGATCGACCAGCCAAACTGACACACCATCGCTGTGCACTGTGCTGCATTCCTCACCATATTGTTCATAATTGACACAGATGACCTCGCCTGCAATTTTCCAGTTGCCTTTCTCTATATGATCATTGGCAATCTGGATTTTCGCAGTTCCGTCAGGATTCAAGGTCTCCCAGAAATCATACCCTTTAGCCGTAACGCTGGTGAGCTTGCGACCAATAAGCGTCTGCTGGATCTCGGCGCCACTTAGCTGCTTGGCACCGGGAGGGGGTGGAGCATGGGCATCATTCGGCGCCTGGGGGCCGGAAGAACATCCCGTCAGAAAGAGTGCCATGGCTAGGGTAGTCAATTTGATCATCACTTCCACCTCACTGATCCGCCTGTTTGGGCACCACAGCGCTTAAGGTTAGATAAATCAAAATTGTGCACTATATTATTTGATTATTAGGGTTATAGCGTCGCCGTCAGCAAGGTAGCGCTATCGTGTCAATTTGTTGGCAACAATGAGTTTCCTCAACTAGGGTTCCTAGCACATCAAGCGTCGATTTTTATAACCGCGTCCAATCAAGGAGAGATAGATGACCTCCATTCGTGCCGCCGAAAAAACCTATCGTGCCTGGTCCAGCCCGATCCTGCTTGAACTCAAGGAGAGAGAGCATCAGCTGGATCCTGATGCCCGGCAGGCCTTGCAAAACGTTTTGGTGGAGCGAAGGCTGCTGAATGTCGGCAATCCTTCAGGGAGCGATCGCCGCAAGCCTGATCCGACTCCTGGTGGAGGTCGACCCTAGATTTTTGAAGCACAAAAATACGATTAACATGAAGAGGGTTTGCATTAAGTATTACTTGCAAGTCATTGATTTTGCGGAGTTCTACCCACTAAAAAATGAATTTTTGTTGCGATGACAGTCTATCTTGCATGGCGTATCGATACTCGTCCTGTCACAGACCAGAACTCAAGATCCTGTGCCAATTGGGTCTGGTGCAATGAAGCGCTCCTGGCCTGGCGATGGAAAGAGGTTGCGTAATTTGAAAGGCAAATTATTGGGTGCCGCCGCCACCTTGGCGATTATTGGTGCCGTGACATATGGGTTGAGCACCTGGGAAGCCAACGAGAACCCGCAGCGGGATGAGCAGTGCAAGATAGCCCGGCAGCGTGTGAAAGCCCTGGAAATCCAGGCGCGAGCGCTGGCTGCAGGACTCTCGGTCGATGGTTACGCCGAGGCCGAAAAGGCCGAGGTCGGCAAGCTGGTTCGCGCGCTCGATACCGCTAAAAACGAGCAAGAGGTCGAGGCAGTCATCGAGGCGCACGCTGCCACGGTTCAAGCGCAGGTTGCCGCTTCAGATGCCGAGGTGAAGTCCCGGGGCGATCAGCTGTTTCTCGAACAACGGCTGAAAGAGCAGCGAATACCTGCCGACGTCAAACAGCAACTCAAGCGCGCCGAAAAGGCCGTCGCCATCGCCTGTAATTGACCTTTGGCATTTCATCCCAGCGAACGCCAGGCACCCACCGCTCGTCCGCTGCCCAGCACGATTTCGTCGCCGATTTTTCCAATGCCGTGTTAACCACATGCAAGGAAGATTGACCATGATGAAGCATAAAATTGCAATGCTCACGCTTGCAGGCCTTATCTGCGCCTCCTCGCTGTATGCGGTCGCAGCAGACAGCACGTCCACAGGATCGACTTCAACCGATGGCACCAGCCAGACGCGTGAACCGGCGCCAAAAAGCACCAATGCCGATCCAGACGCCGCTTCGCTCCCCAAAGGAGCCGATGGCGGCACCACGGATAGCGGCCCTACGCCTGCCGGTTCCAAACCCGGTGGTGCCGACAAGGCCGGAGCCGGTAGCAGCAGCGGAGGCAGTGGTGGCAGCTAGTGGTCTGACTCAGGACTTTTGTACAACACCGATTAACTGTGGGAGCTGGCTTGCCAGCGAAGGCGGCCTATCAGTCGACATCGATGCCGGATGTCAGTTCGACATAAGGGCCTGCGCGAGGTATCTCACGCAAGCCCTTGATATGTATGGTGCCCGAAGCCGGAATCGAACCGGCACGCCCTTACGAGCGGGGGATTTTAAGTCCCATGCGTCTACCAGTTTCGCCATTCGGGCGGTAGCGCGGTGAAGCGGTCTGAACAGTGCCAATAAACAAGCTGGCAGTTCTGACGCTTGTGCAGCAGAGGTGGAAATATATACATCCCGCCCCGGTGAAGCAAGTTCGCAGATGCCCATTTCAAGACTAAATCTTGCCGAACTATGCAAATAAAAAAGCTCCGTAAATCATAGATCTACGGAGCTTGTTTAAAGTGGAGGCCGAGGTCGGAATCGAACCGGCGTAGGTGGATTTGCAATCCACTGCATAACCATTTTGCTACTCGGCCTCAAACATCTGATGTCATGTAGCACAACACCAAACGCGTACAAACTTGGAGCAAGATCTCGATCTAACTCCTTGAAAACATTGAGCTTTTTGAGCGATCAGTGCTTTCGATGGCGTGAATTATGTACTGATTTCCCAAGGCTGGCAACCCCTTGATTTCAAAAAAATTTCTGTCACGTGGATTACGGGCTTTCAGGCGGCCGTCCAGCCCTGCTGCAGGGGATAACCCCCTGTAGGAGCGAGCTTGCTCGCGATGGTCTCAAGGGCGCCGCGTCCATTCAGAAAAAACAAGTTATCGTTGACGTCCTTCGCGAGCAAGCTCGCTCCTACAGGGGATTCCTGTGTTTGACACACAGCGTATGGTTCACCCGCCGCTGGACCTTCCATGGTCATCCGCACCCGATTTCAATTACCACAGTAGTTGCGGATTCAACCTGCTGCTGAGCCGCTCAGTGCCCGCGAATGTAGTGCTCCAGCTGCCGAATCAAATCGGCCTGCTCGACGATGGCTTCCTTGACCAGATCGCCGATCGACAACAGCCCGATCAGTTCACCGCCCTCCACCACCGGCAGGTGGCGCAGGTGACTGTCGGTCATGACCGCCATGCAACGCTCGATGCTTTGCTGGCTGTCGGCCGTGACCACCGGCGCACTCATGATGGCCCTGACCGGGGTGCCGACCGACGAGCGTCCCTGCAGCACCACTTTGCGTGCGTAGTCGCGCTCGCTGATCACGCCCACCACCTGCCCGTCTTCAATGACGGGCAGCGCGCCGACGTTCTTTTCGGCCATGATCTTCAGCGCCTCAAGGACCATCACATCTGGCGCGACGCTATGTACCTGGCGGTTTTGTACCACCTTCAGCTTAAGTAACTGTGCGGCTGTTTTCATAAGAGTCTCCGATACTGTTGCGCCTTGACTCGAAGGAGCGTGGCATCAAGCCACCCCCACCTCCACCACACCGCCATTCAAGCGCACCGGCCACACCCGCAGGCGCTGTTGCGGGTACTCCAGGCAACTGCCGTCCTCCAGGCGGAAGTGCTGCTTGTAGATCGGCGAGGCAACGACCAGGTCGCCCTTGATATTGCCGACCAGGCCGCGGCCGATGACATTCGCCCCGGATTGCGGGTCATGGTTGTCGATGGCGTACAGGGTCTTGCCGTGAACGCCCGGCAGGTAGAACAGCGCCACTTGTGCGCCGTCGAGCCAGACGACCACGCCGGAGTTGCTGACCAGATCCCCTTGCCCGCACACCGTTTGCCAGACATCGGTGTGGGTCAGGGATTCGACACGCTGGGTAGTGGACTGGCTCATCAGACAATCTCCTCGATAACAGGGATAAGGTTGAGTTCGGCGGCCATGATCGGGCGCCGCTGGCCGCGTTCCTGGACAAAGTGGATGTCCGGGTCCGGGCGTTTATCGTTGACGAAGGTGCGGAAGCGCTTGAGTTTTTCCGGGTCCTGGAGGGCGTTGGCCCATTCGCATTCATAGCGATTGACCACCAGCTGCATCTGCGACTCGAGTTCGGCGCCCAGGCCAAGGCTGTCGTTGATGATCACGTCCTTGAGGTAGTCCAGGCCGCCTTCCAGGCTTTCACGCCAGACCGAGGTGCGCTGCAGTTTGTCGGCGGTGCGGATGTAGAACATCAGGAAACGGTCGATGTAGCGGATCAGAGTTGCATCGTCGAGGTCGGTGGCGAACAGCTCGGCGTGGCGCGGGCGCATGCCGCCGTTACCGGCAATGTAGAGGTTCCAGCCCTTCTCGGTGGCGATCACGCCGACGTCTTTGCTCTGGGCTTCGGCGCATTCACGGGTGCAGCCGGAGACGGCGAACTTGAGCTTGTGCGGCGAGCGCAGGCCCTTGTAGCGGTCCTCGATCGTCAGGGCCATCTGCACGCTGTCCTGCACGCCATAACGGCACCAGGTACTGCCGACGCAAGACTTCACCGTGCGGGTCGATTTGCCATAGGCGTGGCCGGTCTCGAAACCGGCTGCAATCAGTTCAGCCCAGATGTCCGGCAATTCGTGCAACTGTGCGCCAAACAGGTCGATGCGCTGGCCGCCGGTGATTTTGGTGTAGAGGTCGTATTTCTTCGCGACGACGCCGATCGCGATCAGTTTGTCGGCGCTGATTTCGCCACCGGGGATGCGCGGCACCACCGAATAGGTGCCGTTCTTCTGCATGTTGGCCATGAAGGTGTCGTTGGTGTCCTGCAAGGGCACCAGCGAGGCGTCCATGATCGGCTGGTTCCAGCACGAAGCGAGGATCGAGCCCACCGCCGGTTTACACACGTCGCAACCGGTGTGGCCACGGCCGTGTTTGGCCAGCAGTTCTTCGAAGGTGATCACCCCTTCTACCCGCACCAGTGCGTACAGCTCCTGACGGGTATAGGCGAAGTGCTCGCACAGGCTTTTGTCGACACTGACGCCACGGGCAATCAGCTCATGCTCGAACACCTGCTTGAGCAACCCGGCGCATCCGCCACAGCCGGTACCGGCCTTGGTTTGCGCCTTGAGCAGGCCAAGGTCGGAGCAGCCACCGTCGATGGCCGAGCAAATGGAACCCTTGGTGACGTTATGGCACGAGCACACCGTGGCCGACTCGGGCAATGCGCCCGGGCCCAGGGTCGGCGCGCCTTCGGATGACGGCAGGATCAGGCTGGCGGGCTCCGCAGGCAACGCAATGGCGTTCTGCATGTATTGCAGCAAGGTATCGTAGTAGCTGTTGTCGCCAACCAGCACCGCGCCGAGCACGTGCTTGCCCGTGGCGTCCACCACCAGGCGGCGGTAGCTGGCGCTGGTTTCGTCGATGAACTGATAGCTGCGTGCGCCCGGCGTGTTGCCGTGGGCGTCGCCGATGGAGCCGACATCGACCCCCAGCAGTTTGAGTTTGGTCGACATGTCGGCACCGGTGAACGGCTCCGCGACCTGGTGGCATAACCGCGCCGCGACGCTGCGCGCCATCTGGTAACCCGGCGCGACCAGGCCGAACAGGCTGCCGTTCCAGGAGGCGCACTCGCCGATGGCGTAGATGTTCGGGTCGATGCTCAGGCAATGGTCATCAATCACCACGCCACCGCGCGGGCCGATGTCCAGCGCGCATTGACGGGCCAGCGCATCTTGCGCACGGATACCGGCGGAGAACACCACCAGGTCGGTTTCGAGGCATTCGTCGTTGGCAAAATTCATGCGGTAGCGGTAGTCCTGACCCGCACTGATCGATTGGGTGGCGCGGGACAGGTGCACACCGACGCCCAGCCGTTCGATCTGCGACTTGAGTGCCAGGCCGCCCATCTCGTCCAGTTGCACCGGCATCAAGCGCGGGGCGAACTCCACCACATGCGCTTCCAGGCCCAGGCTTTTCAGGGCGTTGGCGGCTTCAAGGCCGAGCAGGCCACCGCCGACCACCACGCCGCGGCGGGCGTTGGCGGCCGCGGCACGGATTGCGTCGAGGTCTTCAAGGGTGCGGTAGACCAGGCGCGAGTCGCCCTCGGCGCCTTCGATCGGCGGCACGAAGGGATAGGAGCCCGTCGCCAGCACCAGCTTGTCGTAGGCGACGCAACCTTGCGCGGTGATCACCTGGCGGCGGGCGCGGTCGATTCCCAGCACCGGCACGCCCAGGTGCAGGGTGACGCCCGGGGTCTGGTACAGCGACGCATCCGACAGCGCCAGCGACTCGGCATCACGGCCGGTGAAATACTCGGAAAGGTGCACACGGTCGTAGGCGCGCATCGGCTCCTCACTGAACACATGCAGCCGATAGTGATCGAGGGCACCGCGCTCGATCAGCTGCTCGACACAATGATGTCCGACCATGCCATTGCCGATCACGACCAGCGTTTGCAGTTTGTTCAACGCGGCAACATTGGAATTCATAAGTAGCACCCGGCTAAAGCCCGTCACGGTTCAAAAATGCAAAAAAAAACGCCTGAAACCTTGCGGTTCCAGGCGTCTTTGCCTGTTCTTTTGCGGTGTTGAAACCAGACGTCTGTGCCTGATTCACCGATGTTGCCCACGAATCGATCGTCGTTGACCGAGGGGGCTGCCCACTCGACTGTATTCGCTGCGGGCCTGGCAAGAGCTAATGCAGCGTTTGTGCCAGATCGTGCAGACAGCGCATTCAGGCCCGCGTATCAGGCACTTGGCGATGCAAGGGGACACGGATGAACACCCGCGGTTTGCCTTCGCATAGTGCAGCGGGCTGCATCAGGGCTTTATAAAAGTGCACGGATCACGCGCCGGACAGCTCAACGGGGATTGAGCAAGGCCTCGCGCAACAGTCTGGCGGCTGGCGAGTCCGGCACGCCCGTGCGCGACACCAGCTCGTAGGGTTCGCTGCGCGAGGTAATGGGCAGCGGCAGCGTGGTGGTAAAGCCGTAGCCAGAGCAGAATTTCGCCACGTCAGTCGACACCAGTGCGACCAGGGTCGGGTTTTCCTGGAGCAGCGACAAGGTCGCGAAGGCCGAGGTCGTCTCCAGCAGGTGCACCGGAAACCGCAGGTCGGCCTCGTGGAATTCCCGCTCCAGCAGCAGGCGCATGGGCATGTTGGCGCGATAGACCACCCAGCGGTAATCCACCAGATCCTTGAGGGACAGCCGCCTGGCATAGGCGAACGGATGCTGGGTGCTGGCGATCACCGCCAGGGTTTCCTCGACGAAGGTCGCGCTCTCATACAAATACGGCGTGGTGCTCACGGTGGTGCGGCAGATCGCCAGGTCCAGGCGCCCGGAATCCAACTGGCTGAGCAGCGCGGCGCTGGTGTCCTCGACGATCTCGATGGACAGCTTCGGGTGGTCGGCAATCACCCGGCTGATCGCCGTGGTCAATAAAGGCACGGCGCCCATGATGGTGCCGACCGCCACCCGGCCACCCTCGCCGCTCATGATGCCGATGATCTCTTCACGCAGGTGCGCGAGGTCGGTCTGGATCAGGCGCGCGTAACGGATCACCGAGCGCCCGGCGTCGTTTGGCTCCAGCCCGCGGTTGGTTCGGGTGAACAGCGAGGTGCCAAAGGTGGTTTCGATTTCCTGCAGCGCCTTGCTGGCGCCGGGCTGCGTCAGCGCGACCTGCCTGGCCGCCCCCAGCAAGGAGCCGTGCTCATCCAGGGCTATCAATAAACGCAGCTGCTTGAGGTGCAGGCGGGACATGATCGAGTTCAGTGAGGGAGTCATCAGGGTTAACTAAAAGTTATAGAGGTATCGAAAGTTGTCAGTATCGAGGCTCGCCACGACGGCCCTATAGTCCACCCCACAACCAGGCAATGCAATGGGTTTGACCAGAGCGCGCAAGCCCTCCTGCCATCCGACCGATTGCAACAACAACAATCCTGTATAACTTGTGGTGAATCATGTCCCTCATCAATTACGTCACCAAGATCCAGTTCGGTTACGACAGCTTGCAGCAACTGGCCTCAGAAGCCGAACGCGCCGGCATCACTCGCCCACTGATTGTCACCGACGTCGGTGTGCGCAAAGCCGGCATCGTCGACAAAGTCATCGCCGCCCTGGGCGCCACACGTACTCCCACGATTTTCGACGCCACCCCGCCCAACCCTAACGAGCACGCGGTGCGTCAAGCCGTGGCGCAATACCACCTTGGCGAGTGCAACGGCATCATCGCCGTCGGCGGCGGTTCTTCCATCGACCTGGCCAAGGGCGTTGCCGTGTGCGCGACCCACGACGGCCCGCTGCAAAGCTTCGCGGTGATCGAAGGCGGGCTGGATCGCATCACCTCGGCCACCGCGCCGTTGATCGCGATTCCGACCACCGCCGGCACCGGCAGCGAAGTCGGGCGCGGCGCCATCCTGATCCTCGACGATGGTCGCAAAGTGGGCGTAATCTCACCGTATGTGGTGCCGCGCGTGGCCATCTGCGATCCCGAGCTGACCCTGGGCCTGCCGCCCATGCTCACCGCCGCCACCGGCATGGACGCCATCGCCCATTGCATCGAGACTTTCATGGCGCCGGCCTTCAACCCCGCCGCTGACGGCATCGCCCTCGATGGCCTGTGGCGCGCCTGGGAACACATCGAGCGCGCCACCGCCGAACCGGGTGACCGCGAAGCACGGATGAACATGATGAGTGCCTCGATGCAGGGCGCCCTCGCGTTCCAGAAGGGCCTGGGCTGCGTGCACAGCCTGTCCCACGCCCTGGGCGGGATCAACCCGAAGCTGCACCACGGCACCTTGAACGCGATCTTTCTGCCCGCCGTCGTGGACTTCAACGCCAACGCCCCCACCGTTCGCGATGAACGCAAACTCGAACGCCTGCGCCACGCCATGGGTCTCGAGGCCGGCGCGAACATCGGTACCGCGATCGAAGACCTGACCCGCCGTCTGGGCCTGCCGACCCGCCTGCGTGACATCGGTGTCGACGAGAGCCTGTTCGCCGGGATCGTCGAAGGCGCGTTGCACGATCACAGCCACAAGACCAACCCCCGCGAAGCATCGTCGGCGGACTACCTGTCGATGCTCCGGCAGTCGCTGTAAACAGCCGCTATCCCACAACAATAAAACAGGAGGCAGCCGCATCGTCGAACGGTGATTCGACGCCAGCGGCACCATCATGAACTCCACTGTCCTTATCGAACGGCAAGACGCCATTGCCATCGTCACCCTCAGCCACCCGGGAAAAATGAACGCCCTGACCTTGTCCATGTGGCAGGACCTGGGTGACGTCATGACCGAGCTGTCCGCTGACGCCACCGTGCATTGCGTGGTGCTGCGCGGCGCCGGCGAACAGGCCTTTGCCGCCGGCGCCGATGTTGGCGAGTTCCCGAGCGTGCGGGCTGATCAGGCGCAAGCCCGGGTGTACGCCGAAGTGACGTCGGCCGCCATGCGTGCGGTCGTTGACTGCCCGCACCCGGTCATCGCCATGATCCACGGCGTGTGCGTCGGTGGCGGCCTGGAAATCGCCGCGCTCTGTGACCTGCGTATCTGTGGCACGTCCAGCCGCTTCGGTGCGCCGGTCGGCAAACTGGGCCTGGTCATGTCCTATGACGAAATGGCCGGGCTGGTGGCGCTGGCCGGACGCTCGACCACCCTCGAGATCCTGCTGGAAGGCCGCATCCTCGACGCCAACGACGCCTACGTGAAAAACCTCGTGACCCGCGTCGTGCCAGACGCCGAGGTCGAAACCGAGACCCTCGCCACCGCCAGACGCATTGCCAACGGCGCGCCCCTCGTTGCCCGCTGGCATCGCCAGGCCGCGCGCCAACTTGAAGCCGGCGTGGCACCCACCGCCGAGCAGATCGACAGCAGTTACAGCTGCTACGACACCGAAGATTTTCAGATCGGCCTGAACGCTTTCATCGCGAAAGCCAAACCACAGTTCAAGGGGAAATGACATGGGACCGCTGACAGGCATGCGCGTTGTAGAACTGGCTCACATCATGTCCGGCCCGGTGTGCGGGATGATGCTGGCCGACATGGGCGCCGACGTGGTGAAGGTCGAGAAAGTCCCGGACGGCGATGATTCGCGGCGATTCTCGCCGATCATGGCCAGCGGCGAATCCGCCTCCTTCATGGTGGTCAACCGCAACAAGCGCGGGATCGGCCTGAACCTGAAAACCGACGGCGGCCGCGACGTGTTGCGCCGCCTGTTGCTGGATGCCGATGTGGTCACGGAAAATTACCGGGCCGGCACCATGGAGAAATTCGGCCTGGGCTATGAAGCGCTCAAAGTGATCAACCCCGGACTGATCTACTGCGCGATCTCCGGTTACGGGCGCAGCGGGCCGTTCGGCGAGAAAGGCGGTTTCGACCTGATCGCCCAGGGCATGAGCGGCATGATGAGCATGACCGGTGAAGCCGGGCGCGAGCCGGTCAAGGCCGGTTCGCCGGTGGCCGACATCAACTCCGGGATCCTCGCCGCCCTCGGCATTTGCGCCGCCTATGCCGCCAAACAGAAAACCGGGCTGGGGCAGATGGTCGACACCTCGTTGTTCGAAGCCGGTTTGCAACAGATGTACTGGCCGGCGGCCGCGTACTTCGCCGACGGTACCATCCTGCCGAAGATGGGTTCGGCCAACTCCACCAGCGCGCCGTATCAGGTGTTCCGCACCGCCGACGGCTGGATCAACATCGGCGCTGCCAACCAGGCCAACTACGAACGACTGGTCGAAGCCCTGGCCGTGCCGCAACTGAAGGCCGATCCGCGCTTCGCCAGCAACGCGTTGCGCATGGAGCACCGCCTGGCCCTGGTGGAAATCCTCAACGAAGTGCTGGTGGCGCGCACCACGGATCAATGGATGGTGGTGTTCGACAGCCTCGGCCTGCCTGCCGGGCCGGTGCTGGACATTGCCGCGGCGCTGGCCCATCCACAAACCATCGCCCGGGGCATGGTCGTCGAAACCGAACACCCCACCGAAGGCCGGGTACGCGGCATGGGCCTGCCGATTCACTTCTCCGACATGGACAGCGCCGCGCCGCCCACCAGCCGCCACGCTCCGCTGCTCGGCGAACACACCCGCGAAGTGCTGAAGGAAAGTGGTTATGCGGAAGGTGAAATCGATGAGTTGATTCGCACCCGGGCGGTCGTGGCACTCGCATCCTGAACCGCCACAACACCAGAACCCGATCCTGATCCTGATCCTGATCCCGATCCCGATCCCCTGTGGGAGCGAGCTTGCTCGCGATGGACCTGAGAGCGCCGCGCTTAACCAGAAAGCCCGCGATATCGTTAACGACCATCGCGAGCAAGCTCGCTCCTACAGGGAGCAGCGTTCGATCAGTTGATCCGAAAGTTTTTTAGAACAACAAAAACAACAAGGTGAACATCATGAGCCGTATCTTGACCGAGGCCGTCAGCCGCCGATCATTTCTAATGTCTGCCGGCATCACCGTGGGCGGTGCATTCGCCGCCAACCTGCTGCCCTCCAGCGTCTTCGCCGCGACCAAACCCATCGTGCTGCGCTACACCAGCAGCCTGCCCGACACCCATCCGCTGAACATCCAGATGAAGGCCGCGTCACTCGCGATCAAGACCGAAACCAACGGCGCGGTGGACCTGCAGGTGTACGCCAACGGCGCCATGGGCGGCGACACCGACATGCTGTCCCAGGTCCGTGCCGGGGCAATCGACTTCATCCCGTTGCCCGGCGCCATCCTCTCCACCCTGGTGCCGGCCATGTCCATTGAAAGCATGCCCTTTGCCTTCAAGGACTACGACAGCGTCTGGGCCGCCCTGGACGGCAAGCTGGGCGAGTACGTGCGCGCCAAGACCGCCAAGGTCGGCCTGATCCCGATGGAGAAAGTCTGGAACAACGGCTTCCGCCAGATCACCAGCTCGACGCGGCCGATCTTCACCCCGCAGGACCTGGCCGGCTTCAAGCTGCGGGTGCTGGTCAGCCCGCTGTGGACCTCCATGTTCAGCGCCCTGGGCGCCTCTCCGACCGGCATCAGCATCAACGAAACCTACTCGGCGCTGCAGACCAAAGTGGTCGACGGCCAGGAAAACCCGTTGGTGGTCGTGGAGTCCGCGCGCTTCTATGAAGTGCAGAAATACTGCTCGATGACCGACCACATCTGGGGCGGGTTCTGGATCGTCGCCTCGGGCAAGACCTTTCCAAAACTGCCCGCCGATGTGCAGGAAATCGTTTCCCGCCAGATCAACGCCGCGGCGCTGGTCCAGCGTCAGCAGGTGATCGACCTCAACGCGAGCCTGGAACCGTCCCTGACCGCTCATGGCATCACCTTCAACAAGGTCGACCGTTCATTGTTCAGGGCCGATCTGCAATCGAAAGGCTTCTACACCCAATGGAAGGAAAAGTACGGCGACGAAGCCTGGAGCTTGCTCGAGCAGTACGCGGGTCAACTGTCCTAAGCCGGAGACAAGGTCATGAAAAACGAACTGCCAATGACGGACGTATCTCCCGCTGAAGGACTCAGCCCGCGCGCCGCCACCTTTCGCCTGGGTCGCGCGCTCGACACCGGCCTGCGCTGGCTGACCGAAGGCAGCGCAGCGTTGCTGGTGGTGGTCGAAGTGGTGTTGCTGTTCTGCAACGTGTTCTCGCGCTACGTGCTCAACCAGCCCATCGTCTGGGGTGACGAGCTGGCTTCGCTGCTGTTCCTGTGGCTGGCGATGCTCGGCTCGGTGGTGGCGATGCGCCGGGGCGAGCACATGCGCCTCACCTCGTTCATCGCGCGGCTGACGGTGGAAAAACGCGCCTTCGCCGACACCCTCGGCGCGGTGATCGTGATCACCTTCATCGGGTTGCTGTTCACCCCGGCCTGGGAGTACGTCAGCGACGAATGGATCATCACCACCGCTGCCCTGGAAATTCCCAACGCCTTTCGCGTGTCCGCCATCGCGGTCGGTCTGAGCCTGATGCTGATGACCTGTGTCGCCCGCCTGCTGACCAGTGCGCGGTTGATCGACTTTTCGGTGTCGGTGGCGATGCTCGCCTCCCTCGGCGGGTTGCTATGGGTGGCGGAAGGCCCCCTGCTGCTGATGGGCAACTGGAACCTGGTCATCTTCTTCATGATCGGCGTGATGGCGATGATCATCATCGGCGTGCCGATCATGGTCGCGTTCGGTCTGGCCACCGTGGCGTACCTGTCGACCATGACCGGCACGCCCTTGAGCCTGGTGGTGGGCCGGATGGACGAAGGCATGGCCAGCCTGATCCTACTGGCGATCCCGCTGTTTGTATTTTTGGGCGCGCTGATCGAAGCCATGGGCATGGCCCGGGCGATGATCAGCTTCCTCTGCTCGTTGATTGGCCATGTGCGTGGCGGGCTGTCCTACGTGCTGATCGGTGCCATCTATCTGATCTCCGGCATTTCAGGTTCCAAGGCTGCCGACATGGCTGCCATCGCCCCGGCGCTGTTTCCGGAAATGAAGAAGCGCGGCGAGGATGAAAACGAACTGGTGGCGATGCTCAATGCCTCCGGGGCGATGTCGGAAACCATTCCGCCAAGCCTGGTGCTGATCACCATCGGCTCGGTGACCGGCGTGTCGATCTCCGCCCTGTTCACCGGTGGCTTCATGCCGGCGGTGGTGGGTGCGATCGCCATGGCGGCGGTGATCTGGTGGAAAAACCGCAAAGGCGAGGCCTCCACCGGCAAGCGCGCTTCGGGCAAGGAAATCGGCCGTTCGTTGCTGGTCGCGGTGCCGGCCCTGGCGTTGCCGTTCGTGATCCGCACCGCGGTGGTCGAAGGCGTCGCCACCGCTACCGAAGTCGCCGCCATCGGCGTCGCCTACACCTTTATCGTCGGTTTGCTGTGCTACCGCTGCTTCGACTGGCGCCGCCTGTATCCGATCCTGGTCAGCACCGCGTCGCTGTCCGGGGCGATCCTGATCATCATCGGCAGCGCAACCGCCATGGCCTGGGCGCTGACCCAGTCGGGCTTCTCCCATCAGCTGGCGCAAGTGATGTCGACGGTGCCGGGGGGGGCGCTGGGTTTCCTGATCATTTCCGCCGTGGCGTTCATCCTGCTGGGCAGTTTTCTCGAAGGCATCCCGGCCATCGTGCTGTTCGGGCCGCTGCTGTTCCCGATTGCCAAGGCCATGGGCATCCACGACGTGCATTACGCCATGGTCGCGATCTTCGCCATGGGCCTGGGCCTGTTCGCCCCGCCGTTTGGCGTGGGTTTCTACGCCGCCTGCGCCATCGCCAAGGTCGACCCCAGCGGCGCCATGCGCCGGGTCTGGCCGTATCTCGGGGCGTTGGTTGTCGCCCTGGGGGTGCTGATCGCCGTGCCATGGATTTCCATCGGTTTCCTGCCCACTAAATAAATCATCCTTTGCCATCCCGGCCGACAGTCGTCGCTGCGACTGTCGACACTCTGAGAACACGAGGTCGCTCATGAACTTCTCCACGCTGGAAGCCGGCACCGCCGCCACCGAACGCCAACTGATCGTCGACAAGGCGCGCACCATCTCGTTCCTGGGTGAGGACTTGCGCATCTACGCCACGCCGCGCCTGGTGGATGACATCGAACAGACGTGTCTGGATTACCTGCTGACCTTCCTCGATGAGGGCGAGAACACGGTCGGCGCCGCGGTCGATATCCGGCATGTCGGCGCCACGCTGCTGGGCATGTCCGTTAGCATCGTTGCTACGGTCACCCGGATCGAGGGGCGCAGTGTCACCTTCAATGTCGAGGTGCGCGATGACGTCGAGCTGGTGGCGACCGCCGCCCATACCCGCGTGGTGGTGAACGTGGCCAAACTGCGCAGCCGCGTACAAGCCAAGGCCGAGGCGGCCGCCGCCGGCGAAGTCGAAGACGGCGTGCTCAGCCCTTCCCAATTCGCCGCGTCGCGCTGAGCAAGGGACGACCTCATGATCACCCTGCATGAACGCAACGGCCTGCCGAACCTGGCGGCCGGGGATGCGCTGCCGATTGTCGATGCCCACCATCACCTGTGGGACCTGGGCAACGGTCGTTATCCCTGGCTGCAGGACGAGTATCACGAGGATTTTTTCCTCGGGGACTATCACAGCCTGTGCCGCGATTTCCTGCCGGAACACTTCCTGGCCCTGACCGAAAAGCAACGGTTGGTCGGCACGGTGCACGTCGAGGCCGAGCGCGCCCGCGACCAGCAGGTCGCCGAGACCCGCTGGTTGGAACAGGTGCACGCACGCTATGGCTTCCCCAATGCCATCGTTGCCCACGCCTGGTTCGACCGCGAAGACAGCGCGGAGATTCTCGCCGCACAGGCCGCTCGCCCACTGGTGAGAGGCATACGCTCGAAACCGGTCACCTCGGCTTCGCCGGAGGTATCGGTGGCCGGCGCAAAAGGAACCATGCAAGACCCGAAATGGCTGGAAGGGTTTTCGCGGCTGGCTGAGCACGGTCTGTCGTGGGACCTGCGCGTTCCGCCCTGGCACCTGGTCGAAGCCGCCGAAGTGGCGGCCATGTTCCCGCAGATCCCGATCGCACTGAACCACACCGGATTCGCCTGGGATCGCAGCCCGCCAGGCATGGCGCGCTGGCGCAAGGGCCTGGAAGCACTGGCTCTGCAGCCCAACGTGCAGATCAAGCTCTCGGAGTTCGGCCTCAAAGACTCGCCTTGGAACTACGACGACAACCGGATGGTGGTGCTGACCGCGCTGGAGATCTTCGGCCTGGAACGCTGCATGTTCGCCAGCAACTTTCCGGTCGCCGGGTTGCGCGCCTCCTACGACACGATTGCCGATGGCATGGCCGCGATGCTCGCGCCCCTGGGGCGTGCGGTGCAGGAAGCGGTGTTCGCCGGCAATGCGCGACGCTTTTATCGCCTGGAGCAACCGCATGGATGAGTTAACGAACATCGACTGGCGTGCTCGCTTTCTAGCCAGCGGCGAAGACGCGGATTTGCCCATCGTCGACGCGCATCAACACTATTTCGACATCGAGGCCCATTACTACCCGTGGCTGAACGATCGACCGTTGCGGCCGTTTCGTTATGGCGATTACTCGTCGATCTGCCGCAACTTTCTACCCGAGGACTATCGCCGGCTCACCGGCAGCCACCGCATCGTGCAGACGGTGGTCATCGAAGGTGAATGGGACCCGGCGACGCCCTTTGACGAGGTTCGTTTTGTCGAGTCATTGGCCAAAGACGAACCCACCCTGGCCGCGATGGTGGCGCAGGTCTGGCTCGATCGTGAAGACGCGACCGATCTGCTTCGCCTGTACGGCGATCACCCATTGGTGCGCGGCGTGCGCCACAAACCCGTGGTGACCAGCCTTGAGGCATGGCGTGAGGATTTCGCGGCACCTGGCTCGATGCGTGATCCCCGCTGGCGCGACGGATATGCCCGACTGGCGGATAACGGCCTGCACTTCGAGTTGCAGGCGCCCTGGTGGCACCTGCCGGAAGCGGCCGAGCTGGCCAGGGACTTTCCCGACGTGACCATCGTGGTCAATCACACGGCGCTGCCGGCGGATCGCTCGGAGCAAGGCCTGGCCAGCTGGCGTGACAACCTCGCAGTGCTGGCACGGGAACCGAACGTCGCGCTGAAGATTTCCGGCATCTGCATCCCGGGCAAGGCCTGGCCTGTCGAGTCGAACCGCGGGGTGGTGAACGATGCGATCTCGATCTTCGATGTCAGTCGCTGTGCCTTTGCCAGCAATTACCCGGTCGACGGCGTGGTGAACAGCCTCAGCGAAGTGCTCGATGGCTTCAAGACCATCGTCAGGGAACGTTCCCTCGCCGAGCGGCTTGCCCTGTTTCATGACAACGCCCGACGCCTCTACCGCCTCACTTGATCCCTATTTGAACAGCCCTTCAGGAGTTCCCATGTTTGAAGTTTCAGGCCACAACTACATCGCAGGCAGCCGCTCGGCCCAAGGCTCGAACACCTTGCAGAGCCACGACGCCAGCAGCGGCGAAGCGCTGCCCTATCGATTCCACCAGGCGACCGCGGCTGAAGTGAATGCGGCCGCCGAAGCGGCGGCCTCTGCCTTCCCGATCTTTCGCAACCTGTCGGCTGCCCGCCGCGCCGGGTTCCTCGACGCCATCGCCACCGAGCTCGAGGCGCTGGACGATTCGTTCATTGCCCTGGTGTGCCGGGAAACCGCCCTGTCCGCCGGCCGCATTCAGGGCGAGCGGGCCCGCACCAGCGGCCAGATGCGCCTGTTCGCCACGATGCTGCGCCGCGGCGACTTCTACGGCGCACGCATCGACCGTGCATTGCCGGACCGCCAACCCTTGCCGCGACCCGACCTGCGCCAGTACCGCAGCGGGCTCGGGCCGGTCGCCGTGTTCGGCGCCAGCAACTTTCCGCTGGCCTTCTCCACCGCCGGTGGCGACACCGCTTCGGCCCTGGCCGCCGGTTGCCCGGTGGTGTTCAAGGCCCACAGCGGTCATATGGCCACGGCCGATTACGTCGCCGATGCGATCACTCGCGCAGCGCGCAAAACCGGGATGCCCGAGGGCGTGTTCAACCTGCTCTACGGCAGCGTCGGCGAGGCCCTGGTCAAGCACCCGTTGATCCAGGCCGTGGGCTTCACCGGATCTTTGCGCGGGGGGCGTGCGTTGTGTGACATGGCGGCGGCACGCCCGCAACCGATCCCGGTGTTCGCCGAGATGAGCAGCATCAACCCGGTGGTGCTGATGCCCCAGGCGCTGAAAGTCCGGGGCGAGAAAATCGCCGGCGAACTGGCCGCTTCGGTGGTATTGGGCGCAGGGCAGTTTTGCACCAATCCCGGTCTGGTGCTGGGCATCCGCTCACCCGAGTTCTCGACCTTCCTCGAACGGTTTACCGGGCTGATGGGCGAACAACCCGCGCAAACGATGCTTAACGCCGGCGCGTTGAAAAGCTATTGCCACGGCCTGGACAACCTTCGCGCCCACCCCGGCATCACCCACCTGGCCGGCGCCGAACAACAGGGCAACCAGGCGCGGCCGCAAGTGTTCAAGGCCGACGTCAGCCTGTTGATCGAGGGTGATGAGTTACTACAGGAAGAAGTGTTTGGCCCGACCACCGTCGTGGTCGAAGTCGCTGACCAGGCCGAGTTGCTCGAGGCGCTGAACGGTATGCGCGGCCAGTTGACCGCCACCCTGATCGTCGAGGATACGGAACTCGACTCCCTGGGCGAGGTGCTGGCCGTGCTGGAACAGAAAGTCGGACGCGTGCTGTTCAACGGCTACCCCACCGGAGTCGAAGTCTGCGATGCCATGGTCCACGGCGGGCCGTATCCGGCGACTTCGGATGCACGCGGCACCTCGGTCGGGACGTTGGCGATCGATCGTTTCCTGCGCCCGGTGTGTTACCAGAACTGTCCCGACAGCTTGTTGCCGGACGCCCTGAAGAACTGCAACCCGCTGGGCATTACGCGATTGATTGACGGCGTCGGCAGCCGCGATTCGCTGTAAGCCACCAAGGCTCGGCTCCAACTAACGCCCACCGTTAACAACAACTACCCGCGCCTGTTGCAAAACAGGCGCCGGGGACACTCGTCTCAAAATCCGTTGCACCCACACAACAACAAAAACAGAGGAAGCCCCATGCACGTTCAGCTTCAGACCAGACACTGCCTTTGCAAACTGCTATTGGCCATGACCGCCGCCGTGATGTTCACCACAGCGGCCACTCAACCGGCCGTTGCCCAAGCCCAGCCAACCGCCACGACAGCGCCCATGCAATGTGCAACCGAAGCGACCCCGCGCTACACCAAGACCCCCACCGGTTATTTCATGGTTCTGCGCATGGGCGATAACGCCTTCAAGGAACTGACCAAACTGGCCATTGCCGAGAAAATCCCTAGCGCCTCCATCAGCGGCATCGGCTTCGGCAACGTCAAGTTCGGGTTCTGGAACAAGGACAAAAAAGACTTCGACGCCAAGACTCTGAACAGCGTCGAAATGGCGAGCATCACCGGCTCCGTGGCGTGGAAGAACGACCAGCCTTCGATCCACATGCACGGCGTCGCCGGTGACGCGACCTTCCAGGCCTATGGCGGCCATATCCTCGACTTCGATGTCACCACCGGCTCGATGGAAATCACCGTAATCGTCCACCAGCGTCGCCTGGAGCGCGGGATCGACCCGTGCATCGGCGCCAATGTGCTGGGTATTTAACCCAAGCCCCTCCGATTCGACAACATCGCTCCCGCAGGCAGCGCACTTTGCCGACACCCGCCGTGGCGGGAGCAACCCTGATATTCCTTGAAACTTGCATCTGACCGATAGCATGCGCGGACACGTCCGCTCCCAACTTCAAACTACAAAAAAAGGGGCGATATACATGAGCACAAATAAGACGGCGGTAACGGTTGCACTGGGCGCTCTTGCACTCGGCAGCCAGGCCCATGCGGACTTCTTGAGTGACAGCAAAGCCACCCTGGGGATGCGCAACTTCTACTTCAATAACGACAACCGTGACGGCACGGCCGCACCTTCGAAAACCGAAGAGTGGGCCCAGGGTTTCATGCTCGACTACAAGTCGGGTTATACCGATGGCACCCTCGGCTTTGGCGTCGACGCCTTGGGACTGATGGGCATCACGCTGGACAGCGGCATGGGCCGGCACGTCGGCAGCTCGATGATTCCCTCGGACAGCGACAACAGCGCGGTCGACCAGTGGAGCCGACTGGGGCTGACCGGCAAGGTCAAGGTCTCGAAAAGCGAACTGCGCCTGGGCACGCTGATGCCGAAGCTGCCGATCCTGGTGTCCAACGATGGCCGCCTGCTGCCCCAGACCTTCGAAGGTGGCCAGGTCACCTCGAGCGAGTTCAAGGACCTGACCCTCATTGGAGGCCGGATCGAACATGCCACAGGACGGGGTTCAAGCGACCGGACCGGGCTGGCCGCCACCGGTGGCACCCGTGAAAGCAACGAATTCGACTTCGCCGGCGGCGACTGGAAAGTCACCAAGGACCTGACCGCCCAGTATTACTATGCCAACCTCGACAACTACTACACCCAGCAGTTTGTCGGCCTGGTCCACACCCTGGCAATCGGGGACGGTCAATCGCTGAAAACCGACCTGCGCTACTTCAAGACAGATTCATCCGGGGCCAACAGCTCGGGGACCACAGGCTACCGAATCAGTGGCTACACCGAAGACAATGATGGCGAGATCGACAACCGCACCTGGAGTGCCACGCTGGTGTACACCCTGGGTGGTCATGGCATCACCGCGGGCTACCAAAGCGTTTCCAGCGGCAGCAACTTCACCCAGCTCAGCCAGGGCAACCTGCCGGACAAGGGTGCCGGCGGCGCCAGTCTGTACCTGTATACCGATCGCCTGATCCAGACCTTCACCCGCGCGGGCGAGCGCACCGCCTTCGGCCAGTACGCCTACGACTTCGCCGCCCTCGGCATGCCGGGCCTCAAAGCCTCGGTCATGTATTTGAGCGGTGACCATATCAAGACGGCCTCGGGTGACGACCAGAAGGAGTGGGAACGGGATATCAGCCTGGATTACACGATCCAGTCCGGCGCGCTCAAGGGCGTCGGTTTCGGTTGGCGTAACGGCGAGACCAACAGTGAAGCGTCTCGTGACCAGGATCAGAATCGGTTGTTCGTCAGCTACAGCGTGCCGCTGCTCTGACCACGCGGCCGCATTATCCGTGAACGACCCGGTCACCTGTAATTGAATGGACTCGTCGGGTCGCCGCATCGCAGCGAATGCAGTGTGACCGACGACATTGATGCTGGATGTACTGGCCTCTTCGCTGGCAAGCCAGCTCCTACATTTGACCTTTGCCGGGCGCAGGATTTGTGTGGACCCCGATCACCTGTAGGAGCTGGCTTGCCAGCGAAAGCGGCGTGTCAGGCGACATCAATGTTGGATGTGCTGGCCTCTTCGCCGGCAAGCCGGTCTCGCTCCCACATTTTGAACTTGGGTCTGAGCGCTGACATCGCGAAAAAAAACGCCACTGCGGGATCGAGTGGCGTTTTTTTTATCTGGGGAGTGCAGTCGTTAGATCATCGGCGAACTACTGACCACCCGCAGTGCAAGTCCTTCATAGGCATCCAGGGTGATGGTGAAATCGCCCTCGGGCGTGAGATCGCCCTCAACCCGCTCATTGATGATGTCGACCACCGGCCCGGGCGCAATATTGGGCAGGTGCAGGGTTTCGGTGATCGGTGTCGAGCCGAAGTTCAGCGCGGTGATTTGCGTGCCTTTGCCGGCCGGCAACTCATGGACCATGACCAACAGCCCCGGATGCTCGACATCCGGCACCAGGATCTGGCGACTGGCGGCGATATCGTAGGCGCGCCGCGCCGCAAGAATTTTCTGCAGCTGCGAGGCAAACGAATCCGGGTCGTCCAATTGACTGATCAAGCTGCCGTACAAGGTTTTCGCGCGCGGCATCTGCCCCGCCGACAGCGGTGCATCGGGATTGAGATCGACCAGATCGTAGGCACCGCGATGAATCCAGCGGGTATCGCCGTCGAGCATCAGATCCGCGACCTGCTCCGCCGGCAACGGCAGTGCACCCACGAGGTCCCAGCCCGACAGTGCGAACACGCCGGGTTGCATGGCGTTGTACATCACCAGCAGCAGATGGACCTGGCGGATCTGCTGAATGTCCGCCGGGGTAATCCCATCGAGGTCGCGAATGCCGAGCGCCGCGGTGATGATGCTGGCGGTGGTGCAGGACACGCCGTTGGTGACAAATTTCAGGTTATAGGGCGCATGCTCTCCGGCCAGGCGTTCGTACATCTGCTCGCGGATGTGCTCGCGCAAGATGTTGCCGGGGAAGGTCTGGCCCTGATAGAGGAAGGTGTCGTGGGCGTGCAGGGTCCAGAAATGCACCAGTTCCAGGGTCAGTTCGTCATGGTTCTGCAGGGCATGGATCAGCGAGCCCGGGTCGATGCCGAGGTTGTGCATCTGGCGCAGCATCAAGCGCAAAAATTCGGTGTCGCCCATCAGCAACGCATGCTGGTAGGCCGGCCGGGTGATGAAGTCATACGACAGGTCGGCGCCACCGTGGGACATGGAGGCGATGTCGTCGACCGTCAGGTTCAATTCCTGAAAACTGAAGCCGCCGGCCTTGCGAATCGCGCCGCCCAGCAACTGGTTGCCGGTGATCGACAACGGGTGGCTTTCGGACCAGGCGGTGCCATCCAGCTTGCGTTCGACGCCGAGGAAGCCGTTGGCGTCCAGGCGCAGGATCTTCGCGCCCATGACATCGATCGCATGCAACGCATCGCCGATGATCATCTGCTGCGCGGCGAAGGTCGGGTCCAGCCAGTTCAACGACGGTTGCCCCTCCTTGAAGTAATGCAGGTAGACCCAGCGTCGCGGCTTGCCGTCAACGCCCACCACCACCGATGTCGCGCTCCAGTCGGTTTCCTTGACCCCAGGCTCGAAGAAGATCACCCGCTGCAGCTGGCCGACGATGTAATGCTTGTCCCGCAGCATGTCCACCTGCGGCGGACTGAGGTTCTGCGCATCGCGCCCCTCGGCGATCTCCGGCAGCAGCGGCCAGTCCTCTTCGCGGATTTCCACCATGTGGTAGAGCCCCGGATAGTCCTCGTACGCCATCTCGGCCAGGCGAAAATCCGCGCCTTTGCCCGTATGCGAGGGGATGACGTCATCGATGATGACGGCGTTGTGGGCGGCGGCCATGCGGGTCAGCGCGTGGAGTTGGGCGTCGGTGCCCAGTTGCGGGTCGATGTCGAAGCTGATCCGGTCGAAATTGCCGTCGATCGTCGGGGTGAATTCACTGCCCTTCAGGCCGCCAGAGCGTTTCAGCGGGCCATTGTGAATCCCCTGGATACCGATTTTCGACAGCGCGTGCCACAGGGTTTCATCGCCCAGCGCTTCAAGCACGGTGCCCTCTTCCCGGGTGATGATGGACGCCGGGTACGCGGTGAACCATACGGACGCCAGGGCCGAAGCATCACGGGGCCGGGTATGGGCATAAGGCTGTTGCCACATCCGGCCTTGTCCGGAATAAAGCTTGGCCCGCTGCCTGGCGACATGCAGCATGGATTGTTCGACCAACCAGGTCACTTGGTTCTTTTCAGCAGCCGTCATATAAACAATTACCTATTGTCGGGGTGAAACCGCAATCGGCCATTGCATCGGTACCAATGGCTCAGCTCGTCTTTATATGAGGCCCTGGTGTGGCATTCGTTGCATCGCAGGGGCGTGATATCCGCGTGGTTTTGCCTGGCGACGCGTGGCGACCCGGCCAGAAGCCCGGCTTTCAAGCATCCCAAGGTGCCACAGCATCCACGTCAATGGCATACCGCGCAATGGCCTCGGCACAGACGCTGGCGTCGAGGCGTCCCTCGTGTTCCAGTGACGTCAGTGCACTCAAGACGATCTGATAACGGTCCACTTCGAAAAACCTGCGCAGCTGGCTGCGGGTATCGCTGCGGCCGAACCCGTCGGTGCCGAGCACGGTGTAACGGGCCTCCAGATAACTTGAGATCAGCTGAGGCACGGCGCGCACGTAATCGGTGCAGGCAATGATCGGCGCCGACCCTTCAAGCGACGCCTGCACATGGCTACGGCGCGCGGGCTGTCCGGGATGCAGGCGATTCCAGCGCTCCACTTCACGGGCATCACGGGCCAGTTCGGAAAAGCTGGTGACGCTCCAGACCTGGCTGTCGATCTCCCAATCGCTGGCGAGCAACTCGGCGGCGGCCATCACTTCGCGCAGGATGGCGCCGGAGCCCAACAACCGGACTGCGCCGCGTGCCTCCTCGACTTGATGCCGGGCAAACAGGTACATGCCCTTGATGATCGCCTGTTCGACGCCTGCAGGCAGGTTGGGCTGCGGGTAGTTTTCGTTCATCAAGGTGACGTAATAAAACTCGTCCGCATGACGCTCCAGCATCTGGCGCATGCCATGATCCAGGATCACCGCAAACTCGCCGGCGAACGCCGGATCGTAGGCACGGCAGTTGGGCACCATCGACGCCATCAAATGGCTGTTGCCGTCCTGATGCTGCAGGCCTTCGCCGCCCAGCGTCGTGCGCCCGGCGGTAGCGCCGAGCAGGAACCCGCGAGCCCGCTGATCCGCTGCCGCCCAGATCAGATCGCCAATGCGCTGGAAGCCGAACATCGAGTAGTAGATGTAGAACGGCAGCATCGGCAGGCCATGCACCGAATAGCTGGTCGCGGCGGCCACCCAGGAACTGATGGCGCCGGCCTCGCTGATGCCCTCTTCGAGAATCTGCCCGTCCAGGGCTTCCCGATAACTCAGGATCGAACCGATGTCCTCCGGCTCATAGCGCTGCCCCACGCTGGAATAGATGCCGATCTGCTTGAACAGGCTGGCCATACCGAAGGTCCGCGCCTCATCCGCCACGATCGGCACGATGCGCGGCCCCAGCTGCTTGTCCCGGAGCAAACCGCTGAGCATCCGCACGAAGGCCATGGTGGTGGACATTTCCTTGCCTTCGGCGGCGATGGCAAACCCGGCGTAGCTGTGTACATCGGGTACGGCCAATGATGACTCGCCGGTCGCAGGCCGCGACGGCATGTACCCGCCCAGTGCACGGCGGCGTTCATGCAGGTAGCGCATTTCGGCACTGTCTTGTTCGGGCTTGAAGAAGCTCAGCGAGATCGCCTGCTCATCGGTCAGCGGCAGGTTGAAACGGTTGCGGAACGCGAGCACTGCCTCGTTATCGAGTTTCTTCTGCTGGTGCACGGTCATCTTGCCCTGCCCGGCCGCGCCCATACCGAACCCTTTCTTGGTCTGAGCCAGGATCACTGTGGGCTTCTTGCCCTCAAGCATTGCGCTTTGATATGCGGCAAAGATCTTGACCATGTCGTGCCCACCGCGCTTGAGGCGGTCGATCTGCTCGTCGCTCAGGCCTTGGGCCAACTGCGCCAATGCCTCGTTCTGCCCGAAGAAATAATCGCGATTAAAGCGCCCATCCTTGGCCGCGAATGTTTGAAACTGGCCATCGACAGTGCTGGACAATGCCTGGACCAACGCGCCGTCTTTATCCCGGGCAAACAGTCCGTCCCAGTCGGAGCCCCAGACCAGTTTGATCACATTCCAGCCGGCACCGCCGAACAGCGCCTCAAGCTCATCGATGATGCGCCCGTTGCCCCGGACCGGACCGTCCAGGCGCTGCAGGTTGCAGTTGATCACCCAGACCAGATTATCCAGCCCTTCACGCGCCGCCAGGGTCAGGGCCGACATGCTTTCCGGCTCATCCATCTCACCGTCGCCAAACACCCCCCAGACGGTGCGCCCGGAGGTGTCTTGCAGGCCGCGGTGCTCCAGATAGCGCATAAAGCGCGCCTGGTAAATCGAACTGATAGGACCAATCCCCATGGAGCCGGTCGGGAACTGCCAGAAGTCCGGCATCAACCAGGGGTGCGGATAACTCGACAACCCCCGGGCGCCATGGGCGCGCGCGCCGATCTCTTGCCGATAGTGCCGCAGATCCTGTTCCTCCAGGCGTCCCTCGAGAAAGGCTCGGGCATAGACGCCTGGCGCCGAGTGCGGCTGGTAGAACACCAGATCACCGCCTCCGGTGTCGGTCCGGGCCTTGAAGAAGTGGTTGAAGCCCACTTCGAACAGATCCGCCGCGCTCGCGTAACTGGCAATGTGTCCGCCCAATTCCCCATAGGCGTGATTGGCCCTGGCCACCATCGCCAGGGCATTCCAGCGCATGATCGACGCCAGGCGCTCTTCGATGGCCAGGTCCCCGGGAAACACCGGTTGCTGCTCAACGCTGATGGTATTGATGTAGGGCGTGCCGTGACTGGGCCGCCAGCCGATGTCTGAAGCGCCTGCCACGGCCACCAGCATGTCGAGGATCTGCTTGGCCTGGGCCGTTCCGCCGTGGGCGATGACGGACAGCAACGCATCGCGCCATTCAGCGATTTCTTGAGCGTCTTCGGTGGCCTGGCCCGACAATTGGGCGTGAAGATCGGACGGATTCATGGGCAACTCCTGCAGGTGTCGGGTAACACTTCAAGGTGGCGCGAATGGCTCGCTCGGGCGAGCTTTTGACTTGCTCTACCGCGGCAACGACAGATCTGGTTTTTGAAGTTGATTCAGTAAAAGAATAGTCATCACATGGACGGGTTGACGAAACACGCTTCAACGCGCTTTTCGCCTGTCACACCGCTATCGCGGGCAAGCCCGCTCCCACAGGGATCCGTGCGAGTTTGGAGATTTTGTATATACCACCGCCCCCTGTAGGAGCGAGGCTTGCCCGCGAAGAGGCCATCACATTCAACCTCGATGGCGCCTGACCCACCGCTTTCGCGAGCAAGCCCGCTCCCACAGGTGATCGGGGTCGTACACAAATACTGCGCCCGGCGAAGATCCAATGTGGGAGCGAGCCTGCTCGCGAAGGGGCCATCACATTCAACATCATCATTGACTGTTTCATAGCTTTCGCGAGCAGGCTCCCAAAGGGATTCCATGGCGGAGTTGGATTTTTCGGATGCGCGTAAAACGCGTCAGAGCTGGAAGCCGTGTCCGATCAACCCCACCAACACCTCCCCCGCTTCACTCAATTTCCCCGGGGCCAGCATCAGTCGCAGTTCATGCACCGGCAGTTCAGGCAACCCGTCCGCCGTGGACAATACGCGCATGCCTGGCCTCACTTGAGCGCGGTCGACGATGCCGACGGCCAGTCCGGCTTCGATGGCGGTTTCCAGTGCGGTGACCCCGGCACTCATGATGACCACCCGCCAGCGCCGGCCCAGCTGGGTAAGCGCGTCGACCGCCACACTTCGATACGGGCAGCCCTTGCCGTGCAAAGCCAAAGGCACCGGCCTGGCGAGGTCCAGCCGGTAGTCGTGGGCGGCCACCCAGACAGGCTGGGTGAGGCCCAGGGTCTTGATGCAGCGCGTGTCCGGCGCAATAACGTCAACCGGCTCCACCAGCAACGCCAGATCCAGTTGCCCGCGCTGCAGGCGAGTGTTCAAGCGCCCGCTGGAACCGGTTTCGACCTCCAGCTCAATGTAAGGAAAGTCCGCGGTCAAATGCGGCAGCGTACAACCAAGTACCGCGCCGGCGTACTCTTCGGATATGCCCAGCCTGACCCGGCCACTGGCCACCGGCGCACTGAAGCTGGCAAGCATCCGGTCGTGCAGCAACAGGAGCTCGGCACTTTGCAGGGCAAAGCGACGGCCCAGCGGAGTCAGGTTGACGGTCTGGTTGTCACGCTCCAGCAAGCGTCCCCCTGCCAGGGCTTCCAGGCGCCGCACATGCAGACTGACCGCCGATGGGCTTTTGTTCAAAAAGCTCGAAGCCGCCAGGAACTGCCCGAAGCGCACGATCGCATGGAAGGTGCGCAGCAGTTCAATATCGATCGTCTCGGCCATGATTCATAAATCCTGCACCAGTTGTGCTGATCGTATCGTTTGATTGCATCACCTGTTGATTCATACCATCGAACTCAGCCCACTGTCAGGTGCCATTCGATGAACGTCCCTTCCCCCCGCTTATCGCTGTTGGCCAGCGGCTTGCTGTTGTTGGCCATGGTCGTCAGCTGGAGCTCCGGTTTCATCGGCTATCGGTACGTGGCCGATCAGGGCAGCGTCTACCTGGCCACGCTCTGGCGTTTCATCCTGGCAGCGGCTGTATTGCTGCCCTTCGCCTGGACGGGTTTGCGCGCCTTGCGCGGCCGCGACCTGGCGCATCAAGGACTGCTGGGGCTGTTCGCGATTGGCGGCTATATCGGACCGATCGCCGCCTCCATTCAGCTGGGGGTGGCGCCAGGCACAGCCTCACTCATCGCCAATCTGTTGCCACTGACGATCGTGGTGTTGGCCGGTAGCGTGCCCGGGCAACGCACCCGCGGCTGGCAGTGGTTGGGACTGGCGCTGTGTCTGACCGGCATGCTGGTGGCCAGCGCTGCCAGTGTCGAATGGGACGCCACTGATCTGCGGGTTTATGGCTTGCCACTGCTGGCAGTCCTGTCCCTGGCGGCGGCTACGCTGTACCAGAAAGCACTGCCCGGGGCATCGATGTCCGCCCTGACTGCGCTGTTCATTCAGGTCTGTGCAGTGATCCCGGTGTTTGCCCTGCTGGCGGCTCTTGAAGGCGAAATCAGGCCGCCGATGAGTACCGGCTTTGCAGCAGGAGTGGTGTGGCTGGTGGTCTTTGCGACGCTGGGTGGCTACGGTTTCTACTGGCTGTGCCTGCAGCGGTTCAGCATTCAGCGCATCAGTGGCGCGCTGTTCCTGACCCCGCCGGTGACCATGATCTGGGCCTGGCTGCAGTTCGGCGATCCGTTGGCCAGTAGTGCAATGGTGGGCGTGGGGCTGACGCTTCTGGGATTGCCGTTGCTGGGGATGAGCCTTGTTGACACACATTGTGCCGATAAGGCCGGGCGGCACGTCCGCTCCTCGTAATGAACAATGGTCGTGGCGACGAGAGAAGGCAGGTCCGATGATATCGGACCCTGAAGGACGTCCAGACGCTAGCCCAACGCAGTATCCAGAAACATCATCACCCCAAACCCCAGCATCAAGCCCAACGTGGCAGGCGTTTCATGCCCGTTGCGGTGCGTCTCGGGAATCACCTCATGGGAGACCACGAAGATCATCGCACCGGCCGCCAGCCCCAGGGCGATCGGATAGCCCAAGGCAAACCCGGAAGACACCCCGAGACCGATCACCGCGCCCAAGGGTTCCATCAGGCCGGAACCGACGGCCACCAGGGCTGCACGCAGTGCCGAGATACCGGTCACCCGCAGCGCCAGTGCGATGGCAAGACCTTCCGGGATGTCCTGCAGCGCGATGGCCGTCGTCAGTGGCAGCCCCACGGTCATGTCGCCGTCGGCGAAGCTGACGCCGATGGCCATGCCCTCGGGCAGGTTGTGCAGGGTGATGGCCAGGACAAACAGCCAGACCCGGTTGATCCGTTGCACCTCGGGCCCTTTTCTTCCGCTCCTCTGGTGTTCATGGGGCACAAAGCGATCCAGCCCGACCATCAGCGCCGCGCCCAGTCCCATCCCGAACACCACGACGGCGGCAGCCGCCATCTGGTTGCCCGTGATGGACTGCGCCGCATCGATGCCGGGCAGGATCAGCGAAAAGGAACTGGCCGCCAGCATCATCCCGGCGGCAAAGCCGAGCATCATGTCCTGGGTGCGCACCGCCACTTCACGCAGCACCAGCGCCAGTACGGCGCCCAGGGCTGTCGCCGCGAAACCGGCAGTGCCGCCCAGCATCGCGAAATGCAGTATCTTCGGGTCGGCCCCGGTCAGCGCGCTATAGCCACTGAACAGCAACAGGAACGTGACGATGGTCAGGGTCAACCAGAAGCAGGCGCCCTGCCAACTGCTGCTGCGAGCCAGTTCAAGCCATGAGCGTGATGCACTTGCACCAGACGACGCTGGATCTGCCATACAACCTCCTATCGACTGTTCGCCCGCTTGCGGCCTGCCCCTGAAGTCATCGGCAGCAACTGCCTTGAGATGCGCTGTGCGTCTCGTTCGAATGCCTTCGCCGTGGCGCTGATCAAACCGGACAGGTCCAGGGAGCTGTCCCGGGATCCCCTATTGAAATTCGAAGCCATGTCATTCACCCCGTAGTCACTTGGTAGTAGTCACTTGGTAACGGAAAGGCACCGCACACCTTAACAGCGTGCGGTGACAGGCGGTCTGAATGCGCCGCCCACAGTCATCTGAAGCAATTGCCCGATTGAAAATTTTAAAAATATTTTTGAGTCACGACAGGCGGTCTTGAACCGTTGACTATGCATCGAATTACCGCCAGTCGTCGGCGGCATGCCCTGCGGATACAAACTTCCAGTGACCCGTCGATATCTATATCGCACAAGACAAACGCGTGCCGCGAGCCGCCCTATAAGGGTGTCAGAGGATCAGCAAAGCAGAGTTTTTTGTAGAGGGAGTCGAACGAAACAGCAAGGTGCACCAGCCCTGGTGCACCTTGTATCGGGAGGGAGTGTCAGGCGTTACAGCGCCAGGGGACGATCGCCATGCTCGTCCTTGATGCGGGTCGGCAGGCCCATCACGTCCAGCGCCTTGAGGAACGGCTCGGCAGGCAGCTCTTCGACGTTGGCCATACGCTGCACGTCCCACTCGCCGCGGGCGACCAGCAGGGCTGCTGCCACCGGTGGCACGCCTGCGGTATAGGAGATGCCCTGGCTGTCGGTTTCGGCGTAGGCGTCTTCGTGATCGGCGACGTTGTAGATGAACACCTCGCGCGGCTGGCCATCCTTGGTGCCCTTGACCAGATCGCCAATGCAGGTCTTGCCGGTGTAGCCGGGCGCCAGCGAGCTCGGGTCAGGCAGCACGGCCTTGACCACTTTCAGCGGCACCACTTGCAGGCCTTCGGCGGTCGTGACCGGTTGCTCGGAGAGCAGGCCGAGGTTCCTCAGTACCGTGAACACATTGATGTAGTGCTCGCCGAAGCTCATCCAGAATCGCACGTTGGGCACGTCGAGGTTCTTCGACAGCGAGTGCACTTCGTCGTGGCCGGTCAGGTACAGGTTCTGCGCCCCTACCACCGGCAGGTCGTCGGTGCGTTTGACTTCGAACATGGTGTTGCTGGTCCACTGGCTGTTCTGCCAGCTCCACACCTGTCCGGTGAATTCGCGGAAGTTGATTTCCGGGTCGAAATTGGTGGCGAAATATTTGCCATGGGAACCGGCATTGACGTCGAGAATGTCGATCGAATCAATGTGGTCGAAATACTGTTGTTGCGCCAGCGCCGCATAGGCGTTGACCACACCTGGGTCGAAGCCCACACCGAGGATGGCGGTGATGTTCTTCTCTTTGCACTCTTCGAGGTGGTTCCACTCGTAGTTGCCATACCAGGGCGGCGTCTCGCAGATTTTACCCGGTTCTTCGTGAATGGCGGTGTCCAGGTAGGCCACGCCGGTATCGATGCAGGCACGCAGCACCGACATGTTGAGGAAGCTGGAGCCGACGTTGATGACGATCTGCGAGCCGGTCTCGCGGATCAGCGCCTTGGTTGCCTCGACATCCATGGCGTTCAGCGCAAAGGCCGTGATTTCAGCGGGCACTTTGAGGCTGCCCTTGGCCTTGACGCTGTCGATGATGGCCTGGCATTTGGAGATGTTGCGCGACGCGATAGCAATACGACCGAGTTCATCGTTGTGCTGCGCGCACTTGTGGGCCACCACCTTGGCGACACCTCCTGCACCAATGATAAGTACGTTCTTCTTCAATTTATCTAACTCTCCTCTGCGCCAGCTTACGAAAGGCTGGACATGTAGTCGTTGTAACCAAATTCGCGAACCACCTCGATACTACCGTCGAGTTGTTTCACTACGATGGACGGCATTTTCAAGCCATTGAACCAGTTCTTCTTGACCATGGTGTAACCCGCTGCATCGACGAACGACAGCCGATCGCCGATGGCCAGCGGCCGAGCAAATTGATACTCGCCGAAAATGTCGCCGGCCAGGCAGGATTTGCCGCACACCATGTAGGTGTGCTCACCCTCGCTCGGCGCCAGCTTGGCGTTCAGGCGATAGATCAGCAGATCGAGCATGTGCGCTTCGATGGAGCTGTCCACGACTGCCAGGTGCTTGCCGTTGTACAGGGTGTCGAGCACCGTGACTTCCAGCGACGCGCTCTGGGTGATGGCGGCTTCGCCCGGCTCCAGGTAGACCTGTACGCCGTACTTCTGCGAGAAGGCCTTGAGGCGCGCGCAGAACTCGTCCAGCGCATAGCCTTCACCGGTGAAGTGAATGCCGCCACCGAGGCTGACCCACTCGACCTTGTGCAGCAGGTGACCGAAACGCTCTTCGATGGTGCACAGCATCTGGTCGAACAGGCCGAAGTCGCCGTTCTCGCAGTTGTTGTGGAACATGAAGCCGGAGATCTGGCCGATGACCTGCTCGATCTTCACCGGGTCCCATTCGCCCAGGCGGCTGAACGGACGCGCCGGGTCGGCCAGCAGATAATCCGAGCTGCTCACCTGCGGGTTGACCCGCAGGCCGCGGACCTTGCCCGCCGACGCTTCGGTGTAGCGCTGCAGCTGGCCGATGGAGTTGAAGATGATCTTGTCGCAGTTCTCGAGCATCTCCTCGATCTCGTCGTCGGCCCAGGCCACGCTGTAGGCGTGGGTCTCGCCGGCGAACTTCTGTCGACCGAGCTTAAGTTCGTAAAGCGACGACGACGTGGTGCCGTCCATGTACTGCTGCATCAGGTCGAACACCGACCAGGTGGCGAAGCACTTGAGCGCCAGCAGGGCCTTGGCCCCGGACTGTTCGCGCACATAGGCGATCTTCTGCATGTTCGCCAGCAGCTTCTGTTTATCGATGAGGTAATACGGCGTTTTGATCATTTCGAGGCGCCTCCGGCAAGGCCAGCCAAAAAAGGATGCGCATTGTGCCTTCACTTATTACATATCGAAAGAGCAGAATGCGCAGTTTGCCGATTGTCGGGTGGCCTTTACCCGGTCGATTGATTCGAAAATGCAGCGCTGGGTGCCCATCGGGCTGACGAATGGTGTTAATTTTGGAAATGTTCTGTTACTTCGATCAGACACTTCCCAACCAGCCTGCAAAGGAATGCCCAGCAATGAATTATTCACTCAAGCACCTGGCCGCAGCCACCTTGCTACTCGCCAGCCTTTCTTCGATTGCCACGCCAGCGTACGCCAACATCACTCCGCAACAGAGCGCGGCCATCCTCAAGCGCTTCGATAACGCATCTGTCACGGATTTCAGGCAGTTCCTGGGAGACCTGGCCAAAAGCGACCTGGCCAAGACCAACGACCTCGGCGCGGCCATCAGTGCCTTCCTGGGCAACAAGACCCTTTCCCCTGAACAGCAGAACGAGATCCATCGCCTGCTGGGCATTTATGCACGGGTGAAATACGGCAACGCGGCCAACGAGACCCTGCGCGAACTGGTCGCCATCCCGACCTTTCGCGTGGACGGCGTTGCCCAGCACGAGAACCCCGAGTTCATCAAGATCGCCGACAAGCTCAAGGGCCTGGCGCAAGCCTTCAACCTGAACTTTCGCAACATCGACAACCGCGTCTACGAAGTCGCCCTCGAGGGCAGTAGCGAGGAAGTCGTGGGCATTCACGCGCATGCCGATGTGGTGCCCGTGACCCCGGAAAACTGGGTCCTCAAAGACGGCACCCGGCTCGATCCGTTCAAGGTCACCCTGGTCGGTGACCGCCTGTATGGCCGGGGCACCGAAGATGACAAGAACGGCATCGTCGTGGCGCTCTACGCCATGAAGGTGATCAAGGAAGAAAAGCTGCCGCTGGCGAGGAATTTCAAGCTGCTGATAGACACCACCGAGGAAACCACCGGCGACGCCATCCCTTACTACTTCGAACGCAACCCGACGCCCAACTACAACCTGGCACTCGATGGCAGCTACCCTGTGGTGATCGCCGAGAAAGGCTACGGCACCGTCATGGCCAGCTTTACCCGGCGCGCTGCAGAAGGCAAAGGCGCCGAAATCATCTCAATGACTGGCGGGCTGGCCACCAACCAGATTCCGTCGACCTCGGTCGCCACCCTGGTGACCGACCAACCCGCCGAACTGGCTGCCAGCCTGCAAAAGGCCGGTGCCGATTATGCCCAGCGCAATGGCGCCAACTTCGAGGTGACCGCCAAGGTCGTCGGCAAGGATGTGCAACTGACGGTCACCGGCGTTTCCGCCCACTCCTCCGAACCCGAATCCGGCGTCAACCCGGTGGCCAGGATGCTGGACTTGATCAACAGCCTCGACGGCAAGGTCGCGCTCAAGCACAACCACATCACCGACGCCGCGCGCTACGCCGCCGACAACTGGGGACTGGATTACCTGGGCGGCAAATTGGGTGTGGGCTTTTCCGATGCCTTTATGGGCCCGCTGACGGCCTCCCTGACCTATGTCGGGATGGATGAAAAAGCCTTCAAGCTCGCGGTCAACCTGCGGGTGCCGAAAGGCAAGTCGCCAGAAGTGCTCAAGAGCGAAATCGCCGACAAGCTGGTCGCCTGGAGCAAGCACACCCACATTGCGCCGACCTTCGACTACTCGATCGCCGAGCCGATGTACCGCAACCCCGAGGGTGAATGGGTCAAGGCCCTGCTGGCCGTGGCCAGCGAAAACCTGAGCATGGAACACAAGTACGGCACCTCCGCCGGCGCCACCTCGGTCCATGAGCTGCCCAATGGCGTGCAGTTCGGCCTGGCCCGACCCGAGCTCAAGTACACCGGCCACACCGACAACGAGTTCAAGACCGTCGACCAGTTCCTGCTGGACCTACAGATCGTGACCGAGATGCTCGGACGCATCGGGCAGTTGCCGAAGCTCTGATCTCCCTTTCGGACCCGCTGTTCTGGCGGGTCCAACTCTTTGACCGGCTGGGTCCCGTCGTGACGCCGAGCAGCGCCGTGCTGTTGTAGGAGCAAGCTTGCTCGCGATGGTCTCAAGGCCGACGCGTTAATTCAGGGAACACGCATTATCGTTGACGTCCTTCGCGAGCAAGCTCGCTCCTACAACGGCTCTTTTATCCAATTACGACCCTTACACACTAAAAGCGACACCTCATCCCCTAGACGATTGACGCACCAAGCCACGTCCTATTAAGTGCTATTTATCCGCATTAATAGGATAAATGGAAATCCATGCTCAGTCGCCCGATCCGCCGCAAACGCCAGAAGCTTTCCGATGTGATAGTCGAGTCGGTCAAGCGCTCCATCGTCACCGACGCGCTGCGCCCTGGCGACCGTTTGCCCACCGAGCGCGAGCTGATGGAAAGTTTCCAGTGCTCCAAGGGCTCGGCGCGTGAAGCGCTCAAGGCCCTTGAGGTCGAAGGTCTGGTCAACACCCGCACCGGCCCCAGCGGTGGCGCGTACCTGAATGAAGCCGGCACGGAGCCGGCCAGCCGCGCCTTGCGCAACTACCTGCATTTCCAGCACCTGGACGGCGAGCAGGTGTACCAATTACGCAAGGTCATCGAGGTCGAACTGTCGGTGTCGGTGATTGGCCGCCTCAGCGCGGCTGACTTCAAAGCCCTGCAGGACAACGTGGATTTCTGTAGCGCGCCGGAAGACAGCGAAGCCGGCCAGCGCGAACAGCGCCTGGCGGAACTGGAGTTCCACAACCTGCTGGCCCGTGCCTGTCCCAACCCTCTGCTGGCGTTCATGGCGCACTTTCTCAATGACCTGCTGCGCGACCTGGTGGTGTTGAAGAAAGCCTACAAACCCAAGCGCAAGCAGTTTGACGCGGCCAACCTCGACTACCACAAGCGCCTGCTGAACGCCTTGCAAGCCGAGGATGAAAGCAGCGTGCGGCAATTGATGCATGAACATATGTGCGATGCCGAGCACCACATGAGCGCCCTCGAAGGGGAAGTCACCCGCCACTTTTTACTGGAGTTCGATCACACCCACTGAAGTCCGCTGCGACCTCCAATAAAAGGCCTGCCCACAGGCCGTGATGCGCCGTTTTGCCATTGCCACTCCTGCCAATAACTACTCCAGGGAGTTACCCCATGCAGCGTCGTACGTTGTTGAAAGCCAGTCTGACCGTTGCCGGAGCCCTCAGCCTTCCGCTGGGTGTGCGTCA
The DNA here is from genome assembly GCF_059695565.1 of Pseudomonas sp. LBUM1679. NCBI lineage: Bacteria > Pseudomonadati > Pseudomonadota > Gammaproteobacteria > Pseudomonadales > Pseudomonadaceae > Pseudomonas > Pseudomonas sp. LBUM1679. The sequence continues at coordinate 3,971,977 of NZ_CP166774.1, forward strand.
TGCGTTTGCCGCCGAGCCCTTTACCTTTTATGGGCTTAAATCGATGTCCGGCGCCTTCGCCAGCTACGGCAAGTTCGCCGACATGGGCTCGCGCCTGGCGGTGGAGCAACATCCGACCTTGCTCGGCCGGCCCCTGCACTACAAGGTAATCGACACCGAAGGCAACGCCGGCAAGGCAGTGCGCAAAGTCCAGGAGGCGATTGCCCAGGATGGCGCGCGATTTTTCCAGGGTTGTACCCTATCGTCTTCAGCACTGGCAGTGGCCAAGGAAGTTGGCAAGGTCGGCGGTGTATTCATGACCCCCGTGGGGGCTGATGAAGTCACCGGCAAGGACTGCAATGCCTCGACCTTTCGCTGGTCGGTGCCGACCTACGGCGCCATTCGCGAAACCATGGTGCCGCTGATCAAGCTGCTGCCCAACGCCAAGCGCTGGTACACCATCACCCCACAATACGTCTTCGGCGAGGCGCTGCTCGCAGGCGCGAAACAGGTGTGCGCCGAGCATGGCATCGAACACATCGGCAATAGCTATCACTCGTTGCAGGAGCAGGAATTTTCCGGCTACCTGACCAACGCCATCGCCGCCCGGCCTGACGTACTGGTGCTGCTCAACTTCGGCAGCCAGTCCTCCAATGCCCTGCGCCAGGCAGTGAACTTCGGCATCAAGGAAAGAATGAAAGTGCTGCTGGTGTGGTCCGCCGGGCTTGACCAGTTCCAGGAGCTGGGCAGCGACGTGCTCGAAGGCGTCTACCTCGGCGCCCAGTACTGGCACCAGGTCGATACCCCGCTCAACCGCGAGCTGGTAAAGATCACCCAGGCCAAATACGGCATCAATCCCACCTACCCGCTGGCGGCCGATTACATCGGCACCAGGATCATGCTCGAGAGCATCATCGCCACCGGCAGCTTCGACGGCCCTACCGTGGCCAAGGCCATGCAGGGCTTGAGCTACGAAGGGCCCACCGGCCAGGAGTCGATCCGCGCCGGTGATCACCAGGTGATCAAGGATTACTACCTGTTGGTGGGCAAGGCCGCCGCCGACATGCGCGACAAGGATGACCTTGCGCAGGTCGTCAGCTCCGGCCGCTCGTTCCCGCCGGCAGACGCGACCGGCTGCGTCCTCGGCTGACCCGAGAAACCTTTCTACCGCTCGCCACAGGCAGCGGGCCGGGTGACGCCTTCGTCAGCCGGCTCCCTGCAGAGGGTACCTGCATGCTCAATCTTTACCTGTTCCAGATACTCAATGGCCTCGGCCTGGGGATGATCTACTTCCTGATCGCGGTCGGCCTGACGATCATTTTCGGCCTGCTGAACTTCGTCAACTTCGCCCACGGCGCGTTTTTCGTGCTCGGCGCCTACATCTGCTACACCGTCGTCAGCCTGAGCGGAAGCTTCTGGCTGGCCCTGCTGCTTGCGCCGTTGGTGGTGGCCGCCCTCGCCTGGGCCATCGAGCGATTATTGATCCAAAGGATCTACCACTTACCCCATACCTTTCAGATTCTGGTGACCCTAGGTATCGCGCTGATTATCCAGGAAGCCAGCGTGCTGATCTGGGGCCCGGTGGGCAAGAGTGTGGCGGTGCCGGAACTGCTGCGCGGCGTGTTGATCATCGGCGACTTCGTCTATCCCTACTACCGCTTGTTCCTGATTGTCTTTTCCGCACTGATAGGGCTGACGCTGTGGCTGCTGTTGGAGTGCACGCGGTTCGGCGCATTGGTGCGGGCCGGCAGTGAAAGCACTGAAACCGTGTCGCTGCTGGGCACCAACATCTTCCGGCTGTTCTCCATGACCTTCGCCCTCGGCGTCGCCCTGGCGGGTGTCGCCGGTGTGCTGTTTGCGCCGTTGCGCGGTGCCCAACCCTTTGTCGGCCCGGAGATTCTCGGGGTCGCGTTCGTGGTGGTGGTGATCGGCGGAATGGGCTCGTTCAGCGGTGCGCTGGTTGGCGGTTTGTTGGTCGGTGTGGTGCAAAGCCTGATGACCACTATCTGGCCGCAGGGCGCCAGTCTGATGATTTACGGCGCCATGGCGGCGGTGATTCTGGTCCGTCCCTACGGCCTGTTCGGGAGAGCATGAGCATGAGCGAAAAAACCCCCCTGCCCTTTGCCAAGACTCAGTCGCGCTCCATGCTGCTGTTGGTGATTGCGGTGCTGATCGGCCTGCCGCTGGTGCTGCCATCGGCGACCCTGGCTACAGAAATCCTGATCTTCGCCCTCGCGGCGCTGGCCTGTAACCTGCTGCTGGGCTACACCGGGCTGCTGTCATTCGGCCAGGGCATCTTCTTCGGTGCCGGTGCCTACTGTGCCGCGTTGTTGATGATCCACCTGCAATTGGGACTGTTGAGCGCCCTGCTCGGTGCCGCAGTGGCCGGCGCAGTGCTGGCGTTAGTGGTAGGCGCCCTGGCGATTCGTCGCACCGGCATCTATTTCGTGATGCTGACCCTGGCGTTCAGCCAGATGGCCTACTTCATCGCCTACACCCTGAGCGACTGGACTGGCGGCGACAACGGCCTGCTCAGCGTGCCGCGCCCGGAAATCCGCATCGGCGACACCGTGCTGCTGTCGCTGAGCGACGCGCGTTATTTCTACGGTTTCGTCGCGGTCCTGTTTCTGCTGATCTTCATGGGTGCCCGTCGGGTAATCGCCTCGCCATTCGGCAGCACGCTGATGGCAATTCGCGAGAACGAGACCCGGGCCGCCGCCATCGGCTACGACACCCGGCATTTCAAGATCCTGGTGTTCATGCTGTCCGGCGCGGTGACCGGGATCGCCGGGGCGCTGTACGCCATGCTCCTGCATTTCGTACCGCTGTCGAACATCGACCTGGCGATGTCGGAAAACATTCTGATCATGACCATAGTCGGCGGTACCGGTTCGCTGTTCGGCTCCTTGCTGGGCGCCGGTTCCATCGTATTGCTCGGCGAGTTCCTCTCCGATCTCTGGCCACGTTGGCTGATGCTCCTGGGGATCATCCTGATCCTGGTGGTGGTGTTCATGCGCGGCGGGTTGTGGGGCGGGCTGTCGAGCCTGTTCGAGCGCCTCAAGGGCCAGCGCAAGACGGCCGAGCCGGTCAAGGAGAAACTGTCATGAACAACCCTGGCCAATACCTGCTCGAAACCCGCGACCTGGAACTGGCCTATGGCGCCTTCCACGCGGTCAACGGCGTCAACCTGAAGGTCGAGGCAGGCACTATCCACACCATTATCGGCCCCAACGGCGCCGGCAAGACCAGCCTGTTCCACTGCCTGACCGGTGAACGCCAGGCCACCGCCGGGGCCATTCTGTTCAACGGCAAAAACATCATCAAGAAACCGGCTCACGGCCGGGTCGGCCTGGGCATGGCGCGTTCGTTCCAGCTGACCAGCCTGTTCCAGAACCTCAGCGTGCGGGAAAACCTGCGCCTGGCCGCCCAGGGCCGCGATGGGCTGGGGGCGCTGAACTTCTGGCGTCACGTCGACAGCCGCCGCGAACACCTGGAAGTGGCCGATCAGGTACTCGAACGCCTGCAGCTGACGACCCGCGCCGACACCCTCGCCGGCGAACTGTCCCATGGCCAGCAGCGGGTGCTGGAAGTCGGCATGTCGATCTGCTCCAAGCCAAAGCTGCTGATGCTCGATGAGCCAACGTCCGGCATGGGCATCGACGACATCCCGATCATGACTCAACTGATCAGCGACCTGGGCCGCGATCACACCGTGCTGCTGATCGAGCACAACATGAGCATCGTCATGTCGATCAGTCAACGCATCACCGTCATGAGCCACGGCCAGATTCTGGTCGAAGGCACACCGGAATTCGTCCGCGCCGACGAGCGCGTACGCATCGCCTATCTGGGAGAAGCTGCCTGATGCTGACCGTCGAGAATATCCATTCCTACTACGACAAGAGCCACGTCCTCGAAGGTGTCTCGTTGCAGGTCAACGCCGGTGAGTTGGTGACCCTGCTGGGACGCAACGGTGCGGGCAAGACCACAACCCTGCGCAGCATCCTCGGGATCATCTGCCCGCGTCAGGGGCAGATCCGTTTCAACGGTCAGGAGCTGGTCGGCCAGAAAATCTTCGAGATCGCTCGCCAGGGTTTGGCGCTAGTGCCAGAACATCGGGGCATCTTTCGCTTGCTCAGCGTTGAGGAAAACCTGCGGATCGCCCAGCGCAAGACCAGCCGCTGGCAGCTGGAGGATGTCTACGCGATGTTTCCGCGCCTCAAGGAACGCCGTAAAAACGCCGGGCACGCGCTGTCCGGCGGCGAACAACAGATGCTGGCCATCGCCCGCGCCCTGCTCAATGACCCGAAGCTGCTGATCCTCGACGAACCCACCGAAGGCCTGGCGCCAGTGATCGTCGATGAGCTGGTGAAGATCCTGCGCAAGATCAAGGACGACGGCCTGCCGGTGCTGCTGGTGGAACAGAACCTGATGGTCTGCGACAAGCTCGCCGACCGCCATTACGTCCTCGAACAGGGCCGTGTGGTGTACGAAGGCAGCGCCGCTGACTTCCGCGCCGACCCGACCATCAAGAACCGCTACCTGGCCCTGAGCGCCTGACGGGAGAGATGAAAATGAACCACCCGATAGTGTCTGCACCGCAGTTGCAAAACAACGCCCCACTGGTCAACCGCGAACGTCTCTGGCAATCGCTGATGGCCCTCGCGCAGCTCGGCGCCACCGCCAAGGGCGGCGTCTGTCGCCTGGCCCTGACCGACCTTGACCGGCAGGCCCGTGACCTGTTCGTGCGCTGGTGCGAAGAGGCCGGTTGCACCGTCAGTATCGATGGCATCGGCAATATTTTCGCTCGCCGTGCCGGACGCGACCCCGAGCGCGCGCCCGTGATGACCGGTAGCCATATCGACACCCAGCCCACCGGCGGCAAGTTTGACGGTTGCTACGGGGTGATGGCCGGACTGGAAGTGATCCGTACCCTCAATGACCTCGGCGTGCAGACCGAGGCGCCGATCGAGGTGGTGGTCTGGACCAACGAAGAAGGCTCCCGATTCCCGCCGTGCATGATGGGCTCGGGGGTGTTCGCCGGTAAGTTCGACCTCGAGGACACCCTGAGCAAACAGGATGAACAGGGACTGTCGGTGGGCAGCGAGTTGCAGCGCATCGGCTATGCCGGTTCGCGGGCGGTGCACGGCCATCCAGTGGGCGCGTATTTCGAGGCACACATCGAACAGGGCCCGGTGCTGGAAGACCGGGAGACCACCATCGGCGTGGTCATGGGCTGCCTCGGGCAGAAGTGGTTCGACCTGACCCTGACCGGGGTGGAGGCCCATGCCGGGCCGACGCCGATGCACCTGCGCAAGGACGCCCTGGTCGGCGCCGCGCAGGTGGTCAGCGCGGTCAACCGCATCGCCCATGCGCAACAGCCTCATGCCTGCGGTACCGTCGGTTGCCTGACCCTGCACCCTGGCTCGCGCAATGTGATTCCCGGTCAAGTGCAGATGACCATCGATCTGCGCCACTTGCATGCCGATAAACTGCAAGCCATGGTCGATGAGGTGCGCCAGGTGATTGAAGACACCTGCCTGCAGCACGGTTTGAGTTACGAGCTGACCCCTACCGCCGACTTCCCGCCGCTGGACTTTGACCCTGCCTGTGTCACCGCCGTGCGCCAGGGCGCCGAGCAGTTGGGCCTGAGCCACATGGACATCGTCAGCGGCGCCGGACACGACGCGATCTTCGTCGCCGAGCTGGGCCCGGCCGGGATGATCTTCGTTCCCTGCGAAGGTGGCATCAGCCACAACGAAATCGAAAACGCCGCGCCCCAGGACCTGGCCGACGGTTGCGCCGTGCTGTTGCGCGCCATGGTCAACGCGGCACAAGCACAAGGAGGACCCGCGGCATGAAGCAACACAGCGAAATCGCCGAGATGAGTGGCGTCGAGCTACTGGCCCATTACCGCGACAAGCGCCTGTCGCCAGTGGAGGTGACCGAGGACGCCCTGGCGCGCATCGAGCGCTTCAATCCGCAGGTCAACGCCTATTGCCATGTCGATCCGCAAGGCGCGCTGGAAGCGGCGCGGGCCTCTGAACAGCGCTGGCTCAAGGGCCAGCCGTGCGGCGCACTGGACGGTGTGCCGGCGTCGATCAAGGACCTGACCCTGACCCGTGGCATGCCCACGCGCAAGGGTTCGAAAACCACCTCCGCCACCGGCCCCTGGGAGGTGGATGCGCCCTTCCCGGCATTCATGCGCAACGCCGGCGCGGTGCTGCTGGGCAAGACCACCACCCCGGAATTCGGCTGGAAAGGTGTGACCGACAACCCGTTGTACGGCATCACCCGCAACCCCTGGGACACGCGCATGACCGCCGGCGGTTCCTCCGGTGGTGCGGCCGCTGCCGCTTCGCTGAACCTCGGGGTGCTGCACCAGGGCAGCGATGCCGGCGGCTCGATCCGCATTCCCTGTGCCTTCACCGGTACCTTCGGGATCAAGCCGACCTTCGGATACGTACCCCAGTGGCCGGCCAGCGCCATGACCCTGCTCTCGCACCTGGGGCCAATGACCCGCACCGTCGACGATGCGGTGCTGATGCTGCAAACCGTTGCCCGGCCGGATAGCCGGGACGGCCTGTCCGGGGCATCACGCAGCACGCCCTGGCTATCCGAGAGCAATGATCTCAAAGGCCTGCGCATCGCTTACAGCCCGGACTTCGGTTATGTGAAAGTCGATCCGCAGGTGGCGCGGGTGGTGGCCCAGGCAGTGGGACGCCTGGCGCAACTGGGCGCGCACGTCGAGCAGGTCGACCCTGGTTTCAACGATCCACTGGAGCTGTTCAACACCCTGTGGTTCGCTGGCGCCGCACGACTGGCCGGACAACTGAACCCGACGCAACGCGCACAACTCGACCCAGGCCTGCTGCGCATTGCCGAACAGGGTGAACGCATCAGCCTTCACGACTACACACTGGCCCTGGAAGCCCGCGCGGCGCTGGTGGCGCATATGGCCGAGTTCCACAGCCGCTACGACCTGTTGGTGTCGCCGATGCTGCCGATCACCGCCTTCGCCGCCGGGCACAACGTTCCGCCGGACTCTGGCCTGGGCGAATGGATGGAGTGGACGCCCTTCAGCTACCCCTTCAACCTGACCCAGCAGCCGGCAGCATCCGTGCCGTGCGGCTTCGCGCAGGACGGGTTGCCTGTCGGCTTGCAGGTGGTCGGTGCGCGCTTTGCCGATGATCAGGTACTACGCGTATGCCGGGCCTACGAACGGGCATTTCCAAGTCCCCATCCCCGGCAGCCGTTGGTGAAAGGCTGAAACCTTGCGCGGAACAAGCGGGTCGTGGTTTGACACGACCCGCGTTCTGCATCTTGTGCGCGGCAACCCGATCACATGCTCACAAGAAACTCATCGCTCGTCACAAATGGCTTGAGCCCACCAATAAACGTTTTGCCGTGCTCAAACCAAACCTTTCTTTTATCGGCCTCCATGTACAGCTCATAGTCGGACCGATCGCGAAACCAGCATTCCCCAATAGCATGCACAGGTGGCACCTCAAGATAGGGTACGTGGGTGTCGCTTGGGTTGTCTGACACCAACCTGACCTCATATTTGTGCAAGCCAGGGGCTGGCTGTCGGCGATGATCCCCACCGAGTACGGCGCCGCTGATCTGCGCGGTACGACGCTCAATCAGCGCATCACAAAATTGCTGGATATTGCCCATCCCGAACACAGGGCTGCACTTCAGGCGCAACTCGATAAGGGCGACGCATGCATCGCGACAGCCTAACAACAATAAAATACCTTTGAAGTATCAAACAATACTTTCACGATATTAGACCGCCTAAATAACACAGAGGAAACTTGAATCAAGCAAAATAATACCTAAAGAGCATAACCATGATCCCTGTCTACGAACACGTTTCTGCCACAACCCCATCAACCTTCAGCACGTTGATTGGATAACGAACATGCAGTCCAACTCTTCCTGGATTGTCCTTTCCATCACCGGTTTCTACATGCTCAGCCTCGCGCTGATCAGCTTCGGTGTTCGTCGACATTCTCGTAGCGCCAATAACTACACCACCGGCGGCGGGCACTTTCCTGCATTCTTGATCGGCTTTCTGATGCTGTCGGAATTCATCGGCACCGCCGTCAGTATCGGTACGGCCCAGACTGGCTTCAAAACCGGCATCTCCGCCGCATGGAACCTTTTTGCGCTGGCGTTGGGTTTTGTGTTGTTCGCTTGGCTGTTGGCGCGTAAATACAAGGACCTGGGTGACAACACCATCTCCGGCGTGTTGTCGCGTAACTACGGGCAAAGAACCCGTTTCGCCACGTCGATCATCACCATCTTCGCCCTGGAAATCGTTGCCGTCTCAATCTATGCCAGCGGCGGTGCGGTGTTGGCCAGTGTGCTGCAAGTGGATCGCACACTGGCGATCATCATTGTCGGTGTCGTGTCAGTCATGTATGTCAGCATCGGCGGCATGCGCTCAGTCATCTACACCAACTTCGTACACGCCAGTCTCAAATACTTGGGTGTCGGGTTAGCGCTGTGGTTTGGCCTGAAACAGGTCGGAGGGATCAGCGCGCTGCAGACTCAATTGCCGCCAAGCATGTTCGACTGGACCGCCATCGGTTGGGGTCAAATCATCGCCTGGATGATTGCCGGTATCGGCTCGATCTTCTCCACCCAATACGTGATTCAGGCGGTGAACACCGTCAGCGATGCAGGTAAGGCGCAACGCGCATGCTTCTATTGCGCAATCCTGATGATCCCGTTCGGTATCGGGGCTGCCTTGATCGGCATGTGCAGCGCCGCGTTGTTCCCGCAAGTCGATTCGCTGCAAGCCTTCCCGCGCCTGATCGCGAGCATGGACCAATTGACCGCCGGACTGGTGGTCGCAGGATTGGCAGGCTCGCTGTTCGGCACCATCTCAGCGGTCAGCATGGGCTCGGCCACTTTGTTGCTGCGCGACTTCTATGAGCCATGGTTCAACCCGGAAAAAAGCGATGTTAAATCCCTGCGCTTTGTACGCCTGGCTACCATCGCCGTCGGCCTGCTGCCAATTGCGTTGGCCCTGACCTCCGAGAAAGTGCTGATGATCGCCTTCCTCGGCAAGGCCCTGCGCGCCTCTCTGGCAGTGCTGGTGCTACTGGTGTTCTACGCACCGAAATTCGGCACCGCGACCGCCGCGTTCCTGAGCATCATCGCCTCCCTGGTGGCTACCGTCAGCTGGTTCCTGGCCGGCAATCCGTGGGGCATCGACAATGCCTACATCGCCCTTTTCACGCCGTTGGTGATCATGAGCATCAGCCACATTACACGACGCGGTGCACCGCCCGAGTCGGTTGTTGTAGAAGGGTTGAAACAACAGGGTGCCTGACCACGTTATATACCGGGGCACCCCGATCAAATCGACACTGCCGTTCAAGGACAACTGACTCATCCTTGAACGCCAGGAAACCGAGCGGGGTGTGAGAGGGCATGTTGGACACCCCTCCCCCCGAGCAGCCATCAAGCCTCAGTGGAACCTCATCATGCGTATACCTTCCCTGCCTTTCGGTATTGCTCTTTTGAGCACCTTCTCAGCAGCCCTCTGCCAAGCCTCCGATTTCAGTTGGGTCGACCCCGCCGTCGCCTCAGTCAATCAGGACGTCATCGAGCTGCGCCACACCATTCACCAGAACCCCGAGTTGGGGAATATGGAGGTGAAAACCTCGGAACTGGTGGCGCAGCAGCTCAAGGCACTGGGGCTGGAGGTGCGCATCCACATCGGCAAGACGGGCGTGGTCGGCGTACTCAAGGGCGGTAAACCCGGCCCTGTGGTGGCCTTGCGTGCCGACATGGATGCCCTCCCCGTCAAGGAAATGACCGGCTTGCCGTTCGCCAGCACGGCAACCGGCGTGCGCCGGGGCAAAACGGTGCCGGTCATGCATGCCTGTGGGCATGACACGCACACCGCGATGCTCCTGGGCGCGGCCAAGGTGCTTGCGGAGCATCGCAACGAGGTCGCCGGCACCGTGGTTTTTCTGTTCCAGCCGGCTGAAGAAGGAGCCGCCGACGTGGATGAGTTCCAGGCAGACGCAGTGATCGGCGCGCAGGCGATGATCCGCGACGGGGCACTGGACTCGCCGAAGGTCGAAGCCATATTCGGGGTGCATGTCATGGCCGGTTACCCGACCGGCCACCTGTATTACAAATCCGGGACTGTACTCAACAGCAACGACGCCTTCCGCATCACCCTCAAAGGCCAGCAGACCCATGGCTCCGCGCCGTGGAGCGGCGTGGACCCGATAATCGCGGGCGAGAACATCATCGGCGGCCTGCAAACCCTGATCAGTCGGCGGATAGACATGACCAAGGGCATGGGCGTCATCAGTGTCGGCACGATCAATGCCGGCTCGGCGAGCAATATCATTCCCGAGACTGCCGAACTCACTGGCACCATTCGCACCAATAACGCCTCGATACGCAACACCATATTGCAGAAGATGCCGCCGCTGGTGAACGGCATCGCCAGCGCCTATGAGACCCAGGCCAACCTGTTATTGGTGAACATTGCCCCGGTGACCACCAATAATCCTGCGCTGACCGAAGCCATGGTGCCCGCGCTGGAGCTGGCTGCGCCGGGCAAGGTCGAGCGACTGGAATCATCGCTGTCACCGAGCGAGGACTTTTCCTTCTACGCAGAGAAGGTGCCGGGGCTGTTCGTGTTCCTTGGGGCAACGCCTGCCAACCAGGACATGCAGAAGGTCCCGAACAATCACAGTCCCTACTTCACCGCGGACGATGCGACCCTGGCGACAGGGGTGAAGGCGCATGTCCAGTTTGTGCTCAACTATCCAGGGCAGGTGGCCAAAAAATCTTGAAGGCCTGAAGTATCCTCAGGTCTACTGGCAGTCCACAGGTTTCGTCTCTCACCAGGCTTCTAAATGGACCACTACGTTCCGCGCGACTGGCAACCCCACGAACGGCCCAGCTTGCCCGGTTCGCCCTCGACGCCGCTGCACCCCAATGCCAAGCGGTTCGCCTACGGGCTGGTGGGGTTGCTGGTCGCGTTGACCGGTGGTTTGGGTAACTCGCTGGTAATCGCCAACCTGCCTTACCTGCAAGGCGCACTCGGTGCGACGACTGCCGAAATGGCCTGGCTGCCGGCAGCGTATGTCATGGCCAACGTTTCGATGAACCTGCTGCTGGTGAAGTTTCGCCAGCAGTTCGGGCTGCGCGCCTTCACCGAAGTGTTCCTGGTGCTTTATGCCCTGGTGACCTTCGGGCATTTATTCGTCAACGACTTGAATTCGGCGATCGCGGTGCGGGCGGCGCACGGCATGGTCGGCGCGGCCCTGAGCTCGTTGGGCCTGTATTACATGATCCAGGCCTTCCCGGAGAAATGGCGGTTGAAGGCGCTGGTGCTGGGACTGGGTGCGTCGCAACTGGCATTACCGCTGGCCCGGCTGTTCTCCGAAGACTTGTTGCAGATCGCCGAGTGGCGAGGGCTGTATCTGTTCGAACTGGGCATGGCGCTGCTGTCGCTGGGTTGCGTGCTTTTGCTCAAGTTGCCGCCGGGTGACCGCTTCAAAACCTTCGAAGCACTCGACTTTCTGACCTTCACGATCCTTGCCAGCGGCGTGGCGTTGCTCTGCGCGGTGCTGTCGCTGGGGCGGATCGATTGGTGGCTCGAAACGCCGTGGATCGGCGTCGCTTCGGCGGCCTCCATCGTGTTGATCCTGGCTGGCCTGGCCATCGAGCACAACCGCAGCAACCCGATGCTGATGACCCGCTGGCTCGGCAGCGGCGTGATGATTCGCCTGGCGCTGGCGGTCATCCTGATTCGCATGGTCACCTCGGAACAATCGACCGGCGCGGTCGGCTTCATGCAAATGCTCAACATGAGCAGTCAGCAGCTGCACAGTCTATATGTCGTGATGCTGATCGGCAGCGTCGCCGGACTGGCCACCAGTGCGCTGACGATCGACCCCAAACACCTGCTCATGCCACTGATCATCTCCCTGGCGTTGATGGCCGTCGGCTCGGTAATGGACAGTCATTCGAACAACCTGACCCGCCCGGAAAACCTCTACTTCAGCCAATTCCTGCTGGCCTTCGGCGGCACGTTTTTCCTCGGCCCGACCATGGTGCTGGGGGTGCGCAACGTACTGACCAATCCGCGCAATCTGGTGAGTTTTTCAGTGATGTTCGGGATTTGCCAGAACCTCGGCGGCCTGATCGGTGCGGCGCTACTGGGGACGTTCCAGATCATTCGCGAGAAGTTTCATTCCAGCCACATCGTCGAGCACCTGACCCTGCTCGATCCACGCGTGGCCGCGCGGGTGCAGAGCGGCGGCTCGGCGGTCGGTTCATTGATCGCCGACCCGGGCCTGCGTAATCTTCAGGGCATTCGCAGCCTGGCCACAGCCGCCACCCGCGAGGCCAATGTGCTGGCCTATAACGATGTGTTCATGCTGATTGCGGTAATCGCCGTGCTGACCATGGCCTGGATCTTCGTTCGCGCCCTGTGGCTGATGAGCACCACCAAAACCGTCGCCCCAACGCCTGCCCCTCCTTTCGGACAACCCAGCGGTGCCACTTCTTCATGACCGAACCGACTACCACGACCACCAACGCTATTGCCTCGACGCCCGAAGGTGTTGCACCACCGGCCACGCCGGCTACCGCTCCCCGCTCGCTGCGAGTCAGGATGATGTCGTCCCTGGGCTTTGCAGCGATTGCCATCGTCGGTGTGCTGATCGTGTTGTACGCCTGGCAACTGCCTCCGTTCAGCAGTGCGGTCGAGACCACGGAAAATGCCCTGGTGCGCGGCCAGGTGACCATCATCGGCCCGCAGCTCAGCGGGTACGTGTACGAGGTGCCGGTGCAGGATTTTCAATTCGTGAAGACGGGCGACTTGCTGGTGCGTCTCGACGACCGGATCTACAAGCAGCGCCTCGATCAATCCCTGGCGCAACTGGCGGTGCAAAAAGCCGCGCTGGCCAACGTGGTACAGCAACGCAACAGCGCCGAAGCGACCATCCAGCTGCGTCAGGCGGCGGTCGCCGACAGCCAGGCGCAGGCTCGCAAAAGTGCAGCCGATTTACGCCGCAACCAAGCGTTGGTCAACGACGGTTCGGTGTCCCGAAGTGAGCTGGACGTCACGTTGGCGGCCAATGCCCAGGCCCTTGCCACCGTGGCTCAGGCACAGGCCAATCTGGAAATCGCCCGGCAAGACCTGCAGACGGTGATCGTCAATCGTGGCTCGCTGGAGGCCGCCGTCGACAGTGCGCAAGCGGCAGTGCAACTGGCGCGGATTGACTTGTCCAACACCCGTATCATCGCCCCCCGGGACGGCCAGCTCGGGCAAATCGGTGTGCGTCTCGGTGCCTATGTGAACTCAGGGGCGCAGTTGATGGCATTGGTGCCCAATCAGTTGTGGGTGATCGCCAACATGAAGGAGACCCAGATGGACAACGTGCGCGTTGGCCAACCGGTGACGTTCAGCGTCGATGCCCTCAACCATCGTCAATTCCAGGGCCGGGTACAGCGGATTTCACCGGCCACCGGTTCCGAGTTCAGCCTGTTGCAGGCGGACAACGCCACCGGCAACTTTGTCAAGATTGCCCAGCGGGTGCCGGTGCGGATCACCGTGGATGCGGATCAGCTGGAGAGCGAGCGACTGCGGCCGGGGATGTCGGTGGTGGTGAGCATTGATACGGGTGTGCAAAGCGATTAAACCTGAGTCCCCGTCTTTTCTACCACCAGGCGGTCGCCATCGGCGGCCGCGAGCGTATCTCTAGCGAAGCAGCCCGATGTTATCGTCGATTCGGCTTTGAATGAGGTGCAGGGTGTCCTGGGTGATCACTTGCGGGTACAGGTGCTCGGCCGTGGCCGCAAACCGGCTGGCCACGTCGCAAATTCTGTCGATGGTGACGCCTGCCATCTCCTCTGGGACCTCTGCTTCATCCGCAAGCCTGAGCATGGCCTTTCGGTCGATCGCCAAGGCCTCGCCCATCACATCCATCTGGTGGTACCCGCCCGGCCCCTCGCAGAAGGTAACGTCGTAGGCCGGTGCCAGCTTCCACTCGCCGGTTGACGACATAAGGTAGGAGAAATTCTTGGGGTGGTCGCCCCGGTTGTTGAACGCGATGTTGAAGACTGCACGCTCGAACGCGATCGCTTTCTCTCGCACATCATTGGTGCACATCTGGGTTGCACGCAAGAAGTTGACGTAGTCCAGGACACCCGGTGATAGGTAATCTGCTCCGGTAAAGGCTGCGAGGCTTTGCATGGGCACCCGCTGACCGTTCAGTCGATCAAAGCGTTTACTCGCGAAGGCTGCCAGGCCGTTGGGCAGACTGAAATACTGCGTGTCCGGAGTCTGGATACCGCACAAGCGCAAGCACTCGGCATAGACCATTTCGATTGCACATACCTCGCAATGTTCTCCTTTGGCCGGGAACTTGATCAGCCAGGCTTCGAAGCCAGGCTTGACGGCCGTGGTAAAGGCTCCGGTTCGAGCATCGCGATAGACCAAGGCCTTTGGCCTGGCGCCCTGAGGAGAGCCCCCCACCAGCAGCAACGTTTGCAGGAACGCCCCACCATCACCATTGAGCACTTCCTGCACCTCGGTTGCGAGCAAGTCAAGGGAGATATGCACTTGCGGCGCCTGCCCCTCGGGTGCCACGGGCTCGAACGACATTGCCCCCATGGCATTGTTGCCGATGTAGGCCAGCCGCTCCAGAGGCCCTATGCGCGCGGTGTTGAGGCTGCGGCGCCTGAACAACCGGTCCATCAGCAGCATGCCCCAACCATCAGGCAAGGCGTCATAGACAGGCGCTGGCAGGTTCAACTGGTGGGACGGGAAACCCCTGCGTAGCTGGGGCCCCTCCAACGCAAGTGTGTAGGACGACAGCTCCAAGCCTCGACTCTTCGCTTCATTGCTGTACTCAAACACAATCTGTGGGCGACCGGTGATGGCAGTTGTAGACACAAGCGTGCCCCACAGCCAACGTTCACCCCAGCCCTCGTAGTAGACGTCGACTTGCTCAAGCATTGTCGGGCTTCCTCTTGGCACGATGACGCTTGGCACTGTTTTCGTAGCGGCGAATGTCTTCAAGGCTGTCCAGCTTGGGCAAGAACAGTCCTTCGAGTTCCTTGCTTCGCCCAAGGACCATGGCCACGCGGACCACATTCTCGAACCCGACATTACGCCCGGCTTCCAGGTTGGAGACGGTATTGGTCCCGATACCTGCGCGCCCGGCCACATCGGCTTGCGTCATCTGCAGAGCCAGCCGCTCCGTGCGAAGGCGTTCACAAATTTGCTTGACGATCTCACCCGGCTTACTGAAGCTTAAATCCAACATAATGGGTATTCCGTGGCCATAAGCGCCGTTAACACACAAAATTATAGAGTTAGCGGCCAGCCTGATCAAGGTATTCTTGTCGTGCAGGCCCATGGCCATCCATTGCGCGCGGCTGCAGGGACGAACCCGGCCCTTACACAGTGGTCAAAACAAGTAATGGCGTCGCGACTGCTCAAAGGCCTTGGGCTTGCTTCATGGTCGGGCATCGAGCCAGTGATGGCAGCTTGATCTATGCCAACGCGGTTTTAGTTGCCCAGTTGAGTTAGCAACTACTTGGTCCAGAAGTACGGACGCATCCACTGTCACAGTGTGTATCCCGGCTCGCCCCCTTTGGACAGGATGCACGGCGAAATTTTTAGATTGTTGAGCGCTATCACCGTCCTCGCCAAGAGGGGGCCTAATGAATCCACTATCCACATCCAAGGGTGTATGTATTCCTCTGTTGCTGTGCGTCGCCGTGCTCCTGGCATTTGTGATTTCCTACAGTACATTGCCGAGGATCGTACCCGACATGGCGCACGCGCCCTCTGCGCCAGTGAAACTCGACGGGATACACGGACCTCTGTCAACCGAGCGCAGCAAAGCCATTCTCGACCGACTTAATTCCACCGGTGCAGAAACCAACATCTTCGATGTGCATCTCGCAATCGAAGAGTCCATCACCGGTAGCCCGCTCACGGAAGGAAACAAGGTCGACTTGCTGCAGGACGGCCCACCACCTACCAGTCGATGATCAAAGCCGTGGAATCTGCGCGCGACCACATCAACATGGAGACCTACATCCTCGACGACGATGAAGTCGGTCAGCGTTTCGCCGCCGCATTGATCGCTCGGCAACAGAATGGCGTACAGGTCAATCTGATCCGTGACAGCGTCGGAACCCTTGGAACACCCTCAGCGTTCTTTTCCCGATTGACCGAAGCGGGCATCAAGGTGCTGGAGTACAACCCTATCCATCCGGTGACGGCCAAGGCGGGCTGGGACGTGAACCAGCGCGACCACCGAAAGCTGCTGATAGTGGACGGCCGTATTGCCTTTCTCGGCGGGATCAACATCAGCAGCGTCTATTCCGGGGGCTCGTTCAGCGCTCATTCGAAGACTCGCCCAACGGGTGATTTGCCCTGGCGCGATACCGACTTGCGCATCGAGGGGCCCGTGGTTGCGGAACTGCAGAAGCTGTTCATCGGAACCTGGACGACGCCTCAACAGCCTCAAGCTGATACCCCAGAAGCACCCTCATTAGGCGCAAGTAATAGAAGCTTGCCTCTGCGTCTGACCTCGTCTCAAAGGCTTCGGTCTGCTCGGCGGTCTTACAGCGATATCGAAAGCATTTGAACGATCCACTGATCCCGCTGGTCAACATCACCTGTTGGCCAGGCGGATCCTTAACGCTGAATTGCACGTCATCTACGACGGGCACCTGTTCCCGCCCAAGCCGAAACCATCGCCCATCATGTCGTTTCTGTCCGGCGTCGCGCACGTCGAAGAGCCGCTTTCTGAGCTCACTGACTCGAACGACCTTTGCGCTATCTAACCATCCGGCTCCAACCCTGAGGATCCCATCATGAAATTCCAAATTGTCGATCGCTCTATCAATGGCACCGCGAAATTCTCGGTCGATACCGAGTGCGGAAAGAACGTGGATTCATTCTCGACCATCGAGGAGGCTCGGGACCGCGCGGCCTGGCTGGAATCCGAATATGAGCGGATCAGCGAAACTCTCTAGCCGCGTCCTACCCGAAGGAATAACTCCGCTTCAACGAATCCGCAGCCCCGGCATGACCCGGCATGACCCGGCGATCAAATGGTGTCATTTATTTGAGGATCACGTAATAACCGCAATGTGGATGAAGGGGAATATTTTGACGTATCTGGATTGGATTCAATGGCCAGCGATGGTGGTGACGGTACTTGCCGCGTGGTTGATCGGATCTCAACAGCCATCAAGACGAATGACAGGGTTTGTATGCTTTATATTGAGCAATGTACTGTGGGTTATTTGGGGTACATACGCTGAAGCCTACGCCCTCATCGTCCTGCAGATTTGCTTGTGTCTCATGAACCTTCGCGGGTTTAAGAAGAACTTCGAAGGCCAGTAGGGAACGAACCTTAGATAACCTCATTTGCCAGAAAAATGAGCGTTGGATTTTGACGGATGAACGGAAACCGCAAGAAAGAATTTCCAAGAGCAGCCGTGGTCTATCAGTCACCACAACCGGAGCTCGCAATCATGAAATTCGCAAAATTCTGTCAAGCCCTCTCCAACTGGGCTGGCAGTTCAAAGACCTTTCTCACCGCCATCCTTTTAATCGTTGGATGGGCGCTGACAGGGCCATACTTTCATTACAATGACACATGGCAACTGATCATCAATACGTCCACGACAATCATTACCTTCCTCATGGTGTTCCTCATTCAAAACACACAAAATCGTGACAACGACATTTTGCATCTGAAAATAGATGAGCTAATTCGAGCCACCAAAGAAGCGCAAAACGCCACCTTATGCTTGGATAAAATGGGTTCGAGAGACCTGAGAAAACTGCGTGAACAGTACAGTTCTTTGGGTGAGGCCGGCGAGATCAATATCGATATGGCGGAGGAGAATGCTGCGGTAAGCCGCATGCCCTTTTCCTCCTGACCACCGAACCAGGCCAAGTGGCTTACCTCCTCTCGCCACTTCTGCTTGGGCCCAACGTGGGTTGGTTGTAGCTTGGTAAAAACGCTCTGAAAATCATTTCGCAACTCCCGTTGAATGAATCACTGTGCACGCGTTACTTATCCGCTTGAATGGATCACCAACGGTAACGTGACCACGAACTCGCTACCCTTGCCATCACCCTCGCTCATGCCGGTAACCTCGCCGCCGTGCGCCTCAACCAGCTCGCGGACTACTGTCAGTCCGATGCCCAAGCCTGACCCATTGAATCCGACGGCATGCACGTCTTGAACATAGGGATCGAAAATAAACGGGAGCGCTTTAGCGGAAATGCCGATTCCATCGTCGGAAATGTTTATCTTCAAAACGTCGGACGCGACTGTTACAGAGAGTTCGATTCTACCGTGGGTCGGTGTGTATTTGGCCGCATTCGCCAGAAGGTTGTGGAGTACCTGCGCGAGGCGCCCCGGGTCACCATTTACCATCAAGATGCCATTGGGAAGATGGACGTTGAAATGCTGCTCTTGTGCGCTCATCAAAGGGCGGCACGCATCAATGGCTTCACGCAGAACCTGAATCATGTCGACATCGCGGCGATTGAGTCGCAACTTGCCAGTGCTGGCACGGGAGACATCCAGCAGATCATCGACCAGCTGTGACATATGTTGCACTTGGCCTTCGATCAACTCCCGCATCCGAGGCAGCTGATCGCTAGGCAAACGCACCATACGCTCTGCAATCATACTGATAGGCGTTAATGGGTTACGTAGCTCATGGGCCACCGTCGCCAGGATGCTTTTTTGCTGACTCAGTGCGCGCTCTGCTACAGCCTGAAGGTTTTGAGCGCTGAGCGCGGCGATGACCAGCTGTGCATTAGCCTCGCGCAGTTCCTGGTACAAACGTTGCTCTTCCAAGCGAGGGGCGACTATAGCGTCTGACTGCACCATGAGTTTCGCCGGTACTCGCTGCTGATTGGTCTCAATCACCTCCTCGACCTGCTGGCTATCCACAAGCCGGCTGCTGGCGTCGTTCAACTCTTTTTGCAGTGCTGCCAGCACAGCGCGTGCTTCAACGGTTTTCTGGCCAAGCAAGAAGAGTTCGTGAGCGGCATTAGCGATCTCACGCTCATTCTTGCCATCGACATTACTCATGAGTCGGGCTCAAGCATTTTATCTCCTGGATGTGATACACCTGAAATCCGCTTTGTCGGTCGGCCTCCGAGCAGACCTTCCTGGTCATGAAGCATTTCGCCAATCTGCAAGCCGTTTTCATCGACGCGGTACAAGCGCAGCTCATCGGAGTGGGCGCTGGCCCGCACCTTGACCACGGCCATGATGCGCAGCAAGCGGCTCTGCACTTCGATATAGCGTTGAACGATGATCGCGTCGGTGAGAAATGCCGTGCCGTAAGGGCTGAAACGCAGATCGGTGTAGCGGTCTTCCAGCTCGGAGGTCATCAACACGCTGACCCCGGCACTGGTCAGCGCGGTGACCATGCGCGACAGCGATTCACGGAAGTCTTCGCGGAAGGTCGGCGCCAGCGCCAGTTCGAAGCCCGACAACGAGTCGATCACCACACGAGTGGCTTTCAGGCGAGAGATCTCGGCCAACAGCAACTGGACGATTTCGTCGATGGACAAGTCCGGTGCACGACTGTCCACCAAGCCTACCTGACCGCTTTGGATCAACTGAATGAGGGCGGCATTTTGAAAATGATTGGGCCGTTGTTCGAACACCGCGATCACGCCGGTTTCGCCGTTGCGTGCGCCTTCGGCCAGGAACGTTGCCGCCAGGATGCTTTTGCCCGACCCGGACGGCCCGGCCACCAGCAAGGAATAACCACGGGGCAGGCCGCCACCCAGCATCTCGTCGAGCTGTGGCACGCCCATTTTCAGGCGCTTGATGGGGATCTCCAGCGGCGCTTCCACCGGGTTGAGTGGCGCGGGTGCAAAGACCTTGATCCCCGACGTCGCAATGCGGAAGGTGTGCAGCCCCGGCAGCGTCGGCTGGCCGCGCATCTTCATGATTTCCATCTTGCGCACCATGGAATTGCGCTGAACGCTCTGGCGCAGCCAGATCAGGCCATCGGCGACGGTGAAAATCGGATTGGTGTCGGTTTCGGTGAAGTATTCGCCAATCAGGAAGGTCGTCGCCTGCCAGGTGGTCATCAACATGCCTAGTTGCTGAATGAACTGCGGCAAGTTGTTGTTGGGGTTGTCCTGAGTCTGGCTGGCCAGCACCACGGAACGGAACGAGTCTACAAACACCAGTGCCGGTGAATGCACCTCCACCTCGCTGACGATGCGCCGCAGCACCTCGTCCAGATCCCCGACCAGGGTGTCGTCGGCCAGGTTGATGTAGCGGATCGACTGATTGATCGCTTCGCTGTCGAAAAAGTCGAATTGCTGCTGATAACGCAGCATCTTCAGCGGCGGCTCGCCAAGCACTGTAAAGAACAGCGCCGGACGTTCAGGCGTCGCCAGGGCAAACATCATCTGATGCGCGAGGGTGGTTTTGCCGCAGCCAGGCGGGCCGGCGATCAGGTTGAACGAAAACTCCGGCAAACCTCCGCCCAGCACCTCGTCCAGTCCTGGCACACCGGTGGCCAGGCGGTTGATAGTCACTTTGGTGCTCATGGCGAATTTTCCTGCGAAGGGGTGTCGCTCAAAGAAGGTTCCCACACGCCACGAAGCAAACGTGCGGAGAGCGAGGGCCCGATCAGCGTGGTCAGCAATGCGTAAAACGTGGTCAACATCACTTCACCGAAAAACAGCGCTTCGGTTTCGCTTTGCTCGACGAGCACGGCTTTGAGGGCAATCAGATCCATGCCTGCCTGCACTCTGTCACAGGTGCCGGCCAGTCGCGGATGATTGGAAACGCACAGATTGAGGCTGCGGCGATAAAGCGCGACAACCCCTTGCTGACCGATAATGGGCCTGAGGGCTGCGTCCATATCCTGCAAGGTTGAAATAATTGCGTGGGCGGTCTTTGCAAGATCGGCAATGTCACCAACCCGGTGCGCCAGAGAAGCTACGATCTGGCGGCCCTCTTCGCTTTCCCTGGACATGGCTCACTAATTTTTGATGGGCACCTGTCGATGGTACACCCTATAACCTGTGATCGAGCTTTCAATTGGACGAAGAGCTGATGATGTCCGTATACCTGCCAGATGGCTAAAGAAAATCCGGCACCTGTGGTCGATACCTTCGTCGACGAACTCGACTTGGGTGCGCTCGGTTTTGAGGGCATTGCCCCTGCCAAAGCTGGTCATCCGGCCTGTCATCAGCGACCAAACAGCAAAGACTTACCTTCTCTGCTTACGTCTCAAGCACCTGGATTTGTGATTTGGATTTAAGCCAACATTACCGGCACAAAACAAAGGCTTTTGACATGAAGATTCCAGATCTGCCAACGGTTCAAAACTGACCTAGGCAGCACTCAAACCAATCCAGCCGTGAACCCCCACGTAAAGTCCGACACCGATGATCAGCACGCTGGACAGATAAGGTGCGCGACGCGCAACTGCGCCAAGCCAAGGCCAGCGATTGGAAGCTTGTTTAGCGCCAATGGCCGCCGCCGCACCGACGGATACCAATGTAAGCGCCAAACCAAGGCTGAAACACAGGACCAGCACGCCTCCCAAGGCGACTTCTTTGACCTGAAGGCAGAGCAGCAGAACGGTAATAGCCGCTGGGCAAGGAATCAGCCCCCCGGTCAACCCGAACATAATGATCTGGCCAGTGGTGACCTCACGATTGGTAAAGCGCTTACGGATATCGTTGGCATGGGCGCGTTCATGTGCATCCTGATACCCATCTATCGACAGTTCCAGGCCTTCCAGTTCGGAGTGCTCGTGACTGTGTCCGTGCTCTTGATAATCCAGATCGTAATCATGGGAATGGCCCGCATGCCCAAGACTCAGGCGAGCACTAAACTCATGAGGCTCAGGAATGTCGACGGTCGATTCCAGGAAACCTCCGCGCTCGACGAACGAGAACGCTTGAATGCTGCCATCTGAGCGGGTAGTCGTCAGTCGAACCTCTGCCGCTGTCCAGGCATGCCCACTCAACGCCTTCATGCGCCAGTGTGGGGGCATTCCCTGTTCGAAAATCGCCAGTTCGATCCGCCCGTGACCCGTATCAATGTGCTGAGTCTCATCGTGATGAGCATGGTCATGGTCGCCGTGGTGGTGATCATCACCTTGCTCGAACTTGAACATCTGTTCGCCGCGCCAGGTACGCCACAACATCCACACCGCAATCAGAATGATCAGCGCGGAGGATGCGAGCTGGAAGTACGGTTCGGTGGTTTGTGCGTCCAGACCTTTGCCCAGATACATGCCACCGATGGCAACCAGCCACACCACTGCGGTGTGCGAGAGCGTTGCGGCCAAGCCCAGCACCACCGCTTGCTTCACCGATCCACGAATGGCGACGATGAAGGCTGCCATCATGGTCTTTGAATGGCCGGGCTCAAGCCCGTGCAACGCACCTAGCAGTATCGCGCTCGGGAAGTAAAGCCACGCGTGGGTGCCACCCTGTTGAAGCAGTTCTGCAAAATTTGGCATGACAAGGTCTACTTCGAGTAACGACGGATGGCTTCGAGCAACTCGTCGACGCCTTTGGCGCGCTCTTCATCGCTCAATTCAGGGTTCGCGACGTGCGCGTGCGCGTGAGCTTCGATAATTTCATCCATCAGGCCGTTCATTGCCCCGCGCGTGGCCGCGACAAGATGCAGCGTTTTGGCACAGTCCGCGTCCGACTCCAGCGCTCGTTCTATAGCCTGAACTTGTCCAGCGATACGTCGGACACGTTTCAACAAGTCGTCTTTTTTTCCATGCACATGCGACATACCATACCCCCCTACCCTATATTGATGCGCATATTCACTCAGAAACCAGGCATTCGCAATGCCAGCATTCGAGTGGGTCACGGCCAAAGCGGGTGAAGCTGACAAAACCGTAATCATTGGCTCAGCCTTCTGAAAGGTTGCACCCATTACCCTCTTCATCGAACTTGGCAGCATCTCCTGTTTGCTCTGTCATCCGACTGACTGGGAACAAAGCGTCATGCGACCTGAAACATCAAGACGAACCTTTGTAAAGGGGCTCGCCGCCGCCGGGATTCTCGGCGGCCTCGGGCTATGGCGCACACCTGTCTGGGCGATTACCAGCCCCGGCGAGGCGAATGTCCCGGCCGGTACCGATTTCGACCTGTTCATCGGCGAAACCCCGGTCAACATCACCGGCAACCCGCGCACCGCGATGACCATCAACGGCAGCATTCCCGGCCCCCTGCTGCGCTGGCGCGAAGGCGACACGGTCACGTTACGGGTGAGGAACAAACTCAACGCTGACACTTCCATTCACTGGCACGGCATTCTGCTGCCGGCCAACATGGACGGCGTGCCGGGCCTGAGCTTTCATGGCATTGAACCGGGCGGGATGTATGTCTATCAATTCAAGGTCCGGCAGAACGGCACTTACTGGTATCACAGTCATTCGGGGTTCCAGGAACAGTCCGGCGTTTACGGCCCGTTGGTGATCGATGCGAAGGAGCCCGAGCCGTTCCAGTACGACCGAGATTACGTGGTGATGCTGACCGACTGGACCGACGAAGACGCGGTCGGCTTGATGAAGGCGTTGAAAAAACAGTCGGATTACTACAACTACAACAAGCGCACCGTGGGCGACTTCATCCACGACGTCAGGGAAAAAGGTTGGGGCTCCACGGTCGCCGATCGAAAGATGTGGGCTGAAATGAAGATGAATCCCACGGACCTGGCCGACGTCAGCGGCGCGACTTACACCTACTTGATGAACGGCCAGTCGCCTGAGATGAACTGGACGGGGGTATTCCGGCCCGGCGAGAAACTGCGCCTGCGCTTTATCAACGGCTCCGCCATGACCTACTTCGACGTACGAATTCCCGGTCTGAAAATGACGGTGGTCGCCGCAGACGGTCTGCACGTCAAACCGGTGAGCGTCGACGAGTTTCGCATCGCGGTGGCGGAGACATTCGATGTGATCGTCGAGCCGACCCAGGATGCCTACAGTTTGTTCGCCCAGTCGATGGATCGCACTGGCTATGCCTGTGGCACGCTGGCAGTGAAGACGGGGGTATCCGCGCCGATACCACCACTGGACCCGAGGCCGCTGGTGACCATGGATGACATGGGTATGGGTGGTATGGATCACGCCAGTATGGGTGGCGACATGGCGGGCATGGATCACAGCCAGATGACGGGTATGGACCACAGCTCAATGCAAGGCATGGACAGCATGTCCGGCATGGATCACAGCGGCATGGCTGGAATGGGCGAAATGCTGTCCCACCCCGCGACGGAAAGCAACAATCCGCTGGTGGACATGCAAGCCATGACCACTTCACCCAAACTCGATGACCCTGGCCTCGGCCTGCGTGACAACGGTCGTCGCGTCCTGACTTATTCCGACTTGCGCAGCACCTTCGCAGATCCGGACGGCCGCGACCCCAGCCGCACCATAGAACTGCACCTCACTGGCCACATGGAAAAGTTCGCCTGGTCATTCAACGGCGTGAAGTTCTCCGATGCCGAACCCGTGCGCCTCAAGTATGGCGAGCGGGTGCGGGTGGTACTGGTCAACGACACGATGATGACTCACCCCATCCATCTGCACGGCATGTGGAGCGATCTCGAAGACGAAAACGGCCAGTTCATGGTGCGCAAACACACCATCGACATGCCGCCCGGCTCCCGGCGCAGTTATCGGGTCACTGCCGATGCACTCGGCCGTTGGGCCTATCACTGCCATCTCCTGTACCACATGGAAATGGGCATGTTCCGTGAAGTTCGCGTGGAAGAATGAGGCGCTACCCATGATCACTCCGATTTCTTTGGCGCTCATGACCGCGAGCCTGACACTTTCTTCGGCAATGGCGGCCACGGACGACATGCAGAACATGGATCATAGCCAGATGCAGGGCATGGACCACAGCCAGATGCAAAGCATGGACGACGGCCAAATGCAGCCTGCCGCGCCTACCGAAAGCCGCACGCCGATCCCGGTGTTGACCGATGCCGACCGCGCCGCCGTGTTCGTCAGCCAGAACGGCCATAACGTCCATGACTCCGCGCTCAACCATTACTTCCTTGCCGACAAGCTCGAATGGCAGGACGCTGATGACGGCAGCACCCTGGCCTGGGATATCTCAGGCTGGATCGGCGGCGATATCGACCGCCTGTGGCTGCGCTCCGAAGGCGAACGTACCAACGGCAAGACCGAAGATGCGGAAGTCCAGGCTCTCTGGGGCCACGCCATTTCCCCGTGGTGGGACGTAGTGACCGGCGTTCGCCAGGATTTCAAACCCGGCGACCCGCAAACCTGGGCGGCGTTCGGCGTGCAAGGCATGGCGCTGTACAACTTCGAAACCGAAGCTACGGCGTTCATCGGTGAAGGTGGCCAAACCGCCGCGCGACTGGAAGGCGACTACGACATCCTGCTGACCAACAGACTCATTTTGCAGCCAACCGCCGAACTTAATTTCTACAGCAAAAACGACCCGCAACGAGGCATCGGTTCCGGCCTGTCCAACACCGAAACGGGCCTGCGCCTGCGTTATGAAATCCGCCGGGAGTTTGCGCCTTACATCGGCGTGACCTGGAACCGCACCTACGGCAACACCGCCGATTATGCCAAGGACGACGGCGAGGATCGCAGCGAGGCACGTCTCGTCCTCGGTGTTCGGCTGTGGTTCTAGAACGCGTCAAACTGACAATCAAAAAAATACCGCTCAAAGCGGTGAGAGGCCTTGTATGCGCTTGATCAAAACCACCGCTGTTGCCATCGCACTTTCCACCGGGTTGCTCATGAGCACATTCGTTCAGGCGCACCCGAAATTGCTCTCCTCTACCCCGGAGGAAGGCGCGGACGGCGCGGCCCCCGGCAAGATCGAACTGCACTTTTCCGAAAACCTCATGACCCAGTTCTCCGGCGCGAAACTGGTCATGACCGAAATGCCCGGCATGGCCCACTCCCCGATGCCCATGAAGGCCAAAGTCTCCGGCGGCAGCGACCCGAAAACCATGGTTATCACGCCGCTCTCTCCTTTACCCGCTGGTAGCTATAAAGTCGAATGGCGCGCGGTGTCATCGGACACTCATCCGATCACCGGCAACGTTACGTTCAAAGTGAAGTAATTGATGAGCGACTGGGCCAGCATTGCCCTGCGCTTCGGCTTGTACATGGATTTGATGCTGCTGTTTGGCTTAGCGCTTTTTGGGTTGTACAGCCTTAAAGGACGAGAGCGAGTATCGGGTGCCGTGTTGCCGTTTCGGTCTATGGTGGCGGGAACGTCGGCGCTCGGTGTGCTGGTGTCTGTCGCCAGTATGGTGATGATGGCGAGCGCCATGAGTGGGGAGTCGGACTTCGCTGAGCTGCGTCCGCATATTGAGATGATGGTATTTGAGACGGACGTAGGACTGGCCTGGGTCGTGCGAATCATCGCGTTGGTCGTTGGCGGTTTAGCGGTGATACTTAACCACCGTGCGCCTAGCGTTAGCTTGATGGTCGCAGTTATTGCCGGCGGTATCGCCCTCGCAAGTCTAGCCTGGAGCGGACATGGGGCGATGGATGAAGGCAGTCGTCGTTATTGGCATTTTGCAACGGACATACTGCACTTACTGGCGGCAGGCGCCTGGCTTGGTGCATTAGTCGCTTTAGCCTGGATGGCAAAGTTCGACACGCTGCAAACCGAAGAGCGCATTAGATTGCTGGCTCGGGCTGTCACCCGGTTCGAATCGGTGGGCGCATTGATCGTCGTTGTCATCACGGTCACCGGAGTCGTGAACTACCTGTTTATCGTGGGCCCTAAACTCGATGGTGTAGTCCTCAGCACCTATGGAACTTTGCTGTTCATCAAAGTAGTGCTTTTTGTCGGAATGCTGGTGCTGGCTGCATTAAACCGGTTTCACCTTGGTCCGCTTGTGGAGAGGTCATTACGGAAGGGCCAGTATAGGGCGGCAGCTAATTCGTTAAGGCGCAGCTTGTTGGTTGAATTATCGAAGGCGGTTTTGATTGTGGGGCTAGTGGCTTGGTTGGGAACGTTGAGTCCCGAAATGGAGATAGCATCCCAATAGTGTTGCCAAAAACCTGTAAAAGCTCTTCGTCACCATGAACACAGTAGGTGGGCGGCATCTAGTGCCGCCCGTAATAGACCAAGAGGTTATTTCAGTGACTTGCGTGCCGAGGCAGTGCTTTGGAAATCAAAGCTGCAAACAGAACGAATGCACTCGATATCCACAAGCACGCCCCCAGCCCATACACCTGATAAACCCATCCGGAGAGCACCGTGCCTATCAACCGTCCCATGGCGTTCGACATGTAATAAAAACCCACATCCAGCGACACACCGTCTTCCTTGGCGTAGGACACGATCAGGTAGCTGTGCAGCGACGAATTCACCGCGAACAGCGCGCCAAAGACCATCAATCCACCCAACAGCACAACCTGCTGTGACAGCCCGGTGTTCAGCCCGAGAGCAATTGCCGCCGGCAGACCCGCCAGCGCAAGCGCCCACAGAAATGCCGCACGACCATCCGGTACGTGCCCACGTTTCTTGCCGGTGATATTGGGCGCGAAGGACTGCACGATGCCGTAGCCAATCACCCAGGCCGCGAGAAATCCGCCAACTTTCCAGAAGTCCCAGCCGAACACGCTGCTCAGGTAAACCGGCAAGGCCACCACAAACCAGACATCGCGGGCGCCAAACAGGAACATCCGCGCCGCTGAGAGGATATTGATCGCCCGGCTCTTGGACAGGATGTCGCGAAACTTGGGCTTGGCTTTCGCTTTGCCCAGGTCCTTCGTCAACAGGATCAAGCTGCTGACCCAGATCAGCGCCAAAAGACCTGCCATGGCCAGCAAGGCGCCTTTGAAGCCGATCAATGCCAGCAAGGCTCCGCCGAGAAAAAAGCCAACACCCTTGAGTGCGTTCTTCGAACCGGTGAGGATCGCCACCCACTGGTAGAGTTTGCCCTGCTGCCCATCCGGAACCAGAAGCTTGATGGAGCTCTTGGCACTCATCTTGTTCAGGTCTTTGGCAATCCCCGACAGCGCCTGGGCCCCCATCACCCAAGGGATGGTCAGCCAGGCTACCGGAACCGTCAGCATCAGCAGCGCCGCGACCTGGATGCCCAGCCCGATGTTCATGGTTCGGTTCAGACCCAGCCGGGCGCCGAGGTAGCCACCCACCAGGTTGGTGATCACGCCAAAGAGTTCGTAGAACAGAAACAACGCCGCGATTTGAAGTGGGCTGTAGCCCAGCGCGTGAAAGTGCAGCACCACCAACATGCGCAAGGCGCCGTCGGTGAGGGTGAAGGCCCAGTAGTTGCCCGTCACGAGCAGGTACTGCCGCACTTGCGGAGCGAGGGCTGACAACGCTTTCATGACCGCTCCTTAGACTGCCAGACCGACCATTCTGGCCAGTTCGACGGTGCGGTTGGCATAACCCCACTCGTTGTCGTACCACGCATAGAGTTT
Organism: Pseudomonas sp. LBUM1679; assembly: GCF_059695565.1. Lineage (NCBI taxonomy): Bacteria > Pseudomonadati > Pseudomonadota > Gammaproteobacteria > Pseudomonadales > Pseudomonadaceae > Pseudomonas > Pseudomonas sp. LBUM1679. The sequence continues at coordinate 4,000,450 of NZ_CP166774.1, forward strand.
GACCTGGGTGCCGTTGATGACCATGGTCGACAGCGCATCGATAATCGATGAGCGAGGGTCGGTACGGTAGTCGATGGACACCAGTGGACGCTCCTCGAAACCGAGTATGTCTTTCAGCTCGTTCTCGGAGGCGTCCTTGAGGAACTGATTCACCTCTTCAACAGTGGTGGCACGCTCGACTTCAAAGACACAGTCAGTTAGCGAAGCGTTGGCCAGCGGCACGCGTACCGCATGACCATTCAGGCGTCCACGCAACTCCGGGAAGATTTCGGCAATCGCGGTGGCCGAGCCGGTGCTGGTCGGAATCAAACTCATCCCGGAAGCACGCGCCCGCCGCAGATCCCTGTGCGGCTGATCGAGAATGCTTTGGGTGTTGGTCAGGTCGTGGATAGTGGTGATCGAACCGTGGCGAATACCCAGCTTTTCGTGGATGACTTTCACCACGGGCGCCAGACAGTTGGTGGTGCACGAGGCCGCCGTGACGATGCGATGTTCCGCCGCCTTGAACAGCTGATGATTGACGCCCATGACGATGTTCAACGCGCCTTTTTCCTTAACCGGGGCGCTGACCACTACGCGCTTCACGCCTTGGTCGAGGTAAGCCTGAAGCACAGCGACGGTCTTCATCTTGCCGCTGGCTTCAATCACCAGATCGCAGCCCGACCAGTCGGTGTCGGCAATCGCCTTGTTGGCCGTTACCTTGATTCGTTTGCTGTCGATGAGGATGCTGTCGCCCTCAGAGTCGGCCTGGTAATTCCAACGGCCATGCACCGAGTCGAAGTTCAGCAGGTGCGCATGAGTCGCCGCGTCACCTGCCGGATCGTTGATCTGCACGAATTCAAACTCTGGCCAACTCCAGGCTGCTCGCAGAGCGAGGCGACCGATCCGACCAAAACCATTGATGCCAACTTTGATAGTCATGTTGTTGTGCTCTGTATCTGTAGTCAGTGGGTGTTTGACTGGGTGTCGAACTGGCCGATGTACTCAATGTGGGCAAGATGCTGAATGGCGCGTGGACGCAATGGGCACTGGGTGAGATCAATTGGCCACGGAACTGCACCAGGGGCAGTACGGAACAGGAGTGTTGTGGCACGGTGAAATATCCTCAGATAGAGCGCTGATTGACACGTTTCATGAGCTCTTCCGCCGACTCCTTGCGCTCGGAATAACGATCGACCAGATAGTCCTGACGGTCGCGAAGCAGCAGCGTGAATTTCACCAACTCTTCCATCACATCAACGACGCGGTCATAGAACGCAGAAGGTTTCATCCGGCCGTTATCGTCGAATTCCATATAGGCCTTCGGCACGGAGGATTGGTTGGGGATGGTGAACATGCGCATCCAACGTCCCAGCACTCGCAGCTGATTGACCACGTTGAACGACTGCGAGCCACCGCACACCTGCATGACCGCAAGGGTTTTGCCCTGGGTCGGACGTACCGCGCCCATCGCCAGTGGCACCCAATCAATCTGAGCCTTGAAGACCGCGCTCATCGAACCGTGACGTTCTGGAGAACACCAGACCTGCCCCTCGGACCACAACATCAGCTCGCGCAGTTCCTTCACCCGCGGGTGATCATCGGGAGCGTCATCTGGCAGCGGCAAGCCTGACGGATTGAAAATCCGCGCCTCGGCGCCGAAGTGCTCCAGCAGTCGAGCGGCCTCCTCTACCATCAGGCGACTGAAAGAGCGCTCACGGGTCGATCCATACAGCAGCAAAATGCGTGGCTTATGGATAGAGGTCTTCTCGATGCCCAGCTTGTCAGTCGATGGGAGATCAACCAGTTCGGTATCGAGTTGGGGGATGTGGTCATCAAACATAGTCTTTGTCCTGCGCCACGAAAAGGCGGCTTTTACTCATGATCATTGCTCCTGTTGGTGACAGCGTGCCAATCAGGGCCAGCTGTGTCTTGAGCTGTTCGGCACTCAGTTGGGCAAGCGGTAAAGCCAGGCTATTGGCAGTGCAGAGCAACAGGATTTTCATCGAGCGGTCTCGTAGTCGAAGGCGGAATCAGGCGATTTTGCTTTCACAGCACACCGCTGCACGTTGAGGACGGTCACCCATTTCATCAAGGCGTTTGGCGTCAGGGCTCAACCAGTGCTTGTTACTTTCCAGCACGGTGGTCAGCACTTGATGAACCCAATCAGGGAGATTCGGGTGCAGTCGGTAATACACCCATTGGCCTTGCCGACGGTCCGACAACAGGCCGCAAGTACGCAGTTGCGCCAGGTGCCTGGAGATTTTTGGCTGACTCTCGTTCAACGCGCAGGTCAGCTCGCAAACACAAAGCTCCCCTTCACGAGTGATGAGCAGCATTGTGCGAACACGGGTGTCGTCCGCCAGGCATTTGAAAACAGTGGTCGGTGTCAGATGGTCAGCCATATCGATTCTCAGCGTTTGGTTTTCACCAGGACGAACATCTTGATGCGCTCATGAATTTCGTGCTTGGGCCAACTGGGAGCGTGCTGCGTTGGCGGTACAGACGCACAGGACACGGGCTTTGCTGGTCATTGTGAAGCCTCAGCTCATATGCGGTTTAACGAATATATGATTTTCCGCATGCAAGGTAAAGAGCCAACGACACATTAATCCATCAAAACGATTGGACTCCGCCGTCCACCGTCAATGAAAGCCCTGTATTACAGCGTTAGCCAGGTAAATCGCTTTCCGGTTCTCTTCAAATATCTGTGGCGGTACATATATGGCTTCTGTAATGAATCTGTCACTCACCCAGCAATAGTCGGCCTCATCGAAATCCGAGTTGCAAATGCCAGTTTCCGGAAGGACGAGCTCAACCCTTTTGGCCGCATCCAAATCACCCGCCAGCGCCGCGACGACAGAGCGAACTTGCTCATAACCAGTCATCAACCCCAAATCGGCAACCCACCGCCCGCGGGCTTTTGTTGTCTACCCTCCCCCGCTGCTACGCTTTCGATTCCTCGATACCGGTTCAGCACGCGCTGTTTGGCGCGAAGGATGACCCCGCACGACACATTCGTCAGATACAAATCCCAAACTATGTGTTCGCGGGAAAATGGCATAATAGCCAATGGTCGAAAGAACCTGTTTGCCCAGAGCTCGAGCTAATTATGGCGACGCGAAACATTGTGCTCACCCCTCACCAGGAACAGGTTATCCATGACCTGGTTCAGTCCGGCCGTTATCAAAATGCCAGCGGTATCAGGCGCTGATCCTCGCGGCGCTGCAAGCTATTGCCGGACGCCTTATCGCATTGGCAGCCACGAACGCGATGAGCTTGCACCGGGGCTTCGCAGCTATCACCCCATCTATTCACGCCAGCAGGCCAAACACCCCCATGGGCCGGTCAAAAGCCCACGCCGTATCGTGTTCTATCGTGTGGCGAACGACGACGTGATCGAGGTCGTCAGACTCCTTCATGACGCCATGGAGCTGCAGCTGCACTTGCCCAACGACTGATCACAGGCCTGGCCCAAAGGGTTAACTGGCCATGAACAGCGAAGGCAACGCGCCCCCCCCTCTACATCTCAACCTGAGCGCCCTCGCTGTCAGCCGACTCGGCGGCCAGTTGAAGCGAGAGGTTCTGGGTCCAAGACTATCGAGTCCCACGACCAGAACCACGATGTTCAACTTTGCACACCACTTTCAATGCTGAACATCCATTTCTTAGGCGCTTTCCGTGGCCAGGCGCCTAGCATTACGCTCCAGCTGCCGATGGACACGCGGATCGATGCCCCTAGCGACCAGTGCCCTCGCACCATCACGCAGTAGTCCTTGGCACGGGGTTTGGCGTGTCGGACCGCGGTCTTGGTGAGAGCCATCGCACAATCTCCGTCTCGTATGAATGGAGGAGATTTGTAGGGTTTGCGGTTAGACTGGCGCCACGAGAAAACCGATCTGCCGAGCACCGGATTGATGTACTGGAAAATGTGCCCATTGGGGCTGGATCTGAGTGTTTTCAGGGGCGGCGCGGCAAAAGCCAAAGAAAGACTTTTCTTTGGCCGAAAAAAATGGACCTCTTTTCAGAGATCCATTTTTTAATGCTTGGAGCGGGAAACGAGACTCGAACTCGCGACCCCGACCTTGGCAAGGTCGTGCTCTACCAACTGAGCTATTCCCGCGTCTTGGTGTGGCGCATTCTATAGAATTCAGAAGCGCCGTCAAGCCTTTGATTCAAAAAAGTTTTATTTCTTTTCTGCATCGGTCTTCAGATGCGGCCAGGCAGCCCGCAAGTACTGGATCATGGACCACAACGTCAGGCCGGCGGAGACCAGCAACAAGGCGTAACCGAACAGGACCCAGAACGTGAAGTCCGACGGGTTGGCCAGCAGGATCACCAACGCCAGCATCTGCGCGGCGGTTTTCCATTTGCCCAGGTTCGATACTGCGACGTGGGCACGGGCGCCAAGTTCGGCCATCCACTCGCGCAGCGCCGAGACCACGATCTCGCGACCGATGATGACGGCGGCCGGCAGCGTGAGCCACAGGTTGCCGTGTTCCTGCACCAGCAACACCAGCGCCACGGCGACCATCAGCTTGTCGGCCACCGGATCGAGGAAGGCCCCGAATGGCGTGCTTTGCTCCAGACGGCGGGCCAGGTACCCGTCCAGCCAGTCTGTGGCGGCAGCAAAGGCGAAGACCGAGGCGGATGCCAGGTAGCTCCAGTGGTAAGGCAGGTAAAACAGCAGAATAAAGATCGGAATGAGCAGGACGCGTAGAACGGTAATCAGATTAGGGATATTCATCGGCACAACTGGCTACGAGGTGAGGTGGCATTCTACTCGCTGTGCAGATTTGCATAAATCAACTCTGCGAGCTTTTTACTGATCCCGGGTGCTTTGGCGATCTCTTCGATGCTGGCACGAGACAGCTCCTGCAATCCACCAAAATGTTTCAACAAATCGCGCCGACGTGTCGGACCGACGCCCGCGACGCCCTCAAGTGTAGACGTACGGCGGGTTTTGCCGCGACGGGCACGGTGCCCGGTGATTGCGAAACGGTGGGCTTCGTCGCGTATCTGCTGGATCAAATGCAGCGCGGGGGAATCGCCGCGCAAGGTGAATTCGTGGGCGGCATCATTCAGGTACAAAATTTCGAATCCGGCTTTACGTGTTGCGCCCTTGGCCACGCCCAGCAGGATCAGGTCGGGCACCGCCAGTTCATTGAGCACGTCCCGGGCCATGGACAGCTGGCCCTTGCCGCCGTCCACCAACAGAATGTCCGGCAGCTTGCCCTCCCCGTCCTTCAGCTTGCTGAAGCGTCGGGTCAGGGCCTGGTGCATCGCGGCATAGTCATCGCCGGGGGTGACGCCTTCGATGTTGTAGCGTCGGTAGTCGGACTTGATCGGGCCTTCCGGGCCGAACACCACGCAGGAGGCCACCGTCGCTTCGCCGCTGGAGTGACTGATGTCGTAACACTCCAGACGCTGCGGTGGCTCGTCCAGGTTCAGCACTTCGGCCAAGGCATCGAAACGTGCTGCAACATGTTGCCGGTTGGCCAGTCGTGCGCCCAGGGCCTGGTCGGCATTGGTGACCGCCAATTGCTGCCAGCGTGCCCGGGTACCACGGACCCTGTGACTGATGGTCAGTTCGCGACCGCGCAGCTTGTCGATGGCCGCGATCAGGGTCGGGAAGTCTTCGTGAACCACATTGACGATCAGCTCGCTCGGCAAGTCGCGTTCGGGGCTGCTGACGTAGTACTGGCCGAGAAACGCCGCCATGACTTCAGCTACGTCTTCTTCAATACCCACCTGCGGGAAGAAGTTCTTGCTCCCCAGCACTCGCCCGCCGCGTACGCTGATCAAGTGCACGCAGGCACCGCCCGGATTGACGAACGCCGCGATCACGTCGACATCGCCCGTACCGCCTTCCATGCTCTGCTGATCCTGGACCCGGCGCAGCAACGAGATCTGGTCGCGCAACTCGGCGGCACGCTCGAATTCGAGGTTGATCGCCGCCTCCTCCATGGCGACGGACAATTCGTCCGCCAACGCATTGCTGCGCCCCTCGAGGAACATCACCGAGTGCCGTACGTCTTCGGCGTATACCTCGGGCTCCACCAGGCCGACGCAGGGTGCCTTGCAGCGTTTGATCTGGTATTGCAGGCACGGTCGCGTGCGGTTCTTGTAATAGCTGTCTTCGCACTGGCGTACGAAAAAGGTCTTCTGCAGCAGGCTCAGGCTTTCGCGAATCGCCCCGGCGCTGGGATAAGGACCAAAGTACTTACCCTTGGCCTTCTTCGCCCCGCGATGGATGCTCAGGCGCGGGAACGCGCCATCCGAGAGAAAGACGTAGGGGTAGGATTTGTCGTCGCGCAGCAGAATGTTGTAGGGCGGCCGCCACTCCTTGATCAGCGTCTGCTCAAGCAACAGGGCTTCGGTTTCATTGGCCGTGATCGTCGTTTCGACCTGGGCGATACGCGCCACCAGGGCCGCGGTCTTGGGGGCGAGCCCGGACTTGCGAAAGTAGCTCGACAGACGACTCTTGAGGTTCTTGGCCTTGCCGACGTAGAGCAGGCGCGCATCGCTGTCGAACATGCGATACACACCGGGGCGCCCACTGACTGTCGACAGAAAGGCACCTGGATCAAAGGCTTCAGTCATTTTCAGAGGCTGGCATCGACCATGCCGTGACGAACCGCCAACAGCGTCAACTCGACATCACTGCTGATCGAAAGCTTTTCGAAAATGCGGTAACGGTAGGTATTCACGGTTTTTGGCGACAGGCACAGCTTGTCGGAAATGATCTGGACTTTCTGACAGCCGACAATCATCAGCGCGATCTGGATTTCCCGTTCCGACAGCGCATCGAAGGGTGAATCGTTGGTCGGCTGGAACGACTTGATCGCCAGTTGCTGGGCAATCTGCGGGCTGATGTAGCGTTGCCCGGCAAACACCAGGCGAATCGCCTGGACCATTTCCGGCAACCCGGCACCCTTGGTCAGGTAACCCGCGGCACCGGCCTGCAACAACCTTGTAGGAAACGGATCTTCTTCGCACACGGTGACCGCGACGACCTTGATGTCCGGATGACTGCGCAATAATTTGCGCGTGGCTTCAAGACCGCCGATTCCCGGCATCTTGACGTCCATCAGTACCACATCGGGTTTCAACTCACGCGCCTTGAGCAGGGATTCTTCACCTGATTCAGCCTGGCCGACCACTTGCAGGCCATCGATGTCAGCCAGCATTCGTGTAATGCCTGTACGAACGAGATCATGGTCATCGACTACTAGCACCCTAATCAAGCAGACACCTCGCGATATGGTCTTATTGGGTTGCTCGACACCTTAGCAAAAAGCGACTGGCAGACCTAGCGGCACGCGCTATATAAAAAGTATCAATAGTTCTTGAAAGGCTTGTCGTATACGTGTCTTAGCCATGCACCCCATCGATCTCGCGCTGCATTCTCAGGAAACACCCGTCCGTGCCGACGACTGCCAGTCCCTTTCTCTCATATAAAGCTCGCGCGGGATTGTTTTGAAAAACCGTCAAACGCAACGCCCGGCGTCGCTCCCGGCACGCCATGGCCAGCACCCGATCGATCACCCAGGCGCCGGCGCCCTGCCCTTGGAACGCTTCGAGGACGTGCAATTCACGGATGTACAGGTCCCTGGCGTCCCGACTCAGGCTGACATAACCGAGCAAGGTCTCGCCCTCCACGATCAACCAGTTCTCGCGCCCGGCCCAGCCGATATCGAAACCTTCGTCCAGCCACAACAGATGATGCTGAATGTAATAGCGCAGCATGTTGTCGCAGGTCAGCTTTCGAGCGAAGTCGAGGTCCCGGAGCGTCGCCGGGCGTAATTCCAGTGCCATCAAGCCTCCGCGACCGCTACTGTTTTCTTCTGTCGGCCATTGCATTGCACGGGGCAATGACCACGCGGTCCGACGCCAGGATTGCACGGCATCCTGCCGACTCGATGACGTGGGGTTTGTCCAGGCCTCAAGTGTGTCACAACCTTCAACGCACTCAAGCGATAGAACACGCCATCGGCAACCGATAGCATTTTTTGATTGAATCTGCCTGCCGGCCTCTAGTAAGCTCGGTGCATTCATCGGAGACAGACCATGTTCAACACCCTCTCACCGCTTCAGACCACCAGCGCCCTGCGCTCGGTCGCGGCTGCACGGGTGAATGACGTCTGTGCTTCGGTCAGCTTTTATTTTGGGTATTGGTTTAGCCACTGGCGCGCCTGATACCCACACGGCGCCCACTTTGAACGGGTCGCCACCAGAGAATTCTCAACCCCCGGTCGGCCTCCCGACCGGGGGTTTTGTTTTTTTCAACCCTGCACATTTTTAGCGACACACCGACAACTCGAGGATTTCAACCATGAACTACGCCACTTATTACCGTTACGACAGTTTTACCGCCTGGCGATTTAGCAGCCTCCGCTCGGGACAGCCTGCCGCCTCCGATCGGTCACCCACAGGTGGCAAGCACACACACGCAGCCAATCCGGCCAATTGTCGAACACCCCAGTAGGGCCGAGTGCGCGGGACCGAACCCGCCACCTGCCCAGGAAGCCTGAACATGAACTCGTCCGTCTCCGCTCTGCCGCTGTCCACCCTGAGCCCTGCCAATGAAGCGCTGACCCTGCGTCTGCCCAGCTCATTGCAACTCAAGCAGCAACTGCCGCTCACCAACGCCCTGACCCAACAAGTCGCTGCCCACCGCCAGGCGGTTCGCGCGATCCTCGATGGCGAAGACTCCCGCCTGCTGGTCATCGTCGGCCCTTGTTCGATTCACGATCCCCGGTCTGCCCTCGAATACGCCACTAACCTTGCTCGCCTGGCCACTGAAGTCAGCGATGAGATGCTCCTGGTGATGCGCGCCTATGTCGAAAAACCGCGCACCACAGTCGGCTGGAAAGGCCTGGCCTACGATCCGCACCTGGATGGCAGCGACGACATGGCGGGTGGCCTGACCCTGTCTCGCGAGTTGATGCGCGACATGCTCCAGCTGGGCTTGCCGATTGCCACCGAACTGCTGCAACCGATGGCCGCCGGCTATTTTGACGACCTGCTCAGCTGGGTGGCGATCGGCGCCCGCACCACCGAGTCGCAGATTCACCGGGAAATGGCCAGCGGCCTGGGCGTGCCGGTCGGTTTCAAGAACGGCACCGATGGTGGCGTGACCGTTGCCAGCGACGCCATGCGCTCGGCCGCCCATCCCCATCGTCATTTCGGTGTCGACAGCCAGGGGCATCCTGCAATCATCCAGACCCCTGGCAACCAGGACACCCACCTGGTGCTGCGCGGCGGACATCGCGGTCCTAACTACGACCGTGAGAGCGTCGCCCGGGTGCACAGCGATTTGACCAGGCTGAAAATTCCGGCGCGGATCATGGTCGACTGCAGCCATGCCAACAGTGGCAAAGACCCGTTACGGCAGCCGGCGGTGTTCAACGACGTGCTTGAGCAACACCTGCAAGGGGATCGATCGCTGATCGGGATGATGCTCGAGAGCCATTTGTTCGAAGGCTGCCAAGCGTTGAGCCCGTCACTGCGGTACGGGGTGTCGGTCACCGACGGCTGCCTCGGCTGGACCGCGACCGAAGACGTGTTGCGCCAGGCGGCGATCCGGTTGCGGGCCCAGCGCGACTGACAGACACATGACACTCCGGAGGCAGGTCATTGCACACCTGTGCACTGCCTCCGGCGAAAGGCTGTCCGGACCTTCCGACCAAGACCTCATATCCCTTCGAGATTTCGTACTGTTTCTATTCCGTTTTCATCAGGCTAGCGCGGCTTTTTCATACATCGCACCCGCGCTGGAGTGTTTTAGAGTGAGGCGCAAGCATCCCACAACCTCCTGTGAAAAAGGTATGAACAATGCAACGGAATGCAACGACTCGCTACCCGATTCTGCTGGTCCATGGGCTCTTCGGTTTCGATCGCATCGGCCGGTTCGAGCTCTTCCATGACATCAAGCAAGCCCTCAGGAACGCCGGCGTCCGAGTGTTTGTCCCACACCTGTCGGCCACCCACAGCAACGAAGTACGCGGTGACCAGCTTCTGGCGCAGATCGAGCGGGTGCTGGAAGGTACCGGCGCGAACAAGGTCAACCTCATCGGTCACAGCCAGGGTGCGCTGGCCGCACGTTATGCGGCGGCGATTGCCCCCGGGGCCGTCGCGTCGGTGACCTCCGTCAGCGGGCCGAATCACGGTTCGGAACTGGCCGACGTCCTGCGCAAGGCCCTGACACCCGGGCGCCTGTCAGAGCAGGTCGCCGAGGCAGTTGCCACCTTGTTCGCCGACTTTCTATCGTTACTCAGTGGCAACCGCCAGCTGCCGAAAAACGCCATTGCCGCGCTGAATGCGCTGACCACCGAGGGCGTGGGCCTATTCAATAAAAAATACCCCCAAGGGCTGCCGCACACCTGGGGTGGCAAGGGCCATGAGCTGGTCAACGGTGTTCGCTACTACTCCTGGAGCGGCACGCTGCAAGGGCGCCTCCTCGATCAGGGGCGCAATGCATTCGACCCGTTGCACGGGTGTTGTCGGGCCTTCTCCCGTTATTTCACTACTGAAGCCAGGCAGAACGACGGGCTGGTCGGGCGCTACAGTTCTCATCTGGGCACCGTGATCCGCTCCGACTATCCGCTGGATCACTTTGACAGCATCAGTCAGATGGCCGGTCAGATCCGTAGAGGCATCGACCCGGTCGAGCTCTATGTAGAGCATGCCGAACGCTTGAAAAAGGCCGGACTGTGACGAATGCCCCACTGCCGACAGCCACGGAGGGAACTTTGGGAAGAAATAGGCCACTGAATCCGGTAGGCTCTCCACTTTACTGAACATTGAAAGGAGTATTTCCCATGGCTAAAGCCACTGCCCGCCACATCCTGGTTGCCAGCGAAGCCAAGTGCAACGAACTCAAGGCCCAAATCGAGGGTGGCGCCGATTTCGCCGAAGTCGCCAAAGCCAACTCCACTTGCCCGTCCAGCCGTCAAGGCGGTGATCTGGGCTCGTTCGGTCCGGGCCAGATGGTCAAGGAATTCGACACCGTGGTCTTCAGCGCACCGATCAACGTGGTGCAAGGCCCGGTAAAGACCCAGTTCGGTTACCACTTGCTGGAAGTGACCAGTCGTCAGGACTGATCGATCCGCAGTTTGCTACATAACGGCCCACCTTTTGGTGGGCCGTTGTGTTTCGGTCATGTGATACGGCTGGCGAGGGACGCGCCGCTAGCGTACAAATTGCGGTTATCGACCACCCGGCTCAAAGGCTGACAATGCGACTGGCTTTCCCAACCTTGTTGTTCACTGCCCTGGCCCTGTTATCGGGTGCTGCCGGGGTGAATGCAACACCGCAACATGCGCTGACCGTGTACGGCGAACCGGCAAAGTATCCGGCCGACTTCAGTCATTTTGCCTACACCAACCTGCAAGCACCCAAGGGCGGCACGATGCGTCGTTCGGCAATCGAAATCGGCCATTTCGACCATACCCTGCCGTACATCGACAAGGGCATCGGCGTCACTCAGATCGACGGCTTGATCTATTCGCCCCTGGCCCAGCGCTCGCTGGACGAACCCTACACCGTGTACGGCCTGGTGGCGCAGACGATGGAGCGCGCCGATGACGGCCTGTCCCTGCGTTTCAACCTCAACCCCAAGGCCCGTTTTGCCGATGGCCAGCCGATCACCGCCGAAGACGTGCGTTATACCTTCGAGCTGCTGATGACCCAGGGCAGCCTGCGTTATCGCACGCAATTCGCCGACGTCAAGGGCGTCGAAGTGGAGTCGCCACGCACCGTGCGTTTCGACTTCAAGAACAACGAAAACCGCACCCTGCCCCTGGATATCGCGACCTTGCCGGTGTTTCCCGAGCACTGGTGGAAAACCCGCGACTTCGCCGGCGGCGGCGGATACGAGCCACCGCTGGGCAGCGGTCCGTACCAGGTCACCAAGGTCGACTCCGGGCGCAGCATCACCTTCAAGCGCAACCCCGACTGGTGGGGCAAGGACCTGCCGGTCAGCCGCGGCCTGTACAATTTCGACCATTTCAGCATCGAATATTTTGGCGATACCGACGTGGCGCGCCAGGTGCTGCGTGGCGGTGCCTACGACTACAACCGTGAATTTTCCGCCACCGGTTACTCGATCGGCTACGACAGCCCGGCGCTGAGTGACGGGCGCCTGCAAAAGGCCCACCTGGCCCAAAACGCCCCGCAATCGGCGCAAGGCTTTGTGTTCAACCTGCAAAATCCGCTGTTCCAGGACCGTCGCGTTCGCCAGGCCCTGGCCATGCTCTGGGATTTCGAGTGGAGCAACCGGCAGATGATGCGCGACCTGTATATCCGTCAGCAGAGCTTCTTCTCCAACACCGACCTCGCCGCGCGCAACCTGCCCGATGCCGCCGAGCTGGCGATTCTCGAGCCCCTTCGCGGACAGATCCCGGATGAGGTGTTCACCCAGGTCTTCGAAGCACCGAAAACCGATGGCAGCGGCGTCATTCGCGACAAACAGTTGCAGGCCCTTGAGTTGCTGGAAGCAGCAGGCTGGACGCCCGATGGCGATCAACTGGTGAACGCCGAAGGCAAGCCGCTGAGCTTTACCTTCCTGGTCAGCCAGAACGGCATGGACCGCTTGCTCCTGCCGTACAAACGCACGCTGAAACAGATCGGCATCGACCTGAACATCCGCCGCATCGACTCGTCGCAGTACGTCAATCGCCTGATGTCCCGGGACTACGACATGATCGTGACCGGCTACCCGGTCACCACCTCGCCGGGCAATGAGCTGTACAACTACTTCGGCTCGGTGGCGGCCAACGATCCGGGTTCCAACAACTACATGGTGCTGAAGAACCCGGCGGTCGATACGCTGCTCAACGGCCTGGTTCGCGCCAACACCCAGGCCGACATGTTGCGCCATGCCCATGCCCTGGACCGGGTACTGCAATGGAACTACTACTGGATTCCCAACTATTACCCGCCAGGCAGTTCGACCGTATGGTGGAACCGCTTCGGCATTCCCAGCGTGCAAGCCAGCAATGACGAAGCCGTCGAGAGCTGGTGGGAAGTGAGCTCCACGCCCCTGACCAACCAGCAGATGACGGCCGAACTCATCAAGCGCGGCGCACCCGGAGGGCCGCACTGATGTGGGCTTATATCCTGCGGCGCCTGCTGCTGATCATTCCGACACTGTTGATCATTCTCCTGGTCAACTTCGTCATCGTCCAGGCCGCGCCGGGCGGCCCGGTGGAACAGGCGATCGCGCACCTGCAAGGCATCGGCGGCGCCAGTGTCGGCGGTGGTTCCAGCGACGCCATCAGCCATGGCGGTTCCCGGGCCAGCCGAGGCCTCGACCCGCAGCTGATCAAGGAGATCGAAAAACAGTACGGCTTCGACAAGCCGGCCCCGGAACGCCTGTGGCTGATGCTCAAGAGCTATGCGCAACTGGACTTCGGCAAGAGCTTCTTCCGCGGCGCCACGGTCACCGACCTGATCCTGGAAAAAATGCCGGTGACCATTTCCCTCGGGCTCTGGGCCACGCTGATCACCTACCTGGTGTCGATTCCCCTGGGCATCCGCAAGGCCGTGCATCACGGCAGCCATTTCGATATCTGGAGCAGCACCGCCATCGTCATCGGCTACGCCATGCCGGCGTTCCTGTTCGCGATGTTCCTGATCGTGGTGTTCGCCGGGGGTACTTCGTTGAACTGGTTTCCGGTGCGAGGCCTGGTCTCGGACAACTTCGAGTCGCTGTCGACTCTGGGCAAAATCGCCGACTACTTCTGGCACCTGGTGTTGCCGGTCACGTCACTGGTGATCGGCGGCTTCGCCACCCTGACCATCCTGACCAAGAACTCCTTCCTCAATGAAATCACCCGCCAATACGTGGTCACCGCCCGCGCCAAGGGCATGAGCGAGCGACGGGTGCTGTACGGCCATGTGTTTCGCAACGCCATGCTGCTGGTGGTGTCGGGGATACCCCAGGCCTTCATCAGCGTTTTTTTCGCCGGTTCCTTGCTGATCGAAGTGATCTTCTCCCTCGATGGCCTGGGCCGCATGAGTTACGAAGCCGCGGTGTCTCGGGACTATCCGGTGGTGTTCGGCTCGCTGTTCATCTTTACCCTGTTCGGCCTGCTGATAAAAATCGTCGGTGATCTGTGCTACACCCTGGTCGACCCGCGTATCGACTTCGCCGCGAGGAACGCCTGATGTTCAAGCTCTCGCCGCTGGGCCGTCGCCGCTTCGAACGGTTCAAGAAAAACCGTCGTGGCTGGTGGTCGCTGTGGCTGTTTATCGGCCTGTTCCTGCTCACCCTCGGCGGCGAACTGATCGCCAACGACAGACCGCTGGTGGTGGGTTACCAGGGTTCGCTGTACTTCCCCGCCTTCAAACGCCACACCGAGCAGGAATTCGGCGGACAACTGCCGTTCCAGGCGGATTACCGCAGCGACTATGTGCAGAACCTGATCAAGAAGGACGGAGGCTGGCTGCTGTTTCCGCCGATCCCGTTCAGTGACGATACGCCCAACTATGACCTGGACAAACCGGCACCGAGCCCGCCGTCGAAGGTCAACCGGCTGGGCACTGACGACCAGGCCCGGGACGTGATGGCCCGGGTGATTTTCGGCGCACGGGTGTCGATCCTGTTCGCCTTGATGCTGACCTTGGTCAGCGCCCTGATCGGTATCGCGGCCGGCGCACTGCAAGGCTATTACGGCGGCTGGGTCGACCTCTTGGGTCAGCGGCTGCTGGAGGTCTGGTCCGGGTTGCCAGTGCTGTATCTGCTGATCATTCTCTCCGGGTTCGTCGAGCCGAATTTCTGGTGGTTGCTGGGGATCATGGCGCTGTTTTCCTGGCTGGCCCTGGTCGACGTGGTGCGCGCCGAATTCCTGCGCGGGCGCAACCTGGAATACGTCAAGGCCGCCCGAGCCCTGGGCCTGAGCGACCGCAAGGTCATCGTGCGGCACATCCTGCCGAACGCGATGAATGCGACCCTGAGTTATCTGCCATTCATACTGACCGGGGCGATCTCGACCCTCACGGCCCTGGATTTCCTCGGTTTCGGCATGCCGGCCGGCAGTGCGTCCCTGGGCGAGTTGATCGGTCAAGGCAAGCAGAACCTGCAAGCGCCGTGGCTGGGACTGACCGCGTTTTTCACCCTGGCACTGATTCTTTCTCTACTGGTGTTTATCGGCGAGGCGTTGCGCGACGCCTTTGATCCCCGGTCATGATTAGGGCGTTGATATGAGTAATAACCTGATCGAAATTCGTGACCTCAGCGTGGCCTTCAGCGGCCAGACCGTGGTGCGCAACCTGTGCCTGGATATCCGCCCCGGCGAGTGCCTGGCCCTGGTGGGCGAGTCGGGTTGCGGCAAGTCGGTGACCGCGCACTCGATCCTGCAACTGCTTCCCGAGACCGGCACCGACACCTCGGGCAGCATTCGCTATCGCGGCAAGGAACTGCTCGGCGCTTCCTCCACGGTACTGCGCGAGTTGCGCGGCAACCGGATCGCGATGATCTTCCAGGAACCGATGTCGTCGCTCAACCCGCTGCACAGCGTCGAAAAACAGATCGGTGAAACCCTGCTGTTGCACAAGGGGCTGACCGGCAAAGCGGCGCAGGCGCGGATTCTCGAGTTGCTGCAACTGGTGGGCATCCAGAAACCCAAGGAGCGGCTCAAGGCTTATCCCCATCAATTGTCCGGCGGCCAGCGCCAACGGGTGATGATTGCCATGGCCCTGGCCTGCGAGCCAGAGTTGCTGATCGCCGACGAACCTACCACCGCGCTGGACGTGACGGTGCAGCGCAAGATCCTGCTGCTGCTCAAATCCCTGCAGAAGCGGCTCGGCATGTCACTGCTGTTGATCAGCCACGACCTCAATCTGGTGCGCAGCATCGCTCAACGTGTGTGTGTGATGAAGGCCGGCGAAATCGTCGAGCAAGCGCCCTGCGAGACGCTGTTCACCGAACCGAAGCATCCCTACAGCTGCGTGCTGCTCAACGCCGAGCCGGAAGGCGAAGCCCTGCCCCGGGACGAACGCGAGAACGTGCTGGAAGTGGCCGACCTGTGTGTGCGGTTCGCCCTCGGCGGCGGGCTGTTCCAACGCAAGACGTATTTGCACGCGGTGGACGGCATCAGCCTGAATGTCCAGCGCGGCAAGACCCTGGGCATCGTCGGTGAATCCGGTTCCGGCAAGTCGACCCTGGGTCAGGCGATTTTGCGCCTGCTCGATTCCGACGGCAGCATTCGCTTCCAGGGTGAAGCGCTGGACGGCTTGTCGCAAAAACAGCTGCGGCCGTGGCGCAAGAAAATGCAGGTGGTGTTCCAGGACCCCTTCGGCAGCCTCAGCCCGCGAATGTCGGTGGCGCAGATCATCAGTGAAGGCCTTGAAGTGCATAGCCGATTGACGGCGGACGAATGCAAGGCCGAGGTGATTCGGGCGCTGGAAGAAGTCGGCCTCGACCCGCAAAGCCGCGATCGTTACCCCCACGAATTCTCCGGCGGGCAACGCCAGCGCATCGCCATCGCCCGCGCGCTGGTGTTGAAACCGGCGCTGATCCTGCTGGACGAACCGACCTCGGCGCTGGACCGCACCGTGCAAAAACAAGTGGTCGCCCTGCTCCGTCAGCTTCAGGAAAAGCACGGGCTGACGTACCTGTTCATCAGTCACGACCTGGCGGTGGTACGCGCCCTGGCCCACGACATGATCGTGATCAAGGACGGCAAAGTGGTGGAAAGCGGTGCCAGCCACGACGTGTTCGATTCGCCGCAGCATCCCTATACCAAAGAGCTGTTGGCGGCGGCGCATTTGGGGTGGGCATAATCCGGTGCTTGCCGTTGAACCGCGGCGCGGCCTTCGCGAGCAAGCCCGCTCCCACAGGGGATTTGTGAACGACACAGATCAACTGTGGGAGCGGGCTTGCTCGCGAAGGGGCCGGCACAGACACCACACTTTCTGGATATGACACCCATGAACACCACCGAAAGCCTCAAGGATTACCAACAGGTCCGCCTGCTGGCGATCCGTTCATTGTTCGAAATCATCGAGCAGTCGAGTGAAGGCACGGTGATCGTCGATCGCGACGCCAATATCGTCTGGATGAACGAGCGGTACGCCCGACGCTTTGGCCTGGAGTCGGCGCAAGTGGCAATCGGCAAAGCCTGCGAAAGCGTGATCCCCGGCAGCCTGCTGCGTGAGGTGGTGCGCAGCGGCCGGCCGATTCTGCTCGACATGCAGGACACCCCCAAGGAACCGCTGGTGGTGATGCGCCTGCCGATTCACGACGATACAGGCGTGGTGATCGGCGCCATCGGCTTTGCCCTGTTCGACGAATTGCGCAGCCTGTCGCCGATGCTCAAGCGCTACATGAGCATGCAGGAAGAGCTTGCTTCCACGCGCTCGCTGCTGCGATCACGGCAGACCAAATACAACTTCGCCCACTTCATCGGCACCAGCGCCGCCAGCCTGGAAGTCAAACGTCGCGCCCGGCGCAGTGCCAGCGCCGATTCGCCGGTGTTGCTGCTTGGTGAAACCGGCACCGGCAAGGAATTGCTGGCCCAGGCGATTCACGGTGCTTCGCCCCGCGCGCACAAAGCCTTCGTCAGCATCAACAGCGCGGCGATTCCCGAGGCGCTGCTGGAGGCCGAGTTCTTCGGCACCGCGCCAGGCGCGTTTACCGGTGCCGACCGCAAGGGCCGTGCCGGCAAATTGCAGATCGCCCAGGGCGGCACGCTGTTCCTCGATGAAATCGGCGACATGCCGCTGCCCCTGCAAAGCAAGTTGCTGCGGGTGCTGCAGGAAAAGGAATTCGAGCCGGTGGGCTCCAACGAAGTGATCCAGAGCGATGTGCGGGTGATTGCCGCCACGTCGACTGATCTGGAAGCGGCGATCAGGCGCGGCGAGTTCCGGGCCGATTTGTATTATCGCCTCAATGTGCTGCCGATTCAGGTCCCGCCCTTGCGCAATCGCCTTGACGATCTACCGGCGCTCAGCGAAGCGATCCTGGAAGAACTGCGCAGTCAGCATGAACTGAACCGCGAGGCGCTTGAATTATTGGGTCAACATGCCTGGCCGGGAAACATTCGCGAACTGCGCAATGTGCTGGAGCGGGCGGCCTTGCTCAGTGATGACCTGATGCTCAATGCCACGGATATCCGCGCGGCGATCGGTACGCTCATGCCGGTGGAGCGTGTGGCGCCCTTGAACTTCGAGGCGGTTGCCCAGGAGACCTTCAGCGAGGCGCGGGCGCGGTTTGACCGGCAGTTGATTGAGTCGGCCCTGGCGCAATGCGGAGGCAAGGTGATTGAAGCGGCGTCCAGGCTGGGGTTGGGGCGATCGACGTTATACAAGAAAATGGTGGCGCTGGGGATTGCAGAGTCTCCATAACGAGACATAAATCTCTATTTATAGACACACCATTGAAGCGCTGCGCGCTCTTCGCCAGCAAGCCGGCTCCTACAGAAATCGCATGCACACCGCACACCCTGTGTAGGAGCTGGCTTGCCAGCGAAGAGGCCCTCTACCTCAGCAAAAATCTCAAAACAGAGACAAAAAACTCATCAACTTCACCAATACAAATAAATATCCTTATATTTCAACAAGTTGGCATGTTGGCACACATATCGCTATAGCCTTGCCTCACAACGTTTCACCCAAAAAAAATAACAATCCAGGAGACACACCATGAGTGTGATCATTGCCTTGGCAGCCCTCACGCTGCTGATGCTCGCGGCCTACCGTGGCTACAGCGTTATCCTCTTTGCCCCGATTGCCGCCCTCGGCGCTGTCCTGCTCACCGACCCTTCCGCCGTCGCCCCTGCCTTCACCGGGGTGTTCATGGAAAAAATGGTCGGCTTCATCAAACTGTACTTCCCGGTATTCCTGCTGGGCGCAGTGTTCGGCAAGCTGATCGAACTGTCGGGTTTCTCGCGCTCTATCGTTGCGGCAGCGATTCGACTGCTCGGCACTCGCCAGGCGATGCTGGTGATCGTGCTGGTCTGCGCGTTGCTCACTTACGGCGGCGTGTCACTGTTTGTGGTGGTGTTTGCGGTCTATCCGTTTGCCGCCGAAATGTTCCGCCAAAGCAATATTCCCAAGCGCCTGATCCCGGCGACCATTGCCCTCGGCGCGTTCTCGTTCACCATGGACGCCCTGCCCGGCACCCCGCAGATCCAGAACATCATCCCCAGCACCTTCTTCAACACCACCGCCTGGGCCGCGCCCTGGCTGGGCCTGATCGGCTCGATTTTCGTGGTCTGCGCCGGCATGCTGTTTCTGCAGCGCCAGCGCAACAAGGCTCAGCGGGCCGGTGAAGGCTATGGCACCGAACTGCGCAACGAGCCGGAAACCGCTGCCGACATCAAGCTGCCAAACCCATGGATCGCCCTGTCGCCGCTGCTGGCCGTCGGCATCATGAACCTGTTGTTTACCCAGTGGATTCCGCAGTGGTACGGCAAGACCCATAGCCTCGCGCTGCCGGGCATGGCGGCGCCCGTGACCACCGAAATCGCCAAACTCACCGCGATCTGGGCAGTTCAGGCCGCCTTGCTGGTCGGCATCATCATGGTGCTGGTGTTCGGCTTCCAGGCGATTCGCGGCAAGTTGGCCGAAGGCAGTCGAAGTGCGGTCAGCGGTTCGTTGCTGGCGGCGATGAACACTGCGTCGGAGTACGGCTTTGGTGCGGTGATCGCCTCCTTGCCGGGCTTCCTGGTACTGGCCGACTGGCTCAAGAGCATTCCCAACCCGCTGGTCAATGAAGCGATCACCGTGACCCTGCTGGCCGGCATCACCGGTTCGGCCTCGGGCGGCATGAGCATTGCCCTGGCGGCCATGGCCAATGACTTCATCGCGGCGGCCCATGCGGCCGACATTCCCCTGGAAGTGCTGCACCGGGTCGCTGCAATGGCCAGCGGCGGCATGGACACCCTGCCGCACAATGGCGCGGTGATTACCTTGCTGGCAGTCACCGGCCTGACCCACCGCGAAGCTTACAAAGACATTTTCTGTATTACGCTGATCAAGACCCTGGCGGTCTTTGTGGTGATCGGTACTTTCTACGCCACTGGCATTGTGTGAGGTTTTCATGACAACTCTTTCGGGCAAGACTGCACTGGTCACCGGTTCCACCAGCGGCATCGGCCTGGGCATCGCCCTGAGCCTGGCCAAGGCCGGCGCCAACCTGATCCTCAACGGTTTCGGCGATGCTTCCAAGGTGATTGCCGAGGTGGAGCAGATCAGTAACAAAAGCGGGGGCAAGGTCGGTCATCATCCGGCTGACGTCAGCGACCCGGCACAGATTGCCGAGATGATTGCCTACGCCGAGCGCGAGTTCGGTGGCGTGGACATTCTGGTCAACAACGCCGGCATCCAGCATGTGGCGCCGGTGGAAGATTTCCCGTTGGAGCGCTGGGATTCGATCATTGCGATCAACCTCTCGTCGGTGTTCCACGGCACCCGTTTGAGCCTGCCGGGCATGCGCGCCAAGGGCTGGGGGCGGATCATCAACATCGCCTCGGTGCACGGTCAGGTCGGCTCGGTGGGCAAGGCGGCGTATGTGGCGGCCAAGCATGGGGTGATCGGTTTGACCAAGGTGGTCGGCCTGGAAACGGCCCGGACGAATGTGACGTGCAACGCCATCTGCCCCGGCTGGGTGTTGACGCCGCTGGTGCAAAAACAGATCGACGACCGCATCGCGACCGGGATCGAGCCGCAACAGGCACAGCATGATTTGCTGGCCGAGAAGCAGCCGTCCGGAGAGTTCGTGACACCGCCGCAGCTGGGTGAACTGGTGCTGTTTCTGTGCAGCGAAGCCGGTAGCCAGGTGCGGGGCGCGGCGTGGAATATCGATGGTGGGTGGTTGGCGCAGTAACCAGCCATTAGACCGCGTTATCGTTCTTCGCGGCGGTGCGGCGGTCCGACAAGCCACGCTCCCACAGGTTTTGTGTCGAATCCACATTCGACACCCACCACACAACCTGTGGGAGCGTGGCTTGTCGGAATCGCCGCACCGCCGCGATCGAGTGCGTAGCACTCGCCAACAAGAAGAGGCAAACCATGTCCGACATCCTCTGGCAACCCGGCGCCGAGCGCATCGGCAAGACCCGCATGGACGCCTTCCGGCGTTTCATCAATCAACGACATAACCTGGACGTCGCCGACTACCCCGCCTTGCATCAATGGTCCATCGAGCGGCGGGTCGACTTCTGGCAGGCCATCGTCGATTTCTTCGACATCCGCTTTCACGACCAACCCGACGCCGTGCTGGTCGAAGGCGCGCAAATGCCCAGTGCCCAGTGGTTTCCCGGTGCCACCCTGAACTTCGCCGAACACCTGCTACGGCGTCGCGACGATGCCGTGGCGGTGGTCGCTATTGGTGAACACGGTCAGCGTGAACAGTTGACCTGGGCCGAACTGGCGGAACACGTCGCCGGTTTCCAGAACGGTTTGATCGCCTGTGGTGTCGGCCTCGGCGACCGCGTGGCCGCGTGCATGCCGAACACCTGGCAAACCCTGGTGGCCATGCTCGCCACCGCCAGCCTCGGGGCGATCTGGTCCTGTTCGTCGCCGGACTTCGGCACCCAGGGGGTGGTCGATCGTTTCGGCCAGATCGAGCCGACAGTGCTGATCACTTGCGCCGGCTACCGCTACGCCGGCAAAGAGATCGACCAGACGGCCAAGATCAACGAAATACTCGCTCAATTGCCGTCCCTGCAGCAGCTGGTCGTCGTCCCTTACGCACGGCCGCAGGCGCGCATCGAAGCATTCCATACCCAGGCTAACGTCACGCTCTGGGATGAGTTCTACGCGCCTGGCGGCGAGCCGGATTTCGTGCCGGTGCCCTTCGCTCATCCGCTGTACATCCTTTATTCCAGCGGCACCACCGGCATTCCCAAATGCATCATCCACAGCACCGGCGGCGTACTGCTGCAACACGTCAAGGAGCATGGGCTGCATTGCGATCTCGGTCCCGGCGACCGGTTGTTCTACTACACCACCTGCGGCTGGATGATGTGGAACTGGCTGGTCTCGGCCCTGGCCGTGGACAGCGCCGTGGTGCTGTATGACGGTTCACCCTTTCATCCCGGGCCCGAGCGTCTGGTCGATCTGATCGACGACGAACGCATCAGCGTGTTCGGCACCAGCCCCAAGTACCTGGCGACCCTGGAAAGCAATGGCGTGAAGCCGCGGCAAAGCCATGATCTGGGCAGCCTGAAAACCCTGCTGTGCACCGGTTCCGCGCTGTCGCCCCAGAGCTACGACTACGTTTACCGTGACGTCAAGCGCGACCTGTGCCTGGCGTCGATGTCCGGTGGCACCGACGTGGTGTCGTGCTTCGTCAACGGCAATCCGCTGCTGCCGGTTCGTCGCGGGGAAATCCAGGGCAAGAGCCTGGGCATGGCCGTCGAGGTCTGGAACGATGCCGGTACGCCCGTCGTTGGCGAAAAAGGCGAACTGGTCTGCACCCGGCACTTCCCGGCAATGCCCATCGGCTTGTGGAATGACCCCACCGGGGACAAGCTGCGCGCGTCATACTTCAGTCTGTTCCCCGGGGTCTGGGCCCAGGGCGATTACGCCGAACAGCTGGCGCACGGCGGGATGCTGATCCATGGGCGCTCGGACGCGGTGCTCAACCCGGGCGGCGTGCGCATTGGCACGGCGGAAATCTACCGTCAGGTGGAGAAAGTCCCGCAAGTGCTCGACAGCGTGGCCATCGGTCAACAGTGGCAGGATGATGTGCGGGTGGTACTGTTCGTGCGTTTGCGCGACGACGTCGAACTGGACGATGCACTGCAACTGCAGATTCGCCAGGTCATCCGCGCCAACACCACGCCACGGCATGTGCCGGCGAAGATTGTGGCGGTGACGGACATTCCACGGACGATCAGTGGCAAGGTGGTCGAGCTGGCCGTGCGCAATGTGGTGCATGGGCAACCGGTGAAAAACACCGATGCCCTGGCCAATCCCGAGGCGCTGGAACAATTCCGCAATCGCCCCGAACTCAACGACTGAAACCCGTCCCTGTAGGAGCTGGCTTGCCAGCGAAAGCGGCCTCACGATTGGTGCAAAACTCAAGGGCCCCTTCGCCGGCAAGCCGGCTCCTACAGGTTATGCGTCAGTCCCTGTAGGAGCTGGCTTGCCAGCGAAAGCGGTCTGACGATTGGTGCAAGACTCGAGGGCCCCTTCGCCGGCAAGCCGGCTCCTACAGGTTATGCGTCAGTCCCTGTAGGAGCTGGCTTGCCAGCGAAAGCGGTCTGACGATTGGTGCAAGACTCGAGGGCCCCTTCGCCGGCAAGCCGGCTCCTACAGGGGTTATGCGTCAGTCCATCAGTCCCCATTCACCGGGCGGTGCATGGGGCCCTGGTGACGCTTCGGCGTGCAACTTCAAGCGTAATCGCAAGTTGTTCACCGAATCCGCATGCTTGAGCGCCTCTTCCTCATCGATCGCCCCCTCGACAACCAATGCGTAAAGCGCACCGTCGAACGTCTGCATCCCCGCCTCCTGCGACTTTTCCATAATCCCCTTGAGCTCGGAAAACTCGTTGCGCCGGATCAGATCGCCGATCGTCGGCGAGCCCAGCATCACCTCCACCGCGGCCCGGCGGTGACCGTCGCGCGAAGGTACCAATCGCTGGGAAACGAAGGCCTTGAGGTTATTCCCCAGGTCATTGAGCAGTTGCGCGCGACGTTCTTCGGGGAAGAAATTGATGATCCGGTCCAGTGCCTGATTGGCGTTGTGCGCATGCAGCGTCGAGATCACCAGATGGCCGGTATCGGCAAACGCCAGCGCATGCTCCATGGTTTCGCGGTCGCGGATTTCGCCGATCAGCACCACGTCCGGTGCCTGGCGCAGGGTATTTTTCAGCGCGGCATGAAAACTGCGGGTATCGACGCCGACCTCGCGCTGGTTGATGATCGACTTCTTGTGCCGATGGATGTACTCGACCGGATCTTCAATGGTGATGATATGGCCGCTGCTGTGGCGGTTGCGATAGTCGATCAGTGCCGCCAGCGAGGTCGACTTGCCCGAGCCGGTCGCCCCGACGAACAACATCAGACCCTGTTTGAGCATCACCGACTCGAGCAACACCGAGGGCAACTTGAGGTCTTCGAAGCGCGGAATGTCGAGTTTGACGTTGCGCACCACGATCGACACATCATTACGCTGCTTGAAAATATTGACCCGAAAGCGCCCGACACCCGCCAACGAGATCGCCAGGTTCATCTCCAGTTCCCGATCGAACTCCAGGCGCTGTTCGGCGTCCATGATGGACGCGGCAATGGCGGCGATTTCCCCGGGTTTGAACGGCTGATCGGCCAGGGGTTTGAGCACGCCATCGAACCGCGCGCTCGGTGGCGCGCCCGTGGACAGGTATAAATCGGAGCCATCCTGGTTGGCCAGGACCTTCAACAACGCATCGATTTCCATGGCAAAAAGCATCCGCGAAGCATTCAATGAATAAAAATGACCCAAGACAGGTCATCCAGCGTCTACCGCCGTGCAAGGATAATAGACGCCGCCACACCGACTTAGTGCAGGACAATTTGATGAACGCATCACCGACCGGCAGCGATGCCCAGGCCTTGATCGCCAGGCTGGACTGGACATGCACTCCGCTGGGCCCTGCCATGACCTGGCCGCAGAGCTTGCGCACCGCCGTGGACATCGTGATTCACTCGCCAATGCCCATGCTGTTGCTGTGGGGGCCACAACTCACACAGATCTACAACGATGGCTTCGCCCTGCTGGCCGGCAGCAAGCATCCACACGCTTTCGGACAACCCACGCACCAGATCTGGCCAGAACTCAAAGACTTTACCGACCCGATTTACAGAGCCGTCCTACAAGGACAAGTGCGGACCTACAGCGAACAGCGCTTCACCTTGCAGCGCGATGGCGATGATTCCGATTTCTGGCTGGACCTGACCTACAGCCCCATTCGCGATGAGAGTACCCAAGTCGCCGGGATTCTGGTCACCGCCATCGAAACCAACGAGCGCCGCCGCATCGCCCTCGAGCTGGAACAGCGCTCGGCAGCCAGCCTCAAGGCCCAGCATGAAACCGAGGAGCGCCTGCAATTGGCCCTGGCCGCCACCGATGCCGTCGGCACCTGGGACTGGGACATCAGCGAAGACCGTTTCATTGCCGACACCCATTTTGCCCAGTTGCATGGCGTCGACCCATTACTCGCCAGCCAGTTGCCCATCAGTGACTATCTGCATGCCGTGCACCCGGAAGACCGCGCCATGGTCACCCGCGGCATCAAGCACTCCATTACCCACGGCACCGAATACGCCGAGGAATATCGCCTGCTGCAGCCCGGCGGTCAGTTGCGCTGGGTGTTTGCCCGGGGTCGTTGCTACAAGGACCACCATGGCCGGCCCATCCGTTTCCTCGGTGCCGCCCTGGACCTGACCGAACGCAAACTCACCGAGCAGGCTTTGCGCCAGAGCCAGACCGAGCTGCAACTGATCATCAACGCCATGCCGATCCTGATCAGTTACGTCGACAGCGAGGAGCGCTTTCGCCTGAACAACGCCGCCTATCTGGACTGGTACGGCCTGACGCCCCAGGAACTCTACGGTCGCACGATTCGCGAGGTACTGGGCGAAGACGCCTACAACCTGCGCGCCGGGTACATCGCCGAAGCCCTGTCGGGTAAAGCCTGCTGCTTCAGCATCAGCGCCGCGCATCGTGATGGCAGCATCCGCCAGGCGTTGATGAATTACCTGCCGCGCCACGGACCGGATGGCGCGGTGAATGGCTTCTACATCTTCGTGATCGACGAAACCGAACGCAAACAGACCGAAGAAGCCCTGCGCAATCTCAACGAAACCCTCGAAGAACGTGTCAGCGCCCGCACCCGGCAACTGGCCGAAGCCAATGAAAATCTGCTCAACGAGATGTTCGAACGCGAACGCGCCGAAGAAGCGTTGCGCCATGCGCAGAAGATGGAGGCGGTCGGCCAGCTCACCGGCGGCATCGCCCATGACTTCAATAACATGCTCACCGGGATCATCGGCAGCCTCGACCTGATGCAGCGTTACATCGCCGACGGGCGCACCACGGAAATCGGCCGTTTCACCGAGGCGGCGGTGTCCTCGGCCCACCGCGCCGCCGCCCTCACCCATCGGCTCCTGGCGTTTTCCCGGCGCCAGTCACTGGATCGCAAACCGCTCAACGCCAATGAGCTGATCCATTCCCTGGAAGACCTGCTCAGCCGCACCAAAGGCGACCATATCGAGCTCAAACTGCAACTGGCCGAGGACATCTGGCCGGTCAGCACCGACGTCAGTCAATTGGAAAACGCCCTGCTCAACCTGGTGATCAACGCCCGGGACGCGATGCCCGATGGCGGCCAATTGCTGATCGAAACCGCCAACGTCTATTTCGACGGCAGTGACATCACCACCCTGGAGCCGGTCAAGGTCGGGGATTACCTGATGATCGCCGTCAGCGACAACGGTACCGGCATGTCGCCGTCGGTACTGGCCAAGGCTTTCGACCCGTTCTTCACCACCAAGCCCATCGGCCAGGGCACCGGTCTCGGGTTGTCGATGATCTACGGTTTCGCCCAGCAATCAGGCGGCCACGTCAGCCTGTTCAGCCTGCCGGGCCAGGGCACCAGTGTTCGCCTGTACTTGCCGCGGCTGTACGTCGCAGTGCCGGACCCTGCATTGTCGCCGATCACCAGCGAGGCGCCAGCGGCGATTGCCGGTGAAACCGTGGTGCTGGTGGAAGACGATCCGGCGGTACGCATGCTGGTGCTCGACCTGCTCAACGAGCTGGGATATCACGCCCATGAAGCCGAAGACGCGAAGACAGCCCTGCCTTTGCTCGAATCCGACCTGCGGGTCGATCTGCTGGTGACCGATGTCGGGCTGCCGGGCATGAATGGACGGCAACTGGCGGAAATCGCCCGTCAGCACCGGCCCGACCTCAAAGTGCTGTTCATGACCGGTTATGCGGAGAAAGCCGCCGAACGCCAGGGTTTCCTCGAAGAAGGCATGGACATGGTGGCCAAGCCCTTTTCCATCGACCTGCTGGCCAACAAGATTCGCACGATGATCGGTCAACCCGAGTGAGTTGAGGCATAATCGCGCGCCCCCCCGTTGGCATCAACATAGCCACCAACATAGCCACCACCGTTGCAAGGTACCTGCCCCAATGAAAGCTCAAGCCCGCCATATTCTGGTGAAAACCTCGGAAGAAGCCGAGCAGCTCAAACAACGCATCGCCAAGGGTGAAGCCTTCGATGTGCTGGCCAAGAAGTACTCCACCTGCCCGTCCGGCAAGCGCGGCGGCGACCTGGGCGAGGTGCGGCCCGGGCAGATGGTTGGCGTGATCGACGCGGTGATCTTCAAAAAGCCACTGCGGGTGGTGCATGGGCCGATCAAGAGCAAGTTTGGCTATCACCTGGTGCAGGTGTTTTATCGGGATTGAGTTTGCGGCCCCTTCGCGGGCAAGCCCGCTCCCACAAGGTTTGTGGCGTACATGATATTAGTGATCAACACACAAATCCTGTGGGAGCGGGCTTGCCCGCGATTCCGATTGCGCAGCAATCGGCCATTCTCCATTTACCGGGGAATGAGTGCCCCCGACACCTGAATCACCCGACTCGCCAACCGATGCCCGGCCTCGGCCGCCTCGACCGGACTGCCACCCTTCAACCGACTGGCCAGATACGCCGCACTGAACGAATCCCCCGCCGCCGTGGTATCCACCACCCGCTCGACCACCTGCGCCGGGACTTCGAACGACTCGCCATCACAGCGAATCAAACACGCCTCGGCACCGCGCTTGAGCACCACTTCCGGCGTGCCAACCTGCTCGTAGGCGGCAAACACCGCCGCGCAGTCGGCAACATCAAACAACGCCTGCTCATCATCGACAGTCAGCAATGCCAGGTCGACATAAGGCAACACGCTGCGATAGGCCCTGCGCACCTCCTCGATCGAGGCCCACAAGCGTGGCCGGTAGTTGTTGTCGAACACGATCCGCGCATCGCGCTGCCGGGCCTCGATCAGGGTTTCCAGTAACTTCTCCCGCCCCTGCGCACCGAGTACCGCCAGGGTGATGCCGCTGAAATACAGCACGTCGTAATCCGGTAGCGCCGCCAGGATCGGTGCGGCGGCCGGGGTGGTGAAGCAGTCGCGAACGGCCGCCTCATTGCGCCAGTAGAGAAATCGTCGCTCGCCGGCCGCATCGGTCTGGATGCAATACAGACCGGGCAAGCGCCCGGGCAAGCGCTGGACCATGCCCAGGCCGATGTGTTCGGCGGCCCAGCTCTGGCACATGGCATCGCTGAAGCTGTCGTCGCCCAGGGCCGTGACGTAATCCACCGTGCCGCCCTCGCCCAGTTCCCGGGACAGGTAAACCGCCGTGTTCAAGGTGTCGCCGCCGAAGCTCTGTTGCAGGCTGCCGTCGGCGCGTTGCTGCAACTCGATCATGCATTCGCCAATCAGGGCGATGCGCGGGGTGTGGGGGCCGAGGGTGTTGATGGTGTTCATTGTTGTGGGGTCTCTGGTGTTTCGTTGGTGTCTGGTCGGCCGCCATCGCGGGCAAGCCCGCTCCCACAGGGGACGGTGGTGAACATTAAATTTATGTTCACCACCGCCCCCTGTGGGAGCGAGCTTGCTCGCGATGGCCGCGCCGCGGTCTCAAGCCTTAGAAACAGGTTTCCAGGGTCTCGATGACATTCAGTTGCTCATCCACCAGGCACCCGATACGCCACTTGTCGAACGTCAGGCACGGATGGGAAGTACCAAAGGAAATGATGTCCCCCACGCGCAACTCGATCCCCGGCGCCACGGTCATGAAGGCATGCTGATCCATCACCGCCGTCACCTTGCAGGCACTGACATCTTCACCCGTCGCCGGCACCGCACCCGCCTTGTAACGCAGCAACGGCACCGGCAGGCCGGCGTCGTAGGCCACGTCGCGCTTGCCCAGGGCGATCACCGCAAACCCCGGCTCCGGCAACGACTGCACATGCGCCCAGACCTCCAGCGCCGGGCGCAAGCCTTCGTGCAGGTCGCTGCGACGGTCGAGCACACAGCACTGCGCTTCTTTATAGATGCCGTGGTCGTGAGCCACATAGCTGCCGGGACGCAGCACGCTGAGGAAACGTCCGCCGGCATTCTGGGCTTCGAAGGATTCGGCGATCAAATCGTACCAGGCCGAACCCGAGGCGGTGATGATCGGCTTGGCGATGGCGAACGCCCCGCTGTCCTGCAGCTGCACCGCCAGGCGTACCAGGGAGGCGGCGAACTCGCGGATGCCAGTCACCGCATGATCACCGTGAATCACCCCTTCGTAACCTTCGATCCCGGTCAGCGCCAGGGCCGGTTGCGCTGCAATGGCCTTGGCCAGCGCGAGCACTTCCCCTTCGCTGCGGCAACCACAACGACCACCGACCACGCCGTACTCGATCATCACATTCAGGCGCACGCCGCGGGAGGCGAAATACGCGCCCAGATCAGCGACGTTGTCCGGGTGATCGACCATGCAATAAAAGTCGAACGTCGGGTCCGCCAGCAGATCGGCGATCAGCGCCATGTTCGGCGTGCCGACCAACTGGTTGGCCATCAACACCCGATGCACGCCATGGGCGTAAGCCGCACGGGTCTGGGTGGCGCTGGCCAGCGTAATGCCCCAGGCACCGGCGTCGAGTTGGCGGCGGAACAGCGCAGGCGTCATGCTGGTTTTACCGTGGGGTGCCAGTTCCGCGCCGCTGTTGCTGACAAATGCCTGCATCCAGCGAATGTTGTGTTCCAGCGCCTCGCGATGCAGCACCAGCGCCGGCAGGCTGACGTCGCGCACCAGGTTGGCACCCGTGTGGGCAAAGCCCTTTTCCACGGCGGCAGTATGTTTGGCAGAATACATGGTCGAACTCCTCACATTCGCGGCCGCGAGCAGCCACGGTTATTCGTTGATGCGACGGGCCAGGCTGTTGGCGCTGTCGATCAGCACCCGGCGATAGTCGTTGTAGTTGTTCCTGGCATCGGCCCGGGGGGCGACGATGCACAGGGTCGCGATGGCCACGCCGCCGGGGTCTTTGACCGGGGCGGCGAAGCAATGGGTAAAGGTGTCGGCGACGCTGTCGAAGGAGAAGAATCCATCGATGCCGGCCTGACGGATTTCCTGGAGAAACTGTTCCAGCGGCAAGCGCTCGCCATTGGGCAGGACGAAGTCGTCAGGGTCGATCAGGTCGACGATGTCCTGATCGCTCAGGTGCGCCAGCAGCAGGCGCCCGGAAGCGGTCCAGGGGATCGGTGCGTTTTCGCCGATGTCCGAGGAAATGCGGAAATGCCGCTCGCCCTCCTTCATCAGCGCCACGGTGTATTTGCGCCCGTTGAGCAGGCACATCTGTGCGGTTTCATGGGTTTGGCTGACGATTTCCTGAAGGGCGTGATCGGCTTCGCGAGTCAGGTCGAAATGACGCAAATGCGCCTGCCCGAGGAAGTACAGCTGACGCCCGAGGTAGACGTGCCCGTCCTTGCCCACGGGCTCGAGAATGCGCCGTTCGAGCAGTGAGGCAACCAGCTCGTAGACCGTGGATTTCGGGCTACCGATGCCACTGGCGATTTCATTCGGGCGCAGGGGCTGGCCGATCTCCTTGAGGAAATCGAGGATATCGAACGCCCGGTCCAGACCGCGCGCCCGGCGCTTGATGGTGTCTTCGGTCATGTCTTCAGGTTCCCATACAATGTGGCCTGGAGTTTATCCAGAATCCGGTGGCGACCAGCAGGCCGCCATCGCGGGCAAGCCCGCTCCCACAAGGATCGATGGTATCCCTGCAATCTGCGGCAACACACAAAATCCTGTGGGAGCGGGCTTGCCCGCGATGGGCGCACCTCGGTTCAGGCCTTTTTCTTGTAGGCGATGCAGTCGATCTCGACCTTGCAATCCACCATCATGCTCGCCTGCACACAGGCCCGGGCCGGTGCGTGCTCGCTTTTGAAGTACTCGGAAAACACCTTGTTGAAACTCCAGAAATCCCGCGGGTCTTCCAGCCACACACCGGTGCGCACCACGTCTTCCAGGCCATAACCGGCCTCTTCAAGAATCGCGATCAGGTTTTTCATGGTCTGGTGGGTCTGCTCGACGATGCCGCCCGCAATGATCTCGCCATCCACCGCCGGCACCTGGCCGGACACGTGCAGCCAGCCATCGGCTTCGACTGCGCGGGCAAAAGGACGGGGCTGGCCGCCACCGGCGGTGCTGCCGGTGCCGTAACGAGTAATGCTCATGGGTGTTTCTCCTGATTGAAAGATGAAAATTCTTGGATAAAAGTCAGAAACGCGTGTTCTTGAGAAATTCCGCCAGTCGCGGCGATTGCGGGCGCTCAAACAGTTCCTTGGGCGGCCCCTGCTCTTCGATCCGCCCCTGATTCATGAACACGATCTTGTCCGAGACCTCGAAAGCGAAGCGCATTTCGTGGGTCACCAGCAACATGGTCATGCCGTCTTCGGCCAGGCCCTTGATCACGTTCAGCACTTCGCCCACCAGTTCCGGGTCAAGGGCCGAGGTGACTTCGTCAAACAGCATCAGGCTCGGGTTCATCGCAATCGCCCGGGCAATCGCCACACGCTGTTGCTGACCGCCGGACAACTGACCGGGGTAGTGGTCACGGCGCTCCAGCAGCCCGACCCGCTCCAGCCATTTTTCCGCCAGGGCCACCGCCTCGTCCTTGTGCAGCTTCTTGACCTTGAGCAACCCGAGGGTGACGTTCTGCAACGCCGTGAGGTGCGGAAACAGGTTGAACTGCTGGAATGCCATGCCGGTCATGGCCCGATGACGGGCGATGACTTTTTCCGGGTGGCGCACGCGCTTGCCGTTGACCTCGTCATAACCGATGGATTCGCCGTCGAGCAGGATCTGCCCGCCCTGGAACTCTTCGAGCATGTTCACGCAGCGCAGCAACGTGGTCTTGCCCGAGCCGCTGGAGCCGATCAGCGTCACGACGTTGCCGCGCTGCATCGTCAGGTCGACGCCCTTGAGCACTTCGAGTTGGCCGTACTGTTTGTGCAAGCCGCGAATGTCCAGCAGGGGCTGGCCGTTTTGCGCCTTGGGGTCTGTTGCATTGGAGCGTTGAATTTGAGTTTGAGTGTGAGTCATGGCAGGGCCACCCGCTTTTCAATGTGCCGGCCGAGTAATTCGATGCCGTAGTTGATGACGAAAAACAGAAAACCGGCGAACAGGTAAAACTCCAGGGTCATGAAGGTCCGGGCAATGATCTGCTGTGTACTGAGCAGCAACTCGGCCACGCCAATCACCGACAACAGCGTCGAAGCCTTGACGATCTCGGTGGACGAGTTGACCCAGGTCGGCAGGATCTGCCGCAGTGCCTGAGGCAGCAGCACATAACCGAGGGATTGAAAGAACGTCAGGCCGATGGCCTTGCTCGCTTCCATCTGACCGCTGGGCAGCGCTTGCAAGGCACCGCGCACGATCTCGGCCACGTGCGAGCCGCAAAACAGCGTCAGCCCCAAGGCACCCGCCTGGAATGCACTGATCTGCCAACCCAGCGCCGGCGCCATGTAGAAGCAGGCCAGCACCAGCACAAACACCGGCGTGCCGCGAATGACGTCGACGTAAAACCGAAACGGGGCGCGCATCCAGAACTTGCCGTAGGTCAGCACCAGGCCGGTAACGATGCCGACCATCGTGCCCAGCAGAATCGCCAGGGCCGACACCTGCACACTGGTCAGAAAGCCCTGCCACAGCACTTCCCGCGCCACCCACAACTCATGCAACCAACTGGGGGATTCGTACATGGGGCCTCCTATCGGCGAATCGCCAGGCGCTGCTCGAGGTAACGCAGCATCATGGCAATGAGGTAACAGGCCGCAACATAGAGCGCTGTAGTGACCATCCAGGTTTCAATCACCCGGTAGCTCTCGACATTGATCTTGCGCGCGTAATAGGTCAGCTCCGGCACGGCAATCGCCGCCGCCAGCGAGGTGTCCTTGAACAGCGAAATGAAATTGTTCGACAGCGCCGGCAACACATTGCGCAACATCACCGGCACGGTGACGTAGGCCTTGACCTGCCACTCACCGAGCCCGATGGCGAGGCCGGCTTCGCGCTGGCCCTTGGGAATGCTCAACAGCCCGCCGCGGAACACTTCGGTCAAGTACGCCCCGGCATACAGCGACAGGGTGATAATGAACGACGGGATCTTGTCCAGGCGAATGCCCAGGCTCGGCAAAGCGAAGTAGATCAACAGAATCAACACCAGGATCGGCGTATTGCGGATCACCGTCACATACACCGACGCCAGCACCCGCAACGCGCGATGCTTCGACAGCAAGGCAAATGCCATCAGCAGGCCGATCACGCAGCCGATGGCGATCGACACCAGCGCCAGCTGAAGACCCAGGCCGAGCCCCGCCAGCAAGGTGTCGAAATCGCGCCACACGGCAGCAAAGTTCAACTGATAGTTCATGGTCAGCAGTACCTTGAACGGGGCGCGTTATGGGCGCCCCACTCTCACGGGGTCATTTATATTCGACGGGAAAACCAATGGCCGGGGTGGGCAGATCGACACCGAACCACTGCTTGAACGAGGCCGCGTAAGTCGGGAACTCAACGCCGGTCATGGCCTCATGCAGGGCGGTGTTGACGAAGTTCAGCCAGTCCTGATCGCCACGCTTGACCGCGCAGGCGTAGGTTTGCGGGCTCCAGGCGTAGGCCGGGCTGCGATAGCGACCCTGGTTCTGCACCATCAGGTACTTGACCGACGACTGATCGGTCGCCGCGGCATCGGCACGGCCGGAGTTCACCGCCTGATACATCAAGTCCACGCTGTCGTACTGATCGACCTTGGCCTTGGGCAAGGCCTGATGCACCAGTTCTTCGGCATACACGTTCTGCAGTACCGCAACAGTCACGCCGTCGCCGGCGGCCTTGAGGTCTTCGATCTCCTTGTACTTGCTGTTGGCGGGTAACAGCAGGCCGACACCTTCACGGTAGTACGGCAGGGTAAACGCCACTTGCTGCGCCCGGCTGGCGGTCACGGTGATGAACTGGCAACTCATGTCGACCTTGTCGGTCAGCAGGTTGGGAATCCGCGCATCGGAGGACTGCACCACGAACTCGACCTTGCTCGGGTCATTGAACAAGCCCTTGGCGACCATCCGCGCAATATCGATATCGAAACCCTGCAACTTGCCGTCCGCGCCCTGGAAGTGCCACGGGGCATTGGTACTGCCCGTACCGACGATCAACTTCCCGCGGGCCAGCACACTGTCGAGCTTGCTGTCTGCAGCCTGGGCAACCCCCACGGCAGCAGCCGAAGCCGCGAAGAGAAAAACACACGCTTTGAACAAGGAAGGTCCGCGATGCATGGCAAGCACTCCAGGGTGATGTGTATTCCGCTATACCGGAACATGGTATGTAACAACGGAATAGACAGCAGAAAGTGTGCCACAGGTTGTGGAGGGGATGTTGGGGAGATTGAAAAGTGTTTTGAATCAGGGGGATGCGTGGAAGCGCAAATAAAGGCCTGGCGTAATACACAAAATGGCGATGCGCTACCGTTGGCTACACAGCGCGGGTATTTGCACCACATATGAGGGATGGAGCTTCAAAATGAAGCAAAGCCTCCGTTGGGGCTTCGTATTGGCGTCTGGACAACGTATCCCGCAAATTTCTGGTTGGCTGCCAGACTGTCTTGGGTTAGTAGTACGGGGACTACCTGACTTTGCGAGTACTTGCGATTGCAAAAATTCATCTCTAATAAATCTAGCGTTTTCCTGCGTACTTATAAACTTCTCCGCGCTCCCTCTTTCCTACCGCTATCACCGTCACTACCAGTACCTCATCGACGACGCGGTATACCAGCCGATACCCGGCATTACGGAGCTTGATCTTGTATGCATTCCCCAGCCCGTTTAGCCGGTCAGCCGGAACGTGCGGATTTGAGAGTCGCTCCTGCAACTTCTTCTTGAACTGCTCCCTCAATGTTGCGCCAAGCTTTTCCCACTCTTTCCAGGCTTTATCGGAAAATTCCAACTCATAGGTCATCGATAGAAACCTTGATCGTCGGATCGTTTTCTCGTTCGCGGCAGAGGGCAATCAACTCCATGTCTTCCAGTCGATCCATCATCGCTTCATATTCTTTGGCAGGGACGCAGTAGAAAGCCGGCTCGTTGCGGTTAAGAATCGCGACGGACAAGCCACCACCGGCCGCGACTGTTCCCATAGGGTTTTTCTTGAGTTCAGAAATGCTGGCGACGACTTTCGAAAGCACGATATGCGTCATGACTCTGTTCCTGGAGTGCCTTTAATGGCATTCAAAATAGCACTTTAAGCCGGACGTTACACATGCCTTTTTCTTATAAATTCCACGGCTAAAGCCACATATCCTTGCATCCTGGTGTGCGGATTCGGGGCTGAAATACTCTTCGTTTGAACGATTGCATTCGCGAGCAGGCTCGCTCCCACCATTGACCGAGTCGTATTGGCGAACACGGTCTAATGTGGGAGCGAGCTTGCTCGCGAAGGGGCCTTCAGCAGCAGCGCAAAGTTACCCGCCGACAGGTGCCAGCAACACCCGCGTCACCCGCCGTTCCTCAACCGCCATCACCGTCAACCGCCAGCCTTCCCACTCATGGCTGTCACCAATCATCGGCAGTCGGTCCAGCACGCTCACCACCAACCCCGCGAGGGTCTGGTAGTCGTCGGTCGGTTCTGCCGAAAAGCCGGTGCGCTGACGCACCCGCGCCAGGTTCAACGCGCCGCTGACCATGAACCCGCCCTGCGCTTCAACCACATCCGGGCCTTCGATTTCGCTGGCATCGGGCAGTTCGCCGGCAATCGATTCGAGAATGTCGGTCATGGTCAGCACGCCGACGAAGTCGCCGAATTCATTGACCACGAACGCAATGTGGGTCGAAGCCTTGCGCATCTGTTCCAGGGCATTGAGGATCGAGTAGCTGTCCAGCAAGTTGATGGTCTTGCGCGCCAGATCCTCAAGGCCGGGTTCGTTGCCGGCCAGGTATTCCTTGAGCAGTTCTTTTTTGTGCACGAAGCCCAAGGGCTCATCCACCGCTCCGTCGCGAATCAGCGGCAAGCGCGAGTAGGACGAATGCATCAGCCGTGTGCGGATGGTTTCGGCATCGTCGGCCAGGTCGATGTGATCGACGTCGGCGCGTACGGTCATCACGGTACGGATCGGCCGCTCGGCCAGTTGCAACACGCCGCTGATCATCACCCGTTCACGGCGGTCGAACAGTTCGCCGTTTGGCGCTTCTCCGTTGTCCAGCATGTCGGCGATGTCCTCGCCGACTTCCTCCACCGCCAACCGTCGACCACCGAGCAAACGCATTACCGCGTGGGCGGTGCGTTCACGTATTGGCCGCAGGCCCTGCATGGACCGCTTGCGGCGAGCCCGGGCGATCTGGTTGAAGACTTCGATCAGGATCGAGAAGCCAATGGCCGCGTACAGATAGCCCTTGGGAATATGGAAGCCCAGGCCTTCGGCGGTCAGGGCGAAGCCGATCATCATCAGGAAGCCCAGACAGAGCATGATCACCGTCGGATGCGCGTTGACGAATCGGGTCAGCGGCTTGCTGGCAACGATCATCAGGCCGATGGAAATGATCACCGCGATCATCATCACCGCCAACTCATCGACCATGCCCACGGCGGTAATCACCGCGTCCAGGGAGAACACCGCATCGAGCACCACAATCTGCGCCACGATCGGCCAGAACATGGCATAAGCCGCGTTGGACGAGCGCTCGCCGACATGGCCTTCGAGTCGTTCATGCAATTCCATGGTGGCCTTGAACAACAGGAACACACCACCGAACAGCATGATCAGGTCACGGCCGGAGAAGCTCTTGTCGAACACCTCGAACAGCGGCTGAGTCAGGGTCACCAGCCAGGAAATACTCGCCAGCAGGCCCAGGCGCATCAACAAGGCCAGGGACAGGCCGATGATTCGCGCACGGTCGCGCTGCTCGGGCGGCAGTTTGTCGGCGAGGATCGCGATAAACACCAGGTTGTCGATGCCCAGCACCAGCTCCAGCACGATTAGGGTCAACAAGCCCAGCCAGGCGGTGGGGTCAGCTATCCATTCCATAAATAAGTCTCGGTCTCTTCGGTGATTGTCAGAATGCCGGGCACGGCAAGGCGCGGCGCAGAGGCCGTGGAGCTGCAATGTCGAAGCTGTTCGAAAGTCGAAAGACCGGGTGTTTCGCGTGCGTCAAGAGCGCGGGGTAGCGCGAAGAGGAAGGATAACCGGGAGGCTCCAAGAGGGTGTTCATGCAAGTCCTGAAAGGAAAAAGGCCTTGGAGCGTACAGGTGAATGGGACTTTTCCTACAGTCAGAAATCATTACAAAATCTGTAGAAGATCAAAAGATCGCAGCCTTCGGCAGCTCCTACAGGGCGATCTTTCAGCGGTTTTTAACCTGTTCGATATACCTCGCCACTGCCGCCGATTTCTCGAACCGCCGATGAATCAACGACAACCACGAACTCGCCGCACAGCCCTTGATCGGACGGTACAACACGCCGGGCAAACCGACGTGCCCAACCACCGATTCGGGCACCACAGCCACGCCCTGCCCCAGGGACACCAGGGCAATCACCGCCACCAGCCCGCCTGGCTGCGCACCCAGTTTTGGTGCGAATCCACCCTGGGCGGCGACTTGCAAGGTGCCGCTGATTTGTTCCGGCAGGATGAATGTCTCGTTTTGCAAATGTTCCGGACTGATCTCCTGCAAACGACACAACCAGGACTCGGTCGGCAACGCCAGCACAAAGCCTTCGGCGTCCAGGCAAATGGCCTCGATGCCTTCGGGCAAGGTCATGGGTGAGCGGACATAGCCAATATCGAAACGCCCCTCGACCACCATTGCCGGCAATGACGCCATGGGACTTTCCCGTACGTTGAGGCTGACATCAGGACACTCGCGGCTGAAGGCCTGCACCTGTTTCTGCAGCAAGCCCGAATACACCGCCGACGCCACGTAACCCAGTTCGATATGGCCAATATCCCCGCGTCCGGCACGCTGGGCGTTGTGCTGGGCGTATTCGAATTGCCGCACCGTCGCCTCGGCCTCGATCACCAGCGCGGCGCCGGCCTCGGTCAGGCTGACTTCACGCGTCTGGCGCACGAACAATCGCGTGCCGAGTTCGTTTTCCATGTCCTGGATCTGGCGGGTCAAGGTCGGCGGTGCGATACCGAGTTGCTCGGCGGCACGGGTGAAGTTGCCTTGCCGGGCAACGGCCAGAAAATAACGGAAATGCCGTATGTCCATCGCTGTATTAGCTCAAAGGTAATGAAATCCCGTTATCCGGCTAACGAAGCCTGCATTCGGTCGCGATAAGCTTTCCAGGCAATCACAGTAAAGAGCCCCTGCCATGTACGTCAAACTGCTTATCGCGCTCAGATGCAATCACCTTGCCCAAAAGGCAATCACATCATGAGCCGGGTCAGCCCTCGCCTGACGTTGCTGACGGCCTCCGGCGTTTGTTCGCTGATCGTCCTCGACACCAACATCGTCGCCGTCACCCTGCCCACGATCGCAAGGGACCTGGGCGCGAACTTTGCCGACATCGAATGGGTGGTCAGCGCCTACATGCTGGCCTTCGCCGCCCTGCTGTTGCCGGCAGGAAGCATCGCCGACCGTTTCGGCCGCCAGAAAACCCTGCTCTGCGGCCTGGGCATCTTCATCCTCGCGTCCATCGGTTGCGGCGCGGCGCCTAACGCGTTGTTTCTCGACATCGTCCGGGCGATCAAGGGTGTCGGCGCGGCGTTACTGCTGACCTCGGCCCTGGCCTCCATCGGCCATACCTTTCACGACGAAGTGGAGCGGGCCAAGGCCTGGGCGTTCTGGGGCGCGTGCATGGGGGTGGCGATGACCGCCGCGCCGACCGTCGGCGGAGTGATCACCGAATACATCGGCTGGCGCTGGATTTTCTACCTGAATCTGCCGGTTGGCTTGTTCTTGATGGCGATGGTCTGGCATGCGGTGCCGGAATCTCGCGACACCCAATCCGCACGTCTGGACCCTTGGGGCAGCCTGGCCTTCAGCGCCAGTTTGCTGTGTCTGATCTGGGGCCTGATCGAAGCCAACCGCATCGGCTGGAGCAACCCGCTGACCTACGCCCGACTGATCGGCGGCGCCCTGTTGCTGGGGCTGTTCGTGGTGATTGAACGACTGCAGCAGCGGCCGATGGTCGATCTGCAATTGTTCAAGCATCCGCGCTTTATCGGCGCACTGCTGGGCATGTTTGCCTACGCCGGCTGTGCTCAGGTGATGATGACCCTGCTGCCGTTCTACCTGCAAAACGGCCTGGGGTTCTCAGCCATTGCGTCGGGCCTGGGGATGTTGCCGTTCGCCCTGACCATGCTGATTTGCCCGCGTATCGGTGTGCGCCTGTCCAGTCGATTTGCGCCTGCGACCATGATGGCCGCCGGTTTGACCCTGGTCGGCAGCGGTAATCTGCTCAGTGCCTGGGCCGTCAGCAGCGGCGGCTACCTGCCCTTCGCCCTGGCGATTGCCGTGACCGGTGCCGGGGCCGGGCTGCTTAACGGCGACACGCAAAAGAACATCATGGCCTGCGTGCCACGGGCGCGCACCGGCATGGCTTCGGGCATGAGCACGACCATGCGTTTCAGCGCGATTGTGCTGGCCATCGGTGTATTCGGCGCGTTGCTGTCCAGCCATACCGAGCAGTTACTGCGCACCAGCCTGTCGACCCAGGGTGCGCCATGGCTCGACCAGACCCAGGGCATCGCCTCGCGGGTGGTGGCCGGCGACATGAGCGCCGCGATGAGCCTGTTGCCCGACACCGCACGTTCACTGGTGGAACCGCTGGCCCGTCAGGCGTTCGTCGGCGGTTTCAGTCTGTTGCTGTGGGTCGCGGGTTTGCTGGCCTTGCTCGGGGCGTTGGTGGTGGGCACGCTGATGCGCAATCCGATCCCGGCGCCGAACGCTTCAGTCACGGCCGCTTCCCTCAGGACCACTCCGTGAGCGACGCCAGCACCCGCTCGGCATTCGCATCGCAGGCCATGGAGACGAGGTGATCAATGTGAGAGCTCCCAACCCGGCAGGCCTTTGCGCCGAGGCTTGGCCAGGTCCATGGCTAACAACACGCCGTTGGTGCCGGCGTAGGCTTTGACGCGGAAATCGTCCTGATGGTTGGCGGCTAGAACACGCATGCGTCACTCCTGTGAAGATCAAAAGATCGCAGCCTGCGGCAGCTCCTACCCCGATTGTTGTACACCTATGGTATTTCGGATGTACCCGCTTTCTGTAGGAGCTGCCGCAGGCTGCGATCTTTTGATCTTCACAGACTTGTATCCGGCGGGGAAGTCGCAGAAAAACTCAAAAGAGTGCAGGTATCGGCAGCCCCTATATCATCGATATGCCGATAATCTGCACCCAACCCGCTCGCCAACACCCTCGCCCGCCCAAGCCGAATCGGCCCTCGCTCAATGTCAATCAACAGCCCCGGACAATCAAGGGTCGGCAACATCGTGAAGTCTTTCAATCGGCCATCGGTCACCAGCAACAGTCGCTGTCGCTCCGCCGGAAAAC
Source organism: Pseudomonas sp. LBUM1679 (assembly GCF_059695565.1). Taxonomy (NCBI): domain Bacteria; kingdom Pseudomonadati; phylum Pseudomonadota; class Gammaproteobacteria; order Pseudomonadales; family Pseudomonadaceae; genus Pseudomonas; species Pseudomonas sp. LBUM1679. The sequence continues at coordinate 4,040,951 of NZ_CP166774.1, forward strand.
GCTTCTGACGGGCGGCCAGCCAGCGTCCCGCTTCACCCAGCGCTGCCAGTAACGGCGTGCCGCCACCCGCTCCGAGGCCATCCAGCCAGGTACGCAAACCGGCGGACGCCTTCAACCCTTGCACTTGCCATGTCGGTACCTGGCCGCTGGCGGTCAGCAAAGCCAGGCGCGCGCGCTGGCGGTAGGCGTCGTCGAACAGTTGTGCCAGCAGGCCCTTGGCGTCGCTCAACGCCTGATGGCGGCGGGTCGAGGCCGAGGCGTCGACGATCACCAGCCACAGTTCATGAGGTGAACGGGTACGCAGGTGGAACAGCACGTCATCGCGCTTGCGCGGGCGGCCACCCTGCAAGGTTCCGGGCCAGTCGATCGAGCCGTTGCGCGCCGCATGGCGCTTGCCTTGCTTGCCGTGGTCCAACCGTCCGGCGCGGGGCCTGGCATTCGCCCCCGCGTCAGATCGAGGGCGAATGCCTAAGGCTTTTTTGGCCAGCTCGGCAGTTCACGGCGGGCACCGACCGGCAATGCCTGGGCGGGCATTTCGCCCCATTGGCCCTGGCCTTCCCCAGGGTTTGAATGCTGGCCAGCCTGCGGTTGATGGTGTTGTGGCGCAGGCGGCGCCTGTTCGCGACGACGATGGCGCAGGGCGAACTCGGCAACCGCATCGATATCTTCCTCGGCAATGGCGCTCGCACCGCGCCAGGCTGCGTGGGCACGGGCCGCGCGCAACCACACCAGATCGGCGCGCAGGCCATCGACACCCGCGGCAAAACAGCGCTCGGTGATCTGCGCCAGCGCCTGATCGTCGAGGGGGATGCTCGCCAGTGTGCTGCGCGCTGCCTGGCAACGCTCACGCAGTGATTGCTGCCGGCTTTCCCACTCGACGCAGAAACGCTGGGGATCGCTGTCGAAATCCAATCGCCGGCGAATGATCTGACCACGTTCGGTCGGCACGGTGTGACCGCTGAGGGCAACGTTCAAACCAAAGCGGTCGAGCAATTGCGGACGCAGTTCCCCCTCCTCCGGGTTCATGGTGCCGATCAGCACGAACTTCGCCGAATGCCGATGGGAAATGCCATCGCGCTCGATCAGGTTGGTGCCGCTGGCGGCCACGTCGAGCAACAGGTCCACCAGGTGATCGGGCAGCAGGTTGACCTCATCGACGTACAGCACGCCGCCGTCCGCCTTGGCCAGCACGCCAGGGGAGAATTGCGCGCGACCCTCGCTCAGCGCGGCGTCGAGGTCGAGGGTGCCGACCAGGCGTTCTTCGGTAGCACCCAGCGGCAAGGTGACGAATTGACCGCTGGCCAGCAGGTCCGCGAGGCCTCGGGCCAGGGTCGATTTGGCCATGCCGCGCGGGCCTTCGATCAGCACACCGCCGATTTTCGGGTCGATGGCGGTGAGGTAGAGGGCGAGTTTCAAGGCGTCGGCGCCGACCACGGCGGAGAGGGGGAAATGGGGGGTGTCGGTCATATGTCTTCTTCTATGTCGAGCAACAAATTCTCCAGCGCCTCGCGGTACTCGCCCGGCTCCTGCCACATGCCCCGCTGCTGCGCTTCCAGCAGGCGCTCGGTCATGTCGCGCAGTGCATGAGGATTGTGCTCGCGAACAAAGTCCCGGGTCGCCGGGTCCAGCAGATAAGCGTCCGCCAACAGAGCGTACTGGTGATCGTCAATCAATTGCGTCGTGGCGTCGAAAGCAAACAGGTTGTCGACGGTGGCCGCCAGTTCGAACGCGCCTTTATAGCCATGACGCTTCACGCCGTCGATCCACTTCGGGTTGGCCGCCCGGGAACGGATCACCCGGTTCAGCTCTTCCTTCAGGGTGCGGATCTTCGGCAGGTCCGGCTGGCTGTGATCGCCATGGTAACTGGCCGCCGCTTCGCCGCTGAGGCTTTCCACGGCCGCGAGCATACCGCCCTGGAATTGGTAATAGTCGTTGGAGTCGAGCAAGTCGTGCTCGCGGTTGTCCTGGTTTTGCAGCACCGCCTGCACCTGGCTCAAGCGCTGGGCGAACTGTTCACGGGCAGCGGTACCCTCGTCGGAACCGCCGTAGGCGTAACCGCCCCAATTCAGGTAAACCTCGGCCAGGTCCTGCCGGCTTTGCCACAGTCGTCCGTCAATCGCGCCTTGCACGCCCGCGCCGTAGGCACCGGGTTTGGCACCAAAGATGCGCCAACCGGCCTGGCGCCGAGCCATCTCTTCATCCAGACCCGATTGCAGCAGCGTTTCACGCTCGGCGCGGACCTTGGCCGCCAACGGGTTGAGGTCGTCCGGCTCGTCGAGGGCGGCGACCGCTTGCACGGCCGCGTCGAACAGGCGGATCAGGTTGGCAAAGGCATCGCGGAAGAAGCCGGACACGCGCAAGGTCACGTCGACCCGCGGACGGTCGAGCACGCTCAGCGGCAGGATCTCAAAATCATCGACCCGCTGACTGCCGGTGGCCCAGACCGGCCGCACGCCCATCAGCGCCATGGCCTGGGCGATGTCGTCACCGCCGGTGCGCATGGTCGCGGTGCCCCAGACCGACAGGCCGAGCTGGCGCAGGTGATCACCATGGTCTTGCAGGTGCCGTTCAAGCATCAGGTTCGCCGACTGGAAACCGATGCGCCACGCGGTGGTGGTCGGCAGGTTGCGCACGTCCACCGAATAAAAGTTGCGCCCGGTCGGCAGCACGTCCAGGCGCCCGCGACTGGGTGCACCGCTGGGGCCGGCCATGACGAAACGACCGCTCAAGGCATCGAGCAGACCGCACATTTCCGCCGGGCCACAGGCATCCAGGCGCGGCGCGACGACTTCGCGCAGGCTGTGGAGGATGGCGCTTACGTCAGACCAACCTGGACCCTGTGGGAGCGAGCTTGCTCGCGATAGCGGTGTGTCAGTCGACATTGATTTATCTGACACACCGCTATCGCGAGCAAGCTCGCTCCCACAGGGTATGGGGTTGGCTGGAGAATGGGTGGGTAGCCCGATCTCGGTACCCACAGTCTGCGAAATCAGTTGAGCGGCGAACAGTTCCAGGCGTTCGCGGGTATCGCCCAGGGTGCGCCAGGCGTCATCGCTCAGCGCTTGCAATTCATCCGGACGCGGCCCGACCCAAGGTTCTGCCAGCGCACAATCCAGCGGATCGAACCCCAGCTCGAAGGCCTTGGCCAATGCCCGCATCACACTCGATTGCGCCCCTCGCCCGTCGCCACGGGGAATCCGCAGCAAAGCCAACAAGGTATCAATGCGCAAACGCCCCGTCGGCGACTCGCCGAACACGTGCAGGCCATCGCGGATCTGCGACTCTTTCAAGTCGCACAAATAGGTGTCCAGGCGCGGCAGCCAGATCGCCGCATCGGCATCGCTGTCGAGTTTTTCATCCAGCTGCAGTTCGCGGTCGATATGGCTGTCGCGCACCAGTTGCAGAATGTCCCGCTGCAATTCCCGGGCACGCCGGGGATCGAGCAATTGCGCTTCGTAATATTCGTCGGCCAGCAATTCGAGGTTGCGCAGCGGCCCGTAGGTTTCGGCGCGGGTCAGCGGCGGCATCAGGTGATCGATGATCACCGCCTGGGTACGGCGCTTGGCCTGGGCGCCCTCGCCCGGGTCGTTGACGATAAACGGATAGATGTTCGGCAGCGGCCCGAGCAGCGCATCCGGCCAGCAATTTTCCGACAGACCGACGCCCTTGCCCGGCAGCCATTCAAGGTTGCCGTGCTTGCCGACATGAATCACGCCGTGGGCGCCATAGGTGTTGCGCAGCCAGAAATAGAACGCGAGATAGCCATGCGGTGGCACCAGGTCCGGGTCATGGTAGACCGCGCTTGGGTCGACCTGATAACCCCGGGCCGGTTGAATGCCGACGAAGGTCAGGCCCAAACGCAACCCGGCAATCATCATCCGCCCGCCGCGGAACATCGGATCGCTTTCAGGGCTGCCCCAGCGTTCCAGCACGGCCTGGCGGTTGGCGGCGGGGAGCGCGTCGAACATCCGCTGATAGTCGTCCAGTGCCAGGCTTTGCTGGCATGGTCGCTGGTCGAGGGTATCGAGATCGTTGCTGACGCCGCCGAGCAATTGCTGGATCAACGCGGTGCCGCTGTCGGGCAACCGGGCCGGTAGCGGATAACCTTCGTTATGCAGCGCACGCAGGATGTTCAGCGCGGCGGCAGGTGTGTCGAGGCCGACACCATTGCCGATGCGCCCATCGCGGGTCGGGTAGTTGGCCAGGATCAGCGCAATGCGTTTCTCGCCATTGGGCACCCGCGCCAGATCGATCCAGCGCCGCGCCAGTTCGGCGACGAAATCCATGCGTTCCGGTTGCGGTCGATAACACACCACGTCCGACTGACTGCGCTCGCTGCGCCAGGCCAGGTCCTTGAAACTGATCGGCCGGCTGATGATCCGTCCGTCCAGCTCCGGCAGCGCGATGTGCATCGCCAGATCCCGCGGACCGAGGCCCTGCTCGCTGGCGCGCCAACCGGGCTCGTTGTCTTGGGCGCAAATGGCCTGAATCACTGGAATATTGCGGCGAAACGGCCGCAACTGCGGCGCTTCGGGGCTGGACTGGGCGAAACCGGTGGTGTTGAGAATCACACCGGCAGCGACCTCATCCAGCAGGTCCTCGACCACGGCCAGGCAGCCGGGCTCTTTCAAACTGGCCACGGCAATCGGCAGCGGGTTAAGCCCCGCTGCCTGCAAGCGCTGGCAGAAAACATCGATGAAAGCGGTGTTCGCCGCCTGCAGATGCGAGCGGTAAAACAGCACGGCCGCTACCGGTTGATCGGCCTGCCAGTCGGCTTGCCAATCCTGCAGTGCGGCGGGGCTTTGTTGTGGATGGTAGATCGCCGTGCGCGCAAGGGTCTGCGGCTCGGCCCAGGCGTAGTCGCGATCCAGCCAACGATTGGCGAGACAGCGAAACATATCGAGGGCATTGGCCATGCCGCCCTGGCGCAGGTAATGCCAGAGTCGGTCGCGGTCTTGCGCAACCACAGTGCTCAGGTCGCTGAGTTCCGGGTCCGGACGATCATCGCCCGGCACCAGGATCAGCTGCACCCCGCGCCCGGACAACTCCACCAGCCGCTCGACGCCGTAACGCCAATAGGCGATGCCACCGTGCAGGGAAAGCAGAATGACCTTGGCGTGACGCAGGACCTGGTCGACATACAGGTCGACCGAGGCGTGATTCTGCACCTGCATCGGGTTGGCCAGGCGCACGCTCGGGTAATCGTCCGGCAACTGCTGCGCCGCTTCAGCGAGCAGCGCCAGGCTGGAGTCGCCGCTGCACAGGATCACCAACTCGGCGGGGGTCTGTCCAAGGTCGGCGATATTGTCATCCGATACGAAACCGCCGGGCTGGGTCCTGAGCAGGTGCATGGCTTAGACGCTGAGTGCGGCGCGCAATTGCGCTTCGAGCAGCGCCGCGTCCAGCGCCTGGCCGATCAACACCAAGCGCGTGGTGCGCGCTTCTTCGGCGCCCCACTGACGGTCGAAATGCTTGTCAAAGCGCGTGCCCACGCCCTGGATCAACAGGCGCATCGGCTTGCCCGGGATCGCGGCGAACCCTTTGACGCGCAGGATGCCGTGCTGGACCACCAGTTGGGTCAAGGCATCCAGCAGCAGGCTTTCGTCAGCTTGCGGCAGTTCGATGGAGATCGAATCGAAGGCGTCGTGGTCGTGATCGTCCTCGCCTTCATGGTGATGATCATGATGGCTGTGACGACTGTCGATGTGCGCTTCGGAACCGACACCGAGGCCGATCAGTACGTCCAGCGGCAGGCGGCCGCTGCTGGCTTCGATGACTTTCACCGCTGGCGGCAGTTCTTCGGCGACTTCCAGGCGCACACGGGCCAGGTCTTCAGGGCTGATCAGGTCGGCCTTGTTGAGGATCACCAGGTCGGCGCTGGCCAGTTGGTCGGCGAACAGTTCGTGCAGCGGCGATTCGTGGTCCAGGTTCGGGTCGAGTTTGCGCTGGGCGTCGACCTGGTCCGGGAAGGCGGCGAAGGTGCCGGCGGCGACAGCCGGGCTGTCGACCACGGTAATGACCGCGTCGACCGTGCAGGCGCTGCGGATTTCCGGCCACTGGAAGGCTTGCACCAGTGGTTTTGGCAGGGCCAGGCCCGAGGTTTCGATGAGAATGTGATCGAGGTCGCCGCGACGGGCCACCAATTCGCGCATCACCGGGAAGAATTCTTCCTGGACGGTGCAGCACAGGCAGCCGTTGGCCAGTTCGTAGACGCGGCCGCTGGCTTCTTCTTCAGTGCAGCCGATGGAGCACTGCTTGAGGATTTCGCCATCGATGCCCAGCTCGCCGAACTCGTTGACGATCACCGCGATGCGACGACCCTGGGCGTTGTCGAGCATGTGCCGCAGCAAGGTGGTCTTGCCCGAGCCGAGGAAGCCGGTAACGATGGTGACGGGAAGTTTGGCCAGTGTTTTCATCGGATGCCCTTTGGCAAGGTGGCGGGCATACGGGACGACAATCGCTGCGACGGATGTGCGCGCGCAAGAGTTCCGCCACCGGATCACCCCGCCCGGTTGTAGTGAGAATCTGTGTCGAGGCAGGTCTCCTGGCTGACGGTGTGCCGGGCTTGTGGGCCTGGCATTCGCTGCGCCTTCCCGCGAACCCGTTGCACAGGGTTTGCAGTGGCGTGGCAGCGAACATCACCGTTCACAGTTGCGGGGGCAGCCGCGGCATCGACCGCGTTCCCTTCTTAGCTTCGGCAGACGCCGAAGAACCTCGAATGCGCAAGGCTACGCATCGTGTGGAGGCGGGTCAATCGTTGAGCGGTACGCGTTCCCCTGTAGGAGCTGCCGAAGGCTGCGATCTTTTGATTTTGCTTATTAAAATCAAGATCAAAAGATCGCAGCCTTCGGCAGCTCCTACAAAGAGCCAATCATCATTCGGCTCCAGGTGAGAACCCTTGCCAATTGACGCCCAACCCCCGCCCATGCTCTCCTACACGCCTTGTTACGGGTGCCCTTCACAGGGTGAAACGGGAAACCGGTGAATCATGTGCTTTACTCAAGGCCATGTCAGTCCGGTGCTGCCCCCGCAACGGTAAGCGAGCGAAGCGTCAGATCCACTGTGCCAGCAGTTCGGCATGGGAAGGTGACGCTTGCAGGTACAGGCGCAAGCCTTGGCCCCTCGCGAGCCCGGAGACCGGCCCGCAACACAAAGTGACCATTACGATCACTGAATAACAAACCCGCGGTGGGCGGGCGCTGTTTGAACCTCTGCGTGCCCGGCTCGCAGGGGTCTTCCATGCGCTCTATTCACCCACTGACAGACCAGAGGGAAGCGCCATGTCGATCATCAGCAGCACCGGCAGCAACACGGACAAGAGCACCGCCAGCAGCACCACGACCCTGACTCAACGCCTGACCGCCGCCGCCTGTGCGTCGATCCTTGGCGCCTGCCTTGTGTATTTCGCCGGTTTCTCGCACATCGAGGCGGTGCACAATGCTGCGCACGACACCCGTCACAGCTCCGCCTTCCCGTGCCATTGAGACCTGTCGACATGATCAAGCGTATCGCGCAAACCGCAGGTTTCACTGGGCTGCTGGCCGCCCTGCTGCTGACCCTGCTGCAAAGTTTCTGGGTTTCGCCGCTGATTCTGCAGGCCGAGACCTACGAAAAATCCGAGCCGGCGGCTGTTGAAGTCCATGAGCACACCGCAGGTGCCGTCGCCGCTCACACCCATGATGCCGAGGCCTGGGAACCGGAAGACGGCTGGCAGCGCGTGCTGTCGACCACCGGTGGCAACCTGGTGGTAGCGGTCGGTTTCGCGTTGATGCTCGCCGGTCTCTACACTTTGCGCGCCCCGACCAGAACCTCTCAAGGCCTGCTCTGGGGCCTGGCCGGCTATGCGACCTTCGTGCTGGCGCCGACCCTCGGCCTGCCGCCTGAATTGCCGGGGACTGCCGCGGCCGATCTGGCGCAACGGCAGACCTGGTGGATCGGCACTGCCGCCTCCACCGCGGCCGGCATCGCCCTGATCGTGTTCAGTCGTCATTGGCTGATGAAGATCCTCGGTGTCGCCATCCTTGCCGTGCCACACGTGATTGGCGCGCCACAACCGGAAGTTCATTCGATGCTCGCGCCGCAAGCGCTCGAGTCGCAGTTCAAAATCGCTTCGCAGCTGACCAACGTCGCGTTCTGGCTGGCCCTGGGCCTGATCAGCGCCTGGTTGTTCCGCCGCAAAAGCGATGGCCAATACCACGCATGACGGATAACAGCACCGTGCCGACCCTGGTGGTCGGCCTGGGCTGCCAGCGCGGCTGCCCCGTGAGTACGTTGCGGGCATTGCTCGACCAGGCGCTGCAGGCTCATCGCATCGAGCTACACCAGGTCAAGGCACTGGCCAGCATCGACCTGAAGCGCGAAGAACCGGGCCTCATCGAACTGGCCGCACAGCTCGCGCTGCCGCTGATGTATTTCAGCAGCGAACAATTGGCCGGTTACCAGCCGCAACTCAGCCACCGCTCGGACATCGCGTTCGAACGCACCGGCTGTTACGGCGTCGCGGAAAGTGCCGCCCTGGCCCTGGCCGAACAACTGGCCCAGGCGCCGGCGAAGCTGCTGATTTCACGACAGAAATATGCCCAGGCCACCCTCGCGTTGGCTGGCGCTGCATAAAACCCCCGACAATCCCCGCCTTCGATCATGAGCAATCTTCATCTGAAGCCTTGCCCAGGCCCTTTTTCACAGGAACCGACGATGACTGTCTATTTCATTGGCGCAGGCCCCGGCGACCCGGAACTGATCACCATCAAAGGCCAACGGCTGATCCGCAGCTGCCCGGTGATCATCTATGCCGGCTCCCTGGTGCCCGCCGCCGTACTCGAAGGTCATCAGGCCGAACAACTGGTGAACAGCGCCGAACTGCACCTGGAACAGATCATCGAACTGATCAAGTGCGCCCATGCCAAGGGCCAGGATGTGGCGCGGGTGCATTCCGGCGATCCGAGCCTGTATGGCGCCATCGGCGAGCAGATCCGCTACCTGCGTGAACTCGATATTGCCTTTGAAATCATTCCCGGTGTGACCGCGACAGCGGCCTGTGCGGCCCTGCTGGGTGCGGAGTTGACCTTGCCGGACGTGTCACAGAGCGTGATTCTGACCCGCTACGCCGACAAGACGACGATGCCGGCCGGCGAAGAGTTGGGCAGCCTGGCGCAGCATGGGGCAACCATGGCGATCCATCTGGGGGTCAATCATCTGCAGAAGATCCTGGTCGAATTGCTGCCGCATTACGGTGCGGACTGTCCGATCGCGGTGATTCACCGGGCGACCTGGCCGGATCAGGATTGGGTGGTGGGGACGCTTGAGGATATTGCCGGGAAGGTCGAGGCGAAGGGGTTTCGGCGCACGGCGTTGATTCTGGTGGGTCGGGTGCTGGGGAGTGATCAATTCAGTGAGTCGTCGCTGTATCGCGCAGGGCATGCGCATCTCTACAGACCCTAAGATCAAAAGATCGCAGCCTCCGGCAGCTCCTACATTGGAATGCGTACTCCCTGTAGGAGCTGCCGAAGGCTGCGATGTTTTGGGGCTCAGGTGATTTCCCATAAAAAAACGGCGCTCACGGGGCGCCGTTTTTTTATTTTTTGCAGCGAACACCTTACTTAGTAGTAGGCGTTTTCTTTCTGCGTATGGTCGGTCACGTCCCGAACACCCTTCAACTCGGGAACACGCTCAAGCAAGGTGCGCTCAATGCCTTCGCGCAGGGTGACGTCCGCCTGGCCGCAGCCCTGGCAGCCACCGCCGAACTTGAGCACGGCGATGCCGTCCTCGACCACATCGATCAGGCTGACCTGACCGCCGTGGCTCGCGAGCCCCGGGTTGATCTCGGTCTGCAGGTAATAGTTGATACGCTCGTTGATCGGGCTGTCGGCGTTGACCATCGGTACTTTGGCGTTTGGCGCCTTGATGGTCAGCTGGCCGCCCATGCGGTCGGTGGCGTAGTCGACTACCGCGTCGTCCAGGAACGCTTCGCTGAACGAATCGATGTAGGCGGTGAAGCTTTTCAGCCCCAGCGCCGTGTCTTCAGGTTTTTCTTCGCCCGGCTTGCAGTAGGCAATGCAGGTTTCGGCGTACTGGGTGCCAGGCTGGGTGATAAAGACGCGGATGCCGATACCCGGCGTGTTCTGCTTGGAGAGCAGATCGGCCAGATAGTCGTGGGCGGCGTCGGTAATGGTAATAGCGGTCATGGAAACTCCTCGCAGGCTTGGGCGCAGTTTACGCCAATCAACGCGCCGGACAAAGTCCTAGTATTTTTGTCGGGAAAGTGTGGGCGTGGCAGCGCTCAAACATGAGCGAGATTCATGCAAAACCGCGACATGCTCTAAATCCGCACAGGTTTGCTATCATCCCGCCCCTTCGTCATGGTCTTTCCGAGTAGTCCCAATGTCCGATCGCAGTGTTCGCCTTCAAGCTCTCAAGCACGCCCTCAAAGAGCGCATCCTGATACTCGATGGCGGTATGGGCACGATGATCCAGAGCTACAAGCTCGAGGAGCAGGATTACCGCGGCAAACGCTTCGCCGACTGGCCGAGCGACGTCAAGGGCAACAACGACCTGTTGATACTGACCCGCCCGGACGTGATCGGCTCGATCGAAAAAGCCTACCTGGATGCCGGCGCCGACATTCTGGAAACCAACACCTTCAACGCCACCCAGGTGTCCCAGGCCGACTACGGCATGCAGGACCTGGCGTACGAGTTAAACGTAGAAGGCGCCCGCCTGGCACGCAAGGTGGCAGACGCCAAGACCCTGGAAACGCCGGACAAGCCGCGCTTTGTCGCCGGCGTGCTCGGCCCGACCAGCCGTACCTGCTCGCTGTCGCCGGACGTGAACAACCCCGGCTATCGCAACGTGACCTTCGATGAATTGGTGGAAAACTACACCGAGGCCACCAAGGGCCTGATCGAAGGCGGCGCCGACCTGATCCTGATCGAAACCATCTTCGATACCCTGAACGCCAAGGCCGCGATCTTTGCCGTGCAAGGGGTTTACGAAGAGCTGGGCGTCGAGTTGCCGATCATGATTTCCGGCACCATCACCGATGCTTCGGGCCGCACCTTGTCGGGTCAGACCACCGAGGCTTTCTGGAACTCCGTAGCCCACGCCAAGCCGATCTCGGTCGGTCTGAACTGCGCCCTTGGTGCCAGCGAATTGCGCCCGTACCTGGAAGAGCTGTCGAACAAGGCCGGCACCTACGTCTCCGCGCACCCGAACGCCGGCCTGCCAAACGAATTCGGCGAGTACGACGAACTGCCGTCGGAAACCGCCAAGGTCATCGAAGAATTCGCCCAAAGCGGCTTCCTCAACATTGTCGGCGGTTGCTGCGGCACCACCCCGGGCCATATCAAGGCCATTGCCAAGGCCGTGGCCGGATACGCACCGCGCGAGATCCCGGAGATTCCCAAGGCCTGCCGCCTGTCGGGCCTGGAACCCTTCACCATCGATCGCAGCTCGCTGTTCGTCAACGTCGGCGAACGCACGAACATCACCGGTTCCGCCAAGTTCGCCCGGCTGATTCGTGACGACAACTACACCGAAGCCCTGGAAGTCGCCCTGCAGCAGGTCGAAGCCGGCGCCCAGGTGATCGACATCAACATGGACGAAGGCATGCTCGATTCGAAGAAGGCCATGGTCACCTTCCTCAATCTGATTGCCGGCGAGCCGGACATCTCCCGTGTGCCGATCATGATCGACTCCTCCAAGTGGGAAGTGATCGAAGCCGGCCTGAAATGCATTCAGGGCAAGGGCATCGTCAACTCGATCAGCATGAAGGAAGGCGTCGAGCAGTTCATTCAGCACGCCAAACTGTGCAAGCGCTACGGCGCCGCCGTGGTCGTGATGGCCTTCGACGAAGCCGGCCAGGCCGACACCGAAGCGCGCAAGAAAGAAATCTGCAAACGCTCCTACGACATCCTGGTCAATGACGTCGGCTTCCCGCCGGAAGACATTATCTTTGACCCGAACATCTTCGCCGTCGCCACCGGCATCGAAGAACACAACAACTACGCTGTGGACTTCATCAACGCCTGCGCCTACATCCGCGACGAACTGCCGTATGCCCTGACCTCGGGCGGCGTGTCCAACGTGTCGTTCTCGTTCCGCGGCAACAACCCGGTGCGCGAGGCGATTCACTCGGTGTTCCTGCTGTATGCGATCCGCAACGGCCTGACCATGGGTATCGTCAACGCCGGCCAGCTGGAGATCTACGACCAGATCCCGGCCGAACTGCGCGATGCCGTGGAAGACGTGATCCTCAACCGCACCCCGGAAGGCACCGATGCCCTCCTCGCCATCGCCGACAAGTACAAGGGCGACGGCAGCGTCAAGGAAGCCGAGACCGAAGAGTGGCGCAACTGGGACGTCAACAAGCGCCTGGAACACGCACTGGTCAAGGGCATTACCACCCACATCGTCGAAGACACCGAAGAGTCGCGCCAGTCGTTCGCCCGGCCGATCGAAGTCATCGAAGGGCCGCTGATGTCCGGCATGAACATCGTCGGCGACCTGTTCGGTGCCGGCAAAATGTTCCTGCCGCAGGTGGTGAAATCCGCCCGCGTGATGAAACAGGCCGTGGCCCACCTGATCCCGTTCATCGAACTGGAAAAAGGCGACAAACCGGAAGCCAAGGGCAAGATCCTCATGGCCACGGTCAAGGGCGACGTGCACGACATCGGCAAGAACATCGTCGGCGTGGTGCTGGGCTGTAACGGCTACGACATCGTCGACCTTGGCGTGATGGTGCCGGCCGAGAAGATCCTGCAAGTGGCCAAGGAGCAGAAGTGCGACATCATCGGCCTGTCCGGCCTGATCACGCCTTCGCTGGATGAAATGGTCCACGTGGCCCGCGAGATGCAGCGCCAGGACTTCCACCTGCCGTTGATGATCGGCGGCGCGACCACCTCCAAGGCCCACACGGCGGTGAAGATCGAACCGAAGTACAGCAACGATGCGGTGATCTACGTCACCGATGCGTCCCGTGCCGTGGGCGTGGCAACGCAGTTGCTGTCCAAGGAATTGAAACCGGCCTTCGTCGAGAAGACCCGCCTGGAATACATCGAGGTCCGCGAGCGCACCGCCAACCGCAGCGCCCGCACCGAACGCCTGAGCTATCCGGCCGCGATCGCCAAGAAACCGCAGTTCGACTGGAGCACCTACACCCCGGTCAAACCGACCTTCACCGGCGCCAAGGTGCTGGACAACATCGACCTCAAGGTCCTGGCCGAGTACATCGACTGGACGCCGTTCTTCATCTCCTGGGACCTGGCCGGCAAGTTCCCGCGCATCCTTAGCGATGAAGTGGTCGGTGAAGCTGCCACCGCGCTGTACGCCGATGCCCGGGAAATGCTCGCCAAGCTGATTGACGAAAAACTCATCAGCGCCCGTGCGGTGTTCGGCTTCTGGCCGGCCAACCAGGTGCGCGACGATGACATCGAGCTCTACGGCGACGACGGCAAGCCACTGGCCAAGCTGCATCACTTGCGCCAGCAGATCATCAAGACCGATGGCAAACCGAATTTCTCCCTGGCCGACTTCGTGGCCCCGAAGGACAGCGAAGTCACCGACTACGTGGGGGGGTTCATTACCACCGCCGGGATCGGCGCTGAAGAAGTGGCCAAGGCTTACCAGGATGCCGGCGACGATTACAACTCGATCATGGTCAAGGCCCTGGCCGACCGTCTGGCCGAGGCCTGCGCCGAATGGCTGCACCAGCAGGTCCGTAAGGATTACTGGGGTTACGCCAAGGACGAGACGCTGGACAACGAGGCGCTGATCAAGGAACAGTACACCGGCATCCGCCCTGCGCCGGGCTACCCGGCCTGCCCGGATCACACCGAGAAAGGCACCCTGTTCGCACTGCTCGACCCGCAAGCCCGCGAAATGCAGGCGGGCCGCAGCGGGGTGTTCCTGACCGAGCACTACGCGATGTTCCCGGCGGCGGCGGTCAGCGGCTGGTACTTCGCTCATCCGCAGGCGCAATACTTCGCCGTGGGCAAGGTCGACAAGGACCAGGTGCAGAGCTATACGTCGCGCAAAGGCCAGGAGCTGAGTGTGACCGAGCGTTGGCTGGCGCCGAACCTGGGTTACGACAACTAAAACCGCCACGGGCCTGGGAGCACTTCGCTCCCAGGCCCGCTCAACACTCCGTCACTGGCGCCGTGACGGGCCAGGTTGCGGGGACGAAGGGCCCGGTTGCGGCTCTTGCCCGCCAACCGGCGCCAACCTTGCCGTCTCTGTGCGAGACAACTCCTTCAGCTTATCGGTGCGTGCGTCCGCCAGTTCGATCTGCAGGTCTCTCATCGCGTCCAGGTAACGCTTGCGGGATTCTTCGTTGTCCTCTTTGTCCGGATGCGCGTCCTCGACCTCTTCCTGTCGCCTGGTGGCGTTTTCCTGAAGAGCGTCGAACGTATCGGGGTATCGCTCGTTCAAGTAGCGAACCCAGTAGTCACGCGCGATCAGATCCTCCAAAAACATGTCCGACGCCTCATCCGCGAGCACGGAAGCGCGAGCGTCGATCAATCGCTGCCCCCGAATCGGTGTGCCGTACAGCATATGTTCCGGTTGTCCGGGCAACTCCAGTCCATCAGGCCAGCCTCGAGTCATGCCGATCAGGTACTGCAGACGAATTTCCGCCCTGTCCTTATTGCGCCCGGCGCCATCCGCCAGCCTGTCGACCCTTTCCAGTCGAAACAATCGTCGAGTCAGATCCAGCAAGGCTCTGCCTCGCTGGTCCGGACGATGCCGAGGGATATCGCGCAGGGCGGTGTATTCGTAAACCCGCGTTTCCAGTTCACTGAACGAAAGAATTCGACCGTCGCCACAGGTGCCATGGGTCTCGGCGTTGAGAAACAACAGTTGCCGCAACTCGGTGTTTTCCGTGGCGGCCTGTATGACCCGCCATACCCGGTGAGTCAGATCGGCACCCGATAGCCTGAATTCATCTGTATCGGGCAACGTCGAAAGTAAATGAAAGAACGATTCATGGTTTGCTTCCTGGGCCAATTGCAGCCAAAGCGTTCGCCGAGCGGCGCGCAAATCAGCATGCGTGTAATTGAGCCAGGTTTCCATTGCCGGCGCGGCCACGTCGTGCAGCGGGTTGTCAATGACCTCGGCATCCTCGACACCTGCATGCACATCAACGCGACTTGCGCCGCCACCGCCACCGCCACCATCGCCGTCGGAGTCCGAATCCGAGTCCGAATCAAAATCCGAGTCGGAGCCGGGCTCGCTGTCAGTCTCGATCAGGCGCGCCGCAATTTCACGGTCCAGAAACACTCGCGAGTAGCCCATCACGTCACGGTCTGCGTTTGCCGCACTGTAATCCCTGAGTTGTTCCAGACTATTGAGGAGCGTCAACCGGTTTTCGGACAAGTCTGTGCCAGCCACCAACGCCTCATGGTTGCCCCCCAACAACCTGTCCGGGAATACCCTGACGTTGTTGTCATTCAGGTTCAGCGTTCGCAGATGCTCTGACTCCAGCACCCCGTCAGGCCAGTAGTTCAGGCCGTTGTGGGAAAGATTCAAGGTTTCGAGCCGGCTGAACGCACTGGCATTGAATTCATCTAGACGGTTGTGACTCAGATCCAGCCACCGCAGGCGATTCCCACCCACTTGGCTGTACAAGGGCTGCGCGTCCGAAAAGCGGTTGCCGCTGAGTTCGAGCCGCTCAAGCCGGCTCATGCTGCCGACTGCGTCTGGCAGCACCTCCAGATCGTTGCCGTTGAGCCGCAGGGTGGTCAACTCCGGGAAAGCACTGCAAAAAACGTTGAAACTTTGTACCGTGAACTTCGTATCGGTCAGGGTCAGCGTTCGCACGCGGGAAAACGGAGTCGACAGTTGCGGTAAATCCCCTGTGTGCAGACCCGTGAGATCCAGCGTCTGCCCAGCGTCTTCGGTATGGCCGATCAGTCCGTCCTGCCAGCATTCGCGGATTTTCAGCGCGACGAATTCCCGATCCTGCGCCGACACAAGATTCCCGTTGACCTCTGCCGCACGGGTATAGATCCAGCCGTTCAATTGGCGCGTCAGCGACTCGGCGGTCTGCCGCCATTCGCTTAACCGGGCATCGATCTGCACATCGGTCATCCCCTCGTTGCGCATTCGCGTCAGACATTGCAGCGCCTGATCCTCTGAGATGACCGGGTTCAGATCCTGTAGCCAGCTTGTAAAACCTGCGGCGCCCACAGCCGCAGTTGTCTGGCGAGGCAGAGGCAATAAATGTTCAGCGAGAGAAAGTGCCGTCTCGCCCGGAGGGTCACTCAGAGGGATTTGCAGCGGAACGGGTTCAAGTTCAAATCGTTGCAAGGCACCCTCCGGCAAGCCTCTGGCTGTTTCGATCCGCTGCTGCGCCGCTTTCAGAGCTGCCCCGCCTTCAGGGCTGAATGTATTCCCCGTCGTCAGGCTGGTCTTGAGCAGCGCATCGTCGTGGGCGAGCACGTGTTCCGGTAGTGCAGTGATGTTGTTGTAACGCAGGTCGAGCCACTTCAATCCGGGCAGGCTCTCGGCACCCGTTGGCCATGCATTGAGTCCGGATGAGCTGAGGTTCAGAGCCTTGAGGTGGGTCAGGGCAGAGACGTCCAGTGTGGTCAGCTGATTCAGGCGGGCATTCAGATACTCAAGGTTTTTCAAACCATTGAATTGGTTCTGAACCGCAGATGTGACGACAATACGGTTCAAAGACAGATCCAGTCGCGTCAGCTGCGGAAGATCGCCCGGCGTGATCGGCACTTCAGTCAAACCACCGGCAGTGATTTCCAGGGTACGCGTGCCACTGAAAGCCTTAAGGAAACCGCGAATCTGTTCGGCCGGCACAGCCATCCGGTCCAGGCGCACGGTCTGCACATGGGAAAAAGTGCCGGCCGGCAATTGGGGTAGCTCACTGACAGCTTTGTTACCCTGTGCCCAGGACGTGTCGAGCAGCTCAAACACGGTGGCATCGTCCTGGTTAATGCGAGGGTTCCACTGCGTCGAACCGGGCAGCTGGGCATTGGCGTCCAGGCGATAGCGCTTGCGTACGGCAGCGCGCCAGTTTTTCTCGAGTGCACGAACCACCCTGGCGTTGGGTTGCAGCTCCCAGCGCGGTGTCGGCGTAGCCGTTCTCAATCCATCGGACGTCGTGGGTTCATAAAACTGGCGGAAGATCCCGGTGTGCTCCACCCGCAACGCCTCAACGGCCTTGAGCCTGGTTTCGGGCGTGTTCCAGAGGCTCATGATGCGCTCGGGCAACGGGTTGATGTGTCCCGCCTCTCCCGTCATAAACGCCAGCTCCCCGGCGCAGTACCGGCGAACCATCAGGTCCAGATCAACCAGATGCCCCAGTGGCCCCATGTAATTTTTGACGTACTCATAAGCGGGCTTGAAAGCCTCATGGGAAAACTTCGACCAGTCCAGCGACAGCCCCGTCCACAACTTTTCATGCCCGTTATAGAGCGTTTGAGGAATGGAAGCGATTGAAGTCTGCGACAGATCAAGGCGCTCCAGTTCGGGGAGTTCTTGCACATAGGCTGGCCACTGTGACAAGCCCGGCGCCTCGATTTTGAGTTTTTTCAAGTGCGTGAGTGGTGCCAGATCAAGATTCGGCGTGGTAGTGACGCGGAATCCGGCGTAGTCGAGATGAAGTTCTTCAAGGGAGGTCAACGCTTGCAACCTGGCCGGAAAGTTGGCGGCCATTTCAAACGCGGGCGTTCTGAACTTCAGACGCTTGAGCGAGACCATCCCGGTCACTGCCACAGGCAAGGTTGTCAGCGACTGCTCGTACCTCATATAGGTGCCATAGAAACTGCTTCGCTCACCCAGCGACAGTTTTTCGACATTGGGAAACCGGGCAAGAAAAACATCGGCATTGGCGTCGGTCATACCGTTCCCGCCAATGGAAAGTTCGCGGACGTGAGCAAAATCCGTCACAAGTGCTGGCAAAGGGTCGTTGCTGACAATAAACAGCTGATCTGCGCCGGGCACCTCGGCGGCTAACGGGGCCTTGCGCCAGCTCGCTTTCAACGCTTGCGCGGTTCGAGTCTTGTGTTCAACCGCCCTGCGCTCATCGGATCGCTCCCAGGGGGCCGCCGTCGAAGTCCCCACCCACTCGTCAAGTGTCGAGTTCAGCGCTTCCCATTCATGCCGGCGGGTCTGCAACAGCTCGAAGATGCCCTTGTCGTCTTTGCCCGCCCGCAACTGCTCCAGGATGAACCCGTTGGCCTGCTGATCGGTCATGTCCGGATAGACATCGCGCACCCGCACAGTCAGGTTCGGGTTGATTCCCACGCCACGGCCGCTGGCGTGGTAACCGATCAAGGTATCGTTCACCCGCACAGGTGGCTTGGGCCACTTGGCCTGCGGCTCCAGAAGGGCAAGCGCGGTACTGTGATGCCGATCTGCGTGATCAATGATCTTTCTTTGCAGCTCGGCCCACTGGTTGACCTCAGGCAGGCCCAGGCTGCGCCGCGCTTCATCGGGCAAGGCGTGCATGATCGAAGCATAAAAATTGTCACCGCTCGCTGGCAGGCTGTTGAGCTCTTCGCCTCGGTCATTGAACGCCTGAAATTGCGGGCCTTTTTTTATCAGGTGTTTCTTCTCGCGGGCAGTCTCGTTGCCGATGCTGTCGAGCAACGCGCCACTTTCACTGCCCTCGCGAACCTCCAGGCGCACGGTATCCGGCCAACCCGGCAGATCTTCCAGCGTGTGCAGCGCCAGACGCCGGCTGTCCGTCGAGGCGATATTTTCGCTGCGAAGACCGGCATAGGCCCTGACTTGCCTGCCCTGACGCGCATACCAATGAGCTTCCTCCAGCATGCGCAGCGGTACTCGACGGGTCGAGTTCAGCCGATCAAGATCATCGGGGTGACCCTGCGCCAGCACTTCTTGTGC
The DNA here is from genome assembly GCF_059695565.1 of Pseudomonas sp. LBUM1679. Lineage (NCBI taxonomy): Bacteria > Pseudomonadati > Pseudomonadota > Gammaproteobacteria > Pseudomonadales > Pseudomonadaceae > Pseudomonas > Pseudomonas sp. LBUM1679. Next base: position 4,059,809 of record NZ_CP166774.1, read on the forward strand.
AGCCGATTCGCTGAGTCCCGGACAGGCCTTCTGTAACAGCGTGACGCGGGTGTCGGCGAGTTCGGCGCCCTTATAAATACTGTCGTAAATGGCCGGTTGACGGGTTTGGGCGTAATTGGCAATTTGCTTGCCGAACTCTTCAGGCCTGGACTCGCGCACACGCGCACTTTCTTCTCCGAGCAGGCGGGTGATTTCAGACTCGTCGAGTCCCGCCAGAATACGAGCCGGCAGATCCCCGCTCAGGATGTCGGGCCGGGCTACCTGGATCGGCGCCTTGACGCCCACGCCGCGAACCGGGCGTTCGGATCCATACTTGACGGATTTGCCGGACAATTGCGCCCCCTCGAACACCTCCAGCACCCGGTTCGCCGGCCAACGGGGCATTTCGGTCACCAGCGGCAAGGCGTAGAGATACAGCTCATCGATCGGTTTCGTCCCCCGCAACTGTTCTATGACACACGCCGAATCAGCATCGGCCCTCAACAGGCGCATGGCTTGCGTCAGCTCCGGTGGTGGCGACGCATGATCCAGGTGCATCTTGCGCAACGCGTTGTCATTGACACCGCTGACATCGGCAGCCTTGATCAGCTCTGCGTCAGAAAACGCTTCGGTTTCATGCCCCATGCGCCGCAACAGGGTAAGACGATCCCAATCCAGAGGCCGCTCCAGCGTATGACGCCAGGCACCGCGGCCATTACTGTCGAGAACAGGTTGGTAGGCGCTGGAATCAGTCGGGTGCTTGATGCGCCATTTGCTGATCGACTCATCGTAAAACTGTTCGTAAACCTTGCTGCCCTGACGAATATAGGTTTTGCCGTCGATCACATGCTGTCCCGACTTGCTCGGGCCGGGGCTGGCGTCCAGCGCAACAGTGGACTCATAAGCGCTCAAATCGGGTTTCCACAACCGGGTTTCACCATTGGGCAACGTCACCGGGCTCAGCTTTTCGATGGCCGGTACGGCTTTGGCGGCGGAGAATTTGCGCACACCGGCACCCACCCCCGCCATCACCGCAATCTGGGCAAGGTTCTCGGCCACGTCGATCAGATGATCCTTGGCCGCCCTCCGATCGCCTTCACTCCACTCGATTGCGCCCTCCAGGGTCTCGTACAGCAACTGCCCCGCCATCACCACCATCATGACTTCGCCCAACACCGGCACGAACATCGACACCAGGTTCAAACCGAGCAGGCCGAGCTGCATCAGATGGGCCAGTTTGGCCTCACGCGCTTTCACATCGACGTCATCGGTCGGCACCGCATGACTGCGGGCATCGGCCAACACCTTGGCGCAGTGCTGTTTATAGAGGTACTCCCAGAGATCCTCGTTGGGCGCCCAGATGCCCCGCCCCTTTCGGGTGAGCGTCGAGGCTGCAATGTACGGATCAGGCGCCGGCTCCAGTTTTGGCGCGCGCTCGGGGGGCAATTCCCTGATTCGAGTAAACACCGAACCGGGACTCACCATGTCTACAACTGTGCGCCATGGGGAACGCCACGGATCGCTCGGGGAATCGGCGGCTTTTTGCGTGAATTGGCTGAAATAGTACGGACGCTGGTCATAAGGTACGAACTGGCTGAAAAAGCGCTGGTAATCGTTCGGTTCCGCACTCGAAGCCTGGGAAGCATCGCGTGCCGTGAACAGCCGCTTGAACTCGTCGCGCATTTGCGTGCCGCTGTAGCGTTTGAGGGGGTGTTCCGGATCGTGAGGGATATACAGGATGACCTCATCGCTGTAGCCGTACTTTTCGCAGATCCCGAAAGCCACGCAACCGGTCATTCTTTTTTTCATCACGCCCAGATCCATGAACCAGACCTGTTTTTTGCCTATCCACGGGTGCATCTCGCCATTGATGACCGACAAAATCATCGCGTGATCCGCCGGTTCGATGTCTTTTTGCAGCAACGCCTGTTCGGCAGCGGCACGCATCGTCGCCTTCTGGCTGGCGATGACCCGCTCGCGCAGCACCGCCTCTGCCACCGCATCCACCGAATGAAAGAATTCCTGCAGGTAGGTCTGGTATTGCTTGCCGATATCAAGGCTGCGGCACAGCGTCAGAAACTGGCTGACCGTCAAATTGACGCTCACGGGATCGAAGGTGCCCGCCGTGGTACTCGCCACGACGAAACCGGAGGTTTCGTGATAAGCCCCCGCTGTGCATTCGTAGGCTTCGAAGTTATGCAGCGCTGCATCGAGCATTGATAGCTTCAGTACTTCAAACGACGACAGTTCTATTTCCAGAATGCCTATTTCCAATGGGCGCCTGAGGCACAACAAGGTCTTCTCGACATCAACCTGCACCTGAAACTGGTCTTTCAGAGCTTTAAGCAACAATGGTTTGGCAAAAGCATTGACCTCCTGGAACGACGACATCGTTTTGTCCAGACGGTTCTGCGCGATGACACTGGCCTTGAAGCTATCGCTCAACGCCTTGCGCTGCCCGGGTGCGGCGTCTTGATACCAGGACGGCAGCGCGGTCGGGATGTCCTTGAACGCCTTGCGTCTTTGCGGCGAAGCGTCGGCCAACCATTGAGGGACGGATTTTTCGAGGAAGTCACCGTGCAGGCTTTGCGTTGCGGCCAACTTGACAGGCCTGGTGTTGTCGGCGGATTGAGCAGGCGGCACAGGCTGCGCCGATGCCGAATTGGGTGGGATGGTGGTCATGATCACTCCTTTTTCATGGAGCGAACAGCAGACCATTTCAGGCCATCCCGGCTGCGGTATATAGATATCGCTCAAGCGGCAGTAAGTAACTAACTGTGTGGCCACGCGGCACGAGGCCGACCTGCGGCAAGTTGTCTATGCTCTATAGGTCAATGCGCGCAACGAGGGGTTTTATGGACGATCCAGTCGACAACAACAAACCGCCCACCTTCTGGCAGATGCTGCACAGCGTTATGGCCGCGGCGTTCGGGGTGCAGAGCGGAAAGAACCGGGCCCGGGACTTCACTCACGGCAAGCCCAGCCATTTCGTGATCCTGGGGATTGTGTTCACGGCGGTGTTCGCCCTGACCCTGTTCGGCATCGTCAAACTGGTGCTGCACCTGGCCGGGATCTGATGCCTGACTCAAGGCCAATGACTCAGTGCAGCAGGGTTTGCAGACTGAACGGGTAGCGATACGACGTCGGTTGCCCCTTGGCCGAGAGCTTGTGAAAATCCACGCCGTAATCCTGCCTGACACCCAGCGCCAACAATCGCATGGCCTGTGCCCGATCGATCAGTTGCAGCAACGGAATCTGCCGATCGCGGCCGCCGTACTGACCGAAATCCACGCCCTGATCGTAGTCATGCAACTGCACGAGGGCCCATCCGCCCAGACTGAAATGCCCACCCAGCAGCACACTCAGCCGACCGTCCAACAGCGCCTGCAAGGCAGCGGGTGAATGGTTGATGGTGCCGAACAGTGCGTCTGTTCCAGGTTTGCCACCGCCTTCGACATAGGCTTGCATGACCCCGAAGGCCATTTCGTCATTGGCCGTCCAGACCAGCGAGGCCTGCGGATAGCGTTTGAACAGCAATCGGGCCTGCTCGTAGGCGCGCTCCCGGGTCCAGCCGCCATACACCAACTGGCGCAATCGCACTTCAGGGTGCTCGGCCAGGGCCCGCATCATGCCCTTCTCCCGCAACTGTGCCGCCGGCGTGACCTTAAGACCGGAGAAAGCCAGTAGCTCGATGACCTGTCCGGAAGCGACCGGGGGATGCAGGCGAATCAGCTCCTTGAGCATCAGGTAGCCGCCCTCCTCGTCGTTGGGCACCAGGCTGCCCAGCCAATCGGGGTATTTTTCGGGCTGCGAGTCGAGCAGGCTCATCTGGTCCGGGGTCAGCGCGTTATTGACCATGAACAGCTTCACGCCGCTGCCCTGGGCCATACGCAGGATTTCGGGGGCGACATACTGCTCGTTGACGAACACCAGATAGTCCGGCCGGTCTGGTCCTTGCAGGGCCTCACGAGCCTGCTTGAGGGTGTTTTCAGGTATCCGCTCGGCGTACTGAACGCGCAAGTCCATGGCCAGGTCCCTCGCCGCGGCCTGCATGAACTGCGAGTAACTGACCCAAAAAGCTTCCCGGGTGGTTCCCGGGTTCAGGAACAGCACCGACGCCGCCTGGGCACAAGGTGCCAAGACCGTCCCCAGCGCCAGCAACACGCCACAGAACAACTTCAACGCTGATCGTCCGAGCCCCGAAAATTCGCCGCACATATTAGCCAGCGACCTCCCGTACAACGGCGTTTATTCCGCTTGTCTTCCGACAACCGTCGGAGCGAGCCCGGACGAGGTGTTTATTGATGACTGACCCAGAATACCGCGGTGCCCACGACCAGGATGATCAGGAACAGAATCGCCCAGGCATCGACCGTGCTATCGGGTTTTGTGACTTTGGTAGGGTTGCTCATTGCATCGCCTCTTGTCGGTTTTATCGGTGATTGCATAAAGACTCGACCACAGTTAAGACGATGATTGCCCTCACCACAACCAGGGGCTTTGCAACAACGATTCTCATTAGTCCTTTTGGTTCTTTGCATATACTCAAACATCACTTTTACGCATAACTGCAAACTGGTATCTTGCCCCGGCTCCGTAGGGAGTGCGCGGCCGTGCGCGCAGAATTGCCGAGCAGTATCGGAAGACTTCCAGGCGTCAAACGCAACTGGATCCGACCGGCCCAAGCCTGAGAACAGGACTTATATGTACGTATACGACGAGTACGATCAGCGGATCATCGAGGACCGCGTCAAGCAGTTCCGTGATCAGACCCGACGCTATCTGGCAGGCGAGCTGAGCGAAGAAGAATTCCGCCCGCTGCGCCTGCAAAACGGGCTTTATATCCAGCGTTTCGCGCCGATGTTGCGGGTGGCGGTGCCTTACGGCCAGCTGACTTCGCGCCAGACGCGAATGATGGCCAAGATTGCTCGCGACTATGACAAGGGCTATGCCCATATCAGTACCCGGCAGAACGTGCAGTTCAACTGGCCGGCACTGGAAGATATTCCGGACATCCTGGCTGAACTGGCGACCGTGCAGATGCACGCGATCCAGACCAGCGGCAACTGCCTGCGCAATGTCACCACCGACCAGTTCGCCGGTGTCGCCGCCGATGAGTTGATCGATCCGCGCCCATGGTGCGAGATCGTCCGCCAGTGGACGACATTCCACCCGGAATTCGCGTACTTGCCGCGCAAGTTCAAGATCGCCATCAACGGTTCCACCTCCGACCGTGCCGCCATCGAAGTCCATGACATCGGCCTGGAGGCGGTGCACAACGCCGCTGGCGAAATCGGCTTCCGCGTGCTGGTCGGTGGCGGCCTGGGCCGTACCCCGGTGGTGGGCGCATTCATCAATGAGTTCCTGCCGTGGCAGGACCTGTTGAGCTACCTCGACGCCATCCTGCGGGTCTACAACCGCTACGGCCGTCGTGACAACAAGTACAAGGCGCGGATCAAGATTCTGGTCAAGGCCTTGACGCCTGAAGTCTTTGCGCAAAAAGTCGAAGCGGAAATGGAACACCTGCGCGGTGGCCAGACCACGTTGACCGAGGCCGAAGTGCATCGCGTCGCCAAACACTTCGTCGACCCCGAGTACAAGGCGCTGGACAACCAGACCGCCGAACTCGTCGAACTCGACAAGCAGCACCCGGGCTTTGCGCGCTGGCGCACCCGCAATACCCTGGCCCACAAGAAGCCGGGCTATGTGGCGGTGACCCTGTCCCTGAAGCCGACCGGCGTTGCCCCGGGCGACATCACCGACAAACAGCTCGACGCCGTGGCCGACCTGGCCGAGCGTTACAGCTACGGTCAGCTGCGCACTTCCCACGAGCAGAACATCATTCTGGCCGACGTGGAACAGGGCCGGTTGTTCGAGATGTGGGGTGAACTGCGCGAGCAAGGCTTCGCCACGCCGAACATCGGCTTGTTGACCGACATCATCTGCTGCCCGGGCGGCGATTTCTGCTCCCTGGCCAACGCCAAGTCGATCCCGATCGCCGAATCGATCCAGCGCCGTTTCGACGACCTGGACTATCTGTTCGACATCGGCGAACTGGACCTGAACATCTCCGGTTGCATGAACGCCTGTGGCCACCACCACGTCGGCCACATCGGCATTCTCGGCGTGGACAAGAAAGGCGAAGAGTTCTACCAGGTGTCCCTGGGTGGCAGCGGTACTCGCGATGCGAGCCTCGGCAAGATCCTCGGCCCGTCCTTCGCCCAGGACGCCATGCCTGATGTGATCGAGAAGCTGATCGACGTGTACATCGAACAACGTACCGAAGACGAGCGCTTCATCGACACCTATCAGCGTATTGGCATCGACCTCTTCAAGGAGCGCGTCTATGCAGCGAATAATTAAGAACAACGAGGTCGTCGACGAAACCTGGCACTTGTTGCCGAAGGACTTCAACATCGACGAGATCAGCAACTGCGACGACTACATCGTCCCGCTGCAGCTGTGGCGCGAACACAGCCGTATGCTCAAGGCCCGCGATGGCGGCCTGGGCGTGTGGCTGGATGCTGACGAAGAAGCCGAAGAAATCGGTGACGACGTGGATCAGTTCCAGGTCATCGCCCTGAACTTCCCGGCCTTCACCGATGGCCGCAACTACTCCAATGCGCGCCTGCTGCGTGACCGTTATGGTTTCAAGGGCGAACTGCGGGCGATCGGCGATGTGCTGCGCGATCAGTTGTTCTACCTGCGTCGCTGCGGGTTCGATGCATTTGCCTTGCGCGCCGACAAAGACCCGTACGAAGCGCTGGAAAGCCTCAAGGACTTTTCGGTGAGCTATCAGGCCGCCACCGACGAACCGCTGCCGCTGTTCCGTCGCCGCTGATCGTCAAGCCTTGAACCCCTTTTCGGGGTTCAAGGCACTCGCCCTACTCGTTCACCGGAAACGGTCGCCCCAGGGTCACCCAGTCCCGGTAAAGCCTCGCTCGATCCTCCAGTGCCGTGAAAATGGCAAACGGGTTGTCAGCATCGACCTCGGCCACTTCGACGTCCTGGGCCAGTCGCGCCCACAATTCTTCTGAAGCATCCGCTTCGCCCAGCAGTCGCCAGACCCTCGCTTGCAGCGGCAGATAATCTACCCGGTAATCCGCCGTCAGACTCAGACCATCCATGATTCGCAAAAAGCGCGTGCCCAGCGGTTTGGCTGCCAAGCGCTGCCAGATCAATCGCCTGGCTTGCCGTCGCGCACCGCTGCTCTCACGCAACCAATCGATGACTTCGCCATAGTCGGGTCCCGGCTCGCTCAACCACAGGTTGATGCCTGTGCTGCGGCGATGTTCCACCAGGCGCAACAGCGTGTCTTCATCGGTCAATGGATTACCCTGCAACAGCACGCGGTCATGACTGATGGCCTGGCTCACTACGGCCGGCGGCACTCGGGTGATCTGGTTATTACGCAGATCCAGCCGCTCCAGGTACGGCTGATCCATGATCCCGATGGGGCATGAAGTGATCCGGGTATTCCTCAGGTCGAGCGAGCGCAACTCGTGCATTCCCAGCACCAACGGAGGGACGGCTAGCGGATTCTCGCTCAGATCCAGGTGTTGCAGCTGGGTCAGCTCACTGAGTCGTGAGGCTGTCGCCTCCGTGAATGCCGTTTCGGTGGCACTGAGATTCAACCAGGTGAGATGGCGCATTCGGGAAATCTGCGGGGGCACAGCGCTTACCAGGTTCCCGTCGTTATCGGAAAGTCGAAGATCGGTACCTTCCAGATTCAAGGTGCGCAGGTTAGGAAACGATTCGAGAAAATCGTTCAGGGTTTCACGCTCGAACAAATGAAAATGCCGCATCGACAACCCGGTCACGTCGTCGAGACGAACATTCAGCGCGGGTAATCGGTGGAAATCCTCGAAATTCATGTTCATTGTGAAGCCGTTCAAGTAACTGCCTGAATAATGACTGTCTTCCTGCGGGGCACGTTTTTGCCAGATGGCAATCATTTCATCGGCCAATTCGGCCCTGGTATCGCGTTCGACCTGAAGCGTGTCATTTAGCAATGCCAGGTTATGCGCCTCGATTTGCGCCTCATCCAGCCCCTGCGCTTCAATGTCACCGGCGGCGAGAAAAGGTAAGTCCATGTCTTCGACGTCGTCGATTGCCTGATCGATCCAAGAGTTCAAATCGGTGTTCAGTTGTTGTAGCTGCTGCTGCAAACCGTCGAGGTGTGCCTGGGCGCCCGCCCCCGCCCGCTGTAGATATTCATCGGCCTCGGCATTGGAGTATTCCGGGTAAAGGTTCCTGACCTGCTCCCTCATCAATTGGTGCCTCAACGCCCCGGCCGGCGGTGGGTCCGGAAACCCGCCGCCGCTGAGGCCCTGGCGTTCGAAGGGCAATCCGCTGTCCATCCTTGCTGATCCGAGCATGAATTCAGACCGTGACAACGCCCGGTCGCCGATTTTCAGCCGCATTTCCCTGGCGGGATCAAGCGACGTCAGGTGCAACGCTGAACGCTCTTCGTCCGATAGCACCCCAAGGACTGCGCCGTAAAAGTCCGTTTGCAAACCTTGGTGCAGAAAGTGATCGCCCGTCTTGATCAGACGCCGGATATCCGGTGCATCGAGTGGTCCGCTGCGGTCTAGCACACGCCCGATGACCGACTGATCGAGTACATCGATCCGCAGGTTTGCGGGCCAGCCGGGCAGGTTTTTCAGCGAGTGCAAAGCCAGTGTCTCTGACTGCGGAGTGCGCGCCGAACGAAGGTACAAGCCCTCATAAGCTCGATTGAGCCATGCATGTTGCTGGTACTGGCGGGCCTTGCTGTCCAGACGCTTGATCACTTGCAAGGCCTCGGTAGCGTCGGGCGCCACCTGGATGTCCACGCCATAGCGGTCGAGCATGTGTTCGATGGCGCTTGTGGGCAGGTCCGGGTATTCGCGTTGAAACAACCGGACCCATGCATTCCCGTCCTGTTGAAGCGCTTCATAGCGGCTGTTGAACAACTCAGGGTCTGCGGCCGGGCCAAGATCCCGATCGATCTTGAAACGGCTGATCGTATCGGCCAGCAACGGCGTCGGTGGGCGCCCGGTTTGCATCAGGCGCAGCATGTCGTCATCAACCGCGCTGACCCTGCCGACCTGTGCAAGCATTTCATCACTGAAGGTGGCGACCGACGGGCCGACACCCCGCAGCAGGGCCAGGCGGGTTGGTACCGGAGGAATCGGTTGGACGGAGGTAGGCGGTTCAGGTGGAGCCACTGAAGGTTCGCCGGCCCGGTGATCGGTTTTCGCCAGCGCTTCGACATCAACCCCCTCGCCATTGGCCAAGGCCGCGACCCCGGCGATCGGCAACGCATTGAGCAAGCCGAACACCGTGCGCGTCACACCCTCCGAACGCTGGCTCGCCGTTTCACCGTTTATTGCCTGATCCAGGCCGTAGCCGGCATCGATAAGTCCCGCCAGTGCGAGAAAGCCCTCGCCTCCCGGAACGAACAAGGCCAGCGGACCAAACCGGTTGACCCACTGCACGATCGGTTCGACGACGGCGCTCAAGTTGTCGCGATTGACCTGTGCATCGCCGCGAATGGTGTCGACGCTGGCCAACGCTGCCTGTTTCATTGTCAGGACCAGTTGCGCAAAAGGATCGGTTCCTGCTGGCGGGTCCTCGAAGCCGATGTACTCGGCAGGTTCCCAGGCGCCATCATTGTTGAAGAAGCCGGCCTCTTTGGTCAGTCGATGTAGTCGAGGGTAGATTGCCATGCCATCCAGGGCGGTCAGGACCCCGGCGTGGAAGGTGCCGTCCGCGCGATCCTTATCGGCAAAGTGGGCTGCCAATGCCTGTTTCGTTGCGCTGACGCGTGCCTGCGCCACCACCCATTGGCGCAGTTCTGCGACATCGGTGAAATCATGCAGCGGTGAAGAGTTGCCGGGGATGTACATCAATACCCTGGCGCTGGACGGGCCATGGAAGATCCAGATATCCGTCGCGGTATAACGATACAGTTTCAAACGGCTTGCCTTGACCACGGAGGATGCCGGGGTCGGGGCTTGCAGTTGATTGCTCGCCAGCGTTTCCCATGTCTGATCCGGCGACAATCCTGCCGCCTGCAACGCAAGCTTCAGACCTTCCTCTGTCAGGCGGTGTTCCAGATGCTGCAACCAGGCGCTCAGGACAAACGCCGCCTTGACCGATGTCCTCAAGGCATAGGGCGCCGGAGCCAGCAGCACCTCGTCCGATGGCCAGGCACGATCAAGATAAGCGCTGTACAGATCCTGCACATCCAGTTCCCAGACCCACTGCTTGAAGTCAGCCGGTCTCAGGGCAATCTGCGTCATTGGGCCATAGGTTTGCGGAACGGTTTGCCGATAGATGCCTTCATAGGTCTGGTGATTGCCGCTGCCGTGGTTGGCGAACTCATCGACCTTGTCGACGATGCGAACGTCCGGGCCGATGTCAGGCGGGGTATACAGGCCGAATGCCGTTTCACCGAATCGTCCGTCCCCCACGGTCTGGTGATTCAACAGCAGCGCTTGCAGCAACGATTGGGAGCTTGCGATTTGCCCTTGATGGATTGCATCCTGTGGCGGGTGCCCTTTGTAATCGTAATCAAGGGTTACCAGGAGGGCGGTCCGTGGGTCGATGTCCTGCCCCCATTTTTCCTTGATCTGGCGCTCGCCAAACTGGGCGGGGGTTTGTGGCAGCGCGATGTCCAGGACGTTTTTCAGTTCGCTGCGCATTCGCTGTGCAGGGGGTAAACCAGCATCGAACAGGGGGGCTTGCGGAGGGTTGATCATGGTGCAGTCCATTGCAGTTAATCGAGGTCCTGTACATTAACCGCCCGCGGATGAGTGGAAAGCAGGAAAGGGCTCGTAACCGGATCGGAAAAATCTTCAATACACTAAGAAAGCTACCTTGCGGGATGACGAAACCGGGCTTCACCCGGTTTCGCTGCCTTCAGTGTCGCTGCGTGGCAATATTCAGGATTCAGCCACCTCGACGGCGGGTTGCGCCAGACCTGGATGCCTGCCCAAGGCTTCAGTGGTCAAACGCCTGAGTAATTCTTCGGTCTCGTTTTTATAGTTTTCGATGATCGCGTTCATACGCTGGGTAGCGGCGGCACGCGTCAGCTCGACCTGCGCCTCAAGTTGTACAAAAGCTTCAGCGCAGCGCACGGTAATGGCGCGGAATTCGTGTGGGTAGGTCGCCAGCAGGTATTCGTACCAAAACCCTTGGGTGTTGATAGAAGCCAACAGTGCCGCGCCGGTTTCAGCTTTGACCACCTCCTGATACGCGTCCTCAAGCTCTTCGGGGGAAACGTCGACATCGCGTACGAAATTCATTTCTCTTGGCTGGGCAGGCAGAGCCAGGCGCGCCGCTAGCCTTATACGGTAAATCAGGCTGAGTTCCTGAGCCTGGGCGCGACTGAAGGATCCGGATAGCACGCGACGGCCGATCTCGGCCATGGCTTGCCGTTCCACCACCTGCAGTCGAAACAGGCCTCTCACCAAGCGGACCAGCTCTCCTTCGAGCGTACGAGTTCCAGTGCGTGCCGCAAGCACGGCTCGATAGTACAAGACCCTCACCTCGATATCGCTAAACAGACCCGAAGCGTCCTCGGCACTGACTCGCCCGGTTCGAGCCCTTTGAAACAGCACACGGCGTAACGCGTCGTCATCGCCGGCCGCGTCCAGTACGTCCCACACCCGTCGACTCAAGTCGGTCTGCAGCCGATTAAAGTCGGCGGTGTCGCGCAGTTGCGCGAGCAGATGGAAAAAATCCCTGGACCACGGGTAAGCCGACAATGAGTTCCAAAGCGTTTGTCTGCGAGTCAATTCAGCACCGGTGAGCCCGCTCATCCAGATTGAGCCGCGTCTGGCCAGATCCGGCTCAGTTGCAGCAAGATGACGGTAATCGACAGCCAGGACGCCCAGATTGATGCCACTGGATTGTTGATAGGCGGCAATTTTGCGCACGCTTGAAGCCGAAAGTGGATTGCCATCAACGTTGGTGCCGCGGTTCAACGCGGATCGAGCCTTGAAAACCGGCTCAGGGATTTGCGTGATGAGGTTGTCGCGCAAGTCCAGCGTCTGCAACTCGGCAAGATCGTTGACCCCGACCGGCCAATCGACAATCCCCGTTCCGCGCAACGCAAGGTGGCGTAATTGTCCCAGGGCGCTGACGGTTGGAGTACTGCCAAGCGCCGGGTTGAAACTCAAATTAAGGCTGTGCAGATGATCCCTGGCGCCCAGCAAGCTAATGGTTTCCGGTGTCAGATTGATCTGGTTATCGCTCAAATCCAGGTGCGTCAACCGTGGCATGGCCCCGATCGCCTGAGGGATTCGGGTCAGCTGATTGCCAGCCAGGCTCAATGTGCGCAACTGGGTAAAATTGCGCAGGAACGCGGTCAGTCCGGCACTGGTCCCGACCTTATCCATCACCAGCGTGTCGATGTGGCTGAAATTACCGACAATCACTGGCAGATCCCCCAGCGGTTGCGCATCTAAACTCAGGCTGTAATGCATTTCCGAGCTGCCGGGCGTGAAACCACCCTCCTTGCGCCAAGCGCGCAGAATCGACTGGGCCGCACGTCCCTTGCTGTGTTCAGGCACCTTGAGCCTGGGACCGTTGCTTTCCTGGTAGTGAGTCTCGCGATGGACCCATTGCTCCAGGGCATAACGGATGGTCTGAATTTCCTGGCGAAGCCCTTCAAGCGCTCTGATGGCGTGTACTTCGTCGGCACCCAATGTCGCCAGAAAGCGTTCAATTTGGGCTGGCGCGTGAGACGGATAGAGCTCCTGAGCACGCTGCACCAGCACCGGCGACCGTGTCGAAAGATCGTTCGAAGGAGGAAGCCCCAGCAAGGTAGCTGTTTTTGCCAATCGATCAGCCAGCCCCATGGGTGAGCGATAAGCCACGCGTACCGACTCGATACCGATGGCCTGTGCGATCGCGTCTCGCCGCCGCAATGCCAGCGCCGTGATTTTTTTCCTCAATTCTACGCCGGCATCATTTGTTTCGACCCCCAGCACTTTTCGCGTATCGATGGGCAAACCTTCCCAGAGCGTTTGAAAAAAATGCGCGCGGGTGCGCTTCAGGTGTGCGGACAGGACTTTGTCATCGGCATCAGCAGCTTTATAACGGTCAGGGTAGGCCTCGAGGAAAAGTTTGTGCACCGCATCGCTCGAACCAATGCTGGCCTTTTCCTGCGAATGCACCGCCTTTTCCTCGATCTGGACAAACACATCATTAGGCCAGCCCGGCAGATGCTTGACGGTATTGAGCACCAATCGGTCCGTATCCAGCCCGCTGGCAGCGTCCAGATACAGTCCTTCATAGGCCCGGTTCAGGCGCATGATCTGTGCATACCGCCGCGCTTCTTCGTCCAGGCGCAACGGCACTTTTCCATCTTCGAGTTCCTGCCATTCACTGACGTCGGCGTTCTGCACCAGTTCATCGGCGACACTGGCAGGCAGTTGCGCAAACTTCTCCCGGATAGGCGCGGCCTTCGCCTCGGTGATGACATCGGAGCGCTGATAGACCCGGGCAAAGAGCGGTAATTTCTGGCCTTCCGATTGCTCGGAAATCAGTTTGACCAAGGCTTGTGTCTGCAGGGTTTCGTCTGTAGTCGTCAAGCCAAGCAGGCGCGTCCGCTCTTGAGTGTCCAGAGCCTTGAGCAGCGCTGGATAGAACTGTCCCTTGTGAAACAGGTCCTCTGCGATGTTTATTTTCCGGGAAGCCGAAGCGCTCCCGTAACGCCTGACCTCTCCTCCGACATTGGTAATATTGACGCTCGCCTCCCGAGGCCAATTGCCCACGGAGGTCAGCAGGTGCAACTGCAGGTCGGCGTCAGCCTGTGGCGCGGAAGACGGCAGGCGCATCTGTTCAATGAAGCGGCTGACCTCCTTGTCCGCGCGAAAGCGCCGAACCATGTCGACCAGCGTAGCCATGGGCTTGCTGCGGTCCAGATACAGCTGTCGCAACAGCTGTTCGTCGAGACCACTGGCGGCAAGAATCTGTAATCCCTGAATGTCCGACAGATCTTCATCGCGATAGCCCAGGCGTCTAAACAACGTCAGCAGACTCCAATCTCCTGGCAGTTCGGAATCGTGGCGCCATGCCCCGGCGCCGTTGGTTTCCATCACGGGTGAATAGCGTTCAGTTGACCCTGGATGCTCGATCTTCCACAGGCCGGTGCCTTGCATCGGGCGCATGGCATAGGTCGCCGTCCCTGTTCGCAAATACTGACGGTCGCGCCAGGTGACGAGACCTTGCTCATTGGTCGGGAGACTGCGCGGCACGGGCGAGTAATGGCGATAGGGTCGCAGATCGGGTTTCCATAAGCGGGCGGAGCCGGACCCCACCGCGACGGATCTCAATCGACCGATAAAAGCTGAAGACTTCACTGCCCTGAACCCCTTGCCCACCGCGGCGGTGGCAGCCGCCGTTGCCGTCATCAGAAAAAGGTTTTCGATAATATCGAATAGATAGTCCGTGGCTTCTTCCTGTTCGCCACGGGACCAACTTTCAATGCCTTCGTAAACCTCCCCCAGCAATTGAACCCCCGCCACGGCAAACATCACTTCGCCCACAACCGGAACGAAGGAGGAGAAAAACAGCAGCGTGTTGAGGCCTATGGTCTTATAGGTCTCCAGCCTGTCCAGGCGGGTTTTCTCATCCTCGTCATCCGTTGGCACTACCAGCAATCGCGCATCAGCGCTCACTTGGGCGCTACGTTGGTTAAACATTGTCAGGAACAAGTCATGCTGCAGATTGAAGCCTTCGACCGGCACATAGATACTTTCCGTAGGAAGTGGCGGCGTTTTGCGCGATAACAGCCGGGTATCCAGCGCCGAGTGAAAACCTGGACGGTCTTTCAGCAAGATGAACCCCATGAAAAACTTGCGAAAATCTTCGGTTCGCAGGCGTTTGCTCAGTTCCGACTCAAATTTTTTAAACGATACGTATTCTTTCAGAGGGTGCAATGGATCACCCGGCAGGTACACCACGCATCGGTAATCATCGTCTGCCTGTTTACTGACAGGGCCAATAAACAACGCACCGTGCAGTTTGACCTGAAGCAACTCCAGACCTTGATAACCTAGCGTGTTTTTACCCAGTTTGATCGGTGAAGTGCCATCCTTGACCGACTTCAGCATGCTGTACACATCAGCACTGACGTGTTTCTTCATGAAAGCGATATGCAGGTCGACTTCAAACTGGTCTTTTACGCACGCTACGTATTTATCGCTCAGCGGTTGAGTGCCAAACAAGGCCTTGATGTGAGCCTGATACTGCTTACCCAAGTCCAGCGTCCGACACAGTTGCGCAAACTCATGGGGCTGGATCGATAAAGTCTTGCTGGAACGGCCATTTACGCGTTTGGGAATATAAATCAATGAGCTGTCGTGATAGTTACCTGGTCGCGTTTCGCTGGACTCGAAGTTCTCACAGGCTGCCATCAACAGATCGCGATCGATTGGCGTAATGAGCTTTTTCCTCAATCCGAGCAGGCTGGACGTGGAGCGTATGTGTTGAAAAACCACGCCTTCTATATTCAATGAATAGTGCAGTTTGTCGGACATGGCCTTGGCCAGCAAGGGCGCGCAAAAGCGTTCAGGCGATTTTAATCCGCGTAAAGCCTCAGCCACCACACTTCTAGTCCGGAAGCTGGCCATCAGGCTATTGCGCAGGGCACTACGTATCTCAGTGGAAGACTCAAGTACCCAAGAGGGTGCCTGTTGTTTAATCATCGAAAAGAACACGCCCTGCTGCTCTGGCGTCATGGCCGGTAGCGGCGTGTTATCCGTTTTTATATTCATGTTGATTCAACCTTAAACTGACTGGAACAATCAGATTAACGTTGAGTATTTCTTTATAAAAGCTTGAATAACCGATGAACTGTCAAAGCAAACCATCTGAATTATAAGGCTTTAAAATATATAATTACCGCACTTGATTCGAATCAACAGTAGTCATTGTGGGAGCCTGCTCGCGAAGGCGTTGTATCAGCAAATGTCGATGAGAAGAGCGCCTTGTCACTGAACTCAGTAGCAAGGCGCCCTCGATTGTCATTACCAGAAACGTTGCTGAGTCAAACGGCTCCACCAGGTCGACAGTACACGGTCCAACGAACCGCTGGCGGCGATGCCGATGCGTTCCTGCAGGCTTTTGCGCTCGGCGTAGTGCAAATGAAACAGCTCGGACTTCTTCGCACGTTCGGCAAGGTATTCGTCGCTGGTTTTAAGTTCGTCGACCAGTTGCTTGTCCATCGCCGCGACGCCCAGCCAGATTTCACCGGTGGCGACCTTATCGATGTCCAGTTGCGGGCGGTAGCGCGAGACAAAGTTCTTGAACAGCTGATGGGTGATGTCCAGGTCTTCCTGAAACTTCTCCCGGCCCTTCTCGGTGTTTTCGCCAAACACGGTCAGGGTGCGTTTGTATTCGCCGGCAGTCAGGACCTCGAAGTCGATGTCGTGCTTTTTCAGCAGACGGTTGACGTTCGGCAACTGCGCCACCACGCCGATCGAGCCGAGGATGGCAAAGGGTGCGCTGATGATCTTCTCGCCGATGCACGCCATCATGTAACCGCCGCTGGCGGCCACCTTGTCGATGCACACGGTCAACGGCACACCGGCGTCGCGAATGCGCGCCAGTTGCGAGGATGCCAGGCCATAGCTGTGGACCATGCCGCCACCGCTTTCCAGACGCAGCACCACTTCATCCTTGGGCGTGGCCAGGGTCAGCAACGCGGTGATTTCATGGCGCAGGCTTTCCGTGGCCGAGGCCTTGATGTCGCCGTCAAAATCGAGCACGAACACCCGGGGCTTATTGGCCTCGGGCTTTTTCTTCTGCTTTTTCTCGGATTTGGCTTCGACCTTGCGCAGGGCCTTGAGCTGGTCCTTGTCGAGCAAGGTTTGCTCCAGGCGCTCGCGCAGCCCTTTGTAAAAATCATTGAGTTTACTGACCTGCAACTGGCCGGCGGTTTTGCGTCGACCTTTGCTGCGCAATGCCGCAAAACTGGCCATCACCACCAGGATGGCGATCACCAGTGTCACGGTTTTAGCCAGGAAAACGGCGAACTCGGCAAAAAACTCCACAATGACTCCTTCAATACGATGCGCTGCATAAACGCGCGCGCGATACCCCCAGCATACCCATGCGCCGGCCCGGCGGCCAGCCGTGAAACCTTCGGCAACAGCCTGTCAGGGGCATTTCAAACAAGCGTATGTTTTTTCATTGACAGCTCACCGTCATCCTCATAACCTCGCCGGACCTTCAACGTACCGGGATGATGCGGACGTGGGCAGTATCTATTTGATTCGACATGGCCAGGCCTCCTTTGGTGCAGACGACTATGACGTCCTGTCGCCGACCGGTATACGCCAGGCAGAAGTCCTCGGCCAACACCTGGCCGGGTTGGGCATCCGCTTCGACCGCTGCCTCTCGGGCGACCTGCGTCGGCAGCAACACACGGCCAACAGCGCACTGGAACAGTTCGCTGCCGTGGGCCTGCCGGTGCCGATTGTAGAAACCGATTGCGCCTTCAACGAATTCGACGCCGACGCGGTGATCCGCGCGCTGCTGCCAGCCATGCTGGAAGACGAACCCGAAGCGCTGGACATCCTGCGCAATGCCACGCAAAACCGCGCCGAGTTCCAGCGCATCTTCGCCCTGATCATCGAGCGCTGGCTGGCCGGGAGCTATGACACACCCGGGCTGGAAAGCTGGCTGGGGTTTGTAGAACGGGTACAAGCCGGTCTGCAGCGCATACTCGAACAGGCCGACAACACCCAGAAGATCGCCGTGTTCACCTCGGGCGGCACCATCACTGCCCTGCTCCACCTCATTACGCAAATGCCGGCAAGGCAGGCATTCGAACTGAACTGGCAAATCGTCAACACCTCGCTCAACCTGCTGAAGTTTCGTGGGCGCGAGGTGGCACTGTCTTCTTTCAACAGTCAGGCGCACTTGCAGCTGTTGAGGGCCCCGGAACTCATCACGTTTCGCTGAGTCCGGACTATTGTGACCCTGGCTGTAACCACCCAGCTCTAATTACCCAAGAAAGGATCGAACCATGACCTCCGTAGCTGATGCCGTACAAGCAATGAAAGCCAAGTTCAACCCAGCCGCCGCTGCCGGTCTGGACCTGGTATTCGGTTTCCGCATCGACGACACCAAGCACTTCTCGCTGATCGTCAAGGACAGCACCTGCGAACTGCAAGAAGGTGAAAACCCGGACGCCCAGGTGACCCTGGTGATGGACGGCGAAACCCTGGAAGGCATCGTCAGCGGCGAAACCGACGGCATGCAAGCCTTCATGGGCGGCAAACTGCGCGCCGAAGGCGACATGATGCTGGCCATGAAATTGTCCGAGCTGTTCCCGGCCTAAGCACGTCGCCCCCCTTCCTTCGGGGGCACGCCTGGCTGCAAACGAATCCCGCCCCTCGTGGCGGGATTCGTCGTTTTGCGCTTTTGGAAAGCAGCTACCTGCGCAATTGCGGTCTATATTCCTTCTGGCCGCATGCGTCAGCCATCGGCTGTTTGCCCTCGCTTTTTTAAGAGCCTTTGCGCGGAGCATTGCCATGAGCCCACCTGACGACCACGACGGCTTCAACCGCCGACGTGTACTGCAAGGCCTTTCGGCAGGTGCCGTCGGTGCCTGGATCAGCCCACTGCTAGCAGGGAGTAAAACCATGCCCGATGCCCCGGCCGACCTCATTCTGTACAACGGACGCCTGCACACGGTTGACCGCAAGAAGCCCCAGGCCAGTGCCGTCGCGATCAAGGATGGCCGCTTCGTGGTGGTCGGCAGCGATGCCCAGGCCATGGCCCTGCAAGGTCCCGGCACGCAAATCGTCGACCTGCACGGGCGCACGGTGATTCCCGGCCTCAACGACTCGCACCTGCACTTGATCCGCGGCGGCTTGAACTACAACCTCGAACTGCGCTGGGAAGGCGTGCCGTCGCTGGCCGATGCGCTGCGCCTGCTCAAGGACCAGGCGGACCGCACGCCGACGCCGCAATGGGTGCGTGTGGTGGGTGGCTGGAACGAGTTCCAGTTCGCCGAAAAGCGCCTGCCAACCATCGATGAACTGAACAAGGCCGCGCCGGACACCCCGGTGTTCGTGCTGCACCTCTACGACCGCGCCCTGCTCAACCGCGCCGCATTGAAGGTGGTTGGCTACAGCCGTGACACGCCGAATCCGCCGGGCGGTGAAATCCAGCGCGACGCCAATGGCGATCCGACCGGCCTGTTGATCGCCCGCCCAAATGCAATGATTCTCTACTCGACCCTGGCCAAGGGACCGAAGCTGCCGCTGGAATACCAGGTCAACTCGACCCGCCAGTTCATGCGCGAGCTCAATCGCCTCGGGGTCACCAGCGCCATCGATGCCGGTGGCGGTTATCAGAATTACCCGGACGACTACCAGGTCATCCAGCAACTGGCCAAAGACCGGCAGCTCACGGTGCGCATCGCCTACAACCTGTTCACCCAGAAACCCAAGGAAGAGCTGGCCGACTTCAAGACCTGGACCGGCACCTCCCGCTACGGCCAGGGCGATGACTTCCTGCGCCATAACGGCGCCGGGGAAATGCTGGTGTTCTCGGCGGCGGACTTCGAAGACTTCCTCGAACCACGCCCCGACCTGCCACAAACCATGGAGCAGGAACTGGAACCGGTGGTACGGCACCTGGTGGAACAGCGCTGGCCGTTCCGCCTGCACGCCACCTACAACGAATCCATCAGCCGCATGCTCGACGTGTTCGAGAAGGTTAATCGCGACATCCCGTTCGACGGCTTGCCATGGTTCTTCGACCATGCCGAAACCATCACCCCGCAGAACATCGAGCGCGTCAAAGCGCTGGGTGGCGGCATTGCCATCCAGGATCGCATGGCGTTTCAGGGCGAATACTTCGTCGACCGCTACGGCGCCAAGGCCGCCGAACACACGCCGCCCATTGCGCGCATGCTCGCCGAAGGCATCCCGGTTGGCGCGGGCACGGACGCCACGCGGGTGTCCAGCTACAACCCCTGGACTTCACTCTACTGGCTGGTCAGCGGCCGCACCGTCGGTGGGCTGGAGCTCTACCCGCAAGGCTTGAGCCGCGACACCGCGCTGGAACTCTTCACCCACGGCAGCGCCTGGTTCTCCTCCGAGCAGGGCAAGAAAGGGCAGATCAAGGTCGGGCAACTGGCGGACCTGATTGCGCTGTCGGCGGACTATTTCCACATCGAAGACGAAGCCGTGAAGTGGATCGAGTCGGTGCTGACCATTGTCGACGGCAAGATTGTCTACGGCAGCGTCGAGTTTGAAAAACTCGGGCCGCCTGCGGTGCCTGTGGTGCCCGAGTGGTCACCGGTGGTTAACGTGCCGGGCCACTGGAAACCGCTGGCGCCGCTCACGGCGCAGGTTCACCAGTGTGTGGGGGCTTGTGCGGTGCATGCCCATCGCCATGAACGGGCGCGGTTGTCGTCGGCGCCGGTCAGCGATTTCGCCGGGTTCTGGGGGGCGTTTGGTTGTTCGTGTTTTGCGTTTTGAATGCAGACATCGATAGCGGCCGCAACGATGAACACCTGTGGTGTGGGGCTTGCCTGTGGCGAGGGAGCTTGCTCCCGCTCGGCTGCGAAGCAGTCGTAAAACCAGGCAACTAGGTCTGTCTGCATGGACGCCGGGGGCCGCTTCGCGCCCCAGCGGGAGCAAGCTCCCTCGCCACAGGCAAGCTCCCTCGCCACAAGGTGAGCGGTGCTCTTACAATGGCGCTCCTCCCCCACCGGCCTGCCCATGGACATCGATCTCGCCCGCACCTTTCTGGAAATCGTCCGCCACGGCAGCCTCGCCGCGGCGGCTGAAAAACTTCACGTCACCCAGACCGCGATCACCGCGCGCGTGCAGAAGCTCGAGAGCCAGCTGGGCAGCACGCTGTTCGTGCGCAACCGCGCCGGCGCTCGCCTGACCGCGAACGGCGAGGCCTTTGTGGTCTACGCCAATCAGCTGGTGGAAACCTGGGAGGCCGCACGCCGGGACCTGCCGTTGCCCGAGGGTTACCACGACGTGCTGCACATCGGTGGCGAAGTCAGTCTGTGCAACCCGCTGATGCTCAGCTGGGCCGGCGAACTGCGCAAGAGGATTCCCGGCCATGCCCTGCGCATGGAAATCCGTGACGGTGAGAACCTGCTGCGCCAACTGGAACTGGGGGTTCTGGACGCGGCGCTGGTCTACCAGCCCGAGTATTGGCCGCGCCTGCAAGTCGAGCAGGTCCTGGAAGAAAAGCTGGTCCTGGTACGACTCGCCGCAAGACCCGATCCCTATGTGTACATCGACTGGGGCCCGGACTTCCGTCGCCAGCACGATGCCGCGCTGCCGGAAAAGGCCCGGGCCGCCTTGAGCTTCAACCTCGGCCCACTGGGCTTGCAATACATTCTGGAAAACGGCGGCAGCGGCTATTTCCGTACCCGGGTCGTCCAGAGTTACCTGGAAAGCGGCGTCCTGGAAAAAGTGCCAAAAGCCCCGGAATTCAATTACCCGACCTATCTGGTTTACTCCCGCGACCGCGACTCGGCGACACTGCAGCGGGCCTTCGATCTGTTGCGCGAAGTCATCCAGTCCGACGATGACTGGTCGCAACGCTGGAACCCGCTGGCCTGAGTCCCGTTTGCACCGGAACATGGCGCTTGTGGCCTCAAGGTTCGCGCGGCCGAAACCGCGAGATCGGCTAATCTGCTGGTTATTGATAACAATAATCACAGGTAATCGCAGTGAGGCAAACCACCGCAGCATTCCGCAGCCGTTATCGCGCCGGGATTCATCCGCTCTATAATCCGTGGCTGCATGGCGCCTTTGTGCTGCTGTTCGGGGTATTCGCCATCGCCGGGTTCTGGAGCACCGTGCATCAGGTACAGCCGTTGCAATGGCTGGCGGTGCCGCTGGCCCTGTTGCTCTTCAGCTTTGGCGTATACGGGGTACATCGCCATCTTGGCCATCACAAAAAAAGCTTCGCACGGATGTTTTATGCCCGACATGCCGGCGACCATCACAGTTTCTTTACCCCCGGCCACATGACCTGCGACAGAGCCTGCGACTGGCGAGTGATTCTGTTTCCGGCCTGGCTGATCGTGGTACACACGGTCGTTATCACCCTGCCCCTCTGGTGGCTGCTCTCACACGTCGATGCCAACGTCGGCGGGTTGGCCGCTGGCTGCCTGGTCCTCGGGTACCTGGCCTATGAAGTGTTCCATGCCTGCGAACACCTGCCCCCGGGCAATCCGGTCACCCGCCTGCCGTGGATCAGGCAGATGCGCCGTCTGCATGAACTGCATCACCGCCGCGAGCTGATGCAGGGGTGCAATTTCAACATCGTTTTCCCACTCATGGACTACCTGTTCGGCACCCTTTATTGGGAACCGGAGCCGATCCCCCTGCACTCGACGAGAATCCCCATGACCCGCATGCAGCATCAGATCGACATTGCCGCCAATCCGATTGCCGTGCTCGCCTATGCCAGCACCGTGACCCGTTGGCCGCAATGGCACCCCTCCTCCCTCAAGATCGATGGCCTGGACGGGCCGTTGCATGCCGGGTCGCGGTTCGAGGAAGACATTCGAGCGGGCGGACGCGACGGGCACTTGCGCTGGGTGGTGGAGGAGTATTTGCCGGGACGCCGCTGGAGCGCTCGGGCGCGGGGCGATAACGGTCTGTCGCTGGTCGTGACCTACGAGTGCCGGGCCGAGGGTGACGGCACGCGGTTCGTCCGCACCCTGGAATATCAATTCAGCGGCCTGGCCATGCGCATTGCCAATCGCCTGCTGCTCAAGCGACGCATCGATCGTGAGTCGGCAGCGTCGTTGCAGGCCTTGCGGAAAATGGCGCTGCAACACCTGGCTTCGACAAGAGTCGCCGCGTAAGTGCAACCGTGCGAGCAGGGGGACTGGTTGTGATAGACACCACAAAACAATGTGGGAGCGAGCTTGCTCGCGAAAGCGATGTTTCAGCCGACCTCTTTATCGACTGGAAGACCGCATTCGCGAGCAAGCTCGCTCCCACAGGGGATTGTGGTGGCCGAATTATCGGGGATCCATCTCGTCGTCGCGCACCGCATTGTCGGTTTCTTCACGTACCCGCTCCCGGTCGAGGTCAGTGCCATCGTCCTGGTCCATGGGGATCGCGCCTTCATTGTCCGGCAGTTCATCAATGCCCGGTTCATCTTCGGGATTGATGGTCGTGCGCCCTGGGCTCAAGGGTTCGGGATCGGTCGGGATGGGATCGTAGCCACCCTGTTCTTCGCTGGGGTACTTTTGGCTACTGGAGACAGTGGGGTCAGTCATTGGGGCACCTCGCATGAGCCGTCGATTCGGACTCTGATCATTCGAGGTGCCGGTATCTATCACCGTTCCAATTTTTCAGCCACCAGTCGTCGGTGGCGGGGTCCGAGGGTCAGGACGGCGTCTGAAGTCGGTCGACGATCTGGTTCTTGACCAGCACGCGCTTCTCCTTGAGCTTCTTCAGTGCGTCATCGCTGGGTGCGTCAGACTGGGCGGTCTCGGCTTTCACTACCTCCGCGTCCGCCTGCGAATACTTGTTGATCAGTGAATCCAGTAACGGATCCTTGGTGCGTTTTTGCTGGATCTCTTCCTTTGATAGTTTCAGGTCCTGATAAAGGTCATGGGTCACCGGCATGGAACACCTCCGTTTGTTGATCGGTGGCAAACGCGATCGATTGCGTTCACCAACTATCAGAATGGCCTTGGTTGACGGGTTCTGTCGACCGCCTATCAGACCAGCGGTGTCCGTTCGTCGTCCTGTCGATAAAGCGATAAAACCTTTGGCCGTCCGTCGCCCTCCACTGCTTAACGATCATTCGATCGCCCAAGAAAACCTGTGTGGAGAATAACCAATGGACGGATTTACCCTGCGCCACCTCACTCTGGCCGTTGCCTTGAGCACCAGCATGGGCATGGCCTGCGCTGCCACCTCCAATGACTTCGTCGACAGTGCGGCTGCGGGCGGCATCGCCGAGATCGAAACCAGCCGACTGGCCCTGGAAAAAAGCTCATCGGCCGACATCAAGGCATTCGCCAACATGATGATCACCGATCATTCCAAGGCGAACGATGAACTGGCGGCATTGGCTAAAGCGAATGACATCAAGGTGCCCGACAGCACGACCCTGGTGAAACAGGCCAAGGAAAAAATCCTCGACATGCGCGATGAATCCTTCGATGCAGCCTATGCCAACAATCAGGTCAAGGCGCACGAAGACACCATTAAACTGTTCAAGAAAGAAGCCAACACAGTGACGGACGACAAAGTCAAAGGGGCCACGGAACTTAAAGGTTTCGCGCAAAAAATGTTGCCGGCACTGGAGAAGCATCTGGACATGGCGAAAAAACTGCAGGCGGCTCATCCAAATAAATAACGCAGCTGTAGGAGCGAGCTTGCTCGCGATGGCCTCAAGAGCACCGCGTTTAGCCAGACAGCGCGCGTTATCGTTGACGACCATCGTCGGAACGCCGCCCGGAGCAAGCTCGCTCCTACAGTGGACCCCATTCGTTTAAATGAGCGGCGTTACATCCATGGATGGGGCCTTTTTTAGTGTCCGATTCGATCTAACCGCCATCGGTGTCAATATCGGCATCGGTGTCATCGCTGGGTTTGGGCCGGTCCGGATTCGGTTTGAAGCCGGGGCTGAATTCATTGTCGTTATCGGTATGGCGATTCTTCTGGTCGACCGCCTCGTCGGCACTTTCCGGCTTCGCGGTTTGTCCCTGATCCTGCCCACCCGGTTCGGCCGGCGTCTGCGGGTCAATCGCCGGATCATTGCGTTTGACCGGTGCCCCCGTCTGGTCCTGCTCCTGTGTCATCGGTTCGTCTTTCATAAGTACCTCGTTCGTCACTGCCAGTGCGCGGCCTAAACAATCGGCCCTGTAATTTCGAGGCCTTTCACGGGACAACGTTCCATCGCCGTTTCTGTAGGAGCTGCCGCAGGCTGCGATCTTTTGATCTTGATCATTTCGGACCGAAAAAAAATCAACATCAAAAGATCGCAGCCTTCGGCAGCTCCTACGTTCATGCACATCGAATGAAAAAAACCTGTCAGAAACGAACAACTATTATGTACGGCAAATGTCACTGTTTTGTGCCGATCAATATTTGGAGAATCGGCCACACTTTCCAAGGAGTCAAAGTCCCATGGCGGCACTGCAAACCAGCACACTCGATGCGATGAAAACGAACCGGACTCAACTGCTTGCCGAATGGTCGAAAGGCCTCGAGGCCAGCGGCGCCACCCGCTACCTCAAAGAGCAGGACTTGAAACAGGACACGTCGGATTTCCTGCAACAAGTCATTGCCGGCCTCGAACGCGGCAACGACCAGAACGTCGCGTCCTCCGGCTGGGACGAGATTCGCCAGTTCCTCGAACAACTCTCCCATAGCCGTGCCCTGCTCGGCCAGGACTCGCACCAGACCGCCAGTTTCATCTTCGCCC
The DNA here is from genome assembly GCF_059695565.1 of Pseudomonas sp. LBUM1679. Lineage (NCBI taxonomy): Bacteria > Pseudomonadati > Pseudomonadota > Gammaproteobacteria > Pseudomonadales > Pseudomonadaceae > Pseudomonas > Pseudomonas sp. LBUM1679. The sequence continues at coordinate 4,085,225 of NZ_CP166774.1, forward strand.
TCAAAGGCCCGATGTTTGCGCTTCTGCAAAATCATTACCAGGACAGTCCTGCGTTGCTGGCCGAGCAACTCTGGGCGGTTTCCGAACTGCTCGACGCCCTGGGCATGCACACCATCCGCACCTTCCAGAAGTCTCGGGAAGCGGTGATCAAGCGCCAGCAGGAAGAGCTGCTGGAATTGTCGACACCGGTGGTCAAGCTCTGGGATGGCGTGCTGGCGCTGCCGATGATCGGCACCCTCGACTCGCAACGTACCCAGGTGGTGATGGAATCGCTGTTGCAGCGGATCGTCGAAACCGGCTCGGAAATCGCCATCATCGATATCACCGGCGTGGCGACCGTCGACACCCTGGTGGCCCAGCACCTGCTCAAGACCGTCACCGCGATTCGCCTGATGGGTGCCGATTGCATCATCAGCGGCGTACGGCCGCAGATCGCCCAGACCATCGTGCACCTGGGGCTGGACCTGCAAGGCGTGGTCACCAAGGCCAACCTGGCCGACGCCCTGAAACTGGCCCTGACTCGCCTGGGAATCACCGTCAGCAAGGCGGTGTGAGCCGATGGAGCGCATTCCGATCTTGCAAATGGGCGACTTCCTGCTGGTGACCATTCAGGTCGACATGCATGACCAACTGGCCCTGACCCTTCAGGACGACCTGTCCGAGCGCATCAGCCGCACCTCCGCCCGCGGCGTGCTGATCGATATCTCGGCGCTGGACATGGTTGACTCGTTCATCGGCCGAATGATCGGCACCATTTCCGGACTGTCGAAAATCATGGACGCCCAGACCGTGCTGGTCGGCATGCAGCCGGCGGTGGCCATCACCCTGGTCGAGCTCGGCCTGACCCTGCCCGGCGTCAGCACGGCGCTGAATGTCGAACGCGGGATGAAACTGCTGCAGGCACGAGTACACGAGCAATGACCGTACGCCGCAGCGGCACTCATCCGATTCATATCGAGCAAGACGTGGTGCTGGCCCGGCAACTGGCGCGCAAGCTTGCCCAAGAGTGCGGCATGCGCCTGATCGACCTGACCAAGCTGGTGACCGCCGTCAGCGAGCTGGCGCGCAACACCATGGTCTATGGCGGCGGTGGCGACATGGACTGGCAAATTCTCGACGAGAACTCCCGCTGCGGCCTGCGCCTGACCTTTCGTGACGAGGGCCCCGGCATCGCCGACATCAAACTGGCAATGACCGACGGCTGGACCTCCGGCAGCGGCCTGGGATTGGGCCTGACCGGTGCCAGGCGCCTGGTGGAAGAATTCGAACTGCAAACCACGCCCGGCAAAGGCACTCGCATAACGATCGCCCGATGGACGTGAACATGGGCGGGTCAATGACCCAAGTGCTACCGATCGAAGACAGCAGCCAGATCGGTCACGCACGACGCACCGCACAGCAACTGGCGGAACAACACGGCTTCGACGCCACCGATGCCGGACGCGTGGCACTGGTGGCCACCGAGCTTGCCAGCAACATTCTCAAGCACGCCACCCACGGCGAATTGCACCTGAGAGTCCTGCCGCGAGCTTCAGGTGCCGGGATCGAGATACTTGCCGTCGACCGCGGTCAGGGCTTCGATGTGCACGCGTGCCTGACCGACGGCTTTTCCACCCGCGGCACCCAGGGCATCGGTCTTGGGGCGGTATCGCGCCAGACGCAAGTGTTCGATGTCTATGCCGACGCCCGAGGCGCCGTGCTGCTGACGCGGCTCTATCCGCGCAGCGACAAGGCGCCGGACCGACGAATCGGCATCAGCCAGCATGCGTTGCACCACGACCCCGCCTGTGGCGATGTCTGGCATTTGGCATTTGACGGCCCCCACATCAGCGCCCTGGTGATCGACGGCCTCGGTCACGGCGAAGAAGCCGAGCGCGCCGCCCGCGCCGGCGAGAGCGTTTTTGCCCGCACGCCGTTCACCTCGCCGCTGTTGCTGCTGGAAGACATCCACCGCGCCATGATCGGCACCCGCGGCGGAGCCCTGGCCATCGCCCAGTTCGACGGCAACGGCAATGCCCTGCGATTCGTCGGTATCGGCAACATCGGCGGCAGCCTGATCGCACCGGACAGATCCCGCGGCCTGGCCTCCCACCCCGGCATCGTCGGCGGCCAGTATCGAAAGGCCCAACCCTTTGACTATGCTCAGGTGAACGGTCAGCTATTGATCCTGTACAGCGACGGCCTGCAGTCCCGTTGGAACCTGCAGGATTATCCCGGCCTGGTGTACCGCCATCCGGCCGTGATTGCCGCCATCCTGCACCGCGACTTCTGCCGTGGACGGGACGATGTGACGGTGTTGGTCATTGCTCTGGAGGCAACCCATGGCTGAGACACCCATGAGTCAGGTTGACGAACAAGCCGCGTTGATCGCGCAATTACAGGGTGAAGCCAGCGCCTTGCGCGAGGAGCTCGATGAAACCAACCAGGGGGTGCTCGCGCTGTACGCCGAACTGGACATCCAGGCCGAACAGTTGCGCCAGGCCTCAGACCTCAAGAGCCGATTCCTGTCGTACATGAGCCATGAGTTCCGCACGCCACTGGGCTCGATCCTGAGCATCACCGGTCTGCTGACCGATGAACTCGACGGCCCCCTGAGCCCCGAGCAGCATAAGCAAGTGGCCTTCGTCAGCGTCGCTGCCCGCGAGCTGAGCGACATGGTCGACGACCTGCTGGACCTGGCAAAGATCGAAGCCGGGCGCATCACCATTTTCCCGGCCTGGTTCGACATGTTCGACCTGTTCGCCGCCCTGCGCGGCATGTTCCGGCCGATTGTCGACGCCAGTGCCGTGGATCTGATTTTCGAAGAGCCGGTGGGCTTGCCAAGGCTCTACACCGATGACAAGAAGCTCGCGCAAATCCTGCGCAATTTCATTGCCAATTCATTGAAGTTCACCACCCGCGGCGAAGTCCGCGTCTCGGCCCGGCTGGAGGGCAGCGACCGCGTGCGCTTCGCCGTCAGCGACACCGGAATAGGTATCGCCCCGGCGCTACATGGCGCATTGTTCGAAGACTTCTCCCAGGTGGACTCACCCTTGCAAAAACGCCTTCGCGGAACCGGGCTCGGACTGTCCTTGTGCAAACGCTTCGCGGCATTGCTGGGTGGCGAAGTCGGGGTTCAGAGTACGCCGGGCAAGGGCTCGACCTTTTTCGTGATCATCCCGCTGGCCATCGCCATGGAGCCCGCCGATGAAACGTGACATCCGCTTGCTGATCGTCGACGACAATGTCGCGACCCGCTACGCCCTGCGCCGGCGCCTGGAACGCCACGGCTATGAAGTGCTGGAAGCCGGCACCGGCGGCGAAGGCCTGGAGCTGATCGACAGCGTCAACATCGACGCGTTGATCCTCGACGTCAATCTGCCGGACATGAGCGGTTTCGACATCGTGCGCAAACTGCGCGCCGAGACGGTGACCGCCCTGCTGCCGGTGATTCACGTGTCGGCGGCCTCGATCCAGACCGGGGACATCATCACCGGCCTGGACGCCGGTGCCGATGCCTACCTGATCCACCCGGTGGACCCGGATGTGTTGCTGGCTACCCTGCGCACCTTGCTGCGCGTGCGGGAAACCGAAAACGCCCTGCGTGACAGCGAGGCGCGGTTCAGGGAAATCTTTGTCAATGTGTCGGCGCCCATCGCCGTGCTGGACGCCGAGCTGAAAATTCACGAATGCAACCATGCCTTCGCGCAGATGATCCAGGACAATCGCAATCCGGACGCCCTGCGCGAGTGCTTTGCCGAAGACCAGGACGCGATCATCGACGAACTGCGCCTGCGCCTGGCCTATGGCGAGCGCTGGAAAGGCACCCTGAGCATGCGGGTCCAGGGCGCGGTCCGCGATACCGAATGGCAGATTTCGCCCTACCGCACACCGGAATTGAGCCTGGTGTTCGTCGAGGATGTCACCGAACACCGGCACCGCGAACGTTCGCACCTGGCCCGGCTGGACGACGCCACCACCCAATTGGCCAAGGAAGTCGCCGAACGCGCACGCACCGAAGCCCAGCTGCTGCAAGTGCAGAAGATGGATGCGTTGGGCAAGCTGACGGGCGGCATCGCCCATGACTTCAACAACCTGCTCACCGGCATCATCACCAGCCTGGAGTTGATCCAGAAACGGATCGCGGCCTCGCGCACCGACAAGGTTCAGTTCTACGCCGAAGCGGCCTTGAGTTCGGCCATGAGTGCCGCCTCCCTGACTCATCGCCTGCTCGCCTTCGCGCGCCAGCAACCCCTCGACACCCGGCCCGTGGACATCAACGAGCATGTGCGTTCGCTCGAGGAACTGTTGGTGCGAACCATCGGCGAGCGCATCGCCCTGAAACTGGAATTGACCTCTAAACCGGCGATCGCCCTGGTCGACCCGATCCAGCTCGAAAGCGCCGTGCTCAACCTGGTGATCAACGCCCGCGATGCGTTGCCCCAGGGCGGCAATGTATGGGTCAGCACCTATGCGGCCTATTCCCACGGCGATCCCAATCTGGCCGATGGCGCGTATGTGGCCCTGGCGGTACGCGATGACGGCACCGGTATCGACCACAGTGTGATCGGCAAGGTGTTCGATCCGTTCTTCACCACCAAGCCGCTGGGTCAGGGCACTGGCCTCGGGTTGTCGACCATCTACGGTTTTGCCCGGCAATCGGGCGGCGATGCACACATCCGCAGCGTGGCCCGGCGCGGCACCGAAGTCACCATCATGTTGCCCGCCAGTGCCAACCTCATGGCCAGCGAAAACCAGTCGTCCAGCGTAGATCCACAGGGTTGCGGCGAACATGTGCTGATTGTCGAGGACATGCCCTCGGTGCGGATGTTTGTCGCCGAAGTGCTGGTGGATGCCGGTTACCGCTGCTCGCAAGTGGGCGACATCGAGGGCGCTCTCGAGCGGTTGCAGAACGACGAGTCCATCGATCTGCTGCTGACCGACGTCGGCCTGCCGCGCATGAGCGGTCGCGAACTGGCCGATGTGGCGCGGGGCTGGCGGGAAAAGTTGCCGATCCTGTTCATGACCGGTTATGCCGAAACCGCGATCAACCGTCAGGTGTTTCTGGGCGATCGCATGGAAATGCTGGTCAAGCCGTTCCAGATCAATGAGCTGCTCGACAAGGTCCGGCGCACGCTCGACGGCGCCTGACAAATTGCCATCGCGGGCAAGCCCGCTCCCACAGGGATCTTTGTCGTTCACAAATAATGTGGGCAAAACCAATCCACTGTGGGAGCGGGCTTGCCCGCGAAGGCGTCGGCACAATCACCACACATTCAAGCTCCCAGCACCCTGGCCAAAAACGCCGCCGTCCGGCTCTTTTTGCTTTTGGCGACTTTCTGCGGCGTCCCCGCCACCACGATCTTCCCGCCCTGATCCCCCGCCCCCGGTCCGATATCGATCACCCAGTCGCTCTGCGCCACCACGCGCATTTCATGTTCGACGACGATCACCGTATGCCCCGCCGCCACCAGCGTATTCAACTGTTCGAGCAAGCGATCGACATCCCGCGGATGCAGGCCGGTAGTCGGTTCATCGAGCACATACAAGGTCGCCCCACGCTGGTTGCGTTGCAGTTCGGTGGCCAGTTTGATCCGCTGGGCCTCGCCACCCGACAATTCGGTCGCCGGCTGGCCGAGGCGCAGATAGCCCAGACCGATATCGCGCAGGACCTCCAGCGAGCGGCGGATCCCCGGTTGCCCGGCGAACACCTCGACCGCGCCGTCCACCGTCAGCTGCAACACCTGGGCAATGTTCAAACCTTGCCAGAGGATCGCCAGGGTTTCGGGGTTGTAGCGCGCACCGTGGCAGGTCGGGCACGGCGCGTAGACGCTGGGCATGAACAGCAACTCGACGCTGACAAAGCCTTCACCTTCGCACGTCGCGCAACGTCCCTTGGCGACGTTGAAAGAGAATTGGCCGGCGTCATAGCCAGCGGCCCGGGCTTGGGGAGTGGCGGCGTAGAGCTTGCGCACGTTGTCGAACAGCCCGGTGTAGGTCGCCAGGTTCGAGCGGGGTGTGCGGCCGATGGGCTTCTGATCGACCTGCACCAGACGCTTGATCGACGCCAGGCCACTGGTGACCTGGCCGCCGCTGACCTGTGGCGCATCGTCCTCCAGGCTCAACGCTTCAGCCTCGCTGTCACTCGCCGCGCGCCCGAGATGCGCACCCACCAGCTCCAGCAACGCCTGGCTGACCAGGCTCGATTTGCCGGAACCCGACACACCGGTCACCGCCGTGAAACAGCCCAGCGGAAACTCGGCGCCGAGGTTATTCAGGTTATTGCGGGTGATGCCTTCCAGCCGCAGCCAGTCGCTCGCCTGGCGACTGACCCGGGGCTGGCTGACCTGCTCGGCGAACAGGTAGGCGCGAGTCTGGGAATGAGTGACATCGGCCAACCCTGGCGGCGGTCCGCTGTAGAGGATCCGGCCGCCATGCTCGCCAGCCTCCGGACCCACGTCGATCAGCCAGTCGGCGCGGCGCATGGTTTCCAGGTCATGCTCGACCACGAACAAAGAGTTGCCGGCGGCTTTGAGCCGTTGCAGGGCTTCGAACAGTGCCTCGCCATCCGCCGGGTGCAGACCGGCCGACGGCTCATCCAGCACGTAAATCACGCCGAACAACTGCGAACCCAATTGCGTTGCCAGGCGCAGACGCTGCAACTCGCCGGAGGACAAGGTCGGCGTGCTGCGTTCCAGGGCCAGGTAACCGAGGCCCAGGTCGGTCAAGGTGCTGACCCGCTCCAGCAAATCCTGGGCGATCCGCTGCGCGGCCAGGCGTTTTTCCACCGACAGGTTGGGCGTGTGGCGCACGTCCGGCGCGTTGGCGTGACCGCTGGCGCCCTGGGCCACTCGTTGCTCACGGGCCTCCCGGGTCTGCAGGTGCGTCAACACCTCGCCGGCCTCATCGGCCTGTTCGAGGTAACTGTGCGCCGCCACCGGCTTCAACACTTCGGCCACTTGCAGTAACGGCATCTGCGACAGCTCACCGATGTCGTAACCGGCAAAGGTCACCGACAACGCCTCGCGCTTGAGTCGTTTGCCGTCGCATACAGGGCAAGGGCTGCCAAGCATGAATTGCGACACGCGCTTCTTCATCAGCGCACTCTGGGAGTGGGTAAAGGTGTGCAGGATGTAGCGCCGGGCGCCGGTAAATGTGCCTTGGTAACTGGGTTCCATGTTGCGCTTGAGCGCGACGCTGGTTTCTTCGGGCGTGAGCCCGGCGTACACCGGAACCGTCGGTGTGTCTTCGGTGAACAGAATCCAGTCGCGCTGTTTTTTCGGCATATCGCGCCAGGGTTTATCGACGTCGTAGCCCAGGGTCACCAGGATGTCCCGCAGGTTCTGCCCCTGCCAGGCCATGGGCCAGGAGGCGACTGCGCGCTGGCGGATGGTCAGGCTCGGGTCCGGGACCATCAAGGCTTCGGTGACTTCGTACACCCGGCCCAGGCCATGACATTGCGCGCACGCCCCCTGTGGTGTATTGGGCGAGAAGTCTTCGGCATACAGCATCGGCTGTCCCGGCGGATAGCTGCCGGCCCGGGAATACAGCATGCGGATCAGGCTCGACAACGTGGTCACGCTGCCCACCGACGACCGCGTACTCGGCGTGCCCCGCTGTTGCTGCAAGGCCACGGCGGGCGGCAAGCCTTCGATCGAGTCGACGTCCGGCACCCCGACCTGATCGATCAGGCGCCGCGCATAAGGCGCCACGGATTCGAAATAGCGGCGTTGCGCTTCAGCGTAGAGGGTCGAGAACGCCAGCGAGGACTTCCCTGAACCGGACACTCCGGTGAACACCACCAGCGCATCGCGGGGAATATCGACGTCGACGTTCTTGAGGTTGTGCTCCCGGGCGCCGCGCACCCTGACCACGCCGGAGGGAGGGTTGGAGGTGCGCTTGGAGGTCATAGGCAGCCTTATAGAAATGGTATGGATGTACGCGGAACCCCCTGTAGGAGCCGGCTTGCTGGCGAAGGCGGTGTGTCAGGCGACATCGTTATCGACTGTGAGGACGCCTTCGCTGGCAAGCCAGCTCCTACAGGGTTTTGTGTTCAGCCGTCACGTTTTGTGTTCACCCGTCGGGTTCTGTGTTCAGCCATTGAGCACCGCGCGGACCATTTGGGTGAGCGCCTCGGGACCATAGGGTTTGCTCAGCAGATAGGTGTCAGGGCTGAGCTGGTGATTGCGCGAAATAATGTCACGGGTGTGGCCGGAGGTGAACAGGATCGGCACCGGCGGCGTCTGCACCTTGGCCCAGGCGGCCAGGTCCGAACTCTTGATCAGGCCGGGCATGACCACATCGGTGAAAATCAGGTCCACCGCCACGCCTTCCAGCAACATCTGCATGGCCGTGTCGCCGTTCCCGGCGGTCAGGACTTGGTAGCCTTCTTCGCGCAGCAACTCGACCGCCGCGCTGCGCACCGCCTCGTTATCCTCGACCACCAGCACGGTTTCGTTGCCGCCTGGCTGTTGGGGATCATGCAGGGTTGATTCACTGGGCAGCGGCCGCAGGCTGCGGGGGAAATACAGCTGCACCCGGGTGCCCTGCCCCGGGACACTGGACATGTCGATATGCCCGCCGCTTTGCTTGACGAACCCGAACACCATGCTCAAGCCCAGCCCTGTGCCCTGGCCATCGGCCTTGGTGGTGAAAAACGGCTCGAACGCGTGCCCCAGCACCTCGGGTGACATGCCGACGCCGCTGTCCGCCACCGCAACGCAGACGAAATCGCCGGGCACAATGCCCTTGCCCGCACAAAACCGGGCATCGAGTGCAATATTGTTGGCGCTCAGCTCGATGGTGCCTTCGCCCTGCATCGCGTCACGGGCATTGATCGCCAGGTTGAGGATGGCGTTTTCCAGCTGATTGCGATCCACATGCAGATGCCAGGCATCTTCAGGTGCCGTCACGCTGATCTGGATGGTTTCCCCCAGGGCCCGCTGCAACAGCTCAGCCAGGCCGTCGAAAATTTGTCGTGGATCGCAGACTGCCGGGGACAAGGGCTGGCGGCGGGCAAACGCCAGCAGTTGCGAGGACAGCTTGGCGCCGCGCTCGACCGCGGCAATCGAGGCACTGACCCGGCGCTGCACGTTGGCATTGTCCGGTTCATGCCGCGCCAGCAGATGCAGGTTGCCGGCGATCACCTGCAACAGGTTGTTGAAGTCATGGGCCACGCCGCCGGTAAGGCCGCCAATGGCTTCGAGTTTCTGCGATTGACGCAATTGCTCTTCGGCCGTCAGCCGCGCTTCCACTTCATCGGCGACGCGCTGCTCCAGGTTGCGGGTGAACCTGAGCAAGGATTCCTCGGCCGTCTTGCGTTCATGAATGTCGATCAACACCCCGGGAAAGCGGAAGGGTTCGCCCAGCTCGTTGAACTCGCAGCCGCCGCTTGCCTGCACCCACAGGTAACTGCCATCCGCGCGCAGGACCCGGTATTCGGCGTTGAAGGGTTCGCCGGTTTCCACCGCTTGACTGACCTGTTCCTGAACCCAACTGCGATCATCGGGATGGATCTGTGCCTGGGCGATGTCCGTTGGCAGGTCGGCCAGGTTTTGCTCGGCCGGGTAGGAAAAGGTGCGGGCGAAGCGTTCGTCGCCGGACAGCACATTGCCCTTGATGTCCCAGACGAACGAGCCGAGCAAGGCGCCGGCATTGAGCGCCAGGCGCACCCGTTCATTGTCGGCGTGATAGGCCTCTTCGGCGGCCCGGCGGCGACGTTCGGAAATCACGTGATCAGTGGTCTCGACCACCATCGCCATGACCCCGGCCGGTTTGCCGTCATCATCGGCCACCGGGCTGTAATACAGTTCCAGCCAGACGTCTTCGGGGATCCCGTCGCGCAGCAGCACCAGCTCTTTATTGCGATAGGACAACGTGCCGCCCGCCAGGCAGGTGTCGACCACGTGTCGATTGAACTCGGCCACTTCCGGCCAGCCCAGTTCCACCGGGGAACCCAACAGGTAAGGATGGCGGCCACCGGCGAACGTCGAGTACGCATCGTTATAAATCATGTAACCGGGGCGGCCCCAGAGCATCACCATCGGCAGCGGCGAAGCGAGCATCAACTGCACTGCGCTGCACAGGCTTGCGGGCCAAGCGTCCATACTCCCCAGCTCGGTCAGGCTCCAGTCGAACGCACGAATACGCCCGGCCATTTCACCGCTCCAGCCGGCACATCCGTGGCTATCGTCTAGAAACTGCATCGGCTGGCTCTTTGTCCCTGAAGTGACACCTGTTTGCTTCGAGCACCGGGGGCGCCAATGGTTCACTGAGGTAACACTGATTCAGCCTTTGCGGACCGACCAGACCGGTCATTGTGGCGAGGGAGCTTGCTCCCGCTCGGCTGCGCAGCAGTCGCAATGCCTGCTGGCAAGATTTGGTTGAAGGAATGCGGGGGGCCGCTTCGCAGCCCAGCGGGAGCAAGCTCCCTCGCCACAGGGTCATACCTCGATCAAATGCTTGAGCGGGTGGTAGCCGGTTTTCAAGGTGGCGGCGACGTCGAGAATCGCCTTCTCGATGCCGTTCAAATGCAGGCAGGTCAATTCGATGGCCGCACTCTGGTTGCCGGCCTCGATGTACTCGATCAGGCGCAGGTGTTCGTCATCGCGGCAGGCCTGGTGGCTGTCGTCATCCAGCGCGGCAGCGTAGAGCGAGGCACGGGAAATCAGTTTGCGGAACCAGTCCAGCAGCACCGGGTTGTTCAGGCTTTGCGCGAGCTTGATGTGGAACTCGCCGAGCAGATGAATCAGCCGATCATGATCGCCGCTCTGGTGCGCTTCATCCTCGAGCAACAAATGATCGCGCAGGTCCCGGGCCACTGCGGTGTCGCGCCGACGGCACAGTTCGCTGACGATGCCGATCTCGATCAGGCGCCGGGTTTCGAACAACGAACGGATCTCCTCGTCACTCGGCAATGACACCGAGGCGCCCTTGTTGGGCTCGGTGGTGACCAGCCCATCGGCCTCCAGTTGCTTGAGCGCGGCACGAACCGACGTCCGGCTGACATTGAAAAGTTCGGCCAGCGACGCCTCGCCCAGCTTCATCCCCGGACGCAACGAACGCTTGCTGATCGCCTCGTAAACCCCTTGGTAGACGCGGTCGACCGTGGTCTCCAGTTTTTTCTCGGTCATCTGAACCCTCCTTTTGCGCTAGACAACCGGCCCCTGGCGATGAGCAGCCATTGAAAAAGGGGGTTGCATGAACAGATTAATCCGGTTATTTGTAGATTGCATCCAAATATTGCATACAATAATTAGAGGAATGCGCCATTATGGGTCATCCAGTAGCGATTGAAGTGCGTAACGTCTCCAAGCGGTATTCCGACGATCCAGGGCTGGCTCCCGCCCTCGACAACGTGTCGGTGGACATCGCCGACAACGAGTTCTTCACCCTGCTCGGCCCTTCCGGCTGTGGCAAGACTACCCTGCTGCGCACGATCGCCGGTTTCGAGCATGTCAGCGAGGGAGAGATCCGCCTCGCCGGCGAACCGGTCAACGACCTGCCGCCGTTCAAGCGCCGGGTCAACACGGTGTTCCAGAGCTACGCGCTATTTCCGCACATGAGTGTCGCGCAGAATATCGCCTTCGGCCTCGAGATGAAGGGTCTTGATCGCGAGCAGATTGCGCAACGTGTCGATGAGATGCTGGCCCTGGTGCAAATGCAACACCTGGCCCGGCGCAAACCGGCCGAGCTGTCCGGTGGTCAACAGCAACGCGTGGCGCTGGCCCGGGCCCTGGCGCCAAAACCCAGGGTGTTGCTGCTCGACGAACCGCTGTCGGCCCTCGACCTCAAGCTGCGCAAGGAAATGCAGGTCGAACTCAAGCGCGTGCAGAAGGAAGCCGGGATCACCTTCATTTTCGTCACCCACGATCAGGAAGAAGCCCTGACCCTGTCCGATCGCATTGCCGTGATGTCTGCCGGCAAGATCCTGCAGATCGGCACCCCCAACGATATCTATGAACGCCCGCAACATCAGTTCGTCGCCCAGTTCATCGGCGACATCAATTTCCTTCCCGGCCATCTCAAGCGCGGCCAGCAGAATGAAAACCTGTTCGTGCCCAGCGGCATGCCGGTGGAAATCCCCTGCCCGGCCCCAGGCTTCGACGGCGCCAGGGTGCAACTGGCGTTCCGTCCGGAACGTTCGCAACTGGTCGACCCGGCGCAACCGCACCACCTGCGCGGGGTGATCGAGGCGGTGCTGTATGTCGGCACCGCCACCCTGTATCAGTGCCGCTTGAACAACGACATCAAGGTCATGCTGCGCGAGAACAACGAAGGCCTGAACCGCGGCCGGGTGGTCGGTGATCGCGTCGCGGTCAACCTGCCGCCCCACGCCTGCCTGTTGATGGAGGCCTGAGATGAGCGTCAGCAGCACTTCTCCCGCACTCAACCGCGCGCTGTTGCTCAGCCCGGTGGTACTGACTTTGCTGGCGCTGATCGCCATTCCGCTCGGCATCATGGGCTACATCAGCCTGCTGCCGCGCAACGTCTATGGCGGTGTCGACTGGCAGGCCGACTGGCAATTGCACAGCTACGTGCAACTGTTTTTCCAGGAAGGTTTCGACGGAGAACTGGAACTGAACTGGGTGTATGCCCAGGCGCTGTTGCGCTCGGTGTTCCAGGCCGGCGGCACCACGCTGTTGTGTTTCCTGTTCGGTTTCCCGGTGGCCCTGTGGATGTCGAGCCTGACCCCGCGGCGGCGCAACCTCATGGTGTTACTGATCACCATTCCATTCTGGACCAACCTGCTGATCCGCAACTACGCCTGGCTGATCATCCTGCGCGAGCATGGCTGGGTCGCCCAGAGCCTGAACGCGCTGTTCCCTCAAGCCGGTGGCATCACCCTGCTCTACAACGACTTCGCGGTCAGCGTCGGGTTGGTCTACAGCTTCCTGCCGTTCATGATCCTGCCGATCTACTCGACCCTGGAAAAACTCGACTGGCGCCTGGTGGAAGCCGCCTACGACCTGGGTGCCAATCGCTGGCACGCACTGAAGCGGATCATCCTGCCGCTGTCGATGCCTGGGGTGATTGCCGGCGCGCTGCTGGTGTTCGTGCCGAGTCTTGGCGCCTTCATCACTCCGGCGATTCTCGGCGGCGGCAAGACACTGATGATCGGCAACCTGATCCAACAGCAATTCGGCACCGCACGCAACTGGCCGCTGGGCAGTTCGCTGTCGTTCCTGCTGCTGGGGATTCTGCTGCTGTCGCTGGTGCTGTACGCCCTCTATAGCCGCCGCGCCGCCAAAACACTTCGCCGGGGAGCCACCGCATGATCGCCCTGCACCTGAAAAAACTGCCCCTGACCCGGGAAGTCAGCCTGTTGATCCTGGCCTATCTGTACTTGCCGATCCTGGTGTTGATTGCTTACAGCTTCAACGCCAACCGCTCGGCAACGGTGTGGACCGAGTTCTCGTTCGCCTGGTACGGGCGGATTCTGGCGAACCCGTCGATCCAGACGGCGGCGCTGAACTCGATCATCGTCGCCAGCATCGCCACGGTCTGCGCCACGGCCATTGCCTTGCTGGCGGCGCTGGCGACCTACCGGCCGTTCTATGGACAGAAAATGGTCGAGGGCGGGATCAACCTGCCGCTGATCCTGCCGGAGATCGTCACCGCCGTGGCGACCCTGCTGCTGTTCATGGCGCTGGGGATCAAGCTGGGTTTGCTGACAGTGATCGTCGCGCACATCGGCTTCTGCATTCCCTTCGCCTACCTGCCCATCCGTGCGCGGCTCAACGACCTGGACAAGAGCCTGCTGGAGGCGGCGAACGATCTGTACGCCAACCCCTGGCAGGTGTTTCGCCGGGTGACCTTGCCGCTGCTGTGGCCGGCGGTGTTGTCGGGTTCGGTGCTGGCGTTCGTGGTCAGTCTCGATGATTTCATCATGACGTTCTTCGTTGCCGGCCCGGGTTCCACGACCTTGCCGGTGTACATCTTCTCGGCGATCAAGGCCGGTGTGACCCCGGAGATCAACGCGATCTCGACCCTGATGCTGCTGATTTCCATCGTGCTGGTGGTGCTGGCCTTCTGGCTGGGACAGCGCGGCAAACACCCATGAGCCCTTCCCCTTCTGGAGCGTTCTCTATGAAAAGCAAAAGCATGATGCTCAATAGCATGCGTTACGGCATCGCCGGTCTGGCCCTCAGTTGCCTCAGCGTGTTCAGCGCACAGGCCGCCGAGCCCAAGGAACTGTTTTTCTACAACTGGACCGATTACTACCCGGTCGACCTGCTGGCCAAGTTCGAAAAGGAAACCGGAATCAAGGTCACCATGGATGGCTACGACAGCAACGAAACCCTGCTGGCCAAGTTGCAGGCCGGCGGCGCGGCGTATGACGTGATCGTGCCGTCACAGTCGATCATGCAAACCCTGATCAAGCAGGACTTGCTGCTGGCATTCGACGCCTCGAGCCTGCCCAACTTCCAGTACGTCAAACCGGCATTCCGCAACCCGAGCTTCGACCCCGGCCGCAAATTCTCGGCGCCGTACCTGTGGGGCACCACCGGGTTTTCCTATGACAGCGCGCGAGTGCCCGGTGGCCAGTTGGACGACTCGTGGAAAGAGTTTTTCGAACCGCGCAAGGAACTGCAGGGACAACTCGCCGCCCTCGACACCTCGAGCAGCGTGATCAACGCCGCCAGCCATTACCTGAACGTCGATGAATGCAGCGAAAACCCACAGGACGCCAAGCGCATCCTGGAACTGCTGCAAAAACAGAAACCCTTCCTGAAGATGTACAGCTCCGACAACACCGTCGACCGCATGGCTTCCGGTGAAGTGATCATGATGCAGAACTGGAACGGCTCAACCGCTCGGGCCACGTTGCAGAAGAGCACGATCAAGTACGTGTATCCCCGTGAAGGCCTGGCGATGTTCCAGGACAACTTTGCAGTGCCGAAAAGCGCGCCGCACCCTGGTAACGCGAAAGTCTTCATCGACTGGATGATGAAACCGGAAAACGCCGCCGCCGTCTCCAACGCCATCGCCTACGCCAATGGCATCCAGAGCGACACCTTGATCGACGCCAAATGGCGGGTGATGGACGCCATCAACATGCCGGATGAATTCGCCTCGCGCCTGCGCCCGGAGAAAGAGTGCAGCAACAAGGCGCGGGAGCTGCAGGACCGCATTTGGGCCAAGCTCAAGGGTTAAGTGCCCGGCTTGAAACCGAGTCGCGGCCATCGCGAGCAAGCTCGCTCCCACAGGTTTTGTGTTGGAACAAAGATGGTGTGCCAACCCAGAACCCGGTGGGTGGGTTAACGGCCTGGCTTGAAACCGAGTCGCGGCCATCGCGAGCAAGCTCGCTCCCACAGGTTTTGTGTTGGTACAAACATGGTGTGCCAACCCAGAACCCGGTGGGTGGTTAAGTGCCAGGCTTGAAACCGAGTCGCGGCCATCGCGGGCAAGCCCGCTCCCACAGGGTTTTGTGTTGGAACAAACATGGTGTGCCAACCCAGAACCCGGTGGGTGGGTTAACGGCCTGGCTTGAAACCGAGTCGCGGCCATCGCGGGCAAGCCCGCTCCCACAGGGTTTTGTGCTGGAACAAACATGCTGTGCCAACCCAGAACCCGGTGGGTGGGTTAACGGCCTGGCTTGAAACCGAGTCGCGGCCATCGCGGGCAAGCCCGCTCCCACAGGGTTTTGTGCTGGAACAAACATGCTGTGCCAACCCAGAACCCTGTGGGAGCGGGCTTGCCCGCGATGAGGCCCGCCTGAACAACATAAAACTTGAGGTATGAAATGACCCAACCCCGCTGGCTGCGCAACGTGCGCCCCTACGGCGCCCCCGCCGAAGACCTGCTTCTGGAAAACGGCCTGTTCAAAGCTCGGCGCCCGGCCACCAGCGCACCGCTGACCGCCACCGACATCGACGGCCAACACCAACTCCTCACCCCGGCCCTGGTGGAAAGCCACGTCCACCTCGATAAAACCCTCTGGGGCCAGCCCTGGCGCCCCAACAGCGCCGGCCCGACCCTCAAGGACTACATCGCCAACGAACGCCGGGTACTGCGGGAAATCGACGCCCCGATTGCCCAACGGGCCGGCGCTCTGCTGGAAAACTGCATCGCCCGCGGTTCACTGACCCTGCGCTGTCACGTCGATATCGACCCCGACTTCGGCCTGCGCCATGTCGACGCCATGCAGCAACTGCGCGAAACCTACCGCGACCTGATCGACCTGCAACTGGTGGTGTTCCCGCAAACCGGCCTGATCAGCCGCCCCGGCACTGCCGAGCTGATGCGCGAAGCCATGGCCCTGGGCGTGGAGAACGTCGGTGGCCTCGATCCCTGCGGCATCGACAACGACCCGATCGCCCAACTCGACTTCGTCTTCAAACTGGCCAGCGAGTTCGATCGCGGCGTCGACATACACCTGCATGACAAAGGTGAACTGGGCCTGTGGCAGATCGCGCTGATCGCCGACTACACCGAACGGTTCGCGCGTCAGGGTCGGGTGATGATCAGTCATGCTTACTGCCTCGGGATGTTGCCGTGGAGTCAGGTCAAACCCGTGGCCGAGCGTCTGGCGGCGCTGAGTATTTCATTGATGAGTTCGGCACCCGCCGACTGCGCGGTGCCACCGTTCCTCGCCCTGCGCGAGACCGGGGTCAACGTCTGCCTGGGTTCGGATGGCATTCGCGACGCCTGGTCGCCCATGGGCAACGGCGACATGCTGGAACGGGCGATGTTGCTGGCGTTTCGTTTCGACTTGAGCAAGGACGAGGAACTGGCGGCGGCGTTCGAGGCGGCGACGGTCAATGGCGCTCGGGCATTGGGCTGTGACGGTTATGGGCTGGAAATCGGCCAGCCGGCGGACTTCCTGCTGATGCCGGTGCAGACCCTGGGTGAGGCCGTGGTCTCGCGACCGGTGCGCCAGGTGTATCGGGCAGGCAGGCTGATTGCCGCCGGTGGGACTTTATTGGACAGTCGTCTGTGAAGCGCATCGGCTTGAAATCGAGCTGTGTCGTCGGCTTCGATGGCCAGCAACATGTGCTGTGGCGCGACGGCGAAGTGGTGTTCGAAGGCTCGCGCATCCTGTTTGTCGGGCGTGATTATCCGGGGCCGGTGGATCAGTGGATCGATTATGGCAATGCCTTGATCGGGCCGGGCTTCATCGATCTGGATGCGCTCGGGGATCTGGATTCCACGGTGCTGACACTCGACAACGGCGATGAGCGGGACATGGGCCGGATGTGGTCCGAGGACTATCTGGCGGCCGGCCCGCGAGAGAGTTACAACCCGGATGAAGAAGTTTTCAAGTACCGCTACGCCTTCACGCAGCTGATCCGCAACGGCATCACCACGGCCATGCCGATCACCTCGATGTACTACCGCGAGTGGGCCGAGACCTACGACGAATTTGCCGCGGTGGCCGGTATCGCCGGTGAGCTTGGGCTGCGCACTTACCTCGGCCCCTGCTACATGAGCGGCATGAGTTACTGGCGCGCCGATGGCAGTCTCGGGCATCACTGGGACGAGGCTCGGGGGATGGCCGGACTGGCGGCCGCCGCGCGGTTTTTCCATGACTTCGACGGCGCACAGGGCGGTCTGATTCGCGGCGCACTGCTGCCGGATCGCATCCAGACCTGCACCCCGGCGCTGCTGCAACGCACTGCCGCGCTGAGCAGGGAACTGAATGCGCCGATGCGTCTGCACTGCTGCCAGGGACTTGGCGAGGTGGCGCTGGTCGAGCAACTTCGCGGCGTCTCGCCCCTGGCGTGGCTGGAGCAACTGGACCTGCTGACCCCACGCAGCCTGCTGCCCCACGGCCTCTACACGCGCGGCGATGACGACCTGCAACGCATCGTGGACGGCGGCGCCAGCCTGGTGCATTGCCCGGTGGTATTTGCCCGGGATGGCGAGGCGCTGAATTCCTTCGGGCGCTATCGGGCCAAGGGCATCAATTTCGCCCTGGGCACCGACACCTGGCCGGCGGACTTGCTGGAGAACATGCGCCAGGGCCTGAACATCGCTCGCTTGCTGGAGGGCGGCAACTCGCTGACCAGCACGCTGGACCTGTACAACGCCGCCACCCTCGGCGGCGCCAGGGCCTTGGGCCGCGACGATCTCGGTCGTCTGGCACCGGGCGCCAAGGCCGACATCACGGTGTTCAGCCTGCGCGGCCCGCACCTGGGGCCACTGTTCGATCCGCTGAAAAACCTGGTGCTGGCCGGGCGCGGTGACGACTGCATTGCCAGCTACATCGACGGCCGCTGCGTCATGCAGGACGGCCAGGTTCAAGGGGTCGACTACCCTGCCCTGCAACGCCAGGCGCAACGCCAATTCGAAAAACTGATGCGCAGTCACAGTGACCGGGCTGTTGGCCAACCCGACTGGAGAGGCCTGTTCCAACCGGCCATCCCGTTCGCCGACGACTACAGCGCACAGGTGCCATTGAGCACGATCGATCCACTTCTCTAGAGATTTCTGCCCATGCAAAGCTTCGACTTCAGCACATTGAGTGCGCGGGACAAATACAAGATCCTGATCGGCAGCGTGGTGCCACGGCCGATTGCCCTGGTCACCACCATCGACGGCGAAGGCCGGATCAACGCCGCGCCGTTCAGTTTCTTCAATGCCCTCTCCGCCGACCCGCCGATCCTCGCACTGGGCGTGGAAAACTACGGCGACCAGAGCCCCAAGGACACCACCCGCAACATCCAGCTCAACCAGGAATTCACCGTGAACATCGTCAGCGATGCCCTGGTGGAAGCCATGAACATCTGCGCCGTGCCCTTCGCCCCGGGCTTCGACGAACTGACGGCCGCGGGCCTCACCGCTATTGCCGGCACGACCGTCAAATGCCCGAGGATCGGCGAAGCGCCCGTGGCGCTGGAATGCCGCAGGATGATGGCGCTGTCCATCGGCCAGTCGCGGGAGATCATCTTTGGCGAAGTGCTGATGGCCCATGTGCGGGACGAACTGATCGACCCGAAAACCCTGTACATCGATCAACTGGGGCTCGATGCGATTGGCCGGATGGGTGGCCATGGGTATGCGCGCACCCGGGATTATTTCGATTTGCCGACCCGGTCGCTGCAAGCGTGGACGGATGCGCCGGGGGGTGGGCAGCGGTTCTGGCCGAAAATAAAATAACCAACGTTTGCACAAAACCTGTGGGAGCGGGCTTGCCCGCGAAGAGGCCGGTACAGCTAGTATCTGCGGTGACTGGCACTCCGCCTTCGCGGGCAAGTCGGGACGCCGCACCGCCGCTCCCACAAGGATTTTGATCGTTCCCACCCGGAGCGAAACGATCAACGATCAACGATCAGATCAGGCTCAGCGGAAATCCCGGCTGCGCACGCTGATGCCGTCCAGCAACGGGCTCAGGTCACTCAAGCGTCCGGCAATCAGGTGACGCACCTCGCCTTCCTTTTCCCAGCGCCCGTCGACCTTGAGCAACTGCGAGCCGACCAGCACCTGTCGCTGCCGGTCGGCCAGATCGCGCCAGACCACCACGTTGACGTTGCCGAACTCGTCTTCCAGGGTGACGAAGGTCACGCCACTGGCGGTGCCCGGGCGTTGCCGGCCGGTCACCAGCCCGGCGACGCTGACCGGTCGCCCATGTTCGACCTCCAGCAACTCCCTGGAACTGCGGCAACGCCGGGCTTTCAATTCACCTCGCAGCAGGGCCAGCGGATGCGGCCCGAGGGTGGTGCCGACACTGGTGTAATCGGCCAGCAGGTCCTCGCCCACGGTGGGTTTGGGCAATGACACCGCGTCTTCCTCCTGGCTCGGCAGCCCGGCAAACAAACCGAGCTGTTTCTGCACCCCCGCCACTTCCCAACGGGCCCGATGCCGGTCACCGGCCAGCCCGCGCAGGGCCCCGGCATCGGCCAGTTGCTCCTGGGCGCGGGCATCGAGTCGCGCCCGTTCACCGAGGTCGGCAATGTCGATGAACACCCCCTTGGCACGTGCCGCTTCGATCCGCCGGGCATCGTCCTCGCGAAACCCCTTGATCATCCGCAAGCCCATGCGAATCGCCGGCTGCGCACCGCTGATCGGTTCCAGACTGCAATCCCAGTCGCTGGCCCGCACGTCCACCGGCCGAATCTGCAAGTGGTGCCGGCGCGCGTCCTGCAGAATCTGGTCCGGGCTGTAGAAACCCATGGGCCAACTGTTGATCAGCGCACAGGCGAAGGCCGCCGGCTCGTGGCATTTCAACCAGCAACTGGCGTAGGTCAACAAGGCAAAACTGGCGGCATGGGACTCGGGGAAACCGTAGCTGCCAAAGCCTTTGATCTGTTCGAAGATCAGCGCGGCGAACTCGGGCGTATAGCCATTTTTCTTCATCCCGGCGGCGAGGCGATCCTTGTGCGGCTCCAACCCGCCGTGGCGCTTCCAGGCGGCCATGGAGCGGCGCAATTGATCGGCTTCGCCGGGGCTGTAGTCGGCGGCCACGATGGCGATCTGCATCACCTGTTCCTGGAACAGTGGCACACCCAGGGTGCGTTTGAGCACGGCCTCCAGTTCCGGGGAGGGATAGGTCTCGGGCTCTTCCTTGTTTCGCCGCCGCAGGTAAGGGTGAACCATGCCGCCCTGAATCGGCCCCGGCCGCACGATCGCGACCTCGATCACCAGGTCGTAAAACGTCCTGGGTTTGAGCCTGGGCAGCATCGACATCTGCGCCCGGGACTCGATCTGGAACACGCCGATGGTGTCCGCATGGCCGATCATGTCGTAGGTTTGCGGATCCTCGGCCGGGATCGTCGCCAGGCTCAGGTCAAGGTTGCGGTGCCGACGCAGCAGGTCAAAACAGCGGCGAATCGCGCTGAGCATGCCCAGGGCCAGAATATCGACCTTGAGCAGTCCGACCGCGTCCAGGTCGTCCTTGTCCCACTGGATGATGGTGCGATCGGCCATGGCGGCGTTTTCCACCGGCACCAGGCTGTCCAGAGGCTGCTCGGAAATCACGAAACCGCCGGGGTGCTGGGACAGGTGCCGGGGGAAGCCGATCAACTGCCCGGTCAGACTCAGCACCCGGCGCAACACCGGGCTGTCGGGGTCGAAACCGCCTTCGCGCAGGCGCTCCACGGGAGGTGTTTCGTCGTTCCAGTGGCCGCAGCAATCGGCCAGGGCATTGACCTGGTCCGGTGGCAACCCCAAGGCCTTGGCCACGTCGCGTACCGCGCCGGCCGAGTGATAGGTACTGACCACCGCGGTCAGCGCCGCACGGGTTCGGCCATAACGCCGAAACACGTACTGCAGGACTTCTTCACGCCGCTCGTGTTCGAAATCGACGTCGATGTCCGGCGGTTCGTTACGTTCCTTGGAGAGAAAGCGCTCGAACAACAGCGTGGTGCGATCCGGATCGATTTCCGTGATCCCCAGGGCAAAGCACACCGCCGAGTTGGCGGCCGAACCACGGCCCTGACAAAGAATCCGTTGCTCGCGGGCGTAACGCACAATGTCGTGAACCGTGAGGAAATAGCTTTCGTAACCCAGCTCGGCGATCAGCTCCAGTTCCTTGTCGATCTGCCGCAACACCTTGGCTTGCGGGCCTTGTGGCCAGCGCCACGCAATGCCCTGTTCAGTCAACACCCGCAGCCAGGAGGTGGCCGTGTGCCCCTCGGGCACCAGCTCCCGAGGGTACTGATAACGCAACTGGCCGAGGTCGAACGTGCAGCGCCGGGCGATGTTCAGCGTTTCGTCGAGCAATGCTTGCGGATACAGATCGCCCAAGGCCTGGAGGCTGCGCAGATGGCGCTCGCCATTGGGGTGCAGGCGCAACCCGGCCTCGGCCACCGGCAGGTGATGACGGATCGCGGTCATGGTGTCCTGCAAGGCGCGCCGCCCGCGTGCATGCATGTGCACATCGCCGCAGGCCACCGCCGGGATGCGCAGCGCCCTTGCCAGCCCCAGCAGCTCGTTCAACCGTCGGCTATCGTCCTGGCCGCGATGCAACTGGACCGCCAGCCACAGCCGTTCGGCAAAGGTCTGCTGCAGCCAGCGACCGGTTTCAACATCATCGACCGCGTCCGGTACCCACAACACCAACAGTCCCGGCATCGGTTCGCTGAAGTCTTCGCGCAGCACCTGATACTGGCCTTTTTGCGTGCGGCGTCGGGCCCGGGTAATCAGTCGGCACAGGGTCTGGTAACCCTCGAGACTTTCCACCAGCAGCACCAGTTTCGGACCGTTGTCGATGCGGATCTCGCTGCCGATAATCAGCGGCAGTTCCACGGATCTGGCCGCTTGCCAGGCGCGAACGATACCGGCCAACGTACATTCATCGGTAATCGCCAAGGCTTGATAGCCCTGTTTTTTCGCCCGTTGAAAGAGCTCAAGAGCACTGGACGCTCCGCGCTGGAAACTGAAGTTCGACAGGCAGTGCAGCTCGGCATAATCGATCGTCATGCGAACCAGCCCTGCAGCCACAACGGGCCGCTCTCACCCACCGCCCGATAGGCCCAGCCCTGCTGGCCGGAACGGGTTTCGATCAGGTAGTAATCGCGGCGCACATCGGCGCCGTCCCACCAACCGGACTCGATGCGTTCCGGCCCCATGAGGATGCGTGTCGAGCGTTCGTGGACCGCCAAGGGTTCGGTCAGCAGCCAACCCGGTCGTTGCACGCCCGACAACCCCGCACAGGGCTGACTGTCGACACTGGCCTGCCACGCACACTCCGGCCGGTGATCGGCCTGGAACCGCAAGCCCTGCACCGCGTCATCCCCGAGCCGCGCGCGCAGGCGTTCGCGCAGTTGCTCCCAGGGCAAGGACTGCTGCGGCCGGTCGTCGAACAGTGCCTGGTACTGGGGAACGAAGGCTGGCAAGTCTTCGGCGCGCAGACGAAAACCGCGCACCGGGGCCTCGACCCGGACCTGTTCCAGCCGCCCCCGGGCCAGTTCGAAGAGCATCGCCGGATCCCGCTCGGCGCTGAGCAGGCCGACCTTGATCACGCTGTCCGGCAACCCGGCATGTTCCAGGTGCAGGTCAAAGCGCTGCACGCCGCTGTCCCGGCCGCAGAGGAAAGCAGCAAGATCACCAGTCAGGCGGCGTAACGGAAACAGCAGCGCCTGATGGGACTGCACATCGAAATTGAGCTCGATGCGCACATCGAACCGGTCCGGCGGCAAGTAGAACGCCAGCGCCAGCCGACGGGCGCCCAGCAAGGCATCCAGGTGCTTGAGCACCTGGGCCTCGAAACGCCGGGCCAGGCTCTGCCGGGGCAACGCCTGCACCTGACTCAGGGTGCGCAAGCCCATGCGCGACAACGCTGTGGCGACACCCGCCTCCAACCCGATGCGGTCAATGGGCAACTGCCCCAGGTAATACTGCAAGGCTTGATCGTCGGGCACCACCAGACCGTCATAGGCATTGGCCAATACCCGCGCCGCCACCGGGTTGGGCGCGGCAACGATGCGGTGGCGAAACCCCAGCTCGCCCAGTTCGGCGCGCAAGCGTGCTTCGAAGTGCGGCCAGGGCCCGAACAACCCCAGGCTGGATTCGATTTCAAACACCACCGCCCGCGGGTAATGCACGCTGACCTGGGAGCTGAACCGATAGGCCCAGGCGGCGAGAAACTGCTGCCAGTGCTCGATCTCGGCAGCGTCGTATTCAGCCGTGACAAAGCCCTTGCTCAGGGCCTGCGCAGCCGTCATCGACTGACCCGGACGCAAGCCCAGCGCCCGTGCCGAAGCGTTGACCGCCTGCAACACCCGACGCTGGGCCGGACCGGTCAGCAGCGCCAGCGGTTCGTCGGGATCGGCGCGCTGACGCAGGACCGCGTCCAGCGCCAATTGCGGGAAGAGAATGCACACCCAGCG
The DNA here is from genome assembly GCF_059695565.1 of Pseudomonas sp. LBUM1679. NCBI lineage: Bacteria > Pseudomonadati > Pseudomonadota > Gammaproteobacteria > Pseudomonadales > Pseudomonadaceae > Pseudomonas > Pseudomonas sp. LBUM1679. The sequence continues at coordinate 4,108,975 of NZ_CP166774.1, forward strand.
CATGGCAACCTCAATGTCCCACAGGGAAGGCAATCGGCGCCGACCGTGCCAATCCGCCCCGGCACTTGAGCATCCGCAACTGCGCAGGCCTGGCATCGATGGCAATGCGCAAGGCGGCGGGCGAAGGGTTGATGGCTTCATGGATCGAGCGGTAGGCGAATGCCAGGGTCGAGCCGGTTTCCGCCGCCACCTGCAAGCGGCGCAAGGCGCGGTCATCGGCCTTGTGCGGCCAGCACAACACCGCGCCGCAACTGCCCGAACGCAAGCATTGTTCCGCCGCCCACAGCGCATCGCGCTCGCTGGCCCGGATGATCGACAACTGGCGCAGATCGACCCCGGCGTTCTGCCACGCCTGGGGATACGGCACGTAGGGTGGCGCCACCAGCACGATGCGTTCACCCGCCGCCGACAACCGCGCCAGCGCCGGCCACACCAGTTGCAACTCGCCGACGCCCTGCCCGGCCAAGAGGATTTCGGTCAATGCCGCTTCCGGCCAGCCGCCCGTGGGCAAGACCGCATCCAGCGCGGCATGCCCGGTGGGTTGCGGGCTGGCGACCGGTGGCGCAGGCCGGCCCCGCCAGACCTGGCCGCCATTGAACAGCGTATCCAACGCAACGACGGCGCCCATCACCCTTGCCTCACCAGGCCGCAGAACACCCCTTCGATGGCCAGGTCCTGATCCGCGCGAACGATGATCGGCTGATACGCCGGGTTGCGCGGCAACAGGCGCACGGCATCGCCGACCCGCTCGAAACGCTTGATGGTGACCTCCCCGTCCAGTCGAGCCACCACGATCTGGCCGTTGACGGCCTCCGGATTGCGATGCACCCCCACCAGGTCACCGTCGAGAATACCGTCCTCGATCATCGAGTCGCCCCGGACCCGCAGCATGTAATCCGGCACCCGGGAGAACATCGACGGGTCGAGCAGCAAGCGGCTGTGCACCTCGGCATCGGCCCCGATCGGCGCCCCCGCCGCCACCCGACCGAGCACCGGAATGTCCAGCAGCTCGGGCCGCGCCGGTTGCCCGAGCAAACGAATGCCCCGGGCCTGATGCGCATTGACCTCGATGAAACCGGCTTCGGTCAGCGCCAGCACATGCTTGCGCGCCACGCTGCGGGAGGCGAAACCGAACGCCTCGCTGATTTCAGCGAGGCTCGGGGATTGACCGTGCTCGGCGATTCGATCGCGGATAAAGGTCAGGATGGCGGTACGGCGGGGAGTCAGAGTCGTCATGGAGTACATTTGTACTCTTTCGGCGTTTTCCTGGCAAGCACCGTCAATCCGCTGGCGGGAGGGTCGATCACGAAACTCGCGCAAAACACCGGTCAAATGTGGGAGCGAGCTTGCTCGCGATAGCGGACTGACATTCAACATTGATGTTGACTGTTATGACCCCATCGCGAGCAAGCTCGCTCCCACAGGGGATTTCAGGTGGTTTCGGGAGTGAGGTTTTCCAGGTAGGGCCATGGGTAGATCCCGCGCTCATGACCATCGCTGAAGATCAGTTGCAGGCCGTAGCCCTGGGCATTGAGTTCGACGACACGGATGCGCTCATCTACTTTCACGATCAGCCCTTGCAATCGAAACGCCCGACATTGCGAGCACGGGCATTGTCGGCGCAACTCGGCGTGGTCGAGCAATTGCTCACGACCATTCGGCCAGTTCAGGCGCAATTGCTGTTTGCTCCGGCAATTGCCAATCGCAACCGGGTTCATTGCAGTTGACTCAACGCGATGCGCACGGCTTTGCGTACTTCCGGATCACCGTCGTCCTGTGCCGCCTGCAAGGGCGCGATGGCGCCTTTATCGTTCAACTCCCCAAGCGCCAGCGCGGCTTCCTTGCGCAGGTTGCTGATGCGGTGGCCGAGGGTTTCAATCAGTGCGTCGAGGGCCGGTACGTATCGCAAGCGGCCGAGGCTGCGGGTGGCGCGCAGGCGCACTTGCCAGTAATCGTCGCCCAGGGCTTCGACCAGGACCGGCCCGGCGTCGGCATGCCCGACCTTGCCCAGGGTGGTGGCAGCCTCTTCGCGCACTTGCCAGGCCTGATCCTGCAGGGCCTGGCGCAGGGCCGGCAGCACCTGTGCGTCGCACGCCAGGCCCAAGGCACCGGTGGCGGCGCGGCGGACTTCGGTGTCCGGATCGTCACTGGCCAATCGGGCCAGCGCCGGCAAGGCATCGAGCTGCTTGAGCCAGCCGAGGACGCCGACGGCTTCGCGGCGAACGCTGGCGTCTTCATCATTCAGCGCGACCGCAGCAGCTTGCGCGGCATCGGCAAAGCGCAACTCGCGCAAGGCCCTGAACGCGGCGACGCGCACGCTGATGTCGGCATGCCCGGTCCACGGCAGAATCACCCGACCCGCCGCTTCGCTCTTGAGCAGGCTGAGGCTTTGCGCGGCAGCGGCCTGCACCGCCTGGGAGGGATCGGTCAAGGCCCGGCACAGTGCTTCGACCACGGGCACTTCCTCCCAGGCTTCCAGTAACCGGGCCGCTTCGGCGCGAACCTCTGCGGTCGGGTCTTGCGTCAGCCGGTCGACCAGCCACAGCAGGCCATCCGGTTCCTCGAGATCCGCCAGTTCGATCAGGGCAATCCGCCGCACTCCGGGGTCTTCATCGGTCAGGCGCGGTTGCAGGGCAAGAATGTCGTCGTTATCGGTTACATCGAATAGAGAGGTCATAGGGCAAACCGCGGCAGTTTATTTTCAGGGGGAAGTCCGAGAGGGTTCAGGCGCGGCAGCTGCCGACCGTCTTCGTGACGCAGCAACTCGAGGCAATGACGCTTCAAGCGGGAGAACGCGTAGCTTGTCACCAGCTCAGTGGTGCGAGGCCGGGGGAAATCGAGGTGCAGGTCTTCGATGATCCGGCCCGGGCGCGAACTCATCACCAGCAGACGATCGGCGAGGAACAGCGCTTCGTCGATGTCATGGGTGACGAACACCACGGTGGTGCGGATGCGCGTCCAGATATCCAGCAGCAGTTCCTGCATGTTCAACCGGGTCAGGGCATCGAGGGCGCCAAAAGGCTCGTCCATCAGCAACAGCCGTGGGCGATTGATCAGCACCCGGGCGATTTCCACCCGCTGCTGCATGCCGCCGGACAGCTGATCGGGCCAGCGCTCGGCAAAACCTGCGAGGCCGACCAACGCGAGGATTTCGTCGGCGGCCCGGTGCCGTTCGGCTTTGCCGATGCCACGCATTTTCAGGCCGAAGGCGACGTTGTCGCGCACCGTGCGCCAGGGGAACAGCGTGTGATGCTGGAAGACCATGCCGCGCTGGGGCGATGGGCCCGAGACTTGCGCGCCGTCGACGTTCAGGGTGCCGGTATAGGTTTGCAGATGTCCGGCCAATGCGCCGAGCAAGGTCGATTTGCCGCAACCGGACGGCCCGAGAATGCACACGAATTGACCCGGCTCGATCTGGCAGTCTAGGCCTTGCACGGCTTCGAAGGCGTGTTTGTCTTCGCCGAGGACAATGGACAATTGGCGGATGTCGATCCGTCCTTCAGGGGTTTGCATCACGCTCATCAGGCTTTTCCTCGTGGTCGGTGCCAGGGCGTGAACAACCCGCCCAGCCGTTTGATCAGCAGGCTGCTGCCCATCCCGAGTACGCCGATCAGCAACATGCCGACCACGATGTCGGCGTAGTTCTGGATGGTGTAGGACTCCCAGGTGTAATAGCCGATGCCGTACTGGCCGGAGATCATTTCCGCGGTCACCAGGCAGAACCAGGAAGTGCCCATCCCAATGGCGAGGCCGGTGATGATGCTCGGTGCGGCGCCCGGCAGGATCACTTCCAGCAGAATCGCCCGCCGCCCTGCCCCGAGGCTTTTCGCCGAGGCGATCAGCCGTGGGTCGACGCCTTCGACGCCGTGCACGGTGTTGAGCAGGATCGGGAACAGCGCGCCGGTGAAGGTGATGAACACCATCGACAGCTCTGACGACGGGAACATCAGGATCGCCAGCGGAATCCAGGCCACCGCCGGAATCGGGCGCAGGACTTCCAGGGGAGGCAGCAACACGTCTTCAGCCCATGTCGAGCGACCGATGGCCAGACCGAGGGCGACGCCGATGATCAGCGCCGCGAGGTAACCGGCAAACACCCGGCCGAGGCTGCTGCTCAGGTGCTGGAGCAGCTTGCCGGAATCGCCGAGACCGAGGGCGGCTTCGATCACCGCGAGCGGCGTCGGAACGTTGGCGAAGGTGACCAGGCCGAGGTTCCAGTGGCCACTGGCGGCGAATTGCCAGAACAGGAGGCAGAGCAGCAGCGAGGCTGCTCGGGGGATCCAGCGTGCATATGATCGGTACACAATTATTCCTCTCAACCGTGGACCCTGTGGGAGCGAGCTTGCTCGCGATAGCGGTGGGTCAGGCAACAATGATGTCGATTGACACTCCCTCATCGCGAGCAAGCTCGCTCCCACAGTTATCGTGGGTGAACTCGATATTTTCATACGACGTCGTTCCTTTGCAGGAGCCGGCTTGCTGGCGAAAGCGTCGGACCAGCCAGCATCAATGTTGAATGCCAGACCGCCTTCGCCAGCAAGCCGGCTCCTACAGAGGGCGGCCGCGGGGTCAGCGCACGGCAACGGCCTGGGTGGTGGCATCGGTGAAGTTGAACACCTTGCCGCCCTGGGCCGTGGCGAATTGCTGGGCCTGGCCCTTCAGCAGGAACGCGCTCAGGCGCCCTTTTGCATCACTGGCAAACCACGCCTGATCCGCCAGCAACTTGATCCCGCTGTCACTCGCCTGGGCATACACCGCGCGGATGTTCTTGCCTTCCAGCTTCAGGCTCGCCAGCGCGCTGAACGCCGACTCCACCGAGGCGTATTGACGGACTTTCGCCTCGCCGCGCACCCAGATCCCGGCCACATGGCTGAAGTCGGTGATGGCCTTGCCGCTCAGTGCATCCACCGCTGCCAGCGGCGTCGGCTGGTAATTGGCAAGCTGTGCGTTGTAATCCAGGTTCGAGGCCTTGAAGGCGGCGCGGATGTATTGATCGTCGATGAAGGTATTCAGGTCGAGACCGCGGTCAGCCTTCTTCAGCAGCTTCAGGGTGTCGATGGCGGTGCCGACGGCCTGACGGTATTCCGGCTTCCAGCTCAGGTCGCGGGTCTGCACCCCGAGCGGACCGTAGAACAGGTAATTGACCTCGGCATCGACCCCGGTGACCTTGGCGATCAACTCGCTGTATTTCTCGGGATCGGCCGTCAGTAACTGGTTGGCTTCGAGACTGGCGCGAAGGTAGGCGACGACAATTTCCGGGTACTTTTTCGCGTACGCCTGATCGACCAATGCACCATGGAAAGTCGGGGCATTCGCCTGGGAACCGTCATAGATCTTGCGAGCAAAACCTCGGCTCGGGAACAGTTCGGCGAAGGGTACGAAGTCGGCGTGGGCGTCGATCTTCCCGGCCTGCAACGCCGAGCCTGCGACCTCCGGCGGCTGGGCGATGATATTCACATCTTTCAGTGGATCCCAGCCCTGGGCGGCCACGGCGCGCAGCAACATGCCATGGGCGGTGGAGGCAAACGGCACGGAAATGGTCTTGCCCTTGAGCCCGGCCAACGACTGCACGTCAGATGCGCTCGGCACCACGATGCCATTGCCGCTGCCCTTGATACTGCCCGACAGCACACTGATGAACAGGCTGTGCTTGCCCGCGGTTTCGAACGCCACGCCGTTGAACGAACCGGGGAAATCGGCCATGGCCCCGAAGTCGAGTTTGCCGGCAACCATCTCGTTGGTCAGGGGCGCGCCGCTGGTGAAGTTCTTCCACTGCACCTCGTATTTGGCATCCTTGTAGGGGCCGTCGTGGGGCAGGTATTTGTCCAGCAGGCCCAACTCGCGAATCAACAGACCGCCGGCGGCGCAGTTGATCGTGGTGTCCTGGGTGCCGATGGCAATGCGGATGGTTTCGGCCGAGGCCGACAAGGTGAATGAGGCCAGTACCAGACCGGCAAACGCTGCACGCAATAACATAGGTAGATCCCCTCGAATCATTTTTAGGATATTCGTCTCCGCCACGATCAGGGCGCGGTGGGAAACGAGGGGTGTTTTGAAGCAAGCGTCCGGGGGTTACCGGATGGCTTTCAGGTTGACTGGGCCGGCCTCTTCGCGGGCAAGCCCGCTCCCACAGGGTTGCTTGGCGTACGCACGCTTTGCGGTTGGCCTCGATCCCTGTGGGAGCGGGCTTGCCCGCGAAGGCGCCAGCACATTCAACATCTCTGTCACTGACACACCGCTTTCGCTGCGGTGCGGCGATCCGACAAGCCAGCGCCTACAGGGTCCCGGTTTCAGCGCAACAGATAGGGTATTTCGACTTTCACGGCCCCGGTCGGGCAGTCCTTTTCACAGGGCATGCAGTACCAGCATTCATCGAAGGCCATGTAGGCCTTTTGCGTGGCCGGGTTGATCGCCAGCAGGTCCATCGGGCAGACGTCGACGCACACGGTGCAGCCTTTATGGGCGATGCACAGGTCCTCATCGACCGTGACCGGCGCGTTGGAGCGAAAGAAGATTTCCTGGGGTTGATAGGCCATTTCGCGGTCTCTCTTTTGATGATGCTCAGGCAGCAAAGGCACCGACCCGCAGCCGGTCGTAGGCCTGCATTTCCTCGGCATCCAGCGGGATGATGTAAGGCTCGACGGCTTTCTTGAAACTGCTCATCAGCCCGTTTTCATCCTTCTTCAGGTGGCAATGGCAGAACCAGTCGCTGTCGTTGCGTTGCGGGTGGTCGACCCGATAGTGGTAAAGCCCCCAGCGACTCTCGGCGCGGAACAGCGAAGCGCGGGCGGCCATTTCGGCACAGTCGCGGATCATGCTGACTTCCATGGCGCGCATCAGCTCGTGGGCGTTGTGGGCCTTGATCTGATCGAGATCGCGCTGGATATCGCTGAAGCGTTGCAGGCCGATCTGCATCTTCTTGGTGACTTTCGGCGGCTGCAGGTAGTCGTTCACAAAACGCCGCAGCTTGTACTCGACTTGCGCGGGCGGCAGACCGTGTTCACGATCCAGTGGCGCATAGACCCGGGCCTTTTCCGTTTCGATCTGCTGCGCATCGACCGCTGAAAACTCGCGTCCGGCGACAAAATCCGCCGCGTTGGTGCCGGCGAACCAGCCATAGGTGAACGCACCGAGCATGTAGTTGTGCGGCACCGCAGCCATGTCGCCCGCCGAGTACAACCCCTTGACCGACGTCTCGGCCTTCTCGTTGACCCACACCCCCGACGCCGAGTGCCCGCTGCAAAAACCGATCTCCGAGATGTGCATCTCGACCATCTGCGTGCGGTAGTCAGTGCCGCGGTTGGCGTGGAACTGGCCACGACTCGGGCGTTCATTGCTGTGCAGGATCTCTTCGATGTTCTGGATGGTTTCCTCGGCCAGGTGATCGAGCTTGAGGAACACCGGGCCGTTGCCGCTTTCGAGCTCCTGGTGGAACTCCCACATCATCTGCCCGCTCCAGTAGTCGCACTCGATGAAGCGTTCGCCCTTGTTGTTGGCGGTGTAACCGCCCAATGGGCCGGTGACGTAGGCGCAGGCCGGGCCGTTGTAGTCCTTGATCAGCGGGTTGATCTGGAAGCATTCGAGGTTCGCCAGTTCCGCGCCGGCGTGATAGGCCATGGCGTAACCGTCGCCGGCATTGGTCGGGTTTTCATAAGTGCCCATCAGGTAACCCGAGGAAGGCAGCCCCAGGCGCCCGGCCGCGCCGCAGCACAGAATCACGGCTTTGGCCTTGATCACGTGGAAGTCCGCGGTGCGGCAATCGAAGCCCATCACGCCGTTGACCGCGCCCTCTTCGTCCGTCAGCAAGCGCGTGCAAACGAGGCGATTGGTGATGCTGACCCGCGCCCGCTTCAACTGGCGGTACAGGACTTTCTTGATGTCATGCCCTTCCGGCATCGGCAGCACGTAAGCGCCCATGTGGTGGACCTTCTTCACCGCGTAGTCGCCGGTTTCGTCCTTCTCGAATTTCACGCCCCAGCGGTCCAGTTGCTCGATGGTTTCAAAGCTGTGGGTCGCGTAGGCATAGACCGCCGCCTGATTGACGATGCCGTCGTTGGCGATGGTGATTTCCTTGGTGTACTGCTCCGGCGTCGAGTGACCGGGAATGATCGCGTTGTTCAGGCCGTCCATGCCCATGCTGATGGCGCCACTGCGCTTGACGTTGGCCTTGTCGATCAGCAGCACCCGCAGCTCGCGGTTGCGTTCCTTGGCCTTGATCGCCGCCATGGGCCCGGCGGTGCCGCCGCCGATCACGACGATGTCGTATTCCTGCTCAAGCGTGCTTCTGGTGATAGCGCTGTGGGTCATGCCTGATCCCCTTTTTGCCGGTCGATCCGCAGGCGGTACTGGAAGGCATCGCCGCGGTAGTAAAGGTGTTCGAAGTCCAGGGGCTGGCCGCTGGCGTCGTGGGTCAGACGCTCGATGCGCATGATCGGCGAGCCGGCCTCGACGTTCAGCGCCTGGGTCAGGTCGCTGTCGGCGAGTACGGCGTCTATGGCCAGGTCGGCGTGACCGAGGGCCAGGCCACAGTCGTTCTCGAGGATCAGGAAAATGTCGCGGGTGACCAGATCGGCCTTCTCCAGCCGTTCGCCAACCGCCTTGGGCAGGTAGGTGATCTCCAGCGAGATCGGCTCGCGATTGATCAGCCGCACACGTTTGATCTGCGCCACAATCTCGCCTTCGGCCACCTGCAGACGCTCGGCGACGAGCTTATCGGCCGGTATGAATTTGAAACTGCGCAGACGGTTGATCACCTCGTAGCCGCGACCGGTCATGGACTCGGCCAGGCCTTGCAAGGTGCTGACGTTCTGAAAGGTTTTCGGTTTGGCGACGAAGGTGCCCTTGCCGTGGATCTTGAAGATCAGGCCTTCTTTCTGCAGGTCCCCCAGCGCCTGGCGCACGGTGATGCGGCTGACCTTGAACAGCGCGCCGAGCTCGCTTTCGGACGGCATCTGGCTGTCTTGCGGGTATTCGCCGTCGAGGATGCGGGCGCGCAGTACATCCCGCAGTTGGGTGTGGAGCGGAACACTGCTCAGGGATAGAACGTTATCGGTCATGGCAGATCACTTGTTATAACGAGTTATAACATGATCTTAAAGTTCTAATGACAGGCTTGAGAAATACTGTTTGGGAATAAGGTTATATAGGAGCTGGCTTGCCAGCGAAGGCGGCCTCGAACCTTGCGCCGCCAATGAAAACGCCTTCGCCAGCAAGCCGGCTCCTACAGGTCAGCCGATACGCAATGCGCGCAGGTCCAGATGACCGTCCTTGAGCGGCGGGCACCAGTAGTAGCCACCCGTGATCGGCCGACTCATGCGGTAGAGACCATCGGTGATGCCGTCTTCCAGACCGCTCATGCGCCGCAATTGGGCTTCGAACGCATCGAGGGAGAAACCGAAGGCAAGGAACATCAGGCCGGCGCGGTCACCTTCGATCCACGGCATCGAACGGCGCACCACGAACGCCTCGGGGGCGAAGCTTTCCTGGGCAGTGCGTTTGACGTGGGCGGAGATCGGCGCGTCGTCGAGCTCTTCGTTGTCGCTCAGGCGGCGGCCCATGATGTTGTCCTTTTCATGGGACGGCATTGCGTTGAAGCCTTTCAGGTCGTGCTGCCACTGCTGGATCGCGGCGAAGCTGCCACCCACCTGGCCTTCAGCGCCCTCACCCACCAGCGCGGCGGCCACGGCGGCTTCGTCGTGGGGGTTTTCAGTGCCGTCTTCGTAACCGGTCAGGTCATGCCCGGTGAGGTGGCGGAAGGTTTCGTTCATCTGCACCAGGCGCAAGGCCGGTGCCAGGGCCGCTTCGATGGCGTTGCTGCGATTGAGCAACTCGCCACGGTCGACACCGTGCAACCAGCACCATAGCGCGTGCTGGGTCGACGGGTTGTCGACGCCGACCCCGGTCAGCGCCGGAAAGGGACGCAGGCCCTCGATCTGGCCATGAAGCGCCTTGACCAGGGACTCGCCGAAACCGACCACAACCGACTTGCCGTCCACCCGTTGCATCAAGTTGTCGAGCGCGGCCGGGAGTGCAGCGGCCGATTCCAGTGCGAAGAACATATGACGGGCTTGAGGTGGGACTGGGGTGGCGAGAATGCCCGGCTGGTAGTAACTCATATGAACTCCTTTTGGAAAGAGCGCGAAGTTTACCCGCAGCGTTGGCCGCTGCGTGTTCTCGGGGTAAAAGATTGCTGCCTCGCTGCACGGCGCAGGGACTTTTAAACAATCAGGGCAGGCAGCATGCCGTGGGTCATGACAACCGGTGCAGCGATCTGGTAAAACGTTTCAGCCAGGCTGATCGAACGCGCAGCCTGCAAAGGGTTTCAAACCACTGCGCGACTGCTTTTACGGCCTGGCGTCATTACTTTCGACAGCCGCGTCGTGATCAGGCCTTGACCTGATCGCAGTGCATAGCGATAACAGACCTTATCCGCATCACCCAATCCAGACGGGGTAGCGACATGACCACAGCACAGATCCTTGGCAACCTCTTTCCCTCTGCCGGCGACATCCCGGAAAAATACCGCCTCGACGGCCAGATCGAGCAGCGTGAATACCTGGTCGACGGTGAGCTGAAAACCTGGCCAGGCCCTCTCGCCCAGGTCCGCAGCCCGGTGTACCTGGCCGGTGCGAACGGCGACGAACAAGTCATCCTCGGCAGCACGCCATTGCTCGACGCCGACACTGCATTGACCGCCCTCGACGCCGCCGTCCGCGCCTATGACCGGGGTCAGGGGTTATGGCCGACCATGCGCGTGGCCGAGCGGATCCAGCACGTCGAAACTTTCCTCGGCCGCATGCGCGAACAGCGTGAAGCGGTGGTCAAGTTGTTGATGTGGGAGATCGGCAAAAACCTCAAGGACTCGGAAAAAGAGTTCGACCGCACCTGCGACTACATCGTCGACACCATCAACGCCCTCAAGGAACTCGACCGCCGCTCCAGTCGCTTCGAGCTGGAACAGGACACCCTCGGCCAGATCCGGCGCGTGCCCATGGGCGTGGCGTTGTGCATGGGGCCTTACAACTACCCGTTGAACGAGACCTTCACCACGCTGATTCCGGCGCTGATCATGGGCAACACCGTGGTGTTCAAACCGGCCAAACTCGGCGTGCTGCTGATCCGTCCGTTGCTGGAAGCCTTCCGCGACAGCTTCCCGGCCGGGGTGATCAACGTGATCTACGGCAGCGGCCGCGAGACCGTCAGCGCGCTGATGGCCAGCGGCAAGATCGACATCTTTGCGTTTATCGGCACCAACAAGGCCGCCAGCGACCTGAAAAAACTGCACCCAAGACCGCACCGCTTGCGCGCGGCGCTGGGTCTGGATGCAAAGAACCCCGGCATCGTCCTGCCCGAGGTGGATCTGGACAACGCAGTCAGTGAAGCGCTGACCGGTTCCCTGTCCTTCAACGGTCAGCGCTGCACCGCGCTGAAAATCCTCTTCGTCCACGAAGATGTGGTCGACGCCTTCATCGAAAAATTCAACGCCAGACTCGCCACGCTCAAACCCGGCATGCCGTGGGACAGCGGTGTGGCGCTGACCCCGTTGCCGGAGGCGAGCAAGGTCGATTACCTGCACTCGCTGGTGGCCGATGCGGTGAGCAAAGGCGCCGCCGTGGTCAACCCAAACGGCGGTGAAGCCCGCGCCTCGTTCTTCTACCCTGCCGTGTTGTACCCGGTGACGCCGCAGATGCGTGTCTATCAGGAAGAACAGTTCGGCCCGGTGGTGCCGATCGTGCCTTACCGGCATCTGGACACGGTGATCGACTACGTCCTGGAATCGGACTTCGGCCAGCAGTTGAGTATCTTCGGCACCAACCCGGTGGCGGTCGGCCGGCTGGTGGACACCTTCGCCAACCAGGTCGGGCGGATCAACCTCAACGCCCAGTGCCAGCGCGGTCCCGACACCTACCCGTTCAACGGTCGCAAGAACTCCGCCGAAGGCACGCTGTCGGTACATGATGCGCTGCGGGTGTTTTCGATTCGGACCCTGGTGGCGACCAAATTCCAGGAAACCAACAAGGAACTCATCAGCGAAATCATCAGCGGACGCAGTTCGAGTTTCCTGACCACCGATTACATCTTCTGAGGAGATCCAAGCCTGAGCACATTCAGAGCCCACCGACTGCCACCACTGCTGCGCCGACTGCTGCGTCCGTTACTGGACCCGTACCGGCGCTATCGCCACGCCAAGCTGATCCACGCAGTGCGGGTGTCGCTAGGGTTGCTGGCGACGATCCTGCTGACCACCGGCATCAACCTGCCCCACGGTGAGTGGGCGTCGGTGACGATGCTGGTGGTGATCGGCGGCTTGCAGCATCACGGCAATATCGGCAAAAAGGCCGCCGAGCGCGCCATCGGCACCTTGATCGGGGCCGGTGTCGGTCTGGCGCTGGTGGCGCAGGAGGCCTGGCTCGGAATGCCGTGGCTGACCTATTTCGCGATGGCCGTGGTGTGTGGGTTCTTTTCGTACCACGCCATCGGCAAGGGCGGTTACACCGCGCTGCTGTCGGCGATTACCGTGTTTATCGTCGCCGGCCACGGCGACAATCCAGTCACCGACGGGTTGTGGCGCGGGGTCGACATCCTGATCGGCATTGCCCTGGCCCTGGCGTTTTCCTTCGCCCTGCCGCTGTACGCGGTTTACTCCTGGCGCTACAACCTGGCCGATGCCTTGCGCGACTGCGCGGCGATCCACGCACGCATCATCAATGGCCATTCGGTCAGCGATGACGAATACCACAACATCATGGGCCGCCTGAACACGGTGATGCTGCAACTGCGCTCGCTGATGCCGTCGGTGTCCAAGGAAGTGCGGATTTCCATGACCGAACTCGATGCCATCCAGCGCCATCTGCGCCTGTGTATCAGCACCCTGGAAATCCTCGGCAACACCCGGCCGGATACCAACGACCCCGTTGCCATGGCCAATCTGCAATCGACGCTCAAAGCCGAGCATCGGCTGATTCGGGTGCAGTTGATCGGCATGGCCCGGGCGTTGAAATCCGGGGCTACCCAGCGCCTCAGTCGGCCCGCCGAACTGCCGACCGATGCCAGCCTGGATGCCCCGGTCTATAACGCCCTGGACGGCTACCGGTTGCTGAACCGCCAGTTGGCCGCCAACATCGGCCAGATGCGCCAGCGCCTGGCCAAGACCGCGCCGCGCTGGAACATCTGACGCCGGTTCAGGGCGTGACCGTGCGCCGGAATTTCAAGGTCCAGCCCTGCTGCATGCCGGCAGCCGCCAGGAGAATCGCGGCAACACCCAGCCATTGCAGGGGCTCCAGGCGGTGGCCGAAGGCAAACCAGTCGACGAAGATCGCCGCAATCGGGTAGATGAACGACAACGCACCGGTCAGTGCCGTCGGCAGTTTCTGAATCGCGCCGTACAGCAGCACATACATCACGCCGGTGTGGACGATGCCCAGGGTCACCAGGCTGGCCAAGGCGCTGGGTGCTTGGGGCAGCGCCGAGAAGTGCGCGAACGGCGCGAGCAGCAGCACGCCGGTGCTGACCTGGATCAGCGCGATCAGGTGCGGCGGCGTACCGGTCAGGCGCTTGATGATCAGCGCCGCAATCGCGTAAAGGAACGCCGCCCCCAGCGCCAGGGCGATGCCCACCAGGTAATCGTTGCCGCTGCCACCCTGGTCGCCATGGGCGCTGACAATCGCCAGCATCCCCAAAAACGAGATGCCCAGCCAGAACAGTTTCTGCAGGGTGATTTTCTCGTTGAGGAATAACGCCGCCAACCCCACCAGCATGAACGGCTGAACGTTGTACACCGCGGTACCGATGGCAATCGAGGCGCGGGAGTAGGACGCGAACAACAACACCCAGTTGCCGACAATCGCCACGCCGCTGAACACGGCCAGCAAGAAGGTGGTGCGGGTCAGGATGCCGGGACGCAGGAAGCCGAACGCCGCGCAAATCAGCAGCAAGGTGCCGGCGCCGAACACGCAGCGCCAGAACACCACGTCCAGCACCGGTTGCCCGGACACCAGCACGAACCAGCCGATGGTCCCGGAAATCAGCATGGCGGCGGTCATTTCGACTGAGCCGCGACGTATTGTCTTGTCCATCATCAGACTCCTGTGTGTGAGCCCAAAGTATGCCAATCCGCCTGGGGACTTCTCCAGCGCAAAAATAAGGCTAAACTCGGGTTCTGCCTTTTTTATCAAGGCGGTTCCGATTAATTGCCTAATCGAGGATTTTGCCATGACCGATGACATCGACCAGGTGCTGATCTCGGCCTTGATGGAAGATTCGCGGCGCTCGCTCAAGGCTCTGGCTAATATCAGCGGGCTTTCTTCGCCCAGTGTCGCCGAGCGCCTGCGCCGCCTAGAGGAACGTGGGGTGCTCAAGGGCTACACCGTCGAGATCGATCCCAGATGCTTCGGCTATCAGCTGCAGGCCATCGTCCGCATCCGCCCGTTGCCGGGGCAGTTGCAGGAGGTGGAGCGGCAGATCCAGGCGATCCCCGAGTTCACCGAGTGCGACAAAGTCACTGGGGATGATTGCTTCATTGCCCGGTTGCATGTGCGGTCGATGGAGCAACTGGACACTTTGCTTGACCGGCTTAATACCCATGCTGAAACCAACACTGCGATCGTCAAGAAGACGCCGGTCAAGCGGCGGTTGCCGCCGATGGCGTTGTGAGGGGCGGCGGGATTTTTGATCGACGGCCAATCTGATCCCTGTAGGAGCGAGCTTGCTCCGGGCGGCGTTCCGACGATGGACGACAACGATAACGCGTGCTGTCTGAATAAACGCGTCGCTCTGGAGTCCATCGCGAGCAAGCTCGCTCCAACAGGAGACGTAAAAAAACCCGCCGAAGCGGGTTTTTTACTCAACACCGACGATCAATCATCGCGGCTCATGATGCCGAATATCTGCAACAAGCTGATGAACAGGTTGTAGATCGATACATACAGGCTGATGGTCGCCATGATGTAGTTACGCTCACCACCGTGGATGATGGCGCTGGTCTGGAACAGAATGCAGACCGAGGAGAACAGCACGAAACCTGCGCTGATCGCCAGTTGCAAGCCACTGATCTGGAAGAAGAAGCTGGCAACCACCGCACCCAGCAACACGAAGAAACCCGCAGTGATGAAGCCACTGAGGAAACTCATGTCCTTGCGGGAGATCAGCACATAGGCCGACAGGCCGCCGAACACCAGCGCGGTCATTGCGAAGGCCGAGCTCACGACTTCGGCGCCGCCCTGCATGCCCAGGTAACGGTTGAGGATCGGGCCGAGCAGGAAACCCATGAAACCGGTCAGGGCAAATGCCGACACCAGGCCCCAGGCGGAATCACGGAGTTTGTTGGTCAGGAAGAAAAGGCCGTAGAAACCGATCAGCACCACGAAAATGTTCGGGTAGCCGACACGCATCTGCTGGGCGACATACGCCATCACGCCGCTGAATGCGAGGGTGAGTGCGAGTAAGCCGTAAGTGTTGCGCAGGACGCGGCTAACCTCTAGCTGCTCAGCCTGCACGCTGTTATTAACTGCGTAATCCTGTTCGCGCATGGCGACACTCCTGTTGGTTTGAAACGTTCAGTCGCAAAGATCATAACAGACGCTCTGTAACAAGCTACGAAGAGAGTTTGACAGTGTGTTTCATTCAGGTATTATGGCGCCCGCAACGCAAACGGAGGTGTGGCCGAGTGGTTTAAGGCAACGGTCTTGAAAACCGTCGACTGTAACAGGTCCATGAGTTCGAATCCCATCGCCTCCGCCATCTTTATACGACAAAGCCCTGATTTTTCAGGGCTTTGTCGTTTCTGGCTTTTGGAAAAACCTTCCAGCACACACTTCAGCCCACACCCTGGATGAAGTATTGCTTTTCGACCAGCGGCTAGCTTTTTGAATGCCGCTTCGGAAAGCATGCGGGTCGGCACACGCCAGAGCACCCAGGCCAGATAGAGCGCACTTACCTATTTCACCACGCTGAACAGTTGCTCAGATGCCTGCAGCAAGGACCTAGTCCGCAGCCCATAGCACCATGGCCGATTTCTACACCTATGACACCGTCGCGTCAGTAGCTCAGCGCGTGCAAGGGCTTGCCGATTTTTTCTGCGCTATGCAATATGGCCCCAAACTGGAGGGTTTGCTCAATGGATATTTCGACACTCTTTCTATACATCGTCGCAGTCAGCGCGGTGATGATGGTCCCCGGCCCATCCATATTGCTGGCGCTCAATAACGGTGCTTCGCACGGTATGCGCGTGGCGGCGTTCGGCATGGCAGGCGCGGCGCTCTCGGACCTGATCCTAATCGCAGCCGTCGGATGTGGCCTGGGAGCATTGCTGCAGGCATCTGAGCAACTGTTCAGCTTGGTGAAATGGTTGGGTGCGCTCTATCTTCTTTATCTGGCCTGGGTGCTCTGGCGGGCGCCGATGCAAGCGCTGCAGCACGCGCCTGGTACAACGACGGCCAGTGGTCGCGCCGCCTTCCTGCGAGCCCTTTTGGTCGGACTGTCGAACCCTAAGGGTTTGCTATTCTTTTCGGCGTTCTTGCCACAGTTCATTCGCCCCGGCGAGCCTGTCGCCCAGCAATACCTGGTACTGGCTCTGACCAGCGCGGCGATCGACTGCGTGATGATGGCGATCTACGCATTCGGCGGGCGTCATGCTATGCGCAGCTTTTCCGCCCGTGTGATGACGTGGATCAATCGCAGCTGCGCCGGCATGCTTGCCATGTTGGCTCTGGGCATAAGTCTGTATCGCCGCAGTGATCTGCACTGATCAGGCGCGGATCGCCCTGCTCTTTCACGCACGCGTTTCCGCCCTCTCGCTGAACCGTACGGGCATCTCTCATCTCATGGTGCTGATGGAGTACCTCAGGTGCGGGCGGATGCTACTGGCCGGTGATCCCCTGAAAAACTCCAGCGACTCAGTATCTACCATCGCATTTTCCCTGGGCTATGAATCCGAGAGTGCCTTCAGCACGGCGTTCAAACGGGTCATGTCGCAATCGCCCCGACAGTACCAGCGCGCACAATCGGACCAGGCTTAGTGCAGTCCGCCACCAATTACTAGAATCTCGCCGGTGATCCAGCCGGCATCGCCCGACGCCAGGAAAGCTACAGCTGGCGCGATGTCCTCAGGTTTTCCGATACGGCCCAGCGGCGTAATAGCCTCAATCTGTTGGCGAAAAGCGTCCTCGAAGAAGCCACTCGCATGCACTCCTTCCGTCTCCACCAGTCCTGGATTAACCGAATTGACACGAATATTTTGGGGACCCAACTCGTTCGCCAATGTCTTGGTGATGGCGTCCACCGCACCCTTGGAAGCGGTGTAGAACGTTGAGTTGGCCGGAGTGAACGAAGTGACGCTTGAACTGATATTGACGATGCTGCCACCTTCGGGGTTGAAGACAGAGACGGCTTCTCGGGTGCACTGAATCAAGCCCAGGACGTTGAGGTTGAACTGCCTGTAAAACGTCTGCTCGGTGGAAGCGCTCTGCTGGAGATGATCCAGTCCGTTGCGGCGAGGCGGAAAATCAAACGATTGCGTGTCCCTTCATCTATCACCGCAGAGGGTTTTTACGCTTCGCTCGGCTTCGAAAAAATTCGAGACGAATTTCACGGAGCCGAGCGCACGATAATTATGGAGAAGCGGTTGGGGCTATAGGATATCTCGATAAATCAGTGACCCGTGCGAGGTCCTGCCTGGCAGTCGTTCCAGACTTCGCGCATCAAATCCTTAAGCATCAGCGCCTCGGCCCAGCGATCGGTGATGTCGCCTCCGTCGGCACCCGTGATGGCATAGGGTGGCGGGCCGAGCTCACAGGTGAAGGACAGTCTGGCGGGTGTTTTCGGGAGACCAGCGTGCGCGGCCGGACATCGGCCTGCAGCGTGAGATGGTGGCAGCTGTAGCGGGACGCGACGTCGATACATCGGCGTTGGTCAGCGCATCCACCGCAGGCTGAGTCGACCACGAGCTGAACGGTACCGGCGGTGAGCGGCGCCCTCAGCTGCCGTACACTTTCGCCGCTGGCACTGTCCGGGCCATCAATTGCTCTACCGCCGCCCCCACCTCGCCCACCGCCCAACGCCCTTGCCTGTCCAGTTCCGGGCCCTTACGCCAGCCGTCGGCAATCGACAACTTCCCGCCCTCGATTTCGAACATCTGTCCGTTGACCGCACTGGACGCAGGCGAGCCGAGCCAGACGACTAGCGGCGCAACGTTTTCCGGAGCGAAGTAGTCGAAGCCCGCTGCGGGTTTTTTCATGGTCTCGGCGAACACTTGTTCGGTCATGCCGGTGCGCGCGGCCGGCGCCAGGGCGTTGACGGTAATACCATAGCGACCCAGTTCGGCTGCCTGCACCAGTGTCAACGCCGCAATACCCGCCTTGGCGGCGGCATAGTTGGATTGACCGATAGAGCCCTGTAAACCGGCGCCGGAGCTGGTGTTGATGATCCGTGCGTTCACCGTGGCACCGCCCTTGGCCTGCTCACGCCAGTAGCGCGTGGCGTGATTGGCAATACAGAAATGACCTTTGAGGTGCACAGCCACCACTGCGTCCCAATCGGCTTCGGTGAGGCTGGCGAACATGCGGTCGCGGCAGATGCCTGCGTTATTGACCACCACGTTCAGGCCACCGAAGGTTTCAATCGCCTGGCGCACGATCAGCGCCGCATCGTCGTAGCGAGTGATGTCGTCGCTATTGGCCACGGCACTTCCGCCCTGCCCGAGGATTTCGCCGACCACGGCCAGCGCCGCTTCCCGATTGATATCGTTGACCACTACTTTCGCGCCCTCGGCGGCGAAGGCCAGCGCGTAGGCCCGACCCAATCCACCAGCGGCTCCGGTGATGATCACTACACGGTTTTCACAGGTTTTCATGCTTTACTCCTTCACATTCATCGCTAGTTGACTAACTCCCTGTGGGAGCGAGCCTGCTCGCGAAAGCGGTGGGTCAGTTACCGATTAATGTTGAATCTGATGGCCCCTTCGCGAGCAGGCTCGCTCCCACGGGGATCAGCGTGCATCTTGAAATCAGGTCAGCTTACAAACGTTCGATAATCGTCACGTTGGCCTGGCCGCCGCCTTCGCACATGGTCTGCAAACCGAAGCGGCCACCGCTGCGTTCCAGTTCATGCAGCAGGCTGCACATCAATCGGGTGCCGGTGGCGCCCAACGGATGGCCGAGGGCTATCGCGCCGCCATTGACGTTGGTTTGCTCATGGGGATAGCCCGTCTCCTTGAGCCAGGCCATCGCCACCGAGGCGAAGGCCTCGTTGATTTCCACCCGGTCAATGTCTTCAAGCTTCATCCCGGCGCGCTTGAGTGCGTAAGCGGTGGCCGGGATCGGTGCGGAGAGCATCCAGATCGGGTCTTCTGCGCGCACGCTCAGGTGATGGATGCGCGCACGTGGCGTCAGCCCGTAACGCTTGAGAGCGGTTTCGGAAACGATCAGCATCGCGCTGGCCGCATCGCAGGTCTGGCTGGACACCGCCGCCGTCACCCGATCACAGCCAAACAAGAATTCCAATTCGGCCATTTTCGCCAGACTGGTCTGACGCGGGGTTTCGTCGTGCACCACGCCGGCCAGCGGCACGATCTCGCGGTTGAACCGCCCTTGTTCGATGGCCCGCAACGCTCGCTGATGGGATTCCAGTGAATAGGCTTCCAACTGCGCCCGGGACAGTCCCCACTTCTCGGCAATCATCTGCGCCGAACGGAACTGCGTCGGCGGTTGCGCGCCGTAGCGCCGGACCCAACCCTCGGAGCCGCTGAACGGGTCGCTGAAGCCCAGCGGTTCGGCGGCGATCATTGCCGAGGAAATCGGAATCTGGGTCATGGTTTGCACGCCGCCGGCGACGACCACGTCCTGGGTGCCGCTCATGACTGCCTGCGCGGCAAAGTGCACCGCTTGCTGGGATGAACCGCACTGACGATCGATGGTGGTGCCGGGCACCGATTGCGACAAACCGGCGGCCAGCCAACTGGTGCGAGCAATGTCCCCGGCCAGGGGGCCGATGGTGTCGACACAGCCGAAGATCACGTCGTCGTAATCGTCATCGGGAATGTCGTTGCGCTGGACCAATGCGCGCAGGACGTGAGCGCCAAGATCGGCCGCGTGAATCTGGCTCAAACCACCCTTGCGCCGACCGGTGGGCGTGCGCAGGGCGTCGACAATATAGGCTTCAGGCATGGTGTACCTCGCAGTGAATTGATGTCGGGCGCATTCGCCAATGCCAGTCAGTAAGGATGCCGAAAACCTGTGGGAGCGGGCTTGCTCGCGATGACAATCGCACACTCAACATCTGTATTGCCTGCGTGTCCGCCATCGGAACGCCGCCCGGAGCAAGCTTGCTCCCACCGTATCTTTTCACCTGAACTGACTCGCATTAGTCACAGTCGCCGTCAGAAAGTGTTGCCAACACCCAGTGCTGGATTGCCGTCGAACAAAGACGCGCGGATCCGCCCCTTGTGCCGGCCACGATCCCTCCACACCTTGTCCAGCGCCCAGGCGCGTTTCATGAACAAATGCAGGTCGACTTCCCAGGTGTAACCCATGGCACCGTGAGCCTGAATGGTGTTTTTCGCGGCGAGCATGGCCGCTTCCGCCGTCGCCAGCTTGGCGTGGGACACCAGCACGTCCTGCCCCGGTTGTTGCTCGGCAACCGCATACGCTGCGCGATACAGCGGCCCTTTGGCGAACTCGATCTGCACCGCGACATTGGCCATCAAATGCTTCACAGCCTGGAACGAACCGACCGGTTTGCCGAACTGCTTGCGTTCAAAGGTGTAATCCACCGCGAGATCGACCATGCGTTTGGCCAACCCCAGCAACTGCGCGGCGCAGCCCAAGGAGCCACGATTGAACGCGGCGGCCCACAAGCGCTGACCCTGTTCGCCGGAGGCCACACAGGTAGCGGACGTCGGCGTCCAGTCCACCTGAAACAACTGGCGACTGGGATCGACCGACACATTGCGAGTCAGGCGCACCGCGCCAGGTTCGACCGCATGCACCTCATCGCCATGAGCCAGCAACAGCAAATCGGCAACATGAGCGTCGCTAACCAACGGATTGCCCGGCTCGGCAATCGCCAACCGTGCGCGACCTTCAGCGACGCGCGCCAGCCAGTGGTGTTTGAGTGCGGCGTGGCGCTCATCCAGCGCAGCGAGCATCGGCACGCCGATCAGCATCGTCTCCACCAGCGGCTCGGGCAGACCGGCATAACCACATTCCTGGGCGAGCAGAATGAAGTCGAGTTCGTTCATGCCCATCCCGCCATGCGCCTCGGGCACGGTCAGTGCCGTCAGGCCCAACTCCACCAATTGAGCCCAAAGCTGATCGCTGCGCCCGCTGTCACTGAGCCACAGTTCGCGAATACGCTCCGGAGTGACTTCGTTGATCAGAAAGCTTCTGACGTTGTCCTGAAACAGCAATTGGTCGCGGCTGAAACTAAAGTCCATGGTCTATTCCTCAGGCACGCGGCATGCCGAGCATGCGTTCGGCAATGATGTTGCGCTGGATCTCGTTGGTGCCGGCGTAGATCGGCCCGGCCTGGGCAAACAGGAAACCTTCCAGCCAATGGCCGACGTCGCCGGCAGCGGGCGCGTCGGGCAGCAACTCGCCGCGCAAGCCGAGAATGCTCATGGCGGTGTCGTGCATGCGCTGATCGAGCTCTGACCAGAAGATTTTATTGGTCGAGGACTCCGGCCCGATCTTGCCACCCTGCACCAGTTGCGAGGCGGTCATGTAGGTACTCAGGGTGTAGGCCTCGGCGTCCAGCCAGGCGCGCATGACCGCTTCGCCGATGGCCGGATCGCGGTCGGCCTGCTCGCGGTTAGCCTGATACAGCTGCACCAGCCGCCGCGCGGTTTCCTGAAAACGTGCGGGCGAGCGCAGCAGCAAACCGCGCTCGAAACCGGCGGTGGACATCGCCACATGCCAACCCATCCCCTCGCCGCCCAAGGCATTTTCTACCGGCACCTTGACGTCATCGAAGAAGATTTCGGCGAAGCCCGGCAAGCCATTGAGCTGCGGAATCGGCCGTACGGTGATTCCCGGACTGTCGAGCGGCAGCAGGATAAACGTCAGGCCTTGATGGCGTTGCGAGTGCGGATCGGTGCGGAAAATTCCGAATATCCAATCGGCCCACACGGCGCGGGTCGACCAGGTTTTCTGGCCGTTGATCACGTAGTGATCGCCCACTCGTTCCGCTTTCGAACGAATCGCCGCCATGTCAGAACCGGCGCCCGGCTCGGACCATGCTTGAGCCCAGATATGATCACCGGAGGCCATGCGTGGCAAAAAGCGCGCTTTCTGTGCTTCGCTGCCGTATTCCATCAGCGTCGGGCCGAGCAGGAAGATGCCATTCTGGTTGACCCGCGCAGGCGCGCCAGAGCGGTAATATTCTTCCTCAAAAATCAGCCACTCGATCAAATCGCAGCCGCGCCCGCCGAGTTCGGTCGGCCAGGTGACCATGCCCCAGCGACCGTCGTTAAGCCGGTTTTCCCAGGCACGGTGCTCGGCAAAGCCTTGCTCGGTGTCGAATGATTGCAGCGGTTCACGCGGTACATTGGCCGCCAGCCAGGTCCGCGCCTCGGCGCGAAAGGCCTGCTGGGCCGGGGTGTATGTCAGGTCCATGAGAGTGCCCTTAGCCGTTGAATCGGGCATCGCGTTTCTCGACGAACGAGTCGCGTGCTTCCTGAGAGTCCAGTGAGCGATAGGCTTCAAGCGTGAAGCCCTGCTCCCAGCGATATTTGTCTTCCAGATTGCCGTCTTCGATGCCGCTCAACGCTTCCTTGGCCAGGCTGATCATGGCCGGGCTCTTGGCAGCGATGCTGCGGGCGATCTGCAATGCGGCTTCACGCAAGTCCTCGCGTTTCACCACACGCTCCACCGCCCCCAGGCGCCAGGCCTCGGCGGCGTCGATCATCTCGCCGGTGAAGTACATGTGCCGCACCTTCTGCACCGGGAACAGCCGCTGCAAATGCGCGCCGCCGCCCATCGCACCTCGATCCACCTCGGGCACGCCGAAGGTGGCACATTCGGACGCCACCAGAATGTCGGCGGCGCCACAGAGGCCGATGCCGCCGCCCAGCACAAAACCGTGCACGGCAACGATCACTGGCTTCGGGTTGCGGTGGATGGCCTTGAAGCTGTCGTAGTTGCCTTTGTTCACCGCCACGATCAGGTTGCCGTCGGCGGCCAGTTCCTTGATGTCGACCCCGGCACAGAAGCCGCGGCCTTCGGCGCGAATCACGATCACCCGCACATTGCTGTCGCGACCGAGGCCTTCGATCTCGCTGGCGATATCGGCCCAGCCCTGGCAGTTGAAGGCATTGACCGGTGGCTGGTTGAACACCAGTTCGGCGATGCCGCTATCGATGCTGACGCTAAATGGTTTCATGCCTTTCCCCTTCACGACACACGTCGGCACAGTTCGCCCAGACGCGCTTCGGCGTCGCGGACGATCTGTTCAATCAATTGGGTGCAACTGGGCAAGCTGTCGATGGACGCGGCGATCTGGCCGGCGGGCAACACGCCTTCGGCCGGTAGCCCGTCAACCATGGCTTTCTGGATCACCATCGGCGCGTTGGCGGCCATGATGCTTTGTGCAGCCGTCAGCTCACCGCTGCCGCGCATCCGCAACGCGCTGGTCAGCAGTTGCATCAGGTTCATGCCGCTGTGGCGGCGGTACGCCAGGCCACTCTGGAACGCCAGTAACCAGCGCTTGAGACCGCCGCTGGCTTCCAGCTGGTTGAGCAATTCGTTGCGAATCATCCGTTGCGGCATGCCGTCGATGGCGCGGCTAATGATGATCGCCGCCGGGTCGTTGACCGCCAGATATCGTGCCAAGGTGGCCGACGGCACCGGGCTATCGCTGCACATCAGAAAACGTGTGCCCATGGCGATGCCTTCCGCGCCGTAGGCCAGGGCCGAGACCAGCCCCTTGCCATCCTTGAAACCTCCAGCCGCCACCACCGGCACCGAGACCGCATTGACGACTTGATCGAGCAGCAACGAAGTCGGCACCACACCGGTGTGTCCGCCGCCCTCGCCGCCTTGTACGGTCACCGCGTCGGCACCCATTTCCACGGCTTTTTGTGCGTGCTTGAGCGCACCGACTGTGGGAATACACACCACCCCGGCGTCCTTTAGACGGCTGATCATCTGCTTGCCGGGCGAACGGCTGTAGCTGACGGCCCGGACGTTGTGGCGCAGGACCAACTCGACGATCTCTGCGGCGTTGGCCTGGTACATATGAAAATTGATCCCGAACGGCTGATCAGTCAGCCGCCTGGTTTCGAGGATCGCCGCCTCCATCCGTTGCGGCTCGATGGTGGCTCCGGCGAGAAAACCGAAGCCGCCGGCATTGCCCGTGGCCGCCACCAGTTTCGGGTCGGCGACCCAGCCCATCGCTGTCTGGATGATCGGATAGCGGCAGCCGAGCAGTTCAGTCAAACGGGTATTCAAAGAGACCGCCATGCTCACGCCCCACCCGATGTGCGTTGCGGCTTGCGTTGAGAGCTGGCCATAGCCCTGGCGTCGTAACCGCCGAGTCGGTCGCCGGACACCAGCTCATTGTGGACGTGGGCGAAGTGATGCAGACCGAACACCATGTCCATGGTCGCGCGCTTGCCCATCAGGTCTTCGGCGTTGTTCACCGCTTGCTTGCTCAGTTGCAGCCCGAGGCGCGGCATCTGCGCGATGCGCCCGGCGATGTCGAGGGTTTCCTGTTCCAGCGCGTCACGCGGCACTACCCGATTGAGCATACCCATCTGATAGGCACGCGCCGCCGGCATGCGCTCGCCGAGGAACAGAAACTCCTTGGCAATGCGCGGGTTCAGCTCATGCACATGGGCGAAATACTCGACCCCGGGAATGCCCATCCGCACCACCGGATCAGCGAAGTAGGCGTCCTCGCTGGCGACGATCAAGTCGCAGACCCAGGCCAGCATCAGCCCGCCCGCGATGCACGCGCCCTGGACCATGGCGATGGTCGGCTTGGGCATTTCGCGCCAGCGCCGGCACATCCCCAGATAGACTTCCTGCTCCCGGGCATAAAGAAATTCGCCACCCGGTTTGTTCACATGGTCGTACCACAGGCTCGCGCGATCGAACGTCTGATCGACGTCGCGACCCGGCGTGCCGATGTCATGCCCGGCGGAAAAATGCTTGCCGGCACCCCGCAGCACGATGACTTTCACCTCATCGTCATCACAGGCCCGGCGAAACGCCGCGTCCAGCGCGTAGGTCATCTGCGAGTTCTGCGCGTTGTGGTACTCGGGACGGCTCATGGTGACCAGTGCCACCGTACCGCGCACCTCGTAGAGCACCACTTCGGCCTCGTTCTTGTCGTTATGTTCAGCCATCACTTTTCTCCGAAACGGGTGGCGCTCAGCGTTGGCCTGGCGGGTTGTCTTTGAGCTGGGTGGCGCGCAGGTTGTGCGGGTCCAGGCGCTGGATCAGCTGCAATTGCTCGACCGTCGGGGCTGCCGTTACCGGGCAATCATCGGGGACGTGCAACTCAAATCCGGTGTTGTCCTGGACTTGGGCCACAGTCACGCCGGGGTGCAGCGAGCGAATCCGCATCTGCCGTTGCGGCCCCTCAAAATCCAGTACGCAGAGGTCGGTGATAATCAGGCGGATATCGATCTCGTCCAGCGACCAGCCCCGCGCCAGGCGGGCAGGGTTGTAGCCGACCGAGGCGACCATATCGACCTCGCCCTCGACGAACACCCGACGGTTGTGGCTGGGCACGCAAAAGGAATTGGCGTGGCTGATCGAGTTGCCGGGAAAGCCGCGCACGCCGAGCATCTGCGCCTTGGGTTTGGCGTAGTCGCCTATGCACGAAATGTTGGCCTGGCCGAAACGGTCGATCTGGGTCGGGCCCACCAGCGCATGGCGCTTGCCGCCCCAGACGTTGTCGAAAATTCGCGAGAACCCCATCCAGCTGTCACGCTTGGGTTGATAGCCGTTACGCGAGCCCAAAGGCACCGGTTCAGCGACCATGTAGGCTTCAGAATCGGTCATCAGCAGCTGCGGATTGCTGCTGAGCATGCTCAATGAAGCGGCCAGGCGCGGGATCACGCCGATGCCGCTGGCCAACACTTCGCCGTCCTCGCGCCAGGCTTCGGAGGCCGCGCAGATCATCAGTTCAGCGAGGCTGTAAGTGGTCGTGCTCATCGGATGGCTCCCTTAGAAAATCGGCAACGGCAGTTGGCGGATGGCAGCCAGGCCGCCGACCTTGTCCAGGTACTGTTCGTGACTGCAGCCGACGTAATCCCGGACGTAGTCCTGCCAGCCGTCGGCAACCTGGGCCGAGGCGTTGTAAGCCTTTAAGTGCGCCACGTCGAAACCGTAAAGCGGCGCGCAGGAAGACGGATGCGCGCCGCCCGGCACGTGGGCCACCGCCGTGGTCAGGTTGCGTTCCCAGAACACCAGATGCGCTTGCTCGGCATCGGCGTGGAAAAACTCGCTGTCGACCAGTTCATCGCAGGTCACGTAGCTGTGAGTCGCGGCACGTACGAACAAGTCGTCCATGTAGTGATCGGGACCGCTGATCTGGCACACCCCGCGTACATCGGCACGGTCGACGTGAATCAGCGCCGCATCGAGTTTGAGCGCCGGCATAGCGACCCAGTCCTTGCCATCGGCATAGGGCGAAGCGATCAACTTGATCTGCCTGTTGTGGCGCAGCACATCGGTGCCCAGGCCCACCGCTGTCGGAATAAACGGCACCTTCATCGCGGCTGCCCGCAGACCGAGCAGCAGCATGCCTTCGTCGATTTCCATCACCTGCAGCGCTGCTTCCTGGCGCGCCTTGCGGAAGTACGGTTCCAGTGGAATGAAATCCAGGGAAACGAAGGCGAATATCAGTTTCTTGATCTTGCCGGCCGCGCAGAGCATGCCGACATCGGCACCACCGTAGGCAACCACTGTGAGGTCCTTGAGGTCTGAGCGCAGAATCTCGCGCACCAGGGCCATGGGTTTGCGCCGCGGGCCCCAACCACCGATGCCGATGGTCATACCGTCACGCAGTTGGTCGACCATCTCGGCCGTGGTCATTCGCTTGTCCATCGTCATCTTCCTCATTGGCGACCGACGCTGAAATCGTGGCCCCAGTGGCTGACCACGGTGCTTTCGAACGGTGTGTGGCGGTCCCAGTCGACCACCAGGCCATCGCAGCCGTATTCCAGATCAAACCCGGACGGCGTCTTGATGTAGAACGAGATCATCTGATCGTTGGTGTGCTGACCTAAGGTCGCGGACATCTTCACGCCGTTGGCCTGCACGCGATCCAGCGCCCTGCCCACTTCATCAAATGCGTTGACCTCGACCATCATGTGCACGCAGCCATGGGGCATCGGGCATTCGAAAATTGCCAACGAGTGGTGACGGCCGTTATTGCAGTGCAGAAAATGGATGCGTTTTTGCGGCTCGGCGGGGTCCGGGGTGAAGCGGACTTTCATCAGGTCGGACAGACCGAAGCCGAGCACTTGCTCGTAGAAATCCCGACAACGTTCAAAGCTCGGCGCTGGCAGTACCACGTGGCCCATGCCCAGGTCGTTGGTGACAAAACCCTTGACCCCGACCGGCGAAACGAAGCGTGCGAAGTCCTGCAACGGCCCCCAGAACAGCTCGTGGCGATTGCCATCCGGGTCGCTGAAATGCACCAGCTCCTGGACTTTGCGCACCTCGGCCTCCGCCGCTGTGCCACGAATGACTTGCACATCAGCCTGTTCCAGCGCACTGACAGCCTGCTCGAGTGCCGCTTTGCCCGGCACTTCCCAACCGCAGGCGCCGAAGCCGTTCTCAGTACTTTTCTGCACCAGAATGCGGTAATGGCGTTCGTCCATTTTCAGGTACAGGCGCTCATCGTCATCGTTGCCGGTGACCATCATGCCCAGCACCTGGCTTGCGTACTGACGCCATTGCGCCAGGTCGCTGGATAACAGGGTGACGTAACCCAGACCACGGATATCCATGGATGCATTCCTCGTTTTTGTCAGGCCGAGCCAACCCTCGGCAGCGGCCGGGGGAGACTTTATGTAGGGCTATTCAAACGGGTTTGCGCGGGGGCAACATCGTCCAATGGGACTAGCGGAGATGATGGGGTGAGCGCATAAAAACTGTGGGAGCGAGCCTGCTCGCGAAGAGGGCATGACAGCCAACATCTGAGTTGACTGTCACACCGCCTTCGCGAGCAGGCTCGCCCCCACAGGGAACGATCGTGTCGGGTCTTAACCTTTACGGAAATGCGGGATCACTTTCTCGCCAATATTGCGCAACGTCTCCAGCTGCGCCCACTGCGGCACAGTGCCCATCTGGCAGATGAACAGAATCTCATCAGCGCCGGCGTCGATCAGCCGCTGCACGTAACCGATGCAGTCATCGACCGCGCCGTAAGCGTGGTTGGGGTTCATCATGGCCATGGTCGGGTCGGAGAAATCGACGCTGACTTCTTCCGAGGCGAAGCGCGATTTGATCACGCTCTGGCCGGTGCCATCGACGAAGGTGTCGTCCTTCCACTTCTCCGGGTCCGGACGCTCGCCACCGCCGTACCAGTAGCCCAGCGATTCCATGAAGTAACGCTGGCCACGAATACCGATGCGGCGCGCTTCTTCGTTGTTCTCCAGCACGATCGCCGGGCACAGGGCGGCGATGTGGCGGTTGGGACGGAAGCCGACTTGTTTCTTCTCGTCGCGGTTGTCCCACGCCTCGTGGTAGACCTCGACCTTTTTGGCGATCTCTTCCGGGCCACCAAAGCCCAGCACCAGTGCGCCCATGCCGCGACCGCCGGCGTTTTTTAGCGATTCGGTGTTGGTGCAGGCCAGGTACATCGGCGGGTGCGGATCTTGATAGGGCTTTGGGTGAATCGGTCGTTTCGGGATTTGCACGAAGTCGCCGTTATGTTCGATTTCATCCTGCACGAACATTTTCGGGATCAGGTACATCATCTCGTCGATCTGTGGCTGTAGGGTCGCCAGGTCATAGCCAAAGGTGCCGGCTTCCTGCTGAGTACCGCCTTTGCCGACGCCAAAATGCACCCGTCCCTTGGACAGCAGGTCGAGGGTCGCTATGCGTTCCGCGACTTTCACCGGGTGGTTCATCGCCGGTGGCAGGCAAACCACACCGTGACCGATGCCGATGCGTTCGGTTTTACCGGCAACGAAAGCCAGCATGGTTTCCGGCGCGGACATGTGCGAGTAGTTGCTCAGCGCCGTATGTTCGACGCACCAGAAGGTGTCGAAGCCAAGCTTGTCGGCCAGAACGGCCTGCTCGACAGTGTCTTCGAAAATCCGGCGGTCGCCTTCGCGGCTGGAGTCCACCGTCTGGGCTTCGTAAATCAGTGAAAATTTCATGGTTAATCCTTGTGTTTATTGGATGCGCAGTCGGCGCCTGAGACCTACGCCTTACGCCCATGCTCGGGCATCAAAGCGGCGCTCGAATCACGCAAACGGACTAGCTCATTCATAGAAAAAGTCAGAGGAAAAAGTCGTTACTGTCCTGGCCCATGCTGACGCCGCCGAGGTTCCAGGCGTACTTCGCCGGGCTGTTGGCAACGTGGGCGCGGCCGGTGTGAATGTCGCGGAACGCCCGGTTGATGGCATGGCTGCGGAAGATGGTCGAGGCGCCGCTGTTGAACATCAGGTCGGCGACGGCTTTGGCGCATTTGTCGGCCACCAGCGCCGAGTCGTAACGCATCTTCACCCGCTCCGGCATGCTCAACGGCTCTGCGCTTTGCGCCCGCTGCAGCATCAGGGCGAAGTTGCGCAGCAGCACGGTCTTGCATTCGTCGACACAGACCATGGCATTGGCAAGTGCGGATTGCGCGGCCGGATCCTGAACCATTTTGCGACCGTCGTTGACCCCGACCCGCGCACGGTTGTGTTCCACAAACTGATCGACCGCGCCTTGCAGCGCACCGATGGCCGAAGACGACACCGAGCGCACAAAAATCTGCCCGAAAGGCAGGCGAAACAGCGGCGCGGTGTTGACCGCATTACCTGGACTGTCCTGCATGAAACCGTCGAAGGCCCGATGTGTGCGGTACTCAGGAACAAAGGCGTTTTCCACCAGAATGTCGTGAGAACCGGTGGCTTCCAGGCCCATGACATTCCAGTTATCGAGAATCTGATAGTCACTGCGCGGCAGCAGGAATGTCCGGTAATCCGGCGCCCCACCCGCTTCTTCCGATGGCACCAGCGCACCAAGGAACACCCAGTCGCAATGCTTGCTGCCGGAAGAAAACCCCCAACGCCCGCTCAGCTTGAAACCACCTTCGACCCGCTCGACCTTGCCCACCGGCATATAGGAAGAAGAAATCAGCACACTGGAGTCCGCGCCCCAAACATCCTGCGCGGCACGGTCATCGAACAGTGCGAGTTGCCAGTTATGGATCGCCACCACCCCGAGCACCCAGGCCGAGGACATGCACCCTTCGGCGAGGGTCATCTGCACGTCAAAAAAGTCTTTGGGCTCCAGTTCATAACCTTCCCAACGCGACGGCTGAAGGATGCGAAAGAACCCGGCGTCATGGAAATCCTTCAGGGTCTCTTCAGGCAACTGGCCGGCTTGCGCGGCGTTCTGGGCACGTTCACGCAGGATCGGTACCAGCTCGCGGGCACGTTGGCTCAGACGCTGGCGAATCAGGTCTTGATTGAGCATTTTTATTGTTCTCCTCTGTTCACCCCATCCGCCGGGGCGCGCGTGCAGCGGGGCGGATGCAGCACCGGTAGTGCTCGCCTCCACAACGGCATTCAAACAATGCCTGCGGCGGCGGGCATCCCTCAAACGGACCATGTGGTGTTAGAAGAAAAGCGAAGGGTGAACACGAAGAGCAGCAGATCGCAGCCTGCGGGGGGACTTCGTACAGCCGTGAGAGATTGGTTGGGTGACAGGCCGCCTTCGCAGGCAAGTCGGATCGCCGCACCGCAGCTCCCACAATTGAATGGGTACATCTGTGCGAGATTGGTCGGGTGGCAGGCCGCCTTCGCGAGCAGGCTCGCTCCCACATTCGAATCGTGTACACCTGCAAGAGATTGGTCGACTGGCAGGCCGCCATCGCGAGTAGGCTCGCTCCCACATTCGAATCGTGTACACCTGCAAGAGATTGGTCGACTGGCAGGCCGCCATCGCGAGTAGGCTCCCTCCCACAAAAAGCAGATCGACGTACACCCCTCCGCCCTTCACCACTCATCAGGCCGAGCGTTAGCTCGCCTGCAGCTCTTGATGTTGATCCACCCGCCCCTTCGGGAGGCTGAGTGGAGGTGTGCATCCGGGGAGTGGCGCGCAGCGCCGTTCGACGCAGTCGAGCACGCTGCATGTAGGTCTTCGCGAAGCCAACCTGCGAGCAGTGTCCCCGGATGGATACCGGAACGAAGGAACGCCGAGCCCAGGCGAGGGGCCGGACGCTCGGGGCGAGCCTTTTTTTGCTTACTTTTTTTGGCGTTTGAAAAAAAGTGAGTCGCCGTAAGGGCGAAACCGTAATCCGCCATAACCAAAGGAATGGATATGTACACGATCAACAAAAGCCTGGTCGGCCCAAAGGCCGCCAAGGCCTAGTCCCCTCAGACGATGTAACAGATGAAAGCCAGAGCAAGAATCCACCGCACTCCATGCACAACTCAAAGGGCGAGTGCGATGAACAACGTCAATCTGAAAGCCGACATGCTCCAGGCCATGCGCCGCCTGGCCAAGTCAGTCACCATAATCAGCACCAGCAACGGCTCCGAGCGCTTCGCCATGGCCGCCACGGCAGTCGACTCCCTCAGCACCGAACCACCATCACTACTCATCTGCATCAACAAAACCGCCTCTCCTCATGCCGCACTGGCGACCGGTGCAGACTTCTGCGTCAACATCCTCGGCGTCGAACAACAAGACCTGGCACACCTGTGCAGCGGCGCAATCAAAGGCGAAGCACGATTCGACCGAGGCAACTGGCTAACCAGTGCCGGCGGCATTCCCTACCTGGGAGATGCCCAATCGGCAATCCTCTGCCGCCAGGACGGCCACTTCAGCTACGGCACCCACACCGTCTTCATCGGCCGCATCCTGCAGATCCACACCAGCGCCTCAATCACCCCGCTGGTCTACCTCGACGGCAGCTATACGACCACCGCCAAACCCTCAACCGCCTTCGCTGTCGCCGGCTGAGGCCTGAAAATGGACAGCCTGAACGGGTTGACGGCATTGCGAGTCAGCAGCGCCGACCAGTTGAAATGGGATGACCGCTGCGACTTGTTGGTGGTCGGTTTCGGCGGTGCCGGCGCCTGTGCCGCCATAGAAGCCGCCAGTCGCGGATTGGCGGTGCTGGCACTGGACCGCTTCGAAGGCGGTGGCGCCACCGCGCTCAGTGGCGGCGTGGTATATGCCGGTGGCGGTACGCCGTATCAGCGCCAGGCCGGCTACGACGACAGCAGCGAAGCCATGTTCAACTACCTGCGCAAGGAAGTCGGCGAGGCCGTCAGCAATCAGACCTTGCGGGAGTTCTGCGAAGGGAGTTGCGAGCAACTTGCCTGGCTTGAGCGCCAAGGCGTTGCGTTCGAATCCAGCGTGCCACCGCACAAAACCTCGTACCCGAGCGATCAGTACTACCTCTATTACTCCGGCAACGAAGCCGTTCCGGCGTATGCCGCCATCGCCAAACCGGCACCTCGCGGTCACCGCACCAAAGGCCCGGGCATGTCCGGTGCCAGCCTGTTCGCCCCGCTCAAGGCCAGCGCCTTGCGTCAGGGTGCGCGGCTGCGCAGCCAGTGCGAAGTGCGGCGACTGGTGCTCGACACCCAGGATCAAGTGCTGGGCGTCGAAGCCTGGCACCTGCCGCCCGGCAGCCGTGCCGCCCGTCAGCATGCCCGACTTTCAGGCTGGGCCAGCGCCCTCCATATGTACGCTCCGGCATTGGCCCACCGATTGCGCGCCCGTTTACGCCGCATCGAACAGACCCATGCCGAACGCCAGCTGATACGTGCCGAACACGGTGTGTTACTGAGCAGCGGCGGGTTTATCTTCAATCGCGGTTGGGTCCGCCAGCATGCGCCGCAGTACCTGGCCGGTTTGCCGCTGGGGACGACTGGCTGCAACGGCAGCGGCATCGCCCTCGGCCAAAGCGCCGGTGCCAGCGTGGCGCGGATGGACAAAGTCAGCGCCTGGCGTTTTATCAATCCACCGTTGGCCTGGGCCCGCGGCTTGATCGTCAACGCGCGCGGACAGCGTTATGCCAACGAAGAAATCTACGGGGCGACCCTCGGCCACGCCATGGTCGAAGAGCAGGACGGCCGCGCGATTCTGATTCTCAATCGGGCGCTGGTGCGTGAAGCATTACGCCAGGTCGGTCCTGGCAAAGTCTGGCAATTCCAGCGCCTGCCGGTGCTGCTCAACTTGCTGTTCAACGCCCGACGCAGCAACAACCTGGCGAGTCTGGCAACGCGTTGCGGGTTGCCCGTCGAGGCCCTGCAGCACAGCGTGCAAACCTACAGCCGCGCCGCGCGGGGCGAAATCACCGATGCTTTCGGCAAATCACCCGCCATGCTCGCCGACATGCAACACGGTCCGTGGTACGCCCTCGATCTGTCATTCGCCAGTCGCCTGTTCCCCTGCCCGGTCATCACCCTCGGCGGGTTGAAAGTCTGCGAGCGCAGCGGACAGGTGCTGGACCATGCCAGCGTTCCGATTCGTGGCCTGTATGGCGCCGGCCGCGCGGCGGTCGGGGTCGCTTCCAATCTGTATGTCTCCGGCCTGTCGCTGGCCGACTGCATTTATTCCGGTCGCCGGGCCGCCGCCCACGTGGCCGACCAAGTCGCACTTCAAACCACACGCTCAGGAGAACAACAATGCAACGTGTAGAAGGCAAAGTCTGCATCATCACCGGCGCCGCCAGCGGCATCGGCCGCGAAGACGCCCTGCTGTTGGCCCATGAAGGCGCCAACGTGGTGCTGACCGATCTCAACGAAGAAGCCGGCCGCCAGGTCGCTGCAGAAATCGGCAGCAACGCGCTGTTCATTCGTCACGACATCGCCAGCGAAAGCGACTGGCAACACGTGATCAAAACTACCCTGGAGCATTTCGGGCGTCTCGACGTACTGGTCAACAACGCCGCGATCCTGGCCTTGGGCAGTATCGAAGACACCACGCTGGAGCTGTGGCAGAAGGTGCAGAAGATTAATGGTGACGGTTACTTCCTGGGCTGCAAATACGCGATCCAGGCGATGAAAGAAACCGGCGGTGGCTCGATCATCAATATGTCGTCGGTGGCGGCGCTGGGCGCGATGCCGATGTTCTGTGCCTACTCGGCTTCCAAGGGCGCGGTGGCGGCGATGACTCGCTCCATTGCCTTGCACTGCAAACAACAGGGCTACCGCATTCGTTGCAACAGCGTGCACCCGGACGGCGTCAACACGCCGATGACCCAGGCCCTGACCGGCGGCCAGCCGATCCCTCAGGAAGCCCTCGATCAGGACCCGATGAACCGCATGTGCGCGCCTCGGGACATTGCCAATGTGGTGCTGTTCCTCGCCACGGATGAGTCGCGGTTCGTCAACGGTGCCGAAATTCGCGTGGACAACGCCCAACTGATCAGCGGGCTCTGAGGCCGAGGTGAACATGGGCACGCAGCAACAGAACCTGGCACCGGCTGAACAGATGACGGGAAGCTACTCATTGCAAGTGTGCGCGGTGATCGACGAGACCGCAGACGCGCGCTCACTGGTGCTTGAAATACCACCGCACCTGCGTGAACGCTTTCGCTACAAACCGGGCCAGTTCCTGAGTTTTCGCGTGCCCTGTGCCGGCAAACTGTTGACCCGCTGCTACTCCATGGCCAGCTCGCCGCTGGTGGATACGCAACCCAAGGTCACGGTGAAACGGGTCGAGGGCGGTCGAGTCTCGAACTGGATGAACGAGGTGCAGGTCGGTGACTGGTTGGAGGTACTGCCACCGGCCGGGCATTTTTGTCTGGGTGAACAACCGTCGGATAACGACACCCGGCCATTGGTGCTGTTCGGCGGCGGATCGGGCATCACCCCGGTGTTTTCCATTCTGAAATCGACGTTGCACAACAGCCGGCGACCGATCAGGTTGATCTACGCCAACCGCGATGAAGCCTCAGTGATTTTCAAGGACGAGCTGTGTCAGTTGATCAAGGCGCATCCTGATCGACTGCACGTGGTGCACGTCCTCGACTCAGTGCAGGGCTTCCTGACTGACCATCAAGTCCGTCATCTGCTGCGCGGCACGGCGGGTGGTGAATATTTCATCTGCGGGCCGGGTCCGTTCATGGACACCGTGGAACGCACGCTGCTGGGATTGGGCGAAAACGCCGAACGCATCCATGTCGAGCGTTTCATCTCGCCACCGGATCCCGACGAACTGCTGGCGGAAGAAACCCTGGCCCGGGCCGCTGCCCTCGGATCGCAGTGCGAGGCGCTGCTGGTCGAGCTCGACGGCCAGCAACACGAGATTGCCTGCCGCCCCGGCGACACCCTGCTGCAAAGTTGCAAGGCCGCCGGTCTGGACGTGCCCTCTTCCTGCGAAGAAGGTTTTTGCGGGGCCTGCATGTGCGTGGTCCAGGAGGGTGAAATCCAGCTGGCGCGCAACGATGTGCTCAGCCCCAAAGAACTGTCCGAAGGCTGGACGCTGGCGTGCCAGAGCCGTCCGACCGGTGCCCGGGTACGGCTGAAATTCCCGGATTGAACGCCCGTCAGCAATAGTCTCAACGGACGATCACCTTGGCCGGGGCTGCGGTTAGACTCGGCCACAGCATTAGCCCACAACAATAAAAGAGGTGCAGTTATGGCTCGTTTGCAGAACAAGGTCGCGGTGGTTACCGGCGGCGCTTCAGGAATCGGTCTGGCCTGCGTGCGCCGCTTCGCCGCTGAAGGCGCGCAAGTGGTGGGGCTGGACATCGGCAACGCACCGGCGGATTTCCCCGGCCTGTTCATGACCCTCGATGTGCGCGACGAATCGCAAGTCCAGCAGGTCATGCAAGAAGTCGTCAGCCATTTCGGACGCATCGACATTCTGGTCAACGCGGCCGGCGTTGCCGACCAGGGTAGCGTGACCCAGACCACTACCGCCAACTGGCAACGGGTGATGGACATCAACCTGACGGGCAGCATGCTCACCAGCAAATACGCACTGGAATCGATGGTGTCCCAACGCAGCGGTTCGATCATCAATGTCGGCTCGATCTTCGGTCTGCAAGGCTGCGACGGCAACGTGGCCTATAACGTCTCCAAGGGCGGCATCAACCAACTGACACGCTCGATGGCCATTGACTATGGCTACGCCAACATTCGCGTCAACGGTTTGTGCCCCGGCCTGATCGAAACACCGATGACCAGCATGGTCCGCGAACAGGAAGCCTTCCACGCCTTCTTCGCCTCGCAACACATGCTCAACCGCTCGGGCCAACCGGAAGAAGTGGCCAACGTCGCCCTGTTCCTGGGCTCGGACGAAGCGTCCTTTGTCAGCGGACAAATGATCGCCGTGGACGGCGGTTTCTCCGCCGGCCGCCGCTTCGCCCCACCCGCCGCCTAAGCCGCTATCCGGCCGGGCACCCTGCCCGGCCTACCCCCTTTTTCGCACTTTTCCTCTAGCCGAGGAGGCCCCATGCCGCCTGTTGCACACGCACTGACCATTCCCCAACTGTTCGCCAACGTGGCCCAGACCTACGGCGACCGTCCGGCCGTCGAGGACGCGGGCCGTTCGATCAGCTACCGAGCACTCAATCAACTGCGCCGACAAGCCGCCCGCGCATTGCTGGCACTGAACGTTCAGGCCGGGGATCGAGTTGCGATCTGGGCGCCCAATGTGTGGGAATGGATCGTCGCCGCTGGCGCGTTGCAGAGTGTCGGCGCCGCACTGGTGCCACTCAATACCCGCATGAAAGGCAGCGAGGCCGGTTACATCCTTCGCGAAAGCGGTGCTTGCGTGCTGTTCGCCATCGGTGAATTCCTCGGCGCCGATTACCCGCGCATGCTGGCGGCGGAAGCGTTGCCCGCGCTGCGCCAGATCATCACCCTGCGCGGCGGCGGATCCGGCACCCTGGGTTGGGAAGCGTTTCTCGCGTTGGCAGCCGGGGTACCGCAACTGGCACTGCAAACCCGGGAACGGGAAGTTGGCCCGCAGACGCTGTCCGACCTGCTGTTCACCTCGGGTACAACCGGAAAACCCAAAGGGGTGATGACCAGCCACGGGCAAAACCTGCGGGTAGTGCGTGACTGGAGCGAAGTGGTGGGTTTGCGTGAGGGCGATCGCTACCTGATCGTCAATCCGTTCTTCCATTCCTTCGGTTACAAGGCTGGCTGGCTGGCGGCGCTGATGCGCGGTTGCACCATCGTGCCGCAGCAAGTGTTCGATGTGCAGGCGGTGCTTGAATGCGTCCAGCGCGAACGCATCACCGTGCTGCCCGGGCCGCCGACGCTCTATCAGTCTTTACTCGCCCACCCGCAACGCCGCGACGTTGACCTGAGCTCATTGCGAGTCGCGGTGACCGGTGCCGCCGCGATCCCGGTGGAGATGATCCGGCGCATGCACGATGAACTGGGGTTCGCCACCATCGTCACCGCCTACGGTCTCACCGAAGTCTGCGGTTTTGCGACGATCTGCCGCTCTGGCGATTCCCAGGAATTGATCGCCAACACCAGCGGACGAGCCATGCCCGGCGTGGAAATCCGTTGTGTCGGCAACACCGGGCGCAGCCAGCCGGCCAATGTCCCCGGCGAGGTGCAGGTGCGCGGCTACAACTTGATGCAGGGTTATTTCAATGATCCGCAGGCCAGCCAGGAGATTCTCGATGCCGAGGGCTGGCTGCGCACCGGGGACATTGGCGTGCTGGATGAACAGGGTTATTTGCGCATCACCGACCGGCTCAAGGACATGTTCATCACCGGGGGATTTAATGTGTACCCGGCGGAGATCGAACAGTGTTTGCTGACCTATCCCGGCGTGGCTCAGGTCGCGGTCATCGGCATTCCTGACGAGCGCCTGGGTGAGGTGGCGATGGCTTTCCTGCTGCCAGCGCCGGGCATCGAGATTGAACAGTCCCGATTCCTTGCCTGGTGCCGCGAACAGATGGCCAACTACAAAGTGCCGCGCCGGGTGCGAGTGCTGGAGAGCATGCCGCTCAATGCGGCGGGCAAGGTGACCAAGAATGTGTTGCGCGAGTGGGCTTTGCAGCCAGTCAATTAAACGTAATCCCTGTGGGAGCGAGCTTACTCGCGATAGCGTCAGGTCAGTCAACATTGATGTTGAATGTGCTGCCGTCATCGCGAGCAAGCTCGCTCCCACAGGGCTTTGTGTTTGACCTGCCGAATGTGGACTAGATCACCCGCGCCGGATGCTGCTGGCGCGGGTCGCCGAGCATGGCGCGGTGTGAGGGTGGCTGACGGCCGCAGGCTTCGCTGACGCCGTAATCGGGGGCAATTTCGGCGGTGATCAGTGTCTGCCCGGAGAACGTCATCAACTGCGGGTCATTGAGCAAGGCATGAATAACCCGCCCATTGAATTGCGGGGTTTCGGCGTTGGCCAGAAACGCCCGGTATTGCTCGCCATGCTGCTCGCCGGCAATCCGTGTGCGCTCGGTCAATTGCGGGCCGAGCCACAGCGACAACGCCGCCACGCCATGCCCCTCGAAATCGATCGCCATGTCGGCCGCCAGCTTGTCGACACCCGCCTTCTGTGCGCCGTAAGCCGGCCCGTGCATGTAACACCCGGCACCGAATGACGAGGTGAAACAGACCAGCCCCTGACCGCTGCGCAGCAACAACGGCGCAGCGTAATAACTGGCGATGTAAGCCGAACGCAGACCGACATCGAGGATGCGCACCAGGTCCAGCGGTTTTCCCCAGAATGGTCCCGGCTCGATCAATTGGTCATGGATGAACGCGGCATTGTTCACCAGCAAATCCAGTTGTCCGTATTCACTTTCAACCCGAGCGAACAGCGCCTGAACCTGATCATCGTCGGCATGATCGCAGACCACCGCGATCCCCTGTCCACCCGCCGCAGTTATCGCAGCAGCCGTATCCTCCAGCGAGCCACGCAACGCATGGCCGTATAAATTCGATCCACCTTGCTCCGGAGCGCGTCCGGTGACATACACCGTCATGCCCGCAGCACCCAAGGCCAAGGCAATGCCTTGGCCGACTCCGCGACTGGCGCCCGTCACCACGGCAACCTGTTTGCGTTGACTGTTCATTCGACGCTCCTGAGCAAGGTTGTGGCCGAGCTGATCTGGCTCTGGCCCTTGATGTGATTGGCCGCCAGATAACCGAAAGTCATCGCCGGGCCTATTGTCGAACCGGCGCCGGGATACGTGCGCCCCATCATCGAAGCCGCGCTGTTGCCAATGGCATACAAAC
Source organism: Pseudomonas sp. LBUM1679 (assembly GCF_059695565.1). NCBI lineage: Bacteria > Pseudomonadati > Pseudomonadota > Gammaproteobacteria > Pseudomonadales > Pseudomonadaceae > Pseudomonas > Pseudomonas sp. LBUM1679. The sequence goes on from NZ_CP166774.1 coordinate 4,148,306, forward strand.
CGTTGATCGGTTGCCCGTCCTCGTGCAAGACGCGGGCGTGAACATCGGTCAGCAAACCACCCTTGGTGCCGATGTCCCCGGCGTCGATGCGCACGGCGTAGAACGGCGCTTTGAGCAACGGCGCCAGGCAAGGATTGGGCTGTACATTCGGGTCGCCGTAGTAGCGATCGAACAATGATTCACCTTTATGGAAGTCCTCGTCGACCCCCTGCACGGCCATGCCGTTGAAGCGCTGCGCAGTGCTGGCCAGGCCAGTGCCATCGACACCGATTTTTTCCGCCAGCGCCTGCAAACTCTCAGCCTTGTGAAAGTACTCACGCAAGTGTTCGGGCAGTTGCCAATCGCGCTGGGCATAGCCTGGCAGCAATGCGCCGCAGGGGTACTTGCGGCGAAACTCGGCGTCGAACACCATCCAGCACGGCACACTCACGGCCCCTTCGCGATTGTTGGCGTACATCGCGTAAACGATGTCGGTATAGGGCGCGGCTTCGTTGACGAAACGTTCGCCTGCGGAGTTGACCATGACGCAACCCGGCAAGGTTCGTTCGACGAACAGGGCACGCTGTTTTTCCTCGCCCTGGACATGGGTAGTCGGCGCCCACCAACTGTGATCCATCAGCGCGGTACGCGCGCCAATCGCCTGGCCGGCACGAATGCCGTCGCCGGTATTGTGCGGCGGCGTGGCACTCCAGAGGGCTTGCGATGGCTGGGGAAGATACTGCGTACGCATCGCCTGATTGCGCTCGAAACCACCGGCCGCGATGATCACGCCGTAGCGCGCCTTGACGTTGAGTGGCTGGCCGTTGCGACAGACGCGAGCGCCGCCAACCCGGTCGCCGACAATCAACAATTCTTCCAGTGCACAGTTCAACCAAAGGGACTTGCCGCGATCCTGCAACGAACAGCGCAAGGCACCGATCAAGGCATTGCCCAGGGTCAGGAAGCGGTCGCGGCGCGACAATCTTCGCCCCTCGCGGTCACGCCAGTAACGCCACATCACGCGCAGCGTCAACCGCAACCAGCCAGGGCCACGGCATAGCAGCACCTGCGCCTCTTTCATGGTCATCGCCATGCGTCCCATCATCAGGGTTCCGGGTGATGGCGCGCGCATCCGCAGGAACTCTTCACCCAACTCGGCAGCGTCAAACGGTTGCGGGTCCATCGAGCGATAGCCCGGTTTGCCGCCCTCGACTTCCGGGTAGTAATCGGCATACGCGGGTTGCGCCTCGAAGCGCACACGGGTCTGCTGTTCAAGGTATTCGACCATCTCGCGGCCGTGCTCGACGTAAGCTTCGATGCGCCCGTCATCAATCTCGCCGTGAGTGACCGCCCGAATGTAGGCAATCGCTTCTGCCGCTGAATCGCTGCCGCCAAGAGCCTTGATCCGGTGGTTGTCGGGTATCCAGATGCCGCCGCCGGACACCGCCGAGGTGCCACCGTACTCGGCGCTCTTCTCGATCAGCAGCGCATTGAGCCCCAGGTCATGGGCACGCAGCGCAGCGGTCATGCCCCCTGCTCCGGAGCCAATTACCAGTACATCGCAGCACTCATCCCATTTGATCCCGGCAGCTTTCATGCGGTCACCCTTGCTCAGCGCCCATCAGGCAGAAACCGCCGCCGCCAGATCTTCGCCCGGTGCAGTCGGTCTCGGGATTGTTCGCCGCGAGCCCTGAGCGGTCATCGTCCGATGGGACTAAGGCGATAGCCGCCAAGGCACTGTGCAAATCGCTTAGTCCGCTTGGACGATGTTGCGCCCGATAGCTGACTCCATAGTCGCCCACAGCACCAATCACCCCCCCCTGAAATGCAGGTCGGGCAGGTCTGACCTGGGCATGAGGACGACATGATAAAAACAATAATCGCCCCACAATCGCTGCACCCTCGCGCACAGCTGGCCATGCTGTTGCTGGCTGGTGGACTGGGCAGTCAAGCCAGCGCCATGAGTTTCCAGCCGAACGAAGATTTGAGCGTCGACTGGGATACCACACTGACTTACAGCCTGGCCTGGCGGACCGACTCCCGCGATCACAAGCTGACGGCCAACGCCAACGGCAACGATGGCAACAACGCGTTCGACAAAGGCAGCCTGATCAACAACCGCACCGGTTTCCTCACCGAAGCCAACATCAAATGGCGCGAGGATTACGGCGTGTTCCTGCGCGGGACGGGCTTCTACGACAACGTTTACGATCAGGGTAACGACAACGATACCGGCACCTCGAACTGCTTCGCCGGTGGTCATTGCAACCGTGCCGACCGTTTTTCCCAGGACACCATCGATCAGCACCGCAATGAACTGCGCATGCTCGATTACTACGCCTATGGCACTTGGGACATCGCCGGCCACAACTTCAACGCGCGCCTGGGCAATCAAGTGGTGAGCTGGGGTGAAAGCCTGTTCTACCCTGGCATTTCCGCCGCGCAAAGCCCGGTGGATGCGACCAAGGCGACTACACCCGGGGTTGAGGTCAAGGAGATTTTGCTGCCCGTCGGGCAACTGTTCACTCAGTTCAGCCTTACCGACAGTCTGGACGTGCAGGCCTACTACCAATACAAATGGGAAAAAACCGAGCTGTTCGGCGTCGGGAGTTACTTCTCCACCACCGACTTCATCGACGAGGGTGGTTTCAACGACGCCGCCGGTTTCCTCACCCGCCTCAAAGATGACAAACCGAGCGACAGCGGCCAGTACGGCGTGGCGTTCACCTACGCCGCCGAGTCGCTGAACAACACCGAGTTCGGCATTTACTACTCGCGTTATCACGACAAGACGCCGTCGCTGGATTTCCAGACGGACCTGGGACACTACCGGGTGCGCTACTTCGACAACATCGACCTGTACGGCGCGAGTTTCTCCACGGTGCTGGGCAGCGTGAGCTGGGCCGGTGAAGTCAGCTACCGCGACGGGCAACCGGTGATGGTCGACAACGGCTTCTCAAGCCCGGTACGTGGCCAGACCCTGCAGGCTCAGACGGCGATGATCTACGTGGTCGGCCCCACGTCCTGGGCCGACAACACCACCCTGACCGGCGAGCTGGTTTACAACACCGTGCTCAGCAACGACACGTCCGCCCCGGTAACGCTGGCGCCAGGTTTCTCGCTGCCGGGCACCGACAGCCTGGTCTATGACCGCGATGCCTTGGGTTACACGGTTCAAGCGAACTTTGATTACAACAACGTGTTCAGCGGCTGGGACATGTCGGTGCCCGTCACCTACAGCACCGCCGCCCAACATGACAGCGCACTGGTGGGCTCGATCAACTCAGGCCAGGGCGACGACCGCGCCAGCATCGGCAGTTCGTGGCGCTACCTGGGCAACTTCACCGTCGAAGCCCGTTACAACGCCTACCTGGGCAACGCCAACAACGCCCCGCTGGCCGACCGCGACAACGTCGCGCTCAACTTCAAATACCGGTTCTGAATCCCCTGATGGAGGAGCACAGCATGTCTAGATTTACTCACACATTGTTGGGCACGGCGCTGGCCGTCAGCCTGCTGGGCAGTGGCTTGGCTCAAGCCAAAATCAGCAATGAAGAAGCCGCTCGCCTGGGCCAGGACCTGACCCCGATGGGGGCTGAGAAAGCCGGCAACGCCGACGGCAGCATCCCGGCCTGGACCGGCAAATGGCGCGGCCTGCCGCCGCAGCTCAAATACGCTGGCCCTGGCACGCCCTACCCGGACCCTTACGCGGCAGAAAAGCCGTTGTTCGTGATCAACGCGCAGAACATAGACAAGTACGCCGACAACCTCACCGATGGCCAGAAGGCGCTGCTTAAACGCTACCCCACAACCTTCAACATTCCGGTGTACCCAAGCCATCGGGACTTCCGTTTCGATCAGCGCCTGGAAGACCTCGTCAAGAAAAACGCCGTCAGTGCCGAACTGGCCAATGACAACAACGACACGCAAAACGCCTGGGGTGCCTCGCCGTTCCCGATCCCGAAGAACGGCAGCGAGTTGATGTTCAACCACACGCTGGCCGGACGCGCCAACACCGAAGAGGCCAACTACGGGCAGGCGGTGGTTTATTCCAACAAGGAACGCGTGCTCGAAGAGGTCAATTACAAGATCTTTTCGATCTGGTCCAGCCCGGACAGGACCCTGGAGAGCGCCAACGGCATTCTCACCAACTTCCTGATCACCACCCTGGAACCGGTGCGCAAGAAGGGCGAGATTGTCGTCGGTCACGAATTCATCAACCCGACTGCCTCACCGCGCCAGGCCTGGCAGTACAGCCCGGGTCAACGACGCGTACGTCGCGCGCCGACCGTGGGTTATGACTCGCCAAGCGGCGCCGGCGGCTTCCGGGTCTATGACGAAGACCGTTTGTTCAACGGCGCACCGGATCGCTACAACTGGACCATCGTCGGCAAGAAAGAAATCTACATTCCGTACCACAACTACAAGATCGACGATCCGAGCGTGAGCAAGGACCAGATTTTGGCCACCACCGGTCATATCGATCCGCAATACATGCGCTACGAAAAGCATCGCGTCTGGGTGCTGCAGGCCACCCTCAAGGAAGGTGCCCGCCATATTTACGCCAAGCGTGTGTTGTATCTGGACGAGGACTCCTGGGCCGCTACTCTGGCGGACAACTACGACAGCCGGGGCGAGCTTTGGCGCACCAACATGCAAACCTCGATCTACGCTTACGAGCTGCAGCGCTACCACGCTCGCCTCGGGATCTACCATGACCTGATCGCCGGCTCGTATCTGGTTGACCGGATGCTGATCGATCAAAAACCCGCGAAGCTCAACGCCACCGCCTTCACTGACGACGAATTCACCCCAGGCAACCTGCGCAAACTCGGCACCCGCTAAGCCCTCCGCGCCCTGACCGATTTACTCGGTCGGGGCGTTGTGCTTTTTTACTCGCTCATTTTACGGAAACGCCCCATGAACAAACTGCTCACCGGCGTCATCGCCTTGGCCAGCGTCGGCCTGTCGATGCAGGCCAACGCCTTGAACATCCTGCTGACCAACGACGACGGCTGCCGTGCCCCCGGCATTGATGCGATGTACCGCGCGCTGACGGCCGCCGGGCATCAGGTGACCCTCGTTGGCCCGTTGAACGACAGCAGTGGCATTAGCGCTGCCAGCGTGGTCGTGCCCGGTCAGGCCCTTGCGGTGACGGAACTAGCACCTGGCAGGTTCTGCGTCGGGCCACCCGCTGGCTACGTTCCACCAGCAGGCAAGACTTCGGCCATCGGTACGCCGGTGGATGCGGTCAACGTCGGCCTGGACGTGCTGCTCAAGGACAATCCGCCGGATCTGGTAGTGTCGGGTAGCAACTTTGGCGAAAACGTCGGCCCGCTGACGCAAATGTCCGGCACCTTGAACGCGGCAGTACGCTCCATGTTCAAGGGCATTCCGGCGGTAGCGGTGTCGACGGCCATCGACATGGACTTGATCATCCGCGATCAACAGGCCGGCTATCGCAAAACCCTCGGCGCCATGGACGACACTGCGCGGTTTGCGGTGACGGTCATCGAAAAGGCGAGCCGCGCGGGCGCTCAAGCCAGACAGGCCTGCAAGGATAACCAACACACCTGTGAACTGAACGTGCTTGGGCTGCCAGGCGTCAGCGGGCTGAACCTCAACTACCCGGCGCTGGCGGCCAGTGAGGTCAAAGGCGTGAGCTTTGCCCCGATCGGCACTTGGGACCGGGTAAATTTCACTTCTCAGCGCGGAACCGATGGTGTGGTTCACGTCAACCTGGTCGCGCCGCCAACACCGACGGCCACCCAGCAACAGGCCGATGCGTATCAGCTGTGGCAAGGGCATGCGGTGATCACCGTGATCGACGGCAACATGAGCGCACCCGGTGCAGTGCAGGATCAAGCGAAGAAAATGCTGCGAGAAGTGAAACCTTAAGACACCGCAGAACCTGTGGGTGACGCGATATCTGAAAGCAACCGAAATCACTGTGGGAGCGGGCTTGCTCGCGAAGAGGCCGGCACATCCAACATCAATGTCGCCTGACGCGCAGCCTTCGCGAGCAAGCCCGCTCCCACAGGGTTATGTGTTCGGCTCAAATGATGGGTTGGAATGGCACGAACTCTGTCACTTCCAGATCAAACCCCGACACCGCCTTATAAGGCACCGGTGAACTCATCAGGCGCATTTTGCGTACGTTTTGATCTCGCAAAATCTGCGCGCCGACGCCGAGTGTCCGTTGCGGAAACTGTGGCGCTTTTGGCTTGCCACCGCTGCGTTGGCGCAATTGTTCGAGCACGCCGTCGGCGGTTTCCTTTTGCGCCAGCAACACCAGCACGCCACAACCTGCCGCCGCGATACTCGCCAGGGAACGCTCAAGGGTCCACTGCTGCGGCCCACCTTCGCTTTCGCACCCCAAGGCATCACGCAACGTTTCGATGCTTTGCACCCGCACCAGAATCGGCTGCGTGCTGTCGATCCGGCCTTTGACCAGCGCCAGATGCAGCGAGCCCTGATAGGTGTCCTGATAGGTCGTCACCTGAAACTCGCCATGAAGAGTGTGCAACGGGTATTCGCCACCACGTTCAATCGTGCCTTCGTGACGGATGCGGTAGTGAATCAGGTCGGCAATGCTACCGATGCGCAGGCCGTGGCGGCGGGCAAATTCGTGCAGTTCGATGCCACGCGCCAACTCGCCCTCCTCGTTGAGAATCCCCACCAGCGTCGCCGCCGGTTGCAGGCCGGCGAGACGGCTCAGGTCGCAAGCCGCCTCGACATGCCCGGCGCGCTGCATGACGCCACCGGGCAAGGCCTGCACCGGAAAGATATGCCCGGGTTGAACCAGATCGGCAGGACCGCTGGCCGGGTCGACTGCAACCTGAATCGAACGCGCCCGGTCCGCCGCGCTAATGCCGGTGGACACCCCGGTGGCCGCTTCAATCGAGCGGGTAAAGCCCACGCCATGCTGCGCCCGAGAATTGGGCACCATCAGGTCCAGTCCCAATTCGCGGCAACGTTGCTCGGTCAGGGCCAGGCAAATCAGCCCGCGTGCTTGCACCGCCATGAAGGTGACCGCCTCGGCCCCAGCCTGTTCCGCGGCCATCAACAACGAGCCTTCGCCGTTGTGTTCGTCGTCGGTGATGACCACCATCCGCCCGGCGGCGATGGCCTCGATCAATTGCGGCACCGTGTCGAACGTCAGGTTCGCCGCGCCGTTCAATTGAGTGCCCTGCGCAGGTCTGCCGCCGCGTCGGACAACGCTTGAGCCGCACGTTCGACAAACGGCGCCATGCTGATAAACCCGTGAATCATGCCCTCGCAGCGCTGCATACGCACTGACACGCCGGCTTCCCGCAGACGCAAGGCGAATGCCTCGCCCTCATCGCGCAACGGATCAAACTCGGCGCAGATCAGGGTGGTCGGTGGCAACTCTGCCAACCGGTCAGCGCGCAAGGGTGAAGCCAGCGGATCATCCCCCTGCCCGGTGTCCTGCAAATACTGCTGCCAAAACCAGTACATCATTGCGCCGGTGAGGAAATAGCCTTGCGCATAATCCTCATAAGACTGGCTGTCGCAATGGGCGTCGGTGACCGGGTAAAACAGGCACTGGTAACTGATCTTCGGCCCTTGGCGTTGCGCCGCGAGGCGACTGACAGCCAGCGCCAGATTACCCCCGGCGCTGTCCCCGGCCAGCGCCAGGCGACGGGCATTGACGCCGAGTTCGGCAGCATGTTCGACCAGCCAGCAGGTGGCCGCGTAACAATCCAGCGGGGCGGCCGGAAAATGGCTTTCCGGTGCCAGTCGGTAGGCGACAGACACCACGACCGCCTCTGACTGTCTGGCCAGAGAGCGGCAGAGATTGTCATGGGTATCGAGGTTACCCATAACAAAACCGCCGCCGTGGAAAAACACCAGCAGCGGCAAATTGTCTTCCTCCATCGGCCGATACAGCCGCGCATCGAGTTCACCGGTTGCGCCGGCGACCTTCAGATTTCGCACCTCGATCATCGGGTCGCCAGGAATAGGGGGCAGCAGATTATCGGAAAATTGCCGGTATTGCGCGGCGTTGATCTGGCTGAAATCGGGCACCGGCAGGTCGCTGAACTGCTGGAGCACCGCGGCGATCTGACTATCGAGCGGCATGGGCATCTCCCTCTACATCGGTCATTTGAAACTGTGGATTGGTCTCTTCCAGAATGCTTTGCACACGTCGCTCCAGCGCCGGTTTGAAACCTTTGTGGGGGAAGACCCAGAAGCGCTTTTCAGCGATGGCGGCGAACACCTGCTCCGCCAGTTCACCCGGTGTCATACCTTGGCGAATGCTGCTGTCGAGCAATTCGCTGAAGGCTGAACCTGTCGCGTCCACCACCTGGTTCGAGGCCATGATTTCACTGGCCACCGGCCCGGGGCACACCACCGAGACCGACACCGGCGCGCCGAGCATGCTCAATTCGTAATGCAGGGTTTCCGAGAGGGCGACCACGGCCTGTTTGGTGACGTTGTAAGGCGCCATCAACGGGCTGCTCAACAGGCCCGCGAGCGAGGCCGTATTGATCACATGGGCCGCCCGCCCCTGGCGTAAAAACAGCGGCACGAAACTGCGAATGCCATTGATCACGCCGCTGAGGTTGACGTTGAGCATTCGCTGCCATTGCGCCTGGCTGATTTCCCAGCTGTGGCCGGTTTGCATCACCCCGGCGTTGTTGAACAGCAGATCAACCCCGCCAAAATGTTCGAGGGCGATATCGCGCAAGCGCTCGACCTGCTCCAGGTCGCCGACATCCGTGACGCAGGCAATCGCCTGCGCACCGCCCCTCTGCAACTCATCGCACAACGCTCGCAGCCCCGTCGCATCGAGGTCGGCCAACACCAGTCGCATCCCCAGCGTCGCCGCATGCTCGGCCATGCCGCGGCCGATACCACTGGCGGCGCCGGTAATCACCGCGACCGGCCCTTGTTCATTTCTCATCGCCAACTCCTGCCATGGGTCCAATGGCATCAGTAGAGCGGGCGCGCGCAAACCGGCCATCGTCCATTCAGACGATGCCCGCTTCTACAGGGGCGGCAGAATCCGTGTCATGCGCCAAACCCGTGAACCTTGGGAGAATAATAAGATGAGTACCCTGCACCGCATCGAAGCCAAACTGCTGGAAGACCGCTACGCCCGCGGTTGGCATTGCCTGGGCCTCGCCGCCCGATACCGCGACGGCAAGGCCCATCGCCTGGAAGTGTTCGGCACCCGGTTGGTAGCCTTCCAGGGTGAAGACGGTGAGCTGCACATTCTTGATGGCTATTGCCCGCACATGGGCGCCGACCTCAGTTCCGGTTGTGTTGAAGGCAACTCGATTCGCTGCCCGTTCCACGCCTGGCGCTGGGGGGCAGATGGCGTCTGCGATGACATTCCTTATGCCAAACGCGTTCCGCCACGGGCCAGGCTCAAGAGCTGGCCGCTCATGGAAGAAAACCAGTTGCTGTTCGTCTGGAATGACCCGGAAGGCAACCCGCCACTACCCGAGCAACGCATCCCGCGCATCGACGCCTGTTTCAGTGATGAGTGGGCCGCATGGGAAGTTGCGGAACTGCAGATCGGCACCAATTGCCGCGAACTGATCGACAACGTCGCCGACATGGCGCACTTCGGCACGGTGCATGGCGCACCGGTAGAAGAATTCAGCAACATCTTCGAAGGGCATCTGGCGACCCAGATCATGAGCGCCCGCAGCGAGCGCCTGTCCGGCGACAGCGCGTTGAGCACCGTTGCCACTTACTACGGCCCGGCGTATCAGATCACCGAAATGACCGGCGCCATGAACGGCCAGCCGATCCACTCGATCCTGCTCAACTGCCATGTACCGGTCGACCTCGACAGCTTCACCCTGCGCTACGGCGTGTTGGTGAAAAAGATCCCGGGGCTCAGCGAAGAACAGAATCAGGCGATGGCCAAGGCCTATGTGCAGCAGGCACAGGAAGCCTTCTACGAAGACGTGACCATCTGGCACAGCAAGACCCGCGTCGACAACCCGTTGCTGTGTGACGGCGACGGCCCGGTCTATCAGCTGCGCCGCTGGTACGAGCAGTTCTACACCGACGTCGCGGCGCTGTCGGCGGACGTGCAGGAACACAAACGGTTTGTCGTGCGCGCCAGCGAACGGGCCTGAGTCACCGCCTGTCGCGCTCCCTGCGCCTGACCGGCAGCCGCCCGTCAGGCCTTGAGCCCGAGCGTTGCAAGGAGTCGATATCGGCGCTTATTCTCGGCCACCGCCAACGCTAATAATAAGAACGGTTTTCCCTATGCAGCAGAGCCTCAGCCTCGATACGTTCAGTGATTTACTCGGCAACCTCTATCAAGGGCCGCTGGAAACCATTCCCTGGGCGACCTTTCTCAACCAGCTCAACGTGTATCTGGAAAGCAAGTATGTGACCTTCATCCTGCGTCCGCCCAGCGCGCATGTGGATGGCTTGATGGTCAACACCACCGGCACCTCGACCGAGGCGACCGCGTCGTACAACAAACACTTTTTCAGCCTCGACCCGTTTGTCGATTTGCCCAACCGCCAGGTGGTGACCCTGGCCGAGTTCGTCTCCAACGACGATTGGCAGCACTCGGAGTTCTACAAGAATTTCCTCGAGCCGGTGGACGTGTTCCACATCCTCGGCGCCGACATCAATACCTGCGACGGCGCCCAATGCCGCATCCGTATCAGTCGCGGGCGTGACGACAAAGCCTTCGGCAACGAAGAAAAAGCCTTGCTCACGCACTTCATTCCGCACCTGGAACGCTCGATCAGGATCCACATGCAGCTCAATCGCATCGAAGCCGAGCGCAACCTTTACGCCGGTGCGGTCAATCAGATGGCGGTCGGCACGATCATCCTCGACGAGGCCGGCAAAGTGCTGCAAACCAACCAGGTCGCCGATCGGCTGATCCAGGAAAAGGACGGCATCAAACTGGTCAACGACGGCCTGCAAGTCGGCACGGCACGTGATACTCAAGAGTTTCGGCGGTTGGTGAAACAATCGCTGCTCTCGCAAAAAAGCAGCAACCCGTCGGTGGTCGAAGCCCTGCGCGTGCAACGACCGTCCGGGCGGGCAGACTTGGGGATCATCGTGCGCTCGGTGCCGTTGTCCGACTGGAGCGAAGGCAAGCAATGCCCCACCGTGGTGATTTTCATCAGCGACCCGGAGCAACAATCCACCGCGCCACAGGAAATCGTCCGCGCCCTGTTCGACTTCACCCCGGCGGAAACGCAACTGGCGATGTTGTTGGCCAATGGTTTGACCCTCGACGAAGCCTCAGAAGAACTGGGCATCAGCCGCAACACCTCGCGGGCGCACCTGCGGTCGACCTTCTCCAAGACCGGCGTGACCCGCCAGACCATGCTCGTGCGCCTGATCCTGCGCAGCGTGGCGACCCTCGGTTAGCGTTCAACTTCCGCCCTCGTCCGCTCGGACGATGGCGGCCATCCCGGCACGGCGCACAGTGGTTTATCCCAACCAGGGGCCTGACCATGCGCAACTGTCCAACCATCCTCAAGACTGAATTGCTGGCTGAAAGCGGCTATTTTCAGATCGAAGCCTTGCACCTGCAATTCAGCAACGGCCAGCAGCGGGTTTACGAACGCCTGCGCGGCACCGGTTATCGCTCGGTGATGGTGGTGGCGATGCCCGATCCGTTGCATGTTTTGCTGGTCCGGGAATACGCAGTCGGTGTCGAAAAGACCGTACTCGGCCTGCCCAAGGGCGGCGCGGAACCCCACGAAGACTATCTGCAAGCCGCGCAACGCGAGCTCAGCGAAGAAGTCGGGCTGCGCGCCGCACGCCTCAGTGAACTGGGTGAGCTGACCTTGGCGCCGGGCCACCTCTGCCATCGCTACCGCGTCGTTCTGGCCGAACAATTGAGCCCCTGCCAACTCGAAGGCGATGAGCCCGAACCTCTGGAATGCCTGCGCATACCCCTGACGCAAATCCCCGACCTGGTTGCCCGCGGCGAACTCAACGAAGCCCGGGCCATCGCCGCCCTGTTCATGGCCATGAGCGCCATTGCCCGGCGCGGCTGATACCACAAGAAATTGAAGTCGCCCACAAATGCCGTGACCGGCACACCATCCCTGTGGCAGCGAGCCTGCTCGCGAAGAGGCCGGCACATTCACCATCGATATTGCCTGATACTCCGCCATCGCGAGCAGGCTCGCTCCCACAAGGGATTGAGGTCGCCCACAGATGCTGACTCTGCTACACCAGGCCCGCTCCCACAGGGTTTTGTGCAGGTTCGAATTTATCGGGTAGTCCATTCAGACGAAGTCACGCTCCGTCAGACGCAATACCGTGCCTCTACAACAATAAAATCCGTGTCGAGGCTCGCTATGCGTAAAGCCACCTGTGCCCTGTTCATCATCGTCTGCGCCGGCAGCACCACCGGCCTGTGTCAGATGTTCAAGAATGAAGCCTACCGACCGAACGCTGCGTATTTCAGTTGTTCGAGCACGGCGCTTAACTGTTATCCACCCCTGGTGCGCAACCTGCTCCCATAAAAAAACCACCGGCCCTGCAAGCAAGGCCGATGGTTTCTGTGCTGCCGCCGGATCAGGTCGGCAACACCCCGCGCGAACGTGACAGGGTCAGCGCCAGGTCTTCAATCATGTCCTCCTGACCGCCCACCGTACCGCGCCGCCCCAACTCCACCAAAAGCTCCCGGGCAGCAATGCCGTACTTCTGCTCGGCACGCTTGGCAAACAACAGAAACGAACTGTAGACCCCGGCGTAACCCAGCGTCAGCGCATCGCGGTCCAGACGGATCGGTTGATCCATCATCGGCACCACCAGGTCCTCGGCCACGTCCATGATCCGGTACAAGTCGATGCCACTGTTGACGCCCATCCGCTCCAGCACCGCGACAAACACCTCTAGCGGCGTGTTGCCCGCGCCCGCCCCCAAACCGGCAACCGAACCGTCGATACGCGCAGCGCCCGCATCGATCGCCGCCAGGGAATTGGCAATCGCCATGCCCATGTTGTGGTGACCGTGAAAGCCGACTTCGGTCCCGGCACTCAGCCCAGCACGCAACGCAGAGATTTTCTCGCTGACTTCATCAGGCAGCATGTAGCCGGCGGAGTCGGTGCAGTAGATGCAATTGGCCCCGTAGCTTTCCATCAACCGCGCCTGCTCCAGCAGTTTCTCCGCGCTCACCATGTGCGCCATCATCAGGAACCCGACCGTATCCAGGCCCATTTTCGCCGACATGCCGATGTGCTGGCCGGAGACATCCGCCTCGGTGCAGTGAGTGGCCACACGAATGGTCGACACCCCATGCTCATGGGCCATTCGCAAATGATCCAGGGTGCCGATGCCCGGCAACAACAACGCCGAGACCTTGGCCTGCTTCATTCGCGGGATCACCGCGGCGAAATATTCCTCGTCGCTGTGGGCGGGAAAACCGTAGTTCAGCGACGCACCACCGAGGCCATCGCCGTGGGTGATTTCGATCAGTGGCACGCCGGCCGCATCCAGACCGGTTGCAACCGAGATCATCTGCTCCAGACTGATTTGATGCTGTTTGGCATGCATGCCGTCGCGCAGGCTCATGTCATGCAGACGGACGCTCTTACCTTGCAAATTCATGGCAAATCTCCACTCAACGGACGGGCAGTTGCAGGGTGCCCTTGTGGGCTTCTTCGGCAAACATTTCGGCAGTGCGTAAACCGGCGGCCGTCATGATGTCGAGGTTGCCGGCGGACTTGGGCAGGAAGTCGCCAAGGCCTTCGACCTCAATGAAAATCGACACCTTGCGGCCATCGAACACCGGGCCGTTGATCAGCTTGTAGCCGAGCACATAGCGCTGCACTTCATGGACCATCTGCAACACCGACGTGCGAATAGCATCCTGGTCCGGCTCGTCATCGGTCAGGCAGTGAATGGTGTCGCGCATCATCAGCGGCGGCTCGGCCGGGTTGATGACGATGATCGCCTTGCCGCGTCGGGCGCCGCCGATCTGCTCGACCGCGCCCGCGGTGGTGCGGGTGAATTCATCGATGTTCTGCCGCGTGCCCGGGCCGACCGAACCGGAGGACACGGTGGCGACGATTTCGCCATAACTCACTGACTGCACGCGCGACACTGCCGCGACCATCGGAATCGTCGCCTGGCCACCGCAAGTGACCATGTTCACGTTCATCGCCAGGCTTGAAGCGTGTTCCTTGAGGTTCACCGGTGGCACGCAGAACGGGCCGATGGCCGCCGGCGTGAGGTCGATCATGATCACCCCGAGCTCATTGAGTTTGCGGCTGTTTTGCGCATGCACGTAAGCCGAAGTGGCATCGAAGGCGATCCGAATATCATCGTCGAGCACATGCGGCAGCAGCCCGTCGACGCCTTCAGCGGTGGTTTTCATGCCCATCTCGCGCGCGCGTTTGAGCCCCTCGGATTCAGGATCGACGCCGACCATCCACACCGGCTCGATCCATTCCGATCGGCACATTTTCATCAGCAAATCAGTGCCAATATTGCCCGGGCCGATAATGGCCGCTCTGAGTTTCTTGCTCATCCGGTTAATACCCCACAAGTCAGGCGCAGAAAGACACCCGGGCACTGCCCAGGCCATCGATAGTCAGGGAAAAACGGTCGCCGGCACGCGCAGGTTCCAGCGGCACCAGGGAGCCGGAGAGAATAATTTCCCCAGCTTTGAACGGAATGCCATAGGCGCCGAGGGTGTTGGCCAGCCAGGCCACGGCGGTCAGCGGATTGCCCTGCACCGCCGAGCCCAGGCCTTCGCTGAGTGGCTCGCCATTCTTGGCCACGCGCATACGCAGGTTGGGCAAATCCAGCGTCCGCGGATCGACCTGAACATCGCCTAACACGAACACGCCGCAAGAGGCGTTGTCGGCAACGGTGTCCTGGATGCGGATGTTCCAATCATGAATCCGCGAGTCGACGATCTCAAAGCACGGCATCACATAGTCAGTCGCTTCCAGCACATCGGCTTCAGTAATACCGGGGCCGACCAGGTCGTGCTTGAGCTTGAAGGCTATCTCGCCCTCGGCGCGCGGCTGGATCAGCTTGTTGGCCGACAGGGATATTTGCGCGTCATTGGTGAATGACATCTGCCGCGTGATGAAACCGAAATCCGGCTGATGCACGTTAAGCATTTGCTGGACCGCAGCCGAGGTCACGCCGATTTTCTTGCCGACAATCTCGTCCCCGGCAGCCACCCGGCGTTCGATGCCGTAGAGCGAAATCTGGTAGGCGTCCTCGATGCTGATCGCCGGCCAGCGTTCGGTCAGCGGTGCCAGAGTGGTGCCGCTCAGCAGCGCCTGATAAAGCTCTTCGCCGAATTCACGGCGCAGTTGCACGCTCATCGGTGAGCCTCCTCAAGGAACGCCAGGCATTCACGGTTGAACAGCGCACGGTGCTCGACCTGAACCCAGTGCCCGCATTCGCTGAGCAGGACAAAACGAATCTGGCGGCAGTGCTGCATCATCGTGTGTGCGCCCGAGGCCGGGCAGAATTTGTCGTTCATGCCCCAGAAACCAAGGATCGGACACTGCAACTCGCCGAGGCGGGAAGTCATGTTCGGCACTTGCATGGTCGACAGCACGCAGACCGGCTGCTGTTGCACCACCGCCACCCGTTCATTGACCGTCTCGTCGCTGATCAAGGTTTCGTCGAACAATTGCAGTGCAAGCAACCGGCGCATTCCGCCCGCGTCTTGCAATTCACCCTTGGCGAAGGCCGCGCCCATTTTCTGGATGCCTTCCATCTGCTGGTAATATTGTTCTTTTTCCATCAGGCCGCCGGGGGCCATCAGCACCAGTCGGCTGAACCGCTGCGGCTGGTCGAGGGCCAGTTTGATCGCAATGGCGCCGCCCAGAGAATTGCCGACCAACACGCAACGCTGGATATCCAGTGCGTCGAGCAAAGCGCTCAAGGCTTCGACAAAGAAGTTCAGGGTATAGAGCGTGTCGGGCTTGTCCGACGCGCCGTAACCCGGCAGGTCCGGGACGATGGTGCGGTAGCCGGCCGCGGCGAACACCGGGTAATTCTGCTTGAAGTTGCTGTGACCGCTGGCGCCTGGCCCGCTGCCGTGGATGAAGATCACCGGCTCGCCCGCGCCGATGTCTTGCCCGCCGATGTCTTGATAGTGCAGCTGCAAACCCTGCGGCAGCGTAACGAAGTGCCCTTGCGCTGATGCGCCCATAAGGTGTCCTCCCGGCCTGTTGTTGTCGCCGGATTATTCCGAGGGCCCGGGCAAACAACATCGTCCGACAGGACTACGCCCTTGCCTGGCCCGCTTTAAGGCGTCAATGCAGCGGGGAACTTAAATGAGAACGCCCCTTAGTCTTTTCGGACGTTGGCCTGTGGGTGCCACGCACCTAGCATCGGCAGCATTCCCGAGCGACAGAACGAGGCAACCATGCTTAATCCGATGGACTTTCGCGGCAAAGTGGTACTGGTCACCGGCGGTGGCAAAGGGGTCGGTCGCGGCATCAGCCAGCGCTTTCTCGATTGCGGCGCCGAGGTGGTGATCTGTGGGCGCGAAGCACCGCAAACCCTGCCGGCAAGCGCCGACCGCGAAGCGCTGTTTCTGCCTTGCGACCTGCGGGATGTCGAACAGTCCGGGCGCTTGATCGACAGCATCGTCGAGCGCTTCGGCCGTCTCGATGTGCTGGTCAACAACGCCGGTGGATCACCCAATGCCGAGGCTGCCAGCGCCTCGCCGCGTTTCAGCGAGGCAATCATTCGCCTGAACCTGTTGGCGCCGCTGAACCTGTGTCAGCAGGCCAATCAGGTGATGCAGACACAGGCCGACGGTGGCACGATCATCAATATTTGCAGCGTCAGCGCGACCCGCCCCTCTCCCGGCACCGCCGCTTATGGCGCGGCGAAGGCCGGGCTGCTGAACCTCACTACCTCACTGGCGGTGGAATGGGCGCCCAAGGTCCGGGTCAACGCCGTGACCGCCGGGCTGATTCTCACTGAGCAAGCGGCCCTGCATTATGGCGATCTGGCGGGCATCGCCCGGGTGGCGGCGACTGTCCCTTTGCAACGGCTGGCAAACCCTGAAGACATCGGCGATACCTGTCTGTACCTGGCATCAACGCTGGCACGTTATGTCAGCGGTGCGGACATTACCGTGCACGGCGGCGGCGAACGCCCGGCCTTTCTCGACGCGGCCCAATCCCATTAACCAACCTCTTTGAAGAATAGGAGTTCCACTATGCCTGCGATTGCCAGTCACAGCGTGCTGCTCGACCTCACTCCGTCGGCCGCCTGGGCCAAACTGCGCGACCTTAGCCTCGCACCGCATTACGTGCTGGGGCTGACCGATTGCCAGTTTCACCCCGGACCGCGCGAGGGGCTCGGCGCCAGTCGCCGGGTGTTTCGCAAGGGTGGTCAGTGGCTGGATGAGAGCGTGGTGCAATGGCAGGACGGTGTCGGTTTTGTGTTGATTTTGCACAAGGCCAGCGCCGGCGCGCCCTTCCCGTTTCGCGAGGCAAGCTTCAGCTACGCCTTGCAAGCCGAGGGCGACGCGACACGCATGACCACGCGCATGAGCTACAGCCTGCGCGGTGGCAAGCTGGTGGAAACATTGCTGGCCAAGGCATTCAACAACATCGTGCGTGAGATCGCCGAGAACCTCAAGGCTTACTACGAAAGCGGGCAGACGCAGAATCGCGACTTGCTCCCCGACAGACCTCAGGAACGGGCCCTGTAGCAGCTGGCGAAGCCTACGAAACCTGTGGGAGCGAGCTTGCTCGCGAAAGCGGTGTGTCAGGCGACCCTTTCGTCGACTGATACGCCCTCATCGCGAGCAAGCTCGCTCCCAAAGGTTTTGCAGGCCAGGCAGATGCTAGAGGTTTGGTGTTTGGCCTTCGGCGGTCAGGTTTACCTCACTCCAATAGGCTTTCATCGAGCGAATCCTGCCGTCTGCATCGAACTCCATCACGTCGATCACATGAATCGAGCAGGGTTGCCCGGCCCACTCGATGTCGACGCGAAACGGCATCGCCCCGCACCCATTGAGCGTTGCCCGCACCGGGCCGGTCAGGACTGCCGAGACTTTGCTTGCGCCCAGCCCTTCACGATAGAAGCGTTCGATGGCGGCAAGACCTTGAATCGCCGGTTTGCCGACCGGGTCTTCGATCACCGCGTCCCGACTATAGAGTGCAATGATCGCTTCGATATCACCGGTATCCACCAACTCCACATAACGCGCCATGGTCGCCTGGACCTGTTGTGGACTGATCATTCAGACCACCTCGAACAAGGCAGCGGCACCCATGCCACCGCCAATGCACATACTCACTACCACGTATCGCAAACCACGGCGCTGCCCTTCAACCAAAGCATGGCCGACCATCCGCGCGCCTGACATGCCAAACGGATGCCCGATGGAAATCGCACCGCCGTTGACGTTCAGGCGTTCGGCGGGAATGCCCAGCGTGTCGCGGCAATACAGCACCTGACAGGCGAACGCTTCGTTCAGCTCCCAGAGACCGATGTGATCCACGGTCAGGCCATGGCGTTTGAGCAGTTTCGGAATCGCGTAGACCGGACCGATGCCCATCTCATCGGAATTGCAGCCAGCGACCGCCATCCCGCGATAAATCCCCAGCGGTTCCAGGCCGCGTTTTTCGGCCAGTTTGGCGCTCATCAAGACCGAGGCCGACGCGCCGTCGGACAATTGCGAGGCATTGCCGGCCGTGATGAAGCGGCCCTTGTCGCTCCACTGACCGCCCGGCCACACCGGTTCCAGCGCATTCAGGATTTCGCGCGTGGTGTCGATGCGATTGCATTCGTCGCGCAGCAAAGTGACGGATTCGTAGCGGGTTTCGCCGCTGGCTTTGTCGACGATCATCTTGCGGCTGGTCAGCGGCGCGAGTTCCCGGTCGAATAACCCGGCGCTTTGCGCCAGGGCGGTGCGCACTTGGCTCTGATAGCTGTATTCGTCCTGCTCCTGACGGGAAATGCCGTAGCGGGCGGAAACGATTTCGGCCGTTTCGATCATCGGAATGTAGGCATGCGGATCAAGATCGAGCACCGCACCGGACTGATTGCGGTAAAGGTTTTTGTGCTTGTTCTGCACCAGGGAAATCGACTCCAGGCCACCGGCCACGGCGATGTCGATTTCGTCGCACATGATGCCTTTGGCGGCCATGGCAATGCTCATCAGCCCCGATGCACATTGGCGTTCGACGGCCATCCCGGCAACTGAAGTCGGCAAGCCGCTGGCAATCGCACAGAGACGACCCAGGTTATAGGACTGCGTGCCTTGCTGTGCCGCAACACCGATGATCACGTCGTCCACTTCGCCCGGCTCGATTCCGGCGCGGCGCACGGCCTCGCGCACCACATGGCCGCCAAGCTGCGGGGCTTCCGTGTCATTGAACGCCCCGCGAAAGGCTTTGCCGATCGGCGTGCGAGCGGTAGAAACAATGACGGCTTCTTTCATGCTGGATTCCTCGAATGTTCTGTTGATTGGCTCAGGCGGGGTAGTAACGGCTGATGGTGTCGACCACACAGCCAGGACGGTCCTCGCCGTCGATTTCGACGCTGACACGAATGGTCGCCTGAACGCCGCCCTTGACCTCCTCGACGGACGTCAACTGCGCACTGCCGCGCACCCGCGAACCGACGCGCACCACTGATGGAAAGCGCACCCGTTCGCAGCCGTAATTGACGCCCATGGCAATACCGCGTACCTCGACGATTTGCGGCAAAAACAGATTGACCAGCGACAGGCTCAAATAACCGTGGGCGATGCAGGCGCCAAAAGGGCCGCGGGCAGCCTTGACCGGATCGACATGAATCCACTGATGATCACCGGTCGCCTCGGCAAACTGGTCGATGCGGTCCTGCTCCAGAGTCAGCCAGTTGCTGACGCCGAGGGCCTGGTCGATGGCTTCGAACAAGGCCTGCGGCGTGTCAAAAATGCGCGGCATGTTCATGCCCTCTGGCTGGAGACCGACAGCACTTCGCCGGTCATGTAGGAGCTATAGTCGCTGGCCAGAAACATCATCACGTTGGCCACTTCCCAGACTTCGGCGGCGCGGCCAAACGCTTCGTTGGCGGCGAGTTGATCGAGCACCGCTTGCGGCGCGGACTTGCGCAGGAAATCGTGCAACGCAATGCTCGGGCTGACAGCGTTGATGCGAACCCCGTAATCGGCGGCCTCGACCGCTGCGCAGCGGGTCAACGCCATGACACCGGCCTTCGCGGCAGCGTAATGCGACTGCTCTTTCTGCGCCCGCCATCCCAGCACCGAAGCATTGTTGACGATGACCCCGGCGCGCCGTTCGATCATCCTCGGCAGCATGGCGCGGGTCATGCGCATGGTGCCGGTGAGCGTCACATCGAGGACCCGGTTCCACTCCTCGTCCGTCATCTCCACCAGCAACCGCGAACCGCCAAGACCGGCGTTATTGATCAGCACATCGACGCCTTGCAAATCACGCTCGGCGCAGACAATCAGTTGCTGCACCTGCGCCTCGTCAGCGACATTGCAGACTTGCCCGAAAACCTGCTGCAAACCCGTGGTTTCGCGGATTTTCAACACCGCTTCTGCCAACCGGCCTTCGTGGATATCGCTGATCATCAAGGCGCGACAGCCTTCCTCGGCGGCACGTATCGCAGCAGAAAACCCGATACCGGCACCCGCCGCGGCCGTGATCAGCACCGACTTGCCGCGCAACAGGCCGTGGCCTTCAACATAGTGAGGAACAGACATGGAAAACTCCTTGGTTCAGGTGCGGGGACGCGGCTCTTTGGGCATGCCCAAAGCGCGCTCGGCGATGATGTTGCGCTGGATCTCGTTGCTGCCGCCGTAGAGGGTGTCGGCGCGGCTGAACAGGTACAGCGACTGCAATCGGGTGAGTTGATAAGGCGCGGCTTCCAGCAATTCCGCCTCGGGGCCGAGCACATCCATCGCCAGCTTGCCGAGGCTGACGTGCCAGGTGGACCAGAACAGCTTGTAGATGGTCGCCTCCTTGCGCAGCGAACCGCCCTGAACACCGGAGAGCATGCGCAGCGAGTTGTAGCGCATGATCCGCAGCCCGCTCCAGGCCTCGGCCAGGCGCTGGCGCAGGATCGGATCACGGTAAGCACCATTGGCCCTGGCGATGGCGATGATTTCGTTCAGTTCGTTGTGAAACTGCATCTGCTGCCCCAGCGTCGACACTCCACGCTCAAAGCCCAACAGCGCCATGGCAATCTTCCAGCCCTCGCCCGGCGCGCCGACAATGTTCGCCGCGTCGGTGCGCGCATTGTCGAAGAACACTTCGTTGAACTCCGACGTGCCGGTCAGTTGTTCGATCGGGCGCACGGTAATCCCGGCCTGAGCCATGGGCACCAGCAGGAACGACAAACCGCGATGGCCGACACTGCCGGGTTCGGTGCGGGCGATCACAAAGCACCAGTCCGACTCATGGGCCAGCGAGGTCCAGACCTTCTGACCGTTGATCACCCAACTACCGCTGGCGTCATCCAGCACTGCACGGGTCTTGACGTTGGCCAGGTCTGAACCAGCCCCGGGTTCGGAATAGCCCTGGCACCAGAACTCGGTGCCGCTGACGATGCCCGGCAGAAAACGTCGTTGCTGGTCTGCGTTACCGAAAGCGGCGATGGTCGGTCCTGCAAGCCCTTCACCGATATGCCCCATGCGACCGGGGCCTCCCGCGCGGGCGTATTCTTCGTGGAAAATCACCTGCCGGGTGATCGACAGACCGCGTCCGCCATGCTCCGGCGACCACCCCACACAGGTCCAGCCACCCTCGGCGAGTTTGCGTTCCCAGGCTTTGCGTTCTTCGGGAAACATATGCTCATCACCGGGGCCGCCGCGAAAACGCAGCGGCTCGAATTCCCCACACAGGTTCGCGCTCAACCAGTCGGCAACTTGCTGACGGAAGAACTCGTCCTGCTCACTAAAACTGATTTTCATGGCTGCTCTCCAAGAATCGCCACGGCAATGCGCTCACGATGCCAGGCAGGCAGCCCGAGGAAGCTTTCACTGGCTCGGGCACGCTTGAAGTAGAGGTGCGGGTCATATTCCCACGTAAAACCGACGCCGCCGTGCAACTGGATCGACTCGGACGCGCAATGAAAATAGGTTTCCGAGCACTGCGCCTTGGCCAGCGCCGCCGCCAGTGGCAGCTCGGCGGCCACCTGGGGATCGCCCTGCGGATCGAGCGCTTCCTGTGCCACGCAGGCCGCGTAATAGCTGGCCGAACGTGCGCATTCCACTTGCAGCATCATGTCGGCGGCGCGGTGTTTGAGTGCCTGGAAGCTGGCAATCGGTCGACCGAACTGCTGGCGTTCCTGCATGTAGGCCACGCTCAGGTCGAGCACCTGCTGCGCACCACCGGTCTGTTCCGCAGCCAGGCCGATGCACGCCAGTTGCAGGACCCGCTCCAACGGCGGCCAGCCCGCGCCGAACTCGCCGAGCAGGCAATCAGCGTCGAGGTATAGATCCTTGAGCTGAATCTGTGCCTGACGACGGGTCTGATCCATGGTGGGCAACATCTGACGCGCGATCCCGGCACGGCTCGCGTCCACGGCGAACAGGCTAATGCCATCCTCGCCGATTGTTCCGGGAACCCGTGCGGCAATGATCAGGAGGTCGGCACTGTGCCCGTCGAGCACATGCTTGAGTGTGCCGTCGAGCACAAAACCTTCGCCTTCGGCCACCGCCGTTGCCTGGACATCACGGGCCGTCCAGCCGCTGGCACTGCTGAAGGCCAGCGTCGCCATCAGGCTGCCGTCTGCAATCGACGGCAACCAACGTTGCTTTTGAACATCGTTGGCGGCCAGCAACAACGCCGGCGTGGCCATGCACGCGGTAGCGAAGAACGGCGAGCACAGCAAGCGCCGGCCCATCTGTTCCAGCAAAATCGACAGTTCGACAAAGCCCAGCCCGAGGCCGCCGTAGGCTTCGGGAATATGAATCGCCGGCCAGTACATTTCGCGGCAGAGACGCTGCCAGAGCGCCTCGTCAAAACCTCGCTCGCTGATCATCGCCGCTCGCACGGCGGTAGAATCCGAGACATCGGCGAGAAAGCCCTCGGCCGATGCTCGGATCATTTCCTGTTCGTCGCTGAATGCAAACTCCATCGCGGCGCCTTCTGCTCGTTTGGTGGGACGCGCATGAAGCGATATCCCTCTGGCCTACGAGTTTGGTGCCAGGGGCAAAAGACAGAATCGTCAGGGCTGCCTAGTCTGAATGGGCGATGTCGAGATCGGCATTCAAAGGGGGGGGTAACACGGTAGCCGTTCAACGCCCGGTAGCCTGCCGATACTGGCGCGGCGTGAACCCGGTCAACGCCTTGAACTGTCGAGTGAAAGCGCTATGGTCGGTGTAGCCGCACTGCAGTGCGACGTCAGTGATGGGAATATCGGTATGCAGGAGTCGATGCGCGTGTTCCAGGCGAATCTTTTGAATCATTTGTCGCGGCGTCAGGTGGAACACTCGCTTGCAGTATCTTTCCAGCTGCGCCACTGAAATACCGGCGATGCGCATCAGCTCGCCCAAGGTGACGCGGCGATTGAAATGCGCACGAATGTATTCATCGGCGGCGGCCAGACGCTGGTAGGCCGGGTGCGTGTCGCTGGCCGATTGCAGGTCAACCGAAATCCCTGCCAGGCCGATGATGTAGGAAGCTCGCCTATGACCTTGACCCTGTCACGCCATCGTCACACCTGCCAAGCACAATGGGATCAGCCAAAGGGATTTGGCCACGTGTACAGAGAGCCCGGCCCCAGCGCCGGGCTTTTTGTTTCCGCCCTCTGTACTCACCCCAGCGTGAAGCCGACCGCCATCAGGCTAGTGATCGGCGCCTGCCTATAGCGTGTTTGGCCATAGCCAAACGCAGTACCGGGCTTTTGCACTCCAGCGACATGTTTTTCACCAAGCGTTCGAACCCTTGTTGGTTGAGACACGGTTATTGCTATTATTCAGCCATAACGAGAGTTCGACCTAAGAGTCGCACTCCTACTCGCCTGATGTGCAGTTTGGAGGTTGCCATTGCATGGATTTGTCCAAACTTTCCCCGTGCCTGGAGTTTCAGGACCAACGGTTGAAATATCTCTTCCTCAGTTACCAACTGGGATCGATGCGCGCCGCGGCAGACCAACTGGGCATTGCCCCGTCGTCGGTCAGCCGGCAAATCAACCTGCTGCAGTCCGAATTGAGCATCGACCTGATCGAGGCTGGCACTCACCGCATCCGCCTGACGGAAGCCGGCATCGCCACAGTGGATTACTATCGTGCAAGGGCGGACCAGCAGGAGGCGCTATTCAACCGCCTGAACGATTTGCGCGGGCAGCATCTGACCAAAACCGTCGTGGCCGTGGGTGAAGGACTGTTCGGTGCGCAGTTGATCGGCAAGCTACACAGCTTTTTCAAATCCTATCCGGGCCTGCGCACCGAGATTCTGATTGCGCCGACCCTGGAAGTTCAACACATGGTGATGGAAGACCAGGCGCAGATCGGCGTGCTGTTCGCTCCACACCAGAACCCGGCATTGCGCCGCCAGTTCGGAATCAAACAACCGCTGCGGGCCATCGTCCACCCCGATCATCCGCTGGCCCGGCAGCAGTCGATTACCCTGGAACAACTGGCGAACACTCAGTTGGTGCTACCCAACCGCGGCTATCGGGTGCGTGAGCTGGTAACGCTGGCGTGCAAGGGCAAGCCGTTCGACATTGAGCCGGCGATTACCGCCAACTCACTGCAGGTGATCATCGACTTCGTCAAAATGAACATGGCCAGCACTCTACTGGCAGAGGTCATGATCCTGCCGGAGCTCAAGGCCGGGACGCTGGTGGCGCTTGAAGTGGAATGCCCGGAGATGAACAGCACCGAGCTGCAAATCATTCGCCGCCAATCGCGCAAACTCCCGCCGGTCACCCAGGAACTGATTCGCCACCTGGCGCGAGCGATCAGCAAGTTGAGCAAGACTGACTGACCTGTCCAACAAAAAAGGCGGAACGGATTAATCCGTTCCGCCTTTTTTGCGGCAGTGACTTTAGTGCGGCAGATCAGGTTTGCGGCGGATGCTGAACAGCGTGCCAGTGGTGATCAGGCCAAACACAATCAGCATCACCGAAACCGGCCAGGCCGAGTGGAAGGCCCCGAACAGCGCTGTCGCCGCCAAGGGTGCGAGCCCGCCGGAAAAGATCGACGCAATTTCATGCCCCAATGCCATGCCGGAGTAGCGCACATGGGCCGGAAACAGTTCGCCCATGAGTGCCGGCTGGGTGCCAATCATTGCGCCGTGACAAAAGGCGAGGCCCACCAGCAGTGCCAGGTAGACGTAGCCAGTGACATGCGTATCAATCAGCCAGAAAAACGGAAACGCAAACAGCACCAGGCCAATCGAGCCAATGGCGTAGACCGTGCGCCGGCCGATGATATCCGACAGCCACCCCCAAAACAGAATGGTAAAGGCCTCCACGATCATCGCGACCATCACCCCGCCCAGGACCACCTGGGTGCTCAAGCCGGTGAGTTTGGCGTAGGCCATCACAAAGGCAAGAAAGATGTACGCGCAGCTGTTTTCGGCCATACGCAGCCCCATGGCCTGGAACACTTCCCTGGGATGATTGCGCAGCACTTCCAACGCCGGTGGATGCTTGACCTTCGCCCGTTGCGCGGCCGCGTCTTCAAAGTCCCGGCTTTCCGGCAGGTTGCGGCGAATATAGATACCGACGCCGAATACCAGGACACTGGCCAGGAACGGCAGGCGCCAGCCCCAACTCATGAAGTCTTCATGGGGCAGCATCTGCACCAGGTAGAAGGCCGCAGCCGATAGTACAAAACCGCCCGAAACCCCCAGTTGACTCCAGGCCGCATAGAAACCGACCCGGTTGGCCGGCGCGTTTTCGCTGATCATCAGCACGCCACCACCCCACTCGCCACCTGAGGCAATGCCTTGGGCGATACGCAGCAACACCAGCGTGATCGGTGCCAGATAACCGGCTTGCTCGAAGGTCGGCAGCAAGCCCATCAGGAAGGTCGAGACGCCCATGATGCTGAGGGTCATGACCAGGGCCTTCTTTCGCCCGTCCCTGTCGCCGATATGGCCGAAGATAATCCCGCCCAGCGGCCGGGCGAAAAAGCCCACCGCGAAACCTGCAAACGCGCCCATGGTGCCCAGCACCGGGTCAGTCCCGGCCGGGAAGAACAACGGACCGAAAATCAGCGCTGCCGCGGTGCCATACAGAAAGAAGTCATACCATTCCAACGCGTTGCCGAACACCGAGGCAATGACGATACGGCGCATGATGGAAGGGTCGGGTGTCTTGGTAATGCCTGTCTTGAAATTACTCATTTACTTCTCCAAACCTAGCCAGCGGCTTACCAGATCTTCCAGGTGTATGAGGTGACGAAGCGGTATTCGTCATAGTTGTTGCCGTACTTCTGTTTTATGTTGAAGTTCTTCAGTTCAAAGCTCAGGTCTTTCAGACCGCCGTCCTGCACCACATAGGACAGGAAGATATTTCGCTCGCTTTCCTGGTCATGGCTCAAACCTTCGCCACGATCGATCTCGGTGCCCTTGATGTAACGCGTGAATAGTTTCAAGCCGGGCACGCCCATGGCCGCGAAGTCATATCCGTAGCGCACCGACCAGGATCGCTCGTCCGGGCGGATAAAAGGCAGGCCTGCCCAGTTCGGCAGGTAAGGTTGCGGAACAAAGCCATTGAGCGTCGGGAAGACCGTCTCACCCAACATGCGTTGATAACTGACCCCGACCATATGCGCGCCTTTATGCAGGGTCATCAGGCCACTGTAGGAACGGTTGTCGACATTGCCTGCCAGGGCGCTGCCATTTTCGCTGTTGTTGAAGTAACCCAGGTCGGTCTTCAGGATGTAGCCTTGACCCAGGTCCAGCGAATGCTTGAGGCCGGCGTAATGCTGTTGGTAGATATCGTTGAGTACGCCGTAAAAGTAAGTGGCTTGCAGGGCGGGCGTAAATGAATAAGTGCCGCCGCCAAAATCCAGGCCCTTGCTGTCCAGATCATCGGTGGAGCCGTATTTGTATAACCTTTCATGGTTGGAGGATTGCCGGGTGACGCTCGACCAGAAGCGGCCACCCGTCAGTTCCAGCCGGTCGATTTCACGTGTGTTGATCACCGCGCCCTGATAGATCGTATCGAGCTGGCGGCTGGGGTCGTTGGAGGCAACCGGCAGATTGGGTTTCTGATCGCCGATTTTCAGTTCGGTTTTCGAATAGCGCAACTTCAGGGTGCCGCCGGCGCGACTGTAGTCATCGGCGGCCTTCTGATCGAACACGCTGTAGGGTAACGAACCGTCGTTGCCAGTGGAATCAAGCCGGACGGCATACTGGGCGTTGGCGTCAAAGCCGATGGCCAGGGGGCTGTCGGTATACCCGGACTGAAACTGCAGATCAAAGCCCTGAGACCAGTTGCCCACTTTGGAGACGGGGGCCTCGCTGTTGGTAAAGTTGCGATTCAGGTAAAGATTTCTGAAGTTCAAGGACAGGTGGCTATCGTCCATCAGGTCGGCATGCGCCGACCACGGCACCGCTATCCCTAAAAGCCCTATGTAATGAATTGCATGCACACGCAAAGCTCGCTTTGACATAGTTACATCCATACTGATTTGCTACGGTGGGAGCAGAAATTCAGAGACATGGCAGTGAATGACAGCGCCGATCTGAACGCCCGCGACTGTCATGTTTTTTGTTGTTGTTTTCGTTGTGAATCAGATATCCAGCACCAGGCGCCCAGAGCGCGCCCTTGAGCAGCACAGCAACATTTGGTCGTTCGCCTCACGCTCCTCCTCGGTGAGGTAGACATCACGGTGATCGGGCTCACCCTCCAGCACGTCACACACGCAGGTGCCGCACACCCCTTGTTCGCACGACACCTCGACCGCGATGCCAACCTCGGCCAGCGCTTGCACGATGCTTTGCCCGGAATGCACTTGAAGTGTCTTGCCGCTTCGAGCGGTGTGGACCTCGAAGGCCTGGCCAGCGTTGTCGACCTCGACCTGGAAATATTCGCGATGCACCTGGTCATCGGCGTAGCCGGCCGCCTTGGCTGCGTCGATCACCCAGGCCATGAAACCCGCGGGGCCACAGGTATAGACGTGGTCATTTGCGGTCTGGGTGCTGAGCACTGAATTGAGGTCGAGTTTGCTGCTCGGCTCGTCGTCGAAGTGAGTGGTGACCCGGTCGGCAAAAGGCGCAGTGGCCAACTCGTCCAAAAAGGCGGCGTGGCTTCGCGAGCGGCCGCAATAGTGCAACTCGAAATCCGCACCCTTGGCCTGCAGCGTATAGGCCATGGCGATCATCGGCGTGATGCCTATGCCGCCGCCGATCAACAGCGAGCGCCGGGCATCGGCCGCCAACGGAAACAGATTGCGCGGTACGCCGATGGTGACGGCGCAGCCTTCGCGCAGCGTGGCATGAACCGCTGCGGAACCTCCTCGCGAGGCTGGGTCCTTGAGCACACCCAGCCGATAGCGAGCAAGGTCGGCCGGGTCGCCGCAGAGCGAATACTGGCGAACCAGCCCGCCGGGTAAATGCACGTCCACATGGGCACCGGCCTCGAACGCCGGCAACGACTCGCCGGCAGCCGAATACAGGTCGAGCACCAGCACGCCGGCACCTTGTTGCCGCGCCTGGTGCACCACAACATTCAATACGGTGACGTTCATCGATTCATTCCCGCCCATGATCAGAGGATGTAACCGATACCGGCGAGGGTATCGTCGGAGTTGATCAGGCGAATCAGCTTGCGCTGGATCTTGAAGCTGTCGGCATCACGCTCCAGCTCGTAGGTGATGTCGGCGCTATAGTGTTTGAGCGCGTCCTTGCGGAACTCGCGCAGGTGCTGCGCACAGCGCACCGTCACCTGTTGCGCATCTTCGAACAGCACACGAAAGCGCGACAGCGTGCGTACCGTGCGCGGTTGCGGGCTGGTGGAAATCGAGTCGCCGCTGATCAGGCGCTGGACACGCAATTGGCGCATATGGCCGTCGTCATACGCGTAATTCAGGGTGTTTTCGAAGTCCTGTTCTTTGGGATCGATCGGGATGATGTAAGTGCCCTTCTCGTCCCACAGCTTCAGCCAGCTGTCGAATTCGCCGTGGTCGAGCATGTCGCCTTCCTGCCAGATGAAAGCGGTGACTTCGTTCAGTAGTTTCAGGTTCATCAAGGTTCTCCGCCGGTCACACCGACATCATCTTTTTCCACTGCCGGTAGGCAGCGCGCATTCCAGTTTCGGCACTCACATCACTGACCAGGCCATCCTCGCTCGGCTGCTCGCCGGGCAAACCGCGGTTGAGCATGATCCACAGGTTTTCTCCGGCAGAGGCGCCCTTCTGCACCCGCTCCCACGCTTCGGAGTCATCCGGGGTACCGAAGCCCATCGGGCCCTGGAAGTGTTCGTGCAGACGCAACCGATAGCGGTTGGCCGCGGCCGGGCCGCCGTCCATGGTGATCACCGAGTGGTGGATTTCGGTTTCTGTCACCGAGATCGGCTGCAGCACACGGAAGAACGCCATTGAGCACGCAACGTTGGGGAACAGGTTGAGGTTGAAGCCCGAACCACCGACGGCGCGGACGATGCGGCGCACCTGCTGCTCGTCGATGCCTTCGTCGCGCAGCTCGGCGGCCAGGCCTTCGAAGCGCTCGGGGATCGGCTTGTGCAGATCCGCTTCCAGGTCCACCAGGTCGGGGATCATCACCATCACGCTGTGACCGTTGCCGAGATCCTCGACATAGCCAGGGCCTTCAACGAAATCGAACAGCTTGAGGGTCTCTTCATCCACCGAGGACAGGAACGATTTGTGCACCAGCGGGAAGTGGTAGGCGTCGGTGGTGTTCTCGAGCTGGATTTTCCAGTTACCGGGAAAGCGGAAGCGGTGCTCGCCCGGCACCTTGATCGGGTAACCTGCGCCCTGCTTCATGAACAGGTCCATCCACTTTTTCGCAGGGCCCAGAAAGTCCACCAACGGCTCAATGTCGGCCTTGAAGGTGGCGAACAGCATGCCGGCGTATTCTTCGACGCGCAGGCTCACCAGCGGCAGCTCGCCCTTGTCCAGGCACTCACCGTAGCTCTCCGGATGGGGCACACCGCGCAACGAGCCGTCCAGGGCGTAGCTCCAGCCGTGATAGGGACAAACGAAGCTGTTGGTCTTGCCCTTCTTGTGCTCGCAAACCGTGGCACCGCGATGGCGACAACGATTGAGGTGCACGTGCACCGCCTTCTTGCGGTCACGGACCACAATCACCGGTTGCTTGCCGATGTAGGTGCTCTTGTAGCTGCCCGACTCGGGAATCTCACTGACGTGAGCCACCCACACCCAAGTGCTGTAGAAAATCTTTTCAAGCTCCGCGTCGAACAGCTTGGCATCGGTATACAGCGAGGTGTGGACACGGTCGGGCTGGACGAGGTCAGCGGGGCTGGTGTCCAGGTTCAGGGTTTTGATGAGTTGGGTCACGGTCAGGTCCTATGCTTGATGTCGGGCATCTTTTTTATGGATCAGGAGGCGTTCGCGATAGCGCACAATTGCGCGTCGTCGCCCTTGCGCCCGATCAGTTGCAGACTGGTTTTGCAGCGGGTGTGTGGATAGGCGATCGGAATGCTCAGGGCCGGGTGCCCGCTGAGATTGAACGGGCGCAGAAAGCGGGTCAGGTCGATGACCGGCTCGCCTCGGTGCACATCCGCAAGCAGCGGTGGCAGGCGCGGCAAACTGGGCAACACGAGGACGTCGAAGCGCGTGAGCAACTGGTCGACCTGCGCGCTGAACGCCACACGGATGGCTTCGGCGGCGTGCAGATCGGCGGCGTCTGTCAGTGCCGCGCGCATCAGTCGAGCTTCAACGTCTGCGCCCAACAAGCCCTGGCCGGTGTATTGGCCGAAAGCCGCCCAGGTTTCGGCGTTGATCACAGTCAACGCGGCGTCAAAGGCCTGGTCCAGTAGCGTCAAGCTGACGACTTCGCACGCCCAGCCGCGACGACTGATCTCTTCGTCAATGGAGGCGCTGATGTTGGGGTCACACGAAACCGCCACCAAGCCGACACGGACCTGCTCGGGCAGTCGCTGCGCGACAAAGGTGGGGTCCATGGCCACCATGGCGGCAACCAGTGTGTCCAGGTCACGTGCCATCGGCCCGACGCAATCGAGCGAAGTGGACCGCGGATACACACCCTCTCGACTCAAACGGCCGAAGGTCGGCTTGAGCCCGTACACCCCACAGCAGGCTGCTGGCATGCGCACCGAGCCGCCGGTATCGGTACCGAGCGCCACGTCGACAGCGCCCTGGGCGACGATCACCGCAGAGCCGCTGGAAGAGCCACCCGGAATTCGTTCGGGTGCCTGGGGGTTGATCGGCGTGCCCGCCCATTCGTTGACACCGGTGACGCCAAAGGCCAGTTCATGCAAGACGGTCTTGCCGATCACCTGCCAACCATCATCGAGCAGCGACTGCACAACGGTGGCGTTGCGCCCGGCCGGTGCGGCCGATTCAAAGGCGCGGCTGCCGCAGCGGGTTGGCCAACCGGCCACATCCAGCGAGTCCTTTATCGCGACGGTAGGCCCTGGCCCGCCCTTGCAGCCTTGAATCACCAGCGGGTTCATGACTGCACCCCGTGCGCATCGGCGAGATGGCAGGCGTCCAGTCGCTCGGTGGTAAAAGACGCAATGCGCCAGGCGCCGTCTTCCCACAGAAATTCCAGACCGAGTGCAGCCACGATGGCCTCGCCCTGCCCCGAGTCGTAACGCGAAAGTTGCTGCATCAACCAGCGGCCACTGGCCTTGAAGCCGTCAATGGTGATTTGCTCACCGGCCAGAAAATGTGCGTTGAACTGAAAGTGAGGGTCAGGAGGCAGATAACCCGCGAGCATCGAAACGATCGCCTCGCGGCCCTTTATACAGCCGAACTTGAGCGCATAGCGCGAGCCGACGCCCTGCCATAGCGCATCGCGGCAAAATAATTGTGCCAGTGCCGGCAGACGATCTGCCGGGCCGGGAACGTCGCACAAGGCCATGTAGCGATGCAGCACCCGACGCACCGCCGATTCAGCTTCGAGTGCACTGATGCGCTCTGCCAGTGCGGCAATATCCGGAAGGGGTGAATTCATGGGAGAGCACCTGTCAACGATAGCGATGACAGGAAATTAGCGATCAGCCGATCGGGCAACAATCACAGGGCCTAATAAACATGTTGCGTTTTACGCAACGAGTTACACGCAATCGGGGCTCCCTACGGCACGAATCATGCGTACTCCAACCGCAACGGGTCGGTCATGACTATGCGGATGACACTTTTGAAGTCAGCCGTTCCAGTCGCTGCCCCGATAATCGAAAGCCTACTAATGGAATGTCGAGGGTTCAGCATGACAAGCGCAGCTCAGGTCAGCCCGCAAACGCTGAGAAAAGTCATTGTCGCGGCCGGCATCGGCAATTTCGTCGAGTGGTTCGACTTCGCCGTCTACGGTTTTCTGGCAACCACCATCGCCCAGCAATTTTTCCCCAGCGGCGACGCCAGCGTCGCCTTGCTGAAAACCTTCGCGGTGTTTGCCGTTGCCTTTGCCTTCCGGCCTTTGGGCGGGATTTTCTTCGGCATGCTCGGCGACCGGATCGGGCGCAAGAGAACCCTGGCCATGACCATCCTGCTGATGGCGGGTGCGACGACCTTGATCGGGGTGTTGCCCACTTATGCCGCCGTCGGGGTCATGGCGCCGATCCTTCTGACCCTCATCCGTTGCGCCCAGGGCTTTTCCGCCGGGGGCGAATACGCCGGTGCCTGTGCCTACCTGATGGAGCACGCGCCTAACGATAAAAGGGCCTGGTATGGCAGCTTCATTCCGGTTTCGACCTTTTCCGCCTTCGCCGCGGCGGCCGTGGTGGCCTACGCACTCGAGGCGTCACTGTCGACCGAAGCCATGGGTAGCTGGGGCTGGCGCCTGCCGTTCCTGATTGCCGCGCCGCTGGGCCTGGTGGGTCTTTACCTGCGCTGGAAGCTGGATGAAACCCCGGCTTTCCAGGCGGTGACCGAGGAACATGCGGTGGCACATTCCCCGCTCAAGGAGACCTTGCGCAACCATGGCGCGGCGATCTGCTGCCTGGGTGCCTTCGTGTCGCTGACGGCGCTATCGTTCTATATGTTCACCACCTACTTCGCGACCTACCTGCAAGTTGCGGGCGGCTTGAGTCGCGCCACGGCATTACTGGTGTCGCTGATTGCCTTGATCTTCGCCGCGGCGATCTGCCCGCTGGCCGGGCTGTATTCGGACCGGGTCGGGCGCCGGGTCACGGTGATGACCGCTTGCGCGCTATTGATAGTGGCGGTGTATCCCTCGTTCCTGATGGCCAGTTCCGGATCGTTCGCCGCCTCCATCGTCGGCGTCATGCTGTTGGCGATCGGCGCGGTGCTGTGTGGCGTGGTCACTGCGGCCCTGCTCTCGGAAACCTTCCCTACCCGTACTCGCTATACCGCGTCGGCGATCACCTACAACATGGCCTACACCCTGTTCGGTGGCACCGCGCCGCTGGTGGCGACGTGGCTGATCAGCACCACCGGCAGCAACCTGTCGCCAGCGTTTTATCTGATGGCGGTGGCTTTGCTCGCGCTGGCCGGTGGTTTGGCGTTGCCGGAGACGTCGAGGATTTCCCTGCATGATGTGCCGACCAGGGAGAATGGCGTAAGAGTGGACGCTGCGGCCTGAGGGTTCCCGCTCATAAGTGGCGCTTGTCGCAATGGCGAATGAGCGCCTGTGGCAAAGCGGGATCAGTAGGAAAAATCATGCCCCAGTTCCTTCTGCATCCACTCAAGGAATCGCCTGACCCGAGGAAAGTTGGAGTGGGCCCTGGGGAAAACCAGGTGGTGGGCAGTGATCGAAGCGCTCAGCTCAGGGGCCACTTCAACCAATGCACCACGTGCGAGATAATCTTGCGCCAGCAACGTGCTTTCCAAAGCAAAGCCAAGTCCGTGGCTGGCGGCTTCCAGCGTCATGTATGAGCGATCGAAACTCAGCGAATAGGGTTTTTCGGGACGTGACAGGCCATGTTGCGCAAACAACTGTGGCCATTTGATCAGCGTGGCTTCCGACAGAATCAGATTGCTGTCCAGCAAATCCGCAACCACCCGGATAGGACGCTTTGCCAGCAGCTTCGGGGAAGCCATCACCGCAATCTTTTCATTGCGCACCGTGCGCACTTCAAAACTCGGCCAATTCGGCATGCCATGGCGAATATCCACATCGATCTTGTCTCGACTGAAGTGCAGTGATTCGTAGGAGCACGAGAGGTTGAGCTGGATATCGGGATGGCTCTGGCGAAACTGTTCCAGGCGCGGCATCAGCCACAGCAGGCCGAAACTGGGCGAGGAGTGCAATCGCAGGCAATCCAGGCTGACATCACTGGTGGCACGTTCAGTGGCTACCGCCAGGCTGTGCAAGATGCCAGAAACCTCAGTCAGGTATTGCTCGCCAACAGGCGTCAGCGTCACGCCTCTGGCCGTCCGGAAAAACAACTGTCGACCGATCATCGCCTCCAGTTTGGCCAGCTGATGGCTGACTGCCGAGGGGGTCAGATCGAGCAATTCCGCCGCGCGAGCGACATTGCCGAAGCGAGCCGTCTGTTCAAAGGCCTGAATGGCTTTCAGGGGTGGCAGTATCGGAGGTGCATCGCCGGGTGAGGCCATGATTATTATTTTCCCGCTGCAGACGGCGTAAGCCGGACGTTCAGCTATTCAACCACCCGATCATTGTGTTGGCGAGTGCTGAATTTTTTTCAGCATCGAGTGACATTCACCTTATTGCTCAAGGCAAGCCCGGGGACCAAGCTGAGTCATCGATTCGTTGTGGGTCGACCCAATAAAAACAATCAGAGGAACTCCTCCATGCTTCTTCAAGGCAAAGTCGCGATCATCACTGGTGCCGCCTCCGCACGTGGCATTGGCCGCGCTACGGCGACCACCTTCGCGC
This sequence comes from Pseudomonas sp. LBUM1679, assembly GCF_059695565.1. NCBI lineage: Bacteria > Pseudomonadati > Pseudomonadota > Gammaproteobacteria > Pseudomonadales > Pseudomonadaceae > Pseudomonas > Pseudomonas sp. LBUM1679. Next base: position 4,183,189 of record NZ_CP166774.1, read on the forward strand.
AACAGGGCGCTCGCGTCGTGATCCTCGATCTGGACGAATCCGCCGCTCGTGATGCCGCTGCTTCCCTGGGCGAAGGACATCTGGGTCTTGCAGCCAACGTTGCTGACGAATCGCAGGTGCAGTCGGCCGTCGCCAAAATCATCGAACATTTCGGCCGCATCGACATTCTCGTCAACAACGCCGGCATCACCCAGCCGCTCAAGACGCTGGACATCCGCCCTGGCGATTACGACAAGGTGTTGGACGTCAGCCTGCGTGGCACCTTGCTCATGTCGCAGGCGGTGATCCCGATCATGCGTCAACAGTCTTGCGGCAGCATCGTCTGCATGTCCTCGGTCTCCGCGCAGCGTGGCGGCGGCATTTTCGGTGGCCCCCATTACAGCGCTGCCAAAGCCGGTGTGCTGGGCCTGGCCAAAGCCATGGCCCGGGAACTGGGACCGGACAAGGTACGCGTCAACTCCATCGCACCCGGTTTGATTCACACCGACATCACCGGCGGCCTGATGCAGGACGAGCGCAGACACGCGATCATCGACGGCATCCCGTTGGGGCGTCTGGGTGAAGCCCAGGATGTGGCGAATGCGGCCCTGTTCCTGGCCAGCGACCTATCCTCCTACCTGACCGGCATCACCCTGGATGTGAACGGCGGCATGCTGATTCATTGAGGATACCTGGCGGGCCTTGACGCCCGTGCGGTTCTGGATCGACGACGCAGCCAGGCCTCGTGGCCTGGCGGTCAATAAAAACAAGAGATCAGACCATCATGACAACCCTGTCGCTCGAAGCGGTTTCGACCGTGCGTTCCAATGCCTATCGGAAAACCGCATGGCGCCTGATGCCTTTTCTGATGCTGTGCTATCTGTGTGCCTATCTCGATCGCGTCAACGTCGGCTTCGCCAAGTTGCAAATGATGAACGATCTGGCGCTCAGCGAAACGGTCTACGGACTGGGCGCGGGCATGTTCTTCATCGGTTACTTCCTCTGCGAAGTCCCCAGCAACATCATTTTGCACAAGGTCGGTGCCCGCGTGTGGATCGCACGCATCATGATCACCTGGGGCATCGTTTCCGCCCTGTTCGCCTTCGTCGAGACCGCCTGGCAATTCTATGCATTGCGCTTTCTGCTCGGCATTGCCGAAGCCGGTCTTGCGCCGGGTCTGTTGCTGTACCTGACCTACTGGTTTCCATCTTATCGCCGTGCCCGCATGACGGTGTTGTGGTTTATCGCCATTCCGCTGTCAGGCATGGTGGGTGGCCCTCTCTCCGGCTGGATCATGACTCAGTTTGCCGGTGTACATGGTTGGGCGGGATGGCAATGGATGTTCGTGCTGGAGGCCGTGCCCACAGTCGTGGTTGGTCTACTGGTATTGAGCTATCTCAAGGATGGCGTGCATCAAGCCAGCTGGCTCAACGACGACGAAAAAGCGCTGATCACCCGCGAGCTGGCCGAGGATGACCAGAAAAAAGTCACACACGCCTCTGTAGGTGAATTTATCCGTGACCGTCGTCTCTGGTTATTGGCGGCCATCTACTTCTGTGTCGTGATGGGCCAGTACGCAATCACCTTCTGGCTGCCGACCCTGGTGCGTAACGCAGGGGTGTCCGACCCGATGAAAATCGGCGTGCTGACCAGCCTGCCGTACCTCTGTGCAATTGTGGCCATGCTGTATGCCGGACGCAGTGGCGACAAACATCGCGAGCGCCGCTGGCACCTCATCATCCCGATGATCGCGGGTGCTATCGGACTCACCCTGGCGGCAATGATGGGGGGAAATGTGACGCTCTCCATTCTGAGTCTTTGCCTGGCCGCTTCCGGAATTCTGTCCGCGACGTCGATGTTCTGGATGTTACCCACCACGTTGCTCGGTGGCGTGTCTGCCGCCGCAGGCATCGCGGCGGTCAACAGCTTCGCCAACCTCGCCGGCTTCTGCTCGCCTTACCTGATTGGCTGGATCACCACGCTGACCGGATCCAGCGCCATCGGCATGTATCTGATCACCGGCGTACTGGTGGGCGGAGCCCTGTTGGTACTGCGCATTCCCGCCGCCCTGGTCAATCGTTGATTTAACGGAGTTTTTAGCATGACTACTAATCCTTCATACGCTTCATCCAAGACTCTGGTGGAGCGAGCACACAACATTCGTCGGCACGCGCTGCGAATGGGTCAAGTCCAGGGCCAGGGCTATGTTGGTCAAGCCCTCGGCGCCGCTGACCTGCTCGCAGTCTCGTACTTCCATGCCTTGAACTATCGGCCTGAAGACCCGGAATGGGAGCAACGTGATCGTTTTTACCTCTCCATCGGTCACTACGCGATTGCACTGTATGCGGCCTTGATCGAAGCCGAAATCATCCCGCTCGATGAGCTGGAAACCTACGGCTCGGATGACAGCCGCCTGCCCATGTCGGGCATGGCGACCTACACCCCGGGCATGGAAATCACCGGTGGTTCGCTCGGCCAGGGCCTGGGCATCGCGGTCGGTGCCTGCCTGGGCCTCAAGCGTAAAGGCTCGCCCTCCTTCGTCTACAACCTGCTGTCGGACGGCGAGTTGAATGAAGGCTCGACCTGGGAGGCCGTGATGTCGGCGTCCCATTGGAAGCTCGACAACCTGATCGCCATTGTCGACGTCAACAACCAGCAAGCCGATGGCTATTCCAGCGAAATCCTCTCGTTCGAACCGATCGTCGATCGTTGGCAGGCATTTGGCTGGTTCACCCAACGGATCGATGGCAATGATCTGGATGCATTGGTCACTGCGTTCGACGCCGCGCGCAGTCATCCCGGGACTCAACCACGGGTCATCATCTGCGATACCAAAATGGGTAAAGGTGTGCCCTTCCTCGAAACCCGGGAGAAGACGCACTTCATTCGCGTGGAAGAGCACGAATGGGATCTGGCACTGAGCAACCTGGAAGAAGGTAAAAACCAATGAGCAATGCAACCAATACTCCGGCTTCCACTGGTGAGCCAGCCAAAAAGCGCCTGACCACCTCGGCGATGATCGCCTCGATTGCCTCTGAAGGCCAGGCCACCCGATCCGCGCCCTTTGGCCATGCGCTGGCCGCCCTGGCCGATCAGCGTCCAGACATCGTTGGCATGTCCGCCGACTTGTCCAAGTACACCGATCTGCACATCTTCGCCAAGGCTCACCCGGATCGTTTCTACCAAATGGGCATGGCCGAACAGCTGCTGATGAGTGCCGCGGCGGGGATGGCCCGTGAAGGCTTCGTGCCCTTCGCCACGACCTATGCCGTATTCGCCTCCCGCCGCGCCTATGACTTCATCTGCATGGCGATTGCCGAGGAAAACCTCAACGTCAAAATCGTCTGCGGCCTCCCCGGCCTGACCACCGGCTACGGCCCGAGCCACCAGGCCACGGACGACCTGGCGATCTTCCGCGCCATGCCCAACCTGATGATCGTCGATCCCTGCGATGCACTGGAAATCGAACAGGCCGTGCCCGCCATCGCTGCGCACCAAGGACCGGTCTACATGCGCTTGCTGCGCGGCAACGTGCCGCTGGTGCTGGACGAATACGGCTACAAGTTCGAGATCGGCAAGGCCAAGACCCTGCGTACCGGCAACGACGTACTGATCATCTCCACGGGCTTGATGACGATGCGCGCCCTGGAAGCGGCCAAGCAGTTGCAAGCAGATGGCGTTGAAGTCGCCGTGCTGCACGTACCGACGATCAAACCGCTGGATGAACAGACCATCCTTGCTGAAGCCAGAAAGCCCGGCCGACTGGTGGTGACCGCAGAAAACAGCTCCATCATCGGTGGCCTGGGCGAGGCGGTTGCGACGGTCCTGCTGCGCAACGGCGTAACTCCGACCTTCAGGCAAATTGCCCTGCCAGACGCCTTCCTCGATGCCGGAGCGCTGCCCACACTTCATGATCGTTATGGCATTTCAACCCAAGCCGTTTGCACACAAATCAAAGCCTGGCTGTAACGGCAAAGTCCATGGCACCCGGAAATGGGTGCCATGCTGCTCGGCGCGAAAGGGGCGGAATATTGAAACCACATGAATTGCTTGATCCCGAGTTTCACGGTTTTCTGACACCAGGCGCAGAAGACTGGTCGCTCGCCACGTTGCCAACTATCCGGTCGCGTGTCAGCGCGACTTACACATCCAGGCGCAATGCCCGTTGTGAAGAATCATGGACGACAGCAGAGGCGGATGGAGAAGCTCTACGCCTGTGCCTTTACAGGCCTCAAGGAACAACAAGCGCTGTAGCCCTGCCAGCGATCCTTTACATTCACGGCGGAGGCTTCGTCCTTGGCCAGCCTGAAATGGCAGATGACTACCTGGCCGATCTAGCCGAAGAATTGAACACGCTGATTGTCGCAGTTGATTATCGACTGGCTCCCGAACACCCTTTTCCAATTCCTCTTGAAGACTGCTATGCGGCACTCGGCTGGATATTTGCCAATCAGCGCAAGTACCGCATAAATCCGCGGAACGTGGCGGTCATGGGGCACAGCGCAGGTGGAGGCCTGGCGGCCGCATTGGCCATCCTGGCGCGTGACCGAGAGGAATATCCGCTCGCCGCGCAGATGCTTGTCTATCCCATGCTTGATTACCGTACGGGCACGGCAGATTCACCGCACACAAACGAAAGCACAGGCACTTTCAGCTGGCTGCCGACGCCAAACCAATTCTGCTGGGATTGCCTTCGCGCAAGCTACAGCCTTGACGATGAACGGATAGGTTTATTCTCACCGTCCATGCAACTGAACCTGCGCGGCCTGCCTCCGAGTTTTCTCTCCGTGGGGTCGCTGGATTTATTTCTTGAAGAAGACATCGACTATGCACTGCGACTATCCCGCGCAGGCGTTGCCGTGGAACTTCACGTCTACCCTGGAGCGCCCCACATGTTCGACCAGCATCCAGGTCGCATCACGGCGCAGTCCAATCTCGATATTGTTCGCGCGTTGAAAGAATTTCTGAGGCAGGGATAGTCCGACCACCTCGTGTCCTGCAGCCCGTCGCCCCACCCTCGCCTGATCGCCTTGCTTCGATTACTGTACATACAACCAGTATTTGTACAGCGAACCCATCCCCATGAATTTCGACCAGGCCAAGGCGCTGAGACTCCAGCAGTGGCGCTCGACCCTCGACGACCATGATTTTCGAATGCACAACCCCGAGGCCCATCGCCAGACCCTGCACAGCTTGAGTGCGACCCTGGCCGCCGAGGGGTTGATCGATGAACTCCAGCACTTCGACATGAACGAACTGGCCAACGCCGCCTACTGGCACGCCGTGGAAGAACTGCACAGCGCACCGGCCCGTTACTGCGGCGCGTCTGCCTATGATGTTGTTCGTCGCGCCAGCAGCGAGCTGTTCGGGCGGATTTCGCGATCGATTTTCTATGCCGCAAGCTCGCTGGCCGACAACGCCCGATTTTCCTACGACGGCAAGATTTACCAGGATGCAACCGGGGCGAACCTGGTGTTCACCCCGTCCGGGGTGGTGGCGAGAATTACCGGGCTTGCCTTGACCTTGCCCGATGGGCAGCAGTTTGACCTGATGGAAACCGGGCGCACGGTCGAGGGTGTCACCTATGAGCCGATCGAGGATCCGGACCTTTACCGCGCATTGGTGGACGCCGCCCAGGTCGCCCGGGAATGCCGCGATTTGCGTCTGTTCGAAAGAATGCGGCCGCTTCTCGACCTGGCCCGGTTCCGCACCTGCCCCGCCTGCCTCGATCGATTTGATCGACGAGAAGACTGCGACATGTGCCTTGGTCGAGGATTCATCACGAAACCTCTGGCCGCTGGGCTACGCTGAAGACACAGCCGGAGAACACACCATGTGCGGACGCCTTTCCCAGTATCGGGGCATTCACGATTTCGTCGCGGCGCTCGCCATTCCAAACGCCCTGATCAACTATGCCGGCGACCAGCCGATGGCGCGCTATAACGCCGCGCCGACCACACAGCTCGCGCTGTTTCATCAGGAAGGCCAGTTTTTGCGCGCCGATCTGGTGCGCTGGGGCTGGCGCCCGCACTGGGCCAAGGACGGCGCCGCGCCGATCAACGCCCGGGTCGAGAAAGTCGCCCATGGCCCGTTCTTCAAGACGATCTGGCCACGCCGGGCGATCATTGCCATCGACAACTGGTTTGAATGGGTCGATGAAGGCGGACCAAAGAAGCAGCCTTACCTGATCCGTCACTGTGACCGAACGCCGATCCTCTGCGCCGCAATCGGCCAGTACCCCAACGCCGAGCACGAGCCGGGCGAACACGACGGCTTCGTCATCATCACCGCCGACAGCGTCGGCGGCATGGTGGACATCCATGACCGGCGACCAGTGACGTTGTCGCCGGAACTGGCCCGGGAATGGCTGGAGCCCACGACGCCCATGGAGCGCGCCGAGCAGATGGCGCTGTTTCAGGGTGAACCGACCGAGGCTTTCGAGTGGTTCAGGGTTGACCGCGCGATTGGCAACGTTCGCAACCAGAGCGCCCAGGTGATCGACCCTATGGACGAGATCGAGGGTGATGGCTGTACATGACGCGCCCTGGTTTGCAGCTCGACTCTGCGCGACTAAAACAACGGCCGCACGCCCAGGCATGCGTGCCGTAACGACCTCGTTGCTTACTCGCCGTAAATATCGAAATCGAAATACTTCTGGCGAATGGTGTCGTAGGTGCCGTTGGCCCGAATCGTCGCCAGTGCCTGGTTGAATCGACCTGCCAGCGGATCGTTCTTGCGCACGGCGATGCCAATACCGGTACCGAAGAACTGCTCTTCGGTGAAACTCGGGCCGACAAACTCGAAGTCCTGCCCTTCCGGCCGCTTCAACAGGCTTTCATCGATCACCACCGAACTGGCCATGGTGGCGTCGAGGCGTCCGCCGAGCAGGTCGAGAAAGATTTCATTCTGCGAGCCGTAGCGCACCACTTCGGCACCGGCCGGGGCAAATTTTTCGGTGACGTAGCGATCGAAGTTGGTCGCGCGCTGCACCCCGATCCGCTTGCCTTTGAGCTGGGCCGGAATCTCGCTGATGCCGCTGCCCTTCTTGAACACCAGGCGCGCCGGAATGCGGTAATAGCGATTGCTGAAGTCGACCGATTTCAGCCGTTCAGGGGTCATGGACATCGAAGAAATCACCGCGTCGACTTTCTTCACCTTGAGCGCGGGAATCAGCCCGTCGAACTCCTGCTCCTGCCACACGCACTGGACTTTCATCTCGGCGCACAGGGCCTGGCCGATGTCGTAGTCGAAGCCGACGATGGCGTTATCCGGCGTTTTCGAAGCGAACGGCGGGTAAGCCGCTTCGATGCCCAGGCGCAGCGGTTGCTCCGCCGCGTGCAGGTGGGCGCCGAACGCCAGCAGCGAGACCAGGCCAACCTTCAATAGCGTGTTTTTTACGTTCATTCATGGCTCCAGATGCGATGTTGTTTATGTCGGGCGCTCCGCAAAGGAAGGCGACCGTTATGGCAGCGGCAATGTGAACAGGGAGATGACGGCTCTGTCGGCCGCCTGCTCCGTCGTTGCGCCAGGCTGCACCCGGCGCGACGGGTACTACGCAGACGCCTCGACGGCGGCGGTGACGATCAACTCCAACAGGATCTGCGGATCATCGAACATCACTTGCGCGGTGGCTCGTGCCGGCGTCTGCCCGGCATCGACCCAGGCGCTCCAGGTTTCATTCATGCCGGCGAAATCGGCCGCCATGTCTTTCATCCAGATCTGCACGCTGAGCAGTCGGCTTTTGTCGCTGCCGGAGATTTCCAGCAGTTCGTCGAGCCGTTGCAGCACCTGGCGCGTCTGGCCTCGGATGTCCTGGCTGCAATCGGCGGCGACGATGCCGCTGAGCCAGGCCACGCCGTTATGCACGACGCTGCGGCTCAGGCGTGGATTGCTTTCGATGCGTTGAATAAGGCTCATACAGGCTCCTGGGTGAGAGGTGTCTCAGTGGATAATTGGGCAAGGGTGATGGGTTTGAGTGGCGATCGAATACGGTAATACCCGACCTCGGCGGCGGGGACGTTGCGCTGTTCGGCAATGATTTCGGTGACGCTCAAGCCACACAGGCGCCCCTGGCAGGGCCCCATGCCGCAGCGGCCGAACGCCTTCGCCTGATTGGGCCCCAGGCAACCGAGGGCGACGTGTTGGCGAATCGCGCCGGCGCTGACTTCTTCGCAGCGACAGACGATTACCTCGTCGGCGGGAATGCGGTTTTGCTGTTGCGGGCGGTATAACGCATCGATCAGTGGCCGCGCGGCACGCTGGCGCATCAAGGCCTTGCGGTAAGGCGCGGCGAGTTGCTGCAACTGTTGCGCGTCAATCTTTGCCGAGCTGGCAGCAATCGCCAGCCCGGCCAGCCGGCCTTCGAGCAGCGCCACCTGCGCACCGCCGATGGCGCCACCGTCACCGGCGATAAAAATGCCCGGCAGACTGGTTTCACCCTGGCTGTCGCGACGCGCGATCCAGCACAATTGCTGTTCGCTCCAGTCATGTTCGAGGCGCAGCGACCAACTGATCTGGGTGTTGGGTACCACGCCCTGATGCAGCAGAATCAGCGAGGCTGGAAGGGTCCAGCGCCGACCGCCACTGTCGAAACTCAGGGCGCTGGCCTGCGCCGTGCCTTCGATCTGCAGATCCCGGGCCTCCCGGAAATGCCTGACCCCGGCGCGTTTCAATTCGATGAGCAATTGCCCGCCCTTGAGCAGGTCACGCCAGCCGCGCAAGGCGCCCGGGACGTTGCGCCAGGCACGCAGCAGATCGCCCCGGCCGCTGGTGTCCACCAACGCTTCGATGGCGATGCCCGCCCGCAGGTATTGCACCGCCAGCAGGTACAACAAGGGTCCGCAGCCGGCCAGCACCACCGGCCCTTGCGGCACCAGCGCGGCACTTTTGAGCAGGATCTGCCCGGCGCCGGCGGTCATGACGCCCGGCAAGGTCCAGCCCGGAATGGGCATGGGCCGTTCGAACGCACCAGTGGCGATCAATACATGACGCCCTTGCAGGATCTCGGCGCGGCCATCGATCAGGTAATGCACCTGACGCTGGGGCGTCACTTGCCAGATGGCAGCGTTGGCCAGGTAACGGGCCCCGCACCGCAGGAACTTCGCGACCAGCTCCGCACCCGTCCCATAGTCATCGCCCAATACGCGGCGGCTGCGCGCATCGGCCTGCTGGATATTGCGATAGATTTGCCCACCGGGGCTGCCTTGCTCATCCAGCACCGCCACCGACAGGCCGTGGCGCGTGGCCTCAATGGCAGCGCTCATGCCCGCCGGACCGGCGCCGATCACAATCAGGTCTACTGTGTGCTTATTCATCAGCGCCCTCCTCGTCATGGCCAGGATCCAGAAAATCCCTGGCCCCACACTGGCGCAGAACACGCATGCCCGCGCGAACCGGCAGCAGGCACGCCTGACAATTGGCCTGCCCGTCCACCTCGACCAGACACTCGAAGCACACGCCCATCATGCAAAAGGGCGCACCGGGTCTGCCGCTGACTGCGCTGTCGCGGGTGTGAGTGACTCCGCTGAGCAGCAAGGCCGCGGCCAGGGAAATTCCTGCGGGCACCGATAACAACGCGCCTTCGAATTCGATCTGCACGGTTTTTTCCGCAGGATCCAACGCCCGAAACAAGCTGTCAGCCGGCATGGCGCACCTCGGGTTTGCGACTGAAGCGTTGCAGACTGAAAGGCGCCACGGCCGGCTCGTCATAGTCACCGGCAATCCACGGCGCCAGGCGCAAGGCATGGATCGCCGCCAGGGTCACGCCGCTGTGGCAACTGACTACCACTGCCCCCGGGCAGACCTGCGAAGCTTCGTAGATGGGAAAGCCGTCGGCGCTCAGCACCCGCAGCGCACCCCAAGCCCGAACCAGGCGGACCTGCCCCAACCGGGGAAAGCACTGCACGGCGCGCCGGGCGATGCTGGCCATCACTTCGCTGCTGGTACTGTCGTCGAAACCCGCCGACTCATGGGAATCGCCCAGCTGCACCGTGCCTTCGTCGGTCTGGCGCACGTAGGTGGTGGGGTAATGCAAAAAGGGTTTGAGACGCTCGGTCACCAGAATCTGCCCACGATTGGGGCTCACGGGCACGTCCATGCCCAACTGCGCGCCCAGTTCGCGATTGCCGAGCCCGGCGGCCAGCACCAGCTGCCCGGCGTACCAGCGCTGTTCACCGGTATCCAGTTCGAAGCCCGGGCCGTGCTGGCCAATGGCGCGGACCCGCTGGCCATTGAGGATCCTGACCCCGCGCGACTGGCAGGCGGCGTACAGCGAACGCAACAATTTCAACGGATTGACCTGACCGTCCATGGGCGAGTAACAGCCGCCCACTACCGACGGCCCCACCCCCGGCAAACGGGCACGCAGTTGCGCCGAATCCAGCAGTTCGAACGGATAATCACCGTGCATGGCCTCGCGCAACCAGTGCAATCGACGGCTTTCCTCGGCCATCTCTTGCTCACTCAAACACAGCTGGAATCCGCCGGGCTGACGCAGATGGAGGTCGATGCCGCTGTCGGCCTGCAACGCGGCGGCGAACCGTGGCCACAGCGCCACCGAATCCCGAGTCCATTGCGCATAGGGACTCATCTTGTAGCCCTTGCCCTGGACCCACAGCAGGCCGAAGTTGCCACGCGCCGCCCGATAGGCGTCATCGCCCTCGTCCAGGACGCTGACCTGGCGACCGAGCAGGGCCAGGCCATAGGCAATGGACAGCCCGACCAAACCACCCCCTACGATCATCACATCAGTTTTTTGCATGAGTTGCACTGCCGCTCTTTCAACGCCGCGCAATCACCTGCGGCGCAGGCATTACGCCTGAATGATCTTGATGCAGAGGATCCTAGAGCGCTGTCAGTGAGTTGAAAAATGCTTTATTTTGCCAAGGTCATGTCTTTTTGTTATGGATATTAGCCAAGGATACCCGCCATGAATCTTCGTCAGCTGGAGGCCTTTCGCGCGGTCATCCTGGGCCAGACCGTCACCCGTGCCGCCGAGATGCTGCACATCTCGCAACCGGCAGCGACGCGACTGATTGCCAGCCTTGAGGAGGACATCGGTTTCAGTTTGTTCGACCGGATCAAGGGCCGGCTGCAACCGACCGCCGAAGCCATGACGCTGTATCAGGAAGTGCAACGCTCGTTGCTCGGGGTCGAACGCATTGCCCGGACGGCACAGGACATCCGCAGCCTCAAACGCGGTTCACTGCACATTGCCAGCGCCCCGGCCATGGGGCTTTCATTCCTGCCGCGAGCCATCGCCGCGTTCATGGCCGAGCATGAGCACGTGCAGATTTCGCTGGTGGTGCATTCCTCACGCGAGGTCGTGGACCTGGTGGTCGGCCAGCGCTGCGACCTGGGCATCATCGTCCTGCCCAATACCTACCCCAGCCCGCGCGCCGAAAAACTCCTGGCCACCCGCATGCTCTGCGCACTGCCGGCGAACCATCGCTTGCAGGACAAGGCCACGATCCATCCCGAGGACCTGCAAGGCGAGGCGTTCATTTCCTACCCGCAATCCATCGGCTCGCGCCAACACATTGACTCGATATTTGCCGCGTATGGGGTCGAGCGCGAACTGCGCCTGGAAACCCAACTGTCGCTGCCCATGTGCACCTTTGTCGAACAAGGGCTGGGGGTGGCGCTGGTCGACGCCATCAGCGCGGTCGAATACCGCGGCAATGGCGTGGTGTTCAGGGCGTTCGAGCCGGCGATTGAAATGGATTTCAGCCTGCTGTTGCCGGTGCAGGGGCCGACGTCGAAACTGCAGACCCGCTTTTTCGAACACATGCAGCACTTCATCGCCCATCAGGTTCCGGCCGAGTATCGGTTCTGAAAAGCACCGGCTAAACACAAAATCCGCGTACGCCAATGACCCTGTAGAAGCTGGCTTGCCAGCGAAGGCGCCCTCAAGCCATGCAGCGCTCATGCAGACGCCTTCGCCAGCAAGCCGGCTCCTACAGGGGATTGGCGTTGACCACAATCCATCTGTACGCAGGTGATCCCTGTAGGAGCTGGCTTGTCGGATCGCCGCACTGAAGCGAAGGCGCCCTGACAGTCACCGCCAAAACCACCCGCTTTGTAACGCAAAACCACCATTCGTCGCCTATGCTAAGGGTAGCGTCAATTACCCAACCCTCTCTGGCTCAAGGATTGCAAAGGCCGGTCGTAGCAGCTCCAGATCGACGTAATTCTGACGCGGCAGCACTCAAATCAATGTTCAAGGACGCCAGCGATACGCTTGGTCAGTCACCCGGGGGATGTAACATGTCAACTCTCAATGAAATCGCCGCGAATCACGCAAGAATGGCTAAAATACTGGCTGGAGAGTCGACCGAAGTGTGCGAGCGACAGCCCCAGGTGGTGGGCGGTTTTGAAGTCTCATCCATCGATGAACAGCAACACATCCCCCTGCACCTCATCGCTGGCAAGCAGGACAATAATCTCGGACAAGTTACCGGCTTCTGACTTCGCTCGATCGGTGTCGGTTAATGTGATGGCTTGATGTTCGCCAGCCAGACCGGCACCGACATCCTGCCTGTCACCCACCACTTCCTGGCCTAAACTCAACGGACTACCAGCCCGCCAATGTGTGGTGGGCAAGGCATTCCCATGTTCGAAACCCGAGAAGTGCAGCGCTTCGCCGCCAATCCTGTCGGTCGCGACCTGGCCGTGGGTGACATTCACGGCCACTTCGCCCGGCTGCAGGTTGCACTGGAGGCTGCCGGATTCAATCCCTCCATCGACCGCCTGTTCAGCGTGGGCGATCTGGTCGACCGCGGGCCGCAAACACTGGACGTCGATCAATGGCTGCTGCGCAAGCCCTGGTTTCATGCAGTGCGGGGCAACCACGAGCAGATGACCATCGATTCCCACGCCGCCGGCCGCACCAGCGCTGAACGCGGCCTGCACTTTGCCAATGGCGGCGCCTGGTTCTACGGCCTGTCGGGCGGCGAGCAGGCCTATTACGCGGGCATCCTCGCTGATTTGCCGTTGGTGATGGAGGTCGAGACGGCGCAAGGCCTGATCGGCATCGTGCACGCGGATGTGCCACGGGGCAGCTGGCAAGCCATGACTGACGCGCTGTCCGCCTCAGCGATCGAGGCCGAACAGATCGCCACGACCCTGCAGTGGTCACGCCGGCGCATCACCGACAGCGACCCCGGCGGCGTGTCGGGGGTGCTCGCTGTGGTGGTAGGTCATACACCCCTGCCCCAGCCGGTCATCCTGGGCAATGTCTACCACATCGACACTGGCGGCTGGCTGCCGGAACGCGGCCACTTCACCCTGCTGAACCTGCAAACGCTCGAATTCATCCCCGCGACACGGCCAGGCCTCAGCCGGCACTGGTAACAGCCCCGACGGGCAAGTAGCGGCAAATGCCTGCGGCACCCCTCCGTTGGGCACCGCCATGCACCCTTCCAACCCCGCAAAAAAGCCCCTACTTCGTGACATATTTCGTGCCGTTCGGATCCTCGAGCTTCGCCTGCAACAACCCCCACTCGCGCAGAACGATCGAGTAAGGCACAAAGATACTCATCCTCTCGGCGGTATTGACCCCGGGGTGGGCGCTAACATCGTTCAATGTAGTGGAATAGAAACCGATATTGATGCCGACCACACTGCCGTCGCTGGCGACGACCGGCCCACCCGACATGCCCTTGATCAACGGGGCATCATGGATACCGTACAGATCGCCACTGTGTTCATCGGTATTGATGAAAGGCGTTGGATACACCTTGCCCTTGCCGGTGGTGGTGATCAGATAAGGGCTGCCCCCCACGGCCGTGATGCGCTCGCCCACACGCGGCGCGCGCCAGGACGGGAAGCGGCCATTAGCCTTGTGCTGGAAGAACACCAGGTCGCAACCTGTGCTGCAGCTGTACTTCACGTTTGGGATCAACGGCGTATGGCGGGCGGTGACGGCGTAGTCCTCGTTCCATTGCACCGCCGAAGCCATATACACATACGCCAAAGGAAAACCGGAGAAGACTAGAAAATATGAATCGTTAACAGCGCCCGAAAAATCGGGTTTAACGATGCCGTTGCATCCTGCAGTAAGAGCTCCCATTAGCAAGCACGCCATGATCTTGATCATGATGTATCACCGACTTTTAGGGGGAGGATATGACTGTCTTTTTTTGTTTGTCAGTTTTCTGCCGCTTTCTTGCTCACTGGCCCACAGCGCCGCTTAGCGATTGATTTGCCTGATCTAGTTGTTATTTATGGCTGACGCTTGGATGACACGCTCAACTGTTTTGCACTAAGGCCAATCGCTTTTAGATGCAACCGGACAGCACAAATCCCTGGCGTCAACAAGCTGTCGATAATGAGGAGGGAAATAGAGCGGCTATATGTTTGGTTCCGAACTTGCTTTATCGCGCGCAAACGACAAACGCCGCTCGAATGAGCGGCGTTTTCGTTTTTGCTAGTTGAAACAAGTTCAATAAAGAACGCTGGCAACCATCAACAACACTTCGGACCGCTCTTGCTGCCGTAACGGGCTTCCTGACGTTCACGGAAGAACATCTCGTAGCTCATCACCGGTTTGTCCGGGTGTTTGTTCTGCATATGCTCCACGTAGTTGTCATAGTCGGGCATGCCGACCATCAGACGCGCGGCCTGACCGAGGTATTTACCCAGGCGACTCAGGTCATTGAACATGCTGCACTCCTCGATCAAGCATCCGGCAGGGCCTGGAACGGTGCTTCTTTATCCGTACGTTCCTTGGTGCCCCAGGCGGCAATGCCGACCTTGAGTGCAAAGAACAGGATGCTGAACACCACCAACAGGAACAGCGCCGTCAGCGTGGCGTTGGTGTAGGCGTTGTAGATCACGTGCTGCATCTGGTCGATGTTCTTGGCCGGTGCCAGCACCTGACCGTTGGCCAGGGCATCGCTGTATTTCTTCGCCAGCGCGAGGAAACCGATCGCCGGGTTGGCGTCGAACAGCTTGATGAAACCGGCAGTGGTGGTGCAGATCAGCAGCCAGACCGCAGGCAGCATGGTGACCCACACGTAGCGTTGACGCTTCATTTTGATCAGCACCACGGTCGCCAGCATCAGCGCGATCCCGGCCAGCATCTGGTTGGAGATACCGAACAGCGGCCACAAGGTGTTGATGCCGCCCAGCGGATCGATCACCCCCTGGTACAGCAGATAACCCCACATGGCCACGCAACCGGCGGTGGCGATCAGGTTGGCGGTCCAGGACTCGGTGCGTTTCAGCGCCGGCACGAAGGAGCCGAGCAAGTCCTGGAGCATGAAGCGTCCGGCACGGGTACCGGCGTCTACCGCGGTGAGGATGAACAACGCTTCGAACAGGATCGCGAAGTGGTACCAGAACGCCATGGTGTTTTCACCCGGCAGGACACTGTGCAGGATCTGCGCGATACCGACCGCCAGGGTCGGCGCACCGCCGGCACGGGCCAGGATGGTGGTTTCACCGATGTCCTTGGCCACCGCTTGCAGCGCTTCCGGGGTAATTGCAAAACCCCAGCTGCTGACGGTCTGCGCCACCGTCACAGCATCGGAGCCGACAATCGCCGCCGGGCTGTTCATGGCGAAGTACACGCCTGGCTCGATCACCGAAGCAGCCACCATCGCCATGATGGCGACGAAGGATTCCATCAACATGCCGCCGTACCCGATGTAACGGGCATGGCCTTCGCTGGCCAGCAACTTGGGCGTGGTGCCCGAAGCGATCAGCGCATGGAAACCCGAGACCGCGCCGCAGGCGATGGTGATGAACAGGAACGGGAACAGACCGCCCTTCCACACCGGCCCGGTGCCGTCGATGAACTGGGTCAATGCCGGCATTTTCAGCTCGGGCATGGTGACCAGGATGCCGATCGCCAAGGCGACAATGGTGCCGATTTTCAAGAAGGTCGACAGGTAGTCACGGGGTGCGAGGATCAGCCACACCGGCAGTACCGCAGCGACAAACCCGTAGCCGATCAACATCCAGGTGATCTGGATCCCCGTGAAGCTGAACGCCTTGGCCCAGACCGGGTCAGCGGCAATCTGCCCACCGAGCCAGATCGAACCGAGCAGCAGCGCCACACCGATCACCGAGATTTCACCGATACGGCCCGGGCGGATGTAGCGCATGTAGATGCCCATGAACATCGCGATCGGGATGGTCGCCATCACCGTGAACATGCCCCATGGGCTTTCAGCCAGGGCCTTGACCACGATCAGCGCCAGCACCGCGAGGATGATGATCATGATCAGGAAGCAGCCAAACAAGGCGATGGTGCCGGGGATACGGCCCATTTCTTCACGGACCATGTCGCCCAGGGAACGGCCGTTGCGGCGGGTGGACATGAACAGGACCATGAAGTCCTGGACCGCACCGGCCAGCACCACGCCGGCGATCAGCCACAGCGTACCGGGCAGATAACCCATCTGCGCCGCCAGGACCGGACCGACCAGGGGCCCCGCGCCGGCAATCGCCGCGAAGTGGTGACCGAAGAGCACGTGTTTGTTGGTGGGAACGAAGTCCAGGCCGTCATTGTTGAGCACGGCGGGTGTAGCGCGATTGGGATCGAGCTGCATCACTTTATTGGCGATGAACAGGCTGTAGTAGCGGTATGCAACGAGGTAGATGGCGACTGCAGCGACTACGATCCAGAGGGCGTTGATGGCTTCGCCGCGGCGCAGGGCCACGACACTCAGCGCGAACGCTCCCAGGACAGCCACGGCAAACCAGGCGAGGTGTTTAGCCAGACGGGGCATAGGGGTCTCCTGCCGACAGCCAGTGGACTGCGGCGGTAATTTTTATAATTGTGTCCGCTGAGCGGAGCTGGCCCAATATCCGCGCATGCCGTCCACAAATAAATCCGCGTTACTACGTACGAGCCCTCTACGTAGTTCTACGTAGACGCCCCCGACCCGTCGATTGAAACACAATCCCCTGTAGGAGCTGGCTTGCCAGCGAAGGCGGCGGCACATTCAATATCAATGGCGACTGACACACCGCTTTCGCTGGCAAGCCAGCTCCTACAGGGGCGCAACAGCAGGTCATTCCGTCCACCACCGCTACTGGACCCGCACTCCTTGGCATATGATGCCCGCCCAGGAACTGTAGGAGCGAGCTCGCTCGCGATGGACTTCAGAACACCGCGTATACCCGGTAAACACGCGTTTTCGTTGACGACCATCGCGAGCAAGCTCGCTCCTACAGTATTAGCGTCATCGCCCGCCTTCGGCCCGGTCAGGAGCCCAGATGCAGCTCAAACACAAAATTGTCGCGCTCGGCATCCTGCCGCTGGTACTGGCGATCGCCGTCATCTGCGCCCTGGTCATCTCCCTGAACCGCCAACTGGGCGATCAACAAGCGCAACTGATCGAAGACAGCATCCTGGCCAGCAAGCGCGCCGAACTGAAAAACTACGTCGAAATGGCGCAGAGCCTGATCGCCCCGCTGTACGACGATGGCCATGGTGACGCCCAGGCCCAGCAACAAGTGCTGGAAGAACTGCGCAAGCTCAGCTTCGGCGTCAACGGCTATTTCTTCGTCTACGACCGCGAGGGTCGCAGCCTGATGCACGCGCGGCAGTCGGATCTGGTCGGCAAAGACTTGTGGGACATGAAAGACCCCCACGGCCTGCCGGTGATCCAGGCGTTGCTCAACAGTGCGCAATCGGGCGAAGGCTTCCAGCGCTATGCCTGGAACAAACCCTCCTCCGGCCAGGTCACC
The DNA here is from genome assembly GCF_059695565.1 of Pseudomonas sp. LBUM1679. NCBI lineage: Bacteria > Pseudomonadati > Pseudomonadota > Gammaproteobacteria > Pseudomonadales > Pseudomonadaceae > Pseudomonas > Pseudomonas sp. LBUM1679. Next base: position 4,200,865 of record NZ_CP166774.1, read on the forward strand.
GACAAGCTCGCCTACGTGGTGATGCTGGATCGCTGGGGCTGGATGCTCGGCACCGGCATCTACCTGGAAGACGTCGAACGCGCCACCCAGCAAGCCCGTGACGAAGTGGCCATGGGTATCCGCAAGACCATGTTGGCGATTGCCGCCGTGGCGCTGGTGGCGGTGCTGTTGGTGTTCGCCAGCGGCATGACCCTCAACGTCAGCGAACACCGGCTGGCCGACAAAAAACTGCAGCGCCTGACCCAACGCATCGTCAGCCTGCAGGAAGAAGAGCGATCCCGGGTGTCCCGTGAGCTGCACGACGGCATCAGCCAGGTCCTGGTCTCCATCAAGTTCCAGTTCGAACTGGCCAGCCATGTGCTCGAGAATGGCCAGGGACAAGACAAGGGCCTGGGCATCCTCAGAGAAGCCACCCGACGCCTGGGAGACGCGATTGGCGAAGTTCGCAGCCTGTCCCACGACCTGCGCTCATCCTTGCTCGATACCCTGGGCCTGCCGGCGGCGATCGGCCAGCTCGCCGCCGAATTCGAGCAGCGCAGCGGCCTGGTGGTCACCTACGACGACAACGAATTCGCCTGCGACCTGGTCGACGGCGCCGCAGTCTCGCTGTTTCGCATCGTCCAGGAAGGCCTGACCAACATCGAACGCCACGCCCGGGCCCGCAACGTTTCCATTACCCTGCACGGCGCTGAAGACGGTGTGCGCCTGACGGTGGTCGATGACGGTATCGGCTTCAACGTCGCCCAGGTCGAACGTCGCCACGCCGGCATCGGCCTGCGTAATATCCGCGAACGTGTCGAACATTTCGGTGGCCAGTTCGCCCTGACCTCGATGCCGGGAAGAAGTGAACTGGACGTCCTGCTGCCGATGAAAATGCCCGGCACCAAACGCTGAGTCGTGCCCACAACAAGAGTGAATGCCTGCAATGAACCTGCCCTACCCGATCCGCGTCGCCCTGGTCGACGATCACTCCCTGGTCCGCGACGGAATCAAAGCGCTGCTGGCGGTGATGGCGCCCCTGGAAGTGGTGGGCGAAGCCGAGAACGGCGCGGACGCGATCGAGATGGTCGGCCGCTGCCAGCCGGACCTGTTGCTGGTCGACATCAGCCTCAAGGACATGAACGGACTGGAGCTAACCCGGGTGCTGCGCAGCCAGTACCCGGCGCTCAAGGTGCTGGTGCTGAGCATGTACGACAATAACGAATACGTGAGCGAGTCCGTGCGCGCCGGGGCCAGCGGCTACGTGCTGAAGAACTCGCCGTCCCGGGAAATCATCGCGGCAATCGAAGCCATCGCCAGCGGCGGCACCTTCTACAGCGCCGAAATCGCCCAGCGGCTGATCGCCGACAAAAGCGCCGACAACGAACTGACGCCCCGCGAGAGCCAGGTGTTGTACAAAATGGTCCAAGGGCTGAACAACAAGGAAATGGCCCGGGAACTGGATATCAGTGTGCGCACGGTGGAAACCCATCGCCTAAGCATCCGCCGCAAACTCAACATCGATAAACCAGCGGCGCTGGTCAAGTACGCGATCGATCATGGGATCATTTCGCGTTAAACCTGGCGACTAGTCCATCCCCCGTTGGAACGACCTTGCCCGGGAGGCGTTCCGACGAGGGTGTTCGCGGCAAGCAGCGAACTGCTTTCATTCTCGTAAAATCACATCAATTATAGATTTCAAAAATCGCATCGCCCAAATTATAGTTGCCCAATACCTTCTTGGCTTCGATAGAAACAACTAACCTGTGGTCACTAGCGATACCAAAATCTGAGAGACCTGCGTCGCCCTCAACCTTTAACCAAGAAAAATTCGGCAGAACCGCCGAGGGTTGCATTTCGTAAAACGCATCAGATTTGGTAATCAGTACTTCACCCAGGGTGAATCCAGTGAGCTTTCGCTTTATGATTTCCAACGCCACAGATTCAGTCACTATAAAACACGGAAATGATTCCAGCAATTCGCCGCCCAACCAACCATCAAATTTATATTCCAGTCTGGATACTGTCGGGAGATGGGATGCGCTGTCCATTATAGTGCCTTCACCCAATCCACCTGCGATTTCTGGCTCGATAATATAAAACACGGCAACACCTTAGCTTTGGCCTGGAGACATTGGCAATACGTGCACTAACGCCCAATTTTTATTAAAGTCTCATGACAAACAAATCACCTACTACTCAGCAACTCCACGCTCAAGCTCCTCTTGATCCAGCAAGTGCGAAAAAAACTGGCGTAGCTAAACCAATGATCCGGCGGATTCTCATAAGCCATCAAACTTATATTTATCGCGTCAGTACTGTCACACCAGATAACAGCGGGTTCACCACAGACATTTAATACGACAAGGCTTGCTGAAGGTTCTGCCAACACAATAAATTCTGGCGCCAGGTCTATCGCCTGCCTCAACCTAAATGTTTCGCGCACGATGTTTGTTGCGTCACCATCAATACCAACATTGTGATGACTTATACCACCTAACAATCCACCGCTGTAAAATTTTGCTATCGCCACAAAGTCGGATGGAAGCTTGACGCCTAATAACTTTTCAATAGAGAGCAAGACATCTGCCTGACACCCTTCGCCTCCATAAACACTTGTATACCTTGCTTCCAAGCTATTGATATCTACCATTTTTTACTACTAACTCCTCTTACTTAAAGGCGAGCTACACCTGACCATTTCTGATTGGCCAATGTTAAGCTCAAGCCCCTACAGGGAGCCGATTGCGAAGTGAATATTTCACAATCGCTCACCTATCAAATCCACCATGAAATGCAATAGACCATCAAACGTATCAAACTCCTCGAATACATTATCAATCGCTTGCTTATCTCGAACCTGATACTTTTTTCTTATGATATCAAAAACGTACTCGTCTTGATCACTTTCTCCGAAAATGAGAAACCTGCTCATAAACTCCAGATCTCGGGCTATTAAGTTCTGCTCTACAAATGAATGACTAAACCCATCGCTATCGAAAAATTTATGAGGCCGGCTTGAATATATAAAAATACCGCTCGAAACCAAGCCATCATACGACTTAAGAAACGCTACATATTGATCAGGCACATTTTCCGAAAATTCAATTTTGGCCCTTGAACCGAGCGCTACAATGTCCTCTTCTCGCGCAGGACCACCAAGAAACATATCAGCTTCATCCAATTGGCTCCGCAAGGCAATTATCTTACGCTCAATTTCCTGGTTCATTATTTAATTTCACCCATATCTAACTCCCAACTCGACATATTTCGGATAGCTAAACTGGCAACTTCACCGCGTTACCACTTCGAAAACTCAAATAACGACCAACTTATTCTCAAAAAAACCTATAGGCCAATGGCCTTTACCATACAGAGTCACAATCCTTGCCCATTGATCACCCAAACCATAGTACTGTTCAGACATATACTGCCTAAAAGCGAAACACACACCATTTCTTGCTACAACACTAAAATCGTGCGGAGCACAACGAAACCTGCTTTTATCAAAATTGTTCGTCGCTGCCAAAACTGCCTTATTAATTTTCATGCGCATCGCAACAAGATCAGATGGTGGTTTGGGTAGATTATAAAAAGGATCTGGCTGATTTGGGGATGAAGGCAACCATTCAACATCATTATATAATCCGTCGAACGCTTGCACCGAAGGCTCCACAAAAGCTTCTCTGACGCTGCCTATATATATTAAAGTGCTATCTACCGTTTCGCTCACACCCAAGCTTGAAAAGAAACTACATTTCCTTATTTCTATAATCTCTTCATCCACATCAATCATATTAAAATCTCGTAATGTACCAGTCGGCAGAGGCTCAGCACTTGCTCAATTCGGCTCTAAACACGCGTCCCAGCCGGATGGTATATCTGGCCCGCGGTACGAGACAACTTCTATTTTCAGTCCCGACTGATGGTTGCAGCTCCACCCACACTCATAATTACTAGATCGAGAAACTCACGAAAGCTTCCAGATATAAAAAACAAATTCCCACGTCCATTTTGCTCTGGAATATCAAACTGGTTTTTTGAATCCGATTCATGGAGATGCGTGCGGTCCCAATAGTAAACACCTTGACTTCCGGCTTTTCCAATGATCACGTAAGGGTTCCCCCCTCCATCCTCGCCTATAGCGACCGCTTCTTCTACAAAATCCAATTCGTCTACAAACTCTTTATTAAAACTGATTAAATCATTGCATTCTTCTCCTGGTAAAAGCCCAAATAGCTGATCAAAGCTGATAGTTCCTTCGTCAACAGCGCTTAACTGAATCTGCGCATATTCAGGCGCTGTCACAAAGCAGCCATTCGCTGCTATTAAAAACTCCCTATAATCAGCTGGGAAGGTCCGCTTGATTTCTGATTCAATCAGATCAATTTCAAGAGGTTTTAAACCTGTCCTGTATACCAGCGGCATATCGAACCTTATTTAAATTAGTAGCAATCTTGTTTGCTTTCAAGTAAGCGAATATCCAGCAAGCAAAGTCGTACTGCAACGCCACGTGCGCTATCCACCTTGTTTTCAGCCAGCGTCGCTGCCTGACTGGGGGCGAAGCAATCGATTCGACGGGGCCAGCCGAGTATCTATTAAAAACCAGTTCATGAATAAATTAAAAACTTTCAGACAATTGAAAAACCCCAATCTTCGGTGGTAGCAGCGAGAGGAAGACTCGGCAGACTTTCAACGGGCTTAAACTCCAACTCGTAACCTAGCGATACGAACGGATAGTTCAACCCCTTAAAACCTTTAATAGTCAACGCATAAGATCCGCTCACCACGTCCAGGCAATCATTATTCCCCAAACCATCAGCACACACAGTTCTATAATTCATAAAAAAAACTTCATCCCAATCCATCAGCGCATTTAAATCTGCGACTACAACGAGATCTGAAACTACGTTAAGGGGAATACCTGAATAACAAAATACTTCTATCGCACCATTAAAACTGGAATCATCACCTGCCCCCTTCAGAAAAAAGCTGTACTCTGTTTCCGGGACCTGATAAATAGGAAAAATCACCCCACCTTCTACTGCGCTCCTTCCGACCTTTTCATTATTCAAGAAAAATTCGAACAGATCGTGAGACTGAATGGCGTTACTAATCACGAAATCATTCAATGCTACCGGATCGAATACAACTATACCTGACTCAAACAATTCGATCTTCGCTGTAGTTTTCACCCGCACCTCCTGTCGCCTTGAAATTGGGGTTTACCAATGATTTATTCAGTGTTTTACGCACCGCGAACTCTTTGCAAGTAACCCCCTTTCCAGGCATAAAATATTAATGCATTCAGTCACCCGTATATATTTTCTTGCTGCGCTTTACCTATGAAGATATCCATGAGATCGCCTTGGATCTCTGCGCCATCATACAAGACAGTAAAATCACCCTCCAATTCACCAGGGAAATGCACACCATCTAGCGTGCCCAGCACAACTGAAGCACTATCGGCGATAATAATTTTTAAAAAACCTATTATATTAGCTCTGTCTGGCTCACTCAACTTAGCCAAAGCCTTTCTGGCTTTAGCATAAGCATCACCATCACTATTAGCCACCCGACTCAAGGACTCTCTATAATACTCAAAATTTTTATCCAGCAACTCATGAAATAACGCCATCACTACTTTATTATCTATCTGCATAAATACTCCTTAGTAAGCCATGCCGAGTTGAAAACCCCTCCTAAAGATGCGGCCTCAACCATAGACACAGTGATCCCGCGAAAGTGCGCTCAGATGCTAAAGCGACGTTGCACGAGCTTAATTGAACGAAACTGAACGCCTCCCACCATCAAAAATGTTTACCCCTTGCCCTGACAGGAGATCCTCAAACAGACCACTATATGTAATGATCTCAGTCTCAAGCAAATCTACACAGCTCATAAGCAATACAGTCAAAGAAAGAAAGAAAGAAACAAAGAAAAGGACTAAATCTGTATTAATTCGGTCTTTAAAGAAAGTCATCATTTTCAATGTAGTACATTGTTGCTTCCAGGTACGCCTTTAAATCCGGCTTAATCGGGCTCCGATCGGCTACAGACTTGATATCCATAAAAATTGGGCACTCAATAAATGTCTGCTTGGACTTTTCAAAAAAAATCTCTTCTATATCATCTTCCGCCACATAAAAAACGGCTGAACTCAAAGCTTCGTACGATGCCCTGTCGACCTGAGTATCAACAAACACCCATCCTACGATAGGCAATTTATCTATATTAGCCAACAAACCAGCAAACCCTATGAATTCTTTCATGCTGTCCTCTAATTATCGACAGGTACGACTGCCACCCTGCATTAGCAAATCTTTTGCTTTCAGCGCTTTTGCCGCGCCTTTTTAACCAGTCCGTTCCACCGCCCTAAAACTAAGCCCGTTAAGACCGTTCGATTCAACAGCATCCTTGAAAACTTGGCTGACATATAGCACCTGCGGACGTTCAGAAACTCGGAATATTTCGCCCTCGTAATTTATGGGCATTTTTAATACGGTTTTATAAACTACGTAACCGCCCTCCCCCTTATCATAATCGGATTCTTCAAAATCGAATACATCTAATAGCAACTCGGCAACATAGAGCGCCACGTCATCCGCACGTGGTCCGGACATCTTAACGCGAGGGAAAACCTGCAAAAAGCCAAGCTCTTCGTAAGCTTTTGCCGAGACGACCAGGACAGGTCTGAAAAATGTATAAAAATCAGAAAGCGCTACTTTTCTTTTATCATCAGGGTTGTATACGACGCGATACTCACGATTATCAGACTCCAAGCTGCTGCTACCGTACGCTAGCTTTGTAGCGAAGTCCTGCAGACCTTCACCATGATCTGCATCAATCAGAGTTTTATACTTGTCATCTTGCGTTATCGAATAAATCATCATACGTCACCCAAATAATCGGGACCGTCACACGGGCTGCAGGTAAAATATTACGAATACCAGCAGTGAATTCAACCATCAACTCAATTTACAGTCTTATCGAATCTTCAAACTGATTACTTCTTTTTTCTGACGGAGAGAAAGCCAATTCCAAAACACTTCCTGTTTTTTTATATTTCATCAAATAGCTCCCCGGTTTGAAATTCAATACGGCCCCTTGAATAGCGTCAGTTCCGTCCGGCTCCAGATTGCCGCCAGTAGTATCTTCTCCTGCGCCAACAAACACCTGCCCCGATGGGAAGCCAAGATATAATGCTCCGAAGTCCCTAACTATGTCATCGACAATAGTTATTCTATACCTACCGTCCTGCCCCATCCCCAAAAAAGCTATATTCCCGTCATTTATCTCTTGAATTTCATCTTTTACAATACTCCACCAGTCCGGTGAATCTGAAACCCTGTGCCTTATTGCCGCAAGATCAAATACCGCGACAGTAGCAGTGCTAGTATTTATTGAAATTTTTTCCATTAGCCTATTATACCTTGTGAGAAACGTTGTCATTACAAAATTTTAGCCAAGGCTTTTTCCAACTTTCTGGTGCTATATATATCTCCCCCCTTATCTACGTACGCATGCCAAGCAATCGCGTTTAAAGCATGGCTGTAAAGATTATGCCCCCAAACGGATCTATCGGATCCTGCGTAATAAACCGTCCCACCCCCGGATCGTAATACCGAAACGTATTGTAGTGCAGCCCTGTCTCGTCGTCGAAATACTGCCCCTGAACCCGCAGGTTCTGTTCGACCGAGCCCCGTGCCTTGTACGTCGCCTGCCAGACAATCCGCCCCTCTTAGTCCATCATCTCCAGTCGCATACCAATCTGTTCGGTGTGGAAGTAATAAAGCGTCTGCTCCCCGCCTTCCGCCTGGTCCACCCGCGCCAACGGCGCATAGCTGCCCGGCTCGTAGAGGTACAGACTGCTCTGCCCTAGCGCTTGCTCGTGCAACATCCGCAAACCTTGCCACAGGAAATGCTTTTGTTCGGTCGCGCCGTTGACCAGCCAATTCTCGCCGTCATAGCTGAGCGTCTGCAGCCTGCGTCGCGGTCGTGCAATTGACCAGTGGCTTCGTAGTCGTACGTGATCTCGCCGCGCAATTTGTCGAGAGTGCGGATCAGTTCGCCGGCGGGGTCGTACTGGTGAAGGCGGTGAATCGGGGTGTAGGCGAGTTCCACCAGCAGTTTCGGCTGAATGCCGGGGTTGTGGTACATAGTGCGCCAGGAGTAGACATAGTTAAGACCATACGTTGAATAAAAAACACTGGGGCAAACGCACGTAGTTCAAAGGGCAGTTTTTTTCCACTTTTCGCCGTTCTTGGTTTCTTTTCTTACGATTAACCAACCCTCTTTGGAGCTTTTAAAAATAAACCGATATGTCGCTCTAAGCCTTGCTTTTTGTTCGACAATCACAGAACACCCCTTGGCTTCCTGCACAGGACTATTTATTACATCTCTCTCTGGATCATAGGTTGGCGGGGATCCACAACCAAGGTCTATAAGACGAGCCCAGCTACGCTCATCGGCAACGGAAAATCTGGCTAAAATCTCCCTTAATTTGCCTTCGTATTTTTGATCACAATCCGATGTGTCTTTATCCGCGTTAATTAGAAGCATTTGCTCATCGCGAAAAGCCACTTCCCAATCTGTCATCGCCAACATAAAGTTTTTCAACACATCAATCACCGAAACTACTTTACCCATATAAACCTCAATTACAAATATATCCGACAGAACAATTTTCTTCTATTGAAAAGCATCTAGACCTCATAACACAAATGCGAAACACCTAGTATGACGAAACTAACACGCCAACTGTTCCAGAGGCCACATCAAACGAAAACCTGAAATCTTGATTATTTATATTTACAAAAAAACACAACTGCCCTGACACATAATAAACATTAGAAAAACCCCCTGCACCAACCAAATCTTTTGCAACAGTACTGACATCCCACATTACGCTTCCGTCCGGATTAATAATCAATGCTTTATTATTTTTAGTATTAAACGGTGAAGTCACAACCGCTATACCAATGCCACCCGGTAAAAGTTTAGGGATCAGCTTATCGAAAGACTCAATTTTGTATGAGCATCCCAAAAAAGACCATGACACTCCGTTAGGCAGCAACTCCCATACGCTTAAGTCTTGAGAGTTGGCCTCCCGATCATACGAACCGGGATCGTCTATGACTGCAAAATCTTTGATACAACTCATTTAATCTCCATGACCACTAAAAATGTTGCGCTCTTGATTTGCTACCAGCTTATTTTTGGACGCGAGCAGCCCCGGAGGTGGCTGCATAGGTCGTTTTACGGCCCTAAACTATTACATACTTTTATAAGCTTGCTCTGCTTCGATAATTAACGAGCCGAGCTCATAGTCAAGTGGCCACTGATCGACAATGATCTTGGACATGCCGAGTTCACGATACTCTCTTCCTGGAACGTCCCCACTCAAAACCGAATTCAACGCTCCTATCAAATAAGCTTTAAACTCCTCAAGTTGAGCTACGGTGATAACCGCGACTACACCCTGTCTTCTTTGCGATATTTCAGCATCAATGCCCGCGACAGCTGTTTTGATTGCTATAGAACACCGGCTATCAAATTTCATGACGATAATGCTATTAACAGATTCATTCATCCCACCAGTAAAAAGATATTAATCGTAAAGTATCGACACTAAAACTTATTACATAATTATCTTTAGAAAATGACACCCAAGCAAAATTTCAATCCGGAAAAATGTTGCCTTCCTTATCAAACCACAACCACCTAAAAATTAAACGACCAAACAGTTATTTAGAATTAAAAATATCATGAAGATCACCATCGGAATTCAACTTAATACTTACTCCACCCTCATAATATAGAGACAATTTACCTTTACCACTCGAATCTTCAATGGCACGCACGCCGTCTAAAACACAGAAAAAACCGAATACCGCCTCTTCAACCGATTTTTTTATTATTCCATCAATACACGCTTTATCGTCCGAACTTTGCTTATTATAGAACTCAGACATCTCAATCAGGAATTTATTGGGCTTTCTGCCTGGAGGTGAAGTTAAAACCGAAACTGTATCCGTGATTGCAGCATCGCTTACCACCAGTTTTATCAAGCCTACAAATTCTTGGGAATTCATTTACAACTCCTACTTTATAAAAAACCTTGGAAACATTCACGCAGCGCCATCACCTTACTGTATCCAGGGTCATTTAATCTTTAAAGTCATCGTTCTCAAGATAATACAATACCGCTTCCAAATATGCTTCTAAGTCTGGCTTGATCGTTCGTTTATCAGCAACAGCTTTGATACTTTCAGTCCCCTCCAAAAATATAGGGCAACCTTTTTCACCACCTTGGTATTCGAGCATATAAAATGCGGTAGCCATTACTTTAATCCTCCTGTTACGGCATCAACAGCAAACTTGCCATTTTCTAGACCTTCCCTCGCCAGACGCTGTATATTCCCCATGCCGAGCGCCAACTGCGTATCGCTCAGTCTTCCTGAAAGGAACATTTATTCAGCTTATCGAGCTCAGGCCTTACTGCTGCTGTGTACTGACTATGACTAGTCCAGTGGCCCGGTAGATCCAGTGTTTTAGCTAAGGCAGGATTATCTGGCAAAAATATACCATTAGAGGCGCCATCATTCTTGAAACCCATAGACCTTAACTTACCAAACATCGTCTTATACTCTGCCCGCCTCATAAGCTGTTCTGGTATCAGGTGGTGATTTGACATCTCGTCATGAGGCTTAGCCCCCATTGCTCGTCCTAGTTTCTTCGAGCACAAGCCTAGAGCATCCACCTCTCCAGACGGATTACCGACGTATCTGTAGAGGTTATTCCCACCCGCTAACCCAATCGGATCCTGCGTAATAAACCGTCCAACCTGCGGATCGTAATACCGAAAAGTATTGTAGTGCAGCCCCGTTTCGTCGTCGAAATACTGACCCTGAAACCTCAGGTTCTGCTCAACCTCGTTCACCGCCAGCGTTTCGATGGAACCCCACGCCTTGTACGTAGCCTGCCAAACGATCTGGCCCTCGACGTCAGTCATCTCCAGTGGCGTGCCAATCTGGTCTGTGTGGAAGTAGTAAAGCCTCTGCTCTTCCCCTTCGCTTTGATCAACGCGGGCCAACGGCGCATAACTGCCCGGCTCGTAGATGTACAGGCTGCTCTGCCCCGGCTGTTCTTCGCGCAGCATCCTCAGGCCTTGCCAGAGGAAGTTCTTGTGTTCGGTTTTGCCGTCTTTTATTGAGGTTTTACCTACCCGTCGGCCGAGGCTGTCGTAGCGGTAGGTGCCGGTACTTTCAAGCTTGCTGTTAACCCTCGTCTCCGCTTTAACAAGGCGGTTTTCGCAGTCGTAGCTGAAGGTCTGCAAAGTGGTCAGACCGATGCGTTTCTCGATCAGATTGCCCCACGGGTCGTAGCTGTATTCCTGATCGCGCCACTGCTTTGATGCGGTTGTCTTTGACGTGGTCGAACTGGATGGTGCTGAAATTCAGGCGGCCGAGGATGTCGATGCGTTGTTCTTCGATCAGCCGATCCGAGGAATTGTAGGTGGAGCAAATGCGCTGATGCTTGGCATCCTGACTCATATAAGCAAGACGTAGCGAACAATAAAATGGCGACCTTATATATTGTGAAAGAGCTGAACTGATCCGAATCGCTGTAGTACAAACCTTTTCTTACAAATTCCCTCGACACTCAATCGAAAGTTTTACTCCTGACAGCACTAACAATTTCCTCAGAAACCGAAGAGTCGATCCATATGATTTTTAAAGAGCTGCCTCACACGTCCCTACCGGCAGGAACTCAGTACCCGGGTTCAATCATGACGCTTTCAATATCTACGGCCAGCAGTGGTTCAATTATTGGATCAGAATTGCTCCTGTGCACTGTGATTACCGCAAGCGACGGGCCAAACTCACCGTGTATGGGATCAAAGCTTCTAAGATGGACATTAACGGCCACCGCTTCGCCATCACCTGCAAGTTCTATTTTTGGCCATTCCTGCGCCCGGCATAGCGGCCAATTTAATAGCTGCTCTCCCGGGACGACGCTAAGTTTTTTTATGTCCTCCCGAATTTTATAACTGCCGCTGAACTGAGGATTACTAACACTTGGCACAAGATCAAAATCAGCAGCCGTGGCAAGACCGTAAATATAATAATGCCAAGGGGTCATCCCCCAGACCAACACTAGGAGACCGGCTGCGAACAAGTCATTTGCAATTTCAGTTGTACAAAATTCTTTCTGCAGGTCAACTACTTCATCCGGTGAGTTTGCCTTTATAAAATCGTCCATCTTATCAATATCAGCAAGAAAAAAACCGAGGCGATCGGCACCATCATAAACTGGTCCAGGATAACGCATAGGCATCGTCGCTGAGCCGTTGCATTCGGACAATATCGCGACTACGGAAACGATTTCACTGTACTGGAGTAATGGCTTAATGTGGTCAGGCACTTCACCTAGCGCTTCTAGAGGCCTATCCAAAAATACAGTGAGTTCAAGATTAAACTTCCCAGCCTTCAAAGGTTCGACATTGAGCACAATGCACTTCCCGTCTAGCTCAATAGACACTTCTTGGCAATCTAAAATCAAATCAAATGAAATTTGTTTTCTCGATAAAATAGTTGACTTTACGGCGGGGCCATACCTAACGGAACCCTCAGATCTTGCCAAACCAAAAATCACCTTACGCTGAACTTTTGAAAAATCAGAAAAATCATATTCAGATAAGCTTATCGATTTTTCTCCAAAATTTAGTATCGCGCTAGCTATAATTCTTGAATCATTTAGCGTGATGTATTTTATACGTTCACTAGACATCAGCTACATCCTCCCATGCTAAATCCTTTACTTCTCGCCCATTTCTTAGTTGCCTCCCAAGCTTTTGCTGGGGACACATTTGAAGCAAGAATTTTACCTGGCTTCCCGTTTTCAATTATTCTTAGATCGCCACGATAGTGAGCAATTTCCGGATTATTATAATGAGCCTCCAGTGATTTTAGCCAACCGTCATTAGTTAGACCTTTCGCTCGAATTGCATCCGTATTAATAAGAGGTTTAGTACTAGTTCCGATATCATTATAACCATGCATGCCACTATGCTCCAACCTGTTCCATTGCCCAGGTTCTAACCAGTACATGGATGGCACATTATGGATTGAGTTGAAAGGAGCGACTCCAAGTTTAGTCGCAGCAGCATGTGGAACCATATGATGCCCAAGTGAAACCGGATTACCCAAAGGCATCCATCCCAAGGGATCAATCCAGGCGATCGAATTAGGTGCGTACCTATAAAGATTATCCCCCCCCAACAACCCAATCGGATCCTGCGTAATAAACCGCCCAACCTGCGGATCGTAATACCGAAAAGTATTGTAGTGCAGCCCCGTTTCGTCGTCGAAATACTGCCCCTGAAACCTCAGGTTCTGCTCAACCTCGTTCACGGCCAGCGTTTCAATGGAACCCCAGGCCTTGTACGTTGCCTGCCAGACAATACTTCCGTCAGCGTCAGTCATTTCCAGTGGCGTACCAATCTGGTCGGTGTGGAAGTAGTAAAGCTTCTGCTCTTCCCCTTCGCTTTGATCAACGCGGGCCAACGGCGCATAGCTACCCAGCTCGTAAATGTACAGGCTGCTCTGCCCCGGCTGTTCTTCGCGCAGCATCCTCAGGCCTTGCCAGAGGAAGTTCTTGTGTTCGGTTTTGCCGCCTTTTACTGAGGTTTTACCTACCCGTCGGCCGAGGCTGTCATAGCGATACGTGCCAATACTTTCAAGATTGCTGTTAACCAGCGTCTCCGCTTTGACTAGGCGGTTTTCACAGTCGTAGCTGAAGGTCTGCAGCGTGGTCAGACCGATCCGTTTTTCGATTAGGTTGCCCCATGGATTGTAGCTGTATTCCTGATCGCGCCACTGCTTGATGCGGTTGTCTTTGACGTGATCGAACTGACTGGTGCTGAAGTTCAAACGATTGGCCGCAGCGTCGTAGCGGAATTCTTCGCTGTCGACGAGCTGGCCGGTGTCGCGGCTGTGCAACTGGCCGTTGGCCTCGTATTCGTATTTGATTTCGCCGCGCAGTTTGTCGAGGGTGCGGGTCAGTTCGCCGCCAGGATCGTATTGGTGACGGCGATGGATCGGGTTGTAGGCGTGCTCCACCAGCAGACTGGTGTTGATGCCGGGGTTGTGCACCTGCGAAAGCTTTTCTGCCGGTAGCGTCGAGGCGAACTGCCAGGCCTTGCGCCCCATGGCGTCATAGCCAAAACAACTGGTGAGGTTGCCCTGGGTGTGCAGCACTTCGCGGTGCAGGTCATCGCGTTCCATGTCGCTGATGAGCTGGCCGTCGAGATTGAGTTGGTGCAGGTGGCCGCTGCCGTAGTAGAGATGATTCAGGTGCTGGCCGGTAGGCAACGTCAGCGTGGTCAAGTTGCTGAGCGGATCGTATTCGTAGGCCAGGGCGCCTTGTGGCGTGGTCTCTTTGATCAGGCGGCCCAGCAGGTCGTAGGCAAAATCGAGTTTCTCTTCGCCGACGCCGAGTTTTTTGCCGTTGGCGGTAGGCAGGCGCTCGATGGTGAGCAAGCGGTCTGCGTCGTCGTAGGTGTAATCCTGACGCGCGTCGGCGTTGAGTTTGGCCAGCAGGCGGCCGATGGCATCGCGTTCAAATTCGGTACTGCGCTGTGGCCGGTCAGCGCGTTCGCCGTAGCCGATTTCGTTGACTCGCGTCAGGTGCCCGCCCAGGTTGTAGCTGAACTGGCGGGTCAGGTTGTCGATGCGTTTTTCTTCAACCAGACGGTCGGACGCGTCATAGGCAAACTGGTAGGCCGCATTGTTTTCATTGACCAGCGCGGTCAGGCGAAAGGCCTTGTCGTACTCGTAGCGGATGCGCTGGCCCTTGGCGTCCTGGCGGCTGCTTGGCAAACCGCGGGCGGTGCGCAGCAGGCGGGTGGTCTGGCCTTTGCCATCGGTGTGCGTCAGCACCTGGCCGAGGGCGTTGTAGGTGAAGGACTCGGCGCTGCCATCCGGGTGCTGGATGCGCAGCACTTCGCCGTCGGGTTTGCGTTCCAGGGTGGTGGTCTGGTTCAGCGCGTCGGTGACGGCGACGAGGTGGTGGCGCTCGTCGTAGCGGTAATACGTGCTTTTGCCCGAGCAGTCCTGGAAGCGCTCGACCTGGGCCCGGGTGTTCCACCACAGGTATTTGGACTTGTGCGTGGCGTCGATGATGGTGTGCGGCAGGCCGTCGTCGCTGTTGAGGTATTCGGTTTTGTGGCCCAGCGCGTCGACTTCGGCGATGAGGTTGCCCTTGGCGTCGTAGCGGGCTTTCCAGGTGCTGCCGTCGGGGTAGTCGACCTGGGTGACCAGGGTTGTCAGGTGGTGGTACTGGTACTTGATCTTGCGCCCGAGCGGATCGGTTTCTTCCAGCAGCCGCGCGTATTCGTCGTACTTGAGTTTGACGACATTGCCGTCGGGCAATGTGAGGCCGGTCATGTTGCCGGTGTCGTCGATCTCGATGACGTAGTGCTCGCCACCGAAGTCGCGACTGGAGGTAACGCGGTGATCGCTGTTGTAGTGGATCTCGGCTTCGCGCCCGAGCACGTCGGTGATCCAGGTGGTGCGGGCGTTCAAGTCGTAGCGAAAATGGAAATGCTCGCCATCGCTGGTCCAGTGTTCCACGACGCGGGGCTGGTCGCCGAGGGTCTGCCAGCGGTAATGGCAGCTCAGGCCCAAGGCATTGCTGTGACTGGCCATGACGCCATCGATGTAGCTGAAACGGCGGACCGAATCGTTGTTGCGATTGATCACTTCGATGAGCTGGCCGTTATCGTCATAGCGATACTGCACCAGGGTTTCAACAGCCTGGTTGTCAACGATGCGTTTAACGTCGGTCAGGCGGCCCAATGGATTGTCGTAATGCAGTGAACGCGAACGCCGCCGGTGGCGCTGAGAGCGCTTTCTGCCGTGTGCACCTAACTTGCGCCAATAAAAGCGCAGAGGTGAGTGGCTGAAGCGATAATCGCAGCCACTCAAAAAATTAAATTTTAAAGAACTTAATCAAATCTCACAGACAATCCCAGCACCCGACTTTTTCTATCTCGTTGCCAAGCGACAACTTTATTTAAACCTCCTCAATAAAATCCGGGCACCACCACATTTAACAACTAAATCATAAAATTCATCGAAGCTTCCAGAGACAAAAAACAAATTCCCGCAATCATTCTGTTCTGGAATGTCACAATTATTTTTCGAGTCAGATTCGTGAAGATGAGTTCTGTCCCAATAATAAACACCTTGCTTCCCCCGCTTGCCAATCATCACGTAAGGATTCCCGCCTCCATCCTCTCCTATAGCTACGGCCTCGTCGAGAAAGCCGAGCTCATCAATAAATTCCTTATTAAAACTAACCACATCATTGCACTCTTCTTCAGGCAAGAGCCCAAAAAAACGGTCAAAACTTATAGTACCCTCATCAACAGCGCTTAATGGTAGCTGCACGTAATCAGGAGCCGTTAAGTAAAACCCATTCATTCCAGACAAAAATTCCCTATACTCTGCAGAGAAAACCCTATTAATTTCAATCTCAATATAATCAACATCTGCAGATTTCAAACCTGCTTTATATACTACTGGCATATCCCGACAGACCTCAGTATGTGAATTTCATATTTTTTACTCCGCTGGGGCGTGGGTAAATTTGATGTATATCCTCGTATTTGATCTCTCCACGCAGTTGTCGAATGTGCGAGGGCTCTTCGCCAGTCATGCCCTCAAACGTTATGTCACGAATGGCGCCGAAATCTAATCGGCCATACGCACTCGCTTAAGCCAACTCAAAAAAGCTCTCCAAGAATTCACTAAAATTCGACCATTGAGGTTTCAACTGCCCTTGTTGAAATTCAACAATAGAATCACCGAGAGATATTTCTATTACTACTTCTGTTTTTTTATTATAGAAAAACCCACTCTCCCCCTCAAAACTATCCAGCGGAAGATAGTCCTGAGGAAGGCCGAGCGTTTCGCGGGTTCGTTTTAGCGTCAAATCAAAATTAGTATTTTTGGAAAACCAGCAAATTTGATATATTTCTTTGCCACGGCTAATAAAAGTAGGTCCATCTTCGACATGAAGATAGAATTGAGCGAAGTCAGTTGAAAGATCAACACCTAACTTTTTGAGCTCCACTTCATAATCCGGACTAGCATCATCATACCACCAGCCTTGCTGCTTACAATAATCAACAACTTTCTTAGATATCATTTTTTTCACCCGCAATTCATAGAGCCTTTAGAGCTCCCAGAGTTTCTATTTTTTACTTCCGACTGCGCACGCCCTTTCCAATACGCCTCCCGATCTCCGTTAAATAGATCTCTATCCACAGGATTAATCGGATGCTGACCTGGCAGATGAGGATGGAGCGCATTGCTTTTACCAAATTTCTGATGCGTGTCAGCAGACAATTCAAAAAGAGAGCCCAAGCCGTCTTGTTTTGAATGGTGCAAATTAAGTTGTGAGTAGCTTCCATTTTTAACCACAAACGGACTTCTCCCCTCAGAGGCTAAATCCAAGTTAGTTCTGGTGCCATCCCGAGTATTAACCGGCAAGTCCCAATCGATCGCTTGCTGATAAACAGTGTGGACACTACCAGACGGAGCAGTGAATGTAGACGGCGCGAAGAACCCGGTCAACCCATAAGGGTCTATCCATCCAGTTGAGTTAGGTGCATATCGGTAAAGGTTAAACCCACCCGACAACCCAATCGGATCCTGCGTAATAAACCGCCCCACCCCCGGATCGTAATACCGAAATGTATTGTAGTGCAGCCCCGTCTCGTCGTCGAAATACTGCCCTTGAAACCGCAGGTTCTGCTTGACCTCATTGACCTCCAGCCGCTCCAGCGCCCCCCACGCCTTGTACGTCGCCTGCCAGACAATCCGCCCCTCCCGGTCCGTCATCTCCAGCGGCGTCCCGATCTGGTCGGTATGGAAGTAATAGAGCGTCTGCTCCCCACCTTCCGCCTGGTCCACCCGCGCCAACGGCGCATAACTGCCCGGCTCGTAGAGGTACAGACTGCTTTGCCCCGGCGTTTCCTCGCGCAACATCCGCAGACCTTGCCACAGGAAATGCTTCTGTTCCGTGACCCCGTTCACCGCGGACACCTTGGCCACGCGCCGGCCCAAGCTGTCATAACGATAAGCACCGCTGCTTTCCAGCTTGCCATTGACCAAGGTCTCGGCATTGACCAGCCGATTTTCGCCGTCATAACTGAACGTCTGCAGCCGGCTCAACCCGCTGCGTTTTTCAATCAGGTTGCCCCACGCATCGTAGGCATATTCCTGATCCCGCCACTGCTTGATCCGGTTGTCCTTCACATGATCAAACTGACTGGTGTTGAAGTTCAGCCGGTTCGCCGCCGCGTCGTAGCGGAATTCTTCACTGTCCACCAGCTTGCCGGTGTCGCGGCTGTGCAGTTGACCATTGGCTTCATAGTCGTACTTGATCTCGCCGCGCAGCTTGTCGAGGGTGCGGGTCAGTTCGCCGGCCGGGTCGTACTGGTGACGGCGGTGGATCGGGTTGTAGGCGTGCTCTACCAGCAGTTGCGGCTGGATGCCGGGGTTGTGGAGTTGCGAGAGCTTTTCCGCCGGCAGAGTCGAGGCGAACTGCCAGGCCTTGCGGCCCATGGCGTCGTAGCCGTAGCAGCTGGTGAGGTGCCCCTGGGTGCGCAGCACTTCGCGGTGCAGGTCGTCGCGTTCCATGTCGCTGATTAACTGGCCATCGAGGTTGAGCTGGTGCAGGTGGCCGCTGCCGTAGTACAGATGGTTCAGCTGCTGGCCGCTGGGCAGGGTCAGCGTGGTCAGGTTGCTCAGCGGATCGTAGTCGTAGGCCAGAGCACCTTGGGGTGTGGTCTCCTTGATCAGGCGCCCGAGCAGGTCGTAGGCAAAATCGAGTTTCTCTTCGCTGACGCCGAGTTTCTTGCCGTTGGCGGTGGGCAGGCGCTCAATGCTGAGCAGTCGATCAGCCTCGTCGTAGGTGTAATCCTGACGCGCATCGGCGTTGAGTTTGGCCAGCAGGCGGCCGATGGCATCGCGTTCGAATTCGGTATGGCGCTGTGGCCGTTCGCCGCGCTCGCCGTAGCCGATTTCGTCCACCCGCGTCAGGTGCCCACCCAGGTTGTAGCTGAAGCGGCGCGTCAGATTGTCGATGCGTTTTTCTTCGACCAGGCGGTCGGATGCGTCGTAGGCAAACTGGTAGGCCGCATTGTTTTCGTTGACCAGCGCGGTCAGGCGAATGACCTGGTCGTATTCGTAGCGGATGCGTTGGCCCTTGGCGTCTTGGCGGCTGCTCGGCAGGCCGCGGGCGGTGCGCAGCAGGCGCGTGGTCTGGCCTTTGCCGTCGGTGTGGGTCAGCACCTGGCCGAGGGCGTTGTAGGTGAAGGATTCGGCGCTGCCGTCCGGGTGCTGGATGCGCAGCACTTCGCCGGCGGGTTTGCGTTCCAGGGTGGTGGTCTGGTTCAGAGCGTCGGTGACGGCGATCAGGTGGTGGCGCTCGTCGAAGCGATACCGGGTGTTTTTACCCGAGCAGTCCTGGAAGCGCTCGACCTGGGCCAGGGTGTTCCACCACAGGTATTTGGATTTTTGCGTGGCATCGATGATGGTGTGCGGCAGGCCGTCATCGCTGTTGAGGTATTCGGTTTTGTGGCCCAGCGCGTCGACTTCGGCAATGAGGTTGCCCTTGGCGTCGTAGCGGGCTTTCCAGGTGCTGCCGTCAGGGTAATCAACCTGCGTAACCAGGGTCGTCAGGTGATGGTACTGGTACTTGATCTTGCGCCCGAGCGGGTCGGTTTCTTCCAGCAGTCGAGCGTATTCGTCGTACTTGAGCGTGACGATATTGCCGTCGGGCAATGTGAGGCCGGTCATGTTGCCGGTGTCATCGATCTCGATAACGTAGTGCTCGCCACCGAAGTCGCGGCTGGAGGTGACGCGGTGATCGCTGTTGTAGTGGATCTCGGCTTCGCGCCCGAGCACGTCGGTGATCCAAGTGGTGCGGGCGTTCAAGTCGTAGCGAAAATGGAAGTGCTCGCCATCGCTGGTCCAGTGTTCCACCACGCGGGGCTGGTCGCCGAGGGTCTGCCAGCGGTAGTTGCAGGTCAGGCCGAGGGCGTTACTGTGACTGACCATGACGCCATCGATGTAGCTGAAGCGGCGGACCGAATCGCTGTTGCGATTGATCACTTCGATGAGCTGGCTGTTATCGTCATAGCGATACTGCACCAGGGTTTCAACAGCCTGGTTGTCAACGATGCGTTTAACGTCGGTCAGGCGGCCCAACGGGTTGTCGTAATGCAGGTGCACCCGCACACCGCCAGTGGCGCTGATGTCGGAGAGCTTGCCTTCAACGGTGTGGGTGAAATGCAGGAAGTGACCGAGGGCGTTTTCGATGCGCTGCAGGGGTACAGCCGAGTTGTCCTCGGGGACTTCGCCGAAGTAGAAGAAGATGTTATCGAGGGTTTGCAGCAGATAATGGCCGCCTTCGGTGCAAACCAGATAGACCTGTTCGTGAGGGTTGTAGACGCGCTCGCCCGGCTGCACGTCCACGAAGGGCACGGTGCGCCCCTGGTTGTCGGTCAGGTAAACGAAGCGGCCGCTGCGTCGCAGGCTTTGTTCCCAAGGCAACACCCAACCCTTGCCGAGCACACTGTCGACGGCCAGGTCGCTGGCGTAGAAGCGTGACCAGTCGATGGGCATCAGGCCGGGGAGGCTGAAGTCGGTTTCGTCAGGGATGACCTTGCGCCCGGTGGTGGCGTCGACAGAGAACGATGGTGCCGGAGGGCGAGGAAAAACTGCTGCCTATTGCTTCCCTCAACGAAGTCCGCAGGCTACCTCCCACGCCTGCGGCCAGACCCGCCTACAGGGCCAAACAGAACCCACAGGTGAACTTCGCGACCGTGGCATCAGCGCGGCCCCGTTGAGGAACCCGTTCAGGGCTCCGTAGTAATACAGCGCCGTCTCAACGTCGAAATTCTGGCCCCCAACGCGCAGGTTCTGTTCGACCGATTAGGAATGCTCTAGTCTTCAACCCGTCTGAACAAAAAACAACCCTTCTCCTCTTCCATCTTTTTTCAAGAACAAATATCCAACTGCATCACTGAGATAAAATATATCTTTAAATGGCTCTGAAAAATCTGCTGAATATAGCTGGCAGATAAAATCATAGTCTAAAATCAGAGCTTCCGGAACGATCATGCCATGCGGAGCCAAATCTGAAATCATAGAAAAAACGGGGAAGCCTTCATCTTCTATTTGCCTATCTTTTAACTCTGTCGCCATCTCAGGAATACTGTCGACAGGGCTAGTTTGAAACACCCCGCCGTCTCCAAGCACAACTAGAGTATACCCACTCAAAATTAAATCTAACTCTGAGGGATCGCCGCTATACGTTATATTCTCGAGAAAATAGTCTGACTTGCTGTAAGTAGAAAAAACGTACAGCACGCCTTCACTTGGAATGCTACTTTTTTTTGTATCGCCTTTAATTTTAGAACAGTCTATAGAAGCAACTAAGGTAAGCGGATCACCATCTGGGTTTAGCGGCCATGCTACGACCTCAGCTACCTGCCCTCCGAGAGTGACTCCCGAAGAAACAGCAACGCTATCGGAAGGAATAATCTGTTTGACCTTTATCATAATGACCTCATCCGCATGTGCTTAAACCGCTATGAAATTTTTTCGCCATTCTTTTTAGCTGCTTAACTCGCGAGCTAGGCACTCCACTTTTTCTCAGTGCGCCAGAGGTTATATCTAGTTCTCGCTTGAGTGAAGGTGCGAACTCATTTCTGCCAAGACCTTGACTCTCACGAATTTGCGTTTCGTGCCAGTGAGTGCCACCAATGCCTCTAGTGTCTTTTAGAGGGCCTCTGGTGTGATTAACTGGGTTAGCCTTAAAAAACGCAACAGCTTGATCAGAACACACTACGTGAGAACTGCTTTCCAGAGCCCGAAAAATGTTACTGACTGGATCTTTATTAAGCAGGGCAATGCTATTAAACTTCTTGGGACCTTCAGGCATAGACCTGGCCAGTGGTTTATTAATAGACTGAGC
Organism: Pseudomonas sp. LBUM1679; assembly: GCF_059695565.1. NCBI lineage: Bacteria > Pseudomonadati > Pseudomonadota > Gammaproteobacteria > Pseudomonadales > Pseudomonadaceae > Pseudomonas > Pseudomonas sp. LBUM1679. The sequence goes on from NZ_CP166774.1 coordinate 4,222,897, forward strand.
CATATCAAAAGCCGACTCGGACCTCAGATAATTAATTATAAAATAATCATTATAGCCTTCACCATTTATGGTGACGTCCGTGCGAATAAGCTGTACACCATCGGCCAATGCTGAAGAATTAATAATACCTGCAAGCCTAGAGCTTACCAAATCCGGCCCGTCGCTAAATAAATAGTCGTACCGGCGAATAGCCGCGACAGAAATCTTATTCTTCAACGTCATTTTTGGAGCAGGCTTAGAGGCAGAAATCTTTTTACACTCATAAAACTTCAAGTGATCAAGGCTATGCTCGCGATCATAAGAAAATCCAGTAGTTATCTGGTTAATTATTTGAAGGTGTCCGCAGTTTCATTAACACACTCCTGCCCTGATAGAGTTTTTATTTAGCCCTAGCGGGACGCCCAACTCACGCAGCCCAATCACGCCAAGATGTGTCTTAATGAGCTTCAAAGAGCTGCGCTTGCCGCTAACGAGCAAGCGCATTGCTCTTGTTTCTAAAAACTGAAAGACTTATAAAACAATGAACGCATCATTTTCAAAGTAAAACTTAAACGCTTCAAAATACTCATCAATTGTTGGGTTAGGTAACTGCTGATCAAGATTTGAAATCACATCTTCAATTGATGCTTTATCAAGTGATGCCTTCCATCCCTCGCTAGCTACCTGTGGAGGAAGGTAATCCGTTGAGTCGGGCGGAAAATCCCAACTATCTAAAGAAAATGCTCCTTTCGTATCCAACGTCCATGTCGTAGCTGGCAAATAAAACCATGTCTCTGGCATCTGCCCGATATTCTCTAAAACTTCTCTAATACTATAGGTTTTCATACTCACCTCAACACGCAGAGTTTTGCAATTTTTTGAAGCCACCCTGCTGATTAGGATGGAGGCTTTGCTGTACCGGTCCGGCCGCCTGATGCTGAGCCCTAGGTATCAACTCGATATCCTTAGGAGTCTGAGCATTATGGTGCCAAGAATGATTTGGCGGACTGGTTTGCTTAAATCCTCCTCTAGGCCCAGGCTGAATATGCGTCACCACCTCAGGTGGAAGGGAGGATTTCAGCTCTGGATATTTTAACGTCCGATTGTATAACTCTTCGTTTGCATACCGGAAGTGTACCGGCCGGTCAGACGCATGAATTTCTGATGGCATTTCCACACTGGTCCACACACTATACTGACTGCTCGATAGCGGCCTGCCGCTTCCATCTATTCCAGTCCATCCAAGAGGATCGATCCAACCAGTAGGACTCGTAACGTATCGATAAAGGTTGAGTCCACCATCCAGCCCAATCGGATCCTGCGTTATAAAGCGCCCAACCTGCGGATCGTAATACCTAAACGTATTGTAATGCAGCCCCGTCTCATCATCGAAATACTGACCCTGAAACCTCAGGTTCTGCTCAACCTCGTTCACCGCCAGCGTTTCGATGGAACCCCACGCCTTGTACGTCGCCTGCCAGACAATCGCGCCATCAACGTCGGTCATCTCCAACGGCGTACCAATCTGGTCGGTGTGGAAGTAGTAAAGCTTCTGCTCTTCCCCTTCGCTTTGATCAACGCGGGCCAGCGGCGCATAGCTGCCGGGCTCGTAGATGTACAGGCTGCTCTGCCCCGGCTGTTCTTCGCGCAGCATCCTCAGGCCTTGCCAGAGGAAGTTCTTGTGTTCGGTTTTGCCGCCTTTTACTGAGGTTTTACCTACCCGTCGGCCGAGGCTGTCATAGCGATAGGCACCGCTGCTTTCCAGCTTGCCATTCACCAAGGTCTCGGCCTTGACCAGCCGATTTTCGCCGTCATAACTGAACGTCTGCAGCCGGCTCAACCCGCTGCGCTTTTCAATCAGGTTGCCCCACGCATCGTAGGCATATTCCTGATCGCGCCACTGCTTGATCCGGTTGTCCCTCACGTGATCAAACTGGCTGGTGTTGAAGTTCAACCGGTTCGCCGCCGCGTCGTAGCGGAATTCTTCGCTGTCCACCAGCTTGCCGGTGTCGCGGCTGTGCAGTTGACCATTGGCTTCATAGTCGTACTTGATCTCGCCGCGCAGCTTGTCGAGGGTGCGGGTCAGTTCGCCGGCCGGGTCGTACTGGTGACGGCGGTGGATCGGGTTGTAGGCGTGTTCTACCAATAGTTCAGGCTGGATGCCCGGGTTAAGAATCTGCGAGAGTTTCTCTGCCGGCAACGTCGAGGCGAATTGCCAGGCCTTGCGGCCCATCGCGTCATAGCCAAAACAACTGGTGAGCGTGCCTTGAGTGCGCAGCACTTCGCGGTGCAGGTCGTCGCGCTCCATGTCGCTGATCAACTGGCCATCGAGGTTGAGCTGGTGCAGGTGGCCGCTGCCGTAGTACAGGTGATTCAGGTGCTGACCAGTAGGCAGGGTCAGCGTGGTCAGGTTGCTCAGCGGATCGTAGTCGTAGGCCAGAGCACCTTGGGGTGTGGTCTCCTTGATCAGGCGGCCCAGCAGGTCGTAGGCAAAATCGAGTTTCTCTTCGCCGACGCCGAGTTTTTTGCCGTTGGCGGTAGGCAGGCGCTCGATGGTGAGCAAGCGGTCTGCGTCGTCGTAGGTGTAATCCTGACGCGCGTCGGCGTTGAGTTTGGCCAGCAGGCGGCCGATGGCATCGCGTTCAAATTCGGTACTGCGCTGTGGCCGGTCAGCGCGTTCGCCGTAGCCGATTTCGTTGACTCGCGTCAGGTGCCCGCCCAGGTTGTAGCTGAACTGGCGGGTCAGGTTGTCGATGCGTTTTTCTTCAACCAGACGGTCGGACGCGTCATAGGCAAACTGGTAGGCCGCATTGTTTTCATTGACCAGCGCGGTCAGGCGAAAGGCCTTGTCGTACTCGTAGCGGATGCGCTGGCCCTTGGCGTCCTGGCGGCTGCTTGGCAAACCGCGGGCGGTGCGCAGCAGGCGGGTGGTCTGGCCTTTGCCATCGGTGTGCGTCAGCACCTGGCCGAGGGCGTTGTAGGTGAAGGACTCGGCGCTGCCATCCGGGTGCTGGATGCGCAGCACTTCGCCGTCGGGTTTGCGTTCCAGGGTGGTGGTCTGGTTCAGCGCGTCGGTGACGGCGACGAGGTGGTGGCGCTCGTCGTAGCGGTAATACGTGCTTTTGCCCGAGCAGTCCTGGAAGCGCTCGACCTGGGCCCGGGTGTTCCACCACAGGTATTTGGACTTGTGCGTGGCGTCGATGATGGTGTGCGGCAGGCCGTCGTCGCTGTTGAGGTATTCGGTTTTGTGGCCCAGCGCGTCGACTTCGGCGATGAGGTTGCCCTTGGCGTCGTAGCGGGCTTTCCAGGTGCTGCCGTCGGGGTAGTCGACCTGGGTGACCAGGGTTGTCAGGTGGTGGTACTGGTACTTGATCTTGCGCCCGAGCGGATCGGTTTCTTCCAGCAGCCGCGCGTATTCGTCGTACTTGAGTTTGACGACATTGCCGTCGGGCAATGTGAGGCCGGTCATGTTGCCGGTGTCGTCGATCTCGATGACGTAGTGCTCGCCACCGAAGTCGCGACTGGAGGTAACGCGGTGATCGCTGTTGTAGTGGATCTCGGCTTCGCGCCCGAGCACGTCGGTGATCCAGGTGGTGCGGGCGTTCAAGTCGTAGCGAAAATGGAAATGCTCGCCATCGCTGGTCCAGTGTTCCACGACGCGGGGCTGGTCGCCGAGGGTCTGCCAGCGGTAATGGCAGCTCAGGCCCAAGGCATTGCTGTGACTGGCCATGACGCCATCGATGTAGCTGAAACGGCGGACCGAATCGTTGTTGCGATTGATCACTTCGATGAGCTGGCCGTTATCGTCATAGCGATACTGCACCAGGGTTTCAACAGCCTGGTTGTCAACGATGCGTTTAACGTCGGTCAGGCGGCCCAATGGATTGTCGTAATGCAGGTGCACCCGCACACCGCCAGTTGCGCTGATGTCGGTGAGCTTGCCTTCAACGGTGTGGGTGAAATGCAGGAAGTGACCGAGGGCGTTTTCGATGCGCTGCAGCGGTACCGCCGAGTTGTCGTCGGGGACTTCGCCGAAGTAGAAGAAGATGTTATCGAGGGTTTGCAGCAGGTAATGGCCGCCTTCGGTGCAAACCAGATAAACCTGTTCGTGAGGGTTGTAGACCCGCTCGCCCGGCTGCACGTTCACGAAGGGCACGGTGCGACCTTGATTGTCGGTCAGGTAAACGAAGCTGCCACTGCGGCGCAAACTTTGTTCCCAAGGCAACACCCAGCCCTTGCCGAGCACACTGTCGACGGTCAGGTCGCTGGCGTAGAAGCGTGACCAGTCGATGGGCATCAGGCCCGGGAGGCTGAAATCGGTTTCGTCAGGGATGACCTTGCGCCCGGTGGTGGCGTCGACGGGGTTGCCGACCAGACCGCCCACTGCCCGTTCGATGGCCGGTCCTACGGCGTAGCGACTGGCGACTTCACCGGCGACGAAACCGGCAGTGAATTTCAGCACGCAGGGCATGACCGCTTTCATACCGGCCTGGGTCCCGGCCTTGATCAGTTGGGCGATACCACCTGCTGCGCCTGCAATCGCCATAAGGATATCGACAGTGGTGCGCAACCAGCCCGGAATCTCGTCGTCTACCGGCAGGTAACGGTGGGTGCCGTCGCCGATGAACACGTTGTCAGAGCTGCTGGAAATGGTTGCGCCACAGGCCATCTTGTCGTCTTTACGGGCCGCCGCCGTGCTATTGATAAACACGTTGTGTCGAGGCGGTAACAATGGTTCCAGGGGGCGAGGAAACCATCTAAAAACCTCAAAAAGTCTAATTCCCCTCAAACAAGCCGATATATTTTAACCCGTTATAGTTAGATTTATATGGTTGAGAAACCGCAACTCCGCCATCAGAATACCAGAATATTGCATTAGCTTTGGTTATACCTAAGTTAGCACATTCCGCCTTAACGTTTTCTAACTCGCCAGGATCCACAGAGGAGTTTTTAAGAAGATCGTCTAAAGCGATTTCTTTTTCAGACCTAGGTATAATCCCAATAAAGTCTTCATCATACCATCTTATTCCTATATCCTTACAAAACTCACAAACCTTGTATGCGGGCTCATCCAACTCAGCAGAATAATCCAACTCAAAATATTTTTGATAGTCTGATTCTGCCTCGAAGTTTGTACCAATCCAAAGATGTACCTTTTCGTAACGTTCAATATCATAGGTATCCATTAACAACTTCCTAATTTCATGTGAGAACGATGATGGCTATCAATCACGCTCAAAGCTTGAGATTTTGTGTTCGCCTTAGCCAAGTCTTTAATCAGTTTATTATGAAAATTTCTACCTGCACTACTGCCATGGTGCGGGCCATCAGGCACGAGATTGCCGTGCTTGTCGGTGACGCCCACAAAAGTAATATCTTTAGTTGGCACAGTCATCTCTTTTAGCTCTTGGGCTGTAAAGCCAAGTTCTTTCGCCTTCGCAGCCATGGAAACCGGGAACATCTCATGTTTACCCCCTGGTCTTCGAAGCGCATCCTCTACCGCCGTCTTGTTGCTAACTATATCGTTGACAGATGCACTGTTAAACCAGCTATTAAAGCCGCCTTTATCCCAAGGGAGCCATCCCAACGGATCAATCCAAAGTGTGGGAGCAGGTACATAAGAGTAAAGATTACTACCTCCCACCAACCCAATCGGATCCTGCGTTATAAACCGCCCCACCTCCGGATCATAATACCGAAACGTATTGCAGTGCAGCCCCGTCTCGTCGTCGAAATACTGCCCCTGGAACCTCAGGTTCTGCTCTACCTCATTCACCGCCAGCGTTTCGAGGGCGCCCCAGGCTTTGTAAGTCGCCTGCCAGACAATCGCGCCATCAACGTCGGTCATCTCCAGCGGCGTACCAATCTGGTCGGTGTGGAAGTAATAGAGCGTCTGCTCCCCGCCTTCCGCCTGGTCCACCCGCGCCAAGGGCGCATAACTGCCCGGCTCGTAAAGGTACAGGCTGCTCTGCCCCGGCATTTCCTCGCGCAACATCCGCAAGCCTTGCCACAAGAATTGCTTCTGTTCGGTAACCCCGTTGACCGCTGATACCTTGGCCACCCGCCGTCCCAAGCTGTCATAGCGATAGGCACCGCTGCTTTCCAGCTTGCCATTCACCAAGGTCTCGGCATTGACCAGCCGATTTTCGCCGTCATAACTGAACGTCTGCAGCCGGCTCAACCCGCTGCGTTTTTCAATCAGGTTGCCCCACGCATCGTAGGCATACTCCTGATCCCGCCACTGCTTGATCCGGTTGTCTTTGACGTGATCAAACTGACTGGTGTTGAAGTTCAGCCGGTTCGCCGCCGCGTCGTAGCGGAATTCTTCGCTGTCCACCAGCTTGCCGGTGTCGCGGCTGTGCAGTTGACCATTGGCTTCATAGTCGTACTTGATCTCGCCGCGCAGCTTGTCGAGGGTGCGGGTCAGTTCGCCGGCCGGGTCGTACTGGTGACGGCGGTGGATCGGGTTGTAGGCGTGCTCTACCAGCAGTTGCGGCTGGATGCCGGGGTTGTGGAGTTGCGAGAGCTTTTCCGCCGGCAGAGTCGAGGCGAACTGCCAGGCCTTGCGGCCCATGGCGTCGTAGCCGAAGCAGCTGGTGAGCTTGCCCTGGGTGCGCAGCACTTCGCGGTGCAGGTCGTCGCGTTCCATGTCGCTGATCAGCTGGCCGTCGAGGTTGAGCTGGTGCAGGTGGCCGCTGCCGTAGTACAGATGGTTCAGGTGCTGGCCGGTGGGCAGGGTCAGCGTGGTCAGGTTGCTCAGTGGATCGTAGTCGTAGGAAAGAACACCTTGCGGCGTGGTTTCCTTGATCAGGCGGCCCAAAAGGTCGTAGGCATAATCGAGCTTCTCTTCGCTGACGCCGAGTTTCTTGCCGTTGGCGGTGGGCAGGCGCTCGATGGTGAGCAAGCGGTCTGCGTCGTCGTAGGTGTAGTCCTGGCGGGCGTCGGCGTTGAGTTTGGCTAGCAGGCGGCCAATCGCATCGCGCTCAAATTCGGTATGGCGCTGTGGGCGTTCGCCGCGCTCGCCGTAACCGATTTCATCCACCCGCGTCAGGTGCCCGCCCAGGTTGTAGCTGAACTGGCGGGTCAGGTTGTCGATGCGTTTTTCTTCGATCAAGCGGTCGGACGCGTCATAGGCAAACTGGTAAGCCACATTGTTTTCATTGACCAGCGCGGTCAGGCGAACGGCCTGGTCGTATTCGTAGCGGATGCGCTGGCCCTTGGCGTCTTGGCGGCTGCTCGGCAGGCCGCAGGCGGTGCGCAGCAGGCGCGTGGTCTGGCCTTTGCCGTCGGTGTGGGTCAGCACCTGGCCGAGGGCGTTGTAGGTGAAGGATTCGGCGCTGCCGTCCGGGTGCTGGATGCGCAGCACTTCGCCGGCGGGTTTGCGTTCCAGGGTGGTGGTCTGGTTCAGAGCGTCGGTGACGGCGATCAGGTGGTGGCGCTCGTCGAAGCGATACCGGGTGTTTTTACCCGAGCAGTCCTGGAAGCGCTCGACCTGGGCCAGGGTGTTCCACCACAGGTATTTGGATTTTTGCGTGGCATCGATGATGGTGTGCGGCAGGCCGTCATCGCTGTTGAGGTATTCGGTCTTGTGGCCGAGTGCGTCGGTCTCTCGATGCAGCGGTAATAGTCGTCGTAATGCTCGACGGACACAGGCAGTTCAGTAAGTGTGCCTCGCTAAATGGTCCAGGTTGCTGAAGCAAAGTTGGCAGCCACGCCACAGATCAAATTGTAAAAGAGCATATCAAGGTGATTCGGCCCAGTTAATACGCGCCTTACATAAAAGCATCTACTTAGTCTGTCAAAACGTCAGCCGACCAATTATCTGCCTCACCACCCCTCTTCATTTTTTGTCGTAAACACTAACTTTCTCATCATTGAATAGATACGAGATCCTATCAACCTCCCCGCTCTCGTTATATGCAACAGAAAGATCCACAAAGGGCTTCGCGCTATTTAAGGAGAAATCTCTAATACCAACTATTACCCCAAGCTCCCAGAGATACTCGTAAACCCAATACTGCCCATCATCCTGCACTATGAACGAACTAACTAGCAGATCTCCTTTTTTTAATGTTCGCGATAACCGATAAGGAATATCATCCTCGTCTACCGTAAGCATTTCTGACATCGATTCATTATATATGATCAAACTACGATCAGCCGCCCCCCCTTGGGAGTTAAAGTTGTTGATTTCAACAACAGCGTCATTCGAAAATATGTATTGAATTTTCTTCTTTTTATTTTTTGGACTCCCAATCAAAAAACTATTTAAACCGTAGCCAGTCAGTTCCGAATAAAACGGAATGAAATTCCATGCAATTGAATTGGCCCACTTTTCCGAGGTTGGCTTAAGGTTTTTATTTAATTCTAAGAACTCAGACAAAACGTCTCCTGATTTCAGCCGGAGTCGCATTTCATCTAAAATCATTTCGTAGTTAACGCCGATAGCCATCAAAATATTACCTGTAAGCTGGAAAGGTTTTACCGCCTGCAAGGAACTGTTGAATATCACTTAACCCTTGCAGGAAATCGGATTTAGTTTTAGACCCAATTAGGTTATCGTACACATATTGTTTATAAGCATTACTGTGTATACCAGCACCTTTGTGCGGAGTGGTGACAGTTCCCGGAACTCTAACTTTTTCAGTGTTGGGCAACCAAATGCCGTTTCTTCTACTATTTACATCAACACCAAGAGTTTCCATCTTTTCTCTTAACGCTATCATCCTAACATCTTTTGAATTGGACATTACAATGTGATGAGCATCATACTGACCGCCGCCGGACGGTTTTGGACCTAGATTTTGCGCTAGTTTTCTTGAGTCTGAAGAGCAAGAAAGGCCCAAAGGATCCAACCATTGAGTCGGATTCAAAGCGTACTGATAGATATTTACCCCCCCGTCCAACCCAATCGGATCCTGCGTAATAAACCGTCCAACCTCCGGATCATAATACCGAAACGTATTGTAGTGCAGCCCCGTTTCGTCGTCGAAGTACTGCCCCTGAAACCTCAGATTCTGCTCAACCTCGTTCACCGCCAGCGCTTCGATGGAACCCCACGCCTTGTACGTCGCTTGCCAGACAATGCTTCCGTCAGCGTCAGTCATTTCCAGCGGCGTGCCGATCTGGTCGGTGTGGAAGTAGTAAAGCTTCTGCTCTTCCCCTTCGCTTTGATCAACGCGGGCCAGCGGCGCATAGCTGCCGGGCTCGTAGATGTACAGGCTGCTCTGCCCCGGCTGTTCTTCGCGCAGCATCCTCAGGCCTTGCCAGAGGAAGTTTTTTTGTTCGGTTTTGCCGTCTTTTATTGAGGTTTTACCTACCCGTCGGCCCAGGCTGTCGTAGTGGTAGGTGCCGACACTTTCAAGCTTGCTGTTAACCAGCGTCTCAGCTTTGACGAGGCGGTTTTCACAGTCGTAGCTAAACGTCTGCAACGTGGTCAGACCAATGCGCTTTTCGATCAGATTGCCCCACGGGTCGTAGCTGTATTCCTGATCGCGCCACTGCTTGATCCGGTTGTCTTTGACGTGATCAAACTGGCTGGTATTGAAGTTCAACCGGTTCGCCGCCGCGTCGTACCTGAACTCTTCACTGTCCACCAGCTTGCCGGTGTCGCGGCTGTGCAGTTGACCATTGGCTTCATAGTCGTACTTGATCTCGCCGCGCAGCTTGTCGAGGGTGCGGGTCAGTTCGCCGGCGGGATCGTATTGGTGACGGCGGTGGATCGGGTTATAGGCGTGCTCTACCAATAGTTCAGGCTGGATGCCCGGGTTAAGAATCTGCGAGAGTTTTTCTGCCGGCAACGTCGAGGCGAATTGCCAGGCCTTGCGGCCCATCGCGTCATAGCCAAAACAACTGGTGAGCGTGCCTTGAGTGCGCAGCACTTCGCGGTGCAGGTCGTCGCGCTCCATGTCGCTGATCAACTGGCCATCGAGGTTGAGCTGGTGCAGGTGGCCGCTGCCGTAGTACAGGTGATTCAGGTGCTGACCAGTAGGCAGGGTCAGCGTGGTCAGGTTGCTCAGCGGATCGTAGTCGTAGGCCAGAGCACCTTGGGGTGTGGTCTCCTTGATCAGGCGCCCGAGCAGGTCGTAGGCAAAATCGAGTCGCTCTTCGCTGACGCCGAGTTTCTTGCCGTTGGCGGTGGGCAGGCGCTCAATGCTGAGCAGTCGATCAGCCTCGTCGTAGGTGTAATCCTGACGCGCATCGGCGTTGAGTTTGGCGAGCAGTCGGCCGATTGGGTCACGCTCGAATTCGGTATGGCGCTGTGGCCGTTCGCCGCGCTCGCCGTAGCCGATTTCATCCACCCGCGTCAGGTGCCCGCCGAGGTTGTAGCTGAACCGGCGGGTCAGGTTGTCGATGCGCTTCTCTTCAACCAACCGGTCGGACGCATCATAGGCAAACTGGTAAGCCACATTGTTTTCATTGACCAGCGCGGTCAGGCGAATGGCCTGGTCGTATTCGTAGCGGATGCGCTGGCCCTTGGCGTCCTGGCGGCTGCTCGGCAGGCCGCGGGCGGTGCGCAGCAGGCGCGTGGTCTGGCCTTTGCCGTCGGTATGCGTCAGGACCTGGCCGAGAGCGTTGTAGGTGAAGGACTCGGTGCTGCCGTCCGGGTGCTGGATGCGCAGCACTTCGCCGTCGGGTTTGCGTTCCAGGGTGGTGGTCTGGTTCAGGGCGTCGGTGACGGCGATCAGGTGGTGGCGGTCGTCGAAGCGGTAATGAGTGCTTTTGCCCGAGCAGTCCTGGAAACGTTCGACCTGGGCCAGGGTGTTCCACCACAGGTATTTAGACTTGTGTGTGGCATCGATGATGGTGTGCGGCAGGCCGTCGTCGCTGTTGAGGTATTCGGTTTTGTGGCCCAGCGCGTCGACTTCGGCGATGAGGTTGCCCTTGGCGTCGTAGCGGGCTTTCCAGGTGCTGCCGTCCATGAAAGTCGTCTCAGTGACCAGCGTGGTACTGAGGTGATATTTGTATTTGATTTTGCGACCCAGTGGATCGGTCTCTTCGATCAGGCGTGAAAAGTCGTCGTATTTGAACGCGAGCTTGTTGCCATCGGGCAGATTCAAACCCGTCATGTTGCCGGCTTCGTCCAGGGCAATACCGTAGCATTCGCCGCCGTAATCACGACTGGCAATCACGCGACGGTCCTCGTTGTACTGAATTTCCAACTCACGCCCCAGCACGTCAGTAGCCCAGGAAACGCGCTGGTTGAAGTCGTAGCGGTAGTGAAAATGTTCGCCATCGCTGGTCCAGTGCTCCACCACGCGAGGCTGATCGCCGAGGGTCTGCCAGCGGTAATTGCAGGTCAGGCCGAGGGCGTTACTGTGACCGGCCATGACGCCATCGATGTAGCTGAAGCGGCGGACCGAATCGTTGTTGCGATTGATCACTTCGATCAGTTGACCATTATCGTCGTAACGGTACTGCACCAGGGTTTCGACGGCGAGGTTGTCGACTACACGCTTGACGTCGGTCAGGCGACCCAGAGGATTGTCGTAATGCAGGTGAACACGGACACCGCCCGGGGCGCTGATGTCGGTAAGCGTATTGTCGGCCGAATAGGTGAAGTGCAGGTAATGCCCCAGGGCATTTTCAATGCGCTGCAACTGAACAGCAGTATCGTCGTCCGGCACTTCGCCGAAATAGAAGAAAGTGTTGTCGAGTGTCTGTAGGAGGTAGTGACCGCCCTCAGTGCGAACCAAGTGGATTTGCTCATAAGGGTTATAGGTGCGATCGCCAGGTTCAACGTCAACAAAAGGCACACTGCGCCCCTGGTTATCAGTGAGGTAGACGAAGCTGCCACTTCTGCGCAGACTTTGTTCCCACGGCAGCACCCACCCTCTACCCAGCACGCTTTCAACGTTCAAATCACTTGCGTAGAAACGAGACCATTCAATGGGCATTAGCCCAGGGAGCGCAAAGTCGGTTTCACCCGACTCGAACAACACTTTGCGCCCCGTTGTAAGATCAACCGGATTGCCGCTTAAGCCGCCGATCGCGCGCTCTACGGCCGGTCCGATTATGAAACGACCGGCCAGATAGCTACCTGCGATTGTTGCCCCAAACTTCAATGCGCACGGACCGGCAGCTTTCAGCCCCTGTGTCAGTCCGAGCCGGAAGATCGGACCTACCGCGCGCCCCATGGAAGCGACGATCATCAACACATCGACGGTAACGCGTAGCCAGCCCGGTATCTCCTCGTCTACATCAAGGTAGCGTTCTGTTCCGCCACCAATGAATACGTTGTTCGAACCACTCGAAATCTTCGCCCCGCAGGTCAGCTTGTCACCCTTGCGCGCAGCCGCCACGTTGTTGATGAATACGTTGGACGAACCTTCCGCAACTAGCACCGGCGCTGGGTGTTTATCACACGCGCCTTGACTCAGAGTTGCATGGGCAGCATTACGGTTGTTGATGAACACATCCGCAGAGCACCCTTCCAGCTTTATTCCTCCGGCTGGAGAACTTCGTGCCGCTCCCATGCTCTCCCCAATCGCCGGAATAAAGCTGGCACCCAAGCCTGCTGCAATACTCAGCAGGATTCCACCCAAACCAGCCGTACAAATCGTGAATGCGGCAGCAGTTGCAATCGCAAGCCCAATCACTGCACCGATGAGAAACCCACCAAGAGCACTGGTGTGCTCAATTTCATCACCCCAACGAGCTGCTTCGAACATGAGTTACTCCTGTTCGACGTCAGTGGGCACGGTGTCCTGGCGCGGTTGGAAGCTGGTCAGCAGTTGCAGCCAGTTCTCATTTTGAGTGGCGCTAAAATCAGCTTGGCTGGTCGTTGAGAACACTAGAATACGACCTTGCTCGATCTCAAAAGCCGCCTGACGCTGATAAACAGGACGACCATCGTTCATGTAGTAAGCATCCACTTGGATGCCTGAGCGCGGTTGCTCGCTCGATAACGTCGCAGGTTTCTTGCTGAGCAATGTGTAGCCGCGCAGCTTGGCAGCTATAAGCTTCACCTGACGCTCGATGTACGTTTTCAGGTCCTCGGCGGGCAGCATATTGTCACGCGATATCGTAATGTTGAGCGGCGCCGGGATGCTGTTACCGAGTACAAACATATTTACCGTACGGTCCTGAAAACCTTCCGGCAGTACGATAGATCCTTCCTGAAGCTGATAGTCCATTGGAGGTGTATTCCGTGAATGCGTAAAAGGGAAATGTTCAGTCAGCAGAGACACTTTCCAGCATGGCGTCGAACTCGATCAGCCAATCGGCAAGCTCTGCGTGTGCCGGATTTATCATGGTGGAGATGCTGAAATACTGACGCTCGTTACCGTTATCAGATTCGATCACAGCACTCATTACTCTGCCGTGGCGGCGTTCCTGACCGGCAGTGAATATGTAATCCAGAGCAATCGCCCGGTGGCCCGCGAGCACACCATCGCTCTGCCGCACAATGGTGACGTCGGGGTGGTCTTGACGCAATTTTTCCACATACAACTCGACGGCGCGCCTCAACGTCAGACCTTCGGGCGCAGGACGGCGCTTCGCACCAAACGTGACGGGATGTCCATACTTTTCCAGCGTGGTGTCAATGTCGCGGAAGTTAAATCCATCCGGGATCAGCAAATTGAGGCCCGCGACTGTCAATCCATTACGGGCAAGCTGCAGCGGCACTTTGACAATGGACTCGGGCTCGATAACAGCCGGCGGCGCTTCGGCTGCTTGCTGCTGTTGCTGCCGCGCAAGCGCCTCGGCCGCCAGGCGCTTCTCGGAGATTCGGTCGTAAATACTGGTCCTGACCATGGTCTGGATTCTCACTTGTTGATATCGACACGGTCACCTTGGACATAGGTGTTTTTGCCAAGGATATTGATGGCGTCACCTTTAATCTCGATCCCGTCAGGAGTGAGGGTGATGCTACTGCCGCCCACCTGCAAAATAATGTGCTGCTTGGCATTCACCTGAATGAACTGGTTGTCGACCTGAATCGTCAGCGAGCCTTCCTGGACATTCATTACCGTGTCTTTCTTGATCGTTTCAGTGTGCGTGCCGCCCACTGTGATCGTGCGATTGCTGCCGACGCTATGGATCTCGTCGACCTCGATCTCGGTGTCCATGTTGCGCTCGGCGTGGACAATCACTTGCTCGGCGCCGGCCTTGTCTTCAAAACGGAAAAAGTTCGCCGTGCCGCCATCGCCCTTCATCGACCGGGTCAAGAAACCACTCTGGGTCTTGTTCGCCGGCAACGACCACGGCGGCATGTTCTGGCTGTTGTAGAGGCTGCCCATGATCAGCGGGCGGTCGGGGTTGCCGTCGAGGAATACCACGACGACTTCGTCGCCTACACGAGGAATCTGCATGCTGCCGAAACCGCCGCTGGCACCGGATTGGGCAACGCGGACCCAGCAAGAGCTTTTGTCGTTGAACTCGCCGTAGCGGTCCCAGTGGAACTGCACTTTCACGCGGCCCATTTCGTCGGTGTATATTTCTTCGCCGGGCGGGCCGACGATGATGGCGGTTTGTGGGCCGGAAATCGCAGGCTTGAGCAGGTCCATCTGTGGACGGAATTTGATCTTTTTCCGCACGCAATAAAATTTATTACCGTAGCCAGCCTGACTTCCCGAGGTGTAATTGTTGCTGCCGCGGTGCTCGATGTTCATCACCAGGAACTGCCTGTCATCGGCAGAGCCAGCGTCATGCTCGTAATGCTGCGTCAGCTCAAACGTATGGCCTGGGCGCATAGCGCGACAGTTGCTTGACCCGACAAATGTCTTGCCTTTGAGCTCCAGCGCCTCAATACGGTTACGCACCAGAAGTTCGCCATCTTCATACGTGCCGTGGGTGTACTGCCCCATGTAATCGAAGATTTCATACGACGGAACATCGCCTTGTTGATTGAGGCTGTTCATCGTGACGGGAATCCGATTTCCCGGCTGTCGATAATCGAAGGTTTGCACCGAGATCTTTCCGGCCTGGAACTCTCGGGCGGAACTCCAGTGAGTGATGGAGTCAGAGTTTTCGGTCACTGATGCTGTGTGGAAGCGCACTTGCGGCTGCTCAGGCAGCGGCGTCAGAACGCTGGAGTCGTCCATGATGATGAGCGTGTGGCTGTCGGCCGTGTGCTCGAAGTAGAAGAACAACCCTTCTTGCTCAAGCAGCCGCATGACGAAGTGACTGTCGCTTTCGCGGTACTGAGTGATATAGCTGTGTGGCTTGAGTGTACGGCTGACGCGGAACTCGTATTTCGCGAGACCTTCATAGCGACCAAAGACCTTCCTGATCACCTGCTCTACGGTTTGATCCTGATAGATTTGAGAGTCATACCGCTGCGCAATCAAGCTCAACCATGAACCCACATAGGCTGAGTAGCGCGACATGCCGCCATCGCTGCCGTTGTTCCCGAAGCTCAGCACATGGCCGTTGATATAACGGCTACCGCCGGTAGCGAGTTCGATTTCAATCGTCGCGGCCTGCCCGATGGCGGACTTGAGTTTTACGCTCGCGTCCGCGGAAACCAGATCCAGCTGAAATCCGAAATCAGTCGATAAACCTTCACTCCCGGCAAAGGATTCAAGCAACAACTCCTGGCCGCCCTTGAGAGCCATGGTCAGCTTGAACAGGCGCCTGTTCTGCGCCGAAAACAGTGAGGAAAGATCCATCGCTTCAACTACTCCTTAAACCGGTAACACGTCATCAGGCTTGGGCGGCCTGCACGTAGTGATCATCGAAAATCAGACACCCGGCGACTTGCGCCAGGAAGCGAACCACTTGAACAATCTGCTCAACCACCAACGACTGCGCGCTTCGCGAATTTCGTCGATTTGCATGAAGGTGTAGGGGATGGGCATGGTTTTTTCTTGGATGCGGAGGGTGCGCAGGCCTCTGATTATGTGGCGTGCGTAGAATAATATTGTGACGGAAACAGCTAGCATCCCAAACAGGACAACCATACCGGTAGTGAGGAAGCCGGCTGTTTTAGTAAAAATACTTGCCGCCAAGGTGGTTGCGCCGGCCACCAAAAGAGGGCTATATGCGGCCGATGTTTTTTGCTTGTTTTGCGGACGTGGCTGGACCTTGATTCCATCATATTCGAATGGATGAAATGACGGTTTGCCATTTGCCAAGACCAAATATGTCAACAATGCGACGCCCATTGGAAAAAGCCCTACCATGAGGGCAGCAATACTTGTCTTTCCCCAGAAACTTGCACCCATCAAATAAGCCGCCGTACAGGCCATATAGGAAAATGCGCCTACGACCGCAAAAAGTATCGAAGTCAAATAAAAAGTAATTCTCTCACATACATAGACAAGATATATAGTACACATGAATGCAAGCAACGACATAATTAAAAATGCCTGCCAAAAATACTTTAAATTTGAAGGCCCAAATACCATAAAAAAAACCAAGAACCCAAAAAAACCCCAACTAATTCTCTTAATATTCTGGGAATCGATCATTCATCATCCTCAATCTTCAACGCGTCGCTGACCGTCTTCATCGATTGCCTTCCTGCTGAGCTGACAAAATCAGGCACCCGGCGACTTGCGCCAGGAAGCGAACCACTTGAACAATCTGCTCAACCACCAACGACTGCGCGCTTCGCGAATTTCGTCGATTTGCATGAAGGTGTAGGGGATGGGCATGGTTTTTTCTTGGATGCGGAGGGTGCGCAGGCCTCTGATTATGTGGCGTGCGTAGAATAATATTGTGACGGAAACAGCTAGCATCCCAAACAGGACAACCATACCGGTAGTGAGGAAGCCGGCTGTTTTAGTAAAAATACTTGCCGCCAAGGTGGTTGCGCCGGCCACCAAAAGAGGGCTATATGCGGCCGATGTTTTTTGCTTGTTTTGCGGACGTGGCTGGACCTTGATTCCATCATATTCGAATGGATGAAATGACGATTTGCCATTTGCCAGGACCAAATACGTCAACGTCACGATCCCTATTGGAACAGGCCACATCATGAGGGCAGCAATACTTGTCTTACCCCAGAACATGGCAGCAACCAAATAAGCCGAGGTGGAGGCGAACAAACAGAAGACGCTTACGACCGTAATAAGTATCGAAGTCATATACAGAGTAAATTTTTCGCACGCATAGACGAGATACAAGGTCCACATAAATGCAGATAAAGACACCACGAAATATACAGGCCAAAAATACCTAAACCCCGAAGGACCAAAGGCGAACAATAAAACAAAAAAAACGAATAAAAACCATGTAAATTTTTTGAGCTTATCTGAGTCAATCATTATGGATTCTCAATCTTCAACGCGTTGCCAATCACCTCATCCACCCCGAACTCAACCATCAACCACTGCGCTGCCAAACCTGCAACAAATCCAACGGCCACTACCACCACTAATGGCGCTGCTGGAACCGCTAACAGGGCAGCGACGCCTGCCAAGGCGTACCCGGAACCGACGCCTGCAGCAGCCGATACGATATTAGTGGGCTGGCTGTAAACAGACTTATTATAGAACTCTGTACCTGTAGTCGAACTTGAATAATCCAGAAATGCTTGCGGACCTACAGCCAGAGCAGCACCAACAGAATTCCCCCCCATGAACTTCAACATGCCGGTAGCGCCATTCGCATGCAGATGTGCACGTTGAGTCAATGCCGCCTTGGTATTCCCGACAGGGATATGAGCGACAGACGGCCCAACCGCACCTAATATTTTATAATGCTTCGCTACGGCCGTCACAGGCACTTCAAAAAACAACTGACCTTCTTTAGCAATAATTTTTATGCTGCCTTTAAATGTTTTACTAGCTGACTGAGCGCCGGGAGCTCCTCGACTATTGGCCCAGGCATTTAGCTTTGATTTCTGCTCAGCAGTTAGATCTAGTAGATCAGTTACCTTTCTGGCCCTGGCTGCTGCCATAACGCCGCCTGCAGCAGTTGCAATAGTCCCTGGCAAGTTACCTCCCGAAAACATCAGAGTTCCAATTACTGGAATTTTTAGGGCGGCCTGTTGCAGGGCTTGCAGCGCTTCAACCGAAACATTAGTGGCGGACTTCAGTTTCTGCAGGAGTTCGCGGAGCAGCAGAGCAGCACGTCTGAATTCATCAGGGCTCATATCCTCGTCGCGAGATGACAGTTGATGCACCAGATACACTGCAGCCGTGTAATCATCGGTCGCGTATTCTCCGGCGAAGCGGCCTGGCTGCATGTAAAAGTCCATTGCGGACTCGCCTGCAAACCCCTGCTGCCCACGCCCTAGTAGGCCCGGTTGCCTGCGCTCACATCGCATGCTGGCCGAAGTGGGAGGTGTCAGAAAGTTACTCATGCGTGCTCCTTCACTGTCTGCCCGCTCAGATTCTGAACCGCGGCATCAATCGACCCAGTCGTGCTCCATAATTCGCACCCACGACGCAGATCGATATCTTGCAATCGCTGGCAATTTGACGGTGTAAGCAGCTTAGAGATGTCCATATTTCTGCATATATCCTTGGATACGACCGCGAATGCCACCGCGCTGGAGTGACTAGTCGAGGCGTTGGAGAACCACACTCGGGACGCCAAAATTAACGCTTCCAGCGAGACGTTCCTACCGCTGGCATCGCATCGAACTGTACTAAAGCCCCTAGAATTCTGTAGGACAAAGGCTACAGCCTTCCGCCCATCATCATACTGGTGTCGGCAGCCGTGTGGCTCACCGGACTGAACCGCTGAGACAACGGAGGAATGGGACAGTGCCATCAGTGTTTCAAAAAAGAGAAACTGGTCACAGTTGCTTTAACGTTACACCCCCAATTGCCTAAAGGAGACACCGCTGAGCCGATGGTGTCAACCTTAGGACGATCAGCTTCAGCATGCTCAGACGCAAATCTGGAATTTTGACACCCAAGGCATTGGGGTGGAGCGCCGTATGAACATCGAAGTTCTTAAAGAAAAAGCGTTGCAGTTACGTGCTGCCATTGCCGCACTGAAATCAAAAGATCCTGCAGCGGCCAAACTCTCTGTGGTACTGGAGCCTCTATTGATCCTGGCAGAACGTGGTGAAATCCAAACCTCAATGGAGTGGCGAGATATTCCAGGGCGCCATTTGTTCACGGAAAACGGGCTTCAGCAGTACCCCGAGCTCGAGCATGCGTTTGCGGAGTTTAAAATCGAACTGACAGGCGGAGAATCGCCAGCACTGCGTCGGCTCAAGGCACAGATGGAAAAAAACAAGAACAGCGGATCGAGGCCTGAATGAGCACAGAATCCAACGAAGCCATGAGGCCGACAACGCCTTTGGGGTTCGTCGAGCGGACGATAGCGGTCACAACGTCCAGGCGCAATAGGTGCCCACAATTTACGATCTATGAGTTAGTGCTTGCACAATTAAAGTACGTGAAAGCTGTGTTTGATGGTTCCGAAACAGACAAATCCAAGCTTCATCGACTTAGTCTAAAGGAATCCATTATGAAAACGCCGATAACCGCCATCGACTACATCGACAACGCGATAGAGATCACCACCCAGAGACACAACGGCTGCCCGGCTTTCCAGACTTACTCAAGCTGTCTAATTCAACTCGAGTTCATCAAAAACGTGTTGCTCGGTGTCGAAACAGACAAAGCAAGATTGCACCAGTTGACTATTGGCGCCTGGGCTGGAAAGGAATTCGACGGCGATGATCCTGAGCTGGCTAAAGCACTGGCGATTGCCTCATGGATCGCAGAGCAGCCAGCACAAGGCCTGAAAATCCAGCTGCCAAACGGGCTCCCGCCGGAGAGTCTGCCTCGCACGTAGTGCTGCCAGTAGCTCAGCTATTCGGTCGACTTACAAAGTGGCGCCATCAGCGCTGCTGCTGTTGAAAAATAGGACACCACTCGCTCAAAGCGCTGTCAGCGCAATCCCCTCCCTACGCCTGCTCAAACCGCTGCTGCAACAAATGCCGCGCGGTCCCCGCGTTCAGATACGTACCAATCAGCTCCGCCAGCTCCTTCTCCTTGAGTTTCCTGTCGTCCCGGCAAAACTGCATCAGCTGCAACTGCACCCAGCGTTTTTTCTTGTCGAGCTTCACATCAGGGGCTAAGAACGAGCGTGAGCTCAGCTCAGGCATGGGCGCGTCGTATTCGAAGCTGAGCACTGGCTTCGGCGAATTGGCTATGGCGCTCAGTGCTGCGTTGCAGCTCCCAGACGCCAAACAGGTTTAGGCACAGCGGCAGGACAATGAGTACGGCAATGAGTCTGATATTTTTCATCGGATGGGCTCGATAGCTGCGTCGCTCTTACTGTCCCTGGCGAGCACAAATTCCATTTAACAAACGCCCGAAGGCCCTTGTGCACTTGTACAACTCACCCTGAAACGGTCCTGGGGCGCCGTTGTACAAAGCGCGTTATACCGTGATGCCAACGATATGTAACCTCAAAAGACACAGGAGTTTTATTCAGCGCCGCGACACATCCAGCGTTTCGTGCACCCTCTGCGTTGTCATTGCTCCCGACATATAAATCGATCCTTGCCCGGCTCTTTCTATTTTTCTTTTCCATTCGTTGCCCCGTTGGGTGAACCGGTTCACCTTTTTCAATTTATTTTAAAGCAACAATTGGATCCATTTCCCGTCTGAAACCACTGGATTCATTGGACATCGGACCATTCCTACAGAGATTTACTGTAAGTAGTGGCCTGCAGACATCATTGCGACATGTATCAAAAACGAGAAAAAATCCGCTTCTGTGTGAACTTTTCCATACAAAACGTTGCCCTATACGACGCTGGTGGCTATTCGATTCCCATATGCCATCACCCTGCTTTCAATTAATCCTGGGCAGTGCGAATTAGCGATGGAGAAACATCGGCAAAACGCACTGCGCATACAGGTGTTATGCCGAGAAATTCGTTCTTCCCGTTCCCCCGTATTTGTTCGGGGAGTTGACGTGAAGATTCAAGGACGATGTACCAATGACTCAAGCGTTTGATGTTGAAGCACTGATCAGATTGCGTAGCCAGACCCGGGCCATTTCCGATGCGCTCAAGGCGCAGGCTTCGGACTATCTGGCGACCCTGGCATTGCTGATTCGTCCGCAGACGTTTTTCGGTGAGTACCTGCAAGGCGCGCAGCGCAGCAGCGGCCGCGAGACCCAACACCATTTCAAAGAGCTCAAGGAACTGTACGACCGCATCGGTTCGGCCTCGCCGTTCCAGCTGGTCAATGAGCTTGAAGTCCCCCTCACCCTGATCAGTACGACGCCGGAACTGTTCCCGCTGGAGTACGACAAGGTGCTGTCCCAAAGCGGTCAATCCATTCGCATCACCAGCCCCGTGCGCTGGGTGGTAGGTTTCAGTTCGTTTGACCTGGCCCGCTTTCGCGCGGTCATCAAGGACCCCAATCGCAGCAGCGCCGAGTTGCACCGCTTTGTCGTGCACTACCTGGTGTTGTTCTACTGCCTGAGCCAGTCGCCGGGCGTGGGCCGGGTGCTTGAAGGCCTGCGTTTCCCCCTGAGTTTCGAGCGGTTCAAGGACTTTGGCGACCTGCCCTTTTGCGTCATCGGCTCCCCGGTACGCGCCCAGTTGCCTGATGAGGCGGTGATCCGCAGCAGCACCCAGATCGCCGGCAATACCAGCTTCGAAGAGCTGGTAGGCCACGAGAATATTTTGGCAATGAACGATGAGATCCGTCAGCGCCTTCTGCTGACGATCGAAGGAATGTAACGCGCCAGGCCAACAGTTGAGCCGACACGCAAACGACTTGCAGCGAATGTGTTCGCACCAGGAGATCACGATGGCGAAGAAGGAAAGTACCCAGCATAAACTCGACCGCGTCCGCGCGCCTCGGGTCCATATCACCTATGACGTGGATATCGGTGACGCTCAGGAAAAGAAAGAGCTGCCCTTTGTCGTCGGTGTGCTGGGCGATTTCTCCGGCAACCCGCTGGAGCCGCTGCCGAAGCTCAAGGACCGCAAGTTCATCTTCATCGACCGCGACAATTTCAACGGCGTGCTCAAGGGCATCAAGCCGCGCCTGAGCTATCGCGTCGACAACACGCTGGTCAGAAACGGCACGCAGCTGGGTGTGGAGCTCAACTTCAACGCCCTCGAAGACTTCGAACCGCAGAACGTGGTGAAGCAGGTCGAGCCGCTGCGCAAGCTGCTGGAAGTGCGTAACAAGCTGGCGGACCTGCGCAACAAGATGGGTGGCAACGACAAGCTCGAAGAGCTGCTCATGGACGTGTTGCAGAACACTGAAAAGTTGAAAACGCTGGGCAGGGAATTCGGCCGTGAAGCCGCTGTTCCCGCCACCGATGGCAAAGAGTAGGAGCCTTGCGATGAACGACAAGCAAACCGTGACTCAACAGGACAGCGAAGTGGTTGAAGTGGAAAACTTCGCCGCGCCCTCCTCGCTGCTCGACAGCATCATTTCCCAAAGCCGTGTAGCGCGCTCCGAGACCGAGCGCACCCGTACCCGCGACTTGATCGGCGAGCTGGTCGGCCAGGTGCTGGAAGGCGAGATGACGCCGAGCAAGGACCTGATTGCCGTGCTCGATGCGCGCATCGCCGAAATCGACGCGATGCTCTCCGAGCAGATGAACGAAATCATGCACGCCCGCGAGTTCCAGCAGCTGGAAGCGTCCTGGCGCGGCCTGAAGTATCAGGTCGACCAGACCGAGACCAGCACCACCCTGAAGATCCAGCTGCTCAACGCGTCGAAGAAAGACCTGGTGCGCGACCTCAAGTCGGCCTCCGAATTCGACCAGAGCGCGCTGTTCAAGAAGATCTACGAAGAAGAATACGGCACCTTCGGTGGTGCGCCGTTCGGCATGTTGCTCGGTGACTATGAGTTCAACCGCAGCCCGGAAGACATGTACCTGCTCGAAGAGATTTCCCATGTCGCCGCCGCGGCCCACGCGCCATTCATCTCGGCGGCCTCGCCTGAGCTGTTCGGCTGGGATTCGTTTACCGACATGTCCGGCCCGCGGGACCTGGCGAAGATTTTCGATACCGTCGAATACGCCAAGTGGAAGTCGTTCCGTGCCTCCGAAGACTCGCGTTATGTCGGCCTGACGTTGCCCCACGTGCTGGGTCGCCTGCCGTATGGCCCGGATACCACGCCGGTCGAGGAATTCAACTTCGTTGAAAGTGTCGATGGCCGCGATCACAACAAATACCTGTGGATGAACGCCGCCTATGCCCTGGGCACCCGGGTCACCGACGCGTTTTCGCGATACGGCTGGTGCGTGGCGATTCGCGGGGTCGAAGGTGGCGGTCTGGTCGAAGGCCTGCCGACCCACACCTTCAAGACCGATGACGGCGAAATCGCCCTCAAGTGCCCGACCGAGATCGCCATCACCGACCGCCGTGAAAAAGAGCTGTCGGACCTGGGCTTCATTCCGCTGGTGCACTGCAAAGGCACCGACTACGCCGCCTTCTTCGGCACCCAGTCGACGCAGAAGCAGAAGCACTACAACACCGATATCGCCAATGCCAACGCGCGGTTGTCCGCGCAGCTGCAGTACATCTTCGCCACCTCGCGCATCGCGCACTACATGAAGGCGATCATGCGCGACAAGATCGGCAGCTTTGCCTCGCGCAAGGACGTCGAGCTGTTCCTCAACAAGTGGCTGTCGAGCTACGTGTTGCTGGACGACACCGCCAGCCAGGAAGCCAAGGCCAAGTTCCCGTTGCGCGAAGCGCGGGCCGAAGTGTTCGAGGTCCCGGGCAAGCCAGGGGTGTACAAGGCCGTGACCTACCTGCGACCGCACTATCAACTGGACGAACTGACCGCTTCGTTGCGCCTGGTCGCCGAATTGCCGCAATCGACCCGCGGCTGATCGCCCCCATTGCAAGGAATGCAATATGAGTAGTCAACACAGGCTGTTGCCATCACTGCTGGATCGATTGCTGGACGATCTTCCCCATCAGTCCATGGAAGCGTCATCGCAGCGCTTGTGTTCGCTGGCCGATTACAAGGCCAGCATCGTTCGCGACCTCGAGGTACTGGTCAACACGCGCCAGTCCCTGGTCGCGGGCGAGCTGGAGGGTTTCGTCAATCTGGGCGGAACCATCCTCGACTACGGCATGCCGGACTTCACCAGCCGCAGCGTGCTGGATCCCCAGGACCGCCTGTTGATTCAACGCCAGCTGGAAAAGGCGATCAGCGTCGGCGACCGGCGGTTTCGCAACGTCAAAGTCCAGCTGCTCGCGCAACAGACCGGCCAACGCATGTTGACCTTCCGCGTGGACGCAGTACTGCGCCTGCAGGACATCACCCGTCAGGTGTCCTTCGACGCGGTGCTGCAGGTCAATACCCAGGAATACAAAGTGCAGAACCTCAACTGATGCTCGACGATCTGCTGCCCTATTACGAAAAGGAACTGTCGCACCTGCGCTTTTTAGGCCAGGAGTTCGCCAGCCAGTACCCGAAGATTGCTTCGCGGTTACTCATCGAGGGCGATAACTGCGAAGACCCGCATACCGAGCGCCTGATCGAGGCCTTCTCGTTCCTGTCGGCCCGGGTGCACAAGAAACTCGACGATGAACTGCCGGAAATCGTCGAGTCGTTTCTGGAAGTGCTGTACCCGCATTACCTGCGCCCTACTCCGTCGATGTCGATCGTCGAGTTCAACCTGGGCAAGCGGGAGAAAGTCACCGAAGCCTTCCGTGTCGCCCGGCACACTGAACTCAGTGCCAACCCGATCGATGGCGTGGTGTGCAAGTTTCGCACCTGCTACCCGGTTGAACTCTGGCCGGTGGCGGTGCATCAAGCGTCGTTCATCGAAATGGAGCGTTCGGCGTTCAACGGTCATAGCGCCGACCTGGTCGCGCGGCTGCGCATCGGCCTGAGGGCAACGTCCGATACGCTGTTCGGCAAGATGGAACTGGACCGCCTGCGCTTTTTCCTCGACGGCGAAAGCACCCTGATGCTGCAGCTCTACGAGTTGCTGTTCAACAACCTGGCCAAGGCGACGGTGAGCTTCGAAGACCAGGGCCGCACTCGCGAGGTCGCCTTGCCGGCGAACGCGTTGAAAGCCGTCGGTTATGGCCTGGACGAAGGCCTGGTGGATTACTCGGAGCGCTCGTTCCTGGGTTATCGCTTGCTCCACGAATACTTCACCTTCCCGGACAAGTTCATGTTCTTCGACTTGTCGGGTTTGGCGCGGCTGTTGGCGGGCCAGAACCTCGAGACAATCGAGATCAACTTCTACTTCTCGGATTACGACCTGAGCGATCGCCTGGCGCGCCTGACGCAGAACATCGGGCGCAATAACTTCAAGCTCAACTGCACGCCGATCATCAACCTGTTCCGCCAGCAGGCCGAGCCGATCAAGTTGACCCATGCCCAGCATGAGTACGCGGTGACGCCGGATGTGCGCCTGCAAAGCTCGGCCGAAGTGGTGTCGATCGATCGCGTACGTCGCGTGCGCAAGGTCGGCGGCCTCGACCAGGTCGACACCTGCCACCCGTTTTTCGAACCGCGCGGCGATCAGGGGCCCGGCCAAAGCTTCTGGATTGCCCGGCGTCGCCCCGTGCAGACCCAACAACGCGATGGCTCGAACATGGTCATCCGGGTCGTGGATCGCGAGCTGGAGCTGCTCGATTCGAGCAACGACACGTTGAGCATCCGCCTGACCTGCAGCAACCGCGACCTGCCGTTGATGCTGCCGTTCGGGGGCGAGCGCGGCGATTTCAATATTCCCGGGAACTCGGTGATCAACGACATCCGCTGCTTGCGCAAACCCACCGCAACGGCCCGCGTGCCCTTGGGCAATGGCGTGATCTGGCGCCTGATCTCGCACCTGTCGCTCAACCATATGTCGCTGGTGTCCCGGGGGCGCGAGGTGCTGCTGGAGCTGTTGTCGCTCTACAACTACCGCAACGTCTCGGCGATCCGCAAACAGATCAACGGCATCGTTTCGGTGAGCAGCGAACCGGTGGTGGCGCGTATCGGCCACCCGCGGCCGAACTTCGTGCGCGGCGTCGGCATCACCCTCAATTTCGATGAAAGCCAGTACACCGGCAGCGGTGTGTTTTTGTTCGGCATGGTGCTGGACCACTTCTTTGGCCAGTACTGCAGCATGAACAGTTTTACCCAATTAACCCTTCGCACCTTGCAGCGCGAAAAGAGAGTCGTCCAATGGCCACCGCGAACCGGCGATCAACCCCTGGTCTGATCGACCAGGCACGGGCTGAGCCGCACCGATTCGAGTTTTTCCAATTGGTGCGCTTGCTCCGCCTGCATTACAGCAGAACCGGGCGCATGGACCTGGACACTCGCCCGCACGAAGACCCTTTGCGTTTTCGCTCGCAGCTGTCGCTCAACTTCCCGGCCAGTGAAGTCAGCGACCTGCAGTTCGAACGCGAGGGCAAGGTGTCTGCGGCCGGCTTGCCGCTGTCCGAAGTGCAGGTCACGTTCATGGGCCTGGTCGGGCCCTCGGGCGTGTTGCCGCGGCCGTACACCGAGTTGTTGATCGAACGGCATATCCAGTACCGGGATGATGCGGCCCATGCGTTCCTCGATATTTTCTCGCACCGCATGACCACGCTGTTTTACGAGGCCTGGCAGAAATACAAGTTCTACATCGAGTACGAACGCAATGGCACCTCGGATTTCGATCGCTACCTGCTCAACCTGGTGGGCTTCGGGCCCGAGGCGCAGAAGCAGAAATTCGATAAACAAGGCTCACCGCTGCGGCGCGAATTGTTCAGCTATTTTTCCGGCCTGTTCGCCCAGAAACCCCGCAACGCGATGAACCTCGAAGCGATGCTGAGTTTCTATTTTTCGCTGCCGTTCAAGGTCAAGCCGTTTGCCGGCCGCTGGCTGAAACTCGATGCCGGCCAATGCACGCAGTTGGGCCGCAAGAACGCCGTGCTCGGGCAAAGCGCCGTGGCCGGCAACCGCGTCTGGGACTATCAATCCTGCGTGCGCATCGAGATTGGCCCGCTGGACCTGGTCGACTATCAACGCTTCCAGCCCGGCACCGCGGACTACCAGAAACTGGTGGAACTGGTGCGCTTCTACGTCGGCGCCGAACTCGACTTCCAGTTGGCGCCCAGGCTCAAGCCCGCCGCCGTCCCCGTGGCCCGCCTCGGTCGCCAGGGCAATGTGTCACTGGGCTGGCTGGGCTGGCTCAAACGCCCGGGCGTCGACGTGGAACCGTCCCGTTGCGCCCTCTTCCACATTCCATTCGATGGGGTCTCCCTGTGAACCTGAAGTCCCTGTTTGCCAAGTTGAACGACACCAGCCGCACCGCCACCGAAAGCGCCGCGGCCTTGTGCCTGTCGGAACAGCACTACGACGTCGAGATCGAGCACCTGCTGTTGCAGTTGCTCGACAGCCACGACAACGACCTGCCGGCCATCCTCCGGCACTACGACGTGGTGCCCGAGCGCCTGCAGGCGCAGTTGGTGACAGCGCTGGGCACGTTCAAGAAAGGCAATACCCGCACCCCGGCACTGTCGCCGCACATCACGCGCATGATCGAGCAGGCCTGGGTGCTGGCCTCCATCGAATTCGGCCAAGGGCAGATTCGCACCGGTTATCTGTTGCAGGCGTTGCTGGATGACAACGAGCTGCGCCGGGTGGTGATCGCCTGCGCCCCCGAGCTGGAAAAAATCAATGCCGACGACCTGCGGGTCAACCTCGGCGCGCTGGTCGAAGGCAGCGCCGAATCGCAACAGGCCAAACCACTGGCCGGCGCGGACGTTACCCCCCGCAGCACGGTAAAAGGCAACGGCAAGACCCCGGCCCTCGATCAATACACCATCAACCTGACGCAAAGCGCTCGCGAAGGCCGGATCGATCCGGTGCTCGGCCGGGAGTTCGAGGTGCGGCAGATGGTCGACATCCTGACCCGCCGTCGCCAGAACAACCCGATCCTGACCGGTGAAGCCGGCGTGGGTAAAACCGCCGTGGTTGAAGGCCTGGCGTTGCGCATCATCCAGGGTGACGTGCCGTCGGTGCTTAAAGACGTGGCGATCCATACCCTCGACCTGGGCTTGCTCCAGGCCGGTGCCGGGGTGAAAGGCGAGTTCGAAAACCGCCTCAAGTCGGTCATCGAGGAAACCAAGCGCAGCCTGCATCCGATCATCCTGTTCATCGACGAGGCGCACACCTTGATCGGTTCGGGGGGCCAGGCCGGGCAGAACGATGCCGCCAACCTGCTCAAACCGGCCCTGGCCCGGGGTGAACTGCGCACCATCGCCGCAACCACCTGGGCCGAGTACAAGAAGTACTTCGAGAAAGACGCAGCGTTGGCGCGGCGCTTCCAGGTGGTCAAGGTCGAAGAGCCGGACGAAGACAAGGCGATCCACATGCTGCGCGGCCTGCTGGGCAAGATGCAGGATCACCACAAGGTCACGGTGATGGACGAAGCGCTGGTGCAGGCCGTGCGCCTGTCCAGTCGCTACATCACCGGACGCCAGTTGCCGGACAAGGCCGTCAGCGTGCTGGACACCGCCTGCGCGCGGGTCGCCCTGGGCCAATCGGCGCAGCCGGGGCCCCTGGAAGACTGCAAAAGAACCCTCGACAACCTCCAGGCTGAAATCGCGGTGCTGCAGCAGGAAGCGGCCAAAGGCAGCGACCATGCCCGGCGCCTGGCCACCCTGCAGACCGAACTGCAGGCCGGGCAGCAGACCCGCGAAGGCCTGGAACAACAATGGCAGCGCGAGCTGGCACTGGTGGAAAAACTCGGCGCGCTCAGCCATCCGGACAACCAGGCGCCCGATGTGCGCGAGATCGCCGCCGTACGCGCCGAACTGGCCAGCGTCCAGGGCGAACAACCCCTGGTGCACGCATTAGTAGATGGCGGCACCATCGGCGAAGTGATCTCCGGCTGGACCGGCATCCCCTTGGGCAAGATGCTGCGCGACGAGATCGACACCGTCCAGCGCCTGCCCGCGCTGTTGGGCGAACGGGTGCTGGGCCAGGACCACGCACTGCAGGAAATCGGCAAGCGCATCAAGGTGTCCCGCGCGCGCATGGAAGACCCCAACAAACCGATCGGGGTGTTCCTGTTGCTCGGCCCGAGCGGCGTCGGCAAGACCGAAACCGCCCTGGCCCTGGCCGACACCCTGTACGGCGGCGAGCGTAACCTGATCACCATCAATATGTCCGAGTACCAGGAAGCCCATACGGTATCGAGCCTCAAGGGTTCGCCACCGGGCTACGTCGGCTACGGCGAAGGCGGCGTGCTGACCGAAGCCGTGCGGCGCAAGCCTTACAGCGTGGTGCTGCTGGATGAAGTGGAAAAAGCCCACCCGGACGTGCTCGAACTGTTTTTCCAGGTGTTTGACAAAGGCGTGCTGGATGACGGCGAAGGCCGCGAGATCAACTTCCGCAACACCGTGATCATCCTCACGTCCAACACCGGCACCGAGCACATCATGCAGGCGTGCCTGAATGCCGGGCAGCAGCCGACCCCCGATGAGATCGTCGAAGGCTTGCGCGAGGAGTTGAACCAGGTGTTCAAACCGGCCTTCCTCGGCCGCCTGACCATCGTCCCCTATTACCCGGTCAAGGACGCGATCCTGGAGCGCATCGTCGCGCTCAAGCTCGAACGCATTCGCCGGCGCTTCGAGCGCAACCATCAAGCCGTGCTGAGCTACGACGCCGCGCTGGTCAAGGCCATTGCCGCGCGCTGCACCGAAGTCGACAGCGGCGCGCGCAACATCGACAACATTCTGTCCAAGACCCTGATGCCGGAACTGGCCCAGCAGGTCCTGGAACGGATGGCGCAGGACAAACCGATCCAGAGTTTGCACATCGAGATGGACAGCGACGGCGATTTCGCCTGTCGCCTGGGTTGATCGAGCACTTACAGGTAACCGTGATGGATAACAGACAGACAGGGAAGCGTGCCGCACAGCCAGCATTGGCAAAGTGCCTGGTCGCGGTGGCAATGATGATGGCACTGACCGCCTGTGGCGTCACCGACCGGATCGGCAAGCGGGTCGACGATACCTGGGCCGGCGACATGCTGTTCGACGATAACGAGAAGGTCATCCTGACGTCCGACGGCGGCAATCAGCTCAATCCCGACGAGTCCGGCAAACCGCTGTCGGTGGTGATTCGCGTGTACCAGCTGACTTCGCTGGAGCGCTTTTCCTCGATCGACGCCGACACGCTGTGGGACGACCCGCAGAAAGCCCTGGGCAATACGCTGATCGAAAACCGCGAAATCACCCTGCTGCCGGGCTTGGGGCAGGTCGACAAGTGGCCTTTGAACAAGGCCGCGGGCTATGTCGGCGTCGCCGCTTTTTTTCGCTCGGACGAAAACAGCCGCTGGAAGGTCGCCTTTGATGCCAACTCGCTGCGCAAGGAAGGCATCTGGTTTTCCGCCGATGGCCTGCGGGTGCTGGTGGACAACAACACGGTTTCAGCCATGAGCGGCGTCGATGTACTGAACAAACCCAAGACCGAAGCGCAGCTCGCCCAGGCGTCCGCGCAGACCGACCAGCCAACTGAAGGCAGCCTCACCCAGCGCGTCCAGGACGCGGTCGTGCAGCAGGCCGAAGACACGGCGACAAACTCCGCGCAAAAAGCCACCGAATCAAAATTACACTCTCTATTGGAAGGCGTTCATGAGTAAGCAAAGCCGGGTGATGTGGTCGGAAGGCATGTTCCTTTTGCCACAACATTTCCAATACCAGGATGAGTTCCACCAGCATCAGCTGGCGGAATCGACGCTGCGCAGCACGCCCTTCCATTGGGGCGTGCAGATGCTGCAGGTCGATGAAGAAGCCCTCGCCACCGGCTCCTTGCAGCTCAAACGGCTGAAACTGGTGTTTCCCGACGGCAGCCTGTATGACGCGCCGCAGCATGACCCGCTGCCAGCGGCCCGTGACTTGAAAGACCTGCTCAAGGGCAACGACCTGAAGGTTTACGCCGCGCTGAAACTGCCTGAGCCCTTCGGCATGAATTACGTCGAAGACGGCCAGGAGCAAAAAAGCGCACGGCGTTTTCGCAAGCAGTTCGACACCTTGCCGGACCTGAATGAAGGCGACCTCGAGAACGAAATCACCAGCCTGCGCCTGAACGTGGTGATGCTGATCGACGGCGACAACCTGGATGGCTACAGCTGGTGCCCGATCGCCCGGCTGTCGCGCAATAACATCGGCGGTTTCAACCTCGACGCGCATTTCGTGCACCCGACCCTGCATGTCGGCACCCATGAAACCTTGATCGGGCTTGGCAAACGTTTGCTCGGTGCCTTGCAATCCAAGAGCAAGGCGCTGTCGGGCCGTCGTCGCGAACGCGCGGACCAGATTGCCGAATTCGGCTCCAGCGACGTGACCCTGTTCTGGCTGCTGAACACCGTGAACCGCGCGCACCCGGGCCTGGCGCACCTGCTCGCCCACCCGCGCCTGCACCCCGAGCGCCTGTACGTGTTTCTGGCGGAGCTCGCCGGTGGCCTGCTGACGTTTTCCCTGGACACCCAGCTCAACGACATCCCCGAGTATGACCATCACGACCCGGCGGCTTCGCTGGTCAAGCTCGACGAGATGATTCGGGTGCTGCTCGACAACGTGGTGCCTAACCAGTGCGTGGTGATCAACCTGACCCAGACCAAGCCGTCGTACTGGCAGGGCCAGTTGCTCGACCCGCGCCTGGCCGAGGCCGATTTCTATATTTGCGTGCACGCCGACATGCCGGGTTCCAGCCTGCTGGAACTGGTGCCGCGCGCGTTCAAGGTCGGTTCGCCCGAAGACATTGAAGTGGTGGTCAACAGCGCCATGCCCGGGGTCACGCTGAATCACGCGAGCCGCTTGCCCAATGCGATTCCGGTGCGCCTGGACAATCACTACTTCTCCATCGAGCCCCATGGCCGGGTGTACGAACGCATGATGAGTGCCCAGGCCATCTCGTTCTACGCGCCCAGCGCTTTTACCAATCTCAAGCTTGAACTGATGGCGGTACTCAAATGACTGAAGCAGTAATGCAAGGCGCCGTGGCGACCGCCAGCGAAAAACCGCTGATGAAAGACCTGGTGCAAGACTTCATCAGCATGGCGCTGATCGTGCGCAAGGGCCGGCAAGTGACCTCGGTCAGCGCTTTCGAGGCGAGCATCGATGCCTTCTTTTCGACCCTGGAACGCGAAGCCCGCAGCGCCAACTACAGCGTCGAACAAGTGAAGGACACGCAATACGCCCTGTGTGCGTTCCTCGACGAAAGCGTGTTGCGCTCCGGCGTCCCGGGGGCTGTCGATAACCCATTGCGCAGTCACTTCGAACTGCAGCCGTTGCAGTTCCGCTACTTCGGCGTGCACCTGGCCGGCGAAGGCTTCTTCGAGAAAATCGATTCGTTGCGCAGCGACGTCAAGCAGAACCTGGATGTGCTCGAGGTGTACCACCTGTGCCTGGCGCTGGGTTTCGAAGGCAAATTCAGCCTCGGCCAGAAAGACCAGTTGCGGTACCTGGCCAACACCCTGGGCCAGGACATCGCGCGTTACCGCAAGACGCCCAAGGCGCTCTCGCCCGATTGGGCCTTGCCCGACCAGGTGTCGCAGATGCTACGCCATGAAGTGCCCGTCTGGCTCTACCTGGCGCTCATTGCGCTGGTCTGCGTGGGGGTTTACCTGACGCTGGACTGGCTGTTGGCCAAGGACGTCGCCGCGTTGTCCGAACAAATCAGCCAGCTGTTCAGTGCCTGAGCACAGGTCAGGTAATCGAGTCAGGAAGACATGAAGACATTATTGCGTTTGTTGAAAAGTTTTTGGTTCGTCATCCCCGTGTTGTGGCTGGCGAGCCTGGTGCTGTGCTGGTTCGTCGCGCCGCATGTGAGCTGGCTGCAGGGCTATGCGCTGGAGGCGATGGCGATCATCAGTGCCTTCTACCTGCTGCTCATTGTGCTGCGTCAGTACAAGCGGATCCGCGCCGAACACAACCTTGAGAACCTGGTGCAGATCGAGGTCGATCGATCGCTCAAGTCCACCGGTGAGTTCCGCGACCAGCAAGTGCTGCGCGAACGCCTCAAGCACGCCATCGCGATGCTGCGCACCGATCGCTCGGCCGGTGGCGGTGGTTCGTCGGCGCTGTATGACCTGCCGTGGTACCTGGTCATCGGCATGTCCGGCGCCGGCAAGACCTCGTTGCTGACCCGTTCCGGCCTGTCGGCGAGTATCGCCAACAGCGTCAATGACACCCAGAGCGGCACTCAACACTGCGACTGGTACTTCAGCCCCGAGGCCGTGATGATCGACACGGCCGGTCGTTACCTGCGCGACGACCAGTCGGCCAGCGAGTTTGCCGCGTTCCTGCGGATGCTGAAAAAGCAACGCAACAAGGCGGCAGTCAACGGCCTGGTGCTGGTGGTCAGCCTGCCCGAATTGCTGGCGGCCAGCGCTGCCGAGCGCCACGAACTCGCCGCGCAACTGGTGTCGCGCATCGAGGAATACACCGACTGCCTGGACGCCAACCCGCCGATCTACCTGATGTTGAGCAAGACCGACCAACTGCCGGGTTTCAGCCAGGCATTCGAAGGCCTGGACCTCAATGAACGGCAGCAACCGCTGGGCATGACCTTCGGCCTGTCGGAAATCCGCAACCAGGGTCTGCGCCCGGTGCTGGATGCCAAGCTGGCCAACCTGCACAGTCATATCCGCCGGCATGTCGACGCGCAGATGATCGCGCTGGGGGCGGATGCCAACAGCGCGCTGCTGAATTTCCCGAACTACTTTTCCGAACTGTCGGTGGTGCTGGAGCAGTTCCTCCAGTACTTCGCCCACACCGGGCAGGCGGGCACGCAACTGTTGCTGCGCGGCCTGTATTTCACCAGCGCCCTGCAGACCGATCAGCAGCTGAGCCAGGTCTATGAAGATGACCTCGCCGAGTCGTTCGCGCTGCAGCCACAACCCGAGCACGACCCGTACGCGTCCGGCAGCGGCCAGAAAATCAGCGATCGCAGCTATTTCATTACCGATACCTTCCGCCGGGTGATTTTCCCGGACCGCGACCTGACGCTCTATCAATCGCGTTTCGGCCAGAATAAATCCTTCAGCCCTGCCGTGCTGGGTGTGGCGGTGCTGGCCGGGCTGGTGTTCATTGGCTGGCAAACCCTGTCATTCCAGAACAACCGTCAGTGGCTGGACTCGTTGCGCGCGCAACTGACCACGCTGCAGCAATCACCGGACCGCGCCCAGTTGCTCGCGTCGGGCCAGGGCCTGGAATTACTGCGCGATCAACTCGCCGCCATCGAGAAATACCGTGCCCAAGGCGTGCCGCTGCAACTCGGCGCCGGCCTTTATCGGGGTGACGACATCTACCTCCTCGCCCAGAATGCCTATTTGCAGCAACTGCGCACCCAGGCGCTCGAACCCGTGACCCTGCACCTGCAATTGCAGATGCGCGCGTTCAACGAGTTCGCCAACACCATGGACCCGCAGAACAGCTTTGCTCCAGCGTCCGCCAAGGCCGGTAGCCTCTCCGCCAAAGCCCGTGCGCAAGGCCTGAAACTGCCCACCCGCTTGAACAGCGTGCCGCGCAGCGCCGGTGATGTCAGCAACCGTTTGAGCGGTGCCGCCAAGGGTGCGGCCAGCAATGTTCGCGCAGAGGCAATGACCGCGCTGCGCAATCCGGCCACGGCGAGCGACGCCGCGGATCTGTCGGCGACCACCGGTGGACTCTCGTTGTCCGAGGAAATGCTCGGCCGGCTGGACGAGCGCCAGGTCGCGTCCATTATCGAATCCTATAACGCCCTGAAGCTGTACCTGATGCTGACCCAGCCCGATGCGCATCCCGAGCCGGAATTCGTCGGGGCGGCGTTGCCGATGGCCTGGGCCAGTACCGCCAGTGCGGACAATCCGGTCAGCGCTGACGTCATAGCGGACAACTCGCCGGTCTACGTGCAACTGCTCAAGAACGGCCAGGCGCCGTCTTTGCCTCGCAACGAGCAGTTGATCAGCGAAACCCGCAACAGCCTGAAGTCGTTCATGATTTCCAGCTCGCTGGTGGATCGCGAATATTTGCGCCTGCAATTGGAGTCCAGCCGCCAGTTTCCGGCCCTGGGCCTGAGCGATCTGGTGCCGTTGCCGGGACGTCAGCTGTTGTACGGCACCGAAGCGGTGCCGGCGATTTTCACCCGCCAAGGCTGGGAACAGTTCGTCAAGCCGGAGCTGATCAAGCTGGTGTCGGGCAACCTGCGCAACGAATCGGACTGGGTGCTCGATGGCGAAGGCGGCGACAGCCTCGTGCAGAAAGCCAACTTCATCCGGGAGTTCATGACCCGCTACAAGCGCGACTACAGCCAAGCCTGGTACGGCTTCATCGACAGTGTCGGCGTGCGCCATTTCACCGACATGGCCAACGCGACCCAACAACTGTCGCTGCTCAGCGACGTGCAGAACTCGCCGGTGAAAAACCTGCTGGCGGCGGTCAACGACAACACCCAATGGGATGTGCCTGCACCCCGTGAAACACTGCAACCGGGGATCAAGCGCGATGACGGTTTCTGGGGCAAGGTCACCGGTATCTTCGATGGCCAGGACACCTCGCCGAACGCGCTGATTTCGCCATTGCCCGCCGTGGACGACGGCAGCCTGGCCAAGCGCTTCGAGCCGGTGTCGCGGGTGTTCGCGGTGCAGAACGCCGAGGGTGCCGACAGCACCATCATGGATCGCTACCTGGCGGCGTTGCGCAAACTCAAGGTGCGGATGAACAACATCCAGCGCTCGCAAGACGTCGGCAAAAGCAGCAAGCAACTGATCAGCGAGACCCTGGAGGGTCAGCCGAGCGAAGTCACCAGCGTGCGCAACTATGTCGAGACCACCGTCGACACCAGTCAGGGCGGCTTGTCGAGCTCGCTGCAAGGCCTGTTCAGCCTGCCGATCCAGTTTGCCTGGGAAACCCTGCGCGATCCGGCCGGCGAGCAGATCGCCAAGGCCTGGGCGCAACAGATCGCCAAGCCCTGGGAACAGGTGATGGCGCACCGTTACCCGATCGCGGCGGGCAGTCGCAACGAAGCCTCGGTCAAGGACCTGCAGCGTTTCGTCGACCCGGAGTCCGGCCTGTTGCCGAACTTCAAGCGCAACGAAATCGGCAACCTGTCCGGTGGCGAAGGCCTGGGCATGAGCAGCGCCAGCAAGGCCACGCCACTGGTCAACCCGAACATGGTCAACAGCATCGACAAGGCCAGCTCCCTGGGCCAGGTGATCGCCAGCCTGTCGGACCGGGAAAACGGCTTCGAGATCATGCTCGAGCCTTCGGCTTACTTCACCG
Source organism: Pseudomonas sp. LBUM1679 (assembly GCF_059695565.1). NCBI lineage: Bacteria > Pseudomonadati > Pseudomonadota > Gammaproteobacteria > Pseudomonadales > Pseudomonadaceae > Pseudomonas > Pseudomonas sp. LBUM1679. The sequence continues at coordinate 4,258,982 of NZ_CP166774.1, forward strand.
ACATCATCTTCACCCTCGATGGCCAGGTGCAGCATTACCGCAACGGCAAGACCAGCTGGAGCCGCTTCTCCTGGCCAGGCACCACCACCGCACCCGGTGCCCGCATGGACGTAGTCACGCTGACCGGCGAGCGCATCACCGTGTTTGATTACCCCGGTCGCTGGGGCCTGCTGCGCATGAATGACAGCGCCCGGGTCAGTGATCTGGACGGTATCCAGCAACGTTTCAGCTGGAACACCGCCAGTGGCCAGGTCAGCCTCGCCGTGCGCAACTACGGCGGTGTCAAGCTGACCGACCTGGCCAACGTCAAGGCCCTGAGTGCACTCAACGCGACAGGCGGGCGGGTCCAGTGAGCACGCTCGTGTTGAATCAGGACTGCGGCCAATGATTGGTTGCTTCGGGAAGGTGCCTGCGAGCCCGGACTTCGTCAGCCTGCACGGCGCAGCCGACGACGTCTGTGAGTTCGATGCCTGGCTGCAAGGCGCATTGGCCGCCCTGCAGCCTCTTGAGGACTGGCGAGCGCTGTTCGATGGCTTGCCGCTGTGCTTTTTCTGCTATCGCGCCCGCAGCGGCAACTGGTTGCTGGGCGGGCTGATCAGCTCGAAAGACTCAAGCCAGCGGCGCTACCCGTTTTTCATTTTCCAGACGATAAAAGCCAGTGAAACCGGGCCCTTGGTCAACCCTTTCACCCTGGGCGAGCTGTTCAGCGGACAGATCCGGCCCTTGCTGCACATGGCCGCCCAGGGCGAAAGCACCTCGGTGCTGTTCGAACGCATCAAGGCCTTGCGCCCCTTGCAAGGCAAGGACTTCGAATTGTTCCGGCGCGTGCACGACAAGTTCCTGGTGAACTTCAACCTGCGCGACATCGCCACCGCGCTGGAAGGCGCCTACCCGGAGTTCGTCACCAATGCGGTGCTCACCCGTTTGCAGGCCTTGAGCCGGCATCTGCACCACGGGACGCCGATCGGTATCGTCCTGCCCTTGCCGGCGGAACGCGGGTTGAAAAATCCGACCGCCGATTTGTGGGTCACCTGGTTGACGCGCATGACACCGGGCAACGCCGTGCCGCAGATCAGTCTGCTGGCGGACGACTTCATGCGTCCCCGGCTGATTTGCTTCGCCTCGCGCACCACCAGCGACGCCTATCGCGTGCTGACCGGTACCGGCGAGCGTGCGCAAAGCTATGACGTGCTGGGGTCATTCGATGCATTTGATGAGCACCACCCTGCCCGCGTTTTTCCCGAAATCGATCGCCCTCTTGACGACGTCATCGACCGTTTTGTCGCTGCCCTGGATTCGAAGTCCGTATGAACAAGATCAAGTACTACTGCCTGCGCTACCAACCCTACCTGCTGGGAGTGGGGTTTTTCCTCACGATCTTCCTGGTGTGGGGCATCGGGCGTGCGTTTGACTTCAGCTCACTGAACAGCCTGCTGACGGGCATCGGCGTGTTCCTGCTGCTCTCCTGCGGCTACGTGCTGCTGCTGTATCGGGGGGTGTCCCGGCACCACAATCTCGAAGGGCTGTTGCGCGACGATGCCGATCAGGCGGTGCTGAACGCCAGCCCGGCGGATCGCGAGGAAGTCAGCCTGTTGCGCGAGCGCCTGTTGCAGAGCATCGAGCGCCTGCACAGCAACAAGCCCCGGGGCGGCAATCCCAAGGATGCCTTGTATGCCCTGCCCTGGTACCTGGTGATCGGTCAGCCGGCCGCCGGCAAAAGCACGATGCTCTATCAATCGGGCCTCACCTTTCCGTATGCCGAGCGTGAAGGTGCGCGCGTAGCGGGCCTGGGTGGCACACGCAACTGCGACTGGTTTTTCAGTTCCGAGGCCGTGCTGCTGGATACGGCCGGTCGCTACATGAACAACCAGGAGGAAGCCGGCAAATGGCGCGCCTTCCTGCAGCTGCTGCGCCAGCATCGCCAGCGCCGGCCGCTCAATGGCTTGATCGTCACCGTCAGCATCCATGACATCCTGCAAGCCTCGCTCGAGGACCAGGAGCGGATTGCCAAACGCTTGCGCGAGCGCATCCAGGAAACCCATGCGCTGCTGGAAGTGCGCCTGCCGGTCTACCTGGTGTTCACCAAGTGCGACCTGGTGCCGGGATTCGCCCCCTTCTACCGCCAACTGGATGACGTTGCCCGGGGCGAAGTCATGGGCAAGACATTCCCCCATAAAGGCTATGAGCAGGCCGACTGGGGCCGGCAATTCGGCGTGGCGATGGATGAGCTGGTCAGCTATTGGCAACAGGTGGCGAGCCAGCAACTGGTCCTGCAGGACATTCAGATCACCCGCCAGGATTCGGCGGTGTATCGCTTCCCGCTGGAACTGGCAGCGCTGAAACCGCGGCTCCAGCTGTTCGTCGATGCGCTGTTGCGCGCCAACCCGTATCAAAAGGCCGAACTGCTGCGCGGCTTCTATTTCACCAGCGCCCTGGATGCCGACCAGCCTGAACTGGGTGGGCACACCCGCCAGGTCACCGAGCGCTTCGCCCTGGACAGTGATCAAGCGCTCGCCAGCGGCACGGCGCAAGCGCGCCCGCTGTTTATCAGCAGCCTGTTCAGAAAGGTCATCATCCCTGACCAGCACCTGGTGGCGTTGTACACCACCAATCATCGCGAACGTCGGCGCAAGGCCGCCTGGATTGGCGGCGCCGGCCTGGTGGCGCTGCTGCTGTGCGGGCTGTTGGGCTGGTCTTATGTGAACAACAAAAACACCGTGCAGGCGATCTCGACGGAACTGGCCCAGGCGACCGCCACTGATGCGGCGGCGACGGGTCAATACACCGCGTGGCAAACCCTGGACCGCATGCGCTTCTGGACCGCCCATTACTACGCACAACATCACGACCAGGGCGTGCCGCTGCGCCTGCGTCTGGGGCTGTACCAGGGCTACAAAGTCGAGCCTCTGCTGCGCAGCCAGTATTTTGACCGGCTGGAAAGCGTGATGCTCAAGCCGACGGCCGACAACCTGACCCGCTCGCTGTACCTGCTGACCACCCTCAAGGTGTATCAGCGCAACAGCAAGGAACTGCTGCCCGTGACCGGTATCGACAGCGTCGAGCCCAAGGCATTGCCGAGCGACAACCGGGCCCAGTCGATCGCGGCCTTCGGCAAGACGACGCTGGACACCTACGTCATGCTCTCCCGTGCCCAGCGCGAAAAGGCTGACCCTGCGTTCCTGAAGGCAAAGATCCCGGACTACTGGTACCCGGCGATCGCCCGCCAGACTGGCAAAACCATCGGTGCCGGCCATGACGGCTCGGGCGCGAATCAGGATTACGAGTTTGCCAGCCGGCAGATCAATTTCTACAGCGACCAGATCCACGAGGAAGACGTGCCGCGGATCCTCGACAACGCGTTCCTGACGTCCAGTTCGCGCAATTACATCAACAGCCTGCTGACCCAGTCGCTGCGCTCGATCGAGACCATCACCCTGGAGTCGGACACCTTGTTCGCCTTTGGCCGCGCCGATTTCCAGAGCCTGAAAACCGAAGGCCAGGGCCAGCTCAGTGCGATCGCCGGCAAGCTGTTGAGCACCCCTGACATCGGCAAAATCATCATCGCCGGGCATGCCGATCAACTGGGCGACCCACAGGGCAATATGCAGGTGTCCAAACAGCGCGCGCAGACCATCAAGACCTACCTGGTGGGCAAAGGCGTGCCCGGCGAGTTGGTCGAAGCCATCGGCGAAGGCAGCACCCGGCCCCTGGTCAAATGCGACATGCAGCAGCCCCGGGCCCGGCTCATCCAGTGTCTGGAGCCGAACCGACGGGTAGAAATCGAAGTGCGGGCGCTCAACTGAGAGCGTCCCCCACTGGCAGAAACACCGTTGCCCGGGTCGTCTCGACGTAGAGGCCCAGGCCGGTAACACACCTCTCTTGATCGTTTCAAAGAGGTTAAAACGAAGGGTTCGTGACCTGTGCGCAGGTCAGTCCTTAAATGAAGGTAAGGAGAAATTAAAAATGGCATTTGACGCATATATCCAGATCGAAGGCATTCCAGGTGAAGTGCTGGACGACAAGCACAAGGACTGGATCGAGGTGCTGGGCTACGAGTTCAGCGCAACCCAGGCGACTTCCGCGACGGCCAGTTCTTCGGGCGGCGCTTCGTCGGAGCGTGTGGCGTTGAGCGACTTCAGCATCCGCAAGGCCGTGGACAAGGCTTCTGCCAAACTGTTCGAAGCCTGCTGCAAAGGCACGCACATCGCCAAGATCCAGCTGAACGTGAACCGCGCCGGCGGCGACAAGGTCACCTACCTGACCATCAACCTGGAAGAAGTCGTTGTTTCTTCGGTCAAGGCCGTTGCCGGTGGCAGTCAAGGCGGTGAAGACAAATCGGTCAGCGACCTGCCGATCGAAGAAATCAGCTTCAACTTCGCCCGCATCAAGACCACCTACACCCAGCAAAGCCGGGCCGATGGCCAGGGCGGCGGCAACGTGACCGGCGGTTGGGATCGCACGGCCAACAAGGTTTTCGCTTAAGTCTGTAGCGATGGCGGGCCGCGCAAGCGGTCCGTGTTCGGCACCGTGCCTGGCAGTCAGGCACGGTGTCCTTTTATCTTGACCAGAGTTGCCTATGTCTGAATTTCTCAACGACCTTTCGCTGGCCGAACTGACAGCGCCCATCAATGAGGGAAGCGGCGAAGACTTGAGCTTTTCCACCTTGTTCGATCAGGTGAAGGAAGCGCGTCGAGCAGACCCCGATTACCTGACCCAGGGTGATTGGCAGACCGATCTGAAATCCTCGGATTGGGACCTGACCATCACCCTGGCTGCACAAGGCCTGGCTCGACAGAGCAAGGACCTGATGCTGGTCGCCTGGCTCAGCGAGGGCCTGGCGCACCGTTACCACTTCGTCGGTATCACCTTCGGCCTGACCCTGGCCGAGCGCATTCTGCAGGCCTTCTGGGCGGACCTGTTCCCCTCGATCGAGGACGGCGTCGATGAGCGCGCCGCACGGCTGGCGTGGATGAAAACCTCGCTGGCGGACATCGTCGGTGCATTGCCGATCACCCAGGGGCAGCAATACGGCCTGCTGCGTTATGACGAGTCCAGGCATGTGGAAAACCTGGCGCTGCAGAACCCCCAGGCCATGCGGGCCGCCCTCGACGAAGGCAAGATCAACGCCGAGATCTTCCAGCGTTCGGTGGTATTGACCGACTCGGACTATCTGCGTCTCAAAGCCGCCGAAATCGCCGCCAGCCTGAAGGCCTGCCAGCAGCTCCAGAGCACCGCGGACCGCCACTTCGGCGCCGAAGCACCCAGTTTCGCCGGGCTCAATGACAGCTTGTTCCGCGCCGGGCAACTGGTCGAGAAACTGCTCAAGGATCGGGGCATCGAACTGCACCCGGCCCCGGCCGTGTCCGTTGCGGCCGCCCCTGAAAATGCTGCTGAACAACCTGCAGGTCCTGCCATGACCCAGCCCCAAGACCTTTCGGCCACGCCGCTGCGCACCACACCGCTGACCCGCGACGAGGCCTTCACCCAGCTGGCGGGCATCGCCCGGTTCTTCAAACAGACCGAACCCCAGAGCCCCGTCCCCTACCTGATCGAACGCGCGATCAAATGGGGCAACATGCCGCTCGAAGGCTGGCTGAACGATGTGATCAAGGACAGCAATGTGGTGGACAGCATCCGCGATGTGCTGGGGACCAAGGAAGCGAAGTCCTGATACACCGCCTTCGCCGGCAAGCCGGTCTCGCTCCCACAGTTAATCGGTGTCGCACACAGATTTCATGCTGGCTGAAGATCCCCCTGTAGGAGCTGGCTTGCCAGCGAAAGCGGTCTGCCAGCCAACACCTCTGCTGAATGTGCCACCGCCATCGCGGGCAAGCCCGCTCCCACAGTATCCCCCGCCGTACGTCGATGTGGTGTTCGCCTAAGAACCCTGTGGGAGCGAGCTTGCTCGCGATAGCGGCCTGCCAGCCAACACCTCTATTGAATGTGCCACCGTCTTCGCCAGCAAGCCGCCTCCTACACGGGATCGTGGCGTTTACCGATCTGGCGTCCACTGAAAATCCCCTTTTTTACACCGTCCGACCAGAAACTCATCCGAGGGACTTGTGCTTCCGGTATTATGGTATACCATCAGACGCACAGACACCCAAACCTCCTACGGAGCAGCTCATGAGTTTCGAAATCCGCAAGATCGTCAGCTACGTCGAAGAAACCTTTATTGAAGGCGGCAAGGCCAGCGACAAACCCGTGACCATGGTCGGCCTGGCTGTCGTCATGAAGAACCCTTGGGTGGGCAACGGTTTTGTCGAAGACCTGAAACCACAGATCCGCGAGAACTGCTCCGACCTCGGTGCAATGATGGTTGAACGCCTGGTGAGCATCATCGGCGGCGCCGAGAAGATCGAAGCTTATGGCAAGGCGGCCGTGGTCGGCGCCGACGGTGAAATCGAGCACGCCTCCGCCGTCATCCACACCCTGCGCTTCGGCAACCATTACCGCGAAGCGGTGAAAGCCAAGAGCTACCTGAGCTTCACCAACAAGCGCGGCGGCCCGGGCACCTCGATCCAGATTCCGATGATGCACAAGGACGACGAAGGCCTGCGTTCGCACTACATCACCCTGGAAATGAAAATCGAAGATGCACCGCGCGCCGACGAAATCGTCGTGGTCCTGGGTTGCGCCGACGGCGGCCGCCTGCACCCACGCATCGGCAACCGTTACATCGATCTGGAAGAACTGGCGGCCGAAAAAGCCCAGTAATCCCGGTCAGCCTAACTACAACAAAAAGGCATGCAGGAGCGCTCCATGATTCGGCTCACCGCTGAACGCACCCCGGCTGGCACCAGTTACCTGGCGACCGGCCAAGGCCAGCCCGTGGTCTTGATCCACGGCGTGGGCCTGAACAAAGAAATGTGGGGCGGCCAGGTCGTTGGCCTGGCCACGAAATACCGCGTGATCGCCTACGACATGCTCGGCCATGGCGCCAGCCCGCGTCCGGCAAGCGGCACCCCCCTGCTCGGCTATGCCGACCAGTTGCTGGAACTGCTCGACCACCTGCAGTTGCCCCAGGCGACGGTGATCGGCTTTTCCATGGGCGGGCTGGTAGCGCGGGCATTTGCCTTGCACTACCCCCAGCGCCTGCAAGGCCTGGTGGTGCTCAACAGCGTGTTCAATCGCAGCGCCGAACAGCGTGCCGGCGTCATCGCCCGCACCGCCCAGGCGGCCGAGCACGGCCCGGATGCCAACGCCGAAGCCGCGCTGTCGCGCTGGTTCAGCCGCGAGTACCAGGCGGCCAACCCGGCGCAGATCGCCGCGTTGCGCCAAACCCTGGCCGACAATGACCCGCAGGGTTACCTGACCACGTATGAGCTGTTCGCGACCCAGGACATGTACCGCGCCGAGGACCTGGCGAGCATCCAGGTGCCGACCCTGGTCGCCACCGGCGAACTCGATCCGGGCTCGACACCGGAAATGGCCCGGCAACTGGCCGAGCGAATTCCCGGTGCCACGGTTGCCGTGCTCGCCGAGCAGCGGCATATGATGCCCGTAGAATCGCCGCGCCTGGTCAACCAGCTGTTGCTGGAATTTATCGACAACGCGCACGCCCGACAAAACCAGATAAAGGGGATCGTTGCATGACACTCGCCTCCTTCCAGATGTGCATCGGCGGAGAATGGGTCGATGCCCTGTCCGGCAAGACCTTTGAAAGCCTGAACCCGGCCCTGGCCGAACCCTGGGCACAACTGCCCGATGCCGATGAAGCCGATGTCGAGCGCGCCGTGCAGGCTGCGCAGACCGCCTTCGACAGCCCGGCCTGGCGCGGCCTGACCGCCACCGCCCGGGGCAAGCTGCTGCGCCGCCTGGGCGACCTGATCGCTGAAAACAAGGAACAACTGGCGCAGCTGGAAAGCCGTGACAACGGCAAGCTGATCCGCGAAACCCGCGGTCAGGTCGGCTACCTGCCGGAGTTCTTCCACTACACCGCGGGCCTGGCCGACAAGCTAGAAGGCGGCACCCTGCCCCTGGACAAGCCAGACCTGTTTGCCTACACCGTGCACGAAGCCATGGGCGTGGTCGCCGCGATCATTCCCTGGAACAGCCCGCTGTACCTGACCGCGATCAAACTGGCCCCGGCCCTGGCGGCAGGCAACACCATCGTGATCAAACCGTCCGAGCACGCCTCGGCCACCATTCTGGAGCTGGCGCGCCTGGCACTGGAAGCCGGCATACCACCGGGCGTGGTCAACGTGGTCACCGGCTACGGTCCAAGCACCGGAGCAGCCCTCACCCGCCACCCGCTGGTACGCAAGATCGCCTTCACCGGCGGCGCCGCGACGGCGCGCCATGTAGTGCGCAGCAGTGCCGAGAACTTCGCCAAGCTGTCGCTGGAGCTGGGCGGCAAATCGCCGAACATCATCTTCGCCGACGCCGACCTCGACAGCGCGATCAACGGCGCGATCGCCGGGATCTATGCGGCCTCCGGCCAGAGCTGCGTGTCCGGCTCGCGGCTGCTGGTGCAGGACGAGATCTACGACGAGTTCGTCGAGCGCCTGGTCGAACGCGCCAAACGCATCCGCATCGGCAACCCCCAGGAAGACAGCAGCGAAATGGGGCCGATGGCCACCGCGCAGCAACTGGCGGTGGTCGAAGGCCTGGTCGCCGATGCCATCGCCGAAGGTGCGCACCTGCGCCTGGGCGGCAAGCGTCCGCAGAATCTGGGCGAAGGCTGGTTCTATGAGCCAACCCTGTTCGAATGCGATAGCAACTCGATGAAGATCATGCAGGAAGAAGTCTTCGGTCCGGTGGCCTCGGTCATTCGATTCAAGGACGAAGCCGAAGCCCTGGCGATTGCCAACGACTCGCAGTTCGGCCTCGCCGCCGGCATCTGGACCCGCGACCTGGGCCGCGCCCATCGCCTGGCCCGGGACGTGCGCTCCGGGATCATCTGGGTCAACACCTACCGCGCCGTATCGGCCATGGCGCCGATCGGCGGTTTCAAGAACAGCGGCTATGGACGCGAAAGCGGCATCGATTCGGTGCTGGCCTACACCGAGCTCAAGACGGTGTGGATCAACCTTTCCCAGGCCCCCATGCCTGATCCGTTTGTGATGCGCTAGGAGATTTGCGAAATGATCGAACCCGGCATCTACAAAGACGTCATGAGCTCGTTCCCATCCGGGGTCACGGTGGTCACCACCCTGGACCCGGACGGCGGCATCGTCGGCATTACCGCCAGTGCGTTCAGTGCGCTGTCGATCGATCCGGCACTGGTGCTGTTCTGCCCCAACTACGCCTCTGACACTTACCCGGTCCTGCGCGACAGCAAGCAGTTCGCGATTCACCTGCTGTCCGCCGACCAGACCGCCGAAGCCTATGCCTTTGCCAGTAAAGGCAAGGACAAGGCCAAGGCGATCGAGTGGCACCTCAGCGCCCTGGGCAACCCGTTGCTGGCCAAGGCGACGGCGATCATCGAGTGCGAACTGTGGCGCGAATACGACGGCGGTGACCACGCAATCATCGTCGGCGCGGTGAAGAACCTGATCCTGCCCGAGCAGCCAGTGACGCCGATGATCTACCACAAAGGCAAGCTGGGCCCGCTGCCCACCCTGGCCTGAAGGGCAAACAAAAAAACCTGTGGGAGCGGGCTTGCCCGCGATAGCGATGGATCAGTCAACATTGATGTCGATTGTACCGCCGTCATCGCGGGCAAGCCCGCTCCCACAGGGATTGTAGTGGAGCAAAGTGATGAGCAACGACAAGTACGAACAAGGTCTGAAAATCCGCACCCAGGTGCTGGGCGAGGCCTACGTGAAGCGCTCCATCGAGAACGCCGACGACTTCACCCGCCCGCTCCAGGAAATGGTCACCGAGTACTGCTGGGGCCACGTCTGGGGCCGTGAGGGTTTGTCGCTTAAAGAACGCAGCATGATAAACTTGGCGATGATTTCGGCCCTCAACCGGCCGCACGAACTCAAGCTGCATGTACGCGGTGCCTTGCGTAACGGGCTGAGTCGTGAACAAATACGCGAAATTCTGCTTCAGGTCGGTATTTATTGCGGTGTCCCCGCAGCCGTGGACAGTTTCCGGCTCGCCCGTGAAGCCTTCGCCGAAGCCGATGCCGAGGCCTCAAGTTAACCCTTGGCTGTTGTGATCGAGCACCGATGATCCCCGGATCGCCGTGCTCTTTTTGCATGGACAGCCACATTCAGAGCGGACCCCATGAAACGCCTGCCACTCGACGACAGCTTCAAGGTCAATCGCAACCCCGTTACCCTGCGCGAAATCGTGCTGGATAAACTGCGAAGCGCCATCATGAACTTCCAGCTTCTGCCGGGAGACCGTCTGGTCGAGCGCGATCTGTGCGATCGCCTGGGCGTCAGCCGCACGTCCGTACGCGAAGCCTTGCGTCACCTGGAATCCGAGGGCCTGGTGGAGTTCGCCGACGCCAAGGGCCCACGGGTCGCCATCATTACCCTGGCCGACGCCGTCGACATCTATGAGCTGCGTTGCGTGCTCGAAGGCCTGATCGTCCAGCTGTTCACCCTGCGCGCCAAGGCCAAGGACATCAAGGCCCTGGAAAAAGCCCTCGAGGAAAACCGCCAGGCCCTCAAGGAAGGCGAACTGCAACAGGTCATCGATTCGGTGCAAGGCTTTTATGACGTGCTGCTAGAAGGCTCCGGCAACCATGTCGCGGCGCTGCAATTGCGTCAGTTGCAGGCGCGCATCAGCTACTTGCGCGCGACGTCGGTGTCCCAGGAAAACCGTCGCGGATCGAGCAATCAGGAGATGGAGCGCATGGTCGAGGCGATCAAGAGCGGTGATCCGCTGGCCGCCCACCAGGCGTGCGTCGACCACGTACGCGCCGCCGCTGCCGTGGCCCTGGACTACCTCAGACGCAAGCAGGAAGAGACCGGGGCGATCCCCGAGATCACCCTGCCGATCGCGCTGAAAGAACCGCGCATAGGTCGTTGATCATGTTCAGCCCGAGCTTTTGTCCAAAGTGCGGCGGCAATGACCTCAAGTCTCAGCTGCCGCCGGGCGATACGCACGAGCGCCTGATGTGCCGCGGTTGCGGCTACATCCACTACATCAATCCGAAAATCATTGCCGGCTGCATCATCGAGCAGGACGGCAAGTATTTGCTGTGCCAACGTGCCATCCCGCCGCGTCCCGGCACCTGGACCCTGCCGGCGGGCTTCATGGAAGGCGGCGAGACCACCGAACAAGCCGCGTTGCGCGAAGTCTGGGAAGAGAGCGGCGTGCGCGCGGAAATTCTCTCGCCCTACTCGATCTTCAGCGTGCCGACCATCAGTGAGGTGTACATCATCTTCCGCGCCATCGCGCTGGAGATCACCGGCCAGTACGGGCCGGAAACCCTCGACTACAAATTCTTCGCGCCCGAGGATATTCCCTGGGAGAGCATCTACTATCCGGCGATCCGGCAGATCCTCGAGCGTTACATCGAGGAACGCCAGGCCGGGGTATATGGCATCTACATCGGCAACGACGATACCGGCAAGATTCACTTCATCCGCTAACGGTTTCCCGTTGTACACCGCCCCCCTGTAGGAGCTGGCTTGCCAGCGAAAGCGGTGGGTCAGTCGACATATTTATCGCCTGGATGGACGCCTTCGCTGGCAAGCCAGCTCCTACAGTTGACCGGCGTACATCGGCACAATCCCGATCGGTTTCCACGGCCAGGCCGCAGCCCGATGAATCACACCGGTGCCACACCCTCGACAATCACGATCTGCGCCCGAGCCACGCCTTCGCGATGCCGTTTCGCCTCCTGATATGCCTCCGACCGGTAGCAAGCCAGCGCCTGTTCGTACGAATCAAACTCGATGACCACATTGCGCTGCGCCGCAGGCCCGCCTTCCAGCGCCTCGCACCGCCCGCCCCGGGCCAGCACTCGCCCTCCATACAAGGCGAAAGCCGCCGGCGCACGCTGGGTGTATTGGCTGTATTGGTCGGGATCGGTGACATCTACATGTGCAATCCAGTACGCCTTCATAGTGACCTCTCGGTTAATTTTGTATTATGGTATACCACAAAGCATTTCCATCAAACACTGAGAATCCGCACATGGCCTTCAACAGCATCGAAGAAATCATCGAAGACTATCGCCAGGGCAAAATGGTGCTGCTGGTCGACGACGAAGATCGGGAAAACGAAGGCGACCTGCTGCTGGCCGCCGACCGTTGCACCGCCGAGGCCATCAGCTTCATGGCCCGGGAAGCCCGCGGGCTGATCTGCCTGACCTTGACCGACGAGCACTGCCAGCGCCTCGGCCTCGAGCAGATGGTGCCGAGCAACGGCAGCGTGTTCAGCACCGCGTTCACCGTGTCCATCGAGGCCGCCGTCGGCGTGACCACCGGCATCTCCGCCGCCGACCGGGCGCGCACCGTCGCCGCCGCCGTCGCCCATGGGGCGGGTCCCGCCGATATCGTGCAACCCGGCCACATCTTCCCCTTGCGCGCCAAGGAAGGCGGCGTGCTGACCCGTGCCGGGCATACCGAAGCGGGCTGCGACCTGGCACGCCTGGCCGGTTTCACCCCGGCCTCGGTGATCGTCGAAGTGATGAACGATGACGGCACCATGGCCCGCCGCCCGGACCTGGAAGTGTTCGCGCGCCGACACGGCATCAAGATCGGTACCATCGCCGACCTCATCCACTACCGCCTCAGCACCGAACACACCGTCGTGCGTATCGGTGAACGCGAATTGCCCACAGTGCATGGCACCTTTCGTCTGATCACCTTTGAGGATCGCATCGAAGGCGGTGTCCACATGGCAATGGTGATGGGTGAGTTGCGCCGGGACGAACCGACACTGGTGCGCGTGCACGTGATCGACCCGTTGCGCGATCTGGTGGGCGCCGAATACAGCGGTCCGTTGAACTGGACGCTGTGGGCCGCACTCCAGCGCGTGGCCGAGGAAGGTCGCGGCGTCGTGGTGGTGCTGGCCAATCATGAGTCGTCGCAGGCGCTGCTGGAGCGGGTACCTCAGCTCACCCAGTCGCCGCGGCAATTCAGCCGTTCGCAGTCGCGCATCTATTCTGAAGTGGGCACCGGCGCGCAGATTCTGCAGGACCTTGGCGTCGGCAAGCTGCGTCACCTCGGCCCGCCGTTGAAATACGCCGGCTTGACCGGGTACGACCTGGAAGTGGTGGAGAGCATCCCTTTCACCCTGTGATCCCGAAGCGCTCCCTTGTGGCGAGTGAAGCGCTTTTCTGTAGGAGCCGGCTTGCTGGCGAAGGCGTCCGCAAGAGCGCCTTCGCCGGCAAGCCTGGCTCCTACAAGACCGACCCTTAAGGCAAGCCCCTCGCCGCAAAAAAAACCCGTTTTGGCTGATAGCCGGTAAGGCAAAGTGCTTGCACAAAGTTTGGAATACCATAATATGATATTCCATAGACCGGTTGCTTCAGCCAAGTGCCCCCGACAGGGAAAGCACCAATAACAGCCCTTGGCACGGTCGCCTTTAGAGGCCAGATGGACCTACTGCTCCCGATAGGCGGGCATTACCAAGCCCGCTCAAAAACACAACAAATGAGGGCGTGAAAATGGTGTTGAACAAAGGTGCAACCGCCGTACTGTTCGCGGGTTTACTGGCCACGGCCAGTCATGTGGCGATGGCAGCTGAAAGCATCAACTTCGTCAGCTGGGGCGGCAGCACCCAGGATGCGCAGAAGCAGGCCTGGGCCGACCCGTTCAGCAAGGCCAGCGGCATCACCGTGGTCCAGGACGGCCCCACCGACTACGGCAAACTCAAGGCCATGGTCGAGAGCGGTAACGTGCAGTGGGACGTGGTCGATGTCGAAGCCGATTTCGCCCTGCGCGCCGCTGCCGAAGGCCTGCTCGAACCCCTCGATTTCTCGGTGATCCAGCGCGACAAGATCGACCCGCGGTTTGTCTCCGACCACGGCGTCGGTTCGTTCTTCTTCTCCTTCGTCCTCGGCTACAACGAAGGCAAGCTCGGCGCCCAAAAACCCCAGGACTGGTCCGCGCTGTTCGACACCAAGACCTACCCCGGCAAACGCGCCCTCTACAAATGGCCAAGCCCAGGCGTGCTTGAACTGGCGCTGCTGGCCGATGGCGTCAGCGCGGACAAGCTCTATCCGCTGGACCTGGATCGCGCCTTCAAGAAACTCGACACCATCAAGAAAGACATCGTCTGGTGGGGTGGCGGCGCGCAGTCGCAACAGTTGCTGGCCTCGGGCGAAGTGAGCATGGGCCAGTTCTGGAACGGCCGGATCCACGCCCTGCAAGAAGATGGCGCGCCGGTGGGCGTGAGCTGGAAGCAGAACCTGGTCATGGCCGACATCCTGGTCATCCCCAAGGGCACCAAAAACAAAGCCGCGGCGATGAAGTTCCTGGCCAACGCCAGCAGTGCCAAAGGACAGGCCGACTTCTCCAACCTGACCGCCTATGCACCGGTCAACGTCGACAGCGTGGCGCGCCTGGATTCGGTGCTGGCCCCTAACTTGCCGACTGCTTATGCCAAGGATCAGATCACTCTTGACTTCGCGTACTGGGCCAAAAACGGTCCGGCCATCGCGACACGGTGGAACGAATGGCTGGTCAAATGAAAATGACGGCAACCACGCCCCGTCAACCCACGCCGACCGGGAGCGCCATGGGCGCTGCCGACAAGGCGGTTGTGATGAACCAATCCCCTTCCCTGGCACAGCGCTGGCGCGGTTCGAGCAACCTGATCCCCGCCCTGCTGTTCCTCGGCCTGTTCTTTCTCGCGCCGTTGATCGGCCTGCTGCTGCGGGGCGTGCTGGAACCGGTGCCGGGGTTGGGCAACTACGAACAATTGTTCGCCAACTCGGCGTATGCCCGCGTGCTGTTCAACACCTTTTCGGTGGCCGGACTGGTGACCTTGTTCAGCCTGCTGCTCGGCTTTCCACTGGCCTGGGCCATCACGCTGGTGCCCAATGGCTGGGGTCGCTGGATCCTCAACATCGTGCTGCTGTCGATGTGGACCAGCCTCCTGGCCCGGACCTATTCCTGGCTGGTGCTGTTGCAAGCGTCCGGGGTGATCAACAAGGCGTTGATGGCGATGGGCATCATCGATCAGCCGCTGGAGATGGTGCATAACCTGACCGGCGTGGTGATCGGCATGAGCTACATCATGATCCCGTTCATCGTGCTGCCGTTGCAGGCGACCATGCAGGCCATCGACCCGATGATCCTGCAGGCCGGTTCGATCTGCGGCGCCAGCCCTTGGACCAACTTCTTCCGGGTGTTCCTGCCGCTGTGCCGGCCGGGGCTGTTCTCCGGCGGCCTGATGGTGTTCGTGATGTCCCTCGGCTACTACGTCACCCCGGCACTGCTGGGCGGTGCGCAGAACATGATGCTGCCCGAGTTCATCATTCAACAGGTGCAGTCGTTCCTCAACTGGGGCCTGGCGAGCGCCGGTGCCGCGTTGCTGATCGTCATTACGCTGGTGTTGTTCTACTTCTACCTGAAGCTCCAGCCGGAATCCCCGGTCGGCGCCAGCAACGCGAGGTAAGCCGTCATGCTCCTGACCCCCAATGCCATGAGCCGGCGCATGCGCTTCGGCCTGTATTTCACCACCGGGCTGATCGCGCTGTTCCTGCTGTTGCCGATCGTGTTCATCGTGCTGCTGTCCTTCGGCTCCTCACAGTGGCTGGTGTTCCCGCCACCGGGCTGGACGCTGAAATGGTACGGCCAGTTCTTCTCCAACCCCGACTGGATGAACGCGGCCGTGGCCAGCCTCAAGGTCGCGATATTGACCACGATCTGCGCCGTCGCCCTGGGCTTGCCGACCGCCTTCGCCCTGGTGCGCGGACGCTTTCCCGGGCGGGAAATGCTCTACGGCCTGTTCACCCTGCCGATGATCGTGCCACTGGTGATCATCGCCGTGGCGGTCTACGCGCTGTTCCTGAAACTGGGTTACACCGGGACCATGTTCGCCTTCGTGGTCAGCCACGTGATCGTTGCGCTGCCGTTCACGATCATCTCGATCATCAACTCGCTGAAGCTGTTCGATCAGTCGATCGAGGATGCCGCGGTGATCTGCGGTGCCTCGCGCCTGCAAGCGGTGTTCAAGGTGACTTTCCCGGCGATTCGTCCGGGCATGGTCGCCGGCGCCCTGTTCGCCTTCCTCGTGTCCTGGGATGAAGTGGTGCTGAGCGTGATGATGGCCAGCCCGACCCTGCAAACCCTCCCCGTGAAAATGTGGACCACCCTGCGCCAGGACCTGACGCCCGTGATCGCCGTCGCGTCGACGCTGCTGATCGGCCTCTCGGTATTGGTCATGGTCATCGCCGCCGCCGTTCGCCGGCGCAACCCAATCAGCGCCTGAGCGCCAGGAGTACGACATGAGTGCCGTGATCAAAGATTCCGCCCAGCAGAGTGACAAGCCCCTGGTCAGCCTGCGTAACCTGAACAAGTACTACGGCGACTTTGCCGCCGTGGACGACATCTCGCTGGACATCAAGGACGGTGAATTTCTCACCTTCCTCGGCTCCAGCGGCTCCGGCAAAAGCACGACCCTGTCGATGCTCGCCGGCTTCGAAACCCCGAGCAGCGGCGAGATCCTGGTCAACGGCCAATCGCTGGTCAACGTGCCGCCGCACAAGCGCGACATCGGCATGGTGTTCCAGCGTTACTCGCTGTTCCCGCACCTGTCGGTACGCGACAACATCGCGTTCCCCCTGGCGATTCGCAAACTGGCCACTGCCGAGCGCGAACGCCGGGTCGACGCGATGCTCAAGCTGGTGCAGCTGGAACAATTTGCCCATCGCCGCCCTTCGCAACTGTCCGGCGGCCAGCAACAGCGCGTCGCCATCGCCCGGGCGCTGGTCTATGAGCCACGCATTCTGCTGATGGACGAACCCCTTGGCGCGCTGGACAAAAAACTGCGTGAAGACTTGCAGGATGAACTGCGCCAACTGCATCGGCGCCTGGGCATCACCATCGTCTACGTGACCCACGACCAGGAAGAAGCCATGCGCCTGTCCCAGCGCATTGCGATTTTCAGCCATGGCAAGATCGTCGGTTTGGGCAGCGGCTTCGACCTGTACCAGAACCCGCCGAATGCCTTTGTGGCGTCGTTCCTGGGTAACTCTAACTTTCTCAAGCTCAAGGCCCAGGGGAATGCGGTGGCGACGTTTGAAGGTCAATCGTTGTCGATTCGCCTGACCGCCGGGCTGCAAACCGATCAGGATGTGCTGCTGATGGTGCGTCCGGAGAAGGCCCTGGCCTTGAGTGTCGAGCAAGCGGCTGTCGAACCCTTGGCGGCCGGCTGGAATGAAGTGTCGGCCAAGGTCGTGGAAGTGTTGTTCCTGGGTGAAAGCCAGACCTGCAGCGTGGTGACGTCGGGCGGCACTTCGATGACGGTCAAGGCGCTGTCTGCGGCGGGCATGCCGCTGAAGGCGGGCGATCCGGTGCGTGTGCGTTGGGCTACGGCGGATGCTTGTGTTTATACCGAGTGGGCTGAGAGCGATTTGAACAAGGCTGCCGGAGCTCATTGATTTAGCGTTGGCCCATGCCGGAGGGCCATAAGTTATCTGTCACCCTCGGGTCGCCGCAACGTCGGGTTGTGGCGGCCTTTTTTTTTCTTTTGGTTGGGGGGCATATCCGTTTGGACTGCCCCCAAAAAGCGGGACGGGCTGATTAGCCAGATTGTAGATGGCTTATCGGCGAAGGGCTCCTTCCAAGGTGACGAGGCTCATTACGGATTACGGAGCCTGCTGGCTTCGGAGGAAGGGGTAGTTAGCCGGTTATTTGAATCAAACGGAGCCCTTTGGCGATTGGCTCCGCCATGACCCGATGGTAATTCCACAATCAAGTGAGTGATGGGTAGAGGCCGAGTGGCGCGTTGTTGTTGGTTTTGTGGGGACGTCAATCCTGGGGTAGCTGCAGGCAATGTTGGTTGGCCCAGTGCCGGTGAGGTAGGAAGGCTGCCATTTTCCGTACGCCCTCTTGCAGCGAAAAATCCTTCTACACCACCTTCACTATTGGGTCCCGTCGCTGTGCCAGCCCTATAGCCCATCTGTCGAGCGCGGTCAGTATTTCTGTCTAGTTCTCGTCTACGTAACCCCAGGGCGCGTAAAGCACTTTCATCTGGCCCTGTACTTGAAGTAGAAGGGCGACGCGATGAAGGCGGAGAATTTGCTGATGAAGAAGTCAAACGGGGATATTGGAGTATTGCAGGGTCAGGAGGAGGAGAAAGCGGACGAGCAAGCGGACGAGAACGCGCAGGAGAAAGCGCAAGAGCCCATGACTTGCTGTAATGGCCACTCGAATCACTCCGATTAGCGGGATCTCCCAGGCAATACGCATACGCATTCAACCCACCCTCGCCAAACGGGCTCCAACTGTCCGGACTGTTGAACCGCATCAAAACCGGGTTGAACTGCCGATAACCATTACCCAAATGATAATTCCCGGTGACCGGGTCCGGCTGCTCGCCGTTAAACCCAAGCAGGGCCGGCAAGCTGTTTTGCAGAGGGCGATGGCCGTAGGGTGTATAGGCGAGGGAGTGCGGTTGGACTGTATCGACTGCGGTCAATACCGAGCGCTGTTGGTCAGTCGCCAGCAGGGTGATACCGATCTCGCCGCCAACATGCTGCTGTTGCGCCAATAACAGATCGTCGTGCTGAACAATGCTTGTTTTTTCAGCGCCTTGTATTTCTGTCGCTAGCCGGTTCTTGCAGAGAAAACGCTGGACGGCTTCCTGCTGAAACGGCATGTAGGCCATCTGGCGATCGAGCGGGTCATAGTGGTAGCGACACAACGGGGTTGTTCGGGGGGAAGCAGGCATTGGCTGAGCTCCATGCGAGGTCCAAAAAGCCGGACCTTCAGCATGAGATTTTTTTCGACCATTGCCTACTGTCAGAATTACCAGGTGCCATCGCCACGCATGTTCTGCCGTAGCTACCGCCATGGATCTTTAAGTCGCCTCCGTTGTTGCGAGCGCAATATAGCCCTACAGATCCCTTTTGTAAGTAACGTCCGTAGTACCTTTCCGAAAATCCAAAACGTCTCAAATATGAGTTGTGACCATTGACCCGTTGTCGCTACGTTCGTTTATGCCCTTTAAAACAACATCCAACGGTCAATAGAGGATTAGCGGGTGCGCACACCAAAGAAATATCTGACAGATGCATCAGTCCATCAAGCCCTGTTACTGCAAGACCTCAGCGAGCAAAGCACTCACGATCACGCCATCCGACTGTTGCTGGATGAAATTCTCCTGGGACTCGCTGAAAAAGGTTGGCCCCAGGCGAAAATCCAGACAGGACCGCGCATCGTCACCGCTGAAGAAAACTACGGTTTGCTCGGTTATGACCCAAAAGAAATCACCCTCGGCAGTGAACACACCCGTTGGGTCGACGAGCACTCCCTGTTGCGAACGCAAACCACCAGTCAAATTCCGGCGGCGCTGCAGCGTGCGGCGGGTGTACGGCAGCCGGGTGAGATGATATTGCTGGCTGCGCCTGGCATCACTTTTCGCCGGGATAGCCGGGATCGCTGGCATTGTGCCGAACCGCATCAAATGGATATCTGGGTACTCGGTGATCCTGAGCTGTCGACGCATGACCACTTGTTAAGCCTGGTGGACGATATTCTCAACTCAGCCGTGCCTGACAAGTCTTGGATCTACAGCGACAGTACGCATCACTACACCGAGGGCGGAATCGAAGTGAACGTGTTGAATGACCGGAATCAGGTCGAGGTGCTGGAGTGCGGGCGTATTGCGACGTCTTTGCTGCAGCGTCTGAAAATAGACCCTTTGCAACATGGCGGGCTGGCTCTTGGGATGGGGCTGGATCGCCTGACCATGCTGCGCAAAGGCATCCCGGATATTCGCTTGCTGCGCGATCAGAATGTACGGGTACAGGCACAGATGCATGATCTGGAACCCTGGAGCGCCGTATCACGCTTGCCTTCGATTACTCGTGACATTTCGTTAGCGGTAACGCCAGGGCTGAGCGAGGAAGTGTTGACCGAAAGGATGTTACAAGCGGCTGGCGATTGCTCTGACTGGATCGAGGAGATGCAGGTCAAGGGACGCTGGGAATTCTCGGAAGTACCCATGCAGGCCATTGAACGCCTCGGGCTGCTGCCGGAGCAGGAAAATGTGCTTCTACGCGTGGTACTGTGTGATTGTTCGCGGTCAATCACTGCTGCCGAGGCGAATGCCTTGTATGCAAAAATTCAGTCGGTGTTGCATGAAGGGGCGCCGGGGGCGGGTTACAGGATGGAACTCACCAAGGTTTAAAAACCTCTGTAGGAGCTGGCTTGCCAGCGAAAGCGGTGGGTCAGTCGACATAATTATCGCTGAATGGACGCCTTCGCTGGCAAGCCAGCTCCCACAATGGTTCCGGAGCATTTCAGCCAAGCTTCGATCAGTCGGTATAACCGAGTCTGGCGGCCTTGAGATCTTGAGTCTGCCCACGCGTCGCCAGGCAGTAGTACAGCGGACAAGTCACCACCAACCCCACCAGCCACGACAAGTCAGCGCCTTCGATCAAATTGGCATAGGGCCCGACATACAACGAGGTATTGGCAAACGGCAACTGCACGATAATCCCGATGAAATACGCAACAATCGCATGCAGATTAAACCGCCCGTAAATCCCGCCATCCGCCCGAAAAATCGAGGCAATGTCGTAGCTGCCACGCTTGATCAGGTAGAAATCGATCAGGTTGATCGAAGCCCACGGCACCAGCACCAGCAGCAGCGCCAGAATCAAGCCGATGAATTGCGAAATGAAGTCCGTCGAAGCACCCAATGCCACCACGCAGCAGCTCGCCAATACAATACTCGACAACACCACCCGCACCTTGATGCTCGGCGTCCACTGGCTGGCAAAGGTCTGGATCGATGTGATGATCGACAACACCGCGCCATACAGATTCAAGGCGTTGTGGCTGATGATATTGAGCAAGAACAGCACCATCAGAATCGGCCCCAACCAGCCGGTGGATTGCTTCACCGCCGCCATCGCCTCGGTGCCTTCCGGAGTCGCCAGCACCGCCACCGCGCCGAAGGTAAACGATAGAATGGTGCCCAGGGTCGCCCCCAGGTAAGTGGCCCAGAACGGCTTGGCAATGCCGATATCCGCCGGCAGGTAACGCGAGTAGTCCGACACATAAGGCGAGAAGCTGATCTGCCAGATGATGCCCAGGGACACCGTCGCCAGCCAGCCGGACAGGTTGAAGCCGCCGCGACTGAAGAAGTCCGCCGGCAGGTCATGGGCGAAGATGTAGAGGAACCCGGCAAGCAAGGCGCTGCCCATGACCCAGGTGCCGATGCGGTTGAGGATGTGGATGAAGCGGTAGCCGATCACCCCGATCGCCGTGGCGCTCAAGGCGCCGATGAGGATGCTCGCCGGCACCGGGACCGACGGCGCGATGCCGACGATCGATTTGCCCGCCAGGACGATGTTGGAGATGAAAAAACCGATGTAGATCAGCGCCGCAAAGAACACGATCAACAGTGCGCCATAACGGCCGAACTGGCCGCGGCTCTGCACCATCTGCGGAATCCCCATGCGCGGGCCCTGGGCCGACGCCAGGGCAATCACCAGGCCGCCGATCATATGACCGAGCGCAATCGCCAGCAGCCCCCAGAACAGGTCAAGGTGGAACACCTGAACCACCATGGCGCCGGTGACAATGGGCAGCGGTGCGATGTTGGTGCTGAACCATAGGGTGAACAGATCGCGGGCCTTCCCATGGCGTTCCGCGAGTGGGACGTAATCGACCGTGTGATTCTCGATCAGGGGGTCTTGCCGGGACATCTGGGACATATGCATGAACTCGAGTTTGTCTGATCTTATAGTTGTACGAAGCCAAACCGGGGGTGCTCTGTGACGACCCCTCAGATGCCGACCATATTATGGTATTCCAAACTTTGTACAAGGCTGATCCGCTTTTTTATCGAGTATCTGATGCGCAATTCTGACGGATGACCACCAGTGCAATCTGGCTTAAAAGCCCGTAATTACTGCGCTTTCGGCCTGACACTGACGTTTATCGGCTCGTGGAAAAAGCGCTTGCAAACTATGTATTACGGTATACCATCAGACCTACAAACACATAAAAACCCGCACCACACCGCCAGAGGACCGTCCCATGATCGATGCCGCCATCTATAAACAAGTGATGGGTTCGTTTCCGTCCGGTGTGACCGTGATCACCACGCTCGATGACGATGGCCAGATCGTCGGCCTGACCGCCAGCGCGTTCAGTTCGTTGTCCATGGACCCGGCCCTGGTGCTGTTCTGCCCCAACTACAGCTCCGATTCCTATCCCGTGCTGATCAAGAACAAGCGCTTTGCCATTCACGTCCTGTCCGGCGGCCAGCAGAGCGAAGCCTATGCCTTCGCACGCAAAGGCAAGGACAAGGCGCAGGGCATCGAATGGACCTTGAGCGAGCTGGGCAACCCGATTCTGGCTAACGCCACGGCGGTGATCGAATGCGAACTGTGGCGCGAATATGAAGGTGGCGATCACGCGATCATGGTCGGCGCGGTGAAGAACCTCATCGTGCCCCAGCACAACGCCGGGCCACTGGTGTATTGCCACGGCAAGATGGGTGCCCTGCCCGTTCTCGCCTGACACCAGAACCGGTCTCGCCAAGAAACATTTTGCCGTCTTATCGTATTATGGTATACCAATAATCAACAGGCCCGCAGTCGACCGGCCGACAACAAAAGATCCGAGGTAAGCGTCATGAAGTTTTCCCTGTTCGTGCACATGGAACGTTGGGACGAAAGCGTCAGCCACCGTCAGCTGTTCGAAGACTTGACCGAACTGACCCTGATGGCCGAGGCCGGTGGTTTCAGCACCGTCTGGATCGGCGAACACCACGCCATGGAATACACCATCTCGCCGAGCCCGATGCCGCTGTTGGCCTACCTGGCCGCCAAGACCACCACCATCCACCTTGGCGCCGGCACCATCATCGCGCCGTTCTGGCATCCGTTGCGGGTCGCCGGCGAATGCGCCCTGCTCGATGTGATCAGTAATGGCCGCATGGAAGTCGGGCTGGCCCGCGGTGCCTACCAGGTCGAGTTCGACCGCATGGCCGGCGGCATGCCTGCGTCCTCCGGGGGTCAGGCCCTGCGGGAAATGGTTCCGGTGGTGCGCGCCCTGTGGCAAGGCGATTACGCCCACGACGGCGATATCTGGAAATTCCCGACGTCCACCAGCGTGCCCAAGCCGATCCAGAAGCCCAACCCGCCGATGTGGATCGCCGCCCGCGACCCGGACTCGCACAACTTCGCGGTGGCCAACGGCTGCAACGTCATGGTCACGCCGCTGATGAAAGGCGACGAAGAAGTCCTCGACCTGAAGAACAAGTTCCAGACGGCCCTGGACAACAACCCGGACGTGCCGCGCCCACAATTGATGGTGCTGCGTCACACCCACGTCCACACGGTCGACGATCCCGAGGGCTGGAAAGTCGGGGCCAAGGCCATCTCGCGTTTCTACCGCACCTTCGACGCCTGGTTCGGTAACAAGACGACGCCGGTCAACGGCTTCCTGGAACCGAGCCCGGAAGAGAAGTTCGCCGAGCGCCCGGAGTTCCAGCTGGAAAGCCTGCACAAGACCGCGATGATCGGCACCCCGGAAGAAATCATCCCGCGCATCAAGTACTACCAGGAACTGGGGGTCGACGAGTTCAGCTTCTGGTGCGATAACAGCCTGCCCCACGCGGAGAAGAAAAAATCCCTGGAGCTGTTTATCAAACACGTGGTCCCGGCATTCCGCTGAGCCCACCCACCGGCCCCCTGGACGCGAAGCCTGGGGGTTGACTGACGTGCAGGGTCGATTCCGATGCTCAATGGTCGTCTCCCATCACTCACCCTTTCCCCCGGCGCCGAGCAGGCTTACCTGCGCGGCGAATGGACCGCTTCGCATATCCATCTCAAGCGCCTGAGCGCCAGCGTCTGCGCCAAACAGAACGGCTTCTGGCAAATAGTTCACTGAGCCCCCGAACAAGACTCCACGCACCGTACGTCGCGCCATCGCGCGGCGTGCCCGGTGCAATGTGTTCCGGCCCATGATCAGGTTTGCCCAATGAACAAAAATAACGCGCTGTTGATCATCGACATGCAGCAAGAGGACGGCTTCGTCCTGGAAAATTTCGACCCGGTGCTGGCCAACACGGCCGCCCTGCTCGAGTCCGCCCGCCGTCGGCGGATCCCGGTGATTTATACCCGCCACATCAACCAGGCCGACGGCAGTGATTTGCCGCGCGGCGAACCACGCGCGGCCGATGGCGGCCCGAGCAGCTATCGCGCCGGCACCCGGCAAGTGGAAATCATCGAGCGCCTGGCACCGCGGCCCGATGAACCCGTCGTCGACAAGGGCCGCTACAGCGCCTTTCACCGCACTGACCTGGAAAATCAACTCAAGGCGCTCAGGGTCGATACCCTGATCGTCTGCGGCGTGTTGACCGATGTCTGTGTACTCAGCACGGTGTTCGATGCCTTCGCCCTGGGTTATGACATTCGCCTGGTCAGCGACGCCTGCACCACGACCACGCTGGCCGGGCACTACTCGGCACTGCTGATCATGGCCAACTGGGTCTACGCTCTGGAAATCCTCACCGGCGAGCAATGCCTGCGCGCCCTCGAGGGTGAAGACTACTTGAGCCTGGTCCCCGGGCAGCCGGATGAATTCGCCTACCAGCCCCACGAACTGGAAAGCACCATCGCCCGTTTGCAAACCCGCCTCGTCCAGACCCAGGAGTGATCGCCATGCAAGTCGAAAAACGCAGCATCGATTTCATCCCCGAGGCTGAACGCCACGGCCAACCCGGCTCGCTGTTCTTCATCTGGTTCGGCGCCAACATGAACATCACCACCATCGCTTCCGGCGTATTGCCGGTGGTCATGGGGCTGAACCTGTTCTGGAGTGCGCTGGCGATTATTGTCGGCTCGCTGGTGGGGGCGATTTTCATGGCCTCCCACTCCGCCCAGGGACCGAAGCTGGGTATTCCGCAAATGATCCAGAGCCGGGCGCAGTTCGGTGTGCTGGGGGCGGTGTTGCCGCTGCTGTTCGTGATGCTGATCTACCTGGGATTCTTCGTCAGCAATACCTTGCTCGCCGCCCAGGCCATGGAGTCCGTCAGCCCGCTGCCGGCCACCGGTAATATCTACCTGATCGGTGCGCTGTGCTTCGTCGTCGCGCTCTTTGGCTATCGCCTGATCCATCGCCTGCAGAAGCTGTTGTCGCTGCTTTCACTGTTGGTATTCGTCGCTGCCACGCTGCTCGCGTTGCAGCTGCCGATCCCCGCCGAACAATGGCTGCCAACGGGTTTCTCGTTATCGAAGTTCCTGGTGGCGGTGAGCATCGCCGTGACCTGGCAACTGTCCTATGCGCCTTATGTGGCCGACTACTCGCGCTACCTGCCGAGCAACACGCCGACCGCCAAGGTGTTCTGGTACAGCTATGCCGGCACGGTCAGCGGCGGTGCATGGATGATGATTCTGGGGGCGATGCTCAGTGTCGGCATCACCGATTTTTCCAGTAACGTCGGCAGTCATGTCGCCGGGTTGTTCGGCAGCGGCGCGTTGCTGCTGTTCGTCTTCATCCTGTATGGCCAGGTGTCGATCAATGTCTTCAACCTGTATGGCGCCTTCATGTCGACCATCACCGTGATCGAACCCTTTACCCGGCTCAAGGTGACGCCTCGGGTGCGCGGCCTGTTCATGCTGGTGATCAGTCTGGTGGCCACGGCCTTGTGCACCATCAGTCAGGACGACTTCATCAGCTTCTTCCTCAACTTCATTTTCTTCATGAGCTACTTCCTGATCCCCTGGACGGCGATCAATCTGGTGGACTACTACTGCCTGCGCAAAGGTCGTTACCTGATTGCCGACATCTTCGACCTGAACGGGATCTACGGGCGCATCAACTGGATCGCCTGCGGCAGTTTCCTGCTGGCGATCGCCGTGGAAATCCCGTTCATGAACACCACGCTGTACGTCGGCCCGGTCGCTACCGCACTGGACGGCGTGGACCTGGCCTGGCTGGTCGGGCTGCTGGTGCCGGCCATCAGTTATTACGGGCTGATGAAGCTCGGCCAGCGCGCCCAGGGGGTTGGCGAGCTGTCGTGATTACCGCCTGAAAAATCCCCTGTGGCGAGGGGGCTTGCCCCCGTTGGACCGCGTAGCGGTCCTGAACCGGTCACCCATTCCTCCATAAAGATTGCGGGGGACCGGTTTTAGGGCCGCTGCGCGCCCCAACGGGGGCAAGCCCCCTCGCCACTAAAGGTGGGTCCTGCGCTCGAAAATCGCGCCCTCAATACCCAGCACTTCCCGGGTGTCGGCATAAATTCCGACGCCCTTCTCCCAGACATGCTTGATCGACTGATCGGCGCAGCGAATCCGGTAATCGAGTTCGAAAGGCTCCTGCCGCGACAAGGCATATTGCACCTCGCGCCAGACGTAATCGGCGTCCTGGGCCAGGATCAGGCTGTTGTAAGTGAATTCATGGTTGTCCACCAGCCGCTCCGGGGGATACCCGGTCAATTGCAGGCAACCGGCACTGACGAACTCCATGGTCCAGTCGCGGTTGTTGCGGCCGCGATAGATCAGCCCCGGCATGCTGTCCAGCAGGCTCATGCTGCTGCGCTGGCTGGCCTGCAAGGCGATCTCGCGTCGTTTGTGCACAGTAATGTCCCCGGCCACCAGATAGAAACCCTCGGCCCCGCGCTTGAGGCTGACGTCAAACCAGCGCAGTTCCCCCGAAGGGTGGACGAAGCGCAGCCGCTGGTTAAAGGAGGTCTCGGGACGCCGACGCAGTTCATGCAGGGCCTGGCGCCACAACGTACGGTCTTCGTGGTGCACATAATCGATGAGGTTGCGCTCCGGACCCGGCCGATCCATCAGCTCGACCCAGGCCAGGTTGAAGTGGGCGATCTGCCCGTTATCCCGCAGTTCGAGCAGCGCTGCTGGAAAGCGATCCATCAGGTGCAAGGGCGGTGTCTGCACACATGCCTCAGGCCGATCCTTCATCTAATGCCGCTCCTCGTGTCGCACCGACGCGCCGTTGTGGACCCACGCCGCCAGCTCCAGACGCGAGTGCAGGCCGAGCTTCTGCAGCAGATTGCGCACATAGATCTTGACCGTGCCATCGCTGATGCCCAGTTCCCGGCCAATCTGTTTATTGCTCATGCCGGCAGCGATCAGGGCCAGGGTCTGCCCCTCGCGTTCGGTCAGGTTGCCGGTGTCCAACGTATCCGCATCATGTGCAGGCCGGTGCACCGACCCGCGTTGATCGGCGAGCAGGGCAATCAGGGTCGAATCCAGGACGATCGCACCCTTGTGGCAGTTGCGCATGTAGGCCAACAACGCATCGGGCTCGGTTTCCTTGAGCACATAGCCGCTGGCGCCCAGGCGCAGGGCCGTCAACAGCTCGGCACGATCCATCGACGCGGTGAGCACCACCACCTGGCAATCGAGGCGCAACTGCCGCAGTTCATCGAGCACCTGCAAGCCGCTCAAGCCAGGCATGTGCAGATCCAGCAGGACCTGCTGCGGCGCCAGGCTGACGGCCAGGTTGATGCCTTCGCGGCCACTGGCGGCCTGCCCCACCACTTCGAAGTCATCGCTGGCGCCGAACAGCTGCGCCAGGCCCTTGCGAAACAGCGGGTGATCATCGATCAGTAATAAGGTCGTGCAGTCCATCGAAACTCCCCTGTGGCAGGTCCTGGTGGTGGCAAAGGCCAAGGTGTACGCGAACCCCGTGCGGGCGGATCGCTTCAATGGTCAGCCGGGCACCGATGCTCGCGGCGCGCTCGCGGATAATCGCCAGGCCGAAATGGTTGTCCTCCCCCGACGCCGGGCTCAGGCCGATGCCGTCATCCTCCACTGATACCGCGATATCGCCGTCCTGGCTTTGCCGCAGTTCGATGCGCACGTGCCTCGCATGGGAATGGCGCACCGCGTTGGCCAGTGCCTCGCGAATGATCTGCAGAATCTGCAGTTCGGTTTCCGGGCCCAAGGCATCGTCGGCGAGGCGATTGTCCAGTTCGAAAACGATGATGCAACGCCGCGAGAACTCGGCGACGGAGTCGGCCAGGGCCTGGCGCAGCGAGCGCCCGTCCATGGTCAGGCGCGCGCTGGTGATCAGTTCGCGCACCTGGCGTTGCAGCTGGCTCAGGCCGCCGCACAATTCCTGCAACACCGCAGAGGCGTGCTCAGGCGTGCCCGGTTGCGTGCGCAGCAAATGCGCCTGGAACGCCAGGTAACCCAACTGCTGCGCCACCGAATCGTGCAGTTCTCGGGCCAGGGCACCGTGCTGGAACGTGGCCTGTTTGCGCTGTTGCTCACGGTTGTGGCAGCGCAAGCGTACGGTGACGCCGACCGCCTGCGCCGCCTCCTCCAGCAATTGGCGCCAACTGGTGTGTGCCGGTTGTGGGGTATCGAGCAGCATCACCCCTTTGCTCGAATCGTCACTTTGCGGCAAGGCACACAGCAGGCGATGCACGCCCCGTTGCCGGCAAGGGCCACAGACTTGGGCCGTATCCGTCAGTGTCGCGTCACGCCAGGGACAGCGTTCCACGTCCCTGCAGCCCTCAAGCAACGCACGCCGCGCCGGCCCCAGGTCTTCGCCACCCAGGATCAGATTCAGTTTGCAGGTTGGCAGCAGTGCTTCGAAACGGTCCAGAAAACCCGACAAGGCACCGTCTGCGTGCACCTGACACAAGGGCAATCCGGCCAGCAGTTTGCGCACGCTGCGTGCCTGTTCGGGGCGGATACGCCCTAACCAGAGCGGCCACCACTGCGGTCGTGTTCGCACTATCGATAACTCCCCGTCCCGGTTGCTCAGCCCTGAGCAAAGACCAGCAACTTCCATGCCCCGGACAAGCCTCGCGCAAGGCTTATCTCCAAAGACATAGCCCTTTTTCCAGATTGAGAAGATTTTCCCCATAGGAAAGTATCTTCCCCAACAGGCAACAAACTCTTTGCCCAACGCCACCTTTCTCGCCCTTTTGACAGGCGTGGATCAGCCAGGAAAGCCCACATGACGGATAGACACAGTGCCGCCCCGGACCGACTTCACAGCCTCCCGCGCTATGGCCAGCGACTACCTCGCGACACCGCCACCGGGCAGATCGTGGTCATGCAATCAGCGGCCGCCTGCGCAGCCTTTGTCGGCGAACTGGACCAGCCCCTGGTGCTCGATGGCGAGAACGCCGACTTTGCCCGGCGCCTGCATCAGGTGCTAGGCAGTGCCACCGTCGGCAGCCATCTCTACATCATGGGCGACGAGGCCTTTATCTGGCGCATTCACAACGAGGCCCGCAGCGCCGGGCTGGAAGATGACGAGATCGATATCACCCGCACCCTTGCCGGCCCGCGCCTGGTGTATTGCGTGCACTGTGGCCTGACCCAGGCTGCCGGGCCGGTGCCACTGCTGGCCTGCATCGGTTGCGCGATCGGGCTGGAAGTGCGCGAGCACTTTTCCAGACGCCTGGGGGCCTACCTCGGTGTCTGCACCAACCCCGACCAGCCTTACCCTGGAGCCCGGTCATGAGCGCCGTACTCCAAGTGCAAGTCAGCGCGGCGAGAATGCTCACCCCGGCGGTGCGCGAGTTCACCCTGCAGTCATGCGCCGGACCCTTGCCAGGTTTTTCCCCCGGCAGTCATGTGCAGGTTCACCTGCCGCTGGCGACGGGCAATGTGCGCAATGCCTATTCACTGACCGGCGACCCGGCGCACAGCCAGCACTACCGCATCGCCGTGCGCCTGCAGGACGCCTCCCGCGGCGGCTCGCACTACCTGCATCGCCAGGTCCGGGTCGGCGACAGGCTGCAGATCTCGCCGCCGGCCAATCTGTTTGCCCTGCACTCGACCGCCAGCCTGCACATCCTGATCGCCGGCGGCATCGGCATCACGCCGTTCATGGCTTACATCGCGGCCCTGGAACAACGCCAGGCCCACTTCGAATTGCACTACCTCTGTCGCCCCGGCCTGAGCGATGCCTATGTCGAGGACTTGCAACAGCGCCTGGGATCGCGACTGCACACCTACACCCGTCGTCCGGACCTGAGCCAGATCCTGCGCCACCGGCCGCTGGGCAGCCACGTTTACACCTGCGGCCCGCAACCGTTGCTCGACGCGGTACGGCAACAGGCCAAGGCCCTCGGCTGGCCGCTCGGCCGGGTGCACTGGGAGGCCTTCAATGCCGCGCAACCGGGCCAGCCCTTCGACCTGCAATTGCTGCGCAGCGACCGCCGCCTGCAGGTCGGGGCCGAACAAAGCCTGCTCGAAGCCCTGGAATCGGCCGGCCTGCAGATCCCCAACCTGTGCCGTGGCGGCGTCTGTGGCCAATGCATGACCCGCCACCTGGGCGGCGAGATCGAACACCGCGACAGCTTTCTGAGCCCCGCCGAGCAGGCAGATTTTCTTATGCCCTGTGTCTCTCGCGGCCGCGGCCCTTGCGTTTCGCTGGATCTTTAGGAGTCGACCATGTCCATTCAAGCAAGCCCCGTGCAGAGTTACCGCGACGACTTCAGTTTTCGCAACAGCCCCGCCGCCATCCGCCGTTTTCCCTTCCCCTTCACCGAGGACAGCTACCTGTATTCGGTGAACATCGAACCGGCGACTTCCCGGGACCCCGGCTCGATTTACCAGCACGGGTTCGACATCGACGAACACTACCCTTCGGAAATGGCCGAACGTGCCCTGGTGCTGGACAAGGACCCGCGCCGCTACCTGGTGTTGCCGCACATGCAGGTAGCCGCCTGGGATGCCCTGCAGATGCTCATGGAACACCTCGCCGCCGACTATCCGCAGTGGTTCAGCCTTGAGCGTGTGGGTGACGACTGGCACTGGCGCAACCAGCTGCTGGATATCGATCAGCGCTTTGTCTTCGGTGATGCCGCAAGTCTGCCTTGCGAGCCGCTGGAGTTCATCGGTCGCCAGGTGCAGGGGGATTTCGCCCTGCTCGATCAGCGCGATGGCGACCTGTACATGGACGCCGGCCTGGTCACCAGCCCGGCCGACTGGTCCCTGGCGTTCGACGCCGGCATGAGTTTCAAGCAGTGGCATTCACCGGTGCCCATGGCCCATCAGATGGGCATCTTCGACCGCGCGCTGAAGTACCTGCTCAACCTGCAGGTGGGGCAGCCGGTGCGGCGCCTGAACTGGACGCTGACCATCAACCCGCGCCTGGATTCGTCCCCCGAGACCTTCCATGAATGGGGCGCCGATCGCGGCCGCATCACCACCGAAAACGTCGGGCAACAGGTGCATCTGCGGGTCGAGCTACAAGTGATGGCCCGCCTGCCGCGCAGCCACGCGGTGATGTTCAGCATCCGCACCTACCTGATCAGCATGGACGAACTGGTCACCCAGCCCGGCTGGGGCTGCCGCCTGCATCGCGTGCTGCGCGACCTGCCCGAGCCGATCGCCGACTACAAAGGCATGAGCCGCTACCGACCGACCCTGGTCCAGTGGCTGAGCCGCTTCGACCCGAAAGCCTGACTCCTTACCTACTTTTTCCCGACAAGGATCTTCACATGGCCCATTCATGGCGTATTTCTGCACTGGCCGAACGGCACCGCGCACTCGGCTCGAACCTCGAAGACTGGAACGGCATGGGCACAGCCTGGACCTACAGCAGCGACCTGGCCGATCACCATCAGGCGATCCGCACCCGGGCCGGGCTGATGGACGTGTCCGGGCTGAAGAAAGTCCACTACGTCGGCCCCCACGCCGAGAGCCTGCTGCAATGGGCCACCACCCGCGACATCGCCAAGCTCTACCCGGGCAAGTCGGTGTACGCCTCGATGCTCGACGAGGACGGCAAGTTCGTCGATGACTGCATCGTCTACCGCACCGGGCCCAACGCATTCATGGTGGTGCACGGTGCCGGCAGCGGTCACGACATGCTGGTGCGTTCATCCCAGGGCCGGCAGGTGGCCGTGCTGTTCGATGACGACCTGCACGACCTATCGCTGCAAGGGCCGCTGGCGGTGGACTTTCTCGCCGAGCACGTCCCCGGGATCCGTCAGCTGCCTTACTTCCATCACCTGCAAACCCGCCTGTTCGACCGCCCGGTAATGATCTCCCGCACCGGCTACACCGGCGAGCGCGGCTACGAGATTTTCTGCAAGGCCGCCGATGCGCCGGCGCTATGGGACAGCATCCTCGAACAGGGCGCGAGCCTGGGCATCATTCCATGCGCCTTTACCGCCCTGGACTGGTTGCGGGTGGAAAGCTCGTTGATGTTTTTCCCCTACGACAACTCGCAGATGTACCCCTTCGCCGACCAAAAGGCTGGCGACACGCTCTGGGAAATGGGCCTGGATTTCACCGTCTCCCCGGACAAACGCGAGTTCCGCGGCGCCGAGGAGCACTTCCGCCTGCGCGGCCAGGAGCGCTTCAAGATCACCGGCGTATTGCTCGAAGGCGTGCGCGCCGCCGAGGCCGGCGACACCCTGTGGCAAGGCAACCAGCAAGTCGGGGTGATCACCTGCGGCATGTATTCGCGCCTGAGCAAACGCTCGATGGCCATCGCCCGCATGAGTGTCGCCTGCTCCGTTCCCGGCATCGCCTTGCAGGTACGTGGCAGCCAGGAAAGCGCCGCCGAGACCCACGCACTGCCTTTCGACGACCCGAAAAAAACCAAGCGCACGGCCAAGGGCTGAGCCTTCCCCTCACTTGCAAAAAGGGAACCTTCGATGGACACCTCCAACGAACATTACATCCTCAAGATCGACTGCCCGGCAGCA
This sequence comes from Pseudomonas sp. LBUM1679, assembly GCF_059695565.1. Taxonomy (NCBI): domain Bacteria; kingdom Pseudomonadati; phylum Pseudomonadota; class Gammaproteobacteria; order Pseudomonadales; family Pseudomonadaceae; genus Pseudomonas; species Pseudomonas sp. LBUM1679. The sequence goes on from NZ_CP166774.1 coordinate 4,291,676, forward strand.
TCCGGCATCGTCGCCGCTATTACCGTGTGCCTGGCCCGCCAGCAGTGCTACATCAGCGAGCTGGCGCAATTCGACGACGAGTTCACCGGGCAGTTTTTCATGCGTGCGGTGTTCCGCTTCAACACCGGCGTGACCGGCGACATCGGTGCCCTGCGCGAAAACCTGGGCGACCTGGCCGGCGGCTTCGACATGCAGTGGCAACTGTTCTGCAGCAGCCAGCCGACCCGGGTGCTACTGATGGTCAGCAAGTTCGACCACTGCCTGACCGACCTGCTCTATCGCCATCGCAAGGGCGAGATGGACATGCACATCACCGCCGTGGTCTCCAACCACCTGGACCTGCGGGCCATGGCTGAACGTGAAGGCATCCGCTTCATCTATCTGCCGATCACCAAGGACAGCAAGGCCAGCCAGGAAGCCGAACTGATGCGCATCGTCGAGGACACCCAGACCGACCTGGTGGTGCTCGCCCGCTACATGCAGATTCTGTCCGACGGGCTGTGCCAGCAGCTGTCCGGGCGGGCGATCAATATCCATCACTCGTTCCTGCCCGGTTTCAAGGGCGCCAAGCCCTATCACCAGGCCTACGACCGCGGCGTGAAACTGATCGGCGCCACTGCCCACTACGTCACCAGCGACCTCGACGAGGGGCCAATCATCGAGCAGGAAATCCAGCGGGTCGACCATACCCACCTGCCCGACTCGCTGGTTGCCATCGGCCGCGATACCGAAACCGTCGCCCTCTCCAAAGCCCTGAAATATCACCTGGAACACCGGGTGTTCATCAACCAGGACAAGACAGTGATCTTTCGCTGAGAGCAGCGGCTGCTGTTTCTGAGGCGCCGCTGCAGTTTCTATCCGAGTCGTACATCACGAGGCACGATCATGACTTTACGCGTAGCAATCATCGGTGCCGGCCCTTGCGGCATGGCTCAACTGCGGGCATTTCAATCGACCAGGGACCAGGGAACACCCATCCCGGAACTGGTCTGCTATGAAAAACAGCAAGACTGGGGCGGCATGTGGAATTACACCTGGCGCACCGGCCTGGATGAAAACGGCGAACCGGTGCACGGCAGCATGTACCGCTACCTGTGGTCGAACGGACCGAAGGAATGCCTGGAGTTCGCCGACTACACCTTCGAAGACCATTTTGGCCGCCCCATCGGCTCCTACCCGCCACGGGAAGTGCTCTGGGACTACATCAAGGGCCGCGTCGAAAAAGCCGGGGTTCGCGACTACATCCGTTTCAACAATGTGGTGCGCCAGGTCACCTTTGACGAAGAGACTCGCCGCTTCACGGTGGTCGCCCACGACCACGGCAGCGATACCCAGACCTCGGAAGAGTTCGACTATGTGATCAACGCCTGCGGGCATTTTTCGACGCCGAAGATGCCGTACTTCCCCGGATTCGAGCGGTTCGGCGGGCGCATCCTGCACGCCCATGATTTCCGTGAGGCGCTGGAGTTCAAGGGCAAGGATCTGCTGATCGTCGGCAGCAGCTATTCCGCCGAGGACATCGGCTCGCAGTGCTACAAGTACGGCGCCCGCAGCATCACCAGCTGCTACCGCACCGCACCCATGGGCTATGACTGGCCCGCCAACTGGGAAGAAAAACCGCTGTTGCAGCGCTTGGAAAAAAACCGCGCGTACTTTATCGACGGCACCCACAAGCACATCGATGCGGTGATCCTGTGCACCGGCTACAAACATCACTTCCCCTTCCTGCCGGACGGACTGTGCCTCAAGACCGACAACCGGCTATGGCCGATGAACCTGTACAAGGGCATTTTCTGGGAGCCCAACCCGCAACTGATCTACCTCGGCATGCAGGACCAGTGGTACTCGTTCAACATGTTCGACGCCCAAGCCTGGTACGCCCGCGATGTGATCCTCGGACGCATCCAGCTGCCGAGCCCGGCCGAGATGATCGCCGACAGCCTGCAATGGCACGCACGGGAACAGACACTGGAAACCAACCAGCAAATGTTCGAATTCCAGGGCGCCTACATCCAGCAGCTGGTGGACGCCACCGACTACCCGAACTTCGATATCGCCGCGGTCAACGACACCTTCCTGCACTGGAAGCACGACAAGGCCCACAACATCATGGGTTACCGCGACAAGTCCTATCGCTCGCTGATGACCGGCACCCAGTCGCCGCCCCACCACACGCCTTGGCTGCACGCCCTTGACGACTCCATGGCGGCGTACCTCGCTGAACCGCCGATGTCCGTCAAGTCGATCGGTTGACCCGGGAGCCTCACCATGAACGCACCTCGTGTTTCCCGCCCGCGGGAACCCGGACTCTTTGCCCGGGCCCCGGCCCTGGAGCGCTATCGGGTAGCCGCCGGCGGCCTGACCCTTGTCGCACTGCAGCCCGGCGACAGCCTGCAAGTGATCGACCTCGAAGGCCGGCAACCTTGCGAACTGCTGGCCGTGGATATGCTCGGTCGCAGCGCCCTGGCGGCCTGGGCACTGAGCGGTTCGACGGCCTGCGGGTTTATCGGCGCACGGCTCGCCGAACCGACCTTGCAGTCGCGCCGCATTGGCCACGCGCTGAGCCGACGCGGGATTGATCCACAACACCTGCCCAGCGCCGCCTCACTCTGGGACGAGGACAGCCCTGCCGACTTCAGCCGCCGCTTCGTCGCCAGCGATGAGCTACTCGTGATCGTCGCGGCACCCGCCGGACCGACCGCCGTTGACCGGCAATACCGGCCCAGCGAACTCAGGTTATGGGTGACTCGGGCCAATCCCTCGCCGCTGCTGCTCCCCGCGTTGCCAGAACCCTTGGGCGAGTTACTCGACGAGTTCACCATCGGTGCCGGCACTGCCCACAGTTACACCGTCGGCAAAGGTCAGTATGTGCAGGTGCTGGATGTCGCCGGGCGCCAGTGCTCGGACTTCGTTGCCCTGGATCGACGGGCGCTGGATCGCGGCCTGGAGCTGGACCTGGACCAGACCGTCACCCGTACGCTGAACGGCAGCGCCTACCCGGCACCGGGTCTGTTTTCGAAGTTTTTCGACCGGCAGATGCAACCGATGCTCGAGGTGGTGCGTGACACCGTCGGCCGCCACGATTCCTTCGCCCTGGCCTGCGCTGCGCGCTATTACGAGAGCCATGGCTACTTCGGGCACGACAACTGCAGCGACAACCTCAGCCAGGTGCTTTCGTCCCATGGGGTCAAGGCCCGCAATGGCTGGCCGGCAATCAATTTTTTCTTCAACACCGGGATCGACGCGCACCAGCAGATGACCCTGGATGAACCCTGGTCGCGTCCAGGCGATTACGTGCTGCTGCGGGCCATGACCGACCTGCTGTGCGCCAGTACCTCGTGCCCGGATGACATCGACCCGGCCAATGGCTGGGACCCGAGCGATATCCACGTCCGCATCTACAGCGAAAAGGAGCGTTTTTCCATCGCCATGAGCACTCGAACCACGGCAGATGCCGACCCGATTCTTACCCGTGAGTCCGCGTTCCACTCACGCACCCGCGCCTTGACCGGCAGCTTCGTCGACTACCGCAACTGGTGGCTGCCACTGCGTTATGACGGCTATGGCGCGATCGAGGAATACCTGGGTTGCCGCGAACGGGTGGCGGTGATGGACCTGACCGCCCTGCGCAAATTCGAAATCATCGGCCCTGATGCCGAAGCCTTGCTGCAGTACTGCCTGACCCGGGATGTGCGGCGCCTGGCGGTGGGGCAAGTGGTGTATTCGGCGATGTGCCACGAGCACGGCGGCATGCTCGACGACGGCACCCTGTTGCGCCTGGGACCGGACAATTTCCGCTGGATCTGCGGCGAGGACTACGCCGGCGTGTGGCTGCGCGAGCAGGCGCAGAAGCTCGGCATGAAAGTCTGGGTCAAGTCCGCCAGCGAGCAGATCCACAACCTCGCGGTGCAAGGCCCGATGAGTCGTGAGCTGCTCAAGCAAATGGTCTGGACCGCGCCTGATCAGCCGGGCCTGGAAAGCCTGGGCTGGTTCCGTTTTCTGGTGGGTCGCCTGGACGGTTATGACGGTTGCCCGCTGATGATCTCGCGCACCGGCTACACCGGCGAGCTGGGTTACGAAGTCTGGTGCCAGCCCGAGGATGCCGGGCAAGTCTGGGACCGGATCTGGGCGCTGGGCCAACCGTTGGGCCTGGTGCCGTTGGGCCTGGAAGCGCTGGACATGCTGCGCATCGAAGCCGGGCTGATCTTTGCCGGCTACGAATTCAGCGACCAGACCGATCCGTTCGAGGCCGGTATCGGTTTCAGCGTACCGCTGACGAGCAAGACCGATGATTTCATCGGTCGCGAGGCCCTGCTGCGGCGCAGCGCTCATCCGGCCCACAAGCTGGTGGGCCTGCAATTGAGTGGCAATGAAGGCGCCCACCACGGTGACCCGGTGTACCGCGGTCGGGCCCAAGTCGGGGTCATCACCAGTGCCTGCCGCTCGCCACTGCTGGCCAGCAACATCGCGTTGTGCCGGGTCGACGTGGCCTGTGCCGACGTCGGCACGGTGCTGGAAATCGGCAAAGTCGACGGCCTGCAGAAGCGCATCAGCGCCACGGTCACCGCCGCGATTTTCTACGACCCGGACAAGAGCCGGGTACGCAGTTGATCGACCTTACACTTACTTTTGACTGCCCATACCCGCACCTGTAGGAGCTGGCTTGCCAGCGAAGGCGTCCTCACGGCTCGTGCAAGGCTCAAGAATGCCATCGCCAGCAAGCCGGCTCCTACAGGTCCCGCTCTACTCAAACATGGGAATACGAAGATGCAAGCGACTACGTTCGAGGCCGTACCCCAGGCCGCCGGCTCAATGGGCAGCCTGCAGCGCAAGATCGACTGGCGCGGGGCGTTCTGGGTCGCCAGCGGCGTGCCCGCCCTGGTGCTGTTTTCTATCGGCGCGATAGCCGCCACGGTTGGCAAGCCGGCCTGGATCGTCTGGATCGTGTCGATCCTGTTCGGCTTTATCCAGGCCTTCACCTACGCCGAAATCGCCGGTCTGTTCCCGCACAAGTCCGGCGGTGCCTCGGTCTATGGCGCCGTCGCCTGGGTGCGCTACAGCAAGTTGATCGCACCGGTGTCGGTGTGGTGCAACTGGCTGGCCTGGTCGCCGGTGTTGTCCATCGGTTCCGGGCTGGCGGCCGGTTACATCCTCACTGCGCTGTTTCCCGCCGATGCACTGATCAACACCTGGCAACTGACCTTGCTCGACCTGGGCTGGATCAAGAGCGGCCTGTCGCTGCGGATCAACGCGACCTTCGCCATCGGCCTGCTGATCCTGCTGACCGTGTTCGCCGTGCAGCATGGCGGCATCCTGCGCTCGGCACGCCTGACCCTGGTGCTCGGCGTGACCTCGCTGATTCCCTTGCTGCTGGTGGGCGTGGTGCCGTTGTTCACCGGGGATGCGGCCCAGGCCAACTTCCTGCCACTGTATCCGCTGGCCCATGATGCGGCCGGGCAAGTCATCGACGGGCCCTGGGACATTTCCGGCTGGTCGCTGATGGCCGGGGGGCTGTTCATGGCCGCGTGGTCGACTTACGGGTTCGAAACGGCGGTGTGCTACACCCGGGAATTCAAGGACCCCAAGCGCGACACCTTCAAGGCGATCTTCTATGCCGGCCTGTTGTGCATTCTGGTGTTCACCCTGGTGCCCCTGGCCTTTCAGGGCAGTCTCGGTCTTGGTCAGTTGGTGACCCCGGCGGTACTCGATGCCAGCGGTGCGGTGGTCACACCGGCGGTCTACAGCGGCCTGTTGTCACCGGCGATCTACAGCGGCATGGGCGTCGGCCAGGTCATGGCGGACAGTATCGGCGGCGGCAAGGTTGTGGCCAATATCGTCCTGATCATGCTGGTGCTTGCCACCTTGCTGGCGATCATGACCTCGATGTCCGGTTCCTCGCGCACCCTGTACCAGGCGTCGGTGGACGGCTGGCTGCCGAAGTACCTGGGCCGCACCAACGAACACGGCGCACCGACCGCCGCCATGTGGACCGACCTGTCGTTCAACCTGCTGCTGTTGCTGATGTCCGACTACGTGTTCGTGCTCGCGGCGTCCAATGTCAGCTACATCATCTTCAACTTTCTGAACCTCAACGCCGGCTGGATCCATCGCCTGGACCGTCCCGACTGGGTACGCCCGTACAAGGCCCCCACCGTGCTGCTGGTGGCCGGCGGTGTACTTAGTTTCGTCAACCTGGCCTGCATGGGCCTGGGCGCCGATATCTGGGGCGCCGGAACCCTGATGACCGGCCTGCTGCTGGCGCTGTTGATCCTGCCGGTATTCTGCTATCGCCACTATGTGCAGGACCGCGGACGCTTCCCCGAAGCGATGCTCAGCGACCTGCATATTCAGGCCGATGCCGGTCAGAAACGCGCCGGCTGGTTGCCTTATGCCACGCTGATCGCGGGTGTTCTGGTGGTGTACGGCTGCCATCAACTGGTAGCCTGAGCGCCCTTGCCTGCAGGTCTCTGATGGATCATCGGGGCGCAACGACGCCTCGATGATCATTTCGCCTCTCTATCAATCAAGACAACGGTGATTCTTTTGCTCAGCACCCCCCCTGCACTTGCCCGCGATATCGACGGCAAAGCCATCTCTGCCCTGGTTCTCGACGAGGTTCGGGAAGAAGTCATGGCCCTGGCCGAACAGCAGATCTTCCCGGCCCTGGCCGTGCTACTCGTCGGTGAAGACCCGGCCAGCGAAGTCTATGTGCGCAACAAACTGCTGCGGGCCAAGGAGGTCGGCATCCGTTCCCTGGAGTATCGTCTGGCGCAAAGTGCCAGCCAGCACGAGGTGTTGGAACTGATTGCGCAATTGAACGCCGACCCCACGGTGAACGGCATCCTGGTGCAGTTGCCCTTGCCGGGCCATATCGATGAGCAGGCAGTGATTCATGCCATTCACCCGATCAAGGACGTGGACGGTTTTCATCGGGAAAATGTCGGTGGCCTGGTGCAAGGCATCGAAGTCTTGACCCCCTGCACGCCCAGCGGCTGTATGCGGCTGCTGCGTGAAACCTGTGGTGACTTGAGCGGCTTGCACGCGGTGGTCATAGGGCGTTCGAACATCGTCGGCAAGCCGATGGCAACCCTGCTGCTGCAAGCCGACTGCTCGGTCAGCGTGGTGCACTCACGCAGCGTCGATGCGCCGACGTTGTGTCGTATGGCGGACATCGTTGTTGCTGCGGTGGGTCGGCCGCATTTGATCGATGCCAGTTGGCTCAAACCCGGGGCCGTGGTGATCGATGTCGGGATCAATCGGATTGCGGGCGAATCCGGCCCTCGTCTGGTGGGCGATGTCGATTACGCCAGCGCGCGCACCGTTGCCAGTGCAATCACGCCGGTGCCTGGCGGTGTCGGGCCGATGACGATTGCGTATCTGCTGAAGAACACCTTGATCGCCAGCCAGTTGCAGCGTGCCGTTCAGCTTGGCGGACCATTCCCCCTGTAGGAGCTGGCTTGCCAGCGAAAGCGTCCGTTCAGCGATAAATATGTCGACTGGCCCACCGCTTTCGCTGGCAAGCCAGCTCCTACAGGGGAACGCGTACACCTAAAAATAACGACAGGTTTCCCCGCAAGTTCGAGAGAGATATCGATCAACCCTGAAGATCAGTGGTTATAGGCACGCTCATTGTGCTCAGCCAGATCCAGCCCCATGTCCTCCACCGACTCATGGGCCCGCAAGCCGACCAGCGCATTGACCACTTTGAGGATGATCCAGCTGATGACGAAGCAATACACCGTTGTCATCAGCACACCTTTGATTTGCGCCACGACCTGGGCGCCCATGGTCACGCCTTCCACCAGCCCGCCCAGGGATGGCACACAGAACACCCCGGTCAGCACCGCGCCGATCATCCCGCCGATGCCGTGCAAGCCGAACACATCCAGGCTGTCGTCATAACCGAAGCGGCGCTTGAGCACCGTGACGCTCAAGTAGCAGAACACCCCGCACAACAGGCCGATGGCCAGTGCACCACCGACGCCCACATAAGCGCATGCCGGAGTGATCCCTACCAGACCGGCCAGGGCTCCGCTGGCCAGACCGAGTGCACTCGGCTTGCCGACCTTGAACCACTCGGTGAACATCCAGCCGAGAATCCCGGCGCAAGCACCCAGCTGGGTATTGAGCATGACGACGCCAGAGGTACCGCTTAGGCCGCCACCGGAACCGATATTGAAGCCGAACCAACCGACCCAGAGCATCGCCGCGCCGGCCATGGTCAGGCTCAGGTTGTGGGCCGGCATCGGCGTGTTCTGGTAGCCCTTGCGCTTGCCGAGCATCAGGCACGCGGCCAGCGCGGCGACCCCGGCGTTGATATGCACCGCGGTGCCCCCGGCAAAATCGAGCACGCCCCAGTTATGCATCAAGGCCCCCGCTCCCCCCCAGACCATGTGCGCCACCGGGGCATACACCAGGGTGAACCACAGCGCCATGAACAGCAGTGCCGCCGAGAACTTCATGCGCTCGGCGAACGCCCCTGCAATCAGTGCCGGGGTGATGATGGCAAAGGTCATCTGGAAGGTCACGAACACCCCTTCCGGTATTTCGCCGACCAGGCTGTCCGGGGTCATACCGGCCAGGAAGGCCCGACTCAAGCCACCGACAAAACTGTTGAATGTCACCTGCCCCTCGACCATGCCGGAGCTGTCGACCACCATGCTGTAGCCATACATCACCCACAGCACCCCCACCAGGCCGGCGATGCCGAAGCACTGGGTAAACAGCGAGAGCATGTTTTTCGCCCGCACCAGACCGCCGTAAAACAATGCGAGGCCTGGCAGGCACATGAACAGCACCAGCACGGTGGCGGTGACCATCCATGCGGTGCTGCCGGTGTTCAAGGTTGGTGCATCGGCCGCCTGCGCGAGCGGCACGAGTGCACCGGTCATCAACAAGCCAAGAAGGGATTTGCCCAGAGAACGATTGACCATGTTCAAAGCTCCTGCAAAGGAAATGGGAAGTGCCGGGCAGTGAGCAAGTGGCAAAGCGACGGACCGTCGTGGTCTCTTCGAATAGGTGATGCACACACCCCTTGTAGGAGCCGGCTTGCTGGCGATGGCGCCCTCAAGACCGCCTTCGCCAGCAAGCCGGCTCCTACAGAGGCAGATCTCAGTAACCCGACCCCGGAATCCAGCTGGTCCCCGCCAGTGGCACCCGGGCCATGGCCGCCGACTCCACCGTCAGCGCCACCAGGTCCTCGGGATCGAGGTTATGCAGGTGCGACTTGCCACACGCCCGGGCCATGGTCTGGGCCTCCAGCACCATCACCCGCAGGTAGTTGGCCAGGCGGCGACCGCCTTCCACCGGGTCCAGGCGCTTGGACAATTGCGGATCCTGGGTGGTGATCCCGGCCGGGTCGCGGCCGTTCTGCCAGTCATCATAAAAGCCGGCCGCCGAGCCGATCTTCTGCAGTTCCTCGTCCAGACGTGGATGGTTATCGCCCAAGGCAATCAGCGCCGCCGTGCCGATGGCCACCGCATCCGCCCCCAGTGCCATGGCCTTGGCCACGTCGGCACCGTTGCGAATACCCCCGGAGACAATCAACTGAACCTTGCGATGCATGCCCATCTCTTGCAAAGCCTGTACCGCTTGCGGGATGGCCGACAAAATCGGGATGCCGACGTGTTCGATGAACACCTCCTGGGTCGCCGCGGTACCGCCTTGCATGCCGTCGAGCACGATCACGTCGGCCCCGGCCTTCACCGCCAGCTTGACGTCGTAGTACGGCCGGCTCGCGCCGATCTTCACGTAGATCGGTTTTTCCCAATCCGTGATTTCCCGCAACTCGGCAATCTTGATCGCCAGGTCATCCGGCCCGGTCCAGTCCGGATGACGGCAGGCGCTGCGCTGGTCGACACCGATCGGAAGCGTACGCATGCCCGCCACACGCTCGGTCACTTTCATCCCCAGCAACATGCCACCGCCACCGGGTTTGGCGCCCTGGCCGAGGACGATCTCGATGGCATCCGCCTTGCGCAGGTCGTCCGGGTTCATGCCGTAGCGCGACGGCAGGTACTGATAGACCAGGTGCTGGGACTGGCCGCGCTCTTCCGGGGTCATGCCGCCGTCACCGGTGGTGGTACTGGTACCGGCGATGGTCGCACCACGGCCCAGGGCTTCTTTGGCATTGGCTGACAACGCACCGAAACTCATGCCGGCGATGGTCACCGGAATCTTCAGATGGATCGGCTTCTTGGCGAAACGGTTGCCGAGGATTACATCGGTGCCGCACTTCTCCCGATAGCCTTCCAGCGGATAGCGCGAAACGCTGGCGCCGAGCAGCAGCAAGTCATCGAAATGCGGCAGTTTGCGCTTGGTGCCGCCGCCGCGAATGTCATAGATGCCGGTCTCGGCGGCACGCTGGATTTCCTGGATGGTCAGGCGGTCGAAGGTGGCGGACTCGCGCAGCACTGGAGGCACTGCTTTTTGACTGATAGGGTCGCTCATATCTGTTCTCCTCGCGCGGATCAGTACGCGGACGCGTTATCGACTTTGAAGTTGTACAACTGACGGGCCGAGCCATAGCGCTTGAAGTCAGCCGCCTGGTGCTCGAAACCGGCTCGGTTGAGCAGCACTTGCAGTTCTTCCAGGTGCTCGGCGCGCATCTCTTTCTCGATGCAGTCGGAACCCAGGGACTCGACCGTGCCTTTGACATAGATGTGGGTCTCGTACAACGAATCGCCCAGGGCATCGCCGGCATCGCCACAGACCACCAGGCGCCCGGCCTGGCCCATGAAGCAGCTCATGTGGCCGATGCTGCCGCCGACCACGATGTCGATGCCCTTCATGGAAATCCCGCAACGGGCACCGGCATCGCCTTCGATCACCAGCAGTCCGCCATGGGCCGTGGCCCCGGCCGCCTGGGAGGCGCTGCCTTTGACCCGGACATAGCCGGACATCATGTTCTCGGCGCAACCGACGCCGACATTGCCGTGAACGGTGATCGAAGCCTGCTGGTTCATGCCCGCGCAGTAGTAGCCCGCGTGGCCCTGGATATCGATGGACACGGCCTGGTTCACCCCGACCGCAAGGTTGTGCTTGCCGTTCGAATGCGTCACCACCCATTCGCGGTCTTCAACGGTGGTGGCCTGGTCGTGCAGCGCCTGATTGAGCTCACGCACGGTGGCAGTGGAAAGATCGATGGTTTTCATGTGTGCGCTCCTTAAGCTGACTCGCGTTCCCAGATGTACAAGGTGGCCGGTGCCGGCTCCCAGATCCTGGCGTGTTCGATGCCCGGCAGGCTCGACAGCGCCTGATATTCCGAGGCCATGGCGACGTAGTCATCGGTCTCGGCGAGGATCGCCGGCTTGCAGGCGATCGGGTCGCGGATCACCGCAAAGCCGTTGCGGGTGCCGATGGCGAAGGTGAAGAAACCGTCGAGGTCCTCCAGGGAATGATCCAGCGCTTCCTTCAGCGAATCGCCCTGCTGCAGGCGCCAGGTCAGGTAGCCGGCGGCCACTTCGGTGTCGTTGTCGGTTTCGAAATGAATGCCTTCGCGCTTGAGTTCCTGGCGCAGGCGGAAGTGGTTGGACAGCGAACCGTTGTGCACCAGGCACAGGTCGGCGCCGGTGGAAAACGGGTGGCTGCCTTCCATGGTCACCGCGCTTTCGGTGGCCATGCGGGTGTGGCCGATGATGTGGCTGCCCTTCATCCCGGCCAGGCCGAAGCGTTGGGAAATCTCCTGGGGCAGGCCCATGCCCTTGAGGATTTCGATGCTCTGGCCGGCGCTCATGATGCGCACGCTCGGTGCCAGTTCGGCGAGGGCCAGGCGCACCGGTGCCTCTGCGGCGTGGATCTTGAGCACGGCGGCGCTGGCGTTCTGGAACCAGTCCAGGGAGCAGCCGAGGCGGCCTTCCAGCTCACCCATCAGGACTTTCCAGTCGAAGCCATCGGTAGTCGCCTGCAGGGTCAGCTTGACCCAACCATCGGCCACTTCATCGCCGTAAATGGCGAAGCCGGCACTGTCCGGGCCACGATCGGTCATGGCCTGCAACATCGGTTCGAACAGCTTGCCCAGCTGGGATTCCAGCTGCGGATTTTTCAGGTACAGACCTACGATTCCACACATAAAAGCAGTCCTCACTTCGTTCGGGTGCTGCATGCTGCAAGCTGCAAGCAATCCGCATAGATAGAAATATTCGTGACATGCCGCCAATCCGCTTTTACTTGCGGCTTGACGCTTGCAGCTTGCAGCTGCCGCCAACAGCCTCAGAAAAACTCGGTGTAGCGCGCGATCTCCCAGTCACTCACATGGCGGCTGTATTCCACCCACTCCATGCGCTTGAGTTTGATGAACTCGCCGACAATCTGCGGGCCCAGCACTTCGGCGAACAGCGGGTCGGCTTCCAGCGCGTCGCAAGCTTCCTTGAGCGATTGCGGCAGGGTCTTGATGCCGCGCGCGGCGATCTGCTCCAGGCTCAGGCTGTAGAGGTTTTCATTGCAGACGTGGTCGATTTCCAGCTGACGGTCGATGCCGTCCAGGCCGGCGGCGATGATCGCGGCGCTGACCAGATAGGGATTGCAACCGGCGTCCGGCAGGCGGAACTCCAGGCGGCCATAGGGCACCCGCACCATCGCCGAACGGTTGTTGGCGCCGAAGGCAATGAAGGCCGGGGCCCAGGTCGCGCCGGACAACGAGTTGCCCACCACCAGACGCTTGTAGGAGTTGACCGTCGGCGCGGCAAAGGCACAGAGCGCCGGGCCGTGGGCGAGCAGACCGGCGGCGAAGTGATAGGCCAGTTTCGACAGGCCCATGCCGCTCGGATCGCTGGCGTCATGGAACAGGTTCTTGTTGTCGGCACTGCTGATCGACAGGTGAAAGTGCATGCCGTTGCCGGCGCGTTTCGGGTCGGGCTTGGGCATGAACGAGCAGATCATCCCCAAGTCATTGGCGATCTCGCCGGCGGCCATGCGAAAGAAGGTGAAGCGATCCGCCGAGGTCATGGCGTCGCTGTAGGTGTAGTTGATTTCGAACTGGCCGTTGGCGTCCTCGTGGTCGATTTGATAGACCTCGAAATCCACCGCCTGCAAGGCTTCGGTCAGCCGCTCGAGGAACACCCGGGAGCGCGACAGGCCTTTGTAGTCGTAGCAAGGCTTGTCCAGGTTGTCGCTGGGATCGACCAGTTGCAGCTTGCCCTGCTCGTCGCGGCGCATCAGGTTGAATTCGGGCTCCAGACCGGTGTTGAGGGTCCAGCCCTTTTCTGCCAGGCGTTGCACTTGTTGCTGCAATACATAACGGCTGTCATAGGGATGGGGTTGGCCGTCGACATGGCCGACGCACACCACCCGCCCATAACCCGGCTGCCAGGGCACCGGGGTCAGGGTGGACAAGTCGCCGCGGGCCATGAAGTCCGGACCGTGGGGCTCCATGCCCATGCCGCTGATTGCGAACCCGGCAAAACCAGCACCTTCTTCGGCGACGGTCTTGAGCCCGCAAATCGGCACCGATTTGGTCTTGGCCGCACCGTGAATATCCACAAATTGCGCAAGCACGTACTTGATCCCGTGCTTGTCGATGATGCGCTGGGTTTCTGCTGGCAACATTGCTCGTCACTCCTCGCGAAAGGCAAAACAGTGTGGATTGGCCTGGACTGTCTTTTTATTCCTAAAAAGAAAGTTAGTTTCCCAATAGGAATGCAAGGCCCTTGCCAGATTCGCGAATGCAACGCCGAAATGCCGTATAAGGCGCTTTTGTACTGTATATATGGGAAAATTATTTTCCCCGTGGGAATACTGACCGCCGGGTGCGCGCCGAGCGCCATGATTTGCACTTTCTCAGTGCGAAACTAATATTACTGAACGGAAAGTGTGCAGGAACTGATGACTATGCCGACCGAAAACGCCCCGCGCCTCAAGCTTGAGCAGTACCTGGGTTTGCAGATCAAGCGCCAGCGCCAGGCGCAGGATCTGAAATTGTCCGATGTGGCCAAGATTGCCGATATCAGCCAAGGCATGTTGAGCAAGATCGAGAACGCCCAGGTGTCTACCAGCCTCGATACCCTGAGCCGGCTGTGCGATGTGCTGGGGCTGCCGTTGTCGAAGTTGTTCAGCGAGTACGACCAGCAGGATGGCAGTGCGTTGCTGGTCAAGGCTGACCAAGGGATGGAGGTGGTTCGCCGGGGGACCGAGAAAGGGCATACCTATCATCTGCTCAATCACACCCGTGGGCCGAAGAAGAGTTTCGAGGCGTATATGGTCAGCATGGATGATGCGAGTGAGGAGTTTCCGACCTTCTCGCATCCGGGGACCGAGTTTCTTCATCTGCTTGAAGGTGAGCTGATTTATCGTCATGGCAATCAGCTGTATCGGATGGAGGCTGGGGATAGCCTGACGTTCGAGGGGGAGATTCCCCATGGGCCCGAGGAGTTGGTGCGGGTGCCGATCCGGATGTTGTCGATCATGAATTACGGGAGTGAACTGTAGGAGCTGGCTTGCCAGCGAAAGCGGTGGGTCAGTCAACACCTTTATCGCCTGAACGGACGCCATTGTGGGCTGGCGCAAGACCTGTAGGAGCTGGCTTGCCAGCGAAAGCGGTGGGTCAGTCAACACCTTTATCGCCTGAACGGACGCCTTCGCTGGCAAGCCAGCTCCTACAGGGCCTCCCTGTAAAAAATTCCTGTCAGTTAAAAAACTTTCCCAAACCTCTAGACGCCGCCTCCCCTTCCCCCGTATAAAGCCACCAACAGGAATAATTTATTCCCACCAAGAAAACGCGCTCAAGGACGAGCCCCGCTGTCCGCTGACATTTTTTTCGCTATGCGATGAGCTGCCGCCATCATCCCGAGGACGTGTCATGCAACACGAAAAAAACCACTTCATCATCAAGATCACCTGTCCCGCGGTGTCCGGCATCGTCGCTGCCGTCACCACCTACCTGGCGGACAACGGTTGCTACATCGGGGAGATGGCGCAATTCGACGACGACTTCAGCGGCCGCTTCTTCATGCGTGCAGTCTTCCGCTTCAACGACGGCCACCTGGGCGACATCCAGCAGATCAAGGACGGCTTCACTGACGTCGCCCAGGCCTTCGACATGACCTGGGAACTGCACGACACCCGCGAACCGATGCGCGTGTTGCTGATGGTCAGCAAGTTCGACCACTGCCTCACCGACCTGCTCTACCGCTACCACAAGGGCGAGATGGACATGACCATCACCGCCATCGTCTCCAACCACCTCGACCTGCGGCCCATGGCCGAACGCGAGGGCATTCGCTTCATCTACCTGCCCGTGACCAAGGACACCAAGGCCCGCCAGGAAGCCGAGCTGATGAAGATCGTCGACGACACTGGCACCGAACTGGTGGTGCTGGCGCGCTACATGCAAATCCTTTCCGATGACCTGTGCAAGCAACTCTCGGGCCGAGCGATCAACATTCATCATTCGTTTTTGCCTGGCTTCAAGGGTGCCAAGCCCTATCACCAGGCCTACCAGCGTGGCGTGAAACTGATTGGCGCCACCGCTCATTACGTCACCAGCGACCTCGACGAGGGACCGATCATCGAACAGGAAGTGCAGCGCGTCGATCACGTCTACCTGCCCGACGACCTGGTCGCCACCGGCCGGGACACCGAAACCGTGGCCCTGTCCAAGGCGGTCAAGTACCACCTTGAACACCGGGTCTTCCTCAACCAGGACAGAACGGTGATCTTCCGGTGAACGCCTACACATTGATCGACGGCAAGGCCGCGGCCGCCCGGGTGCTGGTTCAAGTCCGCAAGGACGTGGACAGCCTGCGCGAGCAAGACATTCAACCGGCGCTGGCGGTGATTCTGGTGGGCAGCGATCCTGCCAGCCAGGTCTACGTGCGTAACAAGATCCTGCGTGCCGAAGAGGTGGGCATCCGCTCCGTGGAGCATCGGTTGTCCCCGGACACCAGCACCGAACAACTGCTGAACCTGATCGCCACATTGAATGCCGACCGCTCGATCAACGGCATTCTCCTGCAATTGCCGTTGCCGGCGCAGATGGACGAATTGCGCGCCCTGGAAGCCATCGTCCCGGACAAGGATGTCGACGGTTTCCACAGTCAGAACGTCGGCGGTCTCAGCCAGGGTCGCACGGTACTCGCCCCTTGCACCCCCAGCGGATGCCTGTATTTGCTGGAGCAGACCTGCGGTGATCTGAGGGGCAAGCACGCGGTGGTGATCGGCCGCTCGAACATTGTCGGCAAGCCCATGGCCGCCCTGCTGCTCAAGGCTGACTGCTCGGTGACTGTGCTGCATTCGCGCAGTCGCGATGCGCAGGCCCTGTGCCGTCAGGCCGATATCGTCATCGCCGCCGTGGGTCGGCCGCGACTGATCGATGCCAGCTGGCTCAAGCCCGGCGCGGTGGTGATCGACGTCGGTATCAACCGTATCGACGACGCCGGCCGCAGCCGTCTGGTGGGCGACGTCGACTTCGACAGCGCTCTGCCCCATGTCGCGGCGATCACGCCGGTACCGGGGGGAGTCGGCCCGATGACCATCGCCTTTCTGATGAAAAACACCGTGACCGCGGCCCTTGCGCAACACCAGGCTCAACGCAGCCAATCGGAGGCCCCATGCCATTCAATCTATTGAAATACGGGCTGAGTTCGGAGTACCCGGTGGAAGTGGATCTGCCGCCACCGAAGGAACTCAAGGCGAGCTATGACGTGGTGATCATCGGTGCCGGTGGCCATGGCCTGGCCACCGCTTATTACCTGGCCAGGTACCACGGCATCACCAACATCGCGGTGCTGGAGAAGTCCTACCTGGGCGGTGGCAACACCGCGCGCAACACCGCGGTGATCCGCTCCAATTACCTGACCAGCGAAGGCGTGCGTTTTTATGCCGAGTCGGTGCGGATGTTCCAGTCGCTGTCCAACGAATTCGATTTCAACATCATGTACTCCGAGCGTGGCCAGCTGACCCTGGCCCACACCGATGCCACGGTGCGTTCGTTCCGCCAGCGGGCGGAGGTCAACAAGCATTTCGGCGGGCGCACCGAGATGATCGACCGCCAGCAGATCCGCGAACTGGTGCCCAGCCTCAACCTCGATCCCGGCCACCTGCCGGTGATCGCCGGGCTCTGGCACATCGACGGCGCCACCGCGCGCCACGATGCGGTGGCCTGGGGTTACGCCAAACAGGCGGCCAAGCGCGGGGTGGAAATTCATCAGCTCACCGAAGTCCAGGACCTGATCATCGAGAACGGTGCCATCACCGCGGTGAAAACCAACCGCGGCACCATCAAGTGCGGTTGCGCGGTCCAGGCGATTGCCGGTCATAGCTCGTTGCTGATGGCCAAGGCCGGGATCCGTTCGCCGATCCAGACCTTCCCCCTGCAAGCCATGGTCACCCAGCCGTTCAAGCCGTTTCTCGATCCACTGGTGAGCTCCTCCGCCCTGCACTGCTACGTGCAACAGACCAGTCGTGGCGAAGTGGTGTTCGGCGGCGGCTCCGACCCCTATCCGCTGTTCAATACCCGTTCCACCCTCGACTTGAAGGAAAGCCTGCTGGCCCACGCGATCGAGATGTTCCCGTTCCTGGCCAACGCCAAGCTGATGCGCCAATGGGCCGGGATCACCGACATGACCCCGGACTACAGCCCGATCATGGGCCTGTCGCCGGTGAAGAATTATTACCTCGACGCCGGTTGGGGCACCTGGGGCTTCAAGGCCACGCCTATCTGCGGCAAGACCATGGCCGAGCTGGTGGCCAGCGGCGGCAAGGTGCCGGAGCTGATCAAACCCTTCGGTCTCGAACGTTTCTCGACCTTCCAGCAAGTCAACGAAATGGGCGCCACGGCGGCCAGTCACTGACGGAGAGCGGACTATGAAAATCATGATTTGCCCGCTCAACGGGCCACGCAATATCAGCGAATTCAGCTATGGCGGTGAGTTCAAACCCATGCCCGATCCGCTGACCTGCAGCGATGCCGAATGGGCCGACTACGTGTTCAACACCGAGAACCTTGCCGGCGTGGTGCGCGAATGGTGGATGCACACCCCGTCGAGTTACTGGTTTCTGGCAGAGCGCCACACCGTCAGCGATGAAATCCTGCGCACCTTCGACCCCAAAGAACTGTTCACCACCCGCGTCGACTTCAGCGCCGCCAAGGAGATCGCAGGATGAACCGCCTACCCGCCCCCATGGGCCTGCTGATCGACCGCAATCAGCTGCTGGATTTCAGTTTCGACGGCCACCGCTATCAAGGCTTGCAGGGTGACAGCATCGCCAGCGCCCTGCTGGCCAACGGGCGTTTCCTGATCTCCCGTTCGTTCAAGTACCATCGCCCGCGCGGCCCGCTGACCATGGCCGGCCAGGATGCCAACAGCCTGGTGCAGTTGCCCGAAGAACCGAACGTGCTGGCGGATGCGCATGCGCTGTCCGCCGGATTGCAAGTGACGGCGCAGAACGTCAACGGCTCGCTGGATAACGACAAGGACGCCTACCTCGGTAAATTCTCCAAATTCATGCCGGTGGGGTTCTACTACCGCTCGCTCTACAAGCCCAAGGGCATGTGGAAAGTCTGGGAGCCGATCATTCGCAAGAAGGCCGGCCTCGGTGTACTCGACCTGAAGTTCCAGCCCGAGTATTACGACAAGGCCTACCTGTTCACCGATGTCGCGGTGATCGGCGCCGGGCCTGCCGGGCTGAATGCTGCGCTGACAGCGGCCAACGCGGGAGCCCAGGTGTTGCTCATCGAACAACAGCCGGTGCTCGGCGGTTCGCTGACCTATGCCCGCTTCGATATCGAAGGCCACAGAGCCGAGACCCTGCGTCGCGAACTGCTCGCTGCGGTTGAACAGCACGCCAATATCCGTATCTTGACCGAGGCCACCTGCAACGCCTGGTTCACCGACAACTATTTGCCGGTGATTCAGGGCAAGCGGATGTACAAGGTGCGCGCTAGCCAATGCCTGGTGTGCAGCGGTTCTTTTGACCAACCGGTGATCTTTCGCAACAACGACCTGCCCGGGGTGATGCTGACCAGCGCCGCGCAACGGTTGATGAAGCTGTATGCGGTCAAGCCCGGCAAGCGCGCCGTGGTGCTGACGGGCAACGATGATGGTTATCTCGCCGCCCTGGACCTGCATGATCAAGGCGTGGAAGTCGCCGCGGTGGTGGACCTGCGCAACGCCCCGGGTAATACCGCCCTGCTCGGTGCCCTGGCGCAACGCAAGATCCGCTGCCTGAGCAGCAGCACGGTGTACGAAGCCTTGCACGAAAAGGGCATGCGCCACGTCAACGGCGTCGATGTGCGCAAGATCACCGCCCAGGGTCAGGTCGCCGAAAACGGCCATCACTTCGACTGTGACTTGCTGTGCATGTCCGCCGGTTACATGCCGGTCTATCAACTGCTGTGCCAGGCCGGTGGCAAACTGGCGTACGACGATCAGCGTGCGGAGTTCACCCTCAGCGGCCTGCCGCAAAACCTGAATGTCGCCGGCTCGGTCAACGGTCGTCACCAGCTGGACAATGTGATCGCCGACGGCGTGAATGCCGGTGCCGACGCCGCCCTCGCCCTGGGCCTGACGGTCGGCACTCAACGCGCACCGTTCAGCGTCGAAGCCCGGGTCAACTTCAATTGGCCGATCTTCCCGCACCCCAAGGGCAAGGACTTCGTCGACTTCGACGAGGATCTGCAAGTGGCCGATATCGTCAACGCCACCCGCATTGGCTATCGCGACGTGCAACTGGTCAAGCGCTACTCCACCGTCGGCATGGGTCCGTCCCAAGGCCGCCACTCGGCGCTGCCGACCGCGCGGCTGGTGGCCTGGGCGACCCAGCGCAACATCAGCGAAACCGGCGTCACCACCGCGCGTCCACCGTTTGTGGCCGAGAAACTGGCGCATGTCGCCGGTCGCGCGTTCGATCCGTACCGGCAAACGCCGATGCATCCCCGCCACCTGCAAGCCGGGGCGAAGATGATGCCCGCCGGCATCTGGCAACGTCCGGCCTATTACGGCAACGCCAAGGATCGTGAGGCCTGCATGCAGGCCGAAGCCCTGCACGTGCGCAACAAGGTCGGCCTGATTGACGTCTCGACCCTGGGCGGTCTGGATGTACGCGGCCCGGACGCTGCCGAGTTGCTCAACCGGATGTACACCTTCGCCTTTCTCAAGCAGCCGATCGGTCGCTCGCGTTATGCGCTGATGACCAACGAACACGGGGTAGTGATCGACGACGGCGTCTGCGCGCGGTTTGCCGAGAACCATTTCTACGTCACCGCCACCACCAGCGGCGTCGACCGGATCTACCAGCAGATGCTCAAGTGGAACGCGCAATGGCGCCTGGATGTGGACGTCGCCAATGTCACCGCGGCTATTTGCGCGATCAACGTCGCCGGGCCCGATTCGCGCAAGGTGCTGGAACAGGTCTGCACCGACCTCGACCTGAGCGCCGAAGGCTTCCCTTACCTGGGCGTGCGTCAGGGCACGGTCGCCGGCATCAAGGCACGCTTGCTGCGAGTCGGTTTCGTCGGCGAATTGGGTTATGAGATCCACGTCCCGGCACGCCACGGGCTCAAACTGTGGGACGCATTGATGGACGCCGGCAAGGCCCATGGCATCCGCCCCTTCGGCGTCGACACCCAACGCCTGCTGCGCCTGGAGAAAGGCCACGTGATCATCAGCCAGGACACCGACGGCATGACCCACCCGGCAGAAATCGACATGGCCTGGGCGGTCAGCCGCAGCAAGCCGTTCTTCGTCGGCCGGCGCTCGGTGGACATCCTCGAAGCCCAGCCACTGAAACGCAAGCTGGTGGGCTTCACCTTGCCCAAGGGCAGCCCGCAACCACTGGAAGGCCATCTGGTGCTCAACGGCCCGGACATCAGCGGCAGCGTCACCTCCTGCGAATACTCCGCCAGCCTGGGCAAGATCATCGGCCTGGCCTATGCCGACATCGACCAGAGCACCCCGGGGCAACGGATTCCGATCCGCGTCGAAGGCGGCATCGTGGTCCAGGCCGAGGTGGTCAAGTTGCCCTTCTTCGATCCCGACAACCAACGCCAGGAGCTTTGAGTGATGACCAGTCTGAGAGAACAACCCGGTTTCGCCCGCCAAGCCCTGGCGCCTTTGCCTGAGTACCGCCTGGCGGACCTGACCGATCTGCCCCGGGTCGGCTTTCGCGGCGCACACAGTGCCGAGTACCTGCGCAGCCGTGGTTTCGCCCTGCCCGATGCGCCCAACCGCGTCGTGATTCAAGCCGATGGCAGCCAGGTGGCGCGGCTGTCGCAGACCGAATACCTGCTGCTGGGCAGCCCCGAGGATCAGGGCCAGCGCATGGCGGATGAAGAGGCCCGTTGGGAACTCGATCATCAGGCCAACTACCTGCTGCCGCGCCAGGACAGCCATGCCTGGTTTCAGCTGACGGGGGACAACCCGAGTGAAGTGATGGCCAAGCTCTGCGGCGTTGACCTGAGCCCGCAGGCGTTCGGCCCCGGGGCTGTGGCGCAGACGTCGGCGGCCCGCATCAACGTGATCGTGATCAATGCCGGCAGCGCGCGGCAAGCGAGCCTGCACATCCTTTGCGACCGGGCGTCGCAGGCGTATTTCCAGGAGGCCATGCTGGACGCGATGGAGGAGTTCAAAGCGCGCCATTAAACGCAGGCAAAAAAAAATCCCGGGCAGCTGATGGACGCCCGGGACTTAAAAATGCATAAACCGTGGTGGTGAACGCGGGGCGAATATTACGCAATATTTCTGACTGTAACA
The DNA here is from genome assembly GCF_059695565.1 of Pseudomonas sp. LBUM1679. Classification (NCBI taxonomy): domain Bacteria; kingdom Pseudomonadati; phylum Pseudomonadota; class Gammaproteobacteria; order Pseudomonadales; family Pseudomonadaceae; genus Pseudomonas; species Pseudomonas sp. LBUM1679. The sequence continues at coordinate 4,313,362 of NZ_CP166774.1, forward strand.
AGATATTTTGACTCACTATCCAGTTACTAATATTTCCAAGCCCTTAAATATCCACACTATTTTTAAGGCGACCTACAAAAACCAGCGGTACTCCCGCGCACTGATCTCCTGCATGAACGCCAGATGATCCTGACGTTTGTTCTCGCAGTAGACATCCACGAACTCCGCACCCAACCCATCGCGCAACGGCGTATGGCGTTGCATCGACTGCACCGCTTCCAGCATCTCCAACGGAAAATCGATACCGCTGCCGCGGTCTTCATTAAGTGATGCAATCGGCTCGCGCCCGGCTTGCAGCCCCTGTTCCAGCCCCACCAGAATCGCCGCCAGCACCAGGTAAGGGTTGGCATCGGCGCCCGCCAGGCGATGTTCGATCCGCAGATTCCTCGCGTCGGATTCGGGAACCCGCAGGCAGGCGTCACGGTCTTCGAAGCCCCAACTGGCCCGCGTCGCAACATTCACCGTGCCGCTCAAGCGACGCAAGGCGTTGTGATTGGGGGCAAAGATCGGCATGCAATGGGGCAATACCTCAAGACACCCTGCCACCGCATGGCGCAGCGCCTGTTGCCCGTCGGCGGCCAACAGGTTATTCCCCGCCTCGTCGTAGAGGCTGACATGGACATGCATGCCGTTACCCGGATGGTGCAACCAGGGTTTGGCCATGAAGCTGGCGCGATAGTCATGCTTGAGCGCCACGCCCCGCGTGCTGCGGCAGAACAGGGCGGCCCAGTCAGCGGCGCGCAGACCGTCATCGAGGTGACCGAAGTTGATTTCGAACTGGCCAGGGCCCAGCTCGGCGGTGATCACCGTGGCATCGATGCCTTGCGCCCGCGCGGTCTCGACCATGTCATCGAGCACCGCTGAAAATCGCGACAGCCGCTCGATGTGCATGTTCGGCTGGTCGTCCGCATCGCCGGTCAGCGGATCGCGCGGAAACTGTGGCAAGCCATCCTGCAGTTGCCGATCGAACAGATAGAATTCCAGCTCGAACGCGACCACCGGGAAAATCCCTTTGCGCCCGAGCCTTTCCAGCACCTGCGCCAATACTTCCCGCGGTTCGAAGACAATCGGTTTTTCCGTGTCGCTCGAGGTGATCAACATCTGCCCCAGCGGCTGCTTTTCCCAGCCCACCCGTTTCAATGTGCCAGGCACCAGGCGCCGGGGCGCATCCGGATCGCCGTCGTTGAAACAGTAGTCGCCAATCTTGAACAGCCCCCCTTGCGTCCCCAGCAACACACAGTTCTGCGGCAGCTTGAGGGCGCTGCCGGCAGCGACCTTTTCCAGCATTTCGATCGGGTAGCGCTTGCCGTAGAAATGCCCGGGAATGTCCAGGGAGATCAAGTCCACATAACGCACATCCGGGAAACGCTCACGGAAGGTACGAACCTCGGCAAGCAGATCAGAGCAGACAGCATCCATCGTTGATAGTCCTTGTGGTGTCATCAGGTGTAGACCCACAGCACGCGGGTGAGTCGATCCGAGAGGTTGCCGTAGCGGCAGTGGGCATGACTGGCCAGTTGAAAACTGTCGCCTGCCTGCAAGGTGACCGGTTCGTCGTCAGCCAGCCACAACGTCAGCTCGCCCTCCAGGACATAACCGCCCTGCTCCGAGCTGTCATTGAGGTGTCGGTCGCCGCTGCTGGCGCCGGGCTCCAGCTGGCTTTCAAGCATCGAGAACGAGGCGCGCATCTTGGGCGAGACCAGGATGTCGGTGATGCCATCGGCGTAATACAAGGTGCGGCGCTCGTCCGGACGGGTCACCCACGGCAGGGCCATGGGTTTGGGCAGGCTGTAGAAATAAGTGGTCGGCACGCCGAGGGTTTCGCTGATGGCGGTCAAGTCCGCCACCGTGGGCCGTGACAGCCCGCGCTCGACTTGCGAGAGAAAGCCCACGGAACGACCGATCTTGTCCGCCAATTCCTTGAGCGTGTATTTTTTGTGTTTGCGCAGGTCCTGGATCAGGATCGCCAGCGCCGAGATTTCTTCTTGCATGTCCATCCAAAGGCTTCCAGAAAGGGTGCAATTCAAAGGCTGTCGCGCAATCGGTACCAGGCCTTGCCCATGGCTTCCAGTGGCGCCGCCAGGTATTTTCCGCCGGGAAAATTGCCGTTGACCAATCCCTGGTACAACCCCAGTTCCTCCGGCTGCCCCAGTATCGCGTCCGACACTGCACGGGCCCCGGCCAACGTCGGCAGTACGCCGTGACCGGAATACCCCTGCAGCCAATAAAGCTCGCCCCGTCGACCGATGTCCGGTGTGCGCTTGAGGGTGAGGTCGATGTGTCCGCCCCAGGCAAATTCCAGCTCGACGCCCTTGAGCTGAGGGAACACACGCTCCAGGCAGGGCCGGGTCGCGGCGGCGATGTCCCGGGGCATTCCCCCCAGGTAGGTGCAGCCACCGCCGAACAGTAGGCGGTTGTCCGGGGTTCGACGGAAATAATCGAGCACAAACTGATTGTCGGTGACGCACACATTGCTTGGTAACAGCGCGGTCGCCTGCTGTTCCGTGAGCGGCGCCGTGGCCACCTGATAGGTGCCGACCGGCAGTACACAAGTCGACAGCTTTGGATCAAGCCGATCAAGATAAGCGTTGCACGCCAGCACCAACACATCGGCCCGAATGCGACCATATTCAGTGGTGACCACGAACTGATTGCCCTCTTCGCGATAACTCAGGGCTTTGCTTTGCTCATGAATCCTTCCGCCGGCACGCTCGATCGCGGTGGCCAGGCCGAGTGCCAGCTTCAACGGGTTCAGGTGTCCGCCTTCGGGGTCGAACAGGCCCGCCTGATAGCGCTCACTGGCGACCCATTGCGGCAACTGCTCACGGGGTATGAACTGCAACCCATCGTGGCCCCACTTGTAGCTGGCCTCATGCTGCCACTCGGTCAGCAGCTTGACCCGTCGCGGCATCACCGACGTCCAGAGATGGCCGGCTCGATAATCACACTCGAAAGCATGGCGTGCCGGTAATGCGCGCAACTCCCGCGCAGCCCAGCGCATACCGTCCCACAAGCGCCGCGCCCGTTCATAACCCAGCGCCGCCTCCAGCGGCGGCATGTCGCACGACCAACCGAGAATGGCCTGGCCGCCATTACGTCCCGATGCCGCCCACGCCACCCGGCTGGCTTCCAGCACGGTCACGCGCTTGCCGGCCAGGGCCAGTCGCAACGCGGTATGCAGGCCACTGAAGCCGGCGCCGATGATCAACACTTCCGTGTCCTGCTCCCCTTCCAGGGCCGCTCGATCGACTAAAAGATCCGCACTGCTGTGGGCGTAGTAACTGTCGACGTGCCGGGTGGATTGTTGAAACATGCGGGCCTCATGAAATTTTATATTTATAATTTCATGAAAAAATACAGGTTAAATTTCACAACCGCAACCTTTCAGCAGACAAAAAAAATCCCGCCCAGGAAAACCGGGCGGGATTTTAAGCAGCAGGCAGCGCCTTCAAGACCACGCTCACAGGCCTGTTATGCGATCGGGATCAGCGGATCCGCAGCGGCCCATGCCGTTTCGCGATTGGCCACCGGAGGGTAGATCCACTGGGTGTTGATCTGGGTCTTCAGCGCCTTGCCTTCCTGCTTGACCAGCTTGACCTGGCGATCCCAGCCTTCGGTGTACACCGCGCCCCAGGCCCCCAGGTCCAGACAGGTGACGTATTTGGGCTGGCGGTACGGCGTCGGGTCCACGCCCAGAATCTGCGCGGCGACGTTGTTGCCGGCATGGCGGCCCAACACGATGGCGTGCTGGCAAGTCATCAAGGCGTAGTTGCCGATGTCGTCAGTGGCGGCGTAGGCGACATCGCCGGTGGCGAAGATGTCGTCCTGGCCGAAGACTTGCAGGTGGCTGTCCACGTGCAGCCGGCCCAGATGATCGCGTTCGGCGGGGATCTGCTCGGTCAGCGAGCTGGCGCGTACGCCGGTGGTCCAGATCACGGTGCTGGAGTCGATGCGCTGGCCGTCACTCAGGTCCACCCCATTGGCGTCGATGGCGACCACCGAGGCTTGCAAGTGCCATTTCACCCCCGTCTCGAGACTGGCTTCCTCGATCGACCTGGCGATTTCGGCGCCCATGGACCCGCCGATTTTCTCCCCGCGATCGACAATGATCACTTCGATATCGGCCTCTTCACCGAGGATCGCCCGCAGGCGGGCCGGCATTTCGGTCGCCGTTTCAATCCCGGTGAAGCCACCGCCGGCGACTACCACTGTGTTGCGGGCTTTGCTGTGCGGCAGGTTGGCCAGGGACTTGAGGTGGTTTTCCAAGCGCATGGCCTGTTCGATCTGGTCGACATCGAACGCATGTTCGGTCACACCGGGGGTGCTGGACTGTGCCAGGCGGCTGCCGGTGGCCAGAACGAGTTTGTCGTAGCTGCAAGTGCGTCGGCTGCCTGAAGCATCGATGTAGCCCACACGCTTTTGCTGCACATCGATGGTGTCCGCAGCGCCCTTGATGAACTTGACGCCGACCGCCTCGAACAGCTCGCCGATCGGTGCCGCCAGTTGGTGCGCGTTCGGTTCATAGAAGCGTGGACGAACACGCAGCTCGGCCTGCGGGGCCAACACGGTGACTTCAACGTCGTCGTGAGCATGGATATCGAACAGGCGGGTCGCGCTCAACGCCGTCCACATACCACCGAAACCTGCGCCGATTACCAGAATGTGCTGTTTCATTTTCAACTCCGGGGGAAGACCAATGATGAGTTCGCATGCGGTCGCACGCTGGCCAGTGCCGACCGAACAACTACGACTGTATTGATCCTAGTTTATTTGCGCAATGGATTTTTTGCGATGGTTGCTATCGACGCATTTGATTTCCAAACACCCGCAACACCATGGCGCGCTCTGCCATTGAGGGCGCATGAGGCGCGTTGCCTGACTCACATCCAGCTGATAATATTTACGACAACATTAGTCGGAGATACCAATGTCTCTTTACAGCGCTGGCGTCGAGTACGGTATTCATTGCCTGATTTTCCTGGTGGGTCACCACGGGGATACCCGGGAGGCGAGCGTGCGCGACCTCGCCGAGCTGCAGGGTGTGCCTCTGGACTATCTGGCAAAAATCTTCACCCGGCTGGCCAAGGCAAAGCTGGTGGTGGCCACCGAGGGGGTGCGCGGCGGGTTCAAGCTGGCCAGGCCTGCCGACGAAATCAGCGTGCTCGATATCGTCAATGCCATCGACGGCCAGAAGCTTATCTTTGATTGCCGCGAGATTCGCGGGCGTTGCGCGTTGTTCGAAGGCGCCACGCCCGACTGGGCGGTGGCCGGTCCCTGCGCGGTCCATGCCGTGATGATGACGGCGCAGAAACGCATGGAAGAAGCCCTGGCCCAGCAGACCATTCTGGATCTGGCGCGCAAGGTCGGGCGCAAGGCCCCGCCGGAATTCGGCGTGCAAGTGGACAATTGGATGAATGATCGTCGGGAAAAGAAAAGCGCTGCAACCGCTCAGGCAAGCGACGACACACTCATCCAGGTGAGCGAGCTCCGCGATTGAATCCTACAGACAGTCTCGCACAGACTGGCGCAGCGCCCCTGATTTAGCCCAGGGCGGTCCCTGATAAAGCGATACGCGACTGCCGTCTTTCGATTTCACAATATCGAGGATCTCGTCGGCCGTGATGATGCTCGGCGCCGTGATCCGGTAGCCATTGGAAATCCCCGCTTGAGTCGAGTTGGGCACCACTCGCTGCCAGGCCGGCAGGACGCAGGCGGCGTATTCTTTTGGCGGTTTTTCGCTGTACTTGCTGACGTTCGGTTCACCTGGCACCACTGACGCGGGCAACGAACAGCCCGCCAGCAATGCCACCCCCAAGGCCCCGATCAACATTCGCATGATGCTTCCCTTTCCTGAAAAGGACGCAATGTAGCGCGTCGCTGACCAGACATCCATCCATTGACCAGAACTCAGTGCGGGGCATTTGTATCATCCGATTCCGGATAAGACCTGGCGTTCAGATAGGTCATCCACCGTTCGTAGGCATCATGCTGCCATTGACTGACCCGTTCCCATTCCGGGCCGCTCAGCTGATGAGCAGAAATGAGCTTCATCATTTCCGTGGTGGCCGCGTCGAGATCGACCATCAGCTCATGGGCGTGAAATCTGAAATCATCGGTAGTGGTCATTTGAAAGGGCCTCGTCGCAGCGAAAAAGTGGCTACCTCAATACGACACTAACCTGGCAAATTCGCGTTATTTTCCCGACAAAAGGACGCGCCTTTCATCCCTAGCCTTTTACGCAGACCACCTGGCGCAGGGTATGCACCACTTCCACCAGCTCGCGCTGAGCCTGCATGACCTTGTCGATATCCTTGTAGGCCATCGGTATTTCATCAATCACCGACGCATCCTTGCGGCACTCCACATGGGCCGTGGCGCGGACCTGATCGTCGACGGTGAAGGTGTTTTTCGCTTTGGTGCGGCTCATGGTGCGCCCGGCACCATGGCTGCAGGAGCAGAACGATTGTTCGTTGCCCAAGCCGCGGACGATGAAGCTTTTCGCCCCCATGGAGCCGGGAATGATCCCCAGTTCGCCTTTTTTCGCCGACATCGCGCCCTTGCGGGTGACCCACACGTCCTCGCCGAAATGCCGCTCTTTCTGCACATAATTGTGATGACAGTTGACGGCCTCCAGCGCGACCTCGAATGGCTTGCGGATCACTTTCCGGGTGGCCCCGATCACCGCCTGCATCATCAAGGCACGGTTCTGCCGGGCGAAATCCTGGGCCCAGCCCACCGCTTCGACATAGTCCGCGAAATGCCGACTGCCCTCTTCGAAGTAGGCCAGGTCGCGGTCCGGCAGATTGGCCAGGTGCTGACGCATGTCCGCCTGGGCCAATTGAATGAACAGGTTGCCAATGGCGTTACCGACGCCGCGCGAGCCGCTGTGCAGCATGAACCAGACCCTGTCGGCTTCGTCCAGGCAGACCTCGATGAAATGATTGCCGCTGCCCAGCGTGCCCAAATGGTGGCGGTTGTTGGTGCTGGCCAGTTTCGGGTACTTGGCGGTCATTGCCTTGAACCGCGGGTCCAGCGCCGCCCAGGCCTGATCCGCCTGCTTTGGAACGCTGTGCCACGCGCCTTCGTCGCGGCGACCTCGGCTCAGCGTACGGCCGTGGGGTACGGCCTTTTCGATGGCGCTGCGCAGCGCGTGCAGGTTGTCGGGCAAGTCGGCGGCGCTCAGCGTGGTGCACGCGGCGATCATGCCGCAACCGATGTCGACCCCGACCGCGGCCGGGATGATCGCGCCCACGGTGGGAATCACGCTGCCAATGGTGGACCCTTTGCCCAGGTGCACATCGGGCATGACCGCCAGGTGTTTGAAGATGAACGGCATCTTCGCGGTGTTGATCAATTGCTGGCGGGCTTCGTTTTCGACCGGGACGCCCTCGGTCCACAGCTTGATCGGCTTGCCGTTACGCACTTCCAACAGTTGCCAGGTAGAGGCTTGCATGATTGCGGTTCTATCAGGGATCGGACGAACAAAACGCTCCCGCGCCGAAATGGGACTAAAATTTCGTAGCGGAGCTTATCAGGAGATCATTATGTGGCTTAACGAATCGGAAAACGAACTTCGTCGCGACCTGCAAAGCGTTGCCTCGGACTTGCGATGGTCGGCGGTCGAACTGTTGCGCATCGCGGACCAGTTGCGCCAGGCAGGTAATGATGTGGATGCACATGCAGCCCTGCGCTTGTGCGACCTGTTCCAGGGCGACGAACAGCGTCTGGCGGGCTATGCAGAAGAAGTGAAGGCCAAGGCGATCAGTCGAAAACCGCACAATCCGCCTGAAAACGACAAGCCCCGGCAAACCGGGGCTTAAGGCGCATTATTTAGCTGTTTTCTGACTGGTGGCGGGCTTTTTTGCCCGAGGCTTGTAACCGGGGAGAGAGGCCGCAAACGCCAGTGCCTCTTCCCTGCTGGCAAACGCGCCGAGCCGGTCACCCTCGGTGCAGACCCGCCATGGGCCGTTGTTGACGCTGAGTACGTCATAACCGTTCATGTGCATCTTGTTGAGCATGGGAACACTCATGGTTACCTCCTGTTCGGCAGTGATCAGCCACCCTTGACTTGATTACCTTACACCTGCCCCTTACCTAAATGCAGACCAGACGTCGCGCCGGTGGTTGCAGTGGGATTGCACTTTCCCTGCGTCCTGCCACTCCAACCTTTCGAGCCGCAGTCTGGCCGGTTCCGGCCGGAATATTGCATTCTTATGTCTGATTCATGACAACAGGCGATCAAGTGAAAGTACGCGCAACCGTCATTTGCGAGCAGGACCGGCATATTCTGCTGGTGCGCAAGCCCAAGAGTCGCTGGACGCTGCCGGGCGGCAAAGTCGAGCGCGGTGAAACCATCGCGGGCGCGGCCATGCGCGAACTTCAGGAAGAAACCGGGCTTGGGGTCGACGGTCTGCTGTATCTGATGGAGCTGCAAACCGGCAATACCCGACACCACGTCTACGAGGCCTCGGTGCTGAACCCGGGTGAGGCTCGGCCGCAAAACGAAATCTTCGATTGCATCTGGTATCCGCTGGAGGCGATACACAATCTGGACACAAACGACGCCACGCTCAGGATCGTCCAAGCGTTTCAGCGTCGCTTTTAGCTGTCCAGACCTGTCAGCCCTGGTCGCCACCGCCGACCGGCAGGGTCATGCCGGTGATATAGGAGGCCTCGTCGCTGGCCAGAAACAGGATAGCCCCGGCCTGTTCATCCAGTGTGCCGTAGCGTTTCATCAAACTGCTGTCGAGGGTCTGGTCGACAATCTGCTGATACCACACCTTTTCCTCGGCGCTTTGTTGCGCGGCGTTGCGCGGGATGGCCCGCGGCGGCGCTTCGGTACCGCCGGGGGCGGTGGCGTTGACTCGAATGCCACGACCGGCGGTTTCGAACGCCAGGCACGCGGTCAGCGCATTCACCCCACCTTTCGCCGCACCGTATGGCACGCGATTGACACTGCGGGTGGCGATGGACGACACGTTGACGATGGCGCCACTGCCCTGTTCAAGCATGAACGGTAGCGCGGCATGGCAGCACCATAGCGTCGGGAACAGCGAACGACGGACTTCGGCTTCGATCTGCTGCGGTTCGTAGTGTTCGAAAGGCTTGGTCCAGATCGTGCCGCCGACGTTGTTGACCAGCACATCCAGGCGCCCGAAGCGCTCGACGGCGGCCTGCATCACCCGGCTGCATTCTTCGTATTGCTCAAGATCGGCCGTCAGGGCGAGCACCTGGCTGTGCTGTCCCAACTCCTTCTGCACCTCGAACACCAGCTCGGAGCGGTCGACCAGGATCAACCGCGCCCCCTCGGCCGCCATGCGTTCGGCAACCCGGCGCCCGATGCCCTGGGCGGCACCGGTAATCAGCGCGACTTTTTCGTGAAATCTGTTCATACCCACCTCGTGTTCGCACCACCTCCCCCGTAGGAGCTGTCGAGTGAAACTCGTCAGCTCCTACGGGGGGGCAAATCTGCGGAGAATGCTTATGCCGCGCTGGCGGCAAATTTTTCGTAGTAGAAGTTCGCCGGGGCGATGCCTTGTTCGCGAATGAACTGACTGACGGCCTCGACCATCGGCGGCGGGCCGCACAGGTAGACGTCGACGTCGCCATCGTTCAAATGCCTGGGCTCGATGTGCTGGGTCACGTAGCCCTTGAGCGGGTGCCGGCTGTCGGGGCTGGCCACGCAGGCGCTGAAGCTGAAGTTGGGGATGCGGGCGGCGAAGGCTTCCAGTCGATCCATTTCCACCAGGTCGAAATCGTTGGTCACACCGTAGATCAGATGCAGCGGATGCTCACTGCCCTGCTCGGCGATTTTCTCCAGCATCGCGGTAAATGGCGCCAGACCGGTGCCGCCAGCCAGCAGCAACAATGGACGGCGGATCTCGCGCAGGTAAAAACTGCCCAACGGCCCGGCCAGGCTCATGCTGTCGCCCGCCTTCGCCATGCCGGTGAGGAAGCTGCTCATCAGGCCGCCAGGCACGTTGCGAATCAGGAAGCTGACTTCGCCATCGCGCTGCAACGAGCTGAACGAGTAGGCGCGGGTCTGTTCGCTGCCGGGAATCCCCAGGTTCACGTACTGCCCCGGCAGGAACGCCAGTTTGCTCAAAGCTTCACCCTTGATCGACAGCGCGATGGTGCTGTCGGACAACTGGCGCACGGCGCTGATGGTCGCGTCATAACTGGCCTGGCGGGTGCGGCAGACATCCGAGGAGGTCGGCACGCGGACCACGCAATCGCTCAAGGCGCGCATCTGGCAGGTCAGGACAAAACCCTGCTCGGCCTCATCACTGCTGAGGGCGTCTTCGATGTATTCCTCGCCCAGGTCGTAGCGACCGGCTTCGGCGAAACATTTGCAGGTGCCGCAGGCGCCGTCACGGCAGTCCAGCGGAATGTTGATGCCCTGGCGGTACGCGGCATCGGCCACGGTTTCACCGGCATTGGCGTCGATGAACCGGGTGACGCCGTCTTCGAAATTGAACGCGATGGAATGAGTCATGACGGCAACCTCACAAATGGTAAACATCGATGACCTGGCGAACGTAGTCGTTCTTCAGGATCACTTTCTTGGCCTTGATCAGCGGGTTCTCACCGCGCACATCGAGGGTGTAGAAACTGCTGCCGAAATAGCTGTCGACGGTCTTGTAGCGAAAGCTCAGGGTGTGCCAGTTGAAGCGCACCTTGCACAATCCGTCGGCCTGTTCGAGCAGCTCGATGTTGCTGATGTTGTGGGAGGTGCGGGTGTCCGGCATGGTGGCGCTGGAGCGCTCGGTCTTGATGCGGAAGACGCGGTCTTCCAGGCCGGTGCGGTTGCCGTACCAGATCAGCGAGATTTCCCGCTGCGGGTCTTCGGTCAGCTCGTCGTTGTCGTCCCAGGACGGCATCCAGTACGTGGCGTCCGCTGCATACAACTCCAGCCATTCATCCCATTGCCGGTCATCGAGGTAGCGGGCTTCGCGATAGAGAAAATCGCGCACGGCTTCATAGGTGATCGTCATTGCACGGCCTCCACTGCAATCAGGTCGGACTGCTCTGCGGCCAACGCCTTGAGCATGGTCTGCTGCCAATACTTGTGCTGCAGCACGAACAGGCCTTCGTCCTCGGTGCGCACGCCGCTGAGCAGCGGATGTAGGTCGATTTCCTTCGCGGCCTCATCGGCGCCTTCGACCCAGTGCTCGGCACCACGGGACATGTCGTTCCAGGCGGTTGCGCTGCCCTCATAGCTGGTCTGGCAGGAACGGAACTCTTCCAGATCGTCCGGGGTGGCCATGCCGCTGACGTTGAAGAAATCCTCGTACTGGCGAATCCGGCTCGAACGGGCGTGATCGCTTTCGCCTTTGGGGGCGATGCAGTAAATGGTGATTTCGGTGCGGTTGACCGAGATCGGCCGGGCGATACGGATCTGCGAGCTGAACTGGTCCATCAGGTACACGTTCGGGTACAGGCACAGGTTGCGCGAGTTCTCGATCATCCAGTCGGCGCGAGCCTTGCCGAAGTCCTGGGCCAGTTCGTCGCGACGCTCGTACAGCGGACGGTCCTCAGGGTTGGCCCAGCGGGTCCAGAGCAGCATGTGGCCCTTGTCGAAGGAGTAGAACCCCCCGCCCTGCTTGGCCCAGCTGCCAGCGCTCATGGTCGGATTGTCATCGCCGGCCTCGCGCTGCTTGCGCTGGTTCTGGGTCGCGGCGTAGTTCCAGTGCACGGAGCTGACGTGATAGCCGTCGGCGCCGTTTTCGGCGGTGAGTTTCCAGTTGCCTTCGTAGATGTAGCTGGAGGAACCGCGCAGCACTTCCAGGCCATCGGCGGATTGGTCGACGATCATGTCGATGATCTTCGCCGACTCGCCCAGGTGCTCGACCAGCGGCAACACATCAGCGTTGAGGCTGCCAAACAGGAAGCCGCGATAGGATTCGAAACGCGCGACCTTGGTCAGGTCGTGGGAGCCTTCGCAGTTGAAGCTGGCCGGGTAGCCCGCTTCGGCCGGATCCTTGACCTTGAGCAGCTTGCCGGAGTTATTGAAGGTCCAGCCGTGGAACGGGCAGGTGTAGGAGCTCTTGTTGCCGGACTTGTGCCGGCACAGCGTCGCGCCGCGATGGCTGCAGGCGTTGAGGAACGCATTGAGCACACCGTCCTTGTTGCGCGCGATGAAGATCGACTGGCGCCCCATGGTGGTGGTGTAGAAATCGTTTTTGTTGGGGATCTGGCTTTCGTGGGCGAGGTACAGCCAGTTGCCTTCGAAGATGTGTTTCATCTCGAGGTCGAACAGCCGCGGGTCGGTGAACATCTCGCGTTTGCAGCGATAGATGCCCTGCTCTGGATCGTCTTCAAGCAGGGAATGCAGGTATTCGGGTCGCAGGGTCATGGCCACCGCCTCCATTGTTATTGTCAGGCAGGGCCATGCTAGGACGGGGGGATGGGGCGGACTATCCGCTGGGTGCAGACCTGTATCCGTTTAGTGCAGACCCCACAGGGATTGGATACTGCCGTTGAATCGGCGGTGCATGCGGACCGTAGGAGCCGGCTTGCTGGCGAAGGCGTCTGCATGGGCGCTGCAAGGCTCGAGGCCGCCTTCGCTGCGGTGCGGCGATCCGACAAGCCAGCTCCTACAGGTTCATGTGGCGGTTATCTGTAGGAGCGAGCTTGCTCGCGATGGACGTTAACGATGACGCGGGCTGCCTGGATGTACGCGGTGCCCTCAAGTCCATCGCGAGCAAGCTCGCTCCTACAGTTGATCTGTGTCGCGATGATAGAAGGTCAGTGGCGGCGTTTCAGGGTGTCGGAGGGCAATTCGCCGAATTGCTTGCGGTAATTGTCCGAAAACCGCCCCAGGTGCAGGAAGCCATAATCCATGGCCACCTCCGTGACGTTGCGCACGTTGCAGGTCGGGTCGCTCAGGCAGGCCTTGATGCGCTCGAGGCGCTTTTGCCGGATGTAGTTTTTCGGCGTGGTGCCGGCGTTGCGTTCGAACAAGCCATACAGCGAACGCAGGCTCATCCGGGCCTGGCGGGCCAGCTCTTCGCTATCGATGTCCTGCTTGAGGTTACGATCGATGTAGTCGGCAATCACCTCGAACGTGGCCGTCTGTGAGCCAAGACTGATCCGGCTGACATTGGTCTTCATCAGGCTTAGCATCTTGCTGACGATGATCTGCGCGTAGTGCTCCTGCACTTTGGGAATCTGTTCGGTGGCCTCGGCTTCCTGGCAAATCATTGCCAGCAGACCGACAAAACCTTCAAGCTCGTCGAGCTGATAGCGGTTCTCGAGGAACCGCACGCCCTGCCCCGGGTACCGCCAGCGCTGTTCATCGCACACCGACTCGAGCAACGTCGTGGGGACCTTGAGGATGAATTTCTCGCAATCGTCGGAATAGGTCAGGTCCACCGGATCGTCGGGATTGATCAACAGCAATTCGCCAGGAGCAAAGTAGTGCTCCTGACCGTGGCCGCGCCACAGGCAGTTGCCGCGCAACAACACTTGCAGGTGATAGATGCTGTCCAGTGCGCCGGAGGTGACCCGTACGCTACCGCCATAGCTGATGCGGCAGAGGTCGAGGCTGGCAAATTTGCGGTGATTGAGGCTGGCCAGCGGTCGCCCGGCCCGGGGCATCAGGATGCAATGGTTACCGACATGCTGATTGACGTAGCCCGACACCGCGTAAGGATCGGCATGGTCGAATACGGTGCTGCGCTGACTCAACAATTGCGCTTGCATCATCGGGTCACTCTCGTTGTTGTTATAGGGTGCGTCGGGCCATTCGGGGCAGGCATGCAAGGGTGTTTCAGTGGCTTGACCTGTGGGAGCGACCTGTGGGCTCCATCTGTGGGAGCGAGCTTGCTCGCGAAAGGGCCATCAGCTTCAACATCAACGTTGACTGACATGCCGCCTTCGCGAGCAAGCTCGCTCCCACAGATGGAACCCACAGGTTATCTCACAGCCCGGGCCCATTGTTCGAGGATATCAGTCCTCGAGTGCGCGAACCCGCTCGTGACGCTGCTGTTCATCGGGTTGTGCGGAGGTCTGCAAAGTGAAATCGAAGTCGATTTCGGCAAAACGACCGCTTACGCCATGGGCCGCTGCTCGCGCTTGATCGTCGCTGAAGGTGATTTTGGCGATCAGCTCATCACGGGTGGCATAGGCAAAATCGTCATGCAGGTATTGATCGCCATCGAGGTTGATCTGGGTGGTCAGGTGGCGATGGTCCGGCGCGGAAATGAAGAAGTGCACATGCGCCGGCCGCTGGCCATGACGGCCCAGTTGATCGAGCAGCTGCTGGGTCGGACCGTCCGGCGGGCAACCATAGCCCGACGGCACGATGCTGCGAAAGCGATAGCGACCTTCGGCATCGGTGACGATGCGCCGACGCAGGTTGAACTCCGACTGCGTGGTATCGAAGTAAGAGTAGGTGCCGCCGGTGTTGGCGTGCCAGACATCCACCACCGCACCGGCCAGGGGTTCGCCGGCGGTGTTCTTGACCTGGCCCTGCATGAACAGCACCACACCCGGATCGACGCCGTCATCCAGGCGTGCTTCGCCTTCCGACAGCGGTGCACCCGCTACGTACAGCGGCCCTTCGATGGTGCGCGGGGTGCCGCCAGCCTTGCCGGCCTGCTCGTCTTCGGCGTCCATCAGCAGGTCGAGATAATGCTCGAGGCCGATCCCGGCCACCAGCAATCCTGCCTCCTGACGCGCACCCAGCACGTTGAGGTAGTTGACCGCTTTCCAGAACTCTTCCGGCGTTACCGCCAGGTCTTCGATGATATTCACCGAATCACGCAGGATGCGGTAGACCAGGGTCTTGACCCGCGGGTTGCCGGCGTCGTTGAGCAGACCGCTGGCCTCTTCGAGAAACTTCTGGGCACTGGCAGTGTGGGAAATCTTGACGTTCATGGTGGTTCCTCATCTTGTAATTATAAGCGTAGCGAACTGAACAGGCTGGGTTCAGCGGTCATCTTCGCGAATCGACGAAGGATGCCGGCACATCGCGGTGACTTCGATCGCCATGTACGGGTACAGCGGCAGTTGCATCAGCAGATCGTGCAGTTCCTGAACGCTGTCGACATCGAACACGCTGTAATTGGCATACAGCCCGGCGATGCGCCACAGGTGCCGCCACTTGCCCTGCTCTTGCAGGCGTTGGGCCAGGGCTTTTTCGTCAGCCTTGAGCCTGGCGGCGCTTTCGGGATTCATATCGACCGGCAGGTTCACGGTCATTTTTACGTGGAACAGCATGATGCACTCCTCAGGCGTGATGAAGGACAGTGGATGATTTGTCGCGACGGAAAAACGCCAGGCGCTCTTCATCCAGGCTCAGGCCCAGGCCCGGTGTTTTCGGCACGTGCAGTTCAAAGTCGCGATAGACCAGCGGCTCGCCGAGAATGTCCTCGGTCAGCAGCAATGGACCGAACAGCTCGGTGTCCCAGGCCAGTTTGTTCAGGGTGACAAAGGCATGGGCCGAGGCCAGGGTGCCGACGCCACCTTCAAGCATGGTGCCGCCATACAGGCCGATACCGGCCGCTTCGGCGATGGCCGCGGTGCGCAACACGGCACGAGGGCCACCATTCTTGGCGATCTTCAGGGCGAACACCGACGCCGCACCTTCTCGCGCCAGGTTGAAGGCATCCTCCACGCACTCGATCGACTCATCGGCCATGATCGGCGCCGGGCTCATGGCATTCAGGCGCGCCATGCCGGCGCGGTTGTTGCGCGAAATCGGTTGTTCGATCAGGTCGATGCCGTTGGTGCCCAGGATCCGGCAGGCACGCAATGCCACCGCTTCATCCCAGGCCTGATTGACATCGACCCGCACGCTGGCGCGATCCCCCAGGGCTTTCTTGATCGCGATGACGTGGGCCAGGTCGCGGTTGACTTCACCGGCGCCGATTTTCAGCTTGAAGATCCGGTGGCGGCGCAGGTCGAGCATTTGTTCCGCTTCGGCGATGTCCCTGGCGGTGTCGCCACTGGCCAGGGTCCAGGCCACTGGCAGGGAATCGCGCACGCGGCCGCCGAGCAATTCGCTGACTGGCAGGCCAAGGCGCTTGCCCTGGGCATCGAGCAAAGCGGTTTCGATGCCGGACTTGGCGAAGGTGTTGCCGCGAATGCTGCGCTCCAGACGCAACATCGCGGCGTTCACGTTGCTGGCGTCCTGCCCCAGCAATAGCGGCGCGAAGTGTTGATCGATGTTGGTCTTGATGCTTTCAGGGCTTTCGTTGCCGTACGCCAGGCCACCGATGGTGGTGGATTCGCCGATGCCTTCGATGCCGTCGGCGCAGCGCACACGAATGATCACCAGCGTCTGGTTCTGCATGGTGTGCATCGCCAGCTTGTGCGGGCGGATGGTCGGCAGATCGACGATGATCGTCTCGATCGATTCAATGGCTGTTGCAAGCATGTCGATACCCGTCAGGTTCTTGAAGTTCTGATCTGGATTCTCGTACGGCTTTTTCCGGGCGGCCAATATAGAATTGGTCTGGCTTGATACCTTAAAGGTATTCAACCACTGCCCAACGGGAGGCTCCATGGAACTGCGTCACCTGCGTTACTTTCAGGTATTGGCCAAAACCCTCAACTTCACCCGTGCCGCCGAGCTGCTGCACATCGCCCAACCGCCGCTGAGTCGACAGATCCAGCAACTGGAAGACGAACTGGGGGTCATGTTGCTGGAGCGCGGGCGGCC
This sequence comes from Pseudomonas sp. LBUM1679, assembly GCF_059695565.1. Classification (NCBI taxonomy): domain Bacteria; kingdom Pseudomonadati; phylum Pseudomonadota; class Gammaproteobacteria; order Pseudomonadales; family Pseudomonadaceae; genus Pseudomonas; species Pseudomonas sp. LBUM1679. The sequence continues at coordinate 4,330,028 of NZ_CP166774.1, forward strand.
GCTGAAGCTGACCGACGCCGGGCGGTTTTTCCATGAGCACTCCAGCGCCCTGCTCGAACAGCTGGCCAAGGTGTGCGACAACACGCGGCGGATCGGTCTGGGCGAAAAGACCTGGCTGGGCATCGGCTTTGCGCCTTCGACCCTCTACGGCGTCCTGCCCGAGCTGATTCGCCGGTTGCGCAGCGGCGAGCCCCTGGAACTTGAGCTCGGGCTCTCGGAAATGACCACCCTGCAACAGGTGCAGGCGCTCAAGGCCGGGCGCATCGATATCGGCTTCGGGCGGATCCGTATCGACGACCCGGCCATCATCCAGACCGTGTTGACCGAAGACCGGCTGGTCGCCGCCCTGCCCGCCGGCCACCCGTTGCTGGCCGGGCCGATCAGCCTGCGCGAACTGGCGAAGGAGCCCTTTGTGCTGTACCCCGGCAACCCGCGGCCGAGCTATGCCGACCATGTGATCGCCTTGTTCGAATCCTATGGCGTGAGCATCCATGTGGCGCAATGGACCAATGAACTGCAAACCGCCATCGGGTTGGTGGGCGCTGGCATCGGGGTCACGCTGGTGCCGGCCTCGGTGCAATTGCTGCACCGCGACGACATTGGCTTCACCCCGCTGCTGGAAGACAACGCCACCTCGCCGATCATCCTCAGCCGGCGTGTTGGCGACGTCTCGCCGGGGTTGAATCATTGCCTGGGGATGATCGAGGAGCTGTTGCCGACGGCATGAAGTGGCGATGCGACAGGCGCATGCGTCTTAAGGGGAATCCAGTAGGGCCGAAATGGATGGGTCGGTCGTCAGGTCGCCATCGCCCATGTAGGAGCTGGCTTGCCAGCGATGCACTCAAGGACACCGCGTTGATTCAGGAATAGCGCGTTATCGTTGACGTCCTTCGCTGGCAAGCCAGCTCCTACAGTAAGCGCGCAGCGTGCTTCAATGGGGGTTGCCATTCCAGAGCCAGTTCCAGATGCCCGGCAGTTTGACCGCCTGCGAACTGTCGCGAACGGTGCGGGCCATGGCGGCTCGTTGCAGTGCTGCCGTATCGTCGTAAAACGGCTTCTGCGCCAACTTCACTCCGGTGGCGCTGGCGCTGTCGAGGAGGATCTGCAAGTACTCCCGGGTATGCCGGGCGGTGTAGCGATTGAGATCGTGGAACGTCACCACCACCGGAATCACGCCGTCCACCGTCGGCAGCTCGCCTCGCGCGATACGCTCGCGGACTTCGGACAGTTGCCGCAGCATGTTCGCCCGTCGCCGGGGGCTGGCGTTGAAACCCCAGATCTTGCCGTCATTCGCGCTCAGGTCGGTGAGCAACAGATGCAGGCCCTGTTGCCGATAAGCCGCGAAGGTGCGCTTGTCGTAGCTCCAGAATGGCGGACGCAGCAGGGTCGGTGGCGCTCCGGAGATCGCGGCAATATCGGCGCTGCCGTTGCTGAGCGACTGCTGCAGTGCTGGCCCGTCCAGCGAGCGATGATTGCTGTGCCCGGGCGTGGCGGTGTGCAAGCCCAGAATGTGGCCTTCGGCCTGTTCGCGCTGCATGATTTCGCGCCCCAACTCGCTGCCGCCGGCCCGTGAGGCGCGGGTCTGCACGAAGAACACCGCCTTGATGTCCGCTTGCAGCGGATTGCGCGCCAGGCTGTCGAGCACGGTCACGGTGGGATTCCACCAACTCGATGCGCTGGGACCGTCGTCGAAGGTCAGCAGAAAACGGATTGGCGGTTGCGCCCGCAGACGTTGCTCGGTCTGCGGCGTCATGTCGATGGGAGAAGCGATGCACCCCAGCAGACCGACTGCGATGGCGAACGCCGATAAAACCTTGACCAGCTGTTTCATGTTTTGCCTTGGGCCAGACTGTTGCGCCCACACGTCCGTGCGGGCGCAGGTTGGATCAGGGTACACAGGATTTGGCTCCGATGCCGCGATAGACCCTGATGCCAACCGGAAAATCAAAAGATCGCAGCCTGCGGCAGCTCCTACAGGAACCAATGTAGGAGCTGCCGCAGGCTGCGATCTTTTGATGTTGATTTCTGCTCAGGGCTTTAAAGGAAACTCCATGTCACGATCCGACAATTCTTTACCGTCATCGGGGTGCTTCCAGGTCGGCGATGAACGCCGCTGCCGCTCGAGTTCTTCTTCGGTCGGTTCATCCATGTCTTCATCATCCGGACGCTTTTGGTCAGTTGCCATGCTCACCTCTCTTCCTGAAGGGATCGGTCATCAACGTTAAGCGTAGAACAGTTTCGAACACCCGGTTCAGAGCCACCCGCGCAGCAAAAAGAAGAAGCCCATGCTCAACAGCATGCTGAGCAAGGTGTTGCGGGTGTAGAGCACCAGCCCCACCGCCACCAGCGAACTGATCAGGTAAGGATTGTCCCAGTGCAGGTTCAACTGTTTGTCCGGCATGAACACGATCGGCCCGCAGATCGCCGTCAGCATGCCCGGCACCGCAAAACCGAGGAACTGCCGGGCATTACTGCTCAGGCGCAGCGGCAACCGGGGTTCGAGAAACACGTAGCGGTTGAGGAACACCAGAATCCCCATGCCGACAATCACCGCCCAGACCATCATGTGCGACCCCCATAAAGTTTGTTGCAGACAAAGCCGGCCGTCATGCCAGCCAACCCCGCCAGCACCAGCGCCGAACCCCATTGCCAATGGCTGAACAGCACCGAGCAGAACAGCGAAACCGCCACGCACACCACGGTCGGCACGTTGCGCACCACCGGCGTGATCAGGGCGATAAAAGTCGCCGCGATGGAGAAGTCCAGCCCCAGGTGCTCCAGGCCCGGAATGCTGCTGCCCAGCACGATGCCGGCGAGGGTGAAGAGGTTCCAGGCGAGGTAAAACGTCAGGCCGACGCCCAGGGCGTACCAGCGGTTGAACTGCTGTTTGTCATGCGCACTGGTCAGGGCGAACAGTTCGTCAGTGAGCAAAAAGCCCAGACCCGCTCGCCAGCGACCCGGCAGCGGCGAAATCACCGACCGCAGACTCATCCCGTACAGCAGATGCTGGGAGGTCAGTAGCACAGTGGTCAGCAGAATCGAAAAGATCCCGGCACCGCCCTTGAGCATGCCGATGGCCACCAGTTGCGCCGCACCGGCAAACACGATGCTCGACAAGCCCTGGCCTTGCAGGGGTGTGAGATTGGCTTCGATGGCCATGGAGCCGGCCAGCAGTCCCCAGGGCGCGGTCGCCAGGGACAACGGCATGATTGCCACGGCGCCGCGAAGAAAGGCGCTGCGCGGCATGAGTGAGTTGGACATAACGCTCTACAACCAGGGAAAGACTCCAGACTGTGCCAGTACCCGCGCCTGATGGCTTGAACAATCTTGCGCACTTGCACGTAACCGGCGCCGATTGTTCGCCTCTGTCACCCGCCCGAGTACCATGGCGCCATTGGCATAACACTCTTGGGTGTCGACATGCTTTACCGAATCGCCGCCGACGGGCTGGTGCTGTTTCACCTGCTGTTCATTCTGTTCGCGCTGTTCGGCGGCCTGCTGGCGCTCAAATGGCGCCATTTGATCTGGTGGCATCTGCCCGCGGCCGTGTGGGGCGTTTCGGTGGAGGTCTTCCACCTGCCCTGCCCGCTGACCGACTGGGAAAACCTCATGCGCCACGGGGCCGGGCAAACCGGCTATGGTGGCGGTTTCATCGAACATTACCTGTTGCCGGTCATTTACCCGGCCGGCCTGACGCCGGCGATTCAGCTGGGGCTGGGTAGTGTGGTGCTGGTGATCAATGTGCTGGTCTATATTTGGCTGATCAGAGTGTGGAAGTTGCGTCGGGTGTAATGACACTCAATTGGCAATCACGCTCATGTTCCGGCCGCTGGCCTTGGCGACATAAAGCGCCTTGTCCGCCGCGCTGACCAGATCATTGGGCTGATCCTGAGAGGCCGGGTTGTAGGCGCAGACCCCCAGGCTGACGGTGACCGTGCCCTCTACGCCCTCGCTGTGGGTGATGCCGGCCTGCTGCACCGCGCGACGGATTTTTTCCGCCACCAGAAACGCGCCCACATAGTCGGTGCCAGGCAGCACCACCGTAAACTCTTCACCGCCATACCGCGCTGCCAGGTCACCGGGACACTTGATGTGGTCACTGATGATCCTGCTGATGCTGCGCAAAGTCTCATCGCCGGCCACGTGGCCGTAAAGGTCATTAAAGCGCTTGAAGTGATCGACATCGATTATCAGCAGTGCGAGGTGGGTCTGGCTGCGTCTGGCTCGGCCCATTTCGGCAAGAATGAACAGATCGAATTGACGCCGGTTGGACAACCCGGTCAGTGCATCCTCCAGCGCCAGCAATTCAAGGCTGCGGTTGACCTCGATCAGCTTTTCCTGGGCATCGAGCAAGACGTTCTGGACGTGATTCTGCTGCTTCATCAGGCGAATCAGGCGAAAACCGAACACCAGCAGAAACCCGAGGAACAACGAAACGATGCCCGCACTCAGCAGCACCTGCTCACGCCAGCCGGCCAACACTTCCTCTTTATCCAGCGCAGCAAAGATGATCAGCGGATAACCGTCGACCCTGCGAAATCCGACCACCCGCTCGACGCCATCCACATAGGAAGTGACCGTTGCGGTGCCTGAATCGCCCTTGGGCAGCAATTGCGTGAACAGCGGCCCCTTGGCGACGCTGGTGCCGACTTCAGCCTCCTTGAACGGCCGGCGGACGACGATGCTGGCGTCGTCGGCGATCAGGTTGATCACGCCGTTACTGCCCATGTCGATACTGTCGTAGAGCGTAAGGAAATGACTGAGATAGAGGGTTGCCAGCGCCACGCCGGCGAAGCTGCCATCGGGATGATTGACCCGACGCGACACCGTCATGATCCATTCACGGGTGGAACGACTCTTGATCGACGGGCCAATGTGCGGTCCTCGATCGGCATGATCACGATGGAAGATGAAATACTCGCGGTCGGCATTGTTCGCGCCGGGCATGACGGCGCCGTTGGAATTGGCAATCCAGCGCCCTTGCTCGTCATAGACGAACAAGCCATGAAGCTGGCTCAGCTCACTGCGCTGGGCCGTGAGCAAACGCTCCAGCCTTGGCACCTGGCCCTGGGTCATACCGTCGTTTTCAAGGCGGTCGACCAGCGTAAACAACAGGGTATCGGCCTGCTTGATCGATGCCTGCGCTTGCGAGGCCAGGGTCTGCGCAAGGTTGGACATCGCCACTTCCTTGTCATGCAGGTGGTACTGGCGCGAGTTCCAGGCTTCCCAGATCACGATGGCGGTCATGGACAGGCACACCGCGAGCAGCAGAAACACCACAGAGCGCACCTTGAGGCGGGTCACTGACTGCTCGGCGACCAGCGCCACGCCGTGGCGCGATTGTTCGATTCGATCTTTAACGGACGGCTGCCCCATGACGCTCCCTGAATCCTGATGAACCGGCGCCCCATCCCGGTCGCCGTGGTTTTAACCGATTGCTCCGTTCACTATGATACGGATTTCGCCCAGCCCCTGGTTACTTCGATGCCTGCTTCACCGTCTCGATCCAGGCCGGATTCAACCGGGTCTGTTCGGTGTCGATGCCCAGCGCTTCCATCCGCGCCTTGTGTTGATCCATCTCACGCGTCAGCTGGCTGTGGTCACTGGAATTACCATCCAGCTCATGCATCTGGCTCAGGCCGAGATGGTAAAAGCGCAACAGCTTCATCGCGCTCGGGTCCCCCTGCTCCACGGCTGCCGTGACCTGGTGCATGACGTTGGTGATGCTCATCAGGCTGCGCTTGAGCTGCCAGCCATAGACGGCCGGCGCCATCCATTCCTGGGTCCAGAAGGTGCCGCGCATCAACGCGACCATCAGCAGCACCGCCACAAACACGCCCCCGACATTGAATCGCAAATTGTCCCCGCCAGGCTCGCCGAACAGCGCCACCGCCGCGGTGGACAACACCATCGCCAGCGCCAGGAAGATCAGGGCGATGATCACCGTGCTGCGGCGCGTCTGCTGCCGATAGGTGGCGGCATTCTTCGGCTGGATTTCGAACATTGCGTCGGGTTTCCTTCGGACATGGGCAAAAAGTCTGCGGGGCATTATCGCCTCTGCGAGGGATTTAGCTATGCTGGGGTTTCTTATCATCTTTTTATCGTCAAACGGGAACATGGCGATCCAGCGCAGTTCGTGCCATCTTCTTTTATGGATGCATACTATTCGGATGCCATTTGCCCCTGTCGGGGTGGATGACATCGTTTTAAGGATCATTGAATGACCCAACGACATGTAATCAACGCCTCGGTCAGCCCCAAAGGCAGCCTGGAAACCCTATCTCAACGTGAAGTACAGCAACTGAGCGAAGCCGGATCCGGCAGCACCTACACCCTCTTCCGCCAGTGCGCCCTGGCCATCCTCAATACCGGCGCCCATGTTGATAACGCCAAGACCATTCTCGAAGCCTACAAGGACTTCGAAATCCGCATTCACCAGCAGGACCGTGGCGTTCGCCTCGAGCTGCTGAACGCGCCGGCCAACGCCTTCGTCGATGGCGAAATGATCGCCAGCACCCGGGAAATGCTCTTCAGCGCCCTGCGCGACATCGTCTACACCGAAAATGAACTCGACGCCCAGCGCATCGACCTGAGCACCTCCCAGGGCATCAGCGACTACGTCTTCCACCTGCTGCGCAACGCCCGCACCCTGCGCCCCGGCATCGAGCCGAAGATCGTGGTGTGCTGGGGCGGCCACTCGATCAACACCGAAGAATACAAATACACCAAGGAAGTCGGCCACGAACTGGGCCTGCGCAGCCTGGACATCTGCACCGGTTGCGGCCCCGGCGTGATGAAAGGCCCGATGAAAGGCGCGACCATCGCCCACGCCAAGCAACGGATCCATGGCGGACGTTACCTCGGCCTGACCGAACCCGGCATCATCGCCGCGGAAGCGCCGAACCCGATCGTCAACGAACTGGTGATCCTGCCGGACATCGAAAAGCGCCTGGAAGCCTTCGTCCGTGTCGGCCACGGCATCATCATCTTCCCCGGCGGCGCCGGCACCGCCGAAGAGTTCCTGTACCTGCTGGGCATCCTGATGCACCCGGACAACGCGGGCCTGCCCTTCCCGGTCATCCTCACCGGGCCGAAACACGCGGCGCCGTACCTGGAACAGCTTGATTCGTTTGTTGGGGCCACGCTGGGTGAAGGCGCCAAGCAACACTACGAGATCATCATCGACGACCCGGCCGAAGTGGCGCGCCAGATGACCCAGGGCCTCAAGGCGGTGAAACAGTTCCGCCGCGAACGCAACGACGCCTTCCATTTCAACTGGCTGCTGAAGATCGACGAAGGCTTCCAGCGTCCGTTCGATCCGACCCACGAAAACATGGCCAACCTGCAACTGAGCCGCGACCTGCCCGCCCACGAACTGGCCGCGAACCTGCGCCGGGCGTTCTCCGGCATCGTCGCCGGCAACGTCAAGGACAAGGGCATCCGCCTGATAGAAGAGCACGGGCCGTACCAGATCCGTGGCGATGCGGCGGTCATGCAACCGCTCGATCAACTGCTCAAGGCGTTTGTCGCCCAGCACCGGATGAAATTGCCGGGTGGCGCGGCTTATGTTCCGTGTTATCAAGTGGTTGCGTAACATTGCTCAAGTAAAAACTGTGGTGAGGGAGCTTGCTTCCTCGCCACAACTACCTACCGGGCTGCCTACGGGCGCCAGATACAGTGGGATATAAGGCTGGCATACAACCGCGACGCAGCTCCCTGGAATGCGCAACGTGCGAATGACAAGAGGGTTGAGCGATGGACCATGTGAACCACATCCTGATCGTCGACGACGATCGCGAGATCCGGGAACTGGTTGGCAATTACCTGAAGAAAAACGGCCTGCGCACCACCGTGGTCGCCGATGGCCGGCAGATGCGCAGCTTTCTCGACGCCAACACCGTGGACCTGATCGTGCTCGACATCATGATGCCCGGCGATGACGGCCTGCTGCTGTGCCGCGAGTTGCGCTCGGGCAAGCACAAGGCCACGCCGATCCTCATGCTCACCGCCCGTAATGATGAAACCGATCGCATCCTCGGCCTGGAAATGGGCGCCGACGATTATTTGACCAAACCCTTCGCCGCCCGCGAACTGTTGGCGCGGATCAATGCCGTGCTGCGCCGCACGCGGATGCTGCCGCCCAATCTGCTGATCACCGAAAGCGGCCGGCTGCTGCGCTTCGGCCGCTGGCGCCTGGACACCACCGCCCGCCACCTGCTCGACGAAGACGGCACCCTGGTCGCCCTCAGCGGTGCCGAATATCGCCTGCTGCGGGTGTTCCTCGACCACCCGCAACGGGTCCTCAGCCGCGACCAGTTGCTGAACCTGACCCAGGGCCGCGAAGCCGACCTGTTCGACCGCTCCATCGATTTGCTGGTCAGCCGTTTGCGCCAGCGGCTGAAGGATGATTCCCGGGAATCGACCTACATCAAGACCGTGCGCAGCGAAGGCTATGTGTTCTCCTACCCGGTGGAATTGCTCGGCGCGCAGTCATGAGCCTGGCTGACGACGGATCAATGTTCTCGATAAAGACTATGCGTCAGGGTGTTTTTTCATCGCAGTGCCCCAGCTCTACAGTGGCGACATCTTCTCCCCACTCTTCTGGAGCACATCATGAAAAGCATCATCGGTCTTGGTTTTGCCCTGTCGGTACTTGGCGCTACATCCGCCATTGCGGCTCCGCACGCCACTTCGACAGTCGATGCGGCGGCTAAAGTCAGCCAACCGGCATTGTTGAAGGTGAACACCGTTGGCATCGACCACAACGACAATCAAAAGGGCAAACTCTACGTCGCGGAAAACCGTCCCGAGTTTGGTTCGAAGTATCAGCGTTATTGATCAACGGCGCTGTAATGCGTGAGACAGCCCCCCGTAGGAGCTGGCTTGCCAGCGAAAGCGTCCATTCAGGCGATACATATGTCGACTGATACACCGCCTTCGCTGGCAAGCCAGCTCCTACAGGGTTGATCGGTGTCATGCCCAAAAACGTTGATCGCTGTCATACCCAAAGACCGGGCCCGCTACCCGCCAGTAACCAGTCGAGCCGCAAGCGCCTTGGCCTGACTCGCCACATCGGTCACCGCCGTACTCTCCCACCACATCCCACGCAACGGCGGCCCCATGGCAAACAGTCGACTGGCAACCTGCCCATCGACATCCAGCACCGCGCCATCAATCGCCGCCGCAATCCCCAACGCCAACGGCCCCGGCCGCACCAGCCCGCGAGCCAACAACTGCTGGGGCAATGGCCGCGACACCCGCCGCCAGTCGTACTCGATTCCGCTGGAATTGATCAACGCCGCACCACTGACGACAACCGTTTCAGCGTCACCACGACGACGAATGCGAATGCTCACTTCACCGCTCGAAGACCGCTCCAGCCCCTTGAACGACGCCGCCTGAATCCGCAACCGCCCTTCCCCATGCAGCCGCGCCACCAGTTCGGCACTCAACGGCGGTGAACGGTGATGATGGCTTTCCCACCAAGGCCGCACATGCCGCACAAACTGCCGACGCTGCACGTCCGTCGCCAGACTCCACAAGCGCCCGATGTGCGCCCGCACCGTGTCCAGCGGCGCCTGCCAGTCGATGCCCTGGGCGATGGCGTCCCGGCAATGCCGGCGCAATTCGCGCACCAGCTGTCGCGGTGTGCGAATGCCCGGGTCCTCGGCAAGAAAATCCACCCAGGCCGGCGGTTGCCGACGTACGTGCGGCAGCAGCCCATGGCGCGAAAACACTTCGATCGGCCCGCGATGCCCGGCCTGTTCCAGCGACACCACGGCATCGACCATGGTCAGGCCCGAGCCGATGATCAGCACCGTCGACTGCGGATCAAGCTGGCGCATGGCAGCGACATCCCACGGGTCGAGTGCCGCGGCGTTCAACCCGCTGGATTCGGTCTGCGGCGTACGTGCGGCGGGAAACATGCCGGTCGCCAGCACCGCATAAGTACCCTGCAAGCGTTGCCCGTCACTCAAGGTCAGGCGCACCGAATCATCCAGGCTTTGCAGGTCGACCACTTCAGCCCGCACATGCTCGACCGTTGAACCATTCAACGCGCCAACGGCTTGCGCCTCGACCAGTCGCTGCTGCACGTACAACCCGAAAATGCCCCGTGGCGGGAACAATTCGCTGACCGGCACATGCTGCTCATCGGCCTGCGGCCAGCCGCCGGCCGCGATGTACCCGGTCAGCCATTGGGTGAGGTCGTCGGCGTTGTCCGGGTCGACGCTCATGCGGGCCGCGTTGCCGTTGAGGGTATGACCCAACTCGACCGCGCTATACGCCTCGCCCCGGCCAAGTTCGGCGCGGGGTTCGATCACCAGCACCGATCGTTTGCCGGGCAGGCGCAACAGCTGCGCCGCCAGCATCGTGCCGCTGAGGCCGCCGCCGACGATCAGGATGTCTGCAGTGCGCAGGACGTCGGTCACCGGTCCGCTTTGGGTTTCACTCATGCCGTTCTCGCTGGTCTGTGTTTGCCTGAATGGAAATTGTGCAGGTCGCCCCGAGCCCACAATGCCTTGCTGTTACCGGACCGGGCAACAATCTCCTGGGCGATAATAGGCGCCAAACCCATGGAAGTTTCGTCAAGCAGTACCAAAGTAGGATGCATGATCAATGCCTGACCGATGGTGACCCTCTGCTGCTTGCCACCAGATCCCAGCATTCGAGCGAATACCTGTGGGAGCGAGCTTGCTCCGGGCGGCGATCCGACGATTACGGTGTGTCATTCAACATCTATGTCGACTGATGCACCGCCTTCGCGAGCAAGCTCGCTCCCACAGGGGGATGTGTGTGTGTGCTATCAGCTGTGTATCCGGTGTTGATCGGCAAGCAATCAGATCACCACATTCCTCACGAACCGCGCGGCCACCGCGCCATCGTTGCGATAGGCATGGGGCTGATTACTGGCAAACATATAGAACTCACCGGCGCCAATCGCGTGGGGTGTGTCGCCGAGCATCAACGTCAGGCAGCCTTCGAACACGTAGATCTGTTCGCTCCAGCCATCGGCATCCGGTTGCGACGGGTAGATTTCGCCCGGTTGCAGGCACCATTCCCATTGCTCCACCTCGCGAGTAGCGGTGGCCTTGGACAGTAAAACGGCTTTGCTGCCGGGAATCGTACCGGCCCAGGCCACTTCGTTGATGCGACTGGGGTCGCGGGCGTCCGGGGCCTGGATCAGGTCGCTGAAGGCAACTTTCAGGGCTTCGGCCACACGGTCGAGGGTGGTCAGGCTGACGTTTTTCTCACCGGCCTCGATGGCCACCAGCATCCGCCGGCTGACCCCGGACTTTTCCGCCAGCGCGGCCTGGCTCATGTCGGCGGCATGGCGCAGACGCCGAACGTTCTGGCTGACATGTTGAAGGACCGAAGCCCGCGGCGTGGAATCTTTGTGCACTATATTGCTCACATGGTGGGGCTGGGCAGTATACTGCGCAACATTCGACGCATTGTGCGTCGCCCTCAGGTAGTGCGCAAGGTCATGACGTCGGTGAACTCCTCCCAGGTTTCTTCCCGTTTCTCACGGTTCAGCAAGGCCGAGTGCGTGCTGGTGCTGATCACCATGGTCTGGGGCGGTACCTTTTTGCTGGTCCAGCATGCGATGACCGTCAGCGGGCCGATGTTTTTCGTCGGCCTGCGCTTTGCCGCGGCAGCGATCCTTGTTTCGTTGTTCTCCTGGCGGCACCTGCGGCAGATGACCCTGTTCGAACTCAAGGCCGGGGCTTTCATCGGCGTGGCGATCATGCTCGGTTACGGCTTGCAGACCGTGGGCTTGCAGAGCATTCCCAGCAGTCAGTCGGCCTTCATTACCGCGTTGTACGTGCCCTTCGTGCCGTTGCTGCAATGGCTGGTGCTGGGGCGGCGTCCGGGGTTGATGCCGAGCATCGGGATCATGCTGGCGTTTACCGGGTTGATGCTGCTGTCCGGGCCTGCCGGGGCCGCTTTAAATTTCAGTCCCGGTGAAATCGCCACGCTGATCAGCGCCGTGGCGATTGCGGCGGAGATCATTTTGATCAGTACCTATGCCGGTCAGGTCGATGTACGCCGGGTGACGGTGGTGCAACTGGCGGTGACGTCGGTGCTGGCGTTCCTGATGGTGGTGCCGACCCAGGAAGTGATTCCGGACTTTTCCTGGCTGCTGCTGTGCAGTGCGCTGGGCCTGGGCGCGGCCAGTGCGGCGATCCAGGTGGCGATGAACTGGGCGCAGAAGAGTGTTTCGCCGACCCGGGCGACCTTGATCTATGCCGGTGAGCCGGTGTGGGCCGGGATTGTCGGGCGGATTGCCGGGGAGCGGTTGCCGGCGATTGCGTTGCTGGGGGCGGGGCTGATCGTGGCGGCGGTGATTGTCAGTGAGTTGAAGACCAAGGGGAAGGTTGTTGCGGCTGAGGAAGAGATGGAGCAGGAGCAGGAGCAGGAGCCTCAAGGTTAGGTATTGATTTCTGTGGAGCCAAGTAGATTGCCTTCGCGGGCAAGCCCGCTCCCACAGTGATTCGTGGTGCTCATATTATTCATGTACGACACATAACCCTGTGGGAGCGGGCTCGCCCGCGATGGGGCCGGCACAGGCGAAATCTCGCCCGCTGAAACAATGTGATTCATGCTTTTTCCATCTACCTTGTAGGATTCTGCGACAGCTTGACGTTTGGCGATCCGGGGGCTGGCACGTATGATGCTTCACAAACTTCCGCAGATTAGAAGCCTATGTCCCTGATAGTTCTACTGCTTCTGCCCTTTGTCGGCAGCTGTCTGGCCGCCTTGCTGCCACACAACGCGCGAAACACCGAATCCTTGCTGGCTGGCCTGGTTGCCTTGATCGGCACCATCCAGGTCGCCCTGTTGTTCCCGCAAATCGCCGATGGCGGTGTGATTCGCGAAGAATTCTTCTGGTTGCCCAGCCTGGGCCTGAACTTCGTGCTGCGCATGGACGGTTTCGCTTGGCTGTTCTCGATGCTGGTCCTGGGCATCGGCACCCTGGTTTCCCTGTACGCCCGCTACTACATGTCGCCGGACGATCCGGTGCCACGCTTCTTTGCGTTTTTCCTGGCGTTCATGGGCGCCATGCTCGGCCTGGTGATCTCCGGCAACCTGATCCAGATCGTGTTTTTCTGGGAGCTGACCAGCCTCTTCTCGTTCCTGTTGATCGGTTACTGGCACCACCGCGCCGATGCACGGCGCGGCGCCTACATGGCGCTGATGGTCACCGGTGCCGGGGGGTTGTGCCTGCTGGCGGGGGTCATGCTGCTTGGCCATGTGGTCGGCAGCTATGACCTGGACAAGGTCCTGGCCGCCGGCGAACTGATTCGCGCACATGCCCTCTACCCTATCCTGCTGCCCCTGATCCTGATCGGCGCCTTGAGCAAAAGCGCGCAATTCCCCTTCCACTTCTGGCTGCCCCATGCCATGGCGGCGCCGACACCGGTCTCGGCCTATCTGCACTCGGCGACCATGGTCAAGGCCGGGGTGTTCCTGCTCGCACGGCTGTGGCCATCACTGTCCGGCAGCGAAGAATGGTTCTACATCGTCAGCGGCGCCGGCGCGTGCACCCTGCTGCTCGGCGCGTACTGCGCGATGTTCCAGAACGACCTCAAGGGCCTGCTGGCCTATTCGACCATCAGCCACCTGGGCCTGATTACCCTGCTGCTGGGGCTGAACAGTCCGCTGGCCGCCGTGGCCGCCGTGTTCCACATTTTCAACCACGCCACGTTCAAGGCCTCGCTGTTCATGGCCGCGGGAATCATCGACCACGAAAGCGGCACCCGTGACATTCGCAAGCTCAGCGGCCTGATCAAGCTGATTCCGTACACCGCCACCCTGGCCATGGTCGCCAGTGCCTCGATGGCCGGGGTACCGTTGCTCAACGGCTTCCTCTCCAAAGAGATGTTCTTCGCCGAAACCGTGTTCATCAACGCCACGGCCTGGATCGAGTTGACCCTGCCGATCGTCGCGACCATCGCCGGCACGTTCAGCGTCGCCTATTCCCTGCGCTTCACGGTCGATGTGTTCTTCGGCCCGACCGCCACCGATCTGCCGCACACCCCGCATGAACCGCCACGCTGGATGCGCGCGCCGGTGGAGTTGCTGGTGTTCGCCTGCCTGATCGTGGGGATTTTCCCGGCGCAGGTGGTCGGCCCGTTGCTGGCCGCCGCGGCGCAGCCCGTCGTGGGCGGCGTCTTGCCGGAGTATAGCCTGGCGATCTGGCACGGCTGGAACGCGCCGATGATCATGAGCCTGGTCGCCATGTCCGGCGGCATCGTGCTCTACCTGCTGCTGCGCAATCAACTCAAGCGCGGGCGCTTCAAGTACCCGCCACTGATCGGCCGGTTCAACGGCAAGCGCCTGTTCGAGCGCAGCCTGGAGGTCATGATGCGCCTGGCACGGCGTCTGGAGCGGCGGATCAGCACCAAGCGCCTGCAAACCCAACTGTTCCTGGTGGTGCTCGCCGCCGTGCTGGCCGGGTTGATCCCGATGCTCCACAGCAGCCTGAGCTGGGGCGACCGCCCGAAGATTGCGGGTTCGATCGTGTTCGTGACCTTGTGGCTGCTGGCGATTGCCTGCGCCCTCGGCGCGGCATGGCAGGCCAAGTATCACCGGCTCGCGGCCCTGACCATGGTCAGCGTCTGCGGCCTGATGACATGCGTCACGTTCGTCTGGTTCTCGGCGCCGGACCTGGCGCTGACGCAACTGGCGGTCGAAGTGGTGACCACGGTGTTGATCCTGCTGGGCCTGCGCTGGTTGCCGCGGCGGATCGAAGAGGTTTCACCGCTACCGAGCACGCTGCGCAAGGCACGCATTCGCCGTTTGCGCGACTTGCTGCTGTCGATCGCCGTCGGTGGCGGCATGGCGCTGCTGTCCTACGCCATGCTGACGCGCCAGACCCCGAACGACATTTCTTCGTTCTACCTCAGTCGCGCCCTGCCCGAAGGCGGCGGCAGCAACGTGGTCAACGTGATGCTGGTGGACTTCCGTGGCTTTGACACCCTCGGCGAGATCACCGTGCTGGCGGCCGTGGCGCTGACGGTGTTCGCCCTGTTGCGACGCTTCCGCCCACCGAAAGAAAGCCTGCAATTGCCGGCCCAGCAGCGCCTGCTGGCGCCCGACGTGGTCACCGACCTGGTCAACCCGCGTCACGCCAGCGACACCGCACTCGGCTTCATGATGGTGCCGGCGGTGCTGGTGCGCCTGCTGCTGCCGGTTGCCTTTGTGGTGTCGGTCTATCTGTTCATGCGCGGCCACAATCAACCGGGCGGCGGCTTTGTGGCGGGCCTGGTGATGTCGGTGGCGTTCATCCTGCAATACATGGTCGCCGGCACACAGTGGGTCGAGGCGCAAATGAGCCTGCGTCCGCTGCGCTGGATGGGCACCGGGCTGCTGTTTGCCACCGTTACGGGACTCGGGGCGATGGCGGCCGGTTATCCGTTCCTGACCACTCACACCTGGCATTTCGCTTTGCCGGTGTTCGGCGACATTCACATCGCCAGCGCGCTGTTCTTCGATATCGGTGTGTACGCCGTGGTGGTCGGTTCAACCCTGTTGATCCTCACCGCCCTCGCCCACCAATCGGTGCGGGGTCACAAGACCGCTGCCCTGCCCAGAGCCGTCGCTACCGAAGGAGCCGTCTGATGGAAGAAGTCATCGCAATCGCCATCGGCGTACTGGCCGCCTCCGGCGTCTGGCTGATCCTGCGACCACGGACGTTCCAGGTGGTCATGGGCCTGTGCCTGCTGTCCTACGGCGTCAACCTGTTCATCTTCAGCATGGGCAGCCTGTTCATCGGCAAGGAGCCGATCATCAAGGACGGCGTGCCGCAGGATTTGCTGCACTACACCGACCCGCTGCCGCAAGCGCTGGTGCTGACCGCCATCGTCATCAGCTTCGCCATGACCGCACTGTTCCTGGTGGTGTTGCTCGCGTCCCGGGGACTGACCGGCACCGACCATGTGGATGGCCGGGAGCCTAAAGAATGAATCTGATGCCGCACCTGATCGCTGCACCGATTCTGCTGCCGCTGCTGACCGCCGCGGTGATGCTGATGCTGGGCGAGAAACACCGGCCGCTGAAGGCCAGGATCAACCTGTTCTCCAGCCTGGTGGGCCTGGGCATCGCCGTGCTGTTGCTGCAATGGACCCAGGAAACGGGTATGCCCGGCTCCATCGGCGTGTACCTGCCGGGCAACTGGCAAGCGCCGTTCGGCATCGTGCTGGTGGTCGATCGCCTGTCGGCGCTGATGCTGGTGCTGACCGGGATCATCGGCGTCAGCGCCCTGCTGTTCGCGATGGCCCGCTGGGATGGCGCCGGTTCGAGTTTCCACGCGCTGTTCCAGATCCAGATGATGGGCCTGTATGGCGCGTTCCTGACGGCGGACCTGTTCAACCTGTTCGTGTTCTTCGAAGTGCTGCTGGCCGCCTCTTACGGCCTGATGCTGCATGGCTCGGGCCGGTCGCGGGTGTCGGCGGGGCTGCATTACATCTCGATCAACCTGCTGGCCTCGTCGCTGTTCCTGATTGGCGCAGCGCTGATCTACGGCGTCACCGGCACCCTGAACATGGCCGACCTGGCGCTGAAAATCCCCCTGGTGCCCGAAGCCGATCGCGGCCTGCTGCATGCCGGCGCGGCGATTCTCGCCGTGGCGTTCCTGGCCAAGGCCGGAATGTGGCCGCTGAACTTCTGGCTGGTCCCGGCCTATTCCGCCGCCAGCGCGCCGGTGGCGGCGATGTTCGCGATCATGACCAAGGTCGGCGTGTACACCCTGCTGCGCCTGTGGACCCTGCTATTCTCCGGCCAGGCCGGCGCGTCGGCGTACTTTGGCGGGGACTGGCTGATCTACGGCGGCATGGCGACCATCGTCTGTGCGGCGGTAGCGATCCTCGCCGCACAACGCCTGGAGCGCCTGGCCAGCCTGAGCATCCTGGTGTCGGCGGGGATTCTGCTGGCGGCCATCGGTTTTGCCCAACCCAACCTGATCGGCGCGGCCCTGTTCTATCTGGTCAGCTCGACCCTGGCCTTGAGCGCGCTGTTCCTGTTGGCCGAGTTGATCGAGCGTTCGCGTTCAGCCAATGAAATGCCGCTGTTCGATGACGGCGACCTGCTGCCGCGGCCGCTGGAATCCCTGCAGCCGCCCAAAGGCATCAACCTCGACGACGAACAGAAAGCCGTGGTCGGCCAGGTGATTCCCTGGACCATGGCGTTCCTTGGTTTGAGTTTCATCGCCTGCTCGCTGCTGATCATCGGCATGCCGCCGCTCTCCGGTTTCATCGGCAAACTCGGCCTGCTCAATGCCCTGCTCAACCCGCTGGGCCTGGGTCATTCCGGCGATGTACCGGTGTCGAACGCGGCGTGGGGCTTGCTGGCGCTGCTGATTATCTCCGGGCTGGCCTCCTTGATTGCCTTCTCGCGCCTGGGTATCCAGCGATTCTGGACCCCTGAAGAACGACCATCGCCCTTGCTGCGTCGCTTTGAATGCGTGCCGATCATCGCGCTGCTGGGCTTGAGCATCGCGCTCACGTTCAAGGCCGAGCCACTGCTGCGCTATACCCAGGCCGCCGCCGACGCCCTGAACAACCCGCAGCAGTACGTGATGGCAGTGCTCGGCACTCGCGCCATTCCAAGTCCGCAAGCCAAGACCGCACTGGCCGAGGTGCAACCATGAAGCGTCTGTTTCCCGCGCCGTGGTT
Organism: Pseudomonas sp. LBUM1679; assembly: GCF_059695565.1. Classification (NCBI taxonomy): domain Bacteria; kingdom Pseudomonadati; phylum Pseudomonadota; class Gammaproteobacteria; order Pseudomonadales; family Pseudomonadaceae; genus Pseudomonas; species Pseudomonas sp. LBUM1679. The sequence continues at coordinate 4,347,703 of NZ_CP166774.1, forward strand.
GTCGCTGGCCCTGTGGTTGTTGTGGTTGGTGCTGAACATGTCGATGAGTCCCGGCAATCTGCTGCTGGGCGCGGTGCTGGGGTTCTGCGCGCCGTTGATGATGCGCAAACTGCGTCCGCTGCCGATCCGCATTCGTCGTCCCGGTGTCATCCTGCGCTTGTTCCTGCTGGTCGGGTGCGACGTGCTGGTGTCCAACCTCGCCGTGGCCTGGCGCGTGCTCAACGCCGGGCGTCGCCCACCGCGCTCGCGCTTCATCAAGGTGCCGCTGGACCTGCGCGATGCCAACGGCCTGGCGGCCCTGTCGATGATCTGCACCGTGGTGCCCGGCACCGTCTGGTCGGAACTGGCGCTGGATCGCAGCATCCTGTTGCTGCACGTGTTCGATCTGGATGACGAAGCGCTGTTCATCCAGCACTTCAAGGCGACCTACGAGCGCCCCTTGATGGAGATCTTCGAATGAGCCCGTTGCTGTCGAACGCAATCCTGCTGAGCCTGTTCATCTTTTCCCTGGCGATGGTGCTGACCCTGATCCGGCTGTTCAAGGGCCCGTCGGCCCAGGACCGGGTCCTGGCACTGGATTACCTGTACATCGTCGCCATGCTGATGATGCTGACCCTGGGCATCCGTTATGCCAGTGACACCTACTTCGAGGCGGCGTTGCTGATCGCACTGTTCGGCTTCGTCGGCTCGTTTGCCCTGGCCAAATTCCTGCTGCGTGGCGAGGTGATCGAATGAATATGCAACTGTCGCTGTGGGTCGAGATTCCGGTGGCGATCCTGCTGGTGCTCAGCAGTCTGTTTGCGCTGATCGGTGCCATCGGCCTGCTGCGGATGAAGGATTACTTCCAGCGCATGCACCCGCCGGCCCTCGCCTCGACACTCGGCGCGTGGTGCGCGGCGCTGGCCTCGATCATTTATTTTTCCGCACTCAAGTCCGGGCCGGTACTGCATGCCTGGCTGATACCGATCCTGCTGGCGATCACGGTGCCGGTGACCACCTTGCTGCTGGCGCGGGCGGCGTTGTTCCGCAAGCGCATGGCCGGGGATGATGTGCCGGCGGAGGTGAGTAGTCGGCGTACGGAAAGCGGGGGTCAGGTTTAAAGATTTGTGCTGATAGACAGGGCCTCATCGCGGGCAAGCCCGCTCCCACAGGTCCAGTGGCGGACACCAAGTGTATGTACGACACCCCATCACTGTGGGAGCGGGCTTGCCCGCGATAGCAATAGATCAGACAACGCAGTAAGTCCGGTTGACCTTAAATCCAGGCCACTGCCAACAACCCCGCCCCCAACACCACACACAACGGCGAATAAGCCCAGGTATCCAACCGGGCAAACCGCGAATCCTTGACCTGCTTGAAAAACCCCACCAGATTCGAATCGCCGATCGCCCGGGCGAACATCAGCATCGCGATGGCGCTGATCACCCATTGCAGCGCCCCGTGATGCACCCTGGGCAGATACAGGCCGACCCGCAGGCACACCAGCATCGCGATCAGCAGCAAGCCGACCGCCACCAGCAGCGTGGCAAAGCCCGAAGGCTTGAACGCCGGCCTGGACCGGGCGCCGCTCTCCCCGGGCAAGATCGGCACTGCGGCCTCACTGCCGATCTTGCCACCCGCCGCCCAGTACAGGTGAATCAGGCTGATCAACAGGAAGATGGCAGCCATCCATTGCGCAATTATCAGGCTCATGTTCAGACGTCCAGCGTAAAATGTCGCAGCAGGATGAACTTCCTTGAACGATTTTGTAAGGGTTGGTGATCGACGGTGGTAAAGTGCCGCTCCATGAAAATCGCCCGCACCGATCGCTCACTCATTGCCTGGATGCTCTATTGCTGCGTCCTGTTCAATGTGTTCGCCTGCAGCATCGGTCATGGGCAGATGGTCGGGGAGCAGCTCAACGGCATCGGCGGCCAGTTCTGTACGGTCGACCCGGCCACCCAGGCACCGGCCTCATCCAACACCCCCGAAGACAAACTGCCGACCCTGTCCCAAGCCTTCGGTTGTCCGCTGTGCTCCACCGGTGGCATGGGCCCGGCGCTCAATTCCAGCGCGACCCTGGCGATCCTCCCCGAGCAACACAGCCCGCCATTGGCCGTCATCGCCAGTGCCGACCTCCCTGCCCGCTTCACCTGGCCTTCGGCCAACCCTCGCGCCCCGCCTTTCACCTGAGTCTCCTTGCCTTTTCCGTTCAGCTCACTGCGCCAACGCGTGGCGTTTGCCTGTGCGCTGTTCCCTAGCCAAGCATTCAGGATTCATCGATGAAAACCATTTCTTTGCTGGCAAGCCTGTTCGGCTGCCTGTCCGTTAACGCCTGGGCGCAATCCACGGTCGAGCTCACCCCCATCACGGTTGATGGAGAGGCTGCGACTGAACCGGGCCTGAGCCTCGATCAATCCAGTGGCATGGCCTCGCACCTGGGCTTGAGCCTGCGTGACACCCCCGCTTCGGTAGCGATCGCCAACCGCAACGACATCGAGCGCCACGGTGCGCAAAACTTCCAGGACGCCGCCAACACCTTGCCCGGCGTGAATGCCAGTGCACCGCCGGGCTTTGGCGGCTTCGTGTCCTACCGGGGGTTTACCAGCAGTCAGATCACCCAGATGTTCAACGGCATCAACGTCTCCGGCGGTCTCGCCCGGCCGGTCGACGCCTGGATCTATGACCGGGTGGAACTGGTCGGTGGCCCATCGTCATTGATCAATGGCGCCGGCTCCGTGGGCGGTTCACTGAACTACGTGACCAAACTGGCCACCCGTGCAGAGCAGGCCGTCGAAGGTCGGGTCAGCTACGGCACTTACGACACCACCGAGACCGCGTTCGGTCTCAACCACGCCCTGAGCGAGGCAGGCGCGGACGTGCAGCACTACGCCCGCGTCGACGTCAGCCACAACACCGGCAACGGCTACATCGACCGCCAGGAACGCGATGCGTGGAGCGTGGCGTTCTCCTTGCTCAGCGACCTGACACCGAACCTGTCCCACACCCTGGCCCTGGAATATCAGGACGAGCACGAAGACAGCCCTTACTGGGGCACACCGGTACTCAATCCCAAGGCCGGCGAACTGAAAATCGACAGGCACAACCGCTTCAACAACTACAACGTCGAGGATGGCCGATACGAACAACGGACGATCTGGGTCCGCTCGATCATCGACTACCGGATCAACGACAGCACCAGCCTGCGCAACACCCTCTATCACCTCGACAGCCAGCGCGATTACCGCAACCTGGAAACCTACCAGTACAACGCCGACAACAGCGCGGTGAACCGCTCCACGGCGTATCAGGTGCGGCACCAGGGCGAGCAGAACGGCAACCAGTTCGAACTGCGCCACGACAACACCCTGTTCGGCCTGGACACCACCTGGTCCGGCGGTTTCGAGTACAAGGTCAACCAGACCACCAACTCGCCGCTGAACGTCAAAGGCGCAAGCACGGTCGATCCGGACAACTTTGAGCCGGGGCATTTCTACGACATTGCGGGCACCCGACCGGGTTTCGTCAGCGACAAGACCAACCAGGTCACCACCAAGGCCCTGTTCGTCGAAAACCGCCTGGCGCTGACCGACAAGCTGGCGTTGCTGACCGGCCTGCGTTACGACGACATCGACCTGGACGTGACCAATCACCGGGAAGTGACCGCCAGCAATCCCCGGCACGTGAAACGCAGCTGGGAGCCGGTGACCGGTCGGGTCGGCCTGACCTACCAGTTCATTCCCGCCGCCAACGTCTATGTGCAATACAGCACCGCCGCCGAACAGCCCAATGGTACCCAGGACTTCGACGTATCCACCGGCAAGCAATGGGAAGTGGGCAGCAAGTTCGATTATCTGGACGGGCGTGGGTCGGCGACGGTGGCGGCGTATACGATCGAGCGCAAGGACTTCGCGGTGACCGATCCACTGGACCCGACCCTCAGCATTCCAGTGGGGCAGCAGACCTCCAGGGGCATTGAGTTGGCCAGTTCGTTGCGCATCACCGACAAATTGCTGGCCGAGGGTAACTTCGCCTGGGTTGATGCCCGGTACGACGCATTCACCGAGAAGAACGCCGCGGGCGTGGTGGTTTCCCGCAAAGGCAATACACCGACCAACGTGCCGGACCGGGTCGGCAATCTGTGGCTGACCTATGACTTCGCGCCGCAATGGCGAGGCGGCGTCGATGCGCGGTACGTGGCTTCGGTATTTGCCGACAGCGCCAATACCCTGACTGTGCCGTCATACACGCTGTTTGGCACATTCCTTAGCTATAAGGTCGATCAGCACACCACCGTCACTGGCCGCGTGCGCAACCTGACCAACGAGGTGTATGCCGAGTTTGCCCATGTGTCGCCGGCGTATTACCTCGGGACACCGCGGACCTTCGAATTGGCAGTGCAGACCCGGTTTTAACCTTGATCTACCGGATGCACCGGCTTCCTGTAGGAGCTGCCGCAGGTTCGGGCCGCGTTCGGACGATCTTTTGATCTTGCCATTATAAGCAAAGTCAAAAGATCGTCCGAACGCGGCCCGAACCTGCGGCAGCTCCTACGGGATTTATGTGCACCCGAGAATTCCCAGGTGTCCATAAATCGGTTTATTTCAGTTCGGCCGCCACTTTATCCGCCACATCCTTGGGCACCCAAGCCCGCCACACCTCCGGGTGCGCCTTCATGAACGCCTCCGCCGCCTGCCGTGGGGCGGTGTGTTTTTCGCTCATCTCGGCCAGGGCCTTGTTCAACGGGTCGATCGGTAAATCGACCTTGCTGAAGAACTCGGCGATCTGCGGGTACTGTTTCTGGAAGGGCGTGGACACGCCGATGGAGAGCTTCGAGGCCAGCGAGCGCGTCGGTTTCGGATTCGGGTTATCGGCGTCGGTCAGGGTTTTCCAGGCGTCGGCATCGAACGGCGGCTCTTGCAGCTGAATCAGCTTGAAGCGGCCAAGCAATGGCGTCGGCGACCAGTAATAGAACAGGACCGGCTTGCCGCGGCGAATCGACGAACTGATCTCCGCATCCAGTGCTGCCCCCGAGCCGCTGCGAAAATTCACATAACTGTCGTCCAGGCCATAGGCCTTGAGCTTCTGCTTGTTGACCACTTCCGAGGTCCAGCCGATCGGGCTGTTGAGAAAGCGCCCCTTGCCCGGGGTTTCCGGATCGCTGAACACGCCCTTGTATTTGGGCAGGTCGCTGACACTGCGCAGGTCCGGCGCCAGCGGCTTGATGCCTTTGGCCGGGTCACCCTTGATCACATATTCGGGCACCCACCAGCCTTCGGTCGCGCCCTTGACCGTATCGCCCAGGCTCACCACTTTGCCTTCGGCCTCGGCCTTGACCCACACCGGACTGCGACCGGCCCATTCCTCGCCAATGACCTGAATATCATTGTTGGCCAGGGCGGTTTCCAGGGTGATGGTCGTCCCCGGCAAGGTATCGGTCGGCAAGCCGTAGCCCTTCTCGACGATGATCCGCAGGATGTCGGTGATCAGGCTGCCGCTTTCCCAGTTCAGGTCGGCAAAATGGATCGGCGCCTGGGCAGCGAACACTGGAACGGGTGAAGCCAACAACCCGAACGTGGCCAGGGTAGCGGCCAGCAGCCGTCGAAATCCGTTCATGGTTTTGCACCTCGTGCTGTTCACAGCAATGGCAGGATGGCCTGGCAGAAGACCGCAAAGCCTCTGAATACTCAGTCAACTGACTGTAGTAGAGGTTCCTGCTTTCGAGGGCATTACTCGCTGGCCTTGAAGGTCACCAGTTCACCCTTGCGCCATTTGGCAGCCTTGGCGGTAACGGCTTTCAGGGTTTTGGTCAGGCCCTCCTGCAACTGCTGGTGGGCAGCAAACACCATCACCACGCTATGGCCTTCCTTGAACAGGATGCCGTGACCGTCGGCGCTGGTCACGAACGCGTAATCGCCCAGCCCGTAGACCGTCAGCTTGATTTCGCGGAACTTGATGTCCAGCTTGCCGCCTTCGCGACTGGGCAGTACGGAGGCACTGAAATGATCGCCGACCTTGAGCTTGAGTCCTGGCTTGTCGTCTACCACCAGCGCTGACTCGGTATCGATTTCGGCAATGTAAATGCCTTCAGCGTTCTGTTCGGTGATGTAAACGAAACGTGACTGGAACTGTTTGACCAGCTTTGCGCGCAAATCACCCAACACGAACAAGGCATGCATATCGAGATTACTTACTGCCAAGGAAACATCCCCACATCTGAAAATGATGCCGCACACGGAAAAAGCGCACAGCAGAAAAAAGCGGCAATGCCGAGGGTTTAGCCAAATGACCCGGTTGAAATCCTGAGGATGGCTGAGCGCTCATCCACCGCGAGGCGTGAAAAGACTACTGGAATGTCATTCGCGTCGTCTTGCCTGGCGTTCGTCAGAGGTTGAAGGAAAACGCCCTGCTAACGGTCAGAAAAAACGGATTACTAACTTTAGGGAAAAAACGCTAAAAAAAAAGCACTTTTCTGACATATCGCCAGCAAAAAATTGCTTTAGATAAACATCAATCGCCAACCAGTGGTGGTGATTCTAGAGCAGCGATGCTCACCGAGACTAGCCAAAACGAAGTACACGCGTCGGCAAAACTACGAAAAGGACTTCCCATGTGCACACTGACCCACTTCGCTCAACCTCAGCCATCCTACACCAGCGGTCTGGCGCCCCGGCCCCCGACGGTGTTCCCGCCCCATGACTTTCCCGCGCCACCCCCTGTTGCACCGCGGTTCCAGGTGGTTCTGGCGGGCAATGCCTTCTTCCATATCAAGGAAATCGCCACGGGCTATGTAAGAGGTTTCCGCGGCGACCATAACGAAGCCTGCGCCCTCGCCCGCGCCCTCGAGTCGCGCATTTGACACGCCTGCGACCTTCATCCCCATAGACGTTTCGTCATGCCGGCGACTTAACTCAGCCGCCGGCAGGCAACTACTGCCATACTGGCCGACCAAACGAACCGCAACCCCAGGGCGGGCGGCGTTCGACACAGCATAATATTTCCAAGGGAAGGCGGCTACGTGACGGAATTTGATATCGGTGAATTTTTTATCCGGGGCGAAGCCAGAGAGGTCGAAGGCGAATTCCAGGCAGTCATTATCATGCGCGCCAAACCACCGCTGACCACCGTGACCTATCACCAGGTCGAGAAGGATCGCTGGTTCAAGACCTCCGACGTCGCCGCCATCGCCGCCCAGGATGCCGCCAAAGCCCTGAAGGTTGCTGTCGATGAAGGCGCATTGAAAGCCTGATCAGCGGTTTGCAGTCTATGCTCATTCCTGCTTTCGAACATCGCTATCGAACTCCTGAAGCGCGGCTCCCTCAGATGCAATGACGCCGCACCTCAGATCTCGCATCCGCGTGACCAGCAAGGAGATGAAGATGGATTCACCTACACACGACTTGAAAGGCTTGTTCGACCAGCTCGGCCTGGATTCCACCGAGAAAGCCATCGACGATTTCATCGCCAGCCATTCCCCGCTGCCCGATGATAAGAAACTCATCGATGCCGAGTTCTGGACACCGCAGCAAGCCGGCTTTCTGAAAGAGCAATTGCGCGAAGACGCGGATTGGGCGCGGGTGGTCGACGACCTCAACCTGCGCATGCACCAGGTTCACTAGCCGCTGATTCAATGCAGGCTGTCGGGTGTTCCGGCGCTCAATTGCGCGAGCCAGGCAGCCCTGCACTCTTGCGCCTCTTCGCGACTGGAAAACGCCGTCCCCCGGCGTTCGCCATCCAGCAGTACCACCCAGCAGACTCTCTGACCCATCGCACGCAAGCTGGCGGGCACTCCGCTGCCAATCATCACCGCTACATCGACCCTGCCTTGCATGCTGACCTCGTGAATTTCATTAGCAACCTAACTATGTAGGCAGAATAATGAGTCCATTCGCGAAGAAACAGTCACAGGCCTGCACATCTTTTTTGCGTAACACGTAACAATCAGGCCTCAACGAGGGTTTTCCGGCTGGTAGCCCAGGCGCAGTCCACCCCAATGTCGGCCCTTGAGCATGATCGGCACCGAGAGATCGTGCATCAGCTCACCGGTGTCGCGGGTATAGGTTTGCAGCAGCACGGCCTGTTGATGGCTGCCACAGCGGATCCCGGTGCGGTCGGCGAACTTGCGTTTGGTGCGGTTGTTCAGAGAGTCGACCTGCGCGTCGCCGGTCAATGGCTGACTGAAGGCCTTGTTATGGGTCGGCACATAGCCTTGCTGGGTGCAGGCAATGGCGAACACCAGGCCCTCATGGCGCGGCAGCAACGATTCCTGGATCGCCGGCAGGACCTGATCGGTGTAGCGGTCGAAACGGGTCTGGTATTTGGCCGGGCGGGTGTTGGGGATCGCCTGGTAATTGCGATCGAACAGGTCGTCGAGGCTGACTCGGCCCTCGTCGATATCCGCTTCGAAGCGCGCCGAAATCTGTTTCGCGCCTTCACGGGCCAGGTCATAAATACGCTGGTGATAGTCATCCAGTCCGACTTCGGCGAGACGCTCGCTGATGGTTTCGGCCTGACCTTCCATCTGCACCGCCGCCTGGGCCAGGTGCCGGGTCTGTTGGTCGCTGACCGCCAAGTCGCTGCGCATCTGCTCGATCGCATGGAACAGGCTGTCGAGTTGCTCGCGGTTGGTCTGCGCGCCCTTGGCGATGTCCCCGACCTGGCTTTCGACGCCGGCCGCCAGACGCGCGATGTCTTGCAGGTGATTTCCAGTGTGCTCGACCTGTTCGACGCCAATGTCGAGATCGCTGGACAGCTGGCGGATCTGCTCCACCACTTGCGCGGTGCGTTGGCGGATATCGGAGACCATCTCTCCGACTTCGCCAGTGGCCGTCGCCGTGCGTGCGGCCAGAGCACGAACTTCATCGGCCACCACCGCAAACCCGCGACCGTGTTCCCCGGCCCGCGCCGCTTCGATCGCCGCGTTCAAGGCCAGCAGATTGGTCTGACTGGCGATGGACTGGATCACCAGGGTCACCCGTTGGATATCGTCGCTGCGCAGGCTCAGGGCTTCGATCAGCTCCCGGCTGTTGCTGGCGCGCTGGCTGAGCTGATGCATGCGGGCAATGGACTCGATCAGCTCCGTGCGCCCTGTCGCGCTGCTGCGGTGAGCCTCGCTGGCCGCACTCAGGGCTTGGTGGCTGAGGGTCGAAGTGGCTTGTTCGGTGGCGATCATCACTTCGGCATTGCTGACGATCCGCGCGGCGGCACTGAGTTGCGATTGCAGCCTGTCGGCCAGTTGCTTGACCGAATAGGCCACGCCGGCGGCCGACAATGCGTTATGACTGGTGGTGTAGGAAAGATCGCGAGTCAACTCGCCAAGGGCGTCGGCGTTGTCGGCAGGGGTTTGGGTGATGGGTCGCGAGCGCAGGCGCGGCAACCAGATAATCAGCACGGCCAATGGCAGGCCAAGATAGAGCGACCCGCCACCCAGCGCCATGCCACACAACAGGAGCATCAGGGCGATGCTTTGCAGGGTCGGCGTGAGCCACTGTTTTTTCGGCAGAAGTACGGCTGCGGGCACTGCCCCGGCCAGAGACCCGTCTCGCGTCATCATCGTCACCCCATGTAGCTTCTAATTGTTGTAACCGCATTAAACGCCACTACAGGGCCATTATCTATGGTCCGTTAGTAGTGGGCATTGCAGCAGATCAATAGAAGTGCGCGGGGTTTTTCGCAGACGTCGAAAAGCATCGCGGGCAAGTCGGATCGCCGCACCGCCGCCCCCACAAGGTTTACATTGAACCTGTGGGAGCGGGCTTGCCCGCGATGGGGGCGCTACTGAATCGCGCTACTGAATCAGGCCTGACGCTGGTGCTTGTCGATCTGCTCGTGACGCTCTTGAGCTTCGATGCAGTACTTGGTGGTCGGGCTGATCAGCAGGCGCTTGAGGCCAATGGCCTCGCCGCTGTCGTCGCACCAGCCGAAGCTGTCTTCCTTGATGCGCTCCAGCGCCTGTTCCAACTGAGGCAGCATGCGCTGGTCGCGATCGATCGCGTTGACCAGCCAGGTGCGCTCTTCTTCGACAGACGCAGCGTCAGCCGGGTCGGCCGGGGTATCCAGGCTCTCGATGGCGATGCGGTTCTGTTCGATGCGTTCGTGGGTTTCGACTTTCATGTTCTGCAACAGCTCGGAGAAAAAAGCATGTTGCTCGGCATTCATGTAGTCATCCGCCGGCATGGCCAGCAACTTGTCCTTTGTCATTGATTTCTCTATAAAAAAACGTGCATTAAGGCGAATAAGGGAGCGTTCCGGCGGACCTGGTCGGTCAGCGGAAAGGCGCCAGTTGTTCCAAGCGCCACCCGGCACTCAATTTACGAGGGGCGGCAGTCTAAGGCCGACTTGAGGCCTCAGCAACTGAAAAGACAGCGAATTCGTCCGACAAAGCCCCAAAAGTGCTCTATGGCAGGCGATGCGGTGGTTATCGGAGTGCGTTTATAGCAAGAAATTCCATCGAGCGGCTTTACAGAGAAGACAAACGGCTGCGCCACGCGGGTCAGGCGTGGCGCATTTTGCAGTTTGCTGCGGTTTCAGCGCTTGAGTTTACGCTTGTTGCGGTATTGGTCGATCACCACCGCAACCACAATGATCAATCCCTTGATGATGTCCTGAATATACGCATCAACCCCGACAAAGGTAAAGCCGCTGGCCATCACCCCGAGTATCAATGCGCCGATCACGGTGCCGGTGATGCGCCCCACGCCGCCGGCCAGGCTGGTGCCGCCGATCACTGCCGCGGCAATCGCGTCCAGCTCATACGACATGCCCATCCCGGCCTGCCCGGTCGCGGCGCGTGCCGAAGCCACCACCCCTGCCAGGCCGGCAAGCAGCCCGGCGATGCTGTAGACGATCACCAGATGGCGCTTGACGTTGATCCCCGAGGTGCGCGCCGCCTGCATGTTGCCGCCGATGGCGTAGGTGTACTTGCCGTACTTGGTGTAACGCAACGCGATGTGAAAGATCAACGCGACCACCAGGAAAATCACCACCGGCATCGCGCCGTGGCCGATGGCGGTGTAGGAGTCCGAGAGCATGCTCACCGGCTGGCCTTCGGTGTAGTAACGCGCCAGTCCGCGCGCCGAGACCATCATGCCGAGGGTGGCAATGAACGGTGGAATGCCGGTGATGGCAATGATGCTGCCGTTGATCGCCCCCGCCAGCAACCCCACTCCAAGCCCCGCGATCACCGGAATCCACACCGGCAAGTCGGTCAGCGAGGGGAACACCGCTCGGGCAAAGTCGGAGGTCTGGGCCAGGCTGGCGGCGATCATCGCCGACAGCGCCAGCACCGAGCCGGAGGACAGGTCGATCCCCGTGGTAATGATGACCTGAGTGACGCCGATGGCCAGCAGGCCGATGATCGACACTTGCAGGATCATCAGCACCAGGCGCTGGGAGTTCATCAGGAAGCTCTGGTCGCGCACGATCCAGCCGAACACTTCGAACACCAGGCCGATGCCGATCAGCACCAGGAAGATACTCAGTTCGGTCGGAAAGCGCCGGCGACTCTTGACCGGTACCGTTGCTGGCTTGTTTTCCAGTATCGCGTTCATAACCCATCACCCTTAAAATGAAATCCGTGTGGCGAGAGAGCTTGCTTGTGGCGAGGGAGCTTGCTCCCGTTGGACTGCGCAGCAGTCCCATTCTTTTGGGGCCGCTTCGCGTCCCCGCGGGAGCAAGCTCCCTCGCCACAGAGACTCGGTTCACCCTTGCTTAAACTGTGTTTACGTTGACTCAATGGCATTGGGACATGCCCGAGGCCAGTTGCATCACCCGTTCCTGGGTCGCTTCGCTGCGGTCGAGGGTGCCCATCAGGTCGCCCTCGTGCATGACCATCACCCGATCGCTCATGCCGAGCACTTCCGGCAGCTCCGAGGAAATCATGATCACCGCCATGCCTTCGCTGGCCAGGTAGGAAATCAGCCGGTAGATCTCGGCCTTGGCGCCGACATCGATGCCGCGGGTCGGCTCGTCGAGAATCAGGATTCGCGGGTTGGTCATCAGCCAGCGCGCCAGCAAGGCCTTCTGCTGATTACCGCCGGACAGCGTGTCGATGCACTGCTCGAGCGACGGGGTTTTCACCCGCAGCTTCTTGCACATGTCTTCGCACAAGGCGCGCAGGGCTTTTTGCTGGATGAACCCGTGGCCGGCGTAGTGCGGCAGCACTGCCATTTCCATGTTTTCCAGGACCGACAGGCACGGGAACAGGCCGCTGAGCTTGCGATCCTCGGTCAACAGCGCGAAGCCCTTCTCGATGGCCATGTGCGGATCGGTAATGCGCACCATCTCGCCATCCAGGCGAATCTCGCCACCGTCGCTCGGGGTGATGCCGAAGAGCGCCTCGGCGACATTGGTCCGCCCCGAGCCCATCAACCCGGCGATGCCGAGAATCTCGCCGACATGCAGGTCGAAGGACACGTCCTTGAAAATGCCGTCGAGCTTCAGGTCGCGTACCGACAGCAACAGATCGCCGATCGGCGTCTCGCGCACCGGGAACAGCTGGCTCAGTTCGCGCCCGACCATCATCGAAATCAGGCTGTCGCCGTCCATGCTGTCGGCCCGCTGCAGGCCGATGTAGGCGCCGTCACGGAACACCGCCACTTCATCGGCGATGCTGAACACTTCGTTCATCTTGTGGGTGATGTAGATGATGCCTTTGCCCTGGCGCTTGAGGTCGGCAATGATCGAAAACAGGTGGGCGACTTCCTTGTCGGTAATGGCCGAGGTCGGTTCGTCCATGATCAGGATGTCCGAATCGTAGGACACTGCCTTGGCAATCTCGACCATCTGCCGTTCGGCGATGCTCAGGTTGCCGACCTGTTCTTGCGGGTCGAGGTTGATGCGCAGGCGTTCCAGCAGCTTCGCCGTGCAGCGGTGCATCTCGCGGTGGTCGATCATGTGCAGGCCATTGAGCTGTTCACGGCCGATCCAGATGTTCTCGGCGATGCTCATGTGCGGCATCAGGTTGAGTTCCTGGTGGATCATCGCGATCCCGGCCTGCAGCGCCGCCAGTGGCGTTTCGAACACCACCGGTTTGCCCCGCAGGCGCAGTTCGCCGGCATCCGGCTGGTAGATGCCGGCGATGATTTTCATCAGGGTGGATTTGCCGGCGCCATTTTCGCCCATCAGCGCCAGCACGGAACCGGGGCGGACCCGAAGCTGCACATCGGACAGGGCCACCACACCGGGAAAACCCTTGCTGACGTTGATGATCTCCAGCAGGTACGGCTCATCGACAGGTATTGCAGTTGGCTGGACACCCACCATCGGGGGGCTCGAAGCGGTCGCTGAAGCGAACATGATCAGGTACTCCATCAGCAAGGTCGCAGTAGCCACCTTGCGTGCTTATTGTTGTTATTGAACGGACGGACTATTTGAACTGGTCAACGTTTTGCGGCGTGATCAGGCGATAGGGAACCCACACGGCTTGTTCAACCGGTTCGTTCCTGGCCATTTTCACCGCGGTGTCGATCGAACCGTCTGCCTGGCCTTTGGCGTCCTGGAACACCGAGACGGCCAGGGAGCCCTTCTTCACCGCATTCAAACCGTCGGGCGTCCCGTCGACACCGGCGATCAGCACGCTGCCCTTGTCCACACCGGCCTGTTGCAGGGCCATCGCGGCACCAATGGCCATCTCGTCGTTGTTGGAGACAATCGCGTCGAACTTGCGGCCCTGGGTCAGCCAGTCGTTGACCAGGGTCATGCCTTTATCCCGCAGCCAGATACCGGTCTGCTCTTGCTCGATCTTGATCTGCGGGTATTTGGCCAGCACCTCTTTGACGACCTTGGTGCGGTTGGTGGTGGAGTTGTTCGCGAGGTCGCCCAGCAGAATCACGATGTCGCCCTTGCCGCCCATCTTGTCGGCCAGGTACTGCATCTGCATTTCACCGGCTTCCCTATCATTGGAGGAGACGGTCACCACGCCTTTGGGCAGGTTCAGGTCATCGGGACGGCGGTTGACGTAGACCAGCGGGATGCCGGCCTTGACGGCGGCTTCAGTGATTTTGCGGGTGGCGGCGGTATCCACCGGGTTGACCACGATGGCATCGACCTTCTGGCTGATGAAGCTTTCCACCTGGCTCAGTTGCTTGACCACGTCGCTGCGGGCATCTTCGAACTGCAGCTGGACGCCGTCGGGATAGGACTTGGCTTTCTGGTCCATGGATTCGCGCAGGTAGGTCAGCCAGGTGTCATCGAACTGCGACATGCTGACGCCGATCTTCATATCGGCGAGCGCAGCACCGCTGGCGAACATCAGGGACAGGGCAAGTGAGGCGAAACGGATCCTGGTCTTCATGAAAAGTCTTTCTCCACATTCTTGTTGGTTTTATGGATAAGGCGTGACGAACTCAGTGAACGGGCAAGCGGACAATGGGTGCACCAGGAATACAGCAGACCAGGGCGCCGTTGCGTTCGACGCAAAGCAAGCGAAAGAAGGAATGAAACAAGACGCGAGGCAGGTCGCGAGAGAGGTGTCGTGCGGAACGTAGGACATGCAGTGCAGCGTTGAAGGTTTTCATCGACGGTACCTGGCTTTTGTTTCTTGTTTTTGGTGCGTCCCTCACCGTTCAAGGCCTGCTTGAGCGAGATCGGACGTTGATAGTCGGCAACCTGGAAATGACTTTATTGGAAATTAATTTCCATATCAACTCATTTTAGAATTTTTCTATGATTTTATTCCATGGCGCTCGAACGGGCTCAATGCCACCACTTGCTGGCGTTCGGCACTCAGGCGCGCGGCGTCTAGCACGCGGGTCGTCGCCAGTGCATCACGGGCGTCCACGGGCAGTGGGCCACCGCTCTGTAACGCGGTTTGCAGCTGTAAATAGAACTGATTCCAGCAGCCTCGCTCGGAGGGCACCCGCTCGCGCACCTCGCCCTGCTCGAACCAGCCCCAGCGGCGATGCTCTTCCACGCCCCAGCGTTCGCCTTCGGACCTGGGTGTGAGCCCGGCGAGCGACGATGCCTCCTGCCCGTCCAGACCGTCGACGCTGTAGCACCCCTGGGTGCCGGTCACCCGAAAGCGCGGCCCCGGCGTGTTTTGCCGGCAACTGCCGCCCAGGTGCGAGGTCACGCCACTGGCGTGGGTCAGGGCCATAAAGAAGCCATCGTCGAAGGCCTGGTCCGGTTCCAGATAATCGAGTTCGGCATAGACCCGCTGCACCGGGCCGAATAACAGCAGCGCCTGATCCACCAGATGGCTGCCCAGATCGCGCAGGAAACCGCCGCCGCTGCCGTTGTTCACCGACTGCGGCGAGTATCGTTCGATCCGCGATTCGAAACGGCTGACCTGCCCCAGCGCGCCGGACTCGATGAGTTTGCGCACGGTGAGGAAGTCCGAGTCCCAGCGCCGGTTCTGATAGACGCTGAGCCGCACGCCCTGGCGCTCGGCCATGGTGATCAGGGTTTGCGCCTGCTGCGCATCGGCGGCGAACGGCTTGTCGCTGACCACCGCCACGCCGTGTTCGATACCGTCGAGCACCAGCGCCGGACGCCCCTTGAGCGGCGTCGACACCACCAGCACATCGATCCCGGCTTCCACCAGTTGGCCGATGCTGTCGAAGGCCGGCACGCCCGGATGCTCGGCCGCCAGCAACTGTCGGCGCTCCGGTGAGCGGGTAACCACCCCGACGAACGTCGCCGCCGGCAAACTGCTGATCAACGGAGCATGAAAAAACCGGCCGCCATGGCCGTAACCGACAAGTCCGATACGCATGAAAAAAACTCCTTATAGAATGCGAACCCTGTGGGAACGAGCTTGCTCGCGATGGCGGCCTGACAGTCACATAGATGTTGAATGTGCCACCGTCATCGCGAGCAAGCTCGCTCCCACAGGTTTTGTGTACGCCGGTCAACCGCAGAGTTCGCGGGTCACGCGCTCGAGCATCATCCGGTTGGACTCGTCCGGCCGGTCTTCCCAGGCGAACACCGAGACCGTGGCGATGCCATCGAACTGGATTTCGCGCAAGGTGGCGAAGAACGCATCCCAATTCACCTCCCCCTGCCCGATGTCCAGATGCTGGTGCACAGTGGCAACGACACCCGGCGGATTGACGATGTAGCGCAACCCCGAAGAAGCCTTGTGGTTGTAGGTGTCGGCGATGATCAGGTGGCTCAGCCTGGAGCCTGCGTACTTGAGCATCGAGGCGATATCACCGACGCCGTCATCGTAGAAAAACGTGTGCGGCGCGGCGTAGAGGTAGTTGATCCAGTCGCGATTCAGCCCGCGAATAATGTCCACCGACTCATTGTTGCGCTCGCAGAAATCATACGGATGCGCCTGGATATCGAGCTTGACGCCTTCGCGTTCGAACTCCGGGATCAGTTCGTCCATGGAGCGCATGAACTGGTTTTCGCACACCAGCGGGTTGTCCGACTGCCCGGTGAACTCGGTGTTGACCAGTTCGCAATCCATCTCCACGGCAATCTGGATGGCGCGCTTCCAGTTGCGTACCGCCGCCACGCGCAGACCTTCGTCGGCAGCGGCCCAGTGGTACATCGGTAATAAGGAAGAGAGCTTGACGCCGGTGTCGCTCAGGGCCTTGCGAAATTCCTTGATCCGCGCCTTGTCGACCCGCGGGGCTTTGTAAAACGGCAGGAAATCTTCACGGGGCGAGAGTTCGATGTGTTCGTAACCGAGCTCGGCCACCTTGTCGACCATCTTGCCCAGGGACAGGGTGCGGTACATGTAGGGGTCTAGTGCGATGCGCATTTTTGTTGTTCTCCTTCACCAGAGATCGACACCGTCCCCTGTAGGAGCTGGCTTGCCAGCGAAGGCGTCTTCATGGGCGCTGCAAGGCTTGAGGCCGCCTTCGCTGGCAAGCCAGCTCCTACAGGGGATCGGGTTAGCCGTAGAAGTGGGGGCGGTCCGGGAGGCCGACTTTGACGATCTGGCCGCTGTTTTGGGCTTCGATGCAGGCATCTGCCGCCACTGCCGCCGCGAAGCCATCCCACGCCGAAGGCCCACCCACCTGCCCGGCCCGCACACCATCGATAAAGGCCTGCAGCTCGACGTCATAGGCGGCGATGAAGCGGTCCTTCCAGTCCATCAGAATCGCGTTGGACAGCTTCGCGCCACTGCGCAATTGCACCTGCGACGGCTCCGGCAGTTTGGCGATGCCGGTCTCCCCCACCACTTCGCACTGGATGTCGTAGCCGTACTGGCAATTGACGAACACTTCGACGTCGATGCGCGTGCCCTTGGCGGTTTCCAGCAGGACGATCTGCGGGTCTTTCAAATGCGCCAGGGCTTTGCTGGTCTTGCGCGGGAACACCACCTGCACCCACACGTAGTCATCGTCGAGCAACCAGCGCAGCACATCCAGTTCGTGGATCAGCGTGTCGGTGATCGCCATGTCGGTCTTGTAGTTCTCACCCACGGTCGGGTTGCGGTGCGCGCAGTGCAGCATCAGCGGTTCGCCGATCTGGCCGCTGTCGATCACCGCTTTGAGTGCCCGATAGCCTTCGTCGTACGGCCGCATGAAACCGACCTGCACCAGACGCTTGCCGTGGGCCACTTCGGCTTCGACTATCTTGCGGCAGCCTTCGGCGGTGACGGCCAGGGGCTTCTCGCAGAACACCGGTTTACCCGCCGCAATCGCCGCCAGCACGAACTCTTCGTGACTCGGGCCCCAGGAGGTGACGAGGATCGCTTCGACGTCCGGCGCGTTGATCAGCGCATGGCCGTCGGGATAGACCTCGGCGGTCAGTTTCAGATCGGAAACGACCTTGGCTGCTTGCTGCAAATTGATATCGGTCACCGCCACCACCTGGCTATTGAGCAAGGTCTGGCTGCAACGACGAATGTGGTCCTGGCCGATAGCCCCGGTGCCGATGACGCCGACCCGCAGTGAATTAGAAAGCAAAGACATGAAGACTCTCCTGTGAAGACGTGTTGTTGGTTTCAGGGGCAATCAGTACTGACGGGCCTTGGCCAGTCGTTCGTTGAGGGTCTTGGCCACCGCATCGGTGCGCGCACTCGTGGAAACTTGCGCCACACCGACCCGCCACCAGGACAGGTATTTGTGAATCATCGTCTTGGGCAGAACCTTGATATCGATCAGCGTCGAGACCGTCTGCAACCGCGCATCCGCCAACGCCGCTTGCAGTTCTTCAACGGTGTTCACCTTGTAAGTCTTGCAGCCATAAGCCGCCGCGCTCATGGCGAAGTCCACCGGCACGAAACCGCCGTCGAGCTTGCCGGTTTCCGGGTTGCGAAATCGGAACTCGGTGCCGAAGCTGTCCATGCCGTGTTCCATCTGCAGGTTGTTGATGCAGCCGAAGGTCATGTTGTCCAACAGCACCACGTTGATCTTGCGCCGCTCCTGGATCGAGGTCGCCAGCTCCGAATGCAGCATCATGTAGGAACCATCACCCACCAGCGCATAGACCTCGCGCTGCGGTTCGGCGAGCTTCACACCCAAAGCGGCGTTGACCTCGTAGCCCATGCAGGAATAGCCGTACTCGACGTGGTAGGTGTTCACGCCCTTGCTGCGCCAGCTGCGCTGCAAGTCACCGGGCAGGCTGCCGGCGGCGGCGACGATCACCGCGTCGTCGGCCAGGGTTTCATTGAGCACGCCGAGCACACGGCTCTGGGTCAGGCAGGAGCCGGTCAGTTCGATGAATTCGCGCAGCACCGCCGGGTCCAGGTGGTCATTGATTTCCGGGACGAAGTCCTTGGACTGGTATTCCACCTGATAAATGCGGTCGACTTCCTCGTCCAATTGAATCTTGGCCTGACGGGGTTGATCGCCCCAGCTCGAGCGGTAATCGCCCAGTGCTTCGGCCAGTGCCTGCAAACCGGTTTTGGCATCTGCCAGCAGCTGCACGCCGTCGAGTTTCAGGGCATCGCAGGGGCTGATATTGAGATTGAGAAATTGCACCTGCGGATGCTGGAACAAGGACTTCGACGCTGTGGTGAAATCGCTGTAGCGGGTGCCGACCCCGATGATCAGATCAGCGTCCCTGGCCAGCAGGTTCGCGGCCAGGCAGCCAGTTTCGCCGATGCCGCCGACGTTCAGCGGATGGCTGGACACCACCGCGCTCTTGCCGGCCTGGGTTTCGGCAAAGGGAATATCGAAGCGTTCGGCAAACGCCTGCAAGGCCGCATTGGCCCCGGAGTACTTGACCCCGCCGCCGCAGATGATCAGCGGTTTGCGCTTGCCTTTGAACAACGCCAGCGCATCACCGAGCATCGCTTCAGTGGCCGGACGACGCTCGATGCGGTGCACGCGTTTTTGCAGGAAGTAATCCGGGTAGTCGTAGGCCTCGGCTTGCACGTCCTGCGGCAAGGCCAGGGTCACCGCGCCGGTTTCGGCGGGGTCGGTGAGCACGCGCATGGCGTGGATCGCTGCGCTCATCAACTGCTCGGGACGGTTGATCCGGTCCCAGTATTTGCTCACGGCCTTGAACGCGTCGTTGGTGCTGATGCTCAGGTCGTGGAACTGCTCGATCTGTTGCAACACCGGGTCCGGCTGGCGGCAGGCGTAGACGTCACCAGGCAACAGCAGCAAGGGAATGCGGTTGGCCGTTGCCGTCGCGGCAGCGGTCAGCATGTTCGCCGCGCCGGGGCCGACCGATGAGGAACACGCGTAGATCTTGCGCCGAAGATTTTGCTTGGCGAAACCGATAGCGGCATGGGCCATGCCTTGCTCGTTGCGGCCCTGATGGACGATCAGGTCGCCGCTGTCCTGTTCCAGGGCTTGCCCCAGGCCGAGCACATTGCCGTGACCGAAAATGGTAAAGATCCCGGCAACGAATTTGCTCTGGACCCCGTCGACCTCGATGTACTGGTTATCGAGGAATTTCACCAGGGCCTGGGCCATGGTCAGTCTTGTTGTGGTCATGCTTGCACCTTTTTGTGAATGCAATCCGATCCCTGTGGGAGCGGGCTTGCCCGCGATAGCGATCTTCCTGACACATCAATGTTGAATGTGCTGCCGTCATCGCGGGCAAGCCCGCTCCCACAGGGTTTTGCGTCAACCTTGAGTTTTTTGCAGGTGATCCATGCTTGCGCCAATCGCCTGCTCGATATCCGCCAACCCATGCACGCTGTCGGCAAACGGCTCGAACGACAGGTAGCCGCTGTACCCGCTGCTCAGCAAGGTGTCGATCTGCGCCGCGTTACCGAGAATGTCACCCTCGCCCACCAGCACCCGGTGGCCGTCGCGGATGCTCGCCAGCGGCGCCTCGGCATCTTCGACCCCTGAGATGTGCACCAGCCCGGTCAGTTCGGGGAAAAACTCATGTTCGCTGGCCAGGTGATGGTGAAAGGTGTCATGCACCAGCCGGAACACATCCAGCCCGCCGATGGCCTTGATCGCGTCCACCGCCGTGCGTTTGCGGCGCAGCGAGCACTCTTCGAAACCCAGTGGCTCGATGAAACCGAGAATCCCGTGATCACGCAGGATCGGCGCCAGCTGACTCAATGCGGTGCGCAGGCCTGAAGCGCGCTCGGCTTCGTTGCGTGGGTCGGCGCGGTCGTTCAATGGGCACATGACCAAGCCCTGTGCGCCGCAATCACGGGCATAAGCGGCCAGCTTCAAGGCTTGCGCCCGGCGCTCGTCGTTCCAGACATCAAACGGATACAGCGCATTGATCGACAGCACGCTGATGCCTTTGGCCGCGCACAACTCGCGCACGCGCTCGGGTGCGGTGCCGTCTTCGATTTCGACGCCTTTGAGGTCGTTACGGATCTCGATGGCGTCGGCCTTGAGGGTCACCGCCAGCTCGATGAACGCCGGCAGGGACAAACGTGGGGCGACCATACGGTTCAGGGCGAAACGCAGGGGTTTGCTCATTATTGTTGTTCTCCGCACAAGTGAATTATTTGGCTGTCGGCATGCTGAATTCAGGGCCCTTGGCGATGCTGTCGGGCCAGCGCTGCATCACGCTTTTGTAGCGGCTGTAGAAGCGGATACCTTCTTCGCCGTAGGCGTGGTGGTCGCCAAACAGCGAGCGTTTCCAGCCACCGAACGAGTGCCAGGCCATTGGTACCGGAATCGGTACGTTGATACCGACCATGCCGACCTTGATGGTGCGAGCGAAGGCTCGGGCGATGCCGCCGTCGCTGGTGAAGCAGGACACACCGTTGCCGAACTCGTGAGCGTTGATCAAAGCAACGGCGCTGGCGAAGTCAGGGACGCGGACGATGCCCAGCACCGGACCGAAGATTTCCTGCTGGTAGATGCTCATCTCGGTCGTGACCTTATCGAACAGGGTTGCGCCAACGAAGAAGCCATTCTCGGCCCCCGGCACCTTGAACCCACGACCGTCGACAATCAGCTGCGCGCCCTGGGCCACGCCTTCACCGATAAATCCTTCGACCTTGGCCTTGTGCTCGGCGGTCACCAGGGGCCCCATGTCGCTGTCGTCCTGCATGCCGTTGCCGATCTTCAGTTGATCAATGCGCGGCAACAGTCTGGCAATCAGTTGGTCGCCAACATCGCCCACCGCCACCGCAATCGAGATCGCCATGCAGCGTTCGCCGGCCGAGCCGTACGCCGCGCCGATCAGCGCATCGGCGGCCTGATCCAGATCGGCATCGGGCATCACGATCATGTGATTCTTCGCCCCGCCCAACGCCTGCACGCGCTTGCCGCGGGAGGTGGCCTGCTGGTGGATGTACTCGGCAATCGGCGTCGAACCGACAAAGGAAATCGCCTCGATGTCCGGGTGTTGCAGCAAGGCGTCGACCGCCGCCTTGTCGCCCTGGACCACGTTGAACACACCGTCCGGCAAACCGGCTTCAGTCAGCAGCCGCGCCATCAGCAAACTGGCGGACGGATCGCGCTCGGACGGCTTGAGGATGAAGCAGTTACCGGTGACCAGCGCGAGCGGGATCATCCACAGCGGCACCATCACCGGAAAATTGAACGGGGTGACGCCGGCGCAAACACCCAAGGGCTGACGCAGGTTCCAGTTGTCGATGCCACCGCCGATGTTGTCGCTGAACTCGGTCTTCAGCAGGTTCGGCGCACCGCAGGCGTATTCGACGATCTCGATGCCGCGGGTGACTTCGCCCTTGGCGTCGGAAAACACCTTGCCGTGTTCGCGGCTGATGATTTCTGCCAGTTCGTCATGATGGCGGTCGAGCAGTTCCTTGAACTTGAACATCACCCGCGAACGGCGCAGGGACGATTGCTCGGACCAGGCCGGGAACGCCTTGAGTGCCGATGCGACAGCCTCGTCCACGGTCTTCTCGCTGGCCAGCCCGACGCGTGCCTGCACACTGCCAGTGGCCGGGTTGAAGACATTGCTGAATCGTTCACTGCCGTTGTCTTGCACCTGACCGTCAATGTAATGGCCGATTACCGGGGCGTCGCTCATCGTTATTGTTCTCCGTGTGGAAGTAGACATTCAGAGATCCAACAGCCAGCTGTGCTGCGGATCGTTATGGAACTGCCAGACGCGTTTCGGCCCGGCCATCACGTTCAGGTAATACGACTCGTAGCCGTAGGGCACGCTGACCGGGTGATAGCCCTTGGGCACGACCACCAAATCGCTGTTCTCCACGGCCATGGCCTGATCGATGCTGCGGTCGTCGGTGTACACCCGCTGGAACACAAAGCCCTGGGGCGGGTTGATCTGGTGGTAATAGGTTTCTTCGAGAAAGCTCTGGTGCGGCAGGTCATCGGTGTCATGTTTGTGCGGCGGATAGCTCGACGAATGCCCCGACGGCGTGCGCACTTCCACCACCAGCAGCGAATGGGCGGGTTCGGTGTCCGGCAGGATGTCGCAGACGTAGCGCGTGTTGGCGCCCTTGCCGCGCACACTGCGCTTCATGGTGTCGGGTGTGATCAGGCGTGGGCCGTGGGTCTCGGTGGTCGAACCAGGCGCCGCGCACACGGCGATTTGCACATCACTCAGGGCGACCACCTGGGCCTGGCTGCCGGGCGGCAAGTAGGCGGCGAACGGAGACTTGTCTTCAAACACCGACTGCCGATCGCCAATGTTGTCCCAGTCGAACGCGCCCTGCCCCGGCGCTTCGCCCTTGATGCTGACGCGACCGCTGAGCAGCACCAGGCACAGTTCCTTATCACCGGCCGAGACCGGCAGGGTTTCGCCCAGCCTCAAGCGGTAGGCCGCGAAGCCGACGTATTCCAGCTCACCTTTGCCCAGTTCGACCATGGTCCGGCCACTGGCATTGCTCTTGACCAGCAGGCTCATCGCGCAATCCTCTCGTCGAGCAACGCACGCAGGGTGTCGTAGCCTTTCTTGGCGTAGACATAACTTGGCGCGACTGCCGGATCCTGCTCGGCTTCGACCACCAGCCAGCCGTGGTAATCGGCGGCCAGCAGTACGTCGAGCAAGGCGCCGAAGTCGATATCACCATCGCCGGGCACGGTGAAGGTGCCGTTGATGATGCAGTCGGGGAAGCTCCACAGGTCGTTGCGCGCCAGTTGCACCACCGGCTTGCGCACGTCCTTGAAGTGCACGTGACAGATGCGTTCGATGTGTTTGCGCAGCACGTGCAAGGGTTCGCCGCCACCCATGTAGCAATGGCCCGAGTCGAACAGCAGGCCGACTTCGCTGCCGGTCAGCGCCATCAGTTTGTTGATGTCCGCCGGGGATTCGACGTAGGCGCCCATGTGGTGGTGATAGGCCAGGCGCACGCCCTGGGACAGGGTGAAACGTGCCAGTTCGGTGAGTTTGTCGGCGTACGCCTGCCACGCCTGCTCGGTGTGGAACCGCGGACGCTCCACCAGTGGAATGCGCTGGCCTTGGATGGAGTCGGCGACTTCACCATAAACCAGCACTGTGGCGCCGTTCTTCGCCAGCAACTCGACATGGCTGGCGATGGCGTCGATTTCCTCGGCCACCGAACGCCGGGCCAGGCGACTGGAGTACCAGCCGGACACCAGCGCCAGGTCATACGGGCGCAGCACATCGCCAACGCCTTTGGCGTCCTTGGGGAACTTGCCGTTGAGTTCGAAACCTTCGTAACCGATGTCCTTGCCTTCGCTCAAAGCGGTGCTCAGCGGCGTCTCGCCACCGAGGGCCGGCAGGTCGTCGTTGCTCCAGGAGATCGGGTTGATGCCAATTCGGATAGCGGGCATGGCTGCACCTTTTATTGTTTTACACAAATCAGTAGGAACGACAAAAAACCCTGTGGGAGCGGGCTTGCCCGCGATGACGGCAGCACATTCAACATTGATGTGTCAGGTAGATCGCTATCGCGGGCAAGCCCGCTCCCACAGGGGTTGGGGTGTCGCGTCAAGCGCGGGCTTTGCGCCAGGCATCGATCAGTTCGACAAACGTCCCCTGCACCTGGCAAATCAGCGTCTCATCATCGATTTCCCCGGCCAGCCACGCACGGCTCGGTTCCTGAAAAATCGTCCGACCCACGGCAAACCCGCGGCAGGTCTGGCTCTGGCTGGCCTGTTGAAAGCCTTCGGCCAACGCCGCTGCCGGTGCATTCAAGCCCAGCAGCACCACGCCACGGCAGTACGGATCCCGTTCTTGAATCAGTTCGTCGAGTTGTTTCCACTCCTTGGCGCTTTGCGCTTCGATCTTCCACCACGCCGGGTAGATGCCCAGGTTGTAGAGGCGTTTCAGTGCGCGATACAGCACGTCCGGGTGCTTTGAGGGATGATCCTTGGGCGGGACGATTTCCAGCAGCAGTTCGTGGCCGCTGACCTGGGACGCCTGATACAAACCCATGAGCTGCGCTTCCTGTTCCAGGCGCAGCATCGGCTCGTCGTCCGGGTGGAATTGCACCAGGCACTTGATGATCTGCTCCTGCGGCCAGGCAATCAGGTTGGTGCCGATGGAGCGCCCGTGTTCGAACGCCAACGGCCGCGACCCTTGCACCTCCACCGGCCGCGCCACCCACCAGCCGCGACCGGTGGCGGCGTTCAGCGAGTCCTGGCCGAAGCGTTGATCGGCCAGCAGCCCGACATCGGCGTCGATGCCTTGCCCGCGCAGATCGGCTTCGACCCGCTCCACGGCCTGGATGAACAGTTGTTTGAGCTCGCTGATGGCGTTGAGGTCGCGACCGCCCTTGTGGGCCAGTTCCACCAGTTGCCAGCGATGGTCGAAGGCAAAGATGAACAATTGCTTCCACTGTTTGCGCGGCACACTGACCTGATGCAGGCGTTGCAGGGTGACGTCCTGATCCGGCCGGGTAATCGGCACCGGGCTGTTGAACAGGTAATCGAGTTCGGCCCGGGTCGGCATCGCCGGGGCGCAGGCATGGCGCGACACCACCAGGCCGCCGCAGGCATTGGCCAACTGGCAGCAACGCTCATCGCTGGCGTCCTCCAGCCAACCGCTGAGGAAGCCCGACATGAACGCATCGCCGGCGCCCAGCACGTTGAGCACTTCCACGCGCACCCCGGGATAAATCGCACCGTCTTCCAGACGTGCCGGGATCTCGCCGTGAATCACTGTGCAGCCCTGCGGGCCCAGCTTGACCACCAGGGTCGCCGCGCTCAGCCGCCGGACGTTGCGCAGCGCGGTGAGTAAATCCTCGGCGCCGCCGGCAATCAGGAATTCTTCTTCAGTGCCGACGATCAGGTCGAAACGCGGGAGGATCTTCTGCACATGCTGGCTGACGTTCTGGTCGGCGACGAAACGGGTCTCACCGTCCGCCTTGCCGGCCAGGCCCCAGAGTACCGGGCGATAGTCGATGTCCAGCACGCGTTTGACGTGGTGTTTTTCGGCGTAGTCCAGGGCCTGGATGCTCGCCTTGTACACGGCGTCGGTGGAGAAATGGGTGCCGGTGATCAGCAAGGCTTTGCTGGAAGCGATGAAGGCTTCGCTGATGTCTTCGGCCCGCAGTGCCATGTCGGCGCAGTTCTCGCGATAGAACACCAAAGGGAAGGTCTCGCGGTCCTTGAGGCCCAGCAGCACCATGGCGGTCAGGCGTTCCGGATCGACCTTGATGCCGCTGACATCACAGCCTTCACGGGTCAGTGATTCCACGAGGAAGCGGCCCATGTGGTCGTCCCCTACCCGGCTCAGCATCGCCGACCTGAGCCCCAACCGGGCGGTGCCGAACGCGATGTTGGCGGACGAGCCGCCGAGGTACTTGGCGAAGCTTGAAACATCTTCCAGTCGCGCCCCGACTTGCTGCGCATAGAGGTCGACGCCAAGGCGCCCGAGGCAAATCAGATCCAATTGACGCCCACTGGCAAAACGAGTCTGGCCCATGCTGGCTCCTGTTATTTTTATCAGCCTGCGTCCGGGGCGATGACCGCGCCGAACACTCTTGGTGGGTGCAGACTAAAACGTCCGGGGCCAAACAATCAATAATTATTCCAAATATTTTTTACGTGGAATATTTTTTCCAATAAACTCTGGTACAAGCGTTCCAGGCACGGTGCATCGTTTCAGCAAGCCCCTACCGACGGCAAGCTCAAGATTTTACTCGGGCCTACCCTGTAGACTGCGCACAGCCAACCTATTGTCAGGGGATGACCTGATAAGTCATCTCTATAAGAACAAGCCAGAAGGATTTCCTATGTCCCGCACCGATCAGCCGGTCACGACCGAGAGCACGCCCGTGAGCGATCCTGGCCCCCCGATCAATGCCGAGCGCCTGCTGGCGCTGATCACCGAGGAATACGAGAGCCTGCCGCGCCAGCTCAAGCGCATCGCCAGCTACATGAGCCAGCAGAGCGACCGGATCATGGTCGACCGCATCAGCGACATCGCCCGGGAATGCGAAGTGCATCCATCGGCGATCGTGCGGTTCTCCCAGCGCTTCGGCTTCAGTGGGTTCAGCGAGATGCAGGCGCTGTTTCGCGAGGCCTATACCCACAAGACCACGCCGGTGCAGAACTACCAGCAGCGCATCCGCAGCATGATCGCCAACAAGTCGCAGAAGGCCAGCGGCGGCGACCTCGCGCGCGAGTGCATCAACGCGACGCTGTCGGGCATCGAACGCCTCGGGCTGGAACTCGATGACCAGGCCTTCGACAAGGCCGTGGACCTGGTGGTGAACGCCGACAACATCTACGTGGTCGGGGTGCGCCGCTCCTTCGCGGTGGCCGATTACCTGGTCTACAACCTGCAGCACACCAACAAGCGCATCCATCTGGTCTCCGGGCTTGGCGGCAGCTACCGCGAGCAGATGCGCAGCGTGCGCGCCAATGACCTGGTGATCGCCATCAGCTTCACGCCCTACGGCAAAGAAACCCAGCACTGCCTGCGCATCGCCCAGCACCATCAGGCGAAAACCCTGATCATCACCGATAGCAACCTCTCGCCCCTGGCCAAGCGCGCCAACACCGTGCTGCTGGTCAATGAGGGCAGCTCGTTTGCCTTCCGCTCATTGAGTGCGACGTTGTGCCTGTGCCAGGCGTTGTTCATCGCCGTGGCGTACCGACTGGAATTGAAGGTCGATGAGATTCACGAGCAGGTGGGTTTCGAGGATTAGCGCGAAGACGGTTGCAGCGCGCTGAACCTCAGCTAAGGTTGTCCATCCCGAAATGGCCATCGAAGGAGAGGTTCAATGAAGTTGATCGGCATGCTGGATTCGCCCTACGTGCGACGCGTCGCCATTTCTGCCAAATGCTTAGGGATAGACCTGGAACATCAGTCGGTTTCGGTGTTTCGTCACTTCGAGCAATTCCGGCAGATCAACCCGGTGGTCAAGGCGCCGACGCTGGTGCTGGATGACGGTGAAGTGTTGGTGGATTCGACGCTGATCATCGACTACCTCGAAGCGCTGGCCGGTCCGGGAAAGAGCTTGGTGCCCGGCGACCTCGATCAACGCCTGCGCGCATTGCGCGTGATTGGTTTGGGGTTGGTGGCCTGCGAGAAATCCGTGCAGCTGTACTACGAACGCAACCTGCGGCCGGCACATATTCAATTCGAACCCTGGGTGGAACGGGTCGAAGAACAACTGGCGGCGGCGTATTCGGCACTGGAGCGAGAGTTGGAATTGCGGTCGCTGAAGACAGACGGTTCCATTGCCCAGGACGGGATTACATTGGCAGTGGCCTGGAGTTTTACCAACCTGGTGGTGCCGGATCAGGTGGAGGCCGCGCGGTTTCCGCTGATCAGTGCATTTACCGCGTATGCCGAGGGGCTTGAGGTGTTTGTCGATACGCCTATCGAGTGATGGTTTGAAGATCAAAAGATCGCAGGCTGCGCCAGCTCCTACACCGACCGCGTACGACCGTAATCCAGCGGGTGTACGCAATCCCCTGTAGGAGCTGCCGAAGGCTGCGATCTTTTGACTTTGATATTCCCCCTAAACGCAAAACGCCGCTTCCACCAGAGGCAGAAGCGGCAGAGGCACAAGCCTCAGTAGTATCAGGTAAACAGAGCGATCAGGATGATGATCGGGATCGGTATGCCAAGAAACAACAGCAGTAATGAGCGCATGGGAGTTCTCCTGGGTTAACGAACAGGGACTGAAGTGGATACGTAAGCGTCAGTGTCGAGATACTCGACCGCATCCCGACGACGACCACCGAAGGTTGCCGCGAAGCTGGCGAAAAACGCACCGATCAGCAGTGCAACGAACATCCACAGCGCGGTCATTGCAGCCACCTTCGCAGCGGTGTCAGCGGCTTGCTGGGCAGCCAGCTTGGCGTCGGCTACGGCTTTCTGCGTACGTGCATAGACCTCATCGACACGACGTTCGGCATCCGCTTGAGTGAGGTTGGTCCGCTGGGCGACCAGTTGCGCCAGGTAGGTACGGTCTTCGGCGGACAGTTGGCCGTCGCTCAGGCTGCGCACGAAGATGCGGGTCACGGTGCCACGGGCGGCATCATCGCTGACGGCGGCCGGGCGATCATCGCGGAACAGACTGTCGATGTAGTAACCGTACTGGTCACTGTCGGTATTGCCCGCCGCTGTACTCGCCGCTTGAGTCACGGCACTGGCGGCACCACCGGCCACACTGGCGCCGGCCTGCACACCGCCACTGACGATGCTGCTGATCGAGCCGACAATCAGCGTCGCCGTCACCAGCGTCGCCACGCACCAGGCCAGGAAGCCATGGGCGGTATCACGGAAATACACCTCATCGCCATGCATGTTCGCCCACTTCACCCGCAGGCGACCGGCGATATAACCGCCAAGGCCGGAGGCAACGATCTGGGTGAACGCCAGCCAGACAATTGTGGAAATGCCCAAGCCCTTGGCACTCACGCCTTCGTTGGCCCACGGCGACACCGCCGAAAAACCCAGGCCGAAGCCAAGCAGCACCAGAATCAGCGACAACGCGGCCGCCGCTGCAGCACCGGCGAAGATGGCACCCCAGGACACGCCAGAGCGCGAGCTCGATTCGTATTCGGCAGGATAGAAACCATCAGGGGATCTATTCATTGTTTTATCGCTCCAGGCAGAAAGATGGTGTTACAACTCTTCGAATGAAGAAGTGCAGTCACCGTGCCAGTCGCTAATTTTGAATAAGTCGTTTAATTTCAATAGGTTATAAATATTGAACTTCCTATATCCATGCAATTTGCAAGGAACGGGCAATAGCAGCGGGTTTTATGCATTGCCTGCAAGGCAGAGTCATTAAAGGCAAGATCAAAAGATCGCAGCCTCGCTTCGCTCGACAGCTCCTACAGGGGAATTTGGAACACCCGCAGGATTATGGTCGTATGGGGTCGGCGTAGGAGCTGCCGCAGGCTGCGATCTTTTGATCTTTTCGACTCACATGAAGTTTTATTTAGTAAGCCTGCGATCATTTCTTGGCAAAATGCCACGCAACGTTGTGAACTCCAGACAGGCCCATCCCATGACCCGCATCCTGACCATCGAAGACGACGCCGTGACCGCCCGGGAAATCGTCGCCGAATTGAGCAGCCACGGCCTCGACGTGGATTGGGTCGACAACGGCCGCGAGGGTCTGGCGCGCGCGGTCAGTGGCGACTACGACCTGATCACCCTCGACCGCATGTTGCCCGAGCTCGATGGCCTGGCGATTGTCACCACCCTGCGGACCATGGGCGTGGCCACGCCTATCCTGATGATCAGCGCCCTCTCCGATGTCGATGAGCGGGTGCGCGGTTTGCGCGCCGGGGGTGACGATTACCTGACCAAACCCTTTGCCACCGATGAAATGGCCGCCCGGGTCGAAGTGTTGCTGCGCCGACAGAACACCGTGACCGCCCAGGCCACCACGCTGCGGGTGGCGGACCTGGAACTGAACCTGATCAGCCACGAAGCCAGCCGCAACGGGCAGCTGCTGACCTTGCTGCCCACCGAGTACAAGCTGCTGGAATTCCTGATGCGCAACACCGGGCAGATCCTGTCGCGAATGATGATTTTCGAAGAAGTCTGGGGTTACCACTTCGACCCCGGCACCAATTTGATCGACGTCCACATCGGCCGTCTGCGCAAGAAGATCGACCCGCCCGGCAATGTCCCACTGATTCGCACCGTGCGAGGCTCGGGTTATGTCATTGCCGAACCCCTCTAAAGGCTGGCGCTCTTCCAGCAGCCGGTTGCTGGCGCTCTACAGTTCGCTGTTCGTGCTCTGGAGCGGGATTCTCATGGGGGTCATGTACTACGAGGTGTCCGCTTATCTGGACAACCTGGCCAAACACTCGCTGATGCAACGTCAGCACTTGTTCTCGCGTTTTTCCGGCGAACAACTGGTCGACGCCCTCGCCGTCAGCATGACCTTCGACATTCGCGGCCTCGACGCCTACGGCCTGTTCGATGAACAGCATCGCTACCTCAGCGGCGCGTTGCGCCATATCCCCAAAGGGCTGCCGCTGGACGGCAAGATTCACATGCTCAGCGACTGCGCCGATTCCGACGACCCGACCCTGCCCAACGACAGCTGCGACGCGGTGGCGACCCAGGCCAGGGACGGTCGCTGGCTGGTGCTGCTGCGGGACAACGGTTCGCTGTTTGCCGTGACCCGGATCATTCTCCATGCGTTGTTCTGGGGCGTGACCCTGACCATTGTCCCGGGCATCGTCGGCTGGCATCTGTTGCGCCGCCGCCCCCTGCGGCGTATTCGCGGGATCCAGGCCAGCGCCGAAGCGATCGTCGCCGGCGACCTGACCCGACGCTTGCCGCTGTCCAGTCGCCGCGATGAACTGGACATGCTGGCTGCCATCGTCAACGCCATGCTCGAGCGCATCGAACGGTTGATGAACGAGGTCAAGGGCGTGTGCGACAACATCGCCCATGACCTGCGCACCCCGCTGACCCGCTTGCGCGCGCAGTTGTACCGCATGCAGCAACAGTCGGGCGAAGGCTCCCGGGAGGCGGCGCAACTGGATTCGGTACTCGCCGAGGCCGACACCTTGATGGCACGCTTTCGCGGATTGCTGCGCATTTCCGAGCTGGAAGACCGCCAGCGGCGTTCCGGTTTCGTGCAGCTGGATCCGCGGCCGTTGTTGCAGGAACTGCACGAGTTCTATCTGCCGTTGGCGGAAGAAGGTGAGCTTGGTTTCCAGCTGCAATTGCCTGATTCACTGCCACCACTGTATGGCGACCGGGCGCTGTTGTTCGAGGCGGTGGCGAACCTGCTGAGCAACTCAATCAAATTCACACCGCCCGGTGGCGAGGTGATTTTGCGTGGGGTCGATGAAGGTGGGCATACGCGAATCGAAGTGCTTGACTCAGGCCCCGGAATTCCAGAAGGCGAACGGGAAGCGGTATTCCAGCGTTTCTACCGCGCCGAAGGAGGCAACCCGCAAAGCGGATTCGGGCTGGGGCTGTCGATCGTCGCGGCGATTGTCAGCCTGCACGGGTTTTCGCTGGAGGTGGGTAGCAGTGAACTGGGTGGGGCGCGGTTGGTGCTCGATTGCCGGCAGAGCCTGATTCCCCAGACCTAGCGCCATAGATCCCCTGTAGGAGCGAGCTTGCTCGCGAAGGCGGAGTGTCAGTCAAAGTGATATCGACTGACACTCCGCCTTCGCTGCGGTGCGGCGATCCGACAAGCCAGCTCCTACAAGGGATTTGTGGTGTTGTCAGGCTGGGTAGTTGGCCCGCAGAGCTTCAAGGCCACCCTGATAAATCCCGGTAAACAGCGCCACCACTTCCTCATCACTCACCCCCACCGGCGCAAACCGCCCCGACCAGGTCACCCGTGCGCCCTGCCCTTGCGCTTCAACACTGAGCGTCGCCAGATAGTCGGTCGCCGGAAACGGTGCCTGCACAATCGAGTAGCTATAAGTTTTCGCCGCGTCATCAAACGCCTGAAGCCGCTCCACCACCACCGCCCCATCCGCCGTTTGCAGACTGCGCACCCGCCCGCCTTCGCTCAGTTCGCTCTGGGGAATGAACGGCAGCCAGTCCGGCAGCGAGTTGAAGCCGCCGATCAATTGCCAGACCTGATCGGCCGAAGCCGGAATATCGATAAACGCTGATGCAGTTGCCATGTACTGTTCTCTCTTGATCAATAGGTTCAGATCGCCATGCTGTCGACGACACCGCCGTCGACTCGAAGAGCCGCGCCGGTGGTGGCCGAGGATAGCGGCGAAGCGATATACGCAACAAGGTTCGCCACTTCCTCGACGTTCGCCACGCGCTGGATGATCGACGTCGGCCGCGACTTGCGCACAAAGTCGTCGGCTTCTTCCTGAACACTGCGACCGGACGCGGCAATGGCATCCTTGAGCATCAGCTCCACGCCGTCGGTCAACGTCGGGCCCGGCAGGATTGCATTGACCGTTACCCCAGTGCCCGCCAGCCGTTTGGCCAGTCCGTGGGACACCGCCAGGTTGGCGCTTTTGGTCACGCCATAGTTGAGCATGTCCGCGGGGATCGCGATCCCGGATTCCGAAGACAGGAAAATCACCCGCCCCCAGCCCTGTTTGACCATGTCCGGCACGTATTGCCGGGACAGGCGTACACCGGAAATCACGTTGACCTCATAGAAGCGCGTCCACTCGCTATCGGGCGTGTCGAAGAAATCCACCGCGTCGTAGATTCCAAGGTTGTTCACCAGAATGTCGGCCCGTGGTTCGGCGGCGAACAGTTTTTCCGCGCCTTCAGCCGTACCGAGGTCAGCCGTCAGCCCACGTAGCTGCGCACCGGGCACCTGCTGGCGAATGCTCGCCAGCGCCTGCTCGACCTTGGCCGTGTCGCGGCCGATCACCACCACCGTGGCACCGGACTCGGCCAATGCCTTGCTGATGCCCAGGCCAATGCCGGCGGTGCTGCCGCTGACAATCGCCAGTTTCCCGCTCAATTCAATCTTCATAGCGCACCGCCTGTGTAGGAGCTGCCGAAGGCTGCGATCTTTTGATCTTCATATTGCATCCCCTGCGTAGGAGCTGCCGAAGGCTGCGATCTTTTGATCTTCATATTGCATCCCCTGCGTAGGAGCTGCCGAAGGCTGCGATCTTTTGATCTTTCATATTGCATCCCCTGTGTAGGAGCTGCCAAAGGCTGCGATCTTTTGACCTGGCAACGGCGCTCGCTCAGAAACCAGGTTAGCCTCGCGCATCGCCTGCCAGAACGCCGCAGGAATCACCGCCGACAACGCAGCCACATCTTCGGCAATTCGGCCCGGCCGACTGGAACCTGGAATCACCGCTGCCACCGCCGGGTTCGCCAGGGAGAACTGCAACGCCGCCGCCTTGATGTCGACACCGTGGGCGGCCGCAATGCGTTTGATCTGCTCGACCTTGTTGACGATCGCCGGACTGGCCTTCTGATATTCGAAATGCGTGCCACCGGCCAGAATGCCCGAGCTGTACGGACCACCCACAACGATCTCGACGTTCTGCGCCAGCGCCGCGTCCATCAGTCGCTGCAAGGCACGGTCGTGATCGAGCAACGTGTAGCGCCCCGCCAGCAGAAAACCGTCTGGCTGCGCTTCGGTCAGATCAAGGGTCAGCTCGCAAGGCTCGACCTTGTTCACGCCCAGGCCCCAGCCCTTGATCACGCCTTCTTCGCGCAAACGGGTCAGCACTTTGAACGCGCCGGTGCGGGCCTGATTGAAATATTCGAGCCATTGATCCCCATAGAAGTCCTGGGCGATGTCATGCACCCAGACGATGTCCAGGCGATCGGTTTGCAGGCGCTTGAGGCTGTCTTCGATCGAGCGCAGGGTCGCGTCGGCGCTGTAGTCGTTGACGATTTTGTTCGGGCGACCGTGTTCGAACACCCCGCTCTTCTCGCCCAGGTCCCGGGCCGAGGCGTCTTCGACTTCATCGAGAATCACCCGACCGACCTTGCTGCTCAGAACATAGTCGTCGCGGTTGTACTGGGCCAGCGCGGCGCCCAGGCGAATCTCCGACAGGCCAGAACCGTAAAACGGCGCGGTGTCGAAGTAACGCACGCCGGCATCCCAGGCGGCGTGCACGGTGGCCATCGCCTCTTCTTCTGGAATGGCGCGGAACATGTTGCCCAAGGGTGCGGTGCCAAAACCCAGGGTGCCGGGCAGTTTGTCTTTCAAGCTCATAAGTGAATCCTCTTGGATATGCAGGAGCCGGCTTGCCGGCGAAAACGCTGGAACAGTCGCCACAATTACTACCGGACGATCCGCTATCTCCAACAAGCCGACTCGCACAAAACGGTTTGTGTTGCCTTGCCGATGAGCAAATCCTAGATTGCGATGATCGGACCGTCCAAGACATAATGCGCAGCACTTGAGTCCCCAGAGGTCTGACATGATCGACATCCGCCAGTTGCGCTACTTCGTCGCCGTCGCCGAAGAAGAACACGTCGGTCGAGCCGCCGAACGCCTGCACATTTCCCAGTCGCCCCTGAGCCGGCAGATCGCCCAGCTCGAAGAGCGCCTGGGGCTGACCCTGTTCGAACGCAGCCAGCAGCGCATTCGCCTGACCCGCGACGGCCAGACCTTCCTCGCCGAAACCCGCGCCCTGCTGACCCACGCCAACCGCCTGGAATCCCTCGGCAAGCGCCTGGGTCGCGGCGAAGAAGGCGGCCTGTGCATCGGCTACATCGAAAACGCCATGCATGCCGGGGTGCTGCCAAACGCCTTGCGGGTGCTGCGGGTCGACCGGCCGAACGTGCACGTCGCGCTGTACAACCTGAGCTCCGCCGAACAGCTTGAAGGCCTGCGACAGCGTAGTCTCGATATCGCCCTGGTCAGCGAACCGCCCGTCGCCGACGATCCGGACCTGCTGGGTTTCCAGGTGCTGGACGACCCGATGCTGCTGGCCTTGCCCGAGCATCATCCTTTGGCGCAGCAGACAACCTTGACCCCGGCGGACCTGGCCGATCAGGAATGGATCGGCGTGCAACACCGCCAGAACTGCGCCAGCCGCGACGACTTCGTCAGCGCCTGCATCCGCGCCGGTTTTACTCCGGACATCCGCATGGAGGCCACCGAGCCCTTCACCGCGCTGGGGCTGGTGGCGTCGGGGCTGGGCATCGCGATGATCCAGAAAGGCTTGAGTCGCAATGCGCCACCGGGCGTGGTCTTGCGGGAGGTGCCGTGGATTGCCTTCACCACACCACTGTGGGCGGCGTGGCACCGGATCAATCTGCGGCCGTTGGTGGAGACGTTCAGGAAAGTATTGACCGGGCCAGCGTCGGCCACATAAAAAAGCAGGGTGATCCAATGCCCATCAGCTATACGCAGTCCTTGTGGGAGCGGGCTTGCCCGCGATGGCGGTCTGACAGACACAGTTATGTCGACTGACACTCCGCTATCGCGGGCAAGCCCGCTCCCACAGGTCCGTGCTTATCCGGCAGATGTCTTTTTGTCGCGAAATTCGCGCATTAAACAGCGCCCGACGGCGCTTTTTTAAAGACCTTGTAGGTTACTTCACGAAAGCTACAGTGCCTTGCGCCGTTGCCTACCGTTACGCCAGAATCCGCCGGCTTGTGCGCCTTGGGGCCGCTCGGTAACTTGATTCCCGTCACTGCCCATCAGTGATCGGGTTTCGCAGCCTGGGTAAACTCTGGACGCACAACGTCTACCGTCCGTGAGCAGACGCTTTATCAGGTCTGTCACTCATGTCATGGCGGCTGTGCGCGGGAGACCTTCGGGTCTGCCGGGTTCCTAGAGTCCTGGTCTGCGAACCCGCGTACAGTTGCCACCTTTTTTCGTTTCGCAGCGAATGGTGGCAGCTCCAATTCTCTAGGAGTTCCATCCATGTTCAAAGTCACCCCCAACCCGCCGGACACCGATCCGGCATCCCCGTACGAAAACCTCGATTCAAAAAAACGCCACGAAGCCGCCGAACGCGCCCTCGATTTTCACCTCAATACCCCCGCCGACATCAAAGCCACCCCGCGCACACCCGGCACCATGTTCATCGTCAACCCGCAGCTCGATACCGAAACCCTGCTGGCCCATGCCTGCGAATCGCTGGCCTCGGCCAACGTCATGGCCATGGACCTGGCGGACCATATGGACGGCCCAAGCCGCAACTCCCTGTTGGGCATTGCGCAAGTCATCATGCTGGGCGAGCTGGCGGTGAACCGGGCGCTGGATCAACTCGATCCACCCGGCTAGACGCAAAACCTGTAGGAGCCGGCTTGCCGGCGAAGAGGCCGGCACATTCAACATCGTTGTCGACTGTCATACGCCATCGCGGGCCAGCCGAATCGTCGCACCGCCGCTCCCACAAGGATCTCTGCTGGTCATTAAATCTGAGTTCACACCAGCCCACTGTGGGAGCGAGCAAGCTCGCTCCCACAGTGTCCGCATCGAACTTCTACCGCTCAATGCTTGATTTTTTCTTAACCAATCCGGGTTTTCATATCGCTTGTCAGGCTTGTGCCCTGTTGACTACCAAACAGCAACCTATCAGTTCTGCTAGTACCCAACCCACTGCAAAATGGTAAATACTTGCTGCAACTATTGCGGACCTTCGGAGCAATCCTCATGCAATCTCAACGGGAAACATTGCTCTGCCGTTATAGATATGATCCCCTGGATCGACTGACCGGTCACACACTGCCGCAAACTTCTGAGCGGCAGCGCTTCTATTGCAAAAGCCGTTTGACCACCGAAATACAGGGCGCGATGAAGCATTCAATCGTCCAGCACGATGACCTGCTATTGGCGCAACAGTGGGTTGAGGGCGAAGTACTCGATTCTACGTTGCTGGCCATCGATCAGCAGCGTTCGGTATTGCATACACTCAAAGCCGATCATCCACCACAGTCCATTGCCTATTCGCCTTATGGCCATCGTCGTCCTGAAAATGGATTGCTCAGCCTGTTAGGGTTCAATGGCGAACGGCCCGATCCGGTGACCGGTCATTATTTATTGGGGAATGGGTATCGGGCGTTTAATCCGGCGTTGATGCGATTAAACAGTCCGGACAGTTTGAGCCCATTTGGCAAGGGAGGTGTGAATTCATATGCGTATTGCTTGGGGGACCCCATCAATCTGCACGACCCAAGTGGAAACATTGCGCTCCCAAATTTTCTTTCCAATACATTTAAAAAATTTCTGGGCGTTATGGGCGCGAAGGATAAAACTTATATGAATGGAGGTGGAAAAATATTTTCTCATATGAGTGGACCTGAAAAGATATTCCCCCTCAGCATGACGATTGAATCTGACATTGTAATCTCTACCAGCCGGATAGATACTTACCCCTTAGATCCATTCAGTCGCCATATAAAATCGGCAACTGTAGTGACAACTTACTCCAACGGCAAAGAAACTGGGGCAAGCGCCGAGATACGGTATAGCAGTGGAATGTTGCAAACAACCGACCATAGATATATAAAATCCGACAGAAGCATGTTTAGCCTCCAAGAGTCGGCTTACAGTCAAATCCCTGGAGAACAACTACAAGCATATTATAAACATGGCACAGTTCCAGCCATGAACCCAGCAATTGATCACATAAATCTCAGAAAAGCCCATGTCGCGTTTTCTCGTAGCGGCCTAATCAAAAAGTCGCCATACGCTTACCGCAACTTAAAAAAAGGCGGCGAAGAGAGGACGGATCCTTGGAGTTCGTCCCAATACAGCAGCAAAAATAATCAGAGCAGAACGCTAATCAGACAATAAAAATTGGCGATCTTTGGAGTCTGTCGATCAAGCAGATCCGCGAGGAGGCGCAGAACGTGGTGGTGGTGGTGCGTCGGGTGAATTACCTGTTGATGTCGTCGATGCTCGCCTCCGGGGAAATTTCCGTCGGCATCAGCTACACCACGGAACTGCCGGCCAACGCCAAGCGCAAGAAGCTGCGCGACCTGAGCGTCAAGATCCTGCGTGGCGACAACCGTCCCGGCACCCTGACCCTGGATGACTATTGCGAACGACCCCACGCGCTGGTGTCGTTTTCCGGGGATTTGACCGGTGCCATCGACAACGACCTGGCCCGTATCGGACGTTCACGCCGGGTGGTGCTGGCGGTGCCGCAGTTCGCCGGCCTGCGCGCTTTGCTTGCAGGCACCGATATGCTCGCCACGGTGCCGGACTACGCCGCGTGCGCGTTGATCGAGGGCAGCAGCCAGTTGCGGGCCGACGACCCGCCGTTTGGCATCAACCTGTCCGAACTGTCCATGGTCTGGAACGGGGTCAACGATAACGATCCGGCAGAACGCTGGTTGCGTTCGAAAATTGTACGCCACATGTCCGTGCCACTGCCGGCGCATTGAGCGGGCGGAAATACACCTGATCGGACTCGCGCAGGTACACCGGCAGGTCCGTGACCGGTGGCATGGCCGGAATCTCGAAATACATCTGCACCACCCAGCCGCGGTGATAGCTGGCGTGATTGACCACGTGCAGCAGCATCGCGCCGGCGCTCATGGTGCCGCTTTCGCCCGAAACAAAGCTGAACTCGACGGGTTGGTCCAGCGATTCATCGGTCTGCCGTTCGCTCCAGTCGCAGTACCAGTGATCGATGGCCTTTTGCGCCACGCGCAGCTCGGCCAGCTCGGGATGCAGCAGATCGTGTGAGGTCTTGAAGCCGTGCCCTCGGCCTTCGAGGTGGGCCTGCCAGATGCAGTCCACGACGTAGATGTGGTTCAGGGTGCCGATCATGTTCTTGAAGACCGAGACCCGATCTTTATTGACCTCGCCCGGTGGCAAGGCGGCCAGGCTGTCGAAGAGGCGTTGATCGGCCCAGCGTTTGTAATCGGCAAGCATGCGGGCAGTGCGTGCGTTGATCATCAGAGGTCTCCCACTTCAATGGGCGCACTGCCAAGCATAGCCCGCTTCGACGAACGGCATTACCGGCGCTGATCATCGGTACACCCTTGCCGGGCCAGAAAAATCAGAACGTTCCGGGGTAACTGCCGCCGTCGAGCAACAGGTTTTGCCCGGTGAGGAAGCCCGCGTGGGCGCTGCAGATGAACGCGCAGTAGGCGCCGAACTCATCGGGCTGGCCGAAGCGCTGGGCCGGAACCTGTTTGCGCCGCTGTTCGCCGATGCTGTCGACGCTGGTGCCATTGGCGTCGGCGGCGGCGCTCAGGGTCTTGTGCAGGCGCTCGGTCTCGAACGGCCCCGGCAGCAAGTTGTTGATGGTCACGTTGTTGCCCGCCAGCCGGGACTGGCGCGCGAGCCCGGCGATGAAACCGGTCAGCCCGCTACGGGCGCCATTGGACAGGCCCAGCACATCGATCGGCGCCTTCACCGCGCCGGAAGTGATATTGACGATGCGCCCGAAACCGCGCTCGGCCATGCCGTCGACGCAGGCCTTGATCAGCTCGATGGGCGTCAGCATGTTGGCATCCAGCGCCTTCAGCCAGTCTTGACGCTGCCAGTCGCGGAAGTCGCCCGGCGGCGGCCCGCCTGCGTTATTGACCAGGATGTCCACCTGCGCACAGGCGGCCAATACCTGCTCGCGCACCGCCGGCTCGCTGATGTCCCCGGCCACCGTGCGCACTTCGATGCCGGGTGCCAGTTGGCGCAATTCGTCTGCCGCCGCCTGCAAGGTTTCGTTGCCCCGGGCATTGATCACCAGGTTGACGCCCTCCTTCGCCAAGGCCCGCGCACAGGCCAGCCCCAGTCCCTTGCTGGCGGCGCAGACGATCGCCCAGCGCCCCGTTATTCCCAATTCCATGACCTGCTCCTGTTGGTTGAGTGCGAAGAAAATCCTCGTGCGTTTTTACGTTACCACTGTCTGGCATGCTCTAACGATGGATCAATGCCCGACGCAGTACACAGTTGCCAACAAACGCAATTGCCCATACTGCGACATTTGGCGTTATCATTACGCCAAATGTCGCATGGAGATAATCAATATGCCCACAGCGAATCAAGCAGACAAGCCTGCCGCCAAACCCACCGGAAAAACAGCCAGGGTGTCGCCGGCAACGAGCCTCAACCGAACGCCGACCGAGGTGCTGTTACATGGCCGAAAAGGTGATACACGCCTGTTGATCATCCGGTACACGCAGGAAGGTTTCGACCTTAGCGACGTCAGGGACATGCTCTCCACGTCAACGCTGTACATGGAGCACGGCCTTGTTCAGCGCATCACCGGCAAGTCCGTCAGGACCGTCCAGCGCTTGATGAAAGAGCCAAAACCGCTACGCCTGAACCAGCAGCAGAGCACGGTCGCCTTTCAGTATGCGCAGACCCTGGAACACGCCATCAACGTGTTTGGCAGTCAGCAGTTGGCTGAGGACTGGCTGGGCAAACCCTGCAAATACCTCGACGGAAATGTCCCGCTGGAGCTGATCGACAACTCGCTGGGCTTCCAGGCGGTGGAGGACTATTTGACTCGGATTGAACACGGGGTTTACCAATGAATCCTTTGCCCTGGGACGGGAAGTGGCACGCCTGGCGCCTTGACCGCGAGGTCTACAAGGACACTTGGGACAGTGGCATTGGCGCGCAAAAATCCGGTGGCCGCTGGAACCCTCCCGGCCGCCGGGTGATTTACGCTTCGGCCGACCCCTCCACGGCCATCCTGGAAGTCGCGGCCCACCTTGGCTTCGACGCGCTCGACAGCGTGCCTCACGTACTGACGTGTTTCGAAGTGCTGGATCCGGCGCTCATCAACGTCGTTCAACCCGAAGACGTGCCAAACCCGAACTGGCTCATTCCGTCCCAACCCTCGCCCAATCAGCAACAGTTTGCCGATCAGCTGCTGGCCCGGCATCCGTTCCTGCTTATCCCTTGCGCAGTCACTCACCATTCGTGGAATTTACTGGTGAGCTGCGACCTGGCTGCCGATAAATTCAAGCTTGTCTCCCAAGAGCGCTTCGGCCTGGACACCCGGTTGCTAAAGTAAACGTGAGAGACGCCTGACTGGATAGCTTTTCGGTTCGGGGGCGTGCCAAAACCACTCATTTCCATGGGGGCTCAGCGAATCGCCACCGGGTTGATGTTGACCTGGGTCGAGCCCTTGTACAGCGGCTGTCCGAGCACGAACATGAACGTCCAGGCCTTATCCCGGACCAGCGCGCGGCTGTCGATCAGCTCGAGGTTGTAGATGCCGTTCTTGGCCAGCATGAACTGATTGACCGGAAACTCCTGGCCGTCTTTGCCCGGGTAGATTTCCGAGGCCCAGGTATCGCCGCCGAACGCGACGATCTGTTTGTCCGCCAGCCACTTGGCCGCCGCCATGCCGATGCCCGGTTCCACGGCGAGGAATTTCTCGTTGTCCTTGCCCAGCAACTCCAGCCAGCCGGTGTTGAACAGCACCACGTCGCCCTTCTGGATGGTGATGCCCTGCAGGTCCAGGGCTTTCTGGATGTCGGCGACGCTGAACTCGGTTTTCTCCGACACGATGGCGCTGCCGTATACAGCTGTCATGTCCAGCACCACGCCACGAGTGACGATCGGTGGGACTTTTTCGATGCCGAGTTTTTCCACCCCTTCCACGGTCACGAAGTCCGCGGCGCGGTTGCCGTTGTAATAGACGTTATCGATGCCGATGTGGCCGATGCCGTTGAGTTGGGTGCCGACGCCGGTCCAGCCCACCACCAGTTCATCGTTGAAGGTGAATTTGTTCGGGCCCAGGGTGGTGCCGCCGGCTTCGCCGGGCTGGATGTTGGTCAGGTGAAAACTGCGATGGCGGAAGGCCGGCAGGTTTTTATCGATGGGCACGGCCAAAGGGTAGGTTTTGCCGGTCTTGATCAGTTTCGCGGCGTTGAGCACCGACTCGGCGTTCAACAGATTCAGCGCGCCGATCTCATCCTTGGCGCCGTATTTCGACGGAAACCATTTTTCCGCGTCCGTGGCGTGGGCGGCATTGAGGGTAAACAAC
Organism: Pseudomonas sp. LBUM1679; assembly: GCF_059695565.1. Taxonomy (NCBI): domain Bacteria; kingdom Pseudomonadati; phylum Pseudomonadota; class Gammaproteobacteria; order Pseudomonadales; family Pseudomonadaceae; genus Pseudomonas; species Pseudomonas sp. LBUM1679. Next base: position 4,389,705 of record NZ_CP166774.1, read on the forward strand.
AGGGCAAACGGCAGTACCAATCGGTTGAGCATGGGGAGTCCTTGTCTGGTTACAGTGAACCCAAGGTACGCAGCCGTGCCGGGGGGAAACAGACAGGTACGGGCAATACAATTGTTCTGGATTGTCACGAGTGGATCGCGTGATGGGCCTCGCGGTTATTGGTCGAAGTGATAGTTTTTGCGGCAAGGAACTCCTGAGTGCCATCAGGCATCTTAAATTATGTAACACTTCCTTTACGCTTCATGCTTTCGGAGGACTCCGTCATGCGCCGTCTGTTTCTCATCTCCTCGCTAGTGCTCTGCTTGCCCGTCGGTTCGGCCCTGGCCGATGTGGATGCAGGCGATGTCGCCACTTCGGCGGGTCTTTCCGCGTCCCTGTATTCAACCTTCAAGGATGACAAAATGATGATTCCCGCCCGGGATGACGCCTCCAGCTTCGTGGCCAGTGGCGGCACCATTCGTGGGGTTTACCTGGAGTCGGTGTTGCAGCAGGTGCGTCAGAACAATCCCGGCCTGAAGGCAAGCGATGAAGACCTGGCCCGAGCCATCCTGGTTCAGGAAGGCACGCCTGCCGGTCAATAACTGCTGAAAACGTCGCGGTGGGGCTGGTGAAACTTCAATGACATTTCCGGCCCTGCCTTCGCTTCACGCTACTTTGCGCTTGCAGTGGACAGGCGCGCCCATCCGGCAACCATCTGCGCACTGATATTCACCCCGCCACACACCACGATCACCACGTCCCGGGCATCGGCAATCGCCGCATGGTCCAGGTAGCCGATCGCCAACGAAACCCCGCACGCCGGCTCGACCAACTGTCGCAGGTCGTTGGCATAACGCACCACGCCCATGATCGCGTCGTCATCGCTGAGGACCACGCATTGGTGAGCAAAATCGTGGATGTGCTGCACCGGCCAGGCGGCGACCTGAGCCGCGCCGAGCGAGGTGGCGACGGTATCGATTCGCGGCAATCTGACGGGGTGCCCGGCAGCCAGCGCCGCCGAAAAGGACGCCGCGCCCCGGGTCTCGCAAGCGACGATCCGGCAGTCCATGCGGCCATGGCGGATCAAGCCGGTGAGAATACCCGCCAGCAAGCCACCGCCTCCGACCGACGTCACCACCGTATCGATCTGAGGACAGTCCTCGAGGATTTCATCGATCAGGCTGCTGTGCCCCTCCCACAACACCGGATGATCAAAGGCCGGCACGTACTCGGTGTGCGCGCCCTGTGCCAGCTCCATGGCCTTTTGATTGGCATCGTCCCAGACCTTGCCATGCACGATCACTTCGGCACCGGTCTTGCTGATTCTGGCGCGGGTGGTTTCCGGGGTGGTGTGTGGCACCACGATGCAGGCTTTCAGGCCCAGGCTGGCGGCGGCCACGGCCGTGGCGAAACCGGCGTTGCCAGCGGAGGGGCAAACCACTTTGCGCTTGCCCGCAGCCTTGGCCTGGGTGCACAACAGCCCCATGCCGCGCAGCTTGAACGAGCCGCTGGGTTGCAGGTTTTCCAGTTTGAGCCAGATGCGTCGGGTCGGGGTCGACAGGCCCGGGTGCAGAATCAAGGGTGTTCTGATGTGAAGCATGGTGGCTCCCTTTTGGCACGCCACCGGCTCCTCGATCGTTTCAACGAGCCAAGGGTGAACGTTGCTTAGCCAAGCTTAGTTCACCCCGGCCTCAGGACTAGCGTCTTCGCGATAACGCGGTGCCGCCGTGGAGTTGCCGAACAACCCGGACAGCGTTTTGCGCTGGCTTTCATAGCGGTCCCACTGCTCGCCGTCGTGCAGGCCGGGAATGGTCACCACCTCGCCTTGTGCCAGGCCCGTCAGGGCGGCGTCGACCATATCCTCGGCGGACATCACGATCTCCTTCGGCAGGTTTTCCACCGGGTTGCCGGCCTCGCTCCAGAAGTCCGTGGCCGTGGCGCCGGGCAATACGGCCTGGATGCGCACGCCTTTGTCGGCCAGCTCGTGATGCATCGACTGGCTCAAGCTCAGGACGAAGGCCTTGGTCCCGCCGTACACGCCGTTGAGAATTTGCGGAGCGATAGCCACGATCGAGGCGATGTTGATCACGGTGCCGCTGCCGCGGGCGACGAAGCCGGGCACCACCGCGTAAGCCAGGCGCATCAACGCCGTGACGTTGAGGGTGATCATGTCTTCCATATCGTCCACCGGGCTGCCCAGCAATGGCATGACGCCGCCGACCCCGGCATTGTTGACCAGCAGGGTGATGCTCGCGTCGTGGCGCAGTATCTCTTCAACCCGCAGCAGGTCGGCTTTGTCTTTCAGGTCCGCGGCGACCACTTCCACCGCGCGTCCGGTCTGGTTGCTCAGCTGGTTGGCCAAGGCGTTCAATTTGCTCCGGCTGCGGGCGACCAGAATCAGGTCGTAACCTTGCCGGGCCAGCCGCTCGGCGTAGACCGCGCCGATGCCCGAAGAGGCTCCAGTGATCAGTGCGGTGCCTTTGGAGGAGAGGGCCATGTCGATTTTCCTTCACAGTGAGGCGATAGATTCGCCGGGGTGTGATCCGTTATAAATGGACTGACGCGCGTCGCAAATGACGTTTAAAGTACGTTTTCAGGACATGACACTTTGAGGAACTGGCGATGACTTGCGTGGCGTTTGTCGTTTTTGAAGGTTTCCAGTCCATGGCGCTGGCGGCCATGCCGGTGTTCGAATACGCCAACTTCAGCGCTGGCGAAGCGCTTTATGAGGTCAGCGTGTTGTCCGAGCACGGCCGCCTGCTACGTGCCTCCGGTGGCCTGAGTGTCGGCACCGAGGCGTTCGACGAGCGGGTGTTCGATACGGTGATCGTGGTCGGCGGCGATGCCGTCCTCCAGCAGGCGCCCGAAGGGGTGCTCAACTACCTGCGCGCCAGCGTCAAGACCGCACGCCGCACGGCATCGATCTGCTCCGGCGCCTTTGTCCTGGCCCAGGCCGGTTTGCTGGACGGCCGACGGGCCACCACGCACTGGGCGTACGCTCGGGAACTGCAAGCGCGGTTCCCGTCGATCAAAGTCGAAGAAGACCGCATCTACGTCATCGACGGTTCGATCTGGACCTCTGCCGGAATGACCGCCGGCATCGACCTGGCGCTGGCCATGGTGGAAAAGGATCACGGCGCCGATCTGGCCCGTTCCGTGGCGCAGAAGCTGGTGATGTACCACCGCCGCGCAGGCGGCCAGTCGCAGCACTCGGCACTGCTGGAACTGGAACCGAAATCCGACCGTATCCAGACCGTGCTGGGCTATGCCCGGGAACACCTCGCCGAGGCCTTGTCGGTGGAACACCTGGCGGACGTGGCGCGCCTCAGCCCTCGGCAATTCAGCCGGGCCTTTCGCGCCGAGACCGGCCAGTCGCCGGCCAAGGCCATCGAGAACCTGCGCCTGGAAGCCGCTCGCCAATTGCTCGAACGCGGACGATTGAACCTCGATCAGATCGCCGTCGAGACCGGCTTCAGCGACCGTCGGCGCATGCGCGAAGCGTTCCTTCGGGCGTTCGGCCAGCCGCCCCAGGTGATTCGGCGCAATGCCCGGGCTGACAACGCGGCGTAGGCGCTGCGTGGGATCTGCCCGGGATCTGCTCGGGATCTGCTCGGGATCTGCGTAGGAGCTGTCGAGCGAAGCGAGGCTGCGATCTTTTGATCTTGAGCGTCTGGAAGGGCACCGAAGATCAAGATCAAGATCAAGATCAAGATCAAAAGATCGCAGCCTCGCTGCGCTCGGCAGCTCCTACACTGTGACTTGGGAGGTCAGTCATGAAAATCTCGGCCAGGCTGGCGTTTTTCGCCGTCGTCGCCACCCTCGCCTACCTCGGGCTCGCGGTGTGGGGGCTGGGCGGATTTGCGGCGTTTTTTTCCCATGCGCCGCTGGTGGTCGTGGTGCTGGCAACCCTGGTGATGGCGATCGCGTCACTGTTTACCGAGGCCAACCTGAGCTCTGGCGAACGGGAGGACCGGGCCAATCGCTGGGTGCTCCCGGCCTTCGGGGTGATCGGCATATTGAGCGGTTTTTTGCCGGCCTACACCGACCGGATCGAATTCTGGACCTTCGGTGGCGAGGGCGTTCGCTGGCTCGGCGCCGTGCTGTTCATCATCGGCGGCGCGCTACGGCTGTGGCCGGTGTTTGTGCTGGGCAAACGCTTCAGTGGACTGGTGGCGATTCAACCGGGGCATAGCCTGGTCACCGACGGGATCTATCGCAACTTGCGCAACCCCAGTTACCTCGGGATGTTGATCACTGCCGTGGGCTGGGCGCTGGCGTTTCGTTCGGGTGTCGGCCTGTTGCTGGCCGCGCTGACAATGATCCCGCTGATTGCGCGCATTCACTCAGAAGAAGCGCTGTTGCGGGCGCAGTTCGGTAGTGAATACGAGGCCTATTGCGCCCGTAGCTGGCGGTTGATCCCCGGGATTTACTGAAACACCACAACCCCCTGTAGGAGCTGGCTTGCCAGCGAAGGCGGCGGCACAGTCAATATTGATGTTGCCTGATACACCGCTTTCGCCGGCAAGCCCGTCTCCCACAGTTAGAGGGTGTGAAGGCGAAGATTACCGTCGGGATCCACCCCTGCGGTCACCGTGTCATAACTGACCAGCGTCGCATGCGCCGTCTTGATCGGGTGAATGTGAGTCGATGTCATGACCACAAGGTCCGCCCCCGCCGCCTCGGCCGCGAGAATCCCCACCGCCGCGTCTTCGAAAATCAGGCACTCGGTCACCTCGACACCCAGCCGCCTCGCAGCCAGTCGATACCCTGCAGGATCGGGTTTACCAGCACTGACATCTTCGGCCGTGACCATCACCTCAGGCTCCGGTATCCCCGCCGCCGCCATCCGTCGTCGCGCCAGCGCCTTGGGTGCAGAGGTGACGATGGCCCATTGCTTGGCCGGCAACGATTTGAGGAAGTTCGCCGCGCTGGCCACCTCGACAATCCCCTCGACATCCCCGATTTCGGCCTCGGTGATAAACGCCGCTTCAGCCTCGGCATCCACCCCGGGCAGCGCCAGACGATTGATGGTGTCGATGGCGCGGGCGCCATGGATGGTCGGCAGGAAAGATTCGACATCGACCCCGTGGCGCAAGGCCCAGGCGGTCCAGATCCGCTCGGCGGCGGCGATGGAGTTGAGGACGGTGCCATCCATGTCGAATAGAAAAGCGCGGTAAGGGGTGTTGAAGACGCAATTGTGAACAGGCAAAGGGCAGCTTCCTTTTGCAAGGGTCAGACGGGTATGTCTTACAATCTACACCTCCGTATGCCACCCCTGTAGGAGCTGGCTTGCCAGCGAAGGCGGTTTCTCATCCAACACATCTGTCGTCTGACCCATCGCCTTCGCTGGCAAGCCAGCTCCTACAGAGGCCTGTGTGAAGCCAAGGCGCTTTGCACACAATCGAGCAATTGCCCGAGCGCCCAGGGCTTCTTGATGAACGACACCCGGTGCCTCACGCCGGAGGTTTCGGGGGTTTCGAAGCCGGACATGATCATGATCGGCTTGTCCGGCCAGCGGTCACCAAACTGGTTGGCCAGGTCCGCGCCATTGAGCTTGCCTGGCATGGTGATGTCCGTCAGCAATAGTCGGACTTCATTGAAATGACCTTCCAGATAGGCTGATGCGGCGTCTGCACTGGCCTGGGGCTGAACCACAAACCCTTCATCCTGAAGAATTTCGCAGAGAAACTCCAGAATCAACGGGTCGTCCTCAACCACAAGAATCAACCCGCCAGGAAGCGTCTCGCCCGCTGTCGATACTGGACTCATGACTGTGCTACTCCCTGATTACGTAAATGATTTCGCGGCCTGAAATCCGCTACTTACAGGTATGAGCAGCGGACACCGAGGAAATTCATTTTTGATACAGGCAACGACAAAATCGAGGGCCCTACAAGCGGTAGCCCGTGAGTAACAGGGTTCGAATTACTGTGCCATCTCGTCCTTCTTCATGGCGTCCTTGGACATGGCATCTTTTTTCATGGCGTCTTTGCTCATGGAATCCTTGGACATTTCGTCTTTCTTCATCGAGTCCTTCGACATGGCGTCTTTTTTAATGGCGTCTTTGCTCATGGAATCCTTGGACATGGCCTCCTTTTTCATGGCGTCCTTGGACATCGAATCCTTGCTCATGCTGTCGTTGTTCATGGCATTGGCGGCAAACACGCTGGCAGCGCCCATGGCCAGGCACATCGACAGTACCGCGGTGGTTAACATTTTCATGATGAAACTCCTTTGAATCACAGGTTGCTAATGAACGCAGCGTGAGCCGCGCAATAAAACTGCCGGGCGCCGTCAGCTGCCACCGAACCAGTTGTAGCCCTGGTCTTCCCAGTAGCCGCCGCTGTAGGTGTTGCTGACGAATATCGCCTGGATGTGTTTGGGGTTCTTGTAGCCCAGCTTGGTGGGCATGCGCAGCTTCATCGGGAAGCCGTACTCGCGAGGCAATACCGCGCCGTCATAGGTCAGCGCCAACAGAGTTTGCGCATGCAGTGCGGTGGCCATGTCGATGCTGGTGTAATAGTCGTCCGCGCATTTGAAGCCGACATATTTGGCATCGGTGTCGGCACCGACCCGCTTCAGGAAATCGCTGAACCGCACGCCGCCCCAGCGCCCGATCGCGCTCCAGCCTTCGACGCAAATGTGTCGGGTGATCTGATCGGTCTGCGCGATGGCGCGCAGATCTTCAAGGCGCCAGCTGCGCTTGTCGGCGACCAGCCCGGTCACTTCCAGGCGGTAACCCTCTTCCTCCACCGTCGGTGCCTCATCGATGCCGTAGAAGGCATTGAAGGGAAACGGCCGGGTGATCATCGACTCAGGATAGGTGGGCGCCAATGCGTTGGGATTGAACAGCCAGCCCTGCACCCGATCGTTGAACCGGGACATGGAGGACAGGGCGGTCTCGACGCTGTCGTTGTCGGTCAGGTTGCAGCCGGACAACATGGCCACGCCGCCGAGGGTCAGGCCGCGCATCAGAAAGGAGCGACGGGAACGATCCTCGATCTGCGGGGCAATTATTTTTCGGGCGTCGGTCAGGATGGACGACTCGTCCAGCTCAGAGCCCTGGATGCGCTTTTTCATACGGGCTCCTTGCGTCCGACAATCATGGCCCACAACGTTCTGGGAACCAGCGCGACCATCAGTAGATGCACCGCAACGAATGCCACCAACAACGCCATCGCAATGAAATGCACATGCCGCGCGCCTTCGTAACCGCCCAGCAACTCACGCAGGAGCGGGAACTGCACGGACTTCCACAGCACCAGCCCGGAGATCACCAGCAGCGCGATGTCGGCCATCACGAACAGGTACGCCACCCGTTGCACCTGGTTGTAATGACTCGGGTCGGCATGCTTCAACCGCCCGCGCAACGCAGCCCACAGGTCATGCAGGACACCTTGGGGCGAGACGGGGAAAAAGCGCCGTTTCAGACGACCACTGAAGAGGTTGATGATCAGGTAGACCAGACCGTTGATGGCGAGAAACCACATCGCCGCGAAGTGCCATTGCAACGCACCGCCGAGCCAGCCGCCCAGGGTGATCGAAGCGGGAAAACTGAAATCGTAAAGCGGCGACGCGTTATAGATCCGCCAACCGCTGGTGACCATGACCAGTACCGCCAGCGCATTGAGCCAATGGGTAAGCCGTAGCCAGCGTGGATGGGATGAAGCAGGTAGCGACGACATAATGCGTTCCCGGCGGTTGATCGTTGCAGCCGAGTATGTGAGCCGACAGATCGCCGAATCCTCACGTAAAGTTAAATTAATCGTGATAACTCCCGGGGCTGACCTCGCCTGATTTCCCCTGGCATCGCCATCATCAGACCTGGACGTCGATTGGCGGTCAGCTATTCGGTGGATTGGTAAAGCCTTCCGCTGTTGGTTCGTTGGGGAGCATTTGTGTTTAAAATGCCGCCCCAACCTGTTGCCGACCCTGCCCGATGAACTCTGACGCGCTCTCTATCCTCCACGATCATTTGCTCAAAGCCCTGGCAGCCGCCCCGGAAGAAACCCGCCGGCTGTTCCACGGCCGTGGTCGTTGCTGGCCGGGGCTGGAGCAATTGACGGTGGACTGGTTGCAGGGTGTGGTGCTGGTATCGCTGTTCAAAGAGCCTGAAGCGGCGCAACTGGAGGCGTTGAAACAGCGGCTGCTGCAGGTCACTCAATCACCTGAGTGGGCGACCTCCGGCGCGCACACCTTGGCGCTGCAACATCGTTACCTGCTGCAAAGCACCACCGAGTGGCTGCTCGGGGAGGCGATCGAGGACATGACCATCACCGAGGGCGGCCTGCATTATCGCGTCGACCTGGGGCGCAAACAGAACACCGGCCTGTTCCTCGACATGCGCTACGGCCGCGACTGGGTACGGGCCAATGCCCAGGGCACGCGCGTGTTGAATCTGTTCGCCTACACCTGCGGCTTCTCGGTGGCCGCCATCGAAGGCGGCGCGACCCATGTGGTCAACCTGGACATGTCCAGCCCGGCGCTGAGCCGTGGCCGTGACAATCACCGACTGAACGGACATGACCTGGGCAAGGTGACGTTTCTGGGCCACGACCTGTTCAAGTCCTGGGGCAAGGTGATCGGCAAGGGGCCGTACGACCTGGTGATCATCGATCCGCCGTCCTTTCAGAAAGGCAGTTTTCTGCTGACCAAGGACTACCAGCGGGTGTTGCGTCGTCTGCCGGAGTTGCTCAGTGCCCAGGGTACGGTGCTGGCCTGCATGAACGACCCGGCGTTCGGCGCGGATTTCCTGATCGAGGGCGTCATGCGTGAAGCGCCGAGCCTGCGCTTCGAGCAACGGCTGGAGAACCCGCCGGAGTTTCCGGATGCGGATGTCGAATGCGGGTTGAAAGCGCTGGTGTTCAGGCTGGCCTAGCCGAAGATCAAAAGATCAAAAGATCGCAGCCTGCGGCAGCTCCTACAGATGTACGCAATACCCTGTAGGAGCTGCCGCAGGCTGCGATCTTTTGATCATGCGACTAGTGGTACTTGAGCGGACAACCCCACCTTTCTACGATAATTATGCGCAGCCGCTTGTTGGTGCAAGCCGTTGCGTAAGTGGTGAGTGCACTGAACCCCAACAAGCTCACCACTTGCTTCACGCGCATCTTGAGCCTCAAGGGCTCTTCTACCTCCCCATCAAAGAGCGTTGAGGCTCTTTTTTAACGGTACGAAACCCCATTCTCTGTAGGAGCGAGCTTGGTCCGGGCGGCGTTCCGACGATGGACGACAACGATAACGCGCACTGCCTGAACGAACGCGATCTCCGGACGATTTTCGCGAGCAAGCTCGCTCCTACAGTCGACCGGGTTGTCTGGGCGGGCGCTGACTACATTCCCCCTCGCCCAGCCGCTCGCGCGCACACTCCTGCGCCTTGCGCGCCATCTGGTCCAAGTGCCGATCCCGCTGTTTTTCCGCATCGAGCATCGCCCGCTTGCCATGTTTTTGCAGCAGGTAGGTATGAATCTGCCGCACCTCCAGCGAGCTGTAGATCGAGGCCACATCCAACAGCCCCATCAACCCTTCACTGCCATGGTCGCGGGTGTTCATCAGCACCTGAGTTCCGCGCACGCCCACCACCTGAAAGCCCATCGACTCGAAATAAGGCACCTTGGCCACAGCGCAGGTCAGTTCGGCATGGGGATAACGGCCGACCATTTCCCGCACCATCCGCCGGGCAATGCCTTGACGCCGATAACCGGCCTGCACCGCCATGTACGCCACGCCGCACGCCTCGGGATCGTCCTTGACCGGCAGGTACAGCAAAAAGCCGACAACTTTTTCCGGGTCGTCATCGTCGGTCGCGACCAGCAACTCCACGGCAATCCCTTTCGCCCCGTTCAAGGCCTCCAGGTAGAGATGAACCTCATAGCCGATCGCGTACTGATAGAGGTTGTACAACAGGTTGCTCGGCGGGATCGCGACCATGCTGATGTCGGTCAGGTAGTCGACGACCATCTGCAGGATCTGGCTGTTGACCGGCTCTGGGCATGGGGCTTGGTAATGGGTGATCTGGGGCATTGCAGGGGCTGACTCCGGGAGGCGGATGTGAAGCGTTGATCGAGGGTCTGCCTATCATAACGTGCCGAGGCGGCTTGTTCGCTAAAGTACTCAGCGCGACGCAATGATCGTTCCCACGCCCTGCGTCACCAGTGTCCCGTCATGTTTCACAGGTCAAGGCTGCGGTTATGAATGGGCACTAGTGACGAAGAGCGTGAGAACGATCAGAAAGGCCGACGGTTCTGAGGGCCGCGCATCGGTGCTGTCGGTGCTCTAATTGCGCTGGACGTCGCGGGAATCACTCTCACATTTTGCCTTATTAGAGCATTTACTTGCGCGGAAGATAAGCCTTGATTCGCTAAGGCCATTAGGGTTTGACCTATATGAAATTCAGATGCGAGGTCCAAGTTTTGCGCCGTAGGCGCCGTGGGAATAGAGCTACCGGGATTAGCTTGCAATTGGCTTGCAGCAATCGCTGGCGCCATTGGTTGGTTGACAATGGCATTCTGGTTGATTCGTGGGCGTGTGGGTGGCGGGGCCAAGATAAGCGCCCGTGGGGCCCTTGGGGTTGGAGCGACTTTTTGTACGGGCACCTCTTTTATTACGTCCTGAAAGGCATCCGCAGCTGTACGCTTTATTGCACTGTTTGCTGTGCTTTGTTTAAGGAACTTTGTCGATTGACGAACAAGACGAGTTTTTTGCTCACCTTGACCGATCAGGAATTTCAAGTTGTTGCGCATGGCTGCCCAAAGCAATTTTCCTGCATGTCCAGAAGGGTCATTTCTGTTCACAGGATCCCCGGAGCAATAGGCATAGCTATTCACACCACCTGCTCCAAAAGGACTCCAACTGTCCGGACTGTTAAACCGCATCAACACCGGATTAAATGCCCTATAGCCATTGCCCAGCAAATAATACCCGGTCAGCGAGTCCGGCCGTTCGCCGTTAAAGCCGAGCAGGCTTAGTAAGCCGCTCTCGGGTGGGCGATGTCCATAGACGGTGTAGACAAGAGGATTGGGCTGAGACGTGTCGAGCGCATTCAACACCGTGCGTTGTTGGTCGGTGGCGAGCAAGATTGTACGGTTCGGAGACATGGTGGAGTTCCCTGAAGGAGCGACGATTCAGGGTTTTACTGTGGCGCAATTGACTCGCCCTGGGTACTAGCAGAACTGCTAGTGTCGGGCGATGGATGTGACGCGCAGCGTCACTGACAGCATCCGTGCTCGAGGACTGGTGCGCGCCGCTTGCCCAGGTGTCATCTGTACTACCCGAGGTGGCGTCAGGCATCGCCGGCGTTTGCCTTGGGGCTGGAGGCGTTGCGATATCGGGTCTGATGCCGGTGGGTCAGATGATTGAAGTGTTGACTGTGCCGGCCCCATCGCGAGCAAGTCGAATCGTCGCACCGCCGCTCCCACAGGGTTTTGTGTTGTTCACTCCATTTGTGCAACAGCCTCGATCACTGTGGGAGCGGGCTTGCCCGCGATGGGGCGCTTGGCAACACCGCTAAACCAAAGCCTTGGCCTCCTCGCCCACTCTGACGAATTCAGTATCACTCAGGCACCTGCTCAACCTCGATCCTGAAACGTCCCTTGAATCCCGTACCCGTCACGTCGAATTCCCATCCCTTGGCCACTTTTGTCATCAGCGTCTTGGGATCGTCGACATAACCAGGCGCCGCAAACTGTTCGCCGTCATGGATGAACATGGTGTAAGGCGGCAGCAGCAATCCACGAATGTAGTACTGCTTTCTGAAAATAACGTTATCCGAAAAACCCACCCCAAACAGATCGCGCTCGCCGACATAAAAGTCCACGCGCATGACCATGTCCTTTTTGCTGATGCTGGCATCTTCCAAAATGGGCGTGGTGTTGAGATAACCCTCCCAGATCAGCCGGTCGGGGCCGGCCCAACCGAATTCCACCGCCGGGTCGGTCAGGCTGGTCTTGGTGAAGGGGCCATAACAGTTTTCCGAATCGGCGCCCTGATGGAACAGTTCGAAATCGACCCCTCGCGGTTTGATCGACACGCCGAAAAAGAACTCGCTCTTGCCGAACATATCCATGCCGCGCAGCACTTCACCTTCGATCATCCTCAAACGGACCTTCACGTTGCCGAAGAAGAAACGCGTGGCGATTTCGAATGACTCCCTGGCCGTCACCAGCGAGTCGAAACCACCATGGCACTTATGCACGAAGGTTCGTGGCGCCCCTGGAATCTGTGCGAAGCTCTGTTTGACCAGGCCGTCGCTGCGGTTGTAATTCATGCCGAATTCGTCGCCCAGCGAGAACAGCCGATTGCCCAGGGAGGCCGAGCCGACATCGTAGGATTTGTAGTTGGTACCCACCACGGTCAGCAAGCGATCCAACGGGAAGTGCTTGCCGAACTGGGTAAATGACGTTGGGTTGTGCGGGTCTTTTTGAGTCGCGGGATTAAAATGCTCGATCTCCTGTTCCGCGTCCATTCCCACCCATTTCTTCAGGATCTGAAAGGCAATGCCTTGATGGGGAGTACCGAGGGTCACCACTTTGTTGATCAGATCGGCTGGGTTGCGTTTAGCGTCCGGAATCGTCTGTTGAATCGCTTGCCTCGCCAATAAACCGCCCATGGAGTGAGCGATGATATTGACCATGGGCTCGGGCTGAGCAGGGTTCTTGAGCTTGGCCAAGGCCCGGATAAAGTCGATCAGCCGCAGCAGTGCAGCACCGTAGGCGACCATTTTGCGGTCATTGAGATCGTAGTAGCGAAATACCCACAATGTCCGATTAGGGTCGTTTGCCGTGCGTACCAGGTGCAACGCCATGGCCGGATCGATGATCAACTTGCCTTTGCTGAAAAAGCCCGAGTCCAATGCCTTCAATTCAGCAGGAATGGGGGGCGCGGTATCGCCGACATTTTCGCCGTAATAGCCGACAACATTGGTTGCATCCTGGTATTGCCAGGAAGATTTCAGGAACCTGAGGATGAACCCTTCATAGATATAGTTTTCGCCACGTTTCTGGGGGTAGACCGTGCCGTCATTGAAGCCTTGATAGGTGGCCTTTTTCTCGTCTTCGACGTTGAGTCCGCCGAACCCGCGGATCAAGATCATGGGTTGCGGCTTGCGTGTGGATTTAGCCATCGCGACCTTCCTTTCCGACAGCCTGCCGGGCATAGAAAGTGAACGTGCCGTCTATCAATGTCATGCACTTGAAAACGGCTCCCAAGACAACTTAGATGAGCCGCCTGGTATCAGCAACAAACATCAACGACAAACACTGAACCCGCTGAAAACTGATAAACCAGCGTTACAGATATGTAACGACACTGATACAACTTATATCAACCCAGACAAGTTGATCAATCCCGTCACAGCATCTACCGTTTAACTAATTACCCCACATAAAACGTATTGCAGGACTGTAAACCCATATTAACAACTGCTGTAAAGTTCAATTAACATCAAAGTGCAGGAACAGAGCAATGGATATCCAACAGCTGATCTGTGCCGTTCAAGCCGCTGTCGGCGTAGAAGTCGACGGTAAACCCGGGCCACAAACCTGGATCGCCATTGCGCAACGTCTGGTTCCCGATCAAGCCGTAACGCTGGCAGACGATTCCACCTCTGACCTGGACCCCAAAAGTAAAAAGAACATCGACACCTTGTTGCCGCAAGTACGTCCCTATGCCATTGCACTCATACAGAAAGCCAAACTCAGCGGCATCAACATCAAGATCATCAGCGGCCTGAGAACTTACGAAGAGCAAGACGCGCTTTACGCCAAAGGTCGCCCTGACAATGGCCCGCCGGTCACCAATGCCAAAGGTGGCCAGTCCAACCATAACTTCGGCATCGCGTTCGATATCGGTATTTTTGAAAGTGGCAAGTACCTTGGCAACTCGCCCAAGTACAAAGCCGTCGGGGTATTGGCGATGGACCTGGGCCTGGAGTGGGGCGGAAACTGGAAAAGCTTCAAGGATGAGCCCCACTATCAACTGCGCCCTTCCTGGGCCAACGGGATGACCGAAAGGGATATGCTGGCCGCACTCAGAAAACGCAAATCAGACCGTCAGGAAGTCTTTGTCTAGTGTGATCGAAATCCACTCTCCCAAGACATGAGCGCACTGACACTACTGCTGTGGCGCCACCATGCGAAACCTGATGTTGATATCGTTGGACACCACGCCATCGGCCCATTCGCCTTCGCCGATGTTGAAGTCGCTGCGCTTGACCGTCAGTTGGCCATCGAAGATGCCGATGGCGTTGTCGGCCTTGAGCTGCACCGGCACTTCCACCACGCGCGTGATCCCCCTGAGCGTGAGTTTGCCGGTGACCAGGTAGCGATCGTTGCCCAGGGATTTCACGCCGCTCGATTCAAACGTCGCCACCGGGTAGCTCGCCGTGTCGAACCATGCGGGTTTCTGCAGTTCTTCGTTGGCATCACTGCTGCCGGCGTCGATGCTGTCGAGGTCGATGCGCAGTGCAGCGTGCGCGGCGGCGGGGTTGTCGGTGTCGAAATCGAGGGTGGCTTCGAACTTGCCAAAGGTGCCGTAGGCGCGTGAGGTGAACTGGTTATAGGTGAAGGAAATGGTGCTGGCAGTCGCATTGACCTGGGTATATTCGGCCGCCTCGACGCAGGGCAAGGCCGCGACTGCGAGTACGGCGACCCAGGCGGCGGAAGGTGAAAATCGAAGGTTCATGGGATTCTTCCGTCAGGGCTTCCTGCTGCGTCGGGGGGCTGCGCACACGGGCCAGCCACAGGTGGACTAAAGCAAAGAAACGCGGTTTATTCCACTTGGCGCGCGGACTTCCGACCACCTGTCGGTCCGCGCATGGGTGCGCCCGACACTCCTGCCGAGCGGGTGTTTAATGAATGCAGCACCCACCGAAACGGAAAATCGACCATGAAAATCGTCGTCATCGGCGGCACCGGCCTGATCGGCAGCCAACTGTGCAAAAACCTGCAGGCGCTGGGGCACGAAACCCTGGCGGCGTCACCCAGTACCGGTGTCAACATCATCAGTGGCGAAGGCCTGCTCGACGCATTGAACGAAGCCGACGTGGTGGTCGACGTGGCCAACTCACCCTCCTTCGAAGACCACGCGGCGCTGCACTTTTTCGAAACGGCCGGGAAGAATCTGTTGGCCGCGGAGAAAGTCAACGGCGTCAAACACCATGTTGCGTTGTGCGTCGTCGGTACCGAACGGATGCTCGACAGCGGCTACTTCCGGGCGAAGATGGCCCAGGAAAAACTCATCAAGGCATCGGGTGTTCCCTACACCATCCTGCGGGCCACGCAGTTCTTCGAGTTCATCGGTGCCATTGCCTTCTCGGGTCGCGAGGACGGCGACACCATCCACCTGACGTCCGCCGCGTTGCAACCGGTGGCCTCGATCGATGTGGCGGCCGCACTGACCGACATCGCGTTGAAAATGCCGAGCAATCAGACCGTGGAAGTGGCCGGTCCCGAACGCCGACCGCTGGTGGAGTTCGTGAGGGAGTACCTGCAACGCATCAAGGATCCGCGCCAGGCGGTGTCGGACGATACCGTTCCGTATTTCGGTGCGCCGGTCAACGATCAGTCGCTGACGCCGGGAGATAGTCCAATCCTCGGGGCGACGCGGTTTGAAAGCTGGCTCAAGAACACCGCGCATGCCTGATTCGGCGCATATACCTGTGGAACGGCTGCGTTCACCAAGTTCATGAACGTGCTCCAGGCCGTTTCGGACGCGCCGCAATCGCCTTCCGTGGGCGAGCTGTCCAAAGCGCTGGGCTACCTTCGCCCCACCACTCACCGCATTGTCGCGGCGCTGCTGGCTGAAGGCATGCTGGTGGAGGCAGGCGCCGAGGGTCGAGTCGCCCTCGGTCCACGGCTGATCAGTCTGGCTTACAAAGCCTGGGAAGGTTCTGATCTGCGCGCGATCGCCGACCCCTACCTGATTGAGCTGCGCGACAGGCTGGATGAAACCGTCCACCTGGCCATGCGCAGTGGCCTGGAAATGATCTACATCAGCAAATTGGAGTCCCGGCGTACGGTGCGCATGGCGTCGAGGATAGGCACCCGTGTCACGTTGTATTCCAGTTCGGTGGGCAAGGCATGGCTTTCACAACAGCCGGTCGAGGAAGTGAAGAAACTGCTTTCAGCGATCACTGTCCGCCCACTCACCAGCAACACCATTACCCAGATGGACAAGTTGCTCGCCGAGATCGAGATCAGTGCAGCCAGGGGCTACACCACGGACCTGGAGGAAAACGAGGACGATATCTGTTGCTACGGCTGTCCGATTGTTGTCCCTGCGCTAGGGGTTGTGGGGTGCGTCAGCGTCAGTATGCCCAGTTATCGTTTCCATGCCCTGGATGCCGGCCAGGCTGTAGAAGCGATCCAGGCCTGTGCCCGGGCAATTGCCAGGCAGGCTCAGACCCGGTTGATACCTCAGTAAGGTCATGGCCTGAGTCGCCGCATGCCTTGGGCAGCTGCGATTCTCAAGGCTGCACCTGCATCCGGAACCCTGGGTCAACCGCCGCTGCCACACGCTGATTTGGGGACTGAAATGAAAAAAACCGTATTCATTCTTGCATCCCCCAATAGTGCCGATGGCGAGCTTTCACACATTGCAATTGGACGAATTGAGAAAGCGGTCCAATTGCAGCAAACGCAGCCCCATGTCGTTCTCCTGGCTACGGGCGGGTTTGGCGATCATTTCAACACGTCCAACACGCCACACCGCGAGCTGGTGCACCAGTGCTTGCTCAATCGAGGCGCAGCGATTGATAGAGCGACACCTGCTGATCTGCTTAGCTCCAATACGGTGGAAGACATTTGGATGATCATCGCCTTTGCGCAGCAACGCGGTTGTCCGGACTACGGGGTAGTCACCTCGAGTTCTCACCTGACACGTTGCCGCTACATTTTTGAATGTCTTGATCCAACTGCCCGTGTCGATTTTTTTGCCGCAGACGATTCGACGAATCTGGACGACGCAATCGGCAAGCACGAGGTGGTTGCGCTGGAGCGCCTCGTGGCGCAAGGAGGCGTCATGATCGGTGACGTCCTGTACCCCCATCCCGATGCTCGGGTCCAGCAAAGGCCCTGACCTTGGTCACTCATGATCGGAAGGCTGTTGAGCGAGAGGGGACTCTCTCTGCCAGGCCCGCTGCAACAACGTGATGACCTCTGCATCCGCGGTCTGGGAAAAATCCATGTACCAATGGCCGATCGACATGAACCAATCAGGTACGACGGGACAGATCAGCTCATCCACCTCACGGCGCAACGCCTCCATCGTCTCGATCGGCCCCACCGGCACGGCCACGACGATGCGCGACGGCGCCTGCAAACGCACCGCCTGGATCGCCGCCATCATCGAGGCGCCTGTCGCCAGGCCGTCATCGATCAGGATCACCACCTGATCCTTGAGTTGCACCGGCGCGCGAGCTCCCCGATACGCCTGCTCACGCCGCAACAACTCCCGGGTTTCCCGTGCGACCACGCCATCGAACGTGGCCTGATTAATCGGGTGCGCCCGTAGCGCATAGTCGTTGAGGATCTGAATGCCGCCACTGGCAATAGCGCCCATGGCGAACTCTTGATTGGAAGGAGCGCCCAGCTTGCGCACCAGCATCAGGTCCAGCCGCACCTCCAGGGCAGTGGCCACTTCATAAGCCACCGGCACCCCGCCACGGGGCAAGGCGAGGATGATGACATCGGGTCTGTGCGCGTACTTCAGCAGCGGCTCCACCAGACGTCGACCGGCTGCGGCGCGGTCTTGCAAGATGAGTGGCGATGAGGAACTCATTTGAACGCCTCCTCAGGCGATCACGCCTGTTGGTTTACATCACGGGGTCGTCTAATGGATTGTCGGTCTGACGGGGGTTGGCATCAAGCTCAGTCTTGAAATCCACTGGACCACCCGTGGACAGCACTGCTTCTGAACGGCTTCGGTTATGCCGAGGTATCTACCCGTCTTTATCAGCGGTTCCCTCTTCTGATGCTGTCACCGTCTGCAACTGAGGATTTGTTGTCGGCTCAACAGACACTCCGTTTACGTATCAGTACTGCCTTGCGCCACGGAAAGTCGAAACTGAAATGCCTATTTCGATAGTGGCGACACAGGCGTCAAAACCGTTCCAAAGACCGGCCGTGCCCGCGCCGCCGTCACTGAAGATGAATTGCGCTCCAGCGCCGCGCTCGATATTTAGGCCTCACCGAACAATCTCCAACTAACGTTTTCCACTTGAACCGTGATTCGGTCGGCTAGCAAGATACGGCGCTGGTACCTCGTGACCTCCTGGGTTGGCATCATTTCGCCCTTTTTAAAACGACGGATAGGGGTTCCCTGGATGCTCGCGCGAAAATAGTAGATTGGTTCGGCTTTCCAATAGCCGGTCTGCGGGCAGGCTTGGCCGCTCTGGCAAGTTGGCCAAGGGTATGTGGCTTGGATGAAAGCTGGTGAGTCGGGCAATGGTCGACCGGTAGCGGGGTCTAGGCTCTTGTCCTTGGCTAATTGATGGATCAATGCCTCGCTAGGCTTTTGCGGTGGGACATTGGCCAAGCGTGCTTCGAGCCATAGGAGTTTGCCGTCCCACGGCGGTAGCTGGGCCGGTGGCAGCGGGAGGATTTCGTTGATTTCGGGGACCGAAGGATTGGCGTAAGAATAGTTCGCGAGCATCCTCCAGATTTTTTCGTAGCGCTCTGCGCGTTCGAGGTCTTCCTCTTGGCCTAGGTAATACAATTCATTTGAGGGAGAGTGTCCCCGAAATGCTTCTTCCAAACGGCCGGCGGCATTCTCATTACCGGCAGCCACGCCCCTCTGTAGGACTTCCATAGCTTCGTTATATTTTTGTTCTTCTTGGAGGTAGAGCGATAGCATGACGGCCGATTTACCATGTCCCTGTTCAGCGGCGCATTTACGCATCTGCCGAGCAACCGCAGGAGCAATCTTTTTTGGCGCCAATTTGTCAGCCACGTAATATTGCGCCTCTGCACTACCCTGATCCGCAGCCTTGCTGTGGTAACGCAGTGCCATTTCTGTATCTTGCTTCAGTCCAGCTGATCCGTTCTTCAGAATGTAGTGGTCAACTAATCCCGGACACGACGTTAAATTTTTCTTCGGCCCGAGCTGGCGTCAGCCCACCATTGAATTGATGGGGTCGAATCCAGTTGTACCGATGCATCAAGAAGTGGCTGATATCGCGCTGGGCTTCTTGAGCCGTTCGGTAACCCGTGGTCGGTATCCACTCCGTTTTCAAGCTGCGGAACACGCGCTCCATTGGCGCGTTGTCCCAGCAATTCCCTCGGCGACTCATGCTCTGGCGCATGCGATAGCGCCAGAGCCGCTGGCGAAATAAACGACTCGCATACTGGGCGGATTCAACCGGTCGTCGCAACACTGGATTGTTGAATTGATTTTAGATACTTGTTTAGTGCTTCGGCAGGTGTTTTCCAGCCTAATGTTTTTCGAGGCCTTGTGTTCAACGCATGGGCTACGGCTTGGATCTCTTGGGCACTCCAGCGAGACAGGTCGGTACCTTTCGGGAAGTATTGGCGCAGAAGACCGTTCGTATTCTCGTTCGTGCCGCGCTGCCATGGACTATGCGGGTCAGCAAAGAAGACCTTCACTCCGGATTCGATGGTAAATCGAGCGTGATCCGATAGTTCCTTTCCACGATCCCAAGTCAAAGAT
This sequence comes from Pseudomonas sp. LBUM1679, assembly GCF_059695565.1. Lineage (NCBI taxonomy): Bacteria > Pseudomonadati > Pseudomonadota > Gammaproteobacteria > Pseudomonadales > Pseudomonadaceae > Pseudomonas > Pseudomonas sp. LBUM1679. Next base: position 4,409,346 of record NZ_CP166774.1, read on the forward strand.
CGCCACAACTCGATGGGTAGGTCAGTCACCGTTTTCTTCAGTGCGTTGGCCATAGTGACAGCCCCGTAGCCGGCCAGCGCCGGGCCGTTCTTCGTTCGAGGAGTTAACCCATAACCTTCCTCGCGAGGCAGGTGGACGAGCATGGTGAATCGAGTTGAGCGCTCGACCAGCGTTCCAATCGCGGATCGGTTCAGGCCGATGATCAGGTCTCCCTCCCAATGCCCTGGTACAGCCCGGTCTTCCACCTCAGCAGGGCGACTGGAAATCATGACATCCTCGCTGACGTGCGCCCACGTTTTGGCCTGCGCCCTAGCTCTCGGCACACGCAACGCTCGCCCTGTGCGCAGGCAGCTCACTAGCTCGCGCTTAAGAGCTCCTCGCCCCTGAATATAGAGGGCCTGATATATGGCTTCGTGAGAGATGCGCATGGATTCATCGTCCGGAAAATCGATCTTTAGCCGGTTGGTAATCTGTTCGGGCGACCAGCCATTGACCCATTTACGGTCACTGCGATGTGGTTTATTTCGGCCTTTGAAGGGAGCTTGTCGAGGCCCAACAATCTCGCGACCATTAGCGCCCTGAACTTTACCCTCCAGACGGTCTTGCACGTAGTGACACAGCCGCGGGTTAGCCAACAGTTTCGCTGGCTTCGGTCTTTTGGCAACCAGTTCTGCCTTCCATTGTGCGACTGAAGCTCGATACTCAAGCCGACCGCAACGAGTTGCAGCATTACGTGTCAGTTCCCGTGAAACTGTCGACGGACTTCGTCCAAGGAGACGCGCAATCTCACGTACGCCAACACCTTTCGCCCGAAGCAGCCCAATCTCTTCTCGCTCTGCGAACGATAAGTACCTTCCGGATATCTGGTTAGACATGAACAATGGCATCCCGCCCCGATGACGGAACCAGCGTGTGCCTACCGCTGATGATACGCCAGTAGCCTCCGCTGCTTTTTCGCTTGTGATCCCGGTTGCGATTTGTTTCCAGAACAGCCGCTCGATTTCATTACGAAGTGACGGCGCACCTGGCGAACGCATCGCTCCACGTCCCGTCAACTTTTGCATCCAGCCTGCAGGCCGTCCCATAAACACCTCGATCAAAGGTGTTGCGACGACCGATTGAATCCGCCCTGCGACCCTTGATCCGAGTGAAACAGCAGGCCCTGAGGTCTTCCTCGTTGCTCGTAAGCCACATCCAGCGCCTTGATAACCAGATCAGCGTCCGGCTTTTCTGATAGCGCCCAGCCCACCACCCGGCGCGTACAAAGATCCAGCACGACAGCCAGGTAATGCCATTTCCCCTGGGCCCAGATGTAGGTGATGTCGCCGCACCAGACCTGGTTGGGTGCCGGAACATCGAACTCCCGATTCAAGATGTTCGGGATATCCAACCGTTCAACCGTCGCTCGTTTATAGGCATGTGATCCGGGCTGTTTACTGACGAGGTCAAGCTCGCGCATCAGGCTGCGCACTTTGAATCGTCCGAGCTGCTCACCGTCTTCACGCAGCATCGACAAGATGCTGCGACTGCCCGCAGCACTGCGACTTTGCGCGAACAGTTCATTGACCCGACTGCGCAGCCGAAGCCGCTCAACGTCGGGAGTCCGGCGCCTGAGACGCTGGGCGTAATAACACGAGCGAGTGACTTCAAACACCTTGCACAGCCAATCAACCGGCTCGTGGACGCTCAGTTGGTCAATCAGCGCGAACGCTCGTGATCTTCCGACATCAAGAGCGCGGTAGCCTTTTTTAGGATGGATTTCTCTCGCTCAAGCCGAGCGATACGAGCTTCCAATTCCTGGATTTTCTGCTGTTCCGGGGTCAGGGCTTTGCTCTGCGGGGTGACGCCTTGGCGCTCCTGCTGAACCTGATCAACCCAGCGACGCAGGGCCGACTCACCGACACCCAGTGAGCGGCTGGCTTCGATGTAGCTGTAATTTTGCTTAAGTACGAGGTCGGCAGCCTCGCGTTTGAATTCAGCAGAAAAGGAACGGCGTTGTTTGGTCATCTGACACCTCGATCTGGCGAGCATTCTCGCCTAAATGGGTGTCCGGTTTCATTAGACCACTACAGAAAGGTTCCCGCGAAGAAATAACCCGTGGCCACACCTGCGTCGATCAGTTGCTGACTCATGCGCAAATACTCTTCGCCGCGGACGTTGAAGTGTCCACGCATGGCGCCGTTCTGGAGGTTGATGTTGGCTTTATAATTTCCGTTCTCGCTGGCGATGCGGTACAGCCGCTCAATTTCAGAATCGACACTTTTGCCCTGTTTGAGCTGGTTGTTCTTTTGCAGCCAGCGCGCGTACTGGAACATCACTTCAGACTCAGGTGACGGCGGCGGAAATTGCTCATGCACACAGGTAAAGGCCAAGTTCGCTTTGATTTCAGTCAGTGGAATCATGGGAATGTCTTTGGCTGTATCAGTCAGAGCAATGCCAGCGTCACAAGCGCTCATTAGCAGGCAAGACAGCAAAAAGATGAGCCGCATCAGCCGTAACTTCACCTAGACCTCACCGAAAAGTCTCCAACTGACGTTTTCCACTTCAACCGTGATTCGGTCGGCTAGCAAGATACGGCGCTGGTACCTCGTGACCTCCTGGGTTGGCATCATTTCGCCCTTTTTAAAACGACGGATAGGGGTTCCCTGGATGCTCGCGCGAAAATAGTAGATCGGTTCGGCTTTCCAATAGCCAGCCTGCGGGCAGGCTTGGCCGCTCTCGCAGGTTGGCCAGGGGTATGTGGCCTGAATGAAGGCGGGTGACTCTGGCGTTGGCCGACCGGTAGCAGGGTCGAGGTTCTTGGCCTTGGCCAGTTGCTGGATCAGTGCCTCGCTGGGCTTTTGCGGTGGGACGTTGGCCAGGCGTGCTTCGAGCCATTGGAGCTTGCCGTCCCAGGCGGGTAGTTTGGCTGGGGGTAAAGGGAGAATTTCGTTGACTTCGGGGACCGTAGGATTGGCGTAGGAATAGTTTGCGAGCACCCCCCAGATTTTCTCGTAACGCTCGGCGCGCTCGAGATCCTCCTGTTGGCCGAGGTAGTACATCCGATCATCCACCTTAGGACCACGGAAGCCTTTGCTCAAAAAGGAGGCCGAGGTTTCGTCACCAGCTGCAATCCCTAATTGGAATGCGTCGAGTGCCTCTTGATACCGCCCCTTCGTTGACAAATTTACACCCAGTGCTCTGCCAGCTTTGCCATTACCCTGCTCAGCGGCACAACGGCGCATCTGCCGAGCAACGTCTGGGGCAATGTCAGCCGGCGCCAATTTATCGCTCACATAGACTTGAGCTTCTGCATTGCCTTGATCTGCAGCCTTGCGGTAGTAACGCAGTGCCATTTCCGAGTCTTGCTTCAGTCCGGCAGATCCACTACTCAGAAAATTTCCCGTGAAGAAATAACCCGTGGCCACACCTGCGTCGATCAGTTGCTGACTCATGCGCAAATGCTCCTCGCCACGGACGTTGAAGTGTCCACGCATGGCCCCGTTTTGCAGGTTGATGTTGGCCTTGTAGTTTTCGTTCTCACTGGCAATGCGGTACAGCCGCTCGATCTCGGTATCGACACTTTTGTCCCGTTTAAGCTGGTTGTTTTTTTGCAGCCAGCGGGCGTATTGGAACAACATTTCAGACTCAGACGACGGCACCGGGATTTGCTCGTGCACGCAGGTGAAAGCCAAGTTCGCTTTGATTTCAGTCAGTGGGTTCATGAGAGTGTCTTTGGTCGGATGAGTTAGAGCGCTGCTGGCATCACAAGCACTCATTAGTAGGCATGACAGCAGGAGGATTGAGCGCATTAGTCGAGGTCTTTTCGCTTATCATCGCCGTAGTAGAATTCGACGAGGGAGGCGCAAGGCGTCAACTTTTCCGATTTAAAGTCATTGTTGCGATCAATAATTTCCTGCCAGGCAACGAACGCCTCAGCCGGATCATCCTGTGCCCCCGTCCCCTTCGTATGCAGATCCCACAACCGCCTGCGCAACGCCCGCGTCACACTCGCCCACTCATGAGCAATGTTCAGCTCGCTATCAACCTGCATGCTGCGAGTGTTGATATTGGCCGAGCCATGGGTAGTGAAGACGTCATTCACGATCATCAATTTGGAGTGGATGTACACCGGCATCCATTTTTTACGTGCGGGCGAGTCGGGGGCGACCAATGAGCACACATGGACCTTGAGCCCGGGGATTTCCAAGTCCGCAACAACGGCGTCCTTCTCGATCGCCTCGATCTGGTTCTTGAGCGCGTCCTGCCGCCACTCATTGGACCTGGCGGTGTCCCTTTGAGCTTCCCTCACTTTGTCGTTGATATCGGTTCCTCCCAACGCATCAGTGAGACTGGTCAGCGTAAGCAGGGCCTGTTTTTCGACGAGTTCACCCAGAGTTGGCGCCAGTGCCGCTGATTGGGCTTTTGCTTTCTCAATACGTTGCAGCTTCGTCAGATTCGGAATGGTGTCGCCACGTCCGAGGCTTTCGAGCATGCGTTGCGTGTTCAAGGAGCCCGGGCCAATGCCGGACTCGTCGGCGTTGGTGATCACGAACAGATGCAAATGGCCGTGTTCGCCGGGGTCCTTCCCGGCCTGGGTATGGCGGGCGGCGACGGATTTGATCAGTTCGGCCAGGGGTGGCCAGCGAAAATACTGATTCTCGATGTAGATGAACTGGGTGGCGTTGTTGACGGCTTGCAAGTATAGCCGCTCGATATCGCGTTTGCCTTCCTGGGGCTGGGTCCGCACGAGCTGCGCCAACTGGCGGATTTCACCGGCGGTGCATTGGAGTTTGGGTCCCACCTGCATGGCCTGGCGGGAGGCGAGCAAGTCCTCGCCGGTTTCTTTGCGCCAGGCGGTGGCGAAGTTGTGGTGCAGGTGTTCCAGAATCGGTCCGCTGACCTGGCTGGAGATGTCCTGGCGGGGTTTATCGCCACGCGGGCCGGCGTTGGGTTCAGGTTTGTCGCCCTTGTCGCGCTTCAGCGCCGAGTGCGCGTCGGTGTCCCAGTATTCGTCGAGCATGTTATGGCCCATGACGAAACCGACGGCGCGATCCGCCAGTTCGTAGTCAACCAAAACAGTCTTTTGATGGTGGGTTGCCGTCGCCGTCAGCGTGGCAAGCGTAAGTAGGCTGAGCTGCGGGTCGAGACTTTTGTATTTCGCCTGATGGGCCACTTCGGCCCTTTCAAACAGATTGAAGCCGCGACTGACGAACACCGGCACGTTGCGAGCTACGCGGATGGCAGGGGCCAGGTGGTCGGTGAACGCGCATCTGGCAAACCATTCGCGGTCTTTGGCGTACTGGTCATCCGTGGAAGGTTGCATTGCCCGGTCCTGAATGCGGAATGGACCTTTACCAGGCAGATTGGCCTCGTCGCCCACACCGGCGGTATTGAACGGCATCTCCCAGCCCAGTACACGGACCTCGACACCTGCCTTGGCTTTGGCCATGAGCAGCGCGCCGATGTTCGGCGCCGTTTCATCGTCGCGGATAAAGTACATCGACGGCTGAAATCCCCAACAGATGATGTCGATGGATTTCGTGGCCGCCGCGATAGCCAGGTGCACGGCCCTGAAGGTTTCTTTGCCATTGATCAAGGGACGATAGGTGGCCTTCACTGGATGGTATTCGGTGTTCTGCACATACCAGGGCGAGATGCAGGTCACCTCGTTGGTGTGCTGCAGTGCGACGGGTGAGACGATGTCGGGGTGATTCATTGGGATTTCCCTTCCTGGTCAGTGATGCCTTCCAACACCGCCGCGTACAGCGCGCGGTGATCCGTGTGCGAGGCGGGCTGACTCACCTCGGGGTCGGTTTGCGAGGGATGGTTTTGCAGGCCTTGGTTGGCCAAGTGCGCTTGCTCGGCGTTGCGGTAGTCGCTGGGCACCGGGATCTGGTAGCGCAGGCCGTTCGCCAGATCCAGGCGGTATCCGCGGGTCACGACTTGATGGTCGATCGACAGCTGGCCGGTCTTATCCAGCACGCCTCGCTGGAGCACGGCGCTGTCGGCGTACAGCGTGTAGGGCATCCCCGCCCAGCCTTGGTCGGGAGCGTTGGGGGCTTGCGGTACGCTGAGGCGCAAAATCTGTTTGGACAGGCTCTGCGGAAAATCCGGATGCGTGGCCTTCATGCTGGCGGGGCCGCTGTAGTTGAAATCCGCGGATTTGACGTTGTAGTCACCGGCCGTGCCGGATTCGATACTGGAGGGGTCGAGGGTGATGTAGCTGCCACCGGCGTTGAGGGTGATTTTCTTCTTGGCGGTGATGTGGATTTCGTCTTCGGTACTGGTGATTGCCAGGCCGTGACGGGCCATCAGTTCGAGCGTGTCGTTTTGCGCTTGCACGCTTACCGGTCCGTGGTTGGCGATCAGCTTGATGCCCAGCTTGCGCACGAAAACGCTCAGGCCTTGCCCTACCCCGATGAACAAGCGCTTGACCACACTGAGGTCGGCTTCGCCCCCCGCGTTGAGCATCAGGTTTTTTTGCGCCGCCAGTTGCAGGTGTTTGCCGCTGGTGAGGGCGATGCCCTTGGGAGCGCTGAGGAGTACTACGGCGGCTTTGAGCTCGTCGAGTTGTTCGCGCACGAGTGCCATTTGTGCCTGCACATCCGCGGGATCTGCGTTGGCGGCCTGGGCATCGACAGAGAGCGATTGCAGTTGCTCACCCGCCTGTTGCAGACGACCGATGGCCGCGCTCATTTCCAGGACTTGCCCCTGCGCCAGGGCCTGTTCATCAGCACTGATAAACAACCCCTTCCCCGCCCGAATCGCGCCCCAACCATCGCTGCGCAATTCAAACCCTTCACCACGTTTTTTCTGCTCGGCATCGACCAAATGCCCGAGATTGAGCTGGCTCTTGCCACTGTGCTCGGTACTGAGCTTGACGTGCTCTTCCCCCCTTGTGTCCTCCATCCGCAGCTTGTTATTGGCCGGCGTACGCAGCACATTGCGTTTGTAATTGCGCGCACGCAGGGTCACGTGGTCCGGGTGCTGGCTGTCGTGCAGGGCGTGGGCGATGTAGGGGCGGTCCGGGTCGCCCTGTTCGAAGGCCACCGCCACTTCGGTGCCGGCGATCAGCGGCAGGTGCAGGCCATGGGTGTCGCCGGCGTAGGGCCGGGCCAGGCGTAGCCACATGCTTTCCTGGCCGGGTTTCCAGGTGTCGCGGTCGAACAGGAACTGCACGCGGTAGCGCCCTTCGACGTCGATCTCGGCGTAGGGGTCGTGTTTTTGCGGGCTGCTGACCCGGGCCGGGACGGTGCCGGCGATCTGCGGTTTGGCCAGCAGTGGTGGGCGAAAGCACACGCTTTCCGAATAGGGGATGGCCTGGAAGTGGGCTTCGAAGCTGGTATCGCGGGCGGCGCGGGTGCTGAGGTGGGTGATCACCGCGCCGGGGGCGAAGGCCTGGGGGGCGCCGCCGGAGATCATCAGCTTCTGGCCGGGGGCCAGGGTCGCGCTGCTGCTGGTGCCGCTGAGGCGGGTCTGCTCGTTGAGGTAGCGTTCGTGTTGCAGGCGGGCGTAGAAGTAGCCGGTTTCTGGCGGCAGGTCTTCGTAGAATTGGTAGCGGTCGCCGAGGGCGGTGTAGGGTTCGGCGTAGTGGTAGGCCTCGCCGTAGGTGGTGGTTGCGCCGCGGGTGTGGTCGATCTCGCCGTCCAGATGGGCGCGGGCATCACGGTGCTGGTAGGTGCGGATATTGACCTGGCGTTCCACCACCTGGTGTCGGGTTTGCAAGGCCCAGACGCCGTCCTGCTCGCTGCTGCTCAGGCCGGCGGGTGAGTGGTACGGCAGCTCGATGCCGGACTGGTAATGCAGCTGGTCGTCATGGAATTCGACGACATCGATGTGCAGGCGTTCGTCGCTGGTGAAGCGGTACCAGATGCCAACTTCGGCCAGCAGGCGGGCGATGAAGGCCAGGTCGCTTTCGCCGTATTGCATGACTTGCAGGCGTTTGGGGTAGGTGCGCGTGAGCTTGAAGAAAAAGTCCTCGCCCCGGAAGTCGTGCCGGCTGCGCAGGATCTGTTCGACGATTTCCGGCACCGACTGGTGTTGATAGAGGCGGAACTGCTGGCCGCGGGCGAGCAGCGCCAGGCGCGGTTGCAGGGTGATTTCGTAGCGGGCTTCGTCGACGGAGCCGGACAGGCGTTTGAAGCCGGTGATCACGCCGTTGAAGGTGCGCAGCGGTTTGACCTTGAGGTCCTTGGTCAGGAAGGTGAGCTTGCGCGGCACGGGGTGCAGGCTGAACTGGGCCTCGCGGTTGAGCAGCTGGTCGGCGGCGATGTCCTGTTCGCTGCAGGTGAATTCCACGACGTAGTGGAACGGCTGGCTGAGCTGTTCTTCGCCGTGGAAGGCCAGGACGTCGAGGGTCGCCTCGAAGTTATGGACGCTCAGCTTGTGCCGGCTGTGGTCGAAGAAGATGGGCGTTGGGCTGGGCATGGTCAGGCCTTCCTGGTCTGAATGTTGACGATCAGGAAGGGCTTTGCTTCCACCCTGGTCCTAGGGTTTGGAAGCTTTTACGATGGCGGCCACGGTTTAAATAGGCTGTTTCTGATGGGTGCGTAAGACGTTTCCGTATTTTTTGAAGTCGGTAAGTCAATTAGCCCTGTCTGCGATGCCTCCTACACCAACCGCTCGATCTTCTGATGCTGCCAGACCATCTTGTAATACGCCGTCTGCAACACCAGCATCCCCAGGTACGCCACTGGAAACGCCATCCACACGCCCTGCAATCCAAAGTACCCGTCCAACACATACGCCACCGGTAACTGCACCCCGACCACGCAGAAAATCGAAATCGCCATCGGCACCAACACCGAGCCGCTGGCCCGCATGATGCCGCCGATGATCGCCTGGAAGCCGAACACCAACAGGCTCCAGAGCATGATGTGCAACAAATGCTCGGCCTTCGCACGAGTGATGTCATCCGTGAGGAACAACCCCAGCAACCAGTGCGACAGCAGATAACCCAACACCACCAACCCGCCGGTCAGGCATACGTTGATCAACAACCCCGTGCGCAGAATCGGTCCGATGCGCTCGATGCGCCCTGCCCCGATCGCCTGGGCACCCAGGATCGACGCCGTGATCGCAATCGACAGCGCCGGGAACTGCACGTAATTGACGATCTGCGTCACCGCCCCATACGCCGCCGTTGCCTGGGAACCGTGCTGATTCACCAGCGCCAGAATCACCAGCTCCGACATCGACAACACCACCATCTGCAACCCGGTCGGCAACCCGATGCGCAACACCTTGCCGAGAATCACCAGGTCCAGGCGCATCGCCGCAAACATCTCCCGATCCGGCGCCAACGGATGTCCCTTGCTGATCAAGCGCCACGCCAGCCACCCCATCGCCGATAAATTCCCCACCAACCCCGCATACGCCGCACTCTGAATCCCCATCATCGGCAACCCCAGCCAACCGCGAATCAACGCCGGCGTCAGCGCCAGGCCGATACAGGTCGACACCAGCAACGCGATCAGCGGCGACACCGTATCGCTCACCCCGCGCAGCAGTTGGGTAAATAGCACGTAGACCAGCAGCGAGGGCATGATCCACATCATCACCTGGGCGTAGGACACGGCGTCATCCAGCACATCGGCCGGGGTGCCGAGGCCTTGCAGGGCGGGTCTTGCGAATACGCTGCCCAATATTGCCGCTACCAGACCAATCATTGCGCCCAACAGCAAGGTGGTCGCGGCGATGGTTTTCACCAGATGTTGTTCACGCGCGCCCCAGGCTTGACCGATAAGCACCCCGGCACCCGCGCCGAGGCCGATGACCAGGGCGATGAAAAAGAACACGATCGGGAACATGCCGGAGACGGCAGCCAGGGCTTGGGTGCCGAGCATCTGGCCGATGTAAATGCTGTTAATGGTGCCCGACATGGATTGGAGGAAATTGGAGAGGACCATGGGGGCGAGGAAAAGCAGGTAGGTTTTCCAGAGGGGGTGTTGGGTGGTCGGGGTTTGCATTGGATGGAGGTCCGTCTCGACTGCGGGGTTTGGATTCTAGAGGATAGCGTCAGCGGTGATGAACAAAGGTAAATGAATGTATCGGAGTTGATTTCCATCAATTGAGCAACGTGGCGTAAAGGTCCTAGGACGCCATAAAAGTTCCTACACAAACCTCGGAACCCCTAACCTTGCCCGCCGTTCCGATGAAGCTTATAGTCCGCCCCGTCGCCCACAATGGCGATTCAGGTTTGGCGACCTGACCACAGAGAATGCGAGGGCTCCAGGCTTTATTGCAGGGGTCGTCGCACCCGCAAAGCCGCTGTTATGGCGGCTGTGCGCGGGAGACCTTCGGGTCTGCCGGTGTTCTCTGTGCCGGTTCGCCAACCTGCGCACAGCTGCCACCCAATCGTTTGGCGACGACTGAGTGACGGCCTTGAGCCAATCAAACAGAGATCTTCAAATGAATCGATACATTCCCCTCACCGGCATCGACCTGATTCCGGCGTCCCTGCTCATCGACACCCAAGCCCCACTCGACGTTCTACAAGCCGCCGCTGATTACCGCATTCGGACGGTCACGCAAGTGCTGGAAAACATCGCCTACCGCGCCGAACTCGGTTGCGACACGGTGGTGTTGAAGGACTTTTCTCAGCTGTTGGCCATTCCGTTGCGCGACGGCTGTGACTTGATGGACGTAATCGGTCGACGCTTGCGAGCGCAGGCGAAGGAGTAAGTAAAAACGGGCGCCTCAATGGGCGCCCGTTTTTCTGCAATTGCGATCTGTACGTAAACGCGGCTGACCGATCAAGTTGTGAACCCATTGACCAAAGCCACTTCACAAAAAAAATGTGAAATAAAATGTGCAGATAATTTGGTTTTTATGAGCCTACAAATCCTCTGAAGTCCAACAAATTAGCGCTTCTTCATCAAGTCAGCATGTGCAAAAAAAATGTGAAGACTTTCATACGGTACAGACCGGTATGTCGCCCGTTTTATTTTCGGTTGAGCTCTGCGGACTTGCGACACTTTCCCCCGGCAGCACGATAGACGCTTCACAAACCCTGCAGGGGTTGCTCTTAACTGAACCTGGTCGGTTAAACCCGTCGAACCCGTTTCCTCTTCATTGGCTACGACCGAGTCGTACCTGTCACCCATGTGGATCAAGCGGTAGCAATACAGCGACCATGCATCTTAAAGATGCAGCACCGGACCAGCCTCGGCGTCATGCCCTGGTGCTTCGACCTTGACCCGCATCCCGATCAGCAGCGCTGCGAGCAGCATCAGGATGCCGGCGGCGACAAATACGCCGGCGATGCCACTGAAACTGAACATGGCGCCCCCCGCAGCGGCACCCGCAGCGATCGCGGACTGCACCGAGGCCACCACCATTCCTCCCGCGCTTTCCGCCTGATCGGGCACGGCACGGGCTACCCAATTCGACCACGCCACTGGCACGCCGCCGAAAGCCATGCCCCAAAGTGCCAACAGCAACGCCTGACACGGCACAGAAGCAGGCAGCACCACCAGGGCTAATGCTGCAATGCCGACCAGCGCTGGCATCAGTACCATCGTCCCGCGCGGGCTTCGTTCAAGTAGCCAGCCGGCCAGCAGTGTGCCAACGAAGTTAGCCGCGCCGAACCCCAGCAGCATCAGCGCCAGTGCTTCGGCCCCCACTCCGGTTGTGCTTTCCAGAAACGGCCGGATGTAGGTGAACAGCGCGAAGTGCCCTGTGTGCACCAGCACGCAGCCCAGCATGCCCACGGCAATACCCGGACGCAGCAGCACTTCAAGCACCGTTCTCAACCGCGCCGTCCTGCGCGGTGCCAGAGGCGGCAGCGTGAAAAGCTGGAAAACCAGCGTCACTACCCCGACGGCAGCCGCCGCCACAAAAGCACTACGCCAGCCGTACAGCCCGCCCAAGTAGCTGCCGAGCGGCACCGCCACCACAGTGCCCACTGCAATACCGCTGAAAATAATCGACAGGGCCCGCGGCAGCAGCGCCGCCGGCACCAGACGCATCGCCACTGCCGCCGCCATGCTCCAGAAGCCGCCCAGTGCGATGCCTAACAGAATCCGCATGATCAGCAGCACCATCAGGCTGGAAGAGAAAGCCACCAGCAGGTTGGAGGCAATCATCAGTGTGGAAAAGCACAGCAATACCACTCGCCGGTCGATCCCTCGCGTCAAGCCTGGCACCAGTAACCCGGAGAACAGCGCCACCACTGCCGTCACGGTCACCGCCTGCCCTGCCAAGGCTTCCGACACCCCCAGCTCAACGGCCATCGGCGTCAGCAAGCTGGCCGGAAGGTACTCCGCCGTCAACAATCCAAACACGCCCATCGCCAGCGAAAATACCGCCATCCAGGCCGGCGTCGCCGGTTCTACATCAGCCTCGTTGCCAAAGCGCGCATCAGCTACAACGTCACACACCCCATTATTCATCATTAACCACCTCTGGAAATTATCTCAACCAGAAGTCTATGGACGCAGAGCAGGATGTTCTATGATGCAAAATCTTTAGTTTTTGACCGAAACCCCGAAATGACAGCTCTAGATCAGTTCGCCTTATCGTCCGATCTCATCAACGAACTGTTGCGCGGCATGCGCCTGCGGGGCGTCGAATACCGTCGCATCCAGGCCGGCCCCTCTTTCGGGCTGGGCTTCGCTGCCAAACCAGGACACGCCTACTTCCACTTCCTCGCCGTCGGCACCGCCGTCCTGCGTGCGAAGGACGGCACTTTGTACGAGTTGTCGGCCGGTAACGCTGTGTTCATCGCCCAGGGTGAAGCCCATCAGCTTCTCTCAAGCCTGGACGTACCCGCCCAAGACATCGGCAGCTTCGACGCGGCCCCTCTCGGCGACGCGGTCTGCGCCGTGGATGCCTCACCCGGTGCCGATGTCAGCCCCAGCACCATTATCTTCAGCGGTTGCATGGAATTTGAACTTGGAAGCATGCAGGGGCTCGGCGGGCTGATGCCGGATCTGATGCTGATTGATGTCAGGGGGCAGCGTTACCCTGGGTTGATGCCGATTCTCGCCTCGATGGAGCGCGAAGTTCGCTCCGCACGCGTCGGCTTCGCAGGCATCCTCGCTCGTCTCGCCGACGTAGTGGCGGCGATGATCGTGCGCGGCTGGGTTGAATGCGCCTGTGGCAATGCCTCTGGCTTGGTGGCCGCGTTACGCGACCCCAGGCTGGCCCGCGCGCTCCTGGCCTTGCACCGAGAGCCGGCGCGCGACTGGACCGTGGCGGAACTGGCGGCGCAATGTAATACCTCTCGCTCGGTCTTCGCGGAACGTTTCCAGGCCACTATTGGCATCCCCCCGCTGCGCTATGCAACGGAACTGCGGATGCGCCTCGCCAGTCAATGGCTGAGTCTCGAGCGACTGCCTATTGAGGCCGTGGCGCAGCGCCTGGGCTACACCTCGCAGGCGGCCTTCAGTCGCGCCTTCAAGCGCATCACCGGCCAGCCACCCGGCGCCAGCCGGCAAATGGCTCGTTCTATTGCGTCCTGAAGTACGAAGATGTGGAGTGTGGCGACCTGCAGGCCTCAGAATTCGTGGCAACCGCCAACTCTCCAGGCAAATCCATCGCGCCACAGTTTGGATGAATTCAAAATGGGTCAAATGACTGAACAATTGATCGACGTTCTGGATCAGCTCGCCACCGTGCTTGAAAGCGATGGCGATACCCACTGGAGCCAGTGGATGCGCAAGGCCAAGGCACACTTGATGAACTCTGATTACTACGGGGTTGAATACTTTCTGTCAGCCTTTGGCGGAATGGGCTCGCTCAATGACCTGATCCTTGGGCAGCACTGCGTCGAGGGTGTTTGGGCCTGGAAGCCCGGGCATATTGAGCTGAACAAAAAATTTGATGCGTTATGCAGCGAAGCCTCAGCGCTCGCCAGGGCCATAAAACGTATTCAGTAAAATGTATCTGAGAATCATCTGACCGGCTTCCGTGCTCATTGACACCCAGCCCCCACTCGACGTCCTACACGCCATGGCTGACCACCGCATTCGCCTGCGCACAGCTGCCACCCACTCCAAGCGTTTCGACCGGTTAAAGCCGTCGCGTGCGATCGCCATTGCCGTCAATGGTGACTTTAAATCCGTATTGACCCGGTACGCCGACCTTATCGATCAGGCGACCACACCGACACAATCGCTACGCCTGCAACGCGAAGCCTCGCGCAAACTCATCCGGTCAACTCAAGTACTTCGTCCGCGGGGCTGGCGATAGATGCCCGCCAGCCGGGCCGCTGGACTCGGTTGAGGATGCTGAGCGCGTGTCGATTAGTATCGATAAGTTGCCTGCACTGAAAGTCCATTCGCGCTATTTTGGTAGTTGGCACTGTATTCCGGTTGAAGACCGGAGTTGTTCGACTGTTTTACCGAGACTTTGGAATCCCAGAGATAACCATAAGCAAAGTCAATCGTCAGATCGGAACTCGGCGAATAAGCACCACCCAAGGTCACGGCCTGGCGATTCCCGACCGGAATGCGCACGCTGCGATCGGCATTCCTGATTGGCGACGGATCATAGGCGTAGCCTGCGCGCAGTAGCCATTGCTGGTTCAATTGATAGGAGGCGCCGACTGCGGTGCTCCAAGTGTCGCGCCAGTTCATTTCTTCGATCACACTTCCCAGGCCAGCCGCCTGGCCCACGGGGGAAAGACCGCTGTTGACCGCCTCGATCTTCTGGATCCGGCTCCAACGTTTCCAGGTGGTCCCCAAGTATCCCGTCCAGCGACTATTGAAGTGATGGGTGATAGACGTGTCCACCGATTCGGGCATAGTCAGGTCTATCTTGTTGTCATACTTGCCGTCCAGCGGGATAACGCTCGGGGAGCCGGTAACCTCAGTATGCCCTTTGAGTTCATAGTCCACCTTCGAGTGATAGTTAACCCCCCAACTGGTTGCCTCGGTAAAGTCAACCAAGATGCCTACGTTGTAGCCAAGTGCTGTGTCATCGCCTTTGATGGTGACCAGTGTGTCCTCGCCGTTGTTCAGGGCGCCGGTGGCCAGGTAATTCTGAAGCTTTGCATTGAAACGGTTTATGGTCGGTCCGCCACCAATGGACACGTAATCATTGATCCGCCAGGCAATGGTGGGCTGCAGGGTTATTTCCTTGGTCGTGCTATAGGAACCATGGTAACGACCCTGAAAACTGCTCTCGTAATCATTGATCAGGCCACTCGGAGCATAAAGTCCCAGACCAATCGAAAAACGATCGTCAAGCGGCGTCGACATATAGGCGAAGGGCACAACCCCCAAAGGGACCGAGTCCCCTTCATTCGTTCCTGGGGCACTGCTCTGCGCATCACTGATGTCATTGCTCACCGAGACGACCGCGGCTCCGCCGGAAATCTCAGTACGCTTCAACTTGGTCAAGCCCGCAGGGTTTCCAAAGATGGTGCTGGCGTCCAGTGCGGAAGATGACCTTCCCGCATAAGCAGTTCCCGCACTGCTTGCACTTTGTTCGTTAAGGGCAATGCCATTGGCGCCTGCAATTGTAGAGGTGCTGAGGAGTGCCATGGCGCTGGCGAACTTCATCCAGACAGTACACTTTCGCTGAGCAGAGAGACACGGGATCACACGGCTATTCAGTTTCATTTCCACCTCTTGTTTATTGTTTTTATTGATTGCACGCCGGCAAGGCTTCGCCATCCTGTGCACTTCTCAGTGCCGGCTGGAGTTGATCGAAGTTGTGTAAAACGCCCTGGCTGAACTGCGCCAGGGCATGATTGCTGGACTTACAGATGCATCAGGGACTCAATTAAGCCACTCGATTTGGAAGCTATGGCGCCCCAAGAGCGGAGCCAGTATTTCCTGATCAGTTCCAGCCCTGATGCAGGCGACATGCCCACGGCGATTGTCCTGCACGACCTCAACAGCAATATTCGAAAGCCCAAGGCGCTCTACTTCCTGCTGGACTACTTTGGCAATCTCCCGCTGTTGCAAAGCGGGCTTGAATATCTTGCCCACGGCAGTCAGTGGCAACGCTTCGAGGATTTCAATGCGCTTGGGAACGGCTGCCCGTTCGCTGATGTTGAGATGAGCGAACGCCTCAAGTTCTTCGACGTTGCAAACTTTCCCGGGGCGCAGTTGAACGTAGGCGACCGGCACCTCGCCCGAGTAGGCATCGGGGCTGCCGATTGCAGCGGCCAAGGCGACGGCGGGATGCGCCTGCAGAGCCTCCTCGATTTGCTTGGGATCGATGTTGTGGCCGCCGCGGATGATCAACTCCTTCTTGCGTCCGGTCAGCCAGAAGTAACCCTGCGCATCCTGACGACCCAAGTCGCCCGTATTCAGCCAGCGCTGCCCGTCGAAATCGATCCAAAGGCCCAGGTTATGACGCTCCTCCAGATAGCCATCGAAGAGGTTCGGACCACTGATCGTGATGAGGCCAATCTCATCCACGTTGGCGTCGCGCAAGTACTCTCCAGAATCGTTGAGCAAGACCGCGCGCATATTCTGGTACGCGATCCGTATCCCGATGGAGCCCATACGGCGCTCGCCATGGGGCGGATTGATTGAGGAAACGCAGGCGCCCTCGGTGAGGCCGTAACCTTCAAGGATCTTTACCCCGGTCCGGCGCTCGAACTCGCGGAAAAGCTCAGCCGGCATGGGTGCGGCGCCACACATTGCGAAGCGAAGACTGGATAGGTCGCGGCCCTGCCATTCATTTTGCAGAAGTGCGGCATAGACAGTCGGCACGCCGGAAAAGAGGTTGATACCGAAGTGCTCGACCATCTCCCAGAACCGTGGGATCACCCCCTCGCCACGATACCCATGAGGCGTCCCGAGGATCACATGGTCGCCTTGAGTCCAAGGCATCAGTCCAGTCACCAGTTGTCCATTGACATGAAACAGCGGCAGGCCACAAAAGATAACCTGGCCACCACTGCGTGGCTGCAAGTGAGCAGCCACGGCCCATGCATTGAACACTTCGGAGCCATGGGTACGCGCGGCGATCTTGGGAAGCCCGGTGGTGCCGCCCGTACAGATGTAGGAGGAACACTCATCCTGACGGATTTGCCGACCGCTCTTCAGGTGTGTGTGCGGCTGAGCATTCATCAACGATTGCCAATCGTGGATCGCAATATCGCTGTGTAAATCTCGTTCCTTCAGTGCCCCGGCTTTCAGTGCCCTACGTACTGATTCGTCAACATAAGGTGCCATGCTGACCCAAACGACAGACCTGATCCCGGGTAACTGTTCCAGCTGCGAAGCCAGTTTCGGCCATAGGTCGCTGCCTGGAGTTGGCGCGAGCGTCACCACCACGGATGCCTTCGCGGCATTGAGCAAGCCAGCCATCTGCGTGGCCTCGAGCAGAGGATTGATCGCCATGACGATGCCCGCCGCTTCCCCGCCCCATATCGTGAAATGGGTTTCTGGCAGATTGGGCAAAACAAAGGCAATCACCTCGCCCGGTTTTATGCCCAGGTCATCGAAGGCATTTGCCGCGCGGGTGATATCCGCGAAGAGCTGGGAGTAGCTCCACTCGTAGGAGCGCTTGAAATCGGCGGCATCGGCGAAGAAGCTCAGCGCCGGTGCCTGGGGGTTGCGCTCGGCCGCCCGACGCAGCGCGTCATAAGTGCTGCAAGCCAGACCACGCTCCGACAAGGGGACTCGTTCGAGACTTTCGATGTTATTCAGGCTCTGCACAACCATTAAACTTCTCCCACGACCCGGTTGCGTTGCACGCCAAGGTCGACCACACCATCGGCGCTGCGAATACGCGCCTCGACCACGTCACCGGCCTTGAGGTACTGCGTCCGGCCCTCTTGCGCCTTGAGGAAAAGCTTCCACTTGGTGGCTTCTGGCAAAAGGGCTGCAATGCGCATTTTGGCAGGCGAAGGGATCGTTAGAGCGCAGCCGGCAGGCGTACCGGTGGCGATCAGGTCTCCAACCGCGAGATCTTGCAAAGCGCAGAGTTCGGTCAGGGTTTCAGCGGGGCCGTAAACCAGGTTGGCCGTGCTGTCGTTCTGTCGCACCTGGTCGTTGACTGTCAGGCGCAGCTGCAGTGCTTTGAGGTAATGCATGCTCTTGGCATCCAGCAGGCACAGGTAGGGGCCGACCGGGCCGAAAGTGCGGTAGCTCTTGCCCTTGTAGAACTGCATCTGGGGAATCTGAATGTCACGCGCCGAGTAGTCATTGACAATGACGACGCCTGCAATGAACTCATGCAGATTGGCGTCGGTGACAGCAACAGCGCCGGTGATCGAGCGCTTCATCACAAGGCCCAGTTCGATCTCGTAGTCAAGGAAGCGCACGTGGCGCGGCTTGATCAGGTCGCTGTCAGCCGCCACCAGGCAACTCGTCGCCTTGGTGAAGATCATGTTGAATTTCTTCGCATCCGGGTCCATGCCCGACTCGATCATGTGCTGACGGTAATTGGCGCCTTGGCAAACGAACTGCTGGTTACGGGTCACCGGCGACAGCAGTTTCACTTCGCCCTCCGCAAGCTCCGTCCCTTTGATTTGAGCGAGGTCGTCGATACTGTTCTGGCGAATGAAGTCACCGGTGGTTTCAAAAACACCGGGGACAACCGTGATACGGCCCTGGCGAAGCACGCCCCAGTGGATACCGTTCTGAAATTCGAAGCGGACTACGTGTACAGCAGACATTGAAGGTACTCCTGGAGCGGCGTTTGTCCCGCGCTCGGTGGCGTGGGAACTGTGGTGTTGTTCTGAAAGGGGGCTGGCAACGCTGTAGACCAGCGAGCCACCGGCGATCAAGGCGCCGGCTTTAAGCACATCCCGCCGGCCATACTGGGTTGAATTGCCAGACATGGCGGCAGTCCTACCCGAACATCCGCATGAGCGTGATCAACTTGCGAACGGTCAGATCCGGGCTGCGCCGCAGGTTGCGGATCAGCGCACGCAGACTGGCCAGGCTCATCTTGGGTTTGGTAAAACTCTTGGGCATGCGCTGCCCCCACTGCGCCATTGCCTCGGGGCTCACCGGATGAATGCCCGTAGGCCGAGTGGCCGTGAAAATATCCCCGTCGCAGTAATGCTCGTGCTTGTCACCCCAAGGGTCTTGCCAGTAATCGAAGATCTGACTGCCCAGAATGTGCCGGCCGATGCCCCATGAGTGCTCCCAGCCCCGCTCCCGCAAGACGCGCTGCCCCATGCCCACGGCGTCTGCATCGACGACTTCATAGGCGCTATGGCTGTAGGTGGCCATGAATCCTTGCGCAATCGCCAGCGTATGGTGATCCGCGGGAATATCACCGAGATCAAGGCGCATGAAAGTGACGATAGGCGTGCCGTCGGGGAGTACCTGCACATCGCTGGGAATAAACCCGAAATGCTGCGTATACCAGGCACAGGTCGCTTGATAGTCAGCCACTTCAATGACGATGTGGCCAAGCTTGAGGACTTCAGGGGGAGCAATCGGCGGGCGCTGCGTGGCGTTGATTCGTGGCTGCTCCTGGGCCAGATTCCAGTGCAGAGGCGCTCTATGTGCCAGAGTCTTGCCTGGCGTCTGGTCACAGACGGCTTCCACAATGAAACCGGAAGGATCCGTCAGTCTGACGTAATACCCTTTGCCAGGGTGTTCCGATTTCTCGACCGAAGACGCACCCGGGATTCGAGTGAGCTTTTCCAGATCTTCCAGGGACTGCACGGCAAGTCCGAACCCGATAAAACGTGCCTGTTTGGCACGTTGGACACGGTAACAATAGGCAGTGGCGTCGGTGGCACGTAGATAGAGCGTCTCGGCGTCCTGTCGACTTACCGTCAGGCCGAAGTCGGTCAGGAAACGCGCCGCCTCATTCAAGTCCGGCCGCTGGAAAATCAGGTGAGTCAGATCCCGGGCTTTTACCGTCGGCTGCGGATGCCGGGCGGGTTGTTGTGTCGCCAACCGGTGCAATTCGATTTTTTTGTTCATTGTTGTTGTTTTCCGGTTTTTCAGGGCAAAGCTGTCCCGAACCCCTGAAAATCCAGGGGTTTAGCCAATTAAGTCAGTGACGAACTCAGTCGAGAGATGGAAGTGCCGGCAACTCTTTGGTCGCCAACGCACGAGCCTCCTCTGACGGCACACCCAATGCGCGCAATACCAGCTCGGCGGTATCAGAGCCCGACTCGCGCCACGTTCGATGCCCCTCCAGTACCAGGAAAATCGAGCCAAGCACGCTGCTCGATATCAGCGTCAGTACCGAAAGCAATTGCTCCTGCGCAAACGTGTAGCGCCCAGTGGTAAGCCCGCTCAGAAGATCCTTGGTCGCCTGGCTGCTGAACATTTCGCGCAACGCAGAATTGCTCATGGCGAATTTATGGATGAACGCGCCCCACTGGGAGTCTTCATGCGCTCGGCGAATGAAGAATCGAATGCCATTGGCAAGGCGATGAGCTGGATCCGAGAGGGAGTCAAAGCTCTTGTTGACGCGCTCATGCATCTCCTTCGCGAGATGGCTGGCGACCGCCTCGAACAGGCTTTCCATGCTGTCGATGTTGCTATAAACCGTTCCGCGCGCCACGCCTGCCTCTTGCGCGAGGTCAAGGATGTTCACCTGTGAGGTGCCTCTCTCGGCGAACAGGCGAAAGGCAGCTTGATGAATGCGACGCTGTGTTGGATTCAGGGATTCCACGGTTCTCTCTCCAGGATTACCTTATGGATCAATTGAACACTCGTGTTCATTCCGCGTCAACCATATTTTTTTGGTCTGTTGGTTTTTCTGTCTGAAACCGGCCTTAAACCTAATAATCTGGATGCCATGACCGAGGTCGCCAAATCAATAAAAGCACTGCACATTGACATAATTGAACACTCGTGTTCAATTATGCTGGCCGACTTTTATCAGCTGAAGGACAGAACATGACCGGCTCAAATCTCTTCAAACCGCTTCGATTGCCCAACGGCACGGTGATTCCAAACCGGATCGCCAAGGCTGCCATGGAGGAGAACCTTGCCAATGAGGATCACGCTCCAGGGGAAGCGTTGGTCAAGCTCTATCGGAGTTGGGCGGAGGGTGGTGCCGGTCTGATCATCACCGGCAACGTGATGGTTGACCGTCACGCCTTGACCGGACCCGCTGGCGTAGTGCTTGAGGATGATCGGAACCTGGGCCAATTCAGGCTATGGGCCGATGCTTGCCGCGGCCGTGGGGCTCAGGCCTGGATGCAAATCAATCATCCCGGACGGCAGCTGCTGGCTTCAATGGGGCAATCGGCAAGGGGCCCCTCCGCAGTGGCGGTCGATATCCCCGGCCTTTCAAAAGCGTTTGTGCCGCCCAGGGCTTTGGAGGAGCAGGAGATCGAAGAGCTGATCGGGCGCTATACCCAAGCGGCGGTGCTGGCCGAGCGTGCCGGATTCACCGGCGTGGAGATTCATGCAGCGCATGGCTACCTGTTCAGCCAATTCCTTTCGCCCTTGACCAATCGGCGCGACGACCGCTGGGGCGGTAGCCTCGAAAATCGTGCGCAAATTCTATTGAAAACCATCGACGCAATACGTCAGCGAGTGGCACCGATCTTTTGCGTCGCGGTGAAGCTTAATTCCGCGGACTTTCAGCGCGGCGGTTTCGATGCCGCGGATGCGGCTCGCGTAGTAGAAATGCTTAACACCAAGGCGGTCGACCTGGTCGAGTTGTCGGGTGGCAGCTACGAAAGCCCGGCCATGCAGGGACAGACCCGCGATGGCAGCAGCCTGGCTCGAGAAGCCTATTTTCTCGAGTTCGCAGAAAAAATAGGAGAAATAGCGCGCATGCCGCTGATGGTCACCGGCGGCGTGCGCAGAAAGGAGGTCGCGGAGCGAGTGGTGAGCGGCTCGGTGTCGATGGTCGGACTTGCCACTGCACTGGCAATCGAACCTGCCCTGCCGAGGCAGTGGATGGCAGGTCGGGACGTCAGAGTGGAGCCCATCGTCGTCCGCTGGAAGAACAAGACGCTGGCATCGCTGGCAGTGGCGTCGGTGATCAAGAAGCAGCTCGGCTTGCTGAGTCAAGGGAAACGGACAAAACCCGGGACGTCGCCGCTCATGGCATTGATCGGCAATCAACTGAAAGCTCGTCGCCAGGCGAAGAGCTATCGGCAATGGATTGATCAAGCCAGGTAGAGGATCAGGCCGGTAACGGCTTGCCGGCGATTTTCCTGGCTCTGGCAGGTGTGACGCCCAGAGCCAGGAGAATCATTTCGGCAACCCGCAGATCGTGCTCCGCCACCGCACGTCCCTCGACAACCGAGCGCATTGCTCCGGTTGTGCATGACAGGACGATATCCAGGGCGACCCCCTCGTCCGCGTAAGCAAACGTGCCCGCACGCAGTCCCTCACGCAGGTCGCCCAGTACATGGTCAGCCAGACGCGAGCGCATTGCCTGGTCGAAATGGATGATGCGCAGCAGCGCATTCGCCCATTGGTGATCGGCCGCAGCCCGGCACACAAACATGCGCACGCCGATCGAAAGCCGCTGTGCGCCGCAGTGCACGTCCCTGCTCATGGCGGAAATGGCATCGGAGAACTCGGCGGCCATGGCGATGCCAACCGCCTCCAGCACTTCGTCGCGAGTTCGAAAATAGTTGTAGATGGTGCCGTTGGATACTGCTGCTTCCGCAGCCACCTCGAGCAGTGCGATCTCCCCCACTTCCTTGCGTGCGATAAGGCGCAATGCCGCGTCCACCAGGCCGCGGCGGGTGCGCTCACGTTTCTTGTGGCCTCTCGTGAGAGGTTCCGGCGCATCAGCTTCTAAAGGAAGTGTGGGGGAATGCATTATCAAGCTCGCAATCTAATGGGCTCGTTGATGGTAACGGAAACGCTGTCCGGCGTGGCGTCTTCGCTGGCCAGCAGCCCCCTGCAGTCCCGAAGAAGATTGCCTGCCTCTGTGCCAGGGGCGTGGTGCATGATGATACGGTCGGGGCGAACCGCAACGAGCGTTCCCTTGGCAGCCAGCGGCAGGATCTCATGGTTCATGTCTTCGATGAAGTCACAGCTGCCGCTGGAGCGTTGGCCGCGTGCTCGGATCTCTAAAAAGTGGCCTCCCATTTTTTCCCAGGAAACGATCTGATCAGGAGTGAGCAGTGACAACGGGTCCACACCGAATCCAACCAGGGTCAGGCTATCTCCCAGAGCATCGTCGCTCAGTTTGATCTGCTTTTGCAGGTTGCGAGTCCAGGCCTGGGGAAACAGGCTGCCACGTACCAGCTTGTCGCCCCGGCGATGCTGCACGAACAGGCCGTGTTTGAAGGTGTTCTTCGGCTTGATGTCCAGCTGTTCGAAGTACTTCCTGGTCGCGGGAGTCAATGCCAGCATGCGCATCAGGCCGTGGATGAAGAAAGCGGCAATCTTGTTCTTGGGCATCACCAGACGGCCCATGAGTTTCGCCAGATTGATCATCGCCTGAGCATGGGGGCGGCGCTCTACATCATAGCTATCGAGTATTGCAGGCGTGGCATGGCCGCGAAGGACCCAAGCCAGTTTCCAGGCAAGGTTGGCGCCATCTCGAAGTCCCGCTACGAGGCCCTGCCCGACAAAAGGAGGGGTGATGTGCGCTGCGTCGCCGGCGAGAAAGACGCGCCCCTTGCTGAATTTGTTGCAGCACCGCGCGTGGAATCGATACACCGCCTTGCGCTCGATTTCCAGCTCCTGCGGGTTGATCCATGGCGCGATCAGCCGGGCGATGCTTTCCGGGCTTTCCAGCTCTTCCCGGGACTCGCCGGGTTGCAGCATGAACTCCCAACGCTCTCTACCGCCGGGTGCCGGCATGTGCGGCGTCGGGCGGCGCGGATCACAGAGAAACTCGATGTGATCAATCGCTGACTTATGACGGTTCTTGACATCGACAATCAGCCAATCTTCCGCATAGGTCTGCCCTTCGAATTCCTGGCCAATCAGCGCTCTGACCCTGGAGCTGGCGCCATCCGCTCCGATCAGGTACTGGGCGCGAACGGAATGCGACTGCCCATTTTGATCCCGTACGGAAGCGAAGACGCCATCCGACACTTCGACCAGGCTCTCAAGCTCGAAGCCACCCAGGCTGGTGACGGTTTTAAGCCGGGAAACCTGGCCGCGCATCGCGTGTTCGAGGTCGGGTTGATAGAACGTCACGAGTTTCGGATGGCCGTCGACGCACCCTTCGGTATTGGCTCGACCGAACTGCCCGAGTACCGGGGAGTGCATCCTCACTTCAGGGATAACGATCTTCTCGAAAGCGTCTTCCGACAAACCGGCTTGTTGCAGGATGCGCAGCGCCTCGTTGTCCAGAGCAATGGCACGAGGCATCAGTACGACGTCATGGACCTTGTCCAGAACCAGGGTCGTGACCCCATAGCGGCCGAGCAGCGACGCGATTGTCGCACCTACCGGACCATAACCGATAACCAGCACGTCGACGGCGGCGGGAGGCAATTGGCAAACTTTCTTGTTGTTGTTCATCTCGAGCCCTTGTTGTGATTGAAGTCGTGAGACGCACAGGTCTCATCGTTAGGCAGAATCAAGGTATGCAATATTGAGAGATATTTCAATATTGATGTTTTTGTCATTAATTTTTTGAGATCATTGAAAAAGCCGTGATGAGGCCGAACGGACGTTGAAATGCCAGGCCGTAACTGGCCACGTTAAGGGGAAGAAGGCTCGTGGCATGAAGTTGCGTATGTGCCAGTTTCCGACCGACGACGCTTGGCTTCAGAGCAGATCGGCGTTGTCATGGGAGCAACGACCCGGGACTGAAGTGAGTAACTGCTAGGGAGCCGAGCCAAGGTTGGAGAACAATCGGTGCAGGAAGGCAGGTCCACAGGACTAGGAATTCGGGCGCATCGTTTTCTAGCATCGAACCCCGTGCGAATCTTTCTTCAGCGCACCACCATGTTTTTAGCATTTAGGAATCAATCGTGGCGCGTCCGCAACCCCATCCGACCCCCGTACTGCTTGACTTTGGCGAGTTCGAACTCGACGAGGCCAACGCTTGGTTGTTGCGTGATGGGCAAGCGTTGGCGTTGGCGCCTACCCCTTTTCTGTTGTTGTGTGTGCTCGCACGCCAGCCGGGCTCGTTGGTATCCAAAGATGCCTTGCTGGATGCCGTGTGGGGGCATCGATACGTCAGCGAATCGGTCTTGAAAACGGCCATCAGCGATCTACGCAAGGTGTTGGGCGATGATCCCAAGCATCCTCGTTTTATCGAGACGGTGTCGCGGCGTGGCTATCGATTCATCGCCGTGTCGGCCTCTGCTTCTTCGATGCCGCCTGCATCCCCGGTGGCGGCGGCGGGTGACACGCATCCGTTGCCGTCATTCATCGGTCGCATCGACGAGATCACCAGGCTGCAACGGGCGTGGGAGCGAGCCGGTGACGGCCAGCGTGCCGTGGTTTGGCTTGCTGGAGAACCGGGGATAGGCAAGACCACGCTGATCGAACATTTTCTCGCCGGCCTTGGCGGCATCGCTTGCGCACGCGGCCATTGCATGGAGCACTTCGGCACCGGCGAACCGTACCTGCCGGTGCTGGAGGCGTTGGCCGATCTGTGCCGCAGCGACCCGACCCTGCCGCTGTTGTTGCGCGATGTGGCACCAACCTGGCTTCTGCAATTGCCGTGGCTGAGTAGCACGGAGGAGCGTGACGAATTGCGGCGCGAACTGGCCGGCGTCGGCCCGGAACGCATGCTGAGGGAATTCGGTGAGTTGTTGGACCGCTACACAGAGGTGCGCCCGATGTTGCTGGTGACCGAAGACCTGCACTGGAGTGATCGGGCGACGGTCCAGCTCATCAACTACATGGCCCGCCGACGTGGCCCCGCGCGGCTCATGTGGCTGTCGAGCTTCCGCCTTGCCGAAGTGGTGGCGCTCGACCATCCGCTCAGCTCATTGCGCCACGAACTGCGTCTGCAACGCTTGTGCGAGGAAGTGGTGCTCGATCCTTTTTCGGAAACTGAAGTCGCCGACTTTGTGGCGCTGCGTTCAGCCTCACTGGCACGCGATGAAGACTTCGTGCGCGCCCTGCACGAACGGACCGACGGCGTGCCATTGTTCGTTTCCTCAATCATCAGCGAAGTGATGGATGCAAAAGAAGACGAAACCACCATCGAAGCTCGACTGGCGGATCTGGCGGTTCCCGACAACTTAGCCGCCATCATTGATCACTACATCGCCAAGCTTGATCCGGCGCAACGTACACTCCTCTCGGCGGCTGCGGTGTGCGGGTCCGACTTCCGGATTGAGACGGTTTCGCTGGCCCTCGAGCGCAATCTCTCTTTGGTGATCGGCGCCTGTGAGGAACTGATGCGTGAGCAGGTATGGCTCACACAATCGCGGACTCCCGATGTTGACGAGGCGGTAGAGCCTCCTTACTCGTTCCGACACGCCCTTTTTCGCCAGGTGCTGTATGAGCGCACGCCGCGTTCGTTGCGCATCGATCTCCATGGCCAGGTTGGCAATGCCCTCGAACGCGAGCGCTCGGCCGGTGTGCCGGTTGCTGCCTCGGAACTGGCGATGCACTTCGACCGTGCTCGGCTGCCGATGAACGCGCTGCGCTACTACGCCGAGGCCGCAGAAGCCGCGCTACTGCACTTCAGCCCGGACTTGTGCATCGGCCTCACTGAGCGCGCCCTACTCCTTCTTATGCAGGCACCCGAAGGGACGGAGCGCGATACGCTCGAAATTACCTTGGCCACGTTGCAGGGAGTTTCGGCCTTCCACATGTTCGGTGTCGGCAACGAAACCAAGGGCGCTTTCGAACGTGCGTACTCGCTGCTCGCGGATGTACCCGAGCACCCCATGCGCGGTCGCCTCCTGCACGGGTTCGGCTATCTGCTCGGTCTGCGCGGAGACTATTTGCAGGCTTTGGAAGTGGCAGAGCGTGCTGAGGCTCTCTCCCTAAACGCAAACGATCAAGAGCTCATGCTGGCGGCGTGCATCGTTCAGGGCGAGGTGCATCACCTCCAGGGCCGCACAAAAACAACTCGCACTTGGCTAGAGCGCGCCCTCGCAATCGCCGAGTCGCTGGGCATAGGGACAAACGAGATCTTTGCGGCAGATCCCCAGGTCATGCTGCACGGTATGCTGGCCATCGAGCTGGTGCGGTCTGGCCTGATTGAGCAAGGGCGAATCCATATGCAGCAGGCACGAACCCGCGCGCATACGCTTCGACAACCTATGACCTGGCTGGTCGCCACTTGGCAGGAGGTGTTGATCGAGGTACGACTGGGAAACCCCGTGCGGGTGGCAGCGTTGGCTGACGACATGCAGATGCTCGTTGATGAATATTCGCTCGCACTCGGGCGCACAGCCTGCCGCTGGTGGCGCGGCTGGGCCGACGCGCGTAACGGTACCCCCCACGACGGCTACCTGCACATCCGTAAGGCCTACGAGGAACACACCGGACTCGGTATGCGCTCCGGTGCCAGCGAGGTACTCGGCTACGCCGCCGAGGCGCTGCTACTTGCAGGCCATTACGACGCAGCGCACGTTGAATTGCAGGAAGCCTTCCGGGTGGGAGAGGAACTGGGCGAACGCGTATACCTGCCGCAGTTGTTGCTGCTGGAGGCCGCGATCGCGCGAGCTCAGGGTCGGTCGGACGCCAGTAACGCGGCAGTACGGGCTGCGATTGAGGAGGCACGCGCCCAGGAAGCATCGTGGCTGGAGCTGCTAGCGCTGGTGGAGTTGTGTGAGCACCACGAGGTTACGGCCGAGGATCATCAGGCATTGTCGACTCTGACTGACCAATTGCCCGAAACTGCCGGAACCGAACTGGTGAAACGTGCGCACTCACTGCTTCTGGCTGCTAAGTCGACTTGAAGCGACCGCGTTCCCTTCATTGCCTGGTGAACTGATATCGCGCCCACTCAGCGTGGCTAAAACCGCTGGCCTCCGTCTCTGTTTTGCGGGTGCTGTCCCGACCAAACTCTGACCTTTCGCTTACGACTCGACCCAGGGGGCAGCCTACGCTGTCGTCGAACTTTCTTGATCCCTTGGTCCGTGATGAGCCTGAACCCTGAATCCAAATACCCGAGCCGCCGCGCATATGTAGTCAAGATGCGTAGTGATGCCGCGCCGGGGGCCCTCGTGGGCCGCCTCGAAAACCTGGTCACCGGACGTCAACGCGAGTTCTCGTCTGCCGAAGAGTTGCTGGAGTCGATTGACTCGGATCTAGCGTCGGCCGCCAGTGATCAGGTTGTAGACACTGACCGCGAGTGACTCCTTCCAACATAAACATAAATGAGCGCATGGCGACCGAACGGCGACGGTTCGCTGACGACTTCGCGCGCACCGGAACCTACGCTGATGCAACCTCGAATTTACACGAGCTCACTCTGATGTCGCGATTTTTCACTTCCCATCCGCTGTCCCACCACATCGGTCGGACAACCTTACAGCGCATCGAGCGCACGACTGGCTTAGTTATTGCGGTAGCCCTTGTCACTTCGATTTCCCTCGCCCTTTCCGGCTGCTCCACACCTGTCGCCAAGCCATCGGTCGAAGTCCCGAGCAACTTCGCCGCCAGTACGGCCTCCGAGATGGAACCCGAGGCGGCCTGGTGGGAGGTCTACCACGACCCATTGCTGACGGATCTGGTGCGCCGAGCCGCGCGTGAGAACCGCGACGTCAAGATAGCCGCCGAGCGCTTGCGTGCCGCGCGTGCCGGAGAAACGGTCAGCCAGTCCTGGCTGCTCCCGAGCGTCGGAGCCTCCGCCTCCGGCAGTGACCGAAGCAGCGGCTACAACTCCGCCACGAAACGGGGTTATCCGGATACCAAAACCACCAGTGTGGGTCTGGACGTCTCGTGGGAACTCGACCTGAGCGGCCGTCTGCGAGCCGGCGCAGCGGCGGCTGACGCCGATGCGCTAGCCGCTGAACACAGCATGCGTGGAGTGCGCCTGCTGGTGATGAGCGACGTCGTTAGCAACTACTTCACACTGGTCGGTGCGCAGCGCCAGGTCGCGACGCTTCGCGCAATCTCGGCGATGCAGGACGAGACGCTGCGCTTGGTCACCGCGCGTCAACAGGTGGGGCTGGCATCCGCCTTCGACGTCGAACGCGCGCAGACCGACGCATTGTCGGCGCGGGCGCAGATTCCGCCGCTGGAAACCCAAGTTGCGGTGTCACGTCACCGAATTGCGGTACTGATCGCAGACCAGTCTTTCAACACCAAGAACATCCAGCCTTCAACAGGTGATTTGACCGACGTGCCCGAGGCCAAGCCCGGCCAGCCCGCCGAGCTGCTGCAACGCCGCCCTGACGTACTGGCGTTGATGGCACAGCTCGACGCCGCCAATGCACGTCGCCAGCAAGCGAAAGCTGAATGGTTCCCCCAACTCTTCCTTGGTGCGTCCTTCGGCCGCCAGGGTCTCAACCTGAACGGTGCCGATCTCGGCGCTGCGCGCTTCACCAACGTCGCAGGCCTGCTGGCGATGCCGCTCTTCAACGCCGGGCGCACGCAAGCAATCAACGAAGCGGCTGAAAGTGCTCAACAAGAGGCGCTGCTGCGCGCCGAAGACGGCATCGTGCGGGCGCTTGAAGATGTGGAAAACGCCCTGGTCACGCTTGCGCAGGAACGCCGCCGCTCCGGGTCGCTTCAATTGGCCGCCGCTTCCGCAGAGACGGCACAAAGTCGCGCCCAGTCACTCTATAACCGCGGGCAAATTGACCTGTTGCCTCTGCTGGATTCGCAGCGTGCGCGCCTGGCGGCACGCCTGAGCGCCAACGACAGCAACACCCGTCTGCTGCTCAATAGCGTGCAGCTATACAAAGCACTGGGCGGGGGCTGGCAGGTGTTCGAACAACCCTCCAATCCAACCGCATCCGCAAAAGCCGACCGGCCACCACTTTCCTAAGAATCTGTCGTTTTCCAAAGAGGAACTGTCTTGAAGAATTCCCTTACTGCGGCGGGCACCTTGGCCGTAGCGGTCATGCTGTCCGCGTGTAGCCCCGACCAGCCCACCGTGCAGGCACCACGACCGGTGCGCACCGTTGCAATCAGCTACGACAATGCCCGCGACAGCAGTCGCTATGTGGGCACCGTACAGTCGCGACATGAAGTCGACCAAGCCTTCCGCGTGGGCGGCAAGGTAGCCCAGCGCAAGGTTGATGTAGGCCAGTTTGTGCGTGAAGGCGACATCCTGGCTGTGCTGGATGACGCCGACTACCGCCTCGCCGAGGAATCGTCGCGACAACAGTGGTCAGTTGCTGTCGAGCAGGCACGCCAAGCCGACTCGGACCGCCAGCGCCTGACCGCGTTGAAGGCTGACGGCTCGGTCAGTGCGGCCGACGCCGAGCGCGCGCAGACCAATGCCCAAACCGCGCATGCGACCGCCGAGGCCGAGGCTCGAAAGCTCGAACTCGCGCGCAACCGCCTCAAGTACACCGTGCTGCGCGCCTCGCGTAGCGGCGTCGTCACGGCTGTGCGCTTTGAGGCCGGGCAGGTCGTGCCGGAGGGTCAACCAGTTGTCTCGATCGCGAACCCGGATGAATCCGAGATCGTCATCGACGTGCCCGAGGATCAGCTAGCCGTCTTCAAGGACGCGCGTTTCAAGGCCTCGCTGGCCAGTGCGCCGAGCGAGGTCTTCGATGTCACGCTGCGCGAGCTGTCGCCGCAGGCGGCAGCGCAGACGCGCACCTATCGCGCGCGGCTCAAGCCGTTACAGGCGCTGCCGCTGGGCGCCACCGCCACGGTTAAGGCCGAGCGAGTCATGACAAGTGTCTCTGTGGCGGCAGTGCCAGCCACGGCATTGACGCAGAGTGACGGTCAGCCGGCGCTGTGGGTGGTCACGCCCACGGGCAATGATCCGGCAGGCATTGTCGATCTGGAGCGTGTGACAGTTTGGAGCTACCGCAATGATGAGGTGCTCGTCTCCGGGCCGCAGGCTGGCGTATTGGTTGTAACCGCCGGCGTCCAGAAGATGACGTCCGGACTGAAGGTCGCGCTCCCCGGTGCGGCGATCGTTGAGGCGAATACCACGCAGCAGGCCGCCCGATGAATAACCTCAACCTCACCGACTGGGCGTTGCGCCATCGCGCCATCGTCCTGTTCATGCTCCTGATTGTCGCGGTGGCCGGCGTCTTCAGCTTCACCAGGCTCGGTCAGCTCGAGGATCCGAACTTTTCCGTGCCCTCCATGACCGCCATGGTCATCTGGCCGGGCGCCACTGCCCAGCAGTTGCAGGACCAGGTCCTCAACCGCATGGAGAAGAAATTCGAGCAGATCGACAACTTCGAGAAGGTGGTCACCTACGCGCGGCAAGGCTACGCAGGCATGACACTCACCGTGCGCGGCGGCACTTCCAAGGCTGACCAGCGAGAAGCCTGGTACCAGGCGCGCAAGAAACTCAACGACCTGAGCCTCGAGATGCCTGACGGCGTGATCGGCCCGATCCTGAACGACGAATACGGCGACGTGTATGGCCTGATGTACGCGGTCAAGGGCGACGGTGTCGGTCACGCCGACCTGTCGGCCGCGGCTGAGGATATCAAGCGCCAGATGCTGAAGGTGCCGATGGTCAAGAAGATCGATCTCATCGGCAAGCAGGCCAAGCGTGTCTACGTCGAGTTCTCGCACGAGCGCCTGGCCGCACTGGGCATTACCCCGCTGACCATCGCCGACAGCCTCAAGAGCCAGAATGCAATGCTGCCCGCAGGCCAGATCGACACCCGCGGCGATCGCGTCATGGTGCGCGTGAGTGGCCAATTCGCCAGCGAAGAGGCTATCCGCAACGTGCCCATCTCTGCGGGCGGCCGGCTGATCAAGCTTGGCGACATCGCGACCGTTGCACGTGGCTTCGAGGATCCGCCGACCTACACGGTGCGTCACAACGGACAGCCGGTGCTGATGCTCGGCATCACAATGACCAGCGACGGCAACATCGTGGACCTTGGCAAGGCGATGGACACGGCAGTCGCCAAGATCCAGTCGGAACTGCCGCACGGCGTGGAGCTGGAGCTGGTGGCCGACCAGCCGACCACGGTAAAGGATGCAATCCTGGACTTCGGGCGTGCGCTGGCCGAGGCGCTGATCATTGTGATCGCGGTGAGCCTGGCCAGCCTGGGCTGGCGCGCAGGCCTCGTGGTCGCGGCCACGGTGCCGCTGGTGCTGGGCGGCGTGGCGCTGGTGATGCTGGCGATGGGCTGGAACCTCGAGCGCATCTCGCTCGGCTCACTGATTATCGCGTTGGGACTGCTGGTGGATGACGCCATCATCGCCATCGAGATGATGGTGGCGAAGATGGAAACCGGCATGGACCGCGTGAAGGCGGCCGCCTTTTCCTATCAGTCCACCGCCATGCCGCGCCTGACCGGCGCACTTATCACCGTCGTAGGCTTCCTGCCGATCGGCCTCTCGAAGTCCACCACCGGCGAGTACGCGGGTGGCATTTTCTGGATCGTTGGCGCCGCGGTGCTGTTCTCGTGGATCTGTTCCGGCATCTTCACACCGTACCTGGCGGTCAAGATGCTGCCCAACGACTTGGGCACGCACCAGCACGCAGATCCGCACGACACCAGGTTCTACCGCAGCCTGCGCCGCCTGATCGACGCCGCCATCGAGCGCCGCTGGGTGGTCATCGGTGCGACGGTTGGCGCTCTTGTGCTCGCTCTGGCCTGTATCAAGCTGGTGCCGCAGCAATTCTTCCCCAACAGTTCGCGTCCTGAACTGGTCATTGACCTGCGTGTCAAGGAAGGCTCCTCGTTCGCCGCGACGACCGAGCAGGTCAAGCACTTGGAGGAGATCCTGGCGAAAGACGAGGACGTGCGTTTCTATACCGCTTACACCGGCGCTGGCGCACCGCGTTTCTATCTCTCGCTCAACCCCGAGCTGCCCAATCCGGGTTTTGCCCAGTTCGTTGTGATGACCAAGGATCTGGATGCACGCGAGCGGGTACGTGCGCGGCTGGTGGCCTCGGCTGACCAACAATTCCCACAGGCGTGGGTACGCGTGACCCGGCTCGAGTTGGGGCCACCTGTCGGCTACCCGGTGCAGTTCCGCGTCGTCGGCCCCGATACCCAGGTGGTGCGCAAGATCGCCCGTGACGTGGAGAAGGTGGTGGCGTCCAACCAAAAGGTGCGCGACCTCCAGCTCGACTGGAACGACCCGGTGCGTACGCTGAAAGTGGAGCTTGATCAGGACAAGGCGAGCGCGCTTGGCCTCACCCCAGCCGACGTGTCATTGGCGACCCAGACCGTGATGAACGGCGCAACCCTGTCTCAGCTACGTGAACGCGAGGACCTGATCGACATCGTGGCCCGTGCCGTGCCAGGGGAACGCTTGAACCTCGACACACTGAAAGACATCAACCTCTACACACGTCAAGGCACGGTGGTGCCGCTGTCGCAAGTCGCACAGGTGCGCTCTGAACTGGAAGAGCCGGTACTGTGGCGTCGCAATCGCGACATGGCGATCACGGTGCGTGCCGACGTGAAGGATGGTGAGCAGGGTGTATCGGTGACGCAGGAAATCCAGCCGTTGCTTAAGGACATCGAAGCCAGGCTGCCGACCGGTTACCGCATCGATGTGGGAGGAGCGGTTGAGGAAAGTGACAAGGCGAACAAGGCGCTGCTCGCGGTGGCCCCGCTGATGCTGATCACCATCCTGTTACTGCTCATGCTGCAACTGCAGAACTTCTCCCGCATGTGGATGGTGATGCTGACTGCACCGCTGGGCTTGATCGGTGTGGTGCCCGCGCTGCTGGTGTTTCAGTCACCGCTGGGCTTCGTCGCGATCCTGGGCATCATCGCACTGGGTGGCATGATCATGCGGAACGCGGTGATCCTGATCGATCAAGTACAAATCGAGATCGCCGAGGGGCGCGACCCGTGGAACGCTGTGCTGGATGCCGCCATTCACCGAGCCCGTCCGGTAATGCTGACGGCGCTGGCCACTGTGCTTGCAATGATCCCGCTAACACGCAGTGTGTTCTGGGGACCGATGGCCATTGCGATCATGGGCGGCCTTACCGTGGCGACGCTGCTGACGATTTTCTTCGTCCCGGCGTTGTACGCCGCATGGTTCAAGGTGGGTCGCCAGACGGTCGCTGGCACCCAACCGGTGAGGGGTGACGCAGCGCTCGCTTCTGAGTGATGAGGGCCGTGGCGTTGGGCCCCCGGACCTCACCGCTATCAGGCTGCAGAGTTATCCGAACGCGGCCCGAGCCTGCGGCAGCTCCTACGGGATCGAGGTAGTTTCGCAAAATTGCGCCGGACGCGGTCAATGTAGGAGCTGCCGCAGGCTGCGATCTTTTGATCTTGATCTTCTCGAGATCGCTGAGAAGCAAGATCAAAAGATCGCAGCCTCGCTTCGCTCGACAGCTCCTACAGGGGTACGCGTGCGCTGAAGGATTGGCCGGCCGTTGGGCCGCCTCGCATTGGTGGTTGCGGTACACGCCCCGTCGAGAGACTCCGTTCCGGTTCTGCGCAGTGGGTCATAGCGACGGCATATGGCCGCCTTACATCCCCATAAACTTGAATAACCACAACCCTCCCATCCCAACCGCCAGTGTCAGCATCGTATTCCGAGTCTGCCAGGCAACCCACGCCGCAATAATGGCCGCGGGTATCTGGGGGTTACTCAACACGAATTCACCCTGCCCATTGGGGTACACCACGGCGGGCAGCACCAGGGCCGCCAGCACACTCGCCGGTACGTACAGCAAGGCCCGTCTCAGCACCGACGGGATGCGCAACCGGCCATACAGTTCGACAAAGGAAAGACGCATGGCGAAGGTTCCCAGGCCGACCGCCAGGAACAGTCCCCACATGGCTAGATCACTCATCGCGTCTCCCTCTCGACGTCAGGGGTCGACGCACCGCTCGATGGGCGTTTGCGAACACTCTCGATCAGCAGACCCGCCATGACACCGCCGATGGAAGCGGTGACCAGACCAAGGTTGTACGGCATATCGACTGCAATCGCGGCGAGCAGCCCACCGACCGTGGCGGCGCCCAGGGTTGCCGCGCTACGTAGGCCGGGAACCAGAAGCGCCAGGAAGGAAAGCGGTATGGCAAAGCCCAATGACCAGGTCTCGGGGATGCTTGCGCCCAGATAAATGCCCGCCAATACCGATAATTGCCAGGACAGCCACATGGCAACGGTGGTGCCGGCATAGTAGTAGTGAGCAAATGGCCCCAGTTCGCCTGAGGAAAGCTTGAGGCTGCACAGCGCGTAGGACTGGTCGGAAAGCATGTAGGACAACGGCCACGTCCAGCGCCGGGGCAAGTGATGCAGAGAGGGGGCCAGTGACGCGCTGTACATGATGAAGCGCAGGTTGATGACCAGCGCGGTGACCACGATCGCCAGCGGCACAATGCCCGTATGGAGCAGTTGCAGTGCGACCATCTGCGCGGATCCGGAGTAGAACAGCAGCGTCATGCCCATGGTCGTGCCCGGCGACAGGCCCATGTCGATCGCCATGACCCCCGTCAGCAAGCCGAAAGGCACGACGCCGGGGCTCAATGGAATCAGCGCCCGGACACCTTGCATGAACGCTTCCCTTCCTGTTCGGTACAGCATTTCGTCTCCTTGTATTTTTGTTCGCGCCGCCGATTCGGTTGACCGTACACCGGCTGCTCTGAAACTGGATACAGGATAAGCTGGAGTTATTGCAAGCCATCTACGCAGACCATTGCCTGGCCCATGGTCCGCCGCCCATCGTGCGGTAGAGTGTGGACCCGGAGCCCGATGGGTAGAACCGACTTTTTTCGCGAAAACAGGTAGTTTTTTGTTATGGCTAAAAGCGCAGGGCCTGATCAGGCCCTGCGCTTAATGCCGTCCGTCGCGTAATGACGTCGATCAGTGGTTAAGCCACTGGATCAGCTACAAGGCACTTAGAGACTTGGTGTGATGGGATGAAGTGCTGGGGCTTCCCTGAATCGGCAGCGCCTTCCTCGATCGCCTGCTGGATCGCACGCTTGCGACTTTCTTCGGCGCGGCGGCTGAAGAACCAGACCAGGAACGTCATCAACGATACCGCCAGCAGAATCAGGCTGGCCACGGCGTTGATCTCCGGTTTGACCCCCAGGCGCACCGCCGAGAACACTTCCATCGGCAGGGTGGTCGAACCGGGGCCCGAGACGAAACTGGCCAACACCAGGTCATCCAGGGACAGGGCGAAGGACATCATGCCGCCCGCCCCCAGGGATGGCGCGATCATCGGGATGGTGATCAGGAAGAACACCTTCCACGGCCGCGCACCGAGATCCATCGCCGCCTCTTCGATGGACAGGTCCAGCTCACGCAAGCGCGCCGACACCACCACCGCCACATACGCCGCACAGAACGTGGTGTGGGCGATCCAGATGGTGACGATGCCACGCTCCTGTGGCCAACCGATCATCTGCGCCATCGCCACGAACAGCAGCAACAGCGACAGACCGGTGATCACTTCCGGCATCACCAAAGGCGCGGTGACCAGGCCACCGAACAGCGTACGCCCCTTGAAATGGGTGATACGGGTCAGCACGAACGCCGCCAACGTACCCAGCGCCACCGCCGCCACCGCCGTGTAGCAGGCGATTTCCAGCGAGCGCACCACCGAGCCCATCAGTTGGGTGTTGTCCATCAACCCGACGTACCACTTGATCGACCAGCCCCCCCAAACCGTCACCAGCTTGGAGGCGTTGAACGAGTAGATCACCAGGATCAGCATCGGCGCGTAGATGAACAGCAAACCCGCTATCAGCATGAAACTTGAGAAACGGAAGCGCTTCATTCCTTGCCCTCCATTTCTTTGGCCTGGCTACGGTTGAACAGGATGATGGGCACGATCAGGATCGCCAGCATGACCACCGCCAAGGCAGACGCTACTGGCCAGTCACGGTTGTTGAAGAACTCTTGCCACAGCACTTTACCGATCATCAGGGTTTCCGGGCCACCGAGCAGTTCCGGGATCACGAACTCGCCCACGACCGGGATGAACACCAGCATTGCGCCTGCGACGATGCCATTCTTGGACAGCGGAATGGTGATCTTCCAGAAGCTGTTGAAGGTACTCGAACCCAGGTCGGACGCAGCCTCCAACAGGCTGTTGTCGTGTTTCACCAGGTTGGCGTAGAGCGGCAGGATCATGAACGGCAGGTACGAATACACCACCCCGATATACACAGCGAGGTTGGTGTTGAGGATCTGCAGCGGTTCATCGATCCAGCCCATGGTCATCAGGAAGCCGTTGAGCAGACCGTTGTTGCTGAGGATGCCCATCCACGCATAAACGCGGATCAGGATCGCGGTCCAGGTCGGCATCATGATCAACAGCACCAGCACCGTTTGCATCTCTTTGCGGGCACTGGCAATGGCGTAGGCCATCGGGTAACCGATCAGCAAACAGAGGACGGTACTGATCAGCGCCATCTTCAACGAGCCGAGGTAAGCGGCGATGTACAACTCGTCGTCGGCCAGCATCGCGTAGTTGCCCAGGTTAAGCAGCAACTGCACCTTTTGATCGAGGTAGCTGTAGATCTCGGTGTACGGCGGAATGGCCACGTCGGCTTCGGCAAAGCTGATCTTCAACACGATGAAGAACGGCAGCATGAAGAACAGGAACAGCCAGATGAATGGAACCCCGATGACCAACTGGCGGCCACCGGGAATTATTCGATTGAGGCGGCGTTTGAATTTGCGCATGTTCATGAGCGAAGTACCACGCCGCTGTCGTCTTCCCAATACACGTAAACCTGGTCACCCCAGGTCGGGCGCTGACCGCGGCGCTCGGCGTTGGCGACGAAAGACTGGACGATCTTGCCGCTCGGCAATTCGACGTGGAACACCGAGTGACCGCCCAGGTAGGCGATGTCGTGCACCTTGCCGCTGGACCAGTTGTATTCGCAGGTCGGCATGATCGGGGTCACCAGCAGTTTTTCCGGACGGATCGCGTAGGTGACCGACTTGTCCTGCACCGAGGTGCTGATGCCGTGACCGACGTAGATGTTGCGGTCCAGATCCTTGCAGGTGATCAGCGCATGGCCTTCGGCGTCGTCCACCACTTCACCGTCGAAGATATTGACGTTGCCGATGAATTCGCAGACCAGGCGGCTGGTCGGGGTTTCGTAAATGTCGATCGGACTGCCGATCTGGGCGATCCAGCCCAGGTGCATGATCGCGATGCGC
The DNA here is from genome assembly GCF_059695565.1 of Pseudomonas sp. LBUM1679. Classification (NCBI taxonomy): domain Bacteria; kingdom Pseudomonadati; phylum Pseudomonadota; class Gammaproteobacteria; order Pseudomonadales; family Pseudomonadaceae; genus Pseudomonas; species Pseudomonas sp. LBUM1679. The sequence goes on from NZ_CP166774.1 coordinate 4,447,301, forward strand.
TCGGCCATGGTCATGGCCTCTTCCTGATCGTGGGTCACCATCACGCAGGTCACGCCGACCCGCTCGATGATCTCGACCAGTTCAAGCTGCATTTGCGAGCGCAGCTTCTTGTCCAGCGCCCCCATCGGTTCGTCGAGCAGCAACAGCTTCGGTCGCTTGGCCAGGGAACGCGCCAGGGCCACACGCTGACGCTGGCCACCGGACAACTGATGCGGCTTGCGCTTGGCGTACTGCGTCATCTGAACCAGCTTGAGCATGTCCGCGACACGGGCATCGACTTCAGCTGCGGGGATTTTGTCCTGCTTGAGGCCGAAGGCGATGTTCTGCGCCACGGTCATGTGCGGGAACAAGGCGTAGGACTGGAACATCATGTTGATCGGCCGCTCGTACGGCGGCATGTCGGTGATGTCTACGCCATCGAGGAAAATGCGCCCCTCCGTGGGCCGTTCAAAGCCTGCGAGCATGCGCAGCAAGGTGGATTTGCCCGATCCCGAACCGCCGAGCAGGGCGAAAATTTCGCCTTTCTTGATTTCCAGGGACACATCGTCCACGGCAATCGTCTCGTCGAACTTCTTCGTGACCCGGTCGATTTTGACCAGCACCTGTTTAGGTGACTGGTCGCCCTCGAGGGCTTTCTTATAGGCGCCGGACGCAACTGCCATCTATTTATCACTCGCGCAGAGAGGTCGTTTGCCTGAACAAGGCAACCTTATTGTTATTAGGATACGCTGATGGGTAATAACTTAGTTCGTTCGTAACCACTCGAAAAACAGTGCAAATAACTCCGCCTGAGAATTAACTTTCAGCTTCAAATAAAGACCTTTGCGGTGCATGCGAACCGTTTCTGGCGAAATACCGAACTGGCTCGCGGTGGACTTCACGGAGTGCCCGCGGAGCACCATGTGCGCTACCTCGCGCTCGCGCTCGGTTAGCAGTTCGCGACCAAAGTTTTCAAAGGCGCCCTGCAAACGTTGTTTGAAATCATCATGCACCGTAGCTTCAACATCGGCCTGTATTGCGCCACTCTTCTGCAGGCCACGCGGGCCAAACTCACTAATGAATTCCCGCACCAGCGGTTCGACGGCTCGCAGTAAATTGAGTTGCTCCGCCTTGAGCGCCTCGCCACCGAAGCCTTGAAACAGGCTCACTGAAATCTGCGAGTCATTCACCGTATCGACAATATAAAAACTGTCTTCGGAGCTACCCGCTTTCAAGTAGTAAGTTTTGTAGTACTCACTCTCGAAGAAGTTGTCCGGGGCTATTTCCTCCAAGTGATAAAATCCTTCAGCCAATCCCTGCTCTACCGCCAGGCAAAACGGATCAAGCAAGTAGCCACCCGAAAAATAGCGGTCGATGATCGACTCACGATATTTTTCCGGAATGCCACGCTGATACAGCAACTGTGGTGCACGGTCCTTGTGTTCCAGGCTGATCAAAACCGATTCGATGGACACCAAATGCCCAAACGCCGACGCCAGATATTGCAGGGCATCGAGCGTGTCGATATGCGCGAATGCCTCGCGCATGTCGCGATGCCATTTATGTAATGCCCCGAAGGACAAAGCGATCAGTGCAGCGTCGTCTGGTTTGCTCATGCCGCGAAGTCTAGCGGGTGAACCGGCATTTGGTAACCGCAGCCTTGAAGCACTCATTGGCCGAAATACTGGCCGCTTTGCTCTAGCTCAGCCGCCACCTCAAGGATACAAGCGCGCAAGATCTCGACGATTTCATCAACCTGAGCGCAGGACAGAATCAGCGGCGGCGACATTACGTTGAGGTGCATGATCGGCCGCACCAGCAGGCCTCGGGCCTGCGCTCGAGAGTGAATCATTTCGCCAATGTTGATCTCGTCGGCAAACAGCGCCTTGGTGCGTTTGTCGGCCACGAACTCCACGCAAGCCATGAATTTCTGACAACGCACATCGCCCACCAATGGCAAGTCTCTGAGTGTCGACAGCCGCTCTTCAAGGTACGCGCCCACCACGTCGACATGTTCCAGCAGTTTTTCCCGCTCGATGATCTCGATATTTTTCAGCGCTGCGGTGCAGCACACCGGATGACCGCTGTAGGTGAAACCGTGGGTGAAGCAGCGGCCCTTGCCCGGCTCGGCAATGACTTTCCAGATGCGGTCGGAAAAAATGCAGGCGCCCAGCGGCAGATAAGCAGACGTCAGCCCCTTGGCCGTGGTGATGATGTCAGGCTGTACATCGAACACGTCATAGGACGCGAAGAACTTGCCCAACCGACCGAACGACGTCACCACTTCATCGGCGACAAACAGAATGTCGTAGCGCTGGCAGACTTCCCACATGCGTTTCAGATAACCCTGGGGCGGAATGATCACGCCGCCGGAGCCCATGATCGGCTCGGCAAAGAAGCCTGCGACCTTGTCCGCACCGATGGTCAGAATCTTGTCCTCGAACTCGTTGATCAGAAACTCAAGGAATTGCGCTTCATCCATGCCATCCGGGGCGCGGTACGGATTGGGGTTGGAGACGTGATGAATGTAGTCGTTGGCGTAATCGAATTCCGGCACGCGGTCGGCGGCCTTGTTGCCGATCGACATCGTCAGCGTAGTCGAGCCGTGATAGGCGTTGAAGCGAGCGATGATGTGCTTCTTGTCCGTTTTGCCACGGCAGTTCTGATAGTACTGAATCAGCCGGTACGCGGTGTCCACGGCCGTGGAGCCGCCGGTGGTCAGGAACACATGATCGAGATCGCCAGGGGCCAGGCTGGCGAGTTTTTCGCACAGTTCGATGGCGACGTTATTGGACATGTCGGAAAACGGATTCGAATAGGCCAGTTGGCGCACCTGCTCAGCAATCGATAGCGCCATTTCCTCACGGCCCAGTCCGATGTTCGTGCACCACATGCCACCGACCGCATCCAGGTAGCGGTTGCCCTGAGTGTCGTAAATATAGGCGCCGTCACCCGCCACGATGTTCAGGGAACCTTGTTCGCTGTGCTCATCGAACACGTGATAGCCGTGCATGTAATGGGCTTTGTCGGCTTTGACCAGACGGGATTCATCGGCCGCGGACAATACGTTCTTAGTAGGAGTAGCCATACCAAAACCTCAAACCAAAGGGTTGAATGATCAGATGCCGCTTTTTACCGTGCTCCAGACGCGCGTCATGGCGCGCATGTCTTTCGCGTCCTGGGTTTTTTGCGGAAACAGGCGCTGACGGGTTTCGTCATCGGGATAAATCGCCGGGTTATTGCGCACGTCGGCACTGAGCAACGGTGTCGCCGCCGCGTTGCTGTTGGCGTAGTGGATGTAGTTCGTCACGTCCGCCATGACCTGTGGCTGCATCAAGTAATCGAGAAACTTGTGGGCATTGACGACGTGAGGCGCATCGGCCGGGATGTACATGTTGTCGAACCAGATCAACGAGCCTTCCGTAGGGATGAAATAGGCCAGTTTGATTTTCAGTTTGGCTTCTTCGGCACGGGCCATGGCGGTCGCGTAATCGCCAGACCAGGTCATGGCCATGCACACATCACCATTGGGCAGGCTGGTCAGGTAATTGACCGAGTCGAATTTGCGGATGTACGGCCGCACCGACAACAGCAACTCTTGCGCGGCTTTCAGGTCTTCTGGCGCGGCACTTCGCGGGTCGCGTCCCAGATACTTCAGGGCCAGTGGAATGACTTCGGTGGGCGCATCGACCAGGGTGACGCCGCAATCGGCGAAGCGCGAAACGATTTTCGGATCGAAGATCATCGCCAGCGAACCGATCGGCGCGTCCGGCATGCGTTCCTTTATCTTGTCGACGTTATAAGTGATGCCGTTACTGCCCCAGGTATAGGGTGCGGAGTACACCGTGCCGGCGTCAAATCCTTGCAAATCCTGCAAGACTTTCGGGTCAAGGTTGGTCCAGCCTGGCAGTAACTTTTTATCCAGGGGCTGGAACACCTTGGCTTTGATCAGTGGAGGAACGAGGGAGGCGTTCAGTACCACCAGGTCGTAACCGGAATGGCCGGTGAGCAACTTCGCCTGCACCGTTTCATAGGCATCAAACGTGTCGTAAATCACTTTGATGCCGGAAGCCTTCTCAAAATCGGCAATGGTTTTTTCGCCGATGTAATCGGCCCAGTTATAAAGCCGCAGCGTTCTGCTGCCGTCCACTTCGGCGGCGTGAGCGTTCAGTGTCAGCGGTGCAAGTAATAGACTGGTAATCACCATGAGGGCCTTGCGCATAGCAAATTCACCTTAGCAAGCGAAGCCGGTTCTGGATGACCGGTTGAACCTACTATTGAGCGATCGGCCGAACGGCGCCATACCCCGAATGGGTGTGTGCGCCTTTTTACCGTCTCGGGCAGGGCGCAACATGGCAAGAACAGCAGCCGGGTGTGCACGACACTATGACGTCCTCGCCCCCGGATTCTGCCAGAACGAGGGATCGGCACTCTTGAGCCGCTCTACCGCGTTATTGATGTGATTGAGCGCCGCATGCCGTGCGCCTTCAGGGTCGCGTGCGGCGATGGCTGCGTACACGGCGCAGTGCTCGCCGCGTACCGTCTTGGCCAGGTCCCGGCGGCGTTCTTCGTTGGAACGCGTGATGCGGATCGCCTCTTTGATGAATTGAGCGATAAATTCGTGCAGTGACGGGTACAGCGGATTGCCCGTCGCCCGGGAAATGGAGTGATGGAACGCCAGGTCTTCCTCGACGCCATCGCGACCCGCCTGCTCGGCGGCATCGATGGCCTTCAGCGCCAGGTGGATGGCCTCCAGCTGCTCAGGCGTACGCCGCTGCGCCGCCAGTGCCGCGGCCTCCCCTTCGATACCGCGTCGTAACTCGGTGACGCGCAATACCGCCTCGATCGACCCGCAGACATCCAGATCGATGGTGAACGCCTTGATGTGCGCGCCTTCGCTGACCACGGTGCCGCTGCCTTGGCGGACCTCGACCAGACCGGCTGACTTCAGGCGCGAGATCGCCTCGCGGATGACCGTCCTGCTGACTCCGAAACGCTCCGCGAGCACCGGCTCCGTGGGCAGGCGCGCGCCCGGCAGCGCTTCGCCGTTGGCGATATAGGCCTTGAGGGCCGCAGTGACCTGATCGGACAGCGTGCCCTTGGCGGAATCCTTCAGCACAGCCAGCGCATCGGCGGGACAGGCAGATTTATCAGGCGTGGGCATAGGCATCTCTGGACTCAAATCGGTGAACGGTACTGCATTTTAGACCCGCCGTCCTCCCTGGCATTCCCTTCTTGAATTCGTATGACGTATTATGATAAAAAACCGCCGTTCATGTAATCCGATAAAAACAAAGTCACCCACTACAAAAATAAGGATGGGGGAAACACATGACTGAATCAGTGATTCAAACCGGTGCCAGCGTGCCCGCTGACCGCTTCGAGGACCTGGCGTACCGCAAAGTCGCCTGGCGTATCCTGCCGCTGTTGTTGCTGTGTTACCTCGTTGCCTATCTGGATCGGGTCAACGTGGGTTTTGCCAAACTACAGATGTCCGATGATTTGCAATTTTCCGAAGCCGTCTATGGGCTTGGCGCAGGGATTTTCTTCATTGCGTACTTTTTGGTGGAAATTCCCAGCAACCTGATCTTGCATCGCGTCGGCGCACGGTTGTGGATCGCGCGCATCATGATCAGTTGGGGAATCATCTCCTCCGCCATGGCACTGGTCAGTACGCCAATGTCCTTCTACATCATGCGCTTCCTGCTGGGGCTGGCCGAAGCCGGGTTCTACCCGGGTGTCATCCTCTACCTGTCCTACTGGTTCCCGACCCACCGCCGCGGCAAGATGTACGCCCTGTTCGCCACGGCAGTGCCGCTGTCCGGGCTGATTGGCGCGCCCTTGTCCGGCTGGATCATGAGCGCCTTTAACGGCACCCATGGGTTTGCCGGCTGGCAGTGGCTGTTTTTCCTCGAAGGGCTGCCCTCGATCGCCGTCGGGATCCTGGTGATCTTTTGCCTCAGCGACCGGATCTCCAAGGCCGGCTGGCTCACCCGCGAAGAGAAAACCCTGCTGCAGACCCGCATCGACGCCGAATCTGCGGGCCATCAAAAGCACAGCCTCAAAGAGGTGTTCCTGCAGCCGCGCATCTGGCTGCTGACGGCCATCTATTTCTGCATGATCGCCGGCTTCTACACCGTGGGCTTCTGGTTACCGACGCTGATTCGCCAGGCCGGGGTCAGCGATGTCTTGCAGGTCGGCATGCTCACCGCCATCCCTTATGCCGCAGCGGCACTGACCATGATCCTGGTGTCGCGCAGCGCCGATCGGCTGCGCGAGCGTCGCTGGCACCTGGCGTTGACCGCCGTGCTTGGCGGTATCGGCCTGTTCATCTCCGCCACCTGGAGCGACAACTTCACGGTGTCCATGATCGGCCTGACCCTTGGCTCCATGGGGGCCATGAGCACCCTGCCGCTGTTCTGGAGCCTGCCGACCGCCTTCCTCGGCGGCACCGCAGCGGCAGCCGGCATTGCCCTGATCAACTCCTGGGGCAACCTGGCGGGCTTTGCCTCTCCGTACTTGATGGGTTTCCTCAAAGACGCGACCCACAGCACCACGATCGGCATGTATGTGATGGCAAGCGCACTGTTCCTGGGCGCCCTGCTGGTCTTCAGAATCCCCGGAAAACTGGTTAACCACTGACGTTTGGAGTAACTCATGAATATTCTCGTGACCGGCGCAGCCGGGTTCCTCGGCCGCCGCCTGATCGAAGCCCTGCTGCTGCGTGGCTCGCTCACCGACCGTGCCGGCCAGACCCGACCCATCAGGCAAATCGTCGCCTTCGACATGATCGCGCTCCAGGGGATCGACGATCCTAGGGTCAAGGTGGTGTGTGGCGATATCGCTGACCCTGAAGTGCTGGACAGCCTGATCGATGCCAGCACTGACAGCATCTTTCATTTGGCGGCGGTGGTGTCCAGCCAGGCCGAAGCCGACTTCGAATTGGGCATGCGCATCAACTTCACCGCAACGCAGAACCTGCTCGAACGCATTCGCCTGCTCGGCACGTGCCCGAAATGGGTGATGACCAGCTCCGTCGCGGTATTTGGCGGGCAACTGCCGGAACACGTCGGGGATGATCACGTCTGGGCGCCGCAGAGTTCCTATGGCACGCAAAAAGCCATGAACGACCTGCTGCTCGCCGACTACAGCCGCCGCGCATTCGTCGATGGCCGCAGCCTGCGCATGCCGACCATCGTGGTGCGCCCGGGCAAACCGAACCTGGCCGCTTCCAGCTTTGCCAGCGGCATCATCCGCGAACCGCTCAACGGCCAGCACAGCGTGTGTCCGGTGCCCCTCGATACCCGGCTCTGGCTGATGTCGCCAGCGCTGGCGATTCGCAACCTGATCCATGGTCATGAGCTCTCCAGCGCGCAACTGACCCAGGGTCGTGTGATCAACATGCCCGGCCTGTCCATTACCGTCGAACGGATGATCGATGCCCTGCGCCAGACTGCGGGCGCAGAAGTGGCCGGACGGATTCGCCTGGAGCGCAATCCCGCGATCGAGCGTATCGTCGGCTCATGGCCAGGGGCCTTTAGCGCCACCTACTCCCGGGATCTGGGGTTCACCGCGGATGAGGATTTCACCGAGGTCATCCAGCAGTTCATCAATGAGTACCTGCCCGGATAAACCAGATTGATTGTTTGATTTCAGGAGTCTCCATGCCTCGTTTCGCTGCCAACCTCAGCATGCTCTACCCGGAACACGACTTTCTCGACCGCTTCGCCGCGGCCGCCGCCGATGGGTTTCAGGCGGTGGAATACATGTTCCCCTACGACTACAGCGCGCAACAATTGAAACAGCGGCTCGACGACAATGGCCTGGTCCAGGCCCTGTTCAACGCGCCGCCTGGCAATATGTCGACGGGCGAAAAAGGCACCGCGTCCCTGCCTGGCCGCGAATCCGAGTTTCGCGCCGGTTTCGCCCAGGCCCTGGAATATGCCGCGGTACTGGGCAATGACCGCATTCACGTCATGGCCGGACTCCTGAGCTGCGAAGCCGACCGCGCCAGGCACCACGAGACCTATCTTGAAAACCTCAGCCATGCGGCGACAGAAGCGGCCAAGGTGGGCGTCACCGTATTGCTGGAGCCGATCAACACCCGCGACATCCCGGGGTTTTTCCTTAACCACCAGCATGAGGCACAGGCGATCTGCAAAGCGGTCGGCAAGGCCAATCTCAAGGTCCAGTTCGACATCTACCATTGTCAGATCGTAGAAGGTGACGTGGCGACGAAGCTGCGGCGCGATTTCGCCGGCATCGGGCATATCCAGATCGCCGGAGTGCCGGATCGCCACGAACCGGACATGCACAATGAGTTGAATTATCCGTACCTGTTCAATCTGATTGATAAGCTGGGTTACAGCGGCTGGGTGGGTTGCGAGTACCGGCCACGCGGCAACACCACCGAAGGTTTGAAATGGTTGCGCGACTGGCAGGGCCGGTCGATCCGGGGCTAGTCACAGGTTCCAGGACAGCGACTGAATGTGACAAGCACTGTTCTGGATCCTGCTTCCACTGATGTCCGCCATGCGAAGTGGCCTTCTGACAGGCAGCTTCGCTACCGCATTGGGCGCCCCAGGGACAGCGCGATTAGACAGCTAGCTATCTGTTGAAGAAAGTCTGAAGTATTCATTTGAGCCTACAGATTCTTTCACCCCACCGCCTATGCTTAACATCAGTTCCACAGCGAACCCGCCACGGCAGCGCTTGGTGGCAACCAGTGCCCGGGCAGACAAGGACTACGAGGAGATCACGATCGGCGAACACAAGGATGGCCAAGCTCTGCAGACCTGTCAGTAGCTACGGCCGAAGGTGATCAATGGGGACGTTCCAATGCCAGAGAAGGCACGCAAAGCCGCCAGTCTCGGACATTTGAACAATCAGGCGCACCTGCCCTGATTGACGTTTCCAGCTTCACCCTTACCTACGCCGGAGTCAGTGATAATGAAAAATAACAAGAAAACCCTGTTGCCCGTGACCGTACTGGCAGCCGGCATGCTCGGCGCCTCGTTCAGCGTGGCCGCAGCAGACACGTTCAAGGTCGGCATGGAAGTCACCTACCCGCCCTTCGAATCCTATGACAAGGACAAGAACGTGGTGGGCTCGGACCCGGAACTGGCAACGGCCCTGGCCAAGCACATGAACGCCAGAGTGGAGTTCGTCGACACCAAGTTCCCGAGCCTGATCCTGGGCCTGAACTCCGGCAAGTACGACGCGGTCATTTCCGGCATGTACATCACACCGGAGCGCCAGACTCAGGCCCAGACCATCGCCTATGCCAACACCGGTGCCGCGGTCATGGTGCCCAAGGGCAGCGAGATCAATGCGAAAAAACCTGAAGACCTGTGCGGCTTGAAACTGGGCCTGGAACAGGGCACTACCTGGGTCAAGGAATTCAGGAAGCTGTCCGATGACTACTGCGTGCCGAACAACAAAGGCGCCATCACCGTCAGCGAGTACCCCTCGGCGCCCGAAGTGACCCAGGCCCTGTTGTCCAAAAACATTCAGGCCCAGGTGGAAATCGCCGGCGCCGCAAAAATGATCGCGGAAAAGACCAATGGCCGGGTAGTGATCACCACCGAACACCCGATCTATCAGCAAACCCTGGGCATCTTCGTCAAGAAAGGTAACGACGAAACCTTCCAGGCCGTGCAAAAGGCCTTCGAGGAGACGAAAAAGAGCGGTGAATACGCCGCTATTCTCAAGAAGTATGGCTTGGAAGAACCGACGGCTCACTAAGCGCATGTCCTTCTAGTCCGGTCATCTGCCGCCCCTGCACCGGGGCGCCAGATCGAGGTGCCCTATGCCATTCGATTGGTCGTATTTCTTCTCCCTGTTCTCCCTGCCAGACTTCTGGAAGGCCTGCGTCACGGTGGTCCAGCTCAGTGCCCTGGCCTGGTTTATCGGCATGCTGTTGGGGTTTGTCCTGGCCACGGCCAAGCTGTCCCAGTCGCCCTTGCTGCGTATTCCCGCGGCGGTCTACATCTGGTTCTTCCGCAGCATCCCGTTGCTGGTGCTGGTGGTCTTCGTCTACAACTTGCCGCAGTTGTTTCCCGGTAGCGGGCCGATTTTGTCCAACCCCTTCTACTCCGGCTTGCTGGCCCTGGTGGTCACCGAAGCGGCGTACATGGCGGAGATCCATCGGGGCGGGCTGATTTCCGTGGCCAAGGGCCAGAAGGAAGCCGGGCGCGCGCTGGGTGTCGGCCTGTTCGGCATGCAGCGCCTGATCGTGATCCCCCAGGCGTTCCGGATCTCGCTGCCGACGTTGATCAATGAATACATCACGGTGGTCAAGCTGACGTCGCTGGTCTCGGTCATCTCCCTGACGGAAATCCTCACGGTCGGCCAACGCCTCTATGCCACCAACTTCCTGGTCATGGAAACCCTGGCCGCGGTGGGTGTGTACTACGTGCTGATCGTCACCGTGTTCGGCTATTTCCTGCAGCGTCTGGAGCGTTACCTGGACCTGAACTTCCGCAAGCCACACACACTCGACGCCGCCGCCGTGGCCAAGCTCAAGGCCTGCGCCGAAGCCTTGCCCGACAGTGCGCGCAAAGCCGCGGGCAACAACGCGACACCCATCCTGCAATTGAAGAACATCCAGAAAAGCTATGGCACGCACCAGGTGCTGATGGGGATCGACCTGAATGTCGAATACGGCCAGGTGATCTCGATCATCGGCCCCTCCGGTTCCGGCAAGACTTCGCTGATCCGCACAGTCAACGGTCTGGAAAGCATCGATACCGGCGACATTCTGTTGTTCGGTGAAAAATTCATCGAAGCCTCGGACAAACCCGACAGTTCCCGCCTGCGCAAAGGCGTGCGGCACATCGGCATGGTGTTCCAGAACTTCAACCTGTTCCCGCACCGCACCCTTCTCGACAACGTCACGCTGGCGCCGCGTTACCACGGCCGTCCGGGCGAGCTGAGCGAACACCGTGCTTATGCGCTGCTGGACAAGGTCGGCCTGCTGGCCCATGCCCACAAGTACCCGCACCAGCTCTCCGGCGGGCAACAACAGCGCGTGGCGATCGCGCGTGCCTTGGCCATGGAGCCGGACATCATGCTGTTCGATGAACCTACGTCAGCGCTCGACCCGGAACTGGTGGGCGATGTGCTGAACGTCATACGCGACCTTGCCAACGAAGGCATGACCATGATTATCGTCACCCACGAAATGGACTTTGCCATGTCGATTTCCGACAGGGTCGTCTTCATGGAGAACGGCAATATCCAACTCGATGCCGCACCTGACACCATACGCTGCGATGCCGAAGGAGAGCGAGTGCGGCGCTTCATGGGCATCGGTACGCTGGCGCCAAACCTGTCTGCCACCGCGGACCCTGCGTAAGCAGGGTGGCGTAGCGAAGTTCCTCTGAACTTCGCACCGCGTTCCGATCGCAGCAGTCGACGATCAGGCCAACTCCGGCAGCTTGATCGCCAGGCGCCGTGCCAGCAATCCGGCAAAGGCCAACACCGGCAATATCGCTGTCGCAAAGGCCAGCCATAACAATGGCGAGAACCCGTCGCCGATGAGGGAGCCGGCCAGTGCCGGGCCGGTCATGGAACTCAGGGCGAATGCGGCGGGAATCAGCATGATCGAGCGTCCGCCAGGGTCCAGCCGGGGAATCGCCGCGGTTTGAAAAATACAGCCCCAGGTGAAACCGACTTCCCAGATCCAGGCACAAAATCGCTGCGCCGCGGTAATGCCAGGGCGCTCAGGCTCAACAACAGCATGACTGATGCTCATTACCCTCTCCTGTCCCTGGCGCTGTCAGCGCTGGTCGACCGTGGTGATTTGACTAGACGACGGGCAGAGGCTTATCGCCAGTCAGCGACAATCCCATGCTCCAGCGCAAAAGGCTGGCAGGCGATGGTGCGACGTTGATGGTCGACGGCCTGTTCAGCGGTGGCCAGCCAGAGCATGACCGCGGCGGGCACCTCAGGGGGCGCCGAGCCGGCACGCAGCGCAATCACACCGCGATCGCCGATGGTGGCCTTGAGCGCATCGGTGGTGACCACCCCCGGATTGACCGTAAAGCCACGAATGCCCGACTCGCCCAGTTCGACCGCGAGAATGCCCGACAGGCGTGACACCGCCGCTTTGCCAGCCCCGTAGGCGTAGCCCCAGCCGCCCTTGCCTGCGGCTACCGGAGGGTCGGTTTCACCCGCCCCGGAGGTCACATTGATGACCACCCCGCCACCCTGTTCGACCATTCCGGCCACCACCGCCCGGGTCAGCAGAAAAGGTGACATGACATAACCCTGAAATACCCGCTCCAGGGTGTCGGGCTGCAGTTGCATGAACGGCAGATTGAGGTCGCTGCCCTGGTAGATGGCGTTGTTGACCAGTACATCGACTCGACCGAACTCGGCGAACACCGCTGCGCTGGCGTCCAGTACCGAAGCGCTGTCGAGCAAGTCCATGCGCACCACCAGGGCCTGGCGGCCCATGGCCCGGATGTGCGCAGCGGTCGCATTGAGGCTGCCGGACAATGGCGAGCCATCGGCATTGCGCAAGGCATGGTCGTGGTTTTCGCCCTCGTCCAGGGTGCGCGCACTGATCGCCACATCGAACCCGGCACGGGCGAATGCCAGCGCCGTTTCACGGCCGATGCCGCGACTGGCGCCCGTGATGAATGCCACTTTGTTCATGATCGTTCCTTATGCTTGGAGAGCGCTTGGGTCAAAACTTCTGCGGGCGAACCATGGCATCCATGCCGCCATCGGGCTCAGTATCGGCAGACGACCGTGTCAACGACTACGTCCGCTTGGACTACAAGCGAATCACGCACGCAGCGGCCACCGCTTACGGCCATACGGCCGAGGTGCTCTGATCTGCACCTTACCCGCACAAAAATCGGCACGCGGGTACAAAATCGGGCACAAAAGTAACAAGTAACACTTCCCAAAGTGCGCCCTGCGCAGCGCAGGTTTGCCTACACCCCTTATAAACCGCAGCTCTCAGCCAGTTCATCAGAAATGGCATGACCTTTGCTCCCTCTACTGATAATCATCTGATATATCAGATGATTATCAGGAGTGAGACATGTCCGAACCTATCGATTTTTCCAGCCATCGCCAGCCCGCGATGGCCCCCGTGAAAGGCGCAGCCCAACTGCGCGAACTCGCCTATGCGCAAATCAAGCAGCGGATTATCAGCTGCGAGTTTCGCCCCGGTGATGCGATCAATGAAGCGCAATTGACGGCGACACTGGGGCTTGGCCGCACGCCGATCCATCAAGCGCTGCACCGCCTGGAAGTGGAAGGCATGGTCACGATCATGCCGCGCAAGGGCGTGATGGTGACTGCCCTGTCCCTCAACGATGTGCTGGACATGATCGAAGTGCGCGTGAGCAACGAACAGCTGTGCATCAAGCTGGCGGTTGAGCGCGCTCACGATTCCGACATCCAGGCCATGCGCGACATTCTCGAGCGCACGCCCGCCCTGCTGGCCAAACACGACGTGGCGGGGCTCATGTCGCTGGACCTGCAGTTCCACATGTCGATTTCCGCCGCCGCACACAATCGCGTGCTGGCCGAACTGCTGCGCAACCTTCACGAAAAACAGGCGCGCTTCTGGTACCTGACCCTGTCGGAAAACCACCATAGCGAACGCATCTACCACGAGCATCTGCACATCCTCGAGGCGTTGGAACAGCGTGACGGCGACGCTGCCGTCGCGGCTGTCCATCACCACATCGACGATTTCCGTCGCGCCATCATGCGCACCCTTTAATCACTGATCACGAGAGTTCTTCATGACCCAATTGACATTCCAGGTAGTCGGCCAGGGCGAACACCAGGCCAGCATCAAGCACCTGATTATCGCTGGCTGGGCGGGACGCAACAGCGAAGCGGTGGAGCACCACATTGCCGAACTGGAAGCGCTGGGCGTGCGCCGTCCGACGCAGATTCCGTGTTTCTACCGGGTCTCGGCCAGCCTGCTGAACAACGCCGACAGCATCCAGGTGCCGGGCAAGGACTCATCCGGGGAGACCGAATTCGTGCTGCTCCCCAGCGAGCAAGGGCTATTGATCGGTCTGGGTTCGGACCACACCGATCGCAAGGTCGAAAGCTATGACGTCACGGTGTCCAAGCAGATGTGCGACAAACCCATCGCCCGGCAGGTTTGGCGTTATGCCGAAGTTCAGGGGCATTGGGATCAATTGGTGATGCGCACCTGGCGGGTGCGTGACGGTGTGCGTGCGCTGTACCAACAGGGCCCGGTAACGAACCTGCTGGCGCCGGAAACGCTGCTGGCAAAACTCAACAGCGACGCTTCGCTGCCAGCGGACACTGCCATGTTCTGCGGTACGCAATCGGTGATCGGCGAACTGGGCTATGGCGAAGCCTTTGAAATGGAGCTGTTCGATCCCGTACTCAACCGCAGCCTGCGCCACCGGTACGGTGTCGAGCCACTGCCTGTCGCGGAGTAAATTGAAGATGAAGGATATTGCACAGTTCGCCCAGGCGCTGGCTGACGGCCGTACCACCAGTGTCGCCTTGGTCAAGGAAGCGTTGATCCGTATCGAAGCGCATCGTGCCGCGGGTGGGGTTGCCTACATCAGCGTCGATGCCGAAAGCGCCTTGCAGGCTGCGCAGGCCAGCGATCTGGCACGGGCTTCAGGTTACGTGCCCTCGCCATTGGCCGGGCTCCCGGTCTCTATCAAAGACCTGTTTGATGTGGCCGGCCAAGTCACTGCGGCCGGCTCCAGGCTGCTGGCCGATGCGCCGCCCGCCAGCAGCGATGCGCTAGTGGTCGAACGGCTGAGATCGGCCGGCGCCATTTTGCTGGGCCGCACCAATATGAGCGAGTTCGCCTTTTCCGGACTGGGGCTGAACCCACACCATGGCACGCCACTCACGCCGTCTGCGGCTGACCGCATCGCCGGTGGCTCCAGCTCCGGCGCCGCCGTGAGCGTGGCATTGGGCATGGCCGTCGCCGGGCTGGGCACCGACACCGGCGGATCCATCCGGATCCCCGCCGCGTTCTGCAGCCTGACCGGGTTCAAGCCCAGTGCCAGCCGAGTCCCCATGGCCGGCACATTCCCCTTGGCCGTCAGCCTGGACTCTGTCGGCGCCCTGTCACGCAGCGTCGCCGACTGCATTCTGCTCGACCGGATTCTCACCGGCGATCAGCTTGACACCCGCGCCGCGCCCCTGGCCGGGCTGCGCCTGGCGGTCACCCGGGATTTTGTTCTCGATCAGGTTGATGCCGGCGTCGCAGCAGCCTTCGAACGCGCCCTGGACCTGCTCGCCAAGGCAGGCGCCTGCATACGCTGGTTCGACTTTCCAGAACTGCATGAACTGCCCCGTATCAACGCGGCTGGCGGGCTGACGGCTGCCGAAGCCTGGCACGGCCATCGCCAGAGGCTCGAGGGCGACAACGCCCAGTGCTATGACGCGCGCGTCGCCCAACGCATCCGCCGCGGCGCGGCCATCAGTGCAGCCGATTACCTGGACATTCGCAGCGAACGCCAACGCCTGATCAGCGTGGCGGGTGAGCGTCTGGGCGACGCCGACGCCTGGTTGATGCCCACTGTCGCCGTGGTCCCGCCGAGGTTGGCAGACCTCACTGAAGACGCTGCATTTTTCGCCACCAATGGCCTGGTATTGCGCAACACCAGCGTGATCAATTTCCTCGACGGTTGCGCCCTGAGTTTGCCGTGCCAGCGCGGCGACGAGCTGCCGGTCGGGCTGTCGATCGCCGGCCTGCATGGGCAGGACGCTCGTGTCCTGCAAGTGTCTCGCGCTATCGAGGCACTGTTGCAAGAGCACACTTGATGCACTGCCGCTGAACCAGGGGCAGGCCCGGCCTGCCCTGTTTTACCTGACTGACTCATCGAAAAAATGACACGGCGGACCCTCGTGCGTCCTCACTCGCCTGCCAATCGGCTTGCGTGCCCAACTGCGCAACGAATTGACGAGATAACTTATGAACCGAAGTCACGCAAGTTCAACCATGGCGATCGACCTCGACCCGACGACGGTCGAAGTGGCGGCCGTCTATCGCAAGATCGCCTGGCGTCTTCTCCCGTTTCTGGTGTTTCTGTTCGTCCTGGCCTGGATCGACCGGGTCAACGTCGGTTTCGCCAAACTGGCCATGCTGCAGGACCTGGGTTTCAGCGAAGCCGTTTATGGCCTGGGCGCCGGGATATTCTTCATCGGTTACTTCATCTTCGAAGTGCCCAGCAATCTGCTGCTGGAAAAAATCGGCGCCCGCCGAACCCTGGCGCGCATCACCATCATGTGGGGCCTGACGTCCATCGCCATGGCGTACGTCGAAAGCGCCTGGTCGTTCTATGTGCTGCGGTTTCTGCTCGGGGCCTTTGAAGCAGGCTTCTTTCCCGGCGTCGTGCTGTATCTCACCTACTGGTTTCCCGCGGCGCAGCGGGCCAAGATCAACGGCATGTTCATGACCTCCTTCGCCATTGCCGGCGTCGTCGGCGGCCCACTGGCCGGGTTCATCATGAGTCGCATGGTCGGGGTCGGCAGCCTGGCCAACTGGCAATGGCTGTTCATCCTCGAAGGCATTCCTTCGGTGATCGCCGGGTTCCTGGTCCTGCGTTATCTCCCGGAGAAGCCGGCCAATGCCAAGTGGCTGAGCCCGGCACAACGCACTATGGTCAGCGACACCATTGCCCGCGAAGACAAGGCGCCAGGCAAACACAGCGACCTGCGCTCCTTGCTGCGTTACCCCAAGCTGTGGTTATGCGCGCTGGTGTATTTCTGCCTGGTCAGTGGCAACGCGACCATTGCGTTCTGGACGCCATCGGTCATCAAGTCGTTGGGTGTCGATGACACTATGAACATCGGACTGCTCTCCTCGATCCCCTTTATCCTGGGCACCGTGGCGATGCTGTGGAACGGCTTTCACTCCGACAAGACCGCTGAACGCCGTGTGCACTGCGCGATGGCAGCCCTGCTCGCCGGCCTCGGATTAATTTGCACCGGCCTGTTCATCGGCAATGCTGCGCTGGCGTTGATCTCCCTGACCGTGGCCGCCATGGGCATTCTTGCCGCTTTTCCGGTGTTCTGGTCGATTCCCGGTGCATTCCTGGCAGGCACCGCCGCCGCGGGGGGCATTGCGCTGATCAACTGCATCGGCAACCTCGCCGGCTTCGTCGCGCCCTACATGATCGGATGGCTGAAAACCCAGACCGGTAGCCTGTCCGCTGGCCTGTATATGGTCGCAGGCTTTGAAATACTGGCGGGTGTGTTGCTCCTGCTGTTATTCAAAGGGATCAAAGTGAGCAAGTCGCAGGTTTGAGCCGTGATCCATACCTGACCGTCGGAGCACAACGTCGTCCATCGAATCGGCGTTGTGTTTCCCTGATATCCATGAAAAATCTGAACCATGGCCCTCTACTCCTTTGCTGAATGTAGCTTTGAATGACGAACCCCGCCCCCGCGCAGAGGTCAAAGCCAGTGATGGCATCGCCAATGATCAAAGGCCTCTGGCCTGCTTCATTAAAGGGCGAAGCCAGAAGCTCACACACTTTAGGGTGCGCCGGATAACTTCAGCAGGCTCGGATTCTGCCCGGGCAGGTGTTGACTGCTGCTCACATCCAATGCTCCCGTTTCGGAGTACGAACATGACTCAGTCAATGCGGTTCTTCCTATCGATCGTCCTCGCGACAGCCTCACTGGCATCGGCGAGCTTCCTGAACACTGCAGGTGCGGCAACCGCCGAGGATCTGAATGCCGACTCTCGGCAAGCGTTACAAACGCTCTACAAGGCCACGCCCTTTGCCGAAACCATTTCGCACAAAGCCAAAGCGATTCTTGTCTTCCCGAAAATCATCAAGGCGGGCCTGGTGTTTGGTGGCAGCTATGGCGAAGGCACATTGATGAAGGGCAAGCAGGTAGAGGGCTATTACAACTCCGTCACCGGGTCATGGGGGCTGCAGGCAGGCGCCCAGTCGTATGGCTATGTGGTGTTCCTGATGACCGATAAAGCCGTGAACTACGTACGCGAATCCAAGGGCTGGGAAATCGGCGTAGGTCCGACTGTGGTGGTGGTGGATGCAGGGGTGGCGAAGAATCTGTCCAGCTCGACGTTGAAGGACGATGCCTACGCGTTCATTTTCGACCAGCAGGGGTTAATGGCCGGGGTGAGCATCGAAGGCACCAAGATTTCCCTGATCAAGCGCTAACGCCGGCTGTCTGGCGCAGGGATGCGCCAGACCCAAAATCGCCGGACTGTACAACCCCATACCTGCCCATAAGTGGGCCAAGACGCTCTGCACAGTACTCAATACGCTCAGTACCCAAGCGCGTGGATTCCAAGGCAACAATGTCTCCACCGCGACGCATTCGATTCCGTTTGGGGCTTTCGCGGCTGGATTCAAAACGCTGTCCACTGGTCGAGACTATTTGATCTATAGACTCAATAACACTATATTTGAATCTATAGATTACGCAGGAGCTATTAAATATGGCCGTCGCCCTCCAGGAACAGGCATTTACCAAGCGCCAGTGCGTAACGGGTCTGCGTGCAGCGGTTGGCATTCTCGAAAAATGGACCGCATCCGGCGATCAGGCCTGTCGCATCCTGCGCATTTCCCGCAGTACCTACACCCGCGCCAGGCAGCGCGATCCCGACTGGGCCGTGGCGCTGGATTCGGACCAGATGCAGCGCATCAGTTTTGTGCTCAACATCCACGCCGCGCTGCGCCTGGTCTTCGATAACCCGGAAAATATCTATGGTTTTCCATCGATGGCCAATGACAACGAGTTTTTCAATGGGCGTAGCCCGCTCGAGATCATGTCCCAGGGCGATATGATTTCCCTGTATGAAACCTTTCGGCGCATTGACGTGCTACGGGGCGCGCAATGGTGAGGCTCGGCGAACTGGCGACGCTTGCCGGCGAGCAATTACAGGCCTACCGCCTGGTCAATTCGAAGTTTCCGCCTATCGCGTTGTTTGATGATGTCGCCGATGCGGACGAGTTTGAGGTGCTGTACCAGATCCAGGCGTTGACCAATCCCAGGCTGAAAAACGAATTGGGTCACCTTGAGTTGATTCCACGAGCACAGATCCCGTTCGGCATTCCTGGCTGTTCCTACGCGACCGCACCTTTCACCCACGTCAACCCGGCGGGTTCGCGGTTCAGCGATGGCAGTTTTGGCGTGCTGTACCTGGCGGACTCCATGGAAACGGCGCTGGCCGAAGTCCGGCATCATCAGCGTCTGTATTGGTCGAACGTGCCGAGCCTCAACTATGAGCGGTTTGTTTTTCGCGGACTGTCCTGTTCCTTTGTCGAAGAAGCGATGAAAGATGCCGCGTCCATCCCGATGACCGATCCTGTCTATGATCCTGACGATTACACCGATTCCCGTCGCCTGGGCAGGTCCGTCAAGGAGGCCGGATGTCCCGGCATTCGCTACAACTCCGTGCGCATGCAGGGCAGTCATTGCTGGGCGCTGATGACGCCACGACCGGTTTTATCGGTTGTTCAAACAGCGCATTACGAAATGGTCTGGAATGGCCAGGTCACCAGTGTCAGCAAGATCGTAGGAGCTGACGAGCGAAGCGAGGCTGCGATCTTTTGATGTTGCCGTTGCCGTTGCCGTTGCCGTTGCCGTTGCCGTTGCCGTTGCCGAAGGTCTCAAGGGGCGACGCGTTTATTCAGAAATAAACGCGTTATCGTTAACGTCCATCGCGAGCAAGCTTGCTCCTACAGGGATTTGCGTAGACCTGCTGATTCCGGGCATCAGTTGCAACAACGCTCCCCAACCCGACAGAAACACGATGCGGTGATCTGCACATCAGTCCGAGCCATCGCCAGGTCGAGTGCGTCTGTGCAGCCGCCGCCTCTGCATCCCGGCCCAGCCGTTTCAGGCATTCCACATAACCGTGCAGGCTCCACACATTGTCCAGATGCCAGGCCGCGCACCTGAGGGTATTGTCCAGCCCCAGATCGGCGCGGTAGGCCTGCAAGGCTTCTTCCACCCTGCCCTGCTCCAGCAGCAGCGCGCCCAGCGCATGCCGCACCGGTTGCATCCAGCCCCACGGCTCGTCAGACGGTCTTGAATGACTGGTTTCATCACCAGGGTGGAAGTCAGTCGCTGGACCTTGGGTTAGCTGGACCGCACCTTTGCGAGTACAGAGAGTCATAGAAGACATGCCCATTCGTCATGACTTCACCACGCTGGACTCATTGGCATTGCCAGGTTCTGGAGGTTTCCCAATGACCAAGTCGCGAGCGATAGCGACTCCCGCACAAACCCTGCTGCTCGAACGCAACGGCTGGGTACCCAACAACCCGCGCCTGCCGGTACTCATTTACCCCAAGGCCATTGCCGTTCAGGGCAGCGATCCGGCGGCGTTGTTCGAAAAAACCTTCAACGCCAATGGCTGGCCAGCGCAATGGCGCTACGGCGTCTACAACTACCACCACTACCACACCGAAGGCCATGAAGTGCTTGGCATCGCCACCGGCCACGCCCGGCTGATGCTTGGCGGGCCCCAGGGTCATGTGCTGGAAGTCGGCCCGGGCGATGTGTTGCTGTTGCCAGTGGGCACCGGCCACTGCAACCTGGACTCCAGCGACGACTTTCTGGTGGTCGGCGCGTACCCGCCGGGGCAGCACGCCGATATCTGCCGCGAGGCGCCGAGCGCTGCGCAACTGGCGAGCATCGACGCGCTGCCGTTTCCCGACCGGGACCCGGTGCAGGGTGTGGACGGTGCGGTATGCCAGTATTGGCCAATCTGAATACAGGGTGACACCGCGCCAGACGACTCAGCCGGGCAACGCCATCAACCCGACCGCTCCTGACGCTGATACTGCCTTGGGCACACGCCAAACCGGGCGCGAAACTCGCGGGAGAAATGCGCGCCGTCGGAGAAGCCGCAGTCCATGGCAATCTGGGTGATGCTGCTGTGGCTGTTCACCAGCAGCCAGCCGCCGTACTCGACCCGCAGCGAGCGTTGGAACTCCATGGGTGAAAGCCCCAGCGACTGCTGGAAGGCCCGTGTCAGTTGGCGCCGGCCGAGCCCTACATAACGCGCGATGGCATCCAGGGTCGGCAGGCTGTCCATGCGCTGCTCGATATAGTGCGCGGCCTGGCGCACGCGCTCATCCTTGATGTCCGCCAGGTTGGCGTAGAAGTGTGCCTGGGGTTGCCGCCCCGGGCGCATGCCCTGCAGCATCATATGCCGCACGGCTTGCTGGGCTTTTTCCCGACCGCAATGCCGGGCCACCAGGTACAACCCGAGGTCGATGGCCGCGGTCGAGCCGGCACAGGTGATCAGGTCGCCCTCGTCGATGAACAGGTGATCCACCGCCGCCGGGGTCTTGGGGAAGCGTGCGCGGAATGCATCCAGTACGTTCCAGTGCACGCACACCGAACGATTGCCGACCACACCCGCCTGCGCCAGGGTGAAAGTCCCCGTGCAAATGCCCAGCAGGCGCGTACGACTCGCGGCGGCGCGCTGCAGCCAGTCACGCAGGTTGTGGGGCAAATGGGTATTGAGGTAATCGTTGCCGCCGCAGATGGCCACGTAATCGAAGGCATCAAGATCCTGCGCGAGCCCCCCGGACACCTCCAGCGTGATCCCGGCACTGGAGGTTCGCGGCAATCCGTCCACACTCATCACTCGCCAGGCCGTATGGATCTGCCGGCTGCCACCGCCGAGGTCGGCGGACAAGCGCAATACATCGACCAGGCCGGAAAACGCCGCCAGGGTGAACTGATCCAGAAGCACCAGCCCCACGGACAGCTGCGGGCGACCGCCTGCCCCGGGACCGGGTGAGTCAGGTTGAACGCAATCTCGATGCAGCGGCGTCATTTTTGTCATGACCTAACTATTCAACTTTAAGACCCCGAAGTGCAAGCGCTCGCAGCAAGGATACGAGCAAGATTCAGCCAAGGGGAACAGTCCAACAACGCCCCAAGAGGCCTCACGATGAAACTGAAGACAGGTAAGCAAATCACCGCTGCTCTTTTAGTTACCGGCTGCATCTCCTCATCGGCCGTCATGGCCGAACAGCAAAAGCTGACCGTTGCGTTGTATGGCGGCAACTGGGGTGAGGCGTTCCTCAAATGTGTTGCAGAACCTTTCACGCAAGCGACCGGGATTGCCGTCGCACAGGAGGTCGGCACCTCGACCACCACCCTGGCCAAACTCCAGCAACAGAAATCCAGCCCGATGATCGATGTGGCCTGGATGGACGGTGGCATCAGTGAATTGGCGTATGCCGCCGGGGTCGTCGCCGATCTCGATCCGGCGGCCATTCCCAACCTGAAGAACGTGCAGGAAAAAGCGGTCTACACCGATGCCGGCCATACCTTCGCCGTCAGCAGCGGTTTCTATTCCCTGGGCCTGACCTACAACACCAAGGAAATCAAGGAAGCACCCACCAGCTGGAAAGACCTGTGGAAACCGGAATACGCCGGTGCCATCGCCCTGCCCTCGCCCGCGAACTCTTCCGGGGTGCCCTTCGTGTTTTTCATGGCTGATGTCTGGGGCATCGACCGGGCCGACCTGGCGCCGGTCTACACCAAGCTGGGCGCGCTGGACACCGCCCTGTTCTTCGACAGCTCGGGTGCCGCCACCAATGCCTTCCAGAGTGGCGAAGCGATCATCGGCGCGCATTTCAACGTCGGCGCCTGGGACTTGATCGACAAGGGCGCGCCCATCGGTTTCACCATTCCCAAGGAAGGTGCCTGGGCCACCGATGCGCGCCTGCACCTGATCAAGGGGGCGAAGAACAGCAAGGCCGGCGAGCAGTTCATCAATACCGCACTGACCAAGGAAGCGGCGTCCTGCCTGGCCGGCAAGCTGTACCTGGGGCCGGCGGTGAAAGGAGTCGAGGTCGCCGATGACGTGGCCCGCAAGCTGCCATGGGGCGTGGGCGGTTCGATCGACAACCTGCGCCTGTTCGACTGGAGCCAGATCAACGCCCAGCGCGCCAGCGTCACCAACGACTGGAACCGCAAAGTCACCGCCAAAAACTAGCTCAAGAGGTCTGCAATGTCAGTTTTGTTGAGCATCGACAGTGTCTGTAAAAGCTTCGGGCCGTTCCAGGCGCTGGACAACATCCACCTGGACATCGAGCAGGGCGAATTCATCGTGCTGCTCGGCCCCAGCGGTTGCGGCAAGACCACCCTGCTGCGCTCGATCGCCGGCTTCATGCAGCCCGATTCCGGCAGCATCGCCATCGAGGGTCAGGATGTGAGTCGCCTGCCTCCCTACCGTCGGCCTCTCAATACCGTGTTCCAGAACTACGCGCTGTTCCCGCACATGACCGTCCTGGAAAACGTCGCCTACGGACCGCGGCGCCAGGGGGTCAATCGCGCCGAGGCACGGCTCAAGGCTCGAGAAGCCCTGGCGATGGTCGGCCTGGAAGCCCTGGAGGAGCGTTTTCCCCGCGGCTTGTCCGGTGGGCAGCAACAGCGGGTGGCCCTGGCTCGCGCCATCGTCAATCAACCGAAACTGCTGTTGCTCGACGAGCCGCTCTCGGCCCTGGACATGAAACTGCGCAAGCGCATGCAGCTGGAACTCAAGCATCTTCAGGCCAAGCTCGGCATCGCCTTCATTTTCGTCACCCACGACCAGGAAGAAGCGATGACCATCGCCGACCGTATCGTGGTGATGAATGCCGGACGCATCGAACAGGTGGGCGCCAGCAGCGAGATTTACAGCGCCCCGGCTTCGCGTTTCGTCGCCGACTTCATCGGCGAGGCCAACCTGATCGGCTATCAGGCCAGCGATAGCGGTGAGATTCGCCTGGGCATCGCGCATAGCCCGATTTCGAGCGGCGCCAAAGATCTCCTGCCCCGCGGCGTGGCAGTGCTGCGTCCCGAACACCTGCAGGTGCTGGAGGCATCGAGTCCGGCGAGCGCCAGTTGCTGTGAACTCAAGGGCACAGTGACCGATATTGTCACCGTGGGCAGTCATACCCTGGTGCACTCGCTGATCGACGGGCAATCGATCGTGGCGCGTACCATGGGTTTCCCCCGCGCCGACCTGATCACCGGAAGTGCCGTGCGCCTGGGCTTCAATCCGGCGCATCTGCACCTGATCGGGGAGCCGGTATGAAACGCCCGGTGCTCGCCCCGTCGTTGATGCTGTTCGGTGCCCTGGCCTTTTTCACCGCGTTCTTCCTCGCGCCGTTCGCCGTGGTGATCTTCGCCAGCCTGACCAAGGGCGCCGACCAGGCGTTCACCCTGGAGCACTACGTCAGGGTGCTGGGCGACCAGTACCACTGGGATGTGATTCTGGTGACCTTCCGCATCGCTGCGCTGACCACCCTGATTTCGTTGCTGCTCGGCTACCCGCTGGCCTGGTACCTGGTGCGGGTCGTGAAATGGCGTGCCTGGCGCCGCGCCTGCGTGATTCTGCTGGTGGTGCCGATGTTCACCAGCAACATCGTGCGCTCGTTCGGCTGGATGGTGCTGCTGGGGCGCAAGGGCCTGGTCAACCAGAGCCTGCTGGAAACCGGCCTGATCGATACGCCGGTGCGTTTCCTGGGTACCGAACTCGGCATCCTGATCGGCATGGTGTACATCCTGCTGCCGTTCATCGTGCTCGCGGCCGGCAATGCCCTGGCCCAGGTCGACCCCGCTTTCGAACAGGCCTCGGAGGATCTCGGCGCCAGCCCCCGTGCGACCTTTTTCCATGTGGTGCTGCCGCTGACCATGCCCGGCATCATCTCCGGCTCGATCATGGTCTTCACCCTGGCAGCGAGCGCCTACGTGACGCCGGCCCTGCTGTCCGGGGGCCGAATCTCTGTGCTGTCGATGCTGATTTTCCAGCAATACAGTTCGGTTTTCGACTTCAACTACGGCGGCGCGCTGAGCGTCGTGCTGCTGATCTTTACCCTGGTCATGGTCGGGCTGGCCGGGCGAGTTGGCAGTATCCGGGGGAGCAACTCATGATCACTAAAATACTGGTCAGACTGGTGGCCTGGGCCGTGCTGGGCTACATGCTGCTGCCACTGGTGGTCATCCTCGGCGTCTCGGTGACCGCCTCGTCATTCCTGGCCTTCCCGCCACAGGGCTGGACGCTGGACTGGTACGCCAAGATGCTCAGTGATCCAAGCTATGTGGCGTCCTTTGCCACCAGCACCGTCCTGGCCCTGGTCGCCACCTTTGTCGCGGTGCTGCTCAGCGTGCCGGCCGCCCTGGCGATGGCACGCTACGACTTCCCCGGCAAAGCCACGATCCTCGCCGCCCTGACCTCACCGCTGGTGTTTCCGCACATCGTGCTGGGGGCGGCGCTCTTGCAGTTTGGCGGCTACTTCGGCTTGACCCGCAGCTTCCTGGCGTTGTTGATCGGTCACACCATCATCATCTCGCCTTTCGTGCTGCGTTCGGTGCTGTCGATGCTGACGCCCGAGCAGCGCGCCCTGGAAGAAGCCTCGAGCGATCTGGGCGGTACGCCCTGGGCCACCTTCTTTCTGGTGGTGCTGCCGCAGATCCGGCCGGGGATCGTCACCGGGTCGATCTTTGCCTTCATCTCGTCATGGATCAACGTCGAGCTGTCGATCTTCAACACCACGCCGGACCTGAACACCATACCGGTGAAGCTTTTCAACTACGTGCAGTACACCGTCGACCCGACCATCGCCGCCGCTTCCGGCGCCACCATCATCGTCGTCGTAGTCGCCGTGATCGTGCTGGATCTGTGCATCGGTCTCGACCTGTTGTCAGAACGCAAATAACCACCCCACATACCCCCCGCAAGCCAGGAGTTCCGTCATGCGCATGCAAGACACGTTCGATGTCATCTATACCCATACCGAAGGCGAACCACTGTGCATCGTCCACAGCGGCATTCCCTACCCCGCCGGCTCCAGCATCCTGGCCAAGCGCGCCTTTCTCGAGCAGAACTATGACTGGCTGCGCAAGGCACTGATGCAGGAACCGCGCGGCCACAAGGACATGTTCGGGGTGTTCCTCACGCCTCCCTCCAGCAGCGAGTTCGACGCCGGGCTGATCTATATGGACGGCAGCGTGTATTCACACATGTGCGGCCACGGCACCATTGCCGTGAGCATGGCAATGGTCGCCCTGGGCCTGGTGCCGCGCGGCGCCGATGGCATCACCAAAATCCGTTTTGAAACCACGGCCGGCCTGGTGGTGGCCGAAGTGGCGTCGGAAGGTGACAACGTACTCTGGACCCGTTTCGAAAACGTGCCGGCCTACGTGGCCGCCCAGGACATCCCGATCAGCCTTCCCGGCTATGGCGACCTCAAGGCCGACCTGGTCTGGGGCGGCAACTACTTCGGCATCGTCGACCTGACCAATTGCGCCTTGCGCATCAGCCCGGACAACGGCAGCGAACTGTCGCGCCTGGGCCTGCTGGCGCGCGACCAGATCAACCGACAGATGAAGATCCAGCACCCCACCGAGGCGCATATCAACGACCTCAACTTCATCACATTCTGGCACCCGGCAACCATCGAAGGCGCCTTCTACAAGAACGTGCACGTGTTCAGCGCCGGCCAGCTCGACCGCTCTCCCGGCGGCACCGGCACCAGCGCGATGATGGCCATGTTCGAGGCCCGGGGCAAACTGAGCCTGAACCAACCCATCCTGTCCGAAGGACTGCTGGGCAGCGGCACCTTCGAAGGCTGCCTGCTCGGCGAAGTCGACCTCAACGGCACGCGCGCGGTGCGTCCGACCGTCAAGGGCACGGCCAGCATCCTGGGGACATCGCGCTGGGTGATCGAGCGCAATGACCCGGTGGGGGCAGGTTTCGTCATCAACTGACAGGCTGAAGTGGACACTCACACAGCCGCTATCGAACCGACACTGCCGGTCAACACCGGCAGTAACATACGCCTCTTCTCCAGGGTCATCTGGCAAAGACCGCTCGCAACATCGGCATTTGCCGGATATAATTCGGTAAATGCCGACCAGCCCAGGAGAAGGTCATGCTGGCAGAAATCATGCGTGAACCCGCCTACGGTGCTTACCGCACGCGGCTGTTCGCCTTGCTGCAAATTCCCACCGATGCGTCCGACCTCGAAATCCACGACATCATTCAGGTCGGGTTTGCTTCTGGCCGTCTGGTGGCGCTCTGCGAACAAGGTGAATTGACGCCGCTGGAACGCGACCAGATCATCCCCCTGAAAACCCTGAAGACCCGGGTCGCTAAAGACCAGAACCTCACGGTCGACGAGAGCGATCGCCTGTTCCGCGCCGCCCACATTACCGCCATGGCAGACGCCGTGTTTGGCAGCGATGAAAAAGCCAAGCGCTGGCTGTCGAAACCCAAAGACCGGTTTTCGGGGCGCAGCCCGATGGCAATGCTGTCGACGGTACAGGGCACACGCCAGGTCGAGGAAACACTGATCCAGTTGGCCGAAGGCTACGCGTTTTGATCTTTTGGCGGATCAGCGCATTTGCAGATCTGACCGGACGTGGCGGTATCCTCGCGGGTGGACGCTGGCACACGGCGGGGAGACCGGTGGTCTATCTGGCGGGGACACCTGCCGGCGCGATGCTGGAGATTCTGGTGCACCTCGAGATCGATCAGGAAGACCTTCCGGAAACACTGCAGTTGCTCAAGGTCGAAGTGCCCGACGATATCAGCCTCTGCCCTGCTCCGGCACTCAAGCCAGATTGGGAATTCGAGCTGAACCACACCAAGGGCATTGGCGATGCATTCCTCAAAGGAAGCCCTGCCCTGCTGTTGCCGGTACCGAGCGCCATCATGCCGCATTCGCTGAACTACCTGTTCAACCCGATGCACCTCGACTCGGTCAAGGCCGTCATCACCGCCGAGCCGTTCCGGCTCGACAACCGACTGTTCAAGAAATTGTAGGAGCGAGCTTGCTCCGGGCGGCGTTCCGACGATGGACTCAAGAGCGCCGCGTTTAACCAGCGAACACGCGTCATCGTTAACGACCATCGTCGGAACGCCGCCCGGAGCAAGCTCGCTCCTACAGGGGCCCCATTCGATCACGAGAAAGCGTTTTTTCGAACCTGGAATGGACCGGTGCTCCCGGCCCACTCCATTAATCACTGGCGATCAGCCCGCCGCAACCACGGTGATTTCCACCAGCAGGTCCGGCGCGGCCAGGCGCGATTCCACGGTGGCACGGGCCGGCGCGTGGCCTTCCGGTGCCCAGGCGTCCCACACCTCGTTCATGCCGGCGAAGTCGGCCTGGATGTCCGCCAGCCAGACCTGCGCCGTGAGGATACGGGTTTTGTCCAGGCCGGCCTGGGCCAGGAAATTATCGATCTTGGCCAGCACCTGGGCGGTCTGGCCCTTGATGTCCTGGGTGCGGTCGGTGGCCGTCTGGCCGCCGAGAAAGGTGAAGCCGTTGCATTGAACGACGCGGCTCATGCGTTGATTGGTTTCGATGCGTTTGATTTCCAGCATGTGAACTCCTTAAGGGTGCGCGATGGTTGAAGCGGATTGAACAGCACCAGGCGGCGTGCTGGCAGCCTGGTTGAAACGGTCGATGGCGAACGGTTCCAGGGAAATGTCCGACTGCTCGCCAAGAATGAGCTGGGCCAGGCGTTTACCGGTGCCGGGGCCCATCTGAAAGCCGCTGCCGCAAAACCCGAATGAATAACTCAGGTTACTGGCTTTGCGACTGGCGCCTATCACCGGCAGGTCATCGGCCGTGAAGGCTTCGACCCCGGCCCAGACGCGGTTGACGCCCAAGTGTCGCAAATGCGGAAACAAGTCGGTGACGGTGCGCGCGCTGCTGCCCAGACGCTCCATCTCGACCTCGCCATGGCGCGCCAGAAAATCCAGCGAGCCGACCAGCTTGCCGCCGATCACCACCGTACCATTGGCGAACTGTTTGAACGACAGTGCGCGTGTCGTGGCACCCAGTACCGGGACACAGAACGGCGCGACGCGATGGGTGACCATCAGCATCAGGCCTTCCGGATGCACCGGCACCGGCTCGCCGATCTGCGCCGCCAGGCCTGCGGCCCAGGCGCCCGCCGTGACCACCAGGTGCTCGGCGCTGAAATGGCCTGCAGGTGTGCTCACCCGCCACTGGGTACCGGTCTGCTCGATCTGTTGCGCCGGGGTGTTTTCGTGAATCCGCACCCCGCGCTTTTGCGCGGCCAGGCGGAACGCGGTGACGGTTTTGAACGGCACCGCATAACCATCGTCCTTGACCCAGATGCCGCCCGTCACATGCCGTGACAGGGTCGGCACTGTGTCGAACACCTGCTGCCGGTCGATCAACACTTCATGGCTGAAACCCAGCGCCTGCAACTGTTCGACCCGCAGCCGGCATTCCTCCAGATCGGCCTGGCTCTCCGCCAGCTTGAGCTGACCGCTGGGGACAAAACCGCCGTCGTCGCCCAAGGTATCTTTCAGGTCATGCCACAGATCCCGCGACGCCAGGGCCAAGGGAATTTCCGCGAGGTGGCGGCCCAGGGTGCGCACGCCACCGGCGTTGACGCCGGAGGCGTGGCGCCCGCAATACTCCGCTTCCAGGACGATCACCGTGACCCCGGCTTGCGCCAGATGCAAGGCGGTGCTCAGGCCATGGATGCCGCCGCCGATCACCAGCACGTCAGCCTGGGGGTTGCTCGACTCACTCACCGGCCAGTTCTCCCAGGGTGATGGGCTTGATCGGCGGACGAATGCGGTAATAACCCACCTCAGCCGCCGATACGCCGCGGGCCTTGGCGATGACTTCGGTCACGGTCAGCCCGCACATGCGCCCCTGGCACGGCCCCATGCCACAACGACCGAATGACTTGGCCTGATTCGGACCCGCGCACCCCAGGGCGACAAAGCTGCGCAGTTCACCCGCCGTCACTTCTTCGCAGCGGCAGACCATCACTTCATCAGCCGGAATACGGTTTTGTTCTTTGGGTTGATACAGCGCGTCGAGAAACGGCCGAATCCGCAGGTTGGCCTCCAGTTGCACGCGCAACGGTCGCGCCTGGTCATCCCGTTCCGCGGTGCCGAGGGTCTTGAGTCGGGCGGCAATCCCCAGCGCCGCCAGTTGTCCCTGCACCGCCGCTGCCTGGGCGCCACCGATGCCGGCACCGTCGCCGGCAACGTAGACCCCCGGCACATCGAGTTCGCCCCAGGTATCGGTGACCGGGCGGAAACACAGCTGATCCAGGTCCCATTCATGACGGGCGCGCAACGCCTGGCTGAACTGGATATTCGGCACCACGCCCTGGTGCAACAGCACGCAACGGCTGGCGATGCGCTGCGCCTTGCCGTAGGCGCTGAAGGTCAGCGCCCGGGCCGCCTCTTCGCCCTCCACCGCCAGGTGTTCGGCACCCGTGTAATGCGCGATCCCGGCACTGCGCAGGCTGCGCATCAGGTCCAGCCCCTTGCGCAAATAAGGCCAGGCGCGCAGCGCGGCAAACAGGTGACGGCGGGCACGCCAGTAATCTTCGGGCCGCGTGGTGTCGACCAGGGCCTCGATCGTCACACCGGCCCGCAGGTACTGCCAGCCAAGCAGATACAGCAGAGGGCCACAACCGGCCAGGACCACCGGTTCGCTCGGTGCCAGGCCCGAGCTTTTCAGCAGAATCTGCGCAGCGCCGGCGCTCATCACCCCGGGCAAGGTCCAGCCGGCAATCGGAAACGGCCGTTCCATGGCGCCGGTCGCCAGCAGCACGGCCTTGGCATCCAGGTTATACAGACGACCGTCGCGCAGGTAACTGACCTGATGATCCCGGGTCACCTGCCACACCGATGCGCCTTTTTCATAGCGCACCTTCGAGGAGGTCAGGGCCTGGGCCAGCTGATTGCCGTGGGCATAATCCGGCCCCAGCAGGTCCCGGCGGGACAGCGGCGCCAGGGTGATGCCCCGATAAATCTGGCCACCCGGACTGCCCTGCTCATCCAGCAACACCACCTGCAAGCCCAGCCCGGCCATCTGCGTCGCGGCCGCCATGCCGGCCGCGCCCGCGCCAATCACCACCACCTCCACGCTTTCACGGTTCATGACTGCACCTCCACGGCCTGGACATTCAGCGGTTGATAGATCAAATCCCGAGCCCCTTCCTGGGAACGGATGCGCATGCCGTCAGCCACTTCGATCAGGCAGCTTTGGCGGTTGGGAACGCCGTCTATGTCCACCAGACACTCGAAGCACACGCCCATCATGCAGTAGGGGGCCCGGGGCGACTCGCTGACCGGCGTGGCGCGAAAGCGGCTGATGCCGGACATCAGCAATGCAGCGGCGACGCTGATGCCAGCGGGCACATTCAGCGGTTGATCGTTGAAGGTCAGGCTCACGGTCCGCGTCGCCCTGACTTCACTGATGACGGGTTGAAACAGCGGATCAGTGCGCATGTGAAAACACCTTGTCAGTTAGAAAACGATCGCCGGTAAATACCTCCAGCTCATCGGGGGGAGCCCCGCCCATGATCCACGGCGCGATGCGCAAGGCATGGGCCGCCGCCAGGGTCACGCCGCTGTGGCAGGTGACCACGAAGGCACCGGGGTGCGCGCCGGATTGCTGGTAGATGGGCAAGCCGTCCGGGCTCAGCACCCGCAATGCGCCCCAGGCCCGGACCAGCCGCACATCACGCAGCAACGGAAAAGTCGAGACGCCGCGTTTGGCGATAGCGGCCAAGACTTCGGTGGAAGTGCCGTCATCGAAGCCCACCTCCTCCATGGAATCGCCAAGCTGCACGGTGCCTTCGTCGGTCTGTCGGACGTTGAGCGTCGGGTAATCGAGAAAGGGCCGGACCCGCTCGCTGATCAACACTTGCCCGCGATTCGGCGCCACCGGTGCATACAGACCCACCTGCCGCGCCAGCGCCGCATTGCCCAGCCCGGCAGCCAGCACGACCCGTGGCGCGACAAAGCAACGCTGGCCGGCTTTGACACGAAATTCTCCGGGGGCGCAATCGATGCGATCGACCTGCACGCCACCATGCAGTTGCGCGCCCTTGGCCTGCGCCGAAGTGTGCAAGGCCCGTAGCAGTTTCAATGGATTGACGTGGCCGTCCTGCGACGTGTAACTGGCGCCGATCACTTTAGGTCCGATCAGCGGCAACCGCGCTTTCACTTCGGCGGCGTCCAGCATCTCGAACGGGTAATCGCCCAGCGCATCTTGCAAAGCCTGCAAGCGTGACTGGCGTTCCAGCAGTTCTTCGTCGCTGAAGCACGGGTGAAAACCACCCGGCTGCTTGAGCTGGACGTCGACGCCGCTGTCGGCCATCAGCGCTTGCGCGAACGCCGGCCAGCGACTCGCCGAGGAACGGGTCCAGCGCGCGTAATCCGGCACGTCATGACCTTTGCCCTGGACCCAGACCAGGCCGAAATTGCCCCGCGAGGCACGAAACGCGTCGTCGCCCTGATCCAGCACCACGGTGTCGACACCACTGCGGGCCAAGCCATAGGCCACCGCCGTCCCCACCAGCCCGCCGCCGACCACAATCACGTCCGACTGCACGACCTTGAGTCTGTCCTGGCTCATTTGCCTTCTCCGATCAGTACCCGATCCAGCCCGACCATGCGATCCAGCACCAGCATCAACACCAGGGTGCCAACGATCAGCACCGTGGAGACGGCGGTGATCAACGGATCGATGGTCTGGGAAATCTGGTTGTACATGGCCACCGGCAAGGTGGTGGTGCCGGGGGTGGCGACGAACACGGTCATGGTCAGCTCGTCGAAGCTCTGGATGAAGGCCAGCATCCAGCCGCCGATCACGCCGGTACGAATCCGTGGCAGCACCACCCGGTGAAAGGCTGTCCAGCGCCGTGCCCCGAGCGACAGGGCGGCCTGTTCGATGTCGCGCTCCAGGCCGATGGTCGAGGCCAGCGTCAGCCGCAAGGCATAGGGCAGCACCACGATCACATGGGTGATGCTCAGCGCCCAGAAGGATCCGCCAATCTGCGCCATGGAGAAAAACCGCAGGAACGCAATGCCCAGCACCACGGAGGGAATCATCAGTGGCGACAGCAGGAAACCGGTCAATGTGCCGCGCCCCGGAAACTCGTAACGGCTGATCGCCAGTGCCGCCGGGACTGCCAGCAACGTGGCGACGGTGGCCGAGACCAGGCCCAGCTTGAGCGACAGGAAAAACGCATCGAGCATCTCCTGGTTCTCCAGCAACGCCCGGAACCAGCGCAACGACAGGCCGTCGGTGGGCAGCGACAGGTAACCCTTGTCGGTGAACGCCATCGCCATCACCACCAGCAGCGGCGCGACGATGAACGTGATGAACAGCAAATGGAACAGCAGCGAGAAAAATCCGTTCTTGTGCATGGCGGCTTACTCGAAGACTTGCTTGAAGCGGCGCTCGGCCAGCTTGCTGCAACCCAGAATGATGATCAGGTTGGCGACCAGCAGGAGCATCGCGATGGCGGCACCGAGGGGCCAGTTGAGGGTGCCGAGGAATTCGTCGTAGGCCGCCGTCGCCACCACTTTCAGACGTCGACCACCGATGATCGCAGGGGTCGCGAAGGCTGACGCCGCCAGGGCGAAGACAATGATCGAGCCGGAGAGAATGCCGGGCATGATCTGCGGCAGGATGATTCGGCGAAACACCGTCAGGCGCGACGCGCCGAGGGACAACCCGGCCCATTCCACCTGCAGGTCCAGGCGCTGCAAGGTGGCCCACACGGCAATCACCATGAACGGCACCAGCACGTGGGTCAGGGCGATGATCACGCCGACCTGGGTGAACAGCATCTTCACCGGCTGTTCGGTAATCCCCAACGCCTGCAAGGCATCGTTGATCAGGCCGTTGTTGCCCAGCAGGATCGCCCAGCCGAGCGTGCGCACCACCACCGAGATCAGCAGCGGCCCCAGCACCACCAGCAGAAACAACGAACGCCAGCGCGGCGCCATGCGCGCAATGATGATGGTTTCCGGTACCCCGAGCAGCACACAGAGCACCGTGACCGCCAGCGCCATGGCGCCGGTGCGCAGGAAGATTTCGTGGAAATAGCCGTCCTTGAACACTTCCAGGTAGTTGCCGAGGCTGTAGACCGGCAACACGCCTTCGGTGTCGCTGAACAGGTTGAGCGACAGCACCGCGGTCAACAGCAGCGGCACCAGCAACAGCGCGACGAACACCAGCATCGCCGGACCGCTGAGCAACCACGGCGCGGCACCGACGCGTTCGGCATCATACCTGGCCATGGGCGACCTCCCGATCCAGCAGGCGCAGATCGTCATCGGACCAGTCCAGGCCGATCTCGCTGTATTCATCGGGTGGTGGCAGGCCCAGGTTGGGCTGGGTCATGTGCACCACACCGAAGCTGGTTTCCACCGCGATCAGCCACAGGTTGCCGAGGAACACCCGCAAGCGGATGCGCCCATTCAAACGACCCATGCCCGACTGGGTCAGGCGGATTTTTTCCGGGCGGATGTAGACGTTGACGTCGTTGCCCAGCGAGCGATCTTCGTGGGGCACGTGCAACAGCGTGTCCTTGACCTGCACATGGCAGCACCGATCGTTGCGGGTTTGCACCGCGCCGGCGAAAGCGTTGGTCTTGCCCAGGAACGCCGAAGCGAATGGCGAGTGCGGGCGTTCGTACGCTTCGTACGGCGTATCGATCTGCACGATCCGGCCTTTTTGCATCACGGCGATGCGGTCGCTCATGGTCATGGCCTCGACCTGGTCGTGGGTCACCAGAATCGTGGTGATGCCCAGGTCGCGCTGGATCGCCCGCAACTCGATGTGCATCTCTTCGCGCAGCTTGGCGTCGAGGTTGGACATGGGCTCGTCGAGCAGCAACAGCTTCGGCCGGATCGCCAGGGCCCGGGCAATGGCCACCCGTTGCCGTTGCCCGCCGGACAGCGCCTTGGGGTAACGCTCGCCGAGGCCGCCGAGGCGCACCAGGTCCAGCGCTTCATCGATGCGTTTGCTGCGCTCGGCTTTGGGCACGCCGCGCATCTCCAGGCCGAAGCTGATGTTCTGCGCCACCGTCATGTGCGGGAACAACGCGTAGCTTTGAAAGACGATGCCCAGGCCGCGCTGTTCGGGACGCACATGGGTGATGTCGCGGCCATCGAGGACGATGCGCCCTTCGGTGGGCTGGACGAAGCCGGCAATGGATTGCAGGGTGGTGGTCTTGCCGCAGCCGGAAGGTCCGAGCAAGGCGATGAATTCGCCGTGGCGGACTTCCAGGTTCAAGCCGTCGATGGCCCTGAAACTGCCATAGGTCTTGACGATGCCTTCAAGGGTGAGAAATGCCATGGGCTTGCCACGCAGGCGCGGGCCTGCGTCTCCAGAATGAGGTCGGGAAGGATCGGAGCCAGTGCGCGGCTAGCGTTCGACCGTGCGGTTCCAGCGCGTCGTCCACTCGCTGCGCTGCTGGTTGATCGTGTCCCAATCGACCTTGATCAACGCGTTGACCTTCTCCGGGCCGTAGGGCATGCGCGCGGCGATGTCGGGCGTGAGCTTGACGGTCTGGTTGACCGGGGCGAAGCCGTTTTCCCGGGCCTGGATGGTCTGCACTTCAGGCGACAGCACGTACTGAATGAATTGCTGCGACAGTTCCGGCTGCGCGTTGGGGGTGATGCCACAGGCGGCGATCTGCAAGGCGATGCCGCCCTCTTTCGGGTAGATGAACTTGAGTGGAAAACCGGTGCCCTGCAACGCCACGGCACGACCGCTGCCATACACCGCCATGACCACGTCGCCGTTCTGCATCATGCCGTCCATCTCGCCCGGTGCCGAGACCCAGGCCAGGACGTTGGGGCCGATTTCGTCTTTCAGCGCCTTGAAGCCCGGGTCGATATTCTTTTCGCCACCGCCGCGCAAACGGGCCATTTCCACCAGGGTGTGCAAGCCGTAGGTGTTGGTCACTGGCGGCATGCCCAGCAGTTGCTTGTAGCGCGGGTCAGTGAGATTTTCCCAGGAATCCGGCGCTGCCCAGCCACGCTTCTTGAACGCCTCTTCGTTGTAGCCGATGCCCGTGGCGACCAAGCCGACCCCGGTCGCTTCAGGGCTGAGCCGCGCCAGCGGATAGAGGTCTTTGTAGACCGGTGCGTCGCTGAGTTTTTCGCACAGGCCCAGTTGCAGCGCCTGGTACATCGGCCCGTCGTCCATCATCGCGACGTTGATCTGCTGACGCCCCTTTTGCGCCTGCAATTTGGCCAGGGTTTCAGTGGAGTTGCCGGCGACGTACACCACTTTGACGTTGTGCTGCTTCTCGAATGCGGGGATGACTTTGGTCTTGTACATCTGCTCGGTGGAACCACCGACTCCGGCGACATACAGCGTCGGCTCGGCGCAGACGGCGCCACTGCCCAGCCCGACAAGGCCGACAGCGACAGCAGTGGCAATGCGGGTCAGGGGGCGAAACGACGGCGTGATCAAGGTCGATTTATAGTTATTCACAGACTATCTCCGAAGTGCGTGGGGCAGATCGAACAATGCGTCAGTTGCTTCGGCGTCAATCGAAGCCATGCAGCGCGCTGCATGTTCCCGGCGAATACATCGCGGGATGGCGCATCTTCATGTGCGCTATGGGTTGCTGGTCTGGAGTATTGCGATGCACTATCCATGTGGTCAAATCACAATATCCGGGTCAGTTATTCATATTTGATATGGAAGGTCGGCATGAACCTCAGGCAGATAGAAGCATTCCGCAGCGTCATGCGTTTGGGCTCCATGACCGCGGCGGCCGAAGTGCTGTACACCTCCCAGCCCAATGTCAGCCGGCTGATTGCGCAGCTGGAACTGAGCACCGGGCTGACCCTGTTCAAGCGCGCAGGCGTGCGGCTGATCCCGACCCAGGAGGGTCAGGCGTTCTTTCATGAAGTGGAACGCGCCTATGTCGGCCTCGACAGCCTCAAGCACTCGGCGAAGAACATCCGCAACCTGGGCACCGGACGCTTGCGCGTGGCAGCCGTGCCCTCGACCGGCATGAGCGTGCTGCCCGGGGTGATCAAGCACTTCACCGATACACGCCCGGAGCTCACGGTGTCGTTGCACGTGAACTCCTCGCCCACCGTGGAGCAATGGGTCAAATCGCAATTCTGCGACATCGGCATCGTGGTGCACCCCGGCGACGTCAATAGCCAGCAGGTCGAGTTGCTCGCCGAAATAGCGGCCGTGTGCGTGTTGCCTCGCTCACACGCGCTGGCTGAACGCTCGCAGATCACCTTCGCCGACCTCGAAGGGCAACCGTTCATTTCGCTCTGTCATGGCGATGGCACACGCTCATTGGTCGATGGTTTGTTCGAGCAGGCAGGCGTCGAGCGGCTGATGGCCGTCGAAGCGCAGTACAGCGCGATCAATTGCGAAATGGTCGCGCTCGGCATGGGCATCACCCTCGCCCACCCATTGGTGGCCAAGGACTATCGGCATCGGGACATCGTGATCAGACCGTTCAGGCCGGACATCCTGCTTCCGACCTACGTGATCTGGCCGAGCGCACCCACGCGCACGCGACTGGCCGAGGAATTTGTCGATACGCTGAAGGTGTATTACAGGGACGCGGTCGACGCCGTTTAAAAACACGCCGAACCTGCGCATTCAACCAAGGAAATCCGAACATCAGGTTGTGTGACGTGGCGAGGCATATGACCGGGATGGACGCAGGCAAGAGCAATCGAACCTGCGCCTCATGCCGGTCATTTCACATTGTTGCGACCATGGCCATGAGTCGACTCGCACCTGCCGCTCGCCGGGTGTCGGTAAAAGGTGTCCGCTTATGACCACCTTCTATCGCTAACGGCTGGCCGACCAGACGGAGCTTGGCGTCCCTGGCCTTTTGCACGGAGCCATCGACTCGATACTGACCGGGCGTCATGCCGAACCAGCGGATGCACGCTTTGTGGAAACTGCTATGGTCGTGGAACCCGAGCGCGTGGGTCACGTGCTTCATATTGAAATGGGAATACCGCAGGTAGAAGTCGGCCAACTGGCGACGCACATCGTTGAGCACGTCCTTGAACTGGGCGCCATCCTTCTCCAGTGCTCGTTGCAACGTTCGCTTGCTGATGTTCAGCGCGGTGGCTATCGATTCCATATCACACTGCCCTTGCCCCTGACTCAGGCGTTCGGTGATCAGTGCCCGAATCCTGCACACAATGGTGAAGCCGTACACCTGGTCCAGCTGAGCTTCGGCAAAACTGTCATGCAGTACAGCCAACGACTCGTTGGCCATGCTCAACGGACGCAGAAGCTCCCGGCCATCGAACAGGATGCTGTCATAGGCCGCCCCGAAACGCAGCTCATTGCCAAACAGCCGCTGATGCTCCGAGATGTCTTCGGGTTCCGGATAGGTGAACTCCACACGTAACGGTTTCGGCAATCTGCCCCCGGTCAGCCAACCACAGAACCCCAGCAGCGACGCGAGTCCGGCATCGGTGAACTGCCGTGGCTTGACCGAGTCGCATTGATGATCCAGCCCGGCCAGTCTGAAATTTTGCCCTTCCTGACCCAAAAACAGGCTAAGGCCAGAGCTGATCAATGGGCTGAAACGCACAAGGCGTTCGAGCGCCCGTTTCAGATTCATGCTGGACATCATCGAGTACCCCACGATCTGGAAGTTACCCGGATGTACATGGTCGTAGGCTTTCAGACCAATATTCGCATCTCCGGACGCCTGCGCGGCCAACGCCCAAAGACGGTAGATAACACTTCGTTCATAGAAGGCTTGCTGCTGACTCAGAATCGCCAGATTCAGCCCCGCTTCCCGGGATAATTCGATCACATCCAAGCCTTCAGCCGAGAGCGTATTCACCAACACATTGGTATAGCCTGTACCCACTCTATACATGACGACCTCAAAAACCTGTTGAACCACGCTTTCTTATTTGTGAGCCATTGAATTTGCTCTGAAATTCATCCTAATGGCCATTCATTACAGGGCCGTTATGCTTGCTGTAGAAGACGACCCACGGCCAGCGTAGACCCGAAATCCCGATGTCGCCAAAATAAGCCACAATCCGCGAGCCAGACGGCTTTTGTGGGAGCGAGCCTGCTCGCGAAAACGTTCGATGATCGGCGGATTTGTTTGATTGACTGTGTACAAATCCGACCTGACTTCACGTGAACGCATCCCTGGCTCCACGTGAACGCATCCCCCTGTAGGAGCTGTCGAGCGAAGCGAGGCTGCGATCTTTTGATCTCGCCTCTCAGCGATCTCCAGAGGATCAAAAGATCAGGGCTGGCGCGCAGCGCTGCGGGTACCGGCGAACGCACTCGTGCCCAGCCAGCGCCACAGGTTTTGCGCATCCTGCGCGGCGCCGTCTACCCGCAGGTCTCGCGACTTAAGCACCTCCTGCGGTGTGCGGTCACCGGTCCAAACCTCCGTCAACGCGCGCACACTGGAGTCCACGACGAGGGTCAGTTCGCGGCCGGGGTCGTCGCGGCACAGGTCTGCCACGCCCTCTTCGACCACGAGCCACCACACTTGCTCGCCGGGCCGCGCGTCGCGGAATCTGAAATGAATCACCACCGGTCGGGACGGGAACGTTTCGATGCGCACGAACCGGCGCACGTCCCACATCAGCAGACCCGCGTCGAGTTCGTCATCGCGAAGGCGACTGCCGATCCACCGAGCGCCCCAATGCCCCAGCGCCATGATGATGGGACGCAATTCCTCGCCCGCCTCGGTCAGGCTGTACTCCCAGACTTTGCCGGCGGCCTTGCGATGCACAACACCGATATCTTCCAGGTGGCGCAGCC
Source organism: Pseudomonas sp. LBUM1679 (assembly GCF_059695565.1). Lineage (NCBI taxonomy): Bacteria > Pseudomonadati > Pseudomonadota > Gammaproteobacteria > Pseudomonadales > Pseudomonadaceae > Pseudomonas > Pseudomonas sp. LBUM1679. The sequence continues at coordinate 4,486,846 of NZ_CP166774.1, forward strand.
GCTGGGCCAGCAGACCGGTGGACATCCGGGGTACGCCGCGGTGCAGTTCATTGAAGCGCTTGCTGCCGCACAACAACTCGCGCACGACCAAGGGTGTCCAGCGCTCGCACAGGGCTTCGGCACCGCGCGCGACCGTGCAGAACTGACCGTAGCTTTCTTCCATCGCCTGGACTCCGCCACTGCAACGCTTCAGATTCTGAACTGGCCCCGGGACTTTCCCACGCGCACGCTGAAGCCTTCGAAAGCCAATTGCCAAAGGAGAACGCCATGACCAAGGTAGCCATCATCCAGCGCCCACCCGTGCTGCTCGATCGCAGCGCGACGATCGCCCGCGCCGTGCAATCGGTCGCAGAAGCTGCGGCGGCAGGCGCCTCGCTGATCGTTTTGCCCGAATCCTTCATTCCGGGTTACCCGTCATGGATCTGGCGGCTGGCGGCGGGAAAGGACGGGGCTGTCATGGGCCAGTTGCACACGCGACTGCTGGCCAACGCCGTCGATATCGCGAACGGTGACCTCAACCCATTGTGCGAGGCCGCCAGCGTCCACGCCGTGACGATCGTGTGCGGCATCGATGAATGCGACCGGCGCAATGGCGGCGGTACGCTCTACAACAGCGTAGTCGTAATCGGCCCCGCCGGCGAAGTGCTCAACCGCCACCGCAAGCTGATGCCAACCAATCCCGAGCGCATGGTGCATGGCTTCGGTGATGCGTCCGGGTTGCGCACGGTCGACACGCCGGTCGGTCGCGTGGGTACGCTCATCTGCTGGGAAAACTACATGCCGCTGGCCCGCTATTCCCTGTATGCCCAAGGCGTCGAAATCTACATCGCCCCCACCTACGATACGGGCGACGGCTGGATCAGCACGATGCGTCACATCGCACTCGAAGGCCGCTGTTGGGTACTCGGCAGCGGCACGGTGCTGCGCGGCAGCGACATCCCCGACGACTTCCCGGCCCGTGCGCAGCTGTTTGCCGATCCGGACGAATGGATCAACGACGGCGACTCGGTGGTGGTCAGTCCTCAAGGCCGGGTCGTGGCCGGGCCGTTACACCGCGAGGCAGGCATTCTGTATGCGGACATCGACGTCGCACTCGTGGCACCGGCACGGCGAGCGCTCGATGTCACCGGGCACTACGCGCGCCCGGATATTTTCGAACTGCAGGTGCGGCGTACGCCGGCGACAGCGGTGCGCTACATCGATGAATGAAGTCGGGCAAAATTCAGGCGATCCATGCCCTCTGCAGCGGTATCGCCTGACCAGTGATCGAGGAGTCATGCGATGAACAATGAACGGTCGTACCAGGGCAGTTGTTTTTGCGGCGCAGTCGAATTCACCGTCAGCGGCGAGCCCGCCGCGATGGGCTATTGCCATTGCGAATCCTGTCGGCACTGGTCGGCAGGACCGGTCAATGCCTTCACCCTGTGGAAACCCGAGGCGCTGCAAGTGACTCGGGGTACCGACAACATCGGCACCTACAACAAGACAACGCAGAGTTACCGCAAGTGGTGCAAGACGTGCGGCGGGCATCTCTTCACCGAACACCCGGGGATGGGGCTGATCGACGTGTACGCCGCGCTCATCCCGGAACTCGCGTACTCGCCAGGCGTTCACGTGCACTATCAGGAGACCGTGCTGCGCATCAAGGATGGATTGCCCAAGCTGAAGGATGTCCCCGGGGAATTGGGGGGATCGGGCATCAGCCTGGACGAATAGCGCGGGCAAGGCAGGCGTCCGGCGACGCCTGCCTTGTTTGACTACAATCAGCATGCAGCCGAATAAACCGCTACGCCCCTCTTCGCCCGGCGTATGATTTATAACATTCAGCCCCGCCGACGGCAGTCGCTGCGACCCGTCCCGCTTTTTCTTCCCCCGGGAGAAGCGTCATGCGTGTTTGCTATTGCTTCAGTGCAATCCTGCTCGCCGTGCTGTCTTTGTCCGGCGGTTCGGACGAGGACGGGTTCTTCATCACGAAGGCGTTGGCCGCCACCCCCGAGGCCGGTGTCGCGGGCGCGGTGCCCGCACCCGAACCGACTGCACCGGTCGAGACGGTCTTTACGCCGGAGGAACTCGACCAGATGCTGGCGCCGCTGGCCTTGTATCCGGATTCGTTACTGGCCCAGGTCTTGATGGCGGCGACCTATCCGGGCGATGTCGCCGACGCGGTGGCCTGGTCCAAGGCGCATCCGGACAGCAGCGGTGACGCCGCGGTGCGTCAAGTGGCGAATGAACCCTGGGATCCGAGCGTGCAATCGCTGGTCGCCTTCCCGGCAGCGCTGGTGATCCTGGGTCAGGATCCGGCCTGGGTGCAGCGCGTGGGCGACGCCTTCCTCGCGCAGCCCAACGCCGTGATGGATTCGGTGCAACGCCTGCGTCGCCAGGCGCAAGCCGCCGGCCACCTCGAATCCAACGCGCAACAGCGCATCACCGTGCAGCCGGCCGCGCCAGCGTCGGCACCGGCACCGACCAATTCGACCGTGGTGGTGCAGCAGCCTGCGGCCACCCAGACCATCATCATCGAGCCGGCCCAGCCACAAACCGTCTACGTGCCGAGCTACAACCCGAGCGTGGTCTATGGCACCTGGGCCTATCCGTCCTACCCGCCGGCGTACTACCCGCCACCGCCGGGTTACTACCTCGGCACCGCGCTCGCCACCGGCCTCGCCTTCGGCGCAGGCGTGGCAATCGTCGACTCGCTCTGGGGCGACTGCGACTGGGGCCGCGGCGACATCGACATCGACGTCAACCGCTACAACAACATCAACACTAACCGCCAGATCAACGCCAACCAGAACAATTGGCGCCACAACTCGATCAACCGCGACGGCGTGCCATACCGCGATCGTGCCAACCGCGAGCAGAATAGCCGGCGTCTGGCCGGCAGCGAACAGCGCGACGCCTTCCGCGGCCGCGATCCGGTGCGGGCCTCTGACCGCGAACGCGCCAGCCAGGCGCTGGCGCAACGCGGTATCGAACCTGCGGCGACCAGCAATCGCCAGGCGCGCGAGCGGGCCCAGGCCGCGAGCCGCGATCTGGACAAACAACCGCAAGTGCGCGAGCGCGCACAGGCCAGTGCGCAGGCGCGCCAAAATACCCAGGCCAACGCCCAGAAGCGCGAGCAGGCGCAAGACAATGTACAGGCGCGTCAAAATACTCAAGCCAGTGCGCAGAAGCGCGAGCAGGCGCAAGCCGGTGCACAGGCGCGCCAGAAGACTCAGGCCAGTGCGCAGCAGCGTCAGGGCACGCCAGACAATCCAAAGGTCCGTCAGCAAGCGCGTCAGCAGCAGGCCAGCACCCAGGGGCCGCGCAACAATGCCTTTGCCGGCGCCAGCAATCCCTCGCAGGCGCGAATGCAAGCCAGCCGCGGCCAGGCCAGTCACGTTTCCGCCAGTCGGCCGAGCGCGGAGCGCGGCAGCGGTCATACTGTACAACGCCCGTCCCGGGCACCGTCCCGGGGTGGCGGCAATCGGCGCTGACAGGAGACTCGCCATGAAGGCTGCATTGCGTATTTTCCCGGTTGCGCTGCTGGCGATTCTGGCCCTGGACGCGCATGCACAGCAGGCCTTTCCCAGTCCGGATGCCGCCGCCGAGGCCCTGGTCGCCGCGCTCGGCACCCGGCAGGCCGATCACGCACGCCTCGCGGCCCTGCTCGGTGCGAACTGGCGCTCCTATATACCGCTCGAAGGCATCGACCGCGACGATGTCGATGCCTTCCTCGCCCACTACAGGGAACAACACAGCATCCGGCCCGACGGGCAAGGCCAGGCGCATCTGGTGGTCGGCACCGACCCCTGGACCTTGCCGCTGCCGATCATGCAGGGCAAGCATGGCTGGGCCTTCAACGCCAAGGCGGGTGGCGAGGAGATACGTGAGCGACGCATCGGTCGCAACGAACTGGCCACCGTGCAATCGGCGCTGGCCTACTACGATGCCCAGATGGACTACGCCGCGGTCGATCGCGACGGCGACGGCGTGCTCGAGTACGCGCAAAAGTTCGTCAGCAGCAACGGCAAGCATGATGGTCTGTACTGGGCCGAGGAGCCCGGGATGGAACAAAGTCCGCTCGGCCCTTTGTTCGGCGACGCCAAACCCGGCGACGACTGGCATGGCTATCAGTACCGTATCCTCGACGCGCAGGGACCCTCGGCGCCAGGCGGCGCCTACAGCTACAAACTCGGCGACAACATGAGCCGCGGCTTTGCCCTGATCGCCTGGCCGGCGAAGTACGGCGACAGCGGCGTGATGAGCTTCATGATCAGCCACGAGGGCGAGCTGTTCGAGAAAGACCAGGGCCCGGACAGCGCGAAACTGTCGACGTCGATGCGCCGCTTCGATCCCGACAGCAGCTGGAGCGATGTCGATGAGCAACCTGGGCTATAAGCGCGGTGGCAGGAATGCCCCTGACGTCGTTCTCGAACATCGCCTGGTAGCCTGCCAGGCCCACCGGGCTCAAGTACCGCGTCCCGTTTGGCCACTCTCATCCCCAGGTTTGCCCGAGCCTCTCCAGACCGGCCTTTTGCAGGTCCTGCGGACTCATCACAATACGGAACTTGCAGCTGGCGTTGAAGTTGAGAAAAAAGGGTTCCGCTAAAGCCGGGATATCGGAAGGGTCCTGGACGTCGACCAGAAAGATCCCGCCGCGCATTCCATCCTGCTCGGTAAAGTACGCCGCCTCCGGTTTGATGCTTTGCAGAATACGCTCGATAACCTTACCCAACTCCCCGGCTCTGACAAGGGCGTTGAAGGGTTCATTAGGGCACTCGACCATAAGTAACATCTTCATCGTTCGATCCTCTGTTCAACGTGCAACCCTATCGCCAGGTCGCTGCTTCTGGCGCTCATGCCGCCGGCGTCGCGGTACCTGTGGTCAAGAATAGCCAAGCGCGAGCCAACCCTGGTGCAGGGTTACGGGCGGTCATCGGCCATGGTCGGGGAAAACTGCGCGAGGGAAAACGGGATCAGCACCGGGGGAGCACCGGATTATCCGGATTGGCAAATGGAATTGCCCCTGTAGGAGCGAGCTTGCTCGCGATGGACGTCAACTATAACGCGTTCATTCTGGATAAACGCGTTGCCCTCGAGACCATCGCGAGCGAGCTCGCTCCTACGGAAAAGCGGTAGGCCGATCACGCGAACTTGATGGTGCCGCCCTGGATATCGTCTCGAGCTGATCGCAAGTCGCAGGCGTCCTGATTGAGCTGGTGAATCAGGTTGAGCAACCGCTGGCGTAACAGCTCGTCCTTCAGTTGCTCAGTTGCGCGCATGACATCCAGCGCGGCGCTCTCATTGTTGGTGGCGATGGAGTCGAGCAGTTTGCGCATGCTCCTTGATGGCCGATTCATCTGTAGCCTCCCTGGTTTCGATAGACGCGAATCATAGGACGCGAATGTTTCGGCAATATTTCAGGTGTCGACCGGCCTACCGCACCGGCTTCGAGTGGTCGCTCAAAGGCGGTTCGAGCTATCGATTCGGGCATACCTCCCGGGGCCTTCGCACCGTTCGTGCCCCCTACTCCTCAGAGCGCCCGGTGGCGTCACGATCGCGCTCGTAGCGGCGGGTGAGCGGAAACGGCGGCAACCAGGACTCGCGACGCACGGTCCAGCTTTCGTAGGTGGGCATCAGTTGGTCAGGGGTATCCAGGGATCCCAGGTTCACTTCGACTTCGTCGGCGGTGCGGGCGAAAACGGATGAGCCGCAGCGGGGGCAGAAATACCGCCCGGCGTAGTCACGTGTTTCGCCCTCGATCGTTACCGCGTCCTGCGGGAATATCGCCGACGCGTGAAAAAGCGCCCCATGGTGCTTGCGGCAATCGAGACAGTGACACAGGCCGACCCGGTAGGGGCGCCCTGTCGCCTCGATCCGGACGTTGCCGCACAGGCAACCGCCGGTGAATCGGTCCATGCTGCGTCCCCTCTGAAATCAAGCGATCAACCAACCCCACCGGCCCATGAAAAAGGCTGCCCACCTGCCCTGGCCCAGGCCCAGGCCCAGGCAAACGCTGATTAACCTTTTACAGCCGCTTCGATCGCAGCGATGTCGATCTTGCGCATCTGCATCATGGCGTCGAATGCGCGCTTGGCCACGGCTTGATCTGGGTTGGTCACCGCGCTCGTCAGCACCCGTGGTGAGATCTGCCATGACAGTCCCCACTTGTCCTTGCACCAGCCGCAGGCACTTTCCTGGCCGCCGTTGCCGACAATCGCGTTCCACAAGCGGTCGGTTTCGGCCTGGTCATCGGTCGCCACCTGGAACGAAAACGCCTCGTTGTGCTTGAACGCCGAGCCCCCGTTGAGCCCGACGCAAGGGATGCCCATCACCGTGAAATCGACTGTCAACACATCGCCCTGCTTGCCCGCCGGATAGTCGCCGGGCGCGCGATGGACGGCGCCCACGGCGCTGTCGGGAAACGTCTTCGCATAGAACGTCGCAGCGTCCAGTGCGGTGCCGTCGTACCAGAGACAAATCGTATTCTTGCTGAGCATCTTGGTTCTCCAGAATCGGGAGCGAGATATGCATTCTAGCAGCGCAGGTCGCGGGGACTGCCTTGGCAGCTTGCGATGCTGCTATTCACCTGGCGCATGATTGGAGCGCTGATCCCGGCGCCCGCCATTGCGTCCCGGCTGCTCGCCCACTGGAAAGTCAGCCGCTCGCAGCGCATTGAGCATCAGCGCCAGCGCGCATTGCTGGCAAAAACTACCCCAACTGAGCCTGAATCTTTTGCACGACGCCCTGCATCGCCGGTAAATACCGGCGAGCGGCTTCCTCAATGGGCATCGCCTTGGCGATGTAGACCAGATTCAGGCAGCCCATCACCTGCTCCCCATGCATCACCGGGATCGCAATGGCGGCGATCTTGCGCTCCTCTCCCCAATGCGCATTATTTTCGCCGTAACCCTTGCTGAGCGTGTGCTCCACCAGCCGGTCGACGAATCGGCGATCCGCGGCGAATGCCGATTGTTCGTCTTCGCGACTGACCATCAACTCAATCAGTTCTTCTCGCTCCGCCGGTCGGCAGTAGGCGAAATACGCGCGCCCGGTCGCCGTCATCAGCAAGGGTAGGCGGCGGCCAACCATGGATCGGTGAAACGACAGGCGACTGAACCGGTGAGTGGTCTCACGAATGACCATGGCATCGCCATCCAGGGTGCACAGGTCGGTGGGCCAGACGACCTCCTGCAGCAACTCGCCGAGCAAGGGTGCGGCGATCGAGGAGATCCATTGCTCATCGCGAAACCCTTCACTGAGTTCGCGCACTTTCAACGTCAATCGATAGCTGTCATCCGACTCGCTACGCCGTACATAACCCTCAGCCTGCAAGGTTTCCAGCAGCCTGCGCACGGTAGTGCGGTGCAGCCCGCTTTGCTCGGCCAGTTGCGCGGTACTGGCGCCGCCGTCGAAGCGGTTCAAGCCATTGATCAATGCCAGACCTCGCATCAGGCCACGCACGGCTTTGTATTCGGTCTCGCTCATGGCTGGGTCCTTTATTGTTGTAAATCAATCATGTGCACTCAGTGCACACTAACAAGGGTTGTCGTTGTCGACCAGCCCTGTGATTTCCATACTGCGCCCAACAAGAAATCCAAAAGCGCTGTACGGAGATACCCATGAGTCCTGCTCCCACTCCTTCCACATTGGACCTGATCACCGACGTCGCCATCGTTGGTGCCGGCCCGGTCGGCCTGATGATCGCCAATTACCTGGGCCAGTGCGGTGTGAACGTCACCTTGGTGGAAAAGCTCGACAGCCTGATCGACTACCCTCGCGCCATCGGACTGGACGACGAAAGCCTGCGTACGTTCCAGGCCGTCGGCCTGGCCGACAAGGTGCTGCCGCATACCACGCCTTGGCACGCCATGCGCTTCCTGACCCCCAAGGGTCGCTGCTTCGCCGATATCCAGCCCAAGACCGATGAGTTCGGCTGGTCGCGACGTAACGCCTTCATCCAGCCGTTGGCCGACCGCGTACTGTTCGAAGGCTTGCAGCGCTTTGATAACGTCAAGGTGCTGTTCGGCCGCGAGCTCGAAGGCTTTGTGCAGAGTGACAGCGCGGTGGTGCTCAACCTCAAGGACCACAACGGTCGCAGCGAACGCCTGCAGGCCAAGTACCTGATCGGCTGTGACGGTGGCAACAGCCTGGTGCGACGCAGCCTGAACATCAGTTTCGAAGGCAAGACCGCGCCGAATCAGTGGATCGTCGTCGACATCGCCAACGACCCGCTGAGCACGCCCCATGTGTACCTGTGCTGCGACCCGGTGCGCCCGTACGTTTCCGCCGCCCTGCCCCATGGCGTGCGTCGCTTTGAGTTCATGGTGATGCCCGGCGAGACCGAAGCCGAGCTGGGCAAACCGGAGAACATGCGCAAACTTCTCGGCAAGGTGCTGCCGAACCCGGACAACATCGAACTGATCCGCAGCCGCGTCTACACCCACAACGCTCGCCTGGCCGGCAAGTTCCGCGAGGGCCGGGTGCTGCTGGCCGGCGATGCTGCGCACATCATGCCGGTATGGCAAGGCCAGGGTTACAACAGCGGCATGCGTGACGCCTCCAACCTCGCCTGGAAACTGTCGCTGGTGATCAAAGGCCTCGCCGCCGACAGCTTGCTCGACAGCTATGAACAGGAACGTCGTGACCACGCCAAGGCGATGATCGACCTTTCCGTGCTGGCCGGCCATGTGTTGGCACCGCCCAAGCGCTGGCAAGGCACCCTGCGTGATGGCGTGTCGTGGCTGCTCAACTACCTGCCGCCAGTCAAACGCTACTTCGTGGAAATGCGCTTCAAGCCGATGCCGCAATACGCTAAGGGCGCCTTGATCGTACCGAAAGAAAAGTCCTCACCCGTGGGCAAGATGTTCATTCAACCGCAGGTACTGACCGAAGCCGGCGAGCGTGTGTTGCTCGACGAAGTGATCGGTGAGAACTTCGCGATCATCGCCTGGGGCTGCGACCCGACCTGGGGCTTGAGCGCCGAGCAGATCGCACAATGGCAAGCGCTGGGTACGCGCTTTATTCAGGTGTTGCCCGACGTCCAGCTCAAGGCTGCCAGCGACGTCAGCCCAGGCGTGATCCGCATCGGCGACAGCACCGGCCGCCTCAAGGAATGGTTCGCCCGTGGTTCGGCGTCCATCGCCCTGGTGCGTCCGGACCGCTTCCTTGCCGGGTTGGCTATTCCGCAAACCGTCGGCCAGGCCTGTGATGAATTGGCCTTGGCGCTCAAGGCGCTGCCGCAACCCGAAGTGGCGATCCGCGCCAGCAAGGTGGCCTGACATGAGCGCTTATCTGCAGTGCCTGTCTCATACGCCATTGGTCGGCTACGTCGATCCCGCGCCTGATGTGCTGGCCGAAGTCGACGGCATGATCGCCGACGCCCGAGAGCGTATTGCCCGCTTCAACCCGGAGCTGATCGTGCTCTTCGGCCCCGACCACTACAACGGCTTTTTCTACGACGTGATGCCGGCTTTCTGCATCGGCATGGCGGCGGACGCCATCGGCGATTTCGATACCGCCGCCGGCCCGTTGAACGTGCCCAAAGCGCTGGCCGAATCTTGCGCCCAGGCTGTATTGGATGCAGGCATCGACACCGCCGTGTCCTACCGCATGCAGGTCGACCACGCGTTCGCCCAGCCGCTGGAGTTGTTGCTGGGTGGTTTGCAAAGCTGCCCGGTGATTCCGGTGTTCATCAACTCGGTCGCCGTGCCATTGCCCGGCTTCAAGCGTGCTCGCTTGCTCGGTGAAGCCATCGGCCAGTGGGCGCTGTCGCTGAACAAACGAGTGCTGTTCCTGGCTTCCGGTGGCTTGTCCCATCAACCCCCCGTACCGGAACTGGCCAAGGTCGATGCGCGCATGGCCGATCGTCTGATGGGCAGCGGTCGCCAGTTACCCGCCGATGAGCGACAGGCACGCCAGAATCGAGTCATCCAGGCCGCCCGTGACTTCGTCGAAGACCAACACTGCCTGCACCCGCTCAACCCAACGTGGGACCGGCAGTTTCTCGACACCCTCGAACAGGGCCGCCTGAGCGACCTCGATGCCTTGGGCAATGACGAGCTGTCGGCACTGGCCGGCAAATCCACTCACGAAGTGAAAACCTGGGTCGCCGCGTTCGCCGCCCTTTGCGCCTTCGGCCCTTATCAGACCGAAGGGCGCTATTACCGTCCTATTCCCGAATGGATCGCAGGCTTCGCCGCCCTTGGCGCCCAGCCGCTGAACAACAACCACTGATTCCGAGGAACACTGCCATGACTGCCATTGCGCCAGCTTTCACCGAAGCCTCTACCAGCCGTTTTGTCGACATCAGCGAAGGCGAGTTGAAACTGCGGCTGCATTACAACGACATCGGTCAGGGTGCCGAAACCGTGGTCATGCTCCACGGTTCCGGACCCGGCGCCAGCGGTTGGGCCAACTTCCATCGCAACATCGAACCGTTGGTGAACGCCGGTTATCGCGTGATCCTCATGGACTGCCCGGGCTGGAGCAAAAGCGACCCGATCGTTTGCGACGGCTCGCGCTCGGACCTCAACGCTCGTGCCCTCAAGGGGCTGGTCGATGCGCTGGATCTGGACCGCGTGCACATCATCGGCAACTCCATGGGCGGCCACAGCACCGTGGCGTTTGCCCTCGCTTACCCGGAGCGCATCGGCAAACTGGTCTTGATGGGCGGCGGCACCGGTGGCCCTAGCGCCTTCGTCCCGCAACCCACCGAAGGCATCAAGCTGATCGGCGCGCTGTACCGCGAGCCGACCATCGAAAACCTGAAGAAAATGATGAACGTCTTCGTTTTCGACGCCAGCAGCATGACCGACGAACTGTTCCAGACCCGCCTGGACAACATCCTCGCGCGCCGCGATCACCTGGAAAACTTCGTCAAGAGCAGCACCCTCAACCCCAAGCAATTTCCGGATTTCAGCCACCGTCTGCACGAAATCAAGGCCCAGACGCTGCTCGTCTGGGGCCGCGAGGACCGCTTCGTGCCCATGGACACCGGTCTGCGCCTGCTGGCCGGCCTGCCCGACGCACAGTTGCACGTATTCAACCGCTGCGGTCACTGGGCCCAGTGGGAACACGCCGAGACCTTCAACCGCATGGTCCTGGACTTCCTGACCCATTGATCACCGAGGCTGACATGACCCTTATTCAAGACACGCTGGAACAACTGGCCGCCGACCTGCGCCAGGCCGAAGCCTGCAACGAGGCCATCGCACCGCTGCGCGAGCAGATCGGCGAAGACAACGCCGAAGCCGCTTACACCATCCAGCGGCTCAACGTCGCCCACGGCGTGGCCAGCGGACGGCGCGTGGTCGGGCGCAAGATCGGCCTGACCAACCCCAAGGTGCAACAGCAACTTGGCGTCGATCAGCCGGACTTCGGCACCCTGTTCGCCGACATGTGCTACGGCGATAACGAAAGCGTGCCGGTGGGCCGCGTACTGCAACCGAAGATCGAGGCAGAAATCGCCTTGATCCTCGAACGCGATCTGCCCCGCGCCGACACCACGTTTGCCGAGGTGATGGCGGCCACCGGCTGGGTCGTCCCGGCACTGGAAATCGTTGGCAGCCGGGTCCAGGGCTGGAACATCCGCTTCGTCGACACCGTGGCGGACAACGCCTCCAGTGGTTGCTTCGTGCTGGGTGGCCCGACTCGCCGCCTCGATGGTCTGGACCTGCGTCAGGCCGGTATGCGCATGACCCGCAACGGTGAAGAAGTGTCCAGCGGCAGCGGTGCCGAATGCCTTGGTCATCCGCTCAATGCGGCCGTTTGGCTGGCCCGGACCATGGCCCGCCTGGGCGATCCGCTACGGGCGGGCGACATCATTCTCACCGGTGCGCTGGGGCCGATGGTGGCGGTAGCCGCCGGTGACCGTTTCGAAGCCGAGATCGAAGGCATCGGTCGGGTTGGTGTGGAGTTCACTGCCGAGTGATCGGCAACTTGCGTGCAATAGAGGCCATAACAATGAACAAACTCAAAGTCGCCATCGTCGGTTCCGGCAACATCGGCACCGACCTGATGATCAAGATCCTGCGTAACGCCAAGCACCTGGAAATGGCGGTGATGGTCGGCATCGACCCAGCCTCCGACGGCCTGGCGCGTGCCCAGCGTATGGGCGTGGCCGTGACCCATGAAGGTGTTGAAGGCCTGACCCGCATGGACGTGTTCAAGGACATCGACTTCGTCTTCGATGCCACCTCGGCCGGTGCCCACGTCAAGAACGACGCCTTCCTGCGCTCGATCAAACCCGGCATCCGCCTGATCGACCTGACCCCCGCAGCCATCGGTCCGTACTGTGTGCCGGTGGTGAACCTGGAGCAGAATCTGGATCAGCTCAACGTCAACATGGTCACCTGCGGTGGCCAGGCCACGATCCCGATGGTCGCGGCGGTGTCGCGCGTGGCCAAGGTGCACTACGCCGAAATCGTCGCCTCGATCGCCAGTAAATCTGCCGGCCCCGGCACCCGCGCCAACATCGACGAATTCACCGAAACGACCTCAAAAGCCATCGAAGTGATCGGTGGTGCGGCCAAGGGCAAGGCGATCATCGTGATGAACCCGGCCGAGCCGCCGCTGATGATGCGCGACACAGTGTTTGTGTTGTCCGAAGCGGCCGACCAAGCGCTGGTCGAGGCCTCCATCGTCGAGATGGCGGCCGCCGTGCAGGCCTATGTGCCGGGCTATCGCCTGAAGCAGAAGGTGCAGTTCGACGTCATCCCTGAAGACGCACCGCTGAACATCCCCGGCCTGGGCATATTCTCCGGACTCAAAACGTCGGTGTTCCTCGAAGTCGAAGGCGCCGCCCATTACCTGCCGGCGTACGCCGGTAATCTCGACATCATGACCTCCGCTGCCTTGGCCACCGCCGAGCGTATGGCGCAGTCGATGCTCAACGCCTGAGGAGACCGACATGACTTTTAATCCCGGCAAAAAACTCTACATTTCCGACGTGACCCTGCGCGACGGCAGCCACGCGGTGCGTCACCAGTATTCCCTGCAAAACGTGCAGGACATCGCCCGCGCCCTGGACAAGGCCAAGGTCGACTCGATCGAGGTCGCTCACGGCGACGGTCTGCAAGGCTCGAGCTTCAACTACGGCTTCGCGGCGCACACCGATCTGGAATGGATCGAAGCGGCGGCCGACGTCATCAGCCACGCCAAGATCACCACGTTGCTGTTGCCCGGCATCGGTACCGTGCATGACCTCAAGGCGGCGTACAACGCCGGAGCGCGGGTGGTGCGCATCGCCACCCATTGCACCGAAGCCGACGTGTCGAAACAGCACATCGAATACGCCCGCGAGCTGGGCATGGACACCGTCGGTTTCCTGATGATGAGCCACATGATCCCGGCCGAACAGTTGGCGGCGCAGGCCAAGCTGATGGAAAGCTACGGCGCCACCTGCGTGTACATGGCCGACTCCGGCGGGGCGATGAACATGCAGGACATTCGCGAGCGTTTCCGTGCCTTTAAAGCTGTGCTCAAACCGGACACCGAAACCGGCATGCACGCCCACCACAACCTGTCGCTCGGCGTGGCCAACTCGATCACCGCCGTCGAGGAGGGCTGCGATCGCATCGACGCCAGCCTCGCCGGCATGGGCGCCGGCGCCGGTAACGCGCCGCTGGAAGTGTTCATCGCTGCGGCGGAACGCCTGGGCTGGAACCACGGCACCGACCTGTACACGCTGATGGATGCGGCCGATGACATCGTGCGTCCGCTGCAGGATCGTCCGGTGCGGGTCGACCGCGAGACCCTGGCCCTGGGTTATGCCGGCGTCTACTCCAGCTTCCTGCGCCACGCCGAAATCGCTGCCGCGAAATACGGCCTGAAGACCCTGGACATCCTGGTTGAACTGGGCAAACGCCGGATGGTTGGCGGTCAGGAAGACATGATCGTCGACGTCGCGCTGGACCTGCTCAAAAACCGATAACACCGCCACCCCTGTAGGAGCCAGGCTTGCCGGCGAAAGCGGTCTGTCAGCTAGCACCTCTACTGAATGTGCCACCGCCTTCGCCAGCAAGCCGGCTCCTACACGGGATCGGCGTCGTAAACCAATTTTGTATTTGCCGAATCCCCCTGACTGCCATTACAACAATAAAACGGGTACTGCCCATGACTTCGCTAAACCTGACAACACCGCTGCACCTGACACGGACCATCGGTCTGTGCTTTCTCGTCGCACTGATGGAGGGCCTGGACCTGCAGGCCTCGGGCATCGCTGCCCAAGGCATGGCGGCCGCGTTCGAACTGGATAAATTGCACATGAGCTGGGTGTTCAGTGCCGGGATTTTCGGTCTGCTGCCCGGTGCGTTCGCCGGCGGCTGGCTGGCCGACCGAATAGGTCGCAAGCGCGTGCTGATGGCGTCAGTGACGCTGTTCGGCCTGTTTTCCCTCGTCACCGCCCTGGCCTGGGATTTCAACAGCCTGCTCGCGGCCCGTTGCCTGACCGGCGTCGGGCTGGGCGCCGCCCTGCCCAACCTGATTGCCTTGACCAGTGAAGTGGCCGGCCCGCGCTTGCGTAGCAGCGCGGTGAGCCTGATGTACTGCGGTGTGCCGTTGGGCGCTGCGCTGGCGGCGATTATTGGTATTAACGGGGCTTCCGGCGATTGGCAGACAGTGTTCTACATCGGCGGCCTGGTACCCCTGTTGATCGTGCCGCTGCTGGGGCGTTACCTGCCGGAGTCGCTGCAGCTTCGCACAGGCGCGGACGCGGCACCGATCGGCGTGGTCCAGGGCCTGTTCCGCGAGGGCGCGGCCCTGCCGACCGGCCTGATCTGGGTCAGCTATTTCTTTACCCTCATGGTGGTCTACATCCTGATCAACTGGCTTCCCAGCTTGCTGATCGGCCAGGGTTTCAGTGGCCGCCAGGCCAGCTGGGTCATGCTGGCCCTGCAGATTGGCGCAGCGGTCGGTACGTTGATGTTGGGCTGGGTGATGGACCGTCTGCCCGCTTGGGCACTGTCCGCACTGATCTATCTGGGCATCCTGGCCTCGCTGACGGCCCTGGGGCTGGCCAGCCGGCTGGAAAGCATGCTGGTGGCAGGCTTCGTCGCCGGCTTTTTCGCCACCGGTGGGCAGGGCGTGCTGTATGCCCTGGCACCGCATTTCTATCGTCCGTCGATACGCGCCACAGGCGTGGGCAGCGCCGTCGCCATTGGGCGGCTGGGCGCGATGAGCGGCCCGCTGGTGGCCGGCAAGATGCTCGCCCTGGGCACAGGCACAGCCGGGGTAATGCTGGTTTCGGCACCGGGGATCGTCATCGCTGCGGTGGCGATGTTTTACCTGACGGTTCGGCGCAACGGCGCTCGGTCCGACTGACAGCCCACTCGAAATATCCCGCGTCGAAACGATGCGGGTTTCACTCCAACAACAATAAAAGTGAACACTGGCATGCTCAAGACTTCTCTTCGGGCGCTCAGCGCCTGCACCTGCGTTTTATCCCTTGGCCAGGCACTGGCCAACGGTTTTGTCGATGACAGCCACGCCGATCTGACGATGCGCAACTATTACTTCGATCGTAATTACGTGAACGCAACGCCCCAGGCCGCCGCCCGCGAGTGGGCCCAGGGTTTCATTCTCAATGTACGTTCCGGTTTTACCCAAGGGCCGGTGGGGTTCGGCCTGGATGCTCAAGGTTTGCTGGGTGTGCGCCTGGATTCCTCACGCGCTCGCACCGGCACCGGCCTGCTGCCGTATAGCGCCACCACCCGTGAGCCGGCCGATGACTATTCGGAGCTGGGTCTGACGGCCAAAGTCAGGGCCTCGAAAAGCGAGCTGCAATTGGGCACCATCAGCACGTTCCTGCCGATCGCTTTCGCCAGCCCTACCCGCCTGCTGCCACAGACGTTTCGCGGCGCGTACCTCAAGTCCCAGGAAATCGACAAGCTGACCCTGCACCTCGGTTGGCTGGATCGCATCAACCTGCGCGACTCCACCGACTACCAGAAAATGTCGGTGGGTTCACCCAATGGACGCTTCAATGGTGCCGCCGAGTCGGACCGTTTTACTTTCCTCGGCGGTGACTATGCCTGGTCGCCGCACCTGACGCTGAAGTACTACCATGCAGAACTCGCTGACCTGTACCGCAAGGACTTCTACGGCTTTGTCGATAATCGCCCGCTTGGCCCCGGCAGCCTGAAAAGCGATTTCCGCCTGTTCATCACCGGCGAGGATGGCGCGGCCAAAGCCGGCCCGGTGGACAACCGTAACGCGGCACTGATGCTGACCTATGCCTGGGGCGCCCACAAATTCGGCGCTGGCTACATGCAACTGACGGGCAAGACGGCCATGCCCTACCTCTTCGGTACCGAACCATTGGTAATCACCGAGGGCACGCTGAGCTCCGAATTCCTCAACCCCAAGGAGCGCAGTTGGCAGGTACGGTATGACTACAATTTTGCCGGCCTTGGCGTGCCAGGGCTTAATGGCATGCTGCGCTACGTGAGGGGCGACA
This sequence comes from Pseudomonas sp. LBUM1679, assembly GCF_059695565.1. Taxonomy (NCBI): domain Bacteria; kingdom Pseudomonadati; phylum Pseudomonadota; class Gammaproteobacteria; order Pseudomonadales; family Pseudomonadaceae; genus Pseudomonas; species Pseudomonas sp. LBUM1679. Next base: position 4,503,284 of record NZ_CP166774.1, read on the forward strand.
ATATCGAGCTGGCCAAACTGGGAGGCTCCAACCTGACAGAGAGCGAAAAGGACATCGAACTGTCCTACGTGCTGCAGGGCACTGCATTCAAAGGCCTGGCCTTGCGCGTGCGCAACGCCTGGTACCGCAACGATTTCAGCACTCAGGCCAGCCATAGGGATGACAATGAACTACGGGTGAATGTCGATTACACATGGAAGCTATGGTGAGTGGGCAGAAACACTGCGCGGCACTTCTGCGGTAGATCCAGATTTGCGAAGCACCGCGCAGACGCAAAGGTTATTCAGGAACAGTACTCGGATTTTTGATCGTCGATCAGACGCAACGCGGCTTCCCAAGCCAGGAGATGAAGATTATCTCGAATCTCATCGGCTGACTGCCTGGCGGTGAGCTCACAGACCTCTTTTGCGGGGAAGCGCAGACGTTGCCCGCCAGTCAAGGCAGCTACCTGAGCTTGACAAGCTCGCTCGAGAAAATAGATCTGATTGAAGGCCTCGGCAATAGAGCCTCCTACAGCCAACAACCCATGGTTTCTCAGAATCATTGCCATGTTTGAACCCAGATCAGCGACAAGTCTCGGGCACTCAGCAGGGTTGAGCGCGATGCCTTCATAATCATGATAACTGAGGCAGCCATAGAACTTTAATGCATGCTGTGTAATCGGCAGCAGACCTTCCTCTTGAGCGGCTACTGCCATGCCCGCCGAGGTATGAGTATGCACGATGCAAACAGCATCATGGCGAGCGCCGTGAATGGCTGAATGGATGTTGAAACCAGCCTTGTTGACCGCCCCTGCAGCATGGAGTTGATCTACGATATCGCCGCCGATATCAATCCTGACCAGATCAGATGCTTTCATCTCGTGAAACAGAACACCATAGCGATTGATGAGAAACAGCCCTTCATCGCCTGGCGCGCGCACCGAAATGTGGGTGTCGATCAGGTCCGTCATTCGAAAATGAGCGAGCAGTCGATAAAGGGCTGCCAGTTCGCATCGAACATTCCATTCAGCATTGGATATGAAAGCATGGGGACTTGCGACATTAAACATAAGTTCCACCTGAGCAAACAAACAGAATATGTAACAAAAATAAAGAAAACAAACTCAAGACAAAAAAATCCCTGCACTCTCACTTAAGATTGCCAGGTGTTGCTGCCGATAAAACTAGAAGTTGTAAGCTTCCTTGATTCTTTTCCAGGAATCGCCTATATGAAACCGTAGCGCTTCAATGATTGTTTGCTCATCCTTGGTGCGAAACGCCTCGACAATAGGCCAATGATCCGCTGCCGCATCTTCCAGACTTGCAAATCGATGTTCAACCAGGCTGATCGAAATCTGGATTTCTGCATAGATATTTGAAAAAGCCCGAATGGTCTGTGTGTTTCTCGACAACTCACAAATTCGCTGATGGAACGCGATGTCGCGTTCGACAAGGTCCATTTCACGCCCTGTTTTTGCCGCTGATTCCATCTGGCCGACGATTGCAGCCAAGCCCTCGATGTCCTCATCGGTGAGATAGGGAAATGCCTGACGAACCGCAAACTCCTCCAACGCCAACCGGAATGAGAAAATATCCTGGATGTCCGACTCCGAAAACGAACGGACAAAAGTGCCTCGCCGTGGGCTGGAGATAAGCAAGCCTCGCTCTTCCAGCTTGCGGATCGCCTCCCGGATCGGGTTACGGCTGATCTTCAACGTCCGCGCCAATTCAGCCTCATTAACACGCTGCCCCCCTTTCAGCTGGCCGCTGACCAGCAGCTTGTACAGATACTCGGTCACCTGCTCCGACAAGCTTTTACTGTCGACAACCGGTGCCGGGAACGATCCTGGCTCGCTCGTAGGGACGTTTGAAACTGAGGATGGAAACTGATTCATCTGAAGTTGATCCGCTATGTCTTCGATGTAGATAACGATCGTGGTCGAACTGCATCGCTTTACAGATTGCGCACTGTCGACTGTGGACAATTAGCTTGCCTTTTTATCCCACCCCTGTCAATTCAAGTAGTCGGTGTCACGTAGGCCCCTTAAATAGTAAGAAGCCTACGCAACAACCATCAATTTACTTTGCTGATACTTGGGCTATTTACCACTTGGCGTTTTGATAGTAGACGCATTACCGCGTAGGCAACAATGGCTGTGGCGGGCGCTGATAATGTTGCCAACAGGCCTGTGCAGTTCATAAGGATTATGCCCACGACTGAGGCAACCAACCACGCAGTCAACCCGCAATAGTTTACCGTTTTGCACGGAACATTCGAGATACCGCCGTCCGCTAACCGGCGAACCTCAATGATTCTCGACAGGGCGACACCCACCCAGGCGACAACGATAATCCCTTGGTACGCGAGCGCTTCCAACAGATACTTGAAGACATCGGCGAGCATGAGGACAAACACCAATACACCGACAACGACAGCCCACCAGCCCCATTTCCAGCCAATGCCAAAGAACTGCCCGATAGTTTTCAGATTGCTGGTAGCGACGAAGTAGTTAGCTGAGTTGATTCGGGTCTGCGTGGCCCATACGAACACCAGTCCCCAGAACCCAAGTAAACTCAGTATCGCCAGCACTACAGAAATCTCACTGATCTTCTCGATGCTTGGCACAGAGCTGACCAGATAAATACCACACGCCCCATTGACCACTATCGTCACAAAGTAAAATAAAAAGCCGAAATTCCATTTACTGTGAAATTCCTCGTCGGACGGCTTGCCAAACTTCGCATACTCATAGGCGAAGAGCATGAGGACCCAGATGCCCATGTAGTAAACAAAGCAATTCCACCAGCCGTAAGGGGATGGGTTAGAGGGTCCAAATGTCATCCAATTGGTTGAATAGCCATATTCGGATATAGAGATGCAAACGGCGGCTACAAGGCCTATGACGTAGACCGGCAGTAGCACACCATTGAGCTTGTCAAGCCAGACCTGGATTTTCCCCAATACCAACGGGATGCTATAGGCCACGACGATCAAAGCGGCGACAGTGTGATTGATCGAGGGAAAGAGATGGTTGATCGCAAGCGCGATGACAGACCCTTCGAATACAGCGTAATAAATTGCGGTAGCCCCGAGGATGATCGCAGCGAGCACGGCCCCTTTTGAGCCGAAAAGCTCTACCGAGAAGGAGGTCACCGAGTGACCTGTTTTAATGGCATGCCGGGCCATCAGGGAGGTGATGACGCCATAGGAAATGACCGAAAGGAGCATTCCCGTAATCGCATTGAACGTTCCGTACTCTAAAGCAAGTGCGCCGCCTACAATAATGTAGAACATTGCACTACACACTGCCCACCACGCCATGGACAGCGATACTTTATTGATACGCTCGTCAAATCCCACCACGGCCACAGGTTGCCCTGCGCCGCCGTTGCTTTTAATTGGGCCCGCCATTTTTTATGACTCCAGTGATAGAAGGAGGTGTTTAAAACACGTTTTTTGGGCAGAACGACTACTTGAATGTTTTTTCAGGAATGCTCAAGCGTTTATTTATTGTTATCTGTGAGAGTACGGCGTTCGAGAGAATATCGTTTCGATCAAGGGGGTAAAGCTTTCAAGACTCAAGGTATCGTACTCCGGGTCGAACGAAGGACAATCCCATTCACGACAGAATTTGTCACACTCATCAAACCAGGGATGCCCACGAAATTTCTCGCGAGTATTTTTGTCCCATCCCAGGTTCTCCCAGTAATAAAACCCTTGGAAGACGTCGTGATTAAGTACAATCCAATGGGCTTTTTCGGACACATAAGGCTTGATCAGCGCACCCGCCAATTCGGCATGGTTGTACAGTGCGAGTGTGTCACCAATATCATGGACTAGCGCAGCCAGAACCATTTCATCATCGGCGCCATCACGCTTCGCCCGAGTGGCCGTCTGCAGCGAATGCTGAAGTCGGTCAATCTGGTAGGGCTGCTCACCCTGCCCCAGGAGTTGCAGGTGTTTGATCACCAGCGCAGGCATATGTTTATGTTCGTCGGTTTCGAAAGAGGAAATCAGCTTCCAATCTTCGGGTTTCATCTGGTCAATACTTTTGAAGTTAGCCTTTTCCATCTTTTTTCCTATCCATCGGACTGGGGCTGTCACAGCCCCGCCGAGTATTTTTTACTTCGAAGCGCGCCGCTGCTGACGCTCAGCGCTCCATTTAACACACCAGTCGGAACAGAATTCCTTGCCGTCGACTTTCACCTTTGTCGGCGCATCCTGTTCGTAGATCAGGACGCCGCAGTTAGCGCATTTAACGTAACGTTCGATGTAGAGCCCGTTTTCTGAGAATTTCATCTTCAGTTCCCCGTGTATCCGTAATTCGACCTTGCAGATTCGAGTGAGATATAGCCATCGCGTAGATCACGCTCGACGGACTCCGGCGCTCGTTTTTTCGGGCTGCCGAAGCCGCCGCCTCCCGGTGTGATCAACTTGACCCGGTCCCCTTCATGGATGTCGACGTTCGAATAACGGCTCGTGGAAATCTTCCCGTACGCTTCGCACATCGTTTCCCACTTGTGTGCACCATTTTTCTGGACAAGGGTGGCACCACAGCCACCTTCCAGACCACCGTCCAAGCCCCAGGGCTTGGTGAAATGACGGTCGGTCATTTGCGAAACGGTGATGGTTTCATTCAGGCAAAGCATTTGTTTGGTGTAACCCAAACCCCCTCGGAATTCGCCTGCACCGCCGGAGTCCGCATCCAGAGCGAGACACTCGACACGCCATGGGAACCGGGTCTCGAAGACTTCGACTGGCGTGGTACGACAGTTGCCGTTGATCGAGTCGACAGCGTCGTTCCCATCTGCGAAAGCGCGCCCACCCCAGCCCACGGTTTCCAGGTCATAACAGGCGAAGTATTCGCCGCTGGCTGCATCCACGCCGCCAAATACGAAGTTGCAATGGGTTGCGCCTTCGGCAGCCATGACTCGATTGGGAACCGCGGTTGCCATGGCGCCCAGAATTGCACCGGTGATGCGTGGATGTGTCTCCGTGTTACCCCCGACCGAAGGCGCCGGGAAATCCACGTTCACGATAGTGCCGGGAGGCGAAAGCACTTTGATCGGACGGAAACATCCACTATTGCGCGGTATCGATGGGTCCGTCATATGCAGGACTGCGTTATAGGCAGCTGACGTCGATACCCCCAGTGTTGCATTGATCGGACCACGTGCCTGTGGCGAAGAACCTGTGTAGTCGATGATGATTTGATCGCCACGAACGTGAACTTCCACAGCGATGCGGTAGGTCTTGTTCGGGGTTACACCATCACTTTCCACAGAATCTTCGAAGGAGTAGATACCGTCGGGAATGGCCTCGATTTCGGCTTTCATGCGACGTTCTGCGTAATCGAGCAGGTCACCAATGATCTGCTGGACATCGCTGACGCCGTATTTCTCAAGCACATCGCGCATCTGGCGTTCGCCCAGATCTACAGCTGCAATCAAGGCGCGTAGATCGCCATAGTTGGTCCGGGGCGTACGCACGTTGGCCAGCAACAGCTTCCAGATATCGTTGTTATCGACGCCGGCGGATTTGATCTTCACCGGAGGAACACGCACACCTTCATGGAAGATTTCCGTGGCCTCGCCAGGGAAACCGCCCGGCGCCATGCCACCGACCTCAGCGATATGACCAATAGCGATTGCCCAGCCTTGCAGCTCGCCATGGAAGAAAATTGGCTTGAAGAAGGTGTGTTCAGGCGTGTGGAGGCCGCCACGGTAGGGGTCGTTGTGGAGGATGATGTCGCCTTCCTTGAGTGACACCACGTCGATTTCCTTCAAGCACGACTTCACCAGGAGCGGTATCCCACCAATCATGGCTGGGCAAAAATCGGCGACCGCAATCAGGTTGCCCTGCTTGTCGGCCAGGCCGCAGGTGAAGTCCAGCGCTTCGTTGAAGATCGTGGAGTAGGAGGTCTTCTGGAGGGTAATCCCCATTTCTCGACAGATCGATACCATCGTCGAGTCGAGAATACTCATCGCTACCATATCCATTATTTGCCCTCCGCGGATTTTGCAGTTACGAGCATGTAGCCGTATTCGTTTACGCGAATTTGCTGATCGGGTCGCAGGATCGTGACCGAGGCACTTTCTTCGATGATCGCCGGTCCTGTGATCACATGGTTCTGCAGCAACGTTTCGCGGTCATACACCGGCGTATCGATCCAACCACCCTCATAGCGAACCTTGCGACTGGAAGTAGCTTTGGCGGGCTTTTCGGCAAGCGCCAGTGTCGCAATGTGCGGTTTCTCGCAAGACGCGATTGCCACCGCCTTGATGGTCACCAGCTCAATGGTTTCGCCAGGCGTGGAGAAGCCAAACCGGGCCTTGTGAATCTCATGGAATTTCTGCCACAACCGGGCTGCAGACTCGGTATCGATCGATGCCGCGTCCACCGGCAGTTCCAGTCCATGATTCTGACCGAGGTAACGCGCTTCGATGGAGCGTTGAACATGGATGTTGTCAACGTAACCCTGCTCGGTGAGCTCACTGACCGCACTGTTCACCAGATGGGTCATCGCTTCATCGACCGCGAGCGCGTCGAACCGCGTGGAGACCTGTTGGATAGTCCGCTGCTTGTCGACACGAGCATTGGTCATGATGAAACCGAATGCCGAGAACTGGCCGGGATAGTTAGGCACCAGGCCTTGAGGGATGCCGCTGATTTCCAGCAGGTCGCAGATGTGAACCGGACCTGCGCCACCGGATGACAACAGGGTGAAGTCGCGAGGGTCCAGACCGCGTTGCAACAGCACCGTGCGCAGCGCACCCAGCATGTTGTTGTTGGCGATCTGGAGCATCGCCATGGCCGCTTCATCAACGGCCATATTGAGCTTGTCGGCAATCCGCGCAACCGCACGATGGGCGGCGCGGGCATCGAGCTTCATCCGTCCGCCGAGGAAGAAATCAGGGTTGATACGACCCAAAACAACGTTCGCATCGGTAACGGTTGCTTCAAGGCCACCACGGCCATAGCAGGCAGGACCAGGAACGGAGGTCGCAGACTGCGGCCCCATTCGCAACAGGCCACCTTTATCAATCCACGCCAGGGAGCCGCCACCAGCACCAATGGTGTGGACGTCGATCATTGGCACCTGAATCGGAATCCCCCACTCGATTTCAAAGTCGGTGGTGATGTTTTCCTGGCCGTTGACCACGGTTGCACAGTCGGTTGACGTACCGCCCATGTCGAACACAACCAGGTTTTTGATCCCGGTGAGTTCAGCGACTGTACGGGTGGCGACTACGGCACCCGTGGGTCCGGACAAGGCCATCTGGACGGGAGTAGCCGCTGCGCCCCGGATGCTGGATTCGCCGCCATTGGACTTGATGACGCCGACTTTATCGCCGATACCCAGATCATCGAGACAAGTCTTTATACGTGCGAAGCTTTCTTGAACGATCGGCTTGAGAAAAGCATCCGCGATAGTCGTGGAGGCCCGGTCGTATTCCTTCCACTTCGGAAGTACGTGAAACGAAGACGAAATGGGAATATCAGGCAGCTCTTCAGCCAGAATCTGCGCAATGCGGTCCTCATGCTTTGGATTGACGTAAGAGAACAAGGTACATACGGCGATAGCTTCGATGGTGCCATCGTTGCGAATGGCCTGCGCGACCTTACGCACTGAGGTCTCATCCAGGGGAAGTACTACCTCACCCAGGGCGCTGATGCGTTCGGCAACTTCATAGCAATCGGCTCGACTAACGAATGCCTTGGTCTTGATCCAAGTGATGTCGTAATGGCTGCGACGGTCGCCACGCTGGATAAACGGCACATCTTTAAAGCCGTTAGTGGTGACATACGCAACCTTCGCGCCTTTTCGCGTTAACAGTGCGTTCGTCGCAATCGTGGTGCCCAGACGAATCTTGTTAACGGTTGCCATCGACTCGATGTTGGATAGCCCTTCCAAAACCCCATCGATAGGATTGGCTGGAGTCGTTAGATTTTTCCAGTTTTCAATCTTGCCAGTTGTGGCGTCGTATGACACGAAGTCGGTAAAAGTACCGCCAATGTCGACACCTACAATATTGTCCTCACGCATAAGGCGCTCCGCTTTATTATAGATCTAAAGTTTTCGGGGGCAGTTCTTAAATACTTTTTATGCGGTGGTTACCGTGTGCATCGCGAGGGATGCGAATAACTGAATTATCACGGTAAGTGCATTTTTCTTATTCATGTTTTTTTCTACATTCGTACCTCGCACAGCGGGTGCTTTTGCCCGCTTTCGGTCGGCTGTCCTTGCAGGAGAAGCATGATTCAATCTGTGGACTGAAGACTGTGGACAGTTTGCCCTTGAGGAAATTGGCTGTCAACCGGTTCGAGCCCTGTCACAGCGAACGCCCAGAACAATGCCCGGCAACCCGTGCACTGGGGATCAACAAACAGTGCACTTTGCGCCAAGCCAGACACTGGTCCGAGCGCGTAATTTTGTGCCGTGGGTTAGACGTTCGTCCTGACCTCCACCTGATAACAACAAGATTTCTGGTGACCCATGAGCACAGTAGATCCGATCACCCTGGCCGTCGTGCGAGGCGCGCTCGAAACCGCGCAGCGCGAAATGACCATCACCCTGGAGAAAACCGGTCGTTCGAGCGTTTTCAACCTGGCTCACGACTACTCGAATGCCCTCTTCGACCACTTTCCGGAAATGATCCTGCAAGGTCAGGACATCCCGATTCATCTCGGCTCGCTGATTCCGGCGATGAAATGCGTCGCCGGTTTCTTCGGCGATGACGTCCAGGAAGGCGATGTGATTTATCACAACGACCCCGCCTACATGGGCAGCCATATTCTCGACTGCTGCATGTACAAACCGGTGTTCTACAAAGGCGAACTGGTGTTCTGGGCCGTGTGCAAAGGCCACCTGACCGACATCGGCGGCCCGGTGCCCGCCGGCTACAACCCGGATGCCAGGGAAATCTACGCCGAGGGTTTGCGCATCCCGCCAGTGAAGCTCTGGTCACAAGGCAAGCGCCGTGAAGACGTGATCAACCTGCTGCTGACCAACATGCGCGCCCGCGCCTATCAGGAAGGCGATCTCAACGCCCAATACGGCGCGTGCAACGTCGGTGAACGGCACTTGCTCGAACTGCTCGATCGCTATGGCGTGGAACAGGTGCGCGCGTGCATCGCCGAATTGAAAGACATGGCTGACCGTCACATGCGTGCCTTGCTGCGTGACGTCCCGGATGGGTGCTACACGGGCACCGCGGTGCTTGAAGACTCGGGCCACGGGCTGGGCGAATTGTCGATCACGGCGCAGGTGGAAATCCGGGGTGACGAGGCTCACATCCTGATCCAGAGCCCACCGCAAGTGCCTTACTTCATCAACTCTTACGCCGGTAACTCGGTGTCCGGGGTCTACCTGGGGCTGATGATGTTTGCCCAGGTGCCGCCGCCGTACAACGAAGGCTTGTACCGCTGCGTATCCGTCGACCTCGGCCCACCGGGCACCTTGTGCAATGCGCAGGAACCCGCGCCGCACGTCAACAGCACCACCACACCGATGGAAACCCTGGCCGACGCGGTGCGTCAGGCACTGGAGCAAGCCGCACCGGAACGCGTCACCGCCTCCTGGGGCCACGCCAGCGGAATCAACATTGCAGGCCATGATCCGCGCAATGGCAACGACGAGTACGTGACCATGGTCCTCGCCTCGATCATTTCCGGCGCCGGCGCCAACAAGGCCATGGATGGCTGGCCGGCATGCGGTCCGTTGTGTTGTTTCGGCGCACTGATGTCCGGCGATATCGAGTTGCTGGAGCACGCCTACCCCATCCTGATTCACCGCTACAGCCTGATGACCGACAGCGGCGGCGCTGGTGAATTTCGTGGTGGTTCGGGGACCCGCATCGAGATCGAACCACTGAATCACCCGATGACCGTGGTCGGCTTCGGTGAGGGTCGGCAACTGCCGACGTCGGGTGCCGCGGGCGCCAACAACATCATGCTCGAACCCAAGTTGGGCCGGCTGATTCACCGCAAGGTCGACGGCGAAGAACAGCAGTTTATCTACAACGCGCAACTCACTGCTCAGCCTGGCGAACGGGTGATCAACATCAACCCTGGGGGCGGTGGCTACGGTAATCCCCTGCGGCGCCCGATCGCCAGTGTATTGAACGACGTGCGTAACGGCCTGGTGTCCCGTGAAGGCGCGCGCCTGGAGTATGGCGTGGTGATCGAAAGCGATGGCCTGGTCGACGAAGCCGCGACCCACGCCTGCCGTGCCACGCATTAATCGAACCCGGCCCCTTTGAGCCATCTGGAAACCCTCATCATGACCAAGCAACAATATCGTCTGGGCATCGACGCCGGCGGCACCTTCACCGATTTCATCCTGGCTGATCGCAGTGGCAACGTGCAGCTGTTCAAGGCACCGTCAACACCCCAGGATGGCACCCTCGCCATCCGTAACGGCCTGGCGCAAATCGCCGACGCCATCGGTCGCACGCCCGCTGAAATCATTGGCGACTGCGACCTGTGCATCAACGGCACCACCGTGGCCCTCAACGCCCTGATTGAAAAAACCGGGGTGAAGGTGGGTCTGCTGTGTACCGACGGGCACGAAGACAGCCTGGAAATTCGCTTGGGCCACAAGGAAGACGGACACCGCTACGATGCCAGTTATCCGCCGGCCTATATGTTGGTGCCGCGGCACCTGCGTCGGCCCATTCGCGGCCGGATCATCAGCGACGGCAGCGAATACGCTGCGCTCGATGAACAGGCGATTCTTCAAGCGATCGAGTATTTCCGCGAGCAGGACGTCAAAGCCGTGGCCATTTCGTTCGTCTGGTCGGTGCGCAACCCGAGCCACGAACAACGCGCTGCCGAGATGGTGCGAGCAGCCTTGCCAGGCGTATTCGTCTGCACCGGCAATGAAGTGTTCCCGCAAATCCGTGAATACACCCGCACGTCGACGACCGTGGTCAACGCCTACCTGAGCCCGGTCATGGGCCGCTACATCGAACGGATCGACGCCTTGTTCGAAGAGCTCGGCGCGCAGCAGCCGACTCGCTACTTCCAATCCAACGGTGGCCTGGCGCCCGGCGTGGTGATGCGCGAACGTGCGGTCAACGCGATCAACTCGGGCCCGGCGTCCGCGCCGCAAGCCGGCTTATGCGTTGCACAGCCGTTCGGCATCGACAACGTGATCACCGTGGACATGGGCGGCACCTCGTTCGACATCACCTTGAGCAAGTCAGGGCGCACCAACTTCAGCAAGGACACTGATTTCCTGCGATACCGCATCGGTGTGCCGATGATTCAAGTGGAAACCCTGGGTGCCGGCGGCGGCTCGATTGCCTTTCTCGACGACTTCGGCATGCTCCAGGTCGGCCCGCGCAGTGCCGGTGCCAACCCTGGACCGGTGTGCTACGGCAAGGGTGGCACCGAGCCAACCGTCACCGACGCCAATCTGGTGCTCGGCTACCTGGCCGACGGCGCGCTGCTGGGCGGTAGCATCCGGCTCGATCGCAAGGCCGCGATCGAGGCCATCCAGCGCAAGATTGCCGAGCCTTTAGGCATCAGCGTTGAACGTGCGGCCATTGGCATCATCACCTTGGTGAACCTGAACATGGTCAGTGGCATCCGGCGGGTGTCGGTCGAGCGTGGTTATGATCCGCGGGACTTCGCCCTGATCGGCGCGGGCGGGGCTGCGGGCATGCATGTCATGCGTCTGGCCGAGGAAATCGGCAGCCGGGTGGTGCTCATCCCGAAAGTCGCTTCCGGACTGTGCGCCTACGGGCAGATTCTTTCAGACATCCGCTATGACCAGCTGACCACGCTTGCAATGCGCCTTGACGACGACCTGGTCGACCTGCCCCTGCTCAACCGGACCTTGCGTGACCTGCGCGAACGCGGCATGAACAATCTGCGCGACGATGGATTCGACGCCGGGGACAACGTTGAGTGCCTGTACAACCTGGAGATCCGCTACCTCGGCCAGATCCACGAATGCAGCGTTGAGTTGACCTGCGATCAACTGGATCACGCCGGCCTGCTCACCCTGCGCGAGGCGTTCCATACGCGACACAAGGCCCTGTTCTCCTACAGCGAGCCTGAGAGTCCGGCAGAACTGGTGAACCTCGAGTGCTCCGTGATTGCACGTCTGCAACGCCCGCCCATGCCGGAACTGCCGCCACCTGCCGAAGATGTCCCACCTGCCGCGAGCGGTTACCGGTCGATGCTGTTCAGCGCGCAATCGTCCTGGCAGGAAACGCCGGTGTACAACGGTGATCGGCTGCAATCCGGGCAAACGGTACAAGGCCCTTGCGTGATCGAAGAGGCAACGACCAACATCGTCGTGCCACCTGGCTGGCTGGCAACGCTTGCCCCCTCGGCCACCTACCGACTGACACCTGGTGATTGACCGTCCGTAAGCATTGGCAAATGATGGCAACCCACGGTGCCGACGGTTTTTTTACCTCGGCACCGTCCTCAGAACAAAAATCATACGAGGGCAGCCATGGCGACCAAACTCTCCACCCGTTCCTGGTCCGACAGTCAACGCCAGCCACTGTGGGCGGACGCGATCGCCTGTGCTTATTTTCCACTTTCGCTGGAGTTCGCGCCCAACGCCACCTTCAGCGGCAGCCTGCAAATCTGGGAAACCGGCAGTACCCCCCTGACGCTGTCACGCTTGCGCTCCAGTCAGCTTGGCTATTCGCGCAGCAAGGCCCAAGTCAGTGAAGATCACGACGCCTGCTACCTCGTCACCGTTCCGCGTCGCAGCGAAGTGCATTTCGAGCAGGACGGCCGGGAATTGCATTGCCAGCCTGGAGGATTCATCTTCGAACGTGGCGATGCCCCCTACCGCTTCCACTATGCCAGCGACAACGATTTGTGGGTGTTCAAGCTCCCGGAGCGCGCGCTCCATGGCCAACTGCGCGGTGCCGAGCGCTACACGCGCTTGTGCTTCGATGCCAAGCGCGCGCTCGGTCGGATCTTTGTCGACCAGTTGGCCATGTGCGCCGCTCGTTTCGATGAATGTAACGAGGCGGCCCGCCACATGCTGCTGGAGCAAGCTCTTTCAACGTTATTGATGGCGCTGCGCGATGATGAGCGGGTACTTAGCAGTGAAAGCTCCAACCTGAGCGCCTTGCACTTGCAGCGCATCGAGCAATACGTCGAAAGACATCTGGGCAACCCCGACCTGGCGCCGCCCATGATCGCTGACGCCTGCGGTCTGTCAGTGCGCTATCTGCACAAACTGTTCAACAGTACGCCCTACAGCGTCGGGGAATGGATTCGCCTGAGGCGTCTTGAGGCGGTCCATCGAGGCCTACACGACCCCAACTGCCATCTGTCGATCGGTGAGTTGGCCATGCGCTGGGGCTTCATTGATCAGGCTCAATTTACTCGAAGTTTCCGTCAACACTTCGGCTGCACCGCCAGAGAGGTGCGTACCGGCACGACTCGTTCACGGGTCGCGTCGCAGCTTGGTGTATGAGTCGGGGCTTATCCTTTCGGTATAGTTTCAAACATCGCTTTACCAGGTGAACAACTACATGCCGGACAGCAAAATGCCCGCCCCCGAATCCACCCTCCTCCAAAGCTGGCACCACAACGCCCGGCTCTGGATCGAAGCCGTGCGCACCGGCACCATCGAAAGCCGCCTGAAGGTCACCGACCAGGCCATCCTGTTGGCGGTGCTGGGTCGCCAGCCGGAGCGCGTGCTCGACCTGGGCTGCGGCGAGGGTTGGCTGTTGCGGGCGCTGGCTGAACGGGGCATCACGGCAGTCGGTGTCGATGGCGACGCGACGCTGGTCGAGGCGGCGCGAGCGGCGGGCGCTTCGCCGGTACACCTGGCGAGCTATGAAGCGTTGGTGGAGGCGAAGGTGGACATCGGCAGCGGCTACGACCTGATCTGCGCCAACTTCGCGCTGTTGCACCAGGACATCATCCCTCTGCTCGCCGCCATGAACGCCCTGCTCGCCCCTGGCGGCGCGCTGGTGATCCAGACGCTGCATCCATGGACCGCGGCGACGGGCGACTATCAGGACGGTTGGCGGGAAGAAACCTTTGCCGGGTTCGAGGGGCAGTGGCAACCCATGCCGTGGTACCTGCGCACTTTGTCCAGTTGGTTCAATGCGCTGGACATGGCCGGTTTTCGCCTGGTCGGCCTGCAGGAACCGCAGCACCCGCAAAGTCCGGTGCCGCAGTCGTTGCTCTTGGTGGCCGAGCCGCGGGGGTGAGTGCTATCGATGGCAGGAGCAAAAGCGATCAAAAAATCGATGCTGCAATGTCCGTAATGGGTCGGTAGAACCATCACCAGCGTGTGAGCCATGGGGTTTAATGTAAAAATAGAGTGCTGAACATCACTTGCCAGGTACAAGCCATAAGGATCGAAAGAGTGGTACATGACTGAACCGAAACTATCTCCGACCAGAAGGAAAAAGTACCTTGCCTGGGCTTTACTGTTTGGCTTTGTAGCGGTGGTGTTCTACGCCTACCTGAATGTCCCGGAGCACCCGAAGGAAATAGTCATGAAGCAGAACTTCGTACCGGGGCAGTGGATTTACGTCGTTCAGAACCCCAGAAACACCTCAGAACCCAAGACGCTCAACTTTTATGTCGATGATTACGATTCAAGTAACGAGGTGATGAAAGTACGCCTGGGCAAGAAGCGTCCGTTTCTGATTTCGGACACAGACTTGAAGGATGTTGTCATACGTCGTGTTGCCAACGGCTTGAAAGTGCAGATCAAAGGCGCGGTCGAGGCCTACCACAGCGACCTCTATCTGGCGGACGGAGAGACTTACACGACTTTTCGTGTGAGTCTTGAACAGGTCGAGACCCGACCGCCCCTGTAGGAGCGAGCTTGCTCGCGATGGACGTTAACGATAACGCGTATTTTCTGGATATACGCGTCGCCCTTGAGACCATCGCGAGCAAGCTTGCTCCTACTACGACAGCCAGGACTCAACCGTGTCGGAACCGTATTTCGCTTTCCACTCTTTCAATATCTTGTGGTTGCCGCCCTTGGTTTCCACGACTTCGCCAGACTCCGGGTTTTTATAGACTTTCACTTGGCGAGGCTTGCGATTGCCTGTTTTAGACTCGGCAGCAGGCGCACGGCGACCGGCGTGTGGATCAAGCAGATTGACGATGTCTTTCAAGCTGTAGCCATACTTGGCGAGCAGTGCGCGCAGCTTTGTTTCGAATTCGATTTCCTGCTTCAGGCCAGCGTCACCCTTCAAGGTTTCAAGCGCTTGAAGCTGCTCGGCAAGGTGTTTTTCAAGCTGGCGAAATTCTGCGAGTTTGGACATGGGAACGCTCTCCGTGACTGTTATCCTAACGTTACACTAAAAACGCCGATTTGCATGAAGTCAGCGTGTTTACTTTTGCTCATCAAGTCGCATCCATTGCAGATTCGCACTTGAGCAGAGTCCATCAATCGACAGTTAGCAACGCGAGAAGGTTCGTAAAATCGCCAACGGAACATTGATTTGATGGGGCCGCCACTAAAATCGGTTTGCGGAACGGAACCGGCAGGCACGGTGTCATTTGTATTAGACACCCTGGTGTCGTCCATCCAGTCGAGATAGAGAGGTCGTCATGAACAATATCATCTACATCGTTGGGGCCGTTGTGATCGTCCTGGTTATTCTGTCGTTTGTCGGTCTTGTATAGCCCGCCACTCGAGACCCTTTTCCGGTGGCTGTAGCGGGGTAGCGTTTGGGGAGCGAGGACGCCCGTGCCAGCCATTTTCACGCTGATTCAACAACTTGTCTTAAAACTGAAACCTAATGGTCATATATTGCACTCATCCGCTTACATAATCCTGGCTTCAGGCCTCTTTCACGGATGAACTGCTCTCATGCGTCGTGTTGTCTTCAATCAAAAAGGTGGTGTTGGAAAATCCAGCATCGCCTGCAATCTTGCCGCTGTGAGTGCAGCGCAAGGCTACCGGACACTGCTGGTTGATCTCGATCCCCAGGCGAATTCGACCCACTACCTCACGGGCCTGCTCAACGACGACATTCCCACGGGTATCGCCGACTTCTTCAGACAGACACTGTCTGGAGGTTTTGCCAGCAAAAAATGTCGAGTGGCCATAACCGAGACGCCCTACGAGAACCTCCATCTCGTGACCGCCAGTCCGGATCTTGCAGATCTCCAGTCAAAACTTGAGCGCAAGTTCAAGATCAACAAGCTGCGTAAATTGCTGGTAGAGCTTTCCGAGGATTACGAGCGTATTTATATCGACACCCCTCCCGCGCTGAATTTCTTCACCTTCAGCGCCCTGGTCGCTGCCGATCGGTTGTTGATCCCCTATGATTGCGACAGCTTTTCCCGGCAGGCTGTGAACAGTGTCATCGCTCAAGTAGAAGAGCTGCGCATGGATCACAACGAATCGCTGCAGATAGAGGGGGTGGTGGTTAATCAATTTATCGCACACACCGGCTTGCACCAGACGCTCGTAAACGAAATGCTCGTAGAGGGTCTTCCTGTGCTACCGGTTTATTTGAGTAGCTCAGTTAAAATGCGCGAGTCCCACCAGGCTTCCATACCCCTTATCCATTTGGCACCACGCCATAAGCTCTCGATGGAGTTCGTTGATTTGCTGGATGCACTGGAGCGAGCAGCTTAAGTTGGTTATCGGTGGAGCTGTTGCCGCGAGCAAAAAATAACGACGAGAAGTGAATTTTTTCCTATCCTCTTGTATCTGATCTTGAATAAGCCATGCCATTAAAAGATGGCATCGGCCATTGCAGATCCGTCTAACCTGCGCCGCACCGGGCTCAGCGGTTTGCGGCAAGACAGATCAGTGACGGAGTGGCTCGCATGGTATCTCGTGAGAAAAACGTCAAACCGATCGGATTGAAAGACATCACCATTGTCGACGACGTCAAGATGCGCAAGGCGATCACCGCCGCAGCACTCGGCAACGCAATGGAATGGTTCGACTTCGGCGTCTATGGTTTTGTCGCCTATGTTCTCGGCAAAGTATTTTTCCCCGGTGCTGATCCCGACCTGCAGATGATCGCCGCGTTGGCGACCTTCTCGGTTCCCTTCCTGATCCGCCCCCTGGGCGGTTTGTTCTTCGGTACGCTGGGGGATAAGTACGGTCGGCAGAAAGTCCTGGCGGCCACCATCGTGATCATGTCGCTCAGCACCTTCGCCATCGGGCTGATACCGTCCTATGCCTCGATCGGCATCTGGGCGCCCATCCTCCTGCTGCTGGCCAAGATGGCTCAAGGGTTTTCGGTGGGCGGTGAATACACCGGTGCCTCGATCTTCGTCGCCGAATATGCCCCGGATCGCAAGCGCGGTTTCCTCGGCAGCTGGCTGGACTTCGGCTCGATCGCCGGCTTCGTCTTCGGCGCAGGTGTGGTCGTGCTGATTTCCACCATTCTGGGCGAAGAGCAGTTTCAGGAATGGGGCTGGCGACTGCCCTTCTTCCTCGCCCTGCCCTTGGGCATGATCGGGCTCTACCTGCGTCACGCACTCGAAGAGACGCCGGCATTCCAGCAACATGTCGAGAAACTGGAACAGGGCGATCGCGAAGGCCTGGCCACTGGCCCGAAAGTGTCGTTCAAGGAAGTGGCCACCCAGCACTGGCGCAGCCTGATGACGTGCGTTGGTGTGGTGGTGGCCACCAACGTCACCTATTACATGCTGCTTACCTACATGCCGAGTTACCTGGTGCACAACTTGCACTACAGCGAAAGTCACGGCGTGTTGATCATCATCGCGATCATGGTCGGCATGTTATTCGTCCAGCCGATGATCGGTTTGATCAGCGACAAGATTGGCCGCCGCCCCTTCATTATTGTCGGTAGCGTCGGTCTGTTCTTCCTCGCCATCCCGGCCTTCATGTTGATCACCAGCGGCAAGCTCGGCCTGATCTTCTCCGGATTGCTGATGCTGGCGGTGCTGCTCAACTTTTTCATCGGCGTGATGGCGTCCACCCTGCCGGCGATGTTTCCCACCCACATCCGCTACAGCGCATTGGCCAGCGCCTTCAACATCTCGGTATTAATCGCGGGCCTGACCCCTACCATCGTCGCCTGGCTGGTGGAAAGTACCCACAACCTGTACATGCCGGCCTACTACCTGATGGTGGTTGCCGTGGTGGGGCTGATTACCGGCGTGACGATGAAAGAAACGGCGAACAAACCCTTGCGTGGTGCAGCCCCGGCGGCTTCCGACATCGAGGAAGCGCACGAACTGCTGCAGGAACATCACGACAACATCGAGCAGAAGATCGAGGACATCGACGCACAAATCGCCGAGTTGGAAGCTAAACGCGAGCATCTCGTGCAGCAGCATCCGCGAATCGAATAACGGGGACACTATCGTCAAGCCAGGATTCGCCGAACCTGCAAGCGCCTTTCGTTTATGAACAGTCTCTACTACCGTAGTTGCAAATCCCCTTGTCCCATCCGGGAGCGCAGCGCATGTCCAGAAGCCTGTTTCTAACGTTCGCCGCCCTGCTCCTGAGCAGCCAGGCGCTGGCGGACACCCTGAAGATCAGCGTGATCGGCGCCGGCAACGTCGGCGGTACGCTGGGCACGTTATGGGTGAAGGCTGGGCACTCGGTGATGTTTTCGTCCCGCCACCCCGAAGCGCTCCAGGACCTCGTCAAGGCCGCCGGCCCCAACGCGCGTGCGGGCACGGTCAGCGACGCCGCGTCCTGGGGCGATGTGATCGTACTGAGTGTTCCCTACGGCGCAATGCCGGCGCTGTCCGAACAGCTGAAGGGCAAGCTGGTTGGCAAGGTGGTGTTCAGCACCAGCAACCCGTTCAGCGGCCGCGACGGAGACATCGGGCGCAAGGCGCTGGATCAGGGCGTCGCCCTGGCGGACCAGCAGTACCTGCCCGGTGTGCACCTGGTGCGGGCGTTCAACGCCATCGGCTATGCCTCCATGAAAAGCCAGTCCGGCAAAGGCAAGGCGATTCCAACCTTCGCCGACGACGCCCAGGCCCGCGACCTGGGCGCCCGGCTGGTGCGCGACGCCGGATTCATACCGGTGCTTCTGCCACTGGCGCGGGCTGATGAAGGATTGCCGGGCGGCCCGGCCAGCGGCGTGTTGAGCGAGGCCGAACTCAAGCAAAGGCTCGGCTTGTAGCTGCGTTCAGTGCGCCTTTCGCGTAGAGGCCCCTGCGCCGGCAATGCGCCCCAGTACGGAACCTGATGTCAGCCCCGCTCCACCGGCGTACTTGACGTAGTAGAGGTTGCCCACCAACTCACCCGCGGCGTAGAGACCGTCAATCGGTTGATCCTCTTCGTCGAGCACCTGGGCCTGGCTGTTGACCTTCAAGCCACCGAACGTAAAGGTGATGCCGCACGTCACCGCGTAGGCCACGAAGGGCGGACGATCCAGGGGGTTGGCCCAGTTTGACTTGGGCAACTCCAGCCCTTGAGTCGAGCGTCCGTCGCGGATGGCGGGGTTGAATGGCACGTTGAGTTGCACAGCGTTGTTGTAGGCCTCGAGGGTGTGTAGCAGAGCGGGACCGTTGACCCCTTCCATCTGCTCAATCAATCCTTGCAGGGTCGCCGCCTGGATCCGCGTCACCTGGCGTCCCCGGTACTCATCGGGGAGCAATTCGTGGCTGTGCTGATCGAAGATCTGCCAAGCGACACCCTCCGGTTGCGCCATGACTTTGGCGCCCATGCTGGAGTAGGTGTAGTTGCGAAAATCCTGGCCTTCATCGATAAAACGTTTGCCGTCGGCATTGACCACTACGCCGAGATGGAAGTAGTTCTTTTGCTGGTTAAGCTGGTTCAGGTCGCCCATTTGCGGGGCATTGACGTCATAAAACACCGCATGGCAACCGGACCAGTTGCCATGCGCCACGGCGCCCACATCCAGGGCCATGCGGATGCCGTCGCCGGTGTTGTAGCGTGAACCCCGGACTTTGGCCAAGTCCCATCCCGGCCCCAGGTATTGGGTACGCCATTGCAGATTGGCGTGGAAGCCACCCGTTGCAAGGACCAGTGCCCGAGCGGAAAACTGACGACCGTCCGCACAGTACAGCTGCCACAAACCGTCAGGATCGCGGCTGATGCGTTGGGTCCGACAGCCGTAGAACACGTCCACGGCGTCTTTTTCCACACGGCGAAACAAGGCATCGACCAAGCCCAGGCCGCCACCGGAAACCTCGATGGTCAGGCCGCCCCAGAAGCGGAATTTGCCATCCACCTTGAAGGCCTGGCGACCATAGATGGGCATGAAGCGCACGCCCTTCGTGGTCATCCACTGCAAAGTAGCCAGGCTTTGCGACACGACCGTGTCCAACACGTGCGGGTCGGTGCGGTATTGGCTCATGGCCGCCAACTCACCGAAAAAATCGTCCTGGGTGTAGGCGCCGAAATCGCTGCTTTCAACTTCACTGTCCAGCAGGTCCGGCATCAGGCTGCGCAAGTCGTCAACGCCCCGGTAAGCCACGCGAAAAGCGCCTCCGGTGTGCGCCGAGTTGCCGCCCCGCTGCTCTTTCGGCGCGCGTTCCAGCAAGGCCACCCGCGCCCCTTGTTCGCGGGCTGAAAGGGCTGCGCAAAGCCCGGCATTACCGCTGCCCAGCACGATGACGTCGTAAGGTTGCATACCCGCTCCTGATCTGTGGACTTCTCTGTCCGATTATCAACAGGACCGCGCGGGGGACTTAGCCTGCGCGGTCGAATAGGCTTTTCAACTAATGCGCAAAGCGATGCGCTGGCCTACAGAGAGGGGATTGCGTCGGGTATGAGCAACATGCGATCTCCGGCGAACGCGCCGACGTACACGTCGTGACCGACCTGCAAGGCCGTTGAGGCGCCATACAACGCCCCTTCTCTGGCGCGCATCAGTTCACGACGGGTGCCCTTGAGCGGATCGATCAATGCCACCACCGAGGTGCTGGGGCAGAATTCGTTGTGGCTGAGGAAACACCTGCGGAAGGTCTGTGCATCAGGCACGCCGGCCGTGAGCAGTTGCCCATCAGCCGTCCAGCTGAGGTTGTCCGGCAAGAAGTCGAGGGCGATCTTGCTGACGACTTTTTGCTGTTTGAAATCGTACTGCCAGACGCCGCTGCCCGGCCACGCGGCGAACCAGACTGACTGACCGTCCTGGCTCACTTGAATGCCATTCGGCGCAGGGGCCTGGCTGTCGGGCAGACGGTACAGTCCCCCGCTGGCGTGCCAGGCAAGCAAATGTCCGGTGGCACGGCCATCGAGCAACTTTTCCAGGCGAGGATCGTCTTTCATTGCATTGAAGCTGAACATGGCCGTAACCACGAAGCCGCCGTCAGGTGTCGCGACAACATCGTTCAGCATCGTACCGTCCTGGCTTTCCACGCAACCACGCCAGATGGCTTTCCAGCTTTTGCCATCGCTGATCGGCTCGAAGAATTCCACAGCCTCTCGACCGTTGTGGTTGACCACCAACAACTGCGATTTACCATCGGCACGCTTGGATAGATGGATGCCGTGGGCACCTATGGCGCCTTGCGGCTGCGCGCAAGAAGATTCGCCCCAACCCGGTGTTGCCTGCCGCTCGATGACCATATCGGTCACTTCATGGGAGGCCAGCTCCATGACTCGCAATCGGCTTTGATGGCTGGCGGCCAGTCCCGGCGTGGTACTCAGGAACAGGAAGCCGGAGTCGGGCGAAAGCTCCAGATCCTCGGGCGGCGCCATGCCGCAGATCGGCGTGTAACCGCTTTGCGCCACACACGCTGGCACCTGTGGTTGAGCGGCATAAACAGCGGTGCTGATAGCCAGCGCCAAGGCAGCGCTGGCCAAATGTAAATGGTTCATGATCCAACCCCGGTTTTATTGTAGTTATGCGTTCGTGTGCGGGGGCACAAGCCAGCCGCAAGCCCCTCGCGCCATGGCGACGAGAGGGATGCGCCGGGGCTTAGTGGTTCAGGAAGTCGATGACCAGGCGGTTGAACGCGTCCGCGTGCTCCCACTGAGCCCAGTGGCCACACTGGCTGAACACGTGCAGGCGCGAGTTCGGCAGGCCATTGAGCAGCTTCAGGCTCCAGTCGATCGGTACGAAACGGTCATCGCGGCCCCAGGTGATCAGGGTCGGATGCTTGATGTCCGGGAGGTTGGCAGAGAAATCGCCCATCTGGAATTTGCTCAGATCGACGCTCTTGATGAAGTTTTCCAGGTGCTGAGGGTTTGCCAGGATGCTCTTGTGACGCAGGCTGATCAGTTCTTCGGTCAGTGCGCTGGAGTCGTAGACAAACACATCCAGCATTTTCTTCAGGTTTTCCATGCTCGGGTCACGGTACACGCCAAAGAGCAACTTGATGCCTTCCATCGGCAACGGCGTGAACAGACTGGTACGCCCTACCCCGCCCGAACCCATCAGGATCATTTTGTCCAGGCGCTCTGGATAGGCCACGGCAAAGCCCAGCGCGCTGCCGCCACCCATGGAGTTGCCGACCAGGTGTGCCTTGTCGATGTCCAGTGCATCCATCAATGCCTTGATCGCACGAGCGTTGATCACGAAACGCGGCTCGGCGGTAACCAGAGGGTCCGACTTGCCGAAGCCTGGGCAGTCCATGAGGATGACGCGGTAGCCGGCGTCTACGAACGCATCGACGTTGCGGTGAAAGTTGGCCCAACCCGTTGCACCTGCCCCCGAGCCGTGGACCATGATCACCACCGGGCCTTCTCCGGCATCGTTGTAATGCATTTTCCACTCAGGGGTCTGCACGAATTTGCTGGTGTTTTCTTGGGTGAATCGACTCATGTGAATCAGTCCTTATTATGGTTGTGAAGCAGGAGCGAACAGCGCGTTGAAAACGCGAGTGTGAGGAAAAGAAAGCGTCAGGGTGATGCGCACCACTTCCGCCAGCCGCTGGCCGTAAACGTTAGCGGCGGCGCCTTCTTTGTTGAGGAGAGCAATGACTGTGCCAGTCATGGGAACGGAACTGCACGCTTGGTATATCTCTTTATTTAACAAGTAGTTATGCGTGGTTTTCGAGATATTGAAGAGACTCGCTTTGGAGCTGATCGATAGTTCTTATTCAGAAGTTTTCAAAGATTCATGAAAATCGAGATGAAAAAGATGAAGACGTCAGATGCGCTTCCCACAGGGGATCTTCAGTGAATAGCGCATCGGTGAACGACGCCGATCAAAATGTGGGAGCGAGCTTGTTCCGGGCGGCGTTCCGACGAAGGCGGCGGGTCAGCCAACATCGATGTCGACTGACAGACCGCTTTCGCTGGCAAGCCAGCTCCTACAGGGGGGATTCGGCAAATGCAAAATTGGTTTACGACGCCGATCCCGTGTAGGAGCCGGCTTGCTGGCGAAGACGGTGGCACATTCAACAAGGGTGTTGACTGACAGATCGCTTTCGCTGCGGTGCGGCGATCCGACAAGCCAGCTCCTACAGGGTGGCGGTGTTATTGCTTTTTGAGCAAGTCCAGCGCGACGTCGACGATCATGTCTTCCTGGCCGCCGACCATCCGGCGTTTGCCCAGCTCGACCAGGATGTCCAGGGTCTTCAGGCCGTATTTCGCGGCAGCGATTTCGGCGTGGCGCAGGAAGCTGGAGTAGACGCCGGCATAACCCAGGGCCAGGGTCTCGCGGTCGACCCGCACCGGACGATCCTGCAGCGGACGCACGATGTCATCGGCCGCATCCATCAGCGTGTACAGGTCGGTGCCGTGGTTCCAGCCCAGGCGTTCCGCCGCAGCGATGAACACTTCCAGCGGCGCGTTACCGGCGCCGGCGCCCATGCCGGCGAGGCTGGCGTCGATGCGATCGCAGCCCTCCTCGACGGCGGTGATCGAGTTGGCCACGCCGAGCGACAGGTTGTGGTGGGCGTGCATGCCGGTTTCGGTGTCCGGTTTGAGCACAGCTTTAAAGGCACGGAAACGCTCGCGAATGTCCTGCATGTTCATCGCCCCGCCGGAGTCGGCCATGTACACGCAGGTGGCGCCGTAGCTTTCCATCAGCTTGGCCTGCGCCGCCAACTGTTCGGCCGGGATCATGTGGCTCATCATCAGGAAACCGACGGTGTCCATGCCCAGCTCGCGGGCGTATTCGATGTGCTGTTTCGACACGTCGGCTTCGGTGCAATGGGTGGCGATGCGCACCACCCGGGCCCCGGCGTTGTAGGCGGCTTTCAGGTCATGCACGGTGCCGATGCCCGGCAACAGCAAGGTGGTGATCTTGGCGTGGCTGATGACGTCGGCCGCAGCCTCGATCCATTCCAGATCGGTGTGCGCGGCAAAGCCATAGTTGAAGCTCGAGCCTTGCAGGCCGTCACCATGGGCGACTTCGATCGAATCGACCTTGGCCTTGTCCAGAGCGCGGGCGATGTCCTGCACGTTTTGCAGGGAATACTGGTGACGCACCGCGTGGCTGCCGTCGCGCAGGGTCACGTCGGAGATGTAGAGTTTTTTGCCGGGATTGAAAGTCATGTCGGTCTCCTCAGGCGTTGAGCATCGACTGCGCCATGCGCTCGGCGGTGGCCAAGGCTGCGGAGGTCATGATGTCGAGGTTGCCGGCGTAAGCAGGCAAGTAATGGGCGGCGCCTTCGACTTCAAGGAACACCGAGGTCTTGAGCCCGGAGAATGTGCCAAGGCCGGGGATGTGCAGCGGCGCGTCTTCGGGGATCACGTCGAACTGCACTTTCTGCTTGAGGCGATAGCCCGGCACATAGGCCTGCACCGCGGCCGCCATCTCGACGATGGAGGCTTCGACCAGCGCCTGGTCCGCCGCTTCGGACAACACGAACACGGTGTCGCGCATCATCAACGGCGGCTCGGCCGGGTTCATCACGATGATCGCCTTGCCCTTGGCCGCACCACCGATTACTTCGATGGCCTTGGAAGTGGTTTCGGTGAACTCGTCGATGTTGGCACGGGTGCCGGGACCGGCGGATTTGCTGGCGATCGACGCGACGATTTCGGCGTAGTGCACCTTGGCCACGCGCGACACCGCCGCGACCATCGGGATGGTGGCCTGGCCACCGCAGGTGACCATGTTGACGTTGAGCTGATCCAGGTTCTGCTCCAGATTCACCACCGGCACGCAGTACGGGCCGATGGCTGCCGGGGTCAGATCGATGAGGCGGATGCCGGGTTTGATCGAGCGCAGAAACGCATCGTTCTTGACGTGGGCGCCGGCCGAGGTGGCATCGAAGACGAAGTCGATGTCCTTGAACACGTCCAGGCGGGTCAGGCCTTCGACGCCTTCATGGGTCACCGCTACCCCCATGCGCTGGGCGCGTGCCAGGCCATCGGAGGCCGGGTCGATGCCGACCATGACCGCCATTTCCAGGTGCCTGGCGTTACGCAGGATCTTGATCATCAGGTCGGTGCCGATATTGCCGGAACCGATGATGGCGACTTTCAATTTGTTGTTCATGATGTTGTGCAACCTCAGTCGAAACGCACCGAGCAACTGCCGATACCGGCAATGCTCACCCGCAAATTGTCCCCGGCGACCACTGGCACCATCGCCGACAGCGCACCGGACAGAATCACTTCACCGGCCTTGAGGCTCATCCCCAGTCGGCCCAGAGTATTGGCTAGCCACGCCACGGCGATGACGGGCGAACCCATGGTCGCCGCCCCGGCGCCGGTGCCGACGATCCGGCCGTTTTTCTCCAGCACCATGCCTGTGGTGTACAGGTCCAGGTCCCGTGGGCTGACCAGGCGATCACTGAGCACGAACACGCCGCACGAAGCGTTATCCGCCACCGTGTCCTGGATCTTGATTTTCCAGTCGCGGATGCGCGAATCGACGATTTCGAAACACGCCATCACCCCCTCCGTCGCCCGTAACACGTCGGCTGCGGTGATGCCAGGTCCTGACAGATCGTGCTTGAGGACGAAGGCGATTTCGCCCTCGGCCTTGGGCTGGATCAGCCCGGCCATGGCCACGCTGCCGCCCTGGTCGACGACCATGGCATCGGTCAACTGACCGAAATCCGGCTGACGCACGCCGAGCATGTCCATCACTGCCTGACTGGTGACGCCGATTTTTTTGCCGATGATCCGCTCACCGCCAGCCAGGCGGCGGCCGATCAGGTGTTGCTGGATCTGGTAGGCCTGTTCCATGGTCAAGTCTGGATGGCTTTCGGTCAGCGGCGCGATGGCCTGCGCTTCGACCAGTGCATTGAATAGCTTGTCGCCCAGCTGTTGGGTGTCGACGCTTGAATGGTTCACTTGATAACTCCTGTCCCTTGATGAAAATCAGCGCTGCAGGTTGTCGGTGATGGCTTCATAGCCCGCCGCCGCACAGTCGCAATCCTGCTCCTCACTGGCGCCGGATACGCCGATGGCGCCGACCAGGCGATCCCCCATGTGCAAGGGCAATGCCCCGCCCATGGGCACCAGCCGTGGCCGCAGGATCAGACACTGGCGGACATGGTCGGGGGCGTCACGCAAGCGCTTGCCGACATCGGCGGTGGGCAAGGCGAAGGACACGGCGGTCAACGCCTTGTCCTGGGCCAGGTCGATGGTATGCAGTGGCGCCCCGGCACTTCGACCGAAGGCCAGCAGATGACCGCCCCCGTCCAGTACCGCAACGCTGACCCGCCAACCGTGGTTGCAGGCGTATTGCAACGCCGTGTCCAGCGCCAACCGGGCCGTCGCCATGCTCAGCGGATCGCTCAACCGGGTGTCGGCCAATGGAATGCCCGAATTCATACAGAGATTTCCTTCAGTGAGGTGGCCGGCTGCGCAGCAGGTATTGCCGGACGTAGCAGATAGCAGGCCAATGCGGGGACCAGGACCAGCGCCACCAGCATGTTGCACAGGAACATGAAGGTGAGCAGAACGCCCATGTCGGCCTGGAACTTGATCGGAGAGAACACCCAGGTAACGACACCCAGGGACAGCGTCAGGCCGGTGAACACCACCACCCGGCCGGTAAACATCAGCGCCTGCCGATAGGCCATCGCCAGGCTTTCGCCACGGCGCAGCCAGAACAGCGTCACACTGAGGATGTACAGCGCGTAGTCGACGCCGATGCCCACGCCCAGCGCCACCACCGGCAAGGTCGCCACTTTCAGTCCCATGTTCAGTTGCACCATCAAGGCCTCGGCCACCAACGACGTGAGGATCAACGGCAGCACCGCGCACAGCACCGCACGCCACGAACGAAAGGCAATGAAGCACAGCAGCGACACCACCAGGTACACCCCCAGCAACATCCGCGTGTTGGCGCTTTTCACCACGATGTTGGTCGCGCTTTCAATCCCGGCGTTGCCAGCGGCCATCAGGAATGTGGCCTGTTCGTCGTTGTATTTTTCCGCGAAGGCAGCCGTGGTCCGGACCACCGACTCAAGCGTGTCGGCCTTGTGATCCTTGAGGTAGGCGTAGACCGACAGCAGGCTGCAGGTGCCGTTGAACAGCTCGCGGGGCGAGCGCATGGCCGCGGCATTGATCATCGATTGGTTGGGCGGCAACTCGTCCCATTTGAAGTTGCCCTCGTTCATCCCGACGTTGATCTTGCGTGACAACCCTGCGATGGATTTGGTGGTTTCCACCCCGGGCAATTCCCGCAGGCGCCATTCCAGTTCTTCAACCTTGCGCAAAATCGGATAGTCGACGCATTGCCCGGCCGGGGTCTCGACCATGATCACGAACACATCGCTGCTGGCCTGGTAATGCTCGATGATGAAGCGGTTATCCAGGTTGTAGCGCGAATCGGCGCGCAGCTCCGGCGCGCCCGGGTCGAGGTCACCGACCTTCAAGTCCTTGGCCATCCACAACGCGCCAAGACCGACCGCCACTGCCACGCCAATCGCCAGGCGTGCCGCACGGCGACCGGTGAAGTGCTCGAACAGCCGCACCAGCACGGGCAGCGATTGCCCTTCAAGCAGGGTTTCATGCTTGAGGCTACGGGCCGCCGCGCTCGGTGAGACACCGGTGAACGAGAGCATGATCGGCAACAAGGCCAGGTTGGTGAACACCAGGATGCCCACACCCAGGCTGGCGATCAGTGCCAGCTCCTGGATGACCGGCACGTCGACGATGGTCAACACCGCGAAGCCCACGACATCCGCCAGCAGTGCGGTGATGCCCGCGGCAAACAAACGACGAAAGGTGTAACGGGCGGCGATCAACCGGTGAGTGCCGCGCCCGACATCCTGCATGATGCCGTTCATTTTCTGCGCGCCGTGGCTCACGCCGATGGCATAGACCAGAAACGGTACCAGGATCGAATAGGGGTTGAGCTCATAATCGAGCAGCGGCAACAGACCCAGCAGCCAGATCACGCCAATCAAGGTGCAACCCTGCACCACCAGCGTACTGCGCACGCAGCGGGTGAATTGGTAGAGGATCGCGCTGGTGATCAACACCGCCACCGCAAAAAACCCCAACACCGCGTACAGGCCATCGATCAGGTCGCCCATCACTTTGGCGAAACCGATGATGTGGACGTCTACGCCACGTTGCGAATAAGTACTGCGCAAGGTTTCCAGGTTATCGGACAGTTGTTTGTAGTCCAGCGTCTGACCGGTTTTAGGGTCGATTTCCAACAGGGGCAAATAGATGATGCTCGAGCGCAGATCACGCGCCACCAGTTGGCCTGTTTCTCCCGAACGCTCGACGTTGTCACGCAGGTTGTCCAGGCTTTGTGCACCACCATCAAAGCCATCCGGGACTACCGGGCCACCATCGAAGCCTTCTTCAGTCACACCCTGCCAGCGAGTCGCCGGGGTCCAGAGCGACCGCATGAAAGCGCGGTCGACACCGTTGACCAGGTACAACTCGTCGTTGAGCTGACGCAGTGTTTCCATGTAGTGGGCGTTGAAAATATCGCCCTCTTCACGCATCGACACCGCCACCCTTATCGCGTTGCCCGCCCCCTTGAGGTCGCGGGCATGTTCCAGATAATTGAGGGTGAAGGGATGATGCGCGGGAATGGTTTTCAGGTAGCTGGCATTGAGCCGTACCTGGCTGGCCGCCATCGCGAGCAGCACCGTGACGATCAGGCAGAAGCCGACCACCAGGAAGCGGTGATTGAACAACACGCGCTCCAGACGATTACCTGAATACTTATCGAAATCCGCCAGGGAGGCGATAGCGGTAAAGCCATCGCAATTGCTGATAGCCATCGTGAGTAACCTTCTATGCAGGCCGACTTAGCGCAAAGCGCTCGGCGGGAAACGAGTGATGCCATGGGTGCCGACAGCCAGGCTGCCGCCATCGGGCAGCGCCAGCAGTGCGATCAATGGGAAGCGTTCTTCAGGCAATACCGCACGGAAGCTGCGACCGTCATCACGGCTGAGCCAGCCCTGCCCCGACTCATCCGCCAACAGCAGCGAGCCGTCGCGCAATTCGGTGGTCGCCGTCAGGCTCTTGCCCGATGCCACGCTCACAGGCTGCCAACTGGCCCCTTGATCGACTGAGCGGAACACATGCCCGCGCAAGCCCACTGCAATCAGGCTGTTATTGCGCGTGGCCAACAGGCCAAAGAAGCTGCCTTCGTAGGGGCTCGCAAAACGGGTGAACCCCTGCAAGTCATTGTTCACTCGCATCAACGCGCCCTGCTCCCCGGCCACATACACCCGACCGCCCAGGACCTGCACCGCGTTGAGGTGTTGTGAGTCACTGCCATCGAGCAACGTGAGCACCGGCTGCCAGCTCTGGCCGGCGTTTTGCGTACTGAATGCCAACCCGTAAGCGCCCAGGGCCAACACCCGTCCATCGCCCATGCACTGCACGGCCAAGAACGGTTTATCAGCGCCTTCAGCCACCAGGCGGCGCGCCTCGTCGATCCGGTCAGGACCCTGACGCACCTGCAAAATCGACCTGGCGGCTTGCACGCCTTCCATTTGCCGGGCCCAGTGGGCACCGCCATCGCGGGTGGCGAGAATCACCCCGCGATGGCCAACGGCCCAACCATTGGCGGCATCGGCAAAGCACACACCGGTCAGGCTGACCGTGACCGGAACACTGGCTTGCTGCCAGTGCTGACCCTGGTCGTCAGAGTAAAGAATGGTGCCGCGCATGCCGGCGACCACCAACCGCTCGCCCGCCATCGCGGCGGCATTGAGCGAGGAACGGCTGGCCAACGCTGAAACCACGGCGCTCTGTTCCAGCGTATCGGCCACGCTGCTGGACCCGGCGTTGCTGCCGGTGGACACCAGCCCGGCGGTCAAGCCCACGCAGAGCATCCACGCCAACCTGTATTTATTTTTATTCACCACATACCTCCGATAAGACAGGCGAACCCTTCGGGAAAGGAAGGACCCGCCACAAACATCAGCGTGCGCTCATCTTGGTCAGCGACTCCGGCGAGAAGAAACTTTCACGTCGACGCTCGGTGATTGCGAATTGCTCATTGCCCGCGTCGCCCATCGCACAGTTGTACATCCAGGCCTTGGTCCGGTGATCGTGGAAAAATCCGGTGCAATAGTTCGCGGTTGCCGGGATATCCGGGGCCACGAATGGCGTGCTCAACGAGGTGCGCCACAACGTGCCTTCGGCGTCCCAGCCATCGATGATCGCGTTACCCCAGTTGTCTTCGTCGTAGTAGTACTTGCGCTTGGGCACGGCATGTCGTTTGCCGGCCTTGAGGGTCGCCTCGACTTCCCAGACGCGGTGCAGCTCCCAGCGCATGTAATCCGGATTGACATGACGCCGGGCCATGACTTTTTCATCGGCGTTGGCCAGCAACTTGTTGTTGTTGTAAGGAATGATCATTTCCTTCTTGCCGATCAGCTTCCAGTCGTAACGCTCCGGCGAGCCGGTGCCACCGTAGTTTTCATCGACGAAGTTGACGCCCGACGCCACCGGGTTGGGCGTATCGAAGTTGATGCTCGGCGCGCGACGCACCCGGCGCTGGCCCGACAGGTATTGCCACAGGGTGCGGCCCTGCACGTAGTCCGTCACGTTGTGCACCATCAAGGCCTCGCCCGCGCGAAATGCCGGAGCGTAGGTCAGCTGAATGGCCATCATGAAGTTCGGCCCGGCGGTTTCCACCGAACCTTCCTTGTAGTAATACGGATATTGCGCATCGTCCTCGGCGGCCGTGGCCAGGACTCGCTGACCGTCCGCCGTAGTGGTCCAGACCTTGTACTTGGTTTTGGTGGCTTCGCCACGCCACAGCAGCTGATGGTTCCACTGCACTTCGATACCGGACTTGGGTATCGGGAATGGCACCCCTCCGTAAGCGCCCTTGACCACCAGGCCGTCACTTTCCAGGGTGGCGCGAGTGGCGTTTTTCAGGGTGTTGTCGTACACCCACTGCGGTGCCGATGCGGTGCGGCGTGTAGGGAACACATCGATGCGGAAGGTCTGCGGGTTGTCCTTGAACAGTTGGATCACGCCGTCGCTGAGTTTGTCCTGATACTGAGCCAGGTTGGCGGCGGTGATGGTGTACAGGGGTTTGTCCTGGGCGAACGGGTCGAACGCTCGATGGCCCTGCTGATAGCCCGCCGGTACGGTGGAGTAACCGCCGCTCCAGGCCGGGATACTGCCGTCGGCATTGCCGGCACGCATGGCACCCATGGGTGTCAGCGTCGTGTTCAGCGTCTGGGCGTCAGCAGCGCCGACGGCCCCGTAGGCGGACATGACAGACATGGACAGGGTGAAACAGGTCAACAGCTGAGTGAGCTTATTGTTTTGCATGGCTATTACTCAGAATGTATGAGAGACGCTGAAGGACACGAAATCCCGATCAGCATTGGTCTGTTTGAAGGTTTTGATCCCGTTGATATTGATCGGCGCCGAGGGGCCGTAATAGCCGGTGTAGGCCAGGGTGAAGGTGACCGATTTCAGATAGTCCGCCGTCAGGCCGATGTTGTAGTCGCCGCCCTTGGCCTGGCTGAAACCGCCGACCGCCGATGAGCGTCCGTCAATGCCGTAGCTCAAACCCATGGGCACAGAGAGGTCGACACCATCCATGACCTGGAAATAGGTCGGGGAAAAGGCGACACGAATCGCCGTCGCATCGCGTGTGCCATTGGGGTCAAGGTTGTCGAGGTTTTTCTCGACGCTGAGGGTGCGGTTCCAGGCCAGTTCACCGAGCAGACTGGCGGTATCCCAGAACGCACTGGTGGGCATGATGTAGATCATGTTGACCTGGGCGTGGGCGGTGCGGCCCACGGCATAGAGCGGGTTGCCATCGTTATCGCCGTTGCCCGCCAGATCGAGCATGGTCAGGCTGACCAGCGGAGCGTTGTCGCGCACCGAAGTTTCAAACCCGATATTGACGTCACCAAAGCCGCGGTTGGCGCTGAAGCCGTAGGCACGGATGTCCTCGGGGAACACCAGCATGTACTCGCCGATCTGGTCCACGCGACTGCCTGCGCCAACCCCGGGACGCAGCTGAACCTGGAAGTTCTTGTCGTGGTAGTTGATGGCGTACAGGCCGAAGTCGGTATCCAGTGCCTCGGAGCGGTAGCGCAGCTGCACACCCCACTGCCCGCTGTCGCGGGCTTCGACGTCTTCGCCGCGATAGAAGGATGCCGCTGGCACACCGTTCGGCAGACGTCCCACGACAATCCTTTCGCCGCCTTCATCCAGCAGGTCGGCCGGGCTGAAATAGCTGCCCGCCCCGGGAATGCGCGTACGCTCCCACTCGAACTGGTAGTAACCGCCGACCGAGATCGTCGGCGTGATCTGCAATTGGGTGGAAAACTGTTTGACCGGTAGCCCAAGCTCCTTGAACTGCGAGTTGGGTACGGTCAGCGCACGTACCGCATCGATCGGTTGCTGGCCTGCGGCAATACCGTTGCCGCCGTAGAACAGGCTTTCACCGTAGAGCAACGAGTGTTGGCCCAACCGCGACACGCCCCACATTTCATCGCCCACATCATAGTTGACGTAGACAAACGCATCGCGGAACTCCGCGTCCCGCCCGTGCAAGTCACGAGTATCTTTAGTGAACCGGTCATAACGCACACTGTAGGCGTTGGCAGTACCTGGTGAGTCGTTATCGTTGCCCTTGTTGTACACATCGTCGTACCAGGCCGCGCCGCTGACCCGCGCGCCGACCTTCTGGTAGGAGATGTCGAATTCGGAGAACAAATCCAGGCGGTTGGAGATCATGCCCTTGTCGAAATTGCGGTCGCCATCGTCCAGGTTCGAGTCCGCGACCAGCTTGTCGTGCTGGTCCTTGACGCGCCAGGCGTTGGAATACTTGACGTTGGTATCGAAGCGAACCTTCAGGTCGGAACTGCCGGTATCGAACTCCATCGCCTGTGCGCTGGACAACACTGAGCAGCCGAGCAAAGCCGCTGCCAGGCGGGTCAGTCGTGGACGCTGGGCAGCCGAACGGACACAACCGGGTGCTCGGTTCTGATGTATAGACATTAAAAGACCTCTGCGACAGTAAGCCGATTTTTGTTTTTATGAGTGACCGCCGAGGAAGCGGTAGTCGGGTCTCGTCGGGAGGAATGCCTTCCTCCCGATCCAGCGATTCAGTCGTTGAGCGATACCGGGTCCAGGCCGAAGATCATCGGTGGCAGTTGCTGCCCCAACAGATAGGCGCCGAGCATGCCCGCCGTGTCATCGGCATTCTGGGTAATGTGGTTGGACGCGGCGATGACGTCGCGCAGGATGCGCTGCAGTGGATTGTTCAGGTAAATGCCACGGGCCGACGTGGCCTTGAACAGCAGCATCACCGCCTCTTCGCAGTCGCGACCGACCCGGGCGATGTCGAGCATGTAGTGCACGCGGTCGAAGGCCGGCACCAGTTCGCGGCGCTCGACGTATTCGCTGCTCTCGGCCAGCATTTGCAGGAGCCGCGCACGGGCTGAACGCACCCGGACCACCGCATTGCCCAACCGGTCCTTGACGTACGGGCTCAGTGCCGCCCCAGCGCCGTCGGTGGTGTTGGTGCGTACGCTCATCTGCCGGATGTACTCATCGATCCCGCCCTGGGCCATGCCCACGAGCAATGCTGAAACAGCACCGAAGAAGATCTGGTTGAACGGATACAGATAGTTCGCCGGACGTTCGCTGTAGGTGTATTGAATCAGGCTGTGGGCACGGTGATGCGGCACGAACGCATGCTTGATCACCAGGCTCTTGCTGCCGGTACCGGCCAGGCCGAAGGTGTGCCAATCGTCTTCGATTACCCATGCGGAGCTGGGCACCAGCATCGACATGCGATCGATCACCTGACCGCTGGCATCACGCCGCAGGCCACCGAGAAACGCCCATTTGCCGTGATCGCAACCGCTGGAAGTTTTCCAGGTGCCGCTGATGTTGAAGCCACCCTCGACCTCTTCGACTTTGCCGAATGGCGGGTAGGACGAGGCTGTGATGACCGCGTTGTCGTCACCCCAGACATCCAGGCAGGCTTGCTCTGGCAACGAACCGTATTCCCACTGGTGGATACCCAGGATCATCATGTTCCAGGCACTGCTGCAGCAGCCGCGACCCAACTCCATCAGGACCTTGTAGAACACCGCGGGCGCCATCTCCCAGCCGCCATATTCCTTGGGCTGCAGGATCTTGAAGAAACCGGCGTCGACGAACGCCTCGATGGTCTGGCTGGACACCATCCGGTTCTTTTCCACTGACTCGGCTTTTTCCATCAGCATCGGAATCAACCCACGCGCGCGCTCGAGCAATTGCGCTTCGGTTGGAATCGCCTGGGCATCCACGGTCTCGGTTGGCTTGACGAAGTTGTTCATAGGTCTGTGATCTCTGGTTTATTGTTTTGTCTGCACGTTGAAAGCCGTCAGGGCTTCACTTGAGCGCAGCGAACCTGCTGTTGAAATACACCAAGGGGCCGTCCTGCTCTTGCAGGCCCCGGACACCGACGACTTCTCCGATAAACATGTCGTGGGTGCTGGCCGGGATGACTTGCTCCAACCGGCACTCGAAACTCACCAGCGCGTCTTCGAGCAAAGGCACGCCAGTGATCCCCGACTCCCAGCAACCTTCTGCGAAGCGCTCCTCGCCGCTGACCCCTTCGATCATTCCGGCAAAGCGTTTGGCAATGAATTCCTGGTCATGGGCCAGCACATTGATGCTGAAAGCGCCGGCGCGCTGAATCACTTCATGCGCCCGAACATTACGGTTCACGCAGATCAGCAACCGCGGCGGGTCGGCGGTGATCGAACACACTGCCGTCGCCGTCAGCCCGGCTCTCTCGCTGTCACTGCCGCTGGCGATCACCACACAGGCACCGGCCAGATGGCGCATGCCCTTACAGAAATCAGCGGTGGCCACCGTCGGCGGAATCACTGCTGGCGTACTACTTGATTGAATGGCGTTTAACATCTGGAAACCCTCACTGTGTCGCAGGCACGGGTGGCCCGCCGGCGTGATTGCTGCATGACCAGGCCGGCAGCCCGCTGTGGATCAGAGAACGATGTTGCGTTTGTGACCCCAGTCGCTCATTTTGTTGAACGCCTTCACTTCCCAATGCTGATCGTCAATGACCACCCCGCCCCAACCCATTTCGAAGTTGAACCCCGAAGGGGTCTGGGCATAGAAAGAAAAGGTCCTGTCGTTCGGGTGATGACCGAGTTCGAGAATGATCGGGATGCCCGCCTTGATGCAGCGGTCGTAGGCCAGGCCGACGTCGTCCATGTTCTGCACCTGGACCATGAAGTGGTTGAGCACCTTGGGGCTGGGCGCCTGCGCCGTGGCGATGGAATGATGACGGCCCGTTGCGGTGTGGAAGAACGTGGCGTCCACCACGATTCCCGGTTGCACTTCTTCCCGGATGTAATCGCTGACTCGCAGCTTCAACACATCCTTGTAGAAGCTCACGGTTTGCGGCCCGTTCTTGGCAAACGGCAGGAGGTGGCCGATGCCCAGGTCGCCGGTGACAAAACTGCCCTTGAGCACTGTCGAACGAAACACGTCGTTCAGACCTGCTTCGCTGTGGCCGAAGAAAAACTCGTGAGTGAAACCGTTCGGGTCCTGGATGCTGTACGCCTTTTCCACCCTGCGCCGCTGCAACAACTCACTGGACAGCACTTCGACCGCAACCTCTTTTTCACGCAGCTCGCCAACATAACTTTCAAGCTCCTGCTCGCTGCGAAACTGCCAGCCGGCCACCAGGATGTCGTCGATCGGATTCTTTTCCAGGAAGAATCGCTGGGCGTATTCATCCATGCGCAAGGTCAACCCCTGCTCGTCGCGATTGGCCACCTGCATGCCGATGATGTCAGTGGCCAGCCACTGCCACTTATCAAGGTCGCTTACACCGAATCCTGCGTAGGCCAACGAGTGAATTTCTGCCACTTGCCTGCACCTCATCTTGTTTTTGTTGTTCTGCTCTTTCTGATGACGCTTTGAAGAACAGCTGTTGAAGGGACAAGAGCAAGCGCTGTGCCAGCATTTGATATTTAAAAAAGTAATAATTTATTCTTTATTAATCAAACAGATACAGTCGACAAACAATGACTGTTCATCCGCAATCAGCGTTTTCACCCATGCAGGCGGATTTACGAAAATTCGAAAATTCCGAATTTCATTCAAGGATTTTCGTCAATCCCGGGCAGGGGGAAATAAATCGACTGGAATGCAGTGAATGGATAGCGCACCCCGGGCAGCTTGTGTTTCAGTGCGCTCAGCCAGTGAGGGCGCTCATGACATTTCTGGCACGCGTCTGGCATCGGATATCGCTACTTGCCTTCTATAACAAAAAACACAGGCTCATTTGATGACGACTCCTCCAATCGATAGCGAAGCGCGTTCGCGGCAGTCGCGTAATCGCAATGGCATTAACATCATCACCGACCTGCGCTTCCCGGACATGCAGGACCTGGTCGACCGGCTGTATTTCAACCCCAAGGAGGGACTGATCTGGCTGGGCGATAAACGCATGATGCTGATGCATGTAGAGGCGTTCGGGGCGTTGCGTCAGGAGCTGCTGGAAAGCAACGGCGTGGAGTTCACCCGAGGCCTGTTGACCCGAGTCGGCTACATGACGGGGCAGCGTGATGCCGACCTGGCGATCCAGGCCCGCGGCACGGGTAATGAACTGGACATCGCTGCGGCCGGGGGGCAGTTGCACGCCTTGTCCGGCATCGTCGAAGTCGCACCGGTGTGTATTGAGTTCGATCACGCAAAGGGCTTCAAATACGGCGAGTTCACCTGGAAACGCTCCGTCGAAAGTGACGTGCATATCGCCGCCAACGGGGTCAGTACCGACCCTATTTGCTGGATGGAAGTGGGCTATAGCTCAGGGTTCATGAGCCGCCTGATGGGCCGTCGCTTACTGGCCAGGGAAACCCAATGCCAGGGCTGCGGACATGATCTGTGCCGGGTCATCGTCAAGCCGGTCGAGGACTGGGACAACACCGAAGATGATCTCAAATACTTCCAGCCACGGGTCACCGACCATCGCCGGACACAACCGGTCAAGCCTGCAAAAAACACCCCCGTCAAGACGGCGCCGTCGCCCTTCGGACTGGAAGAGAGCCAACCGTCGGTGACCGAATTCGGCCGCCCGGTAGGCAGCTCCGCCGCCTACCACATCGCCATGCATAAAATTCTGCGGGTGGCAGGTACCAATGCCACGGTCCTGCTGCTGGGTGAGAGCGGCGTCGGCAAAACGATGTTCGCCCACGAGTTGCATAGCAACAGCCTGCGAGCCAACACGCCTTTCATTGAAATCAACTGTGCAGCAATCCCCGAGCAACTGATCGAGTCAGAACTGTTCGGTGTTCAGCGCGGCGCCTATTCGGGCGCGACTGACCCGCGTCCAGGGCGTTTTGAAATTGCCCATGGCGGCACGATCTTCCTCGACGAGATTGCCACCTTGAGCATGACCGCCCAGGGCAAACTGCTGCGAGTGCTGCAAAGCGGTGACCTGGAACGATTGGGCAGCAATAAAACGATCAAGGTCGACGTTCGGGTCATCGCCGCGACCAACGAAGACCTCGCCACGGCGGTCAAGGCCGGTCGGTTTCGCAGTGACCTGTTCTATCGGCTGAACGTGTTTCCGATCACCATCGCCCCCTTGCGCGAACGCAAGGACGACTTGCCCTTGTTGCTCGACACGGTCATGCGCAAATTGTGCGCCCTGCACGGCCGTCACTTGACCGGTGTGACGCCCAGAGCGCTGCAAGTCATTCTGGATTACCACTGGCCAGGCAATATTCGCGAGTTCGAGAACGTCATCGAGCGGGCCATCATCCTCTCCGACGACGGTGACATGCTGGATATTCGTCATCTCTCGGGCCTCGATGCCTTGGGCGGGCAGCTCGAACGCATCGGTACCGTCAGCTGGGACAGCGGCCCGGCCATCGGCATTCGCATGCCCCAGGTCGACGTTCCAGGCGTAGGGTTGGCGCAACAGGACAATGCAAGCCATGACCAGCTGCTCGCGGTCGCGCAACGCACCCTGCAACGGGGGCCGGTACGCCTGAGTCAGATCGAGCAGGTGTATATCGAAGTGGCCATGCAGCTCAGCGAAAATAACATCTCGCGCGCCGCCACCTTACTGGGGCTGAGCCGCGCGCAACTGGATTATCGACTGAAAAAAATGTCTTCGGACGAATCCGGCGCCCAGTGATTGTCGTAGAGACAACACCGGGCGATAGCGGACTTCAAGAGAGGGCCGGGATCGCCTCGGTGGCGGATCCCGGTGAGCGTTGGCGATCAGTCGAAAGCGACGGCCGAGTCAATGCTGGTGCAAAAGCGCGCGATACTGGCCATGGAGTTTTCATGCTCTTGCGCCGACGGCGATGCGCAACAGTCTTCCAGTACCAGCACATCGAAATCCCGATCGTGGGCATCTCGTACCGTGGCCTGGACCACCGCTTGAGTACTGACACCGCTGCAGTAGATGCGCTCGATGCCTTCGCGACGCAACAGCACTTCAAGGGAGGTGCCATAGAAGGGTGAAACCCGGTGTTTAACGATGTTCCACTCGTTCGCCAAGGGTGCCAGCTCATCATGCACTGCGCCGCCCCAGGCGTCCTTTTTCAAAATGCCGTTTTTTGCGATGGCGCCGAACACCTGGGAGGCGGGATTGGCTTCGCGATGGTCGTCGGAAAACGCTACCCGCACAAACGCCACCGCAATGCCTTTGTTGCGCGCTTTAGCAATGGCCGCTGCCGTACGGGCGATCAATTCGCGGCTGCGTACCTGCTCGCCCAGCGGCCCCTTGCCACTGGCCCCGTCGGGGTGAACCAGGTCGTTTTGCATGTCCAGAACCAGATAAATACTTTTCATCATGCTTTTCCCTTGGTTTGAATCAGTCGCACCACAGTGCACCGTTGATATCGAGGATTTCCCCGCTGATAAATCCTGCCTTGTCCGACAGCATGAAGCTGACGGCCGACGCCACTTCTTCGGCTCGGCCCATGCGTCCCAACGGGATCAGCGCGCGCAGACTGTCCGGGAAGGACGTGGTCATTTCAGTGGCGATCGGGCCTGGCGCCACGGCGTTGACCCGAACCCCGGCGCTGGCCAATTCCTTGGCCAGGAACAGGGTCATGGTGTGCACCGCCGACTTGGACATGCCGTAAGCGACGCCACCGGCTCGCGTCTGTTCATTGGCATCCAGCCAAGGGCGGGCGTTGCCACCGTTCTTGCCGACCACTGAGCCGATGTTGACGATGCTGCCCTGCTTGCGCTCGGCCATCAGTTGGCCGATCAGCTGACAAGGAATGAGCGTGCCCTGCACGTTGACCCGCATCACCCGTTCAAACTCCGAAACCTTGAGTTCCAGCGCGCTACCCGTGGACAAGACTCCCGCGACATTGACCAACGCAGTGATAGGCCCCATGTCATCTTCGATCTGCTCGACCACATCGCGCACGGCGATGCGCGAAGCCACATCGCAGGAATAGAAACGCGTGTTCGGGCCCAGCACCCGCGGCTCGGCCAGGTCCAGTGCCGCGACCTGATAACCTTCGCTGCTCAGCAGCTTGCACACCGCACTGCCGATGGCACCGCCAGCACCGGTCACTACAGCGACACTCATTGCGCACCCCGCTGCTGCATCGCGGCCTGGCCCGCCAGGCGGCCGAACACCAGGCCTTTGAGGACTGAAGTGCCACCGGCGTAGTTGCCAAAATACAAGCCCACGGTTTCACCGGCGGCGTAGAGGTTGCCTATCGGCTGACCGTCGGCGTTGATCACCTGCGCTCGCTCATCCACTTTCAGGCCACCAAAAGTGAACACGTTGGCGGAGATGATCGGGTAGGCGAAAAACGGGCCGGCATCCAACGGCAGTGCCCAGTTGCTTTTAGGCGGTTGCAGGCCCTCGGTGGCCACACCATCGAGCTGCAACGGCTTGTAGTCCCCAGGGACACAGGCGGCGTTATAGCGGCCCACGGTCTCTTGCAAAGTGCTTGGGCAAACACCCAGTTTCGCGGCCAGCTCGGCCAGGGTGGCCCCTTCGATCGCGGCCTGATCGGTGCGGATCGCCAAGCGGTAGTTGGGGACGTCCTTGACCTTCTGATCGAGAATGACCCAGGCAATGCCTTCATCCTGCTGATAGATCTGCCGCGTGACCCGTTCGTACCAGGCATCCACCGTACCCGGTGCTTCGTCAGTGAAGCGCAACCCCTGTTTGTTGATCAGGATGCCGTAGGGGAACACGAAAAT
This sequence comes from Pseudomonas sp. LBUM1679, assembly GCF_059695565.1. Taxonomy (NCBI): domain Bacteria; kingdom Pseudomonadati; phylum Pseudomonadota; class Gammaproteobacteria; order Pseudomonadales; family Pseudomonadaceae; genus Pseudomonas; species Pseudomonas sp. LBUM1679. Next base: position 4,543,704 of record NZ_CP166774.1, read on the forward strand.
CGACGGCTCGGAGATGCCCGAGCGCGGGTCCACGGGCTCGGCGTGATAGCTGCCGTAATCACCACTGGCCGCGGCGCCGACGTCCAGCGCCATTTGAATGCCTTCACCGCGGTTGTAATAGGCGCCCTTGCACACCGGACGCAAATACACCGAACGTGGCCCCAGGTAGCGGCTGAGCATTTCGGTATTGCCTTCAAAGCCACCGCTGGCCAATACCACGGCACCACGGAAAACCAGATCGCCCTGCAGTCGTGAAAGGGCCCGGATGCCGAGGACCTTCGCATAACCTTCGATCAATAATTCACGCCCGGAGGTTTCATAGAAAAACTCTGCGCCCAGGGCCTCGGCTTTGGCCGCCAGGGCTTCGACGATGGCCTCGCCGCCGCCGACCGGCAACAGCCGTGGCTGGGTGCTGGTCAGGAATTGGGTCGGCAGGAAATCGAACTTCACGCCGTGGCGCTTCAACCATTCAATGGTGCCTGGCACTTGTTCGGCGAAGGTGCCGATCACACTGGCGTCCACTGAGCCCAGCGCGCGGGTCTGTGCCGACCAGTCAGCGCGATCGGCGAGGGTTTCGGCGACAAAATCCGGGTCCTGGTAATAGCCGGAATGCTCGGCCAGGAACTGGTCGAAATCGTCGGTCACCTCGGTATGGCTCTTCATACGCAGATAGGCCTCGGTGAAGCGGCTCTGCCCGCCCCGCTCTTCTCGACTGGCCCGTTCCAGCACGGCCACGCGCAGGCCGCGTTCGGCGCCTGCCACTGCCGCCGACAGACCGGCAACACCGCAGCCCACCACAATCAGATCGAAGTTTAATTCAGCCATGGGTAGTTCCTCTCTTGGTGGCTGGTACTATAGAAATCGCTGCCCCTGGGTTCGAGCCTGACGCGGCTAATGGGCTATTAGAAAAAGGTGAAAACCGATGGACAGACTCTGGGCAATGCAGGTGTTCGTGCGCGTGGTGGAATGCGGCAGTTTCAGCCGCGCCGCCGAGTCGCTGGACATCGCCAATGCCACCGTAACCTCCAGCGTGCGCAAGCTGGAGGACTACCTGGGGGTGACCTTGTTATCGCGCAACACCCGCTCGTTGCGCTTGACCGACGACGGCGAAGGTTATTTCCAGCAGTGCAACCAGGTACTGCAGCTGGTCGCCGATATGGAAGCTCAGGTTCGTCAGAAGAAAGGTGAGATCAGCGGACAGTTATGCATCGAGTCGCCGGCAGCGTTCGCCCGTGCCTTGCTGTGCCCGGCGCTACCGGCCTTTACGGCGCAGCACCCCGGCTTGTCCGTGGCGTTGCGCCAGACAGACCATGCCGAAGACCTGATCGCCACGGGCACCGACGTGGCGATCCGCATCGACTCGGTCAATGACGCCGATCTGGTCGCCCGTCCGCTGTATCAAGCGCACTACGTGGCTTGCGCTGCACCCGGGTTACTCAAACGGATCGGCACTCCCGAACAGCCGCAGGATCTGCAGCCCAAGCACTGCCTGGGGATTTTCGGTGCCGGTCGCTACACCGTATCGGACTGGACCTTTGCCTGCGAGGGCGAGCAACACCAACTGACGCCCCGTGGCGACCTGCACTTCAACAGCACCGACGCGCTGATCCAGGCCGCCCTGGCCGAGCAAGGCGTCATCTATGTCCTGGACGTGTTCGTCAACGGGCTGATCCGCAGCGGCGAACTGGTGGAATTGTTTCCCGACTGGAGCACCGGTAGCCGCAGCTTTTACACGGTGACGCCCAAAGCGCGTTTCATTGCGCCGCGCACCCGTGCGTTCATCGACTTCATCCTCGCCACCCTGGATGCACAGCGCCGTCCGGCTTCGGGCGCGAGCATCGCGGTACGGCAAGGACGCCGCGGGCTCGTTTAGCGACCTCGTAACGCTTGAAAAATGCCAGCCACTAGCGTGGACTGGCATGTGCCCGGGGCCCTATCGCAACTCATCCAGTAACGCAGGCAGCAGCGTTTCCCAAGGGGCTACGATGCCCAGGCTTGCGACCTTGAAAATGTCCGCTTCGGGATCCTTGTTTATCGCCACGATACAGCTGTCCAGGCTGACCCCGGCCAGATGCTGCAGGGTGCCGGAGATACCTACCGCCAGGTAGATCTGCGGGCTGACGAACTTGCCTGACACACCCACCTGACGCAACACGGGCACCATGCCTGCATCCACCGCGGGCAGGCTGCCGCCCAGTGTTCCGCCCAGGCTCAACGCCAGTTCCTCAAGCAACGCAAAGCCTTGCTCATTGACCCCTCTTCCACCGGACACCACCAGCGTGGCACCCTCCAGAGGCGGCAGGTGTTGGCCGCTTTCACGCTTATCCAGGGTCAGCGCCCCGGGCAGGAGACCGTGCAGTTCGATGGTGAACACATCAGCGTCGGCTTGCGCATTCAACAGCGGAGTACCTGCGCGCAAGCAGGCGAAGGCTGGCCCCCGGGTGATCTCCAGGCAGAGGCGCATGCGCCCACCCCATGCCGCGCGTTCCGCCAGCAGCGTATCGCCGTCAAATCCCAGGGCCAGACAGCGCCCCAACGCCTGACCATCGAGACAATCGGCCAGCAGCGCCGCCAGCTCTTCACCTTGCGGGCCGGGTGGCAGCAACACCAACGGCACGTCGCCGCCCAACCGGGGAATCGCCCTCAGCGTTTCGCCGACCGCCGCGACCAGCACCTGGGGCTCATCGCATTCACCTAACGCCGCCTGCACGGACTGATACACCTGTCGTGCCCCGGCCCGCATCGCCCACTCAGCATCCCGGGCACTGGGCTGGCTGCCGATCAGCACCGCCGCGAAGCCCTCCGCGCCACTGACCTGTTGCGCTGCACCCAGTGCCGCTTCCAGCGCCTGAGCGCCCCAGGCCTGGGGAATGACCGTCAGAACTCTGCTCATGGCTTGACCCCTTGCTCTTTTAACCAGCTGGACAATGCTTTGGCCTGCTGGCCGACATCCCCGTCCAACAACCGACACTGCCCCAGACGAGGGATCACCGGCGCGGCGTGTAGCCGTGACAGGGTCATCCCCGTACGCACCGGGGCCGACGCAGCGACATGGGAAAAGGTCATGCGCTTGGCCTGCATGACGTTTTTCATCAGGGGATGGCGCAGCTTGTTGCGTCGATCATTGGTCACACTCGCCAACAAGGGCTGATCGACCCGCAGCCACTCCTCACAGGTGCCGCGCTCGCGCATCAGACACAGTTGCTCGCCTTGCCATTGGCCAGACTGGGCCATGGCAAACTGCGGTCTGCCAAGACTGCGTGCGAGCAATACCGCGATACTGCCTTCATCCAGATCACCCAGTTCACGCCCCACCAGCACCAGTTCGTGCCCGTAATAATCGCGCTCAATCAGCCCGGCAATCTGCGCGGCTGTCTGGCGGGCGTCCCATAATTGGCAGGGTTGCAGCGCCAGGCATTGCAATGAATCGGGACGAAAAGCCGCGACACTGCGCAGCAGGTTTTCACTGTTGGCGCCGTCCAGCAGCAACACATCGATCTGCGTTGTGGCGCACGCGTCCCGCAGTTTCAACGCGACTTCCAGCGCAGCCTCGTCGAACGGGCTGAGTACACGCCGGGGCGATCCTTGCTCATCGATCATCGCCTGGCTGTTCAAACTGATGGGGTGCAACGGGAAACGGATATCCGCGACGCCCGCCAACAGGACAAGAATCTTCATGGTCAGCCCTCGCTCGCAGTGCCTGGCCGGGTGCCGGCCAAACGTCCGAATACGGCGGCCTTGCCGAGCGCCGACCCCGTCATATAGGCGGCGCCGTGAAAACCGCCGATCATCTCTCCCGCCGCCAGCAACCCCTCGATGGGCTCGCCGAACACATCAAGCACACGCAAATCCGTGTCGACGATCACGCCGCAGTAGGTACCGAACACCGCTGCCGTCGACGGGTAGGCATAAAAAGGCGGGCGCTCGAGGGTGCGCAACTGGCCGTGACGATGCACCAGATGCCGACGGCCGAATTCCGGTGGCTGCCCCTGGCGAACGGCATCGTTGTACGCGGCCACTTCGGCCAGCAACACCTCTTCAGGCACTTCGATCAGCCGCGCCAACTGTTCCAGCGTCTGCGCCTCGATGAACAGCCCCTCCTCCAGGCGCCGGGTGAAGTCGAGGATGCGTACCTGGTTGTCACCACTGTCCATGATGTCCTGGTCCAGGATCTGGTACCCCACACCGAATGCCTGTTGCATCACCGCATCGCCGAGCAACTTGTAGGACTGCGATTCGTCGACAAATCGCCGACCGTCCTGGTTCACCGCAATGGCGCCTTTGTAAACGGCCAGGCAGGCGTGATGGTTGTGCTCGTCCATCGGGTGTTTGCCGAACGTGCCCTTGATGTAGGGCAGGTCACGCACATCCGCGCCCAAGGCCCAGGCCATGCGCAGGCCGTCGCCTTCATTGCCTTCGCCACCGATGAACACCGCATTGTCGTATTGCGGGACAAAGCGGTGAATCAACTCACGGTCCTGAACAAAGCCACCGCTGGCCAACAACACCGCGCTGCGGGCCATGATTTGCTGCTGCTCTCCGTTGCGCTCGATAGAGGCCCCAGTCACCCGCCCCTCTTCATTGCGCAACAAGCGCCGGGCACGGCTGTGCAGCCAGACTTCGACCTTGTCCGTCGCGAGCGCGGCCAATTGCAGTTGGCGCACCATGTCGGCCGGATCGACGTTGTGCACCCGGGGTACCGACTGCCCCGAGGCGGCCTCGATGACATCGGCAAACACCACCCCGTTGTCCTTGAGCCATTGATAGGTCTCCAGTTGGTGGTCGGTGTACAGCTTGACCAGGGACTCGTCGCATTCACCCTTGCCCACATCGACCAGGTCATCGAACAGCCGCTGCGACGAATCCTCAATCCCGTGGGAGCGCTGCAGATCGGTGCCGGCGAAGGCCAGGCAACCGCCGCTCATGGCCGACGAGCCACCGGTTTGCGCGGTTTTTTCCAGCACGACCACCTGCAAACCCGCCTGGGCTGCACTCAGGGCCGCGCAAAAACCCGCCAGCCCGCCACCGATGACCAGCAGGTCGCATTCGTAATGATTCATAGCTGTGCTCCCCCTTGCAGGAACGGGGTCAGGCCATAAAACTCGAATATCTCCCGAACCCGGTCAGGTGCCGGTTGAGCCGAGAAATAACCACGGTTGCAAGTGCTGGTCCCATTGGCGCGGCGCAAGTCCACCATGGCTTCCGCTTGCTTGACCCAGGCGCCGAGCGAATCGAGGACCGGCACACCGTCGACTTCGTTGACGCCATGGGTGGCCAGCAACACGTTAAGCGGAGCTTCCCCGGGAATGATCACCTCGGCACCTTGCGCAATCAGGCCGCGTGCAGCGCTACGAAAGCGCTCGATCAGCGCAGTGGGGTCGGTGAAGGCTGCCAGGACGTCGGCAAAGTGGAAGCCGACATGACGCACCCCGGTCAACCGCCCGGCAAGACCATGGCGCGCCGCATTTTCAGTGATCTGCCCCGCCAGTTCGTTGATGAACACCAACACCCCGAAGGTACGACCCAGCATGCACGCAGTGAGCATCGCGGATTCGCCATACCCCACCACCGGTATATCCAGCAGGCTGCGAGTCTCCTTGAGCGCCGGCTCCGGCAGCGTGCTGATGGCGTACGCATCAAAACCCTGGTGCTGGGCATTGATGCCCGCCGCCATGAACTGGATGCCATGCAAGTACTGCAGCGCCGAATACTTGATGTCATCGCCGGGATAGTGATTGCGGTAGGTGCCTGGGAGCATCCCGTGCAGGTGGATTTCCGTACCCGGGCGGGCAACCTTGCGAAAATGTGCGCGCAACGCTTCGTCGTAAGCACCCAGGTCGCTTAGAACAGTAAAACTCTGATGCCAGATACGGATGCTCATCGGTGTCCTCATTCATGAGCCAGGGCCCGGGCACCCAACCTTGCGGTCGACTTGCCTGGCCACCCTGGCGAATAGTTGATGAGGAATTATTAGCGCAGCGTCCCAGGGCTGAGTAGGCGCTGGGGTTGAACGGGCCTTTCAACAAAACCGCAAGATCGGGAAAAGCCCGACCCGTGAAAGGCGCAATTCCCGCGTGGCAGTATCCCCATGAATTTATTGAATTAATTGAATCGATCAAATAGATAGTTAGCTAGCTACTCATGTAGTTACAATTGCCTTTACTACAAAGGTTCGCTGGGCTGTCCATGAGCGCTGGATGCTTGGGGCAGACGGTAGAGGATGCTATCTAATGAAACCCACCATCACTTTCGCCGCGGCTGCAGGATGTATCTTCAGCCTCGGCTTCGCCATGAATGCCGCTGCCAGTGAGCCGATGTTTTCCTCATCGTCTCGGTGGATGACGGGCGACTGGGGCGGGCTTCGAACGGAGTTGCTCGAGAAAGGTTATGACTTTCAGTTCAGCTACCAGTCGGAAAGCGCCGCCAACGTCAACGGTGGTTATGATCACGATCGGGCTGCGCGGTACACCGACCAGTTCAATTTGGGCACAGCCATCGATCTCGAAAAAGTTCTGGGTTGGCAGGACGCCAGCTTTCAACTGCTGATCACCGAGCGCAGTGGCCGAGACCTCAGCAATGATCGGCTGACCGATCCGCGTACGGGAACCATAGCGTCCTCGGTTCAAGAGAACTATGGACGCGGTCAAACCTGGCGCATTACCACGTTGGCGTATCAGCAAAAGTTTTTTGACGATGTGCTCGACATTAAAGTGGGCCGCTTGCCGATAGGCAGCGACTTCGATGCAACCGGCTGTGTGTTCCAGAACAACTCCCTGTGTGGCGGCCTGGTCGGACACGCCTCGACGGTGTGGTACAACTCGCCCGTCGGGCAATGGGGCGGGCGGATCAAGGTCAACCTGACCCCTGAAATCTATGCCCAGGTGGGGGCTTATGAATACAACCCGACCCTGTTGGACAGTAACAACGGGTTCAAGCTGAACACCTCTGGCCGTGAAGGCACGACCTACGTCGGCGAGCTGGGCTGGACGCCTGCATTGGGCGCGGCCGGCATGCCCGGCAAATACATGGTCGGTGGCTACTGGAACAGCGCGACCGCCAACGATGTGCTGGAGGACCGCAACGGCAACTTCAAGCAAGTGACCGGCGATGCGGCGGACCAGCTGGATGGGCGATACGGGATGTACGCCTACGCCCGTCAACAGATCACCAGTGTCAAAGGCGATCCCAAACGCGGGCTGAGCCTCTTTGCCCATTACTCCCAGTATGACAAACGCAGCAGCACCCTGGACTGGCAGGCCCAAGTCGGCGCCATCTACGCGGGCCCCTTCGATGCACGACCTCAAGACGCGGTCGCGATCGGTTTCAGTCAGCTGCACGTCAACCCGGCGTTGTCGAAAAATCAGCGCCTGCACAACACCGTCAATTCCCTGAATGACTACGATGATCCCGCTTACCAGCCTGTTCAGCGGGCCGAGTATGCCGCCGAGATTCATTATGACTTCAAGTTGACGCCGTGGCTGATGGTGCGTCCGAACATTCAATACCTGGCCAATCCGGGTGGGGTTCACGAGGTGGACAACGCTACCGTCGTGGGCCTGACCGTCAACACGGTTTTTTGAACCGACAAAAAAGCCGGACTAGCGTCATGGAAGTGCCATGGCCGATGTTCCTGAACCCCACACGAGGTGTGAAATGATACTGAGAGTTACCGGCGTTATCCTGGCACTCATAGGGCTCGCCACCCTATACATGGGAGGCCACCTGATACTCGTCGGAGGCTCGCCCGCTTACGCGATTATTGCGATCTGCCTCCTGATCACGGCCGTGCTGCTGTTCCTGAGGAAGCGGGTCGCGCTGACATTCTATGCAGCGGTCATGTGGGCAATCCTGATCTGGATCATATCGGAGGTCGGCTTCGACAAGTGGCAATGGATACCCCGGGGCGATCTCTTTGCGCTGATTGGTTTCTGGCTGGCCCTGCCATGGGTAACCCGCGCCCTTTACACCGGCGAGAACAAAAAATTTCATCCGGCATTGGGCGGCACGGTTGCGGTCATGATGGTGCTCGTCGTCGGGATCATGTTCTATGACCCCTACCCGGTTCAGGGCGACATTTCCAATCCCGTGATCAGCCAGAAAACCGATGCCCCTGCCGAGGACTGGACGGCTTATGGCGGTAACAATGAAGGGCAGCGATTCTCCAAGCTCGATAAAGTAAACGCCGAAAACGTCAAGAATCTGCAAGTCGCCTGGGAATACCACACCGGCGACCTTCGCGATCCTGGCAAGGATGCGAGCGAGTACACCTTCGAGGCCACACCGCTCAAGGTCAATAACCGGCTGTACATCTGTACTGCGCACAATGAAGTGCATGCGCTGGACCCGGTTTCCGGCAAGCTGGCCTGGAAATACGAACCGACCAAAGACCCTTCGTACCTGGTGCAGCACCAGACCTGTCGCGGCGTCAGTTATTTTGCAAAGGCCAACAGTGAGACTGCCGCGCCCTCCTCCAGCGGCCAATGCCAGAAACGCATTATCACCACGACGGCTACTGCGAAGCTGATTGCGCTGGATGCCGACACCGGCAAACCCTGTGCGGATTTCGGCCAGGAGGGTGTCGTTGACCTCACGGCCAACATGGGCCCACTGCGACCGCACGCACTGATGCAAACGGCAGCGCCACTGGTGGCGGGTGACCTGGTGATTCTGGGCGGCTCGGTCATGGACAACGGCTACAACAGCGGCAACCCGTCCGGTGTGATTCGTGCCTACAACGTCATGACCGGCGAGCTCGTCTGGAATTTTGCTCCAGAGAATCCGGATCACACCTCACCGATCGATCCGGCTGGGCAATACCAGCAAGACACTCCTGTTGCTTGGGCAACCCTGAGTGCGGATGTAAAAAACAATCTGGTTTACGTGCCCTTCGGCAATGCCTCCCCTGATGAGCTGGGGCTGCAACGCAACCCGGACAGCAACGTCGAGAAGTTCCGGGATACGCTGGTGGCCCTGGATCTCAACACCGGCGCATTCAAATGGAAATTTCAAACCTCCAACAATGACCTTTGGGATCGAGACAATCCATCCCAGCCTTCCATCATGGATATCGGGCCCAAAGGACAGGAGCAACCGGCGATTTTGCTGCCGACCAAGGTAGGCAATATCTTCGTATTGAATCGGCTTACCGGCGAGCCGATCGTACCCGTGGATCAAGTCGCGGTTTCCGATAAGGGCGGTGTGCACGGCGAACGTTTTGCCAAGACCCAGCCCGTATCGCGTCTCAACTTTATCCCGGAACCGCTGAAAGAAAGCGCCATGTGGGGACTGACCCCGTTTGACCAGATGTCGTGCCGCATTGCCTATAACGAGCTCAATTACACGAATAACCCCTGGACCCCTTCCAGCGAAACCGGCTCGCTGATCTTTCCTGGCAATATCGGTGCCTTCAACTGGGGCTCGATTGCCGTGGATCCGCAACGCCAGATTGCCATCGGCGCGCCGGTACGGCTGGCTTACAAATATACGTTGATCAAGCGCGATGCGAGTACCGAGGAAAAACGCCTGTTCACGGCCGATAAAACACCCTACTGGAATGAAAACTTCCAGGGTGACTACGCCATCAACATCAAGCAATTTGCGTCCGGACTGGGCATTCCTTGCATCGCACCGCCGTGGGGTCGAATGGTGGGTGTCGACCTGCTGACCGGGAAGACGCAATGGATGCGTCGTATCGGTACCACCAAAAACTTGAAGACGTCCTTCTTGCCAGGGGCTTTCCCTATCGGTTTACCCATGGGCATGGTGGCTCACGGCGGTCCGCTGGTTACAGCAGGCGGTGTCATATTCCACGCGGCTACCGCAGATAATTTCATTCGTGCGTATGCCATCAATAATGGGGAGCTGCTTTGGCAATATGAGCTGCCCGCCGGCGGGCAAGCGACTCCATCGACTTATGTCGGTGAGGATGGCAGCCAGTACATTGTCATTTCTGCCGGCGGCCATGGTTCCCTTGGGACAACATTGGGCGACAGCGTCATCGCATTCAAATTGAAATAGCACTCTGTGAGGCCATGCAGTGCATGGCCTCTCAACGGCTGGTGCTTATGTCGCCCTCGGTCACCCGATCACGTTTGCATACACCGCCCTGTCGACATTCCCGCCGGACAAAATGACCCCCACCCGTCTTCCCGCCATGGCTTCACGCTCCTGAATGAGCGCCGCCAGGGCCGCCGCCCCCGCCCCTTCCGCCAGGTTGTGGGTATCGGTGTAATACACGCGCATGGCCTCGGCTATCTCGTCCTCTGTGACGGATACGATCCGCGCCGCCGCCGCACCGTAGATGGCGAAGGCTTCAGGAATCGGTTTACGAACGGCGAGGCCGTCGGCAAAGGTATTTGCCGTCGCGGTTTCGCAAATTTCTCCCGCTTCAAAAGAAAGTTTTGCCGCTGCCGCCTCGGTGGAAACCACCCCCACCACTTCTGTTTTCAGGCCCAGCGCATCGCGCGCGGCGATCACCCCACAAACCCCGGAGCCACAGCCGATCGGCACGTAGACGGTATGCAGGTCCGGCGCCGCCTTGAACAGCTCCAGCGCGTACGTGGCCACGCCTTTGACCAATTCGGTGTGGAACGGCGGCACCAGATAGAGGCCCTCCTCTTGCGCCAGGCGTGCAGCCTCTTCCCGGGCTTCATCGAAATCGCGCCCCCATTCGACCACCTCGCCGCCGAAGCCGCGCATGGCATGGTTTTTTTCTACCGAGTTGCCCTCCGGCACTACGATCAATGCGCGCAAACCCAGCGCGCGTGCCGCCAGCGCCAGGCTCTGGCCATGGTTGCCGCGGGTAGCGGTGACAATGCCGCTGGCGGTGGGGTGCGTGCGTTTGAGCCAGTGCATGAAGGTAATGCCGCCACGCACCTTGAAAGCGCCCGTGGGCGTATGGTTTTCATGCTTGACCCACACCGTGCACCCCAACCGTTCAGCCAGCAATGGCCAAGGGTACTGGGCGGTGGCAGGCATGACCTGGTACACCTGGTGGGCCGCTTGTTCGATGTCATCGCGAGTCAGTCTGTGCATGAGCACTCTCCCTGAGGTTTTGCCCAGTCTAGACGCGGTGCCCATCCGCCGGCTTTCAGAAAACCGACCTGACTTTTGTGCCGCGTCTTGACTACTATGGTGCTCATGAACCCTCGAAACCGCCTGGCACCATCGCTCCTGACCGAACCGGTCCGCCGTGTCGAGGCCGGCCCCTGGGCGATCGAATTGTTGCCCGGTTCCGCCTACGCTGCCCGATACGTAGCGACCCATGCGGCGATCGGCTTTGCCTTCGACAGCCAGCAAGGCCAGCACGCCATCGGCAGTGATCGAGTGCTGCCGTTCGTTGCCACGCCGAACGGCCTGGCGTTTGTCCCTGTCGGCTGTGACGTGTTGTCCGAGTCCGCCGAAGGCGGTGAATACCTGCGGGTGATGCGCGCTGACGGCCTGGTGTTGAAGGGGGAGCGGGCCTTCAACAATCGCATCGATCCGCAGGCCATCAGCCTTGCGCGGCAAATGCGCAACGCGCTGTTGCACGCCTCGCTGGATGACGATTGGGAGGCCTGGGCGCTAGCCTTGGCTGAACGGGCCATGGCGCAGGAGGCGTTGCCGACGCCGCCCCAAGGCTCCATCACCGCCAGCCGCATGCGCCTGCTCGATGAATTCATTGACGCCGGTCTTGACGGTGCGCTGAGCGTGCAGGCAATGGCCGGACTGTTTGAATTGTCCGAAGGATTTTTCATGCGGGCCTTCAAGCACGCCACGGGCAAAAGCCCGCACAGTTACCTGATCGACCGCCGACTCGCCAAGGCCCGTGCCCGGCTGCGCGACTCGACAGCCAGCCTGTCCGAGATCGCCCTCACCTGCGGCTTCAACTCCCAGGCGCACATGGCGACTGCTTTCAAGCAACGGCTGGGTGTCAGCCCGGCGCAATTACGAACATATTCGAGGTCGGTACAGACCGGGTTATTGGATAGCAGAATCCTCCGCTGAGTAACGGCAAGATCAAAAGATCGCAGCCTCGCTTCGCTCGACAGCTCCTACTGGGGCACGCTGCCCGATTGCCTCAACGGGTCCGTTGAAGTACCGCGACAGTCGGCACCGCCCGGGCCCTTTGTGGGAGCCGGGCTTGCCCGCGATGAGGCCGGTACTGCCAACGCCAAATTCTGGAATCGCAGCAATCCGCTCAGCTGTAATCGAAAGTAAACAACACCAACCCCTCAACAGGCTCATAGAACATGACGATGAGGTCTGCGCCTGCGGTTCGATAATGCCAGCCAGGTACGCTTGCCACGTGGAAAAAACGGTTACCTGCCGGGCTCAAGGGGTAGACGTTCGAGTCACCCCGATCGGCGTCACGTTCAACGATGTGCATGGGAAACTCGACCGCTTCCACCCAGTTCGCCACGCCGTCGACTTCACCACCCAACTGCTTGACGAATTCCACGGGATGATTGGCATCCCAATCCAGGCGGGCCAGCGTCCCGCTGCTTTTGAACCCGTCAGCCGCGGCTGCGAAGGCGATATCCTGTTCGGTGTAATGTCGCTCCAGATCAGCTCTGGCGCCCGGATGAGGGTCAGCCAGATCCGCGTTGCCCTCATGAAGAAAGAAGTATCGCGGGTCACCGCAAAGACGATAGCGTCCTTGTTCGACACTGAATCCGATCCAGTTCGTTTTCAACAGGTCGCCATGGTACCCATCCCACTCGGTCAACTCGCCTACCAGACATTCATACGGCTCCAGCGGGCTGAGCATGTACAGCACACCCGACCATTGCGGGTTCAAGGTGCTGATATCAATGCTGAACAGGGGGTGCAAGTGCTTGCCCAGTTCCATTTGATCAGCCACGAAAACTTCTTCGACGCTGGGGAACGGCACCATGCCTTGGGGGACTTTGGTGAAGTCCGGCGCGTGATGGTCGCTCATTCGAATTATTCCTTTTTCGATCTTAATAGTGGCGGCCAGAAGCGGACGTCCGTGACCTGCGTTTACAGGTCTACGACCTCATCAGAGGTCACGAGTTTGTCTCGGATCGAAAAAAGGGACGATTTATCTTCCTCTGGAAGATAAATCAGCCCCCCTTTTCCTCAACGGGCATGCCTCAGGCAAACAATTTCAGCGCTTCGTCATTCCACTCATGGCCATTCTCAGACCAGCCTTTACCCGCAGAAGGTGGGAATCCGGAACGGCAATAGCCTTGCTTGCCGGCAAAATCAAACACTGCGTGGGGATGGTCGTTGATCAACAGCACAGCCTTGCCATGGTCCATGGACCAGCCGATCTTCACCGTCGAGGATTTGTCCCGATCAGATATGTCGGCGACATTATAGATATGCAGCGCATCCTGGATCGGGTTGTCACTGTCCGAGGTATCCAGGGCATAGAAATAGCCGGTGTCTTCATCGTCCTCGAATACGACGACAAATGAACCTTCTTGCGCAGGCGCCTCTGCTACGGTGGCGCGACCTACGTTCAACTCATGCTCTGCTGCGATATAAATGGGCATGCGGGCGATCCTTTGCACGGTGATAGATGAAGGCATCGATGATGCCTAGCTCGGCGCCACGCTCGCAAGTGCTACGAAACTAGAGGGTCATGATTGGCCTTAGCAATGCTTGCCCTTCATACAATGTGGACAGATAACGTTCGCGTATTTGCTCGAGGGTCATTCGCGAGGCGTGGGTGGTGAGGGTCAAGGTTGCCTGCAACCGCCCTTCCCGATCCATCAACGGCACGCTCAGAACCCGCATCCCCACTTCATACTCCTGATCCACCAGGACATAGCCACGCTCGTTAGCCAAGGCGATTTCGGCGCGAATGCGCGCCTCATCGGTCACCGTATAAGGGGTAATGGCCCGTGGCGGGTTGCGGGCGAAATAGGTGTCGAGCGCCTCCGCTGACAGGCTCGCCAGCCAGAGCCGGCCACTGCCCGTGCAATACATCGGCACCCGTGAGCCGGGGCGGATCGACATTGAGGTGATATGGCTGTAGCGGCTGCGCACGATATGCACGATGTCATCACCGTCGCGAACGCCCACAGACACGTGTTCCTGGGTGGTTCGCGCCACCTGTTCGACGATGGGACGCAGCATGCGCGGCAACACCGCCGAATCGACATAGGCCTGGCCGATACGCAATGCCTTGGCGGTCAGCCAATAATAACGGCCATCTGTCTGCACAAAGTCGTCATGCACCAGCGTCAGCAAGAAGCGCCGGGCGGCACTCTGGGTCATGTCGGCCAGTCGGGCAGCCTCAGGCACACTCAGGCGCGGATGCTCCTGGGAAAACAATTGCAACAGCGCCAGTCCCTTTTGCAGGCCGACGATCAAATCCCGTTGATGGATAGTGGGCTGCTTCATCGCTACGACTCTTATTCAAACCAATAATGCGATTATCGCACTGATGATGCGATTATCAACGTAAACACCTCGCAGCTTGATTGTTCGCCTCCCTCCTCGCTTGCAGTATCGGCCCCACAACACAGCCAATAAGCGGGAACATCAAATGATTCAGGCTTCGACTGAACTGGTCGCCATCGTCGGCTCACCTGTTACACAGGTGAAATCGCCGGAAAACTTCAACCGCTGGTTCGCTGATCACCAGCAAAACGTTGCCATGCTGGCCATCGACCTTGCGCCGACCGCCCTGCAGAACTTCATTGAGACCTTGCGTGGCTGGCAAAATCTGCGCGGTTGCGTGGTCACCGTCCCCTACAAACAGCTACTGGCCGGCCGTCTGGACAGCGTCAGTGAGCGCTCGGCGGCGCTGGGCTCGGTCAACGTAATCCGGCGCGAGGCCGACGGCCGGCTGGTGGGCGATATCGTCGACGGCGAAGGTTTTCTCAGTGCTGCGCGCCAGCAGGGGTTCAATCCGCAAGACAAACAGGCGTTGGTGATCGGCACCGGCGGTGTCGGCAGTGCGATTGCTTATTCACTGTGTCAGGCCGGGATCAGTCATCTGGTCATCAGCGACTTGAGCGCGGAGCGCGTCGAGATGCTCGGCGAACTGTTGCGCGATGCTTTTCCCGAGATCGTGATCAGCGCCAGCCCCGCCTCGCTCGAGCACTTCGATCTGGTGGTCAACGCCTCGCCGGTCGGCATGGGCGCCACCAGCGATGAAGGCCCGCTGCCGTTGCCGCAAGTTCTGATGCAAACCCTGCAAAAGTCGACGCTGGTTGCCGATGTCGTGACTTCGCCAGCCGTGACGCCTTTTCTCGCCTTCGCCCGGCTGCGTGGTTGCCCGATCCAGACCGGTCCGGAAATGGCCCTGGCGCAACTGGGTAACCTCGGCCACTTCATGGGCGTAACACCGCTGCAGATCTGATCTGCAGCCGTGTCCTCGACAGGCGATAGACAATGAATATGACGACTACCCACCTCGCTGCCGGTGCCGACCTGGTCTACGACGTGATTGTCCTCGGCAGCGGTGCCGCCGGTTTCGCTGCGGCGGTGACCGCCAGTTGCCGAGGCCTCAAGGTCTTGCTGGTGGAAAAGACCGAAGCCTTCGGCGGCACCTCGGCGATCTCAGGTGGCGCGGTCTGGCTGCACGACTCCGATCAGGCCCGGGCCGCCGGGCATCACCTGAGCGCCGAACAGATGCGCCGCTATCTCAAGGAAGTGATCGGCGCTGGCTACAACCCGGCGCTGATCGATTCCTTCATTGACAATGGCCGCGAAGCCTTGGGTTTTCTGGAGACCCACAGCGATCTCAAATACAGCCTGCGGCCACTGTCGCCCGACTATTACCCGGACTTGCCCGGTGGCACGCAAACCGGTCGCGCCCTGGAAATCGACGAGTACGACGGGCGCAAGCTTGGTGAACACTTCAAAGACCTGAAGCGGCCACCGGATGGCATGCTGCTGTTCGGCGGCATGATGGTCAATCGTGTCGACATCCAGCACTTCCTCAGCTTCAAGCGCTCGCCGAAATCCCTCTGGCACTGCCTGAAACTGATGAGCCGCTATGCCATCGATCGCCTCAACCATCCACGCGGCACGCGCCTGACCGTGGGCAATGCCTTGATCGCCCGGCTGGCAACCACCGCCTTCGCCAATGGCGTCGACTTGTGGCTTCAGGCGGCACCCGATGCGTTGCTTGTCGAGCAGGGAACCGTAAAGGGTGTGCAGATCACCTGGAGCGGACAAACCCGCAAGGTATTTGCCAAGGGCGGCGTGGTATTGGCCATGGGAGGATTTGCGGCCGGTGCTCAAGCCGCTGAACAGCGGCCAGCGACGGACTCGGAACACTGGAGCATGTCACCACCCGCCAACGTTGGTGACGGACAACGACTGGCCGCTTCGGTCAACGCAGCCATTGGCGACAACCTTTCGGCGAATTTCTTCTGGGCGCCGGTCTCGGTGCTGCGCAAGGCCGACGGCAGCGTCGAGCGCTTTGCGCATCTGGTGACCGATCGGGCCAAACCCGGAGTGATCGCGGTCAACCGCGCCGGGCGACGTTTCGTCAATGAGTCGGACTCCTACCACTGCTTCGTCGAAAGCATGTTCGCCAACGGCGGCGCCAATGCGCCCTGCTGGCTGATCTGTGACAGCGAAGCCTTGAACCGATACGGCATGGGCCTGGCCCGTCCGCGACCGGTCGATAACAGCGCGTTGATCGACGCCGGTTATCTGCTGCGCGCAGACAGCCTCGCCGAACTGGCCCTCATCGCTGGCATCGATGCCACGGCTCTGGAGCAGACCCTGACGCAGTTCAACGCCGATGCAGCCCTTGGCGTCGACAGTCTGTTTGGTAAAGGCAGCAGCGCCTACAACCGCTACATGGGCGACCCGCATCACGGACCCAACCCGTGCCTGAAACCGCTGCACAAGACGCCGTTTTACGCCATTCGCCTGTTTACCGGTGACCTCGGCTCCGCCCGCGGACTGGTCACCAACAGCCAGGCCAACGTGCTCGACCGCAGCGGCGCACCGATCCCCGGCCTGTACGCCGCCGGCAACGAAATGAATTCGATCATGGACGGCACCTACCCCGGTCCCGGCATAACCCTCGGCCCCGGCATCACCTTCGGTTACCTCGCCGCCATTGATATCGCAGCCCGTCTTGACCGCAGCACAACCCAAGAACCCCGCACTGGAGAACAGCATGTACTACGAACTGCGCACCTACACGATTAAACCGACCGGCCTTGGCGACTGGCTCGCCTTGTACAAAAACGCGGCACTGGCCGTGCAGCAGGAGCACCTGGGCAACCTGGTCGGTTTCTTCACCACCGAAATCGGTGAGGTCAACCAGGTGGTGCACATCTGGGCCTATACCAGCCTCGACGATCGCATGGCCCGTCGCAACGCCATGGCAGCCGATCCGCGCTGGCAGGACTTTGCCCGGCAGAACAAGGAGCTCGACGCCGTGGTGACTCTAGAGTCGCGCCTGCTGCGCCCGACCGACTTTTCACCGTTGAAGTAACCGTCGTCCCGTTGAGCCGCTTCCGCCGGGGAGCGGCCAGCCCCGCCCCCCGCCCCACTCGAAAAAAAACAATAATGGAGGTCGCCATGAGCGTCTTGCCGTCGATTAACGTCGACGACCTTATCTGTGATGTCCTGGTCATCGGTTCCGGCGCCTCTGGCCTGGCGAGTGCCGTCACCTGCGCCGAGCTAGGCCTCGACGTCATCGTGGTGGAAAAAGAACCCGTGTTCGGCGGCACCAGCGCCTGGTCGGGCGGTTGGCTGTGGATCCCCCGCAACCCGTTGGCCGTCGCCGAAGGGATAGTTGATGAACTCGAACAGGCGCGGATCTACCTGCGCAACGAATTGCAGACCGATGTGCTCGACCCACGCATGGAGATGTTCCTCGAACAAGGCCCGAAGATGGTCGAGTTCTTTCAGCATCATACCGAAGTCCAATTTTTCTCCGGCAGCAAGATGCCTGACTTCCATGCCAGCGAAGGCTTCGCCAGAGGCGGTCGCTCGGTCTGCGCCCAGCCGTACGATGGTCGTCGACTAGGTCCCTGGATCAAAAAGCTTCGGCGTCCGTTGGATATCATCAGCCTTGCCGGAATGGGCATTGCCGGTGGCGCCGATCTCAATCATTTTCTCAATGCCAGCCACTCTGCGCCATCCATGCTGTACGTCGGCAAACGCCTGTTGCGCCATGCCCGCGACCTGATGTGCCACGGCCGGAGCATGCACCTGGTGAACGGTAATGCATTGGTAGCCCGGTTGCTGAAAAGCGCGGTGGATCGCAACGTCCGGCTGTTCACCGATACGCCGGTACATGAGCTGCTGCATGAGGATCAGCGTGTGGTCGGCGCACGTATCGAGGGCACTGGACGCCTGCTCGACATCCGTGCACGACGAGGTGTGGTGATGGCCTGCGGCGGTTTCCCCCACGACCGGCAGCGTATTGCCCACCAGTTCACCCATGCACCTGATGGCACCGGACACTTGAGCGCTGCTCCCAAGGGCAATACCGGCGACGGTTTGCGACTGGGTGAAAGCGTCGGAGCTCGCGTTGCATCCGACTTGCCGCATGCCGCTGCGTGGGCACCTGTCTCTCGCGTGCCGCGGGAGGACGGTGGTTTCAGTGGCTTTCCACATTTGATGGAGCGGGCGAAACCGGGTTTTCTCGCGGTGCGTCAGGATGGCCGCCGCTTCGTCAACGAGGCCGACTCTTACCACGACTATATGTGCGCACTGTTCGAGGCCACCGGACCGGGAGAAACCCCGGTGTCCTGGCTGATCTGTGACCACCGCGCCCAGCGGCGCTATGGCCTGGGTTGGTCCAAACCATTTCCGTTCCCGACGGCGTCATATGTTCGCAATGGCTATCTGTTCAAGGACGCGACCCTGGCCGGACTGGCACGCCAATGTGCGATTGATGCAAAGCAGCTGGAAGCCACGGTAAGCACCTTCAATCAGCACGCCGAGAAAGGCTGCGACCCGCTCTTCCGGCGCGGTGAGTCGTTGTACAACAAAGCTCAAGGGGAAGCCCTCCATGGTCCCAATCCGTCCCTCGGCAGCCTGCGCCAGGGACCGTTCTACGCCGTCAAGCTGGTTCCCGGCAGCCTCGGTACCTTCGCCGGGTTGAACACTGATGCCTGTGCTCGGGTACTGGACAACCAACAAATGCCGATTGCCGGGTTGTTCGCCGTGGGCAATGACATGAACAGCATCATGAACGGTTACTACCCAAGCGGTGGCATCACCCTCGGGCCAGGCATGACGTTTGGTTACATTGCAGCAAGAACACTTGCCGGCCTGACGGATGAGGCAGAAGGAGGCGATTGCCCGCCCGAGTAACCTGTTGTGAACGCCGCCGCGACCGTCAGGCACCGCCTGGGCAGTACCGACGGCCGTCGATGACTCCGGGCCCTTACTCGGTCACACCAACGATGTGCTCAGGTGCAGGCTCGGCATCGCTGATCGGTGCGTTGAGCAGCAGGTAGTACGCCAGGGCTGAACACAGCGCCACCACCGCACTGATCATGAACGCGGTATTGAACGAACCCGAGTACTGGATGCTGAAGCCGGTGACGATCGGCGCGACGGAACCGGCGATGTAGCCGCCGAAGTTCTGGATCGAACCGAACGAGGCCACCCGGCGGCTGTCGACGATGGTGTTGACGATCATCCAGGCCGTAGCGCTGGCCATGTTGATGCTGAACAGCGCCAGGCACAGCAGGATGATGCAACCGGTAAGGCCGGTGACAAACGACAGCGGCACGGTGAAGAGCGCAGCCAGTACCAGGCCCGTGATCACGCCGAACTTGCGGCTGGCCAGGATGCTCATGCCACGGCGTACCAGCCTGTCGCAGAAGCGCCCGGCGACGATGGTGCCCACTGCGCCGAAGCCATAGGCCAGCGACACCAGCCACGCGGTCTTGTACAGGTTCATGCCATGTTCGCGTTCGAAGTAACCTGGCAGCCAGGTCAGGTGCAGCCACAGCATGTAGATCACGCCCATGAAGCCCAGGACCGCACCCCAGGTGCTGCGGTGCTTGAACAGGTCGAGCCAGCCGGCAAAGTAGGAAACCTTCGGTGCCTTGGGGTCGGCCGCTTGCACTTGGGGGCTTTTCTCGGTCGGCAACGGTTTGCCTTCAGCCGCAAGCTCGGCCAGGTACTGCGCCTTGCTCTTGTAGAAGGTCAACCAGCACACGGCCAGGACGATACCGATCGCACCGGTGATGATGAACATTCCGCGCCAGCCAAAGTTGACCATGAACAGCGTCAGCAAGGGCGGCGCCAGGCATGGGCCCAGGCAGGTCGACGACCAGACGATCCCGGTCGGCGTACCGCGCTCGCTGGCATCGAACCATTCGGACAGGGCCTTGGCCGCCGAAGGGAACATCGGTGCCTCGCCAATCCCCAGCAGCACGCGCAGGCCCATGAAGCCGGCGAAGCTGTTGACCATGCCGAACGTCGACTGAGCCACCGACCAGGCCAGCAATGAAGCGCCCAGGGCGATCTTGCTGCCCAGGCGGTCGATGATCATGCCCATCGGCAACTGCGCAAAGGCGTAGGCGATGGAGAAGGCCGACAACAGAATGCCCATCTGCGAAGGGCTGATCATCATGTCCTTCTGGATCGAGGTATTGGCGATCGACAGCGCACTGCGGTCCAGGTAGTTGACGATGCCGATCAACAACAGGAATACAACGGTGATGTTTTGATACTTCTTCAGTGGTTTCATCTGTTGGCCTTTATTATTGTTATTGCAGCGGTTTCAATGCCGGGCCGATCCATCATCCGGTGGCACACTCATCCTTGGTCTCTACAAAACTATCCGGGCTGACACGCCCCCCCTGTAGGAGCGAGCTTGCTCGCGAAGGTCGTGAACGATAACGCGTAAAACCAGACGCCCAGCGGCGCCCTCGGGTTTTTCGCGAGCAAGCTCGCTCCTACCGGGTCACGCCGACTCATTGATTCAGCGCCGGCTGCTGCAACTGCGCGGCGCACTGGTTGAGGTCATCGATCACCTTCTGCGACAGGCTCACGCCTTCGCGCAACGCTTGCTCGCGCAGCTTCAGGCCGGCCTGGCCCGGCAAGCGCACCGGGCGCTCGGGGTCTACCGGACGGCTGGCCAGGATCAGCTTGCTCAGGAACGAACTTTCGTCGGTGAAGGCGTCCAGCCCGCCGAAGAAGCGCGGGTCAATCACCACGGCCGTGGCCGAGGCGCCCCACTGGCCAGGGGTGTCCTTGCGCCCATGGCCAGCCAACCCCGAGGTCAGGGCCTCGACCAGAATCGCCAGGGCAAAGCCCTTGTGGCCGAAGGCCTGGCCGCCCAGGGGCAGAATGCTGCCCGGCGGCGTGGTGAAGAAGTCGGCCGGATCATTGCTCAGTTGTCCGTCGTTGCTCATCAGCACCGGGTGCGGCAGTGGGCTGCCAGCCTCGCGGCACTGGCCGACCAGGCCCAGGGTCACGGTGGACATGCTCACATCCAGCAGGATCGGTTCGCCCCGGGTCGGGATGCCGGCGGCAATCGGGTTGGGCGTGTAGATCGGGTCGATCCCGCCATGGGCGCACACCAGTCCCACCGACGGGTCTGAGGAATAGACCATGGCCACCAGGCCCCGGTCAGTGAAAGGCTTCAGGTAAGCGGCCAGGCAACCGATGTGCGAGGCGCGGCGTACCACGGCGATCCCGATGCCCTGCTCCGTGGCGCCCTTGGCCGCACAGTCCAGGGCGCGGCTGACACAATAAGGGCCGAGCACATAGTGGCCATCGAACAAGGCGGATATGCCGCTGTCCGAGACCTGCTCGAGCAACCGGGCACTGGCCTTGACCTGCCCCGTCAGCATGCCGCCGATATAGCGGCTCACCAGGTTGAGGCCGTGGGTGCGATGGCCCAGCAGCTCACCTTCGAGCAGCACCCGGGTCACCACCTGGGCAACCTCCGCATCGGCCCCGGCTGTTTCGAACAGTTGCTCGACGAAGGTGGTGAGTGTTTGTGCGTCGTAACGGGTTCTGGCAATCAGGGACATGGGACCTCTCGGGGCAGTACGGCGGACTTCTTGTTATGGCTCGCCCGTTCTGTGACGGGCGAATTTGCGATAACTGTAGGGAGCCGGCCTCAACATTCCCAATGAGATGATCCGATCAATCGATAACCGGGCGTTATCGAGTTGCCGCTATTGCCCGCGCAAATACTGCAGCAGCGTATTCAACGCCACCGACCTTGGCCGGGAACGCAAGGTCAGCAGGCCAATGTTGACCATGGAAATCGGCAGCTCGACCGGCAAGACAGCGACCATGCCATAGCGCGCATAATGCTCGGCCACGTCATTGGGCACTACCGCGATCATGTCCGAAGCCTCGAGCATCGCCGTGGTCGCGAGGATCGACGCGGTTTCGACAATGTCCAGCGACTGCACCATACCGCTGGCCTGCAGGGCCGTTTCCACCCGGCGGCGCATGGGGCTGCCGATGGGGTGCAGGACCCAGGTCAAGGTGATCAAGTCGGCCAACTGCAGTGGCGAGGCACCCGCCAACGGGTGACCCGCCCGGGCGATCACGCGCATCTGCTCGCCGTTGTCGAACAGCTCGATGTCCAGGTCCTGACTGTCGCTCTGATCCGGCAAGCGCCCCAGCACCACATCGAAATCGCCGCGCAGCAAGGCCGGCAGCAAGGTATCGCTGGTACCCACCTCAATGGAAATCCGCACCTTGGGGTGATCGCGCTTGTACGCCAGCACCGCTTTGGTCAGCAGCCGGGGCACGGGCCCCATCACGCTGCCGACGCGCACCCGTCCCATGGCCCCGCGCTCCAGTTCCGCGATCTGCGCCTGGGCCTGCTCGAACTCATGCAGCGCGCCCTGGGCGTAACGGATCATCACCTCACCATAAAGAGTTGGCTGCATGCCGCGGGGCAAGCGTTCGAACACGCGCACGCCGAGGCGCTCTTCCAGTTGCTGCAACAGCAGGCTGGCGGCCGGTTGCGTGGTGTGCATCGCCGTGGCCGCCCGGCGCAGGTTGCCGAACTCACCCAAGGCATTGAGCAAGGTGATTTGCCGGCTGGAAATTTTCAGGGCGCCGAAACTACGGGGTGTGATCGTGGTGGTTTCTGGATCTGGAGACATATCAAATCCGGTATCGCTACTTAGGAAACCGTGATTATGCCTGTATCGCTCGGCGACCTACAGTCGAGCCTCCAACTGGTCATCGAGCACAAGAGCCCACCATGAGCATTCGAATCACCCAGCTGAGCGTTCGCGACATCCGTTTCCCCACTTCCCTGTCGCTGGACGGCTCCGATGCGATGAACAGCGCGCCGGACTATTCCGCGTCCTACGTCGTGCTGCACACCGACGCCCCTGGCGGCCTGGAAGGCCACGGCCTGACGTTCACCATCGGCCGTGGCAACGAGATCTGCGTGGCGGCCGTGCAATCCCTGGCCCCCATGGTGGTCGGCCTGACCCTGGAAGAGATCGTGGCCGACATGGGCGCCTTCTGGCACACCATCACCGTGGGCGACAGCCAACTGCGCTGGCTGGGCCCGGAAAAAGGCGTGATCCACCTAGCCACCGCGGCCATCGTCAACGCCATCTGGGACCTGTGGGCCAAACACGAAGGCAAGCCCGTGTGGAAGCTGTTGGCCGACATGACCCCGGAACAATTGGTGCGCTGCCTGGACTTCAGCTACGTCACCGACGTGCTCACCCCGGAAGAAGCCATCGCCCTGCTGCGCCGCCAGGTGCCGGGCAAGGCCCAGCGTGAGGCGCAGATGCTGCGCGAAGGCTACCCCGGCTACACCACCGCGCCGGGCTGGCTCGGCTACAGCGAAGACAAAATGCGCCAACTGGCCCGGGTCGCGGTCGCGGACGGCTGGACCCACATCAAGCAGAAAATCGGCGCCAACCTGGAAGACGACATCCGCCGCGCAACGATTTTGCGCGAAGAAATCGGCTGGGAACGCACCCTGATGATGGACGCCAACCAGGTCTGGGACGTCGATGAATCGGTCGCCAACATGCGCCGCCTGGCCGCGTTCGAACCGCTGTGGATCGAAGAGCCGACCAGCCCCGACGACATCCTCGGCCATGCCAGCATTCGCCAGCGCATCGCACCGATCGGCGTCGCCAGCGGAGAGCATTGCCACAACCGGGTGATGTTCAAGCAGATGTTCCAGGCCGGTGCACTGGACTTCTGCCAGTTGGACGCGGCGCGCCTGGGCGGCCTGAACGAGGTGTTGATCGTGCTGCTGATGGCCGCCAAATTCAACGTGCCGGTCTGCCCCCATGGCGGGGGTGTCGGTCTGTGCGAGTACGTGCAGAACATCGCCCTGTTCGACTACATCGCCGTCTCGGCCTCGCTGCACAACCGGGTCCTCGAATACGTCGACCACCTGCACGAGCACTTCCTCGACCCGGTGGTGATCCGCCGCGGCCGCTACATGCCACCGCAGCGTGCGGGCTACAGCATCGAAATGACCGCTGAAACCCTGGAGCGTTACCAGTATCCCGACGGGCAGGTGTGGCTCGATATCGCCCGCACCTGATCGTCACACCGCCGCGACCGTTCAAACAAGGCTTCTAGCGCGCATTGTTCAGGAGAGCTTTCGGACCTTCTTTTCATCGCTCACGGCTTTTCGTATCAACCCTGGGCCGCGGGCTCAAGCCAGCAGCTCGGTGATCCACCGGGCCTGCCGGGCGATCTCTTGCACCTTCTCCTCGGGCACGGCCTGCCGCGCCCGGTCGAAGCTGCTCAGGGTCTTCTGCTTCTGGCGCAGCAGGCGTTGCCACTTGGCCAGGAACACCGGGCTGCGTGCCTGCATCTGCAGCGGGCCGAAGTACAGTTCCTCGGGGCTGTACACCACCGGCCCGGCGCGTTCGGCGACGATGATTTCGTAGTAGAAACGGTTTTCCCGCAGCAACTCTTCGCAGAGGATGCGGTAGCCATTGTCCATCAGCCATTGGCGCAGCGGCTGCTCGCCGCCGTTGGGCTGCAGGATCAGCCGCTCCCGCCCGCTCAGGTGCGCCTTGCCGCTGTCCAGGATGTCGCGGATCGTCTCGCCGCCCATGCCGCAAATGCTGATCGCCGTGATCCCGTCTTCCGACTCGATCGCCGCCAAGCCATGGGCCAGGCGCACGCTGATCCGCGGCTCCAGGCCGTTCTCGCGCACGGTGCGTTCAGCCGAACGGAACGGCGTCAATGCCACCTCGCCGGCCACCGCCGCCGCGATCGCGCCACGGCGCATCAACGCCACCGGCAGGTAGCCGTGATCCGAGCCGATATCGGCCAGGCGCGCACCGGCGGGCACCTGCGCCGCCACACGCTCCAGGCGCATCGACAATGTCTGTTCGTTCAACTGCAGTTCCTTTTCACCACGGACGCCCCGCACTTAGGGCCGGATCGGGGTGCGATTCTGTCGAGCAACGCCGGGCATTTCAAATTTATTGCTGTAAGGGGCTCGAAACCTGCCACCCGCATGAGACTATTTTCAATCAGCAACACACCGAGCACCAAAAGCGCTGGAATGCAGCTCTCAACATCAGCCTACCGTCTAATCTGATGAGTACCCGGCTGCACACACGCTGCCAGCCGCCTCCTGCAGGAAAAGGCCATGACCGCAAAAACACCACACCACCGCGCGTCATGGGTTCTGCCCTCCCTGCTCGCCATCAACCTGGCGTTGCTGGCGGGATGTTCAGGCAAGACGACCACGGCTCGCTATTCGGCGTCGAGCCTGGGCTCGAACTGCTATGCCAAAGCACTTCCGACGTCCGGCGAGGGTGGCCTCGCCTGGGGTGACACCTTGAGCATGGCGCGCAAGAAATCCCTGAACAACTGCATTCGCTACGCCGGCCGTTCCGGTGGCACGCCGGATACCTGCCAAGTGGTGCTGGCGGAGTGCAGAAAATAAGAGTGCAGAAAATAAGAGTTTAGAAAATAGGCGTACAAAATAGGAGCACAGAAAATAGGCGTGCAGAGAATAGCGTGCAGATATTCGCTCACTTAAATTAAACATGTGCTCCCTTCGTTCTTCTCTACGTCGCAGTTCTCACTGCCCGTTCCTGTCCGTCTGGAGTTCTCTCGATGCCCTCGCCCAAATCCTTGCCCGCTGCGTTGCTGGGGCTGGCCCTTGCCTATCCGGCCATGGCCGAGACCCAAGGCCTGGAGCTTGGACAAGTGCTGATCGGGGCTGAGGACCGCAGCGGTGAAGACGCCTCGATCGAGGACGCCAAGGCCCGACTGGCCGAAGTGCCCGGCGGCACCAATGTGGTCGACCTGCGCCGCGCCCTGCAAGGCCGCGTGGCCAGCAACCAGGATGTGCTGGCTTATCAACCGGGGGTCTATGCCCAGTCTGCGGGCAACGAAGGGGTCAAGATTTCGATTCGCGGATCGGGGATCAACCGTGCACCGGGCGCCCATGCTTCGGGTGTGTACGCCATGCTCGACGGCCTGCCACTGACCGGCCCGGGTGGCACGCCTTATGAATTGCTGGAGCCGCTGTGGCTCGACCACGTGGAAGTGCTGCGCGGCGCCAACGGTTTCGACCGGGGCGCGCTGGCCTTGGGCGGGGCCATCGATTACATCAGCCACACCGGCTACGACGCACCGCTGTTGCAGGTGCGTTACGCCATGGGCAGCCACGGTTATCAGCAGCGCCAGGTCAGCTCCGGGCAGGTGCTGGGCGACTTCGACTACTACGTGGCCACGACCGACGCGCGTGCCGACGGCTACCAGGACCACACCGCCAGTGACAGTCAGGGCGTCATCGCCAACTTCGGCTATCGCTTCAACCCGAACCTGGAAACCCGCTTCTACCTGCGTTATCGCCAGACCGACAATGACCTCGCCGGGCGGGTGACCAAGCACTCCATCGAGCACGACCCACGGGCAGCCAACCCCGCTTACGTGGCGCGGGACGACAGCCGTGAGCAACCGGGCAGCACCTTCATCGGCAACAAGACCACCTACTACATCGACGACGATTCGAGCCTCCAGACCGGCCTTGTCTACCACGACTACCCCATGGACCTGCGCGAGGGCCCCAACCGCTTGAAGGTCGCGTACACGGACGTCAGCGGCACCTTCGACTACAAGCGACGCGACACGCTATGGGGCCTGGAAAGCCGGAGCACTGCGGGCCTGCGTGTCACCAAACACCTGCCCAATGCCGGCGCCAGCGAATCGGTGCGCATCCCCACCGGCAACACCGCAGGTTATGCGCCGGGCTCGCCCATGCGCGACTTCACCTACCAGGGTTCGGACACCGTCCTGCATCTGGGCAATGACCTGGAGATCGCCGACGACCTGTGGCTGACGACAGGCCTCGCCGCCATTTACACCCGCCGCGAAAGCGCCGTGACCTACCCGCAAGGCGGTGGCAAGACCAGCCTGAACGACTGGGACTACGCCCCGCGCCTGGGCTTGCGCTACCAACTGACACCCGAGCTGCAGCTGTTCGGCAACCTCAGCCGCTCGGTCGAAGCGCCACACCCCTGGTCGCTGATCTACAGCGCCGACCAGCGCTTCCCGGCCGGCAGCGGCGTCGCCACAGGCGCCCAGCGCGACCCGATCAAGCTGCAAAACCAGACCGCGACCACCCTGGAAATCGGCGGCCGCGGCGACAGCACAATGGGGCAATGGAGCCTGGCCTGGTACTACGCCCAGGTGCACCACGAATTACTCTCGGTGTTGCCGGATGCCAACGCCATCACGCCCTACGAACTCAACGCCAGCCCCACCGTGCACCAGGGCGTGGAAGCCAGCCTGCAGAGCACGCTGTGGTCGCGAGACGACGGCGGCCAACTGAGCCTGCGCCAGAGCTACACCTTCAGTGACTTTCATTACCGCGACGACGACCGCTTCGGCGACAACCGCCTGCCAGGCCTGCCGATGCACTACTACCAAGGCGAACTGCGCTATGACTGGCCCCAGGGCTTCTTCGCTGCGCTCAATACCCAGTGGGTGTCCAAGGTCGCGGTGGATTACGCCAACAGCTACTACGCCGACCCTTACGCGCTGTTCGGCGCGACCCTGGGCTACAACGCGCCCAAGGGCGACTGGCAAACCTGGCTGGATCTGCGCAACCTGACCGACCAGCACTACGCGGGCACCGTCACGCCGGGTTACGACGACAAGGGCCTGGACGCGGCACGGTCCACGCCGGGCGAGGGTCTGGCGATGTATGTCGGGGTGTCGTGGAGCCTGCGTTGAGGCCTTGGCGAACCCCGGGCCCACGACCTTCGCGCATCAGTTGAAATGCTGAACAAGGCCGCGCGACACTCGATTCATCGCTATGGACAGTTGGCGTTCGCTTTTGAGGCCCCATTGTTTATTCACCGCGCGCAACGTTACTTTCCGGAATCTTTTCGCCCCTAAAATGTAATCGCTTACACACAATGCTCCGATTTTGCACACAAGCAGCGCTCAGCAAGACCTATCAAGGACACCATACGAAACAGCGAATTCTTGACAAAAATCGACGATATCTAAGCCTTTAGCGCATTAAATCGTTCATTAGCGGTAGATTTTTATCTTTGATTTCTCCTGGGTTCCTGCAACCGAACAGGCAGCTGGCATGACTTCTGCTTTGTTTATGTAATGGATTACATTGCGTAACACCATCGTGGAGATAGGAAATGAACGTTCAACAAAAGCTCGGTATCACACTTGCCTTGGCTGCGACGATGACCGCGGCTCAGCCAGCCATGGCCGATAAGCTCGACGATGTCATTTCGTCTGGCGAGCTTAAATGCGGGGTCATGCTCGACTATCCACCTAACGGCTTCCGTGACGCTGCCAACAACCCTGCAGGCTATGACGTTGAGTATTGCCATGATCTGGCGAAAGCACTTGGTGTGAAGCCGACGATTGTCGAAACCTCATCTCCTCAACGAATTCCTGCCCTGTTGTCGAGTCAGGTCGACATTTCCATAGCCAGCGCAACCATCACCCTGGAAAGGGCAAAAACCGTTGCCTTCACCTCTCCCTACTCCTCCTACAGTTTTGTAGTGGTCTCTCGGAAAGACTCATCCATCAAAACCTTTGAAGACCTCAAAGGCAAACGTGTTGCGGGGGTCCGCGGTGCGGCCGAGGATGCGTTGTTCCAGAACGTCTTCAACCAATGGAATGTCCCGGACGGCAAGTACTTGACGGTCAGTAATGACAGCGATCGGAACCTCGCCCTGGCCCAAGGCAAAGTGGACGCGTTTATCGTCAACGTTCAGGCCGCGGTCGAACTGGAAAAACTCCCCCAATTCGCGGCTTTCCACACCTGCTGTGATGCCCCCTTCCCGAAGGACACCGTAGGGATGATGGTGACACGCGAAAATACTGATTTCCTGCGGTTCACTAACTTGTTCCTTCGCCAGCAACAAGTGACCGGCCGTTATGCCGAGCTTTACAAGAAGTGGTACCAGGCCGATGCCCCAGCCTTGGACAGGCTTTAAATAAGCTGAAGGCGCGGGTGTAAGACTCGCGCCAAATTGAAAGAGGAGCGATGCCTTGAACTATCACTTTCAGTGGGGGCCGGTCTGGAAAGCGTTACCCGAACTGCTACCAGGCTTGATCATGACACTCGAACTGGCTTTATTGTCGTTCGTCTTGGGAGCGCTGATCGCGTTCGTACTGGCACTAGGTAAATCGTCAAATAATAAAGCGGCGAGAGGGATCTCCGTCACCTGGATCGAGATCGCACGTAACACCCCCTGCTTGTTCCAGATCTACATGGCGTACTTCGGCTTGGGTGCCTTGGGCATCGATCTGGATTCCTTTTATGCGGTCCTGGGAGCCATCACTTTCAATACCGCCGGCTATCTGGCTGAAGTCATCCGGGGCGGCATCGAAGGTATAGATCAACGACAGTACCGGGCAGGTGCAGCGTTGGGTATGAATCGGTGGCAAACATTCATTCGCATTATCCTTCCGCAACTGGTGCCCTTGATTCTGCCCGGAGCGGGTAACCAGCTGATCTGGAGCCTACTCAATACATCACTGGGCATGGTAGTAGGTCTACAGGAGCTGACCGGCGCAACCTATACCGCTCAGTCGCTGACTTTTCGCTCCTTCGAGTTTTTCATCATCACTGCAGTCGTCTACTACATGCTGGCCAAACTGGTCACGCTGGCGCTGTTCGGTGCAGCGCGGCTTTACGCAGGGAAAAGGAGCATTCGAGCATGAGCAGCGTGCCACTCTTCTCCGGCCTGCAGCCGAGCGACCTTATCTACCTGTTACAGGGCGCGGGATACACGCTTTGGCTGGCACTTTGGGCAATCGTCCTGGGCACTGTATTGGGCTTTCTCATGGGGTGGCTCAGGTCGGTATCCAGACTGGGCAACCGCTTGATTGTCATCCTGGTGGATGTCTCGCGCTCAGTGCCACTGCTGATCCAGCTAATCGTGGTCAACGCTGCCCTCGCCGCCTTTCGTTATCCCTTGAGTCCCTTTGCCTGCAGTGCCTTGGTACTGACCTTGTACATGGCCTCGTTCTGCTCGGAAATCTACAAAGGCGGTTTCGAATCGGTGCCTGTCAATCTGCAGAAAGCAGCCCGATCACTCGGAATGAGTTATCTGCAAGCCTTCGCCACCGTTACGGTCCCGATCATGCTGCGAGGTACTTTTGCCTCATGGATAGGCATTGTCCTTGGCGTGCTCAAAGACACTTCGTTGGCGGCAGTCATTGGGTATATCGAGCTTCTACGTGGATCACAAATCATCGTTACCCGAACTCAGGAGCCTCTCTTGGTGCTACTGATCGTGGGCCTGTTTTACTTTTTGTTGTGCTACCCCATCGCTCGTCTGGGCGCCAAAGTCGAAAAAGGTTTACGCCAATGATCGAAATCAAAAACGTCCATAAGTCCTTCGGCAACCTGAGCATCTTGAAGGGCGTCGACATGAGTGTGGAAAAAGGTGAAGTGGTCTCCATCATCGGGCCCAGCGGATCAGGCAAATCCACGCTGTTGCAATGCATCAACGGCCTGGAAAGCATTGACGATGGCAACATCTGTGTCGATGGCATCGACGTGTTCTCCCGCGCAACAGACCTCAATGCCCTGCGTGCCAATGTGGGTATTGTGTTTCAGCAATACAACGTATTCCCACACCTCTCGGTGCTCGACAATGCGGCCCTGGCGCTGAAAATCGTGCGAAAGATGAAACGACGAGACGCAGAGGAAGTCGCACACGCGCAACTCGAAAAAGTCGGATTGGCGAGCAAAGCGAAGATGTCACCTAATCAGCTATCGGGTGGTCAGCAGCAGCGCTTGGCTATCGCTCGCGCGCTGGCAATGCAACCGCGCTACATGCTCTTCGATGAAGTGACTGCCGCACTGGATCCTCAATTGGTCCGCGAGGTCCTGGATACACTTCTGATGTTGTCTACAGAGGGAATGACGATGGTACTGGTGACACATGAAATAGCCTTTGCACGAGAGGTTTCCAGCAGGGTCGCGTTCTTCGACGCGGGCAAGATTGCTGAGATCGGCCCTCCTGGGCAGGTAATCGATGCACCGGTAAACGAGCGAACGCAACAGTTTCTTTCCCACCAGATTCACTGAAGGAATTGAACGGCGGCACTCATGTTTATGAGCGCCGCACCTTTCCCTACCGGTCAAGCAAAATAGAGCGGCGATTGTGATGCTCCATTTTTGCTCCAGTACATGCTCGCAAAAGCATTGGCGACACGTTCAATATTGCCTTCATTCAGACCGGACATGCAGACCCTGCCGCTACCGATCAGGTACACACCCGACTCCATGCGTAGCCTCAGCACCTGCCCTGCATCAAATCCTGTGTAACTGAACATTCCTTTTTGTTGAAGAAAAAACGAAAAATCCTGTTCAGGCAGGGCAGCAGATAACCGGGAGGCCAGTTGTCTGCGCATATCGAGAATGCGCAGTCGCATCGACTCCACTTCAGCGCGCCAGGAGGCCTTCAAATCGGCGTCACTCAACACCTTAGCTACGATTTGAGCACCATGACGCGGAGGGCTTGAGTAGTTCTTCCGGATAGTTGCCTGAAGCTGTCCAAATACCTTTTGTGCCACGTCTGCGTTGTCGCAGATGACTGACAGGCCACCCACTCGCTCTCCGTACAGCGAGAAAATCTTTGAAAAGGAGTTACTCACTAAACAGTTGACACCGGCATCGGCCATGGACCGAATCGCATAAGCGTCGTCGTCCATACCGTCACCGAAACCTTGATAGGCGATATCCAGAAACGCAATCAACTCACGGTTTTTGACCAGTGCTGTAATGACATCCCACTGTTGCCATGTCAGATCGGCGCCAGTCGGGTTATGGCAACAAGGGTGCAGCAAAACGATGCTGTACGCTGGCAAGGTTTCAAGCGTTTCAACCATCGCATCAAAGATTACGGCACCTGTCGCCGGATCAAAGTAAGGATAGGTATTCACCTGGAACCCTGCTCCACCGAAAATGGCGTGATGGTTTTGCCACGTTGGGTCACTCACCCAGACTTGCGAATCGGGGTAATAGCGCTTGAGGAAGTCTGCCCCCACTTTCAGAGCACCAGAACCTCCCACGCCTTGGACTGTGGCGATCCGTTGTTCCCGTACAGCGCGATGATGCTCGCCAAACAAGAGGCTCTGAACACCAGCGCGATAAGCCTCCAACCCCTCCATTGGCAGATAAAGCGAGGCATTCTTTTCTTCGAACAGCTGCGTCTGCGCAATCCGGGCTGCAGCAGGAAGAGGGATCTGACCGAAGTTGTCGTAGTACAAACCAATACTCAAGTTGATCTTGCCTTCCCAACGATCCTTATCGAAGGTCTCCATCAAGGAAAGGATTGGATCGCCGCCGTACGGCTCGACATGGTTGAACATCTGCAGCACTCCTGAATGGGTGAATACTTAGTACAACTTCGGCCCGGCCGCCTTGATCGCGCCGCTCACATCGGACTGCAGAAAACTGCAGCGCAGGCCTCTGTCCAGCACAGGCAATCTCAAAAATGCACCCCAGGCTCACTTGGACAACGGACAAATAAAAAGCGGCGCAAGCGCCGACTTTTTTATGTTGTATACGTTTACATTGCAGCGAATGAAAATTGCTTTAAAACACCAGGGTCAGTAGCTGCTTACTGACAGCTTCTTCAATACTCAAAGCCGCTAGCCAGGAAGTCTTGGGGTTGTCCGGCAAAGGGTTGTTCGCCAAACGGATCGACAACTCCCCAAAGGCACCTTTGGCTTGGACTTCATGAACATTTTTATCCACGCCTGGATCAGCGACGAGCTCAACTTGGGTGTTATCAAACCCCACACCGGACAATGCAACTGCCGCGGTCACATTGGCGTTCTTTGGAAAACGGATCGAGGCCTGCGCGGCAGTTCCGCGAAAAATGGTCGTTGGCACCGTGATCGTAGACAGATCGAAATCGTCCTCTGCTGGCGACCCGGCCCAGGCACGCGGAGGCTTGCGGCCCACGTATACAACTTCATCCAAACCAGCCGAACGAGCGGAACGCAAGGCATCAAGCCCACCAATTGCGCCTGAGACAAGAATCAACCGCGCATTGCCACTCTGAGCGGCCTGCTCAAGGCTTTCACTCAGCGCCCTATCTGCCAGCGCACCGATCGAAGCGATGACGACATCGATACCTGCTTTAAGAAACTCCGGAACGCAATGCACCACAGCAGAATGCCCTGCGCATTCAATGACCAGGTCAGGTTTCCAATCGATCAATCCCTGCAACTCGGTAAACAACTCCAGGCGATGCTCCTGGATATAGGCGTCACCATGAGGAGCATGGTCAATAGCCGCGAATGATGCGCCAGTCAGATGCGAAGTTTGCAGCGCATTGAGTACGCGCTTGCCAATTGCACCTAAGCCAATGATGCCGACACGGGTAATTTTACGACTACTCATTCGAGTGACTCCCAGAATTGTTTTAGTACAGCGGTATAAGCATCCGTGCGAGTAACAGGGGCGAAATGGCCGCCGCTCAACTCAATCAGCTCTGCCCCGGGAATGAGGCTCGCCAACTCCTGCGAATGGTGAAATGGAATGACGTAATCATCCTCAGCCCCGACCACCCTGGTGGGTACGGCGAGGTGACTCAACTCGTCGCGACGGGTGTAACTGAGCAACATATCCATCCGCGCCTGCGTCATGTCGACATCAACGCCGCTGGGTTCATCAAAGTTCAGCGCACCCGGTTCAGCAACGTGCTCGCCATACCACCAGGAGGGATAAGCCACCAGTCGTGTAAGTGCCGTATAGGCGGTACCGCCCAACTGCGCCAGCAAGTATTTGCGGTAGGCAAAAAAGTCCTGAAATCGTTTATCAGGACGAGCCCAACCACTGCTCAAGACAATGCTGCTTACCCGCTCCGGGTGCTCTAATGCAAAGGTCTGCGTAACCAAAGAACCCGTCGAATGACCGACCAGATGCGCCCGCTCGATACCCTTTTCATCGAGTATCTTCAAGAGCGCCGCCGCAATACCCGGTATTGTCGGAGGGCCTTCAATGCCGCTTTGACCTACACCGGGATGATCGAAAGTTATCACTCGGTAGTCTTTGCCAAGCCGATCCGCGACAGGCTGCCAAAAAGAAGACAACCCGCCGAGGCCCGAAATCAGCACCACCGGATGACCCTGCCCTTTCTCCAAGGCGTAGATCTGTTTAGACATGTCGTTCTCAGTTCTTGGTGTAAGCAAAGATGCCGGAGGATTCGATCTGTTCGATGTTGGCTGGACGCTCAAACGGTTCTGGTGCTGGCTCGCCATGCTGACGCGGACGGCCGACATCGCGGAAGAAGGTTTCCAGACCACTCGGATTCATGAACCAGACCCAATGCAAGTCGACATCGCCATCATTGAGGAAGGTGTGGGCGTTGTGCTCCCCGAGGAACAAGGTCACACCCGGCTCAAGTTTATAATCTTTGCCGTCGACGACTGCCGAGCCCGTGCCCGATACGAAGTGCAGCACTTCTTCATTTGCAGAATGGGCGTGCTCGCGGACGCGACCGCCTGGCGGCAGCATCTGGGTACCTACAGAAAAATTGCGGTTCATCTTGAACAGTTGTGGGGATACCGCTACCGACACGTAACCATTGGCGGGTTTTGGCTGCCAGTAGCTGACTTCAGTTTCCCGGGTGACGTAAACCAGAGTGCCTTTGGATTCGGCCTCTGCGCCTGGAATGTTTTTGGGATCTGTCATTGTTATCTCCTTCGAGTTTTACAATCTGGATACGGTTAGGTTCAGCCGAATGTAATCGTTTACATTTCAATGCGTCAATTCTAGAACTCAGCTCGCTAAACAGGCATTGCCGTTTGGGGGCACGAAAAGCACCGCCCCTTTCGCCTCGCTCTGAAATTCAAATAACCTCAGATGGCAAGTGAACGAATGTACGATTATTTGTAATCGTTTACCGATCAATTCGCAAGCGGTTTTTCAGCCACTGGTCAGATTCATCCCCCAGCGCGTTGCCGCTCAACAGTACCTGCCAGTCCCAGGAAGTTAAAGGCGTGTTAAAGGCACGGAGGCTGCGTACTCATTCATTAACGTAGTTGTCCCTGCTTACAAATGCGCCGCTAAAAACTCAAGCGTTCTCGCTTTCGCCAGCAAGGCGTCTCGCCTCGAGTAGCTGGCTCGAAAAGGACAGTTGAAGCCATGCTGAGCACCGTCGTAGACATAAACTTGCGCATCACCCGCGGCGTGAACCCTTGGCATAATTCGCCCCACTTCCTCAACTGGCATCAAATGATCCAGCTCAGCGAAATGAAATAAAAATGGGAACTCGAGCTTTTTCAACTGCTCAGCGTATGCCGCTATTCCACTGCCGTAATAGCTCACGCCCGCGGCCAGCCTAGGGTTACCGGTCAATGAAAAGGCAAGGCGTCCCCCCATGCAAAAGCCCATCACTCCCACCTTTTTTCCATTGACTAGAGGACTGTCCACCAGAAAATCCACAGCCAGGCTCAGATCCGAGCCCGTCAGGGGGTAATCGAGCGCTTGATAATGCTCATACGCAACCCGGGTATGAGGCTCGCTGTAATCCAGATCCAGTTTCGTTTCTTGCCGCCAAAATACATCGGGTGCCAGCACGACAAAGCCCTCAGCGGCGTACTGATCCGCAAGTGCGCGAATGTGTGCGTTCACTCCCCAGATTTCCTGCAAGATCATCAAACCCGGCCCTTCTTCCCTGGGTGGAAGCGACAAATAGCCAGAGAAAATTCTGGCCCCCTCCTGCTTGATCGTGACCCACTGCCCCACTTGATGACCTCCAGCAAAAAAAAACCCGCCGGTGTGAGAGCGGGTGAGGAAGAGCAACAGCTACCACAACAAGAAAAAATCCCGCTGCGCATCAGCGGGCAAATGAATGAGACAAAAACCCTAACGAAGGGATACCGCAATGCAGAAGTCGGGCGACCAACCTCACTTCCACGCGTCGCAGGCGGGTGCCCGGCGCAAGGCCCGAGAGTTGCGCTCAGCCGTGAACCAACTTTTGCCATCTCTCCACAACCAGGAAGCAGCACCCGCTGACACAACCCAAATGTAATCGTTTACATGAAGACCGTCAACACCCCAGATTCAAAAAATCCCATGCGGTGGCGAATCGTCACTGAAGCCGCGAAATACCAATAAAATCGCTTATGTAATCGTTTACGATGTCGACATGCCCAACAGTGACTCCTATTTGAGGTGATGCCATGCTCACGTCTCGATTTTCTATAAAAACAAGAATCATCCTGGCTACTGGCCTTTGCCTGCTCGGGGTAGTTTTGGGGCTCGTCGGCTTCTCGATTCACCACATTCGCCAGACATCGACCTTGGTCAATGAATCTGGCACTCGCTCACTCAAGCAAAGCGCGATGCTTTACCTTGATAGTGCGGCACGCCAACAGGCCACGGTGATTCAAGAGCGCTTCCTCAGCGCAGAAATGTTTACCCGCACCCTGGCCAACCAAGTGATGCTCTTGCGCGAACAGGCAAAACTGCGTGGCACACCGGCGCAGATTGTTCGCGAGGATCTGTTCAACCTCATGCGAACCCAGACCGCCGCCACGCCTGAAATTCTGGGGGTGGCCATCGCATTCGAGAAAAATGCACTGGATGGTTCGGACCTGTCATCCCTCGATGCACCCGAGCATAGGGGCAACGACGCGGGCCGCTTTGCAGCGTACACATCGCTTAAAGAAGACTTCACCATTGCAGAGAAAGATCTGCAGGACGATGGTGACCCGACCAAGGCCTGGTATACCTGCCCCATCAAATCCCACGCAACGTGCCTCATTGAACCGTACAGCTATGTGCTGAGCGGTGTGCCGACACTCATGTCCAGCATTGCCCTCCCCTTGCTGGAGAATGGCAAGGTGATCGGGGTTATCAGTATCGATTTGACCCTGGAGAGTCTTCAGACAATGGCCCAGGAAGCCAGCTCAGCACTCTACGACGGCCAGGCACAAATCAGCTTCATCAGCGAAAGAGGGATCGTGGCCGGGCGCAGCGCTTCAAAGGAGTCATTAGGCAAACCACTCAAAGAGGTAGATCCAGGTCAAGCGCAGTCACTTCAATATGCGCAGGATCCGGGTCAATTCCAAAAAGCCTCGTCCAGTGATGGCAAGCTGTTGATCGGGGCCCCCTTCTCGACGGTAGAAGGGACTGGCCCATGGCATGTTCTGATCGAGGTCCCCGAAACCACACTAATGGCTCCGGCAAATGCCCTTGAGCAAACACTCGAGCGCTTCAATACCGAGGGCATCATTACGCAATTGGCGGTGGGCACCGCCGTGGCACTCGCAGGTCTTTTGCTGATGTGGTTGCTGGCGTCCAGCATCAGTAAACCCATCCATCGAGTTGCCGTGATGCTGGAAAACATTGCCAATGGAGAAGGTGATCTCACCCGCAGACTGGTGTTCGAACGACAGGACGAAATGGGCGAGTTGGTGGGGTGGTTCAACCGTTTTCTGGACAAGCTGCAACCTATCATTGCTCAAGTCAGCCAAGCTGCCGCAGATACGCGTCTCACTGCCAATCAGGCATCCACTGTAGCCCGTCAAACCAGCAGCGGTATGCAACAGCAACTCCTTGAAGTGGATCAGGTCGCAACAGCCGCTCAAGAGATGAGCGCGACTTCACAGGAAGTCGCACGTAATGCATCCATGGCTGCGAATGCCGCTCGCAATGGAGACAATGCGACACAGTCATGCAAGCAGATCATAGAAACCACCACCGGTTCGATCCAGTCGCTCGCCCTGCACATGAGTCAGGCGATGAGTGACGTCCACCTTCTTGCAGACAACAGCGAGAAAATCGGCAGTGTTCTGGATGTCATTCGATCCATCGCCGAACAGACCAACCTGTTGGCATTGAACGCGGCAATCGAAGCAGCGAGAGCGGGAGAAAGCGGGCGCGGATTTGCGGTGGTCGCTGACGAAGTGCGGCACCTTGCAAAACGCACACAGGATTCGGTCAGTGAAATTCACGGGGTCATCGACAACCTTCAAAGCGGGACACGAGGTGTTGTCAGCGCGATGCAAGCTCATCATCAGCAGGCCGACGCGAGCGCCCACCAGGCTCAGCAAGCTGTCGCGGCTTTACAACTCGTCAATCAGAGCATTGAGATCATCACAGACATGAATCTGCAAATCGCCAGTGCGGCCGAAGAGCAAAGCGCAGTGTCGGAAGAGGTGAACCGGAATGTGTCAGCGATCAGGGACGTGACCGAGCTGTTGGCACAACAAGCTCAAGAGTCTGCCAGTGTCAGCCAGGCTCTCAACGACTTGGCTAACCAACAACAGCAATTGATGAGTAACTTCAAGGTTTGATGAGCATGCAGTGCGCAGCCCTTGGTTGCGCACGATTCATGTGCCTGGCTGAAACCCAGGAAGGCTGATGACTGCAGCTTGGAGGAGATGGATAGGTAAAGAAGTAAAGGCAGGTCAAGCGAAGTTGCCAAAGCCCGGTGACTTATCACCGGGCGTTGTCATCAGTATCAGCTGTTTTTACGCCAGGTATCGCTGAGGGTATAACCCGTCGGGAAAGGATCACTTGGGTCCAGGACATACTGGTGAAAACCTGTAATCCAGGCCTGTCCACTGATCGTAGGTCGGATGCCCTGACGGTCGCCGACGGTGAGTGTTTCAACAATCTCACCGACGAACTCTGTACTCAGAATCGATTCGTGGATGAACTTCTCTCCCGGTTTGATCTGACCGCGTGCATGCATCACGGCAAGGCGGGCGCTGGTCCCTGTTCCGCAAGGTGAGCGATCCAGTCGACCTGGAGAAACAATCACGCCGTTGCGCGAGCGCTTGCCCAATGGATCGTCGCGCAGAGGGCCTGCGAAGAGTGTTTGATTGATCGTATGGATTTGCGGGAGCACCGGGTGCACAGCAGGAATTTGTTCGGCAGCAGCCGCTTTGATCGTTTCGCCAACACTGACCAATGTCGCAGCTTCGTCAGGCGTGATATCAAACCCGAGCGCCTGCGCGTCAGCCAAGACATAAATCATACCGCCATACGCAACATCGACTTTGATGGTCCCCAGGCCAGGCACCTCGATATGTTTGTCGAGAGCGAATACAAAGCACGGAACGTTGGAAAACTTAACGCTCAAGCATTTTCCATTTTTGCATTCTGCTTCGATTCGAACCAAACCACCCGGAGCCTCAAGGGTCAGGCGGGTCACCGGCTCGACCATCGCAATCATGCCTGTTTCAAGCAGCGCCGTGACGGTGCAGATGGTATTGGTGCCTGACATTGGCGGGTAGAACTCTGACTCCATGATGACAAAGCCCACATCCGCTTCAGGATGCGAAGACGGGAGTACCAGGTTGACGCATTGGGTCACGCTACCGCGAGGCTCTTGCAGTAAAAACCTGCGCAGATCGTCGCCCTGGGTTTCGAGATACTTCATCTTGTCGAAGATGGTCTGTCCCGGAACATCCAGCACGCCACCGGTAATGACATCGTTGCGCTCACCCGCAGCATGGACGCTAACGACGTTGATCATTCGTTTAAAGTTCATAGGTCAACTTTCAGAAAAATGAGTGAAGTTCGACACAATGGGTCCCTTGGCAGCGCACTGCCAAGGGACGGCATCAACCTACAGTGTTCGGCAATACTGGCGTACGCGGCCCCATCTTGATGAAGGTCGACTTCACCTCGAGGAACTCGTTCAGCGCTTCCACACCGTTCTCGCGGCCGTAACCACTTTGTTTGTAACCGCCAAATGGCATCTGCACAGCGCCTTCCAGGTAAGTGTTGACGAACACGGTACCGCTTTGCAGTTTCTGCGAGACTTTCAGTGCCTTGTCCACATCTTTAGTCCACAGCCCATTCCCCAGGCCGTATTCCGTGTCGTTGGCCAACGCGATCGCCTGTTCAACGGTTTTGAAGGTTGTTACGGTCAGCACAGGGCCGAAAATTTCTTCGCGGAAAATACGATGCTCAGGCTCCACATCAGTGAAGATAGTCGGACCGACAAAGTAGCCATTGCCGAGCTCACCATCGGTAAGGCGACGACCACCGCAAACCAGTTTGGCACCTTCGTTTTTCCCGATCTCGATGTAGTTCAGCACGCTCTCCATGTGCTGGGCGTGGATGAGCGCACCGATCTGAGTGTCTTTATTCAGTGGCAGACCAATCACTACTTTATTTGCGCGCTCGACCAGCCTGGAAACGAACTCTTCAGCGACTGCCTCCTCAATCAACAAGCGGGTTCCCGCCACGCACTCTTCACCCTGATTGAGTATGACGCCAAAGAGAACACCATCAAGGGCTGCCTCCAGGTCTGCGTCTGCAAAGACAACGTTCGCCGCTTTACCACCCAGTTCAAGCGCCACTCGAGTCAAATCCGAAGCAGCGGTCGCTGCGATTTGCTTACCTACTCGAGTAGACCCGGTGAAGGAAATCATTGATACATTCGGGTGACGGGTCAGACGCTCACCCACTACTGCACCACGACCGGTAACAATGTTGATCAAGCCATCAGGG
Organism: Pseudomonas sp. LBUM1679; assembly: GCF_059695565.1. Taxonomy (NCBI): domain Bacteria; kingdom Pseudomonadati; phylum Pseudomonadota; class Gammaproteobacteria; order Pseudomonadales; family Pseudomonadaceae; genus Pseudomonas; species Pseudomonas sp. LBUM1679. The sequence goes on from NZ_CP166774.1 coordinate 4,584,550, forward strand.
AAGCCAGCTTCCTTGGCCAGCTTGGCAACTTCGAGCGCCGTACCGGAAGTCAGCTCGGACGGCTTGATCACAACTGGACACCCAGCGGCCAGGGCGTAAGGCAGCTTCTGGAACAGGCAGACCATCGGGAAGTTCCAAGGCACGATCAAGCCAACCACGCCCCGCGCTTCGCGAGTCACCAGGGCTAACTTGTCTTCACCAAGATGGTTGTAAGCCTCGCCTTTGATCTGCCACGCCAACGAAGCAGCAAAACGAGTCAGTTCAGCGGACCACAGCACTTCACCCTTTGCATAGCCAATGGGTTTGCCGACTTCCTCTGCCTCGATGACAGCAAGACGATCAGCGTCACGCTCGATCAGATCGGCCAATTTGTTCAGCAGTTTGGCGCGTTCGGAACCGGCCACATTGGACCAGGCTCCAGACTCGTGCAGCTTGTGCGCATGCTCTACAGCAACGTCTACGTCGTGGTCGTTGCCAATGGCAAATTTTGCGAGCGAACCATTGTGCGCAGGAGAGAACCGTTCAATGTACTGACCGGTGGCCGGGACTTGAGTGGTGCCATTGATCCAGTGTTCATAAAGTCTGGTCATTTGATTCATCCTAATTCGGTTGCAGTTATTTGTTTGCCAACCACGATTGGCTTGAGTATGCGAGGGAAGATCTCGGTGATCTTGCCAGTCTGGTCGATAGGCGCTGCAAGGGAGGTACTGATCACGATCACCTGATTGGGATCACTGAACTCTGTGCTCCAAACGCCTACGATGCCACCGTGATCAACCAGCTTCGCTGCCTTCAATTGCTCGATGACTTCACCGGCTCCACCGGGGCTGCAATTGTAAGTGTGCTGGTAGCATGCCCCCGTCAGTTCGTCAGACGCAGCCTCAACGACAGGATTGAGAACCTGCAGAATCTGCCGCGTGATATGCGGCGCAGCTCGAGGTAAAAAGTCATTGCGCCAGGCATCGAGTTTCATAAGCTGCGCACGCTTTTGCGCACGATCATCCAGCGAAGCGTAACGCCAGAGATGAATGAAGCGGACTTCGTCTCCCTGGGAAATGCTCCACAGTCCCCGCAGTACGCCATAGTCATCACGACGTGTCGGTAAGCAAACGTCTTCGAACAAAGGCCAATACATGTCCCAGTAAGTTTTTTTGAAGACGTACTCTCTGAGTTCATCGATCATCGTTGCGTCCTCACCAAGCGGTATAGCCGCCATCGACAGTAAACATGGCGCCCGTCGCAAAGCTGGACTCACCGGATGCCAGGAAAAGGATTACATTTGCGATGTCGACAGGTTCGCCCATCTTGTTCAAGGGAGACCTCGCTTCCAAACCTTTCTTGAACGCAACAGGGTCCGGAACACTTTCAAATATCTTGTCGTAGTAGCTCGAAGCAATAACACCGGGAGCCACGCTGTTAACCCTGACGCCTTCCAGAGCATGATCCAGCGCCATGGCGCGCGTCAGCGCAGCGACGCCACCCTTGGCTGCAACGTAGGCCGCACGATCCTTGATACCGACGACAGAAATGGTCGAGGCCAGATTCACAACGGCTCCACCACCGCGACGGATGATTTCAGGAATGGCGTATTTGGAGCAGAGAAACACGCCCTTTAGATTGACATCAATCACCTGATCCCAAGTGTCCTCTTCAACAGTGACAACGGTGCCCAGAGTGCCAAATCCCGCATTGTTGACCAGAACATCCAGGCCGCCAAAATGGGCAACTGCCTGTTCAACCATAGCTTTGACTTCAGAGGCCTTGGAGACATCCGCCTGAACGGCAAAGGCTTGCTCACCGATAGCGCTTGCAACGCTACGTGCTAACTCGATATCTCGGTCAGCGACGACGACTTTGGCGCCTTCACTGGCAAAAAGTTTGGCCGTTGCCTCGCCGATGCCTGCACCAGCCCCTGTAATCAATGCGATTTTGTTTTGAAGTCTCATGTAAAAAATCCTGAAAGTAAGTACATCCAGCGCGTGGGAGGCCGGCTATAAACGGCCCCCTTTGAGCGTTATCGATTCAAGCTGGCTGATAGTATTTAGCGGACGTTCTGGGCAGCTTCTGACCACGAATGTCATCCGCAATCTTCTCCGCCATCATGATCACTGGAGCATTGAGATTGCCGCTGACAATCTCCGGCATGATAGAAGCGTCGACGACTCGCAGGTTGTCGATACCGTGCACACGGCCTTGGGCGTCAACCACACTGCTCTCGTCCGTACCCATGCGACATGTGCAGCAAGGGTGGTAGTTCGTGCCGGCCAAACCACGCAGTGCTTCAAGAATCTGTTCATCGGTCTGCACGGCAGGTCCCGGCGTTACTTCTTCACCGCGATACGCGTCCCACGCTGGCTGCGAAACCACATGACGAATCGCCTTGACCGCCGCGATGGCATCATCTTTGTCCTCCTGAGTTGAGAGGAAGTTGAAGCCGAACTTCGGCGCCGCCAGTGGATCCGCAGATCCCAACCACACTCGACCAGTACTGGTGGGGCGCATCAAACTGAAGAAGTACTGGAAGCCGTTTTCCAGCTTGACGCTACCATGCTGGAACTCGCCCAGCATCGGGATGAATTCGAACTGGACGTTGGGCACCTTGACGTTATCGTTGGTACGGATGAATGCACCGACTTCAAAAAAGTTGGTTGCTCCGAGACCTTTTTTGAAGAACGTCCACATCGCGCCCAGCTTGAGTTTTCCAATCGGAGTCAGCTGCTTGGCGATCGACACGTTCTGAGTTGCGCGATACTGAACTGGCGCAGCGATGTGGTCTTTCATGCCCTCCCCCACGCCGGGGAGGTCAACGACGCATTTGATGCCAAATTCGGCCAGATGCTTTGCATTACCGATACCGGAAAGCATCAACAGATGAGGTGAATGGATCGCACCTGCGCACAGAATCGCTTCGTTGTTTACGGCCAGCTCCTGTGGCTTGCCGTCGCGCAAAAAATGAACCTTCACCGCACGCTTGCCCCGGAACTCGATGCGAGTCACCTGGGCCTTGTCGCATACATGCAGGTTTTCCCTGGTTTTGTTCGGATGAATGTAAGCCTGCGAGGTACTCCAGCGAATGCCCTTGTGGACGTTACGCTGGGTGATATGCACGCCTTCCTGACGATAGCCGTTGTGATCCTTGATGTACGGATAGCCAGCCTGCACGCCCGCCTCGATGAAAGCCTTGTACAGCGGGTTATCGGCCTTGCAGGTTTGAATATGCATTGGGCCTTTGTCACCACGGTAGTCATCGCCGCCCTGGTCGAATGTTTCAGCCTTGCGAAAGTACGGCAAGCACTCGTCGTAACTCCACCCCTTGAGACCCATCGCCCCCCAATTGTCGTAGTCCCATGGATTACCACGAACCCAGTTCATGCCATTGATGGAAGACGAGCCACCGAGAACGCGGCCACGGGCTTCATAAATGGTGCGATCACCCAGTTCCTTCTCAGGCTCGGAATGGATGTACCAGTTGAAACGGTCATTCATCAAAGGGAAGCCGAGTGCCGCCGGCATGTTGATATAGATGCTTTTGTCAGAAGGACCTGCCTCCAGCATCAGTACTGATTTATTGCCATCTTCAGAAAGTCGACCAGCAATCACGCTGCCCGCGGAGCCGGAACCGATGACGATGTAGTCGTATGAGCTAGAGACCTGTCGACCGTTGATATCACGCATGATTTCACCTGAGGTACGAAGCGCCACCTTAACGCGGCGACTGTAATCGTTTACAAAACAAGCCGCAGAATAACAAAAATAATCAGCTTTGGAAGACGATTACAAAATAAATCTACGCTTGGGTGCGTTGATGGAAGCAGCATCCGTGCCAACAATATCGACCGCCGCCCTAAGGCGTTCCGGGCGTCTCAGGCAAGCATATGCCCTTCAACGATGCACTGCCAGCGATCAGAAAAGCTGTTACCGCTGGATGACGGTGCGAAGAATAGTAACAAATTCTGAAATTGATTACATCGGTCGCGTGCTATCCACGGCCCCTTAAACCGGCCCACAGGGTATGAGAGGAATGCCTCAATGTAATCGTTCGCATTTTTTTGATGCGGCGTTGATCAGAATGCAGCAAAATCCTGTCTGTCCAAGTCAGCGACAGGCGTTATGCTCCTGAGCAGGTTCGACTCTTTGGCATGATGAGCGCCTGCACCAGCCTCGATTTCCAAAATGAATCGACCGCTACGCGAGACTCCATGAATCAAGGGGATTGTTTGTGAGCACCACTCAAAAGTCATTGCCTCGCGTCAACGTGACAGACGTCGCCAAGGCTGCAGGCGTCTCCGTTGCCACGGTTTCTCGCAGCTTCAATTTGCCTCATCACGTGCGGGACGATGTTCGCGAAAAAGTCCTGCTGGTAGCCAGCAAAATGGGTTACACACCTAACTCTGCCGCCAAAGCGTTGCGCATGCGCAAAACCAATGTCATTGGCGCGATCATCCCAACGCTTGACCACTCCATATACGCGACGATGATCAACAGCTTCCAGGACAAACTGGCGGAGTATGGCTATGTCGTTTACGTCTTGAGTTGCGGATTCGATTCGGGAGCCATTTACGAAAAGGTCAAGTTACTGGTCGAGCGCGGAGCCGAGGCGCTGTTGGTCGTGGGGGATATCGCTGACCCTGAACTGACACGCTACCTCAAAGACTATCGAATGCCCGTGGTGTGCACCTACTCGTACTTCACCGACAAAGCCTTCCCTTTCATTGGTTTCGACAACTACACCGCAACCAAACAACTCATCGAATATCTGCTGGGTCTCGGGCACCGACACATGGCCATGCTTACGGGTCCTATCAAAGGCAATGATCGACAACAAGCTCGCCATCAAGCTTTCACCGACACCTTGGCCGCCTATAAAGACGATTGCAGTCACGCCATCTATGAAAGCGCAGCGGGTTACACGATTGAATTTGGCGAGCGAACGTTACGACGGATTCGTCTGGAGTCACCGCAAACCACAGCTGTAATTTGCAACAGTGACGTCATTGCTTTTGGCGTGCTCTCGGCGTGCAAAAAACTAGGCATCAACGTTCCACTGGAAATGTCCGTCGTTGGCTACGATAACCTGGAGTTTGCTGAATACCTTGATCCTCCGCTCACCACGCTGGCGATTCCGGCGAGTGAAATGGGGCTACGCAGTGCAGAAGCATTGATCTCGAACCTCAAAAACGGCTCGGAGATCAAACCTGTACTTCTCGGTACGCAGTTGATGATTCGCCAATCCAGTCACTCCATCCCAGCTGCTGTGTGACAGTTGTACGCGCGGTGTGTGCCGCGCAGTCTCCACGCCCCCTCGGTGATCTCGTTTCAAACCGAAGACTCTTTGCGGTGACACCCAAATCGTGGCACTAGCGTCATGAGCCAATTGGCAACGCCCTTTTTCGCATAACACCTGTACGTGTCGGGCGCTTAATCCTTGGCTTACAGGTTCGTATAGTGCTTTCACCTGGCGCGTCAGACTCTTCTCGCCCGTTGCCTCAAACGACAATCAAAGGTGAAACCGTGAATACTCAATTCAAACCTGTGACCGGCACAGAATTGCCAGCCCATGAATTGGAAGCCGAATATTTCGAGTACAGCAAAGCTGCCAACCCGATCAGCGCCAACCTCATTACCCGAATTCCTTACCACAGCTTCTCTGCCTCGCTTTACGACTCCGGAGCTTCGCGCTTACTGCCATTGGATCTGAGTGCCGCATTGGGCTGTGAAGGACCGGCAACCGGCCCCGGCTTATGCGCCAACTTTATCCGCCTCAATGCTGGAGACTCGCTGACCTTGGCACCGAACGCGACTTCGCAGGTGCTCTACGTTATTGCGGGCAGTGGCAGCCTGACCCAAGGTCAGCACCATTTCGAATGGAACAAAGGATGCTTCATTGCGCTTCCAGGTATGGATGCCACAGAGCTCAAGGCCACCGAAGATGCGCGCTTTTACTACGTACATGACGAACCGCTACTGCGCTATCTGGGTGTTACTCGCACAGAGGATCGTTTCAGTGCCACGCTCTACCCTGCCGAAGTAGCCAATGCCAAATTGCGCGAAGCGGCTGAAGATCCGCGTGCTCAGGACAGAAGCCGCATCAGTATTTTGCTGGGCAATCGTAATTTCCCGCAGACGCGCACTGTGACGCACGTGCTCTGGGCCATGTACGGCATTCTCCCGGCCGGTTCGATTCAGAAGCCCCACCGCCACCAATCGATTGCATTGGACTTCATCATCGATTGCCCTGAGGGCTGCTATACCTTGGTCGGCACGGAGCTCGATGCCAATGGCCAGATCCGCAATCCCACCCGCGTCGATTGGACACCTGGCCTGGCATTCGTGACGCCACCAGGTTACTGGCACGCTCATTTCAATGAGTCGGATAGCGAAGCATTTCTGATCCCCATCCAGGATGCGGGATTGCAGACACATTTGCGCTCCCTGGATATCCGTTTCAGTTAACGCCATCAAACCCGCGTGACGATCAAATCGCCACGCGGTATTCATCGTTGCCAGTACGGCGGTTCGCCGATGTGCCGGACCATGAAATCAATGAAACAACGCACTTTCGAAGACACAATTCGCTTGGGCGGATAAACAAACCATAGCGAAGAAAGCACTGGCGAAAGCTGCGGCTCCCACTGGGGCAGCCATCTCACGAGCCGCCCATTGCGCAAGCTTTGCGCGACCAGCCAATCCGGCAGAAACGCTACGCCAAGACCTTGCTCGGCAGCGATAAGCTGTGCGTCCAGATCGTTAGTTCGCATATTCCCATTCAGCGTTATCTGCACCCGTTCAGCGCAATGAATAAACACGATCTCGTCGCCGTGATGGGAGTGGAGAATGGCTGGCCCGTCCATCAATCCCATTGGAGTATCCGGCTCCTTGTTTTGAGCAGCGAACACCGGGCTTACGCAGATCACAAGCCGCTCTTCAGCCAGTTTGCGAGCCTTGAGTGTCGAGTCAGGTAACACCCCAATTCGAATGGCCAAGTCCACACCTGACTTGATCAGGTTGACCTGCGACTCGTCCAGGGTGATCTCTACCTTGATTTTCGGGTGCGCGATGAAAAAGTCACGAAGACATGGCATGACATGATGCCGGCAGAAAGCGGGGGGAAGGTTCAACTTCAGGACGCCACGCGGCTCCTGATTGAGCGCTGACGCTGCTGCTTTGGCGTCCTCCAGTTCATCGAGCACCTTGCGGGCATGAAGCAGGAAAGTTTCACCGCCCTCCGTCAAATGCAGGGTTCGCGTAGAACGATTGAATAGCGCAATACCTAAATCCTGCTCAAGCTCTTTAATATAACGAGACACTGTTGAGGCCTTGATGCCCAACCGGTCAGCAGCGCGTGAGAAGTTGTTTTTGTCTGCAGCTTCAACAAAAGCCGTCAGTGCTGCGAAATAGTCCAAGAAATACCTCACTGCGTGGGTCAGGGCCAATTACATCCTGGCAGATGAAATTGGCGCCTCAACCTTCCACCTTATGAGCAAGCGGCTTGCGCACGGCGATGCTCGATGGCACGGCGGTCAATTCGAGTTTTACGCAGATGGCTGCTCATCAGCAGCAGAAACGCCACAACCGGAACTATCATCGCCATTTTTAGCCCCACACTCTCAGACAAGAAACCAATGACCAGAGGTGCAAGCAAGAAGCCGGTGTAGCCCAGCGTGCCATTCATTGCCAGACCCAGGCCCGGAGCCCCCGGAAAAGCACGACTGGCCTGACTGTACAACAGGGGAGTCATATTGGAGAGCCCGAGACCCACTGCAATGAAGCCCACAATGGACGTAAGCGGTTGAGGGACGACGATCGCAAGGATCAATCCAAGTGCACCAAAAGCACCTGAAACCGTTAACAGCCAATTGACTCCAAAACGTCGGATCAAGAAATCTCCAGCCAAACGCCCAATAGCCATAGCCAGACTAAACGCGCCGAAAGCAAAAGCGGCGACACTGGTACTGGCATGACTGACATCCGTCAGATAAAGCGAACTCCAATCGATCAACGTGCGCTCGATGAACAGAGCCAAGAAGGTCAAGCCTGCGATACACATCAATGCGCGATTCGGCCACGAGAACCCCTTCGAAATAATGGAGGTCTTATTGTCCTGAGGCACTGGCTGAAGATCGCCCAAAAATCGGGTGGCAGCCAGCGTAATGCCACCCATCAACACGCCTGCCAGCGAAAGACACTGAACAACGCCCAGTTTGTCCGACAACAACGTAGCCACGGTCGACGCGCCAGCAAGCCCGCCAATGCTGAAGACGGCGTGAAAGGACGACATCAACGGCCGCCCGCGCTCGGCTTCGATAAGCGCGCCGTGAGTATTCATCGAGATATCGAGAATACTGTTGGTGACACCTAACAAGAAAATCGCCATGGACAGACCGACCACAGAGTTGGCCAGAGCACAAAATGGAACGACGAATGCAACCAGCAGGCCGCCAATCAATAAGGTGTTGCGGCTTCCCAGGCGCGTGACGAGCGCCCCTGCCAGATACATCGTCAGCATCGTTCCAGCGGCAAACGCACTCAGGGCAAAACCCAATTCCTGATCGGTCAGCGCCAGCGCCTGTTTCATGCCAGGAATGTTTGTCGCCCAGATAGCCAGCACCATTCCGTTGGCAAAGAAAATCGCGGACGTAGCAATCCTCGCACGTCGTAGAACCTTGGAATACACCATCGAAACCTCACAGATTGTCGTTCTTATAGCGACAGTTATAGAAAGCGCTGTCTTTTCAAACGGAGGGGGAAATCGCTATCAACCAGCAACCGACCTGACCCTGGCAGCTCCAAGCGGACCAACCGTATACCGCACGGTCGAGAAGCACGAATCATTCCAAGCCCAATGGCCGTTAGTCATGCAAGAACGCGGACCATTAGTCAAATGGCCCGCGACCTGTGCGCATTACCAGGCGGTGTAACCACCGTCCACGGTGAACATCGCTCCAGTGGCGAAGCTTGAATCAGCAGACGAAAGGAAAAGGATCATATTGGCGATATCGACTGGTTCGCCCATTTTGTTCAACGGCGAACGAGCTTCCAGGCCTTTCTTGAACTCGACAGGATCGGGAACGCTTTCAAAGATCTTGTCGTAGTAACTCGATGCGATAACCCCAGGAGCAACACTATTGACTCGCACACCTTCAAGGGCGTGATCAAGCGCCATAGCGCGGGTCAATGCAGCAACGCCACCTTTGGCTGCAACGTAAGCGGCACGGTCCTTGATCCCTACAACGGAAATGGTCGATGCCAGGTTTACCACCGCTCCCCCGCCCCGCCGCACGATTTCAGGGATTGCAAATTTGGAGCAAAGGAATACCCCCTTCAGGTTGACGTCGATAACCTGGTCCCACGTATCTTCGTCAACAGTGACCACGGTTCCCAAGGTACCGAACCCGGCGTTGTTGACCAGAATGTCCAGGCCGCCAAAATGCGCGACGGTTTTTTCCACCATGAGTTTTACTTGCGCTGTGATAGCGACATCCACTTGAACGGCGAACGCTTGTGGCCCGATGGACTCGGCAACCGCGAGCGCCAATTCGATATTGCGGTCGGCTACGACGACTTTAGCCCCTTCTTGAGCAAAAAGGCGGGCGGTAGCTTCGCCAATGCCCGCACCGGCACCGGTGATGAGTGCGACTTTGTCTTTCAGTTTCATGTTGAAAATTCCTCAATGTTCAATCGATACGTCTAACAATCTGAAATTCGGATACCGTCCACGATGCCGATAACACCCCTTGCTCACTTCGCCAGTTGCCTATCGGCGGCTGGAATCCGAACCTCATTCAAAATTACGACAGCACTACTGTAAACGATTACAAAACAGTGCAGACAATACCAAATTTCCTGTACGCATGGAGCATTTGTCTTGTGGTTTGGTGATCAGGGACGAGGTATCAAGCTGCCTGACCCAAGGTTGGCAGGTGACGAGAGGCTTTGTAGCGGGCATGGCCAACATAAAGCGCCGCAGGGACGATCAAAGCAGGAATCCAGCTCATATCCGCTCCGATCATTTTGGCGAAATAGCTGTGGTAGAACGACATATCCATGAATGGAATAGTCGAAGCGACACCGATCAGGAAGATGATCATGGTGGACACATTGTACTTACCGTATATCCCTTTCCCATCGTACATATCCGCCACAACGTATTTGCCTTTCCTGACCAGATAGTAGTCGGCAAGGTTGATCGCGCTCCAAGGCACCAGGAAGTAGACTTGGGCAATCAAAATGTCAGCAAAATAAGCGTTGAAGTCGTATTGCGTTGCAACGGCAATTAACGTGGCCGCTGTCGCCGACAGTCCCATCACGATGAATTTCGTCTTGCGGCTGATTCGTTTCATCCCGTGCATGCCGGAAATGATCGTCATCGCCGACATGTACGCGCTGTACAGATTCAGTGAGTTGATCTCCAGAACACCGAGGACCACGATGACCATCGCGACTTTTGACCATGGGCCGAAGAAGCTTGCGATAGCATTGCCAGGGTTGCTCGTCACATCAGTGAACATGGTCGCCAACACAGCCCCCAGAAGCATCACCAGCCCTGCGCCCAGCAAGTTACCCATGTAGCTGAACCAGAACGTTTGTTTGCTGGAAATATTCGCCGGCAGGTAGCGGGAATAATCAGCGACATAGGGACCAAAACCCAATGTCCAGGAAGCTGCCTGGGTCACTGTCAAGGCAAACGCCGCCAGGGTAAAACCTTGAGTGAGGTCCATTGCGCCTGCAGGCAGAGGTTGTTGCAGCGCCAGGTAAGCCACCACCAGAAAGATGATGCCTGATAGTGCAGACATGATTGCCCCAAGGCGATGGATCAGCTCATAACCGATGAAACCGATGATGAACGAGACCAGGCCGAACAAGACAATGGCCATGTTATCGCCCACATCGAGAAAGACCTTGATCGTGTCTCGCATCACCACGCCATTTGCCGCGGTAAACAGGATGAAAGAGATGTAGTTGATCAGGAGCGGAAAACCGGCCCCCATCACACCAAATTGTGCGCGACTCTGGATCATCTGAGGGATGCCCAGATGTGGCCCCTGCGTTGAGTGGGCGGCCATGAAAATGGTCCCTATGACGCAGCCCAGAACCAGAGCGATGCACGTCCACGCCAGACTCAATCCAGCGACAATACCCAAGGTACCGACCACTAAAGTGGTGACCTGCATATTGGCACTGAACCAGATTGTGAAGAGACGACGCGGGTGACCGTAGCGCTCCGACATAGGAACAAATTCGATGCTTCTTTTTTCGATGTCCATCGTTGGCCTCTGTATGGGCACGCGACTCTGCGATCATCTCACAGAGGGCGATTGGGTTCTCGTTACCGAGAACGGTTGTCGATCAACCTGGAATGTAATGGATTACATTCAAGCTCAAAAAAAATGCCCTGTATCCATAACGTCATCGAGCTGATCGCTCAGTAGCCGCATGGCCTCGCATTGATACAGGTCATCTCTGTAAAGGATTACAAAGCAGTGTTCGTGCCAATTTCCTGCGTTTTTATTGCGACGCAGTGGCTAATGGGCAACTGGCTGGTGAAGCGCAGACACAGGAGAGATTTCAGTAGAGCCAGAGGATCGTTTTGTCTGCTTTGGTAACACCATGTGTTTCTGATAGACCCGACCGACTCGTGCAGAAACAGTGCGGCTCGTTAGAAATCGACCAATAACAGGACGCCCAACTGGAGAGCGAAGGAGAACTGCAGCAGCAAGGCCGGCCTGCTTAGCCCCCCGCTCCGGCCAACGACGTTTTGAGCCGGACCGAACTCAAGCACAGGCTGAGCCTCTCACGGATCGTACTTATTAATGGCCTAAGCGTCGCGCTTTCGTCGCGCCTGTGCATCCTCCGCCAGCGCCTGACGCACCAGCGCCCGAGCCGCCCAGGCGGCGGTGTCGAGCGATTCTTCGATACTCGCGCGACTGATATCACGCACGGCGATCAACGCCTCGGTGCCCATGACGATCGACAGCGCCTGCTTCAGTCGTTTGCGTGCCCGGGGGGATAGCACGTCTTTGAGCGAGTCGGAGTGACACATGACCAATCCCTATCTCGCGCTGGAAGGCGTGTCTTGTGTTCTGCCAGACGGCAGGACGCTCTTCTGCGATATCAACGAACAGTTCGATCAACGGCCCACTGGCCTGGTCGGGCGAAATGGTGCCGGTAAAACCGTTCTGGCGCGCATTCTGGCTGGGCAGATGCAGCCGACTGCCGGACGTAGTGCGTCCTCTGGCAGTGTGCACTACCTGGCCCAGCAGGTATCGCATCCAGCGGGCACTGCGGTCGCCGGCCTGGCAGGTGTACAAGCCACTCTCGATGCGCTCGAACGCATCGAAGAGGGCAGCAGCTCGCCCGAGGATTTCGATGCCGTGGGCGAGCGCTGGGATGTACGTCTGCGGCTCCAGCACGAGCTGGAGCGTAGTGGCCTGGGCTATCTCCATGCTGCGACGCCTGCCAGCACGCTCAGCGGCGGCGAGGCCATGCGCGTCACGCTGATCGGTGCGCTGTTATCGGAGGCCGACTTCCTGATCCTGGACGAACCCAGCAACCACCTCGACCGACCTAACCGGCAGGCATTGATCGAACAGCTGCAACGCTGGCCGCGCGGGCTGTTGGTGGTCAGTCATGACCGGCAATTGCTGGAGGTAATGGAGCGTATCGTCGAGCTGTCTTCACTGGGACTGCGCAGCTACGGCGGTAGCTACAGCGTTTACACGCAATGCAAGGAGCAGGAGCGGCAGAACGCAATCCAGCAACTCGAACAGCGCAAACTCGAACGCCAACGCGAAGAACAGTCCCTGCGCGAACAGCGCGAGCGCCAGGAGCGACGCCAGGCCCGCGGCAATCGGCATGGGCGCGAAGCCAACCAGGCGAAAATCCTGCTGGACCGCCAGAAAGAGCGCAGCGAAACCTCGGCAGGCAAGCTGCGCCAGCAGCACGCCGCCACGCGGGAGCAACTCGCCCAGCGCGTACGCGAAGCCGCGCAGCAGGTCGAGGACCAGGCAGCCATCGTGCTTCACACGCTGCCGGTAGCGCCATCCTCGCAGCGACGCGTCACGGAGCTCGATGCAGTGGAGCTGCCCTTTGTAGCGGCTGCCACGCGCCACATCAGCCTCGTCTTGACCGGACAACAGCGCGTGGGCGTGGTCGGTCCCAACGGCTGCGGCAAGTCGACCCTGCTCAAGGTGCTCGCCGGCCAGCTTCAACCCCGGGCCGGGATCTGCAAGGTTGCGATCGAAGGTGTCTACCTCGATCAGCGGCTGACCAACCTGGAGCCGCAGCGCTCCGTGCTGGAGCAGATGCTGGCAGCCAATCGCACTGCCACGGAAGGCGATCTGCGCATGCGCCTCGCGCAACTCGGCCTGCATGCCCGGAAGATCGTCGCGCCCAGCGGCTTGCTCAGCGGCGGGGAGCGCCTGAAAGCGTCACTGGCATGCGTGCTCTATGCTGACCCGCCGGCGCAACTGTTATTGCTGGACGAACCCAGCAACCACCTCGACCTGCCCTCGGTACAGGCGCTGGAAATCATGCTGCGCAGCTACCAGGGTGCTTTGGTCGTGGTGTCGCACGATGATGCATTCATGGACAGCCTTGGCTTGACCGATCGCCTGGTGGCGACCGAACAGGGTTGGAGGCTGGAGCCGCATTGATGCGCCAAAGTAAAGCCAGCCGACGTCCAGTTCCAGGCCGAAATGGACGGCAAACGAGACGATCAAGCCCGAGCCGGGGCGACGCCTGGCGTATGTCGGGATTGCCATTGGCAGTGTCAGTACTCCCAGTCAGCGTCTGCCCAATTGACCTGGCATCGTTAAACCGGCTCCCGCTTATGCTGCAGTAGCTCGCCCTCCGCCCGCCTCGCTGTTGATCATCCGCAGCGATCTGCCGCTGCACTATGTATCAAAGTATGTCTAACTGGCATCTTGATACACAGGTTTTCACCCGGCCTGCGTTTCGACACAGGCCCGATACGTCGCCGCGTTCAAATGCAACCCAGGTTTCAAAGGGATCATTCAGACCCCCTGGCCAACGGCTTGTAACGGAGACATCAGCATGCAAATGGCACTGCAGGATACAACCGGCAAAACCCGCCGCCGTCTGCTCGGCTCGTCGCTCCTCGCGTTCACCCTGTTTGGCGTGCTCGGTGCGGCCCAGGCACAAGCCACCGCCGCCGTGCAGCCCGCCGCGATCGATGGCGGCGCCACTCATGCAACCCCCTCTCCGTTCGGCCCGTTGAAGCATGTGAACGCCGGATTGTTGAACGTGGCGTACGCCGAAACAGGTCCGGCCGACGGGCCGGTGGTGATACTTCTGCACGGTTGGCCGTACGACATTCACAGCTATGACGAGGTCGCCCCCTTGCTTGCAGCCAAGGGCTATCGGGTGCTGATGCCCTATGCGCGAGGCTACGGCGACACGCATTTTCTCTCGCAGAAAACCCTGCGCAACGGCCAACCCGCTGCGCTGGCCAGTGACGTCATCGACTTCATGGACGCGCTGAAGATCAAACAAGCCGTGCTCGGTGGCTATGATTGGGGCGCGCGTTCGGCCGACATCGTCTCGGCGCTGTGGCCGGAACGGGTCAAGGCGCTGGTCTCGGTCAGCGGCTATCTGATCGGTAACCAGGCGGCCGGCAAGAATCCGCTGCCACCCAAGGCTGAGTTGCAGTGGTGGTATCAGTTCTACTTCGCCACCGACCGCGGCCGCGCCGGGTACGAGAAAAACACCCACGACTTTGCCAAATTGATCTGGCAACTGGCGTCGCCGCAATGGGCCTTCGATGACGCCACTTTCGACCGCAGCGCCAAGGCGCTGGACAACCCCGACCATGTCGACATCACCGTGTTCAACTACCGCTGGCGCCTGGGCCTGGTCCAGGGCGAAAGCCGCTACGAGGCGCTCGAGCAGAAACTGGCCACGGCGCCTTCCATCAGTGTGCCGACCATCACCCTGGAAGGCGATGCCAACGGCGCCCCGCACCCTGCCCCCGAGGATTACGCCAAGCGCTTCACCGGCAAGTACGAGTTCCGGCTGATCAGCGGCGGCATCGGCCACAACCTGCCCCAGGAAGCTCCGCAGGCGTTCGCCAAGGCGGTAATTGATGCGGATCACCTTTGAGGTCAGGCTGACAGCCGGATTTCACTAAACATCACATCTCTGATACCCCCCGCCCCGTAGGAGCTGTCGAGCGAAGCGAGGCTGCGATCTTTTGATCTTGATCTTCTCGAGATCGCTGAGAAGCAAGATCAAAAGATCGCAGCCTTCGGCAGCTCCTACATTGACCGCGTACTACGCCATTACGAATTGACCTCAATGGGGTGCCGCTCCTTGAGGCACTAACCACTGGCATTCATGTCTTACCCCTACCGCATTTGATATCAGCCAAAATGGCGCGCAAGGTATGCGCACCTCGCAAACGAACGCGCTGCCAGGGATGAAGCTGGACACCGCACAGGGCGAGTGCACATCAGTCGTAGAAGGACATGTAGATGCTCGGACGCAAACCACCAGAGTCAAAGTCAGACGGCCCCACTGAAACCTCCTCTGCAAACGCGGTGCGAGCGGGAGCGACCTTCCGGCTCATCGTGAGCTTCATGCTCGTGGTGATCGTGGCCTTCCTGGCCGTTGAAGGTTGGCGAACCTGGCGTGACTATCGTGCTGCCTTTGCCTCTGCCCGCGACTCCGTGACCAACCTGGCGCGTGCAACGGCCCAGCATGCCGAAGATGCCATTCGGCAAGTCGATGTGCTGACCGCTGCGCTCGGTGAACGGGTGGAAGGCGACGGCTTGCAGAACATCAACGTCCCTCGCATCCACAAGCTTCTTGTTCAGCAATCGAAAATCATGCCGCAACTGCACGGGCTGTTCATTTACGGCGCTGACGGGCAGTGGATCGTGACGGACAAGGCAGTGACCCCAGACACCGCGAACAACGCCGACCGCGATTACTTCCAGTACCACCGCACTCACGCTGATCGAAACGTGCGTATCGGCGAGGTTGTCAGAAGCCGGTCCACCGACGATCTGATCATTCCCATCTCTCGCCGATTGAACCATCCGGATGGCTCCTTCGCAGGCGTGCTGCTGGGTACGATCAAGGTCAGTTACTTCGTGGACTACTACGGCGATTTCAAAATTGATGATAAAGGCGCCTTGGTCCTGGCCATGCGCAACGGAACCATCCTGGTGCGGCGTCCCTTTATCGCATCCGTCGTCGGCAAAAGCCTGGCGGACAGCGAGATTTTCCGGCGCTATTTGCCGAACTCCCACGAAGGCGTCGCAGAAGTCAAAGCGGTCATAGACGACACCGAGCGCCTGTACGGTTACAGAGCATTGACCACCTACCCCCTGGTCGTGGAAGCCGGCCTCTCCCGTGAATCCATCATTGCACCCTGGCGGCGGGACCTACTGAAAACCGGATTGGTGCTGGTGTTCCTTATCGCGGTACTGGCGGTGTTCGCACTGATCGTCTTGAATCAGCTGCGCCAGAGAATGGTGATGGAAAGGGAGCTGCGTCGCGCGCACCAGGCCATGCGAGACATGGCGTTGACTGACAGCCTGACTGGACTGGGCAATCGTCGACGCCTGGATAGTGCGCTGCTGGATCAGATTCGCTGGGCGCAGCGTCATGGTTCACCGCTCTCGTTGATCATGCTCGATGTCGATTACTTCAAGCGCTACAACGACAGGTACGGCCATGCAGCAGGCGATGACTGCCTGAGCGCGGTGGGCGGCGCGATCCAGCATGTGGTTAAACGACCCGGAGATCTGGCCGCCCGGTACGGTGGCGAAGAATTTACCGTGCTGCTTCCCGACACGGACAGCGCGGGCGCACTGAAGGTTGCCCAAGATATCCTGCTGGCCATTCGATCACTGAACATCGAGCATTCCGAGCATCCCTTGGGTCTGGTCACTGCCAGTGCAGGCATCACTACACGTCAGCCGAGCATCGAAAACGTGACGCCGGCCACCTTGCTGAAGTTGGCTGACGCGCAACTGTATTTAGCAAAACACAGTGGGCGAAATTGCGTCATGTAGTGGCATGGCGCGGGCCAGTTCTCCAAGACCTGGGAAGCCATCGTCGATGGCCGCGAAGGCTTCCAGAACATCTTCCTGCGCCGCCAATCCGGTGTGTACCTGATAGACCAGCCGCGTCGTGGCGATGCCGTGGCTTCGCTACTGTTCAGTAAGTCCCTTCCCGCACCCACCGTCGGACCTCAACCTGTATGGCATATGCCGGCGCCTCCACCGCATTGAAATCCTGTGTATAGCGCTGGGCAAATCCTTCCACCCCCCACTCCTGATACTGCTGTACATGCTTGAGTTCGTGAGCCCAGAGCGCGATGTCCTGTTCTGCGGTTTGAGTGTCCCGGAAGAGGATGATGTCGATCAGCGTCACGGCCCCGACATCTGGATTTTGCAGCATGGCACTGGCGGCGCTGAATTGGCCGCTGTCGCTGACTTTGTAGCGCGCGGTATCGAGGACGCCGGGGTCGTACCAGCGCAGCAGTTGCTCCCGGATGTGCGGTGGAATGGGTTGGGTGCCGGCGATGGCGGCTTCAGCGCGGGCTTGGGTCAGCCACAGCGCCAGGGCAGGTGCCGCGACCTGGTAGATGCCAGGCAGGGTGCCGAGCAGGTCCCCGGGGTCTGGCAGGCAGATGCAGCTGTCCAGGCACACTGGTTTCTCGCCAGGTGGGCAGGCGTTGTTCTGGGCTGGCGCTTCAAGCGTCAGGCAAAGAACAAACAGCGCCACCAGGCGAGTGGTGATGGGCGGCATTGGGTGCTCCAGGGACGGACGCAGCGCGAACAATTGATCGACGATCCGCATAGCTCTAGCGTAGAACTTTTACCGTGCCCATGGGTGAATTCTGGCGCATAGCGGCCGGACGCCACCTATGCTCTGAACAAGGTCACCGACATCAACGTCAGCCGGGCCATGGTCTGGCTCGGCGACATGCCGGTAGACGAGACTTAATCCCTGGAGCACACCCCACAATGAACCTGTCCCGAAAACTGTTTATTGGCGCTGCGCTGGCCAGCCTGCTGCTCGGCGGTTGCACCTCGAAGGTCACCGAGCGTGAGCAGTATTCCGGCTTCCTGTCCAACTACAACAACTTGCAGCAAGTCACCACCACCAGTGGCGAGGCCACCATGCGTTGGGTGAGCCCATCCTGGAAATCCGGCGCCTACGACACCGTGGTATTCAACCGGTTGGAACTCTACCCGGCGCCACAGCCCAACGAGCGGGTCAACCGGCAAACCCTGGACGAATTGCAAAGCTACATGACCAGCAAAGTCAAAGGCGTGCTGGGGCAGAAGTACCGGGTTGTGACCAATGCAAAATCAGCGCCCGCCGGTTCGAAACCCTTGATCATGCGCGCGGCGATCACCGGGGTGAATGCCGAAAACGAAGGCATGAAGTGGTACGAAGTGGTGCCGGTTGCCGCTGTCGTGGGGAGTGTTTCCGCTGTCAGTGGCCATCGCGACCAGGACACCACACTGTTTATCGAGGCCGAGTTCATCGACGCCAGCACCAACCAGACCGTGGCCAAAGTCGTGCGTAAAGTCTTTGGCAGCACCCTGGAGAATGCCAGCCAGAAGATCACCGCCAAGGATTTCAAACACGCGATCGACAGGTTGACCAGTGATCTGCAAGCTTTCATCAGATAACTGAAAACAACATCACACCGAGACTCGTTGTCGTACCCACCCCCCTCATGCAGACGTATCGCTTGTACATGAGGGGTGCATGCTCTAAAGGCTGGTTGATTCAGTGCCCCGCAACCGCAGGCCTGCCAGCCGCACGCGGGCCTGACTTGAAGCCGTGAGCCCGAGCCCCCCAGGCAATCGCAAAACCTACCCCGGCCAGTACCACCATTGCCCACGGAAAAGAGGCGACGCCCCAGTTGTCCAGCAATACCCCACCCACCACTCCACTCCCGGCAATCGCACTATTCCAGGCCACCACATTCAACGACAACGCCACATCCGCCCCATCCCCCGCCGCATCCGCCAGCGCCGTTTGCAACAACGTCGCCGCCCCGCCGAAGCTCAACCCCCAAACGGCCACACCGATGCAGATCACCTCAGGCACGCTACCCAAAAAGCCAAAGGCCACAGAAACTGCCGCAAACGCCGCCAGGCTCACCAGCACAGTCTTGCGCAACAACGGCTCAACCAATTTGGCAGTCACCCAAATCCCCATCAACGCTGCAATACCAAACACCAACAACACCAGATCCACCCGATCCCCCAACCCCGCCGACGCCACGAACGGTGCGATGTAGGTGTAGAGAATGTTGTGTGCCAGCATCCAGCTGATCACCACCGCCAGCACCGGTCGCACGCCCGGCGTGGTCAGCACTGTGCGCAGCGACATGCGCTGGTGCGCGGCCTGGGGTGGGTAGTCAGGGACTTTCACCAGTACCCAGGCGATCAGCACCAGGGTCAGGGCCGACATGAGGCCGAAGGTGGTGCGCCAACCCACCAGGCCGCCCAGCCAGGTACCGAGGGGCACGCCCAGGGACAGGGCAATCGGCGTGCCGACCATGGCCAGCGCCAGTGCCTTGCCCTGTTGATGGGGCGCGACCATGCGGCGGGCGTAGCCGGCCAGCAGGCTCCAGGCCAGCCCCGCCGCGACGCCGGCGAAGAAGCGCGCCACCAGGGTCACGCCGTAGTGGGATGACAGCGCGGTGATGGAGTTGAACAGCAAGAAGCCGACGATGGTCAGCAGCAGCACGTTACGACGACGCCAGCCGCGGGTGGCGATGGTCATGGGGATGACCGCCAGCACCGAACCCAGGGCGTAGGCGGTGACCATCTGGCCAGCCATGGAGGGGGAAATCGCCAGGCCTTCGCTGATCAGCGGCAACAGGCCGGCGGGCAGGGTTTCGGTGACGATGCAGATGAAGCCGGTCATGGCCAGGGCGAGCAAGGCGCCGATGGGCAGGCGATCGGACGCTGCCGACAAGGTGATTGAGGGTGTCACGGGAGACTCCTTGTATGAGGATTTCAGACTTAAATACTGATCGGTATAAATGTTGAGGGCGACCAGCGCTCGTTGTCAACGACTTATGTATCGATTAGTATTTATCTCGTCATCCAGAGGAATCTTGCAATGGCGCAAATGGGCCGTCCCCGCACCTTCGACCGCGACCAAGCCGTGGAACAGGCCTTGCACCTGTTCTGGCAACACGGCTACGACGCCACCTCCCTCGCTCAGTTGAAAGCCGGCTTGGGGGGCGGGATTTCCGCGCCGAGTTTTTACGCCGCGTTCGGCTCCAAGGAAGCGTTGTTCGATGAGTGCGTGCAGCGTTACCTGACGACCTTCGCCCGGGTCACCGAATGCCTGTGGGACGAGCGCCTGCCGCCACGCCAGGCCATCGAGACCGCGCTGCGCCAATCGGCACGCATGCAGTGTGAAGACGGCCATCCCAAAGGCTGCATGGTGGCCCTCGGCGTGATGAGCGCGCCCAGCCCGGAGAATGCCCGGGTGGCCGATGCCCTGACCCGATCCCGCGCCCGCACTCGCGCGGGGATTCTGGCGTGTGTCGAGCGGGGTATCCGTAGCGGTGAGTTACCGGACACTGTTCACGCCCCCGCGATGGCTACGGTGTTCGACAGTTTCCTGCAGGGGATTTCCATCCTCGCTCGGGATAACACGCAGCATGAGGTCATCGATGCGGCCATCACCCAGGTACTGCTGACGTGGGACATTGCAGCCTCTACCGAACCGCCACGTGAGGCGAGACAAAGTGCGGTGCAATGACGGTGTTCAGTAACCAACGCCGTGCACGCCACCCGACGCCCGAATGGATTCATCTGTTACCCAATGCGAGTCCCACGCAACAGCGGCATTGTCATCGTAACGGAGGCAAACCCGTTCGCGAGACGAACAGTGCAAGCACGGCAGCCACCAGAAGAAATACTCCACTCGCGATGAACGTAGCCTGGTAACCAGCTCCGTCATTTAGCCACCCACCCACCGTTGCGCCGAGTGTGATAGCCAATTGAATCACCGCCACCATCAGACCGCCTCCGGTTTCGGCATCTCGTGGAAGCGTGCGTGATAGCCAAGTGAACTAGCCCACAGGCGCGCACGTCGCAATCAGGCCCGATTGACCGGCTCTGCCCTGCTCGCCGGTGAACCCAGGGAGCGCAAGGTTACCGGGTTGATCGATCCAAGCCTGCGCTTCTCGGTCAACTTGTATGGCGCCCCGGCGATGTCCCTGGCTGAGTTCCCCAGCTATCAACAGGATGTGATTATCGGCGCCAGCCTGGCGATCACGGCGCCGCTCGGCCAATACGACGATAGCAGGCTGGTCAATCTGGGCAACAATCGCTGGTCATTCAAGCCTGAACTTGGGGTTTCCAAGCGCCTGGGGCAAGTGACCCTGGAATTATCCGGCGCGGGCACCTTTTACACCGACAATGACGAGTTACTTGGCGAGCACGTACTTTCCCAAGACCCGATTTACCAGGTACAGGCGCATCTTATCTATGCCTTTGGCAACGGTGTTTGGGCGTCGCTGGATACGACCTGGTTCGCTGGCGGGAGTACCTCGGTCGATGGGGTCGGTAACCACGATTTTCAGGAAAACACACGCTATGGATGCACCCTCACGCTACCGTTGAACCGGAACCATTCGCTAAAGCTGAATGCGAGTAATGGTGGGCATACCCGCACAGGCAGCGAATACGATGTCATTGGCATCGTCTGGCAGTATCGCTTCGGCGGAGGGCTTTGAAACATAGGATTTACGCTACCTTCCATCGATGCCTTCCTGAGACATTTGGCTGATGCTGGTTATTACCCGCCGTCTGTGACAGGCAACTACCAGCCAAAAGCGGTCATTTGTCTGTTGTGACGAAGTGTGCCTGTGTCTATTGTGACGAAGAGTGCCTGAAACAAACTCGGCCCACTTGATTGGACGAGCGAGATTGCTGATCTATGCTGAATCATCAACATCGCTCACTAGCGGGTGTGATATTCGATGTTTGCGTTGATCGTGTTTTCCGCGCCACATAAACACGCGGTATGCGTAACGCACTTTCTTCAGGCCCATCAATACCAAAACAGAATTAACGCTATAGCGACTTAAGTGTGATGCCTGGCCCGGCGTCGCACGCCGCCTGGGGGATGGATCAAACATCTAGGAGGTCCTATGTGCAACGTCAGACTGGACATCGACTCACCAACAGGCGGACTGCTGAGCATCTTGATGTTCGCTATTTCAGCAATCGTCATGCAGCAGGCCAGTGCGGGCACCGATGAGATTAACGGTGTACCGGGCTCGCCCAGTGCCACGGTGACTATCAGCGGCGAACAGATCCCCGCACCTCCCTCAAAATTCGAAGGCAAGATCGAGCGCAATGCGGCCCAGTCGAAGCCTTATTGGCCTCCGCGTATCGAGCCACACAAGGGAGCGCCAAACGTATTGCTCATCATCACTGACGACACAGGTTTTGGCACGCCCAGCACCTTCGGTGGGGTTATTCCGACCCCCACCCTCGATCGGGTCGCCCGGGACGGGCTGCGCTTTACGAATTTCCACTCGACGGCATTGTGCTCGCCTACTCGCGCTGCGTTACTCACTGGGCGTAACCACCACTCAGCCGGTTTCGGTGTCATCTCTGAGCAATCGTCCGGCTATCCTGGCTACAACAGCATCATCGCACGCGACAAGGCGACAATCGGTAGAATGCTGAAGGACAACGGCTACCGCACTGCGTGGTTCGGCAAGGATCACAACGTTCCCACCTTTCAAGCGAGCCAGGATGGGCCGTTCGACCAGTGGCCGATTGGAATGGGCTTTGAATACTTCTATGGCTTCATCGGTGGCGATGCCAACCAATGGGCGCCGAACCTATTCCGTAACACCACCCAGATCTACCCGTTTGTAGGCAAACCAGGCTGGAACTTGACCACTGCGATGGCCGACGACGCAATTGCCTATGTGAACCGCATCAATGCGGTTGCACCCGACCAGCCGTTCTTCGTCAAATACGCCCCCGGCGGTGTCCACGCGCCACACCACCCGACCCCCGAGTGGATCGAGAAAATCAGCAAGATGAAGTTGTTCGACCAAGGCTGGAACAAGCTTCGGGACCAGATTTTCGAAAACCAGAAAAAGCTCGGCGTGATTCCAGCCGATGCCAAGCTCACGCCTTGGCCTAAAGACTTGCTCAAAGATTGGGACACGCTATCGCCGGACGAGCAGAAAATGTTCATCCGCCAGGTCGATGTATTCGCCGCGTACGTCGCTTATACCGATCACGAAATCGGCCGTGTCATCCAGGCAGTCGAGGACATGGGCAAGCTCGACAACACCCTGGTCATTTACATCAGCGGCGACAATGGCGGTAGCGCCGAGGGCACGTTGCTCGGCACACCAAATGAGGTCGCAAGTTTCAACGGTGTTGATGTGCCGGTCGCCGACCAGCTCAAGAACTTCTACGACGATTGGGGCTCCGACAAAACCTACAATCACATGTCGGTGGCATGGTCTTGGGCATTCGACACCCCCTTCTCGTGGACCAAACAGATTGCCTCACATTTCGGCGGCGTGCGGCAAGGCATGGCGATCATGTGGCCGAAGGTGATCACGGACAAGGGGGGTATCCGCAACCAGTTCCAACATGTCATCGACGTTGTACCGACAATCCTCGAAGCAGCACAGGTCAATCAACCCAAGGTGGTCGATGGCATCGCGCAGAGTCCGATCGAGGGCACCAGCATGATGTATACGTTCAACAAGGCTAATGCCAACGCGCCGTCAACGCACAAAACCCAGTACTTCGAAATGATGGGCGACCACGCGATTTACAACGACGGTTGGATCGCCAGCTCGAAAGTAATGCGACCACCGTGGATCATCGTCGGTAACGTGAGCCAGGACCCGGCCGCTTTTCCGTGGGAACTCTACGACCTGCACAAGGATTGGACTCAATCCGAAGACGTCGCCGCCAAGTATCCAGATAAGCTGAAGGAAATGCAGAATATCTTTTGGGCGCAAGCGGAGAAGTATCAGGTGCTGCCGCTCGATTCGACAGTGGCGACGCGATTGGTGACGCCGCGGCCGAGCCTGACTGCGGGACGTAACGTGTTCACATGGACGTTGCCGCTGACGGGCGTTCCAAACGGTGATGCGCCCTCCATTCTCAATGCCTCTTACACCTTCAAGGCCGAGGTCGATGTGCCAACAGGCGGTGCCGAAGGCATATTGATCACCCAGGGCGGTCGTTTCGGTGGGTACGGTTTCTACCTGCTGAAGAACAAACCGGTGTTCCTGTGGAATCTGGTGGACCTCAAACGTCAGCGCTGGGAGGGACCCGAGCTGACGCCCGGCAAACACATCCTGGAGTTCGACTTCAAGTACGACGGCCTTGGTATGGGGACACTGGCGTTCAACAATATGTCCGGCATCGGTCGCGGCGGCACCGGTGTGCTGAAAGTGGACGGTAAAGCCGTCGCGGAGCAGAAGATGGAGCACACCATCCCTCTGATCCTGCAATGGGACGAGAGCCTCGACATTGGTTCAGACACCCTTACCGGGGTGGCCGACCAGGACTACCAACCGCCATTCGCCTTCACCGGCAAGATTGACAAGATCACGCTGACGATCAACCGGCCAAAGCTGACGCCTGAAGACGAACAGAAGCTGTTACAGGCGCAACGGGACAATAAGACCAGCGAGTAACGGTTGCCGCTGGTGATCCGGATCACAGCCCCCAAAGGCTAGGGGGCTGGAGGACGTTTCGGTCGTGGCACCGGGCGGTAGTCAATGGTTTTGCAGTGGTCACCGCCTACAGACACCAAGGGGAGCGCATATGCTAGTCAGGAAACGGCGCTTGGGCATCGCTTTAGTCGCAGTCGGGATAGTGTCTGCCTGCGTGGCTTTTGCTGTGAGTCAGCATTTTAGCGGTCCAGTGGCTTTGACACTGGGTGATGGAAAAAATGGCCCCCTGGATATGATCTGGCTTCCTGCTGGCGAATTTTTGATGGGCAGCGATCACAAGAGGGCTCGACCCAATGAGGGGCCAGCTCACAAGGTCAGACTCGATGGATACTGGATCGACCGCTATGACGTCACCAATGCAGATTTCGCCCGTTTTATTTCTGAAACGCACTACGTCACCACCGCCGAACGCAAACCCGAATGGGAAGATCTGAAAGTACAACTACCGCCAGGCACTCCTGCGCCGGATGACAGCGTCATGGTGCCAGGCGCATTGGTTTTCGTGGGCACAGACAGGCCGATCCCTCTGGATGATTTCAGTCAGTGGTGGGCGTTTGTCCCGGGGGCTGACTGGCGTCACCCGTCGGGTCCCGACAGTACAATCGAGGGCAAGGAAACCCATCCGGTCGTTCAAGTTTCCCGTGAAGATGCAGAGGCGTACGCAAGATGGGCACATAAGCGCTTGTTGACCGAGGCTGAGTGGGAGTACGCCGCAAGAGGCGGACTGGAACAAGCGGACTACGCATGGGGCAATAGTTTCACGCCTGGTGGAGAAAAGATGGCCAACACCTGGGATGAGATTCAACCCTTTCCCGTTACCGGTTCGAGCAATAAATTCAAGATAGGCACCAAACCGGTAGGCAGTTACAGACCTAACGCTTATGGGCTATATGACATGTCCGGGAACGTTTGGCAGTGGGTCGCCGATTGGTATCGTGCAGATGCGTTTAAAGTTCGACTCAAACTTCAGCCGGCTGGGGAAGTAGCGGTTAACCCGGTGGGGCCAGCCGAGAGCTATGACCCCGAACTCGGGGTGACGGCCAACGCACCACAGCGCGTGATTCGAGGGGGCTCTTTTCTGTGTAGCGACAGCTATTGCACGAGCTTTCGAACCAGTGCCAGGCAAGGTGCGGATCCTATGAATTCCATGTCCCATCTCGGCTTTCGCTTGGCGATGAGTAATGACCAATGGGAAAAGAACCAGACTCAGCTACGCGCTGCGCCAGGACACTGATGTGAACTTCAGCTGGGTCACCCTCAGGCTCGGGACATGCCGGTGGATCAGACAAAAACCTTGTCCGGCGATCGAACCTCGGACTAGTTCGGCAATGTCTGGATTCATGCGCTCACGGGCAACATGACCTGACGTTTCTGAAGTTGTGTTGACGACAAATACGACTTAATCCAAGGAGCACAAAGCACCATGAACATGTCCCGAAAATTGCTCGTCGGCGCCGCTCTGACCGGGGTTCTACTCGGTGGTTGCACGTCGAAAGTCACCGAGCGTGAGCAGTACTCCGGTTACCTGTCCAATTACAACAACCTTCAAGAAATTTCCACCCCCAGCGGCGGCACGGCGATGCGTTGGGTGAGCCCGTCGTGGAACCCGAATGCGTATGACACGGTGGCGTTCAACCGGCTGGAACTCTATCCGGCACCTAAGCCCAATGAGCGGGTCAACCAGCAGACACTTGACGATATCCAGAACTACATGACCACAAAGGCCAAAGGCGTGCTAGGCCAGAAATACCGGCTGGTATCCACTACGGACGCAGCACCGGCCGGCTCGAAACCCTTGATTCTCCGAGCGGCCATCACCGGAGTAACCGCTTCGAACGAAGGCATGAAGTGGTATGAAATAGTTCCGGTCGCTGCCGTGGTCGGGGCGACACAAGCGGCCACCGGCCACCGGGACCAAGACACTAACTTGTTCATCGAAGCCGAGTTTATTGACGCAAACACCAATCAGACCGTTGCCAAGGTGGTGCGCAAGGTGTTCGGCAGCCAGCTTTCGAACGAGAGCGAGAAAATCACCACCAAGGACTTCAAAGCCGCGATCGACAAATTGAACGCCGATCTCTGGGCTTTCATCCGTAGCTAAGCCTCGCTTCAATCGTCAACACTCGTTGGCGGTTGAATATCCCTCAACGAGAGGACACCCGACATGTGGGCTTATTCATCGCTACTCTCAAGATTACACTGGCCATTACTGAGCGCAGCGCTCTTCGCGAGCGTACTCGCGCTGAGTGCTTGTGCAACCGTCGATGCCCAGACGACCGCTTATGTCGGGGTCGAGCATCCCGCACCGACCCTACCCAATGAAGTCCAGGTATTACGCGCTGAACCGACGCGCCCCAATGTGCAGTTGGGCGAAATTCTGATCGATGCCAGTGTCGACCCGGCGCCGCCGATCACGCAGGTCGAACAAAAACTGCGTGAAGAAGCCGCCAAGCTTGGCGCAGACGCGGTAGTCGTCGTTTACGACCAGATTCAGCCCGTCGCCGCCTACGTGACAGGCCCGCTGTGGAGCCGTGACATAGAAACGATCCAGGGACGCAAGCTCAAAGGCATTGCCATCCGATATCAATAATGAGGTGCACCGAAATGAAAACAATCTTGTCGTGGATGACGCTTACGTTGGTGACTGTGCTGATCAGTGCCTGCGCCGCCGTGGGATCAACCGATGGTGGTGCCGGTGAAATCGAGATTCGCTCAGGGAAGATCGAGCAGATATCGCTGACGCAGATGCAAACCAATCACGACAGTGGCGTCGGCGCTGTTCTCGGTGGCCTTGGCGGTCTCGGTGTCGGCAGCCTGATCGGTCGTGGCACCGGGCGCGACGTCGCCATGGTTGCGGGCGCTCTCGCCGGCGCTGTCGGCGGCAATTACGCGGAGAAGAAAAAATACGACCAGCCGATAGAGGCGCAACAGATCATCGTGCGGGTCAAAAGTGGCGTGCTGGTATCGGTTACCCAGCCGATCAATCCATCCCTGGGTAAAGGCATGAACGTTTACATCCAAGGCTCAGGTAATGACGCTCGAGTGGTACCGCAAGGCGGTTAAAGTTCACTTAGGTCTTCGGTCCAAGGGGATTCCATGCGCATTTTTCGCTCATGAGCCATTTAGCTATCGGACTCATCGCCTTCGTCGCTATCTTCGGCGGCGCTCTTGTTGGCATCTTTGCTGCGCGGGCTTTGCCCGAGCATCACCTCAGCAATGAGTCGCGCAATGCGATCTCCGTTTCAGCGGCGATTGTCGGCACGCTTTCGGCCTTGGTGATCGGTCTGATGATCTCGACGGCGAACAGTTCGTTCTCGACACGGTCGAGTGAAGTATCCAGGATTGCCGTCGACATCGTCCGCATTAACCGAATGATGCTGCGTTACGGACCAGAGGCGGAGGATGCCCGCGTTAACCTGCGCAACTACGCTAGGGCGAAAATGCAGGAGTTGTTCCCGACCGCGGGTGAACCGTCACAGTCAACCGAAGCGACTGTCGGGATGATGGAGGCGACACAAGAATCGATTCTATTGCTTGTTCCGACTGATCCGAGACAGCGCTGGCTGCGCTCGCAGGCGCTCACACTTTCAGACGATGTTTTACAGGCGCGTTGGCTGCTGGCGGAACAGCGTGCCAGCAACATTCCGATGCCGTTCCTGATCCTGTTGATCTTTTGGCTTAGCCTGGTTTTCGCCAGCTTCGGTTTGTTCGCACCTCGCAATGCCACGACTATCGCCGTTTTCTGCCTCTGTTCGGTTGCGGTTTCGGGGGGTATCACAATGATTCTGGAGCTGGACTCGCCCTTCTCCGGTCTTGTCCATGTCTCCGGTGAGCCGATGCGCCAAGCGCTGGCCGAGATCATCCGTTGATCAATCAGTCGAGGACGGGGTCGGTCAGCACATAAAATTCGCCTAGCCGAAGACCTCGTTATCCCCGGAACCGAGACACTCGAATATCTCCTTTTAGCGGTGACTGCATGGCCGGATCGATTGTGGACTGTCACGATGGACCTGTTTGGGTCGTTTTCTGCCTCTCGCGACGGGCAGAAAACGGCCAATAGCGGCCGATCGTAGCGAAGCTAACGACCGGCCGTCTGTTACACGAGTCCTAAAACATGGTCACTGGCAACTTCTGGAAATGACCACAACCTCATGAGGGATTGACCAGCTCGTGGGAGTGAATGCGCAGCCCGAATAAAGCTTAGGCCGGCTTGAAACAGTACGCGGCCAGTTTGTTACCATCCAGATCCCGGGCATAGGCGGCATAGGCATCAGGTGCCCAGCCCCGTGGCCCAGGGGCGCCTTCGTCGGTGCCGCCACAGGCCAGGGCTGCCGCGTGGAAGGCGTCGATTGCGGCGCGATTTGGTGCTTCAAAGCTGACAGTGACACCGTTACCGACACTGGCAGGAGCGCCGTTTGCCGGTTTCAGCACGAAGAAGGACGGGGCATTCTCACCCCAGATCGAGCCATTGTCTTCCAGATCAGCGATGCGTTTCTGGCCGAGTGCGCCGAGCACACTGTCGTAAAAACTGCGAGCCTTTTGCAGATCGTTGGTACCGACGGTGACGTGAGTGAAGATGCTCATTTTGATGCTCTCTTTTTAAAAACAAGATGGGTGGGCATTGCAGTTTGCCCGTGCGCGAGACGTCTAACGCTCAACGCCAGGACGATTCAATCAGCGATCGAAATGGATAACGGTGCGAATGCTCTTGCCTTCATGCATCAACTCGAAGGCCTTGTTAATGTCTTCGAGCCCCATGGTGTGGGTGATGAAGGTGTTGAGCGGGATTTCGCCGGCCTGGGCCTTCTCGACATAAGTGGGCAATTCGCTGCGGCCTTTTACACCGCCGAAAGCGGAGCCGCGCCAGACGCGACCGGTCACGAGCTGGAACGGTCGAGTACTGATTTCCTGGCCTGCACCGGCGACTCCGATAATCACCGACTCGCCCCACCCCTTGTGACAGCACTCCAGGGCTGCGCGCATTAGATGGACGTTGCCAATACATTCGAAGGAGTAGTCCACGCCACCCTGCGTCATCTCGACGATGACGTCCTGGATCGGTGTGTCGTAGTCCTTGGGGTTGATGAAGTCGGTGGCGCCCAATTGCCTGGCAATCTCGAACTTGGCCGGGTTGATATCGATCGCAATTATTCGACCGGCCTTGGCCATGGTGGCGCCGATTATGGCGGCTAGGCCGATGCCGCCCAGACCGAAGATCGCCACGCTGGCGCCCTCCTCCACTTTGGCCGTGTTGAGCACCGCACCAATGCCGGTCGTCACACCGCAGCCAAGCAGGCAAACCTGCTCCAGCGGCGCCTCCTTCGGAATTTTGGCCAGCGAGATTTCCGGCAGCACCGTGTACTCAGAAAAGGTCGAGGTGCCCATATAGTGAAACAGGGGCTGGCCTTCGTAGGAGAAGCGACTGGTGCCATCTGGCATCAGGCCCTTGCCCTGAGTCGCACGAATTTTCTGGCAGAGGTTGGTCTTCCCGGATTTGCAGAATGTGCAGTCGCCACATTCCGGGGTGTAGAGCGGGATCACATGATCGCCTACCGCCAGGGAAGTCACCCCCTCACCTAGCGCTTCGACAATACCAGCGCCTTCGTGGCCAAGAATGACGGGGAAGATCCCTTCGGGATCGGCACCGGACAAGGTAAACGCATCGGTGTGACAGACACCTGTGGCAACAATGCGCACCAGCACCTCACCGGCTTGCGGCGGTGCCACATCGATTTCCACAATTTGCAGTGGCTGGTTCGCCGCGAAGGCGACGGCCGCTCGTGATTTGATCATGTTCGTAATTCCCGGACGCGAAGAAGAGCCGCCTCTGTGTAGAAGCAGCAAAAAATCAGTAGTGAGATTGTGTTCAGAGGGACGTTACAAAGGCCGGGCATCCCTGCCCTCAAGACCAGTTAGAGCGATGCTTCGATCTTTTTTGCCGCGGCTTCATCTACCCAGGCGTGCCAGACTTCCGGGTGTTCCTTGAGGAACATTCTGGCCAGCTTCGGAGATTCGATGCGTTCCCGGGTCATCCTCGCCAGGTTCTGATTCAACAGATCGATGGGAATGTTGACCTTCTCCAGAACCGCGACCAGTTCAGGAGCCTGCTCATGAAAAGCCTTGGAGAGTCCGACCATGGTGATAACGTCTTTGTTGGCTCCAGTCTTTTCTTCCAGTCTGATCGCGTCAATCTGGCCCATCAGCGGCGTCGGCGACCAGTAGTAGAACAGTACCGGTTCACCGCGCTTATAGCTGGACAGGACAGCCGCATCCAATGCGGCACCAGTGCCTGGACGGAAATTCGTGAAGGTGTTTTCAAGACCGTACTCTTTCAACATCTCGGTATTGTCCTGCTCACAAATCCAACCAGCGGGACAGTTGTAGAAGCGGCCTTTGGAAGGTTCCTCCGCATCGCGAAAGACGCTGGCGTACTTGCTCAAGTCAGCGACTGTCTTGAGGTCAGGTGCTTGCGCTGGCCTGTTACGTTTAACGTCCCCTTCAACGACATAGCGCGGTACATACCAGCCCTGAGTCGCACCAATAATAGGCGCGCCAACCCCGACGACCTTTCCGGCTGCCGCTGCCTTTTTCCAGACCTCGCTGCGTTCCATCCATTCTTCGCCAAACACCTGAATGTCGTTGCCGGCGAGAGCGGTCTCAAGAATGATGGTATTGCCCACCAACTGATCCGTTGCACAGCCATAACCGTCCTTGAGCACGATCATCATGATGTCGGTAAGGAGCATCCCGCTCTCCCAATTCAAGCCGGCAAATTTCACCGGCTTGCCCGACTCACACCATCCTGAAGCCTGGCTTGAAGCACTACCAACGAGCAAGCCAAGGGTGAGCAACGAGGCCAGCAATCTCTTCCTGTTTTTCATGATCAGACGCTCCGAATCATTATTATTGGGGGCAGCGAACTGTTGTGTGCAACACAGGAACAAACGAGTCCATCAGATTTAGCATGGACAAGTACGTGCGCATACACGTGAAGCGAAGGCATGAATCAATTGCTTTTAGTGTTATTGGCGAAACTTAAACTTGATCTACGGAGGTGCGCCCGTAGAACAACTGGCGGGCATAGGCACTGAATTCAACGTTGGGCTGGTCCACGTACGCGAACACCGCATTGAGCCTCAGCCGGTCCCCTTCCACCGGCGTCACCCGGTGCAATGAATAGCGACCGCGGAACAATGTCAGGGTGCCGGGCACTTGAGGCAAAACCTCTATTTGCTGTGTTTTCGGGTCATCGAGGAATTGCCTGACCGCGTCATAACAATCGTCGTTTTCATTGCGCAGCATGCGTACGTACTCGAAATCCCCACCGGCGCTCGCCGCCTGGAGGGACAGCGTGACGCTGAAGTCGGAACGATCAAAATGCCATCCCAACTGCTGTCCTGCGGTGAAGCCCTGCAAGTTAAGGGCGGCTAACGGATCGGCATGGCGATAGAGCGCGTCCAGAACCAATACATCTTTGATGAAAGCAAGGACTTCGTCCGACTCATAGATCTGCCTGATCAAGTGCTCGGCCGGAATATCGGCATAAGCAACGGTGTCTTTTGCCGTGTTCATCAACCGTCGTAGCGGATGTTCCGGATCAACGCTTTCATCTTGAGGTTTGAAGTAAACCGTGTGGTTTTCCCGAAAATGAAACATGCACGAGTGCAGGGCAAGCGTCTGGTCAGCCATCGCGACAACCGATGGGTTGCGAACAAAACCCGGGAAGATCGCAACGCCTTCTTCTCCCAGCAACGACTGACTTTGAGCAACCAGTGCGAGGTAAGCGGAACTGGTGCGGTCAGTAATGGGGTAACGCTCGAGGTCGATGATATCGCCCAGGGTTAGTGCAGGTGTGAAAGGCAGGGTAGTCATTATTGTTGGTCTCCAGTGGCTCTGCTGGATTCAGATTGCATCGGCACCAAAAACAAGTCACGCTCATAATTTTACGCAATTTTGTGAATTATTTTCAGGTCGCTCGCCATGAGACTCACACTGGATCACCTTGTGATGTTGCAAACCCTGTCGGAGGTCGACTCGGTTACGGCCGTTGCCGAGCGTTTATGGCTGACGCCCTCGGCAGTCAGTCACCGCCTACGCGAAGCCGAGCGGCGGCTAGGTGTGAGCCTGACGGAAAGATCAGCAGGAAAGCTAAGACTCAGCCCTGCTGGCGCGCGCCTGGAACGAGCAGCCAAAGACATCATCGCGATACTCAATGAAGCCGAGTCTGAAGCCAGGTCCATGGCCGGTGGCGTCACAGCGTTTGTACGCATGGGTGTCACCTCCTACGGCCCGTTTCGCTGGATTCCAAAATTCATCAAGCATTACTCAAGTCTACGGCCAGACATAGAAATCACACTGGTGACCGTGCCCCGTAATGACGTTTACGCGAGCCTGATGCAAGGAAGACTCGATGTGTCCATCATCGATGACGGTATGGTGCCTAGCGGTGTCGCCAAGTTACCGCTTTTTCGGGACGACTTGATTGCGATCATGGCAACCGATCATCCCCTTGCGGGAAGGAAAAATATCTACGCGCAAGACTTCAAGACCTACAACCTGGTGACGTATTCGACCGATCGCGCCAGTGGCTGGGAATATGACCGTTTTTTCGCCCCCGCCAGCATCTTGCCGCGCCGCATGATCACAGTGGAGTTGATCGAAGCCATCGTCGAGTTGGTGCGCTCAGGCTACGGAATCAGCATCTTGCAACGCGATTTGGTGACACCCAGCCTTGAGCGCGGGGAACTTGCGTGGGCGGCCCTGAATGACGGTTTGGATATCGCCTGGAACGCAATCATTCGCCCCTCGGAACGGGAAGACAGTGAGGTCAATAAAATGGTTACAGAGCTTGATACCTGGATTAAAAATGCAGGAAAACCTGAACACAGATAATCGCTGTTAGCGTGTGAATTGGTTCATTGGGTCGATTTCTGCCCGTCAAGACAGGCCACAATCGGCCAAAAGCGGCCGGTGGTCGTTGCATTTCACTTGTCGCCGGCGTGTGGCTAAGCTTAATAAATCGGGGTTAATTGAAACCTGGGTGATAGCGGCCATCAGCAGATCTCGATAGGCATCAAGACGCTGCTCCCAAAGGAGACGACTATGTATGCGGTTATAAGAACCTACTTGGGTACTGGAGCAAAGCAGCTTTTCGAGCTTTTGGAAGAGCGCAAAACCGACGTCGAAGCTACCCTGCGGACAGTGCCTGGCCTCGTAAGCTACACACTGCTGAATACTGGTGAATACTGGTGATGGTGGTATGTCGGTGACTGTTTGCACGGACAAGGCCGGCAGCGATGCGAGCTTGAAAGTCGCACGTGAGTGGATTCAGAAAAATGCATCAAATATTCACGCGGACCCGCCGATCGTAACGGAAGGTCCGGTCATTGTGCAGATCACTTAACGCGCCCTTCCGATTGATCTCACGACACTATCACTGACCCAGGTTTTGTATGTTTGCTTCGCGCAGATGTGATCGTCCGCAAACAACCACATTGGCCCCAGTTGGGGGGACATAGAACGAAACCTTGATCAGAAATTCAATGATATGAATCAGAGCGTTCAAAGTGGTTTCCAAGACGCTGAAGACAGCTGGAACGGATTTACTCGCCGCCTCAGCAATGGCGCAAGCCGGGCTTACGGCTACATCGACGGGCACCAGATCGATCACGTTCGCCAAGCGATGGCCTTCTCCTACCCGATTATGCAAATGAACCTGACGCGTAAATGGGCGTCGATCAACATTACCGAGATATTGCCACTGCCCACTCGATAACTGTCCCATCATGCTGCGTGCTTCCCTGCTGGCCAATGTAGAGATTTTGCCGCAGGCCAGGCTGGGGAGCTACTTTTTCAACAGAATCGGCCAATAGCAGACGTTGGATCAAATCCGATCTGACAAATTGTGGACAGTTGCCTGCCTTACTCAAATCTGCCTTCTATTGAACCTGGTTTCGCGATGTGAAAAAGGCCGTCACTGCCGCGAGCACCAGCAAGATAGAGCTTGCGAGAAATGTCATGCGATAGCCGCTCCCGTCGAACAGCAGCCCGCCGAGGGTAGAGCCCAACGCAATGGATAGCTGAATGACTGCCACCATCAGGCCGCCACCGGCTTCAGCATCCTTGGGCAACGCCTTGGCCAACCACGACCACCACCCCACAGGCGCCGCCGTCGCGATCAGGCCCCACAGCCCAAGCAGTACAAAAGCTGCCACGACTCCGCCGCCAAGGACAATCAAGGAAAGTGCAATGGCGGCCATCAAGAGTGGAATGCAGACCAGGACGCGGTACATTCCGGTTTTCAGGAAAGTGCCGATCAGAAGGGTCCCGACAAAACCCGCCACGCCGATGACTAGCAGGATCATCGACAACATGGATACATCTACACCAGTGACGGTTTCCAGGAACGGGCGCAGATAGGTGAACAATACAAACTGCCCCATGAAGAAAATGCCCACACTCAACATGCCGAAACTGACCAATGGGCTCTTAAACAATCGGAAGACATTGCCAGCGCCCGGTTTGCGCGGCGCCGGGGTCATCGCTGGCAGGCTGATCCACTGCCAGATCAACGCGATGATCGCTACCGGAATAAGGCAGAAAAAAGCACCCCGCCAACCGATCACACTCCCCAGATAGCTTCCCAGTGGTGCGGCCACTACGGTTGCCAAAGCATTGCCGCCATTGAAGATTGCCAGAGCCTTGGGCACGCTATGGGCAGGTACCAGGCGCATGGCCATTGCCGCCGACATCGACCAGAATCCGCCGATCACCACGCCGATCAGCGCACGACCAATCATGTACACCGTATAGTTCGGCGCCAGACCGACCACCAGCCCTGACACACACATAAGCCCGGTCAGTAGAAGCAACAGCGTCTTGCGGTCCATTGAACCCGCTAGCCTGGAAATCGAAAGGCTTGTCAGCACCGCGAAGGCGCCGGAGATGGCGATCCCATACCCGGCCAGTCCTTCA
This sequence comes from Pseudomonas sp. LBUM1679, assembly GCF_059695565.1. NCBI lineage: Bacteria > Pseudomonadati > Pseudomonadota > Gammaproteobacteria > Pseudomonadales > Pseudomonadaceae > Pseudomonas > Pseudomonas sp. LBUM1679. The sequence goes on from NZ_CP166774.1 coordinate 4,620,260, forward strand.
CTGATTTGCAGATCCGATGCAATCGGCGTGAGCAAACTGACAGGCATGAACTCCGAGGCGATCAGCGCGAATACGCACAGTGTCATCGCAAAGATGCCACTCCAGTAAGCCGGCAGTTCCCCAGTCCCCGGCGTGCCGATGGCCTCACCTGCCGGGGTGTCGAATACTTGAGCCGTCATTCAAACACCTCTCATCAAATAGTTGTTGGCTGAAGCGACGCCCAGAGCCGCAATGCTGACGCCGGAGGCCTTTACGAATGCGCGCCGATCAAGCCCTTGAGAGTCCAAGGCTTCTGTAGCTTCAAGGAGGGTTACAGGTGTCTCGCTCATCATCAGTACTCCGTTCCAGATAGGTGACAGAGCTTGACGGATTAGAGATATATTGATTAGTAGGCGTAATCTTCATGCAGTTTTGAGAAAAACTCAGTAATGGCCAATACCAAAGTCAACGATCTCCAAGCTTTTCTGGCGGTGGCGCGAGATCAAAGCTTTACGAAAGCCGCCGCCAAACTGGGCATTACTCCTTCTGCGCTGAGTCATACGATCCGGGCACTTGAACAAAGACTGGGGATACGACTGCTGGCCCGTACGACACGCAATGTGTCGCCCACAGAGGCGGGAGAAAGATTGATGCGCTCGATCGCTCCGCTTTTTGATCAGATCACCGCCGAGCTTGAAGCGCTGGGCGAGCTGCGGGACAAGCCCAGTGGCACGATTCGTATTTCCTGTACTGATGATCAGATTGAGTTGTGCATTCGGCCGATGCTTGCAAGCTTCCTGAAGAGCTACCCGGATATCACACTGGAGTTCTACGTCGACTATGGATTCACCAACGTGGTCGAGGAGCGATTTGATGCTGGCATTCGCATGGGCGAATCGATCAGCAAAGACATGATCGCCGTTCGCATAGGGCCGGATTGGCGGTTGGCTGTGGTGGGCTCTCCAGAATATTTCGAACGCAACCCGGCACCAACAACCCCCCATGAGTTGACCGGGCATGACTGCGTGAATATCCGACACAGACCATCAGGGGCGATCTACGCATGGGAATTTGAAAGGAATGGCCAGGCTTTTACCGTCAAGGCAGATGGACAACTTGTTTTCAACAGCATCATGCATGTACTCAATGCCGCCGTTGATGGCGTTGGCCTGGCCTACGTACCAGAGGAATTGGTAGCACCCTATCTGGCCGACGGCCGACTCAAAGAAGTCTTGGCCGACTGGTGCCCTGAGTTTCAGGGTTACCATTTGTATTACCCCAACAGACGCCAGGCGTCTCCCGCCTTTTCTGCATTGGTGGAGGCGCTGAAATATAGAAGCTGAGCCTTCTACATTCGACGCGCGGCAACCTCTGCTATGGGTCAACTGCTACCAGTCCTCGACAAAGCGCACGCGCTCAACGGTCAACCCAAACCTGCGACAATGCTGCCTCTTCGGGCTTCGTAACTTGCGTGGCAAACGTTCAGGTATTTGAATAACAAATTCGCGGGGAGCAGTCACATTGGAATTGAGACAACTGCGCTATTTCGTAAAAATCATCGAGCTTGGCAGCCTGGGGCGTGCGGCACTTGAACTGGACGTTGGTGTGTCAGCCCTCAGTCAGCAAATCTCCAAGCTGGAAAGCGAACTGTGCACCCGCCTCCTGAATCGAACCTCCACCGGCGTGACGCCCACTAGCGCCGGATTTGCGTTTTTACACCATGCCCAATTGACGCTACGCCAGGCGGAAAACGCAATCATGGCCGCCCATCGCGGGCGAATGAGCGGTTATGTCAGCGTCGGCTTACCACCGACTACCGCGACGGTGCTCGCGTTGCCGTTGATCAACGCTATGCGTGCGCGTTATCCGGACATACAACTGCATTTGGTGGAAATGCTTTCCGGCCACTTGGCGGCGCAGCTCAACGCACGGCAAATTGATCTGGCCATCCTCTTTCAGCTCGAAGGGGGTAAACGCTGGAGCGTGACTCCGCTGCTGGATGAAAAGCTGTTTGTCATTGCCTCGCCCAGCCTGCCTCAAGCGCCTTCTGGTGACAGCGTGCAGTTAGCCGACCTCGGCGGCCTGCCGCTGGTGATGCCCAGCGCGCAACATGGATTGCGCTCGGCATTGATGAGCGCGTTTGAGCGGGTCGGGCTAACACCCAATGTCATTATGGAAGTCGACGGTCTCGCTGTTTTGATGAACGCCGTTCGGGCCGGTCATGCGGCAACGATACAACCGGGGGCGGCCGCTGCATTGAAAGACGGGTCCGGACTTTCACTGATCAGGATTGCCGATCCCCATGTGGGCCGGCGTAATCTTCTGGCGACGCTGGCTGACGACGAACTCTCTCCGGCGGCGCTGGCAACGCGGTTGGTCATCGTCGATGTGGCGCGACAGTTGGTCGTCGACAAACAGTGGCCTGGAGCTACGTGGATAGAAGGGGTAGACGTGTAATCCTCCTTCAACCCCGGACATCTCCTGACGACAAAGCCTTTAGAAAAACTAAACACCCCGCGTCAAAAGCAGCCTTTCGGCCACTCCTTCCCCACCCTATCGTTCTCCCCACTCGCAAGGAGCACTTCGTTCCCGCTTCCTTGCAAATCGAGGAGCGATAATGATCGATGTCTTAATCATAGGGGGTGGCAACGCTGCCTTGTGCGCCGCTCTGATGGCGCGAGAAGCGGGCGCCAGCGTGATGCTGCTGGAAGCCTCTGCGAAAATCTGGCGCGGTGGCAACTCCCAACACACCCGTAACCTGCGGTGCATGCACGACGAACCGCAGGACGTGCTGATCGATGCCTATCCGGAAGAAGAATACTGGCAAGACCTGTTGAAGGTTACCGGTGGCCTCACGGATGAAAAGCTTGCACGCATTGCAATTCGGGCATCGTCTTCTTGCCGCGATTGGATGCGTTCGCACGGCGTGCATTTTCAGCCACCGCTGTCCGGCGCGCTGCACGTGGCGCGGACCAATGCTTTTTTCATGGGCGGCGGCAAAGCGCTGGTCAATGCGTATTTCCGCAGCGCCGAGCGCCTGGGTGTAAAAGTCCGATACAACACGCAAGTGACCGACATCGAGTTGGATGAGGGGAAATTCGTCGCCGCCCATGTGGGCGAACATGAGGTCGATGGTCAGCGTGTCGCCGCAGAACGCATTGAAGCCCGGGCCTGCGTGTTGGCGGCTGGCGGCTTCGAATCCAACCGTGAATGGCTGCGCGAAGCCTGGGGTCAGAACGAACGCGGTGAATGGCCATCGGACAATTTCCTGATCCGGGGTACCCGATTCAACACCGGCATTTTGCTACGGCGCATGCTCGACCTTGGCGCAGATGTGATCGGCGATCCGACGCAAGCACACATGGTCGCGATTGATGCCCGCGCGCCACTCTACGACGGCGGCATCTGCACCCGAATCGATTGCGTATCGCTGGGTGTGGTGGTCAATCGTGATGGCGAACGCTTCTACGACGAAGGTGAGGATTTCTGGCCAAAACGTTATGCGATCTGGGGGCGCCTGGTGGCCGGACAACCCGGTCAGCAGGCGTATTCGATCATCGATCAACAAGCCATCGGCCGCTTCATGCCGCCGGTCTTTCCCGGAACCACCGCCAATACTCTGCAAGACCTTGCCCGCCAGTTGAAGCTGCCTCAAGAAAAATTCGTCAAGACTGTCGAGGACTACAACAGCGCCTGCCACGTTGGCACGTTCGATCACACGGCGTTGGACGACTGCCACACCCAAGGACTGACGCCCGCCAAAACCCATTGGGCGCGGCCATTGGTGAAACCACCTTTCTACGCCTACCCGCTTAAACCGGGTGTCACGTTCACCTACCTCGGCCTCGCCACCGACGAAACCGCTGCCGTGCATTTCAACGGCAAAGCGAGCCCCAACCTGTTCGTCGCGGGAGAAATGATGGCCGGCAATGTTCTGGGCAAGGGCTACACCGCCGGCATCGGCATGGCCATCGGTACCGCGTTTGGCCGCATCGCCGGTGTGCAGGCGGCCGCTTCGGTGGGCTTTGGCATTTCATCTGCAAACACGGAGTCTCGACATGCAACTGTTTGATCCCCAAGCGTCGGGCGGGTTGATCCCGGTGTTGAATCTTGACGAAAGTGAAGTCCAGCGGCAGATGACCATCTGCAATGCCTGCCGTTATTGCGAAGGCTTTTGCGCGGTATTTCCGGCGATGACCCGGCGCTTGGAATTCACTCAGGCCGACATCCATTACCTGGCGAACTTGTGCCATAACTGCGGCGCGTGCCTGCACGCCTGTCAGTACGCCGCCCCACACGAATTCGAGGTCAACATACCCAAAGCCATGGCCAAAGTGCGCCTGGATACTTACGCCGAATACGCCTGGCCGCAAGTGATGGGCAGGTTGTATCAGCGCAACGGCCTGACCCTGGCGCTGGCTTCCGGTGGGGGACTGGCCTTGTTTTTATGCCTGACCCTGATGCTCATGGGCAACCTGTTCACGGCCATTCCCGGGGGCAACTTCTACAAGATTTTCCCGCATAACACCCTGGCGCTGATGTTCGGCTCAGTGTTCGGCTTTGCGGTACTTGCCCTGACCATGGGTGTACGGCGCTTCTGGCGCAACGTTTCACCGGTCGCGGCGCCACTGCCGTTGAAAACGTACGCTGCATTGGAGGCTACGGCCAACGTCGCGAAGCTCAAATACCTGGACGGCGGCCATGGCGAAGGCTGCAACAACGCCGACGATCAATTCACCTTGTGGCGACGCCGATTCCACCACCTCACCTTCTACGGCTTCATGCTGTGCTTCGCCGCCACCGGTGTCGCCACGCTCTTTCACTATCTGCTGAAGTGGTCGGCGCCTTATCCGATCTTCAGCTTGCCGGTGATGTTGGGTATTGCCGGTGGCATCGGCCTGCTGATCGGCCCGGCGGGTCTTCTTTGGCTGAACCTGCGTCGCAACCCTGCGCACGGCGATGAGCACCAAAAACCCATGGATCGCGGCTTCATCGCGTTGCTGTTTCTGGTCAGCGCAAGCGGCCTGGCGCTACTGGCTTTGCGTGAAACCAGCGCCTTGGGCTTGATGTTGGCTATCCATCTCGGCCTGGTCATGGCGTTTTTCCTGACCATGCCCTACAGCAAATTCGCCCATGGAATATTCCGCAGCGCAGCGCTGCTCAAACACGCCATCGAGAAGCGTCAACCCAACCCGATCAACGCCGGCAGCGACTGACGGTTAAAGCACTCATTCCAAAAACAATAGTGAGCATAACGGTAGCCATGATGAAAACGACAACGGCAACAACCCGAGCCAAGGGGTCCAAATTGGGCGCCATTTTGCGGGTCACTAGCGGTAACTTTCTCGAGCAGTTCGACTTCTTTCTGTTTGGGTTCTACGCGACCTACATCTCCCAGACTTTCTTTCCAGCCACCAGCGAGTTTGCCTCGCTGATGATGACCTTCGCGGTATTCGGCTCCGGATTCCTGATGCGTCCATTAGGCGCCATTGTGCTGGGGGCGTACATCGACAAGGTGGGCCGTCGCAAGGGGCTGATCGTGACGCTGTCGATCATGGCCGCCGGTACCGTATTGATCGCCCTGGTGCCGGGCTATGCCGCCATCGGCGTGGCGGCACCGATTCTGGTGTTGTTGGGCAGGCTGCTACAGGGCTTCTCCGCCGGCGCGGAAATGGGCGGTGTTTCCGTGTATCTGGCGGAAATTTCCACCCCCGGTCACACCGGTTTCTACACCAGTTGGCAATCGGCCAGCCAACAGGTGGCGATCGTCGTCGCGGCCGCGTTGGGCTACACGATCAATGCCACGATGCAAGCCGCTGAAATCGCCGATTGGGGCTGGCGTATTCCGTTCTTCATTGGCTGCGTGATCATCCCGTTCATTTTCATTATTCGCCGCTCACTGGAAGAAACCGCTGCCTTCACTGCTCGCAGCCATCGTCCAACAACTCGCGAAGTTTTTCGCTCGATGCGTGACAACTGGCGCACCGTACTGGCGGGCGGCTTGCTGGCGTCCATGACCACCACCACGTTCTACCTGATTACGGTCTACACACCGACGTTTGGCAGGACAGTACTGAACCTGAGCACCACCGACAGCCTGGTGGTCACACTGCTGGTCGGCATCAGCAACTTTGTCTGGCTGCCTATCGGCGGCGCCCTTTCCGACCGAATTGGCCGTCGGCCACTGTTGCTGGCGATATCGTTGCTGTGCATCTTCACCGCGTATCCCGCCATGCACTGGCTGGCAGAGGCGGCGAGTTTCGAACGACTGCTCGCTGTTCTGCTGTACTTCTCATTCTTCTTTGGCATTTACAACGGCGCCATGGTCGCGGCACTGACCGAAGTCATGCCACAGAACGTGCGGGTAGTCGGGTTTTCACTGGCCTTCAGTTTGGCCACCGCGGTGTTTGGCGGTTTTACCCCGGCAATCTCGACGCTGCTTGTCCAGGCTACGGGCGACAAGGCATCACCTGCCTACTGGCTGATGTTCGCGGCGGTGTGCGGGTTCACGGCGACGACGATTCTGTATCGTCGGCAAAAAGCTTTGGCAGTCAGAACCGTTTAGTTCCTCGATCGCGTGCGATGGGTAAGGCGCGCTCATGAGGAGCGCTCCATTCCCTATCAATATAATTGCATTTGCAATCATATTAAGGCGTGCAGTAGGGTGCAAGCATGACGGAACGCATGGAGATTTTTGGCATATGATCGGCTTTTCCAGCTTCAGCAAAACACCCGATACGCGCCTTGCCGCTCAGGCCTGCATCGATAAAATCCGAACCTTGGCACAGCAACACACCGCTGGCTTTTCCTCTCCGCTCTACACCATGCCCTGGCCCGTGATGCAGACAAGGCCCAACGCTGGAACCGGATGCATCCCGACATGCCGCGGCGGTCGTCACATTTGCTCGACTGCCTGAGCGCCGATGATTGCCCGGTGGTGGCAGTGACCGGTTATGCCCAGCATGTCGCCGAGCAGATCGGTGGGCATATCCAGTCAGACCAGACTGCGGTCAACCCGCTCGCCCACTGGCTCGCGCCGCGCTGGCGGCCCGCTCAAGCGCGTTACTGAAGAACCGCTGTTGCTCGTCATCGAATTGCGACAAAAACAACTCGTCCACCGCCCCTTCATAAATTTGCCACATTTTTTTACGCAGCACTTTCCCGCTCTCGGTAATGGCGACATACGCACCACGGCCGTCATCGCTGGCACGGCTGCGTGTGACCAGCCCTTCGGCCTCCAGACGGTCCACCAACCGGGTGAGGTTGTAGCGCTCGATCGCCATCACGTCAGCCAATTCGCTCATGCGTCGGGTGCCTTCAGGGCCGCTTTCCAGGCCCCATAACGCGTCGTACCACGCATACGCCGGCAGGCCGGCGGCCGCCAGTCGACGCTCGATTTCCCGGATCAGGCAGCGGTGGGCCCTGACGAATCTGAACCAGGTATCCGAATCGCTTGAAGACATGCATCACCTTTTTCATGACATCGATTTAGTTGCAATTGTAGCGTGCGCCAGGCTAAGTTCCCGCATGTAGTTGCAATTACAATTACATGTTTGCTCAAGGTTGGCGTCGACCCACGCCCCTTAGCCAGGCACCCAACGACTCGGTGCGGCTGCACTGTCCAGGAGACGACGATGGCACAACACCCCCTGTTTCTCGACGAGGATCCACAAGAAACTCGCGAATGGCTCGACTCCATCGAATCGGTGGCGAGCGTCGAAGGGCGCTCTCGCGCCCACTATCTGATCGATCAGATGCTGGATTTCGACGCCGACCGCCACGGTAATTTCTACGGGCGCGTCACTACGCCCTACGTCAACACTATCCCGGTCGACCGTCAGCAGCCCTACCCCGGCGACCTGGCAATAGAGCGCCGGATCAATGCGTATATCCGCTGGAACGCTTTGGCCATGGTGCTGCGCGCCGGCAAACATTCGAACGTGGGCGGGCACATTGCATCCTATGCCTCGGCGGCCATTCTGTACGACGTCGGCTTCGAGCATTTCTTCCGTGGGCGCACCGATCAATTTGCTGGCGACATGGTGTACATCCAGGGCCACTCTTCGCCGGGCATCTACGGGCGCGCCTATCTGGAAGGTCGCCTGAGCGAAGAACAGCTGGACAACTTCCGCCGCGAGACTGACCGCGACGGTGTCTCGTCCTATCCGCATCCAAGGCTCATGCCGGACTTCTGGCAATTTCCGACGGTGTCCATGGGACTCGGACCGATCACCGCCGCGTATCAGGCCAGATTCATGCGCTACCTCGAAGACCGTGGCCTGAAAGAACATCAAGGGCGCAAAGTCTGGGCGTTTCTCGGTGACGGCGAAATGGACCAGCCGGAATCCCTTGCGGCGATTTCCCTGGCGGGTCGGGAGAAGCTCGACAATATTATTTTTGTCGTCAACTGCAACCTCCAGCGCCTGGACGGACCGGTGCGCGGCAACAGCAAGGTCATTCAGGAATTTGAAAGCCTGTACCGGGCGGCCGGCTGGAACGTGATCAAGGTGATCTGGGGTAGCGGTTGGGATGCCTTGCTGGAAAAGGACAAAAGCGGCCTGCTACGCCAGCGGATGATGGAATGCGTGGACGGCGACTATCAAAACTACAAGTCGCAAAACGGCGCTTACGTACGTGAGCATTTTTTTGGCAAATACCCCGAGTTGCTGGAACTGGTCAGCGACCTGAGCGACGAAGAAATCTGGAAGCTCTCTCGCGGCGGCCATGACCCGGACAAGGTCTACAACGCCTACGCCGAGGCGATGCGCCACAGCGGCGGGCCGACGGTCATTCTGGCCAAGACCGTGAAAGGTTTCGGCATGGGTGAAGCAGGCGAAGGCCAGAACATCAACCATCAGCTCAAGAAGATGGGTGAGGATGCGGTCAAAGCGTTCCGTGATCGTTTCGCGCTGGACCTCACCGACGATCAACTGGGCGACATGCCCTACCTCAAACCGGCAGCGGACAGTATCGAGGCCCTTTATCTGCAAGCCAGGCGCACCGAACTGGGCGGTTACGTGCCTGCCCGCTTCAGCGCAGTCGAGCCGTTGCAGATCCCGCCATTGTCGGCCCTGGACACCCAGCTCAAAGGCACTGGCGAGCGCGGTATTTCCACCACCATGGCGTTTGTGCGCATCCTCGGCACTTTGCTCAAAGACCCGAACATCGGCAAGCTGATCGTGCCCATTGTCCCGGACGAATCACGCACCTTCGGCATGGAAAGCCTGTTCCGCCAGATCGGCATCCATTCCCACGTCGGCCAGTTGTATACACCTCAGGACGCCGGCCAACTGAGTTATTACAAGGAGGCACGGGATGGCCAGATCATGCAGGAGGGCCTGAACGAGTCCGGCGGGATTTCTTCGTGGATCGCGGCGAGTACTTCGTACAGTACGCACGGCGTGACGACGGTGCCCTTCTACATCTTTTATTCGATGTTCGGCTTCCAGCGTGTCGGCGATCTGGCCTGGGCGGCTGGCGATGCCCGTGCCCGAGGTTTCCTGCTGGGTGCCACGTCTGGCAGGACCACGCTGATGGGCGAAGGCCTGCAACATGACGATGGTCACAGCCATGTATTGTCCGCAACCGTACCGTGCTGCGTGTCCTACGACCCGACGTTCGCCTATGAACTGGCCGTGATCATCCAGGATGGCATGCGGCGTATGTATGTCGAAAACCAAGACATCTATTACTACATCACGTTGCTGAACGAAAACTACGCCCATCCGCCCATGCCCGAAGGTATCGAGCAGGACATTCTTAAAGGCATGTATCGGCTCTCAGCCCCGGCGCAGCCAATCGAAGGCAAGCACGTACAGCTGATGGGTTGCGGTTCAATCCTGCAAGAAGTCATCGCCGCCGCGCAGTTGCTGGAGCAGGACTTCGATGTCAGCAGCGAAGTGTGGAGCGTCACCAGCCTGACCGAACTGCGTCGGGACGGCCAGGATGCCGAACGCTGGAATTTGCTGCATCCCCATGAGGCGCCACGTATCGGTCACGTTGAACGGTGCCTGCAAGATAAACAGGGTCCGGTGGTGGTCGCGACTGATTACATGAAGATATTCGCCGACCAGATCCGCCCGTTCGTGCCCAAGCGGCGCTTTGTGGCATTAGGCACCGACGGTTTCGGCCAATCGGATACCCGGGAATCGTTGCGCAGGTTTTTCGAAGTGGATCGCCACTTCATTGCATTGGCGGCCTTGAAAGCGCTGGCCGATGACGGTGTGGTACCCAGGGAGAAAGTAGCCGAGGCGCTTGCGCTTTACGGGATTGACCCGGAGAAACAGAACCCGGCGAACGTTTGAGTCTTATCTGTTGTAACCGCCTCCCCCTGTAAAACGGGAGACGGCTTCCGGCCGCTGCGTTTGCAGTGGCCTTTTTATGGACGCTACCCAATCACATCGAATGCTTTCCTATCCACCGCCGGTATTGGCGGGAGCGAAAAGCGCCAATCCGCTGATTTTCGCCAGTTCGCCTATTCTCATATTCCACCCGGAAAAACCATTGACCTAAAAGCTGACTTTCAACCTAACGTCATTTGGCGGCCATGCGGCGGGAACACGACGCTGATCATGGCCTCCATTTCATCCAGGAGATGCGAACATGGGGTACGTCACTACGCAGGACGGTGTCGAGATCTTTTACAAAGACTGGGGTCCACGCGATGCCCAAGTGATCTTCTTTCATCACGGATGGCCACTCAGTGCGGACGACTGGGATGCCCAGATGCTGTTCTTCCTGGCGAACGGCTACCGGGTCATTGCCCACGACCGGCGCGGCCACGGGCGATCCACTCAGGTCTGGGACGGGCACGACATGGATCACTATGCCGATGACGTCGCGGCCGTCGTCGACCATCTTGGCGTGCAGGGTGCAGTTCATGTGGGGCACTCCACCGGCGGCGGTGAAGTCATCCATTACATTGCCCGCCACGGCGAAGACCGAGTGTCGAAGGCCGCCATCATCAGCGCCGTGCCGCCGTTGATGGTTCAGACCCCGAGCAATCCGGACGGCTTGCCCAAGTCGGTTTTCGATGACTTGCAAGCACAGCTGCAGGCCAACCGCGCACAGTTCTACCATGACGTTCCAGCCGGGCCCTTCTACGGTTATAACCGCCCGGGCGCGAAACCGTCCGAGGGCATCATCCGGAACTGGTGGCGGCAAGGCATGATGGGCTGTGCAAAGGCGCATTACGATGGGATCGTCGCCTTTTCCCAGACCGACTTTACCGAAGATCTGAAAAGCATCACCATCCCGGTGCTGGTGATGCATGGGGATGACGATCAGATCGTGCCTTATGCAAACTCGGGGCACTTGTCAGCCAAACTACTGCAAAACAGCACGCTGAAAACTTACTCGGGCTACCCACACGGAATGCCGACAACGAACGCCGACACAATCAACGCCGATTTGCTCGCTTTCGTACGAGATTAGGCCACTGGAGGGGTGGGGGAAAATCCTGCCCCTTGCCTTCTCCGATGTTAAATAGCTCGCGGTGAGCATCAGGAAATGCACTTGCGAATGCGTCGATAGCGTCGCCAATAGCCTGCCCTTGCGAATGGTCACTTCTGATCGCGACGCTATGGACCTGACGGGTGTCGGCGAAAGCCCGCCCAGTTTGATCGGCGAGAAACCTAGATTCTCCGCAAGCGCACCAATCCCCGCTGCGACGCCGTCATCGTCGCTCGCCAGAAACACGACTCTCCTGCCACCCTGTACAGCCGGATCCTGGCCAAGGACGGCGGCGCCCAAATGGTTGAAGCCCTTGACCAGTCGTCCACCAGTGAAGGCCTGCGCGACGACCCTGGAAGAAGGCTCTCCTCCGCCCGTGGTGCCGGCGCTCGATCCGGTCAGGATGATCGAACCGCCCTCGCCTGTTTGGCGGACTCGACGGTGTCGGAGCCGTATTCGGCTTTCCATTCCTTCAGAATCTTGTGGTTGCCACCCTTTGTCTCAACGACTTCGCCGGTCTCCGCATTTTTTTGTAGATCTTCACTTGTCGAGGCTTGCGAGTGCTGCTCTTCGACTCAGCAGCGGGCACACGCCGACTAGCCTTTGGCTCAAGTAGGTTGACGATGTCTCTCAAGCTAAAACCATACTCCGCCAACAACGCACGGAGCTTTGTTTCGAACTCGATTTCTTGCTTCAGACTGGCGTCACCTTTCAAGGCTTAAAGCGCTTGGAGTTGCTCTGCCAAGTGTTTTTCAAGCTGACGAAATTCTGCGAGTTTGGACATGGAATATCTCTCCGTGATTGTTTTCCTAACGTCATACTAAAAGCAGTGTTTTGTGTTGAATAAAAAGAACCTTTCCTTGCTCTGTAAGTCGCCCAACGCAACGTCAGCTTTGATCGCCAAGCCCGTCACTTAAAGAAAAAAGACAGGCTTTATGCTCACCTCTCCACCATTAAACTGGTCATCTAGGATGAACAATCGCGCGGTACAGAATGCTAGTAAGTGGTTCTCAACATCTTCCGCGCACCATGACCAGCTGCCCGCTTGGCAAAGGAGTCTCTATCGCTCCCCCTTTGTGTTGCCTGAGTTCCGAATACAATCCTTGGTTTCCGCCACTTACGCCTTCAGGATTTTTGCGAGATCGGACAACGTGAGGAAACGCCAAAATGCGTGCCAACATCCTCCTGAAACCGTCACCTTATACTTATGGCTAAAAAACCACATATTTACCGTGCTGAAGAAAATAATCAGCCAATAGACTGCTACACTTCGATTTTCCAGTGGAGGCTAAGCAAGGCACTCTGAGTGATTTCACGATTCACTCCAACATTCAGGATTCATTAAAAATAATATAAATTACATCCGACTTTTTGGAGTGCGACGTGACCGTTTTTCCGAGCTCATTGACTTCGCCCAGTGGTTGCCAAGGATGCAAAAGCTCCTTAGATCCGGATTTAGATTTCACCTTCGCTTATCAGCCGATCGTGAACGTACGCGATCAGTCGATTTTTGCACATGAAGCATTGGTACGGGGCGTTAACGGTGAGGGCGCGCTGTCTGTGCTCGAGAAGGTCAACGATCAGAATCGCTATCGATTCGATCAATTGTGCCGCGTGCGGGCTATTTCTACTGCCGCGCAGCTCGGCATGACCCAACACCTATCGATTAACTTTCTACCCAAAGCAGTGTACCGTCCAGACCTGTGCATTCGAAGCACACTGGAAGCTGCGCGAATAAATAATTTTCCGCTCGACCGGTTGATTTTCGAGACGGTTGAAAGCGAATATGTAGATAACAATTACCACCTGACAAACATACTATCAAAATACCGAGAGTTCGGATTCAAAACGGCAATAGATGACTTTGGCGCGGGTTACTCAGGGTTAAACCTATTAGCAGATTTTCAGCCGGATTTGATTAAGCTAGATCTTGCGCTAGTGCGCAATATTCATCTTGATTCCGCTCGCCAGGCCATCGTACGTGGCATTGTTATAATGTGTGCCGATCTAGGTGTCAACATCATTGCTGAAGGTATAGAACATTCGGAAGAGCGGGATTTTCTTACCGATTGCGGAATTTTTCTAATGCAAGGTTTTTGGTTCGCCAAACCTGCATTCAAAGCAATGGCTTGCATCGCTCCAAGCGCTTGGATATAAGTAAAAACCACACAAAATCTTATCGATCATATTTGATTATTTGGCTAGCTAATCAGCCGCGGCACCACCACCATGCCCACTTGGCCGATCAAGCCCGGAACAATAATTTTCAATCAGTGTTTGTTAAATATTGATTACGGAAAGGATGATTACCTTCTATCATAAGTTGACTGAAGCCAGTCCGAGATAAAGCGCTCCAATTGATATCAAACTTAGCGAGTGACTAGAAAATGAATCTTACGTTCGAAAAAGCATCGATACAATCATTATTGGAAGCGTCTGACCAGTTGGACACTCTGAACTTTGGGATCATTGGCATTAACGACGCTTCTAATGTGGTAATTTATAATACATTTGAAGCCTCAAGTGCGGCCTTACGACAGGCGCGTGTTTTAGGGAAAAATTTATTTTCTGAAATTGCCCCCTGTCTGAACAATGCTATGGTTGCTCAAAGATTTGAAAACGAACCAGAGTTAGATGTGATTATCTCTTACGTCCTGGCGCTTAGGATGCGGCCAATACCCGTCAGATTAAGACTCTTGAAAAAAATTAATAACGACACCCGTTTCCTGCTGGTTGAATGGGCATAAACATGAGTGGCATAGAACAGGACGACGATTCAATCGAATCAGAGTATGAAGCATTACTTTCATTCATGTATCTATCACCCGTAGGACTGGTGAGAACCAATCCCAGCGGAAAAATTGACATGCTTAATCCCATGTCAACTCAGTTATTGATGCCCTTGGTGAAATCTCCAGGCCTTGAAAACTTATTTGAAACACTTGCTTCCGTTGCACCTGAACTACGTAACCTTGTGACAAGTTTTAGAGAGCCTTGCGGGTCAATCGTTGTAAACCATAGAATTCACGTGACGCCCGCAGCCGACGGAGGTGTTGTACTGGCCTGTACTATTGTGAAGGTTAACGACGATGTTCTTATAACAGTTCTGACTGATATTTCATGCCAAGTTGCAACTGAAAGACGGCTTCGGCAGACCGACTCATGGCTTGACGCCATCTATACTATTGTTAACGATTTCGCCGTTCTCGGTTTGACAACAAAAGGAGAAATTATTAGCTGGAGCCCCTCAGCAGAGCGTTTGACGGGATACACCGAATCTGAGGCTATCGGTGAGACGTTGCGCCAATTCTGCAATCTTTCCGCCTTGGACGCGCACGTTTTAAGTGAACATCTGGCATTCGCACGTGAGGAAGGCTGGCACTCACGAGACTATTATTGCAAACACAAATCAGGACAACATTTTTTTGCTCAAACCATGATTGCCGTTCTGCGCGAAGACGATGATGAGTTTTCTGGTTATACCGTGGTGTTTCGAGATATTACCGAGCGAAAGGTGTCGAGTGACAATCTGGCCGATTTGCTAACTAAAGACCACCTAACAGGTGCAATTAACCGCGCTCATTTTTTCAACCTTGCAGAGAAAGAGTTTGCTCGAGCCAATCGATATAGACAGTCAATATCGATACTTATGTTAGACGCCGACCACTTCAAGCTTGTGAATGATAGTTGGGGGCACCCGACTGGTGACGAGATTCTCAAGTCTATTGTTAAAATTGCCCAAGGGATTCTCCGGCCCGCAGACACTATAGCCAGGTTTGGCGGGGAAGAGTTTGTCGTTATGCTCCCAAATACCAGTAGCCTTGAGTCATCTCTTATTGCAGAACGGCTCAGGAGTGGCATTGAGGCATCTAGCGTAGACGTTAAGGGGCAGGCAATAAAAATTACAGTCAGTATTGGTTGTACTTCCATGAATGAATCGAGATCCACTCTAAAGCAATTATTGAGTTCCGCAGATAGCGCGCTCTACCTGGCAAAAGCCAAGGGTAGAAACTGTATAATTGACATTGACTCAGCCCCTTAAATTCTGCCTACGCATACGCCAAACATCACGCGACCAGTAACCGCTTCAGTTTCGGCACCGGCAAGGTCGGAGACTTGGGTGGCTTCGCATCAGCCTTAATCCTGGGGCTGGTTTCCTTGGGAATCGCCGTAGAGTCTGTCATACGTCTACTTCAGCCTACCGAGGTTCAATTCGGTACGGCGACCCTCATCGCCATCGTCGGACTGGTAGTCAATATCCTGAGCGCGCTGTTACTCGGCCACGGTCATAGCCATGGCCATGGCCACGATCATGATCATACCCACAGCACTCACGGCAACGATAACAACCTGAAATCGGCTTACGTTCATGTGATCGCCGATGCCCTGACGTCGATCCTCGCCATCGCGGCGCTGCTTGCAGGACGGTATCTCGGATGGGTCTGGCTGGACCCGGTAATGGGCATCGTAGGCGCCATCGTTATTGCTCGGTGGGCCTGGACTTTGATGAGGGCGACCGCCAGCGTTCTCTTGGACCAGACGGACGACCATGTTGCCGAGGAAATTCGAGAACTGGTTGAGCAACCTGGTGATGCGACCATTACTGACTTACACGTCTGGCGGGTAGGTCCTGAGGCCCATGCGGCAATTGTGAGCGTAGTCGGCAACTCGACGCTGGACGCAGATAGCATTCGTGAGCGCCTCAAACCTGTTCACGAAGTGAACCACCTCACCCTTGAGTTTTGTGATGCCAGTCTGGCGTAGTGTCAGGACAAGGGACCAATGGCCCCTTCGCTTGCAGATGGACCATCCTGCTAACGCGAGCGTATGACGAAACGAGGTTCCTGAATGCCTTACCGAGACCCAGCTCACCACTACTCAAGAACCTTTGACTAACGCTCCTTTTGATGTAACAAATTATTTCAGCGAGGTTTACCTATAGACTAGCCCCTTATACGATGAAAGCCGCATCTGCTACTCTCTATTAGGTCTGAGTCAACGATGATTAGACACTGACTGCCAACGGTGTAACAAAGCTATGACTTCTGGCCACGCAAAGTTTGCGCGTGAAATAATAAACAGCAGCTGGATACAGGCGCGATTATTTTTTGCACCTATCTCCAAGCTATTATGGAGTGTCTGAACGATGGGCGGCACTGGTATTCTGGCTGACAAAACTAAAGTTTTCAGTATTGTTGTAGTTAACTACAAAACACCCGAAATAACCAAAATATGCTTAGACCTATTGCATCAGCATGTGGGCAACAGCGGCGTCCCAGTATGGGTAGTTGACAACTATTCCGCCGATGAAAGCACAGAGTATTTGCGGACACTTGACTGGATCAACCTGATCGAGCGAACCACTCCCGAACCAGAACAGGGCCATATCGCGCATGGCAAAGCACTCGACATGGCGTTGGAGCGTATTGATACCGACTACGTATTTCTGCTGCACACCGATACGTTTATTTTCGATAAAAATGTGTTTTCGATGATGCTGAACAAATGCATGAAGAACCCGAAGGTCGTAGCCGTCGGTTGCGTAGAACAATTAAACCGCGGCACCACTAGAACCCTTTGGCGCTTCAGCTCACGACTATTCAAACACCACTTCAGACGTATGAAACTTTCCCTTGGACTACGCTCCAGAGAGCCAAAACCGTACAGGGAAGTTTACCTAAAGAGCTTCTGTACGTTATGGAACTGCAAACTAATCAAACAGCACGACATGCATTTTTTGATGGATGTTCGTGTACCTGGCTATACCCTCCAAGACCGCATGACCGAGCTTGGTTATGTCGTTGAGCTTTTGTCGCCGCGTAAGATATTCAGTTATCTCGATCACATTCAGTCCGGCACTGTAGCTGCAGCCGGAGGCTATGAAACGACTCATAGACGAACCAAGATGTACAACAACCTCCTGCAGCGCCTGAACAAGGACAACAGCAAAGGTCAAACGTCGCAGACACGCAACAAGTAGTGTGGGCCACACTACTAAAAGTCATCCATAGGTCTTTATGTTCAGGTTATTGGAGCGGTAATGACACCCATCACTCAAACACTCCCCATCACGCTCTCCCCGGAGCTTGATTTCGACCAGAACGCCGCCAGCACTTTTGGTCACTCGCTGGCCAGTTGCTATGTCCAGGCCACGCCATTTCCACACATCGTCATCGATAATTTTTTACCGAAAGACCTGATTGCGAGTATCTGCGCGCACTTCCCAGTCGAGCCAACCAACAACGAAATGCTCTACGAGCGTGGCTATAAAGGTCAGCACAAACGGCAAATCAGCCCCAACGAATGCGATCCCTATCTGAAGACGGTTTTCAACGCCTTTAACTCGGCACCCATGTTGCAGTTTCTTGAAAAGCTGACGGGCATCGAAGGTTTGATACCCGACCCATACTTTACCGGTGGTGGGCTGCATGAAACAAAAAATGGTGGTTTCCTGGGTGTGCACTCGGACTTCAGACTCAACAAAAAGCTTAATATTGAACGCAGACTGAATGCCATTATTTATCTTAACGAAGACTGGCAAGAGGAATACGGCGGCAACCTGGAGCTTTGGGATGTCGACATGAAGACTTGTCTTAAAAAAGTCCTGCCGGTTTATAACCGCTGCGTCATTTTCAACACAGACAAAGACAGCAATCATGGGCACCCAGAGCCTTTAACGACTCCGCAGCACATCACGCGCAGGTCTATAGCGCTTTATTACTACACCGCAGCAACCGTGGCGGCCGATCCCGCACAAAGAAACAAAACCCATTACAAGCCAAGGCCCAAAGATCGTTTAAGCCTCAAGTACTATATGAGCAAGCTGATCAAGAAGAAAAACTAAACAATATCACCAGACGATTGTTTTATTTTTTGATTTTTCACCTTCTCCAGAGTCTAGACACTCCGACTGTCGGCTTTGGGTCCAGGCTGTGTGAAAACGCACTGAATACGTCGAAAGCTGAGAGTTGTGTGCGTTACCTACGAAACCAGCAGGCGAAAGCGCGAATTGCCCTAGTCAGCTACATAGGCGTTCGTAATGCTGTTTGGGCCGCGTCAGCGGCACAAACAGCCACTCACGGACGATCAAGCAGCTGGATTCACGCCCTGATCGCCTCAAGCAGTCCTGCGATACCAAAGATGCTCATCATTCGCTTGAGGTTGTAGGCGAGCACATGAAGGCTCATCTCAGTGCTCACCCTCGGTAGGGTTTTGGTCAGGAAGTGGGTACTTCCCATCCAGTACTTGAGCGTTCCAAAAGGATGTTCAACGGTCTGTCGACGAACCCTCATCATCGCTGGATCATGTTCTAGCCGAACCTGCATCGCGTCGACTACAGCCTCATGTTCCCAGCGCTTCACACGGCGCTCCTTACCAGTCGTACATTGCTTTTGCATTGCGCAGGACTGGCAGCCCGAGTAGTAGTAACAATGCAATAACATGCCGTCTTCCATCGACGAATACCGCCTGGTTAGTAACTGCCCCGCAGGGCATCGATACTCGTCCGACGCAATAAGATAGATGAAATCCTGCTTGCCGAATCTGCCTTCGGCTTTGCTGCCAGATGTGAGGGGTTTCGGTACGAAGGCAGTGATGCCGGCTTGCTCGCAAGCAAGGATTTCCAGACCTTTGTAATAGCCTCGGTCGGCCACCACCGTTAGCGATTCAGCCTCGATTTCTTCACGCGCTTGGCTCGCCATATTGCTCAGTTGCCCACGATCATTACCAACGTTGGTCACTTCATGGGCAATGATCAGATGGTGTTTGTCGTCGACAGCTGTTTGTACGTTGTAGCCAACCGTTCCGGTGCCTCGGCCGCTCGTGGCCATTGAGCGTGCATCTGGGTCTGTGAGGGAGATCTGCTGGTCTGGACTTTCGTGGAGCTGCGCCTCGATTTCCTTGAGTTTCTGCATCTGCTTTTTCAGTGTTTCTATCTTTTCTTTAAGCCGCTCTGCTTTGGCCTCGGCCACTTCGGGCGTTGCCCGATCCGCCGAATCCATCGCCGCCAGATATCGATCAATGCTCTGCTCGATCTGCTGCATGCGTGCCTTCACCTTGCCCTGAGTGAAGTTGCGGTCGCGATTATTGACGGCTTTGAATTTGCTGCCGTCGATGGCGATGATCGATTGGGAGAAGAGATTGAGGTTGCGACAAAGAACTACGAACTGGCGGCATACGCTGCGAATGGCTTTGCCGTTGTCTTTGCGAAAGTCGGCAATGGTTTTGAAGTCCGGAGCCAAACGCCCCGTTAGCCACATCAACTCGACGTTGCGCTCGGCCTCTCGCTCAAGTCGGCGGCTGGATTGAATCCGATTGAGATAGCCGTAGATATAGATCTTCAGCAATGTCGCTGGGTGATAGGCCGGACGACCAGTTGCGGCAGGATGGACGCCCTCAAAACCAAGTGCGCCCAAGTCGAGTTCATCGACGAAAACATCGACCACGCGCACTGGATTTTCTTCGGCTACGTAATCGTCCAGACACTCCGGCAGCAAGGTGACTTGCGTCCGAGCCTCACCTTCAATAAATCGCTTCATGATCGCCCCCGCTACGATCTCGACGATCAGAAGATTAGACAATTGCGGGAGTTTTCACACAGCCTGGACCGATAGCTGCCCGTTTACGTAGTGCGACTAACGGCCAAAAAGCTAGCTTGCTCAGCCTGATGTGAACTGCCTGATGTGAACTGCCTGAACAGCAGTAAATCCAGTAATAAAGCGCCATGCCGTAGTCAATTTCAACATCATTACGATCGTAGTTTGCAGCCTGCCGGAGAAGATGTCCGGACCAGACTCGCTCACTCCCCAGCCCTGCCATACTATTCAACATGACCAGCGCAACCTTCCGCTTCTACGAGGCGCTCAACAGTTTCCTGCCGGCCGAACGGCGGTGGCAGTCCTTTACCTGCGAGTGCGCGCGAGGGGCGACGGTCAAGCACATGATCGAGGCGCTCGGGATACCGCACACGGAGGTCGAGCTGGTGCTGCTCAACGGCGAGTCGGTGGGCTTCGAGCGGGTGGTCTTCGACGGTGACCGGCTGGCGGTGTATCCCAAGTTCGAAGCGCTGGACATCAGCCCGCAGCTAAAGGTTAGGGCGCAACCGTTAAGGGTGCTGCGCTTCGTCGCCGATGCGCACCTGGGCGGGCTGGCCAGCCTGCTGCGCATGAGCGGCTTCGACACCCTCTACGACAATGGCTTCGAGGATGGCGAGATCGCCGAGATCGCTGCGCAGCAAGGGCGCATCGTGCTGACCCGCGACCGCGACCTGCTCAAGCGGCGGATCATCAGCCACGGCTGTTATGTGCATGCGTTGAAACCGTCGCTGCAGCTGCGCGAATTGTACGAGCGCCTCGACCTGGCGCGTAGCGCGCGGCCATTCAGCCTGTGCCTTCATTGCAACCTGCCGCTGCACGAGATCAGCCCGGAACTGGCCCGGCCGCAGGTGCCGCCACGCGTTGGCGCCCTCTATTCGCACTTCCTGCACTGCGACGCCTGCCAACGGATCTACTGGGAAGGTTCGCACTGGCGCGGCATGTGTGCACTGCTGGCACCGCTGCTGGACCGATAGCCGGGCATATCGGACCGTTTGCGTAGCCAGGGATCACAGGCTTTTGCCTCAGGAAGATAACGGCCATATAGAGTCTTTAATAGCTGCATAAGCTTCCTGGTTTCGCCTTACGACGAACGATCTAATAGGTGCTGTGCAAAAAATCCTTAAGGCGCTGCGCCAGGCTTTCCAGGGTCAGGGTGCTGTAATGCTGACGATCCCACGCGGCATGCAGGGTCACGCCGAGGTTCACCTCCGGTGTGCGTGGCGATGCCTGAATCAGCACGCCATGTAGCCCGTAGCGCGGCAAATCCGTGACAACACCCACTCCACGCCCATTTGCCGCCAACGCCTGGATGATGGGTGATTGATCGCATTCTTCCACCGATGAATACCGCAGACCTTCGCGTGTCATGGCCAGATCCAGCTCAAGACGACTAACGCTGGAACTGCTTGGCAGTAATAACGGTTGAACCGCCAGTTCGGCGAGCGTCACCATGCTCAACTGTTCGATAGCCCAAGGATGACTGTCGTTCACATAGGCTCGTAGCGGTACCAGGCCTAATTGCAGGGTGGCGCAATCCTGCTCTGGTGTTACCGGCGAGACCACCATGTCCATCCCGCTATGAAGCAGTTCGTGCAGACCGAAATGCGACGATTCGTGGGTGAGGATCAGGGGATCCTCGACCTTCAACGTGCTGATAAAAGGCGCGATCAACCCGGCGATCGTGGCGTAAGTCGCACCCAGGTGCAGACGCTTGATATGCCCCTTGGACCAACTCTGTGCCGCTGCTTTTACCGACCGTGCGTTGCTCAACAGCTGCCGCGCCAAAGGCACCAGTTCGCGACCGGCCGGCGTCAGCCGCAAGCGGTTGCGCTGATTATCGAATAGCTTGAAGCCCAGCTCGCCTTCGAAGCTTTGTATCTGTCGACTCAGGGCCGGCTGCGCCATGTGCAATTGCGGGGCGGCAGCGGTCACCGTGCCAAAATCGACTACGGCGAGAAAACACTCGACACGGCGTAAGTTCATAGCGCCTTTACCCTTTTGCATTCCTGAAAAGAAGCACAGCTCAGTGGCTGCGCTTTTAGCGTATCAGTCGGTCAAGGACGTACCGCCGTGACTTCTATTTCAACCAGGTAGCCCGGATTGGCAAGACCGGCCACCTGAAACACTGAGCGAGTGGGCAGCAACGGTTGTTGCGCCGTGCCGAAAAACCGAGTGTAACCTTTCATGAAACCGGCAAAATCCATGTGGCCTTGCTTCACCGGATCCCCCACCAGGTACACCTGCATTTTCACCACATCACGCATGTCCATGCCAAGGCTCTTCAGTGATTGCTCGATACCCTGCAGGACATTGACCGTCTGGGTCTGGGTGTCACCATAGGCGGCGACACTGGTTTTGTCCTGATCGGCATGGATCATCGACGGCACCGCACCACTGAAATTCACCAGCGTCGCGTTTGCCGGAATCTCGATGGCCAGCGCGACGGGGAAATCGGTACCTGGGATTTTGTGGCGGATCACTTCACTGGCATTAGCTTGAGCGAGCAGCATAAAGATTCCAAGGCTGGCGGCGAGTGCCGGATTGAAGGAAGAACGGGGCATCGAAAGTCTCTCTATTAAAATTGGCAAACTCATCGGCCGGTTAATGCTTTTACCGTTGCCATGTTGACCGGTTCATTGAATGCATTGCCGTTGTGGGTGCGGATGTAGGTCACCACCGCCGCAATCTGTTCATCGTCCAGGAAGCCCTTGAAAGCAGGCATACCGCCCTGCCCTTGTGCCACCATGAACACGGGATAGGCATCTGCTGATAAGCGCGGATTGTTGGCCAGGGCCGGATACGCGCCTGCACCTTGGGCACCTTGGCCTTGAGCCATGTGGCAGCCTTGGCAAATGGCCTTGAACAGGCTTTCGCCCTCTCGTTGATCGAAATGCTTGCCAGGGACCGACACTTGCGGGTCGAGTGCATTGGCCTGCCCGCTGGCCAACGCAATCACCAACACCGAGGCACAATAAAATCGTTTCATGGTTAGCTCCTCAGGCCTGTGCGGTCGGGCGTCCGACGATGTGTGCATGCAGACGGGTGATAGCGTCCTGCGCCGAAAGAATGGCGCCTTCCTGCCACGCGGGCAGTTGCGAGGCGTGTTCGCCGGCCAGTACGAGACGCCCATCGATCTGACACAGATGGGTGTAGTGTGCGGCGCGCGAAGTTTCGGTCCATGCCCCATAGCAACCGTTGCTCCAAGGCACGCGATGCCAGCCGACAGCGATGCCGTTGTCGAATTCGACCGGATACTGCGGGTGAACCTGACTGCCGTATTCGACGGATTTTCTGATCCGTTCTTCTGGCGTCATTGCCGTGAATTCGAAGGCGTTGTTGTTCTCCCAGAGATAGCCACCGAGCACCACGCCTTTGCCGCGACTGCCATAATCGCAATTGGGATAACCAATCTGCTGCATGGGTGAATCCGTGTAGCTCACCCCGCCATAAATATGGTCGTCCTGCTCCCAGAAACGTCTTTTGAACTGCAAGCCGATTTTGACCGACGCGTTGTAAGGTACGGCCCGAATGGCTGCCTGCATCGGCGCGCCGCAATCGACAGGGATCTGACTGAGGATCGACAACGGCAGCGTGCACACGCACCAATCGGCTTTTTCCTGGCGGGGTGGGCCGCCCTGGCTGCTTTCCCAGGTGACCGTCACCCCTTGATCGTTCTGCTGGATGCGGGTGACTTTGCTATTGAACTGGATCAAGCCTTCGAGTTGGCGAGCGAACGCCTGGGCGATCATGTCCATCCCCCCCACTGGCTGAAACAGCGTGGTCTGAAACTCATGTAACTGACCGACCATGAGGTACAGCCACATGCCTGATTGGAGCAGCGCCTGGCGATCGATGATTTCCGAGGGTTGAGCCGCAGGCATCAGGCCGCCACCGGCATCCACGGCAAAGCCGCGACGAAGGCTGGTGTTTGACGATTTCCGGTACTCATTGCCCGCATCGAGCCCGGCCCATACACGCAGACTTTCCAGGAGTTTTTGCCGATCTTCGGCAGTGACTTCCTGATCCAGCGCCCCCTGGTTGACCGCCTTGCTCAGCAGCTCGGCAATATGCCCCTGGTAATCGGCCTGGACTTCGCGATAGCGCTTGGGTTTGCCGCCGAACGCCTGACTGTTGTGAACCAGGGCGTTATGGTTGACCTGTACGAAGGGTTCGAGTTTGACCTCGAATTTCTTGCAGTAATCCAGAATGGCATGGTGATGGTAGGGAATTCGCCAAGGCCCCGGATTGAAATAAAGCCCCTGATCGAATTGGCAGGTCTGAACGGCGCCACCCAACTCGGTGAAGCGATCACCCCCACGCAGGGTCCAACAGCGACCTCCGGCCTTGGCGTTGTATTCCAGCACTTTGACCTTGTAACCCGCCTTGCGCAGTTCATAAGCCGCCGTCATGCCTGCCAGACCCGCTCCCAAGACCAGTACCGTCGCGCCTTTTGGCGCCTGGCTCAGCTTGAAATCGCCGTTATAAGTCGACTCACCGGCAAAACTCAAGGCGCTCATGGCCTGGTACATCGCGGCCGCGCCGGCGGTGTTGCCGATCCAGCGCAGCAACGTGCGTCGTGTCACTTTACGTTGATCAATCATCACGACTTGGCTCCCAACCCCGCGAGCAGTGGATAGTTGAGAACGAACTCGACGTGGGCCCGTACACCGGTCTTCAGCGTGGCATCGTCGACGGTAAAAAACGGGCTGTGATTGACAGGCGCTTTAAGCATGTCCTGATCGGAAGCTGTCGCTCCCAGGAACACGAACAGTGCCGGGACCCGTTTGGCGTAATGGGCGAAGTCCTCACTCGCAGGGGAAAAATTCGGGGTGATTTTCGCGTTGCCGTCCGCGGCCTTCTTCATCGACGCCGCCATCATTCGAGTCAGGCGCTTTTCGTTCATCAGGACCGGTGCGTATTCGGAAAGCTCGACTTTTGCCGAGACACCATTGGCTTGGGCGACATGCTCGATCATCGGCGGCAACTGCTTCAGGATGCCGTTACGGATCTCGTTGTCGTTGGTACGCACCGTGCCAAGCATCGACAAGGTGTCAGGAATGATGTTGCCAACCGTTCCGGCGTTGATGGCACCGATTGTGACGACGCCCATGCCTTGACTCAGGTCTGCGCGACGACTGATCAGCGTCTGCAGTGCAGTGATCATTTGCGCACTGGCAACCACCGGATCCGCACCTTTCCACGGCATCGAGCCATGCACTTGTCGCCCACTGACGGTAATGCGCAGGCCATCGGCACTGTTGAGAACAGGCCCGGGCTTATAGCGAATTTGCCCGCTGGGCAGCCCCGCCATGACGTGCAAGCCGAAGATGGCTTCAACTTTTGGATTGTCCAGTGCGCCTTCGGCAATCATTTTCCGCGCACCGATTTCTGCGCCCCGGGTGAAGTTATCGATGTTCGCGCCACCCTCCTCGGCTGGCTGAAACACAAACACCACGGTGCCCGCAATCTGGTCACGGTGGTCAGCCAGCAGCTTCGCCGCACCCAGCAACATCGCGGTATGAGCATCGTGCCCACAGGCATGCATGACCGGGACTTCTTTGCCCTGGTATTGCGCCCGGGCGGTGCTCGCAAAGGGCAGCCCCACAGGTTCCTGCACCGGCAACGCGTCCATGTCGGCGCGTAATGCCATGACCGGCCCTGGCTTGCTGCCCTTGAGGACACCGATGACTCCGGTATTGGCGACGTTGGTACGAACGTCGATGCCCAGTGACTTCAAACGCTCGGCAACCAACTTGGACGTTTCAAACTCTTGATTGCCCAACTCGGGATGCTGGTGGATCTTGTGCCGCAGCGCGATGACGGCGGGCTCCTCCTGCAAGGCAGCGGCTTTGACCCAGTCATTGGGCTCGCTGGCTTGCGATGCCGTGTTGACGGCAGCGGCAAGCATTGAAACGAATAGCATCGGATAGATGGATTTCATCGGAACACTCTTTAACGAACAGGCACACCTCTCCCGCCCTTGACGATGCCAGGAGAAACCATGCGTGTTGGAAAAAAGGGTAATCGCCGTGCTGGCCAATTACCCTGAGGAAAGCTCAGTCAGGCTGGTGTCGCGTCACGTACAACGTGATGATCGTGGCGCACAGCGAGATGGCGGCGATAAGACTCAGGAGCAGCGCAGGCCCCCATGACTGGCCATCCGAAAGCATCAGGAACCCTGTGGCCAGGGCCGGCATGAACCCCGCTATCAGGCCGGAAAGGTTGGCCGACAACCCCAGGCCGCTGTAATGCAGATGCGGTGGAAACAAGCGGGTAAGTACATTGCCGATAGGCGCGTAGGCCACCGTCGCCAACCCCAGGCCAAGGACCATGGCCAGGTTGATGTACATAGGTTCACGGGTATCAACCAGCCAGAACATCGGGAATGCCAACACCAGGGTAATGACGTAACCGATGATCACCGTTTGCGTCGAGCCAATGCGATCGGCCAGCTTGCCGGCCACCACGAGGGTGACCATTTGCATGAGCGCACCACAGGTCAACGCCGTGAGAATGACGTGGCTGGGCAAGTTCAGCGTCTTGGTGACATAGCTGATCATGAACGCGGTGATGATGAAGAAACCGGCATTGCAATAAAGGTAAGTGGCGATGCCCAACACCAGCCGTCCCGGGACTTGGCGGAACAGTTCGAGCACCGGCATTTTTTCTGTTTTGTTCTCGCTCGCCAGTTGCTGGAAAGCCGGGGTCTCTTCGACTTTCCAGCGCAACCACAGCGCTACGCCGACCAACACGATGGACACCGCAAACGGCACCCGCCAGGCCCACTCCAGAAAGGCGTCACCCGGCAAGGAAGCGGCCAGGGCGACGGCACCCGACGACAGCAAGGTGCCCGTCGGCGAGCCCAGTTGCACGATGGCTGCGTACAACCCACGTTTTTTCGGCGGCGCGTATTCGATCGCCAGCAAGGTCGCTCCGCCCCACTCTCCGCCGGCAGCAATACCTTGCACGGCACGCAGGATAGTCAACAGGATGGGCGCGACGATTCCGGCCGTGGCGTAGGTCGGCAGAAAACCGATCATGGTCGTCGCCAGCCCCATCATCAGTACCGTGATGACTAATGCACTGCGCCGGCCATACTTGTCACCGATATGGCCGAAAATCACGGCCCCCAGCGGACGAGCAGCGAAGCCGACACCGAAACTCAAAAACGCGCCCATCACCGAAATGGCGGGGACGTCACCCGGAAAAAACAGCGGCGCGAACACAATCGCGGCCACGGTGCCGAACAGGAAAAAGTCGTACCACTCCAGGGCAGTTCCGATATAGGCCGCGATCACGATCTTGCGTGTCTGCGCCGCATCGAAACTGACCGGGGTCGAAGCTGGCCCGTCTGTCGAACTCACGGGGAGCGTAGTGGATTTCATGGGTACTCCGGTTTTGTATGCTGTTATGAGTGGTTACGGGCTGCGGCGGATCAGAAAATGTTGAAAGGCACGTTTACGATCAGGCGAAACTCTTCAAGGTTGCCTTCAATCTGGTTTTCGCTCGCGCGATGCCAGGCATAACCACTGAGTAGATTCACGCCTTTCAACTGCCCTGACTGGACGACGTAACTGACGAAGGTTCCAACCTCATAGTGGCTTTCGTCACTCTGTTTGAGCACGGACGAATAGATACCGTCGGGCCCGCCATCATAGTGAGTGCCATCTATTCCCCAGCCCTTGATGTACCAGAGGATGGTCTTGAAACCTGGAAATCCATACGCGGCGAAATCGTTGATGTAATTGACCTGGAATGAGCGTTCATTGGGGCCGTTGTAATACGAGAGCATGGTGTTTGGCAGATTGATCGCATTCGACTCGGCCACATAGTCGAAGTACTCATCGCCCTTGATCTGTTGTACGCCAACTTTCAGCGTGTGGTTCTTGTAAACAGGCGTAATGCTCAGGCCATAAGCCTGCTGGTCGATCGTCCCGGCCACTTCCTGGCCACTGGACTGAGTGTTGTAGAAGTCAAACTGGATATCGGTGGTGATTGCATCCCAGTTGAATTTCTGCCCCAGCCCCACATATTCACGATCCCAAATGTCCTCGAAACGCGAGACGTAAGCACTGGCGCGCCAGCCATTGCTGGCCAGGTAGTCGGCGCCGGCGTAAGCCACCCAGTCACTGGTGACCAGTCGAGTACCGAAACTGGGCGTCAAGTCCTGACTGCCTGCTCCGGTGCGCGGCGTAGCCCGGTCGAAGTACCCGGACTTGATTGTCAGGCCCTCGACGTCATGACTTTCCAGCGAGACACCGTCGAACGCTGCCGGAAGCGTGCGTGTATCGGAATAGCCCATCACGGGTGTTTTGACCTGGTGCCTGCCGACTTTCAGCACCGTGTCGGATACTTTGAATTTCAGCGCCGCGACACCCACCTTGCTCCAGTCATCAACCACGTCGCCATCTTTGTCGACCAGCAGCCGGTTGCTGCCACCGGCGGTCGCCAACTTGCTGCGTTCAAGCGCAACGGCAGCGTACGCCGACAGATCAAGGCCGAAACCGACCATGCCTTGGGTGAACCCGGACACATAATCAAGCTTGAAACCCTCAAGCCAGGCCGTGCGGTCGCGCACGGCCCGCCGCCCTTGCGATGTTTGCGCGGAAAAGTAAGTGTCCTTGCGCCCGATTTCATGGGAATACCACTGCCGGGTATTAAGCGTCAGCGAACTGTCCTCGATAAAGCCGGTTTCCTTGGCCTGTAAACCCATCGGCGCTATAAAAAGAGCGGCCGCAAGCGACCCGGCCACCTGAGGTGCCGAACGAAACATATGCATAACTGAACGCCTTATAATTTTTGTGATGGCAGGCAGAAAGGTGAAGTTGAGTCTTTGGTTTTATTTAGCGTGGTTGAGTCCGCACCAGCGTGCGATGAACACCGCGAGAACCTTGGTGACATCCATCATGCTGTTGATCGAAACCCACTCATCGATGCCGTGGATGGAGCCACCGACAGGGCCGTAACAGGTCGCGGGAATACCACCGTACAAATTGAAAAAACGCGCGTCGGTTGCGCCCTCAAACGTCACCAGTGGCAATGTTTCACCGATCACATCGGCATAGGCACGTTGCAGCGAAGTCATCACCGGCTGGTTCATGTCGATCTCACAACCCTGAGCCTGGAACCCGCCATAGGTGACCTGGTACTGAGCAGACCGATGAGCCGGGTGGGCGAGGAACAATGCGTCGAGCCTGGCTTCGACTTCAGCCTTGATCTGCGCCACGGTTTGTTCGGGATAAAAACCAATGCGAATATCCAGCCGACACATCGACGGTACCGAGGACGTCCATTCACCGCCCTGGATCTTGCCCAGGTTGAAATTGATCGGTTTAGGGTGGTGGCTGTAGCAGTGATGCCGGTTGGCAGGCTCGTTCCACTCGCTTTCCAGCGTCTTGAGGCCGGCGAACAGCGCCAATGCAAAATCAACGGCGCTACTGCCCTGAGTCGCCATGGCCGCATGGGCCGGTTTGCCGCTGATTTCCAGCGCCAACCAGAGCACACCCATCTGGCACGTCATCAAACCCGCTGTCGGCTCGGTAATGATTGCAGCATCTGCGGTGTGCCCGGCAACCAGGCAGGCCAACGCACCGTTACCCGTGCATTCTTCTTCGATCACCGACTGGAGAATGACCTTGGCAGCCGGCTCGTAACCCAGTCGTTTCAATGCCTTGAACGCCATGATGTAGCTGACGATCCCGGCCTTCATATCGGATGCGCCGCGGCCAATCAACTTGTCGCCATCGATCCAGGGCTGAAACGGCGGTTGTGTCCACAGTCGTTCATCACCGACTGGCACCACGTCGATATGCCCATTGAAAATAATCGACTTGCCCTGCACCACCCAAGGCCGATGAGTGCCGATGACATTGACCCGGCCTTCATAGGAAACCAGTGATGGCGAATACCCCGGGTGATCCTTGATCAGGCTTTCGTCGATGGTCAGCGCTTGAACTTCAAGTTCCAGGTCATCTGAAAACACTCTTTTCATAACGTCTTGCGCCGATTGCTCTTCACCCAGGAGCGATGCATGGGAGACCAGCTCACTCAACAGGGTGATCGATTCGCTGCGCAGTGCTTCGACCGCGGCGACGATGTCTTGCTCGAGCGCATTGATGTTTATTGTTTTCATTTTCAGGTCCACAGGTAACTGGATGTGATGTGGGACGAGCGTAAATTCAGCGAACCATGCCGTCCAATGCTGAATTGTTTGACTATCGATACCTAAACAGCATGGTTTTAATTATCAAAAGACGCTCCACATCCATGTCGAGCGAGGTGTGATACGTAGGCGATTACTCGAGCTACAACTTGATCCAGGTGGCTTTGAGTTCTGTGTATTTGTCGAACGCATGCAACGACTTGTCACGACCGTTACCCGACTGCTTGAAGCCGCCGAACGGTGCGGTCATGTCGCCACCGTTGTACTGGTTGATCCAGACACTGCCCGCACGCAGGGCTTTTGCCGCCAGGTGCGCCTTCGACAAATCCCGCGTCCAGACCGCTGCCGCAAGCCCGTACGGGCTGTCGTTGGCGATCTCTACCGCCTGCTCCAGGGTGTCGAAGGCGATCACGGACAGCACGGGACCGAACACTTCTTCCCGGGCAATCCCCATGGCATTGTCGACCTCGTCAAACAGTGCCGGCTCGACATAGGCACCGCCACTTTCAACACGCATTTGCCGACCGCCACTGCGCAAGGTCGCGCCCTGTTTTTGCGCCTCGGCAATGTGCGCCAGGACGCTTTCCAGGTGCTGGTGATCCACCACGGCACCCGCCATGCTCGAAGGATCCAGGGGATGTCCGGGTGTCCATGCCTGCAACGCTTCAATGACCTTGGCAACGAACTCGTCTTTGATACTGCGCTCGACCAACAGGCGCGAACCCGCCGTGCAGACTTCACCCTGATTGAATGCAATTGCCGCCGCTGCGGCTTGCGCTGCCAACTCCAGATCCGGAGCGTCAGCACAGACAATATTGGGGCTTTTACCGCCGGCTTCGA
Source organism: Pseudomonas sp. LBUM1679 (assembly GCF_059695565.1). NCBI lineage: Bacteria > Pseudomonadati > Pseudomonadota > Gammaproteobacteria > Pseudomonadales > Pseudomonadaceae > Pseudomonas > Pseudomonas sp. LBUM1679. Next base: position 4,651,286 of record NZ_CP166774.1, read on the forward strand.
GCCAGACCCGTTTCATGTTCGACTCCCCGGCATACACCAGCAACTGCTTGGCAATACGGGTGGAACCCGTGAACACCAATGTGTCGACGTCCATATGCAGCGCCAGTGCCTTGCCAACGGTATGACCATAGCCGGGCAACACGTTGAACACACCCGCGGGAATGCCCGCGTCCAGCGCCAGTTGAGCCAGACGAATCGCGCTCAATGGCGAGCGCTCCGAGGGTTTCAGAATCACCGAGTTGCCGGTGGCGAGTGCGGGTCCGAGTTTCCACGCACTCATCATCAAGGGGAAATTCCACGGCACGATTGCCGCGACTACGCCGATCGGCTCCCGCGTCACCAGACCCAATTGATCGTGAGGCGTGGCAGCTACCTGGTCGTAAATCTTGTCGATCGCCTCGCCACTCCAGCGGATGGCTTCGGTGGTTGCTACCAGGTCCATTCCCAGCGCATGAGCGATGGGCTTACCCATGTCCAGGGTTTCCAGCAACGCCAGTTCTTCGCTGTGCTGCTCGATCAACGCCGCGAAACGCAACATGATCTGTTTACGAGCGCTTGGCGCCTTGCGAGACCAGTGTCCGACTTCAAATGCCTTGCGCGCCGCGGCTACAGCCAATTGCGCATCTGCGGCGTCGCAGCTGGACACTTGACCCAGCACACGACCATTCACCGGGCTAATGCACTCGAACGTTGCACCGTTCATGGCCGCTGTATAACGCCCATCGATAAACGCACGGGTTTCGATCGGCAGCGACAGAGCACGCTGCTGCCACTGAGCATGGGTCAATTGGGGCATGGGAATTCCTTGGCAATAGAGGGAGGTCAATCAGCGGTGCAGATCGCTCATGCGCATGTCCGGACCGAGAAGGTCCTGGGGGATGCGTATCTCGATGATGCTGAACGTGTCGCTGCAGAGCGCTCGATCAAGCGCCCCGGCGAATTCTTCGGTCTTGATCACCGTTTCACCGTGACCACCGAAAGCGCGGGCGTAGTCGGCGAAATCCGGGTTCACCAGATCGGTGCCGCTGATGCGCTGAGGATGATGGATTTCCTGGTGGGTCCTGATGGTCCCGTACATGCCGTTGTTCAAGACGATAATCAGCGGCTTCACGCCCAAGCCTCGGGCCACCGTCAGCTCTTGGCCGTTCATCATGAAGCAACCATCGCCGGCCACCGAGACCACTTGGCGCTGTGGATGCGCCAAGGCGGCAGCGATGGCGGCCGGAACGCCGTAGCCCATCGACCCGTTGCGTGGTGCCAATTGCGATGGGTAGCCGTTAAAGCGCAAGTAACGTCCGGCCCATCCGGCATGATTACCAGCCCCCCATGTGCCGATGGCATTGTCTGGCAGCGCTCGCTGCAAGTGCTCGAAAATAATATTGAGGTCGATATCACCGCCCAGATTGGGCGGCTGACGGTAGCGTTCGCCCGCCTCACGCAGCCCTCGGGTACGGTCGCCCCAGCGCACCGCTGAAGATGGCGTCAGGGTGTCCAGTGCGCAGGCAAAACCGGGCATGTCCGAAATGATGCGCAACGCTTGAGGATGCATCGCGCCCAGGCAATCACTGTCAGGTAATACTGTCAGCAATTTGGAGGCATGACCTTGTACCGGCAGCAGTGCCCAGCTATCGGTCACAATGTCGCCCAAAGGTGAGCCAATCCCAATGACTAGATCAGCTTCTCGCAAGGCATCAGCCATGGTTTGCGAGCGACCATAACCCAGTGACCCGACATAAGACGGTGACCGATGGTCGATCAGGTCCATGCAGTTAAAGTCGACAGCCACTGGCAACTCATGCCGTTCGGCCCAATGCTGGATCTGTCGGGTGGCCTGCGGCGTCCAGCCTCCACCGCCGAGAATCACCAGCGGCTTCAAAGCAGTGGCCAACAGGTGCTCCAACTGGGCAATGGCGTCCTGTCCGGGGACGCTTTGCAGTGTACGGATGGGTTCGACTGCCTGAGCCTGCACGCGATCACGCAGCATGTCCTCCGGCAGTCCGATGACTACCGGGCCCGGCCGACCTGTGCGCGCCAGCGCAAAGGCCCGAGCAACGATTTCAGGAATACGCTCGGCGTGCTCAATCTGGAATACGCCTTTGGTGGTGGTACCGAACCAGCCATTCAGATCGAACTCCTGGAAAGACTCTCGGTAGGTTTCAGCGCGTGGAATGAGCCCGACAAATAGCACTAAAGGCACACTGTCTTGCCAGGCAGTGTGTAACGCAACCATGGCATTAGCCGCACCGGGACCTCGCGTCACCATGAACACGCCCGTCTTTCCAGTCACTCGAGCGTGGGCATCGGCCATGTAGCCCGCCCCACCCTCCTGCCGACAAACAACCAGCTTGATGGGCGAATCGCGCAACGCATCAAGCACTTCCAAATAACTTTCACCCGGAACGCAAAATACTGTCTGCACGCCTTCATTCGTTAATTGATCAACGACAAGTTGGCCACCACTGCGTTCGGACATCGCCCATTCCTCGATAATTTTGAGATACCGGGCGCGCCAGGCGCCTTAGGTAATGCGGCAAAGCCTAAGGACACGGAACAATGTCGTCTAATGCTGAATAATTGTAGTTTCAATGCTTTTTTTACATGGCTATCACTGCTCTATTTCGCAGATGAATACTTGGCTGATACTGATGTGACGGCCACTCGGATTAACGGCCCCGCAACCGCCAACAACGTCGCCGCCCCGCCGGCTTACGGGGGACGCCCCTACAAGTGGAGGAAACTCGCTACTGGAGAAATTCTTTATACTGATAGAATCGTACTAGCTGCTCATAACACCCCTCTGAGAATTGGCATGAACCCAGAATTAACTGAAGAAGAAATGCGCCGGGCCCTTTTTGGTGCTGACGAGCAGGTTGTGCAGGGCAATGCGCCTGCAGTGCAAAAGCCTCTCCCGGATAGCGTGATCACGCCGTCGGCGAAGGTGGCAGAGAAAAAGAAGGTCGCGAAAGCCTATACACCCAGGCTGAGAGTCACACTTCGGGTGGGTAATGAATTTGAAGGCCAGACGCACGAGATGGTCCATGAGGCCGATACGTTGAGTACCCTCCTGGCTGAGCAAGAAGCGACTAAGGCGGCCAGGAAAAAATTCCGCTTTGTGGAAGTGGTTTCGACCCAGTCGATGTAGATGGATGTTCAATGACGTGCACTCGATCAAATCCGAGGATCCAGGGCCGTCAATACTTCGTGGGCGGCTTTCACCCTCGCAGGGATGGGATAGTTCTTGTTTGCCAGCATCACGAAGCCCAAACCCTTGGCTGGAATAAAGGCCACGTAAGCACCGAAACCTTCCGACGAGCCTGTCTTGTTAATGAGCACGTTGCCCTGCGGTGGCAGCGGAGAGTTGAGTCGGGTAATTTCATGGGCCTCAAAGATCATTTTGTACGCGTTACCCGCGAGCAAGCGGTCGAGCTCTATTGGATAAGGGTAAAACTCCCATCCCAGGCCCTGTGTCATATCTGCGACCTTGTAGTAGCCTGTATGCGTTGCAGTGATCGCACGTTGCAGAGGCTCATCCAGATCCGCCGCCTGCATGTTTGCCTCGACGAAATGAATCATGTCCGCCGAGCTGGATTTCACGCCATAAGCCTCGGCATACAGAACAGCTGGGGCCATCCTCGCCGGTTTGCCCTCTTTGCTATAGCCGTACGCGTAATGACTCATCTGCGCTTGAGGAACCCTGATGTAACTTTGCTTCAGGCCGAGCTTGGGAAACAGCCTCTTTTCCAGTAGATCTTCGAAAGGCTCGCCCATGCTCTCGGCGGTCAGAAAACCGAGCAGACCGATGCTCGGGTTCGAGTAGACCCTGTATGTTCCGGCGGCATAGGTCGGTTGCCAGTTTTGGAAATAGCCGATCATCTTTTCGTGACTGTCCACATCGCCCGGAAACTGCAGCGGTAGACCGCCGGCCGCGTAGGTTCCAAGATCGAGCAGGCTGATGCTGTCGAGACTGCTGCCACGCAACGAAAGCAGATAGTGGCTTGCGGGATCAGACAGCGAGAGCTTTGCGCTTTCCTGCGCGTAGGATGCGAGTGTCGCCGTAAAGGTTGTACTGAGCGAGCCGATCTCGAAAATCGTCTCCTCGGTGACCTTCTGCGCTCCTTCTTCCATGGAGATGACGCCGTAGTTAAAGTAATACTGCTTCCCATGGAGTGTTACCGCCACCGCCATGCCAGGAATGGCATGCTCTTGCATAACCGGCCGAATAGCGGCGTCCACGACAGCCCTGACCCTGTTTTCTACATCATCCCCAGCGACGCAACTGCCTGCGCCGAGGAAAAATGCGGTAACGGCAAAGCCGCCCAGCCAGGCCATCGTCTTTTCGTACATGATTGAAAGATCCCCATGTAATGTGATGGGCTTGAGCGCTGGTGATGGTCTGCTCCCAACTAACAACGGCTTTACCTGGCACGGTTATAACTATTTAAAGTCGCACCACCTTAATGACCGGCGAACAACTCAACCTCACACCCCTATATATTCAAAGCGTATTTTCTCGTCGGCTTGATATTAGCCCGCCAATATCGACACATTAGAATCAATGGAAATATTTATTATAGCCCTCATAGGGCTATATAAATCACACGACTGACTGCGCAAATGATCCGACACCCGCCATGTCGGCCATTGTCAAAGTCCGCCCCCTCCAGGGTCGCGCGCAGCATCATTTCACCGTCGCCAAACCCGTGACGCATTCGCACCTCCTGCTCCTCTACCCCGCCTTTGGCACTCTTCAGCAACCACGCGATGCGCAGTCCCTTGCGCCAGGCAATGATGCAATCACCCTGTCCGATGCATTCACAGCGGAGCGGGCTCTGCGCTGGATACCCTTGATGTTTTCACAAAGCACATTACAAGTATCATTTGATAACTCATCACATTTGCGTATGATACAGATTCTCATTAACAACAAGCCAAATGTGAGTGCACATGTACACCCCAATCTCCCTGTGTTCACAAAACACCGTTCCGCCCCGCGCGCAGCTGGCTGTGCGTCCCCTGGCCCTGGCCGTACATATGCTTGCAGCCGGTATCGCCTTCGCTGCGCCATCTGCGCAGGCGGCGGAACAGACTGAGCAAACAGAGACAGGGAGTTCTCTGACCTTGGCACCTATCGCTGTCACGGAGACGGCCACTCGCGAGCGCAACGCGGTCACCGAAGACACCCACTCGTACACGACCGATGCGGCACGCACGGCCACGCCACTGAGCATGTCCCTGCGGGAGACGCCGCAGTCGGTCAGCGTCGTCACCCAGCAGCGCATCCAGGACCAGGACCTGCATACGATCCTCGACGTGGTCAACAATGCCACCGGTGTCTCGGTCAACCGCTACGAGACCAGCCGGGCGCAGTTCAACGCCCGTGGCTTCGAGCTCAACTCGCTGATGATCGATGGCGTGCCCACCATCTACGAGCAGCCATGGAGTTCGGGGGAGATTTTCAGCAGCCTGGCCATGTATGACCGCGTTGAAGTGGTCCGTGGCGCCAACGGCTTGATGACCGGTGCCGGCGACCCTTCCGCGTCCATCAACATGGTGCGCAAGCGCGCCAGCAGTACTGACCTTAAGGGTTCGCTGGAACTGAGCGCCGGCTCATGGGACACCTATGGCGTCGAGGCTGACGTGTCCAGCGCGCTGAACCAGGAAGGCACCATTCGCGGACGATTGGTCGCCGAGAGCAACGAGGGCGACACCTGGATCGACATGAACTCGAACAAGCGCCAGACCGTCTACGGCACCATGGACATCGACCTGACGCCCGACACCACGCTCTGGTTCGGCTTGAGCCGCCAGGAAAGCAACGCCGACTCGCCGATGTGGGGCGGCTTGCCGGTCTGGTACGCGGATGGCGGCCGTACCAACTGGAGCCGCTCGAAGTCGACCTCCGCCAAATGGAGCAAGTGGGACACCACCTACGAGACCTACTTCGTCAATCTCGATCACACCTTTGCCAACGACTGGCAAGTCAACCTCAGCTACAACCGCGGCGAGCGCACCGGCGACTCTTCCCTGCTCTACCTGTCGGGCAATCCAGGCCGGAACGGCAGCTCCGGCATGTTTTCGTTCCCGGCGACCTACAAGACCGAGACCACCCAGGACGACTACGCCATCCGCTTCAATGGCCCGTTCAAGCTGTTGGGCCGTGAACACGATCTGGCCTTCGGTTATGTGGACAGCAAGCAGAAGTTCGACGCCGACTCGCTCGACGCGCAAACAGGCTTTGACGGCGTTGCCGATTTCGATGCCTACAACGGCAATTTCGCCGAGCCGGTTTGGGGCCCACGGACAGACTACGGCTACAGCGAGACCCGGCAGAAGGGCCTCTATGCGGCCACCCGCCTGAACGTGACCGACGATTTGAAAGTGATTCTTGGCGCCCGTGAAAGCTGGTACGAGAAGACCAGTGATGACATCTTCTCGGACGTGAGCAAGGTCGATGTCGATCATGAGCTGACGCCTTATGCAGGCGTCGTCTACGACCTCACCGACAACCTCTCGGCCTATGCCAGCTACACGGAAATCTTCCTGCCGCAGTCGGTACGCGACAGCAGTGGCCAGGTATTGGAGCCGATCGTTGGCGAGAGCACGGAAATCGGCCTGAAGGGTGAGTACTTCGACGGCCGCTTGAACGCCTCCGCGGCCATTTTCCAGATCAAGCAGGATAACCTGGGCCAGAACACCGGCCAGCTGATCGATCCTTCGAACCCGGTCGGCGGCTTCGCCTACGAGGCCAGTGAAGGCGCGACCAGCAAAGGCTTCGAGCTGGAAGTGTCCGGCGAACTCGCCACCAACTGGAATGCATCGGTGGGCTACACCCAGTTCACCGCCGAAGATGCCAACGGCGACAACGTCAACACGCTGTACCCGACCAAGTTGCTGCGGACCTTTACCACCTACCGCCTGCCAGGGGCTTTCAACAAGCTGACCATTGGCGGCGGGGTCAACTGGCAGGACTCGATCTACACCTACGCCACCAATCCGGCAGGCAACTCCGAGAAGATCCAGCAGGACGCCTATGCGCTGGTCAACCTGATGGCCCGCTACGAGATCACCGAAAACCTCTCGGCCCAGGTGAATGCCGACAACATCACCGACCAGAAGTACTTCGACATCTTCGATGCCTATGGTGCCCTGACGTACGGCGCTCCACGCAGCATCACGGCTTCGGCGAAGTATCGCTTCTGAGGTATCCGGCTGGGTGGCGCTCCTCTACCCGAGATGAACGCGAAGAAGAAAAAAAAACACCGGCCTCGCGCCGGTGTTGTGCCAATCCCCTGTAGGAGCCCGGCTTGCCGGCGAAGGCGTCATCACAGCCGCCGCAAGACTCAAGGCCGCCTTCGCTGCGGTGCGGCGATCCGACAAGCCAGCAGTTGATTTTCACTGCACACGAAATCCCTGAACGAAACCAATCCCCTGTAGGAGCCCGGCTTGCCGGCGAAGGCGTCATCACGGCCGCCGCAAGACTCAATGCCACCTTCTGCTTTGCAGCACGCCGACAACTGGAATCCGCACGGACAGGACAGAATTTAATGATATGTTATAGAATATCATTAAATATGCTATCGGTTATCTACCGACAGCACTATTCACCCCCTGCCTGCGACTTGCGATGACCCACTTCACTCAAATCCCCCCCGCCACAAGCGTCAACCAACGCCTGATGTCCATCGATGCCCTGCGGGGATTGGTGATCATCTTCATGCTGCTGGATCACGTGCGCGAAACGTTCTTCCTGCACCGTCAAGTCGCCGACCCGATGGCCATCGACACCACTGACCCGACGCTATTCTTCAGCCGGACGCTCGCGCATTTATGTGCGCCGGTATTCGTTCTGCTCACGGGCCTGTCCGCTTACCTGTACGGAGAAAAGCACCAGGGCAAGAGCGATGTGTCGCTGTTCCTGTTCAAGCGTGGCCTGTTCCTGGTTTTGCTGGAATTCACCCTGGTGAATTTCGCCTGGACATTCCAGTTGCCGCCCACCGTGATCTACCTGCAGGTAATCTGGGCGATTGGCGTCAGCATGATTGCCCTCGCTGCACTGGTCTGGCTACCTCGGCCAGTCCTCTGTGTCCTGGGCCTGATCATCGTCGCCGGACACAACCTGCTCGATCCCCTGCACTTCCCGGTCGGATCAACGATGCATGTGCCATGGGCGATCTTGCATGACCGAGGCTGGCTCGAATTCTCGGACAACCTGCGCCTGCGCAGTTCATACCCGGTACTGCCATGGATCGGCGTGATCGCCCTGGGTTACTGCATCGGCCCCTGGTTCTCTCACTCAGCCTCTACCGCCGTGCGTCAGCGCTATCTGTTACTGACCGGGGCCGGCGCGTTGATCGGCTTCGTTGCACTGCGCCTGGTCAACGGTTATGGCGAGGCGCATTGGCTGGTCTATGAAAGCACCCTGCACACCGTCATGAGCTTCTTCAACATCACCAAATACCCCCCTTCCCTGCTCTTCCTTTCCCTGACGCTAGGGGTGGGCCTGCTACTGCTGCTTGGCTTTGAGCGGGCCCAGCAACGCAAGTGGATCAGCACCTTGGCGGTATTTGGCGCGGCGCCGATGTTCTTCTACCTGCTCCACCTGTACATACTGAAAGTGATGTACCTGATCAGCGTGGCAATGTTCGGCTTGAATCATGGCAACTACTTCGGCTTCGACGGTATCTGGGCGGTGTGGCTGACGGCGGTGCTGCTGGCTGCAACGCTGTATCTGCCGGTGCGCTGGTTCGCCGCATTGAAGGCGCGCCGTCGCGATATTGGATGGCTTAAGTACTTTTGAACGGGACACAGGTGGCGGGGGCGTGCGCTGGCAAGGCGTTTGTCCACACCTTCTTTTTCCGATGCTGACCGAGCAGGTGTCGGCCGCAGTCAATCAAATGGCGGCCACCACGCAGGAGGCGATTTAACCGATAACTCATCTACTTTTGTCTAGTCCTGAAATAGGTTTACACCTGTTTCACCCGAACGCCCGATGTACAGCCTCGGTCGGTTGCTGCCCTTCGCAATAGGCAGGAATCGGCCAACAGCGGCACCCCGACAAGGTGGGTCAATATCTCCAGAAAACTGGAGTTACGAGTACCAACACAGTCAGGATTTCCAGCCTGCCTAGAAGCATTCCAACGGTCAGTAGCCATTTGGCGGCATCCGGTAATGATGAGAAATTACCTGCCGGCCCAATGATCGTGCCAAGCCCTGGCCCGACGTTACACACCGCAGTAGCTGCGCCGCTCAATGCTGTTGTCCAATCAAGTCCAATGAGAGCCAAGCCCAACGCGATGGCAGCAATAGTGATGGTGAAGAAAAACGAGAAGGTCAAAAGCGAGCGCAAGATCTCCTCGTCGATGGGATGACCGTTGTACTTCTTCTGAATCACGGCTCGAGGATGGATCAACTGCTTCAAACTACTGACCAGTAGGGCGCCAGCAACCTGAAAACGGAAGATTTTAAGACCGCCTGCAGTTGAGCCTGAACATCCTCCGACAAAGGTCAGATAGAAAAAGAGCAAGACAGCGAAGCTGCCCCATAACGTGTAGTCGCCAACCGCAATTCCGGTGGTCGTGACGACCGAGGTCACATTGACTGCCACGATACGAAACGCATCCCACCATCCGTAATCGCTGTGAAAACACAGCCAGGTACCCACAGCCAGCGATGTGACGAGCAAGAATCCAATGAATCCGCGTACCTGGTGGTCCTTGATCAGCGCACGCCGATCGCCCCGCAATGACGCGACGTACAAGGTGAATGGCAGGCTGCCCAGAATCATGATAGCCACTGCCACCCAGTGAATCTCTGGTTGCGTCCAATGCCCAAGTGAGGCATCCGAAGTTGAGAACCCCCCGGTAGAGATCAACGACATGGCGTGGTTGACCGCTTCAAATGGCGTCATCCCGGCGAGCCAGAGCGCCAGAGCTCCGATGCCAGTAAGCCCCAGATAGAGTAAAAGAATGTACTTGGCTGCCACATGGGAACGCGGTGTCACTTTCTCCGACCAATCTGAGGACTCTGTCTGGAACAGACGCATGCCGCCTACTCGCAACAGTGGAAGGATCGCCACAGCCATGCCGATAAAACCGATGCCTCCCAACCAATGCAGCATGGAGCGCCATATCAACAAGCCGGGAGATGAGCTATCCAAACCGGTGAGTACAGTCGAGCCAGTGGTTGTGATGCCAGACATCGTTTCAAAGAATGCGTCGGTGTAGCTGATATCGCTGATAAACACCATTGGCAATGCTGCGAATATGCACACAACTACCCAGCTTGCGGTAGTCAGCAGGTACATATCCCTGGGACGAAGCTGGCCAGCATCCGGGCGCCCCCGCACGATCAACAGGAGGCCACAGATGAAGGTAATCAAACTCGACCAGAGAAATGCCGACAGATCGTCGCTACGCTCATAGACCACCAAAGTGATCATGGGAATGGCCATGCTTACGGCCAGCGTGATCAGAAAAATGCCTAAGATGAAGCCGATAAGCCGAATTGCTGCGAGGGACATAACAGTAGCGTTCCAAATTAGCACCGCGCAGTATCGGATGCCCAACCTAAATGCCCCGTAAATTTTGCGTAAAACTTTTACGAGCAATCGGTCGGGCAGCGCGCTGAACTAATCCTCGTCTTCACACAACAGCTCTGTAGATCGAAACAGAAGGAAGTCGAACCCTCCACTGCGACGGTAGAGGCTAGCCGTCGCTGTCCGGGCAAAAGCGGCCGGTGGTCGTTGCATTTCGCTTGTCGCTGGCGTGTGGCTAAGCTTAATAAATCGGGGTTAATTGAAACTTGGGTGATAGCGGCCATCAGCAGATCTGGATAGGCATCAAGACGCTGCTCCCAAAGGAGACGACTATGTATGCGGTTATAAGAACCTACTTGGGTACTGGAGCAAAGCAGCTTTTCGAGCTTTTGGAAGAGCGCAAAACCGACGTCGAAGCTACCCTGCGGACAGTGCCTGGCCTCGTAAGCTACACACTGCTGAATACTGGTGATGGTGGTATGTCGGTGACTGTTTGCACGGACAAGGCCGGCAGCGATGCGAGCTTGAAAGTCGCACGTGAGTGGATTCAGAAAAATGCATCAAATATTCACGCGGACCCGCCGATCGTAACGGAAGGTCCGGTCATTGTGCAGATCAATTAACGCGCCCGTCTTGCATAAAATCTGTCGGTGTTTGGATAGTCAGCAGACCTGAACGTTACGTAGGAACGCTTAAGAAAAGCCCGCAGCTCGACTGCCGATTTGTGCAAGGCTGCTTACTCGGTGACGGTGACGAGCCCGAATGGGGCAACCTAAGCGCCAGGAAAGATGACGTGACACGGCAGACCGCCGGCTACTTTTCGACTCGCCTGAGCCTCACCGATGACCTGTCCCTGCTGCTGGGTTCGCGCCTGACGGACTACCGCCTGACCGGCAGCAACGACTCCAGGGAAACCGGGAAACTCATCCCTTACGCCGGCCTGGTGTATGACCTCGACGAACACTTCTCGGCGTACGCCAGCTACACCGAAATTTTCATGCCGCAGATGCTGCGCCCCGACCGAAACAACAAAATGGTCGAGCCCGACGAAGGCAAAAACTACGAAGTGGGCATCAAAGGCGAGTTCTTCGACGGACGCCTGAACACCAGCCTCGCCTACTTTGAAATCCATGAAGAAAATCGGGCTGAAGAAGACACCGAATACAACAACAACCTCCCGCCCAACGCGCTGGTGGATTGGGCCTACGTCGGCATCAAGGCAAAAACCAAAGGCTACGAAGCGGAGATCTCCGGCGAACTGGCACCGTGCTGGCAAGTTCAAGCGGGCTACACCCACAAGGTGATCCGTGACGACAGCGGGAAAAAGTTTTCGACCTGGGAGCCTGAAGACCAGCTCAACTTCTACACCGGCTACAAACTCACCGGCAGCCTCGACCGACTCACGCTCGGCGGGGGCGCGCGCTGGTAAGGCAAAGGCTGGCAAGACGTGTACAACAGCGGCAAAGGTGTGACTCAAGAGTTTTCCCAGGACCCGTACTGGCTAGTCGACCTGATGGCGCGCTACCAGGTGAGCAAAAACCTGTCCGCCTCAGTGAATGTGAACAACGTGCTCGACAAGAAGTACTTCACCAATATTGGGTTCTACAGGTCGTCGTACTACGGAGACCCGCGGAATGTGATGGTGTCGACGCGCTGGGATTTCTGACCTCTGCTCTCATCGGCAAATAGCGCAGCAGACAACAACAAACTCTTTCCTGTGGTGCGCTCGCCCCCCATCAATCTTTAACTGAGACCACGAAACCTGCACAATTGCCGGCTTTTTCTCGACAGGAAGTCCGACCATGCAACGGATTGTAATTCTCGGCAACGCCGGCAGCGGCAAATCCACCCTCGCCCGCGCCCTCGGCAGGCGCCTTGGCCTGCCCGTGGTGCACCTGGACACATTGTTCTGGGAGCCCGGCTGGGTCGAACCCGACGCTGAGCAGTTCCGCGCACGGGTCAGTGAAGCGATTGCGCCGGATGCGTGGATTTGTGAGGGCAACTATGCGCGGCGTACATTCGATCTTCGCCTGCCCCGTGCTGACTTGATCATTTGGCTCGATACGCCGCGGGTTACCTGTTTAGCCCGGGTGATCGTGCGCAGCGTGATGAACCGGCCTCGGCCTGATCTGGCAGCAGGTTGCACAGAGAAGATTGACCGGGCGTTTTTGACCTTTCTGGATTTTGTGTGGAATTTCGATCGTGGGTATCGTCCGGGTATCGAGGCGGTGCGGTTGGCTGTAGGGCCGCAGATTCGAACGGTACATTTGTGTGGTAGTCGGCAGATTGCAGCATTTCTTGATGGCTTGCCTGCGATGGCTGAAGGCTGTCTTGGATAGATCGACAGCGGCATTTGCCACCCTATGGTTATGCGAAGACACCTACGGTCGTACGTGATGAGGGACGAGCAGAAACGGCCTCCATCACGAACGTCCGGTGCAGGTCGGTTGCAACACTTCGCGACAGGCAGCAACCGGCCCAGACCTCGGCAATCGCATGTGCAAGGCTACGTCGTATCATCTCACTAACATAGGCGTACCCTTTGCGACAGAGTAAACTGCGATCCAGGTCCATCGGAGCAACTTTTAATCAGGAATTACTGTGTCCAAACCAGTTGAGGATAATGCATCCCTCGAGTCCTTTTCGCTCGAAAGCCCTTCCCCGCTATATGCACGGGTCAAGCAAATCATCATGCAGAAGATTCGCTCTGGTGCGTGGCTACCCAATTCCAAACTGCCCTCTGAAAGTGAACTGCTGAATCTGCTCGGTGTGAGTCGCATGACCATCAACCGGGCGCTGCGAGAACTGACTATCGAGGGTTCGCTGGTGCGCATGCAGGGTGTAGGCACTTTTGTAGCCGAGCCAAAAGGCCATGCGGCGCTGTTCGAGATCCACAATATTGCGGAAGAGATTGCGGCCCGAGGTCATGAGCATCGCTGTGAAGTGGTCGTGCTTGAAGAGATGCCTGAACGGGCGCGAGCTTCGATGCCCTTTCCCCTCGAGGGGGTCAAGCGCTTGTTCCATTCGGTTGTCGTGCATCACGAAAATGGTGTGCCGGTGCAAATAGAAGAGCGCTTCGTCAATGCCGAGGTCGCACCCGCCTATCTGCAGCAGGACTTTACCAAGGTCACGCCTTACGCCTATCTGATTCAACTGGCCCCGCTGACCGAAGGCGAGCACGTGGTCGAGTCGATTCACGCCAAATCTGCCGAGTGCAAACTTCTGCAAATCAAACGCTACGAACCGTGCCTGCTGATTCGTCGCCGCACATGGGCGGCAATGGGTCAGGTGGGTTGCGCACGCTTGGTCTACCCAGGTTCGCGCTATCGCCTGGAAGGCAAATTCGGCAACTGACTCACAAGTCGAGCGGCCCCCGCCTGCCGCTCGATAGACATCTCCCCTAGCCATCCCTCTGAAGCTGTTACCCGCGCCGCCCCCATTGGCAAAATGGTGACACTCCTCAAGCAGCACGCTAAAAAGTGTTACATAACGCACAGCTGTGGTGACTACCCATCGAAGAATTGCAACAACATTTTCGTCCCTCTCGTTTTGTTCAGAACTTTAAAAAAATCTTAACTATTTGATTTACAAATATTTTTTATATTTAAAAATTTTGACGTGGCTTTCATCAGGCGATTTTGGCCCTTCACTTGCATTCACTTGTACATACAGGTTGGTATAAGCTAATACACACATCGTAAACGTGACGACCACCCCGCTAACCACTGAATGAGGAGATAACCATGACCACCAAGACCACTCGCCTGCGTGATGTCGAAATCCGCTCTGCCCGCGGTAACAAACTGACCGCCAAGAGTTGGCTGACTGAAGCGCCGCTGCGCATGCTGATGAACAACCTCGACCCGGAAGTGGCCGAGAACCCTAAAGAACTGGTGGTTTACGGTGGTATCGGCCGCGCGGCACGTAACTGGGAATGCTACGACAAGATCGTCGAAAGCCTGACCAATCTGAACGACGACGAGACCCTGCTGGTGCAATCCGGCAAGCCGGTCGGCGTGTTCAAGACCCACACCAACGCCCCGCGCGTACTGATCGCCAACTCCAACCTGGTGCCACACTGGGCGAGCTGGGAACACTTCAACGAACTCGACGCCAAAGGCCTGGCCATGTACGGCCAGATGACCGCCGGCAGCTGGATCTACATCGGTAGCCAGGGCATCGTCCAGGGCACCTACGAAACCTTCGTCGAAGCCGGTCGCCAGCACTACAACGACAACCTCACCGGTCGTTGGGTCCTGACCGCAGGCCTCGGTGGCATGGGTGGCGCTCAGCCACTGGCTGCAACCCTGGCCGGTGCGTGCTCGCTGAACATCGAATGCCAGCAGAGCCGCATCGACTTCCGCCTGAACAGCCGCTACGTCGATGAACAAGCCACCGACCTCGACGACGCGCTTGCGCGCCTCGACAAATACACCCAAGAAGGCAAGGCGATTTCCATTGCCCTGCTGGGCAACGCGGCTGAAATTCTCCCGGAGCTGGTCCGTCGCGGCGTGCGCCCGGACATGGTCACCGACCAGACCAGCGCCCACGACCCGCTCAACGGTTACCTGCCAGCCGGCTGGACCTGGGAAGAGTACCGCGCTCGCGCCAAGACCGAGCCTGCTGCCGTGGTCAAAGCCGCCAAGCAATCGATGGCTGTGCACGTCAAAGCCATGCTCGAATTCCAGAAAATGGGCATTCCAACCTTCGACTACGGCAACAACATCCGTCAGATGGCCCAGCAAGAAGGCGTGGAAAACGCATTCGACTTCCCAGGCTTCGTACCGGCTTACATCCGTCCACTGTTCTGCCGTGGCATCGGCCCGTTCCGTTGGGCTGCGCTGTCTGGTGACCCGCAGGACATCTACAAAACCGACGCCAAGGTAAAAGAACTGATCCCGGACGACGCCCACCTGCACAACTGGCTGGACATGGCCCGCGAGCGCATCAGCTTCCAGGGTCTGCCGGCACGTATCTGCTGGGTTGGCCTGGGCCTGCGCGCCAAGCTCGGCCTGGCGTTCAACGAAATGGTGCGCAGCGGTGAATTGTCCGCGCCAATCGTGATCGGTCGTGACCACCTGGACTCCGGTTCGGTCGCCAGCCCGAACCGCGAAACCGAGTCGATGCAGGACGGTTCCGATGCCGTGTCCGACTGGCCACTGCTCAACGCCCTGCTCAATACCGCGAGCGGCGCGACCTGGGTTTCCCTGCACCACGGCGGCGGCGTCGGCATGGGCTTCTCCCAGCACTCGGGCATGGTGATTGTCTGCGACGGTACTGACGAAGCGGCCGAGCGTATCGCTCGCGTGCTGCACAACGACCCGGCGACTGGCGTCATGCGTCACGCCGATGCCGGTTACCAGATCGCGATCGACTGCGCCAAGGAACAAGGCCTCAACCTACCGATGATCGGCAACGTCTAAGCCCCGGAATCGAGGAGCCTGCACCATGAGCAGCATTCCGTTTACCCAACAACTCCAAGGCATTCGCGTGCTGGATTTGAGCCGCGTTTTGGCCGGCCCACATTGTACGGCCATGCTCGCTGACCTGGGCGCCGACGTCATTAAATTCGAAGTCCCTGACCACGGCGATGACAGCCGCCATCTGGGCCCTTTCAAGGATGGCGAGAGCGTCTATTTTGGCCTGATCAATCGCGGCAAGCGCAGTGTCGAAATGGACTTCAAGTCCACTGCTGATCGTGCCCGGCTATATGAGCTGGTCCGTGACGCGGACGTCGTCGTGGAAAACTTTCGTCCCGGCGTGACACGGCGCCTGGGTATCGACTTCGATACCCTCAAGCAATACAACCCCAAGCTGATCTACGCGAGCATCTCCGGTTTCGGCCAGCATGGTCCGCTGTCGGGTAACCCGGCCTATGACATCGTCGCCCAGGCAATGTCGGGTTTAATGAGCGTCACTGGGTTTGCAGAGACAGGTCCTACCCGCAGTGGCGAAGCCATCGGTGATCTGTGCGCCGGCGTTTATGCGGCGTGGGCCATCAGCTCGGCGCTGTTCGCTCGCGAACGTCATGCACCCGGCGCCCAGTACATCGACGTCGCCATGTTCGATGTGTTGTTCAGCTTGCAAATGACCGGTCTGTCCAATCTTTTCGCCAATGGCGTTGCGCCTGGGCTGGTGGGCAACCGCCACCCGGTTTCGACACCCTTTGACACTTACCGCGCCGCCGACGGCCAGGTGGTCATCGCCGTGGCGAGCAACAAGCTCTTCCAACGGTTATGCGATTGCCTGGGCAGGCCAGAACTCGGCAAAGACCCACGCTTTGCCGATGACCCGCAACGCACACTCAACGAGCCCACACTACGAGCCGAAATCGAAGCCTGGACGCAGCGACTCAGCGTTGATCAAGTCTGCGACATCCTGCTCGAGGCGGGCGTGCCGTCCTCCCCGGTGTGGAACCTCGCCCAGGCGGCCAGCAGTGAACAGGCCCAGGTACGACAGTTGCTGATTCACCCCGAGGGCTCTGCGCAGCCGCTGGTACCGCAACCGGTTTTCTTCAATGGCCGCAAACCCCACGCAACTACCCACGCCCCACGCCTCGGCGCCGACAACGATGCATTCGGACTGAACAAACAGGAGCTTTCCCATGAACTTTGAATTAGATCAAGTCGAACTGGCCGTTATCGAAACCGCTGAAAAACTGGCTCGCGAGGTGATCCAGCCGCGCGCCCAACATTACGACGAAACCGAGACGTTCTGTGCCGAGAGCCTGCAAGCATTGGCCGAGCTTGGTGGCATGGGTATCAATTTGCCCGAAGAATATGGCGGACTGGGCATTGGCAGCCTGGCCATGAGCCGCGTCGTTGAAGCCGTGGCTGGCGCCTGCGCCTCCACTGCATCGGCGTTGACTGCGCATTTCCTGGCAACCGACTCGATCCTGATCGGCGGCACCGAAGAACAGAAACAGGAGTGGCTGCCTCGCGCAGCGAGCGGAGAATTACTCGGCGCCTTCGCACTGACAGAGCCGGCAGCGGGCTCCAATCCAGCCGACATGCGCTGCCGTGCACTGCGTGAAGATGGCGGTTGGCGGGTGCGTGGCAGTAAGCACTACATTACCAATGCCCGTGAAGCAGGCTTCATTGTGCTCTATGCCAAGACCGACGCCGAAGCCGGCCACAAGGGCATCAGCGCCTTCATGATTCCCCAGGGCACCGCAGGGATCAGCTTCTCCAATCCGGAAAAAACCATGGGGCTGCGTGGCAGCACGATCTATGAGCTGGCGCTGGACTGCTGGTTGCCCGATTCGGCATTGCTGGGCATCGAAGGTGCCGGCTTCAACACGGCCATGGCGGTGTTGGATCGGGGTCGCGTTGAAGTGGCGGCCATGTCGCTGGGTATCGCCAATGCCGCCTTGCAAGCGAGCTTGAACTGGGCCCGCGAACGGCAGATCGGCCCCAAGCCGCTTGCCGCCTACCAAGGCACACAGTGGCGCCTCGCCGATATGTACGCACAGCTGGAAGGTGCCCGCATGCTGACCTGGAAAGCCGCCGCCCGCCGTGACAGCGGTGAACGCTTCAGCCTGGACTCGGCCACCGCCAAACTGGTCGCCGCCGAATGCGCCGGTTTCATCACCGATGCTGCGCTTCAGCTCCATGGCGGTTATGGCTACATTCGCGACCTTCCACTGGAACGCTACGTACGCGACGCACGGATCCTGCGAATTTTCGAAGGCACGTCCGAAGTGCAGAAAATCATCATTTCGCGAAGCTTGCTCGACGCCCAGCGCTGATCGAGCGAAAAACCGGGCCTGTTTAACAGGCCCTCCCCCTGAGTCACTCCCCCCACGAGAAGGCTGTCGTACTGTACGACGCCCGAGAGGAACTGCCATGTCCGCCACCAAAGAAAGTGCGCAGCGCAAGACGTATATAGAACGGCGATCCATCGATTACATACCTGAGTCCGAGCGTCATGGTCGGCTGCTCAGTCAGTTCACTCTGTGGTTCGGCGCCAACCTTCAAGTCACTGCGATCGTCACTGGCGCGCTGGCTGTCGTATTGGGCGGCGATGTGTTCTGGTCACTGATTGGCTTGTTGATCGGGCAACTGTTGGGCGGCGCAATCATGGCGCTGCATGCTGCTCAGGGCCCCCAGTTGGGCCTGCCGCAGATGATCTCCAGTCGCGTGCAATTCGGCGTATACGGCGCCGTCATCCCTATCGTCCTGGTCTGCCTGATGTACGTGGGCTTTTCTGCCAGCGGCTCGGTGCTTGCGGGCCAGGCCATCAGTCAACTGGTCAATGTCAGTGACGCCGCTGGCATCCTGATTTTCGCGGTGATGATCGTTGTGCTCACCGTGCTGGGATATCGGACTATCCATTTGATCGGACGCCTGTCGAGCCTGATAGGCGTGGTGTCTTTCTTCTACTTGTTCTACCGCTTGCTGTCAGCTCATGACATCAGCGAGCTGCTGGGAAATCGACACTTTTCACTGGCCAGTTTTCTCTTGGCAATATCACTCTCGGCTTCCTGGCAGATCGCATTCGGCCCCTATGTCGCTGACTATTCGCGCTACCTGCCGAGAAAGACTTCGGCCTGGAAAACCTTCTTGGCTGTGGGCCTGGGCTCAGTGATCGGCACTCAAATCTCCATGATCTTCGGTGTATTCGTCGCCGCCCTGGCGGGTGATCAGTTTGCCGGCCACGAGGTGTCCTACATCGTCGGTATGGGGGCCAGCGGCGTCGTCGCGTCACTGCTGTTTTTCAGTATCGTGTTCGGGAAGGTGACCATTACCACACTCAACGCCTACGGTAGTTTCATGTCTCTGGCTACCATCATCAGCGGTTTCAGAGGCAACCAGGAAATTTCCAAAATCGTACGGTTGATTTACATCCTGATCATGGTCGGATTCGCCACTGCACTGGCGCTGTTGGGGAGGCATTCGTTCCTTCATGACTTCTCAGCGTTCATCCTGTTCCTGCTGGCCTTTTTCACGCCCTGGAGCGCCATCAACCTGGTTGACTTTTATCTGGTGACCAAGGAGCGCTATGACATCCCCGCCCTCTCCAATCCGGATGGTCGATACGGACGCTGGAATGTCACCGGCATAGCGGTCTACGCCCTCGGCGTAGTGATTCAGATGCCCTTCATTACGACCAGTTTCTACACCGGCCCCTTGGTTGAAACCTTGGGTGGGACGGACATTTCGTGGTTGATCGGCCTAACCGTACCAGCCTTCATTTACTACTGGGTGGCGCGTAATTCAACGCAACGGATTCCCGCGCAACTGATTCTTCCGGAAGAAGCTAATCCAGCCTGATTACACACTCACGACAGGGCGGTCCACCAGGACCGCCACTGCATAACTCTCTCAACGCCGAGCGCCTGACCTCCTATGCTTGCCGCAAACTTACCAAAGCACCCCGCACCGAGTGCCCGCGACCGCCTGCTCGATGTAGCACTGGAACTCTTCGCGACGCGCGGTTACCAGGCCATTGGCCTGCGCGACCTGGCTGGCCAGTTGGGGCTGCATGCCGGCTCGCTGTACAACCATATCGAGAACAAACAAAGCCTGTTGTTCGAACTGATCGAAGGCGCGGTCTCCGACCTGTTGGCCGGTACCAAGCGCCGCATGCGGGGAGCCCGGACGCACCGCGACCGTCTCCAGCGCTTTGTGCACGCATTTGTGGTGTTCAACCTGACCGAGAAACACCGACTAATGCTGGTGACACGAGAGTTCGTCAACCTCAGCGATGAGCAACAACAGGAGATCAATCAGCTGAAGAGGAGCTACGCCACGCTGCTGAAGGCCATCGTTTCCGCCGAGTGTGGCGAAACTGGTTGCATCAGTGACCGCACAGGCCTGATCACAGAGGCCGTCATCGGTATGCTTTACGGACAATCCCTCTGGCAAAGCATTGACGTCCCGGAGCAAAAACTCACGGATGCCCTGACTCACTTTGCCTTGGGCATCATTGCCTGCAGCAGAGACTCAGGGCTCAAGGCTTGAGCACTATGCACCCGTTACGACATTCGCTTCATGACGAACTGCACGCCCGCCCTTCCCTGTACTTCAGCGAGCCGGCTTATGTTTTTCACCTGGCCGTCATGGGCAGCGACAATGAGCGCCTGGCACTGCTCAACAGCCTCTACGACGAACCGGTCAGTGGTGAAATCCCCCAAGGCATTACCAGGTTTGATGAGCATTGGCTGAAATGGGAGCGACATGCCGAGTTCTTTACTCTTACTTACGTCGTCACCGCGACCACGGATCGCCCGCACTGGACTTCCTTGCCTGAGGCCCTGGCGGCAAAGATCAGCCCTTACACCCAGCTGCTGATCAACAGCGTGCAAATTGTGGTGCGCAACCATGACTCATGGGACGGGGATCTTGCGGCGTACGGATTCAAGGACCCGTGCGGCTCGTCCATCGGGGGTGGCGATGCGGCGGTTTGGAGCGACTTCCGGCTGAGCAAATGCGGTGAAAACAGATTTTTGTTCATCAACACTCACCTCAACGCCTACCGCCAAGGGCGAATGATTCGCCGACTACTTGAGATTGAAACCTATCGCATGATGGCCTCGCTTGCGCTTCCAACAGCGAAGCAATTGAGTTCGCAACTCAATGCCTTCGATAGAACCCTTGTCGACCTGTCGGAGCGAAACGCTGCGCCCGACTCCAGCAATGCAAAAAAACTACTTTCAGAAATTGCAGCATTGTCGGCCAAAGTCGTCAGTCTCTCAGCCAGGCACCGGCATCGCTTCAGTGCCACACAAGCTTACGCGCAGCTCGTATTCGAACGACTGGCAGAACTGCGAGAGAATCGCGCAGGTGACTACCAGCGCCTGGGCATCTTCATTGAGCGACGCTTCAAACCGACGGTAAGGTACTGCGCCGTGATGGAACAACGGCTCGATGTGCTGGCCAAGAGCGTGGCCAATCTGGGTGACCTTTTGCAGGCGCGCGTCCAGGTAGAGATGGAAGAACAGAACGCCGAGATCCTGAAAAGCCTGAATGCTCGGGCCGATGCTCAGATCAAGATTCAGCGGGCGGTTGAAGGCCTTTCCATTATTGCCATCACGTACTACGTGCTGAGCTTGTTGAAACTACTGTATTCGGGCGTCCATCTGCTGGGAGTGGACTTGTCACCAAGATCTGCCGTGATTGTAATTGCGCCCGTTGCAGCACTCATACTTTTACACATAATGATGCGGCTTAGAGCCGTAAAACATCACTAAATCGTACTGCAAACTGCACTATCAAGAGGTGGGTGACCCCACCTTACTGTTGATATGACGTTCTTTACGATGAGTCAGCCCAGGCCGAAATCAGCTGACCGCAACCGACTGCTTTCAGTTGAATCCACAGTCGAAATCAGCCCTTAACGACAGGCACCTATCGGCCCAGAGTGTGTAAAAACGCCTTCGCAAACCCTTGCTATGATTTCTGAGGATTTCATCGCAAGGATCGCCCATGAAGCGCTTTATTCAAGGTGAACATCGAGGCCAAAGTACCTTCCTTCCCGAAAGCCTCGACGACTACGTCACGGATACAAATCCGGTGTGCGTAATCGACGTCTTTGTCGACGAACTTGACCTGGTCAAACTGGGTTTTGAAGGCGCTATACCGGCAGATACTGGCCGGCCGGCGTACCACCCCGCTGTCCTTCTGAAGATCTATATCTACGGCTATTTGAACCGCATTCAGTCGAGCCGGCGCCTGGAACGAGAAACCCAACGCAACGTCGAGCTGATGTGGCTGACCGGGCGTTTGATGCCCGATTTCAAGACCATCGCCAACTTCCGAAAAGACAACAGCAAGGCCATCCGAGGCGTCTGCCGCCAGTTCGTGATGCTGTGCCAGCAGCTGGGATTATTCGGAGAAAATCTGGTTGCCATCGACGGCAGTAAATTCAAGGCAGTCAACAATCGCGACCGCAATTTCACCAGCGCCAAACTGAAGCGGCGCATGGAAGAAATTGAATCGAGTATCAATCGGTATCTGACTGCGCTCGACGAAGCCGATCAGCAAGAACCCTCAATCGCTCAGCCCAAGGCTACCCGTCTGCAAGAGAAAATCGACAAGCTCAAAGCCCAGATTAAAGAGTTACAGGTCATTGAAACTCAGCTCAACGAATCGCCAGACAAACAGGTCTCACTGACCGATCCAGACAGCCGCTCCATGATGACGCGCGGCACGGGAATCGTCGGCTACAACGTGCAGACAGCGGTCGATACACAGCACCATTTGATCGTTGCGCACGAGGTGACCAACGTCGGTTCCGACCGCGATCAACTCAGCTCAATGGCCAAGCAAGCCCGCGAGGCGATGGCGGCAGATACGTTGTCGGTAGTGGCTGACCGAGGTTACTTCAAAAGCGAACAAATCCTGGCTTGTCACGATGCAGGCATCACCGCCTATGTGCCCAAGCCGATGACCTCTGGAGCCAAGGCTGACGGGCGTTTCAATAACGATGCCTTCATCTATGACGCGGCAAAAAAACGAATACATTTGCCCGGCTGGAGAGGCGCTGATCTGGCACTATTCCTACGTTGAAAAAGGCCTGAAGTTGCATCGTTACTGGAGTTCGAAATGCCGGGGCTGTGCAATGAAACCGCAGTGCACACCGAGCACAGAACGGCGGGTTTGATGCTGGGAGCATGAAGTCGTACTGGAGGAAATGCAGGACAGGCTAAGCAACGCGCCGGAAATGATGCAGATCCGAAAACGGACTGTTGAGCATCCCTTCGGGACGCTCAAACAATGGATGGGTGCGACGCACTTCCTGACCCGAAAGCTGGCCGGGGTGAGTGCGGAGATGAGCCTGAATGTGCTCGCCTACAACATGAAACGGGTCATGAAAATCATCGGCACTACTGGCTTGACGAAAGCATTAACGGTGTAAAAACCGTTCTTTTTTTACCCCATCCGAAGGGCTTTAACAGGCTACTGAGCCGTTTTAACTGTTCCTGAAAATGTCGTGACCTTGATCAGGTTGCGAAGCGTGAGCACGGTCTCCTAGCGTCGATATAGAAACCCAATCTCACGTTTTTACACACTCTGGGCCAGAAGCGAACAACGATCGATACTACGATCAGTCTTCACGCTCGTATTGCTGACTTGCCAACCCAGTACCGCGCAGCTACTGTCAGCCCTATGAACCAACCACCAATTACCTTGACCACGACTACCACGACCGCCAAAGGCGGGTCGTCAGAGGTGTCGTGAGCCGATAACGCACGAACTTCAAAGGCCCGCCAGTGATGGACAGGGCCTTTTCTTTTGCCCTTGTGTCGCTGGCTAAAAACGCAAGGAAAAGCACTATGTATGCACTGTTGATTCTCGATATGCAGGTTGGATTGTTTCATGGCGCGGATACGCCATGGGCTGGCGAAGCGCTGGTAGACACCTTGAACAATCTGTTGAATAAAGCCCGGAGTGCGGGCGCCCCCATTTTTCTCGCCCGTCATATTGGTCCACCAGGTTCGCCAATCGAGCCTGGAAGCCCGTTGACGCAGTTGGTGCAGGACCTGGTGCTGCAGGGCGACGAAGTGATTTTCGAAAAAAGTCGACCCAACGCCTTCACCAAGACAGTTCTGGCCGATCAGCTGCGGGCTTGTGGTGCTCAGGGTGTGGTCATTGCCGGAATGAAGACCCAATACTGTGTCGATAGCACCTGCCGCGCCGCACGAGACTATGGTTTCGATGCGGTGCTGATCGCCGATGGTCATACCTGCACGGACACCTCTGCGCTGAAGGCCGAAGAAATTGTCGCTCATCACAATGCGACCCTCGCGGGTCCATTCTGTCGTGTCGTAAACGCTGAGGACTGGTGTTTCTAACCGCCATCGACGGACCGGTCCACGTCAGGGCCGATCCTTCCACTCTGGATCGTTTTCAGCCCTTTGTGCAAGGCAGAAATCGGCCAAAAGCAGACGATCGAGACGCCTACGAAGTCAGGGGCGATCAATTTGCTGATCGCGTTCCAACGTTAATACCGTTAATTAGATCCATCTGGCAATTGCACCTTTCTCTTAAGGCTTTTGAAAAGCAAAACAGTGCCTGCGAGCAAGAGTGGAAGGTAGAGTGCAGGATAGTGGATGGTCTGTATCCCGAACCCGCCTGCCAAGGCGCTGAAAGCGCCTACTACTGTAAATCCCAGAAAGATTGGCCAAAACCCAATACCGAAGGCAGTACCTGCCGCTGCTATTCCGATGTTACCTACAATTACCCAGACACCGGCTCCGAGAGCTGCGGAGGCGGCTCCGCCGATCATTACCGGTCCTATCCCAGGTAATTTGAGCGCGATTGCACTACCAAAAAAATGGGCTATCAGTAGCCCTCCTGTGATCAGGGTAGCTGCAACCAATCGCATCAGTGCGTCGCGGCGCTTCCAAGCGAGAGCTAACCCGGCCAAAGCTACTAACAACAGCACGATGGTAAAGAAAAGTCGCATTTTCATTCGCTCTCGAGTCGATTCGCTACTTTACATGATTCCACTACACGTCCTCCGATGATCTAGTTACTAGAGCAGACAAGCCGTGAAGGGCAGCTATGGGTCGATTCTGTCGAAAAAGTCGGAATTTCAGGCTGAAAGGCTTCGAGTTCGGCTGTCACTTCAGAACCCGTTCACCACGTTGGATGGCTTTTCGGTTCTGCGTTTATCGTTTCAGCTTGGTCAGTGGGTTAATTTGAGGTTTTTTGCTTACTCGGGCGCACCTATCCCGTAGTTGGCGGCCCTTGAGAGGTGAGTTTGGCCAGTCTCCGCAGATTCTGTACCGCTGCCGCCAATGTAAATTCATCGTTCGCACCGCTTATCCTCGTAGTCGCAAACGATCCAATCTCAGTATTCTCTTGAGGTGAGCGAACAACATTTCGACCTTCTTCCGTTCGTGGCGTGAGCACACGTATTCGGTACCGCGCTTTATTGAGCCGGGCGACGACCAGGACGAGGGCCTGGCACTGCCGCTCTACGTCAGCCGGCAGGTGGATGACAAGACCCGTCGCGCTCAGGAGGCGCGCAAGCGGCTGTTGGCCGCGGCTCTGCTGCAGCAGCAGAGGACCTACGCCTTAAACAACGGCTGAGCGCGCGAAAAACACCGGCAGAAGCACGGTAAAAGAACGCTACGAACGGGCAAAGAACGGCAGGCGCAACGGGTTAAGTCGGCTGAATAAGCGGGCAAGACAGGTGAAGTGGGCCTACCGGCCCCCTTCACACCTTGCCCATTCGCCTGCGGCTCAAGGGGAACGTTCGCGGCTGCGAAACGGGCGCAATGGTGGGGTGGTGTGCCTACCAGTACTTTTAGATCTGTTAAAGCTTTTACAATCTTTTTCCACATGGGTGTTGATCCTAAGATTCGGATCATCCTCTGTGCACCATTCCGTCCCTGGTACACAGCGGAGAAAACATGCCTATGCATCCTCCTTAGGAAGTCCTATTGCTAAGTTCAACAAATGAGGATTTTATTGGCTGGCGGGAAGTCGATACCGCACAGCATTGCGACACTCGACAAGGTCCACGGTGTAGCGCTGGTGAGGGATATTGTGGGATGGGAAAACACACACATGAACAGTAACCCACATCAGCGGTTCGCTCACTCTTTGGCACGCGCCGCGTTATGCGCTGGTGCGCTCTGCTTAAGCGCGGCAAATGCGCAAGCACGGCCGCACGACCAGGAAGATTTGCGCTCCTATATGCATGGCATCGAAGCGGTCAAAGGAGCCGACGGCCGTTTTTTGATTTTCATTAGCAGTTCCGGAATTCCACCAAAAGGCGAGGACGAAAACGGCAACTGGCCGCACGACATCTACCTTTCGAAATGGGGAATCAATGATACGCGGATCAGTCCGCCCACACTATTCATCCAAAAGCCGGAAGCGCAAGAACCGGTGTCGGTCGCCCAAACAACTGACGGCAATGTCATGCTTTCGTTTGAAGACGGCTGGAATACCACGAACGAAGTCAATCAACGTTATGGCGTTTACGATGCGAAGCTGCGACCGATCGCGCCGTATCCGCGCGACGTTGCGACCGGCGGACATTCCGGCCATGTTGCCGCGGCAGGAAAGCATTTCGTCGTGTTGTATTCCGAGGACTGGGTCAACGGTGGCGGTGTCGATGATCTCGGTACCGGCAATGGTGTATATGCAAAGGTCTTCGATAGTCACGGCCACCTGCTCAGTACGTCCGATGTCGCACCCCAGCGGCGTGAATGGTGGCCGATGATTGCTGGTTCCAGCAATCGCGCGCTACTGGTCTGGCAACAATTCGTACCTGATCAAACCTCTGCAAATTTGAAGATAACGGTACTCGATCCTGAGACCGGGAAACTCTCCGCCCATAAGATCCTGAGATCCGGCTTGAATTACTACACCTACAAAGCCAAATATATTCCATTGATCGATCGTTTTCTCGTGACCGGTACAACGGTGAACGGTAAAGGTTTTGCGTACTTGATCAACAACGACGGCAAAGTCAGCGCGACGTTGGAATGCATGCCGGCAACTGTGAGGGGAGCCGATGTTGTCGCCAGCGAGAATATCGCCTATACGCCTTCGCAAGACAACCGCCTTCTGCACCTGGAGCTCACACCCTCTTCAATCAAGCTGAAAGCTGTGCAGCGCTCGCCGCTGACTTGGTCCTATATCGGGAGCCTCGGATTGATGCGAAATCCCTCTTCAATTCATTGGATATCGCTGACAAAGAATGGAGTCGAGGAAACCGATTTTGATTTGCGCAATGCGGTGCAACCCGATCGATCCGACCTGTGCCGATGATGGTTGCGCCAAGGCGGAAGGGTAAATTTCTGTCATTACCGAAATTTTTTCTGCCGCACCCCAACCTCTATAAGTGGAACATTCAACTGGGCAAGCGCAGCCTTGGCGCTGTCTTAGTACCCAATCACTCGACGTTTTCCAAGAATCGTCACGGCCGTTTCCGGGACAGCGATCTGTTTCGCTGGTTGTTCAATGAAGGGCTGCGTTGTTCTCGCTGACAGACAATTGACCCCTGTTAAAAAATCGCATCAGCGCCAACAACTAAACCCCAGACGCAAAAAGCCGGACGCCGAAGGGTAACCCCGCGTCTGACGAGTAACGGAGATCTGTGAAGGCTCCTGAGTGCTTTTACTACTCCTCGAAAAGGTCAGCGTGGGTTGATGCCAAACCTTACATGAGCAATATTCCTCCATGGCCCCACTTTCTGCGGGAACTTGACGCTAGGGGATACCGGGCAGAGGCTGCCCTTATTCGTCGGCAGCTCCCAAGGGTGTATTGGCCCGAAAATTTCTTTCGTAAGTAGAAGGCTAGTGGAGCATCTATCGGCTGACACCGACCGTGAATGTCGGGTCTTGGCGAATAGCGACCACGACACATGCCATACAAGTACTCTGTAGGCGTAGACCAATACGTGGTCATAAAGTAGGGTCCCCGCCCCTTCGAGTGTCTGCTTATGGCCAGAGTGTGTAAAAACCCTCCCGAGAGTTAATCTTGAAGACAGGACGCAGTGCTGTCCGCGCAGATAAGTCAGGCAGGGTGCCAAAGCGAACACGGGGATATCCAGTGGTTACGTCAATGGGCGAACTGGCGATACGTCAGATCTCAGCGCTTCCTCCGGAAATCCTGGTACTTGAAGCGGAGGCAGTAACAGAATGTTTTAGGTTTCTCACGCGCTTGCTTGCAAATTGGAAAAACGGGTCAAACCGATTCGATCAACCAGGTGAATGCCTTTTTGGAGCCTTCCGCAACGGGCAACTGATCGCCATCGGTGGTCTTTCATATGATCCATATGCTGGGTCGGACATCGGGAGGTTGCGGAGGGTATACGTCGCGCGTGCATCAAGGGGGCAGAATGCGGGTAAAGCCCTGGTGCAGCAGCTTCTGGAATATGCGGCTCGGCGATTCCGTGTCGTACGCCTGTCCACGGATACACCGGAGGGAGTCGCATTTTACCTTCGCTGCGGGTTCCTACAGATACAGGACGATTTTGCTACTCATGTGAAGTCGTTGGTCGATGACACGTAACCAGGGCGAAGTCATCTATGAAGCGCCTCATCTAAGGTGAGCATCGTGGCCAGAGCACTTTGCTTCCCGAAAGCCTCGACGACTACGTTAGCCATACCAATCCAATGCGTGTAGTCGACGTTTTCGTCGATGAATTCGCCCGACGTTGCTTCGTTATTGGAGTTCAAATGCCAAGGTTGGTCATGACTTCGCGTTGTTCGATCAAGCAAATTAAACATGCGCGAAACGCGCATGTTTAAGCGTCCTACTGCTCACTTCCTGAAAGCTACAAGACCTTGCGCCGTTGCCTACGGGTACGCCAGAATCCGCCGGCTTGTGCGCCTGTGGTCCGCTCGGTAACTTGATTTCCGTCACTGCTCATCAGTGATCGGGTTTAGCAGCTCGTGGTTTTCCGGTGAAGTGCACAAGCTCTTTCAGTCAGGCATTGCCTGCACTCGATGGTAGCTGTGCGCAGGGCGCCTTCGGGCGCGCCGGTTTGCTGGATCCCCGGTCTGCTAACCTGCGTACAGCTGCCTCCCTTCTCGTTTAGCAGCAGGAGGGCCGGCACTCCATTGAGGATCCCGCAAATGGTAAAGCCTTCACCCAATCCCCCGGACACAGATCCGGCATCCCCATACGAACCCGATTCAAACACACTCAACGAAGCCGCCGAACGCGCCCTCGACCCCCACTTCCCCTCGACCGCCGACATCAAAGCCACCCCACGCACACCCAGCACCCTGTTCACCGTCGACCCGCACGCCACAACCGAAACCCTGGCGGTTTATCTGGTCGAGACACTGGCCTCAGTCGACGTGATGGTTCATCACCTGGTGGATCATCTGGACGGCGGATCGCGCCACGCCTTGTTGGGCATTTCCAACAGCATCATGCTCGCGGAAATCACAGCGAACCGGATGCTGGATCAGATCGATCCACCCGCTTGAGGCAAACGCGTCCGCGATGCGGGCTATGTAGCGGTCCCTTTTTTATTGGGGACCGCAATTCAGCGGAGGCTCATTCCACTAACCAAACCAGCCGCGGCTCTATCGAACGATCAAGCACCCCTACCCTATCGGCTGCTTACTCGACATCTTCGTAAGGCAACCCCACGTAGTTCTCCGCAATGTTGACCAAACCAGCGAGCGAGTTGAAGTAGTACTCACGATCGGCCTGTTGCATCTGCTGCTCCCACGCATCTTTATGGTCGCCGAAGTCGTGCAGCAGGTTGGTCATGAACCAGCTGAAACGCTCGCCTTTCCAGACACGCCGCAGTGCCAGTTCGGAGTATTTCTCCAGCAAGTCGATGCGACTTTCCTTATAGACCTTGACTTGAGACCGGCTAATGGGTGTCCCCTTTCGGTCCAATGCGGTCACCGAGATTGTGGCCACTGATCCTGGATTTCATACCAGGACGCCTTGAAGGTCACTTCGACATGCTGCTGCTTGTCGGACGTAAACGAAGTGTCCAGCGTCCCCAACGCTATGGAAATCCAGTCCGCGTAGTCACCTCGGCTTCTCGACCAGAACAGCGAGGAACCGCACTGACCGCAAAATTGACGAAGCACCGATTCGGAAGAGCTGTAAGACGTGATGCGCTCAGTACCCTGGATGAGATGCAGGTCAGCGCGCGGCACGCTGCCATAGCTGGCAAATGCTGCTCCATGGCTTTTGCGGCATTGGCTGCAATGACAATGCGAAAGCGCTTTCGGGCGTGATTTGATTTCGTAACTGACGGCGCCGCAGAGGCAACTGCCTTGGAAAGTACCGGTCATTCTTGAAGCAGCCTGGTCATTAAGAGGGGCCGATTTAACGGTTAGCAGGTGCAGTGTCGAACGACTGCTTCGGGCCGCTTTCTGCCTCCTGAGTAATGACGTGCATTGTGAGTCTGTCATCGCAGCTTGCTATGCAGCTAAGGTATTACGATGCCGATAATATTATAAGTTGCGATATTTTCTCAGGCAGTCGCCGCAGCCTGGTTTGGTCGCCGGCACCCCCGGCTTGCCTAGCCAGCCCGCCGGCCATACGATTCGACTATTCCTCAGGCGGAGGAGTCATTGTGAAGCCGGTGATGTTTCTGACGCGCATCCTGGCGCCTGCCATCGCTCTGGCGCTGGCATCCGCCGGCCTGCATGCCGACGACCCGTTCGCGCCGTTGCGCGACGCCATGGTGCGGGAGATCGCCGACATGTCGTCCATCACCCGCGACGAAACCCGCAGGGCCGAGTTTGCCGCGCCGGTGATGGCCGCGATGGCCAGGGTGCCACGCCATAAGTTCGTCCCGCCCGACGAGGTGCCCTACGCCTACGAGAACCGCCCGCTGCCGATCGGTTACGGCCAGACCATCTCCCAGCCTTACATCGTCGCCCTGATGACCGACCTGACGCAGGTCGGGCCCGGCGACGTGGTACTCGAGATCGGCACTGGCTCGGGCTACCAGGCGGCGATCCTCGCCGAGCTGGCGCAGGCGGTCTACACGATGGAGATCATCGAGCCGCTGGCAGTGCAGGCCGGGGAGCGCCTGGGCCGGCTGGGATATGCGAAGGTGCAGGCCCGGCTGGGCGATGGCTACCACGGCTGGCCCGAGCACGGGCCTTACGACGCCATCCTCGTCACCGCCGCCGCCAGCCATGTGCCGCCGCCACTGATCGCCCAGCTCAAGGCCGGCGGGCGGATGGTAATCCCGGTCGGCGCGCCGTTCATGATCCAGTACCTGCTGCTGATCGAGAAGGCCGGCGATGGCAGTGTGTCCACCCGGCAGGTGCTGCCTGTGCGCTTCGTGCCGCTGGTCGGAGGCGGCTAAGCATGCATTCGCCGCCGTTGCTCGCCCTCGCGCTGCTGTCTGCCTCCGCAATCGGCTATGAGGTGCTGCTGCTGCGGCTGCTTTCGATCATCCAGTGGCACCATTTCGCCTACATGATGATCAGCGTCGCGCTGCTCGGCTACGGCGCTGCCGGCACCGCAGTGGCGCTGGCGCGGCCGGTGCTGGCGCCGCGCTTCCACGGCGTATTCATCGGCGGCGCGGTGCTGTTCGGGCTGAGCGCCATCGCCTGCTTCAGCCTGGCCCAGCAGGTTCCGTTCAATCCCCTCGAGATCCTCTGGGACGCGCGGCAGTCGGCGCGCCTGCTGATGATCTACCTGCTGCTGTTCGTGCCGTTCTTCTGCGCGGCGGTGTGCATCTGCCTGACCTTCACCTGCTTTCAGGAACAGATTCACCGGATCTACGCCTTCGACATTCTCGGCGCCGGCGTGGGCAGCCTGGCGATCGTCGCCGCGCTGTTCGCGCTGACGCCCGTCGATGCGCTGCGGCTGCTGGGCGGCACCGGCATCGCCGCCGGGGCGCTGGCCGGCATGGCTTGCACGGGGCATAGGCACTGGCTCGTGCCGTTGCTGCTGGCGGCGGCGGTCGCGGTGCCGGCCGGCGTGCCCGGGCGCTGGATCGCCCTGTCGCCCTCCGAGTACAAGGAACTGAGCCAGACGCTGCGTATCAAGGATGCGCGCGCAATCGCCCAGACCTGGAGTCCGCTGGGCCTGCTCACGGTCGTCGACAGCCCGACCATTCCCCTGCGCCACGCGCCGGGCCTGAGCCTCAACGCGACGCAGGAACCGCCCGCACAACTGGCCATCTTCACCGACGGCGACGGCCTTTCCGTGCTGAACCGCTATGACGGGCGCCGCGAGCCGCTCGCCTACCTGGACTACCTGACCTCGGCTCTGCCCTATCACCTGCTGCGGCAACCCCGCGTGCTGGTGCTGGGCAGCGGCGCCGGCGCCGATGTGCTGCAGGCGATCTACCACGGCGCCAGCGCCGTGGATGCCATCGAACTGAACCCGCAGGTGATCGATCTGGTCCAGCGCCGCTTCGCCGACTTCTCCGGCAAGCCGTACAGCGCGCCCAACGTCCGTGTGCTGATCGGCGAGGCGCGCGGCCTGGTGGCTTCGCGCAGCGAGCCTTACGACCTGATCCAGATCGCCTTGCTGGACTCCTTCGGCACCGCCTCGGGCGGCCTGCATGCGCTGTCCGAGAACTACCTGTACACGGTGGATGCCTTCGCCGAGTACCTGCGCCATCTCGCGCCCGGCGGCCTGTTGGCCATCACCCGCTGGGTCACCCTGCCGCCGCGCGATGTTCCCAGGCTGCTGGCCACCGCGGCCGCGGCCATCGAGCGCGACGGGCAGGCCAGCGCGGCGCGCCGCATTGTCATGATCCGCGGCTGGAAGACCGCGACGCTGCTGGTCAGCAACAGGGATTTCGACGACGCCGGCATCGCCGTGCTGCGGGAGTTCTGCCGGGCGCGCTCCTTCGACCTGGCCTACTACCCCGGGATGACCGTGGCCGAGGCGAACCGCTACAACCTGCTCGACCGGCCCTGGTTCTTCGAAGCGGCGCAGGCCCTGCTGTCCGGCGAGCGCGCGAAGTTCCTGGCACGCTACAAGTTCGACGTGCGTCCAACCATGGATGACCGGCCGTATTTCTTCCACTTCTTCAAGTGGCGTTCGCTGCCGGAACTGCTGGCGCTGAAGGCGCAGGGCGGCCTGTCAATGCTGGAGTGGGGCTATCCGGTGCTGATCGCCACGCTGCTGCAGTCCAGCGTGGCCGCCGTGCTGCTGATCCTGGCGCCGCTATGGGTGGCGCGCAGGCGCCAGCGGCGCTCTCGGAATGCGGCTTTGGCCAGGTTCGAACGTCGGGTCGTGTGCTACTTCGCCGCCATCGGCTTCGCCTTCATGTTCGTGGAAATCGCCTTCATCCAGAAGTTCACCCTGTTCCTCAGCCATCCGTTGTATTCGGTGGCGGTAACGCTCAGCGCGTTCCTGATCTTCGCTGGCCTCGGCAGCCGTTACTCCGGCCGGCGGCGGGGGGACATTGGCACTGGCGTGGGGCCCCGTCATCCGCTCGCGCGGCCAGTCCTGGCGATCTGCGCGATCGCCCTGCTTTACCTGATCGCCCTGCCCCCGTTGTTCCAGCTGCTGGCGCCGGTGCCGACCCTCGCCAGGTTCGGCATCTGCGCCGCGCTGGTAGCGCCGCTGGCGTTCGCCATGGGCATGCCGTTTCCGCTCGGACTCGGGCGCGTCTCCGCGCGCGCCGAGGCACTGGTGCCGATCGCCTGGGGCGTCAACGCCAGCGTATCGGTGGTGGCGGCCGTGCTGGCGACCCTGCTGGCGATCCACCTGGGCTTCACCGTGGTGTTGCTACTGGCGTTGCTGCTGTATCTCGCGGCGGCGGTCGCGTTTCCCTGATCGCGGTGCCGCGCGTCATCGTGGAGCTGGATTTCAAAAAACCAACAAACGGACAAATTATTAAGTGAGGGTGTAAATCCCGCCTATTTTCCATGATAGGCCTCAACGACGCTTATATTGATACCCGTTTTTTCCAGATCACCGGCGCTACCACTGCGACGTACCAGTAGTTTGTATCTACCTTTCTTCAAAACAACCCTACAAGTTTCAGCATAAAAAGCGCTTCCGCCAATAGAAGTGAGCTTAGGATGCGATATTGATGACCGATGCACTTCTGTTCCGGACTTTACGTCGGTAATTATCGTTTCAAGATCAAATGGTGCGCCTGCCGCTGCCCAATTTCCGGGCCCTAGACGCAAGTCCCCACCCGCTGTTTAGGTCACTACCGTTGGCACGCCGATCCGAAGGGTGAAGACTTTATTGGATTTGCTCCTCGATCGGCTACCAAGTGGCTAGCGGTCAGTGAACTCAACCGCGCGGGCGGCAGATGCCCTCGCAGCCGACTATGCTTTCGCGGGCGCAACGCGCTCGCTGCGTTGCTCCTTCAGCCATCACATGGAAAGCAGGTCTATGAAACCGATCCGGTCTTTTGCTCCCGCTGTTGCCCTCGCCTCACTCATGTCCACCGCCAGCTTTGCGGCCCATGCAGCCGATGTGCCGCTGGGCAGTACTGCTCTGGAGAGTCATATCATTACGCACGTACTGGCTGTCGATGCGGCGAACTATCAGGTCACTGTGGAAGGTCCCGACAAAAGCCAGGTACCCATCCAGCTCACCGACCAGGCCAAGGCCCTGCATAACCTGGAGGTCGGTGATAAGGTCGATATATATGTTATCCGCTCGGTTGCCTACACGCTCGACACTGATGTTAATAGCGATAGAGGTGTCAGCACCAAATCAGCGATTGCCCGCGCTGACAAGGACAACCCTAATCCGGGCGGTGAGGCGTTTCGTCAGGTCAAGGTCACGTCGAAGATCACCCACATTGACTTGAAAAAGCATGAAGTGACCTTGCTTCCTCCAGAAGGAAAAGTGAAAGTTGTCAAGGTCGAGGACCCCGAGCTCCAGGCCCGCATGAAGAACCTCAAGGTCGGTCAGACGGTCGACGCCACCTACACCGAAGTGCTGGAAATCAAAACCTCACGCTAGCAACGTGCGCTGACCAGAGAAGGCCTCGCCGAAGACAATCTGCACAGTACTGTGCTTGCACACTCTGGTTGGCGATCCGTCCTACCTTGCCGACCGGGACCGGTTATCCCCGGTCCCGGTCAAAAACAAACAGTCGTTGATGACAGCATCTGACAAAAGACCGCCGTTCAGATTTGTCTATAAAGCCAGGGTGATTTCAGTTTCCTGGATGCATCCGACTGGCTGTTTTTGGCCCATATTCTGCCTGTCACGAAGGGCCGCAAACGGGCCAAAAGCAGCCGGTTGCCGGTCATATTCAATATAAATTAAAATTTTTCAGGAATATTGAATTGTAAACATCTAGCATCGAGCCAGCCCACAGTCCTTTTGGCGGAACTCCGCTTACCGGTTTGCGCGTTGGGTAGCTCGCCGGCTGGGCCCAGCACCAACACTACCCTATCCTTGCGCGTCCGCCAGCCAGTTCTACACTGCAAAACGTTACTTAAAATACGACTCAAAGCCAAACAAGACGCGGCTTTGCACATTGCGTGGTGGCCTTTACGTTCGGCACTGCGCGGGCGGATTGAATGACAGGTGTCATCCTCCACCCTTTCATCGGAGGTCGCGATTATGCCAAGCGCTTCGGGCGTGCGCCCCGTATGTCGGTACTGTGGGAAATACAAAGCAATTTGCGCAGGCAAATTGCTATTAATCATCTGTTGATGACTTAGCGCAGGGTCGATGTTCTATCCCAGTACCTAAGCGCCGGGGTGGTAGCTATGCCGCCTGCTTGTGGCGCGGTACGTCACCGGTGGACCAGCGCTGTCACGCTGGGGGCTCGTACATGCTGAGCAAACAGTAAAGGATGAGTGCATCCGCAACGCTCTGCTTGCCCCTCAAAACCAGACTGACGGCAATGACCTTATCCGCTTCGAAAATTTCGTAGAAGACGCGATAACCATCTGTGTTGAGTTCACGATACTGCATGACACCCAGTTCGCTCAGCTGTGGGCTTACGGGGTAACCATAGGGCGCGTCCAGGAGCTTGCGCTCGATGACGTCAATGACGGAGAAGACCCGCGTTTCGGCGGTGTTCCAACCGTGATAGGCGGCCAGATGTTCAATCTGGTCTCCGATACTGAATTCAGCGATTTCGGTGTTGCGTACTGTGAACTTGCTCATTTATTCCCCTGTATTATTTGTTGGCAAATCTCCTGCTCAAACGTGCTTTCAGATCATCGGTAGAACAGTGTTTCCCCTGGGCATACTCGCGTGAACTGATTGCGAGCATTTTCACCAGTGCAATTGCTTCGTCACGGCGCTTACGCTCAACGTAAGATTCCACAACGTAAGCAGGCACACCGTTCTGAGTGACGACCATAGGCTCATCAAGAGGCAGGTCAGATGCGTGTTTTTTCAAAAAGCTAATCGTCTCTACTCTCATGAGTAAAAACCCTCCTGTTCGTCCGTCCTGGACTTTTAACAACTACGGTTCTGCTATGTGCTGCACAGAACTATTCGGGCCAAATTGCCACATTCACCATTATAGCCTAAATTTGGACCAATACTAGACCCCAGATGAAATTTATTATTGGCAGATTGTCAATTCTTATTTTCGATGATCCGACTTTCGGTGACGCTGAGCACCGTACAACAAGGTTTGCTATCAATCGGCTGATCGCAGATCCGCCCTCAGGTTGAGAACTGCTAGCAGAACAAGGCTACGCCCAGCGATGGCCAGCGCATTCTGCTAGCAAGCTCGGAGCGCCCTCCTACCCCGCCCGCCGATGCGCGCCAAACTCCACGTCGTACACGAAAACCGGATGCAGCTCGCCGTTGCACACCTCGACAATGTCCGTCACCTTGCGGCCATAACGCGGGTCCCGCGAGAAATGAATCATCAGGTCAAGAACACCGAGAATTATACGACCGGCAAGGTCGTAATTGATGAGGCCGGATGAGGACGTCAGATACTGCAAACGTGGAACTCTGTGTCCTCTGGACCATTCGTGTGCAGCGATGCAGCGATGCATCGGATCATCCGCTGTGACCGGTGTAGATGAACTGAAAAAATGCGTCACAAGCAGCCGTATCACGAATTTCACAAAGTAGAATGCGATTCGCAACGAGCGTCCGATTTTGGCCGTTTTCTACCCGTCTCGTAAGGCAAGAATCGGCCCAGAGTGTGTAAAAACGCCTTCGCAAACCCTTGCTATGATTTCTGAGGATTTCATCGCAAGGATCGCCCATGAAGCGCTTTATTCAAGGTGAACATCGAGGCCAAAGTACCTTCCTTCCCGAAAGCCTCGACGACTACGTCACGGATACAAATCCGGTGCGCGTAATCGACGTCTTTGTCGACGAACTTGACCTGGTCAAACTGGGTTTTGAAGGCGCTATACCGGCAGATACTGGCCGGCCGGCGTACCACCCCGCTGTCCTTCTGAAGATCTATATCTACGGCTATTTGAACCGCATTCAGTCGAGCCGGCGCCTGGAACGAGAAACCCAACGCAACGTCGAGCTGATGTGGCTGACCGGGCGTTTGATGCCCGATTTCAAGACCATCGCCAACTTCCGAAAAGACAACAGCAAGGCCATCCGAGGCGTCTGCCGCCAGTTCGTGATGCTGTGCCAGCAGCTGGGATTATTCGGAGAAAATCTGGTTGCCATCGACGGCAGTAAATTCAAGGCAGTCAACAATCGCGACCGCAATTTCACCAGCGCCAAACTGAAGCGGCGCATGGAAGAAATTGAATCGAGTATCAATCGGTATCTGACTGCGCTCGACGAAGCCGATCAGCAAGAACCCTCAATCGCTCAGCCCAAGGCTACCCGTCTGCAAGAGAAAATCGACAAGCTCAAAGCCCAGATGAAAGAGTTACAGGTCATTGAAACTCAGCTCAACGAATCGCCAGACAAACAGGTCTCACTGACCGATCCAGACAGCCGCTCCATGATGACGCGCGGCACGGGAATCGTCGGCTACAACGTGCAGACAGCGGTCGATACACAGCACCATTTGATCGTTGCGCACGAGGTGACCAACGTCGGTTCCGACCGAGATCAACTCAGCTCAATGGCCAAGCAAGCCCGCGAGGCGATGGCGGCAGATACGTTGTCGGTAGTGGCTGACCGAGGTTACTTCAAAAGCGAACAAATCCTGGCTTGTCACGATGCAGGCATCACCGCCTATGTGCCCAAGCCGATGACCTCTGGAGCCAAGGCTGACGGGCGTTTCAATAACGATTCCTTCATCTATGACGCGGCAAAAAACGAATACATTTGCCCGGCTGGAGAGGCGCTGATCTGGCACTATTCCTACGTTGAAAAAGGCCTGAAGTTGCATCGTTACTGGAGTTCGAAATGCCGGGGCTGTGCAATGAAACCGCAGTGCACACCGAGCACAGAACGGCGGGTTCGACGCTGGGAGCATGAAGTCGTACTGGAGGAAATGCAGGACAGGCTAAGCAACGCGCCGGAAATGATGCAGATCCGAAAACGGACTGTTGAGCATCCCTTCGGGACGCTCAAACAATGGATGGGTGCGACGCACTTCCTGACCCGAAAGCTGGCCGGGGTGAGTGCGGAGATGAGCCTGAATGTGCTCGCCTACAACATGAAACGGGTCATGAAAATCATCGGCACTACTGGCTTGATGAAAGCATTAACGGTGTAAAAACCGTTCTTTTTTTACCCCATCCGAAGGGCTTTAACAGGCTACTGAGCCGTTTTAACTGTTCCTGAAAATGTCGTGACCTTGATCAGGTTGCGAAGCGTGAGCACGGTCTCCTAGCGTCGATATAGAAACCCAATCTCACGTTTTTACACACTCTGGGCCAGAAGCAGCCAGTCGTCAAACCCGTCTTATCGTTGCTGAAAAGCCTCTTTCCCAGCAGCACCGCTGGGCCCGGGATTAAAAAAGACCGATGACGACGGCTACATACGTCACGATAGAGGCCAGATCAAACATCGCTAGTCACCTCAAGGCAGGACAAGGCAGGACAAGGCAGGACAAGGCTGCAGTTATCCTGATATGAACGTTGAAAGCAATATGGGAAACCTGAAAGGAGGAACACCATGAGCCGCACCCGCCATACCTGCCTGATGGCGACCTACAACGAGTGGATGAACGCAAAGATTTATCAGGCGGCCAACAGCCTGTCTGACGAAGAACTCGCAGCGGACAGGAAAGCATTCTTTGGTTCCATTCTCGGGACGCTGAATCACTTGGTGGCCGGGGACACTGTCTGGCTCAAGCGATTCGCCACGCACCCGGCGAACTACCTGGCACTGGAGCCGATTCGGCAGCTGCCTGCCCCCAGGAACCTCAACGAGTTACTGTTCTCGAGTATCCGCGAGCTGTCGGCACATCGAGTGTGGCTCGATCAGGTCATTGTCGAGTGGTCTCGCTCCATTACCGAGTCGGACCTGGATCACATTCTCAAGTACTCAAGCATGAAGGGTGTGCCCGCTGACAAGAACTTTTATGGCTTGGTCATGCACTTCTTCAACCATCAGACCCATCACCGCGGACAAGTAACGACCTTGCTTTCACAAGCGGGTGTCGACACAGGTGATACGGATCTGGTCATCCTCATTCCATCCGAACCCTGCAAGTAGTAGAGAATCCCAACGCCGCAGCGGGTTTTGTCACATCACGTCGGCTTGGCTAAACAGCGCAGCCAACCATGATGGTTGTCAAACCCGAGTGACGGCAAACGGCCAGAATAGCCATTCGGGTGTGCGTAGAAAAACCGACAAGGAAATACGAGGATCAAAAATGGAATTCATCTTCGACATCGTAATCAACCTGTTGGCTCATCGCATTGGCGTTTACGTGCTGGGCTTGCTTAGTGGCGGCCGTTTCAAGGGAGAAAGCGGTTTTGCCTGGGGCTGGGCAGTCGCCGTCGGCGTCTTGGTACTGTTCGCTCCTTTCGCGGCTTTCATAGCCTGGCTCATCCTTTCCGCCGCGGAGTCGTAGAGGATCAGCATAACCTCCCCAAGCTGCTCACCCGATTCGAACAGACACATGGCCTCAGCGTGATCGTTGCCTTGCCCGAAAGGCACCTCCAGCACCTTCTCCAATTGATCCATAAAGACCACGCTTTCCTTGTCGGACGCGAAACCGCCGCGCCAGCGCAAGACCGATACCGGACCGTCCAGGTCCATGGTGGGACCCGCCAGGATCAGCAGATCGTCATCGCTAGTGCACAGGTCACGCAAGCCCAGGCCATTTAGCGCGAAGAAGTGCTTGCGGTAGCGGCGTCCATCCGGACCGATCTTCTTGAGCACCAGCGTGTCAGTCGAGTCGCCGTCCGACTCGGGCTCGATCTCCAGCAGCACACCCAGCAGAAGGCGCGAGCCGATCACCGCCAACCCTTCGATATCGAAGCCGTTGTCTTTACCCGGGAGACTCAGGAAGTCGCGTAGCTGAGGATCTTCAGCGAATGCAACGGTCAGGTCGTTACCGACCTCGCTGCCACGTAGCTGCGCCGCCGTACGTCCATCGGCGTCCACCTTCCTGGCGAGTGCATAGCCGTCGTTCTGCTGTACCACAGGGATGCGGGCCAGCAGAAAGCGATTGCCGTCCGCCTCTACCGTCGACAGGCGCTTGATATTCTTCTGTGCAGAAGTACCGGTCTCGGCGTTCTTTCGCTTCAGACTATGGGAGCCCACCACCCAGAGGTAACCACTGTCATGGGCATAGGCCAACTGCGGCGTCACCGACCAGAACCAGCTTGCCTTACTGCATCGGCTCGACCACCGAGCTGCGCAGTGGGGCGATGCTCTTTTCCAGCGAAGGACCGGTCACCAGTCTGTCGGCCACGTCTTGCGGCAGGCGGGCCTTGCGCTCATCCCAGAAGCGCTCATCGGACCACTGTTCGACCTTGTCGGTCAGCGGCACTTGCAGGTAGTAGCGGCTACGGGTCAGCGAGCGATGGCTGCACAGGACGAAACCGCGGTCGTGGTGGGCATCGATCAGTTCATGGTTGACTGGTGGGGTGTCGGATAACAGGCCCAGCCAGCCGAACGGATAGTCTCGCTCGTAGTGCGTGAACACCTCTGCGGGGATGCTCTGGCGTGCAACGCTGTGGAAGCCGTCGCCACCGGCGATGTAGTCGCAATCGATCCGGTGGGTTTCGCCATTTTTTCGTAGGTGACATAAGGGCTTTCACCCTTGACCGAAAATAAATCCGAGCCCCTTTTTTCGACGCCTTTTTTCGACGATTACAGCTTCGTCACAAAAGTCCGAGCCTGATACAGCGCAAAGCTGCTAAGCACAATAATAACGGCGACTGCGAGCATGTCGGCGCCCGGAAAACCCCAGAAATCAGACATAATGCTT
This sequence comes from Pseudomonas sp. LBUM1679, assembly GCF_059695565.1. Taxonomy (NCBI): domain Bacteria; kingdom Pseudomonadati; phylum Pseudomonadota; class Gammaproteobacteria; order Pseudomonadales; family Pseudomonadaceae; genus Pseudomonas; species Pseudomonas sp. LBUM1679. The sequence continues at coordinate 4,692,489 of NZ_CP166774.1, forward strand.
CCTTAGTGATAATAGTGAGTGGCAACAACCATCAGGCCAGCGCAGTGTCGCGCATGCGTTGGCGACCAAAGTCGCTGACCCTGAACTTGAACAGCACTCGGCCAGGACCAAAATAGGCCTGATCATCCAGCTTCTCCTCAACACTTTCGATGATGCCGCTGGAGAACAGGTCCGTCAGGGTGACGCGGGTGTTGCCGCGCCAGTAGGCACCGCAAATACCGTATTCACTCATCAGCGCATCGGTGATTTGCCAGTCCCAGATGCCGACGTCCTGCTGATCGTTGATCAACTGGAGAATGCGGCCCTTCATATGCAGCTTATTCATGGCTTGCTCCAACCATCACGAGTTAACAGCATCAACGGCGGTGCCAGGTTTTTTGCTGTCGGTTGATACGGCGCGCACGACTTCGAGCACCTCATCACTTTCGGTGAACATCACAAACCCGCCCGCCACAAACAGCACCAAACCAGCCAAGAAGTTCCACTCGGGAAACTTCAGCGTGAAGGCGGCGAGGAAGATCACCGCAAACAAACCATACAGCGCGGCAATTGCTTGCCCGCGGCCGACGCCAATCAGTGGGAACGACTTGTACCAAGAGACGTAGCAGAACCCGAAAGTCACGCCCGCTAACGTCAGCCAGCCGATGGCAGCCCAATTGAATGTGGCGACCACCAGTTCGACTACTGGTTGATCGGTAAACAAATAGATGGCCGGCAAAATCAGTGCGACCCAATACAGCACCTCGGCGGTAAAACGCACCGTAATGCCTACATCCGGGTCGGCAACATCGAGCCCGCGACCGGCGATTGCGCCTTCTACACCCCAGCCAATAGCAGCCATTGCACCGCCTAGATAGCCCAGCCAGCCGGCGTCACCGGTGCCGGTGATTTCAGCAATGATGCCGGGGGCATACACCGTCACACCGCCGGCCAGGATAATAAAAATACCCATGGCTGCACGCCGGGTGATTTTCTCCTGGTACCAGAGCCTGGCCAGCGTTGCGCCGATGATGGGGTACATCAATGCGGAAATGGCCGCGAAGGCCCCGCCGATGTAACCGATCGCCAAATACGAGCCGAAGATGGCCATCGGGCCGCCAAAGATGGCGCCGATGAAGAACCACTTAGAGATGTAACGCATCTGTTTGATGGTGCGAACGTACTCGCCCCACTTGCCCAGCACCCCGTTCCAAACGAACAGGAAGAACAACACGGCAACGGCGTTGAAGGTGGTCAACACGGCTGCCGCCAACATGAACTCGGCATTGGTGTCGTACTTCAGGTCTGCATAAGGCGCTTCGAACCAAACTGCGGAGCCTGGAACGTACCAAGCCCCCCAGAGCACGGCGCACCACAATGCCCACGTAAAACCCCAGCGGATGCTGCTGGTGGTGAAGCGCGACCGTGCCTGGCTCAGGCTTGGCTGATTCATGTAGATGCCGTTGCTGGCTTCGATTGCTTGTCGTGCAGGAAGGCTTCCAGTGAATCGTCCATCGCATCCATCCACGGCGTGTGATGCACGGGCGCCATGGTGCCGGTCAGCGTGGAGCGGTAGCTTTTGTTGCGATAGCCGAGGATATCGGCTGCTTTGTGATGCTCCCACTCCTTGAAGATATCAGCCACGGCGAGAACATCGAAAGGCGGGTAATCGGTTGGCTCAAGCAGGTCGAGTATGTAGGCGGCTTGATAGTCGATGGCTTCAAAGGGATCGGCCACTTGCTCTTCGCGGGCCACCCATTCACGGCTGTCGCTGGCCATGGCTTGTTCTGCTGGCAGCTTGATACGACCCAGCATAATGTCCCGGGCATACCAGGCCTGGGCATCGAACATGTTGAAGGTGTAGTACTGATCCTGCATGCCGAGGAACATCAGCTTCGGATTGGACAAAGACACGATGCCTTTATACAAGCCTTCCGGGTACAGCCGGTTGCGCGTGTCCAGCGTTAGCTCGTTGGGCAGGAACGGGAAGTGATGCCGATACCCGGTGCACAGGATGATCGCGTCGACCTCTTTGCTGGTGCCATCCTTGAAATGTGCGGTCTTGCCGACCACATGGGTGAGCAACGGTACTTCGGCAAAGGATTCCGGCCAATCAAAGCCCATAGGCTTGGTGCGATAGCTGAAAGTAACCGACTTGGCGCCGTACTTGTGGCACTGCGTGCCGATGTCTTCTGCCGAGTAACTGCTGCCAACCAGCAGCAAATTTTTGCCTTGAAACTCGCACGCATCGCGGAAATCATGGGCGTGCAATACGCGACCGGGAAACTGCTCCAAGCCTTCGAAGTAAGGAGCGTTGGGGGTCGAAAAGTGCCCGGTGGCGACGATGACGTGATCAAACTCTTCGGTGATCAGTTGGTCTTGCTTGAGGTCGCGCACGGTGACCGCGAACTTGCCGGTGCTCTCGTCATAGGCAACCCAATGCACCGCTGTATTGAAGCGGATGTGCTGGCGCACATTGCTTTTGGCGACGCGGCCGATGATGTAGTCACGCAACACGGCGCGTGGCGGGTAGGAGGGAATCGGCCGGCCGAAGTGTTCTTCGAAGCTGTAATTGGCGAACTCCAAGCATTCCTTGGGGCCGTTTGACCAGAGATACCGGTACATGCTGCCATGGACGGGCTCGCCATACAGATCCAACCCGGTGCGCCAGGTGTAATTCCACATGCCGCCCCAGTCGTTTTGCTTTTCGTAGCAAACGATCTCGGGGGATTCAGCGTCGTCGCAACGGGCGGCTTCAAATGCACGTAACTGTGCCAAGCCGCTAGGGCCGGCGCCAAGAATGGCAACTCTAAAAGTCATAAAGACTCCTTACTTCAGGCGGTTCATCGCACGCGGGATCTTGTTGGCCCTGGCGACGACTGAGCGCGGAAAAGAGTGACGCTCGTACCGGTAACGGTCGGGCCATCAAGCTCTGGGTGATGCGCACTAAAATCGGATTAACCGAGGGCGCAATGTGATGAAGGCTGCATCTGTCGGTGAAACAGAAGGCCGGGGGTGGGCAGGCCACCAATGAAGCGAGGGTTCTCGAGAAAACGCTGGAAGGCAGCGTTCGATCCGGTCAAACAGGAGAAGAAATGCTTGAAACCGGTCAGAACCTTAACACACCTGACGTAGGGAGAAGCCTTTTTCCTGCAAATAACCATTGATGATGGTGAAGATCGCATGAGCTAACTTATTTTTTCAGCAGGACGTACGGATCTGTGCGGGGGGTGGCAGGTAACTGCCATCCCTACCGCGACCGGGTGCCCGGACGGTTACCCATTAGCTGTACTGCTGACCACTCAACAGTAAGGGCAGTTGTCATATCGCCGATTATTTCTGTTTTTTGGGTGAATATTAGTGCAAGTTTAACCGAGAAACAGCTATTTTACGATCTGCCTTTTTTCATGATTTCTTCTATCATTTTAAGCGTGTCCGAGCCACGACCCTCGATAAGTTCAACATAAAAATTGCTGTAAGCATCCGAAAGCTCCCGATATTTCCGAAGGTTTGACTCATCCATGATGCGATGGCCTGGTATATCCCTTGCTTCAACTTGGGCATTGATTTCACCACGCTCAGCTGCGGACATCAAATATTCCATTTGTCCGTACAAAGCCAGTGCTGCCGGTTCTTTTTCTTTATACAGCGCTCCACCAACGCATTTGCCATGCCTTGCCGCCGATACTGAGGAAGGACAACCAAATGCTGCAAATATCCTCTGCGGCCGTCGTGTCCACACATGATGCAACCGCAGAGAACGGCTCCGACTTCAGCAACGAAGCTCATCCCGGGATTTCGTTCTAAATATTTCGAGGTCGATTCACGAGAGTCAGCATCACGGAAAGAGACGCCTGGAGTACGCTTCATGAGGTCGATGACCGCATCGTAATCGTCCATGGTCATGACACGGATATTGAACATTGATTGAGCTTTTCTTTGTTAACTGGCTGGCCCAGCAGACTAGCAGAAGCAGCTTAGAAGTTGCTGCGCCGATTCGCGTAATCGAAACATAGAAGGGGTCAGCATTTACGCGGGATCGTCCATGAAACGCTTCATCCAAGGTGGGCAACAATTTCGCCCGGCAAAGCCCCAACCCCGCTTCGCGTGCGTACAGCCACATCCTGTGAAAAGTGGTGAGGGTGTAAATCCCGCCTATTTTCCATGATAGGCCTCAACGACGCTTATATTGATACCCGTCTTTTCCAGATCACCGGCGCTACCACTGCGACGTACCAGTAGCTTGTATCTGCCTTTCTTCAAAACAACCCTACAAGTTTCAGCATACAAAGCGCTTCCGCCAATAGAAGTGAGCTTAGGATGCGATATTGATGACCGGTGCACTTCTGTTCCGGACTTTGCGTCGGTAATTATCGTTTCAAGATCAAATGGTGCGCCTGCCGCTGCCCAATTTCCGGGCCCTAGACGCAAGTCCCCACCCGCTGCTTTCCATACCTGTTCGCGATTCGATGAATCTTCAGCATCAAAAAAATAGCTGAGCTCCACTGCATACTCATCCTCTTCTCTGATCGTGAAATCGAGCATTGACTCACCAGCAACCCCACCTGAATTCATAGGAATCTCCAAGGCTGGGTACGTAGGTGACTTATTGGCGATACACCACATAAACAGGACTGACAGCACCTTCACAACCTTGGACACACCCAACTCCTTTTGACCCACCTGAGATAAGATATCCAACCGCTTGAATCTCGTTCCGCAGCCCTCTCCCCAGCTTGGCCGTTCGCCATGGCGAGCCTAGCAGGCTCAGCAACAAAGCATCCTCATTTCGATAGGTGCGGCGAATAGCTTTATAAATCGTTGGTGACGGTAAAACCGCAACGCCCGGAGAAAATGAAAATGCCCGTTTTCCGAGTACTTGAACCTTAGAAATCTGCTCTCAACAAAAAGGCAGCGAGCGTGACTAAACAGTAATTGGCCATTCTCCGAAAGCGACTGACGCCTGGTGTATTTTAGTCTCTGGCTCATCTTGAGCCCCGATTTTGGGTCGAATGCTGCCAGACTGAGTTGAAGCCATCACAAAGTTATGCCATGGAAATTATTATCGAAGTCGTGTTCCATATCGTCTGTTACCGGGTCGGTTATTGGGTGCTCAAAGCCATTACACTCGGTCGATTCACGGGCAAAAGTAGCTATTGGTTTGAAGTAATTTGCACTGTGGGAGCCTTGGTTTTATTGTCTCCAGTCATCACGTTTGTTGCTTGGAAACTGATAACCGGCGCCAAGTGAATCCTTATCAGGCTGCGACCGGTGACTGCCTCCCAGGCCTTGAAGATCGAACGGAATCCAGCGTTTTTACACACTCTGGGCCAGAAGGTGCCATCCGAATCATTGAGCTTGATGCACCAAATTCTGCTGGCAAGGACTCTGTAATCGTTATTAAAGAAACGAAATTCGTCGATCTTGGTCAAGCCACTAGCCACCAGAGATGGCTATGCAGCGGCGCAATGGCCGGTGAGCTGGACGCCATGACGCATCCCTGTGAAGGTCAATGTCCGGTTTGGGACAACCGTGTGAGGCGGCCACACTGACGCATCTTCGGTGCCGGTATGGCGGATGGGCGAGTGGCAGTGAACCTTCAGGTTCCAGGTGTTGGCACCTATCGCGATTTTGATACTTAGTGAGAGGCTTTCACTTCCCTAGGATGGCGACGACTTCTCTCAAGGAAACAACCATGCTGCCAACCACTCATCAACTGCCGACGCTAGGCTACCTGCACAAGGTCGTGTGCGACTGCCTGGGGCTATGGAACAGCGACAACCAAGACGTCACCTTCCACTTAGCCGCCACAGAGAAAGATCGGCGCACCGCGTTGCGGCAGGCTTTCGAGGCAATTAAAAAAGACGATGGCGTGTATGGCTCTCTCAACGACCTGGTCGCGGTGACGGCCCAGCTTGCCCCAAAGGATGCGCAGAAGGTCAAGAAAAGCAGAACGATCCAGGCCTATGTCAATCACCTATCCAAAACCGACTTTGAATCCTTCGATGAGTACATAGAGTTGCGCCAGTACATCCAGGCACTGATCACTGAGCGTTACTCCCGCTGGGGCGTATCCGAACTGGCTGTAGGCTTTTACGTGTCAGCGCTTGCCCACTATAGGGAGTTTGTCAGAGAGCACGCCTGCAGCGCGCAGAGCCAGAAGTACAGCTATCAGTGCTTTCTCAGCCAAGATCTTCGCCTAATGACGGCGACGCTAGCCGGCGCGCTGTTACCAGGCGATGCCTGGCCAGATGCCGAGCGGGATGAACAGTGGCCCTTGAGAGGGTTCGCTGACGCCGCTTGCCGGATCACTGGCATTTCGCTGCATAAACTTCACCAGTACCACGAGTTTCAGAAAGAGGAGGCGCTCGATGAGCAAGCCTGGGACCGTGACTTCACCTCCCAGCCGGTCAATACTCAGTCTAAACAGGTGATCGACCGACTACGTAAGCACGGCCGGATGAAGTGGGAAACCTTTTATCCAACCCTTCAACCGCTGACCTACCACCTGCCGAAGGCCATCCGTGAAGAGGCATTCGCGATTCACGCCTTTGCGGCCATGATCGCTCACAACCTAAATGTCCATGTGGCTGATTGCGGGCCATTCGAGCCTCCGGCACGGGGCCGCCTGACGCCCGACCAGGTTGAGCACAGCCACTCAATACCCAGCAGCGACTTGCTTGATCTGTTATTCAACGACTATTCCATCGGCCATGAAGCCTTCGCCCAGCAGGCGCCCAACCGCTATCAAGCTCTGCTCGACGGAATCAGGGCCTTACCTGGCTCACTGAACCTCGCTGCAGACATTCCGAACAGCCTGGAGCTAGTTTACAAAAATGAACATAGGCGGTTCACCGAAGGGGCCTGGCACGTAGCGTTAGTGAACGGCCCCAGCTGGCTCAACGAATGGGTACGCGCCCGGGATGCCATGTTTGCCGGTGACGGCCTGCTGGCGCTCACGCACTTCAATACAGCACTCGAGCAGGCAAAGTACGTGGCGGGGCCATTATTTATCCCGTTTTACATCCAGGTGTGTGCGTTCTGCAAATCGCAGTATCGGCTGCTTTCAAAGCGAAAAGAGGAGGAGTTGTTCGAGCGGTTTTACGCAGGCTTGGGCAGTAATGCCGCGCTCTACGCAGGATTGGTGGGCTACACCCCACATCACGTGCGAGACCCTGAGACTTTGATACCCCACACCATGCTGCCTCTGAGGTCTCAGTTGATGATCGGTGAAATCGACGCACTGGCAAGAGCTCTGGCACAGCCGTTTGCCGCGGGTGCCGACCCTTCCTAGCTCGGTAGGCACCGCCGCTTCGTAACGCTGCGCTGGGCTTGGTAACCGCCCCAACGAGAACGCCAGGGTGCCCTGGCCGAGGGCCTTCGAAAGCGTCCGCATGCCTTGAGCATGTTTTGGCTACAGCGGGGTTACCTGACCGAAGGTCTTTTCACTTCGACCCGAGGCAGTCGGCTGAGGCGGTTGTTCGGCGACGAGCATGCAGCCAGGACGACAACGCTCTGTTAGCTTTTCCCTATTTCCGTTCTGTTCCTCGCCCTCTCCCTCCATCAGCCTTAGCGTGCCAGGTAACCCCCATCGACATGGAGCGGGGAGCCCGTCACGAAGGAGGCTTCATCCGAGGCCAGGAAGAGGATGGCGTTGGCCACCTCCTCCGGCTTCCCAAACCGACCGAGGACATGGGCGGCTGCACCGCCTTTGCGAATGTCTTCTCTGATTTGGGGCGAGTCTGTCATGCCTGCCAGGGCCGTCTCCACCATGTCGGTGTCAATGAACCCTGGACAGACGCAATTCACCCGGATGTTGTCACGCCCGTAGCGTACCGCCAACGCCCTGGTGAGTTGCAAGACCGCGCCTTTGGAAGTCACATAGGCCGGCGCCAGGCCCTGTGGCCCATCCAGTGCAATAAAGCTGACAATCGAGCCCAGATTGACAATCGAGCCACCTCCTCCTTGGATCATGTGGGGGATCACGTATTTACAGCACAGGTAGATCCCCTTCACGTTGATGGCCATGGTGCGGTCCCAGTCCTCTTCCTCCAAATCGAGGATGTCCGGCGGGAGGTAAATGGCGGCATTGTTGTCCAAGATGTCGATCCGCCCGTAGCGCGCCACCGCCGTCTCCGCGAGGGCTTTGGCATCTGCAGCCTTTGCCACATCGCCCACCACGACCGCGGCCTCTCCGCCCTGCGCTGTGATGAGCCTGGCGGTCTCCTGGACCAACGCTGCTTGGAGGTCATTGAGCACGAGCTTGGCCCCCTCCTTGGCAAAGAGCAGCGCGGTGGCGCGGCCAATACCTCGACCTGCCCCCGTCACGATGGCAACCTTGTTGTTCAATCGCATCTGTCACCTCCTTTTCATTCCCTTACGTGTCGGCGCTGATTGAAAACTGACCCACCCTGGCGATTGAAAACTGACCCACCCTGGCGATTGAAAATTGACCCAGGGCGTATTGCTGATTTTTGCATCAGCAATTGTGGATAAGCTTAGCAGCAGTGTCCCGGTGATAGATGCACGAGCCCCACCGCATGGAGACATGCGGCAGGGGCCATTAGATGACGCTTACGACTGGCAGTGGCTGCTCAATCTGCCTGAATCAGATGGCCGCGACACCTGCTTAGCTCTTACCTCTGAACTCGATATGCTAGAGCTATCAGATCTTCCCTTGATTGAACGTGGACAGTACTGACTTGAAACTGAATGTGGGCTTTAATGTCCGTGCTTACATGCAGCCACATTAGCTTCGACTCCCTACGAAGGTGGATGCGCCTAACGGCGGGTTCAGGTTGCACGCACTGGTCTGATCAAGGAAGAAACGACATTGAAAATAGCTATTAGCGCCCTATTGTTGACCTGTCTTACTACTATCGCACTCGCTGACGAGAACCCTGTCGGCTTCCAATCTTCCACACTGTCGGACTCGCACAATGACCGCTCACTGGAGATGGTCGTCTGGTACCCCAGCGCAACTACCGCCGCCACGCAATTGATCGGCGATGATGTGGTGTTCGTCGGGGCTTCTGCCGTTCGTGACGCGCCGCCCGCTGCTGGCAAGCATCCATTGTTGGTGCTCTCCCACGGGTACAGAGGTAACTGGAGCAACCAGATCTGGCTTGCCAGTGCTCTGGCTCATAGGGGTTACATCGTCGCCGCCATCAATCACCCTGGCACCACCACTCATGACCGTAGCCCTCAAGCAGCGGCACAGTTATGGCAGCGGCCCGTTGATGTGCGCCGAGCCATTGATAGCGTCACGACTCAACCTGAAAAATTCGGCTTGGTCGCCAATGACCGAATTGCAGTAGTGGGCCATTCACTTGGCGGCTGGACCGCCCTGGAGATCGCCGGTGCTCGTTTCGATCCTGACCGCTTCGCCCATGACTGCAAAGTCCACCCGCAGTTAACAAGTTGCACCGTCTATGGAAAGATGAACCCTGCAAGCACCTCAGAATCACAGGCCGCGTTGGCCGCCGATTGGCGCGATAAACGCGTCACTGCCGTGGTTACATTGGACCTGGGGCTTTCACGGGGCATGACCGATGAAAGCCTGGCCGCGCTGCCGGTACCAACGCTGGTGATCGCTGCCGGCGTACCGTCGCACGACCTTCCCGCTGAGTTAGAGTCTGCCAACCTGGCCAAACGCTTGCCTGCGGCGTCAAGCCGTTACGTCGAAATCAGCGACGCAAGCCATTTCAGCTTCTTGTCCGTGTGCAAACCTGGCGCGGAGGCAATGCTTGAAGAGGAAGTACCAGGTGATGGCATCATTTGCCGGGACGGCGACAGCGGTCGCCCGCGTGGGGTGATTCAACAGCAGATTACATCGCTGATAGCAGAGTTTCTTCAGTCATCTATCTACAAAGAAAACAGTTTGTAAACTCGTGGTACGAGAACTGCCGCAGCTCAACAAAAAAACGCTGGAGCAGAAGCAGCTTAGAAGTTGCTGCGCGTAGTCGACGTCTTCGTCGACGAACTCGACCTGGGCAAACTGAACGATGCAAGCTGATCTACAGGCCGCGATAACGTCGAGGTGCGTGGCTAATTCATGATGAACAGGTCCCCTTCCACATCCGTATCGCCGTGTTTACGACTTTCCGCCGCGGAGTCGTAGAGGATCAGCAAAACCTCCCCAAGCTGCTCGCCCGATTCGAACAGACACATGGCCTCAGCGTGATCGTTGCCTTGCCCGAAAGGCACCTCCAGCACCTTCTCCAATTGATCCGTAAAGACCACGCTTTCCTTGTCGGACGCGAAACCGCCGCACCAGCGGAAGACCGTTACCGGCCCGTCCAGGTCCATGGTGGGACCCGCCAGGATCAGCAGATCGTCACCGCTAGTGCACAGGTCACGCACGCCCAGGCCGTTTAGCGCGAAGAAGTGTTTGCGGTAGCGGCGCCCATCCGGACCGATTTTCTTAAGTATCAACGTGTCAGTCGAGGCGTCGTTCAGCTCGGGTTCTATCTCCAGCAGCACAGCCCAGCCGCGAAGGACCGGTCCCCGCAGCCCCAGCAGAAGGCGCGAGCCGATCACCGCCAACCCTTCGATATCGAAGCCATTGTCTTTACCCGGGAGACTCAGGAAGTCGCGTAGCTGAGGATCTTCAGCGATTGCAACGGTCAGGTCGTTACCGACCTCGCTGCCACGTAGCTGCGCCGCCGTACGTCCATCGGCGTCCACCTTCCTGGCGAGTGCATAGCCGTCGTTCTGCTGTACCACAGGGATGCGGGCCAGCAGAAAGCGATTGCCGTCCGCCTCTACCGTCGACAGGCGCTTGATATTTTTCTGTGCAGAAGTGCCGGCCTCGGCGTTCTTTCGCTTCAGACTATGGGAGCCCACCACCCAGAGGTAACCACTGTCATAGGCCAACCCCTCGATATCGATCTCGGCGTCTTGCTTCGGCAGGGGCAGATCCAGATACTCCAGGAGCTGAAACGATTGGTGCTCATCGCACGTTACGACATCGCCGGGCGCAGCATCCTGGATTTTCAGACGTTCCAGGCTCGTGGTTTCGTCGTTGGCCACCCAAAGTGTGTCGCCAATCTGCTGAGCGACCGAAAGGCCATCGCGCAACGACGCAAACGCCGGACCAAATCTCAACATCGCTGCATTGCTTCGGTCGCTCATGAGCGGTCTCCTGTCTTTATAAAGCTCTGAAATGCGCTATTCGGCGTCGAGCAAAGTCTCATGCTGCTATGCCAAAGCGCTCCCCTTGTCCGCCGAGGACGGCCTCGCTTGGGGAGACACCTTGAGCATAGCGCGCAAGAACCCCCTGAATAACTGTATTCGTTATGCCGGCCGATCCGGTGGTCCGCCGGATACTCGTCACATGGCACTGGCCGAGTGCAGAAATCAGGCGTGCAGCAATGTTCGATCAAGCAAATTAAACATCCGCGAAAGGTGCATGTTTAAGCGTCCTACTGCTTACGTCCTGAAAGCTACAAGACCTTGCGCCGTTGCCTACGGTTACGCCAGAATCCGCCGGCTTGTGCGCCTGTGGCCCGCTCGGTAACTTGATTCCCGTCACTGCCCATCAGTGATCGGGTTTAGCAGCCCGTCGTGACGAAGCGCATTTGCATCCAGACAGTCAGGTCATTTCAGGCCTGCACTTTATGGTAGCTGTGCGCAGGGCGCTCTCGGGCGCGCCGGATTCGTCTCCGCCGGTCTGCTAACCTGCACACAGCTGCCACCATTCGTTTAGCAGCGGCTCGGTGACGGCTCCATGTTTTGGAGCGTACAAATATGATTAAGCCTTCTCCCAATCCGCCGGAGACCGATCCGGCATTCCCCTATCAAAGCCCCGATTCAAACAAACTCAACGAAGCCGCCGAACGCGCCCTCGCCTCCCACTTCCCCTCGACTGCCGACATCAAAGCCACCCCACGCACACCCAGCACCCTGTTTACCGTCGACCCGCAGGCCACAACCGAAACCCTCGCGGTCTATCTGGTCGAGACACTGGCCTCAGTCGACGTGATGGTTCATCACCTGGTGGATCATCTGGACGGCGGATCGCGCCACGCCTTGTTGGGCATTTCCAACAACATCATGCTCGCGGAAATCACGGCGAACCGGATGCTGGATCAGATCGATCCACCCGCTTGAGGCGAAGGCGTCGGCGATGCAGGCTGTACAGCGGTCCCTTTTGTTGGGGACCGCATTTCAGCGAATGATCATTCCAGTAACGAAACCAGCCGAAGCTCTATCGAGCTATGACCACTACGTAGCGAATAACCCAGCAGAGGCCATGGAAAAGCCGCTCTGCCGTCAGCCCGCCATCGTCGCGGGCTTTGGTAGTACTATGGCGCGGGTTTCGCGTCCAAACGAACAGGCTATCGCACGACCCACAGTCAAATAGGAAAAGCCGGGTGAAAATCCGAGCCTTGGAAGGAGTCAGAATGCTGACGAGTATTCGTATCGAGGGATTTAAAAGCTATCGGAACCAGCGGCTGCCGCTTTCGCCTTTGACGCTGATGATAGGTGCCAATGCCTCAGGCAAGAGCAACGCGCTGGAGGCCTTCCGCTTCCTATGCTGGCTTGGCCAAGGTCAGAAACTGTCGGTGTTACGCCAGCGGGTCGATGATTCGGAGCAAATACTCCGTGGCCAAGTCAGGGATCTCGCCTATTTGCGTGGCCAGTCATTTATTTTGGGTTGCGAAACCGACGATAAAGAGTGGAATACTCTCAGCGTCGAAATCGCACTACGCGACGATGAGTTGCATATCGTTCAGGAAACTATCAAATCGCCTCGAACAAAAATGCCGCTTTATCGCATTGAGCAGCCCTCCAGTGGCCTAAGTACCGACGCGCGCGTTGCCTACAACAATTTTGCACGGGGTGGTAAAAAACCGCAGGTCACTTGTACCGATCAGATCGCCATTTTTAACCAGCTGGCCAGTTCCGCACTGTTCGAATCCGGGCACAAGGCGGCCCAAAAGATCATCCCGGAAACCACGAGTCACTTTCAGCGCCTATTGGCCAATACCTTGTTCCTCGATCCCGTGCCTTCACTGATGCGCGGCGACAGTTACCCGGACAAGAAGCTACGTGGCGACTGCTCGAACCTGTCCGGAGTGCTTTACTCCCTTTGGCAGGATGAGGAGGTTCGCCCTGCCATCATCGAGTTCATCAAGAGTCTGCCAGAGCAAGACGTCAAGGATGTCCGCTTCTTCGAGGATCGTCGCGGGCGCGTATCCCTTGAGCTCGTCGAGAGTTTCGGTTCGGTCGAGCGCAACTGGTCTGTGGAACTGCTTTCCGATGGCACTCTCAGGGTTTTGGCGATTGCTGCCGCCCTCTTGTCTGCACCGGCAGAGTCGACTCTAGTAATTGAAGAAGTCGATAACGGCGTTCACCCATCACGTGCCAGGCAGTTACTGAGCACGATGCGCGATCAAGCAGAATTGCGTGGAGTGCGCCTACTGTTAAGCACCCACAATCCGGCTTTGATGGATGCACTGCCAGACAGCGCGTTAGGTGATGTGGTGTTTTGCTACCGTGATTCACAGGACGGCGATAGTCGCCTGGTGCGCCTTGCCGACCTGCAGGACTACGCGGGGCTGGTCTCTCAAGGGCCTCTGGGAGAACTGGTAACCAATGGCATTGTCGATCGCTTCGTCAAGTGTCCGGTCACAGTAGAGCAGAAACGGCAAAACGCATTGGCTTGGTTGCAGAGCATGCAGGGAGAGACCGAATGAGTGCGGTCTGCTTGATTGATACCAGCGTGTTTCTAAATCTACTCAATGTGCCGGGACTTAATCAGAATACAAAACGCGTGGCTGCCGAGTTTGTCGATTATGTTGGCAATAGCTGCACGTTTATTCTACCAATGGCCACCATCCTTGAAACCGGAAACCATATCGCTCAAAACGGCGATGGCAGACTCCGTCGACAAACAGCGCAACGCTTCTGCAAAGCAGTAAACGATGCTTTCACCGATGCGCCGCCGTATAGACTTAGCGACTTTCCCAGTACTAGAGAAGTGCTCGACTGGCTAGCCGAGTTCCCTGACAGGGCAGGTCAAAACAAGTCTGCCACCCGCACCGGTGAAGGCACTAGCTTTGGTGATCTCAGCATCATCAAAGAATACGAGAAATGCTTACAGCGATTCCCCATGAGCGAGCTTTTTATCTGGTCTCTCGACAGTGACTTGGAAGCGTACCATCACATACCGAAACGTCGATGATGGCGTAACAGCGTATTGATGCAGCTCGACTGCGGGTTTACGGCAAGGCTGCTTACTCGACATCCTCGTAAGGCAACCCTACGTAGTTCTCCGCAATGTTGACCAAACCAGCGAGCGAGTTGAAGTAGTACTCTCGATCGGCCTGTTGCATCTTCTGATCCCACGCGTCTTTATGGTCGCCAAAATCGTGCAGCAAGTTGGTCATGAACCAGCTGAAACGCTCGCCTTTCCAGACCCGGCGCAGGGCCAGTTCGGAGTATTTCTCCAGCAAGTCGGTGCGGCCTTCCTTGTAGACCTTGACCAAAATTCGATACAGGTAGTGCACGTCGGAGGCGGCCAGGTTCAAGCCTTTCGCGCCGGTCGGTGGCACGATGTGCGCGGCGTCGCCGACCAGGAACAGCTTGCCGTACTGCATCGGCTCGACCACCGAGCTGCGCAGTGGGGCGATGCTTTTTTCCAGCGAAGGACCGGTCACCAGTCTGTCGGCGACGTCTTGCGGCAGGCGGGCCTTGAGTTCATTCCAGAAGCGCTCATCGGACCATTGTTCGACCTTGTCGGTCAGCGGCACTTGCAGGTAGTAGCGGCTACGGGTCAGCGAGCGCTGGCTGCACAGGACGAAACCGCGGTCGTGGTGGGCATAGATCAGTTCATGGTTGACCGGTGGGGTGTCGGACAACAGGCCCAGCCAGCCGAATGGATAGTCTCGCTCGTAGTGCGTCAGCACCTCTGCGGGGATGCTCTGGCGTGCAACACCGTGGAAGCCGTCGCAACCGGCGATGTAGTCGCAATCGATCCGGTGGGTTTCGCCATTTTTTTCGTAGGTGACGTAAGGGCTTTCACCCTTCATGTCGTGGGGCTGCACGTTCTCGGCCGAGTAGATGGCCGGGGCGCCGTTAGCGGTGCGGGCCTCCATCAGGTCACGGGTGAGTTCGGTCTGGCCATACACCATGACTGTCTTGCCGCCGGTGAGCGTTTTCAGGTCGACATGGATGCGCTTGCCGGCCACTTGCAACTCGACACCCTCGTGGACCAGGCCTTCGGCATCCATGCGTTCGTGGACGCCGGCTTCGCGCAGCAGGTCGATGGTGCCTTGCTCGAGTACACCGGCACGAATACGGTTGAGGATGTAGTCCGGCGTCTGGCGTTCGACGATGACGTTGTCGATGCCGGCGCGATGCAGCAGTTGACCGAGCAAGAGGCCGGACGGGCCGGAGCCGATGATGGCGACTTGGGTTTTCATGGCGGTGATCCTGTCTTGTGCAACTGCAGGCGTGACACCTCGCAGTCTGTTTGTTTTTGTTACCTGTATTTTTAGTGGATGAAGCAGGGATAAGAAGGCACTATCTGATGCATTCCATGGACTTTTCGTGGATGGTCGCAAGGGAGGGGGAAATGTCGAAATCACTCGCTACGCCGGTTCCGGTGTTCAAGCTTTACGGTGAGACCGGCGCTTGGCCGACACCGGATCTGATTCATTGCGAGTCGATTCCCGAGCGCAGCAAACTGCACGGCTGGGAGATAAAACCCCATCGGCACAGCGATCTGGTGCAGCTGTTATATGTGCAGTCGGGGCAGGCGACGCTGAAAGTCGAAGACGTGATCCACCACATCGATTCACCTTCGCTGCAAGTCGTGCCCGCGCTGAGCGTGCACACCTTCAAGTTCTCCGAGGATATTCAAGGTCACGTGCTCAGCCTGGCGCAGCCGCTGGCCGAACAGCTCGGCGCCTCGCTCAACAGTCCCGTGCTTACCACTGCGGCCTGTTACCCGATCGGTTCCGCGCACCTGTATCTGGACACGCTGTTTTCCGCCATCACCCAGGAGTACAGCCAGCCCCAGCCCGGTCGTGATCCGATGCTGCAATCGTTGATCACGGTGCTGTCGATCTGGCTCAGTCGCCGCAATCTGGAACAGTCATTACCGGACGCGGTGCAGCTTGACCGGGGACGGGAGTATTTGAAGGACTTCAGCCGGACGCTGGAGCTGCGCTTTCGCGAGCACCTGCCCATCGAGCACTATGCGGCGACGCTGGGGATCAGCGGCGCGCACCTCAACGCCCTGTGCCGGCGCCTCTCGGGGCAATCGGCGTTGCAGATGATCAACCAGCGCCTGTTGCTGGAGGCCAAGCGCGACCTGGTCTACACCACCATGACCATCAATCAGGTGTCCGACAGCCTGGGCTTTTCCGAACCGGCTTACTTCTCGCGCTTTTTCAAGCGCGGCACGGGGCTGTCACCGAAGCAGTTCCGCATTCAGCGTGAGGGGTGATGTCGAGCCACCCGGCCCCGGCGATGTACCGGTTTGACTTGGTTTCTGAAGAGTTCGTAGCGCTCCTCGGCAGCTATCGGTTCCTGCTGCGTTCGTAGGCTGCCAGAACGGTGCGCTCCGATTGCACCAGATAGGCTTCGAGCATCTGGGTTGCCTCCTCTGGTCGCCCCTCTTCTATGCAGCGCAGGATTGAAGCGTTCATGTCGATGAAAGGCATATGCAGGAATTCGGGATCATTGAGCAAGCCGAAGGCCAACCGCAGTTCGGCAGATATCTGCCCATAGAACACCACCAATCTCGGGCTGTCGGCCAACTCGACGATAGCCTTGTGGAACATCATGTTCGCGGTGCCGACTGCCATCCAATCCTTGGCTTCACGCGCTCGTACGCCTACCTCCACTGCTTCACGCATATGCAGTGTTCCCGGATGCAGCGGGTAACCCTGGGCAATGGCCTTGCATTCGATAAAGCGCCGTACACGATAGATGTCAATGATCGACGCCATATCAGGTTCCGCCACGGTCACCCCTCGATTGGGCTCATGCTTGAGCAACCCCTCACGGGTCAGGACCCGGAACGCCTCTCTCAAGGTGTTGCGTGAAATCTGCAGGGTTTCGGCCAGGGCCGCTTCGGACAGCCGTTGGCCCGGAGCCAATTCACCTTCGACCAGCATTCTGCGGACCTTCTGGGTAATGGATTCTCCCAGCGAGCGAGGAAGGGCAGGTGAAACGTCGTTCATATGCGATCCAGAGTCAGAAAAAGTCATTTTGATGTTCCACCAGAGCTCAGCGCATGGCAAGAAGCAAGGGTGCCGTGTGCATCATTAAGTAACACGCAGGAGTGATAAGGTTACAAACTGGTGCACATTGTCGACCCATCACCTGATCATTGTTCAACAATCAAGTGGCCATGTATCAACACATTCAGCCCGATGATTGAATCTTGGCACGCTCATTGCTCAATCAAACCATCTCCAACCGTAGGAATGATGCCGTGACACAGACAGCCGTGACACAGACCGCTCAAGATTTTACAAAGGCGCGACGCTCTTCCCTGATCGCCGCAATCTTCATGATGGCGACTTCTGCCATCGGCCCTGGATTCATCACCCAGACCGCCACGTTCACGGCCAAGATGGGTGCGGCATTTGCGTTCGGTATCCTGGCGTCGATTCTGATCGACTTCGTGGTTCAACTTAACGTCTGGCGTATCGTCTCCCTGACCCGAATGCGTGCCGCAGATCTGGCCAACAAAGCGATTCCAGGCAGTGGTTATCTGCTCGCGGTGCTGGTGATCTTCGGCGGTCTGGTGTTCAACGTCGGCAACATCGCCGGTGCCGGGCTGGGTCTGAACGCGCTGATGGGGCTTGATGCAAAATGGGGCGGCGGTCTAAGCGCCCTGCTGGCCATCGGCATCTTCCTCTCCCACCGCGCTGGATTGGCCGTCGACCGCCTGATCGTCGTGCTGGGTCTGGTGATGATTGGCCTGACGCTGTTCGTGGCCTTTGCCTCTAACCCGCCACTGGGTGAAGCCCTCTACCAGACCGTACTTCCCGACCAGATCAACTTCGCCACCATCACCACCATTGTCGGAGGCACGGTCGGCGGTTACATCACCTATGCGGGGGCTCACAAACTGCTGGACCGCGGTACTACCGGGGTCGAAAATCTCGAGGCAGTGACCAAGGCAGCCCTGAGCGGCATCCTGGTCACCGGTCTCATGCGCTACATCCTGTTTCTCGCCATCCTCGGCGTTGTTGCCAGCGGCGTAATCATCGACACCTCGGGTCAGGGCGCCAATCCGGCCGCACAAGCCTTCCAGGCAGCGGCCGGGCAGATCGGCCTGCGCGTCTTCGGTCTCATCCTCTGGGCCGCCAGTATCACCAGCGTGATCGGCGCCGCTTACACCTCCATTTCCTTTATCACCGTGTTCAAGCCGAACATCACTGAGCAGGGTCGCAACCGCGCCACCACAGTGTTCATCGCCCTATCGCTGCTGATCTTTGTCCTGATGGGTACTGCTCCTGCCGCACTGCTGCTCTTCGCGGGCGGTTTCAACGGCCTGATCCTGCCAATCGGCCTGAGCCTCTTTATCTACGTCGGCTGGCGCCGGCCGGACCTCATGGGCGGTTACCATTACCCACGCTGGCTGCTGGTGCTGGGCGCCCTGACCTGCCTGCTGACCTGGTACATGGCCATCAACTCCGTCGGGCCGATCTTTGCCTTCCTCAACATCGCCTGAGCCCGATAACGAACAAGGAGTCACGTTAATGCCAACGATAGATATCAACAGCGACCTGGGCGAAAGCTTTGGCGCCTGGAGCATGGGCGACGATGCCGCGATGCTCGATGTCGTGACCAGCGCCAATGTCGCGTGCGGTTTTCACGCCGGCGACCCGGCCGGCATCCTGCGGACACTCAAAGCTGCAGCAGCAAAAAACGTCACCATTGGTGCCCATGTCGCTTACCCGGACAAAGTGGGCTTTGGCCGACGAAACATGGACGTGGCCAGCGATGAGCTGACTGCCGACGTGATCTACCAGATCGGCGCGCTGCAGGGCCTGGCCAAGGCTGCCGGCACCTGCGTGCGCTATGTGAAGCCCCATGGCGCCTTGTACAACACCATTGCTCACGATCGCCGTCAGGCGCTGGCCGTGATCGAAGCCATCCGCGCGATCGACTCCAACCTCATATTGGTGGCCTTGGCAGGCTCAAGCCTGATTGAACTGGCCCGTAACGAGGGTTTGCAGTGCATCGCCGAAGCGTTCGCTGACCGTGCCTATACGCCGCAGGGCACCCTCGTCTCTCGCCGCGAACCAGGCGCCGTGCTGCACGATCCCAAGCTCGTCGCCCAACGTATGCTGCGCCTCGTTGAAGACGGCACCATCGAAGCGATCGATGGCAGCCTGACCAGAATCCAGGCCGACTCGATCTGCGTCCATGGCGACAGCCCGGCAGCGGTGGAAATGGCCCGCGAGCTGCGCCGCGTGCTGGAACAGGCCAACATGTCCTTGCAACCCTTTGCCGGAGGTCGTCGATGAACGCCCTTGATCGCGCGCGTCAGGCGGCCATCGCCGCTGGCCGTGAAGCACGCTCCGCCTACCGTGGCGGTCTGGTCACCCCCACCGCCGGTGTCGCACCGGGCATGACTCAAGCGAACCTGATTGCCTTGCCGCGTGACTGGGCCTATGACTTCCTGCTGTATGCCCAACGCAACCCGAAAGCGTGTCCGGTCCTTGACGTCACCGATGCCGCAAGCCCAGGCACCCTGCTGGCTGAAGGCGCTGATCTGCGAACTGATCTGCCCCTGTACCGCATCTGGCGTGACGGGAAGCTGGTGGAGGAAGTCAGCGACGCCACGAAAGCCTGGGCCGAACACGACGACATGGTGACCTTTCTGATCGGCTGCAGCTTTACCTTTGAAACGGCCCTGCAAGAGGCCGGCATTGAAGTGCGGCATATCGCCGATGGCTGCAACGTACCGATGTACCTGACCAACCGTGCCTGCCGTCCGGCCGGACGTCTGAAAGGTGACATGGTGGTTTCCATGCGCCCGATCCCCGCCGATCGCGTGGCCCAGGCCTGCGGTATCTCCGGGCGCTACCCCTCGGTCCATGGCGCCCCGGTGCACATCGGCGAGCCTGCGTTGCTTGGCATCCAGGACTTGGCTCGACCCGACTTCGGCGACGCCGTACGCATCGAGCCGGGAGAGATCCCGGTGTTCTGGGCTTGCGGAGTAACGCCTCAGGCGGCGGTCATGGCCTCGGGCGTGCCCTTCGCAATCACCCATTCGCCCGGCCATATGTTCATCACCGATGTGCCTGACAGCACGTACCACGTCTAGGAGTCTGCTGTGCGTTTTTTACCGGTCAACCTGGACGCCCTGCTCGTCGAATTGAACGACCTGGACGAGACCCTGGCATTGTTCGACGCCCTGACGGCGGAGCCTATTGCGGGCGTGGAAGAAATCATTCCTGCCGCACGAACCCTGCTGATCCAATTCCGCCCCAGCGCCATTGCGCAGCAGGCGCTCGTCAATCGTATCGCTGGCCAGGACCTGAGCCAGCGCCGCGCGATCGAGCATCGCCGGGTGGAAATTCCCGTTCACTACACGGGTGAAGACCTCGACGAGGTCGCCACGCTGCTGGGGATCAGCCGCGCCGAGGTGGTCCAGCGCCACACCGCCCATGACTACAGCGTGGCCTTCTGCGGATTCGCTCCGGGCTTCGCCTACCTGACCGGCGGTGCGGGTTTCCAGGTGCCTCGAAGGCAAACTCCGCGCACCCGCATACCCGCAGGTGCGGTTGCCTTGGCGGGGGAATTCAGCGGTGTTTATCCGAAAGCCAGCCCCGGTGGGTGGCAGATCATCGGCGTCACGCCTTTGCAGATGTGGGACCTGAACCGCGCTGAATCGGCCCTGCTGCGTCCCGGCTATAAAGTGCGTTTTACCGATGCCGGCCCGCTCCCGGCGGGCGGCCTGCCCGCCCCCACGGTGCCTGCAAGTGCCGCCGCGCCCAGCGGTGCCTATCTGGAAATCATCACGCCCGGTTTGCACTGCGTCTTGCAGGATATGGGCCGTCCCGGCCAGACCGGCCAAGGCGTATCCCGTTCCGGCGCGCTGGACCTCGGCGCCCTGCGGGCGGCCAACCGCGCGGTCGGCAATCCCTCGGACATGGCCTGTGTGGAAGCGGTACTCGGCGGCCTGAGCTTCATCTGTCATGGCCGTGCGGTAATAGCAATCACCGGCGCGCAAACCCCGGTCATCATCACCAATGCCAGTGGCCTGCAATGGCCTGCCGGCAACTACCAGCCCATCGAGCTGGAGGCCGGTGACAAGGTCAGCCTGGGTTCACCTTTGGCAGGGTTGCGCAGCTACTTGTCGATTCGCGGCGGCTTTGAGGTCGCTCCGGTACTCGGCAGTCTGTCGACAGATACCCTCGCCCAGGTCGGCCCCCCTGCTCTCGCGGCCGGTGACCAACTGGGTTTTACGACGCTTACGACAGGCACCAGCGTATCGCTGAACGAAGCACCCGCCTTTGATCTGCCCACTACGGCCAACATCGTGACCCTCGACGTGGTCATGGGGCCGCGAACTGACTGGTTTACCGAAGACGCCATCGCGCGTCTGAGCAGCCAGCTCTGGCGCGTCACCTCACAGTCCAACCGCGTCGGTATTCGTCTGGCCGGTGAAACGCCGCTGGAGCGCAGCAACCACCAGGAATTGCCCAGCGAAGGCACTTGCGTCGGCGCCATTCAGGTTCCGGCCAGCGGCCAACCGGTCCTGTTTCTCGCCGATCACCCGTTGACCGGTGGCTATCCGGTGATCGCCGCAGTCGCCAGCTACCACCTCGACCTGGCTGGCCAGATACCTGTCAATGCGCAGATTCGCTTCAACCCTTTGGACGGCTTCAAAGAGATTCAACCCATTGCGCAAGCCTCTTCTTCAACTGCGGACGTGAACAAACTCCCATGAAAAAATTACTGATTGCCAACCGTGGTGAAATTGCCGTCCGCATCGCCCGCGCCTGCCGCGACTATGGCGTGCAGTCTGTCGCGGTCTATGCCGACGCGGACATCGACGCCCTGCACGTGCGCCAAGCCGACGAAGCCTACTCACTGAATGGCCAGCGCCCGGCCGAGACCTACCTGGATATCGGCAAACTGATCGCCGTCGCCAAACGCAGCGGCGCCGATGCCGTGCACCCCGGCTATGGTTTTCTGTCTGAAAGGGCCGACTTCGCCCGGGCGGTGATCGAGGCCGGGCTGATCTGGGTCGGTCCCAACCCAGAGACCATCGACGTGCTGGGCGACAAGGTCGAGGCGCGAAAAATTGCCCACCTGGTCGGTGCGCCTCTGGTGGCCGGTACGCCTGGCCCGGTCGAAAGCGCCGCCGAAGTACTGGCCTTTGCCGAACAGCACGGCCTGCCAATTGCCATCAAAGCTGCCTTTGGCGGCGGCGGACGCGGCATGAAAGTCGCCTGGCGCATGGATGAAGTGGCTGAATTGTTCGCCTCCGCCGTACGCGAAGCGCAAGCGGCCTTTGGTCGTGGCGAATGCTACGTCGAACAGTTCCTCGACCGTCCCCGGCACATCGAAGCGCAAATCCTCGCCGACAAACACGGCAAGGTCGTCGTCGTCGGCACGCGTGACTGCTCCTTGCAGCGGCGCAATCAGAAGCTGGTGGAGGAAGCGCCTGCGCCCTTTATCAGCGACGAACAGCGCCAGCGTATTCATCAGTCTGCTCAGGATATTTGCGCCAAGGCCGGCTACGTCGGTGCTGGCACTGTGGAGTTCCTGCTCAGCCAGGATGGCACCCTGTCGTTCCTCGAGGTCAATACCCGCTTGCAGGTCGAGCACCCGGTGACCGAAGAGACCACTGGGGTTGATCTGGTGATCGAACAACTGCGGATCGCCGACGGTTTCCCCTTGTCCTTCAGTGAGACGCCGACCCCGCGTGGCCACAGCTTCGAATTTCGCATCAACGCGGAAGACCCGGGCAAGGGCTTCCTGCCCACCCCCGGTCAGATCACCGATTTCCTGCCACCGTCTGGCCCGGGTGTGCGTCTGGACAGCGGCGTGATAAGCGGCTCGCGAGTTCCCAGCACCTTCGATTCGATGATGGCCAAACTGATCGTCACCGGCGCCACCCGCGAACAGGCTATCGTCCGCGCCCGGCGCGCCTTGGCTGAATTCAACATTGAGGGCATCGCCTCGGTACTGCCGTTCCACCGGGCCGTGATGGACCATGACGACTTCACCGGTGCCGATACATTCGCCGTACACACGCGCTGGATCGAGACCGATTTCGCCGAACAGATCACGCTCGCCCCACGTGCTGCTGTGTCGGCCGACCCTGGCATCCTGCGCACGTTCGTCGAGATCGATGGCAAACGCCACGAACTGGGCCTTCCGGCTGCGCTGCTGCGAGGCGTCAGCCTGAATGCAGCGGGCACCGCCAGCGAAAGCACGGCCCCCTCCGAGGTCACTGATCCGCAGGCGGTACTGACACCCGTGGCGGGGAATCTGCATACCTGGGTCGTCGAAGACGGCGAGTCGGTGAGTGCCGGGCAAGTGATCGCGGTGGTAGAAGCCATGAAAATGGAGACTTCGGTCCTAGCACCTTGTGAAGGTCAGGTGCAGATCGCCAAACAGGCAGGCGACTATTTTGAAGCCGGCTCGGTGATTGGCCGCATCAAGACCCTCAATTGATTTAAACGCTTTTCTTTTTGCAGGCATTACGCGCAACCGGTTAACCACCCGGTTGCCGCGTACTGCCCGCAGAAAATTGTAGATGTGATTTTTCATGAAAAACAACAATAAAACCTGATCATTAAATCTGCCGTTTATCTGGAGCATAAAGAGCATGTCAATCAACAAGGCTTTCGCTATTGCGGGAACCTGCACGCTGGTTTTTCCATTAATAGCCTCTGCCGACTTTATTGCCGACAGCAAGGCAAGTGTGGAACTGCGCAACTTCTACTTCAATCGTGACTTTCGTAACGGCCCGCCCACGGCACAACGTGACGCTGCAGCAGAGTGGGCGCAGGGTCTGATTTTGCGCGTCGAGTCGGGTTATACCGCGGGCACTGTTGGTTTCGGCCTCGACGCCATCGGCATGCTCGGCCTCAAGCTTGACGGCGGTGATGGGTCCGGTGGCACTGGCCTGTTGCCCGCTGACCTCAGCTCGAAGAACGGCCGCGGTTCGCAAAGCGAGTACTCCAAGCTGGGCCTGACGGCCAAGGCGAAGGTCTCTGCAACGGAACTGAAGGTCGGCTCACTGGCTTTCCGTACGCCAGTGGTGTCGAGCAATGACACGCGCCTGTTGCCTTCCACCTTCGAAGGTGCACTGCTGACCTCAAAAGATATCGACAAATTGGCCCTGCAAGGGGGCAAACTGCAGCAAATCAAGTTCAACAGTTCTTCAAACTATCAGGACTTCACCGGTAACCGCATCGGCGGCGTCAGTGATGACTTCCGTTTTGCCGGTGGCACCTACAGTTTTAATAAAGCCCTAAGCGCAAGCCTGTTTTACGGCAATCTGGAAAACATCTATCGCCAGTACTTTGGCGGTGTAGTCTATGAAATCCCCCTCGCCGCGCAACAGTCACTGAAGTTCGACCTGCGCTATTCGAAAAGTACCGATGACGGTAATTTCCGCCCTCTCGATAACCGGGCAGCGAACGGACAAGTGGCCTACACCCTGGGCGCCAGCGTATTGACCGCCGCCTATCAGCGAATGAGCGGTGATGACCCGTTCCCGTACATCGCCAATAGCGACCCTTACCTGGTGAACTTCGTGCAGATCAACGACTTTGCCAACGCTGAGGAGCGCTCATGGCAGGTGCGTTATGACTACAACTTCGCCGCGCTGGGTATTCCCGGGCTGACCTTCATGACTCGTTACGTCTACGGCGACAATGCGCAGGTAGCGGGCAGTAATTCGGGCAAAGAGTGGGAGCGCAATACCGATATCGGTTACGTGGTGCAAAGCGGTTCGCTGAAGAATCTTGGGGTCAAAGTCCGAAATGCCACGGTCCGATCGAACTTCGGCAATGACCTGGATGAAACACGGCTGATCCTGAGTTACACATTGGCATTTTGGTAAAGCCGACGCGCTTCAACGACGTTCAAACGGCGAGGGGTTTGACGCGCATTCCACGCCCTTCGCTCCTCACCACCGGCCTGCTGTTGAATGTCCGCTCGGCCCGGTGGTCGGTTTCCACCACAGTGACAAGTTCCACACCGCTGTGGGTGTCGACTTCGTACTACCCACCAGCGGCGAATACGACAATCAAGCTGGTATCATTGAAAAATTGACAAGCTGAGCAGAAAAGCATGAATCGTCGCAAGAAAATAAAGCAGCTATTAAAGGCTCACGCCAAGAAGGCCAGTGCCAAATTGGCACCGCCAAGCAAGGATAAATACGTCAGTAAAGCTGACCGATTGAAACTGGCTGCTGAAGAATCCAGTCACGACTCAATAGGTTCCTCTGAGAGCTGAGCAACGTGAAGAATCTTTTTTTGGGGGGCGTTCACTGGTTTGGAGGCCACTTCATTTTCCAGCTTGGGCACCGTCCCTTGTAGGAGCCGGCTTGCTGGCGATGATCGTTAACGATAACGCGTGCGATCTGGTTAAACGCGGCGCACTTGAGTCCATCGCCAGCAAGCCGGCTCCTACAGGTATTTGCGTTATCAGTGTTTCCCTGAATTGCGTGAAGCATCAAAAAAGCCCCGTACTTCAACCGAAGGCGGGGCTTTTTGTCTGGCTGGCGTCACTGCACATCGGTTACATCGCGGTATGGAAAATCTGCTCGATCTCGTCCTGATTGGCAGGACGCGGATTGGTAAAGCCGCAGGCATCCTTCATGGCATTGGTGGCCAGGATCGGGATATCGTCGGCCTTGGCGCCCAGTTCGGCGAGGCCGCTCGGAATACCGATATCCAAAGACAGTTTACGGATGGCGGCGATGGCCGCGGCGGCGCCTGTTTCCGCATCCAGATGCTGGGTGTCGACCCCCATTGCGTTGGCGATGTCTTTAAACCGCGCCGGGCATACGCTGGCGTTGAAGCTGGCGACATGGGGCAGCAGGATCGCATTACAGACGCCGTGGGGCAGGTCGTAGAACCCACCCAATTGATGCGCCATGGCGTGGACATAGCCCAGCGAAGCATTGTTGAAAGCCATGCCGGCAAGAAATTGCGCGTAGGCCATATTTTCCCGGGCGCTCATGTCGTCACCCTGGGCAACGGCAGTGCGCAGGTTGGCCGAGATCAATTCCACGGCCTTGAGTGCACAGGCATCGGTGATCGGCGTTGCCGCAGTCGATACGTAGGCTTCGATAGCGTGGGTCAGCGCGTCCATGCCGGTGGCGGCGGTCAGGCCTTTGGGCATGCCTGCCATCAGCGAAGGATCGTTGACCGACAACAGTGGAGTGACGTTACGGTCGACGATGGCCATTTTCACGTGCCGGACTTCGTCGGTAATGATGCAGAAACGGGTCATTTCACTTGCCGTGCCGGCGGTGGTATTGATCGCGATCAACGGCATCTGTGGCTTGGCGGATTGATCCACGCCTTCGTAATCACTGATGTGCCCGCCGTTGGCGGCGCACAGGGCAATGCCCTTGGCGCAGTCATGGGGTGAACCGCCGCCCAGGGAGATAATGAAATCACAGTCGCTGCGACCCAGCAGTTCAAGGCCTTTCTCGACATTGCTGACCGTCGGATTCGGTTTGGCGCCATCAAACAGAGTGGAGTTGATGTCCTGCTGGGCCAGAAGGCTGGCGACCTTGGCGGCCACGCCGGCTTTGGCCAGGCCTGCATCAGTGACGATCAAGGCTTTACGGAAACCATATTTGCGGATGGCGAGCATCGCTTCGTCGAGACTGCCTATGCCCATCATGTTCACGGATGGAATGAAGAAGGTGCTGCTCATGATAAATCCTCTTTTATTCTGGATACCCGGAAATCAGGTGAGGTCTTCTACTCATATCGCAGGCTGTGAGGCTCGTCTGATGGTCATCATTGACGAAGTTCAGCGGGAGAGGTGCTGCATCAAGTGTTCAGGCGAACAGTGTTTAAAGATGCAGAGGTGGAGGGGCCATCGCAGCCGGTATCTCTTGATCAGGGGATTGAGCCTAAACCTATGACGCCAGACTGGAAGGGTCCTTTAGCTTGCATTGGCTCCTCCTTTAGTACTGGGAGGTAATGCGCCCCGACAAGGTAGGCGCGAGACCTGTGGGAGCCGGGCTTGCCCCAGAACAACGCTTCCCGCCTGCAGAGCGCCAAGCGTTTCTGGTGGATCGCTACTCGGAACGCAAGGAGACCGCCGAGCAATCATGGCCCGAGTAAACCAGCGTTCACGCTCATACCTGATCCATAACCTCGGCCACCCCCCGATCCTCACCCAGAAACCCGCCACTCTGGTGGTGCCACAGCCGCGCATAGATGCCGTTCCTGGCGAGCAATTCGGTGTGGGTGCCCTGTTCGATGATGCGTCCGTCATCCATGACAATCAGTCGATCCATTGCCGCAATCGTGGACAGCCGATGGGCGATGGCGATCACGGTCTTGCCCTGCATCATTTCATCGAGGCTTTCCTGAATGGCCACTTCGACTTCCGAATCCAGCGCGCTGGTAGCCTCGTCAAGTAGCAGGATCGGGGCGTTCTTGAGCATCACTCGGGCAATCGCGACGCGCTGGCGCTGGCCGCCCGAAAGCTTGATGCCGCGCTCGCCGACCAAGGTGTCATAGCCGCTGTGGCCTTGTCGGTCACTCAGTTGGCTGATGAACTCATCGGCCTGGGCATTGGCCGCAGCACTGCGGATTTGCGCGTCGCTCGCATCGGGGCGGCCGTAGGCGATATTGTCGCGAATGGAACGGTGCAACAGGGAAGTATCCTGGGTGACCATGCCGATGGCGCTGCGCAAGCTGTCTTGCGTTACGTGCGCGATGTCTTGCCCGTCAATGCGAATCTGCCCGCTGTCGACGTCGTAAAAGCGCAGAAGCAGGTTGATCAGCGTGGATTTGCCGGCGCCAGAGCGGCCCACCAGACCGATTTTTTCGCCCGGGCGAATGTTCAGGCTCAGGCCATCGAGCACCTGGCGTTCGCCGTTGTAGTTGAAGCTGACATTGTCGAATGTTACAGCCCCACCGGAGGTCACCAGTACACCCGCGTCCGGCGCATCCTGCACCTTGGGGCCGCGGGTCAGTGTTGCCATGCCATCCTGCACGGTGCCGATGCTTTCGAACAGCGAGGTCATTTGCCACATGATCCAGTGCGACATGCCATTGATACGCAACGCCATGGCGGTGATGGCCGCCACGGCACCTGCGCCGACCTCACCTTGGTGCCACAGCCACAGGGCATAACCACCTGCTGCCATGATCAAGGCCACCACCAATGCCTGGTTGACGATCTCGAACTGGCTGACGAGGCGCATCTGGCGAAAGCCGGTCTGCTTGAAATCCTCCATGGCCGCACGCGCGAAGTGCGCTTCACGATTGGAATGGGAGAACAGCTTCACGGTCGTGATGTTGGTATAGGCGTCCGAGATACGTCCGGTCATCGAGGAGCGCGCATGCGCCTGTTCCTGCCCCACTTTCCCCAAGCGGGGTACGAAGTAGCGCATGGCTAGCCCGAACAACAGGATCCAGGCAATGAAAGGCAGCATCAGTTTCAGTGCGAAGCCGCCGGCCAGCGCAATGATCGCGATGAAATACACCCCGATTCCGGGTGCGATCTCAATCAGGGTGAACAGCACGTCGCGCACGGCCAGCGCAGTCTGCATCACCTTGGTGGTGACCCGGCCGGAAAACTCATCGGAAAAGAACGAAAGACTTTGTCGTAGCATCAAACGGTGGAAGTCCCAACGCAGCCGCAACGGCAGGTTGATCGCCAATATCTGGTGCTGCACCATGGTGCGCGCCGCCACCAGTGCGACACTGGTTGCCATGACGATGGCCATGCCCCACAACACGCGACTTTCCTGCGCCGCCGCATCACCGCCTGCCTTCCAGGTCGAAAGTAGATCCACGACCTGACCGAGGAAAGAAAACAGCCAGGCTTCGTAGATCGACACACCGGCACTCAGCAGCGCAAACGCCAGAATATAGCCGCGGGCGCCCCGTGTGCACGCCCACAGGAACCGAGCCAGGCCCTCGGGTGGCGGTGGTACCTCGTCAGGCGGAAAGGGGTCGAGCCTTCGTTCAAATGCGCCAAGCATGGTGGTCTCCAAAACGATCAAGTTGGGGAGATTCTGCCATTGAACGGTTGCTTTGAGGGTTTTGCGGGGTTGAGGCATGTCGCTGTTGGCAGCTTGTTTTGTGTGTAGGGTTGCCGGACGCGGGGCATTCATGCGTTGCCAGAGACACAGTTGGCAGGGCAGCTCAGGGCATCGATAGCCTGCTACATCAGTGGCTCGCCTGTTTCGATTATTCCCTGTAGGGTCCGCTTCATTGATGCTTACCTCGTGATAGTCAGGCCAGTCCAGTGAGACGCCTGCACGAACCGACAGCCCAACGGATAGGACAAATGACAACAGCAGAGAATGGCGGCTCTATCTTCATCTCGTACGCCTGGGGCGCTGGATTCAAAAAAAAGGAATGGGTTCGGAAAGGCATTGTTGCCAGCCTGAGTTGGAAGCACGACGTCTTCTGGGATCGTGACACCCTGGCATTTGGCGAACTGGTCGAACGCACCATTGGTATAGCTCTGGCAAAACGACCACTCCTCGTCCTGTGCTTGTGTGATGAAGACTACCTGGAGGCGGCCCAGCGAATTGGATCGGGCTTGTACGAAGAGCTACGTCTGTTGGAGCAGATCGCCGACAAGCCTGGGGTCAGGATTGTTCCACTGATTCTGGAATCCGGCTGTGCAGAACGCCTCCCTGTCCCCCTGGTGGGTCGTCTCTATCTGAACCTGCAGCCCCTGCACAGCCTGAACCTCGACATCGGGATGACAATCTTGGGAATGGCTGAGGGATTGAGCCAGGCGCAGTTGCAAAGCGACATTGACGATAGGTTGGCAGTCTTCCATTTGAGGCAGCGAGCCCTCAGCTTTCTGAAGCAACGTCCATTGACGATCTGGGGCAGTGGCCGGAATCATGAAGTGACGGTGCGACCGGATGATGCAGCGCCTTACCTGCTGAAACCGCCTCAATGGATGTGGGAAAGCAGTCGCTGGAATTACTTGCTTGACGACGATGGACCAACATTCTGCCCTACCAAGGGACGCTGGCATTGGGAGTACGTCCAAATCTCGACAGAGATGCGCCCCCTGGGTACCGCTGTGGTGTCGGCATTCTTCCCCCAACTAGCTGGCAAAAGGGAACAGGGACTGCTGAACACGGTAGGCACGCTACTGGCCTCCAAGTTCTTCAGGATGGTCGAGATTCGCGAGCCATTCACTTTCGATGCGGATGATCTGGTGAATCACCTGACCCATGACCATGAAGGGTTCGATGTTTTGAAGCAGCTACTGGATGTTGCAGAGGCCAGTTCCGGCCGGTAAGTCCTTCGAATAATCCGCTGCAACCTTTGCGCAGCACCTCCCGTTAAAGGAAGCGAGCGCCAACAAACAACACAACGCGTAATGGAGAATCATGGTGAAAGGCTATTGGATCATTTTCGGCTCTGACGTGGTTGACCCGGCTGCACAACAGGAATATGGCCGGCTGTGAGCCCCTATCGGCGAGAAGTACAGTGCCAAGCTCAAGGTGTTGGACCCCAGCGCGCTGGTCGAGTCCCAATCCAGCAACCGGGTGCTTGCCGTCGAGTTTCCCGGTTACGAGCAAGCGAAGGCCTGCTACAACGACCCCGCCTACGCCGAGGCGAAGCAATTTGCACTGCGCGCTTCTCGCCGCGAGCTGATCATCATCGAAGGTGACCTGGCTTAGCATTCAAGGACCGGTGGGCCTCCTCGGTGAGGTCTGCCTGGGATTACCCCTTCACGATTTATCAGCGCCACCCATCAACATCCACATCCCCGCGCCATCTGCCCCACGCTGTTTCATACGCGAAACAAATCCGCTATTTCCCCCCATAAGGCGTTACCTGAAAAGGCACTGCGCGCTCGCGTTTTTCCGGGCCACGCACAATCGATGGGCAATTTCGTGCCAAATAGGAAACCACGTTTCATATATGAAACGCTCGAAACAACCTGAAATCTTCTTAAACATCTAATAACAAAGGAGTTTTTGACAAAAAACAAAACGCTCACATCTCTGGCATTGTTCATGCACTAAACGGCGTATCACCTATAAAACAGACCAGAGACCCTTCCCAATGGCTGTGAACGAGATGTACGCCGTCGCCCCGCAATGGAATAAGCCCGCTCCCAAGGACAATCCGGAGCCCACCGAAATTGAATTCCGCAATGTCGGCAAATGCTTCCCGGCCAAAGGCAAGTCCGAAGCGCCGTTTGCCATTCGCGAGGTGAACTTCAAGATCCGCCGCGGTGAAGTGGTGTCGATCATCGGCCCTTCCGGTTGTGGCAAGAGCACCATCCTGAATATGGGTTCCGGGCTGTATCGCCCCACCGAAGGCGAAGTCTTCGTCGGGGGTGAAGCCGTCACCGGCCCGGTCCGTCAGGTCGCGTTTATGCTGCAAAAAGACCTGCTGATGCCGTGGCGCAGTATTCGCCGCAACGTCGAACTGGGCCTGGAAATCCAGGGTGTGGCGGCCGCCAAACGTCAGGCGGTGGCCAAAGATCTGCTCGATCGCTGCCACCTGCAAGGTTTTGCCGACCACTACCCCTTCCAGCTGTCGGGGGGCATGCGCCAACGTGCTGCGCTGGCCCGCACCCTGGCCATCGACCCGCAGGTGTTGTTCCTCGACGAACCGTTTTCGGCCCTGGATGCGCAGACCAAGATGATCCTGCAGCAAGACATGGCGCGGATGCTGTTTGATGAAAAGAAAACCGCCTTGTTCATTACCCATGACCTGATCGAAGCCATCGCCATGTCCGATCGGTTGCTGGTCATGAGCGCCCGCCCCGGCACCATCATCGAAGAAATCACCGTCGACCTGCCGTTTCGCGACAACCCGCTGGAGCGCCGCAAGCTGCCGGAGATCGGCCCGCTGGTGGGTCGCCTGATGGAGTTGCTGCAGGTCGGCGAAGACACCGAACTGCATTGATCAACGCCCTTGTGGCCATCAACCTTTTCAGGAGTACGCATGCTCAAGTCTCTGTTTCAACGCTTCAGCCAGGCCAGCGCCGTTGCGCTCGGCCTGGGCCTGGCCTTCGCTGCCCAGGCGCAGTCGACCGACGTGACTTACCTGTTGCCGGCACCGCCGAATTCGCCGGCGTTCGCCCCGTGGATCATCGCGCAGCACAAGGGCTACTACACCGCGCAAAACCTGAACATGACGTTCATTGCGGCCAAGGGCGGCGTGGATGTGGCGAAACAGATCGGTGCCGGTAACGCGATGCTCGGCGGTGCCATCGGCGACACCCCGATCGTAGTGCGGGCCAACGGCATTCCGGTGCGCGCGGTGGCGGTACTGGGTGGCGGTGGCGTGACCATGATTGCCACCAACGCGGCGGAAAACATCAATTCGATCACCGACCTCAAGGGCAAGACGATGACGGTGATGTCCTACTCCGATACCACCTACTACGCCCTGCTCGCTTCCCTGCGCAAAGCCGGCCTGAGCAAAACCGATGTGAACATCCAGGCCGCCGGCCCTTCGGGCGTCTGGCAGTTGTTCTCGGCCGATAAAGCCCAGGCGATGGCCGGCGTGCCGGACTGGGTGGTCAACGCCGAAGAAGCCGGGGTCAAGATCAAGCTGATCCCGCAGGCGCAGATTTTCGACAGCATGGCCCAGGCAATCCTCGCCTCCGACGACGCTATCAAGAACCATCCCGAGATCGTGCGCGGCGTGGTCCAGGCCACCCTGCACGGCATGCGCGACATCATCGAGGATCCCAAGGCCGCGGCAGCCACTTTCGCCAAGGCAGTGCCCGCCTATGCCGGCAAGGAAGCGTCGCTGGAGAAGGTGTTCAAGCTGTACGTCGAGCATGTCTACGCCAACCAGGTCGTACCGGGGCGCATCGATCCGGCGCGGCTGGAAACGGTCCGCCAGTTCTATGTCAGCGAAGGCATCGTCACCCAGGAGCCCAAGCTCGACGACCTGTACACCAACCAGTTCATCGACACCCAAACCGCCGCGCAATGACGGTCAGTGACAACAAGGTAACGACACGATGAAAAACCTCAATAACTCCATGCTCGGCAGCGTCGCCCTGCTGATCCTGTTCCTGGTGCTCTGGCAATGGGGCCCGGGACTGCTCGGCATGCCCGAGTTCGTCATGCCGCAACTGAGCCGGGTGGCCCAGGAAAGCGTAGTGATGTGGCAGACCGGCGGCCTGTTGCAGCACACCTTGATCACCGCGTTCGAGATCATTGTCGGCTTCGGCCTGGGCGCCCTGCTCGGCGTGGCGATCGGCGTGTCGCTGGGCCTCTCGCCCGCTGCTGAAGCCATGCTGTCGCCGTACATCCTGGCGCTGCAGATCGCGCCGAAAGTCGCCTTCGCCCCGCTTTTCGTCATGTGGCTGGGCTACACCATCTACCCGAAGATCCTGATCGCGATCCTGATCGTGTTCTTCCCGGTGATGATCAACGTGCTGTCGGCGATCCGTACCGTGGACCCGGACATGATCAACCTCGTGCGGACCATGAACGCCAGCCGCTGGCAGATCTTCCGCCTGGTGGAATTTCCATCGGCCATGGCCGCGTTGTTCTCCGGCTTGCGCATTGCCTCGACCCTGGCCGTGATCGGCGTCACCGTCGGTGAACTGGTCGGCGGCAACCAGGGCCTGGGCTTCCTGCTGGTGGATGCCGAAGGCCAGGGCAATACCGCCGGTGTGTTCGTCGCCATCGTCATGCTGACGCTGATCGGGGTGCTCGCGTACGGCGCGGTGGTCTGGGCCGAGAAACGCATCCTGCATTACATGCCCAAAGCCATGCTGAGTACTCAATGATGACGACCCTCAATCGTTTGCTCGAAGGCCGTCGCGTATTGGTCACCGGGGGCGCCCGCGGCCTGGGTTACGCCTTCGCCCAGGCCATCGGCCGCGCCGGTGCCCAGGTAGTGATCGCTGACATTCTCGCCGAGCGCGTCCAGCAATCGGCCGCCGAACTGGTCGCCGAAGGCCTGACCGTTTATGGCGTGACCCTGGACCTGGCGCAACCGGACTCGATCGAAGCCTGCATCGCCGAAACCACCCGATTGCTCGGGGGACTGGACGGCCTGGTGAACAACGCGTCGATCACCAATTCCGGCGGCAAGACCTGCGAAGAGCTGAGCCTCGAGACCTGGGATCAGGTGATGCAGGTCAACGTGCGCGGCACCTGGCTGATGACCAAAGCCTGTCTGCAGGCCCTGCGCGCCAGTGGCCATGGCGCCATCGTCAACGTGGCGTCCGACACCCCGCTGTGGGGCGCGCCGAACCTGTTGGCCTATGTCGCCAGCAAGGGCGCGATCATCGCCATGACCCGCAGCCTGGCCCGCGAGCTGGGCGGCGACAACATCACGGTCAATGCCATCGCGCCTGGCCTGGTGCTGGTCGAAGCCACCGCCTACGTGCCCGAAGCGCGTCACCGTTTGTACAACGACCAGCGGGCGATTCAGCGCCCACAACTTCCCGAAGACGTCAGCGGCGCCGTGCTGTTCGCGCTGTCCGACCTCGCCCGTTTCATCACTGGACAAACCCTGCCGGTCAACGGCGGGTTCGTCATGCCTTGATCAGGAGACTGCCATGACCGATCTATCCGCCAACTTGAATGCACACGCTGCTTCAGAGCAGGCCACGCCGAAAAGCTGGGAACAACCCGCCGGCAGCGACCTTGCAAGCTGGATGCAGACCCGCATCGCCCGCTACGACACGCGCAAGTACGACTGGAACGCGCTGAAGTTCCAGGCCGACTACGACCCGAAATTCCGCCGCGCGCAGATGCGCTACATCGGCACCGGCGGCACGGGCGTCAGCACGGACATGAACACCATCCCGTCGGAGAACTTCACCTTCTCCACCATGGTGATTCCCGCCGGTCACGAAGGCCCGCCGCACCTGCACACCGACGTTGAAGAAGTGTTCTTCGTGCTGCGCGGCAAACTCAAGGTGGTGATCGAAAAGGACGGCGAGCGTTTCGAAACCATCCTCACCGACCGCGACGTGATTTCCGTGCCGCCCGGCGTGTACCGCGAAGAGATCAACATCGGCGATGAAGACGCGTTGATGTGCGTGATGCTCGGCGCGAAAAAACCCGTCACCCCGACCTACCCGCCAGAACACCCTCTGGCCTCGATCAAGCGCGGATAAGCCCATGTTGCACGCCATCGACACGCTCGCCTCTGCGCTCACGGCCGACCTCCAGGCCCAACTGGCCCTGGACTTTCCCCAGCGCATCCTGGAGCTCGCAGGCGCCCGCCAGGCCGTGCGCGAATGCGGGGCCGGGCCGGCCATCGTGTTGCTGCACGGGATCGGCTCGGGCTCGGCGTCGTGGCTGCAGGTGGCCCAGGAGCTACAAGCGGCGCAGGCGCTTGGCCAGAGCGCCCGGGTGATCGCCTGGGACGCTCCCGGCTACGGTGACTCCACGCCGCTCAGGGCCTTGGCCCCGGACGCTTCGGACTACGCCGAACGGCTGCTGCAGATGCTCGATGCCCTGGACATCCAGCGGTGTGTGCTGGTGGGTCACTCCCTGGGTGCGATCACCGCCACCGCGTTGGCCAGCGGCGTGCACCAGCAGCGCATCAGCCGGCTGGTCTTGATCAGCCCGGCCCAGGGCTACGGCCATCCATCGCGCGCCCTGCAGCGTCAGGAAGTGCGCAACAAACGCCTGCGTGCCCTGGAACAACTGGGCATCCAGGGCATGGCCGAGCAACGCAGTGCCC
The DNA here is from genome assembly GCF_059695565.1 of Pseudomonas sp. LBUM1679. Classification (NCBI taxonomy): domain Bacteria; kingdom Pseudomonadati; phylum Pseudomonadota; class Gammaproteobacteria; order Pseudomonadales; family Pseudomonadaceae; genus Pseudomonas; species Pseudomonas sp. LBUM1679. The sequence continues at coordinate 4,728,317 of NZ_CP166774.1, forward strand.
ACATGCTCTCGCCCAACGCCAGCCCCAAGGCACAGGCCTGGGTGCAGTGGAACATGGCCAGGCTCAACCCCGAGGGCTATCGCCAGGCCATCGAACTGCTGTGCGGCGATGACCTGCTGCGCCACGCCCCGCTGTCGATGCCGTGTGAAGTGCATTGCGGCGAAGCCGACGGCATCACCGCGCCCGAAAGCTGCCTGACCCTGGCCAAGGCCCTGGGCGGCACGTTCAACCTTATCGCCGATGCCGGGCACGCCAGCCCCATCGAACAACCTTGTGTGGTGGCGGGCCGTCTGGCCTGTGCCATCAACCAATCCCTGACAGGTGCATCGCTATGAACGATTCAGATCTGCTGAAGGACGCTCAGGACAAATACATCGTGCCGGGCCTGGAGCGCGGCCTGCTGCTGCTCTGCGAGTTCAGCCGGCGCAATCGCACGCTGACCGCGCCGGAACTGGCTCGCCGTCTGGCGCTGCCGCGCTCGACGATTTTTCGCTTGCTGACGACCCTGGAAACCATGGGGTTCGTCACCCGCAGCGGCAATGAATATCGCCTGGGCATGTCGGTGCTGCGCCTGGGTTTCGAGTACCTGGCCTCGCTGGAGCTGACCGAACTCGGCCAGCCGCTGCTGGCCCGCCTGTGCGACCGCCTCAACTACCCGAGCAACCTGGTGGTGCGCGACGGCCGCTCGATCGTCTACGTGGCCAAGGTCTCGCCGCCGTCGGTGTTCTCCAGCGCGGTGAATGTCGGCACCCGCCTGCCCGCCCACGCCACGGTCCTGGGGCGCATTCTGCTCGAAGACCTGTCGCTGGCCGAGTTGCGCGAGCTGTACCCGGAAGATCACCTGGAACAGTTCTCGCCCTGCACGCCGAAGACCGTGATGGAGCTGTTCGACATGGTCCAGGCCGACCGTCAGCGCGGGTTTGTCAGTGGCGAGGGCTTCTTCGAATCAGCGATTTCGACCGTCGCCGCGCCGGTACGCGATCAATCCGGGCAGATCGTCGCAGCCCTGGGCGTGACCATTCCGACCACGCAAATCGCCCACGTCAACTTCAACGAATTGCTCCTGCAGGTGCGTCGCAGCGCCGATGAGCTGTCGCGGTTGCTCGACTACAACAGCGCTGCCGGCCTTGACGGCCAGCAGCGCGTGACCGCCCTGATGAGGGATTGAGATGAGTCTCTATCAACTGCAGGACAGCACGGCCATCGTGACCGGCGGCTCCTCGGGGATTGGCCTGGCCTGTGTCGAGTTGCTGCTCGAAGCCGGCGCCGCCGTGGCTTTTTGCGGTCGCGACGCAGATCGCCTGCGCAGCGCCGAAGCCGACTTGCGCCAACGCTTTCCCCAGGCGCGGTTGCTGGCCCGGGTGTGCAACGTGCTCGACGCGGATTCGGTCAACGCCTTTGCCGCCGCCAGCCTGGCGGCACTGGGCCCGGCCAGCGTGCTGATCAACAACGCCGGACAAGGTCGGGTCTCGACCTTCGCCGACACCACCGACAGCGCCTGGACCGAAGAGTTGAACCTGAAATTCTTCTCGGTGATCCACCCGGTTCGTGCCTTCAAGGCGCAGCTGCAAGGTCAACCGAACGCCGCCATCGTCTGCGTCAATTCGCTGCTGGCCAGCCAGCCAGAGCCGCACATGGTCGCCGCCTCGGCCGCGCGTGCCGGGGTGATGAACCTGGTGCGCTCGATGGCCACCGAATTCGCCACCGATGGCATTCGGGTCAACGGCATCCTGATTGGCCTGGTCGAGTCCGGGCAATGGCGCCGACGTTTCGAAGCCCGCGAAGAGCGGGAGCTGGACTGGAGCCAATGGACCGCCCGCCTGGCTCGACAAAAACACATTCCCTTGGGGCGCCTGGGCCTGCCGATTGAAGCGGCCCGCGCGATCCTGTTTCTGGCCTCGCCTCTGTCGGCTTACACCACAGGCAGCCATATCGATGTTTCCGGAGGCCTGTCCCGCCATGCGTAATGAAAATACTGTCACCGTTGGCGCTGCCATCACCGCGTTCCTCGAGCAGTGCGAGGTCAAGGCCGCGTTCGGCGTGATCTCGATCCACAACATGCCGATCCTCGATGCGTTCGCCGTGCGCGGCAACATCCGCTTCGTCATGGCCCGGGGTGAAGCCGGCGCCACCAACATGGCCGATGCCTATGCCCGCACCACCGGTGGCCTGGGCGTATGCCTGACGTCCACCGGCACCGCGGCCGGTAACGCCGCCGGGGCGCTGGTCGAAGCGCTGACCGCCGGCACACCGCTGCTGCACATTACCGGGCAGATCGAAACGCCGTACCTGGATCAGGAGTTCGCCTACATCCACGAAGCCCGCGATCAACTGACCATGCTCAAGGCCGTGTCGAAAGCCGCGTTCCGGGTGCGCAGCGTCGAAACCGCTATCAGCACCCTGAAGCTGGCCGTGCAGACCGCACTGACTGCGCCGACCGGGCCAGTCAGCGTGGAAATCCCGATCGACATCCAGTCGACCTTTATCCCGATGCCGACCGACCTCTCGCCGCTGCCGATTCCGGTGGCCGTGCCCGCGCCCGAAGCGCTGGACCTGGTCGCCGAACGCCTGGCCAGTGCCACCCGTCCCCTGCTGTGGCTGGGCGGTGGCGCGCGGCACGCCGGGCCGCAAGTCAAACGCCTGCTGGACATGGGCGTCGGCGTGATCACCTCGACCCAGGGTCGCGGCGTGGTCAACGAAGATGACGAGCGCTGCCTGGGGGCGTTCTCGCAGAACAAACTGGTCGAGCAGTTCCTGCAAAGCTGCGACGCCCTGCTGATCGCCGGCTCTCGCCTGCGCAGCAACGAGACCTTCAAATACGCGCTGAAGTTGCCGCGCAACACCTTGCGCATCGACGCCAACCCGGCCATCGAAGGTCGCAGCTACAACAGCGAGCTGTTCATCTGCGGTGACGCGGCGCTGGCCCTCGAAGGCCTGGCCGATCGTCTCGAAGGTCGTCTGCAGATCGACCCGACGTTCCTCGCCGAGCTCAAGGCCGTTCGCGAAAAATCCCGCACGCAGCTGATCGCCGACCTCGGCCCGTACTCGGCGATGGTCGAACAGCTGCAAGCCATTACCGGGCGCAATTTCACCTGGGTGCGCGATGTCACGCTGTCCAACAGCATCTGGGGCAACCGCCTGCTGACGTTGTACCACCCGCGCGCCGGCGTGCATGCCCTTGGCGGCGGCATTGGCCAAGGCCTGTCGATGGGCATCGGCGCCGCCGTGGCCGCGGCGGAAACCGCGCCGGAGCGCAAGGTCTTCGCCCTGGCCGGTGACGGCGGTTTCATCCTCAACCTCGGTGAGCTGGCGACCCTGGTGCAAGAAAACGCCAACGTGGTGATCCTGCTGATGAACGACCAGCGCTATGGCGTGATTCGCAACATCCAGGACGCGGTCTACGGCAGCCGTCACTGCTACGTCGACCTGCACACCCCGGATTATTCCAAGCTGGCCGAATCGCTGAACCTGCGCCACGGCCTGGTCACCGACCTCAAGGATTTCGGGCGCGTGGTCGACGGCGCACTGGCGCAACCCGGTCCGTTCCTGCTGGAAGTTGACATGCTCGCCGTCGGCAGCTTCGCCACCCAGTTCGCCGGTCCGCCCAACAGCGAAACCAAAGCGCAGAAAGCCACGGCTTGAGGACTTCGTCATGTTGCACATCACCATGATCGGCTGCGGCGCCATTGGCGTCGGCGTGCTCGAACTGCTGGAGAAAGACCCGCAGCTGTGCGTCGATTACGTGATCGCCTCGGCCGGCTCGGAAGCACTGGTACGCCAGCGGCTGGCCAGTTTCAAACAACCGCCGCAGGTACTGACGGCGTTGCCGGCCGATGCGCGCCCCGACCTGTTGGTCGAGTGCGCCGGCCATCGCGCCATCGAAGAACATGTGTTGCCGGCGCTGGAGCGCGGCATCGCCTGCCTGATCGTCTCGGTCGGCGCGCTGTCCGAAGTCGGCCTGGTCGAACGCCTGGAAGCGGCGGCCGAGCGCGGCCAGACCCGCATCGAATTGCTGCCCGGCGCCATCGGCGGCATCGATGCGCTGTCGGCGGCCAAGGTCGGTGGCCTCGACTCGGTCAATTACACCGGGCGCAAGCCGGCACGCGCCTGGAAAAACACCCCGGCCGAACAGGCCTGCGATCTGGACAGCATCAGCGAAGCCACGGTGATTTTTCAGGGCAGCGCCCGGGAAGCGGCCCGCCTCTACCCGAAGAATGCCAACGTCGCCGCGACCCTGTCGCTGGCCGGGCTCGGCCTGGATCGCACCCACGTGACGCTGATCGCCGACCCGCTGAGCGAGGAGAACGTGCATCACTTCGAAGCCCGCGGTGCCTTTGGCGGTTTCGAACTGAGCTTGCGTGGCAAGCCGCTGCTGGCCAACCCGAAGACCTCGGCGCTGACCGTTTACAGCGTCGTCCGCGCCTTGGGCAACCATGCCCATGCGATTTCGATATGAAAGCAGCCACAAGCTGCAAGCTTCAAGCAGCAAGTAAAGGCGCACTGCGTTGCCTTTGCTCCTCCTTGCAGCTTGCAGCTTGAAGCTTACAGCTGAGGTACTCCTATGACTCTCGAACAGACTTTACCGATCTGCATTGCCGGCGACTGGCGCCTGGGGCGCGGCGAGCGCTACGCCACCTGCTACCCCGCCACCGGCGAGGCCGTGGCCTGGCTCAACGCCGCCAGTGTCGACGACGTGGAAGACGCCGTGCAAGGTGCGCATCAGGCGTTTTTGCACAGCGGCTGGGCGCAGCGCAAACCCCACGAGCGGGCCAGCGTGCTGTACCGCGTCGCCGAACTGATTCGCTCACGCAGTGAAGAACTGGCGCAATTGCAGCGCCAGGACAACGGCAAACCGATCAACGAGACCCGGGCCCTGGTGGCCAGCGCGGCCGGCACCTTCCAGTTCTTCGCCGCGGCCTGTGAAACCCTCGAGGAAACCATTACGCCGTCCCGTGGTGACTTCGTCAGCATGAGCGTCTACGAGCCGATGGGCGTGATCGCCGCGATCACCCCGTGGAACTCGCCGATTGCCAGCGAAGCGCAGAAGGTCGCTCCGGCCCTGGCGGCGGGTAACGCGGTGGTGATCAAACCGGCGGAAATCACCCCGCTGATGGCGCTGCAACTGGCGCGCATCTGTGAAGAGGCCGGGTTGCCGAAAGGCTTGCTCAGCGTGTTGCCGGGCAAGGGTTCGCTGCTCGGTGATGCATTGACCCGTCACCCGCTGGTCAAGCGCGTGTCGTTCACCGGCGGCACCAGGACCGGCAAACACATTGCCCACATCGCCGCCGACAAGATGATGCCGGTGTCGCTGGAACTGGGCGGCAAATCGCCGACCATCGTCCTCGATGATGCCGATCTCGATCACGCGGTGGCGGGTGTGCTGTATGGCATCTTCAGCTCGTCGGGCGAAGCCTGCATTGCCGGCTCGCGGTTGTTTGTCGCCCGCTCGCTGTACGAACCGTTCATGGCGCGCCTGGTGGCGGCTGCAGCCGAGTTGCGGGTCGGCGATCCGGCGGATGAGCGCACGCAAATGGGTCCGCTGATCAGCGCCGCACACCGCGAATCGGTGGAGCGTTATGTTGCTCTTGGGATAGCCGAAGGCGGACGCCTGCTGCTCGGTGGCGAGCGTCCGAGCGGCGGCGTGTACGACCAGGGTTATTACTACCCGCCGACCATCCTCGAAGGCTTGAACAACAGCCAACAGGTGTGCCAGGAAGAGATTTTCGGCCCGGTGCTGGTGGCCATGCCGTTCGATGACGAGGCGCAATTGCTCGAACAGGCCAACGACAGCCTGTACGCCCTCGCCGCCGGCATCTGGACCCGCGATTACAAGCGCGCCTGGGCCCTGGGGCGGAAAATCCAGGCCGGCACGGTGTGGATCAACACCTACAAGCAGTTCTCGATTTCCACCCCGTTCGGCGGCTGGCGCGACAGCGGCCTGGGCCGGGAAAAAGGCCGCCTCGGCATCCTGCAGTACATGGAACAGAAAAGCCTTTATTGGGGCATGAATGAACAGCCACTGGCCTGGGCCGGTGTGCAAACGGAGGTTGGGTTATGAGCGTTTCAGGCATTGATGAAGTCACCTACGGCGTCGAGGACCTCGAGACCAGCGTGCGGTTCTTCAGCGACTGGGGCTTGAGCAAGGTCAGCGAGCAGCCTGACGAGGTGATCTTCGAAACCCTCAACGGCTGCCGCGTGGTGCTCGCCGACATCAACAAGGCTGGCCTGCCGCCGGCGATCGAAGCCGGCTCGACCGTGCGCGAAGTGGTCTGGGGCGTCGAAAGCGAGGCTGACCTGAAGCTGTACAGCGAGCGCATCGCCAACGATCCCGGCTTCATCGAAGCTGACGGGCGCATCGGTTGCACCGACCCCAATGGCCTGGCGATCCGCCTGCAAGTGACCCGCAAGCGCGAACTGCAGATCGAGTGCAGCGGCCACAACACCTGGCAAACCAAAGGCCGGATCAACAAGGCCGCGCCGATCTATGACCACGCCACGCCGATCGAAGTCGGGCACGTGGTGTTCTTCGTCAAGGACGTCAACGCCTGCGAAGCCTTCTACCACGAGCGTTTCGGCTTCCAGGCCTCGGACCGCTATCCGGACCGCGGCGCGTTCCTGCGCACCGCCGAGGAAGGCGGGCATCACGACCTGTTCATGCTGCAACTGCCCGCCCCTCGCGCCGGCCTGAACCACGTCGCCTTCACCGTGCGCGATGTGCACGAAGTGTTCGGCGGCGGCATGCACATTTCCCGCCGCGGCTGGGCCACGGAAATCGGTCCCGGTCGGCACCCGGTGTCGTCGGCGTTTTTCTGGTACTTCAAGAACCCGGCCGGCGCGCTGGTCGAGTACTACGCCGACGAAGACCAACTGACCGGCGAATGGGAGCCACGCACCTTCGAACCCGGCCCCACGGTATTCGCCGAATGGGCGATCGCCGGCGGCATCGATGGCAATACCCGGCGCCAGCAACATGTCGAAGCGCCCCAGGGCAAGTTCCTTACCGACAAACCGAAATCCTGAGCAGGAGTTGCCCATGTCTTCACTCAATATCGCGATTGCCGGTGCCGGAATCGGTGGCTTGACCGCCGCCATTGCCCTGCTCCGTGCCGGGCATAACGTCACCGTATTCGAACAGTCGAAAGCCTTTCTGCGGGTCGGTGCCGACATCAATCTGACGCCGAACGCCGTGCGTGCCCTGGATGGTTTGGGTGTCGGTGCTGCGGTGCGTATTCCTGCCGCTCGACCCACGCACCGGATCAGCCGGATGTGGGACAGCGGCGAGGAAACCTCGCGCCTGGAAATGGCCGACGCCGCCGAACAGAAATACGGTGCACCGCAGCTGACCATTCACCGCGCCGATCTGCTGGCCGCGCTGGCGGATGTCTTCCCGCAGGAACAGGTGAAGTTTGGCAAACGTACCGAGCAGGTCGTGCAAACCGCCGACGGCATCGAGTTGCGCTTCAAGGATGGCAGCTGCCACGTCACCGACCTGTTGATCGGTGCCGATGGCATCCATTCGGTGGTGCGCAATGCGCTGTTCGGTGATGAGCAGCCGCGCTTTACCGGGGTGGTGGCCTACCGGGCTGTCGTGCCGGCTGCCAGCGTCGCCCATGTGCCGAATATCCAGGCGTTCACCAAATGGTGGGGCCCTACTCCCGAAAGCCAGATCGTGACCTTTCCGCTGAATCAGGGCCGGGACATCTTCATCTTCGCCACCACCGCCCAGGACAGCTGGCATGAAGAGTCCTGGACCAGCGCCGGCGATGTCGACGAGTTGCGCAGCCACTATCAGGACTTCCATCCGGATGCCCGCGCCCTGCTCGACGCCTGCAACGAGGTGCTCAAGACCGCGCTGTATGAACGCGATCCGCTGCCGTTCTGGTCCAAAGGCGCGATGACCCTGCTGGGCGATGCCTGCCATCCGATGATGCCGTTCATGGCGCAAGGTGCCGGCCAGGCGATCGAAGACGCGGTGGTGCTCGCTCTCCATTTGCAAGACCTGACCAGCACCGCGCAGATCGCCGATGCCCTGCTCGCTTACCAGCAGGCGCGGCTGCAACGCACCAGCCAGATCCAGATCGGCTCGCGCGGCAACCAATGGCTCAAGGACGGCGGCAACGCCGACTGGGTGTATGGCTACGACGCCTGGGCCGTGCCGACATCAGCCGCGGCCTGAACCGGGACACGAACATGAGCGAATCCCTGCTGGTGACCGTGCTGCTCAAGCACGACCAATCGAAGAACCTGGAAGACATTCAGCGGCACATGAAGCAGCAGGACTGGTGGGAGCGGTTTCCCCCGCAAGGCGTCGAGGTGGTGTCCTGGACCGTGGCCATGGGCCTGGGCCAGATCGTCACCCTGCGTTTGCCGCCGAGCCTGCTGCCGACCCTCAACGTCGAGCTCGAACGCTCGGCCTGGGGGGTGTTCAGCACTGAAGTGTTCCCCACGTACGACTTTATTCCCGTGCGCGAAATGATCCGCGAACGGGTACGCAATGGAGGTCAATGAGATGAGCAATACCGAACCCTACCTGGAGCCCCATCAGGCTCGCAAACGGCCCAACACCCAGTTCGAAGAGTTGCTCGGCGACTCCATCGAACGCGCTTTCGGCAATGGCGTGACCGAGCTGCCCGACCTGCTCGCGCACCTGAACCTGGCCGGGCCGCCCTGCCCGCTGACCACCGGTGAGTGGACTGCGGATGCCTATAAAACCCTGATGGCTCGGCTGGGCGAATGACCCGCCGGAGGACAATAAGAAATGAACATGAATACAACCGTCGATCCTGTTGAAAACCTCTTGGCCAACGGCTTGAAGAACCTGTGGTTCCCGGTGCTGCCGTCCGATCAGCTGGGTGAAAAACCGCTGTCGATCCGTCGCTTGGGCTACAAGATTGCCCTGTGGCGCGACAATGACGGCAGCGTGCATGCCCTGGAAGATCACTGCCCGCATCGCGGCGCGCCCTTGTCCCAGGGCCCGGTGCTGGGTGACCGCCTGCAATGCCCTTATCACGGCGTCGAAGTGCGCTGCGATGGCACCGTCACCAAAGTCCCCGGTAGCCCGGGTTGCAAACTCGAAGGCAGCCGCCCGACGCGGATGTTCCACACCCGTGAAGCCGCTGGCGCGATCTTCCTCTACAACGCCGTCGACCCGCACGAGGACACCCCGCCGGAACTGGTGCTGCCCGAGCAACTGACCTCCCCGCAATGGAGCAGCTTCCTGTGCTACACCGAGTGGAAAGGCGACTACCGCTACGTCATCGACAACGTCATGGACCCGATGCACGGCACCTACCTGCACAAGATGTCGCACTCCATGAGTGAAGGCGAAGCCACGGCCAGGTTCGTCACCCGCGACACCGACCACGGCTTCTTCTTCGAGAAGGAAGGCCAGCGCGGGGTGAATTTCGACTGGACCGAATTCATGGACAATACCTGCCACTGGCTGCGCCTGGAAATTCCGTACCCGAAAACCGGTGGCCCGGGCGGCAACTTCACCATCATCGGCAGCTACACGCCAAGCAGCCGCTCGTTGTCGGCGGTGTTCCACTGGCGTTGCCGTCCATTGACCGGCTGGCAGCGTGACACCTGGCGCTTCCTCTACAAGAATCGTCTGGAAGCGCGGCACTGGGCGGTGCTGGAACAGGATCGGGTGCTGCTCGAATTCATGGAGCCGGACGCCAACCAACGGGAAAACCTGTACCAGCATGACCTCGGCGTGGTGCGCCTGCGCCGCTACCTGAAAAATGCGGCCAAGGCCCAGCTGGAGCTGATCGACGCGAAGCAGTTGCCATGAACGCAGCCGTGCAACGTGTACAGGCCGATTCGTTGAGCGAGTCGGCCGGCAGCACCTGGTCCAATGCCTTGCTGATCGGCAACGAAGTGGTGATGTCCGGCATGACCGGCCATCCCGCTACGCGCCAGGCCGTTGAGGCTGGTGCGCCGCTCGATACCTATGCGCAGACCCTGGTGGTGTTGCACAAGATTCGCACGCTGGTGGAAGCTGCGGGCGGGTATGTCGGCAATATTTACCGGCTGACGGTGTATGTCACCGCCATTGCCGACAAGGACGAAGTGGGTCGCGCGCGGCGTGACTTCTTCGCCGGGCAAGCGCTGTTCCCGACCTCCACGCTGGTTGAAGTGAGCGCGCTGGTGTTTCCCGAACTGCGGGTGGAGATCGAGGCCGGCGCGCGTCTCGATCTCGATTTGCGAACTGTCGAAAAGAGGTGACCGATGTCCAATTCCTCCCCCCTCACCGCGCTCGTGCACACCCTGCGCTACGAAGCCGAAGGCATCATCAGCGTCGAGTTGCGGCCCTATGGCGACACCGTCTTTCCTCCGTTCGAAGCCGGCTCGCACATTGACCTGCACCTGCCCAACGGCCTGGTGCGCAGCTACTCGTTGCTCAATTCGCCGAGCGATCGCGGCCGTTACGTGGTCGGCATCCTGCGCGATCGCAACAGCCGTGGCGGCTCGGAATTTGTGCACGGGCAATTACGGGTCGGGATGCAGCTGCCGATTTCGTCGCCGCGCAATAACTTCCAGCTCGACCTCAACGCCAGACACAGCGTGCTGGTGGCCGGTGGCATCGGCATCACGCCGATCTACTGCATGTTCCGCCAACTGCTGGCCCTGGGAAAATCCGCCGAGCTGATCTACTGCGCCCGTTCACGGCAGGAAGCCGCGTTGGTCGAAGAACTCAGCGGTCTGAGCGCTAAGGTGCTGTACCACTTCAACGATGAAAAAGGCATGCCGCCGGACTTGAGTGCCTACCTGGCGGGTCAACCGGGTGATACGCACTTTTATTGCTGCGGGCCGACTCCGATGCTCGATGCCTTCGAAAGCACCTGCGAAGGTCTCGGTTATCCCCATGCGCATATCGAGCGCTTCGCGGCGGCGGAGTTGCCGCCGTCGGAAGATGCGCAGAGCAGTTACAGCGTCGAGCTGAAAAAAACCGGCAAGACCCTGTCGATCGAGCCGGGTTTGAGTTTGCTTGACGTGTTGCTCGAGGCGGGTTGTGACATTGAATACAGCTGTCGCGAAGGGGTGTGTGGTTCGTGCGAAACACGGGTTCTGGAAGGTGAAGTCGATCATCGCGACGGCGTGCTGACCAAGGCCGAGCGTGCGGCGAACAAGTCGATGATGGTTTGTGTGTCGGGTTGCAAGAGTCGGCGGTTGGTTCTCGATTTATAACCGCTGTTCTATTTCATCCATTAAACAGGCCGACACTTTTGTCGGCCTTTTTTTGGGGGGGCGTTCACCGGTTTGGAAGCCACCTCATTTTCCAGCCTGGGCACGGCCCCCTGTAGGCGCTGGCTTGCCAGCGAAAGCGGTGGGTCAGGTAACATTATTTCGTCTGGACGGACGCCTTCGCTGGCAAGCCAGCTCCTACATGGGATCGGTGTCATGTTCGGCATTGAAGGCTGGCGCAAGACCTGTAGGAGCTGGCTTGCCAGCGATGATCGTTAACGATAACGCGTGCGATCTGGTTAAACGCGGCGCACTTGAGTCCATCGCCGGCAAGCCGGCTCCTACAGGTATTGCGTTATCTGTGATTCCCCGTGAGAGGCATTTTTTATCCGAGTCGAGTAAGGACGCACACATAACGTGCAGTTTCGTTACTCCTTGAGGCCCGCGTTTCACGGGCAATACAAGGAAATGCGTTTCCCATATAAACAATTGTTTTTACTGAAGTTTATTCGATACAGAAGCACCACCCTACAGTTGGCATAGTTTCTGCTCTATTCACACTAAGTTCATAGATCAAACGCCGTATCACCTACAAAACAGCAAAAACAAAAACGCACTCCAATACCGCAACACTCGAAGTCACTCGCCCATTGCCACTTTCAAGGCAAGCGGAAAAGTGTTGCCGGTCACTTTGTAGCGCTCAATATTGCAGGGGAAGTGAGCATGAAGAATTACGTGATATGTCTCGGGCTGATGATAACCAGCTGCGTCAGTTTCGCCGGCGAACCCGGCCCTGCCGCGCCCGTGACATCGACTACCGGTAAAAAGCCCTTCCCGCACATCGCCTGGCGCAGCGACGATGGCCAGAGCAGCCTGGATATCGGCGGAGCCTTGCGCACCAACTACCGCGACGAGCATTGGGACACCACCGAAAACAATGGCCGCTTTCTGTTCGACACCTTCCGCATCGACGTGCAGGCGACTTACAAGAACCTGTTCAGTGACGTCGGTTACTGGTTCCAGGATGACGGCAAACGCTCCATCGATCGCGGCTTCGTCGGCTACCGCTTCAACAGCAATTCGAACCTGCAACTGGGCGCGCCGTTCAAGCCGTTCGGCCTGGAACCCTACCCGCAATTCGGCTGGAGTTACCACCTGCCCTTCTTCATGGGGTATGGCGTCAGCGCCGGTTCGGGTGTGAAGTACAGCTACAAGGACAAGGACTGGGATCTGCAACTGGGGTATTTCCCGCGCATGATGCCGTCGGACATTCGCTACTCGCCGGAAGTCGGCCGCTACGCCGACCTCAAGGACAACGCGATCCCCTTCACCCAGTCGCGCCAGGACAACGAGAAGCACAACCAGATCAACGCCCGGGTCGCGCGGACCTTTGTCAACGACGGCTGGAAAGCCGAGGTCGGGGCCTCGGTGGCCGCTGCGCAGCTGTATAACGCCACCACCCGGGATGACGGTGATTATTGGGCCGGCGGCATTCACGCCGTGATCAATGCCGGCCAATGGACCGTCAGCACCCAGGGCATCCGCTACGAGTACGACCCGAAAAACCCGGCCGGCGTCAGCAACGACTCGGTGTTGATGGGCGGCAACGGCCTGACGCCCGCGTACCTGATCGCCTCCAAGGCAACCATCGCTTCGCTGAACGTCGGCTATGACATTCCGACGCCGAAGCTGGGCCAATTGAAGAAGATCAAACTGTATAACGACTACAGTCGCATGATGAAAGACCAGAGCGGTTGGGACGACTCGCAGATGTACACCGTCGGCGCGCAATTCCTGGCGATGCCGATCATGGCGTGGGTCGACCTGACCTGGGCGAAAAACGCCAACCCCTACGGCGGTGCGGAAAACGGTACTGGCTTCACTAACACAAGCTCGATCGGCAGCAACGACTGGTACTACCGGACCAACATCAACATCGGCTACTACTTCTGATGGGGGTTGCCCTCTCCCCTGCGGGAGAGGGCAATGCCAGGCTCAGGTATGACTAATGTCCCGATCCTTGGTTTCCGGCATGAAGAAAATACCCAGGATGGCCGTCATCACCGCGATGATGATCGGGTACCACAGCCCGTAGTAGATATCACCCGTGGCCGCGACCATGGCGAACGCCACCGTCGGCAGGAAGCCGCCGAACCAGCCGTTGCCGATGTGGTACGGCAGCGACATCGAGGTGTAGCGGATGCGCGCCGGGAACAGTTCCACCAGCCAGGCGGCGATCGGCCCGTAGACCATGGTCACGTAGATCACCAGGATGGTCAGGAGCAGCAGCACCATCGGGTAGTTGGTCTTGGCCGGGTCGGCCTTCTCGGGGTAGCCGGCTTCCTTGAGCGAGGCGCCGAGGGTCGCGACGAACGCATCGTTCCTGGCCTTGAAGTCGGCGGCCGGCATGCCGGTGCCCTCGAAGCTCTGGATGACTTTCTCGCCGATGCGCACCTGCGCCACGGTGCCAGGTTCGGCCTTCACGTTCTCGTAGGGGATGGCCCGCTTGGCCAACACGGTCTTGGCCAGGTCGCAGGAGCTGGTGAATTTGGCCTTGCCCACCGGGTCGAACTGGAACGAACACTGGTCGGGATCGGCGATCACCTTGACCGGGTTCTTCTCCTGCGCGATGAACACGTCGGGGTTACCGTACTGGGTCAACCCATGGAAGATCGGGAAGTAGGTCAGTGCCGCGAGGATGCAGCCGGCCATGATGATGCCCTTGCGGCCGATGCGGTCGGACAGGCTGCCGAAAATGACGAAGAACGGCGTACCGATCAGCAGCGAACCGGCGATCAACAGGTTGGCGGTCTGCGGGTCGATCTTCAGCGTCTGCAGCAGGAAGAACAGCGCGTAGAACTGCCCGGTGTACCAGACCACGGCCTGGCCGGCAGTGCCGCCGAGCAGGGCCATGATGACGATTTTGAGGTTGTCCCAGCGGGCGAAGGATTCGGTCAGCGGCGCCTTGGAGGACTTGCCTTCGGCCTTCATTTTCAGGAACACCGGCGACTCGCTGAGTTGCAGGCGGATGTACACCGAGACGATCAGCAGCAGGATCGACAGCAGGAACGGAATCCGCCAGCCCCAGGCCTCGAAGGCTTCGGTGCCGAGGATGGTGCGGCAGGCGAGGATCACCAGCAGTGAAAGGAACAGGCCGAGGGTCGCGGTGGTCTGGATCCACGAAGTGAAGTAGCCGCGCTTGCCCTTGGGCGCATGTTCGGCGACGTAGGTCGCCGCACCGCCGTACTCACCGCCCAGGGCCAGGCCTTGCAACAGGCGCAGGGTGATCAGGATGATCGGCGCCGCGACGCCGATGGTCGCGTAGCCGGGCAGGAAGCCGACGATGGCCGTGGAGATACCCATGATCACAATGGTGATGAGGAAGGTGTGCTTGCGTCCGATCATGTCACCCAGTCGGCCGAACACGATGGCGCCGAAGGGGCGTACGGCAAAGCCCGCGGCGAACGCGAGCAGCGCGAAGATGAAGGACGTTGTCTCGTTGACCCCGGCGAAGAAGTGCTTGGCGATGATCGCGGCAAGCGAGCCGTAAAGGTAAAAGTCGTACCACTCGAACACGGTGCCCAGGGACGATGCGAAAATGACCTTGCGCTCCTCCTTGGTGAGCCCGTGGTGGGACGCGCTGCCCGTGGTTGTACTGTCGATTGCGGCCATAAGTCTTCTCCGTCTTTTTTGTTATGTTCAGGCCGGAGTACCCCACAACTCTTTTTGCCGCACCCTGGCCCTGGGGCTGATGTCATCGGATTACGGATTGCGCAAAGCATGCACACAGGTTGACGACCTCGCATCGCTGCAAGATTTCCTGAAGCATAATCGGCTTCGCGCAGATATCCACTCGGAGGCGACAGTTACTTGCCCGACCTCGACCCTTTTCGGCCAGAACCCCACACGGGCGGTCGAAGCGTTTCACCGATACCCGTGCTTGGTGTTAAATAGAACGCTCAGGGTGTCAGCCCGGCCCTGTCGCGTAATGCACTGCCTAGAGAACCGTTATGAGCCCGCATTTTAAGAACAGTTATGTCCTTGCCTCCAGGACCCAGCATGATGAAAACACTCAACGCGTCGCCCCTGCGCAGTCGGCGGTAACCGCATGATCGAGGTCACCGAAGTCTCCATTGCCGAACTGCGTGCGGCGCTCGAATCCGGCCAGACCAGCGCGGTCGAACTGGTCCAGGCCTATCTTGCCCGGGTCGATGCCTACGACGGCCCCGACACCCCCACCGCCCTCAACGCGGTGGTGGTGCGCAACCCCGATGCACTGGAGGAGGCTCGGGTGTCCGATGCCCGGCGGGCCAAAGGCGAGACCTTGGGTCCGCTCGATGGCATCCCCTATACGGCCAAGGACAGTTATCTGGTCAAGGGGCTGACGGCAGCCTCGGGCAGTCCGGCGTTCGCCAACCTGGTCGCTTATCGCGATGCGTTCACTATCGAACGGCTGCGCGCCGCGGGGGCGATCTGCCTGGGCAAGACCAATATGCCGCCCATGGCCAACGGCGGCATGCAGCGCGGGGTTTATGGCCGCGCGGAAAGCCCGTACAACGCCGACTATCTCACCGCCCCGTTCGCCTCTGGCTCGTCGAATGGCGCCGGGACTGCCACCGCCGCCAGTTTCGCGGCCTTCGGCCTGGCGGAAGAGACCTGGTCGAGCGGACGCGGGCCCGCGTCGAACAATGGCCTGTGCGCCTATACGCCGTCGCGCGGGGTGATCTCGGTGCGCGGCAACTGGCCGCTGACCCCGACCATGGACGTGGTGGTGCCGTTTGCCCGAACCATGGCCGACCTGCTCGAGGTGCTCGACGTGGTGGTCGCGGAGGATCCCGACACCCGCGGCGATCTGTGGCGGATGCAACCCTGGGTACCGATTCCGAGTGTCGCCTCGGTGCGCCCGGCCTCCTATGCATCGCTGGCGGCGAATAGCGCTGCGCTGGCCGGAAAACGCTTTGGCGTGCCGCGCATGTACATCAACGCCGATCCCGAAGCCGGCACGGCGGATGCGCCGGGTATCGGCGGTCCGACCGGGCAGCGGATCAACACCCGGGCCTCGGTGATCGGGCTCTGGGAAGAGGCTCGCCAGGCACTCGAGGCCGCAGGCGCCGAAGTGCTCGAGGTCGATTTCCCGATGGTCTCCAATTGCGAGGGTGATCGTCCGGGTGCACCGACGGTGTTTACCCGGGGCCTGGTGTCCAAGGCGTTCCTGCATCATGAGTTGTGGGATCTGACGGCCTGGGCGTTCGATGATTTTCTGCAAGCCAACGGCGATCCCAAACTGAATCGTCTGGTCGATGTCGACGGGCCGCTGATTTTCCCCCACGACCCGGGGACCCTGCCCAACCGCGAGGGCGACCTGGTCGCGGGCATGGACGAGTATGTGCGGATGGCCGAGCGCGGCATCACCCCCTGGGACCAGATCGCCACGGTGCCGGATGGATTACGCGGGCTGGAACAGACCCGTCGAATCGATCTGGAGCACTGGATGGACCGGCTGGGGCTCGATGCGGTGATCTTCCCGACGGTCGCCGACGTCGCGCCGGCGAATGCCGACGTCGACCCGCAGTCTGCGGATATCGCCTGGAGTAACGGCATCTGGGTCGCCAACGGCAACCTCGCCATCCGCCACCTGGGTGTGCCCACGGTCACAGTGCCGATGGGCATCATGCCCGACATCGGCATGCCGGTCGGGCTGACATTTGCCGGTCGTGCCTATGACGATTCGACGTTGTTGCGCCTGGCTGCGGCGTTCGAATCGACGGGAACGAAGCGCTTGATTCCGCCTCGGACCCCGCCATTGGCAAGTGGCAAAAAATAGCAGCAGCAGGAAGGGTGCCAGCCGACATTGATGCCAGATGTCAGTACGCCTTCGCGGGCAAGTCGGATCGCCGCACCGCCGCTCCCACAGGAATCGATGCCGTGCACACATATTGTGCCCAATACAAAACCCTGTGGGAGCTGGCTTGCCTGCGATGGCGGCGTGTCAGCCGACATCAATGCCGGATGTCAGTACGCCTTCGCGAGCAGGCTCGCTCCCACAGGAATCCCCGCCGTGCACACATATTGTGCCCAACACAAAACCCTGTGGGAGCTGGCTTGCCTGCGATGGCGGCGTGTCAGCCGACATCAATGCCGGATGTCAGTACGCCTTCGCGAGCAGGCTCGCTCCCACAGGAATCCCCGCCGTGCACACACATTGTGCCCAATACAAAACCCTGTGGGAGCTGGCTAGCCTGCGATGGCGGCGTGTCAGCCGACATCAATGCCGGATGTCAGTACGCCTTCGCGAGCAGGCTCGCTCCCACAGGAATCCCCGCCGTGCACACACATTGTGCCCAATACAAAACCCTGTGGGAGCTGGCTTGCCTGCGATGGCGCACTGACAGCTAGCCGATCCATTCGGACCGTACTCGATCTCCTGTCCACCTCGCCCACCTTCAAGCGGCCGCCACCCGTTCATTGTTGTTGGTCACTTCAAACTGCCCCACCAGTTTTTGCAGTTTGTTGGCATTGAGCCTCACGGTTTCGGCACTGCTCTGCAGCACCACCACCGTCTGGCGCATCTCGGTGGAAGACTGGTCGACCTGCCGGATCGTCTTGCCATAATCGAGGCTGTGCTTGTTGAGCTGCTGAATGATCGCAAACATGCTTTCCACGGCTTGATGCAACTGCACGTTTTCCGAGGAGGCATCTTCGGCCAGGCGCAGGCTGTTATCGACGTCCTTGACCCCCTCCTCCATGAAGCTCACGGCTTTTTGCGTTTCGCCCTGCAGGCCTTCGACCATCTGCCGAATATCGTCGGCCGCCCGTGACGTGCGTGAGG
Source organism: Pseudomonas sp. LBUM1679 (assembly GCF_059695565.1). Lineage (NCBI taxonomy): Bacteria > Pseudomonadati > Pseudomonadota > Gammaproteobacteria > Pseudomonadales > Pseudomonadaceae > Pseudomonas > Pseudomonas sp. LBUM1679. The sequence goes on from NZ_CP166774.1 coordinate 4,746,333, forward strand.
CCAGACTGCGTACCTCATCGGCCACCACCGCAAAGCCACGCCCATGCTCGCCCGCGCGCGCCGCCTCGATGGCGGCATTGAGTGCCAGCAGATTGGTCTGGTTGGTGATGTCGCTGATCAGGCTGGTGATGTTGCCGATTTGCGTCATCCGGCTGTCGAGCAACTGCACGCTTGAAGACGAACGCTCGACCACATCCCGAATCGACTGGGTGCCGGCCTGCACGGCGAGAAACTGTTCACGGGCCCGGGTGACGACTTCGTCCATCACCTGCTTCATCTGCTCGGCGCTGGCCGAGGCTTGCTGGATCTCGCCCAACTGGTCTTCAACGATGATCATCATGTGATGCACCGCTTCGGCCACCTCGGCGGAGGTGACGCCGGCTTCCTGGCTGCGGCCGAGCATCATCTGATTGGTGGTGCCGACGTTGCGACTGGCCTTCACCACTTGCCCGACCACCGAGTCCAGGTGGTCGATGAAACTGTTGATCCAGCGCCCCATATCACCGGTCTCATCGTTGGCCATGGTCTTCGGGTCCAGGCGCTGACGCAGGTTGCCCTCGCCCTCGGCAATGGTTCTGATCACACTCGTCATCCCGTCCAGCCGGGCCGCCAGGCGCTTGGGTCCCAGCTGGCTGAACAGGAGCGTGGCGCCCACCATGCTCACGACTTCGACGGTATCGATCAGGCCCTGCGTCAGGCCACTGTAATGCTGGACCAGGTAATTGCAGGCAAACAGGCCGGTCATGGTCGCCAGATAGGGCTTCATCAGGCCATGGCTGAGCGAGCGTCGGCGGTACACCTCCTCCAGGTCGGCCTCACACATCATGCCCCAGCGGTCAGGTGAGCCTGGCAACTGGAAGGTGACGCCCTTGCCGACCACGGGAACGTGCCGGTAATCCGAATAACCGGGATAGGTCACGAACAGGTTGGAGCCCTTGCGGATGGTCTCGCGTACACCCGGGTGCAGTTGCTGGGTCGCCGGGTCGGTAAAGCGCAGTTCCAGTTCGGTGTGGCGCTGGATCTGCACAGTCTTCCACGGTGTGTGTACGCCGCTCTTGAGGTTTTCACCGTGGGTAAAGGTGCCGTCCTCGAAACGTGAGCGCGACAAGGCGGTCCCCGGCTCGATGGCGGGATCGAATCGCGATTGCGCCATGAACAGATAGTTGTCGCCGGACTCGGCAAAAATGTGCCCGGCCTCGCGCTGGATCAGATCGCCCAGCACATCGTTGGGCACGCGACCACAGAGGCAGCCAACGACCTTTCCATCGGCCTTCAGGGGCTGATAGAACATCAAGGTGACTTCATCGTGGAAGCGTGAAGACGATGGACCGATGGGCAAGGTCAGTGGATCGCGGTAAGGCCCCTGGAGAAACGGCGCCTTCAAACCTTCGGCCAATGCGCGGGTGTGCTCGAACCGGTTGTTGCCCCGTCGATTCCAGGTCGAGGCGATGACGCGGCCGGCGATATCGACCACAAACAACTCGGAAAAATCTTCCGCCTGGCGCAGCTTGTCCATCAACGGTGTGTTGTCGAGACAGGCGAAATCACGGCCGAGATGGTCTGCCAGTTCAGCCAGGTGTTCCCACTGTTCGCGGGTCCAGTTGTGCAGCAACTGCACGCGGGTTTCGGCGATGGCTTCGAAGGTTTGTTCGATCACCGGGTACGCCGACCGATTGAGCCGGCACGACCAGCCCATGGCGATTTTTCCGGTTTTGCCGAACCAGGGTAACCAGCGCTTCTCGCTTGGGGATAACGGCATGGCATTACTTGATAGCGACATTCAATTCACCAACTGCGACATACAGATGGCAAATTGATAGCAAATACCAGGCCAATTCATAAGCACGCTAATCATTGCTCCGGGGGCTGCGCAGGACTCCAGAATGCGCAATCCCATGCTTCAACTCAGTGCGTCAATCGTGAGATGCCCTGGAACAGCGCTGACAGGGTGGGCATCGCGTTCTGCAGCAAACGGTAGAGCTACGGCAAGATCAAAAGATCGCAGCCTCGCTTCGCGAGACAGCTCCTACAGGGAATCGGGCGTACGCAAATTCCGTGACCGGCAAAGAACCAGTGTAGGAGCTGGCTTGCCAGCGAAAGCGGACTGGCAGCCGACATCGATGTCGACTGACATGCCCTCTTCGCTGGCAAGCCAGCTCCTACAGGGAATCGGGGGGTACACGGACTTGGGCTAATCCTTGGCTCCGTCGCGCTGCAACACCGACTCGCCTGCCTGTGGCGGCAGCCGCAGGTTGTCCAGCAAGGCGATGGCCGCCAGCACCGCCACACAGAGAAATGTCAGCTGAAAGTCACCGGTCGCGGCCTGCCCGGTCGTGCCGTGGATGTTCATCGCCAGACGCAGCAGCAACGCGCCGATAGCCACCCCCATTGCCATGCTCAACTGGAAGAACATGCTGAACAGGGTTGAAGCGTCGCTCATCTGCGCCTTGGGTATTTCGGCAAAGGCCAGGGTGTTGAACACGGTGAATTGCATGGAGCGTGACAAGCCACCGACGAACAGGATGAACAATATCAGCGCCGGACTCATGTGCTCGTCCAGCAACGCACACGCCGCGATCGCCAGTACGCCGAGGACGCCGTTGACCATCAACACCGGACGAAATCCCCACCGTTGCATCACCCGGGTGGTGAAGGGTTTCATCGCCAGGTTGCCGGCGAACACCGCCAGTACCAGCAGTCCCGCATCGAATGCGGAAAGACCGAAAGCCAGTTGAAACATCAACGGCAGGAGAAACGGCAAGGTGCTGATGGCGATGCGGAAAACCGAGCCACCGCCCAGGCAGACGCTGAAGGTATGAATACCTGTCACACCCAGCGCCAGCAAGGGTTGCGCATGCCGACGCATATGCCGCCAGGCAAATACCCCGAGCACCCCACCGGCAGCACTCAGTGCCAGCCCCTGCCACCAATCGGCACCGCTTTGCCCGAGCATCTCTACGCCGTACAGCAATGCCGCACTGGCCATGCCGACCAGCACAAAGCCACTGAAATCGAACGTCCTGGAACTGACCTCATCCCGTTTCGGAATCAACACCAGCGCGGCCATCAAGGCCAGCGCGCCCAACGGCAGGTTGAGGTAGAAAATCCACGGCCAGGAGGCATGGGTGACGATGAAACCACCCACGGGCGGCCCGAGTACCGGCGCGACCAGGCCGGGCCAGGTGATGAAGGAGATCGCCCGCACCAGGTCTTTCTTCTCGGTCGTGCGCAGCACCGCCAGGCGCCCCACCGGCACCATCATCGCGCCGCTGATCCCCTGCAGCACACGGGCGGCGACAAAGGTTTGCAGGCTGTCACTCAACCCGCACATCAACGAAGACAGACTGAACAGCACGATCGCCGAACTGAAGACCAGGCGCGAACCGAAGCGATCGGCCAGCCAGCCGCTGATGGGAATGAACACCGCGACCGCGAGCATATAGGCGCTCATGCCAATGTTCACGTCCACTGCCGCGACGCCAAAGGTCCTGGCCATGTCCGGCAAGGCAGTGGCGATCACGGTGGCGTCGAGGTTCTCCATGAAGAACGTGACGGCCACCAACAGAGCAATCAGGGTTGAGCGGCGTTGAGACATCGGGCGTTGCTGTTCGACACGCGGCGCCATGATTCAGCTCCTAACGGCGAATGGAATCCGGATGCTCGGCGTCATCGCGAACCATCAGCATGATGGCGTCGCGCTTTTCCAGCAGGTGGTGACGAAGAATGCTGCTCAAGCGTTTGCTGTCTCGCGCCTGCAAGGCCTCGATCATCTCTTCGTGATCGTGCAACGCCCTGTCCCACTTCGGCGCCTGCTGGTTGGACAGAAAACGCAACGCCTGGATGCGGCGGTTCAAGGACAGGTACACCTGGCGTAGCGCCGAGTTGCGTGCGGCCAGGTTGATAATGTCGTGGATGGCCCGGTTGCGCTGGTAATAGCCAGGCAGATCATTCTGATTCTTGCTGACCACCATGGCGTAGTGCAGCGCCTTGATCTCCTCGAGCTCCTGGGCCGTGATGCGCTCACAGGCCAACTCGCCGGCGAATGCTTCAATCCCGCTCATCAGCTCGAAGGTTTCGCGAATTTCCAGTTCCGACATGCGCGCGACACTCGCACCGCGGTTGGGGTTGATCTCGATCAGGCCTTCGACGGCCAGCACCTTCAACGCTTCGCGTAAAGGTGTGCGGGAGATGCCCAGGGTTTCGCAGAGCTCGCGTTCGTTGAGTTTCATTCCGGGTGCCAGCACGCCTTCGGTAATGAAGCTGCGCAGGTGTTCCACGACCATGTCGTGCAATCGCTGGCGCTCGACCTTGGGCATTAGCCGGGGGCTGCCGAGCTCAACAGGCTGGTCATTATTTTGCATTCAAAATCCTCTTTTGCAGCGCTTTAAGGCCAGGCCTTATGCGAAATCAGTCCAGATAACGCCCAATATTAGCGCAATTATAGCGTTTGACACAGGGAGATGAACTGCTAACGTATTTTGAATTCAAAATACAAAAACCAGGAGTTACCCATGCTGAAGCTCGATTTCCACCCCGCCGGCCGCCACTTTCTGCAAATCCCTGGCCCAAGCCCGGTGCCGGATCGCATCCTGCGCGCCATGAGCTATCCCACCATCGATCACCGTGGTCCGGAGTTCGGGGCGCTGGGACTCAAGGTGCTGGAAGGCATCAAGCAGATTTTCAAGACCCGTCATCCTGTGGTCATCTACCCCGCTTCGGGCACCGGTGCCTGGGAAGCGGCGCTGTGCAACACCTTGAGTGCGGGCGACGAAGTCCTGATGTTCGAAACCGGCCATTTCGCCACCCTCTGGCAGAAAATGGCCTTGAGCCTGGGGCTCAAGCCGCAATTCATTGGCCGGCCCGGCATTGAGGGCTGGCGCGGTGGGGTCGATGCGTCAATGATCGAAACGCACCTGCGCGCCGACGGCAGTCACCGCATCAAGGCAGTTTGCGTCGTGCATAACGAAACCAGTACCGGCGTGACCTCGGACATCGCCGCGGTGCGCCAGGCCATCGACGCCGCCGGCCACCCGGCGTTGCTGCTGGTCGATACCATTTCCGGCCTCGCCTCCGCCGATTATCGGCATGACGAATGGGGGGTGGACGTCACCGTGTCCGGCTCGCAGAAAGGCCTCATGCTGCCGCCGGGCATCAGCTTCAACGCCTTGTCCCCTAAAGCCATCGAAGCCAGCAAGACCGCCGGCCTGCCCCGCAGTTTCTGGGCCTGGGACGAAATCGTCGAGATGAACCAGACCGGCTACTGGCCGTACACCCCCAACACCAACCTGTTGTATGGACTGTCCGAGGCCCTGGACATGATCCTCGGCGAAGGGCTGGAGAATGTCTTCATCCGCCACAACCGCCTGGCCCATGCCTGCCGCACGGCCGTGAACGCCTGGGGCCTGGACATCCAGTGCGCCGATCCGAGCGTGTACAGCCCGGTGTTGACCGGCGTGATGACCCCCGACGGCATCGACGCCGATGTCGTGCGCAAGACCATCTACGAGCGCTTCGACATGTCCCTGGGAACGGGCCTGGGCAAGATGAAAGGCCGGATGTTCCGTATTGGCCACTTGGGTGACTGCAACGATCTGATGCTGATGGCGACACTGACCGGCTGCGAAATGGGCTTGCAGATGGCCGGAGTGAAACTGCAGTCCAGTGGCGTGCTGGCGGCCATGGATTACCTGGGAGGGCAATCCGTGCCGCTACGGCGCGAATGATGTGAAAGGCGCCGCGGCTTCTGCTGCGGCGCCTTGCTCCGACTAACTATCCCGAATCCTCGTGTTGGTCAGCGAGAACAATAAGAAACTGGAGATAGAACATGAAGTTTTTACGTCTGCGCCCCACTACGGTGGTGCTGTTCATGCTGTGCGCCATGTATTTCATTACCTACCTGGACCGGGTCAATGTCAGTACCGCTGCGGTCGGTTTCGGTAAGGAATTCAATCTGACCAAGACCGAGATCGGCATCGTCTTCTCTGCTTTTGCGTACCCCTACCTGGTGTTCCAGATCATCGGCGGCTGGGTCAGCGACCGGTTCGGCGCCAAGCGCACGCTGGTGGTGTGCGGGCTGATCTGGGCCGGCGCTACCGTGTTGACCGGCCTGGCTGGTGGCTTCGTCTCGCTGATCATCGCGCGGGTACTCCTGGGCCTCGGCGAAGGTGCCACCTTTCCTGCAGCAACAGCGGCCATGTCCCGTTGGGTCCCCAAGGAGAAACGCGGATTTGCCCAAGGCATCACCCATGCCTTCGCGCGGCTGGGCAATGCCCTGGCCCCGGCAGCGATGATCGCGGTCATGGCGACCTATGGCTGGCGCGAATCGTTCTACGTCTGCGCGGGCATCAGCTTTGTCTGGGTGATGCTCTGGGCATTGGTTTTCACGGAACTGCCGAAAGATCATCCGCGCATCTCGCAACAAGAGCTGGATGTGTTGCCGCCACCCAAGGTCAAGAGTAAGGAGCCGCTGGCCTGGGGACGCCTGTTCAAGCGCATGGCGCCGGTGACCATCGTCTACTTCTGCTATGGCTGGACGCTTTGGCTGCTGCTGAGCTGGGTGCCGATGTACTTCATGAACATGGGCCTTGATCTGAAGGGCACCGCCATCTTCGCCTCCACGGTGTTCTTCGGTGGTGTGGTCGGCGATACCCTGGGCGGCATCGTCAGTGACCGCATCTATGCTCGCACCAAGGATCTGCACAAGGCACGCAGCCTGATGGTCGCCGTGTGCCTGGGGCTGACGCTGTTATCGCTGGTACCGCTGATGTTCACCAAGGACATGCACATCTCCCTGGCGTGCCTGGCCATCGGCTTCTTTTTCTCCGAGATGACGATCGGCCCGATGTGGGCCATCCCGATGGACATCGCACCGGATCATTGCGGCACGGCCAGCGGCATGATGAACACCGGTTCGGCGATGGCCGCTATTGTCAGTCCCGTGGCGGCCGGGTTATTGATCGACAAGTTCGGCAATTGGCAGCTACCGTTCCTGGTCAGCATCATCCTGCTGGCGATCGGTGTGATCCTGTCCTTTCGCATGAAACCGCAGAACAGGTTCGAGTATGTGCAAGCGCCCCGGGCGCCGACCACCGAGGGGCAAGCCGCCCCGGTCATCAGTAAATAACATGCAGCCCCCCCCCGCCTGCGGGCGGGTCTTGAGCAATGGAGCGACACTTTGAATACAGCATCCACCCCTGCGCGCCTGGCGCAATTGATCGTCGACGCGCAACGCGAGCGCAGCCCGTTGGGCGAGCTCGACGCCGACCTGTACCCTGCGGATTTCGCCGCCGCCTACCTGACCCAACAGGAGATTCTTCGCCTGCGCGGCGTCGAGGCCGGCGGCTGGAAGATCGGCTCGAAATCCCCGACCGGTCCGATCCAGGGTTCACCGCTGCCCCGGGACTGTCTGTTTGCACCCGCCAGCCAGTTCGACCGTGGCGCTTATGCGCCGGTGGGCCTGGAACTGGAGATCGCCTTTCGCTTCAACCGTGCCTTCAGTCCGCGTGACCACGACTATAGCGACGAAGAGGTCATGGCCGGCATTGGCGAAATGGCCGCCACCCTCGAACTCGTCGCCAGTCGTTTTGCCGCCTGGCCGAAGGTCGAACCCTTGACGCAGTTGGCCGACCTGCTGAACCACGGGGCCCTGGTAGTGGGCGAATTCGTGCCATACGAGGAAAATTTCCCGTTCGTGCACCCCGCACTGGAACTGACGCTCAACGGCGACAGCATCGTGCCCGCGGCGGTCGCCAACCCGGCGGGTGATCCGCGCCGACTGCTGCCGTGGCTGGTCAATCATCACACCCGCCAGGGACTGACCTTGCCCCAGGACCTGGTCATCACCACCGGCTCCTACACCGGCCTGTTCCTCGCCGACGGCCCCGGCGAGCTGAGCGGCCAGATCCGTGGCTTGCCGCCCGTGTCGCTGTCGCTGATCTAGCTGCGAACCCAATAACCCGGCCGGCTGTAGACCTCCTTGAGGAAGGCGATGAAGAACCGCACCTTGGCCGGCAGGTAATGTTGCTGCGGGTACACACCCTGGATGTCGTAGCTGGGCAAGGCGAACTCATCGAGCACCGTGATGAGTTCGCCGCTGAGCAGCTCGCTCTGGATTTCCCAGACCGAACGCCAGCAAATGCCCAGGCCGCGCTTGGCCCAGTCAAACAGCAGTTCGCCGTCGTTGCAGTACAGATTGCCGGCCACTTTGACCGCCACCTGCCGGCCGTCTCGCTGGAAGGTCCAGCCCCGGTGTTGCCCGCCCTGCAGGCTGAAAGCCAGACAGTTGTGGTGAGCGAGATCATCAAGGGTGTTCGGGGTGCCGTGGGTGGCAAAGTAACCCGGTGCACCGCAGACCACCCGGCGGTTGGCGGCCAGGGTAATCGCCACGTAATTGGGGTCCAGCACTTCACCGATGCGAATGCTCATGTCGTAGCCCTCGCGCACCAGGTCAATGACGTTGTCGGTCAGGTCGAGGGACAGCTTGAGATCCGGAAAACGCGCCTGAAATTCCGGCGCATGCGGGGCCACATGCCGTCGGCCGAAGCCGGCCGGCGCGGTGATCATCAGGTGGCCGCGCACCGCGCCGCGGTTCTCGCTGATGCTCGCATCAATCTCCTCGAACGACTGCAGCAAGACCTTGGCCTGCTCCAGGTAGGCCTCGCCCAATTCGGTGAGCGTCAGCCCGCGGGTTGAACGATGGATCAGCTTCACCCCGAGCCGCTGCTCCAGTGCGGTCAGGCGCCGCCCCATGATCACCGGTGTCACGCCGTCGACCAAGGCCGCGGCCGCAAAGCTGCCACGGGACGCTACGAGCACGTAGCTGCGTAATTCCGTGTAACGATCCATTCGATACTCCTGATACCGACAGAAACGATAAAATATCCAATTCACAAAACAGGCTAACAAATGGAGGCTATCGATGTACAAAAAATATCGAATCCAGGAGAGCCCCCAATGCCCCTCATGAAAGCTATCGAAGCCGCCGTTCTGGTGATGCGCCGCGAAGGCATCGACACCGCATTCGGCATTCCCGGCGCGGCGATCAATCCGCTGTATGCCGCGCTCAAAGCACTGGGCGGCATCGATCACGTACTGGCCCGCCACGTCGAAGGCGCGTCGCACATGGCCGAGGGCTACACCCGCGCCGTGGCCGGGAACATCGGCGTGTGCATTGGCACCTCGGGCCCCGCCGGTACCGACATGATCACCGGCCTGTATTCGGCGTCCGCCGATTCGATACCGATCCTGTGCATCACCGGCCAGGCACCGCGGGCCCGTCTGCACAAGGAAGACTTCCAGGCCGTGGATATTTCCCGCATCGCCGCGCCGGTGTGCAAATGGGCGACGACCGTGCTGGAACCTGGCCAGGTTCCCTACGTTTTTCAGAAGGCCTTCCAGATCATGCGCAGTGACCGTCCGGGTCCGGTCCTGATCGACTTGCCCTTCGACGTGCAGATGGCCGAGATCGAGTTCGACATCGACGCCTATGAACCCCTGCCCGTGGTCAAGCCCAAAGCCAGTCGCCAGCAGGCGGAAAAAGCCATGGCCCTGCTCAATCAGGCCGAGCGCCCGCTGATCGTCGCCGGTGGCGGCATCATCAATGCCGACGCGTCGGCACTGCTGGTGGAGTTCGCCGAACTGACCGGCATTCCGGTGATTCCGACCCTGATGGGCTGGGGCTGCATTCCCGATGACCACCCGCAAATGGCGGGCATGGTCGGCCTGCAGACGTCCCACCGCTACGGCAACGCCACGATGCTTGAATCGGATGTGGTGATCGGCATCGGCAATCGCTGGGCCAACCGGCATACCGGCTCGATCCCGGTGTACACCGAGGGGCGCCGGTTCATTCACATCGACATCGAGCCGACTCAGATCGGCCGCGTGCTGATGCCCGAGCTGGGCATCGTTTCGGACGCCGGCAGCGCGCTGCTCATGCTGCTGGAAGTCGCCCGTGAATGGCATACGGCCGGTCGCCTGAAAAACTTCGCCACCTGGCTCAGCAGTTGCCAGGAACGCAAAGGCCGCCTGCAACGCAAGACGCACTTCGACAACGTGCCGATCAAGCCGCAACGGGTGTACGAGGAGATGAATCGCTTTTTCGGCCAGGACACCTGCTACATCAGCACCATCGGCCTGTCGCAGATCGCCGGCGCGCAGTTTCTTCACGTCTACAAGCCCCGCCACTGGATCAATTGCGGCCAGGCCGGGCCATTGGGCTGGACGATTCCGGCGGCACTGGGCGTGGTCAAGGCCGATCCGCAGCGCCAGGTCGTTGCGCTGTCCGGCGACTACGACTTCCAGTTCATGATTGAAGAGCTCGCGGTGGGCGCGCAGTTCAAGTTGCCCTACATTCACGTGGTGGTGAACAACTCCTACCTCGGCCTGATTCGCCAGTCCCAGAGAGGTTTCGACATGGACTATTGCGTGCAGCTGGCGTTCGACAATATCAATGCCCCGGAACTCGAAGGCTACGGCGTCGACCACGTCGCAGTCGCCGAAGGACTGGGCTGCAAGGCGCTGCGCGTGACCGATCCGGCGCATCTGCAGGCCGCCTTCGCCGAGGCCCGCGCGCTCATGGCCCAGCATCGCGTGCCGGTGGTGGTCGAAGTCATTCTGGAGCGCGTCACCAACATCGCCATGGGTACCGAGATCAACGCGATCAACGAGTTCGAAGAACTGGCCGAATGCGCTGCCGACGCCCCAACGGCGATTTCGTTGCTCGATTAATGACCGACCGCTCCCCTGTAGGAGCCGGCTTGCTGGCGAAAGCGATGTGTCAGATACATCAATGTCAATTGATACCCCGCTATCGCCAGCAAGCCGGCTCCTACAGGGGAGACCTCACAAATTCAAGGGAGACCACCATGCCGCGTTTCGCAGCCAACCTGTCCATGCTGTTCACCGAACAGGATTTTCTTGCCCGTTTCGAGGCGGCCGCCAAGGCCGGCTTCAGTGGCGTCGAATACCTGTTCCCCTACGAGTTCGGCTCAGCCGAGATCAAGGCCCAACTGGGTGAGCACGGCCTGACCCAGGTGCTGTTCAACCTGCCTGCCGGCGACTGGGGCCAGGGCGAACGCGGTATCGCCTGCCACCCCGACCGGGTCGAAGAGTTCCGGGCGGGCGTCGATCTGGCGATCGATTATGCCAAGGTCCTGGGCAATACCCAGGTCAACTGCCTGGCCGGCATCACCCCCGCCGATGTGGACCCGGCAACTGTGCGCCAGACCTTCGTCGACAACCTCAAGTACGCCAGCGCCAGGCTTGAAGCCGCGGGCATTCGCCTGGTCATGGAGATGATCAACACCCGTGACATCCCCCGCTTCTTCCTGAACACCACGGCACAGGCGCTGGAGATTCGCGAGCAGGTCGGCAGCGCCAATCTGTTCCTGCAATACGACATCTACCACATGCAAATCATGGAGGGCGATCTGGCCCGCACCCTGGAGGAGCACCTGGCGCTGATCAACCACGTACAGCTGGCGGACAATCCCGGCCGCCATGAACCGGGGACCGGCGAGATCAACTATCGTTTCCTGTTCGAACACCTGGACCGTATCGGTTACCAGGGTTGGGTTGGCTGTGAATACAAGCCGCTGACCACCACTGAAGCGGGTCTGGGCTGGCTTAAAACCCATAGCGCAATCTGAACGAACAACACAAAACCCTGTGGGAGCGGGCTTGTCGGATCGCCGCACCGCCGCGATGACGTCGGCACAGCACACATCAATGTTGCCTGACCCACCGCCATCGCAGGCAAGCCAGCTCCCACATGAATCTGCTGCGTCCCCAAGACTGCATTGCCGCATCGGAATATGCGTCAAATAAAGAGGAATTTCTCATGGCTAAAATCGGATTTATCGGCACCGGCATCATGGGCCTGCCCATGGCGCAAAACCTGGTCAAGGCCGGCCACCAGCTGTTCCTTTCCAGCCACCACGGCACCCCGCCCACAGCACTCACCGAGACCGGTGCCCAGGTGTTGGCGAATCCCCGTGAAGTGGCGCGACAAGCTGAGTTCATCATTGTCATGGTGCCGGACACGCCCTATGTCGAAGCGGTGCTGTTCGGCAAGGATGGCGTCGCTGAAGGCACTGGCCCGGACAAAGTAGTGATCGACATGAGCTCGATTTCCCCATCCGCGACCAAGGCGTTCGCCGAAAAAATCGTCGCCACCGGCGCCCGTTACCTGGATGCACCGGTCTCCGGCGGCGAGGTCGGTGCCAAGGCCGGGACCTTGAGCATCATGGTCGGCGGCGATCAGGCCGTGTTCGACCGCGCCCTGCCACTGCTGCAATGCATGGGCAAGAACATCACGCTTGTCGGTGGTAATGGCGACGGTCAGACCGCCAAAGTGGCGAATCAGATCATCGTTGCGCTGAACATCCAGGCCGTGGCCGAAGCCCTGTTGTTCGCTGCGAAAAACGGGGCCGACCCAGCCAAGGTCCGCGAGGCGCTGATGGGGGGCTTTGCGTCGTCGAAGATTCTCGAAGTCCATGGCGAACGCATGATCAAGGGCACCTTCGATCCGGGCTTCCGCATCGCCCTGCACCAGAAGGACCTGAACCTGGCGCTGGAAGGCGCCCGCGAGTTGCACCTCAACCTGCCCAATACCGCCAACGCACAGCAGGTGTTCAGCACCTGCGCGGCCCTGGGCGGCAGCCAATGGGACCACTCGGCATTGATCAAGGGGCTGGAACACATGGCCGGTTTTTCCATCCGCGACGCCAAGGGCTGAAGCTTTCGACAAGCAAAAAATCCGCCGGACTGGTGCAATGCTGTTCACTTGGCATCTGCCATCACAACGATCACCTGTAGGAGCTGGCTTGCCAGCGAAAGCGGTGGGTCAGTCGACCTGTTTATCGCTGGACGGACGCCTTCGCTGGCAAGCCAGCTCCTACTGTACGAAACCGCCAGTCGCCGTACTGGCGGGATTTTCTTGCCTGCTCCTTTACTCCGGACGGCGCGCGTATTGGCGATAGACCGGCTGCCAGAAATGCTGCTCGATGGCCGCCGACAAGGCTTGCTCGGACAAAGGCGGGGCAACGCTGTCGCGCTGTGCCGCCATGCCGACCGCGAAGGCGATGCGCTTGCTCACCGCCTGGACTTCACGTAACGGTGGCAGCATCTGCCCGGCGCCGGCGCTCTCGGCCAACGCTTGGGCAGAGGCCATGAGCATGCCGTCAGTGATACGAGTGGCCTTGCTGGCAATCGCCCCCAGGCCGATGCCGGGGAAGATGTAGGAGTTATTGCACTGGGCAATGGGATAGGTCTTGCCGGCCAGTTCAATCGGCAGAAACGGACTGCCGGTGGCCACCAGCGCCTGCCCGCCGGTCCATTGCAGGATGTCCTTGGGGTGCGCCTCGATCTGTGAGGTCGGGTTGGACAGCGGCATGATGATCGGTTGCGCACAATGGGCATGCATGGTCTCGACGATCTGTTGGGTAAACAGACCGGATTTGCCCGAAACACCGATCAACACCGTGGGTTTGGCGTTGCTCACGACTTCCTGCAGCGACGGCCAGTCAGCGCTGAAGTCCCACTGCGCCAGCGACTCGCTGGTGTGTGCCAGGCGTTGCTGGAAATCGTAGAGATCGGGCTGGCGATCGGTCAGCAGCCCTTTGCTGTTCAGCAAGTAAACCCGACTGCGAGCCTGGGCCTCGCTCAAGCCTTCCAGCTGCATGGCGGCGATGATCTGTTCGGCAATCCCGCAGCCGGCCGATCCGGCGCCGACAAACGCCACGGTCTGTTCGGACAGGCGCTGCCCCTTGACCTTGCACGCCGCGAGCAAGGTGCCCACGGTCACGGCGGCGGTGCCCTGGATGTCATCGTTGAAGCAGCACAGTTGATCGCGATAACGCGCCAGCAACGGCATGGCATTGGTCAGGGCAAAGTCTTCGAATTGCAGGATCGCCTCCGGCCAGCGGCGCTGGATACCTTCGACAAACGCTTGCAGGAACTGATCGTAGGCAGCCCCGCGGGTACGTTCTTCCCGACGGCCGAAGTACAGCGGATCGGCCAGTAGCGCCGGATTGTTGGTGCCCACATCCAGCACCACCGGCAAGGTGTAGGCCGGGCTGATGCCGCCACAGGCCGTGTACAACGACAGCTTGCCGATGGGAATGCCCATGCCGCCGACACCCTGGTCACCGAGCCCGAGGATACGCTCGCAATCACTGACGACGATGACCTTCACATGGTCCTTGGTCACATTGTTGAGGATCTCGTCGATGCGATCCTGATCGGCAATGCTGATGAACAAACCGCGATGGCTGCGGTAGATGCGGGAGAATTCCTGGCAGACCTTGCCGACGGTGGGCGTGTAGATAATCGGCAGCATTTCGTCGAGATGGTCATCGACCACGCGATAGAACAGAGTCTCGTTGGAATCCTGGATCGAACGCAACAGGATGTGCTTGTCCAGGTCGGTGCCGCAGGCCTGGTATTGCTGGTAGGCTCGCGCGGCCTGCTGCTCGATGGTTTCGACCTGTTGCGGCAGCAACCCTCGCAGATGCAAGGTATCACGCTCTTGCTCGCTGAAAGCGGTGCCCTTGTTCAGCAGCGGCGTGCCCAACAAGGCAGGGCCGGCGAAAGGAACTTGTACGGCTCGATCGATAGGGTTACTCATCTCAACCTCCTGTGCTTTTGTATTTTGAATTCAATATACACAGATGAATCAGGATGCCAAGTGCCAACGATGACAACTACCGCCTGAATGTACGCAGTGCCTTCACGTCCTTCGTCGGAACGCCGCCCGGAGCAAGCTCGCTCCTACAGGACCACGAAATTCAGTAGCCGCGCACCAACATCTCCTCCAACGCCAGCTCCAACGCCGACAACCCAATCTCCGGCCCATCACCGTAAAGTGCAGTCCGGCGAGCACAATCGATAACCACCCTCACCCCTGTCCCCATCCGATCCCCTGGATACTTGCGCAACATGACCTCAAGCAATGTCTCGCTCAGCCAGGTATCACGATGCAATGACCAGCGATGATCTACAAATTTCAACAGGCAGAAGTCGAGCTCGGTATCAACGATATGCGGCGAATACACCCAGTGGCTATTACCCGCCTCCCAAACCGTTGCCTCAACACGATAACGCCCCTCGGGAGACAGTGACAAAACTTCAATTTCATCCATAAACAACCCTCGAACGCGGTCCATTGAACGGGATGGATCACCCACGTTTGCGGGCGACGATGATGGCTTCGTAGCGGCTCGAAACACCCAGCTTGATGAACATGTTCTTCAGGTTCCACTTGACGGTCTGCACACTGATGTTCAATGAGCCCCAGGCGGTAGCCAGACGCAAGCGCCGCTTGCAGGGTGCTGTGGGCAGCTTCGTCCTGATCCAGTTTCTCTCAGCCTCGGAAATGGCCCGGCAATTGGCACGCTTGCCGGCCCATGGGGTGATCGAAGCACGCCGCATATTCGACGCCGCGCAAAGCAATGATTTGCCCACACAGCTGGAATATGAGGCCAACCGCCAACGCCAGTTGCTCGATCTGCCGACGCTGGAAGAAGGGGTTGCAGCTTTCTTCGAAAAGCGTCTGCCCAATTTTCCTGGTCGAAGCTGATCGATGCCCGCCTTACCCGTTACTGGTGGTTATGCCGGCCGCGTAAACGTAGGTATTCATTAGGTTTTTTTTGATTTCGTGCTTGACGTCTCAACCGTAAAAAACGTTTAATTCCGCCGCGGCCCAGATAGCTCAGTCGGTAGAGCAGGGGATTGAAAATCCCCGTGTCGGCGGTTCGATTCCGTCTCTGGGCACCATTACTTCCAAACCCCTGACTCCTGATGGCTTCAGGGGTTTTCTTTTTTTGGCGCCGCTGCGATTGGTAAAAATACGGTCTATCTGCCTACTCCCCTTGCGACAGCCCTGAAGCCCAGGCTTTGATTGAATCGCAACAGATAACCATCCGGATCCAGCACCAGAAAATTAAGCTCTCCATGCTCGCGCTGATTATCCCGGTACCAGCATTCTTCAATGGGCCTGTGCAACTCCAATCCTGCATCCGCAAGGGCCTTGGCCAAAACCTGGATATCAGCGCAGCGGATCGAAAGGTTCATCCCTCGGCCATAGGGTGATTCCAGAGGGCCAACCCGCCATGGCGACGCTTGCCGGTCATCCTCTTCCAGCATCAATTGGCTGCCTTGAAACGACAGGAAAGCGAATTTGTGTTCGGGCCTTTCGTATTCAATCTGAAAGCCCAGTACCCGGCAGTAAAACGCCAGGCTTCGTTGCAAGTCAGTGACAATCATCTCTGGAACTAATGCATTCATCTCCATGAAGGGACTCCTTGTCGTTGTAGAACACCTCTGGCAGCGAAACGTTGTCGCTCCCTGCCGGGCCGGTTGTACCATGATTGATGCGCAGGTGCCTTACATCGATCACCGCCACTTCCAAACGGACTTGTCCAATACCGCAAAGGAGTTCCACCGTTGCCCGAACATCGCATCCGCCCCCTCGCCCTCTGTATCTTTCATCATCACGGCAAGATCCTGGTCAACCAGTTCCACGACAACGACAACCAACGAACCCTCTTCCGCCCCAAATTCGACAGGCAGCAATCGACAAAAAGCAGTCGTTTGGCACCAGACGCTGTCTTAACAGCGGGTAGGCCAAGGGGGACATCATGACCACGCGCAAATTAACCATTGAAGACTTGCAGTTGAACGTTTCAATCCGCGGCCAAGGCTCACCGCTGCTCTTGCTCAACGGCCTGGGTGGTTTGATCCGTACCTTCGATCCCCTGCGCGATGAACTGGTGGACTACAGGACCATTACGCTGGATGTGCCCGGGGTCGGCAAATCGCAAATGCCCCGCTGGCCGATGCGTCTGCCGCGCCATGCCGACCTGATCGCTAAGATGCTCAAGCAATTGGGAATCGAACAGGTCGATGTGTTCGGCCTCAGTTGGGGCGGTGCGTTGGCGCAAGAATTTGCCCTGCGTCATCCGAGCATGGTGCGCCGGCTGATCCTCGCGGCGACCTCGGCCGGCCCGGCGATGCTGGTGAAGCCCGCCGACATCCTGGATTTTTTTGGCAGGCGTAAAAGCGCCAAACTGCACAAGCAGGAAGGCTCGCGCAACTCGATACAGACGCTAATGCGCTTCGGTATGGTGAACGGCATGCTCACGGCAAACCCGCTAACCTATTACCACCAGCTCACCGCCTTGGTCGGCTGGACCAGCCTGCTGCGGCTGTTCCGTCTGCGCCAGCGCACGCTGATCCTCACCGGCGAACGCGATACCCTGGTGCGGCTGTACAACGCGCACATCCTGCGCCGCGCCATTCGCCGTGCCGAACTGCACGTCCTGCCGGGCGAGGGGCATTTTTTCGTGGTGACCAGCGCCCGGCGAACCGCCGAAGCGATACGCGAATTCCTCTGCCAGTAGCACGGCGATGAAGAGCCCGCGCCGAACAGCCTGAGGAAGCTAGGGCGTAAAGCCCTAGCAGACAGCAGATGTCACTTTTTCTTTTTCGCCGGCTTTTCTGCCTTCTCTGACTTCTTGGCCTTTTCTGGCTTGCTATCAGCTTTTTTTGCAGATTTCTTTGGTTCGGCATCTTTTTTCTTGTCTTTCTTATCGGAAGATTTCGAAAGAGCCGAGGCCGCAGCTGATTTCTTTGCCGGTGATGACTTTTTGTCTTTCAATTCCTTGCTGGCTTTCGAAGCGTCACCTTTGCTTTTCTTCTCGTCTTTAGCCACGTTGCCCACCTCTCGGGGTATGCCGGTATTGGCAAATTGCCTGTGGGATTATCCACAAGCTGATCATTAGGCGAGCGCGTCTAAAAGCGGTTCAAATTTTTTTGATGCGTCGAGATAGGCTTTGGGTGATGCACTGATAGGTACCGAGGGCTGGACGGCTTAAATAGGTCATCAGCTACGCCTCGGGATCGCGAGTTCCAAAATTTTCTTCAGTAGCTCTGGCTGCCCATACCAAGACTCTGGCTTGGTGGTCGGGCATGATCCTCGATTTCGGGCACACTTGCAGGATCATTCAGGGCTTCACTAAAAGGAATTACGATGCGAACGTTCAGCCGCAAGCTAGTCATGCTGTGTTTGGCCTTCTCGATTCAAGGCGTTGCAGCGGTTCAGGCTGCGACGGAGCAGCCGACGAGCGAGGCAAGTACTCCCCAGAGGATTTCCGTGCTCGCGGGCAAACTGAGTTACACATTGCCGCAAGGTTATGTCGAACGCGAGTTGCCTGAGCTTGATGCGAAGGCCAGAGCCAGAGGCATGACGGGCACGATGTACGTCAACGCCGCGCAAAAACGCATGGTGGTGGTGACGCAGACCCCAGTGCCGGAAGGATCGATTGAGGGGGATAACGATGGGGAGTTTCTGCTGGGATTGGCAAACGGCACCATCAGCAAGCATGAAAGCGGTTACAAGGACTTCAGGATTCTGCGAGAGAAAGAGGTGGTCAAGAACAACGGTCTTGGCATTCTCGAGATTGATGCCTACGGAACACTGGGCAACGATCAGCTCCTCAACACTACGCTATTGGCGGCCTCTGGAACGACGGCCGCTTATATTCACTTGATCTCACCGCGTGACGCTCGCAAGACCCATATTGCATTGATCAAGGCGATCATTGGCGAATGACGGGACCAGTCGCTCCTGCCCGCTCGATAACCCTCACGACGCAATAATATGTAAAGCCTCATATCGCGCCATCGAGTCAATCAGCCGCTTCTTTAAATAACTGTTCACGTGGCCCAGGTTATCGCAAATGTGGTGGGACTCTGCCAGATATGACATTCGCTTTTCATTTGTCCACGTAGCAGGCGGCGATTGAAGGTTGGTGATGCGGTCGCACAGCTTGATGGACGCAGCCTCCTGAGAATGCGCTGCAATGCCCCGCAAATACTTCTCCTCGGAAAATGGCATGATGAAATTCTTGCTGAGGCAGGCGACGGTCGATGCCACCTCAACGCCGAAGATGCCTGCAAGCTCCTCCTGCGTCGTTGGGGTGTCTTCTAGGACGTCATGCAACAGCGCAGCAGGCAAGGCAATATCCAGAACGCCTACGGACTCGTTGAGGTTGGCAAAAATCAGCTCATTGGCGACCATCGCCACATGCGTCGAATACGGGAGCCCGGAGCTCTTCATCTTTTGCTCTATGTGGGCCTGGGACGCGAACAGCCAGGCTTTGTTATACAGGTGCTGCAAGTCAACGACACTCATGACGGTTTCCCCGTTAAAAGGATTGGTGAAAGGGGGGCAGTCGGCGCGGCTCAATGGGCATGACCCGTACGCTTGGCCCAAAGGACGCCCTCACCCGCTGGCCAACGCAAGTGCTAGGCGGCAAGCTCGACGTAGCTCGACTCCCCGCCTCCAGTCGCGCCCGACAACCAACCCCATACGAAGGTCAGCGTGGTCCGTCCTGCGTGGTCAACGCCTACCGTGCCACGAGACCAGCCGGCGAGCATCTCGCCATCCGTGGTCAAGCAGTGGTAAAGAAGCTCGATGGTATCGGGACCCGTCGCGCGTCCGACTTGATGACCCATGCGGATCCGGCCGCCTTGGTAGGTGCCCGAAATGGCATTTCCCTCGACATGGTAATGAAATACGGTGCCGGCACCGGATAGCCCGTGGCTGTTGTCCGCGACCGTAAACTGGCGATTGTTCAAGCGCTCGCTGATTTGAGCAAAAGGGATTTCCATAAATGTCGCGTCCTTGTAGTCGAGATAATCCAATGCAGCCCTTCGATGAGCCTAACCCATTCTGTCGCGATTGATGAAGGCACTGCTTAGGCTCTTTCGCGAGCGCGGCTTCGCAGGCGACTGCCAGCGCCTTGTCTCTCGACAATCGATACCAAGCCCCAATCCCCCAGACTGAGGTTAAAATACCCGAGGTTCACTTCCCAGAGGATGACAAGACATGCCCCCGCACGATACCTCCCTGCAAGACAGCGCCGCGCCCGAAGGCGTGTGTTACGGCTGCGGCAGCAGCAACCCGCACGGGCTGCACATCAAGAGCTTCTGGCACGAGGACGGCGTGCACGTCATGGCCGAGCATGTGCCCGATGCCAAGTACTGCGGCTGGCCGGACCTGGTCTACGGCGGGCTCATCGCAATGCTGGTCGATTGCCATTCGAACTGGACGGCGATGGCCTATCACTACCGGCAGGAACAGCGCGAGGCTGACAGCCTTCCGCGCATCAACTGCGTCACCGGCAACCTTGGCATCAAGTTCATCAAGCCGACTCCCATGGGCGTGCCGCTGACGTTGCGGGCGAAGGTCGAGGGTGAAGTCGGACGCAAAACCCGGGTCATTTGCGAAGTGTATGCGGGGGACGTGCTGACGGCGGTTGGCGACTCGGTTTTCGTTCGGGTCGATACCGGGCAATTGGCCGATGCGGCTCACGGGCGCTAGCAGTCGTTCGACACTGCACCTGCCAACCGTTAAATTGGCCCCTCTCAATGGCCAGGCAGCTTCAAGAATGACCGGTAATTTCCAGGGCAGTTGCCTCTGCGGCGCCGTCCGTTACGAAATCAATTCACGCCCGAAAGCGCTTTCGCATTGTCATTGCAGCCAATGTCGCAAAAGCCATGGAGCAGCCTTTGCCAGCTATGGCAGCGTGCCGCGCGCTGACCTGCATTTCATCCAGGGTACTGAGCGCATCACGTCTTACAGCTCTTCCGAATCGGTGCTTCGTCAATTTTGTAGCCAGTGCGGTTCGTCGCTGTTCTGGTCGAGAGGCCGAGGAGACTACGCAGACTGGATTTCCATAGCGTTGGGCACGCTGGACACGTCGTTTACGTCCAACAAGCAGCAGCACGTCGAAGTGACCTCCAAGGCCTCCTGGTATGAAATCCAGGATCAGTGGCCACAATCCCGGTGATCGCATTGGGTTGATTTACGAGACAGCCTATTGTGTATCCCTGACCCGCTTGCGCACTGCTTTGGCAAGCAGCCAATAGAAGAGGATGAGCACGGGAATTGGCAGTGCGAGCAGTAGCAATGCGCGAGTGACGTCCGACAGGCCGCCGAAATTGAGGCTGGCCAATGGAATCATGATCACCAGACACGCCCCCAGGTTGCACATGCAGATGGCCATGACCCGGTAAAAAATTCGCCAGGGCCTGGAGGGGTGGTCGATGTTCCTGGTAGCCAGCGGGATAGCGCCAGGGCGAGGTAGCACGATACAAGTGCCAATGATTCCGGCACTGAACTGAAAGGCAAAGACGAAAAGTGTGAGTGTCATGAGGGCCAATCAAGTCGGTGGAAGCGCAATGACGGCATTATGCACAGTCTCGGCCAGAAGCAGGTGTACGGCACCGCGCCCCTGCGAAAAATCGGCTCAAACCCTTACAATCCTGGCTTTTCACCCAAACCTGACAGGCAGCTAGGCTATGGCGCTCGACCCACCCACGATGTTGACACTCTCGATCGCCCTCGCCGCGGCCGCCGCGCTGTACCTGGCGATCGAGTGGCGCAGCATTCGCGAACCCTCGCTACTGTTCTGGAGCGCGGGCTTTGCAACAATTACCCTGGGGTCGACCCTCGCCTTGCTGCGCATCAGCGGCCTGTTGCTGATCGGCATCTGGTTCGCCAACGGCCTGCTGGTGGCGGCCCACTGGTTTTTCCTGCTGGGCGTTGCGCGCTTCACGAAAGCGCGGTTGTCCCGTGCCTGGTACCTGATTTTTGCCGCCTGGATTGCACTGCTGTTATTGCCGGACGAGCCGTCCTGGTCGAAGCTCATGCTGCTGGCGCAGTCGCTGCTGGTCGCGCTGTTGGCGCTCAGGGCGAGCTTTTTGCTGCGCCCCCATGGCAAGTCGTTGAGTGTCGGGGCGGTACAACTGCGGTATGTGCTGCTGATCCATGGCCTGTTCTATCTCGCCAAGGCGATAACGGCAGTCGTTCCAGGCACCCTGATCGACCTCGCCGCCTTGCGTGGCGAGATCATTCAGATTTCCCTGGTCGAGGGCGTGATGGCGATCATGCTGATCGCACTGTCGATGACCGGTACCGAGCGCTACCGGCGCGAGAAGCACATCGCACGGCTGGCCGAACGTGATCCGTTGACCGCCCTCTACAACCGCCGCGCCCTCGAAGTGCGAGCGCCGCGGCTGTTGGATGCAGTCTCGACTGCTCGACCAGGCGCCTTGCTGCTGATCGATATCGACAACTTCAAACTGGTCAATGACCTGTACGGCCATACGGCAGGCGACCAACTGTTGGTCGCGCTGAGCGAGATGATTCGTTCGGCATTGCCCGATGGCACGCTTGCAGCCCGGCTGGGCGGTGACGAATTCGCCATCCTGCTGGGTAACGCATCGAATGAACGAATCCTCGAACTGGGCAGCGCCCTACGTGACCAGTTTCACCAGGCTGCCTCACAGACCTTCGTCAGTGTTACTGCCAATGCGATTTATCGCGGTTCAAGTAGCCAATTGCTGCATTGCGCACCGGCGTTCTAGGCAATTTGACGAGCGCGGTTCTCCCAGAACGGCTTGCGCAGTTCGGTTTTCAACACTTTCCCGACACTGGACAATGGCAACGATTCCCGGAACTCGACACTACGCGGAACCTTGTAACCGGCGATACATTCGCGGCAGTGGGCCATAACCTCCATCTCGGAGATGCTTGCTCCAGGATTGCAGACGATCACTGCGTGAACCGTCTCGCCCCACTTGTCGCTGGGAATGCCTATTACTGCAACCTGGGTAACGGCCGGAAGTCTGACGATGGCGTTTTCGACCTCGGCGGTATAGATGTTCTCCCCGCCACTCACAATCATGTCCTTCAGCCGGTCGCAGATATAGACGAAGCCATCTTCGTCCATGTAGCCGCCATCGCCAGTGTGCATCCAGCCGTTTCGCAGCGCTTCGGCAGTGGCTTGCACGTTGTTCCAGTAACCGAGCATGACATTCGGCCCGCGTGCGACGATCTCCCCCACGGTGCCACGCGGCACCTCCCGATCTTCGGCATCAACGATACGGATTTCAACGCAGTTGACCGGCACCCCCGCCGAGTACATCTTGCCGCTGCGCTGATGCTCCTCGCAGTGATACTCGGCATTGAGGATGCATGCGAAGGGAGACAGTTCGGTCATGCCGTAGCCCTGGATGAAGTCGGCTGCCGAAAAGGACTGGCGGGCTTGGTCGAGCAGTGCCGGGGAGATTGCCGAAGCGCCATAAGTGATTTTCCTTAGCGCGCTCAGATCAAGTTTGGCCGCAGCGGGATTGACTTCGCGCCAATCGAGGAGCATCTGCAGCATGGTCGGCGCCAGCATGGTATTGCTGATCCTTTCCAGGCCGATGCATTCAAGTACCTCCTGCGGTTTGAAGGTCGATAACACCACATGCGTACCGCCGCTAATGAACAGTGAGACCATTGCCGACAGATCGGCTATATGGAACATCGGCATGGCATGCAAGAAGATGGTCTGAGGTCCGATCCCGGTCTGGTCGAAAGTGGCCAGGGCTGATAAAACGAGATTGTTATGACTGAGCATTACCCCTTTGGGGAAGCCCGTGGTTCCACCGGTATAAAAGACGCCCAGCAGAGAATCGCCACCACGAAGGGCATCTTCGACCGGCTCATACTGGGTGATCAGCATTTCGTAGTTGAGCATGCCCGGCGGAGTTTCGCCGTCGCCGGCATAAATCATCAGGCGCAGGGTTTTCGCAGCAGCGCTGATTTTTCCTGCCAGATCCAGGAAACTGTCGTCGACGATCAGTACACAGGTTTCAGAATCGTCCAATGAATAAATGATCTCCGCAGCGCTCCAACGGATGTTCACCGGGTTGAGCACGGCATCGGCCCAAGGGACCGCCAGATAGTATTCGATGTAACGCTGCGAGTTTAGCGAAAGCATCGCCACCCGCTCGCCGCTGGTCACGCCCAGGTCTTTTAGTGCGCCGGCCAGACGGGCGACTCGGTCGCCCAACTGGGCAAAGCTCAGACTACGACCTTGGTAACGAATGGCCGGTGTTTCGGGACGCTGTTGCATATGGCGATGCAACCCTTGGGTCAAGTACATCGAAATCTCCTATCTTGTTTTTTTAAAGAGTCCAGCTACCGATACTCGCACGCTGATTGTGGCGCCTCGTTCAGGCATCTGCCCCGATGCCAAACTCCGAAACAGACGCCTAGAACGCGGAAATAAATCTATGTCCCTTCCAGCCTTTAAAAGCGGCGCAAAAGCACCGCCCGAAAAACCTGCAAGCATTCAACAGTGCAAGTTTCTTAACTGAAGGTTTTGATCAGAATGTCTTGCTGGCACTGACTACCACGGTCGCCGTGCAGACGTCGGTGTAACCGTAGTAACTCGCGCACTCGCTCTCGGAAAGATCCGTGTCGATGTAGCTAAGGCCCCAGTCGACCCCAAATGCGCTGCGGGTCAGCTTGGCTTCCCATTCGTCATAATCACCGCGAGCCTTGCCACTGTTTGACAAAAACACATCATCCTTGAAGTCGAAACGACCATAGCGGACCTCCAGACCGACCTGATCCACAATTTCATGGCTGTACCCCAAGTAGCTGTAGAGCGTGTCCTGGTCTTTCCCTACAAAATTCTTCAGATCGTTGGAGTAATAACTGCCGAACTTGAAACCATAGGCTTTGAAAATGGCATAGACCTCACTCATATTGAACTGTCCTTCCTTGGCATAGGTGTACTTGAGATACCCCACATCAAGGCTGACATCGTCATTCAATGGAATGAAAAAGCCTGCGTAGAAATCTTGTTCCAGGCGAGTTTTCAGGTTCATTCCAAAGTCGACATTTGAGGTCCAGACACCCGCGTAAGCACCGCTACTGTGTATCAAGGTGGCTTCCAACTGCGCAGCGGGGTCGCCGAGTGTCATGGACAATCCGCGGCTGCGGTAATCGCTGACCACCTGCGGCTTGAGCTCCAGTTGCAGGTCGTCAGTCAGCGGCACAGCCCAGGCAGCAAAAGGCATAAGCGTGCAGCAGACAGCGGTCGTAAGGGCAAGGCGATGCATAGGTCGAATCCTGTTTATTATTATTGGCAGGCAAGACTTCGTTCTTCCCGTGCCCCGAAGGGCACAGGTCAGGCATACGTTGGGGGGTTACGGGTGGCTGTAAACTTCGCGCCCGGAAAAGTAGGTCTTGAGCACTTGCGTGTCAGCCAATTGCTCATCGGGCACGCTGAACACATCGCGGTCGAGGATGATCAGGTCAGCCTGTTTGCCCGCTGTGAGAGAGCCAATCTCCTTATCTAGACCGATCGCACGGGCGGCGTTGCGGGTATAGGCATAGAACATCGTTTCCCGATCGATATCCTCATCCTTGTTGAGGATCCCCTTGGGGCCTTTACGGCTGATGGCCTGCCCAATGGCTTTCCACGGGTTGGGGGTGCTGATCGGCCAGTCGCTGGCACCGGCAATGGTTGCGCCATTTTTCAGCAGCGAGCGCGCCGGATACATGAATTGGAATTGCATGGCACTGATGTAGGGTTTGAGTAAATCAATGCTCAATTCGTCGGCAGAGGCCCAGTACAGCTGCATGGAAGCAATGACGTTCAGCGGTTTGAAACGGGTGAATTCCTTGGGATTGACCATCTGCAAATGGGTGATCGAATGCGTCACGCCGCTCTGCCTGTCGTGGCGTGCCTGCTCGATCCCATTGAGCGACTCGCGTACCGCCCGGTCGCCAATTGCATGTACGTGGACCAGCCAGCCACGGGCATCTGCGGCACTGACCAATTCACCGAAATGAGCGGGGTCGATCAACAGCTCTCCACCTTTTTTCGAGTTTTTATAGGGGGTCAGCAACGATGCCGTTTGAGCAGGAAACTCGGCGACACCGTCGGCGAATATCTTGATGCCAGGCAGGCTTAGATTATCGACGCCGACAAACTGCTTTCTGACCTCATTCAGCACGTCCAAATCCGCAGGTTTGCTCTTCGGATTGGCAACCATCAGAGCGGCCACCCGCAACTCCAACTCACCTTTTTCCGACAGTGCTTTGTAGACAGGTAAAACCCCCAACGTCTGTGCTGTAGGCTTGAAGTCGAATACCGCATCGCCAGGCATGGTATTGGCCGCTGGGTCCATCAGGGCAGTAATTCCCAGACTGTGGTTCAGATCACGCGCCGCCCGGCCCGCAGCCATCAACTGATCGAAGGAAGGAGAAGGAAGCTGAGACATCACCGCAGACAATCCGGCATCTGCGACGAATCCATTGGGAGTGCTGTCCTCATGGTGGCCGATGGTCGCCACGGCTTCGCCCTTGAGCGACTTGACCCGCTCGGCATCGATACCTGCTCGCTTGAGCATCGCCTTGTTGGCCCAACCAGTGTGGTAATCCCAACCTATGAATACGATCGGTGTATCAACCCATTCACCGTGATTGAAGTGCTTTTCAAGTTGAGCCACTTCACTCCAGTAGGTAGAGGGAAAACCACCAATACTGAGTATGTCGCCGTGTCGCGCCTTGCCATCATCTCGCCACGCGCGCAAACGCTGCTCCAGTTCGTCGAAGGGCAGCATTTGTCCTTCAAGGTCGGCCGCCTTGAGTTTCACCCCGCCAAAGATGGCATGGCTGTGGCTGTCAATAAAGCCTGGCATGACGACCTTACCTTTCAAATCAACCACTTGGGTCATGGCATCTTTGAGCGAAAGAATCTCGATATCACTACCGACCTTGAGGATCCGGCCATCGGCCACCGCTATGGCTTGTTGCTGGGGCTGACCCGGCTCGGCGGTGAACACCTTGCCGTTGTACAAAAGCAGATCGACTGCCGCCATGCTTTCCATAGATGAAAAAGCAATCACCATGGTTAACGTCGCCCTGAGAATCTTCTTCATCGCCCGAACACCTTTTTTTATTAGAGTATCGGGAGACTATCCAATGGAGGCGATGTAAAGAATACTTAAACAGCGAAACACATACTTTCCAAAAAGGTAAAAGTGAATGGATCAGCTCGGCGCTATCACTATGTTCGTCGCCACGGCGGATCAAGGCAGTTTTACGCGCGCGGCTTCCTACCTGGGCAAAACCACGTCGGCTCTGACCCGGGCGGTAACCCACCTTGAGACGGAATTAGGCACACGTCTTTTTGAGCGCTCTACCCGCCGAATTGCCCTGACCGAGGCCGGACAGATCTATCTGGCAAGCGCTCGACAGGTGCTAATTCAGCTGCAGCAAGCTCGGGAAGATGTTGACCAACTCCAGCAGGAGATGTGTGGCACTTTGCGAGTAGCGGCGCCACCGTCCTACGCTCCGGCGTTTCTGAATGCGGTGTGCTGTCGCTTTCTTGATAGGTACCCACAGATGCGTCTTGAGGTAGTTCTCACCGAAGAGTTCGTGGACCTGCTTGAGGGCAGCTACGATCTTGCTGTGCGTGACGGACCTGTTGGGCCGGATCTGATCGCCCGACCACTGACCGTCAACCGTATCCGACTTTACGCTAGCCCACGCTATCTACAGCGCAAGCCTCTTGAAGTCCTACCGCAAACGTTCGATCAACATGACTGGTTGATCTATCGACACCCTGCACTGAACCCGCATTACTGGTGGTTGACCCATGCAGGCGAGCGCCGGCGCATATTGCAGCCGGTGCCTCGCCTGTCTAGCGATAGCTATGATCTTTTGTTTAGTGCGCTGTTGGATGGGCAGGGAATGCAATTCTGTCCGCAGTGGAGTGCTGCTCCCTATCTGCGGCGTGGCGAACTTGTGCAACTGCTCCCCGATATAGACCCGGACCCGGAGCAATTCGGTTCTACAGTCCATGTGATCTATCCGGCACACAGACGCCACACACGCAAACTCCTAGCCTTTATTGAATGTCTCAGCAACTATCTAGACGAGGAAGCGCTGCATTAAGGGGGCAGTGAGGTTCTGAACCAGGGCGATCATCCCTCCCTTTAATTCCGGTCAAACTGGGTAGCGGGAGGGTGTTAACCATAAAAGAAAGTGCGGTTAACGACTGCCGCCGGGATAGTGAGAGCCCAATCTTCGACCACATTGGTGTCTCTACTCGCGCCTCACCATTCAGGAGCGTCTCCTGAATCTAGTCAGATCTCAGAGTTTTCGGCGAACGCAATCAGTAAATCTTCAACCACGGCTTGCTGTGCCTCGCTTGGTTGGCGGCCACTATGGTTGGCCAAGTGGAATTGCACGTTGAATTCTAACGTTTCTGGCCCTAATGCCTGCAACAGGCCTCGGGCTTGCCAAGGCACAGCGATGT
The DNA here is from genome assembly GCF_059695565.1 of Pseudomonas sp. LBUM1679. Classification (NCBI taxonomy): domain Bacteria; kingdom Pseudomonadati; phylum Pseudomonadota; class Gammaproteobacteria; order Pseudomonadales; family Pseudomonadaceae; genus Pseudomonas; species Pseudomonas sp. LBUM1679. The sequence goes on from NZ_CP166774.1 coordinate 4,774,502, forward strand.
GGCGCGGCAGGTAGCCAATGTGTGCGCCAGAAAGGATAAAGGCCAGACTTCCTTCGACTTGTTCGGTGCTCACACTACTGTGGTTGGGCTGGAATGGTTCGACCGAACTTGTGAAACGGTAAGGATGGAGCACTCCGTCACACGCGCTGAGCTGCATCTGGCTGGGGTGTGAAATACCGAATAACGGGTGGCCCTTACCGCAGTAGAGTCGTTGCTGCTCATTGAACAGAGGATGGTAATTCAGCGCACTTTGCTGGCCGGAGAAGTAGCTGATGGCCAGGTGCAGCTGGTTCTGCAACAGGCGCCGTTCCAATTCTGCCGGCATGGCACTGAGTAACTCGATCTGCACATCCTGGTTACGCTTACGAAAACGCCCAATGGCCTGCGCTACGCGGTGCAGCACCTGTACATCAAGGGCTTCGGATAGACCGATTTTGAGCTCGCCGAGCAGTTTATCTGCCATCCCCTGAGCTTCGCCTTTGAATTGTTCGATGGCGGTGAACAGCTTGCGCGTAGCTTGAAGCACCTGCTCACCTTTGGGTGTTAGGCGAAAGCCTGACTTGCCGCGCTCGCACAGGCGATATCCGAGTCGAGTCTCCAGCTTGGCCATTTGCGTGCTGATGGTGGACTGACCGATACCCAGTTCGCCTTGAGCCGCGCTAAAGCCGCCACACTCGACTACGCAGACAAACAGCCGAAGAAGCTGAAGATCAACGTCGTGAACTTGACTGAACATGGCGATTCCAAACATTGATAGCGGTAGATGCCAAGTTAGCACACTTCATATTTATCAGAAGCGAAATGCATCGCAGGATGTCCCGGCCAAATAATAAAAATAACTGAAGAGACCCCAATCATGCGTATGGCCCCCTGGCTTTTGTCGCTCTGTTGCGTGTTGTCCGTGCACGCCGAAGACAAGGTTCTGAATGTCTACAATTGGCCTGAGTACCTTCCGATGCAAGCACTCAAGGAGTTTCAGCGCGAGACCGGTATCCAGGTCAAATACGATATCTTCGACAGCGCCGAGACGCTGGGCAGTAAGCTGCTAACCGGCGGCAGCGGCTATGACGTGGTGTTTCCGGCCTCCAGCGGGCTGGCGCAGGCGATCAAAGCCAAGGCGCTGCAGCCGGTCGACCAGGCACAACTTAAGCACTACACCAACCTCACCCCCGACCTGCTGGCCAACCTTGCCAGTTCCGATCCGGGCAATCGTTACGGTGTGCCTTACACCTGGGGCACGATCGGTCTGGGGCTCAACAAAGAGGCAGTGGCGAAGCGTATTCCCGATGCGCCGCTGAATAGTCTCGACTTGCTGTTCAAGCCGGAATATTCAAGCAAGCTCAAGGACTGCGGCATCGCCATGCTGGATTCACCGCAGGAAGTGATCAGCATTGTCCTCAATTACCTGGGGCACGACCCCTACAGTACGAACGAGGCCGACTTGGAGCAGGTGCAGAAACTGCTCGCCGAGTTGCAGCCGAACCTGCGCTATGTCGCCTCTGGCCGGCATATCGACGACCTGGCCAAGGGTGAGATTTGCCTGGCGCTAACCTACAACGGCGATGCCACCACAGCCGCCGCTCGTGCCAGCGAGGTTAAGCAGCCGTTCGAGGTGCTTTACCGCATTCCGCGTGAAGGCACACTGATCTGGTTCGACACCATGGCGATCCCGGCGGACGCACCGCACCCGCAGGCTGCGCTCGCCTTCATCGACTACATGCTGCGCCCGGAGTCGATAGCCGAGCTGACCAACACCCTGTTCTTTGCCAATGCCAACAGCGCCGCCACCCCTCTGGTTGACCCAGCCGTGAGCGGCGATCCGAACATCTATCCGTCACAGGAAGTGCGTGCCCGGCTATTCAGTGAGCAACTGCTTCCACTGCGCATGCAGCGCGAACGCACTCGCATCTGGACTAGTTTCCGCAGTCACTATTAAGGAGTTCATCGTGGAAGTATTTCAAGGCAACGATCTTGCCCTCACGCGTGAAAGTCTCTACGGCACGCAATCGGAACCGACCTACGGCGGCATCACCAGTTTCATGCGCCGGCGCTACACGCGTGATTTGAGCGGCGTCGATCTGGTAGTCAGCGGCGTACCGTTCGACACAGCTACCAGCAATCGTCCAGGCACTCGCTTCGGGCCAAGGGGAATCCGTGCTGCGTCGATCCAGACGGCCTGGGAGCGCCCTTTCCCATGGGAGTTTGATCCCTTCGATCATCTGGCTGTGATCGACTACGGCGATTGCAATTTCGATCATGGACAGCCGCAGAAGACTCCCGCCGCCATCGAAGCGCATGCCGATCACATTCTGGATGCGGGCTGCGGGATGCTGACTCTGGGGGGGGACCACTTCATTAGCTACCCATTGCTCAAGGCCCATGCGAAGAGGCACGGCGCTTTGTCGCTCGTGCACTTTGACGCTCACAGTGATACTTGGCCCGATGCCGACGACAGCGAGCAGGGGATCCATCACGGCACTATGTTCTATCACGCCGTCCGCCAGGGCCTGGTCGATCCGGGCCGCTCAGTGCAGGTCGGTCTTCGCACCACCAATGACGACACGATGGGCTTCCAGGTACTCGATGCCCGGCAAGTTCTCAGCAACTCACCGAAGGCTATCGCCGAGCTGATTCGTGCGCGGGTAGGTGATAACCCGGTGTACCTGACCTTCGACATCGACTGCCTCGACCCGGCCTTTGCACCCGGTACAGGTACGCCGGTCTGCGGCGGGTTGAGCACGCATCAGGCACTGGAAATCCTGCGTGCATTGCGCGGTATTAACCTGGTTGGGATGGATGTGGTGGAAGTCTCACCGCCTTACGATCACGCCGAAGTGACTTCGCTGGCCGGCGCGACCATCGCCATGGAGATGGTCTGCCTGTATGCCGCGCGGCACAAATTACCCGTCAGTTGAATATGCACGATGAGCCATCTTTTGGAGCTCTTGGCATGAACAAACAAGAAGAAATAGCAGCGTTGGCGATCCTTATTCGCGACCTGCGCGAGCACAAGAAATGCACCATGAAGGAACTGGCGGACAAAATTGGCTGCACGGTCGATTTTCTTTCGCTAGTCGAACGCGGTCTGTCACGTCCAACTGTGGCGGATTTGACGGCGATCAGCGAAACCCTCGGGGTGGCGACCACGTATTTCTATAGCTTGCCAAAACCCAAGAAACTGCCTTGGGTGACTCGACCGGATGAGCGACGTGCGCTGTATTTCGCCAATGGTATTACTGACATTTTAGTCTCACCGAAGATGTCAGCTCCCTTCTCCATGCTCGAAAGCCAGCTGGAGGCCGGTGCCAATAGTGGTGAGCGGTATATGAATGACAGCTCCGAACAGGGAGGTTACGTCCTGGAGGGAGAGTTGAAGTTATGGCTGGGCGATGACGACGAGCCAATCACCTTGTTCCCTGGAGACAGCTTTCAGTTGGCCCGCCACACCCTTTTCCGCTACGGCAACCTCACTGAACAGACGACCCGGGTTCTTTGGGTTTACACCTGATGACACCTATAAAGATCGAAGGAAAAACAACTATGAATGCTGTCTGTGCAGACCTGTTGGCTGAAGTGCGTGCGTTCCGCCTGTGCTACCCGCAGGTCCGCTACGTCGACCTGATTGCCCTGGATATTCCTGGGCACTTTTACGGTAAACGTTACCCGGTAGACATGCTGGAAAAGGTTGCCGCCGGCAGCGCTCTGAAGCTGCCGCAAAACTGCGTGCTGCTGGGTGTGCAGGGTGGGCTGTTCAAGATTGGCGACTACTGCTTCAACGACGGCGACCCGGATGCCCGTCGTCGTTTGATACCTGGCACACTCAAGCCGGTGACCTGGGAAGCACAACCGCTGGGGCAGATGTTGATTACTTCCGATGGCACGGCGACGCCTATCGAGTTCGAGCCACGGGAAGTCCTGGCGCAGGTACTGGATCGCCTGCGCAGCAAAGGCATTCACCCGGTGGTGGCCTTCGAGCTGGAGTTTTATCTGTTCGATAAAAAGTTGCGCGATGGACAACCACAGTTCCCACGCGATCTGCTGACGGACGATGCGGATGATCAGCCGAATATGCACATCGAACGGCTGTCGCGTTTTTCTCCGGTACTCGATGAAATGGTCGAGACGGCGCGAATCCAAGGCATCGACACCACGGTGATCACAGCCGAACTGGGTCCGGGTCAATTCGAAATCAATTTCGGTCACCTCGATGACGGCCTGCGTGCCGCCGACTGGGCCGCTCTGTTTTGCCGCAGCACTCGCGGTGTTGCCCTCAAGCACGGTTACCGCGCCAGCTTCATGGCCAAGCCTTACTTGCAGCACCCGGGCAGCGGCATGCACGTGCACGTCAGCCTCTACGACGAGAAGGGCAATAACCTGCTGGCAGCCAACCATCAGCAGGCGTTGCGCCATGCGGTTGCCGGGTGCCTGGAGCTGCTACCCCATTGCATGCCGATCTTTGCACCGAACCAGAACGCCTTTCGCCGTCTGGGCGGCACAGTGAACGCCGCGACGCGGGCCAGCTGGGGTTTTGAGGATCGCGATGCCTGTGTGCGGATTCCCGAGTCGGACCCGCAGAACCTGCGAATCGAATATCGTCTGGCCAGCGCCGATGCCAACCCTTACTTGGTCCTGGCTGCGATTCTGGTTGGTCTGGAGAACGGCCTGGTCACCGGCCATGAACCGATCGAGCCGCTCAACGAAGACCGCAGCAGCGGTATCGACTTCCCGCTGGAAATACTCGACGCGGTGCGTGCCATGCAGCACGAGCCACGGATACGCGAAGGGCTGGGCGCGGAGTTTGTCGATGTCTACTGCGAAAACAAGCGTCAGGACCATCTGGCCTTTATGCAAGAGATCGCTGCGCGCGAATACCGCTGGTATCTGTAGGTGGCAGCTTGCTGTTCCCGCGCGTTGACGTGGTTGGGCACAGCAAACGTTCTCCAGATTTGTCAGGTACGACTTTAGGAATCAACTATGAGCAAGCAAGTCAGCAACCCGCAGACACTCGAGTGGCAAGCACTGAGCAATGATCACCACTTGGCGCCCTTCAGCGATAACAAACAGCTGAAGGAGAAGGGGCCACGGATTATTACCAAGGCTGACGGGGTCTATATCTGGGACAGCGAGGGCAACAAAATCCTCGACGGTATGGCCGGGCTCTGGTGCGTAGCGGTCGGCTATGGTCGTGACGAGTTGGTGCAGGCCGCCAGCAAGCAGATGAAACAGTTGCCCTTCTATAACACCTTCTTCATGACTGCGCACCCACCGGTGCTGGAACTGGCCAAGGCGATTGCCGATATCGCGCCAGCCGGCATGAACCATGTGTTCTTCACTGGCTCCGGTTCGGAAGGCAACGACACCATGCTGCGCATGGTTCGTCACTACTGGGCGATCAAAGGCCAGCCGCAGAAGAAAGTTATCATCGGCCGTATCAACGGCTACCACGGTTCGACCGTGGCCGGTGCCAGCCTGGGCGGGATGCAAGGCATGCACGCCCAGGGAGGTCTGATACCCGATATCGTGCACATCCCACAGCCATACTGGTTCGCAGAAGGCGGCGACATGACGCCGGACGAGTTCGGCATCTGGGCCGCAGAGCAGTTGGAAAAGAAAATCCTCGAAGTCGGTGTAGACAAGGTCGCGGCTTTCATTGCCGAGCCGATTCAGGGTGCCGGCGGCGTGATCATTCCACCCGACAGCTACTGGCCGAAGATCCGCGAGATCCTCGCCAGGTACGACATCCTGTTCGTTGCCGACGAAGTGATCTGTGGCTTCGGCCGCACCGGCGAATGGTTTGGCAGCGACTACTTCGCTAACAAGCCAGACATGATGACCATCGCCAAGGGTCTGACCTCGGGCTACATCCCCATGGGCGGGCTGATCGTCAGCGACAAGATCGTCGAGATGCTCAACGAGGGTGGCGATTTCAACCACGGTTTCACCTACTCCGGGCACCCCGTGGCAGCGGCGGTGGCGCTGGAAAATATCCGCATCCTGCGCGAAGAGGAGATTCTAGAGCGCGTGCGTGAGGAAACGGCACCTTATCTGCAGCAGCGTTTGCGTGAACTGGCAGATCATCCGCTAGTGGGCGAGGTCCGTGGCGTCGGCATGCTCGGTGCGATCGAGCTGGTGAAGAACAAGCAGACCCGCGAGCGTTTCGAGGGCAAGGGCGTCGGCATGATCTGCCGCGGTCACTGTTTCGACAACGGCCTGATCATGCGCGCCGTCGGCGACACCATGATCATTTCGCCGCCGCTGGTGATCAGCAAAGCCGAAATCGATGAACTGGTGACCAAGGCGCGTCAGTGCCTGGATCTTACTGCCACTGAGATCCTCGGTTGAGCTAAGCGTCAGGTATTAACTCAGGTTCCGGGTGGTGGAACCTGAGTTGATCCACTGGTAGCCCAGTTCTAGTCAGAGTCCAGCGTATTTAATTTGGCTGCTACATTTTCCAGAATTATCGACTTTGGAGGACTGCATGGACGACCTTGCTGGGAAGGTGGCAGCGGGTGAGCCGCTATTGCGCAAGGCTCTGCAAGCAGTACGCCGTTACAACGAAGCGAACGGCGTGCAGCCGGCCGAGGAGGTCGAGCGCCTGCGGCTCGAAGCTAAAGCGCTCATGACTGCAGTGTCGGAGTATCAGCTTTGGGTACTGGGTAATCCGGCGCGGTTACTTCATTGAACTGGAAAAGGAACGCAGGAGAACTCACTGCGGGAGCAGCAACTGTTCATCGATTCTGACTGTCAAACTCGCTCTGAAACAATTTCACACAGCCTGGGTCGATTTCAGTCAGTCGTGACCGGCAGAAATCGGCCAGAAGCAGTCACTCCAGACACCGCCAGGAACATCCTAAGAACGCGCGCTATGTTCGCCAGCGAACAGACGAACAGCCCTCCAAGTCTCCACACTCAAGTTGAAAAGCTACGTCCACCAAGCGCTGCTCGGTGCTGGCGCAATACGTTGGCGCACCTATAAAAATGCACGCAATTGTATGATGCGTTTCAGGCTCAGGACCTTATGAACAGCATATGGACACGCCTACAGAAGGTATTTTCTCGCTCGTCCGGTTTTTGGCGAACCCGTCTGTTTCCCCCACCCCGATTCAAATACGAGCCCATTTTGCGCTCGGAGCTTTTCAGCGCCGATCAGATGGCCAGTCACGGCATCGCCCTGGCCGGGCAGCATCGCCTGACCACGCTGTCCGCACGGGACTCGATGCTGCACAGGCTCGATGACAACGAGGAGTTGCTTAAACGCAGCTGCGCGGCGCTGACCAACGCGCAAGGGTCCAGCCGACGAGTGACGCCGGCAGCGGAATGGTTGCTGGACAATTACTACCTGATCGAAGAAAACATTCGCACCGCCAGAACGCACCTGCCCAAAGGCTATAGCCGTGAGTTGCCACGCCTGATCAACGGCCCGTCGGCGGGGTTGCCTCGCGTCTATGACATCGCGCTGGAGACCATCTCCCATGGCGACGGTCGAGTCGATGAGGAAAGCCTGAGCCGCTTCATTTTTTCCTATCAGACCGTGATGCCGCTTGCGCTGGGCGAACTGTGGGCGATACCGATCATGCTGCGCCTGGCGTTGATCGAAAACCTGCGGCGAGTGGCCTCCAGGGTCATGGCCAACGCCGACGAGCGCAATCTGGCCGATGACTGGGCCGAACACCTGATTGAAACCTCGGAACGAGACATCAAAAGCGTGGTGCTGACCGTTGCCGACATGGCCCGCTCCGCACCGCCGATGACCGCCGCCTTTGTCGCCGAATTCACCCGCCGCCTGCAGGGCCAGAGCGCGGCGCTGGCCCTGGCGCTGAACTGGATGGAGCAGACGCTGAGTGAGACAGGCTCCAGCATCGAACGCCAGGTGCAGCTCGATGCGCAACAACAGGCAGCGGATCAGGTGTCGATTGGCAACAGCATCGGCAGTTTGCGCCTCCTGTCCGCCACGGACTGGCGCGAGTTTGTCGAGTCGATGAGTCATGTCGAGCAGATTCTCACTGAAGATCCGGCAGAAATTTACCGGGCGATGGATTTCAGTACGCGCGACAGCTACCGGCATGTCATAGAACGCCTTGCCCGAAGGAGCCCCCAGCACTCGGAAATCCAGGTTGCCCGCGCCGCGATCCAGCTTGCCGCGGCCGGAACCGCTTCAGTCCCCTGCGAGTTGCTGGCACGCCATGTCGGGTATTACCTGATCAGCGCAGGGCTGCCGACGCTGGAGCGACGACTCAATGCCAGGGTGCCGCTTCATGAGCGTTGGAAACGGTTGTTGCAGCAGTCGCCGCTGATGTTTTATCTGGCGCCGGTGGCTGTTCTGACGCTCATCTTCGCCTGGCCTTTACTGGCCTCCGCGCAGCGCGACGGGATGCCCGATGCGGCGCTTCTGATGATGGCGATTCCCTGCCTGATCATGACCAGCCGACTGGCAATCAGCCTGATCAACTGGTTGGTGACGTTCAGTCTGTTGCCGACGACGCTGCCGAAAATGGATTTTGCCAGCGGTATTCCCGATGGCGCGCGAAGCCTGGTGGTGATCCCGACGCTGATCGCCACCCTGGCCGATGTGGACGAACTGGTGGAAGGTCTTGAAGTGCGGTTTCTCGCCAACCGCGACAACAACCTGTATTTCGCGTTGCTCAGCGATTTTCTGGATGCGCCTGAAGAGGCTCAGCCGCAAGACGCCGAGCTGCTCACACAGGCCTCCCGTGCAATCACCCTGCTCAACCGAAAATACGCGGACGGACTCAGCGACCGATTCTTTCTGCTGCATCGGCCGCGTCGCTGGAACGCGAGCGAACGCGTGTGGATGGGCCACGAGCGCAAACGCGGCAAGCTGATTGAACTCAACGCCCTGTTGCGTGGCCATGGAGAGGAACGCTTCAACGCCATCGTCGGCGACATCACGCCATTGCGCGGGGTGCGTTACGTGATCACGCTGGACACCGACACCCTGCTGCCGCGCGATGTCGCTCGCCAATGCGTGGCGGCCATGATGCACCCGTTGAATCGTCCGTTGTTCGACAGTAGCGGCGAGCAGATCATTTCCGGCTACGCAGTGTTGCAACCGCGAGTGGGCATCAGCCTGACCAGCGCCACCCGCTCGATCTACGCCCGGCTGTTTGGCAGTGATGCCGGCGTCGATCCCTACACTCGCACGGTATCGGACGTTTACCAGGACCTGTTCCACCAAGGCTCCTTCATCGGCAAGGGCATCTACGACGTGGACGCGTTCACCTGCGCCCTGGAAGGTTGCTTGCCGGATAACCAGATTCTCAGCCACGACCTGATCGAAGGGTGTTATGCACGATCCGGCCTGCTCAGCGACGTGCAAGTCTACGAGCAATACCCCTCGCGCTATGGTGCCGATGTCAAGCGACGGCATCGCTGGGTTCGCGGCGACTGGCAACTGCTGCCGTGGACATTGCCCTGGGCGCGCAACGCCGACGGCAAGTGGGTGCGCAACAGGCTGAGTGTCATGGCACGCTGGAAGATTCTGGACAATCTGCGACGCAGCCTGGAACCGCTGGCGCTGTTGCTGATGTTCGCATGGGGCTGGTTTGCCAGCAGCCAGCCAATGAACTGGACCCTGACTGTCATCGGGTTGCTGGTGATACAACCGTTGCTGCGAGCGGTGACCGATCTGATGCAGCCTCCCGCTAATGTGCCCTATGGGCAATACCTCAGGGCGCTGCTGGGTGATCTGGCACAAGACCTCGCCCGGGCTGGTCTGACGCTCGCCTGGCTGCCCTTCGAGATGTTCTACAGCGCTGACGCCATCCTGCGCTCGCTCTGGCGAATCGGCTTCAGCAGACGTCGGCTTTTGCAGTGGCAGCCCTCGCGCGAGGTGGAGCGCACCACCGAAAACCGGCTGTCCGGCCTCTATCGCCAGATGTGGATCGAGCCGGTATCGGCCCTGATCTCACTGGCCCTGCTGGTGAAGGATCCGCAGACGCTGGCCATCGCCAGTCCGCTGCTGCTGTCATGGTTAGTCGGCCCCTGGATCGCTTGGTGGCTCAGTTCGGCACCCAAGCAGTCAGTGTTCGTACCGTCGACGGATGATTTGCGCTTCCTGCGGTTGCTGGCGCGCAAGACCTGGGCGTTCTTCGATCAATACGTCGGGCCCGAGGATCACTGGCTGCCACCGGACAACGTGCAGGAACAACCCAGGCCTGCCATTGCCCATCGCACCTCGCCGACCAATATGGGCATGTCGCTGCTCGCCCACCTGGCCGCTCACGATTTCGCTTACTTGAGCACCGAACGACTGCTGTCCCGGCTGGCGGCGTCGCTGGACAGCATGGACGGTCTGGAGCGTTATCGGCAGCATTTCTATAACTGGTACGACACGCGGACCCTCGAGCCGCTGCGTCCGCATTACGTCTCCACCGTCGACAGCGGCAACCTGGCGGGCCTGCTGTTGACCTTGAGCACCGGCATTGCGCAGCTGGCAGACGCCCCGATGTTCGGCCCTGCCGTGATCAAGGGCCTGCGCGATACCCTGGACATTCTTGCAGACTCCCAACGCGCCTCGGGGGCAGATGAATACGCCCTGCCACTGAGAAAAGGCCTTGAACCGGTCTCGCAAATTGCGACCCCTGAGGCGCTGGCAGACCTGCTGCACACGGCTCGCATCTTGGTCACCAGCCAGCCAGCGGACACCGACGAGGAAAGCCTCTACTGGCGGGAAGCGTTTACCCGTCAATGCATCGACTGGACAGAAGAACTGCAGCGTTATCGCCTCCCTGCCCCCTTGGTCATGATTGAATCGCCTCGCACCTTGCGTCAACTGGCCGACCTGAACCCCACCGACTGGGCCACCGAGCATCACCCTGAAATCGAGCGGGTCCGCAGTGACGCCGCGCAGCGTCTGGAAACCCTGAAGCGTCTGGCGTTATTGACCACGTCGCTGGCGCAGATGGATTTCTCGTTGCTTTACGACCACCAGCGTGACTTGTTTGTCATTGGTTACAACGCCGAGGAGCGCAGGCTCGACACCGGTTACTACGACCTGCTGGCGTCCGAGGCGCGGCTGACCAATTACGTGGCCATCGCTCAAGGGCAAATCCCCCAACGCGCCTGGTTCACCCTGGGAAGGCTGCTGAGTGAAAACGCGGGCGTACCGACGTTGCTGTCCTGGTCGGGTTCGATGTTCGAATACCTGATGCCGATGCTGGTGATGCCCAACTTCGAGGGCAGTCTGCTGGACCAGACTTGCCGCGCCGCCGTGACGGTGCAGATCGAACAGGGCAACAGGCTGGGCATTCCGTGGGGCGTTTCGGAGTCGGGGTACTCCACCGTCGACGCGCACTTCAATTATCAATACCGCGCCTTCGGCGTTCAGGCCCTGGGGCTTCAGCGCGGGCTGAGCAATGACGTCGTGATTGCGCCCTACGCCAGCGCCCTGGCGTTGATGGTCGATGCCGATGCGGCCTGCAAGAACCTGCAACGCCTCGCCCAGGGCTCTGCCGGACGTTTCGGTCTGTATGAAGCCGTGGATTACACCGAGGCCCGCTTACCCCGCGGCCAACACTTCGTCGTGGTCCGGTCGTTCATGGCTCACCACCAGGGCATGAGCTTGCTGGCCTTGACCAGCCGACTGCTCGATCAACCCATGCAACAGCGATTCGAGGCCGACCCGGCGCTGCGATCTGCCCTGCTGCTGCTACAGGAGCGGGTGCCGAAATCCGCCGCGCCGTACCTGCAAACCGCACAGTCGCCGGTACTCGGCGATGTCGGCCAAGGCCAGGATACGGGGCTTCGGGTGTTCTCTGATCCGGGACGCAAGCGTCCGGCCGTGCAGTTGCTCTCCAACGGTCGCTACCACGTCATGCTGACCAGCGGCGGCGGTGGTTACAGCCGCCGTAATGAAATGGCGATCACCCGTTGGCAGGAGGACACCTCACAGGACAATTGGGGGATGTTCTGCTACCTGCGCGATGTCCAGAGCAACACGGTCTGGTCGGCTGCGCATCAACCGACTATGCATCAACCCGAGAGCCACGAGGCGATCTTCTGCGATTCCCGTGCAGAGTTCCGTGCGCGCAACCAGGATTTCGACACACACCTGGAGATTGTTGTCTCGCCTGAAGACGACATCGAACTGCGCCGCCTGCATGTCACCAACCGAGCGTCATCGGCCAAGACACTGGAGATCACCACCTACGCCGAAGTCGTGCTGACAACCCCGGTCAACGACGCGATGCACCCGGCGTTCAGCAAGCTGTTCGTGCAGACCGAATTACTGCCTGCGCTTCAGGCCATTATCTGTAGCCGCCGCCCCCGGGCCAGCGATGAACCGACGCCGTGGATGTGCCATTTGCTGGCGGCACACGGGGTGGACATCGATGCGATCTCGTACGAAACCGATCGCGCCCGGTTCATCGGCCGAGGACGCAGCCTTGTGTCACCTGCCGCCCTTGATGCCGATTGCCAGCGCTTGTCAGGCAGTGCAGGCCCGGTGCTCGATCCGGTGATCGCGATTCGCTGCAGGATTACCCTGCAACCTGGCCAACAGGCCACCATCGACTTGGTCACCGGTGTCGCCGACAGCCGTGATGACTGCCTTTACCTCATCAACAAATACCGTGACCGCCACCTCGCCGACCGCGTGTTCGACCTGTCCTGGACCCATAGCCAGGTGCTTCTGCGTCAGCTCAATGCCTCGTTGTCCGATGCCCGTCTGTTCGAGCAGATGGCCTCGTCGTTGCTTTACGCGAACGCCTCGATGCGCGCCAACCATGCGGTGCTGATTGCCAATCGCCGCAATCAGCCGGGGCTCTGGGGTCAGGCCATCTCCGGCGACCTGCCCATCGTGTTGCTGCAAATCCAGAGCCTGGACAACATAGCCCTGGTGCAGCAATTGATTCAGGCCCACGCCTACTGGCGGCAAAAAGGGTTGGTGGTCGATTTGTTGATCTGGAACGAAGATCAGGCGGGTTATCGCCAGCAATTGCAGGACGCGATCCTGGGCCTTATCACCTCAGGCAGTGAAGCCACTCTGCTGGATCGTCCGGGCGGGATTTTTGTGCGCCCCGCGCAGCAGCTGTCGAATGAAGATCGCGTGCTGTTCCTCTCGGTTGCCAGGCTGGTGCTGAGCGAAGATCTGGGCAGCCTGGCCGAACAGATTCATCGCCGCAAAGTATCACCGATGCACGCACCGTTTGTGGCGACCCGGCATTTTCAGGCTCGGCCGGCATCGGTACGACCGAACCGTCCCTTCCTGCTGCTGAGCAACGAATATGGCGGCTTCAGCGCCGATGGCGGTGAGTACATCATCACCGGACTCGCGCCCGATCCGACACCCGCGCCCTGGGTCAACGTGATCGCCAATGCACATCTCGGCACGGTGGTCTCGGAAGCCGGCAGTGCCTATACCTGGGCCGAAAACGCCCATGAATTTCGCCTGACGCCCTGGCACAACGACCCGGTCACCGATCGCAGCGGCGAAGCCATTTACCTGCGTGATGAAGAGACCGGGCACTTCTGGTCTGCAGCGCCTCAACCCTGCCCCGGACAAGGCCCGTACCAGACCCGTCACGGTTTCGGTTACAGCGTGTTCGAACATGAAGAAGACGGCATTTACAGCGAGCTGTGGATCTACGTGGCGCTGGATGCGCCGATCAAATTCTCGCGGCTAGTGTTGAGCAACCGCTCGGGACGCCGCCGGTCATTGTCGGTCACAGGGTATGTGGAATGGGTGCTGGGCGATCTGCGCAGCAAATCGGCGATGCACGTGGTCAGCCAATCGGATCCCGCCAGCGGGGCCTTCTTCGCCCGCAACGCCTATTCGGTGGAGTTTTCCGAGCGGGTGGCGTTCTTTGACACCGACACGATCGATCACGGTGTCAGCGGTGACCGTACTGAATTCATTGGCCGCAATGGCACCCTCGCCTCACCGGCAGCGATGCAGCACGCCGGTCTGTCCGGGCGCATGGGCGGTGGTATGGACCCTTGTGCCGCCCTGCAAGTGTCGATCGAACTCGGCGAGGGCGATACCCGGGAAGTCATTCTGCGTCTGGGGGCAGCGTCTTCCAGTAACGCCGCCACCCAGCTGGTGCAGCGTTATCGGGGCAGCCTGGTGGCTGCCGAGGAATTGCATAAAGTACGGGAACACTGGCGCTCATTGCTCGGGGCGATTCGTATTGAAACGGGCGCGCCTGCGGTCGACGTCATGGTCAACGGCTGGTTGATGTATCAGGTCATCGCGTGCCGTTTCCAGGCCCGAAGCGGCTACTACCAGTCGGGTGGCGCCATCGGTTTTCGCGATCAGCTGCAGGACAGCATGGCGATGATCCATGCCGATCCGGCAGCCGTGCGCGCGCACCTGTTGCTGTGTGCCGGCCACCAGTATGTGGAAGGCGACGTGCAACACTGGTGGCACCCGCCGATGAATCGAGGGGTTCGCACCGCCTGCTCCGATGACTTTTTGTGGCTGGTGGCCGCCACCAACCGCTATGTCGAAATGACCGCAGACGTGGACGTGCTGGAAGAGGTCGCCGGATACCTGGAAGGACGCCAACTGGTGGCCGGCGAAGAGTCCTACTATGACCTCCCCGGTGTATCGCCCCTGCGAGAGTCCCTGTATCAACACTGCGTGCGTGCCATCGAACACAGCCTGCGCCGTGGTCATCACGGGTTGCCGCTGATGGGCTCCGGGGACTGGAACGACGGCATGAATCGCGTCGGCCACCTGGGTGCAGGTGAAAGTGTCTGGCTGGGCTTCTTCAGCTATCAGGTGCTGGAGCAATTTGCGGTGACCGCTCGCCAGCACGGTGATCACGCATTTGCCAAACGCTGCAGCGACAGCGCGGTGACACTGCAACGCAACCTCGATAAAACGGCCTGGGACGGCGCCTGGTATCGCCGCGCCTGGTTCGACGACGGACAAATGCTCGGCTCGGCGAGCAATGAAGAATGTCGTATCGATTCCATTGCTCAAAGCTGGTCAGTGCTGTCGGGGGCCGGCTCTGCCGTCCGCCAGATCAAGGCCATGCAGTCATTGGATGAGCATCTGATCAAACGTGACATCCGCGCCGTGTTGCTGCTCGACCCCCCGTTTGACAAGGGTGCCCTGGACCCCGGCTACATCAAGGGCTACGTGCCAGGCGTGCGCGAGAACGGAGGTCAGTACACCCATGCTGCCGTTTGGGCGGGCATGGCGTTTGCGCAGTTGGGTGAAGCCGGCAAAGCCTGGGAACTGCTGAATCTGATCAACCCCGCCGCGCCTGCCAACAACGCTCAAATCGAGACCTATAAGGTCGAGCCCTATGTCATGGCCGCGGATGTCTACGGCACCGCGCCCCATGCCGGTCGAGGTGGCTGGACCTGGTACACCGGCTCTGCGGGCTGGATGTACCGGCTGATTGTCGAGTCGTTACTGGGCGTACAACGCAGCGGCCGCACGCTCAGGATCGAACCGCTGATACCCGTCGACTGGCCGGGCTTCATCTTGCACTACCGCTTCGGCAAAACCCTCTACCACTTTGATGTGCGTCAGAGCAGTTCGACCTTCACCTCCATGACCCTCGACGGCCAGCCATTGAGTGATGCTGCGCTGCCACTGGATGACGGCGGACTGGAGCATTGGGTCCGGGTAGATTGCCGCGCCCGGTCACCCAGGCCCCAAGCGCTGGAATTCGAGCATGCCGCCGATGAATAGACATTGATCACCAGCCATGGCATGCATGGGAGTACCCTGAGCGGGCACGCCCCTGTTCCGCCACGGATGCTCTGTCATGCATGCCTCCCCCGATCCAAGCCACAATCATTTACTGGCGGCGCTACCGGCCGTCGACCTTCAGCGTCTTGTTCCGCACCTGGAGCAGGTCAGTCTGGCGCTAGGCGATGTGCTGTATGAACCGGGGGACACACTGCGGCACGTTTACTTCCCGACCGACGCCATCGTTTCTCTGCTGCATGTCACGGAAAACGGCTCGTCAGCAGAAATCGCCGTGGTCGGAAACGAGGGTTTGATCGGCATAGCGCTGTTCATGGGCGGCGAAAGCACCTCCAGTCGGGCAGTGGTGCAAAGTGCCGGTGGTGCATTTCGCCTGCCGGGGCAAAAGCTCAAGAATGAGTTCAACCGTCATGGCGATCTGCTTCTGTTGATGCTGCGTTACACCCAGGCGCTGATCACGCAGATGTCACAGACCGCCCTGTGCAATCGCCACCATTCGATCGATCAGCAATTGTGTCGATGGCTGCTGTTGTCGCTGGATCGCCTGCACGGCAATCGCCTGAACATGACCCAGGAGCTGATCGCCAACATGCTGGGCGTGCGCCGCGAAGGCGTCACGGAAGCGGCCGGCAAACTGCAGCGTCAAGGCGTCATCGAGTACAGCCGGGGCCAGATCACGGTTCTGGATAGAGCGCGCCTTGAACGGCTCAGCTGCGAGTGCTACCTGGTGGTCAAGACCGAAACCGATCGGCTGTTGCATTACACCCGCCGTGAGGACGAATGATGGGTTCGAATGGATTGCCGGCGGCAATACCGGCTATCCCTTAAACCTGTCAGCGAGCGGGTATTGCCCCCGCTAACCGCGCATAAGACTAGGGTGAAGGAGCAGTCCCAAAAATGAGCCGGAGTTCAGCGCATGTCTTAGAACCCCACGACCAGCTCATGGACATCAATCTGCACAATCGCATGGCTTACATAGCACTGGCATTCGAAGGCAGCCAGCTCATTGAAATCGGTACCGCGCGTTACGGGGCGTACGAAGGCGACGCTCATTGCGAGTTCGCCGTTGCTGTTCGCGACCGCTGGCAACGAAGGGGGGTCGCCACTGCGCTGTTACAACATTTGATGGACACCGCCACTCGCCAAGGCTTCAGCAAAATCTCGTCAATGGATTCGTCAGGTAACGAGGCGATGCACGGCTTGGCAATGAATATGGGATTTACCAGCAGAAACGATGATCAGCATGGGCCGCAGATTTTTCATGAATATGTTTTAGCGCCTTAGTTTTAAAAAGACAGCCACGTGACCTGTTCGCGTTGATGCTTGGGCAGCAGTTGAGCGCGCAAAGAAGTGTTCTGCGTCAACAGCAAACGCCGGGTTATGCTGGTTCGATTGCTGCCCGTCGCGACAGGCAGTAATCGGCCAGGAGCAGTCTATCGGTTCCGTTTTAAATGGTCTTACGCGTTAGCCAGGCACCCCAGAACAGACTACTGAAGAAACGAGTAGCGTCTCCGAATCCAGAGTCATGCATCAATTGTTGAACCGCAGCCTCGGAATGTGGCGGGTCAGCTCCCTGAAGAATTTTTCCTAACTTGGCCTTCACTTCATCCGGGCTGGCGCCATGCTGTCGCCACCGCTGCCCCCAGGCGGCAAGCAATAACGGTTGGCTGGCATAAGCATATTGATTGCCCGCGATAATCAGCGGCGCACCCGGCTTTAGATGAGCCCGAATGGATCGTAAAATTTGTCGCTTCGCAACATCCCCATCGAGATGATGGAGCACACCGATCAAGGTGGCTGCGTCGTATGACTCGTTCGCTGCCAGGTCTTCAACATGCCCAAGATGCAGGCTTGTTCTTTCGAGCAAATTGTTTGCCTCCAGCTGCTGCGCCGCAGCCTCCAGCATCGGCTCATGACAGGCAGTAATTGGGTTGATAATAACCGCGTGCAGTGACTGGCTCGATCTGCAACGGTATGAACGCAGGCAACTCTGCTGGCGGGCGGTCACGATATAGCGGAGGCTATTTACGGATGACCCTGGCTTTGATGCCGTATTGATGACAACCCCGAAAACGCCTTACCTGGTTGCAGGCATTCCTGAAGAGCCTGGGCCTTGACGGCAGACTACGCGCCGGTACTCCGTACCCAGTTTCAGGATGCTTTTTTCGAGGGCAAAAACAAAACCCCTACCTGCATGCGCAGATAGGGGTTTCGGAATTTAATCTTGACGATGACCTACTCTCACATGGGGAAACCCCACACTACCATCGGCGATGCATCGTTTCACTGCTGAGTTCGGGATGGGATCAGGTGGTTCCAATGCTCTATGGTCGTCAAGAAATTCGGGTACCGAGTCGCGGCCTGATGGCCTCGCTTCAGCAAAGTGGGTATGTGATAGTTTTCGGTGTTTTGTGAGATCGAACTTTCGGTTCGTTTCGTCTTCACACACCGCAATCTGGTGCCTTTTCAGGTCAGCAAATTGCTTGGGTGTTATATGGTCAAGCCTCACGGGCAATTAGTATTGGTTAGCTCAACGCCTCACAGCGCTTACACACCCAACCTATCAACGTCGTAGTCTTCGACGGCCCTTCAGGGGACTCAAGGTCCCAGTGAGATCTCATCTTGAGGCTAGTTTCCCGCTTAGATGCTTTCAGCGGTTATCTATTCCGAACATAGCTACCCGGCAATGCCACTGGCGTGACAACCGGAACACCAGAGGTTCGTCCACTCCGGTCCTCTCGTACTAGGAGCAGCCCCTCTCAAATCTCAAACGTCCACGGCAGATAGGGACCGAACTGTCTCACGACGTTCTAAACCCAGCTCGCGTACCACTTTAAATGGCGAACAGCCATACCCTTGGGACCGGCTTCAGCCCCAGGATGTGATGAGCCGACATCGAGGTGCCAAACACCGCCGTCGATATGAACTCTTGGGCGGTATCAGCCTGTTATCCCCGGAGTACCTTTTATCCGTTGAGCGATGGCCCTTCCATACAGAACCACCGGATCACTAAGACCTACTTTCGTACCTGCTCGACGTGTCTGTCTCGCAGTCAAGCGCGCTTTTGCCTTTATACTCTACGACCGATTTCCGACCGGTCTGAGCGCACCTTCGTACTCCTCCGTTACTCTTTAGGAGGAGACCGCCCCAGTCAAACTACCCACCATACACTGTCCTCGATCCGGATAACGGACCTGAGTTAGAACCTCAAAGTTGCCAGGGTGGTATTTCAAGGTTGGCTCCACGCGAACTGGCGTCCACGCTTCAAAGCCTCCCACCTATCCTACACAAGCAAATTCAAAGTCCAGTGCAAAGCTATAGTAAAGGTTCACGGGGTCTTTCCGTCTAGCCGCGGATACACTGCATCTTCACAGCGATTTCAATTTCACTGAGTCTCGGGTGGAGACAGCGCCGCCATCGTTACGCCATTCGTGCAGGTCGGAACTTACCCGACAAGGAATTTCGCTACCTTAGGACCGTTATAGTTACGGCCGCCGTTTACCGGGGCTTCGATCAAGAGCTTCGCGTTAGCTAACCCCATCAATTAACCTTCCGGCACCGGGCAGGCGTCACACCCTATACGTCCACTTTCGTGTTTGCAGAGTGCTGTGTTTTTAATAAACAGTCGCAGCGGCCTGGTATCTTCGACCGGCATGGGCTTACGCAGTAAATGCTTCACCCTCACCGGCGCACCTTCTCCCGAAGTTACGGTGCCATTTTGCCTAGTTCCTTCACCCGAGTTCTCTCAAGCGCCTTGGTATTCTCTACCCAACCACCTGTGTCGGTTTGGGGTACGGTTCCTGGTTACCTGAAGCTTAGAAGCTTTTCTTGGAAGCATGGCATCAACCACTTCGTGTTCTAAAAGAACACTCGTCATCAGCTCTCGGCCTTAGAATCCCGGATTTACCTAAGATTCCAGCCTACCACCTTAAACTTGGACAACCAACGCCAAGCTGGCCTAGCCTTCTCCGTCCCTCCATCGCAATAACCAGAAGTACAGGAATATTAACCTGTTTTCCATCGACTACGCTTTTCAGCCTCGCCTTAGGGACCGACTAACCCTGCGTCGATTAACGTTGCGCAGGAAACCTTGGTCTTTCGGCGTGGGTGTTTTTCACACCCATTGTCGTTACTCATGTCAGCATTCGCACTTCTGATACCTCCAGCAAGCTTCTCAACTCACCTTCACAGGCTTACAGAACGCTCCTCTACCGCATCACCTAAGTGATACCCGTAGCTTCGGTGTATGGTTTGAGCCCCGTTACATCTTCCGCGCAGGCCGACTCGACTAGTGAGCTATTACGCTTTCTTTAAAGGGTGGCTGCTTCTAAGCCAACCTCCTAGCTGTCTAAGCCTTCCCACATCGTTTCCCACTTAACCATAACTTTGGGACCTTAGCTGACGGTCTGGGTTGTTTCCCTTTTCACGACGGACGTTAGCACCCGCCGTGTGTCTCCCATGCTCGGCACTTGTAGGTATTCGGAGTTTGCATCGGTTTGGTAAGTCGGGATGACCCCCTAGCCGAAACAGTGCTCTACCCCCTACAGTGATACATGAGGCGCTACCTAAATAGCTTTCGAGGAGAACCAGCTATCTCCGAGCTTGATTAGCCTTTCACTCCGATCCACAGGTCATCCGCTAACTTTTCAACGGTAGTCGGTTCGGTCCTCCAGTTAGTGTTACCCAACCTTCAACCTGCCCATGGATAGATCGCCCGGTTTCGGGTCTATTCCCAGCGACTAGACGCCCTATTAAGACTCGCTTTCGCTACGCCTCCCCTATTCGGTTAAGCTCGCCACTGAAAATAAGTCGCTGACCCATTATACAAAAGGTACGCAGTCACCCAACAAAGTGGGCTCCCACTGCTTGTACGCATACGGTTTCAGGATCTATTTCACTCCCCTCTCCGGGGTTCTTTTCGCCTTTCCCTCACGGTACTAGTTCACTATCGGTCAGTCAGTAGTATTTAGCCTTGGAGGATGGTCCCCCCATATTCAGACAAAGTTTCTCGTGCTCCGTCCTACTCGATTTCATGACTAAGAGATTTTCGCGTACAGGGCTATCACCCACTATGGCCGCACTTTCCAGAGCGTTCCGCTAATCTCAAAGCCACTTAAGGGCTAGTCCCCGTTCGCTCGCCACTACTAAGGGAATCTCGGTTGATTTCTTTTCCTCAGGGTACTTAGATGTTTCAGTTCCCCTGGTTCGCTTCTTAAGCCTATGTATTCAGCTTAAGATACCTAACTTATGTTAGGTGGGTTCCCCCATTCAGACATCTCCGGATCAAAGTCTGTTTGCCGACTCCCCGAAGCTTTTCGCAGGCTACCACGTCTTTCATCGCCTCTGACTGCCAAGGCATCCACCGTATGCGCTTCTTCACTTGACCATATAACCCCAAGCAATCTGGTTATACTGTGAAGACGACATTCGCCGAAAATTCGATAATACTCAATTAAGAGCAACTCACAAATTTTACCTTAGCCTGATCCAACACCAGTGAAAGTGTTGTTCAGTCTATCTTTCTATCACATACCCAAATTTTTAAAGAACGATCTAATCAAAGACTAGAAATCAATATTCATCTGCGAATATTCATTTCTAAACTCTAACGAGCCAGACAACCTGATGGATGTCTCTCGCCTCTACAGTGAATCAAGCAATTCGTGTGGGAACTTATGGAGCAGCTGATGTCGTCGATTAAGGAGGTGATCCAGCCGCAGGTTCCCCTACGGCTACCTTGTTACGACTTCACCCCAGTCATGAATCACACCGTGGTAACCGTCCTCCCGAGGGTTAGACTAGCTACTTCTGGTGCAACCCACTCCCATGGTGTGACGGGCGGTGTGTACAAGGCCCGGGAACGTATTCACCGCGACATTCTGATTCGCGATTACTAGCGATTCCGACTTCACGCAGTCGAGTTGCAGACTGCGATCCGGACTACGATCGGTTTTCTGGGATTAGCTCCACCTCGCGGCTTGGCAACCCTCTGTACCGACCATTGTAGCACGTGTGTAGCCCAGGCCGTAAGGGCCATGATGACTTGACGTCATCCCCACCTTCCTCCGGTTTGTCACCGGCAGTCTCCTTAGAGTGCCCACCATTACGTGCTGGTAACTAAGGACAAGGGTTGCGCTCGTTACGGGACTTAACCCAACATCTCACGACACGAGCTGACGACAGCCATGCAGCACCTGTCTCAATGTTCCCGAAGGCACCAATCCATCTCTGGAAAGTTCATTGGATGTCAAGGCCTGGTAAGGTTCTTCGCGTTGCTTCGAATTAAACCACATGCTCCACCGCTTGTGCGGGCCCCCGTCAATTCATTTGAGTTTTAACCTTGCGGCCGTACTCCCCAGGCGGTCAACTTAATGCGTTAGCTGCGCCACTAAGAGCTCAAGGCTCCCAACGGCTAGTTGACATCGTTTACGGCGTGGACTACCAGGGTATCTAATCCTGTTTGCTCCCCACGCTTTCGCACCTCAGTGTCAGTATCAGTCCAGGTGGTCGCCTTCGCCACTGGTGTTCCTTCCTATATCTACGCATTTCACCGCTACACAGGAAATTCCACCACCCTCTACCATACTCTAGCTTGTCAGTTTTGAATGCAGTTCCCAGGTTGAGCCCGGGGATTTCACATCCAACTTAACAAACCACCTACGCGCGCTTTACGCCCAGTAATTCCGATTAACGCTTGCACCCTCTGTATTACCGCGGCTGCTGGCACAGAGTTAGCCGGTGCTTATTCTGTCGGTAACGTCAAGACAGCAACGTATTAGGTAACTGCCCTTCCTCCCAACTTAAAGTGCTTTACAATCCGAAGACCTTCTTCACACACGCGGCATGGCTGGATCAGGCTTTCGCCCATTGTCCAATATTCCCCACTGCTGCCTCCCGTAGGAGTCTGGACCGTGTCTCAGTTCCAGTGTGACTGATCATCCTCTCAGACCAGTTACGGATCGTCGCCTTGGTGAGCCATTACCTCACCAACTAGCTAATCCGACCTAGGCTCATCTGATAGCGCAAGGCCCGAAGGTCCCCTGCTTTCTCCCGTAGGACGTATGCGGTATTAGCGTCCGTTTCCGAGCGTTATCCCCCACTACCAGGCAGATTCCTAGGCATTACTCACCCGTCCGCCGCTCTCAAGAGAAGCAAGCTTCTCTCTACCGCTCGACTTGCATGTGTTAGGCCTGCCGCCAGCGTTCAATCTGAGCCATGATCAAACTCTTCAGTTCAAACATCTTTGGGTTTTTAAGAAACCCTAAACTTGGCTCAGCAATCGTTGGTTACATCTTTGATTTCTCGCGGAGTAACTTGTGATGCTGATAATCTTGTTGACTATCAGTCTGACTCCACAAGCACCCACACGAATTGCTTGATTCAGTTGTTAAAGAGCGGTTGGTTAAGATCTTTCGTCTCAACCGAGGTGCGCATCTTACAGCTCACCTTCCTTAAAAGCAAATGATTTTTTTAATCAAATCAACTACTTAGACCAAGAACAACTTCGAGTTGCTCGTTAGCGGGAGGCAAATAATACAGTATTAAAGTACGTGGTCAACCCCCACCCAGAAATTCTTTTTCCATTCCAAAAAGCCCAGGGGTTGGCTTGCAGATGCGCTACAACAATACATAGAACTCTGGAGCCCTCACAGGAAGCGAGCGAATGTGGATGAAACACAAACTCTGCGTCGCCAGGTGGGTCCGGTTCGCATCCGCTTCGCTCGTCATGGTAGCCCCCGGTGCAGTCGCAGAGGATCTCGAACCCAGGTCCTACGCCAATACGCCGGTCGGTATCAATTTCCTGCTCCTGGGCTACAGCGATCTCGACGGCAACGTGACGGCCAACCCGTCAATCCCGCTCGAGGATGCCAAGCTCAATATAAAGACTGTCGTGTTTGCCTTTGCCAGATCCCTGGATGTCTGGGGCCGCTCCGGAAAGTTCGATATCGTCGTGCCTGAGGCAAGGTTGACGGGCTCCGCCCTGCTCGCCGGTGAACCCAGGGAGCGTAAGGTTAGCGGTTTGATCGATCCAAGACTGCGCTTCTCGGTCAACTTGTATGGCGCCCCGGCGATGTCCCTGGCTGAGTTCCCCAGCTATCAACAGGATGTGATTATCGGCGCCAGCCTGGCGATCACGGCGCCGCTCGGCCAATACGATGACAGCAGGCTGATAAATCTGGGCAACAATCGCTGGTCATTCAAGCCCGAACTCGGGATTTCCAAGCGCCTGGGGCAAGTGACCCTGGAATTATCCGGCGCGGGCACCTTTTACACCGACAATGACGAGTTACTCGGCGACCACGTACTGTCCCAGGACCCGATTTACCAGGTACAGGGGCATCTTATCTATGCCTTTCGCAACGGAGTCTGGGCGTCGCTGGATACGACCTGGTTCGCTGGCGGGAGCACCTCGGTCGATGGGGTCGGTAACCACGACTATCAGGAAAACACCCGCTACGGATGCACCCTCACGCTACCGTTGAACCGGAACCATTCCCTGAAGCTGAGTGCGAGTAATGGCGGGCATACCCGCACGGGCAGCGAATACGATGCCATTGGCATCATCTGGCAGTATCGCTTTGGCGGAGGGCTTTGAAGCATAGGATTTACGCTGCATCGAAAAGAACATCGAAAGGGGACGGATGTATTTTCATCGAAAGGGGACGGATGTATTTTATGAAAAATAAGTCCGTCCCCTTGCCTCTGCAGTCCCCTTGCCTCTGCAATCAATGTGCTCGAGGTGGCATGAACGCGAAACACGCACACCTCCTCGATACCGCCAGAATCAGTCAGACATTCGTCGCTCCCGGCCAGCCGGCCTGATGCAAGGCTTTGAGCAGTGTCTGGGCATCCAGGCCCGGCACGGCATGGCCGTTGCCTTCGGCGGTGTCGGCGGCCAGCAAGGCATTGATGATCGCTTCCTCCACGGCTTCGGTGGCGGCCAGGAACAACTCACTGATGTGGTCGTTGTTGACCATGCTCAGGTTGTCGGTCGTTGGCGCGCGCTTGCTTTCATAAGCGGCCGGCGGCATGTGATTGCCGGTGGCGAAGGCGATGAAGATGTCACCGCTGTGGTCTTCATTGCCGCCGCCGGTGCGGGCCAGGCCGAGGCTGGCGCGTTGGGCGAGACGGGTGCATTGATGGGGCAGCAACGGCGCATCGGTGGCCAGGCAGACGACGATCGAGCCCATGCCTGGATGCGGCAAAGACGCTTTGAGGAACGGCGAGTCGGCCTGTTCCATGTAGCGTCCGACCGGGTAGCCGTCGACGCGCAGTTCGTTACGGATGCCGTGGTTGGCCTGGACGATGGCGCCAACGGTCCAGCCGCCCTGGGCACTGCTCAGACGCCGTGATGCGGTGCCGATGCCGCCCTTGAATTCATGACAGATCATGCCGCTGCCGCCGCCGACCGCACCCTCGGTCACCGGCCCGCCCGCCGCGGCACCCAAGGCTTCGGCGACGTGTTCAGGTTTCACATGGAAGCCGTTGATGTCATTGAGCAGGCCGTCGAAGGTCTCCAGCACCACCGGCATGTTCCAGTAGAGGCGCCCGTCGTCCGGCTGCTGCTCCCGATCCAGCACAATCAGCGCATCGCGCACCACGCCCAGGCTGTGGGTGTTGGTGAAGGCGATGGGACTGGTCAACAGGCCGGCCTCGCGAATCCACTCCAGACCTGTGGCGTCGCCGTTGCCGTTCAGCACATGGACGCCGGCAAAGCACGGTTGCTGGCTGGTGGAACCCGCTCGCGGTTCGATCACCGTGACACCGGTCAGGATGTCGCGGCCGTTGGCGGTGCGGCCTCGCACATTGCTGTGGCCGACGCGCACGCCGGGCACATCGGTGATGGCATTGAGGGGGCCGGGGAGCAGTTGGCCGAACCGAATGTTCAGGTCACGGGCACGTGGTCTTATCGTCACTTTCATGATCTCTCTGTTTTGTTTGATGTGTTTCATGAAGGGCTTGGCCAGTCGGCAGCAGGGCCGGGGCTGCTCATCAAGCGCCGGTCTTGACCGTGTTCCAGGCACGGGTGCGCACGCGCTCCATCTTCAGCGGCAGTGGTTCAAGCGGAAACAGCGTGTCCAACACTTGCCTGGACGGATACACACCCGGGTTGTCGCGGATTTTCTGCTCGACAAGCGCGGTGGCATCTTTGTTGGCGTTCGGATAGCTCAGGTAGATGGATGACTCGGCGATGACTTCGGGGCGCAGCATATAGTTGATGAAGGCCAGCCCTTGCTCCGGGTTCGGCGCATCGTTGAGCTGCACCAGACTCTCCACCCACACCGGGGCACCTTCGCGGGGAATGCTGTAGACGAGGTTGCGATGGTTGCCAGCCAGCTCGGAGGCTTTTTGCGCATCGGCGACACCCCCCGCCCAGCCCAGCACGACGCAGATGTTGCCATTGGCCAGATCGGAGATGAACTTGGAAGAATCGAAGTAGACGATATGGGGACGCAGTTTCAGCAGCAGTGCCTGGGCTTTTTTGTAATCCTCCGGGTTCTGGCTGTTGTAAGGCAGTCCCAGGTAGTGCAACGCGATGGGAATGACTTCGCTGGGGGCGTCCAGCATGGCCACACCGCACTGACTCAGTCTGGCCAGGTTGTCTTCCTTGAAAATCAGGTCCCAGGAATTGACTGGCGCATCCGGGCCGAGTATCGATTTAACCTTGTCCGCGTCATAGCCGATGCCCGTGGTCCCCCACAGATAAGGGGCCGCATAGGCGTTGCCGGGATCGTTGCTCTGCAACTTGGCGAGGATGTCGGGGTCGAGGTGCGACCAGTTGGGCAGCTTCGAGCGATCGAGTTTTTTCAGCACACCCGCTTTGATCAGGTTCGGCAGCAGGTCGCCACTGGCAACCACGACGTCATAGCCGCTGCGGCCGGCCATCAGTTTGCTTTGCATGACGTCGCTGTTGTCGAACACATCGTACACAGCGCTGATGCCCGCTTCTTTCTGGAAGTCTTTCATCGTGTTCGGGGCTATGTAGTCATACCAGTTATAGATGTGCACGCTGGATTTGGCAGGCTCGTCGGCCTGGGCGCAGGCCAGGCCGACACTGAACAGCGTGACCAGGACGAATGGCATGTAGCGAGTCGCTTTCATCGGGATGCTCCAGAGCATTGGCGCCGGGTCCAGGGACTCGAGCACTGCTCCTGCTAGTGTGTGAATTATTGTTGTGGCAGGGTCAACATCGAATCAAGAAGGTGGGGTACACCCCTCGCGCCTGGTTCAGGGGATCAGTAGTTCACGTCGACCATCACCGTGCTCAATCTGCTCGCCGATCAGGAGCAGGCGGCGGTCACTGAGGTAGTCGTAGTCGCGGCGGGCGGTGCGCAGCAGGTCAAGATCCAGCTCTACCACCTGCCGACACTCCTCGCGCCCGGCTTCGAATAACGTTCGCCCGAAGGGATCGATCGCTGCACTCCCACCGGCAAACACCAGGCCTTCATCGCCGTCGCCGACTCGATTCACCATCACCGCGAATGCCTGGTTTTCCTGAGCGCGAGCCATGATCGCGGTACGGTGGACAGGGCCGTAGGGATCCATATTGCCGTTAGTGACCAGGATCAGCTCGGCGCCGAGTTGGCCGAGGGCTCGAGCACTTTCCGGCAACTCGATGTCGTAGCAAATCAGCAGCCCGACACGCACGCCCTTCCAGAGCGCAGTGGCATAGCGGTCGCCCGGTTGGAACAGGCCGCGTTCCGACGGCCAAAGGTGAGTCTTGCGATAGTGCAAGGCGACCCTTGTGGCGTGATCAGCAGGGAGGTGTTGTAGAAGAGGCCGCCGTCGTTCTCAGCCATGCCAACCACCACCGCGACGTTCCGTTCCCGGGCGGCGCGCTGCACGGCCTGCACACTCGGCCCGTTCAGGGGCTCGGCGACTTCGGCGAGCTGTTGCGCGCTGGCGAATCCCATCAAATGGGTTTCCGGAAATATCAGCAGATCGGTATCCGCCGCGCAGGTAGCAATGGCCTGCAAGGTACGCTTCAGGTTATAAGCGGTATCGCCATCGCGACCGGTAAGTTGTACGAGTTCAATCTTCATCGATGATCCTTTCACGTGTTGTGGGCTCGCAATCGCCATACTCAACAGCACCCGCCAGGGCTGGATGAAGTATGGAGAGCCATAAAACGGAAAGTAATCACATCGATGGGGTAACCCCGTATGGGTAGACACGTGAGCATTACAGTGCAGGACATGGCCTGGCACCAGGCGATTGGCAAGCTGATCGAGGCTCTGGACCGGCCTGGTTTCTGGCTCGCCCTGGTGCGTCTGCTGGACAGATACATTCCGGTGGACAGTTGGGTCGTGCTGATTTTCAGCAATGGCCGTCCGCAGGTGCTCGCCGAATGCCCAGGCAAGGATGGTGGGCCAGACCCGCTCTTTCAGGATTACCTCAAAGGCCTGTATCTGCTCGATCCCTTTTACCTGGCCAACCGGGAAGCACCGCAGAACGGTTTGTTCTGGCTAGCCGACGTGGCGCCGGAGTGCTTCGAGCAGACTGACTACTACCAACGCTACTTCCGCCTCAATATCGTTGCCGACGAAGTCCATATCAACGTCCAGCTGGACGCGGAACGCACCCTCAGCCTGTCACTGGGCAGCGAGGCCCGCTTCAGTCCAGAGCAGACCGCCCTCCTCACCCTCATCCAGCCTTGGGTCGCCGCCCTGATGCGTCAGCGCATGGCATTCGAGCGGGAAGTGCTGGAGCAGGCCGCGTCGCCGGCGCCACGCTGGCAGAGCTGGCTCGACTCCACTGACCAGCAGTTGGACACACCGCTCTCCGCCCGCGAACTTGAAGTCGGCCGGCTGATGCTCAGCGGCTGCTCGAACAAGGAGATCGCGCGCAAGCTGGCGATTTCCGCCGAGACGGTGAAGGTCCATCGCAAGCATATGTACAGCAAACTCGGGATCAAATCTCAGTCCGAGCTGTTCTCTCTGTTTCTGAACGCGCAGGGCTGAAGTCGCAAGGGTCAATCAGTGTCCGAGGTTGCCTGGCAGCCTCAACCATTGACCAGCGCATTCAGCTGGCGATAAAGCTGTTTGGCCACCACGTAGCCATTATCCTGATGCTGCGCACGACAGAAGGTCTCGCTGCACCACCACCCCTCGTACCCAGTCGCTTTCACGGCCTGCGTCCATGCCTTCAGGTCAAGTATTCCGCGTCCGGTGACCACGTCACGCAGCACTGTTTCATCAGGCACTCCGGCGGTAAACGGCAACGAATCGCAGACATGAACCCCATAGATATGGCGTTTGTCGATTTTGGCGAGGTCATCCGGGTTGGCACCGCTGGTGTAACAGTGCCAGTAATCGATGACGATTTTCAGGTTGTCCCGGTCGGCGCGTTCCAGCGTTCGGACCTGTTGCTCAAGTGTCGACAGCGGGGCCCAGGACAAGGCTTCCAGGTAAACGATGAGACCCGCTTCTTGAGCTCGATCCGCCAGGCGCTGCAAATTGCTTGCAGTCCGGGCGACCTGCTCCTCTTCGGTGCTGCCCAACAAGCCGCTGTAACGTGCAGTGCGACCATCACGTCGATATTCGACCACGGCGCGGTAATCCAATGGGCCCGTGACCAACTGCACGCCTTTTGCGCCAACGGTGGTCGCGAGCTCGTACAATTTTTCGGCCTGGTCCATCATTTCCCGCCCCTGCTCACCCGTGCGCTCGATATCCAATAGCGCGCCTATACCCTCAACCTGCAAACCGTCCAACGACGCCTTGAGTTCCCTCTGGCTGTACCCGGCTTCCAGGTATGCCCGTACCGGTCCACTGGTCAATTCGATCGAGCTGAACCCGGCACTGCGCGCAATGTCCACCTGCATGATGAAGTTGCAGTGCCTGGCGGCTGTCGTATTGAAGGTCAACCTGTTTTTTTGCTGCGCCATGGAGTTACGCCCTGATCAGAGTGGATGGAATTCTATCGCCAGCCAGATCGCATCCGAGTCGGACCAATAGCGGTGCCAGGGATAGGTCGGGTTGCCATCTTGATCAACATGAGTAAACGGATCGTGGGTGTAGCCGGGCGACATATGGATCTGTTTGTAAAGCGTCGTGTCGTCACGCTCGAGGAATTTCTGGATTCGCCCCGTGCCGTGGATTTGCGTATGAATTTCCAGGAAAGGATGTTCGTTATGCAGATAACAGTCGGTGTTGGCCGGGGCCCACCACAGGTTCAGGCGGATGCCGTACTGTCGAAGGTCGGTAGGCTCCTGCCGTTGATTGGTGAACGCGAAAGGGTCGAGTGTGACTGCGCCGATCTCGTCGTAACGTGAAATATAGAGCGGTGTGGTTCGCGGAAATTTAGCGAACCGATTGCCAAACCAGTCCCATTCGCCGAACACCAGGCCACCCAGGTTAACCTCGCTACGCACACGAAAAACCGCAATACGGGCTGCCTTCACGATGACGGCCGCAAACAACTCGGTCGACTTCCACCCGGGTACAACGCTTGGAACCGGCCCGCCGATGCTCATGGGTGTGTGGTCCAGGTTCACCACTACACCGCCCGGCACGTTGAAGTGGTCGACGTTCTCGACGAGGTAACACTCCACGAACTGATCCGAGAATTGCAGTTCCCGTTTCTGATTGGTCTGCGCCATGGTTGTGCCTCACTTGCTGAATCAGTTGATGCAACACACCGCCCTACAGGCGGCGTGTTGTCAGGAGGAACGTTTAGAAGCCGCGATTTTTCACATACTCATCGCGCAGGTCACCCAGGTAGGCGGGGACGGTAATGTCCCACCAGCCGGTCGGGTGCATGTTGCTCCATGGACGCTCGATCGAGGTGATCGCTTCGATGACGTATGGCCGACCGGACGCCAGTGCGCGCTCGACGGCAGCGCCAATCTGCAATGGGTCGGTCACGCGCTCGGAAGCTGCACCCAGCGACTTGGCAAAGTCCGCGATATGCGCTTCCCACGATGCGCCATCGGGGGTGCGAAAGTCGGTGATCATTTCGCGGTCTTCACCGAACATGTTCAGCTGCAGGTTGCGAATCGCTGCCCAGCCGCCGTTGTTCATGATCAGGAAGATCGCCGGCACTCCCATCATCACCGCCGTTGCCAGTTCCTGCCCGGTCTGCAGGAATGCACCATCACCACAGATGGCGACTACCGGCTGGTTGGGCGCGCCCATCTTGGCGCCGATGGCGGCGGGTACGGCGAAACCGATACCGGAAAATCCACCTGGGGTGATGTGCTGCTTAGGGCCATAGACAGGAAATTCGTTGAACACCTGGTTCTGCGGGTTGCTGGAATCGGTGACGACAATGGTGTCCCGTGGCAGCACCTTCCTGGCCTCGAACAGCACTTGAGAAACCGTCATCGGCGACTGGTTGCACGTACGCAACGGGTGCAGATGCTCTTCCCATTTACCTTTCAGAGCCTGCAAGCGCTGGAACATGGGCGATTTGCTGTAGTCCGCTGCCGGGGTCGCTGCACGCAGTTGCTCCAGCAGTGCGGCAAGGATCGGGCCTGCATCACCGACAATGCCGATTTCCGCCGGGTAGTTCTTGCCGATTTCGAAGCCGTCGATATCGATCTGGATCAGCTTGGTCTTCGGAATATCGAACGTGACACCGGGACGATAGGACGAGGTGATACGGTCACTGAAACGACAGCCGATGGCCAGGATGACGTCGGCTTCGCGGGTCATGGCATTGCCCGGAATGGACCCCAGGTCGCCGCAAGGCCAGGCGTACAGCGGGTGATCCTCCGGGATGGAGCCCTTACCCATGAAGGATGTCGTCACCGCCGCACCGATATGTTCGGCGATCCCCACAAGGTCCGCACTGGCGTTGGCCGCGATCACACCGCCACCGGCCATGATCACTGGCCGCTCGGCGGACAGCAACAGCTCGACGGCGCGGGCAATGTCCGCCGGATCGCCGTGCAGGCGGCCATGGCTGCGATGTGCCTGAGGCGCAGGCAGCGGCACTTCGGCGTACTCGGCTTGCAGGTCTTGCGGCAGGTTGATCAGTGCCGGACCCCGGCGTCCTTCCAGCATGACATTGAACGCCTGGGTCATCACGCCTGGCAGTTGTTCGACATGGCTCGGCTGCCACCAACGCTTCACCACCGGCTCCGCCATGCGCGGGAAGTTGTCACCGTGCGGACGATCAAGCTCCTGCAGCACGCCTTTGCCCATCATGTAGGTGTGCACACCACCGCTGATCACCAACTGAGGGATCGAATCGGCGAATGCCGTCGCAATACCGGTCAGTGTGTTGGTGGCGCCAGGTCCAATGGAGGCACACACCGCAGCAATCTGGCCACTGGCTCGATAAAACCCGTCGGCCATGTGCGAGGCGCCCTGCTCGTGCATGGCGGGAACCAGGGTGATTTCCTCCTTGCGATCCACGAAGGCGTCGAGTAACGCGGTGTTGCCGTGGCCTGGAATACCGAAGACATAGGGGACTTTCTCACGGATCAGGTACTCGACCACGATCTGCCCGCCTGTCATTTTTTTTGTATCAGTCATGTCCTGCTCCTGCTGTGCCTAGAGGGTTACGTGAGTCAGCGCCGATAGCGAAATCGTGCGCGAGAATGTGGTCTGCTGCCCGCAGCGCTTGCGCCACGATGGTCAGTGCGGGGTTGACTGCCGCGGACGACGGCATGAAAGAAGCGTCGATCACAAATAGATTGGCGTGATCATGGCTGCGGCAATAGGTGTCCAACGCAGAGGTGCGTGGGTCATTGCCAAAGCGCACGGTGCCGCACTGGTGTGCCGTGGAATGCTTGAGCAACGGTTTGGTCAGCACGATCGGGTAGCCGGAACCGCGCAGCAGTGCTGCCAGACGCTTCACCAACTGTTTATGCGGGGCAAGGTTGTTGCGGCGGATAGCCAGCTGGATCTTGCCGTCCTTGATCAGCACTCGACTGTCCGGGTCGGGCAGGTCTTCGGAAAACGCGATCCAGTCAATACTGTGCCGGGCCATGCTGCTGCCGACAGCCTTTGGCAGGAAGGGAACGTTGGCCGATAACATCCCTCCCTGCAGCTTGCCGAGCATCTGGGCGTGCCCCAGAGGGAATGGATAGTCCGGCGCGCCGAAGTAGAACTCGTTCATCGCCAACGTCTTCTGGAACGTCGTGGTGTTTTCCCGAAACGAAATGCCCATCAAGGCCGTCTGGTTGTGCGCCATGTAGTGCCGACCGACCACATCGGAACTGTTGGCCACGCC
The DNA here is from genome assembly GCF_059695565.1 of Pseudomonas sp. LBUM1679. Taxonomy (NCBI): domain Bacteria; kingdom Pseudomonadati; phylum Pseudomonadota; class Gammaproteobacteria; order Pseudomonadales; family Pseudomonadaceae; genus Pseudomonas; species Pseudomonas sp. LBUM1679. The sequence continues at coordinate 4,807,365 of NZ_CP166774.1, forward strand.
GTTGGGCGCTGCCGGGCATGCCGAGCGCAATAACAACGCTGCACTGTTGACTGCGCCACAGGCCACGACAACGAGCTTGGCCGTCAGGGTTTGGGATTCGCCCTCAATATCCACCTCCACGCCGGTCACTGTTGTGCCGTCGGCGCTCAGCACCAGACGTTTGACCAGGGCGTGGGTCTGCAGGGTGACGTGTCCTGTGGCCAGCGCGGGGCGAACCAGGGCGGTCTCGGCTTCGAGTTTGGCCGCCACTTTGCAGGGGAAACCATCGCAGGTCTTGCACAGGATGCAGCTACCCGACGAGGTATAGTCAACCGCCAACGGCAGCGCCGAAGTGCGGGCACCGGCACGACGCATTGCCGACGCCATTTCGGCCACTATCGGCTCGTCAGCTACCCGTGGATAAGGATACGGGTGGCTGCGCCAGGGTGCAGTCGGATCATCGGCGTCATCGCCATGCACCTTGAACAGCTTCTCGGCTTCGTCGTAATAGGGTTCAAGCTGCGCATAACTGATCGGCCACGCGGGGGCGACCCCTGCTTCGTGCTCGAGCGCCTCGAAATCACGTTCGCGAAAACGGATCATCGAACCCCCGTAGAATTTTGTGCAGCCTCCTACGTTGTAGTAAATGCTGGGGCGAAATTCAGCACCGTTGGCATCCAGCCAACTGTCGTGGGCCGTGTAACGCTTGTCGAAGAATACAGACGCCACGCTCCAGTTTTCCTCTTCACGAGGAACCCAGTCTCCGCGCTCAAGCATCAGCACGTTCACCCCGTTTTCAGCGAGGCGTCGGGCAGTGGTTGCACCACCGATTCCGCTGCCAATCACAATGACGTCGGGTTGTACTTTCATCTAAGCCTTCGCCTCTTTATTTTCGGGTCATTAGCTTTGCTGTCACGGTTGCGTTGAACGCCACAGAATTATTCGCCGCCCCGTACTTCCACTCAATTTCGCAACCGTTGAAAAAGCCGACGCACACTGACGCACTTTCCTTCGTGATAGCGTGCTGGCGGGACTTTCAGCGAGACGTGACCAGGCATAGCGCGTCACCCGGAGCGTTTGTCGGGGCATTGGCAATGGTTTTGATAGGGGGGGGTGCTGCGGAATTCAGGGGGCAGCGATCAACTGTGGCGAGGGAGCTTGCTCCCGCTGGGTCGCGCAGCGGCCCCCTGTGTCCCGGCAGCAAGATAGTTTTCACAGGTTTTACGACTGCTGCGCAGCCGAGCGGGACGGTGCGGCGATCCGACAAGCTCCCTCGCCACAGGAGATGTAAATCTACCGGCGAAAAACCGAGGGTTGCTCAGTCCTTGGGGAAATCAACCCAACCCCGGCGCTCATGGGAAGCCACGCACAGTTGTGATAACAGAACGCCTCGCACGCCCTGGTCAATACCGGGGATCGGTACCGGCGTGCTGTTGCGCCATCCTTCGCCGGCGTCCAGCGCCTGAGCGAAGTCGGCATAGAGCACCGCCAATGCCTCAAGATACCCCTCGCTATTGCCGGCCGGCAGGCTCGAATCAGCCAGGGTCTGTGGCATGTTGTCGGACTGGCCGCGCCGGTAGATCCGGTCCGCTTCGTTAATGGGAGTGAACAGCAAAGTCTCCGGCGCTTCCTGGCGCCACTCAATCGACGCCTTGCTCCCGATGATCTTGAAGCGCAAGCCATTGCGATGCCCTGGCGCCGCCAGGCTGGCCCACAGCAAGCCGTCGACGCCGCCTTCGAATTCCAGCTGAACCACGTCGGTATCGTCCATCTGCCAGCCCGGCACCGTCGACGTCAGCTTGGCGCTCAGCGCCGTACAGCGCAGCCCACTGAGAAACTCCAACATGTTGAACGCATGGGTGCCGATGTCGCCGAGCGCGGCGGTCGGGCCGACTTTGGCCGGATCACCGCGCCAGGCCAGGCTTTTGCCGAGTTCTGCAGTGCCTGCCGCCAGCCATTCGAGCAGGTACTCGACGTACATGAAACGAATATCGCCCAACTCGCCGGCCTGAATGCGGCTGCGAGCGTCCCGTACCATCGGATAGCCCTGGTAGGTATAGGTCAACGCCAGAAAAGTATCGTGCCTGGCGGCAATGCGCTGCAGGTCGCGAGCCTCATGCTCGGCATTGACCAGCGGTTTGTCGCAGATCACCGGAATCCCGGCCTCCAGAAACAACTTGCAAGGCAGGAAGTGCAAATGGTTTGGCGTCACGATGACCACGGCCTCCAGACGGTCCGCTCGCGCAGACTCCACCTGCGCCATGTGCTCAAAACTTTCATAGATCCGGTCCGGCTCCACGCCCAAGGCTTCCCCCGCCTCGCGCGCCGTGGCCGGGTCCGAGGAAAAAGCACCCGCCACGATCTGAAAACGATCGCACAACCGCATGGCTGCACGGTGATAACTGGCGAAATATGCGCCCTTCCCTCCTCCCACCATGCCTACCTTGATCTTGCGCTTGCCAGGGATGTCGCCGGTTAGCCTGGGCATTTCTGATGCTCCTTGTTGTACGATGAATGGGTTGATCAGAACGGCTGACTCAGCGAGTGACCGGTAGCGCCTGTACTTGCCGCTCCTTGCGTCGGCTGCTCATCAGCATCGGGCCGAACACGGTCAGCAAGACCGCCAGCACCAGGGGGACGTAGAACAACGCGCCAATACCGAAGACGGTCACCACATACGAATAGGCCGCCGGGCCGCCCAATAATCCGGCAAACCCGACGCCGTTCACGATGCCGACGTTGCGCCCGGCATTTTCAGGATCCTTGCTCCCCGCTGCGGACACCAGCAAAGGCGCCACACAAGCCAGCCCGAGACCGAGCAAAGCGAATCCGGCCATTGCCACATGGCCGTCATGACTCAAGGTCGAGAGACCCACGCCCACAATCGACGTCACACCGCAGAAGAACATCATGCGCGCACGGCCAATCCGCTCCGCCAGCCAATCCCCGGTCATACGCCCCACAAAACCCGCACCGGTGAACAGGCTGATACCCAGTCCCGCCGTGGAGATACCCAGGCCGGACTCACGCATCAGGAACTCCTGACCCCAATCGCTGACGGCGCTCTCGCTGATCATGCCGGCGATCATCAGGGCGCCCAGCCCCACCATCAGCGCGGTGATTTTGATGTCTACCGGCGTTTGAGGTTCTGGCTTCCTTTTAGTGTCGACAGCGCTCAACAGTTCGTTCTTGGCCAACAGAAAATGGCTCATTACCAGGCTCAACGTCGCCAGACTCAATCCGGCAACGGTGAAAGGGATAATCGCGCTTTCTTCAGACAGACCCGCCAAATAGCTGGCAAGAATGCCGAACACGAACCCACCCAATGAAAAGCAGGCATGAAACGACGACATGATGGGGCGCTGATAGAAGCGCTCGATTTGTACACCGTGAGCATTCAGCGCTGTATCCGTGGCGCCACGCAGTGTTCCTAAAACGATGCCGAACATCATCGCGAACCAATACTGGTCAGCGAGGCCCAGGCCAATCAAGGACAAAGGGTAAGCCAGCAATGTGCAGCGGATCACGGTGCGTGGGCCGAACAGATCGACCAACCGGCCAACGGCAAAGGCGCCAACCGTGGCGCCGATGGCGATGCCCAGTGCCACCATTCCGAAGTCGAGGTCGCCTAAAGCGCCTTGCATGCCCAGCCGATTCCTGAAGGCACTGACGCCGACTGACCAGGTATAGAACAGGGCGCCAATAATCATGAACCCGGCAAAATTCGCCCAGCGCGCCTTGCGGATGCGTGGGGTGACCAGGGAGTTGTCGCGTTTATTGGTAAACATCAATCACCTGTCGAGGGCGCTCATACTCGCCCCTTAGTTATTGGTATAAATGGCTCGACGCCATAGACAGTGATGTTGCAAAGAACCCGTGTTGACGGGTAATGACTGGAGTATCCGCAGGCAAGTGCGTTTTCTCAATTTCGCACTTGCCCCTGGAGTGACGCACATTGACGCACTTCGAATCCAGCGCCCTTCACGTTGGCGGGCTGGCTCACAAACCGCCTGATGACAGACGGTCTGTCGTGCGCCAAACGGCTAGTTCACGTTGGCATGGAAAACGTCGCACCTTCACGCACGTTCGCCGACGGCCAGCGCTGAGTGATGGTCTTGCGTCGCGTGTAAAACCGCACGCCATCGGGGCCATAGGCATGCAGGTCGCCAAACAGCGAACGCTTCCAGCCACCGAAACTGTGTGAAGCCACGGGTACCGGCAAGGGAACGTTGATACCGACCATCCCCACTTGAATGCGATCGCTGAAGTAACGGGCCGCCTCACCGTCGCGGGTATAGATACAGGTACCATTGCCGTACTCATGGTCATTGATCAGTTGCATGGCCTCATCCATGGTTTTCACGCGAATAACCTGCAGCACCGGGCCAAAAATTTCTGCACGATAGCTGTCCATGTCGGCCGTCACCGCGTCTATCAACGTGGCGCCAACAAAGAAGCCGCCCTCATGCCCTGCCACCCGCGCATCACGACCATCGACCACGATGCGCGCGCCTTGCTGCTGGGCGCTACTGATATAGCCAACAACCTTGTCCCGATGCTGAGCCGTAATCAGCGGCCCAAAATCATTGCTGGCGTCACTGTGCACGCCGAATTTCAGCCCTTGCATGGCTTCGGCCAGCTTGCCGATCAACGCGTCGGCAACGGCGTCGCCCACGGCCACGGCCACCGACAACGCCATGCAGCGCTCACCGGAAGAACCGAACGCTGCACCCAGCAACGAGTTGACCGCATTGTCCAGGTCGGCATCGGGCATCACGATCGCGTGGTTCTTGGCGCCACCCAGTGCCTGGCAACGTTTTCCTTGTGCGGTCGCCGTGCGGTAGATGTATTCGGCGATAGGCGTCGAACCCACGAAGCTCATGGCCTGTACTCGCGGATCGAACAACAGCGCGTCAACCGCCTCTTTGTCGCCATTGACCACATTGAGCACGCCAGGTGGCAGCCCGGCTTCATGCAACAGCTGGGCGATGTACAGGGTCGCACTCGGATCGCGCTCGGAGGGTTTCAGTACAAAGCAGTTACCGCACACCAGTGCCATGGGCACCATCCACAACGGCACCATGACCGGGAAGTTGAATGGCGTCACACCCGCCACGACCCCCAAGGGCTGAAACTCGCTCCAGGAATCGATGTTCGGCCCGACGTTGCGGCTGTGCTCGCCCTTGAGCAACTCCGGAGCACCGCACGCGTACTCGACGTTTTCGATGCCGCGCTGCAATTCACCGGCGGCGTCATGGCTGATCTTGCCGTGCTCTTCACCAATCAATTGGCAAATTTGCGCAGCGTTTTGCTCCAACAGTTCCTTGAAGCGAAACATGATCCGCGCGCGCTTGGCCGGCGGCGTATCGCGCCAGGCCGGGAATGCCGCGTCCGCCGCGTCGATCGCCGCCTGGACGGTGGCTGTGGTGGCCAGGGAAACCTGGCGTTGCACCTGCCCCGTTGCGGGGTTGAATACGTCCTGGGTCCGGCCCGCGGGTGTAACCATTTCGCCGTTGATTAAATGTCCGATGGTGCTCATGGAAATCTCCGAAACAAGGTGAAGGATCTGACGCAGCGGTGGTTAATCCCAAAGCGCGCGGTAAAGCTCGATCATTTGATCGACGTCGGGTACTTGCGGGTTGTTGCCAGGAGAACCGGACGCCAATGCCTGCTCGGCCATCGTGGCGACCACTTGATCGAAACGCGCGCGATCGACACCAAACCCGGCCAGTGTTGGCACGGCTAACTCGGCATTGACCTGCTGCAGAAACTCGATCAGCCGTTTGCCCGCCAATGCATCGTCGTCGCCCGGTTGTGCCGCGCCCATGGCTCGCGCGCACGCGGCATAACGTGGCAAGGCCGAGGGCAGCGACCAGGCCGTGACCGAGGGCAGCAAAATGGCGTTGGAGAGCCCGTGCGGCACATGAAAGAACGCGCCAATGGGTCGGCTCATGCCATGCACGAGTGCGACCGATGCATTGGAAAAGGCGATACCGGCCAGGGTCGCGCCCATCATCATGGCCTCCCGCGCACGCTCATCCTGGCCATCGCGATAGGCCTTGATCAGGTTCGGCCCCAGATACGCCATGGCCGCGAGTGACTGGCTATCGCTGTACGGATTGGCCTTGCGGCTGACGTAAGCCTCGATGGCATGGGTCAAGGCGTCGATGCCGGTATCGGCAGTCGTCCGCGCTGGCAGGCTGAGCGTGAGCCTGTAATCGATCAGCGCTGCCACGGGCATGAAGCCGATGCCCGCGCAGAGCAGTTTTTCGTCGGTCGTCTCATCGGTGATGATCGTGAAGCGCGTCACCTCCGACCCTGTGCCTGCCGTGGTGGGAATGGCGATCAAGGGCAGACCGGCTTCATTGACCTGACGCGGGAATCGGTAGTCACGGATCTGGCCACCGTATCTGGCGAGAATCGCCATCGCCTTCGCACTGTCGATGGGGCTGCCACCTCCCAGCGCCACGATAGCGTCGAAGTCGCCATCACGAAGACGCGCAACGCCGGCCTGAATGGAGGCGGCGGTCGGTTCCGGCACCGTTTCGGCAAAAATCTCGCTGTCGATACCACGCGTCGCAAGAATGTCGTGCAGGCGTTGCGCCTGACCCAGCTTGACCATCACCTGATCGGTCACGATCAAAGGTCGGCGGCAACCCAGTGTGCCGAGCACATCGGGCAGTCGCAGGCTTGCATCGGCGCCAATTTCCATGATGCGGGGCAGGATGACAGGGACTGACATATGACCACCTAAAATTGATTAATTGTTCAATACCGATATGAAATGTATCGGTATAAGAATATTATGTCGATAGGCAGGCAAAAAAAAGGAGCACCGCCAGTCGGTGCTCCTTCTTGAGAAAGGCGAAAAGTATGTTCAATCCTGCTCGGCAGGTTCCTCGACCAAGATGCGCAGCTGCTCGGCGGCATGACGAAGCGCCGGTTCAAACTCCAGTAGCTGTTCGAGGCTCTTGCGGATGGTCGGAGCGTGGGTAAACAGACAGGCGATCAAGCGTCCGTCATGGTCTTTGACCGGCACCGCGCAGGCGACCATGCCATCGACGAACTCTTCATTGTCCACCCCGATATCGCGAAGGCGGGTTCGTTTGAGTTCTTCCTCCAGCTGCTCGGCGTCGGTGATGGTATTGCGGGCCATACGCTTGAGCGCCAGGCTATCGATAATCTGCCCGCGCCGGGCTTTGGAAAAGCTGCTGAGGTACAGCTTGCCGCTGGCCGTGCACCACATGGGCACATGGGCCCCCACGGGAAGGTGCAACTGCAGCGGCCAACTGCTCTGAACGCGATCGTAATACACCATGTCGATGCCATCGGGCATCGCAATACCGCAGGTCTCATCGAGGGTTTCGCACAACTGCCGCAGGATTGCCTGGCGCTGAGCCTTATGACGGCCGGCGTAAATCACGCCTACGGCAATCTGATGCAGTCGATCGCTGGGAACGATCCCGCCGCGCATATTGGTTTGCAAATAGCCTTCTGCCTGTATCTGCTGCAGCAGGCGATGCACACTGGGCTTGGGAATGTCGAGCAGATAGGCCAGATCCGCCGGTGACAGTGCATGATCCGCCTGAACCACCGCCTCGATGATGTCCAGCGCACGGGTGATGGAGGAGCCTTTGTTTCGGGAGTTCGGACTATCGGTCATAGGGCAAAGGCCTGAGTTCGGAATGCGGCAATTCTTGCGCAGCATGGCCCGGATGTCTAACCGCGCTGAAGTGAGGGTGTGGCGTAGAATGTGCTTGAATCTGCTGTAAGAACCATCGATACCTGCTTTGCGTACATCAGGGAAGCCCTGAACACTGGATGATGATTTGCTTCTCTGTTTCCAGATGGCGCACTTGCCATTACCCGACACACCGGTTGAGGAGTCCTATTGATCATGCCTGTAGATACCGCCCTCTCACATGGCGAGCGCAACCAAGTGCGCAACGACCTGCAGGGCAACGTCCAGAAAAACCTCGCGACGCTGGTGGAATCATGCAGGTCGGTCGCCGACATGTGCCGCAAGGTCGACGTTAACCGCCAGCAGTTCAACAAATACCTGGCGGGCCAGCACGTGCCCTCGCAGAAGATCCTGCAGAAAATTGCGCGTTATTTCATGATGGAAGCGGAGGATCTTTTCCGCGCGCCGGCCGACTTCAAGAAGTTCTATGAAGGCTTCGAGAACGAATTGCCCATCGGGCTCAGGGCGTCGTCGCAGTTCAATCATTTCCTGCCGCTGGCCAAGCAGTCCGCCGAGTTGCTCGACGACTACCTGGGCGTTTACTACCGCTACCACAACTCCTCGATCTACAAAGGCCGGATCCTGCGCTCCGTGACCTGCCTGTACCGGGCAGAATCGATGGTGCAATACGTGACCGTAGAACGCTTTCCGCTGCTCGACGGCAGCGGCAAGATCGGTTACTCGTTCACCTATCATGGCTTCTGCCTGCTGCTCGGCGATCGCCTGTTTCTGGTGGACTTTGAAGGCAAGCAACGCAATGAAATCACCTTCTCCATCCTGACGCCCCAGCACCGCAGGCCGATCCGTTTCCTTTACGGCCTGGTCACCGGTGTCGCCTCCAGCTCTTTCCGCCAGCCGTTTTCGACGCGCATGGCGTTGGGATTTGCGAACAAGGGGATGATCACTCGACAGCATCTGCGCAATGCCACGGTTCTGCTGCCCAGCGATCTGTCGCTGCCGCTGGAAGTCCGTGAGTACATGACCGGTGATAACTCGACCATCGTGTGGGGTGGTCAGGACTGATAGCCGACCTGCGTTTTGATCCTCTGCAGGCGCTGTGTTGGACTGTGTTGGAGCTATGTAGGAGCTGTCGAGTGAAACGAGGCTGCGATCTTTTGACTTTGTTTTTTTAAAGACAAGATCAAAAGATCGCAGCCTCGTTTTACTCGACAGCTCCTACAGGGGCGGGAAGATCAAAAGATCGCAGCCTCGTTTCACTCGACAGCTCCTACACAGCTCCTACACATTGCGCGTCAGGGCCGCAAAGACATCGCGTTCCCGCGATATCACCCAACCGGTTGCGATGCCTTCATCAGGCAGAAATCGCTCGCTTCGACACGCTGGCAGCCTCACGCAATGGCGGAAAACCGCGAATGATGTCCGAAGCCCGTTCACCGATCATGGTGCAGGCAGCGTTAGTATTGCCCGACACAATGTTGGGCATGATCGAAGCATCGGCCACCCGCAGATTTTCGATGCCCCTGACTTTCAGTTGCGGGTCGACGACACTCATGAAGTCGGTGCCCATCTTGCACGTGCCAACCGGGTGCAATGCCGCACGGGCGTTGCGTCTCAGGTACGCCCCCAACTCCGCGCGATCGACGAATGTGCGCCCTGGGTAATGCTGAGCGGCAACGTAGGCGCTGAATGCTGGCTGGCTCATGATGTCCTGGCCGATCAGATAACCTTCGACCAGGCGCTCCAGATCATAGGGGTCGGTCATGTAGTTGGGTGCAATACGCGGCAGTTGCGACGGCTCGGCGCTGCGCAACGTGACACTGCCGCGTGAGCGCGGTCGCACGTGTTCAAAGTTGAGGGTGCAACCGGTACCGCCCGGCACGCTGTCGGTCCCCTCCTCGATGCCGGCACCCACCAGGAAAAAATACTGCAAGTCAGGCATCTGATCCGTTTGCGAGCCGCGAGCGAACAAACCGCCCTCGATCAGGTTCGAAGCGATCGGGCCGCTTCGTGCCACCAAGTACTGCAAGGCCGCCCAGGCTTTCCAATGGGCTTTTTTATAGCGGTCATAGCTGTGCACATTCTTGAGTTGGTAAATCTGCGACATCTCAAGATGATCCTGCAGGTTCTCCCCTACGCCCGGCACATCGGCATGCACCTTGATGCCCAACGCGGTGAGCGCCTCTGCCTGGCCAATGCCCGATACCATCAAGAGCTTGGGTGAATTGATTGCACCGGCCGACACAATCACTTCCCGATCAGCCTTCATCGTCAGCAGGTCGCGGCCGACGCTGTATTCCACCCCGATCGCACGGCCGCGTTCAATCAGGATGCGTGACACCCTGGCCCCTGTGATCACTTTAAGATTGCTTCTGTGCATGGCCGGGCGAAGGTAAGCACTGACAGAGCTGACGCGCCGACCGTTCCTGGCCGCTACCTGATAGTAACCACATCCGTCCGGCTTCCCGGAATTGAAATCCGGGTTGAACGCGAACCCGGCCTGTTGGCACGCCTGCAACCATTTGCGCGTCAGGGGGTGAACATGGTTGTTGAAAGACACGCCTAACGGTCCCCCCATGCCATGCGCTTCGTTGCAGAAATCGGAGTTGTCTTCACTGCGCCGGTAGTAGGGCAAGATATCTGCATACCCCCAGCCGGTGGCTCCACTGCTTGCCCACTCGTCGTAGTCGCCAGGGTTCCCGCGGGCATACACCATGCCATTGATGGAGCTGCCGCCACCCAGCACACTCGCCTGGATCATCGTGTCCCCCGGCGCGCGGGCGAAGTCGGCAGGCGAGTCCCAAGGGTATCGTTTCAGTAACGGGCCCTGACAGGTTTTGTAGTACGTACCTGGAAAACGAATGTAGGGATTTCGATCCGCTGGCCCTTCTTCAAGCAGCACAACCTGCACGGCCGGGTCTTCAGACAGTTTAGCCGCCAGGATACAACCGGTAGTACCACCACCGACGATGACATATGAGGGATGCCGAGACATATCACGCTTCCATTTTCAGGAGAGAACAAAGGGTGTCGAGACCGCTCGACACCTGGCAACCGAGCGATCACAGCACCCGGTACACCCGCTGTGGGCTATAGGTTTTGCAGGTCTTTGACGATGCGGTCAGCGGCTTGTTGTGAGGTCATCGATGGGGTGTTGGCGAAATGGGTAATCACATCCATCAACACGCCGCGTACGTCACGGTCCACCGCAATGTTCTCGATGAAGGACGGCAACATGCCGCCCGTGGCCTGGTTGGCTTTGCGGTCGGCCAGGTTGATTTGGGCGCAGCTGTCAAACTGCTCCGCCGGCACGTCGGTGATAGTCGGAATGGAGCCTTTGCGACGACTGAACTCGATCTGCACCGCCGGGTCGATCACCAGTCCAGCGAAAATTTTCTGCGTGGCTTGACGTTGAGGATCGCTCTGGGTGAAGAACGCCAGTTCGTCAGTCAAGTAGACAAAGTTCTGACCGGTACCGGGCGAACTGGCACACAGAAAATCTGCTCCGGGCTGCTTGCCGGCGCGCAGGAACTCGGCTTTGGCGAAGTCACCGATGAACTGAAAAGCGGCCTTGCCATCGATCACCATCTGCGTCGCCGCATTCCAGTCCCGGCCGATACGGTTCTTGTCGGAGAAGTTGATGAGCTTGCGGAACTGATCGAACACTTTAACCATCGTGGCACTCTTGATGGCTTGCGGGTCGTGTTCGATGATGGCCTTGTTATAGAAATCCTTGCCACCGACGCCCAGGATCACCGACGTGAACATCTGGCCCTCCTGCCAGTCTTCGCCGCCCAATGCCAATGGGATGACACCGTCTTTCTGCATGCGCTCAGCCAGCGCATTGAACGCCTCCCATGTGGTAGGCAACTCACCGCCATACCTGGCCAGCAACGCCTTGTTGGCCCACATCATGTTTTCCCGATGCTCAACCAGCGGGATGGCGTAATAGGACCCTTTGTACATCGCCACCTTGCGCATTTCCGGTGACAGTTTCTGGTCCCAGCCCTGCTCTTTCGCCTGGGCATCCAGGTTGGTCAACACATTCTGCTCGACATAGGCGTGCATGAGGTTGGGGACCGTCTGGGTGACGTCGGGCAGATTACCGGCTGACAATCGGGCCTGAAGCGCTTGCTGTTGGTTGTTGCTGTTATTGCCGGCAATAGCGGAATCCTGCCATTCGAGCCCCGCCTTCTTGACGGCGTCTTTCAATGCGTCCAATGCATAGGCCTCACCCGCAGACGACCAGGGATGAACCACTTCGACTTTTGGCTCAGCGGCGACTGCGAATTGAGTGCTGAGCAAGAATCCCAACAGGGTGTTGGCCAGCACATTGCGTTTGCGGCTGATTGCCTGAGTACTCCAAACATTCGTTGTGTTGTTCATCACATTTCTCTTCTTTTTTGGATGGGGAGATGGCAGTTGATAAAGCAGCAGGCGTCCTTTGCCAGCCTGGACAGGTGGCGACATCGGCCATGGCGCAGACACGGTTTTATTGAAAGAACAACGTCAGGGGTCAGCGGGGAATCCGCTGCTCGGTCGAGGCATCGAACAGCAATGTCTTGTGGGTATCGATGGCCAGGCCAACACGTTGCCCTGGGGTGCCGACACCCGGCGCGAATCTCGCCATCAGGGTTTCGCCGCTGGCCTCGAGCAGCACGAAATTATCCGAGCCCGTCGGCTCGACCACGTCCACCACCGCATCGATCAGCCCAGGCGCAGAGCCTTGCTCGGCGAAGGCAAGCCACTCGGGGCGCACCCCCAGCACAACCTGGGCGCCCATGCAGGCTTTGAGATTTTCGCTGAGTGGGCCCAGGTTGATGCGCAAGCCGGATGAGGTCCGGGCGCTCCCTCGAAAAACGGCATCCGGGCCTTCGGCCTCAAGGGTGCCGTTCAGACAGTTCATGGACGGTGAGCCGATAAAACGCGCCACGAACAGGTTGCTCGGTTGCTCGTAAATCGTCTGCGGTGAACCGATCTGTTGAACCTCACCGCCCTTCATCACCACGATCCTGGTCGCCAGGGTCATCGCTTCGATCTGGTCGTGGGTCACATACACAGTGGTGGTCTGTTCGCGCTGATGCAGCTTCTTGATTTCAGCGCGCATGTCCGTGCGCAACTTGGCGTCCAGGTTCGATAGCGGTTCATCGAACAGAAAGATCTTCGGTTGGCGCACCATCGCCCTTCCCATGGCAACCCGCTGGCGCTGACCACCGGAAAGCTGTGACGGTTTGCGGTCAAGCAACTGGTCCAGCTGCAGCACGCCCGCCACACGCTTGACGGCCTCGTCCTGCTCCTGGCGCGAAGCACCGCGCACCCGCATGCCAAAGGTCAGGTTACGACGCACGGTCATGGTGGGATACAGCGCGTAGGACTGGAACACCATGGCAATGTCCCGGTCCGCAGACTCGATATCATTGACCACCACACCGTCGATCAGGATTTGCCCGCTACTGACCGGAGCCAGACCCGCAATGGCACTCAACAGGGTGGACTTGCCACACCCCGAAGGCCCCAACAACACCAGAAAATCCCCGTCCTCCACATCAATGTTGATGCCCTTGAGGGTACGCAGATCGCCGTAGTGCTTTTCCACATTACGAATATTCAGAGATGCCATTTCACTTACCCCTTGACCGCGCCAGCCATCAGGCCGCGAACGAAATATTTGCCAGCCAGCAGGTACACCACCAGGGTCGGCAATGCCGACAGCAGCGCACCGGCCATGTGAATGTTGTAGGGGCGCTCACCCGCGGCGGAGCTCACCAGATTGTTCAGCGCGACCATGATTGGACTGTTTGCACCGCTGGTGAACGAGACGCCGAACAGGAAGTCATTCCAGATGCTGGTGAACTGCCAGATCACCGTGACCACGATCATCGGCGTGGACATCGGCAGGACGATCAGCACGAACGTGGTCCAGAACCCGGCACCATCGACCTGCGCGGCCTTGATCAGATCCTGTGGCACCGTCATGAAGTAATTGCGGAAAAACATGGTGGTCATGGGCAACCCGTAAAGGGTGTGCAGCAGGATCAGCCCTCCGATGCCATTGGAAAGGCCGAACAAGCCGAGCATTTTGGAAATCGGGACCAGCATCACCTGGTACGGGGCGAAGGTGCCGAACAGGATCAGGCCATACACCAGGTTCGCCCCACGGAAGCGGAACTTCGACAATGCGTAGCCGTTCACGGCGCCGATAAGGGCCGAGATCAGCACAGCAGGAACCACCAGCAACACCGTATTGAAGTAATAGCCACGCAAGCCCACGCAACGGGTGCCAATGCAGGCACTGGACCAGGCCTCGCGCCAGGGTTGCAGGGTGGGATGGGTGGGCAATGCCAGAATCGAGGAATGAAGGATGGCATCCATGTCCTTGAAAGAGGCGAACACCATCACCAGCAGCGGTAGCAGAAAGAACGCTGCGAAGCCGATCAGCACCGCGTAAACCGCCGCGCGGCGCAGGGTTTTTCTGGCCAGGCGAGCAAAGTTGCGCTGACGGACCAATGGGCGGATATCAGTGGCTGCTGTCATTGTGTTCATGCTTGAACTCCGCATACAGGTAAGGGACAACGATGACGATCACCACCAGCAGAATCATCACGGCACTCGCGGACCCTTGGGCCATCTGCCCACGCAGGAACGTCGAGTTGTACATGAACGTGGTGGGCAGATCGCTGGAGTAACCAGGGCCACCATTGGTCATTGCCACCACCAGGTCGAACGAGCGCACGGCTTGATAGACCAGAATGACGATGGCGGAGAACATTGAGGTCCGCAGCATCGGGATGATGATGCAGGTGTAGATCCTGAAGGCCCCTGCGCCTTCCAGTTGAGCCGCCTTGACGATCTCGGCATCCACGCCGCGAAGCCCGGCCAGAAAGATCGCCATGACAAAACCGGCGGTTTGCCAGACGGCCGCAATCACCAGCGTGTAGACGGCCATCTTCGGGTCTACGAGCCAGTTGAAGCTGGCACTCTCCCAGCCCCAACTGCGTAACAGGTGCTCGATGCCGGTCCCGGGATTGAGAATCCACTTCCAGGCGATACCCGTCACAATCAGGGAAATCGCCATCGGGTACAGGTAGATCATGCGCAGGGTGCTTTCAGCACGAATTTTCTGGTCGAGGAAAATCGCAATGATCAAGCCGAGCAACAGCGAGATCAGCGCGAAGCCGACCGAAAACAACAGCAGGTTGATGACCGAGGTGTTCCAGCGGTCCGACTCCCACAGCCGGACATACTGGCTGAAGCCGACGAAATCGTACTGGGGAAAATACTTGGAGCTGGTGAAGGAAATCACCGTCGACCAGGCGATGAAACCGTACACACTGATCGCCACCAGAATGAACGTCGGCGCGACTGCTAAAGCCGCAGGGCTCCAGCGTCGTTTTCCAGGCCGACGCAGCGGTGCTGCATCGGCCGCCTTGTGCAGCCTTGATAGGGTTGGTCTCACGGTGTCTCTCCTCGGTGGCAGTCTTGTTAGGGCACTAAAGGGCGTGCGCTGCTCTGTCGGCGGCACTACGGATCAGGGAACGTCGTCGGAAAAAGCGTCGAGCACACCGCGGCGCTCGCGTGAAATCATCACTTCGACCAATGCGGGGCCTTTGCTGTTGAGCGCTTTATGCAGCGCCGGGCTGAGTTGATACGGATGCTCCACGCGCCAGGATTCAAGGCCGAAGCTGCGCGCTACTTCAGCGAATTCCGGAGAGTAGGGTTTGCCATCCGGGAGGTTGAATTCGCTGCCCGTGTAGCGACCGGCGTGCGGCGTCCGGGCATCACGCAGCGACGAATACCCGCTGTTGTTGAACACCATGAACAACACCGGGATGCAGTGCATGACACACACCGCCATTTCCTGCATCGATTGCAGGAAATCACCGTCGCCCACCACACACACCACTTGACGTGCCGGCATTGCCAGTTTCGCGCCAATGGCGGCTGGCACTGCCCATCCCTGTGCACCGAAGCCGGTGGATGACAGGTGCGTGCGTGGAAAAAAGACCGGGAACATCTGCACCATGGCGTCGCCGACACTGCCGGTGCCAACGACCACGATCGCATCGCGCTCGAGCACCGCCCGCAGCTCAGCCAAGGGCCGTTGCACGATGAAGGGTGAGGATTCGTCGGCTCGCTCGTTGTCCAGACGCGCTTCCCAGTCGGCTCGAAACTCGGTCATATGCTCGAGGTAAGCCGCGCGTTGCAGTGCGATCGCGCGATGTTGCGACGCCGACACCCACTTAACCAAAGCCGCCAGTGCGCTGCGAATATCGGCTTCGATGCCCAGCTCAACCTGACCGACGCGGCTCGGATGAGCGAGATCGGCATCGATCCGAATCACCGGGCCGCGACCTTGTACGTCTGCCAGCTCGTTGCCCAGCAACAGGATAAGGTCAGCCTCCGCCAAAAGCCGGTTGGCACAAGCGCTCCCCGACCGCCCCACACAACCGCCCGCCAGTGGGTGATCCTCGGCAATCGCGCCTTTGCCATTCGCAGGGGTCAGCACTGGAATACAAAAGCGCTCGGCGACTGCGAGCAACTCGTTGCACGCGTCGCTCATCAAGACCCCAGCGCCCGCCACAATCACCGGGCGAACGGCCTTGAGCAACCATTGCGCGGCTTGGGCGACCTGCTCCGCCGGGGCATGAAACTTTTCAGAAGCAGCGCGAACAGAGGCCGCCATGAATTCGACACTCTGCGCTTGAACCGCTACCGGTATTTCAATACTGACGGGCCCGGGACCAGGGCTGCCCATCGTGGAAAATGCTGTACGCAATAACGTCGACAAATCTGCAGCGGTCTCGGTGATCAACCGGGCTTTCAGGGTTCTGGGCGGGTGAACCGCTTCTGCTCCCGTCAGGTCATGCGCAGTGTCGGTGTCGGGCAAATGCGAAAGCTGCCCCCCACTGATCACCAACATCGCACTGCCTTCGGCATAGGCACACGCCAGGCCTCCCAAGGCTTTGGATACACCGGTAGCGGTCGGCAACAAGGCAGCCATCGGCCGTCCGCAAGCACGGTAATACCCATCGGCCATATGCACGGAACTTTGCTCCTGCATCACCTGAATGAAAGGAATTCCGTGTGCCGACTGCAATGCATCGACAATGGCCCAGGAGCCGTAACCCGGAATCCCGGCGACGTATTCCACACCGTGTGCCTTGAGCAATCTTGCAAGGGTTTGGCTGCCGGTGAGCTTCACAGTGAACTCCAATCGGACCTGAGCGAATGCCGCCAGCGTGTTCCCTGTCGGGTGTCGCTGGCCTGCCGTTGGACTCGAGTATTGGCCGCGGCGCCCTCACACTCAATTTCGCAGGCAGAGTAAAAGCGACGCACGTTGACGCAGGGTGCAGACCCCCTTGCCAGACGCCTCCTGCCCTTGTGAAAACGGCAAACAGGCCGCTTCCTCAGCGCCATCGGACACGCTCGCAAGCGCCAGCGGGAAAAGTGCGTCGTGTTGCGTCGGTACCGGGAAGATGTCGAAAAAACAGGAGGGAACAGCACGATCGAATGCCTGCAACCCGCAACGTCCCCCTGACAAATCAGAGGGTCGCCAAGGGGCTCGCGGCCTAAGTGAACCAGGTGACCAACCTGAACCGGCATCACGACCTGTGAATGCCGGCCTCACTCTTTGCCGGGACAGCCTCAGGGTGCTGGCTTGGCCAGCTACCCTGCAACACGGTGCGCATTGCACGCACGCGCGCGGATTTTCAAACGGTTTTCTTGTAGCGGCGAATACGGATGTCTGCCTGTTCCTTGTGACCGGCGAAGCCTTCCATCGCGCACAGGCGTGAACAGTATTCGCCCACCATTACAGAGGCCTCATCGGTCAGTACACGCTGGTAAGTGCAGGTCTTGATGAATTTGCCCACCCACAACCCGCCCGTATAGCGCGCCGATTTGGTGGTCGGCAGCGTGTGGTTGGTGCCAATCACCTTGTCGCCATACGACACGTTGGTGCGCTCGCCGAGAAACAGTGCGCCATAGTTCGTCATGTGCTCGAGGAAATACAAAGGATCGCGGGTCATCACCTGGACGTGCTCCGAGGCGATGCGGTCGGCCTCCTCCACCAACTCCTCCACGGTGTCGCACAAGATGATTTCACCGTAGTCACGCCACGCCACACTGGCCACCGCAGCCGTCGGAAGCACCGCCAACTGGCGTTCGATTTCGGCCGGAATCGCCTCGGCAAGCGCTGCGCAGTTGGTCAGAAAGACCGCTGGAGAGTTCACGCCGTGCTCGGCCTGTCCCAGCAGGTCGGCCACCACGATCTCAGCGTCACTGCTGTCATCGGCAATGACCAGCGTCTCGGTAGGGCCTGCGATCAAATCGATACCGATCTTGCCGAATAGCTGACGCTTGGCCTCCGCCACATAGGCATTACCCGGCCCGACCACCATATCCACGGGCGCAAACTGTTCTGTGCCCAAGGCCAGCGCGGCGATCGCCTGCACGCCGCCGACGCAGTAGATTTCATCCGCGCCAGCCAGGTGCATGGCCGTCACGATTGCCGGGTGCGGCTTGCCATCGAACGGTGGCGCCACAGCAACAACACGCTTCACACCTGCCACCTTGGCAGTGAGCACGCTCATATGCGCGGAGGCCAGCAGCGGGTACTTCCCACCCGGGATGTAGCACCCTACCGAATTCACCGGAATGTTCTTGTGCCCGAGAATGACGCCCGGTAGCGTCTCGACCTCCACATCGATCAACGCCGACTTCTGTACTTCAGCGAACCGGCGCACCTGGGCCTGGGCGAAGGTGATGTCATCCAGTTCCTGCCTGGACAGACTGGCCACACAGGCGGCTACTTCCTCATCGCTCAGACGAAAGTCAGCCGGCGACCACTTGTCGAACTTCTGGGAGTACTCACGCACAGCGGCATCACCCTTGCGCCCGACATTGGCGATGATGTCTGCAACGACGTCGCGAACCTGGCTCGCGATTTCGGCCTGTGCTTGCACCGGCTTACTGGTTTTCAGGTATCGAATCATCTCTTACTCCGGTTCAAATCACGAGAAAGCGCCGTGCACTGCATTGCGTGGAGCAGCCTGCAGTAACGCGACTGGTGTTTGAGATGATTTTCCCGGCATGAGCGAGCGCTCACAATTTCGCACTGAATGTATAGGTGACGCAGGGTGACGCATTTTTTGGGTGTGCTTAGATCTTGATAGTGGCCTGGGGTCTGATCTCTTGGCCGGCAATATCGAAATCAAGCCCCGAAAGATTCGAGGCTTGATTGAATCAGACGACATCAGGGTTTGCGTCCTCCACCTTCGCTCGTCCCACCATCCTTGCGTCCCATTTCAGAGGACTTATCGCGGTTATCGGCGAGATTGCTGCCGCTCCCGCTTCCTTTCCCACCGCTGGACGATTGATCAGCCTTGTTGGATTGTTGTCCGCCTGAACCCTGGCCGCCTTTTTGGCCTGGTTTGGACATGTTTTCTTTATCGTCGGCAAATTCGCCTCCGCGATTCGTACCCTGCCCGCCTCCGGACATGCGATCGCTATCGCGCGATTGTTGTCCGCCGGAAGCTTGACCACCTTTCTGGCCTGCTTCAGACGCGCGTTGTGGATCGTTGGCAAAATTTCCGCCAGAGGTTTCTCCACCTCTCTTACCGGCTGCAGAAGCCTTGTCCGGGTCATTGGAAAAATTGCCTGGATTTTTGTTTCCTGTATTGGCCATTTTTGTTCACCTCTACATCGTTAGCACGAGCATGGGCTCGTCTAGTTCGGAGGACGCACAAAACAAAAAGTTTGAACGGAAATATGGGGCTTGCGACGAGTGGATCCGGGTATTTGGTTCCATTGAAAATGCGCGCATTCGATGGACGGCGTGTGCGTCATGGAGGGGTTATTTACGTCGGATTTCGGATCAAATGATCGATGTTTACTACACTGAATAACTCGTAGAGTCCTCCATGCATCACACTCAGGAGGTCAATCGATGACTGAACACATCGTGCATTTTCATTGCCAGATCGATCAGGGAACGACTGAGCGCTTCCGGGACTGTTGCCTTGAAGCCATCGATCAAGGCGCTACCTCCTTGCTCCTCAATCTTTCTACAAGCGGGGGTAGCACTAACTTTGGCTTCACCCTCTACACGTTCCTGAAGTCACTGCCGGTACCGCTATGCGCGATCAACGCGGGCAACATCGAATCAATGGGTATCATTATGTTTTTGGCGGCAGGCCGCCGTATCACCTCGCCCCACTCACGCTTCCTGATTCACCCGATGAATTGGTACTTCAGCCAAAAATCAGTCGACCATCAGCGCCTGCGTGAATACCTGTCGAGCCTCGACAACGACCTCGCGCGTTACGTGCAAATTTTCACACTCGAAACTGCTGACGCAGAGACCAAGCTCGATATTTTTCATTGCCTTTCAGCAGAAGAAAAAGTCATCGCTGCACACGAGTCTCTTGCATACGGGATTGCGCATGAAATGAAGCAAATGATGTTCGCCGATGATGTCAAACATTGGAAAGTCAGCGGCGGATGAACCGAGCGCATTCCTCATGCCTGACCTAGCGGACATGTCAAACAAAACCCGCTAAATGTTTATATAAATCAGATAAGTAGATTCGTAGCGCCATGAGGAGAAGCGCAAACCCGAAGCTGGCACAGACGGTGCGTCGATCGTGACGTCGCAAGGGTCACGATTCATCCCGAGCGACACTCCGGTTCTCTCTCACTGATTCATTTGCGGCGCGGGCTGGCGGGTGCCTTCCAGCGCGCGCCATGCAAGTGCCAAACGTCCAGCCCCTCTCGGACCATGTCGAAAAAGGTCGTCAGGATGCGTCGGGAACTCTGTGCGCGCAGGCACACCAATGTTTCGGTGAAGCGCTGCTGACTATCGATGATCGGCAATCCGCAGAGCCGCGAATCGGAGCCAAGCTCGGCTGCCGAGACAACCCCGACCCCCATACCGATTGCGACGGCCTCGCGCGCCGCTTCACGCCCTTCCACCTCGATGGCCTTGCGAATGCGCAAGCCCGCCACCGCCATCTCCTCTTCCAGGGATAGCCGCGTCACCGAGCCCTGCTCGCGCAAGACCAGAGGCGTGTTGTCCAGATCGGCGAGGCAGATGGATGTTCGTTGCGCCCAAGGATGGTCATGGGCGACGAAGGCGAGCATCGGGTCACTGCGCAGATGCAGCTTCAGCAGTCGGTCATCTTCGATATTGCGCCCCAGCAGGGCAATGTCAGCCTGGTGACCGAACAACCGCTGCAGGACCTCATCGGTATTGGCCGTTTCAACCTTCACATCGATACCCGGGTATCGAGCGCAGAAGCGTGCGACATAGGGCAGCACATGCACTGGCGCGTCTACGGCAAGGTTCAAGGTTCCAGTCGACAGGGTGCGATAGTCCATCAACATGTCGTGGGCATCGACACTGATATCGAACAGGCGCCGGGTCAGGCCGAACAATCGCTCGCCCACTTCAGTCAGGCGCACCAGACGCTTGTCGCGGTAGAACACCATCACCCCGTAGTAATCCTCGAGCTTGCGCACCTGGTCGGACACCGCCGGTTGAGACAGGCAGAGCTGCTCGGCCGCGCGCGTGAAACTGCCATTCATGGCCACGGCGTGGAACGCCTTGAGTTGGGTATAGGAAATAGTCATCGGGGAGCCTTTGCATAGGTTCAGCTTATTCATGCATACGATAAATCGATTTTATTTATAGACGATGAACTGCAAGCATGGTTTTCGCAAGTCGCCTGCCCCCTGTTTGAACAGTGCCGCCCTCGTACCAACCCCCCGGTTGGCGCGTGAAAATGATCGTGTTCGCCGCGTGCGGCTGATTGCTTCCCTGAACCCTGTTCCCCAACCGCTCCAACGGAGATGACCTCATGCGCCCCTACTGGCTCGATCAGGCCCTGAAAACTCAACCCGACTCGCCCTGCCCGCCGCTGCGGCAGAACACCCGTGCCGATGTCTGCATCGTCGGTGGTGGTTACACCGGTTTGTGGACTGCCATCATGCTCAAGGAACAGAACCCCGAGCTGGACGTGGTCATCGTCGAAGCCGACATCTGCGGTGCCGGTGCCAGTGGGCGCAATGGCGGCTGCGCACTGTCCTGGTCGGCCAAGTACTTCACCCTGGAGCGCTTGTTCGGCGTCAAAGAGGCGATACGCCTGGTCAAGGAATCGGAGCAAAGCATCTACGCCATCGGCAGCTTTTGCCAGAAGTACGGGGTTGATGCCGATTACCGTCTCGATGGCACGCTTTACACGGCGACTAACCGCGCTCAGGTCGGCTCGACCGACGGAGTGATCGCTGCGCTGGAGCGCAATGGCATCAACTCTTTCTCCAAAAGCGCGCTAGCTGACGTGCAGCGGATGGCGGGTTCGACCCGACACGTTGAAGGCTGGTTCTCGCCAGCAGCGGCCAGTGTGCAGCCGGGCAAGCTGGTCCGCGGCCTGCGCCGGGTAGCGCTGGAACTTGGCGTGCGAATCTACGAAGGTTCGCCAATGACCGGCCTGGAACAAGGGCTGCCGGCCACCATCAATACGCCGGGTGGGCAAGTCGTCGCCAATCGCGTGGTGTTGGCGATCAACGCCTGGATGGCGCGGGCTTTTCCCGAATTCTCGCGTTCGGTGGCCATCGTTTCCAGCGACATGATCATTACCGAGCCGCGACCGGACCTGCTCGAGCGAATTGGCCTGACCAGCGGGGTCACCGTACTCGACTCGCGCATCTTCGTGCACTACTACCACAACACCCCGGACGGCCGGATCATGCTCGGCAAAGGTGGCAACACCTTCGCCTACGGCGGGCGCATCCTGCCGGTATTCGACCAGCCTTCGCCCTACAAAGGCTTGTTGCGCAACACGCTGGTGGAGTTCTTTCCAGACTTTGCCGATGTCGGCATCGCCGCCACCTGGAATGGCCCGTCCGACCGCTCGGTCACCGGGTTGCCTTTCTTCGGCCGTATGGGCGCAAGCGCCAACATCTTCTATGGCTTCGGCTATTCCGGCAGCGGCGTCGGTCCCTGTCATATGGGCGGGCAAATCCTGTCATCGCTGGTGTTGGGGGTGGACAACCCCTGGACACGCTCGCCACTGGTGCAAGGCCCGCTCGGCCATTTCCCACCGGAACCGATTCGCTACCTGGGTTCACTGATGGTGCGCAACGCCATTCGCCGCAAGGAGCATGCCGAGGACCACAACCTGCGCCCCCGTCGGCTGGATGTGCGTCTTGCGAAGTTCGCCGCGGCGGCCGGCAAGTCAGACAAGGGATAACGCACCGGTCACTCAACGGAACTTCAACACGCCCCCACAGAACACCCCACCCGGCTCGTGCCAGGTGGGGTTTTACGCGTGCTTGTCGATCAGGTGTTGCACGAAAATCAACATTTCCACTTATAAGCTCAGCTTGTTATTGACATGTGATAAATCGATTTCAGTTATTTTTCGGCTAATGGTTTTATTGGCCCATGCATCACTCCCCACAAAAACAACATCGCCGGAGAAGATCATGACCAAAGCTGAGTTTCCGACCACACAGACGCTGGCCACCCCAGCCCTGGGTGAACCCTACCTGCTCACCCCAGGCCCGTTGACCACGTCCAAAGCCACCAAGGAAGCCATGCTGCGCGACTGGGGTTCATGGGACGTTGCCTTCAATCAAGTCACGGCTGACGTTCGCCAGAGCTTGCTCAGCATGGCGGGCGTACAGGACGACAGCTTTGCCTGCGTGCCATTGCAAGGCAGCGGCAGCTACTCGGTGGAAGCCGCCTTGGCCACTGCCATCCCTCGTGACGGTAAAGCGCTGGTGCTGATGAATGGCGCCTACGGCCAACGCGCCACCAAGACCCTCGAGTATCTCGGTCGCGCCTTCATCACCCTGGACAAAGGGGATTACCTGCCGCCGCAGCCCGAGGAAGTGGACGCCTTGCTCAAGGACAACCCGGACGTCACCAACGTCTTCATCGTCCATTGCGAAACCAGTTCCGGCATTCTCAATCCGCTGCGCGAAATCGCCGATGTGGTGAAGGCACATGGCAAGAGTCTGATCATCGATGCCATGAGTTCCTTCGGCGCCGTGCCGCTGACGGTCAATGAAATAGCGTTCGACGTGGTGGTGTCCTCTGCCAACAAATGCATCGAGGGTATTCCGGGGTTCGGTTTCGTCATCATCCGCCGCTCCATCCTGGAGGCCGCCAAAGGCCGCGCCAATTCACTGAGCCTCGACCTGTACGAGCAGTGGGTGTACATGGAGCGCACTGGCCAATGGCGTTTCACGCCACCGACCCACAGCGTTGTAGCGTTCCATAAAGCCTTGGAGCAACACACTGCCGAAGGCGGCGTGCATGGCCGTCTGGCACGCTACACCCGCAATCGCGATGTACTGGTCGCAGGCATGCGCGAACTTGGCTTCAGAACGTTGCTTGAGGACCGTTGGCTGTCGCCAATCATCACCACGTTCTTCAGCCCGGAACATCCAAACTTCGAGTTCAAGCGCTTCTACGATGAACTCAAAGCCCGCCAGTTCATCATCTACCCCGGCAAACTGACAGTAGCCGAGAGTTTCCGTATCGGCTGTATCGGCCAGATCGACGAATACATCGTCCATCAGTTACTGCGCGCCATCGCCGACAGTCTCGTGGCGATGAACGTCGACATGCGCCTGCCGGCAGGCTGACCGCCCCCTTTAAAGGTCCTTGTCAATTCGAGCACGGGTGCAATGGGTAGCACCTGTGGACGAGGATCTTTTTTCAGCACATGGATTCGTTGACTTATCGCCAGGCACAGCCGGGCAGGCGTCAGCGACTGCGTCATTTGAATACTGAAAGCCTGATGCCATCTCACTGCCATCTCATCGATGTCATGTGCGTGGACAGATTTTCCGTACCGAAAACAAAAACAAAAACTTTGCGCTGTCTGGCACCACATACGGGATCAGAACACCATGAACAAGAACGCAACAAGTCCTCTCGCAACCGGCTGGAAATCGCTCCAGCGTTGGCGCGTGCAAGTTTTTCTCATCACCTGGGTGGCTTATGCCGCCTTCTACTTCACCCGCAAGGCGTTTTCTGTCGCCAAACTGGGTATTGGCGAAGACCCGGACTTCATGCTCGAAAAGGCCATGATGGCCAATCTCGATGCCCTCTACCTGACCGCGTATGCCGTGGGCCAGTTTCTTTGGGGCAACTTCTCTGACCGTTTCGGGCCAAGGGTCGTGGTGCTTAGCGGACTCGTCATCTCGGCGCTGGCCGCGCTGCTGATGGGCACCTACGCCACCTTACCGATTTTCGCCTCCTGCATGCTGATCCAGGGCCTGGCTCAGTCCACCGGTTGGTCGGGTCTATGCAAGAACGTCGGCAGTTTCTTCAGCACCAGTGAACGTGGCCGCGTGCTGGGTTACTGGAGCACCTGCTACGCCTTCGGGGGGCTGGTAGCCACACCGTTTGCCGGTTGGTGGGCCTACAACGCTTACCATGACTGGCGCATCGCGTTCATCAGCAGTGCTGTGGTGGTGTTGGTGGTGGCGGTGCTGTTCTTTTTCCTGCAGCGCAACCAGCCAGAAGATGTCGGGCTGCCTCCTGTCGAGATCGAAATCGAACCCGTCAGCAAGGTCGCAGTTCCGCGCGAAAGTATGTGGGCTGGCTTGCGCACGGTGATGAAAAATCGAACCGTGCTGATACTCGGCCTTGCCTATTTCATGCTCAAGCCAGCGCGCTACGCCATCCTCCTGTGGGGGCCAGTCATTATCTACGAACGCATGCCCGAGATTGGCAAAGTGGCATCCGCAATCGTCCCGACGGCTTTTGAACTGGCGGGTCTGGCAGGTCCAATCCTCATCGGTATCGCATCAGATAAGTACTTCGGCGCTCGTCGCATGCCGGCCTGTGTCCTGAGCCTGGTTGTCCTCACCATCTGTTTGGGGCTGTTCGTCCCCGCGATGCAGAGCGGCAGTCTCTACATGGTGGTCGGCCTGTTGTTCATGATAGGCCTGACTCTTTACGGGCCGGATTCGATGATGAGCGGCTCAGCTGCCATTGATTTCGGCAGTAAGGACGGAGCGGCCTCCGCCGCAGGCTTCGTCAACGGCTGCGGTTCGATAGGCGCGGTCCTCGGCGGCCTGTTACCAGGATACTTCGACACCACCACCATATTCCTGGTGTTCACCGTCGCGGCGCTGCTGGCCAGCTTGATGTTGATTCCATTTTGGAACAGCCGCCCGAAAACAGTGGAAAGCACGGCGTTGGCCTCGCCTGCGGTGCAACCGGTCGTTGTCGGCACCAGTTCCTGAACTCGAATTAACCAATCACCCATCACTGGAGCAATCACCATGCATTACAAGCAACCTTCTCAACTGCAAGCCGTGGTTCTGGACTGGGCGGGCACTGTCGTTGACTTCGGTTCTTTCGCACCGACGCAGATTTTTGTCGAAGCCTTTGCCGAGTTCGGCGTTGCGGTTTCCCTGCAAGAAGCTCGCGGGCCGATGGGCATGGGCAAGTGGGATCACATCCGCACGCTGTGCAACGAGCCGCAGATCGCCGATCGCTACCATGCTGCCTTCGGCCGGTTGCCGACTGATGATGATGTCACCGCCCTCTACGAGCGCTTCATGCCGCTGCAGATCGAAAAGATCGCCCTGCACTCGGCGCTGATTCCCGGTGCCCTCGATACCATCCATGGCTTGCGCGACAAGGGTCTGAAAATCGGCTCCTGCTCAGGCTACCCGGCCGTGGTCATGGAAAAAGTCGTAGAGCTGGCGCGCAAGAACGGCTATGTCACCGACCATGTGGTGGCGACCGACGAAGTGCCCAATGGACGCCCGCACCCGGCTCAGGCCTTGGCCAACGTGATCGCGCTGGGGATCAGCGACGTCGCCGCTTGCGTGAAGGTCGACGACACCTGGCCGGGTATTCTCGAAGGTCGTAGCGCGGGGATGTGGACCGTCGCGCTGACCTGCTCCGGCAATGCACTGGGCCTGACCTATGAAGAATTCCAGGATTTGTCCCTGGAGGAATTGGCCGAGGAACGCGCGCGCATCATCAAGATGTTCGAAGGCTCCCGCCCCCACTACCTGATCGACACCGTCGTTGATTTGCCGGCGGTCATCGAAGACATCAATGCCCGTCTGGCACGTGGAGAAACCCCTCAGGGCTCCTGACCCCGTAGCGCTTGTGTAGCTGACAGTGGCCGTCCCAAGGACGGTCACAACCAAAACAACCAGAGAACACCACCATGAACTACGCCCACCCTGGCACGCCCGGTGCCATCGTTTCCTTCAAGTCGCGTTACGGTAACTACATCGGCGGCGAGTTCGTCGCACCGGTCAAAGGTCAGTACTTCACCAATACCTCGCCAGTGAATGGCCAACCGATTGCCGAATTCCCGCGCTCCAGCGCCGAAGACATCGACAAAGCCCTGGACGCTGCCCACGCCGCCGCCGATGCCTGGGGCAAGACTTCGGTGCAGGACCGCTCTTTGGCGTTGCTGAAAATTGCCGACCGCATCGAACAGAACCTGGAACTGCTGGCCGTCACCGAAACCTGGGACAACGGCAAAGCCGTGCGTGAAACCCTCAACGCCGACATCCCGCTGGCCGTGGACCATTTTCGCTACTACGCCGGTTGCATCCGTGCCCAGGAGGGCAGCTCGGCGGAAATAAACGAACACACCGCGGCGTATCACTTCCATGAACCACTGGGCGTGGTCGGACAGATCATTCCGTGGAACTTCCCGCTGCTGATGGCCGCCTGGAAACTCGCCCCGGCCCTGGCCGCGGGTAACTGCGTGGTACTCAAGCCTGCCGAGCAAACCCCACTGGGCATCACCGTGCTGATGGAACTGATCGGCGACCTGCTGCCACCCGGCGTGCTCAACGTGGTGCAGGGCTTCGGCAAAGAAGCAGGTGAAGCCCTGGCCACCAGCAAACGCATCGCCAAGATCGCCTTCACCGGCTCGACCCCGGTCGGCTCGCACATCATGAAATGCGCCGCCGAAAACATCATTCCGTCCACCGTGGAGCTGGGTGGCAAGTCGCCGAACATCTTCTGCGAAGACATCATGCAAGCCGAGCCACAGTTCATCGAGAAGGCCGCCGAAGGCCTGGTGCTGGCGTTCTTCAACCAGGGCGAAGTCTGCACCTGCCCGTCCCGTGCCCTGGTGCAAGAGTCGATCTACGACGACTTCATGCAAGTGGTGATGAAGAAAGTGCTGTCGATCAAACGTGGCGATCCGCTGGACACCGACACCATGGTCGGCGCCCAGGCATCCGAGCAGCAATTCGACAAGATCCTGTCGTACCTGGAGATCGCCAAGGGCGAAGGCGCCGAGCTGCTGACCGGCGGCAAGGTGGAAAAACTCGAGGGCAACCTGGCGACCGGGTATTACATCCAGCCGACCCTGCTCAAGGGCACCAACAAAATGCGCGTGTTCCAGGAAGAAATCTTTGGCCCGGTGGTGAGCATCACCACCTTCAAGGACGAAGCCGAAGCCCTGGCCATCGCCAACGACACCGAGTTCGGCCTGGGTGCCGGCCTGTGGACCCGCGACATCAACCGCGCCTACCGCATGGGCCGCGCGATCAAGGCCGGTCGGGTGTGGACCAACTGCTATCACCTGTACCCGGCGCATGCCGCGTTCGGTGGCTACAAGAAGTCCGGCGTCGGCCGTGAAACCCACAAGATGATGCTCGATCACTATCAGCAGACCAAAAACCTGCTGGTGAGCTACGACATCAATCCGCTGGGCTTCTTCTAACCCGGCCGGAACACCGCAAAACCCTGTAGGAGCGAGCTTGCTCGCGAAGAACGTCAACGATGACGGGGGCCGCCTGGATGTACGCGTCCCCCTCACGTCCTTCGCGAGCGAGCTCGCTCCTACATTGGCACTTGGGTTTTCCCCAGCGCCAGATTTACTGCCAGCCACCCATTCACCGCCGCCTCCCCAGCCTCGGCAAACACCCGCTCCAGCAATTTAACCTGCTCGCGCCGCAATGACTGTTCGAAGCGCGCGCCATCATCCGTCAGTTCCAGCAGTCGTTTACGCTTGTCGGTCTGCGACGCGACGCTATTCACCAGATGCATTTCCAGCAACTGACGAAGGGGAATATTCAGCGCCTGCTTGCTCACGCCGAGCAGCGCCAGCAATTCCTTGACGCTCAGGTTTGGGTAACGGGCGACGAAAAACACGATCCGTTGATGTACCCGGTTCAAGCCTCGGCGTTCGAGCATTTCGTCGGCCTTGGCGGTAAAGGCCTGGTAGCCGAAGAAGAACGCTTCCATGGCCTGTTGCTGGGTACCGGGGTGTTTAAGGTCAAGCATATTGACGTTTCCGCGGAAATTGTCGTAAGTTCGGTCAACTAGTTTGACTCATTCTCCCCAAGCCTCGCTACTGGTGACTCCCATGGCATTCTCCGAACGTGTCACGCGCCTTAAAAGTTCTTTGATCCGTGAAATTCTCGCCGCGGCCCAACGCCCGGAAGTGATGTCGTTCGCTGGGCGGGTTGCCGGCCGAAGCCATGCTGCCCAAAGTAGAGTGGACGGGCATGCCGGTGTCTATGGGCCAATACGGCATGAGCGAAGGTGAGCCGGCGCTCCGGGAGGCGTTGGCCGCAGAGGCCCGTGCGTCAGGTGTGCCCTGCGAGGCGAATCAGGTGCTGGTGGTGAGCGGTTCTCAGCAAACCCTCGACCTGGCAGCCAAGCTGTACATCGACAAAGGCACCGAGATTCTGCTGGAAGCGCCAACCTACCTGGCGGCGTTGCAGATCTTTCAATTGTTCGGCGCTGACTGCATAACAGTTCCGCAGGAGGCGGACGGCCCTGACCTGGCGCAACTGCGCGCGCGTCTGGAAAAACACAAACCTGCGTTCATCTATTTGATCCCGACGTTCCAGAACCCTTCGGCCGTGCGTTACAGCGAAGCCAAGCGCGATGCGGTGGCAGCGTTGCTTGATGAATTCGGGGTGACGTTGATCGAGGATGAGCCTTATCGCGAGTTGACATTCGACGGCGACAACGCAACGCCAATCGTCAGCCGCTTGAAAAAGGCCAGCTGGATCTACACCGGCACCGTGTCAAAAACACTTCTGCCCGGACTGCGAGTCGGCTACCTGATTGCCAGTACGGACTTGTTCCCGCACTTGCTGAAACTCAAACAATCGGCCGACCTGCACACCAATCGGGCCGGTCAGTGGCAGGCGCTGCAATGGATTGGCACCGACAAATTCCAGCGTCACCTGAGCGAGTTGCGGGACTTCTATCGGGTTCGTCGAGATGCATTTCAAATTGCATTGGAAGCGCACTTTTCCGATCTGGCGGATTGGAACGTGCCCAAGGGCGGGCTGTTTTTCTGGCTGAGGCTCAAGCAGCCGCTGGATACCCGCACACTGCTGAATGCTGCACTGGCGGCGGATGTGGCGTTCATGCCAGGTGAACCGTTCTTCCCCGAACCGGATAACAACCCGGGGTATATGCGCCTGAACTTCAGCCACATCGATCCTGCACGGCTGGACGAAGGGCTCAAGCGGCTGGCAGCAGTGGTGAGTCATGCCCAGGCGGCACAAGCAGCCTGAGTTTGCTTGAGAGCGATATAATCGCCACAGGAGACGGCCTTTAACAATCCGTTCTCCTGCCACGCCGGTATGACCGCACCGGGCAATTTCAGAGAATATCGTGAAACCCGGGAAGTAGTCTTGGGGTCTGGGCATCCGTATTGAGTACTTACGCCGCCTGCCGCCGCATCGTCAGAATGGCAGCACCGAAACCAATGAATGTCGACCCCACCACCCGGCTGACCCAGCGGGACAGCGCAGGCCGGGTCAGCACACCCTTGGCCCGCGAGGCGAGCGCGGCATAGAGGCTCAGGGACGACACCGACAATGCCATGAAGATCGAGGTGAGGATCAGAAATTGCGGCAGCAATGCCGCGTTCTGATCGATGAACTGCGGGAACAGCGCGGTGAAGAACATCGTCGCCTTGGGGTTGGTCACTGCCGTCAGGAAGGCCGATTTGTACAGTTTGGAACGAGTCGGCCGGCTTTTCTTCAAGTCATCCTGAATCCCGTCCGGGAGCATCGGGCCCTTTTTGAACAATTGTCTAATACCCAGGTAGAACAAATAACCGGCACCGATAAACTTCACCGCGTTGAACAGCCATTCGGAACTGGCGAGCAGCGCCCCCAGCCCCAGCATGGCAGCAGACGACAGGCAGAACAGGCCACTGGCGTTGCCCAGCGATGACCATATGGCGCTGCGCTGCCCATGGGCCAGGCTATTGTTGATCGCCATCAAGGTCGCAGGCCCTGGGCTGGCGATGGCAATCGCGGCGACCAGGGTAAAAGTCAGAATCGAGTGAGAATCCATTTTCAAAGCTCGTGGTGGTGAGGCTGGCATGTTACAGGAGCGAGCGGGACCACGAGTCAAGTGGTGTTCGGTATCCCAGGCGGTCATTGGATTGAAAGCGCTCCTTGCCCACCGACAGCAATCGGCCCAGAAGCAGCCGGTGGACGGAGCGATAGCAAATGAGCAGCTATGCTTGGTCTACTGCCGGAACTGATTGAGCAGATTGGGCTTTCCGTCCATGGTGTATAAACCGCCTTCAGCGGTCACCCGACTGTCACAATGCCCGGCCTAGTCAGGGATAGACGACAGAACAAGGAATGTTCTCCACCAAACCCGTGAAGGTGTTGTCACCCCACTTGGGGTCAATTTAGAGTTAGGCCCAAGGAGGCGTCCGCCATGACCGTAGTCGATCGCCTCAGGTATTTGCGCGTCGTTCTAGTGTTGGCTGGCCTCGCGTGCCTTGCTCTCTACCCACTTATGTTGTTCTGGCCGTCCGGCTGGGCCTGGCACGTCGGTCACTCGGACTACCCGATGATGATCGTTGGCATCTACGCCGCACTTGGCGTGTTCTTGATCCTGGCCGCACGTGATCCATTAGCCAATCTGAGCCTAATCTGGTTCACCGTGTGGTCTAGCGCCGTACACGGAGGAATCATGGCCGTCCAGGCGGTCACCCAGCCGGGGCAAATGGGGCACTTGGCAGGTGACGTGCCGGCGCTCTTCATCGTGGCGGTTGCCTTGGCCATCTTGACGCCCCGCTCGCAATTGGCCGCTCGGCCCCGGACACACAATGGGGTCTAAGAGCAGGTTTGACTGTCAGGATCGGGACGAAAATCGCGTTTCTACGCAAATTTTTGGTCTGCTGATCAACCAAGCGCCGACAGATGGGTCGGACAGCGACGGTCTGGCATCGGCCGTCTCTACAGAGGCGATGTCAAACGTCGTGTCCGGCTGATTCCTTGCACGATGGGGATGAATCTCCGATTCTTGCGGGAAAAGAGAAGGAATTCAGGTTAGAGCGGTTTGTGCGATAGCGTCTTGTTTTGGCCATCAACGACATAACGAAGAACCACGTTGATCATCCAGGCAGCCGTGTTCGAAGGGGAGTTGGCAGCCGGCGAATTTATGCTGACTATCGCTTTCTTGCGATAGCCCGCTCTGGTTTCATTAGAAGCGCTGGTCTGGACGTCGGAAAGGACAGTTCCATCGTCTTGAATGAACTCGACCGAGAAGTTGGGCGAAGCGCCCTCGGTTGACCAATACGGGACAAACAAAAACCACCTTCGGCGCTCTCGCCGGGCTTCGCCCCCCCACTCAACGAACGCGGGCAATTCCGTCCCGATCGTGTTGATTTTGATACGGATACCATTCCCGAGATCATGCACTTTTTGCGCCATACATTACCCCTTCGTGCGAAGTTGTAGATTTCCAATTTTTCCGTACCAGGAGATCGTAGTCTGTCCCGATTTCTGGATCACTCTGCCCAATGTTGCATCGCAAGACGCCGCTTCCCCTCTGGGTTATGGAATTTGACACTCAAATTCGGTATGCCATCCTCGAACCAGCAGTGGTTTATGGAGTTTTCTGAAGCTGATTACCGATTTTAATAGTCAACACTCACTAGGCAACCTCATTCAGGATGGCGAGTGTCCCTGGATTCAAAGCGATTAGCTTGGAAAAAACATCCTCATCCACCGGATTTACGATCTCACTGGTTAGATTATCTCCCATATCGCTCAGCAGTACGTTTCTAACCTGCTCAGCATACGCACGGCTTTCAATTATCACATTGAATTCTAGGTCCTTGCGTGCGCTACGCCAGTTCAGATTATAAGAACCATGAGTTGCCAACCACCCATCGACCACCGCGATTTTCAAATGATTAAATGCCCGCGAATATTCGAATATCCGCGCACCGGCATCCCGAAGTTCTTTGTCGAAGGAACGAAAAAGCGACTTCACTGCACCCGTATCGGCAAACGGAAAGTCGTTCGCACTCGGATGCGGACGGATGAGCCTGAACGATAATCCATCGCGCCCTTCTATTTCTTCAAGCCATGTCCTCAGCATTGCGTAGTCAATAGGGTATGGATTCCCAATCAATATTTCCTTCGCGCGGCGGAATATTTGACGAGAATAGAAGTGACGGAGAGCGTTATCTTGTCTGAGAGGCAGTGGACCGGACCTGAGCAATTGAGGTAGATCGACCTGGAGTTCTTCGCCTGGCCGGCTCTCAAGGATCAGAACTGTGTCGGTTCCTTCTGGAACGGCTGGGGGAGTAAAAAAAACGTCATTAACGTCAATAAACTTATTGGTGCTGAGCATCCACCGCTTCGCAAAAAAAAGATTCACTCGGGCGCTCGCGCCACCAACAATATGGGTAATGGCGTCGTGCCAGTGAGGCTCGCTAGTCTCTGTTCCTATTCGTTGCTGCCCTTCATACAAATACTCGTTCCCGATACCAATGCTCATTACCATAGCTTCGCGACCATCGACGATTAAGAGCTTTGTATGGTCAACGTGGTTTAAACCAATCAGCGTATGTCGATTAATGTCGCGCTGTTCCTCTGCCCAGTCCGGGTTCATCCCTTGATCGACAAGCCCCTTTAATTGGTCCTCGCTTAACCGATGTCCAAGCCAGGCTGTATCCACAACCTCGACACGGCCATTCTCCAGACGATTTACCAACTCATCGATCTTATGTCGTCCTGTATTATTTTTCCGGGCATCCTTTCCATCGGTCGATCCATCTCTGCTCTTGCGAATGTCAAACATGACCCGAACGTCGACATCACGTGATGCAGCTTCAATCAGACTGTCCGCGACTAGCTGTCCGGCCTCATCATTAAAGAACATGAAGGTTGAAAGATGCACGTAGCGTGTCGCGCGACCGATCACATCGAGGATCGCCTGTCGGCAACCGGGTCCGTCGGTTATGAGCGTCACCCGATTCCGATGCAGCGCATGGTTTGACATCGTAAACGCCAGGTCATCAAGCTTGTCCTGTGCAAAACCCTTGACCTGTGTAAGCAAGCTAATATCACGGAGTTCACCGTCAGGCTGTGAATCTCTGAGAGCCAATAGCCGAGGAGCGACCACGTGGCCAATACCATATCCTGCCTCACCGTATCCTAAGATCGGGTCGTCTCGCAGCCATCCATTTGATGTCAGGTACCCGTCATGAGGGGCACGGTTAATAAGCTCAAGTATCGCCGCTTGGGTGTCTAGATCAATTCTTGAGTAGTCTAAACTTTTCGGCATAAACCCCTCCGATCAAAATCAAGAGCGTGTCAGTGAGAATTCGGGGACGTTTTGCACAGCGCAGCAACAAGCGCCTCTGCGGCGGCTACATCTGCCAGGGCGCGCAGCAGTTCCGCTTCGCGCAGGCCCAGTGCAGCGAACTCGTCCGCGAACTGGCGTGCGCGCCGTACTAGCAACGCGACGGCAACAGATCAAGCATAGCCAATGATCTGCCATTGTTCTGGCCACAGGCAGCTTCTGGCCGATTTCGGCCTTTGGTCAACGGCAGCTTGGGGCCGATTACTGCGCAACCAGCAGCCTCTGCCGCCGCTTGAAATGCTCTCCACATGCCCGGGTTCGGGGAATGCCCCCGGGGGCAACGTCAAAGAGGCGATTGATGAGCTATACCCACTAATCTCCCATTGCAGTTCTTCAACCCGGGACGTTGGCAATGAAGCTCAAAAACTCACTTGCAGCGCTAATGGTCTGCGCCAGCCTCTTCGGCTGCACCACTTCATCAGAGCATGGCGTGAGTGTTCCACTGGTTGCCACCCGCCAGAACACCGGTCAGATCGGCAATCTAACGTTGACCAGCTGGAACAATAATAAAACCGGATTCAGTTTCTTCATCAGTGGTGTTCCAGGCGGAACGTCCCTGCCCTTGCGCCTCTATACCTTCATCAATAAAGGCAGCTGCCAGCAGCCCGGGCCCGTCGCCTACGCAATGAACGATCATGTCAACACCGAACGCCAAGCCATACGCGGCTGGGCGTTCTCGAGAGGCGCACCTGTCGCACTGCCGGTCCTGCTGTCCAGTGAGTACTCCGTCGTCGTGCGCACTGCCCCGGACAGTGGCAACATCGATATTTTTTGCGCTGATCTCCGGCAAGGCGGTTCGGTGAAATAACCGCGCCCTCCTTGGCGCGGGCAAAGACCTTACTGCGCCAACTGCAACCGGCTTCGGCTGAGGCGGGACAAGCCGCCCTGCAAGACAAACGCCAACACCACCGTTGCCGGTGCGGAAAAGCTGCTCAGGCTGCCACCGCAGAACATCAGTACCAGTCCCAGCGCAGTGGCGCCGAACCAGGCCGTCAAGCCCGCCGGATGAAACGCTGCCACCCGTTCGAGCGTCGCTCCATCACAGCGTCCGTAGCGGATTTGCGCCAACGCCACACCGACCCAGGCCACGACGAAAATGCCTTGATACGCCAACGCTTTGAGCAGGTAGGTAAACACATCGGCGAGCATCAAGCCGTAGACGATCAACCCGACCGCCAAGGCCCACATCGCGTACGAACCGCGCAGGCCAAAACGTGCGAAGAACGCCTGCATGTTCAGCGTGGCCAGATAGTAATTGGCGGTGTTGATCCGGGTTTGCGTGGCCCAGACAAACAACAATCCCCACAAGCCCATCAGTTGCAAAATCGCCATCACCACCGACACTTCGTTCAGCGCCCCGTCATGGGGAATGCTGCTGACCAGATAGATGCCTGCCGCGCCGTTGAGCAGGAACGTCACCGCGTAGAACGGCATGCCGAAGTTCCAGCGCCCGTGATACCCGGCGTCTTCAGGTTTGCCGAAACGTGCATAGTCGAAGGTGAACAGCATCAGCACCCAGACGCCCATGTAGGCCACAAAGCAATCCCACCAGCCAAACATGCTGGGGGTGGCCGGGCCGAAATCCAGCCATTGCGGCTGGTAGCCATAACGGCTGATCGACAGCCCCACCGCCACCAACAGGCCCCCCAGGTAAACTGGCAGCAACACGCCGTTGAGCTTGTCCAGCCAGTGCTGCACGCTGCCCAGGATCATTGGCACGCTGTACAGCACCACCAATAACGCGGCCAACGGATAGACCAGTTCCGGGTACAGGTGGTTGAGCGCCACGGCGATCACCGAACCCTCGAACACGGCGTAATAGATCGCCGTGGAAAAGAAGATCAAGGTCGCCAGGCAGGCGCCGGTACTGCCGAACAACAGCCTTGAAAACAATGCCACCGACAACCCACTGCGGATCGCGAAACGGCTGAGCACACTGTTGACCAGCCCGTAGCTGATCACCGACAACAGCATCCCGATCAGCGCATTGCGGGCACCGTAAGACAGGGCCAGTGACGCGCCGACCACGATGTAAAACATCGCGCTGCACACCGCCCACCAGGCCATGGTCAGCGACAAGCGGCCCATGCGTGCTTCGGGGGGAACGGGATGATGGGCAGGGTCTTGCCCGGTTTGACTCGATTGCGATAAAGCAGCCATATGCGTGAACTCCAGAACCAGTCAAAGGTTGAAGCGCGGGCAGCCGCCACCGCACCGGAGTGCGGCGTTGGCTTACCGTTTGGCATGACCCGCGCGATGCGGCGGGCAGAATCAGGAAGGGAACAGCTTGCTCAGGCAGCTGAGTTTTTTCTTATAGGAACGTCGCGCTTGCAGCGCCTCATCCAGGGTGACCGCTTGGAAGCGGGCCTTCTGGTTGGGTTGCATCTGGCCGATCAAGTCGAGGTCGGCGCTGATCACCGTGCCAATCATGGCGTAGCCGCCACCGGACACCGCGTCGCGGTGCAACACGATAGGTTCCAGCCCGGCCGGAACCTGGATCGAACCGATCGGGTAGCAACTGTCGACGATATTCGACGGGTCCGAGCCTGCACCGAACGGCTGCTCACGCGGCTGAAAGCTCAGTGCACTGCCGCCCTTGAAGCGATAGCCGATGCGGTCGGCTTCCGAACCGACTGTCCAGGGCTCGGCAAAAAAACTATCCGCTGCCGCTGGCGTCAGGCGCTCGTAATACAGACCCGGCACCACACGCAGGGTGATTTCGCCACCCAATGAT
Source organism: Pseudomonas sp. LBUM1679 (assembly GCF_059695565.1). NCBI lineage: Bacteria > Pseudomonadati > Pseudomonadota > Gammaproteobacteria > Pseudomonadales > Pseudomonadaceae > Pseudomonas > Pseudomonas sp. LBUM1679. The sequence continues at coordinate 4,844,421 of NZ_CP166774.1, forward strand.
TGCCGCAGGGCCATGGGCAAACTGGCCCCGGCGCGGCTTTTACCGCTGGCGATACCGACGGGCAGTTCATCACCGGCCACCAGCCTGCGCCCCTGAAAACCACCGAGTGCGCCCAACGCATAGGTGGAGCGACTGCCCAGCACCACCGGCACATCGATGCCTCCGGCAACCGCCAGATAGGCGCGCGCGCCGGCCTTGGGGAAGTCAAAGCGCAGCACTTGCCCGGCCTTCACCGAGAACGCCGTGTCGTGGTGCATTTCCACACCATCGACACGGGGCGTCATGTGCGCACCGCACACCGCCACCAAGGCGTCTTGCTGAAACTCCAGCTCCGGCCCCAACAGCGTGCATTCCAGCGCTGCCGCCCCTGCCGGGTTGCCGACCAGTTGATTGGCCGCGCTCAGGGCGTATTGGTCGAGCGCACCGGAGGGTGGAATGCCGAGGTGGTAGTAACCTTCGCGGCCCAGATCCTGTACCGATGTGGCGAGACCGGGTTTGAGTACCTTGATCATGCCAGCACCTCCTGCAACGACTTGGGATAGCCAACGGGGTCGGCCAGGAATGCGTCCAGCGAGAACGCCACCGGACGAATCCGCAGATCGAAACGCCCCGCTTCCACTTCGGCGACGGCGTGGTCATACGCTTCGCGGTCCATCGGTTTGAACTGGACGATGTCGCCCGGACGGAAAAACACCATGTGCTCTTTCAGGTACGCCAGGGTTTGCTGTGGGTCGTAGATCGGTGCCGGCGTGACACCAAACATCTGATAACCACCGGCGCCACGCACCGAGTAGATGCAACCGAAGCAACCGCCGTGGCCGAGGGTCAGTTTCGGGGTGTCGGTACGGGGTCGCAGGTACTTGGGCACCTGCAATTGACGCTCGCGCTCGACCATCTGGAACATGAACGGCAGGCCCGCGACGAAGCCGACCATCGAGACAAACCACGGCGCGCCACTGTGGGCGGCAATGAAGGCTTCGACGTCCGCCAGGCCGTTGATGCGCGCGGCGTACTCCAGGTCCGTCGCGCTCGGGTCCTGATGACGGTCGCGAAAACGCATCAGGGTTTCATGGGTCCAGGGATCGTTATAGAGCACCGGAATCTCGATGATCCGCGTCTGCAACGTGCGTTCGGCGACCGCCCCGGCCTCGGCGATTTTCACCGCTTCAAGCAGGTCGAAAGGCGCAATGCGATCCGGATCAAACCGAATCTGGAACGAGGCATTGGCCAGGCACACATCAAGCACGCCATCCAGCGCCAGACGCTCCACCGCGCGGGTGACCGCCAGGCCTTTGAAGAAGGCTTCAAGGGACATGCTGTCGCTGACTTCGGCGAACAAATGCTCATCGGCGCCAAAACTGTAACGGATAGGATGACTCATGCTTCACCTCCGCTGCGGCGCTCGGCCAGCCAGGTTTCCAGGGTGCCGGTGTGGAAGTCGGCGCTGTGCAGCCACGGTTGTTCCAGCAATTCGCCGTGCAGCGCCAAGGTGCTGGCCATGCCGGTGAGAGTGGTCTGTTCCACCGCCGTGCGCGCGCGGGCCAAGGCTTCGGCACGGTCGCGACCGTGGACAATCAGCTTGGCCAACAGCGAGTCATAGTACGGCGGCACGCGGTAGCCTTGATAGAGATGGGTGTCGACACGCACCCCCTGCCCTAGCGGCCAGACCAGCGCCTCGACCACGCCTGGGCTGGGGAAGAAGTCCCGCGCCGGATCTTCAGCGTTCAGGCGCATTTGCAGCGCGGCGCCGTTGAGCCGGATGTCACTTTGCTTGAAGCCCAGCGGCTCGCCACCGGCAATGCGCAACATCGCCTGGACCAGATCGATCCCGGTGATCAGCTCGCTGACCGGGTGCTCCACCTGAATCCGCGTGTTCATCTCGATAAAGAAAAACTCGCCCGTCGCGTCGTCATACAGGTACTCCAGCGTCCCGGCCCCCTTGTAGCCCAGCGACTCGGTGAGGCGCACGGCGCTGGCACAGAGCGTCTCGCGTTGTTGCTGGCTGAGTGCCGGCGACGGCGCTTCTTCAAAAATCTTCTGGCGCCGACGTTGCAGCGAACACTCGCGCTCGAACAAGTGCACGGCGTGCAGGCCATCGCCCAACACTTGCACTTCGATGTGCCGGGCCTTGCTGATAAACCGCTCCAGGTACACCGCGCCATTACCAAATGCCGCCTGGGCTTCACGCTGGGAACGGGGAAACTCCTCGCTCAGTTGCCGGGGGTTTTCAGCCAGGCGAATCCCCCGCCCGCCGCCACCGGCCGAGGCTTTGATCAGCAGTGGGAAGCCGACGGATTCGGCCGCCTCGAGTGCCGACTCGACGTCAAACAGTTCACCAGGGGACCCCGGCACCACCGGTACGCCCGCCGCTTGAGCCGTGCGTCGCGCCTCGGCTTTATCGCCCATGCGCCGGATCGTCTCCGGGCTCGGCCCGACGAAAATAGCGCCGGCGGCGATGACCGCCTCGGCGAAGTCGGCGTTCTCCGAGAGAAAGCCATAACCGGGATGGACTGCATTGGCCCCCGTGGCTTTCAAGGCGCCGAGCAATGCTGCGACGTTCAGGTAACTTTTGTCGGCGCGGGCGGGACCGAGCAGGTGCACCTCATCGGCCATGCGCGCAGCCTGGGAGTCGATGTCCGCTTCGCTGCACGCGGCGACGGTGGGGATGCCCAGTGCTTTGGCGGCGCGGATAATCCGCACGGCAATCTCGCCACGGTTGGCGATCAGTAATTTACGAATGCCTTGAGTCATGATCGCGCCCTCACTCGTCGTCGAGTGTTGCGACAACCTGACCCGGTTCCACCGGATCGCCGTCTTCGACCAGAAATGCGCCAAGGCGACCGGCCGTCCCGGCGGTCAGTTCGGAAAACTGCTTCATGACCTCGATCAGGCCAATCACCGTGTCGGCGTTGACCTGCGCGCCCTCCTCGACGAAGTTCGCCGACTCGGGCGTGGCTTTGCGGTAGAAGGTCCCGGGTAATGGGGTGATGACAGTGTGTTCGGCCATGTCTGTTCCTCTTGGAATAGTTGTAGAAAGGCAGGCAAAAATAAATCGGTGTTCAAACCCTGGCGTCTGTGTACCGGGTGTTTCGTGCTGATTCAGCGCGGTGCGCGAACCTTGATCCCGGCGCTATCGAGTGCGTTACGCGTGGCTTCGACCAACGCCAGAGCGCCCGGCGTGTCGCTGTGCAAACAGATGGAATCGAATTCGATCGCCAGGTCCTGACCCTCGACGGTGCGCACCACGCCTTCCTGACAGGCACGCAGCACCCGCGCGGCCACCTGGGCCGGATCGTAGGCGCGCACGTTGCGGGTGAAGACGATGGAGCCGCTGAGGTCGTACTCGCGGTCGGCGTAGAACTCGCGGATGACCGGTTGACCGAGTTCCTTGGCGACGTGCCAGATCACTGAATCGGGCATGCAATACAGCAGTAACCCAGGCTCCAGACGCCGCAGGTTTTCCACCAGCAAACGGGCGGCCTCCTCATCCCGCGCCAAGTGCATGTAGAGCGCGCCGTGGGGTTTGATGTGTTGCAGCGCCACCCCTTGAACCCGGGCGAGTTCACGCAGGGCGCCCAACTGGTAGAGCATGTCGTCCACCAGTTCCTGGGCCGGCGCATTGATGTGCCGACGGCCAAAACCCACCAGGTCGCGAAACCCTGGATGCGCGCCGATGGCGACGCCCAGGCGCTTGGCCTGTTCCACCGTGCGGCGCATGGTGCTGGGGTCCCCGGCATGAAAGCCGGTGGCGATGTTGGCCGAACTGATGAAGCCCATCAGCTCATGGTCGACGCCATCGCCGATGGTCCATGGACCGAAGCCTTCGCCCATGTCCGAGTTGAAATCTACTGCCTGCATGACACTTGCTCCTGACGCTTGTGACTTCATGCAAGCCACGTTAGATTCCTCTCAACCCCTTGGGAAGATCTATTATCAGATGGGCCATCTTCTGAAAAACAGATAGCCTCTGAAAAACAGATACCCAAAAGTCCGGAGTGCTCATGTCACTGACCCTGCGCCAGGTCCGCTATTTCGTCGCCACCGCCGAGATCGGGCAAATTTCTCAAGCGGCCATTCATTTGAATATTTCCCAGTCGGCGGTGACCACGGCGATCAAGGAACTGGAAGGCATGCTCGGCACCTTGCTGTTCCAGCGTTCGGCCCAGGGCATGAGCCTGACCGATGCCGGGCGGCATTTTCTCAATCGGGCCTATGTGATCTTGCGCAGCGTCGACGACGCTTTGAACAGCCCGCTGCCCGACGTCCGCGCCAGCGGGCGGCTGCGCCTGGCCGCCAGCTACACGGTGATCGGGTACTTCCTGCCGCACCATCTGCAACGGCTGGAACACTGGCACCCGGACGTGGCCATCGAAGTCCACGAACAAGAACGCCAGGCCATCGAACAAGGTTTGCTGGAAGGCCGATTCGACATGGCGGTGGTGCTCACCGCGAACCTTACTCACCCGGACATCGTCTCGGAAATCCTGTTCAATTCCGAACGCCGGCTCTGGCTGCCCAGCCACCATCCGCTGTGCGAACGCTCCGCCGTCAGCCTCGCCGACGTGGCGAAGGAACCCTACATCCTGTTGACCGTCGACGAAGCCGAACAAAGCGCCATGCGTTATTGGGAACACGCGCACCAGCAACCCAACGTGCGCGTGCGAACCAGCTCCGTGGAAGCGGTGCGCAGCATGGTTGCCAATGGCAGCGGCGTGGCGATCCTCTCGGACCTGGTGCATCGCCCCTGGTCGCTGGAGGGCAAACGCATCGAAACCCTGACGGTCACCGACAAGGTCACCCCCATGAGTGTCGGCCTGGCCTGGCATCGTGAACGCAATTTCAGCCCGGCCATGCAAGCGTTTCGCAACTACTTCCACGATGCCTTTCTGGCGCCGCAACAGTTATCTGCGCGACGTTGAAAGAAGATGGCACTACGGGGCTGCTGACTGCTCGCCAGACAAGCGGGTGATTTGGACTTGTCTGTTTGCAGCAAGGGATCGCCTTAACTACCTGTCGATAGTTCTTGCGAGCGCCGATAGGCCGCTTGCGTTGCCGCTTCAATCAAGCGGCGAAGCGCCTGGTCCTGCTCGAAGACGGCAATTGCCGCTGCAGTCGTGCCTTTGGGCGAGGTGACGGCGGTGCGTAAATCGACAATGTTCGCGTCTTCCCGGATCTGCTGGCAAGCGGCGCCAAAAGCGGTCTGGCTGGCCAGGTCAAGCGCCAATTCGGGCGCCAGTCCGAGAAGGACTCCGGCCTGGGCCAAGGCTTCACTGAACAGGTGGTAGTAGGCCGGGCCACTGCCTGAAATAGCGGTGACTGCATCAAGCTGGCGTTCGTGCTCAAGCCAGTAGCTGCGCCCCACGCTGTCGAACAATCGGCTGACCAAGGCACGGCGCGCGCCATCGAGCCGCGAATCGGTGTATAGCGCTGTGCAACCGGCATTGACCAGCACCGAGGTATTGGGCATGGCGCGAATCACCGGACAGCGCCGGGAAAGAGCATGATCCAAGGCTTCGGTGGTGATACCGGCGGCGACTGAAATGACCACCGCGCCCTGGCAGATAATGTCGGGCAGGGACGCCGCGACGCTGCACACTTTGTCGGGTTTGACCGCGATGACAATCAGTTCGAATGCCTGTTCCGGAACAGCTTGCATATCCTCGTACAAGGCTGCCCCAAGACCGGGAGGCTGGTGCGGGTCAATGGCGCTGACGGTATCCACCAGACCCGTTGCCAGCCAGGCTTCTCCGATGGCGCTGCCCATACGTCCGTAGCCAATAAAAAGAACGTTCATGGTGTGTTCTCCCAGTCAGTCGCATGACTTGTTTCAAAAAAGATGCATCGTGTCAGCTCAGGCTTTGCGCTTGGCTGAAATCGAAGAAGCGGTGGAAATCAGCAGATCGGCGTAGCGTTGCATATCCCGCTCCGCGACCCAGCGCGAGCGCGACACCGCCACGTTAACCGCGCCAATCCCGCGCCCCGACCCATCCAGAATGGCCGCGGCAGTAGAAACATCACCGTAGAAGAACTGGTCCTCGACATGGGCAAAACGTTGCTGGCGGACCTGCTCCACGTGTGCCCAGATCTGCCCACGGTCGGTGATGGTGGCCGGGGTGTGCTGGACAAAATGACTGCGGTCGAAGATATCGTTGACTTCGTCATCCGGGTAGGTGGCGAGCAGCGCCAGGCCGGGTGCGGTGCACCACGCGGGCAGGCGCGTACCGACAATGACGTTGGCATTGAAGACGTGACGACTGACGATCCGCTGGACGAAGACAATGTCTGTGTTGTCCATGACGGTGAGGTTGGTCGCTTCTTCGGTTTCCGCGCTCAGTTGCTGCAGATAGGGCGCAGCGCGGTTAACCAATTCGCTGGAGCTGAGGTAGTGGAAGGTGAAATCGAGCAGCTTGGGGGACAACTCGTATTTCTTGCCATGGTCCTTGTTCAAGTAACCCAAGGTGGCGAGCGTATAGGTGAAGCGTTGCGCTGCGCTGAGGTCCATGCCGGTCAGCCCGGCAATTTCCGATAACGACAATTGCCGTTGGCTGCCATCGAAGGCCATGAGTACTTTCATGGCTTTCTCCACGGATTGCACGTACAGCGAGGAAGCAGTGGGATCAGTTACCGTTTTTTTCGGCAAGCGGGGATTAGCCATGGGTACGTTACATCGCGTAGTGAATGAAATAGTGGGGGTTGTACGACATAGTCTATCGCTATTCACTGAATGCCTGTCGCTTGGCGCGAACTCATGACCAAATCCTTGGTGTCCCCGCGTGAGCTTGGCGCTACGGGTTTTGCCCCTGCCGGTCCCACGCGCCTTCGATGGTTCGCGCCAACAGGTGCTTCTTGATCCGCTCGCTGGGCGTCATCTCGAAACTGTCGATCCGCTGGTAGTAACGCGGTTGCTGGTAAGACGCCAATCGCTGGCTCGCCCATTGAACGACGGCGGGCCAATCCGCGACCGCGTTATCCTCGAACTGGACATACAGCAGGATCTCCTGCTCGCCAATCTTCGATTGCACGCCCACGGCAGCACAGGCTTGCACCGCAGGATGACTGCTGAAAACGCGCTCCACTTCCCACGCCGAGACGTTCTCACCGCGTACTCGCATGCTGTCGGTGCGTCGTCCGACGAAAAACAGATCGCCGTCGGCATCGAAACGGGCCATATCGCCGGTGTGCAACCGTCCGTTGCGCAGCGCCTGTGCGGTGGCCGTGGGGTTATCCAGATAGCCGGGGAGAAAAACCCCTTCGACGGGACTGGACAAAACGATCTCGCCCAACTCCCCAACGGCCACCGGCTGGTTCTCGGCGTCCAGCAGCTCGACCGTCAACCAGGGCAAAGCCTTGCCCACCGAACCCGGTTTGTTGTTGGCGTTGAGGGTGGCGAAACTGGCGCACTCGGTCATCCCGTAGCATTCGCGCAATCGGCAGCCGAAGCGTTTTTCGATAGCCGCCCAGTTATTCAGCGACACCCCGGCCCCCCACAGCGTGCGCAGGCTATGCCGCATTGGCCACGTGGCGGGATCCTGTTGCATGAGGATATCGAGCACCCCGCCCAGATAATGCATTTGCGTCGCCCCGACCGCTTCACATTGGGCCCAGAACCGGCTCGCGGAGAAGCGTTGCACCACATTCAATTGCACGTCGGCCAGAAACGGCAGCAACAACATCTGCGCGCCACCGATGTGGCACAAGGGTTCCCATAGCAGCAGACGGTCGCCCGCTTGCACATCGGCCACCAACAGCACGGCCTCGCCGGCGATGCGCATCATGCGATGGGTGAACATCACACCCTTGGGCGCCCCGGTCGTGCCCGAGGTATAGATCAGGCATAGCGCGGCATCACTGTCGCTGTCGACCCACTGCAGTGGAACATCCGCGCAGGCCTGGGCGGCACGGTGCAGTGCATCGATCGACTGGTACGGCAGAGCGCCTGCCGCACCTTGTCGCAGCAGCGGCTCAAACTCGTCGTCAGCCACCACCAACTCGGGCCTGGCATGTTCGAACGGGTAATCCAGACCCGGACCGCGCAACCGGGTATTGATCGGAATCCACACCAGCCCGGACAGGATCAACGCGTAGATCAGCACAATCTGCTCGTCGCTGTTGCCCAGCATCACCGCCACCCTTTGCCCGGGCTTCAGCCCCTGCGCGGCCAGCACAGCTTGCAGCGCCGCCACCCGCGCGCGCAGTTCGGCCGTTTGCAGCGAACGCCCCTCGAAGGTGATGCGCACCCGGCTGTCATCGTTCATCAGGCCTGCGTGGATCAGCGGCGCGGCGGTCAATTGGTCATTCGCAATGCGCTGCGGAAAATATTCGCTAGGAAAGTTATGCATCGTTCAGGCGCCTTGGCGTTTGGAAAGAGAGCGTCGCGCGACCCATTGGGCAACCACAACGAACAGCACAATGAAGCCCAGCAGCGTGGTGGAAACCGCGGCCAGCGTCGGTGTGAGCGCCAACTGAATGCTGTCCCACATTTGCTTGGGCAGCGTGGTGTTGATACCGCCACTGACAAAGATGGCGACAGTCAGGTCGTCGAACGAGGTAATGAACGCCAGCAGGAACGCCGACATCAGGCTGCCCGCCATCAGCGGCAGGGTCACCGTGCGCAACCGGGTGAAGGTGCCGGCGCCGAGGATGCGTGCAGCATCGTCCAGGCGCATGTCGTATTGCCGGAACGCTGCCGCGAGGGTCACCACCACGTAGGGCAACGCCAGCACCGTATGGCCCAGAACCAGGCCCAGGTCCTTGCCGGCCAGGCCCAACCGCGAGAACAGGTAAAGCAGCCCCAGGGCAATCACGATACGCGGCACGATCAGGGGCGCGATGAACAGCGCAAACAGGCCTTTGCGCCAGCGTGCCGACATGCGGGTCATGGCCATGGTCGCGCCAAACCCGAGCACCAGTGCCAGCAACGCTGTCGCCAACCCCACACCGAAGGAGCGCAACAAGGCCGCCTGCCACACCGGGGAGGTGAAAAACTCGGCAAACCATTTGAAGCTGTAGAGCTTGGGCGGGAAAGCAATGAATGGACTGCTGGTAAAGGCCAGGGGAATCACCACCAACACCGGCAAAATCAAGAGCAAGACCAGCAGCACACTGTAGCCGGGCAGCATCACCCCATCACCGCCCCGCTGACGCCCGGAACTGAACCGCGAGCAGACATGGCCGATGGCGAACAACAGGCGCAGACCCAGGCCAGACTGGCGGCCCTTGGGTGCCTCTCCGCCAAGGGAGGACAGCCCGGCGACCCGGTCGTAGATCACGAACACCAGCAACGAACAGATCAGCAGCACGACCGACAGTGCCCCGGCAAAGTGCATGTCGAACAGATCGAGCACCGAGGAGATCACCAACTGCGCAACCATCATTTCCCGCGGCGAGCCCAGCAGCGCGGGGACGATGAAGAAGCCCAGGCTGGTAATGAACACCAGCAGCGCGGCAGCGGCGATGCCCGGCGCCGACAATGGCAGGAAGATGCTGAAGAAGCTCATCGGGCCGCTGGCGCCGAGGGTTTGCGCGGCGGGCGCCAGGCGTTGATCGATACTGCGCATGATCGGCAGCAGTGTGATGACAGCCAACGGCAGCATCGAGTGAACCATGCCGATCAGCACGCCGGACAATGCCGGCACCATCCCCGACGGATTGTCGATGAACTGCGCCACCATGGTGGTGACCAGTCCCTTGCGCGACAGCAACAGCATCCAGGCGTAAGTCTTGACCAGATAGCTGGTCCAGAATGGCAGCATGATCCAGATCATCCAGCGCTCGCGCCCCCTGGGCGACAAGCGCGTCAGCAGATAAGTCACCGGATAGGCCAACAGCACTGAAAGCATGGCGGTGAGTGCCGAAATCCAGAAGGTGATTCCCAACACCCGGCCATACACCGGGGTCGAAGCGATGCGCTCGAAATTGCTCAGGCTCAGCTCGCCGCTGGTGTTCTGGAAACTGCCCATCAGCATTTCTGCTACCGGCAACAGAAAGAAAACACCGAGGAACAGCAGCGCCGGGATCGCCGGCAACAGGCGTTTAGGCAGGCTCATGGGTGCACCTGCGCAGGCAACAAGGTGGCACGGTGAGCGTCCCAGGCGATTCCGACGTCATCCCCGACACGAGGGGTGATATGCCGAGCGCAGCGCACGCTGAACCGGGCACCCGAAGGCAGCCGGATCAAGGCACGCGTATCGCTGCCCAGGAAAACGCATTCGTCGACACTGCCCACCAGTAACCCCGCGCCTGGCTCGGTCAGACGCGCCGCTTCCGGGCGCACCAGGACGAAGGCGTCGTTGCTGTCGACATTGGCCGACACTTCATGCCCGACACAGCCGCTGAGTTCAAGCAGGCGCCCTTCGACATGCAACTGAGTGGCGTTGGCACGCTTGCCCTGCAGCACGTTGGAGTGACCGATGAACTCGGCGGCGAACAGACTGGCCGGACGATCATAGAGCTCCTGCGGCGTGGCCAGCTGTTCTATGCGCGCCTTGTTCATCAGGCAAATGCGATCAGACAGGGTCAGCGCTTCTTCCTGATCATGCGTGACATAGATGAAGGTGGCCCCCAGTTCCTTGTGCATGCGGCGAATTTCCAGCTGCATGTGCTCACGCAGGTTCTTGTCCAGGGCGCCGAGGGGTTCGTCGAGCAGGATGACCGAAGGCCGATAAGCGAAGCAGCGCGCCAGGGCAATACGCTGCTGTTGCCCGCCGGAGAGTTCGCTGGGATATCGATGGGCGAACTCGTGCATGCGCACCATGTTCAGCGCATCGTCGACTGCGCTTTCGAGCTTGCGCTTCTCGTACTTGCGCATGCGCAGACCGTAAGCAACATTGTCGCGCACACTCATGTGTGGAAACAGCGCATAGCTCTGAAACACCAGGCCGATGCCGCGTTTGCCCGGTGCGATGTGCGTGGCCTCCTGGCCGTCGATCAGCAATTGCCCGCTGCTCGGCGGCACCAGCCCCGAAATCATCTGCAGCAGGGTCGATTTGCCTGAGCCTGAAGGCCCCAGCAGGGTCAGAAACTCCCCTTCGCGCACCTGGATATCGGTGGGTTGCAGCGCGACGAACTGGCCATAGGTCTTGCCCAGCCCACGTGTTTCAAGTTTTACGCTCATGCAACGACTCCCTTACGACAAGATCCAGGCGTTGAAACGTTCAGTCACCTGAGTACGGTTCGCTTCCCACCATTGGGGACTGGGCAGGCGCATGTTTTTCAGGTTCTGCGGCGCCGTCGGTAGCAGCGCTGCCCGTTCGGCGGGGATTTGCTCGAAGGACTTGCGATTGGTCGGGCCGTAGGCCAGGTCATCGGTGAACGCGGCCTGGCGCTTCGCATCAGCGCAAAAACGCACGAATTGCTTGGCCATGTCAGCGCGAGGGGTACCTTTGGGAATGGCCCACCCTTCAATGGAATACAACCCCTGGTTCCAGACGATCTGCACCGGAGCACCGTTCTCCAGGGCGGCCTGGGCGCGACCGTTCCAGATCGAAATCAGGTCCACTTCACCACTCTGAATGGCTTGCATGGCCTGGGCCCCGGAGGTCCACCACAGGTCGATGTGCGGCTTGATCTTGTCCAGACTTTTGAAGGCTCGATCGACGTCCAACGGATACAGCGCGTCCAGCTCCACGCCGTCTGCCAGCAAGGCCTGTTCCAGGGTATCCAGCGGACTGCGGCGAAGGCAGCGGCGGCCCGGGAATTTCTCGACGTTCCAGAAATCCGCCCACGATTGCGGGGCATTGCTGAGGGTATCGGTGCGATACGCCAGAACGGTGGAGTACACATCGACGCCCAGGAAATTCGGGGTGATGGCCTCGGGCAGCAAGTCCGGAAACTCCGCGCTGCTCAGGCCGATAGGTTCGAGGAACCCCTGGCTTTCCAGATAGGGAATGTCCGCGGAAATCGTCAGGGTCGTGACATCCCATACGAAGTTGCGGGTCTTGACCATGGCCGAGAGCTGCGCGACCGGCTGCGCTTCGCGGGCGACGCTGATCACCTTGATGCCAGTGGCTTGTTCAAACGGGTCGTAGAACGCTTTGCGGTAGGCCTTGGTATAAGGGCCACCGGGGTCGGAAACAATAATCTGGCGGTCGGATGCACGCACAACGCTCGGCAAGCTGCAGGCCAGCGCGAGGGTCATGCCTGCCTTGAGCAGATTTCGACGGTCAGGGCTTTCTGGGTTGCTCATGAAGGACTCCTGCGAAAAACGAAAGCATCGATAAAAGGCGAAGACATCGGCAGTTCACAAGGTCGTGGGGGTTGCCGGTGAGGGTACATTGCCGCCGCCGTGCGCATTGTTGTAGCCACCGGCCGTGCAGGCCAGTGGCGAGTTTCGGGTTGTTAATCAGGCCTGTTTGGCCCGCTGTTGGAAAAACGCTTCCATCATGCGCGCAGGCTCTCCCGAGTCGTACGCCTCTTTCTGCAAGCGCCGGCCGGCTTCAATCGAGTTCTTGAAATCGGGGTCGCTCATCTCGCGAAAGCGCTGCTTGTCCAGGCGCATGGCGACCGGTGGCTTGTTCGCCAATTCGTTGGCCACTTGCAGGGCTTTGGCGAACACTTCGTTGGCCGGCACCATGTAGTGAATCAGGCCGATGCGATGGCACTCTTCGGCGTCCATCAGGCGTCCGGTCAAGGTCAGCTCGATGGTCCGCGACATCCCCAGCATGCTGTTCATGATCCATGGCCCGGTGGTACTTGGAATGCCGGAATTGATCTCGGGCTGACCCATACGCACACCCGGATGACCGACCCGGATATCGCCCAGCAACGCGACCTGGAACGCAGAGCCGGCGGCAGTGCCGTTCAGTGCGATAACCAGTGGCTTGGACAGACCCCGCAGGGTGGCGTAGTAACGCTCCCATTCACCGACCCATTGCACCGCGTGCTCACCATCAAAATCATGGGCTTCGGAGAGGTCTTGCCCCGCCGAAAAGGCACGATCCCCAGCACCGGTCATGATCAGCGCCTTGATAGACGTGTCAGCGTCGTAAGCCAGCAAGGCATCAATGATTTCGTTGCGCATCGCCGTGGTCCAGGCGTTGAGGACTGCCGGACGATTGAGGGTGATAACTGCCACGGAACCTTGAGTTTCTAGCACAATGTTTGACATGGTTATCTCTATGCAATAGTTAATGTCTAATTACGATATTACTAAATTGATTTACCCGCAAGCAGAAAGATCGTGCTCGAGGTGGGTCATCTGAGGGGTGTGCTAATCGGGAGCAATTTCGGGCGATGGCGTGCCTTTCGGCAACGGCGGCGAGATAGCGCGACCGGCTACGAGGTCTACTGAGAGGAGGTGTTCAAGAAAGCCTGGCCGAGCCTCGTGCGCAGATCGACCATTGGGCAAACCTGTTTCAATAAGCACTGGCAAGCCAGGACGAGCGACTGATTCGCCAGGCGCACGAACGCATCTCGCGCCTGGTAGGCGGTATAGGGCATTTGCGCGGCGACGAGACTCGGCAGAGCTTGTAGTAAACGGGGTTGCCCGCTTACCACTTGCTCAGTTTTTCAAGCCATCAGTCCAGCTGTTGACGCACGGCCAATTCCACGCCGCGGATTTCTGCCAGGCCCTTGAGGCGACCGATCAGCGAATAGCCGGGGTTGCTTTTACGGTACTGATCGTCGAGCAGTTGATGCCCATGGTCCGGACGCAGCGGCAAGCGCGGGCCGCCTTCGCGTTCACGCCTGCGTTCTTCTGCCACCAGGGCACTGATGACCCCGACCATGTCGACGTCGCCGTCCAGATGATGGGCTTCGTGGAAGCTACGCGGGTCGGCCTCTCGGCGGGTTGAGCGCAGGTGGGTAAAGTAGATGTACGGCGCAAAGTGCTTGGCCATCGCCACCAGGTCGTTGTCTTCCCGTACGCCATAGGAACCGGTGCAGAACGTCAGGCCATTGGCCGGGCTTGGGGCGGCGTCCAGCAACCATTGGGCGTCTTCGGCGGTGGACAGGATGCGCGGCAAGCCGAGCAGCGCCCGGGGTGGGTCGTCCGGGTGGATCGCCATGCGTACGCCCACTTCCTCTGCAACCGGAATCACCGCGCGCAAAAAATACCCCAGGTGTTCACGCAACCTGGCTTCGTCGATTTCGGCGTAGGTGCGTAACAAGGCCCGGAAGTCTTCCAGGCTGTAGTGTTCCTCGGCGCCAGGTAAACCGGCGATCAAGGTGTTGACCAACGATTCGGTCTGGGCTGGCGTCAGTTGCTCGAAGTAGGCCTTGGCCTGCTGGATATCCTCGGCGCTGTATTCGGCTTGCGCATCCGGGCGCTGGAGGATGAACAGGTCGAACGCGGCAAATGCGGTTTGATCGAAACGCAGCGCCCAACCGCCATCCGCCAACTCCCAGGCCAGGTCGGTGCGGGTCCAGTCCAACACCGGCATGAAGTTGTAGCACACGATATCGATGCCGCAACTTGCAAGGTTGCGCACGCTTTGCTGGTAGTTGGCGATGTACTCGTCACGCCGGCCGCAGCCGCGCTTGATATCTTCATGCACCGGAATGCTTTCCACCACCGACCAGCTCAAGCCGGCGGCTTCGATCATCTGTTTGCGCGCGGCGATGGCCTCCACCGGCCAGACTTCGCCATTGGGGATTTCGTGCAACGCGGTGACGATACCGGTCGCACCGGTTTGGCGGACGTCCGCCAGGGAGATCGGGTCTTTGGGGCCAAACCAACGCCATGTCTGTTCCATGTTTTTCTCCTTTCTTGTTAATTGTGTGCAGCAAAGGTGTGCAAAAGACTGCCTATGCCGTCGCGGGCCAGGTCGCCATAGGCGCGTTGCACGGCATCGCGAAAGGCTGCGCGATCGGACAACACGGCCGGGAAAACCTCGTCCAGATCGAGAAAGGCATCCACCAACGACGCGCCTTCGAATCTTCCTGCGAGATCGGCAAAGGTCGCGCTCAAGGGGTCGTCAATAACGTGCGCGGAACCGTCGGGCAGCGGCTGCGTGCAATAGTGAATCCATGCAGCGATACCCAACGCGGTGCAGGCCAGGCCGCGTCCCTCGTCGAGCAACTGCTGTGCGCCGAGCAACCAGCGTTGCGGCAGTTTCTGCGAGCCGTCCATGGCGATCTGGCGCAGGCGATGTTGCAGGCTGTCATTGGCAAAGCGCGCCTTCAGATCGTTGGCATAGTCCGCAAGATCGATGCCCGCCGGCATGTCCAGGGTGGGCGCCGCTTCCTGGGCCATGTAGCGCTCGATGAAGTACGCCAGATCCGCATCGTTGATGGCATCGAACACAGATTCGTGGCCGGCCAGCAAACCCACGTAGGCCAGCAACGAATGGCTGCCGTTGAGCATGCGCAGTTTCATCGTTTCAAACGGGCGTACGTCGTCCACCATCTGTACGCCTTCCACCTCCCAATCCGGACGCCCGAGAGGAAAGTGATCCTCGATCACCCATTGGCTGAAACTTTCACAGACCACGGCCGCACGGTCGTGGCAGTCAAGTTGCTGTTCCAGCCGAGCGAAGGACTCGCCATCCATGGCGGGGACGATCCGGTCAACCATGCAGCCAGGGAACGCCAAGTGGTCGTTGACCCACTGCGCCAACCCTTCGTCCTGCATCGCCGCCAATGCGCTCACTGCCTGGCGAGTGCGCTGGCCGTTGTCGGGCATATTGTCGCAGCACAACACGGTGAACGCTGGAATGCCTGCGGCGCGACGGCGGCGCAGGGCTTCGAGGACAATGCCGGGCGCTGTGCGCGGTGCTTGCGGATGGGCGATGTCATGGGCAATCGCCGGGTCGTCAATGCGCAACTGCCCGGTGGCAGGGTTAAGACAGTAGCCTTTCTCGGTGACGGTGAGCGTGACGATCCGCGTTTGCGGCGAGGCCATGCGCTGCAACAGCAATTGCAGCTCATGGCCGCCCTCGCCTACATATAAGGCCTGGCGCAATACACCGATCTCACGCAGCGTCACCTGCTCGCGGTCGCGATACTCGGCCACATGGTAGCGGCCATCCTGCTCGCGCAATTGATCAACCAATGTGCGGTTCGAGCGCAGGTTCGCGCTGCACAATCCCCAATCACTTTCGCCATGGCGGTTGAGATGGCGTTGCAGGTAGACCGCCTGGTGGGCGCGATGAAACGCCCCCAGGCCAAGATGCACGATGCCGATTTCAGGGGCAGGGCTGGTAGAGGGCACACGTTTCACAACAGGCATCGACAAGCTCCTTCTGTTTATGACTGGTTATTGTTGGTTCAGGGCCGAAATGGGTTGCGGGCTTTGTGCCTGCGAGTGACCGGAATCCGCCGCCGAAAGGGGTTTGACATAGCGCGCCACACACACGGCGCCGATCACAGTCAAGAGTCCCGCCAGCAGGAACGCACTGGTGAACGAACCGGTAAATTGCACCAGGAAGCCGGTCAAGGTTGGACCAATGATGCCCGAGGTGTTAGCCAGAAAATGCATGAAGCCACTGACACCACCCACCCGCGCCGCAGGCACGGTGTCCTGGATGATCGCCCAGTAGATCGCACCGGTGAGGTACAGGAAGAACACTGCCAAGGCGACGAGGATGACCGCCGGATACAGGGTTTTGACGATCCCGGCAAAGGCGATACACGCGGCGCAGACCAACAGGCAAGTCACCAGTACCACTTTGCGGGAGAACATCATCCGCCCGGTTTTCTTGAACACGAAGTCGGAAATGAAACCGCCCAAGGCCAAACCGAGGAAACCCAGAAGCCAGGGAATGACTGTGGCGATGCTCATGTCCTTGACGTTCAGGCCGTGGGCCATGGTCAGGTAGCTGGGGAACCAGGTCAGGAAGAAGAACAGCGTGTAGTTATAGGAAAAGAATGCCAGCGCGGTGTACAGCACCGTCGGTTGCTTGAGGTAATAACGCAGCGGATGAACGGGCAGCGCCGCAACGTCGCTCTTGCCCTCGGCCTGCAGAATCTCCTCGGCGACCTTGCCTTGAGGCTTGTCCTTGACGAACTTGAACCACACCAATGCCCAGATCAGGCCCATCACCATAATGATGATGAACGACACCTTCCACCCGTAACTGATGGCGATAAAGCCCACCACCGGCCCTGAAATCGCGCCGCCCAACGGTGTGCCGGACATCGAGGTACCCAGCGCCCGCGCCCGTTGTTTCGGGGTGTACCAGTTGTTGACCATCTTGCTCGTGGTGACGCTCAACGGCCCTTCACCCATGCCGAACAGGATGCGGATGAACACCAGCGAGGCGAAGCCTATCGTCAGCACCGTGAGACCGCTGAACAGCGACCACAGCACCATTGCCAGCAACAGCGTGGTTTTCGCGCCGTAGCGGTCGGCTGCCCAGCCGCCGACAAAGTTGAACACCGCATAACCGACGAAAAAACTACTGAAGATCATGCCCATCTCACCCGTCGAAAGACCATAGTCTTTCTGGATGAACGGGGCCGCAACGGACAATGCCGAGCGATCCAGGTAGTTGATGACGCCTGCCAGGAACAGCATGATGATGATTAACGTGCGACCTTGACCAAACATTGGAACCTCCCGCTTTTTGTGTTTATTTCGGTGAGGGTGCCCAGGTGGGCACGAGTATTTACAAAATGACTATTGATCAGCGCCGCTCAGTTCCACGAGGACCTTGCGGGTCTGTTCGGGATGGCTTTCGATCAGCCCGATTGCCGCCGGCATTTCGTCGAAGCTGACGCGATGACTGATCATTTCCTGGACTTGCAATTTGCCGCTGGCGATCAATTCGATCACCCGTGGGAACTTGCGATTGTTCAGGCGCGATCCCACCAGCGTCAGCTCTTTCTTGATCATTTCCAGCTGCACCAGGTCGCTCGGCACCGCGTTGAAACCCAGCAAGCCGATGCGCCCCGCTGGCGAGGCCAGGCGCACCATTTGCGGCATCAGCGCCGGAATGCAGGCCGCGTCGACGATCAGCGGCACGCCTTCGCCATGGGTCAAATCGCGCAGGGTTGCCTCGACGTCCACATCCTTGCCGTTGAGGGTGCGGCTGGCGCCCAGGGCCTTGGCAGTCTCCAGGCGTGTATCGATGACGTCGGTCACGGTGATATCGGTCAGCCCCAGCGCCCGGGCCATTTGCACCAGCGTCAGGCCAATCACGCCCGCGCCGTAGATCAACAGGCTGTCACCCGGGTGAGGCTGCATGCGATCGAGCACGTTGAGGGCGATGGAGTAAGGTTCCACCAGCGCCGCGTGGCTCAACGACATCGAGTCAGGCAAGCGGTGGGCATTGTCGGCCGGCACACAGACTTGCTCACTGAAACCGCCATCGCGGTGTACGCCAATCACTTGCAGTCGAGTGCAGACGTTCGGCCGGTTGATCCGGCACGGGTAGCAGGTGCCACAGCTGATTACCGGGTCGATGCACACGCGGTCGCCGACCTTGAGGCTCTCGACCCCCTCGCCCACTTCGCGCACCACGCCTGAGAACTCATGGCCGGTCACCCGTGGAAAACGCACAAAGGCGTTTTGCCCGTGGATGATGTGCATGTCCGAGCCACAGATACCGGCGTAGGCGACGTCTACCTTGACTTCACCACGCGCCACTTGGGGCACCTCGACTTGCGCCAGGCCGAATTCAAAAGGTGCTCTTACTTGAAAAGCTTTCATCGGGTAGCTCCTGCCAGGGCGGGTGGCGCCCTGTGTCCTTGATAGTTATTGATCAGCCAGAACAGCGGTTACCAGTGCCAGAGCGTGCCGTCTTCCAGGCGATTGACCGGCAGGCTGGCGCGTTTGTAGGGGTATTTCGCCGCCAGGTTCTCGTCGATGTCGACGCCATGCCCGGGGATTTCGCCGGGGGTGAAGTGGCCATCTTCAAAGCGATAGGCGTGGGGAAAGACTTCGTCGATACGTTCGTCATGGGGCATGTGTTCCTGGATGCCGAAGTTGGGCACCCAGGTATCGAAATGCAGCGCCGCGCCCATGCACACCGGCGACAGGTCGGTGGCGCCATGAAAGCCGGTGCGCACCTGATAGAGCGCGGCAAAGTCGGCAATGCGGCGCACATGGGTGATGCCACCCGCGTGCACCAGGGTGGCGCGGATGTAGTCGATCAACTGTTCCTGGATCAGCTCGCGGCAGTCATGAATGGAGTTGAACACTTCACCCACCGCCAGCGGCGTGGTGGTGTGTTGGCGGATCAGCCGGAAGGCTTCCTGATTCTCGGCCGGGGTGCAGTCTTCGAGCCAGAACAGGTTGAATGGCTCAACCGCCTTGCCCAGGCGCCCCGCTTCAATGGGCGTAAGGCGATGATGCACGTCGTGAAGGATGTGCAAGTCATCGCCGAAACGCTCGCGAACGGCGGCAAACAGCTTGGGCACATGGTTCAGGTATTTGGCGGTGTCCCACACATGTTCGGCAGGCAGGTCGCTGTCGGCTGGTTCATAACGCTCACCGCTGCGTTTGGCCACGCCATAGGTGGTGGCGATGCCGGGAATCCCGCATTGCACGCGCACCGCCTTGTAACCCAGCTCGACATGACGAGCGACTTCGTCCAGACAACCTTCGATGTCCTTGCCCGTGGCATGCCCGTAGACCATCACCCGCTCGCGGCTTTTGCCACCGAGCAACTGGTACAACGGCATCTTCGCAGCCTTGGCCTTGATGTCCCACAGGGCGATGTCCACGGCGGCAATCGCGGTCATGGTCACCGGGCCACGGCGCCAGTAGGCCCCGCGATACAGGTACTGCCAGATGTCCTCGATGCGCTGGGCATCGCGACCGATCAGTGCTGGCAGCACATGTTCTTCAAGGTAGGCGACCACCGCCAGTTCCCGGCCGTTCAAGGTCGCATCGCCGATGCCGTAGAGGCCGCAATCGGTGACAATTTTCAGGGTGATCAGGTTGCGACCCGGGCAGGTAACAATGACGCGGGCTTCAATGATTTTCATAAGATCAGGCCTCTGCAGCAGAAGAAAATGAAGGCATGTTCAGACTGGGCATGGCGGTGCTGGGGATCAGCGCACCGCGATGCTGGACGACTTGGGCCGCCAGTCGATGACCCCAACGCGCAGCCAGTTGTGGATCACCGCCTTGCAGGCGACACGAAAGATAGGCCGCGCTGAAGGAGTCGCCCGCCGCCGTGGTGTCGACGATCTGCCGCACCTGCTCGGCAGGCACTTCGAAACGACCTGAGGCGCACTGGATCAAACACGAAGCCACGCCACGCTTGAGAGCGACTTCACCGACGCCAAAATCCGCGTAGGCGCGGAACAACGCCTCGACATCGGCATAACCGAACAGTGCAGCGTCGTCCTCCCAGGTAATCAGCGCCAGGTCAGTCAGGCGCAGCATGTCGCCATAGGCCTGGCGCGCAGCCTGGGCATCGGGCCACAGATGGGGACGGTAGTTGTTGTCGAAGACAATGCGGGTGCCGGACTCACGGGCCAGGCGCAAGGCGTGCATCAGGCGCTCGCGACCATTGGCCGTGAGAATCGCCAGGCTGATGCCACTCAAATAGACGTAGTCGTAATCCGCCAGGACATGCAACACGGTGTCTGCTTCAAGACCGTCAAACATGTTTCGCGCTGCGGCTTCGCCACGCCAGTACAGAAAGCGTCTTTCGCCTTGGGCGTCGGTCTGGATGAAGTACAACCCCGGCAGCGCATCCTCGATCACGCGCACATGTTGGTCGCCGACGCCTTCGTCGCGCCACAACTGACGCATTGAGTCACTGAAGCTATCGGCGCCGATGGCGGTGACGTAGTCCGCGACAATCCGGGCGGTCGGATTCAATCGGGAGAGATAAACCGCTGCATTGAGCGTGTCGCCACCGAAGGTCTGGCTGAAACCCGAGACTGGCTCGCCGCGCATCTCGATCATGCACTCGCCCACCAGCGCCACTTTGAGGGGACGGGGTGAAACGGTTTGCGGGCATTGTCCTGGAATTACCTTCATCACTGTGCGCCTTTGTTATTTTTAAAACGGCGTTTCATTTTCAAGCTTGTGGCCGAGTTTAGTCAGATTTCCTCTACCGTCAAGAAAAATGAAACAGCGTTTTGATTCGCCAGCGTATATCCTTGGGTTTTCCGTTTCCGTTGGAGCCTTCATGGACAACAACACCATCCAGAACAACGAACTGGTCTCCGCCGTCGGCCGGACCATGGCCGTCCTCGAGGCGCTGGCAGAGCATCCCGAGGAAAGCGGCGTATCGGAAATCGCGCAGAAACTGGACATGTCCAAAAGCACGGTTTACCGCTTTTTGCAGTCACTCAAGGCCCGCGGCTATGTGGTTCAGGATGCAGAGGATCGCTATCGGCTCAGCGTTCGGCTGTTTGAACTGGGCGCTCAAGCCCTGCCCCACCTGGACATCGTCCGCGAGGCGGAACCGGGCATGCGGCGCATCAATGAATTGACCGGCGAGACCGTGCACCTGGGAATTCTCGACGAAGGCAGCATCGTCTACGTGCACAAGATCGACTCCAAATACAACCTGCGCATGTACTCGCGCATCGGCCGACGTGCGCCGCTGTACTGCACCGGTATCGGCAAGGTATTGATGGCGTGGCTGGAGCAGCCCGAGCTGATCGCCCACTTGCAGGAAGAAAGTTTCGAGCGCCGCACCGCCAACACCCTGACCAGCATCGAGGAGTATCTGCAAGAACTGGAAGTGGTTCGCGCCCAGGGCTATGCCGAAGACCATGAAGAATTCGAAGACAATATGCGCTGCCTGGCCGCACCGATCCGCGACCGTTTTGGCCATGTGATCGGTGGCATGAGCGTGTCATTCCCCTGCTTTCGCTTTCGCGAAGAACTCAAGCAGGACTACGTCAAGCGGCTGATGGAAGCCACGCAGCAGATTTCCCGGCAATTAGGCTGGCATGGGAAGTAGCGGACGCAAATAGGACCACCTTGTCATTTGCCAAGGCTTAGGGCAGGGTCGATAACATTGACACTTCTGCCACAGGAGTCACCTATGTCAAAGCTCTATCCCAGTATCGATCCCGAGGGACTGGTCGAGTACTCGGTGGTCTACACCGACCGCTCGCTCAACCACATGTCGCAGGCGTTCCAGGGGGTGATGAACAACATTTCCAGCACCCTGAAACAGGTCTACAACGCCCAGGCCGTTGCGGTGGTCCCCGGCAGCGGCACCTTCGGCATGGAAGCGGTGGCGCGGCAGTTTGCCGGCGGCCAGCAATGCCTGGTGATCCGCAACGGCTGGTTCAGTTATCGCTGGAGCCAGATCCTTGAGATGGGCAACATCCCGGCGGCGACCACGGTATTGAAAGCCCGTCCGGTCGAGGCTGGTCGCCAGGCAGCCTACGCCCCACCCCCTCTGGACGAAGTGCTGGCAGCCATTCAGGCGCAGAAGCCGCAGATCGTCTTCGCCCCCCACGTTGAAACCTCATCGGGGATCATTCTGCCCGATGACTACCTGCGTGCAGTCGGCGACGCCGTGCATGCGGTGGGTGGCCTGTTCGTGGTGGACTGCATCGCCTCGGGCGCGCTATGGGTCGATATGCACAAGTGCGCTATCGATCTGCTGATCAGCGCGCCGCAAAAAGGCTGGAGCGCGTCCCCTTGCTGCGCCCTGGTGATGTTCAGTCCCTTGGCCCTCGAGCGCATCGAGCAGACGCAGAGCAGCAGCTTCGCCTGCGACCTGAAAAAATGGTTGCAGATCATGCAGGCCTACGAACAAGGCGGGCATGCCTACCATGCGACCATGCCCAGCGATGCGCTGGCGCGTTTTAGCGAAGTAATGAAAGAGACCGAAGCCTATGGCTTCGACAAGGTTCGCGACGAACAGCAAGCGCTAGGTGACCGTGTGCGCGCCCTGTTGACCGCCAAAGGTATCAAGAGCGTGGCCGCAGCCGGGTTTGAGGCGCCTGGCGTCGTGGTCAGCTATACCGACGATCCCGAGATCAAGAACGGCAGGAAATTTGCCGCGCACGGCCTGCAGATCGCCGCCGGAGTGCCGTTGCAATGCGACGAGCCGGTCGACTTCCAGACCTTTCGCATCGGCCTGTTCGGACTCGACAAGCTGCACAATATCGAGCGCACGGTCAGCACACTCGAACAGGCGCTGAACGAGGTCATGGGTCACTAAGCCCTCGCAGCACACAGCAGACTGGATGACCACACCGCTGCCGACGAACAGGCCGGCGCCGATGACACCACCGAGGGCGATCATGGTCATGTGACGTTGCTTGAGTCCCGATTGCAGGCCTCCGTTGGAGCTCTCCGATCGGGTTTGTTGAGGTACGGACATGCTGCTCACCCCATTCGTTATTATTTTAGGTTGAAAGGCAGTACAGAAGCAGTCGGTCATCGATCCTTCATGGGAGCGAATCTGGCTGCCTGCGCAGTGTCTTCCGGGAGTGCAGAACTTTTTAGGACCAATTGCGGCGCGCTGCTGGAGCCACGTCGGGACGTTTTGAACCTTCATTGGAAAAAGTGATCGCACAATGACTACGATCTGTCTCTGCGGTTCAAGGAAGAACAGGTCCATGAAGTCAAGCCAGGGAAAAGGAACGCATAGATGATTGTCGGAATCGACCTGGGTACCACCAACAGCCTGGTGGCTGTCTGGCTCAACGACGCCAGTGTGCTGGTGCCTAACGCACTGGGTCAGGTGCTGACCCCTTCGGTGGTGGGGCTGGACGATGAAGGCCGGATTCTGGTCGGCCAGGCTGCCCGCGAGCGCTTGCACACCCATTCCACCATGACCGCCGCATTGTTCAAGCGTCATATGGGCAGCGCGCACACCGTGCAACTGGGTACGAAGTCGTTGCGCCCTGAAGAACTGTCGGCGCTGGTGCTCAGGAGCCTGAAGGAAGACGTCGAGCGAGCCTACGGCGAACCGGTGACCGAGGCAGTCATCAGCGTCCCCGCGTACTTCAGTGATGCGCAGCGCAAGGCAACCCGTATCGCTGGCGAACTGGCCGGGCTGAAAGTCGACAAGCTCATCAACGAACCGACCGCTGCCGCGCTGGCCTACGGTTTGCCTCAGCACGGCAAGGAAACCTCGTTCCTGGTCTTCGACCTGGGCGGCGGCACCTTCGACGTGTCAGTCCTGGAACTGTTCGACGGAGTCATGGAGGTACGGGCCAGCGCCGGCGACAACTATCTGGGCGGTGAGGATTTCGACCAGGTGCTGGCCGAACGCTTTATCCAGACCCAGCGCGACCAGCCAGGATTTCCGCCGACACCCTCCATTGCCCACGCGCTGCGTCGCGAAGCCGAGCGGGTCCGCCAGGCGCTGGGGCAGGAAACGGCGAGCGAGTTTGTTTTGCGTGTGGACGGGCAGCAATGGAAGCATGTCTTTTCCCAGGACGAGATGGCCACCTTGTTCGCGCCCTTGCTCGAGCGCCTGCGCAATCCGATTGAACGCGCCCTGCGCGATGCCAGAATCCGTATCAACGAGCTCGACGAAGTGCTGCTGGTGGGCGGTACCACACGCATGCCGCTGGTGCGCAAACTGGCCGCGGGGCTGTTTGGCCGCTTCCCCTCCTTCCACATCAACCCTGACGAAGCCGTGGCTCACGGCGCAGCGATACAAGCCGCGCTGAAGTCCCGCAGTGCCGCCCTGGAAGAGGTGGTGCTGACCGACGTCTGCTCCTACACCCTGGGGATTTCAACCTCGGTACAAGTGGGCCAACACTATGAGGAAGGGCACTATCTGCCGATCATTGAGCGCAACAGTACGGTCCCCGTCAGCCGGGTAAAAACCGTGTGTACCGTCCATGAATTGCAGGAAAGCGTACGGGTGAAGATCTACCAGGGTGAGAGTCGTCTGGTGCGTGACAACATCGCCTTGGGTGAACTGGAGATTCCGGTCCCGGCGAACACGGGTGGCGTCGTCGACCTGGACGTGCGCTTCACCTACGACATCAACGGCATTCTCGAGTGTCAGGTGCGCATTCCCATGACCGGTGAACAGCATGTACTGGTCATCGAAAACAACCCGGGGGTGCTCGGCAGCGAAGAAATTGCCCAGCGTCTGCTCGCGCTGGCCGAGCTCAAGGTGCATCCCCGCGAACAGCAGATCAATACGGTGCTGGTGGCCCGCCTGGAGCGTTTATATCAAGAAAGCCTGGGCGAGCTTCGTCAGCAGATCGGTCATTGGGCAAGCCTGTTTCAGCAAACACTGGCAAGCCAGGACGAGCGCCTGATTCGCCAGGCGCGCCATGATCTGAGCGGGCGCATCAGCCTGCTCGAAACCGGTGGCGGATACTGAGCCATGGCGTCTGATTTCGATTGCTGGGAAGTCCTCGACCTACCCGCCCGATCCGACGAGCGCAGCATCAAGCGCCAATACGCCAAACTGCTCAAGGTCAGACGTCCGGACGAGGATCCCGGCGCCTTCCAGCAACTGCGTGAAGCCTATGAGCAAGCCTTGCACATCCTGCGCGAGGGCTGGGGCGAGGTCGATCGGGATGCCGCTGACGTTACAGCTCGGCCCACTGCGCAGGAACGGACACAGCCGAGCCTGGCGCCGTCGCGGTCCCTGCACGAGCAGGCCGTTGAGCTCCTGTGCGGATTTGATGACCGGGCGGTAGATCGATACTGGACCGAGGCATCGGCCCGAGGCTGCGACGCCGAATTCGAACGGCTGCTGTTCCAACGTTGCGTGAACGATCCTGAAGCGCATCGGCACCTTCTGACCTGGGGCATTGAACAACGCCAATGGCTGACGCCCTGGCAGCAGATCCCCGCCAGTGAATTTGAGCAGCAAGGTCTTGCCCACGTCCTCACGGCAGCGCTTTACCGCAAGCTTGACCAGCAGTTGGCAACCGGCGAGGAACAGAGCTTCTTCGACTGCCTGGAACACCACAGCCAACAAGCCTGGCTCGGTGATTTCGCTCGTCGTCAGGCGTTGCAGGTGCATGTCCTGACTCTGTTCTTGAATACCGAGGACTGGTCACCGCCCCTGTTTCAACGGGTGTGTCGATTGTTCGCCTGGGACGTTGAAGCGGCGGTGGTGCCCATTGCCCAAGAGCAGTGGCAAGCGCTGCACCGACGCTGCGAGCAGCAAACCTGGCTTGGCGAACTGCGCGCCTTGATGCAGCAACGTCAACAACATCCCAGTGCGCGCGCCAACGCCGCCACGCTGTTCCTGCTGGCGACCCAGCCGGCGCAGCAGGCGGAGCTGGCTGCAGGTTTCGTCGAGGCTGACTGGCAGGCCTGCGAACAACTGGCAGCGACCTTTGCCACGCGTTTCCCCGACCTGCTGGGGATGTTCCCCAACCATGATCCCGGGTTCTGGAAGGCACTCATCGGTCACAAGGACCCGCCCCACGGCGTGAAACGTGCGGCCTGCGTCTTGACCCTGACCCTTGCACTGAACAACCTGCCCGGTTCCGGACTCATGCTGACGCTGCTCATGCTGCCACTCTATGCACTGGGTGGCCTGTTGGCGGCACAGGTCGGCAAATGGCTGCTCAGCCATTGGACTTCCTTGACGCAAAGCCTGCATGACCTCGACCAGCGCGCCAGCGCATGGTGTGTACGACACAAACTGACCGCGGATCGTGGTTACCGGGTGATCCGTAATGGCGGCCCGTTACTGGCACTCGCCGTTGTTATCTGGAACTGGCTTGGGGTGCTGGGGCTGGCGACTTATCTGATCACCGGGGCGATCGGCCTGCTGCAGCCCGCCAGCGCAGGCCCGGCGGACCGCCAGTACCGTTGGCGAAGGCCATTGCAGGCGATCTATCGGATAGCCGGGCTCAGTCGGCTGCAATGGTTGTTCTGCGTGTCGATGGTGATTGTCATTGGCTACGTGCAATTGCATATGCCCGGCACCCTGCTCACTCAAGGTCGACTGCGCTAACTTCGTCACAGCGAAGCCGCGCTGGTCGCCGGCCACGGGCTGGTGGAAGCCATTGAATGGCTGTGCAGTTCAAACGTTCTGACGGAAGCCTTTACCGAGCGGGATTTCGAACCGTTTGACAGTCGAGGCGAAGCCTCTTGATGCATCACAGGCCCCGGTAAACGCATTGCAGGAAAACAGTATGGATCACCCGTTGAAGGTGTTTGAACATTTTGTAGCGCTGTTTAATTCGTGGCCGGGCTCCCTCGGCCACCTGAAATTCAACGACGCCCCAGCCAATGTTTCTGCCATCGCAGAAGTCCCGAAAAGCGGGGTCATGCGCGATTATTTCGAATGGATAGGCTTCTCTGCTCGACCGATGATCGGGCCGGACTTCGGCTTGCAGCTTTACGGCCCCCAGGACTTGGCAAAAGCACAACTAGGCTGGCATGCGACGGGGAACGAAGATCCGGCATGGGGATGGAAAGTCGGCTTCACGGTCTTTGCTGATCGACATGGCGATGTGCTGGTTTTTGATCGCTGCGATGAGCATTCGCCGATCTTCGGCTCGATTCAGAAAAGGTCGTTCAAGGTAGCGGCAGACATCCTGGCGTTGATCGGTGCGTTGCAGGCCGGCATCGCCGTGCAAATGCAGGAATTCAATGACGAAACAATCGATGATGAGCAGGACTACAAACCCGCCTTCCTGCACAGAGTCAGGGAAGTTGTCGGCACCGTTGCAGGTGCAGACGTGGACGGATTCATGAAGTTCTTTTTTGAATGAAGGTGCTAAAAACCTTTCATCTGGTGCATCCGAATGAACTTGCGTTACACAGAAAAAAACCCGCCTGCAGGCGTTGAAAAGATCACTCGAACAGCGCAACAGCTATCCATCAACCCAGGTTCATGGATAAGCAGATTCTGGTCGTTCTGCGACGGTGCAATAATCGAAGACCTCGTGAAAATTTACTCGACGAATGAAATAGCCGAGCGTCAACAGACATACGAAATAGCAGAGTACTTCCCAGGCTATCTGTTGATCGGTGATGACTCAGGCGGCCGGCTGATACTGGTGGACAGATCCGCAATAGAACGGTTTTATCTGCTGGGCTCGGGGTGTCCGTCCATCACCGATGGACTGGCCTTTTCATCCATGGACGCCTTGATCAAGGACGTTGTTGGTTAATCCCATCCATGGACGATGCGTTCATCGCGTTCAAGCCTGGCAACGACTCATGCCCCTTACAGCGAGAAGCCCGATGTTGACCTTGAGCAGCGAACGTCTTCCACGAGAGATTCAGACAGCGTCCCTCAAGGCCATCGAACTATTTCGCAAGGACTTCCCGAACGCCGAGGTCTGCGGATTCAAGTCCTGGCTGGAGCAACACTCGGACGGGTGCTGTATCGATGTCGATAAAGGGCATTTTGAACCGTAACCACTATCGCAAGGCCCCCTCTCATGTCACTCGTAGATACCTACCTTGCCGGTTTACGCCAAGTGTTGCCGGCCGAAAACCTCGATCAACTGAAACTGGCACATGGCGCCTCGGCGACAGACTTGCAGCAGCTCACAGAGCATTATCCGTTGTGCCCGGCAAGCCTGCTGCAACTGCTCAGCCAGATCGACGGCACGCACTTCAGGGATTACCCCGACGGCACCGTCATGGTACTGATGCTCGGCTCGGATGTGTTCGAGTACCCCTATTACCTCCGTTCCGTAGAGCAGATACTTGAGGACGACCACGCTTACACCCGGAGCATTGCGCAGATATATGAGGGCTACCTGGATGAGGAACCCGACCTGATCGGCCCCGGCATCGACAGCACGTTGCCCATGAACAAACGGCTGTGCTTCTCCCACTGCATGAACAATGGGGGAACCTCAAGGCTGTATATCGACTTCAATCCAGCGCCCGGTGGAACAGTGGGTCAAGTCATGCGTTTTCTGCACGACCCTGACAGCTACAAGGTCATTGCGCAAAGCTTCGATCACTACCTGCAACAGCTGATCGATGACGACTACTCGTTTATTTATGAGGATGAATAACGTCAGCGTTGGTTGGATGCGCAATCAGGTCGCTTTGATTGCATGTGTCTTTGCAAGCACTGGAGCGTTTCCGCGCGTAATCGCACCAGTGAGAGCGGTTAGCCGTCCGTCTCGCGCGGATCACCGATCGGCGGCAAACGATCAACCCGCAACGCATCAACGACCAGCGAAAACGCCTGGGAGGGTTGTCGGCGGCTGGGGTAGTACAGATGAAAGCCGCCGAAGGGTTCACACCAGTCCTCCAGTACCCGAACAAGCCGCCCTTCGGTTAGATGCGGGGCAAACTCATCCTCGGGCAGATAGGCGATACCCAGCCCACTCACCGCAGCATCGGCGATATGGGTTGTGGAGTTGAATACCAACTGGCCGTCTACACGTACCTTAAGCTTCTTGCCCAGGCGTTCGAATTCCCATGCATCCACGCCGTCATAGGTGGGAAAACGGATATCGATACAGCGGTGTGCTGCTAGATCGCGAGGGTGTTCCGGGGCGGGATTTTTCGCGAAATAGCCTGGCGCAGCAACTACGGCCATTCGTATCGGCGGGCCAATGGGCACGGCGATCATGTCTTGGGCCACCGTGTCGCTGAAGCGCACGCCGGCATCGAAGCGGTCGGCGACGATATCGCGAAAGCCATAGTTGATATCGAATTCCAGCTTGATATCCGGGTACATCTGTAGCAACGGCGCCAACTTGGGCAGCAGGGTTGTCTTGATGACGTTGTCGCCGCAGGTAATGCGTACCGTCCCGGCCGGCTTATCGCGCAGCTCGGTCAAAGCTTCCACTTCGGCCTCGATTTCATCGAAGCGATGGCCCACCGCTTCCAGCAATCGCTCGCCCGCCGCCGTCAGCGATACGCTGCGCGTGGTGCGGGTAAGCAAGCGAATTTTCAGACGCGCTTCCAGTGCCGAAACCACCTGACTCACTGCCGATTGCGTCACCCCAAGCTGTACCGCTGCGCGGGTAAAGCTGCCCATCCGCGCCACGGTTACGAAAGCCAGCAGATCGTTGAAATTGGGTTTGGCCATAGCGAGCATGCTCGATTGATTGATTAGGCATGGTTATATCCGAATTAAGCATTCATTAGCTAATCAAAATCTCTTTATTGCGTAACACTAACCGCCATCCAAGCCTCTCGGCATGAAGAAGGGCGAGCCTCGCGCCAACTGCCTGCGTCGCCTTTAGCTTTCCCTCATCAGGACGCCCCATGAAAAGACTTTTCGTAATGCTCGGACTTCTAATCAGTTCATTCACCACGTTAGGAGCCGATATGTCCAACGGTGCAGATAATTTCTTTAAAAGTGACAAGGTGACCGTACAAAAGGTCAGCTTCAAAAATCAGTACCAGCTCAATGTCGTGGGCAATCTATTCATCCCAAAAGGGCTGGACAGCGCCACCCGCAGCCCGGCCATTATCGTTGGTCACCCCATGGGCGCGGTAAAGGAGCAAAGCTCCAACCTGTATGCGCAAAAATTGGCGGAACAGGGCTTCGTTACCCTGTCGCTGGATTTGTCGTTCTGGGGCGAAAGCGAAGGCCAACCACGCAACGCGGTACTGCCCGACATGTACGCCGAGGACTTCAGTGCCGCCGTGGACTACCTCGGCACGCGGCCCTTTATCGACCGCAAGCGCATTGGCGTGCTGGGGATTTGTGGCAGCGGCAGCTTTGTAATCAGTGCAGCCAAGATCGACCCGCGCATGAAAGCCATCGCCACGGTCAGCATGTATGACATGGGCGCCGCCAATCGCAACGGGCTCAAGCATTCGCAAACCCTTGAACAGCGCAAGCAAGTCATCGCAGCGGCTGCCGAGCAGCGTTATGCGGAATTCGCGGGCGGCAAGATCGAATACACCGGCGGCACGGTGCAAGAGCTGAATGCTGACACTCACCCCATCCAGCGCGAGTTCTTTGACTTCTACCGCACCCCGCGTGGCGAATTCACCCCGGCCGGCTCCACGCCGCAACAGACCACCCGCCCGACGCTGAGCAGTAATACCAAGTTCATGAATTTTTACCCATTCGTAGATATCGAGAGCATTTCGCCGCGTCCGGTGTTGTTTATTGCAGGTGAAAACGCCCACTCTCGCGAGTTCAGCGAAGAGGCGTTCCGCCTGGCAGGGGAACCTAAAGAGCTGGTCATTGTGCCCAACGCAGGCCATGTCGATCTGTACGACCGCGTCGACCTGATTCCTTTCGCCAAGCTGACCCAGTTCTTTCAGGACCACCTGAAATGACCGCTGAAGTCCAGCTGCAGGCCACCGCCTTGAGCGAGACAAGTACGCGTACCAGTCATTGGGGAGGCGTATATGCAATGACACTATGCGTATTCGCGCTGATCGCCTCGGAGTTCATGCCAGTCAGCCTGCTGACACCATTGGCAAACGACCTGCAGGTCAGCCAAGGATTAGCGGGCCAGGGGCTTGCCATCTCTGGCGCGTTTGCGGTGTTGGCCAGCCTGTCGATCAGTTGGATCGCTGGCACCTTGAACAGAAAGACCCTGCTGCTGGGCCTGACCGGTTTGATGGCCGTATCGGGTGCCATTGTGGCACTTGCCCCGAACTACCTTATCTACATGGCCGGGCGAGCTCTGATCGGCATCGTGATTGGCGGATTTTGGTCAATGTCGGCGGCCACTGCGATGCGCCTTGTACCTGCCGCACAGGTGCCCAGGGCGCTGGCTGTTTTCAACGGCGGCAACGCCCTGGCGACGGTGGTGGCAGCGCCACTGGGCAGTTATCTGGGTTCTGTTGTGGGTTGGCGTGGTGCGTTCTTGTGCTTGGTGCCGGTGGCGTTAATTGCGCTGGTCTGGCAGTGGATAAGCCTGCCAAGCATGGCAACGCAGAAGCGTTCGCCGGGTGGCAATGTTTTAAAACTGCTGAAAAACCGCAAGGTGGCGCTGGGCATGGCCGCCGCCGGCTTGTTTTTTATGGGCCAATTTACGCTGTTCACCTACCTGCGCCCGTTTCTCGAAACAGTCACCCAGGTCAACGTGCCGATTCTCTCTCTGCTGCTATTGGTGATAGGCGTCGCTGGCTTTTGCGGAACAGCGCTGATCGGATTAGTGCTCAAGCGCAGCCTGTACGGCACCTTAAGTACCATCTCGCTGCTGATGGCGGTTATTGCGGTAGCGCTGATTCCTGCTGGCACCTGGGTTATCGCTGTAGCGGTATTGCTCGGACTATGGGGGCTTTATTACAACGGCAGCGCCCGTGGGCTGGTGGAGCTGGATTGCGCACGCCTTGCCGGATCACGCCGAGGCGGGCGGCGGCCTGATGGTGGCGATTGTTCAATTGGCTATCGCAGTGGGCTCCACCGTCGGCGGTGTACTGTTTGACGCTCTCGGCTACCAGAGCACATTTATCGCCAGCGCCGCGATGCTGATGCTCGCCGCCTTGTTGACCTTTCTAACCTCTCGTTCGCCGGTCCCGCACACCCGGTGAACCCTCTATTCCAAGGAGCAAGGCCATGTTTATTGATCATTCCCCTGGATGGAAGGGCCTCTGGTTCGCGGCCTTGATGCCATTTGCTCTATCGGCATTGCCCCTCGCCGCTGCGACAGATATTGCCGGCCCGTCAACAGGCATGGAGAACAACACAATGTGGATGACCATAGGCCAACAGCGCTTCGCCATTACCCTTGAGGACAACCCGACCACTCGGGAGCTTGCCGCCCGTTTGCCGTTCAGCCTGGACATGAGCGATCTGAACGACAACGAAAAGCACGTCAACTTGCAGCGCCCGTTACCCACTCAAACTTATCGGCCTGGAACAATCCACAACGGTGATTTCCTCCTGTACGGCGCCGACACGTTGGTGGTCTTTTATAAAACCTTCAGCTCGTCTTACAGCTATACCCGTCTCGGTCGCATCGACAACCCAGCGGGCCTCTCGCAGGCTCTGGGTCGGGATGATGTTCGGGTGACGTTTTCAGCGGACTAGTTTCAGTCATCTTCCGCCCGGCCAGTTATGTCACGTGGTGCGCACACCCACTCGCACGTTGATCCAGGAGCTTCTTATGCCGTCCAAGCACACTCATTCAACCCTGGCCGCATTGGCGCTGCTCACCGCCAACTGCATCGGACCAGCCTTCGCGGCCGAGCTGAGCCCTGCCAGCCAGAAAATCACACGTGCGGGTGAGCAGGCTTCGATGACAGGGCCTGCCGATTATTTCACTGGTCACGTGCGGATCGATCCATTGACGACTGCAACGGCCGAACTCAACACCTCAACGCTCTACGTCACCTTTGAACCTGGCGCTCGTTCGGCCTGGCACACGCATCCTGCCGGACAATATCTTGTCGTGACATCGGGGGTCGGACGTACTCAGGAATGGGGAAAGGCGGTGCAGGAATTACGTCCCGGTGATGTGGTGTTTTGCCCGCCAGGGGTAAAGCACTGGCATGGCGCCGCGCCATCGACTGCCATGACGCACATGGCTATCACTGGCATGAAGAACGGCAACAACGTCCGTTGGATGGAGAAGGTCAGCGATGAACAGTACCCAACCCAGTAAATACCGCTATGCCCGCTTGGGGCCGTTGGCCGCCCTGGTAGTGCTGGCCAGTGTTGTAGGTGCTCACGTATCGAGTGCCAGTACCCCACACAATTCGCAGACGCAGACGGTGACTGAGCAAACCCTGACTGCAAAACAACTGGCTGTCGCCCCTATCGGCGCCAGCATGGCGACCGGCGATATGCCCCGTTTGCGCGATGCGCTCAATCGCGGTCTCGATGCCGGTCTGACGATTAGTGAGAGCAAGGAAATCCTGGTTCAGCTCTATGCGTATGCCGGGTTCCCGCGCAGCCTCAATGCACTGTCGCTGCTGATGAGCGTGTTGCAAGAGCGCGCAGCACGCGGCGCTCACGACGAGCCGGGACGCGAACCAGGCCCCGTGCCGTCGGGGCACGCTTTGCTCGATCTGGGCACCGACAATCAAACCCGTCTGGTGGGTGCACCGGTCTCAGGAGCGTTGTTTGAGTTTGCCCCTGCGATTGACCAGTTTCTGAAGGTTCACCTGTTTGGCGATATCTTCGCCCGAGACAACCTCGATTGGGCTGCTCGTGAACTGGCCACTGTTGGGGAACTTGCCGCGATGCCAGGGTTAGCGTCGCAGTTGGAGTCGCACCTGAAGATCAGCATGAATGTTGGCCTCACGGCGCAGCAGTTGAACCAAGTGGCTAGCGACTTCAAACGCAGCGGTGACCAAGAGGCGGCTGAGCGCATTGTTGTGGCCTTGGAAAAAATCAGGGGCTGACTACACCACCGATGGCGACGGGAAATTGATGAGCTCAGCTAGTAACGGCTATCGGAATCCGTGGATTCTGAATTTGCGGGCGAATGCCAAGTTCCTAAGGCACTGAGACCACTATCCGAATGCCTCCATCCCAAAGATTAACCCTCGTGAAAGCAGGTGAGCCATGGAACTGCGAATAAACCAAAAAACCTACCAGGTCGATGCCGAGGCGGATACGCCGCTGCTATGGGTTATCCGCGATGACCTAGGGCTGACCGGTACCAAGTACGGCTGCGGTCTAGCGCAATGTGGCGCGTGCTCGGTGCTGGTGGACGGCAACGTTGTGCGCTCGTGCGTTACTCCGGTAGCCGGGGTGGTGGGCCGGGAGGTCACCACGATCGAGGCGATAGAAGCCGACGATGTCGGAAAGCGTGTGGTCGCTGCGTGGGTTGAGCATCAGGTCGCCCAGTGCGGCTATTGCCAGTCTGGCCAGGTCATGGCCGCGACCGCCCTGCTCAAGCGCAACCCTAAGCCCAGCGATGTGCAGATCGCGGCGGCGATGGTCAATCTGTGTCGCTGCGGCACCTACAACGCCATCAATGCTGCCGTCCACGAGCTGGCAAACGACGTTGCAACCGCTGCGGCGCCAGCCGGGGAGACGGTCTGATGAGTAAGCATGGTGATACCGCCCTTGGTGAGCCGATCAATCTATCGCGACGTCGCTTTCTCGTGGCCTCTGCTGGCACTGCTGTTGGCGCGTTGGTGCTCGGTTTTGGCGTGCCGCTGGGTTCTGCACGTATGCAGGCGATGGCGGCCGAGCGCCAAGTGGCAGGCACCCAAGTGAGCGCTTTTCTTGAGATCCGCCCGGATAACACCATCCGCTTGCTATGCCCCTTTATTGAGGGAGGTCAGGGCACTTATACCGCCATGGCACAAATAGTCGGCGAGGAACTGGATGCCGATCCATCGACCTTTGTGGTCGAAAGCGCGCCGCCTGGCGAAGCCTATGTGGTAATGGAAAATGGCCTGCGCATTACCGGCGGCAGTATGTCGGTGCGCATGAGTTACCCGACCATGCGCCGGCTGGGTGCCCTTGCCCGCGCGATGTTGCTGCAGGCCGCAAGCGCACGTCTGAATGTGCCTGTGGCTGAGCTGACCACCGAGCCTGGCCACGTTTTGCATGTAGCTTCTGGACGCTCGCTGAGCTACGGCGAGCTGGCCAGCCTTGCTTTAGACCTGGCAGTGCCCGCTGTCGAGAGCGTCACGCTGCGTGACCCCAGCCAGTTTCGCTGGATCGGTAAGCCGGTGCGCCGTCTGGACAGCTACGACAAGTCCACCGGCAAAGCGCTGTACACCATCGACATGCAGGTGGACGGCATGCTCCACGCCGCCGTGCAACATGCGCCGCGCCTGGGCATGACGGTGGGCGATCTGCGCAACGAAGCGCAGGTTAAGGCGATGAAGGGGGTGCACTCGGTGCATCGTTTGCCCGGCGCCGTGGCGGTTGTCGCCGAGCGCTGGTGGCACGCCAAGCGCGCCGTCGAAGCCATTCAGGTGCAATGGCTGGAGCCCGCTGCCGATTCGCCGTTGCGGGTGATGCCCGCCGATTTCTCCTCTGTGGCGTTCCGTGAGCGTCTGGCCAATGAGCCAGGGCCGGGGCGTGATGCCGAGGTGGAAGGCGACTTCTCCGGCACGTTGGCACAGGCGACTACGCACGTTGATGCCAGCTACCACAATCAGTACGTCAATCACGCGCAGCTCGAACCCCCTTCAGCATTGGCCCGCTTTCATTCCGATGGTTCGCTGGAAATCTGGTTGCCTAACCAGGCGCAGGACTTTTTCCTGGCGGACATTGCAAAACGTACCGGCCTGGCTCCTTCTAAGATCACGCTGCATACGCCGTTGCTCGGCGGCTTTTTCGGGCGGCACTTCCTGTACGACACCGCCAACCCCTACCCGCAGGCCATCGAATTGGCGAAGGCAGTCGGGCGCCCGATCAAGCTGATTTGGAGCCGAGAGGAAGAGTTTCTGCGCGACGTGCTGCGCCCCATGGCCTTCGTTAAGTTTCGCGCCGCGCTGGATGACAAGGGCTTTCCCGTCGCACTCGAAGCGGTGAGCGCCACCGAGGGGCCGACCGAGGGTCTTGCCGGCAAGCAAGGTGCAAAGCTCGACCCTTCTGCCGTTGAAGGCTTGACCGACAAGGCTTACGCGATTCCCAACCGGCGCATTGCCCAGATCTACGTCAAGGGCCCTGTCATGCTTGGCTACTGGCGCTCGGTGGGCAATTCGCTCAATGACTTCTTTTACGAGGCGTTTCTGGACGAGTTGGCCGACAAGGGTGGCCATGACCCCTTTGAGCTTCGTCTGCACTTGTTGCAAGGCAACGCGCGGTTGACCCATCTGCTGCAGTCCGTCGCTGAAATGTCCGGTGGCTGGAAGCGTGGGCCGTTCACCGCTGAAGATGGTTCACGACGCGCGCGGGGTGTGGCCATGGCCTCGCCCTTTGGTACGGAAACGGCAGTGGTCGCCGAGGTGTCGATTGAAAATGGCCAGGTCAAGGTTCACGACATTTGGCAGGCGATAGACCCCGGTAGCATCGTCAACCCCGCTATTGTCGAAGCGCAGGTCAATGGCGCGGTGGCCCTGGGCTTATCCCAGGCGTTGGTGGAAGAAACGGTGTACGTCGACGGCAAACCGCGCGCGCGTAACTACGATCTCTACCCGATCTTGCCGCCCGCCCGCATGGCACGGGTGCACGTTAAAGTGATCGAGAGCGGCGCCAAAATGGGCGGCATCGGTGAGCCACCGCTGCCAGCCGTGGCGCCGGCAGTGGCCAATGCCGTGGCCAGGCTTACCGGCCAGCGCCTTCGCAGCATGCCGTTCTCCAACTACACCTTTAGCCAACCAGCCTGACGGGAAGATCTGTCCATGAGCAAACGGCATTACGCAAAAGCTGCCGGCACACTGGCATTGGTCGGTCTCGTAGCGTTGGTCCTGCTGGTTTGGTATGGCACCCGGGTGCCGGCGTCGGCGCTCGACGCCGCAGGCAGTGTTGCCGCAGGCGACGCGGCACTGGTGCAGCGCGGCGAGTATGTGGCCCGGTCCAGCGACTGCGTGGCCTGCCACAGCTTGCCGGAGGGTCCCCCATTCGCCGGAGGCCTGGCGATGGCTACGCCACTGGGGACCATTTACGCGACCAACATTACCCCCGACCGCGAGGCAGGTATCGGTCATTACAGCCTGGCTGACTTCGACCGTGCCGTTCGCCACGGCGTTGCCCCTGAAGGGCGCCGGCTTTACCCCGCGATGCCTTACCCCTCGTACGCCAAGCTGACAGACGATGATATGCGGGCCTTGTATGCCTTCTTCATGCAGGGCGTCAGCCCGGCTGCAAAACCCAATAAACCGAGCGAAATTCCCTGGCCGTTGAACATCCGCTGGCCCATCTTGCTGTGGAATAGCCTTTTCACTGAGGCTGCAACTTTCATTGAACAACCCGCCAGAGACGCCCAGTGGAATCGTGGCGCCTACTTGGTCCAGGGCGCAGGCCACTGTGGCAGTTGCCATACGCCACGCGGCCCGGCTTTCAATGAAAAAGCGTTGAGTGATGCCAGCGACCAATTCCTGGCCGGCGCCCTCCTGGATGGCTGGTACGCCCCCAGTTTGCGCAACGATCCAAACACGGGGCTGGGGCGCTGGAGCGAAGCGGATATCGCGCAATTCCTGAAAACCGGGCGCAATCAGCATGCGGTGGTGTTTGGTTCGATGACCGAGGCGTTCAACAACTCCACGCAATTCTTGACCGACGCCGACCTCGCGGCTATCGCTCACTACCTCAAGTCCTTGCCGGGTGATCCACAGCGCGATGGCGCGCCATGGCAATACGAGGCGGCCGCTGCGTCGGCATTCGCCAGCGCCGGGGGACACCTTTACGAGACGCGCTGTGCCTCCTGTCATGGGCAGGATGGGAAGGGACAGGCGCCATGGATGCCGCCGCTGGCCGGGGCCACTTCAGCACTGACGGCGGCACCTGACTCAGCCATCAACATCAGCCTCAACGGATCAATGCGGGTGGTCACGGCCGGGGTTCCAGATGCTTACCGGATGCCTGCCTTTCGCGAACAACTCTCGGACGTAGAGATTGCGCAGGTGTTGTCTTTTGTGCGCGCGACCTGGGGTAATCGGGGTGGCGAGGTTGATGCGCAGGCGGTCTCCCGACTGCGCGCGCATACCGACCCGGCCAGCCCCACGCCAATTATCTTGCACATGCGCTGAACCTCCGGAGGCTTGATGGAAAGCATTGATCTGCTAGTACTGCGCACCGCCCGCGATTGGCTTGCTGCGGGCGACCGTGTACTGCTGGTAAGCGTGGCGCGAACCTGGGGCTCATCACCACGACCGGTTGGCTCGATGATGGCGCTGCGCAACGATGGGCGTGTAGTGGGCAGCGTCTCCGGCGGCTGCATCGAAGACGACCTCATCCACCAATACACCTCCGCTTACGGCGCAGCAGGCCTACCGGAGCGGTTGCCCGAGGTGGTTCGCTATGGCGTGAGCGCCGACGAGGCGCACCGTTTCGGCCTGCCTTGCGGAGGCACGCTCGAATTGATTCTGGAATTCATGCCCGCCGTCGAGCCCCTTGAGCAACTGCTGGCTCTTCTCGACGCAGGGCAACTGGTGCGGCGCCAACTTGATCTGCGCACTGGACAGGTAGATCTGCACAGCACAGCGACGCCCGATCAATTCACCTTTGATGGCCTACACATGAGTAACACACTTGGGCCAGGCTATCGCATGCTGCTGATCGGCGCGGGGGCGTTAGCTGAGTACGTTGCCGTGATGGCCCAGTTCAATGGCTTTCAGGTGACCATCTGCGATCCCCGGCCTCAATACATAGAGATGTGGAATGTTCAGGGCGTCACTCGAATCCAGGACATGCCAGACGACGTGGTCAGAGCCTTTGCGCCCGACTTACGCACCTGCATCATCGCCCTCAGTCATGATCCAAAGCTTGACGACCTGGCATTGCTGGAGGCCCTGCAAGGTCCAGCCTTCTACATCGGCGCCATCGGCTCGCGACGCAACAGCCAGAACCGACGGAATCGTTTGATCGAGCATTTTGGTGAGACCGAGGGATCGCTGAAACGTCTGCATGGACCGATCGGCATATACATCGCAAGCAAGACGCCGCCGGAGATCGCCGTCAGTGTGATGGCCGAAGTGCTAGCCGCCAAAAACGCAGTAACGCTCCCAAACGAATTCTCTATTTCCCAGGCCAAGGGAATCAGAGAGGTGGAGAGATGTATATAAGCCCGTTACGTTGCATGCGACTTGTCGCTTGAGTGCAGTGCATCAAGCGTCCCCACACTAACCGGCGAGCGAAATCTGTTTTCAGTGCAAGGCCTGAATGAAATAGAGGCAAGTGGTTGCATCCACCGGTGACCGCTCACCGTATCAGTCAGTTGTGCATGGCTGCTTCCACAGATAATTAATGTCCGCAATTGGCCGTTTTTTGCCAGTCGCGACCGGCTGAAAACCTCTTGCCCAGAACCGGTCGATAAAATTATCCCTGACCCCAAAAAAAGTTTACCTGGAGTCAGAGTGAAAGGGTTGTTGGTTCTAAAAATATGTACCACCTTTATGCTGGTGATGTTTTTTAAGCTTAGAAAATAACATACAAAAGCTACCGGCCGGTCAATTTATTTCAAATATGGAATATAAGCTAGACAACAAAAAACTTGGCATTAGCGACCACCTGAAAAATCAAAGCGTGGCCGGATTACTGGTAATAAAGAACGGCAAAATTGTCCTGGAGCATTACGGTGACAGCGTTAATGAGACGACGCTTTGGACATCCAGATCAGTTGCTAAATCCATTGCATCTGTACTCATTGGTGCGGCGATAAAAGACCATGCCATCGAATCGGTACAGTTGTATCCTCTCGCTCGTTAGCGGTCTCGCCCGAAATCCCGGTGTAAAACCAGGAGAGCGCTGGAGTCACAACACTGGTGGGGCTTGGCTGGTAGGTTTGGTTTTGGAACGTGCAACCGGAATGACCATCGCCAAATACTTGGAGCAAAAAGTGTGGCAGCCAGCTGGAATGGAGCGAGACGGTGTCTGGTATGCGCTTAAACCTGGAAAAGTTGATATGGGTGGCTATGGCTTCAACGCAACATTGCGAGATTGGGGTCGCTTCGGTCTGTTTGTGGCCAATAATGGCGTACTTTCTAACGGCGAACATGTCCTGCCTGGCGACTGGATAAAGCGTTCTACGGATTGGACTAACGCAGACGGATCCGTAAAGCCATGGGCTCCGAAGGGTCAGTATGGTTATCAGTGGTGGTATATGGGCTTTGCGCCCGGTGATGAGGCTTCCTATGCACCTACAAGTACTTTTAATTCAGACGAAAGCTTTTGGGCATATGGCATTTTCGGTCAAGCGATCGCAATCAATCAGAAGGAAAATTTGATTATGGTCCAGTGGTCCACTTGGGAGCACGCTGAAGGACCTGATGTGTTGTATGGCGAGCAGGGTGTTTTCTTCAACTCTCTGATTCAGGCGTTGCATTAATACAGAAAAATGAGGGGACTGTAGTCCCCTCATTCAGTGGGAAAATTATTCAGTTATTTGCGCTCTCGCTCTTCATACCACTGCATGAACGCTTCGGCACTTACCGGTCGGCAGACGTGAAACCCCTGGGCCATATCGCAGTGGTAGTCGCCCAGCGCATCGAGCACGTCGGCTGTTTCCACGCCTTCGGCAATGACCGTCATGCCAAGGTTATGACCCAGATCGACGACGCTTCGCACGATAAGTTCGTTCGCCTGATCGCTCTGCATGGCCAGTACGAAGGATTTGTCGATCTTGAGTTCGCTGATGGGCAAGTCCTTTAACTGAGCCAGACTCGTGTAGCCGACGCCGAAATCATCGATGGCGATATGGATGCCCATCGTATGTAACTGCCTGAGGATGGTACGAGCCGCATAGGAATCGAGCATGATCGCGGACTCGGTCACTTCGAGCACGAGGATGTTCGGCGTCAAATTGTAGTGTTCAAGCAGATCGATGACCTGGGCCACCAACTTGTCGTCCAGCAGGTTGCGTGCAGAAATGTTCACGGCGACCGGTATGCATAGCCCGGCGTCAGTCCAGGCCCGCGCCTGGGACAGTGCGAGGTTCAGCACATATCGAGTCAGGGTGCCGATGATCCCGGTCAATTCGGCAAACGGAATGAACTCATCCGGACTCACCAGGCCTCGGACTGGATGCTGCCAGCGCACCAAGGCTTCGACGCCGGTAACTTTCCCTGTGCTCAGGCTGACCTTGGGCTGGTACTCCAGGAACAATTCGTCGCGCTCCAGGCCTCGCCGTAGTTCGCCAAGCATTGCCAGGCGTTCCGGAGAACGCCGATCCGCTCCCGGGTCGTAGGCGAGTACGCCCTTGCCCTGCTTTTTGGCGGCATACATGGCGATGTCGGCACGCTGCATGAGCGTTGATGGATCGTCACCGTGCAGCCCGGAAACCACGACCCCAAAGCTGGCCTCGACATCCAGTTCGACCCCATCGATTTCGAACGCTGCGGTAATCGCCGTGTGCAGCCGTTTCGCTGCTTTCAAGGCTCCCTCCAGGCCTTCGACGGAGGGAAGCAAAATTGCAAACTCATCACCACCCAACCGGGCGACCGTGTCGATTTCCCGCGCTTCGTTGATCAGCCGCTTGCCGATCTGGTCGAGCAGGCGGTCCCCATAGTGGTGCCCCAAGGTGTCGTTGACTTCCTTGAACCGGTCCAAGTCAATCAGCAACAGGCCCGTGCTTGACCCCTGACGGCGGCCCAGGCGCAGTGCCTGCTCGAAACGGTCCGCCAGCAGTGTTCGGTTGGCCAGCCCGGTGAGCTTGTCATGCAGCGAAGCGTGCAAGGCGTCCTTGCGTTGACTGTCGAGCTCGACACGTGTGCGCCGCAGCACTTCGGCGAACAAGCCCGCGAGCAGCAGTCCTGCGATAAAAACGATGGGCGTGGTATTGGCGTTGAACGACTCCCGTGTACGCAGTTTCTCCAGTGCCACGATCGACTCCTGGTGGTGAGCGGCCGCTGCTTGCAGGACGACGTTTTCAATCTTTTCGAACAGCGGGTCGGCCTCCTCGTTGTCAATCCGGCGCGCCCGCAAGGCATCTCCATGATCTATGGCGCCGAACATCCTGTGGATGCTTTCCAGATAGGGAGTCAGTGAGGTGCGAACATCCTCGACAAGCAGATGATCGGCATGCGTTCCGGAGCGGTGAATACGCTCTAGCGCAGTACCAAGTTGCGCTACGACATCGTTGAAATTACGCAATACGTCAGGCCCGGGATCCAGCCGATACTTATGCTCCAAAGACTCGGCGGCCAGCACGGCAGTCGCCGCCGCCGTGTAGTGATCAGACAGAACGCTCGAGGCGATCGCCTCTTGCCCCAGGCGTCCGGTGGCAATCGCAGACCATACCGCAAAGCCGCTGATTGCCAGCAGCACGGCGACCAGACCATGGCGAGCCCACCGGCTGGGTATTATGCTGCTCCAGCGCATAAGCTTGGGTACAACGATCTGAGGTGCGAAGACTTCAGGATGCTCCGGACTTGCTGGCGGTAAATTGCTCATGCGCTACCTCATGTAGACGTGGCTGCTTCCATTCTCATTGGCAATATCCACCAAACCTCAAGCTTAGTTGAGAAACGAAATAAAACTTGGAAATTCGATAAATACTGTGCAGCATTAATCGCATTTAACAACAACTAATTGACAATAATCAGGATTGTAATCGACTGAAATCCAAAATAAATTTTCAACCTTTCGCGCACTATCTCATGCGTATGCCGTGGATTCTACTGGACCTAAGCCGCAACTACTGGTGGCGTCAGCGTTAAGAAACGCCATCTTATTAAGCTGTCTATGGCCTAAGAAGTCTTTTGCCGATATTTTTTATAATGGCTCACGAGTTGCAATTTAATTATTTAATGCTATGGAGGCAAATAACCGTCAAGGTTCAATTGCAGCCCGTCGCGGCAGGCAGCAATCGGTCCAGGCTGTGTGAAAACGCGCTAAATACGTCGAAAACTGAGAGTCGCGAGGATTGCCTGTGGAATCAGCGGACGGAAGCGCGAATCATCTAAGTCAGCTACATAGACGTTCGTAATGCCGTTTGGGCCGCGTCAGCGGCCCAAACGGCTACTAACGGGCGAGCAAGCGGCTGGACTCACGCCCTGATCGCCTCAAGCAGTCCTGCGATGCCAAAGATGTTCATCATTCGTTTGAGATTGTAGGCGAGCACATGAAGGCTCATTTCGGTACTTACCCTTGGTAGGGTTTTGGTCAGGAAGTGGGTGGCGCCCATCCAATATTTGAGCGTTCCAAAAGGATGCTCAACAGTCTGGCGGCGAACCTTCATCTTCCCCGGGTCATGCTCCAGCCGAACCTGCATCGCGTCGATTACCGACTCATGTTCCCAGCGCTTCACACGGCGCTCCTTACCCGTCGTACATTGCTTTTGCATTGAGCAGGACTGGCAGCCCGAGAAGTAGTAACAATGCAATAACATACCGTCTTCCATCGACGAATGCCGCCGGGTTAGTAACTGCCCCGCAGGGCATCGATACTCGTCCGACGCAATAAGGTAGATGAAATCCTGCTTACCAAATCTGCCTTCGGCTTTGCTGCCCGATGTCAGGGGTTTCGGCACGAAAGTAGTGATGCCGGCTTGCTCGCAAGCAAGGATTTCCAGACCTTTGTAATAGCCTCGATCAGCCACCACCGTGAGCGATTCAGCTCCAATTTCTTCACGCGCTTGGTGCGCCATATTGCTCAGCTGCCCGCGATCATTGCCAACGTTGGTCACCTCATGGGCAATGATCAGATGGTGTTTGTCGTCGACAGCGGTTTGCACGTTGTAGCCAACCGTCCCGGTGCCTCGACCGCTCGTGGCCATTGAGCGTGCATCTGGGTCTGTGAGGGAGATCTGCTGGTCTGGACTTTCGTGGAGCTGGGCCTCGATTTCCTTGAGTTTCTGCATCTGCTTTTTCAGTGTTTCTATCTTTTCTTTAAGCCGCTCTGCTTTGGCCTCGGCCACTTCGGGCGTTGCTCGATCCGCCGAATCCATCGCCGCCAGATAGCGATCAATGCTCTGCTCGATCTGCTGCATGCGTGCCTTCACCTTGCCCTGAGTGAAGTTGCGGTCGCGATTATTGACGGCTTTGAATTTGCTGCCGTCGATGGCGATGATCGACTGAGAGAAGAGATTGAGGTTGCGGCAAAGCACCACAAATTGACGGCATACGTTGCGAATGGCTTTGCCGTTGTCTTTGCGAAAGTCGGCAATGGTTTTGAAGTCCGGAGCCAAACGCCCCGTTAACCACATCAACTCGACGTTGCGTTCGGCCTCACGCTCAAGCCGGCGGCTGGACTGAATCCGATTCAGGTAGCCGTAGATATATATCTTCAGCAACACCGCAGGGTGGTAGGCCGGACGACCCGTAGCGGCAGGATCGACGCCCTCAAAACCAAGTGCGCCCAGGTCGAGTTCATCGACGAAAACATCGACCACGCGCACTGGATTTTCTTCGGCTACGTAATCGTCCAGACACTCCGGCAGCAAGGTGACTTGCGTCCGAGCCTCACCTTCAATGAATCGCTTCATGATCGCCCCCGCTACGATCTCGACGATCAGAAGATTAGACAATTGCGGGTGTTTTCACACAGCCTGGGCCAATAGCGGACATTTGCAGCTCCTCATGCGCGTCTCGAGTGGAGATCACGGCAGTCTAGCCAGCCCGCCTAACCCGATCGCCTTGAAGGCGCTTCTCTTCA
The DNA here is from genome assembly GCF_059695565.1 of Pseudomonas sp. LBUM1679. Taxonomy (NCBI): domain Bacteria; kingdom Pseudomonadati; phylum Pseudomonadota; class Gammaproteobacteria; order Pseudomonadales; family Pseudomonadaceae; genus Pseudomonas; species Pseudomonas sp. LBUM1679. The sequence goes on from NZ_CP166774.1 coordinate 4,889,270, forward strand.
TGCGCGCGCTTGGCAAACAGGCCCCCAACCCAGTCAGTAAAAGCTCGAACAGTTATCGATGAGCGATTACCAACTGGGTAGACCACCGAGACGGGTACACTTGGTTCACTGAACTGCTTCAGTACCGAAACCAAACGCCCGCTTCGCAAATGGTCATGAACGAGGTAACTGGCTACTCGAATCAAGCCAAGATTTTTCAAGCCGCAGTTTACATACGCCGAAGTTTCGTTGACGGAAATCGTGTTGTTCATTCGGATATTGACGGACTCGCCATTGGCGACAAACACCCAGTCAATAGTCTTGCCTGACTGCGGATGAAAATAGCCAACAGTTCGATGGGCCGCGAGGTCAGTCAATTGTCCGGGCGTTCCATACTGTTGCAGATACTGGGGAGTGGCGCAGGTGATCCATTCGAATGCAGCGACGCGGCGCGCGATCAGGTTTTGAGAGTCTTGGGGGATGCCGGTGCGGATCGCACAATCGATATTGTCCTGAATGAGGTCGACCACCCGGTCATCCAATCCGATCGTCAATTGAATCTGCGGATACAGTTCGATGAATTGGTTGATTTCCGGCAAGATCAACTGATTCGCCAGCGCATGGGAAACATCGATTCGCAGCTTTCCTCGCGGCGATTGGGTACAGCCTGGCAGGGTATTTTCCGCCAGTTCTAATTCAACCAAAATCCGCTTGCAGTAGTCATAGTAGTGGAGACCGTCGGGGGTCAGGCTCAGTCGTCGTGTAGTGCGATTGAGCAAGGCTACCCCGAGATGAGTTTCCAAATACTGGACATGCCGCGATATCGTCGGCGTCGTCACGCCCATCACCAGCGATGCTTTGCTGAAGCTGGCTTGTTCGACCACATGGGCGAACGCTTGCATGGCTTGAAACCGATCCATATCCACTACCTCACTGATTGCAGCATCAAACGTGCGGGGTAAATACACGACGGGTGAGTCGATCCATGGACAGCAAGTAACCCGAGAGTTGCGCGCGATCCGGATCGTCAATCACACCTGAGGATGCGGGCGCCACACTGTCGATCTCGGTTAGCAACGGATGCTCATCGCGGCTGGTGTCGTTTCGATAGTTGGCAAGCAGTTCGGCGCGCCATTGGGGCAGCGCCTTGGTGCCGGACGGCGAAAGGTTACTCGCCTCGACAAATGCGCTGACATGACGGACCTGACTCATCAGGAAGATCGCCCGCCCCGCCTGCTCGATCAACTCGAGCTTCTTCTCAGGCGCCTCATAAATCGAGATATAGACCATCTTGTCGATAACCAGCCCGACCCGATCGGTTAGGGCTGTCGACGACGTTCGTTCTACGGAGCTATCGGTGAGGAAGCGATCCAGGTCGTGTTCGAACACTTCACTGACCCGAACGGGGTTTTTCAATACCCGTTTCCTGGGCAGCCAGATGTATAGAAAGGCCAGAGCAATGGTGCCCAGCCCCATGCTCAGCGAGCGCTCGATAGCAAAACCGATGTCAACCGATGGCACGTTTTCCGGCAGCAGGAACACCATGAAGGATATATTGAAGCCCAGGCTGTAGGCGAAACTCGTCAGGCTGGACAAGCCCATGAAGCCAAAGAACAACACCAGCCCACTGGTCACAATAAGTAGCTCGACGGCGCTCGGCGCCTGAGCCAACACGCTCAAGAACACCATCCCAACCGGAATGGCGACAAAGAAACCGATGGCGATATTCTTGAGAATAAGCTCCGGGTGCGGAAGCTTGCCCAGCATGATGCTGAAAACGACCGGAACGACGCACATCAAAAAACCGTAGGTCCAATCAGTTGCATACCAGAACGCGAATCCCAGCAGAAACAGCACCGCCGAGCGAGCCCCGGTAATCAAACAGTTCGACAACTGTCGATGACGACGAACGCTGATCCCTTTGACGCTGACTTTCTCAGCCTTCATCAGACTCGTATAGAGCTGGGCAAAACCTTTGAGGTGCTGCGCCAGATCAGCGATCTTACTCAGCAACATGCTCAGCTCGCCATCCTGGTGCGCTACGTCCTCGCTACGCTCGCGCGCATCCCCCATAAACGTTTCCAGCAGATCAATATCGCCGCTGGCGGGTACAGCCTGGTGGGCAAGGACGTCAACCAGGTGCTCCAGCTCATTGAGTTCAACCGCTAACCGCTGGCAATACACAGGCGTGAGTTGCTGCAGTGCATACGAGTCAGTGGTGATCTCGATCGCCAGCTTGTTCATTTCCCGAGCGACCTGCGCACCCCGTCGGCCCCAGGGCCCTTCAAACTCACAATGATCAGCCAGGTCCGCGTGTTCGATGATGCCGCTGAACACAGCCGACAGACGTGCCTGGAACTGCTCAGGATCAGATCCGAACTGCGTATTGAGGGCAAACACCGATTTGAACAAGCGCCCGGAGGACAGGCGCAGCAAGTCCGAGCTGAACGTTGGCCAGATGCAGGCGCTGACAAAAGATGCCCAGACGATCCCGGCAATAATGGTGCCGATCCGATCAACGAATATTTCGAAAATCTCTTCGCTGGTGGGCCCCAGCGTCACCGTTACCATGACCATGATGCAAACAGTCACCGCGAAGATCGCACACAGAAAAGTGAGATTGGCATCACGTGTATGGTAGGAAAGCGCCGAGGCTATGAATATGACGATGGCGACCGACAACGCTGCCATGAGCGGGCTTTGTCCGAAAAAGTTCATCAGCGCCACGCCGACAACACCGCCCAGCAGGGTACTGAAACATTGAAACAGACACTTTTTAAGTACTTGTGCGTGGTCAGGCGAAAAAAACGAGATCATCCCGGTAATCATGGCCCATACCGGGTGTTCAAAGTTCATCAACAAGGCAATGAACAACGCACCCAGGACCGAAATACTGATTTTGATACCTGTCTTGACGGCGACCTTGTTGCCTAACAGGTATGAATCTAGCGCTGTAGGAGCCATCTAATTTGCCTCGACTTTGCACGAAGATACTGCACTTGCCATCTGAAAAAATCGTGCCGAAGCCTACAACACCGATTTCACGTTTTCGCTGAAAGCATGAACGACCGAACGCTGGTCACGCTGATCGCCAGCCGGTACAACGACTTTCAACGTGGCCGACATGCCAGAGCTCAAGTTGACGCCTTCGGGCACATGATCGATCTTGATATTGACGGGAATCCGCTGGGCCAGGCGAACCCAGGCGAAGGTCGCTTCGACACTAGGGAGCATCTGATTGCCCGGCGTGGTATTGCTGTTGGAAATACCACTATCGATCGATTCGACATGACCGTCGAGCTTCAAGGTCCCGGCCATCAACCATATCTCGACCTTGTCGCCGATCTTGATTCCAGGGATTTTGGTCTCTTCGAAATAGCCGGTGACGTAGTAACTGTCGTCCTTGACGAGGGCAAGGCGATTCACCCCGCGGTTCACGTAGTCGCCTTTTTCCAATTCAAGATTGACGATTTTTCCGGAGGCCGGGGAGCTGTAAGTGGTTCGCGCCAAATCGATCTTCGCACTGTTCAGCATGGCGACTGACTGTTTGTAGCTCGCCTGCTTTTCCATCATGTCCAGGCGCGAGGTATCGAGTTCTTCACGGCTGACGGCGTCGGCACTCATTTGCGTCCGGCGTTTATAAACGTTAGCAGCCCGATCCAAGCCCACCTTGGCACTGTCCGATTGGGCCTGCGCCAGATCTACGGCTACTTGATAGCGTGCATGATCCACTGTGAACAAGACATCGCCCGTTTTAACTTCGCGCGAGTTCTCTGCATGCAACTCATCGATCCACCCCGACACATCAGGGGCGATGTTGATGACGTCGGCCCTGACCCTCCCGTCGCGCGTCCAGGGCGAGTACATGTAGCTATCCCAGATGTAAACCAGACATATGACGATGGCGCCAAACAGCACCAGCGTCATGGCCATATTTGCGACTCTTTTCATTTTTCGTCTCTCAGAAAGTAATTCGTACCAGCCCAGCGAGGATCAACATGAACAGCAGCATGCCCAGCAAGCTTTCATTGCGTTGCATTGAATAGGGAATGATTCGATCCACAACTCGGCTGGCCACAACAGTCACGGCACCGGCGATCAGCACCATCATGAATATCGGGCTTACCAGCAATCCCTGAAAACTTACTTCGTGCAGCGGCATAACAGGCGATCCTCTGGTGAAAGGCTGAATACGCAAAACTCGGTCATCCGGCTGCCGGCCCTCTCCAGCGCAGAATGGGCCCAGGGGCGGACAACGACAGGGGGCTCATGAGTCAGCAAGGGATGACCATCAGCAATCTCGTATTACGATACAGCATCCCGCGATACGAGACAACGAGACCGCTCTAAAATTTTCCTTTTTGCCCGACTCTTGTCTGGATCAGCAAAAAGCAGCCACCGCAAATGCTGCGTTCGGCCCAGCCAGGGCCGACGCATTAGGGGTTTGAACTCAGGGGACATGCCGACACAGGCCGTGCCGTAAAGATAAGGAAGTTGCTAACGCAGCGCCTGCAAATGACGTTTAGCGACCCGCCACAGCGCCCTTGGACATGCGACCTATCTTCTTCTCGATCTCGCGCTTGCAGTCCATCAGCGCCTCTTTGTACGTCTCACCATTGCGCCCGGCGCGGATGCTCGGGGCGATGATGCTGATGGAGTAATTTCCGAGATAAGTCTCCAGGGCCACGGCAAAGGTACAGACGCCCTCAATGTGTTCCTGATCATCCACCGCGACGGCAGACTGACGTACTTCTTGCAGTTGGGTAATGAGCTGCGCGCGAGTCAGTGTGTGTTCGGTAAGCTCCGGAAGTTTCTTCGGAAGAATGGCTTGCAGTGCATCGCCGGGAAAGGCTGCCAGCATTATTTTTCCTGCTGCGGTGGCATAGGCTGGAGCTTCGATACCGACCGAGAAGACCACCCGCAATTCGCGCTCGAAAATGATGCAATCGACGACGTTGACCTTGGCGCCCGCCAGCGTCGCCAAGCACACCGACTCTCGGACCTGAGCCGACAAGATGTTCAAGTATTCCTTGACGCTAGAAATGATATCGGCCTGAGTCTGGTGGATAAGCTGACCGAATGCATGACCCAGACGAAACCCTCCTGACGGGCCGATTGACTCGACCAAGTGCTCTTCTTCGAGTGCAACGATGATTCGGTGGACCGTGGAGCGCGGCAGCTTAACGATGTTGGCGATCGCCGAAAGACTCAGTCCGGCAGCATTGTTTCCCAGCGCGCGCAGGATCGCGGCGGCTCGGGCGATGACCTGGATACTGGGTTGCTTGCTCTCTACCAGGTCGCTTGGATCAGACATCGAATCACTCCAAAAAATAGGCATTACATCGCTAATGGCGGCAGCTCGCAAATTTATCGCTGCCGATTTCAGCGCCTGAGGCTGGGATGCCGCCGCCACTCACCAGCCCCTGCAACGTATGCACGAACGACGCCGTCAGCGTCTCGGTGGGCCCGGAATTGTGTAACGACTCGATAACCAGACCAGTGATCGACAATGCCATCAGGTGCGCCAGCACATTCAACTGGGCTTTCGTACGCTGGGTGGACACCTCCCCCTGTGCAATTAAGAGCAGCATGAGCTGGGCCCGCAGGTTTTGCAGCGCAATACGCCAACGGACCACCACAGGACATTCCAGCGCGCCAATTGCGCCATCCTTCAACAGAATTGTGCAGATGTCTCGGTGATGCTGGACGTTGAGCGTGTCATTCAATGCGCGGGCAAAATACTCGAAACCTTGTGCCGGATCAGCCGTTGGCACGAAGAATCCCTCCAGCGGCAAGACCGAGCCGTTGATGATCGACAGCAGTAGCTCCCCCTTCCCCTTGAAATGCCAGTACACCGCACCTCGACTAAGACCGGCGCACTTCGCGATGCCCTCAAGTGTCGAGTACGCGTAACCGTACTTGGCAAACATCCGTGTTCCCGCCTCCATCAATCTGACACGTGTCTGTTCCGACTCTTCAACCGTTTTTCTGGCCATGCCGATCGCTACCCGATCTGTGGGCGGCAGACTGCCGCCGATGGGTGTCATTCAGCCCTCCATACACCTCGTCACAACGAAAACCGAGCCTTGCAGGTGAGCCGCATCGTGATACACTTTCTCGCATCACGGTACAGATACGATTAATTTTTTACAAGCTGGCAGCCAACGCCCTCAAAAAAATCAGGTAAGAACCATGAAGTTGAAAGCACTTACTGTTGCGATTCTGCTGGGCGCCAGCCTGCAAGGTTGCAGCTTGATCCCCACCTACCATCGGCCTGAAGCGCCGGTGGATCAGAGCTGGCCTCAAGGTCAGGCTTATAAAGCCTCATCGGTGGGTGGGGCCAACAGCGCCAAATCAATCGCTGACTTGCACTGGCAGCAATTCTTTCGCGACCCGGCCATGCGCCAATTGATCGGGTTGGCCTTGACCAACAACCGGGACCTGCGCCAGGCGGCCTTGAACGTCGATGCCTACCGAGCGCTGTATCGCATCCAACGCTCCGAGTTGTTGCCCTCCGTTGACGTCAATGGCTCAGGCGCCAGACAACACCTGGCGGGAGATCTGGCGGCTTCCGGGAAGAGCGGGACCTATGGTAACTACGAGCTCAATGTCGGCGTCGCGTCTTACGAGCTGGACGTGTTCGGACGAATCCAGAGCCTGAATGAGAGCGCCCTGCAAACTTACCTGTCGACAGAAGAAGCCCGGCACAGTGTGCAGGTGGGCCTGGTGGCCAGCGTCGCCAGCGCCTACCTGACCTGGAGAACGAACCAAGAACTTTTGCGCATTTCGCAGTCGACATTGGACACCTATACCCATGGACTCAATGTGATGCAGTCCGCCCGTTCTGCCGGCACAACCTCTGATTTGAGCGTGCGTCAGGCGCGCACCCTGGTGGATACCGCACGCACCAAGACCTTGGCCTACACCCGCCGAGTCGCCCATGATATGAACGCCTTGGCGCTGTTGGTCGGTACCCACATACCCGGCAATCTGCCTGAAGACGGCGATTGGACGCAGCGGATGATTGCCTCCATTCCGGACGGTTTGCCCGCGGACATCCTGCGCCAACGCCCCGATGTCAGAGCAGCGGAGCGCGACTTGATCGCCGCAAATGCCAACATCGGTGCAGCGCGGGCTGCGTTCTATCCTTCCATCACCTTGACCGCCAATGCCGGCGCGGCCAGTGCGCAGCTGTCACAGTTGTTCGCCGGAGGCCAGGGCCAGTGGACGTTCATTCCCCAGATCAATATCCCGATCTTCAATGGTGGGCGCCTCAAGGCGAACCTCAACTACGCAGAAATCCAGAAAGACATCCGCGTGGCCGCCTACGAAAAAAGTATCCAGACGGCTTTCAGTGAAGTGGCCGACGGCCTGGCCTCCGCAGGAATCTACGAAGAGCAACTGCAAGCGCACCGCGATCTGGTGCAAGACAACAGCGCGTACCTGGATCTCGCTCTGAATCGCTTCCAACACGGCGTCGACAACTTCCTGCCGGTCCTGGATGCCCAGCGCAATTTGTTTGCGGCGCGCGAAGAGCTCGCTTCCAACCAATTGCTGCAGCTTCAAAGTCAGGTCCAGCTCTACCGCGCCTTGGGCGGCGGCTGGGGCCCGCAGTCAGTTGACCAGAATGCCACGATCCAGCAGTAACTGGTCCCACTGCGGCGTATCGCCGATGCGTCCTATCAAAAAGTCGATCAAGGTCCGCACCTTGAGGGCTCGACGTTGGGTTTCGGGATACACGGCGGCAAAATCGAAGGATGACAAACGATAGTCGGTAAGAATCGGCACCAGTCTCCCGGCAAGTAGCTCGTTGCTAGCAAGAAGTGTCGGCAAGCAGGTGATCCCAGCACCGCTCAAGGCATAGTCACGCAAAAGATGGACCGAACTGGAGCGCACCTGACCGTGTAAGGTCAAATCGATACACTCCTCGCCCCGAGTGAACTGCCACCGGTTGCGTGACGGATAGCCACCGTAAAGAGCAATGCGGTGATCCTTGAGTTGTTCGGGATGCTGGGGAGCATCATGTACGCGCAAATATGCGGGCGATGCACAGAACAGCCGATACACATTAAACAGCTTGCGCACCACCAGGCGTTCAGCCATCGGCGGGAACATCTGGAAGGCAATGTCAAAGCCCTCTTCGATCGGATCGACCACGCGGTCATTGACCACCACATCGAACTCGATCTCGGGATACATAGCGGTGAACTCCGCCAGCATCGGACCCAAATGATCGATCGCGAACCCTTGCAGAACCTGTACGCGTAACTGACCCGTGAGGTTGGAGCGCTGATTGCGCATTTTCTCGGTCAGACCATGAAAACCGGCAACCATGTCGGCGCATTCTTGGAAATAGGCTTCGCCAATGTCCGAGAGTCGAACGTGGCGAGTGCTGCGGTGAAAAAGCGGCGAATTGATGAACGTCTCAAGCTGTTGCACACGATTAGTAATCACTGAGCGAGTCACGCCCAGCTGCTCCGCCGCCTTGGAGAAACTACCGGTCTGCGCCACGTGCACGAACGCCTCAGTGATGAGTAGACGATCCATGACCTCCCCTTTTTTTGTGATGATGGGCTGGAATTCGTTTTAGGTGAGTCCGGCACAGCCTGCCGTTTCATAGTAAGGCTGCGCCGGTGATCTCGCCAGCGAAGCGATCAGGAAAGGTGGTAATCGGTCGGCTCGACTTCATGAGTCCGGCGCCAGAACTCTACTGCGTTGAACGGGAAGTTCTGGGTGACCCGCCCTTTGCTGTTCTTGTACCAACTGTTGACCTTGGAGAAGCCCCAGGCGCGCAAGCCATTGGCGTCGTCGACCCTCTGGTTGTAGCTCTCGAACACCTGCAGCTTGATCTCCATGCTCTGGTGCCCCCCCTCCAGCAACAGACGCACGGCATCGACGATATAGGTCGCGGTGAACTCGGAGAATTGAATAATGGTGCTGTACACCACCAGCCCTGTGTTGGGCCCGTACATGCAGAACATATTGGGGAATCCAGGCACTGTCATACCCATATAAGCCCGCGCGTCGTCATCCTTCCAGACCTCATGCAAGGCCAGGCCGTCACGCCCGGTAATGTTGATCGGCATGAGGAACTTGGAAGCGTGAAAGCCGGTGCCATAGACGATTACGTCGAACTCGTGCTCGGTGCCGTCCACACAGCAAATGCCCTTGGGCGTGATGGCCTCGATCGGCAGACGAATCATGCTGACGTTGTCGCGTTTGAGCGTCGAGATCCAAGTACCATTGTCGCGGATGATGCGCTTTCCGCCGACCGGAGAATCCGGAATCAGCACATCACGCAGATCAGGCCGGTCGGCAAATTGTGGCTCCATCCAGGCGCTGATTGCCTGGCGCAATTGATCGTTGCGCGCCGACACCGCGACCTCGGTCGGAGGGTAATCGACATCCACCACAACGTCTTCGAGGAAACCGACACTCTGCGGCATCACCATGGCCGCCCGATACCACAGGCTGTAGTTGGGCAAATTGGTAAGCAACCACTTGCAACTGTCGGAGATTTTCTCGTGCAGGTCAGGCGTGGGCAACAGCCAGTTGGTGGTGCGGGCAAAGACCTTCAGATCGGCAGCCGTCTTGGCCAGTTGCGGAATAAACTGGGCAGCACTCGCTCCAGTGCCGATCACACCAACCCGCTTTCCGCTCCAGTCGACGTTGTGATCCCACTGCGCCGAGTGGAAGGCCGGACCTTCGAAGGTCTCGATGCCGGGGATCGCCGGAATCATCGGCCGATTTAATTGCCCTACTGCAAACACCACCACGTTGCTGTCGACGCGGGTCTGCCCTGTACTGTTGCGGCAGAGCATTTTCCAACGCTGGCTGTCTTCGTCCCAATGGGCATCGGTGACTTCGGTGTTGAACTGAATATGCTCATACAGCCCTTTCTCCCGCGCCACCGCCTGCATGTAACCGAACACCTGCGGGCCGGGGGCGAAACAATCGTCCCAGGTGCTGCGAGCAAAAGAGAAGCTGTAAAAGAAACTATTGATGTCGATGCGGCAACCCGGGTAGGTATTTTCGCGCCAGGTACCACCGACATCGGAGCCTTTCTCATAGACAACGAAGGGCACACCCGCCTGTTTGAAACGCAGCGCCGCGATCATGCCGCTCTCCCCAGCGCCAATGATCACCACCTTGAAGTCACGGCCGGCGGCCACATGTTCTTTATGCCAGCGTGGGGCGCGAGGGTCCTCTTCGGCGGTCACCAGTTCTTCGGCGACCAAAGGCAGATAGGGCTCGATGACAGGCCCCATCAGCCAAGTCCCCAAGGCATGCAGCTGATCGCTGGTCGGGCGCGCCGGCACGGGCAGCCCGCTGTCGCGGAAAGCCAATAGCCGGTGCAGGCAGAATTCACGCACCTCGGCTTCGACGTCGGAGTTCATCCCGCTTCCTGCGACGCCCATGGCAACTACAGGTTTCCAGTCCGGCTTGAGCACATCGAGGTCGCCGGTCAGGTGCGCGACGGTCATCAGTAAGGTCGGAATATCGGCCCCCTGCAAATGGCCACGCAGGGTTTCTTCATCACAGTCAAGGGAAGCCAAAGTAGTGTTATAGGCGCTCATGGGTAAACCTCTTGTTCTTGTTGTCGGGGATCATTGATCGGTCGTACGGGGTTTAAACGGCCTGCAACCAGGGATCGATCTGGTCACTCAGCCAATCCAGCGCCTCGCGGCTGGCACGCAGGAAAGGAATGGTCACGAAGCCGTGCATCTGCCCGCTGAAACAGCGTTCACTCACAACGATGCCGGCCTGCGCCAGCCGGTTGGCGTAGGCTTGGCCTTCGTCGCGCAACACATCGAATTCCGCAGTCAGCACCACCGCCGGTGGCACGCCACGAAAGTCCTTTGCGGCTAACGGTGATGCCGAAACCTGCTGGCGCTCGTTGGCATCCGGCAGGTAGTGATCCCAGAACCAACGCATGTCATCACGGGTCAGCAGCAGTTGCCGTTGCGGGTCGAGATAACCAGGCCCATCGAGATCAGCCTGGGTCGCCGGATAGATCAACACCTGCAAGGCCCAGTGCAACTGGCCTCGCTGGGCAGCACGCTGAGCGAACACGGCCGCCAGGTTGCCGCCGGCACTGTCGCCCGCGACTATCAATGTGCCGTTGGCCGAGCCGGCGAGCTGCTCGCGACGGTCCATCAGCCACTGTGCGGCGCGCTCAACGTCATCGAGGGCAGCCGGAAAAGGAAACTCCGGGGCCAGGCGGTAATCGACGAGGACGACGGTGCAGTCGGTACGGTGCGCCAACTGGCGAGCGAAGTGGTCGAAGTCGTCGAGCCCACCCACGACCCAGCCCCCGCCATGCAGGTAGAGGATGGCGCCGCGTACCGAGGCGCTGGGCGTCAATACACGCAGGCGCGTCCCACCCAATTGCACGTCCTCGACGCTGTGCATGGTTGGCCCCTGGGCCAACGGGCGCAGGCTCGCCATGACTTCACGAGCCTCGTAGGGATTCATCAAATGAAACGGTTTCAGGCCGCTCTCGGCCATTTGCTCAAGTAATCGGGCAGACTCGACATCAAGCGTCATAGCGTTGCTCTCCTGTCATGGGTGCACCTGCTCGGGTGCGTTGTGAACCTCGGCCAACCACAACACCCCGTCCTGCTCAAACACCGGGACACTGTCCAGGTTCGCGCCTTCACAAGGTCCATCGATGCAGTGGCCATCTTCGAAACGAAACATCGCCCCGTGATGTGCGCACATCAGCAGTCGTGTCTGGTAGGTGCTGAACAGCCCCGGTTGATAGTCCAAGGGGATGGAAAAATGCGGGCAGCGGTTACGGTAGACCCACACCTGCGTGCCCCGTCGCACCGCGATCAAGGGAGTGGCCTGGCCCCGCAGCGTCGCCTCAAACCCGAGTGCTCCGCCATCGGGCACCTGATCGAGGGCGCACAGCCGAATATCTGCCATGCCTCACCCTCCCATTTGGGGATTACCCAGGCCCCAGTACCAGGGCCGGATCTCGACGCGCTCGAACAGCCCTGCCCGGGCATAAGGATCATCGGCAAAAAAAGCCTCGGCCTCGCTTAAACTACCTGCCTCCACTACCAGCAAAGTGCCATTCATGGCGCCTTCGCAGCCGTTCAACGTCGGCCCGCCCAAGCGCACCACCACGCGATGCGGGTGGGGCTCGCGCAGATACTCACGATGCAAAGGGCGGATCTCGCTACGCAAAGGCCCGCGGTCGGGCTTGTCGGTGGCGAAGATGGCAAAGAAATGATTCATGCCGTGGCCTCCAGGACGAAGTCGAAACTCGCGATGTGGAAATCCGTGCCGATATCGAACTGCTCGGCCAAGGGATCGCTGGCGGACCGTGGTTCGTACACGACCCGCAGCGAATCCTTGACCCCAAATACGGCGTCAGAATCGATATAGGGATCGTCGTCGTTGAACAGATGGGTCACCAGTCGGCGATGCCCCCTCGCATCCAGCATGAAATGCAGATGCGCCGGCCGCCACGGATGGCGGCCGCTGGCCTTCAGCAGGTCGCCAACCGGGCCGTCGGTGGGGATCGGATAACTTACCGGCACCACGCTGCGAATCGCATAGCGCCCCTGTTCATCGGCGTGGTAACGACCGCGCAGGTTGCCGTGCGGCTGCGCGCCATCCTGACCCGAGTACTGACCGTTTTCCGCGGTCTGCCACACGTCCAGGGTGGCCCCCGGCAAGGGGTTGCCAGAGGCATCGCGCACGTAACCGGTGATCAACGAGGCGCTGCCGGGAATCAGCGCCATGTTTTCACCGTATTCCCGTTCGGGCATACCGGCAATATAGAACGGCCCAAACACCGTGCTCTGCGTCGCCTCCACGGCACTGCGGTGCTCGATGGCGTCGACTAACATGGACAGCCCCAGAACATCCGAGAGCAGGATGAATTCCTGGCGAACCACGTCGTCACACTTTTGCCCGGTGGCGGTAAGGAATCGGATCGCCTGCAACCATTCGGCCTCGTTAAGCTCGACTTCACTGGCGAACTGGTGCAGATGTGACACCAATTTCTGAAGCAAAAAGCGCAGGCGTGCATCGGGTGTGTGCGCAAAGCTGTTGATGGCGCGTGCGGTTATCTCGCGCTCGGAAGACAAGTCGAGGTTATTCATCTTGTTATTCTCGGGTGGCAATCGTTGGAAAGCGGCACCATCTCAGGCCGGTGCTTGCCCGTTCAGCGCTCGGGTCAGCAATGCCTCAATGGCATCCTGTTCGAACGGGCGCGGGTTGTAGTAAGGGCTGGCGCAGGCAATGCGCGCCGCTTCGGCCGGGCCTTGCTCGGGAAAGCCGATCTCGGCCAACGCCAGTGGAATGCCAAGGCGACGGTTCAACTCGTACAACAATGTCCCCACTTCATCGGCGCGCTCACCGCCCAGCGCTCGTGCAGCGCGGCGCAACGGCTCGGCCGCTGCACTGCGGTTGTAATGCGCCGCATGGGGCAGGACGATGGCGTGGGCCTGGGCGTGTGGCAGGTTGAAGGTACCGCCGAGGGTGTGGCACAACTTGTGGTGGATCGCCATACCCACCGAACCCAGGCAGATACCGGCCAACCATGCGCCTTGCAAAGCCTGGCCACGGGCCTCGACGTTTTGCGGGTCGTCGACGATTTTCGGCAGTGCCTGTGCCAATGCGCGGATCGATTCTTCGGCCATCAACGAGATCACCGGGTTGGCGTCCTCGGCATACAGGGCTTCAATCGCATGGGCCATGGCGTTCATGCCCGAACAGGCCGACATACCCACCGGCAGAGTCAACGTCAGCTGCGGGTCATAAATCACGGTCTTGGGCAGGACGCGCTGGTCGCGCCCAGTTTTCTTCAGGCGGTTTTCGGTCAGGCCATAGATCGGGGTCATCTCCGATCCAGCGTAAGTGGTTGGGACCGCCAGGATCGGCAAACCGCTGTCCATGGCAATCGCCTTGCCCAGGCCGATGGTCGAACCACCGCCTACGGCCACGCAGCAATCCGCTTCGCGGCGCACGGCCTCCTCGCGGGCCGCTTGCGCTGTTTCCAGCGGCACGTGCATCACCGCGTAGGGATAGACACCGGCGCTGCGATCACCCAGTAACCTGGCGACCTGTTCGCCCAGTTCCTGTTGCTCCGGGGTGGTCAGGATCAGCGCGCGACGGGCGCCCAAGCGCTGGATTTCATCACTGAGGCTGGCCAGTTTACCGGCACCGAAAATCACTCGGGTCGGCGTGCCTTGATAGATGAATGCGTTCATGAGGTCGCCTCAGCGCGGGTAGTGGGGAAGGATTTTGGCATCGACGTTGACCCATACCGAGCGAGCCTCGGTGTAGTCGTGAATGGCGTCGAAACCCATCTCCCGGCCGTAACCGGATTGACCCAGACCGCCAAACGGGCTGCCGGGGCTGACACGCTTGTAGCAGTTGATCCAGCACATGCCGACGTTGATCTTTTCCGCCACACGATGGGCGCGCTGCAGGTCACGGGTCCACAGACCACTGCCCAATCCGTAGTCCGTTCCGTTGGCTATCTCCAGCGCCTCTTCCTCGGTGGAAAACCGCAGCACGGTCACGAAGGGGCCGAACACCTCTTCCTGGGCCACACGGTCACTTGGCTTGGCTTCAACGATGGTCGGCTCGATATAAAAACCCGAGGCCAACGCGGGATCGCTCGGCGCCTTGCCTCCGGTGAGGACGCGGCCGCCCTGCTCGCGAGCGATGTCGACGAACGACAGCACGCGGTCGCGGTGCAACGCAGAGGTCAGTGGGCCCATTTCGGTATTCGGATCCAGGGGATCGCCCAGGCGGATGGACCGGGCCAAGGTGACAAAGCGCTCAAGAAACTCATCGGCAATGCTTTCTTGCAACAACAACCGCGAACCTGCGATGCAGGCTTGGCCCTGATTGTGGAAGATCGCCCAGGCCGCGCCGTTGACGGCGGCGTCGAGGTTGGCGTCTTCGAAGACGATGTTGGCCCCCTTTCCGCCCAACTCCAGTTGCACGCGTTTCAGGTTGCCCTGGGAAGCTTCGACGATGCGCCGCCCGGTGGCGGTAGAACCGGTGAAGGCGATCTTGCCGACATCGGGGTGTTCGGCCAGGCGTTGCCCGGCGGTATGGCCATAGCCTGGGACGATATTGACCACGCCGTCTGGAAAGCCCACTTCTTTCATCAGCTCGGCGATGCGCAGCGTCGAAAGTGGCGTCAGCTCCGACGGCTTCAGCACCACTGTATTACCCGCGGCCAGCGCCGGGCCCATCTTCCAGCTGGTGAACATCAGCGGAAAATTCCACGGCACGATCTGACCCACAACACCGATCGGCTTGCGCTGCACGTAATTGAGAAAGCCGGCATCCACCGGAATAACCTTGCCTTCGATCTTGTCGGCGATACCGCCAAAATAGCGGAAACAGGCGGCGGTGCGCGGTACGTCGAGGATCCGTGAATCACGTAGGGGATGGCCGGTATCCAACGACTCCAGGTGCGCCAGCTCATCGCTGCAAGCCTCGATGCGATCGGCCAGCTTCATAAGCAGACGCCCCCGCTCTGCGCCCGGCGTGGCAGCCCAGGCTGGGAATGCGCGCTTGGCCGCTGCCACGGCGAGATCGACGTCTTCGGCCTGCGCCGCGGCAATGCGCGTGATCAGCTCGCCATTGGTAGGATTGACGACATCGATCTCGCCCCCTTCAAGGGCGGGGACGAACTGGCCATCAATGAACAATTGGTTTTGCATGAGCAAAGACTCCCTGCAGTGCCTGGATAGGCACTGTGAAATGCACTGGTATGGGAATGCCGGCCCAGCCTGAATCGCTGGGCTGCGGTGATTAGAATTCGACGGGGTACGGCTTGAGTTCGCCGCTTTCGTAACGCTGAGGCAGGTTAGGCGTGGCGTTCTCCCAGACCAGCAGCATCGAGCGCTTAGTCGAGTAACCCTGGTGACGGATGTCGGCGGGCATCGCGCAGATGTCGCCGGCACGCATAGTGATCCGCGCACGAGGATTGCCATCATCCTTGTCGCCGATATCCCAGATGATCTCGTCGCTGAGCTGCAAGAACCACTCGATCCGGTCATTGCCATGGACAATCGGCAGGATGAACTCTTCGGTGGTCGGGCAGAACAGACTGGTGCCGCACACCGAAGTCACCGAAGGGTTCCAGCTCACGTCAGAGCGTGATAGATACTTGTATAGACTGAAGGCATGCAGTTGGCCTTCAAAACCTTCGGCCGCATGTACCTCGGGTTCGTCCTGGGCTACATCGGCGAAATGGCGGTTGACCGGCAGGTCGTCGCGCAGTGGCGAATCTCCTTCCAAGCCTGGCATGCGGCGGGTGGCAACGCGGAAGCGCTCGATCGCCTCGATGTTATCGCCGTTTTTGCGGCCAAACGCCGTACCGGTTTCGCTAGGCGCGGCAAACGGGTCAAAGCCGGCGTTGGTCCAGTCGCGCAGGATCGCCTTGAAAGTGGCCATGATCTGCGGCGTCTCGAACTGCTCGGTGTAGTCGACACCTGCTGCTTTCAGCACGCCATTGAAGGTACCCGCGTACATGTCGACTTTGCCGTACAGATTGCGGGTGCCGACGACGTGGTCGAAGTTGACCCAGCCGTAGAAGAAGCCCCACGCCACATCGCGCATCACCGCACGCAGGAATGCATCGGCGGGCATCAAGTGCGAGCGTTGCTCCCCCTTGGCCGGCCATTCGATGCGAGCGAAGTATTCATCTCGTGAGAGCTTGAAGGAGCCCAGGTTAAACGCTTTGTAGCCGGTGACTGGGTGAGCGGCACTGGCATCTACCAGGGTATCAAAGATAAGTGCACTTTCAGTTTCAACTGCTTCGAGCATAGCCATGATCGGCTCCTGTTATTTTTGGATTAATGTCGAGGTCAGAACACAATCATTTCAAGCAGATGTCAGCCCACTTCTCGATGCTGAGGGAGCCCTGTACGGTTTGCTGCAGGAGCACGCAGGGGGTGCTCGCTTCAAAGCGGTAAGCGCAGCCGGCCGGTAGCAGCGCCTGATGGCCGCGCTTGAGCAGCACGTAGCCCATCGGCCGACCTTTAGGCAGTTCGCCGGCCAGCTGGGTGCCGTCGCCTTGGGCCGTTGCCGCGTCGAGCTTGAGAAAGTCGACGCGAACAATGCCGTCAACGGCGATGACGAATTCGTCGTGGGCGCAGGTGAACCAAGGGGAAGTGCCTTCAGCGCGGATGGCTTCGATGACATAGCCGAGATTAAGGCCTACGACGACTTTCTCGTAGGGTGCCGATTGCGCGGCGACTTCGAAAATATTGGAAAAGGCATAGTGGCTTTTTTTGCCGGTGACCAGTTCGATCGAGCCCTTGTTGTACTGCGCCAGCGAGCCGAAAACCGTATTGAATGCAGGTTGGGTACTCATCGTTTTAGCCCTGTTTATTTTTGTGTTGAGTGGCTAAACGTTAAGGCGCGTCCCCGTGTCCTAACAAGGCCATTATGAGCGAAATGACTGTTCGCGAAACGCGAACAGTATTGCTGCAACCCTGCAGCTCGCTTGAGCGTAGAGGCGGTGATGGATCAGTTGTTCGTTTTCGACGAACAGTCATTTCGCAATATTGTCCTTGTTGTGCAGGGGCGATGAACTTACCGTCTGGGCACTCGACTATAAAAACAACAGGCCAAGCCATGAGTACCCAACCCGCCTTTTAGACGATCTTCGAATCGTTCCAGCTCTGTCTGATCGACTTTAAACAATAACAATAAGGTAAATGCTCTATGCGTATTCCTATCGCATCACTGTGCGCGGTGTTTTCATGCACCCTGTGCGCGGCATCTCCCTCCCAGCCTGGAGAAGGTGACTTGGCAACCTGGCTGATACCTGAATTGGAAAGAGACACCGGCATCAGGATTTATGGCGTCGTGGACGCAGGGTATTCCCGCAACAATACATCGACCGCTAGTGAGCGGCATGGCGGCCTGACCAACTTGCCAGTGGCGGGATACGCCGACGAAAAGTTTCAATTATCCTTTTTCAACTTATTTATCGAAAAGCCACTTAATACCACCTATGTTCCGCGCGCTACGCCATTACCAGGACCGCAGCCGACCGATACGTCATTCGGCTTCACTTTTGGGTTGCTCTATGGCCGCGACGGTCAATTTGCGCGAACCACGGGTTGGGATGAGCACTGGGGGGTGAATGAGCCTGGCGCATCAGACTCGGCTAAAGCTCAGCGACGCCGGCAAAACTTCTACGCATTTCCCGACTTGTTTGGCACAGCCTATCTGCCTGTTGGCACAGGGATCAGCGTCATGGCCGGGATCTTCGGACCGGGCGTAGGCTACGAGATTCCGCCGAACATCCGGATTGCGCGCAACGCTTTTGCTACCAAAACCTACGCATTCGTAACCGAGCCAGCGACCGTCAGCGGCGTCGTTTTGGGCACTAGACTGATGAGTACGCAATCAAGTCTGCTCGGTGGAGAAATAGGCATTGTGCAGGGCTGGAATAACCTGAGAGACAATAACGACAGTAAATCAATATTAGGCGCAATACGTTGGCGCAGTGCCGACATGCGAGGATGGATCGATTATGAGTTTATTATTGGCGACGAGCAGAATAAATCTATCGATGATATTCAAGCCCCCACTTCTCGATTGATATCATCAAGTGGCCAACTCAAACAGCAACATTCATTGAATGGCTGGTTCGCGCTTGACCAGCACTGGTCTATCGGCGCCGAGGCGGTGTATGGACACCAAAGTGGCGACGGCAAAGTTGATACTGTCGACATCGTGACCGGCCCGCGGTTCTCAGGCGCTCACTGGTGGGGCGTCAATAGTTCTCTGAGTTATCACTATCGCAGCGACCTTATCTTCTCGGCGAGGGCGGAACATTTCGCGGACCCCGACGGCTTCGCGCTGTTCCCGGTATCAATAGCACACGGTGCATTCAATGCCCTGACCTTGGGATTTCGCTATGAAGCAACGCGTAATTTATCGTTGCGTCCTGAAATCCGATATGACTGGTTCGCCGGCAGCGATGATGACAACCCCTTTGGCAATGGCAGGGACCGCAAACAAGCTACAGCGACCGTGCAAGCGCTCTATTATTTTTGACCGCTGTCACCGAAACCCTACTTGCGCTACGTGAACGAACCGCGGCGAGGCTATCGATGCGGTTTGGCGTCCGCGCGATCGCTTCACCCCACGCAAGGTCACGTTAAAGCATCCCTGGACGATGGCGCCAGGGGGGCAGCTCGTATCAGCGGACGTTAAAGACGCCTCAGAACACCGGTTTCAAGTCTCGTAAGGCTCGCGGCCGGCCGCCATGGCGGCCAAAAATCCGTATTTCATTGCTTCATCGTCCTAGTATTTGATACCAACGCTAACCATTTCTGCTTGCTCGAATGACCGCTATGGGTCCAGGCTGTGTGAAAACGCATGCACCGTTGTGAAGTCTGCGTTGCTACGTAAAATCTGCCAGAGTTTTGTTGGTCAACAGACCTGAAATTTGTGTAGGAACGCGATTTTCGTTGCGGTTCTGACTGTCAAACTCGCTCTAAAACGTTTTCACACAACCTGGGTCGTTTTCTGCCTCTCGCGACGGGCAGAAAACGGCCAGCAGCGGACGAACGTGACCTGTGCTGACAGGTCGGAAACGTACGCGCGAATTTGCAGCTAATTGTCCTTCAACCATTCCTCGATCAGTCTTTCTGTCGCACACATTTCATCCAGAAATTTCTGATCATAATGACTGGAGGTTTCCAGGTAGCCTCTCGTGCAATTTAACAGTCCCTTCAAGCTCGCCTCCAGCTTCGGCTCTGAGCCAGTACCGAATAGTGCCAAGGTCAATTCGTACCGCCTCATGAAATCCGCCACTACCACCTCATCAGACACCACGAGTTTTTCGCGCATGGCAGTGGCGGCTTTTTCGATTTGCTGGTTCAAACCCAATAATCTGTCGTTACGCACATTCCACTCCTGCTAACGTTCGCTCTCGGCCTCGGCCGTTCGATGAGACAGTGTAGTGGTCTACTGAAACCGCCCGCAGAACCTTAAAGCTTGAACTGCGCGACCAGGGTGTTAAAGGACAAGGCCAGCCGGGCCTGTTCCTGGGTGCTGGTGGCCAGCGACAGGCTCTTGCCCATGGCGATGACGGCCCCGTTGGCACCCGATTGCACCGTATTGATCATGCCTTCGATTTCGACAGTCGAGGCTTGGGTGCAGTGGGCCAATGCGCGCACTTCATCGGCCACCACGGCAAACCCGCGCCCCTGCTCGCCGGCACGGGCGGCTTCGATGGCCGCGTTGAGCGCCAACAGGTTGGTCTGTTCGGCGATACTGCGGATCACGTCCAAGACCTTGCTGACTTCCCGAATGTGCCCGGCCAGTTCGGTCACCGTCTCGGTCGACCCGGTGATCTGTTGCACCATGGTGCTGATGCCCTTGAGCGTATGGTCGACCTGAGCACGTCCATCGACGGCGTCTTCGGTCGCGGTTTTAGAGGCATCGGAGGTCGAGACCGCGTTACGTGCCACTTCCTCGACGACCGCGGTCATTTCATTGACCGCGGTGGCCGCCTGCTGGATTTCGTCATTCTGCCTTGTCAGGCCACGGGTGCTTTCCTCGGTGACCGTGCTCAGCTCTTCGGCGGCCGAGGCCAACTGATCCGAGGCCCTGGCGATCTCCTGGAGGGTGCGCTTCAAACCACCTTGCATATCCGCCAAGGCATTGAGCAGTTGCCCCGCTTCATCGCCACGGGTAGTGGAAATACGCTGAGTCAGATCGCCAGCGGCAATGCGCTGGGCACTCGCGACCGCCACTGCCAATGGGCGAGTGATCATGCGGGTAACCAGCATGCCCAGGACAGCGGCCACCAGAAAGGCGATCACGATCCCGACCGACAGCATCAGCGTGGAGCTGGCTTTGAGTGCTTGCGCACCCTCGGCACCCTTTTTGATCTGTCGATCGATCGAATTGATCATAACGTGCAGGCACTCGCGGGCCTCTCTGAATTCGTCCAGGGATAGCGCGTTCAAGCGAGTGCGTGCCTGGGCGATATCGCCAGCGTTCAACAGTTCCAAGATCTGCCGGGTCGCGGCCACATAGGCAGGCCACAGGGCTTCGTACCGGTCCCCCACCACCCGCTCATCCTCCTCCAGCGGCGTGCCGCGGTAGGTCGCGAAGGCTTTCTCCGCCCGTGCCTGCTCCGTCGCGTCGAAAACTTGGACTTGTTCAGAATGTTCATGCGACGAACTCGATGGGTTAGCCATTATTATTGTTTGAGGTTTGCAGCTGACAGCCCCCGCCAAGGCACGCAGCTATCGGGCTTGACGGGGGATTTCGCTTCACGACTTCGGTGAGACAGCCAGTATCGTCAAGCGCAAGTCGACTGCGTCGCATTGAACGTCAGTGACGTGGCATTTGATGACAGAGGCTGCAATACCCGCGGTAGATTCCCCGTGAAGCGTATTCAGCCAAACCCTTCAGCACATGATCATTGCGGCAGCGAGACCAGCCGCGGCTTCGAGCTCTCGCTGCTTTTGCGCCTTTTTTTGGGGACCGCATTCCAGCAGATGGTCATTCCAATAACGAAACCAGCCGCGGTTCAATCGAACCCTCAAGCACCTCCAACAACGCCAGCGACACCGGCAGCTTGAATCTGCGCCGCCCCGCACTACCTGGATTGAGATACAGCCGTTCGCCGCGCCATTCAATGCGTGGCTTATGCGAATGGCCGGTAATCACCAGCTTTATCCCGGCATCCAGCTCCGTCGGAACATCGGCAACGTCGTGCACCAGCAAGGTCTGCCATCCATTCAGATCAAAACGCAGCTGGTCGGCGAGTGTGTCTGCCCAAGGTGCGCCCAGGTCATTGTTCCCGCGTACTACGTGCAGCGGGGCAATTGCTGCCAACTGCTCGAGGATCTCGAGTTTTCCGATGTCGCCGGCGTGGATGATCCGTTCACAACCTTCCAGGGCAGCGACGGCTTCGGCGCGGAGCAAGCCATGGGTATCGGAGATCACGCCAACTTTCATTCTGGGCTCCAAAGCATGCTCAAGCCAATCGGACCTCATGCATGATCCTCGGTTTCCGGCACACTTGCAGGGTCATTCAGGGATTCGCTATTGGCGGCCTCTGGAAGGACGGCAGCCTATATTCACTTGATCTCCCCCCGCGACACTCGCAAGGCCCATATTGAATTGATCAAGGCGATCATTGGTGAATGACTGAACCAGGCAGGGCCTGGCTGAGCAGGCGGTAAACGCCTGCCAGCGGCTTGAAGCTGCACCCCTCTCCCGAGCACATCCACTCCCTACAGCAGGCATTTCTGCCGATCATCGATCAAACCAAAGATCCACTTATCTTCTCCAACAACGCCCACGGCTTCTCGCCGAACGTCTCGCGCCACTGCGAGTAGTAACCCGCCTCACGCAATTTCTGACGGAAAGCCTCGGGGGCAACGCTGCTCAAGATCAGTTTTTTGCTACTCAGCACCTCGATGACGTCCAGCTGCATCGTTCGCAGATCGGCGCGCATGTTCACCCCAGCTTCGTTGATGTGCTTCGTCACAAGTGCCTGCACCGGCGCGGGCAGTCCGGCAAACTTCGATTGATTGCCAAGAATCCAGAAGCCGTCCCACATGTGGTTGGTCATCGAGCAATATTTTTGCACTTCATACAACTTGGCGGACGCGATCAGTGTCAGAGGGTTTTCCTGACCTTCAACAATACGAGTCTGCAAAGCGGAATAAACCTCGGAGAAGTTGATGCTCGCCGGTGCGGCCTCGAAGCTGCGGAACATCGACATGATGATTGGGCTTGGCGGGACTCGTAGTTTCATTCCCAACAGATCAGCGGGTGTCGCAATGGGCTTGCTACTGGTGGTGGTGACTCGAAAGCCGTTGTCCCAGATTTTTTCGAACGCAAATAACACCTCGCTCTTGGCAATCTCTGTGCGGATATGCGCGCCCAATTCGCCATCCATCGCCGCCCACACCTGATCGTAATCCTTGAACGCGAACCCCACTGCGCTGATCTGCGCGGAAGGTATCAGGGTGCCCAGAATGACCGGCGGGCCTGCATAGAAGCCGCCATGGGGATCGGTGCCGCTATCGCCGAACGCCTGGGACATGACGGGCATACCGTGGTGGTGGCAGACATTAACCTGGCGGCGGCCGAAGAAATGGTCGCCGGGCTGAACGCCCAAGGCATTGAAGCGGTGGCGCTGGCAATCGACGTCGGCGATGCGCACTCCATCGCGGCGGCGTTTG
Source organism: Pseudomonas sp. LBUM1679 (assembly GCF_059695565.1). Classification (NCBI taxonomy): domain Bacteria; kingdom Pseudomonadati; phylum Pseudomonadota; class Gammaproteobacteria; order Pseudomonadales; family Pseudomonadaceae; genus Pseudomonas; species Pseudomonas sp. LBUM1679. Next base: position 4,912,459 of record NZ_CP166774.1, read on the forward strand.
CCTTCCTGCAAGAGCGCTTCGGCCGCTGTGATGTGCTGGTCAACAATGCCGGCATTGCCAAGACCCAGGCGTTTCTGGACTGCGACCTCAGCGACTGGCAACGGGTACTGAACATTAACCTGACCGGCTCGCTGCTCTGCGGGCAACACGCGGCGCGGCTGATGAGCGCCAATGGCTGGGGGCGGATCATTAACGTCGCGTCCATCAGCGGTATGCGCGCGAGCCTGGGCCGCACGGCCTACGGCACTTCCAAGGCCGCGCTCATCGGTCTGACCCGGCAGATGGCGGTCGAGCTGGCCGAATACGGCATTACGGTCAACGGCATAGCGCCCGGCCCGGTGGACACACCGTTGACCCAGATGTTGCACTCGGCCACGACGCGGGATTCCTACGCCCGGGCCGTACCGATGCGACGTTATGGAACGCCGGCGGAAATGGCGGGCGCGGTGGCCTTTCTGGCGTCCGACGATTCGTCGTATATCAGCGGTCATGTGATTCCGGTGGACGGCGGCTTCATGGCGTCGGGCATTCTGGAAATCTGACTTTCATTCAGAGTTCCAACGTCATTACTTGACCAGGCGCTTTTCCTTGGAAGGCCTGTAGCCAAAATACGAGCTGTAGCACTTGCTGAAATGACTGGGCGAAACGAACCCGCAGGCCACCAGCACGTCGACCTGGGACAGCTCCGTGTGCTGGAGCAGCCGACGGGCTTCGGTGATCCGCAGTTCCATGTAATAGCGCTGCGGCGTGGTGCCCAGTTGTTCCTTGAACAGGCGCTCGAGTTGGCGACGTGAGCGGCCGGCGTAAACGGCCAGTTGCTCCAGCTCCAGCGGTTCTTCGAGGTTGGCGTCCATCAGCTTCACCACTTCGCGCAAGGGCGCGCTGACGCAGATGTTTTCAGTGGGTTTGATGCGCCGGTAGCGAGACTCCTCGAACGCCAGGATGTCTTCGATGCCCTCGACCAGGGCTTTGTCGTGCAGGCCCTTGATCCAGTCCAGCGCCATATGGAATGCGCCGGAGGGGCTGGACGCCGTGAGCCGGTCGCGATCGATGACATAGGGCTCGCTGCTGACCTGGGTCGCCTTGGCGATTTCGGCGAGTGCGGGGCGATGTTCGGGGTGGATTGCACAGCGATAGCCGTCGAGCAGGCCTGCCCTGCCGAGGAACCATGCACCGTTCCACAATCCGGCCAGCGTGACGCCCTGGTCCGTCGCCGCTCGCAACAGGTTGATGAACTCCTCGTTCGCCTTCAGTTCGGTCCGGTAGCCGCCGCAGATGACCAGCAGATCCAGGTCGTGGATAGCGGCAGAATCGAGGCGTGCATCCGGGCGGATCACCAGCCCCAGATCGCTGACGACTTCTGCGTCATTCAGGCCGAACGTGCGCGATGAGAACAACCCGGGGCGCAGCAGATTGGCGGTGACAATGGTATCCAGTGCCTGGGTGAACGCAGGCAGCGAGAAGTGCTCGAGCAGCAAAAAGCCTGCTCGACTCATCTGAGCAGGCTGGCCAGGGTTTTCATTCAGATAGCGGAGATTTTTACCCTTCATGCCTCCGCTGAATTGACGTCGTTCGATCAATGTTCGACCCACTCGTTTACGTTAACCAGCCTGTCGCTTGGCTCGCCGGTAAAGCGTTCATGCTACCTGCACAAGCGCAAAAAAGCCCTAGCGCCATTATGCGACCCGGCTTTCGTTGCGCCCTGCGTAAATGGATCCGCCACCCTTAACGGCCCTGCCACACCTGTGTTACACATCACCTGCCTGTGAATCCCGCGTCCAATGAGGTTTGCCAATGCTCCACTCCCCACGCTTACCGCTGCTGCTGACCTGCGCCCTGCTCGGCTTGTTCGCTGGCGGCGCACAGGCTGCCACGCCCGGACCGGCGCCCGATAGCCTGCAACCGCTGCTGGCGACGATGAACGAGCGCCTGAACATTGCCGATCTGGTGGCGCTGACCAAATGGGACAGTGGCAAACCGATCCAGGACAGCGCCCGGGAAGCGCAGGTCATCGCCGACGCGAGGAAGATGGCCGCGGCGCGCAAGCTGGACCCGAACGACGTCGCCGAATTGGTCGACGCACAGATAGAGGCCAACAAGCTGGTGCAGTACGGCCTGATCGCTCAATGGCATGCGGCGGGCAAGGCGCCTGACACGCCACGGCCGGACCTCGCCAAGCAGATCAGGCCTCAGCTGGATGAACTGCAGAACCGCCTGTTGCAGCAATACGCCAGGTTCGTGCCCTATCGCACCGACCCTAACTGCCAGGACTGGCTGGCCACGGCGCGATCCGGTTTGATCAAGGACGGTTTGCATGGCCAGGCCTTGATACGCGCCACCGGCGAACTGTGTATCGCTGATCGGTAAACCCTGGGTGATGCAGCCATTGACGGGGTTAATAGTCACCATTAACTCAATGAAGTTCTCTTAAAAACTCCGGGGCGTAACATCGCCTCCATACCAGACACCTACACCCCGGAGCACACCATCATGAAACGCCAAGTCCTTCTCAGCATCGCTTTCTCGGTTTTTGCAGTGAACGCTTTCGCCGCTACCTCTGCTCACCCGGTTGTCGCTGAAGGCGGCTCGGATCGGTTGATTGAAAGTCGTGTGGCCGAGGGGGGGTCGGATCGGTTGATCGAGAATCGCGTGGCGGCTGATGGCTCGGATCGGTTGATCGAAAATCGGGTGGCTGCTGATGGTTCGGATCGGTTGATCGAAAATCGGGTGGCTGCTGATGGTTCGGATCGCCTGATCGAAAGCCGTGCGGTGTAAATGAATGGTTTACCGCAACACTCAACGAAAAACCCGGCCTCGTCTGCCGGGTTTTTTATACCTGCAATAACCCGCAGTTCATGGGATGCCCGGGCAATCGCCAAGATCGCCGCTGTAGGAGCCGGCTTGCTGGCGAAGGTGTTTCCATTGGCGCTGCATGACTCGAGGCCGCCTTCGCTGGCAAGCCAGCTCCTACACGATCACCGGCGTACAGATGAATAGTGGACAACGCCAAACCTGTAGGAGCCGGCTTGCTGGCGAAGGCGTCGTCATGGGCGCTGCAAGGTTTGAGACCGCCTTCGCTGGCAAGCCAGCTCCCACACAAGCCTGCGCCACCAAATGCCGGGTATATCCGCCAATTCGTGGTCGTACGCGCATTCCGCAGGCTGCGATCTTTTGGTCCCCTTGCTGCCCACGCAGGGCCTCTTATACTCGACGGGCAACGCCATCGCCGCCGGAAGGCCAACAATAAAAATACAGGAGTTGAAGATGTCTGGACTGAACCTGCATCCCGAAGCCGCAGCCTCTCTGAACCAGTGGCACGCCATGATCCGCAAGGGTGACTTGAGCGCCTTGCCCGAACTGTTGGACCCTCAGGCGATATTCCGCTCGCCGATGGCGCACAAGCCTTACCTGGGGGCGGTCGTGGTCTCGAAGATTCTCAACACCGTCATTGAGGTGTTCGATGATTTTGTCTATCACCGGGAATTGGCGACGGCAGACGGATTGAGCGTCGTGCTGGAGTTCAGCGCCAACGTCGACGGAAAGGCGCTAAAGGGCATCGACATGATCCGCTTCAATGAACAGGGGAAAATCGTCGAGTTCGAGGTGATGGTCCGCCCCTTCAGCGCCTTGCAAGCCTTGGGCGAGCAAATGGGCCAACGCCTCGGCGCCTACCTCGCGGCCCTGTAGGAGCTGGCTCGCCAGCGAAGGACGTCAACGATAACGCATTGTTAGTTGGCTAAACGCGTCGCCCGTCTGTCAGCGGTTGAACCACCACGCGCGCCTAGTGTTCAGCCAGCTCAATGCGGTTGAAAGGTCTGAAGATAAGCCAGCACATCTTCGACCTTTTCCGGATCGCTGAGCCCCCAGAAAATCATCCGGGTCCCGGGGACCACTCCCTTCGGGTTTTCGAGGTACGCGGTCAGTGTTTCGCGAGTCCAGACGATGCCGGCCGCTTTCATCGCGTCAGAGTACAGGTAGTCCGTCGTGCTGGCTGAAGGGCGACCGAAAATCCCGTTGAGCTGCGGACCAAAAGAGCCCCGCGCCGATTCCCCGACCTGATGGCAGCCACCGCAGATCCGCTTGAACAGTTTGCCGCCTGCTTCAGCATCGCCGGCCGCGTCGGCCTGGGCGCTGCAGAGCCCTGCGTTGAGCAGCAGGGCGAAGGTCAGTACGGCGGCGTTCTTCATGTCGGTTCCAGGTGTCGTTCATAGCAAAAGCAGGCGGCTATTTCATCATGACTGGCGCCGGTACCAAAACTTAAATGCAAAAACGCCCTCCCCCGGCCTTGGCGGCGAAAGCCTGTGGATAGCCTTGGGGCTGCCAGCAGATAGGGCAGGATTCGGGCCGCCAGCGAGGACCAGGGCGATGCCGCCGGCAACGGCAATCAAGCCAAAGCGGGTGTTGTTTGTATCGGCCTGCATGTTTTCCGGTGATTTTACACAGCGATACACAACCGCCGGTTCAGGACACACACGCACTACATGAAGGTGGAAAAGTGGGCGCCATCGGACATCAGCTTCTCCGATGAATCCAGCGACCTAACCGCTGAAGAGTCCAACACCCCAGCAGGAGCCACCCATGATCAATCAAATCGACACCGTGCTGTATACCGGCAAGACCCACACCACCGGCGGGCGCAATGGCGAAGCGCGAAGCGACGATGGCCGTCTGAACATCAAACTGTCCCCGCCGTAGGCCATCGCCCTGCGCTAGGAATAAGCCCCCACCACCCTCTTCACCTTCACCAACGCCTGGCGCAGCGTGTCCAGATCCACCGACCCCAACGCCAGACGGATCGCATGGGGTACATGCACGGAGATCGCAAAAGGCTCGGCGATCGAGACCGCCACCTGTTCGCGCATCAACTCCATGGCGATCTGGTCGGCCCGTGCGTCTTCCGGCAACGGCAGCCACAGAAAATACGACGATGGGTGGCTGATGTAGCGTAGGCCCGCCAGCACTTGCGCGGCGATGGCTTGCCTGGCCTGGGCGTCCTTGCGCTTTTCCGCTTCCAACTGCATGACGGTGCCATCGTCGAGCCACGTGCTGGCAATCGCTGTCAGCACGCCCGGGGTGTTCCAGGTGGTGGCCCTGATCGTTCGCTCCAGGGCGGGCACTTTATCCAGGGGCGCAGCGATGAAACCTACACGCAACCCGGTGGCGACACTTTTGGATAACCCGGACACGTAAACCGTGCACTCCGGGGCGAGATCGGCGATCGGTCGCGGCGGGTTTTCAGCCAGGAAGGCGTACGCGGCGTCTTCGATGATGAGCAACTCATGGCGACGCGCAATCGTCACCAGGTGCGCGCGCTGCTCGGCACTCATCACCCACCCCAGTGGATTGTGCAGCGTTGGCATGCTGTAAACCGCCCTTACGCGCCGGCTCCGGCAGAGCTTTTCCAGGGCAGCGAGATCCGGCCCCTGTTCGGTCACGGGAATGGGCACGATTTCGAGGTGCAGGGCTTCGGCGAGCACCTTGAAACCTGAATAAGTCAGCGCATCGGCGGCAATCACATCACCGGGTTTGAGCAGCGCCATCATCGTCACGGCCAGCCCCTGCTGAGCGCCATTGACGATCAACACTTGCCCGGCCTCCACCGTCAATCCGCGAGCGCGCAGATGACGTGCCACCGATGCCCGCTCATGCTGTCGCCCGGCGTGTGGCTGGTAGCGCAGCAGCGCCTCCAGGTCACCCCCCGACGCCAGTTGGCGCAACGCACTGCGCAACAGTTCTGCCTGTCCCGGCAGCGACGGATAGTTGAAGTTGAGATCGATCATGCCGACGGCCACGTCTTTCTGGTCGATGCCCGAACCCGGCGCCAGCGCGGTTTCCCTGACGAAGGTGCCGCGCCCGGTTTCCCCGCTGACCAGGCCCATCGCCTCGAGTTCTGCATAGACCCGGCTGGCCGTCACCAGCGCGAGGCCTTCGGTCGTCGCCAGTTGGCGGTGGGTCGGCAAGCGCGTACCTGGCAGCAGGCGCCCGGAGCGGATATCCGCGGCAAAGCTGTCAACCAGCGACTTGTATCGAGAGCGAGGCATGGGCCGATGTATCCATGACAATATTTTGATTGTCTTGATCTTCGATCATAGGATGGGTCTCTGCAAACTTTTTGAGTGTGAACGAAATGGAACGGGCATCGAAGCTGCAAAACCTGGAGGTGGAAAAGACCGCCAGCGGCTGGCTCAACGGGTTCATCGGCGTCCTGATCTTCAGCGGCTCGCTGCCTGCCACACGGTTGGCGGTGCTGGAGTTCGACCCGGTATTCCTGACGGTTGCCCGCGCTACCATCGCGGGGCTTCTGGCGCTGTGCATGTTGCTGCTGTTCAAGGAAAAACGTCCTGCCCGAGGTGATCTTCTGCCCCTGGCGATCGTGGCACTCGGGGTCGTGGTGGGGTTCCCGCTGCTGACGGCGTTGGCGCTGCAGTACGTGACGTCGGCGCATTCGATCGTCTTCGTTGGCCTGTTGCCGCTCGCCACCGCGGCGTTTGGCGTGCTGCGCGGTGGTGAGCGGCCGCGGCCGGTGTTCTGGTTGTTCTCGGTGCTGGGCAGTGCGTTGGTGGTGGGCTTTGCATTCTCCCAAGGCCTGACCGCGTCGCCGACGGGGGACATCCTGATGTTGCTGGCGATCCTCGCCTGCGGCCTGGGTTATGCCGAAGGCGCGAAGTTGTCCAGGACCTTGGGCGGTTGGCAGGTGATCTGCTGGGCATTGGTGCTGTCGCTTCCCGTGATGATCCCGCTGACCTGGTACCTCGCCCCGCCTTCGTTCTCGGGTATCACGACATCGGCGTGGGTCTGCCTGGGATACGTATCGGTCTTCAGCATGCTGGTCGGCTTCGTGTTCTGGTATCGCGGGTTGGCCCAGGGCGGGATTGCCGCCGTCGGCCAGTTGCAGTTGCTGCAACCGTTTTTCGGTTTGGCGCTAGCGGCGACGTTGCTGCATGAGCAGGTGAGCATTGGCATGTTGGGAGTGACGGTGGCGGTGATTCTTTGTGTGGCGGGGGCGCGGCGGTTTTCCAAGTAGACGGGACCGGGGTGTCTTTGGTTTGACTGCAGGCTTGCCTAAAGGCGTCGTCAGTCGACATCGATGCCGAATGTCAGTACGCCTTCGCGAGCAAGCCCGCTCCCACAGGAATCGCTGCCGTGCACGAATACTGCGCCCAACACAAAACCCTGTGGGAGCTGGCTTGCCTGCGATGGCGGCCGGACATTCGACATCGATGTTGACCGTGCTGCCCTCATCGCGGGCGCGCTCCCACAGGAGTCGCTGCCGTGCACGAATACTGCGCCCAACACAAAACCCTGTGGGAGCTGGCTTGCCTGCGATGGCGGCCGGACATTCGACATCGATGTTGACCGTGCTGCCCTCATCGCGGGCAAGCCCGCTCCCACAGGAATCGCTGCCGTGCACGAATACTGCGCCCAACACAAAACCCTGTGGGAGCTGGCTTGCCTGCGATGGCGGCCGGACATTCGACATCGATGTTGACCGTGCTGCCCTCATCGCGGGCAAGCCCGCTCCCACAGGAATCGCTGCCGTGCACGAATACTGCGCCCAACACAAAACCCTGTGGGAGCTGGCTTGCCTGCGATGGCGGCCGGACATTCGACATCGATGTTGACCGTGCTGCCCTCATCGCGGGCCCGCTCCCACAGGAGTCGCTGCCGTGCACGAATACTGCGCCCAACACAAAACCCTGTGGGAGCTGGCTTGCCTGCGATGGCGGCCGGACATTCGACATCGATGTTGACCGTGCTGCCCTCATCGCGGGCGCGCTCCCACAGGAATCGCTGCCGTGCACGAATATTGTGCCCAACACAAAACCCTGTGGGAGCTGGCTTGCCTGCGATGGCGGCCGGACATTCGACATCGATGTTGACCGTGCTGCCCTCATCGCGGGCCCGCTCCCACAGGAGTCGCTGCCGTGCACGAATACTGCGCCCAACATAAAACCCTGTGGGAGCTGGCTTGCCTGCGATGGCGGCCGGACATTCGACATCGATGTTGACCGTGCTGCCCTCATCGCGGGCAAGCCCGCTCCCACAGGAATCGCTGCCGTGCACGAATACTGCGCCCAACACAAAACCCTGTGGGAGCTGGCTTGCCTGCGATGGCGGCCGGACATTCGACATCGATGTTGACCGTGCTGCCCTCATCGCGGGCCCGCTCCCACAGGAGTCGCTGCCGTGCACGAATACTGCGCCCAACACAAAACCCTGTGGGAGCTGGCTTGCCTGCGATGGCGGCCGGACATTCGACATCGATGTTGACCGTGCTGCCCTCATCGCGGGCCCGCTCCCACAGGAATCGCTGCCGTGCACGAATATTGTGCCCAACACAAAACCCTGTGGGAGCTGGCTTGCCTGCGATGGCGGTCTGATGATTGGCAGGTTTGTTTGATCAGATCCGCTATCGCCTTAACACCCTCTGCATGATGATGGTGCGCTCGGTCCCGTGAAATTCATCCCGCACTTTTCGAAACCCCTGCGCGGCATAAAAGCCTTCTGCGGTGATTGAAGACGGCACGTGCAGAACATCAAGGCCCAGCTCAAGAGCAGCCGAATGAATGACAGTCATGAGCTGCCTGCCGATTCCGGTCCCTTGGTGTTGCGGGTCGACAAAGACGCTTCGTACGACGTCCCCATCCAGACTGGCCGTTGCGACGACACGTTGATCGACAGACGCCACATAAACCCGGCGCTGCGTCATCAACTGAATGATCCCCTGCGCGGAGAAGCCCTGCTCCACTCGCGCGATGACGTCGGGCGGATAGTCTTGCGCATTGGACTCACGCAGCGCGCTGATCACCACGTGACTGATCGCTGCTGCATCCCCGATTGTTGCGAGACGAACCTGACAATCCATTTTGCGTTCCCTCGCTACGGTGATCATTCAATCGTAAACGCATAAAAGATCACGGGATACGCTCACCCGATCATTTCATTTACACCGGCAATGCCTCACCGGGCGCTCTGCATCCGCATGGACGCGGAACGCCTCGGGCCGCATTCCCACGCGGACGGTTCGACATGGGAATGACCAGGTGGGTCAATCTTGCGGATCAACGTTATCCAGTGCTCGATTCACCGCCAGCTCGGCCAGCATGATGACCTGCTGAATGCCCAGCATTGTGTTGCGCTGCGACCCTTCCAGGAACGCCGCGAAATCACTGGCCATGACACTCGCGGAGGCCAGGGATTCGCAAGCGTGGGCCAACAGGGTTTCGGTGTTGATGTCGGGGGCGATGACGAACATTGTGCTGGGTTTGTGCGGTGGGATGGCGATTTTGAGGGACTGGGGATTGTGGTGATGGTCGCCAGTTTGGGACGAGGATTGCGTTGCGGATTCTGATTCCGGAGGGCTGGGGGTCGATCTGATCATGGTGAAACTCCTAGAGTGATGGAGTCGCCACAGTCGCTGCTAAACGAATGGAGGTGGCGGCCGTACGCGGGTTAGCAGACCAGGACTCTAGAACCCGGCGCACCGAAGTGCCCCACGCAAAGCCGCCATAACACGAACCTGCAGGTAAAAAACCTGAGTATGAAATGGACGCTGTGTGCCTAGAGTGGACCCGAGCTGCTAAACCCGATCGCTGATTTTCAGCGACCCGCAGACAATAAAAGCCAGACCCAAGGCGCACAAGTCAGCGGATTCTGTCTTAGGCGTAGGCATCGACGCAAGACGATGTAGCCTCCTGCCTACAACTCAGAAAGTTCCTACAGCCGCCCTTTCAACCTGATCGCTCCCACGCTCTGGCCTGCTAATTCACGTGAGCGCTTGACGGTGTAATATGCCCAACAAACGTTCACCACCGAGGCTGTCATGACCGGGATATCCCTGACCCTGCCGGAAGACCTTTCGAACGCTCTCGCCGATCTGGCCAAGACGAATGGCCAAAGTGTGAGCTACTTGGCGATGGACGTTCTTCGCGACTACATCGAGCATGAGAGGACGCTGACCGCACAGATCGAATTGGCGGTAGAGGAAGCCAATCAAGGTAAATTCGCCACCGACGACCAGGTTGCGGCCATGCGCGCCCGC